>NZ_PKRP01000009.1 GCF_002855515.1 Rhizobium sp. TH135 | reverse complement strand
CGATGCCTGCCTTGTAGAACCTTGTTGGGGCGCGGAAGATTTCGCGGCTGAGCGGTACCGTCGGTTTCAGCAGTCGGTGATAGGTGTCGAGGTCCCCTGCCGCCAGAGCGTCGAGCGCCTGCGAGGCCGCCGGTGCGATGGCGGCGAAGATGCCGAGCAGCGCATGGGAATAGTGTTTCCCATCGCCGGCGATCAGGTCGGCATAGTTGAAGTCGTCGCCCGTGTAGAGACGAACACCCTCCGGCAGGCGGGCGCGAAACGCCTCTTCATGCGCCTGGTCGAGCAGCGAGATCTTGATGCCGTCGACCTTGCCCGGGTTTTCACCGATCAGGTCGAGCACGAAGTCGCTGGCTTCAGCGACATCCTCGCTGCCCCAGTAACCCTTCAGCGCCGGATCGAACATGTCTCCCAGCCAGTGCAGGATGACAGGCTCGCGCGCGCCATCGATCAGCTTGCGATAGACGGAGCGGTAGACATCGGGCCCCGCTCCTATCGCGGGGAAGGCGCGAGAGGCCATCAGGATCAACTGCCCGCCGGCGGACTCGATCGCTTCCGCCTGCGTCTGATAGGCGGCTGCGATCTTGTCTGCGGTGGTGAGGTCTGCGAGCGCCACATGGTCGGTGCCAGCACCGCAGGCGACGCGCGGCTTCATCGGATGCGCCTTGGCGGCCACCATAGTCCGTTGGATGAGTTCAAGCGCCGTCGGCCAGTCGACCCCCATGCCGCGCTGGGCCGTGTCCATGGCTTCGGCGAGACCAAGGCCCTGATCCCAGAGCGAAGTGCGGAAGGCAAGCGTGCCATCCCAATCGACCGCAGGCCGCGTGTCCCAGGGATTGCGTTCGCGCAGCGGATCGGAGACGACATGGGCGGCGGCAAAGGCGGTGCGGGTCAGCGGACGGGTCGGAGCGCGCGGTGTCAGCGGCGTTCCTGTCAGGCGATAGTCTTCGATACGGCCATCGGCGGTGGGCAAGGCAATCATGTAGGAGATCCCTGAGTTTGGACGGGGAGGTCGAAGACGAGGATGCCGTCGAGACCACCCTGGGCATGGGCAACCAGACGGGCGCCGAAGCGCTTGTGATCCGGGTGGATCTGATAGGTTTCCAGGGCTTCCCAGTCGGCGAAATCGGCGACGAAGCCGTGCAGATAGCCGCGTTCGATGCGCTCCGGGCTTTCGCTGCGGCCAGAGGTGATCGACTTGAGGCCCGGCACCTTGCCTTCGATCTGATGCAGTTCGGCGAAGAGGTCGTCGATAACGGCGGGCGAAACCGTCGGCTGGAAACGGATGAGCACGATGTGGCGGATCATGACGTGGCTCCGTAATCGGCCTTGATCATGTCGGCTGCCTTTTCGGCAATCATGATCGTCGGCGCATTGGTGTTGGACGAGACCACGGTCGGCATGATCGAGGCGTCGATGACGCGCAGGCCTTCAATACCGTTGAAGCGCAGACGTGGATCGACGACGGCCTCAGGGTCCGAGCCCATACGGCAGGTGCCGGCGGGATGGTGGTCAGTTTTCGAATGGCGGCAGGCATAGTCGAAATAGTCCTGGTCCGTCTGCACGTCCGGCCCAGGAAGGCGCTCGGCCAGGACGTAGGGCTTAAGGGCATCCTGACGCATGATGTCTCTTGCGGTCTTCAGACCCCGGATCGACATTTCGCGATCGTAGGGATCTTCCCAGTAGTTAGGATCGATCAAGGGGGCCGCGAGCGGATCAGCCGAGCCGAGCCGGACGGTGCCCCGCGAGCGGGGTCTGAGATAGGCGGAATTCAGCGTCACGCCGCCGTTCGGCATGGCGGCTACACCGGCCTCGATGCCGGAGCCGAGGCCGAGATGGAACTGGATGTCGGGAGAGCGAGCCTCCGGATCGGCGTACCAGAAGCCGCCGGTCTCGAAGAGGCTTGAGGCGACAGGGCCGCTCTTCGTCAGAAGATATTGCAAGCCGGCCAGCACCGAGAGATGCGGCTTGGCGAAGCGGTCATAGGTATGCGGCCCGGTGCATTCAGCGATGACGAAGAGATCGAGGTGGTCCTGCAGGTTGGAGCCGACGCGGGGCTGGTCGAAAACAACGGGCACACCGACAGAGGCGAGATGGTCGGCAGGACCGATGCCCGACAGCATCAGGAGGCGCGGGCTGCCGATCGCACCCGATGAGAGCAGCACCTCGCGTTCGGCCCTGATCACGCCTTCACCGGCGAGCTCGACGCCAACAGAGCGCCCGTTCTCGACCACGAGCCTCAGCACCTGCGCATCCGTGCGGATGGTGAGGTTGGGGCGCCTGCGCGCGGGGTTGAGATAGGCGATCGACGCCGAGGAGCGGCGGACATTGCGCTGGGTCAGCTGGTAGTATCCGACGCCATCCTGCGTCTCGCCGGTCATGTCGCCGTTGAAGGGAATGCCGAGTTCGGCTGCCGCCTTGAAATAGGCCTCGCAGATCGGCAGGGGTGCTGATGGCTTGCTGACGCCGAGCGGACCGCCCTTGCCGTGATAGCGGTTGTCGAAGCTGTCATTGTCCTCGGCCTTGCGGAAGTAAGGAAGGACATCCTCGTAGGACCAGCCTTCACAGCCCATCTGGCGCCAGTCGTCATAGTCGAGCGCATTGCCACGCGTGTAGATCTGCGCGTTGATGCTGGAACCGCCGCCGATGACCTTCGCCTGGGTGTAGCGGATCACCATGTTGTTCATGTGCCGCTGAGGCACGGTGCTCCAACCCCAGCTGCCGATGCCCTTGGTCATCTTCGCGAAGCCTGCCGGCAGATGGTAGAAGGGATGCCAGTCGCGGCCACCCGCTTCGAGCAGGAGCACGTTGAAATCCGGATTTTCCGACAGCCGGGCCGCAAGCACCGAGCCCGCCGAACCGCCACCGACGATGATGAAATCAAAAGCTTGCCGCATGAAAATCTCCTAGAGCCGCGCGAGCGACAGGCCGCCATCGACCGGAATGACTGCCCCATTGGCGAAGGCAAAACGCCCTTCCGCAAGCGGCACGACCACGCTGCCGATATCGACCGGCTGGCCCCAGCGCTGCGCCGGAACAAGCCCACCTTCGATCCGCGCGGTGTATTTGTCCTTCACGCCCGCCGTCATTTCGGTCTCGATGATGCCGGGTCTCAGCTCGAAAACGCCAATGCCATGCGGCGCTAGGCGCAGCGCAAAGAGCTCCGCCATCATGCCGGCACCGGCCTTGGAGATGCAGTATTCCGCCCGCTCGATCGAGGCCATGCTGGCACTGACAGAGGTCACGAAAACGATCGAGCGGTAAGTGTCCGACGGGGTTGCCAGCATACGCCGGGCGACCTCCTGAGCGAGGAAGAAGGCACCGCGCAGATTGACACCCAGAACGAAATCGAAGCTGTCGGGCGTCAAAGCGAGCATGTCGCCGCGCACCTTGGCGGGAACGCCGGCATTGGAGACAAAGGTGGTGACGGGACCGAGACGGGCTTCGACTTGGTCAAGAACCGAGGCGACGTTGTCGATATCCTGCAGGTCGTGGCGAACATAGATGGCGGCATCGCCCAGTTCGACGAGCGCCGCCTCTACCTGTGGAGCATCTTCCTCGGACCTCGACGCCAGCGCGAGCTTATAGCCGGCGCCGACCAGTTCGCGGGCGATGCCGAGGCCGATGCCCTGTTGGCCTCCCGTAATCAGTGCGAGCTTGCTCACTGCTTGAACTCCGTTTCGATGATGTGCTGGCCCGACCGCAGGGCGAGCGCTGCGATCGTCAGGGCCGGGTTGACCGCGGCCGAGGTTGGCAGGATCGACGCGTCGACGATGAAGAGATTGCGATGATCGTGGCTGCGCCCGAAACTGTCGACCACGCTCTTTGCCGGATCGGACCCCATGCGCGCCGTGCCACACTGATGCGAGGGCGTGCGACGGTCGAAGGGGCGCGAGAGCACGACCGGGTAGCCAGCTTTTCGCAGCAGCGTTTTCAGCCTGTCGACGAGGGCGAGATGTGCCTCCCAGTTCGACCGCTTCCAGTCGAGCATGATCCGGCCGTTCCTGACGGTCACGCGGCTTTCCGGATTGGGCAGATCCTCGGACATCGCATAGAGATCAACCGAGCGATCGGCGATCCAATGGGCGAGCGGTCGTGGCAGCGGCGAGCTTGCAGCGAGGATCGGGCCGGTGATCTTGCCGAGCAGCTGGATATTGCCGAGCGGCTCACCACTCGGCCCGCCCGTCAGGTAGAAGTCGTTGATCAGCAGGGTCTTCTGGTAGACCGACGGATTGCGCCGGAAGGGGTGGAGCGCCAGCACCGCCGAACAATTGTGGTTCATGAAGTTGCGGCCGACCTGGTCGGAGCGGTTTGCCACACCCTGCGGATGCCGCTCATCTGCCGAGGACAGCAGGATGGCAGCGCTTCGGACGGCACCGGCGGCGAGAACCACGAGGGGTGCGCTCAGTATCTTTGTCTTACCTTGGTTCAGCACCTCGACACCGGTGACCTTTCCGCCCTCGCCTGCCAGAAGGCGCGTCACTTCGCATCCTGTCACCAGCGACACATTGGGATGACGAAGCGCTACGGCGAGGCTCACCGTCTCCGCATCCTTTTTGCCGCCGCAGGTATCCGGGAAGGCGTCCCAGGTCGTTTTCCCATGGGCGAGCCATGTGTCGATGTCGACACCGAGCGGCAGGGAGGCCGGGTGAAGCCCGACAGATTTCAGGCGACGGCGCAAATCGGCGATCGCGGGCTCGTCCGGCACGGGCTTTTGATCATAGGTTCCGGAATGCACTGGCTCGGTCGGGTCCTCGCCCAGTGTTCCCCGGACTTCGAACAGGTGTTCAGCCTGCTGATACCAGGGCTCCAGACTGTCGTAACCGATCGGCCAGCCGGGCGTCGTTCCGCCCATGTGGTGCAGGGGCGAAAAATCCTCGCGGCGATAGCGCAGCAGCACAGCGCCGTAGAATTTCGAATTGCCGCCGACATTGTAGTAGTTGCCGGGGTTGAATGGCCGGCCGTCGCCGTCCAGCCATTCTTCCTTCGGCCTGAAATGCGCCTTGCCGAAAATGGCATCCGCGTCCCGATCGGCAGAGGAAGGCTTGAGCCTTTCGCCCTTCTCGACGATCAGGATGCGTCGACCTGTTGGCGCAAGACGAGCCGCGAGCGTTGCGCCCCCCATGCCCGAACCGATGATGATGACGTCTGCGTCGCTCATGGCCGGATGCGTTCTTCCGTCTTGGGGTCGAAGGCCACGGCCTTTTCCATGTTGACCGCGAATTCGAAGTCGTCACCGCCTGATATATCGACGTCGGCCCGCATACGCGCGATCACGTCCTTGCCCCCAAGGCTCATAGTGACGAATGTGTCGGAGCCTGCGGGCTCGGTGACGATCACCCGGTTTTTCAGGCCGACGATGTTCTGCGATTTGCGGTCTGCGCCATCAGGGTCTGTGATCGCCTCCGGGCGGATCCCGAGCAGGATCTCCCGTCCGTCCCAGCCGGCAAGGCTCGGCTGGCTAAAGGCGAGCAGGCTCTTGGACCCATCCCCAAGCACGACTTCGGCATGCGGCATACCATCACGAAGGACGACACGCGCCGGCACGACATTCATCGCCGGGCTTCCCATGAAGGTGGCGACGAAGACATTGGCCGGGGTGTCATAGATCTCCTTAGGTGTGCCGAGCTGCTGGATGTAACCCTTGTTCATGACGGCGATCCGGGTGGATAGCGTCATCGCCTCGATCTGGTCGTGGGTGACGTAGACGATGGTGCGCTTGAGCTTGGCATGCAGCTTCTTGATCTCGGTGCGCATGTCGACGCGGAGCTTGGCGTCGAGGTTCGACAACGGCTCATCGAAGAGGAAGACGTCGGGATCGCGCACCAGGGCACGGCCCATGGCGACACGCTGGCGCTGGCCACCGGACAGCTGGCCCGGCTTGCGGTCGGTGAGATGATCGATCTGCAGCAGCTTGGCGACGTCGAGCAATGCCTTGTCACGCTCCGGCTTCGGCACGCCGTGCATCTCGAGGCCGAAAGTGATGTTCTGGCCGACGGTCATGTTCGGGTAGAGCGCGTAGGACTGGAAGACCATGGCAATGTTGCGCTTCGACGGATGGACCCCGTTGATGACACGATCCTTGATTGCGATCTCGCCGGAGGAGATGCCCTCCAGGCCGGCGATCATGCCGAGCAGGGTCGACTTGCCGCAGCCGGAGGGGCCGACGAGAACCAGGAATTCGCCCTCCTCCACCGAGATGTCGACACGGTGCAGAACTTCCAACTGCCCGTAGGACTTGGTGACGTTCCGGATGTCGAGAAAGCCCATTATCTTATCCTTTGACTGAACCGGCCATCAGTCCGCGCACGAAATAGCGCCCGGCGACGACGTAAACGAGAAGGGTGGGAAGGGCGGCGATGATCGCGCCCGCAAAGTGGACATTGTATTCCTTCACCCCCGTGGAGGACTGAACGAGGTTGTTGAGCGCCGCCGTCATCGGCTGGCTCGTGCCGCCGAAGGAGACACCGAACAGGAAGTCATTCCAGATATTGGTGAACTGCCAGATGACGGAGACGACGGTGATCGGGCCGGAGACCGGCAGCAGGATGCGCCAGAAGATGCGGAAGAAACCGGCGCCGTCGATCTGTGCCGCCTTGACCAGTTCGGTCGGGAAGGTGGCGTAGTAGTTGCGGTAGTAGAGCGTGGTAAAGCCGATACCGTAGACCACATGGACCAGCACCAGCCCCGGAACCGAACCGGCGAGCCCGAGTTTGCCAAGCACCAGTGCCATGGGGATCAGCACGATCTGGAACGGGATGAAGCAGGAAAACAGCATCAGACCGAAGACGATGGTGTCGCCGCGGAAACGCCATTTCGTCAGCACGTAACCGTTCAGCGCGCCGAGGATCGTCGAGATGGCGACGGCGGGCACGACCATCAGGATGGAATTCAGGAAATAAGGTTTCAGACCGGTCGGCGACACGCCAATCTGGGCAGTCGACCAGGCGGAGCGCCAGGCGTCCAGCGTCCAGGTTTGCGGCAGCGCCATCATGTTGCCGCCGGTGATTTCCGGCAGCGGCTTCAGCGAGTTGATACCCATCACATAGAGCGGCAGCAAATAGAAGAGCGCGAAGAGGAGAAGCACCAGATAGATGAAGGCGCGGGTGACGCGACCGGTCCTGACGGCGGTGTCCTGACTGACGGCAGACATCAGTTCTTCTCCTTCAGTTCGGCATAGAGATAGGGAACCATGATGGCCGCGATGGTCATCAGCATGATTACCGCCGAGGCGGAACCGACGCCCATCTGGTTGCGGGTGAAGGTGTAGGAATACATGAAGGTCGCCGGCATCTCGGTAGCACGCCCTGGACCACCGCCCGTCAGCGCGATGACAAGGTCATAGGACTTGATCGCGAGGTGACTGAGGATGACGAAGGCCGAGAGGAAGGCCGGCCGCAGCATCGGGATGACGATCCGGCGATAAAGCTGGAAGCTCGAGGCGCCGTCGATCTGGGCGGCCTTCAGGATCTCGTTGTCGATCCCGCGCAAGCCCGCCAAAAACATCGCCATGACAAAGCCGCTGGTCTGCCAGACCGCCGCAATGACGATGGTGTAAACAGCCATGTCATTGTCCTTGATCCAGGTGAAGGAGAAGCTCTCCCATCCCCAAAGCCGCATGATGCGCTCCAGACCGATGCCCGGATCGAGGAACCACTTCCAGGCCGTGCCCGTGACGATGAAAGACAGCGCCATCGGATAGAGATAGATGGGACGCAGCAGCCCCTCGCCCCTTATCTTCTGATCAAGGAAGATCGCGAGCATCAGGCCGAGTGCGGTGCAGATGACGATGTAGAGGCTGGCAAAGATCGCGATATTGCTGATCGCGATATGCCAGTTTTCCTGCGCCCAGAGCCGGCTGTAATTGGTGAAGCCGACGAAATTGTAGACCGGCAACATCTTGGAGCCGGTAAACGATAGGAACACGGTGAACAGGATGAAGCCGTAGACAAACAGGAGAGTGACAGCAAAGGAGGGTGCCAACACCACCTTCGGCAGCCAATCCTGTATGCGCGTGCGCAAGTCAGCCCGGGTCGAGCTTGTCATGAGGTTTCTCCTGGTACGGTCTGGATAGACCGACGCCGCCTTTCACCTGGCAGACGGCGTCGGAGGGGTCGCGAGCGACGAGGAGGCCACTCGCGACGGGGAGGTTACTTTGCGGCGGCGACCGCTTCGCCGAGCGCCTTGGCGGCCTCTGCACCATCCTTGAAGCCACCATTGAAGGCCTTGGTCACGACGTCATAGACGGCGTTCTTCACGGCAGCAGGTGCTGCATGGCCATGGGCCATGGAGCCGAACAGCGAACCGGCAGAACTTGCCTCTGCGAGGTCCTTCATGCCCTTCTTGCCGCAATCGTCGAAGTCCGTGTCCGGCACGTCGGTGCGGGCCGGAACCGATCCCTTGACGACGTTGAAGGCCGACTGGAATTTCGGGCTTTCGATGGCAGAGGCCATGGCCATCTGCGCCTTGACCTTGTCATCGCCCGAAACGTTGAACATCGCGAACTGGTCCGAGTTGAACGTCACGGACCCCTGCGTTCCGGGGAAGCGGATGCAGACGAAGTCTTCGCCCGGCTTCTTGCCGGCCTTCAGGAATTCGCCCTTGGCCCAGTCACCCATCATCTGCATGCCGGCCTTGCCTTCGATGACCATGGCCGAGGCCAGGTTCCAGTCGCGACCGGAGAAGTTGTCGTCGGCATAGCTGCGCAGCTTGATCAGGCGATCGAAGGCATCGGCCATATCGGGGCCAGTGAGTGTGGCTTCGTCGAGATCGATGAAGGCCTTCTTATAGAAGTCGTTCCCCTTGGATAGAACGACGCCATCGAAGACGGTCGCGTCCTGCCAGGGCTGACCACCATGGGCGAGCGGCGTGATGCCGTTTGCCTTCATCTTGTCGAGAACGGCGACGAGCTCGTCCCAGCTCTCGGGTGCCTTGCCGCCGGCTGCATCAAGGGCTGCCTTGTTGATCCAGACCCAGTTGGTCGAGTGGACGTTGACGGGCGCTGCTATCCAGCGACCGTCATACTTCGAAAACTTCTGCAGCGCTTCCGGCACGACCTTGTCCCAGCCTTCGGCAGCAGCAACTTCGTCGAGATTGCCAAGCGCGCCCTGCTCCGCCCAGTCGAGAATATCGAAGCCGAGCATCTGGACGGCCGTCGGCGGGTCGCCTGCGGTGACGCGGGCGCGCAGTGCGGTCATGGCGGCCTCCCCGCCGCCACCGGCGACCGGCATATCGACCCAGCCGATGCCCTTGGCGTTCAGATCCTCCTTCAGAACGTTGAGCGCTGCGGCTTCACCGCCCGAGGTCCACCAGTGGAGCACCTCGACGTCGGTGGCATGAGAGATGCCGGCGGTGCCCGCCAGCATGGTACCGGTAATCAGCATGGTCTTGAAAAGGCTACGCATGTTATTCCTCCTGTTTGATGCGTTGCTTTCAATCGTTCCGGAAGTCAGTCGCGTACCCAGTTCGGCCTGGTCTTGCCGATGCGCATCACGACGGATTTGATCTCCAGGAATTCATCGAGGCCGTAGCGGCCATTCTCGCGGCCCTGGCCGCTCTGCTTGAAGCCGCCAAAGGCGACTTCCGGGAAGCCATCCATCCAGGTGTTGGTCCAGACGGTGCCAGCTTCAGCGCGGCGCGCGAAGGCGAGGCAAGTGTGCACATTCTCGCTCCAGACGCCCGCGGACAGACCGTAGGACGCGTCATTGACGAGGGAGATGGCCTCTTCCAGCGTCTTGAAGGTGAGGACAGCAAGCACCGGGCCAAAGACCTCCTCCCGGGCAATCGGCATATCAGGGCGGACATTCGTCACGACCGTCGGCGCGAAGAAATCACCGGGCAGGCCCGGATGGCGGACCGCTTCGCCGCCGAGGGCAAGCTTCGCGCCCGACGCCACCGCATCACGAACATAAGCGGCGATCTTCTGCTGATGAGCCTCAGAAATGATCGCGCCGACCTGGGTGTCGGGATTGAGCGGATCGCCGAAGGCGACCTTGCGGGAGAGCGTCACGACCTTTTCGACCAGGGCTTCCGCGATGTCCTCATGCACGATGATGCGGCTGCCGGAATTGCAGCATTCGCCGGCATTGAAATAGACGCCGAAGGTGATCGCATCGGCGGCTGCGTCCAGATCGGCGTCCGGGAAGACGACCTGCGGGTTCTTGCCACCCAGTTCGAGCGCGACCTTCTTCAGCGTCTTGGACGCTGCCGCACTGATCGCCTTGCCGACGGCGGTAGAACCGGTGAAGCTCACCATATCGACATGGGGATGTTCCGCCATCAGCGTGCCAACCGGCTGGCCGAAACCGAGGACGATGTTAACCACACCGGCGGGCAACCCCGCCTCGATCAGCAGTTCGCCGAGCATCACTGTGGTCGACGGCGTCATTTCCGAGGGCTTGATCACGCAGGTGCAGCCAGCCGCAAGCGCAAAAGGCAGCTTCTGACTGAGAATCCAGAAGGGGAAATTCCAGGGCGTGATGATGGAGACGACGCCGATCGGCTGCTTCAACACCACGGCCAGCATGTCCTCGCCAAGCGAATTGTGGCTGTCGCCATGCAGCGTGCGAGCAAGCGCTGCCGCATAGCGCCAGAGGTCGGCGGCGCCGGAAACTTCACCCCGGGCCTGGGAAATCGGCTTGCCGCTTTCCAGCGTTTCGAGAAGCGCCATGCGCTCGACATTGGCCTCGATGAGATCGGCGACTTTGAGCAGGAACATCGAGCGGTCCTTGCCGGTCGCACGGCTCCATGTGCCCAGGTCGAAGGCCCGTCGGGCGGCGGCAATCGCAGCTTCCGTCTCCGCCGCGCCACCGCGTGCGGAACGGCTGACGACGATGCCATGGGAGGGCGACACCCTGTCGAAGGTCGCGCCACCGGCATTGTCCTGCCAGATGCCGTCGATCAAGTGCCGCCCTGCGAAAGGCGCCTTTGGCAGCGGATGGGCGACGGCTGAGGTCATGGTCATATCGTTCATGTCATTCTCCCGAAAATGCGGGTTTGCGTTTCGCCCTGAAGGCGGCGACACCTTCGTCGCGATCGGCACTGGCGGCAATTGCGGCGCTGCCCAACGCTTCGATCATGGCATCGCGATCCTCGCCCCGCCCCGCATGGATCATGAATTTCGCCACTTCGACGGCGCGCGGCGACAGGCCAAGAACCGACTGAGCCAGGCTTCTGGCCGTCTCGACCGGGGTGGCCGAGATCTCTGCCACGAAGCCAGAAGCATGGGCGCGCTCGGCGGAGATCCGCCGTCCGAACACGGCCATCTCCTTCAGGATCGGCTCCGGCAGCAGCCGCGCCAGGCGCTGCGTGCCCGACCAGCCGGGCACGACGCCAACATGGGCTTCCGGAAGCGCGATCGTGGCGGATGGTGCCATGACCCTGACATCGCAGGCGGCAGCCAATTCCAGACCGCCACCAAAGGCATGGCCTGCCATGGCCGCAATCACGGGTTTCGACAGCCGCGCCAGCCGATCAAAGATCCGGTGCCCATCGCGCACCCAGTGGCGACCAAATTGGGCAGGCGTTAGATCACCCCAGGCATTGATATCGGCCCCGGCACAAAAGGCGCGCTCGCCTTCCGCCGTGACGATCACGCAGCGAACATCATTCATCCGCTCCAGCCGGTCGAGATGACCGGAGAGTTGCTCCAGCATCTCGACCGTGAAGGCATTGAGTTTCGCCGGGTTGTCCAGCCGGATCTCGGCAATGCCATCGGCGATATGGAGCTGAACGGCACTCATGGCGCCCACCCCATCGGATCCTTTGATAGCAGCGATGTCGAGATGACCTTGGCATCCGACGCTATCTTCACCCGCCCTTGCGAGGCAGCGACTATGTCCCGTTCAGGTTCGATGCCTGGCATGATTTCGGTGGCCACGAGGCCGCTCTCTGTTAGGCGCATCACGCAGCGCTCGGTAATGTAGAGCACGTCCTGCCCCTGCTCGCGGGCTCTTCTGCCGGAGAACGTCACATGCTCGACCTTGTCGACCATCTTGGTGAACTTGCCGGGACTGCGGACATGGATGCCGCCTTCGGTCAGTTCGACTGCCGCACCGGCCTCGAACCATCCGGAGAAAACGATCTTCCTGGCATGGGCGGTGATATCGACAAAGCCGCCGCAGCCTGCTGTCAGATAGGGTTTCTTGCCGAGCTTCGAGACATTGACATTGCCCTCGACGTCCACCTCCAGGAAGGAGAGGAAGGAGACGTCGAAGCCACCGCCCTGGAAATAAATGAACTGCTGCGGTGACGGCACGAAGGCGTCGGCATTCGAGGCACAGCCGAAGGCGAAATCGGTGAGCGGCATGCCACCAACGGCGCCCTGTTCGATCGCCCAGGTGACTGCCTCGGGATGCCCCTCCTCCAGCAGGATACGCGGCACCTGCGCGCTGATGCCGAAGCCGAGATTGGCCGTCATGCCGGCTTTCAGTTCAAGAGCCGCCCGTCTGGCGATCACCTTCTCAACGCCATGTTCGGCCAGCTTGAAGCTCGACCAGGGCCGCATGATCTGGCCGGAGATCGCCGGATCATAGGGTGTCTCGCAGGTCTGTTTCTGCTCGGGATCAAGGACCACGAGGTCGACGAGATGACCGGGCACGCGCACGTCATGCGGACGAAGGCTTCCGGCCGCCGTCATGCGGCTCACCTGGGCAATGACGAGGCCGCCATTGTTGCGCGTCGCGATCGCCTGTTCGAGCCCGCCGAGATAGGCGCCCTCGTGCTCATAGGTGAGATTGCCGCGCTCGTCGGCTGTTGTGGCTCTTAGAATGCAGACATCCGGATAGATGTTCGGAAAGTGCAGCCAGGTTTCGCCGGCGAAATCGACGCGACTGACGATGGGATGGCATGATGCGCTGTCATTCATCGCACAGCCTTCGCGGACCGGATCGACGAAGGTTTCGAGGCCGATGCGGGTCAGCACGCCGGGACGCCGGGCAGCCGCTTCACGGTGCATGTCGAACATGATGCCGGAAGGCACATTGTAGGCCTCGACCCTGTCTTCGACGACCATCTTCCAGATCTCGGGCATCGGCAAGCTCGACGGACCAGACGGATAGGAGCCGGCAAGCACACGGCGGATCAGGCCGTCCTTCGCGATATGGTCGATGCCCTTGACGCCGTACATGTCGCCGGCGGCAATCGGATGCAGCATGGTGAGATTGCGTGGATGGCCTTCCGTTTCGAAGCGGCAACCGAGGGCGGCCAGGACGAAATCCGGGCAACCGAGCGCTGATGACGATGATACCGTGACGACGGCGCCATCGGGGATGCGCGAGACGGCCTCTGCGGCGGCAACAAGCTTGCTCAACGGACACCTCCGTAATTCACGTCGACCCGAACCCCGCGCGCGGCAGCATCACGCACGGCAAGCGCCACTGCGAGCGACTTGACGCCATCGAAACCGGTTGCTGCCGGCTCACCATCACCGGCCACGGCGGCCTGGAAACGCCGAACGCCCTCTGCGTAAAGATCATGGTGGTCAAAGCCGATCACCTCGCGTCCGGAAGCGGTGACCAGCTCAATCGAACCGATCGGGTTCTGCGTCATGACATCCCGGGCGAAGATCGATCCGTCCGTACCGTGGACCTCAAGACCAGAGCCGGCAAAGGGATGGGTGAAGCTCTCATGGCTCATCACCATCGCGCCCGAGGGCATGGCCCAGACGGACATGGCGGAATCCTCGACGCCCTTGCCCAGCCCAGAACTTTTCATCTGCGCCACAACCGAAACCGGATCTTCACCGAGAAGGAAACGCGCGACATCGGCGTCGTGGACGGTGATGTCGGGAATGACCCCACCACCCGCATCCGGCGCATTGATCCGCCATCCCTGAAGATGCGGCGGCAGAAACACAGCGTGGTGGAGACGTAAGGAAAGTACGCGACCGATGCGACCAGAGGCGATGAGTGCGCGCACGGCACGGTGACTGCCGGAGCAACGCAGATGGTGATTGGTGGCGAAGACGAGCCCGGCTTCTTCGGCGGCGCGGACCATCGCAGCCGCATCCTCAAGGTTAAGCGCCAGAGGCTTCTCGCAGAGCACATGCTTCCCGGCCTTTATGGCGGCGAGCGCCTGCGGCAGATGCTTTTCATTGGTGGTCGAGATGTACACAGCGTCGATTGTGGGGTCGGCCAGAAGCTCGTCCAGGTCAGTGCCTGATCGCGGGATATGGTGCTCGACTGCAAACGCCCGGGCACGCTCACCCGATCCGCTCAAG
The DNA here is from genome assembly GCF_002855515.1 of Rhizobium sp. TH135. Classification (GTDB taxonomy): domain Bacteria; phylum Pseudomonadota; class Alphaproteobacteria; order Rhizobiales; family Rhizobiaceae; genus Allorhizobium. The sequence goes on along the minus strand of NZ_PKRP01000009.1, from coordinate 147,652 downwards.
ACGTTGACAATCTCGCCTTGCTGGGCGCGGATCGCGCCGACCATATACTGACGCGCAATCGTGCTGGCTCCGATCAGGGCCCACCGCATTTTCCATCTCCTTCAGATAATACGACTAAGATTTAGATCGTTCCAATTGTTATGGAACGATCCAATTTTTCTGTCAACTAGATTTTGTCTCCCGACAAAAGCGGACGTATCGCGGCTGTTTCATGGATAAGGATTCAGGTAGGGGTTACCTTAACGGGTATCGTGCACCGTGCAACTTTGCCGCAAAACTTGGTATGGAACTGGGTCTGACACCAGGACTACAATCTTTGCCTGCATGACCCTCAGCGACGCGCGACCCTTTCTGAAGGTGGGAACAGACTGTGCGCCACACTTCACTCCCTCGGCGCCTTATTTAAAGTTCGTTGCCCAGTATGGACCGACGATCCAGCACAGTAGCCGCGGCAGCCCGAACTAGGAATCCCTTTGCAGCATGAATGTAGCTAGCTAATGAAAGAGGAGCATACGCCACTCTTTCTTTTGAATTCACCGTGTCGCATTGTCCCAGACAGGTGCGAGTCCATGCGGTGAAACAATACGGCCGTTGGGATTTGAGAGACCATGGATAGTGGCCATTTCATCGGCTGAAAGTGCAAAGTCAAAGATTGCGATGTTCTCGGCGACACGCGCCTCCGCGATTGTCTTTGACAGAGCGACAATCCCCTGCTGTTGCACTAGCCAGCGAAGTACCACCTGCGCCACTGACTTGCGATGGCTTGCGGCGATGTCCTGCAAGATCGGATCGGTGAAAACTTTGCCATCGGCCATACCATAGTAGCCGGTCACGGACATGCCGGCGCTCATGGCAGTCTCTATCACCACAGTCTGATCGAGATAGGGATGATATTCGATCTGGTTGGTGACGAGCGGCGCGTTGGAAAGGCTGACCGCCTCAGTCATCAGCGTCGTGTTGAAATTGGAGACGCCGATATGGCGAACCTTACCAGCATCCTTGACTTCGTTCAGCGCTTCAACCTGCTCGGCGAGTGAGACAATGTCGCTCGGCCAGTGCAGTAGCAACAAATCGACATAATCAGTCTTCAGCTTCCTGAGGCTCTGTTCAACCGAGGTCAAGAACGCCTCATGCGCGTAGTTTTCCACCCATACCTTGGTAGTCAGAAAGATATCGCTGCGGGGCACGCCGGAAGCCGCAATCGCATCACCGACTTCAGCCTCATTGCCGTAGATCTGAGCGGTATCGACATGGCGAAAGCCGAGTTTCAGGGCATGCGGAACGATCCGCAGCACGTCGGCGCCAGACATGCGGAAGGTGCCGAACCCGAGCGCCGGAATGATGGACCCGTTCGCAGTTACAGTGTGCATTAGTTTGTCCTATGTTATTCTGCTGCGGTCTTTGCAGCGGGTGAATGTGCACGAAGTGCGGGAAGCACATCACTTGCTAGCTCATCGATCACTTCGGCCAAGGGTCGAGTTGAAGGACGAAGAAGAAGCGCCAAGTGGTCAACGCCCGCGTTCTCTAGCGCATGCAGGTGATCAATAAATGCATTGCGGCCCACGCGAGCGCCGAAACGGCGCGGCGCAAGCTCTTCATCCGGATTGTCGGATAGTTCGAGGTGGAAAGCGCTGATAAAGGCACCACGATCAAGACCAAGAGACATCCGAGCGGCAGTCCAATCCCGAGCCTGGGCATTCAGTCGCTCAAGGCCGTTTGGATAAACAAAACGCCCTTGCATGTTGGCTGAGATCCAATCCGGCGACTGGCGGCCCCGACCAGCAATGACCATGGGTATGGCAGCTTGCAAAGGTTTAGGAAGCAAGTCGAGGCTTGGCTCGATGCGTCCGACGCCGATGGGAAGCCCTCCAGTTTTCCAGGCGTCGCGCAGATAGCTGACAGCATTGCGAAACGCGTCCCCACGCTGTTCGAAGTCTAGTCCGAGCAGGGGGTATTCTACCGGACGGTCACCGGAGGCCACACCGAGAATGAGACGCCCGCCAGATAGCTGGTCAACGGAGGCGACCGCCTTCGCGACCATCATAGGATGACGCAAGGGCAAGACAATCGCTGCGGTACCAAGCGCCACGTTTTGAGTGATCCCAGCCAAGAAGCCCAGATTGACGAAGGGATCGTAGACGGAACCGGCATCGCCGAAACCATTGGGGTCAAAAACAGGTACATCACGCATCCAGACGGCGGAAAAGCCTGAGCGATCAACCTGTCGGACAAGATCGGGATGATGGGTGAGATCAGGGACACCAAAGGGGCGGCCTTGTCTCACACGCTCCAATTCACGCGCAGGTGCCCAATCATTGTCAAGGGGCAGCTCTATACCGAGGGTGAGGCCACCATGGGGCTTGCGGATGAGATCGAGGGCGTCCGGCTTTTGTGGGGACATCGAAGAACTTAATGCCAAGGACATGAGAATGCTCCAATTTAAGGTCGATCAGGCCCGGTGCATTCGGCACCGGGCCTGTCTTCATCAGGCGGCCTTGAGCGATGGAGCCGCACGACGGTCAAGCGCAGCGCTCCAGATGGTCAGCAGCAGGGCGAAAGCGACCAGGATTGCGCCGACCCACGGTGTAGAAACAAGACCCAGCGGCGAGTCGACAACGAGACCACCAAGCCAAGCACCGATAGCAATGCCGAGATTGAATGCAGCAATGTTAAGTGCGGAGGCCACGTCCACCGCTCCGGGGCGATGTTCCTTGGCCAATTGCACGACATAAAGCTGCAAGCCAGGCACGTTAGCGAAGGAGAGGAAGCCTAGCGCCGCCAACGTGACAAGAGTGAGAACCGGAGAGACGGCGGTGAACGAAAACACCAACAGTACAACGGCCTGTGCCAGAAAGAGTCCAATCAACCCCCTAACAGGATTATGGTTGGCGATCTTGCCACCGCCGATGTTACCGGCGGCAATCGCAATACCGTAAAGCACAAGGATTAGGCTGACGCTGGACTCAGAGAACCCCGTGACGTCCTGAAGGATTGGCGCAAGGAACGTAAAGGCAACGAAAGTACCACCGTAGCCAAGTGCCGTCATAGCAAAGACAAGCAGTAGACGGCCGGACCCAAGCACCCGGACCTGGTCGAGGATGCTCGCTGGCGGCGCCTTCTTGAGAGTGTTGGGCAGAAGAAGCGCAATAGCAAGAAGGGCAATGACGCCGAGCGCAGCCACGACCCAGAAGGTCGCACGCCAGCCGAAAATCTGACCGATGTAGGTGCCGATCGGAACACCTGTGACGATCGCCACGGTGAGTCCCATAAACATCATGGCAATGGCAGAGGCACGGCGGTTCTCAGGCACAAGGTCAGCAGCGATCGTCGCGCCAACGCTGAAGAACACCCCATGAGCGAACGCGGCTATCACGCGTGCAATGAGAAGTATCTCGTAGCCTGGCGAAAGGGCAGCGATGGTGTTTCCGAGGATGAACAGCACCATTAGGCCAAGCAGAAGAGGCTTACGCTCTATCTTGCCTGTCAGTGCGGTCAAGATTGGCGCGCCAAATGTAACGCCAAGCGCATAAACGCTCACGATAAGACCGGCGAGTGGCAGGGTAATGTTGAGATCGGTAGCAACCGTGGGCAGAAGCCCGACAATCACGAACTCTGTTGTTCCTATCGCATATGCAGCGATAGTCAGTGCAAAAATTGCTAATGGCATGGGATCCTCTCAGATCGTGAGATGCAGTTATCTATGGACAAGAGTCCTAGGGGTTTACCGACACGGAGTATGATTGAAGAGGGCTTGAACGATAACCATCATAAATGGATAAGCTTTGATGAATTGGTTTCACAGGATGGATCATGGATAATCGCGTAGGGGAGATCGAAGTCTTTGTGACAGCAACAGAGACCGGCAATTTTTCGGCTGCCGGCAGGCGGCTTGGGCTGTCGCCCTCTGCGGTAAGTAAGGTAATCAGCCGCCTGGAGCATCGGCTTGGTACTAGGCTGATTGTCAGATCGACACGGGCTATGGCCCTAACTTCGGAGGGCGAGCTCTATCTTGAAAAAGCGAGACGTATTCTTGACGATATTCTCGAGCTGGAGACGATTGTAACATCAGGAGGCAAAGTTCTCCCTCGCGGCCTCTTGCGGGTGAACTCATCCCTTGGCTTCGGCGAAAGGTACCTATTGCCGTTGGTGCCTCGATTCCTGGAGCGATATCCAGAGGTTCAACTTGATGTTTCACTGACTGATGGTGTCATTGCCTTGATTGAAGAACGTACGGATGTGGCCATACGCTCAGGCCTGCTTGACGACTCTTCACTGAGAGCAAGAAAACTGCTTGAAAGCCGCCGCGTAATCGTCGCCTCGCCAGCGTATTTGGGGATCCATGGGGTTCCTCAGACACCCGCCGAGCTAGTGGACCATAATTGTCTCACATTCAATTTTCGGCGGAGTCTAAACGAGTGGCCGTTTCGAGATTCCCGCTCTAGCGACATCTATCGTCTGCCCGTGAGTGGAGACGCTGCGGTCAACAGCGGCTGGGCGATACGAAGCCTGTGCCTTTCAGGTTTAGGCCTCGCTCGGATCGGCAGGTTTCATGTGGAGCCGGACATTCAGGCGGGCACGCTGATCCCGGTACTGGAAGAATACAATCCTGATGACACTGAACAGATCCATGCAGTATTTGCAGGTCATGATCACCTGGCAGCCCGCGTTCGAGCGTTCTTGGATTTTCTGGTGGAGCATGTCTGAGCTACGTTCACGTGCTCGAACGTCAGGACGTCTCGACTGCTGGCGGAACTACCCTAATCCCCGCAAGAAGCTATCACCCAGCGGAACCGAACAAAATCATTCAGCACCGCGTTTTTTGCGTCATCTGTCGCCTTCAACACACAAAAAATGCCTGTCCCATTATGGAATGATAGAGCCTAGCGCAAAGCGCCGTTACCTTGTCAATGGTGTACTTTGGGAGCCGTAGTGTCCGGATCAACCAGTGTGGTAGCCGCCATCGACCGGCAATGTTATGCCGGTAACGAAAGCAGCGGCAGGCGACGCGAGGAACAGCGCCGGCCCCACCAGATCTTGTGCCTCTCCCCAACGCTTTAAGGCGGAACGTCCTGCAACCCTTTTCTCACTGTCAGGAACCGACCAGAGCGCCTTAGTCATATCGGTCCGGTGATAGCCCGGTGCGACAGCATTGACCCGCACCCCGGCCCGTCCATACTTGTGCGCCAGTGCGCGGGTGAGCCCGACGATGCCCGTTTTGCTAGCCGTATACGAGGGGACCGACTCGTCCGCGAGGTAGCTTAGCATGGATGCAACGTTGATGATGGTGCCGCCCTCCGCTCTAAGGAGAGGAAACGCCTCCCGGGAGAGACGCATCACACTGTTGAGGTTGATATCCATAACATCGAGGAAAGTGTCTTCCTCCCATTCCTCGTCTGGCCTTGCCACGCCCTGACAGTTAACGAGTACATGCAGGCTGCTAAGGCTCGCAAAGAAGTCTTGAACTGCCTCTCCGTCGCGGACATCGAGCTTCTGGAACCGCAGCTTGGCCGAAGCTTCTTGTTCTGCGGCGGACAGGCGGGCGGTGGAGCTTCCGGTCGCTGTGACTTCTGCGCCCGCCTCTGCAAAACCCCGAGCAATGGCGAGGCCAATGCCACTCGTCCCGCCAGAGACAACGACCTTCTTGTTCATCATGTAGCCAGGCGCAAAAGCATTGCTATCGGACATCAGTCGAATCCTCCCGCTTAGATCAAGGTTTTGAGAGCAGTGATGACCATGTCTTCACTCACCACCATCGGTTCGTTGTGGATGATTTCGCCAGGTCGGCACGCGCGCATGGCGACTGTCGAAAGTTTTTCTTCGGTCACTTCCGAAATACCGATATCAGCTAGCCGCGTCGGAAGGCGTACCGATCGGCAGAACTCTCGCACGCGCTCGAACTCTTCACTTTTCCCATACAGCTTGAGACCCGCAAGCACACCGATTGCCACCTTCTCGCCATGCAGGTTATGATGAACGTCCTCGAGCTCGCAAAGGCCATGATGAATGGCATGTGCTGCAGCCACGCCACCGGACTCGAAACCGATTCCAGAAAGCAAGATGTTGGCCTCGACTACCCGCTCCAAGGCCGGCCCCGCCGCATCCGCATCGCATTCAGCGAGCGCCGCCGCACCGTACTCAAAGATTGTATCGCGACAATAGCGCGCGATCTCAAAGGCCACACTAAGGCCCGGCATACGCATGCAGTTGACGGCCCCGCTTTGGCGACAACTCTCGGCTTCGTACCATGTGGCGAGCGCATCACCAATGCCTGCAGCCAGAAAGCGGGCCGGCGCCTTGGCGATTAGAGCGGTATCGACAAGCACCAGATCCGGATTGCTCGGTAGGAACGCGTCATAAGCAACCGAGCCATCATCATTGTAGATAACGGCGAGTGCGCTGCAGGGCGCATCGGAGGCGGCAATCGTCGGCACGATTATGACCGGCAACGACAGATCACGCGCCGCTGCCTTTGCCGTATCCAGGGCTTTGCCGCCACCGGCTCCAATTAAAAGTTCGGCACCGACCCCCTTGGCCCTTTCGACCAGCAGGGCGATTTCTCTTTCTGAGCATTCGCCTCCGTGTTGCCAGATCTCCGCTGTTACATGCCCTTGAAGGGCTGCCTCCACATCGGCCAGAAGAAGATTGTGGATGCCACGATCGAGCAGGACCACCGCCCTGTCGCCAAGAGACTTAGCTTCCTCGCCAAGCCGCGAGATCGCACCGGGCCCCTGCACGTACCGACCTGGAAAACGAGCGCCCCTCAACAGTCCGGGGGATTGGGAATTCACCAGCATACATAGCCCCCATCAGCGAGCACGATGGAGCCGGTCATGAGGCTCGAAGCCTCGCTTGCAAGGAACAGTATTACAGATGCCACCTCATCCGTGCGACCCAACCGGTTCATCGGGGTGCCGCCCACCCAGTGCCGGTACATTTCAGGGTCATCGTAGACGTACTTGTTCATTTCAGTGTCGATGTAGGTCGGTGCGACGGAGTTGACGCGCACGCCTCGCGCCCCCCATTCCGCTGCCAGCGAGCGCGTCAGATGGTGCACGGCCGCTTTGGAGGCGTTGTAGTTCGCCTGCTCCTGCGGTCGATTGACAACGAAGCCTGACATGGAGCCCACATTGACGATGGATCCCCCGCCCTGTTCGAGCATGGACTTGCCGAAGGCGCGGCAGCACCAGAAGACGCCGTTCAGGTTGACGTCTATCACCTTGTTCCATACGTCATCCGCCATATCCTCAGCGGGGTGGTTGCTGATGGCAATCCCGGCGTTATTGACAAGAATGTCGACGCGGTCATGGCGAGACAAGACCCGATCGCGGACTGCATCAACGCCCTTTACGTCGGTCACGTCTAGCAATTCGCCTTCGACTGGATAACCTTTGGCCTTCAAGCCATCGACGGCCGCATTCAACAGCTCGGGGTTCATGTCGGTCAGCACGACCGTCGCACCGGCCTCCGCCAACGCTTCAACTACGGCAAGGCCAATGCCTCGCGCCGCTCCGGTGACCACGGCGATCTTGCCATCAAGTTTGAACTTTTCGAGATACATGTGCCATCCTCCTCGGGACGAGAGAAACCTATTGAAGTTAGGATATGATCAGCGTCTGCAGCGTGGACACGAGATCATCTGGGTCGCAAAGCGCGACACCCTCCGGAAATCTGATGTCCTGTCGGTGGGGTTCCGGCCAACCCATAACCCGCATGCCAGCGGCCACGCCTGCCAAAGCCCCCAGATAGCTATCCTCGACGACCAGGCACTCATCAGGAGCGGCCCCCATAAGGTAGGCTGCCCTGAGATAAGACTCCGGCGCAGGCTTCCCCTCGCGCACATCGTTGCGCGAGACCGTGATCAGGCCCGGCTTCGTCAGACCGACGGCGTTTAGGCTCGCATCCATCAACATGCGGTCTGAATTGGACACCACAGCGAAGGGAAGCCCCTGCCTCTCAAGCCAACAGAGCACGTCACCTGCGCCACGCCTCAAGGCGAGCCCCTGTGCCGTCTTCAGAAATGCTCCATATTTGGCAGCCACGTAACTCTCATAGGTCAGGGCGAGACCCGTCTGGCGGACCAGGAGAGCATGGCAATCGAAACCGGACATGCCGGTCATCTGGACCGAAAGACCTGGTGGTGCCGTAACGCCTGCAGCAAGCAGTACCGCTTCAGTCGCGTCATAATGCATGCCCTCGCTGTCAATCAGCGTGCCATCCATGTCAAAGAGAACTGCACGGATGATCATTGCGGCAACCGGTCGAGGTCATCATACAGCGACTGGCTGTGCTGATAGAGCTTCTCGAAAAACGCCTGCATGGGCCGGTAGATTTCAACCCATTCCGGGACGGGAAGCACCTCCCTGTCATAGCGGACATAGGCTTCCGCAGCCTTGCCCACGCTGGAATGATGTCCGATCGCGGCAGCCGCCATTATCGCACAGCCGATCAAGCCGCATTCTGGCTCACGGGGAACAAGGATTGGAAGATCGTAGACACTTGCCTTGATCTTCATCCAAAGCTCCGTTTTTGCGCCGCCGCCGGAGGCAACGATCCGCTTCAGCGGCTCTCCCGAAATGGCATCTAGGATGTTGATGTGTCGCTTGGTGGCAAAAGCCACACCCTCAAGAACTGCACGATGCATATGTGCCAGCCCATGTTGAGCACCAATGCCAAAATACTGAGCACGCGCGTTGCGGTGTTCGCCGAGCCTTTCGCCAGTGAGATAAGGCATGAAGAACATACGGTCCGATCCGGCAGGCGCTTTGCCAGCGGTGGCAACAATCTCCTCGTAGCTTGCCTTCTTTTCGTGGAAGACCCGCCTTGCCCAGCGCATCGCGTCGCCACCGGATTCGAGAAGCATGAAGGCGCCCCAGTTGCCCTCGACCGTGCCGACGTTGCAGACAGAAGGATCAAGGAGGGGTTTTTCGGCGATGGCCGTGATGATGGCGGACGTGCCCATGACCTCCGAGCCGACGCCGGGTTGGCAGACACCAGAGCCTAGCAAAGCCACTGGGTAATCCGCACCTCCCACCAGAACCGGCGTGCCGGCGGCAAGGCCTGTCTCACGAGCCGCCTCATCGGTCACTCGACCCAGTATTTCAGTCGGGTTTCTCAGCGGCGCTAGCTTTGTTCTGTCGAGGCCCAGGAGATCCGCCATGCGTCTCGACCATTCGCCACTTTCCGGATCCATGAGGAAGCTCGCACCGCCATCGGTCCGGTCCATAGCGATTTCGCCGGTCAGCTTCAGGTTAATGTAATCCTTGGGCATGATAACGGCCGCGGTACGATCCCAAGCCTCGCGATCGTTGTCGCGTAGCCATTGCAGCTTGAACCCCGGCCAAGCGGGTGCGGCAGGATTGGCGCAGTCCGCAAGATAACTAGATGGTGGATGTGCGCGCTCAAATCGCAGTACATACTCGACCGTGCGCTTGTCATTCCAGAGTGGTGCTGTTTCGCGGACCAGCCGCCCTTTGTCATCGACCAGCACCGTTCCATGCATCTGCCCGCAGGCGGCGACGGCACTGACACGGTGTGCCGCACCGTCCACGTCCTGCAGCACCTGTCTTATAGCCGCAGCAACACCTGTCCACCAATCCTCGGGACGCTGGTCGGACCACCCGAAACGCGGCACGATTTGCTCATGCTCCCGGGCGACGACGGCGAGAATTCGTCCAACCGTATCGATAAGGGCCGCACGAACGCTGCCGGTGCCAACGTCGACAGCAAGGAAGAGGTCATCATTCATGTGCTAACGCGTCCTTGGCAATTTGCCGCGATCAAGGTTACTTGCGGAACCAGTTCGAGGCGTATTGCAGAAGCATCGCGCCGACGATGATGCAACCCATGAAGACTTGCTGGTGGTAGCCGGGGACACGGGCGAGGTTCATCATGTTTGCGATGATGCCGAGCACAATGACGCCGATGAAGGTGTTGAAGGCCCCTCCACGGCCACCCATCAGGCTCGCGCCACCGATTACCACGGCGGCGATGGCGTCCAGCTCGGCGCCAACTCCGATGTTTGCCGAGCCTATACCCGTCCGGCTGCTGGAAACAATGCCGGCCGCGGCGGCCAGGACGCCAGAAATCACATAGACCGCAGTCGTATAGAACGCCACGGGAATGCCCGATAGGCGAACGGCCTCGACATTTGAGCCGATGGCTTTCACGAGCCTGCCAAAGCGGGTGTAGTTGAGCACGACGCCTGCGATCAAGAAGACGATGGCCATCAAAACGACTGGAAATGGTATGCCAGCAATGGAGCCAGAACCAAAAGCGGTCACCAGCGCACCTGCATCGCCCATCTGGATCGGTTTTCCGGTCGAGACGATCAGCGACAGGCCGCGGGCAACCGTCATCATGGCAAGCGTTGTGACGAAAGGCGGCAGCTTCAGCAAGGCAATAAGAAGACCTGAGATCAGTCCGCAGGTGGCACCCGCAAGCAGGGCACCCGCGACGGAGAGCCCAGTTCCATACTGCTCAATCAAAATCGCTGAGAGCACGCTTCCGAGTGCCGCGATCGAGCCGACCGAGAGATCGATACCTCGCGTCAGGATGACAAAGAGCATGCCAACTGCCATCAAGCTCGTGCCGGCGCTCTGGCGCAGCACGTTGATGATGTTGCGCTCGGTCAGAAACACGTTGGACATCGACGTTGCGACGATGAGCAGGGCAATCAGGATCGCGACCGTGCCATACCGGTGAAGCAGGCTGCTGATGTCAAGCGAACGGGATCGGGCGGTTTCGGTTAGGTCTGTCACTTCTTTAACCCACTCGGTTTGTGGCTGCGGCTTCTGTCAGGGGATCGGCCTGAACCATTGCGAGCTTCAGCAGTTTTTCTTCGGTATAGTCGGCAGGCCAAAGCGACCCCGTCACTTCGCCCTCGCGCATCACCAGGATGCGGTCGCAGAGCCCAAACAGTTCGAGGTGTTCTGATGATATGACGAGGACTGCTCGGCCCTCAGCGGCGAGGGACTTGATGAGGGAATAGATCTCCGTCTTTGCGCCAACATCGACACCACGCGTTGGCTCGTCGAAGATCATCAGATCACCGTCGGCATGAAACCATTTCGCCAGCACGACCTTCTGCTGATTGCCGCCGGAGAGACTGCTAGCCGGATCATCCAGGCTTCCAGCCTTTATGCGTAACCGGGACGCCAGCGCCTTGACCGTTTCCTGCTCCTTTCGCCGGCGCATAAACCCGAAGGAGTTCACCAGAGGACGGAGCTTGGACATGGTGGCGTTGACCCGGATCGGAAAGTCGAGAATCAGCCCTTGTTCTTTGCGGCTTTCCGGGACGAGGCCAATCCCTGCCTTGACCGCGTCACGCGGCGTGTTGATCTTCCGCTTCTTGCCCTTAATGATTATGGCGCCAGAATGCGCTTTTTCAGCGCCAAAGATCATTCGCACCAACTCCGTACGACCTGCCCCGACAAGTCCGCCGAGGCCAACGATCTCGCCGGCACGCACATCAAGCGAAACACCCCTTATCCGTCTACCATCGGAGAGATTTTCGACCCGAAGAATTTCCGATCCAGGCTGGCGGTCCACATCCTCACCGAACAGCGCCTTCAGGGGACGCCCGACCATCATGCGTATGACATCATCGATCTCGACTTCGCTTCGCTGAACGCTCGCGACCGTAGCACCGTCCTTCATAACGGTGATGCGATCCGCGATCCGAAACACCTCGTCCAGCCGATGAGAGATGTAGATGATCCCGACACCGCGACCACGCAGAGTTCGGATGATATCGAGAAGTCTTTCCGCATCGCGAACCGACAAAACCGCCGTTGGTTCGTCGAAGACCATGACGCTTGCGTTGCGTGAGAGCGCCTTGGCAATCTCGACCACCTGCTGGTGCGCGACGGAGAGATCGCCGACAATGGCGGATGGTGAAATATCAAAGCCCAGGCTCGTGATGAGATCTTTCGCGCGACGGCGGAGATCCCGCCATGAGATAGCTGTCGGTAGCTCTGCGAGAAAAATGTTTTCCGCCACGGTCAGATCCGTCGCCAGTGCCATCTCCTGATGGATAATTGCGATGCCTTTATCGATCGCATCGATGGGGCTGCGGAACTGCTGCTGCGCGCCGCCAACTTTCACGATCCCAGCATCAGGCACGTACTCACCGCCCAGGACGCGCATCAGCGTTGACTTGCCGGCACCATTCTCACCGAGAAGGGCATGCACTTCGCCCGGCATCAAAGCGAACTCCACCCCCTGGAGCGCATGCACGCCACCGAAGGACTTGTGGATGCCGCTCAATTGTACATGATATTCCATGGCTCTTCCGATCATGTCCCTGCCGTGACCGGCGCATCGATCGGATGCAAGAATGCCGGACATAAAGGTCTTCAGGGGCCCGGCCGACGCATCTGCGCCGACCGGACCGGGAGGAACGTGTCTTAGAATACCGCGTCCTTATTGTAGTACTGATCGACGTTATCCTTGGTGATTGCGACCGGTGTCGTGTAGGTGATTTTGGAGATGTCACCCTCCAGCTCGCCATCAAGCGCCTTCTTGGCAAGGTCGACCGCCGTTGAGGCAACAAGCGCCGGGTCATTCAGGCCGGTGGCGCCGTACTTGCCCGCCTGGATCTGCTCCAGTGCTTCTTTCTGGCCATCTGCGGCAGCCAGGAAGATAACATCGTCTGTGCGGTTGGCCTGCTCCATCGCCCTTTGAGCGCCGAGCACCATGGAATCATTTTCGCCAAGGACGACGTTGATATCGGGGTTGGCCGTCAGGAGGTCTTCCATTGCAGTCAGGCCGCCTTCGTTGCCCCAGCCGCCCCAGCCTTGGCCGACCACTTCAAAGCGTGCACGGCCTTCGTTTCGAAGTTGGCCTTCGAGGAGACCCGCGAGAACACCCAGACGGCGCTCTTGACCCACTTCATTGCCCTTGTCGCCCGAAAGGAGCGCAATCTTGAGATCCTTGCCTTTGGTTTGGTCAGCAAGCCACTGACCGACCAGGAGACCATTCTGAGAATTGGATGACTGCACGAGGGTCACAAAATTGGCCTGAGGGTCGAGCGTCGAGTCAATTACGAAGACCTTGACGCCTGCGGCGGAAGCCGCATTGACCGCCGGGACCAGACCTTTGCTGTCACGTGGATTGATAATGAGTGCGCCGATGCCCTGGGCCACCATATCCTCCACGTCGGCCACCTGCTTGTTGAGATCGTTCTGCGCATCGACAGAGATAACCTCGCAGCCAAGCTCCTCGGCACGCTTCTTTGCAGACACTTCCTGGGCAGCAAAGTAGGGCGCATCAAGCGTTTTCATGGAAATGCCGATTTTGCAATCGGCGGCATTGGCTGCTGACACGGCGGTTAGCGAAACGGCTGCGCCAAGGGCGAGCTTAAAGGCGGTCTTTTTCAGGCTGTTCATGTGTTTTCTCCTCCACGAGAGCGCTTCAACGCAAGCCACTGTCTGTCTGGCTTGAATGTAGCGTAATTACGCAAATTTTTTCCGTCAATATATTTTTTGGGCGTTTTTGCAGAATTTTCGCCATAGGAGACTTGCTTTTTTCTCTTGCGAACATCCTTTGTCCGATTTATGTACTTTTACTACCAAACGGAGGAAGCAGGCATGCTGAGAGAACCGGTATCGAACATAGTCGATCCCAAGGCTGGCGGAATGAGCGGAAACACAGGCCGTTACGAGAAGCGCCTCAGTGACTTAAGCGGGCTTTACGCCGATCACGCCGCACATGCTGCCCTTTTGGAAAGCTCCGGTGACACTGTCGTCTATGACGTTGAAGAGTTCCGGCCCGGCTCTGAACCCGGCGATCTGATCTATGGCGTGACCCGTATGAACCCGGGTCGCGTGGGCTCTGAATTCTTCCTCACCCGCGGCCATATTCATGCCCGCGCAGACCGGCCGGAAATCTACTACGGCCAACATGGGCGTGGCCTGATGCAACTGGAATCTCCAGAAGGTGAGACTCGCATCGTCGAGATCGGGCCGCAGACTATCTGCTATGTCCCCCCGTATTGGATCCATCGGTCGATCAACATCGGTGACGAAGACCTTGTCATGGTCTTCGCTTATCCCGCCGACAGCGGCCAGGACTACGGCATCATCGAGAATTCCAACGGCATGAGGCACCGGGTGATGGCAGGTGCTGGCGGCGGATGGGAGCTGGTCGAGAACCCGGCTTACAGGGCGCGCACGGCCGCCACCGTCGACATGATCATGCGCAAAACAGCGTGAACGGAAACAGAGGATAAGCCAGTGACGAATCCTATCGAAATCATTGCCGACCTCGGCGTCGTGCCGGTCATCGCGATAGAGCGCGCCGAGGATGCCGTGCCGCTTGCCGATGCGCTCCTGGAGGGCGGACTTCCAGTTGCCGAGATCACGTTCCGCACTCCAGCCGCCGCTGATGTGCTTGCAACAATCCGTGACACGCGCCCTGAACTCTGCATCGGCGCGGGTACTATCCTGGATCTCGATAATCTTGATCGCGCCATTGCCTCGGGTGCCCGTTTCGGTCTCGCGCCGGGTTACGACCCGGAAATTGTGGAGGCCGCCCGGACCGCAGGCATTCCGTTTTGTCCAGGGGTCATGACTCCCAGTGATTTGACGCTCGCCGCAGCCCGCGGTGTGCGTCTTGCCAAATTCTTCCCGGCAGGGATTGCCGGTGGACCCAAAGCACTTGCCGGCATTTCCGCGCCGTTTGCTCATCTTGGTGTCCGTTTCGTTCCAACCGGGGGTGTCACTGAAGCCACCATCGGCGAATGGCTTGCCCTGAAGGCGGTCATTGCTGTTGGAGGCACCTGGATCGCCAAGACTGAGGACATCCGCGAGGGCCGCTTCGACGAGATTACTCGCAATGCTGCTGCCGCCGTTAAGGCAGCCCGCCAGTCTCTGGAGGCCCGCACGTGAGCCGATATCAAGCAGCCACTCGCCCGACCCTCTATTTTATCGGAGTTACGACGGGCAAAAGCTCAATCATGAAGGTGTTTCCTGCCTGGGCAGAATTCTTGGGCCTGAAGGATGCGCAGATCCAGGGTATCGACTTCAAGCTACACGACGATCGCGAAGCCTATCGCGAGGCTGTCGAGTTCATCCGTGATGATCCGCTCTCCATGGGCGCTCTCGTGACCACCCATAAGATCGACCTCTTCCATGCGTGCCATGATCTTTTCGACTTTGTCGATCCGCATGCGGCGCTGATGGACGAGACGAGTTGCATCTCCAAACGAAACGGCAAGCTTGTTTGCCACGCCAAGGATCCCATTTCCTCGGGCCTTGCCATAGATGGGTTTCTAAGCCCCGGCCACTTCTCCGCATCGGGCGCAGATCTATTTTCCATGGGCGCAGGCGGCTCCACGATCGCCATCACCTGGCATCTGATGCGTGTCAGCCGTGGAGGGGATGTGCCCGGCCGGATTGTCGTGTCGAACCGCAGCCAGCATCGCCTGGACGAGATCCGTCGCATCCATCAGCAAGTGGAAAGCAACGTTCCCGTGGAATACGTCCTCGCCCCCACTCCGCAGGACAATGATGCGGTTCTGAAAACTCTGAAGCCGGGCTCGCTCGTCATCAACGCCACCGGGCTTGGGAAAGATGCACCCGGTTCACCGCTTTCGGATGATGCGCGGTTCCCCCGGAACTCAGTGGTCTGGGACCTCAACTACCGCGGCGACCTCGTATATTTGGATCAGGCGCGACGCCAGAAGGATGCGATGGCTCTGCAGGTCGAGGACGGCTGGACCTATTTCCTGCACGGCTGGACACAGGTGATCGCCGAGGTGTTCGACATTGCGATACCTGCTTCTGGCCCCCTTTTCGATAGGATCTCCGAAATCGCGATGGAAGCGGCCGGGAGATAGACCATGATTCAACGTATCCTCGTCACCCCCCGCTCCCTGACCGCCGAGCCGCATCCCGAAGTGGAGCGGCTGCGGCAGGAAGGTTTTGATATCGTCTATTCCTCCGCAGGCGCGATGCCAACGGAGGACGAATTGTTGCGTCTGGTACCGGACTGCGTCGGTTGGCTTGCCGGCGTAGAACCTATCACGCCGCGCATTGTTGAAGCAGCAGGCCAATTGAAGGTCATTAGCCGTAATGGGGTCGGCGTAGACAATCTTCCTGTCGATATGCTGCGACAGCGTGGAGTCGAAATACGTATTGCGGAGGGGGCCAATGCTCTTGGCGTCGCAGAACTGACAATCGGGCTCATGTTCAGCGCGCTCAGGTCGATCCCTCGCGTCGACGCCGGGATCAAGACCGGCGGCTGGCCCCGACTGCGTGGAGCCGAGATTCGGGGACGCAAGGTCGGCGTTATCGGTTGCGGCGCGATCGGTCGTGAGGTGGCGCGAATAGTGATTGCTCTCGGCGCCGATGTGATAGCCTTCGATCCGGCACGTCCTAACCTTGATCTGCCGTCGAACGCATTTCGGTACGCCGAAATCGACGAAATTGTCCGCGTCTGCGACATTGTCACTTTGCACTGCCCCTTGCCGCGCGACGGATCGATCCTGATCGACCGCGCGCGGATCAATGAGGCGCGGCCAGGCCAAATCCTGATTAACACCGCCCGCGCCCGCCTGTTGGACGAGGACGCGTTGATCGAAGCTCTGGATGTTGGGCACGTAACAGCCTATGCGACCGACGTATTCGACCAGGAGCCGCCGACATCACTTGCTCTGGCTGCCCATCCGCGGGTCATTGCAACAAGCCATATCGGCGGCTTCACCGCCGAAAGCGTAGACCGCGCCACGCGAATTGCTGCCCTTAATCTCCTATCAGCGCTAAAGCCGGTGCATTGATGGCCGGCCCGCTTGCGACGCATCCTCTTAATCGAGCTCTCTCAGAGGTACTCAGTGATCCGCCGACGACGGACCTAGCGATCTACTGGCTGGGCCAAGCCGGCTTTGTCATTGACCTCGCTGGCCGGCGGGTTGTCATCGACCCCTATCTCTCCGACAGTCTCGCCGAAAAATATCGAGGCACGGCAAGGCCGCATCTGCGGATGATGCCTGCGCCGGTCGCACCCGAAAGTATCCGGGCAGTAGACGCCGTTCTATGCACACATGCACACACGGATCACATGGATCCGGGCACGCTAAAGCCACTTCTTGCGTCCAATCCACAGTCTAAACTCGTGGTCCCGCGGGCCGTGGTTACACAAGCGGCAGACCGCTCCGGGCGGTCGACGAACGACATTATCGGGATTAATGCTGGCGAAAGCATCGAAGTCGTGTCGGGAGTTAAAATCAATCCGACGCGTGCGGCCCATGAGACACTCGATACCGATCTACATGGGAATCACCTATATTTGGGCTATGTTCTGTATGCGGGTAACACTGCGATCTGGCATTCGGGTGACTGTGTTCCCTTTCCCGGCCTCATCGCAGAAGCAGCATCATTTTCCCCCGACATTGCAATGCTGCCAGTCAATGGCCGCCAACCGGAACTCTCCGAAAACGGAGTGCCTGGCAATTTCTCGTTAGAGGAAGCGGTGACGCTCGCCCGGCAGATTGGTGCTCGAAGCATGGTAGCGCACCATTACGGGCTCTTTGATTTCAACACGGAGGACCCGCAGACCATAGACGCCAAAGCTGCGTCTTGCAGTGAAATTCACCTCATCAGGGCCTCGACAGGCGTAGCCTATTGCGCGGCGCTTCCGTGAAGAAGCCGCTTGCTATAGAGAGTAGATCGAGCTGATCGCATGCCGCGATGCGATGTGAGACGCGGGCAGGAAGGCAAGGACATGGATACGGATCTCCGCGGAAATTCGGGCGGCAATATCATCGAGATCATCCGTACGATGCGGCCCGAACTGCGCAAGTCAGACCGTAAGGTGGCGGACGTAGTCCTCGACGACCCCCGCAGAATCATGAACGCGACCGTCGGCGAGACGGCGGCACTGGCGGAGGTCAGCCAGCCTACGGTGCTGCGCTTTGCAACCGCGATCGGCTGCAGCGGCTTCCAGGACTTTAAGATCCGGCTTGCGCAAAGCCTCGCCTTCGGCACGCCAGCCACTCACTCCGTCTTGCTTGATACCGACGAACCCGAGATCGTGGCGGAGAAGATCTTTGACTATACGATGACAAGCCTCGACTGGGCGCGTTCGCGCCTCGATAAGGCGGCGCTGCGGAAAGCGATCGATGTTCTCGCTGAAGCGCGGTCTATCGTCTTTTTTGGGTTCGGCGCTTCCGGGATTGTTGCCCGCGATGCACAGCAGAAGTTTCCCCTGTTCGGGGTACCCTGTGTCGCAGAACTCGACAGCCACCAGCAGCTGATGGTGGCATCCATGATGAAGCCGGGCGATGTGGCTTTCGTGATCTCCAATACAGGAACGACTCGATCCATCATAGAAATTGCCCGGATCGCCCGTGAAAACGACGCTGTCGTGATAGGTCTCACCGGTTCCGACTCGCCGCTTGTCAGCTACTGTGATGTGACATTGATAGTCGAGACGCTGGAGAACACAAACATGTACACGCCAACGATCTCGCGCATCGCAGCGCTTGTGGTCATCGATATTCTCTCCACCAGCGTTGCAATGCGCCGCCCGGCCAACGACCAGGCCCGCATCCACCAGATGAAACGGCAGCTGAGTGACATGCGCCGCATGCAGCCGCTTTAAGCGGTCCACTGCATCGTGCTCGTACCAACAACGACCGATAATTCGTTTAGCTAACAGAACCAAGTTAGGGAATTGAGCTGATTCGCCGCTGCGGATGCTGGGACATTCTCGCCTTGAACGGATTCGAACCAGCAACCTGTGCGTAGAGCTGTAGCCGCCAAAACGATACATCCCAACTGTATAAAGGCGATGTGCTCCTTTCGAGCAAAACGTCAGAATCTGCTCGACATTAAGGTATGAAGGATCAAAAGTTCCGCATCGCTCTCGAAACATCCTGAAGGTTGAGAAAAACTCGGTAACGACGTTCGTGGAGTGCTTTCATGTCCTGGCCAACCGGCGGGTAGACCGCGGCAGTCTTAGAGATGGCTCCCATGGCATCTCGAACATCCGGGAAGGCGCCGGCAGCGACGCTACCAAGGATCGCCGAACCGAGCAGGATTGGCTCTTCGGCAGCCGGTGCCACAACCGGCTTGCCGCAGGCATCGGCGAGGATCTGGCGCACCAGAGCGCTTGCACCCGCACCACCGCTGATCACCACCCGTTCGACGGAAGCACCCGCCTTTGCCTGTGTCTCAATGATCTGCCGCAAGCCGTAACCGATGCCACACAGGCCGGCAACGTAGAGCGCGATCAGGTTGTCGAAATCACGCTCCATGCCGAGGCCGGCGATCACCGCTCGCGCATGCGGGTCGGCAAAGGGCGCTCGATTGCCGAGGAATTCCGGTACGACATGCAGCTCTTCTGCAAGCTCGACGGCCTCGGAAGAATTGGAGACCTTCAATGCTGCCTGTTCGGCCATGAAAGCGGGCAAAGACTTCCCCTCGGCCAGTGCCCGGGCGGTCGCCTCGGCGGCAGCGGGATGGAAGGAGAGAAGCTGATCTATCGCCGCGCCAGCGGCACTCTGGCCACCCTCGTTCAACCACATGCCAGGTACCATGGCCGAATAATATGGCCCCCAGACGCCTGGCACGAAAACTGGCTCGGCCGTCGACGTCATGGTGCAGGAGGAGGTCCCGAAGACGTAAGCCAGGTTCTCGGCCGGCTTGCCGCCGATGCCGACCGTCCCGATGCCACCCGCATGGGCATCGATCATGCCCGCGGCGACCGCCGTGCCGGGTTTGAGCCCCATGGCTTCGGCCGCCTCTGCGGTCAGCCCTTGCCCCAATCGGCTACCGGGCTCGACAATGTCGGTGCCGATGCGGGCAAAGCCTTCTTGCGCCAGTTCCGAGAGGCCGATCTGCTCGAAATAGCTCTGATCCCACCGTGCCTCATGGGCGAGATAGGTCCATTTGCAGGTCACCGTGCAGGTCGAGCGTGACAGATCGCCGGTCGATTTCCAGGTCAGAAAGTCGGCGAGATCGAAAAACTGCCAGGCGCCCGCGAAGGTCGCCGGGCGGTTTTCCTTCAACCACAGGATCTTCGGCGTCTCCATCTCGGGCGAGATGCGGCCACCAACATAGCGCAACACATCATGCCCCATGGCATTGATACGCTCGGCCTGGGCCACGGCGCGGTGGTCCATCCAGACGATGATGTCACGCTTTGCCTCTTCCGAGGGGCCTACAGCGAGCGGTTTGCCGCCCTCGCCCAGGACTACAAGCGAGCAGGTCGCATCAAAGCCGAGCCCGATGACCTGATCCGGCGACACGCCGGCTGCCTGCACCGCCTCGCGAATGATCGCACAGACGGCATTCCAGATCTCGGTGCTCGACTGCTCGACGATCGAGCCTGCCTCGCGGTAAAGCGTGATATCGCGTTTCACGACAGACAGCATGCGTCCCTCAAGGTCGAAGAGGCCAGCACGCGCGCTGCCCGTTCCGACATCGACGCCGATGACGTAGCCCTTGGTCATGATGGACAATCCTGCTGATGGTAGCGCCATGTCAGTGGCTGGAGGCAAATTCTGCCATGCGCCTGATCAGGAAGAACCCGACTGTGGCGCCAGCATCCTGCAAGCCCACGGTCTTTTCCTGAAAAGCCGCAGCCTTTCCGTGCTGTGCCACCATCGACTTCGTCGCCTCCAGCGCGTCTTCTGCAGCCTTGGCAGCCGAAGCCAGTGCAACTGGAACACTGTCACCCTTTTCAGCCGCTGCCTCAAGGGCCCTGGTGAGCGGATCAAGCACATCAAGCAGGGTCTTGTCGCCGACCTTGGCCTTGCCTCGCTCCGCAATACCATCGGTATAGGCCCGCCAGAACTGAGCAAGAGCAGCCGTGTCCAGGGCATCCCGTCCCTCCACAGCCTTGCTCGCTCTCAGAAAGCCCGTCGCCGTGAGCGTTCCCATGGTCGAGGGCGCAGTCCGCGCCATCGTGGCACCAGCGGTGCGCAGAAGTTTAGACAGTCCTGCATCCGGGCCATCAGCGGCCACCGCTTGGGCGGCTGCGGCAAATGACTTGGCCATCGTGATCCCGAGATCGCTGTCGCCGACCTTGCCGTCGAGGGCGATCAGAAATTCGCGCTGCTCGGCAAAGAGTTGCTGCCAGCTTTGAAACAGCGCGATCAGGTGGCCCGCGTCCAGTTTTGCAAGGCTCATGGCGTTACCCCGTGACATGCTTGAAGAAGGGTGTGTTGGCTGGAGCGGCCATCATGCGGTCGAGTTCGGCATCCAGATGCAAGATCGAGATGGAGGCACCCGCCATTTCCATCGAGGTTGCGAATTCACCGATCCAAACATGCTTTGCCTTGACGCTTCGGGCATCAAGGAGCTGTTTGACACGACGGAAGAGAATGTACAGCTCCTCAAGCGGCGTACCGCCCAGACCGTTGATCAAAACGGCCACCTCTTCCCCTGCCGCGTAGCTCGTCTCCTTGAAGATGCGTTCCATCATCTCGTCGACGACCGCGTCGGCAGCGGCCAGTTTCTTACGGCTGATGCCAGGTTCGCCATGGATGCCCATGCCGATTTCCATCTCGTCCTCGCCGATCGAGAAGGTGGTATGGCCGATCTCCGGCACCACGCAGCTCGATAGCGCGACCCCCATGGTCCGGGTCCTTGAACGGGCCTTGTCGGCGACACGCGCCACGTCATCCAGCGAAAGCCCCTCTGCGGCAGCAGCACCTGCCGCCTTGTAGATAAAGAAGATGCCTGCAACACCACGGCGCTTGTGTTCTTCTCCGACGATAGAGGAGGCGACGTCGTCGTTACCGACGACTTGCTTGACGGCAATCCCATCGAGGTCCGCAAGCTCCGCTGCCATATCGAAATTGATGATGTCGCCAGAATAGTTGCCGTAGATGTAGAGGACCCCTGCCCCCTGATCGACGGCTTTGGTCACCTGATACATCTGCTCGGCGCTTGGAGACTGGAAGACACCCCCCACCGCCGCGCCATCCAGCATACCGTCACCGACGAAACCGAGGAACGTCGGAAGATGACCGGACCCACCGCCAGTGGTCAGTCCGACTTTGCCGGCCTTCGGTTTGGCAGTCACGAGGCAACGCAGGTCGTCATTTGCATAGGTTACCATCGGATGGGCGGCGTAAATGCCTTCCAGCATCTCGTCGACGAAGTCGACCGGGTCGTTGAGAAACTTCTTCACTGTATCCTCCACTGTTACTTTTTGCGCTGGCGCGTGACGAAGAAGGCAGCTGCAAGCAGGATGAAACTGCCAACCACAAGCCGCTGCCAGGTGCTGGGAATCCCGACGAGGACAAGCACGCTGTTGATGACGACGATCAGGAGAACGCCGAGGATGGTGCCAAGAACCGTTCCGGTCCCGCCGGTAATGCGGGCGCCCCCCAGAACAACGGCGGCAATCACATTGATTTCGGTTCCCACGAGATCGAAGGGATTGGCCTGTCGGTTGGCGCAGACATGGATGATGCCAGCGAGGCCGGCCAAGGCTCCGGCATAACCGAACAGGAAGAGGTGCACGGTACGCAGGCTATAGCCCAGCCGCTCGGCGATACTCGCATTGCCGCCGACGGCGAAGATTGCACGGCCCATCAGTGTTCGGTTGAGGATCCACCAGGTGAGGATCGCTGCTGCCGGCAGAACGAGGAAGTAGAAGGGCAAGGTGACTGTCGCACCATTTGCCGTTTCGAACTGCAAAAGCGGCATGCGGCCGAATGCACCCATCTGCGGCGGCAACGACATGATCCAGACGGTGCCGATGAAAGACAGGAGAAATCCGCGGAACAGATACTGGGTGCCGATCGTCACAATCAAGGACGGCACCCGAAGGTGGTGAACGAGGAGGCCGTTGACCACGCCAAGCGCCACACCGCCCAGCATCGACATCAAGATGATCAGGATCATCGGCGTCCCTGGCAGATAGGTCTGCACCAAGAGGGTCACCGAATACATGGTGAAGGCGGCAATGGCGGTGAACGAAACGTCGATGCCACCAGCCGCGAGGATGACGAAGACACCGAGCGCAAAGAGCCCCATCACCACACTGGAACGGCCGATATCAATCAGCGTCGAGGGCTGAAGGAAGGCGGGATTTGCGATCGAAACGGCCACGCAAATGGTGACCAGGAGTGCAAACGTGATGGTTTCAGGTCGCCGCCGGATCAGGGATCCGATGCCCCCGCGACGGGAGGAAGACAGCGATACATCCGCTTTAGTCGTATTCATTGGTCTGCCACCTTCGCACTACCAAGCATAGCCCGGTACAAGTCGTCTTCGGATGCCGCGCCCGCATCAAACTCGGAAACGATCCGGCCACCGTTCATCACGAGAATCCGATCGGCGTTCTGCAGAAGCTCTGGCAGGTCGTCACTCACGACGATGAGGCCCATGCCCGATGCCGAGAGCGACTGGATGACCCGGTAGATCGTATCCTTCGAACCCACATCGACTCCGACGGTCGGCCCATGAAGAATAAGCAGTCTGGGACGAATGCTAAGCCAGCGTCCGATCAGGACACGCTGCTGGTTTCCGCCTGAAAGCGAGCTGACCGGAAGATCGATATTCTTGGTGTTGAGGCGCATCTGTACCGACAGCTCATCGGCCAGTTTTCTGCCCTTGTCGCTGTCGATTACGCCGATCGCATTGGTGAGATCCTTGACGACTAGGGCAATCTCGTTCTCGAGGATCGACTTGTCGAGGAACAGCCCCTCAGCCAGACGATCTTCCGGCACATAGCCGATCCCATAGCGAATGGCGTCGGAGGGTGACGACAGGCGGGCCGTCTTGCCATCGATCGTCATTGTCCCGCCGGTGACCAGCATGACACCAGCAAGCGCCATGGCAAGCTCGTTGCGGCCGGAATCGGCAAGACCTGTGATCCCGAGGATCTCGCCGGCATGGAGAGCGAGCGACACTCCCTCAACATTCTCCGTCCTCAGGTCTTTGATGTCAAAGAAGACATCGCCTGCGGGACGTCCCTCACGATAGCGGGTGGCCGTGATCGCACGTCCAGTCATCAATTCGGACAGATCGTCCTTGGTGTACTCAGCAATCGGGCCCTGGGCGACACATTGACCGTCGCGAAAGACGATCGCGTTGCCCCCGATGCGGTAGCATTCTTCGAGCTTGTGGGTCACGAAAAGCACGGTGACGCCTTCGGCACGCAGCCGCTCGACCACATCGATCAGATTGTCGACTTCGCGCCGTGTCAGCGACGTCGTTGGTTCATCCATGATCACGAGCTTGGCGCGCGTTGCAATGGCACGAGCGATCGCCACGAGCTGCCGAGCTGCCAAGGGAAGATCCTCGACGATCTCCTGCATGAAGGCGCGGTCAGACGGCAGCCCGACGGCTTTAAGTGCTCGCGCGGCAGTTTCATTGAGTTTGCTCCTGCTGAACAGGCGCGCGAGCCGTCCCGCGGCCGAGACAAGCTGCTCGGTAAGCGCAACATTTTCGGCAACCGTCATATTCGGCAGCAAAGACAAGTCCTGGTAGACCGTCTCGATACCGGCGGAGAGGGATTGGATCGGCGTCAGCGCTTGGAAAGGCTTGCCCTCGAGAATGATCTCACCCGCCGACGGGGGATGAGCGCCGGACATGATCTTGATGACCGTGCTCTTGCCACAGCCGTTTTCACCGAGCAGGTGATAGACCTGTCCGCGCTCAAGCGTCAGGTTGATGCCCCGCAAGGCATGCACGCCTCCGAACCACTTCTGGATGTTCTCTAGTTTGAGCAACTCTTTCGGCTGCCCGATACTGTTTTGCATTGCGACCACGGAGCACGACCCTCATTTTGTCCGCAGCCTCGTCTCTGCTGCGGTCGTGTGACCGGGAGACTGTCTCCCGGTCACGGCTGCTGAGTTGGAGGATCAGAAGAGGAAATCCTTGTAGGTAGCCTTGTCGGCGAGAACCATGCCATTGCCGACGACGAGCAGACCCTTGCCGGCGCCCTGCTTCACACTGACCTTTTCATAGCCGGGCACGCCGAGATCCATGCCGTCCGTCAACTCCTTCTTTTCAAGCAGGAGCTTAGCGATGGTGTTCATCGCCATGCCCGCCTTCTGCGGATCCCAGAAACCGATTGCGGTAATGGCGCCGGATTCGAGAAGATCGGCAGACGGATTGGGAAGACCTGTACCAACCAGGCAAATCTTGCCGCTCAGGCCAGCCTCGTCGATCGCGCGACCGACGCCCAGCACGTCATTGCCCGCAGAGGTCTGGAAACCCTTGATGTCAGGGTGCTTGCGCAAGATTTCCTTGGCCTTTTCGTAGGTGGCATTGGCGTCGTCGAAGGATTCGTTGTTTGCATCAACGAGCTGCATGCCAGCGTATTTCTTGGCATTTTCCTCGCCGGCACCGACCCACTGCATATGCGTGCGGCTACCGAGCGAACCGACAAAGGTCGTCCACTTGCCTTCCTTGCCCATGCATTCGGCGAGACGTTCGTTGAGGGCTGCGCCGTAGTCGGCGTTGTCGAAGGCTTCGACATTGGCATTGGTGTTCATCTGGTTGTCGGCTTCATGGGTGACCACCACGATACCGCGTTCCATCGCACGCTGAAGCGTACCTTCAAGCACGGCCGGGTCCATCGGCACGACAGCCAAGGCGTTGACACCCTTGGCAACGAGATCGTTGACGATCTGGAGCTGCTGGGCGGAGTCGGCCGTTGCGGGACCACTCTGGCTGGCGACCACGTCGGCATTCGCCTCCTGGAAGGCGACGACACCGGTGTTCATGCGGTCGAACCACGGGATACCGCTGATCTTGACCACAGTTGCGATGACGGGCTTCTCCTGAGCCACAAGCGCACCGACCGAGCCTCCCAGCGCGACCGCCGCAATTGCGGTTCCGACCATCATTTTCCTGGTAAACGAGTTCATGCTTTCCTCCACAAGTTTTCCCTCGATTTGTTACTTCGGCGATTGAGGGACCGACGCCGAAGGATCTTCAGAGCGACGCATCGGTGCGAAGAAGCCGATCACGTCGTAACGGCCGACCGCGAGGAAGGTGAGAAGCAGGGCTCCCCAGGCAAAGTCGCGGACAAAATTGGAAAGACCGCCAAAATTCAAAAGGCTCGACATGAGCTGAAGCGCAACGGCGCTCAGTACGACGCAGACGACTCGGCCATACCCACCCTCGGGACGAACGCCCGCCATCACAACGATCAGGATCGCAATCAGAAGATAGGAGCTGCCATAGTCGAATTTCACGTTGACGTTGCGGGCCGCAATGATGATGCCGGCCAGCCCAGACAGGGTCCCTGACAGGGCATAGGTTGCCAGAATGACAGCACTTTTGGGGAAGCCGGCAAAGGTGGCAGCCTTCGGATTGGTGCCCATCAGCATCAACCAGAGACCATAGGGTGTGTATTTCAGCACGGCTCCGATTGCTGTTGCGACAACAATGAAGATGACGAAGCTGATCGGCACTCCGAAAAGCATGTCATTGCCGAGGCTCCACAGAAGTGCAGGACTGCCGACGGTCACGGCGCGACCTTGAGAGATGACAACGGCAAGACCCATGAAGGCCATCTGCGTGCCGAGCGTGCACAGGATCGGCGTAATGTTGAAGCGCGCGATCAGTATGCCGTTGAAAAGTCCGCCAGCAAAACCGACAGCGAGACAACCAACCATAAATCCGATGCTGAAGCTGGTCGGATCGGCAGATGGGCCAAGCAAGGCGACCATCAAGACCGCAGAAACAACACCGGACAGATTGGCGAGCGCAATACCCGACAGGTCGATCCCGCCATTACCGGCACACATGGCCAGCATCACGCCGATCGCCAGAAGCCCGATTTCGGGGACCTGACCTGCCATGGATTGCAGATTGAACAGTGACAGAAAGGAGCCGCCGGAGATCAGCACTCCAGCAACAAGCAGCAGGGCGTTCATGATGACGAGCATCACGAATTGGCCGCCGGTTCCCCGCATGGTCTCCTCCCATGTTTAGTGAACGTTTCACGACTTCACTAAACGCTAACAAAGCGGAAACCCTGTGGCAAGCCCTATTTTGAGCGCAATTCTCGTTGCGAACCTATCGCAATTCCCGTAAACATCGCGCTTAACAGTCACCTTGTTTAGTAAATTATCTCGCAGATGCAGCATTCGGGACAGCGATGAAGAACGGCAAGAATCTCACGATCCGAGACATAGCGGAGGCCGCGGGTGTCTCTGCTGCAACCGTATCGCTGGTGCTGAACGGGAAAGGTGACATTTCGGGTGTCACGCGCGCCAAAGTGCTCGAAGCGGTGGCCAGCCTCAACTACGTGCCGAGGACAAGCAAATCGACCGCCGAACCGGGCGAAACCCTCCGGTTCTTGAAGATCGCCAAACATGGCCACACCGTAAACCGCGACCACAGCGTGTTTATCTCGGACTACATTGATGGCATGTCCGCCGAGGCCACCCGGCGCAACTACACGCTCGAAGTGGTAAGCTTCGAAGGACAGCCGATCAGTTCAGTCGCAGAATCGCTTGCAGGATCACCAATCTCGGGTGTTGTTGCCCTCGGAACCGAGCTGACAGAAGCCGACATCAGACTGATCCAGGGACTGGGCTATCCCACGGTATTCATCGATACGTTCTTCGATGTCATCGACGCCAATTTCGTCGACATGAACAATGAGGATGCGGTCTTCAAGGTGCTGTCGCGCTTTCACCAGCAGGGCTTCCGGCGGATAGGCTTTGTTGCCTCGCACGTCGAAACGACAAATTTCAAGCTTCGCCGCGATGCCTTTTTCAAGAACATGGCACGGCTGGGCCTGACCGTTGACGAGACCGACGTTCTCTCGGTGGAATCGACCTATGACGGCGCTTACAGCGATACCCGGCAGTTGCTGGCAGACGGACTGGATCTGGCTGAATGTTATTTCTGTACCAATGACATCATCGCCTATGGCTTCATCCGCGCACTGCGAGAACACGGCCTGAAAATCCCTGATGATGTCTCGATCATCGGATTCGACAACCTGCCCCAGAGCGCAACGATGGATCCGGGGCTGACGACGATCGAGGTTTCCAAACGAAAGATCGGCTACCTGGCCGTGACCATCCTGGATGACCTAATCAACTCGGCCGAGCCCCAGCCGTCCGTGAAGATCCAGGTCGGAGCGGATCTCGTGCTGCGCGGAAGCCATGAAAAGCTTGTTCAGCGCAGCAAGAACCGAGCACAAAAGCTCCAACAGCCCGCAGAATGAAGGCGGACCGGCCGATGGCACAGGTACGGAAACTAACTTTCATCCATACCGTGCCCGCGCTGGAATCGTTCTTCAGTTCGCTTGCGTCAGAACGGCTGCCAGACTGGCAACTCTCTTCAATCTCGGATGAGAGCCTGCTCTTGCAGACGATTGAGAGGGGCCACGTGGGCGAAGACGTTGCCGATCGGCTCGCAAAGCATGTCGATGACGCAAAAAATGGCGGGAGCAGCGCCATTATTGTCACCTGTTCGACGCTCGGTGAGGCTGTCGATGCGCTGGCCGCAAAGACCGTGACGCCACTTTATCGGATCGATAGAGGCATGGCGGAAAAGGCAGTTTCTCAAGCATCGACAATTGGCGTCCTCGCCACATTGCCAACAACGCTCGACCCAACCACGCGCCTGCTTCAACAGACGGCGGAGAGATTGAACCGCCGGTGCAAATTCGTACCGAGGCTCTGTTCCGATGCATTCGCTCGCCTGAGAAACGGCGATCGCGAAGGCCATGACGCGTTGGTCCGCGACGCCTACGAGGCGCTGTCGAGCGACGTCGAACTCGTCGTCCTCGCCCAGGCATCGATGGCGCGCGCCCTTCATTCCAGCCCACAACATCGACCTTACCTGACAAGCCCCGAGCTCGGCATGGACCATATCGCCGGATTGCTTCGCCTTTCGCGCATGTCGAGCGACTGATTTCGAGGAGAATGAAATGGAATACAGAACTCTGGGCCGTTCGGGTCTCAAGGTATCCGCAATATCCATGGGCACGTTTTCATTTGGCGGTGTTGGTGGATTTGCCAAGGTTGCCAACCAGGGGGTCGAGGAGGCGCGCCGCCTGATCGATGGTTGCATCGACCTCGGGGTCAATCTCTTTGATACGGCAAACATGTATTCCCTCGGGCGGTCGGAAGAAATCCTGGGCGAAGCACTGGGAACCAAGCGCAATGACGTCCTGATTTCGTCCAAGGCACGCATGAAGATCGGCGACGGGCCCAACGACGATGGCGCGTCTCGCTACCATGTCATTCGCGAATGCGAACGGTCGCTCAAGCGACTGAAGCGTGACCACATCGACATCTATTTCATGCATGAATGGGACGGCCTGACGCCTCTCGATGAAACGCTGGAGGCGCTGGCTACGCTGCAGCAACAAGGCAAGATCCGCTACATTGGCTGCTCGAACTATTCCGGCTGGCATATCATGAAGGCTCTGCAGATCTCGGAGAGCAAGAGCTTGCCGCGTTTTGTGACCCAGCAGATCCATTACACACTCGAAGCGCGGGAGGCGGACTACGAGCTGATCCCGCTATCGGTAGACCAGGGGCTTGGCGTGATGGTCTGGAGCCCTCTCGCCGCCGGTCTTCTCTCGGGCGCCTTCGGACGCAACAAGGCTCCGGAACAGTCGCGACAGGCGCAAGGTTGGAGCGAACCGCCCATTCGCGATGCAGAACGACTGTGGACGATCGTCGACGTGCTCGAGGAAATCGCGACGGAAAGAGGTGTATCTGTCGCCCAGGTCAGCCTCGCCTGGACGCTGTCGCGGCCGGCGATTTCGACACTCGTGGTTGGCGGCCTTAACGAAAACCAGTTCCGCGACAATATCGCGGCCACCAGTCTCAAGCTTTCCGAAGCCGAGCTGTCCCGGCTCAATCTGGTGAGCCGCCCGCCCTACATCTACCCATACTGGCATCAGCACAATTTCGCAGCAGACCGCCTGTCGCCCGCGGACCGGGCGCTGCACGCCTCGTTCGACGATCTCGGGATGGTGTAAATTTCCGCACGCACGTCACAAGGAAAGCTGCCAATGGAACCCGACACCTGGAGGGCAGCGGAGACCACAGTCCGAATAGCGCTCAAGGTAATCGAATGAAATTCGCTTCGCGTCTCATGGTGATTTGGAATTGAAGATTTGGGGTCGACAGCAGACAGTGAGCTCCTGCTCCACGAGCCAAAGTATCAGACATTCATGTGAGCCCAGACGATAGCTTACTCCACCAAATTACAGGGTGACGCTACTCGCTTACGTCACCCTCTTCGTTCCCTTGCTTACGAGGTAGAACCTCCAGCAGGCCAGGCACGAGGACCAGACCTCCCCCGATCATTTCATGCGTGTGCAGGCGTTCGCCTGCAATCAGGCTTGCGGTGGCGGCTCCTACCAGGACTTTGGACTGACCTGCTCCCCTGGAATGTCCTCGGTTTGAGGTTAGTCTGTTCTCCGAAGGAGGAGACAGAGAATGAAGCGTTCCCGTTTCAGCGACGAGCAGATCATCGGTATTTTGAAGGAGCGTCAGGCCGGGCTCTCGGCTGTTGAGCTCTGCCGCAAATACGGCGTCAGCGACGCGACCTTCTATAAGTGGCGTTCGAAGTATGGCGGCATGGAAATAGCTGAGGCCAATCGGCTGAAGGCTGTGGAAGATGAGAATGGCAGACTGAAGCGCCTCCTGGCCGACGCGATGCTCGATGTGTCGAAGCGGGTGCTGGCGCAACCCTTTATCCTGGCCGCCGAGGCGATCGGCGTATCGCCCTCGACCATGTTTGTTTCGACACCTGCTGCCCAATACCTTGCCGCTACTGAGAAGCTATATCGGCAACCAGTCCGGCGCCGCGGCCATCGCATATGCCTCGCTCGCCTTCATTGGTCTGGAGGCAGACCCCTCGCTTCCCGATTGGGGCGCAAAGCTGTTCTAGTATCGGATGTTCATTTTCGACGATCCATTGCTGATCCTGTGGCCAACGCTGGAGCTGGCAACGACCGTCTTCCTTTTCCAGCAGGCCGGTGATCGCTGATAGCGACACGGCCTGTTGATGCCTATCGCCTGTGTTCGATGAGGGCCGCCCCCTGCAAGGCGGCGAGGATGATAACAACACCGGCGACCACATGCAGCGCGGGCACCTCGCCGAACACGAAATAGCCGACGGCGGTGACCACCACGATGGACAGGTAGCCGACCGGCGCCAATACGCTGGCATCGGCAAGACGGTAGGCCCGCAGGAAACAATATTGCCCCAGCTGGGCAAGAAGCCCGATCCCCAGCAGCGGCAGCCAGTCGATCGGCCTGACCGGCTGCCAGGTCATGATGGCGGGAACGGCAGTGATGACCACCAGCCCCACGGTGTAGAACACCATCATCACGGTGAGGTTCTCGTCTTTCAGCGCGCGGGTCTGGACGGTGGCCAGGGCCCCGAACACCACGGACAGGAGAATGACAAGCACCTTGGCATCGAAGCTTGCGGTGCCGGGCGCGATCACGACCAGCACCCCGACAAAGGCAAGGCATGCCCCGATCCAGCGCATACGGCTCACCCTTTCGCCCAGCATCACCACGGCAAGCGCCATTGTCACCAAGGGCCTGGAAAAACCGACGGCATTGACCATCGCGAGTGGCAATATGGTAATCGCCAGGAAATTGCTGGTCAGCGCAATCGCGTTGCAGGAAATCCTGACGATGTTCCGCCAGGGATGGCGAACATTGCGCATTTCCCGGCGGTGGCGCCAGATCAGGGGAAGGATGAAAACCAGGCCGATCATCGCCCGAATGAACACCAGCTGGAAGGGCGGATAGGTCACCCCTTGCGCCTTGACAAGCGCCGTCATCCCGCCTGACACGAGCGCCATGTCCAGCAGCAGCCAGCCGATGGCGGCGCGGGGATCGCTTTCCCGCGCCAGCACAGCGTCCGGTTGGGCAGGGCCAGTCACGCCGGCTGCACGAGATTGGCCATCAGCCGGAAGGCGCCAGGGACCAGCTTATCCATCTGGTGGTGCAGAACGAGGCTGGTATGGGTGTGGCGCCCCTTGCCGATCGCTGCGGAAATCAGTGCTCCCTTCAGCGGCTGCTCGTCGACATCATGCATGGAAAGCAGCGGCTCATAGGCATCGTCCCACTGCGCGGCGAAGTAAAGTCCGCGCTCCTTGTTCCAGCCGCTCCAGTCCTCCGGGCCGATCCGGTTTGGGCCGGATAGCAGGGGATGGCCGGGTGAGAGAACCGTCACTTCGGCATCGGGATCGGTGACGCGCCAGCGTAGCGAGGGGCTGCCAATCTCGATACGCCGAACCGGCGTTTCACCGGGGCGCCATCCATCGGTCGGGCGATGGTAGAGCGTAAGCAGATGCCCCCCCTCCTCGACGAAGCGGTGCAGGCGTTCGGTCGCCGCTGCCAGGTCCTTGCGGATGCCAAAAGCAAAAATCCCGACGACGATAGTGGTAAATCGCGACAGATCGCCCGCCAGCGCCGCCGCATCGAGCTCCGTCACCTTGAGACCCATGCGCGACAGCCAAAGACCGACACGGTCGGCACCGCCGCCGACATAACCGACGTTAGCGCCTTCCGGCAGGATCAGGTCCAGCGACAGGATCCTCAGAAGAGATGGCTGACGGAACGCAGTGCGGCCGATATGACGGAAGGAGATCGGCGCGATCTGGAATGCCGGACGACCGCCAAGCCTTGGCTCCACCTCGACCAGGCCCGGACGCAACGCGCCAGCCGGCGAAGCGACCCAGCCACTATCGGCCGGGGTCATCGTCCAACCGTCAGGAGCATCGAACGAAAGGAGGGCCGATGGACCGGTCATCTCGACCTGCACCGGCCACGCACTGCGTGAGCTGTCCAGCGGCACCAGCAACGCATCAGGCGAAAGCGTCAGCGATTGCGCGGGAGAGACCGAAAAGGGCTCCTCCAGATCAAACGGCGCGGAGACTGGCCGCCCATCAATCTCGGTGGAGATCCTGATATGGCCATGGCCGTTGCCGCCTAGCGCAGACCAGCCCGGCAGAAACTGTTCCGACAATGGCGTCGCCGCATCGGCCGCCAAGGCGAAGCTGACATCCGGACCCTCCGCCTGGAGAGCAGCCGACACGCCAGACGGCAACACAGGCTCGACCTTGACCCTGGTCTGCTTTGCCCCCTCACCCAGCTCGACGATGAGTTTCGCCGCCGAACCGGGAGCAATCGCTGCGGGGTCGGCATAGGCGCGCTCGAAAAGCGCCGCGGCCTCGACGATCGCGTCATCGAGCTCGCGTCGCTTGCGTTCGACACGGTGGCCGTGTTGGGCGGTGAAAGCATCTGGCGCTGATGTGGCGACGATATCAAGCGCCCGCGCAGCTTTCAGAAGACTTGCGGTGATGGCGACGCGATCGGGAAAGGTGGTGACTGCGGCACCAATGGCATCATGTGCCGTGCGCAGCGCGGCCGCCACGTCTTCCGAGAGGCCGGGGAGATCCGCCAGAGCGGCAAGAGAGGCCGGCAAGCCTTCAAGGATCGACCGCTCCGCCTTTGATCCTCCGGCCGCAATCTTCAGATGAAGCGGCCAGACGGTATCGACCTGGCGCGGCCAGTGGCCCATGCCCTGCGAAGCGTGGAAGTAGCGCGACCACTCGCCGATGCGGTCGAACTCCGCGCCAGTTGCGGCCTCGCGACCGATGGCGGTGACGGAGACGGTCGCCTCGGGTGGCGGCACCTCGTCGTCATAGGTATCGCCGCCGCCGGACCAGGCCGGCAGGTAGTATTTGGCAACCGTCCACGGCTGCAGTCCCTCGTCGAAGTGCTCAGGAAAGGCAGTCGCGTCCGCCGCCAGCGCCAGGGCCGTTTCCGCAGCCCGGGTCATGGCGCGGTGATGGCCGTGCTGACCTGGAACATCGAGGAAGGTCGGGATGACGATATCAGGCCTCTCCTGGCGATAGGCGCGCACGAGACGTTCGACGACGCGGTCCTCTCCCCAGCGGACAAAGGTCTGGTCGCCATTTTTGGAAAAACCAAAGTCATGGACAGTATCCGCCGGGCCATGGCCCAGCCAGTGGATATCGGCATCCAGCACACGGGCTGCCTCTTCCATCTCGCGCGACCGCATGACCCCGAGGGCACCCAGGCGCTCCAGCCCGAGCGCATTCTGCCCGCCTTCGCCGCGGGTCGAGCAGGCGATGACGACACGCAGGCCAAGCCCGAGGCGCAGCCAGGCGAGCATGCCGCTCTGTTCGTCATCCGGATGCGCGCCGGTGTTCATCATCGTCACCGTCGAGGTCAGCCTGCTGAGCCTGCGATGCAGCCTGACCAGCGACGGATTGTTCATCTGCCGTTCGATGCGTTCGCGGGCTGTCAGCATGCGGGTCTCCTCAGGTTGTCATGGCGCGATGGAACCGCCGGAAGCACGGAGCGATATCTCCAGCTTCGGCGTCACCATGTCGAATAAGGGAAGGGCGGCGGCACCCAGCGCCGCCGTCAACTGGCCGGTCTGGCCGCGGATCACGCGCGCCAGATCGCGCTCGCGGCGGCTCGCGACCGAGACTGGCAGCGGCGCCATGTGGGCGATGACGTCATCGATGATCGAATCGGGCAGCGTGCCGCCGAAGATGAGTGTCTGCGGGTCGAGGATGTTTTCCAGCATCGCCACCATGGGCCCCAGGTACATGGCGGCCTCTTCCACCCAGTCGACGATGACCGGATGGCGCTCGGCATGAAGCCGCTCGAGGTCGTCGAAGGACGGGGCAACAATCCCGGCGGAGCCTAGCTTTTCCTTCAGCGCATATGTGGACACATAGCCTTCCAGGCAACCGCGCTGTCCGCAAGAGGGGCATTGCTTGCCCCTGGGCATGACGGTGACATGGCCGATCTCGCCGGCATTTCCGAAGGCTCCCCGATAGGGCGCGCCATCCTGGATGATGCCAAGCCCGAGACCCACGCCGAAATAGACCATGCAGAAATTAGAAATGGCGAGGCCCGCCCCGAACAGCCGCTCACCCACGGCTGCAGCCGTTGCGTCGTTCTCGACGATGACCTGATGTCCGCAGGCTTCGCTCAGGGCCTGGGCGGCATCGCGCCCGGCCCAGCCCGGCAGAGTGGTCGGGCCAACCGAACTCATACCCTCGATCTCGAAAGGCCCCGGCATGACCACACCGGTGCCAAAATGCCTGGAGCCTGCAATCTCCCGCATCGCGTTAAACTCGGACGCGAATGTCGACAGGATATTGTCCGGCTCCCGGTCCCGCAGCGAGAGGATGCGCTGCGCCTTCAGCCGGCCAGACAGATCCAGCGCCACGGTGACGATGTGGTCGGCAGCGATTTCGACGCCGATCGTCACGCCACCCTCGGGGTTCACAGCAAACTGGATCGGCGGCTGACCCCGGCCTGTCCGAAGCCGCCCCATTTCCATCAGCAGGCCTTCGCCCACCAGTTCATCGACGATGTTTGCGACCGCCTGCTGCGTCAGTTGCGTCAGCTTCGCGATGTGAGCACGCCCCAGGGTTTCGTGCTGGCGCACGATATCCAGCACCACCCGGCGATTATGGTCGCGGCTGCGCTCCGGGTTCTTGCCGATGGCAACAGGGTGATTCCCGATCGGGTGTAGGGTCATGTCGCTTTCCTCACTCGAAATTCATAGCGTCCAAAAGCCGGCGCTCGCAATACAATAATTCAAGTAAATTATCTTATTGACATCCGACCAATCTCGGGAGACCGTAGTCATCGAATGACGGTCAGGAAAGGCCGTCGGTCCGCCGGGAATGCACAATCCCCGGATGTTGGAGCGTGCTGTCACGCCAACGGTGATGGACGCAGGGAACAACCCCCAAGACCGGAAAAGCCGGCGGGGAAACTGGAGGCTCACATGCGCAAGGCAACTTTGTTCGCCGGTCTCGTCGCCGGATTCAGCACATTGGCATTCAATGCCGCTCAGGCGGTGGAAATCGAATACTGGCAGTATGTCTTCGATACGCGCGTCAAGGCGATGGACCAGCTGATCGCCGAGTTTCAGAAGGCCAATCCCGACATCACCGTGAAACAGGTGACCTTTCCCTATGCCGATTACCAGACCCGCGTGATCGCAGCCAACATGTCGGGCAATGGCCCTGACGTGATGCAGCTGTTCTACGGCTGGCTCGACAAGTTTGCCGCCGGCGGCATCCTGCAGCCGCTTCCGACCGATGCCTTCCCGCATGACAAGATCGAGAGTGAATTTTTCCCGATCGTAACGGCGATGAAGCGTGGCGAGGACTATTACGGCCTGCCGACAGCGGTCCGTTCGCTCGCGCTCTTCTACAACAAGAAGCTGTTCACCGAAGCAGGCCTCGACCCGAACAACCCGCCCAAGACGCTTGACGAATACGTAGCTGCTGCTGAAAAGATTGCCCAGCGCGATGCCTCGGGCAACCTCACCGTGGCCGGCTCGACGCTCGACATGGGCGGGCAGGACCACCAGTGGTGGCGTGAAGTCCTGATCCGCCAATTCGGCGGCGAGCCTTATACCGATGGCGACACCAAGGTTGCCTATGACAGCGAGGCAGGCCTGAAGGCGCTGACCTTCTACACCAGCCTGCAGCTTGAAAAGAAGATCGGCCAGGCCGGCTTCATGGACGAGGGCCAGGCAGCTTTCCGCGGCGGCAAGGCCGGCATGACGATCGACGGCACCTTCCGCCTCGGCTCTTTCCTCACCATCAAGGACTTCGAATGGGGCGTCACCGAACTGCCCGCCAATGCAGACGGCGTCCGCTCCAACTATGCCAGCTACTTTGCAAATGGCATCAATGCCAAGACCACAGGTGAAGAGCTGGAAGCCTCGAAGAAGTTCCTGGCCTATATCACCTCCCCTGAAGCCATGGATATCTGGCTCAAGACGGTGGGTGAACTGCCTGCACGCCGCACCGCAGCGCTTACCGACGCCAACCTCAAGGATCCGATCTTCGGACCGTTCCTGAAGGGGCTGGAATACTCCCATACCACCAAGTTCGTGGATGAAGCCGCACAGCGCCAGAACGCCATCGACATGGTCAACCGGGTTCTCCTGGAAAACCAGCCGGTCGCCGAATCCCTGAAACAGGCGGCAGCGGCTGAGCAGGAAATCATCGACGCGGCCAAGCCCTGACATCGGAGCCGATCATGGCGGTGATTGAACAGCAAGGGGCGACCGCTGGTCGCCCCGGCGGCGGTGACCGCCTCTCCATGCAGACGAAACGGCTGCTCTGGGTCTGGGGCTTTCTGGCCCTGCCCATCCTTTTCTACGCGGTGATCCGTTTCTATCCGACCTTACAGGCCTTCTATCTGTCCTTCACCAACTGGGACCTGCTGCGGCCGGCCAAGCTCGTGGGGTTTGCCAACTACATCAAGCTGTTCAAGGACCCGCAATTCTGGAAGGTGTTCAAGAACACCTTCACCTACCTGATCATCGGCACGCCAATCAGCCTGCTGCTGGCCTTTGTCATCGCCTATTTCCTAGACCGCGTCCGCTTCATGCACAACTTCATCCGGGCGCTGTATTTCCTGCCCTTCCTCACCACAGCCGCCGCCATGGCCTGGGTCTGGCGGTGGTTCTATCAGCCGCCTCCGATCGGCGTGATCAACGACATCTTCGGCATGATCGGCATTCCCCAGCAACCCTTCATCCGCTCGACGGACCAGGCGCTGTTGTCGATCATGGTGACCGCGATCTGGGCGGGCCTCGGCTTCCAGATCATCATCTTCATGGCCGGCCTGCGCGCGATCCCGACGACCTTCTACGAAGCGGCCCGCATCGATGGTCTGGGCGAGTGGGCAATCCTTCGCAAGATCACGCTGCCGCTGCTCAAGCCGACCACGGTTTTCCTGGTTGTGTTCTCGTCGATCGGGTTCCTGCGCATCTTCGACCAGGTCTACAACATGACAACCAATGATCCCGGCGGACCGCTCGGATCGACCAAGCCGCTGGTGCTGATGATCTACCAGACGGCGTTCAATTCCTATGCCATGGGCTATGCAGCCGCGCAGACGGTGGTGCTGTTCGTCATCCTGATGATCGTGTCGCTGCTGCAACTCTTCATCCTGAGGGAAAAGAAATGAGCGAAGCGCCCGTTCTTCACCGCGCCGGCATTCGCCCCGGCCGCATCGTCGCCTGGACGCTGCTGTTCATTGGCGGCGTGATCATGATCTCGCCGCTCGCTTTCATGTTCTCCACTTCGCTGAAGACCGCGGACCAGGTCTACGACCTCAGGCTGATCCCCGCCGCTCCGACGCTTGCCAACTACATCGCGGTCCTTGCGGACGGGCGCTTCATGCGCTGGTTTCTCAATTCGACGCTCGTCGCGCTGGCCGTGACGGTGTCGAACTGCTTCTTCGACAGCCTTGTCGGCTACACGCTTGCCAAATTCCAGTTTCGCGGACGGCAGTTCATCTTCATCGCCATCCTCTCGACGCTGATGATTCCGACGGAAATGCTTGTCATCCCGTGGTACCTGATGTCGAGCCAGCTCGGCTGGCTGGACAGCTATTGGGGCATCATGTTTCCGGGCATGATGACCGCCTTCGGCACGTTCCTGATGAAGCAGTTCTTCGAAACGGTACCCAACGATTTCATCGAGGCGGCACGGGTCGACGGGCTCAACGAATTCCAGATCTGGTGGAAAGTGGCGATGCCGCTGGTCACCCCGGCCCTGTCGGCGCTGGCCATCTTCACCTTCCTCGGCAACTGGACGGCCTTCTTCTGGCCCCTCATCGTCACCACCAGCAAGGAACTCTACACCCTGCCGGTCGGGCTTTCGAGCTTCGCGGTGGAGCAATCGATCCAGTGGGAAATGATCATGACGGGGGCCGCCATCGCCACCCTGCCGACGCTTCTCGTGTTCCTCGTCCTGCAACGCTACATCGTTCGCGGTGTCATGCTTGCCGGCCTGAAAGGATAAGACCATGGCGGACATGAACCCGCGACTTTCCGATACCAGCCACTTTCCCGATCCGGTCTACAAGGAAACCGTGCTGCGCCCGCTGTTCGACGGTGCCAAGGGGCACCATGTCGAGGCGTTCCGCCGCATCGACCGCGCGCATCTGGTCATGCTCGTCGAAACAGGCATTCTGGACCGCGACACCGCTGGACGGATTGCCGGCGCGCTGGAGGCAATCGATGCCGAGATCGATCCGTCGACCCTCGTCTATACCGGCGAGGTAGAAGACTTCTTCTTCCTGATTGAGAGGGAATTGAAGGCGCGCATCGGCGTCGACATCGCCGGCCGCCTGCACACGGCCCGCTCCCGCAACGACATCGACCACACCCTGTTCAAGCTGGGCCTGAAGGAGCGCATCGATGCGCTGATGGTCAAGGCACGGGCGCTTCTGGCCGTCATGATCGACGCTGCCGATCGCCAGCAGGCTACCCTCATCGTTGCCTACACCCACGGGCAGCCGGCCCAGCCCTCGACCTTCGGCCACTATCTTTCTGCCGCGATTGAAGTCCTGATCCGGGACATCGAACGCTTTGCCGAAGCGCGCCGGATCGTCGATCTGTCCTCGATGGGGGCGGCGGCGATCACCACTTCGGGCTTCCCGATAGACCGGGCCCGCGTGGCCGAACTGCTGGGCTTTTCGGCGGCGCAGCGCAATTCCTATTCCTGCATCGCGGCGGTGGACTATACGACATCGACCTACTCCGCCATCGAGCTGATGTTCCTGCATCTCGGTAGACTGATCCAGGACTTCCAGTTCTGGACGAGCTTCGAGGTGGGGCAGATCTATGTGCCCAATGCGCTGGTCCAGATCTCCTCGATCATGCCGCAAAAGCGCAACCCCGTGCCGATCGAGCATTTGCGGCATCTCGCCAGCCAGACATTCGGGCGCGCCCGTACTGTCATCGACGTGATGCACAACACGCCGTTTACCGACATGAACGACAGCGAGGGCGAAACCCAGGGTATGGGCTATGAGGCCTTCGTTTCCGCCTCACGGGTTCTGGACCTGCTGGCCGCCCTGATCGGCCAGATCAGCATCGATCCCGAACGGGTCGACCAGAACATCCGCCGCTCCTGCATCACCATTACGGAACTGGCGGATTCGCTGGTGCGCATCGAAGGCCTGTCTTTCCGCGAGGCCCACGAGATCGCAGCGACCACGGCCAAAAGCGTGGTTGCCGCCAAGGGCGATCTCCCCAATGACGGCTACGAGCCATTCCAAGATGCCTTCCAGCATTCGGTCGGGCGGGCGCCGTCTGTCGATGAGCAAAAGTTCCGGGACATCGTCTCGCCTGAACATTTCGTCGCCGTGCGCGACCGTTTCGGCGGGCCGGCACTGGCGCCGATGCAGGCAGCCCTTGCCGTGTACCGCGAGCGACTGGCCGCCTTTGAGGCGGAGGCTGAACAGGCGGCAGCAAGACAGGCAGCGGCTGCGACCGAACTTGAGCAGAAATTCACCGCGCTGACGGGAGCTCGTTGATGGCGACGATCAAACTTGAGAAACTGGTTAAGCGCTATGGCAAGGTCGAGGCGGTGCGCGGCATCGACCTGTCGATTGCCGACGGCGAATTCGTCGTCTTCGTCGGCCCGTCCGGATGCGGCAAGTCGACGACGCTGCGGATGATTGCGGGTCTCGAGGATATCTCGGGCGGCACTCTCAGGATTGGCAGCGAGGTCGTCAACGAGCGCGAACCGAAGCAGCGCAACATCGCAATGGTGTTCCAAAACTACGCGATCTACCCCCATCTGACGGTGCGGCAAAACATTGGGTTCGGCCTCTACACATCAAAGCTCGTCAGGGCGGAGAAGGACAAGCGGATCGAGGAAGCAGCCCGCATCCTTGGTCT
The DNA here is from genome assembly GCF_002855515.1 of Rhizobium sp. TH135. Taxonomy (GTDB): domain Bacteria; phylum Pseudomonadota; class Alphaproteobacteria; order Rhizobiales; family Rhizobiaceae; genus Allorhizobium. Next base: position 106,982 of record NZ_PKRP01000009.1, on the reverse strand, counting down.
GGAAACTTTCCTCGACCGCCGGCCGGCGGCCCTCTCCGGCGGCCAGCGCCAGCGCGTCGCCATCGGGCGCGCCATGGTGCGCGATCCCTCCGCTTTCCTGTTCGATGAGCCGCTGTCCAACCTCGACGCCCAGCTGCGCGCGCAGATGCGCATCGAGATCAAGCGGCTGCACCAGCGCCTGAAGACCACGACAGTCTACGTCACCCATGACCAGATCGAGGCGATGACCATGGCCGATCGGATCGTGGTGATGCGTGATGGCAAGATCCTGCAGGTCGGCACACCCTCTGAGCTCTACGAGAGCCCCGTGGATGTCTTCACCGCCCGCTTCATCGGCAGTCCGTCGATGAACCTGATTGCCGGTCGCCGGCAGGGCAATGCCGTTGAACTGGCGGAGACCGGAGACATCCTCGTGGGCATCCGGCCGCATGATCTGGTGGCGAAATCGGGCCAGGTGGGAAACGGCATGAAGGTCGTTGGTACCGTCATTGCCGTGGAGCCGCTAGGTCCCGAGACGCTGGTCCACCTGGATGTCGCGGGCACGCCGGTAATTGCCACGGCCCGCGACAAGTTCGTGCCGGCAGTAAACAGCACATTGACCTGCACCGCCGCCAACGGCAGCCTCTACCTGTTCGATACCGCGACAGAGAGGTTCCTGGGTCGGTCATGAGGACATATGCCGGAGAAAGAGCCGCCGTCCTGACCATCGGGCGGATCTACTGCGATCTCATTTTCACCGGACTGGACGAAATGCCGGTGCTTGGACGTGAACTCTTCGCCAACAGCATGGACATTGCCGCTGGCGGCGGCGCGTTCATTTCGGCCGCGCATTTCCACCATGCCGGACGCCACGTCGCCCTCGTTGCACGCCTGGGAACGGATCCGCTGTCCCTCCATGTCGGCCATCAGATGCGCGAAAGCGGCGTCGATCTTCGCTTCATCGAGCATGCGCCCGATGCGGGTCCGCAGGTCACTGTCGCAACGGTCGTCGCCCACGACCGGGCCTTCCTGACCCGACGCGCAGGCCCCGCCCTGCCCGCAACGCTTGCCGACGCCTTCGATTGGGCTGAGGCAGGACACCTGCATATCGCCGAATATGCAACACTGCACGAGATACCTGACCTCGTGGCTAGGGCCAAGGCAAACGGTCTCACGGTCTCGCTCGATCCCAGCTGGGATGCGAACTTGATCTACGATCCCGGCCTGCTGAAGGCCTGCGCCGGTGTGGACCTGTTTTTGCCGAACCAGGAGGAAGCGCAGGCGATCACCGGCAGCGCCGATGCGGAAACAGCCATCCGCTCCCTGATGCATGCCTTTCCCTGCGTCGCGCTGAAGGACGGCGCCAACGGGGCCTGGGCGACATCCGGCGGCTGTATCGTTCACGCGCCGGCCGAGCCCGTGCCGGTCGTCGACACCACTGGCGCCGGCGACGCCTTCAATGCCGGCTTCGTGGACGGGTGGCTGCGCTCCAGCCCTCTGGAAACCTGCCTTGCAATCGGCATCCGTGCCGGAAGCGTCGCCGTTGGAACAGCAGGCGGCGCAACGGGTTTCCGGCTCTCCAACGCTTAAGCCACAAGCAATCCTGTTTCGGCGCCGCGGGCATCGCCACATAGGCCTGCCGCCAGAATACTTTTCGTTCCACACTTTTCCATAAGCATCCGCGCCGCCGAAAAAGAACCTCTTGACTTCTCACTGAATAGATCTTGGCCGCACCGCTGCAGGAAAGCCTGTCGCTGGAGGCTACGGCCTTGTTCTGGGATCTGTGGCATATGCTCGGCGTTGTTTCCAACCGAATCGGCGATTGGGTGACGCTCGGCACATTTACCGATTCGGCTCTGTCGGTTGAGCTTTTTCCAGGCAGGGGACCATTTGGACCGCGACACGAGACAAGCTTCTTCATTGTGGCCTGCTGCCGGTTTTTCGGACACCGAGTTAAGCTAATCCCACCTTGTTTTCAAATTCCATCGGGCTGAGGTAGCCCAGTGTCGAATGGCGACGCTTTGGATTGTAGAAGCGCTCGATGTAATCGAACACGTCCGCCTTTGCATCGCCCCTGGTCCTGTAGACCTTGCGAGCTGTCCTTTCCGTTTTGAGTGATGAGAAGGAGCTTTCCATCGCGGCATTGTCGCAGACATTGCCGGATCGGCTCATCGAGCACGTGATGCCGTGATCGGCCATGAGACGCTGGAACTGCTCGCTCGTGTATTGGCTGCCTGGTCGGAATGGTGGAGAAGCGCATCCGGCTTGCCTCTGCGCCAGATGGCCATGATCAGAGCATCTGTGACGAGCTGGGCCGTCCTGTTGGCATTCATCGACCAGCCAACGACACAGCGCGAGAACAGGTCGATGACGGCAGCCACATAGAGCCATCCCTCAGCCGTCCACAGATATGTAAAATCGGCCACCCACTTCTGGTTCGGTCTTGCTGCCGCGAATTGTCGGTCTAGCACATTCGGCATGATGACAGGGCGCGCGCCTTCGTCTCTCGGCAAGCCTCGCCGTCTCGGGCTTGCTCTCAATGCATTGGCGCGCATGAGACGCTCGACACGATGCAGACCACAGGAGAGACCTTCGGCAAGGAGGTCGTCCCAGACACGCCGCGCGCCGTAGGTGCGGTCGCTATCCCTGAAGCTGTCCCTGATTTTGTCGAGCAGAGCCTCGTCATACTGGGCATGCTGGCTCGGAGATCGGTTTAACCAGGCATGAAAGCCGGAACGCGATACACCCAGCGCTTCGCAGAGCCATGCCACCCTTTGCCCGGCAGTCGATGCGGAGCAACGACGATAGGGGCCAGATCGAACGGTGCTTTGCAATGAACGCGAACTTCATATCACGTCCTTCGCAAAGTAGGCGGCGGCCTTTTTTAAGATGCCACGCTCCGCCTTCAGCTTGGCCACTTCTTTCTGAAGCCTCTCGATCTCAAGCTGCTCAGGCTTCATATGTCCCTGACCAGGAAAAGCCTGTGCTGGGTCCGAACCATATTCCCTGATCCACTTGCGCAGGACATTCTCATGAACATCCAGATCGCGGGATGCTTACGCAACGCCGACCCCACGCTCTCGAACCAATCTCACCGCCTCAAGCTTGTACTCGCGGCTGAACTTCCTTCGTTGCGTTCATGCACTCCAGTTTCATTGGAAGCACCTTAACTCGGTGTCCAAGAAACCGGCAGCAGGCCACTCTTCAATGACGACTCATAGTTCTTCCAGCGTCTTTGGGCGCGAGCGCAACAGTGATCGGGTCTTAGATAACTCCCCAGGCCCGAAACCTCCCCCTCCCCGTCATCTCCCTCAACCCCAGCTCCTGCACAATCCGCCGCGCGCCTTGCGGCGTCACCTCAAGTGTCTTTGCCACCATGCCCGCCGAGAGCAGCGGCCGCGCCATGACGAGCGCGACGAGTTCCGGAAGCCTGGACGACGTCCGACGTCCCTCCAGCTTTCGCTGCATCATCTCCCGCGCCAAGACCAGTCGATCATGCTCCTTGAGCCCCGCCTCCGCAGCAATTGTCAAAGCCTTCGCTATGGCCAGCAACCGCGTCTCACGATCACGATGCCGGCGCCGATCGACGGGGATGGCTTTGAGCCCCAGATTGATCGCCGCGAGATGTCCGCCGGTGGTGACGCCACCCTCACGAAGGATCGAGGCGGCCAGCAGCCGACCGAGCCAGGGCGCATGCTGGAGAACGGCAATCTCATTCCAGGCGTCGAGCGCCACGATCGCTTGGCAGACCGGTGGCAAATCCTGGGCCCGAGCCAGCACAGCTTGCCACTCCGCCAGCCGCTCGCCCTCATCCCAGTCGAGATCGTAGACGAAGGGGTCCTTTTCCGGAGCGCTTTTGGCGCGCCCCGGCTTCTTCGCCTCTTCGATAGTCGCCTCCGAGCGGGCAAGCACCGCATCGATTGCGGCAAACGCATCGCTCAGCCCATCATTGTCCGGATCCTCCACCTCACCTACTCCATCCCCAGTTTCTCTCACCTCGACACCCCTATCCGGCACCCCCTCCCCGTCTCCACCCAATGATGCCGCGGGCCACGCCCGCCCGCGGAGGGAGGCGAGGCCTTGAACCGAGAGCGCCCAAGCCGGTGGATGGGCGGCGATGCGACGGCGGGTTTTCAGGATGTCGCGGGCGATGGTGAGTTCATGGGTGGGAGCACGGATGTCCCGGAGAGCGTCATGCAGGACGAGATCTTCGAGATGGACAAGTTCCCCATCGACCCAGAGCGAGGCATGCGCGTCCAGGAAATGCGAGCGCTCCAGAAAGCCCTCGCCGACGGGAGAGCGCGCAATGCGCTCGTCGAGGCGGGCAAGCGCGACGGCGGCCTCGGAGATCGGCCTCAGCAGTACCTGGAGCAAATCCGGTGGCACCAGGGATTCCTGTTTGCGGTAATTCATGATTCACTCCCGTGATGACGAAGCGCCGCCTGCCCATGGCCGAGCATGCCGACACGCTCTCGCTGAAGGCGCTGCGCGAGCTCGTGACCGGCCTGGTGGAGCGTGCTGATCGGGCAGACGCCCGAATTGAGACGCTCGAAGCTGAACACCAAAGGCTTCGCGATGAGAACGATCAGCTCAGGCTCGAGAACACCCGGCTGAAGATCGACAATCAGCTTCTGCGTGACGAGATTGCGCGGCTTAAAAACCTGCCGCCCCGCCCACCCTTCAGACCGTCGGGGATGGAAAAGGCAACGGGTGACAAGCCGCTCTCGGCCAAGAATCCGGCGCTCCGGCCGCGAGGGCCGAAGAACGACACGAAGCGGGTGACCCGTGAAGAGGTGCTGCCGGCCAGTGTGCCGGACGGATCGCGCTTTAAGGGCTACAAGGACTGCTTTGTCCGGGATCTGGTGCTCAAGGTCGAGGTGGTTCGTTACCGGCGGGAGTGCTGGGTGACGCCAGAGGGGGAGACCATCACAGCACAGCTGCCTGCGGGGATAAGAGGTGGCTTTGGACCCAATCTGCGGCGGTTTTGTCTGATGCTTTATGCGCATGGGCAGGTCACGACGCAGCGAATGACGACGTTGCTCAACGACGTTGGCGTCGAAATATCGAAGCGCCAGGTGGTGCGGTTCCTGACAGAGAGGCTGGATGGTTTCCACGCCGAGGATGCGGCCGTGCTGCATGCCGGCCTCGTCTCGGCGCCCTATGTCACGGTCGACGACACCGGTGCCCGTCACGCCAACCGCAATTTCCATACGACGCATATTGGCGGCGAGCATTTCACCGCCTTCCGCACGGCGTCCTCGAAGTCGCGGCTGAACTTCCTCGCCCTCTTGCGCGGCAACTATCAGGACTATGTTCTCAACGACGCCGCTTTCGCGCTGCTGGACGACCGGCAGGTCGACCCTGCCCTTACTGCCCGGTTGAACACCCATGAACCGCTGCGGTTTGCCAACCGGGTGCCCTTCCTCCAGCACCTCGCTGAACATGGCATCGACATCTTCGACACGGAGACGCTTCGGCCATTCGCAGAGGCCGGCATATGGGGCGCCATCCGCCATCATGGCCTGGTCGGAAACGCGGTGATCGTCTCCGACGATGCCGGGCAGTTTCGGGTCGGCACCCACGCGCTGTGTTGGGTGCATGCAGAACGGCTGCTGCAGAAACTGATGCCGGCCACGCCCGGCCAGGTGAAGCACGTCGAAACCCTGCGCGAGCTCATCTGGCACTTTTACAAGGCTCTGAAGGCGTATCGACGAAGGCCTGACCCGGTTATGGCCAAGGGCCTGCAGACTCGCTTCGATCGGATTTTCTCGATCCGCACCGGCTATGGCGATCTCGACAAATTGCTGTTTCGGCTGAGGCGTCGCAAGCCGGAGCTGCTCAGGGTTCTGGAGCGGCCAGAGATCCCGCTTCACACCAATGCGTCGGAGCGAGATCTGCGCGGCTTTGTCATCAAGCGGAAGATTTCCGGGGGCACGGTGAGCCGCAACGGACGCCAAGCGCGCGACAGCATGCTGGGCCTCTCGAAGACCTGCCAGAAGCTTGGCTTGTCGTTCTGGCACTACCTCGGCGATCGGCTGGGGATCAGCGACAAAGATCATCCTATTGCCCCGCTCGCTTCCCTGGTTGCGGCCCGTCTCTGACGACCACCCTGCCCTCTCAGCAGCCGATCCTGCCAGCCCGCACAAGCCCCCGAAACTGCAGATTTTCTCGGCGTTGCCACCGGATTAGCCCCGCTTACCCTCAGCAGGCTCTGCATGGGCAATTTCGTGAGATCGTAAGACATTGAATTTATGGTAAATGATTCGGTAAGAGAAAGCTATATGCGCATTACGGTTCCGTACATCGCATAAATGAGGCTGGGGTTCCTGACCTACGATAAGTAACCCTTATCGGGGGTGAGTTAGTCAGCCCATTGACCAACCCTGGCATGGTGTCTATTTTACATAGAAATTGCGAGGACGAATAACGAAGGAACTGTCATGACTGTTACCGTCAAGGTCGCCGAGGCCAAAACGCATCTGTCAGAACTGCTGGCACGCGTCGAGGCCGGCGAGGACTTCATCATCGCCCGTGGCAATGACCCGGTAGCGCGCCTGGTGGCCATGGACGAACGGCGTCAGCGAACGGCCGCGATCGAAGCCGTGCGGGCGCTGCGCGCTCAGGCCAAGCCCGTCACCCATCAAGAAATCCAGGAATGGAAGCAGGAAGCCCGACGCTAGTGGCTTTTGTCGTTGATGCCTCGATCGCTGGCGCGTGGCTGCTGCCGGACGAAGAAAACACAACCGCCGAACTAGCAATGGCCCGCATGAGAGAGGAAGACGCGGTCGCGCCGGATCTGCTTCGCCATGAGATTCGCAGCATACTCCTGAGCGCCGAAAAGCGAGAGCGGATCTCGGCTGATTTTGTTCATTCGGCGCTGGCGCGGTTCCGCGGCCTACCACTGCACCTGAGTGGCGCCGGCGACGACACGGAGGTGGTGCGTTTGTCCCGGAAATACCGTCTCAGTGCGTACAATGCCGCCTACCTCGCTCTAGCACTTCTCGAACAGCTCCCTCTTGCCACACTCGACCGTCGACTGGCGGAAGCTGCCCGCGCAGAAGGTGTGGCGGTGTTTGGATTGCCTGAGCATGAGCATTGATCGCCCTACTGAGCTCGCGGCGCGAGTAGCGACACTCGACACGATTGCCGCCGTTCTACCCATGGACCGACGGGATGAGCTGGCGGAATTGCTGACCGATCAGGACGTCGAGACCCTACGCCATCTCGTAAACGAGGGCATGGGTGCCAACACGCTACGCGCGCTGAGCTCCGATCTTGCTTACCTGCAGGCTTGGTCGCTTGCGGCGACAGGACGCTCGCTTCCCTGGCCAGCACCCGAAGCGCTCCTTCTCAAATTCGTTGCGCACCACCTGTGGAACGCTGAGAAGCGTCTGACGGATCCGGATCACGGCATGCCAGCTGACGTCGAGCAGAAGCTCCGCATTCAAGGATTACTTCGGTCGCCCGGCCCGCATGCGCCTGACACCGTGCGCCGGCGCCTTGCCACCTGGTCGACCCTGACGAAATGGCGCGGGCTGGACGGTTTTTTCGGTTCTCCTGCGCTCAAGTCCGCAATCCGCTTGGCCGTGCGTGCGACGCTGCGGCCAAGAAAACGGAAAAGCGCCAAGGCCGTCACAGGGGATATTCTCTCCAGACTGCTCGCAACCTGCACGACGGGAAGCCTGCGTGATGTCAGAGACAGTGCGATCCTGATGGTCGCCTTTGCCTCGGGCGGCCGTCGCCGCAGCGAAATCGCCGGCCTCAGGATCGAACAGCTGCAACCGGAAGAGCCGATCCAGATTGACGGGGCTCCTCCCCTACTATCTCTTTCTATTCAACTCGGGCGCACCAAAACCAGCGGCGCCGACAGTGATGAAGTCGTCTACCTCAGCGGTCGACCGGTGGAGGCGCTAAACTCGTGGCTTGCGGCTGCAAAAATCGACAAGGGCAGTGTTTTCAGGGCGATTGATCGGTGGGGCAATGTGTCTCGCCGGCCGCTGGACCCGAAGGCCATCAATGATATCGTTAAGCAGCGGGCGGAACTGGCCGGGCTCGATCCGACGGAGTTTTCTGCACATGGGTTGCGCTCCGGTTATCTAACCGAAGCGGCCAATCGCGGCATTCCCCTCCCCGAAGCCATGGAGCAATCTCGGCATAGATCCGTTCAACAGGCGTCGGCCTATTACAATGATGCTCAGCGACGCAGCGGACGCGCCGCGCGGCTCCTTGGATGAAGCACACAGGGACAATAGCTAGTTCGCGCTGCCAATCGCGATCATACAAATCGTGACTTCTGCTGATGTTGATCCCAGAATTTCCCTGGAAGGCACCCTTCTACTTAATCTTTTGGCCGATTGCCTATAAGAACAGCATTCTCAATCAGATTAATTCATGTTTAACGGACGTGCGTTAAATGTGACATGTCAATTTAGGGGGGGGCTCCTACAGCATCGATGCACGTTGGTCGCGGCCATATGGCTCTGCGATGAGCCAAGACTGTGGCTGTAAGAACCCGATTCCCGCATCACTCGGAGTCGCCATGTCACGTTTCCGCATCTCCACCAGGCTCTATCTGCTGGTTGGATTATCACTGCTCGTGGTCAGTCTGGCTATGGCAGTCACGCTGTCGACAACCGCTGACCAATTGCTCGAAGAGCGCAAAGATCTTCTGCGAACAGTCGATGAAGTCGCCCTCTCAATCGTCCAGAAACGGCTTAACGACGCGAAAAATGGATCGCTTTCGGAAGACGAAGCACGCGAAGCAGCCTTAGCTGAACTCGCTGCGGTTCGCTACGGAGAGAGCGGTTACCTGTGGGTAAATGACCTTCAGCAAGTTGTTTTGATGCATCCCATAAAGCCTGAGCTTAATGGGAAAGATGTCACGGACATGAAAGACCCCGACGGCAAAGCCCTTTGGGTTGAATTCGTCAATGTCGCAAAAGCTGAAAAGAGCGGTTTTGTCGAGTATCGTTGGCCGAAACCGGGCATAGATGAACCTGTTCGCAAACTCTCGCACGTCGCTCTGTTTGAACCTTGGGGGTGGGTGATCGGCAACGGTGTCTACGTTGACGATCTGGAAGCCAAGATTTGGGCGAGTGCTGAGAAGACCGCAGCAGTTGCAGCTGCAGGCTGCCTGTTCATGATCATCGGCGCGCTGTCGATCATTCGTTCGGTTACCCGCCCCATCCGGCGCCTGCAAATGGCGATGAACAGGATTGCTGCCGAGGATTTCGCAGCTGACGTGCCGGACGTAAACCGTGGAGACGAGGTCGGAGACATGGCAAGAACGCTTGTTTCACTCCGTGACTCCGTCAATGACAAAGTTCAGGATCGCCTTGCTGCTGCCGAACAACAACGCCAGACAATCGATAACGAACGAGCAGAGTCGCAGCGCTCCCAGGAACAGCATGCGCAAAATCTTAGCGTGGTCGTGCGAGAGCTCGGTGCAGGATTGAAGCGGCTCGCCGACTGCAATATTCGCATTACGATTGACGAGAAGTTCCCGGCTGACTTCGAGCCTCTCCGCCACGACTTCAACAACTCGATCGCCACCTTCCAGGCCACACTCGAGCAGGTACTTCAGCAGACTCACGCGCTCCAGAACAACGGGCAAGAAATGCGCGAGGCATCTGACAATCTGGCAAAACGGACAGAGCAGCAGGCTGCGGCACTCGAACAAACTTCTGCGGCCCTGGAACAAGTGTCCTCAACCGTTAAACTGTCATCATCGCGCATGCAGGATACAAGCAAGCTGGTTGTCGACGCGAAGGCTTGTGCATCGGCCTCTGGAGCAATCGTCCGCGACGCCGTCGAAGCGATGGGCCGCATTCAGGCCGCTTCAGACGAAATCACCCAGATCATTGGCGTAATCGATCAGATTGCTTTCCAGACGAACCTTCTTGCGCTCAATGCCGGCGTAGAGGCCGCTCGAGCTGGTGATGCCGGTAAAGGTTTCGCGGTTGTAGCCCAGGAAGTGCGCGAGCTGGCTCAGCGTTCGGCCGTCGCGGCCCGAGAGATCAAGGAGCTGATCGGTAAATCAGCGGAAGAAGTCGCGTCCGGTGTCCGACTCGTGAATGAAACTGGTACGGCTCTGGGTTCAATTGAGGAGTTCGTTTCTGAAATCAACAGCAACGTTGATGCCATTGCGACTGCAGCTGCCGAACAGGCGCTGGGACTGAGCCAGATCAGCGCTGCAGTCAGCAGTATCGACCAGATGACGCAACAGAATGCTGCGATGGTTGAAGAAACGACAGCCGTTAGCCACACGCTGGCCGAGGGATCCAATTTGCTGGCCCATCTGGTGAACCGCTTCAAATTGAATAGAAGGGCCACCATCCGAGAAGGGGACCAGATCGTCGAACACAGGAATTCAGGCGTCTTAGGTCTGCGTGCCGCTTAGACAAGCAACGATGGGGCCGACATCTAGAGCATGTCGGCCCATCAAGCGGCCCTGATTCCCGAAAACTTTCCTTCGGACTGAAAGGAATTGCTCAAGATGCGGAGCAGGTGCCGCCGCATTCTCGATTAGATTCGGTCGAAACTCCCGACAGCGCAATCCTCATGCATTCGCGATGTTTTAATCAGCGACTGCTAAAGCTGGAAGCCGGTCGTTTAGTCGGCAAATCGTCACTGGATCGCAGTTGTAAGTCAGCGTTTTCTGCGTGTCGCAATTGGGTTCGCAAGACCCGCTCTCGTTTCGGCAAGGTGGCCTAGGGACCTTGCTTGGCTACCATCTTATCAATCGTAAAGATCTTAAACAGATACCGAGCGCCAAATGGAAACAGCAATGCGACCTTACCCGATCGCAGCGAACGAAGGCGAGCGTCTTTCGGCACTAAGAGAACTATCGCTGCCCAAGACGGGCGCTGATGCCTCACTTGATACTCTCTGTCGCACAGCGCAGGAGCTTTTTGCCGTACCCGTGGCGCTTATTTCCCTCGTTGAAGACGACCACCAGTGGTTCAAGTCAAATTGCGGCCTCTCCCTCAATCAGACATCCAGGGAGGTATCGTTTTGTGCTCATGCCATACAGCAAGATGAAGTTTTCGTAGTATCCGATGCCACCACCGACGACCGCTTTTGCGCAAATCCTCTGGTGAAAGGTGATCCTTTTATTCGGTTCTACGCCGGCGCGCCGATCTCGCTGACGCCTGGCATTAACGTCGGCACACTTTGCATCATAGACCGGGTTACCCGATCATTCTCCGACAGCGACCGGGAAAAACTTGCGAGCCTGGCTCAGGTAGTAGCCGCGCTCTTGCAACTGACAAAGGTTCAAAGCCAACTGAGTGGAGAGAATCGTCGGAAATCAGCGATTTTTGAGAAGGCCACTGCGGGACTGGTCATACATGATGAGCATGGAGGGACCCTCGACTGCAACACTAAGGCCGCTCATATCTTGGGTCTGACGGTGGAGCAGGTCCTGGGGCGCAGCGCGGTCGACCCGGGCTGGGCATTGATCGATGAGCATGAGGTGCCTTTACCTGCCAATGAAACGCCAGCGATGCGGGCTCTCTCTGGGCCAACTACTGTCCGAGGCCAGGTTGTCGGCATCAAAACACAGGGACACGAGACGCGCTGGCTTCGCGCTGACGCACAGGTCTTCACAGTAGAAGCTGGAGAGAAGCAAGTCCTCGTCAGTTTTATCGATGTTACCGATGAAGAAACCGCACGACGAGAAGCCGCCACAGCGCGAGAGATGATGGCGACCATCATTGAGACTATCCCGGACGCCATCGCTGCTTACGATCAGAACGACCGATTGCTGCTCTGCAACGCCGCGTATCGCGATTACTATTCCGCCTCAGCACCCGCAATCAAAATCGGCGAGCGCTTCGAAGATATCCTGCGCTATGGTTTAAAGGCAGGGCAATATAGGGATGCCGGAAACACGCACGCCAGCCACGAGGTGTGGCTTAGTACACGACTGAAGCGCCATCGTAATCCTAACCGTGACACGATGATACAGCACCTGGATGATGGGCGTTGGCTTCAGGTCCGTGAGAGAAAATCTCCTTCCGGCATAATAGTCGGCGTGCGCACTGACATCACGGCTGTGAAGAAAGCTGAGGAGAAGGTCCGCCTTCTCGCGGACAGAGACCCACTCACGGGGCTGCTCAATCGCAGGTCTTTCATGCGCCAGCTCCAGAACGCTGTTAACGGGCGCCGACCTGAAGATGGATTGGGCGCTATCGCAATTGTGGACCTTGATCATTTCAAGGACCTCAATGATACCCTGGGACACGATAGCGGAGATCAATTTCTGCAGGAGCTTTCTCGTCGTCTCCAGGAGGGTGTGCGCCCCCTTGATAAAGTTGCCCGATTGGGAGGAGACGAGTTTGCTTTGCTACTCCCGGGCCTCGCAGATCGTGACCTTGCCCTCCAGGTTGTCCAGCGGCTCATGAAAACTGTGACTTGCCCAGTACAAGTTTCGGGCAAGATAATCGAACCGCAGATGTCCATAGGGGTGGTGAGCTATCCTGCAGACGGCACAGAAGTGTTTGAGCTTCTGAAGAACGCCGACATCGCCATGTACGAATCTAAAAAAGCAGGCCGCAATCGCGTTACCGTATTCGATCAAGTTCACAGGCAAGCTGTCTCACGTCGCAGCTATATCGCTGAGCGACTGCGCCAGGCCCTTCGTAGCGATGAGCTGGAGGTGGCGCTACAGGCACAAGTCGATATGAAAACGGCTCAGCATGTCGGATTTGAAGCCCTTGCGCGTTGGGATTTGAACGGCGTGCCGATATCGGCATCCGAATTTGTTGCAATCGCCGACGAGTTCGAGATGGGTTCAGAGCTTGATCTGCAGATCATGCGAAAGAGTCTGCTGGCAATCAGGGTGCTCAAGGACCGTGGCCTAACCACCGGCTCCGTAGCCGTGAATATGGGTGCACGATTGTTGCGGAACCCGCAGTTGCCGACAATTGTGAACTCAGCGCTAACCGAAGCGCATGTGTCTCCGCACTTTCTGGAGCTAGAGATCACCGAGGGAGTGATGATGGAACGGGGGCACGAGATGATCAAGACCAATCTCGACGCGCTGAGAGACGAAGGCATTTCCATCGCACTCGACGATTTTGGAACTGGTTATGCATCACTCACCCATTTAACACGTTTCAAGGTTGACAAGATCAAGATCGACAAGAGCTTCGTGGCAGATGTTGCAACATCAAGCGGCGGCGATGCGATAGTTCGAACTCTTGTTCTTCTTGCCAAGTCCCTGGGCATAAGAACCGTGGCCGAGGGAGTGGAGACCAACGAACAACATCGTGCGCTGACTGCTTACGGCTGCGACGTCGGACAGGGATACCTCTTCCACCGTCCGCAGCATCAAATCGAAGACGTGGCGCGATACCTTGAACAGTTTTCGTGAGTTTGTATTTGCAGCCGGGTGACAGGCGGCCTCGGCCGTGCGCGCTCATGCTGATGATATCGCTCCCCATGCATGGGAGAACTCTGCTTTGCCAGATGAGATGCGTCGGGCGACCTGAACCGCAGAAGTCTTCGAAGCTTGGGACTCGGCATCATCGGAAGCACTCTGGGGCAAAAAGTCGGAGGACCAGGCCACCAAGCAGAACGCGGCCATGGTGGAAGAGATGAGTGCAGCAGGCGCTGCTCTCGCAAACGAGAGCGTCCTACTTCAGCTGCTTGTACCAAGCTTAAAGTTCTCCGCTCTGACGACTGAAGCTTCTGTCCGATGACAGGATCAGAAACGGCAGCTCATAAGCCGGGCGTGTTTGCAGGAGCCGCTCGAAAAGCGGCTCCTGCAATCTCACAACTTATCCAGAAGCTCGCGTTGCGCATCATCCCTCACTTTTCGCAGTTGTGGCCCGCTAGCGCAACGTTCATCATCGCGTACGGGCGGCTGCGGACCTCCCCCCTCGGTCTTACCCCCGGCTGAGGAGAGCCGCCCGTTTTTTTGATTGTTCGTACGCTGCGATCAGAGGAATGTGTTGCCACCTGCCTCATATTGAACGCGAGCGCATAAGAGGACTGCCCCCCGCATACGAGCCTCGTATGCCCATAACAGGGTTACCTTTGACTGTTTAACTGCACAACGGTTTCAACCGCTCGCTCACGCTGCCCGTGGGGTGTTGGCCATGCTCGGCTGTTCGCCCTGAACACCGTCGCGGACCCTGGAGCGGCGGTTCAAAACGAACCGACCGACAAGAGACGTCAGATGCGTCGAGGCAGCAGAGAGGCTGTGGCTTAGCGCAGTCGTCTCCTCGACCATGGCTGCGTTCTGCTGGGTCATCTGATCGAGTTCGTTCACTGCAATGCTGATCTGCTTCAAGCCTGCAGACTGTTCGATGGCGCCAGTCGAGATAGCATCGACGTTGCGATCGATGGACATGACGAATTCATTGATCCGCGAAAGGGCATGACCTGTTTCATCAACCAGTTTGACGCCTGTGTTGACCTGCTGACCCGAGTTTGACACCAGCGCCTTGATTTCCTTCGCGGCGACCGCCGACCGCTGCGCCAGTTCGCGCACCTCTTGGGCAACGACGGCAAACCCCTTACCCGCCTCCCCTGCCCTGGCTGCCTCGACTCCGGCATTGAGGGCGAGCAGATTGGTCTGGAACGCGATCTCATCGATGACACCAATAATCTGCCCGATCTCCATAGCGGATTGCTCGATAGACTTCATGGCATCGATGGCATTGAGGACAACACGGCCCGACTCCTGCGTACAGACTTTGGCGTCGGCAACCAGTTTGCGCGTTTCCTGACTGCGCTGGGAGGCTTGGGCAACCGTTGTAGACACTTGCTCCAACGCCGCTGCAGTCTCTTCGAGAGCGGCGGCCTGCTGTTCGGTACGCTTGGCGAGATTGTCGGATGCAGAGCGCATCTCCAGACCGTTCTCGTGGATGGCCTGTGTTGTCTCAAGAACCTGTACAAGAGTTGCTTGAAATGCTGCAAGAGCTTCATTGAAATCATGTCGCAACGGCTCGAAGTCAGCCATAAACGGCTGATCAATTGTGTAGCGAATATTACACTCGGCAAGCCTCGCCAGACCAGCTCCCAATGTCTTCACCACATGCGCAAGCGCATCGGCTTGTTCGGCCATAGCCGCAGCATGACGCGTCTGCGCCTCAACGGTCAGCGCAGTGCTCTCTTCCGCTTCGAGACGGAGCCGCTTTCGCTCAAGAGCGGCCTGGCGGAAAACCTCGACCGAAGTTGCCATCTCACCGATCTCGTCCGTTCGGTCGCTGAACGGCACGTCCTTCGTTAGATCACCGTGCGCCAGATGGCTCATGTAGCCAGAGATCGTGCCGAGGGGTGTGATGGCGCGCCGCCGGAAGTACCAGATCCCGCTGATGAAGAGGAACACGGAGACACCGCTTCCAATGACCGCCCACCGCTCCAGCTTTGCAGAGGTCGCCCGGGCCATGGTCTCTTCAGTGACAAGATGGGTATTGGCCATTTGGACCAGCTCACGAACAGCCGCATCATGGCTCCAGAACTTGGCGCCCAGATCTGCTATGGCGTTTGATTTGTCGACCTCACTGAGTGTTGATCCAGCGCCGAAGCTTTTCTGATAACTCGCCCAGAAGGCATCACCCTTCACCAGTACATCGCTCATCAGCTTGGTCTTGAGCGCATCGGGCAATTGCGACTGCTGCCAGTATTCACGCCGGGCCTGATAATCTGCAGCGAGCCGTTCGATCTTGGCCACGACTGCATCCGCTTTCTCGGGATGGAGAACAGCCTCGCTTGCGAGCATATAGGCTTCAACTACATAAAGCGGAGGCGGTAGAATATCGGCCACGAGATCCTTACCGTCGATGATGCCGTTGTAAACGGGGCCGCCTACCTTCAACTGCGAAAGGGTGTAACTTTGCAGCCCGATGGAAGTTGCCAATCCAATTACCACAATGGCAGCGAAACTGAGAAGCAGGCGGGCGATGGTGAGTTTTGGCACAGGAGTTCCCCAAGCAAGATTTAACCGGCAGGATTAGAAATGAGGAAACCCTAATTTCCCGTTATCTTGAACAGCAACGACCACCAAAATCAGCGATAATCCTATGGGCGAATACTTCCGCTGATGTGCTCCTGCTTATCTCTTCAACATACGTCCGGGTCTCTGCAAAAATGAGTGCGGGTTTAAAGAAGAGCTCTGCACCCATTAGACTGCTCTGCACTCACCATACCTGTCTAGTCCAACGGGAGGGTGTGTGCCACCTACGCGCTTGAGCAATTCGTTTTAGGATGCTTCTGTATTGGTGAGTTGCGCGTCTCCGCAGACTGATGATGACAATCGCAATGAAGCCGAAGAGGCTGACGACTTCTTGCGTTTCCGCCGAGCCAGTCCGAATACCGTTGATCTTTTGGTGCCCTCTCTTTAGCAATCATCAAAGTTCAGTGACCGGACATCAACGCGAGGGAGATGGGCGGGTGACAACGGGCGCTTCAACCCGATCAGTTTCGAAGATCGCTGCGATTGCCACTGCTGCGGCTCTTGTCGCGCTTTTGTCCATACTCGGCACATGGGCCGCGCAATCCTATTTCGCGACGATCAACCGTGCCGAAGAGCGCGCCATAGCTTCTGTAAAGATCGTCGCAAGCCATGCGTCTTGGATCCATCAGATGGGAACGCAGACCGTTCGCCGGATCGATGACGCGCTTCGCCTCACGGATCTGAGATTCGACGGGAATATCCGTGACATGGACGTGGCCACCCAAGGCTTGCCGACTGGCGTTCAGGCCTATGTGGTCGATGATGAAGGCCGAACCCTTTATTCGACTGACCCCGAGATCAAGCCCGTCGACATCACGGATCGTGACTACTTCACAGCCGTCAGAGATGGACAGATAGAGTATGTTTCATCCCTCCTCATCAGCCGTCTCAACGGCGACCAGATTTTTGTTTTCAGTCGGCGCATCGTGCGAGAAGGCAGGTTCATGGGTGCCATAATGGTGTCGGTTCCTGCAGAGATCACGTGGCCAATCTGGGAAACGGTGGATCTGGGTGGCGATTACGCCATTAGTTTTGTCCGTGATGACGGCATGCTGGTCGCACGCTACCCGTTGCCTGAGACGACTTTGGACATGTCCGGCTACATCCTCTTCACGAAATATCTGAAGGAAGCGCCGTCAGGGACCTATTTCGCAGATGCCTCTCCGATGGACGGTGTAAAGCGCCTGGTGGCATATCGGCGGGTAGAAGACCCCCCTTCGTCGCCGTGACCGCCGCAGACTACGACTTCCTTATCCAACCGATCCGGCAGACGCTGCTGATGTTGAGTGTAGTCGCTATCATGATCATCGGCAGTGCTGCCGTTGCTGCTTGGTGGATACTACACCTCCTGAGAGCCCAGGAGCAGCAATCGGCCCAACTCGCCAAAGCGCTCGAAACTAACGAGATGTTGTTGCGGGAAATCCATCACCGGGTGAAGAACAACCTGCAGTCGGTGATGTCACTGGTCCGGCTCCAGATGCGTGGTTCAGAAGGATTCGAGGCTCTCAACAGCCGGATCAAATCGATGATCGCGGTTCACGAGCAGATCTACAAGCACGATGCGTATGCACAGATCGATGCAGCAGAGCTTACCCGGGCAGTCGTCTGCAGCGCGGTTGCGGCGCATGATGCAAAGCTTCGTGTCGATTTCAATCTGCAATCTACGCCAGTCTCGGCAGAGAAGGCGACAGGTCTAGCCTTGCTGGTAAATGAAGTTGTGACCAACGCGATCAAGTACGCTTACCCTGACGGAGAAGAGGGTCGCCTGCTAGTTGCTCTAGCGGCATCAGACGAGCCGGGAAAATGCCTTTTGACCATCACGGACGATGGCGTGGGCTTCGACGTCAGCGCCGTTTCGTCTGGAACGGGTACGCGTCTGATAGACGGATCGGTTCGCCAGCTGGATGGAATATACGAATTCCAGTCGCAAGCTGGCACGCAGTTTTCGGCAACCGTCACTCTGGGTTGAAGCAACTGTCCGAGTAAGCGGGTATAGAGTCTTCGCTCCTTCGGCGTGGGACGGCCGAGCCGGCTTTTTAACGCGCTCGTCAACCTATCTCTGAAATCAGATTCGCCGGTGCAGCAGCACTGCAAGCGCGATGTCCATGCGCTCTTCCCTGGGGCCTCCAACTCTTGCTGTCCCCTGTGGTACAGGCCTTCACGACGATGACCTTGCCTGATTCTTTCTGAAACAGGCGAGACAGAGACGTCGATCGCGCATCGTGGCTTTATCCCGCCTATTAGGTTGAAACCCTCACCTATGCAGCAGTGAGCATCGAGTTTGCGTCGTGAGAATGCAATAGGGCCTTGGCACCAGCATCGTCAGCGTCGTCCAGCATGATATTCGTGATCTCCGGCAATGCAAGTTGGAAGGCTTGCACGCAAGCGGGATCGAATTGGCTGCCAGCTCCAGCGATGATGTGAGCGACTGCTCGTTCAACCGGCCACGCTTCCTTGTAGGGCCGTACCGTGGTCAACGCGTCGAAATTGTCAGCGAGCGCTACGATGCGAGCAGATATGGGAATCTCTTGCGCAGAAGCTGATGCGGATACCCCTTTCCATCCCATCTTTCATGATGGTTGCCAGCGATTTCTGCTGCCAATTGTAAACCCATGAGGTCGAACATTACGATCTGATGGGTGCCCTGAAATGCAGGCGCAACATCCTCCCACATCGTCTGATTGCACCCCAGTCCATGAGCAAAAACCATTGGGTTGCTCGCAGAGCCGAAAGTCTTAATAGCGTATTTGTCGTGTCGATTTGGTTGCGTCATGGACGACGCAGTGACAAGCCCAAACCGTGAATAGAGTTCATGCTCAATATCTGGCAAAAACCTAAAGCAGCGGTTTATGATCAGCGATCTTCGCCTAAAGTCTCAGCTCGTCCGTTCATCGTATTCGCCAGCCTCTCCCCAATTGCATGACGTCAGGCGGCTTGTTGCTCAGGTGCCAGACGGTTAGGGTCGGCCTCTAAACCACCAAAGAGGCACACATGGCAACCGGTACTGTAAAATTCTTCGCTCAAGACAAGGGCTTCGGCTTCATCACACCAGATGACGGCGGTCAGGACGTCTTCGTGCACATCTCCGCGGTCGGCTTCGGCGAAGCGTTGAAGGATGGCCAAAAGGTTCGCTACGAAGTAGGCCAGGACCGCAAGACAGGCAAATCCAAGGCCGAAAACGTCTCGGTAATCTGAACAATCATAAAGAGAATTCTGCGCGGCGATCGAATGGTACATCAGTCGTCGCGCATGACTATTTTATTTGCAAAGCAAACAATTGAGTAACTGACAGTCTGATCACTTAGTTCGGTTGCGGTCCCATCACTCCACAGGCGCAAACAACCAAAAAATGGATAAGAAGTTTCCCTACGGATACCTCTGTCCCGTCAGCATCGCCACCAGCTGGAACCTGTTTCGAATTCCACTCTGATATAAATTAATCAGGACCTTGGCGCTCTCTTGTGCCGGCGGCGATGTCTGAGAAATACCGCGCAGCTCGCACACGCGCGCAAAAGCTTTCTCTAGCAGTGCCAGATCTTCAGGTGTCAGGACTGAATTCAGTTTCTTGGCAACGTCGTAGATCATGCGCGAGAATTAGTTGCTCAGTCGACCCATTCAAGTCCCTTGTTTTACATCATGCTGATGGCCTCGCGTCGCAAGCTAATCAGGGGCGCAAAGGCGTTGTCTTTCCTAGGAATTCTGGTGTTGAAGAAAGCTACTGCGCCTAGCCATCGCTTTCAGCTCTTCCTCGCTCCGAAAACCAGACTTGAAGAGGGCCACCAGCTCCTTTGCCAGGCCAAGCTCCTCATCCTTTTTGAAATCGCCGGCATGGTCGCGAAACAGGTCCGCAAGCACCTTGCGTAACAATGCCAACCCTTGCGGACCGATCTCCTGTTCATCATCGAAATAGGTTCCGCCCATCAGCCAGTTCATTCCCCCAAACACGCCTTATCAAAGATCGATATGATACTACGTTCATAAGCTTAGCAACACATTCTCTACGGGGCCGGGCGTCTATCCCGCCTCTTTCCGATCGAGCGGACCGGGCGGCCTCCCTCGTCGTTTACTTGGGACCATCCGCTGATGCGTGGATCGGTGTCAAAGGCCGGTCTCCATTAGGGTATACCTTCTGAGACAATCTCCGTGAGACACTAAACGGTGTATCATTTGGGTTGCTTTTGCAGTTATGAGACGATACCCAATGAAGGTCTAGAACCTAATGAGACGTTTCATGGCGATTTACGGGTATGCTCGGGTCAGCACGATTGAACAGGATTTGACAATTCAAGAGGCCGCTCTGAAAGCGGCCGGGTGCACGGTCATCCGCGCGGAAAAGAAATCCGGATCGACTAAGCAGGATCGGAAGGAGCTTAACACGCTTCTGGAATTCATGCGCGATGGCGACAGCCTGGTCGTAACGCGGGTGGATCGACTGGCAAGATCAGTTGGGGATCTTCAGGACATCGTACGGCTGCTGAAGCAAAAAGGGGTGACACTTAAGGCGACAGAACAGCCGATCGACACTAGCTCCGCGGCCGGCAAAGCTTTCCTAGATATGCTCGGCGTATTCGCTGAGTTCGAGACGAACCTTCGCAGAGAGCGACAGATGGAAGGAATCGCCGCCGCCAAGAGCAGAGGGGTCTATAAAGGGAGGAAGCCCCACGTCGATGTTGCTGAGATCTGCCGTCTTAGATCCGAAGGCATCGGGCCGACAGATATTGCAAGGAGGCTGAGCATAGGTCGGGCTAGCGTGTATCGTGCACTAAGAGAAGTCGCATCCTCTTAGCCGAGACGGCGACATCGCGCCAGCAGCAGGCGTACCGGCTGCACCGCATCCTTTAATCGTTATGTTATAACATATCACATAGTATATATTATGGAACTCCTAGTTCACATTACATCGTTGTTCAGTCCACTACGCAAATCCATTCATCGCAAATATGATTTCCTAGGCTCTCGTGTTTCTTGGATCCTAATTTTGTGCTCGTTCCTGTGTCTTGACGATGCGACCGTCCTCCAGCGTGAGAATGCGGTCAGCGCGGTCGAGGATGCGATTGTCGTGGGTAACGAGCAATGTGGTGGTACCTCGTGCCTCACCCATTCGCTTCAGAAGATCGACGACATCTGCCGCGCTGTCCTTGTCCAGGGCAGCTGTGGGCTCATCAGCTAGCACGAGCGCCGGGCTGGAGACCAGCGCTCGGGCGACGGCCACGCGTTGCTTCTGACCGCCTGACAGGTTCCCGGGCAGATACGTTGTACGGTCGCTCAAGCCTACCAAGCCAAGCGCATGCTCAGCCGCGCTTTGCGCCACGCTATCGGCCACTTCGCCATGTACCTGCACGCCCATCATCACGTTCTGCAGCGCTGTCAGGCTTTCATGCAGATTGTGCGCCTGGAATATGAAACCCAGACGGCGGCGCAGGCTGACAAGCTGTGGCTGCGATGCACCGTTCAACTCACTTTCCAGAAGCCGCGCTGATCCGTCCTGCACGGCTCTCAGACAGCCGACAAGCGTAAGGACGGTTGTCTTGCCAGACCCGGAAGGACCCATAAGCACGGTGAAGCTGCCGCGCTTCAGCGTCAGGTTCACATCAAACAATGCCTGTTTGCGAACGTCGCCACTGCCGAACCAATGGTTCAATCCACGCACCTCAACTATCGCCTCACTGTCCATCGCAGCCTCCTAGAAAAGATCGGCAGGGTCGGCAGCACCAAGTCGACGGGTCGCAATGGCGCCGGAAAGGGCAGAAAAGACTATGGTGCCGAAAAAGACGGTCGCTGCCATCGAAGGTGTCATCCCCAGAGGCAGGGTCGTTACCTTACCCATGAGCGTCAGGATGGTCGTCCCGACAACAAGTCCCGGAATAAAGCCCATGATCCCCAGCACCAGCGCCTCTTCGAAGACGATGCCGAGGAAGAAACGTGGGCCGTAGCCCATGGCCTTGAAGGTTGCGTATTCGCGCAGGTGGTCGGCCACGTCGGTGGACAACACCTGATAGACGATGACGATGCCGACGAGAACGCCGATCAGCACGCCGAACCCGAAGATGATGCCTGTCGGCCGCTTGGTCTGCTGATAGCGCAGATCCTCCTGCGCTGCATCCTGATAGCTGCGGATGCGAAGGGACGGATCGGAGATCAGGGTTTTCAGGCGCGCGATTACAGTGTCTGTCTCAGCGCCGGGGCGCAGGCTCAGAAGAATATGATCGGGTGCAGAGGAACTGCGCGTCGGGAATAGCGACAAGAATGTCTGGTCCGAAACCAGCATATAGCCATCGCCACCGAAACCTCCTCCGCCGGAGAACGTGGCATAGGCGGTGATGGTGCGGCCTTGCGTTTCAAAGGACAGAGGCGTTTGCGGACGGATTGAAGCAGCTTCGTCCTTGGCCAGTCCCCGGGCCATCCGATCGAGTATCGCTGCGTCCCGCACCTGCAGGAGATTGAGATCGCTTGCAATATCCTTCGACAGAAACTCGGTCTTGGTCGGATCAACACCGAAGGTCGTCAGACTGATGTCCTTTTCGCCGCGGTCCCAGGGAACGTTGGCGATGAAGAGACCCATTCCAGCGGCTACATCCGGATCTCCCAGCGCCTGCAGCAACCATTGTCGAGCCACATTGCCACCGTCGGTCAAGGTACTCGCATCGCCAGCCGAGATCATGATGTCTGCCTGGAAGAAATCATAGGGTCGCAATGTTGCAGCCCCCATCGAATTCATAATCCCGAGCTGGACGAAAACCAGCACATTGGCAAAGGCCACCCCGGCGAGTGCTGCGGCGAAGCGAGTGCGGTTGTGGGTCAATTGCAGCCAGCCGATGGGCAGCCGCCCGAACAGGCGTTGCAGCAGGTAGCTCATGGATTGACCCGTACCGTGGTGTCAATGCGGGCGATGACCTCGAGATTGGTGAAGCGTGCAGCGACATCCGAGGAGGCTTCGTCCAGTACCACCAAGACCTGGATGACGCGCGCATCCTTGTTTTCCGCCGCATCGTCAGAAATCAGGCCTTGCCGTCCCACGGTCAGTCCGATCCTGTCCACCCGGCCTTGCAGCGTGACGCCGAGAGCCGGGGTTACCAGCTCCACCGGCTGGCCAACCATGACGGCACTGATACGGTCCTGCCAGATCTCAACCTCGGCCATCATCTGATCCGTGTCCCCCATATCCATGATGCCATCGGTGGGAGGTCGCTGTCCGGGCGTAACATGGATGTCGAGGACCGTGCCGGTGATGGGCGCCACGACTTCGGCGCGTGCAAGGTCGAGCCGAGCACGGGCCAGTTCGGATCGGGCGGCATCGACATTGCGGCTGGCGACGATCACATCAGGCTGTTCGTCCAGCGTGACTGCGGCATAGCGCGTTAGCGTTGCCTCTGCGCGCACAACGGAGAGATTGGCGCCTTCCGCTGCTGCACGGGCCGAATCGAGTGCAGCCTGCGTGCTGACCGCGTTCGAGGCGAGCGCCTCCGTTCGCGCCAACGTCGATGCAGCTTCTGCTGCCGTGGACAGTGCTTGATCGAGTGCGGCTTTTGCTTCGTTGCGGCTAGCCTCGACCGCCAACCGGGTCTGGATGAGGTTGGCCTCGCGCACGGCGAGATTTGCCTCTGCGGTGAGTACGGCACCAGCGAGAGCCGCATGATTGTCGAGCCGCGCCAGCAAGGAACCTTTTTCCACCCGATCGCCGACGGAAACCAGGATGTCCGCGATGCGCGCATCCCCAGCCCCATAGGGCGCCGCCACAACTGAAACGTCGCCACGCGGCATCATCCTCGCCAAACCCACCACATCGGAAGGCAACAGGGTTTCCACCATCTTCGGGGGGAGTTCGATGTCAGGCGGCAAGGCAATGGGTGCGTCAGAGCCGCCGCCGGGTTGAAGTCCCGTCAGCGCGTAAAACTTCTGCAAACCCGTCGGCTGAAAATACATCCCCAGCACAGCGCCCGAGAACATGAAGACTGGGACCAGCAACACCAGCAGGTACCGCTTGCGAAACCAGCGGCGCTGCCGAGGCGTTTTTGGCTCGGACAGATTCAGATTGATCGGGAGGCTTTTTTCATCCGTGGCTGACATTGCAGGTCACTCGTTCCTGTCGATCTTTGAATGGGATGTTGACTTCAATACCTTCGCCACGGTCTTGCCAACCTGCAAGGATACCTCAGCTTTCAGACTGCAACGCTACACATATGACGAGGCGTATATTTCCATTGTTTGATATCGTGCATTTGTGAGCCTGGCCAGACATCCAAGCGGATGTCTGGCCAGGAAAGATGCGACAAAGCCACTCAAGCCCAACGTTTAGCGACCGAAATCAGCCGTTGTCACAACGCCGTCTGTGTCTCGGTCCAGCATGCTCATCCAGGCGACGGCACCGCCGAGGAATTCGTCCCGTGACACCTTGCCGTCCTGGTCTGTGTCGTTGTTCTGGAGTGTCATTCCCTGGGACGCCCGGTCGGCTCTGCCACCATGACCGCCGGCATTGGCCTTCATGTCGTTGGCGCGCGCCTCGTCGAAATACACGTATTCATCGGCGTCGATAAACCCGTCCTCGTTGGAATCGAAGGTGAGGAAAACGTCACCGCGCTTGGTCTGCAGCTCGGAAAGGGTGGCTTCGCCATTTGCGTCGAGGTCCCAGTTCTCCAGGAAGTGGGCACCGGGATTGCCCTGTTGCTGAGCCATAGGGGGTGCGGCGGAAGCAGCCAGAGCCATGGCAGCGATCAGAGTTTTCTTGAGACTATGCATTTTGCGTTCCTCTTCATCGGATCTCATTTGCGCGTCTTGAGCGGCGAAGTCTGTTTCACCCCGCCTCGACTGCGATGGACATGTGATGACGGATGCATGTCGCACGATGATGCCGTCTGCGGTCCCTTTTGTAACGGTTTGTCGCAGATCGGCGGACTGACACCCGGCGTGACAAAGGAGGAGTGGAACGCAGTCCCCATCATGCGCTAGAAACGTGCCATGACCTCAAGCGAGCCCAGTCCCCATATCCTGATCGTCGACGACCATCGCGACATCCGCGACGGACTGGTCCGTTACCTTGAGAAGAATGGATTTCGGACCACGGCTGCGCGCGACGCGACCGAAATGGACAAGTGCCTACATGGCGGACGCTTCGATCTCGTGATCCTCGACGTCATGATGCCGGGGGAAGACGGCCTTTCGATCGCACGGCGGCTGAGCAGCGCAGGTGGACCGCCGATCCTGATGCTCAGTGCCCTGGCCGAAGAGACAGATCGCATTGTCGGTCTAGAGGTAGGCGCTGACGACTATTTGCCGAAACCATTCAGCCCGAGAGAATTGCTGGCAAGGGTCAAGGCCATCTTGCGGCGGACCGGCAGAACGACCAGCCTGGCCGGCAGCCTCTCCGGCCGACGCCTTGCCTTTTCCGGATGGACACTGAACACGGATACGCGGCAGCTGACACGTGACGAGGACGGAAAACAGATATCGCTGAGCTCGACGGAGTTCCGCCTCCTCATCGTCTTCCTCGAACGCCCCCGATTTGTTCTCTCCCGGGATCAGTTGATGGATCTGACGGAAGGACGGGCCCCGGACGTCTTTGATCGGGCGGTCGACAATCAGATCAGCCGGCTGCGTCGCAAGATCGAGCCCGATCCGGGACACCCGACCATCATCACGACGATACGGGCGGGAGGCTACAGCCTCGCCTGTGATGTGGCAATATTGCCATGAGCATTGGATGGCCCAAGGATCTGAGTGCGCAGATCGGACTGACCACCCTCGCCGCGCTGATCTTTACCCAGATCCTGTTCCTCGCCTTGTTCGGTGCCGAGCGGGGCCTCTCCCATGTGGAGGAGCAGAGGGCGGATATTGTAAGGCAGGGTGAACGCCTGGTTGATCTCCTGCCGACGATCCCTGAACCGGCGAGGATGGATGTTCTTTCGGCCGCCGGATCGGACCGCGTGTTGTTCCGGCTGAGCGACGCGCCAATTGTCGCCGCTGTGACATCAGATAGAGATGCGCGCATGGAGCTGGGAGCGCGTCGCAGCTCCTCATTCGACCACCGCGACGATGGAACGGTGACGGCGCTCGCGCGCAGGATTGGCCTCACACCAGCAACCCTGCGTCTGTCTCTTCCGACCTCCGACGGTCAATGGCTCAACATCGAGGCCAATCTGGAGCGGCCCGGCGCATTCCTGCCGCCGCGGCTGTTGCTCGGCGCGATCCTCTCAGCTCTCGCGGTCTGGATCGTCATGCGTTTCCTGGTGGCACGCATTACCCTTCCCTTGCGACAACTTGCTGACACGGCAGACGCCCTGGATCTGGACCGGGCCCCACCGGAGCGTATCGAAACTGGTCCAAGCGAAGTGAGAGTCCTGGCGAAGGCACTCCACAGTCTGCATGCACGCCTTGTGAATGCAGTCCGCGAGCGGACCCGCATTCTGGCAGCACTTGGCCACGATCTGCGAAGCCCGATCACAGCACTTCGGCTGCAAGCAGAATTCATCGATGAGGATCAACTGCGCGAGCGGATAGCTCGCATTCTCGACGAAATGCAGGAGATGACCGAAACGACCCTCGCCTATGCACGGGGCCTCAGCGAAGCAGGTGACAAGCGTCCGTCCGACCCCTTCGCACTCGTTGCCCGCCTCGCCAAAGAGCTCAACACGACCGCGAGCCCGGTGACGCTCGGCAGCATGCCGGTCGTCACAACGCCACTGCGGGAGCTACCGGTACGCCGCGCCGTTCGCAATCTGATCGAAAATGGCCAGAGATACGGCGGCAAGGTTCACGTCAGTGGTGAACTGGACGGATCCGCCGCCCGCATTCATATCGATGACGACGGCCCCGGAATTCCTCTGGAGGACCTGCAACGCGTGTTCAGCCCCTTCGAACGCCTCGAGGCGTCCCGTTCCCGCGACACGGGCGGTCACGGTCTCGGCCTGACGATTGCGCGCGACATTCTGCGAGCCCAGGGTGGGGATGTGGAACTACTCAACCGAGCAAAAGGTGGCCTGCGGGCAACTGTGATCCTCCCTTTCAGTGGCGGATCAGACGCTCCTTAGTCGCTGTTTCCCTGGAATGGAGGGCCAACCTAGCGCGCACTCTCCAGTCGACCGACCAGATTGTCGACGTCGAACTCACCGACTGTGCGTGTACCCGGAACTTCTATTCCCTGCCCCGTCTCTGCAATGAAGACGGTTGGCGGACCCTGCACATTCAGAAACTGAAGCAATGCGGCATTGTCGGCCGTCCAGGCGGTCACGTCGATCTTGAGCAACGCAAAGTCATTCATCTGCGCCCGGACCCTCGGATGCACGAGGATCTGTCCATCAATGGTCTTGCAGAAGGCACACCAATCTGCCGCGACATCGACCAGTGCATGCCTGTTGCGCATGCGGGCAAAGGCAATTGCTTCGGCATAATCCTGGACGGATCGTATCGGGCCGATCACTGTCGACGCCGCCTGCACCTTAACGGGAGGTGCGAGCACGACAGCAAGTGTGCCGACGAGAAAACTCCGCCGCTTCACTCTTTCGATAGACCGCATCCCCCTTAGCCCTGCCGCGCGCGCGCGACCGCATCAACGAGCCCCTTTTCGTCCAACACACCGGGATAGAGGCTCGATCCTATGACATAGGCCGGGGTACCCGCGAAGTTGAAGGCCGTGGCCTGAGCGTAATTTCGGTCCAACAGGCCCGAGATCTTGGCCGTGTGTTTGTTCACGGCAACAGCGATTTCGTCCATGGACAAGCCCGCAGCGGTCAGCGTGCTCTCGATGTCATCATGTGTCAGCTTCCCCTTTGTCTTCATCAGGGCACCCATGGCAATTTCGTATTTGCCGATCTGCGCCGCACCCAGCACCGCCTGGGCCGCAAAGATCGAGGCATCGCCGAAGATCGGCCAGTCCTTCATGACCAGCTTCACATTGCCGTCCCTCTCGATGACCTTCTTCACCGTCGGGTGGGCCTTCTTGCAGTAGGGACACTGATAGTCGAAGAACTCGACCACGGTGACGTCGCCCTTAGGATTGCCGAGAAACGGCGCATCCTTGTCGTTGAAGACCTCGTCCTTCGTAAGCTGTTGTCCGAAGGCGAGCCGACTGCCGAAGACGGCGAACGTGCCAAGCGCGAGCCCTGATGTCAGGATGGTGCGACGCTTCATCATCAGAATTCTCCCTTTCCGGATTCTTCGGCAGTGAGGACAACCATCTTTGACCCTTCCGGAACACGGGCGTGCAGGTCGATGATGTCCTGGTTGAGAAGGCGAATGCAACCCGACGAGACGGACTGACCGATCGACCAGGCCTCGTTGGTGCCATGGATCCGGTAGAGCGTGTCTTTTCCGCCTTGGTAGAGGTAGAGCGCGCGCGCGCCGAGCGGATTGTCTATGCCGCCCGGCAAGCCCTGGGCGAGTGGGCCATAACGATCCGGCTCGCGGGCGATCATGTTGGGCGTCGGCACCCAGCCCGGCCAGCGGGCTTTGCGCTTGATATCGCCCTCGCCCTCAAATTCCAAACCGGCCTTGGCGACGCCAACACCGTAGCGCATCGCCTTGTCGCCCTCCATGACGAGATAGAGGAAGCGGGCATAAGGGTCGACGACGATCGCGCCGGGCGCATAGGACGTGCGATAATTGACGACCTGGCGAACATTGCGCGGATCCATCTTCGAGACATCGACAGCAGGAATGATCTCCTCGCCGTCCTGCACTTCTCCATACATGGCCTGCAACGCCGGATCGATAGGCGGCGGAGATGGCTGAGACGGCGTACCCGTCGTCTGCGAGCAGGCGGCAAGCAGGAGAGCGAGCCCCGCCCCTAGGCCTAGTTTCTTCAGGATGCCGATAACCGGCCACAATTCTGCAAGTCTCATTCTCTGTTATTCCTTGTCTGCGGGGATCAGTCGGGCGATGGCGGCATTCAAAGCCTCGCGCGAAATCTCTCCGAAATGGGTCGTGACAACTTGGCCGTCAGCGCCAAGAAAGAGGGTCACCGGCATTCCAGGCGCTGCGTAGTGGCGCAAAAGGGAACGGGCAGGATCAAGCAGGATGGCCTCAAGCCGGAGGTTTTCGTCCTCGAGATACGCCTTGATCACTGCTGGCCCTTCACCTTGATTGGCGAAGATGAAATCGACGTCTGCCCGAGCCGCAGCCACTTCTGCCAGAAGTGGCATTTCGCGGCGGCAAGGCGGGCACCAGGTTGCCCAGAGGTTCACGACGGCAGGGCGCCCACCGCGCTCTGACAAAGCGACAAACTGAGACCCATCAAGATTTGCCAGCGTGAAACGGGGCGCAGCCGGCCCTTCCGCTGCTTGCCAGAGCATGGTCAGCGAGAACCAGACAAAGCATCCTGCGGCGAGCGGCACGGCGGCAAGCGGCAGCGTCTGCCGGGATTCACGCATCAGAAAGACGAGCGTGATCGCAACACCGATCGCGCCGCCAATCATCGAAAAGCCGCCCTGCCATACATAAAGGGCGCGCCATGGCTCGGCGAGAAAGCTGTCGAGATGCATGAGGACATGCAGTGCCCTTGCTGCGATGAGGCCCGACAGCACCGCAGCGGTCGTCCAGGGCGCGAGCCGTTTGTCATAGCGACCCGCCAGAAATGAGCCGAGCCCGAGGAACACGAAGAACCCGATGATCGCCGCCAGCCTGCCGGATGCGAAGGCAAGCGGCCCCAGTGTCACGACGTCCATCAGGGCGTACCCTTGGCTGCCCGGGCGGAGGCAGCAAGCTTGTCGATCGTTACGTCGCCCACCAGACGCGTACCCGCCACCTCCTGCTTTTCGTGATCGAAGAAGATCATCGTCGGCGGACCAATGGCATTGAGGGACCTCAGGAGTTCATCGGTCTCTGGAGAGGTCGAGGTCATATCGATGGTCAGCAGGCGCGCACCGTGGAGGGCCGCCGAGACACTCTGGTCCGTCAGAACAGTTCGCTCTATGGCGCGGCAGGTGACGCACCAATCCGCGGTCACATAAACGAGGCTGGGCCTGTTCTCAACAGAAGCCTCGGCCAGCACCGAAGTCAGCATTTGTGGCGAGGCGACGGCTTCAAAGTCCGATTTCGCGATTTCGGCCACCGTCTGCCCGACCCCGGTCTTAATCGTCAGCGGCTCCAGAGGGGCAAGCGGATCGCGGGCACCGAGCCCGACACCGACGAGCAGGAGGGCTCCCCAGACGACCGAAACAGTGGCCACAGATCGCGAGATGACAGCCGCGCCAGCAGAGGCACTTGCGACCCGGATTTGCCAGAGGAATACTCCGACTGAAACGGCAAGGCACGCCCAGGCAAACAGCACCAGCGTTTCAGGCAGAAGAGGGCTGACCATCCAGATCGCCGTTCCGATGAAACCGAAGCCGAAGGCGGAGCGGATGCTTGCCATCCACGCCCCGGCACGCGGCAGTGCCTTGCCGCCGAGCGTTGCCATCAGGATCAAGGGGAGGCCTTTGCCTAGCCCAAGCGCGAACAACGCGGCCGCCCCGATGAGGACATCTCCGGTGCGGGCAATGTAGAGCAGCGCCCCCGCAAGTGGCGCGGTGACACAGGGACCGATAAGAAATGCGGAGGTAAAGCCCAGCATCGCAGCCCCACCAAGCGATCCGCCACTGCGTCCCCCGGACGACAGGCGATTGCTGAAGCCAGCCGGCATCTGGATCTCGAAGAGCCCGAAGTTGGACAGGGCTAGGATCAGGAACAGGCTGGCGATGACGATCGTCGCCGTTGTCGATTGCAAGGCAAATTGCAGATTTTGCCCCGACCAGGCCGCGACCATGCCGAACAGCCCGAACGCCAGCGCCAACGCTCCGACATAGACGCTCGAAAGGATGAAACCACGTTTCGGCGAAAGGGCCCCGCCCTCTCGCGACAGCATGGCGGCAACGATCGGATACATGGGAAAGACGCACGGGGTAAACGCCAGAAGCACGCCGAACCCAACAAAACCAATCAAAAGCAGAGGCAGGCCGCCTCGCGCCAGGAGTCCATCGACACCGGTCGTTGCTTCATCGTGAGCGAGCGCGAAATCCGGATTTTGAGCGCTGAAGGACGACCATCCGCTTTGCGGTGCATTCGATGTCTGGAAAGATATCGGACTTCCGTGCTCCGAGTCGCTGAACTTCAGGCTGGCCATGTCGATCGTTTTCGTGACAGGCGGATAGCAGAGCCCGCCATCCTGGCAGCCTTGATAGGTCAACTCGATCGTCGACGCGTCACTGATAAGCGTCGCCCGGGCGGTGTCATAATAGACCTCGGTCGATCCAAAGCCCGGATCGTCCTTGATCTTTCCATCAGGCGTCTCCAGTTTCAGCGGACTGCCATCGTCACTTTTGGCGGAGAGATAATCCCGGTAGAGATAGTAGCCTGGCTCGATCTCCCACGTCACGGCAACTTCGGTGGCGGAGAACCGTGACAGCGAAGGCCGAAATGCCTCGTCCATCTGAAGCGGCGCGGTCTGGGCAATGGCGATGCCGGCGAAGAGCAAAACGGAGAAGAAAATCGCCAGGTACCTCAAGAGTTGCATTCCATCATTCCTTGTGACGCATCGAATGTGCGGCGGTGTCTGCGGGGCAGCTTAAGGCAGGCTTAAGCTGGGCAGGCCATGGCGTGAAACGACATTTTTCTCACGGAGGTGTGATGCGTATTCTTGTCATCGAAGACGACGCGATCCTGCTCGACGGGTTGAAGGTGGGGCTTGGCCTCGCCGGCTTTTCGGCAGACACAGTCAGCACGCTTTCCGATGCTCGGGCAGCGATCGAAAACGATGCCTTTGATGCCATCGTGCTCGACCGCATGTTGCCGGATGGATCTGGGCTGGATCTGCTTCGTACGATGCGCGCCGCCAGTAACCGCACCCCCGTACTTCTGTTGACGGCCAAGGATGCCGTGACCGATCGCATTGATGGTCTCGACGCCGGCGCCGACGACTATCTCGGCAAACCCTTCGACCTCGACGAAGTGGCGGCGCGGCTGCGCGCCATCACCCGGCGTGCCGAGGGACGCGCCACACCCAAGCTCACCTGGGAAGAATTAACCCTCGACCCGGCGAGCATGGAGGTTCAGAAAAATGGAGAAATCACTGGCCTGTCGCGGCGGGAATTTGCCGTCCTGCTAGCATTGATGGAAAATCCGACCATGGTCCACTCCAAGCAGAGCTTGGAAACAAGGCTTTATGGCTGGCAGGAAGAGATTGAGAGCAACACGATCGAGGTACACGTGCACAAGCTGCGCCACAAATTGGGTGCCGCCTCGATCGAAACCGTGCGCGGCGTCGGCTACCGCATGGGGAAAGCATGATGCGATCGATCCGGCTCCGGCTTTTTCTCATCCTGCTTGCGGCAACGGGTGCCGTATGGCTGCTTGCCGTGCTTTGGACCTATCTCAGCACGCAGCGTGAAGTCGAGCGGGTTCTCGACGCGCGCCTGACGGAAGCGGCGCGCATGGTAAGCTCGCTGATCACCGACCACCACATCGACGTCGCAGCAGCCGTCGACGCGGCGCAGGCGGCAGGCATTCCCGAAGGCTTCGGCCTGCATGACGGAGACTATAGCCGACAATTGTCCTGTCAGATCTGGTCCCTTCAAGGTGACCTTGTCAGCCGGTCGGAGAGCGCGCCCAGTACGTCGCTCGCCGATCACGAAAGCGGATTCGCCGAAAAGCTCGTCAACGGCGAGCGCTGGCGTGTCTACGCTGTCGTCAATCCCGAGCTTGGTGTGAGGGTCCTAGTCGGCGATAGTATCGAGATCCGCGAAAAGTTGGTCGGTGACGTCATCACGGGCCAGCTCGTTCCTGCCCTGGCGATCCTGCCCATGCTCGCCGGCCTGATCTGGCTGAGTGTCGGGCGCGGTCTATCCCCTCTCCGGCAAGTCGCCGACGCCTTGTCGCTGCGCTCAGCCGACGAACTCCACCCCGTCGACGATAGCGGAGCACCACGAGAGATCAGGCCTCTACTCGGCTCTCTTAACGCCCTGTTCCAACGCGTGGAGGAGGCACGCGAGCGGGAAAAGACCTTCATCGCCTACGCGGCCCACGAGCTGAAGACGCCGCTATCCGGTTTGAAGACCCAGGCCCAGGTCGCCCTTCGCAGCGATAGCGATGAGGTCCGTGCCAATGCCCTCAACCAGATCTCGCTCAGCGTCGACCGGACCGGGCGCCTCGTTCGCCAGCTTATAGACCTGGCAGCCGTTGATTCACTGGACAAGTCTTCGGCATCAGAAGCAGTGGCAGTCAAAGCTATGGTCGAAGAGCTGCGCGGCGAAATGGCGGCACTCGTTTCGTCGAGGGAAATCACGGTTGAGAGCGACATAGCCGAGGACCTGGTGATCAGCGTGCCAGGGAAGACACTTTTGCGGCTGGCCTTGCGCAATGTAATCGAAAACGCCCTGCAACATGCGCCGCGCAATTCATCCGTCCGGATCATCGGCACGCAGACCGTAACAGGCACCACGATCGCCGTGTGCGATTCCGGAACCGGCATCGATGAGAAAGACGAGCAGCGCCTCATGGCCCGCTTCCAGCGCGGTAGCAGCGCAAACGCGCTCGGAAGCGGCCTCGGCCTTTCGATTGTTGAGATGGCCCTGACAAAGCTTGGTGGTCGGATTTCATTCCATAGGCAGACGGGTTTCTGCGTTTGTCTGGAGCTGCCAGGTTCAGAAGCGTGAGCGATCGCTCTCCATGCCACGGGACAAAGGTGAGCCTTAAGCCAGCCTTAAGGTGAGAGAGAGAAGCGGGGCGAGGTAAACCTCACGAGGAGCTTATCGCTCGACATGTCCGCACCCTTCTCACCTTGCCCCGTATCTGCCGTTTACCGTAGCTGCACCCACATCCGGTGCCTGAAGACATTGGTCGCTCTGGGTCTGGTTTCAATCGGCCTCATTTCCTGCGCCGCCACCGCGCCGACGACCCGCACCATTGCTCCGCATGCCTTTCAACCGCCAGCACCTGAACCACGCTCATCCGGCCTTGAGCGTTACAAGGCGCGTGGAAACGAACCCTTCCCAGTCCCCGCTGTCGATACACAACGGATCGGCCAGCAGTTTCTGAAGCAGATCGTGGACTACAAGACCGAGCATCCACCCGGCACCATCGTCGTGGATCCCCAAAATCGCTTTCTCTATTTGATCAAGGAGAAGGGAAAAGCTGTCCGCTATGGCGTGGGCGTCGGCAAGGCCGGCTTTGAGTTTTCCGGAACCGCTCACATCGGCTTCAAGCGCCAATGGCCCCGCTGGACGCCCACGCCCGACATGCTCAAGCGTGACCCCGCTCGTTATGGCAAATGGGCCCATGGCATGGACGGCGGTGACAGAAATCCACTTGGGGCGCGGGCCCTGTATCTCGTCAAGGATGGCAAGGACACGCTTTATCGCATCCACGGGACCAACGAACCCTGGACGATCGGAACGGCTGCGTCATCCGGCTGCATCCGGATGCTGAACCAGGACGTCATCGACCTCTACAGCCAGGTTCCGACAGGCGCCAATATCGTCGTTCTTGGCCCCGCAGGGGCCTGATCTCCCTACCCACAAAAAGAAATCAGACAATCAAAGGATCGCATCATGCTGTTGAGATCACGTCAACGTCCCATACAATT
The DNA here is from genome assembly GCF_002855515.1 of Rhizobium sp. TH135. Classification (GTDB taxonomy): domain Bacteria; phylum Pseudomonadota; class Alphaproteobacteria; order Rhizobiales; family Rhizobiaceae; genus Allorhizobium. Next base: position 72,492 of record NZ_PKRP01000009.1, on the reverse strand, counting down.
TCCGGCAGTCCCCCTGGCGCTTCTGCTGGGCGTCGTCATGGCGACGGGTGCTGAAGCTGAAGACAAGGCCTATCCCGAGATCCTTAAGACCATCGAGCAGCAGGGCATTCGCATTCTCGGCGAGATGCAGGTTCCGGGTGGTCTCAGAGCCTTCGCCGCCAAAGCCGGAGCGCAGCCTCTGGCGATCTATCTGACACCCGATAATCAACACGTGGTCGTCGGAACGCTTGTCGATGCCTATGGGCAGGATATGGCGGAAGATCAGCTCAAGAGGATGGTCGAACAGCGCTTGAGCGAAGCCGCTTGGACCAAACTCGAGGCCGCAACCTGGGTTCAGGATGGCGATCCCGATGCACGTCGCATCGTCTATACCTTCACCGACCCCAATTGCCCCTATTGCAATCGCTTCTGGCTGGCCGCTCGGCCCTGGATTGAAAGCGGCAAAGTTCAGTTGCGTCACGTGATGGTCGGCGTGATCCGCCAGGATTCCCCCGCCAAGGCCGCCGCCATTCTTCAAGCGAAGTCGCCGGAAGAAGCACTGACGGAGAACGAGCGCAAACATGCCGATGGCGGCATTCACCCGCTAGACACGATCGATGGCGACACGGCCGCAAAGCTTGATCGCAACGCCACCTTAATGACCGAGCTCGGTTTCGGCGGCACGCCGGCAATCGTCTTCAAGACCGAGGAAGGTAAGATCGATACCTTCGCCGGGATGCCGAGCGAAGCTCAGATGGGCGCTTTTCTTGGACCGAAATGATCGGACGCTCAGCACTGTTTGGGTATCAGTTGGCCTCGCAGATAAAGCCCTAGTTCCTGGATTGCGGATGCGCGCGGTGATTGCCCACGCCAAACAAGTCCGATCTGGCGAGCTTGGGTTTGCCCTGCAATGGGCACCACCACGCTCGAATGCGCTTCATGCAATCCAGCCTCTATCGCTATGGTCGGCAGAAGCGTAGCGCCCTGCCCCTCGCCAACCATGGCGACAAGAGTGTGCAGGCTTGTCGCCGAAAAGCTGCTGCGCGCGCCACCAGCGGCTGCCGTCAACAGCGGAATGGCGTGTGCATGAAGGCAATGTTCCTTTTCCAGCAACAACAAGTCCAGTTGCGGCAAGTCTTCAACGTCGACCGACTCCGCCGTGGCAAGCGGGTGGTCGGCATGGCAGACGAAGTGGTAGACGTCCTCGAACAAGACCATGGTTTCCAGGCCGTTTACCGCGTGCGGAAAAGCCATGAGCAGCGCATCCAGTTGCCCCGCTCTCAATCGCTCCATGAGAGGAGCGGTCTTGTCTTCGCGCCAGCCCAGTTCGAGTTCGGGATAGCGCCGACGAAGTGCGGGCATCAATCGCGGCAGCAAAAATGGTCCAACAGTCGGGATCACACCGATTTCCAGCCTACCTGCGAGCATATCTGGACGAACGTGACCGAGATCCACGAGCTCGTCGCTCAACTGCAACATCATCCGCGCCTTATCACAAACCAAACGACCGAGAGGGGTCAACATGACCTGGCGTTTCGTTCGCTCGGCAAGCTGCCCGCCGATCAGCGTCTCAAGTTCACGAATGCCTGCACTCAGCGTGGATTGCGTCACCAGGCAGGAATCGGCCGCCCGACTGAAGTTGAGGTGCTCAGCAAGGGCGAGCAGATAGCCCAGATGTCGGAGATTAGGTGCGGGTTTCATGATCGATTTTTCCGATGAGTGTGTCCGCTTTTATTCGTTTCCAGAATACATATATATAGACATATGTATTGGTGGTCAAAACAGAAACACGCCTCGCACGAAAGCGAGCCACACAAGGACCAGTCTCATGAGTTGCTCCGATAGCGCCGTCAGCAGCACCGCCCCACAAACAGCCTCCGTATTGCCGGCCACAGTCATGCCGACACCCGCCGTAGGCGCCACTATGCCGCGGATCAACGAGCCAGCGCCGGACTTTTCCGCGAAGACCACTCATGGCGATCGCCGCCTTGCTGACTACAAGGGCAAGTGGCTCGTACTCTTTTCCCATCCGGCGGACTTCACCCCGGTTTGCACGACCGAGTTCATCGGCTTCGCCAACGCTTCGGCAGAATTCAAGGCGATCAATTGCGAACTGCTCGGCCTCTCAATCGACAGCATCTATTCGCATCTCGCGTGGGTGCAGAACATCAAGGAGAAGTTTGGGGTCGAGATCACCTTCCCGATCATCGAGGACCTGTCGATGAAGGTGGCAACCGCGTACGGCATGATCCATCCCGGCGCATCTGACACTTCGGCCGTGCGCGCCACCTTCATCATCGATGACAAGGGCATCTTGCGGGCCATGATCTACTACCCGATGACCAACGGCCGCAGCGTTCCCGAAGTTCTTCGCCTGGTCAGAGCCCTGCAGACAAGCCTCACCCACGGCGTCGCCACACCGGAGGCCTGGCAACCGGGCGACAAGGTCATTGTCGGCTCGCCAAAGACGATGGCTGAAGTGGAGACGCGGCTCGCGGAAGGTCTGGAGACCACAGACTGGTACTTCACCGTGAAGGAACTTGCCTGAGCCCCCCTCAGCGATCCTGCATCCTAGACGGTGCCGACAGCCGATCGACCTACGCGCCCACTTAGGCGCGTCGGTCAGACCGCGAGAACAAACCGCAACGCCCAACGACTGAGATTAACGAGGGTACCCAACATGACTGCAAAGCCCGATGTAAAAGGCTTCTTCGACGAGCGAACGTTCAGCATCCAATATGTCGTCAGTGATCCTGCGACACGGAAGTGTGCAATCATAGACCCGGTGCTCGACTATGACGAAAAGTCGGGCGCAACCGCGACTCGCAATGCCGATGCGATCCTGGATTACATCAGGGAGAAGCGCCTCAGCGTCGAGTGGATCCTCGACACCCATCCCCATGCAGACCACTTTTCCGCCGCTCGGTATCTGAAGGAAAAGACTGGCGCGCCGACCGCGATCGGCGCGCGTGTCGTTGAGGTACAAAAGCTCTGGAAGGAAATCTACAACTGGCCGGATCTGCAAACCGATGGCTCGCAGTGGGACCGGCTGTTTGAGGCAGGCGACACCTTCTCGGTGGGTGATCTCAAGGGCCGCGTCCTCTTCTCACCTGGTCACACGCTCGCCTCGATCACCTATGTGATCGGCGACGCCGCCTTTGTGCATGATACGCTGTTTATGCCGGACAGCGGCACGGCGCGCGCGGATTTTCCCGGCGGCAGCGCAAAGCGGCTCTGGGCCTCGATCGAGGAAATCCTGTCGCTGCCGGATGACACGCGTCTGTTCACCGGTCACGATTATCAGCCCGACGGGCGCAAACCTCTCTGGGAAAGCACGGTCGCCGACCAGAAGCGCAGCAATCCGCATATCGCCGGCAAGGTCGAGGCGTCCTTCGTGGAGCTGCGCGAGGCTCGCGACAAGACACTGCCCATGCCGAAGCTGATCCTGCATGCGCTTCAGGTCAACATCCGTGGAGGACGCCTCCCGGAACCGGAAGGAAACGGCAAGCGCTATCTGAAGATCCCGCTCGACGCGCTTGCAGGAGCTCCTTGGGAATGAACGACCTCGTCACCCAGGCTCTGACGGCTGTCGGTTCGGGCGGGCTGGTAGGCTTCACGCTTGGACTGATCGGCGGCGGAGGCTCCATTCTGGCGACACCTCTGTTGCTTTATGTAGTCGGCATCTCACAGCCACATATCGCAATCGGCACCGGCGCTCTGGCCGTTTCGATCAATGCCTATGTCAACCTCATCGGTCATGCTCGCAAAGGGCATGTCTGGTGGCGTTGCGCCTTTGTTTTTGCCGCCACCGGGACGGTAGGCGCACTCGCCGGCTCAACACTCGGGAAAGCATTCGACGGGCACAAGCTGCTTTTCCTGTTTGGCCTGCTGATGCTGGTCGTTGCAGCCCTGATGCTCCGGCCCCGGAGGACCATAGCGTCAGACGTCGTCAAGACAGATGGCCTGACATGCTGGAAAACGGCGGCTGTTGCCATAGCGGCAGGAGCAGCATCCGGCTTCTTCGGAATTGGCGGAGGGTTCCTGATCGTGCCGGGCCTGATGCTCGCGACCGGCATGCCGATGATCAACGCGGTCGGGTCGTCGCTTCTCGCCGTTGGCACCTTCGGCCTCGCCACTGCGATCAACTACGCAGCCTCGGGCCTGATCGACTGGGCGATCGCGGCCGAGTTTATCGGTGGCGGCGTGATCGGCGGCGTCGGCGGCATGCTGCTGGCAACTCGTCTGTCGACAAAGCGAAACCTCCTCAACCGGATCTTCGCTGTGCTGATCATCGTCGTCGCATTTTATGTCCTGTACAAAAGCAGCGCTGCGATCCTGCCGCTCTGATGAAAGGTTTGGAAATGTCTTTGTCTAAGCAGCAGAAATTCTGGAACCGAATCGCCGGGCGCTATGCAGCGCGCCCGCTCAAAGACGTGGTGGCCTATGACGCCATGATCGGCGATGTCGCGTCACGTCTCAAACCCGGAGATCACGTCCTTGAGCTCGGCTGTGGTACCGGCGGCACGGCAATCCGGCTTGCGCCCCATGTGTCACACTGGACAGCGACAGATTTCTCGGCTGAGATGATCAAGATCGCTCAGGACAAACCTGCGGGCGCCAACCTGACCTTCAAGATTGCGGACGCTGAGAATGCCTATGATGGTGGTCCGTTCGACGTCATCTGCGCCTTCAACGTTCTGCATCTGGTGGAAGATCAACCAGCCACCTTGGCGCAGATATTCGCCAATCTAAAACCTGGCGGTCTGCTTATCTCAAAAACCTGGTGTTTCGCCGACCTGAAGTTCAAGTTTCGTCTTCTGTTTCGTGCGCTGCAGTTCGTAGGCCTATTTCCTGCGGTCAGGCAACACAGCATCCCCGAGCTTCGGCACTCGATCATAGATGCTGGTTTTGAGATCACGGACGAGCGGATCTTCGGCAAGTATTCGCAAAACCCCTACATCGTCGCGCGTAAGCCTGAGACGTGAGATTTGACTTCGCGTCACCCCCCGAGAGGATATAGGACAACCAGATGCGTTTCAAAATTGGACTTGCGACAGTGATCACCTTGATACTGTCGGCTTACACACCGGCGCTGGCGAGCGACATGTTGATCGACGATTTCAAGCTGCAACCCGAAACGCGCTGGCGCTTTTTCGCAGACACCGTGATGGGCGGAAAATCATCGGGGCAGGTGCAATTCGAAAACGAAGAAGGACATGCGCATGCGCGCATGACCGGTAACGTTAGCACCGCCAACAATGGCGGCTTCATTCAGATCCGCATGAAGTCGCAGGATGCAGCACCAGAAAACACGATCGGAATACGCTTGCTGGTCCGTGGAAACGATCAGAGGTACTTCGTGCACCTGCGCACAGGAGGCACGATCTTGCCCTGGCAATTCTATCAGGCCGGATTTGATGTTACGCGGACTTGGACCGAGGTGCGACTTCCCCTTACTGAGTTCAAAGCGTCTGGACCGATCTTGCGCAACGTTCCCCGCGCAAGTAGCCTGACATCGATCGCGATAGCCGCTTACGGTCGCAACCACGATGCGGATATCAGCGCCCGCGAAATCGGCTTCTACTAAACCAACGCACCATTGCGGGGGAACCCTAAGTCGGTCAGCCTTTACGGGCTACGAGTCCGATAACAGCGGACGGCCCGCTATGCCCTGATCCCTCGTCAAGGAGGACTTCTTCTGCGACTAAGTGAAGGATTTCAAAGTGTCCAAAGGCGGACAGCAGCATTTCTCGCGTATAAAGCTGCGCCGGATCACTTGGCCCACCGGTTCGATGACGCAATTGTTCGGGTGTGTATCCCTGAACTACGAGATGACCTCCAGGTCTTAGAGCCGTTTTCATGGCGGCCCATTTCCGGGCCCGTTGATCAGGCGAGCTGAACTGGCTGAAGATATCCACCACCAGGTCATACGCGGCCACCGGATACTGCCACGCGTGAACATCCGCATGCACCAATTCGATTGATACACCGCGACGGATCGCCAGCCCTTCGGCTTTGCGCTGGGCGACAGCCGAGAAATCCAGTGATACGACCTGCCAGCCTTGTTCCGCCAACCATACGCCATTGCGGCCCTCGCCGTCTGCAACGCATAGCGCCCGCCCTCTGTTAGGGGCGGGAGCATGGGTCCGCAGAAACGCGTTGGGGGCCTCACCAAACACATAGTCGTCGGTATCGAAGCGACTATTCCAGCGCCTCTGCTCTGCGTCATTCATCAAAGATACTGGCTCCAGCCCGGCTTCACTGGCTCAGGCTCTTCGTTCTGAAGAACAGAGACTGGGCAGTATAGACCAGGATCGCCGCTCCCACAGCCCCCATGGCGGCCACACCCAACAGCACGATAATGTCGACAGGCCCACCGATGTCGCGCAGATGAGAATTTGTCACAGATTGCACGAAGACGACGGCCGCAACTGCACCAAAGGGCATGGCGAGTTGCGCCAGCAGGAACTTGCGCATCGACATCGATCGATCGCGGATCAGGACATATAGATAAGCCAGTGTCACGACGATCGCGGCGACGACCATGGCCCAGAACAGGCCGGGGCTGAAGATCTCTTCGAACACGGCGATGAGGGTTTCGAATGTCAGTTCTTTCATGGCGTCCTCCTCAGGCCTTGCCGCGCAGCATTGCATTATAGGTCGCCTTGAGGGCCACCTCTTTCATGAGCCAGCTGATCCATAGCTCCTCCAGCGGTGCTATGACGCCCGGAAACGAGGGGACCAGATTGTTGTGGTAGTCGAACTCGACCAGCATGGCGCGACCCACCCGGGTGATCAGGGGGCAAGAGGTATATCCGTCATAGACCGCAGTGCCCTCGCGCCCCTCTATGGCCGCGACCAGATGGTCTTCGACGACAGGCACCATCCACTTGACCGAGGCAGCCGTTTTTCCCTTCGGCACACCGGCCACATCGCCCAGGGCAAAGATCTCGGGATAGCGCAGATGACGCAGGGTTTGCATGTCGACCTCGACCCAACCCTGATCGGTCCATTTGTCCGCCCAGGACAGACCGGACTGCCGAATGACATCAGGCGCCCGCTGCGGCGGGATCACATGCAGATAGTCGTAAGGCATCTCGACTTCAGACTGCATTTCAACCTTGGTGATGGGGTCGAGTTTCGTTTCCACGAAGGTCGCGCGTTTCGTACCTGGCTCGATGGATTTCAGCCTGTGACCGAAATGTGAGGCGATTCCGCGCTCTTCAAACAACATGCGCACTTTTTCATGCACGATCGGCACGGAGAATAGAGCCTGCTGCGGAGCGGCGTAGTGCATCTCATATTTTCCGGCCGCACCGCCGCGGCTGGCAATATCCTCGATCAGAAACGTGTGTTTGAGCGGTGCGCCCGCGCATTTCATCTCCGTGGCTGGCCGCGTGAACAGACCGATGCCGCCTTTCTCGGTGAACTCCGACGCTGCCTGCCATGTTCGAGCCGCATATTCAGGTCCTGCATACAATGCGCCGATACCGTTCTGGCCGACGAGATCCAGTGAGAAACCCTCGATGGCATCATGGTCCAGCACGAGCCCGGGTGCGACGACCAGAAAATCGTAAGGCAGGATCTGCCCGCCCGTGGTTGCAACGGTTTTCGCGACCGGGTCGATCTGACCCGCGTGCTCAGCGATCAGGGCAATACCGTCCGGCAGCCAATCGGTGGTTTTTGACAGTGTATAGCTAGCAGGCTTCAAACCCGCAGCCACCAGCGATAGACCGGGCTGATAGAGATGCTCGGCGCGCGCATCGACGATCGTGATCTGGGCACCATCGAGCCGTGCCACCAGATGGTTGGCGAGAGCGGTGCCTGCAGCCCCCGCCCCAATGATGACAATGCGGGCTTTCGTCGCAATCCGGGCAGCGCGCGCCGGAAGGCCAACTGTTGCAGCAGCCAAGCCCGCCACACCGAAGCCGAGCAAGGCGCGACGGGAAGTCTGTAAATCTGTTAGTTTCATGGTGTTCTCCTCCGAGAATTGCCGTATCTTTGCCACAAGTTTGCCAGCCGCCATTTGATAAAGATCAAACGCATTCATAAAACCATATGTGTTGCAAATTGCGAGCCCGGCGACACTCAGCGGTTACCGAGCAGCTTGTTAGTATCGTCGAACTCGGAAGCGATGTTTCACTCAGGCACGCAGATCGCACCGGCCCGCATTGCAAGTGCCGTACGCACGATCAGCCCGACGACGATGGCCATCAGGAGCACCAGAAGACCCGTCCCTATGTAGCGATGGGCCGCCGAGCTTGCAGCTTCGGCATAGCCAAAGCTTGCGATCGACAAGGCCGCGAGAGGAAAGGAAAGTGCCCACCAGGAAAGCGCGAAAGGCATGGTCCGAAACTTCGGCCACTGCGTCAAAACGAGCAGCGCAAAGACATAGGCCACAGAGAGGAGGAAGTGTCCGAAATTGCCAACCTCTCCCGTCAACCGCAACCATGCAGTGAAGGCCACGGCGGGCGGCGCAACCAGGATCATCAGCGTCGGCACCATACGGCCCGGCAAAGGATCGTGAAACATAAGGCGGTTCATGACCAATGTCAGGAGCACCAGCCAGAAGATGAGTCCGCCAGAGAAGAACAGCCAGGACACCTCCATGTAACCGAGCCTGGCACCTGCCAGCGGCACGATGACATTGCCAACGGCCGGGATGAACCATGCCGGCGTCAACTGCCCTTGTTGGAAGGGACGATGACCGATCCAGGCGCCGATCACCGACAGCGCCAGAATACCTTGTATGGCAGTGGCCGAAAGCCAGACAATGTGTGCAACCCCTGGCACTAGATCAAACAGCCCGGCTGACAACAACAGCAACGAAATCGATATTGCTGGGAAGAAGGCTATCCGCACGGGATGATTCCACTCTGCCTTCACTTCGGCAAAGTGATTGAAGACCTTGGCGGAGTAGCCAATCGCTACTGCAACTAGCATGACCACCGATAGTGTTAAGGCTCCCCTGGAGGCCAGATTGCTAAATGCGTAGGCGTGTTCGGCCGCCCGGATGGCCAGCGTGAGCCCCATCATACCCATCCCCACGGCGAAGAACGTGACAGGGTAATGCGCAAGCCGAATTGTTGCGACTGGGTGAGTGTCTGCAGTCGTCATTGCTTCTGTCCGTTACTGAGTGTGGAGATGAAACGACCAGACGAACGAGTAATCACGCCTGGCCATAATGCCATCAGATCAGATGAAATCAGTCCGAGTGGCAGATCACGAACCGTTGTCGTTCAGTCTCTTTTCATCTTCCTTCATCTCCAGCCACATCGCGTTCATAACCGCAAAGATGGCCGCCAGTGGGAGACCGAGGATCCAGGCGAAGTACCACATTTTTCAGTCCTTTCTAATTCGCGACCTGTCGGCCGATCCGGGATCAGCCTTTGGACTGACCATTCCCTTTGCCTTTGCCCTGCCCGCCTCCGGCGGCGCAGCGCTGAAACGCCGGAAGGTGGTTGTTAATCGAGGCATCCCGCAAAGCGGTAAACACGCGTGTTATGTCAGGATAACGCATCACCGCAGGAAGCAGGTCTTCGTCATACAAGCGAGCATTCTCAATTTCGGCGGCAACGCCAACTGCGCAAACCTCTTGCAAGGTAGCGGGCAGTGCCTCAAGCGGTTTGTCACCCGTGAGGTACCCGTTGGCGGGCGCGACCATGTCATAGGTTTTCATCAGATCCAGCAGGGCAGCCTGATGCTTGCGCTCGGCCTTGATAATATTCGAGAATGGCCGCACATCGCCAAATGCGGCGAGTGTTGCGGCATAGACGGCCTCGGCGTGGTATTCGTCGTCAAGGGCGCGCAACACCGCCGTCTGGGCGGCCTCTGGCAGTGGAGCGGCCAGCGCCGGGCCCGCGGCCAATCCGGCCAGAGTGGCCACAGTGCAAAGCGAAAGAGGTCGTTTCATCGATTCAATCCTATCTGGTTGGGCTGGCTGACCGAACATTATGGCCCGGTGCAGCCTTTGTTCCTGGGGCGAAGGGACCGCCCGTTAGTAGACCGAGTGCGAGTTGTCGGTGACGTCGGCTTCGGTGACCTTGCCCCACAGAACCTTGTAGACCCAGGCCGTGTACATCAGGATCAGCGGCATGAAGATCACGGTCACCACCAGCATGATGAACAGCGTCAGATGGGACGAAGAGCTATTCCACACCGTCAGCGACGATTGCGGGTCGGACGAGGAAGGCATGATGAAAGGGAACATCGTCAGGCCAACGGAAGAAATCACGCCGAGGATCGCCATCTTCGAGAACAGCAGCGTGGAGACTTCCCGGCCTGCGCGCAGGCCGAGGAAGGTCAGCACACCACCCAAGATGCCCATGACAGGCGCCACCGCGATCCACGGACGATCTGCATAGGCCGTCAGCCATGTCGCCGTCTTCTCAACCTCGAAATGCAGCGGATTGGATGGGCCACCCGTCAAGTAGTCGCCGACAATACGATAGCCCTCAATGCCCACCGCCATCCAAAGGCCCGCCAGAGCATAGGCCGCGACCGCAACGAGTGCCGCGACGGAGCCGATGGTGCGGGCACGGCTCTGCACCACACCATCAGCCTTCAGCGTCAGCCAGGCTCCCCCATGCATGATGAGCATTGACAGCGACACCACGCCGGCCAGGATCGAGAACGGATCGAGAAGGCCGGTGAACTTCAAGTACCAAGCGCCTTCATAGATCGAATGCAGGTCATCGGTGAAATGAAACGGTACGCCCTGGATCACGTTGCCAACGGCGACGCCGAACAGGAGGGCAGGTACGGCGCCAGAAGCAAAGAGCGCCCAGTCCCAGGCGGTGCGCCAGCGCGGGTCATCCCGTTTCGAGCGGTATTTGAATGCCACCGGACGAACGATGAAGGCCGCCAACACCACGAACATGGCGAGGTAGAAGCCCGAGAAGCTTACGGCATAGAGCGGCGGCCAGGCAGCAAAGATCGCACCGCCGCCGAGGATGAACCAGACCTGGTTACCCTCCCACACGGGGCCTACCGTATTGATTGCCACGCGACGCTCAAGATCGGTCTGTCCAACGAAGGGCAGTAAAGCTCCGACGCCCATATCGAACCCGTCTGTCAAGGCAAACCCGATGAGCAACACCCCGAGCAGCCCCCACCAGAGGACACGCAGAATTTCGTAACTCAGCAATTCATGCAGGATCATGGCGATTACTCCGCTGGCATGGCTATGGCGTCGGCATTGTGCCGGCCAGCAAGCCGTTCATTGTGACGCACAACCCAGGCATCGGTTTCTGGTACATCCTGGAACGGGCCCTTGCGGATGTATTTGAGCATCAGCCCCATCTCGATGACGAAGAGGATCGTGTAGAAGGTGATAAACCCGGCCAAGGTCAGCGCGACCTCGGTGATCGAAAGGGCACTGACGGACATGGCTGTCGGCAGCACTCCGTCAACCGTCCAGGGCTGGCGACCGAATTCGGCGACGAACCACCCCATCTCGGCTGCGATCCAGGGGGCCGGGATCATGATGACCGCGAGCCAGAGGGCCGGACGCGGATAGTTCATGCCCTTGAACGAGGCGCGGTAAAAGAAATAGGCCATGGTGGCGATGAAGCCGAAGCCGAGCCCGACCATGATCCGGAAGGCCCAAAACAGCGGCCAAACGGTCGGCACGGTGTCATTGGAGGCAGCAACGATCTGCTCTTCCGTCGCCTGCCTTGGATCCTCGACATATTTCTTCAAGAGGAATGCGAAGCCCAGATCGGCGGAATGACTTTCAAACGTCGCCTTGATGGCCGGATCGGCTGCATCGCGCTTCTCGCGGATATGCATCAGTGCGTCATAGGCGATGATGCCACTGCGAATGCGGGTTTCAGCCTGAGCCACAAGATCATTGATGCCAGGGATTTCCGTCGTCAGCGACCGCGTACCGATCAGGCCCATCGCCCACGGTATTTCGATCGCATAGTGGGTTTCGCGCGCATCTTGGTCGGGGAAGCCGACCAGATTAAACGGTGCCGGGGCCTCGTGGGTTTCCCACATGGCCTCGATGGCAGCCAGCTTCATTTTCTGGCTGTGGGTGGCCGAATAACCGGATTCGTCTCCGAGCAGCACAACTGAAAATGCCGAAGCCAGACCGAAGGCAGCAGCCACGGTGATTGACCGACGGGCCAGTTCGACGTGACGCTCCTTCAAGAGATACCAGGCAGACACGCCGATCACGAAGACCGCAGCCGTGACATAGCCCGCAGAGACGGTATGGACGAACTTCGCCTGTGCAACCTCATTGAACAGCACCGCGAAGAAATCGGTCATTTCCATGCGCATGGTCTGCGGGTTGAACTCCGCACCCACCGGGTTCTGCATCCAGCCATTGGCGATCAGGATCCACAAGGCCGAGAAGTTTGAACCGATAGCGACCAGCCAGGCCACCGTCAGATGCGCAACCTTGCTCAACTTGTCCCAGCCGAAGAAGAACAACCCGACGAAGGTCGCTTCGAGGAAGAAAGCCATAAGCCCTTCGATGGCGAGCGGAGCACCGAAGATATCGCCGACATAATGGCTGTAGTAGCTCCAGTTCATGCCGAACTGAAACTCCATCGTGATGCCGGTCGCGACGCCGAGAACAAAATTGATCCCGAACAGGGTGCCCCAGAACTTGGTCATCTGTCGCCAGATGGGGCGATTGGTCATGACATAGACCGTCTCCATGATCGCGACCAGGATCGAAAGGCCCAAGGTCAGCGGCACGAAGAGGAAGTGATACATGGCGGTCATGGCAAACTGCAGCCGTGACAGCTCGACGATACCGAATTCCATAGATTTGGCTCCAGTGGTGAGGGCGAATGGCCCGCGATACATATTCGAGTTCGTATATGTATCGCGTAATTCGCGCCCGGGAGCTTTGATTCAGATCAATAACCAGTATTCTTGATATGACTTTTTTCTAAAGCCACGATCCGCCCCGCGAATTCGGTCTCGATCCGCCGATGCGCAGCAATCAAAATGGCCGCATCCGGTAGGATACGCCGGATACCCAGAAGAACAGCATAGGCAGTGGCGTCGTCGAGCCCTTCTGTCGGCTCATCCAGCAGCAGGACGCGCGGAGATCGCAACAATGCCCGCGCTAGGACGAGGCGGCGGGCTTCCCCACCGGATAGGCCATCTCCCCGCGGGCCGATGCGGGCTGAGAGCCCGCCGCGCTCTTGCACGATGTGATCGAGCTGCGTCGCTGCTAGGACGTCCCACAAACGAGCTTCCGCGACCGGCCCTGCAAGCTCCAGCGCCTCGGCGAAAGTCCCTGCCATAAGGCTGCTGCGCTGGGGCAATAGGGTGACGTGGCGACGAAGGACGGTCTCCGGCCAATCGGCAATTGCTCGCCCACCCAAGACGATCTCGCCGGCCGCTACGGGATGGAGACCGGCAATTGCCAGAAGCAAAGTCGATTTTCCCGTCCCGCTGACCCCGGTGATCGCCACGGTCTCACCGCGCGCCACAGAAAACGACGTTTCCCGCATGAGACGCTCCGTTCCACCGGGGCGATGGAGGACAAGGCGCTCCAGGCGCAAAGGTGGGCTGTCAAATCCCGGCACCTCGTCAGCATCCGATAAAGCGGGCCGGGCCAGATCGCCGCCAACCCGGCGGGCGGCGTCGGCCATACGACCGAAATCTGCGGCGGCACGGCGCAAAGGTACAAGGGTCTCCGAAAGGGCAAGGGCGGCAAAGAAACCGAGGGCTGCGAAGGCAGGCTCAATCTCCCCCGACTGAACCAGCACCATGCCGATCCCAAGCGAACCACCCGCAACGACGGACGTCACGGCAGCCAATAGGGCGCCCGCACGGCGCTCGGCTGCATCCAGCCGCCAGCGATGCTGCAGGCGTCGAAACTCGGCATCCTCGACAGCGCGCCTCTGTGAATCCAAGAAGCCGTAGACCGCAAGATCACTGCGGGCCCGGATCATGTCGATCAAACGCGAACGGAAAGCCTGAGCGGCGAGTTCGGCCCGGCGTGACATTCGCGTCGTCGCGCCTGCGCCCCATCCGAAGGCTAATCCCGCGCCGAGCATGTAGCCGACAAAAACCCACAGAGCGACCAGAGGCGAGACGAGAAACCACAGCGCGACGAGCGCCACGATCTGAGCCGAGACACCCGCAAGCAGCGGAAGAACCAATCGCAGCGCGACCCCATCAAGCGCGTCGATATCAGCGGTCAGCCTGTTGAGCGTCTGAGCGCCCCGCATCCGGATCATGCGATTGTAGCTGCTGGTCAGAAGGCCAGCGAGAAGTCTGAGCCGAAGTGTTTCCAAAGCACGCAAGGTAGCATCATGGGTCAGCATTCGCTCACCGTAGCGCGCAGCGGCCCGACCAAGCGCGAGGAAGCGAACCATGGCCGAGGGACGAAACACGTCGAACACCGCCCCTGCTCCCGCCAGACCTGCGGCCGCGGCTGCCGTAATAAACCAGCCCGAAAGCCCCAGAAGGGTAACGCCCATGACGATCACGGCAAGGCTGAGGGCGGCACCGCGCAGCATGGCCGTCCGCTGGGCCACCAGGATAAGCCGGAAGATAGTCCAGAGCGCCTTCACATCGCATCTCCCAGGTCGATGACTCGATCCATGCGAGCAGCCAAGGCCCTGTCGTGGGTCGCGATGACCAGGGTCGCACCCAGCGCCGCCTGCGCCAGAAGTCCTTCAATGACCATGCGAGCCGTCTCCGCATCCAGATCCGCCGTCGGCTCGTCTACCAGAAGCAGGTCAGGTCGCCCATGGATCGCCCGGGCAAGCGTCAGCCGGCGAGCTTCACCACCGGAAAGGCCAGCGCCTGTTTCTCCGAGCCGGGTCCTGAGCCCCTGTGGCAAGGCCTCGACGACTTCGGCTATTGCAGCGGTTTCAAGAGCAGCGCTCACGTCGCCGCCGCGCCCGAGTGTGAGGTTCTGGCGCAAGCTGCCGCCCAGAAAATGCGGCGCCTGCGGCATCCAGCCCAACCGCGCGCGCCAACTGTCGGCGTTTTCGGCCGTCAATGGCTGACCTGCGACGATGACAGATCCATCCCTTGGTAATTCCAGACCCGCCATCAGGCGCAGAGCGCTGGTCTTGCCCGAGCCACTGCGTCCCACGAGCGCGACACGTTCTCCCTCGGCGATTGCGATGTCGGGGAGCTGTTTGCCTGCCGGCGTGCAGCAGCCATGCAAGGCCACACGCGCAGGTCCGGGCAGTCGCACTGCAGCGGCGCCCGCACCTGGAAGCTTTGAATGCGGCTCGGAAAAATAGGCTGCAAATTCGTCCGTCACTGCCATGGCCGCCTGCTTGTCATGCCATGCCACGGATAGATCACGCAGCGGCTGATAGAATTCTGGCGCCAGTAGAAGCAGGAATATCCCGGCTTGCGGCGTCAGAGGCGCTCCCCAGGCACCGAACTGCAACTCTCCCAGAAGCGAGAAGCCGACATAGACGGCCACCATGGCAACGCCGATGGCCGCAAACAGTTCGAGAACAGTTGAGGAGAGGAAAGCCACCCCGAGCACGGCGACCGTGCGCCGCCGCAGGTCGCCCGCCTGCTTCGAAAAGCCCTCCAGCACTTTAGGGCCGGCACCTAGCAGGCGAATGTCGACCAAGGCAGACAGCCGCTCCACGAGGAAATCGTTCAACGTCCCAATTTCGACCATTTGGCGGGCACTGGCCTGTTTAGCAGCCATTCCAACCAGAGCCATGAACAAAGGGATCAATGGCCCGGAAATCAGAAGCACAATACCAACTGCCCAAGAGTGCCAGAACGCCAGCACCAGAATGACCAGCGGCAACACCATCACCCTTGCCCGGGCCGGGCCATAACGGGAGACGTAAGGGCCCAGCAGTTCGAGCTTCTCGCTCGCCAACGCAGCAATGCTGCCTGCGCCGCCGAATGTGCTGTCATTGGCGCGGCTTGCCTCAGTCGCGACCAACTCCACCCGCACTTTTGCGATAACGGCTTCTGCGGCTGCTTGGGCATTCAAATCCGCCAAGTATCCCAGCACGGCACGGAGAAAGCCAAGCCCGGCAAAGCCTAATGCGGCAACAAGCGGCGATGACGCGTCGCCAGCCAATAGATCCCCGATAGCCCAGGCGACCACGGCTGCCTGCAGAGGCCAGATCAACCCCGACAGCACCGAGAGACTAGCAGCACGACGTCCTCGGTCATGGCCAGGGCTGAGAAACACAGAGATGTCGGAAGTTCGTCGGGAAGGAGGGGCCATGAAAGCACTCAAACTTTAATCTCAGATGCGACTTAAAGCAGGTTTTGCTCTCCGACTGTGATCTAAATCAAGGACCGCAAATGGGCGCTGTATACTTTCGGAATGTAACTCCCGAGGAAATGGCACAGATGCGGCTCACCACCAAAACCAATTTGGCAGCACGTGTGCTTATGGCTTGCGCGGTCAACGACGGTAGAACGCTGCGCAGTGTTGAGATTGCCGATGCCTGTAATGCCTCTCTCAATCATCTTCTGCTAGTCGTCGGGGCTCTGCAGGCCCATGGTTTTGTCGAGACGATCCGCGGCCGCAACGGCGGGCTTCGCTTGGCCCGCGCGCCGGCTAAGATTTCGATAGGCGAGGTTTTCAGGGTCTTCGAGGCAGGTGTGCCCTTCGCGGAGTGCTTCTCGCCTGACACGAATACCTGTCCCCTAACCGCCTCATGTCGGCTGCGCAATTTCGTGTCGCGAGCCGTGGAAGCGTTTTACCACGAGTTGGACATGGTCACGCTTGCCGATCTGACCAAAGGCAACTGCGGCCTGGACGAGTTGCTTTCGGTCAGAGACAGCCTCGGCAGTGCATGTACTGAATCTGTTGTGACCTAAAGGCGCCGCTCCCACCGTCGACCGCACGCGAACGTCCGTAAAACCTTTCGCGGCCCGCAACTGGCGCCACAAGGTTGGCTATCGTTTGCGGTTGACGGAAGTAGACCTGCGACCAACAAATTCCAGGTAGTCACTATTGAGCGGCCTCAAACCGTACCGTCGACCCGGCTTTACGTCGCATGCATGCCGGAGGATAACCGAGGCAGATAAATAATTTAGTTTAGTTAGAACGTCCAGTAAGGGACCGAAAGGCGAATTTATTCAACGCACTGACAGGGGAGAAAGGCGCTCTGTCCTCTCTCCCCCACAAGCACTAAACCGGTCTCCCCATGCTTCGGCTTGCGGCCTGCAGCACCGGTCGCATTTCCATGAAATCCGTCTCGGCCCTCCGGGTGGGTGATCCCCCTCCGGTTTAGCGCTTGTCCCCCTCTCTCCAGCTGTTCCGCACGAGCTCGGGAGCAGGAGCGAGGCTCCTGCCCTCCCTTCGATTTCGGGAGGCCAAGGAGTGATCGCGTGCGCTTGTGGAGAGGGAAAGATGACAGAAAAGCTTGAGCTGCAACCCAACGAGCCATTGTCCGTGAAGGTCGAACGTCACCGAGCCGTCTACCTGGCAGCCGTCAACGGCGAGGGCGGCGCTGACATGGATCAAGAAGCGAATGCACGTATGGAAATCATCAGGCACGCGCCGTCAGATCAGGATGAGAGAGATCAGAAGCTACTTTACGTAGCGGGGTACCTAATTGCCTCTAAGGGGAGCCTAAACCCTGAGGAAATGGAGCTTCTTCTTTCAGGCTCCATCTCACTATCGGGGCATTGATGATCAACAGGCATCTGGCCCTGAAATCAGTAGTTGGTGGCAACCCATTCGCCGGATGCAGACTTGGCAAATCGAATGACGCGATCGAGAGGAGCTGCGTTCGGATTCCTCTTGATGGCCGCAACGCATGATACGCCTGGACCGCTGGCGTTCTCGTCACACTCTCCCAAAGCAAGGGTTACATCGGCTTCACCGCGGCCGGTCCTCAGAGGATTGCGGGCATAAGCCTTGCGGTATGCGGCTAGGGCTTCCTCTTCTGTCGGTATTTCAAGCACAGGGGCCGGAGGTTCGGGAATTAGGGAGGGATTGGCTGCGATAAGGGCCGCGATCTCCGCATCAGTAGGGGCCCGAACAACCGGCTCTGGCTCCGGCATGATGAGATAAGTACCTCCAGCACCGGCGAGAATGCCGATACCTGCGGCTGCTACGATGAGAATGTTGCTGTTCATGTCATCCACTCAGTCATTCAGGTTGAACCAAGCGCGCTGCTTGACGCCCTTATCGTTCGGAATGTCGAAATAATAAGGATCCGCGCGGCGAGGGCGGGGCTGAGTGATCTGCACCATGCAGCCATTGTCTCGGTTGAAGACATCATTGTCGTTGTTCTGGTTGATCTGCCGGATCGTGACACCCTTGCGCTCGTTTTCGCGCTTGTCACCAAATTGGGTACGGAAGGCGGCACGGTTGCTGCACTGGTTGACGGTCTTCGTGCACTGATCCTTGTCGTCTCGTCCCAAGAACGACCGATCCCCATCGGTGCGGGAGGAAACGGCGGTCATGCCGGCAGGGCATTCCTCGTAAGGTTCATAGCCCGGTTTTCCGGCTTTTGCTTCATGGCAGATCGGCCAGGAGAAGCCGGGCTTCGCCATAGCTGATATGAGCCTTTTCATCGGGGGAACGCAGTAGGGGACGCCACGCCAGGAGGGGCTTTGTGAGGCTGCGCACAAGAGAATCTGGCAACCCCATGAGGCATCCTCGGCCTTGGCAGATGCTGGAGAGATGGCAAGAGCCGCGAGACCGGCTACGGCAAAAAACACTGGTTTCATATCAGGTGTCCCTCTTGATCAATGCTGCTGAAATTGCCGGCTCTGAAAAAGGTTCTTCGAGCGGAGTCCTGTCTTGGATGCGTTCGCCTGCAGCGTAGATGACGGCCGAAATCAACGCGAAGCACGCAAACCAGGAAATGCCGATGCGATAGAGCAGTGGCTGATTGGGAATGTCCCGAGAAACCGCGGCGAAGGCGAAGAGCCCGACCAGGTAGCTGTCGAAGGACAAGTGACGCTTTTCGTGGAAAGCCAGCGACAGGATGAGAAGGAAGGCCGCAAGTAGCGCGTGGATCCACCAGAGTCTCTGCGCCGGGATTATGAGGGCGATCGAGAGGGAGATGGCAAGCAGCAAGCCAGCCAAGGGATCCGTTGCGAGAGAGGTCGCAATATGTGCGAGGTCTGGCAACTATCGGTCTGTCCTCTTCGGCTTGTTTCGCGCATCAGCAAAAGGAGGAGAGATCTCGCTTTTCCTCTCGGCCAATAGATTGAAGTCGGCGATCGGATGCCGATCTAGCGTCTTGTCGACAGCTTTGCGGCGCCATTCGTTCATGTCCAACACGTAGGTTCCCCACATCCCATACCGGGCGGCCATCGCGTTGGTCTGATAAGCGTAATATTGGGCGTTGATGTAAGGGGAATCGAGACGAGCCCAACCGACGCGCAGCATTTCGGCGGCGAGATCCACACCGTTAGCCGTGCATTGTGCGACGGGTATCCCATCGTTCGCGTAGGCCAGACCGACGCAAGTCGTGGGTCTGTTTCCGACAGTCCTTTTCAGCCAGGCCTTGGCGAAGGGACCGCATGGAACGGGGGTTGGAGCCTGTTGCTTGTCGCGGTTGATCCACTTTGGGTTCAAAGCCCATTGAGGAAGCTCACAGGTGTCGATGCCAGCCAACCTTACTTTATAGCCATTGCCAAGCGTGCCGAACCATAGCGTTCGGCCGTCGAGAACGGTTACCGGCCCTTTGAACGTCGGCAACCGAACAGCAGCAGCAACGGGAGGCGCAGCCTGACCGCGTAGGGCGTGCCAGTTCTGATAGATCGGATCGGCGGCAAACGCCGGCAGGGCCAAAGAGCTTGCGGCGATAGCAACGATAAGGCGGTTTCTCATGGCTGGGCGCTCCTCGATCGCTGGTTCGCCTCACGACTAAGCAGGATGGAAGGGTGCTGAACGTCGGAGAATTGCCAAAGGCCGGCCTTCTTTTGCTGAGCAAGCTGCTCGGCTATGGCGTAGGGGGCATGATAAGGGAGACCATCGGTCTTCAAGGCGGCGAATGCATAGCCGCTTGTCACCATGATCTGCGCGAGGTCGAGCCTTTGGCTGCCAACCGTGGCGTAACAAACGACATATGAGATGCCGTTAAGCTTCGCCACGGGGGCACAGATCGGTTTGGTGTCCTTGATGTAGGCAGCCAACATCGCAAGCGATGCCTCGCCGCAATCCTTCTTGTTGCCCTGACCATCCGTGTAGGCAGTGCCGCGCAAGCAGGACTGGATGCCATAGAGACGAAACCGTTCTCCGTTCGAGATCCAGGTGTCCCCCGTTTCCAGGGTGATGCCGGGAGCAAGATCGAAGTACCCTTCAGGTGCGGCATTGGCTGCAAAGGGCAGTAGAGTCGCGACGAGTGCAGCAGCAAGCTTCATTGCGCCTTCACCCGAGGATCTGCCCACATGCCGTAGGAACCCTTCTGGCCGATTTCCTGAGCCTCCGTGAGATCAGGACGTTCGAATGAACCATCAGCTTTCTTAGTCAGGCGAACCGCTCCTAACGACAGAAGCTGCTCCTCAAGATTATCAACCGTGTCCATTGCTCCAGGATAGTTATAGTAGCCGTAGCAAGTGACATCCTGAACGGGGGCAGTCTGCTCGCTGATGAAGGCCCTGCAGAACAGAACCTTGGGGCTCTGCAGCATCGTTTGCAGCTGCTGCGTACCAAACTCCTCGCAAGTCCCGGAATAGTCCTCTGCGCGATTGACCAGATCGCCGCTGCAGGGCTGAACGCCATACAGATGCAACGTTGTCGCTTCATCGACGCGAAACTCAGTCGCCGAGATAGCCTTGAAGCCATTGGCAGTGGCGTACCCTTTGCGATCAGCGACTTTGCCGGTCCCGTCGTAATACTCGACGACAAGAACCGTCTTGCCCGGCGCCGCCAGTGACCTGATGTAGTCCTTGTTCACCGCAGGAGCGGCAAGCGCTTGTGTTGCCAATGCGCAACTTACAAGCGCAGGAATGATGGCCTGTTTCATATTCTAGCCCTAACCATCCGTAGTGCGATTGTTGACCCTGCAAAATAGGGTTTAACACCGATCAGAAAACTTGTAAGAGTGAATCAAATCGGTATCATGCGTGCATTAACTCTAGTCGGTTTTCATGGCGATCACAACACCGTTTGACGGGCGGGTGCGATGGATAAAAACACTGTCTATGCAGGGTATCTAGGCCCGCGAACCCTGACTAGCGCAGCATTATCCGTGCTGCTCGCGGCCAATACTGCTGCGTCACAAGACTTAGCCACAACAGGGCGTATTTCCAGCGATTACAACGATTCTGTGACAATCAACGAGGAATCTCTTGTCACGAACTTCGAAGATCGCTGGAGCGGTGTCGAGACATCGGAGAAGGAATTTGTCCTTGGTGCAAACGGTGTTGTCACGAAGGGCGGAGCTGAAGTATTGGGCGCAACGGCGTCGAAAGACGCGGGCGCCAAAGGGCATCACATTGATGCGTCTGTCAGCGCATATTTTGATGTCTCGGAGCGCGCCACCGGCCGCATTGAGCCTGTCCAAACTCCCACTCTAGATACTAGATCTAGTGATACCCCCGAAAATCTAGGGGCAGGAACTCCCGTTGAAGAGTGCGGGCCGTCGCCCCTGTCACCTGACAAGATTAAAGCGTTGGTTGCATCCACTGCGCGCCGATACAGCGTCGATGAGGGCTTCGCGGTTGCGATTGCCTGGGCCGAAAGCCGCTTCGATGAGATCCGCAATTCACCGAAAGGCGCACGCGGACCTATGCAGCTTATCCCCGAAACGGCGGCTCGCTTCGGTGTTCAGGACATTTGCGATCCCGCTCAAAACATCGAGGGCGGGATGAAGTACCTCCGCTTCCTGCTCGATGAGTTTCAGAACCCGCTTCTGGTCGCGGCCGCTTACAACAGCGGGGAGGGGCGCATCTACGAATATGGCGGCGTTCCGCCATTCCAAGAAACCGTCGGCTATGTCGCAAAGGTCGTGAATTTCCAGCTTGGCCTACCGATGCCAACCGGCAAACGGAAGGCGAGCGGGATCGTCCGAGACATGGCGGCAAAGAACACCAGCGATGCCGGTGTCATCGCTGTGGAGAAGACCGGCAAGTTCGTCGGCGGCGTGATGCATTTTTAAGGAGAGAACTATGAAGAACGTCGTTTCCCGGCATTCCGGGGCATTGAAGGCAGTAGCCGTCATTGGCTTGGTGGCAGCCCAGCAGGTTGCAGGCGCTGATCAAGCGCTTGCACAGGCTGGCGGTGGCGGCGGCGGTGCATTCGCCCCCCTTCAGACAGCCGTACAGATGATCGTTGACTTCATCACCGGCCCCTTCGGACGTCTGATGGCAATCATCGCCGTGATTGGCCTCGGCTTCCTTGCCTTTGCCGGCAGGCTTTCGTGGTTCACGGCCGGAGCCGTTGTCATTGGCATCGGTCTCGTGTTCGGCGCCCCTGCCATCGTTGACCAGATGATTTCGTCGGTAGGCGGCAGCTGATGAGCGATTTTCAGGACGAGAAGCCAGCTTTGACGCCGTTGGTGATCGGCTTGACCCGTTCTCCGACGCTATGGGGCGTGCCCTACATGGCGGTCGTCCTGATCATCGGCGTGACAATCATTGGGTGGCTGGTGACGAACCATCTGGCGGCACTGCTGATCGCGCCAGCCGCCTACCTTGTCCTTTTCTCGCTTTGTGCCTGGGACAGCAAGATTCTCGACGTCCTGCAGGTCACGTCCCGCAAGACGCCAAGGACCCCCAACAAGCGCTTTTGGGGCACCAACTCATACGGACCATAGTAGATGCTGAAAGTCGTCAAGGAAGAGCTTGGGTTTGGGAAGGTCGCCGGCAACGAGCGGCCTATGTCCGTTCACATCCCCTATATGCGGCATGTGTCTGACACGGTCATCGGGCTCGAGAATGGAACCCTGATCAGCGTCATCAAGCTTGATGGACTGTTCTTCCAGACGGAGGACCAGGCCGAATTGAACATGCGTTCTGTTGTGCAGAACACCATGATCCGAGCACTAGGTTCGAGCCGCTATTCTCTTTGGTCGACTGTAATCCGTCGTGAGGTCGAGACCGAAACCGGCGGTTCGTTCGATTCCTCCTTCTGCGAGATCCTGAACGATCGCTATATGGACCAACTTCGCAAGAAGCGGATGTTCACGAACGAAATCTACCTGACGATCGTGCGTTCGGGCATGAAAGGGGCGCTTGGCCTCGGCGACTCGCTGAAGCGGATCTTTGAACGCTCGAACAAGGAGGCCAGGGCCCAAGCGACCCGTGAAGACGTGACCGACCTTGAAGAGCTGGTTGGGAACATCGTGAAAGAGTTGCACAAGTACGGCGCAAAGCCGCTTGGCATCACGTATCGCAAGAAATCGGACGATACCGCGAAAAAGGACATCGATGGAGAAGACGCTAAGGGCGATCCGTATTCGGAGCCCTGCGAGTTCTTCAACACGATCCTGACCTGCGGTGTGCCGCGAAAGATGCGGCTTCCGCGCATGGGAATTCGCAATTACGTCGGCACTTCACGGCTTCACTTTTCAAAGCGGACTATGCAGGCACAAGCGGCGGTGGAAGAAGACAGCCGCTATGCCGCTCTACTCTCGATCAAAGAATATCCCCCATTCACTGGTCCCGGCATGTTGGACGGGTTGCTGCAGGTGAACCACGAGTTCATCCTGACGCAGTCCTTCACCCTTGCAGACAAGCCGATTGCACAAGAGCGGATCAGTCGCCTTCAACGCCAAATCAAGGCCTCCGACGAAGCGGGTAGCTCTGTCGAGTCCGACATCGACTATGCGCTCAACAGCCTTCTTAATCAGGAGGCTGTTTTTGGATTTCATCACTTCTCGCTGCTGTGCATTTCGCGGGACCTCGACGGATTGAGCCGTTGCGTGTCGGAACTTGGCGCTTGCCTCACCGACATGAACATCAACTGGCTCCGGGAGGATCTCAATCTTGAAGCGGCGTTCTGGGCGCAGCTGCCGGGAAACCGCTCCTACATCTCCCGCATCGCCATGCTGTCAAGCGCCAACTTCTCCGGCCTTTCCTCGATGCATAATTTCGCGACTGGACAAGCGGATCGCACCCATTGGGGCCTGCCGATCACCATTCTGGAAACGACCTCACAAACCCCCTACTGGTTCAACTTCCACCGTCGCGATATCGGGCACTTCACGGTGACTGGTCCGACAGGATCCGGCAAAACCGTAGGTTTGACCTTCCTGCTGGCTCAGGCGATGCGGGTTTCACCCACGCCTCGCGCCGTGTTCTTCGACAAGGACCGGGGGGCTGAGATCTTCGTCAGGGCGATTGGCGGAGCCTACGAGGTTCTGTCTCCAGGAACACCCACGGGCTTTAACCCGCTGCAACTGGAAAACACCGGCGAGAACCGGGAATTTCTGGTCCGTCTGCTCAAGGCCATGCTGCGCGGCGATCGTCGCACCGACTTCGGCCAAGAGGACGAGGACACGCTGGAAAAGGCAATCGTCCGGATCATGCAGGAGCCGGCAGCTCAGCGGAACCTCCCGAATCTTGCCGGCCTCTTGATGGGGCGGTCCAAGGCCGATGCCAACGATCTATACTCGCGGCTTCGCCCTTGGATCGAAGGCGAAAAAGCCTGGCTGTTCAACGCGCCCCATGACGTCCTGTCCTTCTCGGGTCACAGCGTCTTTGGCTTTGATATGACCAACATCCTCGGAAACGAGGAGCTAAGAACCCCTGCGCTGATGTATCTTTACCATCGGCTGGATGAGCTGCTGGACGGTAACCCCGTCATGTTCTTCATGGATGAAGGCTGGCAGCTGTTGATGGATGACACTTTCAGCGCCTTCATTGTCGACAAGATGAAGACGATCCGAAAGCTCAACGGCATCGTGGGCTTTGGTACGCAGTCGGCTGCTGACATTACCAAATCCAAAGCGTCGCACACGCTCATTGAACAATCGGCGACCAACATCCACTTCCCGAACCCACGGGCTGACGAAGAGAGCTACATCAAGCGCTTCGGCCTGACGGTGAAGGAGTTCAAGTTCATCAAGAACACGCCTCCTGAAAAGAGAACCTTCCTGATTAAGCATGGCAACGACTCTGTCATTGCGCGTCTCGATCTGTCGACAATGCCGGATCTCGTGAAGGTGCTTTCAGGACGCAAGGAGACGATCGAGGAGTGCGCGGCACTTCGCGAGCAGTACGGAGACGAACCCGAAAACTGGTTGGCGAAATTCTGCGGATGGGAGAAGGCCGAATGAGAAACAGTCGGACTCTAACGCTGCTGGTTGCAGCCTTGGCTTGTGGAACAGCGCCCCCCGCCTCCTCGCAGGTTCCTGTTACGGATGGCGCCCTCACTTCAACAGATGCGGTGCGCAATGAAACGACGAAGCAGATCGAGGAAACAGACAGTCGCCGGCACTCCGTGAGCAAGAGCGTCACCTGCTCGATGTACCGGCCGGGGCGCGGAGGTGACGCCCCCTCGGCAGCACAAGCCAATCCGGAGATTGTCGGGCTCGTGAAGCGAGTGGCGCGTGAGGAAGGGGTAGACGAAACCCTCTTCATGTCTCTCGTCTACCAGGAGAGCCGGTTCAATCCCTGCGCAAAGTCGCCTGTCGGCGCTATGGGCTTGTCGCAACTGATGCCGGGCACAGCCAAGGATCTTGGCGTGAATCCTCACGATATCGAGGATAACCTTCGCGGCGGCGCACGCTACCTGAAGCAGCAGCTCCGCACCTTCAACGGCAATACCAACCTTGCGCTCGCCGCGTACAACGCGGGGCCAGGCAACGTCCGCAAGTATGGCGGCATCCCTCCGTTCAAGGAGACGCAGGGCTATGTCGCCGCGATCAAAGGCAAATGGATGCCTCAGTTTGGAGGCTCTGATGTTTCGAACATCCCCGAAAACTTCGGCGGAGGCACGTCGGGCTTTTCAGGTGCGAGAGACGCAACGATCAACTCAATGGCAACCAGCCAGTCGATTTCCGAAAACAGCGGGAACGTCGCGTCATGGCTTCAGCAACTCGGCCAGATGGAAAGCGGCACGATCCAAGACAGCTGGGACCACAATTCCGGCGCACGCAATGCGAACCTCGAAATGATGAACCAGGTTATCCGCCTCGGAACAACGATGGCGGAGCTTATGAATTCTCAAAATGCACTTGATGTGGGCGGGCTCTCGGGGTCTTCGCGGTCCAGCGACTACAAGCGAGACGAGGAGGAAGACGATCGCGAGGTAGCTGACCTCTGCGACAAGGAACTGCAGCTTGAGTGGAATCCGGAGGAACAGGCCTGCGTTCGAAAACTCGAACCAGAGGCTGACATGAAGCTGATGTTGAGCGCCGAATGACAAGGAGAACGGCCATGAAAAGAGCATTTCTGACTGCGTTTTCGCTAGCGATGGCGTCTACTGCGCATGCACAGGTTCCCGTGATCGACAGCGCCAACCTGAAGATTGCAACGGAAACCTCTCAGACGACCGATCAGATCCTGGATACGAACAAGGAGGTTCTGAAGACGGTAGAAGAGACGCTTAAAGCCGTCACGGGGGATCGCGGGAGCGTTTCAAATCCGATGCAGAACCTCGCCGTTGGTCAAGGGTTCAGCGTTTCTCAGATGCCGTCACTCGACAGCCTCATGCAGGGCGGAGTCCCGAACTTCGGCAGCATGAGCGGTGACATCGGCCAGATTGCCACCACCTTCATCAACGGTCTTCAGCTGGTAAAGAACTTGTCTGGCAAGGCGGACAGCACGTTCTCCGGCGACAAGTCCTACGAAGAGATGATGAAGACCGTCCTTGGAGTTGCTGCCCTAGTCACCGGCTCGCAACAGGCCGTTCAGTCGCGAACACAGGCATTCCAGCAGGCAGGTCAGCAGATCGGCCAGGCCCAAGACATCAAAGGGTCCATCGATCAGAACACGCAGCTGCAGGTTCAAACCGGTCTGACGATCAACGAGATGATTGGCGTGATGAATGGGGCGGTCGGCTCCCTGCAGGCTCAAAACCAGCGCCGCCTTGTCGACATCTCCAATACCAAGAAGGCGCTGACCTACGGTGACTAAGACATTTCGAGTGAAAGGCTTTGTGCTCCTCTCCGTTCTGGTTGCTGCCGGCGTAACTGGCTGCGCCGGTACTCCGAAAGAGAAGACTGCACCATGCAAGAGGCCGGCAAACCTCACATCCTACGCCGAGGATCCGCGACAGGAATGTGGCCCAATGACCAGCGTGAATGGCAACCCATCGGAAGCGCTAACGGCGATCGACGCCTTCGCTGCAAGCGGAAAGCAGTGACCCCATGAACTTTCTAGGCGGCCTGCTTGAGGCTCTTGAAGATGCAGGGCGGAATTTCTCGGAGCGGGCTTATGAGGTCGTTGGCGACGAGATCATGCCCTTGCTGACGCTCATGCTTATTGCCTACGTCGCCTATTACGGACTTCAACTCGTCTTGGGGACCGCGCGAGTGAGCGTCGCCGAGATCGTCGGCCGGGTCGTGCGGATGATGCTTATCGTCGCCTTCATCGATCAGTGGGGCAACTTCCAACTCTTCTTTTACGACTGGCTGAACAACACGCCGGAAGACGTGGGGCGGGCGCTCCTGACGGCTAGCAGTACCGGGATAACTGAGCCGACAGACGGCCTCTCCATGATTTGGGAGACGGCCAATGAGGCAGCAGCCGCATTCGCGGAGCAGTCAGGCTACTTCGCCATTCTCCCGGGCCTTGTAGGGTTCCTGATCATGCTGGCGGTTGGGCTGTTCATTGCCGTTGCGCTTGCCATCCTCGTGCTCGCGAAGGTGATGATGTGGGTGCTGCTTGGCACTGCACCGATCTTTATCGCCTGCCTATTGTTTGATTCCACACGCCAGTACGGAATGGCTTGGTTCCAGCAGGTTTTGACGTACGCGATCATTCCGCTCTTCGTTTACGTCGTCGCCGCCTTTCTCATCACGACCATGGACGCTGAACTGCAGAAGGTCGCAGCGGCAGCATCCGCGAACGAGATCCAGCTAGACGATATCTCGGCTTTCGTCCTGATCTGTGCGGCTGGCGCTTTTGTCCTCTTCAACATTCAAACTCTCGCCCAGGGAATTACCGGGGGCGTGGCAACGGGCGTTGGGCAGATCGCTCGATCGGTTGGCTACGCGACCGGTGTTGCACTGCCGGCACGAGCTTTGACCGCGACACGTTCTGTAGCCGGGAGGGCTGGAGAAATAGGAATGGCCGCACGCGCCAGAACCCATGCCGGCATGAGGGAAAACATCCAAAACGCCGGTGCAGCAGAAGCGATGCAAAACAGAATTACCAACAACAGTCTGCCCAACTAGGCAACTGGTGGCGGGAATTAAGGGCTAGGATACATGGCAGAGAATAACGATGCTCTCCGGAGCTATTTTCAGGATGGGGACCGTTGGGAACAAGAGATCGTCAAAAAGGCCAAACGGTCCAAGGCGTTCGCTTGGCTGATTACGCTGATCTTCGGCGGCATCACGATCCTGTCGCTCTCCGCATTGGTGATGCTCGTGCCCCTCAAGAGCTTCGAGCCGTACATTGTCGAGGTCGACAAGAACACTGGCTATATTGAGGTCAAGACAGGGCTGACCCGAACATCGAACATCACCGATCAGCAGGCGGTCACTCAGGCGAATGTCGTCCGTTACATTCGATCCCGCGAGGGCTATGATCCTTTTGCCATCGAGCAGAACTTTGGAATTGCTGCTTTGCTCTCCACCGGCGACGCAGCGCGCGACCTCCAGGCCCAATGGAGTGCCGCGAACCCTGACAATCCAGCTCGCCGGCTCGGCAAAAATAAGTCGATCACCGTCGACATAAAGTCTGTCACCTTCCCGAACACGACAACGGCGCTCGTCCGGTTCTCGACGCATGAGCGCTCTGATTCAGACGTCATCACGCGCCATTTCATCTCTATCGTTCGCTATCGCTACACGGATACGCCTGAGCGCAACGAATGGCGCTTCGAAAACCCGTTGGGCTTCCAGGTGTATGACTACCGCCGTGATCAGGAAACGGTGACCTCGGGAGGCCAGCAGTGAAATATGGCTTGCCTCTGGCGGCGTCGATCGCCGCTCTCACGATGACTCACGCCTATGCGGCGCAACAGCCGCGCCCCGGCAGTCTGGATGCGCGTGTGACCAGTGTCGTCTATCAGCCGAACAACGTCGTGAAGGTGTCTGCGACCTACGGCATCTCAACGATGATCATCTTCGACGAAGATGAGAAGTTTGAGACGATCTCGCTTGGCGACACCGACAGTTGGCAGGTTGCCCCGTCCGAAAAGGGCAACATCCTTTTCGTCAAGCCGATAGCCAAGGACGTTTCCACAAACATGAACGTGGTGACCTCAAAGAGGATCTACTTCCTTGAGCTCAACGACTATGCACCAGAAGCAGGGAAAAAGGTCTTCGGCATTCGCTTCGTTTATCCGGAGAAGAACCTGAACGAGTCTCTGCGGAAGGAGGCTGAGTTTCGGGCAGCCAACCCGAACATTTCGAGCATCGACAAAGCGAACGTCAATATTGACTACTCTTTCTCGGGCGACGCGGCGCTGAAGCCGACAATGGTCTTCGATGACGGAAAGAAGACCTTTTTCAAGTTCGGCCGAGGGACCGTGCCGGCCATTTTTGCCGTTCAATCCGACTTCTCCGAGACCCTGCGAAACTTCCGCAAGGAAGGCGAATACATCGTCGTTGACGGCGTAGCCACGCAATACACGCTCCGGGACGGAAACCAGTGGACGTGCATTTTCAACCTCCGCAAGCCGGACTTTGCAGCACCTGATCCTGACATCATGGCTCCGAAACCGGATCCTGATGCCAGCAAACGCAGGAGGAGCGGCAACTAATGAAGCGCAGCCCTGAACTCGACGCAATGGCGGCGGCCGACGAGGCCGAAATCAGCAATCGAAACGTGAAGCGCAATCAAACGGTCGGCATGGCCGCCCTTTTGCTGGCTGGCGTCTTCGCCGCGTACCTGGTGCTCGCGACGTCCGGAGAAAGCCCGCCTGAAAGCCCGCAAAGTGAGGAGGAGTTCCGTACCACGACCTTCCGGCCGCCCGGTTTCGTGCGCGATGGAGAACCCACTCCCCCACCACCCGAACAGCCTGTCTTGGAACTTCCACCTCCGCCTCCTCCGCCGCTAGCTCCGCCGGTGGACGTCACTGAATTCAACGTGCCTCCCCCGCCCGAAGTAGCTCAACCGGCGAGCGCCCCCCCGCCCGCCGAAGAGGTGTTTCCGGAGCGATTTCGGTCAAAGCTAATCACGCTTGACCAGAACCTGGGAGGATCCGCGAATGGTTCGCTCGATGGCTCGAACAGCGGCACGCCTTTGACCGTCGCTGGCGAGGATCGCAACAGCCAGTACCTGTCCTCAGCGAGTGCGATCGGTGACCGTTCCGCCAAGGCCCGGCAGATTGAGCGCATCGACGCCATGATCCCAGAGGGCACGCTGATCCCCGGCATCTTGGAAACGGCGATCGTCAGCGACCTTCCGGGCCAGGTCCGGGCCATCACATCCAAGGATGTGTACTCCTTCGATGGGCGGCGTGTCCTGATCCCAACAGGAACACGCCTGATCGGGGAATATCAGTCCGAAGTTACGCGGGGGCAGAAGCGGGTCTTTGTCGTGTGGACGAGGCTGATCCGGGATGACGGCGTGTCGGTGCGCTTGAACTCCATTGGCACGGACAGCCTCGGGCGATCGGGCCTGACGGGTCATGTCGACAACAAGTTCCGTGAGCGCTTTGGCGCATCAATCCTGCTGTCGATCGTCGGAGGCGGTGCAAGCTATCTAACCGGATACGGTAGCGACTCCAGCTCCGGAAACGATGACACTGAGCGAGGTGCTGAATTGGCGCGAGAAACGATCGCGCAGACCTTCAGCGACATGGCGAACACGGTCCTTGCCGAAAACCTGAGGATCCCGCCAACGATCAGCGTACCGCAGGGCGAGCGGATCTTTGTCTATGTTCGCCAGGACCTCGATTTCAGCGCCATGTACGACGATCCTGTCACGGAAGCGATGAAGGAGATCAAACGTGAACGTTATGGTAGGTAACACGACCGCTCATGATCCTCATTATTTCCTGAACCGGTCTCTGGAGCCCATCAGGCAATTTCTCGATGACCCGAAGGTGGTTGAGATTGCGGTGAACCGGCCAGGCCAAGTCTATGTTGAGCGCTTCGGCGCTGATCACATGGAGCATCATGAAATCGATGCTCTGACGGCACGGGAGATCGAGAACATTGGCGAGCGGGTTGCCGCAGCGACAAAGCAGTTCCTCAACGCCGCTAATCCGATCCTTAGCGCAGCACTGCCGACCGGCGAACGTATCCAGGTCGTCTTGCCGCCCGCGGCACCCGACGGTGGGTCGATCACGATCCGTAAGCAGGTTGTGCAGAATTTCTCTCTGCAGGACTATCGAGACAACGGTTCTCTCGACAAAGTCTCGGTTGCTGTCGGGGGCCTAAGCGACGTGGATCGGGAGCTGGTCGCCTATCTGCGCGCAGAGAAGATCTACGACTTCATCCATACGGCCATCACGAAGCGAGTTTCGATCCTGATCAGTGGCGGCACGTCGTCGGGAAAAACCACGTTTCTGAACGCTTGCCTCAACTCTGTAGACGTGAATGAGCGGATCCTGACGCTTGAAGATACTCGTGAGCTATTCCCACCACAGAAGAACGCGGTCCACCTGATCGCATCCAAGGGTGGGCAAGGTACCGCAAACGTGACGATTCAGAACCTCCTTGAATCGGCGCTTCGAATGCGGCCGGATCGCCTCTTTGTTGGCGAAATTCGTGGAGCTGAGGCCTTTTCATTCCTTCGCGCCATCAACACAGGCCACCCGGGCAGCATGTCGACAGTACACGCCGATACGCCGCTCGGCGCCTATGAACAGCTCGCCATGATGATGCAGCAGTCCGGCATGTCCGCCGGCTACTCCAAGCAGGATCTGATGTCCTACATCCAAATGGTCATTCCGATCGTGATCCAGCTCAGGCGGGAAGGCGGCAAGCGCGGGGTTTCCGAAATCTACTTCGCACGGGATGCATCATGAGTAAGGGGCTACAGGCCTTCTATCTGTTCTTCTGCCTGTTGATCGCATTTGCAGTCTGGATGCTGGCGTACGGGGCGGGGCTTCAGCTCTTCTACGGTGACGGTAGGATCCTCGAGGCGACAATCACCTCAAACCCATTCGCGCCAATTCAGCAGTTCTGGGCCTATAGCTCCTCCCCTTCCCTTCAAAAAGTCGCGCTCGGCTCTGTAGTGCCCGCGCTGCTCGTATCAGGCCTCATTGCTTATCTTGGGCTCAAACCTACCAGCAATCCATTGGGGGATGCAGCCTTTCAGGACCTCGCAACCCTTCGGCGCGGGAAGTGGTTTGGCAGACGAGGTCACATATTCGGCCGCATCGGGAGCAACGTCCTCCGCGCGTATGACGATCGCCACCACCTCATTATTGGCCCGACGCGATCCGGTAAGGGCGCGGGCTACGTCATCCCCAACGCTCTCATGCACGAAGGCTCTATGATCGTCACGGATCTGAAGGGCGAGGTCTACAAGGCAACCGCCGGCTATCGGAAGCGCAACGGCAGCCAGGTCTTCCTGTTCGCGCCGGGTTCCGAGACGACCAACAGCTATAATCCCTTGGATTTCGTTCGTCCGGAGCGAGGCAATCGCACGACTGACATTCAAAATATCGCCAGCATTCTTGTACCGGAAAACACCGAATCCGAGAATTCAGTTTGGCAGGCCACAGCTCAACAGGTTCTCGCCGGCGCCATCAGCTATGTTCTCGAAAGCCCCTTCTACAAAGGGCGCAGGAACCTCGGCGAGATCAACTCCTTCTTCAACAGCGGGACCGATCTGCAGGCCTTGATGAAGTACATCAAGGAGAAGGAGCCATACCTGTCGAAGTTCACGATGGAGAGTTTCAATTCCTACCTGTCTCTCTCGGATCGGGCCGCGGCCTCGGCACTGCTTGATATCCAGAAGGCGATGAGGCCGTTCAAGAACGAACGCGTTGTGGCCGCAACGAACATGACCGACATGGACCTTCGATCCATGAAGCGTCGCCCCATCACAATCTACCTTGCCCCGAACATCACCGACATCACGCTTCTTAGGCCGCTGCTGACGCTATTCGTTCAACAGGTGATGGACATACTCACACTTGAGCATGATCCCAACTCCGTGCCGGTCTATTTTCTGCTGGATGAGTTTCGCCAGCTGAAGCGCATGGACGAGATCATGACGAAGCTGCCCTATGTGGCCGGCTATAAGATCAAGCTCGCCTTCATCATCCAGGACCTGAAGAACCTGGATGAGATCTATGGTGAGACGTCCCGACATTCGCTCCTTGGCAACTGCGGCTATCAGCTCATCCTTGGTGCCAATGATCAGGCCACGGCAGAGTATGCTTCCCGCGCGCTTGGCAAGAGAACCATCCGATATCAGTCTGAATCGCGCACTATCGAGCTTATGGGCCTCCCGCGCCGAACAAAGGTCGAGCAAATTCGCGATCGGGACCTGATGATGCCGCAGGAAGTGCGCCAGATGCCCGAGAACAAGATGATCTTGCTGGTGGAGGGGCAGCGGCCAATCTTTGGAGAGAAGCTGCGCTTCTTTAAGACGCAGCCCTTCAAGGAGGCGGAGGCCTATTCTCAGACGCACATACCGACCGTTCCAACTGTCGATTACCTGCCACCTAAACTTGTTCCAGCGACCACGCCAGCATATGCCAACGCAGGCCAGGAGCAGGCTGAACAAGCGGAAGCGATAAAGCCTGCGTCTGAGGCGAAAGCGGAGGAGCCGCGGGCGCCTGTCCAGGAGGAGGCTCCGCAAGAGCCAGCGCCCTCCACCTCGCCCGCTCGCGTTGTGAATCCCTCCGCCTTGGCCAGTAAGAAGGTCAGCGCCGGGGGCACTCCGGAACCTGCAAAGGCAGCTGTGCCCGCTCCCCAAAAGCGCACAACACCTGTCTCAGAGAACGACATCGAAAAAGCGCACAATGATCGGGTTAGTCGCCTTAGGGAGGTCGTCGAACGGGAAGCCGAAGGCAAATCACCGCGCAAGAGGAAGAGCTTGGAAGAGCTATTCGCAGCGACCGTTCCTGATCCAATCATGGAACAGGCCGGTCGCTAATTCAGGTTCAGAAGGGCCAGAAGCTCGACGCGTACTGACCCGCCTCTGTTAGCCAAGCCATAGAAGCATGATACCAGCCGATCACGGTCCCGTAGACCTTGATCAGGATCGCGAGGATCCCAACGCAGACCATGCCCCACACCATCATCTTGCCGACGATATCGGCAGACTTGGGGTCGTTTACTTCCACCAGGTAGGTGTTCTGATTACCGTCCTGCATGACACTTTAGCGATCACGGTCGTCCCGATTACGCTCCCTCTGTTCAACCTGTTCACGCTCCAACTCCTCGAGACGAGGAATGTGCTGTTGCGCGGGATCAGTCCGCGTGGTCTCGCCGCCCTGCTTGGCCGCTTCCCTGTCTCTGTTTACACTTTTCTGCTGCCTCTGAGTAGCGTCCACCGTCTCAGCGAGCTGGTGAGCCTCACGCTCCGCTTGCCCGATCGGACGTTCCTCTTCCAGATCCACCCTGAGATCGCGTTGGCGATCGTCGGCAGTATCCGCTGTTATCGGCTGCTTGTTTGACTTGTTTTCGTCCCCTCGCTCTTCATTGCGTTCAATGGTCTCGATCTCCGCGCGCAGTTCCGGATCTTCGTTGGCAACATCCCGGAGATAGCCGTTTCCGGTAGCGGCGAGTTGAGCTGCATGATGAAGCGAAGCCTCAAGGCCCTTCTCATACTGCTCCCGGTTTTCGTCTCCGAGCTCGCCAGCTTCGATATGGGCGAGGCCGGAGCGATAGTGTTCCACATTTGCCATCGCATCGTGACCAGCCTCAACGACAGCCTCTCCATGCTTGGCAACAGCTGCCTCCCACTGGAGGTTAGCATTCGTCTGCTCTTGCACCTCAGATGCCGTTCTTTCCGGCGCGGCACCACTTTCTCTGGAGACGTCGCCAGCAGCGTTTCGACCATCCTGCTCATCAAGCCCACGCTCCTTCATTTCGAGCATCTGCCTGCGCAGATCGACGATCTCGCGAGCGAGGGAGGAAACCTCTTCGAAGCCTGACCGGTCCTCTGGGAGAGCGCTGCGCTGAAGGTTGAATAGAGCCGTTTCAACCGTCTTCTCGTACGCTTCGAACTCTGGGCGTGTCTGCTCGCGCATGTCCTTTGCCTCCGACAACATGTCTCTGATTGCTACCATATTGGAGCGGTAATCACCGCCGAAATCTGCATGAATGACTGCACCAGCAGGCGATTGATCCGTTTGGGCAAGGCCGTTTTCCAGATAGGAGCGATGCTGAGCGGCGTAGGCCGCAACCACTGTGTCGCCGGCGTTGACTGCAATCTTCTGCCAGGTCTCCTGCGCCTTTAGGATGTATTGGCGGCTTCTCTGGCTCGTCGCCACCACGCGCCGACCAGCTCGCTTTGCGTCATATCGCGCCTGCGCCGGATCGCTGGTGCCGACATGCTCGGTTCGACCGTCATGCTTGACGGCGCGCACCTGATTCCGCGTAAAGGCTGGCGGCGTGGCGAACTCTCGCCGATCGGTCATTTCCATATTGATGCCGTGGTCACGCGCCTTCTCGGCCATGACCACACGCCATTGCCGGAAGGTGGCCGGAGTCGTCTCGATCCGGTCGCCCGATTCCGAACGCATGGTAACGATGGCATGAGCATGAACATGGGGCCGCTTGCCCCCCTCCCCTGCTTCTTTCGGATCGCTCTCCGGATCGTGCATAGCGAAAACGTACCGATGGCCCGCAAACTGCTCAGCCAGGAAGTCGCGAACAGCTCCTTCGAAAGCGACAGCATCCGTGCCGGCACGCGCCGACATGATCACGTGCATCACGTCACGGCTCTTGCGGCTGTGCAGCTCATCCCGCCATTCCTTTTGCACCAGGTCGCCCGCAGCCTTGTCATCGGCAATCGAACGTCCCTGTTCGTCTCGAACGTCGTTCCGCTGCGCGATCAGGTCTCGCAACTTGGCAGCGCCAAATTCCACGCCGTTGCCATAGCCTGTGAACGAGAAAGCCGCGGGGGCCTCTTTCGCAACGGCGCTGGCGTGGAAACGCTCCTGAACGATGGCGGCCGCCTTCGCGTCAGCCGTCAGCCGCTCGCCCTGCCCGCTGCGCAACACAACATAGCCCTCGACCTTCAGCGATCCATCGTTTCGGGTTTCGACAGAGTAAGCGTACCGTCGATCACCAAAGCCACTGCTGAGAATGTCCCGCACCTGCTCATGCGGGTTCGAGCCGCCGGAAACGCTCACCTCGACGCTAAACGCGCCGATATCGCGGCTCTCGGTCCTGTTTTGGAAAAGGTGATCCCAATCGCCACGGAGACGCGCCAGCTCCTCACGGCCACGCAACGTCTCGCCGTTCTCGTTCTCAACCTTCAGCTCCCCCCCTCTGGAAACATAGTTGAGCATCGAGCCGACGCGGGCGCCACCACCGTAAGAAGCCAGTTTGACCACGGCGGGCTGGCTCCCTTTGGCAACGCTCGCAAGACGAACGTCCATTGATCGCATAGCACCCGAACCGGCAGTTATCGTCCTCGAAGGCGATGACATGTTGAATGCCGAAGTCCTTACCCCTCCCCTAGATCCCGACCCGCCTTTAGACATCCCAACCTGGTGCTGCAGATTCTTCAGTCTCTTCTCAAGCTCTTCCTCGACAGCGCTCCCACGGCCGCCGAGCGTCATTTCATGCAATAGCGCCGCGCGCCTTTGCTCCCATTCGCTTGTGAAAGTGCCGAAAAAGAACTCCACGGCCTACACCTCGCCTCGGCGCTCATGCCCGGCACGGCGCGAAAGTGTCCGCAGCTCACTCATTACAGCTGCCTGAATCCGCTGGACGTTGCCAAGGTTGATGTCCAGCTCTGACGGATGGACACCCTTTCCTGCATTCAGGGAGCGGGCGACCTGATTCAAATTGATGCCGATCATCCGCATGTCTTCGAGCAACGCGGCCATGATCAACCTGTCTTCAGCAGTCAAAATGGGTCGAACGCCAGCACCCTCGAGGAGCAGCGAACGGAAAAAAGCAGACACACTCATGCCGGCCGACTTGGCCACTTCTTCGATAGCCGAATGCTCTGCATCGCTGACGCGGACGTTGATGAGACGCCCCTTGCGTTGCTTGGCTGTCGGCACTTCGATCGTGTCCTCACCCATCAGTCAATTAAGCCTTCCCGGAGCCTTGCGACCGTCATCGTGGGCTTGTCCCACGATCGCAATGCAAAATGTAAAACATATTTGCGTATCCTGCCACTCTAAACCTAAAGCACTATCTTATAATTTCAACCAAATTCCACCTCTCGACTGGCTCCACTTCGCTTCGCACTCTTTCCGTTGGAACGCTCACCAGGGTTCACCGCCAAAACCGCTTCTGAAGGCCTTTGTCTGTCCCTCGTACTCAGGCGAAAGGGACGCTTCGCTCTTCGCCCTTGGCACCCTCCGTGCGAGCGCCAAGTGAGGCCTCACGCGGCTCCGGGGTTCACCACTCGACACAGACACTTGTTAAAACCACACGACTAACTCGTGTGGTTTAATCGATGTCCTAAAACGTGCGTTCACACGCATGTTTTGATCTTAACCTGCGTGTGAACGCATGTTAGGTTTGCTTCGATGTGAAGATCTTAACGACGATACTGATGTGCCGATTGAACCCACGTCGGATCGCTAGGGGGCGGGGGAACCGTTAGACTGAGAGGATCGCGCAATGACAATCTGCATATCGCTGGTAAGCGGCAAGGGTGGAGCGGGCAAGACAACCGCCGTAATCCTGGTCGCTGGAGAATATGCGCTTCATGGTAAGCAAGTGCTCTTGGTCGATGCCGATGGCCGGCAAAACCTGAATGAGTGGTGGTCGCGTTCCGAGGCTAAAGACAACAGGCCAGACGGCATTGAGCTTCGCACGGCGGTAACCAACGCATCACTTCAGCATATTCTGGAGAACGAAACCGCCGGGTTTGACGTCGTGTTGATCGACTCGCCCGGTCAAGACACCGTGCTACGGGACACGATCATCGCCGGCTCGCAGATCGTTATGACGCCGATCCAGCCAAACCAAGACGAGATCCTTGCTGCCGGCCAGGCAGCAATGGACGTGGCTGACACCTGCGATCGTACCGGGCGAAACATTCCACATCTCAACTTCAGAACCCGGATTACTCTCCCGGGACGTTCACTGGAAGCCTACCGCCTGATACGCCCCTTCATCGCAAACTTGCAGGAACAGGGATATGATTCATACCTCTTGGACACTGAGCTTTATGAGCGAAACCCATACCGCGACATCAGACTTGGATATGGGACGCTGCAAATGCTGGAGCTGAGCGACTCAGTCAAAAAGGCCCGGAGCGAGGTCATGACCTTGATGCAAGAAATTGAACGTTTCCTGCCGAACGAGCAGAAGAGGTCGTAAGATGGCTAAAGGGACTTCCAGCATATCTGATTTTCCCGTTGCACCGCGACGGTCCCGGGGGAATGTACCCAATCCAATGTCGCAGCCGGCTATAGACAACGAAGCAGAAAACGCGGTCGTCAGCCATCAACCGGACGAGGTCGCTGTCGAAGAAGCTCCCGCTCAGGTACCAGCCGTTCAGGTGCCCCCAAGATCAAGTTTGATTTTGCCCTCACCGGAGGCTCGCCGGGAAAGAGCGACGAACAAATCATTGGAGCGTGAGGCGTCCAGAATACGACTGCAGGAGCTGAAGCAGAACAAAGCGCGGGAGAGCAAACACTTCGTCAACTGCCCCCTTGATTACGACACCAAGAAGCGCCTGGAGCGAGCAGCCTCTGACAACGACTTAAAAATGACGGTAATCGTCAAGGCCGCAATCGACCAGTTCCTGAAGGATAATGGTTATTGATCCTCGACCTTCGATTTCTGGCCGGGGTGGCCGTGGGCACCACCCTTGGCTTCTTGATCAACCCTGAAACAGCGGAGAAGGCAGGGATCGACATTCAGTCCATAAAGAGGACTATGCCTGTTATTGGTTCTTCTCCAGCCGAGCCGGTCAAACAAGCTGATTGGCCAACCAACGAACACGCGAAACGGGAGCTGTTCCGGTTTGCGATGTGGGACTTTGAGACATTTGGGCCGAAGTCTGAGATTTTGATCACAAGGTGCATCAGCATCGACCAGCTTTCATTGGCATGCGAAATGCGCGTGAAGCTGAGCTGGATCTCCGAAGAAAGAACGGTCGAAGGCGTTTTTCAATCCAGCGCCCACAGCTGGAACCTGATCGCTGCGAAAGCCGTGAACAGGAATGCTCCCACTGGATCTTGAGGTGATGGACAACGCGCCCTGAGTTGCGGATTTTATATCGAGGAGATCAGCATCCTGGCATTCATTCCCCCCACTTTTGTTAGGGCTTTGTAACTGGCGCGCAGGATGACAGTGCCTTAATGGCACGTTATGGTGCGTGATATCTGCCACAGGCGGATTTGGGGACTGAGGGAATACCGACTGTGCGGAATCTATCCGACTATATCAAATCAAGGGAACTGGTTGAGACTACAGATCCAGATTTCCAGAGACCCTTGTACCGCAAGGAGGGATTCGACGGCATAGTCAGCTTCGGCGAGATCGACGCAAAACTTTCCGCATTCCTACTCGACGAACGCGCGAAAACTGGTCTGACCCAGAGTGATTTCGCGACCCTGGCTGGTCTCGCTCGAGTGGTCTACAGCCGCTACGAACTGAACATTTCGCGACTGACTGTCTCTCGAATGATTCACCTTTCCGAGCTCCTTGGGTTCCTGCCGATGCAGATGATTCATGCCGCAGCACCTCATCTCTACGGTAAAAATCCTGAAGAGGCCGATGATCGTGTTGAACTCTTCAGACTCATTCATGACCTCCCGCATGACACCATACGCAGTTTGATCGGTATAGTTGGCCAACTGACGCCTAAGGATGTTCTTGAAGCTCGGCAAAAAGCGGAAGCGGAGGCCGAAGCAAAAGCTGAGGCCGAACGCCAACGACTGACTAGAAAAGCGGCGAGAGTCAGCAGGAAAGGCCGTCCCCCTGGCCGGCCACCAGGTCGAAAATCATCCAAGGTCGATACCCCGACAGACGATTGAAGAACGGAAAGGGCCGTCAAGTGATGGCCATTTAGGAACGCGTCGTCCCTCACCCCGTTTTCCGATCGCTGTTCGCATTTGCACGCATCAGCGACATCAGCATCGGTCCCAGTCCGAACTCCCCTCCCCTCGCCCGGCGCGTGAGATCGCGGAGATATCCACCTGCCGAATTGATATGCCCTGCCCTCTCCAAGATTGCAGCCATGGCAACCGCCGCGTTCTCCGGCCCCATCACCTCGCAAGCCTCCTGGTAAGCCGACGGGCTAACACCAAGCATTGATCGTACCACCACCGCGGCGCCCATCAGCTCGCGCCAATGGGAGATCGTGCCGCCGGGCCCGTAGTCCGAAATCTGCGGGCAGGCTTTCAGGACCATCGACAGCGGGAACGCCTTCATCTGTTCCGGCTTTGCCAACGGCTGAGCAACCGCTTTGGGTGCTACTTCCAGCTCGACGGCTCCGCCCTGCTCTTTTCCAGAGCTAGGTTCAAGTTCATAGATGGATTCGGGTTTTGAATTCTGTATGTGGCAGCCATTTTGAACAGCATTGCCGTCCATATTTTGAGAATCTAACTGATTTTCCAGAAGGTTGAGGATTTCGGTGCGCAAAAGCTGCATCTCGTCGAGGATTGCCTCCACCTGGTGACGGTCAGGATTGCGGGGAAGTCGGCTGACAATGCCGACATACATGTCTTCGATGGCTTCCCAGTCGCCGTCGGCCCCCTCCTCCATCGCTGCTGAAATCAGCTTGCGCACATCACGCCGGCAGATAGTCAGTGCCTCTTTGGCTCGCCTGAACTGCAGGCGTTCGGCAGCGACTTCCTGTGCCAGTGCTGCAAGTTCCGCAACACGAGCCAAAAGTGGAGAAAGATCGAACCCAAAGGCTTGCTCGATATCGCCACCCTTGTCCCGGTGAGCGTAGCGCTTGCCGTTCGGACTATCCTTGCGCTGGATGAGCCCGGCTTCGACCAGGGCAGCCAAATGGCGCCGCAAGGTCGTTCCAGTGATGCCGTGCGCTCTGACAGAAAGCTGGGCGTTCGAAGGGAAGACCACCAATCCGCTATCGCAGTTGAGCTCGCTTTCCGGATAAAATGTCAGCAATGCGTCCAGCACAGTCAGCGCCCTGTCCTGGAGGCCGAGGCGTTCACGGGCCTCACAGGCGTCGCGAAACACCTTCCATTTTTCGACCGGGCGGTTTGGTTTCGTCTCGGACGTCTGAAGCTGCCTCTTTACAAGAGCAAGCACAACCGGCCGCCGCCCAAAGGGCGTCGTGACATTTCCCGTCTGCATATTCCTTCACCTTTCTTCAGGCAAAAGAAATCCGCTCACCAAAACGATGCCAAAGACTCTTGACTGGGATTCATGGAAATGCGATTCTCGATCTTGCTAGGAATTGAGAGAGGCTTCCATGACGGAAACGTTTTGGGGGCCTTTTTCTTTTGTCGCGGTCTCTCCTCTTGACCAATTAACGAGTGTCTCGATCACACCTCTTGGTGAGTTGGATCGGAATGATTGTTGTATTCGCTTAGAAGATCAGGCATTCGGTCCGCCAGCCAGCGCGCGAAAGCGCGTTCCTGCTTCGGGATTGAGACCGTAGTTCCAGCCGAATTACTCTTCATGCGGCCAAAAACTCGGTCACCCACGGCGAAGTCAACAATCTCTTCAGCTGGTTCCGCAGTCACTTTGTCGGCTGCAGCACTTGCAGCTCGTATCGCTTGGGCAATACGGCTGGAGCTGTCAGCGCCTCGAAACTCGACCGTGTCGATTATCTTGCGAACACGTGCTGCGCTGCTCGGATCTTTCAGCAACTCGGCAAATGCGGTCCATTTCGGGCGACCAACTCCTTTTGCTCTGCCGATCGCAAGAATGATGTCTTCGGGAACCGCCTCCGTCACTCGAAACAGATGCGATATTGCCGCTTCTGAAGCTCCCAAGATTGGGCACATGGCGCGATGGGAAAGGCCAGCACTTTTGAGCTGTACTGCCCACATTGCCTGCTCGATCCAGGTCAAGTTTTCCCGAACACCATTCTCAAGCGATTGCTCTTCAATCAATTGCCGATCGGAAAGCTCTCGAACATACGCTCGAATCTTTATGGTCTCCGGGCGATCCGCTTCTGCCATTATGGCCTTGATCGCCGCCCATCGACGGTAACCGTAGGCAAGCTGGTAATGATCCGGTTTCGTCGGATGCGGCCGAACGAGAACCGGAATTTTTTGGCCTTCGCTTGCGATAGAAACCTTAAGCGCCTCGAGCTCTTTGGCCGCATCTTCGTCGTTGCCAAAGCGATCTCTATAGGGCGAGCGGTCGATACGGTCAGGATCGAGTGAAATGACACTATCTTCGGTGAGCTGTGTCAGTGCTCGACCCACATTGGAAATGACCGGTGAAGAGTGCCGCCGCGCCAGCGAGGGCTTGTCAGACGCGTCCGACACCACAGTAGATTCTGTCCGGTTTTCGGCAGCCGCCATTCGCTGAAGGATGCTTTTCTTCATGTGCTACGCCCCCAAACTTTGTGAACGAGGTCGAGGATTTCGGAGTTAACTCGATCAGCGCTCTCAATTGCACGCTTCAACGCTTCACGACCGACCTCGCCCGACTCGAGCTCGTAAAGGGTCTTCTTCGCTACCGCTGCACCGGCGATTGCCGTCGATTCGAGCGCCTCCGCAACCAGTACATCATCACCAAACAATCGGCGCATGACTCCAGACATATACTTTTGAGGCCCGTCATTCGGGTTCACGCGGGTGAGCAGGAAACGGAAAAAGTCATGCTCAAATTTTGCTCCAAACTGCCCCAGCACCTCCGATAGATCGGAGATCATGATCAGGAACTGATTG
The DNA here is from genome assembly GCF_002855515.1 of Rhizobium sp. TH135. Taxonomy (GTDB): domain Bacteria; phylum Pseudomonadota; class Alphaproteobacteria; order Rhizobiales; family Rhizobiaceae; genus Allorhizobium. The sequence continues at coordinate 29,597 of NZ_PKRP01000009.1, read as the reverse complement.
CACGATGCAACGTCGAGCATCGCCGGGTGAACGGTAATGATTAAGGACGTGGCTGCGTAAAGAGCGGCGAGCGTCGAGTATCCAAGGGACGGTGGGGTGTCGATGATAACGATATCGTATCGATCATCGACGCGGGCCAGGGCACTGCTTAACCGCTCGAAAAACAAACCCAAGTCATCTCTGGTTTTCGAGGTCAGATAGGACGGGGTATCAAACTCAAAGTCCATTAGCTCCAGATTGCCAGGAACTAGATCGACACCCGGGAAATAGGTTGGCCGGATCACTTCAGCGAGCGGCCGCCTCTCATTGTCATATCGAATGGCTGCATAGGCTGTTTGGTTCTCGCCGAGATCGAACTCGGGCTGAATACCAAATAGCGCAGTCATCGATGCTTGCGGATCAAGATCCAGACACAGGACCCGATAACCCTGAAGCCCTAGAAAATGTGCGAGATGGATAGAAGTGGTTGTCTTGGAACTACCACCTTTAAAATTCGCCGTAGCAATTACCTGAAGCTTTTCCCCTTTGCGACGATGCGGAAGCAGCTCGCCAGCTTCGTCCGGACGAAGTTCGGCCAGGAATGCCCTCAGTTCCTTGACCTGTTCTATCGTGTAGGTTCGCCTGTTATTTTCTGCACGCTCGGGCAAAGGCCCCTTCCCTTCCAGCGTCAACTGGCGAAGAGTACTTTCCGGAACCTTGAGTAGCCTCACTAGGTCAAGGGTTGAGAATGTCCGACCAAATGTTTTCTGCGCAGAGGGTGGATAAACAGCCTCACGCATATCGTTCAGCTCCGCAGAGAGTTTCGAGGTGTAGACCCCGATCTTCGACGCAGTGTCTCTGACGCTCTGAGAAGCTGGCTGCAACATTCAATCCTCTTGACGGTTCTGACCACTTTACGAGATCATTTCCGTCAGGGATGCCAGACTGACTCCGATTCTTCAAGGCGTTTTTCGTTAACAAGAAGTTAACGCATCAAGGATGCCCGACTTTACAGTTGTAAAGTTTTAGGTCGATGCGCATGAGGCCCGACAGTTATGCCAGTGCCCCTAGCCTGTAGAAGAGCTGAACTGTCGCAGATAGTCAGCGGCTGCCTGAGCCTTTGCGGCGGCAGTGATGACTGCACGTGAATCCTGCTTGAGCACCTTGAGCCAGTTTTCAACGTAGGTCGCGGTGTTGTCTCGCGGATCATGCTCGATGCCAAGATCGGCGCAGACGAACGCGGCTGAGATCTCGGCAACAAGCTCCTCCATGGCGTAGGCCTCACTGCCGAACCGCCCACTCAGGTCACGGCCCAAACGTGCCTTTGCACCACTCCAATGAGAAATTTCATGAAGAACAGTGCTGTAAAGGTGAATCTCGCTGAGGAACCGCCCCCGATCCGGAATCAGAATGTCATCGAGACCAGGGCGATAACAAGCCTGCTTGCCGCCGTAGGTGATCTTCGCGCCAGTGCGATCTATGAAGGATTCGACGTTTTCGAGGACTGGAACGGCATCCATTGGCACATCATCGGCCGGGCTCTTGAAGCGGTCAGGCAGGTTATCGATCTGCTCGACGTTGAAGACAGCGTAGCCCTTGAGATAGGGGACTGCGCGATCGTCCGCCTCCTGATCCTTCGGCGTGAAGGTGCCGTACTTGACGACGAGGGTTCCTTGTTCGCCCTTGCGGACCTGAGCGCCAAGCTCCTGAGCCTGCCGGTAAGTCATCCATGTGTTTTCGTCGTAGCCGGCGAGTTGCCCGGAGAGCCAAAGCATGACCACGTTGATGCCGCGATAGGCTTCGCCGGAGGCACGCAGCGGCGTAGCCGACCTGCGAACATTTCCGCGCCATGGCCGAATCCAAGGCTTGGTGCCGGCCTCGAGCTGCTGGATGATGGTGTCGGTGATCCGCTGGTAGGTGTCCTTTACGCTCTGCATTGCCGTCTCCTGTTCGTTGGTTGACGGCAAAGATCCGAAGATAGCGAAACGAGCCCATGCACCCGTAGGGCCGCAACGGAGTGTAGGACCGCGCAAGCGGTTGAATGGGTGAGGGGCTATCGTAGTTTGTCCGTCAAACCATCCAACGGACAGGAGAGGGCGCTGAGCGTAGGCACCCCGGCCGACGATACGGGCCCTCACTGCAGCGACAGGGCCGCAGATCAGCGCTCTCGGTCGTCTTGGTCGCGGTTTCGCTGGCGATCGGCAAGCTGCTGCGCTTCGATAGCCTTAAGCTCGGCATTGATGTGCTGCGACTGAGGCTCTTGGGCCTTTTGCTGACCTGGCTGCGAATGGGCATCTTGGACCTGTTCCGGCCGACCCAGAGTCTTGAAATCAGATCTTGCGGTGAACCTAACTTCCTCGTCGTCAGCAGGTATTTGCTCGGGGAGATCAGCACGATCTACGGCCACAATCCCCTTTTCGGTCACGAGGCTCGCAACTCGATTGTCATGGCCGAGAACCTGGCCTTCGATCACTTCGCCCTGGCGGGCCGTGCGGATATTGTGCTCGAACGGTTTCTCGCCAGCCTGCTCAAGATCGGACATGGCACTGCGGATCGCCTCGCGGCGGTTAGGATCCATTGCATCCTGGATGAGGTGCTTCATCGCCGGACTGGACGGATCATTCGTGGTCTCAATGGATGCCTCGATCATGCGAGGTTTGGTGATGACGGTCAGATCGATATCATGCCCATAGGTGCGGCCCAATGAGACCACCAGAGCTTCGTTTGCCCTTCCATTGCCTTCGCGAAAGGCATGAACATAGTTCAACTCAGATAGGACGTGAGCGGCCTTCTCGGCGAATTGCTCGGGTGTCGCGGCTCGCAAGCCCTGAACGTCTCTAGCAGGCCTCAGCGCCTCGTTGAGACCCATTTCGATGCGCGAGCCGGGGAGGAAAGTCGTATCGCCCTTCGAAAGCCCGCCTACCGGCTCTACCCGATGCCCATCGACGACAGGACTTTCATTGCGCGTGTGTCCTGCCCATTCATAGATATCTTGAAAGATGTAGCCGTGCAGAGCCTTCAGATGCGCTGCGTCGTGATTACCGGTAGGGCCTTTTCCCTCGGCCAGCTCCGTAATCCTTGAGTCCGTAATCGCGTACTCGGCTTCGCGCAGTTCTGAATAGCTCCTGATATTGAGCTTGTTCTTCAGAACATCCTTGTAATCCTCATCCCCTGACGTGTTGGGATAGGTGTAGGAGCCTTTGGCTTCATCATCGCGGGCCAAGCGAAACCTCATGCAAAAAGGCCGCCTGAGTTCACAGGCGGCCGCTACAAATGTCTAGGTGATGATCAAGGCCGCTTGAATCGGGCCAGCATCTCTTGGCGCATTTCCTCGGAAGTGATGTCCCCCGCGACGTAGCGGGCCTTCGCTTCTTCCAAGACCGGGTCACCGGTGTAACCCTGCCGCATATTCGCAGCGCGTGCCTGATCTGAAGCCTTCTTCCGTGCTGCAACAGCTTCCGGAGAGCGATCGGGGCGAGGGGCATGAACGTTCATTGGCAGAGCCTCCAGTTACTGTTCCACTTAGCACAATAAGAGCCGGATATCCAGCGAATGCGGGGTAAGCGGCTCTTTTATGGTGGGAGCCCGATCAGAGATCGGGCCTCCCAGAGCGATCAATCGCGGGGTTCCCATTCGATGATGGCCTGCAGTGCCACGTCATCTTGGCCGGGGTAACGGCCCAAGTTGGCGTTGAAGCCGAGGCGCTTGATGGAGAGGGTGTAGTACGGCTTCCCTTCTCCGCTGGTCTTCTTCCAGATGCCGCCAACTTCGATATCGTGGCCGCGAGGTGACTTGGCATAGACGCGATGCGTCGGAGCCTTTTCGTTGGTGGAGTCGAAAGGTGTAACCTTGATGTCCAGGTCCCGGTCGATGGTGGAGATGAGGCCGGTTCCCTTGGCGTTGTCGATGTCGTCTTTGTCGAACTGGATGAAGTTGGTCATGCTCATGTTAATCACTCCTCTATGGTGGTTGCGATGATCGTTCATAAGGCACGGCGAAAAGCGGTGCGCACCGTAGGCCGGAGCGCAGCGAAGGAGGCTGGACGGGGACAAATTTTGTTTCGCGAGGAAGCCGAAGGCGGGGAAAATTTGGAGACGAACGGCTTTGCGCCAACCGCGTCGCCGTGCGAACGGGCATCAAGAGCAACCACTTTGGAGGTGTGGGGCCTGAGCGCTTGCAGCAATACGTCACCTCGACAAATGGGACATCGGCACAGGTCAAGGGCGGGATTGTGCTGAATGCAGCCGAACCAGCAGCCTGAAACAAGAGGCTGGGGTAACCGATGGTTTCGCCAAAACATGCGATCTCGCCATCTTTTGCCCATATGAGCGCCGCCAGTCGTTCAGTTGCCGGAATGGCTGCGGCGATAGGAGGACGGCGATTCAACCTGAGCGCCCCACAAGCCTTGGCCTCGCTCTCGGGCTCTTGCCTCGGCGCGGCGATACTGGTCCAGATCGATCGGGTGGGATCTTGGCAGATAACGCAACAGGAGGCTGGCTTGGCCCGCCTTCACCATTTCAAGGCCAATATCCGAGTTGTCGATGAAGCACTGGCCGACAAGGCGCTTGTACTGGTCTCGATCAATTTCAACGCAACGGACATGCTTGCCATCGATCATGCGGGCGAGGAAGCGACGTGCCTCAATCCCACAATTCCATATCACACCGTTTTTGGAGCCCATCTGATCCCGCTCACAGGCGTCAATGGCCGCGATACGGATCCTCTGTTGGCGGATGCTGAAGGTGTCTGCATCAATCACCCGCGCTCGGCCTGAATAGTCGGCCGCTGCAGAAGACGCGGTGAACAGAAGCGCGGCCAGCGCGGCTCCAACCAAGCGATTTTCTATCACGAGTGTGCCTCCATTGAGTTGCGGGCTGCCAGCCCAAATACGGAGCGGTTCAGATGAAGGTCTCCGCTCGCGGCGCGGTCGGTCATGGCCCGCAAATACCCGCCCGGCGAGCTGATCTCGGCCCGCGTGTATTTCTCAAACGTCAGAGCGATAGCAACAGCGGCCGCCTGCTGCCCCATTCGCTCCACGGCCCGCTGGCGCGCATCCTCGGAGACTCCGGCGATGCGGCAAAGTTTGGGAGCGATCCGGTCCAGGTCCGCCCAACTACGCGGGGGCTGGTAGCCATATTCGGCAAGGCTTGGCGTAGCCCGCCACACATCTTCCAGCGCCACAAGTGAAGGCCGCACTTGCAGTTGCCTATTGCTTTGGCGCGAAGGGCTCCCCAGGCTTTCTTCAAAAGCCCTCTTGCTGGCGGAGCCAGCCCCTAACGAACTGATTTGTTCGGCGTCAGCCGAACGCCGTTCATCATTACGAGCTTCAAAAGGCTTCGGGGTTGTAATCTGTATGTGCATGTCGTTTTCGACATCCGTGCATGTCATATTTGCATCTATGTCGGAAGCTTGAGGGGTCCGATTCACGTTGCGCAATCGGTCGGCAAGCCACTCCAAAAGCATTGTGGCCTTCCGAAGGGCGTGGGCCGGCTCGTGCCTAGCTGATCCGATGAAGGCCGCGATCTTCTCAACACGGGACCCGATCCGCCCGAGAATGACTTCGCCTCGTTCGGTTGAGGACGCGAGAGCATACCTCGCGGCACGCAGAGCGTCCCGGAAGCGACGCGCTGCGTTGTCGCGAACTCGAATCTCTTCCCGCTTCTGGCGCACCAGCTGATCAAGTTCATGGTGCCGAGCGATCAGGACGCGCAGATCAATGCCGCAGGCGTCGGCAATATCTCCTTCGCTGTCCCGGATCGGGTAGCGCTTGAAATTCGCACTGTCCTGCATGGTGACAAGGCCGAGGTCGTACAATCGGGAAAGAATTCGGCTTACGCGTCCCGGTGACTTGTTGATGTCATACCCCAGCTGTCGGTTCGACTTGTAGACAATCGGGCGCCCGCCTTTGTCAAAGGTATCGGCCTTAGCGGTCGTTATGATAGCCTCGAGCAACGCATATTCTGAGGTCGTGATCATTCCGATCGTCATCAGATTCTTAGCGAGCACAGCAAGCTGTCCGCGGGTAACAGATCCGATTTCCGTTGACTGCGCCAGTCGCCGGAATTCGGCTCGCTCCTTCGTCATTCTGCGACCTGTCGGCCGCTTGTGTTGTCTGGGTTCCCCCATCGTCCGTCTCCTGTCAGAGGCCAGACAAAGCTCCGCCGTTCACCGAAAAGGTGTTTTGATTGTTGACATCGGAGGGGAGGTCTGCGAGAATGATGGTGCTTTTATATTTCGAACTGCAGACCGCTTCCGGATTATTCGGGAGCGGTTTTTCTTTTCTGGGCCGGGTGCGATCTCCAAAAAACTGTTAAAATGCGCGAGTCGGAATCGGTTTAGGTTCCGCCCGATTGCGATTAGTAACCTGAGATACCGAATTGATGCAAGTTGTCACATTTCCGCGTTGCTTTGCCGGTTCAGCTGACATCTGAAATAGCGCCTAAATTTCAATTTTTTAGCGCGCTTGTCCGCGCCTTCCCTCTCTTCGCGCCTAAAATTGGAACGTTTCCAGAGTATGAATTAGCCCCCTTTATTGTTGGGGAAATTCAACAGGGTGGGGAGGAGAGTTTGAGAGGAGGGGGCGAGGGCCTCCTCTCAACAAGCGGCCTGATCTGCCGTCCCCCGATACGTTTCTGCCTCCCACGCACCTGCAAAAGCGCCCGCATTGGCTCGATGCCAAGGCGGGCGCTAAAGTGCGATCTTGAAGCAGGCTCAGCCGCGCTGAGCAGCATCCTCAAGATAGGTCGGCGGTAGATCGAAGGCCTTTAGCGCTGTATCGAGTGCTTTTTGCACTTCATCCCAATCAACATGCTCCGGGTCGCTCAGGTAGGCGTTGATTAGCTGACAGCAGCTTTCGGCGGCAAGGGTCGGATCAGGATCGGAAGCGAGCACGGCTTATCCTCGGGAATAGGGGAGCCGGTCACACTGGAGGACGTGACCGGGGACAAGCAGCGGCGGGATTATTCCGCTGCCATCGGGAACGAGTGTTCGCTCTTTTCCTCAGAGGTTTCAGCCTCACCCTCTGCGTCGGGGTCAGACGCGATCCGAACGTGAGGCGGAAGCCACCCGCTGTCCTTGATGGACTTGGCGGCATACTCCGCAGCCTCGCCCTTCTTCATGTTGCCGACACCAGCGGCGATATCCTCGCCGCGCACCTCGGCAACAACGGCTTGAATGGTCGGCCTGTTGACGTGGCTGAAATAGCTTTCCGCCGTGGTCTCGAACCAATCCCGCATATCGACATTCAATGCGCGGCCCATCTGGTCGGCATGTGCCAGCGCTTGGCTGCGACTGCTGAACTTCTTCTCAACTGCATTGACGGAATGGGCGGCGGCATAGGCCAGAAGCTGCAACAACTCGCTCTGCGATTGATCCATCAGCCATTCCCAAAGGTCAGCAGGATCGCCGGGAAGCCGGTGCCCGTAGTTTTCCTCAAGGCTTCCCCACGCCTCAAGGGCCTTGTTCTCGGCGGGACGCTTCATCGAACCGTCGAGCACTTCATGAGTGACAGAGATTTCAAGCGCGCTCTGGTGGCCGGGAATGCCCCATGCGGTCCGATACTGCACTTTGAGCAACATCGCATGGACGACTGCCACAAGCGCGATTTCGGGATTGTTCGCCAGCTCGACACGAAGTGCCGCCGTCTTCTGAGCGGTCAGGTCCTCGATCAAAGCCGCTGAGTGAGTAAGCGCCGCAGATTTCAAAGCGCCGTCAGCGTCCTCGGTCGCCCCGCCTTGCTTTCGTTCTGTGGCTTCGGCCTTCTTCTTGTCCTCGTCTCGGACAAGGCCTCTCAACACCGATAACTTGCCCCAATGGTCGATGGTAACAATTGCCCCTGCAATCGCAAGGTCTTCGCTCCGATAGGCTTCTTCACGCTTCTGCAGGACGGCGATTTCCTGCTCGACGGCGGACAAGGCGGCCTCTGCACCTTCATCCTCCTGATCCGCATCGATCTGCGCCGCCAATTCGTCATAGCGCTCAGTCAGCGCGTCAAGCTTGGCTTGATCCTCGTCGTTGAGGTCTATGCGCTGCGGGTAAACCCGAGCCATCTGGTAGATGTTATCCGGCTGCTGAGGGCACCACTCTACCCATTTCCAGCCTTCGGCCTTCACGGTTTCGGCCTCGGCCTCCAACTTCTCGGCAACCAGCTTTTCAAGCAAGCCGCTATCGCATGCAAAGCCCCCTCCCTGCTCGGCAAACAGGTCGCGGCGCACTGGACCGCCAGCCGCCTCATAAACCTCTAATCCGCCGATCAGCGCGAGCCGCTTGTCGCTTGCGGGGACTTCATCCACGACGAGACGGCGCTTGATTGTGTTGGCGCTGCGATCCCATGAGGGGAGGGCATTCCAAACCTCTTCCTGTCGAGCGTGATCGTCGGTGATGGTAAAGGCGGCAAGCTGCTCAAAGGTCATATTCTCGGCGCGGAACGCCGCGAACAGGACCGGGGAAACCTTCGCCAGCGCAAGGCGGCGGTTGACGATGATTTCGGTTGTCCCGAAACGGGCGGCGATGTCCTTGATGGACTTGCCCTCATCGAACAACGCTTTGAATGCCTCGAACTGGTCCGCCGGGTGCATGGCCTCCCGCATGACGTTCTCGGTCAGGCTTAACTCCGTTGCGTCACCCGCCTCCCGGACAATGACGTTCACGGCGTAGTCGGCCCCGATCTCGCCGCGTTCGGCGAGAAGATTGAGGGCTGCGAGGCGGCGACCGCCGGCCGTCACGAGGTATCGGCCTTTGGGAGCTTTGCGCACCACAAGGTTTTGAATAATGCCATTGGCGAGAATGGACGCCGACAGGCTCTCGATGCTCTCCTTGGTGTAGGTCTTGCGGACGTTTTTGGGGTCTGCGTTCAGCTTGTTCAGTGCTACCGCGATGATGTCGCTCATGGTTCCTTGCTCCAGTTTTTCCCGTTTCCCTTGGGAGCAAGCCCCGCTAGTGGGCGAAGCCTCTGCCTTCGTTTTCGAAGGATGTGCCCCCACATCCGGCGGAACGAAGGGGGAGGGCTTGAGCCCGCTCCCGTTAGGACGCGGATCGGGTCATGGGGCGGGAGGAAGGAAAAACGGAAGGTTTGCCGGCCTGACGGCGAAAGCCGTTTTTCCTGACGAGCGACAGCGCTTGCGCGCTTGCCCATTGGCGCGATCGGCGACCTATCGTAAGAGCGGTACAGGGCAGGGTAGATGGGCGGCCGACCCTGGCCGCTCCTTTCGGATGCGAACCGGCGACGCCGGTTCTCCGTCTTCTGATACAGGTTATAACACGACGGATCTGCCCGCTGCGCTCCGAGTGATGAGCGCTCCGCTCCTCGAGCAGCTCTCCATTTCAACTTGATTCAACATGTCGATAGCGGCCGCTATCCCAGTCCCTGACGAAGATAGAGAGACAGAGCGACAGGCAAGTCTTGGGCGCGATGCTGGCTACGAGCTTTTGCAGGGATATCTGACCGGCTGGCGTTTCGCTAGAACTCCGAAGGCTGGACAAGGCATCCCAGTGCGGACGCAGCAGTGCGGTGTACGGCATAGACGCGCTTGGCTTTTTTTTGGGCGTTTGCCCACGCTTCGTGCAAAAGAAACCACGAAATTAGCGAAGCGTAAACAAGTGGCCCTTAAATATCGCATTCGGTGACTGTGCTCCGTCCGAAGTCGTTAAAAACGCTTCTTCGATGGGCCTCACCTCAAATGCGGCTTGCCGCATTTGAAATGTCGACGGGGACATTCGTTGGGAAGGGATCATTATGACCATCAGGGTCAAGCTTCTTGCATGCATTTCGTTGCTCACCGCAGCATTGATAACCATCACGGGTTTCAGCTTTTACGCCCTTAAAAAGGAAGCGGAAATCGCCAACTCGATCGTTGCCGACAGGGTGTTGCCAATGGAGCAACTGAAGCGGATCGGCGATGGCTATGCCGTCAATATTGTTGATAGCGCTCACAAGGTGAGATCTGGCGCGCTCTCTCCTCAAGATGGCTTGAGTAATATAGACGCGGCGCTGGCCTCCATCGATACGCACTGGAAGGAGTACACATCGACGGTGCTGACCGCAGAAGAGAAGCAAATTGCCGATCACTTCGTGCAGGTCAAGGGAGAGGCAAACGACGGAGTGCAGTTGCTGAGACAGATTCTGGTTTCCCGCGACAGTGCTGCGCTCTCAGAATTCGTTGAGCAGAGGCTCTACCCGACTATTGATCCCCTCGGCACCGATATCTCGAAACTGATCGATCTGCAGATCGAGGTCTCAAAGCAGGACCTCGCTAAAGGCAATGAGCTGGCATCGCTTTTGACAGCCGGCATGACGATACTCACGGTCTTCGGGGCCGCTGTTGCCGCATTCTCCACTTGGACCGTATTGAGAGGCGTAATTCGCCCCGTGAACTCCATCACCGCGGCGATGTCCGATCTCGCGAATGGAAACCTTCAAGTCCAAATCTACGGCCAGGGCCGTCGGGACGAAATCGGCAAGATGGCCTCCACCGTTGCCATATTCCGAGACAATGCCCAAGAACGTGTGCGCCTTGAACAGGAAGCTGAGGCAAATCGTTCACTCAGCGAGCAGGAGCGTCTCGAGCGTGAGCAGCAGCAGGCTCGCGAAGCCGCAGAAGTGCGGTTCGCCGTTGAGAGCATCGGCCACGCCCTCAACGAGCTCTCAAATGGCAAACTGAATTACCGGATAGATGCCGTCTTTTCAGAGCGACTGGATCAGGTTCGCTTAGACTTCAACGAAGCCGTTGCTAAGCTCGAGGATGCGATGCGCCGGGTCGGCCAAAATGCGCAAGCCATCGCGGCCGGCTCCAATCAGATCCGCGCGGCGGCCGACGACCTTTCAAAGCGAACGGAACAGCAAGCGGCATCTGTAGAGGAAACTGCAGCAGCGCTTGAGCAGATCACCACAACGGTCTCCGATTCCAGTCGCCGCGCCGAAGAAGCTGGAAAGCAGGTCCAAGAAACACGGCAGTCTGCCGAGCGCTCCGGAGAGATCGTCAATCGTGCTGTTCATGCAATGCAGGAGATTGAATCCTCGTCGCGCGAAATCTCAAGCATTATCGGTGTAATCGACGAGATCGCCTTCCAGACGAACCTGCTGGCGCTCAACGCTGGGGTCGAGGCGGCGCGCGCTGGTGAGGCTGGCAAGGGCTTTGCTGTCGTCGCCCAGGAGGTGCGAGAACTTGCTCAGCGATCCGCCTCCGCGGCGAAAGAAATCAAGACTTTGATCTCGAAGTCTGGCGAGCAGGTGGAGAACGGCGTACATCTCGTCACAGAAACGGGCAGGGCGCTTGAGCATATCGTGTCTCAGGTTCAGGCGGTCAGCGTCAATGTTACCGCAATCGTCGAGGGCGCCAAGGAGCAAGCGACGGGGCTGAAGGAAATCAATACAGCCGTCAATACAATGGACCAAGGCACGCAGCAGAATGCTGCGATGGTCGAGGAATCGACTGCAGCCAGCCATTCGTTGGCCAAGGAAGCAGAAGCTTTATTCCAGCTCATCGGACTTTTCGAAATCGGAAACTCGCAAAACAAGTCCATGCCAGCGGAACGTTCCTCGATGCCCCCGGCAAACACATCACCTGCACGCCGACTAATGAATCGTGTTGCCACCGCCGTCAGAGGGAATGCTGCAGTGAAATCCGAGGCGTGGGAGGATTTTTAAAGTCCTCCGTTCATAATAGTCGCGGGCCAGCTCGATCTGGTCCGCGTCCGCATTCCGGCAATGAAGGTTGCAGTCATGGAAGTTGATACCGAGCTGATCACAGGACGCATTCTTGGTCGTGGCTTGAACAGCCTACGCGTACGGTTCACCCTGATGATTGGGACTTTTTGCTCGATTGTTGCAGCACTCGTGTTCTACTTGCTGGAAGCCGGAAGCGATTTCACCCACACGTTGACGACTTTGGGCTACATTAAGCTGGTAGCTTCGATAGCTGCCGCTTCGGGGTTTACATATTATATGACTGGTCGGCTCACTCGGCCAATTCAGAACCTGAAAGCCAGTACGGAGGCTATTGCCTCAGGCGACTATAGCGCTGTTGTCACTGTGGACTGCAACTGTGAAGTCGGCGGCTTGGCCGAGAGCTTTCGCAAGATGGTGGCGCGCCTCAATGATAATGTGTCCAAGATCAACACATTGGCCTATGAAGACGGTGTTACCGGTCTTCCCAACCGCGCAGTACTGAGCGAGATCATCGACCGGAATCCTGATCTCAAGGGTCATGTGCTGTTCATCGACCTCGACCGGTTCAAACAAGTCAATGACCTCTATGGTCATCAGGTCGGTGACACTTTGCTTCAGATGGCTGCGACCAGAATGATGGTGGACGGCCTTGAAATCACTCTGGATGGGATGAACCGATGTCTCACTCCAGAGAGTGTCAATTTGGAATCGGCCGGATGTCGACTTCTGTTTCGATTTGCCGGTGACGAATTCGTTGTGCTGGTGACAGGTAGCGCAGGGGACAAAGACGTTACGGACATAGCTCAGCAGATCATTCGATCACTCGCTGAGCCGTTTGTGATCGGCGAACGACAAGTTCAGATTGGCGCGAGTGTTGGTATTGCCGTGCTTGGCGACGAAGCCGTTGATGCTGCTGACACCCTCAAGTACGCCGACATGGCTATGTACGAGGCGAAGAGCCGCGGTCGAGGAACCTACGCGTTTTTTGATGATCAAATGCGAGATAGGGCGACTGATCGCTGCGAGCTTGAACGTGACTTCCTCCATGCGATCGCCAACGACGAAATCATTGTCCACTATCAACCCAAGATCAATCTCGCCTCAAATAGTGTCGAAGGTTATGAAGCGCTGGTGAGGTGGGCGCATCCAACGCGGGGCCTGTTGTATCCCGGAAGCTTCCTTGATGTCGTAGGGACGGGTGATGGGCTGGAGCGGATTGGACGCAAGGTGATGTCGATTGTCGCGACCGATATCCCAAAACTTCGTGCATCGGGAATTTCGTGCCGCGTTGCAGTCAACGTGTGTCCAACTCAATTCGCGGATGATGAGTTTGCCGATCGGCTCACCGACTATGTGAAGTCGCTCGGTGTCGCGCCTAGTAATTTCGAGCTGGAGGTCACGGAAGCTGTCGCGATGTTAGATGTTGAGAAGGCGAGAAAACATCTGCTCGCTCTGAAAAGCGCCGGTTTCAAACTGTCCATCGATGACTTCGGGATGGGATTTTCCAACCTGGCCCAGCTGTCCAAGCTCCCCTATGACAGCCTCAAGATCGATCGTTCGCTCATCTCTGACATTGTGACGAATCACGATAGCCGGATCATTGTGTCGGCGATAGTTTCGATGGCTCACGGCCTTGGGCACACCGTTGTTGCCGAAGGCGTCGAGACCGCAACGCAGCTAGAGATCTTGCGGCTGCTCGGCTGCGATACGTTGCAGGGATACTATTTGGGAATCCCAGTGCCGTTTATTGACCTAATTGCCGAGGCCAGCAGGCCTACAGAGCCTGTAGCGGCCGTCGGTTTCTGAGGGGATTCCATCTCTGGTGGGGCTGAGCATGAAGTGGCGAACCGTCTTTTTGTGTGGATTGTCGGTAGTTTGCTGTATTCAGCTGCTCAAACTCGGTTTGGTTGTGTTTGATGAGCCCGATGCAGACGTAAAGATTGTCGAGGACACCTCTCACATCACCGCCGGACACAACTAGCACGAGGTAAGGCTCGCAGCGCCTTACCCCGGGATCACGGCAACAGTGGACTTGCTGGCCATCTGGTTCTTCCTCAGCAAGCGTACTAGCCTTAATAGCCGCGAGCATCCAACAACTGCTGCGGAATATCGCCACCCCTGCCAGTACCTTGCTCTTGGACGATCCATTGTATTTGAGCATTGCATCAAGCAGACTGCTCGCTATGGTGTGTCTGGCCATGCCAAGCTTTGGGAGGCAGAGGCGAGCCGAGCTTGGACCGAAACTGATGCAGCCCCCGCCGCTTGGGACTCCCAGGAGCGGCTTTTGACCCGCCACTTACGGCGGGTCTTTTTTGGGGATCAGACCGCAGACCCGGCTTTCGGACCATTACGCCTGCCCAGAGGCAGATCCTCGACACCGGACATAAAGGCCTCATAGCGCAATATCGGAACTCCTGCCACTCGTCCTGCTTGAGCGCTGCACTTCCATGCGTCTGCGCCGGGCGTTCTATTCCATGATAGGCCGTACCCTGCGGGGCAGGGTGCGGCCGTACCTCACTGAGGCTTGTTGTCGTTTCCGGCCTTGCCGTTGAACTCGACTTGATAGCTGAACTCGACCTTGGCGAGGAGCGGAAGCATCACGGCGATGGAGAACCGAAGTTGGGCCTTATGGGACAACTTCGCGATTTGCCGGTTGATAAACTGGCGAAGGCGACGGCCGGTTTTCTGGCAGAAGGTTACGAGCGTTTTCATCAGAGGTTCCTCCTTAGTGGTTGTGCGTAATCGCGAAGCTCGAATACGGCTGGAACCGCCGAGTGCATCGCGTAGCGATCGCAACAGAGCGAAGCGGAGGGGAGAACCCTTTAGGGTTGCACGCTAAGGCGGGGCCTGCCGTATCGTGCGCAGGATTAGATTGCGTACGGCCACTAAGGAGCGGCCTGAAAACGCGGCCTTCGTAGCCCCGGCCGTCGCCTTCGCCTTCAACCGGCAAATCGCCATCCGGCCGCCAGGTCGGATCTCCATCGCCGTGATGCTGCAGCGGTGGGGAGCTGACATCGACGCTCTGGCTGGAAACGACAACAAGTCTCAGGGAGCCGCCCAGCTTGCGGGGCGCTTCCGTCGTGAGGGGGAAGGGAAGTTTGAGGGGAGGGGCCGAAGGGGGCTCCCCTCATTGCGGTTGGGTGCCGCTTGATGCGGCGCTCAATCGCTCCTAAGCCTGAGTGGCGCCGCGCTTGCGTAACAGAAACCGCTTCAAGCTCCATCCGGCTCGCAAGATGTAGGGTGGCCGCCCAAGAGAGTAGTGCCCGCAATTCAGCCGCAGCACGCTCACTCTGGCTCCGGCGTTCTCCAGCCTTCCGAGCAGCCGTTCGGACAGGTCCGGCAGAACAACCGAATCCCTCGACGCCAGAATCACCAGAAGTTCGAGGCCTGGCCGCGCCAGCCTGTCTGGCTGGTTTTCGAGATTGAGCGGTGCCCACGCTCTTTGCAGTTGGGCAAGCGTAAGATGCGGCTCGAGGCTTGTCCGGATCGAGCGGGTTGCGCGCCCGGTCCATACCATTTCAGCAAGGCTCCCTGCCGTGAGGAACATAGACGCCCGCGAGACGGCGGGTTCATACGCCGCGACCAATCCTGCAACCCAAGATCCAAGGCTCATCCCGAGAACGGAAACATCCCGATAGCCTTGGCGCTTTAGCCAGCCGATAAGCTTACGCCCGTCCCATACCGCCTGTTTGACGGCTTGCATCGTGCGGCCGAGATTGGCGCTGAGCATGTAATCGGCATAGAGCGATCCGGGCCGCTTGCGTTCCAAGTGGTAGGGCATGGCGATCTCAATAACCGTGATCCCCTGCCAGGAAAGGAACCCGGCGATCTGCCGGTTCCGACTGGTCGCGTTCCAGTGATGGAAGATCACGACTGCCTGATCGCGTTTTCCGCTCTCCGTGATCCTGGCCCACACGATGTTGTTTTCAGCAACATCGGTTGAAACGTCCGAAGGGAATGTCAGCCAGCCATTCCGCAGCTCGAAGCTATGATCGCTCGCATCAGGCGGCTCAAAAAAGTCCGGGTCAGCGGCGGCCGTTTCCGCGAGAACGCAAAACTCCTCTACCGTTTCAGCCGCCCCCATGCCGGGAAATGCACGATCGGCGTCCAGAATGAAGTCCGTGATCTTCTTGGCCTCTTCGCCGCGCTGTGCGCGACCCTCGTCCCAACGATCCAGCCAATTATGAAACACGGCTGTCGCCTCTTATCTCACGGGCACGCCAAGCTGGCTCAAACGCCGGATCGAATAGACCATAGGTCGCAATGAGTGCGGTAACGATTAGCAAAACAGAGAAACCATCGAACGCGTCGATCAACATGTATGAGACGAAAAGCAAACCGATCACCGCAGACATCTTCCACAGGGGGGAACGAAGCCGCCTATCATCCCCCAAGCGGATTGCTCCATACACAAAGACGCTGCAGGTCGAAAGCACGACGAGCAAGCTGCTGTAGTGTGTGGGCATGATGTAATCGAAGGTCCTATCTCCATCGTCGTAATCTGCCAGCGCAGCCCAGACATCGCGGACCAGCCATGTCACGAAATCCGGGCCCTGCGATGCAAGATAGGCACTTTGTGCCTTCATGCAGATGGCAGCAAGGACGACGAGCACGGAACATCTGAAGACCCCGCGCATGATCCGCAGACCGATTTCACTGGTGTCCGGCCAGGCTCTCTGCTCGCCAAGGAGTTCAGTTCCGCGTTTAAGCTTCCATAGATCATGGATGATCGTATGCAGCAGGATCAGGCCAGCGAACAGCAGGTAGAAGCTTGTGGACATGTAGAGATAGGCAAGGGCGGTAAATACGATTGCCGCCGGCGTCGATAGGATATCCGGCCTGATGATACCGATCGTCCCCCAGCTTGGGGCAAAATCCTGCGCTTGCTCAAGCAGAGGGATAAGCTGCACGCCGATCCATTGCACCACGCCCGCGAATAATATGCAGATCAGGAAAACTGCCCAATAGGTCTGTGAGTTGGCCTGCAAATGTAGCGTCCAGGCGTCGCCGCTTCTAACACGATCAGCCTCCGCCAGTAGCCTGAGCCGGCCATCATGCTTCCAGAAACCCAGAAGCTCGATGACGACGGCGAAAAACAGTGGCAACAGCACCATGAACAGGAAGGTCCAATTCGGTGCCCAGAGGAAGCCAACCTGCTTCTCGATACCATCCGAGCGCACATAGGTGATGCTGTGGATCCCCAAAATGTAAGAGAGGAATCCGAGGGCGGACGAACCGGCGAAGATCCAGGCCGGCAAGTTCAGATGTGATCCATGCGAGAAAATCGCCTCGGTCTTGATTGCCAAACCCCTTGGCCGCTCCGCTGGCATGGTTTGAAGGTCCACCGAGACGACGGGCGTTAGAGGAACCTGGTTTTTTTCTGGCGCTGACGTGTCAGGCACACGCAGGGCAGTCGCAGTCGAGCCACCGGTCTTCTTTTGATCTCGCCGCCTGGCGGTCAGGCGCGCTTGGGCCGAGCTGAGCTCATTCAGCCAATCTTTCGTCGCCTCGCGATCGTCGCAACCGAAGATGCGTGCCAGCCAGCGAATGTTGGCCGGGCTGATGCCTTTGTCATTCTCCTGAAACCAGAGCTGGACGGTGCGAAGATCCACTCCGACACGGTTGGCGTCGATCTTTGAGATGGCATCCGCCAGCAGCTCCGGCGTCCACGGGCCTTGGGGAAAACCGTCTTCACCCAACAGGCGTCCGGCACCCGCAGCAGCCATTTTCTTGAACAGTTCCTTGAAATCGCTTCCATCCGCCGGCGGTGGAACAAAAATCTTACCGTTTTTTTCCAATGACTTACAGCCCAAGATTTCGTCTTGTTTCGTATCCTATCGTGCGTTGTGGACGATTTGATGGTCTGAGACGATCCCCAATGCAACTAGATCGGTGAGGCATCCGCCATGCTACTGTCGTCATCCAGTTCGCGTTCGTCCCGTGAAGCAATTGCCGCTCGATGCACCAAAACGGCTCCGGCATTGTCCACGTCAAACAAAGTGGGAACGGAGATCGCAGCTGGTGCGACAGGAGAAAAACCCTCGCTTCGTGAGCTGATTGATCAGCATTCAGCGGCAGTTCAAGGGGGAAAAAAGGCGAAGGCGAGCCGCTTGGCAATCATCAATTATGAGCCAAGAGGCGACGGTGAAGCATATCTGAAGCTGACCTATCTGGCCGGTTATCTGATCGCGACCAGGAGCTCATTATCTTTCCAAGAGCTGAAGTCGATTTCTGAGAACTCTGGCGCTCGTGGACGCCCCTGACGTTCCGATCCCGGCCTCGCTTCAGCGGCAGCAATCGGGCGGGAGGGGAGCCGAGGGGAGGGGCATGGGCTCCCTTCGGGCGGACCGCAGCCCGCTCGATGCGGCCAGGTTCGCAACGGCCAAAATGGCTACGGGGCCAGTTCTTCCGAACCAGCCCCGCAAAAATGCATCCAACAATTGTCAGCGTACCAGCCCTAACCGCTCGCCAAGGCTTGGCGGCGGCGGCCTTCCTGCTTCCTTTGTCATCGCGACGATGGCGTTCTGTGACAGCCCTTCGATCTCATAGCCAAACCGGCGCGCGCTCTCGATGATCGATTCAAGGCTTGGGTGCTGCTCAAGAAGCGTCCCGAACCACAGGGCATATTCGTCGGTTTCCTCGTCGGGAAATGCCTGCAGAAAGAAGGTGCGCAACGGCGGATCATAGCCGATTACGGCGTTCTCGTCGGTCTCTTCCTCGGTTTTCACGGTCACGGTGTAGCGGCTCAATGGTGTCCCTCCTGATGTCGGGCCGCATCGAAATGCGGCCCAGGTCCTATTTGAACAGCGGCATTGACCGCTTGTTGGTTAGCCTGGCGCGGTCGGTCTCAAAGCGGTAGCCGTCCCAATCCTTCCACGCTTCCCAACCTGTCGCGGTGGCGCGTCCATACCAGACCCGCACCTTGACCTTATTGTTTCCAAGGTCCTCGACCACCTCAACCGTGTGGCTCCCTCCTAGACCGGAGGGCGTGTCGAAGACCTCAACGCTTCGGCGCTGGCCGTTGCTTTTTATGCCTCGCCTCCTAAAGCCGGAAATGAGCAACCAAGCCCTGATTGGCTCGGTGGCTTGCCAGTGCATAGGCGCACGCCTGCGCCAGAAGGTCGGGATTCTCGGTCATGCCCGACTTCGCGCGTCCCTTGATGTCGGCTTTCAAGTCGTCATCGCTGGTCCCAACGTGCATGTTTCCGACAATCCAGCGCAATTGCGCATAGGGGATCTCGTCAACGCGCCGAACAGGCAAGGCCGAAATCAGGGCCTTGCGCTGACTGGCTGCCTCTCCGGCCTCACTTGCCTCCTTCTTGGTCGGGAAATAGGCTTTCACCAGCTGGCGGCGCTGCGCGTCGGCGGCACTCATGAAAGCGTTTGAGCCGTCTTCTTGGGTGTATAGGCTCCAGTCGGCGGCACTGCCGCCGAACATGGCGTCGCCTCGGCCGGAAAACTCCATGACTGTAAAAATCTGCTCATTCATGTGGGGATCCTCTGTTCTCCGGAGCTGATCAAGCGGCGCTGTCGCCGCTGATCGATTTCAAGACGCACTTGGCCGCATAGCGCCCGGCCTCGTTCAAGTTGCGCTGCCAAGCCCCCTGCGAAGGGGACCAGCGGAACCCGTGAGATTTCAGGGTGCGCCGCGTCTGTTCGTCCGGCTTGCCAGGAAAGAGCAACTGAATGCGGGCCATGTCGGTATTTTCCTTGACCGTGACGGCTCCTGCCTCCGTCTCGACGTCCTCGGCGCGGTCGCCGCGCTTCTTCATCGCAGCAAGCGATGCATGGCGGGTTTGCATACGGCGCAGTTCGGCGCGGGTGTTGGTGGTGGAAAAGCCGCGTCGGTTCTGCCACGGGGCAAGGGTAACGCCACGCGATGCCCTCTCCTCGTCCATGCCGGTTTCGGCCACCACACGGGCCAGAATGTCGGCTTCGCTCGCCTGATCCTTCTCCATCCGGCGAATGATGACATTCGCCCGTTTCATCCGGTCGATGGACAGTGCCAGGTCTTCGATCCGCGAGGCGATGCGCTGCATGGCTGCCGGGTCACTGGCTCGGATCGGCTCGTCATCGCTCCCGTGGGGGAACGCCTTGCGCTTCACTGCTTTTTTCGCAGTCGCGATATGGGCTGAGATGTCAGCACGGCGGGCGTCTGAAACTCGCATCCGCTTTTCATTGCGGGCGACGGGAAAGCGGGCAGGTCCGGTGATGAACCAGTTCATGCAACGGCCTTCCGCTGCCCAATACTTGGCGGTGATCTCGACATGACGACGGGCAAAGGCCTCTAGTTCAGCATCCGGCAGGGGGAGTTTTGCTTGCTCCCACAGCTCCACCATGTAGGCGGCAAAGCCGTTCAGACGCTCTGCCAGCCCTTCGAGTTCGGAAAGGGTGCGCCGCTCCGGAAAATGAGTAAGGGCATGGAAGCTATGTTCGATGTCCTTCGCCGCGATGGTCGCGGCAAAGGTTCCGGCGAGAATGGACAGGGTGCGGTCCTCGACAACAGCGATGATCATCGGACTACCCCCGCCATGACGGTTGGGTGAGTGCGGGTGATACGGGTCTGGAACCCGATCAAGGCGCCGCCCAGAATGACCCCATTGGGGGAATGCTCGTCTGCATTGGCAAAGACCGGATCAAGAACCGGCTTGCAGACGTTCAGGCGGGCCGCTGCTTCCTCAATGCTGATCTGCGGCGGTAGGACATGCGCGCCGTCCAGGCTGGCAAGAACGATCTTTCCAGCCAATGGCTGCGGGTAGCCGTCAAAGACGGTGAAGGCGGTCAAGCCGTCCCGCAAACCCTCCTCATCGACGATAAGAACGTGGTTCGTGTCGAATGGCACCACCTCGACAAGCTGGCATCCAATCAGCCCGTAGGTCTGAGAGAATGCGCTAGGTGCTGCGACCTCGGCAGCTTGAATGGTCCCGACTTCCGGGTCCAGCAGGTAAACGTTTGCGTTTGTGGCCATAGTTCTCACCCTTTCTCCAATTCCGCGAAGCGGTCTTCTCATGCCCCTCGTGGGCAGGAGCCCCGCTCCTGTTCCCGAGTTCGCGCGGAGCAGCGGGGGAGAGGGTGGCAAGGGGATAAAAACGGAGGGGGTTCGCCCGCCCGAGGCAAAGCCGAAGGGGCGGCGCGTCAGCGGCGCTCCTGCACGTAAGCGCGGCCGCAAGGCTGCGCGAAGGAAGGACGGGGAGACCGTTTTTTCCCCTTGTGAGGGAGAGGGGGCGGCGCTCCTCTTTCCCTCATCGAGGAGACAGACAGGACGCCTCCGGCGTCACTGCTTCATCGTGACGTGGACCGGACAAATCCTCCTGATGCTGATGAATGTGAAGGAGGCTTTGGGAGAGTGGAGACCGCCCAGATACGAGGCAGGGCGGCCTCCGCAGGCACATGACAGAAAAGGGCTAGAGATCTGCCACGACCTGACCTGATCAGCCGGCAATATCGGTCGATCGGGCGAAGCTGTAAATGTTCCGAACCGATTTTTGCCCAAGATGCATGTGATGGAAGGCGAAGCCGCAGCGCAACCGATCGTCACCCGAATGGGCGGAGACAGTGCCTGCTGGCTCCGTGCCGAAGGCATAGAGCGGGGTCGCAAAGCGATGCGCCAAAGCAGCGATCCGGGGTAGACTTTCGAGGCACCATCTTTAATTGTCCCGGAGGAATAACGATTATTTTCCAGTGTGGTTGGTGGCAATGGCAGGTTTCGGACTCGAGCAGTGGGTAAACTATCTCGGACTTGAACGCGTTGACGATCCAAACAAAGATCATCCGGTTTATCGCAAACGGCTCGACGGAAAGATCATCGATCTCAGGCAACTGGATCTGCTTGTCGCGCAAAGGCTGCGTGACCTGCGAACCGATCGACAACTTGCGCAAGCCAAAGTGGCTATGCTGCTAGGGGTGAAGGAGGCTACCTACGCCCGCTACGAAAACGCCTCCTCCTTGATGACAGTCGGACGCCTGCTCCACGTGTTCGAGGTCCTCGATGTTACTCCGGAAGAGTTCTTCGATCCTCTAGTCAACGAACAGCCCTCTCACTCCAAAGCCGAGTCACGCGAAGCCCTGAGAGACCAGCTGATGGAGGAAACGGTCGACCACCTGAAAAAGCTCGACGATACGACCTTGAAGATGGTGCATGATCTTGTGCTTGCCATGGAGCCCCGGACGATCGAGAAGCAGAAAGGGAATGGCGCGGCGAAAGCCGCGCCATAACTTGCACTCAATGGGTTGGCTCTGGTTTCCACCGCGCGCCGGCCGCCTTTGGCGAACAGCTGGCGCTCATGCGGCGTCCTTCCCCCCATCTGGCGAAGACACCGCTCGGATCGATCGGCGCCAGTCCGAGATCCGAGGAAGACAATGAAGAACATCGGAGCTTTCAGCATAGCGCCGCCCCTCCTTCAGGGGCGGGAAAGCGGGAATTCTCGACACGGTTTTGACGGAAGAAGGGAAGCCGCAGGAGGCTTAGCATAGCGCCGCGAAGCGGAAGCCGGGACCGACTTACCCCGCCAAGACCGTTCCGCATCACCAAGCCAAAAGCGATGTCTAACCATCGGATGTGTGCCGGACCTGACTGCATTCAGTGCAGTGTCGGGGCAGGGGCCGACAGGAGCTTCACCGCGTTCTTCACGACCTTACGAAGCTTTCGCCAATCGGGAAGGTCGCCTTCATTGACGCGTTCCTCGATCGCCGTCAGGATCCAGCCAACGCAGGCTATATCTTCGACAGCGCGGTATTTATCCGAGCGATGGAAGCAAGCGACAATACGAGGCCGTGCGCCTTCCTCGGATTTGGGGATCTGCTCAACCAGGTCCCGCGCTTCGCGATAAGCATTGGCTACTCTCTCACGTTCATCAGGACCGGCTTGCGTGATCATTCCAACAGTCCAAACCAGCGTTTTCGAAAGGTCGACAACTTCGTCTGTCATGGCGTGATCATCCTTCCGGTGCGACGGATTCAAAAAGGTACCGTCCTCGTTGTACACGCGCAAAGAGCAGACCTGCAACTTTCGATGGCGTCGCCTGGCGCCTTCATTTGGCGCCTGATTTGTGCTCTTTGGGAGCGTCCCTTCAAACGGCAAAGCCATGATTTGCGGACGGGGTTGCTCTGCGCTATATCCTTTCTGTAGGCGACCGCAAATGCTCTTGAAGAAGTTTGACGAAAACAAGAAAGCCCTGAAGCAGATCGGCCGCGAAGCGATGGCCGAGAGCCGTCGTTTGGGCCTGCCGCTCTCCGCTCGTGACCTTCAAAACGAAGCCGAAGATCAGGCGAAACATGCGCAGAGCAAGCGCGTCTCTGCCGCCTGAGGTCTGAACTCTTTGCTCCAGCCCACCTGCATTATTCTCGGCGGTCGTAACAGATCGGGTAAGACGTCGGCGAATGCGAAACTGGAGGCTTGCGGCACTTGTATAGCAACCTCAGGTCTCGCTGGGAGCAGCCCGGGCACAGGAAACGTGGACGCCAGGTATGCCGGCTGTCAAAAAGGACATGTCTGCCTACGCCACAGCGTGAAGTGGTAGGTGGCCATCAGGTCGTGTTTTTCTACCTTTACCCGGCATCTGGTATCACCGCGGACGTTTATCTAGTCATCACCAGCTGCCATTCGCGCGAGGTGGCGTTCAGCCGTATCAAGCAGCGTTTCAACATCCACACTATTCTGCGCAAATGCTTGCATGAAGCGAAGCGAATTCCCTGAATGAAAAAAGGCTTCCGCAGAGCAGGAGCCTTTTGAAAGGAATGCGGGTGTGCCTTACCGTGGTGTACCGGCCTCGAGGGCGCACATGCTGACGGCGACTACCAAAGTAGAAGCCCCGCTGTCCGTAGCTGATTATTCATGTCTCACCACCCGGGGTATATTTCAAGACGGGGGTAGGGTGGCCTGTGAGGGTGGGCGTCCGAAGCTCGCTCAATTCCAGCATAGATCATTATCGCACCATGAATGCATCAAGTGACCGCCTACAGGCCCTGTTAGGAGCAATGTAGCCCGAAAAGATGGGAGCGACACCGGGGAGTAGAAATGGACGCTCCCAGGCGCACGGATCCTTCCGGCGATCGATAAGTCTCTAGAGCGCTCCGAGCCGGTCGCTCGCATGCCGATGGAGCGCGCTGCGGTGGCGGATCGAGTCCCGCCGGGTGAGGGGAGGGAGTGGTAGCAGCTCCGACGGTTTGGGTTCGATGGCTAGGCCAAACATTTAGTGGAACCAAAGCAGCGCGGTCGAGCGCCGGCCGTCAGTCTCACACCCCGTAACGCGGCTGCAGTTGAGGATAGAGCCAGGGTTTGACGGGTTGGCCCCGGCGATCGCGCCTTTCGATAACGATCGCTTTCGAGAGCTTGTCGTCGATTGCGGCCATCAAGACTTCCTCCTGGGCGCCCAATGCACTGCGCTTTTCGAACTCTTGTTCCCAGAGCAGCGCTTCCTTGATTGCAAAAATGTCCCCGCGCTCACGCATCACCTTCGGATGGGTATGGAGCCAGCGCAGAAATGCAACCGCTTCCGGAGTCGAGCGCCACAGAGCGTCGTAGTGTTCGGCATAGGCCTCTGCGGTTTCGGGCTCCGACAGGTTCGATCCATGCCAGATGGCCATTGGCAAGGGGCTCGGCATGCCCGTTAAGATCTCGGCAATGTATGGATTCTCGATAAAGGCCCGGCGCAGGATCGTTGCGGCCTCGACCATTTTCCCAGACATGATTTCAACCAAGGCAGCCTCGTAGCGATAAGGAGGGTAGCTGTCCGCTTCTTGCTTGAAGATCTTCTGGGCCTTCTTCTCGTTGCCCGTGCGCAAATACTCCGAGCCGATCAGGTAGCGGATGCCCTGGTTGTCGCTGGGATTCCAGCGCAACATATGCTCCATTATTTCGATTGCCTGATACCGTAGACCAAGTTTCTGGTAGCAAAGAGCGACACCATGAGCTGCGCGCAAGAAAGGCCGGTTTTCCAACCAGGACCATTCGATGCGGCCCCGGTAAGTCCGCGGGATAGCCGCTAGGCCAATTCCTAGCCCTCGTTCGCAGGCGTCGAGCGCCTGTTTGGCTTTGCCTCGCTCAAGCATCACGAAGCCGAGATGCGCATGACCATCAATATAATTCGGATAGTGCTCCACCAGATCAGCCAATGCCAGATGGAACTTCTTCTCCGACAGGCTTCCGCTAGCGCGCTGATCGAGAAGAGTGTCGAGCTGACCGTCAGCCTCTCGCTCCTCGGCACCATGCCGAAACCGCGCGCCGTCGTCATCGAATTCCAAAACCACAGCCGCCATTCGATCTAAGCTCCTCCCGATGAACTGTTGCCCGCAGCACTAGAAATGCACATTTGCCAGTGATATTGATCAGAATGCTCCCTGAACAGCCGATATTGTTCGGCGATGAGCCGCTTTCTATCAAGCCCGGCATTGCCGCTCACTCCGACCCGAGCCTGCCGTTTCAGACCTGCGGAAGATCTCGCTCTTCGATCTCCCGCAGCCGGGACACGACCGGTCACGCCTTAAGAGTGCCCTGTTTGCGTTCAGTTCAGGGCTCCTTACCTGCAACTTGGCTATGGCTTCATAATCGGGGAAGTAGACAAGCATCTGGTCGTCGTCGAGACGCTCCACATGCGGCAGCACTAGGGTCATGGTCCACAGATGCGACAGGTCTTCGTCGAAACCATTTTCCTGTTCGTCCATGCGAATTTCGGTCGGAGGCTGGATCCTAAAGCAGGAGGCAGGGGAGGCGGAGTCCTCGCCCGTGTGACACCTCCAAAAGAAAGCGGGGGTGCCGACATCACATCCGATGCAGCGGCTGTCGGTTCGGACCCAGAGCAGGGGACTGCGTAGCCTAGCAAGATCGACGACTACTGACGTTGACGTTTGCTCCGCGGGGGACCATATGCGAGGAACTCGTGGATGAGGCGACACGTTGTCGTGTTGATCGACCGTGTTCAATGAGTTAGATTGTCATCATGATGCACTTTGGCGACAAGATCGTTCCCGCCGAATTCCCGGAGCTTAAGTTGCTCGCGTGGAACCGCAATCCCGTGCGCCCTATCGCACCGGACGAGGCATTCGCTCTTTATGAGCGGAACTGGCGCCTCGTAGACGCAGACAACCTGACGCCGCGGGAACAGCTGCTTATTAGAGAGCTGACCGACGAATGCGGCCACGGCGTGATGCTCGTCTAGCTTCCTCGCTTCAAAAAAGCGCTGTGCTGCCATCTCATCCGAGCATCCATGAACGCGAGGCGATAGTGGCTTATCTTAAACCCGAGCACGAGATCATCGGAGAGCTGCTTGCCGGAATGGATGCACCATTCCTAGCGGAATGCCAGTGCTACTTCGGGGGCGGAACCGCGATCGTCCTGAAGAACAACGAGTACCGCAGGTCGCTCGACGTCGACTTCTTATGCGCGGACATGGAAGGCTACCGGAAACTGCGGGTCGCGTTCTTCGACCATGGCGTCGCTGCCGTGCTGCCGGACGGAGCGAAAGAGCTACGCCAGGTTAGAACCGACCAGTACGGCATCAGAACTTTTGTCGAATACCAGGGCCAGGCAATCAAGTTCGAAATTGTCCGGGAGAGCCGCATCCCCCTCTCGGGAAATCTCGACCCCGACCTCGGCGTCCCCACCCTCGCGATCGAATCAATGTTCGCAGAGAAGCTGCTCGCAAACGCCGACCGTTGCCAGGACAATTCCGTTGCCTACCGTGACGCCATCGACCTTGGCTTCCTTGTTCTCCAGAAGGGGGAAATCCCTCACGTGGCAGTGCAAACTGCGGAAGCAGCGTATGGCAGCCTCGTTTCGAGGAGCGCCGCCTGGGTGTTGAACAAGCTGCAGGATCCCGACCCGATCCGTTATGCCGTCGAGACGCTTGACATGCGACTAGAAGAAGCAAAGGCGGGCCTTGCCGCCCTTCGCGACGCTGCACGCCACACGTGGCCGGACGCGGACATCCGGGCAAACCCGTAACATGGCGGAGGTTTTGACTTCTAGCGGCCTTGCGGCACAGGCGCATCCGGCCGCGCGTGCGGCACGCAATATTAAAGAACCCACGCTGGTGGCGTACTGGCCGCGATGTCTTTCGTTCAGTCCCACGCGTAGCGCTCGCGGTTTGGTGCGTCTTCGGCGTCGGCTATTCGCGTGCTCAGCCGTCTTCTTCCGAGGGGCCGGAGAGAGCCGTCGCATGAGTACCTATACCAGCTTCTTCGCTGCCGAAGTTCTATTCAGGCAGTTCTCGTTTCCTGGGCCTAAGGACAGTTTGGATGCAGTGCTCGGCCTGAAAAGTCCGATATGAGCGAATGCCACGGCTCCTGCCAGCTCCGCCGCAACCACTGTCCATAACGATGGAGGCACGCAAAACCTCGTAATTTTGCGATATGAATCAACGTTTTAACCAACATCGCATAAGCAGAATTATGGAACTAAACCTGAATGAGGATGGCGCGAAAGTCATTAACGTTGGTCAGCGTCGGGCCGGTGACGACCTGCGCGTCCAGAGCGGCGAAAAAGGAATGGGCGTCGTTGCACTCAAGCGCCAGACGTGGATCGCGACCGCAGTCGTCCGCATCCTTCAGCACGTTCGGACCAATGACGGCGCCGGCCACCTCGGCCGCGCCGTCGACACCGTCTGTATCACAGGCCAACGCATGAATGCCTTCGGCCCCGTCCAGCGCCAGAGCAAGGGCAAGACAGAACTCTGCATTGGGACCGCCGATGCCATCATCTCGCCGAGTGACAGTGAGTTCCCCGCCCGAGAGCAAGAGGATCGGAGGATCGCCCGGTTTCATTGCTGATCGTGCGTCCAGCGCCTCTTTCGCCTGTGCTGCGGCCACCTCCCGCGCCTCGCCTTCCAGTGCATCCCCGAGCAGGCGCACGTCGCAACCGGCTTCTCTCGCGAGCGCTGCGGCCGCCTCCAGCGACTGACGCGGTGCGGCATAGATCACGTTTCGGGTGCGGGCCAGGCGAGGATCGTCGGGCTGCACGACACCCGAGCCACGGGAGAGCGCCTCGCGGACAGACTGGGGCACAGCGACCTTCCATCGGTCGATCACTGCAAGAGCATCGTCCGGTCTCGAGGGATCGCCGACCGTCGGGCCGGAACCGATAAAGGCAGGATCGTCGCCGGGCACATCCGAAATGATCAAAGCCAGAAGCTCAGCAGGCCACGCTGCGGCTGTGAGTTGTCCACCCTTGACCCGGCTCAGATGCTTGCGCACCGTGTTCATACGGTCGATCGGCGCGCCGGAGGCGAGAAGCGCCTGGTTGACGGCCTGCTTTTCGGCAAGCGAGACGCCCGGCACCGGCTGGACCAGCAACGCGGAAGCGCCGCCTGATATCAGGGCGAGGACGAAATCGCCTTCGCCTGCACCTTCGATCAGGGAGAGCATGCGGGCTGTCGCTTTGAGGCCCGCCTCATCAGGCACCGGGTGGGCGGCCTCGACAATCTCGATTCCCTGACAGGGCCGGGCATAGCCATAGCGCGTGATGACGAGGCCCTCGCAGGGCCCCCAGGCCACTTCAACGGCTTCGGCCATGCGCGCGCTCGCCTTGCCGGCACCGATCACGATGACGCGCCCCTCCGGCTTTTCTGGCAGAAAATCCTTCAGCGAACGCATGGGGTCGGCGACTTCGACGGCCCGATCAAACAGGCGCCGAAGGAAAAGGTCCGGTCGATCGATCATGGGATCTCCTGCAGGCCGCTGGTGTCGCGGACGACGAGCTCCACCGCCGTGAGCGTTTCAGGCTCGGGGCGCTTGCCCTCCTCCAGCCAGACCAGGATCGTGGCGGCAATGCTGCGGCCGAACTCGGCGATGCTGCAATGGACGGTGGAGAGTGCCGGATAAACCTGGCTGCACTCCTCGATATCGTCGAAACCGACCATGCGGAAATCTTTCCCGACATTGCGCTTCAGCTTGGCGAAGCCTGAGAGCATGCCGAGTGCGACGAGATCGTTGAAACAGATGGCGGCATCGATCTCCGGATGGCTGCGTGTCAGGTCCTCGGCGGCCTCGCGGCCGAAGCTGCGGCTTGCCCGGCCCGACAGGACGAAGGGCTCCATTCCGGCTTCGGCCAGCGCTTCGAAGTAACCCGTCATGCGCTCGCGCGTAACGGCGCGGTCGGCAAGTCCACCAACAAAAGCGATTCGGCGTGGCGAAGACGAGAGAAGATGTCGGGCAGCGAGCAGGCTGCCGAGGCGATAATCGGGGGCGGCAAAGGGAAACTGCTCGACGCGGGGATCGACCTTGCGCAGCACCTGCATGGTCGGAATGCCGCCACGCGCGATGGCGTCAAACGTGCCGCCTTCATCGCCATAGGCGGGAGACAGGACCAGCGCGGAAACGCCATGCTCGATCATGGCACCAACCACCTGAGCCTGGACGGCAGGATCTTCGTCGGTATTGGCGACAACCGTTGCATAGCCGCGCGCAGACAGGGCCATCTGCAGAGAGGTCGCAAATTCCGTGAAGAACGGGTTGCGCAGATCGTTGATGACCAGGCCGATCAGCCCGACATTCGAAGACCGGAGGTTCGCGGCAGCGCGGTTATAGACATAGCCGACCTTGTCCATGGCCTCACGGACCAGGCGGCGCGTCTCCTCCTTGACCAGCGGACTGTTCTGCAGGACGAGGCTGACGGTGGATTTGGAAATCCCCGCCACGCGCGCCACGTCGATGATCGTCGGCCGCCGTTCCATGCCCGTCATTTTACTCCGTGTAGTTCCAGCAAGACCCGCATCCTTCTCACGGCAAGCTCCGGATCGGCAAGCAGATTTGCCTGATCGGCCAGCCGGAAGACCTCGGCATAGTGGACGATGTCCCGGCTCGACTGGAAACCCGCGGGCATGATGAAATGCCGCTGGTGGCCATTCAGCCAGGCAAGGAAGGCGATGCCTGCCTTGTAGAACCTTGTTGGGGCGCGGAAGATTTCGCGGCTGAGCGGTACCGTCGGTTTCAGCAGTCGGTGATAGGTGTCGAGGTCCCC
>NZ_PKRP01000008.1 GCF_002855515.1 Rhizobium sp. TH135 | reverse complement strand
CGACAAGTCGGTGACCCTGGTCAACCGCACGGTTTCCAACGCCTCCTAATTCAAGGGTGCGTGGTGGGCCTCGGGGCTTCGGCCCCGGGGCCTTTTTCTGTTTGGAGGGATGTGGGCTTTATTCGGCGTAGTCCACCGGCACGGCAAAGCCTTGCTTGAGCGTTTCCATGGAAATGGA
Organism: Rhizobium sp. TH135; assembly: GCF_002855515.1. Taxonomy (GTDB): domain Bacteria; phylum Pseudomonadota; class Alphaproteobacteria; order Rhizobiales; family Rhizobiaceae; genus Allorhizobium. Next base: position 170,314 of record NZ_PKRP01000008.1, on the reverse strand, counting down.
GGCGGACACGTCAAACAGTTCGACCCGCTTGACGAGCCTCCGATAGACGACATCGTAGTGCTCCACGCGCGGCAAGACGACCTTCAAAATATAGTCGTAGTGACCAGTGAGCCGATGCGCCTCGACGATCTCCGGAATGTCGCTGATGGCGCGCCGAAACTCTTCGATCCAGTCATCGGCATGGTGAGCGGTCTTTACCAGCGCATAAACAGTGGTCGGCACGCCGCTCTTTTCGCGGTCTAGCACCACAATCCGCCGCGCGATGTAGCCGCTTTCCTCAAGCTTCTGAATGCGCCGCGAGCAGGCTGACACCGAGAGGGAAACCTTCTCGGCGATATCTGTGACAGGCGTGGCGGCATCCCGCTGGAGGATGTCGAGAATCTTCCTGTCTCTACCGTCGATCACGCTATCCACTCCGATGCAATTGGCCAAGCGCGCAAAAAATCAGCGCTTGATGATCATATGGCCGAAACCACAGCACCGCAACAACCGCATTTGTCCGTCAAAACGCAAACGCTGCGCACGGCATATGCATCATTCTTTCCCCATCACAAACACGAGGGATGGACATGCGGACGATTGGTTTGATTGGCGGAATGAGTTTCGAAAGCTCGGCGGTCTACTACCGCCAGATCAACGAGACCGTGCGCGCCCGGCTGGGCGGCCTCGCCTCCGGCGAAATCATTATGCACTCCGTCAATTTCGAAGAGATCGTTGCCCTGCAGAAGGCCGGTCGCTGGGACCAGGCTGCCGACAGACTGGCACGCGCCGCCGAAGGCCTGGAGCGCGCAGGCGCGGACTGCATCCTGATCTGCACCAACACCATGCATCTGGTTGCCGATGAGGTCGCCGCCCGCGTCGCGATCCCGCTGATCAACATCATCGATGAAACTGCCGCAAGCCTGGTCAGGAATGGCGCTCGCCGCCCACTTCTGCTTGCAACCCGCTATACGATGGAACACGGCTTTTATGCTGAGCGCATGCGCCGCCAGGGCGTCGAGGTCATGGTTCCCGATGCGGGCGGCCGCACAACGACGCATGACATCATCTTCGACGAACTCTGCGCCGGACACGTCAAGAATTGTTCGCGGGAGAAACTGATGGCGATCATCGACAAGGCACGCGCAGACGGCGCCGACAGCGTCATCCTCGGCTGCACCGAGATCTGCCTGATCCTGGATCCGGCACACCTGCCGCTTCAAGGCTACGACTCGACGACCATCCATGCGGACGCGGCCGTCGAATTCGCGCTTGCCGGCACGCTTGGCAGGCAGGCCGCCTGACGCTCAGATCGTCTGGCCGCAGGCGCGGCAGAAGCGCCTGACGGTCTCGGCCATGCCATATTCGAGCGCATCGGCCGTCAGGCCATGGCCGATCGACACTTCCGCGAGCTGCGGAATACGCTTCACCAGAAGCGGCAGGTTGGCAACCGTGAGGTCGTGGCCGGCGTTGACAGCAAGACCTTGCTCCGAGGCGGCATCGGCCGTCAGTCCGAGCAGTTCGACCTGCCGCGCAGCTTCGTCGGGATTGTCGTAGCAACCGCCATAAGGACCGGTATAGAGCTCGACACGCTCCGCACCGGTCGCCTTTGCAAGCGCCATGGCCTCCGCGCGTCCGTCCCCGTCAACGAAGAGCGACACCCGCATACCCTTAGCCTTGAGGCGCGTGACCACGCCCTTCAGGAAGTCCTGGTGCTTGTCGAGATCCCAACCGTGATCCGAGGTCGCCTGGGACGGATCATCGGGAACCAGCGTTACCTGCTCCGGCTCGGTCGCTTCGCAAAGCGCCAGGAAGTCCTCGCTCGGATAGCCCTCGATATTGAACTCGGCGGAGGGAAACTCGTCGTCGATCAGAGCCCTCAAGATCGGCAGATCGCTGAAGCGGATATGACGCTGGTCTGGCCGGGGATGCACGGTCAGACCGCTCGCACCCGCCCTCAGCGCGATCCGCCCGAGATCGGCCACATCAGGCCAGGGGAGATCGCGGCGGTTCCGCAGCATGGCGATGGCATTGAGATTGACGGAGAGCTTGGCAGGCATGGCGGCATGATCCGGCGATGAAGATGTAGGCGGCATCCTTACGGCATCCCGAGACTGAAGACCAACGAGAATCGCAAATAATCCGATGCGCGAAATTGATGCATGGCAACTGCCAGCACCCCCTAGACTTTGGGGTATTGACCCCTCGCCCCCATCCGCTACTCAAGCTCCTGATTGTGACGGAACGCACAAATGCGCGGTGGCGGATGGCGCAGGCGTCCACCGAAACGGTTTGGAGCAGCTATGTCGATGGAAGCTAGGATCGATGGCGGTCAGGTATCGGAAGCCCTTCAGCGCGTGCTGCGGAGCCAGACATTCGCGCGCTCCGAGCGACTACGCTCCTTTCTCAAGTTCGTCGTCGAGATGGAGCAGCTCGGCCTCTCTCATCAGCTGAAGGGCTATACGATCGGCATCGACGTCTTCAGCCGCAGCCACGGCTTCGATCCGGGTACCGATCCGCTGGTCCGTGTCCAGGCCGGCAAGCTGCGCAAGCTCTTGAACCAGTTCTACGCCTGCGAAGGCCGCCACGAAACGCTGCGGATCCGCATTCCGCTCGGCGGCTATGTCCCCGTTTACGAGCGGACCGACGACGAGACGCATCCTCTGAAAGCCGGCAACGGCGTGGATCTGATCGAAGCGCCTTTCGCGGACGAGGGCGACCAGATGGCGGTGGATGGCAGAGCCTCCCTCCCGCGTCTGTTCATCAGCAAGCCCGACAGCAGCGATCAGCTGGCGTCGATCTTCATCAACGCCACGCGTCTCTGGAGTTCACGTTTGTGGGCTGTGTGCTTTGCCAGCCCAGACGAGCGGCCGCAGTTTGAAGGAGGAGCGCCTCACCCGCTCCATTTCGAGCTGAAGGCCCAAGGGCTTGGCAACACGTTGAAACTGCGCTTGCGCCACCTTCGGTCACGCAGCGATGTGCCGATCACGACCGGCATGTTCGAGACGACCGGCGATAGCCTCGAGATCGGTGCCATCGCCAATCAGTTCGCTGGAGCGAACCTCACGATCCCGGGCGCCATCTACCGCTTCTGCCACAGAAACGAACTTTCGACCGGCCAGATGAAATGCCTCGATGCGACCTATCGCTACACCCTCGAAGGCACCGACGCCGCCTATATCAGCGCCCGTCGCTCCCAGCAGGAATGGGCGGGTCTCAGCCCAGGCGGTGAAATCATCACCGAGATGTCCAAGCTCATCGCACGCTCCTCCCTGCCGCGCTGAACTCGGCTCGAGCCCCTCTCGCTTGGTAACGAAACCGCTCGAAAATTTATTTCACGAATATTGAATATACTATACGCTTCAAAGTGGCGGAGATTCGAAACACAATACGGAGGAACGGCAAACAACAAGCAGCGGACCATCGGCTCTGGCAGACACGTCGACACTGAACATGGAGGGGGAACATGTCGAACGGAACATATCATCTGCAACCGATCACCAGTGCATCCGGGCCCAGCGCGAAGGGCATGTTCATTCCGGATATCGCCTTGAACAGGCCCCCACCGAAGGAACCTGTCGCCATTGCGGAAATGGCGGAGTTTTTCGGCGTCACCCACAGGACACTGCATTTCTACGAGGAAAAGGGCCTGATCTCAGCACAGCGGATCGGCCTGATGCGCGTCTACGGGCGAAACGAAGTTGCGCGCATGGCACTCATCAATGTCTGCCGCGAGGTGGGCATGCCGGTGTCGGTTATCCAGGACCTGTTCGACACCCTGTCGAACGCGACGTCCAAGAGCGAAGCCAATCTCATTCTCGAGGAGGCCTTGCTGGCACGCCGCCGGGAACTAGCCGCCAATCTTTCGACCGTCCATCGCCAGCTTCAGCAACTCAATGCGCTACTTGAGCATGAGGATGCGGCCCCCGGGCGCCTTGGCATCGAGCAGAGAGGGCCTGAGCTCGACGACATGGAAACCCGATGCCTCCAGTTGATGGCGGAAGGCTATACCTCGATCCGCATTGCCCGAACGTTGGAACTGAAAGCGGATGAGGTTGTCGAGCTCGAAGTAAACATTGCCGGCAAGCTCGGCGCGCAGAACCGGTTTCAGGCCGTCGCAAAGGCAGTCCTTCTTGGCATGGTGGCAAACTGACGGTGCTTGAGCGGCGGCTTGAGGATCGTCAAAAGTGAAGGAAGTTTAACGGGACAGCAGCGGGCGGCGGCGCTAGGAGCGGATAGCATCCACGCAGACCGAGGCCTTTTCCATGCCCAACCTTCTCTCGCGCTACGCCACGCCCTTCACGACAGGGCTGTTTCTCGTGTCCCTGATTTCGGGCATCGCGCTCTTCTTCCATTATGGAACGGCCGCTTTCCGCGAGATGCATGAATGGCTGAGCATGGTGCTGATCCTGCCCTTCATCCTGCATGTCTGGAAAAACTGGCGCCCGTTCCTTGCCTATTTCAAGCGGGTACCGATGGCCCTGTCGCTCGGCCTCTGTCTCGTCGCCGGCCTCGCTTTTGCCTGGCCGGCGATCACGGGCACAGCGAGCGGCGCGGGCGGCAACCCGGCTTTCGCCATGGTCAATGTGGTGGCCGGCGGCACGCCGGCACAGGTGGCACCACTGCTCGGAAGGGCGGAAACAGATGTGGTCACGGCACTCAAGCAAGCCGGCTTCACCACCGCCAACGCCGCAACACCTCTCTCCGAGATCGCGACAGCATCCGGCAAGGACACGATGGCACTGATGGCAACGCTCGCCGCCCTGAAAGCGAAATGATTTCGAACGAAGCGCTCACCGAACGATGGTGAGCGTCTCCGCCGCACGGGTAACCGCCGTATAGAGCCAGCGCTCACGGGTGTCGCGAAACGCCCAACTCTCGTCGAACAGCACGACGTCGTTCCACTGCGAGCCCTGGGCCTTGTGGACTGTCAGCGCATAACCGTAGTCGAACTCGTCGTAACGCTTGCGCGTCGACCAGGGTATCTCCGTCTCGATATCCGCGAACGCGTCCTTGAGCAGCTTGATCTTCGCCGCACCGCGATCCATGTCGTCGTCTTCAGGCTTGATGAGGAGGTTGATGCCCGGCTTCACCGTCTCGCGCGACGACGTCATCACCTGCCAGAGCGAGCCGTTCAGCAGGCCCTTTACCTGATCGTTCCTCAGGCACACCAGCTTGTCGCCGGCCTGCGGATAGTCGACGGTGAACCCTTTGAGCTCACGCAGGCGCATGTTGTAGCGACGCCGCGTCTTGTTCGTCCCGACCAGCACCTGATCGGCCCCGAGCACGAGATCCTGCGTCACCTCGTTCTTCGAGATCACGCGCGCGGTCGAGCCGTAATCGCCATACATGATCTCCTTGCCCTCGCGGATATGCATCGCGAGCTGGATGATCGGATTGTCGCGCGCCTGGCGATGGATCTCGGTGAGCAGATAGTCCGGCTCCTGATCCGTGAAAAAGCCCCCGCCGGAGACCGGTGGCAACTGGCCGGGATCGCCGAGCACCAGGATCGGCGTGCCGAAGCTCATCAGGTCGCGGCCGAGCGCCTCGTCGACCATCGAGCATTCGTCGATGACGATCAAGGCAGCCTTGGCGACCGGGCTCTGGCGGTTGATCGAGAACATCGGCGCAATCGAGGTCTTGCCGGTTTCCTCGTCCTCGACGGCCTCCTCGCCGCGCGGGCGGTAAATCAGCGAGTGAATGGTCTTGGCATTCGATGCGCCACGCGAGCGCAAGACCTGCGCCGCTTTTCCGGTGAAGGCCGCAAACAGCACGTCGCCGTCAACATGCTCGGCGAAATGCTTGGCAAGCGTCGTCTTGCCCGTTCCGGCATAGCCGAACAGCCGGAAGACAGGGGTTTTCCCCTCTTTCAGCCATTTCGAAACGGCCTTGAGGGCCTCGTCTTGCTGGGGCGCGAATTGCATGGCCTAGGTCATGCGCGGATTCGTTGGCCCGATGCAAGGCCAAAGCCGGGGAAATCAGAACAAATCGTGGACATCAGGTCCGAAGTGGGTCGTTGGCAAGCTCGATCGGCGCACCATGCGGCGTCGCCTCTGCCGCCCGCTGCCAGCTTTCCCGCAAAGCTTCGACTGTCTCGCGGTCGGCCAGCCCCTTGCGCTCCAGCAGTCCGGCCAATGCCGCGACCCAGGCGTCGAAATAGTCGGACCCGTCAGTCGCCCGCCCCGGTCGATGCACTTCGGCAGACAGGCTCTCTGCCCATTCCGTCCAGCTGAACACGTCGCGCGCATGCAGATGCACCGTCATGGCGAAGGCCTGCGCATGCCAGGGTTCGGCGAAGACGGGGGCGCCTTCGGGCGACCGCGGCAAGCCCGGCGATGCCGTAAGATCGGTCACCGTGTCACACGCGCTCAACATAGCTCTCCCAGGCATCGATCGAGACGGTCAGCGTCGGGTCGGCGCCCTCGCCCCAGATCTCGTCGCCCGTGAACACGACCGTGTAGACCCATTGCGGGTTTTCACTACGTCCATGGGCACTATCATCAGGGAAAACGAAACCACCTTGAACGGCCTCGACCACACCCGTTTTCGCCCGGGCGTAACGCGGCAGACGCGTGTGGCCGGTCGGATGGAAATTCTTCGTCCGCACGCGGTCGCCGACGGCAAATTTCGGCTCGGTCTCGACGGGTCGGTCGCAAGGCCCGCCACGGGCCAGCACACCTTCGACCATCTCGGCCTTCAGGACGCGCTTCGGCGCTCGACCCTGTTCGAGATGATGCCCCGATGCCAACTCCTCGGCAGTGGCAAAACCATGCCGCTGCAGCAGCATGTCGACGCCCCTTATCCAGACCTCGTAATAGCTCGCTGCCAGATAGCTGGCAGGCGGAATATTCTCCCGCGCATGCCGACTCTCGTCGATCGACCAGGCACCGAATGCTCCGCAGGACAGCGTGATGCCGAGCGCCCGCTTCTCCCATTCCGCATGAAAGTATGGTTCGTCTTTCTCAGGCGCGACCGGACCGAAGCCCATTTGCCCACCAAGATCATGTGGCCCATTCATGCCAGGACCTCCGACGACAACGCGAGACCGGTCCCGATCATCGAGTCGCGCGTCACGAGCTTGGCGAGTGCCTCTTCGTCCAGTCCTTCCGTCCCTGCTGGGCGTAGAGGCACGACCAGATAGCGCAACTCTGCCGTCGAATCCCAGACGCGAATGCCCATTGTCTCCGGCAAGGTCACGCCGAATTCAGCGAGCACGCCGCGCGGATCGATCACCGCCCGCGAGCGATAGGCCGGCGCCTTGTACCAGACCGGCGGCAGACCGAGCACCGACCACGGGTAACAAGAGCACAGCGTGCAGACGACGAGATTGTGGGTATCCGGCGTATTGAAGACGGCCCGCATGTGCTCGCCCTGCCGGCCGGTATAGCCGAGGCTCGCGATCGCCGCTGTTGCATCGCGCTTCAGCCAGCCGGCGAACTCGGGATCGACCCAGGCCTTCGCCACGACCCGCGCGCCGTTTCTTGGGCCCACCTTCGTCTCATAGGTCTCGACGATCGCATCGATGGCGGCCGGGTCAATCAGGCCCTTTTCAGTCAGCAGCGTTTCAAGCGCCTTCACCCGCGCCTGCATGTCTGAATACTGGTTGTCGTGATGGTGATCATGACCATGATGATGGTGATGATGATCGTCGTCGTGGTGATGGCCGGACATTGGACGTTCCTATTTCAGCATGGGCCAAAGGCTGAGCACCAAAAGCACCGCCATGGTGATGTTGAACCATTTGAGCCGCACCGGCACCGACAGCCACTCCCGCAGCGCCGAACCAAAGCCCGCCCAGGTCGAGACACTGGGCACGTTGACGGCGGCGAACACAAGCGCGACGATGGCGACTGTCAGAGCATATTGCTCCGGGTTGGGATAGACCGCCATGGCCGTGATCGCCATCACCCAGGCCTTCGGATTGACCCATTGAAAGGCAGCGGCACCCAGAAATGTCATCGGCCTCGCCTTGGCATCTCCCTCGCTCATCGACCGGGAGGAGCCGATCTTCCAGGCAATCCACAGCAGGTAGAGCCCGCCGGCGACCTTGAGCGCGATGAAGGCCGGCGGATAGGCGGACAGAAGCGCGCCGAGGCCCAGCCCAACGCCGAGCAAGAGCGACAGGAAGCCAGCGCCGATGCCCAGCATATGCGGAATGGTCCGCCGAAAGCCGAAGTTCACCCCGGAGGCAAACAGCATCATGTTGTTGGGACCTGGGGTGATCGAGGTCGCAAAGGCGAAGAGGACGAGCGCGAACAGCGTGTCGGCCGACATGAATGTTTCTCCCGAATTTTTATGTCAGCCTAGCTGTCATGTTGGCCGGCACCAGCCGCATTCTTGTTATGGTGACACGAAGCGACGCAGCAATTGCCGCTTGCCTCCCTCGGTCGTGTGGCTATCCTCCAACCATCCCGCCCTGAGGAGTTTCACCATGCATGATGCCATTCCGACTGTCACCCTGCCGGGCGGCGAGGAAATTCCAAGCCTCGGCTTTGGCACCTGGATGATGGGTGAGGAAAGATCGGCCGCGAAAGCCGAAGTCGATGCCGTCAGGCTGGCGCTGGACCTCGGCATGACCGTGATCGACACGGCCGAGATGTATGGCGACGGTGGGGCCGAGCGCATCGTCGGCGAGGCGCTGAAGGAGCGGCGCGAGGATGCCGTCCTCGTCTCGAAGGTCCTTCCCTGGAATGCCAGTTACGACGGCACGATCAAGGCCTGCCACGCGAGCCTCAACCGCCTCGGCACCGATCACCTCGATCTCTACCTCCTGCATTGGCGGGGCGAACATCCGCTCGAAGACACGGTCGCTGCGATGGAAGAGCTGAAGACGGCCGGCCGCATCCGCGCCTGGGGCGTCTCGAATTTCGATGTCGACGACATGGAGGAGCTTTTCTCGGTGGCCGATGGCGAGACCTGCGCCGTCAACCAGGTGCTCTACAACCTCTCCCGCCGCGGCATCGAATTCGACCTCCTGCCATGGTGCCAGGAGCACAAGATCCCGGTCATGGCCTATTCGCCGATTGAGCAGGGCCGCATCCTCCAGCACCCTGAACTGATCCATGTCGCCAAGGCTTACCAAGCGACCCCGGCGCAAGTGGCCCTCGCCTTCCTGCTGGAGCGCGAAAGCGTGATCCCGATCCCGAAGACCTCGAACCTGCGCCGCCTGCAGGAAAACCGGGAGGCCGTCGATCTCGACATCTCCGACGAGGACTGGGCGCGCCTCGACGCGGCCTTCCCGCCACCATCTCGAAAAGTGCCGCTGGCGATGCTGTAGACGAAAAGGAAGCGAGCGCTCCCGCCCCTCCCCACGCATCGGGAAATCGCGATCTATCCACAGGCCCTGCATTTCCGGCACTTTACGCGAGCCCCTCAGGAAATTAGGAGATTGCCTAATTCGAGAATTGCGGAGAAAGAGCCGCACTGCTGAGGGACGACATGGCAAAACGCGGAAAAACCGAAGTACATCCGGCAATGGACAAGACCTCGTCCCGCGTCTTCCACGCGCTCGCCTCCTATCCGCGCCGCATGATGCTGGTACACCTCTCCCAGTCGACCCTGACCGCCGGCGAAATCGCCGCCCGCTTCGACATGGCGAAGCCCTCGATCTCCCAACACTTGTCGATCCTGGAAAATGCCGAACTGATCGAGGGCGAGAAGAAGGGCCAGTACATTCACTACAGCCTGAGGCCGGCGGCACTGCGCCACGCTCTCATGGCCATGCTCACCACGACCATCGCGCCGGACGACGAGGCCGACGTGGAAACGGCAGAGGACACACCGACGCCGCCGAAGAAGTCTGCCAAGAAGAAGGCTGACGAAGCCGTCACCGAATCTTCGGGAAAGAAGGCCGAGAAGAAAGCCAAGGCGAAGCCTGCAAGCGAAAAGCCGGCCAAGGACAAGCCGAAAAAGGCAGAAGCCGACCTGCCGCCGGCACCGCAGCAGATGGGCCTTCTCGATCTGCTCGGCATGAACTGAAAACAAAAAAGGGCGACCGCAAGGCCGCCCTTCTTCATTTCGCGAAATCGCGAATTCCTTACATGCCTTGCGAACCACGGTTCATCGCGGCGATCCCGGTGCGGCAGATCTCGTTGAGGCCGAGCGGCTTCATGATCGAGACGAACTGGTCGATCTTCGACGACTTGCCCGTGATCTCGAAGATGAAATGGTCGACGGTCGCGTCCACCACCTTGGCGTGGAAGGCATCCGCCAGACGTAGCGTCTCGGCGCGCATTTCGCCCGAGGATACGACCTTCACCAGGGCCACTTCCCGCTCGATCGGGCGCTCCTGGCCGAGTTCTTTGGCGCGAACCGTCAGGTCGAGGACGCGGTGCACTGGCACGATGCGCTCAAGCTGCGCCTTGATCTGCTCGAGAACACCCGGCGTGCCGCGCGTGACGATCGTGATGCGCGAGAGATGCGCCTCATGCTCGGTCTCCGAAACCGTCAGGCTTTCGATGTTGTAGCCGCGACCGGAGAACAGACCGATGACCCGGGCGAGAACGCCCGGCTCGTTGTCCACCAGCACCGAGAGCGTGTGGCTCTCGATGGCGGAGGTTTCCTTGGCGATGAAGTAGGCCGAACCGGTCGGCTGAAGATGTGCGTTCATGGTCTTTTTCCTCCCGGTCAGACGAGCTGACGGCCCTTGGCATCGATGGCAGTGGCGACGGCTTCGTCAGTTGCCTCATCCGGCAGCAGCATCTCGTTATGTGCCTTGCCCGACGGGATCATCGGGAAGCAGTTGGCGAGATTGGCCACGCGGCAATCGAAGATGACGGGCTTCTTCACGTCAACCATCTCCTGGATGGCACCATCGAGATCGTCGGGCTTTTCGCAACGGATACCGACCGCACCATAGGCTTCCGCCAGCTTGACGAAGTCAGGCATGGCTTCCGTGTAGGAGCTCGACAGACGGTTGCCATGCAGCAACTGCTGCCACTGGCGCACCATACCCATGTACTGGTTGTTCAGGATGAAGATCTTCACCGGCAGCTCGTACTGGATGGCGCAGGACATTTCCTGAATGCACATCTGGATCGAGGCATCGCCCGCGACATCAATGACGAGGGCATCGGGATGCGCGACCTGAACACCGATCGCGGCCGGCAGGCCGTAGCCCATCGTACCGAGACCGCCCGAGGTCATCCAGCGGTTCGGCTGTTCGAAACCGATATACTGGGCTGCCCACATCTGATGCTGGCCGACTTCCGTCGTGATGTAGGTGTCGCGATGCTTGGTCAGCTCATAGAGCCGCTGCAGCGCATATTGCGGCATGATGACATCCTTGGACGGCGTGTAGGCGAAGGAGTTGCGGGCGCGCCACTTGGCAATGCTCGCGTTCCATTCGGCCGTCTGCGATGCCTCAGGCTTCTTCGGCAGGGCACGCCAGGCGCGGACCATGTCTTCGAGCACCCGACCGACATCGCCGGTGATCGGAACGTCAACGCGGACATTCTTGTTGATCGACGACGGATCGATGTCGATGTGGATCTTCTTAGAATTCGGCGAGAACGCGTTGAGGCGGCCAGTGATACGGTCGTCGAAGCGCGCGCCGATGCAGACCATGACGTCACAGTCATGCATCGCCATGTTCGCTTCGTAAGAACCATGCATGCCAAGCATGCCGAGCCAGTTCTTGCCCGAAGCCGGATAGCAGCCGAGGCCCATCAGCGTCGAGGTGATGGGGAAGTCGGTCAGCGAAACCAGTTCGCGCAGCAGCTTGGTAGCCTCCGGACCGGAATTGATGACGCCACCACCCGAATAGATGATCGGCCGGCGAGCCGTCGCCATCAGTTCCACGGCTGCCTGAATGGCGCGGGCGTCACCGGTCACCTTCGGCTGGTAGCTCTTCAGCGCCTTGTGCGCATCCGGCGGCGTATAGGTGCCGGTGGCGAACTGGATGTCCTTCGGGATATCGACGAGAACCGGACCCGGACGACCCGTCTGGGCAATGCGGAAGGCTTCATGGATGATCGAGGCCAGCTGGTTGACGTCCTTGACCAGCCAGTTGTGCTTGGTGCAGGGGCGCGTGATACCGACGGTGTCGCATTCCTGGAAGGCATCAGAGCCGATCAGCGAGGTCGGGACCTGGCCGGAGATGCAGACCAGCGGAACGCTGTCCATCAGCGCGTCCTGCAGCGGAGTCACCGCATTGGTCGCACCAGGGCCAGACGTAACCAGCATGACGCCAACCTTGCCGGTCGAGCGCGCGTAGCCTTCGGCTGCGTGGCCGGCACCCTGCTCGTGGCGCACCAGGATGTGCTGGATGTCTTCCTGCTGGAAGATCTCATCATAGATCGGAAGCACGGCCCCACCGGGATAGCCGAAGATATGCTCGACACCGTTATCCTTGAGCGCGCGCAGGACGATCTCGGCGCCAGTCATCTGATTGTCTTTACCCGTCATGCTGTGTTTCCATCTGCCTTCTTGGTTTTTGGGGCTGATAACCCGGTTTAGGGCATAAAAAAAGGCCCCTTGAGGAGCCTGTCATCTAGCGCATGGGTGGCTATCGCCGGATGGTTACACCATCCTGCCCATGCGCCGTCCCACCACGATAAGTACAACCGAGTTTTTCATGGAGCGAAGTGTTAGCCAGAAAGCACCCCAGCGTCAACGCATCTTTCGGAAATTTTCGCCGCCGCTCGCGAAAGTTTGTTGCGCACAGCCCGATCAAATCTCACTGCGCGGCTAACCGATTACACGAAATTTTAAGCGCTCGACCCTAAGCTTGCGCCAGCAGGGAGAATGCGCTTGTTGAACGATGATCTTCACAAGTCCGGCGATGCCGGAGAACAAGAGCGCCGCGATGGCATGCGGCCTGGCAACCGGATGCTCGGACGCGTCGTCGCCTGTAATGGCTCGCGCGCGACCATTGCAGCCGTGGCCGCCGATGGCGGCACCGACCTAACCGAACTCTGGTCCGTCGGCCGGCTGATCTCGATAAGCGTCGGCAAGAACCGTGTCGTGGCACTCGCCTATTCGATGCAGACCGAGGGCAAGGACTGGGGCGAAGGTGCCGACAACCAGTTCCTGATCGAAGTCGAGCTGCTGGGCGAGGTCTATGTCCAGGACGACGGCAAGGAAGTATTCTCGACCGGTATCTCGCGTTATCCCTATCTTGGCGCGATCGCGCACCGCATCCGCGCAGCCGACCTTCTGCGCATCTACGATACGCGTCTCAACGACACCGCAGTCATCGGCAAGCTGACCCAGGACGAGACGATCGACGCGACGATCCATATTCCCTCGATGCTGTCGAAACACTTCGCCGTCGTCGGCTCGACCGGCGTCGGCAAATCGACTGCCGTCTCGCTTCTCCTGCGCAAGGCAATCGAGAGCGATCCAAAGCTGCGCATCCTGATCCTCGACCCGCACAACGAATTCGCCGCCGCCTTCCCTGAGCTTGCCGTCGTCATCGACACCGACACGCTCGACCTGCCCTTCTGGCTGATGCGGCTGGAGGAATTCGCGGAAGTTCTCTTCCGTGGGCGGCCGCCGGTGCCGGAAGAGCTCGACATCCTGCGCGATCTCATGCCCGAGGCCAAGCGCGCCTTCCGTGGCAACGAAAGCGCCCTGATGCGCCGCATGGCCGACAAGAGCTCCATGACGGCCGACACCCCGGTGCCTTACCGTATCGCCGATCTCATGGCCCTCATCGACGAGCGGATCGGCCGTTTGGAGGGCCGCGGCGAGAAGCCCTTCCTGCGGTCGCTGAAGATGCGCATTATGTCGGCGGTCAACGACCCCCGCTATCACTTCATGTTCTCCAACAACACGATCAGCGACACGATCATGGAGACGATCGCGCATATCTTCCGCATCCCGGGAGATCACCGCCCGATCTCGACCTTCCAGCTGGCCGGCATTCCCTCCGAAGTCGTGAATTCCGTCGCCTCGGTTCTCTGCCGCATGGCCTTCGAGCTGGCGCTCTGGTCAAACGGCGCGATCCATATGCTGGTCGTTTGCGAAGAAGCCCACCGTTACGTTCCCGCAGATCCCACTCTCGGCTTCTTCCCGACCCGCCAGGCGATTGCCCGCATCGCCAAGGAAGGCCGTAAATACGGCGTGTCCCTCGGCGTCATTACCCAGCGTCCCGGCGAACTCGACCAGACGATCCTGTCGCAGTGCTCGACGCTGTTTGCCATGCGCCTCGCCAACGACCGCGACCAGGAAATCATCCGCTCGGCGATCCCCGACAGCTCGATCTCGACCACAAGCTTCATCTCGTCGATCGGCAATGGCGAAGCGATCGCGTTCGGCGAGGCAATCGCCGTCCCGATGCGCATGCGCTTCAGCCGCGTCGACGAATCGGCACTGCCGAAGGCCAACGGGGTCAATGCCAAATACACGGAGGAGACGCCGGATACGGTCGACCTTCGCACGATCGTTGGCCGCATGCGCGCCATTGTCGGGCCGGATATCTCCGCCTTCCAGCAAAGCTTCGACGGCTTCAGTCGCGACGACATCCCGTCTGCGCCGGATGGCATCTATGACGACGAGGAACTGGACGACGATTTTTACGACGACCCGCGCGCAAGCCTGCGTCCCCGGGCCGTGCCCGCAGCACCGCCAGCGGCGTCGCCTTATCAGCCCGCTCCTCGTCCGGCCTATGAAGCGCCTGTCCAGCGTCACACGCTGCCGGCCTCCGAGACACCGGCCATCGAGCCCTATCGCCCGGACATGCTTCCGCGCGCAGGTCTCGACGACGTGCCGCGTCCGCGTCCAGAAGCCCCGGCGCCGGCCTTCTCAACCGAGCCGCCGGCCACGACCTTCGGTTCGCAGCCGCTCCGTCGCGAGGGCGGATCGTCGCTGCGGGAAAGCATTCTGAAGAAGCCGCTTTCCAGCCTCTACAAGCGCGATTGAGAAATCGTCAGCCGACCCTGTATGTCACCGGGTCGATTCGCTGCCAGCTGTCGTCCATCTGATTGCGAAACCAGGTCATCTGCCGCTTGGCATACTGCCGTGTGGCCGCTGACGCACGATCGACCGCCTCGGTGCGGCTGATCCGACCCGCCATCATGTCGGCGATCTGCGAGACACCGATCGCCTTCATCACCGGCATTTCCGGCGCCAGCTGAAGTCGCATGAGGGCCTCAACCTCTTCGATAGCCCCTGCCTCCATCATCAGCTCAAACCGGCGATTGATCCTGTCATGCAGCAGCTTGCGATCCGGCAGGACGACAAGCTTGAGTGCGCGATCAGGATCGATCAGCATGGGGCCTGACTGCTTTTGGAACTCGGCGATCGAGCGACCGGTCGCAGAAAAGACTTCCAGCGCGCGGACGATCCGCTGGCCGTCGCTCGCATTGAGCCGTTGCGCCACCTGTGGATCAAGTGCTGCGAGTTCGTCATGCAGAACCTCCGCCCCTTCGGCCTCCAGCCTCTGGCGGATAGTCGCTCGCACGGCGTCCGGAATGGCCGGCATGTCCGACAGGCCGCCGGTCAAGGCCTTGAAGTAAAGGCCGGTGCCACCGACGATGACGGGAAGTCGTCCCTCTTTTCGAAGGTCTGCCAGAAGAGAACCCACCTCCCGCAACCAGTCACCGGTCGAGTAGCTCCGCCTGGCCGGGACATGACCGTAGAGTTCGTGGTGAATACCTCCCATCTCCTCCACGCTCGGACGCGCGGTGATCACTTGCAGCGTGTCGTAGACCTGCATGCTGTCGGCGTTGATCACCACACTATCATGTGCTCGTGCGAAGGCGAGTGCCAGCGCGGACTTGCCGCTGGCGGTCGGCCCGGTTATCAGGATCGCGTCATTGTTCTTGCTAGGATCTTCCATCATGGCCTTGGTTGCCACGCTTGTCGCCAATCCGTCAAACCCTGTTCTGACCCCGGCGCTTGCCGAGAAGGCTGCAGACGCTGTGGCATCCTCCCGTCTCTACTGGCTCGCTGACGGCATCGCCTGCGATATCCCGCTTCCGGACGGCACGGACGCCGCAGAGGCGGACCGCCTTCTGCGTGAGGTCGTGGCAGGTCATGCTGTCGACGTTGCGGTGCAGAACGCAGAGACCCGGCGCAAGTCTTTCCTGATCGCCGACATGGATTCGACCATGATCGGTCAGGAATGCATCGACGAACTGGCAGCCGAAGTTGGCCTCAAGGACAAGGTCTCCCAGATCACGGCGCGGGCCATGAACGGCGAGATTGCCTTCGAGCCGGCGCTTCGCGAGCGCGTGGCGCTTCTGAAGGGGCTTCCGATCTCGGTCGTTGACGAGGTGATTGAAAAACGGATCACGCTCACCCCGGGCGGGCGCGAACTGATCGCGACAATGAAGGCCAGGGGCGGCTATGCAGCACTCGTCTCCGGTGGTTTCACCGTCTTCACCGCCCCGATCTCCGCCCTGCTCGGCTTTGACGAGAACCGCGCCAATATCCTCATCGAACAGGACGGGGTCCTCACCGGCGAAGTGGCCGAACCGATCCTCGGCAAGCAGGCCAAGGTCGATTCGCTTCTCGATATCGCCGGAAGGCTCGGCATTTCACCCAGTGACGCCATCGCCGTTGGCGACGGCGCAAACGATCTCGGCATGCTCGGCATTGCCGGCTCCGGCGTGGCCTTGCACGCTAAGCCCTCGGTCGCGGCAGAAGCCAAGATACGGATCGACCACGGCGATCTGACCGCCCTTCTCTATCTGCAAGGCTACCGCAAGTCTGATTTCATCACGGACTGAAAGGCATGCGATGATCATCGTCGAAACAGAACGGCTCACACTTCGCAACTGGCGAGAGGATGACCGCAACCTGTTTCGCGAGATCAACCGCGACGAGAAGGTCATCGCTTTCTTTCCGTACCGTCGCAGCCACGAGGAATGCGATCTGCTCTTCGACTACAATCGCAACATGATCGCCGAGACCGGTCTGGGCTTCTATGCTCTCGCCGATCGTCAGACGGACGAGGCGATGGGCTACTGCGGACTGGCGAAAGCGGATCTTCCGGGCATCCTGCCGGACGGATCGGTGGAAATCGGCTGGCGTCTCGCAACCCGCTTCTGGGGCAAGGGCTATGTCACCGAGGCTGCGGCCCGCCTGCTCGACTATGGACGGCACACCCTAGGCCACCCGGTGATCTATGCATTCGCCGTGCATGACAATCACCGCTCGATCGCAGTCATGCGACGCCTCGGCATGCAACACTTGCAAGGTGAGGACTTCGATCATCCGAAAGTCCCGGACAGCCACCCTCAATTGAAGCGACATGTATTGTTTCGAACGTCTGGCGATATTCGTGAGACCCAGACAAGACGACATGACTAATTTACGCCGACTTAAAATATAGCTGCTAAAAACTGCGCTATGGAGAGAACAATCCTCGCGCGTATAGCGGCCCAGATGGCAAGCATGTTCGACCGCTTCCTGCGCCTTGGAGAAGGTGATCAGACAGCGGAAGAGGCAGACCGTATCCGAGCGGTCCGGCTCTCGGTCGTCGGCACCAGCACCCCCTGGATGATGGCCGCCAACCTCTGCAACGCCATCCTGACGCTGTTTGCCTTCTACGGAAGCCCCTCCGCAACAGAGGTTTATGTTATCTGCGGCCTGATCCTGGCAGTTGCCTTGTACACCAGTGCCTCATGGTGGCGGCATCGCAGGCGTGGCATGCGGGAGCGTGCAAGCCTCAGAGGAACGATCCGCGCGATTATTTATGCCGCTGTCCTCAGCAGCCTCTGGGCAGCACTCGACGTTGCCGCCTACCATTCTGCCGACGAAACCCAGCGCATGGTTCTGATCGCGCTCACCGTTGGCATGGCCGGGGGTGGAGGGTTCGCGCTGGCGACCATACCGCCGGCATCCGTCGTTTTCTGTGGCACGATGGCAGTGGGTGCCGCACTCGCACTGTCGCGCGATCCGACTGTGGTCGGCGCTTATCTCTTCGTCCTTTATCTGATCTTCGCCGCCATCATCGTGCGCTCGTCGCTTGCCGTTTGCCGAAGCCTGACCGAACGCGTCCGGGCAAAGATCGCCGCAGACGAGCAACGTGACGTCATCAACCTTCTCCTGAACGACTTCGAGGAAAATGCCGCCGACTGGCTTTGGGGCGTCGACCGCGACTTCAATCTCGAGCACGCCTCCGTGCGATTCTATGATCAGCTTCAGGTCCCGGACAGCATGGTCCTCGGCCGTCCCATCACCACCATCATGCCGTTCTCGCCAGTTGGTGTGGACGGTCTCGATTGCCGCGAGAACTTCATCAACAGCCTACTGGCCCGACAGTCTTTCCGCGATCAGGACATCTGTGTCGAGCTCGGCGGCGAACTCGCGATCTGGTCACTGACGGCGAAGGCCATCCATGACGATGCAGGCAACTTCATGGGCTATCGAGGCGTCGGTCGTGACGTCACCGCAAGCCGCGAAAGCCGACTGCGCATCGAACACATGGCCCGCCACGACCCTCTAACGGAAGTCGGCAACCGTGTCCTGCTGTCAGAGGATTTCGAAAGGGCCGTCTCCCGCTACGAACGCTTCGGCGATCCGTTCTCGGTGCTTCTCCTAGATCTCGACCGCTTCAAGCAGATCAACGACAATTTCGGCCATACCGGTGGGGACGAACTCCTACGTACCGTCGCCAGCATTCTGAGCCAGCTGCGCGGCGAGACCGACACGCTGGCCCGCATCGGTGGCGACGAATTCGCCATCCTGCATGCCACGGAAGATCCGCAAAGTGCGGCAATCCTCGCGGCTCGGATCATCGAAAAGCTGCAACAGCCACTGACCCTGCGCTGTGGTTCTGCCCATGTCGGCGTCAGCATCGGCATCGCCTGTGCCCCGATCGACGGCATCGACCCGGATCAGTTGATGCGCAACGCCGATTTGGCACTTTACCGCGCCAAGACCGACGGACGTAACCGATATCGCTTCTTTGACAGCTCGCTGGACGCCGCAGCACGGCGCCGCAGTATGATCGAACAGGAACTGGCCCTGGCCATCGCTGAGGAGAGGCTCAGCATCAACTATCAGCCGCTGGTGGATGCCCAGACGCGCCGGGTGGTCTGCGCCGAAGCTCTCCTTCGCTGGAACCATCCGACACTGGGCTCGGTCAGTCCGGGCGAGTTCATCCCGATTGCGGAAGAATCGGGACAGATCGGCGCGATCGGCAGCTGGGTGTTGCGACAGGCCTGCAAGGATGCAGTCCGCTGGCCCGACCACATCCGCATCGCGGTCAACCTGTCCTCGCGGCAGTTCTTGAGCCCCGGGCTTCTGCCCCTCGTCGAAACCGCGCTGAAACAGAACGAACTGCCCGCCCATCGCCTTGAGTTGGAAGTCACCGAAAGCCTGCTGATGGAAACGACACTCGGCGTTGAAGAAACGTTGGTCTCGCTGTCGCGTCTCGGGCTGCGCATTGCGCTCGATGATTTCGGGACCGGCTTTTCGTCGCTGAGCTATCTCCGCCGCTACCGGTTCGACAAGCTGAAGATCGACCAGTCCTTCATCTCCGACCTTGAGACCAACTCCGACAGCCGCGCCATCGTCGAATCGGTGATCAAGCTAGCCCGCGACCTGCGCATGAGTGTCGCAGCTGAAGGCGTCGAGACGAAGGGCCAGTTCGACCTGCTCCGGCAAATGACCTGTGGCGAAATCCAGGGCTTCCTGGTTGGCCGACCGATGCCGGTCGACCAGTTCGAAGACTACCTTCGACAGAACAGCGACTCGGTTCAGCGCCTCTACGCTTAGACCGCTACTCGAGCGGCACCGCGACGAGGCGCAGGTTGCCGTCCTTGTCGGCGATCATCAGATAGCCGCTGCGACGCCCCTCGCCCTTGATGCTGGTGAGTTTTTCGGCCACCTGCTGCGGCGTCTTCATGAACTCCTGCGCCACCTCGACAATCACCTCGCCAACCTTCAGGCCTTTGCCTTCGGCCTTCGAGCCGGGAAGAACACGGGTAATCAGAACACCCTCGACGCCCTCGGCGATCGAGAAGCTGACGCGATTGGCATCGTCGAGCGCGGAGAGTTCGACGCCGATCAGGCCTTCGGTCACCGGAGCGCTCGCCTGGTCCTGTGGCTGGGTCGCCGGCTCCTCGCCGCTCTCGGCTTCGGAATTCGGATCATCCGGCATCGGCTGATCGCTCGGCGGGGTCGCCTGATCGCCCGGCGTATCGCCATCGGGCGCCGTTCCCTCTTCATTCGGTTCGACGGCGGTCTCCGGGTCTGTCTCGTTGCTCGCGACTTCGTCGTCCTCGAGACGTCCGAGGGTCACCTTGACCGTCTGTTCCTTGCCGTCACGGATAATCACCACATCGAGCGGCTCACCGATCGGGCTTTCCGCGACGATGCGCGTGAGGTCGCGGGTTTCAGTGATGGCGCGACCGTTGAAGCTTGTGACGATGTCGCCGACCTGGATCGGACCATTGGCGACAGGGCCACCCTCGACGACGCCGCTGATCATCGCGCCGCGGGCGCGGCCGATATTCATGCTCGTCGCCACCTCGTCGGAGACGGGCTGGATGCGGACGCCGAGCCAGCCACGACGCGTCTCGCCGAACTCGATCAACTGGTTGACGATATTCTCGGCAAGCTCCGTCGGGACGGCAAAGCCAATGCCGATCGAACCGCCGCTCGGCGAGATGATGGCCGTATTGATGCCGATGACTTCGCCACTCATGTTGAACAGAGGACCACCGGAATTGCCCTTGTTGATCGCCGCATCCGTCTGGATGAAGTTGTCGTAAGGGCCGGCATTGATGTTTCGGCCACTGGCCGAAATGATGCCAACGGTCACCGAACCGCCGAGCCCGAACGGGTTGCCGATCGCCATAACCCAGTCGCCGATCCGCATCTTGCGGGAATCACCAAACTTCACCGAGGTCAGCGGCTGTGGCGGCTCGACCTTGAGGACCGAGAGGTCGGTCTTGGTATCCGTGCCAATCAGCTTGGCCTTCAACTTCGAGCCATCGGAAAAGATGACTTCGATATCATCGGCATTCTCGATGACGTGGTTGTTGGTCACGATGAAACCGGTCGGGTCGATGACGAAGCCCGATCCGAGCGAGTTTACCTTGCTGTTCGGCTCACCGCCCTCGCGGTTCCTGTAGAAGTCTTCGAACAACTCCTGGAAGGGCGACCCTTCGGGAACCTGCGGGAGTGGCCCCTCGCCTTCTTCAGCGACACTCTGCGATGTCGAGATGTTGACCACGGCGCCCAGCAATCCACTGGCGAGATCGGCCACGGAATCGGGCCCCTGTGCGTAAACGGGAGCCGGAGCGCTCACTGCGCCAACAGTCAGCGACGTTCCCACGAGGAGCGCCGACAGAATCATTCGCGACGTGCGGGCGGGTTTCATCATCGGCTTCCTCGCTGGGTTGTCTTGGGTCGAACTGAACATAAGGCGGATTGGGAGAAGGGAAAATCACAATTGCCGGAATAGCTCTATCCGCAGCTTGCGACCAGATCTTGTCAGCCGCGAAGAAACCACAGGAGGGCTGCGCCAAGGGTGATCGTGGAGAGGCCGATGAGCCGCAATTGGTCTTCGGGGATATGCGGCAGGAGCCTTGCCATCCGCACAAGAAAACGAGGGGCCAGCGCATAGGCCAGCCCCTCGATGATCAGAAAGATGGCGATCCCTGCGAACAGGTCATCCATCGTATCAGTTGCCGACAGCTGCCGGCGGCGTCACCGGTGCCGGTGCTGCGGCAGGCGGAACCTGTCCAGCACCGCCAGTGCCAACGCCGCTGTTGAAGAAGCGGAAGAAGTCACTGTCCGGCGAAAGCACCATCGTCGTGCCCTGGTTGCTCATCGACGCCACATAGGCGCGCATGGAGCGATAGAACTCGAAGAAGCTCGGATCCCGCTGGAACGCATCAGCGAAGATGCTGTTACGCTGGGCATCGCCCTCACCGCGCAGGATTTCCGAATCGCGCTGCGCTTCGGCCTGGAGTTCGACGACCTGACGGTCGGCGATCGCCCGGCGACGCTGGCTCTCTTCGTTACCACGGGCACGGATCAGTTCGGCTTCGGCAAGACGCTCGGCCTTCATGCGCTGGAAGGTCTGCTGCGAGACTTCCTGCGTCAGGTCCGTTCTGCGGATGCGGACATCCGTGACCTGCAGACCGAGGCTCTCAGCCGCTGCCTGGAGATCGTTCCGGACGTCAGACATCATAGAGCCGCGCTCTTCAGACAGAGCGGCGTCGAAGTTGCGCAGACCGTAGACGCGGCGAAGGGCTGCGTCGAGACGGGTGCGCAGACGCGATTCGGCAGCTTCCCGATCGGCCGAGACCGTTTCGCGGAAGCGACGGGCATCGGTGATGCGATAGACGGCGAAGGCGTCGACTTCATAGAAGGCGCCACCACGAACCTGCACGCGGATGTCGGGCAGGTCAAAGCGCAGTGCACGATCTTCGACATACTGGACGCGGTCGGCATCCATGAAGGCGAAGGGCAGCTTGAAGTAGAGGCCCGGTTCGGCCTTCACGTCCTGGATCTGACCGAAGCGAAGAACGATCGCCTGCTCGCGTTCGTTGACCACGAAGATCGACGAATAGACGAAGAACAGAGCGACGCCGATGGCGATGAGGAAGTAGGGAAGACGGTTCTGCATGTCAGTTCCCTCCCGTCGCCGACTGGCCTGCAGGCTGGCTGCCCGGCTGGCGCGTGATTTCGTTGAGCGGCAGGTAAGGCACGACCCCCTGCTTTTCGTCGATGATCACCTTGTTCGAATTGCGCAGGACGTTCTCCATGGTTTCCAGATAGATACGCTGGCGTGTGACGTCGGGCGCCTTGACGTATTCGTCATAGATCGAGATGAAGCGCTGGGCCTCACCTTCCGCTTCCTTGACGACCTGATCCTTATAGGCGGCCGCCTCTTCACGGATCTGGGCTGCCTGACCGCGGGCCTGACCGAGACGCTGGTTGGCGTACTGGTTGGCTTCTTCGACGAAGCGGTCTTCGTCCTGCTGGGCGCGCTGCACTTCTTCGAAGGCTTCGGCAACTTCACGCGGCGGGGCCGCGTCTTCGATCGGAACCGCGTTGATCGCGATACCGGCGCCATAGGTGTCCATGGTGCCCTGGATGATCGCGCGGACCTGGGTCGAGATCTCCTCACGATTGTCGCGGAAGACGTCCTGAGCAGGACGACGGCCGACGACTTCGCGCATTGCGCTTTCAGCAACCTGCTGCAGCGTCTGCGACGGATCTTCGAGGTTGAAGAGGAAGGCCCGCGGGTCGGAGACCGTGAACAGAACCGAGAACTGAACGCTCACGATGTTCTGGTCGCCGCTGAGCATCAGGCCAGCGCCGGGATTGTTCGAGGTCGGGCGGCTGCCGATATTCTGCTGCTGCTCCGTAACCTTGACGATATCGACGGATTCCACGGGCCAGAGATGGAAGTGCAGGCCCGGCATGGACACTTCATCCTTCGGCTTGCCGAAGCGAAGTTCAACGCCACGCTCGTCAGGCTGCACGGTATAGACCGCCTGCATCGCCCAGAAGGCGAGAAGCACGATACCGACGATGACGAAAGCGCCACCGTTAAACCCGCCGGGCACGACGTTCTTCAGACGATCCTGCCCACGGCGGATGAGATCCTCCAGATCCGGGGGCTGGTTGCCGCCACCGCCGCCACCGCCGCCGCGTGGCCGGTTCGGCCCCTGCCCCCAGGGGCCCTGATTGTTACCGCCGCCGCCGCCGCCGCCCCATGGACCGCCGCCGCCGCCGTTTTGATTGCTCCAGGGCATCAATACCTCTTTGCTGTAAAAAGCTCCCAAGTCCCCCGCCCGCTGGCCGATCGACCGACATGCATGAGGTTCCAGAGGTTTATAGGTATCGTGGTGTCGCCTTTCAACGCGAGGGGGGCAACTTCTTCTGCGGAAAGGGCAAATTTTGCGTTATCAGCGGTCCCTGCGACGGTATATCGCGTAGCGCGTCGGATAATTGTCCTTCTCGCCGGCCGGAACTGCAGTTTCCTCGATCAATTCGAATGCCACCGGATCGATCTGTGGGAAAGAGGTATCGCCGTCGACCACCGTCCCGACATGCGTGACATGGAGGACATCGGCAAGCGGCAAGGCCTGACGATAGATCTCGCCGCCGCCGACAATGCAGACCTCGTCAACGCCAGTCTCGGATGCGATCACCCTGGCCCGCTCGATCCCTGCCTCGAGGTTCCCGACGGTTTCCACCCCCGGCATGTCGAAGCTCTGACTGCGGCTGACGATGATATGGGGGCGACCAGCCAGTGGCTCTGATCCGACGGATTCGAAGGTCTTGCGCCCCATCACCAGCGGCTTGCCCATGCTGAGCGCCTTGAAGCGCTTCAGATCCGTCGAGAGCTTCCACGGCATGTCGCCGTCGCGGCCAATGATGCCGTTTTGCGAAACGGCCACGATGATGACGATCTTGACGGGAGCCATGCCGGATATGCCTTCACCTCGCCTATACGGCGATCGGTGCCTTGATGCTGGCATCGGCTTCATATCCGATCAGCGTGAAGTCTTCGTAGGCGAAAGAGAACAGATCCCGGACCTCGGGATTGAGTTTTATGACCGGCAGCGCCTTGGGCGTCCGCGTCAGCTGCAGCTTTGCTTGGTCGAAATGGTTGGCGTAGAGATGCGCGTCACCCAGCGTGTGAACGAAGTCGCCGGGCTCCAGCCCCGTCACCTGCGCCATCATCAGGGTCAGCAAGGCGTAGGAAGCGATGTTGAAGGGCACGCCGAGGAAGATGTCGGCGGAGCGCTGGTAGAGCTGGCAGGAGAGCCGCCCATCAGCCACGTAAAACTGGAAAAGGCAGTGGCAGGGCGGCAGCGCCATTTCGTCGACGAGCGCCGGGTTCCAGGCGGTGACGATATGGCGGCGCGAATTGGGATTGGTCTTGATGCTTTCGACGAGCTTGGCCATCTGATCGATATGCCCGCCATCGTAATCCGGCCAGGAGCGCCACTGCGCACCGTAGACAGGTCCGAGGTCGCCATTCTTGTCAGCCCATTCGTCCCAGATGCTGACGCCGTTCTCCTTGAGATAGGCGATATTGGTATCGCCCTTCAGGAACCAGAGCAGCTCGTGGATAATCGACTTCAGATGCAGCCGCTTCGTCGTGATGACGGGAAAGCCGTCAGCCAGATCGAATCGCATCTGGTGCCCGAAGACCGAACGCGTGCCCGTACCGGTGCGATCACCGCGGTCGCTGCCGTTCTCCAGAACGTGACGGAGGAGGTCGTGATACTGGTGCATGGATCCCATTCATCGAGTCGTTGTCGCCGACATCATATCGCCGCCAGGGCCTCGAACCAATGCGTTTTCCAGCATTATCCCCCGCAGAGGCCCTCACATCGCGTCGTTCGGGAGCTCGGGCTGCCAGGGCACCTCGCCGATTGTGCGCCCGCCCTCTTTTCATCGGGTAAGGAAACACCTATATCAGCCATGCCGGGGCTTGCTCCGGCTATGGCGATAAACGGTCGGTGTAATAAACCTATTGGACCCGGGGGCGGTACCCGGCGCCTCCACCAAAAACCGGTCGGTGACGAAGTCTCTTCGGACCGGCTTTTGATGGGGGCGAAATAGGATCGACAAGGGCGTAAAGATCGAACTTTTGCTCGGCATGATACCGCCGTTATCGGGTCACAAGTGTAGTTGCAAACGACAACAACGCTAAGGGTTACGCTCTCGCTGCCTAATGGCGGTGCGGGAAACCCGCTCTAAGTCCTTAGGGTTAGCCCCTTAAGGCGGGGTCCGAAGGCACCTGGCAACAGAAGCCTTCACCTAACTCCCTCCTTTCTCTTTCTGCATGACTTTGCTCGGATTTCGCTGCTACCCGCAGGCGCAGATTTGATGTACATTCGTCAAACCAGTTTCACGCGTCGGGGCTTTTCCGCATCGTCGCGTCATGGCATAAGCCGTCGAAATCGGCATGATTAGGAAAGCAGGGATCTGATGGGGCACGACCACATTCGCTACGACATTCTGGCCCAGGACGCTCTTCGCGGCGTCATCCGCAAGGTCTTGGCCGAGGTTTCCGCGACAGGCCGCCTGCCGGGTGACCACCACTTCTTCATCACCTTCCTGACCGGCGCACCGGGCGTGCGGATCTCGCAGCATCTGAAGGCCAAGTATGCCGAACAGATGACGATCGTCGTCCAGCACCAGTTCTGGGACCTCAAGGTGACCGACAGCCTGTTCGAGATCGGCCTGTCCTTCTCCGACACGCCTGAAAAGCTGGTGATCCCGTTCAACGCGATCCGCGGTTTCTACGATCCGTCCGTGAACTTCGAACTCGAATTCGACGTGCCGCTGTCCGACGAGGAAGAGAACGACGCTGAAATCACCGCTTACCCGCTCGAAGCCATCGCCAAGCCCGAGGATTCGGAAGCGGCCAAGGCCGACGAGAAGAAGGAAGGCTCCGTCGTCTCGCTCGACGCCTTCCGCAAGAAGCAATAAGCGCATGACGATCGGCCGGGCCCCTCGCCCGGCCTTTTTCGTGGAGCATCCCGAATGGCAGCCGATATCGTCAACCTCCGCCAGTTTCGCAAGACCAAGGTCCGCAGCGAGCGTGAAGCCGTGGCGGAGCAGAACCGCATCACTCACGGTCGGACGAAAGCCGAGAAGTCCCTGACGCGGGCGCTGAACGACAAGGACGCCCGCCAACATAAGCAAGGCCGCCTTGAAAAGCCGGATCAGGATTGACGTGAGACACATGGGGGCGGCCAGTTATCCCGACACCGTCTCTCGATGCCTTCATCGGTCAATGCCATGATCCGCAAGCGCTCGATTACCCTTCATGGCCACCGGACAAGTTTCTCAGTCGAAGATGCCTTCCTTGACGAATTGAAGGCGATTGCCACAAGACGCGGCTTGAGCTTTGCAGCCCTGGTCGCCGAGATCGACGAGGCAAGACCGCTCGATTCGAACCTCTCCTCCGCGCTGCGTCTCTACGTCCTGCACGCGCTGAAGCAGGCAGATCAGCACCTGCTCCAAAATACGATGTAAAACATACATATTTAAGAATCGCGATTTATCGTCCATGCTGTATTCGCACGCAGGGTATGTCTCGCTGGTATCTCGTATTGCCACCCGCGGGCCGTTTGAGTTTTCCCATTCAGCACGAGGCTTTTCATGACGACGATTTCGACATCGACGACGACCACCCAATCCCTCTCATCATCTTCGGGCAATTCGACATCCGCAGTGAAGGCCCAGATCGCCAGCCTGCAGAAAAGCATTTCCTCCCAGGAAGAAGCCCTCGGCTCGGCCAGCACCGACGACGAAAAAGCCGAGATCAATCAGACACTCACGGAACTGCGCGCCCAGCTGGCACAGGTCGAGGCGCAGCTCGCTCAGCTGAAAGCCGCATCGGAAAACACTTCTGAAGAACCGGCCAACACGCTGCTATCCGGCGAAAGCGACTTGATCGGCACCACGAACATTTCGGGTGATGTCGACGACACGCCATTCGGCGAGAGGACGGCATACGTCTGAGACATTAGAGCACGGCCTGCCAACGTCAGTTGACGCCTGGCAATCCTTCGAACTGGATATCCGGCAGGGGCTGGCGAACGACCCGCTCCTCCGGCGTCACCTCCACCGTCGGCTGTTCGGGGACCGTATCCGTCGTGAGATCGCCCGGAGCGTCCTGAACCGGCCGCTCGGAGGGTGTGGCAACCGCACTGGCGGCAGCTTGTGCTTCTGCCTCAGCCGCCGCATCAGCCTCCGCCTTCTGCCGCGCCTCCTCCTCCAGTCGTAGACGTTCCGCCTCGGCCTGCGCCCGCTCCTCGGCACGAGAACGAGCAAGGGCGGCTTCACGCCGGAGCCTCTGCTTTTCGAGAACGCTGGCCTGCAAGGCCTCCACGCGCCGACGCTCTGTCTCAAAGGCGCGCAGCGACAGGAAGTTCGTGAGTTCCGTTACATCAAGCTCGGATGCCGGCTCGAGAACGGGTCCTGTGAGCAGCAGGCGCACGTTCGGCTGCGCACCCGCCATGGCGGCGTCTCCGGCGTCATAGCCGATCCCGACCTCGGCGTCGAGTGTGCCGGCGCGCAAATCCAGCCGTAGCCCGCCATCAAGCTTCGCCTCTGCCGTCTGATGGGTGGCAGCTTGCACCCGCACCGTTCCGTCGGAGAGCGCAATAGGCACGGTCACGTCACCGAGCTGCGACGCACCGTCCTTGACCAGACGCTCGGCCAGTGCCAGCACCTTCTCCTGATTGATCTCGGTACCGAGGGCATCCGCCTCTGTGATGATCCGCGGCATGGCCTTAAGGTCGAGGCCGCCTACGGCAAGTCCTTGAACCCGGACCTGCCCGGATCCGCTCGCCAGTCCAATGAGTTCGGTCGGCGTCTTGCCGCCGCCTTCCACAACGAAGGTGACATCCATCCGACCGGACGGGCTGTCTTTCGCCTCGATTCCGCGCTCGACGCGCAAGGCGTTGAGGCTGCGGGCGAGATCGCTATCGGCAAGGTCGAGGCGAGCCTGCAGGAAGCCGTTCCCATCCGTATTGGCAAGCGAGAACCTTCCGGTCATCTTCCCGCCCAGCCAGTCGGCAGAGACATCGTCCAGTGTCAGCTCGCCGGCGCGATTGCGGAGTTTAGCGCCGACATCGGTCATCGCCTCGCCCAGCCCCGGCCACAAGCGCTTGACGGTCAGGCCAAGGTCGAGATCGAACGGCAGGGCGACGGGGCTGAGAGCAACCTCCGACAATGCACCACTTGCGGGTTCGGTGAGCGGCCCCACCATGATCTCCGCCAGCCAGTCCAGATCGAGTTGATCGAGCGCTACCGCCCCGGCGATGGATGGAACAGTTGCCGTGAGGTCGACACTGCCTTGCGCACTGACCTCCTGGCCGGCCAGCTGGCCCTTCATCGTCTCGACCGCCAGTGTGCCCTCAGCAAGCGCAAACTGCATCTCGCCCGCCACGGGCAAACCGGTTGCGGCATCGGGAAGACTGAGCCCGAGCGCCATCAGGTAGGGGCCGATATCCTCGCTTTCGAGCGAGACGTCCCAGCCGCCATCGAGAAGGTTCGGCCCGTCGAGCGAGGTCAACTGCGCGGTCGCGTCGAGCGTCGTCACGGCACCTGCAAACCGCGCTACGGCATCCGCATTCCCGTCAGCGGCGGCTTCGAGCGCAAGCGTCAGAACACCGCCTTCGCCAATGGTCCAGGGCAAGGGATCAAAGCCCGCCTGCCCGAGTAGGATCTGCGCCTCCTGGTTCTCAAGCCGAAGATCGATCGTCCGCTTGCCGCCTGTGAAGAGCGACGTGAGGCTTTCCGCACCTGCCTTCACTGAGACAGCGCTGTCGTTGACGCGCCCACTTGTCTCCAGGCTGATAGCGCCCGCTTCAGGCACGCTCAGGACCATCCGCAGTTCGGTATTCTCGTACCAGGATGCAGCATTCGCGAGGCGCGCGATGAAGGGGCTGCTCGGAACCCGTTCCTGAAGCAGCGCAAGGAATGGTCTAGGATCGGCAGATGAGAATTGGACCTGCGCCTCGCCGACCGGCTGAGTTTCGGCGTCACGCAGATTGCCGCTGATGCGCAGCGTGCTGCCGGCCACACTGCCGAGGTTCAGGCGCTCGATCGCGAGCTGACCGTCCTGATAGGTTGCGATCGCTTCGACATCCTCCGCCGTCACCCCGAAAGCCCGCAGCGCATCGACCTTCAGCCGGGTCGCCACCCGCTCGGCAAGCAGCCGCTGTTCGGCATCCTCACCGACCATCAGGGCGGCAATCGCCCGTGCAGCGTCGAGGTCGAGCCCCTCGCCCGTCAGATCGATGGAAAGGCTGGCCGCCACGCCGTTGCGCGATTCCCGTTCGATCCGGCCTTTGAGCGGCTCTGCCCCAATGGCAAGCTCCAGATTCTCGAAGCGCTGTAGGTCCGGGGTCAGGTTCACCGAAGCAGAAAAGCCGGCAGAGGCAAGCCCGCGGATCGCCGGATCGACACGACCGGAGATCCAGGTGGCCAGTCCCGACGGCTGTGTCGAGGCAACGAGCAGGTTGCCTTCGAAAGACGGCGTACCGACGAGCACCAGCCGACCGCTCGCCTCCACCTGCGTGCGTCCCGGCAACAGGCCGACAGCGCGGTCCACAGTCCAGCCGTCGCCGGCAGGGCGCACGTCGAGCTGCAGGTCGCGAAACACCGTGTCGCCGGCCACAATCGCCGGCAGGCGCAGCGTGGCTCGACCGGGGACCTTGGGGACCGGGATCTGCGCGGCCGTCGACATGAGAAGCGCCATTCGCTGCTGCATGGAAACGGAACCGTTGCGTGACGTCTTGGCCTGGCTCCCGTCCGCCGCAAGCCGGTTCACATCGACCTGCTGGCCCTCGGCGGTCAGCAGGAATTCGGGGTTTGCGCCCGTATCGAGCTTGGCTTCGCCCGTGATCACATATGGGTCGGCGATCTCACCCAGTTCGAGGCGGTAGGTCGGGATCGCGATGCTGTCATTGGCGAGCTTGAACTCGCCGCGGACTCGCGGTGCCGGAACCGGCTTCTGGCCCGGCTCTGAGGTCGGGTCTGTCGCGACCTTCCATGTGGAGGTAAAATTACCCGTATAGTGCGGCTTGCCCTCTTCGAGAGCCAGTTCACCCTCCAGCATCAGGTCGAAGGGCCGCATCTCCGGATCGATCCGCAGCCGAAGCGGCAGCGCTGCACCGATGGGTGCCGACGTCGTCAGGCCAAAGCGCGCCGCCTCCCCGTCAAGAGCGGCTGTTCCCTCGACAGACCAGGGCCCTGCCAGCGTGCGGGCCGAGATGGCGGCGTCGAGATTGGTGAGTATGCGGTTGCGGCCGGACTGCTGGTCGATGAACTCGATCGTGCCACCGCTGACGGAGACCTTTTCGAGCACGACGGTGCGCGCCGGAAGGCGGGGTTGGCTGCCGCGCAGCCAATCGAGTGTTCCGTCAGCCAGCAGTCGGATGCGTGCCTTCGGCTCTTCGATCCGCATGTCGAAGATCCGCGCTTCTCCGGAGAGGAAGGGCGCCAGTTCGGCATCGAGGGAAAAGCGCGCCACGCGAACGAGCGGTGTGCCGTCGATATCTTTACCTACAGTGACATCCTCCATCGTGACCGAAGGAAACGGCAGGATGCGGGCGCTCACGGCGCCATTGACCACGACCTTCTTGCCGAGCAATTGGCTCGCCTGGTCCTCGAAGTTTTGCCTGAAATTGGTCCAGTCGACAAAAACTGGCGCCAGCAGCGCGGCAAAGAGCGCAACGACCAGAAGTCCGCCGAGCGTTACCAGTATGCGTCCGAGCACCGAATGCCACTCCCTTGATTGACGGCCCGAAGGTAACGCAATTCACCGCCGGGGCAACCCGCAAGCTCTTGCAGTCACAGGCGAAAGATCTTGCCCGGGTTGAAGATGTTGTCGGGGTCCAGCCCCGCCTTGATCGCCCGCATGGCCGGCAGCGCCGAGCCGAGCTCCTGTTCCAGATAGCCGATCTTGCCCTGCCCGATCCCATGCTCGCCGGTGCAGGTGCCCTCCATCGAAAGCGCCCGCCCGTTCAGGCGTTCGAGGAAAGCTTCCGCCTTTGCAACGTCCGCCTCGTCCTTGTCGTTGAAGAGCAGGAGAACGTGAAAATTGCCGTCGCCCGCATGGCCGACGATCGGCGCGAGGAAGCCTTGCTCGCGAATGTCGGCCTGGGTTGCCGCCACACATTCGGCGAGCCTGGAGATCGGCACGCAGACATCAGTCGATAGGGCC
The DNA here is from genome assembly GCF_002855515.1 of Rhizobium sp. TH135. Classification (GTDB taxonomy): domain Bacteria; phylum Pseudomonadota; class Alphaproteobacteria; order Rhizobiales; family Rhizobiaceae; genus Allorhizobium. Next base: position 138,723 of record NZ_PKRP01000008.1, on the reverse strand, counting down.
GCGAGTTCGGGCGCCAGCGCCCGGCTCGCCCAATAGGCATTGTGGCGCGCCTTCCAGAGCTGGGTCCGCTCCTCGGCATTGGCGGTATAGGCAAACTCACCGCCGCCGAACTCAGCTGCGATCTCGCCGAACTGCGCGGCCTGCAGCGCCACGGTCTCGTCCGTTCCGTGAAATTCAACGAAAAGCGTCGGACGCTCGGCATAGGAGAGCTTCGAATAGGCATTGCAGGCCCGGATCTGCATCTCGTCCAGCAGTTCGATGCGGGCGACCGGAATGCCCATCTGGATCGTCGTAATCACCGCATTGCAGGCATCTTCGAGCGTCGGAAAGGCGCAGACGCCACCGCTGATCTTGGCGGGGATGCCCTGAAGGCGCAACGTCACAGACGTGATCACGCCGAGCGTGCCTTCCGAGCCGACAAACAAGCGGGTGAGGTCGTAACCGGCCGACGATTTGCGCGCGCGCTGTGCCGTGCGGATCTCCTCGCCATCAGCGGTGACGACGGTCAGCGCCAGCACATTGTCCTTCATCGTGCCGTAGCGCACAGCATTGGTGCCGGATGCCCGCGTTGCCGCCATGCCGCCGAGCGAGGCATTGGCACCGGGATCGATGGGGAAGAACAGGCCGGTATCGCGAAGATAGGTGTTGAGGTCCTCCCGGGTAACTCCTGGTTCCACGGTGCAGTCGAGATCCTCGGCATTCACGCTGATGATCCGGTTCATCCGGGTGAAATCGACCGAGATGCCGCCGAACGGCGCGTTGACCTGTCCCTCGAGCGAGGAACCGGTGCCGAAGGGCACGATCGGCACGCGATGGCCGGCACAAACCCGAACCACCTCCCGCACATCGTCGCTGGTTTCGACAAAGACGACCCCATCGGGCCGTTGCGATGGCAAATAGGTGGTGGTGTGACTGTGCTGGTCACAGAAGGATTGTCCGGTCTGGAAACGCTCACCGAAACGCTGCTTGAGGATGGGCAAAACCAGCGCCATGCCCTCTTCGTTGCGCTTGCCGTCGATCACATCCTTGCGGGCCATCCGCGACCTCCCGATACAGTGTCATGGGGCGCATCGGCACTGCGCCGACACGCCCCTGCTATGGGATAGGGTTCGGGAATTGTCCAGACGTCCGAAGGGCGCAGGAGGAGCATCGCGCCCCTCCCCGTCACTCTGCCGCGATCCGCGGCGGCAAGCCCGCATCATTGGCGATCTTGAGCGTCGCATCCTCCAGTTCCGTCTTCAGGCGCGCTTCCTCCTGAGCATGCGGCTTGGAGAAGCGGGCGAGCATCAGATAGGCGACCGGCGTGATGTAGAGCGTCACCAGCGTCGCAAAGCCCAGACCGCCGACGATCACCCAGCCGAGCGCGATGCGCGCTTCCGCACCCGCTCCTTGCGCCAGCACCAGCGGCACGCCGCCAAGCACGGTGGCAATCATCGTCATCATGACAGGACGCAGACGGATCGTGCAGGCCGTCTCGATCGCCTCGCGCACGGAGAGCCCCCGGTCGCGCAGCTGATTGGCGAATTCGACAATCAGGATGCCGTTCTTCGCCATGACCCCGACAAGCAGCACAAGGCCGATCTGACTGTAGACGTTGAGCGACGATCCCGTGACGACGAGTGCGAACACGGCACAGGCAAGCCCGAGCGGCACCGTCGCCATGATGATCAGCGAGGACACCACGCTTTCGAACTGCGCCGCGAGCACCAGGAAGATGATCGCAATCGCAAAGCCGAAGGTGAGCGCCATGCCATAGCTGTTCTGCTCCAGCGTCGCGGCCTCGGCGAGCGGAAGCAGACGCGAACCCGGCGGCAGAAGCGGCTGGGCAATCTCCGTCACCATCTCGACGGCGTCACCCAGGGCAACACCATCGCCAAGGCCGGCCGAGAAGGAGACCGAGGCAAGCTGCTGCTCGCGGTTCAACGTCGGCGAAACGGCGTTTTCCTCGAGAGACGCGATCGAAGACATCGGCACCACACGACCGTCCGAGGTCGTCAGGAAGATGTTCTCGAGATCTGTCGGATCGTTGATCGGCTGCGTGCTCGACACCAGACGCACCGGGATCGAGTTGCCGTCGACAAAGACGTCGGTGACCGAGCGGCCCTCGAGCAGCGCCTGCAACGACGTGCCGATCGCTCCGATATCGATACCGAGATCGGATGCCCGCTCACGGTCAATCGTGACAGAGATCTGGGCCTGGCTCGGCTCGTTGTCGAGGCGAGGTGTCTGGAACTCCGGCCGGTCCCTCAGCTGATCGACGATCTGCAGGGCTGCTGCCGTCAGGGTCTCGTGGTTGGAGCCGACGACCGCCATCTGCAGGCCACTGCCGGCCCCGCGAATGCGAAGGCTGTTCGACTGGAAGACGTTGCCGCGGAGCGCCGGCACCTGGGCGGCGGCAGCATTCACGTCCTGCACGATCTGGTCTTGTGTCCGCTCGCGTTCCGACCAGGGCGCCAGCGTCATCACCATGAAGGCGCTGTTGGACGAGCCCTGACCCGAGATCGAGAAGATGTTCTGGATCTCGCCGCTGTCGCGCAGTGGCTTGAGGTTCTCTTCCACCCGCTGCAGCTGATCACGCGTGTAGGACAGGCTGGACCCCTGCGGCGTCGAAAGCCGCATCATCACCATGGAGCGGTCTTCGCGCGGTGTGATTTCGCTCTGGATCGCCGTGAAGGCCACATAGGCCGCCCCGGAGAACACCAGGGCAAAAACGCCGACGATCAGCGGGTTACCGAGGCACGCCCGGAGCGAACGCGCATAAAAACTGGCAAAGCGATTGCCGAAGGCCCCCAATATGCCGTGATCTTCCTTGGCTTCCCGCGTCAGCATGCGCGATGCCATCATCGGGCACAATGTCAGCGCCGTGGCCGAGGAGAGCAGGACGGCGAAGGCGAGCACGAAACCGAACTCACGGAAAAGACCACCGAGCTGTCCCGGAAGGAAGGAGAGCGGTACAAAGACGGCAGCGAGTGTGGCCGTCGTCGCCAGCACGGCGAAGAACACCTCTTGCGTGCCGAGTACAGCAGCCGCCCGAGGCCCCATGCCCTCGGACCGCCGACGCACGATGTTTTCGAGAACCACGATCGCGTCATCGACGACGAGACCAGTCGCAAGCACGATCGCAAGCAGGGTTAGGATGTTGAGCGAGAAGCCGACGAGATAGATCGCAACCAGCGTCCCGATCAGAGCCACGGGCATGGTCAATGCCGGGATCAAGGTCGCCCGCCAATCGCGCAGGAAGAGATAAAGCACGACGAGAACGATCACGGCGGAGAGACCAAGCGCAATTTCTACTTCGTGCAGCGCGCCCTGGATGAAAACCGCGTCGTCGCTGGTGATGATCACCCGCGTACCCTCTGGCAGCGCGCTCGCCATAGCATCCACGGCGGCATGCACGCCCGCCGAGATGTTCAGCGTATTGGACTGCGCCTGGCGAATGATGCCAAGGCCGACACCCTGGACGCCGTTGGATCGAAGCGAGGTCGAGCCGTCATCGGGCCCGAGTGTCACGGTTGCCACGTCGCGCAACCGCACGCGATCACCGATCAGCACGTTCTCGAAATCATCGACGGTGGTGAGGCTGGCTGTCGCCCGAACGACAATGTCCTGCGTCTGCGATTCGAGCGAACCGGCGGGGACGTCGAGCGAGGAATTCTGCAACGCGGTCGCGAGGCTCGCCACACTCAGGCCGCGGCTCGCAAGCGCCGCCTGGTTGACGTCGATGCGGAAGACCTTTTCCTGGTCGCCATAGATCTGGACGTCGGCGACGCCTTCGACAGCCGCCAGTCGGTCAGAGATCTCGTTCTCCACCAACAGCGTCAGGTCTTCCATGGAGAGCGTCGTGGATGTCACGGCAAGCCGCATGATCGGCTGGGAATCGGCATCCGCCTTGACGATCCGTGGTTCATCCGTGTCGTCGGGCAACTGGTTGCGCACCCGGCCGAGCGCATCGCGGACGTCGTTTGCGGCAACGGCGAGATCGACATTGTCGCTGAATTCGAGTGTCGTCCGGCTTTCCCCGAACGACGAGCGCGACGACATGGATTTCAGACCGCTTACGCGGGCAACGGCGCCCTCGATGATCCGGGTGACTTCCTGGTCCATGGTTTGCGCGGAAGCACCGTCATAATCGGTGCTGACCGTGATCACCGGCTGGTCGACGTCGGGCAGTTCGCGGATTTCGATCCCTGCAAGGGCTGCAAGACCCGCGACGACAAGAAGGGTGTTGAGGACCGCCGCCAGAACCGGCCGGCGGACAAAGAGCGCAGTAAAGCTGCGCCCGGACTGTTCGGAACCGTTCTCTGTCGCGCTCATCGTACGGCAACCTCCTCGGAACCTGCCTTAGGCTGACCGGCAATCTCGACCGTTCCACCCTCACGCACGCGCTGCAGGCCTTCGACGGCAATCAGGTCACCTTCCTTAAGCTGCGCCTCGACCAGGATCTGATCGGAATTGCGCTGGACGATCCGCACGCGGGTCTTCACAGACTTGTTATCGACGATCTGCCAGACGAAGGAGCCTTCGCCGTCCCACTGGACGGCAAGCGGGTTGACCGCGGCATAGCTGTCACCCGGGAAGCGCATGCCGACGGCAAAGGACATGCCCGCGCGCAGAACGTCATCGGGATTGTCGATCTTCGCGCGGATCCGGATGGTGCGGCTTGCCTCGTCAACGCGGCTGTCGACCGCTTCCACGCTGCCCTGGAAGACCTGCCCCGGACGCGAGACGGAATTGGCCTCGACCGGCATGCCCGGGCGCACGGCCACAGCGAAACGCTCCGGTGCCCAGAAGTCGACCAGCAACTGGCTGCGATTGTCGAGGGACACGATAGCAGTGGAATTCGTCACATTGTCACCGACGCTGATGCCGACGATGCCGATGATGCCGTCGATCGGGGCCACGATGTCACGACGCTTCAGATTGAGTTCGGCGGTGGTCAGCTGCAACTGCGCCTGTTCCTCGGCAATCTGGGCGTCGAGTACGTCAAGACGCGAGAAGCTCTGCAGGTTTCGGTAGGACTCGGCCTTTTCCTTCGCGCTGCGCAGCGCAACGGCGGCCTGGTCGCGCAAGATCACCTGTTCCTCGCGGTCGAGGCGGGCGATCACGTCGCCCTTCGTCACCTTCTGACCCGAGGAAACAAGGATTTCCGCGATCGTACCGGAAGCCTGCGGCATGACGGTCACGGCTTCGATCGCCTCACCATCGCCGATCGCGCTCAGCCGATCGTTGACCACACCCATGGCGACCGGTTGAGTGGCGACGAGAATGGCCTGGTTGCCACCGCCACGACGATTGCCCTGAGCTTGGCCCTGTCCAGAGCCTTGCCCGCCGGACTGCGCCTGTTGCCCGCCCTGCCCCTGGCCGCGTTGACCCGCGGCCTCTCCTTCAGCGTCGGCACCCGAAATGAGTGCCACGGCGGATGCCGGAACGCCCATGGAAACCAGCGTCTGGCCAGCCCCCGGTGAGAGATAGACCCAGGAACAGAGGCCAACAAAAAGAAGGGCAATACTGATGGCGAGTTGCTTCCAAAGCGGCATGCAAGGCTCCAAATAAATCGAACTGGATGATGGTGGTTAAGTATCGGGCGCAAACCGGAACTGGCAATGCCTGAACGGCAAGCTTACTGATTTGTAATCTCGCAACTTTTCACGCCCGCGTGATCGCGTCGACCATCAAGGCGGTCATTCCCCCGTTTGCGGGATTGTAGCACGAGGAGAGACGGAAGACCTCGGAAATCCGTGAGTTGGCGGGCGCGAGGAATAAAACCAGAACGCCGTCACTGGCCTTTCCGACCCGAATCACTACATTGAGCCGCATGAGTAACGGTTTCGACGACATTCCCTTCTTCGATGAAGAGCCTGCGCCGCGCAAGCCGGCCGCTTCCCCTGCCCCAGTTCCGGCACCGGGGCCAGGCGTGCCCTCCGGCGGCGGCCTCGGCATCGCGGCCCGCGCCATGGCCGCCCGCGATCAGGCCCGCGCGCCCGATTATCTCTCCGGCCTCAACCCGGAACAGCGCGAGGCAGTCGAAACCGTCGATGGGCCCGTGCTCGTCCTCGCAGGTGCCGGCACGGGCAAGACCCGTGTCTTGACCACCCGTATCGCCCACATCCTTGCCACCAACCGCGCCTTCCCGAGCCAGATCCTTGCGGTGACCTTCACCAACAAGGCCGCGCGCGAGATGAAGGAGCGCATCGGCCATCTTGTCGGTGGTGCGGTCGAAGGCATGCCTTGGCTCGGCACCTTCCACTCGATCGGCGTCAAGCTCCTACGCCGCCACGCCGAGCTCGTCGGCCTGTCTTCCGATTTCACCATTCTCGATACCGATGATGTCGTGCGACTGATCAAGCAGATCATCCAGGCAGAGGGCCTCGACGACAAGCGCTGGCCGGCCAAGCAGTTCGCCCAGATGATCGACGGCTGGAAGAACAAGGGCCTCGACCCGGCACAGATCCCGGAAGGCGATGCGCGTGCCTTCGCCAACGGCAAGGGCCGCGAACTCTACACTGCCTATCAGAACCGCCTGAAGACACTGAACGCCTGCGACTTCGGCGACCTGCTGCTGCATCCGATCCGGATGTTCAAGGCCAATCCCGATGTGCTGAAGGAATACCACCAGCGCTTCAAATACGTGTTGGTCGACGAGTACCAGGACACCAACACCGCCCAGTACATGTGGCTCAGGCTGCTCGCCCAGCGCCCGCCCAGCGTGCCGCAGAATGTTTGCTGCGTTGGCGACGATGACCAGTCGATCTATGGCTGGCGCGGCGCGGAAGTCGACAACATCCTGCGCTTCGAAAAGGACTTTCCGGGCGCCAAGGTCATCAAGCTGGAGCGCAACTACCGTTCGACCGAACACATTCTGGGCGCCGCCGGCTTCCTGATCGCCCATAACGAAGGCCGCCTCGGCAAGACGCTGTTCACCGACCGCGTCGATCCGAATGATGACAAGGTGGTCGTGCATGCCGCCTGGGATTCGGAAGAAGAAGCCCGCGCCGTCGGCGAGGAAATCGAGCAGCTCCAGCGCAATCAGCATCCGCTGAACAACATGGCGATCCTGGTACGCGCCTCGTTCCAGATGCGCGAATTCGAAGACCGGTTCGTCACGCTCGGCCTCAACTACCGCGTCATCGGCGGCCCTCGCTTCTACGAACGCCTCGAAATCCGCGACGCCATGGCTTATTTCCGCCTGGTCTGCCAGCCGGCCGACGACCTGGCGTTCGAGCGCATCGTCAACACGCCGAAGCGCGGCCTGGGCGACACGACGATCCGCAATCTGCACGACTATGCGCGTGCCCGTGACATCCCGATGCTGGCCGCCGCGACTGACATCATCGAAACGGACGAGCTGAAGCCCAAGGCCCGCAAGGCGCTTTTCGACGTCGTCACCGATTTCCGTCGCTGGCAGTCTCTGCTCGAAAACACGCCCCATACCGAACTCGCCGAGCAGATCCTCGACGAAAGCGGCTACACGGCCATGTGGCAGAACGACAAGTCGGCCGAAGCGCCGGGACGTCTGGAAAACCTCAAGGAACTGATCCGCTCGATGGAAGCCTTCGAGAGCCTGCGCGGCTTTCTCGAACATGTCTCGCTGGTCATGGATGCCGAGACCAACGAGAACCTCGACGCCGTCTCCATCATGACGCTACATTCGGCCAAAGGCCTGGAGTTCGAAACCGTGTTTCTGCCCGGCTGGGAGGAAGGCCTGTTTCCCCACCAGCGCGCGCTGGATGAAGGTGGCCGCTCGGGCCTCGAAGAGGAACGCCGCCTGGCTTACGTCGGCATCACCCGTGCGAAGCGTCGCTGCCACATCTGGTTCGTCTCCAACCGCCGCATTCATGGGCTGTGGCAATCAACACTGCCCTCACGCTTCCTCGAAGAACTGCCGCCCGCCCATGTCGAGGTCGCCGAAGCCGAGACCTCCTATGGCGGTTATGGCCGCAACCCGTATGGCCAATCCCGCTTCGACAAGCAGGAGCCCTTCCAGAACAGCTACTCGACGCCCGGCTGGAAACGCGCCCAGGCGAACAAGACGGATGCGACGCGTGACAACTGGGGCAATCGTTCCGGCCATGCCGTCGAGCGGATCGGCTACGGCGAAAGCGGCCCGCGCGCAAAGACCATCGACGGCGAACTCGTCGCCAAATCGACGTCGACCGAACCCTCCCGCTTTTCCGTCGGCGACCGAGTGTTTCACATCAAGTTCGGCAACGGCAACATCTCGTCGATCGAGGGCAACAAGCTGACGATCGATTTCGACCGCGCCGGTCAGAAGCGCGTGCTGGACGGATTTGTCGAGAAGGCCTGAAGCCCCATGATCGCGGGTCTTCAGGCAGCGCACTAAGACGGCACGGTCACAAGTCTCAGGCGGCGTCGTGGACTTCTTCCGCCGAAAAAGCGAGCTGCCAGTGGCGGCGGCAGAGCGAGGTATACGTTTCGTTGCCGCCAATCAGCACCTGAGCGCCATCCCGCTGCGCCTTGCCGTCTTCGCCCATGCGCACGACCATGGTCGCCTTGCGGCCGCAATGGCAGATCGACCGTGCTTCCGTCAGTTCGTCGGCAATCGCCAACAGACCGCGGGACCCCGGGAAGAGCTCGCCGCGAAAATCCGTGCGCAGACCATAGGCCATGACCGGCAGATCGAGCACGTCGACAACACGCGACAACTGCCAGACCTGATCGGTGGTCAGGAACTGCGCCTCATCGACGAAGACGCAGGAGAGCGGTGACGTCTCATGATCTGCCTTGATGGCCGCGAAGAGATCCTCCTCCTGACCGAAGGCATCGGCTTCCGCCTTCAGACCGATCCGCGACCCGATGAAGCCCTTGCCCGCGCGATTGTCGAGCGCGCTGATCAGCATGGCGACGCGCATGCCGCGTTCCTGATAGTTATAGGCCGCCTGCAAAAGCAAAGTCGATTTGCCGGCATTCATGGTGGCGTAGATGAAATGAAGTTTGGCCAAGGCGTCGCTACTGTCGAAGGAGTGTCATTCGGTTGCCGCACTTGTAGGAATATCGGCAGGACGCGACAAGCAGGTGGCGGCCATTGCCAACAGCCTTTCCCGCCGCCTGCAAAAAATAAAGCGGCATGGTCAGGCCGAAGCGAGCTGCTCCGCCGACCTTGTGCCTTGGATCTCCCTCACCAGTTCCTTGATCACATCCATGACCGCCCGGATCCTCGGCACTTTGCGCAGGCGCTCGTGGGTCACGAGCCAGATCTCGGCAGCGGCCGGGACTGGCGGACGAAAACACAGAACGAGCTCAGGATCACCGGACGCGATGAAATCGGAATAGAAACCGATGCCGACACCATTTCGAACGCTGGTGAACACCGCTGGTACCGAATTGTGCCGGAGCAGCACCTCATTGTCCGGGAATGTCTCCTTGGCCCAATCGAAGATCGGTCGACCGCGGACATGGGTGTCGATGCCGATCAGGGCATGCCCGGCCAGCTCACCGACGCTTTTTGGGACGCCATGGCGAACAGCGTAGCTGCGCGAGCAATAGAGGCTCCAGTAGTCCTCGATCAGTCTGACGCCCACCAGCCCAGCCTGTGTTGGCGCAGCCGATGCTCGAAGGGCCACATCCGCCTCGCCTCCAGCCAGATCGCGCAGGATATTCGTCGTATCCACCTCAAGCCGGACACCCGGATGACGCTGCTTGAGGCGTGCGATCAGGCTCGGCAGCACATAGGTGCCGAGCACCTCGTTGGTGGTGAAGCGGACTGTTCCGGAAATCTCGCGCGACAGGCTTTCCACAGCGCCCTGAAATGCATCAACCGACTGACGCACCATTTCGGCCGGTGCGAGGAGACGCGATCCCGCTTCGGTCATGACATAACCCGTTCGGCGCTTGTCGAAGAGCTCTATTCCGAGCGCCTCCTCCAGCGCCACAATCCGACGCGAGACCGTGCTCTGGCTTACCCGGAGAAGCCTGGCCGCCGCCAGCGTCGTACCGGTCTCGGCGACGGCCAGCATGAAGCGCAGATCATCGAAGTTCATCGATCCGGTCACGTTATGCAAATCCGGTGAATGGGGCGGCAAAAACGGGGTTTGAAGCGGAAACGCCGACAAACTACACCGTTTTCATTGCCCGCGAAACGTGTCGACGGGCGTCAAACACGCATCAAATCAAATCTTCGAAGGAGTAAAGCCATGCGCGAAGCGCTTGTGCCGGCCGGCACCCGTATTCTCAATGCCTACAACAAGGAGACCTTCGTCTTCACCCATCCCTACGAGGATGGAGCGACAAGCCAGATGGACGTGATTCTCGGCAAAGGTGGTTCCGGAGGTGGCAATGCCATTGCGCACATCCACCCTGAAACGGATGAAATCTTCACTGTCAACCGCGGCCGGGTCATGGTGATGATCAATGGTCGGGAGCATTTCGCGACGGAAGGTCAATCGATCACTGTGCCCAGGGGCGCCAGCCACTTCTTCCGCAACGCTTCTTTTGGCGAAACCCACCTCACGGTGACATTCGTCAACGCCCAGCAGCATCTGCGCTTCTTCCTCAATCTGGCGCGCTGGACGGCCGAGTATCCGGACTACTTCAAGCCGGATGGTTCGGTGAAGCTGTTACCGATCGCGCTCGGCCTGAACGCCTTCCGCGATCACCTATACATTTCGGGACCGCCAGTGGCTGTGCAGAAGCTGCTCTTCGCCGCACTGGCGCCGATCGCCCGCATGATGGGCTACCGCTTAGCAGTGTCGCCGCGTCCTGATGCAGATCGGCAGACGATCGAAAATGAGGGTAGCCTGATAGCGGGGCTTTGAGGCTCAGCCCTGGGCTGCTTCCTCACGATGCAGCCACATCAGCTCGATCTGGACGGCTGCCTGGAAGTCCATGATCTCGGCGCGCATCTCGTCTTCCGGGCAGCCCAGCGCCAGAAGTTCGTTGCCGAGACCACGGCAGGTCGTCTTCCAGAATTCGGTCGCGGCATAGCCATTGAGGCGATCGAGTTCGATCGCGGAGCGGCGCACCAGGTCCCTACGGTTCGCTAGCGGAAAGAAGGCGATAGTCGGGTTGGTCGTGCCGTTCATGGCTTGGCTACTCATGCGAAACATCCTCACGTTACGGCATGTGTTTAGAATCACATGGTTAACGTTCCGTTTCGCAACAAGCCGGGACACGCCAAAGTGTACCGAAAGTGAACCCGCCCGAGACATTAGGGCGGGTTCAAAAGGCTTCAAAAAGGTCAGTCAGGCAGTGTGTAGGCGATGACATAGTCGCCTGGTGTGGTGCCGACCGAGCCATGCCCACCGGCCACCATGACGATGTACTGCTTGCCGTTGTCCAGCGCATAGGTCATTGGCGTTGCCTGGCCACCCGCCGGCAGACGGCTTTCCCAGAGCTGATCGCCTGTGGTCAGGTCGTAGGCACGCAGGTAGTTGTCGACCGCGGCACCAAGGAAGACGACGCCACCCTTGGTGATCATGGGACCACCGATGCCGGGCACACCGACCTTGAAGGGCAGCGGCAGCGGCGTCATGTCATAGACCGTGCCATTGCGCTTCTGATAGGCGATCTCGCCAGACCGCAAGTCGACGCCGGCAATCGTGCCCCATGGCGGCGCCTGGCAGGGAATGCCGAGCGGCGACAGGAACGGCCCCATGACGACACCGTAAGGTGCACCCTCGTTGCGGTTCAATCCCTGCTCAGAACCTGTTGCACCTTCTTCCTTCGGCGGAATGTCGGAACGCGGAACCAGCTTCGATGTGAAGGCGAGATAGGTCGGCATGCCGAACATTACCTGTCGTTCCGGATCGACTGCGACCGAGCCCCAGTTGAACGTGCCGAAATTGCCGGGATAGACGAGCGTCCCTTCAAGCGATGGCGGCGTGTACTGCCCTTCGTATTTCAGCTGGTGGAACTGGATACGGCACATCATCTGGTCGACGATGGTCAACCCCCACATATTGCTTTCGGTCATTGTCGGCGGCCGGAAGGTCAGATCCGAAATCGGCTGCGTCGGCGCGGTGAAGTCTTCGGGGATCGCACCGCCGGGTGCCGGCAGTTCGCGAACCGCAACGATCGGCTCGCCACTGCGCCGGTCCAGCACGTAGATGTCGCCCTGCTTCGTCGGCCCGATCAGTGCCGGCACGACTGTGCCGTCTTCACGGTTGAGGTCCATCAGCACTGGCTGCGCGGGCACATCCATGTCCCAAAGGTCATGATGCACGGTCTGCCGCACCCAGCGATCCTGTCCCGTGTTCACGTCGAGCGCGACGATCGAAGAGGAGTATTTCTCCACACTCTCGCTGCGCCCCATACCGAGCTGGTCGGGCACCTGGTTGCCGAGCGGGATGTAGACGAGGCCAAGCGCTTCATCGACAGAGAAGATCGACCAGCTGTTCGGAGAATTCGGCGTGTAGGTCTCGTCGGGGCCGATCGGAGCAGTTTCCGTCGGGTTACCGCTGTCCCAGTTCCAGACCAGTTCGCCGGTGTTGACATCGAAGGCACGGATCACGCCGGACGGCGACTGCGTCGAGTAATTATCGTTGACGGCACCGCCAATGATGATCTTGCCAGCAGCAATGACCGGCGGCGAGGTCGAGTAGTAATAGCCGGCCGGATTGTAGGGCATGTTCTGCTCGAGACGCAGCGTACCGGCATTGGCGAAATTCTCGCAGATGGCGCCCGTTCCGGCATCAAGCGCGATCAGACGCGCGTCCGAGGTCGGCAGGTAGACGCGTTCAGCACAAACAGTGCCTTCAACGGCTGTCGGATCGCGGTAGTAGGTGACACCGCGGCAGGTCTGGTGCTGGCGGTCGGGTTCGAGGCCGGCATTCGGATCGAACTTCCACTTCTCCTCACCCGTCGCTGCATCGACCGCAATCGCCCAGTTGTGCGGCGTGCAGAGATAGAGCGTGTCGTCGACCTTCAGCGGCGTGACCTGATAGGTTGTCTCGCCGACGTCCTGCGGCAGCTTCACGTCGCCGGTCTGATAGGTCCAGGCGATCTTGAGATCCTTGACATTGTCCGTGTTGATCTGGGTGAGCGGCGAATAGCGCTGGCCGTAGTTCGTGCGGCCATACTGGTGCCAGTCCCCATCCGGAACATTGCCCCCGAGCGCGGGAGCGGCTGCGACCTGTTCGGTTGGAAGCGCACCTTCGTGCCCGTAGGTCTCGACGAACAGCGAAATGCCGGCGACCACCACCGCGATCAGGACCGGCACGGCAACCGGCAACACGGGTGCCGCCACGCGGTCGCGGCGATGCGCCGGGCCGAGACGCTTGCGGATCGCAGGCAGCATCAGCCAAAGACCAAGCACAACAATGAGACCACCACGCGGTCCGAGCTGCCACCAGTCAAGACCGACTTCCATGACCGCCCAGACAAGGCTCACGAGGATGAACACGCCGTAAACCCACAGCGCCTCGGCACGCTTGAGGTAAAGCAGGATAGCGGTGGCCAGGAAGGCAAGCCCGGCCAGAAGGAAATAGGGACTGCCACCCAGGGTCAGGAGCTGAATGCCCCCTGCCCCGAGGACAAGCCCCAGGATCCCGAAGACGACGGCGGTAACGATGAGAAACATGCCGGTTCCATTCGATTTTTGAAAATTGCGGAGCTGACCGCAGGTGCGGCCGGTCGAACAACGACTTCAGTCGGAACGATGGAACCAATCGATTGTTCCATCTTTCGGAACCCGCTGAAATCGCGAATGTCGCCCTTGATCCTGAGCGCCGTCATTGCCATCTTGCGCCGCACAAGAAATGGAGCCCGATCATGACCAAGGCCCTGCTGCTCATCGACATCCAGAACGGCTTCTGCCCCGGTGGTAATCTGCCGGTTGCGGAAGGCGATGCGGTCGTCCCCGTCGCAAACCGCCTGATGGCAAGCGGCGCCTATGATCTGGTCGTCGCATCGCAGGATTGGCATCCCGCCGATCACGGCAGCTTCGCCTCCCAACATGCCGGCAAGAAGCCTTTCGACATGGGAGAGCTCTCCGGCCAGCCGCAAGTCATGTGGCCCGATCACTGCGTGCAGGGGACGGTGGATGCGGACTTCCACCCAGATCTCGAAACCACCCGCATCGACTTCATCCAGCGCAAGGGTGAGAACCCTGATGTCGACAGCTATTCGGCCTTCCGCGACAACGACAAGGCGGCACTCACGGGTCTTGGCGACTGGCTGAAGGCCAATGGCGTAACCGAGCTCGACGTGGTGGGTCTCGCCACGGACTACTGCGTTAAATTCTCCGCTCTCGACGCGGTCGACATGCTGCCGGGTGTGAAGGTCCGGCTGATCGCCGACGGCTGCCGCGGGATCGATCCGAAAGGCGTCGAGGAGGCCCTCGAAGCCATGCGCCTCGCAGGCGTCGAGATCACCGACAGTGATCGAATCGGTTTCTGAGGAAGTTTCTGCAAAGGATTCGTGCGATTGCCTTTTTTGGCGGCAAGCGCTAGAGCCGAGCCAGTGAGAAGACAGGGAGGACGCCGGTCATGGAAATCGTCACCACGATCGCCGCTTTGCGACAGAAGCTCGCGCCCCACCGCCGTGCCGGCCAGACCATCGGCTTCGTGCCGACCATGGGTTACCTGCATCAGGGCCACTTGAGCCTCGTGGGCCGCGCCAAGTCTGAAAACGACGTCACCGTCGTCTCGATCTTCGTCAACCCGCTGCAGTTCGGCAAGAACGAGGATCTCGAAAAATATCCCCGCGATCTCGCCCGCGATAGCGCCATGCTGGAAGACGCAGGCGTGGATTATCTCTTCGCCCCCGGCGTCGAGGATATGTATCCGGAACCAATGCAGACGGTCGTCGACCTGCCGAAGCTCGGTTCCGAACTCGAGGGCGAGGCACGTCCCGGCCATTTTGCCGGCGTAGCAACCGTCGTCACCAAGCTCTTCAACATCGTCCAGCCGGAAGCCGCCTATTTCGGCGAGAAAGACTATCAGCAGGTCACGATCATTCAGAAGATGGTCGAGGATCTCGCCCAGCCGGTCCGCGTCGTGCCTGTCGCGACAGTACGAGAGGCCGATGGCCTCGCCTGCTCTTCGCGCAATGTCTATCTGTCGCCCGCCGAGCGCGCGGCAGCGGTCATCGTGCCGAAGGCGCTCGCCGAAGCCGAACGCCTGCTGCTGACCGGATTGCGCGACGTGGCGACGCTGGAAAGCAAGCTGATCGAGTTCATCCGCACAGAACCGCTCGCCGAGCCGGAGGTCGTCGCGATCCGCGATCCCCGCACGCTGGAGCGCATCGAGACGGTGAATGCCACCGCGCTCGTGCTGCTTTATGTCCGCTTCGGCAAGACCAAACTTCTCGACAACCGCATCATCGGCCAAGCGGCCGCCACCGGCATGGAGGCCGCCTGACATGAGCACACCACCCCGCCAGAAGCGCTTCACACCTGCCGACATCACGGCCCTCAAGGGCGTGAGGCCGATCGTCTCGCTAACCGCCTATACGACGCCGGTGGCACGCATCCTCGACAGGCACTGTGATCTACTGCTGGTCGGCGACAGTCTCGGCATGGTGCTCTACGGCATGGAGACCACGGTTGGCGTCACCATGGACATGATGGTCGCCCACGGCCAGGCAACCATGCGGGGCACGTCGCGCGCCTGCGTGATCGTCGACCTGCCCTTCGGCTCCTATCAGGAAAGCAAGGAACAGGCCTTCCGCAACGCCGTGCGTCTGATGAAGGAAACCGGCTGCGACGGCGTGAAGCTCGAAGGCGGCGCTGAAATGGCGGAGACGGTTGAATTCCTCGTCAGCCGCGGCGTCCCGGTCTTCGGGCATATCGGCCTGATGCCGCAGCAGGTAAACACCTCGGGCGGTTATCGCTCCAAGGGCCACAGCGAAGCCGAGCAGGACAAGATCCGCCGCGATGCCAAGGCCATTGACGAGGCCGGCGCCTTCGCCATGGTCATCGAAGGCACGGTCGAGCCACTGGCCCGCGAGATCACCACTACGGTGAAAGCGGCGACGATCGGGATAGGCGCCTCGCCCGCCTGTGACGGCCAGATCCTCGTCTCCGACGACATGCTCGGCCTGTTCAACGAGTTCAAGCCGCGCTTCGTCAAGCACTACAGCGAGCTGGCAGAGGTCATCGACAAGGCCGCCAGCGACTACGCCGCTGAGGTCAAGGAGCGCATCTTCCCCGGTCAGGAACACACGTTCCAGATCCGCCCGAAGAAATAGTCACGTCTCCGGCAGGCGCTCCATTTCGTAAAGAGCATCGTTGATCTGGTCGACCTGCCGGGCAAGGAGCGCCTGCGCATCGCGCAGTCCCTTGTTGTAGTAAAACGGGCCGATCAGTGCGGCGACAAGGTCAACGAGAGCCTCGGCCTCGAACCGTCCGAGTTCCACCTCGGCTTCGTCCGACAGATGGCGCTGAACCTTGAGGAGCAGGCGCTCCTTCTCTTCACGGCTGATCAGATCCTTGTCCATCCTGCCTGCTCAAGCTCCATCATGCTCCGTTGCGACTTTTCGACAAGACGACGGCAACCGTCCAATGGCAATGGGCAATCATCAACGACGATGGTCGTTCCATCAGCGGAATTGGTTTGTCCACCGGACAAACAGGCTTTAGCCAGCAGAGAAACGCGAGAATTGCCGAGATGTCCCGATCCGAATTCACCCAAGGTGCACTGAAGGCACTTCCCGTCATCATTTCTGCGGGTCCCTTTGCGATCCTGTTCGGAGCCGTAGCCGTCGCCAATGGCCAGACGGTCGGCGAAGCAGCCCTCATGAGCGCGACGGTCTATGCCGGCGCCAGCCAGTTGGTGGGCATCGAACTGTTCGGCCAGGACGTACCCATGTGGGTCGTTATCCTGTCGATGCTCGCCGTAAACTTCCGCCATGTCCTCTATTCGGCTGCGCTCACCCCCTTCATCGACCACTACACGTTCCCGCAAAAGATGCTGAGCTTCTTCCTGCTCACCGATCCGCAGTTTGCAGAAGCCGTCGCCCGCGGCGAGAGCGGTCGCGAGGTGAGCTTCCCCTGGTATCTCGGCTTCGGCGCGATGATCTACGTGCCATGGGTCGCCATGAGTGGTGTCGGTGGGGCGCTCGGCAGCGTCATCGGCAATCCCGCTGACTGGGGCATCGACGTCCTGCTGCCGATCTATTTCCTCGGCCTCGTCCTCGGATTCCGCAAGCGCGGCAATTTCCTGATGATCGTTGCCATCAGTGCCGTGGTTTCGGTGATCGCCCAGCACCTGATCGGCGCGCCCTGGCACATCAGCGTCGGCGCCCTCGCAGGCATTCTTCTGGCGGCTGTTCTCCCGCTGCCTGCCGCCCGTGAGGAGACAGCACCATGACCACTCTTCTCACGCCCTACATGACGCTTCTGATCGCGGCCGCGGCCGCCGCGACCTTCCTCACCCGCATCGCCGGATACGTTCTGGTAAAGCGGCTGAAATCCATGCCGCCACGCCTGGAGGCGGCCCTCAATGCCGTTCCTGCAGCCGTGCTGACCGCCCTCGTCGCACCCGCATTCTTCTATGGCGAGATCGACGTGAAGGTCGCGATGGCTGCGGCCCTTCTGATCGGCTTGCGCTTCGGCGCTATTCCCATGCTGATCGGCGGCTGGGCCACCGTCATGCTGATGCGCCAGTTGATCGGCTGATCCTCAGCGCGCAAACGGCGCCGTTGCCCGCTCCAGCCACTCGCGGGTCGCTGCATCGGAGATCAGCGGCGACAACTCCTCGCGCGTCTTGGCGTGATAGGCATCGAGCCACTGCAGCTCGTCGCGCGTCAGCAGGTCCTCGACGATGAGATTGCGATCGATCGGCACGAAGGTCAGCGTCTCGAAGCCGAGCATCGGCTGGTCGCCACCCTCTATTGCCTCAGCCTCGCGCACATAGATCAGGTTCTCGATGCGGATACCGAAGCTTCCCGGACGGTAATAGCCAGGCTCGTTGGAGAGGATCATGCCGGGCAGCAACTCCTGCGTCGACAGCCGGGCGATCCGCTGCGGCCCCTCATGCACGGAGAGATAGGAGCCAACGCCATGGCCTGTGCCATGGGCGAAGTCGGCACCGGCTTTCCAGAGCGCAATGCGCGCCAGGGGATCGAGATCGCAGCCACGCGTGCCCTTCGGGAAACGCGCCGTGCTGATCGCAATCATGCCCTTCAGTGCCAGCGTGAAGAAGCGCTTCTGCTCGTCCGGCACCTCGCCGACGGCGAGTGTGCGGGTGATGTCGGTGGTGCCGTTTACATATTGCGCGCCCGAATCGATCAGGAACATCTCGGCCGACCGAATCTGTCGGTCGCTTTCCGTCGTCACGCGGTAATGCATGATCGCGGCATTCTCGCCGGCACCGGAGATCGTGTCGAAAGAGATATCCTTGAGTGGGTTCTGCATGCGCTCGCCGACCGAGGCGCGCACGGCTTCCAGCTTCTGCGCTGCTGCAATTTCCGTCAGGCTGCCATGCGGCTGCTCGTCGAACCAGTGGAGGAATTCCGCCATGGCCACACCATCCTGCAGATGGGCGGCAGCCGAGCCATTGAGCTCGACCATGTTCTTCACGGCGCGACCGAGCTTTGCCGGATCATTGCCCTCGACCACCTCGCCACCGCTGTCGCGAATCATGCGGGAGAGTGCGTATGGCGCGAGATCCGGATCGACAAGGATGCGGGCACCGTCACGGGCCACGCGCTCCAGTCGCTCGGACAGGACTGCCGGATCAACCTGCTCGCAGAGGTCGCGCAGATAGCTCTCGACCTCAAGATTGGTCTTTGCGCTGTCGAGGAAGAGTTCGGCCGAGCCGTCTGCCTTGATGATCGCCCGCGACAACGGATGCGGCGTGTGCGGCACGTCACTGCCGCGCAGATTGAAGATCCAGGCGACCGACGAGGGATCGGTGATCAGAACAGCCGCCAGATTCCTTTCGGTCAGATCGGCGCTGATCATCTTTAGCTTGTCGGCAGCCGATGCACCCGCCTGATTGAGGGCCTGGATCATCACGGCGCCCTTCGGCTCGGCCGGGCGATCCGTCCAGAGGCAGTCAACAGGGTTGAAGGGAAGGAAGACCAGACTGCCACCCTTGTCGGCAAGCGCCTTTTCCAGACGACGCACTTCGGCACCGGTATGCATCCAGGGATCGATGCCGAGGCGGAAACCCTTCGGCGCCCGGTTCTCGATCCACTTGTGCGGCGGTTCGCCGACGAGATCGCCAGGCGTGAAGACGGCGGGATCCACTTGCTGCGCGAGCTGTGTGACATAGCGCCCATCGACAAAGACGACGGCCAGCGTTTCGGTCACCATCAGCATACCGGCCGACCCGGTAAATCCGGTGGCCCAGGCCAGGCGTTCGGCCGATTCCGGAACATACTCTCCCAAATACTCATCCGAGCGCGGAACGAGCACACCGTCGATCCCGAGTTCGCCGAACAAGCCGCGGATCGCTGCGATGCGGGACTTGCCGTGAAGCGGCGTGGACTTGACCTCGAAGGACTGAAACATGGAGCTTGCTCGCGGTGAGTGACGGATTCTGTCAGCGCTTATAGCAAGGCCACCCGGCCCTCACCACCACCGGCGCATCGTTTCGCAGCAGATGCCGCCCCTCTAAAACAGATATGCCGCAATTTCAGGCAGAGCTCATGTTGCTATGCAGCAAGCGCAGATCTCCCGTGCTCCAAGCCATCTGACTGAAACGAGTCGATAGGACTATATCAGGGTCATCGAGGACGACAGGACAAGCGTCCAGAACCAAGAAGGAACCGAGAGATGGCCAAGTCTTTCCTGCGCACCGCCCTGAACAATCTTGTCGAGGCACGCCAGCGTCGTGCCGATCTCTATGCAACCGGCGCACTGCTGTCGCTTGACGACGCTTCGCTGGCAGCCATGGGCCTGACCCGCGACGAACTGCGTCGTCGTCCGCATCAGCGCTCGATCATCTGATCGACACCGGTCGGGAACGACCGTCTAATCCAGCATCCGCTTGAGCGCTCCTCCCACGCTCGCGGACTTCGGCGCGGCATGATGCCGATGCCAAAAAGGCGGCTCCTTGCGGGGCCGCCTTTTTTCAGTGTCGCACAGGCTGACGTTACGTCTCAGCCCTTCCCTTGCGTGAAGTGAATGGTCACCCAGCCGTTGCGCCAGATCGTCTTCGCATGGGACAGCCCTTCGGCGCTATAGGCGGCGATAACCTTCCAGCGCTGCTCGGCCAGAATGCCGGAGAGAACCACGGATCCGTTCGGAGCCAGATGGGTAACAAGTTGCGGCGCCATCTTGATCAGCGGCCGCGCCAGGATATTGGCGATGACGAGATCGAAGGGCCCGTATTCGCGAAATGCCGTGGAGTGGAAACCAGGTGCCGTGCGGAAATCAATGCCGTCGACGATCTGGTTGCGCCGGGCATTGTCTTTGGCGACGCGCACAGCGATCGGGTCGATATCCGTCGCCAGAACCGGCACCGGAAGCAGCTTGCGCACCGCGATTGCCAGCACACCGCTGCCTGTACCGAGGTCGAGCGCATTGCGCACCTTTCGCGAACGCACCACCTTCTCGATGACTTCAAGGCAACCCGCCGTCGTTCCGTGATGACCGGTGCCGAAGGCCTGGCCAGCGTCGATCTCGATCGCGACGTCATGCACCTGAACCTTGTCGCGGTCATGGGACCCATGCACGAGGAAGCGTCCGGCACGGACCGGCTTTAGGCCTTCGAGGGATTTGGCGATCCAGTCGATATCGGGAATGACCTCACGCTCGATCGCCGCATCCGGAAACTCTTCGGCGAGCAGGTCCTCGAAGCGAGGCGTGACCTCGTCTTCCTGGTCGGCCATCAAATAGATGGATGCCTCCCAGATATCCGCCTTCTCGTCGACCTCGGTGGTGGCGATCGCAAAATCCTCTTCGCCGAAGGCAAAGCTCATCAGATCGAGGATCCGATTGACGTTCTTTTCGGTGCTGGTCACATAAAGGCGGATTTCGGCCACGATCGGTCTTCCTCGAAGGTCTGGGCAGTCAGGCGTTGCGGTACAACGCAAACGGCGCCATGGCAACCTCCGGCGAAGGTCTCGACCTCAGCCCTTCATCAGGTTTTCAAGCTTCTTGATCGCCGTGTCTGGGTTCTCGCCATAGGCAATCGTCCCCTTGAAGCGGCCTTCTGCATCGAGCAGGAAGACGGACGCTGTGTGATCCATGGTGTAGTCGCCATCGGGCTTGGCTTCGTCGAGCGGCACCTTCTTCGCGTAAACGCGGAAGCCCTTCACGACGTCGGCGATCTTTGCCGGCTCGCCAGCGATACCCTTCACGCGGTCGGTCACGTTGGAGATGTAACGCCCGAGGATCTCCGGGGTATCCCGCTCTGGATCCACCGTCACGAAATAGGCCTGCAGCCCCTTTGCCTCGGGGTCAACCGTCTTCAGCCAGCCGTCGAGCTCGAAGAGTGTCGTCGGGCAGACCTCCGGGCAATGGGTAAAGCCGAAGAAGAGCGCAGTCGGCTTACCCCGGAAGGCCTGCTCGGTAATCGGCTGGCCGTTCTGGTCGACAAGCTGAAATGGCACGCCGAATGGCGCTTCCGCAATCGTCTGCTCCGACTGCGTCACCTGATATGTCAGCCAGCCAAGAACGCCCGCCATGACGACCACTGCCGCCCACAAGATGACCCTGACTGTTTTCATGCTGGCAATCCCTTGCATCCAAATTCATTGCCAAGCCGGATAAACCTACCGACTGGGGAACGCAATTCAACTCGGTGTGGAAGGAGCAATGAGCGCCGATTTGTCACGGTCCGCGGCAAGCGCTGCACTCAGAAGCAATAGGCCAGACCGCTTTCGATGAGCGTGAGGAAGATCTCACCACCGAAGCGCATCCAGCCGAGAAAGACGGCCAGAGTGAACACTGCCCCTGCGAGAAACAGGGCCGTGTATGGCAACCACTTTTGTGAGCGCGCGAGATCCGACATGACCGCATCTTACCGCAGTTTGTTCAGGATGAAACGGGAGAATCGCAGCGCAGCCACGACGACTTGACGGATATCAAGGAAGAGAATCATGATTTGCTGACAGATTGTCGCAAGGACCAGGCGTCTTGGGAGGGACCAATGGAACAGCAGGCACTCGATCGCGGCTCACTGCCGAAACTGCAGATCAATCCACTGAGCATGCAGGACGTGCGTGCCGCCTTTGCAGACGGCTGGCGCGACTTCCGCACCTACCCGGCCTTCGGCCTGTTCTTCGGCGCAATCTACGCTGTGGGCGGCATCTTCATCGCGGTCATGCTGACCTATTATCACTTGCCTTGGATGATCATTCCCGTCGCCATCGGTTTTCCCTTGATCGGCCCCTTCATCGCCGTCGGCCTTTACGAGATCAGCCGCCGGAACCAGCGCGGCGAAGCCGTCGGTTGGAAGGCAATCCTGGCCGAGGTCTTCCGCCAGCGCGAACGACAGCTCTCCTGGATGGCCTTCGTCGTGCTGTTCATCTTCTGGATCTGGATCTACCAGATCCGGCTGCTGATGGCGCTCTTCCTGGGCTTTCGCATACCGGCAACCCTCGATGCCTTCGCCAATGTCGTGCTGACGACACCGCAAGGGCTCCTCTTCCTCGCCATCGGGACAGTCGTCGGTGCGGTGCTCGCCATGATCCTCTTCACCGCCACCGTCATCTCCATGCCGCTGCTCCTCGATCACGACGTCGATTTCGTCACCGCGATGCTGACCAGCATGCGCACAGTGATCGAAAACCCGGCCCCCATGCTGGCATTTGGACTGGTCGTGGCAGCGCTCGCGATTGCCGCGCTGATTCCCCTATTTCTCGGCCTACTTGTGGTTTTGGCCGTCGCCGGGCACGCCACTTGGCACCTATATCGTCGGGCAATTACAGCCTCTTGACGAAAGACAAGCACAGATTGCGGTGCAAATCGCCGCAGTTAGTTTTAGATTAACTAATATTAGAGATTCTGCGTGAGCGTTCTGGCCAACGAGGCCAAGCGGACATGACTGTCCACCGGGATTACTCCTCCCCGGATTGCGCATGACACGTCACCGGCGTGCAGGGGCCGTCGGGATCGAGGCTGGGGAGTTACATGTTCAATCTCATCACGGGTAGAGACCTGTCGGTCAAACAGCGTCTCATGACGCTTGGGGCCGCAGCAGTGATCGGCATAGGCTCGATGCTCGCCATCGGCTGGTACCAGAATGCGCGGATATCGACCGCGATCCAGGACTCCATCGAAATCAAGAATGACGTCGAACGCATTAACGAGATGCGGCTCGCCAATGCCAATATGGTGCTGGCCGCCATGGACACGATCATCGATCGCGGCGAAGGCAAGATCCAGGAGGAGCGTGTCGAAATCATCGGCGCGGCTGTAGCGCTGTTGACCGATGGCATACCCGTTCTCAAGCTGGTTGCGGACGAGGCCGGTGTTCCGGGAGAGGTCAGCACCTACGAGGCGGACCTGAAGATCGTCGTCAACGCCATCCAGGTCGACCTGAAGCGGATGGTCGAGACGGGAGCTCCGGAAGAAGATTATGCCGCAATTGACGATGCGATCGACGGCGCCGGCGAGCGACTTGCGGGCGTGCTCAACAATCTCTCGGCCCTTGGTGGCAACCTCGTCGAAGACTACGTCAATGAGGCGACCAACCGAAGCGACCAGGCGCTGACCTTCCAGCTCGGTCTGGGCAGCCTTGCCTTCATTACCGTCATCCTTCTCCAGCTCGTGCACGGCAACTCGATCGCCAACGGCATCCACCTCGTCCGCAACAGCATGAAGCGAATCACCGAGGGCGATTACGATTCGCAGGTCGAGGGCACCGATCGGCGCGATGAAATAGGGGGCATGGCCCACTCAGCCGAGCTCTTCCGCAAGGCCGCGATTGAAAAGCGCGAACTTGAAGAGAGCAGCAAAATCCAGCGCGAACAGAATGAAACGGAGCGCGAAACCCGCACGGCAACCATGGAGGCTGACACGCGCGCCTTGAAACTGGCCGTCGATGCGCTCGGTGAAGGGCTCACACGCCTGTCCAAGGGAGATCTCTGCGCCGCCATCACCGGCCCCTTCCCTGCTGATCTTGAGCGGCTCCGGACCGACTTCAACGAGGTTGCGACCAACCTCAAGCGGGTCATGACCGAGATCGCCACCAACAGCAGCTCGATCTATGCCAACAGCCAGCAGATGCGCAGCGCCGCAGACGACCTGGCACGCCGCACCGAACAGCAGGCTGCGTCTCTCGAAGAGACCTCGGCCGCTCTTTCCGAGATTACCGAAACCGTGAAGACCGCCACCGACCGTGCTGAAGAAGCGAGCCATATGGTCGACAATGCCAAGGTCTATGCCGAGAAGTCGGGCGCCGTGGTCAACGACGCAATGTCAGCCATGAACCGGATAGAAGACGCGACCGACGAAATCGGCAAGATCATCAACGTGATCGACGAGATCGCCTTCCAGACCAACCTTCTCGCGCTCAATGCCGGTGTGGAAGCAGCGCGCGCCGGTGAAGCCGGCAAGGGCTTCGCAGTCGTGGCACAGGAAGTGCGCGCGCTTGCCGGACGGGCTGCTGACGCGGCACGCGATATCAAGACCCTGGTCACCCGATCCAACGACGAAGTGCGCTCTGGCGTCGAACTGGTCACGGCGACCGGACAGGCGCTGCACCGCATCGGCGAAGATGTTTTACGAATTAACGAGCACGTTAAGGCAATCGTTACCAGCGCGAGAGAACAATCAGTCGGACTGAGTGAGATCAATTCGGCCGTCGGACAGATGGACCAGGTCACGCAACAGAACGCCGCCATGGTGGAGCAGACCAATGCGGCAAGCCATACGCTGGCAAGCGACGCGGAAAATCTTTCGCGGCTTGTCGGACAGTTCAAGGTGAACTTGAACGAGACTGCTCATGATCAACATCAGGAGCCGGCCCGGGCCGCCTCCCCTCAGAAACCGTCTCCCGCACGGGCTCTGATGAACAGGGTTGCGGGATCGTTCAACCGTACTGCTTCGGCAACAGCTCCTGCTGCCGCGGCGCAGGAACACTGGGAAGAGTTCTGAACATGAGTAATGCCATCAAACAGTCGGGCGCCTATCTGGAAATCGTATCCTTCCACCTCGGCGACCAGGAATTCTGCATCGACATCATGGCCATCCGCGAAATCCGCGGTTGGGCACCGGTGACCCCGATGCCGCATACCCCGCCTTACGTTCTGGGTCTGATAAACCTGCGTGGCGCCGTTATACCGGTTATCGACATGGCCTGCCGCCTCGGCATGAAGATGACGGAACCGTCGGAGCGCGCCGCCATCATCGTCACCGACATCGCCGGCAAGCTGGTTGGCCTTCTGGTCGAACAGGTCTCCGACATGATGACGATCAAGAGCGAAGACCTCCAGCCGGCACCGGAAATCATTCCGGAAGCACAGCGCGCCTTCTGCCGTGGCATCGTCGCGCTCGAAAAGTCGATGGTCTGCTTCCTCAACCTCGACACCGTGATTGCCGACGAACTGGCCCAAGCCGCCTAAGCCTACATACCTTCCCAGGAAAATGCTCCGCAGCTGCGGGGCATTTTTTCTTTCGTTGACTACCGAACGCGATCGGCTTCACCGATGGCGTGCTTTTTCGTTGTATAAAGCTAAGACGAATATTGGTTATAAATTATAAATAATTTTAGCGCCTGCTGGAACCCTAGTCATGGTCCTGCGTTCTTCTGTCAGCTTCCCACGAAGCAGAAAATTCTGAAAAGAAACCAAGGAGAAAGACCATGAATTCTGCAGTAAAGCTTGCGCTCGCCGGTGCCATGTCCATCGCCTCCGTTTCGGGCGTTGCCCTTGCCCAGACAACTGCCCCGATGGTCGATTCCACGACCACCACGAATTCCACAACGATGGCGACTGAAGGCGTGAGCATCATCCGTCTCGACAGCCTCGACAACGACCAGGGTCGCCAGGAGCACACCCGCCTTGAGCAGATGGCAAACGACCAGGCTGCTATGACAGAAGCCCAGGCTGAAGTCGCCGCTGACCCGGCTATCATGGCCGCTCTCCAGGCCGATAGCATTGAAACCATGAACGTGATCGACGTCGAGACCGCTGCCAACGGCGGCAAGATCGTCTACGTCAAGTAAGCTCTCTCGCGAGACGTCTGAGAACGCCCTGGATCCGAAAGGTTCCAGGGCGTCTTTGTTTGGAGTGGAGAACAGGTTCCGCTCCGGCCGGCTGCGAAATGGGGGTGACGCGACACCGGCCTGGCATGAATGGAGGAGCTAACGCGCTTCGAAAAGTGATCGGCGTCACACGAATGAGTAGCGACGCCGATCCACCCTAAACTGGTCCGTTACTGCGGTTTGCCCGCCGTCCACACGACATTCTGATTGAACAACGGCACGGTCGAGATCGCCATTTTGGCAGACCCCTCCACGACCTGGCGCGAATGCGCCAGATAGATCAGCGTGTCGTTTTCCTTGTCGTAGATTCTGTTCACGACCAGCGACTTCCAGATGATCGAGAGACCTTCGCGGAAGACTTCCTCGCCCTCTTCCGAAAGCTCGATGTCGCCGATCTCGATCGGCCCGGTCTGCCTGCAGGCGATCGAATTGTTGGAAGGGTCTTCGAACCAGTTCCCCTTCGATAGACGATCGATGATCGAGCGGTCGAAATAGGTGACATGGCATGTGACGCCCTTGACGGCGGGATCTGTCATCGCCTCGATGACGATATCGTTGCCGACCCAGTCCACCCCGACCTTGCCGACAACCTCGGCCGCGACAGGAACAGCGGCCACGACTGTCAGCGTGGCGGCGGCGAGGACGTGCTTGAAGGACATATTCTTCACTCCTTTGTGAACTGTCCCCCAAACATAAGGTGCCGCATCAGGCTTGCAAGGAGGCGACGCGGCGCGGCTTCCGCGCAAACGAGCAGGGTTCATAGCCGCGCCGGTTGAGACGCCCGACATTCAGTCCGAGCTTCAAAGCCAGATCGAAGCAATCCAGAGCCTCCGCTTCCACCGCCATGGCAAGGCAGGCCTCGGCGCAGATCCGCGCATCTTCCGCCGCATTGTGATGCGCAAAAGTCAGCCCCAGATGTGCCGCGAGAACGTTTAGGCGGTGCGAACCCAAATCCGGCCAGTGACGCTGGGCGAGCTTGACGCTGCACAAATAGGAAAGCTCGGGATATTCCAGCCCGACAAGGTCAAGGCAGGCCCGCAGCACGGAAAAATCGAACGAAGCATTATGCGCGATCATCCGCGCGCCTTCGAATTCACCCGCAAATTCGGCCATGACATCCGCGAAGTCGGGCGCATGCGCCGTATGTTCGGGACGAATGCCGTGAATGGCGATATTGAAGGGAGAATAGCGGTTGTCCGGCGGCCGGATCAGGCGCTCCTCGATCCGGACCACGCGCCCATTCTCGATGAAGGCAAGACCGATCGAGCAGGCACTGGCCCGTGCTTCGGTCGCGGTTTCGAAGTCGATGGCAATCGTCTTGCCGGAGAAATCGGAGATAGACATGGCAATTCCTTAGGCGTCGGGCGGGATTCGGGCAAGGCATCGGCTTGCACCCGCCTTCACCATAAGACGCCTTTTCCACGCCTCCCCCTCGACTTTCCGGGTCTGTGCGAGTAGGAACAGCGCCAACATACCCGCAATCGGCGGGCGCGGCGCTTTGGCCCGCATCATCCATCACATTCGAAAGACCAATTCATGACTGATTTTGACGCCATCGTCCCGGCGATCGCTGAGGCCTTGCGCAAGCGCGGGTACGAGACCCTCACCCCCGTGCAGCAGGCGATGATCGACCCTGACCTTCAAGGTCGCGATGCGCTCGTCTCAGCCCAGACCGGCTCCGGCAAGACCGTAGCCTTCGGCCTTGCCATGGCCCCGACGCTGCTGCCGGAAGGCGGTCGCTTCGAGCGCGCCGGCGCACCGCTGGCGCTGGCAATTGCACCGACACGTGAACTTGCCATGCAGGTCATGCGCGAACTGGAATGGCTCTATGCCGAGACCGGCGCGATCATCGGCTCCTGCGTCGGCGGCATGGACATCCGCAACGAGCGCCGTGCGCTGGAGCGTGGCGCCCATATCATCGTCGGCACCCCGGGCCGTCTGCGTGACCACATCACCCGCCGCGCGCTCGACCTGTCGCAGATGCGCGTCGTCGTGCTCGACGAAGCCGACGAAATGCTCGACCTCGGCTTCCGCGAAGACCTCGAATTCATCCTCGAAGAATCGCCGGAAGACCGTCGCACACTGATGTTCTCGGCAACCGTGCCGCGTTCGATCGCCGACCTTGCCAAGAGCTACCAGCGCGACGCACGCCGCATCGAGACTGTGTCCGAGCAGAAGCAGCACGTCGACATCGAATACCGCGCGCTTGCCGTCGCGAACCCCGACCGCGAGAACGCGATCATCAACGTGCTTCGCTACTACGAAGCCCGCAATGCGATCGTGTTCTGCTCGACCCGCGCTGCGGTCAACCACCTGACATCCCGCCTGCACAATCGCGGCTTCTCGGTCGTCGCCCTCTCCGGCGAACTGTCGCAGAACGAACGCACCCACGCGCTGCAGGCCATGCGCGACGGCCGCGCCCGGGTTTGCATCGCCACGGACGTTGCCGCCCGCGGCATCGACCTTCCCGGTCTTGAGCTGGTCATCCATGCGGATCTTCCGACCAATTCCGAAACCCTGCTGCACCGTTCGGGCCGCACGGGCCGCGCCGGTAACAAGGGTGTCTCGGCACTGATCGTTCCGAACAGCGCCCGCCGCAAGGCCGAGCGCCTGCTGGGCGGCGCCAATGTCCGCCCGACCTGGGCGCTGCCGCCCTCTGCCGACGAAGTTCAGGCCCGCGACGACGAACGCCTGATGGGCGATCCCTCGCTGACCGAAGTGATCACAGA
The DNA here is from genome assembly GCF_002855515.1 of Rhizobium sp. TH135. Taxonomy (GTDB): domain Bacteria; phylum Pseudomonadota; class Alphaproteobacteria; order Rhizobiales; family Rhizobiaceae; genus Allorhizobium. The sequence goes on along the minus strand of NZ_PKRP01000008.1, from coordinate 109,940 downwards.
AGACGAAGCGCCGATGATCGCATCGCTGATCGCGACTCACGGCGCCGAACAGGTGGCCGCCGCCTTCCTGCGCCTGCAGCGTGGCAAGCGCTCGGCACCCGAAGACCTGATCCCCGTCAGCCTGGAAGCCGGCAAGGCCCGCAAGGAGCCTGACTACGCCAACCCTTCCAATTCCGCGACAAAGCCGCGCGGCGATTTTGGCGCCAGCGTATGGTTCTCCGTCTCCGTCGGTCGCCGTCAGAACGCCGAGCCCCGCTGGCTGATCCCGATGCTCTGCCGCAACGGCAACATCACCAAGAATGAGATCGGCGCCATCAAGATGCAGCCGGAGGAAACCTTCGTCGAGATCGCCGCAAGCGCTCTCGACACCTTCCTCGGCGCGCTCGGCCCCAACAAGGCCATGGAACGCGGCATCACGCTCGCCCAGCTGCCGGGCATGCCGGACTTCGGCGCACCGCCGAAGGAACGTGCACCCCGCCCGCCGCGCGAAGAAGGCGATCGCAAGCCTTACGGCGAAAAGAAAGCCTATGGTGACAAGAAGCCTTTCGGGGAAAAGAAGCCCTTTGGCGATAAGAAGCCGTTCGGCGACAAGAAGCCCTATGCCCGCAAGGACGATGCGCCCGCCCGTCCGCGCGATGCCATGGCCGTAACGGATGCCGACGTCTGGGGCGACGCGCCCAAGCCGAAACGCACCGACTGGAGCGACGACAAGCCGGCTTTCAAGAAGAAGCCAAAGGCCGCTTCCAACGCCTGGGACAAGCCGGCCAAGCCCGACTGGTCCGGCAAGCCGAATGGTGACAAGCCAGCCTTCGCCGGCAAGCCGAAGGGCAAGTTCGAAGACCGCGGCGCAGCCGCTGGTCCGAAGAAGAAAACCTTCAAGCCGAAGGGCTGATTGCGCCGCACGCGCAGTAGACTTCCCTCTCAGGTGAGAGGCATTGTGGCGGCCATTGGCCGCCACCTTCTGCCCCGGCAGATGGAACAACCATCGTCTGTTGCGCATTCCCTGCGCGGCAAGGGACGGTGGAACAATGACAGCAATCGACAATGACCATGACGATCCGGCCCGGGTGAACCGGTTTCTGGTCGGCCTGGCGCGCGGTATCGCAGGCGCCCTGCTCTTCTCCATTCCGATGCTGATGACCATGGAGATGTGGTTTCTCGGCTTCTACATGGATCGCGAGCGACTGTTGATCCTGCTCGTCGTCAACCTCCCCCTCCTCCTGCTTCTCTCCCATCGCATTGGCTTCGAACGCACGGCAACCTGGCGCGAGTCGGCCCGGGATGCGATCGTCGCCTATGGCATGGGCGTGGCTGCCAGCGCGCTGATACTGTTTCTCTTCGGCGTGATCACGATCGACATGTCACCGCAGGAATGGGTCGGCATGGTGGCGGTCCAGGCAGTGCCGGCAAGCATCGGTGCACTGCTCGGCCGCAGCCAGCTCAGCATGAAAGACGACGAAGACACGGACGAGGAGGAAGACGAACCGGCTGTCTCCAGCGAGAGCGGCTATGTGATCGAACTCTTCATGATGGCGATCGGCGCCCTGTTCCTATCGCTCAATCTGGCGCCCACGGAGGAAATGATCCTGCTCGCCTACAAGATGACCGTGTGGCACGCTTTGGCCTTGATGCTCCTCTCCATCCTCCTGATGCATGGCTTCGTCTACGCCCTTGCCTTTCGCGGCGGACACCATCTGGACGCCGATACGCCCGTCTGGCACGCCTTCATCCGCTTCACGATCCCCGGTTACGTCATCGCCCTCGCCGTCAGCCTCTACGCCCTCTGGACCTTCGGCCGGCTGGACGACATCGCCGCAGCGGAAGCCGTCCTGACCATCATCGTCCTCGGTTTTCCGGCTGCCATTGGCGCAGCCGCAGCCCGTCTCGTCCTGTGAGGTATCCATTGGTGACCCGTTCCACGCACAGCCAAAACGCCGCCAAGCTTCGCCCGCACTGGATCGAATGGCTGACCGGCGTCATTGCAACCCTGATGGTGCTGGCAATCATCGTCTGGACCCTGTTTGAAGCCGCAACCACCACCGATCGCCCGCCGGAACTGTCGACCCATATACTGGCCGTCGAGTCCGTCGCCTCGGGATGGCGCGTGATGATCGAGGTCCGCAACGAAGGCGATCAGGCCGCAGCAGCCGTCGAGGTGAAGGCTGCCCTTCTCGACGGGACAACCGCTGTCGAAGAAGCCCAGACGACCTTCGACTACGTGGCCGCAGGATCAAGCTCGCGTGGCGGACTGATCTTCGCCCAAGATCCAGCGGGTTTCAGACTGGAAGTTGCGCCTTCAGGCTTCACCGAACCGTGATCGTACCGCTTCGACACAGGATCAATTGCAATCCTGAGTTACAAATTCATTCAAACTTAATTTTTAAGGGACTAAGACTAATAGAAATGCAAATGAGCGCTTTACTGCTCAGGTTGCATTCGTCACCTTGACGTAAATCGGCCGCGGGGCACGGGGCCATACATATTCATGACAGCAGTCGGCATAGTCTTCCATGCTGCGCTACAATTTGTCGTTTCAAGTCTTATTGTGTGGTCAAAACTGATGTTGAAGAAACAGATCGAGGCGTGGGTTATCCGCGATATTGGACTGACAGAGTTCGATAACTGGGACACTGTGCTCCGTTTCGCCACTCGACTGTCAATCCGCAACTCCATCATTGCCTGCGTCATGGTCGCCGGGCTGCTGATCGTCCTGCACGCCTTCGATGTTCTTCTCAATCCCCTTGTTCGTGACATCGCGATAGGCTGCGGCATCGCGGTCATCGTCGCCTTTGTACTGACGATGCTGTGCTGCCTCTACATGGGCTACGCTGTCATTCACCTCGCCCGCACGCGGCTAGAGTTCCGCCAGATGAGCCGGACCGACATGCTGTCGGGGCTGCTGAACCGCCGGGCCTTCATCGAGGACCTCTCGCAGGTCGAACGTGGCTACCTGCTCATTCTCGATATCGATCGCTTCAAGCAGATCAACGACCGTTACGGCCATCTGGCCGGAGATGACGTCATCGTCTCCGTCGCAAACACGCTGACCGAGATCGTCGGGCCGACCAACCTCGTAGCCCGCATCGGAGGCGAGGAATTCGCCATTCTCTTCCAGGATGCGGAGTTTGCCGAAGTGGTCGCCATGACGGAACGCCTGCGCCGTTCGATCGCCAATCGGCTGATCGATGCCTTCCACCAGACGATCGCCGTCACCGTATCCGGCGGCCTCGCCGACATCACGCCCCTGCGGGATTTCTCCGCGGTCTACGCCGCTGCCGACCGCGCGCTTTATGCGGCCAAAACCTCAGGACGCAATCGTATCGTGCTGGAGCGGGACATGTCGCGCAGCCCGCAAGCGGATACACCAAGCCTCACGCTGACGGACGCGGCCATCAGCGCGGCTTGATCTCAGCCCCCGATCAGGGCCAACCACTCGTCTTCCGTCATGACTTCGACACCGAGCTCACGCGCCTTGTCGAGCTTGGAGCCTGCGCCGGGGCCGGCCACGACGTAATCGGTTTTCTTCGATACGGACCCGGCGACCTTCGCGCCCAGGCCCTCGGCCCGTGCCTTGGCCTCATCGCGCGTGAAGCGTTCGAGGGAACCGGTGAAGACAACCGTTTTGCCAGCAACGGGACTATCGCTGACAACGGCCGCCTCCGCATCGAGAGGCGTGACTTCGCTCAGGAGACGCTGAACGACCTCAAGATTGCGCGGCTCCTTGAAAAACTCGACGATCGAAGCGGCGACGACCTCGCCGATCCCATCAATGCTGTTCAATTCGTTCCAGGCGTCGCCAAACTTTGGTCCAGCCGCCTGCATGGCCTCCGCAAAGGCCGCGTAGCTGCCATAGGAGCGCGCTAGGAGCTTCGCCGTGGTCTCGCCGACATGACGGATGCCGAGCGCGAAGATGAAGCGGTTGAGCGCGATCTCGCGCCGTGCATCGATCGCCTCGAAGAGCTTGCGCACACTGACCCGACCGAAGCCTTCTATATTCTCGAGCTTGGTCAGCGACTGGTCCTGGCGCGCCTTCATGGTGAAGATGTCAGGCGCCGTTCGGATCATCAGCGCCGGATCCTCGCTTTCGAAGAAGAAGTCGACCTGCTTGGTGCCGAGCCCTTCGATATCGAAGGCGTTGCGCGAAACGAAATGCTTGATGTGCTCGACGGCCTGGGCCCGGCAGACGAAGCCGCCGGTGCAACGGGTGACGGAATCGAGCTTGCCCGTCTTCTCGTTCTTCTCGCGCACCGCATGGCTGCCACAGACCGGGCAGGTCTTCGGAAACACGTAAGGCGTCTGACCTGCTTCACGCTTTTCCAGAACCACGTCGAGGACCTGCGGAATGACGTCGCCGGCCCGCTGGACGATCACGGTGTCGCCGATGCGGATGTCATGTTCTTCCGGCCGGATTCGATCGCCGGAATTGCCGATGCCCTTGATATAATCCTCGTTGTGCAGCGTCGCGTTGGTGACCACCACGCCGCCGACCGTGATCGGTGTCAGCCGCGCAACGGGCGTGAGTGCACCGGTCCGACCGACCTGGATGTCGATTGCCTCGACCGTCGTGAAAGCCTGCTCGGCCGGAAACTTGTGAGCGGTCGCCCAGCGCGGCGAACGAGACCGGAAGCCCAGGCGCGCCTGCAGGTCGAGACGGTCCACCTTGTAGACGACACCATCGATGTCATAGTCCAGATCAGGCCGCTGCAGCCCGATATCGCTGTAGTGAGCGATAATATCGGCAACGGAACTCAACCGCCGCGTCAGCGGATTGATCGGGAAGCCCCAGCGCCCAAAGACCTGCACCATGTCCCATTGCGTCTCGGCCGGCATCTCGCTCATCTCACCCCAGGCATAGGCAAAGAAGCGCAGCTTGCGGTTCGCCGTCACCTTCGGATCGAGCTGGCGCAGCGAGCCGGAAGCCGTGTTGCGCGGATTGACATAGGTCTGCTTGCCCTCGGCCTCCATCTGCGCATTGAGCGCCAGGAAGTCGGATTTCGCCATATAGACTTCACCGCGCACCTCGACGATATCGGGCGCATCGGCGGGAAGCTCGGTCGGGATTTCCTTGATCGTCAGGATGTTCGCCGTCACGTTTTCGCCGGTCGTGCCATCGCCCCGGGTAGCAGCCGTCACCAGCTTGCGGTTCTCGTAGCGCAGCGACATCGAGAGACCGTCGATCTTCGGCTCGGCGGTGAAGGCGATCGAATTGTCCGGCATCTGCCCGAGGAAGCGATAGACCGACGAGACAAAGTCCTGCACGTCCTCATCGGAAAACGTGTTATCGAGAGACAGCATCGGCCGCGCATGCACGACCTGGGCAAAGATGCCGGCAGGGGCAGCCCCCACCCGTTGCGAGGGGCTGTCGGTGCGCACCAGCTGCGGAAACTGCGCCTCGATCGCATCATTGCGCCGCTTCAGCGCGTCGTAATCCGCGTCCGAGATCTCGGGCTTGTCCTTGCCATGATAAAGCGCGTCGTGATGGGCGATCTCGTCCGCCAGACGCTGCAGCTCGGCCTTCGCCTGCTCCTCGGTCAGGGTTTCGACGGGAATGGTGTCAACGGCCATGGCAACCTCCGGAAATCTCCAGTCGGGTTTAGCGGAAAATCGGCGAATGAAAAGGCCCGGACCTCAGTCCTCCACCTTGCTGAGATCAAGCCGCGCCGTGAGCGGCAGATGGTCTGACGCAAGCCTAGCAAGCGGCGTGTCATGCACAGTCAGATCGGCGATCAACCCGGCCCGGTTTGCCATGATCCGATCGAGTGAGAGCACCGGCAAACGCGCGGGAAAGCTGGGGATCGCTGGCGGCAATGGCCCGAACACCGGCTCCAGCCGCGTGAGCGCCGACCCTGGCCCGAGCCGCCATTCGTTGAAGTCGCCCATCAAGAGCGTCGGGCGCTCATCGCGGCTCTGCAGCAGATCGAGGATAACGTCAGCCTGCTGGCGCCTTGCCCAGCGCAACAGCCCGAGATGGGCAGCGATGACCCGCAGTCCAGCCTTTCCCTCAAGGTCGATCTCGGCCACCAGCGCGCCCCGAGGCTCAAGCCCGGGCAGAGCCACCTGATGCACATCCCGGACGATCCCCTCGCGAAATAACAAGACATTGCCGCGCCAGCCATGCGACTTCGGACCGGCAACCACAGGGACCGGAAGCAATCCGGTTTCGAGCCGCAGCCGGTTGAGATCGAGCAGACCGGAGCGCTCGCCGAAGCGCTGATCCGCCTCTTGCAAGGCAATTACATCGGGGCGAATTTCGTGGATGACATCGATGATCCGCTCCGGATCGAAGCGCCCGTCGGTCCCCACACATTTGTGGACATTGTAGGAGGCGACCGTCATGACACCGTCAGGCGTATCCGAGACCTGCCGCTCGCCCGGACGCCATTTGCGATTGCGCAGCGAGGTCACCATCGTGCGGGCGAGGCTGGGCTTGGTTTTCTTCATCACACCAGGGGCATCCGTCGTCTCTCGAGGCATTGACCGCTCATGGCCATCACAGCCATGAGCAGCTGCGCTATGTCAAAGATAGGGCGATCCGAGCCAGAACAAACGGTCGATCATCCGGTTCGGCAGAGAACGCGCTCGCAGGCCTTCAAGCGTGACCTGTTCTGCCGTTGCCAGTCTCTCGTCGATCCCGTCTTCAATTTGCTCGGCAAGAACTCGGTCATAGACTTCGAGATCGATCTCGAAATTCAGTCGCAGCGAACGCGAATCGAGATTGGACGATCCGATGAAACACCACTGCCGGTCTATGACCATCAGCTTCGAATGATCGAAATGGCCGCTCGACAGATGGACACGGCAGCCATCACGCAGGATCTGGTCGAACTGACCCATCATCGCCCGTGCGACGATCGCGAGATTGTTCTGCGACGGCACGATCACATCGACCTGCACGCCGCGGCGTGCAGCCGTGTTCAACGCGGCTATAAAGGTCGTATCCGGCAGGAAATAGGGCGAGACGATCCGGATCGACCGTTCGGCGACGGAAAATGCACCGAGCAGAAGCCGGTGATTCGTCTCGATATGGGTATCCGGCCCTGAGACCACTGCCCGGATCGCGGTCCCTGCCCCAGGCAGCGCATCGTCGAGCCGCACGCGCCATTCCGGCCCAAGCAGCACCTCGCCGGTCTCGAAGTGCCAGTCCTCGGCAGCAACCGCGAGGATGTCAGCCACCACAGGTCCGGTCACGCGAAAATGGGTGTCGCGCGCGCTATCCGCCCCGACAAAGCCCGCGCGGATATTCATGCCCCCGACAAAGGCAGTCTCACCGTCCACCACCAGAATTTTCCGGTGTGTGCGCAGATTGGCATAAGGGAGCCGCAGCCCCATGATGACCTGCCCGTTGAAAACAGCAACCGGAACGCCACCCTCTTCGAGATAGCCAATGATGCTGGGAACGCTGTAGCGTGCGCCGACGGCATCGACGATGACGCGAACGGCGACACCGCGCTTGTGCGCGGCGATCAGGCAGTCGGCCACGCGCCGGCCGACGACATCGCGATCGAAGATATAGGTTTCGAGGATGATGCTGAACTGTGCGGCCTCGATTGCCTCGCACATCGCATCGAAGGTCTCCTCGCCGGTCGTCAGCATGGTGATGAGGTTGCCCGATGACAGCGGATGGCGGCTGACCTTGTCGCCGAGCAACTTCATCTGCCCGAAGCGGGGTCCGAACTGTGTGGCGACCGTCTCGCGGCTGATGGCGTAGAGAGACAGACTGCGCCAGATCTCGTCGAGTTCGAGCGCACGTCGGGAGATAAGCGTCGCGCGGCGGATTCGGTTGATGCCGGCGACCGCATAAATCATGGCGCCTACGAGCGGCGAGAGGATGATCACCCCCACCCAGCCGAGCGCCGAGCGAACCTCGCGTTTGGTCATCGCCGCATGGGTCGCAGCGACCGTGCCGAACACGACAGAGAGCACGGCAAGGGTCTCGGCCCAGTAGATCTGGATCACTTCAAGCATGGCAGATCAGCGAAACAGGTTTTGGTAAGGAGCGCAACGGACAGCGTGCGGATGGAGATCACTCCCCGGCCGCCAGGAGCTTTGCAGCGGCCGCACGCGCTTCGTCGGTTACGGATGCACCAGCCAGCATGCGGGCGATCTCTTCCTTGCGATGCTCCGGCTCCATGATGGCCACCCGCGTGGCAATCTTGTCACCCGCATCTCCGGTCGGCCCCTTGGAGATCAGGAAATGAGTCGAGGCCCGTGCCGCGACCTGCGGCGCATGGGTGACGGACAGCACCTGCACCTTGGCAGAAAGACGCTTTAGCCGCTGACCAATAGCATCGGCAACCGCGCCACCGACGCCGGTGTCGATTTCGTCGAAGACGAGGGTTGGTGCAGATCCACGATCGGCAAGTGCCACCTTGAGCGCCAGCAGGAAACGCGAGAGTTCACCGCCCGAGGCAACCTTCATGATCGGTCCGGGACGCGTTCCGGGGTTCGTCTGCACATGGAATTCGACCGTGTCTATCCCGTCGGCCGTGGCATTGTCAGGCTCGGCCGCCACTTCCACCATGAAGCGGGCACGCTCGAGCTTCAGCGCCGGCAATTCCTGCATGACCGCGTCCGCCAGGGCCTGGGCGGCATTCTGGCGCTTTGCCGAAAGCTGCTGCGCCAGGTGATCGTAATGCGTTTTTGTCTCGTGGACTGCGGCTTCGAGCTGGCCGAGGCGCTCTTCCCCGGCATCGAGGTCGGCGAGATCCGCGACCATCTTTTCCGCAAGCGCCGGAAGGTCAGCAACCGCGACGGAATACTTGCGCCCGGCGGCCCTCAGCGCGAAGAGCCGCTCTTCAACGCGCTCCAGTTCACGCGGATCGAATTCCGTGCGGCGCAGCGCCGCCTCGACTTCCATCTGGGCGGCGGACAGCGTGTCCAGTGCCGTGCCAAGCAGTTGCACGGTCTCTTCGAGCAGTCCCGGAGCTTCCTGGCTCTTGCGCTCCAGTCGGCGCATCAGCGACGCGATATGTGGCACTGGCGACGCATTGCCATTCAGGAATTCAGAGGCCTCGGCGATATCGCCCGCGATCCGCTCGGATTTCTGCATGGCAGAGCGCCGCTCGGCAAGATCGTCCTCTTCGCCATCGAGAGGTGACAGCGTTTCGAGCTCCTCGACGGAGGCGCGCAGATAATCAGCCTCGCGCGCGGCAGCCTCGACCTTCGCCTTGTGGGTCTTGAACGAACGCTCGGCATCACGCCAGCGGCGATAGCTTTCGCCGAGATTGACGGCTTCATCGGTGAGCCCCGCAAAGGCGTCGAGCAACATCCGGTGGGCATTGGTATCGATCAGCGCCCGATCATCGTGCTGGCCATGGATTTCGACCAGCAATTGTCCGACCTGGCGCATCAACTGCACGCTGACGGGCTGGTCGTTGATATAGGCACGGGTGCGGCCGTCGGCAGACTGAACGCGGCGGAAGATCAGGTCGCCATCGTCGTCAACGCCATTGCCCTTCAGCAGCGTTCTGGCGGCATGGCTATTGCCGACATCAAAGACTGCCGTCACCTGCCCCTTGTCTTCGCCGTGGCGCACGAGAGAACCATCGCCACGCCCACCGAGCGCGAGCGAAAGACTATCAAGCAGAATGGATTTGCCCGCACCCGTTTCACCGGTCAGCACGGAAAGGCCGGTCTCGAACGCAAGATCCAGCCGCTCGATCAGAACGATATCTCGGATCGACAGCTGGACCAGCATGGGCTCAGATTCTCACTTCGTCAAAAGAGACCGTCAGGTCCCGATCAGGAGCCTGCGACCGGCGCGGGTGATCCACGATCCGGTGTTTTCGCGCGGCTCTACCCCGCCCCGCTGCAGCAGCGCGTAACTATCGGCATACCACTGGCTGTCCGGATAGTTATGACCGAGAACGGCTGCGGCTGCCTGTGCCTCGGAGACGACGCCCATAGCGAAATAGGCCTCGACCAGACGCGCGAGCGCCTCTTCGATCTGGTTGGTGTTCGGATACTGCTCGACCACGACGCGGAAGCGCGACACGGCGGCGAGGTATTCCTTACGCTCCAGATAGTAACGACCGACCTGCATTTCCTTGCCGGCGAGCTGGTCACGCGCAAAACGGATCTTCGCCTGCGCGTCGTCGACATATTCCGAATCAGGGAATTCGTTGACCACGCGTTCCATCGCCTCGATCGTCTTGACCGAGTTGCGCTGATCCTGCGTGACGTTGGAGATCTGCTTCCAATACGACAGGCCGACCAGATACTGCGCATAGGCCGCATCCTCGGACTTCGGATAGAGGCTCATGTAGCGGTTGCCGGTAGAAATCGCGTCGGCATAGCGGCCAAGACGATATTTCGTGAAGGTGCTCATGACGAGCGCCTTGCGCGACCACTCGGAGAAGGGATGCTGCGCATCGACGGCATCGAACTTCCGCGATGCTTCGCCCATATTCCCGGCCTTGATGTTGGCGAGGCCCTGATTGTAGAGCACTTCCGGCGGCTCAGTCTCGGCAGCAAGCTTGCTGATGTCGATATCGGGATCCGATTGGCAACCGGCAAGCACCACGCCGACGGACAACATCACGCTCAGGCCTGCAATACGCGCGGCTTTCTTCACAACGACCGATCCCACTTGATTCATTCGAAAGATCCCGATTGCAGCGCCGCTTGAAAACCGTCGCCTTCAACTGGCGTTTCTAGCCACAAAAGCGGCACTAGGGCAACGCAGTGATGTGACTTTAACGCATTTTTGTGGCGAGACGTCCAGAAAGTGCCGTTCATTCAGCATCTTCTGTCGCCCAGCAAAAACGCCGGCCTCCCTTGAGGAAGCCGGCGCTCGATCTGTAACTTGACCGTTTTCTGCTCAGGCAGACCAGGGTGCGAATTCAGGCACCTGGACCGGAACGAATTCGCGGGCACGAACCTGGTGGCTGCGGCTCGGCGCTTCGACAACCTCATAGGCCGTTGGGTCGCTGAGCAACGCCTTCAATGCATTGGCATTCATCTTGTGGCCACCGCGATAGGAGCGATAGCAGCCGATGAACTGCGCACCGGCAAGCGCGAGGTCGCCAACGGCATCCAGCGTCTTGTGACGGACGAATTCGTCCTTCTCGTAGCGCAGGCCTTCGACATTGATCACGGTGTCATCGTCGGAGATGACGACGGAGTTTTCGAGCGAAGAGCCAAGTGCGAAACCGGCAGCCCAAAGACGCTCGACATCGCGCATGAAGCCAAAGGTGCGGGCGCGCGACAGCTCATTCTTGAAGGTTTCAGCCGTCAGATCGCCTTCCCACTTCTGCCGACCGATCATCTTGCTGTCGAAATCGATTTCGACCTCGAAGCGCGTGCCGTCATAGGGGCGAAATTCAGACCAGGATGCACCCGATTCGATGCGGACCGGCTTGATGACGCGGATATAGCGGCGCTTGACGCCGAGATTGGTGATGCCCACCTGCTCGATGGCATCGATGAAGACTTCGGAGCTGCCATCCATGATCGGCATTTCCGCACCGTCGACTTCGACAATCAGATTGTCGAGGCCCAGCGCATAGATGGCCGCCATGACATGTTCGATGGTCGCAATCGAGCGGGCCGGGTTGGTCCCGAGTACGGTGCAGAGATCAGTATTGCCGACATGCGCCGAGACGGCCCGATATTCGCTCGTGGAACCGTCATCGTGCTGACGTTGGAAAACCACTCCTGTCCCGGCTTCTGCCGGCTGGAAAGTGATCGTAACCTCTCGTCCGGAATGAACCCCAATCCCAGTCAGCGTAAGCGGCGCTGCGATCGTGGTTTGAAATCCGAGCAAAGCAATTGCCATTCCGATAGCCTTAAAGTGAAGCAACGAGGCGGTGGATCTTGAACTTCCCGTCGCAAACGCGTGTCAAAGACTCACATCGAGTCCTCTTTCGATCACATACATACGTGGCCCCGCCCCTCCAGCCAAATCACTGATTCTTTCGCTTTGTAACGAAGCCAGGCCATTGATTAACATCAACAAATCTACGTTCTGGAACAAGCCATGAAACGCAAGAAACCCGAGCCTCTCGGCCCGGGTTTCTTCAATCAATCTGGCCTGGCACTTAGCTCGTCTGGCGACGAAGAAAGGCCGGGATCTCGAGCTGATCATCTTCGCTGGTGGCGCGAGCCGGCGTTGCACGACCGTGGTCGTCCAGCTGGCCGCGACGCGGAGCGTAGAGGCTGGCTTCTGCAGAGAGCGGACGGCGCTGCTGCGAGGCGGCGGCCGGTGCGGAACCGGTCATGTCACCCATAACCTGCTCGTCTTCAGCCTGACGGCCGAGCGAGTTGGTGATGCGCTTCAGGAGGCCCATCGGGCCGCGCTCGTCCTGGGCAGCCGGAGCTGCAGGCTGGGCGCGGTGATCGATTTCGGCGCGAAGCACCGGCGGGAAGTCCTCGACCTTCGGCATGCGGACCGGTTCGGCGGCCATGCGGGGTTCAGCTGCCATCGGTGCCGGTGCAATGGGCGCCTGCATGACGGGGGCAGGCTGCTGCATGACCGGAGCCGGCTGGCTCATGACCGGGGCCGGAGCAACCGGCTGCATCATCTGCGGAGCGGGAGCAGCTTCCGGAGCCGGCGAAGCAAACAGGCGGCTTGCCGGACGGAATTCCTGCTGCGGAGCAGGCTGCGGCTGGCTCAGGGGCTGACGGGCAACGGCGATTTCGAGTTCGCGTTCCATGGCAGCTTCAGCCGAACGAATGGTGTCTGCGACCGGATCCATGGTCGGCTTGGGGGCCTGCGTCATTGCAGGCTGATATGCGGCCGGTGCCGGAGCAACGGCCGCGGAGGAACGCATAGCGGGCTTTGCCAGCGGAGCGGCCTCGAAGCCCTTGGATGCGAGAGCCGCACGGTCGATGCCGGTAGCAACGACGGAGACGCGAATGATGCCTTCGAGCGCTTCGTCGAAGGTAGCGCCGAGGATGATGTTTGCGTCCGGATCGACTTCTTCGCGGATGCGGGTTGCGGCTTCGTCGACTTCGAACAGCGTGAGGTCACGGCCGCCGGTGATCGAGATCAGCAGGCCTTGGGCGCCCTTCATCGAGGTTTCGTCGAGCAGCGGGTTGGCGATGGCAGCTTCGGCAGCCTGCATCGCACGGCCTTCGCCGGATGCTTCGCCGGTGCCCATCATCGCACGGCCCATTTCGCGCATCACGGAGCGAACGTCCGCGAAGTCGAGGTTGATCAGGCCTTCCTTGACCATCAGGTCGGTGATGCAGGCAACGCCCGAATACAGAACCTGGTCAGCCATTGCGAATGCGTCGGCGAAGGTGGTGCGATCGTTGGCGATGCGGAAGAGGTTCTGGTTCGGGATGACGATCAGCGTATCGACCGACTTCTGCAGTTCTTCGATACCGGATTCGGCAAGCCGCATGCGGCGAGCACCTTCGAAGTGGAACGGCTTGGTCACGACGCCGACGGTCAGGATGCCCTTGTTGCGAGCGGCCTGGGCGACGACAGGAGCAGCACCGGTACCGGTACCACCACCCATGCCGGCGGTGACGAAGCACATGTGGGTACCGTTCAGGTGATCGATGATCTCATCGATGCACTCTTCCGCGGCAGCGCGACCGACTTCCGGCTGCGAACCGGCGCCGAGGCCTTCGGTGACGTTGACGCCGAGCTGGATGATGCGCTCGGCCTTGGTCATGGTCAGCGCCTGGGCATCCGTGTTGGCAACGACGAAATCGACGCCTTGCAGACCAGCGGTGATCATGTTGTTGACGGCATTGCCGCCGCCGCCACCGACACCGAAAACGGTGATGCGTGGCTTCAGCTCAGTGATATCTGGCTTCTGCAACTTGATGGTCATGGTACCCGTTCCTTCTTTTTCCGGCCGCATCGCCAAGCCGGCCATGTCATTTCAACAGATTTCCCTTGGCCGAACCTTGCGCCCAGCCGGGTGAACTCAAAAACTCTCTTTCAGCCACTGGCCCATACGGGCGAACCGGCTGTTTCCGTTGCCGAAGGGCGAGAACAACCCGCCCTGCCCGGCATGTGTTTCCTGATCCGCCATCTGCGGATAGATTGTCAGGCCGACGGCCGTCGAAAAGGCCGGTCCCTTGGCCGCTGCCGGCAGACCCGACACACCCATCGGACGACCGATACGCACGTTCCGGGCCAGAATACGGCGGGCCGCTTCCGGCATGCCGGTGAGCTGGCAGGCGCCACCCGTCAAAACGACGCGTTTTCCGACCACCGGCGAGAAGCCCGACTTCTGGATCCGGTCGCGCAGCATCTCGAGGGTTTCCTCGATACGCGCGCTGATGATCCGGGTCAGAAGCGCCTTCGACACCTGGGTCGGCTGGTCGCGATCGTCCTCGCCGATCGGCGGAACGGATACGACTTCGCGATCGTCGGCGCCGTTGGCGACAGCCGAACCGTGAACGACCTTCAGACGTTCTGCATCCTCGATACGGGTGGAAAGCCCGCGCGCCAGATCGGTCGTCACATGGTGACCGCCGATCCCGATGGCGTCCGTATGGATCAGCTTGCCTTCAGCGAAGACAGAGATGGTGGTCATGCCACCGCCCATGTCGATCGCCGCGCAACCCAGCTCCACCTCGTCGTCGACCAGAGCTGCAAGGCCGCTGGCATAAGGCGTGGCAACCACTCCCTCGACGGTCAGATGGGCGCGGTTGATGCAGAGCTCCAGATTGCGAAGCGCTGCCCGTTCGGCCGTGACCACGTGCATGTCGACGCCGAGAACATCGCCATACATTCCAAGGGGATCGCGGATTCCCCGCTCTCCGTCAAGCGAAAAGCCTGTCGGAAGCGAGTGCAGCACGGCGCGGTCATTGCCCTGAGACTGCTGACCAGCAGCGATCAGCACCTTGCGCAGGTCACCGGCCTCAACTTCCTGGCCACCGAGATCGATGGTCGCGGTGTAGACATCAGAACCGATGCGACCGGCAGAGACGTTGACGATCAGGCTTTCGACCGTAAGGCCGGCCATGCGCTCAGCCGCGTCGACGGCAAGGCGCACAACGTTTTCTACTGCGTCGAGATCGGCGATCACGCCGGACTTGATGCCATGCGAACGCTGGTGCCCGAGACCGATCACCTCGACATTATGCGTGCGGCCCGGCAGGACGGCGGATTCGCGGCGCGGCGTCAGGCGAGCGATAATGCAGACGACCTTTGTCGTACCGATATCGAGAACCGAAACGACATGAGCCCGCTTGGAAGACAGCGGCCGGGTGCGCGGAAGGCCGAAGGAGGAGCCGCCAAAGATGCTCATATCTTCTGCTCCAGCTTCTTGAGGGCTTTGCGACGCTCTTCAAGCGCCGCCGTGCGGCGCCCCTGTGCACCGGGCGTGAGGCGCACGGCAACCCGGTCGGGAAGGCGCATATCGATAAGCGCCACATCGCGAGATAGAACCTGCTGCTCGACGTCGAAACGGTTGAGCAGGGCAAGCGCGCCAGCGACGTTCTCTTCCGGCAGGCGCACGACGATACCGTTGTTGAGATGAACATCCCAACGACGACCGCCAACCCGAACGAAAGCCTTCACTCGCGAAGCGATCGACGGCCACTTGGAGAATTCTTCATCGATGGAGGCCGCTGCCGTCTCGGCATCTCGACCTACGAAGAGCGGCAGCGAGGCAAACTTGTTATCGCGCAGCGGCGCAATCACCGAACCCGAACGCTCGATGAGCGAGAGATCGCTGCCATGCTGCCAGATCGCATAGGCCTGGCGCTCGCGCAGCGTTACTTCGACGGTGGACGGATAAACCTTGCGAACCTCAGCCGATTCGACCCAGGGGAGCTCGGACAGCGACTTGCGGGCAGCCGCAATGTCAAGGCCCAGCAGGCTCGTCGAACCGTCAAGGCCGAGCAGCTGCAGGATATCAATTTCGGACGTATGCTGATTGCCGGAGACGCGGACATCCTCGACGGCAAAGCCGGCCTTGGACGTCACCGCCTGCATAACGACAGGACCATGACCACCAACTACGACACCATGCAGCGATACGGCGCCGTAGAAGGCCGCCAGGCTGAACTTGCCGAGATGGCGAGGCAGAACGATGCGCCCCGAGCACAGGCTGATGACGAAACGAACGACGCGACGCAGCGGACGCGGAAGCACCTTGGCCTCCTGGGAGGCGAGCGGCGCAGCCGGATACACTCCGGAAACCTCAGCCATTTTGTTACCGCTCAACGAGAACAAGAAGCGTCCTCCACCATCCAACGAACGAACTCACCAAAGCTATAGCCCGCATGGGCAGCCATTTCCGGCAGCAACGAGGTAGGGGTCATGCCCGGCTGGTTGTTGAGCTCCAGCCAAATCAGATCACCATCTTCGGAGAGACGATCGTCGTAGCGGAAGTCGGACCGACTCACTCCGCGACACCCGAGCGCCTGGTGTGCCTTGAGCGCCAATGATTGTATTTTTTGGTAAATTTTCGGTGAAATTTCCGCAGGAAGAACGTGCTGAGAGCCACCGGCAGCATACTTGGAGTCGTAATCGTAGAAGCTGTGGCCGAGCGGCACGATCTCGGTCACGCCAAGCACCTTCCCGTCCATCACGCCACAGGTCAGCTCGCGACCCGCCACATAGCGCTCGACCATCACAACATCGCCGTAGCGCCATTCGCTGGAGGTCAGGATCTGTGGCGGATGCGCCATGTCTTCGCGCACGATGACAACGCCGAAACTGGAGCCCTCGCGGACCGGCTTGACCACGTAAGGCGGCGCCATCGGATGGCTATTGCCGATGTCGAAACGGTTGATCACCATGGCCTCAGCGACAGGAATGCCAGCCTGGGCCGCAACGATCTTCGCCTGCTTCTTGTCCATGGCGAGAGCCGAAGCAAGAACGCCGGAATGCGTATAGGGGATCTCGAGGTATTCAAGCACGCCCTGGATCGTGCCGTCCTCACCGAACGGCCCATGCAGAGCATTGAAGGCGACGTCAGGCTTCAGATCCTCGAGGACACGGCCGATATCACGACCGACATCCACCCGCGTCACCTTGAAACCCTCACCCTCGAGGGCAGAGGCACAGGCGTTACCCGACGACAAGCTCACAGGCCGCTCGGAGGACAATCCACCCATCAAAACCGCGACATGCTTGCCACTCATAAACGCCTCGCAAAATTCCAAACCAACCGGTAGCCGCATCGATTGGACGGCTCCGTAGGCTCAGTTCAACAACATTAAGGTTAATGAAGCGTTTACTTTCGTTAACTTCCGACACTCAGCCGGGCGCCCACACGCTCATCCGTGAGGTTAATCTAATTATTCAAGATCATGATTTTAATGCGATAATAACGACTTTAATACCGTCAAGCCGTCTTGCGCTGCGCCACAGGTTCCAGCTGCATCTCGGCACGTTGCGACGGGTCCAAAGCCGTTTCAGCCAGCTCTCTGGCATGCACGATTCGATTCCGGCCACTGGCTTTGGCCAAATAGAGTGCACGGTCGGCTGCGGAGAAAAGCTCGCTGAAACCCAGTTCAGAGACGCCGGCAGACACGCCGCCGGAGATGGTGACGGACACCGGAAGTCCGGCCACTTCGAAGCCCATGGCCTCAACGGAACGGCAGATCGACTTGGCAACCTCGAGCGCTTCGTCGTTGCGTGGGCCCACCAGAAGCACGGCAAATTCCTCGCCGCCGATGCGGGCGACGGTCGCCCCCTCACCCAGCAGGTCCGTCAGGCATTGGGCAACGCGGACGATCACATCATCCCCGGCCTTATGACCCAGCGTGTCGTTGATTGATTTGAAGCGATCGATATCGAGCAGGATCAGCGCAACATCCCCTCGCGTGCGCTCGAAAGTGTCGAGGAAGGCGCGGCGGTTCATCAGGCCCGACAGCATGTCCGTTCGGCTGAGCATTTCGAAACGCTGCCGTGACATCCCGAGATCGTAGACCGCAAGCCCGACGACAGAATAGGCGATCATGGCCACCACGAAGGATACCGGTGGCGTGAGCATGGTGGCAACGACAAGTGCGGCCCCGAGCGGATACGGAAGAAGCCCGAGCGCCACCAGGATCAGATGTCCGACGATATTGAGGAGATAGGCAAAGATGGCGATCTTCGCCGCCATGAAGGCAGCCTTTGATACCACAGCACGCCGGGACGAAAACTCGCCCAACGTCAACTGTCGGATCACCCATACATGGACCAGATCGAACATAGCACTCCCCATACCCCTGGGGAGCCTAATTGAGCGAAGTTAAAACTTCGTGGGATCCGGCGTGACGGCCATCACACCGCAACGACACCCATGAATGGCTTCACTTCACGACCGGGCATGAAAATGCCGAGGCGCTTGATTTCCCATTCGAGCTTGATGCCGGAGGTCTCGAAAACCCGCTGGCGAACGGTCTCGCCAAGATATTCGAGATCGTAGCCGGTCGCATGGCCGACATTGATCATGAAGTTGCAGTGGAGCGACGACATCTGTGCCCCGCCAATCATCAGACCGCGGCAACCGGCCTCATCGATCAGCTCCCAGGCCGAATGGCCCTCAGGGTTCTTGAACGTCGAGCCGCCGGTCTTTTCCTTGACCGGCTGCACCGTTTCGCGATGGTGGCGCACAGCATCCATATCCGCGCGGATCTTGGCCTTCTCTTCCGGATAGCCCTCAAAGATAGCGCTGGTAAAGATCAGGCCTTCGGACGCTGCCGAATGGCGGTAGCTATAGCCCATGTCGGCATTCGACAGGACATGAACATTGCCCTTGCGATCGACGGCCTCGACCTCGACCAACCGGCCGGCGGTGTCGCCGCCATTGGCGCCCGCATTCATGCGGATCGCGCCACCGATCGAACCGGGAATGCCGTAGTAGAAGTGGAAACCGCCGATATTGTTGTCCATTGCCATGGCGGCAATGTGCTTGTCGGGGCAGATCGCTCCGGCACGGATGCGGTTCTCGCCCGCGAGCTCGACCTGGCCGAAGCCCTTGGCAGAGAGACGGATCACCACACCGGGGATCCCGCCGTCACGCACCAGCAGGTTCGAGCCGACGCCGACGACCGTTAGCGGCACCTCTTCGGGCAGAAGCTTGAGGAACGCGGTCAGATCTTCGACGTCATGCGGCTGAAACATCAGTTCGGCGAGGCCGCCGGCCTGGAACCAGGTCACCCTGTCCATCGGCGCATTGGGCGTCAGCCGCCCCTTGAGATCGTTAACTCCAGGGCCGAGCGACGCCAGAAGCTTTTCCCCATCCACCTGTTTCATTCAAGACTTTCCCGAAATTGCATCTAGTTCCGTCGGCAGGGCAGCAGCCCACTGAGTGATGTTGCCGGCCCCCAACAGGACCACGAAATCACCCGGTTGTGCAATGCCCGCGACGAGCGAGGCCAGTTGCTCAGGCGCGGCCAAGTATCGCGCGTCGCGATGGCCGCCCGATTTGATGCGCGAGACCAGCGTTTCCGAATCGATCCCCTCGATCGGCTCTTCGCCCGCTGCATAAACCGGCGACAGGAAGATCGTGTCGGCATCGTTGAAGCAGTTGGCAAAGTCATCGAACAGGCTTGCAAGCCGGCTGAAGCGGTGCGGCTGATGCACGGCAATGATCCGCCCCTTGCAAGATTCGCGCGCGGCCCGGAGCACGGCCTTTATCTCGACCGGGTGGTGACCATAGTCGTCGAACACCTGCACGCCGTTGGACGCGCCGGTCAGCGTGAAGCGTCGCTTGACGCCGCCGAAGCCGGCAAGGCCCTTCCGGATCGCCTCTTCCGGAATGTCGAGCCGGTTGGCGACAGCGATTGCTGCGCAGGCATTGGAAATGTTGTGCCGGCCCGGCATGGGCAGGACCAGATCCTTGAAATTGAACACACGGCCCGTGCGGCGACGGCGGATTTCGACGTCGAAGATCGAACGCGTGCCATCGAGACGCACATTCGAGAAGCGCACATCCGCCTGCGGGTTCTCACCGTAGGTGATGACCTTGCGATCCTCGATTCGGCCAACCAGCGCCTGTACTTCCGGATGGTCGAGGCACATCACGCCGAAGCCGTAGAACGGCACATTCTCGACGAACTGGCGGAAGGCCGCACGTGCATTGTCGAAAGTGCCGTAGTGGTCGAGATGCTCGGGATCGATATTGGTGACGATCGCAACATCGGCGGGAAGCTTCAGGAAGGTGCCGTCGGACTCATCAGCCTCGACCACCATCCACTCGCCCTCGCCCATGCGGGCATTGGTGCCATAGGCATTGATGATGCCGCCATTGATGACGGTCGGGTCGAGAGCGCCAGCATCGAGAAGCGCCGCTACCATCGACGTCGTAGTGGTCTTGCCATGTGTGCCGCCAACGGCGATCGCATTGCGGAAGCGCATCAGCTCAGCCAGCATTTCTGCGCGGCGAACGATCGGCAGCAGCTTCTCGCGCGCCGCAATCAGCTCCGGATTGCTCTTTTTGATCGCAGTCGAAACGACGACGACCTCGGCCTCACCCAGGTTCTCGGCCTTATGGCCGACAAACACCTCGATACCCTTGGCACGCAGGCGTTGGACGTTGGCGCTTTCGGCCTGGTCCGACCCTTGCACCCTGTGCCCGAGATTGTGCAGCACCTCTGCGATCCCGCTCATCCCGATGCCACCGATCCCGATGAAATGGACGAGGCCAATGGATTTCGGCATTTTCATTGTGTGGCTCCCTTCGACTGGGCAATACCCTTGCCGGCGGCAATAGCCTCTACGAGGTCTGCGAGCAAGCCGGCCGCATCGGGCTTGCCCGTGCTTTTCGCAGCAGCTGCCATTATGGCGAGCCGATCAGGCCCCTCCATCGCCTCCGTCAGAAGGCTTGCGATCCTGTCGGTGGAAAGCTGCGCCTGCGGGATGACCTGCGCACCACCCTGAGCGGCGAGCGCCGCAGCATTCGCCGCCTGGTCATGGTCAAGCGCATGCGGATAGGGCACGAGCAGGCTCGGCCTACCGATAACCGCGAGCTCCGAAACCGTCGATGCACCGGAGCGGCAGATCACCAGATGCGCGGCTGCCAGCCGTTCGGCCATGTCGGTAAAGAACGGCGCGACATCGGCGCGAATGCCGAGCGTCGCATAGCTGTCGATAACCTTCTGACGGTCTTCAGGGCGTGCCTGTTGCGTCACAACGAGCCGCGCACGCAAAGCATCCGGCATCAGCCGGATGGCGCCGGGGATAGCGTCGGAGAAGAACTGCGCCCCCTGGCTTCCACCAAAGACAACAAGGTTAAACGGTGCGCTGTCGCGGGATGGAGAATAGGGCTGTTCTGCAGCGGCAATCACCGCCGGCCGCACGGGATTTCCGGTCAAAACCATCTTCGCCGCATGCTCCCCGCCCGGCGACAGAAAACCGCCGGCGATTGCCCGCACCCGCGACGCAAGAAGCTTGTTGGCACGGCCCATGACGGCGTTCTGCTCGTGCACCGCAGTCGGCACACCAAGGCCGGCTGCCGCGAACAGCGGAGGCACAGTCGGATATCCGCCAAAGCCGATCACGGCCTTCGGCTTCAGGCGCGACACAAGGCCCCGCGCCTCGCGATAACCGCGCCAGAGCGAGAGAAACGCCTTGACGACGGCGACCGGGTTCTTGGAGCCGATCGTGGCCGAGGAGACGGTATGGATTTCGTCGGCCGGAAAGCTGCCGGCATAACGTTCGGCGCGCCTGTCGGTCACCAGATGCACGCCATAGCCACGGGATTTCAGCTCGTGCGCCAGCGCCTCAGCCGGAAAGAGATGTCCGCCGGTGCCACCGGCGGCAAGCAGGACGATACCTTTTGTCATACGCAATTACTCCGCGGGTACGCCCGCAACCGAGCGGAACAGGCTGCGCTCCTGCGCGCGTTTTTCCGGACGGCGGCGGGTGAGCGCCAGGATGAAGCCGGCGGTGACGCAGATCGCCGTCATCGACGATCCACCATAAGAGATGAGCGGCAGCGTCATGCCCTTGGCCGGCAGCAGTTCGAGATTGACGCCGATATTGATCATCGACTGCACGCCGAGAAGCAGGACCAGACCGGACACGGCAAGACGGTTGAAGTCATTGCGTTCCTTGTAGGCGTGGCTCAAGCCCCGAAGAACAAGAAAGCCGAAGATCGCCACGAGCACCATGCAGAAGACGATGCCGAACTCTTCCGCCGCGACCGAGAAGATGAAGTCAGTATGACTGTCTGGAATGATTCGCTTGACGATGCCTTCGCCCGGGCCCTGGCCGAACCAGTCGCCACGAATGATCGCCTCGCGCGCCGTGTCGACCTGGAAGGTGTCGCCCTCCCCGGTCAGGAAGCGGTCTATTCGTCCTGCGACGTGCGGCAGGGTCATGTAGGCGCCGAAGAACCCTGCGCCGCCGAGAACGCCGAGCACGACGATCCAGAGCCACGGCATGCCGGCCATGAAGAACATGGCGCCCCACACGCTGCCGATCAGGATGGTCTGCCCAAGGTCAGGCTGCGCGATGAGAAGAGCAGCTGCGATACCGAACAACAGGATGGCGAAGAGATTGCCGGGGATTTCCGGCTGCCGCGCATGTTCCGCGAACAACCAGGCGCAGATCACGACGAAGGCAGGCTTCATGAATTCAGACGGCTGGATCGACATCGAACCGATCGACAGCCAGCGCCGGCCGCCCTTGACCTCAAGGCCGATGAACAGAACCAGCACCATCATGATCAGCGAGGCCGCCAGGATCAGCATGGCCATGCGCCTGACCTGGCGTGGCGACAGGAAGGACAGGCCGATCATCACGCCGAGAGCCGGCATCATGAAGAAGGCATGACGCTTGACGAAATGGAAGCTGTCGAGATTGAGACGTTCTGCAACCGCCGGAGACGCCGCGAAAGAGAGCATCAGCCCGATCCCCATGAGGAGAACGAAGGTGATCAGGAACAGACGGTCGATCGTCCAGAACCAGTCAGCGACCGGGCCCCTCTCTACACGGCTTACCATCTCATTTACCTCCTGTCGGCAGGTCGATCAGCATCGTCACTCCATCGAGGTCCGCCACATGCCCCACGAAGGCATCGCCGCGGACTTCGAAATTCTTGTACTGGTCGAAGCTTGCGCAAGCCGGTGACAGCATCACGGCAGAAGCGTCGCCATCCCGATCGGCATCGGCAGCCGCATGGGCCACGGCGCGCTCCAGCCTGTCCGAGATCTCGTAAGCCACCCGGTCACCAAGCTGCGCGGCAAAGGCCGAAGCAGCCTCACCGATCAGATAAGCTTTCACGATGCGCGGGAAGAGTGGTGCGAGGCTTGCGATGCCGCCTTCCTTGGACAGTCCACCGGCGATCCAGTAGATCCGATCGTAGCTGGACAGCGCAGGTGCTGCCGCATCCGCATTGGTTGCCTTGCTGTCATTGACGAAGACCACCTGACGGCGCCGCCCGACCGGCTGCATGCGATGCTTAAGGCCGGGGAAGCTTTTCAGGCCCTTGCGGATCTCGTCTTCCGATACGCCGGCTGCCAGGCATGCGGCGATCGCCGCGCAGGCATTCTGCGCGTTGTGGCTGCCGCGCAGCGTCTGAATGCCGTCGAGATCGACAAGAACCGAGGTCGCCCCCTGTTCGGCCCGCACGATGCGCGAGCCCTCAGCATAAAGCCCATCGGCGAGAGGCTGCCGCTTGGAGATCCGGATAACCTTGGTGCCGGCGCGCTCGACACGATCGCCGATCAGCTCGCAATAGCTGTCATCGATGCCGATGATCGCAGTCTTGGCTCCCGCGACCAGGCGTTCCTTCACGTCGGCATAATGCTGCATCGTGCCGTGGCGATCGAGATGATCGGGCGTCAGGTTGAGCAGGATGCCAGCGGTCGGGTTGAGCGTCGGCGCAAGGTCGATCTGATAGGACGAGCATTCGACGACGAAAAACCTGCCATCCCGGGGCGGATCGAGCGTCAGAACCGCACGGCCGATATTGCCGCCAAGCTGCGTATCGCGACCGCTTGCCTGAAGGATATGGGCAATGAGAGCGGTGGTCGTCGACTTGCCGTTAGTCCCGGTGATCGCGATGAAGGGGCAGTCCGGCGCCTGCGCCCGCCGCTCGCGCACGAAGATCTCGACATCGCCGATGATCTCCACGCCGGCATTGCGGGCAAAGCCCACCGTCCAATGCGGCTTCGGATGGGTGAGCGGCACGCCGGGCGACAGCACGAAGGATGCAACCGACGACCAGTCGATTTCGCGCAAGTCCCGGGTCGGTACGCCGTCGGCCTCAGCCCGTGCAACGCTGTCGGGATTGTCGTCCCAGGCAATCACATTGGCGCCGCCGGCCTGCAGCGCCTTGGCCGTGGCGAGCCCTGAACCGCCGAGCCCGAAAAGCGCGACGGTCTTGCCCTTGAAGGTGTTGGCCGCGATCATTGCCGCCTCACCGCAGCTTCAGGGTCGAGAGGCCGAGCATGGCAAGGCCCACAGCGATGATCCAGAAGCGGATGACGACCTGGCTCTCGGTCCAGCCGAGCTTTTCGAAATGGTGGTGGATCGGCGCCATCAGGAAAACGCGCTTGCCGGTCAGCTTGAAATACCCGACCTGGATGATGACCGAGAGCGTCTCCATGACGAACAGACCGCCGATGATCGCCATGACGATCTCGTGCTTGGTAGCGACAGCCACCGAGCCGATCAGGCCGCCGAGGGCGAGCGAACCCGTGTCACCCATGAAAATGGCAGCTGGCGGCGCATTGAACCAGAGGAAGCCAAGGCCTGCCCCGATCACGGCGCCCAGCACTACGGCGAGCTCGCCCGTGCCCGGCGTGAAATTGATCTGCAGATAGTTGGAGAACACCGCATTGCCGGCGAGATAGGCGATCACGCCGAAGGAGGCGGCCGCGATCATGACAGGAACGATCGCGAGGCCGTCGAGGCCGTCGGTCAGGTTGACCGCATTGCCGGCACCCACGATGACGAAACCACCGAACAGCACGAAGAAGATCCCGAGATCGATCAGGAAATCCTTGAAGAAGGGAAAGGCGATCGAGGAGCCGAAGGTCGAACCTTGCGGCCCGGAGCTCAAGGCGGTCGACATCATGAAATAGACGGCGATGCCGGCGATCAGGAATTCGATACCGAGGCGCGCCTTGCCGGAGAAACCCTTCTCCGTCTGCTTCGTCACCTTGAGGTAGTCGTCATAGAAGCCGATGGCACCGAAGCCGAGCGTCACGAGCAGCGTTGCCACGACATAGACGTTGGAGAGATCCGCCCAGAGCAGCGACGACACGACGATCCCCGCGAGGATCATCAGACCGCCCATGGTCGGCGTTCCCGCCTTCTTGAAATGGGTCTGCGGTCCGTCAGCCCGGATCGGCTGGCCCTTGCCCTGGCGCACGCGCAGCGATGCGATCATCGCCGGGCCAAACAGGAAGACCACCAGCGCCGAGGTGAAGAGAGCTGCCCCCGTCCGGAAGGTGATGTAACGGAAGAGATTGAAAAACTGAAGGTTGTCCGACAGTTCCACAAGCCAGATCAGCATTGGAGCCCTTTCCCGAAGCCCGGATTAAAATTGGCGCTCCGTGTCGGAGAATGCTGGATGCTTGTCAAGCAGAGCCGATACGATCTTGCCGAAACCGATGCCGAGAGAAGATTTGACCATCACGACATCACCGGGGCGGACCTCTGCGGTGACGAAATTCGCGAGTTCCTCCGTGGTCTCGAGATAGACAACGTGGACCGTTTCGGGCAGCGCATCGCGCAGTGCCACCATTTCCGGTCCGGCGAGCCAGACATGTTCGATGCCGGCTGCGAGCAGCGGCCCGGCGAGGTCAGCGTGAACGCTGGGGGCGAATTCGCCCATCTCCAACATGTCGCCAAGCACGGCAATCCGCCGCCCCTCGCCCGTCGGCTGGGCCGATGCGAGCACGGAGATCGCCGCGCGCATGGAGGCAGGGTTCGCATTGTAGCTTTCGTCGATCAGCGTCAGGACACCTTCCGGCATCTTCAGCTTGTGGCGCGCACCGCGTCCCTTGACCGCCGTCAGATTGGCAAGCGCCTCGATCGCCGCATCGACATCGGCGCCAACAAGCGAAACAGCCGCGAGAACCGCCATGGCGTTCTCGGCCAGATGTCGTCCGGGCGCACCGATCGTTACTTCCCGCGTCTCGCCACCGAACGAGACCCAAACGGTCGAACGCTCGGCCGCACCGTCGAATTCGGCAAGGCGGAACTCAGCCTTGGCATGCTGGCCAAAGCTGTGAATATTCTCGACACCCTGAGCAAGTGCGGCCTGTTCGAGGCGCTCGTAATAGGGATTGTCACGGTTGAGGATCGCGTCCCCGCCACTGACGACGCCCTCGAAGATCTCGGCCTTGGCGTCGGCAATCTCGTCGACGCTGGAGAAATTGCCGAGGTGCGCGGGCGCAATGGTCGTGATGACAGCCACATCGGGCCGCACCATGCGCGACAGCGGGCCGATTTCGCCGGGATGGTTCATGCCGAGTTCGAAAACGCCGTAGCGCGTGTCGATCGGCATGCGGGCAAGCGTCAGTGGCACGCCCCAGTGATTGTTGAAGGAGGCAACGGAAGCATGCACCTTGCCTGAGGGCTCGAGCGTCATCCGCAGCATTTCCTTGGTCGTCGTCTTGCCGACAGATCCGGTAACAGCAATCACGGTCGCCGGCGTACGATCACGTGCGGCCATGCCGAGCTTTTGTAGGCCGACCAGCACGTCTTCGACGACGATCATCGGAATGGTCAGCCGGCCGAGTGCTGGCAGCTTCGCTTCGCTGACAACGAGCAGCGAGGCGCCATTGGCAATCGCGATGCTCGCATAATCATGGCCATCGACGCGGTCGCCCTTGATGGCGAAGAATGCTTCGCCCGAGGTAATCGTCCGGCTGTCGATCGAGATACCGGTAATGCCTTCGGGCAGATTGCCGAATGGCCGGCCGCCCATGGCGACGACCATTTCACGCGCGGTCCAGAGCAGGGTCAACGGTCGAACTCCTCCAAGGCTTTGCGGACTTCCTGATGGTCAGAGAACGGCAACGTCTCCGATCCAACCGTCTGCCCTTCCTCATGCCCCTTGCCCGCCACGATCAGCGTATCTCCGGCCGACATCATGGCGACGCCAGCCCGGATTGCCTGAGCGCGGTCGCCGATCTCGATACCCTTGGGCGTTGCGGCCATGATCTCGGAGCGGATGGTTGCCGGCACTTCAGAGCGAGGATTGTCGTCGGTGACGATGACGACGTCAGCGAGCCGCAAGGCGATCTCGCCCATGATCGGTCGCTTGCCCTTGTCGCGGTCACCGCCACAGCCAAAGACCACGATGACGCGACCAGTGGTGAACGGGCGCACTGAGGTCAGCACGTTTTCCAGCGCTTCCGGCTTGTGCGCGTAGTCGACATAGGCGAGCGCGCCGGCCTTGGTCTGTCCAACCAGTTCGAGGCGACCCGAAGCACCCTTGAGATGCTCGAGAGCCTTGAGAGCGACGGCGGGTGCAACGCCGGTCGATATTGCGAGGCCGGCAGACACCAGCGCATTGGCGATCTGGAAGTCGCCTGCCAACGGGATATGTACCTCGAAGATTTCGCCGCCGCGATGCACTTCGGCCACCTGCTTGTGGCGGAAATGCTCGACCCGCTTGAGGCTGAGGAATTCGCCCTTGCGGCCAACAGTCCGCACATCGTGGCCGGCAGCCTTCGCGGCGCGGATCGCGGCGTCAGACCAGGCGTCATCGGCAAAGATGACCGCCGGTGCGCCCTTCGGCAGCAGCGTATCGAACAGACGCATCTTCGCCGCCATGTAGTCTTCCATGGTCGGATGATAGTCCATGTGATCACGGCCAAGATTGGTAAAGCCGGCCGCCGCCAGCACAACGCCATCGAGACGGCTCTGGTCGAGGCCGTGGCTAGAGGCCTCCATCGCAGCATGCGTCACGCCTTCGTCGGCGAGCTCGCCGAGCAGTGTGTGCAGTGCAAGCGGGTCAGGCGTGGTCAACGAGCCGTAATCGTTCCGCGAAGGGGAAATGACACCAGTCGTACCGATCTGCGCGGCGGCATGGCCGGCTTCAGCCCAGATCTGGCGTGTGAAGGAGGCGACAGAAGTCTTGCCGGCGGTGCCGGTCACCGCAACCATGGTCTTCGGCTGGCGTCCGACGAGGCGAGCTGCCGCGAGCGCCAGGAAACGCCTGGGATTATCGACGGTGATCACAGGAACGGATGCATCGACGGGATGCGAGGCGACGATAGCGACAGCGCCTTTCTCGACGGCCTGGGCGACGAAAGCGGATCCGTCGGCCTTTGTACCGGAAAGAGCGAAGAACACAGTGCCCGGCTCGACCTTGCGGCTATCGGCAGAGAGCCCTCGTACTTCGACGGACGCAGCGCCAACGGCTGCCACCTGATCCCCAAACTCTTCGCCAGCCAGTGCGCCCAAAAGCATTTGCAGTCCATCCTTCCGGGGCAAGTTCCGCGAATCGCCCCGCCTGTAGTCGTTCTGATCAATAAGAGACGAGCAACGCTGAGCCGTCTTCCCCGAAAGTGGGTTCTACACCAAGAATTGCGGCGCTTCTGCGGATGATCTCGCCGACGATCGGTGCAGCCGTCAGACCGGCGGTCCGACCACCGCCCTCACCCGTCTTTGGCGCGTCGATGAAACTCAGCACCAGATATTGCGGGTTTTCGATCGGGAAGGCGGCGACATAGGAGTTGAAGTTCTGGTCGTCGGAATAGCGGCCATTGACGACCTTTTCAGCCGTTCCGGTCTTGCCGCCGACATCGAACCCTTCAACGAGAGCGTACTTGCCCGAGCCGCTCTTGCCGTTCAGCCAGAACAGGTGGCGGATATCGTCACTAGTCTGCTTCTTGACCACGACCTGGGCAATGTCTTCGGCCTGTTCACGCGTGCGGGTCAGGAATGTCGGCGCGATGAGCTTGCCGCCATTGACTAGGGCTGCAGCCCCGACAGCCGTTTGCAGAGGCGTGGTCGACACACCATGGCCGAAGGAGATGGTGATCGAGTTGATCTGCTTCCACTCGCGTGGCTGCGAGGGTGCCTTGACCTCCGGCAGTTCCGTCTCCAGGCGCGTGAGAAGGCCCATGCGGGTCAGGAATTCCTTGTGCCCCGCAGTGCCGACGGCCTCGGCCATGCGCGCGGTGCCGATATTCGACGAATACTGGAAGATCTCGGGCACCGTCAGAACGCGGTGCTTTCCGTGAAAGTCCTTGATCGTGAAGCGGCCGATTCGGATCGGATAGCGCGCGTCAAAACTGTCCTTCATCGTGACCTTGCCCGAATCGAGCGCCATGGCCGTCGTGAAGGTCTTGAAGGTCGAACCCATTTCGAAGGTGCCGTTCGTCATCCGGTTCATCCAGCCTTCCTCTGCCCCTTCCTGAGGGCGATTCGGGTCGAAGTCAGGGATAGACGACATGGCAACGACTTCACCGGTGTGCACGTCGAGGACGACGGCACCTGCAGCGATCGCCTCATACTTGGTGACTGCACTCACAAGCGCGTCGCGCAGGATGTTCTGCACGCGGATGTCGACCGAAAGCCGCACCGGCTCCAGCGGCGCATCACTGGTCATGCCGAGCGCGCGCAGATCCGCCATGCCCTGGTTGTCGATATACTTTTCCATCCCGGCCATGCCGCGATTGTCGATGTTGACGTAACCGACGATGTGCGAGGCAGTCGCCCCACCCGGATAGAAGCGGCGCTTTTCCGGACGGAAGCCGATGCCGGGAATGCCGAGCGCCAGGATCTGGCTCTGCTGCTTCGGTGTCAGCTGACGGCGCAGCCACTGGAATCGCGAATTGGACGACAGCTTGCGATAGGTATCCTTGACGTCCAGATCCTTGAGCACCGTGGACAGCCGCTCGACGGCTTCATCGGGATCGACGATCTTGTGCGGCTCGGCAAACAGCGAGACCGTACGAATGTCTGTCGCCAGGATCTCGCCATTACGATCGAGAATATCGGGCCGCGACGCCATGAGGCGGTCGGCGGGAAGGATGCTGGAAACGGTTTCCGGCTGGGCATGACCATATTGGACCAGGCGGCCGCCGATGATCGCATAGGCAACACAGAACGTGGCGAACATCAGCCCGACGCGGGTCTTAGCCATCTCCGTCTTGCGCTTGCCGGTTCCCTTGAAGGTCGCACCGTTCACAACGGTACCGCCGCGCTGCACGTCGGTCGAGAAATGCGCCTGGCTCTTCAGCAGCATGATTCGCGAGAGAAATGTCATCAGCGGTCCACCGATCCTGTCGTAATGAGATCCTTGATGGGGTCGGAAGGTTCAGCTGCGCTGGCGCTCTCCGCCGCCTCTTCGCCTTCCGGCACGGGAACCTGATCCTTCGGCATGGGCAGCTCCATCGGCCGCGCGAGCTGGGTCGGCAAGGTCGGAACGAGCTGCAGTTCGGCGGCATAGGTCTGTACGAGACGCTCAAGCCGGTTCGGCTGCGTCAGCAGCGCCTCGTCGGCTCTCAGCAGCTCGATCGTATCCTTCTCCAGCTTGATCTCGGCTTCGAGGCGGCGCACTTCGGCTGCCTTATTATCCGTGTCGTGCTTGATCTGGTAAGTGACCGTCGCTGCCGCCAGCATGGCCCCGATCATCAGGAAGTCGAAGGGTCTCAGCACGGTCAGCCTCCGATCTTTTCGAGAGTGGCGAGGTCAGGCAGGTCGAAGATCGACATGTCGGCGCGCTCGGCAGGCGCCGAGCTGCGGATACCGGCACGCAGCTTCGCGGAACGAGCACGCGAATTGATCTCCGCCTCTTCCTCGGTGGCTGCGACCATGCCTTTGCCGACGGGATCGAAGGTAGCCGCTCGCGCTTCGACCATCGGAAGATGGCGCGAACCTGACGCTTTGCCGGAACGCTCCGAGAAGAACTTCTTGACGATGCGATCCTCCAGCGAATGGAAGGTCACGACAACGAGGCGACCGCCCGGCTTCAGCGCCCGCTCGGCGGCAAACAGCGCCTGAGCAAGCTCGCCAAGCTCGTCGTTTACATAGATGCGCAGCGCCTGGAAGACGCGGGTTGCCGGATGGATCTTGTCCTTGGCCTTGCGCGGATTGACGGTCTCGATGAGGTTGGCGAGATCGCGGGTCGTCTGAAAAGGCTCGTTTACCCGCCGCTTCTCGATGGCGCGTGCGATTCGGCCGGAATGCTTCTCTTCGCCGAGAAAACCGAAGATGCGGATGAGATCGGACACCTTGGCACGATTGACGACATCGGCGGCAGAAACGCCGGAGACGGCCATGCGCATGTCGAGCGGCCCGTTGCGCTGGAACGAGAAACCGCGCTCGGCCTCATCGATCTGCATCGAGGACACGCCGATGTCGAGAACGACACCGTCAAGACCACCCTCGGGAGCGAAGTTGGCGAGTTGGGAAAACTCCGTGTGATGCAGGGCAAGCCTGCCCTCGCTTGATGCGACGAGGGCCTTGCCGCCGGCAATGGCGTTCGGATCGCGGTCAAGCGCGATCACGTGAGCACCCTGTGCGAGAATGGCAGAGGTATAGCCACCAGCGCCGAAAGTTCCGTCGAGGATGACCTTGCCGGCTTCGGGCTCGAGAGCCTTCAGGACTTCGGAAAGAAGAACCGGAATGTGGCGAACCGGTCCGCCATCGGCATCGGAATTACCTTCGCCAAAGTTCGCCGCCATTCCGTTTCCCCGTCTTTCTAGGTGCGCAGGCCGCGTTGCCTGACCACCTCTCTGGCTCTCGCCTGCGCCTCGTGAAACGCCTGCGGTTGCCACACCTGAAAATGATCCGAACGACCGACGAAACAGACCTCCGAGGAAATCCCCGTGAAATCCCGGATGAAATCCGTCACCGCCAATCGCCCTTCGGCATCGAGTCGCGCGAAGACGCCGCCACCATGAAGCAGCAGCGACATCTCGTTTGCCTCCAACGCGAAGGGATCCTCGGCCGCCATCTTCCGCTCGTACCGCTCGAGCAGATCCGGACCACCGATGTTGACTGCCGGATAGACGAAATCCTGGAGACAATAAAGCTCCTGAATTTCGCGCTGCACCAGCACGGCACGAAAGGGCGCAGGGACGGAAACCCGCCCCTTCGCATCGATCCTGTTTGTCGCGTTGGACAGGAAGCGGCCCATCACTGACAACCGACCTCCCCTTGAACGTAGGGCCGATCAAAGACCCCCGAATACACATGAATACGCCAGCCGCCACACCCGTGACACGACCACCCGAAGGACGAGAGGAAGCACTTGATTCACGAGACTTCGGGGATGAAACGACCCCCGCAACGGCATGCAAATGGGATACCATGGGACAATATGGGCGTCAATGGGAACGGTCGGGATGAGCCAGCTCCACGAGTCAAACATTGATAGGCGGTTAAGCTTAACGAATGGTTAGAAACCGCTGTTTTCCGACGCCTTTTCGGAGCCGGTTGCCGTGAACGTGATCTGCGACACGCAGAAGCGTTCCGCCTTTGATTTCAGACGGTTCGCTCAAAAGCCCAAAAAGGGGAAATTTGCCAGTTGGCCTGTAAGCCGGGTTCTGTATGGCCCCGGTTTCCCGGAACGTGGCAGCCATTCATCTGGGACAGCGTTCGCACGCTGCCTCGCGCAACCCACCCGGATGACTGGCCCAGAAACAGGCTGTAGCAACGCTTTCGCGCCACCCGCGTCATCCCTATTCGGTCTTGCTCCCGGTGGGGTTTGCCGTGCCGTCCCTGTTGCCAGCGACGCGGTGGGCTCTTACCCCACCCTTTCACCCTGACCTCGCAAGCGAGGCGGTTTGCTTTCTGTGGCACTTTCCCTGAGGTCACCCTCGCCGGACGTTATCCGGCACCGTGTTTCCGTGGAGCCCGGACTTTCCTCACCTTACCGCCTTTCGGCATTGGTAAAGCGCGGCTGCCCGGCCAACTGGCAAGGCGTCCTTAACCGACCCTTTGGCCGAATGCCATCGAAAAGCGAGCATGAAGGACCACTTGGGCGCTTTTGGTGAATCAGTCTCTGAAGACCGGCCGGAACACGTCGCCATAGGCCTCGTCGATGATTCGGCCGTGCTGGAGAAGCTCGGCACCCAACCGGCCGATCTCGTCAGAGCTTTTGGCCGCCGCGCCACAGCCGCCCGTGAGCACAGCGATATGCTCGCTCGCAAAACCGATCGACGGATAATTCTCCGGGGTGAACGAGGTCACGCAGGCGGCCATCGAAATGGGCGCATCGGCCAGGGTCGGCACGAGCCCCGTGATAATCCGGTGCAGGTGATCGCGGGTGGTCAGCCGACCACCCCGCCTGAACCACGCCCGGATCTCCGGCTCCGTCTCCAGCTGCAGATCGTCCGGATCCCCGCCGATCTTCAGATAGGTCTTGCCGTCGGGATAACGCACCGGCGGCAGCAGATAGATGTGGTCGATGGGATCAGCCGGCTGATGGATAAGCGACGGCATGCCGGCATAGGCGGCAAGATCTTCGTCCGGGATCTCGAAGAAGGCGACGGTTCGCGCATAGACCTTGAGATCGATGGGACGCGGCAACAGGTTCTCGTTGATCGAGAAACCACCGGCGGCAATCAGCACGCGCTCGGCGGTATAGACGGCCCCGTCATCTGTAGTGACGATGGCAAGACCGCCCTCCTCCCGGACGGATACCGCCGTCTGACGAATCACCCTTGCGCCGGCCTTCTCCGCAAGCAGGCTCTGCGCCTCCACGAGCCGGCGCGGATTGACGTAACCCGCATTCCGCTGCTCGTAGACACCCTCGCAATCGGAGCCGAAGTCGAAATAGCGGAACCGCGACTTGAGTGCTGCGTCCGACAGCATCTCGATCGAGACACCAAGCTGCGCGGCGGCAGCCTCCACCTGGCCGACATAGGGGTCGTGCCCACCGCGCTTCGGTCCGACGATCAGGCATCCGACCTCATCATAAAACGCGACGCCGCTTTCGGATGCGATGTCGGCGTAGCGCGCGATCGAGCGATTGGCGAGCCGCGCCCAGATGGGGTTCGAATCGATCGTCCGGGTAATCCGGGCCTCGTCGTAGTGGCTGGCGAAGACACCGTGATGGCTAGACCAGTCCCTCGGCTCATCGGGCCCGATGACGGCGACGCCATCTCCGGAAAGTGCCAGATACCGGGCTGCCGCAGCCCCCATCATGCCTCGACCAACGACAATCGACTTGAACCGCTCAACCATGCGTCACCATCCTTACGTTGAGTGCGGTGATAGCATGACGAAGCCGGCTGTCCAGCCGATTTGAAGCCGGATGGCGGCGTTTTTCAATTGCCGATCAAGGCGATCACCTTGCCGCAATAGCGCTTCGAGATCGGGTTCATGCGCTTGGCGCCATGGCCGGCATTGTAGCGAAGAATGGTACCGCAGGTCTCACCGCCACCCAGTTCGTGGGCCATGGAGAGATACTTCATGCCATACCTGATATTGGTCTCGGGGTCATAAAGCCCCTTGGTCTTGCCGCGGTAGCCCATGGCCCGCGCCGTCGCCGGCTTGATCTGCATGAGCCCCACCTCGCCGGCACTTCCGCGCGCCTTGGGGTTGAAGTTGCTCTCCACGCGGACGACGGCATGGGCAAGATCAACCGGGACGCCGTAGCTCTTGGCGTATTTCGTGATGATCGCGCTGTAGGGGCTTTTCGAGAAGGAAGGCGCTGCCGGATAACCGGCATCACGGGTGATTGTCTTGAGGGGCTTTTTGAAGCGGCGCTCCTCGCTGCCGGCAAGCGCGGACTGGACGTTGGTCAAAAGCATTGCAATGCATGCCGCGGCAGCAACAAGTCGTCGTGTCATGAGAAGGTTCAGTCTCCAGTCAAGAACCGGCATCGGCGCGCGTCAAAGCAAACGCAGGTCATGCGTCGCGAGCCCAGGTTGGGCTGCCCGTTTCGGTTCTCTCGAGTTGATGTTTGCGCCGGGTTCTGAAGAGAACCACCCGCGCCGTTCAGCCCGTCCTTTAGAACGGCGCAATAAGGAATTCGTGTGGCGTTGCAACAAAACGGGGCTGCGGTCGTTGACGACGATGGCCTTTTGAACCGTGCCGAAGAGGCCCGATCAGCTGAAACGCGGCAGGCTTGTCAGCAGCCGATGCAGCGTCTCGATAGTCGAGCTGTCGGCGACACCGTCAACCTTGGCTTGCCGGAAATGACGCTGGAACGCGGCGACGACGCCCTCTGTCTGGGCGCAGAATTCACCAGAGATCTCAATGCCGTAACCATAGAGCGACAGCATGGACTGCAGGGCCTCGACCGGCTGGCCGCGATCACCCCGCTGGAAGAAGCGTCCGCCCCCGATCACAGAGGGCTCAACCCAGTGTCCGACACCTGCGCCATGCAGGCGGTCCCAGGGGAAATTTTCACCGGGATCGACCTTGCGAATGGGGGCCACATCGGAGTGTGCCAGCACCCGTTCTGGGGCAATTCCATGCCGGTTGACGCATTCGAGACACAATTCGATGACGGATTCGAGCTGCCTCTCGGGGAAGTCTGGAAGACCGCCAGGGTGTCCGGCATTGGCGATCTCGATGCCGATCGAACGGGAATTGATATCCGTCTCGCCGCCCCAGATGCTTTTGCCTGCGTGCCAGGCGCGCCGCTCTTCCGGCACCATCTGAACCACGCGTCCGTCCTCGTGCACCAGATAGTGGCTGGAGACCTGGCTTTCCGGCGCGCAGAGCCAAGCCTGCGCACCCTCGGCGGACGGCATGCCCGTATAGTGCAGAAGGAGAATATCCGGACGCTCGACGCCGACGCGTTCGCCATGATTGGGCGAAGGACAGACCTCCGCGCGCTCAAAATCCGCAGTGAACGAACTCATGCCGCCCGGCGCGCCTTCTCGATCGCCGAATAGGCCTCGTTGAACTTGGCCATGCGATGGTTGGCGACGCTGTGGAATTCCGTCGGAATGCCGCGCGCATGCAGTCGGTCGGGATGATGTTCGGCCGCCAGCGCCCTGTACTTCTTGCGGATCGTCGCAAAATCGTCGGACGGCTGCACCCCGAGAACCCCATAAGGATCGCCGTCGAGATGGATATGCCGTTCGGTGATCATCGCGAACCGTTCTTCCGAGATTGAGAAGATCTCGGCGATGCGTGACAGGAAGGCGAGTTCCTTCTCATGCACGAGGCCATCGGCCTTGGCGATGTGGAACAGAGCATCGATAATGTCTTCCAGGACCGGGCAGAACTCGTCGCAGGTCCGGCACATGCCGGCGAGGTTCTTCGCATAGGTCTCGAAACCGGCCACGTCCTGGCGGGCCAGATTGTAGAGCCGGGCGACGTTGCGCGCTTCCTCAGGCGGAAACTCGAAGATCTTGCGGAAGGCCTCGACCTCGGCATTGGAGACAATCCCGTCTGCCTTGGCCATCTTCGCCGAGAGCGCGATGATGGCAACCGAGAAAGACACGCGCCTGCGCGTTTCCGGATCGCCTTCGAAGGCCGTGCGAATGGCCTCGACGATACCGCCGATCACATTGCCGGCGGCATCCCCGATCGCGCCCAGAAGGCGGTCCCAGAATGACGATATTTGTTCGCAGGCGAAATCGAAAATCATGGAGAAGCTTGACCAAAATTACCCAGAAAAAGCAAGGCGGGCCGGCCTTTGGTGAAGATTAAAGTTTCTTCATCTTGAATATGTTTCGCTGAACGCGTCGGCTTTGGCCGATGCTGGTATCGGCCCAATCTTATCCACAGACCACGTTGCGCCACCGTCATCGATTGAATCGATTATATCCGATCAAGCGCAGCCAACACCGGCGAAATGCCCGTTTTCCTTGATTTTTTCGCTTTACAGCTCGCCTCTGCTGTCGCATCCATTTGCCACCTGAACACCCAGCAGCCGGGCGATAAAGACGCCTGAGGAGGATCGATGGCCAAGCAGAAAGTCGCGATGTTGACCGCCGGGGGCCTTGCGCCCTGTCTCTCGTCCGCAGTCGGCGGATTGATCGAGCGCTACACCGACATCGCACCCGAAGTCGATCTTATCGCCTACAAGTCCGGCTTCCGCGGCCTGCTGATGGACTACAAGATCGAGATCACCAAGGAGATGCGCGAAAAGGCACATGTGCTGCATCGCTACGGCGGATCGCCGATCGGCAACAGCCGCGTGAAGCTCACCAATGTCGCAGACTGCGTGAAGCGCGGCCTCGTCAGGGAAGACCAGAACCCGCTGCGTGTCGCAGCCGAACGTCTCGCGGCAGATGGCGTGACGATCCTCCACACCATCGGTGGTGACGACACCAACACAACAGCTGCCGACCTTGCCGCCTATCTCGGCGCCAACGGCTACGACCTGACGGTCGTCGGCATGCCGAAGACCGTCGACAACGACGTCTACCCGATCAAGCAGACGCTCGGCGCCTGGACGGCCGCCGAAGTCGGCGCACGCTTCTTTGACCATGTCTCGAACGAGCAGAGCGCTTCGCCGCGCACGCTGGTCATCCACGAAGTCATGGGCCGCCACTGCGGCTGGCTGACGGCGGCGACGGCCCGCGCCTACATGCAGCGGACCAAGCATAACGAATATGTCGAAGGCTTCATGATGAACCAGGAGCTAAAGAACATCGACGGCCTCTATCTGCCGGAGACGCATTTCGACATGGAGGGTGAAGCCGCCCGCCTGAAGGAAATCATGGATCGCACAGGTTTCGTCACGCTCTTCGTCTCGGAAGGCGCCTGCATGGACGAGATCGTCGCCGATCGTGAGGCGGCCGGCGAAGAGATCAAGCGCGACGCCTTCGGCCATGTGAAGCTCGACACGATCAATGTCGGCAACTGGTTCCAGAAGCACTTCGCGAAACTCCTCGATGCCGACCGCTCCATGGTGCAGAAATCGGGCTATTACGCGCGCTCCGCCCCGGCAAATTATGAGGACCTGCGCCTGATCCAGAGCATGGTCGATCTCGCGGTCGAAAGCGGTCTGAACAAGGTGTCGGGCGTGACCGGTCACGATGAAGACAGGGGTGGCCGCCTGCGCACCATCGAGTTCCCGCGGATCAAGGGTGGCAAGCCGTTTGACCTCGAAACGCCGTGGTTCAAAGAAGTGATGGACTATCTGGGGCAGAAGTACCGTCCGATCCATTGACCTCGCGGCCGAAAGCTGGCTTCCTCTCAACCGAGGAGTGAGTGCCATGTCCCATGTTACCTGGATCCTGTTCGCCGTCGTCGCGACCGCCTTCTTGGTCGCGCCGGACCGGTCGAAACGGCTGGTTCTCGCCTATGCCATGGCGCATGGGCGAAAGAGCGCCTTTGCCACGGTGACCGGCGTTACCCTCGGCACTGCATTGACGGCTGCCGCGGTCCTGGCGGTGTCTTTCGCTGTGATCTCGATCTCCCCTTCGGCCTTCTCTGTCCTGCAGTGGATCGCGCTCGGTTGCCTCGTGCTGTTCGGCCTTGGCCTCTCGCGTGCCCCGGCCGGCAGCGAGCCGGTCGCCGACAATGACAATCTGCCAGAAGAAAAGCCGCTGCGAGTCATCTCCCATTGCGTCGCGAGCGAGCTGCGTGATCCGCGGAGCGCCCTGCTCATCGCCGCACTTCTGCCGCAATTCCTAAGCCCCGCCAGCCCCTTCCTCCCGCAGGCCGCGATCCTTGGCGGCCTCTTGGTTTTCCTCTCCGCCACCACCTCTCTCGTCTACGCGATGATGGCCGACAAGGTGCGAAAAACCATCAGAAAACATGTGGTTCGCCGGACAATCAACCGCTCCGGCGGCACGGTACTGATCGCGGCCAAGGCCGTGACAGCCGGCTATCGCAAGATCGCCGCCTGAGCCACTTCGCTTGCGAAGTTCCGCCGCTTCGACCGTAAGCTTGCCGCAATCTCGGGCATAGATTAAGAATTGGAAACGAACCGCCGGGTGATTTGCTCAGGTGTTCGCGTGCATCTCGTAACGGATAGTGGCATGAACGTCAGAACTGACCGCGGCATCGCACTCTGCATGGCTGCTTCATTGTTGGCCGGACTGGGCGGATGCACAGCGATCGACGAGAGCGTCAAGGCAGATCTTGCCTCTGCTCCGATTGCCAATCCCAAGTCCCCGGAAATGCTCGCGGCTTCGGCCGCAGAAGCTGCCGTGAACGGCGCATCGACGACCCCGGGTGCTCCCACGATGACCCAGGCTGAACTGGCTGCCGCCAATCCAGGACCGGCCCCGATCATTCCAGGCACCGAAACGGCAGCTCCGATCCCTGCGCTCAAGGCATCCGCGCTGTCAGCGACTGCACCCCAGACGGCTGCGACCGATGCACTCGCCATGGTGACGGCACCGGCCACGCCGCAGACCGGCGCCCAGCAGATGGCGGCAGCGGCCGCCTCCACCGAAGCGACACTGACACCTCCAGGCGTGGCACCGGCCACCGCTGCCGCAGCAACGGCCGCAGTTACGACTTCGACTGAGCAGAAGCCTTTGGTTCTTGCTTATGCCGCACCATTGCGGGCAACGGCGCTGACCAGCTTCGGCGACCCCTTTGACGTGTCTCCGCCCGGTGCACCGCCTACGCTTGATCTCGAGCGCAAACCTGAAACGGTTGGCCCGACGCGTCTCAACGCGCTGATCGAGAAATACTCCAGGCTCTACGAGATCCCGGTCGATCTCGTGCATCGCGTCGTCCATCGCGAGAGCCGCTACAACCCCGCAGCCTACAGCAAAGGCAATTACGGCCTGATGCAGATCCGCTACAACACCGCCAGGGCCATGGGTTATGATGGCCCGGCCGACGGTCTTTTCGACGCGGAAACCAATATCAAATATGCGGTCAAATATCTGAAGGGCGCCTGGGTCGTTGCCGACAACGATCACGACCAGGCAGTCCGCCTTTATGCACGCGGCTATTATTACGATGCCAAGCGCAAGGGCCTGCTTCACCTGACACGGTGAAACCGCCCTCTCATTTCAGCGCCTCGCGAACCGCCTGAACGAGCTTTTGCGGTCTGTAGCCGACACTTCGTGGCGTGAGGCCAAGCCTCACCACCACCAGCCCCTCCGAGGGGATCACGGCAATCGACTGACCGTCATGGCCGAGCATCCAGAGCGTCTCGGCTGGAAGTGCGTAATTCTCGTCCTTGTCGACTGGACCGTTCTGCCAGGCTTGCCCCTGCGTGTAGTCACCGCCAGAAACGGTCGTCGGCCGATTGACGCGCTCGATGAAGGACGGGGCGAGAACCTGCTGTTCGCCCCATTTGCCATTGTCGGCAAGAAGCAGACCGAATCGTGCCCAGTCGCGTGCCGTCGCATAGAGGTAGGAACTGCCGACAAAGGTCCCGGTTGGGTCCGCCTCCAGGACGGCACTCCGCATACCGATTGGATCGAAGAGAGCACGACGCGGATAGGCCAGCGCTTCAGAGCGCTCTGAAAAGCGGGACATCCAGTAGCGCGAAATGAGCACCGTTTCACCGGATGAGTACTTGAAGCGGGTCCCTGGAGCGGCTTCAGTGGGAAGCGACGCGACGTAGGCGCCCATGTCACCTTCAAGATACAGCATCCGGGTGACGTCGGTGACATCGCCGTAGCTCTCATTGAAGCTGATCCCGCTTTCCATTGCGAGCAGGTCGGTGAGCTTGATATCGCGCCGGGCATCGCCCGACCATTCGGGAAAGAGTTGGGCCGCCTCGACGTCCAGACGTCCCTCCCCGGCCATGAGCCCGACCAGCGCAGCCGTGACCGTCTTGGTCATCGACCAGCCCAACAGCGGCGTGTTCTCATTGAACCCCGGTGCATAGGTTTCGCCGACGATGCGGCCGTCCTTCACGACCACAACGGCGCGCGCCGCAGGGCCAATCAGTGCCGCATCGGCCAGAATGCTCTGAAGCCGGGGATCGCCACTCTGTACAGCCTCGCCTTCAGGCCAGGGCAGACTGAGATCGGCGGGTGCTGCCTCGGCCGGCGGGGCAGTCAGTCCTTTCGCGTTCGCGATCTGCGCGTCGCTGACGGGCGTGCACCCCAGCCCCTGGCGATGGAGAGCCACTGACGGCGCAATCATGTCCAGCATCGACGTGCGCACGATCCCCTGCTCAAGATCCACCTCGGCTCGTATCAGCCGCAAGAGCGGATGCCCGGGCGCCTGCACATCGTCACGCAAAACCTCGTCAGCATCTCGACCGGCGATGAAAACGTTGGAGCAGATGATCTTGGCAGCGTAACCGGTTCCGACCCGGAGCAACTCCGGAGGGAATGCAACAACAAAC
This sequence comes from Rhizobium sp. TH135, assembly GCF_002855515.1. GTDB lineage: Bacteria > Pseudomonadota > Alphaproteobacteria > Rhizobiales > Rhizobiaceae > Allorhizobium. The sequence goes on along the minus strand of NZ_PKRP01000008.1, from coordinate 68,943 downwards.
CCGATGCCGACGACAACGATCGCAACCAAGGCGACCACCAGCCGCACACCCCACTTCACCAGTATTTGCATCCGCATTCCTCCACACCTCGCCATCGAAGCAGGAAAGAATGACAGACGGAAGATGCTGAGTGCCGCGAGGGGACGATTTCTCGCCCGCTCTTAACCGGCAGGCGCGGAACTTGTCTGCTGGATCAGGCGGGCCTGCAGATAGGCAACCACCTCTCCGGCACCGAAGGGTTTTGAGAACAGAAACCCCTGGGCCTCTCCGATACCGAGCCGCTTGACGAAATCGAGCTGGTTCTTGGTTTCGATGCCCTCGATCGTCGTGCGGATCTGAAAGGTCTCGGAGAGCTTGTGCATGAGATCGACGAGCTTGGCTCCCTGGCTCGTTTCCAGCATCTGCCCGGCGAAAGACCGGTCGATCTTCAGTTCGTCGAGCGGGAAGAGCCGCAGATTGTTGATCGACGAGAAGCCCGTACCGAAATCATCGAGCGCGATGCGCACTCCGCTCGACCGGAGTTCGGCAAGGCTTCGGCAGACGAGATCGATGTCGACGGAAAACACCGCCTCCGTCACCTCGATCGTCAGCCGCTCCGGTGCAAGCCCGGTGTCGACGAGACAATCGAGGATATGCGTGACGAAGTTGGGATCCTTGAACTGGTCGCCGGAGACGTTGACGCTGACGCCCGTCGGCTTTGGCCAGGTGACCGCTGCCGCGCAGGCCTGCTGGACCACCCACTTGCCGATGACCTGGATGCTCCCGGTCTTTTCCGCCAGCGGAATGAAGACGTCGGGTGTGATCAAACCCCGCGTTGGATGGTGCCAACGCAGAAGCGCCTCCAGCGATCGAACTTCGCCATGTTCGACGCCGACGATTGGCTGGTATTCGAGATAGAACTCGCCATCGACGAAGCCGCGCGACAGGTCGCGCTCAAGTTCGAGGCCATCCATCACCTCGCGGGCCAGCGCCTCGTCATAGAAGGCGTGGGCCGGGCCGAAGACTTCCTTGGCGCGGTAGAGCGCGAGATCGGCGCGCTGCTGAAGCGCCGCAGCATCCCGGTCTGCGGGGGAGATAACCGTCGCGCCGATACTGACGCCAGCCATCACCCGACCATGCTCAAGCTCGAAGGGCTGGGCGAGCACATGTTCGATTTCCAGGCAGACGAATTCGGCCACCGGCCGTCGCTGCACTTGCGGCAGAAGGACAGCGAACTCATCGCCGCCCAACCGGAAGAGCTGAGCATCATCTCCGGCAGCATCCCGCAGCCGCTTTGCCACACCGACCAGCAGCCCATCGCCCGCAGCACGACCGAGCGTGTCGTTTACATATTTGAAGCGGTCCAGATCGATCAGAAGAAGCGTTCCGCGGGGCTGGCTGCCTGGCTTAAGGACCGCCGCCAAGGCCTCGTTGAACGCCTGCCGATTGCCGAGCCCGGTCAGCCGATCGACACGCGATGCAGCCTCGAGCTCCCCTGCTCCGCCTTCCAGACGAAGGATCCGCTCATGCAGAAGCGCCTCCCATGCAGCGATTCGCCAACCGATCGCAGCCCCGACAAAGGGCAGACAAAAGGCTGCAAGCGACGACCAGTCACCGAGAAATTCTGTGAAGAGCATGCCAAAACCGCTCTGTTTGAAAGCGGTGAGCACGATGATAGCTGGCGCAACAGCACCGCCAATAAAGCCGGCAAGACCGTAACGCAGCCTCCTGCCAAGCGGGATTTCAATTAACATCATGTTAAACACCCCTAAAATAACTGAGGATAAATTGTATTAAATGCGTTGAAATTCGGTTACCGACGTTAGGCGCAAACGTCATCAAACTGTAGCAAGCGAAAGCTACACGCCGTGAAACCCTAGAGGACGGCGGATCGACATGACAGACCTTGCACCCGATGCCGGATTTCGTGGAAACGAGAAGCTGAAAGACGCGCTTCTCCAGCATGCGGCTCTATCGCCCGCCGGCATGTCGGAGCGCCTGTTCGGCCTGCTCTTTTCTGGCCTCGTCTACGCCCAGATCTGGGAAGATCCTGAGGTCGACATGCAGGCCATGGATCTTACTGAGGGCCACCGCATCGTCACCATCGGCTCCGGCGGCTGCAATATGCTCGCCTATCTCGGCCGCCGTCCGGCCTCGATCGACGTGGTGGACCTGAACCCGAACCACGTGGCACTCAATCGCTTGAAGCTTGCCGCCGTCCGCCATCTACCGGACCATGCCTCCGTGCGCCGCCTGCTCGGCGATCAGATGGTCGCGACGAATGTGAGCCTCTACGACCGCCACATCGCGCCCAATCTCGACGCGGCGACACGGCGCTACTGGGAGACCCGCGGCATCAGCGGCCGTCGCCGCATCTCCGTCTTCAATCGCAACATTTACCGCACCGGACTTCTTGGTCGCTTCATCGCTATCGGCCATCTGATTGCCCGCAGCCACGGCGTGCGGTTGGAGGAACTGGCCGAGACTCGCTCTCTGCGCGAACAGCGCATGTTCTTCGACAGCCGTATCGCTCCGCTCTTCGACAAGCCGCTGATCCGCTGGCTCACCCGCCGCAAGAGCTCGCTCTTCGGGCTTGGCATTCCCCCGCAGCAATATGACGAACTCGCCTCGCTCGCCGATGACGGAACGATTGCGCCCGTCCTGCGCCACCGCCTCGAAAAGCTCTGCTGCCACTTCCTTCTGCGCGACAACTACTTCGCCTGGCAGGCTTTCATGCGCCGCTATCCGAAACCCGAGGAAGGCGTCCTGCCGACCTATCTTCAGGAGGCGCATTATCCGGCCATCCGCGATTCAGTCGCGAACGTAACGGTCCACCATGCAAACTTCACCGAATTGCTGGCGAAAAAGCCCGCGGGAAGCGTCGATCGCTACGTTCTTCTCGACGCCCAGGACTGGATGAACGAGCGGCAGCTGAACGAATTATGGACCGAAATCACAAGGACGGCAGCCGACGGTGCCCGGGTCATCTTCCGCACCGCTGCGGAAGAGAGCATCCTGACCGGCAAGCTGGCACCTGCGCTGCTCGACCAGTGGCACTACCAGGTTGAACGCTCGCAGTCGCTGAACGCCCAGGATCGCTCCGCAATCTACGGCGGCTTCCACATCTATGAAAAGCGCGCGGCATGAGCGATATCCCGGCAATCCTGGCAGTCGATGACAAGAAGGATCATGCCGACCGCATGGACCGGATGTACCGCTACCAGCGGCACATCTACGACCTCACCCGTAAATACTATCTGCTTGGCCGTGACCACATGATCGCGGGCCTGGATGTGCCGAGCGCCGGCACGCTGCTGGAAGTCGGCTGCGGCACGGGGCGCAACCTCGCCCTCGCCCGCAGGCACTTTCCCGCGGCAAACCTCTTCGGGCTTGATATCTCGGCCGAGATGCTCGCCACGGCTCAGGCGAAGCTGGCGCGTGACAACACGCCACCAAGGCTGCATGTCGCCGATGCCACGGCTTTCTCTCCAGAAGACTTCGGCCAGCCGCATTTCGACCGCGTGATGATCTCTTATGCCCTGTCGATGATACCCGACTGGCAGGCCGCGATCGATCGGGGCATCGAGGCACTCGGGCCTGCGGGCTCGCTGCACATCGTCGATTTCGGCCAGCAGGAACGCCTGCCCGTGTGGTTCCAGAAAGCGCTGCAGGCCTGGCTTGCACGCTTCCACGTGACGCCCCGCCATGACCTGCGCCACGTGCTCGAAGAACGCGCGGAAGCCCATGGCCTGACCTTGCGCTTCGAGCCACTCTGGCGTGGTTACGCCTGGCATGCCGTCCTGACACGCTCATCATCTAGCTGATCAGCAACATTGCATCTAACCAGATTTTAACCATGATGGGCCAAGGGTGGTGTCGGCTCTCCCCATGTTTCGTCTTGGTCGCACCGCCTGGGGGCATATCTCTTCATTCCCAGCAGACGGACCCTCCATGCGGTGGTTATCGACACTCCTTTTTCCTCTCTGCCTGACGGTTACGGCCTGCACTACGGGCTCCTATGACCTGATGGACACGGCCTCCGTCTCACCGCGCTTTCACGATACCGACCCACAGCATTTCGACGGCAAGACACCGCATCGTCACGAGGTGCATGGCATCGACGTGTCCAAGTGGAACGGCGATGTCGATTGGCGCGCGGTGAAGAAGTCAGGCGTGGCCTTCGTCTTCATCAAGGCGACGGAGGGTGGTGACATGCTCGACCCGCGCTTCCATGAATACTGGCAGGGTGCCCGCGCCGCTGGCATTCCCCATGCGCCCTATCACTTCTACTATTTCTGCTCGTCTGCCGATGAACAGGCTGACTGGTTCATCCGCAACGTACCGCGCGAAGCAAACTTGCTGCCGCCGGTGCTCGATGTCGAGTGGAACCCGACCTCCCCGACCTGCCGCCTGCGCCCGGATGCTGCCACCGTCAGATCCGAGATGCAGCGCTTCATGCAGCGCATCGAAGCCCACTACGGCAAGCGGCCGATCATCTACACCTCCGTCGACTTCCACCGGGAAAACCTGGAGGGCGCCTTCAAGGATCACCATTTCTGGGTTCGCGCGGTCGCCCAGCATCCAAGCGAGATCTATCCCGACCGCCGCTGGGCCTTCTGGCAATATACGTCGACTGGCGTCGTCCCAGGCATCCGCGGCGGCACTGATATCAATGTCTTTGCCGGCACCCAGAAGAACTGGCAGAATTGGGTCAGATCCGTCTCGAAATGATCGCAAACGAGCGCTAGAGGCTCCGCAGAACCCGCCAGAAATGGCGGCACGAATGCGCGAGACTGAAGCCCTCTGCGCGCCAACCCTTGAAGGACCGACTGATGAACAAAGCCCTGCGTCATGCGCTCCCCCTCGCCCTCCTCCTCGCCTCGACCGGCCTTGTGCAGGCGCAGCAATGCGGTGGCGACCTCGCAGCCTTCCTCGAAGGCGTGAAGGCCGAATCCGTCGCAGCCGGCACGCCGCCTGAAATCGCGGACAAGGCGCTGGCAGGTGCTGCCATCGACCAGAAGGTTCTCTCCCGCGATCGATCGCAGGGTGTCTTCCGCCAGACCTTCCTCGAATTCTCCGGCCGCACCGTCAGCCAGGGCCGTCTCGACATCGGTCGCCAGAAGATCAAGGAATACGCAGAGGTCTTCGCTCGCGCTGAACAGGAATACGGCGTACCGGCAGGCGTGATCACCGCCTTCTGGGCCATGGAGACGGACTTTGGTGCCGTGCAGGGCGATTTCAACACCCGTAACGCCCTCGTCACCTTGGCGCACGACTGCCGCCGCCCGGAACTGTTCCGTCCGCAGCTCCTCTCCCTGATCAAGATGGTCGAGCATGGCGATCTCGACCCGGCCGGCAATACCGGTGCCTGGGCCGGCGAAATCGGCCAGGTTCAGATGCTGCCCAAGGACATCATCGAATTCGGCATCGACGGCGATGGCGACGGCCATGTGAACGTCAAGCAGAGCAGCCCGGACGCCATCCTGACGGCTGCCAAGTTCATCCAGCATCTCGGCTTCAAGCGCGGCGAGCCCTGGATCCAGGAAGTAACGATCCCGGAGACCCTGCCCTTCGAAAAGTCCGGCCTCGGCGGCACGATGACGGCAGCTGAATGGTTTGCGCTGGGCGTCCAGCCGCGCGATGGGAACACCGGCTTCGGCTCCCTGCCCGCCTCTCTGGTGCTGCCGCAAGGCCGCAAAGGCCCGGCCTTCATCACCTATCCGAACTTCAACATCTATCTCGAATGGAACCAGTCCTTCATCTACACGACCTCGGCCGCTTATTTCGCCACCCGTTTCGGCGGCGCGCCGGTCTATCAGAAGGGCAACCCTGAACCGGGCCTCGACGTCGACCAGATGACAGCCCTGCAGACGAAACTTCAGGGACTGGGCCACGACGTCGGCAAGATCGACGGCATCCTCGGCGCCGGCACGCGCGTCGCGGTCCAGAAAGAGCAGCAGCGGGTCGGTCTGCCCGCCGATGGCTGGCCGACACCGGCTCTTCTCAACGCCCTCTAAGACGCGGTCAGATACGCGCCAAATAGAGGAAAAAATGGCCGGGTTGGCATGGCTACCCCGGCTTTTTTACGTGCAATGGCTGAGCGATGAGCCTGGGCAGAAGCCCGCAGAACCGCTTATGCACAGCCTCTAGCGCTCACGGATATTAAACTTCATTAACAGCGCGAGATCGCCATCAAGCCTCTGTAATTCAATATTTATTGGTGAAATCCGGTAGGTTTTCCGGCGAGAAATGCCGCATCGCAACACCGATTAGCCCTTGCGCAGACACAAAACAGACATAATATCTAACGGTCAACGCAAGGAGGCACACATGGGACTGACCAATTCTATCAATGTCCTGATCGTAGGTGCAGCGTTTGTTTTTGTAGCCACTATGCTGTTCATCTGACACAGGTCGAATGAACCAAAACCCATGGCTTGGCCGAACCAGGCCACTCCAGCATCCATGAATTTCAAAAGAGCAAGAGGCGCATGACAAGGACCGTCATGCGCCTCTTTCCATTCTGCGGCATCTGAGATCAGGCAGCGGCGCCCGAAAGGGTCTGGGCCTTCGCGGACACGCCGAGGCGCTCGAGCGTCGCAATCGTGAGCGGCGCCCTGTTCATCGTATAGATGTGGAACTCCTCGACACCACGTCGCGACAGGTCCGCGATCTGCTCGGCGGCGATATCAGCGGCGATGGCGGCTCGGGCCTGTGGGTCGTTCTCCGTGCCTTCAAAGCGCGCGTCGATAAAGGCAGGAACGCTTGCCCCGCACATCGAGGCGAAACGCTTGAGCTGGGTCAGGTTCTGGATCGGCATGATGCCCGGCACGATCGGGATCGAAATGCCTGCCGCACGAACGCGGTCCATGTACCGTTCATAGACGTCGTTATCGAAGAAGAACTGGGTGAGCGCGCGCGTGGCCCCCGCATCGACCTTCTGCTTCAGCATATCGAGGTCGACGGCCTCGCTCTCGCTTTCCGGGTGACGCTCCGGATAGGCGGAGACCGAGATCTCGAAGTCCCCCATGTCACGCAAACCGGCTACCAGATCGGCGGCATTGACGAAGCCGCCGGGATGCGGCGCGTAGCGCGTCCCGACACCGCCCTGCGGGTCGCCGCGCAGAGCGACGAAATGACGAACGCCGGCAGCCTGGAATTCCTCGACAACGGCCCGAACCTCCTCACGCGACGCTCCGACACAGGTCAGGTGCGAAGCGGTGGCGAGCGGCGTGTCGGCAATCAGGCGCTTGACGGTCGCAAGCGTCGGCTCGCGCGTCGTGCCACCGGCACCATAGGTTACCGAGACAAAATCCGGCTGGTAGGGCTGTAGCGCCTCGACCGTCTGCCAGAGCTGCTCAGCCATATCAGGCGACTTGGGCGGGAAAAACTCGAAGGAGACCTTGAGGTCAGAGGGCTTGGCGATCGGCCGTTCGGTCTTCGTCATTATCGGCTCCCGGTCAAGGCAAGAGGTTGGTCCTGGGGTGTGGCAGCGGCAGCGTCTCCGCGGCGAGCAAGCCAGATGGTGACTGTGAGACCGCGCCCGGCTGCACTTTGCGGCGGCAGGTCGATTACGTCTTCGACCGAAAGCCCCTGCCGGCCGAGCCATTCGGCCATCACGCCATGCGAAAAGCCGAGACGCACATGGGCATGTTCGTCGCGGAGATATTCATGGACATGGGGGGCGAGATCGATGATCGCCAGACGGCCACCGTCCCGCAGCATGCGCGCGGCTTCCGCCAGAGCCAGTTCCGGCTCTTCGAGGAAGTGCAGAACTTGGTGGATGGTCACGAGATCGTAGTCGCCGGCATCGAGCGGCAGGTTAAGAATGTCGCCATGGCGCACGCTGGCCGACAGGATGCCTTCCTTGTCGAGATTGGAGCGGGCAACCGCCAGCATGTCACGGCTGGCATCGATGCCGATAGCCCGACGATACCGCGGTGACAGCAATTGCAGGATGCGCCCCGTGCCGGTGCCAAGGTCCAGCATCGATTCGACCGCTTCGGTGCCAACGATCTGCAGAAGAGCGGCCTCCACATCGGCATCGTTGACATGCAGTCGGCGAAGCTCGTCCCATTCAGACGCGTTGCGGCTAAAATAGGCCTGCGCCTTCTCCGCCCTCGCACGCTTCACGCCAGCCAGGCGATCACGGTCACGCTGGAGAACAGGGTCGCTCTCCTCGGCGGCATCGAGCAGCAGGCGAATGAGTTCGGCCCCGGCCCCGTCCTGCTTCAGACGGAAATAGGCCCAGGCGCCTTCCTGATAACGATCGATCAGATCGGCTTCCGCGAGCAATTTCAGGTGGCGCGAGATACGGGGCTGCGACTGACCGAGAATTTCGGTAAGATCCGTAACAGTCAAGTCGCCGGAGGAGAGCAGCGTGAGCAGCCGCAGGCGGGTCGGCTCGCCCGCCGCCTTCAGCAAATCCACAAGAGTATCGACGCCCAGTCTCATCAGCACCACCGCAATAACGACATAAAGATATCTTTATGTCTGTTCGGCGAATGATGCAAGCCGAAATGTGTGGGGCCACTGGATCGATTGAATAAAAAAAGGCCGGCGCCTTTCGGCCCGGCCCTCCTAATGATCGTCGCAGAGCGCGTTAGCGCGTCAGGCGCTTGTAGGCCTGGCTGCCAGGGTTGAGCGCATCCGGGCCGAGGCGGCGGATCTTGTCCTGCTCGTAGTCTTCGAAGTTGCCCTCGAACCATTCGACATGGCCGTCGCCTTCGAAAGCCAGGATATGCGTCGCCAGACGGTCAAGGAACATGCGATCGTGAGAGATGATGATCGCGCAACCGGCGAAGTTTTCGAGCGCAGTCTCAAGCGCACCCAGCGTTTCCGTATCAAGGTCGTTGGTCGGTTCGTCGAGCAGCAGAACGTTGCCGCCGGCCTTCAGCATCTTGGCCAGGTGCACGCGGTTGCGCTGACCGCCGGAGAGATTGCCGACCTTCTGCTGCTGGTCGCCACCCTTGAAGTTGAAGGCGCCACAATAGGCACGGGAGTTCATGTCGAACTTGCCGAGCTTGATGATTTCGGCGCCGCCGGAGATCTCTTCCCACACCGTCTTGTTGGGATCAAGTGAGTCGCGGCTCTGGTCGACATAGCCGAGATGCACGGTGTCACCGATGCGGATCGAACCGGCATCCGGCTTTTCCTGACCGGTGATCATCTTGAACAGCGTCGACTTGCCGGCGCCGTTCGGACCGATGATACCGACAATACCGCCGGGCGGCAGCTTGATCGAGAGATCGTTGATCAGAGTGCGCCCTTCGAAGCCCTTGTTGATGCCTTCCATCTCGATGACGACGTTGCCGAGACGCTCGGAGACCGGAATGATGATTTGCGCATCGCCGGGACGAATGCCTTCAGCCGCATCGACCAGCTGTTCATAAGCCTTGATACGGGCCTTGGACTTGGCCTGACGGGCCTTCGGGCTGGATGCGATCCATTCCTGTTCGCGCGAGATCGCCTTCTGGCGACCAGCCTCTTCGCGGTTTTCCTGAAGCATGCGCTTGGCCTTCGCCTGCAGGTAGGCCGAATAGTTGCCTTCGTACGGAATGCCACGGCCGCGGTCGAGTTCGAGGATCCAGCCGGTGACGTTGTCGAGGAAGTAGCGATCGTGGGTGATCATCATGACGGCACCCGGATAATCGCGCAGGTGCTTTTCGAGCCAGGCAATGGTCTCGGCGTCCAGATGGTTGGTCGGTTCGTCGAGCAGCAGCAGGTCCGGCTGCGAGAGCAGCAGGCGGCAAAGCGCGATACGACGGCGCTCACCACCGGACAGAAGGGTGACGTCTGCATCCTTCGGCGGGCAGCGCAGCGCTTCCATCGCCATTTCGACCTGCTGCTCCAGATCCCAGAGGTTCTGGCTGTCGATGATGTCCTGAAGCTTGGAGCCCTCTTCCGCCGTCTCGTCGGAATAGTTCATCATCAGTTCGTTGTAGCGGTCGAGCACGGCCTGCTTGTCGGCAACGCCTTCCATGACGTTTTCAAAGGCGTTCTTGGCCGGATCGAGATGCGGTTCCTGCTCCAGGTAGCCGACGGTGGCACCTTCGGCGAGCCAGGCTTCACCGGTGTATTCCTTGTCCTGACCGGCGATGATGCGCAGAACGGTCGACTTACCGGCGCCGTTCGGGCCGAGGATACCGATCTTGGCATCGGGATAGAACGAGAGATGGATGTTCTCGAGAATCTTCTTTGCGCCGTAGGACTTGCTAAGTCCCGACATGTGATAGATGAACTGGCGTGCCATGGGGTCTTGCTCCGGCGGGAATGGGAATTTGCCGCTATGTAGGCGAATTGCGTCGCGTGAGCAATGCAGACCGGGCCAGGATGCCGGGTTTTTCTAACTCTTGTCGCGAGGAACAGAACCTCGCGATCACTTCAGCGCAGCATGCACGACGCTGTAGATCTTGAGGCGGCCCGGCTCTGCACCCGCGACAGGCACGAGCCCTGACCACTCTTTCCCGCCAACCAATGCCGCATAGAGTGGCGCCTCTTCGGACGGAACGGGAAAAGGCACGTGGCAGACCGCCACATAGTCGGATTCCTTAAGTGCAGCCTTGCGCGCGGCGGCATCGGTTCCCGCAAAGGCGCTGAAACTCAGTCGGATTCCTGGCGCTGCACGATGGAACGGGATCGCCATGACCGAGACGCCATCAGGCACATGCGCTGCCAAAGCAAGCCCGATGCCGGTCGGAGCCAGGATCCGGCCCGGCGCCAGCCCTGTCAACTCGGCGAAATCCTCGCCACGGCAATCATCCACCGACATCAGCCAGACCGCGTCCTGCGGTGACGGCCGGTAGGGCATGAGCGCATAGAGGCCGCCCACAATGGCTGTCAGAACCGCGACGGGTGCGATCACGAGCGCCTTTGCCCGCCGTCCCTCACCGCTTGAGAGCGTATCGACGCAGAACTTCAGCGCCAGCGGCAGAAAGACCGGCATCAGGGCCGCAGGAAATCGCACATAGCGGATCAGGATCACGGTCATGGCAAGGGAACTGCAGGCAAACAGGTAGCCCGCCCAGTGCCGCGCGCTGCCCCGCGTCTCCCGACGCCAGAAAGGGCAGCTAAACAACGCAACGAGCGCCATCAGCGCCAGAAACACCAGCACCGCCGCACCCGTCTGTCCGATCTGCCGGAACCCCAGAATGCTCTGTTCCTGCTGGATCCGTTCGAACCAGTAGAGGCGGGAGACCGGATCGATCATCTGGTAGGGGCCAGCAAGGCAGGACGGAAAGAGGAGTACGAGGCCGCAAGTCACGAGCGCGCCGGAAACCGAAAGCGTCAGCAAGCGCGGCAGCAGCGCAGCACCTTCCGGCACCAACCGGCCTGAGATCCAGAAGCATGCGCCAAAGCCGCAAAGGGCTGCGATATAGGGCGCCGAATAGGCGTCGCAGGCCGTCTGCAGCATGGCCCTAGGTCCGATGAAGGCAATCCCCGAGACAAGCGCGACCACCACCATGGATATTCCGGTCTCGACCAGCATCCGGCGCGCGAAGGGAACCCGCAACACGAAACCCATGGCAATGAGCGCAAGCGCTACGGCGACGAAGGGCAGGCATTCCAAGCCGATCACGAGAGAGATCGCTGCTCCGGATCCGACGAATCGACCACCGCGCCCCTGGTCTCTGACAAGTCCGTACAGGATCACCATCATCGCCAGGATCTGAGCATTGTGGTGGTCGATGCGTCCCGGTGAAAATTCGAAGGCGGCAAAGATCAGCACGAAGCCGACCACCAGCCAGCCGGGAACGCTGAGGGCCTCCGGCGGTGTCAGCGCCTGCACCGTCCGCACGGTGAGAGCGGCAAACATCAGCAGCATCACCGGCGGCCAGATCTGTGTCGCGAAGACCAAAGCAAGATCGAGCCCGAGGAACGGCTGAAGGAGCAAGGTTAACACCGCATAGGGCAGATCGATCAGGCGCGACCAGGGCGAAAGATAAATCTCGGGCGACTGGACCATAGGCAGAGTGAGGTCATACCAACCGCCTGTCACCATCAAATGTTTGAGCTGCAGCAACCTGAGATCATCGTCGATATCACCGAAAAAGGAGATCCCGTCCATCCTGTCGAAAGCCACCATGACCAGCAGGAGACCGGCCACAATGACGAAGGGCCGCACGCCGCCTGGCCCCGCTGCCGATCGCTCCGTCTCCGCCATGCCTGATCCCCGACCTTCGTTTGATGCGTGGAAGCTAGACGCAAAGGAATGAAAATTCCTTTGCCCTCGATCAAGGCCGTTGATTGACAGACGGGGTACAGCAGGCAACACAAGGGAAAATGCAAGGGGATCCAGATGTTTGCAGAGCGACAGTGGCTCGACAGCCCGAGCGGGGCTCGCCTCGCCTATCACCACCAGCCTGCCGAGACCGCCCCGCGCGGCATCCTCCTCCTCTGCCACGGCCTTGCAGAACATTCGCGGCGTTATGAGGGTTTCGCGGGAGCGCTTTCAGCGTCTGGCTATCACGTCTACGCCCATGATCACCGTGGCCATGGCGAGACCACGGCGGCAGATGCGACGCTAGGATCGTTCGCCCGCAAGGACGGACCTGCAAAGGTCGTGGCCGATGTCATGGCGATGCGCGACCTTGCGGCCGCCAAACATCCGGGACTGCCGATCATTCTGTTCGGCCATTCCATGGGTGGCCTGATCGCGCTGAATGTCGCGACCGAACATCCGCAGGCCTTCGCGGCGCTCTCGATCTGGAACTCCAATTTCAATCCCGGCCTTGCCGGTCGCTTCGCCCAAGGCGTCCTTTACCTTGAGCAGATGCTGAAGGGGTCCGATGTCCCCTCCCTGATCCTGCCGAAGGCGACCTTTGCCGCCTGGGGCCGCGCGATCCCAGGCCATCGCACGGCCTTCGACTGGCTGTCGCATGATCCGAAGGAAGTCGACGCCTATATCGCCGACCCACTGTGCGGCTTCGATTCCAGCGTCTCCATGTGGCGCGACATTTTCCGGCTGACCTTTGCCGGCGCAGACCCGGAACGCCTCGTCCGCCTGCCGCAGCGGCTCCCGGTTTATCTCGTCGGCGGCGCTGAAGATCCGGCAACCAACAAGGGCCGCGAAATCCGCTGGCTCGGCCAGCGTATGCTGGATGCGGGCATGATCGATGTCGAAACCACCGTCTACGAGACCATGCGCCACGAGACGCTGAACGAGATCGGTCGCGAAAAGGCGATCGGCGATTTCCTGAGCTGGCTCGGCAATCTCGGCCCCTGACGCTCCGATCTCTTGCCGAAACGGAATGATGCCATGAGAGAATATCAGGTGCGGACGGCAAAATCCGGCGGTATAGCTCGCTCGACAGTAGTTCTTGTCATGGCCAGCGGTCCGAAAGGGTCAGATAACAGGGCCTGACAACACGGCACAGGATCGCGCCATGACGACCAAGCCCTCCGCCCCTGCCCCGCTCGCCGGCATCCGCGTGATCGAACTCGCCCGCGTGCTTGCAGGCCCCTGGGCGGGCCAGATGCTGGCCGATCTCGGCGCCGATGTGATCAAGGTGGAAAACCCAGAAGGTGGCGACGACACCCGCGCCTGGGGGCCACCCTTCGTCGAGGGCGCCGATGGCGAAAACCTCTCGGCTGCCTATTACCACTCTACCAACCGCAACAAGCGCTCGATATCAGTCGATCTGAAGACGCCGGAAGGCCAGGAAATCGTCCGCCGCCTCTGCGCCTCGGCCGATGTCGTCATCGAAAACTTCAAGCGCGGCGGGCTTGAGAAATACGGTCTCGACTATGAGAGCCTGAAGGCGATCAACCCCAAGCTCGTCTACTGCTCGATAACAGGCTTTGGCCAGAACGGCCCCTATGCCGATTTCGCCGGTTACGACTACATCGTCCAGGGCATGTCTGGCTTCATGTCGATCACGGGCGAGAAGGACGGCGAGCCGATGAAGGCAGGCGTCGCCATTGCCGACATCTTCACCGGCATCTATGCCGTCACCGCCATCCAGGCCGCCCTCATCCATGTCATGAAAACAGGCCAGGGCCAGTTCGTCGACATGGCGCTGCTCGACGTAATGTCGGCGGTGCTTGCCAACCAGAACATGAACTACCTGATCTCCGGCAAGCCGCCTGTTCGCCTCGGCAATGCCCATCCGAACATCAGCCCCTACGAAGTCGTGCCGACAGCAGATGGCCATTTGATCCTCGCCGTTGGCAATGACGGCCAGTTCAAGCGCCTGTGTAAAATCCTCGGCATCCCCACAGTCGCCGAGGACGAGCGCTTCGCCACCAACAAGGCACGTGTCGCCAACAAGATCGAAGTCCGCCAGATCGTCACCGCCGAGACAGAGAAGTGGCAGAAGCGCGATCTGCTTTCCGCCTGTGAGGCGAATGCCGTGCCGGCAGGACCGATCAACTCGATCGAGGAAATGTTCGCCGACCCCCAAGTCCAGGCGCGCGGCCTCAAGATCGAGCTGACCGACGACAAGGGCACCGTGATCCCCGGCGTGCGCACGCCGATCATGCTCTCCGAGACCCCCCTGCGCTACGAGCGCCCAAGCCCGCGCATCGGCGAGCACGGAAACGAAATTCTGGCCGAACTGGCCGAGCTGGAAAGGAAGACGCAATGAAGAGAACCGGCGGTGAACTGATCGTCGAGGCGCTGAAGGCCAACGGCGTCGAACGTGTGTCCTGCGTTCCCGGCGAAAGCTATCTGGCCGTGCTCGACGCGCTGAAGGACAGCGGCATCGAGACGCTGGTCTGCCGCCAGGAAGGCGGCGCCGCGATGATGGCAGACACCTGGGGCCGCCTCACCGGCAAGCCCGGCATCTGCATGGTGACCCGTGGTCCCGGCGCCACCAACGCCTCCGCCGGCCTGCATGTCGCAAAGCAGGATTCGATCCCGATGATCCTCTTCATCGGCCAGATCGGTCGCGACATGAAGGAGCGCGAAGCCTTCCAGGAAGTCGAATACCGCCGCGCCTTCACCGAATTTGCCAAATGGGTCGGCGAGATCGACGACGCCCGCCGCATCCCGGAATTCGTCACCCGCGCCTTTGCGGTCGCCACATCAGGCCGTCCCGGCCCCGTCGTGCTGACGCTACCGGAGGACATGCTGCTCGACGAAGTCGACGCCCCGGAAGCCAAGGCTTACACCCCGGTCGAGGCCCATCCCGGCCCAAGCCAGATCGCCGCCCTCGGCGCGATGCTGAAGACCGCCAAGCGCCCCATGGTCGTCCTCGGCGGCACGCGCTGGAGCGAGACCTCGGTCGCCGGCATCCAGGCATTCGCGGAAAAGTTCAAGCTGCCGGTCGGCTGCTCCTTCCGCCGCCAGATGCTCTTTGACCACCTGCATCCGTCCTACGCCGGCGATGTCGGCATCGGCATTAATCCGGCGCTGGCCAAGGAAGTGAAGGAAGCCGATCTGCTGATCCTGCTCGGCAGCCGTTTCTCCGAAATGCCCTCCTCCTCCTACACGCTGATGGACATCCCCTACCCGGCCCAGACGCTCGTGCATGTGCATCCGGACCCGTCCGAACTCGGCCGCGTCTACCGCGCTGATCTCGCCATCTGCGCGGCCCCTGAGGAATTCGTCGCAGCGCTCGTATCGCTCGATGCACCCGTCGCCCCAGTATGGGCCGAGCGCACAGAAGCTATGCACGCCGCCTATCTCGCCTGGTCGACGCCGCCGAAGGCTGGCCCTGGCGCCGTGCAGATGGGCCCGATCATGGAGTGGATCGAGGCGAACACGCCGAAGGACGCGATCTTCACCAATGGCGCCGGCAACTATGCCACCTGGCTGCACCGTTTCCACCGCTTCCAGGCCTTCAACACCCAGGCCGCCCCGACCTCCGGCTCCATGGGCTATGGCCTTCCGGCAGCCGTTGCTGCCAAACAGCTGTTCCCGGAGCGTGAGGTCATCTGCTTTGCTGGCGATGGCTGCTTCATGATGCATGGCCAGGAATTCGCGACCGCCATCCGCTACAACCTGCCGATCATCACGCTCGTGATCAACAACAGCATGTATGGCACGATCCGCATGCATCAGGAGCGCGAATATCCGGGCCGTGTCAGCGCCACCGATCTGACCAACCCCGATTTCGCCGCACTCGCCAAGGCCTATGGCGGCCACGGCGAAACCGTCGAAAAGACCGAAGACTTCGCCCCCGCCTTCCTGCGTGCCCGCGCCTCCGGCAAGCCCGCGATCATCGAAATCAAGCTGGATCCGGAGACGATCACGCCAAGCCGCACCTTGACTCAAATTCGCAACAAAGCCTGACAGGCAGTTGAGTAGAAACAAAAAAAGGCCGGGATCGCTCCCGGCCTTTTGCATTCTTCACTTGCCCTGAAAAATCAGATGGCAGCGGTGACGATGAACTCGACCTTGTAGTCCGGGGTCGCGAGCGGCGCACCGCTGGTGGCGCGGGCCGGCGGGTTGGCCGGGTCGATCCAGGCTTCCCAGACGGCGTTCATTTCGCCGAAGGTCGACATGTCGGAAAGGTAGATGATCGTCTGCAGGATCTTCGACTTGTCCGAGCCGGCGGCCGCCAGCAGGCGGTCGACTTCGGCGAGAGCCGACTTCGACTGCTCGGTCACGGTCGAACCTTCGCCGACCTGGCCGGCGAGGTAAACGGTGTTGCCGTGGACGACGGCGCCGCTCATGCGCTTGCCGGGCTCGATACGCTTGATGCTCATGGGAAAACTCCTGCTTGAGGCTGGTTTAGAAAACAGACCGGCCGGACACGAAGGTCCGGCCAAGGATGATGGAAAAGGCGCGTCAGCCGCGCTGGCGCTGCGCGTGTTCGTAGGTTGCCGCCGAACGGGCGCCGGAGCGGCAATAGCCGAGCATCGGGCGTTCGAATTCCTCGAGCGCATCGACCATATCGGCGACAGCATCCGGCGTGACACCCATTGGGCCCACTGGCACATGCTTGATCGTGAGGCCAAGTTCTTCCGCGCGCTTGGCAACGGCTGTGAATTCCGGCTGGCCGAATTCTTCACCATCGGGGCGATGGCAAACGATCGACTTGAAGCCGAGCGCCTTTACCTCATCGACCTCATCAACAGTGATCTGGCCGCTGACCGAATATTCCTCGTTGATCTGGCGGATGTTCATCGGTGCACCTCGTCAATTTCTTGGGGCCAAACATCTACGACGGGCATCCGTAGGCGTCAATCTCGACAGCCTCGCCATCCTCCCTCAGACGAAGGAAAACGCGAGCCCGTATTCGCGGCTCTCGCCGGGTTGGAGAATGTCGAACTCGCCGGCGGCTTCGAGCTCGTTTCGGCCGACCCAGCGATGCGAGACGGGTTCGATACCGAGCACATGGGCCGGCAGCCTCTGGTTCCGCCAGACCTGCAGGTGCGGCAGGGTGTCTGTGCGGAAGCGCACCTTCAGCCGCTTGCCGCCGATCGCCTCCATCGGCCCGAGCCGGAACTCCGCCCAGCCACCATGCCCAGCGGGCACGCAGAAGATCCCGCCGTCTCCTTCGCCGAAGGCCCAGGGCAGACCACCGCCCTCAAGCATGGCCCCTTCGAGCCGGGTTCCGGGATCGAAGTGCTTGGCACCCAGATTGATGTGATACATCAGGAAGGTCGGGAACGGGGCCTCGCCCACATTGACCACCGTGTCGGCAAGCTGCACCTCGCCGCTCTCGCCCTTGAGGCGCCACTGACGGCGCAACTGGGCATGTCCGCCGGCCGCAAGCGCAACGTCGACGACGGCCCGCGCCACGAGATCCTCGCCCTCGACCGACAATTCGATCGAATGCGCCGGATTGGCGGAAAAGGAGCCATGCAGCGGATAGGCAGCATCCGTGCCGAATATCGGCTCCCGGTGCCGGATGTGGTCTGGACCGCATGTGAACAGGAAGCCTTCGAGCGAATGATCGATGCGGGGGTCGCCGTCATCGGGAATGGCCCGGCCGGGCGCCACATCAACGCCGTCGACAATGCAGGCGCCGACATCGAAGACGGAGCCTTCGTCGAGAGCAAGACGCGGCCCCTTGGGGCCGGAAAACATGATCATGCGAGCGGTTCCTCGGCCTGCTGCTGCGGCGCTCTGAGGTGACCGGTGGAAATCAGATCCTCCAGTCCGACGAGTCCGCTGTCGAGCGAGGAGAGATAGGCGATGTTGACACTGCGCTCAAGCCAGCGCTGGAAGCCGCTTGCTTCGCCGGCCAGTCGCTCGAAACGCTCTTTTCCCCTCTGCGTCAGGGACAGCAGTTCGAAACGACGATCGGACCTGTCTCGTTTGCGGTGCAGATAGCCCTTGTCCTCGAGAACCTTTACGGCGCGGCTGATCTTGGTCTTGCTGAGACCCGCATAACCGGAAATGGCCTTGGCAGTGGTCGGTGAACGCTCACCCAGAGACCAGAGCACCTGCCACTCCGACCAGGACAGTTCATCCTCCGGACCACAGAAGTGCGCAAAGCCGTTATCGACAGTTTCCGCGACCCGGATCAGCCGGAAGGGTAAAAAGTCTTCCAATCTCAGTCGATCCTGCATCTTCCCCCCTTACAGCCGAACCACAAAGCTCTGTTTTAAAGCGTGTCGGCTCTACTGCCCCCACAGTAAGTTAACCCTATATTCACTATGAATTCACCTTTTCCACATTAGTGTCAAATTTCACGCGTTTGTCGCTGGTTCAGACGAGGAAAAAAGAATCGTGTTCGATATCAAGAATACTGGCCTGGGATTGGCTGCCTTGACCGCCGTATCGCTGACGACGGCGCTTACCGCCTCGGCGCAATCCGTCTATGACGACCGCAATTCGCACACGCTTCTAATCTCGCCGGAGGGCGATATCCTCGATTTCGTGCCGGAAGTGGGCGAAGTCGTGATTAGCCGCGATCGCATGGGCCGCACCGTTCTCATCGACCGCATGGGCAATCTCGTCGCGACCGAAATTCCGGCCGAGAGCTACTACCCGCCACAGAACCGTGGCGGCGATAGGGGCCTGCCGGGCGTCTATGGCCCTTACGGCCAGCCCCAGGAGCCGGAACCGCGCGGCTGGGACGATGACGTGACGACAGCGTCGATCCCCGATGCGATGCCCGGCGACCAGCTTCCGCTGGATCAGATGCCGCAGGACATGCCCTATGGCGGCCCTGATCTGCCCGCCCCCGCCGACAACGCCCCTGCTCGGATCGTCACCCCGGAAATTCCGGTGAAGAGCAATCTGTCGCGGCTCGAGATCACCGCCCTTCAGGTCTTCCTCGATCGCGAAGGCATTTCGCCCGGCGTCATCGACGGCAAGATGGGCCAGAACGTCAACAAGGCGATCGTCGCCTGGGAAGAGATGACCGGCGAAACGCTCGACCCGAACAATGCCGACGATATCCTCGAACGCCTGCGCCTCTCCGGCGGCCTCGCAATCAAGAGCTACACGATCACGGCAGGCGATGCCGCTGGCCCGTTCGTCGCCTCGATCCCGGACGACTATGCCCACAAGGCACAGCTGCCCGCCCTGTCCTACACGTCGACCGTCGAAATGCTCGCCGAGCGCTTCCACATGGACGAAGGCTATCTGCGCGAACTGAACCCCGGCGTCGACTTTTCGATCCCCGGCACAACCATCAAGGTGGTCGAGCCGGGTCCGGTCAAGAAGGGCAATGTCGCACGCATCGTCGCGAACAAGGGTTTGAAGCAGGTCTTTGCCTATGGTGAAGACGGCAGCCTGATTGCCGCCTATCCGGCGAGTATCGGATCGGCCGACACTCCCTCGCCGTCGGGCACCGTCACCATCGAACGCATCGCGCTCGATCCGGGCTATACCTACAATCCGAAGGTCAATTTCCAGCAGGGCAACAACACCAAGGTCCTGTCGATCCCGCCAGGCCCGAACGGTCCAGTCGGCACGGTCTGGCTTGCACTCTCCAAGCCAACCTACGGCATCCACGGCACGCCCGAGCCATCCAAGATCGGCCGCACCCAGAGCCACGGCTGTATCCGCCTGACAAACTGGGACGCGACCGAGCTGGCCAAGATGGTCAAGGCCGGCGTGACGGTGGAATTCGTCGAATAAGACACGGAGCCTGCCCAGACTCGTCTGCGCACTGACAAACTCCGATTTTTATACAAAGAGACCGCCGGCAGCACCGGCGGTCTCTTCGTTTCTGGACTATTGGAAGGGGAGCACTCAGGCGGCTGAGCGCACCAGGCGGAACAGACGACGCGGCTCGCTGGAGCGGATGACCTTCACCGGCAGCAGGCGCATGACTTCCGAGGCAAACGACTTGGCGTTTTCCTGGGCCTTGTCGAGATTGCTGATCTTCGCTGCATCCATCGAATACAGCGTGCCACCACAGTCGAAGATTTCGCGATAGGCGCTGCGCTCGACGATCGGCGTGTTGACGACATTGACGCCCCGCGCGGCGAGCAGGCCCTTGATGGTCAACAAAGCGCGCGTTGTTACCATCGAGGTGACGCGGGTGAGGACCACAGAATGCGGAATGACCAGGTTGCCGGCGTCTTCCATCAGCTTGATCAGGTCAAGGATCTGGGCACCGCCTTTGGCATCCATGGCACAGCCCTGAACCGGGATCATGACATGATCCGAAAGACCAATGGCTGTCGTGACCATGGCGTCACGCGCACCGGCGAGGTCCATGATGATGTAGTCGTTGGTGCGCGACAATTCGCGAATATGCCCCTGAACCGAAGCGACCGTCACTTCGGAGATGACTTCGATATTGCGCTGCGGGCCGGAGATCTCGTGCCACTGGGTGATCCAGCGTTGCGGATCGGCATCCAGAATGGCGACGCGATATCCTTGATGTGCCAGTTCGGTGGCGAGAAGAAGGGCTGCGGTGGTTTTGCCGGCACCGCCCTTGGCATTGGCAAAAGAAATGACTGGCATGCTGCTTCCTTGGGAGGTCGGATCCGAGCGGCTCATCGCTCTTGAGCAGCCAGCATCATCGGCGCCCCATACGTTGATTATGGCGCAAACATGGTTAACAAAGTGGAAACGGGACACTTGGCGCCCTCCCCCTCAATGGGGAGAAGCGACGGAAAAACAAAGTATATTCGCAAATAAGAATGCGTAGGTCCGTCGCTACAGAGCCGCGCACAGCTAGGCATCTGCCGACATGCGACGGCGCGACTCGGCCGGCCCTAACATCTGCCAGCAAAGGGCTGGACGGATCACCAACGCATGAGCAAGACACGAAAAAGACCCCGCCACACATTGTGACGGGGTCCTCAATGCGATCAGCACGCGCTGTTAGAAGCAGTCGGCAAACAGCTTCTTGGTGTTTTCGAGCGTCATCTTCACCGGATTGCCGCCAGCGCTCGGATCCTCGATCGCCATCGCCGAGAGTTCGTCGATCCGGTCATTGGCAATGCCCATGGCGGTGAGGTTCGCCGGCACATGCAGTTCAGCCCGGAGTGCCAGCACGTAGTCGTAGAAGCCGTCGAAGCCGCCGGCGATACCGAGATAGGCGGCGGCCCGCTCGATGCGCTCCTCGATCACATGGCGGTTGAACTTCAGCACCGGCGGCATCACGACCGCATTCGTCATGCCATGATGGGTGTTGTAAACGGCGCCGATCGGATGCGACAGCGCGTGGATGGCGCCGAGCCCCTTCTGGAAGGCGGTAGCGCCCATGGCAGCTGCCGACATCATGTTGGTGCGGGCCTCGATATCCGTGCCGTCGTGATAGGCGCGCGGCAGGAACTCCTTGACCAGCCGCATGCCTTCAAGCGCGATACCCTGGCTCATCGGATGATAGAAGGGCGAGGAATAGGCTTCGAGGCAATGGGCGAACGCGTCCATTCCCGTACCAGCCGTGATCATCTTCGGCATACCGACGGTCAGTTCCGGGTCGCAGATGACGACGCCGGGCAGGAACTTCGGGTGGAAGATGATCTTCTTCACGTGGGTTTCGGAATTGGTGATGACCGAAGCGCGACCGACTTCCGAACCGGTACCAGCCGTCGTCGGCACGGCAACGATCGGAGCGATGGCGTCGGAGTTTGCCCGCGTCCACCAGTCACCGATATCCTCGAAATCCCAGACAGGCCGCGTCTGGCCGGCCATGAAGGCAACGCACTTGCCGAGATCGAGGCCCGAGCCGCCGCCGAAGGCGACGACGCCGTCGTGACCGCCATCCTTGTAGGCCTTGATGCCGGCTTCCAGGTTCTTCTCGTTCGGGTTCGGATCGACATCGGCGAAGAGCGCGCGACCAAGGCCCGCCTCTTCCAGCACGTCGAGCGCCGTCTGCGTGATCGCCATCGGGGCAAGTCCCCGGTCGGTGATCAACAGCGGCTTCTTCATGCCGAGCGACTTGCAGGCGTCCGCCAGTTCCTTGATACGGCCACGTCCCATCTTGACGGCGGTGGGGTAGCTCCAATTGGCGACGATGTTCATTTCGTGACTTTCTTCAGATGGTAGGATTTCGGACGGGTAAGGTTCTGGAAGCCGAGCACCGAGAGCGAGCCGCCCTTGCCGGTTTCCTTGACGCCGGTCCAGCAGAGCGCCGGGTCGAGATAGTCGGCGCGGTTCATGAAGACGGTACCTGTCTCGATGTCGCGACCGATGCGGGCAGCGCGCTCCGGATCCTGCGTCCAGAGCGAGGCGGTCAGGCCATAGGGGCTGTCGTTCATCAGTTCGAGCGCCTGTTCGTCGCTCTTCACCTTCATGATGCCGACGGCCGGACCAAAGGTTTCGTCCTTCATGAAAGCCATGGAGTGATCGACGTTCGTGAGGACCTGCGGCATGATATAGGCGCCGCCGTCATCGGCCGGGAAGAGCTTCGGATCGATCAGCGCCTTGGCACCCTTCGAAACGGCGTCGGCGATCTGCTCGCGCACCACCTTAGCGAAGCGCTTGTTGGCCATCGGGCCGAGCGTCGTTTCCGGATCCAGCGGATTGCCGAGCTTGTAGTTCGACACCCAGGCGACCGACTTCTCGACGAAGGCGTCGTAGAGGCTCTCATGCACATAAATGCGCTCGATGCCGCAGCAGCACTGGCCGGAATTATAGGTCGCGCCATCCATCAGCGTATCGACGGCGGCCTCCAGGTCGGCGTCTTCCATGACGTAACCCGGGTCCTTGCCGCCAAGCTCGAGGCCGAGACCGGCAAAGGTGCCGGCAGCGGCCCGCTCGATCGAGCGCCCGCCTTCGACCGAACCGGTGAAGTTGATGAAGTTGAAATTGCCGGCCGCAATCAGCGCCGAGGTTGTGGCGTGGTCGAGGAAGAGGTTGATGAAGACATCATCGGGAACGCCCGCCTCGACGAACGCGCGCACCATGCGCTCGCCGACGAGAAGCGTCTGGGTCGCATGCTTGATGACGACGGTATTGCCCGCCATCAGCGCCGGCGCGATCGTATTGATCGCCGTCATGTAGGGGTAGTTCCACGGCGCGATGACGAAGACAACGCCATGCGGCTCGCGCTCGATGCGGCGCTCGAATTTGTCGCTGGCTTCCACGACCAACGGCGCAAGCGAGTCGGCGGCGATCGCTGCGACATAGTTCGAGCGCTCGTTGAAGCCTTTGTATTCGCCGCCGTAGCGCACAGGACGGCCCATCATGTGGGCCAGTTCCGGCACCACTTCATCAGACATCTCGTTCAGGCGCGCAACGCCCTTCAGCACCAGCTGAACGCGGTCTTCCAAAGGCCGGCGCGCCCAGGCCTTTTGCGCCTTGCGCGCACGAGCCACAGCCTCGGTCGCCGCTTCCA
The DNA here is from genome assembly GCF_002855515.1 of Rhizobium sp. TH135. Taxonomy (GTDB): domain Bacteria; phylum Pseudomonadota; class Alphaproteobacteria; order Rhizobiales; family Rhizobiaceae; genus Allorhizobium. The sequence goes on along the minus strand of NZ_PKRP01000008.1, from coordinate 45,325 downwards.
GCGACATAGCCGGACGTTCCGCGTAAACCGATCCATCGATCGGCGAAATGCATTGGATCATCGTCATGATCGTCTTCCTGTTGTTCTAGAACGAAATGACAGCGGCCGCAGCCGCTGTCCTTGTTTCCACCCATACGCCGGTGATGGTGGCGGGCTCAAGGCCGCCTTTGGTCACGCGCGCTCGAAGCCGCGCGCAACCTCCCAGTCTGTGATCCGGCGATCATACTCTTCCTGCTCCCACTCGGCCGCACGAACGTAATGGTCCACCACGTCATCGCCGAAAGCGGCACGCAGCATGGCTGAGCCGCGAAGCGTTTCAGCCGCCGCCCGCAGCGTCCTTGGAATTTCGCGGGCGCCCTGCGCGCCATAGGCATCGCCTGAGAATTCCGGTTCGAGCGCCATCTTCTTCTCGATCCCGTCGATGCCGGCAGCCAGCAGGGCTGCCATGGCCAGATAGGGGTTGAGGTCGGAGCCGCCGACGCGGCATTCCACACGGATGCCCTTGCTGGCCTCGCCGCACAGGCGGTAGCCCGCGGTGCGGTTGTCCTTCGACCAGATCGCCTTGGTCGGCGCGAAGGTCCCGGCGACGAAGCGCTTGTAGGAGTTGATGTAGGGTGCCAGGAAATAGGTGAAATCGCTGGCATGGGCGAGCAGCCCGGCCATGTAGTGCTTCATGGTATCGGACATGCCGTACTGCCCGTCCTTGTCGAAGAACAGCGGCGTCTTGCCGTCGGCAGACCACAGCGACTGGTGAATATGCGACGAGGAACCGGCAGCGTTGTAATGCCACTTGGCCAGGAAGGTGATGGCCTTGCCCTTCGACCAGGCGATCTCCTTGCAGCCGTTCTTGATGATCACGTGGCGGTCGGCCATTGTCAGCACGTCGGCATAGCGGACGTTGATCTCTTCCTGGCCGGCAGAAGCCTCGCCCTTGGAGTTCTCGACCGGAATGCCGGCGCCCTGCAGACCCTTGCGGATCGCGCGCATCACGTCCTCTTCCTTCGTCGTCTGGAAGATGTGGTAATCCTCGTTATAGCCAGAAACCGGCTTCAGGTCGCGATAGCCCGAAAGCCGCGCCTCGTCATAGGTCTGGTCGAAGAGGAAGAATTCAAGCTCGGTCGCCATGAAGGCCTTCATGCCCATGGCCTCAAGCCGGGCGACCTGCTTCTTCAGGATGGCGCGCGGCGAATGCGGCACTTCGGCATGGGTCGCGTGGTCGAGCATGTCGCAGAGAACCAGCGCCGTGCCTTCGAGCCAGGGAATGCGGCGAAGCGTCGAAAGATCGGGCTTCATCGTATAGTCGCCGTAGCCCTTCTCCCAACTGGTCGCCTTGTAGCCGGAGACGGTCTCCATCTCCATGTCGGTGGCCAGCAGGTAGTTGCAGCTGTGGGTTTCCTTGTAGGCGCTCTCGACGAAGAACTCGGCCTGGAATCGCTTGCCCATCAAACGGCCCTGCATGTCCACCTGACACGCCAGAACCGTGTCGATGCGCCCTTCTGCGACGTCTTTTTTCAACTCTTCGAATGTGTAAGTGGTCATCTCGGTGTTCCCAGGGCAGCGCTCGGCTCATGCCGTCTTGTTTTATGAAGGCGACCCGGCCGAAGCCGGATCGCCATGTCGTGTTATCAGCCGTAACGGTAAGGCTTACCGGCCTTTTCCATGTCGGCATTGTACTTCTTCAGGATCTCGACCACCTTGCCGGTGCGCGGCGTCTGCTTGGCGACCTCTTCCCAGAAGACATGCGCCGCATCTTCGACGGTCTTCCATTCGGCATCCGGGATGCTGGTGAGTTCGAGGCGGCCACCTTCGGCGCGAAGTCGGGCTTCGCCACCCCAGTACCAGTGCAGACGCTTGTAGTGGGATGAATCCATGCACATCTGCCACAAGGTCTGCAGGTGCGGCGGGACTTCATTCCAGCGGTCGGCATTGGCGAAGAACGAACCCGCCCAGCCGCCAGAGACGTTGTTGGTGAGGAAGTACTTGGTCACATCAACCCAGCCCGACGTGAAGACTTCCGTGATGCCAGACCAGGCGATCGCATCGATTTCACCGGTCTGCATCGCAACCGGCACGTCTTCGAACGGAATGGTGACCGGCACGACACCGAACTGCGACAGGAACTGACCGGCCGTCGGGAAGGTGAAGACGCGCAGGCCCTTGAGATCATCGAGCTTGGTGATCGGCTTGTTGGTGGCGAAGTTGCACGGGTCCCATGCGCCTGCCGACAGCCACTTCACTCCGACTTCCGTATAGGCTTCGTCCCAGATCTCGGCGAGACCATATTCGTAAAACAGCGTCGGCACGTCGAGGCTGTAGCGCGAAGCAAACGGGAAGTAGCCGCCAAACACCTTGATATCGACCGGCGAATTCATGGAATCGTCGTCCGACTGGACGGCGTCGATCGTGCCGGCCTGCATGGCGCGGAACAGCTCGCCCGTGGGCACGAGCTGGTCAGCCGTGTAGAGCTGGATTTCCATCTCGCCATTGGCCGCCTTGTTGAAGGCGTCGACGGCCGGGCGGATGACGAATTCGGCAAGTGCCGCACCGGCATAGGTCTGCAGGCGCCAGGTGATCTTGGCATTCTGGGCTTTGACATAAGGTGCGGCCAGAACGGCGGGTGTCGCCATGGCGGCCGTCTTCAGGAATGAACGTCTGCTGTTGGTCATTTCGTTTCCCTCTGTTCTTTGGTTCTCTTAATGCCCACCATCCCTGATGGTCCGGCGGGTAGTCCTGGTGCCGGGCCCGTTTGCCGGGCCTCTTGTCATTCGAACGCTAGCCTCTGAGATAGATCTGGCTTGGTAGCCAGGTCGCGATCTGCGGGAAGATCATGATGATCACCATGCCGAGCAGCATGATCAGCACGAAGGGGATGACGGATCGATAGATGTCGATCAGCCGGAAATCGGGCGGCGCCATCGCCTTCATGAGGAAGAGATTGTAGCCGAAGGGCGGGGTCATGTAGGCGATCTGGCAGGTGATAGTGTAGAGCACGCCGTACCAGATCAGTGCGTTATCGACGCCCAGATCGAGCTTGCCGACCAGCGGGATGTAGAGCGGCGCGACGATGACAAGCATGGCCGTGTCGTCGAGGAAGGCCCCCATCACCAGGAACGACAGCTGCATCATGATCAGGATCTGCCAGGGTGTCAGACCGATATCATTGACCAGCAGGTTCTCGATCGCCTTCACAGCCCCCAGGCCATCGAAGACGGCGCCGAAGCAGAGGGCCGCCAGAATGATCCACATAAACATGCAGGAGATGCCGAGAGTCTGCTCCAGAACCCGGTTCCAGACCGCCTTGGTCAGGCGCCCCTTGTACCAGGCGGCGAAGAGCGCACCCAGCGCACCGACGGCGGAGCTTTCCACCAGGCTGGTAATGCCCATCAGGAAGAGCCCCATCATCAGGAAGAAGATGAGGAACGGCAGGATACCAGCCTGCAGCAGTTTTAGCTTCTCGCGCATCGGCATGTCGCGCTCTTCCTTGGGAAGGGCGGGGCCGAGCGCCGGATTGAGGCGGCAACGGATATAGATGTAGATGCAGAACAGGGTCGCGAGCAGCAGGCCCGGGAAGACACCCGCAAGCCACAGCTGGCTAACCGGCTGGCGCGCGATCATGCCGTAAAGCACAAGCACCACGCTCGGCGGGATCAGGATGCCGAGCGAACTACCCGCCTGAATGACACCGGAGACCATGATCTTGTCGTAGCCGCGGCGCAGCAGTTCAGGCAGTGCGATTGAAGCACCGATCGCCATGCCCGCAACCGAGAGCCCGTTCATCGCCGAGATCACGACCATCAGTCCGATCGTGCCGATCGCCAGACCTCCCGGCATGCCGCCGAACCAGACATGGAAGGCCTTGTAGAGGTCTTCTGCAATGCCCGATTCCGACAGCATGTAGCCCATGTAGATGAAGAGCGGCAGCGTCAGCAGCGGGTACCACTTCATCAGCTTCATGCCGGCCGAGAAGCCCATCTCGAAGCCACCATTGCCCCAGAGCACGGCAGCCGCGACCACACCAACGAAACCGATCGTCGCAAACACGCGCTGCCCTGTCAGCATCGACATCATCATCGATGAGAACATCAGGAGGGCGATCATTTCATAGCCAAGGTACTCGCTCATGCGAACGGCCTCCCCATCGCTGTGGCAAGGTCCTTGATGAAGATCGAGGTGGCCTGCAGGAAGGTGAGGAAGATACCGATCACCATGACAATCTTGATGGGCGCCATGTAGGGCGACCAGGAGGAATAGCTGGTTTCACCATACTGCAGTGCATAGGTCGTGCTCGATACGCCACCCCACAGCAGGAAGAACAGGTAGACGAAGAGCATCATGATGGTGATCACATCCACGATGGCCTTCGTCTTCGGCGACCAGCGGCCGTAGAGCAGATCCATGCGCACATGGCTGTCGAGCTGCAACGAATAGGCGCCGCCCAGCAGGTAGTAGCCCGCCATGACGAACTGCGCCATTTCAAGCGTCCAGCTGGCCGGCAGGAACATGGTTTTGGAGATCGACGAGTAGAGCAGGATGCCCATCATGACGAAGATGCCATGCATGACGATCCGACCGACGCGGCGATTGAAGGCGTCGACGACGCGCACATAGGTCTGCAACGCTTGCGGCATCAGTCCACCGCCGCCCCGGACCGCTTCCGCAGTCCTTGTCTCATCCAATGATATGCCGGCATCCGTTCCCTCTTTGATGTCTGGTTTGCCCAGCGGCTGGAAGTATTTATGCGACCCTTTCGAGTGCTCCTGAAATCAAGTCCGCGAGATAGGAGGAGATTGCCTCCACACCCGCAGCGTCACGCACGAGGTCGTTGCGAACCTCGATCATGACATTGGCAAATCCTTGCGGAATGGCGTGCAGACGAAGCGTATGGGTGACGCCGTCTTCCGGACCATAGGGAGAGTTGCGCTCGACCCGGTAAGGGCCGCCTTGTGCAGCCTCCAGCATCGCATCCGCCAACCGGCTGTCCGTATCATGCAGGATGCCGATCTCGACCTCCCGAGGCTTGCCGAAATAGACGGGCGTAAAGGTGTGCATGGTCACGACAACAGGCTTCCGTCCCTCTGCCTCAAGGCGCGAGATCTCGGCAGAGATGCGGTCGTGGAAGGGAATGTAGAGGGCAGCCGTGCGGGCATAACGCTCCGCCACACTCAGCGCCCGATTGCCGGGGATCTCGAAAATCTCGCTCTTTTCCGGCATGGCCGCCGGCGATTCCGGCGGACGGTTGCAGTCGTAGATCAGCCGCGAGAAGCGCTGATGCACCAGCACCGCATCGAGAGCCTCCGAGACCTTCCGCGCAATCGCAAGAGCGCCCGGATCCCAGGCGATATGGCTGGACAAGGCCTCCGGTGACAGACCAAGGTCGCCCGCAGATTTTGGCAGCACGGAAGACGCGTGTTCGCAGACGATGACAACACCACTGGCGCCCATCGCATTTTCCAATGCAACGACCTCACCTTCTGACGATGTCAGGATCCCCGACCTCAAGAGCATGCTGGCAGTCCCCCGGGCTCGTTGGCCCAATTTATTTTCGAAGAGAATTCTTCACGGTTAAGCGTCTGTCAATCCGCTACTGAAAAATTCTCTTCAAGGGGCGGTTGACTCAATTGTGACAGCGAGGCTTAATCCTGAAAAAGCTGGCGATAGATCGGCTTGAGGGGAGTCAATCGGTCCTTGATGAATGCGTCGACGACGGTGTCGGACGTGATCCATGCCCATTTCGATGGGCTGACGCGTGCCGAACGACAGCTGGCAGAAAGCCTGCTGCAGAACTACCCCGTCTCCGGGCTGGGTAGCATTACGACCGTTGCCGAGAACGCCGGTGTATCGACGCCGACCGTCGCCCGCATGGTTCAGAAGCTCGGCTACAAGGGCTATCCCGAATTCCAGGCCCATCTGCATCAGGAACTCGAAGCGACGATCTCCAATCCGATCGCCAAGCACGATCGCTGGGCGGCCAATGCCCCCAACCGACATATTCTCAACCGCTTTGCCGAAGCCGTCATGGCCAATCTGCGCAACTCGCTCGGAGAACTGCGCACGGCCACTTTCGATGAAGCAGCCCGCCTCATCGGCGACCGCAATCGCAGCGTCTATTTCGTCGGTGGACGCATCACCGGGGCGCTCGCCGAATACTTCTTCACCCATATGCAGGTCATCCGACCGCGCACGACGCTGATGTCGTCGAACGCCAGCTCATGGCCGCAGCACGTCCTGAACATGCAGGATGGCGACGTTCTCGTGATCTTCGACATCAGGAGATACGAGGCGGATCTGACCACGCTGGCCGAGGTCGCACGCGCCAACGGCGTGCAGATCATCGTCTTCACGGACCAGTGGATGTCGCCGGTGGCACAGCATGCCCGCCACTGTTTCAAATTACATATCGAGGCCCCGTCGGCATGGGACAGCTCCGTGGTGACGCTGTTTGTTGTCGAAGCCCTGATCGAAGCCGTTCAGAGCTCGTCCTGGGACGAGACCCGTGAACGCATGAATACGCTTGAAGGACTTTTCGAGCAGGCCCGCCTGTTTCGAAAGCCCCGATGAGGCGGACAGACCGAAACGGAGGATCATTCAGGATACGGGCAAATATCGACAGACCACGCAAGGCCGGTATCCGTCACATAACCATAACAAAGGCCACATAAGTGAACCGCATCGCTTCCAACACCAAGAGGAGAACTACAGTGACCCAATTCCGCAAGATCCTTTCGATGACCACGGCGCTGGTCATGGCAAGCTCGGCTGTCGCCGTCGCAGAACCGAGCGCCGAGCTGATCGAAGCCGCCAAGAAGGAAGGCATGCTGACCACCATCGCCCTGCCCCACGACTGGTGCGGCTACGGCGCCGTGATCGACGCCTTCAAGAAGAAGTACCCGGAAATCACCGTCAACGAACTGAACCCCGACGCAGGTTCGGCTGACGAAGTTGAAGCCATCAAGGCAAACAAGGACAACAAGGGCCCGCAGGCTCCTGACGTCGTCGACGTCGGTCTCGCTTTCGGTCCGCAGATGAAGGCCGAAGGCTTGCTGCAGCCTTACAAGGTCTCCACCTGGGACGAAATCCCGGACAACATCAAGGACGCTGAAGGCTACTGGTACGGCGACTACTACGGCGTCATGTCCTTCCTGGTGAACAAGGACCTCGTTGCCAACACGCCGAAGGACTGGGCCGATCTGACGAAGCCGGAATATGCAGGCCAGGTTGCTCTCGCTGGTGACCCGCGCGCTTCCAACCAGGCCATCCTCGGCGTTCTCGCCGCCGGCATGGCATCGGGCGCAGCTGCTGGCAAGGACGCTGGCGAAGCTGGCCTGAAGTACTTCGGCGAACTGAACAAGGCCGGCAACTTCGTACCCGTCATCGGCAAGTCCGGCACGCTCGCCCAGGGCGCGACCCCGATCGTCGTCATGTGGGACTACAACGCCCTTTCCGCTCGTGACACCCTCGCTGGCAACCCGCCGGTCGAAGTCGTCGTTCCGGCATCCGGCGTTCTGGCTGGCGTCTACGTTCAGGGCATCTCTGCTTACGCACCGCACCCGAACGCTGCCAAGCTGTGGATGGAGCACCTGTACTCCGACGAAGGTCAGCTCGGCTGGCTGAAGGGTTACTGCCACCCGGCCCGCTTCAACGCCATGGTCAAGGCTGGCAAGGTTCCGCAGGACCTGCTCGACGCTCTGCCGCCGGCTGAATCCTACGAAAAGGCCTACTTCCCGACGCTCGAAGAAGTCGACGCCAACAAGGCTGCCGTTGTCGGCGGCTGGGACAGCGTCGTCGGCGCCAACGTCCAGTAAGTCGAGACCTTGATGTGCCGCCCCGGTCTTGTCTAAGGTCGGGGCGGCGCTTGCATTTTAAGAAGATCCGCCCAGAGGCGGACAAGAGGGGCAGATCGAATGTCGACAGAGGCAGTGGGCCCGGGCCACCAGGCACGGCCACGAACGAAACTTCCACTTCACTGGCTGGGCGTCCTGCCTTTCGCAGCCTTCGTGATACTCTTTCTGATCATGCCGACCATGAAGATCGTCATCGGCGCATTCCAGCGTCCAGACGGCTCGTTCACGCTCGACAATATCGGTGGGCTCTTTACGCCCTCGATCATGGCGGCCTACTGGATCTCCATCAAGATCAGCCTCGCCTCGGCCATTCTGGGCTGCCTCATCGGCTTCGGCGTTGCCGCAGCCGTGGTCCTTGGCGGTCTGCCGCAATGGATCCGCGGCCCGCTCCTGACCTTCTCGGGCGTCGCCTCCAACTTCGCCGGCGTTCCGCTCGCCTTCGCCTTTCTGGCGACCCTCGGCCCGGTCGGCCTGCTCACCGTCTTCCTGAAGACCCAGCTCGGTATCGATCTTCGCCTGCTCGGCTTCAATCTCCTGTCTTTCTGGGGCCTGACAGTCACCTATCTTTTCTTCCAGATCCCGCTGATGATCCTGATCATCACCCCGGCCCTTGACGGTCTGAAGCGCGAATGGCGCGAGGCCGCCTCGATCCTCGGCGCGACCAATGCGCAGTACTGGCGCCTCGTGGCCTTCCCGATCCTGCTGCCCTCGATCCTCGGCACGATGGCACTGCTTTTCGCAAACGCATTCGGCGCTGTCGCAACCGCGATCGCATTGACCGGCTCTTCGCTGAATATCGTGCCAATCCTGCTCTTCGCCCAGATCCGCGGCGACGTGCTGGGCGACCCCCATCTCGGCTACGCGCTCGCCTTTGGCATGATCGCGGTCACCGGTGTCGCCAATGCTCTGTATATCTGGCTGCGCGCTCGCAGCGAAAGGTGGCTGAAATGAAGCGCTTTTGGGCCTGGGGGGCCCTGATCTTCGGCCTCCTCTATTTCTTCCTGCCGCTGATCGGCATGACCAACTTCTCGCTCAAGATGCGGCGCGGAGAATACTCCTTCGACGCTTACGTCAAGGTTCTGACCGATCCGCGCTTCCAGGAGACCTTCACTTATTCGGTCACGATGGCGCTGGTCACCATCCTCTTCGGCGTCTTCCTGGTGGTCCCGACCGCTTATTGGGTACGCCTCAAGCTGCCGCGCCTACGTCCCTATATCGAGTTCGTGACGTTGCTGCCGCTGGTCATTCCGGCGATCGTCATCGTCTTCGGCTATATCCGCCTCTACAACACATCGAGCTGGCTGCCGCTGACGGGGTCCGCCTTCGGCACGGACGTGCTGCTGATGTTCGGCTATGCGACGCTCGCCCTCCCCTACATGTACCGCGCCGTCGACACGGGCCTGCGCACCATCGACATCGGCACGCTGACGGAGGCCGCCCAAAGCCTCGGCGCTGGCTGGTTCACGATCATCTCGAAGATCATCCTGCCGAACGTACTCGTAGCTGTGCTCTCGGGCGCCTTCCTGACCTTCGCCATCGTCATTGGCGAATTCACCATGGCAGCGCTCCTGAACAAGCCGGCCTTCGGACCCTTCATGCAGCTTCTCGGCGCCAACCGCGCCTATGAGCCGGCTGCACTCGCCGTCATCGCCTTCGGCATCACCTGGGGCTGCCTCGGTCTGATCCAGCTCGTGTCCCGCCTCCAGAAAACAGCCCCGCGCCAGGCCTGAGGAATTCTTTTCATGACCTTCCTGACACTCTCCCACCTCAAGAAATCCTTCGGCGCCACTCAGGTCGTGCACGACTTCAACATGGCGATCGAGAAGGGTGAATTCATCTCCTTCCTCGGCCCATCGGGCTGCGGCAAGACCACCGTCCTGCGCATGATTGCCGGCTTCGAGACGCCCTCGGGCGGCACGATCGAAATCGCCGGCAAGGACCAGACCTACCTCAAGCCGAACCAGCGCAACATCGGCATGGTCTTCCAGGCCTATGCGCTCTTTCCGAACATGAACGTCGCCGACAATGTCGCCTTTGGCCTGAAGATCTCAGGCATGCCGAAGGCCGATATCGACAAGCGCGTGAAAGAAATGCTGGCGCTGATCCATCTCGACCATCTCGCCGAGCGCTACCCTTACCAGCTCTCGGGCGGCCAGCAGCAGCGCGTGGCGCTTGCCCGCGCGCTGGCACCGAAGCCGCAGGTGCTTTTGCTTGACGAACCGCTCTCGGCGCTCGACGCCAAGATCCGCGTTTCGCTGCGCGAGGAAATCCGCCACATCCAGCAGCAGCTGGGCATCACCACCGTATTCGTCACGCATGACCAGGAAGAAGCGCTCTCGATCTCCGACCGCATCGTCGTCATGAATGCCGGCAAGGCCGACCAGATCGGCACGCCCTTCGAGATCTACAACCGCCCGACCACCCGCTTCGTCGCCTCCTTCGTCGGCACGCTCAACGTGCTGGACGCTGTTGTAACGGACCAGAGCGCGGGCATCGTTCAGATCGGAGACAAGACGCTGGCGATCAAGGAAGCCATCCCGGCGACGAACGGCTCGACCATTCAGCTCGCCATGCGCCCGGAAGCCGGCACGCTCGCCAGCGCCGACGTGGCGACGGTTCACGGCGAAGTGGCGTCCAGCCAGTTCCTCGGATCGGTCATCCGGACCCGCATCAATGTCGGCGGCAAGACGCTCTCGTTCGACACCTTCAATGACCCGGGCATCAAGCCTCCGGTCGTCGGGGACACGGTCGGCGTGAAGATCGACCCGACTGCCTTGATCCTGCTCGCCGACTGAGGCAAACCGAAACGAACGGAAGAACGGTCTGAATGCCGCCCGCCAAGGCGGCATTCTCGCATTTGGAGGAAGCCCATGCGCGCGATGTATTACGAAGCCTTCGGAGCAGCGCCGGAAATCCGGACCCTACCCGATCCGACGCCGACCAATGCAGGCGTGGTCATCTCCGTCAAGGCAACAGGCCTATGCCGCAGCGACTGGCACGGCTGGATGGGTCACGACCCCGATATCCAACTGCCCCACGTACCCGGCCATGAACTGGCCGGCACGATCGCGGCCGTCGGGCGCGATGTCCGCCGCTTCAAGGTTGGCGACCGCGTGACCGTCCCCTTCGTCTCTGGTTGCGGCCACTGCATGGAATGCCGCTCCGGCAACCAGCAGGTCTGCGAGGAACAGTTCCAGCCCGGCTTCACCCATTGGGGCTCGTTCGCGGAATATGTGGCGATCGACTATGCCGACCAGAACCTCGTGCATCTCCCGGAAGAGATCAGCTATGAAACGGCCGCCAGCCTTGGCTGCAGGTTTGCCACCTCCTTCCGCGCCGTCGTCGACCAGGGTCGGCTCCGGGGCGGCGAATGGCTGGCCGTGCACGGCTGCGGCGGTGTTGGCCTCTCGGCCATCATGATCGGCGCGGCCCTCGGCGCCAATGTCGTGGCAATCGATATCGCCGACGACAAGTTGGCGCTCGCCAAGGCGCTGGGCGCATCTGTCACCATCGACAGCCGCTCGGTCGCCGATGTCTCGGAAGCCGTGCGCGAGGTAACGGGCGGCGGTGCCCATGTCTCCGTCGATGCGCTCGGCCATCCGCAGACCTGCTGCAATTCGATCCTCAACTTGCGCCGCCGCGGCCGCCATGTGCAGGTCGGCCTGATGCTCGCCGATCATGCAACGCCGGCGATCCCGATGGCGCGCGTCATCGCCCACGAACTTGAAATCTACGGCAGCCACGGCATGCAGTCCTGGCGCTACGATGCCATGCTGCGCATGATCCTCTCCGGCAAGCTTTCGCCGGACCGCCTGATCGGCCGCCGCATCACACTGTCTGAGGCGGCACCGGCTCTCGCCACCATGGACAGCTTCCGCGAAAACGGCATCAGCATCATCGATCGGATGGTTTGAAGGCGCTTACCGCAAGCAAGATCCATCTTATGGTGTGATAGCGTTAACTCGTTTGTGGTGAACTTCGTCTGCGCGAAACCGGTAACGGATCGAGAGCAGTCGTGGACGAGCAGAAGACATCACCGGAGATAAATGCCGAAGGCTTCATGGCAGAGTTCATGCGCCTGAAGCGCGGCTCCGTCACGCGTCGGCACTTCCTCGCCGTGACCGGGCTTGGCGCAGCGGCCCTTCTGTTCGGCGGCGCTGGACGCACGAGTATCGCGACGTCCAAAGGCTCGCCGCTCGGCAAGAAGGTGAGCCTCGCTACCTGGCCGAATTATCACGATCCCCAGACCTTCGAGGACTTCACCGCCCGATACGGCGTTGAAGTTGACATCTCGATCATCGGCTCCAACGAGGGCATGATGAAGGCGCTTGAAAGTGGCCGTACCTGGGACATCATCGTGCCGACGCAATACGCGATCTCGCCGTATTTCCATCGCGACATGCTGACCCCGCTGGACCTGCGTCTGCTGCCCAATCTGGATATCGGCGCGCATTCCGACCGCTTTCTCAAGCCCGGCGTTTTGGCCGGAGCCTTCTATGCCGTGCCGAAGAATGCTGGCACCACAGGCATTGCCTATAACACCGCCCAGCTCGACCCGGTCGGCAGTTGGCGTGATTTCTTTGACCGCGCGGTGACAGAAGCCTCCGGCAAGACCATCGTCCATGACTACCAGTTGACCGCGATCGGCGGTGCGCTGGTGGCGCTGGGCCACGGCTTCAACTCGCTGGATCCGGCGGAACTTGGCCGCGCCGAGGACCTGCTGATGCAGGTGAGGCCGCATCTTCTGGCGGTTGAGAGCGATTATCAGCCCGCCATGCGCACCGGTGAAGCCTGGATGACGATGTGCTGGAGCAACGACGCAGTCCAGATGCATCGCGACGTGCCGGAGATTGCCTTCGAGATCGCAAGCGATGGCGGCGAGATCTGGACGGACTATTATGCCATCCCGGCCAAGGCGCATAACAAGCCCGCGGCCCATGCCCTGATCAACCACCTGATTGACCCTGACATTGCCGCCCGCGAGCACATCGTCCATGGCGGCACGGCTACCGACAGCCGCATCCGCGCCCTGCTCCCGCCCGAAATCCTCTCCGACGAGATTGCCTATCCAGACGAGGCCAAACTGACCCCGCTGGAATTTGGCCTGGCGGTCGTCATGACCGATCCAAACCGCGCCGAGATCATGAACCGCTTTCGCGCCGCCCGCGGCTGACGCGAACCTCCCGCCATGCTAGTCACGGAACGTGCCGGAGGTGTCCGGCACGACGTTTCAGCACGAGGTTCTAATGCCGCAGATTTCGATTATCGACACCATTTCCGATCCCGGTAAGCAGGGCCGCGCGAACGAGGACAGGCTCGGCTACAACAGGGATGCAGCCTTTGTCATCGACGGCGCGACAGGCCTTGGCGATCGCCAGTTCATGGAGGGCTACGGCTCGGACGCTGCCTGGATCGCGGAATTTGCAGGCATCCGTTTTGAGCAGAGGCTCGACCGAAGAGCCGATCCGAAGACAGTTCTACGACAGGTCTCTGAGGAAGCCCGCGACGCCTTCCTCGCAACGGCGGGCGACCAGCCGCGCTACGCCTGGCCGCTCTGCAGCCTGACCGCCCTGCAGGCAACCGACAGCGGCTTCCGCTGGTTCGGCCTTGGCGACAGCTGCATGTACATCCTGCATGACGACGGCCAGTCCGATTTCGTCATCCCGATCCCCGGCGCCTATGAATGGGAGCAGCACCGAGCTGCCCAGCACATCGCTCGTGTCGGCGGCATCGGAGCCGCAGGCGTCGCCAATGACGACCCGCAGACGCTGGAAGATCTGCGCCGTGGTCGGGCGCTGCAGAATACCCACGGTGGCAGCACCTGGACGTTCGGTGTCGTGCCGGAGGCTGCCGAGCACCTGGCAATGGTCGACGTGCCCGTCCATGGCGGTGGAGCCACCGCCCTCCTCTGCTCCGACGGCCTCGCCGATCTTGTGGCCCTCTACAAGCTTTACGACCCCGCCACGCTGATCCAGCGCGCCGCAACAGCAGGGCTGAAGTCGCTGGTCTCGGAGCTGCGCCACCTGGAGCGCGAAATCGATCCGGATGGGCTGAAATACCCGCGCTACAAGCAGAGCGACGACACGACTGCCATCCTGCTGAGGCTGGAGACATGAAGGCAATTAGGAATCTGCCTCAATAACTTATCGCCGAAATCGGAATCTGTTTGTGAGCATTTTAATGCAGAGGGTTAGCGCCGAGGCTAACCCCTCATCCGCCCCTTCGGGGCACCTTCTCCCCGCAGGCGGGGAGAAGGAGACGCCGCCGGCCGTATTCGCTCTTCTCCCCGTTCACGGGGAGAAGGTCCCGGCAGGGGGATGAGGGGCCGTAGCGCCAATCAATCCTCAGACATCCGCCTTCGGCACATAATTCAACACCGGCCCCAGCCAGCGCTCGACCTCCCGCACATCCATCCCCTTGCGCGCTGCATAGTCCTCGACCTGGTCTCGCTCGACCTTGGCAACGCCGAAATAATAGCTCTCGGGATGGCCGATATAGAGACCAGACACCGACGAGCCCGGCCACATGGCATAGCTCTCCGTCAGCGTCACACCGGTCGCTTTGGTCGCGTCCAAGAGCGAGAACAGCGTCACCTTTTCTGTATGGTCGGGCTGCGCCGGATAACCGGGGGCCGGTCGGATGCCGCCATAGGTCTCCGAGATCAGTTCCTCCGGCGTAAAGGCCTCGCCCGGCGCATAGCCCCAAAATTCGCGGCGCACCTGTTCATGCATGCGCTCGGCAAAGGCCTCCGCAAAGCGATCGGCCAGCGCCTTGACCAGGATCGACGAGTAATCGTCGTTCGCCCGCTCGAAGCGTTCTGCGATCGCCACTTCCTCGATACCGGCCGTAACCACGAAGCCGCCGACATAGTCAGGAACGCCGCTCTCGAGAGGTGCGACGAAATCGCTGAGCGCCACATTCGCCCGCCCCTCGCGCTTGGCGATCTGCTGACGCAGCGTGAAGAAGGTTGCGAGTTCCTCGGTGCGGCTATCGTCCTTGAACAGCCGGATATCGTCGCCGACCGTATTGGCAGGCCAGAAACCGATCACCGCACGCGGCCGGAACCAGTTTTCCGCAATGATCTTCTTGAGCATCGCCTGCGCATCGGCAAACAACTGCCGCGCCGCCTCGCCCTGCTTCTCGTCCTCAAGGATCGCCGGATAGCGCCCCTTCAGCTCCCAGGTCTGGAAGAAGGGCGTCCAGTCGATATAGCGGGCCAGTTCGGCAAGGTCATAGGTCTCGAACACCTTGGTGCCGGTAAAGCTGGGCTTCGTGGGCTTGTAAGCGCTCCAGTCGACCTTGACCGCATTCTCCCGGGCAGAGGCCAGCGGCTGGCGCTGCTTCTCGGCTTCCGCCCGCGCATGGGCCACGGCCACCTTGGCATATTCGCCCTTGATACCGTCTACGTAGGTCTCGTTGCCGTCCTCGGCCAGCAAGGCTGAAACGACGCCAACGGCACGGCTGGCATCGGTGACATAGATCGCCTGGCCAGCCTTGTATTGCGGATGGATCTTCACCGCCGTATGCACCCGGCTCGTCGTCGCACCGCCAATCAGCAGCGGGACAGTGAACCCCTGGCGCTGCATTTCGGATGCCACATGGACCATCTCGTCGAGCGACGGCGTGATCAGGCCGGACAGGCCGATGACGTCGACATTCTCCGCTTTCGCCACTTCGAGGATCTTGGTCGCCGGCACCATGACGCCAAGATCGATGATCTCGTAATTGTTGCAGGCAAGAACGACGCCGACGATGTTCTTGCCGATGTCGTGTACGTCGCCCTTCACCGTCGCCATCAGCACCTTGCCCGCCGCCTGGCGCTCGCCGGTGCCGCCATTCAGCCGCTTTTCCTCTTCCATGTAGGGCAGCAGAACGGCCACGGCCTGCTTCATCACACGCGCCGATTTCACCACCTGCGGCAGGAACATCTTGCCGGCACCGAAGAGGTCGCCGACGACATTCATGCCGGCCATCAGCGGCCCCTCAATGACATGCAGCGGACGCTCGGCCTTTTGACGCGCCTCTTCCGTGTCGATCTCGATGAATTCGGTGATGCCGTTGACCAGCGCATGCTCCAACCGCTTCTCGACCAGCCATTCGCGCCAGCTCATGTCCTGCGTGCGGGCCTTGGCCTCGCCCGTGCCGCGATAACGCTCGGCAATCTCCAACAGCCGCTCGGTCCCGTCCTTGCGACGGTTGAGCACCACGTCTTCGCAGGCCTCCCGCAAATCCTTGTCGATGCTCTCATAGACCGCGAGCTGGCCCGCATTGACGATGCCCATGTCCATGCCCGCCTGGATGGCATGGTAGAGGAAGACCGCATGCATGGCTTCCCGCACCGGCTCATTGCCGCGGAAGGAGAACGAGAGGTTCGACACCCCGCCCGAGATATGCACCAGCGGCATTTCCTGCCGGATCGTCCGCGTCGCCTCGATGAAGTCGACGCCGTAATTGTCGTGCTCCTCGATGCCGGTCGCGACCGCAAAGACATTCGGATCGAAGATGATGTCTTCAGGCGCAAAGCCCGCCTCTTCGGTCAGGATCTTGTAGGCGCGCCGGCAGATCTCGACCTTGCGATCATAAGTGTCGGCCTGGCCCTTCTCGTCAAAGGCCATCACGACGACGGCAGCACCATAATTGCGTATCAGCTTGCCCTGGGCGATGAAATTCTCCTCGCCCTCCTTGAGCGAGATGGAATTCACCACCGCCTTGCCCTGCACGCATTTGAGACCGGCTTCGATGATCGGGAACTTGGAGCTATCGATCATTACAGGCACGCGGGCGATATCAGGCTCGGCGGCGATCAGGTTGAGGAACTCCACCATCGCCTGCTGCGAATCGATCAGGCCCTCGTCCATGTTGATGTCGATGATCTGGGCGCCGTTTTCGACCTGATCACGCGCAACCACCAAAGCCGCAGAATAGTCGCCAGCGGTGATCAGCTTGCGGAACTTGGCCGAGCCCGTGACATTCGTCCGTTCGCCGACATTGACGAAGGGAATATCCTTGGTGAGCTCGAAGGGCTCGAGCCCCGAGAGCGACATGAAGGGCCGATGCTCGGCGGGCGCACGCGGCACCCTGCCCTTCACGGCCTCGGCAATGGCCGCGATATGCGCGGGCGTCGAGCCGCAGCAGCCGCCGACGACATTGACGATGCCCTCTTCGGCAAAGCCAGCCACGAGATCCGCCATCTCCTCCGGGCTCTGATCATACTGCCCGAATTCATTCGGCAGGCCGGCATTCGGATAGGCAGAAATCAGCGTATCGGCCACGCCGGACAGTTCCTGCAGATGCGGCCGCATGGCATCCGCCCCGAGTGCGCAGTTGAGACCAACCGCGAAAGGCCGGGCATGGCGCACCGAGTTCCAGAAGGCCGTCGGCGTCTGGCCAGACAGCGTACGGCCGGAGAGATCGGTGATCGTGCCCGAAATCATCACCGGCAGGCGGATGCCCTTGGCGAGGAAACGCTCCTCGCAGGCAAAGATCGCCGCCTTGGCATTCAGCGTGTCGAAGATCGTCTCGATCAGGATGAGATCGGCACCGCCGTCGATCAACCCGTCGATCTGCTCGCCATAGGCGGCGCGCAGGCCATCGAAGGAAACGGCGCGGTATCCGGGATTGTTGACGTCAGGCGAGATCGACGCCGTACGATTGGTCGGCCCGATGGCACCGGCGACGAAACGCCGCTTGCCGTCCTCGCGCTCGGCCCGGAAGGCCGCCCGGCGCACGAGCTCGGCGCCATGGCGGTTGAGATCGTAGACCGCCCCTTCCATCTCGTAATCCGCCTGCGCAATGCGGGTCGAGGAGAAGGTGTTGGTCTCGAGAATATCGGCACCGGCCATCGCATAACGGAAATGGATGTCTTCGATCGCGTTCGGCTGCGTCAGGATCAGCAGGTCGTTGTTGCCCTGCTGGTGGCAGGCGCAGCCAAGGAAACGTTCACCCCGGAAGTCGTCCTCCGTTAATCCGAGGCCCTGGATCTCGGTGCCCATGGCCCCGTCAAGGATCAGGATACGTTCGCGGGCAGCCTGTTGCAGCGCCTTCAGGATATCCGCGCCGTCACGGTTTGCGCCCTCGCGGCCGAACAGTTGATCGAGCATCTGCGAACTCTCCTATTGCGTATGCGACACGAGCCAAATCACATAAAGACATCTTTATGTCAACATGCGATCCGACTGTGCGTGACCTCGGTCAACCGGTGGCAGGCGCACCGCTGATCGGCTATAGAACCTGCAACGATGTAGCCCGGGAGGAAGAAATGTCGGAAAATCAGTCGCAGCCATCGCCATCCACCCCCTGGAGCGCCCGGCCCTACCACCGCAAATGGCTGCTGAACCGCGCCGACGACCTTTTCGATTTCTTCTCAAGGTCGGCCATCAACCCGAAGGGCGGCTTCTACGACCTGTCGCGCGACGGCAAGCCGCTTTCGACCGACAATCCCGCCCGCGGTATCCATGCCAGCGCCCGCATGGTCCATTGCTTTGCGATCGGCCACCTGCTCGGCCGCCCGGGCTCGGCCGACATCGTCGACCACGGCATGCGCTATCTCTGGGAGCGCCACCGGGACCAGAAGAACGGCGGTTACTTCTGGCAAGCCAACGACACAGGAGCTGCCGACGACACGAAGCAGGGCTACGGCCACGCCTTCGTCCTGCTCGCGGCCGCCTCCGCTAAATGCATCAGCCATCCGCTGGCCGGCGCCATGCTGGCCGACATTACTGAAGTGATCGAGGAGAAATTCTGGGAAGAGAACCACGGCGCCATCGCTGAGGAATTCTCTGCCGACTGGCAGCCGGTGCCCGGCTATCGCGGCCAGAACTCCAACATGCATCTGACCGAAAGCCTGATGGCAGCTTTTGAGGCAACCGGCGAGCGGCATTACCTCACCAAGGCGGAGCAGATCGCCGACCTCATCATCAACCGTCGCGCCCGCGAGGAAGCCTTCCGCGTCGCCGAGCATTTCGATGAAAACTGGGTGGTCGACCGCACCTACTACCATCCGAACGAAATGTTCCGCCCCGCCGGCACCACGCCCGGCCATTGGCTCGAATGGGCCCGTCTGATCCTCCAGCTCTGGGTTCTCGGCGGAAAGAACCACGACTGGATGCCGGAAGCCGCACGCGGCCTCTTCTTCCAGTCCATGGCGCTCGGCTGGGACAAGGACAAAGGCGGCTTCTTCTACACGCTGGACTGGGAAAACGCCCCCGACAAGCGCGCAAAACTGTGGTGGCCGCTTTGCGAAGGCGCCGCCGCAGCACACTTCCTCAACCAGCACCAGGAAAGCGACTTCCACGAGGAGAGCTACCGCAAGATCTGGAACTATATCGCGGCCAACAATCTCGACCGGGAGTATGGAGGCTGGCACGAGGAACTGACCGAGGGCGGAAAGCCAGCGAATAGCCTCTTCCCCGGCAAGGGCGACATCTACCACGCGCTGCAGGCCTGCCTGATACCGCTTTTCCCGGCGGAAGGCAGCCTGACCAGCATGATTGCAGAGCATCCACTCGATGTTTGATGGAAGCACCACGTAGACATGCAAAAGGGCCGGAAAACCGGCCCTTTCTTCGTTCTAGTGCTGTCTTCGAAGCTTACTGCTCGATCGCATAGGTGATGTTGACGGTCACCGTATAGAGGTTCTCGCCGGACGCGATCGGCACGGATTCATCCGCCATCTTCGCCATGGGTGCTGCCGCATAGACCTGCGGCATCGGCCGGGCGAAATTCTCGGAAATCTCAACCACGCGTCCGAGCTTGACGCCGGCGGCTTCCGTCAGCGTCTTCGCCTTGGCGGCAGCCTTCTCGACCGCCTGCTTGCGCGCCGCTTCGACCGCTGCTTCCGGATCGTCATTGGTGAACGAGATACCGCCACCCTGGTTGACGCCAAGTTTCACCGACCGATCGATGATCTCTCCGAGCTTGGCGAGATCCCGCACCCGAACGGTCAGCCCGTTGCTGACCGTGTAACCGACAATAACAGGCGCCTCATAAGTGCCGTCAGTGCGGGTTTCCTGCTTGTATTTCGGCTGGATCGAGAAATCCGTGGTCTGCAGGTCCTTGTCCGCAATACCCTGAGCCTTGAGGTCGGCCAGCACCTCGGCCATGGCGGCACTATTGGCCGAAAGCGCCTCGCCCGCCGTCTCGGCATCGCGCATGACTGCCAGCGAAATGACGGCCATATCGGGCGCGATCGCAGCCTCCCCCTCGCCCGACACCATGATCGTCGCCTCGCGACGCTCCGTCTCTGCAGCAAACACCGGCGCGACAAATCCGACCGAGAGAACAGAACCTGAGAGTGCCGTTGCCATGACGAGAGCGCGTGTAATTTTCAGCATGAAATCTTTCCTTGTGTCCCGCAGTGCCGGCGGACCTCTTCGTCTCACCCGGCACCATGCCCTTCCGGCATCTGTGATGACGCGTGATTGTGAAGCCATTGCGGCAGAGACTTGTCGCATACCGGAAATTGCGTTAGAGCCGCTGCACGGCGCGGGGTGACCATAACCCGCCCGTCGGCGATCCGCCGGGCTGGGCCCGTAGCTCAATGGTTAGAGCCGGCGGCTCATAACCGCTTGGTTGGGGGTTCGAGTCCCTCCGGGCCTACCATTTGATCTTGACATCTGCCGATACAGCACAAAGCCGGCAGCCAGAACAATTCCCAAGCCGAGGCCGAAAAGGCCGCCGCCGAAGATGCCGGCGATCAGCAGAACCTTGCGGCCGGGGCCGTCGGGGGCCTGGGCCGGGAAGGCTTCGGCGACAACGCGGACATTGCTCGAATAGAGGCTCATCTCGGCTGCCGTCTCTTCGCTGCGCTTGAGCACGGCCTCGTAGACGTCGCGTGCCGCTTTTGCCTTGCGCTCCAACTCGCTGAGTTCGATCAGCGCCGTGGAGTTGGTGGTCTGGGATGCCTTTTGAACGTTCAGTTCCTTGAGCAGGTCAGCTTCTTCCTTCTGCGCCGATTCGTAGGCGCTGCGGGCGGCAACCACCATGCGTTCGAGTTCAAGCCGGATCTGTCGCTCGATATCGCCGAGCGACGCCTTTGCCGACTGCAATTGCGGGTGGCGCGGGCCAAGACGCTCGGTCAGGCTGCTCACATTGGCCGAAAGGCTCGCATACTGGTTGCGGAGATCTCCGAGCGTCCGCGAGGCCGCAGCGTCGCCGACGAGAACGTCGTTGATGTCGAGCCTGGACACGGTATCGAGCTGCGCCTTAGCCTCGATGATCTTCTGCTGTGCGGCAACCAACAGGTCGTCGAGAGACTGCAGCCGCTTGTCGGCGATCTGGTCACCGCCCACGGCATAGAGATCATTCTGCGCGGTAAACGCGCGCACCTCGGCTTCCGCCGCGATCACCGCCTTGCTCAGCGCCGTCAACTGGTTGACCAGGCTCGTATTGACGCTGCCGAAACTGTCTTCGGCATTCACGCGGCTGTCCTTGAGATAGGCTGCGACCAGTGAATTCGCAATTTCGGCCGACTTCTCCGCCTCTCCGGTCGTCACCTTCACCTGGAAGATGAACGTGCCTTCCTGGCGCGACACCAGGATCTGCTTCTGCAAGGCGGAGATCACGCGGTTCAGGTCATTCGCCGGATTGTCCGAGGGGCGACCGAGAAATTCGGGATCCGTCGTCAGCTTCAGATTGGCCGCGACGGTCTCGAGCACGGTGCGCGATGTGATGATCTGGGTCTGGCTGTCGATGGTTGCGTTCAACACTTCCGGCGACGTCGCCCGGTCGTTTTCAACGAGTTCCACCGCAAGCTTCTGCGGATCGAAATAAAGTGTCGCGGCAGCGCTGTATTTCTTGGACAGCAGTGTGGTCATGGCACCGCCTAAGAGCGCGCACACGACGGCACCGGCAAGCACTGCCGTCCGATAGCGCCACGCAGCAAGTGCAACGAACTTCAGGTCGATGACCGGTGCGGCAGCGGACGCCGCGGGCGGCTGAATTGAGGCCGAGCGCTCTTCCGGCATGGGCTCGCGCACTGCACCGCCCTGCCCTTCGTCCGGCGCATCATTGCCGCCAGACAGATCCCAGCCGAATCGCTCCCGGGCCCGCTGCTCGATGTCATCCATCGTCAGCGGCCGACCGGATCGCGGCTTCTGGACGTCGCGTTCGTCGACCGACGCGCCGAGATAGCGGCGCAAGCTGACATTCGCACCACCCGCGGACGACGTCGATTGAGCGCCAGCGTCACGGCCGCGAGAATGAAATTCGCCCAGCCCTCGGGTTAGATCTTTCACGATTGGCTTGCCCATGCATGTAGAGGTCCAGCGGGCGCCTGCGAGACGCCCGTTTCTTGCTGAACTATGAGTATTTACGGTTAATTAAGTCTTATCCCGCGGGCGGAATACGCACGCATGCACCCGGATCTGCGGCAGCGGGCTTGAGCGCCGGAAGAAGGACGGAGAGCTGGGCGCGGTCCCCTTGCGCATCCGGCTGGATGTTGTTGCCCTCTTCAGGCGACCACCAGTCCCCACCGGCCCAATAAGTCCAGCCGAGCCAGACATCGGGCTCTTTCGCCATCTGATCCAACATGCGCGTCAGCCCGGCGAGACATTCCGGCTCCTTCGACCCACCGAACTCGCCGAGAAAGGCGCGCTTGCCGTGTGTCCGCAGCCACTCCGAGAGTTTCACCATCCCATCGACCGCAAGATCCGCGTTCACGCAGGCCTCGTTGGTGCCCGAGAGGTCCTTGTCCATGTACTGATGGACTTCGAAGGCATAGTTGTCGATTGGATCGACGACACCGAGCATGACGACGGCATTCGACCCACGGCCGAAATCTTCAGGCCAGGTGACCACACCGCTCCAATGTGTGCCGGGCACGAGAATGAGATTGCGCGCGCCGACCGCCCGAATGCCCGCAATCGCCTGATTGGCAGCATCGAGCCAGACAGCCGGGGCGATATCATGCGGTTCATTCATCAGCCCGAAGGCGATGCCGTCCTCATTGGCAAATTCGGCTGCCAGTCGGATCCAGAACTGCGCGAACTGTCGCGGAGACACTTCAGCGGATCCGATATTGCTGCCGGAATAATAGCCGAAGTTATGCGGATCGAGGATGACGATGAAGCCTTTCTCCCGAAGCCCGGCCACGCTGGTCTTCAGCCGCTCAAGCTCGGTTCGGTCGAAGGCTTCGCCCAGCGTCGGCTGGAGCCGCTCCCACTTGAAAGGCAGCCGCACGGTATCGAAGCCCTTGTCGGCGAAATAGGCAACCGTCGGCGCCGAGGGATAGGTGAAGTTGACCCCTTCCACCCCGTCGACTTCGCCATACTCCGCACCGGATATGTTCAATCCGCGAAAGCACAGGTCCGCCGGGCTAGCATGGCTGGTGGAACTGCCAATAAGAGCCGCAAGCATGGTGCAGACGACGGCGCGACGGTGCCTTGATTGCATGGTCTTGTCCTTCATGCCGCCTGCCCTCTCATGCATTGCTGGGCTTTGCCGACTGATCGACCCGCGAGCGCTTGTCCGATGACAGATAGCGCCCGACAGGCACTTCGAAGAGATAATAGCTGGCAAGCCCGACCAGGGTGGACATGACGATCATCACCACCACGAACAGCATGTCGCTCTGCAGCGTGCCGATCACCCAAGGATAGACCATGCGGGAGCCTGCCAGCGTAAAGATGTGGGTGAGGTAGATGGAATAGGAGGCATCCCCGAGGATGCGCAGCCAGCGCCAGGCCTTGAGATCCGGGATCCGGATGGCCGTTGCAAAAAAGATGATGAAGGCCGCCGGAATACCGATGGTGATCAGGCGCGGCAGATCGAAGGCGCGATAGTCGTTGAACACCAGGACGGCAAAGCCGAGGGCGAGCGCCAGAATGACGGTAGGTGCCGAGAAGGCGATCCCTGACTTGTAGATGCGACCGAGAATGACGCCGGCGACGAATTCGAAGATGACCGTATCGCCGTAAAAGCGCGCTGCCGTGCTCTCAGGCGCCATATTGGCGGCCAGGAAGATGAGACCGATGAGAGCCGTGATGGCCAGGATGCGATGACGCACCGGCACGAGAAGGCAGAGCCCGAACAGGAGATAGAAATACATCTCGTAGTTCAGCGTCCAGCCCGGAACGATCAGCGGCGCGATCATCTCGCCTGCGGGATCGGAGGGATTGATCCAGGGCAGGAAAGCCAGCGAGGCAAGGATGTGCGGAATGTCGAACTGGGTGGATTTAAGAATCTGCGGAACGATCAGGGCGACGAATGCAGCGGCGAGCGTCACAGCCCAGTAGAGTGGCACCACGCGACGGACACGTTTCCACCAGAAATCGGCAACGGTCTGCGGCTTGTCCGAGGTGGTGATCCACATGACGAAGCCGCTCAGAACGAAAAACAGATCGACCCCGCTCTTGCCGAACAGATAATCCGTGATCCAAGCATCCGGATTGAGTTTCTCCAGCTGCAGGATCGCATGAAAATAGACGACGAGCAGAGCGGCAATCGCCCTGATATACTGCAATTGAACGCACATGAGTGTTGGCAATCCGTCGGATAAGAACCCTGCACCGTGGTCTGCTTATAGCCTTCGAGCAGCACAATTGTCCTGCCAGACCTTGCAACGCGGTTAACTGCGCTCTTTCTCTGCGACGCGCATGTGGCCGACGAGCAGCCAGAGAAGCGAGGCAACCTTGATCGAGAAGATTGCCGTTCCCCCGATCATCATGTTGAGGGAGATAAAGATGCCAAGCGCAAAGGCACACCGCTTCTGAGCCGCGGTCTGACCCGCCGGATAAAAACTGACAAAGAGCCAGAAAGTCAGGAGCCCGAAGACCGTGCTGGCATTGATCACGTAGATATAGCCGCTGTCGGCAAAGCTCGCGATATTGCTCACATCAAGTGCCAGCAGCTCGACGAAATCGAGGCTGAAGAAGCCTTTCATGGTCAGCACGATACGCCCGTCGAACGTGTCGCCGCTCGCATCCGGACGCATTAGGTAGACCAGAGCCCCGGCGCAGATGACGACCGGCATGATGAACGGGCGGATGCCATTGCTGGTCTTTGGAAACAGGAAATAGCCGAACAGGCAGATGAACGCGAAAGCCAGCATGCTGCGCGAGTCATTGGTCAGAAGGATGAAGGCAACCGTTGCCAGAATGAGAACGCGGTCGAAGCGCGTGATCTGGTTGAACCGGCTGACGAGATAGATGCAGAGCACGCCGGAGAAATTGGCAAGCGAGACCTGCTCAAGAAACAGCGACGAGGTGCGGTGGTCGCTGAGCCCGAAAGAGAAGCGCCCCGGGATATTGATCGCATTCTGAAAGATCTTAGCGCCCCCAAACGCGACCTGCTCCAGCCCGCGCGTGTTGGTGAAATAAAGCGCCGGATAAAACAGATCCTCGTAGATGCGGGTAAAGAAGATCTCGACCAGCAACACCGACAGAATGAAGGCGCAGCAGACCCGGAAAACGAAAGCGAGACTGCGCCTGTTCGTCATCATGCCAAGCTGGCAGAAGACCCCGATGATCAGGATGTTGCGGAAGAAGTCGACGAAGGCCGTGCCATTGACAACAGAGGTATAGACCATGACCAGAGCGAAGAAGCCGACCAACGCCACAATCGGCAGCGCTTCCTCGGACAGTCCGCGATACAGCAGATAGAGCAGCGTAACGAAGAGCAGCGTGATTTCGACCAGCGCGACATGGGAGAAGCCGAGCGGCATGACATGCGCGTTGATGATGGCGAGACACCCATTATACATCACCGCCAGGGGCACGACGACGCGCACAAGCCGACCGTGCTCCCGGACGGGCTCGGGTACGGACCGGGTCAATGGGTCTTGAAGGGTGCCGATGCTCATGAGCAAGGGGTAACCGACTCGCGGCAAGGCGAGAAGTGGAAGTAGTTCTGAAGGCTTCATGGTTGAGCGCCCTAGCCAATACGGCACAACCAGCTAGAACGGCCGGCCCCAGCGCTTTCGGTGTCCCATCAGCGCGGCGGAACGGCACAAACCTAAAGAGTTGAGTCAGTTGGAGGGACTCTCCACCAGGTGGTCAAGCGCTACCGCGCACGATACCGCCCCACTCTCACCTAGGTGGAAATAGTGCTCAAAGAGGATGACATGGCGTAAGCTGCCTTCGAGTTCAAAAAAGCTGAAAGCCTCTTGGACATTCCTCTCGCTGAAAGCCATACAAGGTTTGCTTGACAGACAAGGAGCAATCTTGGAATGCCCAGCGAGTTGCCGCAGTGGCGCCCAAGTGCTAACGAGCCGTGGCCACAGGCCGACCATTTGGACTGCGGCCATTTTGGCTGAACGGGAACCATGATTGCGAAAGCTCAACAACCAGATTGAGTGAATGACGGCGAACCATTCGATGTGATGTTCGACGTGTTCCTAAAAAATGGCAAAGAGCTTGCCGAACCAAGGAGCTGACGCTCATTTTGTAACTAGAGATGTTCTGGAATCTCTCGTGCTCGGTCTCAGTGATTTTTTCGGAGATTTTAAACACCATGACCATAAAGCGCCTGTCTGATATGTTTGTTTCAGCATGTGCGGCGCTGGCCTTCGCAATCCCGATGGCAATCGTTGCGCTTGCGGTGCGTCTGACCTCGCCGGGACCTGCGCTCTATTGGTCCAAACGCGTAGGCAAGGGTAACAGCATTTTCCTGATGCCGAAGTTCCGAACCATGCGCACCGACACGCCCGTCGTCGCCACCCATCTCCTGAACGATCCCTCAAAACATCTTACACCCATTGGCGGCTTCTTGCGGAAAAGCAGTTTGGACGAGCTTCCTCAGCTTTGGTGTATCCTCAAGGGCGAGATGAGCCTAGTCGGCCCCCGGCCAGCCCTTTTCAACCAGGATGACCTCATCACAGCCCGCACAGCGGCAGGGGTTCACGCTCTCAAACCCGGGCTCACAGGCTGGGCTCAGGTAAATGGCCGGGATGAACTGGAAATTCCCTTGAAAGTTGCCTATGACGCCGACTATCTGCGACGTCAGAGTTTCATGTTCGACCTGTGGATATTAATCCTTACGGCACTGAAGGTCGCCGGAGCCAGAGGCGTAGCCCACTAGAGCGGACAACCCGTCAGAAAGTATCGGCGATAGCCCATGACAAGAGCCGACCTCGTTCAGCACCCTTTCATCCGCGCGATACGCGAACGGATCATACGGACGCCGCGCCCTTGGAAGCGGGTGATAATGATTCTGATGGACGCCGTCCTGCTTCTGGTCGCGATATGGGCATCCTATGCCTTACGCCTTTCCAACTGGTCGCCAGCGATAACTCCTGAACGTGTCATTCTGGCATTCTTCGCCGTCGCCGTGGCAATACCAGTCTTCATTCGCCTAGGTTTATACCGGTCAGTCATCCGCTATCTGCCGGAAGCAGCGATCTGGACGGTGCTGCGTGCGATGATGATCGCAACGATGTGCTGGGTCATCATCATCTTCCTGACCGAGATGACTGGCAGGGGTATCGTACCTCGCTCGGTGCCGGTTCTCTATTTCGCGCTCGGGACCCTACTGATCGGCAGCACTCGCTTTGCTGCCAAATGGATTTTGAATGCAGGCACCGGCATGCGCCGCGATGAAGAGCCGATCTTCATCTATGGCGCTGGCCCCAGAGCCGCTCAGCTGGCACGTGCGCTGCGCGGGCATGGAAACCGCTACGTCATGGGACTGATTGACGACGATCCCGCCAATCACGGCCATGATGTGGGCGGGTACCGCGTCTTCCCGCCTCGGGACCTGCCAATACTGGTCGAACGCTACGGCATTCGGGAGATTGTGCTGTCTATGTCATCGATACCGGCAGACGCGAGACAGGCGGTCATTGCCCGCGTGTCAGGGCTCGGGATCAAAATCCGGAGCGTACCCGATATCTCCGACATCGTCGACGGTCGCTACATCGTAAACCAGATCCGCGAGATCGAAATCGACGAACTCTTGGGACGCTCCTTCGTCCCACCAGACAACGATCTACTGGCGAGGGCACTAAGCGGCAAGACGGTGATGGTCACCGGTGCCGGCGGATCCATTGGTTCAGAACTCTGTCGATTGATCGCAACCTGGAAGCCGGAAAAGCTGGTGCTTTTTGAAGCGAGCGAATATGCCCTCTACCGCATCGAACAGGAGCTGATGACGAAGGGCGGCCCTGACATAGTGCCCGTTCTCGGCTCGGTCACTGATGAGCAACTGGTGCGACGGACGATACGGACACATCGGATCGAGGTTCTCTATCATGCAGCAGCCCACAAACACGTCCCGCTCGTAGAAGCGAACGTTCTGGAAGGTATTCGTAACAACGTCTTTGGCACCCAGACGCTTGCTCAGGCTGCCGCAGCGGAGAACGTCCAGAGCGTTGTCCTTATCTCCTCCGACAAGGCTGTTCGCCCAACAAACGTCATGGGGGCAACTAAGCGTTGGGCCGAACTCATTGTGCGCCAACTCGCAATCCAGGCCCGCAGCAGCGGCAGCAAGCAGACCTTTTGTGCCGTCCGCTTTGGCAATGTCATCGGCTCCAATGGCTCGGTTGTACCGCTCTTCAAGGAGCAGATCGCCAAGGGCGGTCCAGTCACCGTCACCGATCCGGATATGACGCGGTACTTCATGTCCATCCCGGAAGCAGCCGAGCTGATCGTGCAGGCGGGTGCGATGTCGGAAGGCGGCGACGTCTTCCTGTTGGACATGGGCGAACCCGTGCGCATAGGCGATTTAGCAGAAAACATGATCCGACTCGCGGGCTTCAAGGTCAGGAACGCCGACAACCCCGATGGCGGCATTGCCGTCAAGGTGATCGGCAAGCGCCCGGGCGAGAAGCCTTTCGAAGAGCTCTTCTACAACCGGGACCATGCCAAACCGACGGCCCATCCAAAAATCATGCGAGCGGACGCCTCGACGATTGGTCATCAAGACCTCGAAGGCGCGCTGGTAGCGCTGGAGAACGCCGTCGCGCAAGAGAATGAACAGGATGCGAGAACCGTTTTGTTTTCCCTGATTGATGGCAATGACGCAACTCTTCAGTGAGTGATCGGAACACTCTGACGGGCATTTGGAGACGGGATGAAGTCGACTTTGGTAACCGGAGCGTCAGGCTTTGTGGGAAGTTTCCTCATGAAGGAACTTCAGCGCAATGGGATCCCGACGATAGGGGTCTCCCGTACTGAAAAGGCTGGCCTCCTGAAGATCCCGAGCTACGGCGAGGAGATGGACTGGGCCCCCATCCTCGAAAAGGTTGATACGGTCATTCATCTCGCCGCACGCGTACACGTGATGAAGGACCGTGCCTCTAACCCTCTTTCCGAATTCCGGCTCGCAAATGTGGACGCGACGCTTCATCTGGCCCGTGCGGCGATAAAGGCGGGTGTCCGGAGGTTCATCTTTGTCAGCACCATCAAGGTGAATGGCGAGACGACCCGACCAGGCCAGCCGTTTAGATCGGACGATCCCCGCAAACCTGAGGGGCCTTATGCGGTATCGAAGGCGGAAGCCGAAATCGCGCTCCTCGAACTGGGCAGGCAAACCGATCTTGAAGTCGTCATTTTGCGTCCAACGCTGGTTTACGGCCCGGGCGTGAAGGGAAACCTGGCGGCGTTGAAGAAATGGGCACGCTTCCAGCTGCCTTCGCCGTTCGGAGCCGTCCAAAATCGCCGCTCGCTGGTGCACCTGTCAAACCTATCAAGCGCGATCATGGCCGCCCGACGAGAGCCAAGATCTGCCGACCAAGTCTTTCTGGTCGCAGACAGTACCCATATCTCCACACACGAGCTGCTGTTGGACCTTGGATGGAAGCGCCCACCGAGAATTCTCGACTTCGTCTTCGCATGCACTTTCCTCGCTGCTTTGGCCGTACCACGTTCGACACGAAACAGGCTTATGAGCAATCTCGAAGTGGATGTTGAAAAAACCCGCACTCTGCTGAACTGGGACCCGCTGCCATTCGTCAGCCAGAGCACCTTTCGACCGTTACACGACTAACGACCTTTCCTTCACACTAGGCTTGGAAGTGTGGTCAATGTATTGGCCCATATGTCCGCAAGGTCTGGTCTATGACCTGCTCGACAGAGTATTCGGCGATCACCATTTTGCGGGCTTCTTGGCCGGCGAGCGCCAGACGGTCCGGCTTTGAGAGCAGGCCCTCAATGGCTCTCGCCAATGACTCCGCGTTCCTCCGTTCGACCAGCGCACCAGTTCGACCGCTTTCGACCAGTTCACGGCATCCGGGCATGTCAGTTGTAATGATCGGTCGACCGACCGACATCGCCTCAAGAAGGATCTTAGGAACACCCTCGCCGTAATAGGTCGGAAGACAAACCACCGTGGCCTCAGCCAGCGTGTCGGCCATGTCGGCTCTGTGGCCCCACCATTCAATGGTGCCCTCGCGATTCCATTTTACCAACAGCGTCTCGGGCACCGAAGCCGCATTCTCACAATCGGGCCGGCCGACCAGCACGAAACGGACATCCGTCTTTTCCTTGACCTTGATCGCCGCATCCACGAATTCCTGTACTCCTTTCGGCCAGATCATCCTGGAGGCCAACATCACGACCGGAACCCCATCAGGGATGGGTCTTGCGGCATACTGCTCCGTGTCCACCCCTGCGCCGCGCACAAGGACAGAATTTCCTTCGAGTAAACCGCAGCCACGAGTCATCACATCTAGGTCGTTCGCATTCTGAAGAATGACCCGCGTGTTTTCTCTGTTGAGCAACAGGCGAAACAGTCCCTTGACCAGAGGTCTGAGCAGGCGTGCCTTTAACCCGCTGTCCGAGAATATTGAACCAAGCCCGCCCAATGCGGCCACGAACCGCGGCACCTTTAAGACATGGCTACAGATTGCCGCGTAGATGACAGGCTTGATTGCAACTGCATGTACGACGGTCGGTTTCTCTTGTCGAATGATGCTAAGGATTTCCGATAGGCATTTGATCTCGTTCCAGATGTTAGCACTAGACCGCTTCATCTGGGCGAGTGGCACCACGCGCAGTCCGAGAGCCTCCATGGCTGTCCCATGAGTAGACACCCGTGTGGCAACGACGACACCATACCCGGCATCTCGTGCCGCCAGCGCCAATGCGAGGCGATGGGACATGAAGTACCAGTCCTCGGAAACTAGGAAGAGGAGCTTGGGTTTCGCGGCTGCATGCGGGATCGAGGGTTTGGAATTACGACTCAAGGAAAGCCTCCCAGTCATCGAGGACGGCATCCAGCCGGGGACCCGGCACATGCGCCAGAGCGCCCAGTGCAAGCGACGACCTGCGCTGCTCATCCTGCATCATCGCTTTCAACCCCTGCGCCAAGGCTTCCGGCCGATTGGGGTGTGGATCGATCAGGATGCCGTTCAGCCCGTCGGCAATAATGCTGTTGGTACCTGGACAATCGCGAAAGCCGACGGCCGGCAGTCCGTGAGCCATCGCCTCCACCGTGGCCAGTCCTTGGCTCTCGTACAGCGATGGTATGACATAAAGCTGCGCCGCCGTGTATTCCGCACTCATATCCAAGACGGCGCCCGGCATCTCTACGCGGCCAGCAAGGCCCAGTCGTTTGATCTCGTGCTCAAGCATCGACCGCTCGTCTCCTTCGCCGAGAATACGCAGATGCCAATCGGGCATGGTTTCGGCAATGACAGCGAAGGCCCGGATGAGGGTGACGTGGTCCTTTTGTGGATGTAGCCGGCCCACCGCCAGCAGCCGTTTTGAACGCCCGAACGCAAAGACGTCGGCTAACTCGGTACCTGTTCCTGATACCGGGTTCTCAACCACGGTCATCTTGCGGCGGATCCACCACGGGTAGGCATCCTTCATCTGGGCAGAGACGGCCGTGAAGCGATCGATGGCCGGAACAGAGGCGTTCAGCACGCCCCACTTTGCCGGAGAAGATCGGTAACGGGCCGGGACATTGTGTTCGCTCGCCCTCACGGCAGCCCCACTACCCAGCAGCGCGAACGCGGTTGGAACGTAACTAGACGGCATGAATGCAACGATCTGTGTCGGCTTCATTCGAAGGATGGCGCGTCTCAGTGCCAGAAGTCTTACAGGATGGAGGGATTGCGGGCCCAAATCATGCTTTGGCACATCTTCCCGCAGGGGATAGAACGACCTAGCACCGGGGGGATCGAAGGTCACCACCTCGATGTCGTAACCGCGAGTTCGAAGCCCTGACGTAATCTCGACGAACACGCGTTCAGCGCCTCCCCCGGGCGTCTCAAGAGACTTGACGATGAACGGGATAGTCATCGTCCTGCGCCCTCGCGAAGAACTGCCTCCCAACGATCGAAGCAGAGCTCGGGCCGGTAGCGTTTCATGGCCAAGACCGCGTTTCTACCCATCTGTTGTCGAAGCGCATCATTCGACATCAGGCTGGCCAGAGCGTCGGACAGCGCATCGACGGAACCGTTTCCAGGTGCAAGTCTACCCGTTACTTCCGGTGTGATCAGATCGGGCACGCCCGCGCACCCCTCGAAGCCGACAGAGGGCAATCCATGAGCGAGCGCTTCAGCCAGCGCGTTTGGAAAGCCTTCCCAACGCGACGGAAGGCAAAAGAGATTGGCCGCAGCATAGGCCTCGGAGATCCTATCCGTCTTACCCGGCATGACTACCCGGTGGGGGTCTAGGGAAGAGTTTTTCAAGGCATTCTCTAAAGCCGATCTGTCTTCCCCCTCGCCCACAACCCTTAGGTCCCAGAGCGGAAACTGGGGCGCAATTTTTGCGAAGGCTTGGACAAGCGCCGAGTAGTTCTTCTGGTAACTCAGCCGGCCCACCGACAACAGGGTGTAGCGTCCCTCAAGGCTCGGCACATCTGGTTGGGCATGCTGGGAAGCCTCCGGGACCGGGTTGGGGGTCTCGACGATCAGGTCTTGCAGATTGCGGGGATAATATTCCCTGTATCTGTCGAACTGCACGGTTATTCTGGCGGCGAACTGAAACGTCCAATGTTCCAGTTTCCTCAGCCGCGTATTGTTTGCATGATCATAAAGGGTCGGCGCCGTTCTCTCGGCCGCTACAAGCGGAATCCGAAGCCCCCAAGTGTAGCCGAGCATCGCCCGAAACGGCCCGCCTTGAAAGCATGTGACGACATCCGGCTTGAAGCCCGTCACCATGCGGCGGACCTTCGACACGCGCAGCAGCCGCTCGGAAAGGCCTGCGCGTCGGCTCGGATCGCCGGAAGCCAGTTTGAACCAGGAAACCCTCGGATCGATGGGGTAAAAAGCTACGGCATCTTCGCGGTCCCAACTGAAGAGCGCGACCTCATGCCCTCGCGAAACCATTTCGTTCATAACCGAAATGATCATCCGCTCCACGCCGCCTGCCATATCGTGCAACGCGCGAGCCACGAACAGTAACCTCATTTCTGGCGTTTCCTCATCTGAAGTTCGTGCCGCAAGCGTCTTGGGCCGGTATGGAGAATATGGCGGCTCGCCGCTAGGGGATTTCGGGCAACGATCTGGAGGAACTCGACAAGAAAAGCCGCATATCTGCGCTTGAAGTGCAGGTAACGCAGATTCGGCCACCGGACAGCATAGTGATATCGCCCGATGGATGTCAGATAGCCTTTGTGCTTCCGCGCCAGACTGACCTCGGCGTCCCGGTTGGCTTCCGGACTCTTGTCAACCCCGACCGTTGCATGCTGGCGGAACAGGCTGTCCCGCGTACCAACAAAATACCCACCCGCCAATGCCAACCGAACCGCAAAATCGACATCCTCCACTCGCCGAAGAGTAGGATCGAACCCTCCCACTTGCTCGAACACCGAACGTCGCGCCATGAGCGCGCAGGTTGGCGTTCCTGCTCCGAAGAAGAAGCCCTTAGGGCGGGAATAGAACAGCAGATAGTTTGCCACCGCATAGCCATGCGGCGGTGGCCCCTTTGAACCGATGGCAGCAAGCGGTTTGATATAACCGTTCGGATAGAGCCGTTCACCACCCGCGTAACAGGCCACGAGCAGGCCGGGGCGCGATGCTTCGAGCGCGCGCAAAGTCTCCACCTGTCGCGCGACACGCGTCGGATGGCTTTCATCGTCATCGTCAAAGAAGATAACGAATTCGCCGGTTGCGGCTTCAATAAGGGTATTGCGTGTCGCGGCCGCCCCACCATTTGTCGCGCGGCGAACCAGTCTTGCCCGCCGATCATCCGCAATCAGCGACGCCACGAAGTCAGCCGATCCGTCCGTGGAACAGTCATCCGCAATCAAGATTTCGAGCGCGGGCCAGTCTTGTGAACGCGCGCTCTTCACCGCACGCTCGATCGTCTGAATCGCATTGAAGCAGGTGATGGCAACGGTCACCGTCGGATAAAAATCATTCATGGACAATCACCGCGTGAAATGCGCAAGGTTCGGTTTGCTTGCTCCCCGCCGAATTGCCTGATCCAGCCTATCAGTCGTCAGCACCGGATGTGTCACGAGCAGTTGTAAGAGGCAGATCAGCGCTGAAAATCTCGCGCGTCGCTGCAAGGCATACTTAAATCGCAGAAAACCACTCGCTGCGGAAAAATGGCCCGGAGTGGGAGCAGTTTGCTTGTGTTTCGCCAGCAGCATCAGCTTGTACTTCAATTCATTGTCGAGCGTTTTGTCTGCGCGCGCCGTCAACTTTTGGCGAACCAACGGACTGTCGATACCGACGAAATGCCCCCCCATCAGAGCCAATCTCACACAGAATTCAGTATCTTCCGACCGTCTGAACGCAGCGTCGAACCCGCCGGTCGCGCGATAGGTGGACGTCCTGGCCATCTGAGAGCAGGTCGCGACAGCGCCGAAGCCCTGATCGAGACGCGTCCCCCACAATATCCGCGAAGCGACCGCAGGTCCATGTGGCGCAGACGCCCCCTCGCGGCACCCCATGGTCGGTTCGACCCGTTCAGCCCCGTCGCCGGTCGTCTGCAGCCGCGCCGTATGGCAGATCACCGGCGCCCCCATCGCGAACTTCATTTCATACCGCATAATCCGCGCCCATTGTGCCCCTATACGGCTCGCCTCACTCTCATCGTCGTCGTCGAAAAAGGCCACGAACTCGCCAGAGGCCGCGTTGATGATGGAATTCCGCGCAGCACCAACGCCCAGGTTCTTAGCATGCCGTACCAGGCGCACACGGCTGTCTTTCAGAACAATGCGCTCGACGATCTCGCCGGTCTGATCTGAGGACGCGTCATCCACCACCACGACTTCAAGGTTGGACCAATCCTGCTGCAGGGCTGACCGTACGGCGCGTTCAATATTGTCTTGCGCGTTGAAGGCCGTGACGCCGATGGTGACGAGTGGGGGCATGGGCGGGTAAGGGATCCGGGACGTGTCAGCGAGGGATTTCAAGGCTCGGCGTCAAACCTCTTTAACGACCGGGTTGCTGCCGGGCAATGGCTGGTCTTGTCCCCTGGCACCAAAGGAAAAATATTGCCACAGGATGTGGGTACCGCATAATCCCATCGCGAACAGCACGGGCCCCGGCTGCAACCATGCCTGCGTCTGATTGAAAATGGCATTGACGATAAAGAAGACTGTGAGTGGGGTCCATGCATCCGGAGGCCGGACACTCAGGACCCACAGCCCGACAAGACAGACCGCACCGATGAAACCCATCGCCAGCGCCAGAAGAGCAGGGCCATAGCCGGCGCCGAAACCGACATAGGGCGACTGTACGGTCCCGATCCGCATCCATTCCTCCCGAGTCACGCCATAGCGGTCATTGACGCCCCACGGGTTGGCCTTCACAATCAACTCCGCGAATTTTTCTGGGGTATCCGGATAGCGGGAACCGGGAAAGCCCCCTTCCAGGGTCATCCAGAGCCCGGCCACCGCGCTCAGCGTCCGCATGCGGAATGGTCTCTTAACCTTCCGATCGAAGCAATTCGCTATCCGGCAATCGCTGAATCCGCGCCTGGTTGGCTCAAACAAGGAAATGGAACTCTCTAGATTGAAATGGAGAATAGCACTGTTAGCCGCCCTTATCGCGTGCGATGAAGTGCTGACCACTACGAAATACACTATAACACCACCTATTAACGAAAGGCCGATAGAAGGAGCGATCCTGGATTGTTCTCGCCGCCAACTACCAATGATAAAGAGCGCTTGGATAGCAACAAGGATGAGCCCTATACGCCCGCCGGAAAGGAAGGCTGCTCCGGCCAAGCCGATCGCGAGGAGACGCTGCCGCCTCAAGACGGAGAAGAGGTATAGCGGTGCGAGCCACGTTGTCAGATCATCGCCGAAATACCAGAAGGCGCGCTTATAATATTCGGAGTAAGAGTAAACCTCGCCGACATCGAGCGATGCGCTGAAGGACACCAGAACAGCGACCCCTGTTGCCAGACAAACCAGGACAACTCGTCCAAGCAATGGATAGACAAGGGCTGCGGCAACAAGTACCAGAAAGATTTTCAGGAGGTTAGATCCAAAAATCTCGATCTGTCCCTCCGTCCGCCCTACATTAGCTGACCATATGACGCTTAAGCCTGTGGAAGCTCGAATGCCTCCAAGGGACGTTTTCCCGCAAGTAGGCGCCTGCGGCAATATCTAATTCTAACAGGCGATAGTTTGCCCCTTAACGCAGCATGGACTACCACTGAGCCTGTCAAGACTAACAGAGTTTAGATGGCCCCGATTTGAGAATTCCCTGCACTCTATCGCAAATATGAAAATATAGCCGCGTTTGCCTGCTCCAGCATGAAGCGAGAGACACCTGGAAAATAAAAATCAACGCGAATACATGAAGTCCCGCTTCTTTTTCTTCAAAACGTGTAGAAAACCGTGAACTGCAGGAAGCTTCGTCCTCAGCTTAGCTCGAGCAGCGAAGCCGAACTCCATGAGTCTATACTTGGGCCTTTTAAATTCTCGTTTGAATACCTCCAAAGCAGATTCAATCTCACCGCTTGACGGAACCGGTGGCGACATACTTCGCGTAGTGAAGATTGGCAGCTCCCCCCCACTTAAGAACTGGTCCGAAATCAGCTGATTTTCCCTGACGCTAAAGTCAATTATACGATCACGCAAACCATCTGATATCACATAACGCGAACTAAAATTACTCGACTTACTCAACTCAAGGAGACATTTTATTATGGTGCGCTCGCGATGTACGCTCTTAACACTGCCATCGAGGATTTTTTTGACTTCTATAAACTCGCGCGTGACAGACTCGTTCACGGAAAGACGAGGAGAACCGAAGGCTTCAGAGAGATGGGCTAGACCAGTTCTGTGAATGAAATCAGTGATTGAATTCTGCCCAATCAATTCACTGCGTATATAGGGTACGACCTCTATTTTCGCAGTCGGAAAATTCGTCCGCCAAACTTTTAAGATTCGGCTATATTTCAAGAGTGGCTCCATTAACGTAAGAAACGATTCGTCGTCGCGATAAATCGTTTTTCGTTTCGATAGACCCTGAACTCTAATTGTTTGGCTGATCGCGCTCTCGAACCAATCGACTTGCGGACGCAAATAAACTAGAATTCTTACCGTTTTCCCCGAGAAAAACTCTGAAGCTCGCCTCACTTTTCCTGAATACTTCTCGAAGTAGTCGTCTTCACCCTCACAATCCCATACCCTCGGCTCGCCGCCGAAAAAATGCTCGCCACTCAAGATGATCTTTTTGTATGCACCGTGCGAGTGAAACAATTGCCTATGGAACTCGTCGGCAGTGACGTACGGATATATCAACTTTCCTGCGATCGCATCTGCAAGAAAATTGTGGGCACCAACAGCAATATCAAATCCACCAACATTTACCGACGGAAAGTCAATATCCGCTCTGTTCAGAGCCCTCTTATTAAGCGTCAAAAACGACTGTATGGCTGAGGTGCCGGTCTTAGACTGGCCGATATGCAACAGAACTTCCATGTATGTTCAATCCCTGCATACAATGAGGGGCTTATTCGACTTTCGGCCGCCTACGTAGTCGATCTTGTCAAAACGGCCGCGCAATGTTTCCACCACCCGGTCGACGTCACATAGATTGGGATGCAGCTCGACGACTAGGCACTTCACAAAACTCAGGGCCTTTTGTTTTCCCGCAAGGAAAAGTTCCTCCGCCCCTTCAATGTCAATTTTCAAGACATCTATTTCGCGGCCTTGGCCAGCCGTATCTAACAGAGCCTCAAGAGCTATGCTTTGTACTTCAACTCGACCTGTAGCAGAGACCCGATGACTCATTGAGGGACCATCGTCCGAGAATAAAAGTGTCTCGCCGTTTTTGTCTGACGCGGCCCTATGAATAGTATGCCAAGCACCGCGGGCCAAGGCTCTATTATGTTCTAACACGCCAAATGTCTGAGGGTCGGCTTCGACACTTAAGATTTGTGCGCGGGGGTTGAGCGCCAATGTCCAAAGAGCGAATGTGCCTATATGGGCGCCTACATCGATAACGAGTGGGGCTTGCGCGCCCATGATGTCCGCCTGAAGGAAGCCATACTCATTGTCGCCAAAGACCTCGAAAAGAGCATTACAGTCAATGCGTCTAAACAAAAACTTCTGAGACCTATAGCTCCCTTTCAAAAGTGAGTCGGGCCGTAGTTTCCGAAGCACCACAACACGCAGCGCAGCAAGCCACGAACCTGTGAATGGCTTGAGATTTTTCATGGCTTCTAAGAGCCGAGCCGACCGTGTAATTTTTCTCATTCGTAGTCCTTGATCGAACAGTTTGATGTCAAGATCCAGCTGACCTCATAGCATACGGGCACCTTCTGCGAGTTCTCGAAACATGTCACTGTTGGCCAGTAGTTCATCGTAACGGCCGAATCCAGCAACGCTACCTTGGTTGATATGGCAAATCAGTTCGCAGGACACGATACTCGTAAACCGGTGGGCAACGAGAAGCACAGTCTTTTCCTTACCGAGTTGCTCGATAGCGTCCATGACCGCGGCCTCCGTTTGGTTGTCTAATGCGCTAGTGGCTTCATCAAACACCACGACACTTGGATTTCGATATAACGCCCGCGCTATCCCAAGCCGTTGTCGCTGTCCACCTGACAAGCGCGCCCCCCTCTCACCGATTCTTGTGGAGAAACCCGAGGGTAAGCCGGCAACAAATTCGAATATTTGTGCTTGCCTGGCGGCGCGCTCAACGCTCGCATGATCGACTTCATTTTCGGGAACGCCAAAGGCAATGTTTGCCGTCACCGTGTCATCAGATAGATAGATTTGTTGCGGAACGTAACCTAGGTTTTCTTGCCAAGCACGGACATTGTCGCGAGTAAGAGGAATTCCATCAACAGTAACTTGGCCAGAGGTGGAAAACAGCAGTCCCAGCACCAAGTCGGCGACGGTACTCTTGCCAGCACCCGTAGAACCAACCAACGCAATCCGCCCCCGCGCCGGAATCGAGAGATTAAAGTTGGTAAGTGTGTCTTCCTTTGCTCCTTGGTATCGGAACGAAACTTGCTCAAACTTGAGAGCCCGCTCGAAGGATAGAGGCGTGACAGTACCCTGCCTGCCTGCCACGCAAACAGATTGCATTAGCACGTCGTTGACAAGCTGCTCAAGCGCAGGCAGAGCAAACCGCACCTGTCCGACCGAGCGATAGACGTCCTGGAAAGCAGGAAGCAATCGATATCCAGCGAAGGCAAAGAAGCTGATGAGAGGTAGCATTCGACTAAGATCGTCACCCCTTGCAATACCCCACAAAAGGAATGAGAGCATCGCACCGAAGCCAATCGCCTGTATAACGTAAAACGGCATCTCCCGAGTGCTAAGCATGATTGCTTGGTGACGCGAATAGGTCCGGGAAGGCGTCCGGAAGCGCTCCACGTAGTCGGCCTCGCGCCCCAAGACACGTAATTCCTTAAGCCCTTGGATTGCCTCGGACGCAATCCGGTATTGGTCATCGTTTGCTTGAACCCTCAATCTCCCGCTGAGGCGAACTCGCTTTCGCGTAAGAAGGTCCACGGCAAGATAACTGCTCACGAAGACAATCGCGATTAGCAGGGACGCGGCAGGCTCAACAAAAATCAAAACGGCCACAATCGCGGTAGACACTATAAGGCCCGACAATGCACGCATCGCCGGCATTAGAACGCTGCTAGCAACTGTGGCAACTTCTGACAGTAGCGACTTGGCGAGGCTCGAGCTGTTGCGGTTAAGGAAAAACTCATACGGTTGTCCCATGTAAATTCGCAGCAACCTCAAGCCAATGGAGTGAATGCGCATGAGTGCGAAGCGCTGGATCGCGTAAACAGTCAATGCTCTGAACACGAGGCTGGAGATGAAGGCAACGAGGACAACAGCTCCCAGAAAAACGAGGAAGTCACGCTGATTGGCGAAACCGAAGCCATCATACGCATACGCTAGCCAGACATTCCGCTCGATCAGCGAGGGATCGGTCAGCACCCCGATAAAGGGAAGAATGCTCGCCACCCCGGCAACTTCCAACAGTGCTGCGACAATCATAGTGATCAGAACTAAGATTGCTCTCCTTCTTTCCCCGGCATCGAGGATGGTAGCAAGGTTCTTGATCAGCTTGTTCACTTCATACCCCTTCGGTCGCCGAGTCGGCTAAGTAGCAATCGACTATGAGGAGCGCAACGTCCAACTCGGCATTTACGTCCCAGCAGCGACCATGCCCAAAGCAAATGCGGCAGTCCCGTGTTGACCTAGTGCCCTGGATGATGTCCGATGCAAAAAACGAAGCATTGCGGCCAATTTGCAGAGAGCCCACTCGGAACCAGCAAACCGATAAGGCTAAAGATGCGATCCAATAAAGTAGTCAAAACGAAGCAGGAGAACGATTTTGAGGGGCCTTATCAGATACCTGAATCGGATGAGGTTGGGGCAGCAAGCTGTTTACTTAGAATATGCATACGATTTCCAAAGAAGATGGGGGCAAAACGGCCACCCGCAATTGGTCGACTTGATTGGCAGCAATGAAGCTAACTTCAAAGCGAATTTGAAGGAAATGGCGCAACTACATTCTTTGATCGCCGCGTTTAACAATTCGGGAAATCCGAATCTGGACTTTGATAACAGCTTCATGCCGGTGCTGGATGGGCTATCCGTGGCATGGGCAGCGGCGCGAGCACACAAAGTCTACCTGGAGATTGGCTCCGGCTTCTCGACCATCTATGCACGAGCAGGCATCGATCAGGCAAAGGCAAAAGTCAGCATAATCTCCATTGACCCGCGTCCGCGCGCTGAGATCGACAAATTATGCGACGAGAGCATCAGATCCCCCTTGGAAAGGGTGGATCTAGCTCTGTTCGAAAAACTTGAGGCAGGTGATACCGTATTTTTCGATGGCTCGCATAGATCGTTCACCAATTCAGATGTGACGATCTTCTTTACGGAGGTTCTACCCCGCCTACAGGCAGGTGTGCTGGTAGGCATACATGATATATTCTTGCCTTTCGACTATCCAGAAAGCTGGAGAGCGCGCGCTTACAATGAGCAATACCTTCTCGCCACCCTTCTCCTAGCGAACCCTTCTTACTTTAACATGCAGCTGTGCAACCATTGGATTGGCACTCGTGGCTTGCATCGTAACTCATTGGACAAGATCTGGAACATAGCGGGGACCAAAGCCAAGGAGCGCGCGGGTTCGGCTTGGTGGGGGACCAAAAACTAGAGCCTCTGCGCGGTTAACAATGTTCTTTTTTAGTTCATTGCTGCAGCCCGGCCTAACCCGTTTCGCCCAGCGATTAAGTCAATCAATCCGCACTCGCAACGAAGTGCGGATTGGCAAAGTCAGCATCCATCGACAAGTTGCGCTTGCCGTAAACGAGTGGAACCCCATCGAGGGTGAGCACGTTGCCGCCCGCGGCCCGCAGCACGGCGTCGCCCGCAGCGGTATCCCACTCCATGGTGCGCCCCAGCCTCGGATACACGTCCGCCCTGCCTTCCGCAACGAGACAGAACTTGAGCGACGACCCGACCGAGATCGTTTCGTAGACACGGTGCTCATCCAGCCAGGCCGCAGTCGCGGCGTCAGCATGCGAACGGCTTGCGACCGCGACAAGGCTGGTAGGCCGCTGCCGGACTGCGATAGGTTCGGCGGGCTTACCCTCTTTCGGATGGCGCGCATCAATGCTGCGCTTGGTCGCCGAGGTCCCTGCCCCGGCATACATCACACCGAGCGCAGGCGCGTAGACGATGCCTGCCACAGGGATTCCATCTTCGATGAGTGCAATATTGACGGTGAACTCATCCCTCCGGTTGATGAACTCCTTGGTTCCGTCAAGCGGATCGACGAGAAAGAACCGCGTCCCGAGGTTATCCGGTGTACGACCGGCGGCACACTCTTCCTCGGCGACGACCGGGATCTCCGGATAGCACCGCCGCAGGCCATCCAGGATTATCGCTTCGGCCTCGCCATCAGCCCGCGTGACGGGCGACGCGTCGGCCTTCGTATGGACATGGATCACGTCATCGTAGATCGCCATGATCGCCGCACCGGCAGCGATCGCCAGCGGCTCGATTTCCGACAGCACGCTATCCATCAGTCTCTCCCCGCCAGGAATTCGACGATCTCAAGCGCAATCTCGTCGACCTTCCGGCCAACCGTGCGAACGTGTATGTCGGGCCGTTCGGGCGCCTCGTAGGGAGAACTGATACCCGTGAAATTCTTGATTTCACCGGCCTGAGCCTTCTTGTAGAGGCCTTTCGGATCACGACGGGCACATTCGTCGATGGGCGTATCAACGAAAACCTCGAGGAATTCCCCTTCGTCCATCAGGTCTCTTGCCAGCCGGCGCTCTGCCGCGAACGGCGAGATGAACGCTACGAGCACGATCAGGCCAGCGTCGGCCATCAGTTTCGCAACCTCCGCGACCCGACGAATATTCTCGACACGGTCTTCGGCGGTGAACCCGAGATCGCGATTGAGGCCATGGCGGACATTATCCCCGTCGAGCAAATAGGTGTGCCGCCCCTCCGCGTGAAGCATGGCTTCGACCCGGTTCGCGATGGTCGACTTGCCAGACCCCGATAGACCGGTGAACCACAACACTGCTGGACTTTGCACCTTGATCTCGGCACGTTCCTTCTTCCCGAGACTTGTGCGTTGCCAGTGGACATTTGACGCCCGACGAAGCGGGAAGTCGATGAGACCTGCACCAACGGTCTCGTTAGTGAACCGATCCAGCAAGATGAAATTACCGGTCGATCTATTCTGTTTATAAGCGTCGAATGCAATAGGCCGCTGAAGTGAGAAATTGCAAACGGCGATACCGTTCGTCTCAAGGAGCTTAGCGGCATCGTGAGCGAAGCTGTTGACGTCCACCTCATACTTCAGATTGGTGATCGTGGCGCCAACCATATCGTTCTCGGTTCGCAGCAGATAACTACGCCCAGGCATCATGGGCTTTTGGCCGAACCAGATCAGATGTGCCTGCAGTTGATCGGCCACATGCGGGCGATCACTCGGTGCAGCCAACAGATTTCCTCTTGATATGTCGATTTCGTCCTCGAGCAAAAGGGTGACGGCATCACCGCTTCTCGCCTCTTGGAGAGGCCCGTCCTTCGTGACGATTTCGCTTACCCTCGACTGACGACCGGAATTTGCCACGACCAATTCGTCGCCGACCCGGATTGCACCCGAGGCGACTTGCCCCGCAAAGCCGCGAAAATCGAGGTTGGGGCGGACCACTAGTTGCACCGGGAAACGGAACGGCCCCTCGCCGGAGAGCTCTTCGACCTCGACATCCTCGAGCTGTTCGAGAACGGAAGGCCCGATATACCAAGGCATGTTGATGGATCGTACGGTAACATTGTCCCCATGGCGGGCGGACACGGGTATCGGGCAGATGGATTGGAACCCCAGAGGTTCTGTAAATTGCCGATACTCCGATGCGATTTCAGCGAACCTTGCCTCGTCAAACCCTACCAAGTCGATTTTGTTCACGGCTAAGACCACGTGCCGGATCCCGAGAAGCGAAGCGATATAGGTATGCCGCCGGGTCTGGGTCAGGATGCCTTGACGTGCGTCCACCAGCACAATGGCCAGATCCGCCGTAGAGGCGCCGGTCGCCATATTCCGCGTGTACTCTTCATGCCCCGGCGTGTCGGCGACAATGAACTTGCGTTTTGCGGTTGAGAAGAAGCGGTACGCCACGTCGATCGTGATGCCCTGCTCACGCTCGGCCTCCAACCCGTCCAGCAATAATGCGTAATCGATCTCGCCACCGGCGGTGCCGAATCGCTGGCTCTCATCCTGAAGCACAGCCAGTTGATCCTCATAGAGAGACTTGCTGTCATGCAACAATCGTCCAATGAGAGTGGACTTCCCATCATCGACAGAACCACATGCAAGGCATCTGAGAAGCGACTTCTTCTCGTGTTGGGCGAGAAAGGACTGCACATCTGGCTGCCCCGATTTCAAGTCACCGGCGCCCATCAGAAATATCCCTCACGCTTTTTCTTCTCCATCGAGCTCGCGCTGTCCTTATCGATCATCCGCCCTTCGCGCTCGGACGTACGGGTCACG
Organism: Rhizobium sp. TH135; assembly: GCF_002855515.1. Lineage (GTDB taxonomy): Bacteria > Pseudomonadota > Alphaproteobacteria > Rhizobiales > Rhizobiaceae > Allorhizobium. Next base: position 1,147 of record NZ_PKRP01000008.1, on the reverse strand, counting down.
AGCATTTCCTGAACGATCTCCTCGACGGTCGATGCCGAAGAGACGACTGCAGCGGTGAGCGGATAACATCCCAGCGAGCGGAACCGAACCACCCTTTCCTGTGCACGGTCGGCGAGCTCGACAGGCATCCTGTCGTCGTCTTTGAGAATGAGCATCCCATTGAGCTCGACTATCGGCCTGGCAGCGGCAAGGTAGAGCGGAACGATCGGGATGCTCTCCCGCATAATATACTGCCAGACATCCAGCTCCGTCCAGTTCGAGAGCGGAAAGACTCTAATCGATTCGCCTTCGTTCACCCGCGTGTTGTAGGTTTTCCACATCTCTGGACGCTGTTTTTTGGGGTCCCAGTTGTGCATCGCGTTGCGAAATGAGAGCATCCGCTCCTTAGCTCTGGACTTCTCCTCATCGCGCCGTGCCCCTCCAAAAGCAGCATCGAAACGGTAGTGATCAAGCGCCTGACGGAGGCCGAGCGTTTTCCAAACATGAGTGTGGTGACTAGATCCGTGCACGAATGGATCAATTCTCTCGGCCAGGCCATCTGGATTAATGTGAACGATCAGGTCGAAGCCGAGTTGGTCAGCCATTTGATCGCGAAATTCGATCATTTCCCTAAATTTCCATGTCGTATCCACATGCAGGAAGGGAAAGGGCGGTGGCGCGGGATAGAAAGACTTGAACGCAATATGAGTAAGGACGGAAGAATCCTTACCCACCGAGTACAACATCACAGGTTTCTTGCAGGTCGCAGCTACTTCGCGAAAAATGTGAATTGCCTCAGCCTCAAGTCGGTCCAAATGTGTAGAGCCAGCCAATTCAATTCTCCTTGTGACGAGATATCAGTTGCACGCAGTATCCTAAGCGACCGATGAGGTCAAAGTGACCAGCGGCAAACGGCGCGCAAAGTCGAGGCTCAGACGATCGGCGAGTCCATAGGTTCAGCCCCGCAGTTCGGGGCGGGCCTCGAGATACCATTCGACGAAGGCCTTCACGCCGTCTTCGAGCTTCGTGGTCGGCATGTACCCGGTCAACGCCTGCAGGAGATCCGGGGCAGCATAGGTGCGCGGCACGTCGCCCTTCTGCATCGGCAGCATGTGGCGGATCGCCGGCTGGCCGAGCGCCTTTTCTACCAATTCAACGAAGTCCATCA
>NZ_PKRP01000007.1 GCF_002855515.1 Rhizobium sp. TH135 | reverse complement strand
TGCAGCGTCGGCTCCTCAATGCGCTGCGACGTGACTATCCCGTCGTTGCAATCTGCGAAGATGCGAAAGGTGTTCCGGACGAGATCACTATCGCGGCCGACATCAATCTGGCGGGCGGGAGGCTCGATTACCCCTTCCTCGCCCTTATGCTTGAAGCTGTCTACGGACCGGGCGGCAGGTTGCCGCTTGATCGGTGGACCAATGCTTATGATGTCCACTACCTCACCATCGATGACGTCGTGCTGGCGTTCCGACCGGGCCGCAGTGCTGCCGAAGTCGTCGCGATCCTTGCGTCGCTGACCGAGCGCAACCGCATCGCCGCGCGCGTTGGTGACAATGATGAGGATGAGAGCGACGGCTCTTCAGGTGGCTCCACAACGTCGAAGCAAAAGCCAGGCAAGGCAAGCCATGATAACGCTGCTTCGGGGCAAGACAGCAGCGGTGGCGGGTGGAGACGCGACAAGCCGTCCGGGGCGGAAGTCATCCAGCCGGAGCCTTGGGGCGAAGACGGGAGCCCGCCGAGCCTCGCGATCGAGACGCTCCCTGGATACGGCAAGGCGAAGACCTGGGCGCTCGATCTCAAGGCCGACCTTGATGACTACCGAGCCTCGATCCTCCCTTGGTCTGACATGAGCACCAAGCTGCTGCTCTCCGGACCGCCCGGGACCGGCAAGACGTCATTCGCCCGGGCGCTCTGCAATAGCTTGCAGGTGCCGCTGGTCGTCAGTTCGGTCTCGACTTGGCTCCAGGGTGCCCATCTGAGCGACGTCCTCAATCGCATGGCCCGGACCTTTGCCGAGGCGCGGGCCGTGGCACCTGCCATCCTCTTTATCGACGAGATCGATGGCATCGGAAAACGCCAGCCGGCAGAGCGCGAGTACGCGGACTATTGGAATGGTGTCGTCAACAAAGCGCTCGAACTGTTGGATGGTGCGGTCAAGGGCGAAGGTCTCATCGTCGTCGGCGCCACCAACCGACCGGAGCAGATCGACGAGGCCCTGAAACGTTCCGGGCGCTTGGAAACCCACATCGAGATCCCGAGGCCTGACACCGCGACATTGGCCGAGATCTTCCGGCACCATCTTGGTGAGGATCTGAAGGTGCTGGTCGCCGAGGGGCAGACGCCAAATAAGGAGAAAACCGAGATCGCCGAGCCGACCTCGGACACCGGCGACGGCCTGAGCCAACGAAAGACACTGAATGGAGGCAGCCAATGACCGAGCAAGCCATGACCAATACCGCATCGATCCTGAGCGACGTCCAATCGGTTCTCAAGCGTCTGGGCACTCGCGCGATGGGGCTCACGGGGGCTGATGTCGAGCGCATCGTACGTGAGGCCCGTCAGGTCGCTCGCCGGCAGAAGCGTCCAATCCGAAACAAGGATCTAGAGGACGGTATCCGGTTGAACCGGCCAGAGCTTCCGCATGATCTACGCTGGCGCTTCGCTGTCCACGAGGCGGGGCATGCGGTGGTGCATCATGCCTTGAAGCTCGGTCCAATCCAGGGGATTACGATCGACATGCCCGATGGCGGGTATAGCCTTCTGGCTTTCCAAAGGTCCGGCAGTGATACGCTGAGCTATCGAGAGGACCTGCTCGCGATGCTGATGGCCGGTCGGGCGGCCGAGCAAATTGTCTTCTGTTTCGTCTCCGTCGGCTCGGCAGGGGCAGAAGATAGTGACCTCGCCCGTGCGACGAGGCTTGCCCTGGCCCTTGAGCGCAGTCTTGGCTTTGGGGCGGTGCAGCCGCTGCTCTACCGGGATGACAAGGATGCGACGCCAGTGCTGGATGCGCATCCGGATCTGGCGGCGCGGGTCCATGCACGGTTGGAGAAGGCTTTGGCGAAGGCAAACGACGTGCTTAACGGGAACCGAGGGACGCTCGATCGGCTGACGGCGGCCTTGTTCGAACAGCAAGTGCTGGACAGCGAGGCTGTGGGGGCCATCCTTGCTGATGTGTGATGCCAGTGGTGGAGTGCGAAGGCTGCTCTCCGCCTTCCTCTCAGATTTTCGGCGAATACCTGCTTGACCCACAATGCTGCCATGACTGCACGGCATCACGTCTTATGTTTCGCAAAAATCCGTTTTGCTCGCACCATCGCGCCAAAGAAGTCGAACTCATCCTGCAAGACTGTCTTCGGCACCCCTTGGCGAAGGCCGACAATGTCGTAAATGGACTCGATGATCCGTATGTCCTCTCCTTGAGCGAAAGAAGTCGGACGCCCTTGGGGCGGTATTCGATCTTCAGGGCACCTATGCCTGAGCCCAGAATTTGTGTGATCATCCCGACAGTCTATGGATTGTTTGTCCGAGCGGACATTGTCGGGCTGCTCGATCCGGTCGAAGATCCCGGTTTCACCAGCATGCGTCATTTGAAACCTGTCAGCCTTGTAGCTGCGACCTCGGCGAGTACCGACAGCGCCAAGGAGGTCGAGTCTCGTGTGGGACCGAACAAACCGATCGGAGCCCTGATGCGTGTCAGGTCCTCGTCGCGGAAGCCTGCTTTCTGCAGTTCCTCGAGCCGCCGCTCGTGGGTTCTACTGCTTCCGAGTGCGCCGATGTAGAATGGTTTTGAGCGGAGCGCGGCCTGAAGCGCTGGTTGCTCCTGGTCCATGTCGTGGTGGAGGAGCAGGACCGCCGTGTATGGGTCGATGAGTTCGGTCAAGTTCGCGATGACGTCCTGACCGGAGATGAACACCACATCATACCCGCAACCCCGGGCGAGTTTAGCCACACTGCGTGCCTCCACCGTCTGACCGGAAATGACAATCCGGATCCGTGGGCGATAGAGGATGTGAAACCAATGGCCGATCCATCCAGTCGTTGCCGGTGGTGCCGTAACCGTCAAAGCTTGCTTCTCTACAGAGAGTTTTAATGCGGTAGTCCGGCGTTGCTCAAGACAGGTGAGCACTTGGACGATTTCGTCAGGCTCGCGCAGGATATGGATGACCACGGTGATGCCTCCTCCACAGGGAAGGATGATATCGAAGAAGGGTGACCCGTCGCCAAACGTGACCACTCGGTCCTTGCCTGCCTCGATTGCAAGCAGAGCTTCGAACGCAAGGGCTGCTTCCACGCAGCCACCGGACAGATAGCCAGCGTAGCGGCCATCAGCCGCCACCACGACATGCGAGCCCAGCGCACGGGCAGCACCGCCACGAACTTCAATGAGTGTCGCAATAGCTACCCGTGTTTGAGCATGACAAATGAGGGCAAACTCAAGAAGTGCGGCAACGTCGTCCGCGACAGACACCCTCATGGGTGTCGGCAGTTTGAGACAATCGAGGGAATGCTTCACTGGCCACCAAGCGACTTGAGATAAGCGATGATGTCGGCCCGATCCTGCTCTCTTGACACGCTGACAGTCATTCGCGTTCCACGCACCGCCTTGGTCGGACCTGCCAGGTAGGTGTCGAGGGCATCTTCCGTCCAGGTTAGACCAGCGTTCATGAGCGCCGGCGAATAGCGGTAGCCTTCAACCACCGCCGCTTCCCGGCCAACGACCCCGTTGAGCGGAGGTCCAGACTTATTGTCGCCTTGAACCGAATGACAGCCGGAACAGCGGTTGAAGAGCTGTTGGCCCCGAACTGGATTTCCGGCGATTGACGCTGCAGCCAGACCCGCAATGGAGACGGCGGCGATAGACAGGATCAAACGTAGTGCATGCAGCATCATTTTGCTTTCAGTTCTTCAGGATTGATTGGCAACGTCCTGACGCGCTTGCCCGTCGCCGCGAAAATGGCATTGGTGACGGCTGGGAAAACGGCAGTGGTGGAAGCCTCACCGATTCCTCCAGGCGCTTCGGCACTGCGGACAATATGGGTTTCCACATGAGGTGCTTCTTCGATGCGCAGCGGGAGATAGTTGTCGAAGTTGCTTTGCTCGACACGTCCATCTTTGAACGTGATCGCACCATAAAGTGCCGCCGTCAGACCATAGAGCGCGCCACCCTCCATCTGGGCCGCGATCGTATCCGGATTGACCGTCATGCCGCAGTCGACGGCTGTCACAATGCGTGTCACGCGAACCGTTCCGTCGTCTGCTACCGACACATCGGCGACCATTGCAAGGTAAGTTCCGAATGCGAGTTGGACAGCGACGCCGCGGCCTCGGCCCCGGGGCAGGATCTCACCCCAGCCAGCCTTTTCCGCCGCGAGCTCCAGGACGGCGAGCGCGCGCGGATTTTCTGTAAGGAGCCGCTTGCGATATTCGACGGGATCGGACTTTGCCGCTGCGGCCAGTTCGTCGATGAAACTTTCCACCACGAAGATGTTGTGTGACGGCCCGACGCCGCGCCACCAGCTCGTGAGCACGCCCTGCGGCTCCACCTGTTTGAACTCCACATGGATCGCCGGAAGCTTGTAAGGGGGATGGGCGGCACCCTCGACGCCGTCAGGATCGACACCGTTTTGCATGGCGGCGGGTGCAATACGCGCAAAAATCGAAGACCCGGCAACGCGGTGGCTCCAGGCGATCGGATTGCCATCCGTATCGATGCCGCCTGATATCCGATCGTAATAATATGGTCTGTAGTAGCCGTGCTGGATGTCCTCTTCACGGCTCCAGATCACCTTCACGGGTCCCTTGACCTGCATTGCTATCCTGACGGCGTGAGCGATCCCGTCGGCTTCCAGCCGGCGACCGAAGCCGCCTCCAACGATGTGATTGTTGATGATGATGTTCTCCGGCGGGAGACCTGTAACAGTGGCAGTTGCCTGCTTCGCTGAGGAGAGGTTCTGCGTTCCGACCCAAAGTTCACATCCATTCTCGCCTATGTGAACTGTACAGTTCATCGGCTCCATGGCCGTATGAGAGAGGAAGGGCAATTGGTACACGGCGTCGATCCGGATTGCGGCGCCCTGAAGGGCCGCAGTCACGTCTCCCTCACTGCGCGCCACACCTCCTGCGGATTGCGACTGCTCTTCGAGTTGCCGGAGGATATCGGCTTGTGACACGCTACCGTTCGGACCGTCCTCCCATTCGATGGCCGCGGCCTCCAGACCCTTCTTTGCGGCTCCGGTATGGTCTGCAACGACCGCCACAGAATCGTCCGTGATAACCACCTGCCGCACGCCTTTGATGGCCAAGGCTGCCGGCTCGTTCACAGACTTCGGCTTCCCGCCCAGGACCGGAGATATCGCGATGGCCGCAATCTTGGTCCCCGGTGGTGAGGCATCGATGCCATACTTCAACGAGCCGTTTGTCTTTCCGCGGGTGTCGAGGCGTTTCGCGGATGTCCCCAAAAGCGTGAACTCGGAGGGCTGCTTGAGTGCTATGGATTCGGCGGTTGGAATCGGAAGCGAAGCGGCTACGTCGACCAGTTCACCATAGGCCCGCCTTGTGCGCCCGTCCGGGTTCACCACGAATCCTTGCTCCGTACGGCACGATGTGACGTCGACATTCCATTCCTTGGCTGCAGCCTGCATCAGGAGCGTCCGGGCTGTCGCTCCGGCCGTTCGCAACGGCGTCCAGAACGCACGGATCGAAGTCGATCCGCCCGTCATCTGCCGGCCGAGCATGGGATGCCCGTAGAGTGCTTCGTTGACGGGGGCGTGCTCGATCCTCACCTCCTCCAGGCTTACGTCCAGTTCTTCGGCGATGAGCATTGCCTGAGCGGTATAGATCCCCTGACCCATTTCCACTTGAGGCATGACGAGTGTGACCAGGCCTCTGCGATCGATCCGGATGAAGGCGTTCGGTGCGAAGTCCGTGGCCGCGAGGGTTGCGGTCGGAATAGGACCGAGACTGACGATGAGGCCGCCGCCGAGTGCAGCGCTTGCCTTGAGGAAATTGCGTCGGTTCAGGCTGGGGCCAGCAATTTTGGTCGACATGGTCCGTTCTCCTCTCACGCGCTGGCAAGCTTGATGGCTGCGCGGATGCGCTGGTAGGTCCCGCATCGACAGACGTTCCCCGACATCGCGCTGTCAATGTCTTCGTCAGTTGGTTGTTCAATGTCAGACAGGAGTGCGGCTGCCGACATAAGCTGCCCCGATTGGCAGTAGCCGCATTGCGGCACGTCCAGTTCTATCCAGGCGTCCTGCAGCGCCTTTCCATGGGCAAGCGTTGCAAGGGCTTCGATCGTCGTGATCTGGCTCTCGGAGAGGCTATCGATCGGGGTGACGCAAGACCGGGTCGCAACGCCATCGACATGGACGGTGCAGGCACCGCAAAGCGCTTGCCCACACCCAAACTTCGTGCCTGTCATACCGAGCACGTCGCGAATGACCCACAGAAGCGGCGTATCGCCATCCGCATCGATTGAATGCGGCTGTCCATTGATCTGGAGGTGGAATGCCATGTGCCTGCTCCGTTGAAGACCTGAGGTTCAGCGGAACATGGCTTGTTTATTGACGCGGATAAACTGGCTTACACTGCGCTTGTTGTATAGCCTGGATATACAATCTGGCGGGAGGATATTGCGCAGCGGATCTTGGCAGGCCTGTGCGCCTTGCTAGGTCAGAGCCGTGGTCAATCCGTCAAGGACCGTCGTAGCTCCGAGCAAGCGTCTATGAATGCACGCAGTTTAGGTTGTGACTGGGCTGCCTTGGTAAAATAGAGAAACATTCCGTCTGTCCCGGGCGAATAGTCGAGCAGCACCGGTTCAAGCTGACCGGCCGCAACCCTTTGCGACGCGTGATAGGTGGAGGAATAGATCAGTCCCTGACCTCTTGCGGCGAGCCTTTGCATCAGCTCCCCGTCGTTGACGGTCACCGGACCATTGGGCTCGATGCTGACATTTTGCCCGTCCTCGAGAAACTCCCAACGATAGATGTCGCCCTTTTCTGGGCGGCGAAATCGGATGCAGTTATGCTTGGCCAGATCTGCGGGCACCATGGGTCGACCATGTTTGCGGAAATAGTCTGGCGAGCCGAAGACCGCCCAATGGAAGTGCGGTGACAGTCTGACGGCAATCATGTCCTGGGCGATGTAAGGGCCGATGAGAATTCCGGCATCATAGCCACCTGCCACGAAATCATGATGCCTGTTGCTGACAGTGAGATCGACCTTGACGTTGGGCCATGCGGCACAGAAACCGGGCAGGATCGGCTCGATCACGAACGGTACGGCGAGGCGTTCCACAAGCAGCTTCAGAGTGCCCGACGGCTCGTTTGACGCATCGGAGGCGACACTCAAGCTGGCCTCAATTACCTGCGCTGCCGGCGCGATCTCTGCCAGGAGCGTTTCACCAGCCTCCGTCAGTGAGATGCGTCGCGTTGTTCGGTGGAATAGTGGTGTGCCCAGACGCCGTTCAAGCTTCCGCAGCGCCTGACTGATGGCTCCCGGCGTCACTTCAAGGTCGAGAGCGGCCTTGCGAATGCTTTGCCGTTTCGCGATCGCCAGGAATTCGGCCAATCCATCAAATGGGTTCTGACGGCCCATGTATCCTCATCGAAGTTTGCCAGCGCTGCAGTCTTGCGTCTCCTCGCTACATGCGATGCACAAGCGATTGATCGCAAGTGAATTCCAATTGTCCTATCTTTGATAGGGCTACTGGTAGCAATTCTGAAAACGGGTCAATGGGCGGATTCAACGTGAGAGTCGTCTTTAGAGCCACACGAATGCATGCGTGTGATGCATATACATTAGGTGCGGCTTCGCGCCTTCACTTCGGTCGTAAGTGTCGTCATCGCTCATACCCGAAAGCAGACACGATCAACGCGCGCCCAAAGGGATTAGCCGAAGCCTTGCCAGTTTCCATGTGCAAAACGTGAGAAAGCAGTGCACACCATCTTCGGATGGCGAGGTAGCAGGCCATCTCTCGCCACCAGGCTCCGGTCTCGCCTAGCTGGCCAAGAATGCAGCCAGCAAGGTATTAAACCAACCTGCGGCCTGAAGGTTGACAATATGTCGTCCTGGGAGTGTCCGACGGCGACCGCGCAAAACTGATTGTGCAATCAGCTCAAGATCGCTCTCTACACACACTGCATCATCTTGTCCCGCAACTGCGAGAACCGGGTGGTGAATTCGATGGAGCTCAGAACGGAGATCTGCATCGCGCAAAGCTGCGCAGCAGCCAAGATACCCACTGGCCGAAGTTTGCTCGAAAGTCGTCATGAATCTGAGGATGATCTCTGGCGCGGTTGAGCTGAACTCCGGTGAAAACCATCTTTCCATCGTTCCGGTCCGAAGTTTGGCGAGACCGTCTCTGGCTACTGCGTCTATCCTTTCTTGCCAGGATTCCCGATTGCCGATCCTCGCTGCCGTAGCGCAGAAGACGAATTTGCCGAAGCGATTGCTTGCGTGGATCGCGAGCCACTGTCCAACGAGACCACCGATGGACAGTCCGCAGAAATCTGCCTTCTCGATCGCCAGGTGATCCATCAACGCGATAACATCGTCCGCAAGTTCGGATAGTGTGAAAGGAGATGGAGGTGCCGATGAAAGGCCGTGTCCTCGACGGTCATAGCGCAGGATCCGGAAATCGTCGGCCAGCGCCTCGATCTGACCATCCCACATGTGAAGATCGGTTCCGAGTGAGTTGCAGAAAATCAGCCAGGGTTTGGCGGCATCCGTGCCGTCGAGGCGGTAGTGCAGCCTGTGTTGATCGAGGTCGAGAAGCGGCATTGTCTGTTCCTTGGGCGAGAAGGCCCGCATTGCGGGCCTTCATGAAGTGCGGTCTTAGGCCGGAACTGGTGTTCGCAGCACTTGCCGCGAATTCAGCGAGGCATAGCCCAGCATGGCAAAGGCAGAGATCACAGCAGGCACCGCGAAGAGCATGAAGTTCTGCTGCAGCGGCAGTTGCTGAGCGAGCAGGTATCCCCCGAAGGTAGGCCCGACGATAGCGCCGATGCGACCGACACCTGATGCCCAGCCGAGACCTGTCGAACGGATCGAGAGATTGTAGAGCTGTGCCACACTCGCATAGAGCAGGATCTGGGTTCCGATTGTCGTCGCACCGGCGATGAAGACACTGATGAACAAGAGAATGGCCGGCAGCCCCATACCGATCAGGGCAATGGATACTGCGGCAGTCGCAAAGAAGGCGACGACCACCTTCGGGAGCCCGAAGCGATCCCCAAGTCGACCGCCGAGGATGGCACCGGCCATGCCGCCGAAGTTGAGCGAGAACAGGCTGAGCAGGCTGGCGCGCTCTGCATAGCCGGCCTCCTGAAGCACCTTCGGCAGCCAGGATGACAGGAGATAGACGAGCAGCAGGCAGCAGAAGAACGACACCCAGAGCATGGCAGTGCGCAGGCCGCGCTCATGGCGGAAGAGTTCAAGCACCGAAGCCGATGCCCCATTGGTCTCGGCGAAAACTAACTTGTCGCCGTCAGCGAGCTGATCGCCTGGGAACAGTCTCGAATAGATGCTGCGCGCTTCCGCCTGGCGGTTCTGGCGGATCAGGAACCCTAGCGATTCCGGCAGGTTCCAGAGGATGAGAGGCAGCAGTACAAGCGGGATCGCCGCAACATAGAACATCCATTGCCATCCAAACGACGGTATGATGGCGATCCCGAGACTGGCCGCCACCATTCCGCCGATCGAATACCCGGAAAACATCAGGGCAACCATCGTGCCGCGCAGCCGCTTCGGCGCATATTCGTTCATCAGCGCCACCGCGTTGGGCATAAGCCCGCCGCAGCCGAGACCGGCGATGAAACGGAAGATCTTGAATTGATCCGGCGACGCGGCAAAGCCTGTGGCAACCGTCGCCGTCGTGAACAGCACGAAGCTCAGGGCGATGCCTTTCTTGCGACCGATCTTGTCTGCGAGCGGGCCGAAAATCAGGGCGCCGAACATCATGCCGAAGAGCGCCCAAGCCTGCAGCGCGCCGGCTTGCGGTTTGCTCAAGCCCCATTCGGCAATCAGTTTCGGCAGGACCGTGCCTGCGACGAAGACGTCGTAGCCATCAACGACCAGAAGCAGCCCGCAGAGGCCGAGGATCATCCGTTGGAACCGGCCGAACTGACCGCTGTCTATTGCTTCAGTCACATCTATGTTGCGCATCTTCACTCCTCCCAGTGCTTGTGCATTTAATTGAAAATCAGCCGAGATCGCCGCCTGCGACAGGCAGAATGGATCCGGTGATGTAGGAAGCCTCGTCCGAGGCCAGGAACAGGATCGGAGCAACCTGCTCCGAAAGGGTCCCGTATCGTTTCATGAAACTCGATTGCTTCACCTGCTCGACGACGTCTTGCATCCAGGCCTTTTCTTCGGCCGTGTCACCGTCAGCGTTGCGGGGAATGCGACGCGCGGGGGCTTCGGTGCCTCCAGGCGCCGTCGCGACCACGCGGATGTTACGATCCGCAACTTCCATCGCGAGCGATTGCGTCAGCGCATTGATCCCGCCCTTGGCGGCGGAATAGGGCACCCGGTGAATGCCGCGTGTCGCATTCGACGAGACATTGACGATGGTGCCGGCACCGCGGGCGAACAGATGAGGCAGAACGGCGTGACAGCTATAGAGCGTAGGCATCAGCGATCGGCTGATCTCTGCATCGATCTGCAATGCTTCGAAGGCATTGAAGGGCCGCATGCGGATTGCGCCACCGACATTGTTGATCAGGATGTCGATGCCGCCGAAAGTCTCCACAGCATGGCGCATCGCCGCCGCCGCACCGTCATGCGTTTCGAGATCCGCCACGAAAGCGATTGCGCTCTCTGACGCCAGTTCGGCGACCACCTCGTGGACGATCTGCGCCCTGTCGACGAACAGCACTTTGCCGCCTTCGGCAATGGCCCGCGTTGCGACGGCAAGCCCGATACCCTGGGCCGCGCCCGTGACGACCAGAACCTTGCCGCGAAACCGGCCTTCAAAGGTAAGCTTGCTCATGCGCTTTCCTTCAAGGTCAGGTTCGGCGTGAACTTCTCGTAGTGGAAGCTGTTTGGCGTGATGTCATGGGCGCTAAGCCAGGTCCTGACAGCATCGACCATCGGCGGCGGCCCGCAGAGATAGATGTCCGTCTCAACGCTCAGAAGACTGGTCGGCATGTGATCGGTAACCCAGCCCTTCCGTGGGTGTTTTGAGCCTTGATCGGCAACCACGGTGGTGAAGGAGAAATCCGGCAGCCGATCGACATAGCTTTCCAGAATGTCGACCAGAACCAGGTCCTCGTCCCGCGTAACCCCATAGACCAGATGGATCGGCTGCCATGATTGCTTCGCCGCCAGCACCTCGAGCATAGACAGGAACGGCGCAAGTCCCGTGCCTCCGGCTAGGAACAGGAGCGGACGCTCGGTGTCGCGAAGATAGAAGCTGCCGAGGGGGCCGGTCGCTGTCACCCTGTCGCCGGGTTTCGCGTGAGAGAGCCAGTTGCTCATCAGCCCCACGGGCAGCTTCCTGATGAGAAAGCCCAGGTGGTTTTCACCTGGCGCAGTGGTGAAGGAATAGGAGCGGCTCGCAGCCGAGCCCGGCACGTCGATGTTGATATACTGGCCCGGCAGAAACTGTGGTCTGCCATCGCCCTCCACCTGCAGTTCCAATACGACCGCGGCATCGCCGTGAGCCGTCACCCGGGTCACGGTGGTCGCGAGCTTCTGCTCTGCAGATTTGCACACCGTAGAGCGGGTGGGAACGGAGATGACACCGTCGCTTGTCGGTCGCATCTGGCAGGTCAAAACCAGCCTGGATGCGGCCTCATCGGCGGTCAAGGCATCTTCGATATAGTCATCGCCCAGATCGTAGGTCCCGGTTTCCGAACGGCACTTGCAGGTGCCGCAGACACCGTCGGAGCAATCCATCGGCAGGTTAATTTGGTTACGATAGGCGGCATCCAGCAATTTCTCGCCGGCCCGACAGTCGACGAAGCGCGTGACGCCGTCTTCGAAATTCAATGCGATCCGGTAGTTGCCCATGGCTTCTCCTCCTCGAGAAAGGTGAGCTTTCTGATCTGTCAGATGTGGTAGATGTCGATGACCTGGCGGATGTAATCATTCTTCAGAACGATCTTCTTGGCCGCGATCAGGAAGCCTGTTTCCGCCCGCCGCAGCGTCAGAAACACCGTTCCGAAGAAGTGGTCGGTGATCTTGTAGCGGTGGTTCAGCGTGTGGAAATTGTAGCGAAGTGTGATCTCCGCGCCCCGGTCGGACAGGATCTCGATGTTCGAGATCATGTGACTGGTGCGCGGTTCGGGCGTTGATGCCCCCGACCGCTCCGTCTTGATCCGGAAGACGCGATCTTCGAGCCCACCGCGATCAGGGTAGTAGATCAGCGAGATCTCGCTGTGCGGGTCGTCCGTCAACTGGTCGTCGTCGTCCCAGGCTGGCATCCAGTAGGTCGCATCCTCGGCATAGCAGGTCAGCCATTCGTCCCACTGACGGTCATCAAGCAGACGGGCTTCGCGGTAGAGGAAGGCGGCAACATGGGAATGGATCGTGCTCATGCGCCGGCTCCTTCCATTTCGCTGGCCAGCGCCGTGCGCATGACCTGGGCCCAGTATTCGTGCTGACGCACAAAGAGCCCTTCGTCCTCGCTGCGTTCGCCCGAAAGCAGTGGCTTCAGTCCCATGCGGCGGGCATTTTCGTCCGGCCCGTCGATCCAGAGCGGCGCACCGCGTGAAAGATCGTTCCAGAGAGCCGCCGTACCGGCATAGCCGGTCTGGCAGGCACGAAATTCCTCGAGGTCGTCTGCGGTGCCCATGCCGGATACGTTGAAGAAGTCCTCGTATTGCCGGATGCGCAGCGCCCGGTCGACAGCACTTTCGCCCTTCGGGGCAAAGCAGAAAATGCTGATCTCCGTCTTGTCGACGCTGATTGGACGCGTCACGCGGATCTGCGTGCTGAACTGGTCCATAAGGAAGACGTTGGGATAGACGCAGAGATTGCGTGTCTGGTTGACGATGAAATCGGCCGCCTCGCTGCCGACCCGTTCACGGATTTCGTCGCGTCGGTTGTAGACCGGGCGCACTTCCGGATTCATCGTATTGGTCCAGAGCAGGATATGCCCGTTGTCGAAGCCATAGACGCCAGCTACAGATTTGCTCCAGCTATTGGCGTCGACGGCCTTCGTGCCCTCTTCCTTGCGGCGACCCATGGTCGCGGCGTAATTCCAGTGAACGGAGCTGACGTGGTAGCCGTCGCAGCCGTTCTCCATCTGGAGCTTCCAGTTTCCGTCATAGATATAAGACGAGTTCCCGCGCAGAACTTCGAGGCCTTCGGGGGCCTGATCTACGATCTGGTCGATGATCACCTTCGTCTCGCCGAGGAAGTCCTCAAGAGGGACAACGTCCGCGTTGAGGCTGCCGAACAGGAAGCCGCGATAGTTTTCGAAGCGGGCGACACGCGTCAGATCATGCGACCCGTCCTTGGCGAACTGCTCCGGATATTGCGTCGTCTTTTCGTCCTTAACCTTCAGCAGCTTCCCGCTGTTGGAGAAGGTCCAGCCGTGGAAGGGACAGGTAAATGAGCCCTTATTGCCATGCTTGCGTCGGCAAAGCATGGCGCCGCGATGGGCGCAGGCATTGATGACCGCATTGAGCGTCCCCGTTTTGTCACGGGTGATGACGATGGGCTGCCGACCTATCGAAGTGGTGTAGTAGTCGTTCACCTCGGGTATCTGGCTCTCATGGGCGAGATAGACCCAGTTGCTCTCGAAGATGTATTTCATCTCCAGTTCGAACAGGTCCGCATTGGTGAAAATGTCACGGCGGCATCTGAAGACGCCTCTCTCGTGGTCATCCTCGACGGCATTGACCAGCAGGTCCTGCAGGGCGGCATGTTTGTCGATGATCTTGGACACGGTTTCTCTCCCACCTCGGAAGGGCTTCCCCCTGCCGTGGCAACGAAGTCGATGGATTGGGATGAAATGGGGAGGCGGTCCGGCTTGTCGGACCGCCCGTGGATCAGGCGGCAGCGCGCGGGCGCAGGGCATTCACCTGGTTGTCGATACCATCGACGAGGGCCGTCAGCTTGATGTCGAAGACGATCTCGGCAAATGGACCGCTTAGGTCGTTCGCCTTGATGCTGGCCTCGTCGGTGCGCTCAATCACATCAGGCACCAGGCCGTCACGCGTCGCATAGGCAAAGTCGTCGTTGATTAGCGGATCGCCTGCGATGTTGATCTGGGTGGTCAGCTTCCGATGGCCGTCGGCACTGATGAAGAAGTGAATATGGGCCGGACGCTGACCATGACGACCGAGCGCAGACAAGAGCTTCTCGGTCGGGCTGCCTGGAGGCACGCCATAGCCATGCGGCACGATGCTGCGGAACTTGTAGCGACCATGCTCGTCCGTGATGATCGTGCGGCGCATGTTGAAAGGCGCCTGCTTGCCTGTTGGATCGAAGTGCGAATAGAAGCCGCGTGTGTCGCAGTGCCAGACCTCGACCTTTGCTCCGGCGCTCGGTCTGCCGTCGGCGCCATAGACGGTGCCGTGCATGATCAGCGTATGACCGTCGGTATCCGTTCCGTCATCGAGACGCGCAAAGCCCTGACATTCCGGCGCGCCAGCCACATAAAGCGGGCCCTCGATTGTCCGCGGCGTCTCGTTTTTGATGCCGAGCGCATCGTCGATGGCATCCAGGCGTTCGTCGAGGAAATGGTCGAGGCCGAGGCCAGGCGAAATCAGGCCGGCCTGTCCGGTGGCCCCGATCTCGTTGACCCAGGCAATCGCGGTCCAGTACTCGTCGGGCGTCACGTCGAGGTCGTCGATCGTTTTGAAGAGATCCGAGACGATCCGATTAACGATCTGCTTGACGCGCGGATTGCCGTCCTTCTGGTCCAGGCCGCTCAGGACCTTCAGAAAGTCCTGGATGTCGGGGCGGTTGAAGATCTTTACGCTCATGTCATGTCCTCCTCACATGGGATGAATTGAGCCAGATTTCTCTGGCCTTGTCGTCAGCGGTCGTCGTCGCGAACAGCCGAGGGATGGCGCAAGAGCGGCATCACCTCGATGTCCATGAATTTGAAAAGGGGAAGGCCGGAGAGCAGCGCATGCAGCTCGTCGTTGTCGGCCACATCGAAAATGCTGATGTTTGCGTAGTGGCCGGCGATCCGCCAGATATGCCGCCATTTGCCTTGTGTCTGCAGCGCCTGCGAATAGGCCTTTTCCCGTGCCAAGATATCAGTTGCTTGATCAGCAGGCAGATCATGCGGCAGGTTTACGGTCATTTGGACGTGAAACAGCATCGTCTTGTCCTCAGTCCTGCGCCGCGGTCACGTGTCGCGATCCCTCGCGGGTGAAGCGCTTGAGCCTGTCCTCGTCGAGCGAGATGCCAAGCCCGGGACCAGTGGGGACAGCCAGCGAGAAATTGCTGTAGTCGAGCGGCGTCTCCAGGATTTCCTGGGTCAGAAGCAGTGGGCCGAACAGCTCGGTTCCCCAGTGCAGCTCGGCAAAGGTCGTAAAGACATGGGCAGAAACGACGGTTCCGATTGCGCCCTCGAGCATGGTGCCGCCGTAAAGTTCGATGCCGGCCGCATCAGCAATGGCGGCTACGCGTTGAGCGTTGAATGGCCCGCCGCTTTGCTCGACCTTTACGGCAAAGACATCGGCGCCGTTGGTGCGCGCAATCTCGAATGCGCTCTCCGGTCCGGTCAGGGATTCATCTGCCATGACAGCGATCGGGAAGCGGCGGACGAGGCGGCCAAGTGCTGCCGTCGACTTGACCGGCTGCTCCACGAGCTCGCAGCCGGCATCGGCAAGAGCCGCAATGCCGAGATTGGCCTCGGTTTCCGTCCAGGCCATGTTGATATCGACGCGGACGGCGCCTCGATCGCCGAGTGCGCGCTTGATGGCGGCAACATGAGCGACGTCCTCGCGCACGGAGCGCAGACCGATTTTCAGCTTGAAGGTCGAATGGCGGCGGAGCGAAAGCATCTGCTCGGCCTCGTCGATGTCGCGGGCGGTGTCCCCCGAGGCAAGCGTCCAGGCTACGGCCAAACGATCCCGGCGGCGACCGCCGAGAAGTTCACTGACGGGCACGCCGACGCGTTTGCCTTGTGCGTCGAGGAGGGCCGTTTCGACGGCACTCTTGGCGAAGCGGTTGTCCTTCACCATCTTGCCCACGCGCGCCATCAGGGACTGAATTCGCGTGGCATCCTGGCCGAGCATGACAGGTGCAAAATAGCGATCAATGGAAAGCTTCATGCTCTCAGGGCTTTCGCCACCATAGGCGAGGCCGCCGATCGTCGTGCCTTCGCCGATACCGACGATGCCGTCGCTGGAGTGGATCCGGACCAGCATCAAAGTCTGGCCGGTCATCGTCGCGACCGAAAGCTTGTGCGGCCGGATCGTCGGTAGGTCGACCAGCATCGTTTCGATGCGTTCGATGGTCGGGGTGGCGGCAAGCGCCTCAAGGCGTGGGTGAATGGTCGCGTTCATGGGGATGATGATGGAAAAGATCGTGTGTCGCGTCCAAGATCATTTTAGTGTCGCATGATACCCTGAGGGTATGATGTTTGATTTACCTGCTGGTTTTCCGCGCTGCTTTAGCGCATTCTGCTGAAACTATGACAATGACGCGTGGGTGCGTGAATGGATCTGAGACAGCTTCGATATTTTGTTGCGGTCGCGAGAGAGCGCAATTTCACACGCGCCGCTGATCTGCTGCACATCGCGCAGCCACCTTTAAGTCGGCAAATCCAGTTGCTGGAAGAGGAACTCGGCGTAGAACTCATCATCCGCTCTAGCCGTCCGGTCCGCCTGACGGAGGCCGGTCGCGTCTTCTACGAGCAGGCGCTCCAGATCCTCGGGCGCGTCGAGCAAATGAAGGAAGCCACACGCCGTGTAGGCCTTAACCAGAACAGCGTGCTTTCGATCGGCTTCGTGGCATCCACGTTGTATGGAGGACTACCCGCACTCGTGCGGAAACTCAGACAGCAGGCGCCAGATGTCGATATCCAGCTTCTGGAGATGATGTCGGTGCATCAATTGCCAGCCCTGAAGGAGGGGCGGATCGATATCGGATTCGGGCGACTGCGCCACAATGATCCGATGATCGTCAGCGCTGTCCTGCGCGAGGAACGTCTGGCTGTCGCCATCCCCGAGGGTACCCCGCTTGCCTCCCGAAACGATCCGCTTCCTCCGGAGGCGCTGACGGGCGAGAAGCTGATCGTCTACCCGCGCGAGCCCCGACCAAGTTTCGCCGACCAGGTCTTGAATGTTTTGCTCGATCGTGATGTCCGTCCCGCCGAGATCCTCGAAGTGAGCGAGATACAGACAGCCTTGGGCCTTGTGGCGGCTGAAGCGGGCTTATGTGTCGTTCCATCGTCAGCGCGCAAGCTGAGATCCGACCTCCACTACCGTCTGCTCTCAGGCGACAGAGCGACATCGCCCATCGTTCTCAGCCACCGTGCGGGTGACGGCTCACCGCATATCGAGCTTGTGAAGCGGCTGATCCAGGAGATGTATCAGGAGAACCCACCCTGGCTTGGGTTGGAGCACAATGTAACGGTCTCACAATCGCTCTGAAGCTGAGTGGAAGACAACCAGCACAAGTGCGGAAACTTTTTCTGCTTCGCGCCTTCACGGCGGTCGTTCACGTTATCCAGACGCTATCTGAGGTGAGGAGGGAAAGGAAGCTCTCGGCTTTTTGTCACACCAATAAGATAAGCGAAAAACCCACGCGTGCCAGACAGCAGAAGCAGACATCTCTGGTCGCCAGTAGGTAGGCCCACCCGCACTGCCGTCTGATTAGGCTGCGCGGCGGGATGTTGTATCATCACCCGCTTCTCGACCACTGTCAGATCGCTGACCCTTCCGCAGGCATTTGCTCAACAATTTTGCATCGACTCGCTAATTCATTAGCTAATCGTAAAGATTCGACTCCTAGATTTCATAGCCAGTGACCAAAGAGGCGACGCGAAAGCTTGCCGGACGCATAAGAAATAAGCGTCTGCTTAAATAAAAAGCTTAGCCTTCCAGGGGGCACACACTCGTTCGATAGGTTTTGGGAAGGGGACACAATGACAATTAGGGTAAAACTTCTTGCATGCATATCGCTGCTGACCGCGGCACTAATCGCGATCACTGCGTTCAGTTTCTACGCTATGAGGGTAGAGGCGGAGATCGCCAACTCGATCGTGCTAGATCGGGTCATGCCCATGGAGCAACTCAAGCGGATCGGCGACGGCTACGCCGTGGATATCGTGGACACGGCGCACAAGGTCCGTGCGGGAGCAATGTCTCCAAAGGATGGCTTGGCGAATGTCGACAGAGCTCTTGCTTCCATTGAGGCCCATTGGAATGAGTATATTTCAACGACACTGACGGCTGAAGAGAAGCAAATCGCCGACAACTTCGCTGAAGTACGTGCTCAAGCAAATGCAGGTGTAGAGAACCTCCGGCAGATCCTTGCATCTGGCGATCGCAACGCCGTTTCGGACTTCGCTGATCAGAAGCTCTATCCGACGATTGACCCCCTCGGCACTGACATCTCAAAGCTGATCGATCTGCAGATCGAGGTGGCAAAGCAGGACCTCGATAAGGGCAATCAACTTACAACCTTGCTGACAACCGTAATGACAACGCTATCGGCGCTTGGTGCTGCCGTAGCGGTATTCTCGACGTGGACCGTCTTGCGGGGCGTCATACGACCGGTGAATTCCATCACGGCAGCAATGTCCGATCTCGCCGCCGGCAACCTTCAGGTCGAAATTTACGGCGAAGGACGCAAGGACGAGATTGGAAAAATGGCCTCGACAGTTGCGATCTTCAGGGACAATGCGCAAGAGCGCGTTCGTCTTGAAAAGGAAGCGGAAGCGAGCCGGTCGCTCAGCGAGCAGGAACGCATCGAACGCGAACGCAGACAGGCTCAGGAAGCGGCGGAAGTCCGTTTTGCAGTCGAGAGCATCGGTCACGCCCTGAACGAGTTGTCGAGCGGCAAGCTGAACTACCGGATCGAAAGCGTCTTCGCCGAACGACTGGACCAGGTCCGCATCGACTTCAACGAAGCCGTGGCTAAGCTGGAGGATGCAATGCGCCGGGTCGGTCAGAATGCGCAGGCGATTGCTGCCGGATCCAACCAGATCCGCGCGGCTGCCGACGATCTATCGAAGCGCACGGAACAACAAGCAGCATCTGTAGAAGAAACAGCAGCAGCGCTCGAGCAGATCACGACAACCGTCTCCGATTCCAGCCGACGCGCCGAAGAAGCGGGCAAGCAGGTTCAGGAAACCCGCCAGTCGGCCGAACGCTCGGGGGAGATCGTGAATCGTGCAGTTCATGCCATGCAAGAGATCGAATCCTCATCGCGCGAAATCTCAAGCATTATCGGTGTCATCGATGAGATCGCCTTCCAGACGAACCTGCTAGCACTCAACGCGGGCGTCGAAGCGGCACGTGCCGGAGAGGCTGGCAAGGGCTTTGCTGTAGTTGCCCAAGAGGTGCGCGAGCTGGCCCAACGGTCGGCCTCAGCGGCAAAGGAGATCAAGACATTGATCTCGAAGTCTGGCGAGCAGGTGGAGAACGGCGTTCATCTTGTCACAGAAACAGGCAAGGCACTTGAGCATATCGTATCTCAGGTCCAAGCGGTCAGCATCAATGTTACCGCAATCGTGGAGGGCGCCAAGGAGCAGGCGACAGGTCTGAAAGAGATCAATACGGCAGTCAACACGATGGACCAGGGTACGCAGCAAAATGCGGCTATGGTCGAGGAATCGACCGCCGCCAGCCACTCGCTCGCCAAGGAAGCAGAAGCACTCTTTCAGCTCATTGGTCGCTTCGAGATCGGCAACTCGCAGAACAGGTCTGCGCCTTCTGAAGTTGCCTCCGCGAACGCCTCCGTTTCATCGCCAGCCCGTAGGCTGATTAATCGGGTTGCCACAGCCGTCAGAGGCAATACCGCAGTAAAGAACGAGGCGTGGGAGGATTTCTAGGCTTCCGGAAGGGTAAGACTTAGTCTGGCGGGCCGATCAAAATCGGTCCGCCAAGCCATTCATGGAGAGTGTGCAGTGATGGAAGTTGACACCGAACTGATTACAGGGCGAATCCTGGGGCATGGCCTGAATAGCCTGCGTGTTAGATTCACCATAATGATCGGCGTGTTTAGCTCCCTGATTGCCGCACTGGTGTTCTACCTTCTGGAATACCAAGATGCTGAGACTTCTCACTCGTTGACCGCAGTCGGGTATGCCAAGCTCGTGGCCTCGATTGCTGCCGCCTCTAGCTTCACTTACTACATGACCGGGCGGTTGACCCGTCCGATTCAGAACCTGAAGGCGAGCACAGAAGCCATCGCTTCGGGCAACTATGAAACCGTTGTGACGGTGGATTGCCGATGCGAAGTCGGAGGCCTGGCTGAGAGCTTCCGAAAAATGGTGGCGCGGCTCAACGACAATGTCTCCAAAATCAATACGCTGGCTTACGAAGACGGCATAACAGGTCTTCCCAATCGCGCGGTGCTTAACGAGCTCCTTGAGAGACCCGAGAAGCTATCCGGGCATATCCTGTTTATCGACCTCG
Source organism: Rhizobium sp. TH135 (assembly GCF_002855515.1). GTDB lineage: Bacteria > Pseudomonadota > Alphaproteobacteria > Rhizobiales > Rhizobiaceae > Allorhizobium. The sequence continues at coordinate 296,010 of NZ_PKRP01000007.1, read as the reverse complement.
ACCGCTTCAAGCAGGTCAACGATCTCTACGGCCACCAGATAGGAGACAAGCTGCTCCAGATGGCGTCCTTCAGAATGCTGGTCGATGGTCTCCAGATTACCGCCGAGAATGTGAATCTTTGCCTCACCCCAGATACTGTTGATGTCGCATCGCCCGGGTGCCGGCTCCTTTTTCGCTTCGCCGGGGACGAATTTGTTGTCCTGGTGACGGGTGAAAATAGCCAACAGGAGATCAACCAAATTGCTCAACAACTGATCGATGCTTTGGCTGATCCGTTCCTTATCGGCCAAAGGCGAATCCAGATTGGTGCGAGCGTGGGTATTGCAGCACTCGGCGAGGGCATATCTCGTGCCGACACGCTGAAAAATGCCGACATGGCAATGTACGAGGCCAAGAGCCGAGGACGCGGAACCTATGCAGTCTTCGATGACCTGATGCGCGAAAAGGCTATTGACCGTGCAGAGCTTGAGCGAGATTTCGTCCATGCGATAGACAACGACGAGATGGTTGTTCACTACCAGTCTAAAATCGACCTCAAATCTGGTGAAGTCGAAAGCTATGAAGCTCTGGTCAGATGGGCGCATCCCACACGGGGACTGCTGTATCCGGGCAGCTTTCTAGATGTCGCCGCCGCTGGTGACGGACTGGAGCGGATCGGTCGCAAGGTTATGTCGATTGTTGCGCAAGATGTGGGTGAACTGAGTAACCCAGGATTGCCAGCACGGGTAGCTGTTAATGTATGCCCAACCCAGTTCGCAGACGAAAACTTCGCCGAGAAGCTCTCCTCCTATGTTGTGTCTCGTGGCATCAAGCCAAGCGATCTGGAGTTGGAGGTGACTGAGTCGGTTGCGATGCTGGATCTTGACAAGGCTCGTCAGCATCTTGAGGCGCTAAGGGCCGCAGGGTTCAAAGTGGCTATCGACGATTTCGGAACCGGGTTTTCGAACTTGGCACAGCTCTGCAAGCTCCCTTACGATTTCCTGAAGATCGACCGCTCACTGGTTCAGGACATCGCCACCAGCCATGATAGCCGGATCATAGTGTCATCCGTTATCGCAATGGCCCATGGTCTTGGACACAAGGTCGTTGCAGAAGGTGTCGAAAACGCCGATCAGCTCGAAGTTTTGAGAACACTCGGATGTGACATTGCACAAGGGTACTTTTTCGGGATTCCATCACCGATAACCGAGCTGGCCGCTAGGTCGGCTGACGGCTTGACAACAAAGTTTGCCGCCGTGTCCTAGGGTCCATGATTCATGACTGAGGATCAGATGCCTGCCTTCGTAGAGGAGCTTTTGGCTACAGGTTGTCCAGTTTACGCGATTGGTCGCGAAGCGCATGTCATCGTGGAGTTCGAGGTGCCTGAAACGCTGAGGGGGGCCATCAGCGAACAAGTCAATGAGATCTGCGAGCGCTATGGCAAGCGCGACTACCTTCTCCTGCATATCGCTCATCACCTGCGAACCATCGGTTTCGGTAACGAACTCACTTGTGAAATAGTCCACTGAACTGCACTCGGCGCGTGCGCAAGTCGAGCGACTATCAGTGTTGTTTCATGCTGCCAAATATCGAAGTGAAGGCGCGAAGCTGCGCCATAGCATTCGATCGCCAACGACCGGGTTGGGGCGGAACTCGGTCAACGTGACCAGATCCTTCATCGTCCGCTTAGCCCTTGGACGCCCCAACATCGGACAGTCCGCTTCCGGCCCCGTTGCGGAAATTGTTTCCGTTTCGCGCCTTCATTGTAGCCGATAAGGTCCCCGACGCACGCTCCCAAAAGTTGCCGTTCATCCAGCTCACATAACTTTTTGATTGGGGTAGTACCTGCTCAAGCCATTGAGCGACGTTCGACCTTCTCACTCTATGTCGGCAGACCAAGATAGACCTCATCCTCGTTGAAAAGGCCAGACTTGGTCACATGTTCTTTCATTGCGCTGGGATCGGTCGAATACGCCACGAGTGCCAAGCTGGACTTGGCTCGGCTGCAGGTTACGTAAAACAGCCGTCGCGTGCGATCGAGGGAAGAGTCCTTACCCTCTTCCGCATTCTTTAAATCGCTCGCGCTCGGCGCTTTGGCTCCCAGAAGCTTGTCGTATCCGAAGAGAAAGCCGCGCGCGTCGCCGTCGTCCAAAAGAACCATGACGCGATCAAATTCGAGTCCCTTGACCCCCTGATGGGTATCAAAAGAGGCCTCGTGCGCCACGTAAGAGGCATAGGGCGCGATCATCGAAAACGGACAATCCAGAAAGGTCAGCAGCGCGGCGATATTCTCGCCGACCGGATCAGCTTCTTCGTCGTCTTCGGAAACGACCGGCTCGGCGCTCGATGCGGCCAGGGCGGCTTTGAGGCCGTCCGGCACAACAAAGAGATTGGTGCTAGAAACATTTTCCAGAACGGCGCCGCAAGTCGGCTCGCCGTTTGCCCAGAGCGACATAAGGCTATCGATTGCCGCCTGTGCGGTGCGCAGTTGATCCATCGGCTTTTCCGAGCCTTTGAGCTTGTCCTTGCTCAACAGCGGCGATGTCTCACGTATGATTTTAGTCGCTAGGAACTTATCGCCCCGTTGCGTTGCCGTAACCAGCGGAAGAATGCTGTGCGTAAAAAATCTGCTCGGCGCGAAACTGCCATCGAGAAACGCGGTGCGGAACGCCGCGACCGGCGCAATCGCCTCAAATAGTTGCTCAAACCCCATTCGCTTCGCGGCCATGTGGTGCTCAAGCGTGAGAATCTTACACTGGTCGCGGTCACTCCAACCCGCATCATCGGTGAGAGCGGCCATATAGGCGCGAACCCCATCCTCCATCGTGGGCTTGTCCAGCGTATCGACAGGGAAGACGAATAGTCGCGCCCATCCTTCAATCGCGTCGTCCCGAGGCTCCTGAACCTGATCGTCTGCGCCCGATCTAATGGCGTTGATAAGGCGCACAATGCGCTTCGGACAGCGATGATTCAGCACCTTCTCGGGCATTGCCCAGCCCGGCGGTAACGCGCTTTCGATCTTCTCTTTGCCGTCCAGGTAAATGCGCTGCATCGTGTCGCCGATGAGCCCCAAGCAGAAGCGGCTCGCGTGCGCCTGTTGAACCGTTAGGAGGGCGTCGATCAGCGTCTTGTTCGTGTCCTGACTCTCGTCGATCAGCAGGAATGGATATTTCTCGACAAACATGCGCTGCATCAGCGACTTCTCAAGCAGGAAAGTCGCGAAAATCTTGATGACTTCAATGTGATTGAGAGCGTTGCGTTCACGGTTATCGCTATTGGGATTGTATGTGAAAGCCTTGATCTCATCGAGCCGGGCAAGACGGCGCTGCTTCGACTCAATCAACGCTAGCCGCGCAGCGGACGCCTTCGTGCCGGCGCGGCCCTTGGCCTCTTCGGCCGTCAAATCTGCAATTTCCGCTTGAAGATTGGTGCGCAGCCATTCTCGTATATCTGAGTTGTACCAATGAATTTGCGACCACGCAAAACTATGGATAGTTTTGACGACGAAGAGCGGATCGTATTCCATCCGACGCGTGATCTCGTCGCAGGCGGCGTTCGTGTAGGTGATGACCGCGACATGCCTTGCCCGCAGGCGAAGCGTATCTCGGTAATTTGTCGCGATGTGCCGAAGCGCGTTGACGAGTGACCGGGTTTTCCCGGAGCCAGCCCCGGCGAACAAGAAGAAACTCGTGGGGTTTTCCAGGTCAAGATACGACGCGATTTCGTCCTCAACTCCATCGTCGTGCGTGACATTCGAATCGACTGGAGCGTTCTCGACTTTCATGCGGCATCCCCATTGCCAGAGTCGACATCGGCGATTGCCTCAGCTTCTGACGGCGCTATCGCGACAAGCCCCAATTCGGTCTGCTTCTGCTCAAGCTGTGAGGCCAGCCATAGCAAGCCTTCGCGAATGTATTTGGGAGGTTTCAGATCGCTGGGGTTGTCGATCTCAAGAAGGTCGAGTGCGAACTCCGCTTTGCTGCCGCCCTTCAAGGCATCTTTCATGGCCGTGCTCAGCGCCGCGAAATCCACACTATCGGCGATAGCTGTTCGGAATTTTGCAATGAGACCGGTACCTGGAAGTGTGGCGAACAACTCGATGTTGCTGACCACGATCGCGTCTTCCAGCGTATAGGCTAATGCCTCCGATACGGCACCCTTGAATTCGATCTCGATAGGACACTGGTACGCAACGCGGAGCGTAAATTGTTCTGCAGCATAGTACTTGGATTTCTCGGCCTCGGGCTTGTCCAGCAGCGCATCCAATTCCTCAATCTCGGGCCACCACGTTTTAAGCGTGTGGTTGCGTGTGGTGTAGTTTGCCCCACGTGCGGGAACCGCACTCAATGCCATCGTGTCCTGAGAATCGATATCGGTCACGACAAGCGTTGTCAGCCCGATCTTCTCGATGAGGCTCCGTAGCTTGTGGGCATGGCTCCCGCCGATTTCGAGCCAGGTGATGTAGCTCTCGGCTAGCTTATTAAACTCGTTATGAGAGTTCACGAAATGCGGAACGAGAATGCGCTCGGCTGGTCCTTCGATCAGCACGGCTGCGTCGGCAAAAAACAGATCGCAATGGGTGACTTTTAAGTAACGGGTCACGAAGCGCTTGGTTTCTTGCTCGCCGCCGAAAGCCTCACCGACGTTCACCACGCACGATGTTGGGATAGCATGCTCGCTGGCCGGGAGCCGTCGGAAGTAGCGCAGCGAGTCAAAGTGGCATTCGTGGGCAATGTGGCTCGAATGGGTGCTCACCACCATTTGCGTCACGAAATTCAAACTGTCCCGCAGCAGGTCGTGATTTCGAAGTATTTTATGGGCCTGCCGGATAAAAACCTGTTGCACCTGTGTGTGCAAATGCACCTCGGGCTCTTCGATCAAGACAAGATGTAGCGGAGGAATAATGGCGTCATCGGACGCCTTGCTTTGGGCTTTTCCAACCCTCATCCAGCTGTCGCGAAACGCCATCAGGCGAAACACCATGGAAATGAGGTTCTGATAGCCGAGACCGTTGGAATCTTCGGGCAGATACAATTGGATTGAAGCGCCGCCCGACTGCATCGGCACGACAAATCGCACGGCGGTGTCGTGGTTGAGGCCCTCGACGGGCCTCAGGCGCGTTGAGATATTGATTTTGGGATCTGTTACGCCGGGATAGCCAAGCGTGTGCATTTCTTTGAGCGGGCTTTCAAAGCCATCGCTGAGACGTACATTGAATGCCTCTTGGGCTTCCTCGATTGCCTTGAGCGCAAGAAGGTCTTTGGCATCCGGGCTCTCATATGGATCAAGGTGGCTCGTGTAGTATTGCCGGAGCTGGGACGACAGTTTGCGAGACGTTGAGCCTGCTACTGACGCTTCGCCTTCGTCGACGTTGCTTTCGCCGGCGTGGCCAAAGCCGCGCTGCGCGCTTATCTCGTCAATCCGAATAAGGCCCTTGAATGGGTCGCCATCAATGGGCTCGCTGCCGTTCAGGAGCTGAGGCTGAGCCCGACCGTGCAGCGGATCAACGCACGCCGTCGGGTCCAGCACGTAAGTGTGGATCGTGAAGTAGCGCGTGACGCGGCGTTGCAGAAATTCGACCAGAGTCTGCGGCCAAATCGCGACCTGAAACTGCGCCGCATCCTGACCTTTTTCTTCGGCAAGCGCGGCGCCCGCCGTTTGCAGATCGCGGGCATCGGCACGCACCGTTAGATAGTCCTTCTGGAGTTGCAATCGATCCTTTGGTTCGTACCTGACGCGAACCCCAAGGCGGCCGCCCGCCCAATCCAGCGTCGGCAAGATGCCCTGAACGTAGTGGACCTCGTTTTCTTCCACCTGCATCCAAACGTCGAGAAAGGGTAGAAACGCATCCCATTCCGGTTCTGGCAACGCGTGCTGAGCAACGTGGGCCGCCTCCCAATCAGCCCCCATCGCGTCAATGCCCGGCCAATGGGACAGCGTGAAATCGTTGAAGCAAAAGCTGCTACGTTCGCGATCGACGAGAAAGTAACGCAGCGCTGTGATTGCCGAGGTCTTTCCGCTGTTATTTGCGCCAACGAAAACAGTCTTGTCAGCCGACAGTCCAATTCTCGTCGAAATCAGCTTTCTGAAATTTCCAATTTCAACAAATTCGATGTGCATTGCCCCTCCAGAGTCCGACTATATCCCATTAAATGCGGCCTGCAATCGAAGGTAGTCTGTCAGAAATGCAAAGTCTTTGCCCGTCCCTCAAACAATGGCTTGTGAACCGCTGGGACATGTTCAACGTCTGTTGACGCGCGAGACGCCTACCGGTCTCTGTAGGCTTATCGCCCGCGCTCGCCGGCTAATCGACGGGCATCCGCTTTCGCGGTCAAGTGCTCCAAAGCCGCCAGTCGGCACCCGGCCCCTTTCCGGACATCTCAACTAAACCAGATGCTTGATCTGCCTCGTTTTCCTGCCTGCATGCATCCGACGTGATGGCGGGTCGGCGGTTCGTATCCGTTCAAGAGCACTACGGATGAGCATCACTGAAAGCAGGGCATCCGCCCCAAGGATTCAAGACTGAGCTCATCACGTCAATAGCGCGAGGTCACACAGCTTCTAAGGAGCGGAATTGGCCCTTAAACCTGTCCCATGGACGGCATATGGCCCCATCTTCGAATTACGGTGGCTCGGAGCGCTGGTGGCCGGTTGAAATTCTGATCATTTGCTGAAAGTTTGTGCTCTCGATCGATCGGGAATATTCAATTGCAGTTCTTACGTTCATTTGGGCCGGCAGTGACTGGCACGGCTCCAATGGAGGCTCTGCGCGCGGGCCTTGGAGCTTTCATCGGGCTTTGGCTCTCCGGTTATTTCTTGCTGTCTCCCGGCGTCGATCTCGAAAATGGCCTCTACCTCGTCGCACCGCTGGGCGCGACTGCCGTTCTTGTGTTTGCCGTTCCCAACAGTCCGCTTGCTCAGCCATGGTCTGCTGTCATCGGCAATACTGTCGCGGCTCTTGTTGGCGTTGCAATCTCGCTGTTCTTCCACGAGCCGACGTTACGGATCGGCCTTGCTGTTTCGATTGCGATCTTTGTGACAATCATGCTGCGGGCAGTTCATCCGCCGGCAGGAGCAGTGGCCATGACGGCTGCCATGAGCCCGGAAGCTGTGGAGCACCTTGGCTTCTGGTTCGCGCTTGCGCCGATTGCGACGGGCACTGCAAGCCTCGTCCTGATTGCGATCGCCTATGCCAGGCTCACAGGGCGTCGCTATCCATTTCGTCAATTTGACCAGCAAAACAGGCACGGCACAGCGGATAGGATTGCCGTCGAACGGCTGGGCCTCTCCGAGGCTGAGCTAAGCGACATCCTTCAACGCTATCGACAGTCATTCAACCTCGGCGTTGAAGATTTGGCACGCCTTATCGGTGCAGCAGAGCTCCAGGCAGCAGCGCACCACACCGGCACTCCAACTGCGGGCGCTATCATGTCCTCGAACCTGATCACCGTGAAGGCAAACACAGATTTGGGCACGGTCGCGGATCTCTTCCGGCGCCATCGTTTCACATCGCTGCCCGTAGTCGACGATGAACAGCGATTTCTTGGCATTATCTTCCAGAGGCATCTCATCAGCCGGGCAAGAGAAGACGCACTTCGTCTTGATCGAGGTCTCATCCCCGCTCTGCGAAGGCTGATCGACCCCGAAAGGGATAAACCAGTCCTCGCAATCGACATCATGAGTGTCACGGTCCCTCGCGCTGTTGCAAACACGCCGCTCGGAGCCTTGCTGCCTTTGATGGGCGATACAGATGTCGATGCCGTACCCATTCTGGAATACGGCAAACTCATCGGTATTGTCACCAGAACCGACCTCATCGCCGCGATGGCCCGAGGGATCGCCAGAGCAGAAGTTTGATGGCATCTGCAAGATAGAGCCTGCGCGGGGAGCTACGAACGCCATGAATGTCGGCTGCGCACCGCCGTCGTCCGTCCCTCCGTCGACTCAGGCCCTCATTCTTTCTGGCACGACGTTGCCGTCGGAAGGTGAGGTCAAACGGAAGCCAAGAAGCAGGCTCTGAAGAGTGGCGCTTTCGCTGGCTAAGGCTGCGCCAGCAGCGTTCATCTCTTCCACCATGGCCGCGTTCTGTTGTGTCGATTGATCCAGATGGTTCACCGCGACATTGACCTGCGAAAGGCCGGCCGCCTGTTCCTGGGCTGCAATGGCGATGGCATCCACATGGCTTGCTGCTTCCTGCACGAGCTCGTCAATCTCGGCCAGTCCGGTACCGGTCTCGGAAACCAGCTCAACGCCTTGCCGAACAGCTAGTTCAGAATTACCGATCAGTCCTGAGATTTCCCGGGCTGCCTGTGCCGAACGTTGTGCCAGCTCCCGGACTTCCTGCGCAACCACGGCAAACCCTTTGCCGGCCTCGCCGGCGCGGGCTGCCTCGACGCCCGCATTGAGAGCGAGCAGGTTTGTCTGGAAGGCAATCTGGTCGATCACATCGATAATTTGGCTGATCTGGCTCGATGCCTGCTCTATCTTGTCCATCGCCGCCACGGCGTTTCGTACCACTTCACCTGATCGATTTGCCCTTTCGCGTGCGCGCTTCGTCACGCTGCGGGCCAAATCTGAGCGTCTGGACGTGGCTGTCACATTTGCTGTGATCTGTTCGAGTGCAGCGGCCGTCTCTTCAAGCGAGGCGGCCTGCTGCTCGGTGCGCTTCGACAGGTCATCCGATGCTGAAGAAACTTCGGATGCTCCGCCGGTGACGGTCTTGACCGATTGGCCAACACCAACCAACGCTCGCCGCAACTGCACCACCGAGCGATTGAAGTCATGGCGAAGGTCTTCGAACTGCGGTGCGAAGGCTTCGTTCACCTCGCAAAGAAGGTCGCCAGCAGCAAGTTTCCTCAAGGCCTGGGCCAGCGTTCCCGTCGCCTTGTTCACACGCGCTTCGGCCTCTGCCTCTGCTGCGATTTGCATGTCAACTCGGTCGCGTTCGGCCTGTTCGCGCGCACGCTCTGCCTCAAGCTCCAGTTCGCGATTGCGGATGGCGGCAAGTCTAAAGACTTCTACCGCTTTGACCATGTCTCCGACTTCGTCCTTACGGTCGGCAGATTGCCCGGTAGGTTCGAGGTAGCCCTCCGCCAATCTGCGCATTGAATTGACGAGTGCCTTCAGAGGACGGCTGATGGTTCCTGCCAGGAACATCGACAAGGTAATGACCAGAATGGCCCCGGCGATGCAAAGGATCAAAACCGTTCCGAGGCGAGTGAATGCGGCTGCGGCGATGGCGCGTGCCTCGCTGGCGAGACGTTCGAGGCTTGCCGTCTCCAGAGCCTTCATTGCGTCAATGCGCTGACTGGCGGCTGCAAACCAGCGATCAGCACTCAAATCACTGGCCGCTGTTGAACCAATCCCAATCAAGGTCGACCGCGTGGCTTCGATCTCCTTCGATGCGGGAATGGATAGCTGCGAAGCGTAGGCGGATTGCCATTCCTTCTGTTGCAGGGCGAGGAAATTATCGATCAACACATTCTGCGCGCCAGCCATGCGGGCAAAGGGAGCGATGCGCTCGGGGTCAATGTTGCCTGAGGTGATGAAGGTGTTGCCGATTGCGCGTTCCTGGCCTGCGATCTCCTTTGCCTGCATGAGCAGGTTATAGGCAATCATTTCGGCCGCGATCCTCGACCCGACACCCTGGAGGGACAGTTCCGAGGCGAGGCCCGAGAGCTCACCGATCAGGCCGCTATAGAAGTCGAAGCACTGTTTTCCGGTGAAGGACAGATTGTCTATAGATCGTCTTGTGTCGGCGAGGCTTTTCAATGTGTCCTGCACGAAGCTCCAGCGACGGGTAAGCTCCGCGTTTTTGAATTCCGCCAAGGCATCAGCGAGATCTGGCAATTTTGCCAGAGCCGCATCCGTCGACTGACGCGCCGTCACAAGCGGTTGCTTGTCCGTCCTGCCCTTTGATCCGATGTATCCAGCGCTGTGTCCCCGCTCTCCTTGAAGGACGTGGATCAGCTCGCCCATCGCCGCGATGTTCTCGCTCACTTTGACGACGGTCTGCATCTGCCGGTAGGAACCCCACAAGCTTAGAAACTCCATCGAGGCAAGGGTGAGTGCTGCAACCAGGGGGATCATGATCGCTAGCCAGAGGCGTTTGCTGATCGAAAAGTCGGTGATGCGCATCTTACAGGTTGTCCTGAGCTGGGGCATCATGCCGAATATCGTAACATCATGATACGATGTGATTTTAGCGAGAATTGAGGTGATGAGGTAAAAACCCGCCTAACGCATTCTGGCTCGGTTTGACGAATGCCAAGCGTCGAACAAATAAACCTCAGCGTGCGTCAATCCAACGCAGGTTTGATGGGGATTTGAAGCGCGAACTGCACATTTACGCGCAAACTCCAGGCGCAATTGAGCGGATGGCATGACGGGCCGATCATCGCCTGCCGCCTGTATATCGAGGATCAAGTGACAGCAGTCGTTCCATGAGATAGGCGACCGCCTCGGGTCCGGCGCAGCCACTGATTACGCATTCATGCATGTCGCAGATGGTGTCACAGGCTCGCTCACGCCGCGATCTAAAAACGACTGGAGAATGAAACCTGTCGCGGTCTATACCTCGGTCCGGCTTTCGGTTCTTCCGCATGATCCCTCATCCTCGATAGGTTTGTTTTAGAGGGTCCCGCCGGTAAAGCGTGGAAAGAGGACTTCATTTTCCAGATGCATGTGCTGGACCAGATCGTCGGCGAATTTCTTCGCCCCTGCGTAAAGCGCGCGCCATGAATTGCATGCGCCGTCCGGCAGATGAAATCCGCCTGTCACGTGCTCGAGTTCTGCCAGATGCCCGGCCTCTACGTCATGTTCGTGGCGCATCTGTTCGATGGGTCTCGTCAGAGCTTGATGGTCGCCGCGTTCCATGAGCGGGAAGAGCATGAGCTCCTCGCGATGCATGTGGCTGTGTAGGTCGCTCTGGATGCGCTCCAGCAGATTTGCCAGGCCGATCGGTGCATCGGGGTGGTCGCCATGCACCCGCTCGACCTTTGCCGCAAGCGGGATCAGCGAGATGAGTTCTGCGCGGTGGGTGTCGTGGTAGCGTGTCCTGAGGTGCTTGATCAGATCGGCAGTTCCATCCGGTGCTTCTGTCGAGGCGGCGTCGACAAGGCCCTGCAATTCGTCCACCAGGGTTTCCGGCGAGAGTCCTGCGGCTTCAGCCGCAACCTCGATGCTATCTGAGCCACCGCAGCAGAAACTGATGCCGTGACGGCGGAAAAGTGCGGCTGCACCGGGGAGGGAGGTCGCAATCTTTCCGACCGTCTGGCTTGCGTAAAGTTCCATCGAGTTCACCTTGCTTTGCGCTTCAATGCGTGATCGCTGTGGTGCCGACTATGGTGAGGAATGCCTATCTGGTCGTTGCGCTTTCGCAAACAAGATGTGCTCGCACTCCCTCGCGCGTTATGGCGCATGGGCATTGCTTTTCGCCTGCGATACCCAGCCAGCTCCCTCTCGCCCGTGATGAAAGCCGTTGGAGAACTTGGCTTTGGGATAAGTATGCCCGATCAGTTCGACGGCCTCTTGGGGTTCCATGCTGCCCGACAGCGTTTCGTGGAAGATGGCGGCGATGCGCGCCATGTCGCAGTCCTGTGGTGAGAGACGGAAGGCATTGACCCCGGCCTCTTGCAAGTCCTTAAGTTCGCTGAGCAGGAGTTGGCACGTATGCGACATTGTCTGCACGCCATTGAGCACCAGGAATGACTGGCGATCGAGTGTCCTGATTGACAGGCCGTCCGGCTCCTCGCCACAGACGAACTGGCAGTTGTCCTTGATCCTGCCCTTGGAACGGGCATGGGCGCAGCGAGCCGATATGGCAAGCGGCATGCGACCGAATACCATCACTTCGAGAGCCACATCCGGCGCGTCGGCGGCGATCCTGGCGATCGAGCTAAAGGGAAGTTCCGGCGGAAGACAGATACGGTCTGCCCCCCGTTGTGCTAGCAAGCGCGCGGTTGGGCCATTATAGACATTGACCAAGGGTCCGACGAGGTGCCGGCGGCCCTTGATCAGGCCGATGGCGGAGAGGTCGTTTACCTCGATGGGGTAGTCCGACGTCTCGATCAGCTCTTTCACGATCCGACTTTCTCGCTCCAAGGTGATTAGCGCCAGCGAGGAAAAGGCCACCGACTTTCCCGCCCGTTCCAGGCGCTCCACCACGTCTGCCAAGTATGGCTCGATGAAATGCTGCCGTTTGGAGCAGATAGTCTCGCCGAGGATAATGTGATCCACGGGCGCTTCGTCTGCGATCTGATAATAGAAATCCCGCCATTTCGGGCCGTCCCAGAGATAGTAGACGGGGCCCAGTGTCAGTTCAGTCATGCTCATCTCCAGCGCTTATCATAGGCGCCGACCGTGGTCTTCTGCCCTTCGCTCAGCGCCCTCAGCCGGGCCAACAACGGGCCACGCCCCGAGGGGGCGGTTGCGAGTACCTGGCGCAGCGTTGATACGACTTCGGCCACGTAGGCTTTGCCGCGCTGGCGTCCTTCGATTTTCAAGGCAGAGACGCCGGCATCCTTCAAGGCTTCGATTTCACCCATGACATCGAGGGACACGGGGTCTTCGAAGGCGTAGCCACGCGCATCGCCGATGTCGAAGCGTCCCTTGCACAGTGTGGGATAGCCGGCGGCCTCCCCATGGCTGAACCGGTTGATCGTATAAGTGCCGAGCTCCGACACCATGTCGGAGCCGTCCTGTCGGTACCGCACATGGCTCGCCGGGGAGCAGACGCCGTTCATGTTGGGCGATTTGCCGGTGGCGTAGGAGGAGAGCGAGCAGCGTCCCTCGGCCATGACGCAAAGCCCCCCGAAAACAAAGACCTCGATCTCGCATTTGACCTTGCGACCAATGCGGGCAATGTCGCCGATCGTCAGCGTTCTCGGCAAGACGACCCGTTTTGCGTCGAAGGCTTCGACGAGAAAATTGATCGCTTCGGGATTGGAAGCAGACGCCTGGACCGAAACATGCAAGCGCTGCTCTGGATAGTGTTCCCTGACATGGGCCATGAGGCCGAAATCGGCCAGGATCAGCGCATCGGCGCCGAGCCTTACCGCGTCGGCCGCCGCTCCATACCAGATCTCTTCGTCGCCAGCCCGCATGAAGGTGTTGAGTGCGACGAATGTCATGCAGCCTTTCTTGCGGGCATAGGCAATTGCGTCCTGCAGCTCGTCGCGGCTGAAATTGAGGCCGGGGAAATTGCGGGCATTGGTCTCGTCGCGGAAGCCGCAATAGACCGCGTCAGCGCCTGCATCGACGGCTTCACGAAAGGCGGCTGGCGTTCCTGCCGGACAGATCAGTTCCATCACTGGATCCCCTTAAGCGACTGGCGTCGGATTTCCTCGGCCAGCCTGTGAACGATGGGCGCGACCGGTCCTCCGATCCGCGCGAGATCACGCGGAAGGTCGATATCGCAGTCATCGAGTGCGTTTCTCATCGCAAGCATGGCCTCCATGTCCCCGATCACCTTCAGGTCGCGGGAAAAGAATAGCGCATCAGCATCACAACGCCCCTCAAGGAGTGCCAGCAGCATGACCAGCGGGGCCTCGACACCCGCATCCGCTGTGAAGGTATCGCCTTTGCGCACCACCTTGAGACGGAGGAGGTGAGGCTCGATCAGGAAGTTGAGTGGCAGATCAGTCGGAGCAAATGAGAAGCGGTTGCTCTTGTATGTGCCAAGGCGCTCGAACATGTCGCCATGAGCCGAGAGTAAGAGCTTGAAGAGGCGACTTGCCACGAGCTCAATTGACACGAGAGGCATGAGCGGCACGGCTTTCAGCGGGAGAGCCAGAATGGATGTTATCTGCATTGCGCCAATTTGAGTGGTTTGAACCGGCGCAAACCTATGGGAACGGCCGACAATCCAGATTGCTCCAGCGCAAAGACGCAACCGAATTCACAGGTCATAGCGGTCCGCATGACACAGAACGCACCGCCTCGTCGCTACGACGGTCTTCAAGCTTTCATGACCGAACTGGAAAAGCGGGGACGACTTCTCCGCGTCGCGCAGCCGGTGAGCCTTGTTCATGAGATTACCGAAATCCACAGGCGCGTCCTGGCAGAGGGAGGCCCGGCCTTGCTCTTTGAGCGCCCGGTCCGGTCGGATGGTGCAGTGTCAGAGATAGCGCTGCTTGCCAATCTGTTCGGCACGCGCGAGCGGATCGAACTTGGCTATGGCATTCCTAGCGGCAAGATCGGCGATCTCGCGGATCTTCTTGCCGAATTGCGCGAACCGAGGCCGCCGGCGTCGCTCCGGGATGCCCTGAAGAAACTGCCTGTGCTTCGCTCCGCCATGGCGCTGGGATGCCGCAGGGTTTCTCACGCCGAATGCCAGGATATCGTGTTCGAAGGCGAGGCCGTTGATCTCAACCGACTGCCGATCCAGTGGTGCTGGCCGGGCGAACCGGCACCGCTCATCACCTGGGGGCTTGTCGTCACCGCATCGCCCTCCGACCCCAGGGATGTCAATGTCGGCGTCTACCGGCTGCAAGCGCTGGATCGCAAGAGATTGATCACGCGCTGGCTTGCCCATCGTGGTGCTGCAAAACACTTTCGGCAGTGGCAGGCGGTGGGGCAGGATATGCCCATTGCGGTCGTGATCGGCGCTGATCCGCAGACAATCCTCTCCGCCGTCATGCCGCTGCCCGAGACAATGAGCGAGCTTTCGTTCGCCGGTGTGCTCAGAGGAAAGCGCGCCCATGTGGTGCGGGCGCTCACCCAGCCCCTTGATATTCCAGCCACTGCAGAAATCGTTCTGGAGGGGGCCGTTTCGATCGCGGACACCGCACTTGAGGGTCCCTATGGCGATCACACGGGCTACTATAATTCCGTAGAGCCGTTTCCCGTCATGACCTTGAGCGCGATGACGATGCGCCGAGATCCCGTGTATTTGTCGACCTTTACGGGGCGCCCCGCAGATGAACCTTCTGTGCTCGGAGAGGCAATGAATGCTCTCTTCCTTCCCCTCGTGAAGCGCCAGTTTCCAGAGATTGTCGATCTCTATCTGCCTCCAGAAGCCTGTTCCTACCGGGCGATCGTCGTCTCGATCGACAAGCGCTATCCGGGGCAAGCCCGCCGGATCATGCTCGGGCTTTGGTCGATGCTGCCGCAGTTCAGCTACACCAAGCTCATCATCGTGGTCGATGCCGATGTTGACGTCAGAAACTGGAGCGATGTCATCTGGGCGCTTTCCACGCGGTTCGACGCCTCCCGCGATCTGGTGGTGGTGGATAACACACCGATCGACTACCTCGATTTTGCCTCTCCCAAGCCTGGGCTAGGTGGAAAGCTCGGTCTCGATGCCACCAACAAGCTTGGCGCAGAAACCGATCGGGAATGGGGCCGCGTGCTGCAAATGACGCCGGAGGTCTCGGCGCGCGTCGATGCGATCTGGCGCGAACTTGGACTTGGATCCCTCAAGACAAGCGAAGTTGAGCCATGATGAGGCGTGTCATTCTCGGCATATCGGGTGCTTCGGGGGCGGCGATCGGTCTTCAGGTCGGCCGGCTCCTGGCGGCCATGGATGATGTGGAACTGCATCTAGTCGTCACGTCAGCAGCGCGCCGGACAATCGCACATGAGGCGGGCAACGAGGCGCTGGGGCGGCTGATCGGGCTCGCCACCCATTTCCATTCGGAAAGCGATATCGGTGCATCGATTGCCAGCGGATCGTTCCGCACGGCCGGTATGATCGTCGCCCCTTGTTCGATGCGGTCTCTTGCCGCGATCTCGACCGGGATCACAGACAATCTTCTCACTCGCGCCGCCGATGTGCAGCTCAAGGAGCGTCGCAGGCTGGTTCTCCTTGCCCGCGAAACGCCGCTTCACCTCGGGCACCTGCGCAACATGGTGGCGGTGACCGAGATGGGGGCCGTGGTGATGCCGCCAGTCCCCTCTTTCTACCGCAATCCAGCGAGCGTGGAGGATCTCGTCGCTCATATTGCGGCTCGTGCCGTGGATCTGCTCGGGTTGACGGACGCACCCTTGATACCGGAGTGGAGAGGGTGAGGGCGCTCATGGCTCCCTCCTATCCCCTTCGCGCTATCAACGGCATGTAGAAGACCACGTAACCCAGGAATGCCACGATCCAGGCAAGGCCTGCGATCGGCAATAGCAGCATGGTGTGCTGCGGCCAAATTGCGACCAGGATCCTCAGCAGTGCCGAGAGGATGATTGGTGCATAGATGAGCCAGGTTGTTGAGTGCGGGGACGTCAACGCCTGGCCCGTATGGCCTCTCGTGGCGCGGGTCATCACCGCCAGTGTCACGACCCCGACCCCACCTGTCGTCCAGGCGTGGATGCCTGCCGAAGCGGAGCCGGAGTGGTCCAACAGCATCGACAGGCCGGTCAGCAAAAAGCCTAAGGGAATGAAGAGATAGCCGACATGCAGGATGGTCACGAGGGGCTCCCCGAGCGTGCGCTCGGGGCACCATCTTGCCTGTCGCACGAGATGAGCAAGGCTGGCGACAAGCATCAGCAGTCCCGTGGGAAACCGGAGGCTTTCAAGACCGCCGCCGACAGCGATCCACATCGCCATTGAAAGGCTTCCAAGGATCATGACGGCGAGATCGAAAGGGGCGAAATTCTGCGGCAGCCGCCCTGGATTGTTCGCCTTCAGCCAGTTGCCGGTAAATGCCGGAATAATGCGCCCTGCAACCAGAGAGATGAGGATGAGGATCGCAGACAGCGCCAGACGGTCGGCCATTTCGACGCGACCGTAGCGCTCGATCTCGTGATGGAAAAGCATCTGAGCGGCGCTGAGGAGCGCGAGAACGGCGACGATCTTGTAGTTGCGTTGGTTCGAGGCAGCGACAAGTTCTTTCAGAACGAAGATGGCGAGCACTGGCAGGAAGGCCAGCGCAACGAGTGTCGCGCCGAGCATGCCGGTCCATTCTGAAAAACTGATCGTCAGCCGCCCGGCGACCCAGAGAAGAAACAACGCCAGAAGCGGTATGCCCTTCAAACCGGGCCTGCCGGTCCAGTTCGGCACGGCGGTGAGAAGAAACCCTGCTACCACGGCCGGGACAAAGCCGAAGAGGAGCTCGTGCTGGTGCCAGGCAACCGGGGGCAAGAGGGTCGGAACATGCATGAAGCCGAGGAACCACGGGACCCAGATAGCGATGGAGACGGCGGCCAAAAGCGCGCTGCCCGGAAAGAACAGGCGGAAGCCTCCAGACAGGAGACGCTGTGGGATGGACGGGCCTGGAAATTTGGTCATGTCAGCACCTTTCCTGATCGACCGTTTCCGGTGACCAGAGCAGAGGAATATAGGCCTTGGCCCAAAGGAGAAATGAGAGCGAAAACAGCGCAGAGGTCAGACCGTAAGCGCCGAAGGGCAGGGAGAGGGACGACGCGAATTCCGGGAGGATCCGGAGAAGCACCGACAGGACCAGAAGCTGGATCGCTATCCGGGTTGTCTTCGAAAAGCGCAGCGGTTGACCGGTATGGAGCAGGCCTGCAATCGACAACACCTGCAGGACGCCGAGACCCAGCCCCCCCATTAGCGCCAGATGCAGCCCACCCAGCCAGGGCAGAGGCAGGCCAATGAGGCTAAGGCCGCAGATGAGAAGGCCGGTGCCAGCCAGCGCACTCGACAGCCAAAGACCGCCAAGTTCGAACGAAAAGCCTTCGGGCCCCACAAACCCCTCGGCGACCCGATCGAGAAAGGCTGCACCGGCAGCCAACATCAGATAGCCGCGCACGGCGTCCGAGAGCGTGGCTGCCTCTGCCACGATCACCAGCATGGTCAACCCCGCTGAGAGATGGACCCGGCCCGGATGCGGTCTGTAAGGGGAGGTCTTTTCCGTCGGATCAAGGATCAGGTTGGTCACTGGGACGGTGATGCGGGCAAGGGCGAGACCCAGCAGGCCTAGAAGCGAGAGCCCAAGAATTCTGATTGCACTTTCAGACAGATCGTAAAGTTCAAAGGCCATTGCGATCCGCAGCGTGGCCGCAGCCGCAGCAAAGGTGGCGACAAACAGGATGAAGCCCAGGAGATCTGTGCTCTTCTTGTTCCAGGACAGGCGCAGCGCATAGGCGAGCAGGAACAGTATCCAGGCCTGATCGAACATCAGGCCGATCAGCCAGCCGTTCTCGACTGCAAGCAAGCCGAGCACTCGTGCGCCGGCCCAGAGGCCCGCAAACAGGAAGAGTGGACGACCGCTGATCCGCCGCATGTCCGTCCATTCTGGCAGTGCAGAGGTGAGGAAGCCTAAAAGCGCGCCTCCAAAGGAGCCGACCAGCATTTCCTGCGCGTGCCAGTGACCGCTAAGGGACGAGAAAGCAAAAGGCAGATCGAGAGACCAAACGACCACCCAGAGAAACGGCCACAGTGCCGCATGCAAGGCGGCAAGGGGAAACATCAACCTCAGACCTTCGGCGGACATGGCCCTGGCGAGATCGGCCGAGAAAAGTATCCGTATGACTGGAAGCACACTCATGCCAGCCTCCGCTCGTCATGTTCGTCCACGACAGCAAACAGCGGATGATCTGAGATGAGCCGTCGCGCCGTCTCGTAGATCATCTTTTCGCTGCGGTTTCCGGGCCTCTCGGGAACCGTGACGCAGTCAAGTATTCCTTGGCCGTGACGATCCAGAACCGCGATCCGGTGGCAGATCCGCAGCGCTTCATGGATGTCATGGGTAATGAAGAGCCCGCCCTTGCCGTTGTCTAGGACCGTGGCGACAACGAGATCTTGCATTCGTCGTCGCAAGGCGGCGTCGAGCGCAGTGAAGGGCTCGTCGAAATAGAGGAAATCGGGTTCACCGACGAGCGCGCGGGCAAGCGCCGTGCGCTGGCGCATGCCGCCCGACAACTGCGATGGAAACTTGTGCCAATCGCTTTCCTCCAGGGCCACCCGATGACAGGCCGCTGCAATTCTCGCCCTTCGCTCTGACCGCGCGAATGGGAGGCCAGATAGGCCGAGCGCCACGTTGGCCTCGACCGTCGCCCATGGGAGGAGGCGCGGTTCCTGAAAGACGAAAGCGCAGCGTGAATAACCTCGCGCTACTTCGCCGTGGCGGGGGATAATCAGCCCGGCGGCGATCTGGGCAAGCGTGCTCTTGCCGCAACCGGATGGTCCGACCAGCGCGACCATTTCCCCTTGTACGACATGAAAGCTGACCTGTTCGAGGACGGCGCGGCCGAGAAAGACGTGGCCCACGGCCTTGAGCTGGAGAAGGCTCATCGGCGCACGCCCCAGGGTTGGCCCGCTTCCCGCCATGCCTCGGCTTCAGCGCGCAAAGGTTGGACAATTCCATATTCGACCGTGAGAAGAGCGATGACCGACAGCAGGATCCAGGCAAGGGCTGCTTCCAGGTCGAGTGCGGATCGGGCATTGGCGAGCGCGCCTCCTATGCCGCCGGCATTGGCCAGAAGCTCGGCCATGACGGTTGCCTTGAAGGCCGTGCCGAGGGCCATGACCAGAGAAGGGAATAGGGAGTGCAGCATTTGGCGCAGCGATATTCTGAACAGACGGATGAGCGGCGACAGGCCGGCCATGCGAGCCATGTCTTCCAACGACCGGTCGCGTGTCTGGATGCCCTCGGCTGCCCCCACAAAGACAAGCGGCAAGGCGGCGATAGCTGCGGTGGCAATAACCGTTCCTGCCCCCATGCCGAACCAGATCATCAGAAGGACGATCCATGCGATCGGCGGGACGCCGATCAGCAAGGTCACCTGCGGACGCGCAAGGCGCATGATCGCCGGATGATATCCGGCCACCACGCCTGCCATCGTTCCAAACATGGCGGCGAGTGAAAAGCCGGCGAGCGCCCTCAGGCTCGTTGACAGCACCAACATACGGTTGTCGGGATCTGCCGCCAGCTTGAACAGGGTCTGGATCGTCTCTGCCGGTGCAGGCAACACGAAGCTGCCATAGGCTTCGGCTCCAAGCTGCCAAACGGCCGCAAAGACAGCAAGGCCGCCGAGACCCGCCCAGCCGGACCAGAGAAAGCGCGCCACCCTTCCCGTACGATAAGCCAGGCCCATATGATCCCACCTTACAGATAGAGTGACGCGTTAGGCATGCGACCGCCCACCATATTGGGATGCCTCTGTGCCACGGCTTTCAGCAATGTCTCGATCGATCCGCGCGCATCACGCGCGGCAATGGCGACAAGGTTCGAGTGAGGGATTGAGGCCTCGAGCACAGGCCATGGGAGTTCAAGTGCCGATGCGGCCTGGCTGGCAGCCGCTGCCGGACCGGCGTTCACCTCGACTGCTGCCCGTGCAAGTCCCGCAAGAAGCGCGGTCGTCTGTTCCGGATGATCGTCCAGGAAGCTTTGCGTCAGGGCGAGACCTGCCTGGGGCATGACCGGCGTACTTGCGGTGACCGTACCCCATTCCTTCTGCATGTCGATGGCGCGGTGAAGAACCATACCATCGGTACTGGCCTTGAAGATGGCGGCAGAGACTGCCGGTTCGGGTAGGAGCGCCGTGTCGATACGCCCTGCGAGCAGCATCTGCACGGCTTCGATCGGCGTGCCAGCCCGCTCCACCTTGACCTTGCCCGTCATCCGATGATGGGCAAGGGCCGCATCGAAGATGAGTTCCGGCGTGTCATTGGGGAAAGGTACGGTAACACTTTGACCTTCGAGATCGGCGAAAGCCACGATTCTATCGTTGCGTGACACGATATAGAGAAGGCCATTGGTCATGACGCTGGCCAGCTTCAGGCCAAGGCCGCGCGTATGGAGATTTGCCGCTGTCGTTGTCGGCATGACCAAGGCTTGCATCGTACCGGACGACAGGCCCGCCCGCATTTCATCGGGCGTGCGCCAGACTCTGAATTCCACCTTGTCGGCGACATCGCGCAGCAGGCCTTTGCCAACTGCATAGGCAAGCGTGATAGACGGTCCGGCAGGAGGGCCGTAGAGGACGAGGTGGTCAAGGGCAGCGCGTGCCCGCGTGTTGAGAAAAGGGAGGGCAAGGCTCGCTACGATGCCAGCGCATAAAGTGCGACGGGTTGTTGCATAGCCTGCCGCGTCGGCCTCAATGGTATTCGTCTCGCTGACCTGTTTCAGGGTTTTGGGCATCCCGCCTCCGAAAATTGATTAAGTTACTCATGTTATAACAGTCCGCGTGCGGATGTTTGACGTAGAGCAAGTAGTGTGTGGAATTACGGGCTGGAATCGTTCTCAAATGTCGAGCGCGAGGATCGGGTCTGCGCCAAACAGGGCGGCATGGCCTCCCGCGAGCAGCCAGAGTGTGACAAGCAGCGTCACGGCGAGTCCGGCTACCAGATGTCCATCCAGGCGCAGCTTGGCGCGTCCGGAGAGCAGGGCGATCAACGGAAATATGGATGTTGATCTCTCGACTGGTGACCAGTCTTCTCCCATCCTGCGTCTCGCGCGCTTTTCCGCGACAAGGATACCGACAGCAGAAAACAGACCGAGGCCACCGAAGACAAGGAGCGATCTGGTATCACCGTTTGCTGCGAGGTGGCCGAGAGACCAGAGGAAAAATCCCCACAAGACCGGATGGCGGGTGAGAGTTGTAATCGCGCCAGGTGTAGTGCCTGTCATGAAGCTGATAGATGCGGGATTGGGGCTGATCAGGCCTGCCGTGACCAGAAAAAGCCCGACTGGCGACAACACAAGATTGGCGAGGATGCTCCGGGAATCCGGCCGCCAGATCTCTGCATACTCGGTGTTCCAGGCGGCATGCAGGACCCATATAAGTAGTGCTACGGATGTTGTCGAATAGACTAGAAGGTAGAGCCGTAATCCAAGCGCTGCGGTCAGCCTTCCGCGGATGGTTGGTAAGGCAGGCACCGAATGCAACAACAAGAATGCTGCAAGCGCAAGAACGATCTGGGTCATGTTGGGAACAACTGCGTTTCGGGTTCCACGTTTAGAAGCTGCTGCAGCAGCATCTGCTCCGCAGTGATATGGCGCCGGACAGCTTCCTGAAAACCGCGAACCATATGGGCCACCGTTTCCAGGCTCAGTCTGCATCGTTTGCGAGCGACAGCGGCCAAAGTGAGAGATAGCTCACGGGCCGCGCGACGGTCGATGCGATGTTCGGACTTGACCTGATCGAGAAGAAGAGAGCCGAAGCAGGAGCCGGCATGCAGCTCGAGGTCGGGGTAGAACTTTTGCTCTTCCAGAGTGTGGGCGGCTGCCACCAACGGTTCGATGTGCTTGGCAACCTTCTGGATACCACGGGGAATCCCACCCGTGTCAAAGTCCGCGGCCAACTCCTCCAGCTTCAAGCAGAGAATGAGAAGATCGCGGTGCTTGTCCTCAAGCGCCCTGACCTCGGAGGCCGTCAGGCTGGATCCAGTCGTTTCCATGGTTTTTCCCTTATTGGCCGATGAACAGGATGACGCCGATGGCAAGCGAAGTCAGAACGGCGGCTAGAGTGCCTCCGCCCTGGAGTACCCCCATGCGTTTCAGCATCAGGGCAAAGCCCATGATGACAGGTGTCGCA
The DNA here is from genome assembly GCF_002855515.1 of Rhizobium sp. TH135. GTDB lineage: Bacteria > Pseudomonadota > Alphaproteobacteria > Rhizobiales > Rhizobiaceae > Allorhizobium. The sequence goes on along the minus strand of NZ_PKRP01000007.1, from coordinate 273,600 downwards.
ACGACAAGGCCGATTTGTGCATCCGTCATTTCAGTCAATCCCTTCTGTTGTGGAAGCACTCTGCCTTGTCTTTCGTCAGTCTTCTTTGCGCTCCCACAAAGAGCGCTTCGGATTTTTCTCTAGAACCGATCCCGACCAACGGGAGATCTGACCATGGCCATGCAAACGAGCCTCCAGCAGGAGGCAAAGGACGACCACCTGCTGCTCTGGATCCTGGTGTGGAGCGAGTTGATCGCTTTCGGCATCCTGATCCTTGGCTTCCTCGTCGTCTCGACCTTCGATGCAGAAGCCTTCGAACTGGCGCGTCTGCATTTAAGGCCGGGGATCGCCGGCGCGAATACGCTTGTCCTGCTGGTTAGCGGGTACTTTGTCGCCGTGGCGATGCGAAATCGGCTTGAACTTCAGGCGGTGAAACGGCCGTTAACCATTGCAGCCCTGCTTGGCTTCTGCTTCGTGGCGGTCAAGCTCTTCGAATATTGGGGTGAGGTTCGCTACGCCCATGATGCGACGCTCGATACCTTCTTCGAGCTCTATTTCATCATTACCGGCTTTCATCTCCTGCATGTCTTCTTCGGCGCCATTGCGCTTCTTCTCGTCGCCTGGCGTCCGGCACGGGAGAACCTCGTTCTGATCGCCACACTCTGGCACGTGATCGACCTCGTCTGGCTGGTCATCTTTCCCATTCTCTATCTCGCGTGAGGCTTCCCATGACCCGCAGACAGCACGAGGAATTGGTGGGTGTGCTCGCCATGCTGATGACCTTCGCCATTGGCGGCGCAATTGTTACGACGCTCGCTGGTCCAACGATCGTACCGATTGCCGCCGTTCTTGGGATTGCCTTTGCCAAAGGACGGCTTGTGGTGCTCGACTTCCTCGAACTCAGGGGCGGAAATCATGCCATGCGAATCGCACTGATCTGCTGGTTAAGCATCATTCTGATCGCCGCACTCTCTCGGTCGCTGGTTGTCCTTCTGTTGGGATGAAGATTCGCGCGGTTGCTTGCCGAAACGCAAAGAACAACTCCGCTCACTCTCTATGAAAAGAACATCCCGCAGAGCCGGCGAGGGGATCGCCGGAGCCTTCGAGGCGGGGAAACCAGGTCGGGCCTTTTCAGCCCGGCAGACGGAAGGACAAGGGCATGGCAGAGCGCCTGACCAAGACCGGAGCGCGCAACGTCTTTTACGGCGGCTCCATATTCTTTTTTGCGATCTTCGTGGGGCTCACTGCCCACAGTCACTACTATATCCGCACCACTTCCACGGATGAATCGACGCTGACTGACAGCGTCGCACGCGGCAAGCATATCTGGGAAAAGCACTCCTGTATCAACTGCCACTCGATCCTGGGTGAAGGCGCCTATTTTGCGCCCGAACTTGGCAATGTCTGGACGCGCTGGGGTGGCCAGGACGATCGCGACGGTGCACGCGAGACGCTTCGTTCTTGGATGGCTGCACAGCCCTCTGGTGTCGAAGGTCGTCGCCAGATGCCGCAATTCAACCTGACCGACGAAGAGATCAACGATCTCGCCGACTTCCTCGAATGGACCAGCAAGATCAAGACACAGAACTGGCCGCCGAACGAGGCGGGCTGAGCCCTTCGTGACCCAAGGAGACAAACCTATGAAATATCAAAGCCAGAAGGTCGCGATGCTGTATTTCTACGGCGCGCTTGGCCTCTTTGTTGCCCAGGTCCTGTTCGGGGTCGTTGCGGGCACGATCTACGTCCTGCCCAATACGCTCTCCGAGCTCCTGCCGTTCAACATCGTGCGCATGATCCACACCAACGCCCTGATCGTCTGGTTGCTCATGGGCTTCATGGGCGCGACCTATTATCTGCTGCCGGAAGAGGCGGAGACGGAGCTTTACAGCCCAAAGCTTGCCATCGTGCAGTTCTGGATCTTTCTGATCGCCGCCGCCGCAGCCGTCGTCGGTTACCTCTTTGGCATCCATGAAGGCCGCGAGTTTCTTGAACAACCCTTCATCATCAAGATCGGCATCGTCATTGTCGCATTGATGCTGCTGTTCAACGTCACCATGACTTCGCTGAAGGGCCGCAAGACTGTCGTCACCAATATCCTGATCTTCGGCCTCTGGGGGGTGGCGATCTTCTTCCTCTTTGCCTTCTACAACCCGATCAATCTCGCGCTCGACAAGATGTACTGGTGGTATGTCGTCCACCTCTGGGTCGAAGGCGTCTGGGAACTGATCATGGCCTCGGTGCTCGCCTTCTTGATGATCAAGCTCAACGGCATCGACCGCGAAGTGGTCGAGAAGTGGCTCTATGTCATCATCGGCCTGGCGCTGTTTTCGGGCATTCTCGGCACGGGCCACCACTATTACTGGATCGGTGCCCCGGGCTACTGGCAGTGGATCGGCTCGCTCTTCTCTACCCTCGAAGTTGCCCCCTTCTTTACCATGGTCATCTTCACCTTCGTGATGACCTGGAAGGCCGGCCGCAAGCATCCGAACAAGGCAGCACTTCTGTGGTCGATCGGCTGCTCGGTCATGGCCTTCTTCGGTGCCGGCGTCTGGGGGTTCCTGCACACGCTATCCTCGGTCAACTATTACACCCACGGCACGCAGGTGACGGCAGCTCACGGACACCTCGCCTTCTTCGGCGCTTATGTCATGCTCAACCTTGCGATCATGGCCTACGCCATTCCGGAACTGCGCGGCCGCCAGCCCTATAATCAATGGCTGTCGATCGCGAGCTTCTGGATGATGTGCACGGCGATGTCGGTGATGACCTTTGCGCTCACCTTTGCCGGTGTCCTGCAGGTGCATCTGCAGCGCGTGCTCGGCGAAAGCTACATGGCTGTCCAGGACCAGTTGGCGCTGTTCTACTGGGTGCGCCTCGGCTCCGGTGCCGTCGTGCTGGTCTCGGCCCTGATGTTCGTCTGGGCCGTGTTGATGCCGGGCAAGGAAAAAGAGCCTGCCTTCGGCGGCTATGTCGAGCCCGCCGAGTGAAACAGCGGCCCCGCTGTTTCACAAGCGGCGGGGCTCTCCCCAATTTTGAGGATCAGCAACATGAATATCATCGCCCGCAACATTCAGCCGGATATCCCGGCCTATTCTCCAGCCGGCAACGAATGCACTCTCTTCGAGACAGCCTGGACGCGGCAGTTGCCGCTTCTCCTCAAAGGACCGACAGGCTGCGGAAAGACCCGGTTCGTCAGTCATATGGCGCAAAAGCTTGGCTTGCCGCTGACCACCGTCTCCTGCCACGACGATCTGGCGGCTGCCGATCTCACGGGCCGTTTTCTTTTGAAGGGAGGTGAGACGGTCTGGGTCGACGGACCGCTGACCCGGGCAGTCCGTGAGGGCGGCGTCTGCTATCTCGACGAGGTGGTCGAGGCGCGCAAGGATGTCGCCGTCGTGCTCCACCCGCTCACCGACGACCGGCGCATCCTGCCATTGGAGCGGACAGGCGAAGAGCTTGAAGCACCGCCGGCCTTCATGCTCGTTGTCTCCTACAATCCTGGCTATCAAAGCCTCCTCAAAGCGTTGAAGCCCTCGACTCGCCAGCGTTTTGTCGCCATCGAGTTCGACTTCCTGCCCAAGGCGAGGGAGATCGAGGTTGTCTCGGCAGAAAGTGGACTGCCTGCCACGGCTGTAGAGCCATTGGTCGAACTGGCGCGGCGGCTGCGGGCATTGAAAGGTCATGACCTGGAGGAGGGCGTCTCCACGCGTCTGCTGGTTTACTGCGCGAGCCTCGTCGATGCCGGTCTTGCGCCACGGGACGCCGTTCGTGCCGCCATGATCGAGCCGCTGACCGACGAACCTGACGTGCGTACCGCACTCCTCGAACTGGCACAGGCGGTCATCCGCTAGGAGCATGTCATGCTGGACTTTCTGGAGCTTGAGGAGACGGTCGGGCGCGCCTGGCACAGGTTGGCAGGTGATACCCGCACCTGGCCGCGTTACCCCGAAGCGGCTGTCCTGCTGGAGGACATGCTTCCGGTACTCTCTGTCTGCTTTCGTGGCTTCGGGGGTGAACGGACGGTTCAACTGGTACCGGCGCGGGGCAAGACCTCGCAACACCGGCTGAAGTTCCGGCAACGCATGGGGCTGGGCGAAGAAAAGCTCATTCATCCGGCGCGGGACGAAGCTAGCGTGATGTTGCCCCCAGTCTTGGATCTCATGCCGGAGCAGTCGCTCAATCTTGACCTTTATGTCTGGCTGGCCGCCGCCATGGCCGTGATGCCGCTTCAACCGATGACCGAGACAGATCCCCTCAAGGCAGATCTTGCACTTTTGGATGCGGCGTCGGCGCTTGAAGCGCAGGTCCTGGAGACCTTCCCCGGTCTGGTCGATCGTTATAGTCGGCTTTGCCGCGCCCTTCTGTCGGAGCGCCGCCGCGGCTCGCTGCCTCGGGTTGAGGGGCTGCTGGAGGACTGTATCATTGATCTCCTGCGCTGTGGCGCGGGGCTTGCCCCGCTCTCTGCAGGTAATGATATGCCGACGCAGGCACCTGCGGGCTATCTGCCGATGTTGCCCGTGCCACTGTGGCCGCAGGCGGTCGTTAGAGAAGAATGGGCCGGCCGCCAGGAAATCGATCAGCCAGTTGGCTCCAGCCAGGCGGATGCGCAGGCGGCCGGACGCCATGTGGCAATTCGCGAGAAGGATTCCGCCGCCAAGGGCGAGCGCAGCCCCTTCATCCTGAATCGCTTCGAGAAGATCCTCGCCATGGCCGAGATGGTTAATGTCGACCGTCCCGCCGACGACAGTGACGATCACGATGCGTCGGCCGCTGACGAACTCGATGAGATGGTGCTTGGAGAACGCAAGGGCCGGCCAGCCGCGAAATTTCGGTTCGACCTGGACCTGCCGCCCGAGGCGCTAATCCATTCCGAGATCGAAGCGGAACTGACCTATCCGGAATGGGACTACAGACAAGGGGTCTATCTGAAGGACCACTGCCGGGTCTTTGCCGGTCCGGCCTGCGAACAGGACAAGGCGCCGGTCCAGTCATCCGAGATGAAGGCGATGATTCGCCGGGTGCGGCGGCAGTTCGAAGCGATGCGTCCGCGCCATGAGCTGCTGCGTGCACAGGTCGACGGTGCCGATCTCGATCTCGATGCGGTCGTGCGCAGCCGCACCGAGCTTGCTGCGAGCGGTGAATGCTCCGACCGCATCCACCTGGCAAGTCGGCCGCAGGCCCATGATCTTGCGGTGACCCTGCTGGTCGACGTCTCGCTGTCGACCGACGCCTGGTTCAACGACCGACGGGTACTCGATGTCGAGAAGGAGGCGCTTCTGGTTCTGGCCGAAGGGCTTGCCGCCTGCGGCGACATGCATTCTATCTTGAGCTTCACGTCCAGACGGCGGGACTGGGTGCGCGTTGAGACGATCAAGGACTTTGATGAGCCGATGAGTGCGTTGGTGCGCCATCGCATCGCCGCGCTGAAGCCCGGTTACTATACCCGCATGGGAGCAGCCCTACGCCACGCGACGGCCAAACTTGCCGAGCGTCCCAATCGCAAGCACTTGCTTCTTGTCCTGACCGACGGAAAACCGAATGATGTCGATCACTATGAGGGACGTTTTGCGCTTGAAGACACACGTCGGGCAGTGAGCGAAGCAAGGCGGCGTGGCATCCATGTCTTCGGCGTCACGGTCGATCAGGACGCTAAAACCTATGTGCCGGCTGTATTCGGCCACCATGGCTATGCCGTCGTTCCCGACATTCGCCGCCTTCCAGCGGCCTTGCCACAGATCTATCGCGCGCTCGTCCGCTGATCCGCGAACGCGCAAAGGGAAAGCCCGGACCGAGCGATCGGACCGGGCTTTCTCTTATTTCGTCGCTTTGTCTCAGGCCGCCGTGGCGTGTGTTCTGCCCGTTTCGCCGAGATAGGCGTCAAAGCACGACGCCACCGTTCGAACGAGGAACCTGTGCTTTGTGTCCACGCTCAGCACATCGCCACGCCAGGTGACAATGCCTTCCTCCAACAAGGTCTTCAGCGGTAAATTGGCTTTTCCAAAGCCCTCGTCCGGAAGTTCAAAGCCATCCGGCATGGTTGAAAAATCCACCTGGAAGTCGCACATCAGCCGTTCGATGATCCAGGCTCGGACGCGGTCTTCTTGGGTAAGGCGATAGCCTTTCGACGTGGCCAGTTCACCGGATGAGATAAGACTTGCATAGCGTCCGATGGCAACGTCGTTTTGCGCGTAGCCTTCCGTTAGGCGTCCAATCGCCGAGGAACCGAACCCGATCAGCGTTGATGCAATGTCGGTCGTATATCCCTGGAAATTGCGGTGCAACGCCTGGCAATCGGCGGCGATCGAAAGTTGATCCTCAGGAAGCGCAAAATGGTCGAGACCGATCCGTCTATACCCGGCTTCGCACAGGGTTGCCGCGATGGCTTCCGCCTGCGCATGTCGTTCATGGGCATCGCCGAGCGCTGCCGTGTCGATCAGGCGTTGATGCTTCTTGAAGGCCGGGACATGGGCGTAGCCGAAGACGGCGAAGCGTTCAGGGCGCATGGCCGAGGCCAACCGGGCAGTTTCAATCGCAGAGTCGACATTCTGATGTGGCAAACCATAGATCAGGTCGAAGTTGACACTTCTGGCTCCTGCCTTGCGCAGGTTCGAAAGGGCTGTTTCGGTCTGTTCTGCTGACTGGATGCGATTGATCGCTTTCTGCACCTTGGGATCGAAACTCTGAACGCCAAGGCTAGCCCGAGTTATCCCCGCCTTCCCCAGTGCCTCCGACATTTCTACGGTCAGTGTTCTGGGATCTATTTCCACCGCAAATTCGGTCGCGCCGCTCATGCCAAAAGCTGCGGCGAGCGTCGCAGTGAGGTCGAGGAATTCCTCTGGCGTCATGATCGTCGGAGTGCCGCCGCCGAAGTGAATGTCGCTGACATCCTGTCGTCGCCCAATGGCTTTCGCCACCAATCTAATTTCCTGTTTGAGCACTGTCAGATAGTCGAGGATTGGCGCATCTTTCTGGGTGATGGTGGTGTGGCAGCCGCAATACCAGCACATGGATCGACAGAAGGGCACGTGAAGGTAGAGTGACACCGGATCGCTTTTCGGCACCGCGGCCAGCCAGTCCCGATAAGTGCCGGCTCCGATACTGGGCGAGAAGCGGGGGGCGGTCGGATAGCTCGTGTAACGGGGCAAGCGGCTTTCGCCGTAGCGGCGGATAATCTCTGCGTTCATGATATCGCTCCGGTTTCATGCCGCAACGATAGGCGCTCGCCGAAGGACTTCGTTGTCGAAAGGCAAAGAGGACAGGCTTTCGGGGATTTGCTTGTCACAGCACAACGAAGCCTAGGCGCGGGTGTTTCAGTATCCTGTGGTGCAGCCGAGCTGCATGCGACCCCGCAAACCCGCATCGAAGAAAGCCAGCGAATGACTGTTGTAGACGATCATATTCTCAAGCTCGACGTGCGCGAAATTCCGCGCGTGGAAAGGCACCCTCGTATTTTCGGAATGTTGAATTCGCTGCTTCCGGATTATCAGTTGATCTTGACCGTCGATCATGATCCGGTTCCGCTCTACTACCATCTCGAGATGCATTATGATGGGGTGTTCGGGTGGGAATACCTTTCCCGCGGTCCGGAGATATGGGAAGTCCGCATTCGCCGGAAGAAACACGAAGGCTGCAACTGCAACTGCGGTGGTGGTCATTGAACTGCATGGGAGCGACCTGTCGACAGCGGCCGCTCCCATGCACATTCATCGTGGTCGGACAGGTGAAGTCGAAAATTGGGAGGTCACGTGTCGAAAACAGCCAACTTCAAAGAACTCGACGTGCGGCCCATCCTTCGTGACGGAGGTGAGCCATTTCCTGCGATCATGCATGCGGTTCAGTCGTTGAAGCCAGGGGAAGGTTTGCGCCTGCTTGCAACCTTTCGCCCGATGCCGCTGTTGAGCGTCATGGCGCGCCGCGGCTATTCGGCCGAACTCAAGGAGTTGGATGGCGGCGAGTGGGAGGTTCTGTTCATCCCGGCGCCAGACATTTCTGCAGAAATTCTCCATTCGATCGGTGCAGAGGAAGCGGCGGCCTGGCCCGATCCATTGTGGCGGCTCGACCTGACAGAACAACAGCCACCGGCTCCCATGGAAAAAGTTCTCTCGCTGATCGAGCTCATGGAGCCGGGCGAAGTGCTCTTCGCGGTATTTTCTGAGGAATCGCGCTTTCTCGGCGCGGAGCTGGAAAAACGCGGTCACCAATGGGTCGGCAATCTCGATACGTCAAAGCGTGCCTATCGCATGTTGATCCGCGTGGGCGGTGAAGGTTGACGACCGGGTTGCCGCTGAACTTGGCAAAGTAGACCGGCATTGTCGGCGAGAAAGAAGACAAAGGCGGCAATCCAGAACAGTCCAGACGCAGACATCAACGGCGCATAGTATCCGGGAATGAAATCGGCTGTTATGCGCAAGCTTGCCGCGATGAGCAGGCATGGAACGGACAGCCGCTGGCACCAGGAGAATTTCTCATTTCGACCGGTATGAAGCCGGATCGAACGCATCATTATTGAAAGCATCATTCCCGTCACGGCACCGATGGCCAAAAGATGCATTGCAGCGAGCGGGCCCAGCATGCCGAGCGCTGTTGCTGCAATCCCCAACAGCCCGATAGCCAAAAAGCCGTAAGACACCTGCATCGCTGCGATCATGGACGATCGCAGAATGATTGGCCTGAACCATTGTGCTGCGCGCACGAGGTGTAAGCTGGCTGCGACAAGGGCCATGATGGCGGTGAGCGGGCCAAACGGTTCAAAGGTCCAGATCATCGCTGCAAGGATAGTGGCGATCAGGACAAAACGATCAATCATGCGACTGGTAGGCGCGAGGCGTGACCTGCCTGCCTGGGCAAGCCAGTTGTTTGTAAAGCTCGGGATGAGCTTGCTCGCGGTCGCCGTGATCAACAGGATATAGACGGAAAGGCCTGCCCGCGCGCAGACCCCCACATCCCCTCCGTCCATGGCAACGATGTGGAACCTGCCATTGATCAGGGCGAGACACGTGAGGCAAAGGATGGGCTTCGCATCCGCAATCCGCCTGGCGACCCAGACTTCTCTCACGCAGAAATAGGCGAAGAGTGGAAGGAAGATCCAGTCGATCAGGAGGGTGATGAGAGCCGATGTATCTGCGATCAACAGCATGGAAATGCGACCCGCGATCCAGATGAAGGCAAGTCCCGCAAGCGGGCTACCGGACAGTGGAAAGCGACCGGTCCAGTTTGGAACTGTTGTCATCAAGTATCCGACGAGGACCGCTGGCATGAAGCCGAATAGCAATTCATGCGCATGCCAGGCGGATTGGCCGTAGACTTGCGCCACCTCAAGCCAGCCGTTCATCGCGCAAATCCAGATTGTGATGGTCGCGATGGCCCATAGAGGCGCCCCGAGATAAAAAGGCCGGAACCCATAGGACAGCAGGACGAGGCCGTCGCGCCTCAGGCCCCGCGGGATCCCGCCACTCGTCGGTCGTTCCTTATCCTTCATAAAAACAGCTCTCCAAAATACTCGATCGTTCCTGCGCAATGATTTCCAAGCAAAGTAATTGATCTCGATCAAAGGGCGCCGACAATTCTATTGTTTGGTAGGCGGCTCAATGACGCACTCTCCCTCATGAGTTCTTTGTTCTGGAGCAAATAAAACTGGGCGTCTTGAAGTAAAACAGTCTCAACAGTTCGGGCGAAACGCTCACTGCACGACAAGGAGAGAAGATTATGACCCAGAGCCTGAATTTGACCAGAAGAACAATGCTTGCGGGGGCTGTTTTTGCAAGCGCGCTTATCCCTGTTCTGACAGGGACTGTGGCACGCGCCGAAGGTGGCGACATTAAAACGAATGCCGCCGCCGTTGCCGGTGACATCGCCAAGCTGGAGCGGGTGAAGGTCGATCTCGTCGCACCTCCCTTCGTCCATGCGCATAGCCAAAAGGCCGAAGGCGCGCCCAAGGTCGTTGAGTTCACGCTCACCATCGAGGAAAAGAAGATCGTCGTTGACGATGCAGGCACCGAGGTCCATGCCATGACCTTCAACGGCTCGGTCCCCGGTCCGATGATGGTCGTCCATGAGGGTGACTATGTCGAGGTGACGCTTATCAACCCCGATACCAACAGCCTTCAGCACAATATCGACTTCCATTCGGCAACTGGTGCGCTAGGCGGCGGTGCTCTGACCCTGGTTAATCCGGGCGAAACAGCCGTCTTGCGCTTCAAGGCTACCAAGGCTGGGGTCTTCGTCTACCATTGCGCACCTCCCGGAATGGTGCCGTGGCATGTGACCGCCGGCATGAATGGCGCGATCACGGTCTTGCCGCGCGACGGTCTCAAGGACCACAAGGGCAATGATCTGCCTTATGACAAGGTATATTATGTCGGCGAGCAGGACTTTTATGTCCCCAAGGATGCCGACGGCAATTACAAGAAATACGAGAGTGCCGGCGACGCCTATTCGGATGTGCTCGAAGTGATGAACACGCTGACCCCGAGCCACATTGTCTTCAATGGTGCGGTCGGAGCTCTGACGGGCGACAATGCGATGACGGCAGCAGTCGGCGACCGGGTCTTGATCCTGCATTCGCAGGCCAATCGTGACACCCGTCCGCACCTGATCGGTGGCCATGGCGACTATGTCTGGGCAACCGGCAAGTTCGCCAACCCGCCAGAGCTCGACCAGGAAACCTGGTTTATCCCTGGTGGTGCTGCGGGTGCTGCCTACTACACCTTCCAGCAGCCGGGCATCTACGCCTATGTCAACCACAACCTGATCGAAGCCTTCGAAAAGGGTGCGGCCGCCCACTTCAAGGTAACCGGCGACTGGAATGACGATCTGATGACCGCCGTGGTCAAGCCGGAAAGCTGATCCTTGCGAAAGCACGGGGTGCTCGATGAGCACCCCGTGGACTTTTCCTCTCAAACTCGTTGGAAATCGCCATGTCCGGCGCCGTTCTCACTCCCAGGCAGCCCAATTCGGTCGGCTCGGTGCTGCTGCCGCTTCTGCTCGTCAGCGCTCTGTCTACCGCCGTCGCGTTTCAATCGGGCATCGTGCAGATGAGTGGTGGCGCCGATCTGCCACCACCTCAAACTATTTCGGTGGCGGCGGGACGTTTCGCCTACCGTCAACCTGGCGAGTTTTACCGCGCCGGATACGCCGTCGATGGGCCGAAGGCAGAATACGTGATGACGGCTCCTCTCACGATTATGAAGTATCAAGTAAGCACCCAGGACTACGATGCCTGCGTCGCCGATAGAGCCTGCCCGGCTCGGGAATCGGCCACTCCATCGCGCTCTGACATGCCGGTAACCGGCGTCAGCCACGACGACGCGACAATGTTTGCCCGGTGGTTTTCGAAAAAGAGTGGTGGAATCTGGCGACTGCCAAGTGACATGGAATTGGCCTTTGCCGCTGGTCAGAAGTTTCCGGATGACGCCCTCGGAATCGACCCGGACAATCGCAACCCGGCATTGCGTTGGCTCGCCGACTATGAGCGCGAGGCGGCTCGCAAGAGATCCAAGGAACCGGCACCGCTTGCCCATGGAAGCTTCGGCGAGAACGAGCATGGACTTGCCGATTTTGCCGGCAACATCTGGGAGTGGACAACGACCTGCAATCGGCGTGTCGACCTCGTCAATGGAGGGCAGCCGGTCACAACCGAAGCCTGCGGCGTCTACATCACCGCTGGCAAACACAGATCGCCATTAAGCTCGTTTATCCGAGACCCGAAAAGCGGAGGCTGCTCTGTCGGAGTTCCCCCTGACCACGTCGGTTTCCGGCTGGTCGAAGATCGTCGCTGGTACGCTCCTTTGCTCTTTTCGATCGGTGCCTTGTGAGGTAGGCTGCCCCTCGAATGGCACACTCGCCATAATGGCCACTATTGGGCTCTTCGAGCCCTGAGAATGTGGGCTGGTGGCGGGAGAGGGATATATTTTGAAACTTGATCGGACGATCATCAAGTCTTTGTCTTTGTTCGACAAGATGACCGATGATGAGTTGGACGCGCTACTTGTTCCCGCTCAGACGAAGCGACTGCCGATCGGCGAGTCCGTGTTCGAGCAAGGCCAGCCTGCCGCCTATTTCTTTCTCCTCCTGCATGGCCGCCTAAAGGTCACGCAGGTCACCAGCGCCGGTCAACAGATCATCGTGCGCGTGGTGCATCCCGGTGACCTCTTCGGCTTCGCCAAGGCGCTGCAGCGACAAGACTATCCGGGAACAGCCCTTGCTGCTGCCGAAAGCATAGTTCTGTCCTGGCCCACAGAGATGTGGCCGAAATTCGTGGAGCGAAATCCAAGGCTCGCTGTCAGTGCAATGGAGACGATCGGACAAAGGCTCGAGGAAGCCCATGTCCGCATTCGCGAAATGTCGACGCAAGAAGTCGAAAAGAGAGTAGCACATACCGTATTGCGGCTGGCACAGAAGGCTGGTCGCCCAGAGGCTGCGGGAATACGGATCGATTTTCCAATCTCTAGGCAGGATATTGCCGAGATGACCGGAACGACAATTCATACGGTCTCGCGCATATTCAGTTCTTGGGAGAGCAAGGGCCTGATCGAAGGTGGTCGGCAGAAACTCCTTGTGCGGGATATGGCCGAATTGGCATCGCTGGCGGATTCTCTCCCCGAACGTCGCTAACTGGATGAAGCGTTCTCTTACTTGATATTGCGCAAAGAAGGCTCGCCCATCCTGGCCTATCTCTTTTGCAACGGAACGAGGTGTTCTGTCTAAGGAGATGAAAATGCAACTTCGTAGTGTAACCATGGCAGCCGTTCTCTTGCTTTCGGCCCCAGCCTTCTCAATCGCTGCTGATTTCGAAGTCAAGATGCTGAACAAGGGAACCGAGGGTGCCATGGTCTTTGAACCGGCCGGCCTGAAGATTGCCCCCGGCGATACCGTCACCTTCGTCGCTACCGACAAGAGCCACAACGCCGAAGCCATCAAGGGCATGATTCCGGACGGTGCGGCGGAGTTCAAGGGCAAGATGAACGAGACGATCAAGGTGACCTTTGACGTTCCCGGTCTCTACGGCGTGAAATGCGCGCCGCATGTCGGCATGGGCATGGTCGCCGCCATCCTCGTCGGTGATGCGCCCGCCGCCAATCTCGATGCTTTCAACTCCGCAAAGCTACCGAAGAAGGCGCGCGAGCGGATTGATGCAGCCGTCGCTGCGGCCCAGTAAATTTTCCCACTCGTTCATATTGCTTAGTCGACGCCGCCAGGGTGCTAACCCCGGTGGCGTCGCCAATTCTAGTGCGCTTCAAACGTCAATGATCGCAGGGATCAGATCCCGCCATCAACCAGCAGGCCGCTATGCGCTCGGTCGATGGCATTGCGCAGTTCATCGACCGGAGATGCGGTGGGAAGCTCTTCGCCTTCCAGTTCTTCCGGCATCCGCCAACCGGGATCAATTCCCTGCATGTTCGGTAGTTCGTGGGCGATGCCCTTGTGGCAATCAATGCACGTCGCCTTGCCGTTCAGGAGATAACGCGTGTGGATTTCAGCTGCACGTTCCGTCTGTTTCGAAAGGTCCATGGCGACCGAGGAGTGGCAGTTTCTGCACTCGAGACTGTCATTGGCTTTCAGTCTCGCCCATTCATGCTGTGCCAGCCGCAATCTCTCATCGAGGAATTTCTGACGTGTATTGATCGTGCCAAAGATCGTGCCCCAGACTTCCTTGGAAGCCTGCATCTTTCGGGCAATCTTATCCGTCCATTCGTGGGGTACATGACAGTCCGGACAGGATGCCCTGACACCGGAGCGGTTGGAGAAATGGACGGTCCTCGTCATCTCCTCATACACGTTGGTCTTCATTTCGTGACAGCTGACGCAGAACTCCTCCGTATTGGTCAGTTCAAGTGCTGTGTTGAACGCGCCCCAGAACATCACACCGCCGACAAAGCCGCCGAGCGTCAGGAAGGCGAGGCTGAGTGTCGCCGCTGGCGTCGTCAGAACGCGCCATGTCCATGAGAGCAGGTTGCGGAGCCTCTGCATTTCTAATGCTCCTCGCCCATCAGCTTGACCCCCATGTCGCTCATGTCGCGGAAGGTGTTGCCCACCAGAGGATTGGTCTGCGCCTGGGGAACGTGACAGGCAGTGCAGAAATATCGTCTCGGCGAGACGTCTGCCAGCATCTGCCCTTCACGTGTGATGTAGTGGGTTACGCTGATCATCGGCGCACCGGACCCCTCCGTGAACTCGCGCTTGTGGCAGGAGAGACATCGGTTGGTGTTGACCGACAGTTGGTAGCCTTCGATCGAGTGAGGAATGACTGGAGGCTGGTCCGGATAGGCGCGCATCTTGCGCACGTCATCCACATTCCATTTTGGCAGGGGCTTTGCCGGAACGCTTTCCATCTGCTGGGGCGGGCCGGACAATTGCGGAACCGATTGTGCGACCACGCCGCTACCGATGAGACAGGCTGCAAAAAGGGCACCAACACCAAGTCGGCCTCTTGTCAGGCCACGGGAACGATCTTGACTGCGCATTTTTTGAAATCCGTTTGTTTGGAGATCGGATCGGTGGCGTCAAGCGTCACCTTGTTGATCAACTGGCTGGCATCGAACCATGGAACGAAGATCACGCCGGGTGGCATGCGGTTGCGGCCGCGGGTCTCGACGCGCGTCCGCATCTCGCCGCGACGCGAAACGATGGTAATCTCTGCCCCTTGGTTGATCCCGCGTTTTCGCGCGTCGTCGGCGTTCATGAAGCAGCGGGCGCCGGGAAAGGCCTTGTAGAGTTCCGGCACTCTCATGGTCATCGAACCGGAATGCCAGTGTTCCAGCACGCGACCCGTCACGAGCCAGAAATCGTATTCTTCGTCAGGTGACTCTGCCGGCGGTTCATAGGGCACCGCAAGGATGACCGCCCGCCCATCGGGCTTGCCGTAGAAACGCACCCCCTCGCCGGGCTTGACATAGGGGTCATAGCCCTCTCGGTAGCGCCACTTCGTCTCCTTGCCGTCAACGACCGGCCAACGAAGGCCCCGTTCCTGATGATAGACGTCGTAGGGCGCCAAATCATGGCCATGTCCACGCCCAAACTCCGCATATTCCTCAAAGAGGCCCTTCTGGAGATAAAAGCCAAATGCTTCGGCTTCGCGATTGGCATAATCGGCGTCCACCTCGGAGAGGGGGTATCGGTCCACTTTGCCATTGGCGAAAAGCACCTCGAAAAGTGTCTTGCCGCGATAATCAGGGTTTTGCGCCAAGATCTCCTCAGTCCAGACTTCATCCGTCGTGAACCGTTTGGAAAACTCCACCAATTGCCATAGGTCCGAGCGTGCATCTCCTGGCGCATTGACCAGTTGATGCCAAACATGTGTTCGGCGCTCTGCATTGCCATAGGCTCCTTCCTTCTCGACCCACATGGCGGCTGGAAGAATGAGGTCGGCAGACATGGCGGTGATCGTGGGATAGGCATCGGAGACGACAATGAAGTTGTTCGGGTTCCTGTAGCCGAGATAGGTCTCGTTGCTGGTATTGGGAGCTGCCTGGACGTTGTTGTTGACCTGAACCCAATAGAAGTTCAGCTTGCCGTCCTTCAGCATCCTGTCCTGTTCTACGGCATGGTATCCCGGTTTGTCTGGAAGAAGGCCGTCCGGTAGTTTCCAGATTTCCTCTGCATGATGCCGGTGCTCCGGGTTGGTTACCACCATGTCTGCCGGCAGGCGATGCGCGAAGGTGCCGACTTCGCGCGCCGTTCCACAGGCCGATGGTTGGCCTGTCAGAGAGAAGGGGCCGTTGCCTGGCTCAGAAATCTTCCCGGTCAGCAGATGCAGATTGTAGATCATGTGGTTTGCCCAGACACCGCGCGTGTGCTGGTTGAAACCCATGGTCCAAAGAGACATGACCTTGGTGTCGGGGTTGGCATAGAGTTCGGCGAGTTGCTCCAGAAAGCCGGGATCGGATCCAGTCAGCTCGGCGACTTTTTCTAAGGTGTAATCTGCGACAAAGGCTTTGAAACTGTCGAAGTCTATCGGCTCCATCTTGGTCGGATCACCGGCGTTCTTCGCCTTCATCTCCAGCGGATCGTCGGCGCGAAGACCATAACCAATATCGTCCACCCCCTTCATGAAGGTCGTATGCGCGCGGACAAAGTCCTCGTTCACCCGACCGGTCGAGATGATATGATTGGCGATATAGTTCATGATCGCCAGATCCGTGCTCGGCTTGAAGATGATCGGAACGTCGGCAAGATCCATGCTGCGATGGGTGAAGGTCGAGAGCACCGCGACTTTCACATGCTCGTGGCCCAGGCGCCGGTCTGCAAGGCGTGTCCAAAGGATTGGGTGCATTTCCGCCATGTTCGAGCCCCAGAGCACGAAGGCATCGGCGTGCTCGAAATCGTCGTAGCAGCCCATGGGTTCATCCATGCCGAAGGTGCGCATGAAGGCGTAGGCAGCGGATGCCATGCAATGGCGGGCATTGGGGTCGAGGTTGTTGGACCGGAAGCCGGCACGCATCAGCTTGGTCGCGGCATAGCCTTCGAAAATCGTCCACTGGCCGGAACCGAACATGCCGACCGCTGTCGGTCCCTTTTCCCGCAGAACCTTCTTGCACTGCTCGGCCATGATGTCGAAAGCTTCGTCCCAGCTTATCGGTTCGAACTCGCCGTCCTTGGCATATTGTCCGCCACGCTTGCGCAGGAGCGGTGTGCTCAGGCGATCCTCGCCATACATGATCTTTGAGAGGAAATAGCCCTTTATGCAGTTGAGGCCTCGGTTCACCTCGGCTTGCATGTCGCCGTGTGTGGCGACGACCTGCCCTTCCTTGACGCCGACCATGACGCCACAGCCGGTGCCGCAGAACCGACATGGCGCCTTGGACCATTTGATCTCAAGTGCTTCCACGCCACCGGGAACGGTTTGAGCATGGGCCGGCAAGCTGATGCCGGCGGTGGCTGCGGCAATCGCGGCAGCATGGGCCTTGAGCAGACTACGCCGCGTCAGGTCTGTGTCCATTGATTAAACCCTCCTCCAAATTCTCTGCATGCTCAAAAACCATGTTGGCGGCCATGACACCCTCAAGGCTCGAGATAGCCGCGAGGATCGCGCCCATTTCTCCACTGGAGCTGCCCTCGATCACGATGACGATCTTGCCGTGTTCGGCAGCATGAACTTCGAGGTTCGGGATCTCTGACAATGCTGCAAGGACACCATTTGCTGCTGCCGGTGAGGTCAGGACGACGGCGCTGGAAACATGGAAGCGTTCAGGGTTGCGCGTCGACATGCGAGCCACTCCTCACCGATAGGGAAATTGCGTCCGTTGGGCAGTGGCTGATGCAGGCGCCGCAACCCGTACAGTCGTCGTCCACAATCTGCGGGTGCCATGGTCCGCCGGCGCGTGGACGAAAAAGGATTGCGTCGCTCGGACAATGGTCACGGCATGACTGACAGTCGATACTGTTGAGCGCTAGGCAGTGCGACTGCACCTGTGCCATGTGAGGGAAGGAGAGGTCGGCGTCGAAGAAGACAACCGCGTGCGGACAGCTCTCGTGACATTTGCCGCAGAAATCGCATCCGCTGGCTGAGAAATCGAGCGCCGGTATGCCGGACTGCATCGAGATGATCGACTGCGGACAGTGATCAACGCATGCCCTGCATTGCTCACAGATCTCTGCGACGGGACGTGAGAGACCCGGTGGGAGGATACGGAACTCTTCCCTGATTTGTCCGCGAAGGAGGGCTCGCCGCGAAAGTAAGGTCACCGTGGTCTCCTCACTCAAGCTGGAGGACCGGGGGGACCGGCGATGATCTGATACATCCAGACCATGAAGCCGAAACCTCCGACAGCCGCTACAGCAAGGATCGGCCAGATGCCGAATGCGAGGATGAAAAATGTTGTTAATTCGGATCGACGCCGCATGCGGCGGTCGGAGGCAGACGGTGTGGTGGTGTTTTCGGTGCTGTTACGCACGGGCGTTCCTCCTCTTCCTCACGGCTGATGGTAAGGGAGATCACAGGCCTGTCAATCAAAGTGATATTTCGTGATATCGCAATGGTTGTGTAAACCGTCGGGCGCCTCGGTGTCGCCGGAGGCAAAAAGCCGATGGAAAGTATTGAAAAAAGCCGTGCTCAAAGTCCCCATTCGTCCAATCGTTTGCCCCGCTCAATTGCTCAGCATGCGCAGCTTTTCCGGCTTTATGATCTCGATGCAGCGTGCATTGCGAAGCGTGATGATGCCCATCTCCCGCAGTTTCGAAATCGTGCGCGAGACTGTTTCGATGGTGAGGCCGAGATAATCGCCGATGTCGATACGGCTCATGGGCAGGTCGATTAAGTCAGTGCCACCTTGGCGATCAGCCAGATCGACCAGGAAAACGGCGATCTTCTCGAGGGAACTCTGACGGCCGACGACGAGCAGGTGCTCTTGGGCGCGTATCATTGCCTTCAAGGCAACACCAACCAGACGCTCGTTGAGCAGGCCGCCCGCCGTGCGTTCGATAGTGGTCAGACCGGTATTCACCATGGCCTCGGCATAGAAACTGTGGGTTTCGTTGATCTCGAAACCGAAGGTCTCGCCGACGAGATGAAAGGCGACGATCTGCCTGCGACCATCAGCGAGAAGACGGTAAATGCGCACCGCCCCGTATTCGATCTGGTAGAGCGATCGCGTGCGCTCGCCCTGCGCATAGATCACGCAGTCGGGCGCATGAAAGGTCACCGGCCTGATATGCGATTGGCTGCGTGCACTCGGCGGGGAAGAGAGGTGTGAATTCAGTGTGATGGAAGCGGCGGTTTGCATTGGCATGTCCCCGTTGGTTGCAGGGATCATGTTGGATGAGAGGCTTTGCCGCTATTGAGTTCTTCCACTACGGGTTCTTACGTAGGGCTGATACGGCATTGGCAATATCAGGCCCGTTGAGGGGTTTTGACAGCACGCATATGTCTTTCCTGTTCCCGCCGCCGTAGTCCCTGTCGTCCTCCGCCAGGACGACGAGCTTTATGCCGCGGTTGGCCAGACTGAGGCCGGCCGTCAGATCGGCAGGCGGCAGGCAGGTGTCGAGGATGACGCATTCCGCACGACTGATCGCCTCCGTTGCCATCTTCCAGTCGTTGAACTGTTCCACCGGCTGGCCATGCGTGTTGAGCGCAAAGCTGATCGACCGCAGCAAAGCCGGGTCTTTGACAACAGCAACAATTGCAGACGGCGTGGACAATGGGATCCCAGAAGCTCGGTCGTGATCTTTCACCAAGCTTGCAGATCGCATCTTGGCCGACGCGCCACCTTGTCATGGATCAAGCGTTACGTCGGATTGCGCGACATATTGGCTAGACGCTGACGGTCAGTGACATGCGCACCAGTTCGGGTAGGCTGCGCGCCCTCATCTTCGTCATGACATTTGCGCGATGGACTTCGACGGTTCGCGGGCTGATGTCGAGATTGAACGCGATGGCCTTGTTTGGCTGGCCGGCGACGACGGCCGCCAGAATTTGCCGCTCGCGTTCGCTCAGGCTGCCAATGCGCGAGCGGATGTCATCGACGCTGAGCGTGCCCGCCGACGAGTCTGCCAGCCTCTCGGCCGCGCGCCGCACAGCCTCGATGATGACGGCCTCCTCAAACGGCTTCTCGATAAAGTCCACGGCACCCGCCTTCATCGCTTCGACAGCCATGGGAATATCGCCATGCCCCGTGACGATGATCGAGGGTATCGGCGGCGATATGCTCGAGATTTTGCGCACCAGATCGAGGCCGCTCATGTCCGGCATGCGCATGTCGGTGACCAGCACGGCGTTGCGAAGGCTCGGGGCGATTTCCGAAAAGGCGGTTGCGGACACATGAAGCCTCACGCCGAAACCGTTCACCGTGAGCATGAAGCCCAGCGATTTGCGAAGTGCCTCTTCGTCGTCAACGATATGGACGGTGAAGTCATCAGGCTGCATTCTGGTCCTCGTCGTGCTGGATAAGGGTGAAACAGAAGGAGGCACCGCCAAGCTCACTCTTGGAAACGGTCATCTCGCCGCCATGGGCCTCGACGATGCGCCTGGAAATCGACAACCCGATCCCCATGCCTCCTGCCTTTGTCGTCGTGAACGGCTTGAAGATATCCTGGGCAACCTCTGGAGCAATTCCGGGACCGGAATCCTCGACCGTCACGGTCAGGAGCCCCATCTTGTCGGAACAGACTTTGACCCGGATTTCCTTTTTCTCGGTTTGCTTCATCGCCTCGATCGCATTGCGCATGAGGTTGGTCAGCACCTGCTGAATCTGGATCCGGTCGACGAAGACCTGGTCGTTGTCCGAGGTGAAATCGAACACGGTGCGCACGCCCTTTTCCCGCGAGCCGACGAGAGCGAGCGCTCCGGCCTCTTCGACGAGTTGGCGCAGGCTCTCCGTCCGCTTTTCCGTCTCGCCTTTGGTGACGAACTCGCGCAAGTGTCGAATGATCTGCCCGGCGCGAATGCTCTGTTCGCCCGCTTCCACCAATGCGTCGCGGACCTGGATGTCGCGGTCGCCAACCGCGTTTTGCAGCAGGCGCGCGCAGCCATGTACGTAGTTGGCGATGGCGGACAATGGCTGGTTCAACTCGTGCGCCAGCGTCGACGCCATCTCTCCCATCTCGTTCAATCGGCCGAGCCTTGCGAGCTCGGTCTGGATCTCCTGCAGGCGGGCAGCGGATTCTTCTCGCTCCGTGAGGTCGCGAACGAAGCCGGTGAAGAACCGCTTTCCGCCACGTTTGATCTCGCCGACCGCGAGCTTCATCGGAAAGGTCGAGCCATCCTTACGCTGGCCGACCACAACACGGTCGACGCCGATGATCCTCTTTTCGCCCGTTGCCATGTAGCGACGCATGTAGCCATCGTGCTCGACGCGGTAGGGCTGAGGCATCAGCAGCTTCAGGTTCTGACCGATTGCTTCGGCTTCGGAATAGCCAAACTGGCGGACGGCTGCGGAGTTGAACGAGATGATGATTCCGTTTTCGTCACTGACGATGGTGGCATCGAGAACCGTGTCGAGGATAGACCCCATCCGGGCCTCGCGATCATCCAGCGCTTCCCTGAGCTCTGCCAGGGTCTCCCGATCCTGGTCTCTTCGTTTGGCAAACCAGACGATCAACGTCGCCAGGACGGCGAACGCGACTGCTTGGGCAATGACGATTTCTGAGCCGGATGAATGCACATTGAGAAGCCAAAGGGCGAGGCCGAAGACAGCTGCGAGCAAAGCCGGACCCGCGCCCCCGATCATAGCTGTGGCGATGACCGGGATCGGCACGAGCAGGGAGAGCGCTTGCGAAGCGGCGGCGCCCATCACGAAAAGCGGCACGCCGACGATCGCGACCGTTCCGAGAACAGCAACGACATAACCCCAGGAATTGGGGAGAGATCGTCTTTCATTTCGTTGCACGTCGTCCATTTCGCCCCTGATTTCGCACCCGATCAGCCAAAACAATGCAGAGGGCGCAATGATCTGCGCTAATTCCGCTCGATTCGACATACGTACATGGGAAGCTAGCCCTTGTGTCCAATTGATAGAAGTCAAAAAGCTCCGAGGTCGAGTTCGTCTCCACAGATGGTCTGTTTCTTCGGCATCAGATCGCCCGCGCTGTGATACTGGCTAGGGGCAACCGGCCTTGCTTGACTTCCGTGTCCGAGCCGGCCATCTTTCGTGCATGTTGATCGAACGCTTCCATAACATCCGCACACGGATGTGCCTCATCGCAGGCATCTGACCCCCGGCCCAATCGCGTCGCGATAAGGTCGTGGGGCATGGGTAGCGGTCCCCGCTTGGGGGCAATGGGCTACGAAGCGACACTCAATCCCAGTTTTTGTTTCAGAGCGGTGCGCCGAATGCGCGGCCGCGCGTCTTGTACAGGAGGCCCGAGCATGGCTCTCGAAAAGAAGCGGCAGCGTAAGCCGGCAATCGTTCTCACCCGGACCGATCACGAGAGGCTTTACCGCCTTGCGGAGGCCCATGGCGGCCGGAACCCCGTTGTTTCCGAGGAGCTTCTCATCGAGCTCGACCGAGCGCGTATCGTTCAGGACGCCAAGATCGGCGCCAATGTCGCACGCATGGGATCCAGGATCCGCTTCACCAGCGATCTCGGGGAAGATCGCAGCGTCACGCTGGTCTTCCCGGCTGAAGCGGATATTGCGGCGAACAAGATCTCCATCCTGACGCCAATCGGCGCGGCCCTGATCGGTCTTTCGACTGGTCAGTCCATCGATTGGGTTGCACGCGACGGGCGTTTGCACCGCCTCCATGTCGAAGAGGTCGCATCTCCTGAAGTGGCCGATCCGGCATGATGTTGCCCGCATTTTCCCGTCTCGCAATCCGGGGAGGTTGTCTCATCGCAGGATAGCCTCCCCTGCGCGATGTTAGCGCAGGGGTATGTGCCGCTCATGTCGATGGACGCTGGCGACAGCGCGATGGAGAACTGCGAAATGTCGAACGACACTTACATTCTGACTACAAAGGATTTCACCATACTCGAAGCGTTGTGCGACAACTGGCGGGGCCGCAATGATCGGCTCGTCGCGCTTTGCCGGCACAAGATCCAAAAGGCCATCGTCGTGTTCCGCGACGATCTTCCGGGGGACGTCACCAGCATCAACAGCCGTGTGCGCTTTCGCGCCAATGCCGGCGAGAGCGATATCCGCGTGATCTCGACCGGCCAGGCAACTGGCCCAGTCGGCCTGTTCCTGCCTATCACGACACTACGTGGCCTTGCTCTGCTCGGGCTTCGCGAAGGCCAGGAGATCGAGTGTGAAAATACGAACGGTGTCGCAGAGACCATGTTGCTGGAAGCCGTGGAATACCAGCCCGAGGCATCGCGGCGGGAACTGCAGATGATTGGCCAGGAGGCGGTCACGAGCCTGCAGAGACCGCACTTGCGTCTCGTGTCGGGCGGCATGGATGGACGCCACGGTCAGCTGACCGGTGCCTCGGACGGTTTCGACGATCCTGGTCCTTCAGCGGCCTGACTCCATTCGATCACTCTTTCGGACGCGTGCTCTTCCCGGGCACGCTTCCGACCGGAAGGAACCGAACATGCAGAAAATCAAGCAGTTTCAAGATTCCGATTTCATCCAGGGGCTCATCTGGATGGCTCTGGGCATGATCTCTTTCGTAGGTATGTCCGTCGGATCGCGAGAGCTTGCCAGCACACTGTCGATCGAACAGGTGCTTTTCTTTCGCGCGCTGATCGGCCTTTGTGTAATCGTCGCCTTCGGCCGGATGCTGCTGCCGGAACTGCGTCATGCAAAGCTCTTCAAACTGCATATCGCGCGCAACCTCGTGCATTTCATGGCCCAGTATCTCTGGACGATCGGCGTCGTCATGCTGCCGCTCGCTTCCGTGTTTGCGCTGGAATTCACCATGCCGATCTGGGTTGCCCTATTTGCCTTCTTGTTTCTGCGCGAGAAGATGACGAGGCCAAGGATCTTCGCAACGATCAGCGGCTTCATCGGGGTGCTTGTCATCATCCGTCCCGGTGTCGCGATGGCCGACCCGGCTGCAGGTCTCGTGCTGATTGCCGCCGCCGGTTATGGGCTCTCTCTGATTTTCGTCAAAAGACTGACGCGCGACGTCTCGCCGGCGGCGATCGTAGTCTGGATGATCGTCATCCAGTTGCCACTCGGCCTCGTGGCTTCGCTGACCGACTGGCGGCCGGTGCATGTGGCGGATATCCCCTGGATGGTGGTTGCCGGCCTTGGAGCTCTCTGTGCCCATTACTGCCAGGCGCAAGCGCTGAAGCGCCTCGATGCGTCCGTTGCCATGCCGATTGATTTTCTGCGCGTGCCGATGGCCGCCGTCGTCGGCTCCTATGCCTATGGCGAGGCGATCGACCTCTGGGTTTTCCTTGGCGGTGCCATCATCGTGCTGGCCAACTATCGAACCGTCATGACGGAACGACGCGCCGGATCAGGATCGCTTTCCGCCGGCCCGACTCCTCCAGGATCAGCGTGAATGCCTGCTCTTGGCACCCTGTGAAGGGACCGCCGACACCATGGCGGACCTTTTCCCTGCGAGCCAAAGAAACTGAATGTAGTGACGTGAAACCAGCCAGTGTGTAGAATAGCCGGTGGAGCAAACTCGCTTCTTTTTTTCCGTAATTCTGCTTACCTGACAAATGGTCGGATTCAGCGCTCTAGACCCGGGTTTTGTACAAGTCTCCGCGCAATCAGGCCCCCGCAACCAAAAAACATTCAAAAAAAATCGGCAACCGCCTCCAACAAATGGGGGCCGTTTCTGCGTTGACAGCAGGGCGATTGAGCAGAAAAGCCGATGGAACGAAAACTGAGGCCGACTTCACCCGTGAATGTTTGTGCCTGGTTACCGATACATTACTGTCGGGGCAAGGGTTGCCCGCGAGCTAGGTGGTGTCATCGCCAAACGCGGAAAACCGAGGACGATTGTCTCGTACAACGGCACGGAGATGACCAGCATGCCCATCCTCAAATGGTGCCAGGAGACAAAGCTCGAATGGCACTACATCGCCCCCGGCAATCCGATGCAGAACGGCTTCGTCGAGAGCTTCAATGTCAGCTTCCGTGACGAATGCCTGAACGAGACGCTGTTCTCGTCGCCCGCCCAGTCCAGCACCGCTATCACTGCATGGAAGGAGGACTACGACAGAAACAGACCGCACTCGTCGCTGGGCAATATCACTCCCAGCGAGTTCGCAATGAAGATGACTATAGAAAAACAGGGCGCATGAGGCCAGATTGAAAACCCAACACTCTCCCGAAAATTGGAGGCAAGTCGGGTCTCAGGTCAGTGACTCCTGCGGCAACGCGACCTTCACATGAGCGAGTTGTCTTCATGGTCTGACGAGAGGCCCGTTGCATGTAACCCTGCGGTCTTTTGCAAATGCTCTGTTGATTGAGCTCAGGCATCATACGCCCGATCGCCCAGAGGTTTTGCTCATTCAGCAATTACGACCAGTCTGCTGTCGCCTAGTTGGAGCTCTTTTCCGAGTGACAACGGCACAAATTCCCGAGTCCCAATGCGTTGTCCGCCCACGTATGTCCCATTACTGGAGGGGTTGGTCGAGTTCGCGCCATCTGCGACGTATACTTGGCCCGACTTGTACTTCAAGCGGCAATGCCTCTGTGAAACCTTTTTGTCGCGGGACAAAGCCAGATCACCCCACCCAGCGAGGCGGCCAATTTTGAATATTCCATCCACAGCAAATGTAGAAGCATCGGTGAGGCGCACTGCCGTTCCCACGTGCGGCCCGGCCACAACACGAACAACTAGCCGCCCGCCTGTCGATGTCGTAACAGATGCAGACTTCTCGGGGGCGCGCACGGAGACTTTGCCTTGTGTGGACTTCGACCGCGTCGGAGCGACCCCGGCAAGATCAGAACGGAAAATGATCCATTCGGAGCAATTGTGGGACGGAAGCCTGTTTGGGTTCAGCGAACGCAATCCGAACCCAGATACAATCGCCAAAAAGCGTCTTATTCGCTGGCCGAACGATAGTCTCTCTCCACCTCCACAGGGTGCGACGGACAATCCAAGGCACACGCGTCCAATCGACCGACCGTTGAGCAGCACCTCGAACAGGAATACATAAAGCGCGCAGACAGCCAAGAACAAGACGATTCCGGTCAGCGCAACGGATTGGAGTACGATGT
Source organism: Rhizobium sp. TH135 (assembly GCF_002855515.1). GTDB lineage: Bacteria > Pseudomonadota > Alphaproteobacteria > Rhizobiales > Rhizobiaceae > Allorhizobium. The sequence continues at coordinate 248,066 of NZ_PKRP01000007.1, read as the reverse complement.
CTCCTGCAGTTGCCCGCAGGGACTGCCATACGGACACACAGATCAGCAAGTCCAGGAACATTGCAGCAAGCGAAAGCTTCGCCAGCGATTTTTCCTGATAGCTCATTGACCAGCCTTCGATGCGATCACGTCCGCGAGAGAAACTAGAGTAACCCCGACGGCAGCCAGTGTGAATAAAACAAGAGTTGTGGCTCGTTGTTCGATGACGTCCAGAGCACTTTCGTGGGTGAGTCGATACTTGGTCTTGGCGACGAGAGTTGCAGCGCAAATGCAGAACGTGACCAGGATTAGTGTCATATCGGTCTGAAGCCCGACGCGGTTGATATCCGTCTTGAGCAGGAAACTCGTAGACCAGGCACTCACGAACGCACCAGAAAAGATCGCCAGCGCCACCGCAACAACGGTGGACCCATCACTTTTGCGACTGGTCAGCCATGACGAGACGACAGCGCAAGTCCATCCGATCGAACACGAAAAGACCAGACTCGTCAGTACCTTCATGGGAACCGAAGCCGAAAGCAAAGCTTCGACGCCGTCAAGCATGCTTCCGCTTCCAGAAGACCTGGAATCGGAATCCTTGGTCAACATCTCGATGATGGATGCAATACTGGCCAAGAACGCAACAAAACCTACGATAGCCTGGATTGGTGTCTCGACAAGATGACGCCAATATCGGCCGATGTCTCCCGCGACGTTTTCCATGAGCGTGCGGAAACGACCTTCCGGAATATCGAATTTCGCGCCGACGCCCGACTTCGAAACCGCCGCCCTTCTTTTGCGTTGCGTCATGACTTCACTGCGCCTGTTCGCCCGTTCGGTCCCTTATCATTGGATCGGTTCAGTAGCATTGAAGGGTGGCTGAACCATTTGGATCGTCCAGGTTCACTTCACACTGTCCCGCAAGGCTCGCCAGTTCGAACGTGCCTTCATGAACCGACGATTCCCACTTTTTCTGCTTTTCATCATGCGTAACGACAACATATTTGTAGCCGTACTGACCCTGTACGCAATTGCCGGTGAAGTATGCGGTGGAGTCGCCATTGTCCATCATCAAAGTCCCTTCCGGAGGGATGATGTTGTAGTGGTTGATCGACTTGTCCCCTTTTGGAAAATTGAACGAGACATATACGTCACTGCCACACTGGGCTGGGATCGACTTAGCTTGAGCATTAACCTCTGACGTTGTTGCAACCGCCACTTTCGTGGTATCGCCGACAGGCTGAGCGTGCTGATTTGCCACAGTGGGGCTCGATGGCGTTTTGACATCCAACGCCGTATTTGGCGCTCCCGGATCAACTTTAGCCATTTCTACATTCGGCATCTGTGGAGGCTTTTCTGCTTCGACGACCATTGTCGCGGCCGGAGCAGTCTCATCCAGTCCCACAAGCTTTTTCAGCAGGTCCAGCTTTTTCAATGCCCCGTCGAGCCATGTTGTCGCTTCAGCGGCAGATCCGAAACTATCTACTGTGTTCAGCACTGCTTGCTCTTCGGAGCCAGCATTGGCCATCAGGATCTGTATCCAGCTCTCCGACAGGTCATGCTTCTTGAGTTCAATCGATCCGACGGAGTTGGAAAGGACAGCCCCGGTATCCATGACAACTTCCACTTTTCCGTCTGGCAGCAGGCGGGCTCCCTTAACCGCAGTGAGACTGCCAAATTGAAGGGCGTCTTTGGCAAACTGATTGAATTGAGATTCAGCAAGTTTGAATTCCTTGATGGTGGCGACCGCCGGAGCCAAAGCCAGATTCTGCAGTGAGCCAGAGGAAACCGCCAGAGCTGGATCCGGCAACGAAGCCACCACCGGCATCAGCGCGGCCTTGGCTACACCTGACGTTGGCTCATACCCCTTTTCACGCGCGAGGACGAAAAGCTCCCGACGCTGTGCCGCAGTTAGTTTCCCTGTCGGTTCGTCAAAAAGAGATTGTTGAAAGAGCGAGACCGCCTTTCGAGTTCCCGGACCGTAGTCGCCATCAATCTTCTTGTCATAATAGCCAAGCTGCGCCAAACCACCCTGAATGTCACGGACATCGTCCTTGATACGGGCGGTGATCGCTGCCTGCTCGGCGCTGGTCACAGAGGCACCAGGACGAACCAAGAGCCGCTTCTGGTTGCAACTCACACAACCGGCCCAACCCTGATCGCGACCATATTTCCTCTCCATATCTTTCTGGAAAACTACGGGAGCTGCAACCAGAATCGTACCGACAATGAGAGGTCCTGCTTCGCCCTTGATAACGCCTCCGGCAACCAACCCCATGCCGACGCCCTGGAGTACCGTGTCCAGGCCGATATTCGGCGTGTTGCTCTTCTTTCGTTTTTTGTTCTTGTTGTTGTCGAGCCCAAGGTTCTTTTCGACTTGCTTGAAAAATCCATCGAGACCCTGAGCCTGGGCGGTCCCGGCTAATGAATGTGCCCCAGTTCCGAGCTGAACTCCTGGAGATGCCACGAGCATCGCCAAAGACAGTGCTACAGAAACGGAACCGAGCCCGAGTTTGTTTGCCATATTGACCCCCAAAAATTACCCGCCCCCTCAGGACGCCAGAGATAGTGATGCAGATATTCCGCCGAATTGCAATTTCTGACCCGGCACAACCCGCACGAATCCTGAAGCAACTTTGCGACCTTCAACAAAAGTGCCGTTCGATGACTGCAGATCTTCAAGAAAGACTTGTCCATTTCGCATGACAAGCTGAGCGTGACGCCGAGAAACGGAGGTATCATCAATGACGACATCGTTCTCGTCAGAGCGCCCGATACGCACCAGAACAAAAGGCATCTCGGAGATAGGCATCGGCCCCGAAACGGAAAACTCATGCTGGAACAGGTGGCCCCGTGCATCGAACCCGGACAGCAGCCAGAAAACGGAAGGCGATTTTTGAGACCTGCTATTGGTATAGACCGTGAATCGGCTGGCCCCGAACGCGATTTGGGAACCGTTTCGGATTGGACGTGATTGTTCGCCTGCCGCCACGGCACCATCAACAAGCGTACCATTTGTCGATCCCAGATCGCTGATGACGAGTCCGCCATTGGGGTGTCTTCGCAAAATTGCGTGCCTGCGCGAGACAGCCGGGTCATCCAGCAGGATATTGGCGCCACCTCCTCGGCGGCCGATGGTGAAACCTCGTTCTTCGAACGCCGCGCCAACCGTCGACACCACATAGGGTGCGGACGTGCCCTCGGGAACGAATTCAACAAATTCGGCCCATTCCTCGGAAGCAATCTCAGTGTGCGAAGTCGGATCATCGACGGCAACCAGGTCCGAAGGCGGAGCGGAATGGCGGCGCCAAGGCCTTTCCCGCGCAGCCATCGCCGAAAAACCGGCCAATGCCGATCCGGCGAAAGACAGCACAAAGGAGAGGCCTATCCCTGTCAATTCCGATCGATCGATCCCAAAGTGGCAGCGCCCTGAAGAAAGCATCGGGGTAATTTCAGTATTGCGGAGGCCGTTGATGATCTCCCGAATGTGCACCGCACTTTCCAAAGCTCCAGGTGTCTGAAAGCTTACGATACCTGTCTCGAGGGCGCGGACCATATCACCGGTCCGCATCGTCGCGGTCATGCTCAACGTATTCACACCAATAACCCGCTGGCACGCGTCAAACAGAGGCCCGCCACTGTTTCCAGGATTGACGTTTGCACTATGCTGAATTGTCAGGCGAACGGCACTTGCCACTTGGCGCTGCACTGTCCCTGTCGACACAGTTGCATCAAGATAACTTGCCTCCGCGACTTCCGAAACCGAAGAAACCCTCGCGAGATCGTCGGCGGCGCCCGGAAAACCAACCGCTTCGACATCATCTTTCTTCAAGAGATCGCCTTCGCTGATGTCAGCCAAGGTTAAGACCGCACCTGGCAGTGCATCCTCAGAGGACAGAATTGCCAGGTCGCGGTCCCTGTCGAACCAGACGACCTTTGCCTGCATGGCTTTCATTGCACCGTCCACCCCATGGAGGATCCGGAGCGATTCGGCACCAGCGATCACGTGATAGTTCGTCACCACCGCGCCAGGGGCCGCAATTTTGAAGCCGGTGCCCGAGCTTTGTGGTCTCGATCCAGGCCCGCCCAGATTCAGAATGCGAAACACACCGCTTTCGACATCCTTGTCCTGCAGGGCGGCAACGAAGAGAATGATGCCGAGCAAGAAACTCAGGAAGGCCCCCAGCAGAAAACATGCTGGTCCGATTGCCGCAAATCTCTGCCAGATATTTTGCGCCAAGATGCCCCCCTGACGTCATTACGACGGTTTTTAGCCACAACGCCCCCGCGCAGCATCCAATTTATGCTTTAAAACGCGGTACCGACACAACAAGGTTTCATCTGCCATCCTTGATTTCTTTGCCGGCGTGCTTCTATCATTTGTTGCGGGCCATCTGGGTTGGGATCGATGGAATACAAAAACACGCTGCCAGCAAACACGATGCTGCGGCAGTACCGGATCGAGAAGGTGATAGGCCAAGGGGGCTTCGGCATCACCTATCTGGCCTATGATACCGAGTTGCAGCGCCAGGTTGCCATCAAGGAGTGCTATCCCCGCGATTTCGTAATGCGCGAGGGGACGGCCGTGACCCCGGCCACCCCTCAAAGCGAAGTTGATTACAAGTGGGCACTGGGCAAATTCATGGACGAAGCGACCACTCTCGCCAAGTTCCGACATCCCGGCATCGTCCAGGTCCTGCAGATACTCAAGGAAGAGAACAATACCGCTTACATGGTGCTTGAGTTTGTCAGAGGCCAGTCCCTTGACGCGTGGCTGAAGACGCTTCCCGGCCGGCCGAGCCAGGCACAACTCGACACGATCCTCCAGCCCATTCTCGACGCTCTGTCATCGGTGCATCGAGAGAACATCGCACATCGTGACATAGCGCCGGACAACATCTACATCCGGCCGTCAGGCGAAGCTCTCCTTCTAGATTTCGGTGCTGCGCGCCTGACACTTGGACAGCACAGCAAGACTCTCAATCTCGTTGTCAAGGACGGCTATTCGGCACCCGAACAATATTACTCGGAGGGGCGCCAAGGCCCCTGGACGGATATTTATGCGCTTTCTGCCACCTTGTATCGCTGTATTGCCGGCAAGAAGCCACCTGATGCGATGGCGCGGCTGGACGCGATAAACAACGGTGAGCCCGATCCAATGACGTCGCTTGAGGCGATGGGGGGCGAAGGCTACAGCAGTGAATATCTTGCCGCCATCCAGAAGGGCCTCGCCCCCCAGACAAAGTCTCGCCCGCAAAGTATCCAGGCGTGGCGCAAGGATCTGATGGGGGGGGCTATCTCCGCCGAGCCGGCCATCTCGCATGTTGAGACCTCGACGCAAACAAAACCGGATCGAGGTGGCCTTTCAACGTCAAAGCCAGCAAAGCCTAGGGGCTCACACTTGGTCGCATACGTTTCGGCCGTGGTTGTGATGATTGCCGCAGGCGCCGGATACTTGCTCTACCAGGGACATCTCCATGCGGAGGAAGCCCAGGCATGGGATACGGCCTCGGTGCTTGACAATGAGAGCACCTATGCCTCCTTCATCAGGGACTATCCTGACAGTCCGAACATTGACCAGGCGCGCCAAAACGTGGCCGCATTGTCTTCCGCTTGGGATGTGACCCTCGGAGACGGTCGCAAGGGTGAAGCTCTGGCATCTGCAACGCGGGATAATCTCATCACCGTGGCAGGCTACGAAGTTTTCGATACGCCGCTCAAGCAGCAGGCGGTCGTGTATCGCCTGTCCAGAAGCGGCAAAACTGTCTGGACGGCCGCATTTGGTGAGACCGGTGAGGATGTCTTCCACGCTGTCACACAATTGGCGGACGGGAGCGTGATCGCGGTAGGCGAAGCAACCGCATCAGGGGATACACGATCTGATGCGATCGTCGCGCGTTTCACGCCAAAGGGTGAGGTCGCATGGGCCCGCCGTTTCGGTGGGCCCGGTTCAGACCGTCTATTGTCTGTCGTACAACGTGCATCCGGAAACTTTGTCAGCGTCGGCACGACGACCAAGAACATCAACAGCCTGCCCCAAGGATGGATGCTTGAGATATCCCCACAGGGAGAACTCATCGACGATCGTAATTTTGACCACCCCGACGGTGGGATGTTCACGAGTGTGGTCGAGACCGTAGGGGGAGGGTTGGTGGCCGCGGGCCAGACCGGGGATCTGGCCGGTTCTGATCCCAATTTCTGGATCATACGACTTTCGTCAGACGGAGCTGTACTTCTCGACCGCCAGCCGGGCGGGAGCGGTGTCGATCGCATCAATGGAATGACGGTGGGGGCGAATGGCGACATTTTGCTCGCGGGCGAAACCACAAGCTTTGGCACAAGCACGGCAGATGGCATCATCCTGCGCCTGACTCCAGACAACAAGATGCCGCCAAAAGTGCTGGCTAAACAAGGCCAAGACCGCCTCGCAAGCATTGCCACCGACTCAGGTGGCTATGTTTATGCTGCCGGATCAAGCGATTCTGCGGGAATTGAGTATTCTTCCGCTTGGATCGTCAAGCTCTCTCCAGACCTCAGAACCACCGTGTGGGAGAGTACCGGCACCGACAGTTCGGAAACTATGTCTCGGACCCTCTCACTGATGGACGACGGATCCATTATTGTTGCCGGAAGAACGACAGATCTTGACACCAATCGGCCGAGTTTTCGAATTCACCGCATCTTTCCGGATCGTGACGAAAGCGGAAGCTGAATATTGCCCTTTCCTGTTCCTTTACACCACGGGTTGATGCCTCTAGTGTTTTCGCGGGGTAAGAAGCGGAATAGTTCGGGTATGGGGGCCCTTGTATGCGTCTAAGCTTGTCTGTATTTGCTGCCGCGTTCATCCTGTCGGGCGTCGCCTATGGCGCTGATCAAGGCGTTGTTTCCACGTGTACGGTCACGGGAGAAAAAACGGATCCCAGAGCGAGTTGCGACGTTCGCCTCCTCAACCCGGTACAGGTGAAAAAAGCGACAATCCTGGCCGGTGACAAGCCGCTGGCTGACTCAACCTTCAACTCCTTTGAAGATGGTGACGGAAAGGCAGCTTGGTTCTTCCTGATCGACAGGTCCAATCCTGCCCGTTCCGCCACAGTGAAGCGCAGTATCGCCCTCGTCAAAAGCCTCTATGCACAGGCCAATGCACGAAACATTATGGCAGTGGGAACATTTGCCGAAGATCTCCGCGTCATCATATCGCCAGGAGATCCCTATGCGGATTTTGACAGCCGTTTTGCAAGCGTGAAGGCTGACGGCGCGGCGACGGCCTTCTATTTCACCGCGATAAAAGCAATTGATATTCTCAAAAAGGTCCCAGCCGAACGGCGTGCACTTGTGTTGATTTCCGACGGCAAGGCGGAAGACACAGCCTACAGCCGCGAAGATGTCGTCAAGCATGCGAAAGAGGCGGGCGTTGTCATCTATGGAATAGGCATCGCTGAGAAACGCTCCGAGACCGTATATCTTCAAGAGGTTGAACGACTTGCATCCGAAACAGACGGCCCGTTTGTTTCCAGCGTCGGAAACCAGGACCTTCCGGCTGAATTCATCGCCAACTTCACTCGATATCTGACGAACGGCGGCCAAATCACGGCACCTCTCGGCACTCTATCCGGCGAAATGACGATTGCGCCCCGTTTGGCCCTTGTGGATGGAGCGACCATCGAGGGAGAAAAAGCGAATGCCTTCGTTGCGCCACAGCCAGCCCCAGAGCGGGCGCCGATAAAGGCTGCGCCAGTTCCGCCTCCACCCGAACCGCGTCCTCTCATCGCCGAAATATATGCTGCCTTTGACCCGATCTTGCCCGGAAGTCGTGATTGGGCTGCGGACAATGAGACTTTTGCGTGGATCCTGTTGCTGGGCATTCCGCTTTTTATCGTCGGAATCTTGGCTATCCTGGTGCTCCGCAATGCCAAACAGGCTGCCAAGCCGGATATTGTTGCGGTCGGAGATGGAGCCGACAACCATGAAACTTTCTACACACAGCCGATGCGAGCGGATGAAAATCCCAGTCCGTTGCTCGCGTCCGGCGAACCCTTCGGCTTTTTTGAATCGATGGACGGCAGTGATTTGCGATTCGAGATCCGAGAGCGAAACATCACCATTGGACGGCATTCCGAGAATGATTTTCAACTTGAAGATGACAGCGTACACCGCCACCACGCGGTGTTTCACATACTCCCCGGCCAGTCTCCCGTCATCACCGATCTGGACACGGTGAATGGCGTCGTCGTGAATGGCCAAAGAGTTGCGAAGGCGGAACTGCTCTCCGGCGACGTTATCAGCCTGGGAGAAACAAGCTTCCGCTTTGTCGCGATTGAGAATTGAAATGACCGTCAAACCACATACTCGAAAGAAGGCCTGCCATGAGCGATGACGAGCGCACACGCCTCCTGAAACCTGCATCCCAACCAAATGAAGCCGAACAGGCCACGCGGGTTATAGGCGGTTCAAGTCTAGCAGCCGACAGGCCGCGCCCGCAGGAACCCAATGATGCCGTAACCCGTCTGGCATCGTCATCGCCGCGCCCCCGGACGCCGAGCGGTCCGGAACAAGAGCACGAGTTGGTTGCCGGTTGGCTGGTTGTCGTTTCCGGCCCGGGCAGAGGTCATTCGCTGGAAATCTACTTCGGCATGAACAGTCTCGGCCGCGCGACTAACCAGCGTATCCCTCTCGATTTTGGCGATGAGAGCATTTCGCGCGAGGCGCATGCTTTTGTCGTGTTCGACGACATGCAGCAAGACTTCTACATTCAGCATGGTGGCAAGACGAACCTAGTCCGTCTGAATGGCAAACCGGTCCTGGCACCAATGGAACTAGCCCACGGGGATATGATCGACATTGGCTCGACACGGCTCATGTTCGTTCCGCTTTGCTCGGAAAACTTCAACTGGTCCAGTTTAGAAGACAAATGACGGTAGAGTGGGAGTTTGCAGCAAGCCAGATTTTAGGTCGCCGTGAAGAGCAAGAGGATTACTGCGAAGTCCATGGTAACGATGGTCAATTCCTATGCGTGCTAGCAGATGGCATGGGAGGGCATGCTGCCGGGGCGACGGCCGCTAAACTCGCTGTGACCAAATTCATACAGACGGTCACTGGAACATCTGGACTAGCCTCAGACGAATTTCTGCCGGCACTCAACGCAGCAAATAAAGCCATTGCTCGACACGTCTCCGACAACCCGCACGATCAAGGAATGGGATGCACTCTGATAGCCGTGGAACTCGGTCATCGAGGCTTTAGATGGCTGAGCGTCGGCGATTCCATAGTGCTTCTGAAGACGCAGTCCGGACTTTCGCGTATCAACGCAGATCATTCAATGGCGGGGCGATTGGCCATTGCGGTCAAGAATGGCGAAATGAGCGCCGAGGAAGCGCGCAACAGTCCATCACGTCATCTCCTTCTCTCAGCCGTGACTGGTGATCCGATCCACAGATTGGACTACAGTGCAACGGGAAGGAGCGTGGCCGTAGGCGATATCCTGATCATTGCGAGCGACGGCCTGGACAGTCTGGACAGTCGAGAGATCGACGAAATCCTGGAGGCGCAAAGTGGTGTTGAGATCGGTGCACTCAGCCAACATCTGCTGGAGGCTGTGGCAGCAAAGGACCGCCCCCGTCAGGACAACGCGACCGTTATAGTTGCACGGGCCATAAAATTGCCCGATAATGGAAATCGAGCGCCGTGATATCGGCGGTCAACGCCGCATCGTGAAGCCGAGTCTTAGCGATCTTTCGCTGGGTGGGACGATGCTGCTCCCGGCCATAGCGATGCCGTTGAAGCTGAGAGTTCCATAATTCTGCTTACCTGACAAATGGTCGGATTCAGCGCTCTAGACCCGGGTTTTGTACAAGTCTCCGTGCAATCAGGCCCCTGCAACCAAATACATCCAAAGCAAATCTTCAACCGGCTCCAACAAATGGGGGCTGTCTTTGCGTTTGCGGCTTCCGCAAGCTTCCCGAGACCATCTCGACTGACCTTGACCCGGTGGATCCTCCAAACTGGAAGGCATTGGCTCAAGTCACCCATGTTCGACTAGCACTTGCCTTCGGTGCCGGATTCACGGAATGGGGGAGGTGGGCGGACCGGTTCTGGTTTAGATGGTTCGCGCGAAGCGGAGCAGGTCACGCAGTCGCTGAAGCTTCGCGCGAACATAACCCATGGCTTCGCGGTGATAGGTCTTCTCGATGTAGCCAGTGTAGTGGGCGATGAAGGCCCAACCGACCGTCCTGGGGCATCCCTCCCCGAAGGTCGGTTCAGAACGGCGGTAGTCGGCAATGAAGTTTGCCGCGAAACGCTTCAAGGTCTTTGCCTGTTCAGCCGGGATGTTGTGCGGGTGATCCTCAGACGGCAAATCGCCATAAAGAGCGTTCGTGGTGACGGCGGCCACGAAGTAGCTTCCCAGTGGTGTCAGATGCACCGTGTCAGAGAAGAGGGCATCAGTCAGTTGGCGCCCTTTCAGGCCTTCAAATCCTGGCTGATCCGGGTTTTGCTCCAGGTTTTCCATCAGCGCAGCCAGCGCCAGCGATGCCGGGATTATCCGTATCGGTCGACTGCCATCCTCCCGCTCAAAGCCTCGATTGACATCGGCGACCGTGCACTGCCACATAGGCCACGCTGCGCGCTCGTAGGAAATCCAGTCCCTGGGGTCATCCTTGTCAGAGAGGCTGATCCAAGGGGTGAAGAACAGGATTTCCGCCTGCGGGTTGGAGCTGATGAAGCGGTCGCGATAGGCACGGAGATATTGTTTCGTATCCTGCCAGAGCAGGGCGTCCAGGAGGCGATGCTGTTCCGTGATCAGCAGGACATCATACGGCTTGCCATCAACCGCTGCTGCTTTCAGCATTGACAGGACATTCGCGGGATTGCCGCTTGCATCCTGTCCGACCGCAAAACCTGACCAGGGCTGTAAGGCATCCTGACCGAAGGAGCGGTCCTTGATCGAAGAGCCGTCAGCGTGCTGTCCGTCCCAGGAAATCGCCAAACCGGAAGCTGCGGTGATTTCCTGGAGGAAATCCGGCATCGGGCGTGCGGTCAGACTGTGGCCGGACACGAAGATCCGGCGCTTGCCGATCATCTCCTGAGGATCAGGCAAAGACACGTCCATACGACTGTCCCCTTCTGTATGGTTGTGAGAAATCTGCGCCGGGTCGATCAATGCGATCCCGAGACCGCTCCCGACAACGGCGGCGCAGGCAAGCATCGTGACGGCGCGAGGTCGTCTCATGTGAAGGCCTTCAGCAGTTCTGCACGGCGGAGATAGAGCGTGGCTTCATCGAAGCACATTCCTGACAGAGCGGCGTTCTGGATATCTTTTGCAAGCGTTTGCCGGTTCTGATCCAGTTCGGCGATCTTCAGGCCGAGTTCTGCGGGATCATCGAGCGGCGTCAGCGTGCCGCCGCCGTGGAGCGAGAGCAGATCTTGCGGGTAGGGCGAGGCATAGCCAACGATCGGGCAACCGCTGACGAGAGATTCGATCAGGCAGCGTGGGGATTCCGGTGTCTTGTGGCAGAACAGGAACAGATCGCTCTCGCGCATGGCCTGCAAGACGGTCTCGCGATCGGCGACGTGCCCCATCAGCTTCACCCTATCCGTCAGGCCTGTTTTTTCCAGCAATGCCTGCATGCGTGGAAGCAGGGGTCCGTCTCCGAGCCAGCGGGCCTTGAACTTGACCCCTCTCGTGGCCGCCTCAGCGAGGCTCGCAATCCAGTCTTCGGGTCCCTTCATCTCCGCTGCCCTGCCTGCGTAGAGGATGCGCAGCGGTGCGCCCGACATGGCCCTCGCCGTTTTGATCCGCAGATCTTCCGGGCTGATTTTGTCGCCTTCATCCGTGTGCACGTCATACATACAGACCGGATTGGACGAAGCTTCGGCATAGGCGTTGAACGTGTCGCGTCCCTGGAACAGTCCCAGAGCGCTGCGGCCGATCAGGTAGCGATGATATCGCTTCATGATCGGCAGTGTTGCCCGTTCCTTGATCCGACGGCGGAAATTCAGCGTCGGCAGCGTTCGGGCAATCACGTCGTGCTCCACCCTATCGAACCAGACTGCGAACTTGCGGCCCTGAGCATCGGCTTCAAGTGCGGCTACCGCTCCCCAATCCCCGAACAGATAGCCGAGGGTGAAGCAGAGATGGTCGACCTGACGAATATGATCACCCAGGACAGAGCGGGTGCGTTTGTAGCATCGAAGAAAGCTGCTGATCCGGTAGGCGTGTGGCAGAGCGATGAATTCGATGCGGTCCGCATGGGGGTGATCAATGACGTCTAGCCATGTGACCGATGTTTCCTCCTCTTTCTCCGAGTCGAGTGCGATGCCGGCAAATTTGACCCACCGGAAATTCTCGGCATAGCGCGCAAGACCTGCAAAAGTCTGGTCATCGATTTGCAGCCCGCGGGGCCCGCGTCTCAATCGCACAGCGGTGGCCAGGAGGACGCTTCCCTGCTGGAGCGTCTCGGATGCATCTCGGCGCGAGAGCGGCGCAGTGTCCAAGGCTTGGTCTTCCGTCGCGGCATTCATGCGGTCAGGCCCCCAGCCCGGCGAGTGGAACGGTGACTCCGGTAACGATGCAACCGTGGGCGAAGGTAACCCGCCCTTCGAGGATCGAACCCTTGCCGAACATGCCGGCTTGACGTTGCAACTTCGCCTGGAAACAGGTGTCGGCGAGGGTGACCTCCATATCCTGGAAATCGAGCATGGTCCCGGTCAGAGGATACTGGCATTTGTAGACAGCTTCTTTGGCGCTGAAGAGGATGCGTGCCCAGAGGAGCCGGTGTTCAGGCGGTTTCTCGTCCAGTGCCGCCATTTCGCGTGGCGAGCAGATCGCATCGATAAGTTCGACCGGCAGATCCTCGGCCGGTTCGACATCAACGCCGATGGCAGCATAGTTTTCGCCCTTGCGAGCGACCACAGCCAAGCAGAAGGTCGCGCAATGGCTGATGCTTCCAATCAGATGTGGCGGCCAGACGGGAGATCTGTCCGATGCTGCTGGTATCGCGACCGGCGGCTCCCCCAGAAGCCCCATCGCCTGCCTTGCACAGGCGCGAGCGGCGTGAAACTCGCGCTTGCGGCTGTCAACGGCCTGTTGAACATATTTCAGCTCCTCAGGGTGGGCGTCGATGCATGCGAGGCGCGGGTCTGCGTGAGCCAGCGCCACGCCTTGACCGAGGAAGTCCCCTAAGATGTCATGCGCAGCCGTCATGTCCTCGGTCGGCTGAGCGCCGCGCGTCTGTCACCCAATGCTGCACGTCTGGTCGCCGCCCGGTCCGCGACCTGGCTCAGCCGCTCGTCCGCTTTCCCTCGATCGGCAAGATGTGCCGCCAGGGTTCCGACCGTCGGAAAGCGAAACACGTCCGTGATCGTCAGGTCAGGTGCGATGCTTGCCTTGAGGTCGCGATGCAGTTGCACAGCGAGAAGTGAATGGCCGCCGATCGCGAAGAAGTTGTCGTTCAAGCTGACGCGATCGAGGCCCAGTGTGCGTCGGTAAGCTTCGGCAAGATCCCGTTCCAGCGTGTTTTCCGGCGCGACAAAGATTTCGTTTGCCAAAGGTTTCGTCGTCACTTCGGGCTTCGGGAGCGCCTTGCGGTCCACCTTGGCATTCGGTGTCATCGGAAAAGCATCAAGAACCACGAAATGGGCAGGGACCATATAGTCAGGCAAGACATCGGAGAGATGTCGACGCAGGCTCTCCTCATCGAGCAGCGGCTGGTTCATGCGCAGGTAAGCGACAATCCTGACATCGTCAGCTCGATCCTCCCGCGCAACCACGACAGCTTCGGCGACGCCTGGATAGGCCGATATCACGGCTTCGATCTCGCCAAGTTCAATACGGTAGCCGCGGACTTTAACCTGGTGATCGGTGCGGCCGAGAAACCGCAGCTTCCCGTTTTGGGAACGACAGACCAGATCGCCCGTCCGGTATATGCGGCCAGGTGCGAATGGGTTGGGCAGGAAGCGCTCGCGTGTGAGATCCTCGCGGTGCAGATATCCCCGTGTCACCCCGTCCCCACCGATGTAGAGTTCGCCAGGCTGGCCGGGAACCGTCAGCCGTCCGGAGGGATCGAGCACGTAAAGCTGGGTGTTGGCGATCGGAAGACCGAGTGGAACAACGCTTTCCGACATGTCAGCGGTCATCGTCGAAGACCAGATCGTTGTCTCCGTCGGGCCATACATGTTTTCGACGCTGGCATCGGTGACAGCCCTGATCTCTTGCAGAAGCGAACTGGTCAAGGCCTCTCCGCCGACGAACAGATGGGCTATCTCGGAGAACGCAGCTCTGTCAGCCCCGTTGATAAGGAACATGCGGATCATCGAAGGCGTACATTGAAGATGGGTGACACCATGGCGACGCACGTCTTCGTGGAAACTGGCAGCTTGGCTTTCAATCTCTACCTCGGGCAGACGTGTACGCGCCTGCGCGACGACTTTGGCCAGAGGCACAAGACGCTCAAGAACGAGCGGCGAGGGGACGCCGAAATCGATCAGGCAGGCAACCTCGTCAACACCGATTTCTTCGAGCTGCCTAACGCGGGCCATTGCGTCATCGATCGTGCCGAACAGGCCACTGTCTTCGAAGTAGCGCAGAAAGGCGAATTCCAGAATGCTGTCCAACTCATCGGCGTTTAGTGACTGAAGATCGATGTCGTGGGCGGCTGTGGCACCGGCTGGCTTCTTGAAGGCTGGGAAAGCCCAGGCATACTGTTTGATCAATGCGGCCGCACTCTTCAGGTAAGCCTTCATTGGCCCACGTGCTGCCTCCCTGACCTCTTCAAGGTTGTCGCCGAGAAGCGTGTGGAGCATCAGTGTCACTTTGAAGTCGCTCGGTGAGCGACCGCATTCGACCAGGGTTTCGCGGTAGATCTTGATCTTCGAAGCAAGCTCGTCGATCGATTGGCCCAGCAAGTGGGTGAGAACATGGGTGCCTGCACGTGCGGCTTCACGGTATGTCTCGGGATTTCCAGCCGTCGTCAGCCATACGGGAAGCTCCGACTGGACTGGTCGCGGCTGTGTCAGAACATCAGCCATTCCGTGACCGAAATCGAACTCCATCCGTTCGCCTCTCCACAATCGGCGGACGGTTTCGATGCCTTGCATCATCGCCGTTTTGTTGTTCGGCGGCGCATTCTCCGGACGAAGCACGAAGTCTTCAGGCATCCATCCCGAGGCAAAGGCGAGTGCCACCCGTCCATTGCTCAGATTGTCGATCACGGCCCATTCTTCGGCAATCCGTATCGGATGATGGAGCGGCAGGACGCAACTGCCGGCTCGGATCGACAGGTTTTTTGTGATCGCGGCGACGGCGGCTCCGGTAACCGCCGGATTTGGATAAGGGCCGCCAAAGGCGTGGAAGTGCCGTTCCGGTGTCCAGATGGACTGGAAGCCATTGTTGTCGGCGAATTTGGCGCCTTCCAGAAGCAAGTGATATTTGGCAGGTCCGGCACCGTCGTCATTGCCCCAGTAGAAGAGACCGAAGTCCATCGGCCCTGCGCCGGACGGCCGGTTTCCAGCCACCTTGCTCTTGCCAGCTTGCGGCTGCGAGGCGTGTATGACGACCTTGAAGCCGCGCGCGAGTGTCCAGAACAACTCCAGCACGGAAATGTCAAAGGACAGGCTTGTGACAGCGAGCCAGACCGGCTGCCTATCGCGATCATAGCTGATGCGTTCGTCCATGCCGACGAAGAAATTCGTGACGTTTCGATGCTCGACCATCACGCCCTTGGGCCGCCCGGTCGAACCCGAGGTGTAAATCACATATGCGAGGTTTTCACCTGAGACGGGTACCTCTGGCTTGCCGGCTGAAAGGTTTGCCGCAAGAATGTCCTCAACGAACACGGTGCGCGTGCCCGGCTCATCAAGGGCATCAGCCGTCATACGACTGGAAAGGATGATCTCCAGGCGGCTATCCTTGACCATGTAGGATAGTCGGTCCGTCGGAAAATTCGGATCCAGAGGCAGATAGGCACCGCCTGCCTTCTGAATGGCCAGAGCTGCCACCACCAGGTTGGTGCAGCGTGGGATGTTGAGCCCGACCATGGTGTCAGGACCGACCCCCATTGCAATGAGCGTCTGGGCAATGCGGTTGGCGCGTTCGTCTATGTCCCGGTAGCTGATCTGCTCGTCCCGCCATGCGATCGCAATTGCATCCGGCGTCTTTGCGACCTGCTGTTCGATCAGGGTATGCATGCACGTCGTCGGATCGAAGGGCCTCGAGCTGTCGTTCCAGCCATTCTGGACCATGTCCAGTTCGACATCCGTCATCAGCGGCATTTCCGCGACCAAAGCGTCGTCGGTCGTAAACGCCGCTGCGAGCATTTTTATGCGCCGCGCATATTGAGAGGCCACGTCAGATGGGAGCCGAGCGTCATCAAAAATCATGGAGACGCCAGCATCTGCCTCATCGATAACGAAGGTCAGCGCGCAACCTGCCAAGCCTTTGCCGTCGCTTGGCGTTCTTCCATCCACGAGCCCGACACTGTAGTGCGGCGGCGCCAGATCAGGGTGTCGCCAAAAGAGGTCTGCCAGATGACTTCCGCGCTCGCGCAGGCGTGCAATGTTTTCGGCAACTGCGTCTCGAAGTGTTGCTGCTGTGCAAGCAGCATCCACTTGGAGGTGGAGCGGTACAGCCTCTGCGAAATAGCCCAGGAAACGGCTGGCGAGATCAAGGGTCTTCGGACCGGCATAGGCGATGTCGAACTCGTCCTGTGTCGACAGCCGCGCCAGGAATGCGACAATCGCCGCAACGCGGGTGTTGCGAGCGAGATCGGCTGGAAATTCCAGCTCGATTGTCTTGAAGCGCGTTTCGCCAGCCGACTGGTCCGCGACGTCGACAAGCTTGACGTCTTCCACCGACCTCAAGGCGTGAACGAAATGATCTTCATGCCTGACCAGATCGCCAACGGCGGACGTCAGCGCGTTGATTTCCTCTTCTGAAAGAAGCGGGAGGCGGTCACCCGGACGCACACAGTCGTTAAGCTTGGTTTCCGTGTGCCGATCCTGCTTTACGGCCTCGAGCAGCACGCTACCGCGCCCGGTGGCAACGACCACGCCTTCTGCCTCAACCGCGAGAACGACGCCGGGCTCTGTGTGACCCTCGGCTGTGTCACGTACCGTAAGGCGGCGAACAATGAATATCCCGTCCTCGTGCCGCAGCTTTGGGCAGACGAGGCGATTGACGTAGCCTGATCCAAAATTCAAGCCGCGAAAGAGGCTGGAGAGTTGCTCAGCTGGCCGATCGAGAAGAAGAGTACCCGCCGCATCCGGCCGCTTGGTCTTCGCATAGTAAGTGCGAACCGACAGGTCCTGAGCGACCCGCGGCAATGAGGATTTCGCGATCGCGTCAAGCAGGGCTGCGAAGGAATCAATGCCGGCAGCAAAGCACTTGGTGTTGAGGCTCAGGCTCGTATCGTCGGCGCTCAGATCGAAATCGGCCTGCATATGGATGCAGCCTCCGTCGACGCCATCGGTGATCTCGTGCCACGTGACGCCGAAGCGGGTCTCGCCCTGCATAACAGCCCAGGCCGGTACGTTGAGGCCGGCATACCTAGGTAGGGGGCCGTCATGAAAATTGATCGCTCCGAGCCGGGCTTTGCGCCATACCGGCGAGGGGATGATGCGAAGGTTTGCGATGCTGAAGAGGTAATCATAGTCGATCGACTCTACCGCATGCTCTAGACTGCCCCTCCAATCAACCGACGGTATGCCGTTTTGGCCGGCCCAGCTTTTTACCGCATCGTTGGAGGTGACAATCGCGGCGATCGAGTTCCCGCGATCAAGAATGAGTTGTCCGCATTGGACCAGAAGGGATTCATTGCCGATCAAAAGGCACTTAAACATCCAAAAATTACTCCAACACTCTATCAGCGGCGCAAATGAGCCTACGCGCACCTGTAGGAATGGGAGATCCAACATTATCTGCGAAAGAGCTGGCGATAATGTTGAATATGACCCACTATCCTTAGATTGGCTGAAAAAACCTGCTAAATCAATTCTTAACTGTCGGTCGGCGACCTTGTGTGCGCATGGAACATGGACGTTTTAATTATCTGCTATGTAATCCTGTCTAGAGATTAAAGCCGGCGTTAGTCCTGATGAATACCGTTTTGCTATACGCGTATCGAAAAAGGAAGTTTTTGGCTGCAGCCTTCTTGTGATCTCTCGATCAGAGGCAGCCGGTATGGTCAGTTTTGCGATGCTTTTGTTCGTGTAGGGAATTTTATGAAGATCGGTTATTTCTTGAACACCTACCCTGTGCCGAGTGCTACATTCATCAGGCGCGAGATTGAGGCGCTTGAGGCGCGCGGGCAGGTCGTTGTCCGGTTTGCTGCGCGAAAGTTCGCAACTGCCCTTGTCGATGAACGGGACCTCGCGGAAGCATCGCAAACAGCCTACCTTCTACAGGGACGTGGCATAACGCTTCTGGCGTCTTTCACGCGTGAACTACTTCGTAATCCGCGCGGGATAGGGCGAGCGCTGGTTGCGTCCATGAAGCTCTTCAGGGATGGAAAGGCGGGCGTCGTTCAGCACGCTGCCTATCTGATGCAGGCAGCCGACCTCCGGCAGAAAGCGCGCCGCGCCGATATCGACCATTTCCATGCGCATTATGGGACCAACGCGACCACGGTGGTGATGCTGTCGCATCTGATGGGTGGGCCTCGGTACAGCTTTACCGCCCACGGACCAGACGAATTTGTCAACGAGACCGTGCCGAATTTTGGACTGAAGATCCAGCATGCGGCTTTCGTCATCGCTATCTCCGACTATTGCCGTAACCTATTGGTCGAGCGATGCTTGTCTGCACGCGATCACGAAAAGATAGTGATCGCCCGATGCGGTCTCAATCTTGATGAATTCCAGCCTTGCGCACCGGTGGCGTCAAACAATCACACCTTCGTCTGTGTTGGTCGGCTTTGTCCGCAGAAGGGCCAGGTCCACATCCCTGCAGCCGTAGCCGTGCTTCGTGAGGAGTTTCCTGATCTGCGGGTCCTGCTTGTCGGAGACGGTGAAAGTCGCTCAGAGATCGAGGCGGAAGCTGAACGCCTTGGTCTGGGAGGGGACCGGATTGTCTTAAAAGGTTGGGCGGCCAACGCGCAGGTAAAGCGTCTGATTTGCGAAAGCCGCGCGCTGCTGCTGCCCAGTTACCATGAGGGCTTGCCGATTGTCCTGATGGAGGCCTTGGCCTTGGCTCGTCCGGTCGTCACGACCAGGATCACCGCCATCCCCGAGTTAGTCGATCCGAGTTGCGGCTGGCTGGTGGCGCCGGGAAATCACGATGAACTCGTGGTGGCCTTGCGGTCAGCCCTTCTCGCCACGCCCGAACAGCTGAGCACGATGGGGTTGGCCGGCCAGCAGCGCGTCGCGCAACTGCATAACATCCACGATCTCGCAGAGGCGCTATGCCGAAATATCGAGGCAGCCGCTCACTGATCCTTTGATGCCCCTGCGTCGCGCGGAAACGCATTCTCTCCCCCAGCCCGTCTCGCCCGGACGGCCTGGCCCACGAAAGTAAACTGATGTCGTCCATCTCAGAGAAGCGGATTTTCAACGGCGCCCTTTGGACCGTGGGAACCTATGCGTTGACTGTGGCGCTTCGCTTCGGCTCCAATGTCGTGCTGACCCGGCTCGTCACACCAGATGTCTTCGGGGTGGTCATGATCGTCACCACCCTGAAGATCGGGATGGAACTTCTGACCGATGTCGGGATCGGCCAATCTGTTGTGCGCAACGAAAACGCCGACGATGCGCGGTTTCGCTATACGGCCTGGACGCTCCAGGTTCTGCGCAGTTTCCTTCTCTGCACACTGCTGTTGCTCGCTTCCTATCCGCTTGGCGCGTATTACGATGTGCCTCCCGGCGTCATACAGTTGGCTGCGCTGACCATCGTAGCGCTTGGCTCCGCCTCGACGGCTCTCTACTATATGCAACGGCATATGCAGTTGAAGACACTGAACATCTTCGATCTGGTTTGCGATATTGCCTCAACTGTTTTTGTGCTTGTTTTCGCCTATTTCAGCCCGACGGTCTGGTCGATCATGATCGCCAGTGTCGTTGCGGCCTTCTTCCGTGCTGCGACAAGCTATCTGCTCCCGGACGCCCGCAACTGGTTTGCCTGGGAGGCGGTTTATGTTCGTGAAGTCCTCTCCTTTGGGAAATGGATATTCCTGTCTTCGATGCTTGTCTTTCTTGCCAACAGCTTCGACAAGCTCTTCCTGGCGCAATCTCTGCCGCTTGCGGTTTTCGGTATCTATGCGATCGCAAGGACAATTTCGGAGCTACCCGCGACCCTGGTTGCAAGGGTCAGTTTTCAACTGGTGTTCCCATTGATTTCAGCCAACTCTGCTGAAGTTCGCGCAACACTGCGACAGCAACTCGGGCCAATGCGCCTCAAGCTTCTGCTGGTTGTGTCCGTCGGCTTAGCGCTGACTGTCGCCCTGTCTGATGTCGCCGTCGCAATCATCTATGATGCACGCTATGGCGAAGCGGGCTGGATGCTTGCCTTGCTCCTCGTCGCGTCCTGGTTCGCAATTTTGTGCACCGTGAACGAGTATACGATGATGGGGGTCGGCAAGCCCGCCTATGGCGTGGCAGGGAACATCGTCAAGCTTCTGGCCCTCGTGTGCCTCACTCCTGTCGGAGTTCACTACCTTGGTCTTCCCGGGGCCATACTCGCCATTATTGCCGGAGAAATCCTGCGCTACCTTCCGGTGCTTCGCGGACAATTTGCGGAGGGTCTGTCCTTTGTTCGGCAAGACCTTCTGCTCCACCTGGTCTTTTTCTCAGCGCTCGCAGTGTTTCTCCTCCTGCGTTTTGAAATCGGCTATGGCACGCCCTTCGATGCGATCTCGTTGCCGGCATGGAGCACACTATGACGGATATGCCCGACCAGGGCCTGAACGATGTCGGTGTCGTCTTGATCGGGCGCAACGAGGGCGCTCGTCTCCTTGGTTGCCTTGCATCCCTGGGAGACCTCGCTTCAAGAGGAGTCTATGTGGATTCCGGTTCCACCGATGGCAGCGTCGAAGCAGCGAAGCGGATGGGTCTAACAGTGGTCATACTGCCTTCCGACCAGCCATTCACGGCCGCACGCGCACGCAACGCCGGTTTTGAGGAATTAGCGAAATTGGTGCCAAACCTTGCTTTCGTGCAATTCGTCGACGGCGACTGTCAACTTGCCAGTGGTTGGGTGGAAACAGCGCGTGCCGTCATGGTCGCCAACCCCGGAATGGCCGTGGTCTGCGGGCGCCGGCGTGAGATGTTTCCGGAGACCTCAATATACAATCAGCTTTGCGACGAAGAATGGAACACACCGGTCGGCGAGGCGGAGGCCTGTGGGGGCGATTGCCTTGTTCGATGCAGTGCCTTTCGCGAAGTCGGTGGCTACGACTCGGAATTGATTGCAGGTGAAGAACCTGAAATGTGTTTGAGGATGCGCGAGCGTGGCTGGAAGATCTGGCGGATTAACGCGGAAATGACCCTGCACGATGTCGATATCAGACACTTCCACCAGTGGTTCAAGCGCTCGGTCCGGGCAGGACATGCCTATGCAGAAATCTTTATGCTTCACAGAAGGTCCCAGAAACGGATCTGGGGCGTCAATTTGCAACGCTCGTTGGTGTGGGGTGCCTTTATACCGGCGCTGGCATTGATCGGCGGGGTGATCCATTCCGGAGTGTTTCTGCTTCTGGTGCTTTACCCCGTCCAGATATTCCGCTTGGCTTGGCGAACTGGGATGACAGAACGCACAAGTTACAAACGCGCAAGCCTTATGGTTCTAGGTAAATTTGCTGAAGCAAAGGGGGTCGCCCATTATGCTGCGGGGCTGCTTTCCAAGCAGCGGAAAGCAATAATCGAGTACAAGTAGGCAGTTGAACTCACTCGCCGCTCCGGCTGCGATCTGTTCGTATCCAGGATGACGTTCTCGTGCGTGCAAGATTGAGGGGAGCAGACGCTAGTCTCGTCAGGATCAACCATACGGCACGCATGGCGGCGCGCGGCGGGAGTATCTCCTGGCCGAATTTTACCCACGCAACGAACGTCATCGCCATTGCCACGGTCAGATTGAAAAAGGCAACAAGGACCGCCGGTAAGGCCGCTTCTGCAAGGAGGCTGGCGATCAGACTGATGGCGAAGAGCAGGCCGAGCAAGAGAATAAAAACGGTCAATGGCGGAATGGCAGTCGCCACAGCCGCCAGCGCTGCAGCTAGCTTCCCCTGATAAAGTGCTGTCGGAAGAGCGCGCAAGGCCGTCGAGATCAAAGTGATGTGGCCTTTGATCCAGCGTCCACGCTGTGTGGCCAGCCCGGTCATCGTTTCCGGGAACGCGCTCAGAACGACGGCGCGTTCACAAAACAGAGGTGGGTGGCCTGCGAGAGCGAGATTCAGGCCCATCTTCATATCTTCGGCAAGATGTCCGTCGGCAAGGTCGAGCGTGCTGATTGTCGCCCACGGAAAAGCCATTCCGCTGCCTGTCAGGTGACAGGGCAGGCCAAGCCTATGCAGGCCCCGCTGCCTCACCTTGTTCTTCAAGCTGAATGCGAATTCGCTGACCTTTGTACTTAAAGGCGCGTCGGCTGGAGATGTCATCAGATAGAGTGATTGTGTCGGCCGGCCGCTATTGGATGCGGCTGCCGTAAGCCAGCTCAAGGCTTGCCGCTCGGGGAAGCAGTCAGCATCAACGATAATGACTACGGCTGGGGGTGACAGCGCAATATGCCGGATGCCGGCGTCGAGAGCAAAACCCTTTCCCCTCCGTGATGGATCATGCCGCTCTATGACTTCAGCCCCCGCGGCGCGTGCGATGATCGCGGTTTTGTCAGAGCAGTTGTCGGCAACAACCAGAAGCCTGTCGCCCGGAGCCATTGCCGCACGGATTGCCATAAGCGTGGCGCCAATTCCTGTCTCCTCGTCGTGAGCGGGTACCAAGATTGCAACCGGTCCCGCAGCATTCGGCTTTATCGATCCGTTTTCTTTCTGTGGCAAAAGTGACGCGAGAATCTGGGCAGCATACATCAGCACCAGAACCAAAGCGCCAATGTTCAAAACGAGGAGTGGCCACGCTATCACATGTTCACTCAAAGCCAATTGAAGCTCCTCGCAAGGCCTTTTCGCGTTGGCTTTGCCAGCTGCGAAGGCTCTGAAATAAAAATACTACCCAATTTAGTCCATGCCGAAAATCTTGTTCAACCTATGTTGCGTTTCGGGCAAGGTCAATTCACACTTGTCTCCATGCTTAAGTAGACGCCTGTTAACGTTCCCCTGCTTTGATTAGACAACTTGGATTTCATTCTTTTAGTCCGGTTCTAAGCAGGTTTATGATTTTTCTGATTTTCGAGAAGCGCTTGAAAAATGCAAGAAATGACTGATGTGTCGCCGAGTGACGTTGCAATTGTTGGTATGGCGCTTCGCGTGCCAGGTGCGGCGACAACGGATCAATTCTGGCAGAACCTGAAGGCCGGCGTGGAATCTATCCGGACGGTTCCGGACGAGGAGGCTCTCGCAGCCGGTGAATCGGCGGTGCGGCTTCAGCATCCCAACTATGTCGGGCGCACAGCCGATGTTGCGGACATGGAATTGTTCGACGCTGAGTTCTTCGGGTTGAGCCCGAAGGAAGCGGCGATCATGGACCCCCAGCATCGCAAGTTTCTCGAATGTGCCTGGGAAGCCATGGAGGCGGCCGGCCGCACACCCAATACATTGGCAGGTCCCATTGGCGTCTTCGCAGGCTGCGGCATGGGGAGCTACTTCTATTTCAACATCTGCAGCAACCCGCAACTGGTCGACGAAACCGGTATGTTCCTTCTGCGGCATACCGGGAATGACAAGGACTTTCTTGCGACAAGGGCGTCCTTCTCGTTCGATCTGCGGGGACCGAGCGTCAACGTGCAGACCGCCTGTTCCACGTCGCTGGTTGCTGTGCATTATGCCTGCCAGAGCCTCCTCAGCGGGGAATGCGACATGGCGCTTGCAGGCGGCTCAACGATCGAACTGCCGCATCGCAGGGGATACGTCTTCCAGGACGGAGAAATCCTTTCGCCAGACGGGCATTGTCGGCCATTCGATCATCGCGCCGCCGGCACAATTTTCGGTAGTGGAGCGGGTGTCGTGGTCTTGCGCCGGCTGGCGGACGCAATCGCTGATGGAGACATCATTCACGGGGTGATCAAGGCATCCGCGGTGAATAATGACGGAGCGAGCAAGGCTGGTTATCTGGCGCCGAGTGTGACGGGACAGGCGGAAGCGATCATCGAAGCACAAGGATTGGGTGGAATCGACGCTGATACGATCCAGTTCGTGGAGTGTCATGGCACGGGAACGGCTCTCGGCGATCCGATTGAAATCGAAGCGCTGACACAGGCGTTCCGTCAAAGCACCAGCAAGACCGGATTTTGCCATGTGGGCTCCGTCAAATCGAACATAGGCCATCTTGATACCGCAGCCGGCGTCGTGGGCCTCATCAAGGCGACACTTGCTGTACAGCATGGGGAAATCCCGCCGACCCTGGGCTTTGAAAAGCCCAACCCTGCTATCGATTTCACCAGCAGTCCGTTCCTGGTCAACAGTCAGCTTGAACCCTGGCCGAAGGTGATGGGGCCGCGACGCGCAGCTGTGAATTCACTTGGCGTCGGCGGCACCAATGCCCATGTGATCATTGAAGAAGCGCCGCGCACCTCTTTCAACGCTGCTGCAGCCAGTGACGCGGGAAGCATTCTGGTGTTCAGTGCGAAGAGCCGGAAGGCCCTGGAGGAGCAGGTAGCGCGGCTGGGGCAGGCGCTTGAGGCAAACCCGGATCTGACCACTCTGGACGCCGCTCATACGCTGCTGAACGGCCGGAAGCACTTCGAACATCGCCGGGTCGTGGCTGTGCGTGGGCGCGACGATGCGCTTGCGGTCCTGCCTGGCAATGATGAAAAGCGGATCTTCTCCCACACGGTGATTGATGGAACGGCCGAAGCCGTCTTCATGTTTCCAGGCGGCGGCGCCCAGCATGTCGGAATGGTCCAAAGCCTCTATCGTGAGGATGCTCGTTTCAGGGCCTGGATTGACGAAGGCCTGTCCTATCTTCCGTCCAAGGCCGCCACTGACATACGAGCTGCATGGTTTGCTGAGGACAGTCAGTCAGAGGCCGCGCAGGCATTTCTCCTTCCATCGCTGCAGTTGCCCGCGATCCTCATTGCCGAGATTGCAACCGCGCGCCTTTGGATGCATTGGGGACTTCGCCCATCCGCATTGATTGGCCATTCCATGGGCGAAAACGCTGCGGCATGTATCGCTGGGGTCATGTCCTACCGCGATGTGGTCAACCTCGTTCGCTTGCGTGGTGAGCTTTTTGATAGTGTTGAACCCGGTGGCATGCTCAGCGTGCCCCTTTCCGCAACTCATCTGCAGTCGCTGCTTCCACCTGAGCTCGACCTTGCTTCGGTGAACGCGCCGGAACTATGCGTTGTATCGGGTCGTGACGCTGACCTCGACCGCTTTGCAAGCGAATTGGCGCAACGGGGTATCGACACCAGCCGAATCCAGATCAATATCGCTGCGCATTCTCGCATGCTTGATGCTGTGCTTCCGCGCTTCGAGGCCTTTTTGCGTGAGATCCGGTTGAGTGCACCGACGATCCCAATCCTGTCCAATCTGACGGGCGAACCATTGTCCGACAACGATGCGCGCGATCCCCGCTACTGGGTCCAGCATTTGCGCTCGACGGTCCTGTTTGCCAAAGGCATGGCCAAACTGGCTGATGGTCCCGCCAGGGTCTATATCGAGGTTGGCCCTGGGCGTGCGCTGTCGTCGCTTGCCAAGGCGCAGCCCGGCATAGAAGCCAATCGGGTTATCAACACCCTCCCGCATCCCGAGCACGAGACCGACGACCGCATTCATTTTATTTCGGCGGTTGGACGGGCCTGGGCGCTTGGCTTGCCAATCGAGCCGGTTGATCCAGACGCCAGCGCAAAAGGGCGTTTGGTCACGTTGCCGACTTACGCCTTCCAGAGGCAGCGCTACTTCATAGAACCGAACAAGACCGTTGCAGTACACGAGGACACAGCGGCGCTTCTGCGACAGGCTGACATGAAGGATTGGGGATACAGGCCTTGCTGGCGGCAAGTCGCTTCAGATGCTCCGCTCGATTCCGAACTCGAACCATCGTCCTGGCTGGTCTTTCTGGATGAAACCGGGATCGGCGAGGGCCTAGTGGCGCGGTTGCGCCAGAAGGGTCACGAAGTCACCACCGTTTCGGTCGGCGATGGATTTGAACAAATCTCACCGCAATCCTATCAGCTGTGCCCGGAGGACGGGAAGGCGGGCTATGATGCCCTGGTGTCGAGCCTTGTGGAAGGAACAGGCTTCCCGTCTCAGGTCGTGCATCTCTGGCTGGTGACCGCTGACGAGACCCATCGGCGCGGGTCGAGCTTCTTTGAAAAAATGCAGGAACATGGCTTCTACAGCCTGTTCCATCTTGCCCAGGCAATGGGGGATGCTGCGGTTGCCGATGTCCACATGACCGTCGTGACGAATGGCATGCAGCGGCTCGGCGATGAGCCACCGCCTTATCCCGGCAAGGCGACGGTCCTCGGGCCGGCCCTGGTCATTCCGAAGGAACTGGATGGGGTCACGGTCCGCGTCATTGACACCGAGCTTCCGCTCGCCAAGCAGGATCTTGACCGGAGATGGTGGAAGCGTGATGCCCCGGCGGCGTCCTCACGAGTCGATATTGGCGATACTGCCGATTTCGAGTTTCTGTGGGAAGAAATGTCTGCGTCCCCGGTGAGCGAGGTTGTCGCTTATCGGCGGGGTCGTCGATACAAAGCAGGTCACATGCCGCTGCCTTTGCCGGAGGCGAGTTCCAAGCCGCAATTCCGATCGGGTGGCGTCTATCTCCTGACAGGGGGGCTGGGCGACCTATCTCTCGTCATCGCCCGGGAACTCATTGAGCGCTACCAGGCGCGCGTGATCCTTGTCGGTCGCACCAAGCTTCCAGAGCGCAGTGAATGGCAGCTTTACCGCCGTCTGCATCGGGGCGACGACCGAATTGCCCGTGCCATCAAAGTGCTGCAGGAATTTGAAGCGCAGGGCGCAGAGGTTTTTTATGCCGCGGCCGATGTCTGTAACGCAGAACAGATGGCAACAGCCATCGCGCAGGGCAAGCAGAGATTCGGCACAATTCATGGCGTTCTGCATACGGCAGGGGCCGTCCAGGACAATCTCATCCAGCTGAAGTCGCGCGACGAAATCGAGAAGGTGCTTGCGCCCAAGGTGTATGGTACAGACGTGCTGCACCGGCTCCTGAAGGACGAGCCGCTTGACCTTCTGGTCCTCTTTTCCTCGAGCAGCACCGATATTGCGCCTGCGGGTCAGGTCGACTACGTGGCGGCCAACGCCTATCTGAATGCTTATGCCGAAAGTGCAGCGGCAGAGGGCCGGCGAACGGTTGCCGTGCATTGGGGTATTTGGAACGAGGTCGGAATTGGAGCACGTGCAGTGAGTGCTCCCGCTCGGCCGCACGGCGGATGGACCGATGACGTCTCCCACGGTGCCCTGTTTAAGCGATGGGTCGAAGACCGAGACGGCACTTTGTGGCTTGAATTCGATGCCAGCCCCAAAAGCCATTGGCTCTGGAACGAACATCGCCTGGTTTCCGGCCAACCCATCCTGCCGGGGACGGGATATATCGAGCTGATGCTGCAGGCCGCGGTAGAATACGGCTTCGGCCCGAATGTTGACTTCGCAGATCTGGTCTTCCTTGGGATGCTCGATATCGCAGATGGCACGGTCAAACGCGTCCGTTGCCGGATCGAGGCGCATGACAACGGTCTGCGCGCTTTCGTGACTGCCGGCCCTGATGACGGCGAGCAAGACGCATTCCGCATCTGTGCGGAAGCCATGATTGTTCCGCAAGCTGCAGCGCCAGCGGCCACAGAGGCATTCATGCCTGACCATGCGGACAGCCGTTGGATCTCGACATCCGAAGCTCCCGACGGCCGGGCACTGGTATCCGCGCAAGAGGGTCGGGTGAAGTTCGGCCCGCGCTGGGCTGTTCTCAGAAAGCTCTCATTGGGCAAGACGGAGGCCCTTGCCACGCTCGGATTGCCGGAACAGTTTTGCATGGACATGAGTGAAGGCTGGCACCTTCATCCGGCCTTGCTCGATATCGCGACCGGATATGCAATGGATCTTGTTCCGGATTATGGTCGCTCGGGCGTCCTTTGGGCTCCGATTTCATACGGACGTATACGCGTATCGGGTAATCTCCCAGCTGTCATCCGCAGCCATGTGCGCCTTCAAGACGCGGGCCAGATGGAAGCAGGATATGCGGTCTTTGATGTGACAATCGCCGATCCTGATGGACGCATCTTGCTGCAGATAGATCGTTTCATGGTGAAGCGGCTGGCCGCCGATACCGGATTTGCGGCAGGGGCGCAGATCGCGGATGCAACGAGACGGCCTACCGTCAACGGGGGCGCGTATCCGGTTGCCGCAGATTTTGCCTTTCAGGTTAGCCAGGGCATCCGGCCTTCCGAAGGGTTCGACCTTCTGGAACGTGCGCTCGCGACTGGCAAGACGCAGCCCATCCTTTCTTCCATGCCGCTTGCCCAATTGATCCAGAAGGCTGCGCGGCGCACTCAGGCCACGCAAAAAGCAGGCGTCCAGCTCTTCGACAGACCCGATCTGGACACCGACTATGTCGCGCCACGAAGCGAGACAGAACGGAGACTTGCCGCGTGCTGGAGTGAACTGCTCGGGGTCGAGCGGGTCGGGATCCACGACAACTTCTTCGATATTGGCGGACATTCGCTGATCGCGGTGCGGCTGTTTCGAATGATCGACAAGATCTTTGGCGTCGATCTGCCGATTTCTGTCCTGTTTCGTGCAGCAACCATTGCCGCCTGCGCTGACTTGATCGATCAGAAGGTGCCGGCGGATACGCCGACATCGTTGGATGCCGGTGCTGGCGCCATTCTTGACGCGCCGACGCATCTGGTCGCGATGAGCGATGGGCCGGACAATTCGCGCCGCCCAGTGTTTCTTTGCGCAGGGATGTTTGGCAACGTGTTGAACCTTCGGGCTCTCGCCTTGCAACTGGGGCAAGACCGACCGGTTTACTGCTTGCAGGCGCGCGGCCTTTATGCGGGCCAGGAGCCCCATGAAACCTTTGAGGCTGCGGCACGGGATTGCCTTGCCGAAATTCGACGCGTGCAGCCGCACGGTCCCTACAGTCTTGGTGGGTTTTCTGGCGGTGGTTTGATTGCCTATGAGATGGCCCTTCAATTGAGGGAGGCTGGCGAGACAGTCACGCAGCTCTTCATGCTGGACACGCCGCTTCCGGAAAAGACCCATCTGACACTGCTCGACCGCGTCTTGATGAAGCTGCAGGATGTACGGCGCGATCGCGGACGGTTTGTCGCCAACTGGATCGACAGCCGGCGTCGCTGGGCCGAATACCAGCAAACGCAAAAGGAAGCTTTGGGAGAAAAGCCTAAGCCAGTCGATCTGCACAATGAACGGGTTCACCAAGCGTTTCTGCGAGCGCTGGAGCGCTATCGTGTTGCGCCCTATGATGGAGAGGTGGTGTTGCTGCGGCCCAAGCTTAAGGTCTTGTATCACATCACCGGCGGTCGGAAATTGCAGGAAGGGCGCAACATCGCTTCACACGACAATGGTTGGTCGGCGCACTGCCCCAATCTGACGGTGATCGAGGTGCCGGGCGATCATGACACCATGGTCTTGAACCCGAATGTGCGGGTCATGTCCGAGAAGATGCGCCAGTATCTCCGATTGGCGGATGGCGAACCCGCATGCCGTACCATGCGTCTCGGATCGTCGCGAGCAGACTCAAGGTATACAGTGCGAAGTGCGGGCTGATTCACTCGAACATGGGAAGTACTTCAGAGCCCATCACTGCTTGGGTGAGTAGTGCGCCGACCAGCTTTCGGCAACGCTGTCCCAGGTGAAAGCGGCCTGTGCTCGCGCATTTGCCGCAGCACCGATACGGGTGGCCAGAACTGGATCTGCAGCCAACAGGTTCATCGCCTTCGCAAGCTCTGCGACCACAGCGTCCTCACCGTCAGGTTCAATGAATAGCGCGCTGTTATCGTCGGCCAGCAATACGGGCCCGCCCCAACGAAGTGTCAGCACCGGTAGACCCAGCGCCATTGCTTCCTGGATGACGATCCCGTTTGCTTCCGCCAAGGTGGGAAACACGAAGCCGCGATATCGGCGCAATTCAGATAATTGTTCATGTGCTAGCCAGCCTGGGAAAGACACGCGTTCTGCCACCCCGAGGCTTGTTGCTAGCTCTTCGAGAGATGCGCGCATATAGCCATCCCCGAAGATGGTGACACAAATATCATCGTCCGCCGCTGCCACTGCTTTGATCGTCAGGTCATAAGCCTTGTACGCGTCGAAACGCCCTAGCGCGACGAAATGTGGGTTGCGCCCATCGTGCCGGGCGGGGTCTAGCCCAATCAGCGCAGTGGACACGCCTGCATCCAATACGTCAACCATCCTCGCTTCTGCTACGCCAGCCAGCCTCAGAGCTGCCCGCGTTCGTTCGCCCCCCGAAACTAGTACTGTTTCGGCCCGACGTTTATCCCCGAACAGTGCCCCGAAGAATCGCTGCGTTAGACCATAAAGCGATTCTTGTACGCGCTGCTTGCGTCCTGCGCGGTATCGAAATGCCGGCGGGTAAACAAGGTTACCGTTTAACGGCCCCATTACCACACGATAACCCTTGGGCGGAAAGCGTAGAGTAACCGGCGAAATCGGACAAATGTAATGTAAAAGGGTTGTGGCGCGGTCGAGGTCTTTTGTTAGTCGTGCAGCCGTGCGGTGAAAGTACACGCTCACCAGAGGACGTAAAATGCGGCTATGCCACAGAAACGCCTGAAGCGGCGTCTCCTCGACCCAGAGAACGCGTTCGGCGGGCAACCGAAGTTCCAACTCCTGCCGGTTCCGTCCATGGGTAACAAGTACCGCATCAATGCCCTGGTCTAACAACCAGCGAAAGTACTGATAGGCCTTGATCGCTTCGCCCCCCATTTTGGTTCCGGCATTAGGTGCGATCAGCACTACTTTTGGTTGATTTTGCGTCAGCATTCGCAGGGTGCCTCTGGTCGTGTCATCGCTCTTAAGATTCGAACCCCCGAGTTTGATGCGATGCTTCGTACAGAAGTTGGCGGCCTCGAAGGAGATCTTTCACTCTGTGTTGGAGTTATCTTTTTCATGGACGCGCGGCGTTGGATGTCGCAGGGGATGAATAGTCGATGTAAAAGATGTAGTACACTGTGCTTCGCCCCATCACTAATCAAAGGTTCCCAAGACGCTTTCTACATGATCTCAAATTTCCTGAGTATTTCTTTCGCATCAAGGAATTTCCGTTGTTTAGTAGATGGCTTTCCCAGGATCTATTCTGAATATCAGCGTCGCGATTGTTCGACCCGGTTCTCGGCCGGTTGAACCGGTTTCTGGAAAAAATTCGGTCCTCCATAGGACGATAGTTTTTGGCAGTAGATCGCGACGTCTCCAGAGTGCGCGGAAACTTCGAAGCGAAATCCCTAGCCTCTCCGTCTTGGCAGTGACTTGATGCCTAATGCGTAAAAAGAACGGCTTGAAAAAGTTGGCTTGTTTAGCGCTCAAGTGCAGCCGGCTCGCGGTGTTAATGGACATAAACTGGCTCTTCCATGTCCGTACCTTAACCTTGCGTCTGTCAGTCGCTACAGGTGAAAGGCGCGCTCTTGCCGTCTGCAGGGCAATTGCGCATCGATGCCTAAGATGATGCTGGACTCAAGCCAGCTAGAGGAAATGATCGACTTCGTGGACAGATATGGGGGTATCCACTTCCATTCTTTCCCGTGTTCACAGCATGGCAATCTTGTCGCCATATCATGGCTGGCTAAAAACCTGTGCCGCCTCTGAGCTCATTCCTGATCGTTGCAAAAAGGATCCACAAGTCGAGCCAGATGCTGTAGTTCTGTATGTAGTACAGATCACATGCTATTCTGGATTTGGCCTTGGACGGTCTGTCAGTCGGGCCTCGTAAGCCGCGAACTTGCGCAAGGCCGGTCAGGCCGGGCTTCACGGCATGGCGTGCTGCATAATTGGGGACAAGCTCTTCGTAGGGCACTCCTGCAGCCATCATTCCAATGGCGTGACACCGTGGCCCTACCAGAGACATGTTGCCGATCAGGATGTTCCACAATTGCGGGAGCTCGTCGATATTCGTTCGCCGCAGCCAGGTTCCCATCAATGTAAGTCGTGGATCTTTGTGAACGGTCTGTTTTACACCGGTTGTGTCGCACTCATCGATCTTCATCGATCGGAACTTGTAGATGACTATCTCGCTGCCGCCTTTGCCCCATCTCTTTTGTTTGAAGAGTATCGGTCCAGGGCTATCCAGCTTGATAAGTATCGCCACAGCCAGAAGGGCGGGCAGAAAGAAAATCAAGGCGCTGGCCGAAACGAGGATGTCAAACAACCGTTTCAGCTTTGAATTAGCGGCAATTCGAGCACGTGTATTTGCTTGATGCCAGGCGAATCCAGCATGTTGGCGCCGCATATTTACAGGTCGCCGATGTGATGCCGGAAGGTACGCCATTAAATCACCACATGCTCAAAGTAGAATAACAATATGCTGCCCCATGAGTATATGGGGGTCTTGGTTTATTATCAACCAGTTGTTAACCTTCGCCTGCATTTTCGAGTCATTGCAACGCATTGACTCGCGTTTAGTGCTTTCCACCCAGAAAAGGACCGAAAGTGCACGCCTGTTCACAACTGGCGTGGGGCAAACCGAGTAAAAATGCAGATGTCCCCATCAAGCAAAGGGGCGCGGACAATCAGAAATCGCCCGATAGGTCACTTCGTGACGCTGGCAGTATTATTCCTGTCGAGACTTACATCCGCCCCATGAAAGAGGCCCACCGCGGCAACGACCACCGCAGACCAGCACGCAGCCGAAAAGATCGCGGCGAACAGCAGTGCCTTAATTCGTGGTGTCATGGTCTCTCTCAAGCGTGCCCGACAATCGAGAATCAGTTGTCGCAAGCAAACCTAGCATAATTGTGTCACGCGATATCATGTGACGCCAGCCGAAAGCCGCGTGAGAAATCACGGGCAATTTCCGGCAAGCCATTCCCGGGGAGTTTTGGTTCGGAAGGGTCGTTCAGCCGCGGCTTGTCTGGTTCGTCAAGCGCGCGAAAGCGCTCTTTGCTTTTGAAGCAGGGTCGCCGAGGGAGAAAAGACACGCCTCATACGTGAGCGGTCTGCTCGGTTGAGCACGATCCCTGCAAGCTTTGAGTGGAAGCGCGGATTGAGCACCAAGGCTGCTTGCAGCAAATCACTTGTTACCCGGCCCCATTCAAGCACCATGACGAAGTGATCAACCATGTGGGCAGCAGATTGTACATCACCGATTGCCACCAGTGGCGGCAGGTCGATAACGACAACGTCGTATTTTGCGAAAAGCGCAGCCAAGCGTGTATTTGCCTTCGCATCCGACCAGTTCACTTGGGTCGTCCGCTCCCCGGGCTTGTGCTCACGGGGTGCATATTTGCCGAGAGGCAGGAGTTCGAGGCCGGTTTTTTCGTCGCGGACAACGTGAACGAGGAGTCCATCCCCGTCACTCCCCAAGATGTCGGAGAGGCCTTTTGCATTTCCCGCGTTGAGAAGGCGGGACAGCTGGCTATTGTAGAGCTGTCCGTCAACCAGCAAGGTGCGCTGACCCTGTAACACTTTCATGGCCGCATAATTGGCAGCAATAGTCGTTGTGCCTTCGCCAGCGACGGTCGACGTGAAGCCGACGATCAACGGAGCGCCATGCCCATTTGTCGTCGTTGCGGTGGCGTCGACATGACGAAGCGTGTGCCAGAGTTGCGCCCGTTCGCCATTGGTGATCATGGCCAAGACAGCGAGACTTTGTCTATCGCCCCGAGCACCAGGTGTTCGAAGCGTCGGCACAAGGCCAAGGCAGGGCCTGCCCGTGATGCCTGTGATTTTTTCGGGAGTTTTTATCCGCTTGTCGATTGCCGCAAGCGCAAGGACCAGAGTGATAGCGCTTGCTGCGCCGACGCTGATCGCTGCGGCGATCAGAAGTACCCCACGAATATTGCTTTTGTCGACAGGAGGCAGCGCTTCCGAGACGATCTGGGCTTTTGGTCCGACTTCCTGAAGGCTTTCTCTCAGCCAGCTGCTCGCGGTCTCTGCTGAATCGGAGCGATCCTGATCGAGCTTTTCAAGATAGGTCGTTGATACGGTATTGGCGACTTGAGCCGCGTATTGCGGGTCTTCGGCACTAAAGCTGATGCTGACGAGATTGCTCATTCCTCGGCGCTGTACCGCAAGGGCGCGGCGAAACTCGTCGAGCGCCTTGGCGTCCGCCATCCGCCAGATCGCGTCTTCTTCGGGAGTGGCTGCAGCCTTTGGTGCTTCCACAAGCCCAAGTTTGACCAGCGCCTGATTGAGGACCGAGTCAGAGCCGATGATCTGAATCTGGGTCTCCAGGAAGGTCGGGTCAAACTGTATCTCAGAAAAATACGCATCGTCGCGACTGAGCGACAGCCTCAGGTTGTTGATATTGAGCGTCGAAACGGCCGTGTATTCCGCTGGCCGCAAAAGCACGTAAGCGACAGCCGCGCCCGCAAATATGGCGGTGATCGTGACCACGAGAGCGAGCTTGCCAAAAACAGTGCGCAGCATCCATCGCAGGTCGTAGGGACTATCCGCAGCAACCGGCAGCGAGTTCTGCGAGGCATCAATCAAATCAACCGACGGCATTCTCACCTCGAATTCCAGTGTCATGATATGTGGGGATCGGGCAGCACGGACAGGGCGCGTAACCGTTTCCGTGCTCACAAGCTCGTTGGTTGAGGACCTCAAGGATGACCATCACATCCCGTTCCTGCCCGATAGCTCCACCTTTATGATGTCTCCTGGCAAAACAGGCGTGACCTCGGTCGCGTCGATGTGTTGCATGGCTTCAGCGCGCCCCCGGATGATGGTGTAGCGCAATTCTGGTTGGGAACGGGAGGAACTGGTCGCGGCCACCTGGCCACTTTGAGCCGTAGCGCCTGCAACCAACTGGCCTAGCGTCTCCAGTTGCTGTTCGGTCTCACGCATCATGGCGCTGGTCCGCTGCAGGCCTTCCTGCGCAGTCGCTTTCCTCGTGCTTGCAAGCGTTTCAATCCGGAGCCTTGCTTCCTGCACTGCCCGCTCTGCCCGGACCTTCTCGAATTCCAACTGGCGCTTCTCGCGCTGTATGTCGAAGACGTCACGCTGAAGCGGCAGGCGGCGGTTTGTTGCAAGGCCGGCGTCTTCCAGCCGTGTCGCTTTCGCCACTTCCTCCTCGTAGGACAGGAGTTTGGCAGCGACGGTCTCGAGTTGCGTCACAATCGACTCGATCTCGGCCTGATGCAGCACGACCATGGCTTCGAGGGTCTCGGTCTGCTTGCCGTAGCTTGCCTGGCTTGCTT
Source organism: Rhizobium sp. TH135 (assembly GCF_002855515.1). Lineage (GTDB taxonomy): Bacteria > Pseudomonadota > Alphaproteobacteria > Rhizobiales > Rhizobiaceae > Allorhizobium. Next base: position 212,638 of record NZ_PKRP01000007.1, on the reverse strand, counting down.
GGAAAAGCTCCCTTTGCTCCTCCAAGGCTCGAGCGAGCTCCGGGGAGGCGTCTGAGGGTGTGGGCGGAAAGGAGCGTTCGTTCACTTCCGCCTCATAGCGGATCTGCTCGGCGCGAAGTGTTGCCTGGCGCAGTTCCGCAACCCCGGCCTCGCCCATGCCGCTGATCGACGTTCTTGCGAGATCCCATTCGGAAATTCCCACGGCACGATATATGCCGCTGGCGATGCTCACAGCATTCACCACGAGCATTTCGGGTCGGTAGGCATATTCGCCGGGCGTTGTAACAGATCCTAGAATATAGAATGGACGATAGCCGACGATATCGACAGAGACATCTGGAAGCTGCCGCTGTCTGGATTTTTCCTGCAACCGCGTGGCTATTGAACTGGCTAGCTCTGCTGGCTCCAAGCCGCGCGCAGGGATCTCCCCGATCAGAGGCAGCGCGACGCTTCCGTTCGCGCCAATGGCAACCTCAACATTCAGCGCCGGCCACTCCGCGACATAGATCCTCAGTCGATCCTGCACGTCCAGCGTGTAAGGCTCTGAGGCGCGAGCCGGCAGGATAAGCAGAAGAAGTGTCAACAGCGACATGACTGTTGCGGAGGCGCCTCTCAGGCAGCGATCTCTCGTTGAGCTGTCGTCATATATTCTTCTGTTAATGCGAAATCTCATGGGTGCTACTCAAACGCTGCGTTACGCGATAAAAAATCTTGCCCAAGATTGTTCTGATTAAGTTCAGATTTTCATCTGACCGTATTCTATAGAGAATTTTCTTTTTAAAGCGCAGTCAAATCATTTTTTGACTGCGGCGTCTTCATAATGAATTTTAACTTGTTAATCTGCGTCTGTACCTGGATGAGACGCCAAATATTATGCCCATGGCAATCGCCATCATATACTGGATCTCCTTCGCGTAAATGATCCACTCAAGGAAAGAATGCAGATAAACAGTCACCAAAGCCATTCCGCATCCGATCAATAGCGCGCCGTCCGCACGATCTTTCATCCGAAAACCATTGCTGAACGCGATGGCCAAAGGGGTCAGCAGCATCAGAGTGAATGCAAAAAGGCCGGCGTATCCGGTTTCGGCAGCCGCCAGAAGATAGGCATTGTGCACGATCGCCCGGCGATTGCCTTCAAACGGCATCACGCCGCCTCGATCTGAGTAACCGAAGTTCTGCGCCGCGTAGACGTAATGGTTCACTCCGATGCCCATCGGGAAGTCTTTCAGAATATAGGCTGAGACATTGTTGAAGGCGGCCCTTTCATCATAGGCTTCTTCGTTCAGAGGTGCTCTTTCGAAGCGCTTCTCAAACGTCGCGATCACGACGGGTGACGCCAGTGCGACGGCCACCAAAGTGGCGGCTATCGCTGCGATTTTGCGTTGAGTGAGCCCCTGCATTGCGACAACTGCGAACGTCATTGCCATGCCGATTGCGGCCGTCCCGACAGAGCCGCGTGAGGCGGTAAAGATGAGGGCGAGCAGCGAGAGCAGAATTGTGGGGCCAAGGTAGATCAGTCTTCTCGTTCCCGACAGAAGCATGACGAGGTGAGGAAGCAAGACGAAATGGATTGCCATGCCCAGCGTGTTCTGGTGGACGAAGAGCCCGGTGTTCTGGGCAAGATCCAACCCAAAGCGTTGCCACAGCACTGCAACGAAGTTGGCGAAAAGGCCAATCACCATGCCCTTGAATATAAGATAGGGAACGCCCTCGAAGGCGCAGGCTCGGGCGACGACGCCCAAGACAAGGAATATACGGCCGAATTGCCAGATGGCGAACCCCGCAGCCAGCGGTTCGGGTGCGTAAATGGTGGTGGCCGCTGCAACTGCAAAGTAGAAGAGAAACGGCAGAAAGTAGACGAGCGGCGTTCGATGCGCTGGCAGGATGAGGAAGGCCATCACCGCGAGAAGATCGATGGCTGTTACTTCGATACCGGTCACGAAGCCGTACCAGTCTTCCCACGAAATTAGGCCGACATCAAACAGGGGTACCGAAGAAAGCGTGAAGGGCAGTGCGCCGAAGCATAACCAGAATATTCGTGTTGCCCACGCGTAACGCCTGATCAAAAGGGCTGCCGGAAAAAGACTCAATAAAAGCAGGGCGACAAACGCTAGTTTCAACACGATTTTCCTTGATAGCCCGCGATCTATCGTTTTTCTTAATCTCTAGCACAATGCGTAACCGTGGAAAGGTTTTCGAACTGTATGCCTAAATCGTTTATGCATGTCTTCAGTCTCATCATTATATTCTTTGCGGTGCCTTTCCAGAGTAGTGCGGCTGTCGATCAGGGGCAGGGTTTACGCGTCCACGAGATCACGATGGCAACGCCGGACACCATCGCGGTCGAGGTTCGAGATGCTCCATTTGTGCGCGGCGCCATTATCGAGCTGGATGAGGCCCTGGATGGACCCGTAGGATCTTGGATCCGCCACAGCGATGCCTGGGCAATGGTGATCGGCCCTCAGCGGCGCCAACTTCGACTTGCAGATATTCCGCCGGAGGCCTTTCTCGATCGAGCGGCTTTCAACGATCCGAATAGCTACCGGCTCAACGGTCAGGCGCGCGTGGTTTCCGTGTACCGCAAGTCGATGCCATATAGCTCGGGCCTGTTCAGAGGAGATGATGGGCAGACCAAGTCCGGGGCTACGTTCAAACACATTTTGTACCTGAAGCTGGATCAGGCTCTCGAACCGGGGGACTATCGAATAGAATGGCCGGATGGCAGCTTGCCGCCCGAAACCTTCAGTTTCGACCCCTTGAAGACGCGCGCTTTGGCGCTGCATGCCACACAGGTCGGTCATGCTGCTGCGGATGTGTCCAAGACTGCCTATTTGTCTCTCTGGATCCCGAATGGCCCGGACAACGGCGCCGTCGACTTCCGTCAGTATGGCATCAAGACGTTCTCCGTTATTGATGACGCGGGAGCTTCCGTTTTTTCTGGTGCCGTGCGACTTCGAACGCGGCCTTCGGATCCGGAACCCGGCAATGGTCTGCCTGCACCCTTGCTCGACCATGCCGCCGGCACTCCACGTCAGCTGGATGGGTTCCGGCCAGGATCGACCCCTTTCGTTGAAGCGGACGGTCATGGGCTGGTCGAGGGGCAACGCGTTCTTTTTCAACGTCTCCAAGGCGATCAGGACGCCTCTGCGTTGGCGGCGACCGTGATTAGGACCGATGAACAGGGTTTTGCTGTTACCGATATGGAGCGGCCTTTTCCTGAGGCGATAGCGCCCGGAGCGACATTCACACCAACCTACCGGGCCAACCGAGCCGGGACGTTCGTTTTCGAACTGGATTATTCCGAATGGGCGCCGCAAGCGTCGGGCCGCTACCGGCTTGCCATTCCAGGTCTGGGGGTGAGCGATCACTTCGAGGTTGACAAGGACCGATGGCTTCGCCTTGCCGAGTTAAGCTTTGCAGGTCTTTACCACCATCGCAGCGGCATCGCTCTCGACGGACGTTTCGGCTATCAAAGGCCAAGCTCTTTCCGTCCCGATAGCGGCTTTCAAATCCTTGAAAGTGCTCTGCCGCTGCTCTGGTCGTCAAACTGGCCCAATGGCTTTGTATCACTCGATGACGGGCTGAAAGGCGCGTGGAATACCGGACGTCAGGCTTCTGAGGAGTATTGGGGCGGTTACATGGATGCCGGCGACTGGGACCGACGCATCCAGCACCTCAGCATCTCCGACGCTTTCCTGGATCTTTGGGAGCAACTGCCACAGGACAAGCGTGCCGTTGCTCTAGGCATACCCAAATCCAGTGAAGTTCTGCCACTCCCAGAATATGCAGGTCTCGACGGCGTGAGTGATCTCATTCATGAGGCCGTCTGGAACATGGATTTCTACCGTCGCCTTCAGATGCCTGACGGTCGGGTGCGCGGAGGGGTGGAAAGCGCGGGCCACCCACTGCTGGGCACAACCAGTTACCTAGAGCATCTTCCTGTTTATGTATATGCGCCAGATATTGTGTCCACTTATCGCTACGCGGCGTCTTCGGCTCGCCTGTCGCGGATACTGACTGAGCTTAACCTTGCGGAACTTGCAGGCATCTATCGGGCAAGCGCGCTGGCGGCATGGCGGGCAGCGGAAGATGGTTTTTCTGACCCGGACGATTCCTACAAAGAGGCGATCGCGGCCGCAAATGAAATGGACGGTTGGGGCGGCGCTTCCTGGGATGCACGGAAGCCTGGCCTTCAAGCATCTGCGGCCGAGTTTAGGGTAGCCGCTGCCGCTTCCCTGTTTCGTCTTGAAGGAGATCGTCAGTTTGCAGAGATCTTCGAGGCCGGATGGCGGGGTGGGCGTGAGCTCTATTTCCACAAGGGTGACGCAGCTTGGGACTATTACCGGAGTGCAGGAGCCCAGCCCGCGATTCAGCGCCAGATCGAAGAGACTGTAATTCAGGAAGCAAACCTACTGCTGTCTGGCCAGTCCACTTCAAGTTATCCAAGCATGAAGCATCCTTATGCGCCGGCTGGATGGGGGCAGGGTGGGCCGCCAGACTTTTCCCAGAGCCAGTTGCTGTTCAGGGCCCATCAAATCACTCGTAACCCTGAAATCCTGGCTCTCATTCAACAGACATTGCATGGCCTGCATGGAGCCAACCAACTAGGCATGAGCTTCACGACCGGATTGGGCGTGCGGCAGATCGAGCATCCCCTGCATGAAGATCATCGAGCCATGGGTGTTCCGGCACCCGCCGGGATCACGATCTATGGATGGGCGCCGCAGAGCGCCTCTGCTTATGGATGGGTTTTTGGACCGGAGTGGTCTGCCTTGCCGGAAGTGGGTGATCCCGGCGTCATTGGCCACAGACGCATCGAGCCGGAGCGCTTTGCCTTGCCATACTTCGAGTATCTGGTGGAGCACCCTGCCGTCATCATTCAGCAGGAGTATACCGTCGATCAAACCATAGGGCCGGTCGCTTTTCTCGCGCTCTTCCTCGACGCGCAGGCGGGGCGCTGAAGGAGAAATCCCAAAATTGCGAGACGGTTGCCTCCGCCCCTTTGGAGCAAGCAAAGGCTGGAAAAGGCGCGCAGCTTCGTGCCCCGTCTCCAATGACGCGGCAAACTCAGCTTGTGGGGAGTGTGCTTTTCCTTGCGACCAACGGGCTTCGTTTCGTGATTTCTTTAAAGCACAGCCACGCCAATGGCGGCACAGCATAGACATATCGTCGCCAGAGACGCTTCGGGTTCGACAGAAGACGATAGAGCCATTCCAATCCAAAGCGTTGCATGACCACTGGTGCACGCGTCTGAAGACCCGTTATGAACTCGAGCGATGCGCCGCAACAGATGCAAATGCCGCTCGCATTTTTGCTTTTCGACAGTTCATGAGCGAGAAGCTCCGACTGTGGAGAGCCCACGGCAATGAACACGAAGTCTGCTTGTTTTTCGGTCGCGAATTCGACGCATGCTTGCATAGCGTCAGGGTTGCTGATCAAGCCCTGTGGTGGCACGTGGCATCGGAAATCGATCTCTGGAAAGCGCTCGGCCATTCGGCTGCCGACCTCGGCATAGGGAGCAATCAATACAACCTTGTCATGAGGGCGAATTCTCTCATGGAAAAGGTGGGAGGTGAGGTCCGAGCCGGTCACCAAGGTCATCCGGAAACCCAGCAATCGGGCGACCCAGTATATGGGTTTGCTGTCGCATACCGAGAGCCAAGAGGCCTTGTAGATCTCCCTCAGTCTCAAATCGCCGCGCATTCGGACGACATGATCGACATTGGGAGTGACGACGTAGCGAAAGTGCCCAGATCCGCGTTCGGCTTCTATGCGGTCGACTACTTCGCTAAACTTCAGCATGTTGTAATGGACGTCCATAAAGACGTACTTGACGTCGGCGTTTGTCGTCGCTGCTTCATCTTGGGCAATCATTTGTCACCAAACTCTTGGTTAAAAAATTTTTATGATGATCAATGATACGCGTAATATACATTTCGTCAATTGAGATGCTGAAGTCTTTGTGGTGACCTAAAGAGAAGATATTCTGCTTCCGTCATCGATATTCGGTTTCATTCTCAGTTTCTGGAGATTCAGCATCGAATAGATGTTACCTTTATGTTCTCGATTGAAGTCTGGATCCAATTGGATATTCTCTCTCGCGAGGCGTTCTGGTCGTGGGGCGAATTTTGCCCTAAGACTGCATGCGCGGCGGTAGGAATTTTCCCCGTCTGATTCATTGGGTTGTCGAATTCTATATTTGTTTTTCCTGAAATGGGTGATGTTTGCGTAGATATGATAGATTGTCGTTTCCTGCCTATCCGGGTATTCTACACCCTGCTTTTCTCCTTTTCTGCATGTGGACGAGACGAGTGTGTGCGGTAATTTTTAGAAGTCAGAAACTTTGAACCAAATAAAGTTGTACAATATAACAAATAGATATTGTAGCTTACTTGGGAGCCAGCGCTCGCTTAGGTTTTGTTAGCCGTCTTTGACGGCAGATGGACCTGGCTCAAGGCATCGCAGTTGAGCTGTCCTTGCTTCCAATCGCTTTTCTTGAATTTATTGTTCTGGCGGCGGGAGTGAGAGTTCACATTCGAAACCCGTACGCCCCTCAGGCAGCACCACAGTCCTCAAAGTCATCGAGCCGCCCATCTGCGCCACCAGCTTTTCGACGATTGCAAGACCGAGACCGGATCCGGGCTTGCTCGTGTCACCGCGCCTGAAGCGTGCGCGGTAAACATCAAGGTCTGGATCCAGCGGGACGGAAACGGCATTGGTCACTGTGATGTGCCCGTCTGCGGAAATGGCGATCGTGATCGGCTGTTCGGCATCGCCGTAACGAGCTGCGTTTTCCAGAAGGTTGTTGAAGGCTATGGCGAAGGCGTCTTGGTCGATTGCTCGGACGAGTGCCGATAATCCGGGTTCTGGCCGCAAATCGATCGTCGCGGTTTGATGCGAGCGTTGGAAAGTCTCGGCAAGCAGTTTTACGAGGGCGAGCAGATCAACGGGAGTGCTGGACAATCCGACGCCTGCCTCTGCACGGGAGAGCTGCAGCAGTTTTTCGAGCATCATCGACAGGCGACGTAGCGCTTCCAGCACGCGATGCGACCGCGACCGGTCATCCGGCTCGGTGAGTTGATCCGCCAACAGTTCCATCTGCGCGAGTGCACCAGCGAGTGGTGTTCGAAGCTCGTGGGCGCTGTTGGCGGCGAGGTCCCGTTCGGCTTGCAGCGCGAGCTTTAGCCGTCCGAGTAGCGTGTTGACCGAACCCGGTATCGTCGCGATTTCTGTCGGAAGGCCGTGCAAAGCGATGGGTTCGAGGTTGTTGCCATCGCGTCTGCTGATCGCGTCCCGCAGTTCATTGACCGGCCTTGTCGCCCGCACGACAATCCAGCGGATTGCGAACATGCCGAGCGGAAGCAGGAGCAGTATCGGCAGCAAGAGCGTCAAGGCGCTTTCAAGCGTCGCCTCGCGTCGATGCGCGAGCGAGTCCGCCACCTGGACGAAGAGCGTATCGCTGACCGTCGCGATCGTGAAGATGCGTCTGTCATCGCCGCTCCAGAAGCCGGGCGAGAGCGGTGCGGCATAAGGTTCAGCGCCGACATTGTGCGAATGCAGGAGCACCCGCCCGGAGGCATCCCGCACCTGGTAGGTCAGGTATTCGTCGGTCGTGCCAGGATTAAGCGCCGCCACCTGGTTCGGGCCTGTGCCCGTGTCGCGACGGAAGAAATCGTCGATGACGAGAGGGGCGAGGCGTTCGGTTGTCTCCTGCAGAGCGCTGTCGAAAACTTCATCGAATTCGGCACGCATGACGTGAATGGAGAGCCCGACCGCGATCGTCCAGAACACAGCGAGCAGGATCGACAGAGAAAGGACAAGGCGTCCGGCAAGGCTTCGGGTTTCAATTCGCATCGACGGAAATCCTGTAGCCGACACCGCGCACGGTCTCGATTGCCTCCTTGCCCAGCTTTCGGCGCAAGCGGCTCACATAGACTTCGACCGTGTTGCTCTCGACCTCCGCCCCAAAGGCGTAAAGCGCCTCCTCGATCTGTGCCTTCGACACGATGGCGCGTTTGCGGGCGATCAGCCTGTCGAGCACGGCCCATTCGCGGGAGGAGAGAAGGATCTCTGCGCCGTCCCGAGCCGCAAGCCGCCGCTCGGAAGGGTAAACTCCGATGCCTCCTATGGTGAGATCGGGCAGCTTGTGCGTGCCGTAGCGTCGCGATACGGCGTGAATCCGGGCCTGGAGTTCGCCGAGATCGACAGGTTTGACAAGATAGTCGTCGGCCCCGGCATTCAATCCGGCAATGCGATCGGACACCTGATCGTGGGCCGTCATGATGATGACGGGCATCTCGTCGCGGCGGGCCCGCAGAGCCTTCAGAATATCGAGCCCGCTCCCATCGGGCAGCCTGAGATCGAGGAGCACGAGATCATAGGCGGCTGCTTGAAGGCTCGCCTCGGCCTCGTCGCATGAGAGCGCCCAGTCCACGGCATGGCCCTGGCGGTGCACGTATGTCTTCACCGCATCGCCGAGCATTTCATCGTCTTCGACCAGCAAGACCCGCATTCATTTACTCCTGTCCAAGAGATCGTGATCTCTTGTCGCGCACGAAACTGACAGCCCGCTGAACCGCCCGCAAGGTCTGAACTCGCTCTTCAGGTGGCTGTCAGCTTGCGGGTCGATCCTCCCCTCGTGTCCAACACAAGGAAAGGAACACAGTCCATGCAGAAGATCATCATCGCTCTCGGCCTCGCAGCTGCCTTTGGCGGCTCCGCACTTGCTTCCGAAAAATGCAATGTCGCCATGGCCGACTGGAAGCCGCGCGAGGCGCTGCAGAACAAGCTTGAAGGCGAAGGCTGGAAGGTCCGCTCGATCAAGACCGAAGACGGCTGTTATGAAGCCTATGCCATCAATGCCGAAGGCAAGAAGGTCGAAGCCTATTTCGACCCGCAGACCCTGCAGTCGGTCGACATGAAGATCGAGGACTGATCGATGACGTCGACAGTCAAGGTCTGGGATCGTCCGGTCAGGCTCTTTCACTGGAGCCTCGTGGGCAGTGTCGCCTTGTGCTGGTTGACGGCGGACGAGTTGCAGAGCCTGCACGAGGTGGCAGGCTATGCAGCCGCCGGCCTGATTGGCCTGCGGCTCGTTCTCGGCATAGCCGGGACGCGTTATGCCCGTTTCAGCCAGTTCATCCGTTCGCCGAAGCGCACGCTCACCTATGCCGGCGACATGCTTCGCCACAAGGAGCCCCGCTATCTCGGCCACAACCCGCTCGGGGCCGCCATGGTGGTCGTGTTGCTTGCGATGGTCGGTGGTATCGCGCTCACCGGCTGGATGCAGACGACGGATGCCTATTGGGGCATTGAATGGGTCGAGGAGACGCATGAAGCGCTCGCTCAATTGCTGCTGGTGGCCATCGCCATCCATGTGGTGGGCGTCATTCATGCCAGCCTCCGGCATCATGAGAACCTGGCGCTTGCTATGTTCACCGGGCGCAAACGCGCACCGGATGGCGGCGATATCCTCTAAAAGAGAAGCCCCAACGAAACAAAGGACGCCGCAAACCGCGGCGTCCTTGTCTGTCGTGCGTAGGCTTGATGCATTCGGTAGACCGAGTTCCGAAGTGCCCCTCTCAGGACGATACGCCGCTGCGGCAGGCTGCAAAGATGTCGAGGGCGGGGTCATAGACCGTAGTCTTCACCTGCATCAGGCCGAGCACACTGTGGAAGAGATTGTCGTGCGAATGCGGTGAAGCCGCCTTGGATGTAAGGCACGGTTTGTCGATGCCCGTCGATTGGCGAAGGTCGGGTGACGTCCAGAGGACAAACGGAACGTGGGTCTGTTCTGTCGGCGCAAACATATAGGGCGCGCCGTGCAGATAGAGGCCGTTTTCCCCGAGCGACTCGCCATGGTCAGACATGTAGATCATCGCCGTATCCAGCGTTTTGGCATGGGCGCTCAGCTTGTCGATCACCTCGGAGAGGATATGATCGGTATAGAGCAGGGCATTGTCATAGGCGTTCCTAATGGTCTCCGGCGTGCAGGCATCAAAGTCTGCCGAGCGGCAATCAGGCACGAATTTCCGGAACTCCTCGGGATAGCGGAGATAGTAGGCGGGGCCGTGATTGCCGAGCTGGTGGAGGACCAGAACGGCGTCGCCATCGACCTTGTCCAGCCAGGCATCGAGGCCGTCGACCAGGATCTGGTCCAGACACTCACCGCCATGGCAGAAACGCGGATCATTCGATTTGAAGAAATCGGTCTTCTGGATCCGATCGGCGACATGTTTGTCGCCCGTGTTGTTGTCCCACCATTCGGTCTTGATGCCGGCATGGGTGAGGACATCCATCAGGTCCTCCGTCGCCAAGGCTTTGGCGTGCGAGTAGTCCCGTCGACCATAGACGGAAAACATGCAGGGCACTGAGACAGCCGTCGCCGTTCCGCAGCTTGAAGTGTCGCTGAAATAGGTGATGTCGCGCTTCGAAAGCTGAGGGTTCGTCGGGCGCTCGTAACCGCCGAGCTGGAAATTCTGCGCCCGCGCCGTTTCGCCAACCACGATGATCGTGACGCGCGGTCGGCGGCCGGCGGCCGGCAAGGCATCCGCCACCATAGCATCGGTGCCGATGGGTTGGAGAACGATCGCTTGCTCGCGCGATCGTCCAATCAGGAAGCTGGTCGCACTTCCGACGGGAAAGATCGGGTTCAGCGTCCGGATCCAGTCCCGATGTTCGCGGGTGCTGAAGATGAATGTGCCGCTGTTCGAGAGGCCGGCACCCGCAAAGATCAGCAAAGACGGCGCGATGATCATCAGATTGACCATGAGTTTTTTGAGGATCGGACGGTGCACGACCTCGACCCAGGCAATGAGCAGCGAGGGCAGGATACCAAAGAGGCCTATATGAAGGACGAAGGCACCGGTCATCAGGTGGCCGGCCTCGGCTGCATTGGTCTCAGCTGCGTTGCGGATCATCTCGGTGTCGATGATCACACCGAAGCGATCCATGAACCACGCACTCGCCACGCTGGTGATCACCATGAGGATCAGGGCCGGCTTGATCAGGTATTTGGCGGAAACCGTGACGGTCAGCGCAACGAAGGCGGCCAAAAGACCGACCGCCAGCGCAACGAGCGCGAAGCCTTGCCCCTGGAGATAGTGGAAGGACTTGCCCCAGAAAGTCCCGTTCATGAAAAACAGCAGATAGACTGCGGTGAGTATGCTCAGCCATTCGCTGCGCAGGCGCGGTCTGAACTTCAAAAGCGTCTTCGACAAGCCCGCTTCCTTTCGTGCATGGATCCTAAGATCCGATGCACTGCCGTGCAAAGCTGACAGACACCTGAACGTTGCTGAAAGCCGATGACGGCACAGGCAGGATTGCCACTGTACGTTCCATCTTCATTCCAGCCGGCTGGGAATAGTGCGGCTGCGCGCTCAGTTGGCAACCACCGCGATCCTTGTAGCCAAAGACCGTTGGTGTACTGTGGCGGCATCGGGACATCTCGAACGAACGAGGCAGACAGGTTCCGCTCGCTCAGCACCAGCAGAGCTGCATCACCAGTCACCCCTTCGGGTGCATCCTTATCTTTTCTTTACGCCCCTCTCAGCTCTTCCCAATCGAAGCCTGATCTGCCCGGGCGTAAATCATCTCCTGTATCAATAGGAGACCCTGAGATGTCCGACCTCATCTTTATCGCGCTTGGCGGCGGCACGCTTCTCGTGCTGGCCCTTTATGCCCGCGCGCTCGACCGGCTGTGAGGGCACCGCAAATGCTTGAACCCCTTTTCGGCCTCGCCGTCGCCATCGCCCTTGGCGTCTATCTCGTCGTGACGCTGCTGCGTCCCGAGCGTTTCTGATCGGGAGCAGATCCATGACCCTTGTCGGATGGCTGCAGATCAGCCTCCTCTTCCTCGCCGTCCTCCTCGTCATCAAACCACTCGGCCTTTACATGGCGCGGGTGTTTTCCGGCGAGCGGACCTTTTTGTCTCCCGTGCTCGGCCGCGTGGAGCGGGATCTCTACCGGGTGAGCGGCATCAACCCTGAGAAGGAACAGAGCTGGCTCGGTTATACGCTTGCCATGCTCGCCTTTTCGCTCGCCGGCTTCCTGGCGCTCTATACGATGCTGCGGCTGCAGGCCTATCTGCCGCTGAACCCTCAAGGGTTCCCCGGTCTGCCTTCGGATCTCGCCTTCAACACGGCAGTTTCCTTCGTCACCAACACCAACTGGCAGAACTACGCCGGTGAGACGACGATGAGCCATTTCTCCCAGATGGCCGGCCTCACCGTGCAGAACTTCCTCTCGGCCGCGACCGGCATGGCCCTTGCCGTTGCCATTACCCGCGCGCTGGCCCGATCCAAGGTCGCAACGCTCGGCAACTTCTGGGTCGATATGACGAGGGCCACCCTCTACGTGCTGTTGCCGCTTGCCATCGTCGTAGCGCTCGCCTTCGTCGCCATGGGCCTGCCCCAGACGCTCGATGCCTCGGTTACGGCAACCACGCTGGAAGGCGCCAATCAGGTGATCTCTCTCGGCCCCGTCGCGTCTCAGGAGGCGATCAAGCAGCTCGGCACCAATGGTGGTGGCTTCTTCAACGTCAATGCCGCGCATCCCTTCGAGAACCCGACTGCTTGGTCGAACTACCTCAACATCTTCGCCATGCTGTCGATCTCGGCCGCCATGGCCTACACCTTCGGCCAGATGGTCGGAAACCGTAGGCAGGGCTGGGCGCTGATATCGGCCATGGCGGTCCTGCTGATTGCTGGCGTGGCCATCACCTATTGGGCCGAAGCCCAGGGCAACACCATTCTGACAGCGATCGGTGTCGATCCGGCACTTGGCAACATGGAAGGCAAGGAAGTCCGCTTCGGCCAGGCCATGACCGCACTTTATGCCGCCGTAACCACCGGTCTCTCGAATGGCGGTGTCAACGGCATGCACGGCTCGTTCACGGGCCTTGGTGGTCTGGTGCCGATGTTCCTCATCCAACTCGGCGAAGTGCTGCCCGGCGGTGTCGGCTCGGGTCTCTATGGCATGCTGGTCTTTGCAATTCTGTCCGTGTTCGTCGCAGGCCTGATGGTCGGGCGCACGCCGGAATTCCTCGGCAAGAAGATCGAAGGACGCGAGATGAAGTTCGCCATGCTCGCCGTGCTCATCCTGCCGCTGGTCATCCTCGGTTTCACCTCGGTCTCCGCCATGCTTCCCTTCGCAGTGGCGAGCGTCGGGACATCCGGCCCGCACGGACTGTCCGAGATCCTCTATGCCTACACGTCTGCAGCCGGCAACAACGGCTCGGCCTTCGGCGGGCTCACAGGCAATACGCCCTGGTACAACACCACGCTTGGCATCGCGATGCTGCTTGGCCGCTTCGCCTATGTCGTGCCGGTCATGGCGATTGCCGGATCGCTCGCCGCCAAGGTGAAGTCGCCTGCCTCTGCCGGTACTTTCCCGACCGATGGCCCGCTCTTCGTCGGCCTGCTAATCGGCATCATCCTCATTCTCGGCGGCCTGCAATTCCTGCCCGCATTGGTGCTCGGCCCCATCGTCGAACACTTCGCCATGCTCGCCGGCCAGACCTTCTAAGGAACCATCATGTCAAAAGACCACAAAGCTCCCGGTCTTCTCGACCCCTCGATCCTGTTTCTGGCGATCCGCGATGCGTTCGTCAAGCTTGATCCACGCAAGCTCCTGCGCAACCCGGTCATCTTCGTGACCGAGATCGTCGCCGTTGTCGTGACGATCCTCTTCATCCGCGACCTCGCCTCCAATCCGGGCGAGGCCAGCTTCTCCGGGCAGATCGCCGCCTGGCTCTGGTTCACCGTGCTCTTCGCCACCTTCGCCGAAGCCGTGGCCGAGGGCCGTGGCCGCGCCCAGGCCGACAGCCTGAAGAAGACCAAGTCCGAACTCGTTGCCCGTAGGCTTGGAGCCAACGGCAAGACAGAAACCATCCCGGCCTCCAGCCTCAAGGTCGGCGACATCGTTCTCGTCGCGGCCGGCGAACTGATCCCGGGTGATGGCGAAGTCATCGAGGGTGTCGCCTCGGTCAACGAAAGCGCCATCACCGGCGAATCCGCCCCCGTCATCCGCGAATCCGGTGGTGACCGTTCGGCGGTAACAGGCGGCACGCAGGTGCTTTCGGACGAGATCAAGATCAAGATCACCGTCCAGCCCGGCTCTTCCTTCGTGGATCGCATGATCGCGCTGATCGAGGGCGCCCAGCGCCAGAAGACGCCGAACGAGATCGCCCTGTCGATCCTGCTTTCAGGCCTGACGCTGATCTTCCTGTTCGTCTGTGTCGCGATCTGGGGCCTTGCCGGCTATTCCGGCACGGTGCTCTCTGTCACCGTTCTGGCAGCCCTGCTCGTCACGCTGATCCCGACCACGATCGGCGGTCTGCTCTCGGCTATCGGCATCGCCGGAATGGACCGCCTGGTGCGCTTCAACGTGATCGCCACCTCCGGCCGTGCCGTTGAAGCTGCCGGCGACGTGGACACTTTGCTTCTCGACAAGACGGGCACGATCACCTTCGGCAACCGCATGGCGAGCGACTTTCTCGCCGCTCCGGGTGTCACACCGACGGAACTGGCAGAGGCCGCCCTCATCGCCTCGCTCTCCGACGAAACGCCCGAGGGACGCTCCGTCGTGGCACTGGCGACAGGCGCATTCGGTGTACCCATGCCGAAGGCCGAATTCGATGCCGTCATCGGCTTTACCGCCGAAACCCGCCTCTCCGGTGTCGACATCGGTCAACGCCGTCTACGCAAGGGGGCAGTCGACGCGGTGCTGAAGTTCGCCGGTCTCACGGATCAGGATGCGCCGGACGAATTCCGCCGCGCCGTCGATCAGGTTGCCCGCACGGGTGGCACGCCGCTCGGCGTTGCCGATGGAGACCGCCTGCTCGGCGTCATCCACCTCAAGGACGTCGTCAAACCCGGCATCAAGGAACGCTTTGCGGCACTGCGCGCTATGGGCATCCGCACCGTCATGGTCACCGGCGACAACCCTGTGACGGCCGCCGCCATCGCCTCGGAAGCCGGCGTCGACGACTTCCTCGCTCAGGCCACGCCCGAGGACAAACTCGCCTATATCCGCCGCGAGCAGCAGGGCGGCCGCCTGATCGCCATGTGCGGCGACGGCACCAACGATGCCCCGGCGCTTGCCCAGGCCGATGTCGGCGTTGCCATGCAGACCGGCACCCAGGCCGCCCGCGAGGCCGCCAACATGGTCGACCTCGATTCCAGCCCGACAAAGCTCATCGAGATCGTCGAGATCGGCAAGCAGCTCCTGATGACGCGCGGATCGCTGACGACATTTTCGATCGCCAATGACGTCGCCAAATACTTCGCCATCATCCCGGCGCTGTTCGTGGCGACCTATCCGGCGCTCGAAGCGCTCAACATCATGGGACTGACGTCACCGCATTCGGCCATCCTGTCTGCCGTTATCTTCAATGCGCTTATCATCGTGGCGCTCATCCCGCTCGCTTTGAAAGGTGTGGCCTACCGTCCCTCCGGTGCTGCCGCACTGCTGCGTCGCAACCTTCTGGTCTACGGCGTCGGCGGCCTGATCCTTCCCTTCGCCGGGATCAAGGTCATCGACATCGCCGTCAGCGCCCTTCATCTGGTGTAATCATGCTCAACCATCTCAGACCCGCACTCACCCTCGTCATCGCCATGACCGCGCTTACCGGTCTCGCCTATCCGCTGGCAATCAACGGCATTGCCCAAGCTGTGATGCCCGCAAAGGCCAATGGCAGCCTCATCGAACGCGACGGCCAGATCATCGGCTCCGCCCTGATCGGCCAGACCTTCACTTCGGACCGATACTTCTGGCCACGCCCCTCGGCGACGGGTCCGGATGCTTATAATGCGGCGGCCTCATCCGGCTCCAACCTCGGCACGACCTCGGTCAAGCTGAAGGATCGTGTCACCGCCGATGTCGAGCGGCTGGCTGCAACCGGCATCGCACAACCGGTGCCGGCAGATGCCGTCACCACCTCCGGCTCCGGCCTCGACCCACATATTTCGCCCGTATTTGCCGAAGCGCAGGTGATGCGCGTTGCGCAGGCGAGGGGGCTCCAACCGGCAGCCGTTGCAACGCTCGTCGAGCAGACGATCGAAAAACCCGACTTCGGCATTATCGGTCAAGCAAGGGTCAATGTGCTAGAACTCAACTTGGCGCTCGATGCCATGAACAGATGAGAACTTGATGGCGGACGACGACCGCAGGGACGACCGGCGTCCCGATCCCGATGCATTGCTTGCCCTGGCGGATAAGGACCGCCGGGGCAAGCTGACCGTTTTTCTGGGGGCCGCCCCCGGCGTTGGCAAGACCTATGCGATGCTGTCGCGCGCCAGACGCCTAAAGGCCGACGGCGTGGATCTGGTCGTCGGGCTGGTCGAGACCCATGGGCGGAGCGAGACCGCAGCGCTGCTCGAGGGTCTTGAGATCCTGCCGCGACGCCGGGTGGCACATCGCGGCAGGATGCTCGAAGAGTTCGACCTCGATTCAGCGCTCGAACGGCGCCCCCGCATCGTCATCGTCGACGAACTCGCCCATTCCAACCCCGAGGACAGCCGCCATCCGAAGCGGCATCAGGACATCGAGGAGCTGATTTCTGCGGGGATCGATGTCTGGACGGCGCTCAACATCCAGCACCTTGAAAGCCTCGCCGATCTCGTTGCCCAGATCACCGGCGTCACGGTCCGCGAGCGCGTGCCAGATGTTGTGCTCAAACGCGCCGACGACGTTCTGCTCGTCGATCTCGCTCCATCCGAACTCATCGAGCGGCTGAAGGATGGCAAGGTTTATCTGCCCGAGAGCGCCAACCGCGCTGTTGATCGCTTCTTCCGTCTCGGCAATCTGACGGCGCTCCGCGAACTGGCGCTTCGCCGCACGGCGGACCGCGTCGACGACCAGATGGTCGACTACTTGAAGCAGAACGCCATCGACGGTCCCTGGGCCACCGGCGAACGCCTCCTCGTCTGTGTCGGCTCGGATGCCCTGTCGGAAAAGGTGGTGCGGGTGGCGAGCCGGCTGGCCTCTGGTCTCAACGCGCCCTGGCTGGTCGTCTCCATTGAGCGGGCCGATCGGGAAGTCGAGACGCCGGAGCGGCTGCAACGGATCGAGACGTTGTTTCGCCTTGCCGAACAACTAGGTGCCGAAACCCGTCGCATCATCGGCAATGATTTCGTCGAAGAGATCCTCAAGCTCGCCCGCCGGGAACACGCCACCCAGATCGTCATCGGCACGCGCAAGCGCAGCCGCTTGCAGAAGCTGGTCAGCCGTTCGCTGCCGGATGCTCTGGCGGGCAGGGCATCGGGCCTTGGCGTTTATATCGTGACACCTGATGGCACCGCCGCCGAGCGCACACGCCCATCGCTACGCCTGCCAGGAGCCACGGCGCTTAGACAGTCGGCCATCTCGGCTCTCGGCTTTGTCGCCCTAACGACGGTCCTGGGCAAGGGCATCGACGTCTTCGTCGAGCTGCCGAACATCTCGCTGCTCTTTCTGCTCGCGGTCCTCGGAGCCTCGGTGGTCGGCGGTTACGCTTCGGCATTCCTGGCCGCACTTCTCTCGGCGCTCTCCTACAATTTCTTCTTCATCAATCCCCGCCACACCTTCACCATTGCGGCGCCGCACGAGGTCTTCGCGCTCTTCGTCTTTCTGGCCGTGGCCATCGTTGCCGGCGGTCTGGCCTCGCGCATTCGCGAACAGGCAGAGGTCGCTCGGATCCGCGCGACGGCGTTGCAATCGCTCTATGATTTCTCCCGAAAGCTCGCGAGCACGGGAAAAGGCGACCACGCGATCTGGCTCGCCGTTTCGCAACTCCAGGCGAGCCTGAAGCGCAAGGTCGTGCTGCTTGTGCCCCGCAAGGGCGATCTCGGTGTGGCCGCAGCATGGCCGCCGGATACGGAACTCGACGTGACGGACATGACTGCCGCCCGCTGGACCCATTACAAGCGCGAGCCGGCCGGCCATGGCACGGGCACGCTGCCGAACAGCCGTTTCGAGTTCCGCCCGCTGCTGGGTCCCCATGGCATTGTCGGTGTCTGCGGCATCGAGCACACGGGCGAGCGGCTCGACCTCAATGCCGAGCGTGCGCTGACCGCCATCCTCGATCAGACGGCCATCGCGCTCGATCGGGCACGCCTCGCCGACGAAACCGTGGAACAGGCCGCGAGGCTGGAGGGCGAGCGTTATCGGGAAGCGCTGCTCTCCTCCATTTCCCATGACCTGCGCACGCCACTGGCAACGATCACCGGTGCCGTCACCGGCCTCCGCCAGCTCGGCGAGCGGATGACGCCCGAGAACCGCGACGATCTCCTGCAATCGATCGAAGAGGAGAGCGGTCGCATGAGCCGCTTCGTCGCCAATCTGCTCGACATGACCCGCATCGAGGCGGGCACGCTGAAGCCGAAACAGGATTGGGTGGATGTCGCCGACGTCGTGCAGTCCGCCGTCGAGCGCACCCGCAAATACGCACCGGGGCGGATCGTCGAAACCGGTATTGCCGCCGACCTGCCGCTGGTCCGGGGCGACAGCGTGCTGATCGGCCAGGTGCTGTTCAACCTTCTCGACAATGCGGTGAAATATGGCGGCGACGAGCCGATCAATGTCTATGCCCGTCGCAATGGCAAGGATGTGCTGATCTCCGTCACCGATCTCGGCAAGGGCATTCCGGCTGAAGATCTGGACCGCATCTTCGAAAAATTCTATCGCAGGGGAAAGCCGGATGGGCGGGCACCCGGAACCGGGCTTGGCCTTTCCATCGCCCGCGGCTTCGTCGAGGCCATGGGCGGCAAGATCCATGCGGAAAGTCCGGCACTGAAGAAGCGGGGAACGCGAATCGTCATGCGGTTTCCCGGAAGTGAAGAGAGGGACCAGATCAAGTGAACCAGTCCCGTATCCTGGTCGTCGATGACGAACCGCAGATCCAGCGCTTCCTCAAACCTTCGCTGACGGCTGCGGGCTATGAGGTCGTCGAAGCCGGAACGGGTGCCGAGGCGCTGAAGGCCGTCGCCACCCAGGCGCCCGACCTCGTCATCCTCGATCTCGGCCTCCCGGACATGGACGGCAAGGAGGTGATCGCCAGCCTGCGCGGTTGGTCGGACATTCCGATCGTGATCCTCTCGGCCCGCGACCGTGAGACCGAGAAGATCGCAGCTCTGGATCTCGGCGCGGACGACTATGTCGAAAAACCCTTTGGTATCGGAGAACTCACCGCGCGCATCCGCACCGCGCTGCGCCATCGTGGACGCCGCGACGCGATCCCGACCGTGATGGAAGTCGACGGGCTCACCATCGATCCGGTGAAGCGCCTCGTCTCGCGAGGCGGCGAGATCGTGCACCTCACACCCAAGGAATACGACCTGCTCCTGCTGCTTGCCCGCCATACTGGTCGGGTCGTGACCCACCGGACATTGCTGACATCCGTCTGGGGGCCCGCCCACGGCGAAGACCTGCATTACCTCCGCGTCTTCATCGGCCAGTTGCGCCAGAAGATCGAGCAGGATCCCACCCAGCCCCGGATCGTGCGTACGGAGCCGGGCGTGGGCTATCGCATGGCGGAGCAGGAATAGCATCGATGGCGAGCGCCATCGTGGCGAGACGCGCCCTCGTCGTTTGGCTCTCAGGGCACATGCAATCCCTTTGAACATTCGCCGGAGAGGCGATTAACAGGGCGCACACCGGCGGCGGGGTGTCGGATGGCTGCCTCTGCCCCACCGGCCGCTGCCTCATGCCGTCAATCTCCGGTCTTGCCCTATGACCTGCTGTGTCGAAGGGCAAGAAACTCGAAAAGACGGGCGACGGCCTCTGCGCCGGGATCGATGTGACCCTCGAGCTGCCGGGCGTTTATGTAAGCCGCCCGGCCGGCCCGTGCGTTGACATAGGTTGCGGTCAGGTTGGCGCCGGCGCGGGCTGCACTGGCTGCTGCTGCAAAACCCTTGTCATAGGCGTCCAGTGCGGGCGAGAGCGCATCGATCATCGTGCGGTCGCCGAGCTCTGCGCCGCCGATTTCCTGCATGCGGGCAAGACCGGCTTTGAGCGCGTCGCGCATGCCAAGCCCACTCGAGGCCCCATCACCTGCTGCGGCAAAGAAGATCGCGAGCAAGACGCCGGAAGAACCGCCCATCGTCTGGCTGAGCTCCTGGCCCATGGCGCGCAGCAACTGTGTGTGATCGGCAAGCGGCAGCCGATCGAGGGCCTCGATCAGGGCGCGGGCGGCGCTTGAAAGGGTCGAGCCGGTGTCGCCGTCGCCGGATTTGGCATCGAGGGCGTTGAGGTCCTTTTCGGCATCCATCAGAAGCTTGCAGCATTCGGTGAGGAACTGGCGGGTCGGCAGATGCTGCGAGGCAAGCGGCGCGATTGGAGTCAGTCCGTCGGGCAGGGCGATGATGTTGACCGGTCGGATGGCCGTCACGCCCGGCCATGCCGCAAGCCCGACGGGCTTGGCCAGCAAGTCGAGATCGGCCTTTTCCGCTGGCATAACGGAGATCGAAAAGCCATGCATGTCGAGCGAGGTCATCATCGATGCCGGCCCGACGATATGCGAGATGCGCGCGCCGATCGGCGACTGGACGAGTTCGTTGACGACAACGGCCATTTCAAGGACGGACGTGCCTCCGAGATTGTTCAGAAGCACCACATGCGGCTTGTCTTCCATGCCAGCGGCAAGCCTTTCCGCCATGGCGGCCACCGCGCCCCGGACGCCGTCATAATCGATCTGCTCGACACCGGCCTCGCCATGGATGCCGAGACCGAGTTCGGCGCGTCCTTGGGGAATGCGGGCTTCCTTCGGGGAGCCCGGCACGGTGCAGGTGTCGAGTGAGATGCCGATCGAGCGGGTATTGGCGATCACCCGCCGCGCGGTGTCGATGACGGCATCGAGGCATGCGCCGTTTTCCGCCATGGCACCGGCGATCTTGTGCACGAAGAGCGTGCCTGCGACGCCACGCGATTGCGGCAGATCGGGAAGGGCGATGTCATCGTCCACGATCACCATGCCGACATTGAGCCCGAACGCCCGGGCGCGCTCGGCTGCGAGGCCGAAGTTCAGTCGGTCGCCCGTGTAGTTCTTGACGATCAGCAGGCAGCCCAGAGGACCGGTGACTGCAAGGATTGCTGCTAGGATCGCATCGACGCTCGGCGAGGCGAAGACATCACCACAGACGGCCGCTGTCAGCATGCCGCGCCCGACGAAGCCGGCATGGGCCGGCTCATGGCCGGATCCGCCGCCCGAGACGATCGCCACCTTCGACTTGTCCCAGTCGGATCGCACCACGACGCGGATATGCGGATAGCCATCGAGACGACTCAAGGCTCCGGCCGAAGCCATGAGCACACCGTCGATCGCCTCGGTGACGGCATTTTCGCGGCTGTTGAGGAATTGAGACATGAGACCCTCCCTTAGACGAGACGCATTCCGGCCGCATCGAAATAGATCGGCTGGTGCGGCTGGATTTTGATGATATCGCCGCCCTTAAGGGCGGTATGGGCATCGGTGACGGTGATGATCGGGTGTTCCCCAAGCGTGAGATGAAGTCGCGTCTGATCGCCGAGATGCTCGACCCGGATCACCTTCGCTTCCTGGCCTTCTCCCTCACGAATATGCTCGGGCCGCAGCCCGATCGTTTGGGCTCTCGGCGGTGCTCCGGGGAAGAGGTTCGCCGGGAGCACATTGATGCGCGGCTGGCCGAGACGGGTCGCGGCGTAGATGCTGACCGGGGCTTCGTAGATCTCGCGCGGCGATCCGAACTGCACCAGGCGTCCCTCCTTGAGCACGCCGACATGGGTTGCCATGGTCATTGCCTCGATCTGGTCATGCGTCACGTAAAGGAAGGTGGCGCCGGACCGGGCCTGGATGTTCTTCAGTTCGACCCGAAGATCGGCGCGGAGTTTGGCGTCGAGCGAGCTCAGTGGCTCATCCATCAGATAGATCTGCGGGTTGCGGACCAGCGCCCGGCCGATCGACACGCGCTGCATCTCGCCGCCCGAGAGGGCGGTTGCCCTGTTGTCGAGCTTGTGGGCGATCTGCAGCATCTCGGCGATCGCCTTCACCTTCTGGTCGATCTCCGCCTGCGGTGTGCGCAGCAGCGGCGACTTCAGCGGAAATTCGAGATTCTGCCGCACCGTCATGTGGGGATAGAGGGAATATTGCTGAAAAACCATCGTGACATTGCGTTGCGCGGGCGTCAGCCCCGTCATGGACTCTCCGCCAATGCTGATATCGCCGCTGTCCTGCGTATCGAGGCCGGACACCAGGCGCAGCAGCGTGGTCTTGCCGGCTCCGGTCGGGCCAAGGAGCACGACGAAGGAGCCGTCCGGTATGGTCATCGTCACGTCGTCGAGCGCGTGGGTGGCGCCAAACGACTTGCTGATGCTGGAAAGGACGACTTCAGCCACGGCTCAGCACTCCTTCATTCGCTTCGGACACCAGTGCCCTCCCGCTTTTCGCATCAAACAGGGTGAGGGAGCGGCGATCGAATTCAAGCCCGACGGAAGCATCCGTTCGGACGGCATCGCTCGACGCCGTTCGCGCCTTGATCTCTCCATGTGCGGTCTCGATCGTGACGATCTGTGTGGTGCCGAGATATTCGACGGCGGCCACCCGTCCGCGAAGGGCGGCCGCATCCGACAGGCGGACATGTTCCGGCCTGACGCCGAGCGTGAGCGCGCCCTTACGGCCTTCGCGGGATGTGGGAACCTCGATGCGAGATCCACCGATCATCACCGTGTTGCCCCCTTCGTCGATCGCCCCTTCGAAGTCGAGGAAGGACATCGGCGGCGAGCCGATGAACTTCGCCACGAACTTGGTTGCCGGCCAGTCATAGATCTGCTGAGGCTTGCCGAATTGCTCGATGACGCCATGGTTCATGACGACGATCTTGTCGCCCATCTGCATGGCTTCCAGTTGGTCGTGGGTGACGTAGACGGTTGTCGCGCCCATGCGGTCATGCAGGGCACGCAGCTCCTCTGCCATATGCTCGCGGAACTCGGCGTCGAGCGCGCCAAGGGGCTCGTCCATGAAGAAGGCCTTCGGCTCGCGTACGATCGCACGGCCGAGTGCAACGCGCTGACGGTCGCCACCCGAGAGACCACCGACCGGTTTGTCGAGGATGGATTCGATCTGCAGGATGCGGACGACTTCGGCCACGCGGCGATCGACTTCGGAGCGCGATATGCCCTGGCTGACCAGGGGATAGGAGATGTTCTTGCGCACGTTCATGTGCGGATAAAGCGCAAACATCTGAAAGACGAAGGCGATGTCGCGCTCGCTCGCGCGCTTCATGCCGACCTCTTCGCCGCCGATATAGATCTCGCCACTGGTCGGCAGTTCAAGGCCGGCCATCATCCGCAGCGTCGTCGTCTTGCCGCAACCGGACGGGCCGAGCAGCATGAAGAATTGGCCATCCTCGACGGTGAAGCTGGACGACTTTACCGCATTGAAGGCTCCGAAGTCCTTGCGCAGGTTTTCAACGCGAATCTGGGCCATGACTTACTCCGGAAAATGACTGACGACGATGAACATAACGGTTCCGATCAGCGTCACCGGAAAGGAGAAGGTAAAGAGCGTCAGCGAAAGCGGCTGCATGAGCATGACCACGCCGAGCGCAATCAAGGCCGAGGCGAGCATTTCCCATTCGGACCGGCGGAACCGGCTGAGGCGGACAAGGAAGTTCATCATTTGCGCACGGCTCCAAAGGTGATGCCGCGGAGCAGATGCTTGCGCAACAGCACGGTGAAGACGACCACCGGCAGCAGGAACAGCGTGGCAGCCGCCGCAACCGCCGGCCAATCGATACCGCCACCGACAGACAGGATGGTCGGGATGAAGGGGGGCGCCGTCTGGGCATTGCCGCTCGTCAAGAGAACAGCGAAGGCATATTCATTCCAGGCGAAGATCAGGCAGAAGATCGCTGTCGAGGCGATGCCGGTCGCCGCCTGCGGCAGCACGACCTTGTAGAAGGCCTGGAAGCGGGTATAGCCGTCGATCAGCGCCGCTTCCTCGTATTCGCGCGGGATTTCATCGATGAAGCCCTTGAGCAGCCAGACCGACAGCGACAGGTTGACCGCCGTGTAAAGCAGGATCATGCCGAGATGCGTATCCGAAAGCCCGAGCTGGCGGAACATCAGGTAGATCGGGATTGCGACAGCGATCGGCGGCATCATGCGGGTCGACAGGATGAAGAACAGGAGGTCGTCCTTGAGCGGCACCTTGAAGCGGCTGAAGGCATAGGCGGCCAGCGTTCCCAAGAAAATCGACAAAAATGTCGAGCCGAAGCCGATAATGACCGAGTTCAGGAACCGCTGGCCAAAGCGCGACGGACCCGAGATGATCATGCCTCTTTCGCGGGTGATCTTGTCATACCATGTGGTGGGTGCCGGCAGCTTGGCCAGGTCCTCCGCCGAGGGGCGCGACTGTGTCGTGAAGAGGTTCACATAACCTTCCAGCGTCGGCTGGAAGACGACCTTCGGCGGATAGCTGATCGAATCCGGGCCGGACTTGAAGCTCGTCGAGATGATCCAGAGCAGCGGGATCAGCGTGATCACCGCGTAAAGTCCGACCAGGAAGCCGGCAAGCCACTTGGAGGCGGTCGACGATTCGGTGACGGAATGAGCACTCATCGTTCTTTCACCTTGTTCAGGGCCTTCACGTAGATGGAGGCAAGGCCGAATACCGTGACGAACAGGACAATCGCATAGGCGCTGGAATAGCCGGTCCGCCATTTCTCGAAGGCCTCGCGCTTCAGGTCGATCGAGGCGAGCAGCGTCTCGTCCCCCGGTCCCCCGCCGGTGAGAAGGACCACGAGGTCGAACATCCGGAAGTTCTCGATGCCGCGAAACAGGACCGCGAGCATCAGGAAAGGCAGTGCCATCGGCAGGGTGATCGTCCAGAATTGCCGCCACTTCGATGCGCGGTCGACTTCGGCTGCTTCATAGATGTGGTCGGGTATGGAGCGCAGACCGGCCAGGCAGATCAGCATGACGAAGGGCGTCCACATCCAGGTGTCGACGATGACGATCGCCCAGCGCGCCCAGCCACCGGGGCCAAGCATCGAGAAGCTGTCGGCAGGAATGCCGGTCAGGAATTCGACGACGTAGTTCACGAGGCCGATCTGTGGCTGGTAGAGGAAGGTCCAGAAGTTGCCGACCACGGCGGGCGAAAGCATCATCGGGATGACGATCAGTGTCGTTACGAGGTCGTTGCCCTTGAACTTGCGGTTGATCAGCCATGCCAGGGTGAAGCCGATCAGCACCTGGAAGAAGATCGTCCAGATGAGGAAATGGGCGGTCGTCTGCATGTTCGCCCAGGTGTCGGCGTCCGTCAGGATGCGCTCGTAGTTGCGCAACCCGACCCATTTCACTTCCGCATTCGGTTTGTTCGCGGCGAAGTTCGTGAAGGACAGGCGGATGGTCCAGATCAGCGGGAATATGTTGACCGCCAGAAGCAGGAAGATCGTGGGTGCCACGAAGATCCAGGCAATGGCCCTGTCGCTCAAACCCCGGATGCGTTTTGCGACCGGTTTTGGCGTAGCGCGGGCGAGGCGGTCTGCGGGGGTATCGGTCATCGTCCGGATCCGTGTGGCGTTTCCAAAGGGCGGCCGCGCACTGTGCCTTGTCCCTTGAGGCAACGAGGCAAAGTTCGGGGTGTGCCGGCCTGTGGTTTAAAGGGTTGGTGCCGGCGGCAACGCTGGCTTTGGGAGGTCTCCCCCGGATCGCCGGGGGAGAGATTGAGGGACGGCCTTCCGGACAACTGGTCCGGGAGCCAAGCTCTTTTTCTGTCAGAGCTTGCCTTCGTCCTCGAAGGTTTCCGTCCAATCGGCGATCAGCCCGTCCAGCGCTTCTTTGGCTGTGCCGTTGCCAGCCACGACATAGTCGTGGAACCGCTTCTGCGATGCCTGGAGGAGCGAGGCATAGGACGGCTCTGCCCAGAAGTCCTTCACGATTGCCATGCTGTCGAGGAAGGTCTGTGCATAGGGCTGGCTCTTGGCGAAGTTCGGATCTTCGACCACGGCGCTAAGGCAGGAGAAGCCGCCCATGGACCACCACTTGTCCTGTACATCCTTCTGGGCGAACCATTTGATGTAGGCGAGTGCGCCGTCCATGTTGTCGGTGTTGGCGACGACCGAAATGCCCTGGCCGCCGAGCTGGGCGAACTTCTCGCCGCCGGGGCCTGCGGGATTGACGAGATAGCCGGTCTTGCCGCCGCCGACATTCGGATCCGCCTCGAACCCCGGCCAAGTGAAGGCGAAGTTCATCTGCATGGCGACCTGACCCGACTTGTAGGCGTCGATGCCTTCGCCCATGTAGGTGTTGGACGTGCCCGGCGCGACGCAGCAGTCGTAGAGCGACTTGTAGAATTCGAGTCCCTTTACGGCGCCTTCAGAATTCACGAAGCCTTCCATTTCATAGGGCTTTTCCGGATTGTCGTACTTGAAGCCATAGCTGTAGAGCACGTCCATCACGCCCATCGTGATGCCTTCCGAGCCGCGCTCAGTATAGATCGAGGCGCCGTAGACGGTCTTGCCGTCGATCTCGCGGCCCTGGAAGAATTCGGCAACCTGCTTCAGTTCGTCGAAAGTTGCTGGCGGCGTCAGGTCGCGACCGTACTTTTCCTTGAAGGCCGTCTGGATTTCCGGGCGTTCGAACCAGTCCTTGCGATAGGTCCAGCCGACAACGTCACCGAAGGCCGGCAGCGACCAGTAGTTCGGGGTGTTCTTCGGCCATTCGGAATAGCCCGTGACCGTTGCCGGTACGAAGGCATCCATCTTGATGCCTTCCTTGTCGAAGAACTCGTTGAGCTTCACATACCAGCCGTTCTCGGCGGCGCCGCCGATCCACTGGCTGTCGCCAATCATTAGGTCGCAGAGCTTGCCGCCCGAGTTGAGTTCATTGAGCATGCGGTCGGCGAAGTTCGGCCATGGCACGAACTCGAATTTCATCTTGATGCCGGACGACGCCTCAAAGCCCTTGCTGAGTTCGACGAGGGCGTTTGCCGGGTCCCATGCGGCCCAGCAGAGCGTCAGTTCCTTTTCGTCGGCATGCGCCACCACTGTGCCGAAACTCATCGAACAGGCGACCGTTCCGGCAGCAAGCAGGCCTTTCATGTAAAGCGATTTCATCATGTCATCCTCCCAGCGCCGTCCGGTCTCCTACGGATGGCGAAACGCCCTTGCGGGCCACATGCTGGCTCCGGACCTGATCTCTGGCCGGACTCCTCCAGCGGAACGGGCTGCAGTGAATGCATCTCCCCCCGAACCGAGATGGAGGCTAATTGATGTGCGCACCTCAAGGCAAGCAATTTTTGAGGTGCGCACATCAATTCTTGCGTTTGGAGCCGTTTTGAAGGAAAGCTCTGGACGGCGGAAATCAACAGGAAGGCTTCATGCGTCCAACAGCGAAAGATCTGGCCGAGGCTGCAGGCGTCAGTCTTGCGACCGTCGACCGTGTCTTGAACGACCGGCCGAATGTGAGCCCGAAGGCCGCACGGCTGGTCAACGACGCAATCGAGCGGATCGGCTTTATTCGAAATCCGGCTGCTGTCAGCCTTGCCCGTAACAAGGTCTACCGCTTCCTCTTCCTGCTCCCGGCGAGCGGCGATCTCTACCTCAAGGAACTGCTCCGTCATGTTGAAGAGCTGACGGGTGCGCTCAAGGGCGACCTTACCGAGATCGCGTATCGCCAGATCGGTGTCGACGATGCGCATGGTGTGGCAAAGCTTCTCTCCGGCCTCGACAAGGAGACGGTGGACGGCGTGGCGGTCATGGCGCCTGAATCGCCTCAGGTACGCGATGCCATGGCGCGGCTTCTGGAGCGCAACATCAAGGTGGTGCAATTCCTGTCCGGTCAGGAAAAGCTGCCCGAGGCCGATTTCGTCGGCATCGACAACTTTGCGGCTGGTGCGACCGCGGGCAAGCTGATGGGCATGCTGGCGGGTCCTGAGCCTGGAAAGGTCATGGTGATCGCGGAGACCATGCAGTCGCTGGATAGTATCCAGCGCCGGCTTGGCTTCGACCACGTGATCAACAGTGCCTTTCCGCATCTGACCTGCCTGCCGTCCATCGAAACCCACGCCGACGAGGCACGGAGTAGGCAGGTCATGGCCCGCGTGCTAGCCGGCAATCGGGACGTCTCTGGTATCTATGTGTTGAGCTCAGAGGCTCGCGTGCCGATCCTGGCTGCCGCCGGAAACGTCGAGCTCGGGGGCATCGCCGTGGTCGTGCACGAGCGAACGCCCTTTACCGAACAGGCGCTTCGAGACGACCGCATCGATGCCGTGATCGCCCAAGATCCGGGCCATGCGGTGCGCAGCGCAATTCGCATCATGCGCGCCCGCGCAGATGCCCGCGAGCCGCTCGCCGCACAGGAAAAGATCCGCATTGAGATTCTGCTCAAGGAAAACCTTTGAGCCATGTGTGGGCTTGGGGAGGTGGCGCCGTCGGCAACATGGCTTTCAATTCAGCCGAGGGGGCAGGAGGCAACCTCCGCGGCGAGGATGGGCCGGGACCGGCTGAGATTTCAGGTTCAGGTCTGTTCGTTTTTGGTTGGTAGCTAACGAAGCGAACTCCACACCGTGGCAGCCCTTCCTGTGCAACGCCTATAATGGGGCAATCGCTTGTGGGACGTCCGGCCACCGCATCTCACGAGCAGATGGCCGGACGTGTGTTCAGGCAGCTTAGTTAGCCGCAGAAATATGCGTCTGCTCCATATCTTCGATGGCGTGCTGACGCAGCGGCCTGTTACCGGCAAGCAAGCGTGCCAGCAGATAGAAGACCGGCGTCATGAAGATCCCGAACAGCGTGACGCCGATCATGCCTGAGAAGACGGCGACACCCATGGCGGAGCGCATCTCCGCACCCGCGCCTGTCGACACGACGAGCGGGATTACGCCCATGATGAAGGCCATCGAGGTCATCAGGATCGGTCGGAGTCGCAGGCGGCTGGCTTCTATTGCTGCCTGGAGCGGCGTCCGGCCCTCGAACTCGAGCTCTCGCGCAAATTCGACGATCAGGATCGCATTCTTGGCAGACAGACCGACCAGCACCACCAGGCCGATCTGCGTGAAGATGTTGTTGTCCCCGCCCGTGTTCCAGACACCCACCAGAGCCGCGAGCACGCCCATCGGCACGATCATGATGATCGATAGCGGCAGGGTCAGGCTCTCGTATTGCGCCGCCAACACCAAATAGACGAGCAGGAGTGCAAGCGGGAATACGATGATGCTCGAATTGCCGGCCAGGATCTGCTGGTAGGTCAGATCCGTCCATTCGAAATCGATACCGGCGGGCATGGTTTCCTCCAGGATTTTTTCCATCGCCACCTGTGCCTGGCCTGAAGAAAAGCCAGGGGCGGGGCCACCATTGATATCGGCGGCCAGGAAGCCGTTGTAACGTGTGGTGCGTTCGGGGCCCGTTGACGTTTCGACCTTCAGGAGGGCGGAGAGCGGGATCATCTCGCCGCTTGCCGAGCGCACCTTCAGTTGGCCGATGTCTTCCGGCTTGGCGCGATACTGAGCATCGGCCTGGACGCGCACGCTGTAGGTGCGGCCAAAGGCGTTGAAGTCGTTGACATAGAGCGAGCCCAGATAGATCTGCAGCGTCTGGAAGACGTCCGTCACGGAGACGCCGAGCTGCTGTGCCTTGACCCGGTCGAGATCGGCAAACAGCTGCGGAACGTTGACCTGGAAGCTTGAGAAGATGCCCGCAAGCTCTGGTGTCTGATAGGCCTTGGCGAGGACTGCCTTTGTCGTTTCGTCGAGCGTCTCATAGCCAAAGCCGGCCCGGTCCTCGATCTGCAGTTTGAAGCCGCCGGTCGAGCCGAGGCCGTTGACGGGTGGCGGCGGGAACATGGCGATGAAGGCGCCATCGATGGCTGCGAACTTTTGATTGAGGGCCATGGCGATCGCGCCACCTGACAGGGACGGATCTTTACGCTCCTCGAAGTCGTCGAGAACGGCAAAGACGATCCCGGCATTGGAGCCGATGGTGAAGCCGTTGATCGACAGGCCCGGGAAGGCGAGCGCATTCTTCACACCCGGCTCCTGCAACGCGATATCGCTCATTCGGCGGATGACCTCCTCCGTACGGTCGAGCGTTGCGCCATCCGGCAATTGGGCAAAACCGATGAGATACTGCTTGTCCTGTGCTGGCACGAAACCGCCGGGTACCGTGGTGAACATGCCGTATGTTGCGGCGACCAGCGCGAGATAGATCACCATCACCAGGCTCTTGCGGCCAAGCAGGCCGCCGACAGTCCGGCCATAGCCGTTGGATGCTGCTCCAAAGGCGCGGTTGAAGCCCCGGAAGAACCAACCGAGAAGACTATCCATGATGCGGGTGAGGCGGTCCTTAGGCGCGTGATGGTCCTTGAGCAGCAGCGCCGCCAGCGCCGGCGACAGGGTCAGCGAATTGATCGCCGAGATGACCGTCGATATCGCAATCGTCAGGGCGAACTGACGATAGAACTGGCCCGAAAGCCCGGTGATGAAGGCGAGCGGCACAAAGACCGCGACGAGTACCAGCGCAATCGCGATGATTGGTCCTGAGACTTCTCTCATGGCGCGGTACGTGGCCTCGCGGGGGGAGAGCCCGTTTTCGATGTTGCGTTCGACATTCTCCACGACGACGATCGCGTCATCGACCACGATACCGATCGCCAGCACCAGGCCGAACAGGGTCAGGGCGTTGATCGAGAAGCCGAAGGCATACATGACCGCGAAGGTGCCGATGATCGAGACGGGGACAGCGATCAAGGGGATGATCGAGGCACGCCAGGTCTGCAGGAACAGGATGACCACCAGCACCACGAGCGCGATCGCCTCGAGCAGTGTATCGACGACCTTGTCGATCGACGCACGCACGAATTCCGTCGTGTCGTAGACAATCTCGAAGCGCACACCGTCCGGCATCGCCTGCTGCAGATCGGCCATCGTCTGCTGCACGGCATCGGATATGGCAATGGCGTTGGAGCCAGGCGCCTGGAAGATCGGAATGGCGACGGCGGGCTCACCGTCGAGAAGCGAACGAAGCGAGTATTCCGCGGCCCCCAGCTCGATGCGTGCGAGATCGGCAAGTCGGGTGATCTCACCGTTCGGACCGGACTTCACGACGATCGCACCGAATTCCTCCGGGGTCTGAAGACGGCCGCGCGCATTGATGTTCAATTGCAGATCGACACCTTCAAGCGACGGCGAGGCGCCGATGGTACCGGCGGCGGCCTGGACGTTCTGCTGGGCGATGGCGCTGGTGATGTCGCTTGCGGCCAGACCATGCTCCGCCACCTTTTGCGGATCGAGCCAGATGCGCATGGAATAGTCGCCGGCACCGAAGACCTGGACCTGGCCGACGCCTTCAATGCGGGCCAGCCTGTCCTTGACGTTCAGCGTCGCGTAATTGCGCAGATAGGTCAGGTCGTAGCGATCACCGGTCGAGACGAGATGCACCACCATCATCAGATCGGGTGAGCTCTTGATCGTCGTTACACCGAGCGCCCGGACTTCGGCCGGCAGTCGCGGCTCGGCCTGGGCGACGCGGTTCTGCACCAGCTGCTGAGCCTTGTCCGGATCGGTGCCGAGACGGAAGGTGACGGTGAGGGTGAGCACGCCGTCGGAGGTTGCCTGGCTCGACATGTAGAGCATGTTCTCGACGCCGTTGATCTGCTCTTCCAGTGGCGTTGCCACCGTTTGCGAAATCACGGTCGGATTGGCGCCCGGATAGACAGCACGCACAACCACGGACGGCGGCACGACCTCTGGATATTCCGAAATCGGAAGGGCCCTGAGGCCAATCAGGCCAGCGACAAGAATGAGGATCGAAAGCACGGCGGCAAAGACCGGCCGGTCGACAAAAAAAGCGGGAGAAATTCATCTGGGGCCCCATAAGGCAGACAAGGGAAGAGCGATCCCGCAATGAGGATTGCGGGAGGCGACTTAGGTTTCATTTGTGGAGCCGAGGTGCTGGCGCAGCGGTATGCCGAAGGCATGGAATGCGCCGCTGCGGCACCCGGCGGATCAGTTCTTCAACGCGGTCTGTTCCTGCGGTGCGACCACCGCTCCTGGACGAATGCGCTGCAGACCGCTGACGACAATGCGGTCTCCGGCTTCCAAGCCGGTTTCGACGATGCGTTCACCATCAACCGCGGCCCCCAATTCGATCTGCCGATAGCTGACCGTGTTGTCGGCTGCGACGACGAAGACGAATTTCTTGTCCTGGTCAGTGCCCACGGCACGTTCGCTGATCGTCAGGCGCTCCTGCGCTTCTGCCTGGCCCAGCCGGATGCGGGCGAACTGGCCGGGGATGAGGCGACCGCCGGGATTGTCGAAAATGGCGCGAACGCGGATCGTTCCCGTCGATACATCGATCTCGTTGTTGATCAGCTGCAGGCGCCCCGGGATGGGTGCTGCATCGGCGCTTGCGTCCACTTCCACCGGGATCTGCTCCAGGAGCAGGCCTGCATCATTGGCCGGCAGCGTCGAGAGCACCTCGCGCAGATGGTCTTCATCGATGGTGAAGCTTGCATAGATCGGGTCGACCGAGACGAGGGTGACGAGTGACGGAGACGAGGGGCCGGCAGCGACGAGGTTGCCGACCGTGACGTCGAGGGTGCCGATGCGGCCTGCAATTGGAGCCCGGATTTCGGTATAGGCAAGATCGAGTTCGGCGAGCTTCAAGGCCGCTTTTGCAGACTGGAGTTCAGCCTCGGTCGAGGCTCTTGTACTCTTTCGCTGTGCGACTTCGCTCTCGGAAATCGTGTTGCGGGCAAGCAGAGCCGTGCCGCGATCGAGTTCGGTCGTCGCGAGGGTCAGTCTCGCTTCGGCCGATGCGACGGCACCGCGAGCGCGGTCAACGACGGCGCGATAGGGCTCGGGATCAATCGTGAACAGGAGATCGCCCTGATTGACAAGCCCGCCTTCGCGGAAGTGCACCGCCTGGATGGCGCCGGCGACGCGGGACCGGAGTTCGACCCTATCTACCGCCTCGAAGCGTCCGGAGACTTCGCGCCAGACATGCACCGGATGGGGTTGGACCGTGGTCACGGTCACCGGTACGGCCGGCGGTGCCGCCGCAACCTCGGTCGAGGCCGCTTGTGCGTCCCGGGAGGGTTCAAAATACAATACGGCGCCGGTTACGGCCAAAGCAGTTGCCATCGCAGAACCCCACAGGGCTGCGCTCCTGATCCTTGCGGTCATGATCGTCTCCTTCGGTTCGCCTTGAACCGCTATATGTTGGGAGCGGGCTTGAGACCCGCCGTCAGACTGGCAGTTCTTTGAGGAACTGCGAAAATTCGGTCGAGAAGTGCGAATGCCATTCGCCATCCTTGCCGTCATAAATGCCGGTCCAGCCGAGATTGTCGGGCAGGGACCGGGTTTTTACGGGCACGCCTGCTGTTCGCAGC
The DNA here is from genome assembly GCF_002855515.1 of Rhizobium sp. TH135. Lineage (GTDB taxonomy): Bacteria > Pseudomonadota > Alphaproteobacteria > Rhizobiales > Rhizobiaceae > Allorhizobium. The sequence continues at coordinate 179,296 of NZ_PKRP01000007.1, read as the reverse complement.
CGTTCCGCATAGTCGAGGCTTTCGTCGCGCAACGGATCGTCATCCGATGTCACGACAAGTGCCGGCGCCACGCCCGCCAGCCGTGAGCACAGACACGGTGCGGCGTAGGGATGCTGGCCGTAGCAGGCGAGGGCCAGGTAGTGACCCCACCCGTCCGCCCAACGTTCCCGCAGACCGATATCGTCCGCCCGGCGAAACGACACCGTCACCATGCGGGGATCCAGCATGGGAGACAGGAGAACCTGCCCCGCGAGCTCGCCCGGCATTGCGTCACGCGCCTTGAGCGCCAGGCTCGCAGCCACGTTTCCACCCGCTTCGTCCCCGGCGACCAGCACCGGAGAGCGGAGGTTCGCGAAACGCTTCCGCTTGGCGAACAGATATTTCAAGGCTTCGAACCCGCGCTCCAGGGTTCCGGGAAACCTGTTTTGCGATGGTCCGCGGCAATCGGCCTCGACCACCAGTGCTCCAGCTGCCGCCATGGCCAGGGCGGCGGGAGCATCGGTCGATCGCGCCGGAGCCGATCCGAAGGCGTGACCAGACAGGTAGAGGACCAGCGGTCGGGGCTTGCCGTTGCCGCATCCCTCGTAGATGCGGAACGGCAGGGGAAACCGCGTCTCTGCGTCCTCGGCCTTTTGCCAAATCCTGGTCATGGATCTGCTCGATGCCTCTGGAAATGGCTTTCGTTCATAACCTATTTATAGTATTGTCCTGCCATTACGCACAAGGCATCCATTTCTGAGAGCTCTGTTCCGAGCCGCGGAATAATAAGCCTCTTTTATAAGGCGTACCGAATTCATGGATCAGCTATCGGCCATGCGCGTCTTCACCAGAGTGGTCGAGACGGGCAATTTTTCCAAGGCGGCGACTTCCCTCAAGATGCCAAAGACCACGGTTACGACCGCAGTCCAGGCGCTGGAAGCGCATCTCGCGACCAAGCTTCTCAATCGGACGACCCGTCGGGTGGTGGTCACGACCGATGGTGCTTTGTACTATGAACGGGCCGCGCGGATACTGTCCGAATTGGACGAACTCGACGGCAGCCTCTCCAGCTCCCAGGCGCAGCCATCCGGCAAGGTGCGCGTTGCGTTATCCGGGGCCTTTGCGGACCGCATCATCATGCCGGCGTTGTGTGACTTCCACACGCGCTACCCGAAAATTCAGCTGGAGTTCGACATCGGCGACCGGATCGTCGACTACGTTGCCGAGAACATCGACTGTGCGCTGAGGGCCGGGACGCCCACCGATCAATCGCTCGTCGCCCGCAAGGTGGCGGATCTCGAACTGCGGACCTATGCCGCGCCACTCTATCTCGAACGCATGGGCGTTCCCCGGCATCCACGCGATCTCGACAACGGACATTTCGGCGTCGGCTATATGAAGGCCTATGAGGGCCGCGTTTTTCCGATGGAGTTCCGGCGGGGAGAAGAGAAGGTCGAGGTCAGGCTCGACTACGTGATTTCGGTCAACGAGTTTAGAAGCTACATGGCCGCCGCCGTTGCCGGTATCGGTGTCGCACAGGCGATTGCCTTTACCGTTCGGGACTATGTGGATCGCGGGGAACTCGTTGAGATCCTGCCCGATTGGCCGCGGGATCCGATCCCGCTCTACATCGTCTATCCGCAGACACGACACTTAAGCAACAAGGTCCGCGTCTTCGTGGACTGGTTGGCCAAGAAGCTGCAAGAGGCCCAACATTCCGAGACAAAGGCGCATTTGTTTGATGCAGGAGTGGATGCCTGAAAGGTCAGGTGTTTTACTGACCGACTTTGTCATCTGCCTGCAAGAAGGCCGCCGTTTGGCGACGGGCTAACGCTGGAGCTTTTGACCAAGGCCTATATCCTAGGCCTTGGTCTATCGTGCGACTGGTCATAGGGCCCTAAACCTCTGCCCCTAGAGGCTCAAGGCCTCAATATCCCAGAGCAATCCCATCCTTGCGGGACTCGGAGGCGCCCGTCAGGGTGCCGTTCTCCCAGTCGATGCGCACGACTTGCGCGCCGCCGATCGGGTCTTCGGCAGGGACGATTTGGAAGCCCCGGCGGGTCAGTTCGGCCACGGTCTCAGCAGAGACAGTATGTTCGGCTTCGACGCGCGGGACCTTGCCGCCGACGGGGATCAGGCGCGGCAGGTCGATCGCATCCTGCATGTCCATGTCGTAGTCGACCACTTTCGAGATCAGATGGGCGTGGCCCATGGCCTGGTAATAGCCGCCCATCACGCCGAAGGACATTTCCGTTCGGCCATTGCGTGTCACCATGCCCGGGATGATCGTATGCAGCGGGCGCTTTTCCGGTGCGATCATGTTGGGGTGTCCACGCTTCAGCGAGAAACTCTGGCCGCGATTGTGCAGGATGATGCCCGAGTTCGGCGCGACGAGGCCGGTGCCGAAGCTGTCGAATATCGAGTTGATGAAGCTGACCGCATTGCGCTCCTCGTCGACGATCGAAATGTAGACGGTGTCGCGATGCAGCGGCATCTCGAAATCAGGCAGTTCGGTCAGTGCCCGGGTCAGGTCGATCTTTTCGGCCAGTCGCCGCGCGAAGTCTGCCGAAAGCAGTTCATCGATCGGCACATCGGCCTTGGCAGGATCGGCAATCCATGCGTCGCGGGCAGCATAGGCGAGACGAGTGGCCTCGATTTCCAGATGCAGCCGATCGGCGGAGTGCGGTTCCAGCTTATTGTCGAAGCCGGAGAGGATGTTGAGGATCAGCAGCGCGATGATGCCCTGGCCGTTTGGCGGGCATTCGTGGACGGTGTAGCCACGGAAGTCGGTGGTCACCGGGGTCACGTATTTGCCCTTGGCTGCCGCAAAATCCTCCAGTGTGTGGAGGCCGCCATGGGCGTTGAGATGCGCCACCATGTCTTCGGCGACAGATCCCTTGTAGAAGCCGTCGCGGCCTTCGGTGGCAATCTTGCGGAGCGTTGCGGCAAGCTTCGGCTGGCGATGCGTTTCGCCGATGCGCGGTGCCCTGCCGCCGGGCAGGAAGATCTCGGCGGCCGCCTTGTCTGCGGCGAGAAGCTCCTCTTCCTTCTTCCAGTCGCGGTGGACGCGCGGCGAGATAGCATAGCCTTCCTCGGCGTAGCGAATGGCGGGTGCAAGGACCTCGGCGAGGGGCAGACGACCGTGGTCGGCATGCAGGCGGGTCCAGGCGTCGATGGCGCCGGGAATGGTAACAGCCGATGGAGACTGACGCGGGACTTCGGTCAGGCCGCGCTCTTCGAACCAGTCGATCGTCAGCGCCTTCGGCGTGCGGCCGGAGCCATTGTAGGCGATAACCTCCGCGCCGCCCTTCGGAGCGTACAAGGCGAAACAATCGCCACCGATGCCGGTGGAGCCCGGTTCGACCACGCATTGCACGGCGCAGGCGGCAATCGCTGCATCCATGGCATTGCCACCGGCCTGCAGGATGTTGATGGCGGTCAGTGTGGCATAGGGGTGGGAAGTCGCGGCCATGGCCTTGGCCGAGACGGCCACCGATCGTGTCGGCTTCTCGAAATTGCGCATCCTTGTCAGTCTCCTCGTATTCTCTTGTGCCACGGCTTCAGCCGCGGGATCTGTATGGTGTCATGCGGATCTCCAGGAAGGCTAGTGCCCGGACGATCAGGAAGTTGATGAAAAGATAGATGGCGCCTGCCGCGATGAAGACTTCGATTGCGCGGTAGCTCTGGGAAATGAGCCCTTGGGCGATGCCTGTTACCTCCATCAGGGTGATGATCGAGGCCAGCGAGGTCCCCTTCACCATCAGGATGATTTCGTTTCCATAGGCCGGGATTGCCTGGCGCAGCGCGATTGGCAGGATGACGAGGCGAAGTGTCAGGACGCGGGACATGCCAAGTGCCTGGGCTGCTTCGCCGAGTCCACGAGGAACGTTCTTGATCGCGCCGCGCAGGATCTCGCTGCCATAGGCGGCGGTATTCAGCGTAAGCGCAAGGATGGCGCACCAATAGGGTTCGCGAAACAGCCCCCAGAGGCCGATGGCCTGAAGTGAAGGGCGGAACTGGCCGAGCCCGTAATAGATCAGGAAGATCTGGACCAGCAGCGGCGTGCCGCGGAAGACGGCCACAAAGGTTCTGATGGGCCAGACGACGAACCGGTGTTCGCCTTGCTGGGCGAGGGCCAGCAGAAGCGCCAGAACAAAGCCGAGCAGGATAGAGCTGCCGGCCAATTGCAGTGTCAAAGGCACGCCGGAGAGAAGCTTCGGAATGATTTCGAGGAAGAAGCCGATGTCGATCATCGATGCATGATCCCCCGGGAGGTGCGTGTCTCGGCGACGCGGAAGACCTGGCCGGTGATGCCGGCGATGACGAAGTACAGGCCTGCGGCGGCGAGATAGAACAGGAAGGGTTCCCGCGTGGAGCCGGCACCGATCTGTGCCTGTCGCATCAGTTCGACGAGGCCGATGACGGAGATCAGGGCGGAATCCTTGAGCACCAGCTGCCAGACATTGCTGAGACCCGGGATTGCATGGCGCATCAGCTGGGGAATGATGATGAGGCGCAGCATCTGCAGGCGCGACAGGGCCAAGGCTTTTGCAGCGTCGAACTGTCCGCGTTCGACCGCGAGATAGGCGCCGCGGTAGACCTCGGCCTGATAGGCGCCGGAGATGATGCCGATCGCGATGACGCCTGTCGCAAGGGAGGGCAGGCCGACGAAGCCATCCGAGCCGAAGCTTTTGGCGATCGCGGTGAGAGCAACGCTGCCGCCGTAGTAGAAGAGGTAAATGGTCAGGAGATCGGGCACGCCGCGAAAGACGGTGCCGTAGGCCGAGGCCAGCGACCTCGGGAGACGTTTGGATGACAGGGCGCCGCTCGCGCCCAGGGTACCAAAGACGGCGCCAAGCAGAAAGCCCAGTATCGAGAGCAGCAGCGTCATGGCCGCCGCACCCAGAAGTGCCGCGCCCCAGCCGCCTTCGGCGAAACCAAGCAGATACAGTTTTTCAAGCATGCGGGCGAACCCCTTTATGGTCTTCCTGCAGCCGGAATTGCGCGAATTCCGGCTGCAGTCGGTTCGCCTTGATTACTTGACCGGGGTGACGTCGGTGCCGACCCATTTCTCGGAGATGCGCTTGATCGTGCCATCGGCGATGGCGGAGTCGATCGCCGCGTTCAGCATGTCCTTGAGTTTGGTGTCTTCCTTGCGCAGACCAGCGCCGGTGCCGAGGCCGAAAACGCCGCCGACGAAGCCCGGGCCGGCGATCGTGTAGTCGGCGAATTCCGGCTTGGCGAGCGTGGCAGCAAGCGCCGTCTGCTGGGCAAAGAGCGCGTCGATGCGGCCGGCGGCCAGGTCGAGGTCGTGCTGTTCGGTTGTCTTGTATTCGCGGATTTCGACGGTGTCGCCGAAGTACTTCTTGACGAAGTCGAGATTGGTCGTCGCCGCCTGCACGCCGACTATCTTGCCCTGAAGGAGCGGCTTCAGCTTGTCGATTGCGGCGACCGCGGCTGCTTCATCCTCGAGCTTGAACTTTTCGGCGGAGACTTCGAGCTTGCCGAGGTCACTGTCCTTGGCGACGGCAAAGCCTGAGGGATCGACGGCGTAAGGCTGGGTGAAGTCGATGGTTTCCAGGCGCTTCGGCGTGATGAACATGCTCGCCATAATGACGTCGAACTTGCCGACGGTGAGCGAGGGAATGAGGTCGTCCCAATCCTGGGCAACGATCTCGCAAGTGACCTTCATGCGGGCGCAGAGATCGTTTGCCAGTTCGACTTCGAGGCCGTCGAGCTTGCCGTCCGCCGTGGTGAAGTTCCAGGGCGCATAGGCGCCTTCGGTCGCGATCTTGATCGGTTTCTGCGCATCCTGGGCCAGAACCGGCTGAGTGAATGCTAGTGTGGTGAAGACAGCCGTAAGCGCTGCCATGCGATGGATCGTCATGACTTTTCCTCTTCGTTGTTGTGCCGTGGATAGCGGCGGTTCCCCGTCCGTGCCGGATGTACCCCCGGCTGCGGACATATCTTCAGGCTGGGCTCAAGGCCGCCCGGGACTGGCGTAATCGGCAAGCATGGATGCCGTTTCGATGATGTGCTCCTGCATGATCGCCTCGGCATGGCGGGCATCGCCAGACCGCAAGGCGTCGATCAGTTTCTGGTGTTCCTCGCGGGCGGAGAGCGGCTTGTCGACATAATCGAACCAGATGCGCATGTAGGGCTCGATCGCCACATGCAGCGCGGTAATCTGGCGGATCAGCTTCGGGCGACCACTCAGGCTGTAGATGAGCGCGTGAAATTCCTGATGGCGCAGGACCCAGTCGCTGCTGCCCGACAGTCCGGCGCGTTCCATGCGCTCCAGCAGCCGCTCCAGCTCCTCAAAGGTTTCGGAATTCATGCGCGGCGTCGCGAGGCGAACGGCAAGGCCCTCAAGCACGGAGCGGATTTCGAAGGTTTCATGGATTTCGTCGAGCGTCAGCCCGGCGACGACGCAGCCGCGATTGGGCCGCAGTGTGACCAAACCATCGGCCGCCAGCCGCCGAAAGGCCTCGCGAACGGGCATGCGGCTCATGCCGATCTCGGCTGCGATCTCTTCCGGTATCAGCCGCTCGCCCGGCTTATAGCGCCCGACGCGCAGGGCACGCTGCAGGTGGAGATAGGCCTCCTGCTCGGCCGTGGAGGCAAGATGCGCCGTGGCGGCGGTTGAAATCGGCATTTTTGGCTCACTGGATTTTTGTATCCACTCGTCCAAACATCGCAGTTGAGAACCGTCAAGCGCTTTTTGATCAAAAGCTACGGAGGGTCTCAGCGGGCGGGATGGAGGCCGTTTGCCACCCTCTCCCGGACAAGGCGGGTGAAGGCCGCTACCGTGTTGCGGTCCGCGCCGGGCGACGCCACGAGGATGAATTCGACGTCCTCGATCGCTGGCAGGGCGGAAGGGGGCAGTTCCCTCAGCCCCGATGGCGCGAGGTTGCGCGGCTGGACAAGGACGCCCATGCCGGCTCGCGCTGCAGCCGTCAGGCCGCTCAGGCTCTGGCAGGAACAGACGATCCGCCAGGGTTGCCCGGCGCGCTCCAGCGCCTCCATCAGGAGCGTTCTCGTCAGGCTCGGTGGTGGAAAGACGATCAGCGGCAGGATGGGTTTCGCCAGGACAGCGTCCGGATCTGCGGCGAGCCAGACCAGCGGTTCGCGCAGGATCGGTTCACCACGGCGATCGCCAAGGCGCCGCTTTGCAAAGACCAGATCGAGTTCGCCCTTGTCCTGCATGTCGGCGAGATCCTTGGACAGCGCCACTGTCAGATGGAGTTCAACGGCAGGATAATCGGCGATGAAGTCCTGCAGGAGAAGCGGAAGTTGACCGGAGACCAGATCTTCGGAAATCCCGAGCCGCAATCGACCGCGTGGCTGGGCCGCCTCAAAGAGGGACGCCGTCTGCCGTTCGAGCGATAGAAGTTGCCGCGCATGCGGAAGAAGGGCTTCTCCGTCAGCCGTCAAACGGACGCCGTGGGTGTCGCGGTCCAGCAGTCGACGGCCGAGCGCCTCTTCGAGCCGCTGCAGATGCTGGCTGACGGTCGATTGTCGCAGGCCTAGTTTCTGGCTGGCATGGGTGAAGCTGGCGAGCTGGGCAATGGATACGAAACTGCGCAAGTGAACGAGGTCGAGCATATCACGTTTTCCGATGACTGTTATTTCTTGCATCGGGTTTGACGATAACTAGTCTCGGCCGTCTGTCCAGATCGACCGGAGCCTCAGATGAAACGCTTCCTCCCAGATACTTTCACGCTGCTGCTCGTCGCCATGGTCGTGCTGGCAAGCCTTCTGCCGATTTCGGGAGAGCCTGCGGAATGGTTCGGCCTTGCGACCAATCTGGCGGTTGCGCTCTTGTTTTTCCTGCATGGCGCTCGCCTTTCGACTGACGTGGTTATCGCGGGTTTCCTGCACTGGCGCCTCCAGAGCTTCATTCTCGCGGTGACCTTCGTGGTGTTTCCGCTGCTCGGTCTGCTGCTGGGCTTTCTGTCCCCTTGGTTGATCCCGCCGGCGCTCTATCTCGGCCTGCTTTATGTCTGCGTCTTGCCGTCAACGGTGCAGTCGTCGATCGCGTTTACCTCGATTGCCGGCGGCAATGTGCCAGCGGCCATCTGCGCTGCGTCCGCGTCGAACATTCTCGGCATGTTCCTGACGCCGGCGCTTGTTGCGGTCCTCTTCTCGGCGGGCGGTCATGTCGGGGTGTCGCTGGACATGATCTGGAAGATCCTGCTTCAGCTTTTCTTGCCCTTCGTGCTTGGCCAGGTGTTGCAGCCTTTCATCGGCAACTGGATTCGGGCCCGCAAGTCGCTGCTTGCGCCCGTCGATCGCGGTTCGATCCTGATGGTCGTCTACCTCGCCTTCTCCAACGCCGTGATCGAGGGCATTTGGTCCAAGTTTTCGACTGCCGACCTTGCTCTGGTGATCGGCCTCGATATCGTCCTGCTTCTCGTCGTCCTGGGCATTACGGCCTTCGGCTCCAAACTTTTCGGCTTCAGCCGGGAAGACCGAATTGCCGCGATCTTCTGCGGCTCGAAGAGAAGCCTGGCGAGCGGCGTGCCGATGGCCGGAGTCATCTTCGCCGGCCAGTCTGTCGGCGCGATCGTTCTACCGCTGATGCTCTTCCACCAGATCCAGCTGATGGTCTGCGCGTGGCTGGCACGGTGGATTGTCGCTCGACAAGGTGACACGGGGCAGGAGAGGGTGGCTGCCGTGAATTGATAGAGCGAACTGATCTCGCTGATGTCCGGTTTGGATAGCCATGCGGGACCGGGCGGCCCTTGCGAGCCGCCCGGTCTAGTCTTTCAGGCGACCACTATTTCGAAAGCGTGGCCTTGATTTCAGACACTGCTTCGGCCTCCATCTGGCCTACGGTCGTAACCTCTCCGTCGGTGATCTTCCAGAGGCGGAAGGGGCCGGTGATGTCGCCGTACTGGTCAAAGCTCACAGGGCCGATGACGCCTTCGTATTTGATCGGCTTGCCGTCCTTGAGCAGGCCGAGCGCCTTCTCGAATTCGGCCTTGCCGGCGTAGATCGGCGTGCCGCCGGGTGCTGTGACGTCCGAAATCGCCGTCTTGATCGCGTCCTTGTCGGCCTTGCCAGCCTTGGCGATGGCGAGGGCGACTATAGCGCCTGCATCGTAGGATCGATCGGCTGCCGGGGCCGACGGTTCAATGCCACCGGAGAATTCGGCGTAGTTGGCGTTGAAGTATTCGGTCGAGGCCGTCGGCGTGGTTCCCGACGAAGTGCCGTAGGCCTCGTTCAGATATTGCGGGCCGACGCTTGCGATGAAGTCCTTGGAATTCATGCCGTCATTGAACAAGAATTTCTGCACGCCGCCGCCGGAAATCCAGGCGCGGGCGATCGTTGCACCGTCGACCGGTGTCGAGACGAGGTAAAGCGCATCCGGTTCGCCTTCCATGGCGACCGAGGCTTCGGAGGAGTAGCTCGCCTGCTTCTCGTTGTAGGGGGTCGTGGAGGTGATCGTTCCGCCGAGCTTGGTGTAGGCGGCCGTGAACTCCTGCATCAGATTGTTGCCGAAGTCGTTGTTGACGTGAATGATGGCGATCTTCTTCATGCCCTGGTCGAGCGCGTATTTGGCTGCCGCCGTGCCCTGCAGCGCGTCCGAGGTGATGGTGCGGAAGAACACACCGTTGGTCTTGCCGTCGCGGCCGAGTGCGGTCAGCGTCGGGGACGACGATGCCGGAGACACCTGAACGACGCCTGCCGGTGCCGTGACGGAGGTCAGGATCGGGATCGAGACCGAAGAAATGATCCCGCCGATGATGACCGGCACCTTCTTGATGTTGACGAGCTGTGTGGCCTGGTCGACGGCCACATTGCCCTGGCTCTGGCTGTCACGGGTATCCATGACCAGCTTGCAGCCGCCGACGCCACCTGCGTCGTTGAAGTCGCGGAAGGCCATTTCGACGGATTTCGCGCCGGCCTTGCCATATTCGCCGGCAGGGCCGGTCAGTTCCATGACCACGCCGACGGTGATGTCGCACTCTTGTGCCGCGGCAGGTGCTGCACCGACCGCAATGCCCGCAAGCATGGTTGAAGCCAGGACGAGGCGTTTCATCTGATTTCCCTTGTTCATGTCATTCCCCTTTGTTGAGATTATATTTCATGATGCTGCCGTGACGCCCGGTGCGGTCGCGTTCGAGCGTATAGACGTCGCCTTCCAGTTCGCGTGCACCAGCGAGGGCGGCCTCGATCTCCGACAGGTCGGCGTCTGACAGGACGACATTGGAGATGGCGAGGTTGGAGGCGAGGTGATCGCGATTGCGCGCGCCGACGATAACTGCCGTCACGCCTGGCCGGCGGAGCATGGCGGCGCTCGCGATCGTTGCGATGTCGGTTGCATGGCGGTCCGCGATCTTGCGAAGCGTCGACAGCAATGCCTGGAACAGATCCCAGCCACCGAGATCATCGATGATCAGCTTGTACTTTGTCAGCGATCTGTTCTCGAGCGGATGCTCAGGCTCCGTCCTGCCGAGCCAGCGGTCGGATAGGAAACCGCCCGCGACCGTGCCGTAGCAGAACAGCGCGAAGTCGTGGCGGGCTGCGAGTTCCACCATGCGCTTTTCCGGGCGCCGGTCGAGCAGCGAATATTGCAGTTGCAGCGAGGTCAGCGGGATCCCGCCATCGAGGATCGCCGTGACATGCTTGCTGTCGAAATTCGTGGCGCTGATCTTGTCGATCCGCCCATCTTGCTGGAGTTCCTTCAGCCAGCCGAGCGTCTCCAGCCAGGCAGGCATCTCGTAATCCCACCAGTGAAACTGAACGAGATCCAGACGCTCCATGGCGAGGCGCTTGCGCGACGTGTCGATCACGCCTTCCACATAGGCCTTGGTGATCGTCGGGAGCACGCCGAGATCGGGCACGAACTTCGTATGGACGCGAATGCGATCGAGTGCCGCCTGGCCCTGCAGGTCGCGGTAGCGCAGCCGGAAGCGCCCAATCAGGTCTTCCACGCCGGTGTAAATGTCTGCGCAGTCGAAGGTGGTGATGCCGGCATCGGCGAAGGCCACCATGTCTTCGATGGCCATCTCTTCATCGATGGCGCCATGGCCACCGGCAAGCTGCCATCCGCCGCGGATGACGCGGGAGATTTCGTAACCGGGGGCTATGGAGATGCGCTGCATGTTACTCTTTTCCTTCGAGGGGCACGGCTGTCGTGGCGGCATGGCTGAAACGGCGAAGGCCTGTGCGCCGGATCCGCAATCGGGTTGAGCAGTTGGGATCCGGACAGGCGATATCTGCGTCTGTCGTCATCCAGTCATGCGCATGGGTCGGGCGCTGCTTGGCGGCAAGCAGGGGCAGGACGGAGGCGAGGGAGTAAATCGACAGTCCCTGTCCGGGCGGAAGATAGAGCATCTCGCCCTGAAGCTCGAAATAGTCGCCGGGCTTGGCGCCGCAATAGACGGCCCCACCCTCAGGGATCACCACCTCGACACGCAGGTCAAAAAGCTCGAATGTGTCGGTGCCGCTCATCGATGCTCTCCCTCACGCCGCTTCTTCGCCGGTGTCGAGACGCCCGCGCACGAGATCGAACGAGCGCCCGATGTCATTGGAAAGCGCGTTGATCGCAGCGTCCTCATCGCGCGCTTCGAGGGCTTCGATCAGCGTCCAGTGGTGGTTTGTTGCGGCAAGGCCGCCTTGTTCGTCGTGGATATGGGCGGCGGCTCGAACTACGGGGCCGGACTGTAGCCAGAGGCTTTCAACCATCGGGATCAGCACACGCGAGGAGGCAGCACGATAGATCTGGAAATGGAAGCGATGGTTGATTTCGGAGGTGACGGGGCCGACGTCCTGGCCATGCCGCTCAAAAGCCGCCTCGCAATCCCGGTTGATCTGTTTCAGGCTTTCGATGTCTTCCGCCGTCAGCCTGTCACAGGCGAGCGCCACCAGACGCCCCTCGATCAGGATGCGGGCACGCTCCAGATCATCGAGCCGGTCGCGCGTTATCAGCGGCACGCGGACGGAGCGATTGGGCAGGGCTTCCAGTGCCTGTTCGGAGACAAGCCGGCCAAGCGCTTCCCGCACCGGCATGGTGCTCGTCTTCAGCCGATCTGCCATGTCGACGATCCGTAGCATGTCGCCTGCGGCAAAGCCGCCATTGATCAATGTGCGGCGCAACTGGTCATAGACCCGATCCTGCAAGGTCTCTCTGCCGACAGGCGTGAGGAAGTCGTCCGATTGGCCAATCGTGTCCGTCATCCCGCCTCCAAGCCTCCCAGAAATATCGGTTGATTTTCGCGTCCACGTAAAGTTTGATCAAACATCACGGATCAAATCAAGGCTCATTTTTGCAGATGGCTGCCGCCCATTCCCCACCATCACGATCGTTTCAGAGTGCCGCAGCACCGCCTGCCATCGAAGCACGGCATCTGACGAAGCATTTCGATGGGCTGACGGTGGTCTCCGACATGTCGCTCCAGCTCGGCCGCGGCGAGATCCTGGGCCTGATCGGTCCGAATGGAGCTGGCAAGACCACCATGTTCAATCTGCTGGCAGGCAGCCTCAAGCCCAGTTCCGGTGAGATCTGGGTCGAGGGGCGTGAAGTCTCCAGCCAAGCGCCGGAAAAGCGGATCGCCCATGGAGTCGCTCGGACCTTCCAGATTCCCCGCCCCTTTCTGGAAATGAGCGTGCTTGAGAACCTGCTTGTCGGCGCTCAGAAGCAGACGGGCGAAGGCCTGTTTGCCAATTTTCTCAAAGCTCGCCTTGTGCGCCGCGAAGAAAAGGCAGCACTTGAGAAAGCGCATGCGATCCTGGACTTCGTCACGCTGTCGCGGCTGGCCCATGAACCTGCACGCGTGCTGTCCGGCGGCCAGCGCAAGCTTTTGGAACTCGCGCGCGTCCTGATGGCCGATCCGCAGGTGATCCTGCTCGATGAACCGGCTGCGGGGGTGAACCCGGCACTGCTCGAAGTGATCATGGAGCGGGTGGTGGCGCTCAACGCGGAGGGCAAGTCTATCCTCCTTATCGAACACAACATGGACATGGTATCGAGGCTCTGCTCGCGGGTGGTGGCCATGGCCCTCGGCAAGCTGCTTGCCGAGGGGGCGCCAGCAGATGTGGCGTCCAATCCTGCTGTCATCGAAGCCTATCTTGGTGGTGGTGCATGATCGACCCGGTTCTCACAACCTCGGCGCTGGTCGCTGGCTATGAGCCGGACCTTCCCATTGTTCGCGGCGTGGATTTTTCAGTCGCACAGGGCGAACTCGTCATACTCTTGGGGCCGAACGGCGCTGGCAAATCTACCTTCGTCAAGGCGATTGCCGGCATGGTGCCTGTGCATTCGGGTCGGATTCATCTGGCGGGGAGGGACATCACGGATGTCGCTCCGCATCGCAAGCTGGCTGAAGGTCTGGCTTTCGTGCCGCAGACGGAGAATGTGTTTGCCAGCATGAGCATTCTGGAAAACCTTCAGATCGCCGTGGCGCTCTTGCCGAAACCAGAGCGTAACCAAGCCATCGAAACGATGCTGACCCGTTTTCCGGATCTTGCCGTGAAACCGAAGCGTCTGGCGGGTGCGCTCTCCGGCGGGCAGCGGCAGATGTTGGCCGTGGCGCGCGCGCTGGCGCTCAATCCACCGGTGCTCATCCTTGACGAACCATCCGCCGGCCTGTCGCCAAAGATCGTTGGCGAGGTTTTTTCCATGCTTAAGCGCATCAATGGCGAGGGCGTGACGATCGTGCTGGTCGAGCAGAACGTCAAGGCGGCCATGGCGATTGCCGATCGCGCCATCATCTTGGCCGAAGGGCAGATCCGCCACGAGGGGACGCCTGCCGATCTCGCCGATGATCCACTCATCGGAAAGATCTATCTCGGCACGACCGGGCGTGCAGCCAATGAGGTCGCGCCATGAACCCGCAATTCCTGATGGACGGCCTGATTGCAGGCGCGATTATCGGACTGGGTGCGGTCGGTGTCACGCTCACCTATTCGATCCTGCGCTTTTCCAATTTTGCGCATGGTGAGCTTCTGTCCTGGGGTGCCTATCTTGCACTCGGTATCAGCAGCGCGCTGGGCGTCCTGGCAGCAGGGCTCACCACGCCGATTGGGCCATTCTCCTTTGGTTGGTCGCTGCCGATCGCGGCCGTGCTTGCCGTCGCTTTGACGGGGCTTCTGGCGCTTGCCGTGGATGCCGCGCTGTTTTCGAGCTTTCGGCGACGCGGCAGCGCCATCATCATCATGGTCATGGCAAGCTTTGGCGCGTCGCTTGCACTGCGCAGCCTGCTCGAATTCCTGTTCACCTCGAAGCCCGCCTATTTCAGTCAGGCGCTGCAGATTGCGATGAAGCTGGGTCTTGGTCTCAGAGCAACGCCGGACCAGCTGGCCATGCTGGCCGTGGCGCTGGTCTCTGTCATCACCGTTCATCTCGTGATGACGCGGACCGATATCGGCCGGGCCATGCGCGCCGTCAGCGAAAATCCAGGCCTTGCCGGTATCGCCGGGATCGATGTGCGCCGCGTCATACGAACGGCCTGGTTCTTAGGTGCGGCACTCGCCTGCATCGCCGGCATCATGAGCGGCCTGATCATCCAGATCCGCCCCTATCTCGGCCACGACCTCCTGCTGCCCCTGTTTGCGGCCGCCATTCTCGGCGGTATCGGTTCGGTTCCAGGCGCCATGATCGCCGGCCTGTTCATCGGTCTTTCCGAAGCCTTTACGGTTCAGCTTATCGGGGCCGAATGGCGGGCGGCGGTGTCCTTTGCCATCCTGATTGCGGTTCTTCTCGTCCGCCCCCGCGGCCTGTTCGGAAAAGCGACATGAGCATCGATCTTATCGCCTATGGCGCCTTCTTCCTCACCATGGCTTTCACCTATGCGATCATCTGCCTAGGGCTGAATGTTCAGTGGGGCATGACGGGGTTGTTCAATGTCGGGATCGCGGCATTTGTCGCGGTCGGTGCCTATACCTCGGCGATCCTCACGACGCCAGACACGGCAGAGCGGTTTGGCGGCTTCGGTTTGCCGATTGCCGTTGGGTGGTTGGGAGCTGCCATCGTCTCGGGCGCGCTTTCCTGGGCCGTCGGCGCGCTGACGATCCGGCTCAGATCCGACTACCTTGCCATCGCAACCTTCGGCGTCGCCGTTACCGTCCAGCTCTGCATGCTCAACCTGCAGAGCGTCACTGGCGGGGCCTTCGGGATCGGCTTCATTCCGCGCCCCTTCGCCGATCTGCAGGGCAATGCGCTGCTTTTCAGTCTTGCCAATTGCGGCCTCATGGCTCTTGTCGTGCTGGTCCTCTATCTCGGGCTTCAGCATTTGTCGCGCAGCCCATGGGGACGCGTCTTGCGGGCGATCCGTGAAGACGAGGTGGCCGCGCAGGCGCTCGGGAAGCGGCCTGTCCGCTTTCGCTTGCAGGCGTTTACCGTCGGCGGCGCCATCATGGGCCTTGCAGGGGCCGCCCAGGCACATTTCATCGGCTTCATCGCGCCCGACAACTATATGCCGGTTCTAACCTTCCAGGTCTGGGCCATGTTGATCGTGGGCGGCTCCGGCAACAACCGCGGCGCGATTGCCGGCGCCATTCTCGTCTGGGGGCTGTGGGCGCTGACGGCCGCTGCCGTCTCCGCCTTCGTTCCGCCTGAGGAACAGGCGCGGGCCGCCGCCTTGCAGATCGTCGCGATCGGCGTCGGGCTCTGCCTCATGCTTTTGCTGCGTCCGCGCGGCCTGTTCGGCGAGGTGAGCCCGCTCGCGCGCCTCAGCCGCAACAAACAATCCTGACCATCGAGGAATGATCTCCGTGTCCCAGCATCCCGAACGCATCAATCTCACCCCGGACCTGTCGATCAGCCGCCTCGTCTGCGGCCTCTGGCAGGTTGCCGATATCGAAAAGAATGGTGCCATGGTCGATCCGGAGCAGGGGGCTGATGCACTCCAGGCCTATGCGGAGGCCGGGTTCGACAGCTTCGACATGGCCGATCATTATGGATCGGCAGAGATCATCACCGGCCATCTCCTGAAGCGCTATCCCGCTGGCGAAAAGCGACCGGTGGCCTTCACGAAATGGTGCCCTGAGCCTGGCCCGATGACGCGCGATGTGGTGCGCCGGGGTGTGGAGGACAGACTTGCCCGCCTTGGTGTCGACAAGGTCGACCTTCTGCAATTCCATTGGTGGACATTTGAACACCCGGCCTGGCTCGATGCCCTGCATGAAATGCAGGCGATGAAGGAGGAGGGGCTGATCGGTGCCCTCGGCCTCACCAATTTCGATGCCGCGCATCTCAATCTCGCGCTGTCAGACGGGATCGAGATCGCCAGCAACCAGGTCTCCTTCTCCCTGATCGACAGACGCGCTGCTGGCGATTTGTCGTCCCTTTGTCTCAAGCGCGGGGTGAAGCTTCTGGCCTATGGCACGCTCTGCGGCGGGTTTCTGTCGGAGAAGTGGCTCGGTCAGCCGGAGCCCGCGTCGATCCCCGACTGGAGCCGCTCGAAATACAAGCGGTTTATCGATACCGCTGGGGGATGGGCCATCTACCAGGGTATTCTGCGGGCGGCATCCACGATCGCCCGCAAGCACGGGGTCTCGATCTCCAACGTTGCCAGCCGCTGGGTTCTCGAGCATCCGGCCGTTGCCGCGACGATCATCGGGGCCCGGCTCGGCGAAAACGAGCACCGCAACGACAACCTGAAGGTCTTCAGCTTCGAATTGGATGCGGATGACCGGGCTCTGCTCGACAACGCCTTTGCCGAGGCCACACCCATTCCCGGCGATTGCGGCGATGAGTATCGCAAGCCGCCCTTCCTGACCGCATCCGGCGATCTCAGTCATCACCTCGATGCAATCCCGTCCGTCTACACGGCAGTTCCCGTACCAGGGCGTGAGGATCGGATGCGTGTTTCCTCCGGCAGTATCTGGGAGCCGCTGGCCGGTTACAGCCGGGCCGTGCGGGTCGGCGACCGCATCCTGGTATCGGGCACGACGGCGACCCACGGCAGTAACCGTTGTGTGGCGCCTGGCGATCCTGGCGCGCAGGCGACCTATATTCTCGACAAGATCGCAGCTTCCATCTCGGCTCTCGGAGGAAAGATGGAAGATGTCGTCCGCACCCGCATCTATCTCAAGGATGCCTCACAGTGGGAGCCTGTCTCTCGTGCGCATGGCCGGTTCTTCTCCGAGGTGTTGCCAGCGAATACCTTGATCGAAGCCGGTGGCCTTGTCGGCGAGTACGAAGTCGAGATTGAAGCGGAAGCCGTGGTTTAGGTTTTCCTGGCGGGCTGCAGCGGAGCAGCGCCGCCTGTCTGTCTACGGCCTCACTGAGGCGCCCGAATTGGTGTCCGCAATCAGGTTCGAGCGCTTGCGGCTCTGATACTGTCCTTGCCCGGCCTCGACGACAGAGCCGCGTTCCATGATCGTCTGGCCGCGAATGAGCAGACGTACCGGCCAGCCCCTCACTTCCAGGCCTTCATAGGGCGTGTAGTCGGCACCGTGCTGGAGGATGTCGTTGGTCAGCGTCACGCGCTCGTGCGGATCCCAGAGTGCGATGTCGGCATCCGAACCGATCGCGATCGTGCCCTTTTGCGGGTACATGCCGTAGAGCTTTGCGTGGTTGGTCGATGTGACCGCGACAAAGCGGTTGATGTCGATCCGGCCCTTCATCACGCCTTCTGAAAACAGGATCGGCAGGCGGGTCGCGACGCCTGGAATGCCGTTCGGGATCCAGCGGAAATGCCGTTTGCCCTTCTCGTTCAGCTTGCCTTCCGGATCATCGAAGCGGAAGGGGCAGTGGTCGGAGGAGAAAAGGTCGAAGACACCCTGCTCGATGCCCTCCCAGCAGGCGTCCTGGCTCGCTTTGTCGCGCGGCGGCGGGGAGCAGACGAATTTCGCGCCATCCAACCCTTCGAGGTCGAGGTCGTCGGCGGTCAGCATCATATATTGCGGGCAGGTCTCGCCAGCGATCTTCTGGCCACGCTGGCGGGCGCGGCGGATTTCCTCCATCGCCTCGCGGTTGGAGACATGGACGATGACGATTGGCACATCGACGATTTCGGCGAGCGAGAGGGCGCGATGCGTTGCTTCGCGTTCAGCAGCCACGGGTCGGGTGGTGGCATGGTATTTCGGCGCGAACTTGCCCTCTTCCTCGTGACGCCCGATCAGGTAGCGGATGGCGTCTTCGTTTTCGCAATGGACCATGACCAGTGCGCCGGTGCGACGTGCGGTGTCGAGGGTCGCCAGGATCTCGTCGTCCCGCAGGCGCAGGCCCTCATAGGTCATGAAGACCTTGAGCGAGGTATAGCCGTCCTCCACGAGGGCCGGCAGTTCCTGGCCGAGCACTTCCGCTGTCGGATCCGTGATCACCAGGTGGAAGGAAACGTCGACATGGCACTTCCCGTCGGCCTTGGCGTGGTAGATCTTCAGTGCTTCACGCAGGGACTGACCCTTTTCCTGCATGCAGAAAGCCAAGACCGTGCTATTGCCGCCGATCGCGGCTGACCGCGTGCCGCTGTCGAAATCATCCGCCATGACGATGCCATCGCCCGAGGGCTGATCGAGATGCACATGGCTGTCGATGCCGCCGGGAAGCACGAAAAGGCCGGTCGCGTCGATAACCTCATCGGCTTCCGTCAAGTTTGCTGCCAGCGCCACGATCCGGCCTTCCCTGATGCCGACGTCGCTGACGAATGTGTCGCTTGCCGTCACCACCGTTCCGTTGCGGATCACCGTATCGAAGCGCATCGCTCAGTCCTTCTTAGTTTGTTTTCAACTCGCCTTGGCGAGGCCCGCCTCACCGGCGAGGATGGTGTCGAGGGCGGTGGTGAAGCGGTCGACTTCCTCGATCGTGTTGTAATGCACCATCGAGACGCGCAGCATGCCGCCATGGTCGGTCAGTCCGAGATATTCAGCAAGCCGGCGCGAATGGAAGTCTCCGAAGCGCATGGCGATCTTCTCGGCGTCCATGGCCTTGCAGAGGTCGGTCGCCTCGCGTCCATCGAAGCGGAAGGCGATGGTGGGGACGCGTTTGCTGTCGCGGTTCACGGACTGGCCGACGATCATGCAGTCATTGCGCGACCGCAGATAGGTGAGCAGGCGTTCGGTGAGCGCATCTTCCTGCGCGGTGATCGCGCCATAGGCCGCTTCGATCTTCTGCCGGATCGTTCCAGTTTCGCCGGCCTGTTCGCCGAGTGAGACGAGATAGTCGACGATGCCGCATGTGGAATAGGCGAGCTCATAGTTCGGATTGCCCGGCTCCAGTTTGCCCGGCACTTTGTCGCGGCCGTAGAAGTAGTGGTACAGCGTGTCGAGCTCGAGCAGCAGGTCGTATTTGCCATACATCAGCGCGTAATGCGGACCATAGGTCTTGTAGAGACTGAAGACATAGTAGTCGACGTCGAAGGCCTGAACGTCGACGGCCCGATGGGGGGCGTAGGCGACGGCATCGACGCAGATCTTGGCGCCGCGGGCATGAACAAAATCGGCGATCTCGCGGATCGGGTTGATGGAGCCGAGGATGTTCGAGCAATGGGTGACGCAGACGAGCTTCGTGCGCTCGCTCATCAGGGACGCGAGATCGGTGAGGTCGAGTGCCAGCGTTTCCTTGTTCAGCGGCCAGATCTTCAAGATCACGCCGCGTTCCTGCAGACGGTCCCAAGGGCCGATATTGGACTCGTGATCCGAGATGGTGATGATGATCTCGTCGCCGGCTGTCAGCTGGCTGTGCATGGCGCGTGCGAGGTTCTGCAGAAGGGCTGTCGTCGAATTGCCGAACACGATCTCTTCCGGGCGGTTCGCATTGACGAGATGCATGGCGGCGGTTCGCGACTCCAAGAGGGCGGCCGCGGCAGATTGGGAGACCTTGTAGGAGCCGCCAATCTGGACATTCTTGTCGAAGAGGAAGGTGTTGATCCGCTCGACGGCACTTTTGAGGATCTGGGAGCCTCCCGCATTGTCGAAGAAGGTCCAGCCGCGGGCGAGGCCCGGGAACTGGCTGCGCACATAGTCGAGATCGAGCGGCTTTGTGGAAGGGGCTGGCATTGCGGGGGTGTCCTCCAGTGTTTTTTCTTGTTCAGTGATTGAGGACTGCGCGGAGGAAGCCGCGCGTCCGTTCATGCTGTGGGGCGTCGAAGATCTCGGTCGGTGCTCCGCTTTCGACCAGCCTTCCGCCATCCATGAAGATCACACGGTCGGCGACCTGGCGGGCAAAGCCCATTTCATGCGTGACAACCACCATGGTGACGCCGGAGCCTGCCAGCTTGCGCATGACGTCCAGCACCTCGCCCACCATTTCCGGGTCGAGTGCCGAGGTGGGCTCGTCGAAGAGCAGGACGCGCGGCTCCATCGCAAGCGCCCTGGCGATCGCTACGCGCTGTTGCTGGCCGCCCGAGAGCTGGCCTGGAAACTTCTCGGCTTGCTCAGAGATGCCGACGCGGGCCAGCAGTTCGCGGGCCTTGCGCTCCGCTTCCGCCACCGATGTGCCGCGCACCCGCATCGGGGCGAGCATGACGTTCTTCAAGACGGTCATGTGCGGGAAGAGGTTGAAGGATTGGAAGACCATGCCGACTTCCGCGCGCACCTTGGCTAGCGCCGGGCCGGGCTCGACGCGAATGCCATCGACCGTGATCCGGCTTTCTGGCGCAAAGGCCTCGAGATGATTGATGCAGCGGATCAGCGTGGACTTGCCCGAGCCAGAGGGGCCGATGACGCAGACCACTTCACCTTCTGATATGTCGAGGTCGATGTCGTGCAGAACGGTGAAGGTGCCATAGGCCTTGGTCAGCCCACGGATCGAGATGAGGGGCGCAGTGGTTCCGGTCATCAGCGTTTCCCCCGGCTGAAATGTTTCTCGAGGCGCGAGACGATCGCGACCATAGGCCAAAGGAGCGCGATGTAGATCAGCGCTGCGCCGATGAGGGGTGTGGGATTGGCAGCGAGTGCCTGGGCCTGGGTCGCCTGCTTCAAGAGGTCGGGCATGGCGACAACGGAAGCGAGCGCCGTATCCTTCATCACATTGATGCAGTTGTTGGTGAGCGGCGGAATGACGATGCGGATCGCCTGGGGCAGGATCACGTCGACCATGGTGTGACGGTTGGAGAGACCGAGGGCTGCGGAGGCCTCGAACTGGCCATGCGGGATGGCCTCGATGCCGGCGCGGAAGATCTCGGCGGTGTAGGCAGCAGACACCAGAGACAGGGCAGTCACCGCCGACAGGAAGGGCGAGAGGCGAATGCCGACGAAGGGCAAGGCGTAGTAGACGACGATCAGCAGCACCAGAAGCGGGATCGAGCGGAAGATGTCGATGTAGATCCGGATCAGAACCTTGAAGAAGGCCGGTGCGTAGAGGCGTGCGACTGCGAGGAAAAGGCCGCCGGCAAGGCCGACGAGAATGCTCGTCACGCCGATCTGGAGCGTGACCAGCAGCCCCCAGAGCAGCGCAGGAAGACTGTCGGCCAAGACGTCGAGGTTGAAGAAGGTATTGATGAGTGTCATGCCGCATCGGCTCCCATGGCAGGCCGGCGGAACGAGAGTGTCCCGCCGGTTGCGTTTCGAGCGTTACTTGCCCTTGGGCATGTCGAGCACGGTGACGGTCGAGGTGGTGTCCTCGGCCTTCGCGCCGAACCAGGTCTCGTGCAGCTTGGCGATGAAGCCTTCCTGCTTGAGCGTGGTGATGACGGTGTTGACCTCGGTTGCGAGCGGATCGTTCTTGTTGAACATGATCGAGTATTTCTCGCCTGTCGGGATGCGCTCCACCACTTTCAGTTCCGGCTTGTCCTTCACGTAGTAGAGGAGGGCAGGGATATCGGAGATATAGCCGTCGACGCGACCGGCGACGAGGTCGAGCATGGCCGGCTGGAGGCCTTCGAAGCGGCGGATCTCGCCGAGCTTGTATTCGGCCTTGTTGGCGTCCGCCCACATGTCGCCGGTCGAGCCGGTGTCGACGCCCACGACCTTCTCGCCCATGTCCTTGAGGCCCGTGATGCCGGAGGCGGCGGTTACGGTCAGCGACTGGTCGCTGTCATAATAGGGCTGCGCGAAGGAGACGGATTCGAGGCGCTTCTCGGTGATGGTGATCGACGAAATCGCCATGTTGATGCGGCCCGACTGGACCGCCGGGAAGAGGCCGTTGAACGGCGTGTTGACGAATTCAACAGTCTTGCCGAGGCGCTTGGCGATCTCGTTGACGAGATCGACCTCGAAGCCCGTGACCTTGCCGCTGGCGTCTTCGAATTCCCAGGGCACGTTGCCGATATTGGCGCCGACGGTCAGATCTGCGGCCTGTGCGCCGGTTGAAAATGCGGCCAACAGGCCCGCGAAGATGGATGCTCTAAATGTGGTTGAACGTGTCATGAGAGTTCCCCTTGTTTTTTGAACATGACTCAATCTACATTGGTCTAACTGGTCAGACCAGTCAGGCCAAACAAGCATGCTGCTTTGTGCTTGGCAAGAGGATGGCGAAAAAAATAGATTGCGCGTTGAAGCACGCCGCCAGGGAAGGGACTGCATGTTCAACAAGACGCTCGTTCCGCAGTCTGTGGCACGCGAAATTCAGGGTATGATCCAGTCCGGACAGCTGAAGCCGGGCGAGAAGATCCCTTCCCAGCGCGAGTTCTCCCAGAAGTTCGGCATCAGCCGAGCCTCTCTGCGGGAAGCGCTGCTGACGCTGGAAACACTGGGGCTGTTGAAGACCGAGGCAGGGCGGGGCACCTTCGTTGCAAGTCCTTCTGCGCCTAGTTCGGGTGCCGCCGGTCACATGGCGCCCTGGCGGTATTCCGACAGCTATTCCGTCTTCGACGTCTTCCAGACACGCATCCTGCTGGAGGGCGAGATCGCCCGGCTGGCGGCAGGCCGTCTGACCCAGTTGCAGCTCGACAAGATGGAGCAGGCGACACGGACGATGGAAGAGTGCTGGGCGAACCAGGACCTTCTCGCAAATGTCGAGGCGGACCTCGAGTTTCACGGCACCATCGTTTCCGCCTGCTCGAATGCTATGCTCAAGGCACTCTATCAAACAGTGCGGGATCAGGTGACGGAGACCCAACGCCAGCCGATCCCGATCACCGACCCGGAGCGTATGCGGGACTCGATCGGCGAGCACCGCAAGATCATTGCGGCGCTCAGGGCCAATGACGGGCTACGGGCGAAGCTCGAGATGGAAACGCATATCCGCAATACCGCGCGCTGCGCGGGTCTGGAGCCGTAAGGCGCGGCTGCAAGGCAGCACTCCGACAGATCTTATGGCGCCGTCATCCATCCGGATCTTGCTTCGTGTCAGTCGTTTTAACCCCTCGGCTCAGGACGCTCCGGCAACGAGCCGCGCTTGATCGCGATATTGTCTTGGATCGGGAACAGGGACTGCTGCCATCAGCGCCCGGGTATAGTCATCGCTCGGATTTTCGAAGACCGCGCGGCGGGTGCCGATCTCGACGATTTCGCCGCCTCGCATGACGGCGACGTGGTGTGACATCTTCTCGATGACGGCCATGTCGTGGGAGATGAACAGATAGGCGAGCCCCATCTGTTCCTGCAATTCGAGCATCAGGTCGAGAACATTGGCGCGCACCGAGACATCGAGGGCCGCGACGCTTTCATCCGCCACGATCAGCTTCGGCTCGAGGGCAAGCGCCCGGGCGATGCAGATGCGTTGACGCTGGCCCCCTGAGAATTCGTGGGGATAGCGCTCGGCGGCATCCGGCGTGAGGCCGACGCGTTTGAGCAAGTCCGCAACACGATCTCGGTGTTCGGTGCTGTCGCCGATACCGTGGATGACCAGGGGTTCGGCGATTGCGGCGCCAATGCTCATGCGTGGATCGAGCGACGCATAGGGGTCCTGGAAGATCATCTGGGCGGTGCGACGGATCGGGCGCATGATGGCGCTCGATGCGGGCATGACCTCCTGGCCTGCGATCCGGACGCTCCCCTCGAAGGGGATGAGCCCGAGCACGGCCTTGCCGGTGGTGGACTTGCCGGAACCGCTTTCCCCGACGAGCCCCAGCGTTTCCCCGGCCTTGAGCTTGAAGCTTACGTTCTTGACCGTCGGTTCGGGTTGCGGCCCGCGCCGAAGCCAACCGGTTTTCCGGCCATAGGTCACGCTGAGGTCGGCAACGTCCAGAATGGGGCTTGGTACCGCAGGGGCCACCGTGGGGACCGCTGTCACCCGCGGTGGTATGTCCGTGCCGGCATGGGCGCCTAGGCGGGGGACGGCCGCCAGCAATTGTTGGGTATAGGGATCGGAAGGACGTTCGAAGATGTCGATCGATGTCCCTTGCTCCACAATCCTGCCTGACTTCATGATCGCCACGCGGTCGGCCATTTCGGCGACCACGCCCATGTCATGGGTGATCATCAGGATCGAGGTCTGAAACTCGTGCCGCAGTTCGCGCATCAGTTTGAGGATCTGCGCCTGGACGGTCACATCGAGCGCGGTGGTGGGTTCGTCGGCGATCAGCACTTTCGGGCGGCATGAGAGTGCCATGGCGATCATCACGCGCTGGCGCATGCCGCCGGAAAGTTCATGCGGATACTGGGCCAACCGGCGGGGCGGATCGCTCATCTGCACGGCATCGAGCATCTGGCGGGCGATGGTCTCGGGACTTTCGGTCAGATTTTTCCGGTGTTCCCGGATCGCTTCCGTCAGTTGGGCGCCGACGGTCATCACCGGATTGAGTGATGTCATCGGCTCCTGGAAGATCATCGCAATATCGCCGCCGCGGATGCTGCGCATCATCCTCTCTGACTTGCGGGTCAACTCCGACCGGCCAAGGAGGATTTCGCCCGAGGTGACGCGCAGCGACGCCTTGGGCAAGAGCCCCATGATGGCGAGCGAGGTCACCGACTTGCCAGAGCCGGACTCTCCCGCCAGGCACAGCGTCTCGCCGGCCGCCAGATCGAAGGACACCCGGTCGAGGATGCGCTTCAGGCCGGTTGGGGTCCGGGCGTCGACCGAGAGTTCCTTGACGGAGATGACCGGACCCTGGTCCTGACTTTGCTCGGTCACGAAAGAACGATCCTCGGGAAATAGAAGGACACGACCCAGTTGGGCATGTCGACGATTTCGCTGATCCTGAGGTCTCCGCAGACCGAGCACAGCATGTAGGCGTCGACCGGGTTCATGCCGTGTTCGGCCGTGAGCAGATCGATCATCCGCATGACCGCTTCCTGCGCACCGGTCATCAGGTCGGGGCCGATGCCGGTGGTGACTTCGTAGCCGGCGCCATCGAGATGACGGGTCACGGGTTCGGTCGTCGTGAAGCGCGGCGACTTCAGATTGGCGCCCTTGACGAGATCGAGGGTCAGCTCGACGTTCATCTGGCTTTCGATTGCGGTTCCGCAGACTTCACCGTCGCCCTGGGCGGCATGCGTGTCGCCGACCGAGAACAGCGCGCCTTGCACTTCGATCGGAAGATAGAGCGTGACGCCCGAGGTCAGGTCGCGGATGTCCATGTTGCCGCCAACGCGACGGGGCGGGACGACCGAGTGAAGCCCTGCCTCTGCCGGTGCGACGCCGATCGTGCCGGTGAAGGGCTTCAGAGGCACCTTGCCGCCAGGGCCATAGGCGGCCGGGGCCATCGATGCGGTGTCGTAGGACCAGACATGCAGCGCCGGATCCTTGAACTGGTCTGCAAGAAGACCGAAGCCCGGGATATTCGCGGTCCAGCCATGGCCGGACGGATGGAATTTGCGGATCGTCACCTTCAAGGCGTCGCCCGGCTCTGCGCCTTCGACATAGACGGGGCCCGAAACCGGATTGATCTTGCCGAAATCCAGGTTGGCGAGCGTGTCGAGTGTCGCGTCGGCTCCGAGCTGTCCGCCGGAGGAATCCAGGCATTCGAACAGGATCGTTTCGCCCGGCTTGGCGACGAGGGCAGGGGAGAAGTCCTTGTTCCAGCCAAAGTTATGCTGGGCCCGGTGAATGGTGTGGTTGCAGGCGACGCACATGATGATGCCTCAAGTGTTTTTTCGTGTGTTTCCTCAGGCGCTGCCCCCTCGGTCAGGAGGGGGCAGCAAGGGCAGTTGCGTTACTGCTTCACGAAGATCGCGTCGTAATTGATGACGCGGGTCGGATCGATGTAGATGTTGTCAGGACCGCCCATGCGTGCCGACTTGGCAACGACACGACGTTCGTTGATGACCGGCACCCAGGGCGCATCCGCCATGATGTCGGTGAAGATCTTGCCCCAGGCCGCCTGACGTTCGGCAACCTTGGCCGGATCGGACATCGAGTCGGCTTCGATCGCCCGCTTGTCGAGCGCCTCGTTGCAATACCAGGACCAGTTCCAGCCGCCCTGGACCGCGCCGCCGCAGCCGAGGATCGGGCCGTAGAAGTTGGACGGATCCGGGAAGTCAGCGATCCAGGCCATGCCGCCGGACCAGATCATCGGGGCTTCGCCTTCGGTGCCACCGGCCGCGATCACGTTGCCCTGCGCCAGTGCACGGACTTCGGCCTTGACGCCGATGGCCGCCAGATCCTGCTGGATCGCCTGGGCGATACGGGGCTGCGGATCGGTGTTGGTAGAGTAGAGCACCGTTTCGAAGCCGTCGGGGAAGCCGGCTTCGGCAAGCAGGGCCTTGGCCTTTTCAACGTCGAAGGCATAGCCGGTGAAGGCCTTGTCGTAACCCGGCATCAGCGGCGGCAAGGGCTGGTTTGCAGGCGTTGCGCGACCGTTCAGGATGCGGGTGATGCGCTCCTTGTTGACGGCCATGTTGATCGCCTGGCGGACCTTGACGTCGTCGAGTGGCTTGATCTTGGTGTTGAGCGTCAGATAGCCGGTATGCAGCTGTTCGCCGTCGACGATCATCTGCGCGCCTTCAGGCGAGTTCTTGATCTCGAGGAACTTGGCTGGCGGAATTCCGTCGCCGGCAATGTCGATCTCGCCCTGCTGCAGACGCAGGAGAGCGACGAGCGGCTCCTGGCCGACTTCGACGGTTACCTTGTCGATGTAGGGCAGATCCTTGTTGAAGTAGTCAGGATTGCGGTCGAAGACGAGCCTCTGGCCGATCGTCCAGTCCTTCAGGATGAAGGTGCCGGATCCGACCGGCTTCTTGCCGAAGTCGCCGGCTGCCGCTTCCACGGCTTCCTTCGGCACGACCGAGGCGAAGTTGATCGCGAGCACGTGCAGGAAGGTGGCATCCGGGCGGGACAGTTTGAAGACGACAGTCATGTCATCAGGCGTTTCGATGCCCGACAGGGTTTCGGACGTACCGCCGGATACGGCATCGAAGCCGTTGATGGCGCCGAAGAAGCCGGCACCCGGACCTTGCGTCTTCGGATTGACGGCGCGTTCGATCGAATACTTGACGTCGGAGGCGACGACTGCGCGGCCGTTGGAGAACTTGACGCCCGGACGGAGCTTGAAAGTGTAGGTCAGGCCATCGGCAGAGACGTCGAAGCTTTCGGCGAGCGACGGCACGAGATTGGCGGTGCCAGGCTCATAATCCATGAGGCGGGAATAGAGGCTCTTGATCATCGACCAGTTGACCCAGTCATAGCCGATGGCCGGGTCGAGCGTCGTGATGTCGTCCTTGTAGGTGACGACGATGTCACCACCCTTGGCCGGCGTATCCTGGGCGCTGGCCGCAAACGGCATCAGCGCCATAAGGGCGGCGGCGGTTGAGTTGAGAAGCATACTTCTGAACATTGAACGTTCCCCTTTTGTCGTTAGGCTTCAGTGTGAGCGGATACGCGGGTCGATGACCGGCGCAATCAGGTCGGCAATCAGATTGCCGGTGATGATAGCGAGAGCGGAGGTGAGCGTGACACCCATGATGATCGGGATGTCCACCTGCTGGATGGCCTGCCAGGCAAGCTGGCCGATGCCGGGCCAGCCATAGACGGCCTCGACCACGACCACGCCGCCCATGAACTGGCCGATATCGATGCCGATCATGGCGATGATCGGCAGGATGGCATTGGGCAGGACATGGCGCAGGATCACACGGGCTCCGGATAGTCCCTTAGCGCGTGCGGTGCGGATATAGTCCTGGTTCAGCACGTCGATCATCGCCGAGCGCACCATGCGGGCATACCAGCCGGCTCCGAGCATGCCGAGTGTGACGGCTGGCAGGACCACATGGGCGGCCGTGCCATAGCCGGACATCGGAAACCAGCCGAGCGTGGCGGCAAAGACATAGAGTAGCAGCAGGGCGACGACGAATTGCGGGGCCGACACCCCGACAAAGGCGGACATCATGACCGTGCGGTCGAGAAGGCCGCCGCGATTGAGGGCTGCGATCGAACCGAGGATGACGCCGAGAAGTACCTCAAGGAATATGCCGGCGGCCATCAGTGTGAGCGTTGCCGGCAACCGGGCTGCAATGAGTGTCACCACCTCGGTCTTCTGGGCATAGGAACGGCCCAGATCTCCCTGGACCAAGCCGCCGACATATTGGGCAAACTGGACGGGCAGAGGCTGGTCGAGGCCGAGTTCGCGCCGGATGTTTTCGACCGTCTGGGCCGTGGCGCTCCGCCCGGCGAGCATGCGTGCGGGGTCGGCGGGCAGGGCGTAAAGCAACACGAAGGTGATCGCTGCCACGCCGAACAGGATCAGTACGGATTGGACCAGGCGTTGTCCCAAGACAGCCAACATCAGCCTCTTCCTCTCTGCGTCGGATCAAGGATGTCGCGCAGGGCGTCACCCACTAGGTTGAAGGCGAGGGCGGTCAGCAGGATCACAGCGCCTGGGAAGAAGACCAGCCAGGGGGCTGCCTGGAAGTAGCTCTGGCTCTCGAAGATGATGTTGCCCCAGGACGGATCAGGCGGTTGGACGCCGATGCCGAGGAAGGAGAGCGTTGCTTCCAAAAGCACTGTGGTCGCGATCCCGAGCGTGCCCCAGACGATGGCCGTCGGCACCAGATGCGGCAGGATGTGCAGGAAGAGAATGCGGGCGTGACCGGCGCCCAGCGACCGTTCGGCCAGAATGAAGTCACGCTCCACCAGTCCGCGGGTCTCGGTATAGACGATGCGCGCAACCTGAACCCAATTGACGAGCGCAATCACGAGCGCGACGATCCAGAGGCTGGGTTTCAGAAGGGCGGCGAGCACAATGGCAAGCAGCAGCGCCGGGAAGGCCATCATCAGATCCGTGAAGCGCATGATGAGATTGCCGGCCCAGCCGCGGAGATAGCCGGCCATAATGCCCACGAGAAGTCCGATCGAGACTGCGACGCCATTGGCAACGAGGCCGATGATCAGCGATGTCCGGGCGCCGAAAAGCATGCGGGAGAGGAGGTCGCGACCGAGCGTATCGGTCCCGAGCACGAACGGACCGCCGGGCGGCATCGGTGCGCCCTCGAGGGTCAGTCCATCGAACATCTGCTCATTGGGGTCGAATGGGGCAAAGAGCGGAGCGCCGAGCGCCGCCAGGATGACCAAGGCGATGACGATCAGGCCGAACAGGGCCGCAGGCTGGCGGCCGATTTCCTTTAAGATCCGCATCAGCCTGCCTCGCACAGTGTTTCGAGCCCGCCGACGAGGAGCGCTGCCAGTTGTTCAAGGGGAATACGGCGTCGCATGGCGCAGGTTCTGAGCAAGACGTAGGCCTGTTCGTCGTCAATCTGCCGTTCGGTCTTCAGGCGATTGACTGCGGCAAAGACGATCGGGCGCAGTTTCAGCCGCTCTTCAAGCCGGGCGATCCGTGCCTCATCCTCAAGTCGCTGCTCGTAAGCGCTGACGGCTAGCACGAGAGCCGGGTAAATCGTCGAGGCCGAAACGGGCTTCGGAATGAAGGATGTCGCTCCGCAGTCGATTGCCCAGGCGATCCGTCCTGGTGCTTCCGAGCCCAGGAGGGCCGCAACCGGACGCGCGGGTTTGCGCCGTGCCCAAGGCAGGAGCTCGTCCCAACCGCGATCGGCGTCGACGATCACCAGATCGGGCAAATGCTCCTCCGCCAGAGGCAGCCACTGGAGAGACGAGGAAATCCCGAGCAGAGCGAGCTGGCGGCGCAGCTTTTCGGTATTCGTGTCGTCCTCTGCGAGGATCACGACGCGCCAGCCTGTGAAGTTCGGCGTCTTGGCGATCATGACACCACCCTCAACAGAGGTTCACGACGCGTGCTGCCGCCGGTGAGGTAGGGATCTGCGGCCAAGGGTGGTCGCGAGGCAATCACGTCAAATCCGCGCTCGGCATTGATGCGGCCGAGCAGGAAGGGGAGGGCTGCGTGATTGGTTGCCGGATCGACGGTCATTGCGCCGAAGAGGCCCGGCCAGGTTCGGCCGTGGACCTGTCGACGCACGGTCGCGGGGTCGCTGGCGGCCGATGCCTCGATGGCGGCGATGCACATGGTGACCGCCGTATAGGCGCTGGCGAAGATGCTGGAGACGCGTCGCGTCTCGGGTTTGAAGGCGCGAAGGCGTGCTTTGAAGTCGCGGTTTTCGGCGCTGTCGAGCGTATCGAAATAGGAGGCGGCGCAAAGCTGGCCGGTCGCAGCACCAGCCGCGACTTCATCCAGTTCGCTTTCCTGCAGGTCACAGCTCGCCACGGGGCAATTCTCCGGCAGAAAGGCCGGGTCGCGTTTGCCGAGTTCGTGCATTGCCTCCAGGAAGGCATAGCTCGATGGGCCGATGAGATTGTTGAGGATGAAGCTCGGGCGCTTTTCCGCGATGTCGGCAATGATGCGCTCGACGGCCGTTTCCTCGAGCGGCAGGTAGCGTTCGCCGAGCACGGTGCCGCCTGCATTGGCGACAAGTTCGCGCGCCAGCCGGTTCATCTCCCAGCCCCAGACATAGTTTGCCCCAACGAGGTAGGGGCGGGTGCCGTAGCGGGGGACAAGATGTTCGAAGAGCGGGATCAGGTGCTGGTTCGGACAGCCGCCGATATAGATGACATTCTCATTGGCCTCGAAGCCTTCATAAGGGCACATGTACCACAAGAGCCCGTCGTGTTTTTCGACCAGCGGCAGCACTTCCTTGCGTGCGGCGGAGGTAATGGTGCCGATGATGTGTCGGCAGCCGCTGTCGCGGATCAGGCTGCGGGCGCCTTCCAGATAGGCGGCGAGATCGGCATGGGGATCGAAGAAAACCGGCTGGACGCGGGTGCCGCCGGCGTTTCTGTATTCGTGGAATGCGAATTCCACGCCGTCGAAAGCATCGCGGCCCATGGCCCCATAAGGCCCGGTCGTCGAATAGAGAATGCCGATCTTCACTGGGTCCAGCATGTGCTTTCCAAACGCAAAAAAACCCACAACGCGGGTCCCGGCGATCGGGGCGTTGTGGGGCGATATTGCCCGTTGACGGATGTCGTCGATTTGAGAATTCTTGGGCTCAGTGCCCATATGGTGTGCATGATTAAAATATGCCCACCCGATCTTTGTCAAGCAGAGACAGGGGGGTGCAAACTCGAAAATGCAGAGAGGCTCTGATTTCTCTCGGATCATTCCGCGTTTGATGCTCTGGTGTCCCGCGATCCAAGCGCGGGATCCGCTAGATCGCAGTACGGAGGAGCTATTCTGAGCGCAGGTAGCTCAGGACCGCGTCGGCGATCATCTGTTGGTGGCGGGCGTAGAGTGCTGGTTCGGACAGGTCGCGCTCGAAGATGGTCCCGAAGGTATAGCGGTTGGAAACGCGGAAGAAGCAGAAGGCGCTGATCAGCATGTGCAGGTCAATCGCATCGACCCGGCGCTTGAAATGGTTGCCTTGCAGGCCGCGATCAATGATGTCCTGAAGCGTCCGGATGACTGATATGTTGAGATCGGCGATCTCGCTCGAGCGTTTCATGTGCATGGCGTGATGAATATTCTCGATGCTGACCAGACGGACGAAGTCCGGGTTCTGCTCGTCGTGATCGAAGGTCGTATTGATCAGGCGCCGCAGGGCCTCGTCGGGCGGTAGTTCGGCGAGCTGAAGGTCTGCCTCCAACGACCGGATCTTGCGATAGGCGCGCTCGAGCACTGCAAGGTAAAGCCCTTCCTTGCTGCCATAGTAGTAGTAGATCATCCGCTTGGATGTGCGTGTCTTTTCCGCGATCGAATCGACCCTTGCCCCGGACAGGCCGAATTCGGAAAATTCCTGGGTCGCCACCTCGAGAATATTCTCCTTGGTGCCCTCAGGATCATTCCTGCGCGTGTCCCCGGCCGTCTTTGCCATGCTCCTCCCCCGTCTCGGCGCCTGTGAGTCCATTCCCTCGCCCCCCGAGCCCTCTGTTCATAGTGCCGTCGAAAGGGCGCATCAACCTGTTTGACGTTGACACTAACTAGTTAGTACATTATTGATCATTGCCAGGTTGGGAGGCCTGCAGCGCAAGTGGATCTTACGCTCGGGAAATGGGAGTGGTCATGCCCACGAAGCGGGACATCAAGCGAGCCGGATTGATTGGATTTGGGATCCAGCGATCGCTGACGCCTGCCATGCACATGCGTGAAGGGTCGGCTCTTGGGCTTGATTACCGGTACGAGCTGATCGATCTCAACGAGAGAAAGCTCACGCCCGATGCTCTGGAGAGCCTTGTCGTCGAGGCGGAAGAGCAGGGCCTTTGCGGCCTCAACATCACCTATCCCTGCAAGCAGAAGATCATCCCCCTGTTGTCCGACCTGTCGGACGATGCGCGCAAGCTCGGCGCTGTGAACACCGTGGTTCTTCGGGATGGCAAGCGGATCGGGCACAATACCGACTGGTGGGGTTTTGCCGAGGGATTGCAGCGCCAGCTCCCGAATGCCGACTTGACGGATGTCGTCCAGATCGGTGCGGGTGGGGCCGGTGCCGCCACAGCCTTTGCCGTTTTGCAGCTCGGGGCAAAGGCGCTGACGGTCTTCGATATTGATGAGGCTCGCTCGGCAGAGCTCGCCGCGCTGATGGGCGAACTTTTTCCGCAGGCAGTTGTCCGTGCCGGACAGGACCTCGGGGGTGCCATGGCGAAGGCGACCGGTCTCGTGCATGCCACGCCCATGGGAATGGACAAGCATCCGGGCATGCCTTTGTCGGCAGATCTGTTGCATCCCTCTCTCTGGGTGGCCGAGATCGTGTATTTCCCGCTGGAGACCGCACTCGTGCAGGCGGCGCAGCAGCGTGGTTGCCAGGTTGCGAATGGCGGAGGCATGGCTGTCTTTCAGGCTGTTGGTGCGTTTTCGCTGTTCACCGGACTTCCGCCGGATGCAAGGCGCATGCTTGCGCATTTTAAGGAGCTTACGGGCTCGACGGTGAATGATCTGGCCCGACGGGCCTGAGAAGAAAAATGCAGGCCGGCACGGTGGGCCGGCAGCACAGGGTTTTTGGTCGATCGGCTCTCGCCGGTCAGGGAGAAGAAAGTCCCCAAGCCCGAGGAGGGGCAGGGACAAGAGGAGGAAGACATGATGATGGAATTCACACGCCGTATGTTTCTCGCAGGATCCGTCGCACTCGGAGCGATGACAGCCGTTTCGCTTCCGGCCTATGCCCAGGAACCCGTCACGCTCAAGCTGTCGGCCGTGTTCTCCGAGCAGGACATTCGTGCCGGCATGGTCAAGATGTTTGCCGATGAGCTGAAGGACGGCTTCACGGTCGAGCCCTTCTTCGGCGGCACGCTGTTCAAGCAGGGCACCGAGCTCGTGGCGCTCCAGCGCGGCAATCTGCAGATGGGCAACATCGCGCCGCAGGATATCGCCAAGCAGGTGCCTGAATGGTCGGTCCTGACCTCGGCCTATCTGTTCCGGGATGCCGCCCATGTGCGTGCCTTCTTTGCAAGCGACGTCGGCGCCGAGTTCAAGAAGATGGCTGAAGAAAAAGCCGGTGTTTACATCCTCGGACCGACCTATTTCGGCGCCCGCCAGGTGGGCCTGAAGAGTGACAAGAAGATTGCGACGCCGGCCGATCTCTCGGGCGTGAAGCTGCGCATGCCGGGTGGCGATGCCTGGCAGTTCCTCGGCGAGGCGCTCGGTGCCAACCCGGTGCCGATGGCCTATGCCGAAGTCTATACCGGCCTGCAGACCGGTGCGATCGATGGCCAGGACAATCCGCTGCCGAACGTCAAGAACATGAAGTTCTACGAAGTCATGTCGCAGATCGTCATGACCTCGCATCTGATCGGCTACGACCTGCTGACCATCTCTGCCGAAACCTGGAAGGCGCTCTCGCCGGAGCAGCAGGCCAAGGTGCAGGCAGCCGCCGACAAGGCAATGCAGTGGAGCGAAGAACAGCATCTCGCCCAGGAGAAGACGCTGGTCGAGGAATTCAAGGCTGCCGGCCTTGAGATCTACGAACCGGATGTTGCAGCCTTCCGCAAGTTCGCCCAGGAAAAGTATCTGGCCTCCGATCTGGCGAAGTCCTGGCCCGAGGGTATCCTCGAAAAGGTCGGCGCACTCTGAGCCCATCCCCATGAGACCCGGGAGCCGGATATCCTCCGGCTCCCGGCCCATCAGAAAAGGCTCGGCCTATGGACAATCGATTTGCCACGATCGGAAGCTGGCTCAGGTATCGGGCAGAAAATCTGCTCGCCATGATGCTGCTGGCGATGTTCGTCATCTTCCTGCTGCAGATCTTCTCCCGCTATCTCCTCAATCTCTCGATTGGCTGGACACACGAAGCGAGCGTCGCTTTGTGGATCTGGATGGTGCTGTTCGGGTCTGCCTTCGTTGTGCGGGAGGTCGATGAGATCCGCTTCGATCTGTTCTGGGGAGCGGCAACCGCCCGCGGGCTGCGCGTGATGCAGGTCATCGGTTCCGCCAGCCTCGTCGTGCTGTTCACGTGGTCGCTTCCGGCCGTCATCGATTATGTGACCTTCATGCGCGTCGAGAGCACCGCCTATCTGAAGATCCGTTTCGACGTTCTCTATTCCATCTATGTCGTCTTCGCGATTGCCATGATCGTGCGCCACCTCTGGCTCTGCACGCTGGCGATCCGCGGCAAGGCGCCCGAGGGCTTCGACCCGACCAAAGCGAGTTCCGGCGTATGAACCTGGCCAGCCCCTTTTCCCTGTCGCTCGTGGTGATCACGGCGCTCGCTTTCCTCGGCCTGCCCATCGGCTTGTCGATGATCTGTGGGTCGATCCTCTACCTACTGCTGTCCGGTGCCGACATGGGCATCGTCGCCGAGCAGTTCTTGAACGGCATGTATTCCAACTACGTGATCCTGGCCGTGCCGTTATTCATCCTGGCGGCCGAGCTGATGAATATCGGCTCGATGACCGAACGGCTCTTGTCGTTCTGCAACGTGCTGGTCGGACGCTTTCGCGGTGGCCTGGCCCAGGTCAATGTCGTGCAAAGCATCATCTTTGCCGGCATGTCGGGTTCGGCGATTGCCGATGCCGCCGGGACCGGCAGCATGATGCAGAAGCTGATGACGGATGGCGGTCGCTATACGCCGAGCTTTGCGGCGGCCCTGACGGCTGTCACCTCGGTGATCGGCCCGATCATTCCGCCTTCCATTCCGATGATCATCTATGCGCTCGTTTCGGATGCCTCGATCGGCTATCTCTTCCTCGCTGGCATGGTTCCGGGGCTCTTGATGGCCGTCCTGCAGATGGTGCAGGTCGCGATCACGGCGCGTCGGCAGAATTTCCCGGTCGAGGCGCCGGTGCCGTTGCGCGAGATCCCCGGCGTCACCTGGCGCGCGCTCCCCGCTTTGTTCATGCCGGTGCTGCTACTCGGCTGCATCTATTCGGGGGTGACGACGCCCACGGAGGCTGCAGCGCTGGCGGCGGCTTATGCCCTGCTGGTTTCGGCCGTGCTCTATCGCAGCATCCGCTGGAACGCTCTTTACAGCGCGCTTCTGACCAGCGGGAAGACCACCGCCTCGATCGGCATGCTGATCGCCGGTGCGCTCGTCTTCAACTATGTCATCACCATCGAGAACATTCCGGAAAGCATAAAGGGCATCCTGACCAGTTGGGACATGTCCCCGGTCGTCTTCCTGATCTTCGTCAACATCCTGCTGCTCCTGCTCGGCTGCTTCCTCGAAGGCACGACAATCCTTTTGATCGTCGTCCCCGTGCTCATCCCGACAGCTCAGGCGCTGGGTATCGATCTCGTCCATTTCGGCGTTGTCGTGGTGGTCAACATCATGCTGGGGCTGGTCACGCCGCCGTATGGCCTGTTGCTGTTCATCGTCGCGAAGATTTCGGGCGCACCGCTCAGAGATATCGTCCGCGATGCCTGGCCTTTCATTCTGTGGATGGTGCTGTGCCTTGTCGTGATCACCTTCGTCCCCGAGACAGTGCTCTGGCTGCCGCGCCTGCTCGGCTATCAGGGATGAGGAGAGGACCATGACGCAGCACAAGCCGCTCTTCATCCTCAACGGACCAAACCTGAACCGCCTTGGTCGGCGCGAACCTGAGATCTACGGCCATCACACGCTATCCGACGTGGAGTTCTGGTGCCGGGAGGCGGCCGGGGAATGGTCGGTCGTCTTCCGGCAGACCAACAGCGAGGAGATGCTGATCGAGTCGGTGCACGAGGCGATCGACGAAGGATCCGGCATCCTGATCAATCCGGCAGCTTTCACCTTCACGTCGCTGGCGCTCCTCGACGCGCTCAAGATGTTCAAGGGGCCGATCATCGAGTTCCACATCAGTAATGTGCATCGGCGCGAGCAGATCTATCACAAATCCCTCGTCTCGATGACGGCTACGGCCGTCATGGCGGGCCTCGGGGCGACGGGATACCCCCATGCTGTGCGAGCCCTGAAGCTGCTCGTTGCAGAAGGAAAACGGTGAAAAGCCATCGGGCGAAACAGAGGATGCGGCGATGAAAACCTCGATTGCGACGGTGTCGATCAGCGGCGAATTCGAAGAGAAGCTCTCGGCGATCGCCCGTGCCGGTTTCGACGGGATCGAGATCTTCGAAAACGACTTCCTGGCGTTCGACCGATCACCCGCCGAAGTGGGACAGATGGTTCGCGATCACGGACTGACCGTCTCGCTTTTCCAGCCTTTCCGCGACTTCGAAGGCATGCCGGAGCCCTTCCGCAGCCGTAACTTCGACCGTGCCGAACGCAAGTTCGATCTGATGGCGGAGCTTGGCACTGATCTGATGCTGATCTGCTCAAACGCCTCGCCCGTGTCACTTGGCGGGATCGACCGCGCGGCAGCCGATTTTCACGAACTCGGCGAGCGGGCGGCAAAACGGGGCCTTCGGGTCGGCTATGAGGCTCTCGCCTGGGGTCGTCACATCAACGACCACCGGGATGCGTGGGAAATCGTCCGCCGGGTCGATCACCCGAGTATCGGGCTGATCCTCGACAGTTTTCACACTCTGGCACGCAAGATCGAGGTCAATTCGATCCGGTCCATTCCAGGTGACCGCATCTTTATCGTTCAGCTCGCCGACGCGCCGCTGATCGAGATGGATCTTCTCTACTGGTCGCGTCACTTCCGCAACATGCCGGGCGAAGGCGACCTTGCCGTGACACCCTTCATGCAGGCGATCGCGGCGACGGGTTACAATGGCTATCTGTCGCTGGAGATCTTCAACGACCAGTTCCGCGGTGGATCGCCCGAGGCGATATCGAGGGATGGCCGACGCTCTCTCGTCTATCTCATGGACCAGGTCCGGCGCGTCGAGCCAGACATGCGTATCCCGGTTCCTGCAATGCCAGATCGCAGCGAGGTCTCCGGGATTGCTTTCGTTGAATTCGCCGTCGGTGACGATGACGGTCGTGAGCTCGAGGCCTTGCTGGAGATCCTGGGTTTTCGCGCTGTCGGCCGCCATCACAGCAAGGCCGTCACCGTGATGCGGCAGGGCGAGATCAACCTTGTCCTCAACCGGGAGGAAAAGGGGTTCGCCAACGCCTCCTACCTCGTCCATGGCGCTAACGCCTATGCCTTCGGGTTGATGGTGGACGATGCCTATGCCGCGCATTCTCGTGCTTTGCAGTTGGGATCGGAAGATTTTCGCCAGCCGGTGGGGCCGGGCGAGATACAGGTGCCTGCGATCCGGGGTGTTGGCGGCGGGATCGTCTACTTCCTCGACCGCAAGACTTCGCTTGGCGACATCTGGGACGTCGAATTTGAACCGATTGCCGAGGATCAGACCACTGCGTCTTCCGTCGGGCTGACGCGGATCGACCATCTTGCCCAGACGACCCGCTATGAGGAGATGCTGACCTGGCTTCTCTTTTACACCTCGCAGTTCGCGACCCGGAAGACGCCCATGGTCGACATCATCGATCCCGCGGGGGTGGTGCGGAGCCAGGTGGTCGAAACGCAAGACGGTCGCCTGCGGATCACGCTAAACGGGGCCGAGAACCGGAATACGCTCGCGGGCCGTTTCATCGCGGAGACCTTCGGTTCCGGTAGCCAGCACATTGCCTTTGAAACCGACGACATCTTCGCGACGGCGGAAGCCCTGGCGCACAATGGCTTCAAGTCCTTGGTGATCTCGCCAAACTACTATGACGATGTCGAAGTCCGCTTCGGGCTTGATCCCGATCTGGTCGAGCGGATGAAAGCCGCCAACATCCTCTACGACCGGGATGATGCGGGCGAGTATTTCCAGCTATATTCCCCGACTTATGGAGAGGGCTTCTTCTTCGAAATCGTCGAGCGCCGGGGCTATGCCGGCTACGGCGCCCCCAATGCCATCTTCCGTATCGCAGCCCTGAAACGTCATCTGCGACCGAGCGGCATGCCGCGTTAGGCCTGTGCCTTGCGAGCAAATCTATCCTGCCGCCGAAAACGGTGCATAGTATGCGCGTGGAGCGATGGGAGGCATTGTGACCGGCAATCTGAGTTCGGCGTTACCGGTGGGTTCTGACGCTCATGGGCCGAGGCGCGTCTGCCTGCTGGGCGCTACCGGGACGATCGGTCGGGCGACGGCTGCTGCGCTCATGCGGCGAGGGAATGAGGTGGTCTGTCTTGTGAGGCCAGCTGTTGGCGTCGCTGCAGGTTCCTCGAACGCGAAAGCTGCTCGCCTCGTTGAGGGGGCAATGGTGAAGGTCGTGGATCTTGGCGACCCGGCATCGGTGTTGCGCGACGGGTTTTCAGGCGATCGCTTCGACGCCGTGGTTTCGTGCATGGCCTCGCGTACCGGCTCGCCGAAAGACGCCTGGGCTGTCGACCACCGGGCGCATCTGAACGTGCTGGAGGCCGCAAAGCGCTCAGGCGTCGGTCACTTCGTCCTCTTGTCCGCCATCTGTGTTCAGAAGCCGATGCTTGCCTTTCAGCAGGCAAAGCTGGCCTTTGAGGCGGCGCTTGTGGCGTCCGGCCTGCGCTATTCGATCGTGCGACCAACCGCCTTCTTCAAGTCCCTGTCAGGCCAGATCGAGCGTGTCCGCAAGGGCGCGCCCTTCCTGATTTTCGGGGATGGGACACTGACATCATGCAAGCCCATAAGCGATGGAGATCTGGCCGACTATCTTGTCCACTGCCTCGAGGAGGAGGCGAGTTGGAACCGCATCCTGCCGATCGGCGGCCCGGGTGAGGCGATTACGCCGCGTCAGCAGGGCGAAGCGCTTTTTGCGCTTCTGGGTCTGCCGCCGAAATTCAGATCCGTTCCGATCGCTCTGCTCGACGTCATCATCGCTGGCCTCGGAACCTTTGGCCGTCTTTCGCCATCGCTGCGTGAAAAGGCGGAGCTTGCCAGGATCGGCCGCTACTATGCGACCGAATCCATGCTCGTCCTCAATCCGCAGACAGGTCGATACGATGCCGATGCCACACCGTCGACCGGCACCGAGACGCTGTTCGATTTCTATCGATCTGTGCTGGCCGGCAGTGCGCCACCCGACAGAGGTGATCACGCCGTGTTTTGAGTTGCCAGGCGAAGGGCGGATGCATGCCTCAGCATTGGCGATGGTTCCAGCTGATTTGATCGCTTTCAGGAGAGCAGCATTTGGCCAGAAGAGGGAAACGGATGGTAACGATCTTCGCCTGGCTGGCCGGGACAATTGCGCTCGGGATCATCGCTTTGGCCGTCTGGCTCTATGAGCCCGACAAGCCGCGTGCTGCACTGGAGGAGACCTATCCGGGGGAATATCGCGTCATCGACGGCGTTCGTTTGCGGATGCGCGACAGCGGCCCGCGCGACGGCGAGGCCATCTTCATGCTCCATGGTTTTGGTGCCAGTCTGGATACCTGGGAGAAATGGGCTGAGGCCTTGTCAGCACGTTACCGGGTCATCCGGTTCGACCTGCCAGGATTTGGGCTGACCGGACCCGATCCGACCGGCGACTATACGGAAGCGCGCAGCATGCAGATCCTGGCTGCCATGATGGACCAGCTGGATATCGACCGCGCCAGCCTGATCGGCAATTCGCTCGGTGGACGTATTGCCTGGAACTTCGCGGCCATGTTCCCGGAACGGGTCAACAAGCTCGTCCTGGTCTCGCCCGATGGCTTCGCAAGTCCGGGCTTTGACTATGGCGTGGCGCCAAAGGTGCCGCTGCTCATGCGTGCTTTGCCCTATACAGCACCGCGCAGCATGTTGAAGGCCAATCTGGCGGCCGCCTATGGGAATCCAGCAGCCTTGAGCGAAGCGGATGTGACCCGCTATCATGATCTGATGCTGGCACCTGGCGTGCGGCGTGCGATTCTGGAGCGGATGGGACAGGTGGTCCTGCGTGAACCGGGGCCGACACTGGCCCGGATACAGGCGCCGACGCTGCTTGTCTGGGGTGAACGAGACGGCATGATCCCAATCAGCAATGCGGAGGACTATCTGCGCTTTCTGCCGAATGCCACGCTGGCGCGTCTGCCGGGCCTTGGACATGTTCCTTTTGAGGA
Source organism: Rhizobium sp. TH135 (assembly GCF_002855515.1). Classification (GTDB taxonomy): domain Bacteria; phylum Pseudomonadota; class Alphaproteobacteria; order Rhizobiales; family Rhizobiaceae; genus Allorhizobium. The sequence goes on along the minus strand of NZ_PKRP01000007.1, from coordinate 138,786 downwards.
AGACGCTGTCCAGTCGCTGGTTCCCGTCGAGGCTTTCCTGTCAGGCGCGGCGCGATAGCGCCGATGCGATGTTTGACTGGCTGGTCGAGCCTAACAAGGCCCGCCATCGGGTGGTCTGCCGCTCAGTAGAAGGCCACCTCGCGGACGCTGATGTCGGCATCATGGTTGCGACCGAAGGCGACAATGCCGATCGATGTCAGGCTGTCGGCGCGCGGGACTTTGCGCAACAGTGCGCCTGAAGCCTTAAAGTCGGTGAAGGGAAGGCGGACTTCGGTCCAGGTGTTCGTTGCCTCAAACCCGGCCTGGTAATATTGCCAGGGCAGGATCGTGCCCCTCGTGCGCAAATGCACGAAGTAGCGCTGATCATTGCCACGGATAACGAGGCGAACGCCGAAGGTACCTTCAGGCGGTGGGCTCGGCAGGGCCATGCGCATCTGGATGAAGCCGCCATTGTTCTCGATGCTGACGAGGCCGGTCATCTGAGCGTGCTTGCGGTCTCCTTCGGTGACGAAGCGGATCTGTCCTGACGATACGCCTCCCATCACCGTATCCGCGAAGAACTTCCAGCGCGTCTCAGGCTGAACCTTGAAATCCTCGATCATCATGTCCCCCGCAAGCGCCTGGGATACACCCCAGAGCGCAAGCATTGCCATTGTGGCAAGCCTTTTCAAAACACGCATCGGTTTTCCTGACTGGTTAGGTGGGTCGCTTTGATGACCATCCACTCTCAACGAAACGCTGAGGCGTAAGTTGCCATGAGATTGGATGTTTTTCAGCCCGCAGAAGGCGTTGAAGGTAGCACGGACGCAGCGGGTGGTCACTCGCGTCAGCCAACGGGTCAAATGTAGCTGACGTCGCCCGCGAAAATGCGTCAACCGGGCGCGTGGCTCTCCAGCAGCCAATTTAGGAAGTGTTGCAGCGCGCGGCTCTGTTTGCGGTTTGCCGGCACGACGACATGGTAGGCGCCGTCTGGCGTGACGGACGCTTCTCCGAGCCGGATCAGGCGCTTCTGGTCGAGAAGGTCGCTGACGAGTCGGTTCCAGCCGAGGCTGATGCCCTGGCCGTTCAGTGTCGCGTAGATGGCTTCGGTGTAGAAGCTGCAGCGCATGCCTTTCAGCTTGCCGGTGGTAGAAACTCCGAAGTTCGCCAGCCAGGCGTTCCAGCCGATCCACATGGGATCATCGGCCTCGTTGGAGATCAGTGGTTGCCGGATCAAGCCGGCTGGCGAAAGATCCGGGCCAAGAGACTGCGCGAATTCCGGGCTGCAGACCGGGAAGACCAGGTCGTCGAACAGTTTCTCCGCGTGGCCGGTCGGCCAGTTGCCGCCGCCGAAGCGGATGGCCACGTCCACGTCTCCCTGATCGAGCGCCGGCATGGCGTCCTGGCTGACGATGCGGAGCGTCGTCTCCGGATGACGGCGGGAAAATTCCGAGATCCGGGGCAGCAACCAGAAATGCGAGAAGGCGACCGTGGCCGAGATCGTCAGGTCGTCACCATTTGTCTCCTGCCGTAATTCCGATGCGGTCTCGGCGATCAGGTTGAAGGCGTTGCTGGCCGCTGCCGCGAGCGATCGGCCCTGTGCGGTCAGGGTCACTTTCCGATGCAGGCGGTTGAACAGCGGAAAGCCGAAATCCTCTTCGAGCGCCCGGATCTGGCGGCTGACAGCCGCCTGGGTGACCCCCAGTTCTTCGGCAGCTCTGGTGAAGCTTGCCAACCGAGCCGCAGCCTCGAAAGCAGTCAGGGCCGTCATCGGCGGCAGTTGTCGTCTCAAGCTTTTCATGATGCCTCGCTGGCTCAAGTCTTTCATTACCTGAGGTTATGTCAAGGCTGATGATTTGTGCCGTTGAAGGCCCGCACATTCCTGCCAAGATCCTGATATCATCAGATGAGGTTGCGTTATGCTCAACAGGTTTGCCTCCTTTTCCGCGCTCCTCGACATGCGCGCAAAGGGCCATTCGCTTCCCGCCGGGCTCTATACCCGTGAGGACGTCTTCGAGGCAGATCTCGACGTCTTCTTTTCGCGCCACTGGATCTATGTCGGACTGGAATGCGAAGTACCTGAGCCCGGCGATGCCGTCGTCATCGACATAGGCAAGATCAGCGTGATCCTCCTGCGAGACGACGACAATGAGATCCGGGTGGTTCGCAATGTCTGTCGCCACCGCGGCTCCCGCCTTCTCGATGCCGGGGCCACCGTCGTATCGAAGCTCGTCTGTCCCTATCACCAGTGGACCTACGAGTTGGATGGCGCGCTCTCCTATGCTCCGCATATGGGCAGGGATTTCGACAAGAGCTGCCGTAGCCTGAAGCCGGTTCATTTCAGGTCGATCGGCGGGCTGATCTATATCTGTCTCGCCGACAATCCGCCGGAAGATATCCGCAACCTCGAAGAGGTCATGCGTGAGCGCCTGGCGCCCTATGACCTCAGAAACACGAAGGTTGCGCATCAGGTCGATGTCATCGAGGACGGCAACTGGAAGCTCACGATGGAGAACAATCGCGAGTGTTACCACTGCTCGGCCAACCATCCGGAACTCTGCGTCTCCTTCGTGGATCTCGACTTTGGTTTCGACCCCGAGAGCCTAAGCGCGGAGGATCGCGAGCAGGCGGAAGCGCATTTCGCGATGTATGCGGAGAGGACGCAGAGCTGGGAAGCCGATGGCTTTCCGTCCGCGACGGTCGAGCGTGTCAGGGACTGCGAGACGAATTTTCGAACCCAGCGCCTGATCATCGCTGGTGCCGGCGAATCCCAGACCGAGGATGCGACGGCGGCCTCTTCCAAGCTGCTCGGCACCATGATCCGCAAGGACCTGGGCGACACGCATCTGTGGGGTCACAACAGCTGGAACCACTTCATGGGTGACCATGCGGTGACCTCCATGGTCATTCCGTTGTCGGCCGACAAGACGCTGGTGCGGACGAAATGGCTCGTGCACAAGGATGCGGTGGAGGGAGTGGACTACGACCTGCACAAGCTGACGCATGTCTGGATCGAGACCACCAACCAGGATTCCGAACTGGTTGCCCGTTCGCAGGCAGGTGTGAGCGATCCGGCCTATGAGCCGGGCGTCTATTCGACCTTCACCGAACGCGCCCTCGATGATTTTGCGACATGGTATGTCGACCGGATGCGCGCTCATGGCTACTGACAGCAGTCTGACTTCCGAGCCGCGCGCGCGCGGGTTCTGGGATCCCGAGACCGACAACAGCCTGGTCTGTATCGACGTTCATGACGAGACCCATGACGTCAAGAGCTTCACCCTAGCATCGCCTCAGGGCAAGAAGATAGCATTCGAGGCGGGGCAGTACTTTCTGTTCGAGCCAGAGATAGACGACGAGGAGAATGGCCGCTGCTACAGCATCTCATCGTCTCCGCTACGGCAGAATGCCATCACGGTTACCGTCAAACGCGTGGCGGGTGGCAAGGTCTCGAACTGGCTGCATGACAACCTGAAGCCGGGGATGGAATTGCGGGCCTCTGGGCCGATGGGCAAGTTCATTCGGCCGAGCGTGCAGAAATACCTGATGTTGTCAGGCGGCTCCGGGATCACGCCTGTGATGGCGATGGTGCGGGAGATGGCGGACAAAGCGGAACCGGTCGACGTCGTCTTCCTGCATGCAGGGCGCTCGCCGCTCGATCTTCTGTTTCGCGAGGAATTGTCCGTTCTGGCGCGGCGCATGAAGGGGCTGCGGCTGATCTTCCTGCCGGAGGTGCTCACCGGCGATCCGGCCTGGCCGGGGCTGAGTAGCCGCATTTCGACGGCTCTTCTTGAGCTCGTCGTTCCTGATATCGCAGAGCGAAGTGTGCTGTGCTGCGGACCGGCGCCATTCATGGCGGCTGCCCGAAAGATCAGCGTGGAACTCGGGGTCTCCCCAGAGCGCTATCTCGAGGAAAGCTTTGACGCTGGTGTCATCGATGAGCTGCCGGCGCCTGCAGAGGTGCAGGCGGTCGCGGTCACCTACAAGGTGCAGTTTGCGAAGCAGGGAAAGGTGCTGGATGTCGGCGCCCACCAGACGGTCTTGTCCTGCGCGAAGAAGACGGGCGTGCGTTTACCCGCGTCCTGCGCCAACGGGATCTGTGGCACGTGCAAGTCCAAGCTCATCAGCGGCTCGGTCGATATGAAACATGATGGCGGCATTCGCCAGCGCGAGATCGATGCCGGCTTCTTCCTGCCCTGCTGCTCAAAGCCGCTCAGCGATCTCGTGATCGACCGCTGAGATCAACTGCTTTTCCCCGGACAGCTCTACAAACGCGTGTCCAACTTCAAAACGCCCGCTCGATGCGGGCGTCTTTTTGGCGGTCGAGACGTCGAGGTTCTAGAGATCCTTCACCAGCCTCAGGGCGTCGTGAATGGCGGCATGCGTGTTGCGCGCCGAGATGGCATCGCCGATCCGGAAGAGCTGGAATGAACCCTCCGGATTGCGCACAACGCACTGCGGCTGGCCGGCGATCAGATCGTCATAGGAGACTTCGCCGCCATTGGAGGACAGGCCCTTCAGCTCGAAATAGAGATCGTCGAGCGGGATGGTGCCATTGTTGATGATGACCTGATCGACCAGACGCGTCTGCGTGACGCCACCGTAATCGCTGCCCACCTTCGCCACTAATCCATTGCCCTGGCGTGCGACGGCCTCCAGTCGGAAGGTCACCGTGAAGGTCACATCCTTCTGCTGCAGCGATCGCATGTAGGGCACCAGGTTCATGGCCATGACTTCAGGCGCGAAGGACCGATCCGGGGTCATGATCTCCACCTTCGCGCCGGTTGCGGCGATGATTTCGGCTGCCTGCAGGCCGGAGTGGTCGCCGGCATCGTCGAAGACGAGCACGTTGGTTCCAGGCTTCACGTCACCGGAGACGATGTCCCAGGCGGAGACGACGAGGTCGTTGCCGTCTTCCAGGACCTCCGTATGCGCCATGCCGCCAGTGGCGATGATGACGACATCCGGGGCCTCGGCCAGCACGGTGTCCGCGTCCGCCCAGGTGTTGAAGCGGAAGGTCACGCCAAGCTTCTCGCACTGAGCCATGCGCCAGTCGATGATGCTGATCATCTCCCGGCGGCGCGGGCTCTGCGCCGTCAGGCGGATCTGGCCGCCCGGCTTGTCTGCGGCCTCGAAGACCACGACGTCGTGGCCGCGTTCACCGGCCACACGGGCTGCTTCCATGCCTGCTGGCCCCGTGCCGATCACCACGATCTTGCGACGCTTCTCCGCTTTCGGGATATCGTGCGGCAGGGTCAGTTCTCGTCCGGTGGCCGGGTTGTGAATGCAATAGGCGGCACCGCCCTGATAGATGCGGTCGAGACAATAGTTTGCGCCGACGCAGGGTCGTATGTCCTCCTCGCGCTTTTCCATGATCTTGCGGACGAGGTGGGGGTCCGTCATGTGCGCACGCGTCATGCCGACCATGTCGACCTTGCCGGAGGCGATGGCATGGCGGGCGGTCGCGACGTCGGGGATTTTCGCCGCATGGAAAGTCGGGAAGTTCGTGGCGGCGCGGATTTCGCCGGCGAAGTCCAGGTGCGGAGAATTGGCCATGCCCTGGATCGGAATGAGGTCGGTGAGGCCGGCGTCCGTGTCAATATGGCCGCGCACGACGTTCAGGTAGTCGATAAGGCCGCTGTCGCGGAGCAGGCGGGAGATCTCGAGTCCCTCAGCTTTGCTGGTGCCGCCCTTCAGCTGTTCGTCGGCGGTGTAGCGGACGCCCAGAATGAAATCCTCGCCCACCCGTTTGCGGATGGCCGAGAACACGTCGAAACAGAACTTCATCCGGTTTTCCAAAGAGCCGCCATAGGGAGCGTCAAGCTCGTTGGTCAGCGGTGAGGCGAACTGGTCGATGAGGTGGCCATAGGCTTCGAGCTCGACACCATCCATGCCGCCGGCCTTCATGCGCTCGGCCGCGTCTGCGAAGTCCTTGATGATGCGCTCGATATCCCAGTCTTCGATCTTCTTCGGATAGGCACGGTGCGCCGGCTCCCGCAGATGGGAAGGAGCCACAACCGGCAGCCAGTCTCCCTTGTCCCAGCGCGTGCGCCGGCCGAGATGGGTGAGCTGGATCATGATGGCTGCACCGGCTTCATGAACCGCATCGGTCATTTCGCGGATCCACGGCACGATCTCGTCCTTGTAGGCGAGGAGATTGTTGAAGACCGGGGGGCTATCCTTGGCGACCGCTGCGGACCCGGCCGTCATCGTCAGGGCCACGCCACCTTTGGCGCGCTCGACCGTGTAGGCGCGGTAACGTACCTTCGGCATGCCGTCTTCCGGATAGGCCGGCTCGTGCGAGGTGACGATGATCCGGTTCTTCAAGGTGAGGTGCTTGAGCTGGAAAGGTTGCAGCAGGGGATCGTTGGACATGGCGCGCTCCATTCTGAATGGTGTGCGATGCTAATCTCAAATGTACACTTGTGTCAATTTTGAAGACGGCAGTGTACAATTGATGATGTGCGGCGTTGCGAAGCCTGTCGGGCTGCTCTAGGAGAAGGACATGGACGAGACTTCAAGCGACACCGGCTGGCGTGGATCGATGGATGGGTGGCTGGAGGCCGCCTATGACGCTCTGCTCGAAGGGGGTGTCGATGCGGTCAAGATCCTGCCGCTTGCCAAGAAGCTGAAGCTCTCGCGCACCAGTTTCTACTGGTTCTTTAGGGATCGCGAGGAACTGCTGGCGGCACTGATCGCCAGATGGCGGGACAAGAATACCGGCAATCTCGTGCGCCGGGCCGAGGCCTACGCCGAGAGCATTGCGGAAGCGACCCTCAATGTCTTCGATTGCTGGCTGGACACGGCCCTCTTCGATTCTAAGTTCGAATTTGCGATCCGCAGTTGGGCGCTGCAATCAGAGGAGATCCTCGGTGAGGTGCAGGCCGCGGACAATGCGCGGCTGGAAGCGCTCGGACGCATGTTCGAGCGCTTTGGTCATGAGCCGGTTGCCGCGGATGTCAGGGCCAGAACCCTCTATCTCGTTCAGATTGGCTATATCTCGATGCAGACCGAGGAGGAGCTCGAGCTTCGTCTCAAGCGCATTCCGGAATATGTCGCGATCTTCACGGGTACGGGGCCAGAGCAGCGTGAGATCGATCGCTTCCTGTCTCGTCATAGGCCAGGCTGAATTCTAGGCTTAAGCGGATCTGCCCAGACCGCACCTCAGTCGTCGGCGTGTTTTCCTTCTTCCCAATACCAGGCCGCATATTGTCGTTTGCGGTCGTGGCCACGCGCCGCCAGGTATGCCTTCACGTTGCGCATGACCGACTTCTCTGCGGCAAACCAGACGAAGGTGCCGGCTTCCATGTTGTCGATTGCCGCCTTGGTGCGCTCGGCAAGCAGGCTTGTGGTTCCTTCCGAACGGGATGAGCGGTGCAGCCATTCGATCGAGATGCGGGCCTTGCTGGAGATCGGTTGCTCCTCGGCCTCATCCTCCACCTCGATGATGGCCTTGATCTCGGTCTCGGGAGAAGCTTCTTCGATCATGCGGGCGATCGCGGGAAGAGCGGTTTCGTCGCCGGCAAAGAGGATGCGGTCTGCCTGCGGCAGGCCGCCACCACCCGGTCCCATGATCCCGACGCGGGTACCCGGCAGGGTGTCGCGCGCGAAGTCGGCACCCGGCGTGATGATGCCCTTAGCCGGATGCTGGAAGATATCGAGGGTGATCTGACCTTTGTCTTCATCCACGGAGCGGATCGTGTAGACGCGGACCAAGAGCTTGTCCTCGCCCTTTGGCCAGTCGATGCGCCCATCTGCCCGCAGCGTTGGCCAGACCGGTGGGCGGGCCCCTTGGGGCACCAGCAGCCGGACGTGGATGTCACCGTCGATGAAGGGTGTCATATCCTCAGGCGCCAGGGTGACCCGCAGCATTCTGGGCGTTACTTCCGATGTCGAGATGACCACGGCTTCCTGGAGGTTTGCCGGCTTTACCTTGGGCGCAGGCTTCGACCAATCGAGCGAAAAGGGCTCTTCGCCAGCAAAATAATAGAGGTGTTCGGCAAACATGGTTCGGGTTGATTCCAGCTCCTCGTCGCTGCCGCAGGCAATGCGGATTTCGAGATGATCCCGTTTTGTCAGCAGCTCGATCATCGCGTGGGACGAGGTGAACACGGCCTTGTCCTCGGTGCGGGAGACTTCGGCATGTTCGACAAAGTGCTCGCAGATCTCGTCCAGCATGACTTCCACGTTAACCGGGCGCGCAATGCCGGACAGCTCGAAGGAATGGGAAGCGTTCATGGTTCAGACTCCGGGTGCGGGTTGTTCTTGGCGTGCATGATGACGGCCGATGGGCAGCATCATCGGGCGTTGCGAGGTGGGATCGATCATGATGCGGCTTTCGATGCCGAAGACATCGCGCACCATGCTTTCGCTCAACACGAGTTCTGGTGCCCCGGTCAGATGCGGTCGGCCGGCCAGCATGGCGACGAGGTGATCGGCATAGCGCGCGGCGAGGTTCAGGTCGTGAAGCACCATGACGATCGTGGTGCCGCGTCTGTGGTTGAGATCGGTCATCAGATCGAGAACCTCGACCTGATGGTTGATGTCGAGGAAGGTCGTGGGTTCGTCGAGCAGCAGGATCTCGGTTTCCTGCGCCAGCGCCATGGCGATCCAGACGCGCTGGCGTTGTCCGCCCGAGAGTTCGTCGACCGGGCGGTCGGCCAGAGCCAGGGTCTGTGTCGCTTCAAGCGCAGAGGCCACTGCCTCATCGTCGGCGCTGGTCCAGCGGGCAAATAGGCCGTGATGGGGGTGACGGCCGCGGCTGACGAGATCTCCGACCGAGATGCCCTCAGGGGTGACGGGAGATTGCGGCAAGACGCCCAGCTTGCGCGCGAGTTCGCGCGTTGGCAACCGGTGGATCGCCTGTCCGTCGAGAAAGACCTGGCCGTTTCGCGGTGCAATCAGTCGCGACATGGCCTTCAGCAATGTGGACTTGCCGCAGGCATTGGCGCCGACGATGGCCGTGATCTTGCCGGTTGGTATTTGGAGGTCGAGATCCTCCAGCACCAGCTGTTTTCCGTAGCCGGCTGACAGCTTGAGGGCTTCGAGACGTGTATCGGTCACGCCGTTCCTCCCGTGCGATTGACGCTGATGATCAGCAGAATGAGGTAAGGCGCGCCGAGGGCGCCGGTGACCACGCCGACGGGGTAGCGGCCGGGCAGGAGGAACTGACCGACGAGATCACCGATCAGGACAAGGCCCGCGCCGACAAGGGCTGCCGGCAAGAGGATCGATCCACGCCTGCCAATGGTGCGGGCCGTAATCGGACCGGCGAGAAAGGCGACGAAGGCGATCGGGCCGGTAACGGCGGTTGCGGTTGCGATCAGGCCGACAGCGGAGACGATGACGAGGATCCTGGTCAGGCCGACATTCACGCCGAGTGCTGCTGCAACATCCTCGCCGGCCCTGATCGCTTCGAGGTCCCGGGCTCTAGCAAGCAGGATGCCGCCGAAGACGACCAGCGACAGGAGCAGCGGCGCGACCTGTTGGATCTGTGCGCCGTTGAGGCTTCCGGTCAGCCAGCGCATGGCCTCCTGCAGGGTGAAGCCGGGGGCGCGGGCGAGCATATAGGCGATGAGGCTTTCCAGCATGGCGGAGAGGCCGATGCCGACCAGGATGAGGCGCGGGCCGGCGACACCGTCCCTTACCGAAAGGCCGTAGACGAGGATCGCCACACCGAGGCCGGCCGCGATCGCCAGCACGGAAACGGCGGGACCGCTCATCGACAGGACGACGATTGCAAAGACGGCTGCGGCGCTGGCGCCTGAACTGATGCCGATGATGTCAGGGCTCGCCAGTGGATTGCGCAGCATGGTCTGGAACGCTGCCCCGGCAAGCCCGAAGCTCATGCCGGCTGCCAGACCCATCAGCGCCCGGGGAAGCCGCAACTGGCCAACGGTGAAGCTGGCGCCCGGGACTGCCCCGCCAAGGAGAACACGGAACACGTCACCAGGCGGTGTGACGGATCGACCGATCATCAGTGTCGCAACGAAGATCGCGAGGATGATCAGGACCATTCCACCGAGCATAAGGCGCCGCTTGCGTTGGTCGCGTCGGCGCGATGCCGCGAACCGTGCTGTCGAGTGGGAGTGAGATGCATATGCGATCGAGGCTGTGGTCACAGATCTCTCACCTTCTGGCGGCGCACGATGGAGATGAAGAAGGGTCCGCCTATCAGGGCCGTGACAATGCCGACATCCAGTTCGGAGGGGCGCGCGGCGATTCGGCCGGCGATGTCGCTGGCGGTGAGCAGGGCTGCGCCACCGAGGGCCGAAAACGGCAGCAGCCAGCGATGATCGGGGCCGACCAGAAGACGACAGGCATGCGGCACGACGAGGCCGACAAAGCCGATCGGACCGCATAGCGCAGTCGTTGCGCCGCAAAGCAGGATCGCGCCCAGGGTGGCGCTGGCCCGTGCGAAAGCCACGCGTTCGCCGAGCCCTGCCGCCAGCTCGTCGCCCAGGGCAAGCGAGTTCAGGCGGCGTGCGGAGAGGAGGCAGATGAGGAAGCCGACTGCGAAGAAGGCGAGCACCGGCAGCATGCGCTCGAAGGTGGCGCCGCCGACGCCACCGATCTGCCAGGAACGGATGCCGCCTGCGATGTCTGCGCGTGGCAGGACGACGGCGATGACCAGCGACGAAAAGGCGATGGAGGTTGCCGCGCCCGCAAGGGCGAGCTTGAGCGGGGTCGCGCCGCCGCGGCCGAGGGAGGCGATGAGATAGACGAAGACGGCAGTCGTGCCAGCGCCTGATATCGCGGCCCAGACGAAGGCCTGGGAGGAACTGATGCCGAACCACGCGACCGCGATGACGACGGCGAGCGATGCGCCGATATTGACGCCGAGAATGCCGGGATCGGCCAGCGGGTTGCGGGTGACGCCCTGCATCACGGCGCCGGCCAGTCCCAAAGCTGCGCCAGCGAGGAGGGCGAGCGCCGTTCGCGGAATGCGGGCCGATACGGCGGCCTGGGCAATCGTCAGGCTATCTCCCCGAAGTGCTGCAAGGACCTCGGACAGGGGCACATCTCGGGTGCCGATCATGAGCGAAGCGAAGGCAAGGGCGATTGCGACGGCGAAAACAGCCAGCAGCCACAGGAGGCGGCTTCCGGCTGCTTCGGCGCGCGAAAAGGTCGGTGGGGCAGCAGGGGTCTTCGCAGTGCTCATTCGGTCTTCCGGGCCGCCTCGGCGAGCAGGCGCACATAGTCCGGCAGAACCCAAGTGACCGACAGGGGTGTCGGGTTGGCAGCGGTGCCGACCGGATCGCGTCCGAGCAGAACAATGGCTTCCCGGCGGACGGCCGGCATGTGGGCCAGGAGCGGATTGGCCTTCATCGCCTCAAGCAGGGTTTGATCACCATAGGTGACCAGAATGTCGACATCGTTGAAATCGTCGACCCGCTCCGCGCTGATCGAGCCGGCAAAGCTCCCGGTCGATGATGCACGGGTTACGCTCTTCGGCATGGCAAGGCCAAGGTCCTGAAAGAAGCGGACGCGGGTGTCCTGGGTGGTGTAGAAATTGACCAGACTGAGGTCGCTCGCATCGAGATGCGTGACGAACATGGCCGTCTTTCCCCTGAGTTCGGGATATTTCGCCACTTCGGCAGCGATTTCGCCTTCGATGTTTGTGATCAAGGCCTCGCCTTCACCGCTCATGCCAAGGCCTGCGCTGTTCATGCGGATCGTCTCGCGCCAGTCCGTCGACCAAGGGGCTTGCGGGTAGGCGACAACCGGCGCGATCTGGCTGAGGGTGTCGTATTCGGCCTGGCTCAGGCCGGAATAGGCGGCGAGGATGACATCCGGTTCCGTGGCCGCAACCGCCTCGAAATCGATGCCATCGCCTTCGTCGAACAGAGCCGGCGTCTCGGCCCCTAGTTCCTTCAGGCGCTCTGCGACCCAGGGCAGGACACCGTCACCATCGTCATCGCCGAAATTGGCGGCCGCCATGCCCGCGGGCACGATGCCGAGCGCGAGCGGCACCTCGTGATTGGCCCAGGCGACGGTTGCCACACGGACCGGCTTCTCGCTGATGACGGTGGTCCCGAAGGCGTGTGTGATTTCGACCGGAAAGGCTGGCTTGTCCTCGGCCGAGGCCGGGATGCCCATCAGGCCCTGGAGAATCAGGATTGGCAGGAGGGCGAGTTGGCGCGCGCTGATGCGCATGGGACGGCTCCCTCTATGGTCTAAAACTTGAATGTCCGTCTCAGCTTCAAGCTAGAACGTCAAGCGCCAAGATGCACGCTCTCACTCGAGCCCTTGGATTTTCCGGGGAATCCTACAAAGCCGAAAAAGTTACAATACTGGATTTGAATTCTCCAGTTAAAGGGGGCAAACCGGATTGTACGGATACGATTGCGCGCTGGAGGGAGCCGATCGACATCGAGGTGAATGGACAGCCGGTTGATCAGTGGGGCACATTTATTGGAAAGAAACATGGTCACGACCAAGATAACCGGTTCCGGCGCAAAGGCTTCCATCCGCTATCGCACGGCGATCCTCTTCGGCTGCACCGCGCTCGTCGCGTTTGCGCCTATCCGGTCTCAGGCGCAGGATGCAGAGGCCGATGCAGGCTCTACCGTGCTGCAGACGATCACTGTGGAAGACGCCGGCAAGGCTGACGACGACTCGAAGACGATCGTTGCGAACGAGACGACTGCCGTCGGCAAGATGCCAGGCGAGATCCTGACCACGCCTGCGACCGTTTCCGTCATCACGTCGAAGGAGCTCGAGCAGCGCGCTGCTGATACCGTCGAGAAGGCCGTGCAGTATACGGCCGGCGTCGTGACCGACTATTACGGCTCGGACGACCGCTTCGACTACGTCAAGATCCGCGGTTTTACACCTTTCACCTATCGTGACGGCCTCATGGTCGGCAGAACATGGAGTGGCTTGAAGGAAGAGCCTTACGCCTTCGAGCGGCTCGACGTGCTGAAGGGGGCCAATTCAACAGGTTACGGCGTTTCGGATCCCGGCGGCGCCATCAATTACGTTACCAAGACACCGCGCAGCGAGCGCTTCGGCGAGGTTTATGCGACCACGGGGTCGTTCGCACACAAGGAAACAGGCTTTGATTTCGGCGATAACCTGACGGAAGACGGTACGCTCTCCTATCGCCTGACGGGCAAGGTGCAGCGCGCCGATGGCGAGTATGATTTCTCGGAGAACGACGAGAATTTCATCATGGGTGGCCTGACCTGGCGTCCAACCGACATGACCAGCCTGAGCTTCGTGTTCGATCATCTGGATCGCAACGCGACCCCGAGCGGTGGAGGCCATCCGCGCTTCACCGATTTCGACCGGGACCGCTTCTTTGGTGAACCGGGCTTCAATTATGACGACACGAACCGCAATACCTACAGTGTCATGTTCGATCATGACTTCGGGAACGGTCTGACACTCGGGTCGAATGCACGCTATTCCAAGGCGAGCAATGCGTTCGGCTTTGCCTATATCTACGACAGCTCTGGGGCCTCGGATTCGTCCGATACGACCGCGGATCGCATCTTCTTCGCCGGAGACGGTGGAACCGAACAGTTCGTGATCGATGCCCATTTGCTCTATGAGGCAAACTTCGATCAGGTCGAGAGCAAAACGCTTGTCGGCGTGGATTACAACAGCATCAACTCCAGCACCAACAACTCGGCTCTCTACCCGGCCGTCTGGGGTGGGACTGCACCAGGAATTGATTGGCAAAACCCGGTTTACGGTGCTTCGGCATCCCTCAACCCGACCGTGAGCCGCACTAACGATCAGTCGACCAAGGCGATCTACCTTCAACAGGATCTGATCTTCTCTGATCGGCTGACTGCGAGCGTTGGCCTGCGGAATGACTGGTTGGATCTGGAGGAGACGAACCGTCTGACGAGCAGCACATCCAGCGCCACCTATAGCGAGATGAGCAAGCGCGTCGGGCTGAGCTACAAGGTGACGGAAGAGCTGGCAGCCTATGTCAGCTATGCCGAATCCGTTGCCCCTCCGAGCACCGGCAATGAGCCGACCTATGGCAAACAGTATGAAGCTGGGATCAAGTACCGCCCGGATGCCTTCCCGGCGCTGTTCACGGCCTCCATCTACGACCTGACGCTTGAGAACATTACGACCTATGAAGCCCCTCTTTATCTTGCTGCAACGGTAGACAAGATCCGCCACCGCGGTCTGGATCTTGAAGCCAAGATGGAACTGACGCCCAGCATCGAGCTGATCGCCGCCTACGGCTACATCGACTCGAGCATCGTCGACACCAGCACGACATCGAGTTCTGTCGACGGTAATCGCTTTGCGCAGGTTCCAAAGCACACGGCTTCACTCTGGGGAACCTACACTCTTGAGGGAGATGGCGAACGGGGCGACATGACCTTCGGTGCCGGCGCGCGCTTCATCGGCTCCTACTATTTCGACAATGCCAACACTCGCAAGTCGGATGATGCGGTGATCTTTGATGCGGCCTTCAGCTACAACATCAAGGAGAACACGACATTCCAGCTGAATGTCAGCAACCTGTTCGATGAGAAGCACATCGCCAATGATGACGGCGGGGCCTACTACTACAACCCCGGTCGCGCGATCTACGCGACGATCCGCCAGACCTGGTAAGCTCAAAGCGCTCGGTCGGATCCGATCCGGCCGGGCGCTTTCTCAAACGCGGTCGCGGCGCTTGCGCCAGGCAGCGGGGGTGTCGCCGGTGAACTGGCGGAAGACCTTGGTGAAATGGGCCTGGTCCGCGAAGCTGTATTGCGCGGCGATCTCGGCGATGCTGAGTGCCTCGTCGTCCAGAAGCTGCCGGGCTGCTTCGATCCGGCGCGACAATTGCCATTGAAGCGGTGTCTTGCCGGTTGTCTGACGAAAGACGGTGGCGAACCAGCTTTCGGACAATCCGACCAAGGCTGCCATCTCCGACACACTCAGCCGTTGTTCGCCGTTCACCGAGAAATGCGTTGAAAGGCGGTTCATCTGTGCCTGGGTTAGTCGGCCCGTTTGTGCCGGGCTTTCGCTCGCATCGACCGTCATGTCCATGAGGCCGGTCACGATGCTGCCGATCAGGTTTTCGGCGAAAGCCGGATGGCGTGTTGCGGTCGACAATTCGTCCGCAACGAGACCGCCGAGGGTTGCGACCGGTCCCGGATCCTGCAGTTCGACGGACTGGCGCAAAGCCGTGCGGGCCGCCGAACTGCCGAGTGCCGGCGTCAGGAAACGCATCAGGCGATCCTGATGCAGATGCAGGTCGAGATGGCGGAAGCGATGTCGCTTCGTGAACCGCGTCCACATGGGTACGCCTGCCGGAACATAGATTGCGCGGCACAAGCCGCGATCGCCCCGCCCGAGATCGACTTCCCGGTCTGCGACCTTGATCTGGTCGGAAACATCATTGAAAAACAGCATGATGCGCGGATCCGGTGAGAGGTAATAGCCACTCGCGCCGGCATGACCTTCCGCATCCCAATGGACGCCGACAATGCCGTCCAGGGATCGCCATCGGGCCGGCACCAGCGCATGGATGCCGTTGATCTCGGTCTGCATGGAGTGAAGAAAGGTCAAGGTTTCGGGTCCTGCGCTCGTCGGTTTGCGGACAGGTTTGCTCGTTTGCGACGCCGGCACCATTGGGCAGAATGGTCGCCGCGTCAAGAAAGATGATCGCTTGTGTCATGTTAAGTCTTCTGCGGAGGCGTCTTTGCGAAAGGTTCGCCTCATCGTGCCGAGGTTGTGCGCAACAAGAAAACTTGATACGCGCGTTCATCTTTGGTCCTTCGCTTTTCGAGGACTACGCCGAAACAAGCTCTGGTGCCCCATGTCCATTCTGCGTTTTTTGTCCGTTTTGCCTCTGCTCCTCGTGTGTGGCCTCTGCTTCGCCGCCGAGGCCCAGTGGGATTCGCGGCTGAGGACGGGGCAGCTTCCCAATGGCCTGACCTATGTGCTGCATGACAGCGGCAGGGATTCTGACCCCTTCAATATCCGGCTGATCGTGCATGCCGGCTCCATCGATGAGGATCGGCCGAGTGGGGTCGCGCATATCCTGGAGCACATGGTCTTCCAGACCAACCATGCCTATGGCCGGAGCATGCATCTGCACTTCCAGGATCTCGGCTGGCGAACGGGGCTGCAGATCAATGCCGTGACGCGGGAGACGGAAACGCAGTTCATGGTGCGGACCCGCCCCGACGACGCGCTGGATCTCCAGCAATCGGTCGACCTGATGGCCAACCTCGTCTTTCAGCCGGCATTTTTGGCTGACGACTGGGAGAAGGAACGGTTCGTCATTCTCGAAGAACTGCGGCAGACGGAAAGCCTTGTGGATCGGCTCAGCCGACAGAAGAAAGCGGCACTGCGGCCGCTATCCCGTTTTGTCGGGCGTGCGCCAATTGGCACGCGTGCTGGCATCGAGGCTGTCACCATTTCAGACATCCAGGCCTTTCATGAGCGCTTCTATCGGGCTTCGAACATGACCCTGATCATCTCCGGCCGCATCGATCAGGACGCGACCGAGGGGTTCATCAGGCAGTCGTTCGGCCAGGCGCCATCGCTGCCCGCTCCGGACCGGGACTATCGCATTCTGCCGCTGAAGGATGGTCTGAACGTTGCCCTGGTGCAGGAACCGGGCGGTACGAGTTCCCAGGTGACCTATGCTTTTCGAATGGCCATGCCGCCGCGCCGCAGCGAGGAAGGTCAACGCGCTTATCTGCACAAATATCTCCTGAACCAGGTGTTGCGCAGCGCCGTTCGGCGTCTGGAGCCTCACTACACGTCACGCGTCGAAAGCGTTTCGGCGGTCATGCAGGAGCCTACCGAGGAGCGGCTTATCCTCGCCTTCAATGCCCGCTCGCTTGATCACGACCGCGCAAAGAGCGTGCTCCTCGATCTCGTCGAGCGCATTCGCCGGGATGGTGTTTCCCGCGACGATTTCGATCAGGCAATGCGGGATGCAAGGCGGATCAACGGCAACAATCCGGAGGCTGCCGGAGGGCGTACCTTTGCCGACTGGGAAGACCGTATTGCGAGCGCCGTGCTTATGGGCTCGGTACTTGACGATCCCAAGGCGAAGCGGGCGCGAACCGGTGCGCTTCTCGACGAGATCACCTTCGAGAAGATCAATGCCGATCTTCAAGCGTATCTCGCCAGCCCAGACCAGGTGATGTTCTATCAAGTGCCTGGCGCTCATCGTGCCGAATTGCCGGACGCGGCCGCTCTGGTCGCCGAGCGCGAAGCGTTGAAGGCCATGGCCGTCTTGCCGAAGCTCGACCTTGCACCTGTGCCGGCAGAGGTTGCCGAGTTGCCGATCTGGCCTTCCGACGCCGTGGTCCCTGATACCGGACGTGTTGTCTCGGAAGCCCAACAAGCAGCGCCTGAGGTGACGGAGTGGACCTTGTCGAATGGTGATCGGGTGGTCTGGCTGGCGCGTCCGACGTCGGATGGGCGCCTTCACATCTCCGGTCAGTCGGCACCCGGTTACATGAACGGGCAGATCGATAACCGCGTTTCGCAGGCCGCCCTGCAGCTTTACACGCAAAGTGGTCTCGGCTTCTGGAGCGAGGACGAGTGGAGCCGTTGGTCGGCCGTACGGTCGCAGCACTGGAGCATTGTGCTGCATGATGGCGTGTTGGATGCCGGGATCGTTGTTGCTCGGACAGACCTGCGCAACGCCCTGCAGGACTATGCCGCCACGATTGCCTTCGGCACCATCCGCGAGGACGCCGTCGAAGCGTTTCGCGAGGATCTGGAGGCGGGGGGGCAGGGACTGACTGACGCCAAGGGGCAATTGCTTTACGGCCGTGATCACCGGTCGCTTGCAAGGCTGGACCCGCAGTCGGTGGAGGCACCGCTTTTGCTTGATGCCGCCAAGGCGCATCTTCGCCAGCCGGTCACCTGGTTTGTCGTCGGACCCGCGCCCGATATGGCCGAGCGGCAGGCTTTCGGTGGCATCATCGGTGCGGTTCCGCGTCAGGCAGATCTGACCCCGGATCCCGCCCTGCAACTGCCCGGGCGCCATCATCGCTCTCAGGCCGTGTTCGAGGATGAGCGTGCCCGCGTGGAGATTTCCTTCTTTGCGCCCATGAACTGGACGCCCGAAGCGAGCTTCATTGTCTCGGCACTCAATCCGATCGCCCAGCAGGCGCTGAAGAACGAATTGCGCAATGCGCTCGGCGGTGTCTATTCGGTGGAATTCGAGGTGAAGGTGGACCCGGATACGAACCGGGCGCTCGGGTCGCTTGCCTTCAACTGCGCCCCGGAGCGGGCAGAGGAACTGACCGGAGCGGCGCTGCGCGTATTCGAACGGATGCCGGAGACCGTCCTCGGCACCAATGTCGAGCGGTTGAAGGCCGATATCGGCTTTGCCGAAAAGGCGCGTCTCGAGGATCCCAACACCTGGGTGAGACGCCTTGCCCTCAGCTATCGGCGCTATGGAAATGCCGGCTATCTCGATCGGATGGACAGCCTCGGTTCGCGCATCAGCGGAAAGATGCTTGCGGCCCATGCGCGACACATCTTCGAGACCGAAAACGTCGCCGTCTTCATCAAGACACCTCTCACTGCCGGTCGTCCCTGACGAAAGCGCGGGCCTGAAGGGCTGAAATGGGCACCGAGACCGAGCATCTGGACCGTGTTTTCCTCACCATGAGGCCGGATCTCTACCGGAAGATCCTCGGCATCGTGCGCAACAGCGCCGAGGCGGAGGAGCTGACCCAGGATGCTTATCTCAGGGTGCGGCGGTCGCTTGATCGCGCGGTCCCCGGCAATCTCGAAGGCTTTCTCTGGCAGACGGCCCGCAATCTTGCGGTCGACCATGTGCGCCGCAGAAAGGTGCGGTCTGCGCATGAAGACGAAAATTTCGACGGTGGCCAGGTGCATGGGGTTGCCGACCCGCAGCCCTCCATCGAGGAGCAGGCGATCGGCAAGGATCTCGTGCGCGCCTTCAATCGCGCGCTGCTCGGCCTGCCGCCCCGTGCCAGATCCGTGTGGTGCCTGAGCCGTCTCGAGGGTCTGTCCTATCCGGAAATCGCCCAGAGGCTCGGCGTATCACCCAACACCGTCTTCAACGACATGAAGCTCGCCATGGCCGTGCTGCTCGAGGTTCGAGAGAGGCTCGATCGATGAGTTGCTGGCGGATAAAGGACGACAACCTGAAATTTTGGGATGTGACGTCGGTTGAAACGTCATCTATCCCGAGAGCGCGCGCATGCGGAGGATGGCCATGGTGACAAGACGGGGGGAGGAAGGCGTGGCTGAATTTCGGCATGCGGATCCAGCCATGGATCAGGCGCTCGAGTGGTTCTTGAGATTGCAGGCCGGGGAGGGTGACCGCCGCTTGTTCGATGCATGGCTCGCTGGTCGCGCCGAGCATCGTGACGCCTATGACCGAGTCCGCACGCTCTGGAACTGTCCCGAGCTTTCGGTCGCGACAGCGCAGCTGCCGCAAACACCAGTTGTTTTCAAATCGCAGCCATCCGTCGTTCGTATCGCGCAGCGTGTCGTCATGCGCTTCGGGGCGCCGCTTGCGCTTGCCGCGACTGTGCTTGGTGCCGCTGTTCTGGTCGAGGTGTCACCCGACTGGGTGGCGCGTTGGACGGCAGACTATCAGACGGCCGCGGGCGAGATCCGGGATGTCGATCTGCCGGACGGTTCGCGCATGCAGTTGAACAGCCGGTCGATTGTCGCACTCGATTTTGACGGGGATCGGCGCGGGGTGCGCTTGCTTGAAGGTGAGGCCTGGTTCGAGGTTGCCCATGATGCGTCGAGACCTTTCACGGTCACAGCGGGGCATGGGACGGTTCTGGTGACGGGAACGAGTTTCAATGTCGAACGGCTGGACGAGGCCGATGTCGTAGTTCTCCGATCGGGGCGGATCTCGCTTGGCCGGCGTGGAGATGCGGGGCAGGGGCTGGTGCTGAGCCCCGGGGATGCGGCAGAGATGGATGCTGACGGCATATCCCGCTTGTCCGAAGCGGCGGTGGAGGATCGACTGGCCTGGCGGGACGGCTGGGTGCTGCTCGCAGGCGTTCCGCTGCGCGAGGCACTCTCGAGGATCGGACGCTACAGCCAGACGCGTATCCTGACGCTCGGTGGCGAAGCGCTGGAGATACCGGTGAGCGGCAGCTTCCGGATCGAGGAGGCCGATGCGGCGATCGAGAGCGTCGCCACGGCTGCAGGAGCCAAATTCGAACGGCTGCCCGGCGGCTTCATAATCATTCACTAGTTTCTCAAGTTATTTTTGTGAGATGGGACACGCTCGCCCGTCATCTCCTGCAGAACCGTACGGCATGAGGCCTTGCGGTGGGGTGACAACAGGGTGACAGGCCGCTTCAGGCCTGGATGAGTATGGCATTGCGTACAGTTTCGATCCGCAGGCGTCGGCTTGCGATATTCATGGTTTCCACGGCGCTGGCTTCCTCGATGGGGGCAATGGGCACCGGTCAGGCACAAGAGGCCACTGCCGCGCCGGCCGCCAGCGCCATTTCCAGCATCGACATTCCCGCCCAGCCGCTCGATCAGGCGCTGCGCGCCTTCACCCGCCTCACCGGCTGGCAGGTCGGCTATGCCTCGGCGCTTGTTTCCGGGCGGACATCTTCGGCGGTTGCCGGTGAGACCAACCCGCTCTCGGCCCTCAGGGCTCTGGTTGTCGGTTCCGGCATCGAGGTTCGCGTCACGGGTGCCCGCACGGTGTCGCTGGTTGCCGCCGAGGTCATCGACGAGGCTGCGGCTGCGGGAACCACCGTGCTCGAAGAAATCACCGTTTCGTCTTCCGGCGGTGGCGTGAAGCTCGGCACGGACAGTGCGGCAGATACCGGAACGACCGTGATGGATTCGACCCAGGTTGGGGTCCGCACCAGCAGCGCGGACGCCAACAGCTTCCTGCGCGGGTTGCCGAATGTGCAGTATCAGGATGATACGAACGACAACGCCGGCGTCGAGGGGCAGGCGATCCTGAATACAAAGCCGCAGGAAGTCTCGATCTCAGGTGGTCGGACCTATGAGAACAATTTCATCCTGAACGGCATCGGCATCAACACGATCACGGGTACGGAGGAGCCCTATCAAACTAATTATGGCGAACTCTCCGACGATGACGCTGCCTACAATGCCGATCGCATCTATGGCCTGCATTCACAGACGGTGTTCGTGCCGACAGATTTTGTCGACTCCGCAACGGTCATCGACAGCAATGCCTCTGCCCGATATGGCTCCTTCCAGGGGGGCGTCGTTGCATACGAACTCAAGCAGTCTACAACTGATAGATGGCGGGCGACAGCCTCTGTGGAGTACGAAAGCGACTCCATGGTTCAGTATAATCTGGCGACCGAAGATGGTCTCAATCCAAACGATGTAAAAGAGCCGGAATTCTACAAGAAGAAGAAGGCCTTCTCCGTTTCCGGGCCGGTCACTGACAATGTTTCTGTCATTGGTCAGTACAGCGTGACGGATGCCTGGACCAATAAGGCGAAGAACTACATCTACGGCGATGAGTACGTGCAATCGGAATCGAAGAACGAGTTCTTCAGGCTGCAGGCCAATGCAGAGACCGACTTTGGCCTCTTCAAGCTGGAGGGCATCCATACGGACTACTATCAGGATTTCGAGTCGGACAATTACCGGGACCTCGAGATCGATACCGCGACCCAGACCTATGCGGGGAAGCTCGAAAACAGCTATGATTTCGAGGACTTTTCGCTTGGTGGCGTTCCTCTTTCCAACGTCTCATTGACCAGCAAGATCACCGCATCGAAATCCGATGCACTCAATCTTGGCGGCGACGATATCGTCCGCAACTGGCAGTCGACCTATTTTCGTTCTGGTGTTCGCGTCTTTGAAACCAGCATGTTGGACTGGTGCAGGATTGATCCTACGTCCACGACCAGCACATCCTGCCGCGAGGGCGGCATGGGGTCCGAGCGTGGCCAAGGTCAGGAACGCTATACCTGGTCTCAGGATCTGGCCGGCGATGTGTGGAGCGGTACGTTCCGTACTGGTTACGAGTTCGGTTACACGCAGGCACATCGTCGGCGCGCACAGGATTACGTGAACTACACGTATCGAGTCGCCGCTTCCTATTCCGGCACTCCCAACCTGTGGCAGAACGGAAACGGGATCAAAACCTTCACCTGCAATACGACCGAGGAGTGCTACTCGGAGCAGTTCGCCGCGTCGAAAGCGGTCTACAAGGCCTATGATATCACTGCCCAGATCATGCAGGCCAACAGCTATCTTGAACTCGATCAGACGTTCGATTGGCTGAACATCCGTCCCGGTGTCCGCCTGGACTATGACGACTTTCAGGGCAATCTGAACATCGCGCCGCGCCTCGTCGCGACTGTTAGGCCGATGGAAGAACTCAGCATTTCCGGGGGCTATAACCGGTACTACGACGCCGCAAACCTTGCTTACGCCATCCGCGATCAGCAACCACGGGTCATCACGTATTCAAGGACGCCGAGTTCCACAGGCGTCGTCGGCAACTTCACGACCACGCCAACACAGACCTATTACGCGTTCGACGCTACGGATTTGAAGACCCCGTTCACGGACGAATTCACCGCCGCGATCACCTTCACCGATCCCCTGACGGCGGGCGACTGGCGCTTCCGCTACATGCATCGCAGCTCGCGTGACCAATATTCCTCGGCCACACCCACGAGCACTTCGTATGTACTGACAAACAATGCGGAAGGCTCTTACGACTCGTTTACGGCGGAATACGCCAAGGAATTGCCGACGGCTGCTTGGAACCCGGCAGAGAATTCCCTCTTGTCTGCCTCGATCACATGGGCGGACCGTAATGTCTCAGCCGACAGCTATTTCGTAGACGAGGATGATCTGGACGAGAGGATCTCGTACAAGGGCATGTCCTACACACAGGCTGGCTTCAACGCCGTCACTGGTAACATGGACATTCCGCTGCGCGCTCAGGTCGGTCTCACTGGCAGCTTCTTCGACGAGCGCCTGACACTCGGTCTCTCCGCTAATTACAACTTCGCCTATGACGGCGTGGCTGACTCAGGCGATACCGAAGATATTGACGGTATCGAGCATGAGATCTGGGAGGATAAGGCGTTCGATGCTGTGCTGACCGTTGACCTCTCCGGCTCCTATAAGGTGGCTTCGATGGACGATCATGGTCTGACGCTGAACTTCAAGGTGGTCAACCTGTTCAACGAGCTGGGCAATGCTACAGCCGAGGATGGGCAGCCCTGGGTCATCGGTCGCACCCTCTGGGTCGGGGCCTCTGCCGAATTCTGAAATCCTCAAGCTAGAGACTTCCAGACACCCGCGACCGGTTCATCGACCGGTGTCGGGTGTCTTGCCATGTCGAGCGAAGCAGTTGTATCCAAGGTGCGACTGGCCTAGTAAATATTTTCTGGAGGTTTACTACTGCCTTCTGGGGATGCAGGTGGAGGAGGACAGGCCGCCGTGGTGACGATCAAGGAAATTGCGAAGGCCGTGGGCGTTTCGTCAGGCACTGTTTCCCGCGTTTTGAATTATGACCAGACGCTGTCCATCTCCGAGATCAAGCGGCAGGCGATCATCGAGACAGCCGAAGCGCTGAACTATGCGACCCCGCGGGCGCGCAAGAATGCGCTTTCGCCGCCCTTTTCCATTCCCATGGGCATGCATTCGGAGGTTTCCGCCAATATTGCGGTCATCCATTTTCTGGCGCCCAATGAGGAACTCGTCGACCCCTATTATGTCGGCGTGCGGCTCGGGATCGAGGCACGCTGCCGCGCCTACAAGATCGAGATCGCGCGGGTGTTCAACCCCGATGTTCCCGTGGATCTTGCGATGTTGACCGGCATATCCGCAGCCATTGTGGTCGGGCATCATCCCAAGGCCGAGATCGAAGCGATGGCCAAGGTTTGCCCGCAGTTGGTCATGGCCGACTACAATCCGCGCATGCCGCAGTTCGATTGCGTGCGGGCGGATCTGGGCGAGGCAACGGTGACGATCCTCGACAGTCTCGATAGCGCGGGATACCAGCGGATCGGCTTTGTCGGCGGCTACGAGTTGATGGACAATGATGCGCTGATGCATGGCGAGCAGCGCTGCAAGGCCTTCATCGAATGGCACGAGGCGCGCGGGCGCTACCAGCCCGAGCTTCTGGCGCTCGGGCGGAGCGAGCGTTTCGGCCAGAATCTGAGGCTCGAGACGGGGTATCAGCAGGCAAAATCGCTGCTGGCGCTCGAGACCCGACCCGATGCGATCGTGGCCGCGAATGACAACATGGCCATCGGCACCTACCGCGCGATCCAGGAGGCGGGCCTGTCGATCCCCGATGATATCGCAGTTGTCGCGTTCAACGATATTCCGGTGGCGCAGTTTCTGACGCCGCCGCTTTCGACCATGCGCATTCCGGGCGAACTCATCGGTGAGGCGGCGGTCGATCTGCTCGTCGAGCGTTTGAATGGACGCGACTACTCCAAGCACGTGACGCTGCCGACCGAGATGGTGTGGCGGGGCAGTGCGAAGAAGCCATCGCTCAGCTGACTGTTTTCGAGGAAAGGTTGTGGAATCCACAGTACTTACCGCAGCGCACAAAATATTTAGTAAAAATTTTCTTGGCTGTCCTCCGATTTTCGGAAATAGTGGCGATGAGGCAGGGGATGAGGCTGCCGCGTTCAACGTCATAATGGGAGGAACACATGGTTTATTCTCGCGTGCTCAAGCGCTCCGTTTCGGCAGCGCTGACGGGTGCCGCACTTCT
The DNA here is from genome assembly GCF_002855515.1 of Rhizobium sp. TH135. Taxonomy (GTDB): domain Bacteria; phylum Pseudomonadota; class Alphaproteobacteria; order Rhizobiales; family Rhizobiaceae; genus Allorhizobium. Next base: position 114,131 of record NZ_PKRP01000007.1, on the reverse strand, counting down.
TTGCAGCACGGCCGCCTTTGCCGGCGAAGTCACCATCTGGTGCTGGGACCCGAACTTCAACGTCGCGATCATGAAGGAAGCCGCTGCGCGTTACACCGCGAAGCATCCTGACACGACCTTCAACATCGTCGATTTCGCCAAGGCCGATGTCGAGCAGAAGCTCCAGACAGGTCTTGCCTCCGGCATGACGGATACGCTGCCGGATATCGTATTGATCGAGGACTACGGCGCGCAGAAATACCTGCAGTCCTTCCCGGGCTCTTTCGCCGCGCTGACCGACAAGATCGATTATTCCGGCTTCGCCAAATACAAGGTCGACCTGATGACGCTGGAAGGCCAGGTCTATGGCGTTCCCTTCGATTCCGGCGTCACCGGCCTCTACTATCGCACTGACTATCTCGAGCAGGCTGGCTTCAAGCCTGAGGATATGCAGAACCTCACCTGGGACCGATTCATCGAAATCGGCAAGGAAGTGAAGGCCAAGACCGGTCACGAGATGATGGCGCTGGATAGCAATGACGGCGGTCTGATCCGCATCATGATGCAGTCCGGCGGTCAGTGGTATTTCAACGAAGACGGCAGCCTCAACATCACCGGTAATGCCGCGCTGAAGGCAGCGCTCGAAACCCAGGCGCGCATCGTCAACGAGGGAGTCGCCAAGCCAACCAGTGGCTGGAACGATGGTATCAGCGCGCTGACCTCGGGTGATGTCGCTTCCGTCCTGATGGGCGTGTGGATCACCGGCACTGTCAAGTCGCAGGCCGACCAGGCCGGCAAATGGGCACTGACCGCCATTCCGAAGCTGGGTATCGATGGCGCGACCGCAGCCTCCAACCTGGGCGGCTCCAGCTGGTATGTTCTCGAGGCTTCTGCGGAGAAGGACGAAGTGATCGACTTCCTCAATGAAGTCTATGCGAAGGATCTCGACTTCTATCAGAAGATCCTGACCGAGCGCGGCGCTGTCGGCTCGCTGCTCGCCGCCCGCACGGGTGAAGCCTATCAGAAGCCCGATGACTTCTTCGGTGGTCAGACCGTCTGGCAGAACTTCGCGGATTGGCTCGTCCAGGTGCCTGCCGTCAATTACGGCATCTTCACCAACGAGCTCGACACGGCTGTCACGGCGAACTTCCCGGCCCTGGTCAAGGGGACGCCAGTCGATGAGGTCCTGAAGGCGATCGAAGATCAGGCTGCCGGCCAGATCCAGTAAACCCATCCCACAGGGGCTTGGCCTTCGGGTCTGGCCCCTGTCCTCCCGGAGACGTGCGGCGGAAACGCCGCGCGGCTTCCCTTCCGCATACAAATGTTCAGTGACCACTGATCGGGTTCGGGGACACCGCATGGCCACCACATCCAGATCCAGCTTGAAGCGCTATTACGACGTCAACGGATGGCTGTTCGTGGCGCCCGCGATCGCGCTGATTTCCGTCTTCATGCTCTACCCGATCCTGCGGTCGCTCGTCCTGTCGCTCTATACCGGTCGCGGCATGATGCTGAAGTTTTCCGGCACGGGAAACCTCGTGCGTCTGTGGAACGACCCGGTCTTCTGGCAGGCGTTGCAGAATACCGTCATCTTCTTCGTCGTGCAGGTGCCGATCATGATCACCATGGCGCTGATCCTGGCGGCCATGCTGAACAATCCGAAGCTGCGCTATTCCGGCCTCTTCCGGACGATGATCTTCCTGCCATGCGTTTCCTCGCTGGTCGCCTATTCCATCCTGTTCAAGAGCATGTTCTCGCTCGACGGGGTGGTGAACAATACGCTGCTGGCGATCGGCATCATCGGCGAGCCGATCGGCTGGCTGACCGATCCCTTCTGGGCCAAAGTCCTGATCATCATCGCCATTACTTGGCGCTGGACCGGCTACAACATGATCTTCTATCTGGCCGCACTCCAGAACATCGATCGCTCGATTTACGAAGCGGCGAAGATCGACGGCGTGCCGTCCTGGGGGCGCTTCGCCTTCCTGACCATTCCGATGCTGAAACCGGTGATCCTGTTCACCACCATCACCTCGACGATCGGCACTCTGCAGCTGTTCGACGAAGTCTATAACTTCACTGAGGGTACGGGCGGCCCAGCCAACTCGACGCTGACGCTGTCGCTGTACATCTACAACCTGACCTTCCGCTTCATGCCGAGCTTTGGTTATGCGGCGACGGTCTCCTATGTGATTGTGCTGATGGTGGCGGTTCTCTCCTTCCTGCAATTCTATGCCGCGAGGGAACGCAAATGATGACTACGCTTCGTCGCCGCCTGCCTGACATCGTGCAGTATAGCGTGTTGTCGCTTGCCGCCTTTCTCTCGATCTTCCCCTTCATCTGGATGGTGATCGGGGCGACCAATTCGACGAGCCAGATCATCCGCGGAAAGGTCACTTTCGGTACGGCACTCTTCGACAACATCGCGTCCTTCTTCGCGCAGGTGGATGTGCCGCTGGTGTTCTGGAACTCCGTCAAGATCGCGCTGGTCGGCACAGCGCTGACGCTGCTCGTCTCTTCGCTTGCTGGCTACGGTTTCGAGATGTTCCGCTCGAAGCTGCGGGAGCGGGTCTATACGGTCATCCTGCTCACGCTGATGGTGCCGTTTGCGGCCTTGATGATCCCGCTCTTCATGCTGATGGGGCAGGCGGGGCTGCTGAATACGCATATCGCGATCATGCTGCCGATGATCGCATCCGCCTTCATCATCTTCTATTTCCGCCAGGCCTCGAAGGCCTTCCCGACCGAGCTTCGCGATGCGGCCAAGGTGGACGGGCTGAAGGAGTGGCAGATCTTCTTCTACATCTACGTGCCGGTGATGCGCTCCACCTATGCGGCGGCCTTCGTCATCGTCTTCATGCTGAACTGGAACAACTATCTCTGGCCGCTGATTGTGCTGCAGTCGAACGACACGAAGACGATCACGCTGGTCGTCTCCTCGCTCGCGTCTGCCTATTCGCCTGAATACGGCACCGTGATGATCGGTACGATCCTCGCCACCCTTCCCACTCTTCTCGTCTTCTTCGCCATGCAACGGCAATTCGTGCAGGGCATGCTCGGCTCCGTGAAATAGGACTTTGAAATGCGCATTATCGAGAATTTCAACCGAGACTGGACTTTTCGCGCCGGATTCGAACCGGCTTTCGCCTCGGCTTCGCAGCCCGGCGAGACGGTTCAGCTCCCCCATACGGCGGTCGAGCTGCCTTACAACTATTTCGACGAAAAGAGCTATCAGAAGGCCTTTACCTACCAGAAGGTCATTGCCTGGGATCCGCGTTTCGAGGGTCGCGAAGTGTCGCTGGTGTTTGATGCCGCCATGGCCGACAGCGTGGTCTATCTGAATGGTGCTGAGATCACCGCACACAAGGATGGCTACACGCCGTTCGAAGCCCGGCTCACGCCGCATCTGAAAGCCGGCGACAACCTGCTGACAGTCAAGATCGACGGTTCGGAGAACCCCGAGATCCCGCCTTTCGGTGGCGTGATCGACTATCTCACCTATGCCGGCATCTATCGCGACGTCTGGCTCAAGATCACCGCGCCCGTCTCGATCAAGAACGTCAAGATCGAGACGCCTGATGTTCTGGCTAGCACCAAGCAGGTGACGGCGAAGGTCTGGATTTCCAATCCGACGGATCTGGCGCTGTCCGGCAATGTCACGGCTGTTCTGAAAGATGGCGCGGGTCAGGAGATCGCGCGGACCGAGGCGACCGTATCGGGCGCAGAGGTTTCGCTTAGCCTTTCCGGGCTTCAGGGCATCACGCTCTGGGATATCGACAATCCCGCCCTCTATCACCTTACGGTGGCGCTGGAGACTGCAGCCGGTGCCGACGCCGTGACCAGCCGTTTCGGCTTCCGCTCTGCCGAATACACGATCGAGGGCTTCAAGCTGAATGGACGCGTCGTCAAGCTGCGCGGCCTCAACCGCCATCAGGCCTGGCCGCATCTCGGCTATGCCATGGGAAGGCGCGGTCAGGAGAAGGATGCCGACATCCTGAAATACGATCTCGCCTGCAACATAGCTCGCACCTCGCATTATCCGCAGTCGAAATACTTCCTCGATCGTTGCGACGAGATCGGTCTGCTGGTCTTCGAAGAAATCCCTGGCTGGCAGCATATCGGCGGTGATGCCTGGAAGGCAGAGAGCGTTCAGAACGTGCGCCGGATGATCGAGCGCGACTGGAACCACCCGTCGATCATTATCTGGGGCGTGCGCATCAACGAGAGCCAAGATTCTCACGACTTCTATGTCGAGACGAATGCCATGGCCCGTTCGCTCGACACCACCCGCCAGACAGGCGGCGTGCGCTACATCACCGACAGCGAGTTGCTCGAAGACGTCTACACAATGAACGACTTTATCCTTGGGATGGACGAGCTGCCGGGCCATAATCGCGAGCGGCTGGTGCTGCGCGATCAGCGCGAGGTAACCGGGCTCGACCGTAAGGTGCCCTATATGATCACCGAATATGGCGGGCACATGTATCCGACCAAGCGCTTCGACCAGGAGCAGCGGCAGGCGGAGCATGTCGGCCGTCACCTGGCGATTCTGAATGCGGCCGCTGGCGACCCGTCGATCTCAGGCTCCACCGGCTGGTGCATGTTCGATTACAACACGCACAAGGATTTCGGCTCCGGCGACCGCATCTGCTATCACGGCGTGACCGACATGTATCGCGAGCCGAAATTCGCCGGTTACGCCTATGCCTCGCAGGGCGATCCGAAGGATGGGGTCGTGCTGCAGCCGGTCAGCTTCTGGGCGCGCGGCGAGCGCAATATCGGCGGCGTTCTGCCGCTGATCGTGCTCACCAATTGCGACTATGTCGAAATCCGCATGGGCCATATCGTCAAGCGGATCGAACCCGATACCAAGACCTATCCGCATCTGCCGCATCCGCCTTGCATCCTCGACCACAGCATGGTGACGCCGGAGGAATTCGGCGAATGGGGCATGACCTGGCGGGATGGCGAACTCGTCGGCTTTATCAATGGCGAGGAAGTGGTTCGCCGCCATCTGCCGGCCGATCCGCTGCCGACGACACTCGAGATTGCGGCCGATGATACAGAGCTCAGGGCTGGCGAGAAGGACACGGTTCGCGTGATCCTGCGTGCGCTCGATCAGGGCGGCAATGTCCTGAGCTTCTTTGATGATCCGGTCGAGGTCAGCTTGCAAGGCCCGGGCCGTATCGTCGGCCCCTCGCTTCTCTCCTTCAAGGGTGGCGCCGTCGGCGTCTATGTCGAAGCCGGAAACGAAGCCGGTCACTTGACGCTGACTGCGACTTGCCGTCCCTTCGGGACCCAGCGCATCACCTTTAACGTCACCTGAGCGAGGCTTAAATGGCAGAGGTCCGGCTCACCGATATCCGCAAGTCCTACGGCTCGCTCGAGGTCATCAAGGGGGTTAATCTCGAGGTTTCCTCAGGCGAGTTCGTCGTCTTCGTCGGTCCCTCCGGCTGCGGCAAGTCCACGTTGCTGCGGATGATCGCGGGGCTTGAGGATATCTCCTCCGGCGAGCTGACCATCGGCGGCACCTTGATGAACGATGTCGATCCGTCCAAGCGCGGGATTGCCATGGTGTTCCAGACCTATGCGCTCTATCCGCACATGACCGTGCGCGAGAACATGGGATTTGCCCTGCGCTTTGCCGGTATGGCGAAGGACGAGATCGAGCGGCGGGTCAATGCGGCCGCGAAGATCCTCGAACTCGACGCGCTGATGGATCGTAAGCCCAAGGCGCTCTCCGGCGGCCAGCGCCAGCGCGTCGCCATCGGCCGTGCCATCGTGCGTCAACCTGACGTCTTCCTGTTCGATGAACCGCTCTCCAACCTTGATGCGGAGCTGCGCGTGCATATGCGCGTCGAGATCGCCCGGCTGCACAAGGAGCTCAACGCCACGATCGTCTATGTCACGCATGACCAGGTGGAGGCGATGACGCTGGCCGACAAGATCGTCGTGATGCGCGGCGGCATTGTCGAGCAGGTTGGTGCGCCGCTTGCACTCTACGACGATCCCGACAACATGTTTGTTGCCGGCTTTATCGGCTCGCCGCGGATGAATTTTCTGCCAGCCACGGTCGTCGCTCAGGCGGAGGGTCGTCAGGTCACCGTTGCGCTCAAGGCGCGGCCGGATACGCAGCTGACGGTTGCCTGCGCGACCGCGCCAAAGGTCGGTGATGCCGTGACGGTCGGGGTGCGCCCCGAGCATTTCCTGCCCGCAGGCAGTGGCGATACGCAGCTGACGGCGCACGTTGATGTCGTCGAACATCTCGGCAATACCAGCTATGTTTACGCCCATACGGTGCCCGGCGAGCAGATCATCATCGAGCAGGAAGAGCGCCGCCATGCGGGGCGCTACGGCGACGAGATCGCGGTGGGGCTTGCTGCGAAGACCAGCTTTCTCTTCGATGCTTCGGGGCGACGTATTCGTTAGCCGACAGGCCCGGATTTGTAAGGTCAAAAGGGGTGCGGAAGCACCCTTTTCCCTTTCGCCCAGGTCCTCGCCGCGCTAGGCTCAAGGCCATGAAAAAGGTCTTCAATCCCCCCTCCGTCCGCCGTCCTTTCGGGCATTACAATCATGGTCTGATCGTGCCCCCGGGTGCGAGCCTGCTCGTTACGTCCGGCCAGCTCGGCATCCGCCCGGATGATACGATCCCGCCTGATGTGACCGGCCAGGCTGAGCTGTGCTTCGAGGCGATCAAGGCCATTCTTGAAGAGGCCGACATGACGTTCGCGGATGTGATCCGTGTCTCCGGCTTCGTGACGCGGCGGGAGGATTTTCCGGACTATATGGCGGTGCGCGATCGCTATACGCTCGATCCCAAACCGGTCTCGACGCTGCTCGTCGTAGGCGGCTTTACGCGGCCGGAATTCCTGGTCGAAGTCGAGGTGACGGCGGCCAAGGTCGTCTGACCGCCGGCTTACACTTCAGAAGTTTTCCATCTCGCGGCGCACCTTGGCCATGAAGGCAGCGCGGGTTTCTTCCGTGCAGTTGTTCATGTCGTAATGGGCGAGATATTTCACCGGTGCACCGATCTTGATCTGGGCGCGGAGTACCCGGTTGACGATCTTCTTTGGCGGGTTGCCAACAAGGAAGGCGCGCAACGGAGTAGCGCCATAGGTCATCACGGCTGCGAGCTTTTTGATGTGACGGAGCGTGGGCGTCAGCTTGCCGTCCACCAGATCGAAGGATACGCCGGGCAGCCAGACGCGGTCGAAATAGCCCTTCAGCATGGCCGGGAAGCCGAAGTTCCAGACGGGTGTGACGATGACAAGGCCTTCCGCCTTTTTCAGGCGGTCGACATAGGGTTGTACCAGCGAAAGATTGTCGGGAATGTCGTGATAGACGCGGCGGTCATGGGCCGAGAGCACCGGGTCGAAGCCCTCTTCGTAGAGATTGCAGCCATCGACTTCGTGGCCGGCCTTTTCCAGGCTCTCACAGGTGAGCTTGTAAAGCGCCCGGCCGAAGCTTTCATCAAGGGGGTGGGAGTGAAGGACGAGTACGCGCATGTCAAAAAGCTCCAAGTCGTTGCCCACCGCTTTCGCAGTCGGGGTCCAGTTGAAAACTTCCGCGCCGTTTGTCCCAGCATCCCCATCCTTCGCCGCCTGATGCCGAGGGATGGGGGGATGCCATGTCGTGGAGAGCATGGACCGGAGTGATCCGGCCGGGAGTACCTTCGGAATAAGTTCGTTCCGGCGGTTCTTCGTTGCGGCTCCGGAACGGGGAGCCGCAACGCATCTGATGGGCCTTATGAGGCTTCGGAAAACACCTCCAGGCCGGGGAAAAGGTAGTTCTTGCCGGCGGAGAAATCGAAGTCCGGGTTTTCCCAAGCGATCATCTTGCCGGGATTGAGCAGGCCCTTCGGATCGGTTTCCTTCTTGAAGGCAAGCTGCACCTGGTCGGTCTGCTTCATGCCGCCTTCTTCCAGCGTGTAGCGGTGCGGGTTGAAGATCGGGCAGCCATTTTCCTCGTGGATGCGGATGATCTCTTCCAGCCGCTCCTTGGTGGTGTAGCGCACCAGTGGCAGGCCGGCGCACTGGATCTGGCCGTCGAACTTGATGAATTCGAGATGGCCGATGACCTCGTCGGGGAAGAGCTCGGTCATGACGCGGACCTTCTCGACATGATCGGGGCCGGGATACTGGACCTGGAGATAGGTGATGTTGGTGTCGAGCTTCAGGGCGCGCAGCGTCGTGTGGTTCCAGGTCAGCTCATAGGCATGCGGGATGCCCTTCATGCTTTCGACCGTGTCGGAGCGGAAGCGCACATCGCCTTTCATCCGCTCGGCGAGCGCCAGGAAGGGTTCCATCGAATGCGGCGCCACCATCAGCACGACGACCGACTGGCCTTCCTTTAGCCAGGGCTTGTGGCGGGTGAAATAGTCGAATGGAATGGGGGCTGCGATCGGGGCGACTTCCTTCAGGAGGATGCCGTTTTTGTGGGAGAGCGCATCGGCGAATTTCACCGCGTCCATGAACTCGTCATAGCCGACGATGACATCGACCCAGTCGTAAGCCGGTGCCAGCGGCATCTCGACTTCGGTGATGATGCCGTTGGTGCCATAGGCATGGGAAACCTTCTGCAGGTCCCAGGCGGAAAGTTCGAGCACGCGGGGCTCGGCTTCCATGGTGACGACGCGCAGGCGCAAGATGTTGCCGAGGTCGCGCAGGCCGCCCCAGGTGATCGAGCCGACGCCGCCGGAGCCGCCGGCGATGAAACCTGCGATTGAGGCTGTCTGCTTGGTCGAGGGGTGGAAGCGCAGTTCCTGGCCGGAATGTTCCTTGGTCTGGCGGTCAAGCTCGGAGATGATGATGCCCGGCTCGCAGATGACGCGACCGGGCAGGATCTCCTTCACCTTGTTCATGTTGATGAGGTTCAACACGATGCCGCCCGAGAGCGGCATGGCCTGGCCGTAATTGCCCGTGCCGCCGCCACGCGGGGTGACCGGCACGCCATGCGCATAGGCCACTTTCAGCGTTCGGATGACCTCTTCTTCCGTCGTCGGGGAAACGACGAGGTCACCGACGACATTGTCGAGTTCCTCCTTCAGGATCGGCGAATACCAGTAGAAATCGCGGCTCTTCTGTTTGACCAGAGCCGGATTGTCCTCGACGGCGATGCCTTCCAGCTCTTCGATGATTTTGGCGTAGTCGGCCATGTCTAAACTCCAAGCAACGGGTCAAGTTCGCGGTAATCCGGCAGGCTGCGGTCGATGCCCATGCCATTCCGCATCACGATGCGGTCGGCCTGCGGACGGGAAAGGAATTCGCTCCAGCGGCGGGCGCTGAAGAGGACGAGATCCGCCTTGCCACCCACGGCGACGCGGCCATGGTCGGGGCGCTTCAGGATGTCGGCGGGCGTGCGGGTGACGACGCGGGCGGCGGTGTCCAGCGGATGGTCGAGATGGATGATACGCACGGCTTCGCGGAAGACCTCGACGGGATCGAGATCGCCATAGGCATAGAAGGGATCGCGCGTGTTGTCGGAAGAGACGGCGGTGGCGACGCCGGCGGCTGACAGTTCGTGGAAGAGAGTGACGCCGCGCTGGCGGGGCGTGCGGCCCGGATGACGGTCCTGCAGATACATGTTGCACATCGGCAGCGAGACGACCGAGAGGCCTGCCTCGGCCACCAGATCGATGGTGCGTTTTGCAAGATCATCGTCCTGACGGGCGAGCGAGCAGCAATGGCCGACGGTGACAGAGCCCTCGTATCCATTGCGGATCTTGGCTTCTGCAATGGTCTTGAGCGTCAGGGTTTCCTTGTCCTGCGTCTCGTCGACATGCAGGTCGATGTCGAGGCCGTTCTCGCTCGCCGTGCGGAAGAGGATGTCGAGCTTCTCATCGAGCTCCGGCATCAGATAGGTGACGCCGCCGAGCAGGCCTTTGTGGGCGACGATGACCTCGACCAGATCCTTGAAGAAGGTCAGTTCAGTGATCTGGTCGAAGGGGAAGAGGGCGGCGGCCTGCAGGTCGACCTTGCCCGCCCAGGCGTCACGGACTTCGGCAAAGACCTCGAACGAGATGCGGTGCTGGGGCGCCAGGCTGTCGAGATGGGTGCGGATAAGGCTGGTGCCATGGGCATAGGCCGTCTTCAGCGAGAATTCCATGCGGGCTTGGACATCTTCAGCCGACCAGCGGGCCTCGCGATCGGTTTTCACGGCTTCGAGCGCGCCCATGAAATCGCCTGAGGGGTTTGGGCGGCGGTCCCAGATATGGCCCTTGTCGAGATGGGTATGCATGTCGACGAAGGTCGGCCAGACCATGCCGTTGCGAAGATCCGTCGAGGGGAGACCTGATGGGGCGGTGCCAGGCTTCAGAATTGCCTCGACCTTGCCATCGGCGACGACGATGTCGGCGCTGATCAGGCCCTCGCAGGCGGGGGCCTCGATACCATCGACGCAGATCTCGGGGAGCGTCGCATTGGCGATGACAAAGCGCTTGGCAGCGGGGAGGTTGGCAATCGGGTTCGACATCAATTTTCTCGTTTCAGGCTGCTCTCATGCCAGCGATGCAGGGCCAGCCAGGAGATGAAGGAGGTGATCGCGAAGATCACCACACCGAGGCAAGAGAGCAGGAAGAGGGCAGCGAAGAGGCGCGGAATGTTCAGACGGAACTGGGCCTCAAGCAGGCGGAAGGCAAGGCCCGATCCGGCGCCGGCGGACCCAGCGGCAAATTCGGCAACGACGGCTGCAATCAGCGCGAGGCCGCCACCGATCCGAAGACCGGTCATGAAATACGGAAGCGAGGCCGGCAGTTTGAGATAGAGCAGGGTCTGCCAGCGCGAGGCGCCGTAGAGGTCGAAGAGGTTCAGCAGATTATGATCGACGCTCTTCAGGCCCTGGACCATGTTGGACAGGATCGGAAAGAAGGCGACGAGGAAGGCGCAGATCAGGAGCGCAACTTGCGTCGAGGGCGAATAGATCAGGATCAGTGGCGCAATGGCGACGATCGGGGTGACCTGCAGGATGACGGTGATCGGGTAGAAGGCGATCTCGATCCATTTGGACTGGACGAGAGCAACGGCGATCCCGACGCCGCCGAGAAGCGCCAAGCCCAGCGACATCAGCGTGATCTTGGTGGTGACCCAGAGGGCAGGCGATAGCGTGCCCCAGTCCTTGAACAGGGCGCCGGCGACCGCGATCGGGCCGGGCAGGATGTATTGCGGGACACCGGAAACCCAGACGCCGACCTGCCAGACAATGATCAATAGACAGACGACGAGGATAGGAACGAGGATTTTTGCAAGCGTTTCGGACGGTCCGGTCATCAGTGATGCTCCCCGCCCATGGCTTCGATCAGTGTCTTGGAGACGGTTTCACAGGCCTGCCGATACTCCTCGGACGTGCGGTATAGGGCGTCGCGGTCGAGGCTGGTCTGTAGCGGGAAATCGGCATGCACCCGGCCGGGGCGCGCCTTCATCACGACGATCCGGCTTGAGAGGTAGGCGCTTTCGAAGACGGAATGGGTGACGAAGATGACCGTGATGCCGGTCTCCTTCCAAAGGGCCAGTACATCGTCGTTCAGCTTCTGCCGGGTGATTTCGTCCAGCGCCGCGAAGGGTTCGTCCATCAACAGCAGCTTCGGCTTGGTGACCAGCGCGCGTGCGATCGAGACGCGCATCTTCATGCCGCCAGAGAGTTCGCGGGGATATGCGTCGGTGAAATCCTTGAGACCGACGCGGTCGAGGGCGGCGACGATATCGGCCCTGGCGGCCGACTTGGAGATGCCGCGCAGTTTCAAAGGCAGGTAGACATTGCCGAAGACGGTCGCCCAGGGCATCAGCGTCGGCTCCTGGAAGACGAAGGAGATGTCGCCTTCGGGCAGGCCCTTGGAATTAATCCGCGAGCTGGGCCAGTCGATGGTGCCGGTGGTGGTGTCGCCCAAGCCGGCGATGATGCGCAGCGCCGTCGACTTGCCGCAGCCGGAGGGGCCGAGGAGGGAAACGAACTCGCCGCCGTTGACGGTGAGCGACATGCCGGTCAGCGCCACCGTGCCGCTGGAGAAGACCTTGGATACGTCCTTCATTACCACAAGCGCCCGGCGCTGTTCGGGAGGGGGCGGGATGATGGGGTCTTCTGTGGCTGGCGAACTGGTCATTCTGTCTCGCGATACATCCGCGTTGCATTCTGGTGTTGCGGCAGGGGTGGCGTTGCGAGGAGGGGTACCCACCTCTGTCCTGCGGACATCTCCCCCTCAAGGGGGAGATCGGATCGTGGTGGGCGTCTTCCCTCCCCGTGAGTGGAAGGGTCGGCACGCAGTGCCGGGGTGGGGTGATTCCAGCGGAAGACGGCCGATCACCCCCACCGCAGCTTCGCTGCGACCTCGCCCCTCAAAGGGGGGAGGTGGAGATTACTTCTTCAGCGCCATGCCGACGCCCTTGCAGACGAACTGGGTGGTGTAGGCCTTCTTGTAATCGAGGTCGGCCGGCTGGACGCTGATCTGGACCATGGCGTCGAAGAAGGCCTTGTACTTTTCGTCGGTCATGCAGCCGATGCCCTTGTCCATCGCTTCGGCGGATTCGACGATGCCGTATTCCTTCATCTTGGCGATCGAGTATTCGATCTGGCCATCCGTCATTTCCGGATTGTCCTTCTTGATGAGGTCGTTGGCGGCCTTGTTGTCGCCGTAGAGGTAGTTGTACCAGCCCTCGATCGAAGCATCGACGAAGCGCTGCACGACATCAGGCTTGCTCTCGACCATGGTCGTCGTGGTCGTGATCATCGTCGAATAGGGATTGTAGCCGTTGTCGGCGAGAAGGAAGACTTTCGGTGCCCAGCCGGCCTGCTTCTCGATCTCATAGGGTTCCGAGGTCAGGTAGCCCTGCTGGGCTGACTTCGGATCGGCGATGAAGGGAGCCGGGTTGAAGGTGTAGGGCTTGTACTTCTCGTCGGTGAAGCCCTCGAAGTTCTTCTTCATCCACTCGTAATAGGTGACGTAGCCGTCCTTGCCCATGAAGATGCTGTCGAGCTTGGCGAGGTCGGCGAAGGTCTCGATGCCTTGGTCGGGATGGGCGAGCAGGACCTGCGGGTCCTTCTGGAAGATGGCGGCAACGTCGATCAGCGGGATGCCTTCCTTGACGGCGTCCATTTCGCCGAGCGGGCTGCCCATGTAGAAATCGACCTTGCCGGCGATCAGCAGCGCACGGTTGGCGGCCTGCGGGCCGCCCTGGATCACCGTGACCTTGAGGCCATATTTCTCATAGGTGCCGTCGGCCACGGCCTGGTAGAAGCCGCCATGTTCGGCCTGGGCCAGCCAGTTCGTGCCGTAGCTGACCTCATCGAGGGCGAGGGCAGCGGAGGTGGAAGCCAGCGAAGCTGCAAGGCCCATCAGGGCAAAGAGGCTGGTCTTGGTGAGCGTGTCGCGCATTGATCGTTCCCCTGTTCGTTCCAAGGGCCCGTTTTCGGGCTCCCCTTTCCAGCATTTGATCGGCTGGCATGCGTCTTGAAAAGCATCAAAATTCGTCCGCATCGATGCTTTTTTTGCACTGCTCTCAGGATTGATGCATAGTGATGCGGCATGACTAATTTTTGCGCAGCGGAGGCCTCGTGCTGCATTCCCGAAAGCTCGTCTATATCAACGAAATCGTTCGCTGCGGGTCGATCCGAAAAGCCGCGGCCCGGCTGAATGTTGCATCTTCCGCAGTGAACCGCCAGATCCTCGCGCTGGAGGAGGAGCTCGGCGCGCCGATTTTCGAGCGGCTGCCGAAAGGGCTTCGATTGACAGCGGCTGGTGAGCTCTGTGTTGAGCACATCCGCGATGTTCTGAAGAATTACGAGCGCCTGGAAGGCCGGATCCGTGGCCTGAAGACCCCGCAGGCCGGCAAAGTGTCGCTGGTCACCACGGTCGGTCTCGCCTCAGGCCCGCTGCCGGAAATCCTTGCAGGTTTCGTTGCCGCGCATCCCCGCGTGCAGATCAAACTGCGCAACGATGGCGGGTCCACCACCATCAACCCTGTGCTCACGGGTGAGGTGGATCTCGGCCTCGGATTCAACATCCCGGCGACACCCGGCATCCGAACGCTCGCAAATTTCGACGTACCCGTTGGCGTGGTGTTGCCGCCGGGGCATCGGCTGGCCGGTGAGGCGGGGCCGGTCGATCTGGTCGAGGTGGTGCAGGAGCCGCTGATCCTGGCGCAATCGGGCACCAGTCTGCGCAACATCATCGATCTCGCGCTTGCGCCTCTGCCCCTGTTGGTCGAGCCTGTCGTCGAGACCAATTCTTCCGAGCTGATGAAACAGCTGGTCAAGGCCGGCACGGGGCTCACCATGCTCAATCCGCTGGATGCTGTTGCCGAATGTCGGCGCGGCGAGCTGATCTTCCGGCCCCTGACCGAGGCGCATGTCCGTCATCAGCCGATGAAGCTGTTTGCCCGGGCGCGGGCGCCGCTCGATTCAGCGACGAGCCTCTTCGTCGAATACCTGATGCAGGAGATGTTGCTGCTGGTTCAGGATCTGAAGGCGCGTGGGCACATCCCCGAGACCATACGCGGCCAGGCGTGAGCCGCTGTCAGCCGGGTGTGTAGAGGTTCGACAGCGGGTAGGCCGCAACGTCACGCAGCAGCTCGATGAAGCCGGCGACCTGATGCCGGCAGATCTCAGCACCCTTTTCCGCGGTGCCCTTCGACGCATCGCCGACCACGCCATGTGGGTTGAGGTCGTGGGCGATCCAGGCGAGGGAATGCGGCGGGAGCGGCGTCAGGAACTTCGAATTCGACCGCATCTCTTCCGCCCTCGAGACGAAATTCTGAGCCTTGTCCATCCGGACCAGCTCGGGCCGGAAATGCAGCATCAGCGAGGTCTCAACTTCGCCGCCATGGATGCCATAACGGCTTTCGTTTTCCGAAATCATCCCGTCCGGATTGCCGAAGCGGCCCCATTGGGTGGAGACGACAACCATCTGGTGGCGGACGCGCAGTTCCCGTGCGACGATGCTCATGACATCGACATTGCCGCCGTGTGAATTGACGATGACGAGCTTGCGGATGCCGGCTTCGGCGACCTTGGTGCCGATTGCGGTCCATGCGGGAATCAGGATCTCCGGGCCGAAGGAGAGGCTGCCGGGGCCATAGACATGCTCGTTGGCCTTGCCGATTTCCTGGGTAGGCAGAACGAGAAAGTCGAGATCGTCGGGGCGCTGGACCTTCAGTTCTGCCAGCATGCCGTTTGCGATGGCGACATCGGTTGCGATCGGCAGATGGGGGCCGTGCTGTTCCGTGGACGCGATCGGCAGGATGGCGATCGTATTGTCTGGCGACAGGCCGGCAAAATCCGTTGTCGTCAACTCGTTCCAGAAGAATGGTCTGGTCATCACCGCACGTCCCGATTTTTTGTCTATTCCCGTTCGATAAGACAAAAGTGCAGGACCCGAAAAGCACCATATTGCGCTCGCGGCGATGCCAAATTGCGCTCGCCCGTGTCTGAGAAGTCCGCTCGGTCCAGGATCGGATGCGGCACGACTGATTTGCCAGCACTTTTGGCCAGCGGCGTCCGGACGCATTGCCGGAATGCATGTCGAGGCCCAAATTGATCGGACGACGTCCTTTGGTAAAGTGGTCCCATGTCTCCGCAAGTCACCGTTTGGTTTGATAGCAGTTGTCCGCTCTGCCTGCGGGAGATTGCGCTGATGCGCCGTCTCGATCGACGCGGGGCAATCCACTTTGTCGATGCCTGCGATCCGAGCGGCTCCTGCCCCATCGATCGCGCCGAGCTGCTTTCGCGGTTTCATGCCGAAGAAGGCGGGACGCTGCTTTCGGGCGCTCAGGCCTTTGCCGCCATGTGGCGGGCCATTCCGCTGCTGCGTCCTCTCGGCCTTCTTGCCGGCTGGGCGCCGGCGACCCCGATCTTTGAGGCCGCCTATCGTCGTTTCCTGCGCATCCGGCCACGCCTGCAGCGACTGTTTCGCTGAAGGGCCTGTGGCCCCGCGAGGCGCAGCTTGGGTATTTGCTCATTATAGGCGCGAACATCGGAATGGCACGTCCTGTACGCAGCCGCGCTAAGTCGCTGGAATGACTTGGTGGGCTGACATGCCTAGTCATCATATCGCTTTGGCGGACGCGGACATTTCCAAACTTCGCAAACCAACATGGTTGCTCAACGGTTAATCTTCCCTGCTCCGGATCAGTCTCAATCGGCCACGGCGCCACCCAATCCTGCGATCGGTCCGTCCTGCGACTAACGGAGAATGTACGTTCTCCAGCGGATTCGTTACTCCTAGACAATTGTCTATTCCGCCTTGGGACAAGGATTGGCGGAATTGACGTGGAGGCAAGGGGCGTCCCGGGGGACGTCTCATCGAGGAAAGGGAGGAGTACTCGTGACGGATAAATCTTCGTCTAACGCTTACTGGTCTGCAAACGTTCGCGTCATCTACATCTGCCTGGCGATCTGGGCCGTCGTATCCTACGGATTCGGCATCCTGCTTCGCCCCGCTCTGTCGGGTATTGCCGTCGGTGGAAGTGATCTTGGCTTCTGGTTCGCCCAGCAAGGCTCGATCGTGGTCTTCATCATCCTGATTTTCGGCTACTCGGTTTACATGAACAAGATCGACCGTGAATTCGGCGTCGACGAGCAGTAAGGCGGACCCACAATGGATCAGTATACACTCAATCTGATTATCGTAGGCGCGTCCTTCGCGCTCTACATCGGCATCGCCATCTGGGCGCGTGCTGGAACCACGGCCGAGTTCTACGCCGCCAACCGTGGCGTTAACCCGGTCATGAACGGCATGGCGACCGCAGCCGACTGGATGTCTGCGGCTTCCTTCATCTCGATGGCCGGCCTGATTGCCACTGTCGGCTACGGCAACTCCACCTACCTCATGGGCTGGACCGGCGGCTACGTGCTGCTCGCGCTCCTGCTTGCTCCCTACCTGCGCAAGTTCGGCAAATACACCGTCCCGCAGTTCATCGGTGACCGCTTCTACAGCCAGGGTGCTCGCCTGACGGCTGTCGTCTGCCTGATCATCATCTCGGTGACTTACGTCATCGGCCAGATGACCGGTGCCGGCGTCGCCTTCTCGCGCTTCCTCGAAGTCGAGGTCTCGACCGGTCTCTGGATCGCTGCTGCCGTCGTCTTCTGCTACGCGGTTCTCGGCGGTATGAAGGGGATCACCTACACGCAGGTCGCCCAGTACATCGTTCTGATTATCGCCTACACCATCCCGGCGATCTTCATCTCGCTGCAGCTGACCGGCAACCCGATCCCGTGGTTCGGCCTCTTTGGCACGCACACGGAATCTGCACTGCCGCTCCTGCAGAAGCTTGACCAGGTTGTCACCGACCTTGGCTTCAATGCCTACACCGCTCAGGGCTCCATGCTGAATATGACCCTGTTCACGTTGTCGCTGATGATCGGTACGGCAGGTCTGCCGCACGTTATCATTCGCTTCTTCACCGTTCCCAAGGTCGCGGATGCTCGTTGGTCGGCTGGTTGGGCGCTGATTTTCATCGCGTTGCTCTATCTGACGGCTCCGGCTGTTGGCGCCATGGCACGCCTGAACATCATCGACACCATCTATCCCAATGGCTCGCAGCAGGAAGCGGTTCTCTACGAAGAGCGTCCTGACTGGATGCGCAACTGGGAAGTCACAGGCCTTCTGAAGTTCGAAGACAAGAATGGCGATGGCCGCATTCAGTATTACAACGATGCTGCCGCAGGCTTCACCGAAACCGCCACGCAGCGCGGCTGGACGGGCAACGAGCTGACGATCAACAACGACATCCTCGTTCTCGCCAATCCGGAAATCGCACAGCTTCCGGGCTGGGTAATCGGCCTCATCGCTGCCGGTGGTCTCGCAGCCGCTCTGTCGACTGCAGCTGGTCTGTTGCTTGCGATCTCGTCTGCAATCAGCCACGATCTGATCAAGGACTTCCTGAAGCCGGACATCTCTGAAAAGGGCGAGCTCATGGCCGCTCGTATCTCGATGGCAGGCGCGATCCTGGTCGCAACGCTCTTGGGGATCAACCCTCCGGGCTTCGCCGCTCAGACCGTCGCACTCGCTTTCGGTCTTGCCGCTGCAACGATCTTCCCGGCTCTGATGATGGGCATCTTCTCGAAGCGCATCAACTCGGTCGGTGCCACGCTCGGCATGATCGTCGGCCTCGTCGTTACCTGCTTGTACCTGTTCACCTATCTGGGCTGGTTCTTCATCGCAGGTACCAACATGGTCGAAAACGTTCCGGCCAACTACATCTTCGGCATCCCGCCGACGGCGTTCGGCCCGATCGGTGCAGTACTCAACTTCGCCACGGCCTATATCGTGTCGATGATGACCCAGGCTCCGCCGAAGCATGTCCAGGATCTCGTCGAATCCATCCGCGTTCCGCGCGGTGCGGGTCAGGCGACCGGTCACTGATAGAGACAATCGGGAGGGGCGGCCGTGTCGCCCCTCCTGTCCCTCAGTCATTCGCGGCTCGATAGCGCCAAATGAGGGCAAACAGGATGTCACAGGCACAATCCGACGTGCTGATGTTTCTCGAGACCGTCCATCCGTATGACAGTCTTCCGAGAGACGAAATCGAGCGGGTATCCACCCGGTTCGCACCCCTTACCTTTTCCGCAGGATCCGAAATCTATCATCGCGGCAACGTATTGCCGGGCATCTATCTCATCATGGATGGTGCCGTAGAGATCCTCGATGCCGCCAGCACGGTGGTCTCCGAACTTGCCGCTCGAAACTCCTTCGGCGAACGCGGCCTGTTGTCCGACGGTTTTGCAGCGACCACTGCAATTGCCCGCTCCGACTGCACTCTGCTCATGTTGCCGAAGGACGAGTTCCATCGGTTGATGCAGGAGCAGGCGGTCTTTTCCCGCTTCTTCACCCGCGGGCGTTTTGCCGATACCCGGCGCGGCGATATGGCGATCCAGAAGGTCAGCGAACTCATGTCGCGACCTCCGATCGTTTGTGCCCCATCCGATACGGTCCGTTCTGCCGCCACCCTTATGCGTGAACGGCACGTCTCCAGTCTCGGTGTCGTCGACGCCGGGCGCTTTCTCGGTATCCTCACGACCCGCGACCTGACAGGGCGCGTGCTTGCGGAGGGCTTGAACCCCGATACGACCCCGGTTTCTGCGGTGATGACGCCGGATCCGGTCGGGCTGCCAGGCGAGGCTCTGGGCTCTGACATCCTGCATCTGATGCTGGAACGCCGTGTCGGTCATCTTCCGGTCGTTGAAGGCGACAGGCTGGTAGGGATGATCACCCAGACGGATCTCATTCGCTTCCACGCAATCAGCTCGGCGCAGTTGATCCGTGACATCGCCTCGGCCGAACGGGCGGAGGATATGCGCGCGATCACGGCGCGCATACCGCAATTGCTCGTGCAGCTCGTCGGTAGCAACAATGCCCATGAGGTCGTCACCCGCCTCATCACCGACATCGCCGACAGCGTGACCCGCCGCTTGATCATGCTCGCCGAGCGTGAGCTTGGGCCGCCGCCGGTGCCCTATGTCTGGCTTGCCTGCGGCAGCCAGGGACGGCAGGAGCAGAGCAGCGTCAGCGATCAGGATAACTGCATCTTCATCGAAGATGGGGTGGAGCCGGAGGAGATGCCCTGGTTCCAGCAGCTCGCCGCGAAGGTGAGCCGGGGCCTCGACATCTGCGGCTATTTCTACTGCCCGGGCGACATGATGGCGACCAATCCGCGCTGGTGCCAGCCGGTTTCCGTCTGGCGCAGCTATTTCCGGGACTGGATCTACAAGGCGGATCCGACGGCGCAGATGCTGGCCAGCGTGATGTTCGACCTCAGGCCGATCTGCGGTGCCTCTTCGCTCTATCAGGATCTCCAGGCCGAGATCCTTGAAGAGGCGAGCCGCAACTCGATCTTCACGGCTCATATGATCAGCAATTCGCTGAAGCATGCTCCGCCTCTGGGGCTTCTTCGCGGCTTTGCCACCATCCGCAGTGGCGAGCATCGCAACCAGATCGACATGAAGCACAACGGCGTGGTTCCCGTGGTCGACCTCGGGCGGGTCTATGCCCTGATGGGACGGCTTTCACCGGTCAACACGCGCGCGCGGCTGCTGGCTGCCGAGGAGGCGGGCATCATTTCCGGCGCCGGTGCACGCGATCTGATCGCGGCTTACGACCTGATCGCCGATATGCGGCTGCGTAATCAGGTGAGGCAGGTGCGGGACGGTCGAAAGCCGGATAACTTCCTCGCACCGTATGATTTCGGAGACTTCGAACGGTCCCATTTGCGCGACGCCTTTGTCGTCGTGCGCACCATGCAATCGGCGCTCGCCAATGGCGGTCGGGCGCCCGTCTGAAGGAATGAAGAATGCTGTTTGAGTTGATCGCTGCGGTCGTCGCCGGTGTTGCTCTGGCCGGTGTCGCGATGTTGCTGCGCTGGTTGAGCCGTGGGTTGCTGCCGAAATGGATCGTCCCAACGATGGCTGGTCTCGGAATGCTGGGGTACTCGATCTGGAGCGAATACAGCTGGTTCGACCGGATGAATCTTGCGCTGCCGGGTATCGAGGTGTCCTGGAAGAATTCGCAGACGGCCTTCTGGCGTCCATGGTCGTATATCGAGCCCGTCACCACCCGCTTCAGCGCGGTCGACATGAAGACCGCGAGACGTCATCCGAACCAGCCGGGTCTCGTCATGGTCGATATCCTGCTCCTGGCGCGCTGGCAGCCGGTCAAGCCGGTGAAGGTGGTCTACGACTGCCCGAACATGCAGCGGGCGGATCTGGTCGATACCAATGTCAGCATCGCCGACGACGGAAGTCTGGTTGGCGCCGACTGGGTCAAGCTCGATGCTGAGGACGCGGCGATGAAGATCGCGTGTACGACAAGGTGAGGATATGCTGATCAAGATCGGGCTGCGCGCACGCATCCTTCTGTTCTTCGTAGCACTGGCTGCCGGCGCTGTTGCGGCGCTCGCGGTTGGGCTGTGGTTCGGTTACCACCGCGAAGGCAGCCCCGATATGTTTGACGCCTTCATGCAAGGGGCGATCGCTGCCGGTTTCCTGATCCTGGCACTCATCACCTGGATCTGGTTTCTCTTCGATACGCATGTCGCCCGCCCCATAGACAAGGTTGCATCTGCCATGCGTGCCCGGGCGCATGCAGATGTCGCTCACGAGCTCCCGACAGATGACGCGCGCTATCTCGGGGATCTCGCAGCCGCAGCCTCGGCAACAGCCGCGACGCTTGCCCAGACCCGCGGTGCCCTTGCAGAGTCCGTCCAGCGCGAGACATCGCGCCTTGCCGCGGACAAGAACAAGCTCGAGCAGTTGCTTGCCGATGTGCCGCCCGCGGTTCTGCTCTGCACCGGTCGCCATCACCTGGTGTTCTACAACGGCGTGGCGAAACAGTTCCTTGCCGGTTCGCAGCGACCCGTCTGTCTCGACCGCAACGTCTTCGACTATCTGAGCGAAGGCCCGATCCGGGATGCACATCACAGACTCATGGAGAGTGCGGATCCCGATGCCGTCGTGGAGTTCATCTGTCTCAGCCCTTGTGGCGAGCGCCGACTTGCTGGCCGCATGCGGCTTGCGAGTGACAATGGCGGCGATGGCGGGGCCTATGTGATGACCTTGCGCGATGTCACCACCGAGGTCGCTGCCTACGGGAGGCGGGATGTGCTTCTGGGGGACGTCTTCCTGCAAATTCGCCCGGCCGTCTCGGAGCTCCGGCGACGTGCTGCGGAGCAGTCAGGTGGGCCGCGCCAAGATGGTGATATCCGCCCGCAGATCGAGGCGCTCGACACGATGCTGGATGCGCTCGAAGGTCGCTTCGAGAGCTGTCGTTCCGATGGCTGGCCGATGGCACCCACCGATGCGCGCGAGCTTGGCAGCCAGTTGCGGCGCGAGTTGGAGGGGCTCGGATTGTCGCTCGAGATTGACGCAGACGAGGTTGCCGTCCGCTGCAATGCCTTCGACATCGTGAGCCTTCTGGGACATATTGCATCGCGGGTAAACGGCACGACGTCCGCTGGGCAATTCCGGTTGGCGATCTCGGCCGTCGGTGATGCGGCTGAGCTCGCCGTCTCGTGGTCCGGCGGATCGATCACGCAGGAGGCGCTGCAGGGCTGGCTCGGGGAACCTGTCTTTGAGGGCGGCGTGACATGCGAGACGATCCTTCGTGCGCATGGCAACACACTTTTGGTCGGTTTTGCCGGTGACCGTCCGGCTATCCTGACGCGGTTGCGCCCGATCGAGCGCCTTCGGCCCGTGGGAGCGGACCTGTCTCGCCACGTTGTCTATGATTTCGACCTTCTGTCCCGGATGCATTACGACAAGATCTCCGACGCCCGTCTCGATGCGCTGACCTATGTCGTCTTCGATACCGAGACCACGGGGCTTCTGCCCGAGCAAGGCGACGAGATCGTGCAGATCGCGGCTGTGCGGATCGTCAACGGCAAGCGGGTGAAGAGCGAGGTTTTCAACCTGCTGGTCAATCCGGGACGTCCGATCCCGGCCTCTGCCACGGCAATCCACGGTGTCAGCGATGCGATGGTCGCCGATGCCGTGAGCGTCCAGGAGGCCGTGCGCCAATTCCATCGTTTCGCCGAGGGCGCAGTGCTCGTGGCGCACAATGCGCCCTTCGACATGGAGTTTCTGTATCGGCGCGAGAAGGAGGTGGGGCTGCGGTTCCTGCATCCCATTCTCGATACGGTGCTTGTCTCGGCGACTGCCTTCGGGAGAGCAGAAACTCATACGCTCGATGCGCTTGCGACGCGGTTGGGCGTGCATATCGAGGAGGCGGACAGGCACACCGCATTGGGTGATGCGATCGCCACGGCTGACGTCTTCATCAAGCTCAAGGACATGCTCGCAGGCCAGGGCCTCGTGCGGTTCGGCGAGGTGCTCTCCAGCGTGCGCACGCATCAGCGGCTCGTTCGTGATCTGAACGACCATCAGGTGCAGGCCTCTTGAGCTCTCGCTTTACTCTATCGCCGGGTTCTCCAGCATGTCTGTCACGGCGGTGACAGGTGCGTGACAGGTTATGCTGTTAGGCCTATGGTCACATCGTCCCGTGGAGGCGGGGCAGATGGGACATGGGAGGAGCAGGCATTGCCTGGAACGGTTCGCGCCGTATGGCGGGCACCCGCATTCTCCCCACAGATCAGTTGAAAGCGGCAAGAGCCGCGTTGATGGTGGAGGACTATCTTGAAGCACTTTTTCCTGGCATCTTTTCTCGCAGGCGCCCTGGCCCTTCCGGCCGTTGCTGCCGACTACACGATCATGGCTCCGGCAGCGCCTGGCGGCGGCTGGGACCAGACGGCCCGCTCGCTGCAGGCCGTGATGCAGTCTGAAGGCATTTCCGGCAATGTTCAGGTCGTGAACGTACCGGGCGCCGGTGGCACCATCGGTCTCGCCCAGTTCGCCAGCCAGCAGAAGGGCAATCCGAACGCCCTGATCGTCGGCGGCTACGTCATGGTTGGCGCTATCCTCACCAACCAGTCGCCGGTGACCCTGGCTGACGTCACGCCAATCGCACGCCTGACCGGTGAATACGAAGCCATCGTCGTTCCTGCCAATTCCGAGATCCAGAACATCGGCCAGCTCGTCGAAAAGCTGAAGGCTGATCCGGGTTCTGTTTCCTGGGCTGGTGGCTCGGCAGGCGGCACCGACCATATCGGCGCTGGTCTAATCGCCAAGGCTGCTGGCGTTGATCCGACCAAGATCAATTACATCGCCTATTCTGGTGGTGGTGAAGCACTTGCAGCCATCCTCGGTGGCCAGGTCACTGTCGGCATCTCCAGCTATGGCGAATTCCAGGCACAGGTTGCTGCCGGCACGCTGCGTCTGCTCGCCGTCTCCAGCGCCGAACGCATCGCCGGTGCAGATGCCCCGACGCTGAAGGAAAGCGGTCTTGACGTTGTGCTGCAGAACTGGCGCATGGTTGCTGCTGCTCCAGGCCTGACCGACGAACAGAAGGCTGCTGTTACGGCTGACGTCGAAAAGCTCGCGAAGTCTGCCGGCTGGCAGGAAACGCTGAAGACCAAGAACTGGCAGGACACCTATCTCGTCGGTGCGGCCTTCGAAGAGCAGCTCGCCAAGGATATCGCTGCCACCGAAGCCATCCTCAAAGACATCGGTCTCGTGAAATGAGCATGGAAGAGCATTCTTCCGGACAACGCACGCGCCGCCCTGATTGGGCGGCGCTGGCCATCGCGGTGGTGATGTTCGCGATTGCCGGCCTGATCTTCTACGATGTCGCACGTCTGCAAGGCGGAAACCTCTATTCCGGTATTGGTCCCGCAACCGTGCCGAAAGGCATCGCCATCGGTCTGATCGGACTGGGCATCTGGACGGTCTTCGCTGCGCTGCGCCGCGATTTTCCTGAGCGGGAGCACCAGGAGCTTTCCCCCGTTTTGTTCATCGTCGCGGGACTTGCCGCGCAGATGCTGCTTTTGAAGACTGCCGGTTTCTCGATTGCCACCGGTATTCTGTTTGCCATGACCGCTGCCGGATTCGGCAAGAGAAAGTTCTGGATTTCGCTGCCTGCGGGCATCGCACTCTCCTTCGTCGTGTGGATCATTTTCGCGCGCTTCCTGCAACTGTCCTTGCCGGCGGGTCCACTCGAGCGGCTGTTCTTCTGAGGGGAACCCCGTGAATACGTTTGATTTCCTTCTCCAGGGGCTGGCGATCGCCGCTCAGCCGGTCAACCTGTTCTACGCGCTGATCGGCGTGACGCTCGGCACGCTCGTCGGCGTCCTGCCGGGTATCGGTCCGGCGCTTACCGTGGCGCTGCTGTTGCCGGTTACCTACCAACTCGATCCTGCCGGCTCGCTGATCATGTTCGCCGGCATCTATTATGGCGGCATGTATGGCGGCTCTACGACGTCGATCCTGCTGAATACACCCGGTGAAAGCGCCTCGATCGTCACGGCGCTCGAGGGCAACAAGATGGCCCGGGCCGGACGTGGTGGACCAGCACTTGCCACGGCCGCCATCGGCTCGTTCGTCGCGGGTCTGCTGGCGACGATCTCGCTTGCCTTCATTGCTCCGTTTGTCGTCAAATTCGCGCTGTCTTTCGGGCCGCGTGAGTATTTCGCGCTCATGGTGCTCGCGTTCGTGACTGTCTCGGCCGCTTTTGGCGATTCTACGTTGCGCGGTCTCACTGCCCTCTTCATCGGCCTTGCGTTTTCGATCGTCGGCATCGATCAGCTCACCGGTCAGACCCGTCTGAGCTTCGGCGTGCCGGATCTGTTGGACGGCCTTGAAGTGACCACGCTCGCGGTTGCTATGTTCGCCATCGGTGAGACGCTTTATGTGGCCGCACAAGGCTCACGTGCTCCGGAAAAGGTCGAGGCGGTCCGCGGTTCGCTCTGGATGAACAAATCCGACTGGAAGCGTTCGTGGAAACCATGGCTGCGCGGCACGGCGATCGGGTTCCCGATCGGGGCCATGCCGGCCGGCGGCGCTGATGTCTCAAGCTTCCTGTCCTATTCGGCAGAGAAGAATTTCTCGAAGCATCCCGAGGAATTCGGTCACGGTGCCATCGAAGGTGTTGCCGGTCCGGAAGCCGCAAACAATGCCTCGGCTGCCGGCACGTTGGTACCGCTGCTGACGCTCGGTCTGCCGACTACGGCCACTGCCGCGATCATGCTTGCCGGCTTCCAGCAGTTCGGCTTGCAGCCGGGACCGCTTCTGTTTGCGACCAATCCACAGCTGGTCTGGGGTCTGATTGCTTCGCTTCTGATCGCCAACTTCATGCTGCTGGTGTTGAACCTGCCGCTTATCGGTCTGTGGGTCCGTCTGCTGACAATCCCGAAGCCCTGGCTCTATTCCGGCATCCTGGTCTTCGCGACACTGGGCACGATCGGCGCCAATCCGTCGGTGTTCGAACTTGGCCTTCTGCTGACCTTCGGCGTACTGGGTTATATCATGCGTGTCTTCGGCTATCCGATCGCGCCTGTGATCGTCGGCCTGATCCTCGGGCCCATGGCCGAGCAGCAGTTGCGTCGTGCCCTGTCTATCAGCCAGGGGGATGCAACCGTGCTCGTCACATCGCCGATTGCTGCCATTCTGCTTGCGCTTGCAGCCATTGCGCTCTTCGTTCCGATGTTCCTTCGGGCGCGGGGCAAGGGGCAGGTGCTGGCCCAGGTTGCGGGTAGCGAAGACTAAAGCCTAAATTACCATGTGCCGATGCAGGATCTGATTAACTCGGCCTGCATCGGCTGCATGGCTGGCGTGACTTTCCGTCCATTGTAATCTGACCGTCGGAGTATCATCTTCTGCTTGCAAACGAAGAAAGCGAGCAAAGAAATGTCTAGCCTCCGCAAGTCCATCCAGCAGGGTTTCCTCGGTCGTGCGATCGCCGTTATCGGCGCAGCAAGCTCCGCAGCGGCCGCTGTCGAGGGACATCGTCGTCCGAAGGATCATCACCTGAAGACGCTCGGTATCAACCCGGCCGATTTCCCGCGCTACTGATCCCGATAGAAATGATGACGTGCACTCATCGAGTGCCCGGATAGCTGGTCTCAAGGCCGGTCCTATAAGACAACACGAGCGCTCACTTCGGGCGCTCTTTTTGTTTCAGCCAGACAGGCGATCATCTCGCCCCACGCTGAGCTTTACTTGCTCAGTCGATCCGTCGCTGCCGTCAGGGCGATGTTGACTCCGCCTGGAAGCCATTCGAAGTCGATGCTGCCGCCGAGCTGATGGGTCGCGCTGGTGCGCGCCAGCTTGCTGCCGAAGCCTTCCTGCTTCGGTGCCCTGATTTCCGAACGTGACACCGTTTCCCGCCATTCCAGGCTAAGCGACGAACCCTGCATCTGCCAGCGCACGTCGAGGCGGCCGACGGGTTCGCGGAACGGGCCGTATTTTGCGGCATTCGTCGCAAGCTCGTGAAAGATCAAAGCGAAGCTGGTCGAAGCATTCGGTCCCAGCCTGAGCTCAGGCCCAGTCAGTGATACCTGGCTCTGTCTATCGGACAGATGTGGCGAGAGGATTTCTTCCAGAAGCGCATGAAATGCCACGGACTCCGTGCCATGTAGTCCGTGGGTGATGGCTGGCTGGATCAGATGATGCGCCTTCGCCAGCGCCTGAAGGCGTCCGTGTAGTGCTTCCGCCATTGCGCCGACAGAGGCCGAGGAGCGGGCTGTCATGTTGATCATGCCGGCGGTGATGGCAAAGAGGTTCTTGACCCGGTGGTTGAGCTCGCTCAACAGAAGCTGGCGGGCCTCTTCGGCCACCTTGAGATCGTGGATGTCAGTGCAGGTGCCATACCAGCGAATGATCTCGCCGCTCTCGTCACGCACGCACTGGGCGCGACCAATGACCCATCGATAGTTGCCTGATCGATGTCGGAGCCGATACTCCACATGGTAAGGCTCGCCCGTAGCGAGGCTTTTTTGCCAAAGTGCCCAAGCTTCTGCCCGGTCGTCAGGGTGAAAGACCCTCTCCCAATCCGTACCGTCGGTGACGCCTTCCGGGACGCCTGTGTATTCGTACCAACGCTGGTTGAAGTAGTCGTGATACCCATCAGGTCGTGTCGACCAGATCATCTGGTCGATGGAATTGACGATCGCCTCGAAACGCTGCTCGCTCTCCAGCAGTGCGGCCATGGCAGTTGTTGCCTCGGTCACATCCGAAGCCTGAATGAATATGCCGGCGCTCTGTCCAGCTTGGTCCGTAATGGGCTGGAAAACGAAGTCCACATAGCGCAGTTGCCGCTCGCCATTTGGAGTTATGAACTCGACAGCCACTGCGGTGCCTTTGTAGGGCTCGTTGGATAGATAGACCGTGTCCAGAAGCCGCACAAATCCCTGATCTTCTACCTCAGGCAGGGCCTCCGCCACTGGCTTACCAACCAGATCAGAGCGCTGAACCAGTGCCTCATAGGCGGGGTTCACCAGCTTGAAGACGTGCGAAGGGCCTTCCGTAATGGCGATTGCTGCGGGTGCTTGCGCGAAGAGGCGCCCGAGTCGGTTGATCTCTTCCTGTGCCTGCCGGCGTGCCAGCACTGCAGCCGTTGTCTCGTTGCCCTGATTGTAGACGCCGACGATATTGCCATGCTCGTCGCGGATGCTCGAGAGGCTGTAGTTCCAGTAGCCTTCCGTCGGAATGCCGTTGCGGTCCATTACCAACAGCTGGTCGTAGGTGGTCACACCCTCGCCAGTGGCCATCACCTGATGAAACTGCGGTCCGACGACGTCCCAGATGTCCGACCATACTTCAGCTGCTGGTCGCCCGAGTGCCCAAGGGTGGCGTTCGCCCGGAATATGAGACCAGCTGTCATTGTACAGCAAGCGAAGCTCAGGTCCCCAGTAAATGGCGGTCGGGAAGCTTGAATTCAGGCAAATGGAAAGAGCCGAGCGGAGTGCCGCCGGCCAAGTCTCAATGGGGCCGAGGCCATCTGACCAGTCCCGCTCAAGGATAAGGTCGGCCATGAAGCCGCCATTCTTCAGGAAACCGGGCCTTGCGTTCTGGTGCTCGTCGATCGACATCAATGCTGCTGCCTTGAGCTGCGCGTTTTAGGCTCTTACTAGTCAGATAGGCTAAACGCCTTTGCATGTCTATTGTCTCGCTTCGCCCCGATTTGGGGGAGGGGCGCTTGGAGGTCAAATTTTTGACCCCTCCAAAATTTTGTTCTGGCAGCGGAACTTTTCCCAGAATGCACCATTGTGTTGAGCAGCCTGCTTCAGGACGATGGTGTGAATGTCTGATCAAAATTCCTCGCGGCGCGACGCACGGGACGCCGGCGACCGTCTCTTAGCTTCCCATCCCTCGGAAGATCCCTTTGCCGCGGCCTTCAAGGCGACGCGCATGCCGATGCTGATCACGGATCCGCAGCAACATGACAACCCAATTATCTTTTGCAATCAGGCCTTTGCTACACTGACAGGTTACAGCGTTGACGAACTCGTCGGACGCAACTGCCGACTCCTGCAAGGGCCAGAAACCGATCGTCAAGCGATCGCCGAGTTGCGTGACGCTATTGCGGCTGAACGCGATATCTCCATCGACATTCTCAATTATCGCAAGGATGGTAGCTCCTTCTGGAACGCGCTTTTTGTCAGCCCGGTCCGCGATGCTGCGGGTGACGTCATCTACTTCTTTGCCTCTCAGCTCGATTTCACGACGATCAAGAGCAAGGAGCAGGAACTTGCCGAGGCGCGCAAGTCAGCGGAGCGCGAGGTTGCACGCCGCACGAGCGACCTGTCGGATGCACTCAAGGCGCAGACGCTTCTTGTCCATGAAGTCGATCACCGCGTTAAGAACAATCTCCTGACGATCGCTTCGATCGTGAAGCTTCAGGCGCGTATGTCGGAAACCGACCTTGTGAAGCGGACACTGTTTTCCGTGCTCAACCGCGTTGAGGCTCTGAGCACCGTACAACGGAAGCTCTTTACGAGTGCCGATCTCGGGCGCTTCGACGTTTCGGATTTCGCCAAGGATCTGATCGAGGATCTCGTAGGGGCCCTGAAACGGGACGATATCCGCGTGATCGTCGATATCTCTCCCGTTTTCGTTCCGGCGGTAAAGGCGTCCGCGCTCGCCCTGATCATCAACGAGCTGGTGCTGGATGCCGTCCGTCGCGGGTTGAGTGACGGCGGCGGCGATATTCATTTGCAGGTCAAACGGACCAATGGACATTTCCTGATCCGGGTCACCGATACGACCACGCCGGTCTCCGTCAATCCCGAAGAGGAGGCTTTCGGCAAACTGATGCTTGAGACCTGTGCGAAGCAGCTCGGCGCCAAGATCAAGCGCGAAATTGATGGCCACCGGACTGACGTTTTGGTCACGATGCTGGTTGAAGAAACGAAGGATGCGGACGATTGAAGATCATGATTGTCGAGGATGAGGCGCTGCTTGCCCTCGAACTGGAGTTTGAGGTCGAGGCTGCCGGTCACGTCGTTGTCGGGACTGCGGCTTCGCGGAAGGCCGCCTTTGACATTCTCGAACAGAGCAAGCCCGATTTCGCCTTTGTGGATGTGCATCTGAGCGATGGTCCCACAGGCATCGATATCGGTCGGAGACTGGCCGAAAAGGACGTTCCCTTCGTCTTCGTCACCGGAAATATCAAGCGGATCCCCGAGGATTTTGTCGGGGCGATCGGCGCGATCGAGAAGCCTTATACGATGAATGGGCTGCAGAACGCCCTGACCTATATCTCGGCAGCCGTTGCGGGAGGCGACAGTGTCACCCCGCCACCGGGTCTTATCCTCGCAAGCTGATTTTACTGGCCTCAGAACGAGGCCAGTTCACACGGCTGCCGCGGGCCACCGCCATAGGGCTGGTAGGTGTTGTCGGAAGCGCGGTAGGAACGATAGCGTTCCATACAGCTTACAACATGATCATCCTGCAGCGAGTAACCGTCGGAAGATGAAGACTCGCTGCTCACGGTCATTACCTCGGCATCACCTTCCCCATACTCTGCCGGCGCTTCAATCTCATACGGTGACACGCAATCGCGCAATTCGCCGTTGAAGGTACGATAGGTGTTATCGAGCGAATCATAGGAACGGTACCGCTGTGAGCACCACCCGATGTGTTGTGGTGACAGGGTATCCAGGGATGCCTCCGAGGACTCAGCGTAAACCGCGCCGGTCGACGCCAGATCGATCTGTGCGATTCTTGAGCCGAGATCCTCCTGAGCCGAATTTGCCGCGGTTTCCTGGACCTTAGGTGCCGGTTCACTCATGACCACGTGGCTGGCATAACGGGGCGGCAGTCGTTCCAGGTTTTGTGCCGCACGATCGATGCGCACGGGTTTGGCCGTCCAGAGGTCCCGGATATCAAGGCCTGTGAATTGGTGTGTTTCTTCTTCAGGCGAAAGGGCAGCGGAGGCGATGACCACGCCGCCGATCACCATGCCTGCCGACAGGGCGGATGCGGCGAGCAGTTGCAGGACGGTTTTCATCGGGATCTCCATTTTCGTCAGGTGACAGAAGAATGAAGTTGTCCGAAGACGGTTCCCGATGAAGTTGTTTTATCCCCTGATTTTGCAGTGGTATTTCGAAAGGCGAAGCATACCTGCCACGCCTTCCGGTCAGTGGTTGTGACGGGGCGGCGTTTTCGAGATCTGACGGAAGTCTTCCGCGTCGCGAATGGTGGCGCCATCGGCGAGCTGGGTAACCGTCTGGCGATAAAGACGCTGCCACGGGGTCGCATCCCTCGGTACCGCAGGTATGCCGTCCGCCTGGCGTTTCGCAATCTCGCTTTCGTCGACCAGCATGTCGCAGCGCCCTTGGTTGAGGTCGATCCGGATCGTGTCGCCGGTCCGCACCCAGGCAAGGCCACCACCTGCTGCACTTTCCGGCGAAGCGTTCAGGATCGACGGGCTGTCGGCAGTGCCGGACTGCCGTCCATCGCCGATCGTCGGCAGGCTGAGGATGCCCTGCTTGATCAGATGATCCGGTGGCTGCATGTTGACCACTTCCGCTGAGCCCGGCCAGCCAAGGGGGCCGGCACCTCGAATCACCAAGACGCAATTCTCATCAATCTCAAGGGCTGGATCGTTGATCCGCCGGTGATAGTCCTCGGACCCGTCGAACACGATGGCTCGACCCTCGAAGATCCCTTCGCGTCCCTTTTCCTGAAGATAACGCTGGCGGAAGCCCTCTGAAATCACGCTTGTCTTCATGATCGCGAAGTCGAAGAGATTGCCTTTCAACACGATGAAGCCGGCGCGCTCCCGCATCGGCTCATCGTAAGGCTTGATCACCTCGCGATCCGTCGCCTCCCTGCCTTGCAGGTTGTCGGCCATGGTGCGTCCGGTGACGGTGCGACAGGTTCCGTCGATCTTGCCGGCCTGCATCAGCTCCCACATGATGGCGGGCACGCCACCGGCGCGGTGAAAGCGTTCGCCGAGATAGGCGCCGGCGGGCTGGACATTGGCAAGAAGCGGGATGTCGTAGCCGTGAACCTGCCAGTCTTCGGGCAGAAGTTCGACGCCGGCATGCTTGGCCATGGCCATCAGATGCGGCTGTGCATTGGTCGATCCGCCGATTGCGGAGTTGACGCGGATGGCATTGAGGAAGGCGTCGCGTGTCAGGATGTCTGACGGGCGAATGTCCTCAAGCACTAGTTCGACGGCCCGCTTTCCCGTGCGATAAGCCATCTGGCCACGCTCGCGATAGGCGGCGGGAATGGCAGCGCAGCCTGTGAGTGACATGCCGAGCGTTTCTGCAATGGCGTTCATGGTCGAGGCCGTGCCCATGGTGTTGCAGTGACCAACGGAGGGGGCAGAATCGAGTGCCCGCTCGAGGAATTCCTCCTTGGTGATTTCGCCTGCCGCATATTTGCGCCGGGAACGCCAGATGACCGTGCCGGAACCCACCAGTTCGCCATCATGCCAGCCGTCGAGCATCGGGCCGCCTGAGAAAACGATGGCCGGGATGTCGACCGTGGACGCCGCCATCAGGGCCGAGGGTGTGGTCTTGTCGCAGCCTGTCGTCAGCACCACGCCATCGAAGGGGTAGCCGTAGAGCAGTTCGACAAGGCCGAGATAGGCGAGGTTGCGGTCGAGGGCTGCCGTCGGGCGCTTGCAGTTTTCGAAGAGCGGATGCGACGGGAATTCGATGGGGATGCCGCCGGCATCGCGGATGCCGTCGCGTACGCGTTTGGCGAGGTCGAGGTGATGGCGGTTGCAGGGGTTGATGTCCGAGCCCGACTGGGCAATGCCGATGATCGGCTTGCCGGAACGCAGCTCTTCCGGGGTAGTGCCGTAGTTCATGAAGCGCTCCAGATAGAGCGCGGTCATGTCGAGATGGTCGGGGTTGTCGAACCAGTCCTGCGAACGAAGGCGGCGTTTCGGCTTTTCAGTTTCAGTCATCGGCTGCACCTTTGCGGTGATTGTGCTTTTCCAGGTGAAGGAGAAGGGCGCTGTGATCGAGGTCGCCGTTTCCGTCTGCCACGAAGCCGTCGAAGGCCTGGCGAATGTCTGCCGTCAGCGGGAGTGTCAGGCCGTAGGTTTCAGCCATGGCGGCCACGGCATTCAAATCCTTCAATTGCAGGCGGGATGGGCCGCCGGGCTCGAAACGCCGGTCCACCATGCGCTGGCCGTGCAGGTCCAGGATCCGGCTTTCGGCGAAGCCGCCGCGGATTGCCTCGCGAAACTTCTGACGCGATGCACCGCCCGCTTCCACCAACATCATGGCTTCTGCCACGGCGCCGATGGTGATTGCGACGATCTGCTGGTTGGCGAGCTTGCAGATCTGGCCAGCGCCTGACGGGCCGACATGGGTGACGCGGCCGAGCGGGGCGAAGACCTCCGCGAGGCTTTCGACAATGTACGCGTCGCCGCCGGCCATGATCGCCAGCGTTCCCGCTTCAGCGCCCACGACGCCACCCGAGACAGGTGCGTCGATGTGGGCGATGCCGACTTGGGCAAGCCTTGCCGCGTGGTCTCTCGCGATCGGTGGCGCGATCGAGGAGGTGTCGATGACGACGGCGCCCTTCTTCAGAGCGTCTGCTGCGCCTTTGGCGAAGAGAACATCCTCGACAGCGGGCCCGTCCGACAACATGGTCAAGACCACGTCGGCATCTTCTGCGGCCTCTGCTGGACTGTTCGCCAGCCGCGCCCCGGCTGCTGCCAGTGGTTCGGCCTTGCTCACATCGCGGTTCCAAACCGTCACGGCAAAGCCTGCGGCGAGCAGACGGCGCGTCATTGGAGCGCCCATTAGCCCAGTTCCTAAAAAGGCGAGCTGCCTCGTGGCTTTTTCCGTCACAGTTTCCCTCCCAGTTCGTCCTCGATATGCACCCGGATGATTTCGTCAAAGGTGCTTTCCGCCGTGAAGCCAAGCGCGCGGGCGCGTGTTGCCTCGAAACCGGGTGCCCATCCGGCGCAGATGCGCATGATCATCTCGTCGGGTTCATGACGGATCAGCTTGACGGCCTTTTCGCCCGCCGTACGGCGCAGTGCTTCGATCTGTTCTCCGACGGTCGCGCTAAGGCCTGGCATCGAAAGGTTGCGCCGTGGGCCGACGGTTTCCAGATCGATCGTAGCGCCGTGAATCAGGAAGCCGACGGCGGAGCGGGGCGAGGCGTGCCAATGGCGGACGTCCTCACTCACGGGCAGAACTGCTTCCTGGCCGACCAGCGGTTCCCGCAAGATGTTGGAGAAGAAGCCGGAGGCGGCCTTGTTCGGCTTGCCCGGGCGAATGCAGATGGTCGGAAGGCGAATGCCGATGCCGTCGAGATAGCCCTTGCGGGAATAGTCCGACAGCAGCAGCTCGCAGATTGCCTTCTGTGTGCCATAGCTGGTGAGCGGCGTCGTGTGGAAATCGTCCGGGATCGGATAGGGGAGCGGCGCTCCGACGACCGCAATCGACGATGTGAAGACGACCCGCGGTCGGTATTCATCGGCCATATGGGCAAGGCGGATCGCTTCAAAGAGATAGCGGGTTCCGTCCATATTGATCTGGTAGCCCTTCTCAAAATCGAGCTCTGCTTCCCCGGAGACGATTGCGGCGAGGTGGAAGATCACATCCGGACGGGCGGCGATCAGGCGTTCTGCTGCTGCGGGTTCTGAGAGGTCGACGGTCTCGATCGTCACTTTCCCACCGAAGCCTGAAGGCGCCTCGGCTGCGATGACATCGGCGAGAGTCATCGCCGTGATCTGTCGTCCCTGCAGCTCGCCGTCGCGCGTTAGTCTCAGCGCGAGCTTGCGGCCGACCATGCCGGCTGCACCAATGATCAGAATATGCATGAAATCGTTTCCTCCCGTGTCATTGTTCGACCCAGCGCCTCTCGACACAAGGGCCATTTGCAAAAACAATTTGTAAGGTTGTCTGATAACCTTATATCATCCGGTTGAAAACCGAATTCTTGGCTCACAGGTCGTGAGCCGTCTGGGGGACTGCAGATGGCCGTGGAAAGCCCGATACAACGAGACGAATTCAGCTCGAACACTGAGGATGCCGCTTTGGCACTGGTTCGTCTGCTTGGCACCGATCTGGTGTTGTGCGGCCCGGAGGTCGAGCGCTACTGCCGTGACTGGCATGGGGATGTCACGACGGGTGCGGTTGCGGTTGTTCGTCCGCGCAGCACATTGGAAGTTTCCGAAGCCGTGCGCGCCATCAGGTCGCTTGGCCTCCAGATTGTGCCGCAGGGTGGCAATACCGGTCTTGTTCTTGGGGGCACGCCGGACCAGCCGGCCAGCCAGGTGGTTGTCAGCCTGGAGCGCATGACGGCGATCCGGCGCATCGATGCGGATGATTTCTCGGCGGTGGTCGAGGCGGGTGTCATCCTGTCCGAATTCAAGGACAGGGTAGAGGAGGCCGGCCTTTACTTCCCTCTCGCCCTCGGCGCGCAGGGGTCGTGCCGGATTGGCGGCAATGTCTCGACCAATGCCGGGGGGATCAATGTGCTCCGCTACGGCATGACGCGGGAACTCGTGCTTGGCCTGGAAGTGGTTCTTCCCGATGGTTCGATCTTCGAGGGATTGTCGACCCTTCGGAAGGACAATCGCGGGATCGATCTGAAGCAGTTGTTCATCGGGGCCGAAGGCACACTCGGCATCATCACGGCTGTTGCATTCAAGCTGGCGCCACCGGCTGAAAAGGTAGCGACGGCTCTGCTGGGGCTCGGGGCTCTATCGGATGCGATCACGCTTTATCGAAGGGCGAGACGCGACTGCTGCGATCTCATGTCCGCCTTCGAATTCATGCCGCCGGTCGCCTTTACCCTTGCCCAGGAAGCCATGCCGGATCTGAGCCTGCCGATGAGCGGTGACTATCCGGCCTATGTGCTGATGGAAATCTCCGGCTCGGGTCTCGTCGATATCGATGACCTGATGCAGCGTTTCCTTGAGGGTGTTATGGAGGACGGTCTGGTGCTGGATGGCGTGATTGCGTCCTCGCGCAGTCAGGCCAAGGGCCTCTGGCTGTTCCGGGAAGGCATGAATGAGGGGCAGGCCAAGCGTGGCGCGCATCTGCGAACGGATGTCTCTGTGCCGTTGTCGCGTCTTCCTGAATTCGTCGAGAAGGCGGAGGCTGAAATCGCAGCGCGGCTGCCCGATTGCCTCTGCGTGTCCTATGGTCATGTGGGTGACGGCAATGTCCATCTCAACGTGCTCCCGCCGGGCGGGCTGACACGCGAAGACGTCGCGCAGCGGATTTACACGGCCAAAGGGATCGTCAATGCGGTACTCGACGGGTTCGGCGGCTCGATCAGCGCCGAGCATGGGATTGGTCGTTTGAAGAAGCCGGACTTTCTGGCGCGCGTGCCGCCCACGCAATTGCAACTGCTGACAGCGATCAAGCAGGCGATTGATCCCGCGGGGATCATGAACCCCGGTTGCCAATTGAATTCTGGTGCGGATTCATGAAATACCGGAGCGGTGGCAAGGAGACCAGCAGGCATGTCGATCGACCTCGGGCAGATCAGTTTTGGACAAATCAGGCGCAGTGAACACTTGCCTGCCCGGATCGCCGTGCAACTGGCCGAGGAGATCAGCCAGGGGCGATTAAAGCCCGGCGAGCGTTTGCCGACGGAGCATGTGCTTGCCAAGACCCTCGGGGTCAGCCGTTCTGTCGTGCGCGAGGCCATCGCACAGTTGCGCAATGAAGGCCTTGTGGAAACGCGGCAGGGCGTGGGCGCCTTCGTCAGCGAGCCCTCGGCACGGCCGATCCGCATCAAGGACGGCGAGCTTTCCACACCGCAGAGTTTTCGCGCCCTGTTCCAGTTGCGCGTTCCGCTGGAGATCGAGGCTGCGGGCTTGGCGGCGGTCCATCACACGCCTGACGATCTTGCGAAGATCGACGACGCCCTGTCGCGGATGACCGGTGCCGAAAAGTGGACGGAGCAGGGGATCGTCGCCGATCTCGCCTTTCACCGTGCGGTGGCCGAGGCGACCCATAATGAGTATTTTGCACTTTTCATCGGTTTCATTGCCGAGCGCATCAGTCTTGCCATCGATGCCGCTCGCTCGCGTGCCGTTCTGGAGGAGATCGTCGAGGTGACGATCGCAGAACATGTGCGGCTCAGAGATGCCATTGCCAAGCGCGACCCTGTCGCTGCTCGTGAGGCGATGCGTGGCCATTTGCATGGGGCTGCCAGCCGCATCGATCTTAGCCTTGAGCAATTCTGATACGGGACGACCGTTGGCCGGTTGTCCACAAGGATGCCTTTCGGGCTAGACAGCCGGAATTTCTGACCATATGAATGCAGGTCAACAGTTGTCAGACATCCTGACAATATGGCAGGGCGATAGGAGCGCCGTGCCGTAGGACATGGAGGAGGTCCATCTTGCTGCGTCGAGAACGTCTGGAGTCCGTCTATATTTTGCCCTCGGATGCGTCCGATGCGGTGCTGGTCGGGCGTGTCTGGTCCAATGCGGCCGGCGGGCCATGCCCGGTGCTGATCCGCGACGGAAAGGTCCTCGACCTCACGGCGCTTTCGCCGACCGTTTCAGGCCTCTTCGAAATTGAAGATCTTGCCGAGCGCCTGGCGACCCAGGACGGCCTGACGGATCTTGGCGCGCTGGACCAGTATCTCTCCGGCGACGCAGGTCATCTGCTCGCGCCGATCGACCTTCAGGCCGTCAAGGCTGCGGGCGTCACCTTTGCCGACAGCATGCTCGAGCGAGTGATCGAAGAGCTGGCGAAGGGTGATGCGGGCCGGGCGCAGGCGATCCGGGAAAAGCTGGCACCTGTGTTGGGCGACAGTCTGCGTGGCCTCGTTGCAGGCTCCGAGCAGGCCGCCAAAGTGAAGGCCCTGCTGCAGGATATGGGGCTGTGGTCTCAGTATCTCGAAGTCGGCATCGGTCCGGACGCCGAGATCTTCACCAAGGCGCAGCCGATGTCTTCGGTCACGTGTGGTGACGCGGTCGGTATCCATCCGATCTCGCAGTGGAACAATCCGGAGCCTGAAATCGTTCTTGCCGTTCGTTCCGACGGCAAGGTCATCGGTGCGACGCTCGGCAACGACGTCAACCTACGGGATGTCGAAGGTCGGTCGGCGCTGCTGCTCGGCAAGGCAAAGGACAACAATGCGT
This sequence comes from Rhizobium sp. TH135, assembly GCF_002855515.1. Classification (GTDB taxonomy): domain Bacteria; phylum Pseudomonadota; class Alphaproteobacteria; order Rhizobiales; family Rhizobiaceae; genus Allorhizobium. Next base: position 76,258 of record NZ_PKRP01000007.1, on the reverse strand, counting down.
CCTGCTCGATTGGGCCCTTCGTCAGGCTCTTCCATGGTGGCTTCACGATGGATGTTCTGCGGACGGTTCGCGTTTCCCTGCTCGTGCGGGGGGAGGACGGTTTCGAGATGACGGGGGAAAGTCCGATGGAAGCGATCAGCCGCACGCCGGAAAACCTGGCCTCGCAATTGCGGAACCGCAATCATCAATATCCCGACGGCGCAGTCCTCTTTCTCGGCACCATGTTTGCTCCGGTCAAGGATAGGCGTGGTGCAGGCCTCGGCTTCACCCACGAAGTTGGCGACCGGGTCGAAATTGCAACGCCGAAGCTCGGCCGCCTGGTGAATTGGGTCGATCGGACCGATGCCTGCCCGGAATGGACTTTCGGTACGCGGGCTCTCTTCGAGAACCTTGCCCGTCGCGGCCTGCTGCAAGGGAGCTGAGGGCATGTCCAAGGCGGTCAACCTGTTTTACCGATTTCTCGAATTGCTGCTGATCCTGCTGCTGAGCGGCATGGCGATCATGGTCTTCGTCAATGTCGTATTGCGCTATGCGTTCAACTCAGGCCTCACGGTCTCGGATGAAATGGCGCGCTATTTCTTCGTCTGGCTGACCTTCATCGGCGCCGTCGTCGGGTTTCGCGAGCATGGCCATCTCGGGGTGGAATCCCTCGTTGCGATGTTCGGGAAACGCGGCCGGGTCATCTGCATGATCCTGAGCAATATCCTTATCTTCGGCGTTTCATTGCTGTTCTTCTGGGGCACATGGAAGCAGTTGCCGATCAATGCCAGCATGAGTGCGCCGGTTACGGGGCTTTCCATGGGCTGGGTCTATGGCATCGGTTTCTTCACCGGCGCAGGCTGCGCTCTGATCGCACTCGAGCGTCTCTTCCGCCTGTTCACGGGGCGGGTCACCGACAGTGAAATCGCAGCTTTCGCCGGCGAACACCAAGGTGTCGAGAAGCTGGTGGAGCGCGCCTGATGACCCTTATCGTCTTTATCGTCTCGCTGCTCGGTTCCATGGCCATTGGCGTACCGGTGGCATTTTCGCTGATGTTCTGTGGCGTTGCCCTCATGTTTTACATGGGCATGTTCAACAGCCAGATCATCGCCCAGAACATGATCGCGGGCGCTGACACATTTACCTTGCTGGCGATCCCCTTCTTCGTTCTGGCCGGCGAGTTGATGAATTCCGGCGGCCTTTCCAAGCGCATCATCGAGTTCGCGATTGCCTGTGTCGGCCATATCAGGGGCGGCCTCGGCATTGTCGCCATCATGGCAGCCGTCATCATGGCCAGCATCTCCGGATCAGCCGCTGCCGATACGGCAGCGCTTGCCGCGATCCTCATTCCGATGATGGCAAAGGCGGGTTACAACGTGCCGCGATCCGCCGGGCTTATCGCCTCCGGGGGCATTATCGCCCCGGTCATCCCACCCTCCATGGCATTCATCGTCTTCGGCGTTGCTGCGAATGTCTCGATTACCCAGCTCTTCATGGCAGGGATCGTGCCTGGCATCTTGATGGGTCTCGCGCTTGTCGTGGCCTGGCAGATCGTGGTCCGCAAAGACAACGTCCAGCCTCTGCCCAAAGCCCCTGCCAAGGAGCGGCTGCGGGTTACTGGACGTGCTGCCTGGGCGCTTGGCATGCCCGTCATCATCCTCGGCGGCATCAAGGCTGGCGTGGTCACGCCCACGGAGGCCGCCGTCATTGCCGCTGCCTATGCCATGTTTGTGGGCATGGTGATCTATCGCGAACTGAAACCTAAGGATTTGCCGAAGGTCATCCTTCAAGCGGCCAAGACAACCTCGATCATCATGTTCCTGGTCTGCGCTGCTCTTGTCTCCGCCTGGCTGATTACCGCTGCCAACATTCCCGGCGAAATCACGGGTTACATCGAGCCCCTCATCGATCGCCCCATCTTGCTGATGTTCGTCATCATGCTGCTGGTGCTCGTCGTTGGAACAGCGCTGGACCTCACGCCAACCATCCTGATCCTGACCCCCGTCCTGATGCCGATCATCAAGCAGGCGGGCATCGATCCGGTGTATTTCGGCGTCATGTTCATCATGAACTGCTGCATCGGCTTGATCACCCCGCCGGTCGGCGTCGTGCTCAACGTCGTCAGTGGCGTCGGGCGTGTGCCGCTCGGGAAGGTGATTACGGGCGTCACGCCGTTCCTGTTGGCGCAGGTGCTAGTGCTCCTACTGCTCGTCTTGTTTCCCGACATCGTCATCGTGCCGGCCCAGTGGCTGCGGTGAAGACTGCGACTAAACCAACTCATTTCAATCCAAGGGAGGATACATCATGAGGAAAATACTACTCGCGACGACAGCAATGGCATTCGCCATCTCCGGAGCAGCTCCGGCATTTGCTGAATTCAACGAACGGACCATCCGCGTTTCGAACGGCATCAATGCTGACCATCCGGTCGGCAACGGCATCGAGGCCATGCAGAAGTGCCTGGACGACAAGTCCGGCGGCAAGCTGAAACTTCAGGCCTTCTGGGGCGGCGCGCTCGGCGGCGACCTTCAGGCCACGCAGGCCCTGCGCTCCGGCGTCCAGGAAGCCGTCGTCACGTCGTCCTCGCCGCTCGTCGGCATTGAGCCGGCACTCGGCGTCTTCGACCTTCCGTTCCTGTTCGGCTCGGCTGACGAAGCCTACAAGGTTCTCGACGGCAAGTTCGGCGAGATGATGAACGAGAAGCTCGCAGCCGTTGGCCTCGTCAATCTCGGCTATTGGGAGAACGGTTTCCGCAACCTCTCGAACTCGGTACGTCCGGTCACGAAGTGGGAGGACTTCGAGGGGATGAAGGTTCGCGTCATGCAGAACAACATCTTCCTCGACACCTTCCAGAACCTCGGCGCCAACGCAACGCCGATGGCTTTCGGTGAGGTGTTCTCGGCTCTCGAAACGAAGACGATCGACGCCCAGGAAAACCCCTATGTGACGATCGACACCTCGAAGTTCTTCGAAGTTCAGAAGTACGTCACCGAGACCAACCACGCCTATACGCCGTTCCTCTTCCTGTTCTCGAAGGCAATCTTCGATACCTACACACCGGAAGAGCAGGCAGCTCTGCGCGAATGCGCGACCGTCGGTCGTGATGTCGAGCGTTCGGTCATTGCCGATCTCAACAAGCAGTCGCTGGAGAAGATCAAGGCTGCCGGCCTGGAAGTGAACGTGCTGTCGCCGGAAGAGCAGCAGCGCATTCGTGAGAAGTCTGCCGTGGTCTATGAGAAGCACAAGGGCACCATCGGTGCCGACGTCGTAGACGCAATCATGGCGGAGCTCGCCGAACTCCGCAAATAACCTCCCTGGTCGTGGCCCTCAGGGGCCGCACCAGAAGAAGCCCGCAGCGGGAGACCGCTGCGGGCTTTTTGCATTACTCGGGAACGGATGGCAGGACCTTGTCCTGCTTTTTCAACTGCTGCTCGCGGAAGAAGATGAAAAGGCCCGAGCCGACGATCAGCGTTGCGCCGATGATCATCGGCATTCTCGGCACTTCATCGAAGAAGAAGTAACCGAAGACGACAGCCCAGAGGAGCAAGGTGTATTGCAGCGGCGCCACCGTCGCGGCGTCGGAGATCTTCAGGGCGCGGTTGACCAGCATATGGGCGCTCATGGCCACGATGCCGAGCAGTCCAAGTAGAAGGACCTCTGAAACGGAAGTGAGCGGCGTCCAGCCGAAGGGAGCTGCAACCAGGCCGACAACGGCGGCGCCACCGGTCTGGAACAGCACCAGCGTCTTGTCGGGCGTGCCTCTCAAGCTGCGTCCGGAAAGCATCATGAAGGCGAAGGCAGCGGTGCCGACGATCGAGATGAGTGCGGGAGCCGTAAACATCGCGCTTGAGGGCTCAAGCGTGATGATCACCCCGATGAAGCCCACGCCAATTGCGGTCCAGCGTCTCCAGCCAACCTTTTCTCCGAGCAGAAAGGGCGCGGCAGCTGCGACGTAGATAGGTGCGGCGAGCCAATAGGTCATGACATCCGCCAGCGGCAGGTACATTACTGCATAGTAGAAACAGAAGAGCTCGAGCGTCGACAAAACCACGCGTGTAAACTGCAACCACGGTCGTTCGGCCTCGACGATCGGCTTCAGGCCGGCGGCCCACAGGAAAGGGGCGAGGATCAGAAGTGCGGCAATGCTGCGGATCAGGATCACCTGGCCAAGGCCGTAATTCGCTACAAGCCATTTGCCCATGGCGTCGTTCATTGCAAAGAGCAGCATTCCGAGAAGCATGACCGCTGGTCCAGCCATGCCTGCGATGCCGGGCAATCTGCTGGAGGTGTTATCCGTTGCCTGCGTTGTCATGGTTCCTCCTCAAAAGACCATAGGATCGAATCTGCTCTGTCATGTTGTCTGACAATTCCGTATTCCTCATGTCCGATGGGGACCGTATTGGCAAGCCTTGTAAGGCCTCACCACGGGGCGGACAATCTAATGGGATATCGTGTCCAGGTGCCATGCGGATGGTGTCACTCGACATGGCCGTCTGAAATAGAGAGTCATTTTTCGAACCTCCCTATCTTTAGAATACCAATCTAGTCGTGATTATTGACCCGGGGCTGATTATGACGAAAATATGTCAATATCAGCCGGGGCCAATGAGTGGCTCCGTTCGTAGGAGACTGCCATGTCACATGCGATCGCGAAGCTTTTTGGTGAACCCAGGTCTTGGCGCTCGGCCGAGGCCTGCAGACAGCGGGTTGCTACGGCTGCCGCCATGCTGTCGATCGCTTTCCTCGCGGTGTTGATTGTCACGCTCTAAGCGTCACCGACGTGCTCTCGGCCTGAGAGAACAGGCGGCTGGCTAGCCAGCTGTAAGCCTCAATTCCTGCCCGATATCGCGTGCCATTCTCCGGCATATTCATCAAGGCCTTTTATGCAGCGCGTGATGCGCTGCATGGGTACATCGAGCTTGATCCCGCTGAGCAGAGCTGCGCCAATGGCTGTGCCGGTCGTTGCCTCGGAGGCGTAGACCGGGCGCTTCATCAGGGTGTGAAGGGCTTCGAGATAAAGCCGGTTTGCGGCGAAGGGGCCTTCGACCACGATTGGACCTTCAGAGGCGATCAGATCAAGGCATGTCTGCGTCATCATGGCTTCGTAGAGGCTGGCACTTGCCCGGCGCTCCGCAGCGAGGTGCGGTTCGGCCTGCCAGCGGGACCGTGAATCCGGGAAGGGGCCGGTGCCCATCACCACGCTGGGCAGGATCATCGCGCGAGCCTTGATCACCGCAGAGGCTGCGTCGAGTTCCTCTTGTTCGGCAACGGGTGCGAGATCGCGGGTGAGGAGGTCCCATTCCCGACCGCCCATGAACCGGGCTGAGGGAACGGCGGCACCATTCGCATCGACATTGACCAGCGTGTCGCGGGAGGGATCGAGCCGTTGCGGCTTTGCGCCGACGGCGAAACTGATGACCCAGGTGCCGGTGGAGACGACTGTGCAGGGGCTGCCGAAACCGACGAGGTGTGGCAGCAGCGAAGCGTTGGAATCGTGGATGCCGCAATAGACCGGGACAGGGGACAATAGGCCTATCTCAGCAGCGATTTCTGGTCTGATGGGGCCGAGTGCATCGAAGGCGGATCGCAAAGGCGCCATCTGCTCGCGGATTTCCAGAGAGTCGACCAGATCCGAATATCGCTCCTCGAAGGGGAGCCAAAGATCCGTGTGGCAGCCGAGCGATGTGCGCTCGTTGGCGGCTATCCCGGTCAGCCGGTGCGCCCAGTATTGCGGATAGGTGAGGATGGTCGCGACCTTGCTGAAGAGCTCGGGGAAGGCCGTCTTCTGATAATGCAGTTGCGCGCCGAGGTTCAGTCCACCTGTGAGGCAGGGTGAGAAGGTCTGCGAGAAGTCCGGTCTCAGCCTCTGATAGGCGTCGACTATGGCGTCGGGATAAAGATGCTCGTAGTCGAGGACCGGCATCGCCAGATGACCCTGGTTATCGAGCAGCGCGGCCGACGCGCCATGGGTGGTGATCGACAGGGCATCAAAGCCGGGGCCGGCTGCGAAGTGCTTCAAGGTTGCCAGCAGGAAGCGCCAGAGGGCCTCGACGTCGAAATGTGGGTAGGGTGGGCCCTGCAGAACGCTGTTTGCGGTCTTGCGAACCGCAATCTCCGCGCCAGTTTTTGCGTCGACAAGAACCACCTTGGCGTTGGTCTTGCCAATGTCGATCACGGCTATGCGTTGGAAGGATCCTGTCATGGCATGTGGAAGACGGGCTTCAGATCGACGGCCCAGGGGGAGTTGTCAGGATTCGTTGCCATGATGTCGGCCATATGCGCCCACCACCGTTTCATGACGGGGCGAGAGGGCAGGTCCGCCATACCATGGATCTTGGTGCGGGTGAGCACCCCAATCAGCAGGTTGGTCTCCGCATCGAGATGGATCGTATAGTCGCTGACGCCGGCTTCGTGAAGCAGGTCAACGAGTTCCGGCCAGATCTCGTCATGGCGCTTGCGGTATTCCGCTTCCATGCCCGGATTGAGCTTCATCTTGAAGACGTGGCGTTCGGTCTCGCTCATCAGGCGTTCCTCGCATGCTTGATGCGCCGCGCGACGATTGGGAGCGCGATGGTGATGATCAGGAGCAGGCCAATGAAGATCGACATGACGATGCCGGGCACGTTGAGGAGGCCCAGGCCGAATGTGACGAGGCCCATGACAAAGGCTGCGATGACGACGCCGGCAATCGTGCCGGAACCGCCGAGGATGGAGACACCGCCAAGCACGACCATGGTGACGACTTCGAGTTCCCACCCTTGAGCGATCGAGGGGCGGGTCGAGCCGAGGCGGGAGGTGAGGCAGACCGCTGCGATGCCGCTCATCAAGCCGGTCAGCAGGAAGAGGATGAATTTCACGCGTTCGACCGGGATGCCGGAGAAGCGGGCCGCCAGCGGATTGTTGCCGATGACATAGACATGGCGGCCGAAATTGGTCCGGTGCAGGAGGATGGCGAAGAGCAGTGCCATGACCAGGAAGAGCACGAATTCGAAGGAGATCACCCAGAAGACGTAGCCCTGGCCGAAGAAAGCGAAGTCCGCGGGATATTTGCCGAAAGCCTGGTCACCTAGGACGAGATAGGAGATGCCGCGGAAGAGGCTCATCGTGCCGATGGTCACGACGATCGAGGGCAGCTTCAGGCCGGCGACCAGTAGGCCGTTGAAGGCGCCACAGGCAAGGCCGGTCGAGATGCCGATTGCCACGAGACCAGGGGCGCCTATGCCGTACTGCGCGGCATAACCCATGGCGGTCGAGGCGAGTGCGATGATGGCGGCCACGGAGAGGTCGATCTCGCCAGCGATGATCAGGAGCGCCATGGCAAAGGCGATCAAAGCCTTTTCCGTGAAGTTGAAGGTGGCGTCCGACAGGTTCCAGGCATTCAGGAAGTAGGGCGAGGCCAGCGAGTTCGCGATGAAGATCAGAACCGCGACGGCAAAGAGGAGAACCTCCCAGCTACCGAGCAGGCGTCGGAAGGGTGTCTGCAGGCGGTCGGGAATCACGCGGGGGCTGTTCATCTGTTCGTTTGCGGTGTTCATGCCGTCGCCTCCTTTCCTGCTGCGCGATCGCGCAGGATGATACGGCCCTTCTTGCGCTCGGCGCGGGCGTTGAAGACAACCGCGAGCACGATGACGATGCCGGAGATTGCCATCTGGGCAAAGGGCGAGATGCCGATGACCGGGAGCGCGTTCTTGATGACGCCGAGGAAGAGGGCACCGAGGACCGTTCCGATCACCGTGCCGATGCCGCCCGCAATCGAGATGCCGCCGATGACGCAGGCAGCGACGCTGTCGAGTTCGAAGCCAGCTGCGATGTCCACATAGGCGACGGCGTAGCGCGAGACCCAGAGATAGCCCGCGAGGCCGGCAAGCGCGCCCGAGAGCACGAAGGCGAGGAAACGAGCGCGACCGACATCAATGCCGGCATAGATGGCGGCGACCGGATTGCCACCGGCAGCGTAGGCCGAGCGACCGAAGGGGGTACGGGCGAGGATGAAGCCGATCAGCAGGATGACTGCGATCGCGACCCAGGAGAGGATCGGCAAACCCAGCACCGGCAGGCGCGGCACGCCCAGAAAGTCCGGCTGCATCTGATGCGCATTCACCCAGGCGCCGCCCGAGAGCACGAAGCTCATGCCGCGATAGATGGTGAGCGTGCCGAGTGTCACGACGATCGGCGGGATCTGCAGGGCCCAGACGAGGAAACCGTTGATCGCGCCGAGTGCTGCGCCGATGCCGATTGCAACAAGCACGAGGAGGGCGAGTGGCAGGCCCGGATAGGCGCTGTCGAGAATTGCGACCGCCATGCCGGTAAACGCGAGATTGGCGGCGACCGACAGGTCGATCGACTTGGTCAGGATCACGACCATCTGGCCGAGTGCCAGGATGATCAGGATCGAGGTGTCGTTGAAGATGTTCGCCAGGTTTTCAGGCGAGGCGAAATTGGGTGCGCGCGTGGTGAAGCTCAGGATCATGCCGATGATGATCAGGCCCAGCAGCATTTCCCGGTTCTTGAAGAGGTTCTGCATTGTCATTCCTCACGCATTGCCGGTTGCGGCGCGCACGAGCGTCTCGGCCGTCAGGCCTTCGCGCTCGAAGATGCCGGCCTGCAGGCCCTCGCGCATGACCATGACACGGTCCGACATGCCGAGGATTTCGGCCAGTTCCGACGAGATCATGATGATCGAGAGGCCTTCGGAGGCAAGCTCGGAGATGAAGCCGTGGACGGCGGCCTTGGAGCCGATGTCGATGCCTTTGGTCGGTTCATCGAGAATGATGACCTTGGGCGAGGTGGCGAGCCACTTGCCGATCACGACCTTCTGCTGGTTGCCGCCGGACAGCGTGCCGACCGGAACCGACAGAGCGGCTGCCCGCAGGTCGAGCCGTTCGGCGAAGCGGCGCGCCAGCTTCAATTCGTTGGCCGCCTTCAGGAAACCTGAGACGGAGGTCCGGATCAGGGACGGCAGGGACATGTTCTGGTAGATCGGCAGTTCGAGCGCCAAACCATGGCGGCCACGTTCCTCTGGCACGTAGACGATGCCGGCGGTGATCGCGTCCGCGGTGTCTCGGATGGTTATGTCCTTGCCATCAAGCTGGAGTGCACCGGATTTCGGGCGGGTGATGCCGAAGATCGATTGGCAGAGTTCGGAGCGGCCGGCACCGATCAGGCCGTAGACGCCGAGGATCTCGCCTTTGCGCAGATCGAAACTGATGTCGCGGAATTCGGTTTCGTGGCTGTAGCCTCGGACGCTCAGGACCGGCGCGCCGATGACGGCTTCGACCTTCGGGAAGACATCGTGCACGTCGCGGCCGACCATCTGCCGTACGATCTCGTCCTGAGGCGTGTCCTTGAGAACGCCGGAGCCGACCATGCGGCCATCGCGGAAGACGGCATAGTTGTCGGCGATCTCGTAGAGTTCGTCGAACTTGTGGCTGATGAAGAGGATCGCTTTGCCCTGACGCTTCAGGCCCTCGACGATGCGGAAGAGATCGTCGATCTCCTTGCGGGAAAGGGCGGCTGTGGGCTCGTCCATGATGACGATGCGCGCGTCGACCGATAACGCCCTGGCAATGGCCACGAGGTGGCGCTGAGCGATCGAAAAGTCCTTGAGTTTCGTCGTCGGATCGATGTCGCTTTCCAGCGCCTCCATGAGGTCGCGGGAGCGTTCGTTGATGGTGCGCCAGTCGATCAGGCCGAAGCGCGTGCGAGGTGCGTGGCCTAGAAAGATGTTCTCACCGACGGTCAACTCATCGAAAAGCACTGTCTCCTGATGGATGGCTGTCACACCTGCGTCGATCGCCTCTTGGGCGTTGGAGAAGGTGGTCGGCTTGCCGTCGATCAGGATCTCGCCCTCGTTCGGGCGATAGATGCCGGTGAGGATCTTGACCAGTGTCGACTTGCCGGCACCGTTCTCGCCGATCAGCGCGGTGACTTTACCCGGATAGAGGGCGATATCGACCCGATCCAGGGCCTTTACGCCCGGGAAGATCTGGGAAATGCCCCGCATTTCGAGAATGGGCTCGCCAGCCGGGATCGCGCCCGCCGCGAGCTTGGCAGATTGAACGGTCATCATGTGCTTACCGAATGAGTGAAATCCCGGCGGCTTGAGCCGCCGGGTCTGGTCCGCCGAGATCAGAAGATCTTGGAGAATTCCTCGATGTTCGAGGCGTCGTAGACGAAGGGATCGGCCATGGCGGCTTCGCCACCGTCACCAACCTTGATCTTGCCCATGCGGCCGGCTTCGATTTCCGAACCCGGAGCCGCATCGGTTTCGCCCTTGGCGAGACGATAGGCGATCTGGGTGGCGGAGTAGCCGAGGTCGATCGGGTTCCAGATGGCGAATTCCTTCGTGGCGCCCGACTGGATGGCGCCCGCCATTTCGGAGGGGAGGCCGAGGCCGGTAACATAGACGTCGCCGATCTTGCCGGCATCCTTGACGGCTTGCGAGGCGGCGAGAACGCCAACGGTGGTCGGAGCAACGATGACCTTGACGTTGGTCTGTGAGGTCAGGAGGCCGTTTGCTTCGCGGTAGCTCTTGTCGGCGAGGTCGTCACCGTAAACGGTAGTCACGAGGTTCAGGCCAGGGAAGTCCTTCAGCTGTGCCTTCATTTCCTCGATCCAGATGTTCTGATTCGTGGAGGTGGTGGTCGCCGAGAGGATTGCAAAGTCACCCTTGCCATCAGGCAGGTGGTTGGCGGCGAGCTGCAGGCACATCTTGCCAATCAGCGCGTTGGACGACGGGTTCAAGTGCATGATGCGGCCTTCAGGCGCTACGCCGGAATCCCACGAGATGACCTTGATGCCGCGGTCCATAGCCTTCTTGAGGGCCGGGACGACTGCGTCCGGGTCGTTTGCCGAGATCGCGATGGCATCGACGCCCTGGGCGATCAGCGAGTTGATGACTTCGATCTGGCCTTCAGCCGTCGTCGATGTCGGGCCGGTGTAGATCACTTCAACGCCACCCAGTTCCTTGGCTGCTTCCTGTGCACCCTTGTTGGCGGCTTCAAAGAAGCCGATGCCGAGCGACTTGACCACAAGTGCGATCTTCATGTCGGCTGCCTGTGCGGCAGAGCCCATGGTGGCGAGTGCAATGGCTGCACCGGCCAGCAAGATTTTCGTCAGTTTCATGTTTTCCTCCCAGGTTGATGAACTGCTTACCCCTTCCTCCCGGCCGCTTCCTCTAGGCGACCGATGAGGTATCCTCCCTTGCCGATGAAGCCATGGGCTTCACGGTCATGAGCCTTACGCCGGCGTCGGTGACCATGGCGGCCGCCTCGTCGGAAATTCCATCGTCGGTGATGATCGTCGAGACCGTGTCGAGCGAGCATAGGATCAGGCTCGAGCGCTTGGCGAACTTGCTGGAGTCGACCATGACGATCAGCTCTTCGGCCTGTCGAACCAGCTTCTGTTCGCTCTGGATGACCAGTGCATCCGATTCCATCACGCCGAGTGCATTGATGCCCTGCGCGCCAATGAAGATGCGGCGGGCATAGAAGTTGCGGATCGCATCATTCTCGAAAGGCGAGAGGATCAGGCTCTGGTCGCGATAGATCGCGCCGCCCGGAACCGAGACCGTGCATTTCGAATGCTTCACCAGATGTTCCGCGATCGCGAAAGAGTTGGTCATCACCTGCAGGCGGCGGGCCGACATGAAATGCACCATCTGGAAGGTGGTGGTGCCACCGTTAATGATGATCGAATCACCTTCTTCGCAGAGATCGACGGCTGCGCGCGCAATTGCGCGTTTCTTGTCGATATTGACCGATTCGGAAACGCGGAACGGGCGTGCTGCGAGATTTCCAAGCTGCGGCGGGTGCACGGCTTCTGCGCCGCCACGGACGCGTCTCAGCTTTCCCTGCACATGAAGAGACGCGATATCCCGGCGGATCGTGGCTTCTGAAGCCTCGGTCAGCTCGGCAATGTCCTGCACCGTGATCACAGGCTTCTCCTGGATCGCGCTCAGAATAATGCGATGGCGTTCGCGTTCGTGCATGGGGTCCTCCTGACGGTGATTTATTCGCAATGTTTTTATGCTGTCAATCAGAAACGATCAAAAATAATAATACCGCAGCGCACAATGAAAAGAAATGATCGAAACTGATTGACAATCGGTCGAGGGCTGCGCGATATCTGCGAACAAGATGGAGATGAACCGGCATTGCCGGCTCATGAGATAATTGCAGGGAGGATGTCATGACGGGCCAAACCCGCCTTCTCGAAAATCGTTGGGATGATGCTTATGCCGCCACGCTCGATGAGCCCGGCAAGCTTCTGTATCGATCCAACCTGCTGGGTGCCGACAAGCGCATCACCAATTACGGGGGCGGCAACACCTCTGCCAAGGTGATGGAAATCGATCCGCTGACGGGGCAAACGGTCAAGGTTCTCTGGGTCAAGGGATCCGGCGGCGACGTCGGCACGATCAAGCTCGATGGTTTCGCGACGCTTTACCAGGACAAGCTGGAAGCGTTGAAGGGCATCTACAAGGGGGTGCACGACGAAGACCGGATGGTCGGTTTCCTGCCGCATTGCACTTTCAACCTCAATCCACGCGCAGCATCCATCGATACGCCGCTGCATGGTTTCGTGCCGTTCACGCATGTCGATCACATGCATCCGGACGCGATCATCGCGATTGCAGCCTCGAAGAATTCGAAGGAATTGACGCAGAAGGTCTTTGGCTCGGAGATCGGCTGGCTGCCCTGGCGCCGTCCGGGTTTCCAGCTCGGCCTCGACCTTGAAGCCTTCGTAAAGGCCAACCCGACCGCCAAGGGCGTCGTTCTTGAAAGCCATGGCCTGTTCACCTGGGCCGATGATGCCAAGGATTGCTACCTGCTGACGCTTGAGATCATCAACAAGGCGATCGAGTGGTTTGCCAAGGAAACCGAGGGCAAGACGATCTTCGGCGGTGCAGTGTCGAAGAGCCTGCCGGCAGAGGAACGCCGCGCGATTGCCGCGCGCCTGATGCCGGAGATCCGCGGCCGTATCGGCAAGGGCGAGCGCAAGCTCGGCCATTTCGACGATCAGGATGCCGTGCTTGAATTTGTCAATTCCAGCCATCTGCAGCCGCTCGGCGCGCTGGGCACATCCTGCCCTGACCATTTCCTGCGCACCAAGATCCGACCGCTGATCGTCGATTTCGATCCGGCAAAGCCGGATGTCGATGCAGTTCTTGCAGGTCTAGACAAGGCGCTCGAAGCGTATCGCGCCGACTACACCCGCTATTACGAGACCTGCAAACACGACAATTCGCCTGCGATCCGCGATCCGAACCCGGTCATCTTCCTGGTTCCCGGTGTTGGCATGCTGTCCTTTGCCAAGGACAAGGCGACGGCCCGCATTGCTGGTGAGTTCTATGTGAATGCGATCAACGTGATGCGTGGTGCCTCGACGGTCTCTGAGTATCAGGGGCTGCCTGAGCAGGAAGCCTTCGACATCGAATACTGGCTGCTCGAAGAAGCAAAGCTGCAGCGCATGCCGAAGCCGAAGAGCCTCGCGGGCCGTGTTGCCTTCGTCACCGGTGGTGCCGGTGGTATTGGCCGGGCAACGGCAGACCGTCTGATGGCGGAGGGCGCCTGCGTGGTTCTGGCCGATATCGATGCGGCAGCACTCGACCAGACAGTCGCGGATTTCTCCAAGCGGCATGGTGCGGATGTTGTGCGCTCGGCACAGCTCGACGTGACCCGCGAGGACGCGGTTATCCGGGCCTTTGCAGAGGCCTGTGTGGAATTCGGCGGTGTCGACATTCTCGTGTCGAATGCCGGGATCGCCTCGTCGGCGCCGGTCGAAGACACGACGCTTGCGATGTGGGACAAGAACATCAGCATCCTGGCCACCGGGTATTTCCTCGTGTCGCGCGAAGCCTTCCGTCTGTTCCGGCGTCAGAACCTCGGTGGCAACGTTGTCTTCGTTGCCTCGAAGAATGGTCTTGCCTCATCGCCGAACGCTTCCGCCTATTGCACCGCAAAGGCAGCCGAGATCCATCTCGCCCGCTGCTTGGCGCTTGAAGGCGCAGATGCCGGCATCCGGGTGAACACGGTCAATCCGGATGCGGTTCTGCGCGGGTCGAAGATCTGGAATGGCGAATGGCGCGAGCAGCGTGCGGCCTCCTCGAAGATCGAAGTTACCGATCTTGAGGAGCACTACCGTAACCGCTCGATGCTGAAGCTGAATGTCTTCCCGGAAGACATTGCGGAGGCGATCTACTTCCTCGCCTCCGATCTCTCGGCGAAATCCACCGGCAACATCATCAATGTCGATGCCGGCAATGCGCAGAGCTTCCCGCGCTGATCTCCCAAGCCGTCGCGGCGCATGCGCCGCGGCGGGATCCTACTTGCGGATGATCACCCAGATGGCATGGATGATGCCCGGGATATAGCCGAAGAGCGTGAGCAGGATGTTCAGCCAGAAATGCAGGCCAATGCCGACCTGGAGGAAAACGCCGAGTGGCGGCAGGAGGATGGCAAGCAGAATGCGAAGAACGTCCATGATGGCTCCGATTTTCATTTGAGACTGCAGATAAACGCGCTTCGATGACAATCGTTCGCGCGAGGTGGAGGAAAGAATGAGCGAAATCCGAATTCCCGTCGATATCGTCGCGGCGGAAAACGAGCGGCGCGAGGCGGCTCACCGCAGCGACTTTCAGGCGCTGGGCGAGAAACTCGCGCGCAACTCCATCGATATCGAGAGCGTGACCGCGAAGGTCGCGGATTTCTTTGTCGCCGTACCCTCCTGGGGCGTCGGTACCGGCGGCACGCGTTTTGCCCGCTTTCCGGGACAGGGAGAACCGCGGCACATCTTCGACAAGCTCGATGATTGCGGCGTCATCCAGCAGTTGACGCGGGCGACGCCGACCGTCTCGCTGCATATCCCCTGGGACAAGGCGGATCCGAAGGAGCTGAAGGCCAAGGCGAATGCTTTGGGACTGGGCTTTGATGCGATGAATTCGAACACCTTCTCCGACAGCCCTGACCAGCCGCATTCCTACAAATATGGTTCCCTCAGCCACGTTGACGCTGCGACCCGCCGTCAGGCCGTCGAGCACAACATCGAATGCATCGAACTGGGTGCCGCACTCGGCTCCAAGGCGCTGACGGTCTGGATCGGTGATGGATCCAACTTCCCCGGGCAGAGCAACTTCACCCGCCAGTTCGAGCGTTATCTCGACGCGATGCGCGACATCTACAAGGCACTTCCGGACGACTGGCGATTGTTCTCCGAACACAAGATGTACGAGCCGGCCTTCTATTCGACCGTGGTGCAGGACTGGGGCACGAACTATCTTATCGCGCAGACGCTGGGAGAGAAGGCCCATTGCCTGGTCGACCTCGGGCATCATGCGCCAAACACCAATATCGAGATGATCGTTGCGCGGCTTATCCAGTTCGGCAAGCTCGGTGGCTTCCACTTCAACGACTCGAAGTATGGCGATGACGATCTGGATGCCGGGTCGGTCGAACCCTACCGTCTGTTCCTCGTCTTCAACGAGTTGGTCGATGCGGAGCATCGGGGTGTGAAGGGTTTCCACCCAGCGCATATGATCGACCAAAGCCACAACGTGACAGACCCGATCGAGAGCCTGATTTCCAGCGCCAACGAGATCCGCCGTGCCTATGCGCAGGCGCTTCTGGTCGATCGCGCAGCGCTTGAGGGCTACCAGACCGATAACGACGCGCTGATGGCATCCGAAACACTGAAGCGGGCTTATCGCACCGATGTCGAGCCAATCCTCGCCGAGGCAAGACGGAGGTCCGGCGGGGCGATCGATCCGGTCGCGACCTACCGGGCCAGCGGCTACCGGGGCCGTGTTGCGGCCGAGCGTCCGGCGGTCAAGGGCGGCTCCGGCGGTATCGTCTGAACTGGATCTCATTCTCATCTCGTGAAAACGCCCGGGCAAAACCCGGGCGTTTCTTGTTGAAGCGTTCTCCCGACGCGTTTTTATCTTATTCTTCGCGCTGGCCAGTGAGGCTCAGCAGCAGCTGAAACAGGTTGACGAAGTTGAGGTAGAGCGACAGGGCGCCGAAGACGGCGAGCTTCTGCTGGCTCTCCTGGTCGTAGTTTTCGGCATACTGTTCCTTGATGTTCTGCGTGTCCCAGGCGGTCAGGCCGACGAAGACGACAACGCCGATGACCGAGATCGCGAACTGCAGGGCGCTCGAGCCGAGGAAGATGTTGACGATCGAGGCGATGACGACACCGATCAGACCCATCATCAGGAACGAGCCGAACTTCGACAGGTCACGCTTGGTCGTGTAGCCGTAGAGGCTCATCGCACCGAACATGGTCGCGGTGATGAAGAAGGTACGTGCGATCGAGGTTCCGGTGAAGACCAGGAAGACCGAGGCCAGCGACAGACCCATCACGGCTGCGAAGGCCCAGAAGGCCATTTGCGCGGTTGCGGCCGACATCGCGTGGATGCGGAACGAGAAGAAGAAGACGAAGGCGAGTGGTGCCAGCATCACGACCCACTTCAGCGGGGTGGAGAAGATCGGCACGTAGAGCGCCGGCGTCTGGCTAACCACGAAGGCGACGATGCCGGTGATGACCAGACCGAGGCCCATGTAGTTGTAGACGCGCAGCATATGCTTGCGCAGACCTTCGTCGAAGATTGCTGCGGACTGGGCCTGAGCGCCGTAGCCGAAGCGGTTCTGGATAGGATCCATAGTCAGTTACCTCCTTGGGATCAGTAAAGGGTACGGGCAAGCTTGCGGGCCTGTTCGGCCAGCTCGTCCGCATTTTCGGATTCGGAGATCAGCGCGTAGGCAACCTCGCCGATCTGCCAGTAGGCGGCGTTGGTCTGGCCTTCCTGCTTCAGCAGCACCTGCTGAACAGAGAAATTGCCAGGCCGGACGGCGAAGAGGGACAGCCTCTCGCCGGATTGGGGCTCCACTTCGAGCTCGACGCTCGGGCCGTAGGTGGAGGGGAAAACCTGTGCGTCGCGCACGGACCATTCTGCCGGCATCGTGGGCAGCACGATCGCTGTCGCCGAACGGATCTCAGCCGGGTCAAAACGGCTCACTTCCGTCTGGGACGACATCTGCTCGCGCAGCTCTGCCGTCTGATGGGCGCGCATGGCTTCCTCGACGAATTGCGGCGGCGGCACGGAGGCCACCACTTCGCCGATGCTGCCGGGCGCGATCCAGGCATGGGCAATCCAGCCGGCGCCGATTAACAGCGCAACCGACGCTGCGCGCCGCATCACGTCGAAGGTGCGAGGGCGGTTCAAGGCGCTTTCCAGGACCCGTGCTGCCTCGCGTGTCTCCTGACGGACGCCTGTCGGCATGCCGGCCAGCGCCAGCCGCAACTCATCGCGCACCCGCAGATCCGCCATCACCTTGGCGGCAATCGTCGGGTTCTCCGACAGATAGGCCTCAACCTCGATACGGCGGCCGACATCCAGCTGGTCGTCGACATAGGCGTGCAAGTCAGCCTCGATCACGGGATCATTGCTGGTCATCGGGGTTTCCTCCAACGATTCTGAGGTGTGGCACAGCGCTCGTCTCTTCGCCGCCTTCCATCGCCCGAAGACGGGCGCGGGCGCGAGAGACGCGGGACATCAGTGTGCCTACGGGAATGTTCAGGACATCGGCGGCCTCCTGATAGGAGAGCTCCTCGATGGCCACGAGATGCAAGGCTTCGCGCTGGTCTTCCGGCAAGGACAGAAAGGCGTCCCGCACCTGGGCGAGCCTCACCGAATGTTCCTGTCCTGCCGGTGCTACCGTTTCGGACAGTTCCATGGCTGCGTTGTGACGGCGATTGGCCGCACGGTTGCGGCGGAGCCGGTCGATATGGGTGTTGTGCAGGATCGACATCAGCCAGTTGCGGATGCTGCCGCTGCTGCGAAACGTCGACTTGCGCTCCAGCGCGCGGACAAGAGCATCATGGACGAGGTCTTCGGCCTCGTCGGGATTCCTGACGAGCGAACGGGCGTAGCGTCGCAGGGCTGCGAGCTGGCCAATCACATTGAACGGGTTCGAGTTCGTCGTCATGCCCCAGTATACGGAGCTGAACGTGATCCTATTCCACCATCAGCCAAAAATATTTCGGATATGGTTTCAGGGGCCGATTGCCCACCCCAAGCCACGGGCTGCGGCATAGACCAGACCACCGGATGCGCCGAGTGCGATTACGCCCATGGCAACACCGAGGATCGCGACAAGTCCGTCACGCTCCATGAGGCCAAGTGCGATCATGACCAATGCCGCCACGGGCAGGAAATTGCCAAAGGGGATAGGCAGAGCCACCGCGATGGCGAGGAGCAACACGGGCACACCGAGGAAGGCCTGTGCGCGAGGACCCGCGAGATGGCGCATGCGGTTCTTGCGCAGCAGCGTTTCCACGCGGGCGACCAAAGGGGCGGTGTATCGGACCATCACGTCGATCACGCCGCTGGAGACCTGACGGCGGCCGAGGAATTTTGGCAACCAGATGCGGCGAAAGCCGGCAATGATCTGGATCGAGACAATGGCCAGACAGCTGCCGAAGACCATACCGAAGGGGCCGGGGATCGGGGTGAGGGCCGGCAGAGACAGGATGAGGATTGCAAATGCAATGCTGCTGCGGCCCATGGCCGACATCAGCTCGTCCAGGCTCACCGATCCCGCTTCTGCCGCATGGGCCTGAAGGCGGGCAAGCCTTCTGGATGCCACCCCGCCCTCGGGAGCCGCGCTGTCTGGTGGCTCTGAACTGTTCATCGTCTTATGTATCTCCTGGCGTTTGAGGAGATGTAGGAGAGCTTTGTCGCGACACAAGGCCGGTCTGGATTGCTGCGCCATATCTCCGAGCATCCGCAACGGTCTCTACGGATTTCCAGAGCTCACGTCGGATTGTCTGGAACCTCGCTGGGTCGCCGGCTGTTTCTTGTGCCCATACACAGGAGACTTGCGATGACCGATCACGCTGATACAGCCGACAAGCAACAGACCGAAAAGGGCAAAACAACTGCAGACGAGATGCCTGCGGCGGGGCCGCACGACAAGCCGGAATTGCAGGATCCGATGAAGACGCCGGGAACGGGCTCTCTGCCGAAGGTCGGATCTCAAGGATCGGATGTCGGGCCGGACTGAGCATCCGGTCTCTAAAATGGCAAAGGCCGGCGAAAACGCCGGCCTTTTCTCATTGTTCGCGAAGCATTCGCTCAGATGTTCTCGGCCACGGCTTCGTGGGCGAGGCGTTCCTCTTCCGCCCGTTCTTCGCGGTTGTACTTGATGGACGACCAAAGCGAGATACCGATCAGGGCTGCGCCACCGAGACCGGTGATCACTTCCGGGATATGGAACAGCGTCTGCACATACATGATCACCGAGAGGATCAGGATGGCGTAGAAGGCGCCGTGTTCCAGATAACGATATTCCGCCAGCGTGCCCTTCTCGACCAGCATGATGGTCATCGAGCGGACATACATGGCGCCGATGCCAAGACCGATGGCGATGATGAAGAGGTTCTGCGTGAGCGCGAAGGCGCCGATAACGCCGTCGAAGGAGAAGCTGGCGTCGAGCACTTCGAGATAGATGAAGGCGCCGAGGCCGCCCTTGGCCGCTTCGCTCATGGTCTTCTGCGAGGCATCCAGCAATCCACCCAGCACTTCGACGGCCAGGAAGGTGACTAGGCCGTAGATGGCAGAATAAACGAAGGTCGTCGATTCCTCGCCTTCGAGCAGGTTCGAGAACAGCAGGATCAGCAGCAAGACGAGCGCGATCTCGATGCCCTTGATGGAGGCCGAGCGCGCCATGTGCTTCTCGAGCCACACGATCCAGTGCACGTCCTTCTCATTGTTGAAGAAGTAGGTGAGGCCGACCATCATCAGGAAGGTGCCGCCGAACGCCGCGATCGGAAGATGCGCGTCGTTCATGATGCGGGCATATTCTGCCGGCTCGCGCGCTGCCAGGATGATCGCTTCGATTGGCCCGATCTGGGCGGCGATGACCACGATGAGAAGCGGGAACACGATGCGCATGCCGAAGACGGCGATGATGATGCCCCAGGTCAGGAAGCGCTGCTGCCAGACGGGGGTCATGTCCTTCAGCTTGTTGGCGTTGACGATCGCGTTGTCGAAGGACAGCGAGATTTCAAGGACCGCCAGAACTGCGCAGATGAAAAAGACGGTTGCCATGCCGGCGATCGTGCCGGTCGACTGCCAGCCGAGAACGCCGCCGAGGATGAGGCCGATCGCCGTGACGATGAAGGCCCAGCGGAAATAGCCGAGGGTGGAGCTTCCACCGGTTGCTGCTGCCGTGCTCACGTGCGTTCCTCCTGGCTGGAGGACAGAGACAGAGTGGAGATGCGAAGCGCCCTGCACGCCTTCGCATGAAGCATGATCGAATTGTTCATTTTTATAGAATCCGCCGGCTCAAATTGCTGGCGGTACCGACATCACGAGAGCGCCGTAAACTCTCGCCAGAGGGGCCCGGCACCAGGTTCAGACGCGGTGATGCTGAAATCACGGCGCCTCACGTTCTTGTTAACGAACATTGCTCAAACGTCAAGATTTAAGGCAGGCGGGGCGCCATAGTTGATCGTATTGCGAAAAGGCGGTGCATCCGAAAATGGCGCCGTCGCAATCGTGTCCGAAGGGAAACGAATACCGCGGCGATATCTCATGACGCCTCAAGATTGCGGGTTCGTGGTTGCTGCTAGGCTTTGCCGATCACCAAGGTCGGACGCACGGCAAGACTGTTGCTGACGGTGCAGATTTCTTCTGCGCGGTGGGCGATCGCCTGTTGCTGCTCCAGATCGAGTGCGCCTTGGAAGACGAATTCTACCGTGAAGCCGATAAAGCGGGATGGCTCGTTGGCGGCCTTTTCACCGCTGACCGCCACGACCACGCCTTGGAAGCTGTGCGCAAGGCCGATTTCGCGGGCGGCGATGCGGGCGCTCATGCTCATGCAGGCGGCGAGCGAGGCTAGGAGCAAGTCGAGCGGATTGAAGCCCGGCTGAGTGGGCCCCGTGACGATTTCCAGTTCGCCGCCGGTCATCGAGCGAATGGCCGGATAGCCGGTTTTGCCGAGACTGGCGGTCGCGCCGATCGGTCGGTCCTTCAAGTCTGCCATCTGGGTCCCCAATCTCCAATTCGGACAGAATAGGGATCCGTAGCATGAGCGGCAAGCAGTGTCAGATGCTGCTGCCGATGCGGGCCGTGCCGGTTTCGCCGTTGTCGCGGATCCACTTCAGGCGCTTGTCACCGGTGCGGATCAGCTCGAAGCACATCGGTGCACCCTTGTACCAGCTGGTGAACTGCTGGCACAGGCGGTCGCCCTTGATCCACCATTTGCCCTTGTCGTTCGGCTTGGCAAAACGGCCGAGGCCGAGGGCTTCACCTGATCCGTCGACCTGGCCATCAAGGCGGTAATTGAGCGGGAATTCACCGCCGAAGGGAACGGCGAGGTAAATGCGTTTGCCGATGATCTCGCCCTTGATGTCATTGGCTGTGAAGCGCTCGTTGGCCATTGCCGAGGGAATGGCGAAGGCGAGCGTCAGGAGCGTGATCAATCCGGCGCGCAAGCTGCTGGTCATAATGAAGATCTCCCGTTCGAATTGGTTGACGGAGATTTCTACGGCGCGGGAGCACGACTGGATCACGGGCGTGATGCTCGAGGCCCATCAGTTCCGGATGAAGACGTTTACAGAGGCTGCTCTTCCTTCGGCGTCAATGACCGTCAGCGTCGATTGCCCTGAGCCCTCCGGGTGCCACTCGCCGGTTCGTCGACGGGTGTTGTCGCTCATCGGCTTGCCGTCGACCAGCCAGCGGAATGGCGCCCGACCGGCCTGCATTTTCATGACGACGGGCAAGGCTTCTCCGTCCGGCCCTTTGCCGAGCTCCAGCACCGAACCTTCGAGCGGATAGACGATCTGCGGCGGGCGCTCACGGGCCGAGACGGAGATGAGGCCGTTCGGGTCAACGGAGAAACGGCGCAGGGACTGCGGCAGCTCGGAAGCGGCGATGCGGATGGCGCCTGTCGGCGCACGGGGCAGGGCCGTGCCCGCAAGCCCCGACTTGGCGAAGGCCTCGAAGAGGATCGGCGCGGCGGTCTGATAGCCCGAGATGCCGGGGACGGCAGCGTTGTCCGGGCGGCCGATCCAGACGCCGAGGACATAGCGACCGTCATAGCCGACCGACCAGGCGTCACGGTAGCCGTAGCTCGTGCCGGTCTTGTAGGCGATGCCGGCGGGCGGGCTGCCGGTTGGCGGCAGGACGTCGCCGAGCACGTCGGCCACCGTCCAGGCGGCTGAGGGTTCGAAGAGGGGCTGTTCGTCGATCAGTTCGGCCTTGTCGCGGATGCCGTCTCCGAGCCGCACCGGCTGCTCGCGATTGGCGAGCCCTGCATAAAGCTGAACAAGATCCTTTAGCGTGATGCCCGCACCGCCAAGCGCAATCGCCAGCCCTGGAGCCTCGTTCGGCGGGAGTTTCAGCGTTACACCAGCGCGGCGCAGGCGCACCGTCAGGCGTGAGGGGCCGACGGCATCGAGCAGGCGAACGGCTGGCACATTGAGCGACAGCTGCAGCGCCTGGCGAATGCTGACATCGCCCTGGTAGTGCATGTCGAAATTCTTCGGGCGGTAGCCAAAGAAGTCGGCCGGACGATCTTCGACAATCGTTTCCTGTGCCACCAGCCCCTGCTCGAAGGCAAGCCCGTAGATGAACGGCTTCAGCGCCGAGCCGGGCGAGCGCTCGGCACGCGTCATGTCGATCCAGCCGGAGCGGGATGCGTCGAAATAATCGGCGGCGCCGACTTCGGCGACGATTTCGCCGGTCGTGGCATCGGCCATCAGCAAGGCAAGCGAGACCTTGGGGTCGAGCTTGCGGACCGCTTCGAGCGCCACCTTTTCCAGGGTCTCCTGTACCGGTCGCAGGATGGTGGTCTGGTGGGTGCTGGCCTCGGGTGCCTTGCGGCGTGCGGCTTCGGCGAGATGTGGCGCTAGCGCCGGTAATTGACGCCGCACGGTCGGGAGCGACGCGTTCAGCGCCAGCTCGACCTCCGTCTCATCAACGACTTCGGCCTCTCGCGCTCGTTCCAGAACCCGTTTGCGGGCTTCGAACGCATTGTCGCGGTAGCGGTCCGGGCGACGCTTTTCCGGCAGCTGGGGCAGCGCGACGAGGAGAGCTGCCTCCGCTGTCGACAGGCGTTTGGGTTCCTTGCCGAACCAGGCGAGGCTTGCCGCGCGCACACCTTCGAGATTGCCGCCATAGGGGGCGTGGGTGAGATAGAGGTTGAGGATTTCCGTCTTCGACAGGCGTCGCTCGATCTGGATCGCGCGGGCGATCTGGATGAGCTTTGCCGTCAGCGAGCGTTCCCGGCGCGGCTCGATCAGGCGTGCGACCTGCATGGAAAGCGTCGAGGCGCCGGAGACAATGCGGCCGTTGGCGGCAAGCTGCCAGGCGGCGCGACCAAGCGCCAGAACATCGACGCCGGAATGGTTTTCGTAACGCCGATCCTCATAGGCGACCAGTATGCGAAGCAGGGCCGGGTCCACGTCATCGACAGTGGTTTCGAGCCGCCAGAGACCCTCCCGGGTCGCGAAGGCGCGCAACAGTTGGCCATCGCGATCGAGGATTTCGGTCGACACCTCCCGCGCCGCGTCCAGCGGGGGAGGGTAGTTTCTGTCTGCCCAATCGAGCCCAGCGAGCGAAGCGGTGGCCGCGATGGCGACCGCCCCGATGCTGATCCCGATGCGCCTCGCCCGACCCATCAGGGTGCGGTCGAGACCGTCATCGCACCCGCTGCCGTGCGCGCCGACAGCTGCGGGCGATACATGTCTTCGACGCTCGCTGCCGGCAGGTCATATGTGCCCGGCGTGACCGCGCGGACGACATAGGCCAGAGTGATCGTGCCGTTCTCGCCTTCGCCGCGATTGATCGCTGCCACGAAACGGTCGCTGCGGAACTCAAGATGGGCGGTTTCGGTCTGGCCGATCCAGTCGAAGTTCGCCAAGGCGGCGCTGTCGACCAGGCCCGGATTGTCGATTTCGAACCCCGCCGGAAGCAGATCGGTCACCAGCAGCTGCGCCGGCCACTCGTCTTCCTCGGTCACTTCCAGCACCACAACATAACGTTCGTTCTGGATCGCTTCGGTGACGTTGGCCTCCTCGCCGTCGAGACCGTAATAGGTCTTGGTGATCTCGAAGCCTTCGCCACCGGCTGCGGGCGGTTCGACCGGGGCTGCTACCGTCGTGATCGCCGCACTGACCGGATCAAGCCCGGTATTGGTGAGCGTCATCGGCGCCTGCAGCAGGGCGTCGCCTGGGATGGTGGCTGCATAGGCGCCGGTCTTTTCGGCGCCGTTCACATCGAGCTTCAGACCGTTGTCGTCCTGCTGGAGCGCGCGGGCGGCGAGCAGCATCCAGGTCTGTTCCTGAGTGCTGAGCGTCTGCTTCGCCTTCCATTCGTCGGCCACGACCTTTGCCAGGATCGGCACGACAGGCGGAACCGGTCGGCTTTCGGCGGCAAGGGCCAGGACACCGGCTGCATCACGCAATGCCGAGCCATAGTCGGAGCGGGAGAAGCTGACCGGCGTCAGGCGGGCCTGCTCACTCATGCCGGCTGCATCGAGGAAGACGCCGTTTGCCCGTTCGCTGTCGCCATAGAGCGACAATGCCGCTGCCAGATGCGCCTTGGAGAGGGGTGTGGGGAAATCACCCAGCATCGTATCGGCGTAGTAGCGCAGATCGCTCAGCGAAGCCTTGCGGCTGCGGGCGAGCACGTAGAGGGCATAGGCAATCTCGTTGCCGCGCGTGCGGATGTCGTTGTCATAGGCGATGCGGTTCTGCAGGTTCTGCAGCGCCTGGACCAAGGCTTCCTCCGGCACGTCGTACTTCTGTTCGCGGGCACGGGTCAGGAAGTCGGTGACATAGGCGTCGAGCCAGAGGCTTTCAGAACCCGGTGCCCAGAGGCCGAAGGAGCCGCTTGACGACTGATAGGCGAGTACACGCAGGATGCCATCCTGAACGCGCTTGTTGATCGCCTCGTCTTCCGGCAGGCCGGAGAGCTTGGCCAGTTCATCGAAGTAGAGAAGCGGCAGCGCGCGGCTGGTGGTCTGTTCGGCGCAGCCATAGGGGTAGCGGTCGAGCGCCATCAACAGGCCGGGAACGTCGAGCCCGTCTGCGCGGGCAACATTGAGGCTGACCGAGGCACCCTGCAGCAGGCTGTCGGCGAGCAGGTCGCCGTCGACAGTCAGGCTCTTGCCCGGTGCGAGCGCAATGACCTGCCGCTCGGTGATCGGCAGGGTTGCCGGGCGCACGGGGAGATCGAGAGACTGACCGACGGCGATGCCATCGGCGCCGGACAGGGCAATGTCGATTGCGCCATCGCCGGGTGTGTTGGCGGTGAGCGGCAGTGTGACGGTGGTGGTCTCACCTGCGGTCAGCGCAACTTCCTGGCTTTCCGCGCCGCCGACA
Source organism: Rhizobium sp. TH135 (assembly GCF_002855515.1). Classification (GTDB taxonomy): domain Bacteria; phylum Pseudomonadota; class Alphaproteobacteria; order Rhizobiales; family Rhizobiaceae; genus Allorhizobium. Next base: position 50,893 of record NZ_PKRP01000007.1, on the reverse strand, counting down.
CTGACCGAACCGTTGCCGGTGACGGCGAGCGTGTAGGTTCCTGATGGCGCGTCTGTCGCCGCGATATCAAGGCGCAGGGTGCTCTGGTCTTCTGGGGCGAGGAACTTCGGCAGGCTTGCCGTCACGACGACCGGATCGCGGATGATCACGTCCGTCTCGCCATGGCCGACGCCGGTCTTCGACCAGGCCCATGCCATGACACGCGCGGTGCCATTGAACTGCGGGATATCGAAGGAGACGGTTGCCTTGCCATCTGCATCGAGCTTCACGGGTCCGGAGAAGAAGGCCACGAGCTTTTCGCGCGGCGGATTGCCCTGCAGCGCAACCTGGCCGCCGTCACCACCGGTGCGCAGACGTCCGGTTGCGCCCAGCGAGCCATCGATCAGGCGGCCATAGAGGTCGCGCAATTCAAGACCCAGGCGGCGCTGGCCGAAGTAGTAGCCTTCCGGATCGGGTGTCTCGTACCGGGTGAGGTTGAGGATGCCGACGTCGACGGCGGCGACCATCACATAGGCTTCCTCGCCGATGCCAGCCCCGGTGACTTCCACCGGGATTTCGAGCGGCTGGCGGGGCAGCGTCTTTTCCGGCGGTGAAAGCTTGATCGCAAGCTTGTCGGCGCCCGGATCGACGGCGAGCCAGGCAATGCCGATCGCACGCGCCGGCATGCGGCTTTCCTCGGCATCACCCGGACGGAAAAGTGTCGCGGTCACATAGGCGCCGGCGCCGAAATCCGCAGTCACGGGTATCTCGATTTCCGCGCCTGTGGCCGGCACATCGGCAACCTGGGTGGAAATCAGAGCATCCGTGCCGGAGGTTACGATCACCTGGCCGGCAAAGCGCGGTGAGATCTTCAGCTTTGCGGTGTCGCCGACCTGATAGGAGGGCTTGTCGAGGCCGATTTCCAAGGCATCCGGCGTCTCGGTGGAGCTTGCGGTGACGAACCAGCCGGCATCGAAATCGACGCTGGTGACCGCGCCGCCCTGTTCGACCTCCAGACGGTGGCTGCCCCATGTGACGGGTACCGAGAGCGGCGTGCCATCGGCAGCAATGTCTGTGGTGCCATCGGCCACCAGCTTGGTCGTGGTGATCGGTTCGTAACGCCAGGACGAGCCGTCGCGGTACCACTGGTAGTTCCGCTCCAGCTTGATCAGCTTCCAGCGTGCAGCCGGCAGCGCCTGGCGCTCACCCTCGGGGCCAAGGGCGATCAGGTTGAAGCCGGCATTGGTGTTTTCGGCGAGATCGCCCTCGAATTCCGGCTTGATGCCAATCATAGGGCCTTCCGGCGTGACCGGCAGGCTCAGTTTGCGCTCAACAGCGCGGCCACCGCCTTCGCGCAGACGCAGCACCACGTCGGCATTCAGGAGCCGCGTTGTCGAAGGCAGGTCGGTCAGGGAGACGTCGATGCTGGCGAGACCGTCGCCATCCAGTGCTTCAAGGCCTTCGAGCGGGACACGCATATCCTCGATGCCTTCTTCGTCCGCCAGGCCGAAGCTGTAGCGATCAAAGTCAGGATGGCTTGTTGTCGGGCGAATGACGACTTCGCCTTCGAGCGTAAGGCCTGCTGCCGGTGCGCCGTAAAGGTAACGACCATCGGCGGACACCGTCACGGGTGCCTCAGGCGAGATCGCCTTTGCTTCGCTGGACAGTTTGAGATCGAGTCGATCCGGTACGAAGTCATCGACGAGGAAGGTCGACTGGGCGATCGCCGGCTTCTTGGGGTCGGTGTGGATTGCGACTGTCCAGGTGCCGCGCATGGCATTGGCCAGGACGGGCAGATCGACGGCATAACCACCGAGTGTCTCGCTTGATACCGCCATGCGGCGGAACTCGACACCATCCGGTCGCGAGAAGAGGAAAGTCAGCGGCAGGCCGGAAATGGCATCGGCATTGGTGTCGCGGGTCAGAGCTGCCGCATGCACGGTTTCGCCAGGGCGGTAAATGCCACGCTCGGTCCAGGCGAGGATATCGACCGGGCCCGGTGCCGGGCGACCGGTGACGCCACGGTCGGAGAGGTCAAAGCCAGCGCGGGTCATGTCGAGGAAGACGTTGTCGTCGGCACCGCTGCGGGCTGCGATGACGGCCGGTGCCAATGCCGCGCCGCCGCGGACGAGACCGGCATCGAAGCGGGCGCGGCCGTCTGCGTCAGTCGTGGCGGTTGCCAGGATCTCGTTGTTTTTGGCAATCAGCTGCAGCTCGATATCGGCAAGCGGGCTAGCCGATGCGAGCGAACGGGCAAAGACATGCAGCCCGTCGCTGCCGGCAAAGGTCGAGAGGCCGATGTCGGAGACGACGAACCATTGCGTTGCGCGGCTGTCCCAGTTCTCGTTCACGGAAGTCGGCGAGACGGCGGTCATCACATAGATGCCGGGCTTGCGGGTGGGCAGCGCTTCCTGCAGCGGAATGCTGGTGACGACTTCCTTGTTCTGTTCGTTGGCGATCTCGACCGAGCCCTGCCAGACAAGTTCGCCGATCTCGTCCTTGACGCGCCCGGCAGTGTAGCCGTCCATCTGGGTCAGGAACTGCGAGGCGGCCAGAAGCGGAGCGATGTTGCGGTCGCCTATCCGGTAGAGTTCGAGATTGGCGCTTTCGCTGTTGATCGAGACCAGCGGAATGCCCTGGCGCGCGGAGGAGGGAAGAACGAAGGCGTCGCCGGTGAAGCGCACCGTAGAACTGCGATCGCGGACGTAAAGCTCAAGCTCGGCCGGGGCTTCCAGATTTTCGTCAACCGACGAGGGCAGGCCGGCGCGCAGTGCGAGGCGGTAGCGACCGCCATGCTCCAGGCCTTCGACGCAGATCTGGTTGTTCTTCGCTTCGAGCGCCTTCGGCGTCTTGCCGTCGAGGGTGACAAAGGACGAGTAGTCGACGCCGCGCTTGACCAGCGGTTCGGAGAATTCGACGCAGGCGCGCGGCGAGGCGCTGTCGGAATCGACCGTGTTGTTGACGACGCGGAAGCCCTGGCGGGAGCGAAGGTCTTCGAAGGCGGCGCGCACTTCGGCGTTCGACGCGAGTTCGAGGCTTGCCTTGTAGGCACTCAGGGCCGGACGCCAGTTCTCGCTGTTTTCCAGTGACTTGGCGAGCGTGGCCAAGGCGTCGGCGCGGGTCGTGGCGCCACGGGTCAGCAGATAGCCGTTGATCGAGGCCATCGCCCCTTCATTGGCCATGGAATAATTGCCGGTCACGGTGTTTGCCATGCGGGCCAGTTCAAGCCACAAGGCCTGATCATCGGGATCGGCCGACAGGGCGCCTTTCATCGAGGCGATGGCGTAGTCGATATTACCGCCAGTGAACGCCGCGCGACCGGTTTCGATGAGGGCGTCGCGTCCGAGCCCCTCCTGGTCTGGCACGACCGCGAGATTGTCGCGTTGGTTGCGAGCTTCAGTCTTCAGGTATTCCGAAACAAAAGGCAGTGCCGGCGGGGCGCCGATGTCTTCCTCGGCGGTCTGGACGACGATGCGGCCCGCGATCGCGCCTGGAAAACTGTTCAGCTGGTCATAATCGGACTTGAGGAAGCACCAGTTGACCTTCGGATTGTAAGTGAAGGCCCGGCAGGACGCGTCGCCGATGCAGCTTGCCTCGCATTCATCGATGGAGACATTCTTTTCCGTCCTGAGATCGAAGCCGAAATAGTCGGCATCATCGATGCGCTCGATGGTGCGCATATCCTGTGCGGAAGCTGGAAGGGATATCGGGACAAGAGCCAGCGCGAGTGCGAGAAATCCCGAAAAACGGTGTGTGAACATGGTCCCCTCCGAGCCTGATCATGGCTTTCGAAGGGTAGTCTTTGCTCATGACAATAGGTTGTCAATCGGCACAGGACACAGGTCGAGAGTCATTTCTGGGTGCTCTTCAACCGCTTGTCGGGCGTCGCTCGCTGAAGGCTTTCGCTTGCTCCAGGATCCAGGCTGCGAAGGTGCTGGCCGGCCCATAGGCCATCTTCGACAAGGGGCGAACGAGGTAGTAGGCGCTCGCACTTTTGACCTCGTGATCCCAGGCGCGGACGAGCTGGCCACTCGCCAGTTCCGGCTCGATCAGGAAGGTCGGGACCAGCGCAATGCCAAGGCCAGCATGGCAGGCTTGGACGACGTTGGAGAACTGCTCGAAGCGCATGCCGCCGCCTCGGCCTTCGCCGATGTCGAGGCTCGCGAACCACTGTTCCCAGGCGCGTGGACGCGAGGCCATATCGAACAGGGGCTTTGTCAGCAGGTCTTCAGGCCGCTTCACGGGGTTTTCCGCGAGGAAAGTAGGACTGCAGACGGGGGCCACCATTTCATGCATCAGAAACTGGCAATCCGTGCCGGGCCAGTTCGGTTCGCCGATATGGATGGCTGCATCGAGACCCGACCCCTCGAAATCGAACTGGCCGATGCGGGTTGCGAAGTCCATGATGATCGCCGGATTCTTCGAGAGAAAATCCGGCATGCGCGGCATCAGCCAGCGGGTGCCGAAGGTCGGCAGGATGGCGAGCCGCAGATGGGTGTCATCACGGGTGGCCATGGCTTCGAGCGAGAGTGTGCGGATCGTGGCCAGTGCGTCGCCGATACCCTTGGCATAAGTGCGGCCGATCGAGGTCAGCTCCACGCCCCTGTTGGTGCGCTCGAAGAGCCGGACGCCCAGCTGGTCCTCCAGCAAGCCAATCTGGCGGCTGATGGCACCTTGCGTCAGTGCCAGTTCATTGGCCGCAGCCGAAAAGCTGCCGAGCTTCGCGACGGAATCGAAGGCGGCAAGCGCGCTGGTGGAGGGCAGGAAACGGCGTTGGTGTGTGAGCATGCGATATGAATAGACCTAATAGCAACATGAGTAAACATGGCTTGAATTCTACTCAGTCATGAGGAATCTGGGATAACGAAACAAATGGATGAGACCGATGAGCGAGATGCAGCCCTTTTCCTGGAGTGATCCTTTCCTGATGTCCGAGGTCCTGAACGAGGACGAACGGATGATCCAGGATGCAGCGGCAGCCTTTGCGCAGGCCGAGCTCGCGCCGCGGGTCTCCGACGCTTATCTCGGTGAAACGGTCGAGCCGGAGCTTTTCCGACTGATGGGGCAGGCCGGGCTTCTCGGTGTCACGCTGCCGGAGAAATATGGTGCCGCCGGCGCTAACTACGTTTCCTACGGCCTCGTCGCACGTGAGATCGAGCGTATCGATTCCGGCTATCGCTCGATGATGAGCGTCCAGTCGTCGTTGGTCATCTATCCGATCTATGCCTATGGCTCCGAGGAGCAGAAGGACAAGTATCTGCCGGGCCTCGTCTCCGGCGAACTCATCGGCTGCTTCGGCCTGACCGAACCGGATGCTGGCTCGGATCCGGGTGGCATGAAGACTCGCGCCGAAAAGATCGAGGGCGGTTACCGGTTGCGCGGCGCCAAGATGTGGATCTCGAATTCCCCGATCGCCGATGTCTTCGTCGTCTGGGCGAAGTCGGAGGCGCATGGCGGCGAGATCCGTGGCTTCATCCTCGAAAAGGGCATGAAGGGTCTGTCGGCGCCGAAGATCGGCGGCAAGCTTTCGCTGCGCGCTTCGGTCACCGGCGAGATCGTCATGGATGGCGTTGAAGTCGGTGAAGGTGCGCTTCTGCCAAACGTATCCGGCCTCAAGGGGCCCTTCGGCTGCCTGAACCGCGCCCGCTATGGTATCTCCTGGGGTGTTCTTGGTGCGGCCGAAGATTGCTGGCACCGCGCCCGCCAGTATGGCCTTGACCGCAAACAGTTCGGCAAGCCGCTGGCCGGCACGCAGCTCTTCCAGAAGAAGCTCGCCGACATGCAGACGGAGATCGCACTTGGTCTACTCGGTTCGCTGCGCGTCGGTCGGCTGATGGACGAACACCAGTTCGCGCCGGAGATGATCTCGATCGTCAAGCGCAACAACTGCGGCAAGGCGCTCGACATCGCCCGCATGGCCCGCGACATGCATGGCGGCAACGGCATCCAGATCGAATACCATGTCATGCGCCATGCGCAGAACCTGGAAACCGTGAACACCTATGAGGGCACGCATGACGTGCATGCGCTCATTCTTGGTCGTGCCCAGACCGGTATTCAGGCGTTCTTCTGATCTCCCAATCGAGCCAAGCAGGCCGGTGCCCCCCACCCATTGATGGGTATGGGCGCCGGCCTGTCGCATTCTTGCGACACTGTCGGAACTCCAGGATTCCAGCTTAAACATTCATACACTTGTCGGGGCCTAGAAACACGTTCAGAAGCCCGTATGTTTGCTTTATGCTGACGTCAGGCGATTCCTGCTTGAGGAGGCAGGATGAGGTGGTTTGCACCACGGCCGGTTGTGGAGGAAGCGTCATGTATGCCCTAACAGTGCTCGACCACTCAGCGCTCGAGGCGTTTCGCAACGAGCACCCCTGGCTTGAATTTCCCGAGCATGTCTCAGAGGTTTGCGTCTATTTCGACGACAATGGCGGACCGAGCCGTATCACCGCACTCGAGGTTGGTCCGGACGGCAGTGTCGTCTCATCCGACGTGAACCAGTTCGGTGTCGATACAATCCTCAGTCTCATCCGCTACGCCCCGCTTGGAACCGCCAAGCAGGAGGAGTGTCCCGAGGAGCGCAACATCTGGGCCTTGCTCGAAGACCTGCCGGTTGCAGATGGCTCGCGCCCTGTGGACGAGGTCGAGGCTGAGCGGTCTGTAAAGCTGCAAGATGCCTATGCGATCCTCTACGATATTGCACTCGGCAAGTTGAAAAGCCTGCTGGCAGGCGCGCGCAATGACCGCGAGATGCAGCGTCTGTCGGATGCCATCGACAAACTGCCGGCTCGGCTCGAGCATCTGGACGATAGCCACAAGCCGCAGTTTCTCGAGATCGATCTTTGGCGTTTCGTGGCCATCCTGCGTGACGAACTGGCCATGCCAGCCGACTACGAGATTGGGTCCAGCGGCGACGACAAGGTCCTTTCCCGCGAGATCATCGAACAGGCTGAGACAAACGCACTCTCCGGGCCTGTCATCCAGGCGCTGTTCGAACTTTCCCCGGTCGCCTTCTCGATCTCGAGCATCGGCCAGAAGAGCTCGCGCTACGTCCGGGTCAATCAGGCCTATCTCGATCTCGTTGGCAAAAGCTGGGACGAGATCCGGGGCAGCGAGATGGTTGCCTCCGGTGTCGTCTCCGGCAGCGAGGCCCGGGTCGAGCGTCTGATGCTGCTCGACCGCGATGGTGGTTATGTCGGAATGCGGGGAGAGATCCGGGATGCGGCGGGCAATGTTGTGCCCGTGGTCATCTCTGCCCGGCGTATTTCAGTTGCCGGGCAGCTTTACGATTTCGAGTTGCTTCAACGCGCCTGACAGGCCCAATCGAGCAGATCAGGCACGCCGGAAGAGCGCGAGAGATCTGGCCTCAAGGCGGAAAGGCTTGCCCTCCTCGGCGATATCGCCGTGCCGCTCGACGTCGAACGTGCTCAGCTCAAGCAGCCAGTTGCCGCCGCCGGTATCGGGAAGGCTGAAATCAATGTCCTCCCCAACCGGGTTGAACAGCATCAAGACTTCCGGCCAGGCACCGTCTTCCGCTTCAAGATCCTGACGCTGGAGTTTCAGCGCCAGTGGGTTGCCATCGAGCCAGTGCTCCGCCTCCTGATGGCCGCCTCCGACATTGTACCAGTCGATGATGGTGCCGTCGCGCCAGCTCTCACGACGCAGCAGCGGCTGGGTCTTGCGGAGCGCAATCACACGGCTGCTGAATTCCCTCAGGTCTTCGCAGGACTCTGGCAGATCTTCCCAGTGCAGCCAGCTGATTTCGCTGTCCTGGCAATAGCCGTTGTTGTTGCCCATCTGCGAGCGACCGAACTCGTCTCCGGCGAGCAACATCGGAGTGCCGTGCGAGAAGAACAACGTCGCCAGGAAGTTGCGCTTCTGGCGCTCGCGGATCGCGTTGATCTCTGCGTCGTCGGTCGGTCCTTCATGGCCGTAGTTATGGCTGCGATTGTGGTCGTGGCCGTCCTTGTTGTCCTCGCCATTGGCGTCATTGTGCTTCTGGTCGTAGGAGACCAGATCGTTCAATGTGAAGCCGTCATGGGCGGTGATGAAGTTGACGCTTGCCCAGGGGCGGCGGCCGCGCAAATCGTAGATGTCGCCGGAGCCCAGGAGGCGGGCAGCGAAATCCTGGGAAGTGTTGTCGGCATTTAGCCAATACTCGCGGGACGAGTCCCGGTATTTGTCATTCCACTCGGCCCAGCCTGGTGGGAAGCCGCCGACCTGATAGCCGCCGGGACCGATGTCCCAGGGCTCACCGATCAGCTTGACTTTCGACAGGACCGGATCCTGCGTTACGGAGTCGAAGAAGCCGCCGCGCTGGTCGAAACCATCGGGTTCGCGACCAAGGATCGTACCGAGGTCGAAGCGGAAGCCGTCGACATGCATTTCCTCGGCCCAGTAGCGCAGGCTGTCCATCACCATCTGGAGAACCCGGGGATGGGAGGTGTTGACCGTGTTTCCGGTGCCGGTGTCGTTGATGTAGTAGCGGTGCTGGTCCGGTAGGGTGCGGTAGTAGGAGAAGTTGTCGATGCCCTTGAAGGAGAGCGTCGGCCCCAGCTCATTGCCTTCGGCGGTGTGGTTGTAGACGACGTCGAGAATGACCTCGATGCCGGCATCATGGAAGGCGCGCACCATGTCGCGGAAGCCGATGAGACCCTTTGGTCCGTAGTAGCGGCTGGCGGGGGAGAAGAAGCCGATGGTGTTGTAGCCCCAGTAGTTCTGCAGGCCCTTGTCCATCAAGTGGCTATCATCGGGGAAGGCGTGCACAGGCAGAAGCTCGATCGACGTGATGCCGAGGCTCTTCACATAGTCGACGGCTGCCTTGTGGCCGAGGCCTTCAAATGTACCTCTGAGGTTTTCCGGTATCGCCGGATGCAATTTGGTGAAGCCCTTGACGTGGGTTTCGTAAACGATGGTCTCTGCCCATGGAATGCGCGTGAAGCTGTTTGAAATCCGGCTCTCGTCGGGATCAACAACACGACATTTCGGGGAGCAGGACGCGCTGTCCAACGTGTTGAAGGACAGGTCCTTCTCTTCCGCATCCAGGTCGTAACCGAAATGCGCATTCGACCAGGCGTAGTCGCCGACGATTTCGCGCGCGTAAGGGTCGAGCAGCAGTTTATTCGGGTTGAAGCGGTGACCATTCTCAGGATCGTAGGGGCCATGCACCCGGTAACCGTAAAGCTGTCCCGGTTTTACGCCCGGCAGATAGCCGTGCCAGATTTCGTTGGTGTATTCCGGAAGCTCGATGCGGGCGATCTCGACGCTGCCGCTTTCGTCGAACAGGCAGAGTTCGACACGCTCGGCGTGAGCGGAAAAGAGAGCGAAGTTGGTACCCTCTCCATCGAAGCACGCGCCGAGTTGGTGCCACTGGCCCGGCGTGACATGAAAATGCGTGCTCTTGGCGTCCATCTGATCCTCTGATGTCTGGAGTTGCGCAGCTTAATTCGCAACCGCCCGCCTTTGTTCCGGTGCTCCGAGCCGTCAGGAACTTTCCCCTCATTCACCGGTTTTCATGCCGCATCCCATGAAATTTGCGAGACGAGCGGAGAAGCGAATGCCAGCGAAGTCGAAAGCACAACAGAAGGCTGCGGGCGCTGCACTGGCAGCCAAGCGTGGCGACGCCAAGGTCTCCGATCTGAAGGGGGCATCCCGCAGCATGGAAAAGAGCATGACGGAAAAAGAGCTCGAAGAACTCGCTTCCACCAAGCGTGGGGACAAGCCTGAACATGTGGGGAAGCAGAAATGAGCCTTGCTGAATACGAGGGCCAAACGGCACTGGTGACGGGGGCCGGGTCTGGCATCGGAAAGGGTGCGGCGCTCACGCTGGCGCGGGGCGGTGCCTATGTCGGCCTGTTGGGCAGGACGGAGGACGAGCTAGAGGAGACACTCGCCGAAATCCGTGCGGCTGGCGGCGAGGGAATGGTGCTGCTTGCCGATGTGAGCCAGGAAGACGAGATGGCCAAAGCCATCGACCGCTTAATCAGCGAACGCAAAGCCCTCAACATCGTCGTCGCCAATGCAGGTATCAATGGAACCTGGGCGCCCATCGACGATCTCAAACCCGATGAATTCGACAAGACGATTGCGGTCAATTTGCGCGGGACATACCTCACTCTACATCACACCGTTCGCCACATGAAGAAGAGTGGCGGATCGATCATCGTCATTTCCTCGATCAACGGGACGCGCACGTTCACCAGCCCTGGTGCCACCGCCTATTCTGCCACCAAGGCGGCGCAGTTCGCGATGGTGCAGCAGCTCGCCCTCGAACTTGGGCAGCACGGCATCCGCATCAATGCCATCTGCCCGGGTGCCATCGGGACCGAGATCGACGACAATACGAGCATGCGGAAGAAGGCGCAGACGGAGGTTCCGGTCGAGTTTCCGGAGGGCGACATTCCACTCACGGGCGGTGAGGCTGGCACGGTCGAAGACGTCGCCGAAGTCATTGCGTTTCTTGCCTCGAAGGCGTCGAGACATGTGACGGGCACGCCGATCTGGGTGGATGGAGGGCAAAGTCTGTTGCGGTGATAGGTAGCAGTCACCGCCTTCAAGCCGATGTCAGTCGGTGTCGCGCGGCGTAGCGAACAGGCCAATTTGCCAGAAGCACAGTTCGCAGATGAGGAAAATGGAGCCGGCGAACAAGAGGCCCGGAAGGACGGTCAGCAGCCGCACGATGATGGGGGAGAGTTCGAGGGTGGTCGGCGCCCGAACCTCGTCAGTTCTGATGGCATTTGATGATCGGCGGGCACCTGTTGGTACCCGCCGTTTTGTTCAGTGCTTGTTTTCGGTGGCGCCTGCGGTCGAGGTATAGGTCGCCGAGACCGGATCACTTGCCGGATAGGTGTCTTCAAGGCCTTCCTGCAGGGCGCTGCCACCGCGTTCACGGCTTTCCTGCTCCTGACGCAGGCTTTCAACGGCGTCACTCGGCTCGGACGCGTCAGACGAGGCGTCGTCTCCGGCATCTTCCGACAGGCCAAAACGGCTGGCCTGCAGCAGAACCACCTGGGCCTTGGCCAAAGCGTTGTCTCGGCTCAGGCCACCGCTCTCCGACTGTGCGAGACGGACGGAAACGCTTTCACCGCCGTCGCCCAGGAATTCGACGAGGAAGCCATCGGTGGAGCCGTTCGCTTCTGTGACTTCGGTGCTGATTATCTGCATGACACTTCTCCAGATTTGAGTTGGCGGAGTAACGCCGGACTATTCTGGATGTTCCATAGGCGCTTGTAGCTGCACAGATGTGGGAACCATGCGCGACGGTCATGAGTTTGTCAGTCTGAAACGAAGTAAACGGCTTAACGCATTGTTTACCATGTTGTTTGGCAGTTTAAGAAAATCTGAACAAACCCCGGTTGAGGGCGTTGAGGTCGCAAAGGGAGTGCGAACATGAGACCAGGACAGGCTCTAGCGATCGATACTATCCTCATCGTCGAGGACGACGTCTTCATTTCCATGGATGCAGCCGACGCTGTTGCGCGGGCCGGCGTCAACGTCATCACGACGGAAACCGTTCGGGATGCGCTGGAGATACTCGAAACGGAACACATCTCCGGTGCGATCCTTGACTTCAAGGTTCGTGACGGTGACGTTACACCCATCGTGCAGCGGCTGCGCCGCAGCGGTATTCCGTTCCGGATCGTCTCAGGCTCAGCGATCCGGGAGATTGAAGAGAATGGTATCCCGCAGGCGCTTTGCGCGCCGAAGCCCGCAGATTACCGCCAGGTGTTGGTTGCCCTGATGAAAGACGTGCCGCAGCTCGGGTCACATAGCCGCCATTGAGCGGAAGCCTAGACTAGCTGCGCTTTGACATCAGCCGCTCGAGCGTACGCTCGACAACATCCACCATGACCATGGTTTGATGGTCGACTTCGATATTGAGGGCGTCACCGGCCTTGTAACGGGGGAAAGTTGTCTGGCGGAGTGTCTCGGGGATGAGGTTGATGGTGAAAGTATCATCTTCAGCCTCTGCGACCGTCAGGCTCGCGCCGTTTACGGCGAGATAGCCGCGCTTGAAGACATATTTCGCCCATTCTTCCGGCACTCGAAAGCGAATGAATGCGCCAGGCATCTCCATCTTCGCTGCCACGAGTTCGGCTGTTGTCGCGATGTGACCGGCAATATTGTGCCCGCCGTTTTCATCGGTCGGCTTGGCCGAACGTTCGATATTGACGGCATCTCCCGTTTTGATCGTCCCGAGATTGGTGCGCTCCAGTGTCGCGTCCATGGCGTCGAACGTGACCGTGTTGTCGGTCATCGAGGTGACAGACAGGCATACGCCTTCGACCGAAACGCTGGCGCCGATTTGCAAATCCACCATCAGCCGTTCGGGAAGCTCTATGAAGAACGTGGTATAGCCGTCGTGGCGAACGACGGATTTGATCGGGGCGACGGTCTGCACGATGCCGGTATACATGGCTGCTTATTTCTTTCCTCGGTGGACGCGCAGCGAAGGTAATGTCTCGGGAGCCAAAGACAATCCCCGGACTGCGATCTCAGTGTTCAGCTTTTCGCACATGCGGTGAAAGCGCGCCCGTCCTGATCGAGAACGTGCGCCTAACGACCGGGTTGCGGCTGCATGCCTGCACGTCCTAGATCTGTCGCATCGATATTGCAGTATTCAAATCTCCTCTTCAGCGACTGGTTCATGCGATGACAAAAATCCTCTGCCTCGCGCTCAATCCTGCAATCGATATCTCCAGCGATGCAGAGGTGGTGCGCCATACGCACAAGACCCGGACACACAACCAGCAACAGTTCCCTGGCGGCGGTGGCATCAATGTTGCCCGCGTCATCGCCACGCTGGGCGGGACATGCGAGCTGATGTTCCTTTCGGGTGGCGCGACGGGGGAGCTTCTGGAGGCGATGTTGAAGCCTCTGCCGATCGTGGAACGGACATTCAAGATTCACGATCCCGTTCGCGTCGCCTACGCGGTTCACGAGACCTCGACCAATCTCGAATATCGCTTCGTGCCGGAAGGCCCCTTGGTGACCGAGGCGGAACTTGCTCCTGTGTTCGAGGCGATTGCGGCGAGCGATGCGGACTATGTCGTCGCAAGCGGCAGCCTGCCGCGCGGCGCCCCCGATGACACCTATGTGCGATTGGCGGATATCGTGACGCAGAAGGGCGCGCGCTTCGTTCTCGACACATCCGGCCCCCCGCTTGCAGAGGCTTTGTCTCGATCGAAGATGTTTCTCGTTAAGCCGAGCCTCGGAGAGTTCGAGGCCTTCCTCGGGCGCAAGCTGTCGCACGAAGAAGTGGGGGCGGCCGCCCAGGCCCATGTTCGGACGGGCGCTGCGCAGTATATCGCGGTCACGCTTGGCGGCGATGGTGCCGTGCTTGCGTCGGCCGACCGGATCATCCGCCTGCCTGCCATCGACGTGCCGGTCAATTCGGCCACCGGTGCCGGAGACAGTTTCGTGGCCGGCATGGTCTGGTCGCTCGCCGAGGGGGTCGAGATCGAGGAGGCCTTCCGCTTCGGCCAGGCTGCCGGTGCGGCAGCGGTCATGACGCCGGGGACCGAGCTTTGCCGACGTCAGGACGTGACCGAACTCTACGAGCGGGAACGACAGCGCGGTTGATGCTCGCTGCTCGATAACGGTTGCGGGAAAACCGCGCGCTGGTTGTTTTTATTACTTGTCACGATTAATCAAGTTTTATATGGGGAAGGCAGCGTGCTGGTGCGGCTACGGCGCCAGGTTTTCATCATCAGTTTACAAGGAGCTCCCAATGTCGCTCACTCATTCGGGACCTTCGCTCAAGCGATTTGGCGTTCTGCTTCCCCTTCTTCTCGGGGCTTCCCTTGCTTTTGCCCAGCAGTCGGCGCCGACTGCGACGGAGCCTCGTGTTGTTCCTGCCCAGCCTGCTCCGGCGGTTGCGCCTTCGCAATCTGCCTCTCCCGTTCAGGCGCCTGCCGTTGCTTCACAGCCGACCACATCGACGGCTCCGGTTGCAACCTCCCCGGCATCGCCTGCGACTTCCGCTGCGCCCGCTGATCCGGTTGTGAACCAGCCGGCAGCCGTCGAGGCTCAGGCCGCACCTGCCAGCACGCAGGCCCCTGCCGCGCCGAGCACGCCTGCTGTGGCTCCGGCTGCGGCGACCCCGGTTGAACCTGTCAATGATGCCGCCCCGGTCGAGCCGGTGTCGCCTCTCGCTCAGGAAGCGCCCGAAGCTGCAGACAAAGTCATGCCGCATGATCTTTCGCCGGAAGGCATGTTCATGGCCGCCGACTGGGTGGTCAAATCCGTCATGATCATGCTGGCGCTCGCCTCGGTCCTGACCTGGACCGTGTGGCTTGCCAAGTCCCTGCAGCTTTTCGGCGCACGAGCCCGTGCCAAGCGCGGGCTGAAGGCCGTCACCCAGGCGCGCCAGTTGCGCGATGCTCTGCAATCGCTTGAAAACCGTGGTGGCGTCGTGGCGACCATGGTGCGCGCCGCCCAGCACGAGATGAGCCTGTCGGATGCCGCGATCGATCAGGTCGGTGGCGACGGCGTGAAGGAGCGTGTGGCTTCGGCGCTTGCCCGTATCGAGGCAAGGGCGGGTCGCCAGATGTCGAACGGCACCGGTGTGCTCGCCAGCATTGGCTCGACGGCGCCCTTCGTCGGCTTGTTCGGCACCGTCTGGGGCATCATGAACTCCTTTATCGGCATCGCTGAGACACAGACGACCAATCTCGCCGTCGTTGCCCCCGGCATTGCCGAGGCGCTACTAGCCACCGCTGTGGGCCTCGTGGCCGCCATTCCTGCTGTGATCATCTACAACGTGTTCGCCCGCTCGGTGACCGGATACCGCCAGCTGCTGGCCGATGCCGGTGCTGGCATCGAACGACTGGTGAGCCGCGATCTCGACTTCCGCAAGAGTGCCCGGGTCGCCCAGGCGACCAAGGCTATGTCGATGGCGGCGGAGTGAGCAGATGGCCGGCGGTATCAGGGAAAACGGTTCGGGCGACGATCTCGTCGAGAACCACGAGATTAACGTAACGCCATTCATCGACGTGATGCTGGTGCTGCTGATCATCTTCATGGTCGCTGCCCCGCTCTCGACGGTCGATGTGAATGTCGATCTGCCGGCGTCTACGGCAAAGCCCGCCGAGCGTCCGGACGAGCCGGTCTACGTGACGCTGAAGGAGGACATGAGCCTCTCTCTCGGCAATGACACCGTGCCCCGCGAGGCGCTCGGTATGTCACTCGACCGGATGACCGAAGGCAACAAGGACGCGCGCATCTTCCTGCGTGCGGACAAGACCGTCGACTATGGCAAGTTCATGGAGGTCATGAACCTGCTGCGGGACGCCGGCTATCTGAAAATCGCTCTCGTCGGGCTGGAGACCGTGCCTGCGGCATCGTCACCGGCAGACGCGGCTGCCGCGCCGGCGGCTGGCGTGGAGACCGCGCCATGATCGAGCCCCGCTCCACGAGGCGTGTCGTCGGCGAGGGGCTATTGTGGACCACGGCCGGCCTCCTGATTGCGACCGCGCATGCGGGAGCCGTGGCGGTTCTCCTTCGCGAACCGGAGATGGTGATCGCCGACAGCGGGCCGCCACCGGCGATCATGATCGAGCTTGCGCCAGAGCCCGAAGCCGCGATCACCGAAGAGAACGAGATCTCCACGGAGCAGGTCGACTCCGAAGAGGTGAAGACTGCAACCAGCGAGCCGTTGCCGGAGCCGATTCCGGAGCCGGTCGAGCAGCCCTTGCCTGAACCTCCGCCACCGGAGCCCGAGCCGGAGCCTGAGGTGGCAGAAGCCCTTCCGGAGCCGCCGCCGCTGATCGAACCGGAGCCTCTTCCGGAACCCGTGCCGGAAATCGATCCGATCGAGCAGATGGTGTTGGCCGAACTTGAAAACGTCGAGGTTCCGATCCCGATGATGCGTCCGCCGGTGCCCAAGCCGGAGGTCGAGAAGAAGAAAGAACCCGCGCCCAAGAAGGTGGTGAAGAAGCAGGTCCAGCCGCCAGCAACGCAGGCGGCTCGGACTGCCAAGGCGGAGGTTGCCCAGTCGAACCGCAATGCGGCGGCTGCAGCGGCCAATGGGTCCGGACGCAGTGTCTCGCCTGCAAAATGGCAGTCGCGTTTGATGTCACATCTGGAGCGCCGCAAGCGCTATCCGAGTGCGGCGCGCAGCAATCGGGAAGAGGGGACCGTCTATGTGCGGTTCCGGATCGATGATTCCGGCAATGTGCTGTCGGTATCGCTGTCGCGGTCCTCGGGCTATCCAACGCTCGACAGCGCCGTGCTCGACATGGTGCGGGCAGCTTCCCCGGTTCCGGCGCCGCCGGAGGGTGTCAACAAGACGATTACTGCCCCGGTGCGGTTCAACCTTCGCTGAGTGGCAGCCATAGAATTAGAAAAGGCCGGCGGGATGACCGCCGGCCTTTGTGTTTTTAGTCGATGTCGAACTTGACGCCCTGGGCGAGCGGCAGGGTGCGACCGTAGTTCACGGTGTTGGTCTGGCGGCGCATATAAGCCTTCCAGCTGTCCGAGCCGGATTCACGGCCACCGCCGGTTTCCTTCTCGCCACCGAAGGCGCCACCAATTTCCGCACCCGACGGGCCGATATTGACGTTGGCGATGCCGCAATCCGAACCACGGTCTGAGACGAAGGCTTCGGCTTCGCGGATGTCGTTGGTGAAGATCGACGAGGAGAGGCCCTGTGGAACGTCGTTGTTCAACGCCAGTGCATCGTCGAAGTTTGCATACTTGATGACGTAGAGGATCGGCGCGAAGGTTTCCTCGACGACCGGACCGCACTGTTCCGGCATCTCGACGAGAGCCGGACGGACGTAATAGGCCTCAGCGGACTCATCGGTGCGAACGCGGTCGCCACCGTGCACCTTGCCGCCATTGGCCTTGGCCGCCTCAAGCGCGTGCTGCATGCGCTCGTAGGAGCCCTTGTCGATCAGTGGTCCGATCAGATTGCCGGCTTCGAGCGGGTTGCCGATGGTGACAGAGCCATAGGCCTTAACGAGGCGCGGCACCAGCGTGTCGTAAACGCTCTCGTGGACGAAGAGGCGACGCAGCGTCGTGCAGCGCTGGCCGGCAGTGCCCATGGCCGAGAAGGCGACGCCGCGCAGTGTCAGGTCGAGATCGGCGGTCGGACCGACGATGGCGGCATTGTTGCCGCCAAGCTCGAGGATAGAGCGGCCGAAGCGCGAGGCGACACGCGGGCCGACCGCGCGACCCATGGCGGTCGAGCCGGTCGCCGAGATCAGCGGGACCTTTGGGTGATCGACGAGGATCTCGCCGATGTCACGGCCGCCGATCAGCAGCGTCGCGAGATTGGCCGGGGCCTTGCCGCCTTGCGCGTTGTAACGCTTCACGGCCTTTTCGAAGATCGCATGGGTGGCGATGGCGGTGAGCGGGGTCTTCTCCGACGGCTTCCAGATCGTCGAGTTGCCGCAGACAAGTGCCAGCGCCGCATTCCAGGACCAGACGGCGACGGGGAAGTTGAAGGCCGAGATGATGCCGGTGACGCCGAGCGGGTGCCAGGTTTCCATCATGCGGTGTTCGGCGCGCTCAGTGGCGATCGTCAGGCCGTAAAGCTGGCGCGACAGGCCGACGGCGAAATCGCAGATGTCGATCATTTCCTGGACTTCGCCAAGGCCTTCCGAGGTGATCTTGCCGACTTCGATGGAGACGAGGCGGCCGAGCTCGGTCTTGGCTGCACGCAGCTCTTCGCCGAGCAGACGGATCAGTTCGCCACGCTGCGGGGCCGGTACGAGGCGCCATTCGAGGAAGGCCTTGTGGGCCTCGTCGATCGCCTTGCGGGTGTCGTCAGCAGAGATTTCGGCGACGGCTGCGATGGTTTCGCCGTTGATTGGCGACCGTACCGAAAGCGTGCCGCCGGTCAGCGCCTTGGCGTCGACACCGAAGCTTGCCATCAGCGATGCCGTTTCGGCGGAGAATTTGAGAGTGGCGAGGGTCATGGTGGTCCTTCCGTCAGGTCTACCTGGTTCTTGTTCGTTCAAAATCGTGCGCCGGCCAGATGCGCCACCTGGGCGCCGGCCTCGTACCATGCTTCCTTCAGGGTGCGGAAGGCCGGTGCGTGGGGATCGGTGAGGGGCAGGGGCAGTTCTTCCTCTGTCATCTGGCCGAGGATGTGGCTCGCGATCGTCTTGCCGAAGACAGTGCCCGGAGAGATGCCGCGGCCGTTATAGCCGGAGAAGCCGATGACGCCGGGCGCAAACTTGTGAAAGCGCGGGAGCGCATTCGTCGTCATGCCGATCTGGCCGTACCACTCGCTTTCGAAGGCGATGTCGCCGATCTGCGGGAAGATCGCTTTCAGTGCGCGTTGGGCCCAGGCGCGATGGATCCCAAGGCCTGCGCCGCGCAGGGCGCCGACGCTGCCAAAGACCATTCGGCCGGCCTTGTCCATGCGGAAGGAGGAGAGAATCTCCTTCGTATCCCAGCAGCCCTGACGCTCCGTCAGTATCGACTTACGCAGGTTGTCGCTGAGGGGTGTGGTCGCAAAATTGAAGTAGGGGAGATGGACCTGCTCTTCGCGCACGGCAGCAAAGGGGCCATGGCTATAGGCATCGGTTGCGACGACGATCCATTGGGCATCCACGGTGCCGTTCGCAGTGGTGACCCGCCAGCCTTCTGCTGTCTTGTCATAGGCTTCGACCGGGCTTGCCGTATGTAGCACCGCTCCGGCCTTCTGTGCTGCATGCGCAAGGCCACGGGCATAGGCGAGCGGCTGCAGCGTGCCGGCACGGCGGTCGAGAAGTGCGCCTTGGTAGGCGCGCGTGGAAATCTTGTGCTCGGTCTCCGCCTCGTCGAGCAGTTCGACCGGCGCGCCGCGACGCTGCCACTGTTCGGCGCGTGCCTCGATTTCCTTGCGGCCTGCCGTGCCCACAGCGCAATGGAGCGTGCCGGAGCGTTCGAGTTCGCATTCGATCCCGTGCCGGTCGATCAGATCCATGACCGTGCGTGGCCCGTTGCCGAGCAGATCGAGCAGGCGCTCGCCATAGACCGGGCCGAGTTCACCGGGAAGATCGTCGGGCATCACCCACATGCCGGCATTGATCAGGCCGACATTGCGGCCCGCGCCGCCGAAGCCGATCTCCTTGGCTTCCAACAGAATGACGCTGGTGCCCGCTTCCGCCAGATGGAGTGCTGCGGAAAGCCCGGTGTAGCCGCCACCGACAATCACGACATCTGCCTTTGCCGCACCCTGCAGAGGTGTTGTCTGCGGGGCAGCAGGGGCCGTCTTTTCCCAAAGTCCGTGGGAGCGAGGATCGTTCAGCATGGTGGGGCCCCGGGCTCTCAATGGTTCCAAGGCCGGCAGTCCGGACATGGGTCCTGTCCGATATCATTCCGCCTCGTACTGTCTTGTGATTTCTAGAGGACCGTTCTACCCCATTCCAGCGATAAATTCTCAAGAGATCATTCCGAAAAGGCATGACTAATGCTACCGGCGCGTCGCTTTCTTCCGTCGCTTTCCCTGCTGACCGCCTTCGAGGCCGCAGCCCGGACGGGCAGCATCACGGCTGCTGCCCGTGAGCTTGACCTCACCCAGAGTGCTGTCAGTCGCCAGATCAAGGCGCTTGAGAACCAACTCGGGGTCGAACTCTTCCTGCGCGAGAGGCAGACCATACGGTTGACGGTCGCTGGCGACAGCTATGCACGCGAGATCCGGGAGGCGCTCCGGCGCATTTCGAGCGCATCGCTCAATCTGCGGGCCAATCCGCATGGTGGAACGTTGAACCTCGCAATCCTGCCGACCTTCGGTGCGCGCTGGCTTGCGCCGCGCCTGGGGCAGTTTCTTGCAGCCAATCCCGGGATCACGATCAACCTCGTGACGCGGCTGTCTCCCTTCGACTTTCGCCTGGATTCGATCGATGCCGCGATCCATTTCGGTGATGCCGTCTGGCCGGGTGCGGAGCTGACACTGCTGATGCAGGAGGAAACGGTTCCCGCCTGCAGTCCGGAGTTCAAGCGCGCGCATGGGATCGAGGTGCCGTCAGACCTGCTTCATGTGCCGCTTCTGCATCTAACGACACGTCCCGACGCCTGGGAGCGATGGTTCACAGAGACTGGGGTCGCGTTCGAAAGCGTGCATGGCATGCTGTTCGACCAGTTCGCCACGGCCTCACAGGCGGCGATCGGCGGCCTGGGTGTCGCGCTCCTGCCGACGTTTCTCATCCAGGAGGAGCTCAAACGCGGCGAGCTCGTTCCGGCAGTGAACAAGCCCATGCCGAGTGCTCAGCGCTACTATCTTGCTTTCCCGCGTGAACGGGCGGCCTATCCGCCGCTTGTTGCGTTTCGCGAATGGATCGTCCGCGAGTTGTCGCGGACGTGAAACCTCTCGATCAAGCGCCGCTTGCTGCCGCGGCAATCCAGACTGCGAAGGCCAGATGGGTCAGGTGATGGAGGGTCTGGTCTACCCCGAGGAGCCACCAATAGGCAGCCTGCTCGACCTTGAAGCGGAAGCGATGCTGGATCTGCGTCTTGCTCTTGTCGATCAGGCCGTGGACGATCAGGTCGACCAGAGCCAGCCACGCCATCTGCGGCGCGAGGAGCAATGCGATCAGAAGCGTGCCGACGGCATGCACCGCGATGTGGGCGAGAAGGGGCGCAAACCAGCCCTCGACGCGCTCCTTGCCCTTTGCCATCCAGCCGGTCTGCAGAAGAAAGTCAGCCGCCAGGTGCTTGATGATGAACAGAGCTACGGCCCAGATCAACAGCTGGGTGGAGATTTGCTCCGGCAGGATGGGCATGGGTATTCCTTCGGCTTACTTTTGTCCGAAGATAGACCACTCTTGAAAACCCTGTGAAGCCGCCATTTAGTCTACCCAGATTTGGGCTTTGCGTTTCCTTTACGTGATGGCGCGTTTTCGCGACCATCTGTTAGGCAGATGGTAGTGCCTGGAAAGCTCATCACCAGCCGTCGGAAAGTACCTTTTCCAGCATTTCCGCGAAGAAGTCCGCGCTTTCCGGCGTCAGGCACAGCGGCGGCTTTATTTTCAAAACGTTAAGATGATCGCCTGTCGGTTGCATGATGACGCCGAGATCAAGCAGCCGGTCGCAGATCGCGGCCGTTTCCTCGGTTGCTGGCTCCAGCGTTTCTCGGTCGCGGACGAATTCCAGGCCAAGATAAAGGCCCATGCCGTGGACGGCTCCGACAATCGGAAAGCGTTGACCGAGCGCTTCGAGGCGGGCCTTGAGGTAATCGCCAACATCCCGGGCATTCGCTTGCAGGTTTTCGTCGCGCATGATGTCGAGGACCGTCATGCCGACGACACAGCTGACGGGGCTGCCGCCGGAGGATGAGAAGAAATAGCCCTCCTTCTCCAGGCTGTCGGCGATCTCACGGCGGGTGATCACGGCGCCCAGCGGCTGGCCGTTGCCCATGCCTTTGGCGACCGTGATGATGTCGGGAACGACTCCCTGCTGTTCGAAGCCCCAGAAATGGTGACCGAGGCGCCCATAGCCGACCTGCACCTCATCTGCGATGCAAAGGCCGCCGCGTTCGCGCACCAGGGCGTAGACCTCTTGAAGGTAGCCAGGAGGCAGGGGAATGCCGCCGGCATTGCCGTAGACGCTTTCGGCGATGAAGCCGCCGAGATGCAGGCCACGTGCCTCCATCTCCGCGATCTTCTCGGCAACCGCCTGAACATAGCCTTCGGTCGCGCCGTCACCGCGATACTGGCCGCGATAGGTGTTCGGCGAGAGCACCGGGTGAACCCAATCGGGGCGCGTCTCCAGCGCGCGTGGATTGTCTGCGAGCGACGTGGAGACCGCGTCGCTTGCGACCGTCCAGCCGTGATAGGCTTCCAGGAGGCTCAGGATATTGCGGTGGCCGCTATGGGCCCAGGCGAGACGCAGAGCCAGGTCCACGGCTTCCGAGCCTGAATTTACCAGAAACACCGTGTCCAGGCCTTCCGGTGCCAGAGAGGCGAGCCGGTCGGAGAACTCGGCGACCGCTGCGTAATGGAAACGCGAATTGGTGTTGAGCATGCCCCATTGGCGCCCGACTGCTTCCGCGAGGCGCGGATTGCCATGACCGAGGATCGTGACGTTGTTGACCATGTCCAGATAGGCGCGGCCCTTGACGTCGAAGAGGTGTTCCTTCCAGCCGCGCTCGATCTGCGGCGGATCGGCGTAGTAGTTTTTTTGGGGCTTGGCGAAGCTCTTGTGGCGACGTGCCAGAAGGCTTTCGCTCTCCGGTGCTGGGGCATCGATGCCGACGCCGAGCAGGCGGGAAGGCGACGGGCAGATCCGTCGCCAGATGGCGCTTTGCTGCGGTTTGGCAAAGAGCGGGGGAACCAGATCCGGATCGCGGCAAAGCTGGATGCGCAGGCCTCCGACGCCGCCAGCGGCCCCGGCAACGGCGCCAATCGCATCGCCGGCGTTGATGCTCGCTCCGTCCTCCAGGCTGCAGTCTATGCCATCGAGATGCAGGCAGAGATCAGGCGTGGAGAGGATCAGGTGATGGCCGTCGAGCATGATGGTTGCATCGAAGGGTGCGAATGCCTCCGTGCCTCCCGGCAGGCAGACGTCGATGTGAAGCGCGAAGGTTGCAGGCGGCGTCTGCGACAGAGGCTTGGTATAGGACAATCGATGCTCGCCGTAGCGGGTCGAAGCAATGCCGGTCTCCATCGCGGCGCGGGCGAGAAGTTTCCAGTCGATCTCCTGATCGGCCCAGCTGTCGCGCGGCAGATCCGGACTTGTCACCGTGAGGTCGGTCAGCCGGAAGTCCGCCGGGTTCAACGATGGCAGAAGAGCATACGAGACCGTGACGTCCGGTACTTCGGGAAGTGCGCCCGCAGCCTCGAGAATAGCGGCTTCCATCAGCGGGTAGGGCACCGACGTCGCGACCTCGAAGATCATTCGCTCGTGGTCGATATTGCCCAGAACATAGTCGTTGTCCGGATCGATCGAGAGCTGCTGCTCGCTGCTGGCGACGAGAACGCCGGCCCTTGCGACAATCAGGGGCCAGAGTGCCTTCAGCTCCGCCTGGTTCAACGGGTAGCGTGCGTGGAATGCCTTGACGGCGGGCAGGATGAAGAAGGGGTCGCCATCGGCATGATGGAGCAGGGCGGCACAGGTGACAGCGAGGTCTGCCACCAGCCAGCCATAGAGGACATCGCCAAAGTCGATGACGCCATCCGGCATGAGGCGCCGCGAGGCATTGGGCGTCGCCACAACATTGTCGTCGGTGATGTCGTGGTGGATCGCCTGCATGCGAAGTTCGGACGCAAGCGGCTGGAGGCGCTTTACAGCCATGATCATGGCCTTGGCGATCCGGTCGCGCTGCTTCTGGTCCGTCACGGATTTGAGGAGATGCAGGGCGACGGGGCCAGCGCGGCGCAGATCCCATTGTAGATCGCGTTCCAGGCCTGCGTGACGGAAGTCCTTCAGTCCGGTTGCGACGCGCGCAACAATGTCGCCGAATGCGGCGACGACGTCCGGCGCGAGATATTTCTGACGCGTGAGCGGCTGGCCGTCGAGGTAGGAGAGCAGCCGGATCCAGTAGTATTCCTCGCCGAGCTCGATCTGCGGAATGTATTCACCCGTGAGGGCGGGGATCGGTTCGGGAATGCGCAAGCCGATATCGAGATTGCGCAGATGGTCCATCGCGCGGTTCTGCGCATCCAGTTCGTGCTGCGGATAGTCGGCGCGCGTTACCTTCAGGACGAGGCGCTCGTTGCCGGTATCGATGAGGAAATTGCGATCCTGCTGGCTGCCGAGTTCCCGGATCTCGCCGGTAAAGCCATAGAAGTCGTTGAAGATGATCTTGGCATCTGCCAGCGAGACGTTCGGGCGCGGCAGTTCTGTGCGCTGGAGCAGAGCCGAGTCGGCCATACATTTCCTCCCAGGGGAATCATGACGGGAGATTAGCAGAGCGCTGCTTGGCGTCTATCCCGCAGAACCGTTGGAGGAAAAGACAAAGGGCGCCGTTTCCGACGCCCCTGCGATCCTTAGCCCATGCGCTCGGAGGCGTAGGAGCCCGGGCTTGCCGGGAAGACGACCGTACGGTTGCCGTTGATGAATGTTCGATGGTGGATATGGGCGTGGATGGCCCGCGCCAGCACCTGGCTCTCCACGTCGCGGCCAATCGAGACGTAATCGTCTGCCGACTGCGCATGGGTGATGCGGGCGACGTCCTGCTCGATGATCGGGCCTTCGTCGAGATCGGCGGTGACGTAATGGGCCGTCGCACCGATCAGCTTTACGCCGCGCTCGAAGGCCTGCTTGTAGGGGTTCGCGCCCTTGAAAGAGGGCAGGAACGAGTGGTGGATGTTGATGATCTTGCCGGACATCTTCTGGCACATCTGATCGGACAGGATCTGCATGTAGCGGGCAAGCACGATCAGCTCGGTGCCGGTCTGCTCGACTAGGTCCATGATCCGAGCTTCGGCTTCAATCTTGTTCGCCTTGGTGACCGGGATGTGGTGGAAAGGAATGTCGTGGTTCACGACGACCTTCTGATAGTCGAAGTGGTTGGAGACGACACCGACGATCTCGATCGGCAGCGCGCCGATCTTCCAGCGGTAGAGCAGATCGTTCAGGCAGTGGCCGAAGCGCGAGACCATCAACAGCACCTTCATGCGCTTGGCGGCGTCATGCAGGTTCCAGTTCATGCCGAACTTCTCGGCGACGGGCAGGAAACCCTTCTCAAGCTTGGCTTCATTGGCGCCTTCCTCCGAGATGAAGGAGACGCGCATGAAGAACTGGCCGGTGTGGAGGTCGTCGAACTGGGAGCTATCGACGATGTTGCAGCCCTGCTCGGCAAGATAACCCGAGATCGCAGCGACGATGCCGCGGGTCGACTGGCAGGATACGGTCAATACATAGCTCGTCATCGGTTCTCTCATCTCCTCGGCGTGGCGCGGGCGCCGTGTCTCTAGCGCATGTCCGGCACGATCGGAAGCGTGCAGCATCGCTGATTGTTATCGTCCTCCAAAGGCGAACGGCTTTCGTCGGTGCGAGCCCCTTCCTTTGCGATGGCCAGAGATTAGGGCAGGAAAAGCAAAACCTCGTTCCCATTGCGTCTTTCGAAGGCGCATCTTCGCCGTCGCCATGTGGCCGGTGCAGAAAACTTCAGGCGTGTCCTCAGGCCAGAACGGGTGTGAAAACGTGACCTTAACGGTTTTCCGTTAGGCAGAGCGCATGAAATCGACCGTTGCTACCCAGAATGAAGGTGCGGCATGGAAAGCATGAACGCGTCACGGCCGAGGAGCGTCCCAGGGTTCGGCAGGGGAACGCGGATCGTGCAGATCGTGCGTCAATACACGCCGAGCCGGGGTGGGCTGGAAGACGTCGTGTCCAATCTGAGCCGATCACTGGTCGATCGCGGTTTCGCGGTGCGGGTGGTAACGCTCGACCGGTTGTTTCAGGCGCCTGAAGTCGCCTTGCCTACGTCCGAGATCATCGACGGTGTGGAGGTGGTGCGTATTCCCTGGCGTGGCAGCAGCCGGTATCCGGTTGCGCCCGAGGTGTTTCGCCACATTGCCGATGCGGATCTCGTGCATGTGCATGGGATCGACTTCTTCTACGATGCCCTCGCCTGGTCGCGTCCGTTTCACCGCAAGCCGCTTGTCGCCACCACGCATGGCGGCTTTTTTCATACGAAGAATTACGCTGCGATCAAGAAGCTCTGGTTCGGCACGGCAACGCGTGCCTCGGGATGGGGATACGACGCGCTCGTATGTTGCAGCCAGTCTGATCTGCGGATGTTCGAGCCGATTGCCGGAGCTAAAGTGCGCCTGATCGAAAACGGCGTGGATATCGGGAAATTTGCAGGGCTCGCCAGCGAAGCGCCGATGCGCCGGATGGTGACGATCGGTCGGTTCTCCGTGAACAAACGGCTCGACCGGCTGATCGAGACCATGGCTGCTCTCAGAGACTTGGCGCCTGGCTGGCAGCTCGACATTGTCGGCTCTCCTTCCGATCAGACGGAAGCAGATCTTCGGGGGGCGATTGCGGCACGGGGGCTTGAAAACGTCATCCGTCTGCATGTCGGCATTAGCAATAATGACGTGCGCAAAGTCCTGGCACAGTCGTCTCTTTTCGTCTCGGCCTCGGAGTACGAGGGGTTCGGCCTCGTCGCCGTCGAAGCGATGAGTGCCGGGCTGGTGCCTGTGCTTCACGGCAACGAAGCCTATCAAGCACTCGCTGCCCGACATCAGGGCCTCGTTGTCACCGATTTCTCCCGACCCGACCTTGCTGCTTCTGCTATCGAAGCGGCGTTCCAGCGCCTCTCAAGCTCTGCTGCGCTTCGATCGCAGATGATTTCGGGAGCGTCCCAGCACGGGTGGGACGGGGTCTGTGATCAGCATGTTGCTCTTTATCGCGAGGTTCTCGGACCGCGGCTGCAGGAGGCGTTTGCGTGATGAAATCCTCGTCCAAGCGGATACTGGTCGTTTCCGGCCATCACTTCGCTGATGCGCCTCGCCGCGTCGACCTTCATTTCATGTCGGATCAGTTGCGCGCGGAAGGTGCCGCCGTCGATTTCCTGATCTGCCGTCTCAGCCCGATCAGCCGCTTCATTCGTGATGGCCGCTACAAGCATGCCCTGACGCGCCCCATCAACACCTGGTTTCGCCTTGACGAGCGGCTCGAGGAGTTCGTCTGGTTTGCGCCGTTTCACCCGGTCAACCTGCGCTTCGGCTGGCTCAACGCGGTGGTCTCGCCGATCTACAGGCGATACGGGCATTTTCTGCCGAAGGCAGTCATCGATCGCCTGTCAGACTATTCCCACATCGTCATCGAAAGCGGGCCTTCACCGCTGCTGACGCGGTATCTTCGCCAGCATGCGCCAAAAGCCAA
Source organism: Rhizobium sp. TH135 (assembly GCF_002855515.1). Classification (GTDB taxonomy): domain Bacteria; phylum Pseudomonadota; class Alphaproteobacteria; order Rhizobiales; family Rhizobiaceae; genus Allorhizobium. The sequence goes on along the minus strand of NZ_PKRP01000007.1, from coordinate 24,145 downwards.
GTTCATCTACCATGCCGCGGATCGGCTGGAGACGATCCGGGTGCATCCCTGCGTGATCGAAGAGCTGAACAGGACGCTACCGCTCTATGACCGGATCCGGATCATGGCGGAGGCCATGCGTGGCGATTTCGCCTCCCAGGATCGTGTCGTCTTCGTGCCCCACGGGATCAGCAAGACGCTGTTCGATGAGGCTGCCGTCAGTCCCTATCAGGGTGATCGTCACGCCATCAGCGTCGGTGACATGATGTTCGACGCCGGGCTCATCGAGACTCTGGCTGTCGCCAATCCGGACTGGACCTTCCATCTCTTCGGGAAAAAGGCGCAGCCGCTGCAGCCCCGGGGCAATATCGTGGTGCATGGAGAAGTTTCATTCGGGACGATCGTCCCCTTCATCAAGTTCGCCGATGTCGGGATTGCGCCTTATCGGCCGGGCGCCGGCGCGGACTATCTCAGTCAGTCCAGCCTGAAGATGATACAGTACAGCTACTGCCATTTGCCGATCGTGGCGCCGCGTTTTGCAGCCGCCGGTCGCGATAATGTGTGTGCCTACGAACCCGATGATCCGACCTCAATGCGGGAAGCCTTCGAACGCGCGAAGGTTATGGACCACTTCTCTATCGATACGTCCGACATTCTGACGTGGGAAGAAGTGGTCGCACAGCTTTTCCACGCTACCGACACTTGATTACACCCAAATCACCGAGGCTGCACCGCTCGCTCAAGACAAGGTCTGGATCGAGCGGCTGCCGAGATGGCGGAGTGTGCCTTCAGGCCGTCGGGACTGATCGGCACCCTCGCGCGGGTAGAGCCTGATCCGTTTCGTGCGTCCGGTCGCCAGGTGGAACCAGTCGTCCTCGGGGCGGAAATGCTCGAAATCGAGGTGCACGGATTGGGCAAACTGGTTCGTCGTCAGGCCAATCCACCAAACGCCATCGATCCTGTGGAGTTCGTGTTCGATGCGGGCGGCATGCTTCGCCGCAGGGCGGCCCAGCGGAAAATGGAATGCTTCCGATACGACCGATCCTTCGCTGTCGATCAATCTTGCCACCGTCACGTCGTGTGATGGTGGGCCAAAGCGATAGGCATAGGTCGTGTCGAAAAATGCACTGAACAGGTCGGTGGCTGGGATGAGATGGGCAGATCGGCCGTCCAGTGACATCGCCCGGCTTGCCGATATCACCGGCTGAGCGCCGTCGCGCAGGCAGGCAATTTCGAGCGTCACGCTTCGACTTGCTGCGGTCTCGTTGATGACGTGGATATCAAGCCCATTCGTTCCTTCATCCGTCAGGAGCACCTGGATCGGGCGGAAGGCCCGCTTCAAGGCATACCAGACGGATTTCGGCTCTCGCGTTGCATCGATCACGCCCCAGCCGGGGCCGGCCTGAAGGTCCTGGAAAGTCCAGGTGATCGCGCCGCGGCAGGATGATCCAGTCCTGCGCCATTCGGCATAGGTCTCGGTGACGACCTCCGCCGTCGTGGCACGGGCGTGGTCGAGATAGGCGGCCGGATCTTCTCGGCGCAGTCGCGCGGGTTCGACGGCATAGAGTTCGCCGAGATAGTGGTCTCGCACATCCTCGAAGTCCCAGGACGCGCCGCGATCACGGGGAACCCGCGCCTTCCATCTGGGATCATGCACCGGGGATACCGGCAGGTGAGCGTCGAGAGTGCGCTGCTGCGGAACATGCGCAAAGGCAAGGCACTCGGCGGCAAAGCGGACATTGGCGCGTCGGGCGTCTTCGAGGGGGCGTTGGTAGGCGCCGACGCCGTAGTAGTGGGTGACACCCTCATTCGGAGCGAATGGCATGCTGCCGCCATAGGGTGAGTTCGGGACGTAGGCCACGTCCGGGCGGTAGTCCTTGACGAGCTGAGCCAACGTCTCGGTGAAGAACGCGCCTTTCCAGATGCGGTCCGGAAGCCCCAGCATGGCACCCTGCTGGAAGACTTCGCTGCCTCCAGCGACAACGACCAGCGAGGGGTGGCCCTGAAGCTCGCCGAGGAGGCTTGCCACTTCGGTCTTTGCGCGCGTGGCGAAGAACTCGTCGGCGAAGGGATAATCGAAATTCGCAAACATCAGGTCCTGCCAGACCATGATGCCCAGTTGGTCGCAAAGACGGAAGAAGTCGGCGCTCTCATAGGTCATGGTTCCGCCGACGCGGATCATGTTCATGTTGGCTTCGGCGGCCAAAGCGAGCCAAGGCGCATAGGCTTCGGCGGAGCCCGACAGTGGCAGAAGGTCGGCGCTGGTCCAGACGGAGCCGCGGCAGAAGACCGGCACGCCGTTGACCTTCAGCCCGAAACCCTTGCCGTCTTCGTCGTGGTCCACCTCGATCCGTCGAAAGCCGACAAGTTTGAGGGGGTGGATGCGTCCATCTATCGCCAGCGTCACATCGTGGAGTGTCGGCTCGCCATGGGTTCTTGGCCACCAAGCGGCCACGGCAGGCAGTTCAAGTCGCGCCGTCATGCGCCCGTCTGGCTTCCGCTCGAGCTGGGCCGTGCGGCCGCAGCAGAGGATCGCCATCTCAGCGCCCGTCAGTTCCTGCAGTTCAACCGTCAGGTGTCCGGTGCCGAAATCGTCGAGATCGGCTTTAATGCGCAGACCGGAGACCGCGTCGCGCGACGGACGAATGAGAGAAATCGGCCGGTAGGGGCCAACGGGATGGATCTCGGGACACCAGCCCGGCATGCGGCCGAGCAGGGTGGTGCGCACGAGACGCAGTCCCTGATGATCCATCATCTGTGGGCGCCAGCGTGCCCTTGGGCCCTTCTGGTCAAGATGGGGCTGTAACGCGCGAAAACAGATCGCCAATTCGTCTTCGCCTGAGAGCTCGAGCGCGAGATCGAGGGGTTCGAACATGCTGACGCTTGCGTGCCGCAATGCGCCGTTGACGAAGACGTCTGCGATGGTCGCCAGACCTTGGAAGCGCAGGATTGCAGAGCCGGGCGTCTCCCCTGCCAGAGAGCGAAGATACCAGACATCCTTGTCATGCAGGGGGCTTGGATTGGCGGGATCGTAAAGGCTCGCATCGGTCAGTGCACCGGCTGCCGTTCCGGGCACGGAAGCGCGAATGTGGAATGCAGTGCGGGGAAGATCTGATGGGACAGCGTAACGCCCCGCCTCCGTCACCATGAGGGTCCAGCCGTGCTCCAGAGGACGTGTATCCGCCCCCAGATAGATTGTCCCCGTCATGTGTCAGTCCTCACGTCAGCCTCTGGCCCAGATCATCCATCAGCCGCTCCCAGGCCGCAATGGCCGGATCAAGGGCCGTTGCCAGCGGATCGAATTTCTTGCGGGTCACCGCGCGGGCAAGCTGAAACTGAACCGTCTTGGCGCATTCGCTGATCTTAAGCGCTTCGGCAATGGCGTTCCCATGCGCTTTCTCGTCCAGCCAGGCAAGGTGGCTTGCCAGCAGTTCGAAATTGGCGCCGAACTGGCGCAGCGTGTTGAAGGCGTATTTGTGGAAATAGCCAAAGGGGCGTTCGGCGACCGCCTCGACCTGTTTCGGGAATACGGAAGCGAATTCGGCGATCGGATTGTCGTCGGGTCGGCGCGTGAAATGTCGGCGCAGAAGAGCGGTCGCCGTTGTCCGTTGGTGAGCGCTCGAGGACTGTGTCTTCGGGAATTTGGCGAATTCGGTGTAGGGGAGAAAGGGCAGGGTGCCTTCAGGAAGATTGCGCTGGAAGACGCCGTCGAAATCCTCTCCCTCAAGGCGGAAGAAGCCGCCGTTGTGGAAATAATCCATGACGCGGTTCGCGATGTCGAGCCGATTGATGCCGACGGTCGTCTTGCCGTGCTCCTGCCGGTAGCCGACACCTTGCGTATCGGGCATGAAGTGGCTGTCCATCTCGACGAGGCAGAGGCGGCCACGAGCAATCTGCGCGGAGACGTGGCTCTCGACCGTGTCGAAGATGGCAAGCTCGGTCACCCTGATGTCGTAGAGCTCTTCGAGATCCTCTAGCGGCACCTTGAAGAAGGTGAACTGGTCACCTTCGAAATCCTGGGTCAGCGTGAAGCCGAGCATGGCTTCCGGGGTAAAGCCTGCTGCGGCCAGTACCTCGATCCAGAGATCCACATAGCAATTGGTTTCCGGCCACATGCGCTCCTGATTGTGGAGCGCATGGGAAGCGTAGGTTTCCGGATCGAGGCCGGGGAAGACCGATGTCATTGCGGGTTCAGCCCCAGAGCGTCTTGCGCACGGCTTCCGGCCAGGCTGCAACATCCAGACCATGCTGTGCGAAAAGCGCCAGCGCGATGCGCTCCAGGCCGAAGCCGACGCAGGCTGTGTGCGCCACGGAGCCGTCGGCGAGCGAGAGGCCCCATTTCTGGCCGAAGGCGTCCTGGTGGTAGTTGAAGCTCATGCAGGCGGTCTTGTTGGTCTGCGAGGTGACCGGGATGAGCAGCTCGAACTTCAGGTTCTGGTCGCGCTGGTTGTTGGCAAGCAGCTTTCCGGCGCGGCCGAAGAAGGGGTCGTTGGCGACGTCGATCTCGACGTCGAGGCCGATCGACTTCATCATCTCCACGCCGCGATCCATCCAAGTCTGGCGGAAGGTCGTGACGTGGGCTTCGGTGCCCATGCAGACATATTCGCGCATCCGGAACAGTTGCTGACGGGCCGGATCCTTGGACGGCTCGTGGCGGAAGCAATAGGACTGGAGGTCGAAGAGTCCGCCATCCATGGAGATCGGGCCGCGCTTGGCGACGGTCGGATAGAGCGGGTAGCAGGCGGCTGGGGTCAGCGCGATATCGGTCGCCTTCTGCTCCTTCGTCCAATCCTTGCCCTCTTCCATGCACTGGAGCAGGCTCATGTGGTCATGGTCGTTGCCGCAGAAGGAATGGACGGTGCCGGCGAGCTGCGGGAAGCTCTTCATGTAGCCGCTCTTTTCGAAATAGGCGCGGTTCATGCCGGGCGGGAAGCGTATCGCTTCTGCGCCATCGGCGCCGCCGATCTTGTCGATCAGGCGCTCAAAGGCGGCGATGACGTCTTCGAACTGACCGCTGCGGCCATAGAGGCCATCGACGCCCGTGTCGATGAGAAGGCCGCTCTCGAAGAGGCGGTCCAGAAAGCTCACCTGCATATCCATTTGGTTACCCCAACAATCCGGTTTCTTGCTTGTGCACGAGCAGCATGGTCGACGTGTTGCCGAGAATGCGGTCGTTGGAAATCATCAGTTCGGCGGAATGCGCATCCCGCAGATGGCGGCCGAGGCTGTAGGGCGTGCCGTTCTTGTAGCCCATGATGCCGCAGATCCTGAGCGCCTGATGGATGACCGGCAGGACCATCTCGGAGGAGGCGATCTTGACGTTGTTCATCGCCACCGCAAAGCCCATGGAGGATAGACGGTCGGGATCTTTCAGGGCCTGCTCGTAGGAGGTGAGACCCGACTGGATGTTGGAGCGGATCACCTGAAGCTGGCTCGACATCTCGGCTAGCTGAATAAGGCCTGGAGGCTGGGTGCCCGGCGCCTTGCGGGCGGCAGCGCGGATGAAAGTCTGGGCCTTGGTGAAGGCATCCACGGCGATGCCATACCAGAGCGCGCTCCAGAGCAGATGGGAACTCGCCAGCATGGACTGGGCGGCAATCTCGGCGAAGGGCTTGGGCAGGATCTGTTCTGCAGGCGCCTCGCCCTTGAACAGGAAGCCATCGGAGCAGGTGCCTCGCATGCCGAGCGTATCCCAGACATGGGTCTGTTCGAGCGTGTACTGATCTTTCAGGAAAACCGTCATCACCTGATCGGTCGGCGGGGCGTCCTTGTGGGCGCGTGATGTGATCAGGATGGCGTCGGCGTGTTTGCCGTAGGAAATGACGGTCGCGTCCTTCTCCAGCTGGCAGTGATTGCCTTGAACTTCGATGGCGCAGATCGAATTGCGCAGGTTTCCGCCGATGCCGCCTTCGGTGGTGGCTGATCCCAGCAGGAATTGGTCCGCGCAGATCCGGTGCATGAAGTCGCGGTGCCAGGACGCCTCAGTGCCATGGGAGACGAGGCTCGAGACCTTGATCTGGTGCATGGCGAAGATCATCGCGCTTGCAGCGCAGCCCTGGGCCATGATGGTGCAGAGTTCGGCGATCTCCGAGGTGGAGCGACCTTCGCCGCCGCAATCGACGGGGATCTGGATCCCCATCAGTCGCTCAGCCTTCATGGCATCCACGGCTTCTTTCGGAAAGCGCCCAGCCTTGTCGACGTCGTCTGCATGCATCGCGGCGATTGCCGCGACGCGTGAGGCGCGCGCCTTCAGCCTCTTGTCCATCGATGTGGAGGAGAGGTCCATCAGGCGACCTTTCTGTCCCCGACGATGGTCGCGACCGTCGCCTCGATGGCGGCAATGCTGGCAAAGGACTTGCGGTTCAGGAGGTGGTCCGGAAACTCCATATCGAAGGCTTCTTCGAGGCCCAGCATCAGCTGGACAGAGGCGAAGGACGACAGGCCGGCTGCATAAAGATCAGCTTCGTCTGCAAGCGTCTCGACGGCGACGGGGAGGCCACCAAGTTTGGCCAGCAACGTGCGAATGGTTTCGTTCATCGTTTTCCCTCCGATCGGACGTTCGAAATCTATTGAGCGATTTCTTACAGAGGAAAGACAAAGTTTCCGCTAAGCGTTTCGGTAAAATCAGAATGAACGGGCTGCATGAGCCGGCGCAAAGGAGCCGGTTTTCGCCGTTTCGGCTGCAATCGGGGTCGAGTTAGCCCTCGTAGACGTGTTCTTTGCCGTGGCGGTCGAGCACGATGTATCGATTTGGTTCAACTTGGCGCAGGCTATCCGTACCGATCTCAACCTTGCCATGGCCGCCCGGCAGGTCGAGGATGTAGTGCGGAATGCAGAGGCCGGAGAGCTTGGTGCGCAGGTCTCGCATTATGGCCTGGCCCTCGGCGATGGTGAGCCGGAAATGCCCGGTGCCGGGCGCCATGTCGGGATGGTGGAGATAGTAGGGCTTTACGCCGATCTCGACAAAGCCCCGCATGAGATCCGCAAGCGTATCAGCATTGTCGTTGACACCTTTCAGCAGAACGCTCTGACTGACCAGGTGCACGCCAGCTGCGACCAGACGGGTGCATGCCTCACGAACCTCTGGCGTGAGTTCGCGCGCATGGTTCACATGCAGTGCGAGATAGAGCGTCTTGCCGCCGGTCTGCAGGGCCTCGGTCAAGGCTTCGGAGATGCGCGCCGGATCGACGGCCGGAACTCGCGTGTGGATGCGAACGATCCGGACATGGGCGATCGTCGCCAGCTCCTGCATGACCGCGCGCAGGCGTCGTGGCGAGAGGATCAGCGGATCGCCGCCTGTGAAGATCACTTCCCAGATCCGCTCGTCGGCGCGGATGTAATCGAGTGCCGCCTTCAAGGCATCGGAAGATAGGTTGCCGTCGCCCTGCGGCCCGACCATTTCGCGGCGGAAGCAGAAACGACAATAGACCGGACAGGTATGCACGAGCTTGAGCAGGACGCGGTCGGGATAGCGGTGCACGATGCCCTCGACCGGAGAATGCGGATGGTCGCCGATGGGGTCTGCTCGTTCGTCGGGATGTTCGACAAGTTCGGCGGCCGTCGGCACATATTGGGCGGCGATCGGATCGTGAGGATCGGTGGGATCAATCAAAGCCTGAACGGTCGGCGTCAATGCAATGGCGTAACGCTCGGCGACTGCATCAAGCTGCATTGCCTCAGCCGCCGTAACAAGGCCTTTGGACAGGAGGCCGCTGACACTGCGCAGGGTGGTCGCCTCAGCCAAGATGCGTCTCCGCGACCGGCGCCCAGATCACCTGGTCGATCCTCAATGCGCCGGTTGCCAGCATCACGAGGCGGTCAAAGCCAAGCGCGATCCCTGATGCTTCCGGCATGGCTTGCAAGGCTTCGAGGAAATCCTCGTCGAGCGGATAGGTTTCGCCGTAAACACGCTGCTTCTCCGCCATTTCTGCATCGAAGCGGCGGCGCTGTTCGGCCGGGTCCGTCAGTTCGCCGAAGGCATTGGCGAGCTCGACACCGCAGGCATAAACCTCGAAGCGTTCTGCCACGCGCGGATCGTCGGCGCAGGGGCGTGCAAGGGCGGCCTCTGCGACCGGGTATCGGTCGAGAATGGTGACGCGGCCGTTGCCGAGGTTCGGTTCGACCTTCTCCACAATGACGCGGCTGAAGAGATCCGCCCATGTATCGTCATCGGCTACTCGGATGCCGGCAGCCTGCACCTGCTTCAGCAGTGCATTTCGGTCCGTGCTGCCATCTGCGCCAATGGTGGCCAACAGGTCGATGCCGGCGTGGCGGGCGAAGGCATCGGCCACCGAGATGCGTTCCGGTTCCGCGAATGGGTCAACGGTCTTGCCGCCAAAGGCAAATTGCTGCGTGCCCGCAGTCCGCGCAGCGAGCGCGATCAGATCGGCGCAGTCCTGCATCAGCCGTTCATAGCTCGCGCCGACGCGATACCATTCCAGCATGGTGAATTCTGGATGGTGCAAGGGGCCGCGTTCCCGATTGCGATAGACATGGGCGAAACACGTGATTTTGGTCTCACCGGCAGCCAGCAGTTTCTTGCAGGCGAATTCCGGCGATGTGTGCAGGTAAAGAGGCACCGCTGATCCATCGTGGCCGATCGCTTCGGTTTGGAAGGCATGCAGATGGGCTTCATTGCCAGGTGAAACCTGCAGGGTCGCAGTGTCGACCTCCACGAAGTCGTCACCGGCGAAATGCGCCCGGAAAGCGGCCTGGATCCGATTGCGGCCGATCAGGAAAGGGCGACGGTCCGCATGCACGGAAGCGCGCCACCACGGAGGGGATGATCGGCGGCTGTCAATCATGCCGGAATCTCGGTCCATTTCTCAACACGGGCTGGCTATTTTACCGGATTTGGGTTAGTTGCGCCCGAGAAATTCATAGAGGTCCGTCGGGACCGCCGTCCTTTACGACGGGTCTTACGCAGATACAAGGAATTCCAATGGTCAAGATTATCGCCTCGTCCGTGCGCAAGGGCAATGTCATCGACGTGGACGGCAAGCTCTACGTCGTGCTGACTGCCGAAAACTTCCACCCGGGCAAGGGCACGCCGGTCACCCAGGTCAACATGCGCCGCATCGTCGATGGCGTGAAGGTTTCGGAACGCTGGCGCACGACCGAGCAGGTCGAGCGGGCCTTCGTTGAAGACGTGAACCACCAGTTCCTCTACGAGGACGGCGAAGGCTTCCACTTCATGAACCCTGAGAACTACGACCAGGTCGTCGTCGATGTCGAAACCATGGGCGACCAGAAGGCCTATCTGCAGGAAGGCATGGTCTGCATCCTGTCCATGCACGAAGGCGTCGCACTTGCCATCCAGCTGCCGCGTCACGTGACGCTCGAGATCGTCGAGACCGAGCCGGTCGTCAAGGGCCAGACGGCATCGTCGTCTTACAAGCCGGCGATCCTGTCGAACGGTATCCGCACCATGGTGCCGCCGCATGTCGACGCCGGCATCCGCGTCGTCATCGCGACCGAAGACAATTCCTACGTCGAGCGCGCCAAGAACTAAGAGCTGTAGCTTGACCGATACCAAAAGCCCGGCGTGGATCACGCCGGGCTTTTTTGTTTGCTCGTCATTTCCCCTAATGCCGGCGGGGCGCAGGGTGCCCCGCCGGCCGTTCTCGCCGGTCACGCTTGCGCCATCACGGAGCGCTTACGTGATCAGCGTCCGGCGAGAATGGGACTGCCGAAGTTCGATGCCTTGGGCCGGGCGGCAGTTGTCTTCATGGCATCGCCCCGCTCGAGCAACATGATCTGCTCCTTCAAGTGCAGCTTGATCTTCTTCAAGGCGCGGACCCTGATACCATCAGGCTGCGGACGGCGCTGTTCCTCGTCAATCTTGGCGGCGACGATCGAATGGCGGGCTCTCAGGGCTTTGAGCAGTTGCTTCATGGCGATCTCCTTTCGTGCCTCACCTATATGACCCGCCTTGATTGATTGTTCCAATTCATTGATTATATAAAACTGATAGTTTTTCTCTATGAGGTTCGGCGATGCCTTTTCGACCCAGTCATCGGCAGTTGGAGTATCTCGTCACGCTGGGCGAGACAGGGCACTTCGGAGAGGCCGCAAAGCGTTGCAATGTCTCGCAGCCGACGCTCTCAGTGCAGGTGGCGCTGCTTGAGAAGCAGCTCGGGGTGACGTTGATCGATCGCATGCCCGGACAGGTCGTGCCTACGCCTGTCGGCGCCGAGGTGATCACGGCCGCAAAGGTCATCCTCAATGGTCTCGATGAAATCCGTGCGGTTGCGACAGGGTCGAAAGCCAATCTCGGCGGTGCCATCCGGCTGGGGGTCGCACCCTCGTTTGGACCCTACTTCCTGCCCTATCTCCTGCCGCCGCTGCACAAGCGCTATCCTGAGCTCAAGATCTACATCCGCGAGGATCGGCCGCGTCAGTTGGAGAAGGCAGTGCTGCAGGGGGAGACGGATTGTGGATTGGGACCTCTGCCATCTTCCGAAGACGGTTTCGTCTCGCTCCAGATCTGCCGGGAGCGGATCCTCCTCGGCGTGCCCAAGGCGCACCGGCTGGCTACGTTCGACACGATTTCGCCGGATGAGCTGAAGGGCGAGCGGTTGCTCACGCTCGGTCCGGGGCATCGCTTGATGGATGAGGTGAGGCGCCTCGCCGACATGTCGGGTGCCACGCTCGCCGAGGAGTATGAAGGGTCGAGCCTCGACGCGATCCGCCAGATGGTCTCGATCGAGATGGGGCTTTCGCTCTTCCCGGAACTCTATGTGCGATCGGAATTTGCCAAGGAGGACGGGATCAAACTCCTGACGATCGAGCATTGGCAGGGGGTGCGGGATATCGGCTTCTTTTGGCGGCAGGCCTCTGCTCGGCAAAGCCACTTCGAGGCACTGGCCGAACTTGGCTACTCGGTGGCGGATCGGATCTTTTCACCGAGTGAGCCGAAATGAAAATCCCCGGCGTAGGGCCGGGGATCTCGCATGCGATCAGGCGATGCCGCCGAGGCAGATGTACTTGATCTCGGTATAGTCATCGATGCCGTATCTCGACCCTTCGCGGCCGAGACCCGACTGCTTGATGCCACCGAAGGGTGCGACTTCCGTCGAGATGAGGCCGGTGTTGACGCCGACCATGCCGTATTCAAGGGCTTCCGCGACGCGGAAGATCTTGGCGATGTCCTTCGAGTAGAAATAGGAGGCAAGGCCGAACTCTGTCGCGTTGGCGAGCTCAACCACTTCCTCTTCGGTGTCGAACTTGAAGAGCGGGGCGACCGGGCCAAATGTCTCTTCGGTCGCGACCTTCATATCGGTGGTGACACCGGTGAGGATGGTCGGTTCGAAGAAGAGTTCGCCAGCCGAGGACGGCTTGCCGCCGAGGGCGACCTTCGCGCCCTTGGAGACGGCGTCGGCGACGTGCTCCTTGACCTTGTCGACCGCCTTGGCGTCGATCAGCGGGCCGGTCGTCACACCTTCGGCAAAGCCATTGCCGACCTTCAGCTGGCCGACTTTTTCCGCGAGCTTCTTGGCAAACGCGTCATAGATGCCGGATTGGACATAAAGGCGGTTGGCGCAGACGCAGGTCTGACCGGCGTTGCGGTACTTCGAGATCATCGCGCCTTCTACGGCTGCATCGAGGTCGGCATCGTCGAAGACGATGAAGGGCGCATTGCCGCCGAGTTCCAGGCCGAGCTTCATGATCTGGTCGGCACCCTGGCGCATCAGGATGCGGCCGACATTGGTGGAGCCGGTGAAGGTCAGCTTGCGCACCTTGTCATTGGCGCAGAATTCCTGGCCAACCATGGCTGCGTCCGTCGAGGTCAGTACCGAGAACAGACCGGCAGGCAGGCCAGCGCGCTCGGCGAGGATCGCAAGGGCGAGTGCCGAAAGCGGGGTCTGGGCGGCAGGCTTCGACACCATCGCACAACCGACGGCGAGAGCCGGGGCGACCTTCCGGGCGAGCATGGCGTTCGGGAAGTTCCACGGCGTGATCGCGCCGACGACACCCACCGGCTGCTTGATGACCATGATCCGCTTGTCAGCCTGATGGCCGGGGATCGTGTCGCCGTAGACGCGCTTGGCTTCCTCGGCGAACCATTCGACGTAGGATGCACCGTAGAGGATTTCGCCGCGGGCCTCAGTCCAGGGCTTGCCCATTTCCATCGTGAGGATTGTTGCGAGATCGTCAGCATTGGCGACCATCAGGTCATTCCACTTGCGGAGCACCGCGGCGCGCTCCTTGCCGGTCTTCTTCGCCCAGGCCTTCTGTGCGGCATGTGCCGCATCGATGGCCTTGGTGACCTCCGCCTTGCTCACATCAGGGAGAACCGCGATGACTTCGCCCGTTGCCGGGTTGGTGACCTCGAAGGTCTTGCCCGACTGGCTTGCGGCCAGCCAGTCATTGCCGACCAGCGACTTGTCCGTCGCCAGTGTCGGGTCCTTCAGTTTGTCGGTCAGAACGTTCGAAATGGTCATGCCTCAGGCTCCTGCTGCAACTTCACGGATCGAGGCTTCGATCAGTTCGAGCGCCTCGTTGAAGACCTCGTCCTGAATGGTGATCGGGGCGAGGAAGCGGATGACGTTGCTGTAGACGCCGCACGTGAGCAGGATCAGGCCCTTCTCCAGCGCCTTCAGACGCACCGCATTGGTGAAATCCGCATTCGGCTTGTCGGTTCCCGGCACCTTGAATTCGACGGCATTCATGAAGCCGAGACCACGGATATCCATGATGTGTGGTACATCGGCGCGGATCGCTTCGAGGCGCTGCTTCAGGCGGTTACCAAGCTGGTTGGCGCGGTCGCAGAGCTGCTCTTCCTCGATGACGTCGAGAACGGCATGGGCGGCTGCGATCGCCAGCGGGTTGCCGGCATAGGTGCCGCCGAGGCCGCCGGGGCCGGGGGCATCCATCAGTTCGGCGCGGCCGGTGACGGCCGAGAGCGGGAAGCCGCCGGCGAGGCTCTTCGCCATCGTCGTCAGGTCCGGAACCACGTCGTAATGGTCCATGGCAAACAGCTTGCCGGTGCGGGCAAAGCCGGTCTGCACTTCGTCGGCCACAAGCAGGATACCGTGTTCGTCGCAGAGTTCGCGCAGTGCCTTCATGAGGGCGCGCGGAACATCATAGAAGCCACCTTCGCCCTGGACCGGTTCCAGGATGATGGCTGCAACGCGCTTCGGGTCGACATCTGCCTTAAACAGCTTGTCGAGCACGTCGAGAGAGGTCTCGACGTCGATGCCGTGCATTTCGAGCGGGAAGGGCACGTGGAAGACGTCGCCCATCATCGGGCCGAAGCCAACCTTGTAAGGAACGACCTTGCCGGTCAGCGCCATGCCGAGGAAGGTACGACCATGGAAGCCGCCGGTAAACGCGATCACGGCTGAGCGGCCGGTGGCGCAACGGGCGATCTTGATGGCGTTTTCGACGGCTTCGGCGCCGGTCGTTGCGAAGATCGTCTTCTTCTCGAAGTTGCCGGGTACGATCTTGTTGAGACGCTCGGCAAGCGCGACGTAGTTTTCGTAAGGGACGACCTGGTGGCAGGTGTGGGTGAAGCGGTCGAGCTGGTTCTTGACGGCTTCGACGACCTTCGGATGACGATGGCCGGTGTTGAGTACGGCAATGCCGCCGGCGAAGTCGATGTAGCGACGGCCTTCGACATCCCAGATCTCCGAGTTCTCAGCCTTGTCGGCATAGATCTGCGTGGTCATGCCAACGCCGCGGGAAATGGCGTCATTCTTGCGGGCTGAGATTTCGGCGTTCTTCATCGTTTTCGTCCTGTGCGAAGGGTTGCCAGCGGCGTCGCATCCGACTGCGATCACGCGGTCTCATATTTCCTACATTTTTTCTGTAGACTTGCAATATGCTTTATCGGCATTATCACCCGTGACTGCGACATTTCCTTGGGGGCAGCGTGGACGACATCCGGTTCAAGATTGCAGAAGCCGCCAGAATGGCGGGCGTCTCGCCCTCCACGCTGCGGCTGTGGGAAACGCAGGATCTGATCCAGCCAATCCGAACGGCCACGGGGCAGCGGCTTTATGACCGCGCACTGGTGGATCGCCTGAAGCATATTGCCTGGTTGAGGAGTGAAAGAGGCCTGAACCCGGCAGCAATCCGTGAGAGCCTGCGTGAGGTTGCCTCGGAGACCGATGAGGACGTGGCAGATGGTGAGGACGACGCCTCCGATATCCGTTCTGGCACCCGGATCCGTCGCTTGCGGCGCGAGGCTGGCAAGACGCTGGAGAGTGTAGCGCAAGCGACGGGCGTTGCGGTCTCACAGCTGTCGACGTTTGAGCGCACCTCCCAGGGCCTGTCCTTCACGGCCCTGCATGAGGTGGCGCGCCACCTCGGCACGACACTGGCCTCGCTGAGCGGCCAGGAAGAGGGGAGGGGCGGAGAGTCCCTGATCCGCGACGGCAAATGGGCTTCATGGCCCACCACCTCGTCCGGCGTTGCGGTGCAAGTGCTGGCCGAGGGCCGGAACGCGATGGAATGCAACCGTTTCCAGTTGGCGCCCGGTGCATCGAGTGAAGGCGCCTATCAGCACGAGGGCGAGGAGTTTCTCTACATGCTCTCAGGCAGCCTGGAGATCATTCTCGATGGCGACAAGTTCTTCGAGCTGAATGCCGGGGACAGCTTCTATTTCGAGAGCCGCAGACCGCATTCGTGGCGGAACATTTCAAGCGGCGAAACCGTGCTTATCTGGATCAACACGCCGGCTACTTTCTAATTCAGGCAAAGAAAAACCCGGCGACCGTTTCCGGTGCCGGGCTCTCATATCGTTTGGCTGCAGGCGCTTACTTGCTGGCGACCACGGTCTTTGCGCCATCCCAGGCATAGCCGCCACCGATGGCGACGTTGAGGGACACATAGCCATTCGCCAGCTGCTGCACAGCCTGGGCAAGGTTTGCCTGGGCGCTTGCGACGTTGCGCTGGGCATCCAGGACGTCGAGCAGCGAGGAAGCTCCGTCACGGTAGCTCGCGGTGGCGAGCGACAGGGCTTCTTCGTAGGAGCGCACGGTCGCGGTCAGGGCCGATACCGTCTGGCGCGTGCGGCTTACGGCAACGAGTGCGTTCTCGACTTCGGAAACAGCGTTCAGCACGGTCTGTTTCCAGGCGAGATAGGCTTCGCGAGCTGCGGCTTCATTCGCCTTGATTCTGGCGAGGCGAGCCCCTGCGTCGAAGATCGGCAGGTCGAGGCTTGGACCGAAGCCCCAGGACGTTGCCTTGCCGCTGGCAGCCGATGTTGCAACCAGCGTCGGCGAGATCGAGCCGCTGAGCGAGATCGACGGATAAAGGGCTGCTTCGGCAACACCGATTTCGGCAGTTGCGGCTGCGAGATTGCGTTCGGCCGCGCGGATGTCCGGACGGTTGCGGATGAGGTCGGCAGGAACGCCGGCGCTGACGCCGCGGCGTGCATAAGGCTGAGCCGCGCCCTTCTGAAGGTCGGCGAGCAAGCTGGTTGCGGGCAGGCCGAGCAGCAGCGAGATGCGGTGGACCGACTGACGGAACGAGATTTCGAGGGCCGGAATTTCAGCGAGCGTGGAGTTCACCAGACCTTCGGACTGGACGACATCCAGACGCGAGGCGGCACCTGCTTCGAGCTGAAGGCGGGTCAGTTCAAGCGTTTCGCGGCGCGATGTCAGGTTCTTGCGCGCAATCGCGATGCGTTCCTGATAGTAGCGCGCATCGACATAGGCCGATACGACACTCGACAGGAAGGTCAGACGCGCCACGTCAGCGCTTGCATAGGCTGCGTCCAGCGAAGCCTTTGCGCTTTCCTTCGACCGGCGATACTGGCCGAACAGATCGATCAGCCACGATACGCTGGCGGTGCCAGTCGATGTGTTGGTCGTGTCGCTGTCACGGGTCGATAGCGCGCCGCTTGCATTCGTCTTCGACACCTGATGGTCCGCACTCACGTTGAGCTGCGGGAAGGCTGCCGAGTCGGCTGATTCGAAATTGGCTTCCGCCGAGGTGATGCGTTCGATTGCCTGGAGGACGTCGAGGTTCTGGGAGAGGCCCGTTTCGACCAAGCCGTTCAACCGACGGTCGTTGAAGGCGGTCCACCAGGGTGCCAATGTCACGTCCGCTGCAGCACGCGTGCTGCCTTCGGAAAACTTGACGGGGAGAGCCGTTTGCGGCGCCTCGTGATCGGGTCCGACGACACAACCGGAGAGAAGGAGCATTGCGAGAGGTGCGGCAGCGCGAATTTTCAGCATCACGTGTTCCTGTATTGGTCCCCCGGTCGAGCCGCGAAGGTTCTATTAATACCTTGGCCAGCGACCGCTTTACTCACGCAGGCTACCGCAGCAGCCTACGCAATAATTCCTTAACGTAGTTTGTCAATCACCCCTTAGACAGCTCTTCTTTCGGTTTTGCACCGCCGAAGAGTTGCCGAATGATCACGAAAAACGACGGCACGAAGAAGATTCCGAGCGCTGTAGCGGTGAACATGCCGCCAAGAACGCCAATACCGATCGAATTCTGCGCTGCAGAGCCTGCGCCCGTTGCAATTGCAAGCGGCACAACGCCCAGGATGAATGCGAGAGACGTCATGATAATCGGACGCAGTCGGAGCTTTGCAGCTTCGAGTGTTGCATCAATGACACTCAATCCGGCAGCCTGACGGTCCTTGGCGAACTCCACGATGAGAATCGCATTCTTCGCTGCCAGGCCGATGGTGGTCAGCAATCCGACCTTGAAATAGACGTCGTTCGACTGGCCGAAGAAGTATGCCGCCGCCACCGCACCAAGCACACCGACGGGAACCGCCATGATGACCGAGAACGGAATCGACCAGCTTTCGTAGAGTGCGGCGAGGCAGAGGAAGACGATGAGAACCGACAGCGCGTAAAGAAGCGGTGCCTGCGACCCGGACAGTCTCTCCTGATAGGAAATCCCCTGCCACGCGACCGTGTAGCCGCCGCTCATGTTCGCGGTGAGCTGCTCCATCGTATCCATGGCCGTGCCCGAGCTTACGCCGGCACCTGCCGCACCTTCCATCGAGATCGCGCCGACGCCGTTATATCGGCTAAGCGTCGGGGCACCACTGATCCACTCCGTCTTGACGAAGGAGGAGAAGGGGACCATCTCGCCGGTCGAATTGCGGGCGTGCCAGTCGTTGATTGCGGTCTCCTGCATACGGTAGGGCGCATCGCCCTGCACGTAGACCGGCTTCAATTCGCCGTTCAGCGTAAAGTCGTTCACGTCGCGGCCGGCGAAGATGATCGACAGCATGCTGTTCACGGTCGCTACGTCGAGACCCATTGCGCCCATCTTTTCCTGGTCGAGCAGCAGCTTGAGCTGTGTTTCGGCCGGTGGGTTGTTGGTACGCAGCGAGCTGACATTGGCGTTGGCGCTGCCGGCCTGCATCAATTGCTGGGCCGCTGCCGTCAGAGCTTCAGTGCCGTTCTTACCACTGTCGACGAGATACATCGAGAAACCGCTCGATGTGCCAAGACCTGGGATCGCCGGCGGTTGCAGCGGGAATACCTGTGCGTCGCGCAGGGTGAAGAAGTAGCCCATGGCGCGCTGGACGACTGCCGAAGCGGCAAGCTGAGGCTCCTCGCGCAGTTCGAAATCCTTGAGCTTGGCGAAGACGAGGGCGTAGTTCTGGCCCGAACCGGTGAAGGAGAAGCCAGAGACGGAGAAGACGTCCTGGATCGCGTCCTTTTCCTTGTCGAGATAGAAGTCCTCGATCTTCTTGATGATCTCTTCCGTGCGCGTAACCGTGGCGCCGTTCGGCAGCTGCACGATGGTCATCAGCACGCCCTGATCTTCTTCCGGGAGGAAGGAGGAGGGAAGGCGCAGGAAAAGCCAGCTCATGCCGCCAATGACGATCGCGAACATCAGCATGACCCGCAGCGGGCGCTTCAGCAGATAGCCGATCGTGGAGACATAGCCGCCGGTCGCACTGTCGAAATTGCGGTTGAACCACGCGCCGAGGCCGCGCTTCTCCTTATGATGGTCGATCGGCTTGAGCATCGTTGCGCACAAGGCCGGCGTCAGCACGATGGCCACGAGGGCCGAGAGTAGCATGGCCGAGACG
The DNA here is from genome assembly GCF_002855515.1 of Rhizobium sp. TH135. Lineage (GTDB taxonomy): Bacteria > Pseudomonadota > Alphaproteobacteria > Rhizobiales > Rhizobiaceae > Allorhizobium. The sequence continues at coordinate 6,153 of NZ_PKRP01000007.1, read as the reverse complement.
ATCGTCACGGAGAACTGGCGATAGATGATGCCCGTGGAACCGCCGAAAAAGGCCATCGGGATGAAGACGGCGGTCAGAACGAGGGCGATGCCCACGATCGCGCCCGTGATTTCGCCCATCGACTTCTCTGTCGCCTCAAGCGGCGAGAGGCCTTCCTCCGACATGATGCGTTCGACGTTTTCCACGACGACGATCGCGTCGTCGACGAGAAGGCCGATCGCAAGCACCATGGCAAACATGGTGAGCGTGTTGATCGAATATCCCGTCAGCGCAAGGATGCCGAATGTTCCGAGAAGCACCACGGGCACTGCGATCATCGGGATGATCGTTGCGCGCAGGTTCTGGAGGAAGACGAGCAGGACCACGAAGACCAGAACGATAGCTTCGATCAGCGTATGAACGACCTTCTCGATCGACAACTGTACGAAGGGCGTCGTGTCATAGGGATAGGTAATGACGACGTTTTCCGGCAGCGAAGGCGCGATCGTCTCAAGCTGCGACTTAACGCGGGCGGCGGTATCCAGTGCATTGGCGCCGGTCGCAAGGTTGACGGCGAAGCCGGTTGCCGGGTTCCGGTTGGATCGGGTCTTCGTGCCGTAGCTCTCCTGGCCGATCTCAATACGGGCGACGTCGCTTAGGCGCACCGTCGCACCGTCTGTTTCCGTCTTCAGAATGATGGATTCGAAGTCAGAGACAGACTGCAACTGGCTCTGTGCCGTCACCGTCACGGTCAACTGCTGGCCTGCCGGCGCCGGCTGGCTGCCGAGGGCGCCGACGGAAACCTGGGTGTTCTGGGCCTGGATCGCCGTGGTGACGTCCGTGGGCGTCAGCTGGAATTTGTTCAGCTGAAACGGGTCAAGCCAGACGCGCATGGCATAGCCAGTGCCGAAGACCTCGATGCTGCCGACGCCTTCCAGACGCTTGATCTGGTCCTCGATCTGCGAGGAGAAGATATCGCCGAGTTCGACGTTGCTGCGTGCACCGTCAGTCGAAACCAGGGCGCCGACGAGCAGGATGCTGGACGTCGAACGCGTGACCGAGATGCCGGCCGTCTGGACGATATCGGGCAACTGCGACTGCACGAGCTGCAGCTTGTTCTGCACCTGAACCTGGGCGATTTCCGGATCGATGGAGTTGCCGAAGGTCAGGGTTACGCTCGCAGAGCCGGTGCTCGACGACGAGGTCATGTAAGTGAGATCGTCGAGGCCGGTCATGCCGTCCTCGATGATCGACGTTACAGACTTCTCGACGGTCTCGGCGCTGGCGCCGTTATAGCTTGCCGAGATCTGCACCGTCGTCGGCGCGATTTCCGGGTACTGAGCGATCGAGAGCGTCGAGATCGCTAAAGCGCCCCCGAGCATTATGATGATCGCGATCACCCAAGCGAAGATCGGGCGACGGATGAAATACTGGGCCATGGGTTATCCTTTACGCCTCGGTTGCCTTGCCTGTCGCACAATTACGGTTGTGCAGCAGGGGCGGCAGCCGGAGCCGCGGTCTCTTCGACGATACCGTCCGCGTTGATCTTCGCTTCGACTGGCTGGACAGGTGCCCCATCGCCGATCCACTGGAACCCGTCGACAATCAGCTTGTCACCGTCGGAGATGCCGGAGGCGACGAGCCAGTTGCTGCCCGAAACCTGTGCGTCATCGAAGATGCGTGTCTCGACCTTGTTGTCAGCGGTGACGAACTTTGCCGAAAGCTCCCCGTTGGCGCTGCGGGTCGCGGCGCGCTGGGGGATCAGGAAGCCTTCTTCGGTGCCAACGCTCACGGTTGCCCGGACATACATGCCCGGCAGGATGAGGCCATCCGGGTTGTCGAAGACTGCGCGGATCGAGAAGGTACCGGTCGTCTGGCTCACGGCCATTTCCGACATGTCGAGCTTGCCGACCACAGGATATTCATGGCCATCTTCAAGGGTCAACCGGATGTCGGTCGCGCCATTTTCCGCGCGGTTGATGCGACCTGCAGCGATCGCTTCGCGCAGACGCAGGAGATTGACGCTCGATTCCGTCAGGTCGATATAGATCGGATCCAGACGGCGCAGCGTCATCAGCGTGTCGGTCTGGTTTGCCGTCACCACATTGCCGATCGAGTAGCGCGATGCCGTCGTCACGCCTTCGAAGGGCGCACGGATCTCGGTCAGGGCCAGTTCGATCTCTGAGGAGCGCAAGGCTGCTTTGGCCTGGGCGACATCAGCCTCCGCCTGAAGAAGCGTCACGCGGGCGTTTTCGAGCTCAACCTGGGTCGCGCCGCTGCCGACGAGGCGTTCCTGGCGTGCCAGGTTGGACTGCGCGGTCGGCACACCGGCCTCTGCTTTTTGCAGGCTCGCCTGGGCCTGCGCCTGGGCTGCGCGGTAGGTGTCGTCCTCGATCTTGTAAAGCAGATCGCCTTCCTTGACCTCGTTGCCTTCCTTGAAGGCGATTTCCTTGATCACGCCGCTGACGCGCGGACGGATTTCCGCCATCTGAAAGGCGGCGGCGCGTCCCGGGAGTGTCGTGGTCAGCGTCTGCGGTGCCTTCTTCATCAGCACCACGCTGACGGCTGTGGGTGGTCGCTCGCCTCCGGGCGCTCCGCCGCCGGCGTTCTGGGCCGTTTCCTGATCGCTGCAACTCGCGAGTGCGGCGGTGCAGGCAAGAAGAACAGTGGCGAACTTGAGGCTTCGGCGCATGGAAAATCCCAAAATATGGCGGTCATTGAAGGTGAGGGCCGCTTGCGCCAGGAGGTTAAATCTCCTCGACGCAGAACAATGCCCCAACCGTCTGACGCGATGGCAGGTCTCGATGAAAGTGACGTAATCCAGGTATCGTCACTTAACAAGTGGCAAGCGCATGGCTGCGTCGATCAACGCGACAACATCCTTGCATCGTGTTGCCATAATGTCAGCCTTTTCCAATCCTGTCATGACAGGATGGATCACGCAGGACAGTGCATCGAAGGCCGCATTGGCGAAACGCGGAATGTCGGTCACGTGGTAGCAGCCCTCGCGGATGCCGGCTTCGATGATGTCGGCGATCATTTCGACGACCATCTTCCGGAAACGGTCACCACAATCGAGCTCTTCGGTGATGGTCACGAGGATCATCTCGAAGACAAAGGGCGCATCCAGGCGGCCGGAGACATGTTCCTGCATCAAGTGGTGGGCCAGTGCACACAGGCGTTCGGGTGCCGGACGGTCCTGTGGCAATTCTCGCAGGGACGCCACGGTCTCTTCGATGGCGCGTGTCGCGATCGCATCAACGAGACTGGTCTTCGTTCGGAAATGTTTGAAGACATTCGCGGGCGACATGGAGAGTGCTGCCGCAATGTCGGCGATCGCGACACTGGCATAACCATGCGTGCGGAATAGGCTTTCGGCCGTGTTCAGGATCTCTTCGCGGGTTTCCTCGGCGGATTTGCGCGGGCGGCGAACGACCTTGGCTTTCTCAGCCCCTGTACAGCTGCCTGGTGGGGCGCGATAACCGTGATCCATGACGTGTCGGCCTCCTCCTAGCCGATGTAGCGTACCAGATTGTCGTGGACCCGAACCGAGGGGCTTTCACCACTGTCATCAGGCACGAAGGTCTCACCGGTGATCGCTTCATAAGCCTTTATATAGACCTTGGAGGTCTCTTCGACCAGCGATTGCGGGATTTCCGGGATTTGGTCGACATAGGGGTCGCAGCGCTCAGCGACCCAGGCCCGGACGAAATCCTTGTCAAAGCTCTGCGGGCGCTCGCCCTTTTCGAAGCTCGACGGGTAGCTCTCGGCGATCCAGTAGCGGCTGCTGTCGGGTGTGTGAATTTCGTCTGCCAGGATGATCGTGCCGTTCTCATCCGTGCCGAACTCATATTTGGTGTCGACGAGGATCAGGCCGCGTTCCGCGGCGAGCTGCTGCCCGCGTGCAAAGAGCGCAAAGGCGTAGCGTGACAGGGTTTCCCACTGCTGGGCGGTCAGGAGCTTCTTCTCCACGATTTCGGCCGGTGTCAGCGGCTCGTCATGGCCACCGTCGAACTCCTTGCTCGTCGGCGTGATGATCGGGGTCGGAAGCTTTTCATTGTCGCGCATGCCGTCGGGAAGGGTGATCCCGTACATCTGGCGCTCACCCTTCTTATAGAGAGTGAGGATCGAGGTGCCCGTCGTGCCGGCGAGATAGCCGCGGACAACAATCTCGACGGGAAGGATATCGAGGCGTTTGCCGACAACGACATTCGGGTCCGGATAGGCGATCACATGGTTCGGGCAGATGTCGCTGGTCTTGTCGAACCAGTAGCGCGCGGTCTGCGTCAGAACCTGGCCCTTATAAGGTATGCAAGTCAGAATTCGGTCGAAGGCGCTCAGGCGATCGGTTGAGATGATGATGCGGCTTCCGTCCGGCAGGTCGTAGTTCTCACGCACCTTGCCACGATAGTAGTTCGGCAGTTCCGGGTAATGGGCTTCGGACAGGACGCGCATTGTTATCCTCGAGGTCTTCGCGATCGGAGCACGCTGTAAAGGTGCGGTTTCTGCCTCGCGGTACCCGAAAGCGGGGGCTGTTTCAAAGAAAAAGCGCATGGCATGGGCCATGCGCTCTCTTAACGTCGTCTTATATCAGGTCGCTGCGTGGTGCAGGCGGTCGTTGAAGAGCCCATTGTCGGTTGCCTTGCGCAGTGTCTTGGCGGCGGCAAGCACGCCGAGATCGACGAACGGTTCGACGAGGATCACCGTCATATAGGCGGCACCGAAGGTGGCGATGCTGGTCAGACTCTCCGTCGTGAAGCCATGACCATATAGGGCCCAGAACGCGACCCAGGCGACAATGCCGCCTTGATAGGTGGTCGAAAGAGCGAGCGCATCGCGGTAGCCCACGTCAACGTAAGCCTTCTTCTCCGGAATAATGCGCCGAGCGATATGGCTGATGGCAAACAAGGGTACGATCAGCGTCGTGACGTTCATGCCGTATTGCGGCAGATCGAAGGGTGCAAAGAACAGCCCCTGCAGCAGGAGACCAAGTGCCAGACCGATCGAGGCAGCACCGGCGCCGAAGATCAGGAACAGCGTGGAGCCAAGGATCAAGTGCACCTCGGATACGCCGACCGGATGGTGTGGCAGAACTTCGAAGAAAGAGAAGACCAGAGCCGTCGTCAGGAGTGTCCTGCCGGCAAGGCCTGATGATGATGTCTTGGCCTGCAGGTCGTCCTTTGCCATCTTGGCCATCAGGCCAAAGGACAGCGCTGCGGTGGCATAGCTGAGTGCGAGTTTGGCGCCGTCGACGACGCCGGGTTCAATATGCATAACAATGTCCTTTCGTCCGCGCCCACCGCGCGGGAAGAGTAATGCCGCGTTCACGGCGCCAAGTGATGGCAGGTCTCCTGGCTCACGGGTCAGGGCTTCAGTCCGCCTTATCAGCACGAGGCCAATGGCATGTCGGACGTCGCTCACCGTTCACAGTTGCGGGGGCAGCCACGGTTTCGGCCCCTGATGGGTAGTCCTCACCGTATTCCCTCTTCGTCCGCCCGTCGGGTCTTGTCCGGGCGAAACCATCACACGAGAAACTTAGGCCTCTGATCTGATCGATGTCCAGCGGTTTGCGACACCATCAGCAGCAATTGCTGGAGGGGATTGGCAAATGGCAATTTGCCACATTGCCGGTTCCCGTGGGCTAACCTTACCTGGGGGGGGCCGATACGGCGTGAGTGAGAAAGAGAGAGCGATGGGTGTATTGATCTACAGAGTGCCGCTGTTTGGCTGGATGCTGAAGGAGGCGGTCCAGGGGCCGACCACGGCCAAGGTGCTCTTCGTGGCGAACCTGCTGATGGTCTGGCTTCTTGCCATTCTGGCGTTTGGCTATCCCGCGATCATTATTCCGGCACTTGCAGCCGTGCCGGCGATGTTCGTGGTGCTGCTGCTGATCACCAAAGGGTAAAGCCAAAAGCAGGCCTTTCAACCTGATATGCCGGTCCCCATATAGGAGTGAGAGATCTGAAGCCGGTGGGTGATGGCACTTCTGAGAGAGCGAGCTGGCACTTGAAAGTCAGCCCTACAATTTCAGTAGTAAAATCAATCTCTTGAAAAAAACGACAGTTTTTTGACAAAAGGCTGTTGACGGTTTGCGGGAGTGGCCGTATAAGCCGCTTCACCGAACGAGAGGGCGGCGCCGCAGGGCCCGCCGGACTGGTTCAGACAAGATCTCGA
>NZ_PKRP01000006.1 GCF_002855515.1 Rhizobium sp. TH135 | reverse complement strand
TGGGAGCCTGTTCGAGCCTTGGCTGCGCACCGCCATAGGTGATCGAGCCTGGGATGGGCTCTACCGCGAAGGCGGCCGATGTGCCTGCGAGGGTGGTAAGGAGTGCTGCTGCGATGATCTTCATTGTGGTGTACCTTTAGAACCTTGCTAATCGAACTGCTCGGTTCGATGAGATGTATTTGGCGCAGAACGATTGGGATTACAATACCCCTTTGCGCACAATCGAACTGATTGGTTCGGTGAAAATACCCGGTATCCAGGTCGACACTTGAAATGTGAGATGAGGAAAATCAGATGGTTAGGCTGTCTTTTTGCCGTCATTTAACTATGACATACAATGATTATTTTTTATTCTTTTCACCCTTTTGTGACTGCCGTTTGAGCAGTTTTAAGCGTGGCGGGGGCTTTCCCGTCCCACTCGAACCGCCGCTTGCGTCCCTTCCAACAGTATCCCGTCCCCGGATTCGAAAAGCCTCTTCGCGCGCCCCTGAGAGCCACGCTCACGTTCTCCCGAACCGGTCTTCCGCGGAAGCTTTCACCAAAACCACGCTCCCGGGCAGCATGTCCGTCGCGCCGGTGGCGGGGGCAGGGGAAACGCTTTTGCGAACTGTTTCCCCGGCGTTGACTAAGACGACTAGTCAGGTAGTCTTAAATCGTTAACGCCAGAGAGGAGGCACAGACATGAAGTGCATTGGGAAAAATCTTGCGGCGTTTCTCGTCGGCTTGAGCCTGTCGACCGGCCTTGTGCTGCCGGCAGGTGCTGCGGAGCTTCTGAACGTCTCCTACGATCCGACGCGCGAATTCTACGCCGAATACAACACCGCCTTTGCCAAACACTGGCAGACCGAGGCCGGCGAGACAGTGACGGTCAGCCAGTCGCATGGTGGATCCGGCCGCCAGGCCCGCGCCGTGATGGAAGGCCTTGAGGCCGATGTCGTGACACTCGCTTTGCAGAGCGACATCGACATCATCTCCGAGCGGGCAAAGCTGATCGCCCCCGACTGGCGCACGCGCCTGCCGAACAATTCGTCCCCCTATACCTCGACCATCGTCTTCCTCGTGCGCAAGGGCAATCCGAAGGGCATCCAGGATTGGGGCGATCTGGTGAAGGGCGACGTGCAGATCGTCACGCCCAACCCGAAGACCTCGGGCGGTGCGCGCTGGAACTATCTCGCCGCCTGGGCCTGGGCCAACAAGGAATTCGGCGGTGACCAGCAGAAGATCCGCGACTATATCGCTGAGATCTACCGCCGCGCTCCGGTGCTCGATACCGGCGCCCGAGGCTCGCTGACGAGCTTTGCCCAGCGCGAGATCGGCGACGTGCTGATCTCCTGGGAAAACGAGGCCTATCTCGCCGGCAAGGAATTCGGTGCCGACCAGTTCGACATCGTCACCCCGTCGCTGTCGATCCTCGCCGAACCGCCGGTCGCCGTTGTCGACGTCAATGTCGATAAGAAAGGCACCCGCAAACAGGCGGAAGCCTATCTGAACTACCTCTACTCGGCAGAAGGCCAGGCATTGGCCGCCAAACACTTCTACCGCCCCTCGCGTCCGGACCTCGTCGCCGCAGGCTCCGGCCCCGAACTGCCCAAGCTCGATCTCGTCACCATCGACGATCCGCTCTTCGGCGGCTGGGCCAAGGCACAGCCCGAGCATTTCGGCGAAGGCGGTGTCTTCGATCAGATCTACCGCCCCTGACGGGCGGCTCCTCCCGAGGCAAGAAGGCGGCTCCGAAAGGGCCGCCTTCTCTGTTTGTAGATGAAGCAAAGCGACGGCCTCTTGCCGGCCGGCAGCCGCCTATCGTTGCGCCGCAGCCCCTTTTCCGCTAGAGAACCACTATCCACATGGACCCGGTGCAAATCCGGGTGGCTCTTCTGGCCGCCGATCCGCCAGACAACACAGCAACGCAACCATCTTCTTTTCCTGGCTCGAGACACTCTCGGACCGTTGCAACAACTGTGAAAAATCAACAATGCAAAGCTTTACCAATTACCGCCGCGAGTGGTTCTCCAATATCCGTGGCGATATCCTCTCGGGCATCGTCGTGGCTCTCGCCCTCATTCCAGAGGCCATCGGCTTTTCCGTCATCGCCGGCGTCGATCCCAAGGTCGGCCTTTACGCCTCCTTCGCGATCGCCTGCGTCACCGCCTTTGTTGGCGGCCGCCCTGGCATGATCTCGGCCGCCACCGCCGCCACCGCCGTGATCATGGTGACTTTGGTCAAGGAACACGGCCTGCAATATCTCTTCGCCGCCACCATCCTGATGGGCGTGATCCAGATCCTCGCCGGCTTCCTGAAGCTTGGCCGCGTCATGCGCTTCGTCTCGCGCTCGGTCATCACCGGCTTCGTCAACGCGCTCGCCATCCTGATCTTCATGGCGCAGTTGCCGGAGCTGATCGGCGTGCCGGGGCTGACCTACGCCATGATCGCCGGCGGCCTGGGGATCATCTACCTCTTCCCCTATGTGACAAAGGCCATCCCATCGCCGCTCGTCGCCATCGCCGTCCTCACCACGCTTGCCTGGTGGACGGGCATGGACCTGCGCACAGTCGGTGACCTCGGCGAACTGCCCTCGACACTGCCGGTCTTCCTGCTGCCCGATGTCCCGCTCACGCTCGAGACGCTGCAGATCATCCTGCCCTATTCGATCACGCTCGCCGCCGTCGGCCTGCTGGAATCGCTGCTGACAGCCCAGATCGTCGACGACATGACGGACACGCCGAGCAACAAGAGCCAGGAATGCATCGGACAGGGCACCGGCAACATCGCCTCGGCCCTGATCGGCGGCATGGGCGGCTGCGCCATGATCGGCCAGTCGGTCATCAACGTCACCTCCGGTGGCCGGGGGCGCCTGTCTGCCTTCGTTGCCGGCGCCTTCCTGCTCTTCCTGATCGTCGTGCTCGATGATCTCGTCCGCATCATCCCGATGGCAGCCCTGGTTGCCGTCATGATCATGGTCTCGATCGGCACCTTCTCCTGGCGCTCGATCCTGGATCTCCGCCGCAATCCCTGGCAGTCCTCGGTCGTCATGCTGGCAACCGTCGTCACGGTCGTGGCCACCCACGACCTTGCCAAGGGTGTCATCGTCGGCGTGCTCCTCTCCGGCATCTTCTTCGCCGGCAAGGTGGCCAAGCTCTTCCGCGTCACCCGCAATGCAGACGAGACATCCGGCACCGTTACTTACCGGGTCACCGGCCAGATCTTCTTCGCCTCGGCCGAGAGCTTCATCCACGCCTTCGACTTCTCGGATGTCGCGGAGAAGGTCGTCATCGACGTCACCGCCGCCCATCTCTGGGACATCACGGCCGTCGGCGCACTCGACAAGATTGTCTTAAAATACCGCAAGGCCGGCATCGAGGTCGAAGTCCTCGGCTTCAACGAGGCCAGCGCCGACATGGTCGACCGCTTCGCCCTGCACGACAAGGACGAGCGGCTCGCAGCCAGCGCCGCCTTGCACTGAGATAAGGGCAGGGGGCGCCCACAAACCGGCGCCCCTGTCTGACCTCACCACGCGATCAAGCAAAGGTGAGGTCGCAAATCCGGATCGGCGCACTACCCTTGATGGTAGATGTGACCCAATCCGGAGACGATCATGACCCGCTCATTCTCCCTGCCATCCATGACCAAACCCACGCTCGCCCTCTCGGCCTTGGCGGGTGCCGCCCTTCTCGCCGGAGCGGCCGTCGCCCATCACGGCTGGTCATGGGCCGAGGCCGACCAGATCAACCTGACCGGCAAGCTCACCGCCATCTCCTTTGCCCCGCCGCATCCGACACTTGAGCTCGACACCGCCGACGGTTCCTGGCGCATCGAACTCGGCAATCCCGGCCTCACCCAGCGTTCCGGCTTTGTCGAAGGCGTGGTCGCTGTCGGCGATGAGATCACCGTGCGCGGCAATCGCTCGCTCGATCCGAATGAGAAGCGCCTGAAGGCCGTGCGGGTCATCGTCGAGGGCAAGAACTACGACATCTACCCCAACCGCATCGTCACCAACTGACGGTCATGGAGTGGCTGGCCCCTCTCGGCGAAAGCGTTGTGGCAAGAGCGCTCACCCGCTCGCCGACGCTCTACATCTTCACCAATGCCGGCCATATCCTGTCGCTTGCCATGCTGATCGGCGCAAGCGTCATCCTCGACCTGCGCCTGCTCGGCGCATTCACCCGTCTGCCGCTCGCCGAGACGATGAGCGTGCTCTCCCGCATTGCGGCCATCGCACTCGGCTTTGCGGTGCTCACGGGCGCGCTCCTCTTCTCCGTGCGCCCGCTCGAATATGCTGCGAACCCAGCCTTCCTGATCAAGCTGCTGCTCGTGCTCCTCGGCACGGCCAATGCACTTGCCGTCCATCAGTCCCATGCCTGGCGGGCATTGATCGCAGGCGCCCCCGCAACGTCACCGCTGCGTCTTGCCGCATTCGCCTCGCTCTTACTCTGGCCCGCCGCCCTCCTTGCCGGGCGCTGGATCGGGTTTCTCTGACTGTTTCCGCGCAGGAACCCGTGCCTAGATCCTCCCGAAAATGACGATTGTCAGCCGATTGCGCCTGGCTGAACCAGTGTTATCCTGCAGGCTTGTTGTATCGGGGGATTTCAACATGCCACAATTATCTGTCTGGTATTTCCGCACGGCGATCCTGTTCCTGATCGCCGGCATCTGTGTCGGCCTTTACATGTCGATCACCCACCAGTTCGAGGCGACGGGCGCGCATGCCCATATCAACCTGCTCGGCTGGGTGACGATGGCGATCTTCGGCATCTACTACGCGCTGAACCCGGTTCAGGCCGCCAGCCGCATCGCCAAGATCCAGTACATGCTCTACACGATCGGCATCCTGGTCATGGCGCCCGCGCTCTTCCTGATGCTGACCGGCAATCCGGCCCTCGAACCCGTCGTCGCGGTCTCCTCGCTGGTCACCTTCGCAGGTGTCCTGCTGTTTGCCGTGATCCTGTTCACGCGCAAGGGGTGAGTGAGGGGCTGTTTGCGATCGCCTGATGCAACGTTGCGGCGGTGCCGATCCAAAGGCCGCAATCGCGGAGGTCGCCGGTGGCATAGGCTGTAAACGCCGGCCTCTGGTCGATGCGATGCAAGTCATAGTGGTTCATTGCGACGCTTATGCTGTCTTTAAATTGACGAGGCATAGCGGCTTTGACAACTATCAGACAAATCACTCGTCTGAACCGGTGCTCATCTCATGTTTGTTTCACTGAAGCGATTGGCCATAAAACTCGCGATGCGGAAGCCGGCGCCTGATCGGATTCCTTTGTCGGACATGGCCCGGGTACGGCAGCGTGACTATTTTGTCGTCAACTTCGGGCCTAAGGACGACCGTCAAAGGTTTCTGGTCCGGCACGTGATGCCGGAGGGCTTCACCGGCCTCTGGTTTCAAGGCAACGGCCCAAACAGCGAGCAGCGAACAATCGCAAATGCAGAGCTGACCAATTTCGAACTGCTAATAACGCACTACTTCGGCGAGCTGGAAATTCGGTATTCATGGTCACTTGAGTTTATCATCAAGCACTCATTCAGATATGAATACCTACCTTACTGGCGCGAGCGGCTGGGCCGCTATTTCTTTAATCGGCGTAGCCTTGACGAGAAGCGTCGAATTCATGTTTTACGCCTTGTGATGGATAGTCACCTGAATGGGAATCCTCTCCGGTCCACAGTGGACATCATGTCCGAGCTTTACGGAGAACGGTGGCTTCACCATCCCCAGCAGGAGCAACTTCATAGATATTATGATCTGATGTTGGACTCGTTCGTCGAAGCAGGTGAGCTCTCGCGTGGTCCCGGGCGAGCAATGGAGATTGCGCCCCAAGCCCTAAATACTTTAGATTCCTTCTCCGAAGATGAGCGCCGACATGGCGGTACCATGTCCATTCAACGCTGGATGCTCATCGTGACACTCTTCGTAGGGTTTGCTAGCGCCGTTCAGGCCTATCGCGCTCTAGTTCCGGCTCATGCGCTGTAAGTCTTACGAGCTCACGGTAGCTTGTGGCCATTTGATTCGGATCGGGGCCGGTCATTGTGCTATGAGCTGCGGTTTTGGCCTCCGAGCCGCTTCGATCAAGGTGCCCTAGCACGCGGCTTCGGTATGACAGTTGGCAAGCTTCGTCGTGGGTACCGAGCATCCGTTCGAAGCCTGACCAGCGATCACAAAAGGGGGCACTCCCGGCGCCTCTCAGCTGGAGCAGGTTCATTGAGGCGTTGGGTTACACCGATTACACTGGCCCCCACCGCGCCAGCGCCTCCAGCCCCACGGGCGTCAACCCGTAGACGCCGCGATCCACCCGCTCGAACCAGCCATAGACATTGCCCTGCAGGATCTTGGCCGCCTCCGGCACATGGTCGCGGATCTCCCGCACCTTGAGCGGACCTGCGGAAAGCGCGGAGGCGCAAGCCAGCGCCTGCTGGCGATAGGCGGTCATCAGTGGCGTTCGCGTGCTGCCGCCGACGGCAGGGTCACCCTTTCGCTTCTGATGTTCGCGCATCAGCCGCGAGCGTCGCTTCGGATTGGTGCGTGGCATCGGCGTGACCGAGCCGACGATCACGCTGACCTCGCCGCGATCCGAAATGCCGAGCATGCCGATCCCGAGCCGGCGGCAGAGATCGCGGTAGCGTTTGTCGCTTTCGCGGCCCCGGCCTTTGGCCGAGACGCGCGCGGCAATCCAGACCTCGTCTGCGACGGAAGCGCGGTCGACAGCCTGCAGGATGAGTTCGAGGTTGAAGCTGAGCTTCAGCTCGCAGACGACGACGACAGGCGGCTCGTCATCGCGAACGCCCACCACGTCGCAGCCGCCGACTTCGCCCTTCACGGCATAACCCGCCTGTTCGAGGAAGCCTTTGACGGGCAGGTAGAGCGTGGTTTCCATGGGGCCTGGAGATTCGGTTGCGCAAGAGAACCGACACCTATCGCGCTTTGTCCCCCGGCGTCACCCGAAAAGCTTTGATGCTGCAGGCAGGAAACGGGTGGCCAGCCCTGCCTCCCATGCGCATCCTCGTGATCCACATATCTGCCAGGAGGCCCGCGTGAAACCCGATCCGACCGACCCTATCCGCTGGAATGCCATCCTCACCCGCGACCGGTCGATGGATGGCCGCTTCGTCTACGGCACCCTCTCCACCGGCATCTACTGCCGCCCGTCCTGTGCCTCGCGTCCCGCGCGACCGGAAAGCGTCGTCTTCCATGAAACGGCGGAAGCCGCCCGTGAGGGCGGCTTCCGAGCCTGTCTGCGCTGTCATCCGGATCAGCCCGAAACTTGGGGGCTAACCTCGAACCTCCTCACACAAGGAAGATCGAGATGATCGGAAAGGCGGTCAGCAGCACGATGCGGAAGAGGTCGGCGGTGACGAAAGGCACGATCCCCTTATAGGTCTCGCGGATCGGCACGTCGCGCGCCATCGCCGATATGATGAAGAGGTTGAGCCCCACCGGTGGTGTTATCATGCCGATCTCGGCCACCATCAGCACCAGAATGCCGAACCAGATGGCGAAATGCTCTGGGCTCATGCCGAAATCCATCGCCGTCACGATCGGGAAGAAGATCGGGATGGTGAGCACGATCATGGAGAGCGAGTCCATGATGCAGCCGAAGATGATGTAGAGCACCAGGATGATGATCAGCACCGTCATCGGCGCGAATCCCTGCGCCGTCACCCATTCCGCGCCCACCTGCGGCAGGCGGGAGAAGGCGAGGAAGGAGTTGAACACCGAGGCACCGAGGATGATGAAGAAGATCATGCCGGTCGAAACCGCCGTCTCCTTGAAGCAGTCGAACAGCGACTTGCGATCCAGCCCGCCATTGACGAAGGCGACGATGCCCGCACCGGCGGCCCCTATGGCCGCAGCCTGGGTCGGCGTGAACCAGCCGAGATAGATGCCGCCGACGACCGCAAAGAAGATCGCAGCCACGGGCCAGACCGCAATCAGCGCCGGCACGCGGTCCTTCCACGGAATGCGCGCCGCATGGCCCGCTGATTCAGGCTTCAGCCGAACATAGATGGCGATCACGACGAGATAGGAGATCGCCGCGATGATGCCGGGCACGAAAGCTGCCAGGAAGAGCTTGGCGATGTTCTGCTCGGCAAGGATCGCATAGATGACCAGCACGACGGAGGGCGGGATCAGGATCCCAAGCGTGCCGCCGGCGGCAAGCGAGGCGGTGGCAAGCCCGCCGGCATAGCCGTTGCGCTTCAGTTCCGGCAGCGCCACCTGTGCCATGGTTGCAGCCGTTGCCAGCGACGAGCCGCAGATCGAGCCGAAGCCGGCAGACGCACCGATCGCGGCCATCGCAACCCCGCCCTTGCGGTGCCCGAGAAACGCCGCGGCCGCATTGAACAAGGCCTGGCTCATGCCGCCGCGCGCCGCAAACTGGCCCATCAGCAGGAAGAGCGGAATGATCGACAGCGAGTAGTTCGCATTGGTGTTCCAGGCGAGCACCTTCATCTGCGCCAGGATCGGCGTCCATTTGCCAAGCACCAGGAAGGTCCCGACAATGCCGGTGCCGAGCATGGCAGCCCCGATCGGCACGCGCAGGAAAATCAACAGAATGAGGACGGGAAAGGACCAGAGGCCGATTTCAATACTGCTCATCAGTGCGCTCCCATCGCAGCAACAATTGGTTTGCCACGGCGGATGTCGCGGATGTCGGCAGCGATCACGAAGAGGCAGACGATGACATTGGCAATCAGGATGGCAAGCGCGATGGCAAAGCCCCACCAGACCGGCATCAGCAGCAGGGGCGTGGTCTCGCCATTGCCGATCTTGTCCATCGTACCGACGGCATGGCGCCAGGTGACGAGGCCGATCAGCAGCGTGATGACAACGTCGCCGATCAGCTGGGTCCAGTTCATGGCTTTCGGTCCGAAGGCGGAAATGAGGATGTCGACCCCCACATGGCCACGCTTCAACTGGCAGAAGGGCAGAAAGGCAAAGACGGCAAGGCCGCACAGCGCCTCGACAAGTTCGATTTCCCCGGGCAGCGGCCGGATCGTCAGGCCGCCGACGATGGAGGCTACCGTCAGGCCGCAGGCGACCACGAGACAGAAGCCGCCGAACAGAACAAGGCCTGAGGCCAGGGCATGACAGCCCCGCTCCAGTCTGTCGAAGCTGGTTGAAGTGGCAGGTGCCATCAATAAGTCCTCTGATACGCTCAAAAGGTCCGGGCGCCTTCCGACAAGCGCCCGGACAAGTCGGGGAGGTTACTTGCTGTTGGCCTGGATCAGGGCAAGAGCGTCGTTGTAAAGCGTGGTGCCATCAAGCCCCTTGCCGTCCATTTCGGCAATCCAGGCCTTGGTCACGGCCTCGCCGGCCGCCTTCCAGCGGGCGGTTTCCGCTTCATCGAGCGTATAGGTCGTGTTGCCGGCCTTGTCGGCAATGTCCTTGCCGCGCACATCGCCTTCATCCATCGCCTTGCCGAAGAGACGAGCCAGTTCCTTGCCGGAATTGTCGTCGATGATCTTCTTCAGGTCGTCGGGCAGCGCGTCGTAGCTGTCCTTGTTCATCGCAAAGACGAAGGTACCGGTGTAAAGCCCGGTGGATCCGGAAAAGCCGGTATGGTTGGGCGCAAGTTCCGCGATCTTGATTGCCGGCGTCACTTCCCACGGCACGACGGAGCCGTCGATGACGCTCTTCGACAGGCTTTCCGGCACGGCCGTGACCGGCATGCCGACGGCCGACGCACCCATGGCTTCCAGCATCTGGTTGACCACCTTGGAGGTGCCGCGCAGCTTCAGGCCCTGCATGTCTTCAAGCTTCTGAACCGGCTTGGAGGCGATGGTGTGGATCAGGCCCGGACCATGCGTATGGACGGCCAGTACGTGATATTCCGCCAGTTCGTCCTTCAGGTGCTTGTCGGCATATTCCTGAAACGCAACCGAGGTCGCTTCCGCCGTCGTCACCATGAACGGCAGCTCGAAGGCTTCCGACTTCGGGAAACGGCCGGGCGTGTAGCCGAACAGCGTCCAGGTGAGGTCGACAACGCCGTCCTTGACCTGGTCGACGAGGTCGGACGGCTTGCCGCCCAGCTGCATCGCCGGATAGAGCTCGACGGCGATGCGGCCGCCGGAATCAGCCTGGATCTTCTCGGCCCAGGGCTGCAGCACCTTCGACGGGATCGTCGCCTGTGGCGGCAGCATCTGGTGCAGCTTGAGGGTAACGTCCGCAGCGAAAGACGCTGCTCCGGTCAGGCAAAGTGCAGCACCGGACAGTCCGGCGATCAAAAATTGGCGCAACATGATTTCCTCCTCCCATGTTTTGTTCAGCTGGGAATATCCACCGGCTCGAGGCAACGGAGCAATCAAAAAACATGACTAAGACAGTCATGTAAAGATCGCGTCGCCCGGTTCCTCACTCCCATCCGGCAGACTCTTCCTTGTCAGTTATGATTACAGAAGGGATGCAGGCAGGCAAATAATTATGTGGCCGGAAACCATAACCGGATTGGTATGTATCCAGCTGTGCAAAGCCGTGTTCGACAAACCTGTCGCAGGTGCGCTGAGCCAGCACTTCCGGCATTCCGCCGGCCTTGGCTCTTGGCGCAACTTCGTTCTGCGGTTATAGCTCGCGCCGGCTGCCCGGTCATGAGGACGCGTGGCGGCGGTTGTCGATCTGCAAGGATGATCCTGTATGCGTTTTCCGACCTTCGGCGGCCATGGCCGGTCGCGTTTGACCCTTTTGGCGCTCTGCGTGGTGTCAACCGCTGGCCTCACCGCCTGCGCCGGAAGGCCCGGACCGGAAACGCTGGATACGGTTGCCGTAGGCGACTTCCAGCCGACACGGGTCGAAACGCTCTATTCGGTCACCACCCGCGACCGTGCCGAGCCCGGCAAGAACGTCTTCACCACCGAAAAGACGCGTCAGCCGAATTATGCGAGCTTCGACGTCTCCATTCCGCCGACCCATGTCGCAGCCAATATCGAATGGCCGAAGCCCGGTCGCAAGGTCGACCCAAAGACCGATTTCGCCGTCGTCTCCCAATCCGTGCTCGACCGGGAAAGCCTGCTGCAGGCGGTTCGCGGGCGGGAGAAGGGCGCGCCTGTCGTCTTCGTCCATGGCTACAACTACAATTTCCAGGAATCGCTTTTCCGGCTGGCCCAGTTGAAGACGGACAGCAATATCGACGGAACGCCCATCCTCTTCTCCTGGCCCTCGCTCGCGGCATTGCCGGGTTATGTCGCCGACAAGGAATCCGCCACCTATTCGCGAGACGCCCTGGCCGACATGCTGACCGACGTCGTGCGCGCCCGCAAAGGCGAAGTCGATGTCTTCGCCCATTCCATGGGTGGCTGGCTCACCGTCGAAGCGCTCCGCCAGCTCCGGCTGGAAGGCAAGGGCGATGTACTCGATCGCCTCCGGGTGATCATGGCAGCCCCCGATATCGACGAGGATGTGTTCACTGCCCAGCTTGATGTCATCGGCCGCATGAAGACCCCGATCACCATTCTGGTCGCACCCGATGACCGCGCCCTGCTTGTCTCCAGCGTGCTGGGTGCCGGCACCCAGAGGGTAGGGGCGCTCGATGCGCGCAATCCCGAGGTGGCCGAGGCGGCAAAGCGCTATGGCATTACCATCGTCGATATCTCCTCGCTGGAATCCGTCGATGCCACCAACCACAATCGCTTCTTCGACGTGAAGCAGCTGGCAACGACGCTGAACAAGCCGGCGTCTGTCGCAACGCTCGGCGATGCCGGTGCCTTCGTCTTCGACGCCGCGGCGCAAACCGTGTCGAGCCCCTTCTCGCTCGCCGCAACCGTCCTGCGTCAGCGCTGACCGTCTGATCCTGACGTGGCGAGGGGGGCATTGGTCCGCTCGCCACGCAGGGCAGTCTTGCGTTTCGTCAGCTTGACCGACGAAGAAATCCGGTGTCTTGCGCAATTTATGCGTTGGCTTACCGACTCGTTTACCCGTTGGTGTCACAAGCTTCGGTCCATGCATGGGCGCTAATAAGCGTTCCGTTTCCCTTTGTTCGTGGTCCGGTTTATGGCTTCTTCTCTGTCCGATGCCGAGGCGGCGGCTCCTGCACCTTCATCAGGTCGCACCAAGCCCCTGTCTGTCGTCGCTCTCTCGCTGATCCCGAAGCTTGTCCTGCGGGCGCCGCGCACCGGCATGGTGCTTGGCGCGCTTGCCATGCTGGCACTGCTCGGTCCGGTCCTGGTTGAAGAGAACCTGTTGAAATTCGGCTGGGGTCTGGTGCTCGCCCGCCATGGCATCGATGCAACCGAAGGCACGCTTGGCCTGTCCATGGTGCTCGGTGTCATCGCCTCGCGTGGCCTGGTGCGCAGCCCGCGCCGCAAGCGGGAAGAGGAAGACGATGCCGCCACCGATGTCGCCCGCGCCACAGCACTTCTGCCGCAGCAGGAGAATGCCAGCGCCGGCCTCGTCCGTCTCGGCGACAAGCGCATCCTCTTCTCTGACTGTGGTCAGGGCTTCATCATGTATGCCCGCCAGGGTCGCTCGCTGGTGGCACTCTTTGATCCCGTGGGTCCCAAACATCTCTGGGCGCCGCTGGTCGAAAAATTCATCGCCGAGGCCCGCCGCACCCGCAGCCGGCCGGTGTTCTACCAGGTTTCCGCCGACTTCCTGCCGGTCGCCGTCGACATGCGCCTCCAGGCGCTGAAGCTCGGTGAGCAGGCGGTCGTTGATCTCACCGCGTTCACGCTGGCCGGTGGCGACTGGCTGAAGCTGCGCCGCTCGATCAACCGCGCCGAGCGCGACGGGCTTGCCTTCGAACTCCTGGCTCAAGAAGCCGTGCCATCCGTCCTGGACGAACTTGAGACCGTATCCGACACCTGGCTCTCTGCACACAAGGCCGGCGAAAAGGGCTTTTCGCTCGGCACCTTCGATCGCGCCTATGTTGCCGCAGGCCCTGTTGCCGTCATTCGCCTTGAAGGCCAAATCGTTGCCTTCGCCAGCCTGATGACCGCGTCTTCGAACGGCGATGCCTTCATCGACCTGATGCGCCATGTCCCCGGCGTCCATCGTGGCATGATGGATTTGCTCTTCGTGAAGATCATGGAAGCGCTGAAGGGGCAGGGGTTCCGCACGCTCAACCTTGGCATGGCGCCGCTGGCGGGGCTCTCAGGACATCGCCGTGCGCCCGCCTGGAACCACGTTGCCCGGCAGGTCTTCGAACACGGCGAACGCTTCTACAATTTCCGTGGCGTGCGCGCCTTCAAGGAGAAATTCGATCCGGACTGGCAGCCGCGTTATCTCGCCGTTGCCGGCCAGGGGCTGCCCATCCTGTCACTGATCGACGTGACGCTTCTGATCGGCGGCGGCCTGAAGAGCCTCTTGCGCAAATGACGCGCCCGCGCGGCCAGAGCCCGATCCTGATCCGGATGGCAAAACTGCTCGCCGCCTGTGGCCTCGTCTTGCCCCTCGTCGCGGGCGTGCCAGATGTCTCGTCTGCCGCCGATGGCATCGTCAGCCTGCCGCAGGACCGGATCACCGCCCCCGACGACGGGAGCATGACAGGCGTCGTTGTGATCATCTCGGATGCCAACGGCTGGGACATGGCCGAGCAGGCAGCACTGGAAACCGTGGTTGCGGGCGGCGCGGTTGGTGTCGGCGTTGATCTGCGAAGCTGGCGTGCCGCACTCTCGCGCGAGACCGAGCGCGATTGCCTCTTCCTGCCCGCCGATATCGAACGCCTGACCCGGCAATTGCATCGCAGCCATACGGCGGAGTTCTATCGCCCGCCGCGCATTCTCGGTTTCGGCGAAGGCGGAGCGCTGGCACTCGCCATCGCCGCCCAGACCCCGAACGGCAGCTTTGCCGAGACGATCGGCGAAACGGTCGCCGTCGACCCGACAGAAGCCATCGCCCTGCCAAAGCCGCTCTGCACGCCGGCCCCGCGCCGCGAGACGGTAGAGGGCACGGCCTACGGCCTTTCCCCCGGAAAGCTGCCCAATCCTGTCCGCATCCCCCTCTCCGTCGCCGCGGATCCAGAGGCCAGGCGGCATGCGGCATCGCTTCGGGAGAGCCATCCCGATGTGGTGGTCGCCGAAGGCGAAGGTGGCCCGGCGCGCATCCTCTCGGCTGAGGCGACCGGTCTCGTCGCCCGCTTGAAGCCCGACGATGTGGCTCTCGATCTGCCGCTAGTGGAAGACATCGTCACGCCCGCCCATGACACGGTGGCTATCTTCTATTCCGGCGATGGCGGCTGGCGCGATATCGACCAGCGCATCTCGGCCCGGCTCAACGAACAGGGCGTGCCCGTCATCGGCGTCGATGCGCTACGCTATTTCTGGAGCGAAAAGACCCCGGAAGCGACGGCCGCCGACCTCTCGGCCATGATCGGCCACTATCGCAAGCGCCTAGGCGTCTCCAAAGTCGTGCTGATCGGCTATTCCTTCGGCGCCAACCTCTTGCCCAAGGTCTATAACCTTCTGCCGGATGAAGACCGCAAGGCCGTCACGCTCCTCTCGCTGCTGGCGCTCTCTCACCAGGCCGATTTCGAGATCGTGCTCCGAAGCTGGGTGGGCGTTGCAGGCACGGCCAAGCATGGCGACCCCGTCGACCATCTCGCCACCATCGACGCAGCCATAGTTCAGTGCGTCTACGGCCTCGAAGAGGAAGACAGCGGCTGCCCGGCGCTCGCCGGCCGCGTCAAGGACGGCCTCGAACTCATCGCCCGCCCCGGCGGCCATCATTTCGATGAGAACTATGAACTGGTGGCAGACCGCATCCTGGCGCGGATCACGTCCCGCTGAGCCCGACCGCCTTATCAGCGGACCGTTTTCGCGGTATGATCCCGCGAGATCAGGGAGCCAGTCCATGAACGAAACCGTCAAGCCATCAGTCCTCGACGACGAGGACTTCCACGCCGCCGCCGAAAGCGTGTTGCGCGAAGGCGAGACCGTGGCCGATCTGATCGACCGCTCGGCACGGGCGGAGGTGGAGTATCGGCGGGAACAGGCGGAGTTCGTGGCACGAGGTCTGGCTGCCCTAGAGGAGGCCGAACGCACGGGCGTCTGGTACACGACGGAAGATGTGCTCTCGATGATGCGAGCCAAGCTTGATGCTGCCAAGGCAGCCCAAGGCAAATGACCTACGAGATCAGGTATACCAAGGATGCATTGGATGACCTTGATCGACTTTACACTTATCTCGTCCAGTATGACCTGGCGCTTGCGGAACGTGCCTACACAGCCGTACAGGCGGCAATTTCCTCGTTAGAGAGGCTTCCGCTCATCCATCGAATGGCTAAGGGTGGAGATCCGGCGTTGAGGGAAATGGTCATAGCCTTCGGAACCACGGGTTATGTCGTGCTCTACCGGATCGTCAGCGACGATCTTCTGACCGTCGCTGCCATCCGCCACCAGCGCGAAGACGACTATCGCTGATCCTTACCGGTCGCTGACTTCCCAGCGCGGGTTGATCCAAGGCTCCTGATTGCTGCGGGGCAGGGGCTGCTTGCCTAGAATATGATCTGCCGCCTTCTCCCCCGTCATGATCGAAGGGCCGTTCAGGTTTCCATAGGTGACATGCGGGAAGATCGATGAATCTGCCACGCGCAACCCCTCGACGCCGATCACCTTGGTGGTCGGATCGACAACCGCCATCGGATCATCCGCGCGGCCCATCTTGCACGTGCCGCAGGGATGATAGGCGCCTTCCAGATGTTCGCGCAGATAGGCGTCGATCTCCTCGTCCGACTGCACATTCGGCCCCGGCGCCACCTCAATCTCTCGATAGGGATCGAAGGCCTTCTGGTTGAAGATCTCGCGGGTGACGCGCACCGCATGGCGGAACTTCACCCAGTCTTCCGGGTCGCTCATATAGTTGAAGCGCAGCACCGGCGCGTCCTTGACGTCAGGCGAACGCAGCGTCACCGAACCGCGCGACTTCGACATGTTGTAGCCGACATGCGCTTGGAAGCCGTGACCACCAACCGCCGACTTGCCGTCATAGGAGATGGCGATCGGCAGGAAGTGATACTGGATGTCAGGCCATTTGACGCCCGCAGCCGAGCGGATGAAGGCCGCCGCCTCGAACTGATTGGACGTGCCCAAGCCCTTCTTGAAGAACAGCCACTGCGCGCCGACGATGCCCATCCAAAACCAGTTGTTCTTCGAATGCAGCGTGATCGGCAGCTTCGACTTGAACTGATGGTAATATTCCAGGTGATCCTGCAGGTTCTGCCCTACGCCCGGACGGTCGGCGACGACGTTAATGCCCATCTCTTGCAGGTGCGCAGCCGGTCCAATGCCCGACAGCATCAGGATCTTTGGCGAGTTGAAGGCCGAGGCCGCAACGATCACCTCGCGGTTCGCCCTGACGATCTCTGTTCTGCCGCCGATCTCGACCTCGACGCCGACGGCGCGGGTGCCTTCCATGACAACCTTGCGGGCATAACAGCGGATCAGCGAAACATTCGGCCGCTTCAGCGCCGGCTTGAGATAGGCATTCGCCGTCGACCAGCGTCGCCCCTGCCAGCTCGTCTGTTCCATCAGGCCGAAGCCTTCCTGTTGCCGGCCATTATAGTCCTCGGTGACCGGGAACCCGGCCTGCCTCCCGGCTTCGATGAAGGCGCGGTAAAGCGGGTTCTTCACCTCGCCGCGCCGCACATGCAGCGGCCCGTCGGTCCCGCGCCAGCCCTCTTCGCCGCCATGCGAACTTTCCTGCCGCTTGAAATAGGGCAGCACGTCGGCATAGCCCCAGCCGGTCGCGCCCAGTTCTTCCCAGCGATTGAAATCCTCTGCGTGGCCTCGCACATAGACCATGCCGTTGATCGACGAAGACCCGCCGATCACCTTGCCCCGCGGCGCAATCATCCGGCGATTGTTGAGGTGCGGCTCGGGCTCGGTCATGTAGCCCCAGTTGTAGCGCTCCATGTTCATCGGATAGGCGAGGGCGGACGGCATCTGCACGAAGGGCCCGATATCGGAGCCGCCGAATTCCAGCACGATGACCGTGTTCTTGCCGTCTTCCGACAGGCGGTAAGCCATGGCAGCCCCTGCCGAGCCGGAACCGATGATGACGAAGTCTGCGCTATGCATGGTCTCAGATCCGAGTGGTTGAAGAGTTATAGCTATTTGCTATAATCGCGAGATGAAGAGGGTGGAGTACACCAAGGCGGCCAGCAAAGTTTTGGACCGGATGCAGCCCAAGCGACGGGATGCAATCCGGTCGAAGGTCGATGCCTTCGCGCGCGGCGAGCGTGTTGACGTGAAGAAGTTGACGGGCAGCGCACTTTTCAGAATTCGTGTCGGTGATGACAGGGTCATCATCGATGAGCAGACGATGCTGGTTATCGTTGTCGAGGTCGGGCCGCGCGGCGGCATCTACAAGGAGTGAACCATGGGCGAGCTGCGAAAGACCGTCATCGACGGCGAGACCTACGTTCTCGTTCCCGAGGACGACTACGAAGACCTGATCGATGGCATTGAGGCCGAGAAGATCCTCGCGCGCGTTAGGGCCGGGGAGGAGACTTGGCCGGATGAGCTCGTTTACGAGCTGTGGGAAACCGACAGCCGCATCCGCACCTACCGCACCTACCGAAAACTCTCCGTTTCCGAGCTTGCCGAGGCCGCCGGTATTTCCCAGCCCTACCTCTCCGAGATCGAAAGCGGCAAGAAGACCGGCTCCGTCGATGTGCTGAAGCGGATTGCTGCGGCCTTGAAGGTCGATCTCGACGATATCGTGGTGTGAACGTTTGTCACGACCGAACGTCTGAAGCCTGAACCGCCCGGCCCCGTCACCCGCGGCGCAACTTGTTGCGCCTGGCCTCCGCTTCGCTCGGCCATCCTCTCCGCGAGGGGAGAGGAGCTGACGTACTCGCCGCGCGCTCCCTCTTCTCCCCAGCGGGGAGAAGGTGCCCGAAGGGCGGATGAGGGGGTGAGCTTGCGCGACGGCCTCGCTCATTTCAATACGGCGCCTCGCACTTGCCCATGCCGACATAAACCGTCTTCAGCTCGGAATAATGCTCCAGCGCCGCTGCCGAATTCTCGCGGCCAAAGCCTGACTGCTTCGAACCGCCGAAGGGGATCTCCACAGGGCAGAGATTATAGGTGTTGATCCACAGCGTGCCGGCTTCCAGCTGATCGACCACGCGATGCGCGCGCGAAAAATCCGCCGTGAAAACACCGGCCGACAGACCGAATTCCGTGGCGTTGGCCCGCGCGATCACCTCTGCCTCGTCCTCGAAATCGAGCACGCACATGACAGGCCCGAAGATCTCTTCGCGCGCGATGGTCATATCGTCGGTGACATCGGCAAACACGGTCGGCTGGATGTAGAAACCTTCACCAGTGACGCTGTTCGGAATGCCGCCGCCGGTGATGAGCGTCGCGCCCTCTGCCTTGCCCTTGTCGATATAGGACAGGACCTTTTCGCGCTGCGCCAGCGAGACCATAGGCCCCATCTGGGTTGCCTCGTCCTGCGGATCGCCGATCAGGATGGCCTCAGTGCGGGCCTTCAGCCGCGCCAAGAACGTCTCCTTGATTGCCTTGTGCACGAAGACGCGCGTGCCGTTCGAGCAGACCTGGCCGGTCGAATAGAAATTGCCCAGCATCGCGCCCGAGATCGCGCTGTCGATATCGGCATCGTCGAAGACGACGATCGGCGACTTGCCGCCGAGTTCCATGGTGACGTGCTTGAGCTGCGAGGCCGCCGCCCCCGCCACCTTGCGGCCGGTCGGCACGGAGCCGGTCAGCGACACCTTGGCGACGTCAGGATGCGACACGAGCAGCGGACCGGTCTCGCGATCCCCCTGGATGACATTGTAGACGCCCTTCGGCGCGCCGGCCTCGATCAGGATCTCGGCGATCTTAAGCGCGCCGAGTGGCGTCACTTCCGACGGCTTGAACACGATCGCATTG
Source organism: Rhizobium sp. TH135 (assembly GCF_002855515.1). Taxonomy (GTDB): domain Bacteria; phylum Pseudomonadota; class Alphaproteobacteria; order Rhizobiales; family Rhizobiaceae; genus Allorhizobium. Next base: position 429,771 of record NZ_PKRP01000006.1, on the reverse strand, counting down.
CCGGCGGCAAGCGCCGGTGCGCCCTTCCAGCAGGCGATCTGCTGCGGGTAGTTCCAGGCGCCGATGCCGACGACGACGCCGAGCGGCACGCGCTTGGTATAGGCCCAGTCACCGCCGAGCGGGATCTGGCTGCCGTTCATCGCGGTCGCGATGATGCCGCCGAAGAATTCGAAGCTGTCGGCCCCCGAAGTCGGGTCGGCGACGATCGTTTCCTGGATCGGCTTGCCGGTGTCGAGCGTCTCAAGCTCGGAAAGCTCGCGATTGCGCTCGCGCATGATTTCGGCGGCCTTCTTCAACACGCGTCCCCGCACAGCAGGGCTCCACGACGCCCATTCCTTTTGCGCCCGCTTGGCGGACGCGATCGCCTTTTCGATGATCGCAGGTGTCGCGGCATGCAGCCTTGCGATCACCTCGCCGGTCGCCGGATAAATGCTCTCGATGACGGTGCCGTCGGTATCCTCGACATATTCCCCGTCGATGAAGTGGGAGGCTTGCGGTTGGGCTTTCATGTCCTGTCTCCAGACGGGTGTTCGAATTTGCATCTTGCTATTAAGGGCCCCTCATCCGCCCTTCGGGCACCTTCTCCCAGCAGGCGGGGAGAAGGATACTCCGGCGCTAGCGGTCGGCTCTCCCTCCCGCTTGCGGGGAGGGGGTAGGGTGAGGGGCAATTGTCTCAGTGGTCACGGCTTGCAGCTGCCCCGTCACATAATCCTCGACCAATGCGACAGAGGCATCAAAGGAAAGCGGGGCGGCTTTGAGAGATTGCCGGATGTAGAGCCCGTCGATCATCGCGGCTGCGCCATCGGCAATGCGGCTCGCGTCGGCGGGGCCACACAGCGGCTTCAGTCCCGAGATCAGGTTCGACTGCAGCCGCCGGGCATAGAGCGCCAGCAGTCGGCGCACCTCTTCCGAACGCTGCGCTTCCGAATAGAAGGCGAGCCAGGCGGCGACGACTTCTGGCGCGAACTGGTCGGCCTGGAAGGAGATGCGAATGACCGCCGAGATCCGCTCGCGCGGCGTCTTCGCTTCGCTCAGCGCCGCCCCCGCATCGGCGCGCAATTGGCGCAGCAGCGAGCGGATGGTCTCGATCAGCAACTGATCCTTGGAGCCGAAATAGTGGTGAGCGAGCGCTGCCGACACACCCGCCTCGCGGGCGATCTCCGACATGGTCACGGTCAGCGAGCCGTGATGGCCGATCGTCTTCAACGCGGCATCAACGAGCGCCTTGCGGCGCACCGGCTCTATTCCGACCTTCGGCATGTGATATCCCCTATCCTGACCCATGATAATTTTGATTGACTGATCAATCAATAAAAAATCTGCGACATGCACCGTAGCGAGAGCGCCAGCCGTTTAACCGTAAACCGTGTGCAGTGAAGCCCATTCGGATCTGCTGAAGTATGGCGCGCAGTGTCCCGAAAAACCGTCCACAAAGCCTGACACGCAGGGCTTTCCAGACAATTTCTGCTGCGATCCGCCGCCAATACCGGATCGGTTGTGCCATGAAACTTTCATCCCGCTGTCACACAACGGAAAGCCTTTGTTGACGATTGGTCCGCCAAATTTCCGCCCATAAAAACAAATGCATAATGGGAGTATCGCGTATGGGTGCGGGGGTCGCGGAAGATTTGGGCGCGCTGCGGCGTTTTGCCAGTGACCAGCTCGTCACGCTAGCCAAGCTCGTCGTCGAAAACGCCTTCCAGCCGATCGTCGAGGTCGGCACCGGCGCCGTTTTCGGCCATGAAAGCCTGATGCGCGGCCAGGACCGCATCGGCTTCGAAAGCCCGCTCGACCTGCTCGATCAGGCGGCCGCGACCGGCCAGCTTCTGCCACTCGAGCAGATGGTCGCCACCCGGGCTCTCGCCAAGTTTGCGACCCTTCCCGATTGCGCCGGCGCCACGCTCTTTCTGAATCTCGATGTCCGCCTGATCCCTGAAGGCAATGCGCTGGTCGATACGCTGCTCGACCAGCTGCGCAAGGCCCATGTGCCGCCTTCCTCCGTCTGCTTCGAGCTTTCCGAGCGCTTCGACAACACCCGCGTTCCAGAATTTGCAGCCCTGGTCGAGCGCCTGCGCCGCTCCGGCTTCAAGCTTGCCATCGATGATTTCGGCGTCGGCCATGGCGAGATGAAGCTGCTCTGCGACTATCCGGTCGACTATGTGAAGATCGACCGCCACTTCATCGCCGGCCTCGACAGCAATCCGCGCAAGCGCCACCTCGTCAAGAACATCGTCAACTTCTGCCATGTGCTCGGCGTGCGCGTGATTGCCGAAGGCATCGAGACGGAAGGTGAATTCCTCGCCTGCCGCGAATTCGGCGTCGACCTCGTGCAGGGCTGGTATATCGCCCGCCCGAGCACGATCGTGTCGGAACTGAAGAGCGCCTTTCCCCATCTCCAGGACGTCGGCAAGGCCCGCCGCGCCACCCAGTCGCTCGACGAAATCCTCATCCGCAAGCAGATCGAGACGCTCCCGACAGTCTTCGAGCACGAAAACATCGATCACGTCTTCGATCTCTTCCGTCGCAATCCCGGCCAGTCCTTCTTCCCGGTGCTGAACGCCAATGGCGAGCCGCGCGGCATCATCAACGAGCGGCATCTGAAGGAGTATATCTACCAGCCCTTCGGCCGCGACCTGTTGAAGAACAAGCTCTATGAGCGCTCCATCTCGCATTTTGTCGACCGCGCCCCGATCGTCGGCCTCGATGCCGATGCCGAGCGGCTGATGACGATGTTTGCCAATATGGAAGGCTCAGACTGCGTCATCCTGACGGAAAACATGCGTTATGCCGGCGTCGTTTCCGCCGCCTCGCTGATCCGCATCATGAGCGAGAAGCAGCTGAAGACCGCCCAGGATCAGAACCCGCTGACGGGTCTGCCCGGCAACCGTGCTATCCGCGATTTCATGCGCTCGGCAGCGCTGGATGGCGATGGCGCGCGTTTCTTCTGCTACTGCGATTTCGACCACTTCAAGCCGTTCAACGACCACTACGGTTTCCACCAAGGCGACCACGCCATCTCGCTCTTTGCCGCTCTTCTCCGCCGCTACTTCTTCTCCGAAGGCGATTTTCTCGGCCATGTCGGCGGCGATGATTTCTTCATCGGCGTCAGCGACTGGACCCGCGAGGAACTGACCGAAATCCTCGACCGGCTGCTCTCGGATTTCCACGACGACGTCATCGACCTCTATTCCGAGGACGACCGCCAGGCCGGCCAGATCAAGGGCCTCGACCGCCAGGGCCTGGAACGCGATTTCCCCCTGATGCGCTGCTCGATCGGCGTGCTGGAACTCCCCTCCGGCCTCGTCATCGACGACGTCAACCGGATCAGCGGCGAGATCGCCGAGCTGAAGAAGCAGGCGAAGGAGAATGAAGGCGGTCTCTCCTTCGGTTCTATCGGCGCCTGAGCTCGACGTATCTCAACCTCGGTCAGCGAAACAGCTGCATCAATGTTTCGCTGTTGTTGTTGGCGATAGACAGGGACTGCACGGCGATCTGCTGCTGGGTCTGCAGGGCTTTCAGCCTGGTCGAAACCTCGTTCATGTCTGCATCGACAAGGCGGCCGACGCCGCTGTCGATGCTGTTGGAGAGCCGCTCTGCAAACTCTGCCTGCATCTCGATCCGCGTCTGCAGCGCGCCCAGTCGGCTGGCGCTGCTGATCGCCATCTTTTCCATGTGGTCGACACCTCTCAGATACTGGTCGATGGTCCGGACGTTCTGGGTGATGTCGACTTCTGCCAGATCGAAATCAGGCGCATAGGGTGGGTTGGACTGAACATTGCCGACATAGACGCGTGCAGCGCGATTGCCGGCTTCCGGGTAGACTGTCTGGTCGGCGGAGAAGGTGATCGTATCGCCGCTTGCAACCGCCATTAGATTGCTGCCGATGGAGGCCTGGCTGATGACGGTGGCCAGATCCGCCGCGCTGCCGATATAGCCGTCGACCGTGCCGAGTGCCGCATCAACGACCCCTCGATTGATCGTATAGGTCGTCACGGCCCCGGGGCCGACCTGGACATCGAAATAGACCTCCGCCAGGGGAGACACCGTAAACCCGGTGGTGAATGAGATCGACGCCTCGGGATACATGTTGTCGTGGTTCTGGTCCGGTGCGTCCTCCAGCCCCATGGCGAAGCCTCCGGCGAAACTGGAGCCAACGTTGGAGATGGTGATGCTGGATCCCGGATGGCCGGATGTTTCCAGCGATCCGATCTCGAAATGTGTCGTGGAACCAGTGCCGGAAAACAGGGCTTCGTAAGCCGTCGCCGGAACGCCGTTGTCTGTGAATGCCCGTTGTAGCACGGCACGCAACTGCGCGGTACTGGTCACGTTTCCGTCCGTGGTCCCGAGCGCTGCATCCACCAGAGCCTTGTCGATCGTCAGTGTGTAGTCACTGCCCGTCGTATGGGTCCCGCCATCGACATTGATGTCGAAGGTGATGGTATCGCCGGCGCCAAAGGTCACGCCACCGGTGAACTTGTGGCGCTCATGCCCCTGATGCGCGACGGAATTGACACCGGTTCCGCGGAAGCCGCCGATATCGCCGACGCTGTGGATCTGCTTCTGGAGGATGCCGCCACCGCCGCCTTCGTTCAGCATGCTGGAGTGTTTCAGGTCGATATCCATGGTCTTGACCTGAACATTGCTGCTGGCGTCGCGGACGAAGGAAGAGACCACGCTTGTCGTCATCGGCCCCTCTTCGAGCAGGGGCAGAGTGGATTTCGTCTTCAGCAGGTTTTCACCGCTGAAACTCGCCGATTCCACGATGGATTCGGCCTGTGCGTTCAACTGCGAAAGTTCTTCCTGGACCTTCGCCCGGTCGACGCCCTGCTCCTTGGCGGCAACCAGTTTCGCCTTGAATTCCCCGAGTACGTCGACGATGGCGGAGGTGCCGGCATAGGCGGTGTCGAGCTTGGCAGCGCCGAGGCCGAGTGCGTCGGAGACGGCGGAAATCGCCATGTTGTCCGAGCGCATCGTGGTGGAAATAGACCAGTAGGCTGCATCGTCTGCCGCGACGGAGACCCGGAGTCCGGAGGCTGCCTGCTGCTGGGAGACCGTCAGGTCTGCGGCAACGCTCCGCAGTGTCTGGAGCGCAGCAATGGCGCCCAGATTCGTAAGAATACTGGTCATGAAAAAGACTCTCGGAAGGAGAAGAAGGGGACGCATCATGCGTCGCTAAGTGACATCTGTTTAAGTGCGCGCATGGTTAACGAAACGTAACGCGGTCTATGCGAGGTTTCATGCTTTGGGCTTTGCAACCAAAAATGATCACCTTGCCAGCCGAGGCAATTCACCACATTTCTGCTGACGGTATCGTGCGTTAGCTATCATCCCAGTCAATTGGAGTTCCCCCCATGTCACTGCCCGCCACCATGCGCCATGTCGACCTGCCCACCCACGGCGGCCCGGAGGTCATGCGCCTCGTCGAGGGACCGCTGCCGGTTCCGCGCATGGGCGAAGTGCTGGTGAAGGTGGAGGCGGCGGGCGTCAACCGGCCGGATGTCGCCCAGCGCCAGGGCGCCTATCCGCCACCGAAGGATGCAAGCCCGATCCTCGGGCTGGAGATCGCAGGCGAGATCGTAGCACTTGGCGAAGGCGTCACCGACTTTCAGATCGGCGACCACATCTGTGCGCTCGCAAACGGTGGCGGTTATGCCGAATACTGCACCGTGCCTGCCTCCCAGGCCCTGCCATTCCCCAAGGGCTATGACGCCGTGAAGGCGGCAGCACTTCCGGAAACCTTCTTCACCGTCTGGGCCAATCTCTTCCAGATGGCGGGCCTCACCGAAGGCGAGACCGTGCTCATCCATGGCGGCTCTTCGGGTATCGGCACCACCGCCATCCAGCTCGCAAAGGCCTTTGGCGCCACCGTCTACACGACCGCCGGCTCAGCCGAAAAATGCGCCGCCTGTATGGATTTAGGCGCAGCAAGGGCCATCAATTATAAGCTCGAAGACTTCGTCGAGATCGTCAAGGAAGAGACCCAAGGCAAGGGCGTCGATGTCGTTCTCGACATGATCGGTGCTGCCTATTTCGACCGCAACCTGCAGGTCCTCGCCAAGGACGGCTGCCTCTCAATCATCGCCTTCCTCGGCGGCTCCATGGTGGAAAAGGCCAATCTGGCTCCGATCATGGTCAAGCGCCTCACCGTGACAGGCTCCACCATGCGACCGCGCACCGCCGAAGAAAAACGCGCCATCCGTGACGACCTCATGACGGAAGTCTGGCCCCGCCTGGAACGCGGCGAAGTCGCCCCGGTCATTCACACCGTGCTACCCTTCGAAGAGGTCGTCGAGGCGCACCGCCTGATGGAAAGCTCCGCACATATCGGCAAGATCGTGCTGAAGCTGGGGTGAGAATTGCTGTTCGTGCTAGATCAACACTTGGTTATGGCTGGGCTAGCGCCGCCATAGCTGAGGCGGACCATCAACTATGTCTATTGTGTTGAATTCACCTTGAGGTTTAGCATTCAAGATCAAAGGTATCTGATCGGATCTCGGTCAGATCCTGTAGGACCAACCCATATTCAACTCGAAATTTCTCTCGTCCGTACACTTGTGTAAAATGTCACGAACGGCTGTTAGACCTTCTCCGGATTGTTGAGGTGTCGCATCCTTCCCCTCATGCATCAGTACGTTCCGAGTAACACGCAAACTGTCGAGTCGCTGCGCGAGGAACGCCTCTAACACTCCAGCTTCCTTTAAGAAGTTGATGCTGGCGTTTAACTTCATCGATTTGGCTACAGAGCGCGAGATTGGTGTCGCTCGCATGGCATGCGATAAGCGAGCCGGTATGTCTTTGACTAACCCATAAGCGTAGACGAGTTCCTGGAGCGCTGCTTCCGCGACAACCGCTTGCAAAGCGATGCTCGCTCCAGCGTGTTGTCGATTATGCAGTATCATTGCCTGATAGGTCATGACGATTAGCGATACAGGATCAGCCGCTTGATAGCTATGTCGGGCGCTTAGAAGGCGAGAGGCGAGGCCAAACCCATCTAAGACGTGCGAGGTCGGTATCAGTGCTCGGGAAGCACCTCGACCCGAGATGCGCGATAATAGCTCTGCCGCTGCATGTCCTTGGATGCCGAACAAATCTGGACGTGGCAAACACCAGTCGAAGATTTCGTCCAGACCGGGGAAGAGCGCGTCATAAATTGACGAATTGCTCAAATGGGCATGTGTGCCGTATACGCATGCCGTTACGAAGGTCGCGAGACGCATTCTTGCGCTTTGAATTCGAATAATATTCGCAGTGCTATCCATGACTTCCTCTGGGACCTCACCAGAGCCGTCAAATTGAACTTTAGTTATCCCGCCCAGTTCGGGATCGTGGCTGAAGTCGAATGCGAGCAGGCCAACATCAATCGCCAGTGCCTCTGCACCATTAGGCAGGCGCGACCTTGTAACGACGTTGAAGCGTCCATTGCTCAAATTCTCGCCGAAGCAGTAGCGGTCGCTTGGGAGGATTGCGAAGCGATCTGGAAATGGTGTTCTGCGTAAGCCCATGCTTCATTGTAGCTCGTGAATGAGCTCTTAGCTATCCTTTCGGTTGCGTCGCTGCCGTCTGATCGACTAAGGGCGGCGTGCGGCATTTCAGCTCCGGCACGGCTGAGCAGTTATCAGGCCTATGCCCGAACGCGACGAAGTAGCATCGATCATCCATGCACTGATACTACTCACGAAGGGGCGAGGCTCGCAGGCGGATCGGAAGCTCGGGCAGATCGGGGGGCGTGCTGAAGCTTGGGTAAAGCGGCATCTCCGAGAGAAGAAGCCCCGCCTCAGATACCAAACGACCCCGCCCTGCCGTCACGACACGCTCACCGGCTTCGACCGCATCTTGCTGGCCGTTGCCGGATCGGCGCGGCGGCAGAGGCGGGGCGGAAGGCCCTTCATGATCAGTTCGGCATCGGCAACGGCCATGGATCCAAGCGCATAGAAGGCGTCCCGCGTGCCGCCGGTCCTGTGGGCCGAGAGCAGAATGCCCGACGCCTGGCGCACGGGATCGTCGGCGGCCACAGGCTCCTCCGGAAACACATCCGTCGCCACCTGGATATGGCCGGATTGGGCAGCCTCGATCATCGCCGAGAAGTCGACGACGGCGGCCCGGCTCATCAACAGGAAGGCCGCCCCCGGCTTCATCATCGCGAATTCTTTGCTGCCGATGAAACCCTCGTTCTCGCTGGTGACGCTCGCAAAGACGAAGACCATCTGGCTCTCGCTGAGCACCTCGTCGAGCGTCGACGGCTCGCAATCCTGGCCTTCGATGATCTCCTTAGGCAGCCAGGGATCGAAAACGCGAACCCTGTTCTTGAACGGGCGGATGAGGTCGCGAAACGCATGGCCGAGATCGCCGAAGCCGATGATCCCGACAGGCGCTCCGGCAAAACGGAAGGTCTTGGCATTGCCCTCCAGCCCGTAACGCTCGACACCCTGGCGAAAGTCGCGATCCGCCGCAGTGATGCCCCGGGCAAGGTCGAGCGCCATGGCAAGGGCTGCCTCCGCCACCGGTGAGGCGAAGGCCGAGGCCGGTGTGATCACCCAGATCCCGCGCTCGACGCAGGCCTGATAGTCGATATTCGGCAGGAAATTCGACTCGACATTAATGATCGCCTTCAGCCGTGGCGCCCTGTCCAGGCGCTCCCTCGGCATGTCGGTCTGGCCGAAGATCAACACGGTGTCGGGAAGATACCGGTCGACATCTTCGGCAGGCATGGGACGATCCTCTGATACGATCACCTCGCCCAGCGCGTCGAGCCGGGCCCTCACGGACGGCTCCATGATCAGATCGAGTGTCCTCGGCAGTGGATCGACCAGAATGATATTGCGGCGCATTGTTTCCTCCCTCGAGAATCTCGGCTTGATCGAAGCTTAGCTCGAAAAGCCTCTCGCGGGGCAGGCCTCCACCATCTCAGGCAACCAGAGAAAATCTGCCTAGATCCAGGGTGGGGGGCAGTTCGCGGTCGATACCGCCGCCATTTCGCTTCGCGCGGTAGGATGCCTTGTCCGCCGAGGCCATCATGTGGTCCAACTCCGCAGAACCGGCAAGGGCCATCGTATAGCCGAGGCTGATGCCGATGGTGATCTCCTCAGCCACAAGACGATAGGGCCGGCCGAGCGCAGAGAGGATCTGCCGCGCCAGGTTCTCCGCCTCGGCGGGATCGCGAACATCAGGTTGAAGAATGACGAACTCGTCGCCGCCGATTCGAACCGCGATCGCAGGCGGCTCCAGGCTCTCGCGCAGCCGCTCGGCAATCCCCGCCAGCAGCGCATCTCCGACTGCGTGACCGAAGCGATCATTGATCTCCTTGAACCCGTCCAGATCGAAGCAATGCACGCAGGTGAGGGTGTCGTCTGCGCGGCCAAGGCTGGAATAGGCCTCGCGCAGCGCCGTGCGGTTATAAAGTCCTGTCAGCGCATCGTGGCGTGCCTGACGCTCCATCTCCAGACGCAGGCGGATCTCCCGCGTGGTCGTGCGATAGACATGCAGCACGCTCTGCAGCGCAGCGAAGAGGAAGATCGCAGACATCGCAGCCAGGATCCAGTGGACCGTATCGCCATACAGCATGACCGAGATTGTGGTCGGCAGGGCTGCAATCAAGATGGTCGTCGCGGCGATAAAGGGCCGGACCGATATCCTGACGGTCACCCCGGCGCAGTATCCAAAGGTCAGTGATGCGGCGAGGATGTGGACCGACAGGTCCCGGGATGCGAAGGCGATCGTGGCGATCGTCCCCACACAGGCCGCAATCAGAAAGATGAAAAAGCCCTGCACCTTCTCCCAGCGGGCGGCATCCGCAACCGTTGAGCGCTTGGTGGTCTCAGCGCGCCTGTGAGCGAGGGAAACGGCAATCTTGCCCAGCGATGCAATGGCTCCGCAGATCGTCGCAATCAGGATCGGCGTGTTGCCCAGGCTTTCATAGGCGAACAGCCCGACGGCAAGGATGGTGATCCCCATGATCGTCGTCGGGGTCAGCGTCGAGTGCAGCTCCGACACCAGCGTCGTGAACACATCGTCGGCCTCTCTGTAACGCACTCCAAACCTCTCAAGCACCGGTTTCGGACCCGTTGATCGGCCCATGGCTGCAAGCATAGTGAGGTGAGGGAGCTTAACATTCGGTCAGGTCGCCCTACAAAATCTGATACCTTGATAAATAGGCGCTCCTCGGCGGAGCAGCATCTCGTCAGAATTTGCACGGGCGTGGCGCGAGGCAACCGTGAGATCGCCACCTCAAACGTGACGACATCGCCCCATCGAGTAACACTGCCGTGAGAAGCCCCTGTTCCCAGTGCCACGCGAGCAAGCGTCTTTGAACATCCCCACCCTCAGCCTTGATTCCGCCCGCTTCTTAAGAGCTTGTTAAGACTTACATCCTGTCGGAGGTCTTCATGGCGCTTGGCGCTTCGCATCGTTTGCAGGACGGCGTCTTGGCCGTCGAAACCATGACCCGCTTTGCCCTTGCGGTTCTCGCTCTTGCCTCCGGCGTCTATACCTATCTCGGGGTCCGCAGCCTCCTGGATGGCTCGGCGACCGCCGTCTTCTTCGCCGCCATCATCTATGCGGCCTCGGTGTCGGTGGCGATCTATGCCTTCTGGTCCTACATGGCGCGCTTCTATCCGCATGTGACCGGCGCTGCCGGTCGCGGCGCGATGATCGGCGTCATGGCGCTTGGCTGTGCGATGATCATCGCCATGTCGAGCTGGCTGAATGCGGCAGCACTCGCGGGCTCTGCAGCGCTCGAACAGCATCTCGCCGAGACCGTGCAGGACTACACCGCCGACCTCGACCAGGCGCATCAAAACGCGCTGGCCGCCCAAAGCCTGTTGCCGGATATCCAGCGCACATCGGAGCGCTTTTCGCGGCTTGCCGAAGACGAGCGCCAGAACGGTGCGCTCACCGGTACCACGGGTGCCGGCAGCGTCGTCCAGCTTCTGACGCAGATGTCCGCGCAGCTGAACGAGCTGGAAACCGGCATCGTCGCCTCCCGCGAACGGGTCACGACGCTCTTCGACCAGGGGAGGGCGCATCTGGCAACCATGCGCACGCTGGTTTCGGCGCCGGGTGCCGTCGCCCCCCGCAGCGATGAATTCTCGGCGGAAGTCGTCGCCCTCTCGGGCGTCATCACCTCCCTGGAGCAGACCTCGATCGCCCCCTCGGTCAAGCGGGCGGCCGAAGACCTCTCGCTCGGCTTCATCGCCCCGGTGGCCGATGGACGGGCTGCCGATCTGGCCGATCGTCAGGACCAGGTCATGGAAACGATCCGCGCCTCGGTCTCGGCCCAGTCTCAAGTTTTGTCGCAGGCGGCCGACGATATTCTCGCCCGCGAGCCGGTGGCCGAGCGCCGCTTCGTGCCGCTGTCTTCGGCAGAAGCCGTGTTGCGCTATGCCGCCGATTTCATCCCTGCCTGGGCCGGCGCAATCTCCATCGATCTGCTCCCCGCCGTTCTCGTCTTCATCCTCGCCGTCGTCCATGGTGCCATCCGGCGGCAGGAGGAGCGCATGCCCTTTGCCCAGCGGATCACGGCGGCAGAACTGATCGAGGCTCTCGAGGTGCAGCGTGCGCTCGGTCGCCAGGGCATCGATGTGGAGCAGGCCTTGCAGGCCGCAGAAGCCGACGAAGAGCGAAGCCGGGCGGACTCCAATATCACCAGCCTCGACATGTCGGCGAAGGCGCCCAGAAAGGGTCCGCCGGCGTGAAACCCTCCTCGCTCTTCCAGCGTTTGAAGGCAGCCTTTCTCAGGGCCGATGACGGGCTCCTGATGCGCGGCGCATTCTTCGGCCTTCTGGCGGCGGCAGGCGCCTTCCTGTTCGTCGATCTGCGCGAAATGAGCCTCGCAAATGCAGCCCTGCCGGGCCATGATCCGATGACGACCGACGCGCCGGTGCTTCCGCCGGCCCTGACGGATGGTGTGCCGCAAGCGCCTCCGGTCGAGCCGGAAACGTCGCGGGAAATCCTGCGCCAGCCGATGCGCTTCGAGCTGCTGCCCGGTGGCCTGCTCAAGGCGGAAGGCGCAATCGATCTCGGTTCTGCCGACCGCTTTGCCGAAGAGATCGGCGCACGCGGCGAATATGTGAAGGCCGTATTGTTGAATTCGCCGGGCGGCTCTGTCGAAGATGCACTCGCCATGTCCCGGCTGATCCGCGAAAAAGGTCTTGATACGAGAGTGGCGACCAAGGCGCTTTGCGCCTCATCCTGCCCGCTGATCTTTGCCGGCGGCGTCGCGCGCGAGGCAGAGGAGAACGCCATCCTCGGCGTGCACCAGGTCTTCAATGCCGGCGAGGAGCGCCCTTCGCCGGAACAGGCCATGTCGGAAGCCCAGCGCACCACCGCCCGCATCGCCCGGCATCTCGACGAGATGGGCATCGGCGACGGTCTCTGGATCCACGCGCTCGAAACACCCCCGGATCGGCTCTATTACCTGACGCCGCAGGAGATGGTGGAATTCAAGCTGATCACCGCACCGGTCACGACGGCAAAGCAGGCGGATTAGGCTTGGGTGCCGTCGCTCATTTCGTGGCCCCTGGTAGCGAGCGTACCGTCAGCTTGTTGCCGTCAGGGTCACGCATATAGGCGACGAACGATCCGTCCGGCCGCTCCGACGGCGGGGTCTCGATCGAAGTGCCGCCATGCGCGACGCCTTCGGAATGCCAGGCGCGCACCTGATCTGCACTCGCAGCCAGAATGCCGATCGTCCCGCCATTGGCCGAAGTTGCCGGCTTGCCGTCGATCGGTGCAGTGACCATCAGGCGGCTGCCGTTGTGAAGATAAATCAGCCTGCCCCGCGCGTCCGTCTCGCCGGGCTTTCCGCCCAAGGCCACGAAGGTGGCGTCATAGAAGCGCTTCGAGCGCTGCAGGTCGTTGCTGCCGATCATGATGTGGGTGAACATGCCTATCTCCAGAATTGCGGATATTCAAAAATGGTTCGGTCTGCCGATAACAGCCGTCTCCGTTACGTGTTCCGGACACATGGCCCTGCCTGAACTCCGGTGGTTTCGCTTCGCCGGGAATGCCCGATGATGGTGGGCTCTCTCAGATCCCCGAGCCATCCAGCTCCTTCTCGTCCTCACCCTCCCAAGCTGGCGGGCGGGCCATCGCTTCCATATTGACCCCGGGCAGCGGCATCCAGCATTTTAGCTCCGGCTCCGCATAGGCGATGATCAGCCCCGGCGTCGAATCCGACGACCGCCAGCCATCGGCGCCGAAGCGGTCGCCCTTGGACCAGTAGACGAGATCGACGGCGCCCGGCCCCTGTTCGGACGCGCGGATGGTCACCAGAATGCGGCTGCCGTCCCTCGGCGCGCTCAGCATGTTCCGCCAGCGGATCGGTTCTTCCATGATGTACTCCTCCCATTGCAGAGAGGAGTGTCACCGCCGGAGCGGGGACGGTCAATATGAATTGGCGATCTGACCAGTGCTGACCACTTGGCTGCGGGTTTCCACACGGTCTGTTTTCAAGTCCGTTTCATGCCATAGGATATCGCAGGCCTCCTGAGGCCCTGAACGAACCCGCACCGCGACAAGGAAGATCTTCATGCCCAAAAGCCCTGTCACATGTGAAGTTCGCTATCACCTCCATCCGGAACGCATCTCGGAATTCGAGGCTTATGCCCGCATCTGGATCAAACTGATCGAACGTCATGGCGGCACGCACCATGGCTATTTCATGCCGCGAGAAAAGCCGCAGGATGCCAAGGTGAGCTTTGTAGGCTTGGGAAGCGAGGGGGCGAGTGACGTTGCGATCGCGCTGTTCACCTTCGCGGATGAAGAAGCCTATGCGCGCTATCGGGAGCAGGTGGCAAAAGATCCGGATGGCGTGGCCGCGAATGCTCGGTTCGGTGAAGATCCGCCGTTTCGCAGCTATGAGCGCGTTTTTCTGACGCCTCTAGCGAGAGCGGACTGAGCTCCGAAGCAGCGCGCGAATTGTGAACGAAACCTGCCGCAACGCAACACAATTATCCCAACAAATCGTCACACAACGTGCCTTGTCGAATCCCCTCGACCACCCTACCTTCTGATCATCGGCAACGTAACGAAAGGAAGGTGATCCAATGTCTAATGAGATTTCGGTCTGCGTGTGTGACTTTGGTAAGGGTGTGGTTTTGACGGGGCAGCCCTCGGCCTGATCCAGCCTTCCTTCGGACGGTTTCCCGTCCGGGTCCAGACAAAGGACTAAACTCATGGGAGCCACCCTCGCGGGTGGCTCTTTTGATTCATGGGGTTTGTTTCGAGGGCAGGGCGATCAAAGCCCGATCGTGCCGAAGCCCGGCACCTTGATGCCCGGCCGGGCGAAATCCACGCCGGCCACCAGCCCGAGGAAATTCACCTCCAGCCCGCTGCGCACACCCACGGACAGCCCGGCAAAGCCGCCGAGGCTCAAATGCAGGTCGCGGCCATCCTTGTCGAGGTGATAGAAGGCTCCACCCGCCAGATAGTCGCGACCGACGGCATCCGCCGGCAGCACGGCGCCGAGTTCCGGCACCTCGCGCAGCACATGCGCGACGAAGGTGTTCGAGTTCGGGCCCGGATAGATCCGGTAGCCGCCCGGCTGGCCATACTGGTATCCGGCGATCGCCGCTTCCACCATCGGGATCAGCCGCTTGGCCTCTTCGCCCTTCACCTCCGCCACCAGTCGCGGCGGGTTGGAATACCAGAAGGCATCGGGTGCCCGGTGGTTACGGCGGATCGGCGAACCCCATCCCACCTTGTCATAGCGCTGATAGGCGCCATTCTCTTCCTTGGTGACAATCCAGGCATGGCTGGCGATCGCGCCCTTCAGGCCGCCGGTCATCGCCGAGAATATGTAGATCGCTGCCTCCGGGCTCTCCTCAGCCGATGGCAAAAGGCCCGACGAGCCCCATTTCGCTGAACTCCAGCCGTCCGGATGGTCCCGTGTCGCCCAGAGCCCGGCGGACACCAGGGTCGGAAGCACGAAGACCAGCAGGATGACGGAGACGATACGCAGCAGAAATTTCAATCCGGACCTCGAACGCGATGGCGATGCATGCTTTAACAAGTCTCCGAGAATATTGGCATTTTGAGGCAGAGCATGGAAAATCCGATCACGGTTGAAGTCACGCGCGGTCAACTCGTCGAGAGCCGCCATAGGGGTCTGGCGATCGTGGTGGATGCCGAGGGCAAAACCGTCTTTTCCGCCGGGGATGTCGATGCCGGCGTTTTCCCGCGCTCGGCTTGCAAGGCCATGCAGGCCTTGCCGCTCGTCGAAAGCGGCGCGGCTGACGCCTATGGCTTCGGCAATCGCGAACTCGCACTCTCCTGCGCCTCCCATTCCGGCGAGCCGGAGCATGTCGCAACGGCTGCCGCCATGCTGAAGGCTGCCGGAAGGGATGAAAGCGTGCTCGAATGCGGCGCCCACTGGTCGTCGCACCAGTCCGTGCTGATCGACCAGGCCCGCACACTGGAAAAGCCGTCGGCCCTCCACAACAATTGCTCCGGCAAACATTCCGGCTTCATCTGCACCTGCTGCCACACCGGGGAAGATCCGCGCGGCTATGCCGGCTTCGATCATCCGCTGCAGCAGGCGATCCGAGCCATCATGGCGGACCTCACCGGCGCTGTCCTCTCGCGCGACAATTGCGGCACCGATGGCTGCTCGATCCCGACCTATGCCGTGCCGCTGTCTGGCCTTGCCCGCGGCTTCGGCAAGCTCGCAACGGGCAAGGGGCTCGAGCCCATCCGCGCCGCTGCCGCCCGCAGGCTGATCAATGCGTGCATGGCCGAACCCTTCTATGTCGCCGGCACCAAGCGTTTCTGCACGAAGCTGATGGAAGTCGCACCCGGCAAGATCTTCGCCAAGACCGGCGCGGAAGGTGTCTTCTGCGCGCTCCTGCAGGACAAGGGCCTGTCCTTCGCCGTCAAGGCCGAGGATGGCGCGACCCGCGCCGCGGAAGCCATGATCGCGGCCCTGCTTGCCCGTCATTTCGAGGACGGCAGCGCAGAAAAATCCGCCCTGCTTGGGCTTTCCCGCCATGGCATGACCAACTGGAACGGATTGCATGTCGGCACGATCAGGGTGACGGACGTGCTCTTGTCCTGATCTCCAGGTCGCCGCCGCTGCCCCGTCGGTTGAAGGGGAGAGGTCTCTGCCTCAAGGGAGGTTTAACCCTTGGCGGATAGACTGCCGCCTCGACCCATCGCGCGCAACCGACGAGCCCGATCACCATGGATGCTTCGACCAGAGGCCGACAAAGGCCCCAAGGCGAAACTGATGTCTGTTCTTCCATCGGGCGCATTGCGTTCGAGGGGCGCATGCTCGAACTGGAATGCCGCGAAAACCTTGGCCAACTCGCTGATCTCGAGGAAACCTGGCGTGACCTGGAAAGGCGCTGCGCGGAACCCTTCACCTACTTCCAGAGCGCCGACTGGTGCCTGAACTGGGCCAGAACATTCCTTTCGGATGGGCCAGGTTCCGGCGCTAGCCCGAGGGTCTATGTCCTCTGGGATGGCGCCGAATGCCTGATGATCTGGCCGCTGATGACGCGCCGCGTAAGCCCCGCCATCACCGCTCTGGTGCCGCTGACGGCACCGATGAACCAGTATACCACCCTTCTTTATGATCCCGCCCGCTTCAATCCGACCCTTGGCCGCATGGTCTTCGACGAGATCCGGAATGGCGGCGGACCAGACGCAGTCTGCCTCGATCATGTGCCGCAATCCGCGCTTTTGGCGCAGATGTTGGAAGGCGAGGGATATGCGCCAGACCTGATGCAGCAGTCCTCGATCCTTGACCTGTCCGGCATGGCAGACTGGGAAAGCTACCACCGCGCCTTGCCCAAGAAGCAGCGCCTGCAGCGCAACAGCCGCCGCAACAAACTGGAGAAGCTGGGCGCTCTCGATTATCGCATCTGGTCGCCGGGCAGTGAAGGTTTCGCCGAAAACATCGACCGCTGCATCGCCATGAAGCAGGACTGGCTGAAAGGCACCGGCCGCCTGGGCCGCGATCTCTTCGATCCACGCTTTGCCGCCTTCCTGCGAAACTTGGGCGCGGTAGAGGTAGCGGATCACGGGCGCGTCTATCTGCATGCCCTGACGCTCGACGGTGTCCCGATCGCCATGGAACTCGGCATGCGCTTCCATGAGGACTACTACTGCTTCCTCGGCGCCATCGACCTTGCCTATCAGAAATACTCGCCCGGCAAGGTGCAGATGGAAAACGCCCAGCGCTGGGCCATTGAGACCGGCATCCGCCGCTTCGATTTCCTCAATGATCCCTCCACCTACAAGTCGAGCTGGACCAACACCACCGAGCCGCTCACCGCCTGCTACATTCCGCTGACCAGTCTCGGCCAGCTCTATTGCCGACACTGGAAGGCGGGCCTGCGTCCGCGGCTTCGCGCGTTTTATCAGGGCATTGGTCCGGCCTGGAGAACGAGGGTTCGGGGCATTGCCGATGCACTTCAGCGGCTTGCGGGCCGCAGCGGCGGCACGATGAGCCTCGTGCTGTGCTGCATGCCATGATTGGCAAGCTGCGGCGCAAGGCCCTTGATCTCCTCAGCGATCCCGGCCTTCGCGGCGCCCTTGTCAGCATCTCCGTGCGCATTGCAGCAGCCTTTGTCGGCCTTGGTCTGCAGATCCTGCTGGCCCGCCTGATGGCGCTCGAGGACTACGGCATCTATGTCATTCTCTGGACCTGGGTCAGTGTCGTCGGTCAGATCGGCGTGCTCGGCTTTTACGATTCCGCTGCCCGCTTCATTCCCCGCTATGGCAGGCGCGAGAGCCATGACCATCTCGCCGGCTATCTTGCGACCGGCTTTCGCGCCGTCATCGCAGGCTCCGGCCTGCTCGCGGCAGCAGCACTCACCTTCCTCTTCGTCCTGCCGGGTCTTATCGATCCGGCCTTCCTCCTGCCGCTCGGAGTTCTGGCCCTCGGCTTTCCCATTCTCTCGCTCGAAACCTATCTGACCGGTATTGCTCGCGGCTTCGGCTGGTATGCGCTCTCAACCGTCCCTGGTTACATCCTGCGCCCGGCGCTGATCATGCTCGGCGTCGGTCTGGCAAACACGGCAGGCTGCCACCTCGATGCCGTGACGGTTCTCGCCATCGTCGTCTTCGCCTCCATCATCGTCCTGCTCGTCCAGGCACTTCTCCTGCGCGCCCGCCTGCCGAAACGAGCGCGACCGACCACCAACCGTGAGCGCCGCCGCTTCTGGCTTCTCGCCTCTGTCCTGATGATGCCGGCAATGACGGCGGAAGAGCTCTTTGTCTGGATCGATGTGCTGATCCTCGGCTTCCTCGTCGCCCCGGAACAGGCCTCGCTCTATTTCGCCGCCCAGCGCTCGCTCTCGCTCGCAGCCTTCGTGCAATATGGCTTCATGCTGGTTGCCGCCCGCGGCTTTTCGCTGTCGCTCGCCTCCGCCGACAGGGCAGGGCTGCAGGGCCGCATCACGCGCTCCACCAACGCCACCTTCTGGCTGACCATCCCCTCCGTCGCCCTCACGCTGGTCGCCGGCTATCCCTTGCTCCACCTCTTCGGTCCGGCCTTCGTCGCCGCCTATCCGTGCCTTGCCCTGCTCGGCCTTGCCTATGTCATCCGCGGCGCAACCGGCCAGGCGGCAGAACTCCTCGTGGTGCAAGGCCGCTATCGCCTGAGCCTCCTGATCGTCTCGATCTCGGTCGCCACCTGCATTTTGCTGATGCTTCTCTTCGTGCCCCTCTGGGGCATCAACGGTGCCGCTGCCGCCATGGTGCTCGTGCAACTGATGCGTCTCGTCGTTGTGACCTTCCTGGTCCATCGCCAGACCGGCTATTGGGTGCTGGTCCGGCCGTTCACGCGGGTCGCAGACGCGGGCTGACGTTCAGGCGAGGATCAGCGCAGCACCGGCCGCCCTGTAGCCGTCAAGCACTTCAGGGGCCGTCTCCGAGGCCACGATCAGTCCCGTCAGCTCGGAGAGCGATGCGATGCCGAAGGGCGAGACACTGTCGAGCTTGTCCAGCGTCACCGGGCAATAGGTCGCAAGGCTCCGCTCCAGGAGCCTCCGCTTGATCGCTGCCTCCTCGAAGTCGCCCGTCGTCAGGCCTTCCATGGGATGCACCGCCGTCGCACCAAGAAAGAAGACATCCGGCCGCAACCTGTCGATCGCCGCAAGCGCGGTCGGGCCTACAGCCACCATCGAATGCTTGTAGATCCGCCCGCCGACCAGGATGACCTCCACGTCACCATGGCATTCCAGTTCGGCGGCGATCGTCGGCGCATGGGTGATCACGGTCAGCGCCATATCCCGGGGGATCTGCCGCACGATCTCCGCCGTCGTCGTGCCGCCGTCGAAGAACACCACCTGTCCCGGGGCGATCAACCGCACCGCTGCCGCCGCCAGCCGCTGCTTTTCCTCGGTCGCAAGCCCGCGCCGCACGGAAAGCTCGGGCAGGGGCGCCGCAACCGGCAGTGCACCACCATGCACGCGCTTCAGCAGACCCGCCGAAGCCATGTCGCGCATGTCCCGCCGGATCGTGTCCTCCGACACGTTCCACAGCCGCGCAAGCTCGCCCGCCACCGCCCGCCCGTCGCGCTTCAGCACATTAAGGATCTGCCGGCGTCTCTGTTCTGTCAGCATGTTTCTGCCCGAATGTTCACGATATTGCCTAATAATAGCGAGATGGATTCGACAATCCAGAAGAATCGTGCGGATATGGGCATGTTCCCGCATGAGGCGGAACACTTTCAAGGAGAATGACATGCTGATTTTGATTGCCGGTCCTTATCGTTCGGGCACAGGAGACGATCCTGAAAAGATGGCCACGAACCTGAAAGTCCTGGAAGCGCCCTCACACGCCCTGTTCAAGGCAGGCCATGTTCCGATGATCGGTGAATGGGTGGCGCTGCCGATCTGGCATGCAGCCGGTGGCAAGACGGTCGGCGACGATCTCTACGAGGACATCTTCCACCCGGTCGCCGGCCGGTTACTGCAACTCTGCGAGGGCGTCCTGCGCCTGCCCGGCGCTTCCAAGGGCGCCGACAACGATGTCCGCATCGCCACCGAACGCGGCATCCCGGTCTGGTACAGCCTCAAGGACGTCCCCGGCTGCGGCTGAGGGGCGGGGGGCAGGGGGCAGGGGCTAACGCGGGCACTGCTTGAAAAACCCAACTTCATGGGTTACTGTTTTGCATGGTCACCGTACTTCGCAAGCATGGCATGCGCTTCGTGATCTACACAGCGGATCACGAGCCACCGCATGTCCACGTCTATGGCGATGGCGAAGCCCGGATAGACATCGTGACATTGAGGGTCATGACGCAAGGCGGCCTTTCGGATCGGGTCGTTCGCAAGGCCGTCGAGGAGATCAAGACACAGCAAGCGCTCTTTCTGGCAACGTGGAGGCAGTATCATGGTTGAGATCACCGACGCCGAATTGCAGAGCGCCAAGGCCCGCTGGGCAGAGGAGCGGGCAGGGCGACCGATTCCGGTTGGTGTGCGCTTCGATCGCGAAACCGAGCGGATCGTCGTCGATTTCGCCAATGGCGCGACATTCCTGGTCCCAGCCCGGGCTCTCGAAGGCCTCGAACATGCCACTTCCGATGAACTTGCTGAAGTTGAATTGCTGGGCGAAACGGGCCTGCATTGGGAAACGCTCGATGCCGATTATACCATCCAGGGCCTGATGGCCGGCATCTTCGGGTCCCGCGCCTTTCTTGAGGCCCAGCGCCGGGGCGGACAGTCACGCTCCCCGGCCAAGGTCGCCGCCAGTCGCGCCAATGGCGCCAAAGGCGGACGGCCGAGGAAAACTGTCGGTTGAGCGGTCAGGGAGCTTTCGCCCCCTCACTCCACCTCGGCCAGCCGCTTTTCCCACATCGCCTTGAAGCCCGGGCGGGCCTGCACATGGGCGAGCCAGGCCGCCGTCTTTGGATGGGCGTCGAACAGAGGCTGGTAGGCCTGCGCATAACGAACGATCTCGGCCAGGTTGATGTCGGCCACGGTGAAGCGGCCGCCGACGGCATAGTCGTTGGCGGCAAAATGCTTCTCCAGCACGCCGAAGGGCCGGGCGAGAATGCGGGCGACGGCCTTGGCTTCCAGATCGCCGGCCTCCGTGCCAAGACGCCCCTCAGTGTTGGCCATGGAGATCTTCAGCGCTTCCGTTTCGATCGAGGTCGCGGCAAACAGCGACCATTGCAGCATCTGCGCCTCTTCGATGAGATCGCGCGGTCCGATCGGCCCGCCATGCTTGCGCGCCACATAAAGCGTCTGGGCGAGGGACTCGTTCAAGACCAGCCCGTCATCTTCGATCGTCGGAATGCTGCCCATTGGGTTGATATTGAGGAATTCGGCCGAGCGCGTGTTGAGCCGTGCGTCCGGCGCCATCGGGTCCTTGAGCTTGTAGGCCTGCAGCACCGGTACGAGCTCGAATGGAACGCCGAGCTCCTCCAGCAACCAGAGAATGCGTGTCGCGCGCGATTTGTAGACGCCGTAGATCTTCAACATGTGGAACCCCCGTGAGTGTTGCCGCGGAGGCTATCCCGCGTAAGGTCTCCGGGAAAGCCGGTTGCGCTGATGCGACCGATGAAATTTCCTGATCGACGGCGTAATTGACATGATCGGCCTGCCGCGCTTATCTCTGAGCTTCCAGGGTCTGCAGTCCACCCAGGCGTCACCGCCCCGATAAGGGGAGCTAAACCTGCTATTATCTTGTCGATGTCGGCTCGTTTTTCCCGTGCCCCGTCGGAAGTCGGTGACCACCGGCCATGTTGGCTGCTTGAGGCAGCCGGGCACGACCAGGAGACATACGATGTCGAGGATGACCCATGCCTATGCCGCGCCCGATCTGTCGGCGCTGGCCAAGAACCTGAAGCGCGAACTCGAAGCCCGGGCCGATCTGCCCGGCCATGTCGAGCTCTTGAACATACTGACCCGCGCCGTCGGCTTCCGCAACTACCAGCATTTCAAGGCAAGCCACGCGGCTGAAGAGCGCCTCGCCAATCCGCCCGTGGTCGAAGCAGAACCTGCCGCAGACTTCCGTCGCGTCGAGCTCACCGCCCGCTGCTTTGCCGGCACGGATTGCCTCGTCCGCTGGCCGGGCAAGCTCAATCAGCAGCAACTGGCGCTCTGGGTGCTCTGGTCCTTCCTGCCGGCCGGAGAGGAACTTCCGGAAAAGGCCGTGAACGCGGTTCTGATGCGCCATAACGGCTTCGGCGATCATGTCCTGATCCGCCGCGAACTGGTGAATATGGGGCTGCTCACCCGCACACCCGATTGCCGTGTCTATCGCCGCATGGAGAAGCGCCCACCGCCCGAAGCGCGCGCGCTGATCCGCCTGGTCACGAGTGCACGGACTGCGGTCTGATCAGGGGTTAGGGGAGAATGTGATGGGAGCGCGGCGGTATTAAGCTGCCGCGCCTCAGCTTGCCTTGTCGAGCGCCAGGTGCTGGCGCTCACGCAGGATCCGCATCCAGTCTGCGTGGTAGTTGCTGACTTCAAGCATCTCGCGCACGCTGTCGCGATCGACAGGACGGGCAAAGAAATAGCCCTGGCCGGCCTTGCAGTCGAGCGACACCAGTTGCTCGGCCTGGGCTTCTTCCTCGATGCCCTCAGCCACGACCCAGATCCCGAGGCCCCGGGCGATGTCGAGCAGACCCTTGGTGATCACGCTGCCGCTGCCGGCATCGGCCAGACGCCGCACGAAGCACTTGTCTATCTTGATGATATCGACGGGGACGGTGAGAAGATGTGTGAGCGAGGCAAAGCCGGTGCCGAAATCGTCGAGCGCGACCTTGATCCCGGCTTCGCGCAGCGCATGGATCTCGTCGGCAATCACATTGTCCTTCTGGGCGAGATAGACGGATTCCGTCACCTCCGCCACGACCGTACCCGGGGCAAGTCCGACACGCTCAAAGGCGTCGACGATGCGGCGCGTCAACCCGCCCCGGTGAAAGTCGGCCGCACTCAAATTCAGGCCTACGCGCGAGAACAAAAGCCCTTCGCGCGTCCAGTCGCTGGCCGCTGAAGCAATGCGCTCCAGCATGCGATCGGTGATCTCGATCGCCACATGGGCGTCCTTCATCGCTTCGTGAAAATGCGCGGCCTCGATCACGCGCCCGTCGGGCATCCGCATCCGGCAGAGCGTTTCGAAGCCCATGATCCGCCCGGTGGCGAGCTCGATGATCGGTTGGTAATGCGCGTCGATCCGGTCGTTGCGAAGGGCCTGGTCGACCTCCTGGACCGAGCGGAAACGCTTGACGATCGAGGAGTTAAGACCCGGCTGATATTCGAGATAGCGCCCACGCGCCCGTTCCTTGGCATGGTAGAGGGCATAGTCGGCGTTCTGGCGCACCTGCTGCGGGCTTCGCTCCAATCCGGCTCGGGCACCGCCCAGGGTCGCCGCGGGGTAGATGAGGTGCCCGGCGCAATCGGCAGGCTCCTTGATCCGGTAGATAAGCTTTTCGGCAAGTTCCGCCGGATCGGTTGTTACAAGACAGGGCACGATCACGGCAAATTCGTCACCGCCGAGGCGGAAGGTCATGCCCGGTGCGCATTCCTGCTTCATGCGCTCGGCGACAATCCGGATCAGATCGTCTCCGGCGCCATGGCCGAACGTGTCGTTGACCATCTTCAGATTGTCGAGATCGACCAGCATCAGGGCCCAGTCGCCGTCTCGCCGCGAGACCTCGGATATGACCTCGTTGAACCGGCTGCGGTTCGGCAGCCCGGTCAAGCCGTCGGTATCCGCCATGCGTCGGCGCTCCGCCATGCGCTGGTCGCGTTCCATGGCAATGGCGCAGAGATGCACGCAGGCATTGACGATCTGCCGTTCGGGGTCAGATGGCCCACGAATGTTGCGATAATAGAAGGCGAAGGTGCCGAGCACTTTTCCAGATCCGATGATCGGCGTCGACCAGCAGGCCTTCAGCCCCAGCGGCAGGGCAAGCTGCTTGTAAGGCTGCCAGTATTCATGGGTATCGATGTTTTCGACCAGCACAGGTTCCCCGTGAAAGGCAGCCGTGCCGCAGGAGCCAACACCATGGCCGATCGCGATGCCGTCGATTGCGGATGTGTATTCCAGCGGAAGGGAAGGGCCAGCGAGGTGGCGCAGGCGCTGCTCCTCGTCGAGCAGCAGGACGGAGCAGACGATATCGTCCGTCATGGTCTCCACTTCCCGACAAAGGTAATCGACGGTCTCCGCCAGCGACTGTCCAGTCGCGATCTTCTCCAGAATGGTGTTCTGCAAGGGTAGAAGCATGGGACCCGCAATAAGTTGGTTATCGCAGAGTAGATCAGATCGGCCTTAAACAGAAATTACGACAATTCGGAAGGTCTCATGTTGGTTTCCGAATTCTTAACGCTTGCAGTCCGGACCGTTACGGTCCGCCACCACCCGCCCGATTGCCAGAGAGTGTGAGGTGCGGAAATCCGGTCTCGCCATCGGCGATCGGCCCACCGACCCGGTCATTCCAACGATATCCGACCACAGCGCCTTCAGATGCGCCATCGACGATATTGTTGCGGATCACGGTCT
Organism: Rhizobium sp. TH135; assembly: GCF_002855515.1. Classification (GTDB taxonomy): domain Bacteria; phylum Pseudomonadota; class Alphaproteobacteria; order Rhizobiales; family Rhizobiaceae; genus Allorhizobium. The sequence goes on along the minus strand of NZ_PKRP01000006.1, from coordinate 405,318 downwards.
CGCCGGCACCTTCCACCACGCTGATCCGCATGCCTTCCGGGCTACCGCGCAGTATGTTGTCGCTGACGATGACATTGCGCAAATAGGGCCCCCAGCCGATCGCGAGCGCTGCCGTCTCGGCCCCATCCACCAGATTGCCGGTCACCAGCGTGTCGGCCTCGACCGAGATGCCGAAGCCGAAGCCGCTGACCGTCGGCTCGTAAGGCCCCTTGTCTGCGATGCCGCGCACGATATTGCCGCTCACCGTCGAGAGCCGCCCGCCATGGTCGAAATTGGCGACCGAGATGCCGATAGCCGCCCCATCGATGACATTGCCCTCGATCAGCGCACCCTCGAATTCAAATTCGGCATAGATCGCCGTCTCGCCCGAGCGGAAGGCCTGGTTGCCGCTGATCGTGATGTTGGAGGCCGAATTCGCGCGGATCGCCGAGAAGGCGCAGTCGGAGACGTGGTTGCCGGACACCAGCACATTGTCGGCCCGGAAGATATTGATGCCATTGCCATATTGCCCGGTGCCGCCATTGGTGGCTGCGATCCGCGCCACTCGGTTGCCCGAGATGACGGTGCCGTCCTCGCCCTTCGTCCAGCGATGAACCAGGATCCCGCCATTGCCGCAGTCGAAGACCTCATTGTCGCGGATGGTGAAGGCGCGGCCCTCGATCGCCCATACCCCGGCCTCGGCAGCACCGGAGATGCGCGAGCCCTCGACCCGCCCGCCGGAGCGCGCGAGATAGATCCCGCATTTGCGGCTGCCAACGATCTCGCAGGCGTCGATCGAGACCTCGTCGACGCTGCGGAAGGCGAGAAGCCCCTCGGTGTAGTCGGCCAGCCAGCGGTTCGCGCCATCGAAGGTGATGCCGGAAAGGCTGACCCGCCGGATGTCCTGGGCCGCGATCAGATGTCCGTCACCACGATAGACGAGCCGCGTCAGCCCCGGAACGCCGGTCAGCCGGCTGCCGTCGCGCAGCTCCAGATTGGCCACCTCATAGGTCCCGGCCGGCAGGAAGACCGGTTGCCCCACGGCGGCTGCCCGATCGATCAGGTCCTGCAGCTTGCGGCTTTGGTCGTCCTCCGTCCCCGGCAGGATACCGGCCTCGGCGGCGTCGAACCCGCCGCGCAACTCCGCCATGGCAAGCGTCTGGGCGCGCGGCGTGCGGAGACCCATGGGCAACCCCGCAGTGGCGAGCAGCCCGCCCAGTCCGGCAATCACCGAGCGTCGAGAAATCATCCTGTCGTTCCTGGCAGAATCCGATGCGCGACCTTGGCCGAAGCGGACTGGACCGGCAACAAAAGGCTTAAAACAGTGTTAACGCCGGACATGAGCCACTTCGCCTTTGGTCTAAGCCTCAGGCGCCAAGGACTTGAGCCAGATCAAGGAAAACCCCGGCAGGCCGCTTATGGTGATCATCGAAAGACATGAACACCAAGGAGACTGATCATGCTTCGTCTGACCGCAGTCCTCTACATCCTCGTCGCCAGCGCCGTGGCGGGTGCGGCGGTGGTCGCGGTCCTGTCGCTCGACATGCGCGAGGGCTGGCAGATCGCAGCGGCATTCGCGGCTGGTCTCGTGATCTCCATTCCGATCGCCGCCGTACTGGGCAAGAAAATCTACAACGCCCTTCAAGGTCCGAAGCCCGTCTGAACCATTCCCTTCGGCGTGGGACGCAAGCCCTTCCTGTCCTGGCGGAGCGGGAAGGGTGGTGAAGAACCAGTCCCATGACGACCGACCGGCATTTTCTCGGGGGAGGGAGTGCCGGTCGGGTCGATTCCAGCCGACGGTCGTTGCGCGCTACCGGTTTTCGTCCTGTTCGAACCGGTCGAACTGCGCCTCAAGCCCTTCGGTAAACCGCATGTAGAGGCGCCCGAAGGTCTCCACGTCCTCGGCCGACCATCCGGCGGTCGCCTCCGTGATCGTCTCGCGCTTGATGGCCTCGATCTCGTCCAGCACCTTCCGGCCCGCAGCCGTCACCCTGACCAGGCTGCGGCGGCCGTCCTCCTGCGAGGCGGCGCGCTCCAGCAGGCCCTGCTTCACGAGATCCGCCACGATCCGGCTCCCGCGCGAAGGGTCGATCCGCAGCTGCTCGGCGATCGTGCCCACCGTCACCTCCTGCTGGCTGCCGATCCGCTTGATCACGCCGATCGCGTCGATGTCGGAGAGTTCAAGCCCCGTCTCCATGCGTTTCAACGCCATGCGCCCGATGAAGCGCCGGCCGATCAACAGCCGCATGCGCGTCATCGCCTGGCCGATGGCAAAGAGCGGCGAGCCGCTCGCGGCCGATCCGTGTTCGGTTTCGGGGGCGTGGTCGGAAGCCACGGGCTTGGGATGCGAAGCAGAGGTCATGATCGAAGCATAGCAGAGCCGCTCTTCGGGGAAAAGCAAAATGCATGCTGTTAGCAAATATGTGCTATTGACATATAATTGCGAGAGGCACATTTTGAGGTCAGACAGGAGCCCCCGATCCATGACCAAGTCCAGCACCGCCGCCCCCTCCGGGCCAGAACCCCGTTTCGAACCCCATCCGACACCATCCAATGGCAGGGGCGGGGCAAACCTCGACAACACGCCGCTGGTCACCGATCCCAGGCTCCGCCTTTTCGTCTATCTCCTCCTGATGTCCGCCATGTTCATGGCGACGCTCGACAACCAGATCGTCTCGACAGCGCTGCCGACAATCGTCGGCGAATTCGGCGAACTCGAGCGCTTCGGCTGGGTCGGCTCCGCCTATCTGCTCACCACCAGCGCCGTCATGCCGCTTTATGGCAAGCTGGGTGATCTCTTTGGCCGCAAATATGTGATCATGGCCGCCATCGCGATCTTTACGCTCGGCTCCCTGGTCTGCGGTCTGGCCGTCTCCATGGACACGCTGATTGCCGCCCGCGTGCTGCAGGCGCTCGGCGGCGGCGGCATCATGGTCTCGATCTTCTCGATCAATGCCGATCTCTTCGAGCCACGCGAACGCGCCCGCTACCAGAGCTATTCCAGCCTCGTGCTGATGGCCTCGGGCGCGCTCGGCCCCGTGCTCGGCGGCACGCTGTCCGACCTTTTCGGCTGGCGCTCGATCTTCCTCGTCAACCTGCCGATCGGCATCGCCGTCTTGATCGGCCTTGCCTTCCTGCTACCCTATCGCAAACCGAACCGTAGGCCGAAGATCGACTATGCCGGCGCCATCCTGCTCGCCGGTGCCGTCGCCTCGATCGTCTTCTGGGCCGATAGCGGCCAGATCTTCGGTTCGCTGATTGCTTGGGAGAGCCTCGCCGTCGTCGCCTTCGGTGCGCTCTGCGCGGTCGGTTGGGTCCTCGTCGAGCGTCGCGCACCGGAACCCGTCGTGCCGCTCTCGCTCTTCTCCAAGCCCACCATCAATCTGCTGCTGATGATCTCGATCGTCTCGGGCGCCATCGGCATCGGCTCGGTCAATTACATCGCGCTCTTCCTGCAGACGACGACGGGCCTCTCGCCCTCCATGGCCGGCCTGCTCTTCGTCGCGACAACAGGCGGCATCGCCTTCGGCTCCATCGCCGCCGGCCGCCTGATTGCGAAGTCCGGCCGCTACAAGCCTTTCTCGATCGCCTCGGCAGCGCTCGGCGTCATCAGCCTCGGAATCTTCTCCTTCATGCATGCCGGAACCCCGCTGATCTTCATCGCGCTGGTCATGCTGCTGCAGGGCTTCGGCGTCGGCATCGGCCAGCAGGTGCCCGTGATCGGCGTCCAGAATGCCGCGTCGCGGGCCGATGTGGGCGCCGCCACCGGCACCGTCACGCTCACCCGCATGGGCGGTGCGGCGATCGCGATCTCCATCTATGGCGCCATCGTCAGCTCCCGCCTCACCCATGTGCAGATCGCGCTACCCGGCGGCGTGGATTTCCGAAACCTCACCCCCGAAGGCCTCGCCGCCCTGCCGGACGCCGCCCGCGCACTCGTTGCCAACGCCTATTCCGACGCCTTCGTGCCGCTCTTCCTCACGGCATCAGGCGTGATGGTCATCGGCCTGATCGCAGCACTGGCTCTGCCCAACATTCGCCTGCCGCGCGAAGGCGAGGGCAAGCCAGCGCCGGCCCCTGTCAACGAATAGCGCAGGCCCAAACGACAAAGCCCCCGGCCGCAGGGCGACCGGGGGCTGATCGTTGCCAGACAGTGACGCGATCAGGCCGCGTAGCGCTGGGCGTTGCCGTCTTTCTGCACCTTGAAGCGGGCGACGAGCGAGCGCAGATGCGCCGTTTCCTCGGCAAGCTTGGCGGTGCTGGCGGCGGCTTCTTCCACCATCGCGGCGTTCTGCTGGGTCATCTGGTCCATCTGGTTGACGGCCATGTTGACCTCGTTCAGGCCGGTCGACTGTTCCTGGGCGGCCGTGGCGATCGAGGTCACCTGGCTGGCAATGCCAACCACCTTCACCTGGATGTCGCTCAGCGCCTGGCCGGTGGAGCTGACGAGATCCACGCCGGTCTGCACTTCCTGCGACGACTTGGTGATCAGCGTCTTGATGTCCTTGGCAGCCGTTGCCGAACGCTGGGCGAGTTCGCGAACTTCCTGCGCCACGACCGCAAAACCCTTGCCCGCTTCCCCGGCGCGTGCTGCTTCAACGCCGGCATTCAGCGCCAGAAGGTTCGTCTGGAAGGCGATTTCGTCGATCACGTTGATGATCTGCGAGATTTCCTTGGAAGCCTGTTCGATCCGGCTCATGGCGGAGGTCGCTTCGCCGACGACTCCGGATGAGGCTTCGGCAAACTGGCGGGCTTCCGTCACCATCTTGCTGGAATCCTGAGCCCGCTCGGTCGAGGTCTTCACGGCGACCGTGATTTCCTCGAGTGCCGAGGAGGTTTCCTCCAGCGAGGCAGCCTGGGTCTCGGTGCGCTTCGACAGGTCGTTCGAGGCCTGGCGGATCTCGTCGGCACCACCATTGATCGCATCGGCCGACTGGCGAACCTGTTGCATCAGGTTGCGCAGGCTGGTCATGGTCTCGTTCACATTGGTCTGCAGGTTCGCAAAGACGCCCTGGTAGCGGCCTTCCATGCTTTCGGTGAGATCGCCCTTGGCGAGTGCCGAGATCACGCGGCCGGTCTCGGCAATGCCGGTATCGACCGACTGGACCAGGGTGTTGACGTTGGCCGCAAAGCGGTCGAGGTCTGGATTGTCATACTGCTTGGTGATGCGGCGGGTGAAGTCGCCGGCGACAGCGGCATCGACCACGGTCGCGATATTCGACTGCAAGTCGGCATTCTTCTCCTGCAGCGCCGCTTCCTGGGCTGCCAGATCGCGGATCTTGATGGCGTTCTGCTTGAAGACGTCGACGGCCTTGGCCATCAGACCGATTTCGCTCTTGTGGTCGAGTCCCGGAATGACGGTGTCGAGCTTGTTGTCGGCGAGCGAGCCCATCGCGCTGGTGATCTGGCCGACCGGGACGGTGATGCTGCGGGCGATGAAGAAGGCGATGAAACCAGCCATGAGCAGGCCGATCGCGGCCAGCGTGCTGCCGATCACGACCGCAGTCTCCATCGTCGACTGGATCTGTGGCCCCAGCGTATCCTGCGTCTTCTTCAGGTCCAGTTTCAACTGTTCGACTGATGTCGAGAGCTGGTCGCCGGCGACATTCATTGACTCGTTGATCACCTGGTTCCGGCTTTTGATCACATCATGCACGGACTGGATGGCGGCCTCATATGTCGCCAATTCCGTTGCCAGCGTGTCCAGAGTGGCAGTCACGGCGGCATCTGTGGAGCTTGCCTTGATTTTCGCGACTTCCTCGCGCGCCGTTCCGGCAAAGGTCTTGGCGTTCTCGAATGCGGCATCGCTGTTGTTCAACAGGAATTTGTTGGTTCCAAGCCGCAGGCTGCTGATTTCATACTTCACGCGTTCGAGCGCGGCGACTGTCTCCACGTTCCCGGAGGCCGCGATAGACTCGGTGATCGTCTCCAGTTCCTCGGCCATCTTCGGTCCGAGTGTGTCGAGCGTGCCGTCGACGAGTTCTTCGCGCTGGGTCTGCAGGGACACGACCTTGTCGAAGCCCTGCGCATAGGTGTCAACGAAGCCATGGAAGCTGGAAACGGTCGTCTTTGCCGCGTCGGTCAGCTTGTAGCTCAGCATCGTGTCGACCGATGCCTTCGTCGTCGCAAGCCGGGTTGTCACATCCTGCTTCAGCTCATCCGTGGGTTCGGCGCGGAACTTGCGGAAGGCGAGGCGCGCTTCCAGCATGTTGGCCTGGATACGGCCCGCTTCATTCGTCTGTCTCGCGCTTTCCCGGTAATCGGCGAACGACGCCTCGTTGGTGAGGTTCGAATAGACGCCGGCCCCGGCGATGACGCCGAGCACCACCAGCACCGACCCAAAGCCAAGATAGATCTTGCTGCCAATTTTCATGTTGTGAAGCACGTTCGTTCGCCCCTGCCAGATGTGAAATGCTGAACAGATCGTGATCGAGACGCCTTAAAAAGTTATGAAACACTAATATCTGTAATACTAAAAATGATAGATTGGCGCCCATCTGACGGCGAAATACAACTTTTGGACAAGTCTATCCGGGCAATGCTCTAAATCCGGGCGCCCACGATGGGGCGCCTTGCATTCCTCGTGCAGCCTGACGGCGCACGCAAATCACCCCCGGCCATAAGCTTCGCGCCAGCCGCGCCTGACAGGATGCAGATAACGCTGTCAGTATGATCAGGTACCGCATGTCCAAGCTCTCGCCCTCCGGTCAGGCCGCTACGGCCTCTCTCCTGTCGAAGCGCCTCCTGTCGCTGGGGCTTGGCACAGCACTCGTCGGCTCGCTGTCGGGCTGCATCCTGATGACCGATACCAGCCGTATGAACATCGACGTCTTCCAGGATGAGGTCGCTCCCGTCTGGTACGATCCGGCCCGCACGCCGCCGGCCGCCGACCAGACGGCGCCGCAGAAACGCGATCTCTACCGCACCCAGTTTCACCAGACCTATGGCCTACCGGTCTCCAATCCGCTGCACCGGACGATCTATGGCCTGGTCGTGGATGAAGGCCACACCCTCTCGCCGATCCCGCTCGATCGGGTGCGCTCGGACATGCTGCGCCAGGAGGTCAGCTACCAGACGGTGGAAGCCCCGGGCACCATCGTCGTCGATACCAAGGCGCACTACCTCTATCTCGTCCAGGCCAACGGCAAGGCGATCCGCTACGGCGTCGGCCTTGGTCGCGACGGCTATGCCTGGTCGGGCAGGGGCGTCATCCAGCGCAAGGCGAAGTGGCCGCACTGGACCCCGACCGATGAGATGGTCGAGAACAATCCGAACCTCAAGCCTGTCTCGGCCGCCCGCGGCGGTCTCGTCGCCGGCCTCAACAATCCCCTCGGTGCCCGCGCCCTCTACATCTATCAGGACGGCAAGGACACGCTCTACCGCGTCCACGGCACGCCGGATTGGCAGTCTGTCGGCAAGGCGACCTCCTCGGGTTGCGTGCGCATGTTCAATCAGGACGTCATCGATCTGTTCGAGCGAGTGCCCGACAACACCCCGATTGTTGTCATTTAGCGACACTCATTTGCGACGGTGCCCCTCTCTCCAAAACGTGAAAGGGGGGTAACGTTGCTTTAATGGAAGCTTTCCTGTTTGCATCGCATCATCGCGGAACAAAGCGCACCTCCCAGCGTCTTCATCCGCAGCGCTGCCACAGGAAATTTATAAATTACATGTCTTCAACGCCTCACCTGACCCGCCGATCGCTCCTGTCGCTGACAGGCCTCGGCGCTGCCTCGCTGCTTGCGAGCTGCACCACCTCCCGTCCTTTGCCGCCGGGCGTACGCCTCGATGGCCCCGTCGTCCCCGCTGCCCCCGCAGGTCGCACCCCCGAACTCGATGCCATGTATGGCGAGGTCTATGACGGCGGTTACGTCATCCCGGCCGTTCCCTACTGGAAGATCCCGGAACGCTTCTATCGCCAGCAGGTCATCGATCCCACCGGCGAAGCCCCCGGCACCGTCGTCGTCGATACGCCTAACCGCTTCCTGTATCTCGTCGAGCGCGGCGGCACCGCCATGCGCTATGGCGTCGGCATCGGCCGCGACGGCTTTGCCTGGGGTGGCGCCGGCGTCATCCAGTGGCGCCAGAAGTGGCCGAAATGGACCCCGCCGGACGAAATGATCGCCCGCCAGCCGGAACTCGAGATCTATTCTGTCCGCAACGGCGGCAAGCCCGGCGGTCTCGACAATCCGCTCGGCGCACGCGCGCTCTACATCTTCCAGAACGGCGAAGACACGCTCTACCGCCTGCACGGCTCGCCGGAATGGAATTCCATCGGCAAGGCCGTCTCGTCGGGCTGCGTGCGCCTGATGAACCAGGACATCATCGACCTCTACGAGCGCGTACCCAACAAGGCCAAGATCGTCGTCCGCCAGTAACGGCTGACCGTTCTCGGTCGTGTCGCGATCGGATTCAGTCACTTACAAAAGAGGCCCCGCCAGCGATGGCGGGGCCTTTCTGCATCTCGGATCTCGGCTTTGAAATCAGGCCGCTTCGAGCGCCTTCTCGATCGCCTCCACGGAGTGGCCGGTCAGGTCCTTGTCCAGTTCGCCGATCAGAACGGCAGACAGCTGCTTGTGATAGCCCTTGCGCATCTCGCCCAGCGTCCGCGGGGCGGCGATGATGACCAAGTTCTTGATCTTGCCCTCCAGCACCTGCCGGTTCAGCATGTCGGTGATGCCGCTGCCGAAACCGTCTTCTTCCTGCTGGCTGTCGTCAGGATTGGCCGCACTGCTGGAATGGCGGGCGCCGGATGCGATCTTCGAGCTGTCGATCTCTTCCGCCGGCATGGCCTTCAGCTTGATATCAAGCGCGTTACCCTCGTTCTGGAAGAGGCTCAGCTTCTCGCCGTCGGCGACGGCAATGACGGTGTTCTGGGGCACTTGCATGAATATTCTCCTTGGTACTCTGCGCGGCGTCCACCATCGGTGGCGCTGCCGCAGTTGACCAAAGGACAACCCCTTGGGGCTGCATCGGTTCCCTTGTCGTCGCCCGGTCAACCGATCCCGTGTCAGGCCTCAACCGCGACAGCGAAACGGGCTGAAAGAACTCGCCGCCCCGGCATTCATCGTGGCAATGGTCAGCCCGTTGGCGACTTCGATATCATCCTCGGTCTCAGGGCAGGCATCGACATCGGCAAGGCAGCCGCTGTCGATGAATTCCTGGTTCCGGGCGAGGAAGCGTTCGGACACACCGTCGCGACCGACATGATCGAGAATTTCGCCAAGTGCCTTGGTATAGACATCGCACTTTTTCCGCTGCCAGTCCGAGCGCTCCTCTGCCGTGACGCCCGCCTCCTGTGCCAGCGCCGGTATGCCGGTCACTGCGATCGAGGCGGCAGCGGTTGCAACGAAGGCGAGGGCAAGGCCCAGCCGAACAGCCGCCACGCCCGTTCTCCTATCCCCTGTCATCGCGCATACTCCGCGAAGATCGCCTTGCCGATCGAAGCAATCGCGGCATCCCGTGTCTTCAGCGGGTGCTTTCGCCCGTCCATATAGATCGCAACGACCAGCGGTGCGCCGACAGGGCGCTGGAGCAGGGCAACGACCCCGCGTGTGCCGTGCCCGCCGGCACCGCTGCGATCGGCGATCTTCCAGCCCACCGGCAGCTCTGCCCGCAACAATCCGTCCGCCACGGCATTGGCCGCCATCCAGGCTTCCAGCTGGTCGCGGGCCTCAGGCTCGAGCGCACCGTCGAGCAACAGCCGTTGCAGCGTCTCTGCCATAGCCTGCGGTGTCGTGGTGTCGCGCGGGTCGCCGGGCGTGGCCTCGTTGAGCTCCGGCTCGTAGCGGTCAAGCCGGGTCGTGCCGTCGCCGATGCGCCGCAGGAAGGCAGTCAGTTCCGACGGACCGCCGATCGACTTCAGGATGGCATTGGCCGCGGCATTGTCACTGGTCCTGAGCGTGATCTCGCAGAGGGAGCGGGTCGAGAGGCTTGTACCCACCCGCTTTTCCGTCACCGGGGAATGCGGGCGAAGGTCGGCCTTGCGGATCTTCGTCTCCTTGGCGAGCACGGCCTCGCCGGCGGAAAGGGCCGTGGCGCAGGCCAGTGTCTTGAAGGTGCTGGCCATGGCAAAACGCTCATCCGCCCGGTAGCTGCGCATCTCGCCGCTGCCGGTATCGATCACCGCAAAGCCGACGCGCATGCCAAGCTCGGTCTCGACACGCTGTGCGGCTGCCATAACCGGCTCGGCGGCTGCGACCTTCGCGGGGGCAAGCCCAGCCGTCATGAGAAGAGCGGGCAGCACCAGCCCCAGCAGGCGGGCGGTGGTCCGGGAAGGGGTGGAGGATGGAATGTGGGTCATGCTTGTCTCCCTGATGCGCTCCTGAAATCGGAGGCGATCAAGGCGAGAGCGAGGCGCAGCGATTTTATCCTGCGTTGTGTTTTAGGTCCGGCAACCGCCGGACTTTTGCCGCGAGCAGCGGGAAGAGGCTTCGCCGTGAGCGAAAACTCAAGTCTCGGGAATGGCCTCGAGATGGCCCTTCAGCCGCTTCAGGCTCTCGCGCAGGCTCTCAATCTCTGAGATCTCGTAGCCCGTCTGGTTGCCGATCGCCGAGAACACCTCGAGCGCGCGCGCCTTCAAGGCCCGGCCTTCGGCAGTCAGCGTGATGAACACCACGCGCTCGTCGGCCGCGTCGCGGCGGCGGGAGACATAGTTGATCTGCTCGAGCCGCTTCAGCAAAGGCGACAGCGTGCCCGAATCGAGCCCCACCTTTTCGCCCAGCGTCTTCACCGAGAGATCGTCTTCCTCCCACAGGGCCATCATCACCACATATTGCGGATAGGTCAGGCCGAGCGGCGAGAGCAGCGGCTTGTAGGCACGGGTAAACGCATGCGCAGCGCCGTAAAGCGCAAAGCACAGCTGCTTGTCCAGCCTCAATTCCTTTTCGAGCGTTTCGTCGGTCATGGCCCTTGATGAACCCCTGTCGGCATCTATTGTTTCTACAGTGGCCAAAACTGGCCCGGATTTCAATGCGCAAAAAACAATTGCGCGCAATTCATTTGTGCCCTATATATGTAGTCACCACCCCGCAAACAAGGAGAACACGACAATGGCAATTCTCTACACAGCACACGGTCACGCCACCGGCGGCCGCTCCGGCCATGGCGCCAGCGATGATGGCGTGCTCGACGTCACGCTGACGACGCCCAAGGAACTCGGCGGCGACGGCGCCACCGGCACCAACCCCGAGCAGCTCTTCGCCGTCGGTTATTCCGCCTGCTTCCTCGGCGCTCTCAAGGCCGTTGCCCGCAAGGAAAAGGCCACAATTCCGGAAGATGCAAAGGTCCATGCCGACGTCGGCATCGGTCCGCGCGAAGACGGCACCGGTTTCGGCATCGAGGTGAAGCTCTCCGTCGAGATCCCCGGCATGGAGCGCGAACTGGCCGAGAAGCTGGTTGCTGCCGCCCACATCGTCTGCCCCTACAGCCATGCCATGCGCACCTCGACCGAAGTCCCGGTCTCGGTAATCTGATCGCCACACCGCGAGCAATCTGTTCCACTACCCGAAGGCCGGCCTCGTGCCGGCCTTTTTGCGTCGAGGCGAGGGGAGCCGACCTTTTCTCAAGCGGTCTCGAGAAGCGAGTCGGGAACCGCATCGCCCCAGTCACGCATGGCGTATAAGATGTCCTTCAGCGAAGCCCCGAGAGGGGTCAGTTCGTAGACCACGCGCGGCGGCGTCTCGGCGAAAGCCTGCCGCGTCACCAGCCCATGTTCTTCGAAGCGCCGAAGCCGGTGCGTCAGCGTATGGGCGCTGATGCCGGGGAGCGCGTGTTTCAGCTCCGTGAAGCGTCGCGATCCGTTCAGGAGCTCGCGGATAATGAGTGTAGCCCAGGGACCATCGAGCAGAACGAGGAAACGCTCGACGCCGCAGCACGGTGATTTTTTCTCACTCATCGAAATTTTCTTCCATTAGTGCATTTGACGTAACCGATGCAGTTATTGCACCAATGGGTTCTCGTTCCAACCGATTAAGGAAATTCGAATGTCGTTTGTCATCCATGGCGCCACGGGCGCTCATGGAGCGCCCCTGTTTGACCTCATGCTGGAAAAGGGCCTTGATGCCCGTGCGGCAGTGCGAGATCTCGACAAGTCCGGCGGTCGCCCCGCCGTTCTGGCCGATGCTGCCTCACTTCCCTCCCTGGAGGCGGCATATCGCAATGCCGAGGGTATCTTCGTCCATCTGCCCCAGGTGCCGGAACCGCTCAGGGTGGAATACGCCGGCAACATTCTGACCGCCATCGAGCGTAGCCGTCCTACCCGCGTCGTCTTCTCCACCAGCGGTGTCATCGTCGATGAGCCGGGCTCTCCCCTGCAGGCCGGTGAGGACAGCGCGATCGGCCTGCTGTTGCGGGGTCTTCGTGAAAGCGGAGTATCCCATGCGGTAATCGCACCACGCCTCTATCTGGAAAATCTGACGCTCCCCATGGTCATCGAGCCGGTGAAGGCGACCGGCATTCTGCGCTACCCCATCCGCGCCGATCTTCCCGTCTCCTGGAGCTCCCACGCCGACATCGCTGAGGTTGCGCTGCGTCTGCTGACAGACACCAGCGTTTCGGGCATTGTCGGTGTCGGTCATCTGCCGGGCTTGACCGGGCCGCAGCTCGCAGAAGCCTTTGGAGCGCATCTCGGCCGCGCGGTTACCTTCGTTTCCCAGCCTCCTGAAGAGTTCAGGACAGAACTGGAGCCATTCATCGGCCCGGCCGCGGCAGCCATTGCCTCCTTCTATCAGGCTCTGTCGGAGCGAAGAGACAATGTCATCGCTGAAGCAACGAGCGCGCAGGCCCTGATTGGCCTCTCGCCACGCCGTGTTGCGGACTGGTTGAAATCTGTCTGAACCTCGGTCGGGCCGGTGTTCACCGGCCTGCCTTCTCTGAAGTTCGCGATGCCCCATTGGCGGGGGAGGGGAACACTTCACCGCGAACTCTGTTGGACTTCACACCAGTCAACAGAGGATAAAACCATGCACACGACAACTGTGAACGAAATCCACGAAGACCACCGCCTCTCGCCCGATCTGCCGGTTGGTGAGGAAACCCGTAACGAGATCCGCCGGCAGTATCCGGCCTCGGCCTTTTACGGTCCGCTTTTCGAAGGTCGCGACCGGATTGCGCTCGCCATGGCGACGATCATGCTGATCGGCCCGCTCGCCGTGCTGCCGCTCGGCTTCGGTGGCTGACGCAAGGCGTCAGACGCTTACCTCCATCAGTCCTCTGCGCAGGGCTGATGGGTCGCTTTCCATACCGGCCTCGATGACGCGGTGCAGGTCCCGCCAGATCGGCACGGCGTCAGCCAGCGCATTCGACCCTTCAGGTGTAAGCCGCAGGCGCTTGCCGCGTTTGTCCTTCGGATCCGGCTCGATCGACACCCAGCCGCGCGCCGAGAGTGGCTTGAGCGCCGCTGTCAAAGTTGTGCGATCCATGGCCAGAAGTCTGGCAACAGGGCCCATCGGCGGCGGCTCTGGCCGGTTCAGCGCCATCATCAAGGAAAATTGCTGGTTGGTCAGGCCCGTCGGCTTCAAAGCCATGTCGAAGCGGCGGGCAAGCGCCCGTGCGGCGCGCTGGGCGTGCAGGCAGAGGCACGTATCGCGCACATGGATGGTAGTGGAATAGGGAATCACGGGCAGATTTGACATTGACCAAATATGTTGATATCAACGTAAAAGTCAAGAGGAGGATCGGAAAAATGGAATATTCGACTGTTTCTCGAGAGGAGTGGCTGGAGGCCCGCAAGGCCTTGCTGCAACAGGAGAAAGAACTGACCCGCCAGCGTGATAGGGTCAACGCCGCGCGCCTCGCGCTGCCCTGGGTGCGGGTAGAGAAGGACTATCGTTTCCAGACCCCGTCAGGCGAAAAGACACTCGCCGATCTCTTCGATGGCCGCAGCCAGCTGATGATCAACCACTTCATGTTCGGGCCTGACTGGGATGCCGGCTGCCCCGGCTGCTCCTTCTTCGCCGATCATATCGACGGCATGCTGCCCCACCTCAACAATCACGACGTCACCTTTGTCACGGTCTCGCGCGCGCCGCTCGACAAAATCGATGCCTACAAACGCCGCATGAACTGGCACTTCCCCTGGGTCTCCTCCTTCGGCAGTGATTTCAATTACGACTTCAACGTCTCGTTCACGCCGGAGCAGCTTGCCTCGGGCTCGGTCACCTACAATTTCCGCGAAACCCCGCGCGAACAGGCCCATGACGAGCTCCCCGGCCTGTCGGCTTTCTACAAGAACGACAAGGGCGAGATCTTCCATACCTATTCGCAATATGCCCGCGGCGGCGAAGAGGCGCTGGGAACCTTGATGATCCTCGACCACGCCCCGCTCGGCCGCAACGAGACGGGCACCTTGAGTTTCGTCAAGCGCAAGGACGAGTATGTCGCAAAGCCGGCCGAAAAGGCCGGCTGCTGCCATTGAGGGAGGGCGTGTCATGGAATTCCCGAAACCCAGCGAGCACCACCGTGTTCTCGATCGCCTCGTCGGCGACTGGCTCTATGTCACCTCGAGCGCGGTGGAGGGCTATGATCCCGAGGATCCGTTGAAACGTTGGACCGAGAAGGTCCGCTCCATCGGCGGCCTTTGGGTCATAGCCGAAGGGCAGGGCGGTATGGGCGACGACACCGCCACCATGATCATGACGCTCGGCTACGACCCGCGCCAAGGTCACTATGTTGGCAGCTGGATCGGCTCGATGATGGACAAGTTCTGGATCTACAAGGGCTGGCTGGAGGATGACGGCCAGACGCTCGTCCTCGAAGCCGAAGGCCCCGGCATGCAGGATCCCTCCCGCACCGAGCTTTATCGCGATGTCATCCACTTCATCGATGATGACAGGAGAACCTTTTCCGGCAGCGTCCGCCAGCCGGATGGCAGCTTCAAGACCTTCATGTCCAGCGAAGCAAAGCGTATCGGCTGATACGCCAATAACAAAGAGAGGGACTGCGCATGCATGGGACATTTATCTGGCATGAACTGATGACGCCCGATCCGGCGGCAGCCAAGGCCTTTTACGGCGCGCTGCTCGGCTGGGAGCCGACCGATATGGTGATGGAGGGCTTCACCTACACCACGTTTGCAGTTCCCGGCTTCCCCTCGGGCGTCACCGGCATGATGGCGCTCGGTGACGAGATGAAAGAGCAGGGCATCCCGCCGAATTGGACCGGCTATATTGCGGTTGATGATGTCGACAAGACGGCCGCCGAATTCGAGCGCGACGGCGGCGCGATCCACCGCGCGCCGGAGGACATCCCCGGCATTGGCCGTTTCGCCGTGGTCGCCGATCCGCAAGGGGCCGTCGTCTGCCTCATGACGCCGAAGATGCCGGATGGCGAAACCGGCAGCTGGCCCACCCCCGGCAGCACCGGCACCGTCGGCTGGAACGAGTTGATGGCCGGTGACTGGGAAAAGGTCTGGGATTTCTACGCCGCCCGCTTCGGCTGGGAAAAGGACATGGCCGTCGACATGGATGCCATGGGCATCTACCAGACCTTCAAGCTCGGCGATCGCGGCATTGGCGGCATGATGACCAAGCGCCCGGAAATGCCGATGGCCTATTGGGGCTTCTACTTCATCGTGCCGGGCATCGATTCGGCGATCGAAAAGGTGAAGTCGCTCGGTGGCGAGATCCTGATGGGCCCCCACCAGGTCCCCGGCGGTTCCTGGATCGCCGCTTGCCAGGATCCGCAGGGCGCCTACTTCAACCTGACCTCGGCAAACCGATAACGTGAAAAGGCCGGAGCGCCCCATGGCGGCTCCGGCCTTCTCGAATTCTTTAGTCATCGGTGGTGTGCGCTGGCCTCAGCCGCGCTTCACGGCCTTTTTCACGGCACGCTTCTTCGGTGCGGGCGCGTTTTCGGCCTCAAGCGCCTCGCGCTCCAGACGCAGCGCTTTCAGCGCTTCGGTCTTGCGGTCACGCGCGGTTGCTTCCTGAGCGATCAGCGAACGAGCAACGCTGTCGGTTGTCGCGGCCTTGTCCTGCGGCGAAACCTTTTCAGGCTTGAAAAACGTCTCTTTGGTAGCGGTCATGTCCGGGTCCTTCCTGCAGCCTGGCTGCCTGTCTCGGCATGGGGGTGAGGTCCGTCCGCTCCTGGCCAAATGGCCGGGGCCGGTGACCGAGGAGAGGCGTTGTGCCTTCCTCGTGGTCGGACATCCGCGCGCCCGAAGGCGCACGGAGGGGTCGAAATTAGCGTGCGCCGCGAACTGCAGCCTTCTTCGGGGCCGGCAGCAGGCCTTCGCGCTGCATCTTTTTGCGCGCGAGCTTGCGCTGGCGGCGAATGGCTTCAGCCTTTTCGCGAACGCGCTTTTCCGAAGGCTTTTCGAAGGCGCTGCGAGCCTTCATTTCGCGGAAGAGGCCTTCGCGCTGCATCTTCTTCTTAAGCACACGAAGCGCCTGGTCGACATTGTTGTCACGAACGAGAACTTGCACGGTCGTTTCCTTTCCGGGCGTGAGCCCGATTTAACTGGGTTGCAAAAGAGGGGATACGACAAGCTAACGCGCGACGCCCCGGCGGAGATCCCGATCGGATCGGGAGAAATGGAAAGTCGAACGCGAGCAGCCTTCGACGCAAACAAAAAAGGCCGGGCGGAACCCGACCTTTCCTCGCCACTCAGCCCTCGCAGTCGGTAAAACCGTTGTCAGCAAGGGCGAGCGACAAATTATTAAGCGGCGCGCAGGTTGTCGGCCGAGCTCTTGCCCGAACGCTTGTCCTGAACGATGTCGTATGCGATCTTCTGGCCTTCGACCAGGTCGCGCATGCCGGCGCGCTGAACGGCAGAGATGTGGACGAACACGTCGGCAGAGCCTTCATCCGGCTGGATGAAGCCAAAACCCTTGGTGCTGTTGAACCACTTTACGGTACCTGTGTTCATAACGATTTCCTTTCAATCGTTGGGCTTGCCGGCGAGACATTCGACGGCTGGTATATCGACGTTGAAGGAAATCTGGCGTGCGCCGGAGGCGCGTAGACAAAGTCGCTCGCAATCTTCGATGGCGGCAATATAGAGGCTCGGTCGCCGCGACACAAGCAAAAATGGGCAAAACTGCCATTTCGTCGCGGTAAAATGTCGGGGATGCCCTGCTCAAGCCCCTGATTCAAAAGCTTGAATCTCCACGCGCCGGGAAGCCAAAAAACGCCGTGAAAGCCAGTATGGCAGGTCTGTTTGGCATCCTTTAGCCATATCGCCAACATCAGGAATAATTCATATGGATGCGGTGATTCCACGCAAAAACAGTACGACAATCTTCACCGCTGCTTGCTAGGAAACCTCGCCCGGCACGTTGGTCACGCGCTCGCGCCGGCTCACCTTATCACTCATCCACGGGCTCATCCGATGAACAAGTTCCTTGCCGCCACCGCAATCTTCCTGATCACCGCATCCGCCTCCGTTGCGGGCAGCTTCACCTTCCCGGCCGACGAGCCAGCCGCAACCGTCGAAATTCCGGACGACTGGCAGCCGACCGCGACCGATTACGGCATCGAAGGCAATTCGCCCGACGCCGGCACCTATATCTCCTTCGACATAGCCGGTGTTGAGGACATGGACCAGGTCATGACCGACGTCTTCGCCTTCCTTGAGGAAAACGGCGTCACGCCGGATCCGGCAAGCCAGACCGAAAGCAAGGGCGAGCAGAACGGCATGCCTTACGAGACGCTGTCCTGGAAGGGCACGGACAAGGACGGCCCGGTGACCATCGGCGTCGGCTTCATCACGCTGTCGGACGAGAAGGCCGCGATCGTCACCTACTGGGCCTCGGCCGAAACGGAAGAAAAGAACATCCCCGAGGTCAACAAGATCCTCGAATCGATCAAGCCAGCCCAGTGATCGCGCCGAGGCGCCCGCAACTGGCGGCCGCCGCGCAGTTCTGCTGACATCTCTTGGCCCCGCGTCTTCTGGCGCGGGGCTTTCTCATTCGGGAGTGTCGCCGAATCAGCGCAAAGCGCTCGGGCATCGTCCGCCGATCTCGCGACACGATCCGGCCCCGCTGATGAATACGGCCCGACGAAATGCCGCAGCCTCCGTCGTATGGGAGTTCCATGGCGACAAGTCGGCTGCGATCTGCTAGGACAGCCCACCCGTTCCAGGAGTGACGGGCGATCTCTAAGCCACGAAAGCCAGCCGACCATGACCATTGCTGTGGGCCTCTCCTTCGGATGCCCCGTGTCGCGCGCCCCGATTTTGGGCGTATCGAGCCCCTCCGCCGCCTTCCCCGATCCAATCAACCTCTCGGAGGCCGGCCTGTGAGCGCTGCATTCGACTACCGCGACGATCAAATCCCCGAGGACGAGACCCCTGATGCCAAGGCCTGGCTGAAGATCGTCAATGCCTATCGCAAGCCGAACCTCACCCGGTCCAGCTTCGAACTCGGCATCACGCTCGTGCCCTTCATCCTGCTCTGGGCCGGCGCCTGGGCAAGCTTCCATTTCGCCTTCTGGCCGGGCCTCGTTCTGGTCCTGCCGGCTGCAGCCTTCCTGCTGCGCCTCTTCATCATCCAGCATGATTGCGGCCACGGCGCCTTCTTCGCCCGCCGCTCGGTCGACGACTGGACCGGCCGCCTGCTCGGCGTCCTCACCTACACCCCTTATGACTACTGGCGTCGCGCGCATGCCGAACATCATGCGACCGCCGGCAATCTCGAGGAACGCGGCGTCGGCGACATCACCACGCTGACGGTCGCCGAATATCGCGCGCTCTCGCCGCTCGGCCGCCTCGGCTACCGCCTCTATCGCAATCCGATCGTGCTCTTCGGCATCGGCCCGATCTGGGTCTTCCTGCTCAAGCAGCGTCTGCCCTTCGGCATGATGAAGGACGGGGCTCTGCCCTGGGTCTCCACCATGGCCACCAATGCAGGCATGGTCGCCATGGCCGCACTGATGATCTGGCTCGCCGGTCTCGATGCCTTCCTCGTCGTGCATCTGCCGATCGTGCTGCTTGCCGGTGCGCTCGGCATCTGGCTCTTCTATGTCCAGCATCAGTTCGAAGATACCCACTGGTCGAACCCTCCGGAGTGGCAGTTCCAGCACGCGGCTCTTCACGGCGCCTCGCATTACGACCTGCCCTGGGGCCTGCGCTGGCTGACCGGCCATATCGGCGTGCACCACGTGCATCACCTGTCGAGCAAGATCCCCTTCTACCGTCTGCCGGAAGTCCTGCGCGACCATCCGGAGCTGAAGACCATCAGCCGCATCACGCTGAAGGAAAGCTTCGCTTGCGTGAAACTCGTCCTCTGGGACGAAGCCCGCGGCCGTCTCGTCTCGTTCCGCGAAGCGCGCCGGATGGCTGTGGCCGCCTGATCTCTGCGCCACAATTTCAAGATCGAGACGCCCGTTGCTCAACCGAGCAGCGGGCGTTTTCTTTTCCAAGATGCGAAACGAGGCTTCGGCTCAGCCTTTGGTGCCCGTCTCCCAGCGCGCCACCCAGAGCTTGCGCAACCGATCGCCCTCACGCCGGAAATGTGCACCCGTTGTCCGACACGCCTTGACTCGATCAACGCGGAAATTGCGGATCGCCTCCCGCAACTCGCACCAGCCGACGATGACGGCAGCCTCGGCATAATGGATCACCGCGATCGGCCGGATCCGCCGAGTCGTCGCCTGCTGCTGTTCGTTGACATAGTCGATGTCGAGCTTCTCCTCGTCGCGGATTGCCCGGCGGATCATCGAGAAGTCGATCGCCTCGGGCGCCTCCGCCACGCGACCCCAGGCATAGAGAGAGCGCGACAGGATCGATTCGCGCAAAGGGTCGGGAAGGGCAGCCGCGATCTTGTCGAGCACGCGGGCCGATGCCTCGCGCAGCTCGAGATCCGCCGTGCGCTTGGTCAGCGCCATGCCAAGCACGATCGCTTCCGTTTCCTCCGGCGTGAACATCAGCGGCGGCAGGTGAAATCCGGGGCGCAGGATATAACCGATCCCGCGTTCGCCCTCGATCGGCACGCGCATCGCCTGAAGGGCAGCGATGTCGCGGTAGATCGACCTTTGCGTTACCTCAAGCTGTTCCGCCATCTGCTGCGCCGTTATCGGGTGGGCAGCAAGGCGAAGGATCTGGATGATCTCGAACAGCCGGGACGCCTTGCGCATGGGGGATCCTCGATCTCAACTGACACACCTTTGTCACTAGCCCTTGTCTAAAGCATCTCCAACGCATTGAAAACAGGCCATTCCCTGCGGAAGGCCTACCCATTTAAGGAGAGCCTACTGACATGACCTATGCCGAAAACCTCTGGCTCTTTTCCGCCCTACTGGCGGGCATCATCATCGTTCCAGGCATGGACATGATCTTCGTCATCGCCAATGGGCTGACCGGTGGCCGACGCGCAGGCATTGCCGCGACATCAGGCATCATGCTCGGTGGCGCCTTCCATACCCTGTTCGGCACCGTCGCCGTGACAGCGCTCTCGACGCTGGTGCCTCAGCTCGCCGGCCCGATGCTGGTGATCGGCTCTGCCTACATGATCTGGATCGGCTATACGCTGGCCAAAAGCGCCATCGTCATCGACGGCATCGAGGCCTCGAAGCTGCATCGAACAGCGCGCATCTTCGGCCAGGGCCTCATCACCTGCCTGCTCAACCCGAAAGCCTGGTTGTTCATCCTTGCCGTCTATCCGCAATTCATGCGCCCCGAATACGGCCCCTTCTGGCGCCAGGCGCTGGTCATGGGCGCGCTTACCCTCCTGCTGCAGGCACTCGTCTATGGCGGATTGGCCTTTGCTGCGGCCAAGGGGCGGGATGCGCTGGTCTCGAAGCCCAAGATCACCATCTGGATCGGCCGCGCCGCCGGCTGGCTGCTGGTCGCGGTGGCAGCGTTGATGCTGGTCGAAGGGTGGCGCAGCTGGTGAGTTGCCGGGGAGGGCAGCAGGGGCCTTACAACCCCACCGCCTTGCGCAGTGCCTCGTTCATCCGCGACTGCCATCCCTCACCACCCGCCTTGAACCGCTCGATCACCTCGGCATCGAGCCTGAGGCTGATTGCCTTCTTCGGCGTCTCAGATTTCGGCCGCCCGAGCTTGCGGTCGATCGAGGCAGCGAGTTCGGGAAAGACCTCGCGGAAGGGCCGCAGTTCTGCGAGCTCGGCCTCTGTCATCTCGGGATTGTCTTCCACTTCGTCCCAATCGGCCTGCGTATAGCCGCGGCCTTCGCGAAAACCGGGCGACACTGACTTTGTCTTCTTCATCGCAATGCCCTCCTTTCAGCCGGATTGGCCGCACGCATCGAAATCACAGAGAGTCCCTCTGTTCCGAGCCGCACGAAAATCACGGCAACGGTCCCGTCTGCCAGACGTCCGATCGCCTGCAGCCGGCCTCGTTTCGCCGCGCGGATCAAGGCGCGCTCGAAGAACTCAAGCGAAAGGTCGGAGAAATCCAGCCCATGCTTGTCGACATTCGCGAGCCGCTTCGGTTCATCCCAGACGATCACCATAGTTTATGTATATACGGAAATTCCGCAAGCCGGCATCCTGCCTTTTGAGGGGGATTCCGCTCAGCTCCTGGCCGGTAACAGGATCACCGCCGCCCCGACGAGGCAGATCGCGGCCCCCGACAGGTCGAACCGATCCGGCCTTCGCCCCTCGATCAGCCAGAGCCAGCAAAGCGAGGCCGCGATATAGACCCCGCCATAGGCGGCATAGGCGCGGCCTGCGGCATCGGATGGCACGAGGGTCAGAAGCCAGGCGAACAGCGCAAGCGACAGAACGCCAGGTGCTATCCAGAGCGGCGAGCGGTCGAGCTTCAGCCAGGCCCAGAAGGCGAAACATCCGGCGATTTCGGCAAGGGCTGCGAGCGGGTAGAGGATCAGGGTCATGGCGCCGATCCTGCCATGGGTGGCAAATTGGCGAAAGGGCAGGGGGGGCAAGCTCAGCCGGAGCGGCCCTGCAGGTTCAGCACATGGCAGACGCGCGGCAAAAGCTCTGCCTCCTTCGGGAAGCAGACGAAGAAGCCCTGCACGCTGTCGAAGCCAAGCTGCACGGCGGTTTCCATCTGTGCCTCGCTCTCGACACCAGCTGCCGTCACGATCATCCCGAGATCATGGCCAAGCGCAATCACATGGCGCACGATCGCCTTGTCGACCGGATTGGTCGAGGCCGAGCGCATCAGCCCGTGGTCGATCTTCAGGCGCCGGAAGCTGTGATTGCGCAGCGCTGATAGGCCGGCATGGGTCGCGCCGAAATTGTCCATGGCAAGCGAAAAGCCGCAGTAATGCAGTGCCTCGAGCGCCAGCCCCACCGCCTTCGACAGCGGGCCGTAGAAGGCAGGCTCTGCCACTTCGATCTCGAGCATATCGGGCGTCAGGCCGAAATCCTGCACCATGTCGCTGAGCCTCAGCGCAAAATCGCCGGCGCAAAGGTCAAAGGCCGTGGCATTGACGCTGATCCGCCCGAAGTCATGGCCCTCCGCCCGCCAGCGCGCCGCCTGGCGCAGCGTGGTCGACAGCACGAAGTCGCGGATCGACAGCGATAACATCGGGTCGCGAAACACCGAGCGAAAATCCTGCGCCACAGCCAACCGGCCGGGCGAAATTCGCCAGCGCAACAGCGTCTCGACGCTGTCCACTTCACGGTGGTCGACGGAATAAATGGGTTGATAGGTGAGCTCGAAGCGACCGCGTTCAAGCGCGCGCTTCGCGTTGTTGACCAGAACGATGTGATCCAGACTGCTGTCCACGCTCAACCCCATGTAACCCCCGGGCGCACCTGCCCAGGAATTGTGGTGATCTTCATTCTATATCAGGGATGGTTGCACGGAAGTGAACAAAAACTGGGGGTGAATGGCGAGCTTTCGCCACTCAGTTCTTGTGTTTTGCCGATAAACCGCAACTTCACCGCCGAAGACTGCCCAGAATGCCACGCACCAGCGCCCGACCGACCGAGGTCGCAACCGAGCGCGCCGCACTCTTCATTGCCGCTTCGATCACCGTCTCGCGCTGATAACCGGAGCTGCGCTTTGTCGTCCGCGTGCCTTCCTTGTCGGCTGGCTCGTCGCCAAATCCGGGCAGCGTCCAGCGTCCGGCAGCGCTATCGCCACCTTCGGCCTTCTCCTCGGCCGCCCGCTTGGCCGCTTCCGCCTCCGCCGCCTTCTTGGCGCGGGCAGAGAGGATTTCGTATGCCGATTCCGAATCGAGATCGATGTCGTATTGCCCGGCGACCGGCGAGAGGTTCATCACCTTCTCCCGCTCGGCATCGCTGATCGGCCCGACGCGCCCCGATGGCGGGCGGATCAGTGTGCGCTCGACCATGGAGGGAATGCCCTTGGCCTCCAGCGTCGAGACCAGCGCCTCGCCGATGCCGAGCTGGGTGATTGCGGTGGCGCAATCGAAAGCCGGGTTCGGGCGGAACGTATCGGCCGCCGTCTTCACCGCCTTCTGCTCCCTCGGCGTATAGGCGCGCAGCGCATGCTGCACCCGGTTGCCGAGCTGGGCGAGCACGGTTTCCGGCACGTCGAGCGGGTTCTGCGTCACGAAATAGACACCCACACCCTTGGAGCGGATCAGCCGCACGACCTGTTCCACCCGCTCGATCAGCACCTTCGGCGCGTCGTTGAAGAGAAGGTGTGCCTCATCGAAGAAGAACACCAGCTTCGGCTTGTCGAGATCGCCCACTTCCGGCAGCTCCTCGAACAGCTCGGAGAGCAGCCAGAGCAGGAAGGTCGCATAAAGCCTGGGGTTCATCATCAGCTTGTCGGCGGCGAGGATAGAGATCGCGCCACGCCCGTCATTCGTCGTGCGCATGATGTCGGTCACCTTGAGCGCCGGCTCGCCGAAGAAGTTCTCCGCCCCCTGCTGCTCGAGGATCAGCAACCCGCGCTGCAGCGTCGCGATCGAAGCGTTGGAAATCAGCCCGAACTGGCTGGAAAGCTCGGTCGCGTGCTCGGCCATGTAGGTGAGCAGCGCCTGCAGATCCTTGAGATCCATCAGCGGCAACCCGCCTTCGTCGGCGATCTTGAAGGCGATGTTGAGTGCGCCTTCCTGCGCTTCCGAGGCATTCATCAGGCGTGAGAGCAAAAGCGGCCCCATCTCGGCCACCGTCGTGCGCACCCGGTGACCCTTCTCGCCATAAAGATCCCAGAAGATGACGGGGAATTCGGCCGGCGCATAATCGGTAAAGCCGATCTGCTCCGCCCGCTGGGTAATCCAGTCCTTCGGCTCGCCCATGGCGGCAATGCCGGAAAGGTCGCCCTTGATATCGGAGGCAAACACCGGAACGCCGGCCTCGGAGAAGCTCTCGGCCAGCACCTGCAGCGTCACCGTCTTGCCGGTGCCGGTCGCCCCGGTCACGATGCCGTGGCGGTTGCCGTATTTCAGCGCCAGATATTCGGCCTTGTTCAGGCTGTCGTCCGGATTGCGGCTGGTGCCGAGATAGAGCGAGCCTTCTTGCAGCATGCGGACGTTTCTCCCTGCGTCATCAACACTTCAGCTTGCTCTTATAGGAGGAGTGTGGAACATCGACAACGGTTGGATGTCTCAAGCTGAAACAGGCCCGGCCAGGACCGTCAAAGGTGCCGCCGTCGTGCCTCGCAGATCGACTGCGGGCGCCGTCGCATCCCCGGCAATTTTCGCCGGAGGCGGCCCCGGGTGCTTGAGTTCGGAAACGACTTCCATTACGTTGACGTTAACGTCAAAAAATCGCCTCAGGAGGACTTCGAGAATGAGCGAAATCGTCACCCGCATCGCCGACAATGTCGGCATTTCCCCGGACAAGGCTGAAACCGCCCTCGGCATGATGCTCGGCTTCCTGCAGCGCGAAGCAGCCGACGGCCCGGTCGCCCGCATGATCGAAGCCATCCCCGGTGCCGCTGAACTCGTCGCCAAGCACAATGGCGAAGGCGCCGGCGGCGGTGGTCTGCTCGGCGGCCTGATGAGCGCCATCGGCGGCGGCGGCATCATGGGCCTCGGCCAGCAGCTGATGTCCCAGGGCCTCGGCATGGGCGAAATCTCGACGCTCGCCAAGGAAACCATGGCGGTTGCCCGCGAATACGCCGGCGCCGACGTCGTCGACGAAGTCGTCGCCTCGGTCCCGGGCCTCAGCCAGTTCGTCTGAGACGAGCAGCAGGCTTAGAAATGACAAAAGCCGTCGGGGCAACCCGGCGGCTTTTTTGCGTTTCAATCATTGGCGCTACAACGCCGGCGACTGCTCCTCTCCCCTCGGGGAGAGGGTGGCCGAGCGCAGCGGAGGTCGGGTGAGGGGGAACCGCAAGCGCCTTTCCGCCCTATGGTTGCAGGCATGATCCGCCGCGACGACTGACGCCTCACACCTGAACCGGGATCCCAGCCCCCATCGCGCCTAACCCGCATCACCAGGCCGGAAAATCCCCCTCCTGCCCGGCACATCAAGGCAAGTGAGCACCCCCGCATTCAACCTCTGTGCATGGTCCTGACAGTGCTCGCGCATCACGTTTATGATTTTTAACAATTCGCAAGACTACATTCAGTAACCATTAACGCGACCGTGTTTTAGATTGTGGCAATGTGCAATGAGGGCGCTGCCAATGCTTTCGAATATCCTGAACGCGAATAAGCTTGCCGACGACATGAAAGCGCTTTCAGCGACCCAGGCCATGATCTGGTTTGCGCCAGATGGCACGGTCCTGGATGCCAATGAGAACTTTCTGAAAACCCTCGGCTACCGTCTCGACGAGATCGTCGGCAAGCATCACCGCATCTTCTGCGAGGACGCCATCCGCCAGTCGCCGGATTACCAGCGCTTCTGGTCCGATCTCGCGGCTGGCCGTTTCCAGGGTGGGCAGTTTCGCCGCCAGACCAAGGCTGGCGAAGATGTCTGGATCGAGGCGACCTACAATCCCGTCTATTCTGGCGGCCGGGTAACTCGTATTCTGAAGATCGCATCCGATATCACCGCAACCAAGATCGTCGCCCTGCATGACAACAATCGGCTGCGCGCCATCGATCAGTCGCAGGCGATCATCGAATTCGAACCGGATGGCACCATCGTCGAGGTCAACGACAACTTCCTGAAGGCTATGGGCTATGACCGCTCGGAGGTTATCGGCAAGCAACATCGTATGTTCTGCGACCCGAACTATGTCGGGACCTCCGACTATGCCGGTTTCTGGGACGACCTGCGTGCCGGCAAGTTCACCGCTTCGAACTTCGTGCGTTATGGCAAGGGCGGCCGCGAGGTCTGGATCCAGGCCGCCTACACGCCGGTGTTTAATTCCCGTGGCAAAGTCTACCGGGTCATCAAGGTCGCAACCGACATCAGCGGACGCATGAAGGCCGTGAAGATCATCGGCGCCGCGATCAAGAAACTTGCCGAAGGCGACCTGACCGTGCGCCTCAACGATCCCGTGGACGCGGTGCTGGAGGCGACGAGACTGGATGTCAACACCGCCGCCCATGCGCTGGATGATACCTTGAGCGGCATTGTTCATGCCGTCCAGGCCCTGTCGGACAATGCGGCCGTCATCAATGATATCGCCAATGGCATCGCCACCAATGGCGAGCGCCAGGCGGCAACGGTGGAAGAAACGGCCGCTGCCCTGGAAGAGATCACCACCACGATCAAGGACACGACGGGCCGCACACAGGCAACCACGAAACTGGTCGGCGAGATGCGCTCCAATGCCGAAGGCTCCGGTCTCGTCGTCAAGCAGGCGACAACGGCCATGGGCGAAATCGCCAGCTCTTCCAAGGAAATCGAGAACATCATCGGCGTGATCGACGAGATCGCTTTCCAAACCAACCTTCTCGCGCTGAATGCCGGCGTGGAAGCCGCCCGTGCAGGCGAAGCCGGCAAGGGCTTTGCGGTTGTCGCCCAGGAGGTCCGCGAGCTTGCCCAGCGCTCGGCCAGTGCCGCCAAGGATATCAAGGGCCTGATCGCCAAGGCCTCCGATGCCGTGCAGCACGGCGTCAGCCTGGTCGACAAGACCGGTCATGCCTTGCAGTCGATCGTCGACCAGGTGCAGGAAATCGACGGCAATGTTGATGCCATCGCCATTGCCGCCCGTGAGCAGTCGCAGGGCATCGGCGAGATCAACGGCGCCATCAACACGCTCGACAAGGTGACCCAGCAGAGTGCGGCGACCGGCGAGGAAGCGAGCGCCACGGCAGCCTCCCTTGCCGAAAGCGCACGCGAACTGTTCACCATGGTCTCCCGCTTCCAGACCACGGGCGCAAGGGGCGGACAGGCGCCGCGATCGATGGGTCGGGCGGCCTGACACTGCGCTCTCTACGCCGCGACCGCTGAGCCTAACACCTCATACCCTTTTACATCACGCGTCCTGCCATCCACCTGGCGGGACGTTTATTTGCTGGCCTGGCACACGAAGACAACGACCAGGCTCATGCCGGACCGCCGCGCCTTGTCCTGCGGCATGCCCATTCCGTCGCGCCAGTCGCAAGCCGCGGGCAGCGGAATTCCAGATGCGCTCGTGCAACACATCTGCCAGCCCCCTCCATCAGTTCAAACCGTCTCCTGCGGAACGAAACCCGGCAGCCTGTCGTTGGGTGAGAGATAAAGCCCGAACCCAGGGACGGAGAACCTCGATGACCAGCGACAACAGCACTCACCCGAAAAACGATCCCCGCAATCCGACCGATCGGACCAGCCCTCCTGCCGACCGCACAGCCGAAGGCAATGATCGCCAGTCGGTTGACCGCGACCTCGACGAGCAAATCGATGCCACCCGTCAGGACGCCGCGCGCGAGGCAGGCCGCCTCGGCGGCACCGACACCTTTCTGGTGGATCAGGACATGGAAGACGTCGACCAGCGCGAAGCCCCGGATGGCCCCGACGGCCGCCCATCGCCACTCGCCAATGCCGACAATGCCGAGCGCTGAATTGCGGTCCAGGATTGGCCGCTGATATCAGGCTTCTCATAACAGAAGGAGGATCGGCATGGACTGGCAGAGCATGCTGTTTCAGGGCTGGCCCGGCATCGGGCGCACGCTTCTCGTCGGCACGCTCGCCTATGCCACGCTTGTGCTTTTTCTGCGCATTTCGGGCAAACGCACGCTGTCGAAGCTGAATGCATTTGATCTTGTGGTCACGGTTGCCCTCGGCTCGACGCTCTCTGCCATTCTGCTGCAGGAATCGATCGCGCTGGCCGACGGCGCAACGGCGCTTGGCCTGCTCATCCTGCTGCAATATCTCGTCACCTTCGCCTCTGTCCGCTCGCCGTTGGCGGCCAAGGCGATCCGCTCGGAGCCGACGCTGCTCGTCCGCCACGGAAGTTTCTGCCGTCAGGCCATGCTGCAACAGCGCATCACCGAGGACGAGATCATGAGCGCGGTGCGCTCCAATGACCGTGACGATCTGGAACAAGTCGAGGCCGCGGTTCTCGAAAGCGACGGCACACTCAGCATCATCAAGCGATGAACACAGCGTGTCGAAGCAGCATCAGCCTCGATCTTCCCCGCCTCGCTCGTCCGCGTCCGCCTTGCCGCGATGCAGGGACAGTTCGCTGCGCTCGCCCTGCCAGGGCCAGCGCCCGGAGATCTCGACTTCCAGCGACAGGCTGAGAAAGGTGCGGATGGCCACGATGACGGCGAGCACCAGCACGGAATCGAGGCTCGGCTCCACGGCCACCGTGTTGATGATGTCGCCGGCAACCATCAGCTCCAGCCCGAGCAGGATCGCCCGACCCATGCCCGCCCGCAAATTGCGATAGGACGACAATGTGCGTGGGGCTGTCAGATAGCGATAGCCCGCCCCGGCAATCCCGACAACGATCACCGCCACCCCCACCGCCTCAATGGCCCGGGTGACGATATGCATGATGCTGGTAAAATCCATGATCAGCGCTCCCTCCGAAGGCTGAACGCTTACGGTCCCAATCCGTTGCAAAGATCGCGCGGCCTCCGTGGCACCTTTTTCAAACTCGCGCGTTGAAGCTCTGAACAGAAAAACAAAGGGAGAGACCCGATGCAGGATTTCGATCTGAGCGCCATGACCGCAGACGAACTCGACCAGCTGATCGCCGATGCGACCAGGGAGCGCGAGACGCGCAACGCCCCGGGCGAACATGCGCGCACCGAAGACGGCGTGAAAGGCCAGGACGTCAACGATCCGAACCATGGTGCAATCACCACGCCTTCGCCGCATCAGGTCCGCGATGTCGGGTTTGATGGTCTGCAGCCCGGTGCCCGGGTTGAAGGCACGCGCGTGATCGATGCCGACGAAGTGTCGTCTGCCGAGCGCATCGAACAGGCCGCCCGCCGGGTCGTCTGACAGACCCTAGAGTACTGATGGCCAGCCCCCGGGCCATCGAGGCCGCCATGCATCGTCCCCCGGATGCATGGCGGCCATTCCATGTCTGGCATCCGGTTTGTGCAGTCTTGCCTCGCCCGATTGTGAGCAGCCGATGATCGGTGCCGCTCACCGCCGATTGCCAGCGCCGAACGCCCGCGCTAGACCGGCTGCGTGATCACCGCTTTCGCTTCCTATCTCGCCCTGTTTCTGGCTGCCTTCATCGCCGCGACCATCGTGCCGGCGCAGTCGGAAGCCGTGCTTGTCGGCCTGATCGTCGCGGGCGATCGCTCGCTCGTCCTTCTGCTGCTCGTCGCAACGACAGGCAATGTGCTGGGTTCGGTGGTCAACTGGCTGCTCGGCCGTTTCATCGAGCGTTTCCGCGACCGGCCCTGGTTTCCGGTGTCCCGGCCAAGGCTCGCTCAGGCCGAGGCCTGGTATCGCCGCTTCGGCATCTGGTCGCTGCTTTTGTCCTGGGTGCCGATCATCGGCGATCCGCTGACCGTCGTCGCCGGCGTCCTGCGCACGCCCTTCCTCACCTTCCTCGTCCTCGTGACGGTCGCCAAGGCCGGGCGCTATCTGGTCCTCGCGGCGGTGACGCTCGGCCTCATGTGACGTGACAGGGCAGGGGGGCGGGCGCTTTCCGCCTTAGGCGGTGATCTTCACCCCGGCTGCCAGTGCTGCCGAAATCAGCGCCTTGCGGCCGTCTTCTTCCTTTGCCTTGCCCTGGGCCACAGCGCCGAGCACCAGCAGGGCCTTGTCCAGCGCCTCGCTCTCTTCCTCCGGCCAGTCCTCGATCAGCGCCCAGGACGCGCCGAGCGAACAGTCGACCACAACGTCTTCGCCCTCTTCGCCGATCCCGTGCAGGATTACGGGTTTGCTCCAGGTCTGGCTCATGTCTTCACGTCTTTCCATCGTCTCAAGCGGCGCGTCAGCACCTGTTCGTGGCGGCTCTATAACGGTCAAATCGCTTTTCCGCCATCGTCGATCCACTCAAGCGCGTTTCGGCAGCAGCCCGTCGAGCGATGGGAAGATCTCGTCCGGCGCAAACTCCGCATATTCGTCCGGCGCACCGGATCGATTGATCCAGTGGCAGCGAAAGCCAAAGGCCTTGGCACCCGCGATATCCCAGCGGTTGGAAGACTGGAAGGCGATGTCCGGTGTGGCAATCCTGTAGGTCGAGGTGACGAGCGCATAAGCGGAAGGTGCGGTCTTGTAGATCTTCAGCGCATCCACCGAGAAGATATCGTCGATCAGGTGCCCGATGCCGGCGGCGTCCACCGCCTCGTCCAGCATGCGTGGCGTGCCGTTGGAGAGGATGGCAATCTTCGCGCCGGTCTCTCGCAGAGCGCCGAGAACCGACGGCACCTCGGCAAAACAATCGAGCCGCTTGTAGGCCTCGAGCAGATCAGCCCGCACTGCAGGTTTCACTGCCGGATACCGGGCAAGGCAGAAGTCGAGCGCATCTTCGGTCAGCGCCTGAAAATCCCGATACTGCCCCATCAGGCTCGTCACCCAGGTATATTCGAGCTGCTTCACCCGCCAGAGATCGGAAAAGGCTGCCGCATCCGGCCCGATCGCGTCGGCATGCCGGCGCACGGCCGCATGCACGTCGAACAGCGTGCCATAGGCGTCGAAGACATAGGCCGCTGGCCCGGTATTGAGCCCTTCCTCATCCTGCGATGCGATTGCGTCTGTCATGAAGCGTCCTCCTTGAAGGAGGGTAGGGCGCAGGCGCCCACCGTTCAAGCGGCGAGCGACCCGCGCGAGGCCGTAATCAGCTGAGGCGTGCCGCAAGCCGCTTTCGGTCGTGTTCGACGGTCGAAAAGCCACGCGTCGTCAGCCGGAACTGGCGCTTCTGAAACTCGCCACGGATCTCGATCAGACCCTGTTCCTCAGCCTCTGCCAGGGTCTTCAGGCTCGTGCCCTTCGGCGGCGTCTGCCAGTCCCGGCCTTGAGCCGCATGCAGCAAAACCATGATCTTAATCATCGGGGTCTCTCTCCGGACATTGCCGATCTTAGCCCACTCAGTCTTGAGGCCAGGCCGCAGATCGGATGACGCGGGCACAGCGAATGTCCGCCGGCGCGTCAAAACTTGAATTGCGTGCTGCTATGCCTGAGCTTTTCGCGAGCGTCGATTCGAAATTTCGCGAGCGCTCCACCCTTCACCTAGCATTGAGACGGCCGCCCGGAATGATTACCCACCCAGATCCTGGTCAATCTCCGTCAGCGCCCGGTCCACATGGCCCTCGAACACCAGCGTCTCTTCCTCGGTGATGATGAGGATCTCCGGCGCGCCGCGCACGCGTACATGCTGCGATTGCGCCAGCCCCTCGTCGAGGCCGCGGGTCAAGAGATCCATGAAGCGCGTGCCCGGCCCGGTGATCGCGATCGGCATCGTCTCCTCGGCAAGGCTCAGCATCCGCGACAGCCCCTGACCGAGGGCCAGCCCCGCCTGGCGGAAGGCATATTGCGAGGCACGGTGCCCCTGGCGGGCGCGGCTGGCAATCTTTTCCATTTCAGCAAGCGGCACGAACTTCGCTGGGATCGTGTCCGGCGGCACTTCGAATGCCATGCGCAGGATGCCGTAGAAGCCGGCCGAGGCCTCGATGCAGCCGATCGCCCCGCAGCGGCAGAGCTTGCCGTCATCGGCATGCAGCATATGGCCGAAATTCGGCGCCCGAATTTCGAGATCCCCGTGCTGGTCGCGATAGGCAATCCCAAGCCCGATCGAATGGCCGAGCGACAGCGTGGCAAGCGAGGCGAGCGGCGTGGCGCGGTTCTTGGCCAGCCGAAGCGCCAGCGCATGGGTCACCAGCAGGCTCTCGTTGAAGAGATGGATGCGGCTATTGCCGAAATCCGAAAGCGCCGTCTCGAAGTCGAGTTCCTCATAGCCGAAGACCGGCGACCACAGGAGCTTCGCCCCCTCCCGGTCGACCAATCCCTTGCTGGAAATCGAGATCGTCGAGATGGCGGAGGCCGGCAGGCGCGAGCGCTGGATAAGCCGGCCGATCGCGGCGCGAAACCCGTCGAGAAAACGTCTGGGTGATTCCGGCCCCTGTTCGCGCGCCTCTTCGAACCGGTCGATCATCGTGCCGCGATAATCGGCCAGCGAATACTGCACCGCATGCGAGGAGATTCGGACCGCAATCACATGGGCTGCATCCCGCCGCCGGGCAAAGAGCGCACGTGGCCGACCGCGCTGGCCAGGGTTGGAAACCTCGCGCCGCTCCAGCAATCCATTCTTTTCGAGATGGGCGGTAATCGCAGAAACCGTGGCGGACGAAAGCCCCGTCGCTGCCGAAAGATCGGTATGCGCCAGCGGCCCCTCACGCCGGAGCACCTTCAATACCAATCCGTTGTTCTGGTGGCGAACGGCCTCCGTGCTCGCCCTTGGACTGGCTGTCATGATGGGCTTGTCGCCCGGTCTCGTCTGGTCCACCGCATGCTCCTCCCAAAGCATTTGGTCACTGTCTTGGCAAGCCTCCTCCGGGCCGTGTTGACAGCGTGAGAATCTTCTGACAGTTATTTTCTCGACTGTCGAGAAAAACCATTGGACGGGGGTCCATGGGGTAAGGGCAGTTTCGCAGCGGGTCGTATGGTTGGGAGGTCTTCCGACGGTCCGCTATCACCTTGGGAGGTTTAAAATGAAATCCGTTATGAAGCTGATGGCAGCGACTGCCGTCATCGTGAGCCTGCATTCTGTTGCCAATGCCGAAGGCCTGACCGTCGGCGTCTCCTGGTCGAACTTCCAGGAAGAGCGTTGGAAGACAGACGAAGCCGCGATCAAGGCAGCCCTTGAAGCCGCCGGCAACAAGTACATCTCTGCCGACGCTCAGACGTCTGCCGCCAAGCAGCTGACCGACATCGAAAGCCTGATCGCACAGGGTGCAAACGCCCTGATCGTTCTGGCCCAGGATTCGGAAGCCATCGGCCCGGCCATCGAAAAGGCCACTGCTGAAGGTATCCCGGTCGTCGGTTACGACCGTCTGATCGAAAACCCGGACGCCTACTACATCACCTTCGACAACAAGGAAGTGGGCCGCATGCAGGCTCGCGAAGTGTTCAAGGCGAAGCCGGAAGGCAACTACGTCTTCATCAAGGGCGCCTCGACCGACCCGAACTCTGACTTCCTCTATTCGGGCCAGATCGAAGTTCTGAAGGAAGCCATCGACGCCGGCAAGATCAAGAACGTTGGCGAAGCCTACACCGACGGCTGGAAGCCGGAAGCTGCCCAGAAGAACATGGAGCAGTTCCTGACCGCCAACAACAACGCCGTTGACGCCGTTGTTTCGTCCAACGACGGCATGGCCGGCGGTGTTGTCGCAGCTCTGGAAGCCCAGGGTCTCGCAGGCGCCGTTCCGGTCTCCGGTCAGGACGGCGACAAGGCCGCTCTGAACCGCGTTGCTCTCGGCACCCAGACCGTGTCCGTCTGGAAGGACAGCCGCGAACTCGGCAAGAAGGCTGCTGAAATCGCCAACGAACTGGCCGCTGGCAAGTCGATGGACGAAATCGAAGGCACCGTGAAGTTCTCCGGCGGCCCGAAGGGCGTCGAAATGAACTCCTACTTCATCGCTCCGCTGCCGATCACCAAGGAAAACCTCAACACCGTCATCGACGCGGGTTGGATCTCCAAGGAAGAAGCATGCCAGGGCGTTGCCGCCGGTTCCGTTGCTGCCTGCAACTGATCCGTCCGTGACTGACCACAGAGCTTGAGCCGGAACGCCGCAGCCGTTTGCGCTGCGGCGTTTCGACTGATCGAGAGCATGGCAGCAGGAGAGTGTCGGACGGCTTCAAGGGGCCACCGCCGGCGTGATCCATCAGCCGCCGAAGAATGAGATGCCTCGATTCGCATGGCGGGTAGAACGCCCGAACGCCCGCGCGAGACGCGAGCCCTTCGCAAGCCGACAAACGACTGGGGAGAATTATTCGTATGGCGGATCACAGCCTTGCCACGCCCGCACATGGTGCTCGGGCATCCAATGTTTCAGCGGTAAAACGCTTCTTTCAAGCCACGGAAATCGACACGCGCCTGCTGGGCATGGTGATCGCGCTGGGGATCATCTGGGTCGGCTTCGACATCCTGTCGGACGGCCTGTTCCTCACCTCGCGTAACCTCTGGAACCTCTCGGTTCAGGCGGCTTCGGTTTCGGTCATGGCGACCGGCATGGTGCTGGTCATCGTCACCCGCAACATCGACCTTTCGGTCGGCTCGATCCTCGGTTTCGTCGGCATGATCATGGCGGTGCTTCAGGCCCGCATCCTGCCGCCGATCATCGGCTTTGAGCATCCGATGATGTGGATCATCGCGCTCACCGCCGGCATCCTCGTCGGCACCGCGATCGGCGCCCTGCATGGCGTCATCATTGCCTTCCTCGGCGTGCCCGCCTTCATCGTCACGCTCGGTGGCCTGCTCGTCTGGCGCGGTGCGGCCTGGATGGTCACCTCGGGTGCTACCGTCGCGCCCATGGACACCACCTATCGCCTGATGGGTGGTGGTGCGGATGGTTCGATCGGCGTCACCGCCAGCTGGATCGTTGGCCTCGTCGCCTGCCTGATGATCGTGCTCACCATTCTCAACACCCGCCGTCAGCGTCGGCGCTTCGGCTTCCCGCTGCGTCCGATCTGGGCTGAATACTTCCTCGTCGCCTCCGGCTGCGTGGCCGTGCTCGGCGCCGTCTGGGTGGCCAACAGCTATTACATGCCGGTGAACCTCGCCCGCAAATACGCCGAAGCAAACGGCATCGCCTGGCCGGAAGGTGGTCTGCAGATCGGTCTCGGCATCGCCGTTCCCGTTCTCATTGCCATCGGCATCGCCATGGTCATGGCCTTCATCACCAACCGCACCCGCTTTGGCCGCTATGTCTTCGCGATCGGCGGCAACCCGGAAGCGGCTGAACTTGCCGGCATCAAGGTGAAGTGGGTGACCGTCAAGATGTTCGCGCTGATGGGTGCACTCTGCGCCATCGCCGCTGCCATCTCGACCGCCCGCCTCAACGCTGCGACCAATGCGCAGGGCACGCTCGACGAGCTCTACACCATCGCCGCAGCCGTCATCGGCGGCACCTCGCTTGCCGGCGGCGTCGGCACCATCGCCGGTGCCATGCTCGGTGCCATCGTCATGCAATCACTGAATTCGGGCATGGTTCTGCTCGGTCTCGACACACCGCTCCAGAGCATCGTCATCGGTATCGTGCTCGTCGTCGCGGTCTGGCTCGACACCGTCTACCGCGCCCGTGCGAAGTAAGGGGAGTTGAACTCATGTCGGAAAATCGTACCCCCCTCGTGGAAATGCGCAACGTTTCCATCTCCTTCGGCGGCATTCACGCCGTCGATGACGCCTCGATCGACCTGTTCCCGGGCGAAGTCGTGGCACTGCTCGGCCACAACGGTGCCGGCAAGTCGACCCTGATCAAGATCCTGTCGGGCGCCTACAAGCGCGACAACGGCGATATCCTGGTCCGAGGCGATTTCGCCGATATCAACAATCCGCGCGACGCCAAGAAGTATGGCATCGAGACGATCTACCAGACGCTCGCCGTCGCCGATAACGTCGATGCCGCCGCCAACCTTTATCTCGGCCGCGAGCTGCGCACCGCATGGGGCACACTCGACGACGTCGCGATGGAAGCCAAGGCCCGCGAAGTCATGGGGCGTCTCAACCCCAACTTCCAGCGCTTCAAGGAACCGGTAAAGGCACTGTCCGGTGGTCAGCGCCAGTCGGTGGCGATCGCCCGTGCGATCCTCTTCGACGCCCAGATCCTGATCATGGACGAACCGACGGCGGCCTTGGGTCCGCAGGAAACCGCCCAGGTCGGCGAACTGATCCAGCAGCTGAAGAAGGACGGCATCGGCATCTTCCTGATCAGCCACGACATCCACGACGTCTTCGACCTCGCCGACCGCGTCTTCGTCATGAAGAACGGCCGCGTTGTGGGCCACGCCCGCACCGAGGATGTCACCAAGGACGAAGTGCTCGGCATGATCATCCTCGGCAAGTGCCCTCCGGGAGCAGTGCCCGGACCGGGTGCCATGCAGACGGCTTGAACGTCGCGACAATGAAGTGAGACAGGCGAGGGGGCGTTAAGCTCCCTCGTTTGCGTTTTGGGCGCGCTGATACGCACCCCAAGGTCGGTAGCCTAACCGGTCACCTTTGGCGCTGAGGCCCCGCCAGTCCGAGAAAGACCAGCATCGCCTGATTAAGCCGTACGATGTCCTCGTCATCCAGTCGCCCGACCCACTCACCGAGTTTGGATTTCGAAACCGTCGTGATCTTGTCCACCATCAGCCGAGAGGGCTGCCGCAGGCCATTGCTGGTGGTCGGGAGAACCGGGAGCCTGAACAAAGGCGCTTCGGTCTCGTCGGAGGTGAAGGCGCATAGGGTGACCGACCCAGTCTGGTCAAAACTGTCGTCTTGCACGATGACCGCCGGGCGCGGTTTTTCGGCATAGTCATTGCCCCCGGCCACCGTCCAGATATCTCCGCGTCTCATTCATCGGTCCAGTCGGAAACCGCGTCGATGAAGTCTTGGTCGACCTTTGCCTGCTCGCTTTTGGCGACAGCCAGCGACTGCCGGCTGGCTTCCGCCTTGAAGGAAGGAGATCTGATGTCCGGCACCCAGATCTGGATGGGTCGAAGTCCCTGCGCTCGTAGCCGCTGGCGATGCTCGGCGACCTTGATGCGTGACGACTTAGGCTTGGATGCCGATGTCATGTAAGGCTCCTACAAGCATGGTTACATGTAACCTATCACGTACTGCAAACACGCCAAGATATCCCGATATGCACTCTGCCCTTGGTCCTGCATGTCACCCGCCTGTGGTCCGCCCCAACGCA
This sequence comes from Rhizobium sp. TH135, assembly GCF_002855515.1. Classification (GTDB taxonomy): domain Bacteria; phylum Pseudomonadota; class Alphaproteobacteria; order Rhizobiales; family Rhizobiaceae; genus Allorhizobium. The sequence continues at coordinate 368,314 of NZ_PKRP01000006.1, read as the reverse complement.
AAGAACCGGGCACAAGGCCCGGTCCCATCTGTTTTGCCATCCGTACTCGCGTCGCCGCGCGATGCCTTACAGCGTGTAAGCGTAATCCGCCGGCTGGAAGCGGTAGTGGTCGCCATCGACGAAGATCCGGCCGAAGCTCGGGAAGGCGATATGGGTGGCGGCGATCAGCATGTTGTCGGCCGAGACCATGTCGAAGATCCGGCGACGGCTGGCGGCGGCCTCGGCAGGATCCATGTCGAAGGCAAAGCCGACATCCGGCTTCTCGGCATGGATAGCCGCATTGTGCACGGTATCACCGACGATCAGCATCTGGTCGGCGCCTGAGGCGACGCGCAGGATGCTGTGACCGGGCGTATGTCCGGCAGACAGGATCATCTCGACGCCTGGGAAGATCTCGCCATCCTTTGCCAGACGCGTGCGCGCCTCATAGGGCTTAAGCGCCTTGCGGGCGAGATCGAACATCGGCTTCAGGCCGTCAGGGGCGCTGGAAAGCGCGCCGTCATCGAGCCAGAAGCCTGCTTCCTTCTCATGCAGAACGAGTTCGGCATTGGCAAAGATTGCCGCGCCATCCGCGCCGACCAGGCCATCGGCATGGTCGGGATGGGCATGGGTCAGGATCACCGCATCGATCTGGTCGGGCGTGATGCCAGCGGCAGCGAGGTTCGCGACCGTGCGGCCAAGCGTCGGGCCGAACATCTGGTTTGCACCAAGCCCGGTATCGACGAGATAGGTCTTCTCGCCGGAATTAATGACGAAGGCATTGACCGAGGTCGGCAGGCTTTCGGTGAGGCCGGCCTGGTTGAGAATGCCGACGAGGTCGGCCTTGTCAGCGCCGGAGAAGTTGTCGACCGACAGCGGGGCAAAGCCATCGAGCAGGGCGGTGATTTCGAGGCTTCCGACCTTGCGGCGATAAAAGCCCGGCGCCTGGACACCCGCAAGCGGTGCTGCGGCAAATGCCGAGGTGGAAAGAGCAGCGCCAAGGCCGGCAGCAGCCCCGGTCAGCAACAGGGAACGACGATTGATCAGCATGGTAGATCTCCCATTCGAGATAGCTCGGAGCACCATTTCCGTCACGCGGACACCGCGCGCAATAGGTTGCGCGAACATATCTGTCACGCGAGAGATTTGCGCACAAGTCGTAATATCGCCTGACGTGATATAAGTTGCTTTGAGGTTGCCTGTGTCGGGTCGCCCAGCCTATACCACCTGCCGATGACAAGACGTTGTCAGTACAAGCGGTGACCAGCCCGGTCAGTGAAGGGCGCGGCACCCGGATGGAGACGAACGCATGGCGGACAAGGATGAAAAGAGCCTGGACCACCAGCTTTGCTTTGCCATCTATGCGACCTCGCTTGCCTTCACCCGTGCCTATCGTCCGCTGCTGGAAGAACTCGATCTCACCTATCCGCAATATCTGGCCATGCGGCTGCTCTGGGCCGAAGATCGGCTCACCGTCGGGCAGCTTGCCGAACGGCTGGCGCTGGAATCCGGCACGGTCACGCCGCTGATCAAACGCCTGGAGCAGGCAGGCTTACTCACCCGCTGCCGCTCACGCATCGACGAGCGCCAGGTCAATGTCCATCTGACCGAGAAGGGCATCGCGCTGAAACCGGTCGCCGACCGTCTGAACGAGGATTTGAAGGCTCTGGTCGGCCCGCGCTTCATCGATGACGAAAACCTGGTCGAAACGCTTCAGTCGCTGCGCAAGGTGCTGGTCGGCGACAGCCGCTGATCCCTGATCCCCGATTCCTAAGCCTTGAAGGCGTTCAGGCCCCCTTGATCAGCGCCCCGATTGTCCCGACCACGAGAAGCACGATGCCGATCAGAAACGTGAGTGCTGCCCCCGGCCCACGCTTTTTCGCATCGTCGTAGTACTCGGCCGCATAAAGCGCACGCGCTGCGGTCCAGCCGAGGCCGAGCAGCCCGGCCAGCATGTCGGAAACGTAAAAGCCGAAGATCCAGAGCGAGGGCAGGAAGAGCACCATCTGCTCGACTGTGTTCTGCTGCACGCGAAAGATCCGCTCGAAATCTGCATTGCCCGTCGTCTTCGGCGCCTCGACGCCGAACTTGCGGCGCGCCTGGCCGACTTTCAGCAGGAACCAGCAATAAGTGAGCAGTGCGGAAAAGGTCGCAAGGATGGTGAAGCGCATGATTTTTCTCGGCAACAAATTGGCACGGTAACCATTGATTGGTAGGCGCCGTGTCACGATTGCGCAAGCAAGGAAGGTTACGGTCACGGTGCGTTTGTGAAGTCAGCGCCGCTTGTGAGACCGGGCCATTTCCGCCATCATCCCGAGCATTGCTTCGCCACCCGAAACCGACGCCCCCTGAGAAAAGACGAAGAGACCAGATGAATACCGAGAACTTCAAGTTTGGCCGCGCCTACGACCTGCACGAGCTGGTCGCCGACGGGATCATCCATGGCATCGGTGTCGTCTTTGCGCTGGTCGGCGCCACCGCGCTGATCTTCTACGCCACCGTCTATTCCGACTATGCCAATATCGCCGCCAGCTGGATCTATGGCCTTGGGCTGATCATCTCGCTCGGCGTCTCCTTCACTTACAATATGTGGCCGCATTCGCGCGTGAAGTGGATCCTGCGCCGCTTCGATCACTCCGCGATCTTCATCCTGATTGCCTCCACCTACACGCCCTTCCTCGTCCAGGGCGCCGATCGCCCGCTGATCCTGGCGCTGCTCATCGGCATCTGGATCACGGCCTTTACCGGCATCTGGCTGAAATTCCGCTTCCCCGGTCGTTATGATCGCCTGGCCATCCTGCTCTATCTCGGCATGGGCTGGAGCGGCGCGCTCGCCATGGGCCCGCTCTCGGAAATCATCCCTGGCGTCACGCTGACCCTGATCATCGTCGGCGGCTGCATCTATTCCGCCGGTGTCGTCTTCCACGTCTGGGAACGCCTGCGCTTCCAGAACGCCATCTGGCACGCCTTCGTGGTAACAGCCGCCATCGTGCATTATTCGGCCGTGTTTACGGCGATCAGCCTCGGCTGAGGGTGGTCAGGGTCTAGACGACCGTCATCCTCGGCCTTGTGCCGAGGATCTGCCAAGGGTGGCCCCGGCCTGGACGTCTCCGCTCACGCCTCACCCTCCGCAAATTCAGCAGATGCTCGGCACAAGGCAGAGCATCACGACCGAGACGAAATCGCCTCAAATCTCCGTCAGCTTCGCCTGCTTTTCGAGGTGCTTGGCCACCTGGCCGGCGCCGATGCGGAAGCCCGCCAGCGTCACCGGAAAACTGAGCGCCAGCGAAGCACCCGCCAGCACCAGTGCCGCCGTGATGGGCGTCATGTCCATCTGGCCGGCCAGCATCTCAAGCTCCACACCGGTGATCCCGTTGATCATGACAACGCCGACGAGGATCAGCCCGCCGAGCAGCACGGCGACGACGGCGAGCAGGGCGGAAAGCTTGAGGCTCATGCCCCAGCTCGGTCGTGCTTTCAGCCGCTCCGCAACAAAGCTGCCGGCCGAGGAACCTGCTGCAATCAGCACCGCCACATTGCCGGCCGATGACAGGCTGTCGCCCCAGCCGAAGCTATCGAGCACCAGCACCAGCAGGTAGATGAAGAGCTGCGCGGCGATGAAGACGACGGTGAAGCGTGTCAGGAGGCCGGGAAGGAGTGAGGTCATGATGATTGTTTTCCGTCTGTCGTGGTCTTGCCTTTAGCCCCTTGTTGCCCGATGTGTCGACGCGGCGAAGTATCGCCCGTCACATCATCGTCTCGCGCGGCGCCTTTTCCGCTGCAAACTGCAAAAGTCCTGTTATGACCATGCTCCCAATTCTCCGCGACGCAACGAAAGCCGACCTGCCGGCCATCCTCGAGATCTACAATCACGCCGTCGCCGAGACCACCGCGATCTGGAACGAGACGCTTGTCGATCTCGACAACCGCCGTGCCTGGTTCGAACTGCGCCAGACGCGCGGCTTCCCGATCCTGGTCGCAGAAATCGACGGCCGCATCGCCGGCTACGCCTCTTATGGCGACTGGCGCGCCTTCGACGGCTTCCGCCAGTCGGTCGAGCATTCCGTCTATGTCGAGAAGGATTTCTACGGTCGCGGCCTCGGCAAGGCCCTGATGACGACCCTGATCGAACGCGCGAAGGCTGGCAACATTCACGTCATGGTCGCCGCCATCGAAGCCGGCAACACCGGCTCCATCGCCCTCCACAAAAGCCTCGGCTTCCGCCTCGTCGGCACCCACCACGAAGTCGGCCAGAAATTCGGCCGCTGGCTGGATCTGACGATGATGGAGCTGAAGCTCGACTGAGGCCCCCCCTCTCCCTTGAGGCCTCCACCTCCCCCTTGAGGTGGGAGGTCGCCGCAAAGCGGCGGGTGGGGGTGACCCTGTTGGCCGTCCCGACGTTCACCGCACCCGGAGCTCCGCTCCGACCCTCCCCCTCAAGGGGAGGGTGGAACCATTGCCTTACAGCAGCTTTAGCAACGCCTTGGCCGCCTCTTCCGAAGAGGCTGGGTTCTGGCCGGTGACCAGCTTGCCGTCGGTCACCACATGCACGCCCCAGTCGGCGCCCTTTTCGTACATCCCGCCACGCTCTCGCAGCATGTCCTCGACGAGGAACGGCACGACCTCAGTCAGCCCGACCGCCTCTTCTTCCGAATTGGTGAAGCCGGTCACCTTCTTACCCGAAACGAGCGGCTTGCCGTCCCGACCCTTGACGTGGCGCAGCACGCCCGGCGCATGGCAAACCGTTGCGACCGGCCGATCCTTGGCGGCGAAGGCCTCGATCAGGGCGATGCTGTCCTTGTCTTCGGCGAGATCCCAAAGCGGGCCATGGCCACCGGGATAGAAGACGCCGTCGAAATCGGCGGGATCGATATGCGAGAGTGGCGTGGTCGAGGCGAGCAGCTGCTGCGCCGTCTGGTCCGCCTTGAACCGGTCGGTCGCCTCGGTCTGCGCATCCGGTTCGTCGCTCTTCGGATCAAGCGGCGGCTGGCCGCCCTTCGGCGAGGCGAGCGTGATCTCGGCGCCGGCATCCTTCAGCACGTAATAGGGAGCGGCGAATTCCTCCAGCCAGAAGCCGGTCTTCTTGCCGGTATCGCCAAGCTGGTCGTGGGAGGTGAGAACCATCAGGATTTTCATGGGTGTCAGTCCTTTGTGTTGAAGTGTCTTGGGAATTTGGATGTCACGATATTGGGGCGACCCTCATCCTGAGGTGCCCTCGCAAGGCGAGGGCCTCGAAGGATCAGTCGCGCAGGATTAGTTGTCCGGCCCGACGCGGATGACCCGCTTGCCGAAAGCCTCGCCGCGCAGCAGACCGATGAAAGCACGCGGGGCTTCTTCCAGCCCGTCGATCATCTCTTCGCGATACTTGATCTTGCCGGCCTCCACCCAGCCGGCCATCTCCTTGGCGAACTCGGGATAGAGATGCCCGAAATCATCAAAGACGATGAAGCCGCGCACGGTGATGCGCTTCTTGAGGAACATGCCCATCAGCCAGCCCAACCGGTCCGGCCCCTCAGGCAGGCTCGTCGCATTGTACTGCGCAATCAAGCCGCAGAGCGGAATGCGCGCAGCTGTGTTTAGGAGCGGCGCAACCGCGTCAAAAACCTTGCCGCCGACATTCTCGAAATAGATGTCGATACCGTCGCCCGTTTCCGCCTTCAGCCGCTCGGCAAAGTCATCCGCCTTGTAGTCGACACAGGCGTCGAAACCGAGCGTGTCGACCGCATGGGCGCATTTGTCCGGCCCGCCGGCAATGCCGACGACCTTGAGGCCGAGGATCTTGCCGATCTGGCCCACGGTCGCGCCCACAGGCCCAGTCGCACCGCCGACCACCAGCGTCTCGCCCGCTTTCGGTTGGCCGATCTGCTTGAGACCCGACCAGGCCGTAAAGCCCGGCATGCCGGTCACGCCGAGCGCCCAGGAGGGATGCGAAGGGGTTGCGCCGAGCGAAGTCACGCCCTTGCCGTCGGACAACGCATAATCCTGCCAGCCGGTAAAACCGACCACCCAGTCACCTTCGTTGAAACCCTCAATCCGGGATTTGACCACACGCGAAACCGTGCCGCCCACCATGGTCTGGCCAATCTCGACCGGTGCCGCATAGGACGGCGCATCGCTCATCCGTCCGCGCATGTAGGGGTCGAGCGAGAGGAACACGGTGCGAAGCAGCATCTGGCCGTCGCCGGGCTCAGGAATATCCGCCGTCTCCAGCCGCAATGTCCGCTCGTCCGGCTCGCCCTTCGGGCGCTCGGCCAAAACGAAACGGCGATTGGTGATGGTCGCTTGGGGCATGGATATCTCCTGTATTCGGGATCGGGTCTCTCGCCCTGCCGCCATCGGCCGCAGCACTTGGCGGTTCATCCCTTGCGTGATGACCGCAGAGCACCCTCGATGTTCCATACAACGGCACGCCCCGACCGTTGTTCCATACCATCCTGTCGCAGTGATGACGGGTCGCCCTGGGCATGAAGCCAGCCTTGCGGCAGGATCCCTCCTGCGAGGATCAGCCAGAATGCTAAGGGCGCCGGAGCAATCCGGCGCCCTCTGAATGCCCCCGATCCCCAGTCATCGGATCGTCGCATGCACCATCTCGCCCCGGATGGAGATTGACGGTTTCGCACCCGGCGTGTTCGGCAAGGCGCTGTCGACATAGGACGCGACCGCGTCGATGCCGTAGCTGATCGGCGTTGGCGTCAGGAAGCGCAGCGATGCGTCGAGCATCTTGCCCGAGATCCGGATTTCCTCCGTATTCAAGACCCGCTCGAAGGCGAGCTTGGCGCGCAGCGCCGCCCCGGAGACCGCAACAGTCGCCGCATGTCCGGTAAAGGCGAAGTCCCCCGCATCGCTCTCGACGTCGATTGCCGCAAAATCCCCCGAAAGCTGCATGCGCGCGGCATTCTGCCGGATCGACACCCGCGCCTCCGGCGAAAGCTCCGCCGTGAAGGTCAGCGTGCATTCGTCCCAGTCGTTCCAGCCGAAGAAACCGCCCCGGTCGCCCATATCGACCGTCAGGGTCGCGCCGTCACGCGTCATCCGCGCCTGTCCGGCGCAATCCCCGGCAAACCAGCCCGAGCGCCAGATCGCGCCCCAACCGTGCCGCGTGCCGGAGAGCACGGCCTCGCGAGCGCCATCGCCCCGGGTCGAGATGCGGATGTCGCTGGCCGCTCCCGTCACCGAAAGCTGTGTCACGCCGGTAAGGTCGACAGGGCCGGAGATCGCCTCGCTCGCCCGGATCATCTGCACGCTGCCATCAAGGATCGCGAGCCCGACGAGACCGCCGAGGATGGAGAGGAAGATCGTCTTCTTGCGCATGGAATTCACCTCTTGAGGTTTGGCCGTGCCCCATCGGCAGGCCGGTTTCGATGCCTCCATCTGCTGCCTGAAGCGCATCATCCGCGACCTCGATCACGATCCGGGTCGACCGGGATCGCGCTTTCGGTCATGGTCGCTACATCCCATTCCGATCTCCCCACATCGAAAACGCCCGCATGCTCTTCGTCCCACTCTCCTTCCTGGTTGCCCTGTTCCTCGCCGTCTTCCTCGTGCGACTGCTGCGCGAGGGCAGCGAGAGCTGGAGCCGCAACGGGCTCTTCCTCGCGCTGCTTGCGCTTTATGTGGTGCAGAGCCTGCTGGTCGGCCTGCGCTGGGGTTATGGGGTGATGGCGGTGCTGCCGGTTCTGCCTGTCATGGCGAGCCTGGTGCCAGCTCTGTCCTACCTCGCCTTCCGCGATCTCACCCGTGAAAGCCCCGGCCTCTCCTGGACGGACTGGCCGCATCTCCTGCCGATGCTGGCGACACTGATCCTGCTCGTGATCGGCCGTGCGCCGGTCGATCTCGTCATCATCGCCAATTTCTTCGGCTATGGTCTGGCCCTGCTCTGGCTCGCCCGGCTCGGTCCCGACGGTCTGCTCGCCGCCCGCCTCGATGGTGCCTTGCGCTCCTATCGCGCGCTGCAACTGACCGGCCTCGCGCTCATTGCCTCGGCCCTTACCGATGTCGCGATCAGCCTCGACATGCTCTGGTCCGGCGGCCGTTATTCGCCGATGGTCGTCTCGGCTGCCACCACGCTCATCTTGCTCCTGCTCGGCATCGGCGCCGTGACCGCTGGCCAGGAAGAGGTGGGAGAGCAAGAGGCAGGCGAGGGGGAGGCGCCTGTTGACGGGCATGGCTTCGAAACCCCCGATGCGCCGAGCGATACTGCGTTCTCAACGAAGTCCGCCACGGAAGACCATCGCCGCCTAGCCGCCGATCTCGACCGCCTGATGACCGAAAGACGCCTCTGGGCCGATCCCGATCTCAACCTCGCTCGTCTCGCCCGCCGCCTCGGCATGCCTGCGCGTGCCGTCTCGGAAGCCGTCAACCGCGTCCACGGCGTCAGCGTCTCCCACTACGTCAACAACCACCGCATCACCGAGGCCTGCCGCCTGCTCGCCGACACTGATCTGCCGGTCACCCGCATCCTCTTCGAGGCAGGCTTCATGACCAAGTCCAACTTCAACCGCGAATTCCTGCGCGTGACGGGCGAGAACCCGAGCGACTGGCGGCAGCGGCTTTCTCTTCTCCCCAGCGGGAAGAAGGGAACGCAGAGCGCCTGAAATTTTCATCCCACCCCGGAGCTTCGCTCCACTGGAAACAATCTCCCTTCGAGGATATGATAAAGCCCTCGAAAGGATATGCTGCCATGCCGCTTTACATCAAGGACCCCGAAGTGGACCGGCTTGCCACCGAACTGATCGGCCTTACGCAAACGAGCAAGGTCGATGCCGTCAGGGAAGCGCTGAAAGACGCCATCGCCAGCCGCAAGGCGAAATTGTCGATGCGCGACCGGCTGGCCAAGACCCTTGCCATGGCTGAGGCTGCGGGTCCTTTTCATCCCGGGGACCACAAGCAGGAAACCGATGACGTGTGGGACGAGGCCGGCTGATGCTCTTCATCGATGCCTCGGTCGCCGTCGCGATCATCACTCAGGAAAACGATGCCGGTGCCCTGATGGAGCAGTTGGAGCGGCAGGGCGGCCCTTTCTACGTCTCTGCCATCATGCGGCTTGAGGCGACGCTTTCCATCGCACGCCGCTTGTCAGGCAGCGACACGCCGGCAACCCCGGACATGGTCGCAACCGCTCGCCGCCTGGTTGACCAGTTCATTGCCGATCTCGAAGCCCGCGAAATCGATGTGACGGGCGATATCGGGGACAAAGCCCTGAACGCTGCCCAGCAGTTCGGAAAGATCGTCAATCATCCGGCACGGCTGAACCTCGGTGATTGCCTCACTTACGCCTGTGCTGCAGTCTCGAAGTCCAGGATCGCCTACAAGGGCGATGACTTCGTCCACACCGATCTGGGTTGGTGAACTTCGACCCTCCCCGTCCAAGGGGAGGGTAAAAACTCATCGCGAATAGGCCGTGATCACCTCAAGAAACGCATCGCCATAGCGCTCCAGCTTGGATTGCCCGATGCCGGAAATGCCGAGCATTTCGTCGTCGTCCATCGGCCGCTCCGTGGCGAGCGCGACAAGCGTCGTATCGGGGAAGATCACGTAAGGTGGCACCGCCTGTTCGCGGGCAAGCTCCATGCGTCTCGCCCTCAGCGCCTCGAACAATTCCTGATCCGCCTGGTCGAGCCCGGCCTTGGCCTGAGCGGTGCGCGAGGAGGCGGCTCCCCTTGCTGCCTTGCCGGTCGTCGGGCGGTCCTTGCGGAAGCGCACCTCCACCTCACGCTTGAACACGGCCCGTGCCGTCTCTTCAAGCTTCAGCGCGCCAAAGGCCGTATGATCGACCCTGATGTACCCGGCGGCCAGCAGCTGGCGAAACACCGATTGCCAGGTCTTCGACGGCAGATCCTTGCCCGCCCCGAAGACCGGCATGTCGGAGTGGCCGAAGCGCTGCGTCTTGTCGTTCTCGGTGCCGAGCAGCACGTCGATCAGATGCCCGGTGCCGAAGCGTTCGCCGGTTCGGTAGATCGCTGCCAGCGCCTTGATCGCCGCGTCCAGCCCGTCCCAGGTCTCGACAGGCTTGAGGCAGGTGTCGCAATTTCCGCAGCCGCCGGCGTGGCTCTCGCCGAAATGCTTCAGGATCGCCTGCCGCCGGCAGCCCGGCGTCTCGCAGATCGCGAGCAGCGCGTTAAGCTTCGCCCGCTCCACCCGTTTGATCTCGTCGGCAGCGCCGCCCTCGTCGATCATTCGTCCGCGCTGGATGACGTCGGCCATGCCATAGGCCATCCACACCTCGGATGGCAGTCCGTCGCGCCCCGCGCGGCCCGTCTCTTGGTAATAGGCCTCGACCGAACCCGGCAGGTCGAGATGCGCGACATAACGCACATTCGGCTTGTCGATGCCCATGCCGAAGGCGACGGTTGCCACAAGGCAGAGGTCTTCTTCTTTCAGAAACGCATCCTGATTGGCGTCCCGCAGCGACCGGTCCATGCCGGCGTGATAGGGAAGCGCCCGGATGCCCTGATCGTCGAGCCAGGTTGCGATCTCCTCGACCTTGGCGCGCGAAAGGCAATAGACGATGCCGCTCGAACCCTTGTGGCGCGAGAGAAAACGCAAGAGTTGCTGGCGCGGCTGGTCGCGCTCGACGATTTCATAGGCAATGTTCGGCCGGTCGAAGGAGGTGGTGAAGACCTCCGCGCTGTCGAGGCGCAACCGCTCGATGATGTCTTCGCGCGTATGCGGATCGGCGGTCGCCGTCAGCGCCATGCGCGGCACGCCGGGAAAGAGGTCGGTCAGTTTGCCGAGTTCACGATACTCAGGCCTGAAGTCATGCCCCCACTGCGAAACGCAATGGGCCTCGTCGATTGCAAAGAGCGCGATCTCCACCCCTTGCATCATCTCGATGAAACCCGGCGTCGCAGTCCGCTCCGGCGTCACATAGAGAAAGTCGAGTTCGCCGCGATCGAGCGCCCGGCGGATCTCGACATATTCCTCGCGCGACAGCGTCGAATTCAGTGCGGCGGCCCTGACACCAAGGCCTTTCAGGGCCTCCACCTGGTCGCGCATCAAGGCAATCAGCGGCGAAACGACCACGCCGACGCCCGGCCGGCAGAGCGCCGGGACCTGGAAACACAGCGACTTGCCGGCCCCCGTCGGAAACAGCACCACCGCATCGCCACCCGACACGACATGGCTGACCACCTCCGCCTGGCGCCCGCGAAAGGCCGGATAGCCATAGACGCGCTTCAAGACGGCAAGCGGGCTCTCATGGGCCTGGTCGGAAAACAAGGGATCGGTCAGGGAGTGAGTCGGCATGCGCAGAGGTTTAGCCGACGGGGGAGGGGATGGCCACAGGGGGCGGGGTTCAGAACGACCAGGGATCGATCACTGTCAGCCCACACTCCGCGAAATCCTGGACGTTGCGCGTGGCGAGAGGCGCACCTCTCGAGAGCGCGATCGCCGCAATCATGCCATCCGGCGCCGTCATGCGACGACCGTGTCGAGAGGCCCGGCCCATGACGTCACCATAAATCAGGGCCGCTTCCTCATCAAAAGCGAATATCCGGCCGGCGAAGCGGAACCGCCACGCATCCAATGCCGCAGCAAGACGCGGCGCACGCTCGTCCTCTCGGATCTTGGCGATACCGTAAGCGATTTCACCGATGACAACTGTGGATAAGGCGAGTTCGGCATCGTACCGCGTCAGCCAGGCCATGACAGCAGGCTCCGGGTCCTTGCGAAAACTCTCCGAGAGCACGTTGGTGTCGACGAAGATCAAAGCTCGAGACCTTCGTGGTCGCCATGCCCGTGTCGCAAGTCTGCCGCCAGATCGAAGTCGAGTGCCGTCTCGCGGCTGATCCGCTTGTAGAAGGCCTCGGCGGGTTCACGCCCCGCCTGCCGGTCCTCGTAGGCCTCCAGTGCACGCTCGACGATGTCGGCGATGGTGCGGTTTTCACGCCGGGCCAGACGATGGGCGAGGTCACGGGCGCGCGCACTACGAACGGATAACTGCGGTTCTGCCACTGGTTTCTCCTTCGCGGACGGTGCCGGGATAACTTCTTGCCATCAAGATGGCAGTTGATGGCAAGCCACCAATACTACCGCGAGTTCTTTGCCTGTGCAAATTGCGCGTAGAGGTCCGACCCACCCTTGCCAGCCCGCCCTTCGGCTGCTCCTCATCACCCACTCCCAACCACCCGGATCCTCCCTTCATGTCCTCGCCCCTGAAACTTTATCTCGCCGGCCCCGAAGTCTTCCTGCCCGATGCCCGCGCAGTGCTTGATGCCAAGGCAGCGCTCACCCGCACATACGGATTCGAGCCGATCTGCCCCGGTGACCTCACCATTCCGCCGGCCCCGACGAAGCACCAGTTCGGTCTCAACATTTCCGAGATCGACGAGAGCTTCATGAACCGCGCCGATGGCGTCATTGCCAATCTGACCCCGTTTCGCGGCATCGCCGCCGATCCCGGCACGGTCTTCGAACTCGGCTATATGTGCGGCGCAGGAAAAATTGTGGCCTGCTACACCAATGTTGCTGAAACCCATTATCAGCGCACGCTCGCCTGGTATGGCGGCGCGCTCAGCCGTGATGCCGAAGGCCGCATGCGTGGGGCAGACGGCCATTCGCTGGAGGATTTCGACATGATCGAAAACCTCATGCTGCATGGCGGCGTCGCCCGCCGCGGCGGCCCGGTCTGTGTCCATGCCGCCGATCCAGCCACGCTCTTCACCGACCTCACGGCCTTCGAGCAATGCTTGAAGGCACTGGCGGAAAGAGTCTGAATTCAGAGGCTTGGGCGTGCCTGCTGAGGCAGGCGAAAAGCAAGGTCGAAGTCAGGCGGGGTGATCAGAGCTTCACCTCCCCCTTGAGGGGGGAGGTCGCCGCAAAGCGGCGGGTGGGGATGATCCAGGCCGGTAATGAGGTTCACCCCACCCCGGAGCTCCGCTCCGACCCTCCCCCTCGAAGGCGAGGGTGGCCCGATCACTCGATCGGCGTGAACACCATCGAGTGCCCGTTGATGCAATAGCGCAAGCCCGTCGGCTTCGGCCCATCCGGGAACACGTGGCCGAGATGTCCGCCGCAATTGGCGCAGCGAATTTCGGTGCGCACCATGCCGAAGGCGGTGTCGCGATGTTCGGTGACGGCATCCGGCTTCACCGGTTCGAAATAGCTCGGCCAGCCGCAGCCGGCGTCGAACTTGGTGTCGGAGACGAAGAGCGGCTCGTCGCAGGCCGCACAGCTATAGAGGCCCTTCTGGAAGTTATCCCAGTAAGGGCCGGTAAAGGCACGCTCGGTGCCGTGCTCGCGCAGGATCCGGTATTGCTCCGGCGTCAGCTGGTCGCGCCATTCGGCATCCGACTTGACGATCTTCGGAGCGGTGGTGGAAGCGGTCATGATGTTCTCCTTGTGAGCGGCGGATGGGCAACAAGCAAAGCCCGTCCGGTGTTGCGCTATAGATAGGGTGCGCCACGCCGAGCGGCAATTGTCCCTCTCATGCCTTTGGTCGTCTGGCGCGGCCCGTCCTTTCACGCAAAGCTGAAATACATGGGCCCCTTTTCACCGAAACGTGGGTTGACGCGTCCGTGAAGGCGCGAATGTCCGTTTTTGCTTGAGACGAAGGTTGGCTTGTCCTAACACGGTCGCACCTTGTATCGACAGATGATCGAGACCCGATCCGATGCCCACGGGGAGATGGAATGCCTGAGTTGACGAGCGACCTGACCTGGGTCGCGATGCTGTTGCCCTTCGCCGCCGCTCTTTTGGCACCCTGGCTCACGGCCCGCCTAGGAGCGAATGCCGCCTGGCTGCTGGCGCTCGCACCGGCACTGGCCTTCGCCCACTTCGCAGGCTTCCTGCCGGAAATCGCAGCCGGGGAGCGGGTGACCGGCGGCTTCGCCTGGGTGCCGAGCCTCAATCTCTCCTTCTCCTGGTTCCTCGACGGCCTGTCGCTCACCTTCGCGCTTCTGATCACAGGCATCGGTGCGCTGATCGTGCTCTATGCCGGCGGCTATATGAAGGGCCATCCGCAGCAGGGTCGCTTCATCGGCTTCATCCTGCTCTTCATGGGCGCCATGCTCGGCCTCGTGGTCTCCGACAGTTTCCTGATGCTCTTCGTCTTCTGGGAACTCACCTCGATCACCTCCTTCCTGCTGATCGGCTTCGACCACACGCGCGAAGCCTCGCGCCGTGCGGCCCTGCAGGCGCTCGTCGTCACCGGCGGCGGCGGCCTTATCCTGCTTGCCGGAATGATCTTCATCTGGAACATCACCGGCGTCAGCCAGCTCTCGCTGCTGCTCTCCACCGGCGATGCGCTCCGCGAAAGCCCCTTCTATCTCGCAGCCCTTCTCCTGGTGCTCGGCGGCGCCTTCACCAAATCCGCCCAGTTCCCCTTTCACTTCTGGCTGCCCAACGCCATGGAAGCGCCGACCCCGGTCTCGGCCTATCTGCATTCGGCCACCATGGTGAAGGCTGGCGTCTATCTCCTGATGCGCGTCAATCCGGTCATGGGCGAAACGCCTGCCTGGGAAATCCTGCTGCCATTCTTCGGTGGCATCACGCTTTTGGTCGGCTCGGTCATGGCCGTTCGCCAGACGGATCTGAAGCTGATGCTGGCCTATACGACGGTCGCCTCGCTCGGCCTGCTCGTCATGCTGACGGGCTTCGATACCGAACATGCGGTCGAAGCGGCAGTGCTCTATCTTGTCGCCCATTCGCTGTTCAAGGGCGCGCTCTTCATGGTCGCCGGCGCCATCGATCATGAAGCCGGAACCCGCGACATCACCCGCCTCGGCGGCCTCGGCAAGCTCATGCCGATCACCTTTGCTGCGGCACTTCTCGCCGGCATTTCCATGGCCGGCCTGCCGCCGCTCTTCGGCTTCCTCGCCAAGGAAGAAATCTATTATGCGCTGGCAGGCACAAGCCCGCGCGCCATCCTCTTCACGGCTGTCGCCGTCATCGGCAATGCACTGATGTTCGTCATCGCCTTTGCCGTCGGCCTCAAGCCTTTCATCGGCAAGCAAGGTGATACCCCCAAGCATGCCCATGAAGGCCCTGTCCTCCTCTGGCTCGGACCTTTGACGCTCGCCGTCGTGTCGCTTGCTGGCGCACTCTTCTCCGGCATCGCCCACCGCTTCATCTCCTCGCCCATGGCATCCGCCGTGGATGGCGAACTGCAGTCCGTCACGATCAGCCTCATCCCGTCCCTCGGTGCGGCTCTGGCGCTCTCCGTTCTGACGGTCGTCCTTGGCGTCGTTCTCTATCTCGGCCTCGACCGGCTGCGCGCCGCCGTCGACCGTCTCGTCACTGGCCTTGGCATCAGCCCGGACCGCGGCTTCGACCATTTTGTCAGCGGCCTCGTGCATCTTTCGACCCGCGTCACCCGCTTCGTCCAGAACGGAAAGCTCGAGACCTACATCACGCTCTCCTTCATCTTCGTCGCGATCGTGCTTCTGGCAACGCCCATCCTCTATGGCGAATTGCCGATGAACCTCGCCATGCCGGCAGAATTCGACTTTCATGAAATGGCGATCCTCGCGATCGCCGTGATCGGGGTGATCGCGGTGCTGACCGCCAAGGATCGCCTGACCGCGATCGTCTGCCTCGGCATCCAGGGCTTTGCCGTCGCCGTCATCTTCCTGCTCTATGGCGCGCCGGATCTCTCCTTCACCCAGTTCATGGTCGAAACGCTCTCGGTCGTCATCCTGGCGCTTGCCATGACCCGGCTCAAGCTTTCGCCCTCGGATCACCGGCCCATGTCGGCCCGCCTGCTCGATGGCTCGCTCGCGATCGCCTGCGGCCTCGGCTTCGCCCTCATGCTCGCCGCCTCGACGGCAGGTCCGTTCGATGGCTCGCTATCGGCCTTCTTCTCCGAGCATTCCAAGATCATCGCCCACGGCGCCAATGTGGTGAACGTCATCATCGTCGACTTCCGCGGCGTCGATACGCTGGGTGAGATCGCGGTCGTGATGATCACCGGTCTCTCTATCCTCGCCCTGATCCGCATCCGCGTCGGCGGCGCACCGGCAGCGCCGGCCATGGCGCCGACCGATGCGTCCGCCGAAGTGGTGCGTCCGTCCAAGACGAAAGGTGGCAAGCGCTCATGAACACCCTGATCTTCCGCACCTTCGCGCCCTTTCTGACGGCGCTGATGCTGATCTTCTCGATCTTCGTGCTGCTGCGCGGCCACAATGAGCCCGGCGGCGGCTTCATCGGTGGACTGATCGGCGCCGCAGCCTTCGCCATGTATGGCATCGCCTTTGGCGTCCAGGCCGTGCGCCGCGCCATGGTCTTTCATCCGATGTCGATCGCAGGCTTCGGCCTTCTGGTCTCGACCCTCTCGGGCGTGATCTCTGCGCCGCTCGGCTACCCCTTCATGACCGGCATCTGGATCTATCCGAGCCTTGCCGGCATCGAAGTGCCGCTCGCCACCGTGATCTCCTTCGACATCGGCGTCTATCTCGTGGTCGTCGGCACCTTTGCGTCGATCGCCCTTGCACTTGAAGAAAGGGATGACGGCTGATGGAAGTCATCTTGTCACTCGTCGTCGGCATCTTCTTTGCTGCCGCAGTCTATCTGATGCTGTCGAAGAAGATCATCCGGATCCTGCTCGGCATCGTGCTTCTCGGCAATGCCGTCAACATGCTGCTCTTCACGGCCGGTCGCCTCACGCCCGCCATCCCGCCGATCATCCCCGGTGGGGTCGACGTGCTGCCGGCCGGCACTGCCAATCCGCTGCCGCAGGCCCTCATCCTGACGGCGATCGTTATTTCCTTCTCCTTCTTCTGCTTCCTGCTGGTGCTCACCTACCGCGCCTACCAGGACCTCGGCACCGACGACACGGGTGAAATGCGCGTCGCCGAGCCGCTGGACGATCCGTTGCCGCCGAGCGGCTACTGAGCAGGAGACACGAGGACCTCATGGCTGCCCCCACAACGACACCTGCCGATTACGCTAGCGCCTATGTGATGGAGCCGATGACGGCTGCCCACTGGCTGGCGGTCACGCCCATGGCGCTCTGCATTACCGTCGGAGCCATTCTGATGATGATCCGCCACCGCACCCACTGGCATCCGCCCGTGGCACTTGCCGGCCTGGCGCTGCTCGTCCTCAACAATGTACTGCTGCTGATGCAGGTCATGGCCGATGGCCCGATCACGATGATGATGGGCCGCTGGCTGCCGCCCTTCGGCATCGCGATCACGGTGGACCTGACCGGCGCGCTGATGGCGCTTGCAGCCGCCATCGTTGCCTTCTGCGGCGCGCTCTATGCCCACGTCGAGATCAATACTAGCGGCCGCCGCTATGGCTTCTATCCGCTCCTGATGCTGCTGATGGCCGGCGTCTGCGGCGCGTTTCTGACCGGCGATATCTTCAACCTTTATGTCTGGTTCGAAGTCCTGCTGATCTCGTCTTTCGGCCTCCTGATCCTCGGCTCCGAGCGCGAGCAGATCGACGGCGCGCTGAAATATGCCGTCCTCAACCTGATGGCGACGACGCTCTTCCTGATCACGGTCGGCTATCTCTATGCCATCTTCGGCACGCTCAACATGGCTGACATCGCCATGAAGGTCCGGGACTATGCCGACACCGCGCCGCTGATGACGCTGACGGCGCTCTTCGTTCTTGCCTTCTCGATGAAGGCCGCAGCCTTCCCGGTCAATTTCTGGCTGCCGGCCTCCTATCACACGCCGCGCGTCGTCGTGTCGGCGCTGTTCGCCGGCCTGCTGACCAAGGTTGGCGTCTATGCGCTGCTGCGCGTCGTGGTCATGCTGTTCCCGGTCGAGCGTGAGGCGCTGAGCCTCGTCATCGCCGTGGTCGCCGCCCTCACCATGCTGCTCGGTGCCATGGGCGCGCTTGCCCAGAACGACATCCGCCGCTTCCTCGGCTTCGTCGTCGTGGCCGGCATCGGTAACATGATGGTCGGTATCGCGATCGGCAGCAATCTCGCGGTTGGTGCGGCGATCTTCTACGCTCTGCATTCGATCCTGCTGATGACGGCCCTTTACTTGGTCGGCGGTGAGATCGCTCGGATCGGTGGCCATTACCGGCTTGATCGGGTCGCCGGTCTCTGGACGATTGCCCCCGTCTTCAGTGCCGTAACGCTTGCCTTGTTCTTTGCCGCAAGCGGCCTGCCGCCATTCTCCGGCTTCTGGCCGAAGGCGCTCTTGGTCAAGGCGTCCATCGACATCGGCGCCTGGTGGCTTGCGGCCTCCGTGCTGGTTTCCGGTTTCCTGACGACGATCGCCTTCGGTCGTGTCTTTCTCTTCTCCTTCTGGCGCCCTATGGCGGTTGAGGGGGATGTGGCCGCGACCTCAGCGCCCGCAATCACCGTCGGCGCGCAGCGCTGGCGCATGGCGCCGATCCTCATCCTCACCGGCTTCGTGGTCTGGTTCGGCCTTTTCCCGGATAGCCTGATCGTCCTCACCCAGGACGCTGCCTCCGGCCTGCTCGATCCGACGACCTATATCCGCTCGGTCTTCCCTGAAGGAGGTGTCCGATGAGCCTTTATGCAATCAGCATCCTGATGGCGGTGATTTGGGCCACCGTGTCGGGCAGCTTCACGCTCCTCAACCTGATCTTCGGCTTCGTCCTGTCGTTGCTGACGCTCTATCTGCTGCGCGAGCGCTTCGTCGGCGCCGGCTATACCAGCCGCGCGCGGCGCATCCTGTCGCTCGTCCTGCTCTTCCTGGTCGAGCTGGCGAAGTCCGCCTGGAAGGTCGCAACGCTCGTGCTCAGCCCGAACATGGATCTGAAGCCCGGCATCTTCGCCTATCCGCTGACGGTCAAGAGCGACTGGGAAATCTCGCTGCTCGCCAATCTGATCACGCTGACACCAGGCACACTCTCGGTCGACGTTTCCGAGGATCGCCAGACGCTCTATGTGCATGCGCTGGACTGCTCGGACGTCGAAGCCGCTCGGCGTGACATCGCCGAAGGCTTCGAGAAGAAGATCATGGAGGCCTTTGCCTGATGACCCCTGAACTCATCGTCGAATGCGCCTCCGTCACCGCCATTGCGATCCTCGTCGTCGCACTTTTGCTGACCGTCTATCGCGCCGTGATCGGCCCAACGCTGCCGGATCGCATCATCGCGCTCGACATGCTGGTCGGCATCGTCATCGGCTTCATCGCCGTCATTGCGCTTCGAACCGGCTATACGCTCTATATCGACATCGCCATTGCGCTTGGCCTCGTCGGTTTCCTGGCGACTGTCGCCTTCGCCCGCTTCATTCTGGCGCGTGGCTATGTCGGAGAAGGGGAGGAGGTCCAGGCCGGCCCTCCCGTATCCACTGCGGCGCCGACAAAGGGCACGTCGAAAGCCGCCGCAAAGACCAAAACTGGAAAATCGGGCAAGTCGCTCGGCAAGGAGGCCAAATGATCTCGCTCCTCGCAGCCATCGCCATCGCGGTCCTGATGATCGGCGGCGCCCTGTTTTCCCTGGTCGCCGCGATCGGTCTCAACCGCCTGCCGGACCTTTACACGCGCATGCATGCGGCCTCAAAGGCAGGCACGGTCGGCTCCGGTCTGCTGCTCCTCGCCGTCGGTCTGCACGCGGCAGATATCGCGACCTTTGGCCGTGCGCTGGCCGGTATTGTCTTCTTTATCTTGACAGCACCCATCTCCGCGCATCTTCTCGCCCGCTCCGCCCACAAGGTTGGATACAGGCTTTGGTCGAAATCGGCACGTGATGATATGATTAGATAATCATTATTGGGTATTGCTGGTTGAGTTCACGTGGTTTTTGAAATCGGAACTGTCTGATTTCACTGTAACCATGGACCAACGTCTAATAAAAAAGATTTATACCCGTCAAATCTAGTAGAAATAACTGGTGGACATTTGCGCTCGGGATGTTAATTCACTCTCAAGGGCGCTGACCTGTTGCGTTCCCGGTCTGTTGGCGAAGTTGAGTTGCCGGTTTTAGTGCCGAAACTCAGCTGATCTTCTCCAAAGCCGGCGAGCAGAAAAACGGACGGTTTGGGGACCGTGCCGGAACGATTGGTGATCTTTGTGGGGCTTAGTTTGATCTTGTCTGTCTGCGCAAGCAGGTGGACCGGAAAGTGGAATGTTGTCTGCGAGGGACGGCGGATCCCCGCACGATGAGAACAGGAGAAGTGAATGAGTGAAGTACAGCAGGGACCGAGCCAGCAGTTGCTCGTGGAACTGACAGCCGACATCGTAGCGGCCTATGTCAGCAACCACATGGTCCAGGTCAGCGATCTGACGAATTTGATCGCCGACGTCCATCAGGCCTTGAACAACACTGCCTCGCCGACCCCGGTGCCGGCTGTTGTTGAAAAGCCGAAGCCGCCGGTTCCGATCCGCAAGTCGATCGAGGACGACTATCTGATCTGCCTCGAGGATGGTCAGAAGTTCAAGTCGCTGAAGCGCCACCTGATGACCCATTACAACATGACCCCGGAAGAATATCGCGAGAAGTGGGGCCTGCCGGCCGACTATCCGATGGTTGCTCCCGCCTATGCCGAAGCGCGCTCGCGCCTCGCCAAGGAAATGGGCCTCGGCCAGCGCCGCAAGCGCGCCAAGTAAGCCCTCTGGCGTCAAGACGGCGATCTCGATATGGGCCGGTCTTTGACCGGCCTTTGTCATGTTTGGAGTAAGGAAAATATACCTACGTCTCCCCGTAGGCTGGCGGAGTTCGACCGCGACTCCTCCAGAAATCGCCATTACCCTAAAATCATGGGGTTCCCAAACCCGCCAGACTTGCTAGCTTAAATAGGAAGAAAATCCTATTACGAGGTGAGCCATGGCGATCGACCCACAAATTCCCCCTTTGCCGCCCGGAGCCCTCTCTGCGGCGAGCGCCGTCGAATGGGATCCGGCAGACATCGCCCTGGATGATCTCGACCCGGACGGCATTCGCCCGATCACCCCCGAACGGCGTCTGCTCTGCATGATCGTCCGCCAGCTCACGGAGGAACTACTCCGTGCGACCGGCCTCGAACACGACCAGGATCCCGGCCGTCGCGCCACGAGCCATGTCCGGCAGGTCGCCATGTATGTCTGCCATGTCGCTTACTCCATGCCGATGGGAGAGGTTGCGCAAGCCTTCGGTCGTGATCGCTCCACGGTCGGCCATGCCTGCCGCATGGTCGAAGACCGCCGCGACGACCGCGCCTACGACACCTTCGTTGCCATCGTCGAGCGTATGGCAAGTGCTGTCCATTTGCTCGCCGGCCGGCCTGTGTGAAGGGGAGGGGCAAGCGATGATCGACAAGAACAGCCAGATCAACGAAAACCACATCGAAACGGGCAACCTAGCCGGCAGCCATACTGCCGGGGAGAGAGGC
This sequence comes from Rhizobium sp. TH135, assembly GCF_002855515.1. Lineage (GTDB taxonomy): Bacteria > Pseudomonadota > Alphaproteobacteria > Rhizobiales > Rhizobiaceae > Allorhizobium. Next base: position 347,097 of record NZ_PKRP01000006.1, on the reverse strand, counting down.
CGAGCGCCAACATCACCCGCCATGTCCTCGGCCGGCGTCCTCGCCTCGACAGTGACGCGCACCGAGCGCAAGCAGATCCGCCAGATCCTCCGGCGCGCGCTGTCAGGCCCGCTCACACCGGCGGCTGAACGACATCTCCAAGGCGAGCCGCCGACGGCAGATATTCTCGCCCGCCTGGCCTCCGAGGGCCTGCTTTCACCATCCTCGGAAGGTTACAACGCGACCGCCGAGACGGCCGCATGGCTGCGCCGCGATCTCTGCGATGTGCCCGACGAGGCCCACGCCACCCAGCATCGCGCAATCGAGGTCGAGACGCTGGTCACCCCCGAAGGCCGTCAGCCGGTGCGCCGCAACCTGCAGGAATCCCCACTCTTTCCGCTTCTGCGCCTGAAGGAAAAGGACGGCAGGCCCTTCCTGTCGAAGGAGGCGCTGGCCGCCGGCGAACGGCTCGCTGCCGATTTCGACTTTGCCGGCCTCCAGCCCAGGATCACGGCCAGCTGGCAACCGCGTCTTTCTGCCAGGGCCAAGGGGGCTGCCCCGGCTGCCGTCGAACTCGCCGACAACAGGATCGCCGCGAGAAGCCGCATCAATCGCGCTGTGGATGCCATGGGACCGGAACTGTCAGGCGTGGCACTCGACATCTGCTGCTTCGGCAAGGGTCTGGAAACCGTGGAGCGCGAACGCCAATGGCCGGCCCGCTCCGCCAAGCTCATGCTGCGCGCAGCCCTTCTCGCACTCGCCCGCCACTACGCGCCCCCGCCATCAAACGCCCGACCGCGCCACTGGGGCGACGACGACTTCCGGGCACGGATCGGGTGATATCAGTTGAGCCGCAACGTCACACCAGCCGGCGGGCGGCCTCTTCGCGGATGCGCTGGATCATCGAGCGCAGGCCATTGGCTCGCTGGGCGGTCAGATGTTCGAGAAGTCCGATCTGCTTGAACAGGTCGAGCGCATCGAAAGCGACCACGTCGGAGGCCTTTTTCTCCGAATAGGCTTCCAGCACGATGGCCACGAGCCCGCGCACGATGAAGGCATCGCTGTCGCCGCGAAACTGCATCACGGGGTCAGCACCGTCGCCGGATGAGACCGAGAGCCAGACCTGGCTTGCACAACCCTGCACCTTGTTCTCGGCCGTCTTTTCCGCATCCGGCAGGTCGGGCAGCGCCTTGCCGAGCTCGATGACGTAACGCATCCGATCCTCCCAATCATCCAGGAAGCCGAAGTCGTCGATCATTTCGTTTAAAGTCGCCATGCTGCCCACCGATACGTTTCGTGGGACCGATATAGGCCAGACCCACAAGCTTTTGAACCGGCTGCGGCAAGTAAACCTGTCGATGGTCGGTCCAACACAGACTGAGACGTCACTTGTCCGCTAGCGTGTCCGGATCATCGATCTCAGGCATGGCTATTTGCATACGTCCATGGCGTATCGCCACGATCTCGATAACAGCATCTCGAAGTCGATAGTCGAGCAGGTATTCGCCTACGACGAGGGTGCGAAAGCCCGCGATCTGGAGCCCGTGCATTGTGTTGCCGGCATGCGGAAAGTCCTGCAGGAGCGTGCGTGCCCGCTTCATCGACTGGACGAAAGCCTTTGCGGCGGAGGGGCTTCGCTCTCTGAAATAGGTGCTCTCGCGCCTTACATAGTCTGCGGCCTTGCGAGAAAGCCGGATGGAGATCATGCCACCTTACCGGCCATGATGCGGTCCATTTCGGCGAGCACGGCATCGAAGTCCTCATGCTCGCCCGCGTCCAGCTGTGCGCGCCCTTCAATGGCCGCGAGCAGATCCGCCCCCTCATGAAGAAGGTAACCCTTCAAGGCGCGAAGAATGATGTAACTCCGGGAGCGCTCTGCAGCCTCTGCAATCCGATCGATATCGCAGAGGATGTCAGACGGTATCCGCAGCGTGACGGACTCTGTTTGCTTTACCTCGGCCATGACATGCTCCTGCTGTGTGAAAGACAATGTAAGACAAATCATTGTCCCTCTCAACAGCCTCAAGCCCCTTACCCGGCACCCCGAAAAAGAAAAGCCGCGCAGCTTGCGCTACGCGGCCCGGCAAATGCCGAATTCAGTCAGGGACAGGCAGACAGGCATCCGGTCCATGGCAGGACCGGCTGCAAGCGGGGAGGGGGCGGGCAAACGCCCCGGAATTCTTAGGTGATTGCGTACTGGCAATCGAGGGAAGCGCTTGAGCCCTCAGGGCCTCGGCGGCTGGTAGGGTTTGGGCAGATGCCGCGGCCGCTCGGTCGGTGTCACCGTGCCGGTGATGACAGGCGCCTCGGCCTCGACATTGGCGATCTCAGGTGTCGCGACGGCCGGCTGGACGATCTCGACAACGCCGCGCTTCGGCGCAGGGCTCTCGTCCGCCACGGCAGTCGCGCCGTCATCGGTGAACTGCTTGTCGAGCAGCTGATAGGCGACAAGGGCCCCTTCGCGGGCCCGCTGGCCGAGTGCCTGGAATGTCTCGGCACCCTTTTCGCAAACCTCTGGCTTCTCGACGCAGAGCGACGTCACATACTCATAGGCACCGCTCGCCGCGGTCATGGCCGCACCCATGTCGAAGCCAGCGCCATCGCGCTCCTCGGCCGGCGGTGCCGCGAGGAAGGACAGTGCGACCAGCGTCGCGGTGCAATAGAAAGTTCCCTTGATTAGAAACCACATGGTCTTCACCAAATCCCTGTTGCCGGTCTTTGCCGGAACGGTCCGGGTTTCTCCCCGAACTCATGGATACGACCCTAGGTTTGATTCGCCAAAATCGCTTTTCGAAAGCCGCTCGGTTTTGAAGCGAATTTGACTAAAATTTGAGTGATCTCGCCGTTTCGGGACGCATGCATAAAAGTTTAGCCTTTGGCGTTAAGCATAAATGTGGCGGTGACCCGACAATCCACCGCTTCTCGCCGGCATCGCCCACCACAAGTCTTAACGCTCTTCAGAAAAGTTGAATGATTTCAGCGCTTACGCCCCGTTAACCATGTTGCTGAAAGCATCATTCTCCTGTCCTGTTTCGGATCAGATCGGCCTCTGGAGGCCCCATCCGGGGCTCAGCCTTATCTATTCCTTAAGCGCGTCCGGCCTATCGTCTGGCGATAAATCAGATGAACCGGTCGCGGATTTCTGGCGTGGTTGTATTGCGTAAAATGTCGGATGGACTGACGAGAACGATGGACGGGCTGCTTGCCCGGCTCCTGTCGCGTCATGCCGCTGGCCGTCCGGCCGAACGGGCCGAGATCGCAGCCCTGCGCAAGCTGACTTTTGCCCTGTCGCCGGCTTTCATTGCCGTGCCCGTCGGCCTCACTCTCTTCTTCGGTGCAGCAACCGGCCTGCCGATCGGCTTTGCGCTGGCCACCGCCATTTATCTGCTCGCTGCCGTCGCCCTTGTTGCCGGTCGCCGCCTAGGCGCCGATAGCGCCGAGGCGCGTCCCCTGCTGGCCGACGATGCAGCCGGCGACCCCTATGAATATTGCCCGGGCCTGTTCCTCGCCCTCGATGCCACCGGTGTCGTCCGGCAGGCGGGTGGGCGCGATCGCCAGATGTTCCTGTCCTTCCTGCGCGAGCCTCTGTCGCGTCCTTTCGTCGAGCAGGTGCATGTCTCCGACCGGCTGGCCTTCGTCCAGGCGCTCGATGAACTGCGCCTCGGTGCCGATGTCGTCGTCACCGATCTGCGCCTCGACCGCCCGGTGATCGGCCTCGATCAGGCCCAGTTCCTCAACGTCCGCCTCGACATGACCGCCGTGCGCGCCGAAGACGGCACGCTCTCCGCCGTCCGTGCCCAGATGCTCGACATCGAGGGCGAGATGGCAATGCGCGATGTGGTCGTGCGCAAGGAAGAAGAGGCAAGTGCGGCCCACGAGATCAAGAGCCGCTTCCTGGCAGCCGTCAGCCACGAGATGCGCACGCCGCTCAATGCCATACTCGGCTTTTCCGACATCCTCATCGGCGAATATTTCGGCAAGCTCGAGAATGATCGCCAGCGCGAATATGTCCAGTTGATCCGCCAGTCCGGCGCCCATCTGCTGTCTGTGGTCAATACCATGCTCGACATGTCGAAGATCGAGGCCGGCCGCTATGAACTCATGCTTGAGGACTTCGACCTCGCCGACACCCTGACGGAATGCGAGCGCATGCTGTCGCTGCAGGCCCAGACCAAGGGGCTGAAGCTGACGAGCCGCCTGCCCAAGGGCCTTGGCGAGGTCACGGCCGATGGCCGGGCGCTCCGCCAGATCGTCATCAATCTTGTCGGCAACGCCATCAAGTTCACCGATGCCGGCGGAGCAGTCACCATTGATGCCGCCAGGAGCGGCAACGAGGTCACCATCAGCATCAGCGATACGGGCATCGGCATCGCAGCGGAGAAGATGGCGCTGCTCGGCCGCCCCTTCGCACAAGTGCAGAACGATCTCAATCGCAACTACGAGGGTTCCGGCCTGGGGCTTTCGCTGGTAAAGGGATTGACGGCCCTCCACGGCGGCAGCTTCCGGATCGAAAGCCGGCCGGGCGAGGGCACCGTGGTCATGGTGACGCTGCCGGTCGACGGCTCTGGCGCCAGGGCTGCCTGTGAAACGAACATGGTCGAATTCCCGCCGCGCCTGGCCGAGACGGGAGAGAATCGCAAGAGGGGTGGGAAAGCACCGGGGCATGACGAAGCGAAAGCGAAAATCGCCTGAGAAGAAGAAGGCGGGCAGCAAGGCCCTCCTCGTTCTGTCGAAGGGCGCAGGCGCACTTGTGCGCCTGGCCGGGCGCCATCCGCGCGCCGTCGGCGGCGCCGTCTGCTTTACCCTCGTCTTCGGCACCATCGCTGCCAACGCTCTCTGGTATCAACCCGGCCAGCATCCGTCGCCCTTCCTGCGCACTCGCAACGCCGAGGATTTCACCGCACTTGCCGGCGTGCCGCGCGCACCCCTCCTGAGCGAGCGCGATCCGGAGACCGTCACCACCTTCCGCATCGAGCGCGAAAAGCCGGATGCCGAGGCAACGTCCGCCGCCGATCCGGTTGAACCAGCACCGGCAGCCGAGACGCTTGCCGCACTGCCCGCAAGCCTGCCCGCCAATGCCGAAAAGACCGCAGACCTCATCCGTCAGGTCCAGGCCGAGCTTTTGCGCCGCGGCCTCTATGACGGCGAAGCCGACGGCGTGATCGGCCCGCGCACCGAGACTGCGATTGCCGTCTTCCAGAAGACCGTGGGCATGGAGGCAAACGGCCTCGTCACCCCCGAGCTTTTGGCAGCGCTCACCCTCGACCGAGGCGTCACCGCCGCCGTGCCCGCCCAGCGCCCGGTGATGGACGTCAATACCAGCGGTGAGGATCCGGTCGCCGCCGCCATCCGCCGTGCCGAAACCCAGGTCGTCACCGCACCGCGCCGTCCGGTCGTGCCCGTCCAGGCCTTGCCGCCACGCGCTGTCGAAGCGGCTGCCCCACCGCCGGTGCAGCAAGCCAATTTCGATCCCGGCCTGGTCATGGAAATCCAGCGCGGCCTCTCCAACATGGCCTACAAGAACGTTACCATTGACGGTGTTCCCGGCGAGGATACCCGCGCCGCCATCCGCCGCTTCGAGCGCCATTACCAGCTGCCCGAGACCGGTGAGCCGAGTGCTGCAGTCCTCAAGAAACTCAGAGACATCGGCGCTCTCTGAGCCTTTTGTCTAAGTGAATTTTCACAGTCCCTAAAGTAATCCCTCATTAATCATACGAATGATATCCTTCTCCGATTGGAGGAGGATGAACCATGACAGCTGCGATGATCGCGCACCTTGACGACGACCCGCATTCCGGGGAGCCGGTGACAGCACCGCGCCCGGAGGCTGACGCCGCCACCCTGCGGGGCATTGTCCAGCGCCTGGCCGAAGAGGCCTCCACTCTCGGCGTCGACCTCGTCGATATCGCTGGCGCGATCCAGGATGTCGCGGGCATTTCCAAGCGCCATGCCGTCACCTTCGACGGCATTACCCGGACAGCGCTGTCCATCGCCGAAACCAATAGGGACGTAGCCTCCACCCTGCGCGAGACCGACCAGACGGCCGGCGAGGCGCGCCGCATGCTGACCGACAGCGCCACGCGCCTCACGGGCGCCGTCGACAAGATCGACCACATGGTCTCGACGTCTGAGGAGATCGGCACCGAGATCGGCAGCTTCTCCCAGTCGCTCGCCGAGGTCGACAAGGTCGCCGAGGAGATCGGCACGATCGCCCGTCAGACCAACCTTCTCGCCTTGAATGCGGCCATCGAGGCGGCAAGGGCGGGGGAGGCGGGCAAGGGCTTTGCAGTCGTCGCCGCCGAAGTTCGCGCGCTGGCACTGCAGACCTCCCAGGCCACCGGCGCCATCCAGGAAACCCTCAATCAGATCCGCGTCAAGATCGTCCGCCTGACGGATGCAGGCCGAGGTGCAACCGCCAGCGCCCGCGACGTGCGCGAGACCTCGCAGGCCATGAACAATTCCTTCTCCGCCATGGAGCAGGTCATCACCCGCATTCTCGACGGATCCTCGGCCATGGCCCAGACGACCGACCAGGTCGACCGCCAATGCTCGGAATTCGTGGCCACCTTGAGCGACATGTCCGCGGAAGTCCGCCAGTCCGACCACCACCTGCAGCAAACCGCTGGCCGCGTCGACAAGGTCGTGGCGCTCTCCGAAACCCTGATCCAACTGACCGCAAGTGCCGGCATCCGCACCGCCGACAGCGACTGGATCGACACCGCCGTTGATGTCGCCGCCCGCATTGCCCAGGTCTTCCAGCAGGCCGTCGACAGCGGCCGCATCAGATCCAGCGACCTCTTCGATCGCAACTACCGCCCGATCCCTGGCACCGATCCCGTGCAGATGATGACGGCCTTCACCGAATTCACCGATCAGGTTCTGCCCGCCATCATCGAACCGATTGCGGCCTCGTCAGACCGCATCGGCTTCTGCGCCGCCATCGACGAAAACGGCTACCTGCCGACCCACAACAAGAAATTCTCCGCGCCGCAGCGCCCGGGCGATACGGTCTGGAATACGGCCAACTGCCGCAACCGCCGCATCTTCAACGACCGCGTCGGCCTCGCCGCCGGCCGCTCCACCGCCCCCTTCCTCGTCCAGACCTACCGCCGCGACATGGGCGGCGGCAATTTCGTCCTGATGAAGGACATCTCCGCCCCGATCTTCGTCGCAGGGCGTCATTGGGGTGGGCTGCGGCTGGCGGTGAAGGTGTAAAGCGTCGCTTGACGCTTTGCGCCGTCGAGCCTATCTTTCGTCATGAAGATACGGTCGGTGTTGCATGAGGGATTGCGGCGTTTGATCGAGGCGGACGATGGGTCCGGACTCCAGCCGTCTGTCGTTCCCAAGCTGCGACGCATGGTGTCCTTCCTGCAGGACATGCAGCGTGAAGACGAGCTCAAGGCCATCCCTAGCTGGAAAGCACATCGTTTGACTGGAGACCGGAAAGGCACCTGGAGCCTCTTCGTGACGAAAAACTGGCGACTGACCTTCCGGATTGATGGGGCCACGATCGAAATCGTGGATCTTGACTATGAAGACTATCACTAGGAGTGGCGCATGACCGTCGAAGCGGGATATCGGATGAAGTCTCCAGCGCATCCAGGGGAGTTCATCCGCCATGAGATCATCGAGCCTCTTGGCCTCAACGTGACATCTGCGGCCGCTGCCTTGGGCGTCACCCGCGCTGCGCTCTCCGCCTTGTTGAACCAGCGCGCCGGTCTGTCCTCAGAAATGGCCCTTCGCATCGAAAAAGCCTTCGGCGTGTCGATAGACACCTTGATGCGCATGCAGAACAGTTTCGACATCGCGGCAGCAAGGCGCCGTGCGGACGAGATCGTGGTCCAGCCATACAAGGCCGCCGTCTAGCATAGACTGCCACTGTCGGGCGTCTTGGCGCGCCTCTCACCCTCGACGCCAACCCCGCGTTCCCCTAGAACGTCCCAATGCGCATCCGCTCCGACATCTTCGTGTCCGCACTCACCCGCCGCGTCTTCTCCGACGGCGGCTATGCGGCAATCGTCGCCAAGGGCTCGGAGGCATCGGGTGCGATCTTCGTGCGCCAGCGCTTCCGCGATGGCCTGGAGACGCTGTATGGCCCGGCGCCACAGGCCATGATCTGCGAGCAGGATCGCGACGACCGCATCTTCGAGCCGCGCCTGACACGCGCTGAACCCGAGGCCGTCGAGGCGCTGATTGCCCGCGAGCAGAAATTCGACAGTGATCTCTGGCTGGTCGAAATCGAGGTGGAGGATCTCGGCACCTATCTGGTGCTGACAGATCCGAAGAATTGACGGCAGCGTCGGCCATCGCATCCACCCTCCCCTTGAGGGGGAGGGTCGGCGCAAAGCGCCGGGGTGGGGTGACCACCGCGCCGACAGAGGCCCAGGTCGACCACCATTACTCTACGGCTGAAGCCTTGTCCCTTACCGCTTGCGCGCCCGGAGGACCTGGCGCCCATGCTCGTCGCCCACCGGCTGGCGCTTGGGCGAGGCCTGGTTGGCCGCAGCAAGCGGGGTGACGGCTGCGGCCGTCTCGCGCCCGCCGGCATCGCGCGGCTCGGCCGGCAGTTCCTCGCCGGCAAAGGTATAACGGTCGGCGCGGACCCAGCTATCGATCCGGGCCTCGGCCTGATCCGGATCCAGGCTGAACAGCAGGTTTTCCGCCCTGCTCGCATCATTCTCGCGCCGTGCGAGATGCGGATAGATGTGCTCGAGGATGAAGATCGCCTCGCGCTCGTCCATGGCAACGCCGGCAAGCGTCGTGGCAAGCTGCCGGCCGGAAATGTCGAGCAGGATGCGCTCGGCAAGCCAGCGGCTGGAGGACAGCATGTCGGCCAGCGTCGCGGCAAAGAAGCCGCCGTCATGGGCGCGCGCAAAGCGAACGAGAAGCGCCGTCTGCACCGGCGTCGCCTGGCGGCGACCGAGCCGGTCGCTGGCCGCCGGGCGTTGCTGAGCGGCCATGCGCTTGATGGTCTGGCGCAGCGCCTCTTCGCGCGCCACAGGCTCTGGCACGGTCTTCTGGGGTGCAACCGCGCCCGACAGATCGCTCATCTCGAGATCCGCCATCACCTTGTCGAAGCTCGACGGGGCAGTCTTTTGTGGTGGCTCGACTTTCGCCTCTTCCGCCTTTGCCTTTTCCGGGCGCGGCGGCAGCGCATGGCGCAGCGACACCAGCGCGTCGATCACGGTTGGCGACAACCGCTCGCGCTTGACGATGGCGCGGGCATGGTCGGCACCTTGCGTCCGGGCAATCATGATCAGCATGTCGTCCGAGAGCGCAGGCGATGCGGCAAGGAAGGGCGCGGCGATCGAGATCGGTTGGCTGGCGATGAAGGCCGCGACCGAAAGCGGCAGGCTCGGGCTCTGCGAGAGCGCCGCCACGGCCTCGCGCCGGGCTTCCATGGATGAGCCTGCAAACAGCGGCTGGAACAACTCGGCAAATTGTCGGAGCTCCGACTTGCCGGGGAAGGAGAGCGCCTGGAAACTCGTGACCGTGGCCATCAGAACGACATCCTTGTTCCGCGCGCCGGCCGGCCTCTCAAGCTCCCTGAACTGTTCGCTCACGACTACCCACTCCAACGCAATACAGATGTGCGCCAGATTAGAACGAATTTGTTAGCAAGCTGTTAACTAACCTATGGCTTCTTGTGCACAGGCGGATGGCCAAGACAGACGATTCGCCGCATGTTTCCGATATTAGGCATATGCGTACCCCGTTTCGTGGGGTGAACCGCGACAGGGGGAACGCGTCGGAGAAAGGCGCAGATGACCCTGGTTTGTGTGTGACTTTCCGCAACATGAACCGGATTGTGCCGGCCCTCGTAAGCGGAGGGCAGGGCGAGATGACCCTCTCGACCCTCTCGATCTTTCTTCTCGAAAGGAGACGAGCATGGCGGATATCATCAGGATTTCGGATCGGCTGAACCTCGCGCGCCGCGCCGTCCGCACGGGCGGCCACAAGGCTGAGATCCTCTTCTTCACCGGCATTCGCTACGAGCGGCTGGACCCCAACGCCATCTGGCCACGGGTGGAACTGCCGACCCTGCCGGCATTGCCTGCACCGCAAGGCCCCGTGTTCGGCCCCGGTCGTCGGCCCTACTGAAGAGTGGGGCTTCGCTCCAGGCGCTCTCTGAACCCAGTTGGGCCGCGTCATCGAGCAAGGCCGCGCGCGCGTCAAAGGCTTGGCGTTTCAAACCTCATCGCAGCAAGATCCGGTTGGCTCGCTGGCGTTGTGCACAATCTGTGGACGTCGGCGAAGTCATTCACGGAGTATCAATTACTTTTATAACATACAATAAACCATGAAATTGCGGTATATCACTGCAATGCCTCCAGGCCCTGCTTCAGGTCCTGTCTCTCGCGGAGCGCCGCTGACTTAAATGCTGGTGAAGATTGCCAAGGACCGCATCCGCAAGGGCATGTTCGTTGAGAGCGTTGCCTGTCCCAGCCGGGAATTCGCGCAACGCCGTTTTCTCATCAAGACCGACGCCGAACTGAACGACATCATGGCGACCTCTGCCGTCGAGGTGTCGATCAATGTGCTGCTGGGCCTCGACCCGGACGGCCGCGCTCCCGAGGCTCGGCCATCGAAGTCCAAGTCCGATCGGGCCCGTGCCGAGGTGCGCAATGAAATCTCCCAATCGGCCAAGGCGTTGAAGGCAAGCCTCGGCGATCTCGTTGCCGGCCGCTCCGTCGATATGGCGCATCTGACCCAGGCCGCGGAAGACAATGCCGGCATCTGGTCGGATAGCACGGTCGTTGCGCTCGAAGTCACTCGGCTGAAGAGCAAGGACGAAACGACCTATGTGCATTCGCTCGCGGTGAGCGGCATGATGACGCTTCTGGCGCGCTCGCTCGAAATGGATGAGGAAACCACCGGCATCCTCGGCGTCGCCGGCATGTTGCACGATATCGGCAAACTGCTCATCCCAAGCGAGATCCTGACCAAGCCCGGCAAGCTCACCGACCAGGAGCGCCTCGTCATCCGCAATCATCCGGAAGCCGGTTATCGCCTGCTCCAGTCCTATCCGGACCTGCCGCCCGTCGTGCTCGATATCTGCCGCCTGCATCACGAAGCGCTGGATGGCTCCGGTTATCCGCTGGGACTGAAGCAGAAGGATCTGAGTGTGCCGGTTCGCCTCAGCACCGTCTGCGATGTCTTCGAGGCCCTGACCTCGGTTCGCCCCTACAAGCGCCCCTGGACATCGACGGAAGCGCTGGACTGGATGTTCGCAAGACCGCATTTCTTCGATCGCAAGATGGTCATCCGCCTCGGCAGCGTCATCGCCGATGCGCCGCTGCACTGAGCTTAGCCCTGATCAGCGCCCGGTAAACGGCAGGCATTCGGCGTCCGCCAGAAAGCCCTTCGCATCCGCCTCATAGCTTTCCTGCGGGGCAAGAACCCTCAGCACCACATAGCCTTCCGTTCCCGGATGCTCGACAAGGATCGTCTCGGCAAGCGCCGCGATCGGTGTCTTGCGAAGCTGCGCCACCTGCACGGGGGTCGCCACCAGCACATCGAGATCGCCAGCGACCGAGGTGCGGTCGTTCATCGAAAACACCTCATTGGCATCCCGGTCGTAAAGCGCGACCGACCAGAAGTCCACGCCGCCCCCCAGTGCGACGAGCGACAGCGGCTGACGCTCGATGTCGAAATGGCAGACCGCGACCCGGAGATAGGGATCGAGGCTGGAAAGCCCGGCCGCATCCGGCGCTGCCGAAAGCGCATGGAAGACGAAGGGCACGCCTTCCGACGTCACCCGGGTATAGGCGTCGCGGCCGGTGAAATGCGGCACGCCGAGAATGATGATGATGTGCAGCAGCACGGCGCCGAAAAGGCCGGTCAGCACGGCATAAAGAAACTTGCTCATTGGCCGCATCCGACCTGCTCGATCACTGGCATCGACAGGCCCGACAGGCCGGTGGAGGCCGCAGCCGGCGTATCGAGCAGCGTCAGCACCAGCTGAAAGGCCCCGGCATCGGGAATGGCAAGCCAATTCCCAGCCTTCGCCGTGCGCGAGATCACGATGTCAAAGGACCCGTCGCGACGCCTCAGAACCGTCTGCGAATTCTTCGCCGTCGGTAGCTCCGCGCCCGCATTGAGCCGATTTCCATCGGCATCCGCGGCATACAGAGTCCACAGCCGCGTTGCAGGCGTCCGCCCGCTCATCCGGTAAGAACAGGTGCCCGTCAGCGTCAGCCCCTGGGCATCTCGCGCGGCCGTAAACTGCAAACCTTCCGCCGATCCATAAAGCAGCCGCCCGCCCTTCGCCCGATGCGCCTTGGCATAAGGATCCGCCGCCGCCGTCTGCGCCGCCGGAAACGCCCGCCATCCCGCAACCTCGATCGCCCCGAAACCAACGGACGCATTCAGCATCGAAAGCGCCGACAGGATCCCGCCGGCAAAGGCGATGATCAGCGCAGTGGCGACGATGAGCGGAACACGAAACACGGGCGGGACGAAACCTTGAGGACACGGGCGCAGAACGCCAGGCGGCAGTGCCCGAGGGGTATCACTGATTCGGGAGTGAGGGAAGTTTGGGGGTGTGGGGGAGGTGCAAAGCAAAGATGGACAACAGCCCCTCATACGCCTGCCGGCACCTTCTCCCCGCACGCGGGCATTAGGCCGAGATCGAGACCGCTTGCTCCACCCTCTCCCCGCCTGCGGGGAGAGGGCAGGGTGAGGGGCGATTTCCCAACATGAGTGAGTTTTTCGGGCCGGCTATCGCAAAACCCCCGCCGCCAGCGCCCGCTGGATCCCGCGCACATCCGTGCCCTTCTTCAGAGTCTTCGTCACCGGGTCATTCGCGCCGGAAACCCAGATCTTCAACTCGCTGTCGAGATCGAAGGTGCCAGCGGTTTCGACGGAGAAGCGGGTGATGGCCCGGTAGGGCACCGACATATAGTCCACCTTGGAACCGGTGATGCCCTGCACGTCGATCAGGATCAGCCGCTTGTCGGTAAAGACGAAGACATCGCGGATGACCTTGAAGGCAAGCGAAACCTGCTCGCCGTCGATCAACACGCCGTCCAGGCGTTTGGCAAGATCGCCCGGGTCGACGCTCGATCCATGGCCCAGCAATCCGTCGAACAGTCCCATCGTCATCCTCCTGTGGTGTCGAAGCGGAAATGGGAAGGGGGCGCGAAGCCGTCAAGACCGCTTCGGCCGTCCAATCCCCGCCTGGCGCTCAGCCCACCCTCTCGTAAAACGCCTCGATCGTCGCCACTTCGACCCCGAGCTTGGTCAGCGACGCATGCACGCTCATATGCTTTTCGTCATGCAGGATGAACCAGTCGTCGAAGCCGAAACGGGTCTTTGCACCATCGGCATCCGGCACGTCGCGGGCATATTGCCAGCGGAAGGCAGAGCCTGCCTGGTCGCCCTCGGCCACGCCGTCGATCAGGGTTTCGCGCCCCTCGTAACGGTTCTCCTCGCGCTTGAGGATCGTCCAGGTCAGGGTGTCGGAATGGCCGTCATCGAAGAAATAGTCCTCCGTCAGCGACAGGACATTTGCCTCCGGGTCGAAGCGCCCGCGGGCGTCAATGGTAAAGCGGTTCTGGAAGCCGCCGAGCCGACCGATGGTCACACCCCAGCCGCGCAGCGTGCCGGAAAAGAATTCCTCCAGAATGAACCTGGGCTCTCTCTCTGCAAAATCCTCGAGTTTCACGGCATCTCTCCTGGGTTGGGTGTGACGGCATAAACACGGGGGCTGCGGCTGAGGTTCCCTGAAGCCGGAACACACCGCTTTCCCCCTTACCCTTTTCCTCACGCCGCGCTATCTGGTCGTCAGACAACCAATCTTCGAGGAGGATCACCATGGGCAAGCGGATCGTGTTTACCGGCGGCAGCGGCAAGGCGGGGCGCCATGTCGTGCCCTACCTCCTGGACAAGGGCCACAAGGTGCTGAATGTCGACCGCGCCGTGCTTGACGTGCCGGGCGTGCACACGCTCCTGACCGACGTCACCGATCCGGGCGAAGTCTTCAACGCTCTGTCCTGCCATTTTGGCTATGACGGCTATGAAGAGGCGGGTGGCCCGAAGCCGGTCGATGCGGTCGTGCATTTCGCCGCCGTGCCCCGCATCCTGATGCATCCTGACAACAAGACCTTCGCCGAGAACACCGTCTCGACCTACAATGTCATCGAGGCCGCGGCCAAGCTCGGCATCAAAAAGGTCATCATCGCCTCGTCGGAAACCACCTATGGCGTCTGCTTTGCCGAAGGCGACAAGGATTATCACGAATTCCCGCTGACCGAAGATTACGACACCGACCCGATGGACTCTTATGGCCTCTCCAAGGTGGTCAATGAAAAGACCGCGCGTGCCTTCGCCATGCGCTACGGCATCGACGTCTACGCACTCAGGATCGGCAATGTCATCGCGCCGGAAGACTACGCGGCTTTCCCCGGCTATCTCGCCGATCCGCCATGCCGCAAGCGCAATGCCTGGTCCTATATCGACGCCCGCGATCTTGGCCAGATCGTCGATCTCTGCGTGGCGAAGGACGGCCTCGGCTTCCAGGTCTTCAACGCTGTCAACGACACGATCACGGCGACCGTGCCGACCCGCGAGTTCCTGGCCAAGTGGGCGCCCAACACGCCGATCACGGGCGATCTCGACGGCTTTGCTGCCCCGCTCTCCAACGCCAAGATCCGCGATGTCCTGGGCTTCAAGGAAGAGCACGACTGGCGCAAATATGTGAAGGTCTGAGGCCTGCCGGGGATCAAGTCTCGTTCACCCGAATGTCAACCGCCCGGTTCCGATCGGGCGGAACTCATGCTTGAGCCCTCCCGTTATCCCATTGTTATCGTGATGAATACATGAACAAGGGAGACCGATATGGCCCAGGCACGCCGGATGGAATTGCGACTTCTCGACGAGACCGAGAAGGAACTCGTGGAGGCCTCGCGGCATCCGACCCTCGCCGAAGGCACGGATGAGGACCTTTCCAACCTGCGCAAGACCCTGCGCGACCGGCGGGACCGCGCCCGTGATATCGCGAGCCGCCAGCGCCGCGAAATGCGCGGCAAGGCGGCGCCGTCAGGTGCCAAGCCTGCTGCCGAAAATGCCGGCAGTCGCGAGAAGTTCGCGGCCCTTTCCGCCGCCCTCCAGCGCGTTAATGCCGAAGTCGCCCGCCGCAAGCGCTTCTCGTCCCGCGATGAGTTGAAGCGCAATGCCGAAAAGGCGCTGGAGATGCGCCGTGCCGCAAGCAGGCCGAACCGACCAGCGTCCCGCCGCGCGAAGAAGGGCATGCGATCCGTGCCCAACAAGCGTGGCCCGGATCTCGTCAATCCGATGGAGGTCGGCCGCGTCTCGCAATTCGTCAAAGACAGTCAGGCGCGTCGCGACAGCCGCTGATGGCGTGGAAAGACCAAACGAGCCGCACGCCAGGAAGACGCCGGGCGCCCCAACACCGCCCGGCGTTTGGCCTGCAATTTTTGACTGGAAAAATCCAAAAAGACCCAACCGGCGCGGGTGTTTCTGTATATAAGGACATTCGAAACCCCTGCATAAGCGGGGGCCTTAAGGAGTTTGGGGGGAGCTTTGGCGGAGCGCCGTATGCAGATTGCCAATGTCGCGCAAAGTGAAATGCGCGGCCAGAACTTCGTCACCTTCGACGTGGCGATGAACGGGCATCTGATTGCTACGGTCGATGCGCCGCTCCTCTCCGGCCGCATCCTGTGGTCACATGCCGCCATTCATGGCTTCCGTGATTTCGACAGCCGCGAGAAGGTCCTTCTGGAGGCGGAAGTCGACCGGGTGCTCGCGCCGCGCGCACCACCGTCTGCTGACGCCGAACGCCGTCACTGATCCTGCCAATCCTGGTCTTCAGGCATTCCAGCGCGGCAGCTGGGTGGCAACCGCCACCGCGATGGCAAGCGAACAGATCGTTGCCAGGATAAAGGCCAGGAGAAAAAGCGCGCCCGCTTTCAAAAAGCCGATCCCGAGATCCTGCCGAAACCAGCGAAGCTGCGCCTGACCATACCAGAAGATGGCGATGGCGAGCGCAAGCGCGCCAAGCTCCAGACCCCGACCGCCCGGCATGGCGAGCAGGTCGACCGCCAGTCCGACGAGAAAGACAAAGGGAGCAGCCACATAGCACTGGCTGAAGAAAGGCGGCCGGAGCGTCGATCGCGTCACCGGCACCCGCTTTTGCTTGAGCAGGGTCACCGCCATCGCCATAGGAAAGATCCCGAAGATCACGCCGCGCGCGATCAACAGGTTGGAGGTCGAATGCGTCAGCGCCGCCGCCTCGGCAGAGGCCGCACTCGTCGACGGAAAGGCCGTCGACAGGGCCTGGGAGAGAAGCAGCGTGATCAGCAGAAAAAGCGGCGGGCTCACCGTGTCGTCATACTGATCTTCCAGCCGGTCGCTAAGCTCGATATCCGCATAGCGCATCATGCTGAGCGGCCGCGTCAGCGCCCGCCAGAAGGTGAGGGGATAGAAGACCAGCCAGGAGACGAGCTCATAGAGCAACTCCTCCAGCGACTTCAGCAGCCTCATGAAATCCATGCGTTTTCCTCGAGAGTGACCACCCCGCCGACACATCCGGGCACGGCAAGGTTCAGCCTCAGACGATGCCAGCCGTGGCAGCCCGGCGCAAGCCATCCACCTCCCCCTTGAGGGGGGGGGGAGGTCGACGCGAAGCGGCGGGTGGGGGTGACACACGGGCCAATCCCCCTCAAAGACCACCCACCGCGAAGCCTCACCCCACCCTCACCCCGAAGGCGAGGGCGAACCGCGGCCCTTGAGAATCACCCCACCCCCTGCCAGTGTCGCGCACACGCAATGCCTCCGGAGACCCGATGCTCGTACTCTTCCGCAAGACGCCGATCCTCGGCGCGTTCCTGGCCCAGGTCGTGGCCTTGCCGGTCGTGGCGGCCGTAACAGCGCCGCTGTCGACCTCGGTGGAGCGCCTGCCGCTGATCGCCATTGCCCTTGTGCTGCAGGGCCTGATCGCCGCCGGCATCACCCGGGCTCTCGGTCTTGCCCGGTGGTGGCTCCTGATCGCCTTCCTCTTCCCGCTCGCCATGGGCTCCGCCTTCCTCATCGGCAATCTGCCCGCCTGGCCCTTCGGTCTTGCCTTTCTCGCGCTGGCGCTCGTCTTTTCCAACACCACGCGCGGCCGCGTGCCGCTCTACCTCACCAACCGCGAGACCGCCTCGGTACTGACAGACATGATGCGGGATCGGGGCGCGACCCGCGTGCTCGATCTCGGCTGCGGGCTGGGCGGTGTGGTCCGCGCACTCTATGGCGAGGGCAGGCGGGCGCGCGGGGTGGAAAACGCCCCCGCCGTCTATCTCGCCGCCCGCCTTCTCTCGGTCCTCACCGGCAAGGGCGAGATCCGCCGCGGGGACCTCTGGAAGACGGATGTCTCACAGGAAGACATCGTCTACGCCTTCCTTTCTCCCGCCCCCATGGCGGCGCTGTGGCAAAAGCTCTCGACCGAGATGAAACCCGGCAGCCTCTTCGTCTCCAACAGCTTCGCCGTGCCGGATATCGACCCGGACGAGATCTGGGAACTGTCGGACAGCCGCAAGACACGGTTGTTTCTGTATCCGATCGGCGCGAAAGACTGAGGCTTGCTGCAGGGATCGCGAACGACGCGTTTGCCCTGTTAGGAGAAGGCGTCCTGCGGCAATCGTTTCACCAGAAAGTCCGTGAAACGCCTGACCTTCGACGCGATGTTCTTGTTGGCCGGATAGACGGCATGTATGGGCACCGAGCCGATCTCCCATGAGTCGAGCACACGAACAAGACGACCGTCCCGGATCTCTGGCCCGATCTCGAACATCGGCAGCAGCGTGAGGCCGGCGCCGGCAACGGCCACATCTCTCAACGTAATGCCGTCATTGGCGAGATACCGAGGCACGATGGGGATGCGCAGCGTCAGACCGTCCCTCTTGAGCACCCAAACATTGCCCCAGCGCAGGCCGGAAAAGTGCAGGCATGCGTGGTCCGCAAGTTCGATGGGCTCTGTCGGCGCACCATGCTTTTCGAGGTATTCAGGCGCGGCACAAATGATGAGCGGTGAATCGCCGATATGGCGGGTGATGAGATTGGGCTCGAGGACAATGGTCCCGCGAATGGCCAGATCATAGCCCTCATCGATCAAATTGATCGCCCGGTGGGAGAAGGTGACGTCGATGGAGACGGAAGGATTGCGCTTGAGGAACTCGGCGATGATCGGAGCCATGTGCATCTGCGCGAACTCGGGTGGCACGGTCATTTTCAGCCGGCCGACCACCTCTTCCTGATAGCTCTGTGCCGCACGCTCGGCCTCGCGGACCTGCGGAATGATGCCGATCAGTGATTGGAAATAGGCGGCCCCGGCTTCGGTTAGGACCACAGCGCGTGTTGAGCGCTGCAAAAGTCGAACACCGAGCTTGGCCTCGAGCGCCTGAACCTGAGCGCCCACCGTGGCCCGCGACATGCCCAGTTCCTCCGCCGCTTTGGTGAAGCTCAGATGCTTCGCGACAGTGATGAAGGACGCGAGGCCTTCCAACGGGTCGACGGACCGCATGGTCGTTCTTCCATACAATGATGCTCGATGATCGGTCTTATCATTTCAGGGTTCCTTGATAAACCGGGCGCACCAACATCGGGTCTCGGAGAAGAACATGAAAGCCTTCGTCGTCACGGCGATCTCAAGGGTTCGCCACACGCAGACCTGCCGGGTTCGTGTCGGCGCTCACGCCGATCATGCCTTTGGCAGAGCTGACTTTCGACAGGACATCCCGTCTTCGGGCGAGGAGCCGCGTCGCTGGTTTCACGCCCGCCAAATGCGCGCTTTCAAAAGCTCCAGGACCGAATTGGCCTGACCAACATCATGCAAAACCAATGCTGGAGCGCGTGGCTCAACACGCCCCACCAAAGCAACGAAAGGAATAGAAAAATGACCGCAAATGCCGATAGTCTCTGGTTTATGAACGCCCATCTGCTGATCCATCTGAAGCAGTCAGACAACGCGGAACGCATGTCGATCATCGAACATCGCATGGCCAAGGATTTCGGGCCGCCTCTGCATGTGCACCATCAGGAAAGCGAAACCTTTTTCATCCTGGAAGGCCGGTTCCGCTTTCAGTGCGAGGGCCAGGTGACCGAGGCCGTCAAGGGCGACACCATCCATATGCCAAAGGGCAGCGTCCATACCTTCCGGGTCCTGTCGGACCACGGCCGCTTCCTCACGATCACCAATGGTCCCTTCGAGGACATGGTCCGTGCCGCAGCCCAACCGGCCGAAACCGATGAACTGCCCGAGCAACTGCCGCCGACCCCCGAGCAACAGCAGGCGCTGGCCCAGATCTGTGGCGCGCACGCCATCGATCTCGTTGGACCGCCGATTGCATGAGGAATGCTGACTAGTGCCGTCCATGGATAGCTATGCGGCGGCACTGTCCTAGTCTTCCGGCCTGAATATTACTCACGCCACCACGCGCTCTGCCTCATCCGGCACGCTCACACGCCAGCTGTTGCGGCCGTCGCCCTTTGCGGCGTAGAGCGCCCGGTCGGCGGCGTCCAGCAGGCGTTCGAAATCGCCCTCACGCTGGATCGGCCCGCAGGCGGCACCCACGCTGATCGTGACATGCGCATTGCGGTCGCCGGTATAGGCGTGGGCGACGCCAAGCTGGCGCACGGCCCGGCGCAGGCTTTCGGCAAGGGCTGCTGCGGTATCCGGATCGGCATCCGCCATGATCGCCACGAACTCCTCGCCGCCATGGCGGGCGAGGTGGGCTTCGATCGGTAGCGCCCGGCGCATGGCGCGCGCGACGCGCTTCAGGCAGTCGTCGCCGGCGCCATGGCCATAGGCGTCGTTATAGGCCTTGAAGTGGTCGACATCGGCCACCAGCAGCACCACGCGTCTCGCCGCATCCGGCGTCTCGGCCATCAACCGTGTCAGCTCCATCTCGGTGCCGCGGCGGTTTGACAGGCGGGTCAGCGGATCGGTGACGGACAGCCGGGCCAGATCCTTGTTCTGGCGGGAGAGTTCGCGTTTCAGCGCCTCGTTTTCTTCCATCTGCAGATGGCTGGTCAGCGCCTCCACCTCAAGCTGGTAGGAAACGAGCAGCGTCATGATGACGGTCGGCATGTAGACTGCCAGATGCTGGATCACATAGGAGGGCGTGGCGCCCTCGATGAACCAGATCGCCGAATAGTTCAGGCAGAAGGTGAAGATGCTGGCGCGCAGCGCCGGCCGGAAGGGCGAGGCGGCTGCAATGGTGATCGCCATCTGGAAGCTCGTCGCGGCGTAGAAATAGGTGAGCACGCCGGGGCTCGAACTCGACACCAGGATCACGCACCAGCAGACATTGGCAAAGAGCGCCACCAGGATCGCGGCGATCTCCTTCTTCTCCACCGGATGGTCGGCACCGATATAGGCGAGAAGGCCGATGGCGATCGGCAGCATGACGCCGAAGCGCAGCGTCGCCGACAGCATGGTGACATCGCCCAGCAACCAGAGATCGAAAAGAAAACAGCCGAGATAGAAGACGAGGACACAGAACACGGCAGCACGCAACATTCGGCTGCGCAGTGGGGCCCGGGATTCCAGAAAGGCCGCATATTGCTCCACCGTAAGGCGGGGTCGTGCGGGAAGTCCGAGCCATCTCATCATGGATGTCCAATCACCGATTGAAATATGGGTCATTCGAAAACGAGGCCAAGCTAGGGGCGGCCCCCTTAATTTGGGGTGAAGGCCCTGTGCCAATACGAGAAATCATGGATGAACAAAGAGCCTATGGTGAATGAAACGTAAATCTGCGCGCTGATCTGCGCGGTCGCCGCGCAAAGCTGTTTCAATTCAGGATGGTATTGGGTGTCCGGCGGCTTTGGCGGGCGGTAACGGGCGCAAGGACAGCCGAATCAGACCTGTCGACGTCGCAGATCAGGGGCGGGCTCGTTACCCACCCGTAAACCTGCAATTGTCTTAACGTGTGGTTGCGCCGGTCGTTTGCGGCTCGACGGCCGCCTGGGCGGTGCCGGCGGCGGGTGCGGCAAGCGCCTCCGCTGCCTTCAGCCGTGCAGCCATGTCGCGGATCAGCCGTGTCGATTGCGCCGAAAGCGAGCGCGGGCGCACCATCGGCGGCAGCGCATCCGGATTGGCGGCGTCGGCCACTTCAGGCTTTTCTTCCCGTTCCGGCATGGGCTGGTCGATGCCGAAAATCGGCTTCAGGTCGATGCCCTGATGGGCGTAATCCATCAGCTTCTTGAACGTCATCGCCGGCAGCGAGCCACCGGTCATGTTGTTGGTCGAGGTATAGTCGTCATTACCGAACCAGACGGCGGCCGTGTAGTTGCCGGTATAGCCGACGAACCAGGCGTCGCGGTAAGCCTGCGTCGTACCGGTCTTGCCGGCGGTCAAGACCCCGTCGACAGCGGCGCGCCGCGCCGTGCCGATATAGGGGATCTTGGTCATCATCTGGTTCATGTAGAGCGCGGCTTGCTCGGTCAGGATCTGCTCGGCCACCGGTGCGTCGCGCTCGAATTCATAGAGCACCTCGCCGGCATAATTGCTGATCTGGGCAATGCCGTGCCGGCGCGAGGCCTTGCCGCCGGCCGGCAGCACCGCATAGGCGGTTGCCTGGTCCATGACGGTCACTTCGGCGGTGCCGAGCGGAATGGTCACATCCTTCTTGATCGGCGTCTCCACACCCATGGCCTTGGTGGTCTGGATGATGGCGTCGATGCCGAACTTTTCCTTGGCGAGCCGCACCGGGATCGTGTTGATCGATTTCGCCAGCGCCGTTTCCATGGTCACCCGGCCGGAATAGCTGCGGCCGTAATTCTGCGGGCTCCAGTTGCCCCAGGAGACGGGGCCGTCGGTCACGACAGTCTCGGGCGTATAGCCGTTCTCCATGGCAAGCGCGTAGGTGTACATCTTGAAGGACGAGCCCGGCTGGCGCAGCGCCCGTGTGGCGCGGTTGAACTGGCTTTCGCCATAGTCCCGTCCGCCGACCATGGCCCGGACTGCGCCGCCGCCTTCGATCATCACAAGCGCGCCCTGGCGGACATTGTAGCTCTCGCCATATTCGCGCAGCGACGAGGCAACCGCCTCTTCCGCTGCCTGCTGCAGGCCAAGATCGATCGTGGTGCGCACGACGAGCGTGTGATCCTTGAAGCGGGCGGCAATCCGCTGCACTTCCTCAAACGCCCAGTCGAGGAAGAAATCGGGCGCTTCCTTTTCGTCGCGGTCGATGACGGAGGCCGGGTTGCGCCGCGCCGCGACCACCTGGCCCTCGGTCATCAGCCCGCTCTGCACCATGTTGGTCAGAACGTCATTGGCGCGCGCGCGCGCTGCCGGCAGGTTGACATGCGGCGCATATTTTGCCGGCGCCTTGAAGAGGCCGGCGAGCATGGCCGCTTCCGCCAGCGTCACCTCGGTGATGTTCTTGCCGAAATAGAATTGCGAGGCCGCGGCCGCGCCAAACGTGCCGCCGCCCATATAGGCGCGGTCGAGATAGAGCGACAGGATCTCTTTCTTCGAGAGGTTCGCCTCGAGCCAGAGCGCCAAATAAGCTTCCTTGATCTTGCGCTCGATCGACCGCTCATTGGTGAGGAAGAGGTTCTTCGCCAGCTGCTGCGTCAGCGTCGAACCGCCCTGGACCACTTCGCCGGCCTTGGCATTCTCGCTCATGGCGCGCGCAAGGCCGAAGAAATCGATGCCGAAATGCTCGAAGAAACGGCGGTCTTCGGTCGCCAGCACGGCTTTGACCAGATGGTCCGGCAGCTCGTCGACCGGCACGGAATTCTCGTGAATGATGCCGCGATGCCCGATCGTATTGCCGTAGCGATCAAGGAAAGTGACGGCGAAATTGTCGTGGTTGCGCCAGTCTTTCTTCGTCTCCTCGAAGGCCGGCTGGGCAAGCGCCAGCAAAACGACCATACCGGCGGTACCGAGCGTCATGGCTTCGCCGGCAATCTCGAAGCCAAGCTTCTTCAGCCCCCGCACACGGAAGCGGCGGAAGAAGATGCTGATCTCCTCCCAGGTCTCAGCCAGATCATAGCCGGCGTTCCACAGGGTTGAATCGAGCCAGCTGTCGATCTTGAGGAAGACGTGGCGCTTCAGTTTCTGCGGCTTTTGGGCCTTTGCCTCGGGCCGCGCGGAGGTTAGCCGATCGTCTCCGTCGGCAGCGCCCAGGCGCTCAACCGGGTCCAGATCGTCAGGCTTGTCGCTATCGGCCACCGTGGCTTTTCCCGAAAACTTGTTGTCCGCTCCCTTGACGCGCCCGCCGATTGGGATCAGGACCCAGGGGATCAAGGGGCATGTCGTCTTCCATGAGTGATGGGCGATTTGCCGCCAAAGAACAAGCGGTTTCACGGGCCATGGTGAACCCGGTCGAGGTGAGGGCGCGCTTTTGACGACAAGCGTTGCACCCCTGCCACCGGCCCGAAGCGGGCAACCGCCGGGGCTGTGATCATAAAGCGCCAATGCCCCTGGAAACGACAGTCAGTTGAACGAGCCGATGACCGAACAACCCTTCTGGAAAACCAAGACGCTCGCCGAGATGAGCAATGCCGAATGGGAGAGCCTCTGCGACGGCTGCGGCCTCTGTTGTCTCAACAAGCTGGAGGACTGGGACACCGGCGAGGTCGTCTTCACCTCGGTTGCCTGTCGCCTGCTCGACGGCGACAGCTGTCGTTGCTCCGACTACGAAAACCGCCAGGCCACCGTGCCCGACTGCATCCAACTGACACTGCAGGGCCTGCGCGAAATCCAGTGGCTTCCGCCGACCTGCGGCTACCGCCTGATCGACGAAGGCCTCGACCTCTACTGGTGGCACCCGCTGGTCTCGGGCGACCCCGAAACCGTGCATCAGGCCGGCATCTCCGCCCGCGGCCGCACGATTTCCGAAGAGGGCCTCGATGTCGAAGATCTCGAGAATTACGTGGTGGACTGGCCCATGCATGTGGGTGAGGAGCGGCGGTAGGGATGGTCGATCGCTGAGAGGAAACCTTTTCCGGTTATCCCATTCCCAGAAACACGGCGAGATTTCGCGTCACCGTCTGCATTGTCTCGTCTCGGACCCGACCGATAACCCGCCCTATACGCTCACGTTTCACTGACATGGCCTTATCGATCATAACCCAGGACGGCTGAATGAGGCCATTCTCCGCGTCAGGCTGAACCAGCACGCGGAGGAGGGGCGCTTCAACGTCTGTGCTCGTGACGAGAAGCACTGTGACCGTCCCAGTGTCGGCAAACCTGTCGCTCTGGATAATGAGCGCCGGACGCGGCTTGCCGAAGTCGCCGGACATCGCGACAGTGGCCAGATCTCCGCGTCTCACGCATGCGGCTCTTGTGCAGTTTCACCAAGATCCGCCAGGGCCTCATCGAGGAAGGCGTTCAGATCTCCATCCGCCGCGTCCATCTCAGCTGTCAGCTTCGCCTGTCGCGCACATTCCTCCGCAAATCCGGAACTCCGTGTGTCTGGTAGCCAGATCTGGACGGGACGCAACCCCTGCGCCCGCAGGCTCTCACGCCTCTTCTGCACGCGCCTGCTGACAGATGCAGCCATGATGTATCTCCCTGAGCTTCCGTTACATGTAACGAATTTCGAGCCTGGCGGCAAGGCATGAACGCCTTTGTGTTTGACCTGTGCCTCAGGCACCTGCCCCTATCACCCCCACAACTCCGGCCGCATCCACGCATCCGGCAGCACCATTCGACCGACGAGATCATGCTCACCGCCATCAGCCTCATTTCCCGGCTCATTTCACTCCACCTTCTGCATCGACCACAGTGTCTTCACGTCGCTCCCACCAGGGGCAAGGCCCAGGCCGGTGCCAGAGCCGGGGCCGAAACCGGCTGCAGAGGGCGCGTTCGAAAGCGCGTAGGCCGCCTCGCGGGCAAAGTCGAAGGAGAGCTTGTTGAGCCGGGGCGAGGTGCCGTATTCGGGCGCCTTGGGACCGCTGCTGGCGACCGTGATCGAGCCGTCATCGGTCTTGGTGATCGGCGGGATCTCCTGCAGGGGCTCGCCGGTCTGCAGGTCATAGATGCGAAGCCCCGCAACCAGCTGCGGCCCGTTCGGCCGCCGGACCCCGTCGATCGTGACTTCCGCTCCAGTCAGCTGCTGCAGGCTGAGCCGGCTGCGGAGGAAGACGGAATAGACGACGATTTCGGCGCGTGCCGGGCGCGTGCCTTTGAACAGCGGCGTTAGCTGGTCGCGCACATGCGGGGTAATATGCGCATTAATCGCCTGCTGCATGGCTGCCTGCTTGGCCGCCTGGTTGGTCAGCCCGAGCCGCGTTCCGAGCCCATCGACCGCGGAAGACGAAACCGAGCGGTTGATGTCCCCCTCCAGATCCGACACCAGGAGCGGCTGGTTCAGCCTCGAATAGTCGACCGTGATCTCGGCGAGCGAATACTGGTTGAGAACGCTGTGGATCTGCGGTGCGGGTGGCGCCTGGCAGGCCGCAAGCAGCGACAGCATGGCGGCGGCAAGCGCGCGGCGGCACGGAGCCAACACCAAGAGCGGGGACAACGCGGCACGCAACAAGGACATCGGCAATCTCCGTCTCAATGTCTTCCGCCTGGCGCGAAGACCGCAACTGCAGGGTTTTGAGGATGGAAGGCTATGACGAAAACCGCGCCCTGTCTTGGCAGGGCAGAGGTGAAGTGATCGGTTAACCACAATATCCAGGATTGCTGAAGCATGCGACTGCCCGAGCCCCCACCTCCCCCTTGAGGGGAGGTGAAGCCGCCCTTTGAGGGTGCCCTGCAAGAAATCGTCACCCTCCCCCTTGACCCTCCCATGATGGGAAGGTCCATGTAAGGTGGCGGAGGTGACCGCTATGAATATGCAGTCCAGGCCCGATGGGGCCAAGAATACGAACCAGACGATCCTTTTGCCCGTCGAGGGCATGACCTGCGCATCTTGTGTGCGACGGGTTGAGAAGGCTGCGGCATCCGTGCCGGGCGTCGCCGAAAGTACGGTAAATTTTGCGACCGAGACGCTGAGCGTCACGACGGCTGCCGGGTTTTCGGCAAGCGCCTTGCTGGCCGCGATCGACAAGGCCGGTTACGAGGCCAAGGCCGAAACGCTGGTGCTCGAGGTCGAGGACATGACCTGTGCCTCTTGCGTCTCAAGGGTCGAGAAGGCGCTGAAATCCGTGCCGTCGGTCGAGACGGCGAGCGTTAATCTGGCGACAGGCGAGGCGATGGTGAAGGTGCTGGGCGGCGTTCAGGCGCTGCCGGCCCTCGCCGCTGCCGTCACCAAGGTCGGCTATGTCGTCCGTCTGTCGGGCGATGCGGACACCGCTTCTTCCGAGGGCGGTGCCGCTGCCGCTGACCTCAACCCGCTGCAAGGGGCAACGGACGACGGCGGCAAAAAAGGCGTTGCGGCAGCTGCTGTGCCGAACCATCGGGCGGGTTCGGCAAGGGCGGCCGTCGATGGCCGCGAGGCGCGGCGCGAGAAGGAAATATCAGGGCTCAAGCGTGATTTCCTGATTGCCTTCGTGCTCACCCTGCCGCTCTTTGTCGTCGAAATGGGCGCGCATATCTATCCGCCGCTGCATCATGTCCTGATGGATGTTTTCCCCGGCAACTCGCTGTATCTGCTGCAATTTGCACTGGCGACGGCGGTGCTCGTTGGTCCCGGCCGGCGCTTTTATGTGAAGGGCATTCCGGCGCTCTTGCGGCTCGCACCCGACATGAACGCGCTGGTCGCTATCGGCACCGGGGCCGCCTATCTTTATTCGCTGGTGACGACTTTTGCGCCAGGCCTGCTGCCGGTGGATACGCGGCATGTCTATTATGAAGCCGCAACCGTCATCGTCTCGCTGATCCTGCTCGGGCGGCTGCTCGAGGCCCGGGCCAAGGGCCGCACGGGGGCAGCCATCCGCAAGCTGGCGGGGCTGCAGGCGAAGACAGCCCGGGTCGAGCGCGGCGGCGCGACGCGCGACGTGGCGCTCTCCGACGTGAAACTCGGTGATGTCGTAGTGGTCAGGCCCGGCGAGCGCATTCCGGTCGATGGCCGGGTGATCGATGGCGCAAGCGCCGTCGACGAAGCGATGATCTCGGGCGAGCCGATCCCGGTCGAAAAGGGCGTTGGTGCCACCGTCATCGGCGGTACGGTCAACGGCTCCGGCTCCTTCCGCTTCGAGGCAACGGGCGTTGGCGCCGACATGATGCTGTCGCGCATCATCCGGATGGTGCAGGAAGCGCAAGGGGCAAAGCTGCCGATCCAGAAGCTGGTCGATGAAGTGACGGCCTGGTTCGTGCCTGTCGTGATCGGCATTGCCGTCGTGACCTTCCTGATCTGGCTGCTCCTCGGCCCGGACCCGGCCTATACGCATGGTCTGGTGGCGGCTGTCGCCGTACTCATCATCGCCTGCCCCTGTGCCATGGGGCTCGCGACGCCGACGTCGATCATGGTCGGCACGGGGAGAGCCGCCGAACTCGGCGTGCTCTTCCGCAAAGGCGAGGCGCTGCAGGGCCTTTCTGCCATCGACTGGGTGGTCATGGACAAGACCGGAACGATCACGGCGGGCAAGCCTGAGGTGAGCGAGATCGTGACGGCAGAGGGCTTTGACGAGGCCGAGGTGCTCAGGCTAACCGCAAGCCTCGAGGCGCGCTCGGAACATCCGCTGGCAGATGCGATTGTGCGCGCGGCGGAGACGCGGGGGATTGCGTTGGCTTCCGTGGACAATGTCGAGGCCGTGGCAGGGTTTGGCGTCACCGGAATGGTCGAGGGCCGGCGGGTTGCTGCGGGTGCGGATCGCTTCATGGTGAAGCTAGGGGTGCTGCTGGAATCTCTCCCCAACGAGGGGGGAGGTGCTGTCTCTGCCGCCAGCCTCCAGGCCGCCGTAACCCGTCTCGCCGACGAAGGCGCAAGCCCGCTCTATGTCGCCATCGACGGCAAGCTCGCAGCAGCCATTGCGGTTGCCGACCCGATCAAACCGACGAGTACAGAGGCAATTGCGGCGCTGAAGGCCCGTGGCCTGAAGCTGATGATGGTGACGGGCGATAACCGGCGCACGGCGGAAGCCGTGGCGAAAAAGGCCGGGATTGATGCTGTTGTCGCCGAAGTGCTGCCGGAGGGAAAGGTGAGCGCGATCAAGGCGCTGCAGGCGAAAGGTGAGGCGGTTGCCTTTGTCGGCGACGGCATCAATGACGCGCCGGCGCTCGCTACTGCCGATGTCGGGATTGCGATTGGTACCGGCACGGATGTCGCGATCGAAAGCGCCGATGTGGTGCTGGTCAGCGGCGATCTGATGGGCGCGCTGCATGCGATCGAGCTGTCTGACCGGGTGATGGGCAATATCCGCCAAAACCTCTTCTGGGCCTTTGGCTACAATGTGGCGCTCATCCCGGTCGCGGCCGGGCTGCTCTATCCGCTGTCAGGCGTGACCTTCTCGCCGATGCTGGGCGCGGCGGCCATGGGGCTGTCGAGCGTGTTTGTGTTGACCAATGCGTTGAGGTTGAGGACGGCGAAGGTGACGGAAACCATCTCCCCCCTTGCGGGGGGAAAGCAGAATCGAGGGCTTAGCCCAGTCAGGGCTAAACCTCAGATTTTGCAAGAGAGGGGCCCAGTGAGGCTGGTGCCGGCGGAACCTTGCCCCTCTCCAGGGAAATCTGAAGTTTAGGTGGCTTGCGCTCACCTAAGCCTTCGATTTTCCGTCCTCCCCCGCATGGGGGGAGGTAGGGTCAACCACGGAGAAACGACCATGACGATGAACATCGGCGAAGCCTCGCATGCCTCGGGCGTGTCGGCCAAGATGATCCGTTACTATGAGGAGATAGGGCTGATTGCACCGGCGGGGCGGACGGCCTCGAATTACCGGGTCTATGACGCCGACAGTGTCAATCGGCTGCGTTTCGTGCGGCGGTCCCGAAAGCTCGGCTTTTCGCTTGAGGAGACCGAGCGGCTGCTGAAGCTCTGGGATGACAAGGCGCGGGCCAGTGCCGAGGTGAAGGCGCTCGCGCTTCATCATGTCGAGGAGCTGGAGACGAAGATCGCCGAGATGCAGGCGATGCGCGACACGCTCTACCATCTTGCCGAACGCTGCCAGGGCAATGACCGGCCCAACTGCCCGATCCTCGCCGATCTCGAAGGCAGGCCGCTGCGGCAAAAGACCGCCGACGAGAAGACGGGTGGCGACTGTTGCGGGGATTGACCTTGCCCCTGTGGGAAGGCTGACAATGACAATCACAAGGCCGGAGATGCCGGCCAAGACGAGGAAGGATAACACCATGATCGGACAGACGGTTTTCAAGATCGAGGACATGACCTGCGGCCATTGCGAAAAGACCGTGGTCAAGGCGCTGGCGGATGTGCTGCCGGGCAAGGCCGTGACGATCGATCTCGCCGCCCGCAAGGCCTTTGTCGAGGGTGACGCGGTGCTGGCCGAGCAGGCGATCCGCGAGGCGGGTTATACGCCGGTGCGGGAAGGGTGAGTGGGGTAGGCAGTAGCCAGTAGGGAGCTGGAGTTCGTCCGCCGCGAAGGGCGAAGAATTTGCAGGTGTCCCACGCTGCTGGGGAATCAATCCAATCTCGCTACCTACTGCCTCCCTTGCAATCTCCACGAACCTCAATATATATGAACTATCGTATATATATTTGGAGACACCGCCATGAGCAAGGATTACATCGCCATCACCCGGGACATCTCGAGCGGGATCAAGACCCTGCGCAAGGATATTCCCGATGTGATGTCAGGCTTTTCGGCCATGGCTGGCGCGGCGACGAAGGATGGCGCGCTGTCGAAGAAGGTGAAGGAACTCGTAGCGCTCGGCATTGCCATTTCCACCCGCTGCGACGGCTGCATCGGCTTTCACACGGAGGCGCTGATCAAGCTCGGCACCACCAAGGCGGAATTCGAGGAGACGCTGGGGCTGGCGGTCTATATGGGCGGCGGACCCTCGCTGATGTATGCGGGCGATGCCATGATGGCCTGGGAGCAGTTCGGCGGGCCCGACGCCTGACGAGTCCTTAAAAGGGTGCTCCCGTCACGACTTCGCGGGGGCTTCCGGCCGGCGCGGCCGGCCCTCCAATTTCCCCTGAAATTCTGCGGTATCTGCGCATTTGCGCCACCTAAATTAGCGAAATATTCGTAAGCCTGGCTGATGATTGTTCCCCAGAGCTGCTGTGGGGCAGCCGGACAGGGAAAGACAGGAATTGAGTGACGCGGATGTGGGCGCCGCACCTTCGGGTGCAAGGAGCCGGCTGGACTGGCTGTTGCGGATGCCGCCCGAAGTGGAACGCGCCGAGGAGCGCGATTTCGGCGGCGAGCGGATCAAGCACCTGCGCCACGCGATCATCGTCGGCCTGATCGTCTACAACATCTACAACCTGACCAGCCTTTACCTGATGGCGGACATCCAGCCCTTCACGGTGGCGATGCGGCTTTTCGTTCTGGTCCCGGGATCGCTGGCGATCTTCTATCTCGTGCCGCGCCTGCCGCCGGCCTTTCGCGAACTGTTGCTGCTGCAGGGCATGTTCGTCGCAAGCCTTTTGCCGCTTTACCTGCTCTACATCTCGCAATCGGCCTATGCGAGCTACACGCTGGGCGAACTGCCGCTGGTACTGCTCTTCGGCAACATGCTGCTGGTGCTGCGCTATCGCTGGGCTCTGGTCTTCACCAGCGTCACCTGTCTGGCGGCGCTCTGGGTCATCTATAACAAGCCGGGGCTGGACGAGAACCTTATCTTTCCGCTCACCGTGCAGGTGGTGACCGGGCTCTTCTTCACGCTCTACGGCAACTGGCATGTGGAGCGACAGCGCTGTCTGACCTATCTCGCCCGCTATGACGCGCAAAACCGCGCCGACCGGGCCGAGCGCCGCGGCGCGGCCTTGCGCGACCTGACGCTGACCGACATGCTGACCGGCATTCCGAACCGCCGCCATCTCGACGAGACGCTGGAGACCTGGTTTTCCGAGCGCGAGGAGGTGCTGCTGCTGATGGTCGATGTCGACCACTTCAAGGCCTTCAACGACCGCTTCGGCCATGTCGCCGGCGACGACTGCCTGCGCCGGATCGCCTCTGCCCTCTCCACCTTCGCCGCCCGCCACGACGGCTTTGCCGCGCGCTATGGCGGCGAGGAATTCACGCTGCTGTTCGCCGTCGACGCGAAGACCGGCGGGGCCTTTCTCGCCGACCGCCTGGTGCGCAGCGTGCGCGACCTTGCCATTCCCCATCCCGCCCGCGTCGATGGCCTCAGCCATGTCACTGTTTCTGTCGGCTATGCCGGCACGGGGGAGGGTGATCTGCGCAACCCGCGCGATCTGGTCACACGGGCGGATCTCGCGCTGTATGAGGCGAAGAGTGCGGGGCGGAACCGGTCTAAGGCGGGGTGAGCGGGGTTGTGCTTTGGGCTTAATGCACCTAGGACTTTCGTAGTCTATAGGGGTTTTGTATGCAGCGGATCAGTCTTACGTGGATAATCGAAAGCATCGGACCAATCGAGCGCCTCGGAGAACTTCGGGCAGAAAGTTCGGTTGGATCCGCTCGATACCTGCTGTTTAGCGCAAAAACTGCTCTGAGTAACTTAGTTCAGAATTCGGTTTATTCGCCGTTTGTAAAAATATCTCGTCATAGCGCGGCAGCATTAGAAATCGCTATCGATGAACTTTTTGACAAGACTGTCAAAGAGGAGTCCTACCAATTTCAAGATTTTGAGATTTGGTCGGTCACCGAAGCGGCAAACCGGTTCAAGATGATTCTGTTGTCGGAGTTGGCCACATTCCCCACGTTCCTAGTCTCCGCGAAAGATACGTATGACGTTGATAAACTGATCGAGAACGGTGGGAGTTTGTTCCCGTTGGATACTTGGACAAAAGTTCCGGAAGCCTTTGAAGATGCACAAGAGGCGGGTCGTTGTTTAGCATTTGAGCGTTTCACAGCTTGCGGATTTCACACGTTTCGGGTTGTTGAGGCAGTGGTGCGGCGATACTGGGACTCCGTGGCTGGTGAACAAGTACGCCCATTTCCCGAAACGATCGGGAACATCGCTGCGAAAATGGCTGCATCTCAAGTTGGCGATGAAAAGGTATGGGAAACGTTGAAGCAGATCGCGAAGCTTCACCGAAACCCGATTGCACATCCAGAAGTGCTTCTTGATGCCAATGA
Organism: Rhizobium sp. TH135; assembly: GCF_002855515.1. GTDB lineage: Bacteria > Pseudomonadota > Alphaproteobacteria > Rhizobiales > Rhizobiaceae > Allorhizobium. The sequence goes on along the minus strand of NZ_PKRP01000006.1, from coordinate 315,051 downwards.
AGCCATTTCGATGCTCGGGATCTCTAGGAGCGCAGTCACAGCGATGCTCGCGAGTATACCGGTGCAAGCGCTGACCACCACAAACTCAGTCTCGCTGGCTGAAATAGGAAAATAATCCTTGACACCGTGACGGTCATTCGCTAGGGTTTTGACATGATCGGAAAGCTGTGGCCGCAAGGGTTGAGGCGCTTCCGGTGAAGGTTTGGAGAGGGTCCGCTGTGCGGGCCCTTTTTCGTTTCGGAGGGCGCCATGCTGGACGGGGATCGACGGGGGGATCTGGACGAGGCGCTGCCTGAGGTCATCGAGGTGAAGGCGGCGGGGGCGGGCGAGCTGGATGCGCTGCTCAACGAATTCACCGCCGAGATGCGCGCCCAGTTCGACCTCTTTCGCCGCTTGCGGGCGGGTGCTGAGGCGGTGCTCGACGGGGCCGACGAGGCGCTGTCCAAGCAGGCGCGCGCCGATATCAAGGCAGCGACCGATGCGATTGCGCTGATCGTCCGCACGCTGGAAAAGATCGATGCGCTCTTGCGCCAGCTGGAGCGCGACCGTGTGGATGCCGAGGAGCGGGCGCTGGAGGCGCGCGATCCGGAGGCGCTGCGCGGTGAGGTCGAAGCGCTGATTGCAGCCCGGGTCGAGGCTGGGGTGGCTGAGCGGCTGGATGCGGCGGTGGCGGTGCGGATGGCGGAGGTTGGGGGACTCGCCGATGGGCGGGGGCCGCCGTGAGGGAGGCTTTGGGTTGATCGCTTTTCGCTAGGTCATGTTGATGGATTGCCAACTGAACGGATCCCCTCACCAACAAAATCTGAGGTTTAGCCCTGATCGGGCTAAGCCCTCGATTTTGTAACCTCTCCCACAGAGGGGAGAGGTGTCGACGCGGCTGGTCTCGCGCTCCCTCTTCCCCCCTCTGTGGGGGAGAAAGCGAAATCGAAGGCTTGAGGTCAGCGCAAGCCGCCTAAACTTCAGATTTCGCAAGTCAGGGGATCGGTTCTGTTGCCACACGGCCAGCCGATGCTTCCAGGAGACTGCCGATGACGCCGAAATCCCAGGGCAGGCTGGAGCGGGATCGGACGGCGAAAGCGCAGACATCGGCGCTCGGCATTGTTGGAGATCTGAACCACGGGCTGGGCGGGATCGCGGACGGCATCCGCAGGTCGAAAGCGCTGAAGGGCGCGATCACCGAGGCTACGGCGCCTGAAACCCGGGCACGGGCAGGATTGATGGTCCCGGTCGGAGCGCACGGAGGTGTGCAGCTTGGACAGGAGCGGGGGCGGCTCAATCTCTCGCAACTCACGCTCTCCGAACTTGCCTTTCTCGCCCGCGACTGGAGGCTTCTGGCACGGCGCGAGCAACTTCCGCCTGAAGGAGACTGGCTGAGCTGGCTGATCCTCGGCGGTCGTGGATCGGGCAAGACGCGGGCTGGTGCCGAATGGGTGCAGGCACAGGTGCTGGCGGCGGGACGGCGGACGGATTTGCGGATTGCGCTGGTGGCGGAAACGCTGGGCGATGCGCGTGAGGTGATGATCGACGGGGCCTCGGGGCTTTCGCGGATTGCGCGGCGCATGCGGCCGGAGGTGGAGATTTCGAGGCGCCGGCTGGTCTGGCCGAACGGGGCGATCGCGCAGATCTTCTCCTCGGAAGATCCCGAAAGCCTGCGCGGGCCGCAGTTTCATCTCGCCTGGTGCGACGAGCTCGCCAAATGGAAACATGCCGACGAGACCTATGACATGCTGCAGTTTGCGCTGCGGCTGGGCGATGATCCGCGCCAGGTGGTGACGACGACGCCACGGCCGGTGCCGCTGTTGAAGCGGCTGATGGCGGATGAGGGGACGGTGCTGACGCGCATGGCGACTTCGGCCAATGCGGCGCATCTGGCGCCGGGGTTTTTGGGCGCGCTTCAGGCCCGCTATGGGGGGACAAGGCTCGGGCGGCAGGAACTGGACGGCGAGCTGATCGAGGACCGGGCGGATGGCCTGTGGAAGCGCGCACGGCTCGACGAGATCGTGGTGAAACTGGCGGAACCCTTGCGCCGCATCGTGGTGGCTGTCGATCCGCCGGCGGGTGGCGTTTCGGCTTGCTGCGGCATTGTCGTCGCGGGGCTGAAGGAAAATGGCCAGGCGGTGGTGCTCTCGGATTGTTCGGTTGACGGCGCCGGCCCGGCGGGCTGGGCGCGGGCGGTAGTTTCCGCCTACAGGCGTTTCGAGGCAGACCGGGTGGTGGCCGAGGTGAACCAGGGCGGCGACATGGTGCGCGCGGTGCTGGAAGGCATCGAGGCGCGGCTGCCGGTGACGACGGTCAGGGCGACACGCGGCAAGTTTTTGCGCGCCGAGCCGGTCGCGGCCTTGTACGAGCAGGGCCGGGTTCTGCATGCGGGGCGGTTTGTCGAGCTGGAGGACCAGATGTGTGACTTCGGCCCGGAGGGACTGTCGAACGGGCGCTCGCCGGACCGGCTCGATGCGCTGGTCTGGGCGCTGACAGCGCTGATGCTGGAGGGCGGCGGCGAGCCGAGGATCCGGGGGGTGTGAGGTGGGTCTCAGTTGGACGGATCGGCGGAATGGCGATGACCACTGAACTGATCCTGTCGGGAAGGTGCCCACTGAACCAATCCCCTCACTTGCGAAATCTGAAGTTTAGGCGGCTTGCGCTCGCCTAAGCCTTCGATTTCGCTTTCTCCCCCACAGAGGGGGAGAGGGAGTGCGCGGTTGCGGCATCGTCCCCTCTCCCCTCTGTGGGAGAGGTTACAAAATCAAGGGCTTAGCCCGATGAGGGCTAAACCTCAGATTTTGTTGGTGAGGGGATCGGTTCCGTTGGCACAATCACTCCCCACCGTTTCGCAGTTCCGACAGAATATGCCGGCAGAGGTCGTCGATATGCTCCAGCACCTCATCGTTCCAGAAGCGCAGGATGCGGAAGCCTTCGGCGCGGAAGAGGGCGTCGCGGTGGATGTCCCGAGTATTGTCGCCGTGTTGGCCACCGTCGACTTCGATAATCAACTTTGCTTCGAAGCAGACGAAATCGAGGATGTAGCCACGAAGCGGGACCTGGCGGCGGAATTTTGCGCCGGCGAGTTGGCGATCACGCAGCGCGCGCCAGAGGCGGGCTTCCGGGGTGGTCGGGTCGGCGCGCATCTGGCGTGCCCGGGTTCGGGCGAGGGGTTTGGGTTCGTGGCGCATGGGATTGGCCTGTTGGATTGGGGCAGTATGCGCTTGTGGGTTGTGGTGGCAAGATCTCTTCGTTCGTGGCAACTGAACAGGGTTCCGCCGGGAAGGTGCCCACTGAACGGATCCCCTCTCCTGGAAAATCTGAAGTTTAGGCGGCTTACGCTCGCCTAAGCCTTCGATTTTTCGTTCTCCCCCGCAAGGGGGGAGATATGAACGTCGAATGCCATCATCCCCCCAAACAAAAAAACCGGCGCCCTTTCGGACGCCGGTTGATCATGCAATGCGGTGGATCGGTTTACTTGGCCTGACCGGGCTGCTCGGCCGGCTGGCGGACCTGGCGCCATTCGTTTTCGAGGCGCTGCAGGACATGGGCCGGGATCGTTGCCGGGGCGGCGGTCTTGGTCGAAGTGGTCGTCTGCATGTCTTCCCTCCTCATGTTGGAAGTATCGGCTTCCAAAACGTCTTCATGGGCGGAAAGTTCCACACTGTTAAGGCTTTGTAAATGTGAACGGAACGCGGTCTAAACGATTGAAATTTCTTCAATCGTTTTAGTTCTGAAGTTTTTTTGAGCCCGACCCGGCGCTAGGACGGGCGCAAGGCGGCACCCCCTCCCGAAATCGAGGATCTCACCATGCGGATCGACCGGCGAATCGTCTTCGCGGGGCTGCGCAATGCCGTGTTCGGCGGCCGGCTGACCCAGGGGCAGGTGGAGGGTGTGGAGGCGGTGCTGACGCGCTTTTCGGCGCGCGGCTGGGCCGATCCGCGCTGGCTCGCCTATATGCTGGCAACCGCGCACCACGAGACCGGTGGCACCATGCAGGCGGTGCGCGAGACGTTTGCTGCGACCGATGAGGATGCGGTGGCAAGGTTGGAGCGGGCCTGGCGGGCGGGCAAGCTGCCGACGGTGTCGACGCCCTATTGGCGGCGCGACGAGCAGGGGCACAGCTATTATGGCCGGGGGCTGGTGCAGATCACGCATCGCGAGAACTATGCAAAGATGAGCCGGGTGACCGGGCTCGATCTCGTGGGGCAGCCGGACCTTGCTCTCCGGCTCGATGTCGCGGCAACCATTCTCGTCGTCGGCATGACCGAGGGGCTGTTTTCCGGTGCCAAGCTCTCCGATCATTTCTACGGCGCGAAAGCGGACTGGACGGGGGCGCGCAAAATCGTCAACGGGCGGGACCGGGCGGCGAAGATCGCAGTGACGGCCAGAACCTTCGATGCGGCGATCCGGGCCGGGCTTATGGTGTGAGCGAAGCGTCGATGCGGCCGCATGGCCGATTGAGCGGGGGCCTGCGCGATGCTATCGGCTTTTGCGCTGCAACAGGTTTAAAGGGTGCCCCATGATCCGCCACATCGTCTTCTTCACGGTGAGCCCCGAGAATGTCGAGGCAGTCAGGGCAGGGCTGTCCATCCTCACCGAGATCCCAAGCGCGACGCGGCTGGAGATCGGCACGAATATGAAGACGGATGGCTTTCACCGCAGCATCGACCTCGTCGTCTATGGTGAGTTCGAAGACGAGAGGGCGCTTGCCGCCTACAAGGCGCATCCGCTATATGAAGAGAGTATCCGGCGGGTGAAGCCGCTGCGCGAGGAGCGGTTTGCGGCGGATTATGTGGTGGAAGAGGCGGTGCGGGAGAGGCTGTGAGGACGATCACAGCTGCTGCAAGCGTAGCTCCAGTTCCCACGCAAGCTCTGCAGGATCCACGTCGGTGACGATCAGATCCTCGATCTGCAGTTTCAAGCTTTCCTGGTCGGCAGCCGTCAGGTTCAGCTTATAGCCGTTGATGGCGATGAAATATCGGCCCGCGAGCCAGGCTGTTCGCTTGTTGGCCTGTTCGAAGGCGTGGGCTTTGCCGATCGCTTGAATATGGGCGCTGGCGAGCCAGGATAGCGAGGAGATCTGCAGATAGTCAGCTTGGAAGCGCGGCCTGTTGAGGGCGCCTTCCAAAGCGGCGACATCCCGCACGAAATGATGTTCTGGTGTGTCCTGCAGAAGCCGGCGATTGATCGCGATCACATCATGCAATGTGATCCAGGCCGGCTCGCTCACTTGGCAAGATGGTCCAGGATGATCTTGTCAGTGACGAGCAATTCCGCAACGAAGTCGTCGACTTCAGGAGGATTGGACACCGGCTTGGCCGCTTTTCCGAGTTGTGCGCCGGACATGGCAGCAGGCTCCGCCCCGGCGGCGCCGGGTCTGGCATCGATCTTGTTGGTTTTCGAGCGCGGGGTCATGGCAGAAAGATAGCGTAGCTTCGGGTGTATTGCCAGATGTGCTTAGCCGAGGTGGTATTCGAGCGATCCCGCTGCGGCACGAGACACGCGCCGCAGCGGGACCAATCCTCTCAGGTCTGCTTCTGCTCGACTTTGCCGACTTCAGCGGCATGGCCCTGAAGTGCCGCCATCGCCTCAGGCCAGCTGCGCGCATCGATGTCGAGCGCAGTTCTCAGCCAGGCGAGCGTCAGGCGCTGGGTGACGGCGAGGCGGTCGGGATCTTCGTCGTCGGTTTCCTTGGCGTCGTATCCGGCAATGCCGCCGAGGCCGTGTTTGCCGCCGAAGAGCGTGAGCAAGGCTTCAGCGCCGGGGGCGTGGCGATACGGATCGACATGCCAGTCGGCGCCGCGCGGTGTCAGATGCGGATTGTCGTCGGCGTCGCCGGCGACGACCAGCGTGCGGGTGGTGAGCGTCGAGAAATCCGGGTTGAGCGTGGTGTAATTCTTACGGGCGTGATCGCTGAGGCTGTCGCCGCCGAGGCCGGGGGCGGCGAGAAGCACGCCGGCCTTGATGCGCGGCTCTGGATGGCGGACGCGGGTGATGGCGGGGTCGGCGGTGTCGGTGAGGCCGGCGCCGAGCAGCATGCCGACGGTTTGGCCGCCGAGCGAATGGCCGATCGCCGCGATGCGGTCATGGTCGAGCCGTCCCGCGAGCATGGGGGCTGCCTCTTCGATGGCCGCCAAACTGTCGAGGATCAGCGTCATGTCGTCGAGGCGCGATTGCCAGAAGAAGGGATAGCCGGGCGCATCCGGACCGAGGCCCGCGACCTTGGAATTGGCATGGGTCGGCTGGATGACGACGAAGCCATGGGCGGCGTAGAAATCGACAAGCGGGCCGTAACCATCCTTCGAGGGGATGTAGAGTGAGGGGCCGTGGCCATGCGAGAGCAGGATGATCGGCAGATGGTCGCCGGACATCGGCGCGGTGACGCGCAGCTCAAGCGGACGGCCGCGGTCTGGCGCGGGCAGGGTGATCGGGTTGATGGTGATGGTGGTTTGCGGCGCTGGCGTCGGGATGGCGCGGGCTTTGGTGATGAGATCGTTCATGGAAGGAGCCTCCGGGCTCTGGATTTTAACGGGCGATCGGGTTAGGGATTAATCGGAACACTGTTCCGAATGCTGGATGGATATACGGAACAACGTTCCGATTAGCAAGGGCTGCGCGGATTTTGGCGTGCGGCAGGAGAATGCGCATGGGCGATGACGCTGAAAACCACGGGGATCACGAGGCGCAGGCAGGCACGCCGCGGGTGCGCGCCGATGCGCGACGCAACGAGGATGCGCTGCTGGGGGCGGCCAAGGCGATCTTTGCGGAAAGCGGCGTCGATGCGCCGGCGCGCGAGATCGCAAGCCGCGCCGGTGTCGGTGTGGGCACGCTCTATCGGCGTTTTCCCAGCCGTGCGGATCTGGTGATCGCTGTCTTCAAGCGCGAGGTGGACGCCTGCACGGCGGAGGCGGCGGTGCTCGCATCAGGGCATCCGCCGGGCGAGGCGCTGGCGCTCTGGCTGCGCCGTTTCACGAAGTTCATTGCCGCCAAGCGCGGGCTGGCGCAGGCGCTGCATTCCGGCGATCCGGCTTTTCAGGCGCTGCCGGATTATTTCCGTCAGAATTTCGAGCCGGCTTTGACACGACTGCTCGACGCGGCCGTTGAGGCAGGCGTGGTGCGAGCCGGCATCGAGCCCTACGAACTGCTGCGGGCGATCGGCAATCTCTCGGCGATCAAGGGGGCGGAGCCGGAGGGCGAGACGCCTGTCATGGTCGAGCTGCTGATCGATGGCTTGCGCTTCGGCGCGGGCAAGGCCGTTTCTGGCTGAAGCGGCCAGATCAATTTGAGACTGTGCGCAGACGAGACCCGGGCCGACCTTTGAAGGCGGCCCGATCCGCTTTTCATTCCTGTCGAGGAACAGATCCCATGAAATTCCCCTTTCGTCTGCCCTGGGCTGATGCCCGGGATCGAACCCCCTGGCGCGAAGAAAAGGCGCTGCATCCTCGGCCCGGAACGGCGCTGGCGCTGATTGCGGGGGAGGGCGAGGCGCGGTGGACGGGGCGGTCCTATGCGGCGCTGGCGCGGGAGGGGTTCATGAAGAACCCGGTGGCGCATCGCTGCGTGCGGCTGGTCTCCGAAGCCGCCGCCAGCATTGCCTTCCTCGCGTATCAGGCGGCGGTCGAGCGGCCGGAGCATCCGGCGCTGGCGCTGCTATCGCGGCCGAACGGCGCCATGACGGGGGCTGATTTTCTTGAAACGCTGTACGGACAGCTGCTGCTCTCGGGCAATGCCTATGTCGAGGCGGTGGCGCCCGGCGGGCGCAGTTCGGAACGGGCGGCGGAGCTGCATCTTTTGCGGCCGGACCGGGTGAGCGTGGTGACCGGGGCGGACGGCTGGCCGTCTGCCTATGATTATCGCGCCGGGACCAAAGCAAGGCGGATCGCGCTCGATGCGTTGTTGCATCTGAAGCTGTTTCATCCGCTCGACGATCACGAGGGCTTTGCGCCGCTCGCGGCAGCGCAGGTGGCGCTTGATCTGCACAATGCGGCGGGGCGCTGGAACAAGGCGCTGCTCGACAATTCGGCAAGGCCTTCCGGCGCACTGGTCTATCAGCCGAAGGAGGGCGGCAATCTCTCCGCCGACCAGTATCAGCGGCTGAAGGTCGAGCTCGACGAAGGCTATTCCGGCCCGATGCGGGCGGGGCGGCCATTGCTGCTGGAGGGCGGGCTCGACTGGAAGTCGATGGGGCTGTCGCCCAAGGACATGGATTTCGTCGAGGCGAAGAATGGAGCTGCCCGCGACATCGCGCTCGCCTTTGGCGTGCCGCCGATGTTGCTCGGCATTCCCGGCGACAACACCTATGCCAACTACCAGGAAGCCAACCGCGCCTTCTATCGCCTGACCGTGCTGCCGCTGGTGACGCGCACGGGGGCGTCGCTGTCGGTGTTTCTCGGAGAGTTGACCGGCGAGGCGCTGAGGCTGGTGCCGGATCTCGACACGGTGGCAGGACTGGCCGCCGAGCGGGATGTGCTCTGGGCGCGGGTGGGGGCGGCGGCGTTCTTGACGGATGAGGAGAAGCGGGAGGCGGTGGGGTATTGAGGGGCGTGTTGTGCCCACAGCACCGATCCCCTCACCAACAAAATCTGAGGTTTAGCCCTGATCGGGCTAAGCCCTCGATTTTGTAACCTCTCCCACAAAGGGGAGAGGGGACGGCGCCGCTGGCCTTCCGCTCCCTCTCCCCCCACTGTGGGGGAGAAAGCGAAATCGAAGGCTTAGGCGAGCGCAAGCCGCCTAAACTTCAGATTTCGCAAGTGAGGAGATCAGTTCCGTTGGCAATTCCCCCCAGCATCACACGGATGCCAGTTACAGATGTCCGCACTAGGATGCTTGCTAGACAGATACGGACACCCGCCTATGGATACCCAGCCCCACCTCCCACCCGGTGCCGGTCTCATCCGCGACTGGATCACCCCTGGGCAGGAAGTCGCGCTTGCCGCCTTCCTGAATGCCGGTGACTGGAGCAGTGAGCTGAAGCGCCGCGTGCGGCATTTCGGTTATCGTTATGACTACCGGGCGAGGAGCGCGACGCGGGATAGCCGGATCGGGCCGCTGCCGGAGGTGCTGCAGGGATTGGCGGAGCGGCTGGTGGTGGAGAGGCTTTTTGCCGCCGTGCCGGACCAGGTGATCGCCAACGAGTATCTCCCCGGCCAGGGGATCAGTGCGCATGTCGATTGCGAGCCGTGTTTCGGCGACGTGGTGGCTTCGCTCAGTTTGCTGTCTGGCTGCGAGATGCGGTTTGCTTGCCTTGAAAGCGGAGAGACACGGGCGGTGATGTTGCCGCCGCGCTCGCTGCTGGTGCTCGCCGGACCGGCGCGGAGCAACTGGACGCCTGCGATCCCGGCGCGGCGGTCGGATGTGATCGACGGCGTGCGGGTGATGCGCGGACGGCGGGTGTCGCTGACGTTCCGGACTTTGCGGTTTTAATGGCCTGCCCCGGACCTTTCGATCCGGGACAGAGGGATGCCATCAAGCAAGACAATCGCAGACCAATCAGTCCTTGCCGTCCTCGCCCGTCGAGGGCGCTGGCGCGAGCAACATTGGCGCGACAGCCAGCTGGCGGCTGATCGCAGCGATCGCGGATCGACGCCGGGCATGCAGCCTGTGGCCGAGATCGGTCATGGTGGCTTCGAGTTTGATGTCGCAGGCCGCAGCATCTGAGCGGCCGTAGAAGAGGTAGGCGAGCGTGATCGACAGGGTCGCCATCAGGCCGGCGGCGATCAGCACGTCGGACAGGAAATGCGCGCCGAATGCGATGCGGTTGAGGGCGGTCAAGGCCGCAAACAGGCTGAGCAGCACGAAGACGCAGCGGCGCCAGACAACAGGCACGAAGAAGGCGAGAGGGATGAGGCAGACGACGACCGCGGCCTCGCCGGAGACGAAGGATCGATCATCGAAGAAATCGCCGCCGAGACCCCATGCGTGAACGAACAGATCCTGGCCGCCAAATTCGACGGTGCTGCGCGGGCGCGGGCGATCGAAGAAGGGCTTGAAGATGCCGTTCACCAGCAGTGCCGGGCCGAGCAGGAAGAGGCTGGCGAAATAGAGCGTGAAGCGCGGCGGAAAGAGCGACGGGCGCGACGGATAGATCAGTTTCAGCACCAGGCCGAAGACGAGCACGATGGTGAGCGTCAGCGGGAAATACTGTCCGAAGGCGCGGAAGGTGTTGAGCGCGGTGATCTTGCTCGCCGGGAAGCCTTCGCCCTCGACATAGAAGAGCCGGCTGAGCGCGATGTCGATCTGCGGAAACGAGACGAAAACGGCAGACAAAGTCAGCGTCACCAGGAGCGACAGAAGAAGCGGCTTCTCCTCGACGCTGCCGCGCGGCGCGCGAGACAGATCAGATACATAGGTCATGAAAATCCCCCGAAGTTCACCCGGGGTCACTAAAGCCGTCTTCTGTGAAGCCCTGATGACCCTGTCCCTTAACGGCGTGCTTTCGTGCGATCGGAAGCGGCGGCGCTGTGGATGGACGCGACGATGAGCGCGTCAATGGAGGCGCGCAGAAGCTGAATCAGGATCGGAACATCGGCTGCCAACCGATTCAGAGGATTCGACAATCGCCGTCCGCTTCATGTGGGACGTGAAGAGCTGAAGATTGAGGGCAAGCGGCGCCGGCCGCAGCCTTTTGGGCGGGATCGTTCCGGCCGGCGCTCGACCAAAAGCTAATCGCGAAAGATGAACAAATGACTGATTTCGGACACGACGGCGGAGTGACATCCGCGCGCCTGATCGGCGCTGTCGCGGGCTCGGCGATCTCGCTCGTCTACCTGCTTCCCAAACATCGCCGCGAGGCGGCGGTGCGCTTACTGACCGGGCTCGCCTGCGGGCTGATTTTCGGCGGGCCGACGGGTGTCTGGGGGGCGGGGCAGCTGGGTCTCGAGGGCCGGTTGTCGCCGGCGGAGATCATGCTGGCGGGTGCGACGCTCGCCTCGTTCACCGCCTGGTGGGGGCTCGGCGTGCTGGTGCGGCTGACGGGGCGGGCGGGAGACAAGGTGGGTGGGTGACCGCTGCGCAAGCAGGGACCTCAAAGGATCCCCTGCGGATGCAAAGGGTGGCCTGGACCCTTCGAGGCCCTCGCCTTGCGAGGGCACCTCAGGGTGAGGGGCTAAGGGCGGAGCGGTGAGGCGTCTAAATCGCAGCCTGAGCTTCGCTCCCCCTCATCCGGCGCTTTCGCGCCACCTTCTCCCCGCTGGGGGAGAAGAGGGAGAGAGCCGCCGCCGGCCCCTGACCGCTGAGACATTATCAACATCACGAGGAGACGAGCCATGCAGGCTTTGGAAACGGCAGGTGCGCCGCGGTTTTGCTATGCGGGGCTGACGCTGAAGGGGGTGGCCGGCGACGGGCGGTTTTCGGGTTATGCGAGCCTGTTCGGCGAGGTGGATCTAGGCCGCGATGCAATCGAGCCCGGAGCCTTTTCCGCGTCGCTCGGCAAACGCGGGGCAAGCGGTGTGCGCATGCTTTTTCAGCACGATCCGGCCGAGGTGATCGGCCGCTGGACCGTGATCCGCGAGGACGAGCGGGGGCTTTATGTCGAGGGCAAGCTTGCAACCGATGTGGCCCGTGCCCGCGAGGTGCATGCGCTGATGAAGGCGGGGGCACTCGATGGTCTCTCGATCGGATTTCGGGCGGTGAAGACCAGGAGCGACCGCAAGACCGGGGTGCGACGCATCCTGGAGGCCGATCTCTGGGAGATCTCGGTGGTGACCTTTCCCATGCTGCCGACGGCCAGGGTCTCCAACGTCAAGCACAGGCGGTTTTACCGCGACAGGGAAACCGAGCTCGTCCGGCTGATGCGCCGTGCGGCCCGGTCGATGGCGAACAATCACTTCACGAAAGGATGAGCGACATGGAAGACGCGATGATGGCAGGCGAGGGCAGGACGGATGCGGCCGGGCGCGGGGCGTCTGCCCCAGGCGGGCGGATGGATAAGAGGACAGGCGGCGGTGCTGCGGCCAAGCCCGCACCCGAGGTGAAGGCGGCACCCGACACAGTGACCTCGGCCTTCGCCGAATTCATGACCGCCTTCGAGGCTTTCAAGGAGGCCAATGACGAGCGGCTGGGCGAGATCGAGGAGAAGCTGATCAGCGATGTCGTGACCCGCGACAAGGTGGAGCGGATCAACAAGGCGATCGACGAACAGAGCCGGCTTCTGGACGAACTCGTGCTGAAGAAGCGCCGCCCGGCTTTGGAACGGTCCGGTCGCGACGAGGCGGGGCTTGCCGAACACAAGGCGGCCTTCGAGGCCTATGTGCGCCGGGGTGATGATCAGGCGCTGCGCGATCTCGACCAGAAGGCACTGTCGGCGGGTGTCTCCGGCGATGGCGGTTATCTCGTGCCGCCGCAGGTGGACGAGGAGATCGGCCGCAGGCTCAGGGTCATCTCGCCGATCCGATCGCTCGCGACCGTGCGGCAGGTGTCGGGTTCTGTGCTGAAGAAGCCTTTCGCCGCGAGCGGCTTTGCGAGCGGCTGGGTGGCGGAGACGGCGGCGCGGACCCAGACCGGCACGCCGGAACTGGCCGAACTCGCCTTCCCGACGATGGAGCTCTATGCCATGCCGGCGGCGACGCAGGCGCTGCTCGACGATGCCGCCGTCGACATCGAGGCCTGGATTGCAGCCGAAGTCGATATCGCCTTTGCCGAACAGGAGGGCGAAGCCTTCGTGTCGGGTGACGGCGTGCTGAAGCCGAAGGGGTTTCTGTCCTACGACCAGGTGGATGACGGCGCCTGGGAATGGGGCAAAATCGGCACTGTTGCCACCGGGGCGGCCGGGGCCTTTGCGGCAAGCGGGGCGTCCGATGTGCTGATCAACGTGGTCTATGCGCTCAAGGCCGGACATCGGCAGAACGGCACATTCGTGATGAGCCGCCGCAGCCAGGGTGCGGTGCGCAAGCTGAAGGATGCCGACGGCAACTATCTCTGGGCACCGCCGGCACGGGCCGGTGGTCCCGCCTCGCTGATGGGTTTTCCGGTGGCGGAATCCGAGGACATGCCTGACATCGCGGCCAATGCGACGGCGATCGCCTTTGGTGATTTCCGGGCGGGTTATCTGGTGGTCGACCGTGTTGGCGTGCGGGTTCTGCGCGATCCCTATTCGGCCAAGCCGTATGTGCTGTTCTACACGACGAAACGTGTCGGTGGCGGCGTGCAGGACTTCGAGGCGATCAAGCTGGTGAAGTTTGGGGTGTGACCCTGTCCCTCTCCCCTTTGTGGGAGAGGATACAAAATCGAGGGCTTGAGAGCGATCAGGGCTAAACCTCAGATTTTGTTGGTGAGGGGATCAGTTATGGTGGCACTCTGAGCGGATCCTTCGGTGCAGGGCCGCCAGGGCGTCTGTTATCTCTTGCCAACGGAACCGATCCCCTCACCAGGAAAATCTGAAGTTTAGGCGGCTTGCGCTCGCCTAAGCCTTCGATTTTCCGTCCTCCCCCACGCGGGGGGAGGTGGGCACCCGACAGCACTTCGGTTCCCTCATGCTGAGGCGGGTGCGGAGCGCCCTTCGAAGCATCCATTTCAACTCTTCAGGGTGGCCTCGCCCTTGAGGCCAGGCATGGCCCGGCGCCTCAGGGTGAGGGGCTACCTGCAATTCGTTTTCAAGGAACCTCCCATGACCATCATCGAACTCACTCCACCCGCGGTGGAGCCGCTGACGATTGCCGAGATCAGGGCGCATTTGCGGCTGGATGGCGAGGAGGAGGACGGCCTTCTCCTGGCGCTTGCCACCGTGGCGCGCGAGCATCTGGAGCGGGAGACGGGGCTGGTGCTGGCGGCGCGGGATTTTCGGCTGTGCCTCGACGACTGGCCGGAAGACGGGATCCTGACGATTGCGCGCGGGCCGGTCCAGGCGGTGAGGGTGGTGACGGTCTATGACGGCGAGGGCGAGCCGCAGGTGGTGGATCTCGACGGGCATCTGCTGGATGGGCAGGCGCGACCGGCAAGGCTCTGGCTGCGCGAGACGCCGGCGCCGGGGCGAGTGATGAACGGGATCGAGGTGGAGTTTTCGGCCGGCTTCGGCGAGAGCGGCGCGGATGTGCCCGAGACGTTGAAGCGGGCGATGCTGCTGCATGTGGCGGCGATGTATGCCTGCCGCGGGGTCGTGGCGGCGGACGCGCAGCCGGCGGTGGTGCCGCCGGGTTATGACCGGTTGATCGCGCCCTTCTGCAGAAGGGGGCTCTGACCATGGCGCTTCTCGATATCGACGCTGGCAGGCTGACGGCGCGGCTGGTGCTGGAACGGCCTGAGGCTGTTGAAGATGCGCAGGGCGGGGCGGAGACCGGCTTCGTCGAACTCGCTCGCGTCTGGGCGCTGATCGAGCCGTTCGGTTTTGCCGAGGAAGAGAAGGGGCCGGGGCTGGTCTCGACCGTGACGCATCATGTGACGGTCAGGGCGCGCGCAGAGCTGGCGGCCGGGCAGCGGTTTCGAAAAGGGGCGCGGGTGTTCGAGATCCTGGCTTTGCGCGATCCGGATGAGACGGGGCGGTTCCAGGTCGCGCTCTGCCACGAGGTGACGGGATGAGCGGCGGCGCGCGAGACGGGACCGCGCTGGAGGAGACCGGCAGACGACTGGGCGAGATGCTGCGCCAGGCGCTGGCGTATCGGCGGGCGCGGCGGATGGATGGGTTGTCGACGGATGCCGTCGCCGGGGAGTTCGCCGCAAGACAGGGTGCCGGCGCGAATTCTGCCGATGAACAGGGAGAGCCGACATGACCAATGCGGTCAATGCCTTGCTGGCAGCCGTTCAACAGGCGGTGAAGGCGGATGCGGCGCTGATGGCGGTGCTTGGGCCGCAGGGGATCTCCGACCGGACGATCCGGCCGCAGCGCTTCCCGGCATTGGTGATCGGGTCGGTCGAGACGCGGGATTTCTCGACGAGTGAGGCGGACGGCGCGGAGATCCTGTTGACGCTGGAGGCCTGGAGTGCCGTGTCGCGGCGCGAGGCCGAAGGGCTGGTGACGGAGTTCAGGCGCGTGGCAGACGGGTTGCCGGAGATGCTCGATGGGTTTCGCCTGGTGAATTTCCGGCATCGCCGGACGACGAGCCGCCGGGAGGTGAAGGCCGGATTGTTTGTGGCCGAGGCGGGTTTTCGGGCGGTGGTGGAGTAAGCTTCAGGTGATCGCGACCTCATCCTGAGGTGCCCGCGCCACGCGCGGGCCTCGAAGGATCCCTATGCCCTTTCTGTGTGGCCTCGACCCTTCGAGGCCGGGCCTTGCCCGGCACCTCAGGATGAGGGGCTGATGGTGGGCGAGCCGGCGCCTTCCACCCGTCCCCGCCGCGCAATCACCGCCAGGCCCAGGATCGCCGCGAAACCCGTGGCGGCGAGCAGGGTGGCGAGGGTAAGGCCGGTGGAGATGCCGGCGCGGTCGATGACGGCGGTCATCAGCACGGGGGCGGTGGCGTTTGCGAGGTTTTGCGGCAGGGACAGCCGTGCCGACTGGCGGGCGAAGCGGCTGGCCGAGAAGAAAGCGAGCGGCATGGTGGCACGCGCAAGCGCGCTGACGCCGGAGCCGAAGCCGTAAAGCGCGGTGAAGATGACGAGGCTCGACGGTGTGCCGGACCAGAAGATCAGGAGCAGCGTGGAGCCGGTCAGCATGGCGGCGCCGGCCAGTCCCGTGGTGATCGGGGAGGTGTATTTCCCGAGCACCAGATCGACGGCACGGGCGGAAATGCCGAAGACGGCCCGCAGTGAACCGAGCTGCAGCGCGAGCGCCGGCGTGGCGCCCGAGAGTTCCAAGATATGCAGGAGCTGCGGCGAGAGGCCGAAGGTCATCAGGCTGGAGAGCGAGCTCGACAGGGCGATCAGCAGGAAGGCGGCAGTCGCCATGCCGCGGCTCAAGGCTAGCGGTTCTATGGCATCGGCGGCACGGTCCTCTGCCGAGCGGGTGATGGCGATGCGGCCGAGCGCCAGATGCACGGGAAGCGCGATGACAAGCTGGGCGCCGGCGGCCGCAAGCAGGGCACCGCGCCAGCCGAAGGCATCGCCGGCAAGCGTCAGCAGAGGCCAGCAGACGGCCGAGGAGAGGCCGGTGAAGATCATCAGGATGCCGATGGCACGGCGGGCATCGCGGCCCTCGCGTTCGACGACGGCGGCGAAGGCTGGCACGGTCAGTGCAAACGAGCCGCCGGCACCAAGGATCAGCCACGCGAACGCGTAGGTAAGAAGGCCGGTCGAGATCGCCAGCATGGCAAGGCCAGAGGCCATCAGCACGGAGCCCATGGCGAGCACGCGGGACGCGCCGTGCCGGGCGATCTGCCGCCCGGTCCAGGGGCCGAGAAAGGCCATGGTCAGCATCATCACGGTGAGGCCGGCAAAGGCCATTTCATTGGCAAGCCCGAGATCGGCGGCCATGGCGCGGCCGAACACCGCCGGCATTTCATACGTCGTGCCCCAGCCGAGGATCTGCGAAACCGCAAGCGCGGCGACGAGGATGGTGCGGGGCATGTTCATCGGGGACTCGGGAGAGATTCAGAGAGGCGGGGTGTTTCTTCTAGGCCGGTTGTGGAGCGGGGGCTAGGGCGAAATCTTGGGCTGTGCTTGTTGGGCGAGCCAGTACGAGGCCCTCATGCTGAGGCGCCCGAGCGAGGCGAGGGCCTCGAAGCATCCGTTTCATAGGAGGCCTCGGCCCTTCGAGGCCCGGCAGAGCCGGGCACCTCAGGGTGAGGGGATGCATGGGGTGCGCTGCCTCCACCCTCGTCTTCAGGGGGAGGGTCGGACCGCAGGTCCGGTGTGGGGTGATCCGGCGGGCGCTGAGACGGTGTCACCCCCACCCGCCGCTTTGCGGCGACCTCCCCCCTCAAGGGGGAGGTGGGGAGCAGCGCCGCCGGCTTCCGCAACATCACACACATCAACAAGGAGAGACGCCATGGGCGCGCAGAAGGGCAAGGATCTGTTGCTGAAGGTCGAGGATGGGGCGGGGTTTGTGACGGTGGCGGGCTTGAGGGCCAGGCGGCTGGCCTTCAATGCGCAGTCGGTCGATGTGACCGATAGCGAGAGCGCCGGGCGCTGGCGGGAGCTTCTGGAAGGGGCAGGTGTCCGGCGGGCGGGGTTGACCGGCTCCGGGCTGTTCAAGGATGCGGCGTCCGACGCGCTTGTGAGGGCCGCATTTTTTGCCGGGTCGATCCTGAATTATCAGGTGGTGATCCCCGATTTCGGCACGGTGACGGCGCCGTTTCAGGTGACGGCGCTGGATTATGCCGGCAATCACGATGGCGAGGTGACCTTCGAGATCGCGCTGGAATCGGCCGGTTCCGTTTCCTTTGCGGCGCTGTGAGGCGGCCATGCGGAGCACTGAACGGGAGTCGCGCGAGCCGGTGACCGTGAACCGCGCCAACCGCCATCGCGGCGAGGTGGAGGCGGTGATCGATGGTGAGCGGCGCATTCTGTGCCTGACGCTGGGTGCGCTCGCCGAACTGGAAACGGCGTTTGGGGCAGAGAGCCTGGCCGATCTCGCGACGCGGTTTTCGACTGGACGTCTGAAGAGCGCCGATCTCACTCGCATTCTCGCCTGCGGACTGCGCGGCGGGGGAAACCGGCTGTCGGATGCCGATGTCGCCGAAATGGCGGTAGAAGGCGGGGTTGCGGGGGCGGCCAAGGTGGTCGGCGAGCTGCTGGCGGTAACGTTTGGGGCGGGGCCGCGTGATGCGGGAGCGGATACTCAGAGAGTTGTTGAGGGCGGCGCCTCCCCTTAAGGGCCGCAGGCGGGGCGAAGGCAAGGCCGTTTCCTTGGGGTACGGCGATGACGCTTGGGCTTTCCCGTCTGCGGCTTTTACCTGAGGTTTTTTGGCAGCTGAGCCTGCCGGAGTTCGCGTCGATGCTCGGGGCGTTCGGGCAGCCGGCCGGGTTGTCGCGGCGTGAGGTCGAGGCGTTGATGCGAAGGTTTCCGGAGTGAATGGCAAGAGGGCTGCCCCTCATCCTGAGGTGCCCCTGCGACAGCAGGGGCCTCGAAGGATCCGGTTGTGCTCGCACTGGTGGCCTCGCCGCTCGCGGCCTTCGCCAGGCGAGGGGGTATCAGGGTGAGGGGAAACAGTGGGGGCGGATCGTTGCCTCGTGCCTTCCATGAAAGGAATATCCCATGAATGACGAAGATACGCTGGCGCTTTCCGTCGATATCGACGGCGCGCAGGCGCTGGCCGTGCTCGACGATCTCGAAAGCCGGTCGGCGAGTTTCGGCCGGGCGCTGACCTCGGCCTTGCGCGGTGCCACGACCGGAGGCAAGGGGCTGGAGGAGGTGCTGCGCAGCGTCGGCTCGCGACTGACCGACATTGCCTTGTCGGCAGGGCTGAAGCCGCTCGAAGGGCTGCTTGGCGATGCGGCGGAGAGCCTGATCGGCAGCCTGAGCGCCGGATTCGACAAGGTGTCCGGTGCCGGCGTGACCGCCTATGCGAAGGGTGGTGTGCCGGGCCGGGTCGTACCCTTTGCCGATGGCGGGGTGGTGGCGGCGCCGACCTACTTTCCGATGTCAGGCGGGATCGGCCTGATGGGCGAGGCGGGGGCGGAGGCAATCCTGCCCTTGAAGCGGGGCGCCGACGGCGCGCTCGGCGTGGCAGCGGACGGGGCAGGTGCCGCGACCGTCATCCACTTTCAGGTGACGGCGAGTGATGCGGCGAGTTTTGCGAGAAGCGAAGGGCAGATCACGGCGATGCTGGCCCGCTCGGTCGGGCGCGGGCGGCGGGGGCTGTGAGGCGGCGGGCAGTTGGCAGTAGGGTCCTTCGAGGCCCGCGCGGGCGCGGGCTCCTCAGGATGAGGTCATTGCGGGTAAGCCGGCCGGTTTCAGGTGGCTTGCATGGACGCGTTCTTGTTCGCAAACATCCGATGTCGGCTTGGCCCGGACCTCAGGCGACGACGTCCAGATCCGTGGTGCGGAATTCGTCGGCGGTCGCCAGGATCGGGACGCCATGGAACTTGGCGCAGGCGTAATGCAGGCAATCGCCGAGGTTCAGGCGATTGCGGCCTTGGCGATAGCGATGGGCCGCAATCAAGGAGAGCCGGGTTGTTTCCGTTGCGGGCGGCAGATCGCGGATTTCGATGTCACGCGCTTCGAGGAACTCGCGCACCAGGTCTTCGACTGCCGGGACTGGCAGATCGAGTTTATCCGGCCGGGCGAGGCCGAGAACTGTCTCGAGAACCGCGACCGGGGATGTGAATGGCTGCCTGGCGGAAGAAAGCGCATCGGAGACGCGCGACGACTCCGGCTCGTCGGTCAGAAGGGCGATGATGGCGCAGGCATCGACGAACATCAGCTGTCGTCCCACATGGCATCGAATGCCTGACGGGGAAGTGGGGTTTGCGCCTGCTCTGTCAGTCCCACCTGGTGCTTGGCTCTGAGGCGGGTCGCCGTCTCAAGTGGTGTTTCTGCGCGACTGCGGCGTTCGATCGCTTCTTTCATGGCGATGACGATCGCATCGGTTATGCCGACGCCGGTCATCTGCGCGAACTGCCGCGTCAGCGCATCGGCTTCCGGATTGTTGACGTTGATGGCCATATCGGCTCCATGTAGATTTTTCTCTCAGGTAATGTAGATGACCGACGCCCGCTTTCCAAGAGCATGCTTACGGTTGCTGTGCTCTGCCGAGAAGTGGCGCTGGGCAAAGCCAATCATATCAGGTGCCACAGGTTGCACCTGAGCCCTTCGGGCCACCTTCTCCCCTCAGGCGGGGAGAAGGAGAGGTCGGCGCGAGCTGCGCCCTAGATCACGACACATGCCTCATGCCGAGGGGCCGCTCAAGCGGACCTCGACGAAACGCATCTTCACAATTCCATCGAACGGAGGCGGGTATGGCCTTTCATGAACAGCGTTTTCCGCTGCGGCTGTCGCTGACGACGAGCGGTGGGCCGGGGCGGCAGACGGATATCGTGTCGCTCTCCAATGGGCGCGAGGCGCGCAATCGGCGCTGGCGGTTTTCGAGGCGCAGGTATGATGTCGGGATCTCGGTGCGTTCCGTGGCGGACCTCTATGCGGTGCTGGAGTTTTTCGAGGCGCGCGGCGGGCAGCTGCATGGCTTTCGCTTCCGCGACCCGGTGGATTTTTCCTCCGCGCGACCGGGCGAGGCGGTGACGCCGCTCGATCAGTTTCTCGGGACCGGTGACGACGAGACTTCGGTCTTTCAGCTTGTGAAGGGCTATGGAGATGGCGCTGCGGTGGAGCGGCGGCCGGTGGTGAAGCCTGTGGCGGGGTCGGTGCGGGTTGCGATCGATGGCGTGGAGGTGACGGAGGGGTTCTCGGTCGATTTGACGACCGGGATCGTCACTTTCGCCGTCGGGCATGCGCCGGAAGAGGGCGCGGAGATCCGCGCGGGTTTCGATTATGACGTGCCGGTGCGGTTCGACACTGACCGGATCGAGATCGATCTCGAAGCCTTCAGGGCCGGACGCATTCCCTCCATTCCGCTGATCGAGGTGATGCCATGAAACGGCTTCCGCAAGCGCTGGCCGACCATCTGGCAACGGGCGAAACGACGCTGTGTCGTGCCTGGCGAGTGACCTGCCGCGATGGCTTCAGGCTGGGATTTACCGAGCATGACCAGAAGCTGACATTCGACGGCACGGTATTTGAACCGGGCACCGGTTTTGCTGCGACCGAGGCGAGCGTCGCAAGCGGGCGTGCGGCTCCGGGTACCGAGGTACGTGGCGGGTTTTCGAGCGAGGCGATCACGGAGGTGGATCTGGCAGCCGGACGTTATGACGGCGCGCGGGTCGAGCTGTTTCTCGTCAACTGGCAGGCAGCGGACGAGCAGCACGCGCTGATGTCGGTGCAGGAGATCGGCGAAGTGAGCCGGGCAGGGCCCGGGTTTTCGGCGGAGCTTCGGAGTTTTGCCCATCGCCTGCAGCAGCCGGAAGGGCGGATCTACAACCGGCGCTGTGATGCCGATCTGGCCGACAACAGGTGTCGGGTGAATATGGGCGCGGCGAACAGGCGGGTTACGGGTGTCGTGGCCGAGGTGCTGGCTGCCGACCGGCTGACGGTGTCGGGGCTGCCGGATCTGGCCGATGGGCATTTTCGATTGGGGCATCTTCGCTTCGATGACGGCGTGCTCTCGGGCCGGCGGCTGGCGATCGAGGAGAGCGGGGCGGGCACGGGTGGCCTCGTGACGCTCAGGCTCTGGCTGCCGCTGGAGGCGCGGCCGGCAGAGGGCGATGCGGTGACGTTGACCGTCGGTTGCGACAAGAGTTTTGCCACCTGTCGAGAGAAGTTCGGCAATCAGCTGAATTTCCGCGGTTTTCCGCACATGCCCGGCAGTGATTTTGCCTATTCCTATGTCAGCGGCGACAGCACCCATGATGGCGGAGTGCTCTATCGGTGACTGCCTAAGAACCCTCCCTTGAGGGGGAGGGTCGGACCAGAGGTCCGGGGTGGGGTGAGCCTGGCTTGCTCCGCTCCGGGTCACCCCCACCCGCCGCTTTGCGGCGACCTCCCCCCTCCAGGTGGAGGTACGGGCGCTGGCGCCCTGCACATCATTCCCCCCAAGCATGAAAGGACTGCCCCATGAAGATCATCTGCCCCGACGGAGACGGCTATTCCTGCTATGTCCAGGCGGTCGACGAGAGCCGGTATGCAAGGGCGAACGGTGTCGAGACATTTCAGGTCAAGGCCGGCGACTATTGGAACGGGCCAGACGGCAGCGATGCGCTGAACTATCGCGAACGCTGCGAGGCGCGGGTGACGACGGAGGATGCTGTCGGTTCCACCTGGCGCTATGCCTTTCACCTGAAGATCCCGGAGGATTATCCCGAGTTCAGTCCCAAGCAGACCCTCGGCCAATGGCACAACGGCGGTTATGACAGCGTCTTCAACCGCTACGAGGAGGGCGTTTTCACCATCTGCCTGAACAACAAGGAGACCGGTGTATTCGACGAGACGCCTGTGACGGTGACCAAGGGCGTATGGAATACCTTCAGCTATAGCTTCACCTGGCATGCGACGGCGGGCGCGGTTACCGCTTCCGTCAACGGGCGGACGGTGCTGAGACGCAGTGGCTTGGCACTTCTGCCGGCGGCGACGACTTCCGTCTATGGCATCTATCGCAACATGCAGGCGGGTCTGGTCGGGCCGGACCAGCAGGTGAGCTATCGACGGGTGAGCCGGGCTGCGGGGTGAGAGCCGGGGACTTGCGAACACCCGCCCCTCAAGGGGGAGGTGGTGGCTGCAGGCAGTCCGCCCTCATACTGAGGTGCCCCTCCGAGAGCAGGGGCCTCGAACGATGCTGTAATTGGCCTCGACCCTTCGAGGCCCTCGCGGAGCGAGGGCACCTCAGGGTGAGGGGAAATGGTGTCGCAGGCCTTTTTCGCTGTCCTCGGGGCGGTTGATCGCTGCGTCGTCAGTTTCAAACCTGTTGCCTCGCAATCCTCACCTCCCAATCCCCGGAGCCTCCCATGTCCGTCAACGCAGACGTCCTGGTGATTGCCGGGACCTGGATCGGCACGCCCTATCGGCATCAGGGGGCGGTGAAGGGGGTGGGGTGCGATTGTCTGGGCCTCGTGCGCGGGATCTGGCGGGAGCTTTATGGGGCGGAGCCGGAGGTGGTGCCGGCCTATGCGGCTGATTGGGCGGAGCGGGCGGGTGAAGAGCGGCTGATGGCGGCGGCGGGGCGGCATTTCGTGGATGTGCTGTCGTTCGAAGAGAGCCTGCCAGGGGATCTGGTGCTGTTTCGGTTTCGGTCGCATCTGGCGGCGAAGCATGCGGGGATTTTGGCGCGGCTGCCTTGTGAGGATGGTGGCCGGGGGCGCGGCGATGGCGATTGCGGTTGCAACTGCGGTTGTGACTGGGGCGGCGCGTACGGTGGTCACTTGAGCGACGATCACCGGCGCGGGCCGCCGCCCGATGCCTTCATCCATGCCTATGAGCAATCCGCCGTGACGCTGTCGGCACTGGTGCCTGGATGGCGGCGGAGAATTGCGGGCATCTATCGATTTCCGGAAAGGGTCTGACCATGGCGACCATTGTTCTGCAGGCGGCGGGGGCAGCCCTTGGGTCGGTTTTCGGGCCTGTCGGTGCGATCCTGGGCCGCGCGGCGGGAGCACTCGCGGGCAGCATGATCGACCGGAGCCTTCTCGGGGGTACGCGGGAGGTGAACGGGGCGCGGCTGTCCTCGGCAAGGCTTGCGGGCGCGAGCGAAGGCACTGTTATCCCGAGGCTCTATGGCACGGCGAGGCTCGGCGGCACGCTGATCTGGGCGACGCGCTTCGAGGAGGAGACGGTGACCGAGCGGACGGGCGGAAAGTCCTCCGGCGGCACGCGCACGACGACCTATCGCTATTATGCCAATCTGGCGCTCGGGCTTTGCGAGGGGCCGATTGCGGGTGTGCGCCGTGTCTGGGTCGAAGGGCGGGAACTCGATACGACCGAGATCGAGATGCGGGTCTATCGCGGGACGGAGAGCCAGCCGGTCGATCCGCTGATGGCGGCGAAGCAGGGAGGGGACCGGGCGCCGGCCTATCGCGGGCTGGCCTATGTCGTGTTCGAGCGACTGCCGCTCGATGATTTCGGCAATCGCATTCCGCTCATCCAGTTCGAGGTGATCCGGCCGGTGGGCGCGCTGGAAGAGAAGATCCGGGCGGTGACGATCATTCCCGGTGCGACCGAGCATGGTTATGCGGCGACGCGCGTGTCTGACGCACCGCGCGAGGGCGAAAAGCGCTGGCTGAACCGCAATACGTTGATGGCATCGACCGACTGGCAGGCCTCGCTGGACGAGTTGCAGGCGCTTTGCCCCAATCTGGAGAGCGTGGCGCTTGTTGTCGCCTGGTTTGGCACGGATTTGCGGGCCGGCAATTGCCGGGTGCTGCCCGGCGTTGAGGTCCGCTTTCGCCGCGAGGAGAGCCGAGCCTGGAGTGTGGCGGGGATGTCGCGCGCGGAGGCTTACCTCGTGTCGCGCCATGCCGGTGGGCCGGCCTATGGCGGATCGCCTGATGATCAAAGCGTGGTCGAGGCCATCCGGGACTTGAGGGCACGTGGCTTGAAGGTAACGCTCTATCCCTTTGTTCTGATGGACATTCCCGCAGGCAATGACCTACCCGATCCCTATGGCGGGACAGAACAGGCGGCCTATCCCTGGCGGGGGCGGATCACGGCCTATCCGCTCGGTGCCGACAAGACAGCGGCGGCGCGGACGCAGGTTTCGACATTCGTGACACGTAGCGAAGGCTATCGGCGGTTCGTGCTGCATTATGCGGCGCTTGCGGCCTCGGCCGGCGGGGTGGACGGGTTTCTGCTGGGCTCGGAGCTGAAGGGGCTGACGACCCTGCGCGATGAGGCGAACGCCTTTCCCTTTGTCGAGGCGCTGGTGGCGCTGGCCGACGAGGTGCGCGGCATTCTGGGCGGCGCGACAGCGATCTCCTATGGGGCGGACTGGAGCGAATATTTCGGCCATCAGCCGGCGGACGGGTCGGGCGATGTCTTCTTCCATCTCGATCCGCTCTGGGCGAGCCCGCATGTTTCAGCCGTCGGCATCGACAACTACATGCCGCTCGCGGACTGGCGGGACGAGGATCTGGAGGAGGTAAGTCCCGACGGGTTTTCGGGCGCTGACGATGCCGAAAGTTTTGCCCGCATGCTGACGGCGGGCGAGGGCTATGACTGGTTCTATGCCAGCGAAGCGGATCGACAGGCGCGGGTGCGGACGCCGATCACCGATGGCGCCTATAGCAAACCCTGGGTTTTCAGGTTCAAGGATCTCGAAAGCTGGTGGGGCAACTACCACTACAACAGGATCGGCGGCGTCGAAGAGGCGAGCCCGACGGACTGGGCGCCCCAGATGAAGCCCTTCTGGTTTACCGAACTCGGTTGCGGGGCGGTCGATAAGGGAGCAAACCAGCCGAATGTCTTTGTCGACGCCAAATCGGTGGAGAGTGGCAGGCCGTATTTCTCGGCGGGTGCCCGCAGCGACAGCCAGCAGCGGCGGTTTCTGGAGGCGCATCTGGCGCATTGGCAGGGCGATGAGGCACCTGATGGCATGGTCGATCCTGAAGGTATCTATGCTTGGACCTGGGACGCCCGGCCTTATCCGGCATTTCCGCAGAATGCGGGGCTCTGGGCAGACGGGCTGAACTGGCGCACGGGGCACTGGCTGAACGGACGGCTGGGGACTGCGACGCTGGCCGACACCATCGCGGCGATCCTGCGGGATCACGGCTTTGACGATTTTGATGTGTCGGAGGTGGCGGGGGATTTCGGCGGCTATGTGAAGGGGGATCTGACCTCGGCGCGCGACCTGATCGAGCCGCTGATCGAGCTGTTCCAGATCGACGTGATCGAGGATGGCGGGCGGCTGAAGTTCCGCACGCGATTGACGGCGAGCTTGGCCGCGCGCGAGATCACTGTTGTCGCCGACCTCGCAGATCAGCCGCTCTGGAGCGAGACGCGCGGCCATGACAGCGATTTTGCTTCGGAAGCTATGGTGACCTTCTACGATCCGGCAGCCGATTACGTTGAGGCGAGCGTGCGCTCGCGCAAGGTGGAGGCGGCGACCGAGCGCCAGCTTGCCCGCGACCTGCCGGCGGCGATGCCCGAGGAGACGGCTCTGGCCGCTGCCGAGGGCTGGTTGCGCGACAACCGGCTGGCGCGGCGGACCCTGCAACTGGCGCTGGGGCCGGACGAGATCGCGGTCGAGCCGGGAGATGTGCTGCGCTTTCCCGAAGGGCCAGAGGGGCGTTTTCTCGTGCAGGGGATCGAGGACGGCTTCGAGCGGCGGCTGACGCTGCGGGCCTTTGCCGGAAAGGTCTCTGCGCCGATAACTGCGGTGGAGCCGGGGCGTTTGCCGGATGGCGGTGGAGCTCAGGGTTTTGCGCCTGTGGTCAGCTTTCTCGATCTGCCAAGGCTGGAGGGGACGAGCCATCTGGGCGATGCCAGCGTGGCGGCTTTTGGCCGACCGTGGCGCAGGCTTGCGGTGTCGAGTTCGCCCGAGACGGAGGGCTATCGTCTCAGGCTGACGCTGGACCGGCCGGCGACGATGGGGCGGCTGGTAGAGCCGCTTTCGCCGGGACCGGTGGGGCGTTTCGATCCGGCCAATGCTCTGCTTGTCGATCTGCTGGGCGGGGCTTTTTCCTCCGCGAGCTGGACCTCGGTGCTGTCAGGCGCGAACCGGCTGGCGGTGCGGGCGCTGAGCGGTGACTGGGAGGTCATCGGTTTTACCGAGGCCGAGGAAGTGGCATCGGGGCGCTGGCGTCTGACCGGGCTGTTGCGCGGGCTGGGCGGGACCGAGGATGCCACGACAGCAGGGGCGTCGGTCGGTGCCGGAGTCGTGCTGCTGGACGGGGCAGTGCGGTCGCTGGGGCTTGTGAACGCCGAGCGCGGGGCGGCGCAGAACTGGATCCTGGAGCCCATGGGGCTGGTGACCGAACTGTCCGGGCCGTTTGTCTTCGGAGGCGGAATGCGGGCGGAGACGCCGCTTGCGCCCGTGCATGCGCGGGTGGTGCGGCAGGTCTCGGGAGATCTTCTGATTTCGTGGATCAGGCGCAGCCGGATCGAAGCCGATGCCTGGGCGGAGGGTGACGTGCCACTCGACGAGGCGGAAGAGCGCTACCGGCTGGAGATCCTGGACGGGAGCGCGATGGTGCGCATGGTCGAGGTTGGCGAGGCTGGGTTTACCTATCCGGCGGCGGACGAACTGGCAGATTTCGGCGGGGCGCAGTCGGTGCTTGGCATTCGCGTGCGCCAGCTTGGGCGGTTGGCTGCCGGGCTGCCGCTGGAAGCGGTCATTGCCATCAATGGATGAACAACGAAGAGGAGAAAGACATGCTGGATTTGAAACCCTGGTATCAGTCGAAGACCGTCTGGGGGGCGCTGATTGCGATTGCAGCTCCGCTGCTCGGTCGAGCCGGGCTGGAGGTGGGTGGCGCCGAGCAGGCCGAAATCGCGGACGCTTTGACGACACTCGCCGGCACTGTCGGCGGGTTGCTGGCGCTTTATGGGCGGCTGACCGCGACGAAGGGGGTCGGTGGGTGAGGTGAATATGTGCCGAGTGAACGGATCCCCTCGCTTGCGAAATCTGAAGTTTAGGCTGCTTGCGCTCGCCTAAGCCTTCGATTTCGCTTTTTCCCCCACAGTGGGGGAGAAGGAGTGCGAGGCCAGCAGCACAGTCCCCTATCCCCTGGCCAGGGGCCAAAATCTAAAGGGACAGTAAGACGTGAAGGCCGGTGTCGGCGGACTTAAATTCCCAGCTCTCAACAGCCATCCCCATAAGATTACGAGGCATTCATTTGCCATTCAGACGCCTTGCGGTACATAATTTGCCTAGAGTGGACGTCATCCAAGAAGAAGCAGCAATGGCATCTTTCATGAAATACACGGGCCTGGCGCTGGCCTTGACCGTGGCGGCTTTGCCGGTGGGCGGGAGCGATGCCGTGGCGGCGGATTGCCGGGCGGCGGCGGCGCGCGTCGTGGCAGAGGTCGGCGGGCAGTTGCTTTCCGTACACGAATCGGGCGGTGAATGCGTGATCGTCGTACTCGTTCCCGGCAATGGCAGCGAGCGTCCGCGCAAGGTCACCATGCGGGTCGCTGAGTGAGCGGCCGCAGGGACTGAAGAGCTCTCCGCACCGAGGGGTGAACCATATGCGCATTCTCGTCGTCGAAGACGATGTCAATCTGAACCGCCAGCTCGTCGAGGCCCTGCAGGAAGCGGGTTACGTCGTCGACAAGGCCTTTGATGGCGAGGAAGGCCACTTCCTCGGCGATACAGAGCCCTATGACGCCGTGATCCTCGATATCGGCCTGCCGGAAATGGACGGCATTACAGTGCTCGAAAAATGGCGGGCCGCAAGCCGGGTGATGCCGGTGCTGATCCTGACGGCCCGTGATCGCTGGTCGGACAAGGTGGCAGGTATCGATGCCGGCGCCGACGACTATGTGACCAAGCCCTTCCATGTCGAGGAAGTGCTCGCCCGCATCCGCGCGCTCATCCGTCGTGCGGCAGGCCATGCATCCTCAGAGATCGTCTGCGGACCCGTGCGGCTCGATACCAAGAGCTCGAAGGCGACCGTCGAGGGCGTGACGCTGAAGCTCACCTCGCACGAATATCGCCTCCTCTCCTATCTGATGCATCACATGGGCGAGGTGGTCTCGCGCACCGAACTGGTCGAGCATCTCTACGACCAGGATTTTGACCGCGATTCCAACACGATCGAGGTCTTTGTCGGTCGCCTGCGCAAGAAGCTCGGCGTCGACATGATCGAAACGGTCCGCGGCCTCGGCTACCGCATCCAAGCCCCCGCGAAATGAAGATCCGCTCGCTCACCGCGCGCGTCCTGCTGCTTGCGACCCTCTGGTCTGCACTCGGTCTGGTCACGATCGCGGTGGCGATTTCCGCCCTGTATCGCCAGGGCGTTGAGCGCGGCTTCAACAACCTCCTCAGAGCTCAGCTTTATAACGTCGTCAACTCCGTCTCGATCGGCGATGGCGACAGCCTGACCGGCTCGCCAGCCCTTGGCGATCTCCGGTTCTCGCAGCCCGAGACCGGCTGGTACTGGCTGGTCGAGCCGCTCGGCAATTATGCGACGGCACCGCTCGCATCTGCTTCGCTCGGCGTGGCCAATCTCGCCGTGCCCGATGTCGAGGAAACGCCCTTCGACCAGAATTACGAGCGCTACTACGAAATGACAGACGATGTCGGCAATCGGATCCGCATTGCCGAGACCGAAGTGGTACTCGACGACCAGGGACGGGCGGCGCGCTTCCGGGTCTCCGGGAATCTGCAGGTCATCGAGGACGAGATCACCTTCTTCACCAGCCGGCTCTATGGCGCACTTGCCGTGGTCGGCATCGGCGGCTTGATCGTCAACGGTCTGGCCATCCTTTACGGCCTGAAGCCGGTCGACCGCGCGCGCCGAGGGTTGGAGCGCATCCGGCGCGGCGAGGCCGAGCGGATCGAGGGCGATTTTCCGCGGGAGATCATGCCGCTTGCCAGCGAGATCAACGCGCTGATCGACAGCAACCGCCGCATCGTCGAGCGCGCCCGCATGCAGGTCGGCAATCTCGCCCATTCGCTGAAGACGCCGATTGCCGTGCTGCTCAACGAGGCGCGCACGCTCGAAAAGACCCATGCCGAGGTGATTGCGGCTCAGGCCGAGGCCATGCAGGCGCAGGTGACCTCCTATCTGAACCGTGCCCGCATCGCCGCCCAGCGCGACAGCGTGCTCGCCCGCACCGAAGCCCAGCCGGTGCTGGAACGGCTGGTGCGCGTGATGCGCAAGCTGAACGGCGAGGTGGCCTTCGAACTCGACGTTGCACCGGATCTGACCTTTGCCATGGAGCAGCAGGACGTCGAGGAAGTCGTCGGCAATCTCCTGGAAAATGCGTCCCGCTTTGCCCGCACCAAGGTGGTGACCAAGGTGACGATGACGACACGCGAGGACGACGCCACGGATGGACGGCGCGGCTGGATCGAGGTCGTGGTGGAAGACGACGGACCGGGGCTGGCACCCGAGCAGATCGGCGAGGCGCTGAAGCGCGGCCGCAGGCTCGACGAAAGCAAGCCGGGAACGGGCCTTGGTCTCTCCATCGTCAAGGAGATTTCCGGGGAATATCAGGGCGCATTCGGCCTGTCACGGGCAGGGATCGGCGGACTTCGCGCACAGTTGATCCTACCGGCTGTGACGAAGGACACTGCGTGATTGATTTTCCTGTGAAATTACATAGGTGTATAGGACTGATTTCGGCGCGACGGCGATGCGCGTTTCCGAAAGCGGGACAGGCGCCTGACGGCGGCAACAATTGACGGCACTTGGAACGGTCTTATGGGTGTGAAGCGCTTCGGAATACTGGCAGCCACCGCTCTGGTGTCGCTCGCGCTTGCGGGCTGCACCACCTCGGGCGGCGGACGCACCGCGACCGCCAAGGCCAATTCCGCCGTCTATATCGCAGCCCTGCAGGGCGGCATCGTCGCACGCACGGGCGTGAAACTGTCGCGCAGCGAAACCCAGCGGGCGCTCGAGGCCGAATACCGGGCACTGGAAGCAGCCCCCGGCGGCCAGCCCGTGACCTGGGCCGGCGGCGAGGTGCGAGGCGAGGTCGTGGCAGCGGCCCCCTATCAGGTTGGCCAGCAGAATTGTCGCCAGTTCACCCACAAGGTGGTGAGCGGTGGTCGGGAATTGCAGGCCCGCGGTGCGGCCTGCCGCAACCCGAACGGCACCTGGACGCCACTCAGTTGATCCCACACGCTTAAAATTGATGCTCAATTGATAGGCAGGTCGACTGCTTCCCACTTGACTTGGGTCAAGGCTAGGCAGGTTATGACCACATAGAGAATTCTTGCGGCCAAACGCCTCAACTTTCCGTCAGGGGGTGTTTGACTGTTGGAATGCACCCGTCCTTGACGTAATTGAGTTTCATGTTGTTCTGGATCATCTCCGCCCTGCTGACGGTCATTGTTGCCGTCGTCCTGCTCTCTCCCCTGCTGCGGGCTTCGGCCCGGGCGACACGCTATGATGAAGGCGAGGCGGCGGTCTATCGCGACCAGCTGCGGGAGCTGGAACGGGACAAGGCGGGAGGCCTGATCTCAGCCGAAGATGCCGACTATGCCCGCGCCGAGATCGGACGCCGGCTGCTGGCGATTGCCGGTCGCGAAAAAACAGGCGGCGAGGGCGATGAGCTGGCGTTGGAGGCGGCAGCCGGTGGGCGCTCCAAGCGCCGGCGCTATACCTTCTCCCAGGCCTTCATTCTCATCTGTCTTCCCGTCATCGGCCTTGCCGGCTATCTCGAAATCGGTAGCCCCGGAACGCCGGACGCGCCGCTTGCCGCGCGCATCGAAAATCCGGGTGATGATGTCGATCTGCTGGTCGCCAAGGTTGAGCAGCATCTGGCGGGCAATCCCGGCGACGGCAATGGCTGGAACGTGCTGGCGCCCGTCTATTTCCGCATCGGCCGCCTTGATGATGCCGAGCTTGCCTATCGCAATGCCATCCGCATTCTCGGCCCCGATGCCGAGCGCATGAATGGCCTCGGTGAAACGATCGTCGTGCGCAATGACGGGATTGTCACCGACGATGCCCAGATGGCCTTTCAGGCAGCGCTGAAGCTCGAGCCGAACAATCCGCGCGCTGATTTCTATCTGGCGCTGGCGCTCGAGCAGTCCGGCCGCCGCACCGAGGCGCTTGCCGCCTTCCAGGCAATTGCCGCCGCCTCTCCGCCGACCGCGCCCTGGATGGCGCTGGTCAACCAGCATATTGCGGCCAACAGCACCGGCGTGCCGCTCGCCAATGCGCCAGCGATTGCCGCGGCGCCACCACAGGCACCGGCCGCCGCCAATCCGGCAGCACCGGGCAATCCTTCCGCAGACGACATTGCCAATGCGCAAGCGATGTCAGAGGCCGATCGCGGCGAGATGATCCGCGGCATGGTGGCGAGTCTTGATGCGCGCCTGAAGGAAGATCCCAACAATTTCGAAGGCTGGATGCGGCTTGTCCGCTCCTATGCCATGCTCAAGGATCAGGCCCGCGCGGAAGCTGCGCTGAAGGATGGTCTCAAGGCCTTCCCGGCTGATGGCGCCGAGGGCCAGCAGTTGATTGCCATGGCAAAAGAGCTCGGCCTTGATGTCGAGGAGGTGAGCCAATGACCCGCAAACAGAAACGCCTCGCGGTGATTGCCGGTGGCATGGGTTTCATTCTGACGGCCGTTCTTCTGGTGATGTTCGCCTTCGGCCAGTCGATCGCCTATTTCTACGTTCCGGGCGACCTCGCCAAGGCAGACCTGCAGCCGGGCACCCGCATCCGTTTGGGCGGACTGGTGGAGACGGGCTCGGTGGTGCGGGGCGAGGGATCGACGATCACCTTTACGGTCACGGATACGCTGAGCGAGCTGCCGGTCACCTATACCGGCATCCTGCCCGATCTGTTCCGTGAGGGGCAGGGTGTGGTGGCGGAAGGACGCTTCGAAGGCATCGATAAGGTCTTTGTTGCCGATACCGTGCTCGCCAAGCATGATGAGACCTATATGCCGAAGGATGTGGCCGACCGTCTGAAGGCGCAAGGGGTGGAACTCAGCGGCAAGGAAGAGATCCAATGATCATCGAGCTTGGCCACTATGCTCTCGTGCTGGCACTCGCCACCTGTCTTGTCGTCTCCATTCTGCCCGTGATCGGCGCCCGGCGCGGAGACGCGGCGATGATGGCGGTGGCGACAACTGGCACCTATGCGCTGTTCCTGCTCGTCGCCTTTTCGTTCGCGGTTCTCACCTACGGCTACGTGGTTTCCGACTTTTCGGTACAGAACGTCTATCAGAACTCCCATTCGCTCAAACCCATGATCTACAAGGTCTCCGGCGTCTGGGGGAACCATGAAGGCTCGATGCTGCTCTGGGTGCTGATCCTCGCCTTCTTCAGCGCCATGGTCGCTTTCTTCGGCACCAACCTGCCGGATCGGCTGAAGGCCAATGTGCTGGCAGTGCAGGCCTGGATCACGACGGCGTTCACGCTCTTCATCCTGTTGACCTCCAACCCCTTCATCCGCCTATCGCCGATCCCGGCGGAGGGCCAGGACCTCAACCCGGTCCTGCAGGACATCGGCCTCGCGATCCATCCGCCGCTGCTCTATCTCGGCTATGTCGGCTTCTCCGTCTGTTTCTCCTTCGCGATTGCCGCCCTGATGGACGGGCGCATCGATGCCGCCTGGGCACGCTGGGTGCGGCCTTGGACGCTGGCGGCCTGGGTCTTCCTGACGGCAGGGATCTCCATGGGTTCTTATTGGGCCTATTACGAGCTCGGCTGGGGTGGCTGGTGGTTCTGGGATCCGGTCGAAAACGCCTCCTTCATGCCCTGGCTCGCTGGCACGGCGCTTCTGCATTCGGCGCTGGTCATGGAAAAGCGCGATGCCTTGAAAATCTGGACGGTGCTGCTCGCCATTATCGCCTTCTCGCTGTCGCTGCTCGGCACCTTCCTGGTGCGCTCGGGCGTGCTGACCTCGGTGCATGCCTTTGCCACCGACCCGACGCGCGGTGTCTTCATTCTTGGCATTCTCGTGATCTTCATCGGCGGGGCTTTCACGCTCTTTGCGCTGCGCGCGCCGATGTTGAAGGCCGGCGGCCTGTTCCAGCCGATCTCGCGCGAGGGCGCGCTGGTTCTCAACAACCTGATCCTGACCGTCTCCACGGCTTCGGTACTGATCGGCACGCTATATCCGCTGCTCCTGGAAACGTTGACGGGTGAGAAGATCTCGGTCGGTCCGCCCTTCTTCAACATCACCTTCGGGCTTCTGATGATCCCGCTTCTGCTGGCGGTGCCCTTCGGGCCGTTCCTCGCCTGGAAGCGCGGCGATCTGCTCGGGGCCCTGCAGCGCCTCTACGTGGCGGCAGCACTCTCGCTCGTTCTCGGACTTGGCCTCTGGTACGCCCAGAATGGCGGTCCTGTCATGGCGGTGGCCGGCCTTGCGCTCGCCTTCTTCGTCATGGGCGGGGCGATTGCCGATCTCTGGTACCGCGCCGGCTTCGGCAAGCACCCGCTGTCGACCGCCTGGAGCCGTTTGAAGGGCCTGCCGCGCTCGGCCTTCGGCACGGCGCTGGCGCATTTCGGCATGGGTGTGACCGTGCTCGGCGTCGTCGCCGTCACCACCTTCGAAACGGAAACGGTGGTCGAAATGAAGCCGGGCATGACGGCGGAAGCTGGCGGTTATGTCGTGACCTTTGACGGCATTCGCGCCGCGACCGGACCGAACTACACCGAGGACCAGGGGCATTTCACCGTCCGCCAGGGCGGTGTCGAAGTGGCCGATGTCTGGTCGTCGAAGCGGCTCTACACGGCCCGCCAGATGCCGACCACGGAAGCCGGCATCGTCACCTTCGGCTTCAGCCAGCTCTATGTGTCGTTAGGCGATCCGATGGCGGATGGCGGCATCGTGGTGCGCATCTGGTGGAAGCCCTGGATCCTCTGCATCTGGTACGGCACGATCGTGATGATGGCGGGCGGTATCGTCTCGCTGTCGGACCGCAGGCTTCGCGTCGGCGCGCCGAAGCGTGCCAAGGTGGCGGCGAAGCCGACGCTGGAGGCCGCGGAGTGAATGCGATGAAGAATCCCTCCCCAACCCCTCCCCGCAAGGGGGAGGGGCTTTTGCGCCACGTCCTGCCTTTGACGACGAAGCGAGCGGCGTCCGCACCTATTCTCCCCCCTTGTGGGGGAGATGACCGGCAGGCCAGAGGGGGGCTTCGGGCCGCATTCCTGATGCTGGTCCTTCTGTTCACCCCCATCTACGCCTTTGCCGTCAATCCCGACGAAGTGCTCGCCGATCCTGCGCTCGAACAGCGGGCCCGGGCCCTGTCGGCCGAGCTACGCTGCATGGTCTGCCAGAACCAGTCGATCGACGATTCCAACGCCGAGCTGGCGCGCGACTTGCGCGTAGTAGTGCGTGAGCGGCTGGTGGGGGGCGACAGCGATGAGCAGGTGCTCGATTATGTCGTGTCACGCTATGGAGAGTTCGTGCTTTTGAAGCCAAGGCTCAGCATGCGCACGATCGCGCTCTGGGGGGCTCCTGCGGCGCTCGCGATCATTGGTCTGATTGTAGCTGTGGTCTACACGCGCAGGCGGGCTGTGCAGCCGGTGGCGAAGCTTTCGCCGGAAGAGGAAGCGCGACTGGGGAAGTTGCTGGATCGGGAATAGTCAGGGGGCCTCAAAGTCGGCGTCGTCATCAAGCGGCATCTCCGGAGGTCGCTCGCGACCATGGCGGATCGTCAGGATCACGATGGCTGCTTCGCCGATTTCGTAGTGTATCAGATAGTCTCCGACCACGAACCGCCTCGCGCCTGGAAACGGCAGGTCCGCCGCCTCCGGTCCCATCGCCGGGAATTGAGCAAGCGCCTTGACGAACTGGTTGATGTCATGCCGAAAACGTTCGGCGGCGGCCCGGTTCCGATCCGTCAAATAGGTGGCTTCTTGCCGCAAATAGTCTCTCGCGCGGGGCGAAAAGAGAACTTTCACGCAGCCGCGCCCTTCGTGATCGCGTCCACTTCAGCCAGCACATCCTGCGCATCGATGCCCGCGCCGTCCTCAACCGCTTTGCGGGCTTGCGCCATTTCCTGAATTTCTCGGCCTTCCTGGGCCATATAGGCCTTCAGTGCCCGCACCATGACCCAGCTGCGGCTGCGTTCGCAGGCATCCGCAACCGCTTCGATTTCGGCCAGAAGGTCGAGCGGTAATCTAAGCGTGATCGGATCGGATAGCTGCTGTTTCGACATCGCTTTTCACTCCGTTTGTAATACGGATGATAGCCTTGGCCCGAGGCCGGGTCAAATGCAGCCGAACCGGCACCAAAGATTACGAAGAATTCATCTGCCGTACAGTTCGCCGTAACCTGACAGCTCCTATATCTCTCGTCATCCACCGCTTCCCATCGCCGGGTTGTCCGGCGGCTCCAGTCAGAAGAACAGATGAAGGTAGATCAAATGTCCGAGAACAAAGGTCGTTCGATGAAGTCGATCCTCAAGACCTCCACCACAGCCGGCCTCGCCGCCATGATGCTGGTGACCGCTGCTCCCTTCGCCGCAGTTCCGGCGTTTGCTGCCCCGGTTGAAGTGAACGCGCCGCAGGTTCCGAGCTTCGGCGATGTCGTGCAGGCCGTTCTGCCCGCCGTCGTTTCGGTCCGCGTCCAGTCGAATGTGCAGCCAGCTTCGAATGACGAAAGCGGCTACTCGTTCAACTTTGGCGGCCGCAGCTTTGAAGACCTGCCGGACGATCACCCGCTGAAGCGCTTCTTCCGCGAATTTGGCGGCCCCGGCATGGAAGGTGGTCCGCGTGAGCGTGGCCCGCGTGCCGAGCGTGGCGAAGGCCGTCTGCGCCCGACCTCGCAGGGCTCCGGCTTCTTCATCTCCGAGGACGGCTATATCGTCACCAACAACCACGTCATCGATGATGGTGCCGCCTTCACCATCGTGATGAACGACGGCAAGGAATATGATGCCAAGCTCGTCGGCAAGGATAGCCGCACCGATCTGGCCCTGCTGAAGGTCGATGCCAAGGATACCAAGTTCACCTATGTGAAGTTCGCAGACGACGAGAAGGTCCGCGTCGGTGACTGGGTTGTCGCCGTCGGTAACCCCTTCGGCCTCGGCGGTACCGTGACTGCCGGTATCATCTCGGCCCGCGGCCGTAACATCGGCTCCGGCCCGTATGACGATTATCTGCAGATCGACGCGGCCGTGAACCGTGGTAACTCGGGTGGTCCCGGCTTCAACCTGAACGGCGAAGTGGTCGGCATCAACACCGCGATCTTCTCGCCCTCGGGCGGCAATGTCGGCATCGCCTTTGCGATCCCGGCCTCGGTCGCGACCGACGTCATCGAGAAACTTAAGGAAACCGGTACCGTGTCTCGCGGCTGGCTCGGCGTGCAAATCCAGCCCGTCACCCAGGACATCGCCGACAGCCTCGGTCTCTCGGAAGACGCAGGCGCCCTCGTTGTCGCCCCGCAGGCCGGTTCGCCCGGTGAAGCGGCCGGCATCCGCCAGGGTGACGTCGTGACCGCCGTGAACGGCGATCCGGTCAAGGATCCCCGCGATCTCGCCCGCCGCATCGCAGCCTTCGCCCCTGACACCACGGTCGACGTGTCCGTCTGGCGCGATGGCAAGGCGACCGAACTCAAGGTCAAGCTCGGCGAACTGCCGGCAGATCAGGCAGCAAGCGCCGAGACCGAGAACAACGCGGCCCCGGCTCCGGAAGCCGAGCAGGAACTGTCTGGCCTCGGCCTCTCGGTTCGCCCTGCTGACGGCGGCAAGGGTCTGGCAATCGTCGATGTCGATCCGGATAGCGATGCCGCAGACAAGGGCTTGAAGGCCGGCGAGACGATCACATCGGTGAACAACCAGGAAGTCTCCTCGACCGCCGATGTCCAGAAGGTCCTCGACCAGGCCAAGAAGGACGGCCGCACCCGGGCGCTCTTCCAGGTCGAATCGGAGAGCGGCAGCCGCTTCGTGGCACTGCCGATTGCCCAGAGCTGATTGTGATCTGACGGAGGGCGCCGGCGGTCGAGGACCGGCGGCGCCCTTTGTCGTATCTGGCGGTTGTCGACCGCCACGTCTCAGGAAAGGACGAAGCATGGGGATCGCGGAACAAGGACAGCCGAAGTCCGGCGAAACCGGCTATACGGTGGCAGGCGCCGAGGCTAATGTCGCGCACATGAAGATACTGGTTATTGAAGACGACCTGGAAGCTGCAGCCTATATGACCAAGGCCTTTCGCGAGGCGGGCATCGTCGCCGATCATGCGAGCGACGGCGAAAGCGGGCTCTTCATGGGCACTGAGAATACCTATGACGTGATGGTCGTCGACCGCATGCTGCCGCGCCGGGATGGCCTCTCCGTCATCAGCGAGCTGCGCAAGCGCGGCATCGACACGCCGGTTCTCATCCTTTCCGCACTTGGCCAGGTCGATGACCGGGTGACGGGCCTACGCGCCGGCGGGGACGACTATCTGCCGAAGCCTTACGCCTTTTCCGAACTGCTGGCGCGTGTCGAGGTTCTCGGCCGCCGCAAGGGCAAGCCGGAGCAGGACATGGTCTACCGCGTCGGCGATCTCGAGCTCGACCGGCTTTCCCACGAGGTCAAGCGCGCGGGCAAGGAGATCCTTCTCCAACCGCGGGAATTCCGCCTGCTCGAATATTTGATGAAGAATGCCGGCCAGGTGGTGACCCGCACCATGCTGCTCGAAAACGTCTGGGATTATCACTTCGACCCGCAGACCAATGTCATCGACGTGCATGTCTCGCGGCTGCGCTCGAAGATCGAGAAGGATTTCGACCGGCCGCTTCTGAAGACCGTGCGTGGCGCAGGCTACATGATCAAGGACGAAGGCTGACATGCGGCTGAAGTCCCGCCTGGGCGTGCTGGCCAAGTCGACGGCTGTCCGGCTTTCGGCCCTCTACATCATTCTGTTCGCGCTCTGCGCCGCCTTCCTTGTCTTTTACGTCACGGGGCTCGCCGAGCGTATCCTGAACAACCAGACGCGCGAGGCCCTGCGCCAGGAAGTGACCGAAATCCAGGGCGCCTTCGAGCGCGGCGGCATCAACCAGCTTTTGCGGACCATGGAGCGGCGCGCCCGCCAGCCGGGAGCGAACCTCTATGTGATCGCAAGCCCCAATGGCGAGATCCTGGCCGGCAATGTCGCCTCCCTGCAGCCCGGCGTCTTCGACGAGGAGGGCTGGACCAATTTCCCCTTCCGCTACCAGCGATATACCGACAGTGGGGGCGTGAAGCGCCATCTCGCGACCGGTCATGTCTTCATGCTGGACAATGGCATTCGAGTGCTTGTCGGACGCGATCTCGGTGAGCCGGGCAAGCTGCGGCTTCTGGTGCGTCAGGCACTGATGGTGGCGCTGCTGATCATGGGGATCGGCGCGGTGGTCATCTGGTTTGCGATCGGCCGGAATGCCTTGAAGCGCATCGACAGGGTCTCGGCGGCAAGCGAGAAGATCATCTCCGGGGATCTCTCGCAGCGCCTGCCGGTATCAGGCTCCGGCGACGAGTTCGACCGGCTGTCGTCATCGCTCAATGGCATGCTGGGGCGCATCGAGCAATTGAACGAGGGCCTGAAGCAGGTTTCCGATAACATCGCCCATGACTTGAAGACGCCGCTGACGCGGCTGCGCAACAAGGCCGCAGATGCCCTGAACGAGGACGATGCGCAGGCCAAGAAGGCGGCGCTGGAGACGATCATCGCCGAATCCGACCAGTTGATCCGGACCTTCAACGCGCTCCTGATGATCTCTCGCGTCGAGGCAGGCTCGATAGCGGCCGAACTCACCGATATCGACATTTCCGCGATCGCGGCTGACAGCGCCGAACTCTACGAGCCGGTCGCGGAAGAGGCGGGGCAGACGATGGTCTGCGAGATCGCACCGGGACTTTCGGCGCGGGGCAATCGCGAACTCGTCGGCCAGGCGATCGCCAATCTGATCGACAATGCGATCAAATACGGCAGCCAAGGCGATGCGGGATCCGAAATCCGGGTGCGCGTGTCGCGCGGGAGCGATGGCCTTGAGATTGCGGTCTCCGACCAGGGACTTGGCATTGCCGAAGACAAGCGTGCCGAGGTCGTCAAACGCTTCGTGCGACTGGACAAGAGCCGCTCCAAGCCTGGCACCGGTCTCGGCCTGTCGCTCGTTGAGGCGATCATGGCCCTGCATGGCGGGCGGTTGGTTTTGTCCGATACCCGCAATCACCCCGATTACCCGGGCCTGACGGCCACCATGGTTTTTCCCGGGATGAAGCCGTAACCTGTTCCGGGTTGAGATTCGCAAGAAATCTCGGCCAGGAGAGGAGACGCTGATGGGGAACGGCAGGACGAGCAGATTGTCCGAGGTGGCCGATGGAGTGATCCGTCCGCTGAACCAGACGGAGCTAAAGGCGGCGGTAGCACTTCTCAAGGACCTGACCAAGCAGGAGCCGGCACTGGCCGAGCATCTGTCGACGGACGGTCCGCTCCGGAGCTTCGTGCTCTCGGCCTTCACGCTTTCGCCCTATCTGCGCGATGTCGCGAACCTCAAGCCATCATTGCTGCTTGAGGCTATCGCCTCTCCGTTGGAGCCGCAGATCCTCGACGCGATCGACGAGGCGCGTCATGCCTGGCGGCCTGACGTATCCGGTGCCGTCCCCGCCGAGGCTGAAGTCATGGCGCGGCTAAGGCGTGCCAAGCGCAAGGTGGCTTTCCTGACAGCACTTGCCGATCTCGCCCGTGTCTTCACCGCCCGCGACACGACCGCCTGGCTAAGCGCCGTCGCCGATGCGGCCGTCGCGGCAGCGATCGATCATCTGCTGCTTGCGGGGCATGACGGAGGCAAGCTGACGCTCAAGGATCGGGACAATCCGGCCGAAGGCAGTGGCTTGATCGTGCTCGGCATGGGCAAGCACGGCGCCCGTGAGCTCAACTACTCCTCCGACATCGACCTCGTGATCTTCTACGATCCGGAAGCCGGAATCCTGAAGGATCCTGACGACGCCATGGAGACCTATGGTCGGATGATACGCCGTCTCGTGCGCATACTGCAGGAACGCACCGCAGACGGCTATGTCTTCCGCACTGACTTGAGGCTGAGGCCCGATCCGGGCTCTACACCGCTTGCCGTACCGGTCGAAGCGGCGCTCATCTATTACGAGGGCAGGGGGCAGAACTGGGAGCGGGCCGCCTTCATCAAGGCGCGGCCGGTGGCCGGCGACCTGAAGGCAGGCGAGGGCTTCCTGCGCGAACTCGTGCCCTTCGTCTTCCGCAAATATCTCGATTATGCGGCGATTGCCGACATCCACTCGATCAAGCGTCAGATCCATGTGCACAAGGGCCATGGCGCAATCGCGGTGAAGGGCCATAACGTCAAGCTCGGACGCGGCGGCATTCGCGAGATCGAATTCTTCGCCCAGACCCAGCAGCTGATCGCCGGCGGCCGCATGCCTGACCTCCGCTGCCGCCCCACCGAGGAGGCGCTGAAGGCGCTCGCCTCCGCCCGCTGGATCGACGAGCAGACGGCGGACGAACTCACCGACTGCTACTGGTTCCTCCGCGATGTCGAGCACCGCATCCAGATGGTGCATGACGAGCAGACCCACGTGCTGCCCGAGACGGAGGCCGAGCTGAAGCGCATCGCCTTTATGCTGGGTTTCATCGACACGACGGCCTTTTCGCGCGCGCTGGAAACGGCGCTGAAGACGGTGGAAAAGCGCTACGCTCGTCTCTTCGAAAAGGAAGAGGGCCTATCGAGTGCGACCGGCAATCTCGTCTTCACCGGGCAGAAGGACGATCCGGATACGCTGAAGACCCTCAAAGGGCTCGGCTTCGAGCGACCGGAGGATATCTCGCGCGTCATCCGCACCTGGCATTATGGCCGCTACCGCGCAACGCAATCGGTGGAAGCACGCGAGCGGCTGACCGAGATGACGCCGGATCTGTTGAAGGCCTTCGGCGAGAGCCGACGGGCGGACGAGGCGCTGTTGCGCTTCGACAATTTCCTCTCAGGGCTCCCGGCCGGTATCCAGCTCTTCTCGCTGCTCGGCAACAATCCCGCCCTTCTCGACCTGATGGTCAACATCATGGCGGCTGCCCCGAGGCTCGCCGAGATCATTGCCGCGCGACCGCATGTCTTTGATGGCATGCTGGACCCGGGCCTCCTGGTCGAACTTCCCACCCGTGACTATCTCGGCAAGCGGCTGAAGAGTTTCCTTTCGAGTGCTAGGCATTACGAGGAAATCCTCGACCGGTTGCGCATCTTCGCCGCCGAGCAGCGCTTCCTCATCGGTATACGCTTGCTGACCGGCTCGATCGGCGGCGCCCAGGCCGGCCACGCCTTCACCGATCTTGCCGACCTTGTCATCGACGAAGCGCTGAAGGCCGTGGTGGCCGAGATGGAAGCTGCCCATGGCAAGATCCCCGGTGGGCGGGTGGCACTGGCCGGGATGGGCAAGCTCGGCTCCTACGAGCTGACGGCGGGATCCGATGTCGACCTGATCCTGCTCTACGAGCATGACGACGAGGCGGCAGAATCGGATGGTGCGAAGCCACTCGATCCGGTGCGCTATTTCACGAGACTGACCCAGCGCCTGATCGCCGCGCTTTCGGCGCCGACGGCGGAAGGTGTGCTCTACGAAGTCGACATGCGGCTTCGCCCCTCCGGCAACAAGGGGCCGGTCGCGACAAGGCTGAGGTCCTTTGCCCGCTATCAGCGCGAGGAGGCCTGGACCTGGGAGCACATGGCGCTTTCACGGGCACGCATGCTTTCCGGCGATCAGCGCCTGATCGGAGAGGCGGAGACGATCATCGAGGAGGTGCTGGCGGCGCCGAGCGACCAGGTGAAGACCGTCAAGGATGTTCTGGAAATGCGGGCGCTGATCGAGCAGGAGAAGCCGGCAAAGGATATCTGGGACCTGAAGCTCATTCCCGGCGGCCTTGTTGATATCGAGTTCATCGCCCAATATCTGGCGCTAGTGGCCCCGTCGAAGGGGCATCGCGTGCGGACCAACGAACTCTCGACCGCAGATGCGCTGAAGGCCCTAGGGGATCTCATCGACCCGAACGACCTCGACACCTGCCTGACAGCCTTGAAGCTCTACACCGATCTCTCGCAGGTCATTCGCCTCTGCATCGACGGCCCCTTCGATCCCTCGATCGTTCCGGCGGGCCTCACCGATCGCGTGGCACGAGCAGCCGACAGTCCTGACATGAAGACGGCCGAGGCCGAGATCAGACGGCTGTCCAAGGCTGTGCGCAAGGTGTTTTCGCGGGTGGTGGCCGCCTCGGCCTGAGAATTCCGGCTACTCCGCCGGCCGATTGCCGATCAGCCTGAGCGGCTTCAGCGCGAAGCCGACCAGCAAATTGAAGGTGGTGCGGTCGAGCAGGAAGACGAGCAGTGCTACAACGGGCCAGACGGCGCAGGCGAGGATGAAGGCGGTGAGCCAGTCGTCGATCTTCAGGTGCGCGAGCGTTGCGGCGGCGAGAAGCGCAAAGGGCAGGGCAAGCGGGAAGGCGACGCGGCGCAGGATGCCGCTCAATGTCAGGTGGCCGCCGAAGTCGAATAGCGAGCGCAGGGCGGCGGCTATTGCGGCACCGACGATGCCGAATTCCATGGTGAGCAGAACGAGCACACCGGCGAAGGGCAGGAGAAGGCCGAGATGCAGCTTGGCAATCAGATCCGGCCGGTGCTGGCTGTGGATCAGCCAGTAGGGCGCAAAGATCATCGAATTCAGCCAGATCGATGTCACGAGGACGGTCGCCGGCACGCCCGCACGATCGGCGAAGGCCTCGCCCAGCCAGAGGGTGAGCAGCGGATCCATCAAGAGGATCGTTGACGCGCAGATGCCGCCATAGAGGAGGGCGGTCACTACAAGGACGCGGGCGCTGAGAGCCTTCGCCTCTTCGGCCTCGGAGCTAGCAAGCCTTGGGAAGATCGCGCGCGAGATCGCTCCGGGGATGATCTGGCTGCGGGAG
This sequence comes from Rhizobium sp. TH135, assembly GCF_002855515.1. Lineage (GTDB taxonomy): Bacteria > Pseudomonadota > Alphaproteobacteria > Rhizobiales > Rhizobiaceae > Allorhizobium. The sequence goes on along the minus strand of NZ_PKRP01000006.1, from coordinate 272,206 downwards.
ATCAGGTTGAGCGGCACGGCATAGTAGGTGACGGCGGCGACGCCGAAGAAACGGCCAACCATCAGCTGGTCGAGCGAACCGAGGATGGGGGTCAGCACCGAGGAGATCGTCACCCAGCCGCCATAGGAGAGGAGCTTGCGCGCCCGGTCCATGTCGAAATCGGTGATCCGGATCGGACCCTCGATCCGGTTGATGGCGACGAAGATGGCAAGCATCAAGAGCACGCGGGCGAGCACGGCACCTGGAATGACCGTGCCCAGATCCGGAGAGACGAAGACGGCGAAGGCGAGCGGCAGGATCTGCGCGAAGATTGCGCCCGAGACCTGCAGCGCATTGGCGAGCGCGAAATTCTCGCGCGCCTCGATCGCATCAATGCCGGCGCCGTTGAGGATGACGAGTGGCAGGAGAAGCGCGATCCAGGGCATGGCCGCCTTCACTTCATCCTCGATTTCGACCGGAACCTGCACCACGCCGCCGACGATATAAGAGCCAAGCAGATAGAGCAGGAAGGCGCCGAAGAAGGTCATCGACGCATTGATGGTGAAGGACGTGACGATGACGCGGGCGCGTTCGCGCTGGTCGGAATGGTCGAGGCGGGCCAGTGCATTGATGGTGGCGGGGGCAAGGCCAAGCTCAAGAAAGCCGAGATAGCCGATCATCACCCAGATCAGCGAAATGACGCCGTAGCGGGCATCGCCGACATAATCGATATAGACGGGGACCGTCAGGATCATCACCGGGATCGGCAACAGGGCGCCGATCAGGTTGATGATGAAATTGACATAGAGCCGATTGCGCGGCTTGCCTTCACTGGCCATTGCGGTCCCTGTTTGTCCCTCCGGTTTGTCACCGGACTGTCCCGAGCCTGTCATGGCCCGGCGACCCTTACGGATGGGTAAGCCCGGGCTTCTATTCGGCGGGAAGGGTTAAGGGCGGGTGAACGGGGCAGGCGGGCTTCACGCCCGCCGTTTGACGCTCTGGGCTGCCACGACGTCGGGGATGCGCAACGACACGACGGTGCCCTGACCCTCGCGGGAGCGGATCTTGAGCGAGCCGCCATGGAGAGCCACCAGCGAGCGGGAGATGGCAAGGCCGAGACCGGAGCCGCCCTTCGACTTGGCATACTGGCTCTGCACCTGTTCGAAGGGATTGCCAATCTTGCCAAGCGCGCTCTTCGGGATGCCGATGCCGGTATCGACGATGGAGACGATCACGGCGCCTTCCACCTGGCGGGCGCGGAGCGCAATCCGGCCGCCGTCATCGGTGAACTTCACGGCATTGGAGAGGATATTGAGCAGGATCTGCTTGATGGCGCGGCGGTCGGCGACAACGGAAAGACCGGGCTCGACGCGCTGTTCGACGGTGATGTTCTTCTCTTCTGCCGGGATCGCGGTGAGGCGCATGCTCTCTTCGATCAGCGGGCAGAGATCGATCGTCTCGCAGCGGATCTTCATCTGGCCTGCCTCGATCTTCGACATGTCGAGGATGTCGTTGATGACGTTGAGGAGGTGCTTACCGCTCTCGTGGATGTCTTTTGCGTATTCCTCGTATTTCGGCGAACCGACCGGGCCGAACATGCCGGCCAGCAGGATCTCGGAGAAGCCGAGGATGGCGTTGAGCGGCGTGCGCAGCTCGTGGCTCATATTGGCAAGGAATTCCGACTTCGCCTTGTTGGCGGCTTCGGCGCGCTGCTTTTCGGCGAGATACTTCTCGTTGGCGTCGGACAGCTCGGTCTTCTGGCGCTCAAGGATGCGCTGCGAGGCAGAGAGGTCACTGATCGTGTTCATCAGGCGACGCTCCTGGTCACGCAGGCGCTCCTGGTGGCGCTTCAGAAGCGTGATGTCGGTGCCGACGGAGACGAGGCCGCCGTCGCGGGTCCGGCGTTCATTGATCTGCAGCCAGTGCTCATCAGCGAGCTGCACTTCAGAGGTGCGCGAATTGGTGCCGTCGTCGGCATCTGCAATGCGGCGCTGGATGATCGGCTTGCGGGCGGAAGCCAGCACCAGGGAGCGCTCCTTGCCGGGCACGAGGACGTCGTCTGGCAGGCCGTAGACTTTCTGGAAATGGCCGTTCCAGGCCACCAGCTTGTCATTCTTGTCCCAGAGCACGAAGGCTTCCGACGTGCATTCGATGGCGTCAGCGAGACGCTGGTCGGCCTCGGCATAGCGCTGGGCAAGGCGGTGCTGCTCGGTCACGTCCATGGCAATGCCGATGACATGCAGGTCGCCGGTGCTGGACGAGATGATCTGGGCACGGGCGCGCATCCAGACGTAATGGCCCTGCGCATGGCGCATGCGGAAGATCTGGTCGATGTGGCGGGAGCTGCCGCGGCCGACGGAGCGGGCCAGCGCATAGAGGTTGCCGTCATCGGGATGCATCAGACGGGCAGCATCGGCAAAGGCGAGCGGCTGCGAGGAGGGAGCAAGGCCGAGCATCTCATACATAGAGCGCGACCACACGAGCTTGCGGCTTTCGAGATCGAAGTCCCAGAGGCCGCAGCGACCGCGGGCCAATGCCGTTTCGACGCGCAGGTTGGATTCAAGGAAGGTATCGTCCGCATCGCGCGCCCGCTTCACCTGGTAGAAGTAGGCGTAGAGGATGACGAAAAGGATCACCGAGATGCAGGTGAAGAGCGTGACGTTGAGCGAGAGTTCGCGGCGCCAGAAGTCTTCGACCGCCTGAAGCGAATGGGCGGTGACGATCATCGCACCATCGGTGCCAACAGGCGTGAAGATCGCGTGATGCAGGACGCCGTTAAGATCGGTCTCGATCGCGCCGGTGCGGCTGCCGGACTGGCGGATGGTCATGACCTCGGGCAGGAGGCTCGACAGCATCAGGCCGACCTGGGCTGCAGCCTCTGGCGAGGAGCCGAAGACCCGGCCTGCGGGATCGACGAGAAGGACAAAGGCGCCGTTCGAGAAATGCTCGCGATCTAGGAAGAGCGAGAGGCGCTTTTCGGCCTCGGTGCGGTCGCGCGTTTCAAACAGTTCCGGACGCTCTCCGAGGGCAGCATTCACGGTGGCTGCAATGAGCGCCGTCGACTGCCGGACGGCAGTCTCCATGCGCTGGTGCTCGTTGACGATACCGATCGTCCGGGCAAGCGCCACGACGGCAAGGAAGGCGAGGATCAGGACGGGAATGGCCCGGCGCAGGATCGTCTCGATGCGCCTCGACCGGACGGACGCCTGACCGGAAAGTGTCGGCGCGCCGCCGAAGAGCGTCTCGCCGAGATTTCGAAAAAATGTCCCCATGTCCGAAAATTTGATGCGCAGCCGCTCATCGGCTGCGGTGACCCGCCGCGCGTCCAACATCGTCCCTGCCTCTATCCCTCGTGTGATTCGAAGCGCCGCTCGCTCGAATCTGACGCCAAGGAATCATGGCCGATTCGCCTTGTCCAGAGCCGGTGGGTAAAGAAAATATTAACCCCTTGCTCCGACTCCGCTTTTTTATTGGCGCTGCGGCAAGAGACTGAATCTCATGGAAAAATGGGCAGCGATCCGGCTGCGGAAAAACCTCTGTGGACGAAAAAGGCGCCGGTTTTGCCGGCGCCTTTTGCATCGGGATAGAGGGGCGTCTCAGCCCTTCAGAATGCGGTCAACGATGTCGCGGACATCCGTCGAGAGCGAAGGCGAGGCTTCGATCGTCGCAAGCGCGGCCTGTGCCTTGTCGGCACGGCCGGGTTCCAGCAGGCGCCAGGAGCGCATGGCGGTCAAAAGGCGTGCGGCAAGCTGCGGATTGCGTGGGTCGATCGCGAGGATCTGCTCGGCGAAGAACGCGTAGGCAGCGCCGTCCGCGCGGTTGAAGCCGGTCGCATTGCCGAAGGCGAAGGTCCCGACCAGCGAGCGGACGCGGTTCGGGTTGGTCGGGGCGAAATGCGGGCTCTGCATCAGGGCCTTGACCCGGTCGAGGCCGGCAGAACCCGGGATGGTCGCCTGGATCGAGAACCACTTGTCCAGCACCAGAGCATTCGAGGCGAAGCGTGTCTCGAAGGCGGCGAGCGCCTCCTTCGTTTCGGTCGCATCGGGGAAGCGGTGGGCAAGGATGGTGAGCGCCTGAGACATGTCCGTCATGTTGTCGGACTTGGCAAAGGCATCAGCGGCCAGGGAAGGCGTGTTCTGCGCGAGCGTCAGGAAGGACAGGGCGATGTTTTTCAGCGACCGCTTGCCGGCACCGGCGGCATCGGGCGAGAAGGGGCCGCTTGCCGAATGGGTGGCGTGCAGCTTGGCAAACATGTCCGCGCCCGACGTCGCGATGGCGGTGAGCACAGCCTGGCGACCGGCATGGATGGCATCCGGATCGTTGTTGCCGCCGAGTTCGCGCGCGATATCAGCTTCGCTCGGTAGTGTGAGCGCCTGGGCGCGGAAGGCGGGCTCGAGCGCCTCGTCTGCGGCAACCGCGAGCAGCACGTCGACGAATGCGGCACTGGCTGTGACAGAGCCACCGTCGCGGGCGGTCTTGGCCGCATCGGTCAGCACAGGCAGTGCGAGGTCGGTGATCGCCTGCCAGCGGGCGAAAAGGTCGCTGTCATGGCGGGCGATATGGCCGAGGTCCTCAGTGCTCTGGGCGAAATGCAGCGTGACCGGGGCGGAGAAGCCGCGGTTGAGCGAGACGACCGGACGGCTGGTGATGCCGGAGAAGGTGAAGGTCTGGGCGCGCTGGGTCAGATGCAGAACGTCGCCGGAGACTTCGCCGCCGGAGATCGTCGACGCCGTGGCTTCCGCACCGGTTTCCGACAGCAGCGAGAAGCGCAGCGGGATGTGCATCGGCTCCTTGGCGCTCTGGCCGGGGGTCGCCGGGATCATCTGCTCGAGCGACAGCGTCAGCGTCTTGGCGCCCGCGTCATAAGACGAGGAGACGGTGATCTGCGGTGTGCCGGCCTGGTGATACCAGAGCGAGAACTGCGTCAGGTCGCGGCCGCTTGCATCCTCGAAGCACTTGACGAAATCCTCGACCGTTGCGGCATCGCCGTCATGACGTTCGAAGTAGAGGTCCATGCCCTTCTTGAAGCCGTCGCGGCCAAGAATGGTCGCGATCATCCGGGTGACCTCGGAACCCTTCTCATAGACGGTCGTCGTGTAGAAGTTGTTGATCTCGCGATACTTGGTCGGACGCACCGGATGGGCGAGCGGGCCTGCATCTTCCGGGAATTGTTCCGAGCGCAGATGGCGGACTTCGGCGATACGCTTGACCGAGCGCGAGCGCATGTCGGCCGAGAACTCGTGGTCGCGATAGACGGTGAGGCCTTCCTTCAGGCAGAGCTGGAACCAGTCGCGGCAGGTGATGCGGTTGCCGGTCCAGTTGTGGAAGTATTCATGCGCGATGATCGCCTCGATATTCGCGTAGTCCTGATCGGTCGCGGTCTCGGGGTCGGCCAGCACATATTTGTCGTTGAAGACGTTGAGCCCCTTGTTCTCCATGGCGCCCATGTTGAAGTCGGAGACGGCGACGATCATGAAGATGTCGAGGTCGTATTCGCGGCCGAAAACCTCCTCGTCCCACTTCATCGAACGCTTCAGCGCATCCATGGCGTAGGCCGCACGCGGCTCCTTGCCATGTTCGACATAGATCTTCAGCGCGACCTCGCGGCCCGACATGGTGGTGAAGGTGTCTTCGACGATGCCGAGATCGCCGGCGACCAGCGCGAAGAGATAGGACGGCTTTGGATGCGGATCGAACCAGGCGGCAAAATGCTTGTCCGGGCCGAAGCCGGCGCCGCCGAGGAAGTTGCCGTTGGAGAGCAGCAGCGGATTGGCGGCCTTGTCGGCGATGATGTTGATCGTATAGACGGCGAGCACGTCAGGCCGGTCGGGGAAATAGGTGATGCGGCGGAAGCCTTCGGCCTCGCACTGCGTCGCATAGATCCCGTTGGTGCGATAGAGACCCATCAGTTGCGTATTGGCTTCCGGATTGATCATCGTGACCACGGTGATCTCGAAGGGGGTGGATTCCGGCAGGTCGCGGATGACAAGGCTCTCGGGCGTCGCGGTGTAGCGCGCCGGATCCAGTTCGATCTGGTCGAAGAGCAGGCTCGTCATGGTGAGGTCGTCACCATCGAGCACCAGGGGCGCGTTCACATCGACGCCTTCGCGCCGGTGGAAGATCAGCCGGGCTTCCACCTTGGTTTCCGTCGGGTCCAGTTCGAATGTCAGATCAACCCGTTCCAGAACGAAGTCGGTGGGGCGGTAGTCTGCCAGATGAACGATCCGGCCCGTGTCTGTGCGCATTGTGTGTCCTGGTCGCTGCGGGGTTGGCCACCCCGGCACGAGCTGGAATGCTCGGAGCCGAATGGGGTCAAGTTGCCGGGGATGATTGCAGCAATTTCTGAACGATTGTTAAAACGCGAGCTAGTTTCGGCGATGCTCTTGGCAAGGCTTGCAATTTTCTTCGCCAAAACCACGCCAATGCCGGCCGAAATCCAAGAATAGTCAAAACTGATCTTGAGTTAGACAGAGGTCTCGGCTGTGCGTTTCGTCACTTCAGCCTGAGCTGCTGCCTCAGCTCTTCATCGCTATCCATGCTCTGAATGATCACGCCGGACCAACCGAGCCCGTCATAGTCCTCGTAGCCCAGCGTCTTGGCGAAGGCGACGATGGCGCCGCTCTGATCATAGTAGCTGCCCTTGGCGAGCTGCTGCGGATTGTTGAGCGCGAAATGGGTGTAGATCCGCTCGGGACGCGAGGAGGCAATCACCATATTGGCACCATCGAGCAACAGCACTTCGGTTTTGTCTACCACCTGCGGCGGAAGGTTCGCCTCTTTTTCGACGATCGCCTGGCCCTGGGCCTGCCAGTCAAAATAGACGCCGAGCGTGCCGACAAGCGCGCCATCCGTGCGTCCGCCTGCGCGGATGCCGGTGGCATAGACGAGGACATCGCGGTTGTCGTGGCAGCCGCTGCGCTTGACTGTGTCGACGATATAGTCGTCGCCGCTCCGGCAATCGCGCGCCGACCGGAACCAGGCTTCGGACGAGAGGTCCTTGTCCTTCAGGTTGCGCTGATAGCGCGGATTGGCGGATGCGATGACCATCCCCCGGGCGTCGGTCATGACGAGATCGAGATAGACGGTATAGAACCGGTTGATCACGCCGAGCCGGGCAGCCGCATGCTGGGCGCGTTCGGGCGAGGGCTGTTCGAGCGCTTGCCAAAGCGCGCTGTCGGTCGCCCACCAGCGCACATCGGCGGTGCGCTCGAAGAGGTTGCGGACGATGAACTGGACGAGCGTCTGGGCAAGGTCGATCAGTCTGACGCCTTCCATCTGCTCAACGAGATCGTCGGCCATGCTGCGGCTCTGGCGGATCCGGCCGAGCACGTTCTGCTGGAAGCGCTCGGCGGTTTCGCTGGCACCTTGCGCCAGGCGCTGAACTTCGTTGGCAACAACGGCAAAGCCCTTGCCGGTCTCGCCTGCACGGGCAGCCTCGATCAAGGCGTTGATCGCCAGCAAGCGGATCTGGCGCACGATGAGGGCGTTGTCGGTGCTGAAATGTTCGAGGTCTGAACCGATGCTTTCGGTGACCAGACGCATGGACCGGGGCGTGGCGCGTATCTCTGAAATCGGATTGGTCTGAGAAACGGCCTGCGGCATGGCGCCAAACCCCGGTTGAAAAGAGAACCTCGAAAAATTGCAGTCGATTGCCAATAAATATGACTTATTGGCAGGAAATATATTTTCCCTGTTAAACGGCTGGTTAACAAAAAATGGCGGAAAACTTGGGTTTTTACGGTCATTTCTGGGTGCAATGCCCGCAATTGCGGACTTGCGCCCTCCTGGTGGGCATGCAAGCTATTCCCAGATGATTCAAAGGCGATCGCCTTTGCCGCCCTCCCATTCACGGCGCGTCAGGCGCCCGCCGCATCCAAGACAGCAGTCACCATGGCCTTTGCCGACCCCAATCCCCTGCGCGGCATCGTGCTTAAAGTGTGCTCGGTTTCGGTCTTCGTCGCCATGCAGACCTGCATCAAGCTTGCCGGCAGCGGCATCCCGCCCGGCCAGATCAGCTTTCATCGCTCCGCCTTCGCGATCGTTCCGATCGTCGTGTATCTCGCGTGGCGCGGCGAGTTGCGGGTGGCCATGCAGACCGACAATCCGGTCGGACATGTGAAGCGCGGCCTGCTCGGCGTCTGCGCGATGGGGGCGGGCTTTTACGGGCTCGTGCACCTGCCGCTGCCGGACGCGATTGCCATCGGCTATGCCATGCCGCTAATCGCCGTTGTCTTTGCCGCGATCTTTCTGAAAGAGACGGTGCGCCTCTATCGCTGGACCGCAGTCTTCATCGGCCTTGTCGGCGTGCTGATCATCTCGCTGCCGAAGCTGACCCTGTTCGGCGACGAGGGCATGGGCTCGGAGGCCGCCGTCGGCGCGGTGGCTGTGTTGATCTCGGCAATGCTGGGAGCCGGCGCGATGCTGCAGGTCCGCCAGCTTGTGCGCGAGGAGAAGACCGCAACGATCGTGCTCTTCTTCTCCCTGACGGCAGCACTGCTTTCGGCGCTCACCTGGTTCTTCGGCTGGGCCGAACTGTCCTGGCGGGCGCTCGGGCTGCTCGCCATGGCCGGCTTCCTCGGCGGCCTTGGACAGATCCTGCTCACCGAAAGCTATCGCTTCGCAGACGTCTCGACGATCGCCCCGTTCGAATATATTTCGATCATCCTGGGTTCGATCGCGGCCTACATCCTGTTCTCCGAGGTGCCGACGGCCACCACATTGATCGGAGCGGCCATTGTCGTTGCCGCAGGCATCTTCATCATCTACCGCGAACACCAGCTCGGCCTCGAGCGCCGAGCCGCGCGCAAGGCATCGACACCCCAGGGCTGAGGTTCAGCGATCCGTATCGGCTATCGGCGAGGCATTGTCGGCACCCTGCATCGGCAGGATGGTCGCCTGGAAGTCTGACTTTTCGGCCGGCGTGACATTGTCCGGGCGTCGCGTGATGCGCCAGGCGGCGTAACCGGCATAAAGCGCAAAGGCCATGCCGAGGAACCCGATCAGCGCATTCGGCCCGAGCCACTGCATCAGTGTTCCGGCCATGATCGGCCCGGTGACTGTGCCCATGCCATAGAGGATCATGATGGCGCTGGAGAGGGTGACATATTCGTCCGGCTCGGCCAGGTCGTTCGCATGCGCCACGTTGAGTGAATAGACGGGATAAAGGACAGTGCCGACGAAGAAGCCGGCCACGTAGAGCGCGGCAGGATCCTCCGCGCCGAAACTGATCATCAGTCCGCAGGCGCCAACACCAAAGAGACCGGACGCGATCATCACCAGACGACGGTCCATGCGGTCCGAAATACGGCCGATCGGCACCTGGGAGAGCGCACCGCCGGCAAGGAAGGCGGCAAGCAGGGTGGCGCCTTGCGCCGTGCTCATGCCGATGGTTTGCGAATAGACGCCACCGAGGCTGCCCCAGGTGCCGGACAGGGCGCCTGACAGCAGCGACCCGAAGAAGGCGATCGGCGAGCGGCGATAGAGCCGCTTCAAGTCGAAGCGGGCTTCCGCAATCGGTGTCGGGGACTGGGCGGTGGAGAGCGCGACCGGGAAGAGCGCGAGCGAGAAGATCAGCGCGCAGATCATGAACAGGTCGGGCCCGTTCACGTCGCCGAGCGGCACGATATACTGGCCGCCGATCGAGCCGACGAGGCAGGTCACCATGTAGACGGAAAAGAGAGCGCCGCGATTGTCGTTCGTCACCCGCTCGTTGAGCCAGCTCTCGATCAGGAGATAAGCGCCGGCAATCGCAAAGCCCGACAGGCCGCGGAAGATCATCCAGGCCCACCATTCGACGACCAACGCGCAAAGCAGGATGGAGACTGTCAGCAGCGTGATCAGCGCGCCGAAGACGCGCACATGCCCGACACGCCGTACGAAGATCGGCGTGACGATGCAGGAGACTGTGAAACCAAAGGTATAGCCGGTGGCGATGACCGAGATGATGAAGGTCGACCAGCCCTCGTTCAGCGACCGGATCGGCAGCATGTAGCCCATCAATCCGAAGCCGGCCATCATCAATAGGGTCGACAGCATCAGGGTGGCGATCGATGCGAGACTGGACAGCATGGGGCCTCCCCGGGGCGCATTCTGGACCAGAATAGTGCCAGCATCGCCGGATGTGTGAAATGTTGAATACGACGCGACGCGGCGCATTGCGCGTGCAACACGCATCTTCCCGCGCCGATCGGTAATAAAGGATTGAAACGTCATAAGGAATTCGTTTACCTTGACAACAATCATGAAAAGAGAGGCACCGGACGTGGAGAAAGTGCCGGTCAAAGGGATCTGATGGCGCTGACAAGGGCGAAACGAGACATGACCGAACAGGGGCCAAGGCGCCCGCTTGTCGCGTCGCTCGTCGCCTTGGCTCAGCCGTCGATCGGATGCGGAGGCGTGTCATGACGCTTTCGTCCGCAGATATCGCCGGTCATCCGCAATTCATTCCGGCGCTGCGCGCCTATGCCGGTCAGCTGCGAAGTCAGTTCGACCAGAGCCCGCGCCTGTCGCGCATGCTTGCCTCGCATCAACGCTGGCTGCTCAGCCAGGCGGCCTTTGCCCTACAGCTTGAATATGATCCGTCGCAGCCGGGAAGCGGGCTGACCACCACCAATCTGCGGGAGATCATCACCTCCAACAATGCCGCGAGCCGCAACACGGTCCTGAACTTTCTCGATCAGTTGTTGAGCTATAAATTCGTGCGCATCGTCGGCGATCCCAACCGCCGGCCGAAGCGCTACGAGGCGACAGAAATTCCTACGCAGGCCATGTTTCAGTGGCTGGTGACCAATTTCGAACTGCTTGACCATCTCGATGGCGGCGACCGTGCCACAACGCTTCTCGCCCAGCCGGATCTCTTTCGCCTGATCCAGCCGCAGATCGCCCGACGGGCTTGTCTGAACCAGAGCTGGCTGGAGCCGCCGCCGCGGGTGGCGCTTTTCCTCTGGACCGAAGCCGGCGGCCTCGTGATGGACGAACTGGTGCGCCGCGCGATGGAGCTCGCTCCCGATGGTGAGGGCTACAATATCGGCCGGATCGATGCGCGCGTCATGGCCGAGCATTTCATGATCTCACGCACGCATTTGCAACGCCTCTTTCGCCGCGCGGTGGAGACCGGTTGTCTCCATTGGCCCGATGGCGACCGCAATCACTGCATCTTGCGTCGTGACTTTCTCGACGAGTATTGCGGCTGGCAGGCGATCAAGTTCTCGATCGTTGATTTCGCGCATGAAAAGATCTGCGGGCCCGTCCGCCTGGGAAAGCATGATCCGCGCCTCGGCGTGGCGCGCGAAGCTTGAGCCCTGAGGGCAGGGCCGGACGGGATCCTCTCGCCGCTACAACGACAAAAAGCCCGCACAGGTGCGGGCTTTGGCAGATCTTCCTGTTAATCGCTGTCTATCAGAAGCCGAGCGGCTGAAGCGCACGCTGTTCGCTGCGATCCTGCGCCTGCTGACGCTTGCGGGCGGCCTGAGACAGCTCAGCCGAGGCATTCACCGCATGGCCGATCTGGTGCATGGCCTGACGCAGGCTGCGGACGGGATGAAATGGAATGTTCATGGTCGTGTCCTCTGCTTTTGACGCATGGCAAATTTGATGCCCTTATTAGTTCAGTGATGAACCGTTATTGCAATGCACAATGCGGAAGGGCTGCTATGCGAAGGAAGCACGACGCGCGTTGAAGACGCGCGTGGTCATGCAAGAGGGAGCGCTTAGAAGCGGCTTTCGGCAAAGCTGTTGGCGGGGCGGGCGATGCGACCGGCATGGCCTGAGAAACGTGCGCTCAACTGCTCGACGGCAACGGAAGGGCTCGAGCGGTTATACGGGCTGCTGCTGCGGCCGTGTTCGCCGGCCAGGCGCAGGGTCTCGAACTTGCAGTGTATGGGGCGGGTCCGAAGGCTCACGGCGGTCTTCCTCGTAAAGTGTCCCTCCCACTTTGCATCCTCAATATCGCAGTGCAGCATAGATTCTGCAACCGGCGTGTTAGCGTGCCTGCCATGCATTTTGTGCATGGCAGATTTCATAATTTGTTTACATTGCCCGAAATTTAGTCGTTTGGCGGGGTCTGCAGCCGCTCAGAGAAGGCAAGCAGGTCCATCCAGGCGAGCGCCTTGCTGGCGGGAGCAGCCAGCAGCTCCTGTGGATGCAGCGTCGCCATGGCCTGAACCGCGTGGCCGCCGGCGCCAAGTTCACGCCATTTGCCGCGCAGCGCATGGATCGTGCCGGTTTCGCCGAAGAAGAAGCGGGCAGCAAAATTGCCCAGCACGAGAACCAGGCGCGGTTCAACGAGCGCGATCTGCCGCTCGATGAACGGCCGGCAGATGGCGGTCTCCGGGGTCGACGGCATGCGGTCGCCTGGCGGACGCCAGGGGATGACGGTCGAGATGACGACATTTTCGCGCGTCTGGCCGATGGCCGAAAGCATCCGGTCGAGCAGCAGGCCTGCGCGACCGGAAAATGCCAGTCCTTCGCGGTCATCATCGGCATTCGGCATCGGGCCGATCACCATGATGCCGGAAGAACCGTCGCCCTGTGCCGTGATCGTCGAACGTGCCGACGTCTTGAGATTGCAGCTGGTAAAGCCTTCGATGGCTGTTTGCAGCTCGGCCAGCGATCTGGCGCTTTCGGCCGCAAAGCGGGCTTCGGCAACGGCATTCTCGTCGGGGATCGCCGGCAGGGCCGAACCCTGGGACGGCTGCGCCCGCGCCGGCTGACGTTCAGACGAGGCGGCACTCCGCGAAGGCGCGACGCGAGCCGGCACCTGCGCCGACGATGTCTCGGCTGCAGGGCGCGCCACCTGACGCGCCGCCTTCTCTGCCGCAAAGGCTGCAATTCGGTCGACGGGATCGTCTTCCATGAGCCATTCGACGCCCGCTTCCGAATGGAATGCGAGAAGCGCTGCAAGCTCTGCGGGCGTCATGTCGTGGGCTTGGATCATGGCCCCGTTCTAGTGCCTTCGGCAGGCGGAAGGCAAATGGAAAGCGCGGAGGTGCGCCAGCGATTAGCCGTCATCTTGACGGTGGAGCGGTATGCCCCTCATCCGCCCTTCGGGCACCTTCTCCCCGCAGGCGGGGAGAAGGCCGATACGGCCGCCGCGGCGCTCCTCCCTCTCCCCGCTTGCGGGGAGAGGGTAGGGTGAGGGGCAGTGGAATGCGATGACGGCGCTCGTCTTCGGCGCCCTCATGAAGCGGACCTCACGCCACCCACTGCTCGATGTCGTCGCGTTCGCCGATCAGCGAAAGCCCGTGGGCGATCGAGACGAGTTCGCCGCCGGTCTCGATGCGGGATGCGTCGAAGCGGCGGTGGAAGAGGTCGCGCACGGCGGGCACAAAGGATGTGCCGCCGGTGAGGAAGATCTTGTCGATGCTGCCGGCCTCGGTGTTGGTTCTGGTCAGCACATCGTCGAGCGCCTCTTCCATGCGGGCGAGATCGTCGGCAATCCAGCTTTCGAAATCGCGTCGCGTTACGCGCTTTTCGCCGGCCTTGCCGAGCGGCGCGAAGCGGAAATCGGCCTCTTCGGCGGATGAGAGCGCCATCTTGGTGGCCGAGACCGCCTGGTAGAGCGGATAGCCTTCGTCATGGTCGATGAGGTCGATGAAGAGCTCCAGCTTCTCCGGCTCCTCGGCCTGACGCACCAGCGATTTCAGATCCGCGAACTCCTTCAGCGTCTTGAAGACGGAGAGCTGGTTCCAGCGCGAGAAGGCGAGATAGTAGTTGCTGGGCACATCCAGCAACTTGCCGAAGCTCTTGAACTGGCTGCCCTTGCCGATTTCAGGGGCAACCAGCTGATCGATGATGCGGGCATCGAACTGGTCGCCGGCGATGCCGACGCCGGACTGGCCGATCGGGGTTGCCTTCAGCTTGCCGGCTTCCGTCGAGAAGCGGATCAGCGAAAAGTCGGTCGTACCGCCGCCGAAGTCGGCGACCAGGACGGTGGCATCGCGCTTGAGTGTGCGGGCAAAGTAGAAGGCGGCCGCCACCGGCTCGTAGACATAGTGGATCTCTGGGAAGCCGAGCCGGGTCAGCGCCTCGTTGTAGCGGGTGACGGCAAGGGCCGGATCGGGGCTGGCGCCAGCGAAATGCACGGGACGGCCGGCGACGAGGCGCTTCGCACCTTCTGGCCAGCCCTCGCCACCATAGGCCTGCAGGCGCTTCAGGAAGACCTCCATCAGGTCTTCGAACTGGAAGCGGCGGGCATGCACAAGCGTGCCCTGGAAGAGAGCGGAAGCCGCGAAAGTCTTGATCGACTGCAGAAAGCGACAGTCGCCCGGATTGTCGATGAAGGTGCGGATGGCCGCCTGGCCCGCTTCCACCTTCAGGGCGCCTGCGCCGAGCTGCGGATCCTTGAGGAAGGAGAGCGCGGTGCGCATGCTGTCGGTGGTGCCGGCCGCAGAGGTGAAGGAAACCGAACGCGTGTCGTCTCCGTTTTCCGCGACGGCGATCACGGTATTGGTCGTGCCGAAATCGAGCCCAAGCGCTTCAGCCATGGCCATCGCTCCTTTTGTCTATGCCTGATTGTCTGTGAGAACCGGCGAGCCGGTCGTGCTCGGCGATGCCGAGACATGAAAGAGGGCGCCTGATGCCACAGGGGGGCGGCAAGGGCAAGCGACCTTTTTGTGACGTCTGTGTCGGAGCGCAGGCGAGGGCGCAGACACGATCTATCGCATCGCCGGCCCCCGCGAAGCGGCCGCTCTGGCTGTTGTTGGCGACAGGGTCTATGGTCGGCTTCACCCTGGAGATCGACAGATGTCACCCATGCGCATCGCCCTGCATTGCCTCGCCGCTCTCGCCATCCTGTTGGGCTTCGTATGGATCGGGCAGGGCTCCGGTCATTTTCCCTATCCGGCGTCGAGCTTCATGATCGATCAGAGCCCGTGGATCATGTACGGGGCGATCCTCGCTGTTGCGGGTGTCGCCGGTCTGGTGATGTTGCGTCGACGCTGAGGCTGGCAGAAATGCGAAGGGCCCACCGGTGGGTGAGCCCCTTCAATCTTGCGGTGGTCGAAGTCAGGCCTGGCGATAGGCCCGGATGGCTTCGGCGACGTCGACGGGCTGGCGCTCGGCATCTGCGGTGAGGGCCGAGGTCGCGGACGGCTCCGGGGTCTCTGCGCCTGAAAGCAGTCCGGCGATGATCCGTGCCTGCGAGACTTCCAGTGCCCGCTCACGCGCCCTTGTCAGGCTCTGCTCGATCAGCGTGGTCAACTGCTGTGCGAAGTTGCTAACTTCGATTTCAGCGGCCACCTGCGGACCACGATACTCGGCCAGTGCTGCAGCCTCGATCGCGTCCTCTTCGGAGATGCGCTCGCTCGCCGGTGCCGTCGTGACCGGGCGGTCGTTCGCAACGGGTGAAGGCGTGGTCGCTGGCGTGCTTGCCTCGGCTGCGGGATCTTCCTCAGGCGCGGCGTCTGCCTCGGGCGCTGCATCGGCATCATCAGCCGGCGCTTCCGCGTCGACAGCGTCGGCGGCAGGGTCTTCGGAAGCGGCGGCTGCGTCTTCAGCGACAGCTGCCTCAGCAGGAGCCGCGTCGTCGGAAACGGGAGCGTCCTCAGGAGCTGCCGGCGCTTCGGTCTGGGCAGGGGCCGGCTCTTCCGCAACCGGTGTCGGTTCCGCGTCGGTTTCCGTCTGAGCGGGTGGCGCCTCGGCAGTTACCTCTTCAGGCGTGCCGGTGTCTTCCTCAGGCGCCGGTTGATAGGTGCCGTCGTCGATATCGTCGGACGCTGCCGCTTCCGGCTCCTGGTAGGACGGCTGGGTGGTTTCAGACGGTGCTGGCTGCGACGTCGAGCCCGACGTGCTGCTGCCGGATCCCGAGGTCGTGCCGGACGACGGACGGGTTGTGGTTCCGGACGAACCTGAACCGAGAAGTAAGGGGGCGAGCATGATTGACCATAGGGTTGGAGTTCATTGTCGCCAGCCCTAATACAAGCAATCTCTTGAACGATCGTCGCTTTCGTTCATGCAGTTTATGTCAAATACCCTCGATATTGAGGGGCGTGTCAGACGTCCTGATAGAGGCGCGCGGCCATCGGCGCGGTCTCCAAGCCGTCGAGTTCATCGTCGAAGGTTTCTAGCTTAGCGAGGAAGTGGTCGATGATCCGGCCATAGCTGGCATTTCGAGAGCGCGGGACGCGCGCGCGCTCTTCGACGACTGGCTCGAGATCGGCTACGAAAGCGGCAGGCTCGAGCGCCAGCAGCATCCGGTCTTCATGTCCGGCGTTTGTCATCACGGGAACTCTCATCTCCCAGGTTTCTCGCTTTGGAGTAAACGCAAGAGATTTCCAACCCGTTCAGTCGATTATTCGAATTTTAGGCAATGCGAATTTGGCCGCCTGAAGAGTAAGCCCCGATCGTCAGATCGAATGGGCCGCACCGCCGTCGACGCGCAGCATGGTGCCGGTGATATAGCTCGCCGGGACCGAGCAGAGGAAGGCGCCGGCGGCGGCGAACTCTTCGACGCGACCGAGCCGCTGAGCGGGGATCGACTTCACCGAAGCGGAGCGGACCTCGTCCAGGCTGCGACCGGTGCGCTTGGCATTGGCCCCGTCGAGTTCATCGATCCGGTCGGTATGGATGCGGCCCGGCAGGAGCATGTTGGCCGTCACGCCATAGGAGGCGAGCTCCGAGGACAGCGTCTTGTTCCAGCCGACCAGCGCACCGCGCAGCGTGTTGGACAGCGCAAGATTGGGGATCGGCTCGAAGACGCCGGAGGAGGCGACGGTGAGGATGCGGCCAAAGCCTTGCGTCTTCATCAAGGGCACCAAGGCATTGGTGAGCGTGATGACCCGCACCACCATCGACTGGAAGAAATTATAGAGCTTTTCTGCATCCATATCCTCGACGGTGCCGGGCGTCGGTCCACCGGTATTGTTGACGAGGATGTCGATGCCGCCGAGCGTATGATGAACCGCATGCAGCATCTGATCGACGAAATGGGCATCGGCAATGTCGGCCACGACATAATCTGCCTTGCCGCCGGCAGCCCTGATCGCCTCGACATTCGCCTTCAACTTGTCTTCCGTGCGCCCGCAGATCAGCACATGGCAGCCTTCGGCCGCGAGCGCCTTGGCGATGCCGAGGCCGAGGCCGCGCGAGGCGGCGAGCACGAGGGCGCGTTTGCCGGAAATGCCGAGATCCATGGGAGTATCCTTCCTTGATGTCATGTCTTTGCGAGCAGTCTATCGGGCGGGCGACTGGATCGGAAGCCCGACCATCTGTGGATGAACGGTGATCAGAACGGGACCTTGCCCGGGTTGAAGAGCATGTCCGGATCGAGCATCGCCTTGAACTGCAGGGAAAGCGCCTGTTTGACCGGATCGACATGGGTGAGATAAGCGGCGCGTTTGTCCAGGCCAACACCGTGTTCGGCGGAGAAGCTGCCGCCGGAGGCGTGAATGCCGGTATAGACGGCGTCTTCCGCAAGCGCCTTCATGTCTGGGGGCAGGGGACCCGGGGCTGCGATGGCGATATGCAGATTGCCATCGGCGATATGGCCGTAGACATAGGCGTCGAGGCCGTTGCCGATGGCGGCGAGGCCCTCGGTGAGGTCAGCCACATAGGCATCGAGCGCCGACGGCGGCATCGAGACGTCGAAGGACGGCGCATTGGGGAATTCCGCGAAATAGAAGCCCGAATCCTCGCGCAGGTCCCAGAAGCGGCGGGCCTGGTCGGAGGACTGGGCAACGATCCCGCCCTTGAGATCTGCTTCTTCCCAGAGGGAGGCAAGCTCGTCTTCCAGCAATGTCGTGGCCGCTTCCATCGTCTCACCGGAGACTTCGACCAGAAGCACGGCGGCATCGTCTTCAAGCCAGGAGAGGTCGAAGCTCTTCAGGGCCGCATGATCGCGCACGTAGCGCGGCCACATCATCTCGGCGGCTTCGAGCAGAAGTGCCGGATGCCGGCGCAGCCTTGCGGCGACCTGCAGCGCACGAGAAGCATCCGCGACGCCGAGCAGGGCAACCGCGCGATGCGGTCGGATCGGCTCGACCTTCATGACGACCCGGGTGACGAAGCCGAAAGCGCCTTCTCCGCCGATGAAAAGCTGCTTCATATCAGGGCCGGCGGAGACCTTCACCACCCGGGTCATGTCCGAAAATACCTCGCCTGAAGGCAGCACGGCTTCCAGCCCGAGGATCTGGTGGCGCATCACTCCATTGCGGAAGGCGAGAATGCCGCCGGCATTGGTCGACACCATGCCGCCGATGGTCGCCGACCCGCGCGAACCGAGATCGATGCCGGTGGTGAGGTCATGGGGTGCGAGCGATGCCTGCAGGGCCTCCAGTGAAACGCCGGCTTCTACCTCGACGGTCTCTTCGTCGGCATGGATGGTAAGGATCCGATTGAGCCGGGCAGTGGACAGGAGAACCTCTCCGGCCCGACTTGCGCCACCGCCGACGAGACCGCTCAAGCCTCCCTGCGGGACGATGGGGACACGGTTCGCCCGGCACCAGGAAATCAACGCCGCAGCCGCTTCCGTTGAGCCAGGCTGCGCCATCACGCCGGCATTCAGGTTCGCCGGGTCTTCACCGGGATGCCGGCCGGCGAGGGCGTCGGGGCCGAGAATCCGGAGGTCCGGATGCAGGCCGTCAAGCGCGTGGGCAAGGTCATGGGGCGAGAAGGTCGTATGCGAAGACATGGGCAAGCCTGATCTGTTTGCGCCTTCTTCGCCGTAAAGCTTTGTCGCCGCAAGTCACCCCACGGCCTTTCCCGACCTGTCGGTCCCTCTCAGAGCTCCGCCGGAAAGCCGGGTGCACGCAGGTCCGTGCCGGTGGCGTCCTCCAGAAGTTTCACCACCTGCGACGACCAAGCGTCGCCGCCATAGGCTACGCGGGCGCGGATGAAGGTCTGCAGGGCATGGCCTGCGAGGTCGAGCGGCACGCCAAACTCGCGACCGAAGCCGAGTGCGAAGCCGAGGTCCTTCACGGCGAGATCCATGGTGAAATTGATGTTGTAGCTGCCGTTCAGGATCACCTGGCCTTCGGTCTCGTGCACGAAGCTGTTGCCCGAGGAGGCCTTGATGATGTTGAAGGCGTCGGTGAGGTCGATGCCGCCCTTCTTTGCCAGCATCAGCGCTTCGCCGGTGGCGATCAGGTGAATAAAGGCGAGCATGTTGGTGATGACCTTTATCACCGCTGCCTTGCCGAGCGGCCCGGCGCGGAAGATCTGCTTGCCCATGGCCTGGAAGGCCGGGAGATGCAGATCGTAGAGGTCGCTGTCCCCGCCGATGATCACGGTGATCTCGCCGGAGGCGGCCAGATGCACGCCGCCG
The DNA here is from genome assembly GCF_002855515.1 of Rhizobium sp. TH135. Classification (GTDB taxonomy): domain Bacteria; phylum Pseudomonadota; class Alphaproteobacteria; order Rhizobiales; family Rhizobiaceae; genus Allorhizobium. The sequence continues at coordinate 252,969 of NZ_PKRP01000006.1, read as the reverse complement.
GTGACGGGCGATTCCAGCGTGCGCACGCCGGCATCGGCGGCGACCTTGCCGAGGCGCAGGACTTCCTGCTCGTCGAGCGTGCTCATCTCGATCCAGGTGGCGCCGGGTTTGAGGCCTTTCAGAATGCCGCGCTCGCCGGTCAGCACCCGTTCGCTGACTTTCGGAGAGGGCAGACAGGTGATGACGGCATCGACGGCTTCGGCCACCGCTTGAGGATCTGCCGCAAACCGCGCCCCGGCGGCGACAAGCTCCTTGGCATTGTCGGGATCGAGATCATTGACAACTACGGTGAAGCCCGCCCTGACCAGACTGCCGGCGAGGTGGCGGCCGAGATGGCCGAGCCCGATGAAACCATAAGTGAATGCCATGTCGTGTTCCCCTGCTGGCGTTTTGGCAGAGACTGCGACAAAGCGGGGAAGGGTTCAAAGGCAGATTTTGGCGAGCGACAGGATTTGACGCAGGCGGAACAGGTCACCGCACTTTTCGTTGGAAGGGCGGGGGCCGAGTGTCAGCGAAGGGCTTCACCCAACGCTGCGAAATCGTCGCATTGACCCTTACGTGCACGTAAGATATTCTGCGACTTCACACCGCCCTGCCGGAATTTGCGCCTTGGCGCGTCGCGCTTCGGCTCGACAATCCGGCTGGGTTTTGTCAAGGAGGAAGGCGGAAAGCACCGCCTGGCGAGGAATGACGAATGAGCACCGAGATGGAACTGCCTGAACGCGAAAGCATGGAATTCGACGTCGTGATCGTGGGCGCAGGCCCGGCCGGTCTGTCGGCTGCGATCCGGCTGAAGCAGGTCAATCCGGACCTGACCGTCGTCGTGCTCGAAAAGGGCGCCGAAGTCGGTGCGCATATCCTGTCCGGTGCCGTGGTTGATCCCATCGGCGTCGACAAGCTGATCCCCGGCTGGCGCGAAGAGGCCGATCACCCGTTCAAGACCGCAGTCACCGACGACCAGTTCCTCTTCCTTGGACCCGCCGGCTCCATCCGCCTGCCCAACATGCTGATGCCGCCGCTGATGAACAATCACGGCAACTACATCGTCTCGCTCGGCAATGTCTGTCGTTGGCTGGGCGCCCATGCAGAAGCGCTCGGCGTCGAAATCTATCCGGGCTTTGCAGCAGCGGAAGTGCTCTACAACGATGAGGGCGCGGTGATCGGCGTCGCGACCGGCGACATGGGCATCGAGAAGAACGGCGAGCCGGGCCCGGCCTATACCCGCGGCATGGAACTGCTCGGCAAATATGTGCTGATCTCTGAAGGCGTGCGTGGCTCGCTCGCCAAGCAGCTGATCGCCAAGTTCGACCTCTCGCGCGAAAGCGATGTGCAGAAGTACGGCATCGGCCTTAAGGAGCTCTGGCAGGTCAAGCCCGAGCACCACAAGCCGGGCCTCGTGCAGCACTCCTTCGGCTGGCCGCTCGGCATGAAGACCGGTGGCGGCTCCTTCCTCTACCACCTCGAAGACAACATGGTCGCCGTCGGCTTCGTCGTGCACCTGAACTACAAAAACCCCTATCTCTACCCCTTCGAAGAATTCCAGCGCTTCAAGACGCATCCGGCGATCGCCAAGACCTTCGAAGGCGGCAAGCGTCTCTCTTACGGCGCCCGCGCCATCACCGAAGGCGGCTACCAGTCGGTGCCGAAGCTGTCGTTCCCGGGCGGCGCGCTGATCGGCTGTTCCGCCGGTCTCGTCAACGTGCCCCGCATCAAGGGCTCTCACAACGCTGTGCTCTCCGGCATGCTGGCGGCTGAGAAGATCGCTGAGGCGATTGCAGCCGGCCGCGCCAATGACGAGCCGATCGAGATCGAGAACGAATGGCGCTCGACCGATATCGGCAAAGACCTGAAGCGGGTCCGCAACGTCAAGCCGCTCTGGTCCAAGCTCGGCACGGCGCTTGGCGTTGGCCTCGGCGGCATCGACATGTGGATGAATCAGCTCCTCGGCTTCTCCTTCTTCGGCACGCTGAAGCACGGCAAGACCGATGCGGCATCGCTCGAGCCGGCAGCGCAGCACAAGCCGATCGCCTATCCGAAGCCGGATGGTGTGCTGACCTTCGACCGCCTCTCCTCGGTCTTCCTGTCCAACACTAACCACGAAGAGGATCAGCCGGTCCATCTGAAGGTCAAGGACATGGACCTGCAGAAGCGTTCCGAGCTGGGCATCTATGCAGGCCCTTCGACGCGCTACTGTCCGGCGGGCGTCTATGAGTGGGTAGAGAAGGATGGCGAGGAAACCTTCGTCATCAACGCCCAGAACTGCGTCCACTGCAAGACCTGCGATATCAAGGACCCGAACCAGAACATCACCTGGGTACCGCCCCAAGGCGGCGAAGGGCCGGTCTATCCGAACATGTAAATGTTCGGGAGGCAGGCCCGCACGGACCGCCGCCGGGAACTTGGCGGTGAAGGGCCGGTCTATCCGAACATGTGATTTTCTTGAAGGGCGGCCGAAAGGCCGCCCTTTTTGCATCTGATGGCTGGGGCGAGCATGGCTGCCGGCTGCCCCATCTTCGCCATCTCTCTTAACGGCGACCCTCAGATTTAACCCGCCATTAACCATAAATTTCTAGGCTCCTGGACAACGAATCGTATCCCGAGGACGCCTGAATCATGACCATTTCCCGCCGCGGTCTCCTGTTCGGCCTGCCGCTTTTCCTGGCCGGCTGCCAGTCCGTTCCCAACCAGCAGGCCATGTATGGCGATATCCCGGATGAACCTTTTCCGCTGAAGAAGGTACCGCTCGAAAAGATCAAGCCTGAGCTGCGCCGCCAGGAAGTGGCCTATGAGACATCGCATCCGGCAGGCACGATCGTGGTCAATACGCCCGAGCGCCGGCTCTACTACGTGCTGGGCGGTGGCCGCGCCATGCGCTACGGCATCGGTGTTGGCCGCGCGGGTCTGGCGCTTGCCGGCAACGCCTATGTCGGTCGCAAGGCCGAATGGCCGACCTGGACACCGACGCCGAACATGATCCGCCGCGATCCGGAAAAGAACCTGAAATATGCAGGCGGTCTGCCCGGCGGCCCGAACAACCCGCTCGGCGCCCGCGCCATGTATCTCTACCGCGGCGGCAACGACACCATGTTCCGCATCCACGGCACCAACCAGCCCTGGTCGATCGGCCAGGCCATGTCGTCCGGCTGCGTGCGCATGATGAACCACGATGTGATCGATCTCTACGCCCGCGTCGACGTCGGCTCCAAGGTCGTGGTCATGCAGGCCTGATCGCCGCATAAACCCCTAGGATTTTGAATGGCGCTGGTCTCGCGACCAGCGCCACGCGTTTTTGATCGGTCCGTGACACTCTCCTGTCACGCAAACTCACGAGTGCGAAATCGGTCTTTCCGCCTCGCGACTTCGCCCCAATCTCCCCGCAGTGAAACTTTTCGGTGCCGTCGCGCGTCGAAGCAGGTGTTGACGCTGTGTCGACCAAATCCGACCGGTTTGAGGCTTTCCGCTTTCGCCGGTCAGGACTAAGTGGGAACAGACGCGTCTCGGTCGACGTGTCGAGATTTGAGAAGGAAATTTGAATGGCTCGCGAGACAAAATCCGGCTTATCCGACCTTGGTGGATGCCAGATCGAGGCGACCCTCCAGCTCCTCGACGGAAAATGGAAGGGTGTCATCCTCCATCATCTTCTGCGTGACGAGGTCCTTCGCTTCAACGAACTGGTCAAGCTCCTGTCCACGATCACCCACCGCACGCTGTCCAAGCAGCTGCGCGAAATGGAAGTCGCGGGCCTCGTCGCCCGGACCGTCTATCCGGTCGTACCGCCCCGCGTCGACTACTCGCTGACCCCGCTCGGCCGCAGCCTCGAGCCGGTCATCCAGGCCCTCGGCCGCTGGGGCCAGGAAAATCTCGTTGCCGTGGAAGACGCCGCACTGAAGCCTTGCCAGATGCCTGTTGGCAGTGAAGCCATCATGCGCTCGGCGGCCTGACGCCGGCAACGATGGCCGCCCGAAAAGGGCGGCCCCGCAACGCGCCGAGGCTCAGGCCGGAAAGCCTTCTAACACGATCTTGCCGCGCGCCCGGTTGCTTTCGATGATGGCATGCGCCTTGCGCAAGTTCTCCGCCGTGATCGGCCCCAGCACCGTGTCGAGCGTCGTGCGGATCTTGCCGCTGTTGATCAGCTCAGCGACATGCGTCAGCAGCTTGTGCTGCTCGATCATGTCAGGCGTCTGGAACATCGGACGCGAGAACATGAACTCCCAATGCAGCGACACGACCTTCATCTTGAAGGCGAGAATGTCGAACCCTTCCGGAAAGTCGTCGATCAGGCAGATGCGGCCCATCGGCGCGATGATTTCGGCCATCGCCAGCCGATGCTGGCTCGAATGCGTGACCGAGAAGATGAACGCGGGTGCGCCGATGCCGAGCTTTGCATATTCCTCAGCGAGCGGCTTGCTGTGGTCAATCACGTGATCGGCACCGAGTGACTTTGCCCAGTCGGCCGTCTCGGGCCGGGAGGCGGTCGCGATGACCTTGAGATCCGTCAGCGTCTTGGCGAGCTGGATGGCAATCGAGCCCACACCGCCCGCACCGCCAGTGATCAGGATTGCCCGTTCGGCACCCAGCACGGGATCGGCGACCTTGAGCCGGTCGAACAATGCCTCATAGGCGGTGATGGCGGTGAGCGGCAGGGCGGCAGCCTCGGCAAAGGACAGCGACTTCGGCTTGATGCCGACGATACGTTCGTCGACGAGATGGTATTCCGCATTGGTGCCAGGGCGCCCGATCGCGCCGGCATAGTAGACCTCATCACCGGGCTTGAAGAGCGTCACGTCAGAGCCGACGGCCTTGACCACGCCGGCCGCGTCATAGCCGAGAATGCGCGCCTCGCCGGCTGCCGGCGTGTGGTTGCGGCGAACCTTGGTGTCGACGGGATTGACCGAGACGGCCTTGATTTCGACCAGCAGGTCATGGCCGGAAGCCTCAGGGATAGGCAGGTCGAGATCGACCAGGGCCTCGTTCGAGGTGATGGGCTGGGGCGTGTGGAAACCGATGGCTCGCATGGGGCAACTCCTGTCTTGCATTTGCACGCTGCCCATTAAGGACATAGATGGGAGCTGCGCAAGAATGCACATTTTGTGTTCGTAGGCACAGAAATGAACCTCGGCATCAGAAAGGATACTGCCCATGTCGCGACCACGCGCCAAGATGACCAACGCGTTTCCAGGCTGCCCGGTCGAGACGACGCTCAGCTTTCTCGACGGCAAATGGAAGGGCGTTATCCTCTATCACCTGCTGGTCGACGGCACGCTGCGCTTCAGCGAGCTGCGCCGCAGGCTGCAGGCGGTGACCCAGCGCATGCTGACCAAGCAGTTGCGTGAGCTGGAGGAGCAGGGGCTTGTGACGCGCACCGTCCATCCGGTGGTGCCGCCACGCGTTGACTACGCGCTGACGCCGCTCGGACAGAGCCTGCGTCCTGTTATCATGGTGCTCGAACAGTGGGGCACGCGCCATGTCGAATGCCGGGATGGCGAGCGCCACATGATCGAGCCCGATGTAATCGTGGAGACGGCCTCAGCCGCGTGACGGGTTCTTTTCGAGCGCCACGGAAATGAGGAAGATCATCAGGCCGAAGGCTGAGAGCACCGCGCCGACGTAACCGGTGGCGCCGTAGCCATAGCCGGCCGCGATGACCAGGCCACCAAGCCAGGCGCCGAGCGCGTTCGCAATGTTGAAGGCGGAGTGGTTGGTGGCGGCGGCCAGCGTCTGGGCGTCGGCTGCGACATCCATCAGGCGGGTCTGGACAGCCGGGCAGGCGGCAAAGCCGCAGCCGGTGAGAAACACGCAGATGCAGAGCATGACGGGATTGTGGGCTGTCAGCGAGAAGACGGCCATCAGCACGATGTTGAAGGCGAGCATGCCGCCGATCGTGCCTTTCAGCGAATAGTCCGCCATGCGGCTGCCGACGATGTTGCCGACATTCATGCCGATGCCGAAAAGGGCAAGCACCACGGCGATCATGCTGGCCGGAAGGCCGGCAGTATCGGTCACGGTCTTGGCGATATAGCTGAAGATCGCAAACATCCCACCGAAGCCGACGGCCGCGACACCGAAGGACAGCCAGACCTGCAGGCGACCGAAGGCGGAAAGCTCGCGGCGGATGCTGGCGCCCTCAGCCACTTCATCCTTCGGCAGATAGAGCGCGATCAGCGCCACGGTGATCGCGCCGATTGCCGCGACCAGGAAGAAGGCGGCGCGCCAGCTCATCAGCTGGCCGAGAAAGGTCGCGATCGGTGTGCCGATCAGGGTGGCGATGGTAAGACCCAGCATGACGCGGCCTACGGCGCGCACGCGACGGTTCGGCGGCGCCATGGAGGCGGCCACCAGCGCCGCCACTCCGAAATAGGCACCATGCGGCAGGCCGGTGATGAATCGCAGTAGTGTGAAGGTCGAGAATTCGGTGGCGAGTGCGCTCGCAAAGTTGCCGACAGCGAAGACGCCCATCAGCATCAAGAGCAGCGTCTTGCGCGGGAGTTTTGCAGCGAGTGCAGCGATGATCGGTGCGCCGATGACGACGCCGAGCGCATAGGCGCTGATCACATGGCCGGCCTGGGGAACCGTCACGCCATAGGTGTGTGCGACCTCCGGCAGCAGGCCCATGATGACGAATTCGCCGGTGCCAATCCCGAAGCCGCCGGCGGCAAGCGCCAGTTCGATCAGGAGAATGGTGGTTGCGGTCAGCGTTTGTGCTTCGCTCCCTCGTGAATCGAGGGGCTGGGCCAGGGTCGAACAATCGGTCATGCAAACACCTTGCGCGCCGGCGCGGGACACGTGGCGCAAAAAGCTTCTTCAGGAAGCGGCGATGGAAGAAAGGCCCGGAAGCCAATTGAAATGAGAATTGTTATTTATCATATCGGTGTGCACTGCGGCAAAGGCTTTTGCTCCTGGCCTTGAAAATTGCTCAAATGCTATCGATCTCTGCCACAAGGAAACTTTTCACAGGCCGAGGCGTTCTGAGCTTCGGCCCTTTCTGGGCCGCGAAAGGGCGAGATGAAGATCAAGGCAGTACTCAATCGTGACGGTGGTACGTTTAAGACCACCGACATGCAGACCTATTGCGAGAACGCAAACCGCGCCTTTGCCGCAAGAGGCCATGAGCTCGATTGTACGGTGGTCGGTGGGGACGAGATCGTCGAGGCGCTGGAGAAGGCTGCCGCAACGCCTGGGGTCGAGGCTCTGCTCGCAGGTGGCGGTGATGGAACCATCTCGACGGCCGCCGCGGTCGCCTGGAAGGCAAAGCTGCCGCTCGGTGTGATCCCGGCCGGTACGATGAACCTTTTCGCGCGCTCGCTGAAACTGCCGCTCGACATCTGGAAGGTCTTGGACGTGCTCGCGAACGGCGAAATTGCCGATGTCGACATCGCAACCGCCAATGGCCGCCCCTTCGTCCACCAGTTTTCCGCAGGCCTCCACGCCCGCATGGTGCGCATGCGCAATCAGATGAACTTCGCCTCACGCCTCGGCAAGATGCGGGCAAGCACCAGTGCGGCCTTTGGCGTCATGCTCGACCCGCCGCGTTTCGATGTCGTCTTCGACATGAACGGTGACGGCAATAGCGACGAGCGCCCGGTATCGGCGATCTCGGTCTCCAACAATCCGCTCGGCAACAATTCGCTGTTCTTTGCCGATCGTGTCGATACCGGCAAGCTGGGTGTCTATCTCGCAGCACCGCTCGAGCCGACCGGCGTCGGGCTTCTCGCTTTCGACATCATCAGGGGCAAGTTCAAGGACAACGAAGCGGTGACCGCGTCGACCGCCGATATGGTGCGGCTGCATTTCCCGAGGCATCGCAAGGGCGCGGCCTGTGTACTGGACGGCGAACTGTTGCGCATGCCGGCAGACGTCGAAATCAAGATCCATGCCGGCGAACTCAAGGTTCTCGTCCCCCAACCGCAGCCGGTAGTGTGAGGGAAGGGCGCCCGGACCAGCCGGGCGCCGTCGTCTCAATGGCTGAAGGCCGCCGCGATCAGGTCGCGTGTGTAGTCTTCTGCCGGCCGCTCGAAGATCTCTTCGGTCGCGCCCTGTTCGACGATCTTGCCGTTCTTCATGACGATCACATGGTCCGACATCGCCTTGATGACCGAGAGGTCGTGGCTGATGAAGACGTAAGACAGGCCGTGTTTGTCCTGCAGGTCGCGCAGGAGTTCGATCACCTGTCGCTGGACAGACCGGTCGAGCGCCGAGGTCGGTTCGTCGAGGATGACAACCTTCGGCTTCAGGATCATCGAGCGTGCAATCGCGATACGCTGACGCTGGCCGCCGGAGAACTCATGCGGATAGCGATTGCGCGCTCCCGGATCGAGCCCGACCTCCTTGAGAGCAGCAATGGCGCGCGCGTCACGCTCGGCGCGGCTGAGCTGCGGCTCGTGGACGTAAAGACCCTCGGTGATGATCTCGCCGACCGTCTGGCGCGGTGAGAGTGAGCCATACGGATCCTGGAACACCAGCTGCAGCTGCTTGCGGAAGGGGCGCATGCCGGCCCGGTCGAGCTTGGTGATATCAGCCGTCTCGAAGCGGAAGGCGCCATCGGCTGCGAGCAGCTTCAGCAGAGCGCGTCCGAGCGTCGACTTCCCCGAACCGGACTCACCGACGATACCGATCGTCTGGCCCTGGCGGAGCCGGACGCTCACCTGATCGACCGCCCTAAACGTGCGGTTCGGGCGCAGGAAACCGCCGCTGCCGATGTCGAAATCGACGGTGACATTTCGGCCTTCCAGAACCACCGGGGCATCGTCTGCCGGCGGTGGCTTGGTGCCCGTCGGTTCGGCGGCGAGCAGCATCTTGGTGTAGTCGTGCTGGGCATTGCCGAAGATCGCGTCGCGGCTGCCCGTCTCAACAATCTCGCCCTTGCGCATGACAGCGACACGGTCGGCCACGTGCTTGACCACGCCGAGGTCGTGGGTGATCAGCACGATCGCCATGCCGAAGCGCTTCTGCAGGTCAGCCAGCAGATCGAGGATCTGCGCCTGGATGGTAACGTCGAGCGCGGTCGTCGGTTCATCCGCGATCAGCACGTCGGGCTCGTTGGCCAAGGCCATCGCGATCATCACGCGCTGGCGCTGGCCGCCCGACATTTCGTGCGGATAGCTGTCGATGCGCCGCTCAGGGTCGGGAATGCCGACGAGCTTCAACAGTTCCAGCACACGGGCGCGCGCTTCCGTCTTGCTCATGCCGCGGTGATGGATCAGCGGTTCGGCGATCTGCTTGCCGATCCGGTAGAGCGGATCGAGCGAAGTCATCGGCTCCTGGAAGATCATGGTGATCTTGGCGCCGCGTACCTTGTTGAGCTCGCCGACCGGAAGGCCGACGATGTTCCGGCCGCCATAGACGGCCGTGCCTGTGACGTCGCCGTTCTTGGCGAGCAGGCCCATGATGCCCATCATCGTCTGGCTCTTGCCTGAGCCGCTCTCGCCGACGATGGCGAGCGTTTCGCCCTTCTTCACCGAAAAGCTGATGCCCTTGACCGCCTCGACCGTGCCGTCCGGTGTCGCGAAAGTCACCTTGAGGTCGGAAACGTCGAGCACGGTTTCGTTGTTTGTCTTGTCGTCCATGCTCATCGGTCCTTCGGATCCAGTGCATCCCGCAGGCCGTCGCCCACGAAATTCAGCGAAAACAGTGTCGTCACGAAGAAGATCGCCGGGAAGATCAGCAGCCAGGGTGCGTTCTGCATGCTGGCCGCCCCTTCCGAGATCAGCGTGCCCCAGCTGGCGAGTGGCGCCTGAACACCGAGGCCGAGGAAGGACAGGAAGCTCTCGAGCAGGATGACCTTCGGCACAATGACGGTGACGAAGACGATGACCGGGCCGATCGTGTTCGGGATGATGTGGCGGCGGATGATCTGCCAGTCGGTCAGGCCCAGCGCTTCGGCCGCACCGACGAATTCGCGGCGCTTGAGCGACAGCGTCTGGCCGCGCACGATGCGGGCCATTTCAAGCCATTCCACCGCCCCGATCACCAGGAAGATCAGGATCACCGATCGCCCGAAGAAGACCACGAGCACCACGACGAGGAAGACGAAAGGCAGCGAATAGAGGATCTCGACGATACGCATCATGACATTGTCGACGCGGCCACCGAGATAGCCCGAGGTCGCACCATAGACGACACCGATGCCGAGCGAGACCAAACTGGCGGCGAGACCGACGGCAAGCGAGATCTGCCCGCCGAGCATGACGCGGACGAGCAGGTCGCGACCGTTCGAATCCGTGCCGAAGGGGAAGGTGACCTGATCCACGGTTCCGGACACGGTAAGGCTTCGACCGTCCGCCGCCGTTTCCACGACTTCCGAATTCTTGAACTCGTTGTTGCGGTCGAAATAGCGGATCGTGCGCGGATCGATTTCTTCATCCGAGCTCACCACGGCCGTGAAGCGGCCGCTCTCAACAGTGAAGCTGTCGAGCGTCACTCTTGCCCGCTGGGCGACACTTTCGGCGACTTCCTGGAGTGTCTCAGGGTCGGGCCGCGGCGAGAGGCTTGGCGGCACGCTGACATAAGACGAGAAGACCTGGTCGTAGCTGTGGGCCACGAAGAAGGGGCCGGCGAAGGAAAAAAGCGTGATGAAGACCAGGAGCACGCAGCCGGTAATCGCGGCCTTGTTGCGCCGGAAGCGCATCATGGCGAGCTGTGCCAGGCTGCGTCCGGCGATCTCGGGCTGAGGGGAAAGGGTGGTATCAGTCATTGCGAACCCTCGGATCGAGCAGGCCATAGGCGATGTCAACCAACAGGTTGAAGACGATCACGAACACGGCGACGAGGATGACGGTGCCCATGACGAGGGGATAGTCGCGGTTGAGCGCGCCGAGCACGAAGTATCGACCGACACCGGGGATGGTGAAGATCGTCTCGACCACGGCGGAGCCGGTCAGAAGTGCGGCGGCACAAGGTGCGAGATAGGAGACGATCGGCAGCATCGCGCCGCGCATGGCATGCGTGACGACGACCACGCGCGATGGCAGGCCGTAGGCGCGTGCCGTGCGAATATGGTCGGTATGCAGGGCTTCGATCATCGCGCCGCGGGTAAGGCGGGCAAAGACCGCGAGCTGCGGCAGCGCCAGCGCCGTAACCGGCAGGATGAGATAGCGCAGCGATCCATCACCCCAGCTGCCGGCGGGCAGCCAATTGAGGATTACGGCGAACAGGAGCGTCAGCACCGGACCCACGACGAAATTGGGGATCGTCACGCCAACAGTCGCGAAGGACATGACGGCGAAATCGATCGTGCTGTTTTGCCTGAGTGCAGCGACCGTGCCGAGCAGGACGCCGCCGATAAGCGCGACCAGGATCGCAATCCCGCCAAGCTGGATCGAATACGGCAGGGCCTTGCCGATCAGTTCGGAAACGGTGTTGTCCTTGTAGATGAAGCTCGGACCGAGATCGCCGGTGACGGCATTGCCGATATAGCTCAGATACTGGCTGATCAGCGGCTGGTCGAGTTTGTAGGTGGCCATGATGTTGGCCATCGTCTGGGGCGGTAGCGGGCGCTCGAGATTGAAGGGGCCGCCGGGCGCAAACCGCATCAGAAAGAATGAAATGGTGACGACGATGAAGATCGTCGGAACGGCGCTCATGAGCCGCCGGAGTACAAAGGATGTCATGTCCTGCTCCTGAGAGGACGACGCGCGGTTTGCCCGTGCGTCGTCCGGTCACGTGACGAGATTATTCAGCGACGCGAAGGAAGCGGCTGAGATGCTCGTTGGCGGCGTTGTCCTGCCAGCCGCTGACGCGGTCGGAAACCAGCCACAGATTGGCCGTGCTCATCAGCGGAGCGATCGGCTGATCACGCATCAGGATGACTTCGGCGTCATGCATGATCTTCTTGCGGGCTTCGGCATCGGCCTCGGTGTAGGACTTGGCCATCAGCGCGTCGAATTCCGGGTTGTTGTACTTCCCGTAGTTGAACGAGGTGTTGGTCGAGACGTTGAGGGCGAGGAAGTTTTCCGCATCCGCATAGTCCGAAACCCAGCCTGCGCGGGCAACGTTGAAGGCGCCGCCTTCCTGCAGGTAGGCGTAGTGCGAGGCGACGTCGAGGTTCGTCATGGTGACGCTGGCGCCGAACGTGTTCTTCCACATGTCGGCGATCGCGGTTGCGACGCGCTCGTGGTTCGGGTTGGTGTTGTAGCGGATCTCGATGTTGAGCGGCTTGCCGCCTTCACCGTAACCGGCTTCCTTCATCAGTTCGATTGCCTTGTCTTCGCGGTCGAGCTGCGACATCTCGGCGAAGTCGGCCTTGGCTGCAGCATAGCCACCGAGACCATCCGGAACGAGGGAGTAGGTCGGCAGCTGTGCACCGGAGTAGATCTCCTCGGCCAGGAAGTCGCGATCAACGGCCATCGACAGGGCCTGGCGGACGCGCACGTCGCTATAGGGCTCCTGACGGGTGTCGAACACGTAGTAATAGGTCGAAGCCGACGGAGAAACGCGGACCTGCTCGCCATAGCTTTCCTTCAAGCGGTCGATCTGGTCGGCCGAGAAGTTGTAGACGAGGTCCATTTCCTTCGCTTCGAAACGACGGACCGAAGCGGCCTGATCGTCGATCGGGTAGAAGACAACCTTGTCGATCTGGGTGTTGGCGGCATCCCAGTGATGTTCGTTCTTCACCACGACGAGGTTGTCGTTCGGTACATGGCTTTCGAGCTTGTAGGCGCCGTTCGATACCATCACGCCCGGCTTGACGAAGTCCTTGCCGTTCTTTTCGAGGCTGGCCTTGGAAACGGGAAGGGCGGTCTGGTGGGCAAGCAGTTCGAGGAAGAACGGCGTTGCGCGCTCCAGCGTGATTTCCAGCGTCTTTGCGTCGACGGCTTTCGCGCCGATGTCTTCCAGCTTCGCTTCACCCTTGTTGGCCTTTTCGGCATTCTTGATCGGGTAAAGGATGTTGGCGTATTTGGCAGCGGTTTCCGGGTTCTGGACGCGCTGGATCGAGTAGACGAAGTCTTCAGCCGTTACCGGCGAGCCGTCCGACCACTTGGCGTTTTCGCGGATCTTGAAGGTGTAGACCGTGCCGTCGTCGGAAATTGTCCAGCTTTCGGCAGCGCCCGGGACGATCTCGCCCTTGGCGTCATAGATGGTCAGACCCTCATAGAGATCCTTCAGAATGAAGGCCTCGATGTCGATCGAGGTATTGGCCTGATCGAGCGTCTGCGGCTCGCCGGAATTGCCGCGATGAAGCACGACTTCGGCCAGCGCCTGGCTCGCGCCAAACATCAAGGAGGTGAGGAGAAGAGAGGTGCCGAGCAGCCGGCGCGTCTGGATAGACATCGTTTGGAACTCCCAGTTCACGTTAACGGAAAGGGAGAGAAGATTATTCAGGAAGCCGACACAACCCGCATTTTCTGCGGCTACCCCAATTTTGGGGAGGAGATTTGATCGTTTGCCTGTGACTTGGACCGAAGATTTCGCGTGACCGTTTTATGACGAAATAAAATTATCGCGTCATTTGCTGTCAAAAATGCGACAGGGGCGGCTTGAGGCCACCCCTGTCGGATGATCGATCGCTTGCAGAGGTCTGATCGAGGATCAGATCCGCGGCAGATAGGTTTGGTAGTCGAAGCTCGACACGGTGCGCAGATAGGCCATGGCCTCCTTGCGCTTGGTGTCGCCATAGATGCGCTGGTATTCGGCGCCGAAGATGTCCCTGATGAAGGCCGAGGCACGGAAGCGCTCGACGGCGGTCAGGAAATCATAGGTCAGCATATCAGGGTTTTCAGGCGCGCTATCCGGCGTCGTGACCTGGCCAGGATCGAGATCCTCGTCGAGGCCAAGCAGGATGCCGCCGAGGATGGCCGCGAGCAGCAGATGTGGATTGGCGTCCGCACCGGCGACACGGTGCTCGATGCGGGCGGCCGGGCCGTCCTTGTCCGGAATGCGGATCGCCGTGCCACGATTGCCGAAACCCCAGTCGATCTTGTCGGGCGCAAACGAGCCCGGCTGGAAACGGCGATAGGAATTGGCAAAGGGCGCGAAGATCAGCTGCGCATCCTGCATGCTTTTCAGCATGCCGGCGGTGATCGACTTCAGCTTCACCGGATCGCCGCCCTTGGCATCGAGGATGTTCTTGCCGTCCTTGTCGATGATCGAGGCATGCACATGCAGGCCGGAGCCCGCATGGTCGCCATAGGGCTTGGCCATGCAGGTAGCCTTGAAGCCGTGGCGGCGGGCGGCGAAATCAACAACGCGCTTCAGATAGATGCAGTCGTCGGCAGCCGCCATCGCATCCGGCTTGTGCAAGAGGTTGACCTCGAACTGGCCGGGGCCGAATTCGGCGGTCGTCGCATCGGCCGGTAGGCCCATGTGGTCGCAATATTCGCGCACCGTATCCAGGAAGTCTTCCATCGCAGCGGTCGCGCGCATGTCATAGAGCTGGTAGCCCTCGACCTCGCCGTTCATGACCAGCGCCTTCGGCGGCATCGGCACGCCGGTGTCGCGGAAGTCAGGCTCCATTACGTAGAATTCGAGTTCGGTGGCAACAACAGGCGTCAGGCCCTTTTCCTCGAAGCGCTTCATCACATTGGCGAGGATGGCGCGCGGGCAGACATAATGCGGCTCGCCCGAGAGCGTATGCATGGTGGCGAGCACCTGCTTGGAGCCGGCAGGCCCCCAGGGCAGGGTGGTGAGCGAGTTCCGATCCGGCGTGCAGATGCCATCGGGATCGCCCAGCGTCAGCGAGATCTTGGTGATGTCGTCATTGTCGTCGCCCCAGATGTCGAGCGACTGGGTGGAGGCCGGCAGGCGCACGGTGTTCTTCCAGACCTTGTCCTCGGCTTTCAGCGGGATCATCTTGCCGCGCAGGTCGCCATTCATGCCGACAAGCAGCACCTCGATGCGCGCGGAAGGGTCGGCTGCGGTAAGATCGGCGGCCTCGGTCGGTGCTGTCATGGGAAAACTCTCGTTGGCTTTCGGGGCGGATTTGGCCGGAGGAACGCGGCAATCGGTGCCTTGCCAAACGCGTTTTGGACGGTCATGTTCGTAGCCGATAATGTTCCGCCTTTCAATGCGGGGCAAGGCAGGCACGCGGACCAAGTTTGGCCGTGAAAGCAAGAGCTTCCGCCCCGGTCAAGGACCAGACCCATGAACAAGCCAGTGACCGCCCTCTCCAATCTCGCTGCCATCGATGCCGCCCATCATCTTCATCCCTTCTCGGACATGAAGAAGCTGAATGCGGCCGGCACCAAGATCATTACCCGGGCGGAAGGCGTGCATATCTGGGACGCGACGGGCAAGCAGTATCTCGACGCCTTTGCAGGCCTCTGGTGCGTCAATGTCGGCTATGGCCGCAAGTCGATCGCCGATGTGGTCCATGCCCAGATGCTGGAACTGCCCTATTACAACACCTTCTTCGGCACCACGACGCCGCCGACCACGCTGCTCGCCCAGAAGATCGCCGAAAAGACCGGCCCGAAGATCAACCGCGTCTTCTTCTCCAATTCCGGCTCGGAAGCGTCGGATACCTGGTTCCGCATGGCGCGCGTCTACTGGAAGGCGCTCGGCCACGAGACGAAGACGCAGGTGATCGCCCGCAAGAACGCCTATCACGGCTCCACCGTCGCCGGCGCCTCGCTCGGCGGCATGAAGTGGATGCATGAGCAGGGCAACCTGCCGATCGAGGGTATCCACCACATCAACCAGCCCTACTGGTATGCCGAAGGTGGCGAGCTGACGCCCGAGGATTTCGGCCTGAAGGTCGCCCGCGAGCTGGAAGAAAAGATCATCGAGCTCGGCGAGGAAAATGTCGCCGCCTTCGTGGCCGAGCCGATCCAGGGAGCCGGCGGCGTCATCGTGCCGCCCTCGACCTACTGGCCGGAGATCAAGCGCATCTGCGCTAAATATCAGATCCTGCTCGTCGCTGATGAAGTCATCTCTGGCTTTGGTCGCCTGGGTTCCTGGTTCGGCCACCAGCATTACGATTTCGAGCCGGACCTCGCGCCGATCGCCAAGGGCCTATCCTCTGGCTACCTCCCGATCGGTGGCGTTCTCGTCTCCGACCGCGTGGCGGAAGTCATGGTCAACGAACTCGGCGATTTCTACCACGGTTACACCTATTCCGGTCACCCGGTGGCGGCAGCTGCAGCGCTGGAAAACATCCGCATCATCGAGGAAGAAGGTCTGGTCGATCGCGTCCGCGACGATACCGGCCCCTATCTCGCACAGGCGCTCGCCTCGCTCACCGACCACGAACTGGTCGGCGAGGCCGTCAGTGTCGGCCTGATGGGCGCTGTCCAGATCGCCGCCGACAAGGCCACCCGCCGCCGCTTCAAGAAGCCTGATGATACCGGCACAGCTGTCCGCAACCAGTGCGTCAACGCCGGCGTGGTGCTGCGCGCCACCGGCGACCGCATGCTCTTCTCCCCGCCGCTGATCATCTCGCGCTCCGAGATCGACCAGGCGGTCGACACGCTGCGCAATGGTTTGGACTGGCTGAAGGACAATCGCGGCGAGGGGTGAGGGGCCTGTCGCCAAGTCAATCTGAGCGAGGAACTGCCCAATGGCGGAAGATGCAACGAGCAAAAGAGCTGCAGCTTCTAAGCCAAAGCAGGAGGATGGCGGATCGACAAGTCTCCCGTCATCTAAGGTTGCCCCCGGCACGGTGTTGCTTTCCGGCGGAAATCCACAGATCGCCAAAGGCTACGGAGACGCGCCCGTTCAGGCCTACATAGCCGCCATGCCGGGATGGAAAAGTGATCTGGGTCGCCGACTTGACGCCCTCGTTGAGGAGGCTGTGCCAGGTGTCAGCAAGGCGGTGAAGTGGAACACGCCATTTTATGGCGTCGAAAGTGGACGCTGGTTTCTCGCTTTTCATTGCTTTACGAAATACGTGAAGCTCACCTTCTTTGATGGCGCATCTTTGGATCCTGTCCCGCAGGGAAAGTCCAAGCAGGAGAGAGTGCGCTATCTCGATGTCCGCGAGGGTGACGTGCTCGACGAGCGGCAATTTCTCGATTGGGTGCAACAGGCCAGCCGCTTGCCGGGCGAACGCCTGTAGTGCTGGCACTCGCCGCTGTTGAGCTCACCATCCCTCACGGCATGAACTGCCCACCATTCACATCGATTGTCTGCCCCGTGATGTAGCCGGACAGCATCTCTGACGCCAGAAACAGATAGGCGCCGACGCAATCGGCTGGCGTGCCGGTGCGCTTTAGCGGCACGCTTCCGGCCACCTGATCGAGCTGGCCTGGCAGAGCATATTTGTCCTGGAACGGCGTGGTGATCACGCCGGGCGCCACCGCGTTGACGCGGATGTTGTATTTCCCGAATTCCAGCGCCATGCCCTTGGTTACCGCAGCAACAAACGCCTTGGACGAGCCATAGACGCCCGAGCCCGCCGTCCCACCCGTGCGGGCGGCGACTGAGGTCGTGCTGATGATGAAGCCCCCTTCGCGCTTGAGATGGCTGACGGCCGCTTGCGTGGTGGACAGCACAGAGCGAGCATTCACATCCATCACCTTGTCATATTGCGCGTCCGTCATATCCTCATAGAGCACACGGGCGATCATGCTGCCGGCATTGTTGATCACACCGTCGAGCCGACCGAAGGTCTTCGCCACAAGGGCCACAGCCTCGGCCATGGCTTCAGAGGACGCTGCGTCGGCCTTGACGAGCACAACGCTGCCGCCAGCCGCCTCGATATCGCCAGCGATCGCATGGGCTGCTTCAGCGTTGGAATTGTAGTGCAATCCGACCAGCGCGCCCTGAGCGGCGAAGCCGCGGGCAAGCGCTTCGCCGATCCCGCTCGAAGCGCCGGTGATGAGCACGGCCTTGCCGGCAAGATCGGGAATGGTGAGTGCGGTCATGGCGATGTCCTCCTGTTGTCGGACAAGCTTAGAGCGACCCTGCCGGTGTTTGGCAAGGCCGCTCTTGTTCAAGTCTTGCTTCTTTGATGCGGAAGTGCCCAAGGTTCGTTACAGAGCCCCGAGCCGGCAATTCATGCCACAGGCTCGGACGTCTGTTTGCGGACATACCTGGAATAGGCCCAGATAATCGCGACCACGCCCACGATCAGCCCGATCGATAGCAGCGGCCTGACAGCGAACCAGCCGATCGCAATGACACTTGCGCCGACCGCGATCGCCAGGACGAACGAGATCAGACCCGTCCCGAAGCCGATCAGGGTGCCGACGAACGGAATGACGTCACCGAACACGCTGAAGATCCGCAGGATGAGTGCAAAGCCGACGAACAAACCCAGGATCCCCGCTGCGCGAATGACCCAAGTCAGAACAACATTGCCGGTCTGGCTGTCGGCGAACATCTTGTCCGAGGTTTCGCGGCCAGCGGCGAGCAGGAAGAGCGTGTAGCCATTTTCCGTGGTGTATTCGGCCAGGCGATCACCACGCTGCATGGCCACAACGCTGACTTCGGGCAGCACGATCTTCTCGAAGCGGATACGGGTGTCCCCGACCTGTGGCGCCTTTTCATCGGCGCCGAAGTAAAGCGCCTGCGTGACGGCACGGCCCTCGCCGGGATAGCCGATCGCTTCGGAAGCCTCGGCTGCTTTTTCAGCGGTGATCGGCAAGGCTTGCCGCGTACCAGCCGAGGCGATCTGCGAGCCCTCCACGCTGAAGGCTCCCAATTGCGCCGTTTCCACAAGGGTTTCCGAGGACGGCAGCCAGAATTCCGGGTTCTCGTGTCCTGTCGTTTCCTGGAACTCCGAGGAATCCTGGGCTTTTTCGCTCCATTCCTTGGAATAGCTGTAGGTGGTCACGGTTTCTTCGCCGCCGCCCAGCTTCTTCTCGGTCGTGCTGCTCTTTTCCTCGACCCACTGATACATTTCGACTTTGCGCGCCAGACCAATCACGCCGCTTGCGCTGATCCCCGTATCCGCATCGACGACGTCAGCCTGCGGAACCACGGCGCTTTCGATATGCACCAGCTTGCCATCGAGCGCAGGGTCGATCCGCGCTGCATCGGTGCTGACGACGATCGACTGGCCTTCCACCAGAGATTCATAAGTCGCGACCGATCGTCCTTCGTTCCAGAATAGCGCGACGATTGCCACGATGAGTAGAACAAAGCCGAACACAGCACCCGTCAGCGCCCCGCCCAGACGCGAAAACCAAGATGTCGATGTTCTTGTTACCACAGTCATAGCAATCCCCCATTCGTCCAGCGACCTTGTCCGCCCATTCGGCTTTCTAGCAACTTTCGCCGGTGGTGAAAGTTCTTATCTTGGGGGAATTCGACTGTTAGAAGGGTAACTCGCACTTGTCTCTGTCAAGGTGATCAGCCTCCGGTTGGAGGCTGATCAATCGGTTGAGGTTCCCACTGTAGCCAAGAGCCCGCAAAGTTCAGGCGGCCTTCCAGTCGAAAGGCAGGGGCGCCTCGCGGAAGGCGAACCGGTCGAGATGGCTCGCCACGACGCCCTGATAGGTCTCGAGCTTTGCGGCATCGTCCGTCTCGATCGAGACCGTTAGCGTCGCTGCATCGCATTGCATGGACGCCACGGCCTCGTCGAATTTGACGGTGGCCTTGTGGTTCTGCTCGTCCAGCGCGACGTCGAGCTTGTGCGCCCAGTGTTTGCAGAGCTGTTGCAGATACTTCCAGCCGTTTTCGGTCGGAACGGTGGTGGTGGATGTTGCCATTCTCAGAGCCTTTCGATCTTGCCGACCGCCTCGTCGAGGATGCGGGCGACCTCCAATTGCGTCTCGCGGGTGGAGCCCTCGCGTGACAGACAGTCGTGCAGGGCCTGCTTGAGGTTGTGCATGGCGCGCCGAACAGGCGCTGCATCCGTTCTTTCGCTCACCTTTGCAAGGGCTGTCAGGCGGCCGATCGCGGTTGCGACCTCGTCAGCCCGCTCGGCAAGATGCTGGCGACCGGTATCCGTGATCGTCATCAGCTTGCGCGGGCCGTCGCTTTCGACTTCCTCGGCAAGACCCATGTCGAGCAGCAGCGTCATGGTCGGATAGACGACACCGGGCGAGGGCGCATAAGCACCGCCGGACAGGCTCTCGATTTCGCGGATCAGGTCGTAGCCGTGCCGCGGCTGGTCTTCGATCAGCTTAAGGAACACAAGTCTCAGCTCGCCGCCTTCGAACATGCGCCGACGCTCGCCGCCCCGGCCGCGCGGGCCGCCGCCCATGGGGCCGCCAAATGGGCCGCCGTGGCGCATGGCATGCATGGCTTCTCGGAAAGCGAAAAAGGGATTGCCGCGTTCGCCGCGGCTGGAATTGCACTGTCTCATGATGGGTTCTTTCTCAATTGGAATTGCATCTAAGATATATCTTAGTTTGATCTGTGCAAGAGGGCGTCCTGAAAATTCTGCGATCGCCCACGCTTGGCGCTTGCCGATGTCGGAGCCTATGATGGCAATGGAATCGCAAAAGGGAGGAAGCTCGATGGGTGAAAAGCGGCACGAATACCGGGTCACCGTCACGTGGCAGGGCAATGCCGGAACGGGTACCTCCGCCTATCGTGACTACGGTCGCGACCACCTGATTTCAGCGGAAGGCAAGCCCGACATCCTCGCCTCTGCCGATCCAGCGTTTCGTGGCGATCCTGCGCGTTGGAACCCCGAAGACCTGTTCCTGGCTTCCCTGTCTGCCTGTCACAAGCTCTGGTACCTGCATTTCTGCGCGGTCTCAGGCGTCATCGTCACGGCCTATGAGGATCACGCCGAAGGGGTGATGGAGATGGACGCGGACGGCACAGGCCGCTTCGTCGATGTCGTGCTCAAGCCCCAGGTGACCATCAAGCGCGGCACCTTCCCCGAACTCGCGCTGGAGCTCCATGGCGACGCCCATGAAAAATGCTTCATCGCCAATTCGGTGAACTTTCCGGTGCGGTGTGAGGCAGAGATCGTGGAGGTTTGAGGTCTTCGGCCGTATCAGCGCCGGATCAGGATATAGCTGAAGGGCGGAGCCAGCTTATCCGGATGGCCGGTGAAGGGCAGGGTGATGGTCTGCGACGGCAGCGATGATACATCCGTACCGAAGTTGGTGCTCGCCCAGTCTGCCAAGGCCTCAGGTGCCATCGGACCCTCGCCACGCCACACCAGCGCAATCGCGCCTGCTTTCGACACGTCGTCGCGGCTTTGCAGATTGAGGAACTGGGTGGAAATCACCGAAGAGTCGGGCCAGTGCATTTTCAGGTTGCCGGCCGTCGTCCAGTCAGAGGTTGCGATGATCGCCGGCGCCACTTGCTCGCGCTCCATGAAGGTGTCTCGAAAGGCGCTGAATGGCTGCTGGTAGTGCGATGTGGAACGCGACCCGGCAATGAAGGTAGCCAAGGGCAGCAGGGCGATGATGCCGACAGCAACCGGCGTAAGTCGCCGCAGGGCGGCCTGCGGGTCGAGGCCCTGTGCTTCGAGCTTCAACGCGATATAGAGCGGCAGCATCTGCAGAAGCGGCAGCATCCAGCGATCTCGCATCGTCGTGAAGGTGACCGCGAGGATCATTACGACGAGGAGGGCCAGAATGGTGGCGAGAAAGCTTCCAATGAACCGGCTTTCCACCGTACCGGTCGTCCACGCCTTCGGGGCAGTCTTGCCGAAGGCAAGCCCGAACGCCGCGAGCGCCGGTGCGGCGATGACGAACGCGATTGCCGCGAGATTGGCGAGGCCGATCGCGATCTGGCCGAGCCTGCCGGTGCCATCTGCTTCCTCGCCCATACGAGCGACCGTCACCGATGACGCCAGCTTCAGATTCTCGATGAACCAGAGGGCGTGCGGCAGGATGATGAGCGTGGCGATGGCTGCCGCTGCAAGAATGCGCCAGTTGAAAATCCGCGCCCGACCTTCCGGATGGAGCAGAACGGCCACGCCGAGTGCCGGCAGGAACAGCGCAAAATTGTACTTGGTAAGCATGCCGAAGCCGATTGCAGCGCCGAGCAGCAGGTAGTTCTGCAAGTTAGGTGATCGCAGGACCATCACGGACGAGATCATCAGCAGGTTCAGCAACAGCATCGTGGCTGTCGTATGCGTCAGATCACGCTGGGCCTGCCAGAACATTTGCGGGATGAGAAAGAGGCCGAGCGTCGCCATAACCGCGAAGGACGCGTTCTTCACCAGCATGCGTGAGAGCAGGTAATAGCTCGCAATGATCGCAAACAATGTGATCGATTTCAGCAGCGCGAGCCCGAACAGATAGTCGCCGACGATCGCGAAAATCAGCTGCTGGACCCAGTTGTATAGTGGTGGCTGCGCGTCATAGCCCGCGGCGAACCACTGCGAGAGGAAAACCTGTTGCGCTTCGTCAATCCGCAGTCCGTCCGGCAGCAAGAGCCGGACGACAATCTGGCTGATGTAATAGAGCGCGAATATCCAGAGGATCGAAGGCGCCAGGCGCGAAATCCGCTCGCTCCATCCCGACAAGGTCAGTCGCCCTTCTGAAACACCGTTCGCACGATGTAGTTCGGCTGGGCGTCGTCGCGATAATAGGTCCTGGCGATCATTTCGGCGAGAATGCCGGTGGTGATCAACTGGACGGAGGACAGGAAGAGCATGAAACCGAGGATGAGTAGCGGCCGGCCGCCGATATCCTCGCCGAAGAAGACTTTTTCGATGAACAGCCAGGCAAGGATCAGGGCGCTCAAAAAGCCGGTGCCGAGGCCAAGAGACCCGAAGAAGTGGCCTGGCCGCGCTTTGTAGCGCATGAAGAACATCACCGAGAGCAGATCGAGTATCACCCGGAACGTGCGGGAAATGCCGTATTTCGAGGTGCCATGCTGGCGGGCGTGATGGGTCACTTCCATTTCGCCGATGCGCGAGCTGGGAACCACGCTCGCGACCCAAGCCGGGATGAAGCGATGCATCTCGCCCATTAGCTTGACCTGCTTGATGACAGAGGCGCGGTAGATCTTCAGGCTGCAGCCATAATCGTGCAGCTTCACGCCGGTGATGCGGCCGATCAGGTAGTTCGCACACCAGGACGGTATCTTGCGCAGGACGAGACCATCCTTGCGGTTCTTGCGCCAGCCGACGAGAAGGTCGAGCTCGCGTTCTTCGAGCGCCCTGACCATCGAGGGGATGTCCTTCGGATCGTTCTGAAGGTCGCCGTCGAGCGTGGCGATCAGACGGCCACGAGCCGTGTCGATGCCGGCCTGCATGGCGGCCGTTTGGCCGAAATTGCGCTGCAGTTCAACGATTTTGAGGTCGAGACCGGGGCGAGCAAGATACCCGCGTGCTGTGAGAAGCGTGCGGTCTGCGCTGCCATCATCGACAAGCACGAGTTCCCACGTGCCGGGAAAAGCCGCCATGGCCTCTTCGATCCGCTCGATCAGGGGCCCGACGCTCTCTTCTTCGTTGAAAATCGGCACCACCAGGGAGAGTTCCGGAGCATCGGTCACTACGGTGCTCTCCAGGCTCGTTTCGATCATCGCACTCACGCATAAACTCCATGTCGCGCCGGTGGTCCGGACCCGCCCTTTCGTGCTAAGGCCGACCGGAACCATCTGTGGGTGCACGACTATATGAAATCAAATCAGGATGCCAGTCAGGAGCGGTGGTTCCGGCGCAATCGCATGTGGCTCGTGACCGGCGGGACGCTGCTTGGCTACGCAGTCTTCCTCCATGTCGCGTTCGGCATACCCACACTCGTGCGGCAGCTGGCAGCGATCGGCATCTTGCCCCTGGTCGTTGCCCTGGCGCTGTTGATCATGACCTATGCCGTGCGCTGCTGGCGCGTCGCGGACTATTTTCCGAAAGAGACCCAAGGCCAGTTCCGCCGATTGCTCAAGCTGACCCTGGTCCATAATCTCCTCAACATCATGCTGCCGCTGCGCTCCGGTGAGGCGAGCTTTCCGCTTCTGATGCGCTCGGAATTCGGTATGCCACTGGCACGTGCGACGGCTGCCTTGCTCGTCATGCGTCTCCTCGACCTCCATGCACTCCTTGCGGCTGCCGGTGTTGGTCTCGTGCTCGGGCAGGGAAGTGCATCCTGGGCCGTTGCGCTCTGGTTGGCATTCCTCCTTGCCCCACTGCCGCTTTTTGGTTTGAAGGGCCCGATCCTGCGATTGGCGAGACGGTTGCCCGAACGGCTCCGGCTCTTGGTAGACGAGATCGAGCGAGGCTTGCCGGCCGGTCCTTCTGCCTTTCTGCGTGCCTGGGGAGCGACCTTGGTAAACTGGGGCGTCAAGGTCTTCGTGCTGGCCTGGGTGCTACGTCTCATGGACGTCACCCCGCTGGCAGCGAGCTTCGGCGGTGCGCTGGGTGGCGAACTGTCCTCCGTTTTGCCGGTCCATGCACCAGGTGGCGTCGGAACCTACCCCGCCGGCATCGTCGCCGGCGCCCTGTCCTTCGGGGCAGCGTCATCGACCTCCTCTTTGGCGATCATCGGCAAGGCAGCCGTCAATGCGCACCTTCTCATCCTGATCTCGGCTTTCGTCGGCACCGGGATCGCGGTTCTGCTGGCGCCGTCTAAGCGATCCTAGTCCGGAGACTGGCTTCGTTGCTGCCAAATATGCAACAAGGCAGTAGGACTTGGAAGAAGGTGCGGTCCTAGTCGCTCACTCCCGAAGCGCCGCAATCAGCGCTCTTAGAGCAGGGGGCGATTGACGGCGGCTGGGGTGGTAGAGGTGCAAGCCCGGAAAGGGCACGCACCACGCGTCCAGCACCTTTATCAGCCGACCGTCCGCGATCTCCTCTGCCACTTCCTCTTCCATCATGTAGCCGAGCGCTGCGCCTGCCCGAACGGCTGCGGCCATCAGGGCGCCATCGTTGGCGATGAATTGCCCGGTCGGACGGAAACGGAATTCACGGCCGTCCTCCTCCAGATCCCAGGCCATCACCGCGCCGGATTTCAGCCGAAAGCCGACGCAGACATGGTCCTGCAGGTCGGCTGGGACCCGCGGTGGCGGATGTCGCTCGAAATAGGCTGGCGTGCCGACGATGACGGTTCGGAGCGTCGGTCCGACCGGGATGGCGATCATGTCCTTGTCGACCGACATGTGAAAGCGGATGCCGGCATCGAAGCCTTCCGAGACGATATCGCTCAGGCGATCCTCGACATTGATCTCGACCTTGACCTCCGGATGGGCGAGCAGGAAGGCGGGAAGCTTCTGGAGCAGCACGGTTTGCGCGGCATAGGTCGAGGCGGTGAGCCGCACGGTTCCGGACACGCTGTGCCGCCAATGTGCCAGCGACGCCAGACCCTCCTCGATGCTGGCAAGGGCAGGCGAGACGGTATCGAGCAGACGCTCGCCGGCTTCGGTCGGGGCGACGCTGCGGGTGGTCCGTGCAAGGAGCCGGACATCGAGCCGTGCTTCCAGATTGCGCATGGCGTGACTGAGGGCCGAGGCCGATATGCCAAGCTTGGCAGCAGCCCGCGTAAAGCTGCGCTCGCGGGCGACTGTCGCGAAGGCGAGAAGATCATTGAGTTCATTGCGCTCCATTCATGAATGCTGCTCACAAAGGCATGCGGGACGCAAGCGCTAATCCTCGAGGCTCGGACGGCCTATCTCCTTCCAGACGCCAACCAAGGAGCTTCCCCATGAACCTGACAGATTATCGCACGCTGGGCCGCTCGGGCCTGATCGTCAGTCCTCTGGCGCTGGGCACCATGACCTTCGGCGCCGAGCGCTGGGGTGCAGGGGAAAAGGTCTCGCGAGACCTGTTCGACACCTATGTTGCAGCAGGCGGCAATTTTCTTGATACCGCCGACATCTATTCCGGAGGGCAGAGCGAGGACATGCTGGGGCGGTTCGTTGCCGACAGCGGTCTGCGGGACCGTCTGGTGATTGCAA
This sequence comes from Rhizobium sp. TH135, assembly GCF_002855515.1. Lineage (GTDB taxonomy): Bacteria > Pseudomonadota > Alphaproteobacteria > Rhizobiales > Rhizobiaceae > Allorhizobium. The sequence goes on along the minus strand of NZ_PKRP01000006.1, from coordinate 227,292 downwards.
CAAAGTCCGGCTTTGCCCGTGGCCAGGGCACGCCGCTCTGGGCCGGCAACGGTGCCAAGAATATCCGCCTCGGCATTGAGGGCTCGTTGACGCGGCTGAAGACCGATTACATCGACATGTATTGGATGCATGTCTGGGATCAGGTGACGCCGGCTGAAGAAGTGTTGGAGACGCTGACCCGGGCTGTGCGCGCCGGAAAGATCCTGCATTACGGCTTCTCCAACACGCCCGCCTGGTATGTCGCCAAGGTGGCGACACTTGCGGCCGCCCATGGCCTGCCAACCCCGCTCGGTCTGCAATACGGCCATTCGCTGATCGAGCGTGGCGTCGAGCTGGAAGTCTTACCCGCCGCGGCGGAGTTCGGCATGGGCCTCGTGCCCTGGAGCCCGCTGGCCTTCGGTCTGCTCACCGGCAAATATGATCGTGGCATGCTGGAGCATGCCGGCCGGCCCACGGAGCTGCCCGACAGCGGTGCGAAGAGCACCGAGGGTGAAAGCGACGGCCGCCTGAATGGCGACAATCCCTATGGCGGCATGCTGTTTACCGAGCGCAACTTCGCTATCGTCGATGTCGTGAAAGAGGTCGCCGCTGAACTCGGCCGGTCTCCGGCGGAAGTGGCGCTCGCCTGGGTCACCGGACGCAAGGGGGTCTCCTCCGTGCTCGTTGGCGCCAGCCGCGTGGAGCAGTTGACCCAGAACATCGCCTCGCTCGACATCACCCTCGACGCGGATCAACTGCGGCGGCTCGACGAGATCAGCGCGCTGCCGCTGCTCAATCCCTATTTCATCTTTAAAATGCCCTCCGAAGCTCTCTTCGGGGGTTCCAAAGTGTCGGCCTGGCAAAGGGCCTGAACGAAATCGGGCGGCCTGTGAGCCGCCCGCTTGATCTTGTCATTGGAATGCCGTCTCGAAGAAGCTTCGGAGCTTGCGCGAATGCAGCGCCTCGGTCGGCATGGCGCCGAGCTTTTCCAGCGCCCGGATGCCGATCTGCAGATGCTGACTGACCTGCGTCTTGTAGAAGGCCGTCGCCATGCCCGGAAGCTTCAGCTCGCCATGCAGCGGCTTGTCGGAGACGCAGAGCAGGGTGCCGTAAGGCACGCGGAAACGGAAGCCGTTGGCGGCGATCGTCGCCGATTCCATGTCGAGCGCAATGGCACGTGCCTGCGAGAGGCGCTTGACCGGACCGCGCTGGTCGCGCAGTTCCCAGTTTCGGTTGTCGATGGTCGCGACCGTGCCGGTGCGCATGATGCGCTTCAGCTCGAAGCCCTCGTAGCCAGTGATCTCCTCGACCGCGTCTTCGAGTGCAAGCTGCACTTCCGACAGCGCCGGGATCGGCACCCAGACCGGTAGATCGTCATCGAGAACATGATCCTCGCGCATGTAGGCATGCGCCAGCACGTAATCGCCCAAACGCTGGCTGTTGCGAAGCCCGGCGCAGTGGCCGAGCATCAGCCAGGCATGCGGGCGAAGCACCGCGATATGGTCGGTAATCGTCTTGGCGTTGGACGGGCCGACGCCGATATTGACGACGGTGATGCCGCCATGGCCCTTCTTTTTCAGGTGATAGGCCGGCATTTGCGGCAGGCGCCCCAGTGCCACGCCTTCCGTCGGTTCCGTATGGCCGGCCGGCGTCAGGATATTGCCGGGCTCGACGAAGGCGGTGTACTCGCCACCGCCATCGGCCATCAGCTTGCGCGCATAGGCGCAGAATTCATCGACATAGAACTGGTAGTTCGTGAACAGCACGAAGTTCTGGAAGTGGTTGGCGCTCGTCGCCGTGTAATGCGACAGCCGTGCCAGCGAATAGTCGATGCGTTGCGCGGTGAACGGCGCCAGCGGATGCGGCTCGCCGGGCAGCGGCTCGTATTCGCCGTTGGCGATCTCGTCATCGGTGACTGTGAGATCAGGCGTATCGAAGATGTCGCGCAGCTGCATGTCGACGAGGCCGCCGGCAGACGCCTCGACATGCGCGCCTTCTGCGAAGGCGAAATGCAGCGGGATCGGTGTTGTCGATTCCGACACCGTGATCGGCACCTGATGATTGCGCATCAGAAGCGCCAGCTGTTCCTTGAGATAGTGGCGGAAGAGCTGCGGCCGGGTGATCGTCGTGGTGTAGATGCCGGGCGAGGTCACGTGGCCATAGGAGAGACGGCTGTCGACATGGCCGAAGCTCGTCGTCTCGATGCTGACCTGCGGATAGAAGGCCCGGTAGCGGCCCTCGATCGGGCCGCCCTTGGCCAGCGCCGAAAAGGCCTCGATCAGGAAGGTCGTGTTGCGCTCATAGAGCGCGGTCAGCGCATCGACCGCCGCAGTGGCATCTGTGAAGACCTGAGGCTGATAAGGCTCGGGGCTGATGGAGTTCTGGGGTGCTGGGGACAAGATTCGTGTGTTCATGGCGCATTATAGGAAACGAAACTTGACAAGCAAACGACGTCGTCGACGCATCATCAAGATTCTTCGAAGGCGGTGTCCGTTGCCGCCTGCGCCAGAGTTCGGGTCAGAAGGTCGGGCGGCAGCTGTTGAGGCCTGTCGGTGCGCAGCTTGCGACCAGTCCCGATGACGGGATGTGGCGAACGCCCGGCTGATTGTGGACGACGAGCTGGCCGAACATGAAGGCGAAAAGCGCCATGGTCAGCGAGATGATGGTGAAACGCCGTGTCAGCTTGGCCATGTCCTTGCTCCCTTCCGATCTGATGAGAGTGTTTTAGCAAGGCCTGCCTGAATGAGGTCTGAGATGAGGGTTCATCTGGCATTCAGAAGGGTTAATCGGCGTTTCCCTTTGTCGAAGTTGCGGTGATAATGGACCTCAGCGGGCACCGCCCCGCCATCTTTCCTTCCGGAAATGCCGTGCGATTGGTGCACCGCCGCCGTCCGACTTGGCCTTCCGGCAACCGTGGTGACAGCCATGAATGACACTGCCCAGCAATCCATCCGCTTCGGCCGGATCGCAGCCATGCTGCCCGTCGCCGACATGAAACGCGCGACCGACTTCTATATCGGTGTGCTCGGCTTCGAGAACGTCTTTGAAAACGGCAATCCGGTCGGCTTCATCATTCTTGAGAAGGACGGGGCCGAACTGCATCTGACCTTGCAGCCGGACCACAAGGCGCCTGCATTCAACGTCGCGCATATGATGGTCGAGAACGTCGATGCGCTACATGAACTGATCCAGAGGCAGGGCCTGCGGATCATCAAACGGCTCCAGGACAAGGACTATGGCCTGCGGGCCTTCGTCTTCGCGGATCCCGACGGCAATCGCATCGATGTCGGCCAGCCGATCTGATCCGCCCCTCAACGCAGTAGGGGCGCCAGTTGCAGCCGGCGCCCCTTTTGTATTTTGAATGCCGATGGCCTCAGAGGCGCGTCCAGGTCTGGCTCTTGCAGAGCACCGCCATGACGCAGCCCTTCATCTTCAGCGAGTTGCCGGAGACGGAGCCGGAGCCGGAATAGGTCTTGTCGGTTTCAGGGTCGGTGATCTCGCCCTTGTAGCTGTCGCCGCTGCCGGCCATCTTGCCGATCTGCTTGCCATTATGCTGGCCGCTCTTCAGCGTCACGCAGAAGGAACCGCCGCAAGGCGCGATCTGTGCCGTGGCACCCGACGCTGTCTTCCAGTTGCCTTCGATGGGTTCGGCGGCCTGTGCCGTGAAGGCCGAAAGCGCGAGTGCTGCCGCAATGATGATGGAACGCATGGTCTGATCTCTCCTCCCGAGATGATGATCCTCTCCCGCAGTCGTAAACGGTCCTCTCCGCATCCGGCCAACGGTTAAGAATTATCTTACGCACACGTAAAGGTAAAATGCAATCCGGCTCGAAAACGGAGCCGTGGAAAGTCGCCGGACACCGCAATTTCAGCACTTTCCCAAAATCGCTTCGGAAAACGTGGTGAAAATTCGGTTGATTTCACAGCGTGAAACTTTCGTAAATTTTGTCTCGAAATCCTTGGGTTGCAGGGGGAGTAATACTTAACGGAATCCGAAGTTTACGAAGCTTTTGTACTTTGTTTTCAGCAAATTAAGGATGCATTTTAAGCGAGTTTTGAAGACCGTTTGGCATAGTGAACCCATCAAACGAGCAGGGAAAAACCCCGCCAAACCCGACCGAAGCGAGAATGACCGGACAAAGATCCGGCGCCGTTCCGGAAGGGCCCGCAAGGGAAAACAGGGACGACTGAGAAACTAGGCAAACAGGGACAAAACCAATGGCACGCTTTGAAATGCACAATTCCGAAAATGCCACGATGGGTGGCGAAACCCGGGCCGACGTCTTCCGCGACATGGGCCTGATGTATGCGACCGGCCGCGGTTGCCCGATTGATCTCGTCTCGGCCCATAAGTGGCTGAACATCGCTGCGATCAAGGGCTGTGACCGCGCCGCCGAGCTGCGCGCCGATCTCGCCCAGACCATGAGCAAGGTCCAACTCGCCGAGGCGCTTCGTGCCGCCCGCGAATGGATGACCATGCACTGACCAATTCCGGCCGCGACCGCGGCAGGAGAATCCACAACAACAACCCAGTGGGGAACGTGGCGGGGACCTTTGGACGGGGCCAGGGCCAACACTTTTCAAGACCGCGACCGGCAGGAACAAGGCCGGCGCGGTCTTTTTCATTGCGGAATGCTCAGCGGAGCGAAGCCAGCACTTTCGGTAGCGCCTCTTCGAACAGGTCGAGATCGGCGGGCAGGCCGGTGGAGACGCGGATGCAACGATTGAGCGGCGCCACCCCCGGCATGCGGATGAAGACGCCGTGCTCCATCAACCCGTCGACGATGGCGCGGGCAAAGACGCCGTCGCGCCCCGCATCAATGGCGACGAAATTGGTGGCCGAAGGCAGGGGCGTCAGACCGTTTGTCTTGGCGATTGTCGAGATGCGGTCGCGTGCAGCTTTGATCCGTCCGACCACGTCGGTGAGATAGGCTTGATCGGCAAGGGCGGCGAGGGCGGCTTCCGTCGAGAGGCGCGGCATGCCGAAATGATTGCGGATCTTGTCGAAGGCCGAGACTGTGCCCGGCGTGCCGATGCCATAGCCGACGCGAGCGCCCGCCAGACCGTAAGCCTTTGAAAATGTGCGGGTGCGGATGACGTTCGGCAGATCGATCAGCGCATCTGCGGCCGGGATCGAACCTTCAGGTGCCGTTTCGCTATAGGCCTCGTCGAGGATGAGAAGAGTGGTCGGGGGCAGGGCGCGCGCGAAGGCGATGATGCTGCCCACATCCCACCAACTGCCCATCGGATTATCCGGATTGGCGAAGTAGACCAGCGGCGCATCCTCCTGACGCACCAGCGCCAGAAGCGCGTCGAGATCCTCGCGACCGTCGCGATAAGGCGCGGTCACAAGACGCCCGCCAAACCCGTTCACATGGAAGTTGAAGGTCGGGTAGGCACCGAGCGAGGTAACGACGGGCATGCCGGGCTCGATGACAAGCCGCACGATAAGACCGAGCAGGTCGTCGATGCCTTCGCCGATGACGAAGTTCTGGGGCGTGAGACCCAAATGGGCCGCAAGCGCGCCCTTCAAGGCATGGTTTTCCGGATCGTTGTATTTCCAGATCTCGCCCGACTTTTCGGCGATGGTCGAAAGAACCGAGGGCGCCGGGCCAAAACCACTTTCATTGGCGCCGATCCGGGCGCGCACCGCAAGGCCGCGTTGCCGCTCGATGGCTTCGGGGCCGACAAATGGCACGGTTGCGGGAAGGGAGGCGGCAAGCGGCGTGAAGCGGGAAAATGCGGTCATTGCGAAGCGGGTTCCGGGAGATCGATGTCGATCCGCTCACAATAAGAAGCACAGCTTCCGACGCAAGGCCGGATCCGCCGGGATTGGACCTCGATCGGCAGAGGTTTGCTCAGCGACCGAGGCGTGCGCCGTTGCCGTTCTGGAACGGCTTGAGCGGTGTATTGACGGCTTCGCCCAGCATGAAGTCGGCGCGAACGATCCGGTGCAGCATGTGTTCCGAGATCGGCGCGATGAACTTGACCCCGACGCGGTTGCCGTTTCGATAGGCCTCAGCACAGCCGATCCGATCGGCAAGGCCGACGATCTGCAGATAATAATGAGAGGAAAGACCGATCGCCGTCGTCAGCTCGATGGCCGCGCCACCTTGTGAGATGTCGACCACCTCACAACTGCGGATCGTGATGCCGGTGAGCCCTGGTCGGACCGACATGACCTTGGCAGGCCGGCGGACATAGAAGCGCTCCCACTTCCGCTCGTACATTTCCGAGCGAACCCCGGCCAGATGCGTCGCATTCTCCATCGCCATGTCCGGCTCTCCCAACTCGTCTGCCTTGCACCTTGGAGATGATTATTTGCATTAGCATCAACAAGTTCGATCAAGTTTTAAGTATGCCTGATATTCAGCTTTAAATGCGCGGACGACGTATTTGCGCGGGTTCTCGGCACGCTGCGCATGCGGCAAGCGTTTGCGCCACCGGGTCAAAGAGGTCGCATCGTGAGATGGTTTAGTGGCTGGTCTCGAACGAGAGCCGAACCACATGGTGGAGGAATTCCGGATCGATCAGCATGTTGAAGCCGACCGTCAGCTTCTCGGCTTCGCGACGGATCAGCGTGCAGCCGATGTCGTCGTGGATCCCCAGAATTTCGAGGAAGAAGTTGGCGGGAACGATCACATGCGGCGAGACGTCGAGTTCTGCACCATAAAGGGAAATGGTCCGGATGAGGCAGCGCTGTGTCTTCGCGACGCTCAGATGGTGGCCGACAAACACGATCTTGCCGGGGCGATCGATCTTGAATTTCTCGAAGATCTGATCCCGAGGGATGTCCGATTTTGCGTCCGGTATCCTCTGCAAGGGCATGCCACCCTCCTACCACTTCTATGTTCAACACCACGTTAGCTTATGGTCGTTACCGGATGGTGGAGAGACTGGTTCAAATCCGCATCACCACGCAATTTTCTCTGTTACGGCAGCGCCTTGCCTCTGTCGGGCCATTGTTCCATTTCCGTTGCGGCTGTCAAAAAAGTGTAGCGTAAAGGAGCTATGGCCCGGCACGGGATAATGTCGCCCGTGCCAGAAGCAAATTTTCATGAAGTCCCTTTTGATCGCTCTTCTTACCGCCAGCACCTGCCTTGCCGGCCCTGTTGCTGCCGAAGCCTACAAGGTCCACGACGTTCAGCCGACACTGCAGACACCGATCCTGACGGAGGCGGACATGGACGCCGATGCCGACGATCCGGCTATTTATGCCAACTCGACCGTTCCGGCACGCAGCCTTGTCATCACCGCCGTGAAGAACGGCGGCATGCGGGTTTACGCCCTGACCGGCGAACTGGTGCAGACACTCGGCCCCTCGCGTGAAGATGGCCGTATCAACAATGTCGACCTCGTCTACGGCTTCACGCTGGCAAACGGCGAGAAGGTGGATCTGGCCGTCGGCAGCGACCGCGGCCTCGACGTCATCCGTGTCTGGCGCATTGATGCGACCGCCGCCGAGCCGCTGGTCGAGGTGACCGACCCCGCCGAACCGCGCGCCTTCCCCAAGCGTCCGACAAAGGACCAGGCCGGCAGCGAGGACAATCCGCTTGATGACCAGGACACTATTTATGGTTTGGCCGCCTGGACCGATCGCGACAGCGGCCTGACCTGGGTCGCCGGTACACAGAGGCACCAGCCGCTGGTGGGGCTGTTTACGCTGCAGGCCCTGCCCGAGGGGAAGGTCGGTGCCAAATTTGAACGTTCGGTTCTCGTGCCGGGCACCCACAAGGGTCAGGACCTGTTCCAGGAAGCGGAAGATGAGCCGTTGAAGGACTGGAGCCCGCAGTTTGAAGGCAGCGTGGTCGACGCGACCACTGGCATTCTCTATGCCGGCCAGGAGGATGTCGGCATCTGGAAGATCGACATCCGCAATGCGCAGGCGGCACCGCAGCTGGTGTACGAGACGCGCGGCTCGACCGAAAGCAGCTTCAACGCTGGCGAAAGCGTCATTGCGCGCGATGTCGAGGGACTGACAATATACTATGGCGAAAATGGTGTCCGCTATCTGCTCGCCTCCAGCCAGGGCCAGGCTCATGGCGATGCCGTGGTCGCCGACGCGCCCTATGACGACAGCTTTGCGGTGTTCTCGATCGGCGACAGCCTGAAGCTGGAAGGCTCCTTCCGGATCGCAGCCCGAGACGGTGTCGACGCGGTGCAGGAAAGCGATGGAGCCGATGTGATCTCGACAGATCTGCCTGGTTTCGAGAACGGCCTCTTCGTCACCCAGGACGGCTATGCCGGCGACATCAACGGCCTAGACGGCCAGACCCCGCAGACGAACTTCAAGTTCGTTGACTGGAAAACGATCGCCGAAAGCTTCGACCCGCCGCTGGCAGTGACCTCGAACGCAGCTGATCCACGCCGTTAAGCTGGCGGGCGGGGGACCCTCTCGCCCAGAAACTTGACCGCAAATCGCCACAAAGCTAGGCCTTGTTTCCAGTGATCGCTGCCGGCTCCCCGGCAGCGATTCTCGTGTGAAGGATTGGTCTGGGAAATGGACAAGATGGCAGGACGGTTGGTCATTGTCGGGGCAGGGCAGGCGGCTTTCGCGCTGGCTGCAAAGCTGCGGATGCTGAAGGATTCACGCCCGATCACTGTGCTCGGAAGCGAGCCGGTTCTGCCCTACCAGCGCCCGCCACTGTCCAAGAAGTATCTGCTCGGCGAAATGAGCTTTGACCGGCTGCTGTTTCGGCCCGAAGCCTGGTATGCCGAAAACGATGTCGAGATCCGTCTGTCGACGCCGGTAGAGGCGATCGACCGAGAGAGCAGGAGCGTCAAGCTCTTCGACGGCAGCGAAATCGCTTATGAGACACTCGCCTTGGCAACCGGCGCTACCCCGCGTCGCTTGCCCTCCGCCATCGGTGGCGATCTTGCGGGCGTGTTCACGGTCCGCGACAAGGCTGACGCCGATCGCCTTGCGACCGAATTGAAACCAGGCCACCGTTTGCTGATCATTGGTGGCGGTTACATCGGGCTCGAAGCCGCCGCCGTGGCGCGCAAACTCGGTCTAGACGTGACGCTGATCGAAATGGCGGATCGTATCCTTGCACGCGTTGCCGCTCCTCAGACTGCGGACGCTATCCGCGCGATCCACGCGGCAGAAGGTGTCCAGATCTTCGAAAAGACGGGCCTCACACGACTGATTGGCGACGAGGGCAGGGTCAAGGCGGCCGAACTCTCCGATGGCCGGGTGATCGATGCAGATATGGTGATCGTCGGGATCGGCGTCACGCCGAATGACCGACTGGCAGGCGATGCCGGGCTCGAAGTGCAGAACGGCATCGTGGTCGATAGCTCTGGCCGGACAAGCGATCCGGCGATCTTTGCCATGGGCGACTGCGCCGTGCAGGACTGGAAGGGACAGCAGGTTCGGCTCGAATCCGTGCAGAACGCTGTTGACCAGGCGGAGGCGGTTGCCGCGGTTCTGGCCGGCGGCTCGGAGCCTTATCGCCCAAAACCGTGGTTCTGGTCGGATCAGTATGATGTGAAACTGCAGATCGCAGGTTTCAATCTCGGCTATGACGAGACAGTGGTCAGACCCGGCGCGCGGGAAGGCAGCCTGTCGATCTGGTATTTTCATGCCGGCGACTTCATTGCCGTCGACGCGATCAACGATGCGAAAGCCTATGTCACGGGCAAGAAGCTCCTGGACATGGGGCGGCCGGTCGATCGCGCAACGATTGCGGATCCTGCGCTAGATCTCAAAACCCTGATTGCCTGAGGCAAAAGCACCAAGTCGGCGATTGCGACACCGGGATCAAACGAAAGCGGCCGGCGTAAAGCCGGCCTTTTTCATCTTCAATCTGTTGCGGCACGGCGCGAACTGGTCAGTTATATCAAGCTCTTGGGCACACTTGTTCGCTATTCAAGGTCTTTCAGCCGTTGGCCGCGCGCTCCAGAATGGGAACGCACATGTCGAGGTCATGCGATGCCAGGTGGGCGTAGCGCATAGTCATGGTCAGTGTCTGGTGTCCGAGCCACATCTGGACACGGCGGATATCGATGCCGCCCTGGACGAGACGCGATGCACAAGTGTGGCGCAAAACGTGCGGCACCACATCCTTGTCATCGGCAAAGCCGACGGCATCCTTGGCATTGTGCCAGGCGACGCGGAAACGCTGCTGGTCGATCTCGGCAAACGGCCCCGAATGACGGCGGTCCGAGGCTTCGATCGCAGCCAAGGCACGATGGGTGAGGGGAACGGAACGCGAGCGGCCCGATTTCGTCACCCAGAAGGTCACCCGATCCTTGTGTATGTCGCCCCAACGCAGGTTGAGACCTTCGCTCAGGCGGGCTCCGGTATCGACCAGGAAGAGGCAGAACCGGTAGTAAAGTTCCGAATGCGCCCGGATTTCCGAAAACAGGAGGTTCTCTTCATCCTTGTCGAGGAAGCGAATACGGCCCGCTTTCTCTTTCTGACGCTTAAATTCCGGCAGACTGTGAACGTCTCCCATTTTGGACGCCTTTCGCAGCAGTTTGCTTAAGGCCGCCATCTTTCTGTTGATGGTGGCATTGCTGTTACCGCGTTTGCGCAATTTGCCGATCAATTGGTCGAGCATCTCCTGGGAAAAAGTCGAGAAGCTCGGAAAATCAAGGAGATCGTGAAGCTCTCCGATAAAATTGGTTACGTTATATTTGTGGCTGCCATTCATCCATAACAGGTCGCCATACTTGCCGAACAGTTCGCGCAAATTCGTCTCGCGCACCTCGTGCAGGATCGTACCCTGTCTGTATTGATAATGTACCGAATAATCGGGCACGCCTACAAAGACGTCAAAACCCTTCACGGCCGGCATTTCCACCTGCATGTATCCCCCAAATTTCCCTTTTGGCGAGCACGCGAACGAGCTCACCGCCCGTCCCCACGGGCGTACATATCGTTATATCTTATAAAAAGTATAGTGCAGAACGGCACAAACTTTCCGGAGCGGCTCGCCTCGAGCCCACGTCATGCTGTCGATGGAACATCCTTTCTTCTGGAAACTGCGTGCCCGCAGCAGGCCTAAATCATTGAATTCGCGTGAGAGACAAAGCATCTCCCAAATGGCCGAAAGGGGTCCGGCTCATGACAAGCCGGACCCCAAACTTTTTCGTTAATCCAGTGTGGATTAGAACGAACGGGTCAGGCGAACGAAGCCGTCCCAATTGCTGTCGCCACCATCCAGGTCGACGTAACGAACGTCGGCAGAAGCGGTCAGGCCAGCAGCCAGGGCGTATTCAACGTAGAGGTCAGCAGCCCATGCGTCGGTCGAGGTGAACACGCCGGCGTCTGCGTCAGCAATGTCGCCGTAGTACATGACCTGCGGGGTGATGGAGAGCTTCTCGGTTGCCTTGAAGGTGTAAGCGGCACCGATCGTCCACTCAGCTTCGAAGTCGTAGCCGGTCGAGTAGCCAGAAGCCCATGCACCAGCGATGCCGAGCGTGCCCGGGCCGAGGTCAGCCGACAGAACACCAGCAATTGCGCCTTCTTCGTCGCCGAAGTCGTAAACGCCATTCATGGTTGCCGTTGCGGCACCCAGCGAACCGGAGATTACTGCTTCCAGACCAACTTCGTTACCGTCGAGGTACTCATCCGACAGGTCATCTACGCCGAGGCCAGCCGTGAAGGCGTCCGAGGTGTAGGTGTAGGAGATGGTGTTGAAGCGGGCGTTGTTGAAGAACGCATCCGATTCACCAGCCAGACCCCAGTCGTCAGCCCAGGTCAGAGCGCGACCGACCTTGAAGCCACCAACAGTGATGTAAGCCTGATCGAGAGCGACGCCTTCGCGACCGAGGTCAGCGTCCTGCGTTGCCTGAATGCGGATGTAGGAACCGATCGTGCCGAGTTCGGAGTCGTTCTTGGCTTCGAAGGTGATGCGAGCGCGAACTTCCGAGTTGTAGTCTTCGTCCAGATCGGCGTCGTTGACGCCGCTTTCGTTTGCGTAAACCGTTGCACGGATTTCGCCACCGATCTTGAGGCAGGTTTCGGTGCCGGGGATGTAGAAGTAACCGGTGCCGAAGGCGTCGCAAACGCGAACGTATTCCATGGGCTCGGGCTCAGCGGCGACGATTGCGTCAGCGGCCTGAGCGCCGGAAACTACAGCGAGAGCTGCAGCGGAGCCGAGAAGAAGGCTCTTGATGTTCATTATTGACCTCCAGTCAAGTTTCGTATGGGTCTGGGTTATTTGGCTGAAGGACAGCATTCCCTGCCCCATCCCCGTCGGTTTCAGAAGACGGACGATCCACCGCCTCGCTTCCGAGGTTGAAAATACAAAACCCCGTCGGTCATGCAATCACCAAAGAGTGGAATGGTGGAAAAGGGGCCACCCTTCCGCCGGGCCTGTTGCTCAAACGCCACAAAGTCACCGGCCCACCCCCTTATTCATTTAGGTTTCATTAAGAAAAGCCAGACAAAACCGCCGCTTACTAGGGGATTCTGGCTTTGTCGCCACCCTGCGTTTTTGCCGCTCCCTTCCCATTTTGGCACAGGATTCCGCAAAAAGTTGCACTGGAAACCATCATCCGTCGCGCTTCGGTAGTATCGCGACATTCTGTGTTTCCCATCCTTAGCGGGTGAAATCGACCGTATGAGGTCCTCCAGGTGACAGAATCATGTCGTTGTCCGGCGCGATTCGCCCTCCTTAGAGATCAGGTGCTTGGCCAGGCGGCCTCAGCTAAAATGTTGAGAGCGGAGAAAAGGCCTTGCAATCACTGATTCAAGCAAATAATCAGGCGTCACCGGAGAGGTGGCCGAGTGGTCGAAGGCGCTCCCCTGCTAAGGGAGTATACGTCAAAAGCGTATCGAGGGTTCGAATCCCTTCCTCTCCGCCATTCCTGATTTCCCCTACATGATTGAATGAGCGCTCGGTAGCGGACTTTTGCGCTGCTTCGCGAGCTCGGATTCCGCCTGGAAACGAGCGGGATCAAGCTCGCAATTTGCGCTGATCAACGCCAGCTTGCCGAAGTTTTGGCCGAGCTCAAAATGGGAGACATGCCCTAAGGCTCTGTATTTAAACATTTAAAACGAAAAAGGCCTGAGCCGACCTCTATAATTGACTGGAGGTCAATAATGAACATCAAGAGCCTTCTTCTCGGCTCCGCTGCAGCTCTCGCTGTAGTTTCCGGCGCTCAGGCCGCTGACGCAATCGTCGCCGCTGAGCCCGAGCCCATGGAATACGTTCGCGTTTGCGACGCCTTCGGCACCGGTTACTTCTACATCCCCGGCACCGAAACCTGCCTCAAGATCGGTGGCGAAGTTCGTGCAACTGCAGCTTTCGGTAACGACGCTGCAATCGCCTACGGTGCACGTGACGAAAACTGGCAGACCGACGTTCGCGCTCGCGTCTCTTTCGACGCGAAGAACGATTCTGAGCTTGGCACCATCGGTTCCCGCATCCGCATTCAGGCGGAGCAGGGCTCTGCTTCCACGCGCGCTGGTGTTGTCCTCGACGAGGCATACATCACCGTTGGTGGTTTCAAGGTCGGTCGCGCTTACGCTTTCTGGGATGACGTCGGCATCGCTGGCGAAAACGACGCCTTTACCGGCAACGCTCGTTTCAACCTGATTAGCTACACCTACTCTTCGGATGCATTCACCGCCGGTCTCGGCGTGCACGATCTGACATCTAACTCTGGCGCAGGCGAAGAAGAGCTCGGTATCGAAGCAATGGCTTCTGCAAGCCTCGGCGTCGCTACTCTTTCCGTATATGGCGTCTACGACTTCGGTTTTGAAGAAGGCGCAATCTCCGGTAAGGTATCTGCCGAAGTTGGCCCAGGCACCTTCGAATTGTACGCAGCTTACTCGTCGGGCGCCAACACGTATGTGGGCGAAGTCGACTTCCCGGTTGCAGCTGTAACCGACTCGATCGAGTGGACAGTTGGTGGTGCATATGCATTCAAGGCAACGGAAAAGCTCACCATCACGCCTTCAGTTAACTACTGGGAGTTCCAGGGCGGCACCGACGCTTGGGGCGCTGGCCTTCTTGCTGAATACGCTCTGGCATCGGGCCTGACGGCAGCGGCTACCGTAGATTACTTCGACGCCGACGGCGAAGATGAAGCTTGGACCGGCTTCGTTCGCCTGACCCGTTCGTTCTAATTCGATCTCCAGATCGGATAAGGGGAGCCCGGCCTTGTGCCGGGCTTTTCTTTTGCCCCCATGTGTCAGTCATCGGCTGACTTAAACAGGGAAGGCGAAGTCTCGAAGACCTTTACCGGTTCAGCGCTCCAGAAACGCCCCGATCTCGGCCGCCAACTCACCCAGATGCAGCCATGGCGCGTGGCCCTGTCCCTTGGCCTCGATACCAACGCATTGCTCATGCCGCCGCACCATTTCGGCGACGGTGTCGCGCGACAAGAGCCGTGAAAACTCTCCCCGCACCACCATCATAGGCTTTTCCACCATGAGGCCGAACTGGGCCCAGAGATCGGGTAGTGGTTGGCTCAGATCCGCAGCGCGAAATTGCTCGGCAATCGCGGAATCGAAATCCGCCACCAGCCTGCCGTCCACGTCGCGATAAAGCGCCCGCGCCATGCCGGCCCAATCCTCGCCGCTAAGCGCAGGAAACTCAGCTCCATGCGTGGCCAGCTGGATTTCCGCCGCATCCGCTAAGCTCGCAGGCGCCCTCCGGCTGCCGAGATAACCCTGGATCTGTCTCAAGCCTTCAGACTCCAGAACCGGGCCGATGTCATTCAGGACCAGCCTTTCGATACGCTCCAGATGCGTCATTGCCAGCACATGCAGGATGAGCCCGCCGCGCGAGGTGCCGATGAAGGCGGAACTGTCGATCCCCAACTGGTCGAGAACGCTGATCACATCGCCGGCTTCGACCGGGATGGTGTAGCGCTCCGGCTGCGGGTCCCGATCGGAGAGCCCGCGGCCACGAGACGAGATGGCGACGACCCTGCGGTGATAAGGCGCTGCCGCCAGAATGCGGGCGAGATCCTCGAAGTCGAGCAGGTTGCGGGTCAGCCCCGGCAGGCAGACGACCGGGATCCCCGGATTGGCTTCACCGTAAATGCGCACATGCAGCGTCAAGCCATCCGGCACGGTGATGAAACGGTCGATGCTGTCGGCCATGCGGCACTCCCTCGCGTGGTAATGTCATGCGAGTCTAGCCGAGCGGAGACACCAGGTCATCCATCAATCAGGGGAGGGCGGGCGAACTACCGCCCGAAGCGCAGATCGTGCACGATATCGGTCTCCTGGCCAAGCCGGCTCTTGTAGACCTGATAATTCTCCATCACCCGCATCACGTAATTGCGGGTCTCGGGGAAGGGGATGCGCTCGATCCAGTCGACGACCTCATCGATCGACTTGCCGCGCGGGTCGCCGTAACGCTCGATCCACTCCGGCACTTTGCGCGGGCCGGCATTATAGGCGATGAAAGTCAGGATATAGGAGCCGCCGAAGGCGTCGATCTGCTCACCGAGATAATGGGCGCCGAGCGTGGCGTTGAAGCCGGCATCACGCGTCAGCTTCTCCGGCGCGTAGGCGATGCCGTGGCGCGCTGCAACACCCTTCGCGGTCGACGGCAGGAGTTGCAGCAGCCCGCGCGCATCGGCCGGCGAAACGGCGGCCGGGTTGAAGGCGCTTTCCTGCCGGGCGATGGCATAGGCGAGCGCCTTGCCGGAACCCGCAATATTGGCGGAAGACGGTATGACGCCGACGGGGAAGGCAAGTGCGGGCACATCGATCCCCCGCGAATAAGCCGTCTTGCCGATCTGCAGCGACAATTGATGCCCGCCTTCGGATTTTTCGGCCCGCGCGCTCAACAGGGCCAGTTCGCCGGGGCTGTCCAACTGGTCGGCCAGCGCCCGGTAAAGGCTCTGCGCCCGCCAGCCATGGCCGGCCGCTTCGTATCGCGCAATCGCCTGGATCGCCTCACGTCCTTCGAAGCGCGCGCGATCCGCGCTGCTCGGGCGCGGATAGGGGATCTCGATGCCCGGCTTGTCGATCCGGGCGGCGGCGAGCTGGCCATAGAAGGTGCTGGAATGTTGTGCTGCGCGGGCGAAATGCTGCCCGGCCTTGCCGTCCTTCGATGCCTCCGAGGCGCGGCCCAGCCAATACCAGGCACGGCTTGCCGAAAGCGGGCGATTCGAGACCTCGAGAATGCGGGCGAAATGCCGGCTCGCAGTGTCAGGATCGTTCAGCGCCCTCAGCGCATACCAGCCGGCATGGAATTCGGCGTCGGCAATATCGGTCGCCTCGGTCGCTGCATGGCGCGACACGATGCGATAGGCCTCGCGGAACTGCCCGAGATCGGCAAGCCCGCGGGCGATGATGCGCTGTTCGTCCCACCAGGCGCGGCCGTTGATCAGAGCCTTGCGGTCGCGCGGCATCTGCTCGAGAAGCTTCGCAGCGGCCTCGAAATCCTGTTTCCGCCGCAGGTTCTCGATGCGGATGAACAGCAAAGCCGGGTCCTTCGACCACGATTTGTCGACGGCGGCGATCAGCGCATCGACATTCTTGGCGCGCGAAATCACGCCGGCCCAAGCCTTGTAGAGCGATTGCGCCTCGCCGAGCGTCGAGAACCGCTTCGCTTGAGATGCCCGCTCGCGATACATCAGATAGTCCATGCGCGCGCGGTGGTCGGCGGTTGTCAGCAGGCCGGAAAACTCGGCCATGATCTTGTCTTCCGCTGCTTCGTCCAGCGCTTCCGTGCGCCAGAGTTTGCGGATCAGGCTCTGAGCCTTCGCCTTGTCACCCGAAGCCAGATGCGCGCGGGCGAGCAGCATCGTGCCTTCGGTGGTCTCGGGCGCGGTGTCGCCGAAGGCGGCCAGAACGGCTGAAGGCGCCGGGTTTTCGCGGAAGAGGGCTTTTTCTGAATTCGCCCGGAAGGCTTTGAGCCCCGGCCAGCCGTTCAGTTGCCGCTGGGCAGCGGCGATTTCGGTCGCCGGCACGTCGCGCAGGCCAGACATCGCAATAGACCAGGTCAGCATGTGCCGGTCGAGGCTGTCGGGCATACGGTTGCGAATGGAAATCGCCTCTGCGCCGTCGCGGTCGGACAGCGCGTCGAGGCCAGCCTTCAGCTGCGGATTGACGGCTGCCAGCCGTTCACCGCGCGGAATGGCGCCTGTTGTCTCGAAGGAAGGCGGTGTGGCCCTCGTCGGCGCAAAGCCGAGCGGCTTAACCGCCGGCACGGGAACGGAGGCCGGTTGCTGAGCATGCGTCGGAAGCGACAGCACGGCAAGACCGAGGCCGAAAACAGAGGCTTTGAGAAAGGTCGTCTTCATCCACACACCACAACCATAACACAACGCCCCGAGTAGGCCGAGAACGCGGTTAACAAAGCCTTGACGCGAGCGATCACATTCTCTCGAACGAAGCCTAGGAAAAGCGTCACAAATCTCCCTTGCATGCGCTTGTCGCACCCGAAGGTGCGCAGTAATGTGCCCTCGATTTAGGTTCAGAATGCGGCCGAAGCGTGGATCTCGGCCCCCGAGGAGTTCATTGCATGTATCAGGGATCCATTCCCGCACTCGTCACGCCGTTCACAGATCAGGGCGCCGTCGACGAGCAAGCCTTTGCCGCCCATGTGGAATGGCAGATTTCCGAAGGATCCTCCGGCCTCGTGCCCGTTGGCACCACGGGCGAATCGCCGACGCTGTCCCATGACGAACACAAGCGTGTGGTCGAACTCTGCGTCGAAGTGGCCGCCAAGCGCGTGCCCGTGATTGCGGGTGCCGGCTCCAACAACACACTGGAAGCGATCGAGCTTGCCCAGCATGCCGAAGCCGTCGGCGCCGATGCGCTGCTCGTCGTGACACCCTATTATAACAAGCCGACCCAGAAGGGCCTGATCGCCCATTACAAGGCGATCGCCGAGGCCGTCTCGCTGCCGATCATCATCTACAACATCCCCGGCCGCTCGGTCATCGACATGTCGCCGGAGACGATGGGGGCACTCGCGAAAGCCCACAAGAACATCGTCGGCGTCAAGGATGCGACCGGCAAGATCGAGCGCGTCTCCGAACAGCGCATCACCTGTGGCCCGGATTTCGTCCAGCTCTCGGGCGAAGATGCAACGGCGCTGGGCTTCAACGCCCATGGCGGCGTCGGCTGTATTTCGGTGACCGCCAATGTCGCCCCGCGCCTCTCCGCCGAATTCCAGGCAGCCACCCTGGCTGGCGATTACGCCAAGGCGCTCACCTACCAGGACCGCCTGATGCCGCTGCACAAGGCGATCTTCCTGGAGCCCGGCCTCTGCGGCGCGAAATATGCGCTGAACCGCACCCGCGGCATGAACCGCACCGTCCGCCTGCCGCTGATGGCAACGCTGGAGGCTTCGACGGAAGCCGCGATCGACGCGGCGCTGAAACATGCGGGCTTGCTGAACTGAGGGAATGACGGGAGGCCGGCGGAAACGCCGGCCTTTTTGTTTTGGGATCGGAGATCATCGCGTCCCCAAGCCGAAGCGCGCTCTCGATCCCACAGAAGCCGGCCGCCTCGCCGAGCTTCCGACCAGCTACGAACGGCAAATCCTCAAGAAAAGATGTTCCATGTTGGAACGTCACGGGCCCCGCAGGCGTATAGCCGGGCGGGCTTTGCGTCATGGCGACGTCTTCGTCGCTGTCGCACCGCCCACCGGACGCCAAACAAAGAGGAGTGCCAGATGACTGTCGTGCTTGCCACCGTGTGCAAAGATGGCGTGGTGCTGGGATCGGATTCCCAGATCACCGACAAGGGGCGGGGCATGACCTATCCGGCCGAAAAGCTGCATCCGCTCGGCAAGGATGCCGCCTGGGGTGGCAGCGGCGCGCGCTCCGTGCTGACGGATGTCGCCCGCTGCTTCACCGAAAACAGCGCCGCTATCTTGGAATCCCTCGATATCGGCCGCGCTCTGCAGGCCCAGGTCCTGCCGATTCTGCGTCACCACTACGAGACCTTCATCCCCGATGTGCCGGGCGAAGAGGGCGGCGGCACGCCTTCGGCCTATGTCATGGCCGCCGGCTGGCGGGATGGCGAGCCCTGGATCATCGAGATCACGCCGTCCGGCATGATCGGCCATTATGCCGACATCGGCTTCCACGCGATCGGCAGCGGCGCGCCCATGGCCCAGCAGGCGGGCGCGCTTCTCTCCCATTTTCACCTGACGGAGCGCTCCACCCGTTTCGGCTGCGCCGCCGTCCTGCGCGTGTTGCAGGCACTCGACCTCACCTCGGCCAGCGTCGGCAAGCCTTTCAGCCTCTGCCGCATCGACGCCGACGGCGCCCATCACCTGAGCGACAAGGAGATCGAGGAAGTCAACACCCTCGTGCGCAAATGGGAAAAAGCCGAGCAGAAGGTGATCGGGGATGTGTTTGATTGAGGGGGAGGGGACGGCGGGATGAATGTTGGATTGTGCCTCCGCCGCGGACTGGATTAGTCTCGACTATTTTTTCCTTCTTCGCGCCGGGCAGCCGCCGCGCCAACGATCACCGCCTCCTGTCTTGACTTGAACATCGAGGCGACCTTTTTCGATCGCGTCGCCTCATCCTCATCCTCTGCCCACTTCCAGATCAGGGGTAATAGTCCATCAACGGGCAAATCTGTCTCAATCGTGTCGATGATAACGTACCAGCGATCGCTCTTAGTCTCATACTTGTGCATCGCCCCCAGCAACTCCGCTGACCGCGCTGTGTCCGCGCCTCTTTTGTCAGCTACAACATAGGTTAGGCCGCCTGTTGATGTCTGAATTGAGAAGGCTTTCAGCGCCTTGCCCGTTTCGCGAACTTCCTCGCGCATGTCTTGTATGGTGGCAGACAAATCGGCCAGCGCAGCGCCGGAAAAGTCATATAAATCGATGACGACACCTGCAAGTTCGGGATCACTGTTCTTCAGAACCGCGAACAATTCTGAGATAACGGGAATATCTAATTGTTCTAGCACACCCAAGGGGCGCTGGGCCTTTATCTTAAGGTCTGCGGCTATCATGAAGTCATCGACGACGGTGGCGAAGTCCCGTTCAAGCATCATCCAGTCGACATTTTCGGGCAACGCCAGCTTCGAGCGAATGTGATAGCCGAGGAAGTTAAACTCGCTGTCTGATACCACTTTGTCAAAATGCTGCGAACGCGTCTGCAGATAGAAGGTCACTTCGATGGGTGATACAAGAATCCGAGTAATACAATCGAGGAAGCCAATATCCCAAATAACGGGCGGCATTTCATCGAAGCGTTTTAGTAGCATCCTCGAAAGCTGCACAGCGGCAGGGAAGTGATCGCTCAAGATGACCATGGGGAATAGCCGCGGCAGCGTTGGAAACTCGAGAGCGCGACCGTCGTCTGTCACACATCGAGCGCCCTGAGCAATCAGTTCAGCGCAACTCAATGCCTGCTCGTACGGATCCTGTAGCGCTCCTTTGAAATCGTTCTCAAGTGCCTCTTTGTCACCCGCACGCGCCTTTAGCGATACGCGTTTAGACTTGGCCTGGCCTACGATAAGGAATTCACCGTAAACTATGAGAGCATCAATTTCCCCAGCGATATTCTTGCCTTGGTACAGCGTGACATTCTGATGAACGTGTTTGGCCCCGAAAACACGCTTCAGGAGGTGTGTGGAGGTGGCTTCAAGAAAACGCCCCCGATGTGTTGACGCGGTCTGCCGGTAAGCCTTGTCGCCCATCATCCAGTAGAACGGGCTCTCGTAGATCGATTGGAACAACTTGTGCTGGCTCGGCACGAAGATGAATTCCCCGATGTCGATCAAGGGTGCTATGCCGACCAAATTCACTCTGAAGGGATCGATGAAATCGAGGTTAGCATTAACCGCTGAAGTCGAGAATTTTGCTAGGAAGGCATCGACTTTGTTCCCGAAGCGTTTTTGCAGGGATGCTTTGCTGATGAGGAGGCTGTTGAAAAGCTCACCTGTTTCCAGCAACCCGAGTGCTTTTCGCTGGCCGGCGTAGTCCATCTGCTGCGTGATCAGATCACAGATAAAGGTCGCAATATCCACGATTGGCCGAATAGAGATGCCAACATTCCGTAGCATCCACTCTTGATCGCTCCGATAACGACGCCGCGCCATCTCTCGAAACTGGTGCAGGTAAAATCCGTCGGCGCCATAATAGATCGCCTCTCGTGCAATGTTTCCTATCACTTCCGGTCGCTCTGAGAACGCTCCGGTTTCGGGGTCCATCCACGGCGCGTCCGCATTGATCCGGTCGTGCATTTCGCGCAACAGTTTATCAACTTTGCTCGCGAATTGATCGTCTGAGGGAAGGTTGCTCCAAACCCTTTCCGAACTCGATTGAACGGCAAGGCCTAGAAGAAGCATAAGCTCGTTGTTGTTGAGCTTTTCTGTTGACCATCGCTGGGCAGGGTCATTCGTAACCTTTGCCTCAGCTAGATCAATGTTCAGCACCCAATCGCGGTAGATGAGCGCGGCAATTGAATGCAACGATCCATCGTCCTGCGCTACCGCTCGCAGGTCGCTCACAATCTCGTCCATCGCACGAGGCGCAGATCTGTAGTCTGCAACTTCTGTCACCCCTTTATACTATCCCAGAATCGCCCAACCTAAAACCAGTGCTTTATTGTTATGTTGAAGCCAAAGCCGATGAGACCTCACCGGTAATCTTGGCCGCGTTCAGGGCGCTCCAAGCGACATCGTTCATCGCCGGTTCGAGCCCCCATCCTCCATTACATATCCATGACAACAGCCACGCCCCGCCCTGGCGCAGCGTCCCACGACAAAATCCCAGGCAACGCGGAAGAAAAGACCATGGCCCCCATGGTCTCCCAGCGCACCGTCCCCCGCAAAAGAAAACGGCAGGTCACCAAGGGTAACCTGCCGCGCTCACTCGCATAGACGAGAAACGGGATCAGAAGTCGAGTTCAAGTCCATCTTCGCAGAAATCGAACTTCGCAGGCTCCGACTCGCTGCCGTCGGCAAAAGCCGCCTTCACCCACTGCGCGCAGCTTGAACTATTTGTGCTCTGATCCCAGACGAGATTGACAGTCGCACCCGGCTGGATGCCGTTTCCGATGTTGAAGTAAGCCCAGTCACTCTTGTTTTCGGACACCAATATTTCGGTGATAGCTGTGTTGGTCGAGTTGGTCGCCGTAAACGAGAATTCGTCAGCGTGGGCAACGGTGGACATCATCCCGTTTCCGGCTACTCCGAGAGCAATTGCAAACAGGCCGAGACGAGCGCGATGGAGATTCATGGTCTGCCCTCAGATTAATGGGAGTTCGATGCCACCACATTTTGCACTGCCATTCCGGAAAGTCGACGTAAATGATTGCCGTCGTGACCTGTCCCAGAAGCGGCGCTGAGCCGTCTGACTATGCTGCGATGCCGGTCGAAGCCGGCGTGCAAAACAATCAGATGCCGGAGGTCGATCCCCACCTCATGCGCTGCCCTGCGCGCCAGATCCTCATCCACCTTTATTTCCACCCCATCCTCCATTACATATCCATGACAACAGCCACGCCCCGCCCGGGCGCAGGCGACACACGACAAAATCCCGGGCGAAACGGAAGATCAGACCATGGCCCCCAGAGGCTCGCAGCGCACCGTCAACAAGATCGTCGCGGAAAACCGCAAGGCGCGCTTCAATTATGAGATCGTCGACACCTACGAGGCCGGTCTGGTATTGACCGGCACGGAGGTCAAGTCTCTGCGCGAGGGCAAGGCCAATATCGCCGAATCCTATGCCTCGGATGAGGGCGAGGAGATCTGGCTGATCAATTCCCATCTGCCGGAATATCTGCAGGCGAACCGCTTCAATCACGAGCCGCGCCGCCGCCGCAAGCTTTTGCTCTCCAAGCGCGAGATCAACCGCCTGCGTGCCTCGATCAATCGCGAAGGCATGACGCTCGTGCCGCTCAAGATCTATTTCAACGAGAAGGGCAGGGCGAAGCTGGAGCTGGCGCTCGCCAAGGGCAAGAAGCTGCATGACAAGCGCGAGACCGAGAAGGAACGCGACTGGAACCGCCAGAAGCAGCGCATTCTGAAGACGGGTTGAGTGGCATGTCCCTGGACTTCCTGAAGGTCACCGTCGGCCCCTTCGTCTTCGAGGCCCGTTTTGAGCGCGAAAAGGCGCCCGAGACCTGCCGCATCTTCGAAAGCTTCCTGCCGTTCCGCAACCAGGCGATCCATTCGCGCTGGTCGGGCGAGGCAGTCTGGGTGCCCTTGGGCGATTTCCAGTTCGGGGCAGGCTTCGAGAACCACACCGCGCATCCCTCGCGCGGCGATATCCTGCTTTATCCCGGTGGTTTCAGTGAGACGGAACTGCTCTTCGCCTATGGCTCCTCGCAATTCGCGAGCAAGATGGGCGTGCTGGCCGGCAACCATTTCCTGACGGTGACGAAGGGGGCTGAGCAGCTGGAGGCCATGGGGAAAATGGTCCTGTGGCAGGGCGCGCAGGATATTGCCTTCGAGGCGATGTGAAGTAGAGAAGTCCCGTCGCGGACCCTCCCCACAAGGGGAGGGCTTGGGCCGTCACCCCACCCCGGAGCTTCGCCTCGACCTCCCCCTCAAGGGGAAGGTGTGGCCGCGTCTAGAGGGGGTGTTTTCGCAAATCCAGCGGCTTTAGAGCATAAGGGGCAGGGCTGCCCCGAAACCCTTAGTGTTCGTCTTCGCTGGCCGTCGCCGGCTCCGGTGCGCGCGGCATGCCGCGTTCTGATGGGTCGCGGCCGATTTCCGGCTTCAGCGTCATCAAGTCGATGAAATGGTCCGACTGGCGGCGCAGGTCGTCGGCGATCATCGGCGGTTGCGTCGCCATGGTCGAAACGACCGAGACCTTGCGGCCCTTGCGCTGCAGCGCTTCGACCAACGTGGTGAAATCGCCGTCGCCGGAGAAGAGCACGAGATGGTCGACCGTCTCGGACTGTTCCATCGCGTCGATCGCGAGCTCGATATCCATGTTGCCCTTGACCTTGCGGCGGCCCATGCTGTCGGTGAATTCCTTCGCCGGCTTGGTCACGACCTTGTAGCCGTTATAGTCCAGCCAGTCGATCAGCGGGCGGATCGAGGAATATTCCTGATCCTCGATGAGGGCGGTGTAGTAGTATGCGCGAAGCAGATAGCCGCGCTTCTGGAATGCCTTCAGGAGCTTGCGATAGTCGATGTCGAAGCCGAGGCTCTTGGACGCGGCGTAAAGATTGGCGCCGTCGATGAAGAGAGCAATTTTCTCGCGAGGATCGAACATTCGGATATCCTTAGGTCAAATATGAACAGTCTCGGCAAACGGCAATCAAAACAATACCTTGCCTCTCAAGATATGACCGTTCCATTAAATTATGAAATGATCATATAAGAATCTATCTAGGGCATCGCATTGTCCAATCCAAGCAGCTTGAGGTTGAAATGTGGTGTAAAAAGGGTGTTTTCCGGCCTTCATTTTTGGGCTTGGCGGGGCGTCGGCACGAAAAACTTGAATTTGCCCTCCATTGCCTGTATCGCAGCCGTCAATCCCTCGCATTCATGACCGCAAAGGACAGGCAATGGCCCGTGTCACCGTTGAAGATTGCATCGACAAAGTCGAGAACCGCTTCGAGCTCGTTCTGCTCGCAAGCCACCGCGCCCGCCAGATCTCGCAGGGCGCACCGATCACCATCGATCGCGACAAGGACAAGAACCCGGTCGTCGCTCTGCGCGAAATCGCCGACGAGACGCTCTCGCCCGACGACCTGAAGGAAGATCTGATCCATTCGCTGCAGAAGCACGTCGAAGTCGACGAGCCGGAGCAGGAGCCGAGCTCGATGCTCTCCAACACCGGCACCGCCGGCAAGGGCGACGAAGAGGACGAACTGCCGGAAACGCTCACCTTCGACCAAATGTCGGAAGAAGAGCTTCTGGCCGGTATCGAAGGCCTCGTGCCGCCGGAAAAGAGCGACGATTACTAATCGTCAACAGATCAGACTTAAGTCTTGATCTGACTGTAGGATGAGTGTGCGCCAGTCGTCTCGACTGGCGCGCTTTTTCGTTTGTGGAGACGAGTGGAATGATGCGGCAATACGAGCTCGTGGAGCGGGTGCAGAAATACAAGCCCGATGCCAACGAAGCTCTGCTGAACAAGGCCTATGTCTATGCCATGCAAAAGCACGGCAAGCAGACACGCGCCAGCGGGGACCCCTATATCTCCCACCCGCTCGAAGTTGCCGCCATCCTCACCGACATGCATCTCGACGAATCGACGATTGCGGTCGCCCTGCTGCACGACACGATCGAGGACACCTCGGCCACCCGCGCCGAGATCGACGAACTCTTCGGAGAGGATATCGGCCGCCTGGTCGAGGGCCTGACCAAGATCAAGAAGCTCGACCTCGTCACCAAGAAGGCCAAGCAGGCCGAAAACCTGCGCAAGCTGCTGCTCGCCATTTCCGACGACGTCCGCGTTCTCCTCGTCAAGCTCGCCGACCGCTTGCACAACATGCGCACGCTCGAGCATATGCGCGACGACAAGCGCGCCCGCATTTCCGAAGAGACGATGGAAATCTATGCGCCGCTCGCCGGCCGCATGGGTATGCAGGACATGCGCGACGAGCTGGAGGACCTGTCCTTCCGCTACATGAACCCGGAAGCCTATGAGACGGTGACCAACCGCCTCTCGGAGCTTTCGACCCGCAACGAAGGCCTGATCACCAAGATCGAGGACGAACTGCGCGATCTCCTTGTGGCGAACGGCCTGTTGACCCCCTCGGTCAAGGGCCGCCAGAAGAAGCCTTACTCCGTCTTCCGCAAGATGCAGTCGAAGTCACTCTCCTTCGAACAGCTCTCGGACGTCTATGGTTTCCGTATCCTGGTCGACGACATCCCCGGCTGCTACCGGGCGCTCGGCATTGTGCATACCCGCTGGCGCGTCGTGCCCGGTCGCTTCAAGGACTATATCTCGACGCCGAAGCAGAACGACTACCGCTCGATCCACACCACGATCGTCGGCCCGTCGCGCCAGCGTATCGAACTGCAGATCCGCACGCGCCGTATGCACGACATCGCCGAATACGGTATTGCCGCCCACAGCCTCTACAAGGATGGCGAAAACGGCGATCCCAACGAGCCGCTGAAGCGCGAGAGCAACGCCTATTCCTGGCTCCGCCACACGATCGAGGCGCTGGCCGAAGGCGACAATCCGGAAGAATTCCTCGAGCACACCAAGCTCGAACTCTTCCAGGACCAGGTCTTCTGCTTCACGCCCAAGGGCAAGCTGATCGCGCTTCCGCGTGGCGCGACCCCGATCGACTTCGCCTATGCCGTCCACACCAATGTCGGCGATACCTGTGTCGGCGCCAAGATCAACGGCTCGATCATGCCGCTGGTCACCCGCCTGTCGAATGGTGATGAAGTCGAGATCATCCGCTCTGGCGTGCAGGTGCCGCCTGCCGCCTGGGAAGAGATCGTCGTCACCGGCAAGGCGCGCGCCGCCATCCGCCGCGCCACCCGCATGGCGATCCGCAAGCAATATGCAGGCCTCGGCCAGCGCATCCTCGAGCGCACCTTCGAGCGCGCCGGCAAGATCTTCTCCAAGGATACGCTGCGTCCGGCGCTGCATCGCCTCGGCCAGCGCGATGTGGAAGACGCAATCGCCTCCGTCGGTCGTGGCGAGACCTCCTCGCTCGACGTCCTGCGCGCCGTCTTCCCCGACTACCAGGACGAGCGCGTCACGGTGAAGCCTTCCTCGGATGAGGGCTGGTTTGCGATGAACAGTGCCAATGGCATGGTCTTCAAGATCCCCGGTCCCGCCCATCCCAAGGGCGATGTGCCGACGGCAGGTGACGGCCCCGACCCGCTGCCGATCCGCGGTCTCTCCGGCAATGCCGAGGTGCATTTTGCGCCAGCCGGTGCTGTCCCCGGAGATCGAATCGTCGGCATCATGGAAGACGGCAAGGGCATCACCATCTACCCGATCCAGGCATCTGCCCTGCAGCGCTTCGAAAACGAGCCGGAGCGCTGGATCGATGTGCGCTGGGATCTCGATGAGGCGAACAAGTCGCGCTTCGTCGCCCGCATCCTGATCAACGCACTGAACGAGCCGGGCACGCTCGCAACCGTCGCGCAATGTGTCGCCCGCCTCGACATCAACATCCGCGTCCTCAACATGATCCGCATCGCCACCGACTTTACGGAGATGGGGATCGATCTCGAGGTCTGGGACCTGCGCCAGCTGAGCCAGTTGCTCGGCGAGCTCAAGGAACTCGACTGTATCTCGACGGTGAAGCGCGTTTACGACTGAGCCGATCCGCCGTCTCGAAGACATGACCGGTGCGGATGATATCCGCCCGGTCGCCTCGCAGCCGTCCTTCCTGCCTCACTTTTCATCACAATCCTGCCTAATTCGTAAACCTCGACCCTTCGCTATGCGCTTTGCGCATGGCTGACGTCAGTTCTTGTCTCTGGTTGATTGTGCGCCGCACCATTATATCTCGGTCAACAGATGAAGACAAAGAACCGAGGACAAAACGATGTTTACTCCGATCCGCAAATTCGCCCGCGCCCTTCGCGTTCCGACCGTTGCAGAACGTGAAATGAGCTACCTGAACGGCGCCCGCGATCTCGTCGACCTGGAATACCGGCAGCGCGAAATCGACCGTGGCATGTTCCGCCGCGGCTGATGCGCCGACCGACCAGATCGGGTCACCGGTCAAACAATCAGTGATCTCTGGTCTGAGATGCGACGCCGGTTCAATGCCGGCGTCTTTGCTTTTTGGCCACGCCGCGAGCCGCTTTTCCTTGCCGAAACCGCCTCGGATCAACTACATATCCCGCATGCTGTTTCGACGACGCCAACCGGTTTCCTCCCTGACGAAGTTGCGTGAGCTTCTCTGGCCGCGTCGTGGCTTCATCCGGTCGTTCCACTACCTGAGCAAGCGCATTCTGCGCCTGTCGGCAACGCCCCATGCGATCGCTGCCGGCGTCGTGGCCGGGATCGTCTCTTCCTGGACGCCGTTCATCGGCCTGCATTTCCTCCTGGCTTTCGCGATTGCCTACCTTGTTGCCGGTAATATGGTCGCTGCAGCGCTCGGTACGGCTTTCGGGAATCCGCTGACGTTTCCATTTATTTGGGCGGCGACCTGGGAGGTCGGGCATCGGCTCATCGGCAATGGGGCGCCGGCCGGGGACAGCGTCGATCTTGAACGCAAGTTTTCCCTCTACGCGATCGAGAGCATGTGGCAGCCCATCCTGAAGCCGATGTTGGTCGGTGCCGTCCCACTGGCCGTCGTCAGTGGTGCGATCAGCTATTGCGTGATCTATTTCACCGTGGCGAAGTTTCAGGCGCGCCGTCGCGAGCGCCTAGCCGCACGGGCCCGCGCCCGCCTCAACGAAGCTCTCCAGGGATCGAGCGTCTGACATGATTATCGGCATTGGAAGCGACCTCGTCGACATCAGAAGAATTGAGAAGTCGATCGACAGATTCGGCGAGAAGTTCACTGCCCGCTGCTTCACCGATGAAGAGCAGGCGCGCTCGAATGGCCGCAAGGACTGCGCCGCTTCCTATGCCAAGCGTTTTGCAGCCAAGGAAGCCATGGCCAAGGCACTCGGCACCGGCATCGCCGAGGGCGTCTTCTGGAAGGAGATGGGCGTCGTCAATCTGCCAAACGGCAAACCCGGCCTTGAACTGACCGGCGGCGCTGCGAAATGCCTCGAGCGACTTTTGCCGCCAGGGCATGTCGCCCAGATCCATCTGACCATCACCGACGAATTTCCCTATGCCCAGGCATTCGTCATCGTTGAAGCCCTGCCAGAAAGCCGCTGAGTTAACTGGTCGCGCTGGTCGGCGGGGCTACGCGGTTGCCGCGCTCGCCCGAACCGACTAGAGAGAGCAGGATTTTCGCAAGAAGGAACCGATCCGCGTGAGCGACGAAAAGAAGCAAAGTGCCCTTTGGGAAAACGTCAAGGTCATCATCCAGGCTCTTCTCCTGGCCATGGTGATCCGGACCGTGTTCTTTCAGCCCTTCACGATTCCATCCGGCTCGATGATGCCGACGCTGCTGGTTGGCGACTACATCTTCGTCAACAAGTTCTCCTACGGCTATTCGAAGTATTCGCTGCCCTTCTCGCCGAACCTCTTCGAAGGCCGCATTTTCGCGAGCGAACCAGAGCGCGGCGACATCGCCGTCTTCCGTTTCCCGCCGAACCCCAGCATCGACTACATCAAGCGCATCGTCGGCCTGCCGGGCGACCGGATTCAGGTGATCGGCGGCGTGCTGCAGGTCAACGGCCAGCCTGTGCCGAAGATCCAGGACGGTGTCTTTACCTCCGACTACCGTATGGATCCGGGTACGGATGTGCCGGTCTTCCGCGAGACGCTGGAAAACGGCGTGAGCTACGACACGCTCGACCAGGCCCAGGGCACCCGCGGTGACGACACCCGCGAATTCATCGTGCCGGAAGGCCATTATTTCGCGATGGGCGACAACCGCGACAACTCGCTCGACAGCCGCTTCGACGTCGGCTTCGTGCCGGCCGAAAACCTGATCGGCAAAGCCTCGCTGATCTTCTTCTCGCTCGGCAACGACACCTCGTTCCGCGAAGTCTGGAAGTGGCCGGCCAACATGCGTTGGGATCGCCTGTTCAAGGTGGTCGAATGACGAACAAGAAGGTGGTCGGCGAAAAGGATTGGACGCAGCTCGAAGTTGCGATCGGCCACAAGTTCGCCGACCGCGACCGCCTGATGCGCGCGCTGACCCATGCCAGCGCCCAGGTCTCGCGGGGCAAGAAAGGCGACTACGAACGGCTTGAGTTCCTAGGCGACCGGGTGCTCGGCCTGTGTGTCGCCGAAATGCTCTTCACCACCTTCCGCGATGCGGCCGAGGGCGAACTCTCCGTGCGCTTCAACCAGCTGGTCAGCGCCGAGGCCTGCGCCTCGGTGGCCGACGAGATGGAGCTGCACCGCTTCATCCGCACCGGCTCGGACGTGAAGAAGATCACCGCGAAGAACATGCTGAATGTTCGCGCCGACGTGGTCGAGAGCCTGATCGCCGCGATCTATCTCGAAGCAGGATTGGAGGCCGCCCGCGGCTTCATCCTGAAATACTGGCAGGGCCGTGCTGCCCGCGCCGACGGCGCTCGCCGTGACGCCAAGACCGAATTGCAGGAATGGACGCATGCCAGGTATGGCGCGCCGCCCAACTACAAGGTTGCCGATCGCTCCGGACCGGATCATGATCCCCGCTTCACGGTGATCGTCGAGATCCCGGGTCTGAAGCCCGAGATCGGCATCGATCGTTCCAAGCGTGCCGCCGAACAGGTGGCCGCGACCAAGATACTCGAACGCGAAGGCGTCTGGGCAAAGCCCTCCGACGCCAACTGATTGGACACCATGACCGAGATAGAGACAGAGGACGGCGGCGAAGCCATCGTCAACACCCCGACCCGATCCGGCTTCGTAGCCTTGATCGGCCCCACCAATGCCGGCAAGTCGACGTTGGTCAACCGCTTCGTCGGTGCCAAGGTGTCGATCGTCAGCCACAAGGTGCAGACGACCCGCGCTGTGATGCGCGGCATCGCGATCCACAAGAACGCCCAGATCGTCTTCATGGACACGCCCGGCATTTTCAAGCCGCGTCGCAAGCTGGACCGCGCCATGGTGACATCAGCCTGGGGCGGCGCCAAGGATGCCGACATCATCCTGCTGCTCATCGACAGCGAACGGGGCCTGCGCGGTGATGCCGAGGCGATCCTGGAAGCGCTGAAGGATGTGCCGCAGCCGAAGATCCTTGTTTTGAACAAGATCGACCGCGTGCGCCATGAAGACCTGTTCAAGCTTGCCGAGACAGCTAACGAAGCCGTCAAATTCGACCGCACCTTCATGATCTCGGCGACCACGGGCTCGGGCTGCGACGACATCATGGACTACCTGGCCGAAACCTTCCCGGAAGGTCCCTGGTATTATCCGGAAGACCAGATCTCGGATCTGCCGATGCGCCAGCTCGCGGCCGAAATCACCCGCGAGAAGCTGTTCCTGCGCCTGCACCAGGAGCTTCCCTATTCTTCGCATGTCGAGACTGAGAAGTGGGAAGAGCGCAAGGACGGTTCCGTCCGCATCGAGCAGGTCATCTATGTCGAGCGCGACAGCCAGAAGAAGATTGTGCTTGGCAAGAACGGCGATGCGATCAAGTCGATCTCCACAGCCTCCCGCAAGGAGATGTCCGAGATCCTCGAGCAGCCGGTGCACCTCTTCCTCTTCGTCAAGGTGCGCGAGAACTGGGGTAACGACCCCGAGCGCTTCCGCGAGATGGGTCTCGAATTCCCGCGCGACTGAATGTGATTGTGCGAAGGGCGCTCAGCCCTTCGCCACCCGCCTTGCGACGAAGTCCGAAATCGTCGGTCCGATCAGAATGATCAGGATCAGCCGCATGGTCTGCAGCGCCATGATGAAGGACATGTCGACGGGCGTCGTCGCGGCGATGATCGCGATCGAATCGAGCCCGCCGGGGCTCGTTGCGAGATAGGCGGTCAGCGGGTCGATGCCATGCAGCGACCAGAGCAGGAAGGCGAGCCCGCCGCCAAATGCCATCAGCACAAGGATCGAGCCGACGATCTGGGGCAGGGCACTTGCCGCATGCCGCAAGATCCGCCGGGTAAACGACAGCCCGATCCGCCAGCCGATCACACCATATCCCAGCGCCAGCAGCCATTCGGGCAGAAGCAAGGCGATGTAGCCCGTCACATGCAAGATCGTCGTGGCAATGAGCGGCAGGAGCATGGTCCCGGCCGGTATGCGAAGCCAGGCGCCGACCGAAGCCGCAGCGATTGCCGCCGCAAGTGTCAGGCCGAGATCGAGCCAGTCGGTTTCCGGAAACCAGACGACGGGCTGGGCGGCGCCCCCTTCGATGTTGAAGACGAAGGCCGCCATCAGCGAGGCCCCGGTCGCGACGAACGCGACCCGCAGATATTGCATGAAGGCGACGAGCCTCGGATCGCCGCCATGGGCCTCCGCCATCAGCACCATCGCTGATGCCGCCCCCGCAGACGTTCCCCAGATCGCGGTCGTGCCTGGCAGGATCTCCGCTTTCGCCATGAAATAGCCGAGCAGGCTGCTCGCCGCGATGATCGACAGCACGACAGAGAGGAAGATCGGCCAGTCATCCGCGACCGTCGACAGCGTCCCGAGATCGATCGAGCGCGCAATGATGCAGCCGATCAGCGAGTGGGCGAAGATGTAGGGGTAGCGATGGACGGAAAGCCGCGCTCCATTGGTGGCAACCAGAATTGCCGCGACCATGGGTCCGAGCAGGAGGGCGCCCGGGATATGCGCAAGGAAAAGGCCGCCTGATATGGCGAAGGACAGCCCGAGAAGAATGGCCCAGCGGAGGATGACCGGAAGCGGTGTCAGCAGGCCGGGTTGCGGCGGCGCGCTCACCGCGGATGCCGGCGAGGCGACGGAAGCCGCAACGCCGTCCGGGTCGGGCTGCTTGAACGTCTCGGGATCCTTGTCCGAAGCCATGAGCGTCTCCGTCCTTCGTCTGAGATCCGTCTCCGGGAAAGTTCTGGACGAAAGCGTGATTTCATCAAATAAATGAGGCGCACCTCACAATCGAGTTTTATGAGAATGACCTCGCAAAAGTCAAGTTCGGCAACACCCCAGCCGGCTCCAGCGCCGACCGCCAAGGAGCCGAAGCGCAAGCGCGGCATCGCCCGGGTCGCCAAGCTTCTCGACGCCGGGGCCGCCGTTTTTGCGGAGCAGGGCTACAAGGCCGCGACCATGACCGAGATCGCCGCCCGTGCTGGCGCCCCGATCGGCTCACTCTACCAGTTCTTCCCCAACAAGGATCTGCTCGCCGACGCCTTGATTGCCCGTTATGCCGAACATGTCGAGGCAGCGCTGTACCGGATCAAGGCGGAAGCGTCTGGTTTGGATGCCATGCAGCTCGGTGATCGGCTGCTCGATGTCCTGGTCGCCCATGCGACCGAACGCAGTCTGGCACTCAGCCTTCTCGATGCGCGATGGGAGCAGCCGGGCGTACGTCCAGGCCTGCTGCGCGAAGGCTTGCGTCGGCGCATCGCCGAAATCATCTCAGTCTGGCGTCCGGCAATCGCCGGGGAACAGGCGCAGGTCATGGCTGTCGTCCTTCTGCAGGCGATGAAGTCGCTCGTGCAACTGCATGAAGAGAAACGCTATCCCGGCAAGGCCGAGGCAATCGCCCACTGGCGCGGCTGGGTGCAGCGCTATCTGACCGAAATCTGATCTGAGTGCCGAAATCCCTCGCTCTCCCGGGGGCTCTGGGGTAAAACCGGATCATGCAATGGACAGATGAGGCGATCCTTCTCGGGGTGCGACGGCATGGCGAAACAAGCGTCATTACCGAGATGATGACGCGCAGCCGTGGACGCCATCTGGGCATGGTCCGCTCCGGCCGCTCGCGAACCATGCAGCCCGTCCTGCAACCCGGTAACCGTCTCGAAGTTACCTGGCGTGCGCGCCTCGACGAACATCTCGGCGAATATAGGGTCGAGCCGCTGCAACTGCGGGCAGGCCGCCTGATGGAGACGGCGACCGCCGTCTACGGCGTCCAGGCGCTGGCATCGCTGCTGCGTCTTCTCCCCGAACGGGATCCCCATCCGCATCTCTTCCAGGCGCTGGACGTGATTCTCGACCATCTGGAAGATCCCGCGACGGCGGGCGAACTTTTCGTCCGCTTCGAACTGGCGCTGCTGAACGATCTCGGATTTGGTCTGGATCTGGAGGAATGTGCGGCGACGGGTACACGCCACGATCTTGCTTATGTCTCGCCGAAATCGGGCAGGGCCGTCAGTCGCGAGGCAGGTGAGCCCTGGGCCGACAAGATGCTGGCCTTGCCGGATTTCCTCACCCCCGGCACGAACCGGGCGGCCGATCCGGAGACTCTGGCGGCAGCCTTCCGGCTCACGGCCTATTTCCTGGATCGGCACGTCTACGTGCCGCGGGGGCTTGAACCCGGCGCGGCACGGGAGGGCTTCTGTCAGGCAGCGTTGAAGACCTTGCGCTCGCTGGAGACCATAGGCGAATTGGCGGCCCCCAGAAACACGGCCTGATCCTCGGGCGCAGATTTCGCCATGTGATCGTGAATCGCGGCCTGCAGCTCGCTGATATTGCGATAGCTGCCGCCGTCGAGGTCGATGACCGGATATTTGACGGCGATGAACTTGACCCTATCGCCATCGGGGATGGTGATGCCAACCGGGATCCCGGCATATTCGATAACTTGCTTCTTCATAACGATATTCCCCGCCCATGCGCACGGCACGGCGTTGTCTAAGATGTCGATGAAATGAAATCAGTGCTTGCGCAGCGTCACATTCGACAGGTGCATTCGGAATGGCGTTTCACCATCACGAAGCGCGGGGTCGTCTGCCAGGATCGGATGGCATCAAGAAACACAACTTGCATTTCGCTGACCTCCTTCTTTGGCTGCGGCCTCCCAGTCGGAGGCCGTTCATGGTTCGTCGTCAGTGTCCGAACCAGCTCGCACAAGGTAGGTGCTGGCTCGGAATCCGTCAACGGTCAGTCCGGGAAAAATAAAATAATTTTCTGTGACAGTCGCTGTCAGCTGAAAACACAGGAATTTTGATCCGGCATAGGGCGAATGCCGAAATATGATCTTACTTTGGGCAAAATTACGCCACTGCGATTTCTGGTCGCTCGACCGATTTTTCGCTGATCGGCCAATGCACCACAGCCGCGAAGATCCCGAGCGCCACACCCAGCCACCAGACCTGGTCATAGGTTCCGAACAGGTCGTAGAGATAACCGCCCATCCACACGCCGAGGAAGGATCCGATCTGGTGCGACAGGAACACCAGGCCGCCCAGCAGGCCGAGGTGGCGCGTGCCGAACATGATGGCCACCAGCCCATTGGTCGGCGGCACGGTAGAAAGCCACAAGAGGCCCATCACGGCGGCAAAGACGACCACGGAGGCCGGCGTCTGCGGCAGAAGCAGGAAGAGCGTCACCGTGATCGAGCGGCCGATATAGATGTAGGCGAGGAAATAGGGCTTGGAATAGCGCTGCCCGATCCAGCCGGCGGCGAGTGAGCCGATGATGTTGAAGAAGCCGATCAGCGCCATGGCAATGACGGCATAGCTCGCCTCGATGCCGATATCGCCGAGATAGGCCGGGAAATGCGCGGTGATGAAGGCGACCTGGAAGCCGCAGACGAAGAAGCCGGTGGTGAGGAGCAGATAGCTCTTGTGCGCGAAGGCTTCCTTCAGCGCTTCCGCCACGGTCTGCTTGTATTGGTTGCCCGACTGGCTGCCGGACTGCGCATTGCCGCGCAGCGGGAAGGCGAGCAGCGGCACGACCAGCATCATCACGGCGATGATGACGAGACTGTCCGACCAGCCAAAGGCAGAGATGAAACCCTGGCTGAGCGGCGCAAACAGGAACATGCCGGCCGAACCCGCAGCCGTCCCGATGCCAAATGCCATCGACCGCTGCTCCGGCGTCACATTGCGGGCAAAGGCGGAGAGGATGACGCTGAACGAGCCGGCCCCGATGGCCGTGCCAACCAGCACGCCGCCGCCGATATGCAGCCAGATCGGCGCTGCCGCATGCGCCATCATCACCAGGCCCGCCGCATAAAGCACGCCGGACATGACGAGCACGCGACCGGTTCCGTATTTGTCGGCAAGCGCGCCGAAAAACGGCTGGCTGATGCCCCAGAACAGGTTCTGGAAAGCCATGGCGAGACCAAACGTAGAGCGATCCCATCCCCGATCGGCGAGCATCGGCAGCTGGAAGAAGCCCATGGCCGAGCGCGGCCCGAAGGTCATCACCGCAATCAGCGATCCTGCAAGAATGATGAGCCAGGGCATGGCAGGACGGCTGGTGGTCGTCATGGTGGATTCTCCTCTGTCGATCACACAATAGTGCAGTCGGATCATGAGCAGAAACGCCTTTTGATGAACTGGCCATCACGGGATTTGATGGATGTTAGGGGTGAGAGATTTTACGGCTGGATCCTTCGAGGCCCCTGCTAGCGCAGGGGCACCTCAGGATGAGGGGCTGCAGAGCCGGCTTGGACGCTTCAGATATTCCGCTTGCGCTGAGGCACCGAGCGCAAATTGATCAGCCCTCATCCTGAGGTGGGAGCGAAGCGACCCTCGAAGGACGAGGCCGGGTGGGGTTCCCAGTTAGACGCTTGACCGGCCCCCGATGCGACAAATCAGGAAGGGCCTCATAGGCATAGGCGATGAGCGCTTCCTTCTTCTGCCGGTTCCAGCCCTTGATCTGTCGCTCGCGGGCGATGGCGTCGAGGATGCGGTCATAGCTTTCGGTAAACACCAGTTCCACCGGTCGGCGTTTGGCTGTGTAGCCATCGTAGGTGCCCGCGTTGTGCTCCCAGATCCGCGCCTCGATAGGCTGTTTCGTCAGTCCGGTGTAGTAGGAGCCGTCGCTGCAGCGAAGGATGTAGACTGTGACCTCCATATGGATCACCTCAATGGTGCGTCTCCATGCTGCCGCCACTTCTATTGCGGCACAACCCCAGAATCTGCTGGGATTTGTGCCGTCAGAGCCCACACTCGCAAGCTCCCTCGGGGACGGCCGGTGGATGAGGCTGGATCCTTCGAGGCCCTTGCTAGCGCAAGAGCACCTCAGGATGAGGGGCTGCGGAGCCGATTTCGACGCTACAGATCTACCGTTTATGCTGCGTCATCGAGCGCAAAACGATCAGCCCTCATCCTGAGGTGGGAGCGGCGCGACCCTCGAAGGACGAGGGCGGGTGGCATCCTCCCCAATCAATCTCACCGCTGCTTGATCGCCCACCCCTCACGGCTGCCGAGCACCGTCACCGCATCGCCAACCCGAACCAGACCCTCTCCCCGAGGCACCGCATTCCAGCCGAACAGCACCCCCGGCACGCGACGGTCTGCGGACATCCGGAGCCGTCCCATGGCCGGCATGGGATTGGCGCCCTCGCGCGATCCCGTCCGCTGGTCTTGGCTTGTCATGATGCAGCGGGGGCAGGGTTTGACGAAATCGAAGCGGATGCCGCCGATCTCGAGGCCCGTCCAGGTATCTTCAGCCCAGGCCTCGTCGCAGTCGACGACGATGTTGGGCCGAAAGCGGTCCATGCCGACTTCACCTTCGCCATGCCGCTCCATGTCTTCGTTCAGCGCTCGCAACGATCCTGATGTCGTCACCAGGATCTGGTAGCCATCGGCAAAGCCCATGGGCGAATTCTCGCCCGCCCATTCCGCGCTCGCCTCGCGGCGGCTGTCGCCATCGATGAAGACGAGTTTGACGGGCTGTCCGAACCACTCCGAGAGCTTGTCGTTGATGCTGTCATGCGCGACAGCGGCACTGACGATCGAGCGCCAGATCGCCACATCCATGCGATTGTCCGGCTGCGGTGGCGCGACCATCATCTCGCGCCCGTCATCCAGCCGAAGCGTCAGATAGGCCGCTGCCGGAAGGGCGGTGAGACGGGCAAGCTCCGGCAGTTCCCGCTGGGTGATAAAGTGGCCGGAGGGATCGACCAGCATCATCCGCCGGTCACCACCCAGACCCATGGCGTCGATACGCGCCTGGGGAAGTGCGATCCCCCGGCCGCTCTTGAACGGATAGATGAAGAGATCAGTGATCTGCATGCCGCACCTTCAGATTTCGTCGCGGAAAAGGGAGAGGAAAAGGCTGAGCCGCTCGTGCCGTTCTTTTGCGAGCTTGGCACCCGTCTCGGTCTGGAAACCGCCGGAAAGTTTCATCAGCTTGGCCGGGAAATGATCGATCGCATAGGACCGGTCATCGAGCGGGCGATGCTCGGCGCCGGGATCGCCCGGGTGATAGAGACCGGAGCCCATGCGACCGGCGATGTAGAAGCAGCGCGCCACACCGACCATGCCGATCGCATCCAGCCGGTCGGCATCCTGCAGCATCTTCGCTTCCAGTGTTTCCGGCTGGATATTGGCGGAAAAGCTGTGCGTCAGGATCGCATGGGCGACCGCTGCGATCTTCGCCTCAGGCCAACCCAGCCTGGCAAGGATACCGCTCGCCTTTTCTGCCGCAAGCCGCGAGGCCTGGGACCGGAGGGGCGAGCTCTTCTCGACGGCGACGCAATCATGCAGCAGCACGGCGGCTGCTAGGATTTGAGGATCGCCGCCTTCGCCGGCCTGGATCTTCAGCGCATTCTTGAAGACGCGATGGATATGGGCGAGGTCGTGCGAGCCATCATCCCCCTCGGTGGCGTGATCGAGGAGATCGGCGGCTAGCGCCTCATGAGGGGCAAAATCGGCGGCGGTGAGAAGGGCGGTCAAGTGTCAGTCCCCGTTTCGGCTGGCCGCATCTAGCCTTGCGAGCGCTCCCTGTTCAACCGCCCTTGATCAGATCCCCGTCGGCGCCTCGTCCTCGTCCACGGCTGGTGATCTGCCGGACTTGCCGCTCAGGATCTTCTGGTAGAAGAGCCCGATGCCGATCAGAACGAAGCCGAGGCCGATGAAGGAGAGCGCACGCAGCACGCCTTCGAGATTGGCCATGTCGATCAGGAAGACCTTGGCGACCGTCACGATGACGATGACCGCCGACGCGATGCGCAGGGTTCTGGCATCGAATCGTGAACCGAGCACGAGCAGCCCGACGCCGATCGCGAGCCAAGCGACCGAATAGCTGTAGGTCTCCGCCTGCTCGAAACCCTTCCAATAGGCGATGAACTCGCCCTGCCAGAAGCGCCGGACCGAAAGCGTCACCCAGGCAAAGCCGAGCACCGCACCGGAAAGCGCGAGCAGCACGACATAGGGCAGGGGCCGCTTGTCACGCGCATAAAAGGCGAGGCCCGCATAGGCGAGGCCGGGCAAGAAATAACCGATCAGCAGCAGGTTGATCAGCGGCCAACTGCCGGTGCTCTCGCCGGTGAAATAGGGATTGAGTGCACCGAGATGCAGGCTCACCGTCTGGGCGATGGCAACCCCGCCCGCGACCATCGAGCCATAGCGGAAGACAGGGCTCGGCGATTTGAGATCAAGCGTCATCAAGATGCCCGAGAGCCCGACGACCAGCAGCGTGTAGATCGACTGTTCGCCAAGCGTCGGCGTCGAGGAAGCAAGCACGCCACCATTCATCGCATGGCGCACCAGGATGGCGATGGCGAGAAGGCCGAGAAGGCTGGCCAGCCCCTGCAGAGCATTGCGAACCCTCTGACCCGGCCAGTTGCGCATCTCATAGGCCGACAGCAGCGCCAACAGCGCCGGAATGCCATAACCCGGCAGTAACTGGTTGAGGATGGGCGTACGCGACAAGGCATCAGGACCGACCAGCGTCGGATCCCAGGCGATGCGGAAGAGCACGCCGACGAGCGCGGTGACCATCATCCAAGGCAATCCGCTCCAGCGCCGCTTGCGCGTCGTCATCAGATAGGCAAAGCCGAGCAGGGCGAGCAGGATCGTGGTCGCCAGGCCATCGGTGAGTGTGTGCAAGGCGAGCGCGAAGGCGGCGAAACTGCCTGTCAGCAGCACATCGATGCCACGCCGGAAGGTGGGCATGGCGCCCTTGCGGTCGAGGAATTCACAAGCCCCGAGCAGCACCGCACCGAGGCCGATGGCAAACAGCCCGTGCAGCCAGTCGCGGGCATAAATGCCGTAGAAAACGAAGCTGATGGTTGCGAGCAGTACCGGGAGTGCGGGCGCAATCGCCGCCCAGACCGTCGAGAACAACGGATCTTCGGCAAAGCGACGGCGGATCTGGGCAAGGCCAATGAAGAGGAAGACTGCGGCGAGACCGAGCAGCACATACATCGTGGTCACATCGAGGCCCGGCAGGCTGGTCTTGACCAGATCCCAGCCAAGCAACATGGCCTGCGCCTGACCCACCATGCCGGTTTCGACCACGGCCGCGAGCAAGGCTCCTGCTGCTGCAATGACCGTTGGCCAGAAAGCGCCGTGACGCGCGCTGCCCGCTGCAGCAAGCGCTGCGATCAGCGCGGCAAAGCCGAAGAGCGGGAAGACATCCGTGATATCCCGTTCGAGCATCATGATCGCCGGGAAGAGAACCGCGAGCGACAATGTGATGTCGAGGCCGATGGTACCTGACGACATCCGCCGCCCGAGTGCTTCGAACGACAGCGGTGTGTCCGGCTCTGCCGGGTCCTTGCCAGTGTTGCCCGGCCATATCAGCATCCAGGGCGCAATCATGGCGATCAACGAGAGCGCCATCGGCGTGATTTCAGATGTGTCGATCAGCGCCACCAGCGCCCAGACCCCGAGCAGGGCCTGAGCGATCGATGGCACGACCAGCCAGCCCTTGAAGCGTGATGCGACGGAGGTCGCGACCTGCGCGACGGTCAGGTAGATGAACAGCGTCCAGAGGTTTGGCGCCGCGGTCGAGATGAGGAGCGGCGTCAGCATTGAGCCGGCAAGCCCAAGCCCCGCCAACGCCTGGCCGTGCAGGAGCGAAAGGCCGAGCACGCCGAAGGCGGTGAGCGCCAGCATAAGGAAAGCGAGCGTCGGGCCGATGAATTCATAGATCCCATGAGCCGCATAGATTGCGCCGAACAGGGAGACCGCGCCGGCGGCCGTCAGGATGCCCGGCACCATGGCATTGGCGTAGAGAGCTTCGGCCTTAGGCAAGGCCTCGCGGCGTATGAGTTCTCCGACGGCGATGAGGGCGAGACCGAAAAGGGCGGCAAGTGTGAGCCGTACGCCGGGGCCGAGCAGTCCGCTTTCGATCGAGTAGCGCACCAGGAATACGCCACCGAGCGCCAGTGCCAGGCCGCCGGCCCAGACCGCCCAACGAGCGCCGAGCAGATTTTCGAGGCTTTCGGCCGGTGCCGCTGCGGATGCCGCAGGCTGCGCGCGTGCAGCCGCAGGCAGAGGTTCGAGCTCCGGTTCGTCCTCGACCAATGCAGGCTGCTGCTGGCCCCGCGGCGCCACCTCTTCCAGCGGCGGCTCTTCGCCATCAAGGCTGTCTTCGATCTCTGCGGTGCTGGTCGCTGTTGCAGGCGCAGAAGCCCGCGTCGAAACCGCGGCAACGCCCGGTTCGATGTCTGCTCCGCCAAGCCGCAGCAACCGCTCGCGGACTTCGCCGAGTTCCTTTTCCAGCCGGTCGATCCGCTTGGTGGATCCTCGGTTGATGATGAAGAGAACGCCGACCAGAATCAGCGGCAACAATTCGAACATGCTTCCTCGCAGCTTGCGAAACGAGGTCACAAACTAGCGGTTTTCTCGGGAAGGAAAAGCGTTGCGCGTCACGCAGTGTTCCAGCGGGTTGGCGGGTGTTTGCGTGGGGGCACCAGAAGGACCACCGCGCGTGCGGCAGCGACCTCTTGCAATCGCGGGCGAAACTTCTTAAATCCGGACTACCGGCGATCGCCGGTTTTCTTTGGCGCTTATTATGCTCGACCTGAGCATAATTAATGGAGGAGATGGCCATGGAAGCGCAGCACCTGCCGCAAACCCGCCCCGCGATCCGCACCGCAGCCGAGCGTTTCGGCGTCTGGGAACGCCCGGATCTGAGCTATACGCCCGTTGTCGCCAAGGAGACCGAGCACCTCTATGAGCGTGTCCGCGATTTCATTCCGGCGATCGAATGGCCGGTCTTTGCGCCTTATATCCATGCCATCAATCGGCTGAAGAAGGAGCGCGGCGCCGTCATCCTCGCGCATAACTATCAGACGCCGGAGATCTTTCACTGCGTCGCCGACATCAAGGGCGATTCGCTGCAGCTTGCCCGCGATGCCGTCAGCGTCGATGCCGAGATCATCGTCCAGTGCGGCGTGCATTTCATGGCTGAGACCTCCAAGCTGCTGAACCCGGAAAAGACTGTGCTGATCCCCGATGGCCGCGCCGGCTGCTCGCTGTCGGAATCGATCACCGGCGCCGATGTCCGTTTGCTGCGCGAGCGCTATCCCGGCGTGCCCGTCGTCACCTACGTCAACACGTCCGCCGACGTGAAGGCCGAGACCGACATGTGCTGCACCTCGGCAAATGCCGTCGACGTGGTCAACAGCTTCGACAGCGACACCGTGCTCTGCATTCCCGACGAATATCTGGCGATGAACGTCGCCAACCAGACACCTAAGAAGATCCTCACCTGGAAGGGCCACTGCGAGGTGCATGATCGCTTCACGGCCGACGAACTCCTGGAATACAAGCGGGCCGATCCGCGCATCGAGATCGTCGCCCATCCGGAATGCCATCCGACCGTGCTGGCGGTCTCCGACTATGCCGGCTCGACCAAGGGCATGATCGATTACGTCAAGACCAAGCGCCCGGCCCGTGTTCTGCTCGTCACCGAATGCTCGATGGCCTCCAATATCCAGGTCGAAGTGCCCGAGGTCGATTTCGTCAAGCCCTGCAATCTCTGTCCGCACATGAAGCGCATCACCCTGCCGAAGATCCTCGACAGCCTGCTCTTCATGACCGAGGAAGTGACGGTTGACCCCGCGATTGCGGGCCGCGCAAGGCTTGCCGTCGAGCGGATGATCAATCTGAAGAATTGAAATACCGGCCGGCCGGGGAGGGCTGAATGCCAACCAATCTTGAATCCATGCGGCCTCAATCCTGGCAGGGCATCGACGATATCGTCATCGTCGGCGGCGGCTTGGCCGGCCTTTTCTGCGCGCTGAAACTGGCGCCACGCCCCGTCACGGTGCTGGCCGCCGCCCCCATCGGGCAGGGCGCGTCCTCGGCCTGGGCGCAAGGCGGCATTGCCGCTGCCATGAGCCCAGGCGACAGCTTCGACAAACATCTGGCGGATACGGTGTCAGCCGGCGCCGGACTGGTCGAGGAGAAGATGGCCCGGCTGATGATCTCCGAGGGACCGGACCGCGTGCATGATCTGCTCGGCTATGGCGTACCCTTCGATCGTGATCTCGAGGGGCATCTGCTTCTATCGCGCGAGGCCGCCCATTCCGAGCGGCGCATCGTGCGCGTGGCGGGTGACCGGGCGGGCGGCGCGATCATGGAGGCGCTGATCTCCGCTGTCCGCCGGACGCCCTCGATCCGGGTCATGGAAGGTTATGTCGTCGAGGAACTGATCGCCGAGGGGCGTTTCGTCTCCGGTGTCATTGCGCGGCCCGATGCCGGACAGTCAAAGACCCGCGTCGCCTTTCCGGCGCGCGCAGTCGTGCTCTGCTCCGGCGGCGTCGGCCATCTCTACCAGGTGACCACCAACCCGACGGAAGCGCGCGGGACCGGTGTCGGCATGGCCGCCAAGGCCGGTGCCATGATTGCGGATCCCGAATTCGTCCAGTTCCATCCGACCGCCATCGACATCGGTCAGGATCCGGCGCCCCTCGCGACCGAGGCCCTGCGGGGCGACGGTGCCGTGCTCGTCAACCGTGCCGGCCATCGCTTCATGACCGACCTGCATGCAGACGCCGAACTTGCCCCCCGCGATATCGTCGCCCGCGGTGTCTTCGCCGAAGTGGCAGCCGGCCGCGGCGCCTTCCTCGATTGCACCAAGGCGATCGGCAAGGATTTCGCCAAGCGTTTTCCGACCGTCTACGCCTCCTGCATCGCGGCGGACATCGATCCCGCGACACAAGTCATCCCGGTCGTGCCGGCCGTGCATTACCACATGGGCGGCGTGCTCGTGGATGCTGATGGCCGTACCTCGCTCGACGGCCTCTGGGCCGCCGGCGAAGTGACGTCCAGCGGCGTGCATGGCGCAAACCGTCTGGCCTCCAACTCGCTTCTCGAAGCCGTGGTCTTCGCCGGTCGCATCGCCGATTCGATCAAGGGCATGCTGCCGGAATCCGCACTCTATGAATGGGCAAAGACGGCGGGCGAAAACGACGATCTGGTGACGATCGAGGACAGCCCCGAACTCTCGACCTTGCGTGGGTTGATGAGCGCCCATGCCGGCGTCATCCGCGACGAGGCGGGCCTCAAGCTTCTCATCCGCGAACTGGTCGGTCTTGAGCGCAAGCGTCCCCGCGTGCGCTTCTCCAACATCGTGGCGACCGCCAAGCTGATCGCCGTCGGCGCATATCTGCGCACGGAAAGCCGCGGCGCACACATGCGCGCGGATCATCCGGCACCGCAGGAAGCGCTGCGCCACCGCACCTATCTGACACTCAAGGATGCAAACCGCATCGCCGCCGAACTGGCCGGCTGAGGAGGAAACGCCGATGACCACGAGCCTGCGCCCGCAGCTTTCGCCCCTGATGATCGAGAATCTCGTCCGCAATGCTCTGCTGGAAGATCTCGGCCGCGCAGGCGATATCACCACCTATGCCACGATCGGTCCGGAGAAGACGGCGACCGCTGCGCTGAACAGCCGCGAACAGGGCGTGGTGGCCGGTCTGCCGCTTGCCGAAGCAGCCTTCCGCCTGATCGATCCGTCCGTTCGTTTTGAGGCACTTGTGGCGGATGGCGACACGCTGGCACCCGGGCAGGCCATCGCCCGCGTCTCCGGCAATGCCCGCTCGGTTCTGTCGGCTGAGC
Organism: Rhizobium sp. TH135; assembly: GCF_002855515.1. GTDB lineage: Bacteria > Pseudomonadota > Alphaproteobacteria > Rhizobiales > Rhizobiaceae > Allorhizobium. The sequence goes on along the minus strand of NZ_PKRP01000006.1, from coordinate 183,047 downwards.
GGGTGGCCTTGAACTTCCTGATGCATCTCTCGGGCGTCGCCAGCTACACCGCCCGTTTCGGCACCGAGATCGCCCACACGAAGGCGCGCGTCACCTGCACCCGCAAGACGCTTCCGGGTCTCAGGGCAGTCGAGAAATACGCCGTGCGGCTCGGCGGCGGCTCCAATCATCGATTCGGCCTCGATGACGCGATCCTCATCAAGGACAACCACATCGCAGTCGCAGGCGGTGTTGCCTCGGCGGTCGACATGGCTCGCGCCTATGCCGGTCATCTCGTGAAGATCGAAGTGGAGGTCGACGGCCTCGACCAGATGCGCGAGGCGCTTACGGCCCGCCCGGATGTCATCCTGCTCGACAATATGGGGCCGGATCTGCTGCGCGACGCCGTCGCGATCAACCGGCAGCATCACGGGCTGACCGTCGAAGCCTATCCGTCGGATGTGCGCCGCACCGTCCTGGAAGCCTCAGGAAACGTCAACATCCAGACGATCCGTGCGATTGCCGAAACGGGCGTCGATTACATCTCGACCTCGAAGATCACGATGGCGGCGCCGACTCTCGATATCGGCCTGGATATCGTGGTCTCGTAAATCCACGACAAACTTTGCGTGTAATTTTGCGCTGCAGCAGGCGCCGCATTCCCGTGTGTTCTAAAAAAGCCATATAGGACAACATCTTGCTGATATATCAGCAAACGCTTCGCTAGTTCTCACCCATGATTCCTGGTTTTTGACCCTTGGAACAGAATCTCCTAGCCCTCGATCATGCATGCAAATTGTATTGCAGGCGGGGATGCAGACGAAACGACGTTTGTAACGTGTGGGGCTAGTATGACGACGACAATCCTGAGGCCTGATAGCGCTGTCGGCGCCGCGACATTCCGAAACAATGCTTCGGAGGAGATGTCTTCTACTACGGTTGAACTGCTTGCCGCCGACCTGCCGAAATCTATGCAGGAGCAGCAGGCGAGTTCAGGCATGACGGAAGACGACACCGTCTGCGTGCTCGAAGTTTTGGCCGAGATGCAGCGCATCATCGACAGACATCTCGAAAAGACGGAAAAACTGCAGGGCGAGAGCTGATCTCCCTGCAGTCTTGGAAACCGTGACCCTGAGCCTTGGCCGTGGCGGCGGCCTTTGCTCAGGCCTCCTTCGACCGGGCGTCGACGAAGCGCTCCGGCAGGGCGACCATTTGCGGCGTGCCGTGATAGGTCACCTGCGGGAACGGGATGGAAATTCCGTTCTCGTCGAAGGACTTCTTCACCTTCTTGATCATCTCGCGTGAGGTCGGCCAGAAGTTCGAGGCTGCCGTCCAGTACCAGAGGGTGATGACGACAGCGCTGTCCCCCAGCTGATCGACATGGGTGGAGATGGCAGGGTCTTTCAGGACACGCGAATCGGCCTCCGCATGGTCGCGCATGATCTTCTCGGCCAGATCGATGTCGTCCTCGTAGCCGATCCCCACCTTCAGCTCGAAACGACGTGTCGGCAGCCGGCTGAAATTGGTGATAGGCACATTCCACAGCGTCGAGTTCGGTGCCAGCCGATAAAGGCCGTCAGGTGTCTTGAGCTCGGTGGCAAAGAGCCCGATCTCGACGATCGTACCCGAAATATTCCCGGTATCGATGTATTCCCCGACCCGGAACGGCCGCAGCACCAGAAGCATGATGCCGGCAGCAATGTTCTGCAGCGTGCCCTGGAGTGCCAGACCGATGGCTAGGCCCGCAGCACCCAGCGCCGCGATGATCGAGGCCGTCTGGACTCCGAACTGGCCGAGCACGGTGACAAACACCAGGATGAGTGCGCCATAGCGCACGACCGTCGAGAAAAAGCGGGAGAGAGTCTCGTCTATGCCGCGGATCTTGCCAAGGCCGGCATGTGTCCAGCGGCTGAGCAGGGCTGCCAGCCACCAGCCGATGAAGAGAAGAAGCAAAGCCCCGACGATCGAGAAGGAATACTGAACGGCGAGCTGGCTTGCCTGTGCCAATGCCGCCTGTGTCGCGAGGATTGCTTCATTCGCTTCGAACTCCATGCCGTCATGCTCCTTGGCCGTTGATGTCAAGGGCTAGATGGGGCAGGGCGCCGCGAGGTCAACCACTGGTGCGGCCGCCGACCTTGAGACCGGGAGCCGGACGTTCTTCCAGAACCTGACGGCGGAAGCGGAAGAGGGCGGCGGGACGCCCACCCGTCGCGGGTTCGGTCGAGCCTGTCGGCTCCACGAGTTCGGCACCCTCGACCAGACGGCGGAAATTCTGTTTGTGCACATGCCGCCCGGCGATCGCCTCGACCGTGCCTTGCAGGTCGGTGAGCGTGAATTCCGGGGGCATCAGCTCGAAGATGACGGGGCGATACTTGATCTTGCTGCGCAGCCGCGCAAGCGCGGTCGCCGCGATCCGCCGGTGGTCGTGTCGCATCGGGCGGCCGAGCGCCACTGTCGTCCGGCACCGCTCGATGCGCCCATCCTGGACGGCCTCTTCGACAAGCCCGGCTTCGTAGAGAAGCTCATAGCGCTCCAGCACGCGCTCCTCGTCGAAGGGGAAATCGTCGAGACCGAAGGCGAGTTTCAGGCGCGAGCGGCGAGAGGCCGATGCGGGCGTCGGCGCCTCTTCTGCCCAGAGGTTGAGCGCCGGCAGGATCGCACCGTCGAGAAGCGCCGGCCGCCCCTGGCGCCAGTCCTCCCAGGGCAGATAGCCATACCAGTCACGCCAGCGGGCACGGGAGAGCTCGAGTCGAGCATCACGATCGCTGTCCAGCCTTGTCAGCGCGAGATATCCGACCGACACGACATGCGGACCCTGGTCGCCCGGCATCTTGTGTCGACCGCGGTCGCCGAAGGTATAGAGCTGTTCGATATAGCCGAGTTCGAGCGCTGTCTGGGTCTCGACGGTATGCCGGAGCGACATTTCCATGGTCCGGTGCCGGTTCGGATCGAAGGGGCCGAAGGGCAGGGCATCGAGCGCGTCGGCATCGTCATCGACGACGAGCAGACGGGGCGTGCGGGCGCTGATCGCGACGATCGCGGCGTTGAGGCCGATCTCGATCTCCGCCGGTGATGTCATGGGGTGGCCGGCTCCCGCAAGGGTAGCGGCAGGGTGAAGGGCGTATTGCCGTCGGCATCCGCACCGCGTCCCAGTGCCTTCACCGCCTTTGCGAACCGACCGCCGCGCTGAAGCATCTCGTCACCGATCTCGACCAGCCGCATGTTCGGCGTGGCAAATGGCGAGGCTTCTCGCAGCCGCCTTGCCAGCGCGTCATCGTCATCGTCGGGTGCCACCGCAAGGCTTGCAATCATCGCCGCCGCCGGTGAGCGTGATACGCCCATCCAGCAATGCACGACGAGCGGGGAGGCCTGGTCCCAAGCCTTCGCGAAATCGATGATCTCGGCGACATGCTTCTCCTGCGGCGCAATCAGATCGCCGGTGCCCGCAAAGCTGATGTCATTCATCGCGAGTTTCAGGTGCCGCTCCGCCTGGATGACGGCCGGACGATGAAAATCCTGGTTTGCAGCAAGCAGGCTGATCATCTCGCGCGCCTTGTGGCGGACGGCCATTTCGGCAATGCGGGCGAGTGGCGAAACGACGATCAGGCTCATGCCGGTGCCCAGGTCGTCGATTGCCTGTCGGCTTCGATCTCTTCGAAGCGTCCGAGGAACTTTGCCTGTGCCTGATAGGCGGGCAACGGCTCGATTAGGATCGTGTCGCGGGTAAAGCCCTTCGGCTGGCCGAAGAATTTCCGCGCCTCGGCCTCCGCAAAGCCGGCAAGGACCGTGGCCTCGAAATAGGCAGCGATCATGTCAGCCTTCTTGATCAGATCTTTCAGTCCCGCCTTCGGATGGGCCGGCAGACCGAACCGCAGATGGATCGCTGCTTCGAGCCGCTTCTCCACCACCTTGTAGCCACCACCGACCACAGCCTTGAACGGCGAGATCATGTCGCCAATCACATATTCCGGTGCGTCATGCAGCAGTGCCACCATCAGATCGTCCGTCGTCGCCTTGGGATTGCAGCGGCGAAAGATGTCCTCGACGATCAGGCTGTGCTGGGCGACCGAGAAGGCATGATCGCCGGAGGTCTGCCCGTTCCAGCGCGCGACACGGGCAAGCCCGTGCGCGATGTCGGTGATCTCGACGTCGAGCGGCGAGGGATCGAGCAAGTCGAGCCGGCGGCCGGATAGCATGCGCTGCCAGGCGCGGGCGGAGAGAGAGGCGGCCGATCCCATGTCACGCTTCCTCGGCCGCAGCTGGGAACGTAAGCCCGCTCCAGCTGGGAAGGGTGACCGTTACGGGCACGTCGCCGGCAAGGATAGGTTCGCCCGCTGCCATGGCTTCGCCCGCCTTGTCGATCCTGACGATCGCAAGCGCCCTTTCGCCGGCAACGGTACCAAGGGCGCCGATCGGCTTGCCGCCGATGGTGATCTCGGTGCCGGTGGCGGGGAGAGACGCTTCCGCGGAAAGGATGACGACGCGCCGACGGGCGGTCGAACGGTGCTGCATGCGCGAGACCACTTCCTGGCCGACATAGCAGCCCTTGCGGAAGGAGACACCGCCCGATTTGTCGAACAGCACGTCATGCGGAAAGGCATCCTGCAGCGCGTAGTCGGCGCCCGATTCGGGCACGCCGTGGAGAATGCGCAGCGCGTCATAGCCTTCGCGGTCGGCAGGATCGCCTGTGCGGCCCTCTTGGCGCCGAAGCTCGGTGCCCGCAAGCGCGAATCGGTGATCGGCGACGCCTTCAGCGGATTCACCCCAGGTGACCGTCGCACCTGTCACGGGTAAGGCCTCGATGGTCACCGGTGAGCGCAGCTTGTACATCGTCATGCGCCGGATGAAGGCGTCGATCTGATCGGCGGGGATATCGATGAGGAACCCGTCCCCATCCCGCGAAATCAGGAAGTCGAAGAGGATCTTGCCCTGCGGCGTCAGCAAGGCGCCCGGGCGCAGCTCGCTTTCCGCAAGCGCGCCGAGATCCGTGGTGATGAGGTTCTGCAGAAAGTGCTCCGCATCCGCACCCGCAATTTTGACAAAGGCGCGATCGGGCAGGAAGGCTGAAGGCATGGGTTTCACCGGGCTGTTGCTTTGCCGAGAGAGTTAGGCGCTACCAGTCTAGACGACAAGCAGTCCGCATCACAGCCCACAGTTTCAACAGTCGTTCAGTCGCCGACGGTCAGGAACTTCCAGCGACCGTCGGGCGTGATGCCGACACGGAAGAAATTGTAATTGCCATATTCCTGCATTTCCGCCACGTCGCCGGCAGTGACGATGCGCAGCAGCTCCACCTTCTCCTTCGGCGTGAGCAGGCCCAGCGACTTGCCGGCGAAATAGGGCCAGACATAGGCCTCCTCCGCCGTGCCCTTGTCGAGCTGAACGAACCCGGTCGAGAAGATGTCGAGCAGGATGGCGAGGATTTCCACGCCCTCGCTGTCGCCGGAAATCGCCTTGAGCGCCTCGATCGGATCCTGTTCGGGATCCTGCAGCGGAACGGCGGTCTGATCGGGGCCGGGGTTCATCAGCGGTTTGAGCTTGGAAATATCACCTGTCGTCGCCGCATCGATGATCAACTGGCGCATGCGCCGGACCGGCTCGGGTGCCTTTTCGAGGTCGTAAATGACCTCCGCCGGCGGTGTCGTCGGCTCGATACTCTCTGCCTCTTGCGGTTCGTCGCGCTTGATCAGCGGATCCGGATCGGGAATGACCGGGATCGAATCCTCGATCACGTCCTGCTCCTCGCTGGGCAAGGGCTCGACAGTGTCAGATGGAGTGTCGGCTGAAGGGGGTGTGATGTCCTTGATGTCGGACAGCGCATGTACGGGCAGGGCCGCCAGTGCGCAGGCGAGCATGAGCGTCAGCGCGCTCGTCAAGCGAAAGAGCCTGACCCGCGGCGAGATCATCATTCTGTCCCTCGATTGCTGTTACTGAAGCTGCCGCTCGGGCGAGAATTCGCCGGCAAGCAGCCGGGTCTTGAGCGCGTCGAGAATGGCCTCGGCGCCGTGTTCGCCGTGGATACGGATCGTTTCGCGCATGGCCAGTGCGAACGCTGCGTCCGCAATGATCTCCGGCTCGATTCCATCAGCCATGCCGTCAGCCCAGGCTTCGTTCTGGTATTCCAGCGCAGCCTGCATCTTTTCGTGCACGATCATGTCGTCGATTTCGTTGCGGCGCGGTTCCATGGCATTCCTCGAAGCACTTACTCAGTCCTTAACGACCCTATCAGCCTTTTGCCAAAACGACACGGGGGCCCACCAAAAGAGGTGAATTAATCGTTAATTTCCGAAGCGCGCGGTAATTTCTGTGGCAAGTGTTGCGCCTTCGTTACGGTAATTCTGCTCTGCACGAACTGCAGCCGGTGTGCAAGAGGTATAGACAGACGCAAACGAGCGGTAGCCACGGTTGTAGGCGGCGGTCAGTCGCGCCCGGCGCTTCGGCTCAGTCCTTGTCTCCGCGTCGAGAAGATCCTGCAGCGATTGGCGCCATTCCGGTTCGCCATCCGCCTGGCAGAGATTGCGCAGATAGTGGACCGCACCAATGATCTCCGAAAGCCGGGCGAGACGGTCGTCGTATGGTGTCGGCTTCTCCGTGTCCGCAGGGGGCGGAACCGCAACCACGGTGCCATCCTGAGCAACGGCCGATCCGGCGAAAGCGGCGAAGAGCACGAGCAGGCAGGCGCGGATTACTGTAATCGAACGGCTCATGCGGCACCTCGGGCGCTGAGGCTAGGGGCCAAACGCAGCACGCAGGCGCGCACGCTCTCGGGCGTCGGAAGATCTAGGATCTCCTCCGGCAGGAACCACTTCGCCTCCAGCGCATCGCTTTGCGCCTCGACGGTTTCAGCATCATCGGCATCCACCTGGAAGACGGACAGCATGTAGTGACTGTCGCTGACCCCGGCTTCCGGCAGAAGTTCCACAGTCTCGAACAGCCGCGGATTGCGTCCGGTCAGTCCCGTCTCTTCCAGGAGTTCCCTGAGTGCCGTCTCTTCCGGCGTTTCGCCAGGCTCGGCCCGACCGCCGGGAAAGGCATAGAGGTCGGCAGCCGGCGGATTGCCGCGGCGCACGAGAAGATAGCGCCCGGCTCGTTCGACGATGGCAGAAGAGGCGAGGCGGGGCATGCTCATGAAAAGACGAACTCCGGTCGAAGACGGCACCGCTTCGGCGAAGCAGTGTGCGGCGATTATCGCGGGCTTTGAGCCCCCCTGCAAGCAGGGCGTCACCTTGACCCATGGCAGGCGGACTGCCATCTACGGGTGATGTGTGGACGTTTTGCCCTGACAGCCAGCCCGGAAGAAGTGCGCGAGATCCTCGGCGTGATGGAGCTTGAGGGCTTTCCGCCGCGCTACAACATTGCGCCGACGCAGCCCATTCTCGTTGCCGTCGCTGCACCACCTCTGGATCCTGGATCCAATCGGCCGGACCGCGTGGCGGTTCTTGTGCGCTGGGGGCTTATCCCGTCCTGGGTCAAGGATCCCAAGGAGTTCACGCTGCTCCTCAACGCGCGCTCGGAGACGGCCATCGAGAAGGCCTCGTTCCGCGCCGCCATGCGCCACCGGCGCGTCCTGGTGCCAGCTTCCGGTTTCTACGAGTGGCACAGGCCCTCGAAGGAAAGTGGTGAGCCGCTGCAGGCCTATTGGATCCGTCCGAAGAAGGGCGGCATCGTCTGCTTTGGCGGCCTGATGGAAACCTATATGTCGAAGGACGGATCGGAGCTCGATACGGGCTGCATCTTGACCGTTGGGGCCAATCGCACGATCGGCGAGATCCATGACCGCATGCCGGTGGTAATCGAGCCGCAGAATTTCGCCCGCTGGCTCGACTGCCGCAATGGTGAGCCGCGCGACATCGTCGATCTCATGCGCCCGGCAGATGAGGATTACTTCGAAGCAATCCCGGTCTCGGACCTCGTCAACAAGGTCGCCAATGTCGGTGCCGAGCTCCAGACGCCTGTGATCCCGGCACCCAAAAAGCAAAAGCCCGCCGCGGACAAATCCGACGACGGGCAGATGAACTTGTTCTAGGGCGATAGCTCGCTCAGGCGACCTTCGGTGCCGGCTTGCGCTTCAGCATCAGGGCCGCGGCCAGCACAGCCTTCAGGCCGAGCGGACGGTAATTCAAGGCCAGATTCTCGTTTGCCGGCTTCTGCTGCTCGGCGTCGTTCTGCGTCGTCATCGTCATGTTCCTCGGGAGTGTTTCCTGACCGGTGTTTTTTGTTCGCGGCTCTCTCTGCGGAGATCATGACAAAAGCGTGACCGAGGCTGTGACACAAATCAAATTTGAAGAAAAAGAGTAGATAAGGAGAGCCCCGCACAAGTTTTCAGGCTTGGCGGGGCTCAAATTGTGCAGTTTTGAACAAAAAATGGGGTCAAACGCCCCGGTCTATCTCCGAAAGTCCCTTTTCCGCTGATTCTTCGCCGATCGTCAGCGTGCCGTAGCGGCGATGCCAGTTTCGGGCACCGAAGGGCAGGGAGCAGAGATAGAGAAGCACGGTCACGACAAGCACTTCCCAGGTAAAGCTCATCAACAGCGCGACATAAAGCACGACGCCGAGAATCATCGGCAGCACCAGATCGCGGCGAATATGGCTCGTCTCGGACTTGCCCGACCAGACCGGCAGGCGGCTGACCAGCAGGTAGGCGATGATGATCGTGTAGGCCGTGCTCGCATAGGCAAAGGCACCGACCGGTGCCACACCAAGGAAGCCGAGATAAACCGGCAGCAGCACCAGTGCAGCACCCGCAGGCGCCGGCACGCCGACGAAGAACTCCGACTGCCAGGGCGCCTTGGTCTCGCGCTCGTCCATGACGTTGAAACGGGCGAGACGGAGACCTGCGGCAATCGCGTAGATCAGAGCGGCGATCCAGCCGAGCGACCGGGCCTGATCGAGCACGAAGACGTAGAGGACAAGGGCCGGGGCGACGCCGAAATTGATGATATCGGCGAGCGAATCCATTTGCGCGCCGAACTTCGAGGTCGCCTTCATCATACGGGCGACCCGTCCGTCGATGCCATCCAGGAAGGCGGCGGCCAGCACCATCGCCACCGCCAGCTCGTAGCGGTTCTCGAAGGCCAGGCGAACGCCGGTCAGACCGGCGCAGATGGCGAGCACAGTGATCAGGTTCGGAACGATGAGCCGAAGCGGGATTTCACGAAGCCGCGGCCCGCGCGCACCGGAATCGGTGCTGCTTGCGGAACGGGTCTCGGCGATCGGGTTCGGTTCTTCCATCGGAGCTGTCCTTAGCTGCGGCGGCTGATCGTCGGCCCCTTGGGCGAGCCAAATTCCGCCAGGACGGTTTCACCCGCAATGGCGGTCTGGCCCAGCGAAACGCGCGGCTCGAAACCGGCCGGCAGGAAGACGTCGAGGCGCGAACCGAAGCGGATCAGGCCGAAACGCTCGCCGGCATCCAGCGGGTCGTTCGGATTGGACCAGCAGATGATCCGGCGAGCGACGAGGCCTGCAATCTGGACGACACCGATCTGGCCATGCTTGCTTTCAATGACCAAGCCGTTGCGCTCGTTGTCGATGCTGGCCTTGTCGAGTTCCGCATTGAGGAACTGGCCTTCCTTGTAGGCGATCGTCGTGATCCGGCCGCGTACTGGCGCGCGGTTCACATGGCAGTTGAAGACGTTCATGAAGACGGTAATGCGCAGCATCGGCTCGCGGCCGAGATTGAGCTCTTCCGGCGGCACAGACATCTGCACGGAGGATACGCGTCCGTCAGCCGGGCTGATGACCAGGTCGTCGTCCTGCGGCGTGACGCGCTCGGGGTCGCGGAAGAAGTAAGCGCACCAAAGGGTCAGAACCATGCCGACCCAGAACAGCGGATCCCAGATCCAGCCGAGCACCAGCGATGCGACGAAGAAGGCCGCGACGAAGGGATAGCCTTCCTTGTGCACGGGCACGATCGTCTTGCGGATGGTTTCGAACAGGTCCATTTGGGTCCTCAGTCTTTGAATTGTGTCGCCCGTGACTACTCTGAAAGCCGCACTTGGGCAATGCCGACGGTCAAATCAAGCCGGCGTAAACCAGTTGTGACAATCCACCGCTGGCCCAAAAAAAGAATGCCTTGTTCGTTTCCTGGCGAGATTTTGTAAATAACTGCACCCTAAAAAAGGGGTGATGAAAAAATGGGGGATCCGGATGACGGCACCGTTAAGGGCAGCTCCGGGCAAGGACTGACTGTTGCAGCTCGCCAGGAAAATTGAAACGCTTCCGGACACCGCGCCGCAGGTCGCGATCGCCTGGTATTCCGAGGGCGACCTGCCGCCACCTGCGACGATTGGTTCTCTCGGACCTGCATGTTTGCGCAATCTGGATCAGCTCCAGGCCTCTTCCGTGTGCTTCCTGGATGCAACGATGACTGTCGCGCTCGACGTGATGCATCGGCTGCGGGCGCAGTTTCAAGATAACCTCTACGTTGTCGCCGTGACCGGTCAGGCAAGTACCGAATTCCAGACCAAACTGTTCGAGGCCGGCGCCGACGACTTGCTTATGGAGGACGGCCCGCATCACCTGCTGCGCTGTCTCCTGCGTGCCAGACGGCATCTGAAGCTGCTTGAAGCCCGGGAGCGGACGCGTGAGGCCCTGCAAGACCATATCGATGCCTGGCAGGCCGGCCTCGACCATTTGCCCACTCCCATCTACCTGAAGGACGTCGGCGGTCGTTATCTCGGCTGCAACACCGCCTTCAGCCAGTTTGTCGGCACACACCGGGACGAGGTGATCGGGCAGACACTGGCCAACTTCCTGCCGAAGGATGTCGCAGAAGCCCACCGCGAATCGGATCTGGAAGTCATGCGGCAGGGCGGCGTGCTGAGGGTGGAAACCGATGTCTGCCTGCCGGAAACCGGCATGCGCCACATCATGCTGCACAAGGCCTGCGTCGCCGCTCCTGACGGAGGCTTGCGCGGTATCGCGGGTGTGCTGATCGACATCACCGAGCGCAAGGAACTGGAGGCGCGCCTGACCGCTGCCGCCGAGCGCGACCCGCTGACCAATGCCTATAACCGCCGCAAGTTCTTCCAGGCGGCCGCCTCCGCCATCGAGCAGGCCTCCAATAACCTGTCCAGCACCTTTGCCGTCGCCGTGATCGACATCGACCACTTCAAGTCGATCAACGATGCGCTCGGCCATGGCGAGGGCGATCTGACGCTCTGCTCGATCGTCGATACCCTGCGGGCGCATGAGAGCGATGGCGTGCTGATTGCTCGCGCCGGCGGTGAAGAATTCTTCGCCTTTTTCTCGGAAGAGTATGCCGCACGCGCAGCCGAAATCCTCGATCGCATGCGGGCAGATATCGCCCGCTACTGCCAGATTTCGACGGAGGTCGGGACTGCAGGAACGATCAGCATCGGTCTTGCCGATTTCAAACCGGCGCAGGAAACCATCGACCACGCCCTGCGCCGCGCGGACCTCGCGCTCTATCGGGCGAAGCGCGACGGGCGCAACCGGCTCTGCAAAGCCGATTAAGCGCCGGCCGGGCTGTCCGTCAGCTTAGATGGCCGGAGGACGACGCACCACGACACCGAGTTCGTCACTCTCGCGCACCTGCCGCAGCTTTTCTTCGGCCTGGGTCGCTTCGCGCTGACGGTTCCACATCGAGGCATAGAGACCGTTTTGCTCCAGCAGGTCCGCATGGCTGCCGCGCTCCGCAATTTCCCCGCCCTTGAGGACGATGATTTCGTCGGCAGCAACGACCGTCGACAGACGGTGAGCGATGACCAGCGTCGTGCGGTTCTTGGAGACGATGTCGAGCGCCGACTGGATTTCGTGCTCGGTGGTGGTGTCGAGCGCCGAAGTCGCCTCGTCGAGGATGAGGATCGGCGGTGCCTTGAGCACGGTGCGCGCGATCGCGACACGCTGCTTTTCGCCGCCTGAAAGCTTCAGGCCGCGTTCACCGACCTTGGTATCGAAGCCATCGGGCAGATCCTTGATGAAGTTCGAGATCTGAGCGATTTCGGCCGCCTGGACGAGGTCGTCTTCGGCAGCACCCGGCCGGCCATAGCGGATGTTGTAGGCGATCGTATCGTTGAACAGCACGGTATCCTGCGGGACCATGCCGATGGCCGCGCGGAGCGATTTCTGCGTGATGTCCCGCACGTCCTGACCATCGATCGTGATCGAGCCCTGTTGCACATCATAGAAGCGATAGAGCAGGCGGGAAATGGTGGACTTGCCGGCACCCGACGGTCCGACCACGGCGACCGTCTTGCCCGCGGGGACCTCGAAGGAGACGCCCTTCAGGATCGGACGCTCCGGGTCGTAGTGGAAATGCACATCCTTGAAGGCAATGGCCCCCTGCGCAATGACCAGCGGCTTGGCAGCGGGGCTGTCCACCACTTCGGCTTGGACCTCAAGGAGATCGAACATCTGCTCGATATCGGTCAGGCCTTGGCGGATTTCGCGATAGACGAAGCCGATGAAGTTGAGCGGGATCGAAAGCTGCATCAGCATGGCGTTGACGAAAACGAAATCGCCGATGGTCTGCTCGCCGCGCTGCACGGCAAGCGCCGACATCACCATGATGATCGCAGTGCCGATGCCAAAGATCAGGCCCTGGCCGAAGTTCAGCCAGCCGAGCGAGGTCCAGACCTGCGTCGCCGACTTTTCGTATTTCGCCATCGAGGCATCGAAGCGCTTGGCCTCCATCTCCTCATTGCCGAAATACTTGACCGTCTCGAAGTTGAGGAGCGAGTCGATCGCCTTGGTGTTGGCGTCCGTATCGCTGTCGTTCATCGCGCGGCGGATGCCGATGCGCCAGTCGGAGGCGCGGATCGTGAACCAGATATAGGCCCAGACCGTGAAGGCGGTCACGCCGAGATAGGAGAAGCCGTAGGTCCACCAGAAGATCGCTGCCGTCAGGATGAATTCGATCAGCGTCGGGATCGAGTTGAGGATCGTGAAGCGCACGATCGTTTCGATGCCCTTGGTGCCGCGCTCGATGATGCGCGACAGGCCACCGGTCTTGCGCTCGAGGTGGAAGCGCAGCGACAGCTGGTGCATGTGCACGAAGGTCTTGTAGGCGAGCTGGCGCACCGCATGCTGGCCGACGCTGGCAAACAGCGCGTCACGCAGCTGGTTGAGGCCGACCTGCAGGATGCGGGTGAGATTATAGAAGATGACGAGCGCGACGGCGCCGAGCAGGAAGGTCGGCAGAAAACCTGCCATATCGATCCGGCCATCCAGCGCGTCGGTCGCCCATTTGAAGAAATAAGGGACGAGGATCAGGACAAACTTCGAGATGATCAGGAAGACTGTGGCCCAGACCACACGCATCTTCAGATCGAAACGATCGGCCGGCCACATGTAGGGCCAGAGGTTGACGAGGGTCTGCATCGGGTTGCCGTCGTCGGCCGATACCGTCTTCTTCTTCGCCTCAGCCATCCCCGGACCCTCTCGCTTGCATGCAGATCAAAAAGCGGCGATCCCTTGGGAGGACCGCCGCTCTTACTCAATTAGGTTTTCGCTCGCGCGAATACAATGACGGATCTGTGAAAGCTTAGTTCACAGCCTCACCGCGGAGACGTTTGCGGTGGATTTCCTCCGCATTCGGCAGCGCATCGCGCGGGACGGTGAAGATCTGGCCGGGCTCGATCATATCCGGATTGTTGATCTGGTTCTCATTGGCGAGATAGATCGTCGTGTAGCGCACGCCCTGGCCATAGACGCGGCGCGAGATCTGCCAGAGCGTGTCGCCCCGACGGATGATTACGCTGCTGTCGCTCTGGGCAAGCGGCGCCTGCTGGATCGTCTTCGGCTCGGACGTCGCCGCCGCTGCTGATTGTGCAGGGGCTGCTGCTTCTGCAGCTGGTGCCGCCGTCGCTGCCGGTGTCGGCTCGTTCAACAGATCGCGGATCAGGGCGACGAGCTTCGGCAAGACCGCGCCGAGCGCGTCGACATCACCGGCAGCAATCGGCTGGAGCAGTGCCAAGGCTTCTCGCGCCTTTGCGGCATGGGCATCCACGGCTGCGATGAAGGCCGGATCGGCGTTCGGACCAGCCCGGAAAGCGGCAATCGACTGGAGGCCGATTTCCGTTGCCGAACGGGCCGCAGCTGCCTGCTCCAGTGCCGGCTTCTGACCGTTTGCGAAGAGATTTTCGAGGATCGTCATCGCCTTGGTCAGCGAGATGCGCAGCCGCTCGAATTCCGCCTGTTCCGGGCTTGCCGCAGCAGCTGCTGCAGCTGGTGCCGTCTGGGCAACGACAGAGACCTGCTCGCCTGCAGGGCGCTCGAAGGGCACCGAGGCGCGCACAACGACCTTGCCGGTCGCATCCAGCAGTTCGACCTCGATGATGTGGTTTCCGACTTCGAGCTTCATCTCGCCCTCGATGACGAAATTGCCGCTCGTGTCGCTGACGGCCTCACCGATCACGGCCTTGTCGGCAAAGCCGCGCACGGTGGCACCGGCCGGTGCCTTACCGGCCACGAAGATGCGTTCGCCCTCGATCTCGACGGCGGTAACCTGAACCTCGGTGGCGCCCGGAAGGGATGCGGGGGGCTCGGTCGTCGGCTGGTTGGCAGGAGCAGCCGCGGTTTCCGCGCTGCCGGGCATGACGGGTGCAGAGGTCGCGAGTTCGCTCGCTGCAGCCGGAAGTTCCGGCAGGGTGACGCCGCCAGCCGTCGCGGCCGGAGCGGTTGCTGCTGCGGGCTGTGCAGGCGCCGCGGTGGACGCATTGTCCGAGCCCGGAAGCGTTATCATGCGGCTCGCTTCGCCCGGCTTCGACACCATGGCGAGCAGTTCGCCCTTGCCACCTTCCGGCACGGAAATCGTCGCGACCTCTTCCGAGGTGACGACATTGCCATCAGGGGCCGTGGCCCGGATCTGCAGCGAGTGGTCGCCGGGTGCCAGCGGCTGGTCGAGCACGGCTGCGAAATCGCCTGTGCCGTCGACGGTCTGCGAGGAGATAACTTGGTTGCCGTTGAGGATTTCGACCTTGGCGCCGGGGAGTGCATTGCCGGCAATCACGGTCGAACCATCCGGCTCGACGCGGAGGATGTCGAAACGAGGGGCAATATCAGCAGGCGCCTCCGCGACCGGTGCCGGGGTGACCGGCTTGCCGAGAAGCGCGTCCTTGATCGACGCGACCATGTTGGCTGCTTGGGCAGGGTCGGCAGGCAGTTGCTGAACGAGCGCCAGCGCCAGCGCGGCATCGGCCTGAACCGCCTTGATGCCATCCATCACGGCCGTATCCAGTCCCTCTGGAATATCGATGGTCGAAAGAGCCTCGAGTGCGCCCTGGGCCAGCGTCTTGGCTGCCGAATAGGCTTCGATGCCGGGCGTGCGGCCATCGGCAAACAGCGCCGAGATGCCGTCGACGGCCTTCACCGCCTCGCTCTTCAGGCGATCCATCTTCTGTGCGGCCGTTGCGGCGACATCGGCGGCTGCGGTTTCGGCAGTGGCCTGAACCTGGTCGGCTGCGGACTTCGCCGCATCGGCGGCCGCGTTCACCGTTGGCAGATCGGCCGTCGGCGTGTTGAGCCGCGGCATGATGACGAACACCATCAGCAGGCTGACGATGGCAAGGACCAGCAGGACCACCCAGAGGGCACGGTTCTTCATTTCTCAAGTCTCCCGGCGGAACAGCCGCCATTCCCTTGGAATTGCTAGCGTCAACCCGATGAATCGACAAGCGGCGATGGATCAATCCACCCGGCCGGACAAGGGTTTTCAGCCAATTTTGTTGACCTTGAGCGGGCGAGCCTGTTTTTTGCCCCGTATGAGCGAACAGAAAACCCCGATTCGATCCGTCTGCGTCTATTGCGGCTCTCAGCCCGGACGCGATCCCGCCTTCATGGAAGCAGGCCGCAATTTCGGCCGCGCACTGGCCGAAAACAACCTCCGCCTGGTCTATGGCGGCGGCACCAAGGGCATCATGGGGGCAGTTGCCTCGGGCGTTTTGTCCGCCGGTGGTCACGTGACGGGCATCATACCCGAATTCCTCGTCGATATGGAAGCGACGCGCCATTCGCTCGGCCAGCTCAACGAATTGATCATCACCAAGGACATGCACGAGCGCAAGCACGCCATGTTCGAGCGCTCGGACGCCTTCGTGACGCTGCCGGGTGGCATTGGCACGCTGGAAGAGATCGTCGAGATCATGACCTGGGGCCAGCTCGGCCGTCACGCCAAGCCGATGGTCTTTGCCAATGTGAATGACTTCTGGAAGCCGATGCTGGAGCTCGTCGACCACATGTCGGCATCCGGCTTCATCCACACGGCTCATCTCGTGCGGCCGCTGGTTATCGACAGGATCGAGGATATCGTGCCGGCGATCGAAACGCGCTGGGCCGAGACCGGAGCGCCCGAAGGCGACCCGGCGACGATTTCCAAGCTTTGAGACGAAGCGATCAGCGCTGCCGAAGCATCGGCAGCGTATAGATCACCAAGGCCGACCAAATGAGCGGGAAGGCGACAGCCTTCGCCATGCTGAAGGGTTCGTTGAAAACGAATACGGCGGTGATGAAGATCATCGATGGCGCGATATACTGCATGATGCCGATGGTCGAGAGGCGCAACAGCTTGGCGCCGTTGGCATAAAGGATGAGCGGCACGGCCGTCACCAGCCCCGCCGAGGCGAGCAGGATCGTATCGGTCATGTTGCCCATCAGAAAATGCCCGCCGCCCTGCAAGTTGAGATAGACGAGATAGCCGAGCGCGATCGGCGACAGCAGCAGCACCTCGAGCAGGAAGCCCTGGTTCGGCCCAATCGGCAATGTCTTGCGGAAGAAGGCGTAGAAGCCCCAGGAGAAGGTGAGCGCCAGCGCCACCACCGGCAGACGGCCCGCTTCCACAGTCAGGATCACCACGGCGAGCACGACGAGCGCCAAGGCCGCGATCTGCGTCTTCTTCAGCTTTTCCTTTAGAAGGACCGCGCCCATCAAGATCGAGAACAGCGGGTTGATGAAATAGCCCAGTGCGGTGTCCAGCGCATGGCCGGTTCCGATCGCCCAGACATAGATGCCCCAGTTGACGCTGATCAGCGTCGCGGTGACGGCGGCCATGCCGAGCATGCGCGGATTGCGCATCGCCTTCTTCAACTCATCGGTGCGTTTGAGGATGATCAGCAGCAGGCCGGCGACTGGGATCGACCAGAGGATGCGATGCGCGATCACCTCCGCCGGCGAGATATGCGCGAGCGCCTTCATGTAGAGCGGCAGGAAGCCCCACAGGAGATAGGCCGAGAGCGCGAAGAGAAAGCCATTCAGGCTGTCCCGGTTCTCGGCAGGAGCGGAGACGTCGGCCATGGTGTTTCCTGACTTTTGTTATGCTTGGAAACGGGATTACGCCCGCAAGGTTGCAGGCGCCAATTCATTTCTGTGAAGCATCGTTCAGGCAGACCGATCGTTTGGGCGCGCCGATCTCACTCCGCCGCGATCTGACCTGCGAGTTCGCGGTTCTTCATCAGCTTGTAGACAATCGAGTCCATCAGGGCCTGGAAGGAGGCGTCGATGATGTTCTCGGAGACGCCCACCGTCCACCAGCGGGCGCCAGTCGCATCGGTGGACTCGATCAGGACGCGGGTGATCGCCTCGGTGCCGCCGTTGAGGATGCGGACCTTGTAGTCCGCCAGCTCCAGGTCGAGAATTTCGGACTGGTATTTGCCGAGATCCTTGCGCAGCGCAATGTCCAGCGCATTGACCGGACCATCGCCTTCCGCAACCGACATGACGGTTTCGCCATCGACAATCACCCGGACCACCGCTTCCGAGACTGTTTTCAGGCGACCATGGCTGTCGAAACGGCGCTCGACCATGACGCGGAAACTCTCGACGGCGAAGAAATCCGGCACGGTGCCGAGCGTCTTCAGCGCCAGAAGCTCGAAGCTCGCATCCGCGCCCTCATAGGCGTAGCCGGAAGCCTCGCGTTCCTTGACGACCGAGATCAGCGTGTCGAGCTTCGGATCGTCCTTGGCAACCGTGATGCCGCGGCGCTTCAGCTCGTTGAGGAAGTTCGCCTTGCCGCCCTGATCCGACACCATGACCTTGCGGAAATTGCCGACGCTTTCAGGCTCGACATGCTCGTAGGTCTTCGGATCTTTCAGAAGTGCCGAGGCATGGATGCCGGCCTTGGTGGCAAAGGCCGAGCCGCCGACATAAGGCGATTGGTGGTTGGGCGAGCGGTTGAGCAGCTCGTCGAAGGCGCGCGACAGGCGCGTCAGGCCGACAAGCTTCTCGCGGTCGATCGAGGTCTCGAAGCGCGAGGAATAGGTCTCCTTCAGACAGAGCGTCGGGATGATCGTGACGAGATCGGCATTGCCGCAGCGTTCGCCGATGCCGTTCAGCGTGCCCTGGATCTGGCGCACGCCGGCCTCGACGGCAGCAAGTGAATTGGCAACCGCCTGCCCGGTGTCGTTATGCGCGTGGATACCGAGCGAGGAGCCGGGGATGCCCGAGGCAATCACGGCCGAGACAATGTCCCGGATTTCCGGCGGCTGTGTACCGCCATTGGTATCGCAGAGCACGACCCAGCGCGCGCCGGCCTGATAGGCTTCCTTGGCGCAGGCGAGGGCGTAGGCAGGATTGGCCTTGTAGCCGTCGAAGAAATGCTCGCAGTCAACCATGGAAAGCTTGCCCGCTTCGACCACAGCCTTGACGCTGTCACGGATGCTCTCGAGGTTTTCCTCGTTTGTGCAGCCGAGCGCGACCTTCACATGATAGTCCCAGCTCTTGGCGACCAGACAGACGGCATCCGCCTTCGACTGGATGAGCTGGCTGAGGCCCGGATCGTTGGAGGCAGAAATGCCGGCGCGCTTGGTCATGCCGAAGGCGACGAAGCCGGCCTTTTGCGTGCGCTTCTTGGAAAAGAACGTCGTGTCCGTCGGGTTTGCCCCCGGATAGCCGCCCTCGACATAGTCGAAGCCGAAATCATCCAGCATCGCCGCGATCGCGATCTTATCCTCAACGGAAAAATCGATCCCCGGCGTCTGCTGGCCGTCGCGGAGCGTCGTGTCGAACAGGGTGATCTTTTCAAGCGTCATGCTGTCGTCCTCAGGCAACTCGGTGATCTCACGTCCTCTCCCCGCCTGCGGGGAGAGGGTAGGGTGAGGGGCAGTCTTTACTTCAGTTCTTCCCCGCAAACCGATCCGTTGCGCGGATCAGCTGGTCGAGAATGCCAGGCTCGAGATAGGCATGGCCCGCACCCTCGATCAGATGGAAATCCGCCTTCGGCCAGGCCTTGTGCAATTGCCAAGCATACTTGGCCGGGCAGGGCATATCGTAGCGGCCATGGATGATCACGCCGGGAATATCCTTGAGCTTGTAGGCGTCGCGCAAGAGCTGCCCTTCCTCCAGCCAGCCGGCATGGACGAAGAAGTGGTTTTCGATGCGCGCAAAGGCCAGTGCGAATTCCGGATCATAGAAGTGGTCGGAATAATCGGGGTTGGGCAGAAGCGTGATGGTCTCGCCTTCCCAGGTGCTCCAGGCAACGGCGCAGCGCAATTGCTCCTCGCGGTCGGTGCCCGTCAGGCGCCGGCGATAGGCGGCCATCATCTCGTGGCGCTCTTCTTCCGGGATCGGGGCAATGAACCGCTCCCACTTGTCCGGGAACATTTCCGAGACGCCAAACTGGTAGTACCAGTCGAGCTCCGCACGGGTCAGCGTGTAGATGCCGCGCAGCACCAGTTCTGACACCCGTTCGGGATGCGTCTCGGAATAGGCGAGCGCCAGCGTCGAGCCCCAGGAGCCACCGAAGACGAGCCAGCTCTCGACGCCCATCAGCTCGCGCAGCCGTTCGATATCGGCCACGAGATGCCAGGTCGTGTTGGCGTCGATCGAGGCATGCGGGACTGACTTCCCACAACCGCGCTGGTCGAACATCATCACGTCATAGAGAGCGGGATCGAAGAGGCGGCGATTGCCGGGGCCGGTGGCGCCACCGGGGCCGCCATGCAGGAAGACGGCGGGCTTGGCACCCTTGGTGCCAAAACGCTCCCAATAGATCTGGTGACCGTCGCCTACATCGAGCATGCCGGTCTCATAGGGTTCGATCTCAGGATAAAAGCCGCGCAATTCTGTCGTCATGTCATGTCCTCTTCGTTGGCCAGGCCACCGTATCGTGATCGGGATGCTGCCGTGATGTGGCGGCGATCCCGGCATTGCCCGCCGGAAGGTCCGACCGGTCGGTCTGCTTCTCGGGCAGGCCGAAAAGTTTGTCGAAATAGGAAACGCGGCTCTCGACGCCATCCTGCGAGATGGGCTCTGCCAGCTCCGGCTTGTCGAGACTGCCGATGGTGACGCTGATGTAGGGCGAGCCTTTGCTGCGGAAGAAGAGCGGCGTGCCGCAGTCCTTGCAAAAGCCGCGCCCGCACGGGTCTGATGATTGGAACCAGCTCGGCTCACCGCGCATCAAGAGGAAATCCTCCTGTCGGGAGCCGGCGAGCGCCATGAAGAAATTGCCACTGGCCTTCTGGCACATGCGGCAGTGACAGATATGCGGATAGCCGAGTTCGCCCGCGATCTTGTAACGGATCGCGCCGCACTGGCAGCCGCCGGAATGCACCTGACGGGTCATTGTTCATCCTCCGGTGGCCATACGGCCGTATCGTGATCGGGGTGCTGGAAGCTCTCGATCGAGGCGAAGAACTCCTCCATCGCAGGGCTGGAATAGGCGGGCTTCTCGAAGAGATGATCGATCCACGGCAGGCGCTTCTGGTGGTTGACCTGAACCTGCGGCTCGAAATTCTCCGGATGGTCGAAGGCGCCGATCGCAAGTTCCACCCCATTGGGGTGATGATAGGAAAGCGGCGTACCGCATTTGCCGCAGAAGCCGCGCTTCACCTTGGACGAGGAGCGGTAAAGCATCGGCTGTCCGCGCGTCCAGGTCAGGTGCGCCTGATCAGCGGTGACGAAGGCGCCGAAGAAGGAGCCGAAGTGTTTCTGGCACATGCGGCAATGACAGATCGACGGCCGCCCAAGCTTCGACGCCTGGAACCGGATCGCGCCGCATTGGCAGCCGCCGCTATGGATCTCGCTCATGCGTGTCTCCTCATTCCACCGCAGCCAAAACCATCCTACCGCTTGACCTCCCAGGTCGTGATCCGTTCGCCGGTTTCCTTGTCCTTGCCGTCCTTGAGCTGGATGCCCTTGGCGGCAAGCTCGTCGCGGATCCGGTCGGCTTCGGCAAAATTCTTCGCCTTCAGCATTTCGAGCCGCATGTCGACCAGCGCCTGAACGGCGGCAGAGAGGTCGTCGCTGACTTCCTCAGCCTCAGTTGAGAACCCGAGCAATCTCATGCTTTCGCGAAATTGAGCCAAACGCTGATCATGGCCCGGCTCACCCTGCTTCTGTCGGTCAGCCAGCTCGTTCACTTGCTGGTGCAAAGAGGAAATCGCGAGCGGGGTATTGAGATCATCCATCAGCGCTGCGCAAACATCCGGATGTGGTGCCCTGTAATCGTAGTCAGGGGTAAAGCCTGTTTCATCTGCCGCGAAGGCCCACTTTTTGAACTTTGCCAGTGCGGCGCGCGCCTCAATGAGTTTGTCGACGGTAAAGTCAATCGGCTGACGGTAATGCGTCATCAGCATCGCAAGCCGCAGAACCTCACCCGGCCACTGGCGACCGCCGAATTTCTCGGTCGCCAACAACTCGTTGATCGTGACAAAATTCCCTTCCGACTTCGACATCTTGCGGCCTTCGACCTGCAGGAAGCCGTTATGCATCCACACCGTCGCCATCAGGTCGTTGTCGAAGGCGCAGCAGGATTGAGCGATCTCGTTTTCGTGGTGCGGGAAGATCAGGTCGAGCCCGCCGCCATGGATGTCGAACTGATGCGGCTTGGCCTTGGCCTTCGGCGAGAGGCGATCCTTGATCTCTTCCCAGAGATAGCGGTCGGCCATCGCGGAGCATTCGATATGCCAGCCGGGACGGCCGTAGATCGGCGTGGTCGTCTTTTCGAAAGTGAAGCTCGCCGGCCAGCCGGGTTCAGTGTCGGCGGACTGCTTCCACAACACGAAATCGGCCGGGTTCATCTTGTGGCTTTCGACGGCGACGCGGGCGCCCGCCTGCTGGTCCTCCAGCTTGCGCTTCGACAGCATGCCGTAGTCCGCCATCGAGGCAGTGGAAAACAGCACCTCGTGGCCTTCGGATCCTTCAGCAACATAGGCATGGCCCATGTCGAGCAGCCGCTGGATGATCGTGATCATCTGGGCAATATTGTCGGTGGCCCGCGGCTCGACCGTGGGCTTCAGGCAGCCGAGCGAGGCCACGTCCTCGTGGAACTGGCTCTCGGTCTTGCCGGTAACGGCCCGGATCGCCTCGTTGAGGCTCATCGACCCATCGGCGATCTGCCCGCCGAAATCGCGCAGTGCGCGTGCGTTGATCTTGTCGTCCACGTCGGTGATGTTGCGGACATAGGTGACCTTGTCCGCGCCATAGGTGTGGCGCAGCAGCCGGTAGAGCACGTCGAAGACGATGACAGGACGCGCATTGCCGATATGGGCGAAGTCGTAGACGGTCGGCCCGCAGACATACAGGCGCACATTGTCCGGGTCGATCGGCTCGAAATCGACCTTGTCGCGTGTGAGCGTGTTGTAAAGCTTGAGGCCGCCGGCCATGAGAAACTCCCAGAACGAATGGTACCCGGCTGGACCGGGTCGTTTGTCATCTGGGGCTATGCAGGAGACGAAAACGGCCAGGCCAGCGAAGCGCTAGCGAATAATGGTCCCGCAAATGATGCAGAGGCTCGTTTTCATGGGCGCTGTTATGGCGCGCGTCGCGATTTTGGTCAAGGGCACATGCCATCGTCCCGAAACAGGTCACACGTCAGGTGGCAACTGTGGATAGTCACTCTTCGGGTTAAGTCTTTTTCAAGATAACTCCCCCAATTCTAGTGAGGCTTTCCCCCGCCCTCGGAGATGATCTTCGGCATGGACCACAGCCTGCATCTGCCTACCATCATGATTGTGCACGCGTTGATCACACTGATCTCGACGGTCGTGACAATATTCATGTGGTTTCGCAATCGCGGCAGCCGGATCATGCCGTTGCTGGTGGCCGCAGGCGTGGCTGCCTGTGCCGCCATGCTGCTGCATTCCGCGCGCGAAACACTGCCTCTCATCTTGTCCTCCGGTCTTGGTCTGGGCCTCGGCGTGCTTGCCGTCGGTTTCTACTGGCAGGCGGTGGTCGCCTTTGAAGGCGGACGCGTGTCCATCCTCAAGGCATCGGTTGGCCTGGTCATCTGGGCTGTTCTCTGGTTCATGCCCATCCTTCATCAGTCGATCACTGTCCGGACCTGCGTGCTCGGCTTCCTGGTGGCGGCCTACTGCTTCCTCACAGCGCGCGAAATGATGCGCAAGGCCAAGTCGGAACCCCTGCCGTCAAGGTCGCTCGCGGCACTCGCCAATGTCATTCGCGGCGCGGTGTGGCTGGCACCGGCTCCGCTTTCCATTTTCGTTGGTCCGGCTTACGCCGCCGATGGGTCCACCGCGCCCTGGTTTGCCTTTGTCGTTCTAGCAAATTCCATGATGATCGTGCTGTCGCTGGTTGCCCTGCTGATGCTGGCGAAAGAACGTGACGAGCATCGCTACCGCCTGGCATCGGAACGGGATCCGCTGACCAATCTCGCCAACCGACGCACCTTTGTCACGCAGGCCAATCAGGTCCTGCAGCAGGAGGAGGGCGGTGCGAGCCTGCTGCTGCTCGACATCGATCACTTCAAGGCGGTCAACGACACCTACGGACATGCCGCGGGCGATCAGGTTCTGCTCGGCTTCTCCCGCGCCATCGAACAGCGCATGCCGAAGGGCTGGCTCTTTGCACGCATCGGGGGCGAAGAGTTCGGCTGTCTCATGCCGCGCATGAGTGCCCAAAAGGCCGTTGCTGTGGCGGAAAATCTGCGTCTCGCCGTCGCCGACATGATCATCGCCGGGCCATCTGCCCTGCATGTCACCGTGAGCATCGGCGTCAGCGAGGCCAATGCACGGGGCATGGACCTCGACACGCTGCTCGCTGGCGCGGACGCCGCTCTCTATCGGGCGAAGGCGGATGGTCGAAACTGCGTCCGTCTCTATGAGCCGACGGTCCTGCTCAACGAAACAGTCGAGACACTGGCGCTCGCTGTCGGCGCGCCTCGTCGTTCGCTCGCCCGCATCCGCCGCCGCAGCAACTGATCAGGCGGCAGCCCGCGGCAGGCGAACGAGCCCGAGCACCAGCGCACATCCGATGATGATCACGGCTCCGCCGCAGAGCTGAAGCATGGTCAGCGGTTCGTCGAGCACTAGGCCACCCACCAGAACCGCCACCACCGTCACGGCAAATTCCACGCTGATCGCAGCGGTTGCCCCGATGCTTTTGACAAGGCCGAAATAGAGCACATAGGTGAGGGCGCTCATTAAGGCGGCAAGAGCCAGCAGATAGACGTAATCGATGGCGGCAGGCGTGCCTGGCACCGGCACGAACCACAGAAGCGGTAGCGTCAGGATGCCGCCAGCGATGAAGGAACCGGTGGTGACTTCCCATGGTCCCGTGTCAGAGAGATATCGGCTCGCATAATTGCTGCCGAAGGCTGCGGAGAAGGTCGAGCCGATCATGGCGAAGCAACCGAGCAGGAAGGCGCCGGTGACAGGCACGGCCGGAAAGCCGACCAGCATCATGATGCCGATTGTGCCGAGCACCAGACCGACAACACGCGCCTGCGTGATCCGCTCCAGACCCCAGACCTGTGCGATGACCATGGAGAAAAGCGGGATAGAGGCAACGAAGATCGCAGCCATGGCGGTGCCGATCAGCGGTGTCGCATAGGACAACCCGATCAGTTGCCCAGCCACGGTCGTGGCCCCGACCATCGTGAAGGGTAGCCAGCCGGCGCTGAAATCCAGCCTGCGCCGCATCAGCCGCGCAATCGCGTAGAGCAAGGCGCCTGCGATGAAGCATCGAAAGGTCACGGCGCCGATCCAGCCGAAGGCATCGACCACATGCAGCAACAACAGGAAGGAGAGGCCCCAGGCCAGAGACAGATAGGCATAGGCGGCAAAGTCTCTGGGGGTCATGCTCAGTCCTGACAATTGGCGACGATCAGGCCGCAGGCACGATCCTGCAGGCCCTACTCTGGCATCCGGTAGTCGACGATCTTGCCTTCACGCAGCTGGTAAAGCTTGCCGGTTTCCGTCTGGTCCGGGCCGACGAGCGGCAGGAGCTTGGCAGCGACTTCGGAGGGATGCGGCAGGGTCGCGGGATCTTCCCCCGGCATGGCCTGGGCGCGCATGGCGGTGCGGGTGGCGCCCGGATCGACTGAGAGAACGCGCAGCGGCAGGCGCTGGGTCTCGGCGGCCCAGGTGCGGGCGAGCGCCTCGACGGCGGCCTTGGAGGCGGAGTAGGGGCCCCAGAACGGGCGGCACTTGTGGGCGGCACCCGACGACAGGATCAGCGCACGGCCCTGGTCGGATTTGACCAGCAACGGCTCCAGCGAGCGGATCAGCCGCCATGTGGCGGTGACGTTGATCGTCATGACCTTGTCGAAGACCTTCGCCTCGACATGGCCGATCGGCGAGATGACGCCAAGCACGCCGGCATTCAGGACCGCGATGTCGAGCTTGCCCCAGCGCTCGAAGATGTGACCGCCGAGCTGGTCGATTGCTGCCATGTCCGAGAGGTCGAAGGGCACCAGCGTTGCCGTGCCGCCGACCGCCTTGATGGCGTCGTCCAGCTCTTCCAGGCCGCCTACCGTGCGGGCACAGGCAATCACGTGAGCGCCGGCCTTGGCCAGTTCGATCGCGGTGAAATAGCCGATGCCGCGCGAGGCGCCGGTAACGAGCGCAATCCGGCCCTTGAGGTCGATGGTCATAGAAAATCCTGTCAGATGCCCAGTGGTCGTGTGGCTCAGCCGTTGGCGGCGAGCATGCTTTCCTTGCGGCCCGGCTTCTCGCTTTCCTTGTCGACGAGGCGCGTCGGATAGTCGCCGGTGAAATAGTGGTCGGTGAACTGCGGATTGGCAGGATCGCGCGGCTTGCCGCCGACCGCCTTGTAAAGGCCGTCGATCGACAGGAAGGCGAGCGAGTCCGCGCCGATATACTTCGCCATGGCCTCGATGCCGAGATACTGGTTGGCGAGCAGCTTTTCAGCGTCCGGCGTGTCGATGCCGTAGAAGTCGGGATGGAAGATCATCGGGGAGGCGACACGGATATGCACTTCCTTGGCGCCGGCATCGCGGATCATCTGGACGATCTTCAGCGAAGTCGTGCCGCGTACGATGGAATCGTCGACCAGCACGACGCGCTTGCCCTCGATCATCGCCCGGTTGGCCGAATGCTTCAGCTTGACGCCGAAAGCGCGGATCTGCTGGGTCGGCTCGATGAAGGTACGACCGACATAATGGTTGCGGATGATGCCGTATTCGAAGGGAATGCCGCTCTGCTGGGCATAGCCGAGGGCCGCCGGCGTGCCGCCATCCGGAACCGGCACGACGACATCGGCTTCGACAGGCGCTTCAAGCGCGAGGTTCATGCCGGCATTTTTGCGGGTCGTGTAGACGTTGCGGCCGGCGACGACCGAATCGGGACGGGCGAAATAGACGTATTCGAACAGGCAAACGCGCTCCGGCTGCGGACGCGCCGGCATGCGGGATTCGATGGTGACAGAGCCATCAGGCTGCGTTTCGCAGATGATCACTTCACCGTTCTTCACATCGCGCACGAACTTGGCGCCGATGATGTCGAGCGCACAGGTCTCCGAACAGAAGATCGGCTTGCCGTCGAGATCGCCCATCACGAGCGGCCGGATGCCGATCGGATCGCGGGCGGCAATCAGCTTGGTGCGCGTGAGCGCGATCATCGCGTAGCCGCCTTCCATCTGGCGGATGGCGTCGATGAAACGGTCGGTGGTCGAGGCGTGGCGCGAACGGGCGATGAGATGCAGCACGACTTCGGTATCCGAGGTCGACTGGCAGATCGCGCCGGTGGCGATGATCTGGCGGCGGAGTGTCAGCCCGTTGGTGAAGTTGCCGTTATGGGCAATGGCGATGCCGCCTTCTTCCAGTTCGGCAAACAGCGGCTGCACGTTGCGAAGCGCGACTTCCCCGGTTGTCGAGTAGCGCGTGTGGCCGATGGCCTGAGGCCCGGGCAGCTTCGCCAGGGTGACGGGGTTCGTATAATGGTCACCGACCAGACCCATATGCTTTTCGGTGTAGAACTGCCGCCCGTCAAAGGAGACGATACCGGCGGCTTCCTGGCCGCGATGCTGGAGTGCATGCAGGCCGAGCGCCGTCAGCGTTGCCGCATCCGGATGGCCGAGGATACCAAACACGCCGCATTCTTCATGGAACTTGTCGTCCTGATTGCCATAGACGACGTAAGAAGGGCTGATCTGCTTCATGGCGAGGGCCTTTGCTCCGGGGACAGACGCGGGTGGTATGCTTTGAACAGGGAAGCCGCCGGTCTGTCCCGATCCGGCGGCGTCTGTCTTGTCGTAAGGTCGCGCGGCTGTTCGCCGCGAAACGATCAGTTGCTCGGGGCCGGAGCCTGTTCGGCCGGGGCTTGGTCGGCGGGCGCCTGCTCGGCAGGTGCCGTTTCGCCAGCAGTTCCGGCTTCGGTATCTTCGCGGCCAAGGATGCGTTCACGGATCTGCGGCTCGATATCCTCAGGCAATACGGCTTCCAGCTTGAGAACCAGCGAATCGAGGAAGGGCTTCGACTTGGATTCGTTGACCCAGTCGGGACGCTGGCGGAAATCGATCAGCCAGTTCCAGAAGGCGACGGCGACGACGAGGAGAAGCAGGCCGCGGGCAGCACCGAACAGGAAGCCGAGCGTCCGGTCGAGCGCGCCGATGCGGCTGTCGATGATGAAATCGGCGATGCGCGAGGTGATGAAGGAGATGATGATCAGGGCGATCAGGAAGATGATGCCCGCCGAGCCGGCAAGCGCGATGCGCTCGTCGCTGGTATAGTTCATCAGATAGGGGACGAGCAGCGGATAGAGGTAATAGGCGGCCGCGACGGAGCCTGCCCAGCTTGCGATGGAGAGCACTTCACGCGAAAAGCCGCGCACCATCGCCAGCACCGCTGAAAACAGGACGACGCCGATGACGATACCGTCGAAAATTGTGATGGGCATAAATTCCAACTCCAGGGCCACCGGCAAAAGCCGGCATTGATGTCACCGCGATACCGCCGGAACGCGTGGATCACACGCGTCGGACCGGATCAACCGTCCTCCTGATCCGTGGGGGCTTTCAGCCGGGAACCGGCGATCCGCGCCACGAGATCGGGAAGGCTGTCCACTTCCCTCCATTTGCCCTTCGAACCTTTGGGAAGGTCCGGCGAGGCAGCCGGCAAGACCGCGGCGGAGAAACCAAGCTTTTCCGCCTCTTTCAGCCTCTGGGCCGTGTGGGCCACCGGCCTCACCGCCCCTGACAGGCTGACTTCGCCGAAATAGACGCAATCGGCCGGAAGGGCAAGACCGGCCAGCGATGAAACCAGAGCCGAAGCAATCGCCATGTCGGCTGCCGGTTCACTGATCCGGTAGCCGCCGGCGACGTTCAGATAGACGTCATGCTGCCCAAGCCGCACACCGCAATGCGCCTCCAATACCGCCAAAATCATGGCGAGGCGTGAGGAATCCCAGCCGACCACGGCACGACGGGGTGTGCCGAGCGAGGTCGCAGCCACCAGCGCCTGGACTTCGACGAGCACGGGGCGCGTGCCTTCCATGCCGGCGAAGACGGCGGCACCGGGGGCTTTCTCGTTGCGCTCGCCGAGAAAGAGCTCGGAAGGGTTGGCGACTTCACGCAGACCCTTGTCGGACATTTCGAAGACACCGATCTCGTCCGTCGGTCCGAAGCGGTTCTTCACCGTGCGCAGGATGCGGTAGTGATGGCCGCGATCGCCCTCGAAATATAGGACGGCATCGACCATGTGCTCGACGACGCGGGGACCGGCAATCTGGCCTTCCTTGGTGACATGGCCGACCAGCACCATGGTCGCCCCGGTCTGCTTGGCATAGCGGATCATCGCCTGCACGCCGGTGCGCACCTGGGTCACGGTTCCCGGCGCACTGTCGGCCGTGTCGCTCCACAGCGTCTGGATCGAATCGATGATGACGAGATCTGGCCGCTTGCCCTCGGAAACCGTGGCAAGGATGTCCTCGACATTGGTTTCGGCGGCGAGCAACACGTCGGTATCGGCAGCACCAAGACGCTGTGCCCTGAGCCGAACCTGCGCGACTGCCTCTTCGCCCGAGACATAGATGACGCGATGGCCGCGCCGCGACAGGGCTGCTGCCGCCTGCATCAGCAGTGTCGACTTGCCGATGCCGGGATCACCGCCGATGAGAACCGCCGAGCCGCGCACGAAACCGCCGCCGGTGGCACGGTCGAGTTCGTCCATGCCGGTCGGTATGCGCGGTGCTTCCTCGATCTCGCCGGACAGCGAGGTGAGCGTGACGGGCCGGCCCTTCTTCGGTGCCTTGCCGGGGCCGGAGCCGATCCCGCCCATGGGATCTTCCTCGACGATGGTATTCCATTCGCCGCATCCGTCACATTTGCCCGCCCAGCGGGAATGCACCGTGCCGCAGTTCTGGCAGATGAATTGGGTCTTGGCTTTGGCCATGAATTACGTATCGCTTTCGGTGAAAGTGTCGGGCGTGATGTCTTGTCGTCCATGCGTGATACGGAGGACTACCAGAGTGTCTGCGACGATACGGAAGTAGATGCATCGACGGCGATAGGGAAATGCGCGCAAGCCGGGTTTCAGCCAGTCACGCGAGACCCCGGGATATCTGGATTCTGCAAGGTCCGTGATCTTCTGCTCGATATCGCGGGTGAAACGCTCGGCCGCAACAGGGCTTCGCTCATAGAAGTAATTGTAGATCTGGATCAGATCCTCGACGGCTTGGCGCGACAGTCGATAGCGTCGACCGAAACTGCTGTTCACCGTCGTGCTTTCGCTTCGGCGACGATGAAGGCAGTGAGGTCGCCCGAATTGGAAAACTCCTTGAAGTCCCCAGCTTGTACGGATCGGTCGGCTTCATCGATCATCGACCGAAGTTCTGCAATCCGCTCTCGACGCTCGTTCTGGGCTAGCAGGCGCAGACCCGCGCGGAGCATGTCCTCCGCAGAAGCATAGGCGCCGTTGCTCACCTGCCGCTCGATGAATGCGGATTCGTCTGGTTCGAGCTCTAGCTGCACAGTCGAGTGAGCGAGATGTTCATCAGTCATTGGATGCTCCATTGTCTGGAACAATAGCAGAACAAATCTGCTTGCACCATACCTCAGTCTTCCCCCTCGAGGTAGATGCGCTCATAGCGCAGGCCCAGCCCCGTCAGCATCTCATAGCCGATCGTGCCGGCGGCGCGGGCGACGTCGTCGAGCGGCATCGAGGGGCCGAGAAGTTCGACGTAATCGCCGCTACGCCCCGCATTGTCAGGCAGATCGGTGACGTCGAAGATGGTGAGATCCATGGTGACCCGCCCGACGACTGGAATGCGCTTGCCGCCAATGACGCCATGAGCGCCGGTAAGACCAGTGTCGCGCAAGGCAATGCCGGAGCCGGAGAGATTGCGCAGATAGCCGTCGGCATACCCAACGCTTGCTACGGCGAGACGGCTGTCGCGGCCGAGCACATGCGTTGCGCCGTAAGAAACGCTTTCGCCCGCCTTGGACTCGCGGATCTGCAGGATCCGGGCCTCGGCCTTGACCACCGGCTGCATGGGGTTCTTTGCGCCGTTTACGGCTTCACCCCCATAGAGCGCTATACCCGGCCGGGTCAGATCAAAGTGGTAGTCGGAGCCGAGGAAGATACCGGCCGAAGCCGAGAGACTGGAATCAACACCTTCGAAAGCCGCGCTAACCTTGCGGAATTTCTCGAGTTGTTGGCGGTTCATCGGCGAAGACGGATCATCGCCGCAGGCGAGGTGGCTCATGACAAGTACCGGATCAAGGCTTGCCGGACGCGAAACATCGTCGGTCAGCGCCAGCGCATCAGCCATTGGCAGGCCGAGACGGTTGAAGCCGGTATCAACATGCAGGGCGCAAGGGTAGGGGCCGCGCTCGGTGAGCAAAGCCATCCAGAAGGCAAGCTGCTCTTCCGATGCGATCACGGGAACCAGATCGTTTTCGAAGAAGATCTCTTCCTGACCGGGCCAGATGCCCGACAGCACGAAAATCCGGGCTTCGGGCGCATAAGGCCGGAGTGTCGCGCCTTCGGCCGGCACGGCGACGAAGAAGTCGCGGGCACCGGCCCGGTAGAGCATCTGGCCAACATCCTCGATGCCAAGACCATAGGCATCCGCCTTGACGACGGCAGCAGCCCGCGCTTTGCCGGAGCGGCGTGCCATCTCTCGCCAGTTCTCGGCGATCGCCGAGAGATCCACGGTCAGGCGCAGCGGTGCCGAAAGAAACTCCTCCGGCGCGTCGAGAATGGTAAAACGGTCTGTCATGAAGGCTTCGGGTCAGTTGATCGATGCGCCGACCCTAGCACTTTTCTTCAAGACGAAAATGTGGCGCCTCGATATTATGCTGCTATGCACAGTGTTTCGCAGCAGGAGGCCGCCGAGGCCAATCCGGTCTCACGCAAGGAGCGAACCCGCTTCTGGCGAGACGGTCGTTTCCGCGACATGGAATGCCTGACAGCCTCGTTCATCACCCATGAATTCTCGCCGCATTCGCACGACACCTTTTCGATCGGCGCGATCGAGGTCGGCTGCCAGGTGGCAAGCATTCGTGGCACGCGCGAACACACGGGCCCCGGCGCGCTCTACCTGATCAATCCGGGTGAGATCCATGACGGCCAGCCCGGTGCGCCGGACGGCTATCGCTACAGGATGATCTATCCCGAGGTCGCGCTTCTGACCGACATCATCGAGGACGTAACGGGCCGCGCCTTCCATGGCATGCCGAGCTTCGGTCGCCAACTCCTGACCGATCCGGAGCTCGCAAATGCCTTCAACCTTGCCCATCGCCGGATCGAGAGCGGCGAGGTCGCAGCGCTCGAAGGCGAGGAGAGCATGTATTGCGTGCTCGCCACGATGTTTGCCCGCCACGGCAGCGAGATCATCCGCGCGCCTGATCACAGCGAACCGCTCGCCATGCGCCGGGTTCGCGACCATATCGCCGCCCATTTCGATGAGGAGATCGGCCTCGAAATGTTGGCGAAAGTGGCGAACCTCAGCCGCGCTCACATGATCCGCGCCTTCCGCAAGCAGTATTTCATCACGCCGCATGCGTTCCAGACGGATATGCGCATCCGCCATGCCCGCCATCTTCTACGCTCCGGTGCGACTCCGTCGGACACGGCAGCCGCCTGTGGCTTTGCTGATCAGGCGCATATGACCCGCCAGTTCAAGGCGCGCACGGGGCTGACCCCAGCCGTCTTCCGCGCCGGCTGATCACTTTCCTTCAAGACCCCGGCCACTGACACATCTATCCCGGCGATGTAAACTCGCATGGGAGACGTTATGACATCCGCGACACGCCTGGAGATGCGCCAGGGCTTTCAGGCCATCCTTCCGCTCACGGTCGCCGTCGTGCCGATCGGTCTCGTCTTCGGCGCCGTTGCCGCCACCAAGGGGCTGTCGCCGCTCGAGGCCATGCTGATGAGTGCGCTGGTCTTTGCCGGTGGTTCCCAATTCGTGGCGATGGACATCTGGACCCATCCGGCGAGCATGGCGGCGCTGGGTATGGCCGCGCTTCTGGTCAACATCCGCCATGTGCTGATGGGAGCCTCGATCTCGCGGCGCATGGCAAACTTCTCAGGCCGGCAGAAGGTGATGGCGATGCTCTTCCTTGCCGATGAGATCTGGGCCGTCGCAGAATTTCGCGCCCGCGAGTATCGGTTGACGCCCGCCTGGTTTTTCGGCGCTGCCTTGCCCTTCTATGCGGCCTGGGTGCTCTCGGGGCTAACAGGTGCGCTTCTGGGACGTCTGGTTGGCGACCCGGCCGTGATCGCCATGGACTTCGTCTTCCCCGCTGTCTTCGTCATCCTGATTGCCGGCTTCTGGCGCGGTCGTCGCACCGGTCTC
Organism: Rhizobium sp. TH135; assembly: GCF_002855515.1. Taxonomy (GTDB): domain Bacteria; phylum Pseudomonadota; class Alphaproteobacteria; order Rhizobiales; family Rhizobiaceae; genus Allorhizobium. Next base: position 150,120 of record NZ_PKRP01000006.1, on the reverse strand, counting down.
ATTCTGATCGGCAGTGGCGCCTGCGCACTTCTGGTGCACCGCTACGTGCCAGGTGTCTGGTACATTCTCGGCGGTGCTCTCGGTGGTGTCGCCATCGCAGCCCTGGCATCACTGCTGAAGCGGGAGGTCAATGCATGACGATCGACCTGACCACCTTCCTTGCGATCCTCGCCATGGCGGTTGCCACCATCGCGACCCGCCAAGCGGGGCTGCTCGTCGGGCGGCTCCTGAAACTGTCGCCGAATGCCGAGGAGATCCTTTCGGCCATTCCGCCCTCGGTGCTGATGGCCGTGGTTGCGCCCACAGCCTTTGCGACCGGCTGGGCGGAGACGATCGGCTGCGCGGTGGTGGCGCTTGCAGCGACCCGTCTCCCACTTCTTCCGGCAGCAGCCAGCGGCGTGGTGACGGTCGCGATCCTGAGAGCTGTCAGTCTTTAAGGACGGAAAAGAAAAGGGCGCCTCTCGGGGCGCCCTTTGATCTCATGGTTCTTCGTATTGAACGAAGCTCGGCTCGGCGAGGTCCGCAAAGCGCGTGAATTCCGACTGGAAGGCGAGCTTGACGGTACCGGTCGGTCCGTGACGCTGCTTGGCGATGATCACGTCAGCCGTGCCCTTCACCTTCTCCATATGCGCTTCCCATTCCGGATATTTCGGATCGGCCAGATCGCGCGGCTCAAGGTTCTTCACGTAGTATTCCTCGCGGAACACGAAGAGCACCACGTCGGCGTCCTGCTCGATTGAGCCCGATTCACGAAGGTCGGAGAGCTGCGGGCGCTTGTCTTCGCGGCTTTCGACCTGACGGGAGAGCTGCGACAGCGCGACGATCGGCACGGCGAGTTCTTTGCCGAGCGACTTCAGGCCTGTGGTGATCTGGGTGATTTCCTGCACGCGGTTTTCACCCGCCTTGCCGGCACCGGTCATCAGCTGGATATAGTCCACGACGAGGAAGTCGAGGCCGCGCTGGCGCTTCAGGCGGCGGGCACGCGCGGCGAGCTGGGCGATCGAGATACCACCGGTCTGGTCGATGAACAGCGGCACCTTCTGCATGGTCTGGGAAAAGCCGACCAGCTTTTCGAATTCGTGCTCGGTGATGTCACCGCGGCGGATCTTCGAGGACGAGACTTCCGTCTGCTCGGACATGATACGGGTGGCGAGCTGTTCGGCCGACATTTCGAGTGAGTAGAAGCCGACGACGCCGCCGTTCTTCGCTTTGAAAGAGCCGTCGGGCAGCACTTCGGGTTCGTAGGCGGCTGCGATGTTCCAGGCGATGTTGGTGGCAAGCGAGGTCTTACCCATACCCGGACGTCCGGCAAGCACGATCAAGTCGGACCGCTGCAACCCGCCCATCTTGGCATCAAGCGACATGATGCCGGTCGAGATGCCGGAGAGGTTGCCGTCACGCTCGAAGGCGGCACCGGCCATGTCGACGGCCTGGGCAACCGCGTCCGAGAAGGACTGGAAGCCGCCGTCGTAACGACCGTTTTCGGCGAGCGCAAAGAGGCGGCGTTCGGTGTCTTCGATCTGCGCCTGCGGCGGCATGTCGAGCGGCGCGTCATAGGCAATGTTGACGACGTCCTCGCCGATCTGGATCAGCGAGCGGCGGAGCGCAAGGTCATAGATAGCGCGACCATAGTCTTCCGCATTGATGATCGTGACCGCTTCGGAAGCCAGACGCGCGAGGTACTGCGCAACCGTGAGATCGCCGACCTTCTGGTCCGCCGGCAGGAAGGTCTTGATGGTGACGGGGTTGGCCGTCTTGCCCATGCGGATGATTTCGGACGCTACCTCGAAGATCTTCCGGTGCAGCGGCTCATAGAGATGCTCGGGCTTGAGAAAGTCCGATACGCGATAGAAGGCATCGTTGTTGACGAGGATCGCGCCCAACAAGGCCTGTTCGGCTTCGATGTTGTTTGGAGCCTCCCGATAGAGCGGCTCGGTCGATTGGACCGGGCTCAGTTTGCGCGCAGCATCATTCATTCGTTCGCATCCAATCAGTGTCTCGGCGGTGGCTGCACCATAGCGAAGAAGCGGGGCGGCGAAATGGCTCGCAGCGCAACCCACATTGATTCACAGGCACGCCCTGTCAACTTTAGAAAAAGCCCAAGGATCCGATCTTTTCGGTTGACTGTGACATTCACCGAATCGACCTCGAAGGACTTTATTCTAGCAGAGCGAGCAGCAGGATTGAGCCGGAAAAACGCGTTGCAAGCGGGCACGCATCACAGCCGCTTCTGTCCTTGTGCCTGCTCAGCGTTCCCGATCGCAGATTTCGTCCATGCCGTCAACGCATGGCTGCCATCACATGTATGCCGTTGATTTTCGCCGAGGGGCAATTAATTAGGGTCAATATAGATAGCAACCTAATTAGTAGGAGGCGTGACGCATGTCTCGCGAGTCCAGGAACGAACAGCTTTTCGATGAGATGTCGGCATTCAACCGCAAGCTCAGAGCTTTCTTCGACGCCGCCGTGCGAGAGGAGGGGCTGACGCTGGCCCGGGCGCGCGCCCTGTTTGCGCTTTCCCGCCGTGGACCCCTCACTCAGAAGGAGCTGGCCGAGGAACTCGAAATCGAGACCCCGACCCTTGTGCGGGTGCTTGATGGCATGGCGCGTCAGGACCTGATCGTGCGGACCGAAGACGCGACAGACCGTCGTGCCAAGCGCATCGATATGACGGCAGCGGGCAAGCTCGCCTTTGAACGCATGCATGTCCTGGCAACGGATCTGAGAGGACAGATTGCGAGCGACATCTCCGAAGAGGATATCGACACGGCACTCTCCGTTGTCCGGCGGCTGATGCGTAATTTGCAGCATCTCGACCAGGGCAAGGTGCTGCCATGAGCACCGTCGTCGAAACCACCCAGTCGGCTGAAGCAACCACGGCTCCCGTGATCGCTGCTCCGGCTGCTCCGCCGGCAAAGCCGCTATGGCTCGCCGCGATCTATGTCGCCTCCGGGCTCCTGCTGTTCATCACCCAGGGGCTGGGGATGAATATCGTCAACGCCAATCTTTTCCAGTTGCAGGGCGAGTTCTCCGCTACGGCTGCCGAAGCCGCATGGCTGTCGGCCGCCTATATGGCACCCTATGCCACGCTCTCGATTGCGCTCTTCAAGGTGCGGACACAATACGGGCTGCGGCCCTTTGCGGAATGGAGCATCCTGCTCTTCGTGGCGGCGTCGGCGCTGAACCTGTTCGTCAATGACCTGCACTCGGCCTTGGTCGTGCGCTTCATCAGCGGCTGTGCCGCAGCCCCGATCTCTACCCTCGGCTTCATGTATGTGCTGGAGGCCTTTCCGCTGCAGCGCAAGCTGACCCAGGGGCTGAATATCGCGCTTCTCGGCACGCTGCTCTCGGCACCGCTCGCACGCATGATCTCCCCCGGGCTTTTGGAACTCGACGGTTGGCACGCCCTCTACTCCCTCGAGGTCGGACTGGCGCTGGTGTCGATGGCAATCATCTTTGCCCTGCCGCTCACGCCGCCGCCGCGCGCCAAGGTGATCGAGCGCATCGATATTCTATCCTACCTGCTGATGGCAGTCGGGATCGGCTGTCTAGCGGTCTTTCTAACGCTGGGCCGGCTCTACTGGTGGTTCGAGACTTGGTGGCTCGGCGCACTGCTCGCCGCAGCGATCCTCTTCCTGTCGATGACAGCGCTGATCGAATCCCGCCGGACCAACCCCATGCTGGATTTCCGCTGGATCTTCTCGAAGGACAATCTGCATATGGCAGCCGTCCTTCTGGTCTTCCGCGCCGTCTCGTCAGAGCAGTCGTCGACGGCCGTCAGCTTCTTCCAGCAGATTGGCCTGCTCAACGACCAGCAGTTTGTTCTTTGGGCGATTGTCCTGCTGGCCTCGGTTGGCGGTGCGCTGCTCTGCATGGCCCTGATGTCTTCGCGCTACGTGGAGACCGCCCATGTGATTGCACTCTCGCTGATTGCAGGCGGTGCCTATCTCGACAGCCTTGCGACCAACCTGACCCGTCCGGAACAGATGTATCTGAGCCAGGGCATGATTGCCTTCGGTGCAGCCATGTTCCTGCCGCCGGTGATGGCGAAGGGCTTTGCGAGTGCTCTGCAGAAGGGCCCGGCCTACATCGTCAACTTCATCGTGATCTTTCTCTTCACCCAGATCACGGGAGCCTTGTTGACGACCGCAGCACTCGGGACCTTCGTCACCATCCGTGAGAAATTCCACTCGAGCGTCCTCGTCGAGAACATTCTGCTGACCCGCCCGGAGGTCGCCCAGCGCGTCAGCCAGCTGGCCGGTGCTTATCGCAAGGTCATCACCGACACGACCATCCTTAACGCAGAAGGGCTGACCCTGCTTTCACAGCAGGTGACGCGCGAGGCCTATGTGCTCGCCTATACAGACACCTTTCTGCTCATTTCCCTTGTGACGACCGCAGCCCTCGTCGTGCTGCTCGTCCATCTCGCCTGGCGCCGGATCCGTATCTCGCGGATCGCGCCGGTCGAACACGTCCCTCAATCCTGAAGTCGAAAGAACCGCCGTCATGTTGAAGAAGACATTCACACCCGCAACCATCCTGATCATCCTCGGCGCCCTGCTTGGCACATCTCTGGTGCTATACGCGTGGCGCTTGCCGCCCTTCACGAGTTCGGTCGAAATGACCGACAACGCCTATGTGCGCGGATACGTCACGACCTTGAGCCCGCAGGTCAGCGGTTATGTCGTCGACGTGCCGGTTCAGGACTACCAGACCGTCGAGAAGGGCCAACTCCTGGCCCGCATCGATGACCGCATCTATCGCCAGAAGCTCGCTCAGGCGCAGGCAGCGCTTGCCACCCAGATGGCAGCCCTCGACAACTCCCGTCAGCAGGAGACGGCCGCTCAGGCGCGCATCGCTTCCAGTGAGGCCGCGGTCGATTCAGTCAACGCAGACCTCGAACAGGCCCAGAGCCAGTCCGACCGCCAGGATAGCCTGATCCGCAGCGGCGTGGTGGCCACCAGTGCCCAGGAACAGGCGCATGCCTCGCTGGAACGCGCGCGTGCTGCCATGGCCCAGGCCAGGGCCGCCGTCGAAGTGTCGCGCCAGGATCTGCAGACGATCATCGTCAACCGTGGCTCGCTCGAAGCGGCCGTGGCCAATGCACAGGCCGCCGTGGAACTGGCGAAGATCGATCTGTCAAACACCGAGATCCGCGCGCCCCGCGAGGGCAAGCTCGGCGAAGTCGGTGTCCGGGTCGGCCAATATGTGGCCGCCGGTACCCAGTTGATGGCGGTCGTGCCGCACGATGTGTGGATCATCGCCAACTTCAAGGAGACCCAGCTCGCTGGCATGGCAGCGGGGCAGCCGGTTGAAATCCAGGTCGATGCGCTTGATCGGCGCGTGCTGAAGGGAAAGGTCGAACGTTTCTCGCCGGCGACCGGCTCCGAATTCTCCGTCATCAAGGCGGACAATGCGAGCGGCAACTTCGTCAAGATCGCTCAGCGCATGGGGGTGCGGATCACGATCGACGACATGCAGGAAGCAGCAAGTCTTCTGACCCCCGGCATGTCGGTGGTCGTGCGGATCGACAAGAGCGTCGATCCTGCCTGAGGACATCAGTAGCGTGATACGAAAAAGCCCGGCCTTGCAGGTGTAAGGCCGGGCTTTTTCATGAACCACACCCGAAGGTGTGAAAGGTCTTAGCGGTCTTCGTCGCCGTCCATGTCGGCTTCCGGATCGAAGAAGTCTTCCGGACGCAGGGCATCTTCGTCAACGCCGTAGATGGCGTCGGCGGAGGTGAGGCTTTCGCCCTTGGCCTGGCGCTCGGCTTCTTCAGACGAACGGGCAACGTTGAGTTCGACCGAGAGTTCGACTTCAGCATGCAGGTGCAGGGTGACCTGGTGCAGGCCGATAGCCTTGATCGGGGTGTTCAACTCGACCTGGTTGCGGCCGATGTTGAAGCCTTCGGCAGCCAGGATTTCAACGACGTCGCGAGCAGCAACAGAACCGTAGAGCTGACCGGTTTCGCCAGCCGAACGGACGACGATGAAGGACTTGCCGGAGAGAGCGTCGGCAACCTTCTGGGCTTCGGACTTGCGCTCGAGGTTACGAGCTTCGAGCGTGGCGCGCTCGGATTCGAAGCGCTTCTTGTTGGCTTCGTTGGCGCGCAGCGCCTTGCCCTGCGGCAGCAGGAAGTTACGAGCGAAGCCGTCGCGAACCTTGACGGTTTCGCCCATCTGGCCGAGCTTTGCGATGCGTTCGAGGAGAATGACCTGCATGATCCTGTTCCTTTCAGTTGTCAGTATCGGAGTTTGAAGGGTTGGCCTTTTGGGCCGGCGTTAGGGCAACGGTCCGTCGGGTGTCCGAAAGGCCGATGATGAAGGGGATCATGAGCGGAAGCAGCATGATCGAAGAGAGATAGGCAAGCACGAGTGCCGGCAGGCGCCAGTCCTTGCCACGTGTCTTGTGATGCAGCGAAGCAAAGCCCGCCATCAGGAAGCCGGCGCCGAAAGTGCCGCAGACGGTCGCCCCGATCATGGCGGGCACGCCGCCGATGAAGCAGGCGATGATGCCGGCGAGGAAGATGAAGACCGTGTTGCGGTTCATCCGGAGCGCCGACGGAAAGTCTTCGCGCGGACGCTTGTTGCGGCCAGAAGCCGTCACGATCCGCATGGCGATGTAATACATCATGGTGAGCAGCAGCACCCAGGTTCCGCCCTGGATGATCGGCAGAAGCACGACCATGCTGCGCTTCAGCTGCTCGAGCGCCACGGCATCCGGTGCCATGGCAGGATCCTGCGCATTCATCGCCTGCGCCATCGCATCCACCAGCTGGCCGGTGAATTCAGGGCCAAAGCCGATGATGACGCCGAGTACGACGACGGCGATCGTGACGAAGCTGCAGAGCTGCAGAAGAATGTCGGAGAGCGGATACCAGGCGATTAAATGGTCCGGGCCGCCGATCTCGGATGCCGGACGCGCAAGGCTCGACAGGTGCGCCAGCCAGCCTGCGGGTGCCAGGGTAAAGATCGCCATGCCGAAGGCGAACATCGGCGAGACGCTGATCGTACCGAGCAGCGCGGCGGTCACGATCGCGGTGATTGCCGCGACATTGCCCCAGCCGAGGCCAACGATGAGAACGGGAAGAGCGGAGGCCGCATAGAGAATGGAGGCAAGCGTCGGCTGTGCCGCAGCACCCAGCACGAGCAGGGCGGCGGTAATGCCGGCAACAAAGCCGGTCGTCAGCAATTTCGCATCCAGTTTCTGCAACGTCGCTGTCCTGCTGGTTCTAGCAGTTAGGGGAGGGGCTTGAGCGATCTCGAGCAAGCATCCCCAACATGGGATTTCGCCGGATGTCGCGAAAGCGCGCCATCTGGCGGTCGGTTCCGATCCGCGCCCAACGCGGAAGGGATGAAGCCCGCCGGCAAAAGCCGGCAGGCTTCGGATCAGATTACGCTACGACGTAAGGCAGCAGGCCGAGGAAGCGGGCGCGCTTGATGGCCTGGGCCAGTTCGCGCTGCTTCTTCTGGGAAACTGCGGTGATACGCGAAGGAACGATCTTGCCACGCTCAGAAATATAGCGCTGCAGGAGACGGACGTCCTTGTAGTCGATCTTCGGAGCATTCGCGCCCGAGAAGGGGCAGGTCTTGCGACGACGATGGAAAGGACGACGTGCCTGAGAAGAGGATGCATCAGCCATTGTGTGTTCTCCTATTGCTCAGATTACGCGCGGTCTTCGCGCGGACGACGCTCGAAGCCACCTTCGCGCGGGCCACGGTCCGGACGCGGACCACGATCGCCACGGTCACCGAAATCGCGGCGCGGGCCACGGTCGTCGCCGTCACGACGCGGACGGTCGTCACGGTCGCGCTTCTGCATCATGGCAGACGGGCCTTCTTCGTGGGCTTCGACGGCGATGGTCATGTAACGAAGGATGTCTTCGTTGATGCGCATCTGGCGTTCCATTTCGTGGATCGCTGCACCCGGAGCTTCGATGTCCATCAGGGCGTAGTGAGCCTTGCGGTTCTTGTTGATGCGGTAGGTCAGGGACTTGAGGCCCCAGTTTTCTACGCGCCCGACCTTGCCACCGTTAGCTTCGATGACACCCTTGTACTGTTCGACGAGGGCATCAACCTGCTGAGCGGACATATCCTGCCGGGCAAGGAATACGTGTTCGTAAAGAGCCATGTAAGCTTTGCCTTTTCTTGCGGTTGTCGTCACCCGGATCCGGCGCTAAGCCTCACAGACTGCTCCTGTGCGGCATGCGCCGCGGCAAGAAAAGTAGTGTGTTCGAGACGGTCGAGAGCGGAGACACGGGAGGCCGGAAACCCTTATGGTTCCTGCTGCAAGCCTTATCGGCCTGCCAGCCCTCCGTTCAGCCACCAGCCAGAGGACCGGGTGTTGTGAACGGCGCGCTTATACGCGCATTGGCCACAAAAGCAAGGGCCGCGCGGCATTTTCTGCCGGCGGCCCTGTCGATAGTCGGCGGTTTGCTAGGCTTTATACCTGAACCAGCGCAACCGTGTAACCCACATAGGCGACGAGCATCGCGCCGGCCGTCAGCCTGCGGACCCCAAGATGGGCGAGAAGCAGGAAGGCAAAGCCGAGGGTAACGCCCAGCATGACCGGAATATCGAAGCTTGCGAAGCGCGGTGCGACGACGATCGGCTGGATGACGGAGGTGACGCCGAGGATGAACAGGATGTTGAAGATGTTCGATCCGACGATGTTGCCGATCATGATGTCCGAATGTTTGCGCAGCGCCGACATGATGCCGGTGGCAAGTTCCGGGAGGGACGTGCCGACGGCAACCACGGTCAGGCCGATAACGGCTTCCGAGACGCCGAAGTCACGCGCGAGGTTGGTCGCACCGCGTACCAGCAATTCCGCGCCGACGAAGAGGGTGCCGAGGCCTCCAAGGATCAGCAAGGTCGTAAACGCGTTGCTCAAAGTCTCGTGCTTGACCTCTTCGTCCGTGGCTTCTTCGACGCTGCCTCTGCTGTTCACATAGGCATAGACCACATAGGCCAGAAGCACGGCGACCATGATCAGGCCGGCCAGACGGCCGATGGCTGGGAACTGTGCCAGACCCAGAAGCAGAACGGCTGCGGCGATCATCACGTAGGTGTCGCGTTTGACACCCTTGTCCCACTGGGTGATCGGGAAGATCATGGCGCAGGCGCCGATGATCAGGAGGATGTTGGCCGTATTCGAGCCAACCACGTTGCCGAGGGCGATGTCGGAGGAGCCACTGATGGCGGCGCGCACGGAAACGAGCAGTTCCGGCATCGAGGTTCCGAAGCCGACGATGACCAGCGACACGATCAGTGTCGGAATGGCCAGCTTCTGTGCGAGCGCGATCGAGCCGCGCAATAGCCACTCGGCTCCGAAATAAAGGCCGACCAGGCCTCCAGCAACGAACAGATAATCCAAGTCAGTCCCCCATCATCCATGGCCCGCAGGCCCTATTTCGATCGCCGCCGCAAGTGGTGATGCGCGGCGGCGATGTGTAGGTCACATGTGTTCACGATTTTGTTGGTTTGAATGACCAACGAAATTCAAGTCCTCAGATAGGCATGGGGTATTCGCGATGGATCTTCGCGATCGCCGTCATGACGTCGTCCGAAAGCTTGAGATCGGCAGCGCCGATATTCACCTTCAACTGGTCCATCGTGGTCGCGCCGATAATGACCGAGGCCATGAAGGGGCGCGTCAGGCAGAAGGCGAGTGCCATGGCCGACGGATCAAGCCCATGCTTCTTCGCGAGGTCGACATAGGCGCGGGTCGCTGCCTGCTGTTGCGGCACGAGGCGGCCGCCGATGTCCCCGTTGATCGAGCCACGCGAGCCTGCCGGCTTCTGCCCCTCGAGATACTTGCCCGACAGGATGCCGCCGGCGAGCGGCGAATAGGCGAGGAGGCCGACATCTTCATGGTGCGAGAGCTCGGCGAGGTCGAGGTCATAGTGCCGGTAGAGCAGGTTGTATTCGTTCTGGATCGTCGCCACGCGCGGCAGACCCTTCGCCTCGGCAAGCGACAGGTATTTCTGCGTGCCCCAGGTCGTTTCGTTCGAAAGGCCGAATGCCTTGAGCTTGCCGGCCTTCACGCAGTCGCCGAGCGCTTCGAGGATTTCCGCGATGTCCGAGGCTGCCTGCGCCTTGTCCTGCTTGTAGGGGTTATAGTTCCATGCGCCGCGGAAGTGGAAATGGCCGCGGTTCGGCCAATGGATCTGGTAGAGGTCGACATAATCGGTCTTCAGCCGCGTCAGGCTGGCGTCGAGTGCCTCCTTGACCACGGCACCCGTGATCGGCTTGCCCTCGCGGATATAGGGGCGGCCGGGACCGGCAACCTTGGTCGCGAGCACGACCTGATCGCGCTTGCCGGTCTTTTCGAACCAGTCGCCCATCAGCCGCTCCGTATCGGCATAGGTCTCGGCCGAAAGCGGCGTCGTGGGATAGAGTTCTGCCGTGTCGAAGAAGTTGACGCCATGCTCCAGCGCGTAGTCTATCTGCGCGAAGGCTTCCTCGGCGCTGTTCTGCGAGCCCCAGGTCATGGTGCCCAGGCAGATTTCGGAAACAAGGATATCGGTTCGGCCGAGCCGGTTCATCTTCATAGTCTTGGGCTTTCTGCAATGGATTGGTTTTTGGCGGGAGGTGGGAAATTGCTTATTGCAATAACTACGTCCGGTCAGGTCACAACATCAAGACGGCTCGGTCATTCCGGCCTGTTGTAGGACATGACAAGGTTCTGGCCGCCGGATCCCGAATATCCCCAATAGGAACCGTTGATCTGTCGCAGACGATCGGCCCGGAAAGCGAGAGGCCGCTCATTGCGATAGGTCTCACCCAGCAAGGGACGCAGGATATCCGCCCAGAAGTCGATGCTGAGAAACGCGTGGTAGACGCCGGCATAGGCGGTCTGATCGTTTTCCGTCCGCCGGACTTTCGGCGGGTGGGGCAGGTAAGCCTGTCGCTCGGGCAGAAGCCTGCGGACCGGAATGCCGAAGAAGGCCGCTTCGATGAGCGTGCCGGAGCTCAGGCTGATCAGCTCCTTCATGCTGCCGGTGGCGAGCAGCCGGTACATGTCCGATCCGCTATCGGCAATGCCGATGCCGTGGCGCGTAAGCAGGGCGCGGAGCGAAGCGACGGGCTCCGGCGAGAACGGATGGGGTCGATATCCCGTCTTGCTGTCTGCCGGGAGGTTCTCCAGAACCGGCTCATAGGCGTCCCAGGTGGCGATGCGTCCGGCATGGATGAGCGAGCTGTCGAAGGGCGTCTGGCCGATCAGCAGGCGGTCAAAATCCGTTGAAAGCGTGTCGAAACCCTGACGCCTGATGGCAGAGGCCTGATGCATGCCAACATGGATCTCAACCTCTTCAGCCGTCAGGTGATACGGCTCCATGGCGTCGACCACAGCTTCGATATTGCTGTGAAAACCAAAGAAGATGTCGTCGAGGAAGCGCAAGGGGTGCCAGCGCGCATCGACATAGGGGACGCCGAGGCGATCGAGGACCCGCTGAACAAAGGGCGGCAGCTCGAAGCCGATGATAAGTGCGCCTTCGACATGCGGGGCAAATGCAGCGACGGCCGCGGCGTTCGGAGCGGAATCGTAGAGTTCCGCCCAGCCGGTGGCGTCCGCCGTGAGGCCCATGGCCTCGTAGACCTTGCTGCCGTCGAAATCGCTTGTGTCATCCCATTCCAGAAGACCGATCGGCAGCCGTGTTGCGGCCCTGAGCTGCGGACCGAGAAGGGCCAGGAAGAATTCCGTATTGGTCTTGAAACCGGTACGAGATTGGGCCTTGCCGGTAACGCGCAGCAAGTCGGAAGTAACCAGGAGGCGTTCCAGTTTCATATTGTCTTTCGATCTCTTTGTGCTATGGCGGTCGCGTTCGCGCGGATCTACGGATCCGAGTGTATATCGGACAGCGGCCCCCGGGCGTCAGCTCGGAGATAGTGGCGCCTTTGCGGCTGTCCAGCCGGGCCTGTCAACAATTTGATGATGTGTCCCGCAGGATGTTCGCATGATCGGGGCAGGTTTGCTGAATTAGGAGATCCCTCTCTATGAAAGTCGCATTCACTTTTCCGGGCCAGGGCAGCCAGGCAGTCGGAATGGGCAAGGACCTTGCGGACAGTTTCCCGGAAGCCCGTGCCGTCTTCGCGGAAGTCGACGAGGCTCTCGGTCAGAAGCTCTCCGACATCATGTGGAACGGTCCGGAAGAGACGCTGACGCTGACCGCCAACGCCCAGCCGGCGCTGATGGCCGTGTCGATGGCCGTCATCCGCGTGCTGGAAGCCAAGGGCCTGGATCTCAAGTCCAAGGTTGCCTATGTCGCCGGCCATTCGCTAGGCGAATATTCCGCGCTCTGCGCTGCCGGCACCTTCTCCATCGGCGACACCGCGCGTCTCCTGCGCATTCGTGGCAATGCCATGCAGGCAGCGGTCCCGGTGGGTGAGGGCGCGATGGCCGCCATCATCGGCCTTGAGCACGGCGATGTGCAGGCAATCTGCGCGGAAGCCTCGGCGCTTGGTCCCTGCCAGATCGCCAATGACAATGGCGGCGGGCAGCTCGTCATCTCCGGCGGCAAGGCCGCTGTCGAGAAGGCAGCAGCACTCGCCACCGAAAAGGGCGCCAAGCGCGCCATCATGCTGCCGGTCTCCGCACCCTTCCATTCTGCTCTGATGGCCCCGGCGGCAGATGCCATGCGCGAAGCGCTGGCCAAGGTCGAAAAGAAGGATCCGGTCGTGCCGCTGATCGCCAATGTGCGTGCAGCCCCCGTCACGTCGGCTGCCGAGATCGCCGATCTGCTCGTCGAGCAGGTGACCGGTCAGGTGCGCTGGCGCGAAACGGTCGAGTGGTTCGGCGCCAATGGCGTGACCACGCTTTATGAAATCGGCGCCGGCAAGGTCCTGACGGGTCTCGCTCGCCGCATCGACAAGAACATCAATGGCGTCGCTGTGAACGGTCCGGCCGACATCGACGCAGCGCTCGCTGCCCTGAATGGCTGAACGCTCTAACGAACAAGAAGGAAACCGATCATGTTCGATCTGACCGGCCGCAAGGCCCTCGTCACCGGCGCAACCGGTGGCATCGGTGAGGAAATCGCAAGGCAGCTGCATGCCCAGGGCGCCATCGTCGGCCTCCATGGCACGCGCGTCGAAAAGCTCGAAGCGCTGGCCGCCGATCTCGGCGACCGCGTGAAGATCTTCCCGGCCAACCTGTCCGACCGCGACGAAGTGAAGGCACTTGGAGAGAAGGCCGAAGCTGAACTCGAAGGCGTCGACATTCTGGTCAACAACGCCGGCATCACCAAGGACGGCCTGTTCGTTCGCATGTCGGATGCCGACTGGGACGCGGTTCTCGAAGTCAACCTGACAGCCGTCTTCCGCCTGACGCGCGAACTGACCCATCCGATGATGCGCCGCCGCTTCGGCCGCATCATCAACATCACCTCCGTCGTCGGCGTTACCGGCAACCCGGGCCAGGCCAACTACTGCGCCTCCAAGGCAGGCATGATCGGCTTCACCAAGTCGCTCGGCCAGGAAATCGCGACCCGCAATGTGACCGTCAACTGCGTAGCACCGGGCTTCATCGAAAGCGCGATGACCGGCAAGCTGAACGACAAGCAGAAGGAAGCCATCATGGGTGCAATCCCCATGAAGCGCATGGGCACCGGCGCCGAAGTCGCCTCTGCAGTCGTCTACCTTGCCTCCAATGAAGCCTCCTACATGACGGGGCAGACGCTGCACGTAAACGGCGGCATGGCGATGATCTGATTAGATTGCCGGAAAGAGCCCCTCTGCAATAGGATGTTGACCGAGGCAAAGGGGCGAATTTCTGGCTTTGCGGCGCGCTTAAACCGTGTTAAGCGGGCCATGACTGTGAGCAGTTGCTCCGTCTCATGAGCCGAAGTTTATGCTTTTGTTTGCATAAACCGCTCTGGGTCAGGGCCGAACGGGTTTGCTGGTGGGGACGTAAGTGTCACTGGCGGAATGCAGGGCAGGGACGCCATTAAGGCTCCCTCTGAATTTTAGAAGGTCGAGGATACCGACATGAGCGATATCGCAGAACGCGTGAAGAAAATTGTAGTTGATCATCTCGGCGTAGACGCTGAAAAGGTCGTCGAAGGCGCCAGCTTCATCGACGATCTGGGCGCTGACTCGCTCGACACCGTCGAACTCGTCATGGCCTTCGAAGAAGAGTTCGGTGTTGAAATCCCGGACGACGCTGCTGACTCGATCCTGACGGTCGGCGACGCTGTCAAGTTCATCGAGAAGGCCCAGGCCTGATCGATCACATTGCTGCGGAAGGCGGGCGAGAGCCCGTCCTGTCCGCTTGGGCCCGCGATGAGCGGGCCTTGTTGTATCTGGACCTTTGTTTACAATGACTTCGGTCAAATAAATTGGGTGGGCTTCGCACGATGAGACGTGTCGTCATCACCGGTACCGGCATGGTATCGCCTCTGGGATGTGGAACGGAACTGACCTGGCAGCGGCTTCTTGCCGGCCAGAGTGGCGCACGTCTGGTCACGGAATTCGAGGTCGATGACCTTCCCGCCAAGATCGCCTGCCGCATCCCGACCGAAGGTGAGGGCGCCTGGAATCCTGACGACTGGATGGAGCTCAAGGAGCAGCGCAAGGTCGACCATTTCATCATTTATGCGGTGGCCGCTGCCGACATGGCGCTCAAGGATGCCGGCTGGGAGCCGACCACCTATGAAGACCAGTGCCAGACAGGCGTGCTGATCGGCTCCGGCATCGGCGGCCTCGAAGGCATCGTCGAGGCGGGTCATATCCTGCGCGACAAGGGCCCGCGTCGCCTCTCGCCGTTTTTCATTCCCGGCCGTCTGATCAACCTTGCCTCCGGCCAGGTCTCGATCCGTCACAAGCTGCGCGGCCCGAACCATTCTGTGGTGACGGCCTGCTCGACCGGCGCGCATGCAATAGGTGACGCTGCCCGTCTCGTGGCGCTCGGCGATGCCGACGTCATGGTCGCCGGTGGCACCGAGTCCCCGATCAGCCGCATCTCGCTGGCCGGCTTTGCCGCCTGCAAGGCGCTGTCGACAGCCCGCAACGACGACCCGACCGCCGCCTCGCGCCCCTATGACCAGGACCGTGATGGTTTCGTCATGGGTGAAGGTGCAGGCATCGTGGTCCTAGAAGAGCTGGAGCATGCCAAGGCGCGCGGCGCCAAGATCTATGCCGAAGTTGTCGGCTACGGTCTCTCGGGCGATGCCTTCCACATCACTGCCCCGTCGGAAGATGGCGATGGCGCCTTCCGCTGCATGACCATGGCGCTGAAGCGTGCCGGTCTCACAGCAGGCGATATCGACTACATCAACGCCCATGGCACATCGACCATGGCCGACACGATCGAGCTCGGCGCTGTCGAGCGTCTCGTTGGCGAACACGCGTCGAAGATCTCGATGTCGTCCACCAAGTCTGCGATCGGCCACCTTCTGGGTGCTGCCGGTGCCGTCGAGGCGATCTTCTCGGCACTCGCCATTCGCGACAACGTCGCGCCGCCGACGCTCAATCTCGACAATCCCCAGGTCGAAACCAAGATCGACCTGGTGCCGCACAAGGCGCGGAAGCGGGACATCAATGTCGCGCTCTCCAACTCCTTCGGTTTTGGCGGCACCAATGCTTCGCTGGTGCTGAAGCGCTACGAGAGTTGATCGGGCAACGGGCGGTCGATCCAATCAACCGCCCGTGATTGCTCTGGATGACGGCGGCATGCTCTTGCCCGCCGCCACTGTCTGCGGATAGAAATCATCCCAACGCCCGGCGCGCCCGCGCCGGACGACGACCCGGATTTTGCCGCATTGCTGGACGAAACAGCCGCGAATGCGAAACAAAGAAGGATTGCCGGTGACCGACAACAGCCAGAACGGCGGTAGCCAGAACAACGGTGTCTCCTTCGGCCGCGATGCCGATACCCAGCCGGGCAAGGGACCCTTTATTCCGAAGTCGCCCAACGAGGCGCTGCGTCCCGAGCGCGTGCCGCAGCCGCCGCGCCGTTCTCGCAAGGCGCGCAGCCAGGTGGTGATCTTCTTCAACTTCCTGATGACCATGGCGGTCTTCGTCTGCGTGGTGGCCGTAGCTGGCTTCTTCTACGTTATGGACAGCTATCAGAAGCCGGGACCGCTTGCCGCAAACTCCAATTTCGTGGTGCGCAGTGGGGCAGGCCTCGCCGAGATCGCCAACAATCTCGAACGCAACGGCATCGTCTCGGACGCCCGCATCTACCGCTACGTCACGACCACCTATCTGCAGGATGGCCAGACGCTGAAGGCTGGTGAGTATGAGATCAAGGCCGGCTCCTCGATGAAGGAGATCACGGCGCTGCTCGAATCCGGCAAGTCGATCCTCTATTCGGTGTCCTTCCCGGAAGGCCTGACCGTCAAGCAGATGTTCCAGCGCCTTGCCGCCGATACCGTGCTCGAAGGGGATCTTCCGGCTGAGCTTCCGCCGGAAGGCAGCCTGCGCCCGGATACCTACAAGTTCACCCGCGGCACGAACCGCGCGGAGATCGTCACGCAGATGCGCGCCGCCCAGGAACGTCTGATCGACCAGATCTGGGAAAAGCGCGATCCGGATTTGCCGATCGACACCAAGGAAGAGTTCGTCACGCTCGCCTCCATCGTCGAGAAGGAAACGGGTAAGGACGACGAACGCGCCCATGTGGCCTCGGTCTTCATCAACCGTCTCAACAAGGGCATGCGCCTGCAGTCCGACCCGACGATCATCTACGGCCTCTTCGGCGGCGATGGCAAACCGGCTGACCGCCCGATCTTCCAGTCTGATATCCGCAAGGAAACGCCCTACAACACCTATGTGATCAAGGGCCTGCCGCCGGGACCGATTGCAAATCCTGGTCGCGCCGCTCTCGAAGCTGTCGCTCATCCGTGGAAGACGGAAGACCTTTACTTCGTAGCTGACGGCTCCGGCGGGCACGCCTTTGCCGCGACGCTGCAGGAGCACAATGCGAATGTGCGCCGCTGGCGCAAGATCGAGGCCGAACGCGCCCAGACGCCGCCGGCAACGCTGGATGTCGACCCGGAAGTCGATCCGACGGCGAACAATTGAGACCGGCGTTAAGGGGCGGGGCATGACACTGCAATCCATGACGGGCTTTGCCCGTGTCGAGGGCTCGTCAGGGCGTTACCGCTGGGCCTGGGAACTCCGTTCCGTCAACGGCAAGGGCCTGGATCTGCGCGCGCGCCTGCCCCAGGGCCACGAGGCGCTCGAAACCGATATTCGCCGACTGGCCGGGGAACGGCTGACCCGCGGCAACCTGCAGATCGGCCTCAACGTCACGGTGAGCGAAAACCGTGTCGAGGCCGTGCTGAACCGGGATGCGCTTGCGGCGGTTCTCGCACTGCGTGACCAGCTCGGCCCCGATGTCCTTGATCCCGCACCTCTGCGGCTCGACACGCTCCTCTCCATTCGTGGCCTCGTCGATATGCGTGAGGCAACCGATGATGCCGAGGCGATTGCTGTCCGCGATGCCGATATTCTGGCCGGCCTGGAACGTGCAATCACGGCGCTGGCCGACATGCGCACGACCGAAGGGGCAGCACTCCGCCGCATCCTCGAAGAGCAGGTCACCAAGATCGAGGATCTCGCGCTTCAGATTGAGGCAGATCCCTCCCGGACACCGGATGAGATCGCCCGCAGGCTCGAAACGCAGCTCGCCGCACTTATGGACACGACATCAGGTCTCGACCGCGATCGCCTCCATCAGGAAATCGCTTTGATCGCCACCAAGGCGGATCTGCGCGAAGAAATCGACCGCCTGAAGGCGCATGTCACGGCCGCCAGGGAGCTGCTGGCTGCCGGCGGTCCGGTGGGTCGCAAACTCGATTTCCTGGCGCAGGAATTTAACCGAGAATCAAATACTATCTGTTCCAAATCCAATGCCGTCGCGGTCACCGCCGCCGGCATCGAGTTGAAGGTCGTCATCGACCAATTCCGCGAACAGGTTCAGAATCTGGAGTAGTCCATGGCCGCTGCCGCCCCTCAATCCGTCAAGATCGCAAGGCGCGGCCTGATGCTCGTGATTTCCTCGCCCTCGGGTGCAGGAAAGTCGACCATTGCCAGAACCCTTATGGACCGAGACCAGCAGATCAGCCTGTCGGTCAGTGTCACGACCCGGCAGCGTCGCCAGAGCGAGATCGAGGGCGTGCACTATCACTTCGTCTCCCAGCGTGAGTTCGAGCGCCTGCGCGACAGTGACTCGCTGCTCGAATGGGCTGAGGTCCATGGCAACTACTACGGCACGCCCCGTGAAGCCGTGGAGACCGCGATGGGCGAGGGCCGCGACATGCTCTTCGACATCGACTGGCAAGGCGCCCAGCAGTTGCAGGACAAGATGTCCGCCGACGTCGTCTCGATCTTCATCCTGCCGCCGACCATGGCCGAGCTTCAGTCGCGCCTTCATCGCCGTGCGGAGGATACGGAAGAGGTCATCCAGACACGTCTCAACAATTCCCGCGCCGAGATCGCCCACTGGCGTGAATATGACTACGTGATCGTCAATGACGACCTGAACTCGGCCTTCGATGCCGTCCAGTCGATCGTCAAGGCCGAGCGCCTACGCCGCGACCGCCGCCATGGCCTGTTCGACTTCGTCGAGGGTCTGATCGCCTGAGAAGTGCGATCTCTGAATTGAAAAGGGCGGCCTGATTTCTCGGTCGCCCTTTTTTGTGTTTATTCGCCTCTCGGGAAGCGTTGGCTCTCTTCGAGAATGTTGAGGTCCATGTGGTTGCGCATGTAGCGCTCGGACGCCTTCTGCAGCGGCTGGTAATCCCAGGGGAAATAGGCGCCGTTGCGCAGCGCCGCATAGACGATATGGCGCCGCGCCTGGCTTTCGCGAACCGCCGCATCGAATCGCGGCAGATCCCACCGCCTTGCAGCTTCCTTGCTGAGCGCTTCGAAAATCCCGGCCGCAGCCGGCTCCTCTGCAAGATTGGTCAACTCATAGGGATCGGCCTCGAGGTCCGCCAGGATCGGCGGATCCGCCTCGCAGAGCGTCAGCTTGTAGCGCTCGTTGCGAAGCCCGATCATCGGACTGACCGTACCCTCGGCCGCGTATTCCATGGGCACCATGCCCCGCCCACCGGTTCCGGTTGCGAGTGGCATCAGATCCTCGCCATCGGTCCAGTCGAGAATGGTGGATATGTCGATGCCGGCAAGTCCGGCCAGTGTTGGGGTAACGTCGAGCGTCGAAACGGGTGTCGTCACCAGCCGTCCGTCGACGCCCGGGACCGCCATCATCATAGGAACCCGGGCGGAGCCTTCGAAGAAGTTCATCTTGAACCACAGGCCCCGCTCGCCCAGCATATCGCCATGATCGGAGACGAAGAGGATGACGGTGTTGTCCGCCATTCGTGTGCGCTCGAGCACGTCGAGGATCTCGCCGATCTTGTCGTCGACATAGGAGATATTGGCGAAATAGCCCTGGCGGGCCCGCGCCACGTTCTCGTCTGTGATGTCGAAGGCGAGATGGTCGCAGGCATCCATCAGGCGCTGCGAATGCGGATCCTGTTCGTCATATGGGATCGCAGGAACACTCGGCTGAAGGGCCTCGCAGCCCTCGTAGAGATCCCAGTATTTCCGCCTCGCGACGTAAGGGTCATGCGGGTGGGTGAAACTGACCGTCAGGCACCACGGCCGCTCGTCATGGCCGCGCGACAGGTCGTAGAGACGACGCGTGGCGTTGTAAACCACCTCGTCATCATACTCCATCTGGTTGGTGATCTCGGCAACGCCGGCGCCCGTGACGGAGCCGAGATTGTGATACCACCAGTCGATGCGCTCGCCCGGCTTGCGATAGTCGGGGGTCCAGCCGAAATCGGCGGGGTAGATGTCCGTCGTCAGCCGCTCTTCGAAGCCATGGAGTTGGTCCGGTCCGACGAAATGCATCTTGCCGGAAAGGCTGGTCTGGTAGCCGGCCGCCCGCAGGTGATGGGCGAAGGTCGGGATATCGGAGGCAAACTCCGCCGCATTGTCATAGACACGCGTCCGGCTCGGCAATTGCCCCGACATGAAGGAGGCGCGCGCTGGCGCACAGAGCGGGCTTGCCGTGTAAGTGTTGGCGAAGCGCACGGAGCGCTTCGCCAGATTTGCCAGATGGGGCGCATGCAGGAAATCAGCGGGACCGTCCGGAAAGAAGGTCCCGTTGAACTGATCCACCATCAGGATCAGGATGTTGGGGCGTGAGGTCACGAGTGTCAGACCTCAGAGACCGAGAGCCGACTTGACCGCCGCATCGCCCGGCTGGCCATCCAGCGTGGTCACGCCCTTCAGCCAGCTGTCGAGCACGCCCGGATTGGCCTTCAGCCATGCCGAGGCGGCCTCCTTGGAGTCCTTGCCGCCGAGGATTTCGCCCATCAGGACGTTCTCCATCGAGACATCAAAGGTCATCTGCTTGAAAAGCGTTGCAGCATTCGGGCAGGCTTCGCTCCAGCCGGTCCGCCCCAGAGTATAGACTTCGGCACCACCGAAATTCGGACCGAAATAGGCGTCGCCACCGGAGAGATAGGTCAGCGGGAAGCGCTCGTTCATCGGATGCGGCGCCCATGCGAGGAAGACGACGCCCTTGCCTTCCTTGGTGGCGCGCTCGACCTGAGCCAGCATGGCCTGTTCACCCGATTCGACCAGTTCCCACCCCTTGAGGCCGAATTCGCCGGCGTCGATCATCTTCTGGATATTGGCGTTTGCCGGTGCACCGGGCTCGATGCCGTAGATCTTGCTTTCGAATTCATCCGGGTTCTTGCCGAGGTCGGCGAAATCCTTGATGCCCTTCTCGGCCGTCGCGGTCGGCACGGCGAGCGTGAACTTCGCGCCTTCCAGATTCCTCGCCAAGACTTCGATTGCCTTGGCACCGTTCAGGTCGTCTATGAAGGCCTGCTGTGCCGGCATCCAGTTGCCGAGGAAGACGTCGATCTCGCCGTTTTTCATCGACTGGTAGCCGATCGGCACCGAGAGCGTCTTTACATCAGCCTGGTAGCCGAGCGCTTCCAGCACAACGGAGGCAACGCCGTTCGTCGCGGTGATGTCGGTCCAGCCCGGATCCGAGAGGCGTACGGTCTTGCAGCTTTCTGCATCTGCGGCAGCTGCGGTCGTGGCGAGGAGCATCAGGGCCAAGCCGGCAAGGCCGCCAAGACCCGTGCGATGGTTCAATGTCGTGCGCATAGTGGTTCCCTCTTTTTGTGGTATTGTCTGCCGTTATTGAAGAGGCGCGGCACTTGCCTGTGAAGCAGGAGATTTTTGATGTTTGGCATAAGTCAGATTGATGTCTGAGCCTCTGGTCGATCTCGCCTGGATGCGCCTGCTTGTGGAAGTCGGACGGAAGGGCTCGCTATCCGCCGCCGCCGAGGCGCTCGGGCTGTCCCAACCGGCTGTCAGTTATCAGATCCGACTGCTGGAGCAGCGGTTCGGTCTGCCGCTCCTGCAGCGACTGCATCGGGGGGTGCGCTTTACGGAGGAGGGGCAGCGCCTGCTGGCCATCGCCGAACGCACGGTGTCGGAAGTCGACAGTCTACAGAGAAGCCTGCGGGCCGCGCGTCGTCGCCCGACCGTGCGGCTGGCCACGGACTACGCTTTCTCGAGCCTCTGGCTCATCCCGCGCATGCATGCCTTCCGTCAGCAGTATCCGGATATCGACCTGCAGATCGTCGCCACCCAGCGCCTGGGGCACCATTGGCGCGAGGATGCCGATCTTGCGGTTGCCTTCGGCACGGCGAGCGAGTTCGGCCCTGGTGCGACCTTGCTGATGCCCGAGCGGGTGGTTCCCGTTTGCACTCCAAGCCAGTCCAGGCGTCAGCCTGATATTTCTCCTGTCGAACAGGGGCCTCTGATCCATCTGGAGGCCGAAAGCATCTACCCCTGGCTCGACTGGCCCGCTTATCTCACACGGGTGGGGCTGGCCGAGAACGATGAGGAGCGACCGGGTGACCTGCGCTTCAATACCTACGCCCTTGTCGTTCAGGCAGCCATGGCAGGCCAAGGCGTTGCGCTCGGATGGCTCGGTCTCGTCGATCATCTGCTGGACGCCAACCTGCTCGTGGTGGCAGGCGAGATGGTCACTGTGCCCGGACGTGGATATTGGCTGGTATCTGGCAGCAAAAGCGATGCGGTGACGCATCTTGCGAGTTGGCTTGTTCAAGAGGCCGCAATCACCGGCGGCAATCGGCTCGCTGACTGACTACGGGGAAGAAATTTCGCGATCGCTCAACTTGCATAATTCAAGCATGACTAATGTTTAACCATTGTATTGCATCATCCTCCTGACGCTATAGTTGCGGAGCCGTGTGGGGCCGCACATCGAATGCTGGGGATCGAGATGCGATTGACGGATGCTTCTGTTACTTGGCGCCTTGCGGTGGCGCTTGCCATTCCTCTGGTGGCGCTGGCCGGGCTGGCCTATGTCGAAGTCAACACCACCTTTGCCGCCTATCAGCACGCACGCCATCTGGGCGTCGTCAGCGCTGACCTCGGCGTGATCGGCGATCTCGTGCATGCGCTGCAGGGTGAACGTGCAGAGGCGGTCGGCCTCCTCGCTTCCAAGGGCAAGGAACATGGTCCCGAGCTCGAAGCGATGCGGACGAAGGCCGCACCGGCATTGAGCCAGATGGATCATGTCCTCGAAGACATGAAGGCCGAAGGGGATCCAACCCTGATGCGCCACGAGGAAGAGCTGGCGGTTGTTTTGGCCAAGCTGCCGCAGATCAGGTCAGCGACCGATGCGCTGAGCATCCCGCCAACCGAGGTGTTCGTCTACTACACAGACCTCGTGCATCGGCTGATGAATGTCTCACGCGAATTCTCGCTTGTTGCTGGCGCCAGGGGAGTTGTCGGCAAGATGATGGCCTACAACCTTCTGATGAATGCCAAGGAAGTGGCCGGGCAAGAGCAGAATCTCGGCCACACCTTCATTTCGCAGGGCAAGTTCGACGACGCCCATTACCTCGACTTCATCGGAATGTTCGGCTCGCAGACCTCGCTGATCGGCCAGTATCTCGAACTGCTGCCCGACGAGGAGCGCGAGCGCTACAGACAGTCCTTGCACACACCCGACGCGGATGCCGTGGAGGCAATTCGCGCCAAGATGATGCTGGGCGGTCTTTCGGCTGACCTCAGCACCCTGGACAGCGGAGAATGGCTGGAGCGCTCGGCTCACCGGATCGAGCGATTAAAGGAACTGGAAAACGAGACGCTGGGCACGATCGTGGTGCAGGCGAAGGGCATGGCGGACGAGGAATATCACCATCTGCTCCGTGTGGCCGGGATCACCGGTTCGGTTCTGACCTTCGCCTGCTTCTTCGCCATGTCGCTGTCGCTCACGGTCGTTCGTCCACTGCGCCGCCTGACGCGGACGATGAACGATCTCGCCAAAGGGGAGGTCGAGGTCGACACGATCCAGTCGGATAGCAAGGACGAAATCGGTCAAATGGGCCGTGCCGTCGCCGAATACATCGCGCTGGCCAAGGCCCGCATGATGAAGGAGCGGGAGGAGCAGGAAGCGGCAGAGCGGATCAAGCGGGCTGCCGAGTTGGAGGCTGCGCGTGAACGCGCCGAGCGGGCCGCCGAGATTGCCTTCGCTGTCGACCAACTGGCGAGCGGGCTTGATGCCCTATCTTCAGGCGAGATCGGCTTCCGCCTTTCCGACCCCTTTGCCGAATCCCTCGATCCTCTTCGCACCAGCTTCAATGGCTCCATGGAGCGCCTCTGCGGCGTCATGTCGACGATCCGCCAGAGCACAGGCCAGTTGCACGGGGGCTCGCAGGAACTGCAGCTCGCGGCAGACGATCTTGCTCGCCGTACGGAGCGACAGGCCGCAGCGCTTGAGGAAGCGTCCGCCTCGATCAGCCAGATCACAACGGCCATGTCGAGCTCGACCCAACAGGCCCAGGAGGCCGGCAAACTGGTGCGCGAGGCAACCATCACCGCTCAGAAGTCCGGCTCCGTCGTCTCCGACACGGTCAAGGCCATGCATCACATCGAGCAGTCGTCCGGCCAGATCGGCCAGATCATCAGCGTTATCGACGAGATCGCCTTCCAGACCAACCTGCTGGCCCTGAACGCCGGCGTCGAAGCTGCCCGCGCAGGGGAAGCCGGCAGAGGCTTCGCCGTCGTGGCTCAGGAAGTGCGCGAACTTGCTCAACGCTCCGCCAACGCCGCCCGGGAGATCAAGTCGCTGATCAATCGTTCGGCCCAGGAGGTCGAAGCGGGCGTCCGCCTGGTCAACGAAACGGGCGAAACGCTGAAGGGCATCGAAGAGCATGTCATGAAGATCAATGAGCGCGTGTCTGCGATCGTTTCGGCAGCGCAGGAGCAATCCGGAGCGTTGAACGAGATCAGCCAGGCCGTGAGCCAGATGGACCAGGTAACGCAGCAGAACGCAGCCATGGTCGAAGAGGCGAGTGCGGCCACCTCAAGCGTGGCGGCTGAAGCCGACCGTCTGAACGCCCAGATCGCGCTCTTCAAACTGCCTGGAAACGAAAACCGTCAGCGCGGCCGCCAGGCCGCCTGACACAACGCTTGCCACCGCATCAGACCAGGTTGGCGAGCCTGCAGAATTCCTCGACGCTGAGCGTTTCGGCTCGGCGTTGAGGATCGATCTCTGCACGCGCGAGCAGCGCTTCCCCGCCGATCGGCTTGAGGCTTTGCCTCAGCATCTTGCGGCGCTGTCCGAAGGCCGCGAGCGTCACCTTCTCAAGCTTGTCGGCATCGCAGGGCAGGGGTTTCTCGATTGGCTCGAGATGCACCACGGTCGAGGTCACCTTGGGTGGCGGTGTGAAGGCCTGCGGGGGAATATCGAACGCCATGTGGGCCTCAGTCCGCCAGCCGCAAAGCACACCGAGCCGGCCGTAGTGATTGTCGTCCTCACGCGCCACGATCCGCTGGCCGACTTCCTTCTGGAACATCAGGGTGAGCGACTGCCAGAAGGGAGGCCATTGCGCGGGCAGGAGCCAGTTGACGAGCAACTGCGTCCCCACATTGTAGGGCAGGTTTGCGATGATCTTGACCGGTTCCCCTTTGGCGAGATCCTGGAAATCGATCTTCAGCGCGTCCCCCTCGATCACTTCCAGGCGCCCCGGGTAGTGGTCGCTGATTTCCTGGAGCGCCGGCAGGCAGCGCGGGTCGCGCTCGATGGCGACCACCTTCTTGGCACCAAGTGCCAGGATAGCCCTGGTCAATCCGCCCGGCCCGGGGCCGACTTCGATAACCGTAGCCCCTTCGAGAGAGCCAGCTGTGCGGGCCACCTTCTGTGTCAGGTTCAGGTCCAGGATGAAGTTCTGGCCGAGTGCCTTCTTGGCATCGAGCCCATGGCGCGCGATGACATCGCGCAGCGGTGGCAGTCCGTCGAGTGCAGCCATTAGCGGGATGCGTCCTTGGCGATGCTCATGCGATCCGCCAGTTCAAGCGCGGCAATGAGGCTTGTTTCCTTGGCAAATCCTGAACCGGCAAGACCGAAAGCGGTGCCATGATCAGGGGACGTGCGAATAAAGGGCAGGCCGAGCGTAACGTTGACGCTGTCGTCGAAGCCGAGCGCCTTGGCCGGGATCAGCGCCTGGTCATGATACATGCAGATTGCCACGTCATAACGGCTGCGGGCATCGTCATGGAACATCGTGTCGGCGGGCAGGGGCCCGAAGGCATCGATCCCTTCGTCGCGCAGGCGTCGGATGGCGGGATGAATGATGTCGTCATCCTCATGTCCGATCGCACCGCCTTCACCCGCATGCGGATTGAGCCCGGCAACCGCCAGCCGCGGCGCGGTCAAGCCGAAGCGGTCGGAGAGATCCCGGGCCACAATCCGGCAGGTATCGACAATGAGTTCTTCGCTCAGGGCGTCCGGCACATCCTTGATCGGAATGTGGATCGTGACAGGCACGGCCTTCAGCTTGGGCCCCGCGAGCATCATCACCGGCAGAACGCTTTCGCCGGTGGCCTTTGCCGCGAGGTCGGCCAGAAATTCGGTATGGCCGGGAAAGCCGAAGCCAGCTTCGTAGAGAACGGATTTTGCGATCGGATTGGTGACGACGGCCCGAACCTCGCCGGCAAGGCAGAGGGAGACGGCGGTCTCTATGGCGCTAATCGTTCCGCGGGCATTGGCGACATGCGGCTTGCCCGCGAGAACATCGACCCCGGTCTTGATGGAAAGCACCGGCAAAGCCCGGTCGAAAACCTCGCAGGCATGCGCGGCATCCGTTTCCTCGATCCTGACATCCAGCTCAAGCAGGCGAGCGCGCACCTCGAGTACCGCAGGATCGCCAATGTAGAGGAAAGGCGGCAAGCCGCTCTCGCCCCGCTTGAGCCAGGCTTGCAAGGCGATATCAGGCCCTATGCCGGCCGGGTCGCCTTGCGTAAGCGCGAGCGATAGCACGCCATCGGTCATGGATCGGCCTTTCGCCGCTTATTGCAGGACTATCTGGGCCTTGGAGCGCAGTTCTTCGAGATATTTGTCGGAATTCGGGTTTTGGTCCTGCTGTTCCTTGCCGAGATCCTCGGCGCGGAACACAACTTCGGCGGCGACGTCGTCCGATACCTGGCGCTGATTGCAGATTGCGAGATACTCCACACCACGTTCCGTCACGCGCGTGCCCGTCGTGCCGCCATTGGCCTTCTCGATGAGCGGCTTCCATTCCGGCGGCAGTTCCGGTTCCAGAACACGGCCGAGATTGCGGATCGAAACGTCGAGATAGTTCTTGGCGAATTCCATGGCCTGATCGCAGCCCGGGAACGATGCGCGCGACTTTTCGGCCTCGGCCTTGCGCTTGCCAACGATGCCCTTCTTCGAGGCCGGAACCACGAAAACAACCTGCTTCAGGAAGTATTCGGTCGTTACGGGCTTCTGCTTGTTCTCAAGCAGGCGTGTCACGAGATCCTGGTTCGAAAGGCGACCGCGCGAGCCGGCGCCATATCGAGCGTTGACGAGGCGCGGCCAGCTCATGGAGACAGCGATGAAGGATTTGAAATGGGCAGCGCCCACACCGGCCTGATCAAGCACGGAGTTCAGCTGCGAGACCGACATCTTGTTCGATGTCGCAAAGCGTTCGAAGGAGGCGTCGACATCGGACGTGCTGACGGACATGCCGACGCGGGCAATTTCCTCGCGCTTCAGCGCTTCGTTGACCAGTTCTTCTTTGGCAATCTTCTGCAAGTTGCCGCTGCGGCGCTGCAGTCGGAGGAATGCCGCGCGGCGTGAAACATCGCCGCTCGTGATCGCGGTCTTGTTGACGACGGCAACCACTGATGTCGCAGCCTGTACAGGCGCGACCATCGGAGTGGGGCTCACGCTGAGAGACAGCGCGATAACGCCGGCAAGCAGCAGACTGGTGCCCTTTTTCGCATTGGCCATCTGTCATCCTTTCTCCGGAGGATAAGCTTCCGCCCGGATCTACGTCTTTGCCATGGATTTTAGAACTACCGCACGGATTGCACAATCCGTGCGGCGAAACAATGACCTCCACCGAAGTGGCGCTGCATCACTCAAAACGAGTTGTCGCTGAGATTGATCTCGCCAAGCGTACGGAACACCAACTTGCCGCCGATCGTCCAGTCGTTCGCGGTATCAGCATTCGGATCGTATTTGTCCGAATAGGCGATAGAGAAGACCGTGCATTCATCGGCGTACGAGATCCCGACGCTGCGACGGTTGAAGACATCAGCGTCGATATCGTAGTTGACCGAACCGAATACCGACCAGTTCTGATTGACCTTGACGGTCGACGAGCTGGTGACTGTCTGATTGTCGTTGTCAAACGAGTATCCCGGACGGGCGTCCACCTGCGTGAATGTCAGGCTCGTCTCGAAACGGTCCTGTGCATAGGTCGCGTTGAGGTCGGTCCGGCGCACTTCAAGTGTCTTTTCATCGAGCCGCACACCAGCGCTCAGGGACAGACCGATTGGCAGTTCGAAGCCAGCCGATGCCACGAAGTCCGATACGTCCGTTTCCAGACCGGAATCGGTACCGACAGCAAGCAGGTCGTCGGTTGCATATGAGTTCAGGCCAGCCAGATGATAAGACTGACCGACGACTGCGCGCACACCGACGCCATTGTCGAAGCTTCCTGTATAGCGCATGCCGACATTTGCACGCGTTCCGCCTTCGACCCGGTCGAAACCAGAGAACTTGTTGCGGGAGAAGAGGTTGCTGGCGTCGAAGACCAGGCTCTGGGAATCCTCGTTCGGCAACTGCCCGGCATAGTCCTCGTCGTTGCGCGCATAGATCTGCGCGATCGGTTCGATGATATGAGAGCTGTTGTCGGTGGTGATCAGCCAGGGATAGCGGACCTCGACGCCGGCGGTCAGCAAGCCGCGTGCGGGTGCGTCGTTGGATGTGTAGCCGCCCGTGTAATCCGCAGGGCTATCCATCGCGAGACCGAAGACGTCACCGCGCGCCGCGAGCAGCGGGGTGATCTGAATGCCACCCGGGCCGTCAAAAGTACGTTCCCAAGCGAGCTCGCCCGAAAGGCGGTTCATGTTGCCCTTGAGGCCACGATAGACGTCGTTGGTACCATCACCGTTTGTATCGGCGGCTTCACCAGAGAAGCGGGACAGTGAGGTGAAGTTGAGGGTGCCTGACAGCTGGCCGCCCGCCACGAGTTCAGGCGCATAATAGCTGTAGTCGATGACAGGCAGCACGGTCGCCTGTTTCTTCTCGGCGGTGTCGTTCAGATCGGCGTCCTGAACGTCGAAGTAGTAGCTGCGCATGTCGAAGAAATTGCGCTCGCCGACGCCGGTCAGGTAAACAGTGTTGGTATTTGTCGAGCTGTTCAAGCCTTCGACACCGTAGGTACGGGCAAAGTTGTTGTCGGTCTGGAACATGACGTCCCAACCGAAGGACCAGCGTGGGTTGATCTTGAAATCGCCCTTCGACGAGACGAGGCCGCGGAAATCGCGACTAGCGTCGCTCGTGCCTGCGGTGAATTCGTCGGTGTTCATCTGACTGATACCGGCGAGACGGATGTTAGCCTGGCCCTTTTCGAAGCGCTGACGCAACTCCGCTTCCAGAAGAACGCCCTGTGCGCTGAAGCCGGTCGTCGTGATCGTCGCGTCGCGATCCGGCGCGATGGCGATGTAGTAAGGAACCGAAATCCCGAAGCCGACATTCTCACCGGAACGGAATTCCGGGAACAGGAAGCCGGACTTCCGCTTCACCGTGTTGTCAGGGACTTCGATGAAGGGGAGGGTGGCGATCGAACGTCCAAAAAGTTCGAAGCGAGCCTTTTCGAGGCGAACGGTCTTCTTCTGGCCATCCTGCACCACGCGTTCTGCCTTGACCTGCCAGATCGGCGGGCGAGACGGATTTTCGGCGCAAGGAAGGCAGGCGGTATAGACACCCTTGTGCAGGATCATCTGAGTGCCGCCCACGCGCTCGGCGCTCTCGGCAACGAGGCGGGTGTTGTCAGTCGTTTCGACCCGCAGCGCCCTCAAGAATCCGTCGGAGAAGTTGTCCGTGACGTCGAGCGAGTCCGCATAGATGCGGTTGCCGGTCGGCTCCACCAGTTCAATATTGCCGGCCGCGGTCACGCGACCCGTCTTCTGGTCATAGACGACTTGTCGGGCAACCATCTGGTAGCCCGCATAATTGATTTGCACCGCGCCGTTCGCGACAACGCGCTCGGCATCACGGTCATAAACAAGTTCATTGGCTGCAAGAAGCAGCTTCGCGTCATCAGGGAGTTGACCTGCCGTGGACGCTGAGTCCGACAGGCTCTGCGCATGCACGAGAGGCGCGGTGAGCGGCAACGCGCACACAGCGACACTGGTCAGCAGGGCTACCGAGAGCCTCCTGATATTCCCGCGGTCTTTTACCGCCACTAACCATCCTCCTTGTGAAGCAGAATCGTTGCCCCCAATGCCATCGCTACGACAACTGGGACCCAGGCCGCAACATATGGCGGCATGACGCCGCTGCTTCCGAATGCCCTGACGAGCACTGTGACAACATAAAGCACGAAGCCTGACAATATTCCACCGAGAATCACCGTCCGCGATTGGTTGATACGGCTGAATTTCAGCGAAACGGTTGCCGCAATCAATGTCATTGCAACCATCAGGAACGGCAGCGAAAGCAGGGAGTGAAGTTGTGTTTCCAGCGCGTGCGGCGCTATGCCGAAGGATCGGGCAACTTCAATTTTCTGAAATAGATCATAAAAAGCAACGCTTTCCGGCTTGGCGAGGCGCTGCTGGACAAATTCCTCATTGAGGTTGGTGGCGACGCGTGTCTCAGCAAGGCGTGTCTGGATCTCACCGGGACGCGTCTCCAGCACGTCGGTAAGCATCCAGTAACCATCTTTCAATTTGGCTGTGCGTGCGTCCTGCCGAAGGATGATGCGACCGTCCTGATCGAAGTGCAGCAGCACGGCATCCACAAGCAGGCTTCCGTCCTCAAGAACGGCACGCGCGCCTAGAGCGAGGTCGTTGTCGCCGCTCGATTGCCGCAACCATGGGATGGGAGTCGGCTTGGTGCTGTTCTCGGTTCCGCGCCACTGCGTCTCGATCTCCGTGCCCTGGCGCTGGCCCCACGCGGCAAGCGGATTGATCACCAGGGTCGTCGCCAATCCGATGAGCGTTGCGCCGATGAGGAACGGCGCCATGAACTGCCAGACGGAAATGCCGGCGGCACGTGCAACAACCAGTTCGGACTTTCTGTTGAGCGAGATCAGTGTGGCCATGCCGACGAAAAGGCCAATGAACGGTATTGTCTGCTGGAGGATAAGCGGTAGGCGCAGCGCCGTCAGATAGAGCACGCCTGGTACCGAATAGCCCGGCAGGCTATCGAATCGGCCCGAGGTTTCGGTGAAATCGATCAGATAGGTGATCGAGACAACGCCGAGGAGAAACCACAGCGAGGTCAGCATGTAGCGCCGGAAGAAATAGAGGCCAAGCGTCCAGATCACGCCGCACCTCCGGCACCCGTGCCAAGACGCTTCTGGGTCATGGCCATGGCGCTCTCGATCAGGGCAGAAATTGGCTTGGGCAGTCTCGGACTACGGTTCGTGGCCAGCATGAAGGCGGCAGCACCTCCAGTTGCCAGAGGCAGGAGATACAGGAGCGAGATGAACGCGGTCGATGCCTCGGCGATCGAGGTCAGATAGTTGGACGCCCAGAACACCGTCAGCGCCATGATCAGCGCCGATGCCATCGGGTGCAGTCGTGCCTCGCGATGGGAGCGGGCATCGCCGCACATCATCAGGCTCAGAAGCGCGAAGACGAGTGGGAAGAACGACGCGCTCACGCGGCGGTGCAGTTCCGCGCTGAAATCATTGGGCTTGCTGATGTAGCGCTCATCGAGCGGGTCCGGATCCATGAGATAGAAGACATCACGATCCTTGGCGCCGAAGCGGGCCTGGCCACGCTCTTCGGAGAGATCGGAAAGGTCGAAGGCGTAGCGGTCGAAGCGGATGACGGTAACGTCACCATTGGGCGCCTTACGCTGCACTTCGCCGTCCTGCATGACGAGCGACTTGCCGCTCTCGTCCACGGCCCCTTCGCGGGCGTAATAGATCAGTTCCGAGGCAGGATCGCGGGAATCGGCAACAAGCAGGCCCTTCATCGTCCGGCCCGACTGGCGTTCGGAAATCTGCACGTAGAGCCCCGGCTCGATCTGGCGGAACGTCTTCTCCTCGATGACAGACGACAGGAGGTCGGCATAGGCAGTGGCGATCATCGTGCGCACGTTGACGCGCATGGCGGGTTCGACGAAGCCCATCATGATGAAGGAGAAGAAGCTGAGGCCGACCGCCAGCAGGATCAGCGGTCGCTGGATGATGGAGCGGGGCGCACCAGCCGCATCGATGACGGCCAGTTCCGAATCGTTGTTCATCGTTGTCAGCGTATGCGTGATGCCGATGACCAGTGCGAAGGGCAGCACGGTTGCAACGATTGTGGGCAGGATCATCGTGGCGAGCACCATGAACGACCCCACGGATTGTCCGCTGTCGGTCACTAGGTTGATACGCTGCAATACCTGCGTGGTCCAGATGATCGCCAGCACCGGGAGCAGCGCTGTCAGAAACATCAGGACGACCCGCCGCAGAATGTATTGTTCGAGTATCTTCATAGGGTTCCCTTGCAGGCGCGACACGCAGACGTCGCGCCGAGGATCGGCTTTCTCTACGACGCTTGCGGCGATTTGGCGACCGGCGGATGGTATTTTCCCCGGCTTCCTGAGGCCGTTTTTTGTCCCACCGCGATAAATCTGACACGCTCAGCGTTGGCAGCCGCAATCGGGGGATTGGGGCAGGAATGTCTGGTCAAACTCTTGCCATCGTTCGGGAAAAGACCATGATCCCTCAAGATCTCCCACAATGCCAATTCAAGGTGCCTCATGTCGTTGAAACTCGCCATCTCTTTCGCCAAGACCCATCCTGCAACCGGAGGCATCGCCATCCTGCTGGCGGCGTCCGGTGCGGAGCAGCCGGCGGGCGCGATGGAGGCAGACCAGGCGGGCGTCTATGCCCGTGCCGCGAAAGTCGCCAAGTTCAAGGGCAAGGCGCTTTCAACCCTCGACATCGTTGCACCGCATGGGTCTGAACTGGATCGTCTCGTCGTGCTCGGCATGGGCAAGCCGGAAGGCCTCGTTGCCCATGACTGGCTGAAGGCTGGCGGTTCGGCGACCGCCGCGCTCAAGGGGGCGGAGAGCGTTGTCGTCTATCTTGATGCCCCGGGCATCGACGTTTCACCCAAGGCCGCCGCCGATTTCGCCCTCGGTATGCTGCTGCGCAGCTACAAGTTTGATACCTACAAGACGAAGAAGAAAGCGGAAGACGAGGAGGAGAAGGCCGAGAAGTCCGTCAAGGTCACGATCGTAACAGTGGAGGCTTCCGGTGCGAAGAAGGCCTTCGCCGAGGCCGAAGCCATTGCCGAGGGCGTGGTCCTGGCACGCGACCTCGTCAACGAGCCGGCCAATGTCCTTGGGCCCCTGGAATTCGCTGCCAAGGCCAAGGAACTGGAAAAGCTCGGTGTCGAGATCGAGATCCTCACCGAAAAGGAAATGAAGAAGCTCGGCATGGGCGCGCTGCTCGGCGTGGCGCAGGGTTCGGTGCGCCCACCGCGTCTCGTGGTGATGCAGTGGAAGGGCGGCAAGTCGAAGGACAAGCCGATCGCCTTCGTCGGCAAGGGCGTTGTCTTCGATACCGGCGGCATCTCGATCAAGCCGGCTGGTGGCATGGAGGATATGAAGGGCGACATGGGCGGTGCTGCCGCCGTCACCGGCCTGATGCATGTGCTTGCGGCCCGCAAGGCCAAGGTGAACGCCATCGGCATCCTAGGCCTCGTCGAGAATATGCCTGATGGGAACGCCCAGCGTCCGGGGGACATCGTCACCTCGATGTCCGGCCAGACCATCGAGGTCATCAACACCGATGCAGAAGGTCGCCTCGTGCTCTGCGACGCGCTCTGGTACTGCAACGATCGCTTCGAACCGGCTTTCATGATCAACCTCGCCACCCTCACAGGCGCGATCACGGTTGCCCTCGGCAATCAGCATGCCGGTCTCTTCTCCAATGATGATACGCTTTCTGAAAAGCTGCTGACGGCAGGTCAGGTGACCAATGAGCGTCTGTGGCGCATGCCGCTCGGCAAGGAATACGACAAGATGATCGACTCCAAGTTTGCCGACATGAAGAACACCGGTGGCCGCCTGGCTGGTTCGATCACTGCCGCCCAGTTCCTCAAGCGCTTCGTCAAGGACACGCCCTGGGCACATCTCGATATCGCCGGCACGGCCATGGGCTCGCCGAATGACGAAATCAACCAGTCCTGGGGCTCCGGCTACGGTGTCCGCCTGCTCGACGAGTTGGTGCGGGCCAATTACGAATCGTGATCCTGGAGACGGAGCGCCGGATGGCCGAAGTCCTGTTCTACCACCTGACCGAATCGAAGCTGGAAGACGCTCTGCCCCCGTTGCTGGAGAAGAGCGTCGAGCGTGGCTGGAAGGTCGCGGTTCAGACCCGCGATGCCGAACGGCGCGACACGCTCGATGCCCATCTCTGGACATACCGCGACGAGAGCTTTCTTCCGCATGGAACGGATGAGGGGGCATCGCCGGACCGGCAACCGGTGCTGCTGACGATCGAACAGGAAAACCGCAATGCGGCGAGCGTCCGCTTTCTGGTGGATGGAGCCGAGCCGCCGGCGGACCTGACCTATGATCGCATCGTCTTCGTCTTCGACGGCTATGACACGGAACAGCTTGAGGGGGCCCGGTCCCAGTGGAAAAGGCTGAAGGCGCAGGGCCACAACCTGACCTACTGGCAGCAGAGCCCCGAGGGGCGCTGGGAGAAGAAGGCCTGATTGGGGCGCCGGTTCAGCGGCGCCTTTTCTCGATCTCAGGCTTTCATGATCGTCTGGCGCAGGAAGCTGTAGCCCATGGCGGTCCGCCGCGCCATTTCCGCCGAATTGCCGGCCCCGCCATGACCGCCGGAGCCATATTCGTGGAAGAGGGGCAGGTGTCCGGCCTCTTCCAGCCGCAGCGCAAAGCGCCGCGCATGCGAAGGATGAACCCGATCGTCATTGCTGGAGCTTTCGATATAGACGGGCGGATAGTCTTGGTCCGATGCCGGCTTCACCTGATGCAAGGGTGAGTAGCTGAGGAGGAACGCGCGGTCTTTCTCGTCGTCCGGGTTGCCGTATTCGTCGATCCAAGCCCGCCCGGCGGGGAAGAGATGGAACCTGATCATGTCGAGCACCGGAACCCGACACCAGACGGCGCCGAAATCATCTGGATAACGCGTAAGCATGACCCCGGTGAGCAGGCCGCCATTGCTGGCGCCAGTGCAGGCAATGCGCGACGGATTCGTATAGCCGCGCTTCACCAGATCTCGGGCGATCGCGACAAAGTCTTCGTATGCCTTGTGGCGGCCTTCACGCTTCACCGGTGTGTGCCAATCCGGCCCCAGTTCTGAGCCGCCACGGATGTAGGCCTGCACATAGGCGCCACCCTGTTCCAGAAAGCGGCCCGTGGTCCCGGAATAGTGCGGCGCAAGAGGCGCGGCAAAGCCGCCATAGCCGTAGATCAGAACCGGAAGCACGCCGTTCTTCCACACCTTCGGCAGCACCAGATGGTAAGGCACCTTGGTGCCATCCTCCGATGTCGCTTCCAGAAGTTCGCTGGTCATGCCCTCAGCGTCAAAAAAAGCGGGCGATGTTTCCTGCGGCACCAGGGCAAGCGGTTTCTTGGTGGGGTTGCGGTCCTCATCGGAGAGGGCGAGCGTGTAGCGGGTCGGCGGCACTAGGAAGCCGGAGCCGATCACATGAAGCGTGTCGTCTCCTAGATGCAGGTCGGCATGAAGCGAAGTGAAATAGAGCGCCTCGATGCCGTCAGGCAAATCGATCCGCTGGGGCACGGCGTCCTCTTGTGTCAGATCGAGTGCATAGAGTTCAGGCGAGAGGCGATCATCGACGGTGTAGATCGCCCAGTGGCGGAGCAGGGTGAAGTGATGCACCGCGCGGCCTGGCTGCGGCTCCACCAGAATGCGCCGCTTAGGCGCCAGCGGTTCAGCATCGAACGGTGTAAGCGCTTGCAGCACCAGACTGCCGGACGCCACCTGCTCGTCGCTCTTGGCGAGCCAGAGGATGTGGCTGTGGTTGATGTCAAAGCCGATGTCCCGTGGCAGCGGCAACCGGCGGGCGACGCCATCGGCGTCCTCGACGTGAAGGCTGAGCTTGCCGATTTCATGGTTCGCCATGAACACCCGGATCTGTCGCGTGTCGGGCCCCGTGTGCCCGCCGAGTTCGGGATCGATGATGAAACCATAGCCGGTGACGTCGGTGGTTGCGGCTTCAAAGAGGATGTCCGCCTCTGCCGGGGCTTCGCCGCGACGCAAACGCCGTCCGACTCTTGGCCAGCCGGATTGCGTGGCGGAGAAGGCGTCGATCGATCCGAAATAAGCGATCTCGTCGGCGCTAAGCCATGACGCCTGCGCCCGGACTGCCGGCGTGTCGAAGCCGCCGTCCACCACGCGTTTGGTTTCGAGATCGAACTCGAGAAAACGCGTCAGGTCAGAGCCACCGTCAGACAGCCGCAGCAGAACGCGCGTCGGTTCGAAGGGGCAAGTGACACAGCCGCCGAAGATCCAGCGTTTACCCTCTTGCGCACAGAAAGCATCGACATCGAAGACCGTATCCCAAGCGGCATCGGCGCGCGGCGCATCTGTCGCCGGCAGTCGGCGCAACACGCCGAGCGGATTGTCTCGGGACCGGTTGAAATCGAACAGCCACTCGCCGCGCCGCGTGGGCACGATCAGCTTGTCCTGGCGCTCCATCATCAACCGAAGCGCCTCGGCGTCTGCCTCCATTTCAGGTGTCGCCAGTGCCGCGTCAGATCGTGCGTTCCGTGCGGAAATGAAGGCCAGCGTCTGCGGATCGTCATCCTTTTCGAGAAAGAGATCCATGGCGCTGCTCCTTTGCATTTTCATCATCGCATTCGCTGAGGCGAGGTCGGTGCGACCGAAGTCCTCGCCCACATGGTGGAGGGGCTCTACTCAAGCCTTGGCGCATGCATAGGAAAAGCAGTCGCCAAAATTGAGGCAGGCCGGATGGCGCCCCACCCCGTAACGCGAAGTGGCGTCGATGGCGGAAAGCCGCCTGATGACCTGCCCTAAGGCCCGCGTCGTCATTGACGATACGGAGCAGCGGGGGGGGGGGGGAGGTCGAAATGGAGGCGGCTTGAAGCTGATGGACACGCGCTGGAGCCGCTGGCAGCAGACACCAGCGGAGTGCTAGGAGAAGAAGGTTTGAAACCTGTCTGAAGATAACAGGTGGAAGGGCTGCTATGGGCAGCCCTTCGCGTGAATGGTGACGTCGATCAGCGTCCGGCTGCAGCGCGTTTCGAGGGGACCCCGCCATCATTCGCCACCGGCAGGGATGTCCGTCCTCTGTTGGCGGCCGGATCGATCTTGAAGTGCCCGATCAGGCGCGAAAGGTTCACTGCATCGTCTGCCAACCGGTTGGTGCTCGCCGTCGTCTCTTCTACCATTGCAGCGTTCCGCTGCGTGAACTGATCCATCTGGCCAACGGCGGTGTTGACCTCCTGCAGCTTTTGCGACTGCTCCTTGGCCGCGGAAGCGATCTGGTGGACGGACTGGTTAATATGCACCACATGATCACGGATGCGGGAAAGCGCATCCCCGGTTGCCGTGACCAGCCGCACGCCAATGCCGACTTCCTCTCCGGATTTGGTGATCAGCGACTTGATGTCTTTTGCGGCTCCTGCTGACCGCTGTGCAAGCTCGCGTACTTCCTGCGCCACGACCGCAAACCCCTTGCCGGTCTCGCCAGCGCGGGCAGCTTCGACACCCGCATTGAGCGCCAGAAGGTTCGTCTGGAAGGCGATTTCGTCGATCACGTTAATGATCTGGCCGATCTCGCCGGATGCCTGCTCGATCCGGCCCATGGCAGCCACGGCGTCACCGACGACGGAACTTGATTCTTCCGTGCTGCGGCGCGCCTCGTCGACCATGCGGGTGGCCTGGAGAGCCGTGTCTGTCGATTGGCGGACGGCAGCCGTGATCTCTTCGAGCGCCGACGAGGTCTCTTCAAGTGCCGCGGCCTGCTGCTCTGTCCGTTTGGCGAGATCGTCGGATGCGAAGCGAAGCTCGCCCGATCCCGAGCGGATCTGGTCGATCGAGGTACGAACCTCTGCGACGACGGTTCTGAGCACCTGCATGGTGCCATTCACATTGCCCTGGAGTTCCGCAAAGGCGCCGTTGAACTCGCCGCGCATGGCATCGGTCAGATCGCCTTCGGAAAGGCCCGCGATGACCCGGCGCGTCTCGGCAAGCCCCGCATCGATCGACCGGACGAGTTCATTCATCGAGGTCGCGAAGGCATTGAGATCGGGAAATTCGAAGTCTCGGTCGATCCGCTGGGTAAAGTCGCCGGCGATGGCCGCAGCACAGACCTGGCCGATGCTCTCCTGCAACTCGTCGCAACGCTGCTTCATGCGGTGTTCCTGGGCGTTCATTTCCCGCACCCGCAAACCGTTCTGCTTGAAGACGTCCACCGCACGGGCCATGTCGCCGATTTCGTTTTGGCGGGCGAGATAGGCGATCTCGACATCGAAATCGTCACGTGCGAGGCGCCCCATGACGCGGGTCATGCGTTCGATCGGCTTCGTCACGTCGCGGGCGACGAAGAGCATGGCGGCAATGCCCGCCAAAGCGCCGACCACGAGAACACCGGCATTGCTCAGAAGCGACAGACGGAAGTTGCTGGCGCTTTCTTCGAACATCGCGGCAGCCGCATCGACATTGGCATCGCGGAACGTGTCCGCATAGCCGTCCATCTCGTCATAGGCGACAACCATTTCCCCCGTCAGCAATGCGGCGGCGGCGGTCTTGTCACCACTGCGCGAAAGCTCAATCATGCGTTCACCGGCCGTAAGATAGCGCTCGGCGCTGGCCTTGAACCCCTCGAAAGCAGGCCTTTCCTCAGGAAGCGTGATCATGGCTTCATAGCGCGCCATGCGGTCCTTCAGCTTGTCGACTTCTTTGGCAACGGCCGCGTCGGCGGACGCAAGCGTCTCCGGGGTCGAGCTCAGAATATGCCGTGTCTGCAGAGCCCGCAGATTGGCGATGGAAATGTTCAGGCGATTGGTGATGTCGACAACCGGCACCGAACCTTGGGCCAGGCGTTGGACATTGGAAAAGACACCGTTCATCGACCAGAGGGCAAAGCCTCCCTGGACGACGAGAAGGGCAAGCAGAAGCATGAAGGCCCCGAGCAGCGAGGCTTTGATGGACAAGGGTTTCGTCGACATTCCGCAGCTTTCCGTTCGCTCCGGGACCGTGCCGTCATGGCAGGTCTCGCGGGGAGGGGAAGCCCCGGCTGCATCACCGAGGCGCTCATCAGGCATGCATCTCGTTCCGCGCAAAGCTTCGCCATGCCCTGCAACAGCATGCTGTCGGGGTTGAGAAAAGCGACTTGCGCTTAGGCATCGCGCCGGAAGGGCAACGATGTGGACGAAATGCACTGTGGATTGAAGTAGGCTGACCTAACTCGCGGAAATGATGTGGTCAGGGATTTAAAAGTTTACTAAAATTCGCGCCCGAGTTGCGTAATATCACGATTTTCTGATTTAAATGGCCATTGAGAACCATAGGATCGCTATGGATGACAACAAAAATCGGCCGCCTGGCAGGGGCTGCGTCGTGTGAAGGAGTAAACTGCTTCAGGTTGCAGAGAGGAGAGGGCCGGCGGGTCAGCCGGCCATGCCCTCTTCATACTCGGCGGAAAGCTCCAGCCACTGCTCTTCCGCAGCGGAAAGTTTCGCGGCCGCTTCGCCACGCTGCTTAGCCTTTTCAGCGGCCTTGGCCGGCGCCTTTTCGTAGAGACCCGGATCGGCCAACTCCTTGTCGAGCGCCTGAATCAAAGTCTCCAGCTTCTTCGTCAAAGCCTCGACTTCGTTGATCTTTTTCTTGAGGGGCGCAAGACTTGCGCGCTTGTCGGCTGCAGCCTTGCGCTGCTCGGCCTTGTTGACCGTATCGGCGCCGTTGTCGCCCTTGTCTTTCTCGACTGGCTTCTTGCCCGAGGCGATGATGAGCGAGCGATACTCTTCCATATCCCCGTCAAAGCTGGTGACGGTGCCGTTGTTGACGAGCCACAAGCGGTCGACGGTTGCCTCGATCAGGTGGCGATCGTGGCTGATCAGGATGACGGCGCCCTCGTAGTCGTTCAGCGCCTCGATCAGAGCCTTGCGGCTGTCGATATCCAGGTGGTTCGTCGGTTCGTCGAGGATGAGCAAGTTCGGCGCGTGGAAGGCGGCAAGCCCCATCAGCAGGCGTGCCTTTTCGCCACCCGAGAGATCCTTGGCGGCCGTTTCCATCTTTTCGGTCGCAAGCCCCATCTGCGCGACGCGGGCACGCACCTTGGCTTCCGGCTCCAGCGGCATCAGCCGGCGCACATGGGCGACCGGGCTCTCGTTCGGGATGAGGTCGTCGAGCTGATGCTGGGCGAAGAAGCCGATCTTCAGGCTGGACGCGGTCTTGAGCTGGCCACCCTGCGCTTCCAGTCGGCCGGAGATGAACTTGGCGAAGGTCGACTTGCCGTTACCGTTCGAACCGAGCAGCGCGATGCGGTCGTCATTGTCGATGCGCAAGTTGAGGTTCTTCAGGATCGCCTTGCCTGGCTCGTAGCCGACCACACCGCCAGAGATGGCCACGATCGGGGAGGCCGGCTGCTTTTCGGGTTTCGGGAAGGTGATCGGATGGACGTGGTCCTCGATGACGGCGGCGACTGTGCCCATGCGCTCCAGCGCCTTGATGCGACTCTGGGCCTGCTTGGCCTTGGTTGCCTTGGCGCGGAAGCGGTCAATGAAGCTTTGCAGGTGCTTGCGGGCGGCGTCGTTCTTCGCCTTAGCCTTCATCTGCAATTCGTCGTTCTCGGCCTTCTGCCGCTCGAAGCTGTCATAGCCGCCGCGATAGAGCGTGAGCTTCTGCTGGTCGAGATGGATGATCGAGTTGACGGCGGTGTTCAGAAGATCCCGGTCGTGGCTGATGATGATGACCGTATGCGGATAACGCCGCACATAGTCTTCGAGCCACAGGGTGCCTTCGAGGTCGAGATAGTTGGTCGGCTCGTCAAGTAACAGCAGATCCGGCTCGGCAAACAGCACGGAGGCGAGCGCCACACGCATGCGCCACCCACCGGAAAAGGAGGAGGCGGGGCGCAGCTGCGCCTCGTGGTCGAAGCCGAGGCCCGACAGGATTGTCGCGGCACGAGCTTCCGCCGAATGCGCGCCGATATCGGCCAGCCGTGTCTGAATTTCCGCAATCCGATGCGGATCGCTTGCAGTCTCTGCCTCTGCGAGCAGCGCTGCCCGTTCCTTGTCTGCGGCAAGCACGATGGAGATCAGCGAGTCTTCCGTTCCCGGCGCTTCCTGCGCGACCTGGCCGATGCGCGCGTTCTTCGGGATCGAGATATTGCCGCTTTCGGACGCCAGATCGCCCGTGATGATGCGAAACAGCGTGGATTTACCCGCACCGTTCTTGCCGACAAGGCCAGCCTTGGTGCCGGCCGGCAGCGCGACGCTGGCGTGGTCGATGAGCAGGCGGCCTGCGATGCGAGCGGAGATATCGTTGATCGTGATCATGGTTCTGGCTTTTGGCCGATGTCACGGCCAAAGGCAAGCGGGCGAGGGTGCCCGGTCGGGCCTGTCAGGCGATCTCGTCAGGCGACCTGGCGCTGTCCGGGCTTGTAGCCGATGATCGGCTGGCGCGGGTTCTGCCGCGCCAAAATCGTGGCGGTCTTGGCAATGGCGAGCCAGCTCGTCGGATCCGCGGCTTCATGCGCCATGGCGTGACCGATCGCGAGCGGCAGCCCGCCTACGCCCGGCGAGGTCTCGGACGCGAAGACGAGATTATTTTCGGCCGTCGTGAACAGCCGTTCGGCGATGATGTGCGCCTCGTCGGCATTGATGCCATCGAAGACGAAGGCAAAGGTATCGGCCTCGATGCGGGCGATGAAGTCGTGCTTCTTGATCGCCTTGCGGAAGATGCCGGCCAGTCCCTTGATCAGCTTGCTCACGGCCTCGTCGCCATATTGGTGCTGCAGACCGGGAAGGTCGAGGATTTCGATCAGCACGAGCGCGCTCGGCTTGGCCGCCGAGGCTGCCGAATGGACCTCCTCCAGTGTCTGGAAGAGGCTGATGCGGTTCGCAAGCCTCGTCAGATGATCGCGTTTCATTGCAGCCTGCGCCGCACGGATGGCACGGTCTGCGGCATTCAGGCTGTCCAGCCCCTCGGCCACATCGGAGGAGAGCGCGGTTTCCGCCTTGATCATATCTCTGGCAATCGAGGAGAGCAGATCCAGCT
Source organism: Rhizobium sp. TH135 (assembly GCF_002855515.1). Taxonomy (GTDB): domain Bacteria; phylum Pseudomonadota; class Alphaproteobacteria; order Rhizobiales; family Rhizobiaceae; genus Allorhizobium. The sequence continues at coordinate 108,353 of NZ_PKRP01000006.1, read as the reverse complement.
CGCCCAGCAACTGGTCGATACCGACACTGACATCCTCGCGGATCGAGCGGATCACGCCTTCCACCGAGTTCGTGAAGGCCCGCTTCTGTGTCAGTCCAAGGGACAGCTGGTCGCTGAGCCGCGTCAGCGTCTTCAGCGTTTCATCCTGCAGGCGCTCGGCGGAGACACCGCAATGACCGGCAAGCCGGTGCTTGAGGCCAAGCTGATCGAGCGCCGATTGCGTCGGGCGGGCACCAAGGGCTGCAAGCTCGCGCGCAAGATCCGAATTGCCGCCGGTAAAGGCTTCATGGACAAGTTCGAAGTTGCGGGGGAGCCCTGCGATCTGATGCTTCAGCATGAAGACTGTGATCTTCTGGAGATCGTCTGGAAGTCCGCTCATCAAAACCGTCCTGATCATGCGATGAGTTGCGCTTTACCTGCGGGAAGCCGGAACTATTCCCACGGAATTCAGGTCTCGTAACACGGCATCACATACGAAACGGTTAAGGCAGAGACGCGCTTCAAGGGCTTTCCCTTGGCTTTTGTCAAATTGAAATTCCCCTTAGGAATGAGGGGGTTCTGCCCTTCAGTTAATTATTATTTAGAGATGTATGTGTTTTAAATGATGTTCTCAGAGCAGGCCGGCGAAGCGCTTACCAAGCACTCGACCGGCGAACATCCGTAGGCACCATGAAGTCCCTCATTCCCGCTGTCTACTTCTCGCTAGCGGTCGCCGTTGTCGCTGTCATCGCGGCAAGGCCGTCCGGCCCCTTTGTCCTCGTCGTAACTTCACCGGCTGCAAATGCGGCCGGTTCGATGGCCGTCATCGACCGGGCAGACGGCGCTTTCGTCTGGGCTGGAAGCGTCCCCTGGATGTCGGTCGCTTATTCGCAGGCTCCGGATTTTCCGGAGCGGCTACTCGATGCGGGCGCTTTGCTCGTCATCAACCATGATCTGGCACTTGGTTGCCTGCAAGGAATGAACACATGAATGAACTGAAGAAGCTCAGAGACAGGGTCTCCTACGGCATCGTCGGACTGCTCTGGATCAACTTTGCCTTGATCTTGATCCGCAACCTCGTGCGCGAGGAGGGGCCCGACTGGATGATGATCCTGGCGACCCTCGTTCTGCTGGTACCGGCCACCTTGCTGTGGGCACAGGATCGCACTGGCGCGACCACCCGCATGGTCACCTCCATGGCCAATGCGGCAACTGTCGCCATCCTGGTCTTCGCATTCCAGGGATCGCCGCTACAGATCGACCTGCATATGTACTTCTTCGCAAGCTTGGCGATCTGCGCCGCCTGGATCGACTGGCGTGCCATCATCGGTTACGCCGCGCTCGTCGCGGTCCACCATCTGCTGCTCTATGTCGCGATGCCCCTGGCGGTCTTCCCGGGCGATTCCGACTTCTCGCGCGTCGTCCTGCATGCGGTCGTGCTGATCGTGCAGAGCATCGTCCTGATCGCCCTGACCTCGGCGGTCGTCAAGGCTTTCGATGTCTCCGACAAGTCCGTCGCCGAAGCCGTTGCCGCCGAGCGCGAGGCCGTTGAGATGGCCGATCACGCCAGACGCACCGATGCTGCGGCAGAAGCTGAACGCCGCAAGCGTGAAGCAGAAAAGGCGCGGGAAGCCGATGCCGTCGATTTCGCCGTGGCCGAGCTTGCAAAGTCCTTGCAGAAGCTCGCGGATGGCGATCTGTCCTGCCGCATCGACACTGCTTTCTCCGGCCCCCTCGATGAATTGCGGACTTCCTTCAACGCGTCTGTCCAGAAGCTCGAAGTCGTCGTGTCTCAGGTGGGGCAGGTTGCCTCGGTCCTGCGGAACGGCACAGGCCAGATCGGTCAGGCCAACAACGACCTCTCTGCCCGAAGCGAACGCCAGGCAGTCTCGGTCGAGGAAACCGCGAGCGCCCTGTCCAGCGTCATGTCGACGGTCAAGGACACGGCCTCCGTCGCAGATTCGGTCGGCAAACTGGTCAATCAGGCGAGAACCGGTGCGGAGCGCTCCGGCACGATCGTTACCGATGCCGTCTCCGCTATGAGCCGCATCGAGCAGTCGTCGCAGTCGATTTCCAACATCATCGGTGTCATCGACGAAATCGCCTTCCAGACCAACCTGCTCGCGCTCAATGCTGGCGTCGAAGCAGCCCGTGCCGGTGAAGCCGGCAAGGGCTTCGCGGTCGTCGCCCAGGAGGTTCGCGAACTCGCCCAGCGCTCCGCCAATGCGGCGAAGGAGATCAAGGCCCTGATCAACACATCAGGCGAAGAAGTTCGCCACGGTGTGTCGCTGGTCGACCAGGCGGGCGAGGCCCTGAGCACGATTTCGACCGAGGTTCAGGCAATCAGCCGGGAGATCTGCAAGATCATCGATGGTGCCAAGAGCCAGGCACAGGGGCTTGCCGAAATCGACTCAGCCATTGGTCAGATCGATCGGGACACCCAGCAGAACGCGGCGATGGTCGAAGAATCAAGCGCTGCCATCGAGCAGCTCGTGCAGGAGGCAACGACACTCGATCAGCTGATGGCCCAGTTCCAGGTCGGCTCGAAGACAGGCTACGCGACCCGACGGGCCGCCTGACAGCGGCAGGCTCCAGGGCAAGCTTCAAATAGACGAGGCCGCGATCATCGCGGCCTCTTTTTTTTGTTCAGCAGCCCTCGGCTTATCGAGGGGGATGCCACTCCTCAAAGCCAGACCTTGCCCTCGCTGCGGACGAAATAGACGAGGTCGAGGCTGAGGCTTGGCTTTCCCATTCCGGTCAATCCGGCATGCACCTGCCCACGGTGATGGGTCTGGTGGTTGAAGACATGGGTGAGGGCAGGCCAGAGCTTCTGGGTCACGATCTCGGGTGAACTGACCGGCGAATAGGTGAACGGCTGCTCGATCGCGTCAGGCGTCAGGCTGCGGGTATAGCGGATGAAGCGGTCGTCCTCTTCCACGCGTGCTGCACGCAGATCGTCGAACCGCTCATAGGGGCGCTCATTGAGCGCCGTTGGCTTCGGGCCTTCTCCGGTGAAACGATTGAGCCAGACGCGGTCGGCGGTGAGGATGTGGCTAAGGGTCGCGAAGACCGAGCCGAAGAAGGCGCCAGTGTCCCGCTCCAGCTCTTCGGCAGAGAGCTCGGACGCGGCGGCATAAATGAGCCGGTTGGCCCAGGCATTGTACTCGGCAAGCATCTGGTAGTTCTGCATCTCGTTCTCCTGATCGCGATCGTCGCTCAACCTAGACCGATTTGAGAGCAATGGGGCTGATGGGTTCCATGAAAATTGCTGATTTGCATCGAGCTCCGTGATGCGGTTGTCTGGCGAGACATCAGGAGACGCCAAGTGACCATCACCCTCTATTCTCTCTGCGGCACCGACGCAGCCCGCCCTTTTTCACCGCATTGCTGGAAGGTCGTGATGGCACTGCATCACAAGGGGCTCGTATTTGAAGAACGCCCGCTGGCTTTCACAGCGATCCCGACGGTGGAGAATGGAGCTTCCAAGACCGTTCCGGTTCTGCGGGATGGACAGGAGCTGGTCTCCGACAGCTTCCGCATCGCGCAATATCTCGAAGAAGCCTATCCGGATGCGCCGAGCCTCTTCGGCGGTCCGGGCGGCGAGGCCGCAGCGCGGCTGGTGGAAGGTTATGCCCAGCATGTCGTCCATGGCGCGATCACCCGCATCGCGCTGATCGACATCCACGATATGCTGGACCCCATTGACCAGGCTTATTTCCGCAAGAGCCGGGAAGAGCGTCTTGGCAAGAGCCTTGAGGAGATCGCAGCCGGACGGGATGCGGCGATCGCAGCACTGCCGGCAGCCCTCCAGCCACTTCGCCACATGCTGTCTTTCCAGCCCTTTGTCGGTGGCGAAAAGCCGCTGTTTGGCGACTACATCCTGTTCGGTGCGCTGCAGTGGCTGAGGATCACCACGGGATCCCTTCACCTGCCGGAGGATGACCCGGTCAGCCGGTGGTTCGTTCGCTGCCTCGATCTCCACAAGGGTGTTGCCCGGGCCGTGGCGTAAGGGTGTGCGGGAGCCCGATTATGACGTCGGCGTGAAATTCGTGGACCCCTCTTGTCTTCGTGATTCGGGGCGGGTAGATACCGCCCACTTTCCCTGACAGACAAAAGGATGAGACAGATGGCGATTGAACGCACCTTCTCGATGATCAAGCCCGATGCCACAAAGCGCAACCTGACCGGTGCGATCACCAAGGTCTTCGAAGACAACGGCCTGCGCGTCGTCGCTTCCAAGCGCGTATGGATGAGCCAGCGCGAAGCCGAAGGCTTCTACGCCGTTCACAAGGAACGCCCCTTCTTCGGCGAACTGGTTGAAGGCATGACCTCTGGCCCGACCGTCGTCCAGGTTCTCGAAGGCGAAAACGCCATCCTGAAGAACCGCGAAATCATGGGCGCCACCAACCCGGCCAATGCCGACGAAGGCACGATCCGCAAGATGTTCGCCCTCTCGATCGGCGAAAACTCGGTTCACGGTTCGGACGCTCCGGAAACCGCTGCCGAAGAAATCAAGTACTGGTTCGCAGACACCGAGATCGTCGGCTGAATCAAGTCCTGAGGCTAAAGCCTCAAGACATTGGAAGAATTGATGAACCGGGGCCGAAAGGCTCCGGTTTTTCGTTGCCTAAGGTACCGTGCCGGGGTGCCGCTTCAGGCCGCCGGACATGTCTCTTCCTGCGCATAGTCCACCGTCCCGTCGGCGCCATAGACCTCGGGATTGGGCGTGTAGACCGGCCCCACCACCAGTGCCTTTCCGGGCATGATCGTCTGGTCGAGGCTCGATGTCAGCGTCGTCTCGATGGTCTGCAGCACCTTGTCCGATCCATCGAGGATACGGATCGAGACCGCATACGGCCGGTCCTTGACGACGCAGTGCACGGGCGGGCTCTCCAGCGACACCTTCTCCCAGAAGGGGAAGATCTTGGCACGCGTAACGAGTGGAGCGCCGCCGGCAGGGTTCTCGAATGTGGTCTCTACAAAGCTCGGATCGGGCAGCGGCCCGTTGCGGGCAAGCGTCACGACATAACTTGCCTGCGCCACACGGTAATTGAAGATGAAGACCTTGCCGGAGAGCTTGAGGGGCTCATCCAGATCTTCACGCTGGCAACCCGCCAAACTCGCGAGCCCCACGAGCAGGGAAACGCAGATCGAGACCGCCTTCATGGCGAGACCTCCTTCTTTTTCCGGTGGTAGTGACGATTGGCCTTCACCCGGTTGCCGCAGACCGCCATGTCGCACCAGGTTCGACTGCGGTTCTTGCTGCGGTCCATGAAGAGCCAGCCGCAATTGCCGCAGATCTTCATGCGCTCCGGCTGTGGCTCACAGACAAGGCCAAGCGCCGAATGGGCGGTCGCGGCCTCCAGACTATCATCGCTGATGGCGGTGCGCAGGGCGGCGGCGCAGGCCTCCAGGAGGTCTGCAAGCTGTGTGCGACTGTCATCCCCGACAATACGGCGGCGGAAATAGCCGTCGATTGCCTCGCGCAAATGCAGGAACAGCGCTTCGTTTTCCGGAGCGACTGGCCGCAGCTCCCCGAACTTCTCCCGTTCCGCAGAGAGCTGCGACGCCGCTTCCGGAAAAGCGGCCAGTTGCTCCGGCACGGCGAAGCGGTCGCGTCGTCCGTCTGGTTCATGCCGAAGGATGACGCTGTTGGCGACATCGAGCGCCAGCGCACCACCGGCAAAGCGGTGAGGGGTCCAAGAGAAGATCATGGATTCAATATAACTGGTAAAATCGATTTTGACAGTTATAAATGTGCAAAGAGGGACAGATGGCGTACCTGCTGCAACAACTCCTGAACGCATTGCCGATGGCGAGCCTCTATGCCTGTCTGGCATTCGGCTACGCGCTCGCCTTTGGAGTGACGAAGCGGCCGGATATCACCTTCGGCGCGCTGGTCGCCTTTGCGGGGCAGATCTGCCTGTTGTTCACCGATTATGGCTGGAACCGCCTCTATCTCGTCCTGCCGGCAGCGCTCGGCCTTGGCCTTGTCTCCGGCCTCACCTACACCTTGCTCGCAGGGTTCTGGAACGCGCGTTATGTCATGCTCCCGCTACACAACAGGTCGCCCAACGCGGTGATCGTCGCCGCCCTTGGCGTCGTGCTGCTTCTGTCGGAGGGCGCCCGCCTGGCGCTCGACACCCGCAGTCTCTGGCTGCCGCCGATGGGCCAGCAAATGGTGACGTTGCTCATGGTCGATGGAGTACCAATAGGCCTCACCAGACTGCAGCTGCTGCATATCGCCCTGATGGCAGGGCTGGTTGTGGGCGGCCATTGGCTGCTGACGGCGAGCCGGGCAGGGCGCTTGTGGCAGGCGGTCTGCCAGGACCCTCTGGCGGCGCGCCTCATCGGCGTCGATGCAGACCGGATCTTCGTGCTTTCACTTTTGGCGGCGGCAGTCTGTGCCGCCTTGGGCGGTCTCTCCGCAACAGCGCTCTACGGCACCATGGATTTTGGTGCCGGTCTGATTTTCGGGCTGAAGGTGGTGCTAATCGCCGCCGTCGGCGGCTATTCACGCCCCCTGCATTCGGCGCTGGGTGCCGCGGCTGTCGCCTTTGCCGAGCAACTCTGGGGCGCCTACGGCCCAATGGTCTGGCGGGATGCGGTGCTCATCTCGGCGCTCGTCTGGCTGCTGGTACTCAGCCGCCGCGAACGCATCATTCCTTGATCCAGCGATCCCGCGCGCTGTCGTCGGCGTCCTTCGCCGCGACCCATTCACCGCTCGACCCATCCTGGCCATGCTCCTTCTTCCAGAAGGGAGCGGAGGTCTTGAGGAAGTCCATGACGAAGTTGGCACCGTCGAAAGCCGACTGCCGATGGGGTGCTGCGGCAATGACGAGCACGATCTGCTCGCCGGCCTCGATGCGGCCGAAGCGATGGATGGCGGTAATGCCAAGCAGCGAGAAGCGCTCGACCGCGAGTTCGCAGATCCGAGTCATCTCGGCTTCCGCCATGCCCGGATAATGTTCGAGTTCGAGGGCCGCGAGGCTGCCGGCCTCGTCGCGGCAGAGGCCGACGAAGGACACCAGCGCCCCGATATCCTTCCGCCCACGCGTCAGAGCCTGCGCTTCAGCGGCCGCGTCGAAATCATTCCGCTGGACGCGAATGGTGGGTGTAGGCTTGGCCGTCATGGTCTGAACTCCGGCGGCGGGCCTCTCAGCCCCCGGTCATCGGCGGAAAGATGCCGATCTCGCGGGCACCCGCGATCGATTCGTGGTGCTCCACATGCTCCTGATTGACCGCAACACGGATCGCCTTCGGAAAGCGAAGAGCCTCTTCGTATCCCTCCCCGAGGGTGGCAAGCCAGGTCACGAGATCGCCGGCCGTCTTCACATCGGCGGGAATGTCGATTTCTTCCTCACCCTTGCCGATCCGCTCGCGGACCCAGGCGAAGTACACGATCTTCGCCATCTCAATCCACCATGTGCTTCGCGCCGGCGCGGAAATAGTCGTAGCCGGTGTAGATGGTCAGGATCGCGGCGATCCAGAGCAGCGTGATCCCGGCCTCGGTCGTGTAGGGAAGTACCTTGTCACCGGCGGGACCAGCCAGCAGGAAGGCGAGCGCGAACATCTGCGCCGTGGTCTTCCACTTGGCAATCTGGGTCACAGGCACGGAAACCTTCAACGCCGCCAGATATTCGCGCAGACCCGAAACGAGGATTTCGCGGCAGAGAATGGTGATGGCCGCCCAGATCGACCAGCCGGCAATCGTACCATCGGCCGCCATCAGCAGCAGCACAGAGGCGATCAGCAGCTTGTCGGCAATCGGGTCCAGCATCTTTCCGATATTCGAGGTTTGGTTCCAGATGCGCGCCAGATAGCCGTCGAGATAGTCTGTAATCGAGGCGACGATGAAGATCGCAAGACCGGTCCAGCGAGCGAAATCGGAACTCTGCAGTTTGCCCTCGAGGAAGAAGCACACGACGATGAGCGGCACGGCGATGATGCGGGCGTAGGTCAGGAGATTGGGAATGTTGTATGCGCGCGAAGCCATGATGCCCTGTCTTTGTGTCTGGATGCGTCGGTAGATGATGTCTTTCGGCAGAAACCGTCAACTCAAGAATTCTGAATGGATTTTATCACGCTTGCGGCGATCGGTTCGTCTTTTCGCGTCACTCGCCACTGTTTTCGTGGAAATGGTTGTAGATCAGCCGCGCCACGGCCTCCGAAATGCCCTCGACGGCCATCAGGTCGCTGGTGGCGGCGCGGGAAACGGCCTTTGCCGTTCCGAAGTGCTGGAGAAGCGCCCGCTTGCGCGTCGGTCCGATGCCGGCAATCTCGTCGAGCGGGTTCTTGACCATTTCCTTTTTGCGCCGCGCCCGGTGGGAGCCGATCGCAAACCGGTGGGCCTCGTCGCGCATGCGCTGGATGAAGTAGAGCACCGGATCGCGCGGCGGCAGGGTGAAGTCCGGCTTTCCCTGCACGAAGAAGCGCTCTCGGCCGGCATCGCGGTCGACACCCTTGGCAACGCCAATCGCAATCACGCTGTCGGTGATGTCGAGTTCGTCGAGGATCTTGCGCACCGCCGTCATCTGGCCCTGACCACCGTCGATGAGGATCACATCCGGCCAGGCGGGGAAGCCGGCATCCGCGTTGTCCTCCGGGGCCACACTGCGATCCGGCTTTCCCTCTTCCTTCAGCAGGCGCGAAAACCGCCGCGTCATCACTTCGCGCATCATGCCGAAGTCGTCGCCCGGCGTGATGTCGGTCGATTTGATGTTGAACTTGCGATACTGGCCCTTCACGAAACCTTCCGGCCCCGCGACCACCATGCCGCCGACGGCGTTGGTGCCCATGATGTGCGAGTTGTCGTAGATCTCGATGCGGCGTGGCACGTAGGGCAGCTGGAAGGTCTCGGCGAGGCCTGCGAGAAGGCGCGACTGCGAAGCAGTTTCGGCGAGCTTCCGCCCATGCGCCTCGCGGGCATTGGAATTCACGTGATCGACGAGATCCTTCTTTTCCCCGCGCTGCGGCACGCTGATCGAAACCTTGTGTCCGGCCTTCTCGGAAAGCGCCGTGGCAAGCAGGTCCTGCTCCTCAACCTCTTCCGACAGGAGAATGAGCCGCGGCACGGGTTTGTCGTCATAAAACTGGGCGAGGAAGGAGTTGAGCACCTCCGCTGCGCTGAGCTGCGGGTCGGCCTTGGGGAAATAGGCCTGGTTTCCCCAGTTCTGGCTGGCGCGGAAGAAGAACACCTGGATGCAGGAAAGCCCGCCCTCATGATGGATCGCGAAGACGTCGGCTTCCTCGACGCCAGCAGGGTTGATGCCTTGATGGCTCTGGACGTGGCTGAGCCCGGCGAGACGATCGCGAAACACGGCGGCGCGCTCGAAATCGAGGTCTTCGGCGGCCTCGTTCATGGCGCGGGCCATGGCTTCCTTGACGTTCTGGCTCTTGCCCGAGAGGAAGTCCTTGGCCTCGCGCACGAGGCCGGAATACCCCTCGTCGCTGATCTCATGGGTGCACGGACCCGAACAGCGCTTGATTTGATAGAGCAGACAGGGGCGCGTACGGCTTTCGAAGACGCTGTCGGTGCAGGTGCGCAACAGAAAGGCGCGCTGCAGCGAGTTGATCGTCCGGCCAACGGCACTCGCCGAGGCAAAGGGGCCGAAATAGTCTCCCTTGCGGGCGCGCGCGCCGCGATGCTTGTAGATCGCGGGAGACCGGCTGTCCCCGGTGATCAGGATATAGGGAAAACTCTTGTCGTCGCGCAACAGCACGTTGAAGCGCGGACGCAGGCGCTTGATGAGGTTGGCTTCGAGCAGCAGCGCCTCGACCTCGGTGCGGGTCGTGACGAATTCCATGTGCACGGTGTCGCGCACCATGCGCGAAAGGCGGTTCGAATGTACGCGGCCCTGCGCATAGTTGCTGACGCGCTTCTTCAGGCTGCGCGCCTTGCCGACATACATGACCTCGCCGTCCTTGTTCAGCATCCGGTAGACACCCGGCGCGTTCGGCAGACGCTTGACGAATTCGGCAATCAGATCGGCGCCGGTCAGGCCCGTTTCATCGAGCCCGTCAACATGCCAGTCGATCTCGACGCCGGGACGGGAGGCTTCCACCTCAACCACGCTCTCGTCGTCATCCTCTTCCGTGCCGTCATAGAGAATGCCGCCATCGGGCAGCTTTCCTCCATTCATTCATTGATCTCCGTGCCGTTCCAAATCAGATGCTGCCCCCCATCCAAGGCGATCATTTGGCCGGTGATCGACGGCGTGTCAAAAAGAAAGCGGATGGTGCGCCCGAATTCGTCCAGCGATGGGCCGCGCTTGAGCGGGAGGCTGTCGATCTGCGCCTGAAAGTCCTCCGGCCGCTGCCGCTCAGAGATCAGGGTGGGGCCGGGGCCGATTGCATTGACCCGAACACGCGGTGCAAAGGCCTGCGCGAGCGTTCTCGTCGCCGTCCACATCGTCGATTTCGACAGCGTATAGGAAAAGAAGCTCGGCTTCAGCGAAAGCACCCGCTGGTCGATGATGTTGACAATCAGGCCTGAGCGATCCTCCGGCAGTGCCTTGACGAGAGCGCCGCTCAGGATCGCGGGTGCGCGGACATGCACATCGAAATGCCGGGCGAAGATTTCGGCATCGAAATCGACAGCCGTGTCATCTTCGAAGACGGACGCATTGTTGACCAGTAACCCGACGGTGCCGAATTCGGCTTCCGTCCGCGCGATCAAGGATGCAGTCTCGGAAATGTTACCAAGATCGGCCTTAAGTGCGATTGCCTTCTTTCCCTCCGACCTCAAGCCCGCCGCCACGGCTTCAGCCGCCTCGAGAGATCCGTTCGCATGCAATGCGACGGCAAATCCATGCGCGGCCAAGTCTTCGGCGATGGCGCGGCCAAGTCGTTTTGCGGATCCGGTGACCAATGCCACCTTCGGGATGCTGTTTTGCATCGGTCTTACCTTGTTCTGCCTGTGCTGTTGCGCTGCATATATGGCTCCCTCGCGATATTTAAACAGGCAAAAAGTGAATCCTTGCCGGACTTCTTCTTGGTGATCCTTATGTATAATTTTAGTATATCTTGTTGGTGAACTGGCCGTTTCGCGTAAACTATTTGTTATGGTTAACGAATCGTTTGTGTCTTTTAAGCAACGTCCCGATTTTGTCACTGCTGTGCCACAATGAATTCACATTTCGGCTCTCTCATTTCCTCAATTGCCCGCCAAATGTACATTCGGAACGGACAGGTAATACCCACTAACGTTCAGGCCGCCGTTGGTTCTTAGTGAAGCGCGGCCGGGAACCGAAAGGAGACTAACATGCGTACCCTCAAGATCATGCTTCTGGCATCCGCCACCACCGTCGTCGCTTTTGCCGCCCAGGCTGCTGACGCGATCTATCAGGCACCGGAAGCCCCGGCTGCAGCCGAATCCTTCTCTGCACCGGCCGGCAACTGGTCGGGTGCATATGTCGGCGGTGGTATCACCTATGACATGGGCAAGTTCACCGGCTCGACCGATGGCCGCGATGCCGACAACCTCGGCGGCACCGTCTACGGCGGTTACAACATGCAGAGCGGCTCCATCGTATACGGTGGTGAAGCCGACCTCAGCTACAACGGCGAAGACGGCTCTGCCGGCGCCGGCCTCAAGGGCACCCAGGGCGTCAACGGCTCGATCCGTGGCCGCGTCGGTTACGACCTGAATCCCTTCCTCGTCTACGGTACGGCCGGTGTGGCTGTCGCCAACCACGAGCTGGAAGGCAATGGCACGAACGACGAGAAGCTGGCTGCCGGTTACACCGTCGGCGCCGGTGTCGAAACCTTCGTCACCGACAACATCACCGCTCGCGTCGAATACCGCTACAGCGACTACCAGAAGCGCGACTTCGATCTCGGCACTGGTGCGATCTCCAAGGGCTTCGACGACCACTCCGTCAAGGTCGGCATGGGCGTGAAGTTCTGATCCACGCGATCAACTGCATAAGGAAAAGCCGGGCATCGTCCCGGCTTTTCTGTGTTTGGAGATAAGAAAGAAAAAGCGGCTCAGGCCTTGGGCCTGAGGGCAGGGTAGGGCTCGAAGGCTTTCGCAAACTTTGCCGGCCATTCGGTGAGCGCCGCCCGACCGTTTTCCCAATCGCCGGGGAAGCGCAGCATCAAATAGCCGAGCGTTGCGGCCAGCGCGAAATGGCCGCCATGCAGCTTCTTGCCGACCTTTGGCAGATTCTTGTCGAGATAATCGAGGCTGCGATTGATCTTCGCCCATTGCCGGTCGATTGCGTCCTGGCTGACGAGTTCCGGCGGCCGGAAGCGCTTTTCATAAACGATGGCCAGCAGGCAGTCGCTGATGCCGTCGGCGAGCGCCTCCAGAACCTCAGCCTCGGTCCGCTTCTCGTCCTTCTTCGGATAAAGGCGTTTGTCGCCGATCCGGTGCAGGTAGTGCATGATGGCGCGGCTGTCGAAAATGGTGGTGCCGTCGTCAGTCACCAGCGTCGGGATCTTGCCAAGCGGATTGGCATCCAGCAGTTCCGGCGGGTTTTCCGCCGTGTTCACCCGGATCTCCTCCAGTTCGATGCCGAGATGGCGGGCCGCCATGCGGACTTTCGAGGAATAGGGCGAGGCGGGCGCGAAGAGCAGCTTCATGATGGTTTCCTGTGGCTCTTGTTTGCGGGGTCAGCGCACGGGCGGAATGGTGATTTCGGACCGGCGGCAGGATCGGCTGTCGACCTCCGGGCAATTCCTGAAGCCCAGCGACTTGTCGAGACAGATCCTGACTTCATCGACTCTCTCCCTATCACAGGTCACCGCCACTGCCGAGCGGGCAAGGCCCGGATTGCTGCGGATGAAGGCTGCTTCAACCGCCTGCGGCGATGTGCGGCTTTCGCTTTCGACATCGGAGAGCTCGGCCGGAATGCGAATGGTATCATGGGCTTGGCGGAGCAGATTGAAGTAGTCGCTCATGCCGAGGCCGGAGCAGGAGCCGTGCTTGCGCCACTGATGCCCGATCAGGCCCATGCTCGGCATGATGTCCATGACCGTGCGTCCGATCCGCTCAGGCACACGGGTGCCCTCCGATGTCGGACAATTTTCCGGCCAGCCCTTGTCGTTCTGTGGCCAGAGCCCGTGCACGACCCAGCTGAAGTCTTTGTCCCCGCCGCACTGCTCACGATTGCGGCCTGCCGCCTCGCTGTCACAGAAAGTCGGGGACCAGGAGAGGGCGAGCACATAGAAGTCGAAGCCGCTGCCTTGCGGGATGTCCGAGGCAGGCACGGTCGGAGATTGTGCCGGGTCCGCTTTCGGCTGTGTCGAGGGCGTCTGCGAAGTCGCAGTCGAGGCTGGGCGATCTCCGGGAGTTTCGACAGGCAGGAAGCTGTAGACGGCAGCTGCCGCAAGCATGAGGCCGAAGGCGATGAAGCCGGTATAGCGTCCCATGCCGATCCCCCGATCAGTCTTCGCCGCGTAGCCAGAAGCAGCGATGCGATGCGTAGCGGTCCTGCGCCATCAACCGCTTCAGCTCGGGAAGGGCCAGATGCATCTCGTCCTTCAGCGTGAAGGGCGGATTGACGATGATGAGGCCGGTGCCGGACAAGCCCGTCTGCTCGCGGTCGCTCTTCACATGCAGTTCGGCACAGAGCATCTTGGGAATTCCAAGCGCTTGCAGCGCCTCGTGGAATTCCTTGATCGGCGCGCCCTTCTTGATCGGATACCAGAGGCAGTAGACGCCATTGGCAAACCGTCGATGCGCCTTGGCGAGACCGTCCACCAGCCGCTCGTATTCACCCTCCTTCTCGAAGGGCGGATCGACCAGCACGATGCCGCGCTTCTCCTTCGGCGGCAGATGCGCATTCAGCGTCAGCCAGCCGTCGAGCTCGGTCACGCGCACCTGGAAATCGCCCTCGAACAGACGAGAGAGGGACCGCGAATCCTCGGGATGCAGCTCCATCGCCGAGAGGCGATCCTGCGGGCGGAAGAGATCGCGTGCGAGTTTCGGCGAGCCGGGATAGCGTGTCAGCGGACCGCCTTCCTGGCGATCCGGGTTGAGCCCCTTCACCGCATCGAGATAAGGCGCCATGATCTCGGCCACCTTCTCCGGCAGCTCCGCATCGATCACCTTGCCGATCCCCTCGAGCCATTCGCCTGTTTTCTGCGCTTCGTCCGACGAGAGGTCGTAGAGGCCGATGCCGGCATGGGTGTCGAGCACGCGGAACGCCTTGTCCTTCTGCTGCAGGTAGACGATCAGCCGCGACAGCACGAGATGCTTCAGCACATCGGCAAAATTGCCCGCGTGATAGATATGGCGATAATTCATATGCGGTTCCGATGGCGTCGATGATTTGTTCGAATGGGGCTTTTGAGCGTTCCGACCATGGCCTATAACCGGCCCATGAACATTCAGAGCCCCATCCGAAACCGGTCGGTCGGTCATACGGCCTGTCCGCATGACTGTCCATCCACCTGCGCCCTCGACGTCGAACTGACCGAGGACGGCCGCATCGGTCGTATGCGCGGGGCAACTGAGAACAGCTACACTGCGGCCGTCATCTGCGCCAAGGTCGCGCGTTACGCCGAGCGGCTTTATCATCCCGACCGGCTGATGAAACCGGTTCGCCGGGCCGGCGCGAAGGGGGCAGGGCAGTGGCAGGACGTCACCTGGGAAGCCGCCCTCGACGAGATCGCCGACGCCTTCGTCAAGGCCGAGCAGCGCCATGGCTCGGAAGCCGTCTGGCCTTATTTCTACGCCGGCACCATGGGCCTCGTGCAACGCGACTCGATCGAGCGCCTGCGCCACGCCAAGAAGTATTCCGGCTTCTTCGGGACGATCTGCACCAATATGGCCTGGACCGGCTATGTCATGGGCACCGGCACGCTGCGCGGCCCCGATCCGCGCGAAATGGCCGTCTCCGATTGCGTGGTGATCTGGGGCACCAATGCGGTCGCCACCCAGGTCAATGTGATGACCCACGCGATCAAGGCCCGGAAAGATCGTGGCGCCAAGATCGTCGTCGTCGACATTTACGACAATCCGACAATGAAGCAGGCCGACATGGCCTTGATCCTCAAGCCCGGCACCGATGCGGCGCTCGCCTGCGCTGCCATGCATGTCGCCTTCCGTGATGGCTACGCCGACCGCGCCTATATGGCGAAGTTCGCCGATGATCCGGCGGGCCTCGAAGCGCACCTTAAGGACAAGACGCCGGAATGGGCCTCCGCGATTACGGGCCTCTCAGTCGACGAGATCGAGGCCTTCGCCCGCCATGTCGGCCAGACGAAAAAGACCTATTTCCGCCTCGGCTACGGCTTCACCCGCAGCCGTAACGGTGCCGTCTCCATGCATGCGGCCCTGTCGCTTGCGACGGTGCTCGGCGCCTGGCAATACGAGGGCGGCGGCGCCTTCCACTCCAACAGCGACATCTTCCAGCTGAACAAGGCGGAGCTGATGGGCACGGCGATGGTCGACCCTGAGATCCGCATGCTCGACCAGTCGCAGATCGGTCGTGTCCTGACAGGTGACGCCGAGGCGCTGCGCCATCGCGGTCCAGTCGACGCGCTGATCATCCAGAACACGAACCCGGTGAATGTCGCGCCCGAACAGCGGCTGGTGAAGCAGGGCTTCCTGCGCAACGACCTCTTCGTTGCCGTGCACGAGCAGTTCATGACCGAGACGGCGGAGCTGGCCGACATCGTCCTGCCCGCCACCATGTTCGTCGAGCATGACGACATCTATCGCGGCGGCGGACAGAGCCATATCCTGCTCGGGCCGAAGCTGGTCGACGCACCGCCTTTGGTGCGGACCAATCTCTTCGTCATCGAGGAACTGGCCAAACGCCTCGGCATCGCCGACCGCCCCGGCTTCGGCAAGACCGAGCGCGAGCATATCGAGCGCATGCTTTACATCAGCGGCAAGCCGGATTTCGACACGCTGATCGAGGACAAGTGGCTCGACTGCCAGCCGGCCTTCGACGATGCCCATTACCTGAATGGCTTTGCCCATCCCGACGGCAAGTTCCGCTTCAAGCCGGATTGGGAAAACACGCCCGCCCCGAACAAGCCGCCGGCAAAGCTGGGCTCGCTGGGACCGGTCAAGGCGCTCCCGGTTTACCCCGACCAGGTGGACCTGATCGAGACCGCAGATGCCGAACATCCCTTCCGCCTTGCGACCTCGCCGGCACGCAACTTCCTGAACTCCACCTTTGCCGAGACCAAGACCTCGCGCGACAAGGAAGGCCGCCCGGAGGTCATGGTGAATCCCACCGATGCCCTGACCCTCGGCCTTGCCGATGGCGATGTCGTCCGCCTCGGCAATGTCAGGGGCGAACTCCGCATCCATGCCAAGATCACTGATGCCGTGAAGCCGGGCGTGCTGGTGGCCGAGGGCCTCTGGCCGAACAAGTCTCACATTGACGGCGAGGGGATCAACGTCCTGACCGGTGCCGATCCGGCGGCCCCCCATGGCGGTGCAGCCTTCCATGACAACAAGGTCTGGATGAGAAAATCTTGAGCATGAGCATTTTCGACAAGGCCCGGATCGCGATCCTGGAAGACAAGACGCTGTGGAAGGGCTGGAGCCATCTGCGCGGCATCACCTTCGATTTCTTCCGCGAGGGCAGGGCACCGCATCGCCTTTCCTGGGAAGTCTTCGACCGCCGCAACGCCTCGGCCATCCTCCTGCACAATGTCGAGCGCGACACCGTCACGCTGGTGCGACAGCTGCGCATCGCAGCCCATCTGAGCGGCGAATATCCCTATCTGCTCGAAGCGCCAGCCGGCTTCATCGACGACGGGGAAACCGCGCTGCAGGCAGCGCTGCGCGAAGCGCTGGAAGAAACAGGTTACAAGATCGCCCGGGCCACCCCTGCCTACGCCGCCTACATGTCTCCCGGTTCGGTCACCGAGAAGCTCCACGGCTTCTACGCCGCCGTGACCGATGCTGACCGGATCGCCGACGGTGGTGGGCTCGACGACGAGCAGGAAGACCTCGAGGTCGTTGAACTGCCCTTCGCGGAAGCCATGGAAATGGTCGAGGCCGGCGAGATCATCGACGCGAAGACGATCATGCTGCTGCAATGGGCGGCCCTTCGGCGGAGTGCCGGGGGCGCTTAGAATGCGCCCTTTATGCCGGCCGAAATCGTGAGGGACTCATGGTCTGCGGCAGCAGAGTCGTCGAAATAGGTCACAACTCCGGTTGCGGTGTTCCGACGTTCCATGTCGCCTCGTGTCTTAAAGATCTTTTGAAAATCGCCCGCGACGTAGACGGTGGCTGAGGGTAGAAACTGATAGTCGGCTGTAACTGTAGCACCCATCATTGGCGCGAGGTTCATCCGTTCGATGAAGTGCAGATCTCGCATCCAATGATCGTCAACGTCTTTGTATCCGACACTCGCGCCACCACGCAGAACGCCTGAAACCGTGAAAGCGCCGACTTTCTGCTCAGCATTGGCGCTAAGAAACAGCGTCGGTATCCGTTGCTCGTAGGTAATCCCCTTTTCGCCGTCGGCAAAGTTGCCGACGGTGTCGTGCAGCGTCACGTCCGTATAAATGTAGCTTCCGCCGCGGGCTGTCCATTTGACGTTGGTGTAACCGACACCGCCGCCGACGCCGAGCCGGGTCGCGCCGGTATCAACTAAGGCGCGCTCAGCCTCGAGCAGCACGTTGACGTAGCGATCTAGGTCCGTATCTGGATGCAGCGACTGGTCCGTCCAGCCGGAATAGGATGTGTCAAGCCAGTCGCGGTCTTCCATGAAGCCGTCACCGCCGAGGCCGACATCGACCCGGCCTTTCAGTTTCCAAGCGTAACCGATGTCAACCTCTGCCCCGATCGAGCCAGTTTTGACGCCCTTGCTCTCCCAGTCGAGTTGGCTGACTTTGTAGTCGCCACTATAGACATATTCACCGGCCTTGATGTTGGCCATCCCGATGCCAGCGAAGTAGCGAACAGAACCGGCAGAAGAGCCTGAGAAAGCGTCTTGGCTAAAGGCAGGAGCCGTGGAGAGTAGAATGTTGCTGATAGAGAGAAGCGAAATGATTTGGAGTTTGAACATGGCTTGACCGTATCGCTGTGATAATCGCCACGGTTGCATGTTTATGGTTAAGAGAATGCTATCAGTTGGAGCCTCTTGCGGCTCCAACCGCCTCAGGCGCTGATCAACCTGCCTTCCGCATCCGTTCCCGATGTCAGCCGTTCGACGCTGCCATCGGCACGCATGGAGACGCTGCCGGAGGCGACCAGCTTCAGAGCCGCCGCATAGGTCTGGTGTTCTACAGTCAGCACGCGCGCGGCCAGCGTCTCTGGCGTATCATCGATCAGAACGGGCACGACCGCCTGCGCAATAACAGGGCCTTCGTCCATGCCTTCGGTGACGAAATGCACCGTACAGCCCGCGACCTTCATGCCGGCCTCGATTGCCCGCTGATGCGTGTGCAGGCCTGGAAAGAGTGGCAGCAGGGAAGGGTGGATGTTGAGGATCCGGCCGGTATGCGGACGGATGAAATCGCCGGAGAGCAGGCGCATGTAACCGGCGAGGCAAATCAGGTCTGGGCCGATCTCGGCGAGTGCGGCGAGGATTGCCGCCTCATGCTCGGCTTTGGAGCCATAGGCCTTGCGCTCGAACACGTGTGTCGGAATGCCGAGCGCTTCAGCCTTGGCAAGGCCGCCGGCCTCAGGCTTATCGGAAAAGACCGCGACGATTTCGGCCGGATAGTCGGCCGCCTCGCACGCCTTGGCCAGCGCCAGCATGTTCGATCCGCCGCCGGAAATGAAGGCGACGACGCGTTGGCGCCGGGCGCTCATAGGGCGAGCGTACCCTTGTAGGTCACGCCATGCGCACCCTCTTCGCGGGCAATCATGCGACCCAGACGGGCAACGGTTTCACCCTCGGCTTCCAGTGCCTTGGTCACGTCGTCCACCTTGTTGGCGGAGACGACGACGATCATGCCGATGCCGCAGTTGAAGGTGCGCAGCATTTCGTTCTGGGCAACGCCACCTGTCTTGGCGAGCCAGGAGAAGACGGCCGGAACCTGGAAGGAGGAGAGATCGATCTCGGCGGCGAGATGCTTCGGCAGCACGCGCGGAATGTTCTCCGGGAAGCCGCCGCCGGTGATATGGGCGAGCGCCTTCAGCGCCTTGGTTTCCTTGATCGCCTTGAGAAGCGGCTTCACATAGATGCGGGTCGGTGTGAGAAGCGCGGCGCCCAGCGACTGTCCCTCGACGAAGGGGGCGGGCGCATCCCAGGCAAGGCCCGAGAGTTCGACGATCTTGCGCACCAGCGAAAAGCCGTTGGAATGGACGCCCGACGAGGAGAGACCGAGGATTACGTCGCCTTCGGCGATGTCGCCGGCCGGCAGCAGTTCGCCGCGCTCGGCAGCACCGACTGCAAAGCCCGCGAGGTCATAATCGCCCTTGGAATACATGCCCGGCATTTCGGCGGTTTCGCCGCCGATCAGCGCGCAGCCTGCCTCGCGGCAGCCGGCAGCGATGCCTTGAACGATCGCAGCACCCTGGTCGGGGTCGAGCTTGCCGGTGGCGAAATAGTCGAGGAAGAGCAGGGGTTCGGCACCCTGCACCACGAGGTCGTTGACGCACATGGCGACGAGGTCGATGCCGACGGTGTCATGGATATTGGCGTCGATGGCGATCTTCAGCTTGGTGCCGACGCCGTCGTTTGCCGCAACCAGGATCGGATCCTTGAAGCCTGCAGCCTTGAGGTCGAACAAGCCGCCGAAGCCGCCGATTTCACCATCCGCACCGGGACGACGCGTCGACTTCACGGCCGGCTTGATCTTCTCGACCATCAGGTTGCCTGCATCGATGTCGACGCCTGCATCGCTATAGGTCAACCCGTTCTTGCCAGCCTGGCTCATGCCTGCCTCCGATCCTGCGAGAATTTGGGCTGGCCATGGCATGAAGAGCCCTCAGATGCAAGCAGCGAGCCGGGGAAGTGCACGATTTCCCGGCCAATCTCGGCCTCGATCATCACTTGTCGTGGTCTTGAGGGTGCGAGTTCTTGACCAAGGCTTTGCCGGTAACCTATCTCCTAGTGCAGCGCAGCAGCAGGTGAAGAGCGGCCGAGCAGGCCCGAACTTGGCGGTAAAGTTCAAAAACGGAGACGGTTATGGCTCGCAATATCAGTGCAATCGGCCTTCGCCGCCAGGTCTTCTTCTGGCTGGTGGCGCTTGCGATCTTCGTCGCCTTCCTGATGCTGTTCTCGTCGATCCTGCTGCCGTTCATCGCCGGCATGGCGCTCGCCTATTTTCTCGACCCGGTTGCCGACCGACTGGAGCGCATTGGCTTGAGCCGCCTGATGGCGACAGTTGTGATCCTCGTCTCCTTTGTGGTCGTCTTCGTGCTGTCGCTGATGATCATCATCCCGGTGCTCGCAAGCCAGCTCAATGATTTCATCCAGCGCGTGCCCGAATATGTCACACAGCTGCAGACATTCATCGCCACCTCGAACGCCTCCTGGCTGCCGGACTGGGTCGATGGCCAGATGGGCACGATCCGCGAGAACTTCTCCCGCTATCTGAGCGAGGGTGTCGGCTTCCTCGGCACCCTGGTCGAGCAGATCTGGAATTCGGGCAAGGCGCTGCTCGACATCGCCTCGCTGCTCGTCGTCACGCCGGTCGTCGCCTTCTATCTGCTGCTCGACTGGGACCACATGATCGAGAAGGTCGATAGCTGGGTGCCGCGCAATCAGCTTGGCACGGTGCGCCAGCTCGCGACAGAACTCGACAATACTATTGCAGGCTTCGTCCGCGGCCAGGGCTCGCTCTGCCTCGTCCTCGGCATTTTCTATGCGATTGCGTTGTCGGCCGCCGGCCTGAACTTCGGTCTGTTGATCGGCTTCTTCACCGGCATGATCAGCTTCATTCCCTATGTCGGCTCGACGGTCGGTCTGCTTCTGTCGCTCGGCGTGGCGCTCGTGCAGTTCTGGCCGGATTTCATCTGGGTCGGCGTGATCGCCGGTATCTTCTTCCTCGGCCAGTTCATCGAGGGCAATATCCTGCAGCCCAAGCTGGTGGGCAAAAGCGTCGGCCTGCACCCGGTCTGGCTGATGTTCGCCCTCTTCGCCTTTGGCGCGCTGTTCGGCTTCGTCGGCGTTCTGGTGGCGGTGCCGGCAGCCGCCGCCGTCGGCGTCCTTGTTCGCTTCGCCATCTCGCGTTATCTTGACAGCGATCTCTATTACGGAACCTCGGTGGTGCTCGTGCCGCCGCCGTCAGCCTCCGTCGGTGAGATCACATCCCAAGCCCCAGAGAAGTGAATGACTGACGCCAAGATGGCTCCCGAAAAGCGCGGAGCCGCCGAACAACTGCCGCTCGCCTTCGAGCACGGCTCGGCGACAGGCCGCGACGACCTGCTGGTTTCCGAACGCATGGCCGCTGCCGTGTCGATCGTTGACGCCTGGCCGAACTGGCCGTCACCGGTGGTGATACTGACGGGCCCAGAAGGCTCGGGGAAATCGCATCTCGCGCAGATCTTCCGGGATATCAGCGGCGCATCCGACATCGTCCTTGAAGCGGGCAAGGGTGCCTCCGAAGCCGCCGCTGCAGGTCCCGTCCTGTTCGAGGATGCCGATCGCGCCGGCTTCGACGAGGTCGAGCTTTTCCATGTCATCAATGCGGTGCGCCAGCATGGCACGACGCTGCTGATTACCTCGCGCAGCTTTCCGCCCTCCTGGAATGTCAAACTGGCCGACCTCAATTCGCGCCTGAAGGCGGCGACCGTGGTCGAGATCGGTGCGCCCGACGAGGAACTGCTCGGCCAGCTGATCACCAAGCTCTTCGCCGATCGCCAGCTTTACATCGATGACAAGATTGTCGGTTATATCGTGAGCCGTATGGAGCGTTCCTTCCTGGCGGCCCAGGTGGTGGTCGATCGTATGGACAAGCTGGCGCTGGCGCGCCGCTCCAAGATCAGCCGCAGCCTGGCCGCAGAGGTGCTTGAAACGCTGGAGGCAGCAGACGGGCGCGAGTAGTCGTCACAGAACTGTCGCTAAACTGTTATAATCGGCAGCAACGACAACGAGGGGGCGAATCATGGACAGCGCAGTACACGGCACGGACGGCGAAACCGGTGCGGAGGTGGCACCCGCCGAAGACCTGCTGACCAGCCCTCTGCGCTTCATCAATCGCGAATTTTCCTGGCTCCAGTTCAACCGCCGCGTCCTTGAGGAAACGCTGAACACCGCCCATCCGCTTCTCGAGCGTGTGCGCTTCCTCTCGATCTCGGCTGCCAATCTCGACGAATTCTTCATGGTCCGCGTCGCGGGTCTGGAAGGGCAGGTTCGCCAAGGCATCGCCATCAAGAGCCCGGATGGCAAGACGCCGGCAGAACAGCTCGACGACATCCTGAAGGAAATCGACAACCTGCAGATGGAGCAGCAGGCCTCGCTTGCGGTTCTCCAGCAATATCTCTCGCAGGAAAACATCCTGATCGTACGGCCGGCAGCCCTCTCCGAAGAGGACAAGACCTGGCTGGCAATGACCTTCGAGGAATCGATCTTCCCGGTGCTGACGCCGCTCTCGATCGATCCGGCCCACCCGTTCCCCTTCATTCCGAACCTCGGCTTCTCCATGGGCCTGCAGCTCTGCTCGAGCCGCACCGGCGAGCCGATGACCGCGCTCTTGCGCCTGCCGCCGACGCTCGACCGTTTCGTGCGCCTGCCGGATGAGGGCGTGACCATCCGCTACATCACGCTCGAGGACATGGTCGGTCTCTTCATCAACCGGCTCTACCCGGGCTATGAGGTCAAGGGCTTTGGCACCTTCCGCATCATCCGCGACAGCGATATCGAGGTGGAGGAAGAGGCCGAGGATCTCGTTCGCTTCTTCGAGACGGCACTCAAGCGTCGCCGCCGCGGCTCCGTGATCCGCATCGAGGTCGACAGCGAGATGCCGCTCGCGCTGCGTCAGTTCGTGGTTCATGAACTGGGCGTCGCCGACAACCGTGTCGCCGTGCTTCCCGGCCTGCTCGCGCTCAACACGATTTCCGAGATCACCAAGGCGCCGCGCGACGACCTGCGGTTCGAGCCCTACAACGCCCGTTTCCCCGAGCGTGTTCGCGAACATGCCGGCGACTGCCTGGCCGCGATCCGCGAAAAGGACATGATCGTCCACCACCCCTATGAGAGCTTCGATGTGGTGGTGCAGTTCCTGCTGCAGGCGGCCCGCGATCCAGACGTGCTGGCCATCAAGCAGACCCTCTACCGCACCTCGAACGACAGCCCGATCGTGCGCGCCCTGATCGATGCGGCCGAAGCCGGCAAATCGGTGACGGCGCTCGTCGAACTCAAGGCCCGCTTCGACGAAGAGGCAAACATCCGCTGGGCGCGCGATCTGGAGCGCGCCGGCGTTCAGGTCGTCTTCGGCTTCATCGAGCTCAAGACCCATGCCAAGATGTCGATGGTCGTGCGCCGCGAGGACGGCAAGCTCCGGACATACTGCCATCTGGGCACCGGCAACTACCATCCCGTCACGGCGAAGATCTACACGGACCTGTCCTTCTTCACCTGCAATCCGAAAATCGCCCATGACATGGCGAATGTCTTCAACTTCATCACCGGTTATGGCGAACCGGAAGAGGGCATGAAGCTCGCGGTCTCGCCCTACACGCTGCGCCCGCGCATCCTCAAGCACATCCACGAAGAGATCGCGCATGCCAAGGCCGGTCGCCCGGCGCAGATCTGGATGAAGATGAACTCGCTCGTCGACCCCGAGATCATCGATGCGCTCTATGCCGCGAGCCAGGCAGGCGTCGAGATCGATCTCGTCATCCGTGGCATCTGCTGCCTTCGCCCGCGCGTGGCAGGCCTCTCCGAGAATATCCGCGTCAAGTCGATCGTCGGCCGCTTCCTCGAGCACAGCCGCATCTTCTGCTTCGGCAATGGCCATCGTCTGCCGTCGGAAAAGGCGCTCGTCTATATCGGCTCGGCCGACATGATGCCGCGCAATCTCGACCGCCGCGTCGAGACTCTGGTGCCACTCATTAACCCCACGGTGCATGAGCAGGTGCTGTCCCAGATCATGCTGGGCAACCTGATTGACAACCAGCAGAGCTACGAGATATTGGCCGACGGCACGTCTCGCCGCATTGAAGTGCGGCAGGGTGAGGAACCTTTCAACGCGCAGCAGTATTTCATGACCAATCCGAGCCTGTCGGGCCGCGGAGAAGCACTGAAATCGAGCGCACCGAAACTGATTGCCGGCCTGATTTCCGGCAGGAAAAGATAACACTGGTACCTCATGGTAAGATCTGAAGCGCAGGGGCGTCTTCCCGGTATCGCCCCTGTCTCCGTTGTCGACATTGGCTCAAACTCGATCCGTCTGGTGATCTATGAGGGCCTTGCCCGCGCGCCGACGGTTCTCTTCAATGAGAAGGTCCTGTGTGGCCTCGGCAAGGGCGTGGCGACGACCGGCCGCATGGATGAGGATGGTGTCGAGCGCGCGCTCGCAGCACTCCGCCGATTCCGCGCGCTGTCCAATCAGGCCCAGGCGACCCGCATGTATGTGCTGGCAACCGCTGCCGCCCGCGAGGCGTCGAATGGCCCCGACTTCATCGACCGCGCCGAGGAGATCCTCGGCCAGGAGATCCTCGTCCTGACAGGCGAGGAAGAGGCGAAATACTCAGCGCTTGGCGTCGTCAGCGGCTTCCACGATGCAGACGGCATCGCCGGTGACCTGGGCGGCGGATCGCTCGAGCTCATCGATATCAAGGGCAAGGGTTTCGGCAAGGGCATTACCCTGCCGCTTGGCGGCCTACGCCTGTCGGAAACCGTCGAGGGCTCCCTGCCCAAGGCGCGGACCTTTGCCAAGAAACTGATCGGCGACGCAAGCCTTCTGAAGAAGGGGCAGGGGCGCACCTTTTATGCGGTCGGCGGTACCTGGCGCAACATCGCCAAGCTGCACATGGAAATCCGTAAATATCCGCTGCACATGATGCAGGGTTATGAGCTTCCCTATGACGAGATCGCCTTTTTCCTCGAGGAGATCATCTCGGGCGCCAACAGCCGCGATCCCGCCTGGTCAACGATTTCCAAGAGCCGCCGCAACCTGATCCCCTTCGGTGCGATCGCCATGCGCGAGGTGATCGAGACCATGCAGCCGAAGAGCGTCTGCTTCTCGGCACAAGGCGTGCGCGAAGGCTATCTCTATTCGCTGTTGCTGGAAGAGGAACAGGCGCTCGATCCGCTGATCGAGGCTGCCGACGAACTGGCGATCCTACGTGCCCGCTCGCCCGAACACGCCCGCGAACTCGCGGACTGGACGGGCCAGATGATGCCCTTCTTCGACATCGAGGAAACGGAAGAGGAAAGCCGCTACCGGCAGGCCGCCTGCCTGCTCGCCGATATCAGCTGGCGCGCTCACCCCGACTATCGCGGGCTGCAGGCGCTCAACGTCATCGCCCACTCCTCCTTTGTCGGCATCACTCATCCGGGCCGCGCCTTCATTGCGCTCACCAACTACTATCGCTTCGAAGGCCTGCATGACGACGGCCAGACCGGGCCGCTCGCCGCGATCGCCACTGAGCGGCTGCTCGACCGCGCCAAGCTCGTCGGCGGCATGCTGCGCGTCGTCTATCTCTTCTCGGCCTCTATGCCGGGCGTGGTCCACAATCTGAGCTTCCGTCGCTCCGACAATCCCGAACTCGATCTCGAATTCGTCGTGCCGAAGTCCTATCTGGACTTTGCCGGCGAGCGGCTTGACGGGCGCCTGATGCAGCTGTCGAAGCTGACTGGCAAGCGGCTGGCCTTCGTCTTCGAATAGGGGCGCAAGCGCACTCCTATCCACCCAACTCTTGCTTGAGCGCTGTCAACGCGATGGCGATTGCCGCCGTGTGGGGGACGGGCTACAAATCTCCAAGATTTGCAGCCTTGATTGGAGAGGGTGTCATGGCGGCCAGCAGCAATCCCAAGCAAGGACCGCTCCCCGCAGCGATCCGCAAATCGATGCTCGCCGTGGCGCTGGCCACCTCGCCGTTGATCTTCCCTGTGCCTCACGTGAGCGCCGAAGAGGCGCGTATATGGATGGGTGAGGCGCAAGAGGGTGGGGCCGTGTTGCTCTACGGAATGCCACAGACCGATGATGTGCCGGTGAGCTTCCGCTGTGAACTGCCGGCACGCGATTTTATCATGACGCTTTCGCTGGATCCGGATTTCGAACCGAAGAGCGGCACGGTGAAGCTGACGGTGACCGCGCCGCCTGCCGCCGATCAATTGGTCGTCGATGCGGACATCCAGTTTCTGGAAGAGATGGAACTGACATTCCTCGAAGCGCGCCTCGCCTTCGATGCCGCCATCGCCCGGATGCTGAAGCAGGGAACAGAGCTGAAGTTCACCATAGGCGAGAAGACCTTTGCCTATCCGCTGACCGGGGCGGCTGAAGCCATGCGACCAGTTGAGGCGGCCTGCGCCAAGCCGACCTGACGCTCACGCGCACCCAGCCTCGTTAAAAGAAAGCGCAGGATCGTTGGATCCTGCGCTTTCTCTTTGATGGTCCCGGCCAAACACCTTCGGTGCCCGACCGGGAGATATTGAAGTCGCTTACTTCGCCGCGAGGAAATCGCCGACTTCGAGCAGAACGAACTCGTTGTCGTCGGCCTTGTCGAGCGCACGGCCGGCCGAGAAGGGCAGGTTATTGTCATTGCCGACGATGATGTGGGTCGGATCGACCACATCGACATTCTCGATGGTGACGAAAGGCATGTCATAGTAGCCTTCGCCGCCGCCCTGGCGCTTCTTGTTGTCGGGGTCTTCGATCTTCATCAGGTCGATATAGCCGATCTTGCGCACGGCCTTGCCGGCATTCTCTTCCGTCATCTCGATCTTGTAGATGCGCTTGTGCTTGGCCGGAACGGCGAAGCAGTCGGCAGTCGGAGCCTTCGGATCGGCGCAGGCCTTGTCGGCCACACCCGCACCATTGTCGCGCTCGATGACGAGGGCCGTCGTTTCGTCGATCATGTTGAAATCGCCGATCGCCTCGCCGCCTTCCGACAGCGGATAGAGCCAGGTCTTGCCGGTCCAGGCCTTGGAGGCGGCATCGAGCTCGATGATGCGCAGTGCCGTCAGGCCATCGGCCTTCTCGACGGAACCGTCTTCCATGTAGAGCGGGCCTTCGAGCATGCCATAGAGCTTCGTGCCGTCCTTCGACATGGCGAGGCCCTCATAGCCGCCGGAGCGCTTCAGGTTGAAGACGGGCATCTTGGCCGCCGGATTGGCCGGGACGACCAGCGTTGGATTGTCGGGCGACTTGACCTCGATCTCGCCGGCCTTGGTCGCGACGACGTCGGTCAGAACGCCCTCGGTCGAGAACTTCAGCATGTAGGGGCCGAGCTCTTCGCCAACCCAGAAACCGTCAGCCACCGGCTGGATGGATTCGACGTCGAAGTCAGCACCGGTGAGGTAACGCTTGTCCGAGCCTTCCATGACGATCGGGAAGGGGGCCTTCTTGTCGGGATCGGTGAGGAAGACGGTCTTTTCGACCTTAACCGCGCCGGCATCCCAGTCGAAGGTCAGGTGATGCAGCATGAGCATCGCGTCTGTCGAGTTGCTCTTCGAGCCGAAGCCATTGTCGGACAGGCTCCAGAAGGTGCCGTCTTCCATGGCCTTGATGCCGGAGAAGCCCTGCAGCGGCTGACCGTCGAAGGGAAGCGAAAGGCCCGTCAGGCGCACACCGTCCTTGCCGGGTACGCTGCCGAGCGCGTCCGCACGCTTGCGGTCTGCGGTCGAGAACTTGCCGGAGGTCTTAAGGTAATCGGGCGCATCGGAAGGTGCTGCGATGATCGTGTTCGCCGGCAGGATGGCATGGTTGACCAGCTTGGCTGGGAAGGTCCTCTCCTCGGCCGAGGCCTGGGAGACGAAGAGGATGAAGAGCGCGGCAGAAGTCAAAAGGGATTTGGTCATGGCGTCACCTTGTTGGAAGGGAGGAAACGCCGCTGTCCTTAAGGAGCCTTCATGTCGCACCGATTGCCGTTGGGTGAAGTTTCAGTGACGCCACCCGTTACCCACAGGCTAACCGAGCCAAGCGGGCAGCTTACCGCGATCCTCACCCGTTACGGCGGCTTCCACACAGGCCGCGAGGCTGCCAAAGCGCATGGTGCGCCCGGTGAGGCCCGGGCCGTAATGGGCATATTTGCCGGAATTGGTCATGATGACCTCGGCATCAACGGGGATGATCGGCTCGGTCACCATGCACCAGCAGGTGTCGTTGACGAGGGTAGCCCCGAATGCGGTAAGCAAAGCCACATCGCCCGCCGCTTCGGCCTTGGCCATCTCGGCCCGCCCGCAGGTGACGACGAGTGGGACATTCGCGTTCCGCGTCTTCCCGCGACAGAGCGCGGCAAGCGTTGCCAGTTCGGTGGCCGAAAAATGTGGATTGCCGAGCGACACCAATTGCACAAGACCGGCATCTGCGCCGTTCAGCTCGCGCCATGCCCGCTGAAGGTCGTCGTGGTTGAGCGCAATCGTCGGCAGATCCAGTGCGGCGAAGGCATCCGGGCTCTGCGCTTCCGGCGTGACACCTACGATATGAAACATCGGTGCCGCAGACGTAGTGGCAAACGCTGCCCCGAAGGCCTTGAGAGCGTCCGTATCCGGTAGATGTTGCGACACCCCCTCAACGAGCGGAATGGCATCCGGCGATACGGTCCCGATCAGATAACCGAGAAGTGGCCAGAGGCTGTCATCGACGTCCTCAAGCGGTGGCACGGTAACCCGGACTTGCGGCGCGCGCTCCTCCGGCAGATGACAGCCAGCCTTCGGGGCTCGCCCCGTCAGCGCGATCGCGATGTCGAGATAGTCAGGATATTTCATCGTGCGCGCGCCGAGCACGCTGTTGGCATAGACCACGGCATTCGATTCCGCCCAAACGATCTGCTCGTCGCGCGCGGGCCGGTCGTCGAGCAGATAGGGTGCGCAGGTGAAGGTCGGTTGCGCGCCCATCGCCACATAGGCATCGGCCACGGCCGCTGCCGGACGCCCGAGCGCTTCAGAAACGCCCTGCGCCTGCCAACGCCGATGATCGACCGAAACCGCATTCAGCGTCGTCGGCACCACGACACGACCGCCAAGATCGCGCAGCTTCTCTGCAAAGGCGAGGCCGCCAGGACCGGTATAGATGCAGCCGTCGATATGGGCGCGCCTGATGTCGATGAGTTCCGTCGCGCCCTCGAGCGCCGCCATCCTGAGCACCATTCGCATGGCAACGGCAGCCGCTTCGCCCCGCTCGCCGGCTAGAATGGCCTGGTCCTGATCCGTCAGTGCAATGTCCGAACCAATCCCGGCAACGGCATCGCTGATCCGGATGCGTTTCGCGGTCCGCAGCCCTGCAAACACCTCCTTGCCGACCGCAATCACCGGAATGGACCGCCCGAAGACTTCCTCTGCGACGATCACACCGAGTGTGATAATCGCTTCGGGATGTTCGAGCACGATTGCGGCGGGACCCTTTCCGTTGAGGATCAGTTCGAGGATCACGCCGCTGCCGGTGCAGGAGCCACGGCTCGTCGGCAGGGCGAGCACGCGGCCCTCCAGCCGCTCGCCGCTCAACGGGTGATGCCGGTCGATGATCTCGCCGGTCACGGCGTCCGCACCGCCCCAGAAGCTGAGCGCCGTATCGGTGAACAGCACCTCGCCCTCAGCTGAGCCGGAGACCAGCACACGGCCCGTGATATCGACGGTGTCATTAAGGCTGCTCATCGATCCTTCTCCGTCAAGGCCAAAACGGCAAAACTCGCCAGCCAGTGCTCGCCCATATAGTCGCCAGCCACATGCGCGATCCCGGCTTCGAGATGCCCATGCGCGGCCTCGATCATCACAGCGCGGCGCGGGTCCGTGTCGGGCAGGATGCCCGCCAGAGAGGCCCAGCACCAAGCGCGGCTGAGGCTCAAGCCATCGAGATGGGCGATCTTGCCGTCCGAGCGGTCGGAAACGGAGCCGGGCGCAAACAACGTGCGCGGCTGTCGGGCTGCGATGTCAGGTAGGAAGCCATCGAACCAGCGGGTAAAGTCGGTTGCCGGCAGAAGCCGTCGCACGCATTCCGCCTCGATCAGCGCTGGTGACAGGAAGTCGTCGCCCGAGGGCTCGCCCCAGGCGGGGCAGGCGGTGTCAGAGCCGTACCAGCGTTGCGCCGTGGCGCGCAGCAGAGCGAGTAGGGCCTCGTCTTCAACTGTGTCGGCATAGTCGGCTGCCAGCCTCAGCGCAAAGGCGGTGTTGTAATGCGTGCCCACCCTCACCGGATAGGTGGCAAGCGGCAGGAAGTCGCGGAAGCGCTGGACAATCCGCTCCGTCAGCGGCGACAGTGCTTCGCCCCAGGCAGGATCCTCGTGGCCGTGCAACTCGGCGGCAAGCTTCAGCAACCAGCCCCAGCCATACGGACGCTCGTAACCGCGCGCCATCGGTCGATCGAAATAGGCGCATTCGCCGGCGATCCTGTCCGGCACCAGCATCGTCGCGAAGAGATCGCGGATCGCCTGCGCTTCCGGCATTTCCGGATGTAGCCGCAGCAGCCGCGCCAGCATCCAGTAGCCATGCACGCAGGAATGCCAGTCATAGCTGCCGTAAAAGACCGGATGAAGCTCGGAAGGTGTCCGAGCATCCTCAGGCCCTTCGAGCCCATGCAGGATGTGATTGGGATATTCGCGGGTGACATGCCCGAGCGCGATCGTCGCAAAGCGGGAGGCAAGCTCGGTCAGCCGCGTGGTCATCCCTGATCTCCCAATTCCAGCCGGTCGCCCCAGTCGGCCCGACGGATGTCCTTGAAGGCCTCGCCATCGCGTTTGCTGAGCGTCAGCTCGGTGGCCGTGCCATCGGTCCGACACAGCTTTACCCGCCCGACACCGCCATTGACGCGCGGCGGCGAAAGCACCCGGTCGCCGCTGATCGTGACAGGCTCGCGCGAGGCGGCGATGAAGACGTATTTCTCGTCTTCCCACGGCACCTCGGCGCCCTTGGCCATCCGGTGCACCCGCGAGCGCGCCACGCGGCGGGAGAAGTGGCACCAGTCCGGTGCCACGATCGGACAGTCGTCAGAATGCATGCAGGGGGCGACAAGATAGGCGCCGAGGGATCGCAGTCTATCACGAACGGTAAGAATGCGCTGCCAGCCGGCCGGTGTGCCCGGCTCGATGATGACGAGCATGCCTTTGGTCAGAGCCCAGAGTTTTTCCGTGACGGATCCAATGGTTGCCGGCGGAAGCTCGTCCAGGACATAGGCGAGCGTCACAAGGTCAGCCGAAGCGAGCGCAGGGATCTTCGCTGTCACGTCACCCGACTGCCAATGGCTCTTCACGCTGCCGGAGACGGCGAGCTTTTCGCCGACGCGGCGGATTGCGCTGCTCGCTTCGACCATCTCGGCGGAAGTCAGACTGCCCCAGGTATCGGCTGCTGCCCAGAGTGCAGTGCCGGGGCCGCAGCCGAGATCGATCAGGGTCTCCGGCTGGAAATCCGGCGCCGCATCCTCGACCATGGCAAGCGCTGCCCGGACCGCGGCAAAGGTGGCGGGCATACGGGTCGCGAGATAGGCTTTGGCGGCCAGCGCATCATCGATGTGAAAGCGTCCGTCGCGCACTTCGCGGCGATAGCGATCGGACAGGATCGCGCTCGCCTTGGCAAGCCGTTCCAAGGGTTCGCCCTGGAGCATCTGGTCGACGGCGGAGCGGAGCGGGGCGGGAAGTTCCATGGGTGTCCTCAGCCGCGCCGCGCCGCCCATTCGGGGCGGAGAATGGACATCAGGAGGAAATCTGAGCGGGTTCCATCGGGCAGGAGCGCTGCCTCGCGCAACACGCCTTCCTGGAGGAAGCCGATCTTGCGGTAGACCGTTTGCGCACGTAGGTTGCCGCTCACCACGTCGAGCCAGAGGCGATGGGAATCAGTTTCGAGAAAGACAAAGTCGACGGCGCCTGCCAGTAGTGGTGTGCCAACGCCCCTTTCCGGGCTGGCCACAGCGATGCGCTTGACGCAGGCGTTGCCGTCGCGCCGGTTGAGATCCATCAGAATGACGAAGCCGAGCGCTGAACCTTCGGTATCCTCGCCGATCAGGTAGGCAAATGAGGAGCTCGCAAGCTGCGCCATGTGCTCGTCAACGCCATAGCGTCCGATGAACTGGTCATAGCCCGGCTTGCGCTCGGTCTCCATGATGAACGGGATATCGGCCTCCGTTGCACGGCGCAGGGATAGCGCCGTCACGGATCAGAACTCCACCGCTTCGACGCGCTTGTCGACGAAGCGCAAGCCGACGCCGCCGGAGATCAGCTTGAGTGCGAGGTCGCCGAACAGCTCCTTGCGCCAGCCCTGAAGTGCTGCCACCTGGGCCTTTTCGCCTTCGGCCGCGATCTTTTCGAGATCGTCGCTGTTGGCGATTACCTTGGAGGCGACACCATGCTTTTCAGAGGTGAGGCGCAGCAGAACCTTGAGCAGCTCAACGGCCGACTGCGTGCCCTCAGGCGCATGGGCGTGGCGTTCCAGATGCGGCATCTCCGACTTCGGAAGTGCGAGCGCCGTATTGACCTGTTCGAGGATGGCAGCGCCTGAGCTGGACCGTTCCCAGCCCTTCGGGATGGTGCGCAGGCGCCCAAGCGCCTCCACGTCCTTCGGCTGCTGCTGGGCGATTTCGTAGATCGCATCGTCCTTCAGCACACGTGAACGTGGCACGTTGCGGGCACGCGCCTCGCGTTCGCGCCAGGCGGCGACATACTGCATGACGGCAAGTTCGGTCGGCTTGCGCAGGCGCATCTTCAGCCGCTGCCAGGCCTGTTCCGGGGGCAGGTCATAGGTCTCGCGGGATTCGAGGATCGCCATTTCCTCGGTCAGCCATTCCGCCCGGCCTTCGGCGTCCAGCTGGCCCTTCAGCTTCAGATAGACGTCGCGCAGATGAGTGACATCGGCGAGCGCATAATCGAGCTGCTTCTCGGACAAGGGACGGCGGCTCCAGTCGGTGAAGCGCGAGGTCTTGTCGATATGGACGTTCTTCACCTTCTGCACGAGCTGGTCATAGGAGACCGAATCGCCGAAGCCGCAGACCATGGCCGCAACCTGCGTATCGAAGATCGGATGCGGGATTAGATCGCCGAGATGGAAGATGATTTCGATGTCCTGGCGGGCCGCGTGGAAGACCTTCACGACGGCGGAATTGGCCATCAGCTCGAAGAACGGCTTGAGGTCCAGGCCCTTGGCCATCGGGTCGACGATGTATTCATGCTCCGGGCTCGCCATCTGGATGAGGCAGAGTTCCGGCCAGAAGGTCGTTTCGCGGAGAAATTCCGTGTCGATCGTGATGAAATCGGATTGAGCGAGGAGGCGGCAGGCCTCTTCGAGCGCGGCAGTGGTATCGATCATTTCGGCTCGGTCATGGAAACTAAAGGATCAACCTTAGTTTCCCTTCTGGCCTTCCTTGTCAATATGAACGACCGGGAAACGGAGCCTGTAAGCCCTCTTCAAAGGGTGAAGTCCCTTAATCGTCGGCGGAAACACCCCTCAGCGCTGCGATGTTCTGGCTGTGGACTGCCTCATAGGGTGCGAAATAGGTGAGCGTTCCCGCGGCCAGTTCCGGTGCGATGAAGCTTTGAAGGCTCTCGGTCTCAAGCTCCGGATCGTCGAGACGGGCAAGCAGTCGCGTCAGATAATCGCGTGTGGCCGTAATCAGCGATGGTGGATAGCCGCCCGCGGCAATGACCGTCTCGTCGCCGTGATTGGGCAGGATCCTGACGAAGTCGAGCTTTGCCAGTCGATCGAGTTCGGTGATGTGCTGCGCGGTATTCGCAGGCTCGGAGATATAGGTGACGGTGTCTTCGAGCGTATCGCCCGCCAGCAGCACGCCGAGATGCGGGATCAGGAGAATACTGCCGTCGGCGCTGTGAATGTCGAACTGCATCAGGTTTACCGTGATGTCGCCGACCTCAAGCACCGTCTCGCCGTCAAAGGTCTCGGTCGGCATGACGACCGGATTGATCGGCGGGTCCTTGGCGACGAGCACCTTGCGCTTCTCGATCAGCGTGTCGCGCGTCAGCTTGTTCGAGAGAATGGGGCAGTCGATGAAGCCCGCATTCCCTGCAACATGGTCGGTGTGCCAGTGGCTGAGCACGACCCGGATGCTGGTGACGCCGAGGCTGGAGAGATGGCTGCGAATGGCACGCGCATGGTCGAAGGAGATATGCGTGTCATAGACCAGCGCCTCCCGCCCCGAGACGATTGCATAGCTCGCAACACCCAGGCTATAAGCGCCATCGTCGAGCCAGTTCGGATTGTCGGAATGCAGACGTTTGCCGAGGATGCGTCCGTCGTAATAGGCATACAGCCCCGGACAGGGCTCGTGGATCCGCATCGTCTCGGCAAGGCTCATGTCATGTCACTCGGAAATAGCCGGTCATGCCGGTCTTCTGGTGTTCGATGATGTGGCAATGGAAGACCCAGTCGCCCGGGTTGTCGGCCACCAGCGCAAGCTGGACCTTTTCATCCGGCTGCACAAGGTAGGTGTCCGAGACAAGCGGCTGGACCTCTCGCTTGTTTGAAGAGATGGCCTTGAAGTTCATGCCATGCAGATGGATCGGATGCGCATGCGGCGTGACGTTCTCGACATTGAGCAGATAGGTTTGGCCCAACTTCAGCTCGGCGATCGGCGCGGTCGGATCAGGTGTGTCGCCCGGGTAGGGCACCTTGTTGATCGCCCAGAAAGAATAGCCGAGCGTGCCGCAGATCGAATCGCGCGCCGCAGTTTCAGCGGTGGCGCTGAGAAGCAGCGGTATCTGGGTCGCGTTGGCAAGATCGGCATCGACGCCCGCGTTTTCCGCAAGCGGACCGAGATCGCCAAGATTGCGTTTGAGCGATGAGCCAATGGCCCTGAACCGCGCCACCACCTTCGCCGTCGAGGGCCTCACATCCTCCAGCACCATCTCCGCACCTTCGCGGTCGGCGACACGAATGGCGAGATCCAGTCGCTGCCCGGGCGAGACGACGGCCATGTCGAGCGCCATGCGCTCTGGCACCGGATGCCCGTCGATCGCGATGATCTGCGCCTCGGCGCCAGCGAGCTTGAGATTGTAGATGCGGGTGACATCGGCCGCGAGGATACGGACACGGACGAGGCCACCGGCTGGGACGTCATAGCGCGGTTCGGGCTGCCAGTTGGCGGTGCGCAGCGTCCCGAACGTGCCGGTCTTCGCAGCATCGCGCGGCTTGAACTGCTCGATGAACTGGCTGTCGCCGCCGAGCCGGAAATCCCGGAGATTCAGCACCACCTCGCCATCGAAGGCGGGATCGCGATCGTCTTCCACCACCAGCACGCCGGCAAGCCCGCGCCCCATCTGGGCCAGCGTGTTGCAATGCGGGTGATACCAGAAGGTCCCGGCATCCGGCGGCGAGAAGGCATAGTCGAAACGATCGCCGGTATAGACGTAGGGCTGGGTGACGAAAGGTACGCCGTCCTGATCGTTCGGCAACCGGATGCCGTGCCAGTGGATGGTGGTCGGCTCATCCAGCCGGTTGATCAGCCGCGCCTTGAAGGCCTCGCCGCGTCTGGCATGTAGGATCGGCGGGGAGGGATCGGTGGATGGCGCCCCGGCAAGCGCATAGCGCATCACCCCACGCGTCGTCTGCCTGCCATCGAGCAGCACATCGTCGGTCAGCGCCTCGATTTCGATCGGGTCTGTGGACGCAAACGCCTGGCTGAGACGCGGCATCACCGCGAGGCCGGTGCCATAGGCGCCCAGCACGGCGGCGGATTTGAGAAGGGTGCGGCGGGAAACAAAGGTCACGGTCGGAACTCTCGCTGATCGTCCCGTTTCTAAAGTTGAGACGAGCGATCAGCAATAGCGCCGGTAGGCCATGCTGTCGCAGGTCTGACGATGATCATCTCAGCCGCCATCCTTTTCGTTTGGCGGGGTCGCGAGCTTGCTGAAGAAGGCCGAGGTGCGCAGGAGGCTGCGGAACCGCATGCGCCGCTTCTCGGTCGGCACCGCATCGCGGGCCCGGATGCGGGCGAGCGTATAGGCGACGAAGAAGGTTAGCACCACGATCGTATAGGCAAACAGCGCATGCGGCCCGAAGGCATCCATCAGGAAGGAGGCAATCAGCGGGCCGACGACCGCGCCGATCGACCAGAAAAACAGCGTGCCGGCCGAGACAAGCGCATGTTGACCCGGTGCCGCATGGTCATTGGCATGGGCCGAGCACAGCGAATAGAGCGGCAGCGCAAAGGCGCCGAAGGCGAAGATGCCGATGAAATTTGCCAGTTCGCCATCGCCTGCGAGGAAGGCGAGGTAGAGCGAAGCAAGCAGTGCCCCGATCGTCGAGACGAGGATGATGACGCGGCGGTCCAGTTTGTCGGAGTAATGGCCGAGAGGATATTGCAGCACGATGCCGGCGAAGATGCCGATGCTCATGAAGGTGGCGATCGAGGTCACCGACATGCCGATCCCGTCGGCATAGATCGGCCCGAGCGAGCGGAAACTCGAATTGGTGAGCCCGATGACGATGCAGCCGACGGTCGCGAGCGGCGAGACCGACCACAAAACCTTGATGTCGAATTTGACGTCCTTCGGCGGCGCGGGGCTCGACTTGTCGGCAAACGAGATCGGCACCAGCGAAAGCGACAGCGCCATGGCGATGATGGCGAAGAGATCGATGCCGGAGACGCCGAAGAGCGGGATCATGTACTGCGCCGCCGTCACCGAGCCGAGATCGACGAAGCGATAGACCGAGAGCGTGCGCGCCCGGGTGGCGTTGGTGACACGGGCGTTCAGCCAGCTTTCGACGACGGCGAAGAGGCCGGCAAAGCAGACACCCTGCACGAGACGCATCAGGAACCAGGAGATCGGATCGATGACCAGCACCATCATGATCGAGGCGGCGGATGCGATGGCGGCGAGTGCCGAAAAGGCTCTGATATGGCCGATCGCCCGCATGATCTTGGTGATGTAAACGCAGCCGAACACGAAGCCGATGAAATAGCCCGCACCGACCATGCCGATCACCGAGGTGCTGAAGTCCTCCTCGATGCCGCGCAGCGCGATGAAAGTACCCTGCAATCCGTTGCCGCCGATCAGGATGCCGGCGGTGATGAGAAGCGGGATGAGGGGGCGAATGTCGTGCATCTGAGGGCCTGCAGGCCGCGGCGAGGGCGAGTGATTTTTGAGTCGGTGCCGTGGCAGGCCCGAATTCCTAAACCTGTTCGGCAGACGGCGACAGGCCAAAATCCAAGCCTGCCGCCACACGCCCAGATTTAACCGTCAGAGGAAGGGTCGTCCCTGGACTGCCTGCACGAAAGTGCCGACGACCACGGCGATGGAAATGACGGCGCCGAGCGCGATGCCGGGTTTGGCGAAGCGGGGCGTGAAGCGGTCGAGGCCGAGACCCAGGATCGGCAAGGCCTGCATGATATGGGTCGCGAAGAAATGCGGCACGCGCAGATCGCCACCGGTGCGCGACCAGCCGAACAGCGGCAACCCGCCGATGTCCGTCTTGATGCCGCCGACCCAGTGACCGGGACCGTCGATCTGGCCACCGCCGAGCGCAAAGGCGGTGATCAGGGTCGCCACGCTGCCGAGCACGAGACCCCAGCCGCCGCCGAACCGCAGGCCGGCGGGCGCGCCGGCGCGCAGTCGGCGCAGGATATAGACCCCGATCACCAGGCTCGACAGCACGAGTAGGGCCGCCCCCACACCCATCACGCTATAGGCCGTGGCCTCGAAAGGCGTCGAGTCGTTGAAATGCGAGGCCCGGCCGCGGGCGGCCTGCAGGGTGATGTAGAAGACTTCGCCGTTTGCCGTGATCGCCGCCATCAGGCTCGCCAGAAATACGCCGAGCCCGGCCCGCGTCCGCGCCTCGATCAGCGGCAGCAGAAGGATGAGCGTCAAAAGCATCATGGTGAGCGAAGCCTGGAACTTCAGCGGCTTGCTCCAGACGCTGATGCCGTTGATCAGCCGGTCGTCGAGGCCAAGCGCAATCAGGCTCGGGAAGGCCAGCGCCACCGACAGCCCGATACCGACGATCAGCACACGGCGGGTTCTTTGTTCGGCAGCAGCGAGATCCGGAGATGGCGCGAGCGCAACGCTGTCGTTGAAGAGCATGGTCATCGGTCAGGCCTTTCGGGGCTCAAGCGCGGTTTCCGTCGCGCGGGTGAGATAAAAGAGCAGGAGGCCGAGCGGCCCGAACATGAAGGTGGCGACCAGCATCGGCGCCTGCAGCAGGCGATTGTAGCCGCGCTTGTCGGCCTCGACGGCAATCCAGGTGCCGATGAAGAGATCGAAGGCGAGGTAATGCACCCAGCCGGCGACCAGCACCGGATCGCTCATGAAGAGCGCCCGCACCTCCGCGATCGAGCCAAAGCCGCCGCCCTCGACGCGGAAGAAGTAGACGAGGATCAAGACGGCATAGGTGAGCGACAGCGCGCCGATCAGGCCGAAGCGAATGAAAGCGATGAGGGCGCGCCAGCGCGGCGCGAGGATAAGCAGCAACCAGCCGGCCATGGCGGTGCTGCTGGTAATCGAAAACACGGTGTCGGGGGACATGGAAGCCTCATCTTGACGGTGACAAGATAAGCATGCGAGATAACTTGGCAATGTCAAGATTGATTTTGACGACGTGGGTTCGAGCG
The DNA here is from genome assembly GCF_002855515.1 of Rhizobium sp. TH135. Lineage (GTDB taxonomy): Bacteria > Pseudomonadota > Alphaproteobacteria > Rhizobiales > Rhizobiaceae > Allorhizobium. Next base: position 69,857 of record NZ_PKRP01000006.1, on the reverse strand, counting down.
GTTATGAAGGGGCATGGCAAGACAGAAATCCTATCACCATGGCGACCTGCGCCAGGCGCTGATCGGCACAGGGCTCGACATGCTCGAGGAGCAGGGCCTGGAAGGCCTGACGCTTCGCAAACTCGCCGCCCGCGTTGGCGTGTCCCATTCGGCACCCGAACATCATTTCCCGACCCTGCGTCACCTGATGACCGCCTTTGCCGTCGAAGGCTTCAGGCTGTTTGCCGCCTCGATGCGGGAGGCCATGGCGGCAGCGCCTGATAATTCCGCGGAGCAGCTACGGGCGGCCTCACGCGGCTATCTGAACTTTGCCAGGTCCCGCCCGCATCTCTTCCGCCTGATGTTCACCGCCAACCGCCTCGACTGGGACGACCCGGCCATCGGTCCACCCGCGAACGCCGCCCATGCCGTGCTCGAGGAGATCTCGTGGCCGGTGGCAAAGCGCATGAAGCTGGATACCCCGGAGGGCAGGGCGGCTGTCGAGCAGCTGGTGTGGTCGCAGATCCACGGCCACGCGCATCTGATGATCGACGGCAAGCTGCCACCGGAAGGCGACGGCGGCACCGGCTGCGAGCCCTTCGCGGCGCCGCTGGATCTGGCGAGCGTGTTGCTGCCGGAGTGAGGGGCGGGTGGTTTGGGCCTCCGTTCAGGCCGAACACGCCGTCCTTTGCCGTTCCTGAAGCATCATCATTCGCAGCAAAGTTTCCTCGCTTTTGCGCCAGAAGCGAACGCTGCGGCTTCTCAATAAAGCGCTCTGCGGGCTACGTCAGGTCATGGAGGTCTTTGCCCAAGGCCCGCCCTAATTGCCACTCACTAAATCTTACCTCCAAGCCTGCACGTTCGGGAGTGCAGCACATTGGGCCAACGAGATAATGCTTCGCTTCTGGGAATGGGCAGAGGCGGACCAGTGGCCACGTTTTTGCATCGGCTGATGCCTGTATTCGCAATACGCCATTCTGGACGGTCACCCTGATCCAGAAATCGGATGGGTCGCCGTCGTATCGCCCTGTTGCCCAGTCGGACGCTCCATCCGTCAGCGCGCTGCCGAGCAAGCCATATCCGTCCGAAAACTCGATCCCGGTCTTGACCCACCGTCTCTCGTCAAGCCTGACCATGAGGCCAGCCTGGTCGTATAGATGTTCAAAATGCGCCTGGACACGAACCTGGGCTGTGAAATCGCTTTCGGCCTGGAATGCGTAGAAGTGGCCACTGTCGCGCACAAAGCCGTAGTGTGTCTCTCGCCAAAAATCCGTGTTGGCGTCAGTCGTTACGGAGAGTTCGGTATCCGAAGCATCTGCTTTTGTAGGCGCATTGAGCCACCGTCCGTTCTTAAAACTCTGCAACTTCGTCACCTAATAAAACTTGTTCCATAGAGGCCTACGGCCGACTCTGCTCGCGGTCAGGGACATCATTTACCGTCAGCAGCCCCAGTGCGTCGAAGACGTAAGAAGAACTCCGTTATCTCTTCCGGTGTCGTTCGCTTGAGGGCGCCACTTGCAATCTCGCTTTGCGTCCAGATCCATGTTGCCGCCGGATCGTGCAACATCGCCCATTCTCCGAACGTTCGCTCCGGGACATGTTCTGCGACATGTACCTTCACCTCGAGGTGGCGGTCGTCGCGCTCAATGCGTTCCAGGGTCTTCCGGACCTCCAGCTCGGGGCCTTCAAGCCATTGCAGGTAGATGTCTGCGCGGCAGATAAGGGCACCTGTGATGCCGTCCCGGAGATTTGCGCGCCGGGCCTCCATCAGGATCCCGTCTAAAATTGCGCTGTCATAGCCGAAGGGTTCTGACGAGTAGATGGCCCGAAACACATCCATGCGCTCTTCTCTCCTCTGTTTGGGACGCCTGATCGACGTAACCTTGCAACATGGCATTCGAGCAGTTTCGCAAGGCGGCGTCTACCAGATACGATCTCGCATCGGGTGTTTCGATCATAGCCAGATCATGCATCTCCTGAAGTGGATCTGCCGGGCCGTTCTTGCTTCTCCGCACTCCAAAATCTGACAGTCCCCTCGCGGCCCCGTAACGGCTATGAGCCGAACGAGCTGTTCGGGGCCGTCTCGCCCTTTGCGAAGAAATTGCATTCAATTCGCCGCCGCGCCCTCTAATGAGCAAGGCTCAGCACCCCACCGGAGAAGCGGCTTCGGCCACGCCCCCCACCACGCAGCCTTGACAAATCAGGCGCACCATGCGCTTTTCCGCCCGATTTTCTATCGGCTGGCCGTGTGCCGGATTCTTGTGCCCGCCAGCCGTCTATCAGTCCAGGAAAGCACGACATCATGCATCGTTACCGCAGCCACACCTGTGCCGCTCTTCGCAAATCCGACGTCGGTCAGACCGTCCGCCTCTCGGGCTGGGTCCATCGTGTCCGTGACCATGGCGGCGTGCTCTTCATCGACCTGCGCGACCATTACGGCATCACCCAGGTCGTCGCCGATCCGGATAGCCCGGCCTTCAAGCTGGCCGAAACCGTGCGTGGCGAATGGGTCATCCGCATCGATGGCCTCGTCAAGGCCCGTTCGGAAGAGACCACCAACAAGGCCATGGCAACCGGCGAGATCGAACTCTACGCCCAGGAAATCGAAGTTCTCTCGGCTGCCAAGGAACTGCCGCTGCCGGTCTTCGGCGAGCCCGACTATCCGGAAGACGTGCGCCTGAAGTACCGCTTCCTCGATCTGCGCCGCGACACGCTGCACAAGAACATCGTCAAGCGCACCCAGATCATCTCGTCGATGCGCACGGGCATGGCCGCTGCCGGCTTTGCCGAATATTCGACCCCGATCCTGACCGCCTCGTCGCCGGAAGGTGCACGCGACTTCCTCGTGCCGAGCCGTATCCACGAAGGCAAGTTCTTCGCGCTGCCGCAGGCACCGCAGCAGTACAAACAGCTGCTCATGGTCGCCGGCTTCGACCGCTATTTCCAGATCGCGCCCTGCTTCCGCGACGAAGACCCGCGCGCCGACCGTCTGCCGGGCGAATTCTACCAGCTCGACGTCGAAATGAGCTTCGTGACCCAGGAAGACATCTGGCAGACGATGGAGCCGATGATGACCTCGGTCTTCGAGCAGTTCGCCGAAGGCAAGCCGGTCACCAAGGAATGGCCGCGCATCCCTTACGACGTCGCGATCCGCAAGTATGGCTCCGACAAGCCGGACCTGCGCAACCCGATCGTCATGGAAGGCGTTACCGACCACTTCCGTGATTCCGGCTTCAAGGTCTTCGCCGGCATGATCGCGTCCAACCCGAAGGTCGAGATCTGGGCGATCCCCGCCAAAACAGGTGGTTCGCGCGCATTCTGCGACCGCATGAACGCCTGGGCGCAATCGACCGGCCAGCCGGGCCTCGGCTACATCTTCTGGAAGGAAGAGGACGGCAAGATCGCCGGTTCCGGCCCGCTCGCCAAGAACATCGGCGAAGAGCGCACCGAAGCGATCCGTCAGCAGCTCGGCCTCGAGCCGGGCGATGCGGCCTTCTTCGTCGCCGGCGATCCGGCCAAGTTCTACAAGTTTGCCGGTGAAGCCCGCACCCGCGCCGGCGAAGAACTGAACCTCGTCGATCGCGACCGTTTCGAAATGTGCTGGATCGTCGACTTCCCGTTCTACGAATACAACGAGGAAGAAAAGAAGATCGACTTCGCCCACAACCCCTTCTCGATGCCGCAGGGTGGTCTGGAAGCGCTGGAAAGCCAGGATCCGCTGTCGCTTAAGGCCTATCAGTATGACGCGGTCTGCAATGGCTTCGAAATCGCCTCGGGCTCGATCCGTAACCAGTCGCCGGAGCTGATGGTCAAGGCCTTTGAAAAGGTCGGTCTGTCCCAGGCGGATGTCGAGGAACGCTTCGGCGGCATGTACCGTGCCTTCCAGTACGGCGCCCCCCCGCATGGCGGCTGCGCCTTCGGCATCGACCGCGTGGTCATGCTGCTTGTCGGTGCGAAGAACCTGCGCGAAATCTCGCTGTTCCCGATGAACCAGCAGGCCCAGGACCTGCTGATGAACGCTCCGTCGCCGGCGACCCCGACGCAGCTGCGCGAACTGGCGCTGCGCGTTGTGCCGCAGCCTAAGAAGGACTGATCGGGTTCGATGAATTGAATGGAAGAGGCCGGGAGCGATCCCGGCCTTTTTTGTTGATCTCAAGGCCAAGAAAAAGCCCGGCCGCTTTCGCGGGCCGGGCTCCGTGTCTCAGCTAAGGCTGAGATCAGTCGTTGGCGGTAATCTTCAGGCCGATCAGACCCGGGATCGTCTCCGGCGCGCCCATGGCAGCACCCATGATCATCGGGAAGGCGACCGGGCTCGCAGGGGCCGCTGCAATGGTCAGCGCCTTCGGGTTGTCGATATAGCTGTTGACCGCGGCCGAGACCTCGTTCTGCAGCGCGCCGAGCTTGGCCTGGGCAAGCAGGATCGGAACCATGCCCTTGACCATCTGCGCCATCTGGGCGCCGTCGGCACCCTGGCTTTTGCCGGCATAGTCGAGGCCGCGCTTGGTGATGCCGGCATCCTCGAAGCGGACCTGCGCATCGACCAGCGACAGCTGCTGGACGAGGCCGAGCATGGCGAGACCAGCAGCCTGCTGGGCCTGCTCGTTCTGAGGCTGTGCCTGCATCATGCGGGCCTGTTCCTGCATCTGCTTGACGAGGTCGAGCGTGTAGCCGGACATCGAGAAGGCAAGCGAAAGCTTGCCGACATTGGCGAAATCGATCGAGTAGTCCTCGATGTCGATCGTGCCGCTCTCGACTTCCCAGCTGCCGGACATGTTCATGTTGCCGTCGAGGCTGGTGAGACCGAGCGCTTCGATGGATTCCTTGGCCTTCGGATCTTCGACGGTGCTGAGATCAGCCTTTACGCCGGTCACCGTGCCCTCGAAGGTGATCGTGGTCTCGTCTTCGGACAGGCCCATCGTGCCGACGGCTTCCGCCATCGAGAAGACCGGCTTGCCGTCGACGGTGACTTCCACCGGACCGCTATGGGCCTCTTCGTAGAACATCAGCGAATCGATACCCTCAGCATTGGCATCGCCTGGGACATAAACGCCGGAGAGGTAGAGATCCTGAACCTTGAAGGTCGACTTCTCTTCCGAGACGTTCACCTCGGGGAATTCGACACGTTCGATGTAATAGGCGCCGCCTTCTTCCTCGGTGACGCCTTCGAGCGTCAGCTCCTGAAGCATCAGCGGCTTGTCCGTCGGCTCAGCTTCGACGCCCAGCTTGAGGCCCTTCAGGATCACGTTGGATCCATCGACCTCGACGCTGTCGGCGGTGATGTTGGTGCCGCCAGTTGCGAAGGCAGCATTGATCTTCTTGAGCAAATCCTGTCCGTCCAGCGCGAGCGCGGGGCCGGTGAACGCGCAGAGCGCCGCGCCCGCGAGCAGAATTCGGGTGGAACGGTACAAGGTCATGACGAGGTCCTCTGTTGCTGTTGGCCGCATTGAGCGTGCCCAAAAGGTCGGCGATATTTATAAGGGGGATTGAAAAAACGTCCACCGATTTTCGCCATAGACCGGTGCGGGGGGATTGTGGCGTGATGACGGTCACAGCCCCTTAATCCACAGGCAGAATCCCCGGTTTCCTTGCCGTTCCGGGTCTTCTCCGATAGGTGAGACGCATGGGGACAAATCTGCTTCCGCCCGAAGAGGGTGGCGACAACATTCTTCCGGTCGACCTGAAGGCGGCGCTCGAAGAGCGTTATCTCGCCTATGCCTTGTCGACGATCATGCATCGCGCGCTGCCGGACGTCCGTGACGGACTGAAGCCGGTGCATCGCCGCATCATCCACGCGATGAGCGAAATGGGCATCCGGCCGAACTCGGCCTTCAAGAAATGCGCCCGTATCGTTGGTGACGTCATCGGTAAGTTCCACCCGCATGGCGACCAGTCGGTCTATGATGCGCTGGTGCGCCTCGCGCAGGACTTCTCCCAGCGTTACCCGGTTGTGGACGGGCAGGGGAACTTCGGCAATATCGACGGCGATAGCGCTGCCGCCTATCGTTACACCGAAGCCCGCATGACCGATGTCGCGGCCCTGCTGCTGGAAGGCATCGATCAGGACGCCGTCGACTTCCGCCCGACCTATAACGAAGAAGACGACGAGCCGACGGTTCTGCCGGGCGCCTTCCCCAACCTTCTGGCGAATGGCGCCTCGGGCATTGCGGTCGGCATGGCGACCTCCATTCCGCCGCACAACGCCCATGAGCTCTGCGACGCCGCGCTCTACCTGATCAAGAACCCCGGCGCGTCCGTCGAGGAACTGTTTGCCGATCCCGCCCATCCGGAACGCGGCGGCATTGAGGGCCCTGATTTCCCGACCGGCGGCGTGATCGTCGAGAGCCGTGCCTCGATGCTCGAGACCTATCGCACCGGTCGCGGTGGCTTCCGGGTACGCGCCAAATGGGAGATCGAGGATCTCGGCCGTGGCGGCTACCAGATCATCGTCACCCAGATCCCGTTCCAGGTGCAGAAGTCGCGCCTGATCGAAAAGATCGCTGAACTCCTGATCGCTCGTCGCCTGCCGCTGCTCGAAGACGTGCGCGACGAGAGCGCCGAAGACATCCGTCTCGTCCTCGTACCGAAGAGCCGCACGGTCGACGCAACGCTGCTGATGGAATCGCTGTTCAAGCTCACCGAGCTCGAAAGCCGCATTCCGCTCAACATGAACGTGCTGTCGCAGGGCAAAGTCCCCAAGGTCATGGCCCTCAACGAGGTGCTGACCGAGTGGCTCGACCACCGCAAGGACGTGCTCGTCCGCCGGTCCAAATTCCGCCTGGCTGCGATCGACCGCCGCCTCGAGATCCTCGGCGGCCTGCTGATTGCCTATCTCAATCTCGACGAAGTGATCCGCATCATCCGCGAGGAGGACGAGCCGAAGCCGGTCCTGATCGCCAAATGGGATCTGACCGACAACCAGGCCGAAGCCATCCTCAACATGCGCCTGCGCAACCTGCGCAAGCTTGAGGAATTCGAGATCCGCAAGGAGCATGACGCGCTCTCCGCCGAGAAGGCCGAGATCGAATCCTTGCTCGCCTCCACCGACAAGCAGTGGCAGACGGTCTCCTGGGAAATCGGCGAGGTGAAGAAGAAATATGCGAAGGCCACCGAACTTGGCCGCCGCCGCACCGTCTTCTCCGACGCGCCCGATGCCGATGTTGAAGCGATCCAGCAGGCGATGATCGAAAAGGAGCCGATCACCGTCGTCATCTCCGAAAAGGGCTGGATCCGCGCACTGAAGGGCCACATCTCCGACACGTCATCGCTGACCTTCAAGGAAGGCGACGCGCTGAAGGTTGCCTTCCCGGCCCAGACCACGGACAAGATCCTGCTCGTGACGACGGGCGGCAAGGTCTACACGCTGGGCGGTGACAAGCTACCCGGTGGTAGAGGCCATGGCGAACCGCTGCGCATCATGGTCGACATGGAAAACGACCAGGACGTGCTGACCGCCTTCGTCCACGATTCCAGCCGCAAGCTCATCTTCGTCTCGACCGCCGGCAACGGCTTTATCGTGCCGGAGGGTGAAGTCGTCGCCAACACCCGCAAGGGCAAGCAGGTGATGAATGTCGGCATGCCCGATGAAGCCAAGCTCGTGGTGCCCGTGAGTGGCGACCATATGGCGGTCGTCGGTGAAAACCGCAAACTGCTCGTCTTCCCGCTTGCCCAGATCCCGGAAATGACCCGCGGCAAGGGCGTGCGCTTGCAGCGCTACAAGGATGGCGGCATTTCCGACGTGAAGTTCTTCACGATGGCCGACGGCCTCACCTGGGCAGATAGCGCCGGGCGCACCTTCACCAAGACGAAGGAAGAGCTGGTCGAATGGCAGGGCGACCGCGCCTCGGCCGGACGCCTTGTGCCGAAGGGCTTCCCGCGCAGCGGCAAGTTCTCGGGCTGAGCCGCACCCAGATCAGAAGTTTGTAGAGCCGGCTGCATCTGCGGCCGGCTTTTTGATGTCAGCCCCGCTGCCAGATCGCCCAGAGCCCCATCAGCGTTGCCGCATTGCCGAGGATGAAATGCGATATGATTGGCCCGGCGAGGTTGCGGTATTTCAGGAACAGCCAGCCCCAGACGATGCCGGTTAGCAGAGCGACCACCGCAAGCGATGACGAGTAGTGCAGGTGGAGCGTCGAGAACACCAGGGATGAGATGACGATCGCCGCCATGGGCCGTGTCTTGCCCGGCATCAGGCTCGCAATCGAAGTGAGGAAGACCCCACGACAGATCCACTCCTGCAAGGCTGCGATCAGGATGTAGGTATAGACACTGAGCGAGATGAGCTGCGGGTCGAGAAGGGGCGTGCCCTCAAGCTCCGGGTAAAGACGCGTTCGGAAATAGGCCATGGCCGCGAGCGCCGGAACACTGATCAGCAACCCCACGGCGATAGACCGCCACAGATTGCCCATCCGGATGCCCATGTCGTGCCGTGTCAGGCCGCAGCGCGCGGTCAGCCCCCAGAGGATGAAGCCGCCCCAGAGCTCCATGGCGCGGGAGGTCCAGAAGATCATCTGCTCCTGGTGCGTTTCTCGAAGGCCGCCGAGGATGAGGCCATTCACCAGTGCATAGACGTTGACCATCAGCACGATGGTAACGAACATGAAGGCAAGCGCGTGATAGCGCCGATCCGCCTCTTCCAGCGCCACGAACTGTTGCCTTAGCTTGCCATAGCTCTGGGAAAGCTGGGCATAGATCTTGCGGAAGAAGAGAGTGGCTAGTTCCGGCCGGTCGCTCAGGAATTCGCGGTAGTTCGAGCGGTCGATCTTCCAGCCCGTAACTGGTGTGAGCGCCCGGGCAGACGCGCTGCGTGGGTCGCCACTGATCATGCCGAGTTCGCCGATCAGCGCACCTTCGCCGGAGACGGCGAGCACGGTGCCGCTTTGCTCGTCATAGACTTCCACCTCGCCCGTGCCGATCAGGATGGCGAAATCGCTCTCGTCGCCCTTGCGGAAAATGACTTCGTTTGCGGCGTAGTGCACGGCTTCGACATGGCGGCGGAAATCCTCGAGATAGCCGTCGCTCACCCGGATGGTGGTATGCTTGAGAAGCGTTTCAGAAAAGTCCTGGCTGCCTGCCAGATCTCGCGCGTCGACCGTGCTCATGCGTGTATCCGATCCCTTGAATGCGGGCGGATACTACGGATTTCGTTTGAAGATCGCAGATGCGGTAATCGGCCAAATCTGGGGCCGATCATCAGAATTTGAGATCAGCGTGCCGCGATCGTGGCAAGCCGTGGGAAAGCCTTGATCTTGACGTCGTCGATCGGCACGGGGCGGCCGAGATAATAACCCTGACCGAGTTCGATGCCGAGTTCGTGCATCAGTTCGACGTGGTCCGCGGTTTCCAGGCCTTCGATCAGGATCTTCAAACCGCGGTTGCGGATCAGCCGTATGATGTCTTCCAGCATGGCGCGGCCGGCCGGACGGCGGGCGTCCTGCAGGAAGGAGCGGTCGATCTTGACCGTATCGAAGGGGAAGAGGCGAAGCCAGGAGAGGCCGGCAAAGCCCGTGCCGAAATCGTCGAGCCAGATCCGGATCCCGAGCGCCTGCAGGTCGGTGATGCAGCGGATGACATCCGACTGCCCCTCCATGTCGATGCCTTCGGTGATCTCGAAGGCGAGCTGCGAACCGGACACGCCGGTCTCTTCGAGGATCGTCGAGACGGCGAGCGCAAAGCCACGCGACTTGAGCTGGATGGCCGAGACGTTGACGCTGGCCATGGGTGCGATGCCGGTGGCAAGCACCTCCGTGCAGGCGCGGCGGATGGCCCAGAGACCGAGATCGAGGATCGCGCCGGTACGTTCGGCAACCGGGATGAACTGGGCCGGCGACAAGGGCGTGCCATCGATCATCTTCATGCGCATCAGCGATTCTACCGCTTCGACGCGGCCGGTGCGCAGGTTCTGGATCGGCTGATAGACGAGGTGGACGAGATCGTTCTTGATCGCCATGCGCAGCGTCGCGGCGATATTCTCGTTGTCGTCGCTGGTCAGCGGATCATTCGGGTTGAAGAGCCGAATGCAGTTGCGGCCATTCGCCTTGGCCGAATAGAGCGCCCGGTCCGCTTCGTTGATGATGCGCTCCAGCTTGGGGCCGGTCTGAGGGCGTGTGTACGAAGCACCGACGCTGACCGTCACGAAGGTCTGGCCGTCGCGGCGCTGGTCGTGGACCAGACGCAGGCCTTCGACGGCACTCCGGATGATTTCGCACAGCGCCATGACCTGATCGCGCCCGGTGACGCGAGACAGCACGATGAACTCTTCGCCACCGTAGCGACCGACAGAGGCATTGAGCGGTTTTAGCGTGTCGCTGAGCACGCTCGCCACCAGGATCAGGCAGCGATCGCCGGCCTGGTGACCATAGAAATCATTATACTTCTTGAAGAAGTCGACATCGACCAGGATAGCGGCAAAAGAAGTGCCATTGGTTTGCCAGTCGTTCCAGAAATCCCTCAGACGCTTGTCGACGGCGCGACGGTTTTCGACGCCGGTCAGGTAGTCGGTATTGGAAAGCCGCTCGAGCGCTTCTCCCCGCTTTTCTGCTTCACTGTGCTGATGTGCGGCTTCGATCGCGTTGAGGAAGACGTTGTAACGCTCTTCGTTCAGTTTCCAGTTCACGTAGGACGTGAACAGGAAGCAAGACCCGTAGAACAAGATGATTACTACGCTCTGCTCCAGCGAGAGCGCGGGCGCATGCAGCATACTGTAAAGGAAAATGACCAGAATCGTCGCCGATGTCAGCACCGACAGGCGGAAGACCAGGTTGAAAAACAGGTTGGCGCTCATCATGAAGATGGTGCCGAACAGCATGTAATAGCGGAAAGCGTCTTCAGAGGTGGTGTATGCGGCCGGAACGAGCCAGGCGACGTAGCCGACCACGACAGTTGCTGCGCAACTAACATCGACCCAATGCAGATCGACCCTGCGTGCAACGCAGATTTCAATGACAGCAATCGCCATGATTGCGACCACCAGTCGCGCAGTTACCGTCTGCATGGCGACATCGGGGATCAAGAATACGTCGGCTGCTCCGAATAGCAGGTAAACGAGCGCTGCGAGCCAGAGACCTTGCCGTGTCTGGCGTAGTTGGGTGACGCTCCGATGTGTTTGATAGAGCGCATTTAGGGCAGGAGCAGACAACATCTTCGCATCAACCGCCGGAGGGCTGTAAGGCTGACTGGCGATTTCACGCGCGCTTGGTGTGTACGCGCCACGTGTGGGCGAATTTGTCCCGCGATTACCGCGCCCTGGGCTGTTCATGACCCGATCCATCACGACTCCATCGTCAGCGCGCACGTCGAGCGCCGCGATACACTAGCTCGCTCACGTATTAACTATGTTTTAAAGTCTCCCGAATTTTGGAGTGCACTTATCGGGCTCTCGGATTATGGTTTACAAAGAATTAATATCAGATTTGACTTAAAAAGGAGCGAAGTGTGAGTGAAGTAAAGGTTGCATTCGACGGGCAGAGCCTCATCACGCCAGACTCTATTGCTGCAACGGTGTTTTCGACTTCAGTCGATGTCACTGATAAAGAGGTCGGTTTGGCACGTGCCGAAATGGCACTTCACCTTCGCATCGCCGAACAGCAGTTCGATCAAAAGACACCAGTTGGGCAGATCATGCTTCGGCTGCTGACGGGCCTTCACGAAGTTCGGAATCGTGTCGCACCGAAGGTGTGGGAGCAACTCATTCCGCTCGCACAAAACCATGCCATCGCACGCCACTTCCATGAAGATCCTTTTACCCGCTGGTCGTTTGAAAAGCCGCGTGGTTACTCGGGAGACGCCGGCCTGCTCGACTTCATCTACAATCATTCGTCGGTTCAGCCGATGCTGGAAGCGGCGAGCCCGATGGGCAAGGAGGTCCATGCCTTCACCAGTCAATCACCGGCCTGCGTTGCCGTCCGCGAACGCCGTGATCTACTGGCGCAGTTCGTTGACGACGTGGCGTCGTCCAGAGGCGGCGAAGCCGAGATTCTGACGATTGCTGCCGGCCATCTTCGCGAAGGCAGCATGTCTCAGGCGCTGAAGGACAAGACGATCAAGCGCTGGATTGCGCTCGATCAGGACCCGATGAGCGTCGGTGCCGTTGCGAGCGAATTCGCCGGTACTGCCGTTGAAGCCGTCAATGGCTCGGTACGGACGGTGCTGACCCGCGGTCAGAGCCTTGGTACCTTCGACTTCGTCTATGCAGCCGGCCTTTACGACTACCTGGCCGACGAAGTGGCGATCAAGCTGTCGCAGCGTTGCCTGCAGATGCTGAAGCCGAACGGCACCTTCCTCTTCGCCAACTTCTCGCGGGAGGTTCCGGACGACGGGTACATGGAAACCTTCATGAACTGGGCGCTTCTGCTGCGCTCGGAAGAAGACATGTGGCGCATCATGCGCGCCGCAACGGAAGGCCTTGATGTCGAGTGCTCGCTGCGCTTCGGCCAGAACAAGAACATTGTCTACGGCATCATCCGCAAGCTGTCCTAAGACGTGCAATACAAATTAAAAGCGGCGGGGCGAAAGTCCCGCCGTTTTTAATTTGGAGTATGCGTTATTCTTGTGCTTCCGGGGTAAAGCGCGTCCAGCCCTGGTTCATCAGATGCTCCTGCGGCTGAAATCGGGTCTTGTAACCCATCTTCTTTGAGCCCTTCACCCAGTAGCCGAGATAGACATGCGGCAGGCCGAGCGCCTTGGCGCGGCGGATGTGGTCGAGCACCATCATCGTGCCCAAAGACCGTTTTTCGAGTTCAGGGTTATAGAACGAATAGACCATCGATAGCCCGTCGCTCATAAGGTCCGACAGCGCGACTGCGATGAGTTCGCCACGCGGCTGGGCCGAGATCCCGTCGCCGGGGGTGCGCAGGCGATATTCGATGACCCGCGTCTGGACATGGCTGTCTTCGACCATGATCGCATAATCCAGCGCCGACATGTCCGACATGCCGCCGTTCTGGTGGCGGTGGTCGAGATAGCGGCGGAAGAGCGAGAACTGTTCGGTGGATGGCTGCGCCGGGTAGATGGTCGAGATGACGTCGCTGTTGACGCCCTCGATACGGCGGAAGCCCCGGCTGAGCTCGAATTCGTTGACCAGAACCCGCACGGACACGCAGGCCCGGCAAGATTCGCAAGCAGGTCTATAGGCGATGTTCTGGGATCGACGGAAACCACCCTGGGTCAGAAGATCGTTCATTTCGGTGGCACGCGGACCCACAAGATGGGTGAAGACCTTCCGCTCCAATTCTCCCGCCAGATACGGGCAAGGCGCTGGCGCCGTCAGGTAGAATTGCGGGGAGGGGGATGTCTGCGTGTTCATCTGCCGCCGAAGAGAATCCTTTAGCCAGTCCGGTTGAAGCTAGGATGGCGCAAGAATGAAAAAGGTCAACACTCCGGCTGAAAGGCCGGAGTGCATCGGAGGCGAAAAGCGCCGGGAAACTTAGTAGGTGCGCGCTGCGGCCGTTCCGAGCAACAGGTCATGGACCAGACGCGAGCGCTCGATGAACAGGCCGGCCAGCAGCACCAGCGGTGTCAGCACCGAGTTCAGGATCCAGAACAGGGCCAGATGCGCGATCGCGGTCACGAAGTCGATCTTGCGACCGTCGAGGCGGACCATGGCGATGCCCATCATCCGCATGCCCGGCGTCGCTTGCGAGGGACCTGCCAATGACATGCCGAAATAGAGGCCGGCGACCACGAAGAACAGGATCGGATAGAGCAGCCAGCCGAGGCCAAGCGTCAGCACGCCGAGGAAAAACACGACAACTGCCGCCGGGATCCACAGAAGGCCGATGAACAGATAGTCGACAAAGAAGGCAAAGACGCGCCGCGAGAGCACGCCGCTATAGGCACGCCAATCCTCCGGGGCGGCATAGGACGAGTTGCTATCGAGGCTCATGTCGGGCTCCTTGTTCGGTTGTGTTTCTGATATGGGGAGCCCGATGCCGAATACAATAATCCGTGAGGATCAGCCCTGCTTTGCGAGCTGACGGGCCACCTCAGGCGCAAAGTAGGTGAGGATGCCGTCGCAGCCGGCCCGCTTGAAACAGAGCAGCGTTTCGAGCATCGCCCGCTCGCCGTCGATCCAGCCATTCGCCGCCGCAGCCTTGATCTGGCTGTACTCTCCGGACACCTGATAGGCAAAGACCGGCAGGCCAAACGTGTCCTTGAGGCGCCAGCAGATGTCGAGATAGGGCAGGCCCGGCTTCACCATCAGCATGTCGGCACCTTCCTCGACGTCGAGGGCGGCGTCTCGCACGGCTTCCGTGCTGTTGGCCGGGTCGATGTAATAGGTCTTCTTGTCACCCTTCAGCAGCCCGCTGGTCGAGATCGCCTCGCGATAAGGACCGTAGTAGCAGGAGGCGAACTTGGTGGCATAGGACATAATGCCGACGTCCTGGTGCCCGGCGGCATCGAGGCCCCGGCGGATCGCGCCGATGCGGCCATCCATCATGTCGGAGGGCGCGATGATGTCGGAGCCGGCATCGGCCTGGGCAATTGCTGCGCGCACCAATTGGTCCACCGTCTCGTCATTAACGATCTCGCCATCGCGCAAAATGCCGTCATGGCCATGGCTGGTGAAGGGGTCGAGCGCCACATCGGTGATCACCCCGATGTTCGGAACCGCCTTCTTGATCGCCGCCGTCACCTGATTGAGGAGGTTGTTGCTCTTGAGGACTTCCGAGCCGGTCTGGTCGCGCAGTTCCATTTCGATATTCGGAAACGTCGCCAATGCCGGGATCCCGAGATCGGCGGCTTCCTTAGCCGCTTCAACGGCCTTGTCGACACTCATCCTGAAAACGCCGGGCATGGCAGCGATCGGGTCCATGATGTTCGATCCTGGCACAATGAAGATCGGCCAGATCAGGTCATTGACGGTCAGGCGGTTCTCCTGGACCATCCGGCGCTGCCAGTCGGCCTTGCGCAGGCGGCGCATGCGCCGGTGTCCGGTAACTGCGTCTACCAGATGTGTCTTGTCCGTCATTAGCCTGATCCTCGTCTGTGTTCCGGCTGCTGATTAGCACGATGGCGAAAGCTTGCAAAACGGAAGGCGGCGAAGACTCCCCGATCAAACCGTCGCAGCGGGCGAGCAAGATCAGCAGGGGAGGGCGCAAGCCCCAAGCTGGCGGAGACCTTGGCACAAGCCTATCCTCTGAGCCATGGAAGCTGATTCGACCAACACGCCCCTTCGCAGTCTGACGGAAGCCATTTTCGTCTTGTTTCTGCGCGTTGTGGCGCTCGCCTGCCTCTGGTTCGGCCTGCAATACTGGGCGCTGATCGTCGGATACAGCCATGACGGGCTTGGTCGCTTCGACCTTCTCTCCACACCCTGGCGTGTGGCGGCCACGGGCCTTGCCGTCGTCTTTCCGGTTGCAGCCCTGGGCCTCTGGCTCGCAGGCTCCTGGGGGCCGGTCATGTGGCTTCTTGCAGCCGGCGGGCAGATGCTGATGTTCACGGTGTGGCCGGATGTCTTCGGCTACAACACGCTCGCCGTCACCATGCATTCGGCTGTCTTCGTCGTCTATGTGGTATTCCGCCTGGCGTTGTGGCTCGAAGGGAGACACAAGCAGCAGGGTATAACGGTTGATTTACCCTGATCGCAGGAGAGGCTCTGGTAAGCCTCTGTTAAGCCTGCGTTTTAAATAGAATTTTATGCGCATTGGATACGGTCCTCACTAAGGCGGGAGAAAAACCAACACCGCCAAACAAAACAGTGAGGCAGACCGATATGAACACCAAGCTCAAGCCGCAGCCGGCCACTCTCGACCCGCAGGAAGAAGCGATCCGTTCGCTCTACCTCGAATCCCTCCACCTCGTCGAGCGTCTTCACCGCCGCCTTCTCGACGTCATCAAGGACGAGTTCGACCGCAAGGGTCGCTCCGACATCAACGCCGTCCAGGCACTCCTGCTCTTCAACATCGGCAATTCGGAACTGACCGCCGGTGAACTGCGCTCGCGCGGTTACTATCTGGGCTCGAACGTCTCCTACAACGTCAAGAAGCTTGTCGACCTCGGCTTCATCAACCACCAGCGCTCGCGCGTCGACCGTCGCTCGGTCCGCATCAGCCTGACGGATGCCGGCCAGGAGATCGCCGAAACCGTTGCCAAGCTCTATGAGCGCCACATCGGCTCGATCCAGAAGGTCGGCGGCATCGGCACTGACGAGTTCACCCAGATGAACAAGCTCCTGCAGCGTCTCGACCGCTTCTGGAACGACCAGATCCTGTATCGCCTCTGAGGCTTCATTAGACGACCTCCAAAGCGATCCACCGCTCGAAACCGGATGCTTCTCCCGAAGCGTCCGGTTTTCGCGTTCTGGCCCTCACGACACGTACCGGGGCCTACACACTCCCGTGACACAACCCCCTGGTGACACGAATTGGCCATATTGATATGGGACCGCCGGGAAGAGAAAAGGGGGCGTTTCGACAGCCTCCGATCGACCCCGCAGCGCACATTTCAGCCCTCGTGGCGGCGCTTTGTTAACCATGGCGCGATATGCGTTTGGTTCAGGTTCAGGATGAAACGGTAGGGAATATGTCCAAGAAGTCTGGAATTGTTGCTCTTTCGCGCCGCTCGCTGCTTCGCGGTGCGGCTGCCGCCGGTGCCGCGGCGATCGCCGGCCAGGCCGTGGCGCAGGACGCGATCAACGATCTCATCAACGCGCCGCGTCGTGGCAACTGGGACGACCAGTTCGATGCCCAGGCTTCTCGCACGGCTGCAGCCGTCGTGTCCAACACGCCGATCCTCAGCGCCAGCAATCTGATGTACATGCAGCAGGCGATCAGCCAGCACCAGACGATCGTCTCCAACGGTGGCTGGCCGACGATCAATGCACCGGCGGCCCTGCGCATCGGCGCCATGGATCCGGCCGTTCAGAGCCTCCGTCAGCGCCTGATGATTTCGGGCGACCTGCCGCGCGAAGCTGGCCTTTCGAATTCTTACGATTCCTACGTCGACGCTGCCGTCAAGCGCTTCCAGGCGCGCCATGGCCTGCCGGAAGACGGCGTGCTCGGCGAATTTACCGTCAAGGCGCTCAATGTCGGCGCCGATGTTCGCCTGAACCAGCTGAACACCAACCTCATCCGTCTGCAGTCCATGTCGGGCGACCTCGGCCGTCGTTATGTGATGGTCAACGTTCCCGGTGCCTCCGTCGAAGCCGTCGAAAATGATCGTGTGGCGCTGCGCAATACCGCCGTCGTCGGCCGCATCGATCGCCCGACCCACATGATCAATTCCAAGATCTACGAGGTCATCCTCAACCCGTACTGGACCGCACCGCGTTCGATCGTCGAAAAGGACATCGTACCGCTGATGCGCAAGGATCCGACCTACCTGACCCGCAACAGCATCCGCCTGTTCGACGGCAACGGCAACGAAGTGGCTCCGGAAACGGTTGACTGGAACGCCGCCAAGGCACCGAACCTGATGTTCCGTCAGGATCCGGGCAAGATCAACGCCATGGCATCCACCAAGATCAACTTCCACAACCCGAACAATGAATACATGCACGACACGCCCCAGCAGGGCCTGTTCAACAAGCTGATGCGCTTCGAATCTTCGGGCTGCATCCGCGTGCAGAACGTTCGCGACCTGGTTACCTGGCTGCTCCGCGACACCCCCGGCTGGTCGCGTCAGGAAATCGAGCGCGTCATCACGACCCGTCAGAACAATCCGATCAAGCTGGCCGAAGAAGTGCCGGTTTACATCGTCTACATCTCGGCCTGGTCGACGAACGACAACATCGTTCAGTTCCGTGACGACATCTATCAGAAGGACGGCGACGCCCAGCTGGCACTGCAGGCCAATATCGGCGTCGAGCAGTTCGCAGGCTCGGTCGAAGAAGATTTCGTCCCGCTGCAGTAAGCAGCCGCTTGCAGCCGAACCCCATCAAGCCGCGCCCCGTGCGCGGCTTTTTGCTTGGAGGCTGCGGCCATTCGCCCAAGCGCGCCAATTGATCCGCAAATGTCGTTCTCCGTATTGCTCTCGTGACTGCGGAAGTTTAAGACCCCACAGCATCAAACGCTTTTGAGGAGCCAGCGATCATGTCGAACAACGATGCCTTCTTTTCTCGTTCTCTCGCCGATGCAGATCCGGACATTTTCGGTGCGATCGAGAAGGAACTCGGTCGTCAACGTCACGAGATCGAGCTGATCGCTTCTGAAAATATCGTCTCACGCGCCGTGCTCGAAGCCCAGGGCTCGATCATGACGAACAAGTATGCGGAAGGCTATCCGGGCAAGCGCTATTACGGCGGCTGCCAGTTCGTCGACATCGCTGAAGAACTCGCGATCGAACGCGCCAAGAAGCTCTTCGGCGTCAACTTCGCCAACGTTCAGCCGAACTCCGGTAGCCAAATGAACCAGGCCGTCTTCCTGGCGCTGCTGCAGCCGGGCGACACCTTCATGGGCCTCGACCTGAACTCGGGCGGTCACCTGACCCACGGTTCGCCGGTCAACATGTCCGGCAAGTGGTTCAACGTCGTCTCCTACGGTGTGCGTGAAGACGACCACCAGCTGGACATGGAAGACGTTGCCAAGAAGGCCGAACAGCACAAGCCGAAGCTGATCATCGCCGGTGGCACCGCCTATTCCCGCACCTGGGATTGGAAGCGTTTCCGCGAGATCGCCGATTCGGTCGGCGCCTATCTCATGGTCGACATGGCCCATATTGCCGGTCTCGTTGCCGGTGGACAGCATCCGTCGCCGTTCCCGCATTGCCATGTGGCGACCTCGACGACCCATAAGTCGCTCCGTGGTCCGCGTGGCGGCATGATCCTCACGAACGACGAGGATCTGGCGAAGAAGTTCAACTCGGCCGTCTTCCCGGGTCTCCAGGGCGGCCCGCTGATGCATGTCATCGCCGCCAAGGCCGTTGCCTTCGGTGAAGCGCTGAAGCCGGAATTCAAGGACTATGCCGCTCAGGTCGTGAAGAACGCCAAAGTTCTGGCCGAGACGCTGATCAAGCACAATCTCGATATCGTCTCCGGCGGTACCGACAACCACCTGATGCTGGTCGACCTGCGCAAGAAGAACGCCACCGGCAAGCGTGCGGAAGCCGGCCTCGGCCGCGCCTACATCACCTGCAACAAGAACGGCATCCCCTTCGATCCGGAAAAGCCCTTCGTCACCTCCGGTATCCGCCTCGGCACGCCTGCCGGCACGACCCGCGGTTTCAAGGAAGCCGAATTCACCGAAATCGGCAACCTGATCGTCGAGGTTCTCGATGGTCTGAAGGTCGCTAACTCGGATGAAGGCAACGCTGCCGTCGAGGCTGCGGTGCGGGACAAGGTAGTGGCGCTGACGGACCGCTTCCCGATGTACCCTTACATGTAAGGCATTAGGCTGATGCGCTGCCCCTTCTGCGGATCGGATGAAACCCAGGTCAAGGACTCGCGACCGGCGGAGGATAACACCTCCATCCGCCGGCGGCGCATCTGTCCGGATTGCGGGGGGCGCTTCACCACCTTCGAACGCGTGCAGCTGCGTGAGCTGATGGTCTTGAAGAAGACCGGCCGCAAGGCGCCGTTCGATCGCGACAAGCTGGTGCGGTCCTTTCAGATCGCACTGCGCAAGCGCCCTGTCGATCCTGACCGTATAGAGCGTGCCGTGTCCGGTATCGTCCGCCGCCTCGAAAGCTCCGGCGAGACCGAAATCTCATCCGAAGAAATTGGCCTGCAGGTACTCGAAGCCCTGAAGACGCTCGATGACGTCGCCTTCGTGCGCTACGCTTCGGTCTACAGGGATTTCTCCCATGCCGAGGACTTCGAAAACGTGATCGCCGAGATCAACGCCAAGATCTCCCGCGACAGCACCGCGGACTGAGGCGTGTCGATCACCGCCCGTGACGAGAACTTCATGCGCGAGGCGATCGCGCTTTCCCTGACCCATGTCGGAAGAACCGGCCCCAATCCTTCTGTCGGCTGCCTGATCGTGAAAGATGGCGAAGTCGTCGGCCGCGGCGTGACGGCGCTTGGCGGTCGGCCGCATGCCGAACCGCAGGCGATTGCCGAGGCAGGTGAGAAGGCGAGAGGGGCGACGGCCTATGTCACCCTCGAGCCCTGTTCGCATCACGGCAAGACCCCACCTTGCGCCAATGCCATCGTTGCCTCGGGCATTGCCCGCGTTGTGGTCGCCGTCGCCGATCCTGACCCGCGGGTATCCGGCCGAGGCCTTAAGATCCTCGCCGACGCCGATATCGAAGTCACGATCGGGATTTTGCAGAAAGAGGCCCGCCGCGCCATGGGCGGCTACTTGACGCGCCAGACGAAGGGTCGTCCGCAAGTGACTCTCAAGCTTGCCGTTTCCGCCGATGGCATGCTCGGCCGCAAGGGTGCAGGACAGGTGGCGATCACCGGACGAGAAGCGCGGGAATCCGTTCATCGGTTGAGAGCAGAAAGCGACGCGATCCTGGTTGGGATCGGGACGGCACTTGCAGACGATCCGGAGTTAACGGTGCGCTTGCCGGGACTGGAGAGCACATCACCGCTCAGGGTCGTTCTCGATCGCAAGGCTGAATTGTCGCCAACCTCGAAGCTAGCGAAGAGCGCACAGACAGTGCCGGTGCTCGTCGCGGTCGCGCCGGGCTCAAAGGGCCATCGCGCAGAGCTTGCGGACATCGGGGTGGAAATCGTCGAAATCACCGGGGTCGAGGACCTGCTGGCCTTGCTCGCGCAGAGGGGCGTATCCTCCCTGATGGTGGAGGGCGGTGCGCGTGTCGCGTCTGACCTCTTGGGCCGGGGATTGGTCGATCGCATCCACCTCTATGACTCGTCGGTCACGATTGGCTCGGACGGCATCGCATCGCCGATTACCGCCGACCGCCTGCCCGCCGGCTTCGTCCGCGTGGACGAGCGGCAGGTGGGCGCTGACAGGCTGCAGATCTTCGATCGGCTGCCTGCCTCTGCCTGGATTTAGCGGAAGAACAGCAGGAAGATGATGATCAGGGGGATCGGTACGCCGATCAACCAGAGAAGTATGCCGCGGCCCATGGGGTGCCTCCAGGTCTGAATTGCGGGCAGCCTCCTGCAGGTGCCCTTCTGTATTTACAACACCGCGCAGCCTTCAAATGTTCCGCACCGACGAAAAAGCCCCGTGTCCGGAGACACGGGGCAAGGTGGGGGACAGGGAGGAGAGTTGGAGATCAGCGAACGTAGAACGTGACGCCGCCATCCGCGGCCTGTTCTGCGCCGACGATGTTGGTCAGCTCGACGGCCTGCGCCTGCAGCTTCTGAGCGAGCGGGCGATTGGCGATGACAGAGGCCTGGACGAGCCTTGCTTCCTGGGAGGTGGGGGCGAGGCTTCCGAAGCGTTCATTGGCGGCGTCATGGGTCTTCAGCGAGTCAATGCGCACGACATTGAAGTCCATGGGCGCCATCGTCTGGATCGTGCTTTCGATCTTGCTGTCGGGCATGGCGCCGGCGGCTGGCATGGCGGCGTAGCTTTCAGCACCAAAGGCGATGGCGGACAGTGCGGATGCGCTGAAGATGGTTGCAAAGCGATTCATGGTCCTGGTCCTTTCGAGGATGTTTGCGATGGCGGGGGATTCCGTCGCTCGCTTGCAACACTGAAGGTGGGATCGATTTGTGGCGGGATCCAGGCCTTAAAGGTCTGATTTCCATTAAACATTTGTCACGTAACTCGCCCGATTTCGGTCAATATTAGCGAGCTTGGAACAAGGGTCTGGTGACAGTGGGCTTGAAGCCAGGCCAAGCCGCCCGACCGGCGCATCCCCGCCCCGACGCAAAAACACTTGCCTTCCTCGATATGGCGTGGTTTGACCGCGTTTCTGTTCGGCCAGCGGCCGCAATCACATTTCAAGATCGGATCGGACCCATGGGAAACAAGACGGCTTCGCCGCATTTGCTGATCGTCGAGGCACGCTTCTACGACGACATGTCTGACGCCCTTCTGGACGGTGCCAAGCACGCACTCGAAGAGGTCGGCGCGACCTTCGACCTCATCACCGTTCCTGGCGCGCTCGAAATCCCGCCGGCGATCGCCATGGCGCTCGATGCCATGGACGACGAAGGCACACATTATGACGGCTTCATCGCGCTTGGCATGGTCATCCGCGGCGAGACCTATCACTTCGACATCGTCGCCAACGAATCCTCGCGTGCCCTGATGGATCTTGCCGTCTCGGAATCGCTGGCAATCGGCAACGGCATCATGACCGTCGAAAATGACGAGCAGGCCTGGGCGCGCGTCAAGCGCAGCGAGAAGGACAAGGGCGGCTTTGCGGCCCGTGCAGCACTCTCGATGATCGAACTGAAGAAGAAACTGGGTGGCTGAGTGATGTCGGACGAAGGCAAGCATCCAGTAAAACCGGCCAACCAGCGCGGCGCAGCGCGCCTCGCGGCCGTACAGGCTCTCTACCAGATGGATATCGCAGGCTCCGGCGTCCTCGAAGTGGTGGCGGAATACGAGGCGCATCGCCTCGGCCAGGAAGTCGATGGCGAAACCTATCTGAAGGCGGACGCCTCCTGGTTCCGCTCGATCGTCGCCGGTGTCGTGCGCGACCAAGCCAAGATCGACCCGATGATCCGCGGCGCGCTTCAGGACGACTGGTCCCTGTCGCGCATGGACAGCACGGTCCGCGCTATTCTGCGTGCCGGCACGTTCGAATTGATCGAGCGCAAGGATGTGCCAATCGCCGTTATTGTAACGGAGTATGTCGAGATCGCTCAGGCCTTCTTCCAGGACGACGAGCCGAAGCTGGTCAACGCCGTTCTCGACCGCATTGCAAAGCAGGTTCGCGCCCCGGCGCAGAAATAGGAATAGGCAGATGGACGCGACGACGGGAGCAGGGCTGGACGGACAACTTTCGACAGCCAAGCGTAACGTCGGTCTGCTCGCAGTGGCCCAGGCGATCCTGGGCTCTGCACCACCTCTCGCCTTCGCGGTCGGCGGCCTCGCCGGCTTCCAGATGCTCGGCGCCGACAAGTCGCTGGCGACGGCACCCTTGACCGGCTTCAACGTTGGCGTGGCCGTGGGCGCAATCGTGGTGGCTGCGGCCTCCCGTGTTCTCGGCCGCCGCGAGAGCTTCATGGTCGGTGCGCTGATGGGCGCGCTCGGCAGCGCGCTCGCCGCTTTCTCCCTCATCCAGTCCAACTTCTGGCTCTTTGCCTTCTCGCTGCTGCTCATGGGCGTGTCCGGCGGCTTCACCCAGAAGATCCGCTTCGCCGCCGCCGATGCGTCGCCCAGTTTCTACAAGGGCAAGGCAATCTCCTGGATCCTCGCGGCCGGCATCATCTCCGCCATCGCAGGCCCGCAGATCGCGATCTGGTTGAAAGATGCGCTGGCGCCCGTGACCTTCGCCGGTGCCTTCCTCGGCATGGTGCCGCTGCTGCTCTGTGCGATTGCCGTCCTCTTCTTTCTGAAGCTGCCGACGATCGCCGAGAAGAAGGCGGAAGCGAGTGGACCGACGCGGCCGCTCAGCGAAATTGTCATGACCCAGCGCTTCACGACCGGCATGATCTGCGGCATCAGCTCCTATGCCCTGATGACCTTCATGATGACCGGCGCCCCGCTCGCCATGGTCATCGGTTGCGGCTTCTCCTCGGAACTCGCAACGCTCGGCATCCAGTGGCATGTGATTGCCATGTTCGCCCCCAGCTTCTTCACCGGCGTTCTGATCACCCGCTTCGGCGCTGAAAAGGTGGTTGCCGCCGGCCTGCTGATCCTGATGTCCTGCGCCGTGGTTGCCCATTGGGGCATTGCGCTCTGGAATTTCTGGGGCGCGCTCGTTCTGCTCGGCATAGGCTGGAACTTCGGCTTCATCGGCGCGACAGCCATTGTGGCTTCGAGCTATCGCCCCGCAGAAGCCGACAAGGTGCAGGGTTTCCACGACATCATCCTGTTCTCGACGGTCGCTCTTTCGTCCTTCTCCTCGGGCAAGGTTTTCACGGCTTTTGGCTGGTCGGTGATGAATCTGGTCATCTGGCCGGTGACAATCCTCTGCCTGATCCTGGTGCTTCTCCAGCTCCGTGCAGCCGCCCGCAAACCCGCCTGAGTTCCCGCCATCCTGCAAAATATGCGTACTTGACGCCGTGAAAAGCGCGACGCAATCTCGCCACGCGTTGACGAGGTCTCGGAGGAGGGGGCCTGAGTCTGCGAGTCACGGCCCGCGATGAGTGAGGCGCGGGCAATACGGGAGGGTATTGCGAATGACGGTTCTTCTAGGCGTAATTTTATGCGGGCTTCTGTCCGTGGTCTACGCGGTCTGGGCGACGCGCTCGGTGCTGGCGGCGGACCAGGGCAATGCCCGAATGCAGGAAATTGCAGGCTATATTCGCGAGGGTGCTCAGGCTTACCTCACTCGGCAATACCTGAACATCGCGATTGTCGGCGCCGTCGTTTTTGCCGGCACATGGTTTCTTCTGTCCGGCACGGCCGCAATCGGCTTCCTGATCGGCGCCGTGCTTTCGGGTGCCGCCGGCTTCATCGGTATGCATGTCTCGGTCCGTGCCAATGTGCGCACGGCGCAAGCCGCGTCCCATAGCCTCGCCGCCGGCCTCGACATCGCCTTCAAGTCCGGCGCCATCACCGGCATGCTGGTTGCAGGCCTCGCCCTGCTCGGCGTCTCCATCTACTTCTACATCCTGACCGCGATCCTGGGGCACGAAAGCGGCTCACGTGAAGTCATCGATGCGCTGGTTGCGCTCGGCTTCGGTGCTTCGCTGATCTCGATCTTCGCTCGTCTCGGCGGCGGTATCTTCACCAAGGGCGCTGACGTTGGTGGGGACCTCGTCGGCAAGGTGGAAGCCGGTATTCCGGAAGATGATCCGCGCAACCCGGCCACCATTGCTGATAACGTCGGCGATAACGTCGGCGATTGCGCCGGCATGGCAGCCGACCTGTTCGAAACCTATGCTGTCTCCGTGGTCGCTACCATGGTTCTGGCCGCGATCTTCTTTGCGGGTTCGGCCGTCCTCGACATCACGATGATCTACCCGCTCGCGATCTGCGGTGCCTGCATCATCACCTCGATCATCGGCACTTTCTTCGTCAAGCTGGGCACCAGCGGGTCGATCATGGGCGCGCTCTACAAGGGCCTGATCGTCACCGGCCTTCTGTCCGTGGCTGGCCTGGCACTCGCCACATCGCTCACCATCGGCTGGGGCACGATCGGCACGGTTGCCGGCATGGAGATCACCGGCGTCAACCTGTTCATCTGCGGCATTCTAGGCCTCGTGGTGACCGCGCTCATCGTCGTGATCACCGAATACTACACCGGCACCAACAAGCGCCCGGTCAATTCGATCGCCCAGGCATCGGTCACCGGCCACGGCACCAACGTTATCCAGGGTCTTGCCGTCTCGCTGGAATCGACGGCCCTTCCGGCCATCGTCATCGTCGGCGGCATCATCTCGACCTACCAGCTCGCTGGCCTTTTCGGCACTGCAATCGCGGTCACCACCATGCTCGGCCTCGCCGGCATGATCGTGGCACTCGATGCTTTCGGTCCGGTCACGGACAATGCCGGCGGCATCGCCGAAATGTCCCACCTGCCGCCGGAAGTGCGCAAGTCGACCGACGCGCTCGACGCCGTCGGCAACACCACCAAGGCCGTCACCAAGGGCTACGCGATCGGGTCGGCCGGTCTTGGTGCACTCGTGCTCTTCGCCGCCTATTCCAACGACCTGGCCTACTTCGCCGCAAACAGCGCCCAGTATCCTTACTTTGCCGACATGGGGCCGATCTCCTTCGATCTCTCCAACCCCTATGTCGTTGCTGGTCTGATCTTCGGCGGCCTGATCCCATACCTCTTCGGCGGTATCGCCATGACGGCCGTTGGTCGTGCGGCGGGTTCTATCGTCGAGGAAGTCCGCCGGCAGTTCCGCGAAAAGCCGGGCATCATGCAGGGCACGGAAAAGCCGGACTATGGCCGGGCGGTCGACATCCTGACCCGCGCTGCGATCAAGGAAATGATCATTCCCTCGCTGCTGCCGGTTCTGGCACCTCTGGTGGTCTATTTCGGCGTACTCCTGATCTCTGGCTCCAAGGCGTCCGCCTTTGCAGCCCTCGGCGCCTCGCTGCTCGGCGTCATTGTCAACGGCCTCTTCGTTGCCATTTCGATGACCTCCGGCGGTGGTGCCTGGGACAATGCCAAGAAGAGCTTCGAAGACGGCTTCATCGACAAGGATGGCGTGAAGCATCTGAAGGGTTCGGACGCGCACAAGGCCTCCGTCACCGGCGACACCGTTGGTGACCCTTATAAGGATACGGCGGGTCCGGCTGTGAACCCTGCCATCAAGATCACCAATATCGTGGCGCTCCTGCTTCTGGCTGTTCTGGCCGGTTGAGGCATCACGCAAAGAAAAAGACCGCGGAAGGCAACTTCCGCGGTCTTTTCATGTCTGGATCCCGGTGGACGGCAGGGTCCCCGAGGTGAGGCGGCCTTACTGGCCGCCGAGAATGTTGCGGACGCTGTTGGCCGCACCGCCGCCGCCAGCAAGCAGCTGCTGCAGGAAGGTGAGGTCGCGACCACCGGTCGGGGTGGTGCGGGAAATCGTGTCGAACACCTTGCCGTCCTGCAGGGTGTAGTTGGCGCGCTGCGTGACAACGCCGTCCTTGTCGAAATAGATCGCGAGGATCTGCTGGTCGACCAGACGCTGTTTCATGAAGGCGACGGTCCGGGTGCGCTTCTGGGAGATGTAGTAGAACACCTCACCGTCGAAGGTCGCCGTGGTCGACGGCGTGCCGAGCGAGAGCAGCACCTGCTCGCGGCTGGAGCCGACCGGAACGAGGTCGAGCGCTGCCTGATCGACGACATAGCCGTTATGGAAGACCTCGGAGGTCTGGCAGGCGGAAAGGCCGACGATGACGGCAACCGCAAGAGCGGTCGTGCTCAGGAGCTTCCTGTCCGACTTGAAAATCCGAATGTCCACGCAAACGTCTCCCATGAGTGTCGATGGCACCTGCCGATGCCGCATGCTTCTGCGCATAGCATTGTGGCCTTTCCGGGGAAAGCTGCCGCAATGTCTGCGCTGCCGATTTGCCGGTCAATCTGCCGCAGGATGCGGCATTCGTGCCGGATAACGGCATTGCAATTCACGCCTGCTTCGGTAAACCAGCTTTCGCAATCATGCAACACGACCACGTCCGGGCTCACCACTTCGGTCGGCTCTTTTTGGTGATATTGGATGGTATTCGGCTTCTTTCGGCAGAAAAGAAACAATCAGGTGATCGTCGAGCGTCAGTATGGCGCGCTGACGGCGGCTGCGCGCACGCCCGCCTTCTATCTCGACATGCATGTGCCCGACACAGTGATCGGCCGCTTCGAGATGCTGACGATCATGCTGATTCTGTATTTCCGCCGCACCGCGAAATCTCCGCGCAGCGGCCAGGAGATCGCCCAGAACATTATCGATGCCTTTTTCGAGGATGTGGATCACTCCATTCGCGAGCTGGGCGTCGGCGATCCCGGTGTGCCGAAGCGCATGAAAAAGCTGGCTGGCATGTATTACGGTCGCCTGGAATCCTATGCCGGCGCCTTGGACCGAAATGACCGAGAGGCGCTCGAAGCCGCGCTGAAGCGCAACATCCATCCTGAAGAAGGGGAGGCGGCACCCTCCATGCAGGCGCTGGCCGACTGGATGTTTGCGGCTGAACAGGCGCTTGGCGCCGTGGATGAAAATGACATCGAGACGGGCATGGCCCGCATTGCCGTCCCGGCTGCCTGATCGGCGTCGGTCGCCTCAGGGCGCAGACGCATCAGGCCCGATGGCAAAACGAGGAACAGACGACATGACGAGCAAAGAAACCAGAGACAGCCGCGAGTTCAGCTATCTCGTGAAGGTCGGCCATATCTCGGCCAATCCTGTGCGGGTGCGTGTGGAGGCCGACGAGCGTGAACGGGCGGGCCTGGCCGACCTGTGGCGGGTGGAAGCCGTCAACAAGCTCTCTGCGGATCTGCAGGTCGCCCGCTGGAAAAAGGACGGCGTCCGGATCACGGGGCGTGTGTCCGGTGAATTGGTCCAGGCATGCGTCGTGACGCTGGAACCTGTCGTCTCGCATATCGACCAGGAGATCGACCAGATCTTCGTGCCGGAGGGCTCCAAGCTTGCGCGCATCGTGCTCGACGGCGCCGGTGAGATGGTGCTCGATCCTGACGGTCCGGACCTTCCCGAACAGTTCACCGGTGACACGATCGATGCGGGCGCCCTGATCGCTGAATTTGCCGCCCTCGACATCGATCCATACCCGAAGAAGGAAGGCGTCACCTTCTCCGGGCATATCGAAAGCAAGGCCGAAGAGGACAAGAAACCGTCCCCCTTTGCTGTCCTGAAGGACTGGAAAAAGGATTGATCATCCCCCATCTGCACCTGCGGGTGGGTTGTATGCCGAATGAAAAGCGGTATTTTGGCCGAAAATATCGCTGGCCAGCGATGAAGAAGGGTCAGGTCTAAGTGATCAGAATTTCTGTCGACGTCATGGGTGGAGACTTCGGTCCCGAAGTCGTCATCCCCGGAGCTGCCAAGGCACTCGAGCGTCATCCCGATGTAACCTTCCTTCTCTACGGCCAGCAGGAACGCTGCCTGCCGATCCTTGCGCAGTTTCCGAAGCTCAAGGAAAAGTCGACCTTCCACCACTGCGACATCTCCGTCACCATGGACGAGAAGCCGAGCCAGGCCCTGCGTCGTGGCCGCTACGTGTCCAGCATGTGGCGTTCGATCGAGGCGGTGAAGACGGGGCAGGCGGATGTTGCCGTCTCTGCCGGCAATACCGGCGCGCTGATGGCCATGGCCAAGTTCTGCCTGCGCACGATGGCGACCATCGAGCGCCCGGCGATCGCGGCGATCTGGCCGACGCTCTCAGGTGAAAGCATCGTGCTCGACGTTGGCGCCGGCATCGGTGCCGATGCCCAGCAATTGCTCGATTTCGCCGTTATGGGTGGCGCCATGGCACGCGCCCTGTTTGAAATCGAAAAGCCCATGGTCGGCCTGCTCAATGTCGGCGTCGAAGAGATCAAGGGTCAGGAAGAGGTGAAAGAAGCCGGTCGCCTGATCCGCGAAGCGGGTCTCGACACGATCGACTACTATGGCTTTGTCGAGGGCGATGACCTCGGCAAGGGCACCGTTGATGTCGTGGTGACTGAAGGCTTTACCGGCAATATTGCCCTGAAGACCGCGGAAGGCACCGCCAAGCAGATCGCGGAATACCTGCGGGCGGCCATGTCGCGCACCTGGATGGCCAAGCTCGGCTACATCCTCGCCAAGGGCGCCTTTGATCGCCTGCGCGAGAAGATGGACCCGCGCAAGGTCAACGGCGGCGTGTTCCTCGGCCTGAATGGCATCGTCATCAAGAGCCATGGCGGCACGGATGCCGAGGGCTTTGCGGCCGCTCTCGATGTGGGCTATGACATGGCTCGAAACGGTCTCACCCAGAAGATCGAAAACGACTTGAAAAAATATCACGCGCGGCACCCGTCTCCGGCCGGCCCCGAAGCGGCGTGAAAGGTAGGAAACTTCAATGATCCGTTCTGTAGTTCGCGGTTTCGGAGCGGCGCTCCCGAAACGGGTTGTGACCAATCGCGATCTCGAAAGCATGGTCGAAACCTCGGACGAATGGATCGTCCAGCGTACCGGCATCAAGCAGCGTTACATCGCCGGTGAAGGCGAGACGACCGCCTCGCTCGGCGCTGCCGCGGCCCAGGAGGCGCTCGACCGCGCAGGCCTGACCGCAGCCGACATCGATCTCATCATCTGCGCGACCTCCACGCCTGACAACACCTTCCCGGCGACCGCCGTGAACATCCAGAACCGTCTCGGCATGCATCACGGCTTCGGCTTCGACGTGCAGGCCGTGTGCTCTGGTTTCGTCTATGCGATGGCGACCGCCGATCTCTATATCCGTGGCGGCATGGCCAAGCGCGTGCTCGTCATCGGTGCGGAAACCTTTTCCCGCATCCTCGACTGGACCGACCGCACGACCTGCGTGCTCTTCGGCGACGGTGCCGGCGCGCTCATCCTCGAGGCGGCGGAAGGCGAGGGGACCGTCGCAGACCGTGGCGTGCTGACCTCCAACCTGCGCTCCGACGGCGCCCATCGCGAAAAGCTCTATGTCGACGGCGGTCCGTCCACGACCGGAACCGTCGGCCATCTGCGCATGGAGGGCCGCGAGGTCTTCAAGCACGCCGTCGGCATGATCACCGACGTCATCGAGGCTGCCTTCACGGCGACCGGCACGACGGCTGACGATATCGACTGGCTGGTGCCGCACCAGGCCAACAAGCGCATCATCGATGGATCCGCGAAGAAGCTCGGCATTCCCGACGCCAAGGTCGTGATCACCGTCGACCAGCACGGCAATACCTCGGCGGCGTCGATTCCGCTGGCGCTCGCCACCGCAGCCGGCGACGGCCGCATCAAGCAGGGTGACCTCGTGATGCTGGAAGCGATGGGTGGTGGCTTCACCTGGGGCGCCGTGCTCGTTCGCTGGTAGCATTTGAAACCCTAAAAATTGCGCACCGACAAGGACTTGACCGTCGCGGCCAAGGGCAATAGTCTCTGCCCAATTCAACAAGATCATTGATTTAGGCGGGCGAGAACAATGGCCGGGAAGACAGTGACGCGTGCGGATCTGGCAGAATCAGTCTTTCGCAAGGTCGGTCTTTCCAGAACGGAATCTGCCGAGCTGGTCGAGACCGTGATTGACGAGATCTGCAACGCCATCGTGCGTGGCGAATCCGTCAAGCTTTCGTCTTTCGCGACCTTCCAGGTCCGCAGCAAGAACGAACGCATCGGCCGAAACCCGAAAACGGGCGAGGAAGTGCCGATCTCGCCGCGTCGCGTCATGACCTTCAAGGCGTCGAACGTGCTCAAGCAGCGCATCCTGCGCGCCCATATCGCCCGCAAGGCCAAGCAGAAGCCCGCGAACCCCGCGGCCTGATATCGGCCAAAACCGGTGGAGCATTCGCTCGCCGGCCACCCAGCGCTTGAAAAGCCATCCTCAAACCGTTGAAATATGACCCGAGTCGCGCGCCCGCGTGACGATCGAGGAGCGCGCTGTGATGCAGTTGGACAAGAGCCCGGATGCTTTCCGCACCATCAGCGAGGTGGCAGATGATCTCGATCTGCCGCAGCACGTCCTGCGCTTCTGGGAAACCCGCTTTCCGCAGATCAAGCCGCTGAAGCGCGGCGGTGGTCGGCGCTACTATCGTCCTGATGATGTCGAACTGCTGAAGGGCATTCGCCACCTGCTCTATGATCAGGGCTACACGATCAAGGGCGTCCAGAAGCTTCTCAAGACGAACGGCAACAAGTTCGTCATGGCGGTCGCCACAGGCGATGTCGCGACCATGGAGGCCCTCGTGGCCGCCAACGCGTCCAAGGCGGATGAGCCCAAGGTCAATCTCGACGAGGACCAAGTGGTCGGTCGCCCCAAGGTCCGTGCCAGCGGCCGATTCTTCGGTTTCGGCAGCAGCGCCAACGACGACGCTCCGGAGATCTCGGTCGGCAAGGGTTCGGTCGGCAAGGAAGATCGCGCATTGCTGCAGGAAGCCCTCTTCGATCTCCTGGAATGCAAGCGCCTGCTCGATCAGGTACGCTGACGGCGCGGGCGTAAAGCCTGCCCGGCGTTCCCCCGTGGAACATCGAAGCGCTCCGGGGCGTTCTGGCACCAAACGCAACCACTGCGAGGTTCCATGAAGCGTCTCCTGATAACGATCCCCGTCCTCTCTCTTCTCGCCGTGATCCCGGCCCATGCCCAGCAGGCGCAAGTGGCGGCCACGGCCACCGGTTCGACCGAGGCAAGGCCCACAACGGTAGAGGATGCCTGCGCCTTCGTCGCCAAGAGCGTGCTGATGGTCAAGGATCTCAAGATCGGGGTCGTGCAGGCCTTTCCGGAGCTCGATCCGCCGGGCGCCCGCCTGACTTATTCGACGCGAATGGATTCAGAGCCGGATGACATTTCGGACGAGATCGAATGCCAGTTCGAGCGCGACGCCGATCCTCTTCAGGTCACCAGATTCTGCATGGAATCGACCTGCTACGCTGCCAACAGCGAAGAGCCCGAACAGCGTCGTCGCTTCGAAGAAGTCCGCGCCCTGATGCAAAGGCTCAACTGACAATCCGCGCATTTTTTCCCGTCGCCGGGAGTTTCCCCTTGCGCGGGAATAGTTCACTGGCTAAAGGGAACTTGCTGTCGGACGGGTCTGTCATGACCGACATTTTCTTGAGATCAATTGGTCTTGGGGGATTTCGGAACAACAGGTTCAGTCGATTTGCCGGTGACGGAATGTAGCGCAGCCCGGTAGCGCACTTGACTGGGGGTCAAGGGGTCGTGGGTTCGAATCCCGCCATTCCGACCATTTTGCTCGACGGATCAAGCAGTTGGTCACGTCGAACAGGTCTAAGGACCGGGTATCTTCGAGATGCCCGGTCTTTTTTTATGCTCGCATTGTGAGCCACTTAGCGCCCGACATGTGAAATCGCCGGTTTTCTTGACGGAACGTCCTTCGTTTGCTGCATTGCAGCATTATATTGGAGGGAGTGCGACGAAAGCTCTGATCCCATGCGTTTCAAGTTCTCCATGTTTCCGCTCTCCGCCATGCTGCGCGGTCATAAGCGCCTTCGCCGCAACCTTGAAAAGGCTTTGCCGAAGATAAGGCTGCCGGAGGCGCCCAAGGCGCCGAAGCCGCGGACTTCGCGCTCGACGCTGGTTGAGGTTCGTGCCTTCGGCAGCAATCCCGGACGCTTGCGGATGCTGGAATATGCGCCCGCGGTTCGGCGGGAGCCGGCAACGCTTGTCGTTGTCCTGCATGGCTGCCTGCAAACGGCCGAGCAATATCATCGGGGTAGCGGCTGGAGCCGGATCGCCAGGGACAAGGGTTTCGTGTTGCTCTATCCCGAGCAAACCAAGTCGAACAATCACAACCTGTGTTTCAACTGGTTCCGGCCAAGCATGGTCGCGCGGGATCGCGGCGAGCTGATGTCGATCCGCCAGATGATTGAGCACAGCGTCGAGCGGCACGGCATCGCCCGCGACCGCATTTTCATTCAGGGCCTTTCGGCCGGCGGCGCCATGGCCAATGCCATGCTGGTCACCTATCCGGATCTCTTCGCAGCTGGACAGGTGGTTGGGGCGCTGCCCTATGGCGCTGCGCGCGATGCGCTGTCGGCGCTGTCGGTCATGAAGTCCGGCAGCCGGCGTAGCAGACAGGAATGGGGTGACCTGGCACGGGCGGCGAGCGGCGAGGGAGAAAGTGTTTTGCCCGCCGTTTCGATCTGGCAGGGCAGGGCGGATCGCGTCGTCTCACCGCTCAATGCGGAGGCGGCGCTGTCTCAATGGCTGGATCTGCATGGACTGGATGAGGACGCTGGAGAGCGTGAGACAGGCCCCCAGGGGACGAGCCTGCTTTGGCGGGATGCCGATGGGAGAACGCTGGTCGAATACCGCCTTTTCGACGGGCTGGACCATGGTCTCCCGGTGATTGCCCGCCATGCGAGCCAGAAGCGCCAGCCCTATATGCTTGAGGGCGCCATCGGCGCCCCCCAGCAATTCTATGAAACCTTTATCCGGCGGCGTGTCGTGGCTGCCAGGGGACAATCGATCAGTTCTCCTCGATCGAAACGCCGTTCTGGCCGATCTTGAGTTCGACACCATCGGGCTGCTGCTCTTCCTGGTAGACATAGATGCCGAGGCCGATGACGGCAACGACGAGAGCGCCAATGATGAGGTAGAGGCCATTGTTTCGGCTCATGAAAATCTCCTGTTCGATTGTTTCGGACAGGAAAAGCCGCAAAGCTCCTTATTGTTCCATCGCCATATCGGAAAAACTCAATCGTCGTTGGCGGCGGTCAGTTCTTCCGGCCGCATGCCGTCGTCGCTGACCCGTGCAGACAGGCGCAAACCTTCGCCGCCCGGCCCGGCTTCGCCTGGTCCCAGAAAGCTGACGCCAAGACGCTCCAGGGCGGCTTTCAGGGCTGCATGCTGCTGCGGGGTCGCGTCATGGCCGTTCTCAGCCTCGATCTGCAGGATGAGGAGTGGCGGCACGCCGCTTTCCTGACCGATCCTGTCGATGGTGAGGTCGAGCATGGCGCGAGCGGCGCGTATCTGGGCGGGAGTGATCATCTATTAAGTATGGGGCGCTGGGAGATTAATTCAATCCACAGTGGTCCCGTATCGATCAGGCATGTCGTCGTAGGGCCCGCTGATGCCGCCATTCTGCGGCTCCACAGCCCCAGACGATCCCGAGCACGAGGTAAAAATGCCGCCAGTGATCGGTGTCGATCACGGCCCCGATCAGCATGTGACCAAGCAGCACGATCCAGGCGATCATCAGATAGGGTTGCCACGGCCTGTCCCGCAGCATGTAACGAAAACCCATCGCCACGGTCCAGCCGATGAGCGTGATGTAGGACAGGAAGCCGATCCAGCCATAGGCCATCAGCGACTTCAGATAGATGTTGTGCTCGTCCTCGGGGAAGATCTTGCCGAACATCATCGGGCCAATCCCGAGTGGCTTTTCCATCGCCATCTCGAACCCTAGTCGGTGGCGCGCGAAACGACCGAGATGGCCGCCGTCATATTCCTGCACGAGCTGGGTTCGGGTCTCGAAGAGACCACGGACCTTCTCGAATTGCAGAGCCACCAGCAACGCCATGACCATGGCGATGACGGCCGTCAGCGACAGGACCAGGATCTTCAGGCGAAACGCATTGGTGCGCTCCTTGAGCAGCATCACGAAGACCAGAGCCATCGCGCAAAATAGGAAAAGCCCCCAGGCGGCACGCGAGAAGGAGAGGAAGACGGCAAAGGACAGGATCAGGATTCCGAGGATCCGAAGCGGCGATTCGAGCAAGCGGCCTTTCAGCATCCCGTGCAGCAGGTACAGCATGGGTGCGACAAGAAAGGGGCCGAAGACATTCGGATCCTGAAAGGCGCCCATGGCGCGGTCGTAGCGCGTGAAAACCTCGGAGCCCGGAAAGGCATGGAAATAGCCGAGGATGCCGAGCATGCCGGTGATGATCGCAGCCGCGACCCAGGCCTGGAAGATGAGTTTCAGCCGCTGCGGCCGGTCTTCGATCACAGCGGCATAGAAGACTGCCGTCAGCGCGAGAAAGATCGACACCGCAACATAGAGAACCTGCTCGGTCAGAATGGTCGGCAGCATCGTGATCGCCAGCAGACCGCCGACATTGAAGATCAGCAGGAGGGCGAGCAGGGGGGCAATGGCGCGCGAGATCTTGAGACCGAACAGGAACCACAAGGCGACCTGGCCGACCATCAGCAGTTCATAAGGGGCAGGCTCGGAAATGACGAAGCCCGACAGGAAGACGCCGAGCGCCATGATCCAGGAGACCATTAGCTGGACGGCAGCGGCCTGCGGGTTGAATGGCCGGATCTGGGCGTCGACGGCACTCAATAAGCGTTTTCCGTGTTCAGGAGCTTGATCGGCGTCAGGAACAGGATCTTGAGGTCGAACCAGAGCGACCAGTTCTCGATGTAGTAGAGATCATAGGCCGTGCGGAACTTGATCTTGTCGTCGGTGTCGATCTCGCCGCGCCAGCCATTGATCTGCGCCCAGCCGGTGACGCCTGGCTTCACCCGGTGGCGAGCGAAATAGCCTTCGACGATTTCGCCGAAGGTCTTGTCGCGCGTCTGGCCGAGGATGGCATGCGGGCGCGGGCCAACCAGCGAAAGATCGCCGCGCAGCACGTTGAAGAGTTGCGGCAACTCGTCGATCGATGTCTTGCGGATGAAGCGACCGACCCGCGTCACGCGCGGGTCGCCCTTGGTCACCGCGTTCTTGGCCGTCGGATCGCTCATCTCGGTATACATCGACCGGAATTTCAGGACGTTGATCACCTCGTTGTTGAAGCCGTGACGCTTCTGCACGAAGAAGATCGGGCCCTTCGAGGTCGTCTTGACGGCGATCGCCGTCGCGATGAAGACCGGCCAGAGCAGGCTCAGCGAAAGCAGGCTGAAGAAGATATCGAAGGCGCGCTTGGCGACCGAATCCCAGTCCCGGATCGGCTTGTCGAGGATGTCGAGCAGCGGCACCGCCCCGACATGTGAATAGGCGCGCGGGCGGAAACGCAAATTGTTCGAGTGGGCTGCAAGGCGGATATCGACCGGCAGCACCCAGAGCATCTTGAGGAGTTGCATGATGCGCGCTTCGGCGCTCAGCGGCAATGAGATGATCAGCATGTCGATATGCGCAAGCCGGGCGAATTCCACGAGCTCAGCAACAGTCCCGAGCTTCGGATAGCCGGCCACCACGTCGGGCGAGCGCGCAGCACTCCGGTCGTCGAAGATGCCGCAGATACGGATGTCGTTCTCAGGCTGCTGTTCCAGCGCACGGATCAGGTCCTTGGCCGGCTTGCCGCCACCAACGATCACGGCGCGCCGCTCCATCACGCCATTGCGTCCCCAGCGGCGGATCGCAAGGCCGATCAGATTGCGTTCGACGAGCAGATAGCCAGCGCCGACCCCGAACCATGCGGCAAGCACGCCGCGATAATAGGGGTCATGGTCGACGAAGAGCAGATTGACCAGCGCAACGACGCCGAGCGATGCCATCCAGCTTCCGAGCACCCGCGCCATCGAGCCCATGGGCGAGCGCAGGATCGAGACGTGATAGCAGTCGCTGGCCTGCATCAAGAGGAGCGCGAGAAGGGCGCCTGCAAAGCCGCTGATGCTGGTGTCGAGGAAATGCGCGCCGGGATCCTCGGCGAGGAAGTAATTGGTCGCGAGCGCGATCCCGAGCAGGCTGAAGAATTCCAGAAACCGCAGCTGGCCGATCACGATCGACGGCGAATAGTTCGCCATGGCGTACTGGCCGGCGATCTGTCGGGCAAGTGCGCTGATCTCGGCCTTGCGCTCTCCGCCCACGTTGTCGGGAGCGCCGACCGTCGTCTGACCGCGACGCAGGGCGTCAAGATCGAATGCCTCGGGTTTGTCGACCTTGTTCATATCTGGATCTCGCACGTGTGTGCGCAGAGACTAGGGCCAAGGTCCTAAGAAACGCTTTAGGACCCCTCAGAAACAGGGTGGAGATGTCTTAGTCCGGCACATCGGCCCTTCAAATCCGCGCGAGTTGTGCCCTGTAGAGCGCTTCCATTTCCTGGGCCATGACGACGGCCGAAAAGCGGGACCGAAAGGCGTCGGCGGTCGGCATGGTCCGCTTTGACCAACTGGGGTCGGTGAGCGCCTTGGCCATGGTGGCGCCGAAGAGATCGGCGCGCCCTGGCTCAATCAGGGCTTCGCTGTCGCTGCCGAGGATCTCGGGGATCCCACCGACACGCGATGCGATGATCGTCTTCTCGGCAGCCAGAGCCTCGAGCACGATATAGGGCATGGCTTCCGCCCGCGATGGGACCACGACGATGTCGGAGAGGGTGAAGGCCTGGGCGATCGGCATGGCCGGACGGAAGGTGAGCCTGCGCCCGAGACCCTTCTGCTCGACCATCTGGCGATAACGGTCGAGATCCGGACCATCGCCGACGATCACCCCGCTCAGCGGGCGTCCGACCAGGCGTTCGGCTTCGGCAAAGGCGTTGATGAAGACATCCGGACCCTTCAGGTCACGCAGCATGCCGATATAGGCGAAGTCGACACCTTCGGCCTCGACCGGAATGCGGCCGAAGTCGCGTTCGCTGATGCCGTTGTAAATCCGTGTGGCCGCACAGTGCGCTTTGCCGATCTTGGTCTCGTAGGTGGCGCGCTCATAATCGCAGACGAAAGAGATCGACTCGGTCATGCGCTCAAGAATGCGCTCGGCCATGAACACCCCCTGGCCTGACAGTGACCCGCTCGAAAAATGCAGGCTGCCGCCATGGGGCGAATAGAGGCGGGCGACGCGATACCTTCGAACCCGCAGCAGTGAGCCGATCAATCGTGCGATCACGCCGCCCTTGGCGCCATGACCGTGCAGGATGTCCGGCTGCAATTCCTTGATAAGTTTGTACGCTTCAATGAGCGCCGCCATGTCCCCGAGGCCGACCGAACGGCCGATCGGGAAGCGTGTGACGCCGAGCGATAGAAAGGGCATGATCTGGTCGAACAGGCGGTCCTCATGCGCGCCGCCCGTCGAGCTGTCGCAGAGGATGCCGACCTGATGACCGGCTGCACTGTGCAGTTCGGCCAGATCGCGCACATGACGAAAGATCCCGCCGACGGGCGATCGAAAACAATGCACGATCCGCAGGGATTGGGCTTCGGCCATCGATCAGAACAGCCGCTCGCGAACGTAGACGGTATCGCCGGCAAGGATCGGATCGGTGATCGGCACGCGACCGGTGATGATCTGGCCATTGATCTTACGCGTCACGTCGACATCGCGCTGGTTCGCCCGGCTGTTGAAGCCGCCGGAAACGGCGATCGCGTTGAGGATCGTCATGCCAGGCACATAGGCATACTGGCCGGGCTGGCCGACCTGACCCATGACGAAGATCGAGCGATACCGATCCACTTCGATCGAGACGTCAGGATCCCGGAGGAAGCCCTGCTTCAGCTTCAAGGCAATTGCGCCTTCAAGCTGGGTGAGCGTGGCGCCACGGGCTGCGACCTGCCCAACCAGCGGGAATGCGATATAGCCAGCCTGATCGACGGTATAGGTATTGGTGAGGCTCGCCTGTTCGAAGACAGTGATCCTCAGCCGGTCGCCGCTGTCTAGGCGGTAGGGTTGGATGGTCGCTTCGTGAAACACCTTCGGCGCGGGTTTGTAGCTCGCGCAGCTCGTCAGGGCGACCGACAGGAACGCGCTCGCGACCAGTACCATCGCCTGTTTGCCGACCATCGCCATGCGCTGTTGCGCTCCCACTGAATTTACATCTTCGTTGGCCTGTTATCGAATGGTTAGGGTTAATGCCGGGTAAACACCCGACGGCCAAAGACCCTAAACCAGGGCGCAAAACTGGAGGGATGATGATTAACCCTTGAGTTACCATGATCCTTTACTTTCGCGGGCGAGATGTACCGGGAGTCTGTGATGCCGAGTGTGGACCGCGATCAACATGATGTCGATATCGACCTCGCCCAGCTTTTTCGCGCCGTCTGGCAGCGGAAGGGGAGGATCCTTGCGGCGACCGCGCTGGTTGGTGTGCTGGCCTTTGTCGGCGCCAATGCCATTTCTCCCAGCTACAAGAGTGATGCCAAGCTGCTGATCGAGCCGCGCGAGCCGAATTTCTCGGCCTCGGGGACCGCGTCTTCCGCCGTCGAGCCGATGCCTGATGAGCTCAACATCGCAAGCCAGGTCCAGCTTCTCCAGTCCGTCGATCTGATCAAGCAGGTTGCCCGGGATCTGAAGCTGCATGAGAGGACCGAGTTCGATCCCGATTCCAGCCCCTCTGCGATGACAGATTTTCTCGTGCTCTTCGGCCTGACCAGCAATCCGCTCGAACTGCCTCCCGAGGAGCGGGTGATCAAAGCCTTCAAGGAAAAGCTCAACGTCTACCAGGTCGACAAGTCGCGCGTGATCGGGATCGAGTTCACCTCGAAGGATCCGAAGCTCGCAGCCGCCGTGCCGAATGCGATGATGGACGTGTATCGCTCCTTGCAGAGCGGCGCCAAGCTCGACAGCAACTCCGATGCCGTGCGCTGGCTGGAGACCGAGATCGCCAATCTGCGCGAAAAGGTTCGTGAGGCCGAGCAGAAGGTCGCCGAATATCGCTCGGCAGCGGGCCTGATGTCGCTTGGTTCCGACCAGAGTTCCTTCACCGGCAAGCAGCTCTCCGACATCTCCACGGAGCTTGCACGGGTGCGCGGTGAACGGGCAAGCGCCGAAGCGACGGCTGAGAACCTGCGCGCGAGCATTAAGGCTGGCAAGCCCACCGAAACCCTCGACGCCATCGCACGCTCCGAATCGATCCAGCGCCTGAAAGCGACGGAATCGCAGATCCGCGGTCAGATTTCTGATCTGTCGACGCGTTTGCTCGAAGGCCATCCGCAGATGAAGGCGCTGCGCGCGCAGCTCGCCGGCATTCGCGACCAGGTGCAGTCCGAATCGCTGCGGGTCGCCGAAAGCCTCGACAACCAGGCGGCCGTTGCCCGCGAGCGCGAAACCCAGCTGCTCGCCCAGATGAACACCCTTAAGGCGGATACCGCCCGAGCAGGCGAGGATGAGGTGGGCCTGAAGTCGCTAGAGCGAGAGGCAACTGCACAGCGCCAGCTGCTCGAAACCTATCTCGCGCGCTATCGCGAAGCATCCTCGCGTCTGGAAAAGGGCTCGAGCCCCGCCGATGCCCGGGTGATTTCCACCGCCATCGAACCGCAGGAACCGAGCTTCCCCAAGGTCCTGCCAATCACCATCGTTGCGACGCTCTCGACACTGATCCTTGCAGCGGTCGCCGTCATGCTGGCCGAGCTTTTCAGCGGGCGCGCCCTGCGTCCGACCGGCGCAGTGGCCCCGATGCTTGCGGGTCGCGACGAGGACGAGATCGCAGAACAGGTCACACCCGTCGAGGCGCCCCGCGCACGAACCAATGACGAGACTTCCGCAAGCCTTCTGAATGTCTCCGCCGATGAGGATCTCGTCGACGAGATGGAGCAGGCCGTCGCCATGGATGTGCCGCCAGCTCAGCCGACGGAAGAGCCGGACGAATTCTCCGTCGCCTCAGTGGCCGATTTTCTTCTTGAGCAGCAATCACGGATCGCCTTTGCCATCTCGCCGTCGGGTGACGATGGGTCCGAGGGAACTGTTGCCCTTGCGCGCGAGCTTGCCGATCGCGGTCATCGGACCGTGCTTGTCGATATGACCGGTTCGGCCTGCCCGACGCGCCTGATGGCATCGTGGCGTGATCTTTCCGGCATCACCGATCTCCTGACCGGCGAGGCCGCTTTCGCCGACTGTATCCATCCGGACCGTGCATCGGCAGCCGATATCGTGCCGCAGGGCAATGCCGATATCCGTCAGGCGATGCGCGGGGCAGACCGCCTTTCGATGATCGTCGATGCGCTCTCGGACGTCTATGATCTGGTGCTGGTGGAGTGTGGCCCTGCCAACGCCCAGGGTGTCGCCCGGCTGAGCCGCAACGATCGCCACGATATCATTCTCTCTGCCCCGCAGCCCGAAGCGCAGGAACTGGCCGAGATCATGATTGCCTTCGAGGATGTCGGCTACAGGGACCTGATCCTGCTCTCGGTGAAGAACCCGCCGGAACGCAGGACGCGCAACGCCGCCTGATTGGGAAGTAGGCAGGCCGGCACAGGGCCTGCAGACACTCGGTCAGTCGCTCGTTTTCGGCGCCGGGGCGATGGTGCCTTGAGCTCGTAGTCTCTGGATCAGCGCGTAGAGATGCGGATTGCCCTTGATCAGGGTCTTTGTCCTGGTCAGGCTGCGGTGGGTCATGGCGGCGATATGTCCGGCGGGCCGAAGCGGCAGCAGAAGGTCGTGGTGGACCGTTTCGACCGTGCACCAGCGCCGCTTGTAGTCCTGATCGCCGATACCGAAGTCAAAAAGTGCGCCGCCGGTCAGGGCGCTGCGCTCGACCACCAGCCAGAACAGCAATTCCCCCGGGCTCGCATCAGGCATCAGGCTGTCATCAATCGAGCCGAACTGGCAGATCACATGGTCGCCCTTGCGGGAAAGCCCGGTGATCGCCGCGATCTGTCCTTCGTGTTCCCCCTTTAGCCGGATCGCATGCAGTTCGAGCGGAACGTCGCTCGAGCCATGGTCGCTTTCGAGCAGCATGTGAAAGAAGGCCTGCGTTTCGGCGGGCTGGAAGACATTCGGCAGGCCGCCGACGGCAAATCGGGCGGCCTTCTGCTGGAAGAAACATTCGAGCAGGGACTGCTGGTCGCTGAGCTTCTTCGGCCGGATATGGTCGAAGCCGCCGGCCGCTTCCAGCTTGCGGGTCTGGGACCGATACTTCTTGCGCCGGCTCTTTGCGTTGAGCGCCGCAATCGTTTCGTCCATGGTCGCGGCCAGCGGCAACTGGAACGAGGCGTTCTGGTTGCGGATGCCAGGAAGGCCGGCAAGCGGATGTCGCTCGCCGCGCCAGACGAGCGGCACATTGGTCAGGCTGAGAAGGTCGGCATCGTTGCGCAGGACCTCGACAAGCAGTGCCTCAAGGTCGGGCGCGGCAATGTCTACGGCAGCACGGCGGAAAGCAGCACTGAAAAGGCCGCTGTTGAAATTGGTGAAAGCCGAACCGATGAACTGGGCGCTGCGCACCAGATAGTGGCGCTGGATCTCAAGCGGCAGCAGGAAAGCGACGTCGCCGTTCAGACGGCCTTCGACGATGGCGAGCGGGTTTCCATGCGTTTCAGTCCAGGCGCGACACCAGTCATATCCCTGATGCAGGGAGTTCCACGGGTCTGCCTCGAGCATCCGCCATTGGCGCTCAAGCGGCGCCATGCGATGGTGTAGGGTGAGGGTGAGCCGACCCGCCGCAATATCCAGCGTCGCCCGGTCCCGGCCGACAGCGACACGGTCCTCAGGCAGATCTTCGGCAAAAGCCATTGCATCATGGCGCATATGGGCCCGCATGTACCCTATCCCATCCGGTTTGAGAGACGAGCGGGAGCTTAGGTAGACACTGCGAACAAACGGTTATCGCCGTGAGAATCCGGCCAATGGCCGCATGCGAGGGTAAAGGCGGAGTTAATCCTTGTCCGGCTTGTTGAACGGACCCGCCATCCATCTGATCACCAGCATGGCGGGGATCACCCAGAGCAGGCCTGTCAGCAGGAAGTAGAGGAGATGCCCCCACCACGGAGCGGTGGCGAGCGTTGCTGAGGCGATCGTGGTCGCGAGAAGGGCATAGATCGACACGATCAGGATGATCAGGATCGTACCGATGAAGGATCTGAACTTCGGGCGCTTCGTCATGCCATTGTCCTATCGAACGTCGCGCGGTTCCGCGACGCGACCGCTTGCCGCAAACCGGCGGGCTTGTTTTGCACGGCTGACTGATGCAAATCAACGGGCGAAAAGAGGATTGACGAATGACAGCTGTGTTGACCGGAACCGAGTTGCAGGTGCGCAAGGATATTGCCCGCGTGGATGCTGACCGCAAGGCGGTGCGCATATGGCTCGGCGTGGTGATCTTTGCGCTCTTCTGTCTGGTGCTGGTGGGCGGCGCGACGCGGCTGACCGACTCGGGCCTTTCGATCACCGAGTGGAAGCCGATCCATGGTGTCATCCCGCCGTTGACGGTCGCCGAATGGGAAGAAGAGCTCGAACTCTATCGCCAGATTCCGGAATATCAGCAGATCAACAAGGGCATGAGCCTCGACGAGTTCAAATTCATCTTCTGGTGGGAATGGGCGCATCGCCTGCTCGCCCGAATGATCGGCCTGATCTTTGCCCTGCCGCTCGCTTACTTCTGGCTGCGCGGCAAGATCGAGCCCGGCCTGCGCGCGCCGCTGGTCGGTCTTTTGGGCCTCGGTGGCCTGCAGGGCTTCATCGGCTGGTGGATGGTCTCCTCAGGCCTCAGCGAGCGCGTCGATGTCAGCCAGTATCGTCTGGCCGTGCATCTGATGATGGCCTGCTTCATCTTTGCGAGCTGTGTCTGGATCTTCCGCAGCCTTTATCCGCACACGGATGATGCGGCCCCGACGGAAAAGAGCCGCCTCTTTGCCGGTGTGCTGTTGATCATGACCTTCGTGCAAATCTATCTCGGTGCGCTCGTCGCAGGACTGGACGCCGGCTACAGCTACAACACCTGGCCGCTGATGGACGGTGCTTGGGTACCGCAGGGTCTCTTCGTCCAGGCGCCCGCCTGGATCAACATCTTCGAGAACCCGAAGACCGTCCAGTATATCCACCGCATCGGCGCCTATATCCTCTGGGCGGCAGCACTCATGCACATGGTCCAATGTCTGCGGGCCGCCCCTCAGACGACCCATGCCCGCCGCAGCGTGGTGCTCTTCGCGCTGATCAGCATCCAGGCGGTCATCGGCATCGTCACGCTCGTCACGCAGGTTCCCCTACATGCCGGCGTCACCCATCAGGGCATGGCGCTCGTGTTGCTGGCTTTCGCGGTAGCTCATCTGCGCGGCTTCTATGGCGAGCGCGCCAAGCCGGTGCTGGTCGAGGTCCACGACTAAGCGTTATCAGCCAAAGCGATAGGCGGAGTAGGGCTTTCCGAGGAACTCACCTCGGAAGACCTGCCGCCCCGGATCCGAACCCGCTGCACCGGACGCCACGAAGAGCGGCACGAGGTGATCGTGATCGGGCACATGGCAGGCCAGCGCATCCGGGTTCTGGTCCCAGGTCGAAAGGACTTCGGCCCGTGCTTCCCCATCGGGGGCAGCCACAGCTTCCGTCAGCCAGTCGTCGAACCGGATCGCCTGTTCCGCATGGGAAGGCTCGGCCTGCCGGAACATCCGCATGTTGTGGTAGCTCATGCCCGAGGCGATGATCAGCACGTCCTCGTCGCGCAAAGGTGCAAGCGCCTTGCCGATTGCGATATGGCTTTCGACGTCCAGCGTGCTCTGCAGCGAAATCATCGTGATCGGTACATCCGCATCCGGGTAGACCAGCATGAAGGGGATGAACACGCCGTGGTCGAAGCCACGGTTGTCATCCTCGGCGCTGTCGATCCCGGCCGTGGCGAGCAATGCCCTTGCACGGGCGGCAAGGTCCGGCGAGCCCGGGGCAGGGTAGGAGAGCTCGTAGGTGTGCGGCGGGAAATTGTAGTAGTCAAAGAGCATGCCGGGCTTTGCAGCTGTGCTCACCGTCGGAACCGGTTCCTTTTCCCAGTGGCCGGACACGACGAGCACGGCCTTCGGCCGGTGTCCGATCTCAGCATCGAGACCCTGCAGGAAGGCGCGCAGGTCGTCCCAAGGCGCCTTGCCTTCGTTGTCGCGCGGGAACTCCATGAACGGCCACGGGCCGCCGCCATGGGGGATGAAATAAACCGGAAGACGCTGGCTCATTGAGGTTCCTCACTTTCGCAAGGACACTATCACCCTCGATCGTTACCTAGAATAAGGTGGTTGATCGACATTTCGTTCGCTAT
Source organism: Rhizobium sp. TH135 (assembly GCF_002855515.1). Taxonomy (GTDB): domain Bacteria; phylum Pseudomonadota; class Alphaproteobacteria; order Rhizobiales; family Rhizobiaceae; genus Allorhizobium. Next base: position 24,985 of record NZ_PKRP01000006.1, on the reverse strand, counting down.
TTGTGAACGCTGGAAGGCTTGCGAGGTCGACGCGACCGATCCCCGCAAGCCAATTCTGTTCCTCACCCTCAGGCCGAAAGCATCAGGTCCATGTTCTGCACGGCCGCCCCTGACGCACCCTTGCCGAGATTGTCGAGCAGCGCCACCAGATTGACATGCGCGCCACCGGGCGTGCCGAAGACGAAGAGCTTCATCGTGTCCTGACCGACAAGTTCTTCGGCATCGACGCGCGGCAGCTTGGCGCTATCCGCAAGCGGTACGACGCTGACGATCTTCTGGCCCGCATAATGAGCAACGAGTGCTCCATGGATGCTGTCCACCGTTGTGCCGGCGGCGAGGTCTTCGAGGAAGAGCGGAACCTGAACGATCATGCCCTGTGCGAAGCGACCGACGGAGGGAGCAAACAGTGGCGCGCGGTCGAGCAGGCCATGGGTCTGCATTTCCGGCACATGCTTGTGCTTCAGCGTCAGCCCGTAAAGGAAGTTGTTGGCAGCCAGATGCTCCGGATGGGTCTTGTCCTCCATCTGCGCGATCATCTGTTTGCCACCGCCGGTATATCCCGAGACGGCATTGACCGAGACCGGATAGCCGTCCGGCAGGATGCCGGCGGCGCGCAGCGGCCGGATGAGGCCGATCGCACCCGTCGGATAGCAGCCCGGGTTGGAGACATAGCGCGCAGCCTGGATTTTCGCCTTCTGGGCCTTGTCCATTTCGGCAAAGCCATAGGCCCAGTCCGGATGCACGCGAAACGCCGTGGAGGCGTCGAGCAGGCGGACATTGTTGTTTGCGGCCGTCATCTCATAGGCCTGCTTCGACGCATCGTCGGGCAGGCAGAGAATGGCGATGTCGGCGCTGTTGAGCATGTCCTCGCGCATTTTCTCGTTCCGCCGCTCGGCTTCCGGGATAGACAAGAGCTCCAGATCATGGCGGTCGGCCAGGCGCGTGCGGATCTGCAGACCCGTTGTGCCGTGTTCGCCGTCGATGAAGATCTTCGCTGCCATTTGTCTAGTCCCGTTAGAGGTTTGGATGAGATTGCGGAATCTGATTGTGAGTGTGTTGAATCAATGTGTCAGGCGCGTGTCGCAAGCTTTTCCGCGCGCAGGCCCAGCATATACATTGCAACCGTCGCACCGGCAATTGCGGTGATGTCGGCATGGTCATAGGCCGGCGCCACCTCGACGACATCAGAGCCGCGGATATCGAGGGCCCCGAGCTTGCGCAGGACCGAGAGGATCTTGGCCGAAGAGGGGCCGCCTGCGACCGGCGTGCCGGTTCCAGGCGCATAGGCCGGATCCAGGCAATCGATGTCGAAAGTCAGATAGGTTGGAGCCGTCCCGACATGCGCGAGGATCGCATCGGCGATCGCCTGGGCACCCATGTCCTCGACCTCGTAGCCAGGGATGATCCGGATGCCGAAATCCTCAGGCGCTTCCGTGCGGATGCCGATCTGGATCGACTTCTTCGGATCGATCACGCCCTCGCGCACGGCGCGGCAGACGAAGGAGCCGTGGTCGATCCGCTGGCCATCATCGTCCCAGGTGTCCTGATGCGCATCGAAATGCACGAGCGCCAGCGGTCCGTGCTTCGCGGCATGGGCTTTCAGCAGAGGCCAGGTGACGAAATGGTCGCCGCCAAGGCCAAGTAGATAGGCGCCGGACGCAATGATCTTTGCGGCTTCCTGCTCGATCAGGCCAGGTGTGTGCTGGTGATTGCCGTAGTCGAGCAGCACGTCGCCATAATCGACGACGGCCATCTGCTCGAAGAGATCACGCGCAAAGGGATATTGCGGATCATTGTCGAAGATCGCCGAGGCGCGGCGGATCGCCTGAGGTCCAAAACGGGCGCCCGGCCGGTTGGAAACGGCGGCATCAAAGGGAATGCCAAGCACGACCGCATCGACGTCGGTGAGGTCCTTCGAATACTTCCGCCGCATGAAGGACAGCACGCCCGCATAGGTCGGATCGGTCGCCGCACCGCGCAAGCTCTTTGCGGTAAACGCGTTGTCGATCGATTTGCTGGCCATGATGTTCTTCTCCCTCTGAAAAATTTGATCAAATTAGACGGTCGGCTTCCTTGGTCAAGCCTTGATCCTTGGCGATACGGCTGGCGGGGCGGAGGAAAACAAAAAAAAGGCGGAGCCGAAGCCCCGCCTTGATTTCCGTTTCCGGTTGTCCAGCGATTAACGCTTGGAGAACTGGAACGAACGACGGGCCTTCGCCTTGCCGTACTTCTTACGCTCGACAACGCGGCTGTCGCGGGTCAGGAAGCCACCCTTCTTCAGGACCGGACGCAGGCCCGGTTCGAAGTAGGTGAGGGCCTTCGAGAGACCGTGACGAACTGCACCGGCCTGGCCGGAGAGGCCGCCGCCGTGAACGGTCGCGATGATGTCGAACTGGCCGTCACGGGCCACTGCGACGATCGGCTGCTGCAGGATCATCTGCAGGACCGGACGGGCGAAGTAGGTGCGGAATTCGCGGCCGTTAACGGTGATCTTGCCGGTGCCCGGCTTGACCCATACGCGGGCGACTGCGTTCTTGCGCTTGCCAGTGGCGTAGGAGCGACCCAGCGAGTCGACCTTGCGGACGTGAGCCGGAGCTGCGTCCTGTGCCGGGGCAAGGTCCTTCAGGGAAGAAAGATCGGCCATACTTAGGCGCTCCTTGTGTTCTTGCTGTTCAGCGAAGCGACGTCGAGAGCGACGGGCTGCTGGGCTTCATGCGGGTGGTTGACGCCGGCGTAGACGCGCAGATTCTTCATCTGGCGACGACCGAGCGGGCCACGCGGGATCATGCGCTCGACAGCCTTCTCGAGAACGCGCTCCGGGAAGCGGCCTTCGATGATCTGGCGAGCCGTACGCTCCTTGATGCCGCCCGGATAACCGGTGTGCCAGTAGTACTTCTTGTCGGAGTACTTCTTGCCGGTCAGAACGACCTTCTCGGCATTGATGACGATGACGTTGTCGCCGTCGTCAACGTGGGGGGTGTAGGTGGCCTTGTGCTTGCCACGCAGGTGCATGGCGATAATGGTGGCGAGGCGGCCGACAACGAGCCCTTCGGCGTCGATGAGGATCCACTTCTTCTCCACCTCTGCAGGCTTCTGAACGAAGGTAGACATTGAGGTCTCTTTCCGTGTGATCCTGCGGTCCCCTGAGAGGAAACTGCAGGCGTTTCTTGTTGCTTGTAAGCGCCGTTTTCGACGCAAAAAGAAAGCGGTCCCGAAGGGCCGCGTTCCGGGGAGGGGTATAGAACCAGTGGCCTGGAACGTCAAGATCGCGGGATCCGGCAGGCGCCCGTAGAAGGTGAGCAATTACAATCACTTAGGTTTGTGGTATTATTTTACCGCATATCGACTCCCGCACCGCGAGGGTTCTGATGCGCTGAAGTCGGTAAGATCCGTAAAGAAAGAGATTATTCTACCAGCCGCACAGAATGGAACGGGCGTATCAATAGCGCCTGTCTCAACCTATGATTTTGCTAATATGTGCGCGAACATAATGAAAACATAAACCGAACGTATCGGCAGACACCCTCATACGGAGATCGCAATGTCGCTGGAACGTCGAATCTCGCTTATCACCCTTGGCGTTTCTGACGTCGCCCGCAGCACTGAATTCTATGGCCGACTGGGCTGGACGCGGTCTTCCGCATCCAACGACGACGTGACCTTTATCCAGTTGAAGGGAATCGTGCTCGGGCTGTTTTCGCGCGCCAGCTTGGCCGCCGACGCCCATGTCGAGGATACGCCCCCGGGGTTTTCGGGCGTGACGCTGGCCTACAATGTCACGAGCGAGATCGGCGTCGAAGCCGTGGTGAAGTTTGCCGTATCCTGTGGTGCTAGACTGGTGAAGGCACCCGAAAAAGTCTTCTGGGGTGGATACTCCGGCTATGTCGCCGACCCGGATGGCCACCTCTGGGAAATCGCCTACAATCCCTTCTTCCCTCACGATGAACACGGGCATGTGGTCCTTCCGGAGTGATCCACGGTATTTGAGGTAATTCGGTGCGCGGTCGTTAAGCGGCCTAGGCTAATCTGTAGTTGGGACAAGATGGACGGGTAAATCAAAGGCCTTCGCAGGCCGGGAGGAACGTCCATGAACCATGACACCTACCTGAACAGCTATCTCGCCGACATTCTCGCCACGGCCAAGAACGTGGCCGTCGTCGGCGCATCGACCGACGACAAGCGCCCCAGCCACTGGATATCAGGATTTCTGCTCGGCAAGGGCTATCACGTCTTCCCCGTCAATCCGCTTCATCGCGGTGAAATGATCCTCGGCAAGCGCGTCTATGGCTCGCTCGCAGAGATTCCGGAACCAATTGATCTCGTCGATGTCTTTCGCCGTCCGGAGCATCTCGACAGCATCGTCGACGACGTGTTGGCGATGTCGCAACGCCCTCAGGCAATCTGGTGCCAGCTGGGTATCCGCAACGATGAGGCAGCGGCACGGGCTGAGGCCGCCGGCATCAAGGTGGTGATGAACCGCGCCCTGGTTTGCGAATATCCGCTGGTCTACGAGCGCATGCATGCAAGCTCAGCCCAAGGTCATGCGGCCTGAGCCAACTGGAAGGCCTCAGAACCGGACGATCGGCTTGCCGAAGCGTCGCGGTTCGGGGTCATAGGGCTGGCAATTCAGGACCGGGCACCGATCGGTATCCCGCGTCGGCACATAGGCGCGCTCTGCATATTCGTGTGGCGAGCACATCGCGCTTCGGGTCACGTAGCGATCGTAGAGCGTCATGCCCTGGACCCGCGTCGACGGGTAGCGCAGGATGACGGCGCCCTCGTTAATGACGCGCTGGCGCGCCTGGTCACAGGTGAGCGCCGTGGAATTGTAACGCGAGATCGCCAAAGCTGGCTCTGCCAGCACGGTGGTGGCGATCGTCAGGATGGCAAGCTGGGTCATGCGCATGGCCGTTCTCCTTCTGGCGCTCGATCAACGTGTGGGCGGGCAGGGCGGTTCCGCCTTGTTGCTGCCGATCGCCACACCATCTAATCCTCATGCTACGACAGTTGAGGAGATGCAGATGGCTGATCACGATCATTATAGTGCCGAATACCTCAAGGGCATTCTCGGCGAGGTGAAAACCATCGCATTGCTCGGTGCCTCGCCCAAGCCGGACCGTCCGAGCTTCGGCGTCATGCGTTTCCTGTTGTCAAAGGGTTACACGGTCTATCCGGTCAATCCGGGACAAGCCGGCAAGGAAATCCTCGGCCAGACCGTCTACGCCACGATGGCCGAGATTCCAGAGGTGATCGACATGGTCGACGTCTTCCGCGCGCCGGAATATCTCGGCGAGGTGGTGACGGAGGCACTTGCGCTGCCGAACCGGCCCAAGGTGATCTGGGGCCAGCTTTCCGTGCGCGACGATGAAGCCGTCAAGCTGGCCGAAGAGGCCGGCATCCGCGTGATCATGGACCGTTGCCCGGCGATCGAAATCCCCAGGCTTGGGCTTTAAACGCTTAGGCCCCGACCAGCAGGTCCGGATTAGCGCGCAGCGCGTTCAGCGTATCGGCATTGCCGCAATAGTCGACAAAGCTCTGTTCGGCCTTGCCTTGATGCAGGTGCTGACGGCAGGTGTCCTTGGACGAACACTGCGCACAGGTGACCTGCATGTCGCGGAACACCCGGCGCATGCGGAATTCGACCTCTGCCGGATCGATGTTCAGTGCCCGCATCATGGCTGGCATTTCGTCGGCGGCATGCGGGCCGGCCTTCACGAGCGCCAGCAACTGATGCGCGCTGATTCCGCAATCATCGGCAAGCGCCTCGACTTCTGCATCGGACAAAGCGGCGAGCATGTCGCTTTCATTGGCGGTTTCGAAACCCTGGGCGAACCAGGAGAGGATTTGCTGCACGGTGTGGCGGACCGGATCGGCGATCGTGAGTGTCATGGGGCTCTCCTTCGATTGGAAAGAGAATGCCAGCAAGTCGCGGCATCGCATTGACCTCGATCAAGTATGAATTTCCCGAACACCCCCGCACTTTGGAATAATCCGGGCTGACATCGGGCGGCGACTGATTATGATCCGGCCCGAAGTCAAAAAGGGAGGACCAAACAATGTCGGAGAACAATCCGGGTTTCGCCACGCTTGCCATCCATGCCGGCGCCCAGCCGGACCCCACCACGGGCGCCCGCATCACGCCGATCTACCAGACCACGGCCTACGTCTTCAACGACTCGGACCACGCCGCAAATCTCTTTGCCCTCAAGGAGTTCGGCAACATCTACACCCGCATCATGAACCCAACCCAGGGCGTTCTGGAAGAGCGGATTGCAGCGCTCGAAGGCGGCACGGCAGCACTCGCGGTAGCCTCGGGTCATGCAGCCCAGCTTCTGATCTTCCACTCGCTGATGCAGCCCGGCGACAACTTCGTTGCGGCGAAGAAGCTCTATGGTGGCTCGATCAACCAGTTCGGCCATGCCTTCAAGAATTTTGGCTGGCAGGTCCGCTGGGCAGACCCTGCTGACCCCGAGAGCTTCGCCGCTCAGATCGATGACAAGACCAAGGCCGTCTACATCGAGAGCCTTGCCAACCCCGGCGGCACCTTTGTCGACATCGAAGCCATCGCCGAAGTCGCCCATCGCCACGGTCTGCCGCTGATCGTCGACAACACCATGGCGAGCCCTTACCTCATCCGCCCGCTGGAGCATGGCGCCGACATCATCGTCCATTCCGTCACCAAGTTCCTTGGCGGTCACGGCAATTCCATGGGCGGCGTCATCGTCGATGGCGGCACCTTCGACTGGTCGGCCAAGCCTGGCAAATATCCGATGCTGTCCGAGCCACGCCCGGAATACAACGGCGTTGTCCTGCACCAGACCTTCGGAAACTTCGCCTTCGCCATCGCCTGCCGCGTCCTCGGCCTGCGTGACCTTGGGCCCGCCATCGCTCCGATGAACGCCTTCCTTCTGCTGACCGGCATCGAAACCCTGCCGCTGCGCATGCAGCGCCACTGCGACAATGCCATGAAGGTCGCGACCTGGCTGAAGAGCCACCCGAAGGTCGCCTGGGTCAACTATGCTGGCCTTCCCGACGATCCGAACAATGCGCTCCAGAAGCGTTACTCGCCGAAGGGCGCCGGGTCCGTCTTCACCTTCGGCATTAAGGGCGGGCTCGAAGCTGGCAAGGCGCTGGTCGGTGGCTTGAAGCTCTTCTCGCACCTGGCCAACATCGGCGATACCCGCTCGCTGATCATCCATCCGGCGTCGACGACCCATGCGCAGCTCTCCGAAACCCAGCAGATCGCAGCCGGTGCTGGGCCTGACGTGGTGCGCCTGTCCATCGGCATCGAGGATGCCGAAGACATCATCGCCGATCTCGAGCAGGCGCTGGCCTCGGCCTGATCTACCTTTCAGCGGCGGTGCAAAACACCGCCGCTCGTTTACCTGGAGACCATAATGAGCCTGTCCCTGCCATTCGATCCCTCAACAGTCACGCCGGAAGAGGGCGCGCCTGCGCCGGACCGCCTGATTTCAGGCGACCCGCGCTTCACCACCTGGAACATCGAGGAAGCCGACAGCGGCATCTATGCCGGCATCTGGCAGTCGACGCCGGGCAAGTGGCGGATCGTCTACGATGAATGGGAATACTTCCACATTCTCGAAGGCCACTCTGTTGTCACCGAGGAAGGCAGCGAGCCTGTTCACTTAAAGGCAGGCGACCGCCTGATCCTCAGACCCGGCTTCAAGGGAACCTGGGAAGTGCTTGAAACGACTCGCAAGGATTATGTCATCCGGCTTTAGAGGGCATGGCATTTCTGGCGTCTGATGTGCGGCAGGTCACTGACGGTCGGTCGACGGTCGCGCCAGGAGGCTGCCATTATCTTGCAGCGCCAGGTTACCTGAATGAACATGTTTCGTATCGCCCTCATCGTCATCGTCGGACTGTCCCTAACCGTCGGTGGCCGCTGGTATGCCTATGTCAGCAACACCAGCAGCCCCTATGAAGAAGTGGGAATCGAGATCAACAGCCGACTTCCGCACCTTCTCCGCAAATGGGGATGCGATCGGCTGCAGCAGTCTTTTCCGGACAGTGTCCCGCCCTACGGTTGCGGCGCCCCGGATAGCCGGAGCTGGATCTGAACGACTGCAGGCGGACTAGTAGGTGATCAGCCCGCTTTCAGACGTGCCGCTGCCGCCTCGTGCTCGGCGGCCATGGCGGCATCTTCGGCGGACACCTTCTGAACACTAGCTCTACCGTCGATGCGGGCCATATAGGCCTGAAACGCCGGGCGGGCCTCGACAAGGCCGAACATCGTAGTCCAGCGCAACGCAATCCCCCAGAGCAGATCAGCGGCCGTAAAGCGCTCGCCGAGCAGGTAAGGGCCTGTCTTGAGCGCTTCCTCCAGCATGTCGATCAGCGACTCGTATCTGGCATAGGGCGTCTCGTTCATCGATCCCGGCTCGCGTTTCAGGAAGCGATCGACCACCGCGGGTTCGAAGCAGCTGCCGTAGATGAACAGCCAGCGCAGATAAGCGCCGCGATCCGGATCCGTGAGGGCAGGGGCAAGGTCCGCTTCGGGGAAGAGATCTGCGAGATAAAGGTAGATGGCGCCCTGTTCGGTGACGAGCGTGTCGCCGACACGCACCGCCGGCACCTTGCCGAGCGGATTGATCTCAAGATAGGCCGGCTGCCGCTGCTCTCCCGCCTTCATATTCAAAACATGCATAGCGTACGGCACCTTCAGTTCCTCGAGCAGCACGCGTGCGCCCGTGGCGCGGGTCTGGGGCGAGTAGAAGAGGGTGATCGGCTGGTTCTTGGTCATCGTGTGTCTCCCTTTGGAATGCACCACGCCAGCGAGGCGTTGAAAGGAGAATGCGCCGGCATACCTGTCAGATTATGTCAGGTTGGTTTAGCATACTTGCCCAAACAAGGATTTCTTGATGCGGGCGAGCCGGCTCATCAACATACTGACGACCTTACAAGCGAAGGGGCTGGTGACCGCCGAGGCTTTGGCCGAGGAAAACGACGTCTCGGTGCGCACCATCTACCGCGATATCGATGCGCTCTCGCTGTCCGGCATCGCTGTTTACAGCGAACGCGGCTCCGACGGTGGCTACCGCCTGCTGGACGGGTACCGCGTCCGTCTGAACGGCCTCACCCCTGCAGAGGCGGAGGCCATGTTCCTCTCCGGTATCCCCGGTGCCGCTGCCGATCTTGGCCTCGGCTCGCTGATGGCCGGCGCCCAGAAAAAGCTCACCGCCGCCTTGCCGGAGGATCTGCGTGAAAGCGCGCGGCGCATGCAGTCGAAGTTTCATCTCGATGCGCCCGCCTGGCTCGCCGAGGGTGAGCAGCCCGTCTACCTACAAGCGATTGCGGATGCGGTCTGGAATTCCAAGCGCATCCGCATGCGCTATCGCTCCTGGAAGGCGGAGAAGAACCGCGTCGCCGAACCGCTCGGCATCGTGATGAAAGGCGGCGCCTGGTATCTCGTGGCCCGGGTCGACGACACACCGCGTACCTATCGCATCTCACGAGTGTTGGACCTGATCGTCACCGAAGAGCGCTTCGACTGGCCGAGGGACTTCGATCTCGCTGAATACTGGAACGAAAACACGCGTCGGCTTGAACTGGAACTCTACCCAAACTGGGCAGTGATCCGCCTCTCACCTTGGGGCCTGAAAGAAATCGAGCACATGGCGCCGCCTTACGTCCGCGCCAACCTCGAATTTATCGGCGAACCCGATGAGCGCGGCTGGCGCATGGTTCGGCTCCCCGTGGCACATGAGCGCATGGCCGTTTCGGAAATGCTGAAGCTTGGAACGGAAGCCGAGGTCCTCGACCCGCCAGACCTGCGTCTCGCCATGCGTCAGGCCGTCGAAGCTCTGACGGCCCGCTACGCCGATGCAGCCGACCTCACCAGGTGAGGTCGAGCTGCTCCAGGCCGTGGAAATGATAGACGTCCTTGACCGTGGGCGTCTCGGCGATCTTCAACCCCGGCAAGCGCTTGAAAAGCAGCGGCAGCACGATGTTGAGTTCGAGACGCGCGAGTGGCGCGCCGATGCAGAAATGAATGCCGGCGCCAAAAGAGAGATTGGCCCCTTCATCGCGACCCGGCTTGAATGTCAGCGGGTCCGGAAATTTCTGCGGATCGAGATTGGCGGCAGCGAGGATCAGGCTCACCTTGTCGCCACGCTTGAAGGACACGCCGTCGATTTCGCAAGGCTCCAGGCACCAGCGCTGGAAGATATGCACCGGCGCGCAGATCCGAAGCGTCTCCTCGACAGTCCGCTCCGTCGTCTTCTCGTCGGTGAACAGCGTTGCGGGATCAATCCCGCTTTCGAGGATCACCCGCACCGAATTGCCGATCTGGTGCACGGTCGCCTCGTGGCCGGCATTGAGCAGCACGATCGTCGTCGAGATCAGCTCGTCCTCGGTGAGGAACTGCCCCTTGTGCTCCGTGTGGATCATGTGGCTGAGCAGATCGTCGCGCGGCTCGGCGCGTCTCTCAGCGATCACCTCGCGCACATAGTCCGCGAACTCCTTGGCAGAGCGATCAGCTGCCTCCTCGTCGGCGCGGGTCCGCTTGAACATGTACATGCCGACATAATCGTGGCTCCATTTCAGGAGCTGCGGGCCCATGTCCTCGGGGATGCCGATCATCCGTGCGATCATCGTCACCGGAATGATGTCGGCAAAGCTGGCCAGAAGCTCTGTCCTGCCATCTTTCTCGAAATCGTCGATCAGCCGGTTGGCAAGCGCCTCGATCTCCGGGGTCATCTTCTCCACGTGGCGGGAGACAAAGGCGCGGTTGACGAGGGTCCGCAGCCGCGTGTGCTCCGGCGGCTCGATTTCGAGCAGCGAATGCTCCTCGGCCTTGTCGAAATGCCGGGTGTGCTCGGCGGGTTCTGGCATGCCCAGCTCCTCGCGCGTCGCAATATGCAGGATCTGCCGGCCGAAGCGGCGATCGCGCAGCAGCGCATTCACATGGTCATAGCCGGTGAAGAACCACTGCTTCTGCTCCTCCCAGTAGAAGGTCGGACATTGCGCATGGAGCGCCGCGTAAGTGCGGTTCGGATCGCCATAGAAGGCGGGATCACGAGCGTCGAGCGAAACCCGGCGGGTGGCCGGATCGATGGAGAGGAACGAGGTCTGTGTCATGCTGTCCTGTTTAGTCTTTGCAGTCCGTCACGCAAGGGGAAGGGGCGGCGCTCAGTCGTCCAGCTTGTGGGCAACGGCGGAGATGCGATTGAGAATGGCCACCTGCCGGTCGGCCTGGCGGTCGACGTCGTCGAGGGGGCGCTCTTCGCGGGATGGCGGAACGGTCACGATCCGGTTGCCGGCGCGAACCGAGGTGCGGTTTCGCCCCTGTGCCTTCGCCGTGTAAAGCGCGAGATCCGCCTCCGACAGGAGATGATCCAGATTGGCCGTGCGAAGCGGGCTGATCGAGATGCCGACGCTGGTGGTCACCGAGATCGGCTCTTCACCGGTCGGAATGCTGCGGTCGGCAAGCGCAAGCCGCACGGTTTCGGCAAACAGCGCCGCATCCCGTGGCTCTGAGATCGCCAGCACGGCTGCAAATTCCTCGCCGCCGGTGCGCGCAAAGACCGCCCGTTGTGGAAGCAGCGACAGGCAGACATCGGCAAATTCCTGCAGCACCCTGTCCCCGGTCGTGTGCCCATGCCGGTCGTTGATCTGCTTGAAGTGATCGAGGTCGAAAACCAGGACCCCGAGCGTATCGAGGGGGGAGCTCTCCACCAGTCCCTGATAGGCTTCGGAAAATCCGCGCCTGTTCAGCACGCCCGTGAGCGGGTCGGTGCGCACGAGTGCCTGCAGCTGCTCCTGCGACCGGTCCATCATGATCTTCGCAAGGATGACGACTGACGTGATGAAGCCGATCAGAGCGATCGTTCCCATCCACACGCCGACGAAGTTATCGGCGAAACTGGTCGGACGGCGGAAGACGACAAAGACGGCGAAGCCCCCGCAGGCAACCGCCTGGGTCACCCAGTTCATCGTCAGGAAGGCGCGGTAGCGACCGGAACTGAAGCTGGCCCGCGCGGCGATGAAGGCGAGTATCGCAAAGCCGAGGGTCGCCGCGACATTGTAAAGCGAAACCCGAAGCGCGAAGTCGGCGCGGATGAAGGGCACGAGATTGCCGAGAAACCACACCAGCGTCGGTGCCCAGGCAAGCAGCGGGATCCGGCGTTGGTCGAGCGTCGAAAGCCCCTTCGCCCAGAAGCCGAAGGCCAGAAGCGAGATGGTATTGGCGACCTGGATCGAGATGAAATCCGGGATTTGGCCGCGAAGACCAACGAGTCCAAGGCCGCTGGCGTGGATGAGGAAGCCGATACCGAACCACAGGAAATACTTGTGATCCCGCGCGTGCAGCCAGATGGCCATAAGCAGAATTGCGAACGTGCTGGTCTGGACGACCCACAGCAAGAACGCGGTCTTCACGTCGATCACGATGCAGTTCCTGAAATGATTTCGGTAGACTATCGCACCAGAATGGCCCATGCCGGTTAAACAGTCACTATGAAAACCTGCAGGATTTGGTGGGTTATTCGAACTGCGCCGTTCGCGGAGTTACCGAAATTTCACCATGTTAGACTTTTCTTGTGCATCGATGCGACGCGATCCCTCTCGTAGTGCAGGTGCGTGGCCGGAAACTGAGGATCTGCAGTGCTGAGCGCAATCCGACCATTAAGGATATCCGGTCCTCATGTCTTGAATGTCGGGGTGCGGACACTCTATGTAGGGATTGACAAAGATTACGTGATTCCCGCCACCGGATGTGCCGGGGAGAGGCTTAAAAAGGACCGACATGAGAAATCCCGTTGATACCGCTCTCGCTCTGGTGCCGATGGTCGTCGAGCAGACCAACCGTGGCGAGCGCTCCTACGACATCTTTTCTCGACTGCTGAAGGAGCGGATCATCTTCCTGACGGGGCCGGTCGAAGACACGATGGCGTCGCTCGTCTGCGCCCAGCTTCTCTTCCTCGAAGCCGAGAACCCGAAGAAGGAAATCGCCATCTACATCAATTCGCCGGGCGGTGTCGTCACCTCCGGCATGGCGATCTACGACACGATGCAGTTCATCCGTCCGGCTGTATCGACGCTCTGCATCGGTCAGGCCGCGTCCATGGGCTCGCTGCTGCTCGCCGCTGGCGAAAAGGGCATGCGCTTCGCAACGCCGAACTCCCGCATCATGGTTCACCAGCCCTCGGGCGGCTTCCAGGGCCAGGCATCCGACATCGAGCGCCATGCTCGTGACATTATTAAGATGAAGCGTCGCCTGAACGAGGTCTATGTCAAGCACACCGGCAAGACCTATGACGAAGTCGAGAACACGCTTGATCGTGACCACTTCATGGAATCGAGCGAAGCCAAGGACTGGGGTATCATCGACCGCATCCTGACCTCGCGTGCCGAAATGGAAGGCGTTGCGCCGTCGGCCTGATCCACGCAAGCCAGACGCCGGCATCGGGTCGATGCCGGCAGACGTGATGGCAGGCGGGGTTTAAAGTCGGCGCAAAAGCGCTAATAGTAAGATTAAGGCTATGTTGAATCTTTGTGACATAGTCTGCCGAGACTGGGAGTTTTCGTTGCCGCCGCTCCGACAAGGTCGGATCGGCTAGTAGCTCCGGATCGGAAGAGGTTCCCCCCAACGGCGGCGGAGGGAACCGGACAGTGTGAGTGACCGCCCTGCCGTGACTGCGGTGGCGCGGCGTGCTGGAAGGATAAAGACATGAGCAAAGTCAGCGGAAGCAACGGCGGTGACTCCAAGAATACCCTTTATTGTTCCTTCTGCGGCAAGAGCCAGCACGAGGTCCGCAAGCTGATTGCCGGACCGACTGTGTTCATCTGCGATGAATGCGTCGAACTCTGCATGGACATCATCCGCGAAGAGAACAAGTCTTCGATGGTCAAGTCCCGCGACGGCGTTCCCACGCCGCAGGACATCATCAAGATCCTCGACGAATACGTGATCGGTCAGAAGCAGGCGAAGAAGATCCTGTCTGTGGCCGTGCACAACCACTACAAGCGCCTCTCGCACGCCTCCAAGGGCGGTGACGTCGAACTGGCGAAGTCGAACATCATGCTCGTCGGCCCGACCGGCTGCGGCAAGACCTATCTTGCCCAGACGCTGGCCCGCATCATCGACGTGCCCTTCACCATGGCGGATGCCACCACCCTGACCGAAGCCGGTTATGTCGGTGAAGACGTCGAGAACATCATCCTGAAGCTGCTTCAGTCTGCGGATTACAATGTCGAGCGCGCCCAGCGCGGCATCGTCTACATCGACGAAGTCGACAAGATTTCCCGCAAGTCGGACAACCCTTCGATTACCCGCGACGTGTCGGGCGAGGGCGTTCAGCAGGCGCTTCTGAAGATCATGGAAGGTACGGTTGCCTCCGTACCTCCGCAGGGTGGCCGCAAGCATCCGCAGCAGGAATTCCTGCAGGTGGATACGACCAACATCCTGTTCATCTGCGGCGGCGCCTTTGCCGGCCTCGACAAGATCATCTCTGCCCGTGGCGAAAAGACCTCCATCGGTTTTGGCGCAACGGTGAAGGCGGAAGACGATCGTCGCGTTGGCGAAGTCCTGCGCGAACTGGAGCCGGAAGATCTGGTCAAGTTCGGCCTCATCCCGGAATTCATCGGTCGTCTGCCGGTTCTGGCAACGCTCGAGGATCTCGATGAGGACGCCCTGATCCAGATCCTGTCCGAGCCGAAGAACGCGCTCGTCAAGCAGTACCAGCGCCTGTTCGAGATGGAAGACGTGGAACTGACGTTCCACGAGGACGCACTTCGCGAGATCGCCCGCAAGGCGATCACCCGCAAGACCGGCGCCCGTGGTCTTCGCTCGATCATGGAAAAGATCCTGCTCGACACGATGTTCGAACTGCCGGAACTGGAAGGCGTTCGCGAAGTCGTCATCTCCGACGATGTCGTGAACGGCAATTCCCGCCCGCTCTACATCTATGCCGATCGCCAGGAAGAGAAGGCCAACGCCTCCGCCTGATCGGTTCGGATCAATTGCAGCGAAAAGCCCGCCCTTGTGGCGGGCTTTTCCGTTTCAGGCGATCTTTTTTTGGTGCTGCCTGTGGTTATCTCCGGAGCCCTTGTCCATTTACGGTATTCCGCTGTTGTCAGGCCCGTCGATTGGGCTAGAACAGGGGTGAGTGAACGCTTGAGTTCTGCGTCGCCGTTACCCGCGTATCCGCGTCCCCGATCATCCATGCGACGACCGGCTGCCTTTCAGGCGACGAAGTGACGCGCATGGTTCGCATCAGGTCCGCAATGTAGTGTGAAAGCGGGCAGGGTCTGTCATGCTGATGTCACAGATTCGGGTTGGGCACGGGCAGCAGGCTTGAATTGGCGGGAACGCCACTCCACTTGTTGGAGGATCTAAAAATATGCCTGACGCCTCTTCTGGGTCGGCATGGAGTCCCGGTTTCCCCGGGACGTTTGAAAGGAAGTGAAATGACGAATACGTCAGCTGCAAACGAGGTGAACACCTATCCGGTGCTGCCTCTGCGCGACATCGTGGTGTTTCCTCACATGATCGTTCCGCTGTTCGTCGGCCGTGAGAAGTCCATTCGCGCTCTGGAAGAGGTGATGGGCTCCGACAAGCAGATCATGCTGGCCACGCAGATCAACGCCAGTGATGACGATCCGGCCCCGGACGCCATCTACGAAGTCGGCACCGTCGCCAATGTCCTCCAGCTCCTGAAGCTGCCCGACGGCACCGTGAAGGTGCTGATCGAAGGACGCGCGCGCGCCAAGGTCGAGGCCTATACGGCCCGCGAAGATTATTACGAGGCGAAGGCCCGCATCCTGGCAGAGCCGGATGAAGATGCCGTCGAGATCGAGGCCCTGTCTCGCTCGGTGGTCTCGGAGTTCGAGAACTACGTCAAGCTGAACAAGAAGATCTCTCCCGAGGTCGTCGGCGCCGCAAGCCAGATCGAGGACTACTCGAAACTTGCCGATACGGTCGCTTCGCACCTCTCCATCAAGATCACCGAAAAGCAGGAAATGCTGGAAACGGTGAGCGTGAAGACGCGTCTTGAAAAGGCGCTCGGCTTCATGGAAGGCGAGATCTCGGTTCTCCAGGTCGAGAAGCGTATCCGCTCGCGCGTCAAGCGCCAGATGGAGAAGACCCAGCGCGAGTACTACCTCAACGAACAGATGAAGGCGATCCAGAAGGAACTCGGCGACGGCGAAGACGGCCGTGACGAGATGGCCGAACTGGAAGAGCGCATCGCCAAGACCAAGCTTTCCAAGGAAGCCAAGGAAAAGGCCGACGCCGAGCTGAAGAAGCTGCGTCACATGAGCCCGATGTCGGCGGAAGCCACCGTCGTGCGCAACTATCTCGACTGGCTGCTGGGCCTTCCCTGGGGCAAGAAGTCGAAGGTCAAGATCGACCTCAACGCGGCAGAAAAGACCCTCGACGAAGACCATTTCGGTCTCGACAAGGTCAAGGAACGCATCGTCGAATATCTCGCCGTTCAGGCGCGTGCGACGAAGCTTAAAGGTCCGATCCTCTGCCTCGTTGGTCCTCCGGGCGTCGGCAAGACCTCGCTCGCCAAGTCGATCGCCAAGGCGACCGGTCGCGAATATGTGCGCATGGCGCTCGGTGGCGTCCGTGACGAAGCCGAGATCCGCGGTCACCGCCGGACCTATATCGGCTCCATGCCCGGCAAGATCGTGCAGTCGATGAAGAAGGCCAAGAAGTCCAACCCGCTCTTCCTGCTCGACGAGATCGACAAGATGGGCATGGACTTCCGTGGCGATCCGTCTTCGGCTCTGCTCGAGGTGCTGGATCCTGAACAGAACTCGACCTTCATGGATCACTATCTCGAAGTGGAATATGACCTGTCGAACGTCATGTTCGTGACGACCGCCAACACGCTGAACATCCCGGGTCCGCTGATGGACCGTATGGAGATCATCCGTATTGCCGGTTACACCGAGGATGAAAAGCTCGAGATTGCCAAGCGGCACCTGCTGCCGAAGGCGATCAAGGAACACGCCCTGCGTCCGGAGGAATTCTCCGTGGCCGACTCGGCGATCCTGGCGATCATCCAGCAATACACCCGCGAAGCCGGTGTTCGTTCCTTCGAACGTGAGCTGATGAAGCTCGCCCGTAAGGCAGTCACCGAAATCATCAAGGGCAAGGTAACCTCGGTTGCCGTGACCGGTGAGAACATCAACGAATATCTGGGCGTCCCGCGCTTCCGCCACGGCGAAGCAGAGGGCGAAGACCAGGTGGGCGTTGTCACGGGTCTGGCCTGGACGGAAGTGGGCGGCGAGCTGCTGACCATCGAAGGCGTCATGATGCCCGGCAAGGGCCGCATGACGGTGACGGGCAACCTGAAGGAAGTGATGAAGGAATCGATATCCGCTGCGGCATCCTATGTCCGTGCGCGCGCCGTTGATTTCGGCATCGAGCCTCCGCGCTTCGACAAGTCGGACATCCACGTTCACGTTCCGGAAGGTGCAACCCCGAAGGACGGTCCGTCGGCCGGTATCGCCATGGCAACCGCCATCGTCTCCATCATGACCGGCATTCCGGTCTCGAAGGATGTCGCGATGACCGGTGAAGTGACGCTTCGCGGCCGCGTCCTGCCGATCGGTGGCCTCAAGGAAAAGCTGCTCGCAGCACTTCGTGGTGGCATCAAGAAGGTTCTGATCCCGGAAGAGAACGCCAAGGATCTGGCAGACATCCCGGACAACGTGAAGAACAACATGGAGATCATCCCTGTGTCCCGTATGGGCGAGGTGATCCGTCATGCTCTGGTTCGCGTGCCTGAACCGATTGAATGGGACGGAACCGTCGAAACGCCGGCAATCGGCGTAGTCGATGGAACCGACGAAACCGGTGCAACAGTCGCTCACTGAGGCAATTCTGCCATAAGTGAGCCACAAAGCTCCAAAACCGACAAAAAGGCTGGCATTTTTGCCAGCCTTTTTTGTGAAAAGCCGCTTAAAAGGCTTGTTTTCCGGGGCTTTCGGGTGCTTTTGAGTTGCGAAGGGCAGAAGCTTTCGTATTCTCCGCCCGACTTAATCATTTGAGTCGTTTCATACCAATCAGAAAGGGTGGAAACATGAACAAGAACGAACTCGTATCCGCGGTCGCCGAGAAGGCTGGCCTCACCAAGGCTGACGCAGCCTCTGCCGTTGATGCCGTTTTTGAAACGGTCCAGGCTGAACTGAAGAACGGCGGCGACATTCGTCTCGCTGGCTTCGGCGCCTTCACCGTCGCCCGTCGCGAAGCCTCCAAGGGCCGCAACCCGTCCACCGGCGCTGAAGTCGACATTCCGGCTCGCAACGTTCCGAAGTTCACGGCCGGCAAGGGCCTGAAGGACGCTGTCAACAGCTGATCCGTCGTGACCGTCGCCACCCTTCGGTGCCGATGGTCAGCTGACATCTCTGGTGAGCCCGGCCTCTGTGCCGGGCTTTCTTTTTGCGCTCTTGCGCTGCAGCAATTTCTTGCTTACCTCTTTTGGTGCCGGTTGTTCCGGCATTCGTTCTCAGGGCGGGGTGAAATTCCCCACCGGCGGTAAAGGGGGTAACCCCCAAGCCCGCGAGCGCCTGTTGCTCCTGAAGGGGAGGGCAGGGTCAGCAGATCCGGTGTAACTCCGGAGCCGACGGTTAAAGTCCGGATGAAAGAGAATGAGGTCAGGCTGCACCTTCGTCGGATCCTCGGATCCGGTGTGGGCGCTGCTGCGTGCTGCCGTTCCCCGTCCGGGGCCGGTCTTATCGTCCTCATCTGTCCTGATTTGTGTTGGTCCTTTGGATTAAGGAAAAATGACATGAATCAGAGCTCGGTTTCTATTCTGCGCTCCCGGGCCGTTGTCGGTGCCGGATTTATGGTTTTGGCAGGCGTTGCTTTTGCCATTCTCAATGTCGTCACCCAGTGGCTCTCGATGACACTCGGCTTTCCGCCGGCCTCGACCGCCTTCTGGCAGTATGGCTTTGCTCTCGTCCTCTCTCTTCCGCTGCTGTTCCGGCTCGGCCTCCGCGCCATGAAGACGGCGTATCCGGTTCGCCACATCCTGCGCGTCCTGCTCGCCGCTTTCGGCGTTCAGGCCTGGGTGACGGGCCTCGCCACCGTGCCGATCTGGCAGGCCATCGCGCTTGTCATGACCTCGCCCTTCTTCATCATCATCGGCGCACGCCTCTTCCTTGGTGAGACCGTCGGTCGCGACCGTTGGCTTGCGACGCTGACGGGCTTTGTCGGAGCGATGATCATCCTCCAGCCCTGGTCGGACACGTTCACCCTGGCAGCCCTCCTGCCGGTGCTCTCCGCGCTGCTTTGGGGCGGCTCGTCTCTGATCATGAAGAACCTCACCCACTACGAGGCGCCGGAAACCGTGACTGTCTGGCTTCTGGTCCTGCTGACCCCGATCAATGCTGGCCTGGCGGTCGCGGGTGGCTTCGTCATGCCGGAGGGGCTGACGCTCTGGCTGCTTCTGGGCGCAGGCCTCCTCACAGCCCTCGGCCAGTATCTGCTGACGCTCGCCTACAACGCTGCCGATGCGGCCTATGTGCAGCCTTTCGACGACCTGAAACTGCCGCTCAATGTCTTCGCCGGTTGGATCGTGTTCGGCTATGCACCGAGCGGCTATCTGTGGCTCGGTGCGCTTCTGATCCTCGGTGCGTCGCTCTTCCTGATGCTGCGAGAGGCGGGCAAGGAAACAGTGCCGGCCTGATCTGAAGGGAAATGTCGGATCGACATCGTGCTGTCATCCGACTGTCATCGGACTGGCTCAGAAACCTCCTGTTCCATTTCTGGATACTGGAGGTTTCCCGATGACCCATGGTCTCTCCCGCGTCGCCCTGACGGCGGCGCTTTTTGCATCCGTGGCCCTGCCGGCCGCTGCCGAACAGGTCTTCAACCGTATCGCCACTTTCCCCGTCGCCGCCAACCTGCCGGCCGACAAGGAAAAGCTCTCCACCACCTCTGCCGAAATCATCACGGCCTCGGAAGACGGCAACACGCTGATCTATTCCGACAGCCCGCTCGGCGGCATCGGCTTTATCGACATCACCGACGCTAAGGCACCGAAGGCTGCCGGCGCTTTGATGATGGACGGCGAGCCGACATCCGTTTCCGTGGCTGGAGCTAAGGTTCTTGTCGGCGTAAACACGTCCGAGAGCTTCACCAGCCCGTCGGGCAAGCTCGCCGTTGTCGACATCGCCTCCAAGGCTGTCGACGCGACCTGCGACATTGGCGGCCAGCCGGATTCTGTTGCCGTTGCCAAGGACGGCTCCTTCGTCGCGATCGCGATTGAGAACGAGCGTGACGAAGACGTCAACGACGGTGCCCTGCCGCAGATGCCGGCCGGTGACCTCGTCATTATCTCTCTGAAGGACGGCGTTGCCGATTGCGGCACCATGAAGCGCGTCGCCCTGACCGGTCTTGCCGAAGTCGCCCCAGAAGATCCGGAGCCGGAATTCGTCGCAATCAACAGCCTCGGCGAAATCGCCGTCACGCTGCAGGAAAACAACCACATTGCCATCGTTGACGGCAAAACGGGTGAGGTGAAGGCCCACTTCTCCGCCGGCACCGTTGACCTGGAAGGTATCGACACCAAGTCTGAAGGCGCTCTGAAGTTCTCAGGCTCCAAGGAAGGCGTGCCGCGCGAGCCTGACGCTGTGAAGTGGCTCGACGACAATCGTATCGTTGTTGCCAATGAAGGTGACTGGAACGGCGGTTCGCGTGGCTTCACCATCTTCGACAAGACCGGCAAGGTCGCTTACGAATCGGGTGCCTCGCTGGAAATGGCGATCGCCCAGATCGGCCACTTCCCCGACAAGCGCGCCCGCTCCAAGGGCGTCGAGCCGGAGGGCCTGGAAGCCGCAACCTTCGGCGATCAGAACTACTTCTTCGTGCTCGCCGAGCGCTCCTCGGTCGCCGCGGTCTACAAGGACACGGGCGCCGAGCCGAAACTCACCCAGCTTCTGCCGTCGGGCGTTTCGCCGGAAGGCGCCGTCGCCATCCCCTCGCGCAACCTGCTGGTCACCGCCAACGAAGTTGACCTTGGCGAAGACAGCGGCCCGCGTTCGCATGTCATGCTCTACGAACTGGGCGAGGGCACAGCTGCCTATCCGATGATCGAATCGGCCATGGTTGATGGCGCACCGATCGGTTGGGGCGCTCTGTCGGGTCTCGTCGGCGATGCCGAGAAGGCAGGCACGCTCTATGCCGTCAACGACAGCTTCTACGCCATGCAGCCCTCGATCTTCACGATCGACGCAACGCAGAAGCCGGCCATCATCACCACCGCGCTGCCGATCACACGCGGTGGCGCAGCTGCCCAGAAGCTCGACATCGAGGGCATTGCCCTCGACGGCAAGGGTGGCTTCTGGCTGGCATCGGAAGGTGATCCGGCCAAGCTCGTTGGCCACGGTCTCTACAATGTCGACGCCAAGGGTGAGATCAAGGCCGAGATCGGCTTCCCCGCTGAACTGCTCGCCGGCCAGACCCGCTTTGGCCTGGAAGGCATCACCGCCATCGGCTCGGGCGACGACATGACGCTCTGGATGGCCGTTCAGCGCGAATGGGGCGATGACGAGAAGGGCTCGGTCAAGCTTCTCTCCTACAACCCCAAGTCCAAGGAATGGGGCGCTGTTCGCTATCCGCTCGAGGCTGCTGGCGAAGGTTGGGTCGGCCTGTCGGAAATCACTGCCCATGGCGACCACGTCTACATCGTCGAGCGCGACAACCAGGTCGGTGATAACGCCAAGCTGAAGAAGCTCTACCGCGTCGCCATCGCCGACCTGAAGCCTGCCAAGATTGGCGAAGAGCTGCCGACGGTCACCAAGGAAGAAGTCCACGACTTCATTCCGGACCTGAAGGCCGCCACGAACGGCTACGTTGTCGACAAGCTCGAAGGCTTCGCCTTCGACGCCTCGGGCAAGGCTTTCGCCGTCACCGACAACGACGGTGTGGATGACTCGTCTGGCGAGACCTTGTTCTGGGAAGTGAACCTGCAGGGCACGAACTGATCCAAAGATCAGAGCACGTAAAACAAAAGAGGCCGGGTGATCACTCACCCGGCCTCTTTCTTTGAACGCTTTAGCGTCTTACCAGCGGTGATGAACATGCGGCGCGATCAGCCGCTCATAGACCTCGCGCGACGCTGCCATGACATCGGCAGTGAGGGCGGCCAGATCGGAGGCCGCAGCATTTGCCTTGGCCTGCTCACCGTTGCGGGCGCCGGGGATGACGACCGTGACGGCCTCGTGCATCAGGATCCAGCGGAGTGCGAACTGTGCCATGGAAGCACCAGCGGGGACCAGCTTGCGGACTTCCTCAACCGCTGCGAGACCCGTCTCGAAGGGAACGCCCGCAAAGGTCTCGCCCACATCGAAGGCTTCGCCATTGCGGTTGAAGTTGCGGTGATCTTCTGCAGCAAACTGGGTGTTGGCGGTGATCTTGCCCGAAAGCAGGCCGCTTGCCAGCGGGACGCGCGCGATGACCGCGACGTTGCGGCGCTTGGCTTCCTGGAAGAAGAGGGCAGCCGGGCGCTGGCGGAACATGTTGAAGATGATCTGCACCGAGACGACGCCTGGATATTCGATTGCCTTCAGCGCTTCCTCGACCTTTTCCACCGACACGCCGTAATGCTTGATCTTGCCGGCCTTGCGGATCTCTTCGAGCCCCTCGAACATCTCCTGACGATAGTAGACGTCGGTCGGTGGGCAGTGCAGCTGCACGAGGTCGAGGCTGTCGATTTCGAGGTTCTGCAGCGACCGATCGATGAAGGCCTCGATATTGGCCTTGGTGTAGCCATCAGCCACATGCGGGTTGAGCCTGCGACCGGCCTTGGACGCCACCATGGGTCGCTTGCCGCCGCGTGCCTTCAGGACTTCAGCAATGATCTTTTCTGAGCGACCGTCACCATAGACGTCTGCCGTGTCGATAAATGTCATGCCGGCGTCGAGTGCCGCATTGAGCGCTGCCCGACCATCGGCCTCCGATACTTCGCCCCAGGACCCACCGATCTGCCAGGCGCCGAAGCCGATATCGCTGACGGTAAACTCCGTCCGGCCGAATTTATGTTCTCGCATCGTGATGTCTCTCCCGTGATTGCGGTTTCGAGCTAGCAAGTGGGGCAGGGTGTGGCAAGCTTCAACCGCTTAGATGTCTTGAAGTGATCCGCGCCGGCCTCAGATGCGAATTGCATCGCAGGAAGCGAAAGAGACCAATGCCGAAGATGATCCGCAAGGGCGATCTGCCCCAGAAAACCTGTCTCGTCTGCCGCAAACCCTTCGCCTGGCGCAAGAAGTGGGAGCGGGACTGGGAAAACGTCGTCTACTGTTCCGAACGATGCCGCCGGACTGGCAAAACCGGAAGCGCCGACAAGCCGTAGACCACTCCAGACACACCAGTGATCGGATACCCATGACAGACCAAGCCCCGGCCTCCGCGCGCCTCGCATTTTACGCGCTTCCGGCGATCCCCATGGCTGCGATCGCGCTTCCCTTCTACATCGTGTTGCCGACCTTCTATGCCGACCACTTCGCCATGTCGCTGGCGACGATTGGGGCCGTGCTGCTCGGTATCCGCCTGATCGATGCGATCACTGATCCACTGTTCGGCTGGCTTTCCGATCGGGTCCGCTCCCGCTTCGGTCGTCGCCGCTTCTTCTTTTTGATCTCGACGCCGCTGACGGCGCTCGCGGCCTTCATGCTGTTCTGGCCACCCGAAGATGCCGGCATTGGTTATCTCGCCTTCTGGGGCGTGGCGCTCTCCATCGGCGCCACCTGGTCTCTGCTGCCCTACACGGCCTGGGGTGCGGAACTTGCGACCGGCTACCAGGCCCGCGTCAAGCTCTCCGCCTGGCGGGAAGGTGCCACGCTGGTCGGCTCACTGATTGCCATCACACTGCCCTTCGTCGGCGGCCTGGACACGGCTGTCGGCTTCCATGGCCTTGCCTGGATCGCCGTTTTCATCGCCGTCGCCCTGCCTTTGGCCGGCCTGCTTGCCGTGGCGAATGTGCCCGAGCCGGTGGATTTCTCCCGGCGCAAGCTGTCCTTGCGGGAGGGCTTCCGCCATCTGCGCGCCAACGGCCCCTTCCTGCGGCTCGCATCCGCCTTCCTGCTGAACAGCTTTGCCAATGCCATCCCCGCATCGCTCTTCATCTATTTCGTCGGGCAGCGCCTCGGTGCTCCCGCCATGCAGGGTCCGCTGCTCTTCACCTATTTCCTCTGCGCCATCGCCGGCGTCCCCCTGGCCGTGGCAACTGCAAAATGCCTCGGCAAACACCGCGCCTGGTGCTTCGCCATGTTCCTTGCCTGCGCCGTCTTCTCGGTCGCTGGTTTCCTCGGGGAGGGCGATGTTCTCGCCTTCACCATCGTCTGCGTCGTCACCGGTCTGCTGCTTGGCTTCGACCTGACGCTGCCCCCGGCCATCCAGGCCGATGTCATCGACAATGATACGGTCTCGTCAGGCGAACAGCGCTCCGGCCTCTATTTCGCCGCCTGGAGTTTCATCACCAAGCTTGCGGTCGCCCTTTCCGCAGGTATCGTCTTCCCGCTCCTCGACCTCGCCGGCTTCATTGGCGACCAGACCGCGACCCAGACGCCGGAGGCGCTGACCACGCTGACCGCACTCTATGCCTTCCTGCCCATTCTGCCGAAGCTCGTAGCCATCGCCCTCATGTGGAATTTTTCCCTCGATGAGGCGGCTCATCATAGGCTGCGTTCGAGCGTTGAAGGCCAGACCTGAGCGCTCCAGCTTCTTTGACAGATCTGTAGCCGACCGTTAGATCGGCACCTGGAGCACTCGGCGGCGGCAAACTGACGACTTTGTTCAGTTTCGTCGCAGAACGCTGTGGGCGTTCACGGTTTGTCATCTCTGTGTCGTGTTTTATGCTCCACAACCGGCAAAGCCGTGGGCTCGGGTGCAATATTTGGTCGATATAGGTGTTGAATGCGCATTGTGATGATCGGTTCGGGTTATGTCGGCCTGGTGTCGGGAGCCTGTCTGGCGGACTTCGGTCACGAGGTGATCTGTGTCGATAAGTCG
>NZ_PKRP01000005.1 GCF_002855515.1 Rhizobium sp. TH135 | reverse complement strand
TTCAATTGTCAAAAAACAGACGGATCAAAACCCGTCAAAAATCCCTGCCACCCAACCCTAAAGTCGGGCAATAAATCAGCAATCCAGCCAATTTCGAGATCTTGTCTGAACCAGTCCGGCGGGCCCTGCGGCGCCGCCCTCTCGTTCGGTGAAGCGGCTTATACGGCCACTCCCGCAAACCGTCAACAGCTGGCATTCACAAAACTGAAAAAAATGCACATACCATTGATTCATAAATATTTTTTTGTTCTTGGGCTAATTGATGGTGGCAAATGCTACCAAGAAAGTGGGTCCCTGGCCTGCAAAGCCGGGATCTTTTCGGGCGCCATACCCCAGCGGGTTCCGTTTGCAAGCGTAGCGCTCCTTGATAGTCTCCCAGTCCCTATAAGGAGTGCCCCTTCACATGCTCATTCTCGATCCGATCCAGACCCGACACCATCTCGACTGGGATGCACTGATCGCGGCCCTTAACGCCATGTTCAAGGGTGACTGCGTCATGCCCGTGCGGCATCACCACACGGTTGGTGTTCCCGGAGAGGCGGATGCGACGCTGCTATTGATGCCGGCGTGGCAGCCTGGACAGTATATTGGCGTCAAGCTCGTCTCCGTCTTTCCGGACAACCATCTGCGCTCCCTGCCTGCGATCCATGGCAGCTATCTCCTTTCGAGCGGGCGTACCGGAGAATTGCTTGCTGTGCTCGATGGCGGTGAACTGACGGCGCGGCGTACGGCTGCAGCCTCCGCACTCGCCGCGCGCCATCTGGCCCGCGAAGATGCGGCGACCTTGCTGGTGGTCGGCACCGGGCGTCTCTCCGTCAATCTCATCGAGGCGCACAGCCGCGTGCGTCCCATCCAGCAGGTCCTGATCTGGGGGCGCGACCAACACAAAGCCTCACAGGCAGCAGCCGAGGCGTGCTCTCTCGGTTATTCGGTTGAGGTCGCCAGCGATCTGGAGACCGCGGCGCGTCAGGCGGACATCATCTCTTGCGCCACCCTATCGCGTGTTCCGCTGATACGGGGCGACTGGTTGAAGCCCGGCAGTCACCTGGACCTGATCGGCGCCTTTGCCAAGGAGATGCGCGAAAGCGATGACGAGGCCGTGCGACGCGCCCGTGTTTTTGTCGACACGCGCGCCGGTGCGTTTGCGGAAGCCGGCGATATCCTGCAGCCGATCGCATCCGGCGTGATCGGCAAGGAGCATGTCCAAGCGGAACTCGCCGAGTTGGTGCGGGGATCAGCTGGCCGGCAAAGCGCAGACGAGATCACGCTCTTCAAATCCGTAGGCGCCGCGCTCGAAGATCTCGCCGGCGCGATCCTCGCCTATGAGACGGCTCAGAAAGCTGGCACTGCTCCGTGACACGCCCTGCCCTTCCTCTTCTTCCCATCATCGAGAAGCTTGCAGCTCTGGCTGCAGCGCTCGAGACCGGAAATCGCGCAGTCCTCTCCGCTCCCCCGGGCGCCGGCAAGACGACACTGGTTCCACTTCACCTTCTCGACCAGCCCTGGCGAGAGGATAATCGGATCATCCTGCTCGAACCGCGACGACTTGCAGCGCGTGCTGCCGCATCCCGCATGGCAGCACTTCTAGGAGAAACTGTCGGCGGGACGGTCGGCTATCGCATGCGGCTCGACAACCGGATCAGCGCGCGCACCCGCATCGAAGTGGTGACGGAAGGTGTCTTCGTGCGGATGATCCTCGATGATCCAGAGCTGCAAGGGGTGGCCGCCGTCTTGTTCGACGAGTTTCATGAAAGGTCGCTGGATGCGGATCTCGGGCTTGCCCTGGCGCTCGATGCGCAATCGGCGCTGAGGCCGGACTTGAGGATCCTGGTGATGTCGGCGACGCTCGATGTCGAGCGCATTGCATCTCTCCTCTCGGGCCCGCCAGTGATCATCAGCCAGGGTCGGAGTTTTCCGGTGGAGGTGCGGCACCGGGACAGGCCGGGCGACGAGCGGATCGAAGATGCCGTGGCTTCCACCGTGCTTAAGACACTCTCTGAGGAGCGGGGATCGATCCTCGCCTTCCTGCCGGGACAGGCCGAGATCCGACGCGTGGCGGAACGGCTCGAAGGCCGGGTTGGCGCGGATGTCGTGCTCACACCTCTTTATGGCATGCTCGGCCAGGCAGAACAGGACGCGGCGATCCGTCCCGCAAAAGGGGGCATGCGCAAGGTGGTTCTGGCGACGTCGATCGCCGAGACTTCGATCACTATTGACGGTGTGCGCGTGGTGATCGACAGCGGCTTGCAGCGCCTTCCGGTCTACGAGCCGTCGACGGGTATCACCCGGCTGGAAACGGTGCGCGTATCAAAGGCCTCGGCGGATCAGCGGGCCGGCCGTGCCGGGCGAACGGAACCGGGAATTGCAATGCGCCTCTGGCATAGCGGACAGACGGCAGCGCTGCCGGCCTTTACACCGCCGGAGATCCTGTCGAGCGATCTCTCAAGCCTGGCGCTCGACATGGCGCATTGGGGGGTCGCCGATCCGCGTCAGCTGCTGTTGCTGGACATGCCGCCCGAGGCGGCACTCAAGGAGGCACGGCAGCTGTTGATCGGGCTTGGTGCGCTGGACGAGGCCCTGCAGCTGACGGCCAAGGGCCGGCGGATGCGCGATTTCGGCCTGCCGCCGCGCCTGGCTGCCATGGTGCTCGATGCTGCCGACCACGGCGAGGCCGGGGCTGCGGCAGAACTGGCCGTGCTTCTGACCGAGCAGGGTCTTGGCGGCATGGATCTCGACCTAGATGAAAGAATGCGGCAGTTCCGGCGCGACAAGGGAGAGCGGGCGCGCAATGCCCGCAGCCTCGCACAGCGGCTGTCTTCCGGTTTGTCAGATCTAAAGACCGAGGGCGCAGGGCTGCCGGCTTCGGCCGGGGCGCTGCTCATCCATGCCTTTCCAGACCGGATTGCGCGGCAGCGCGGCGGACGCGGGCGCTTCGTCATGGCGAATGGTCGCGGCGCGGAGATCGCCACCACGGAGCGGCTTGCGGGTGCCGAGCTTCTCGTCGTAGCCGATCTCACCGGCAAGGCGGCGCAAGCCCGGGTGCTTGCGGCCGCTGAGATCACTCGGAGCGATATCGAAGCGCTCAATCCGAATGCCATCCGCACTGCCGACGAAAGCGGGTTTGATCTGTCGAGCCGGCAGGTGCGCGCGCGCCGCGTGACACGGCTCGGGGCCATCGTCTTCGAAGAGCAGCCTTTGGCCAAACCCAAGGGAGAGGAAGCCGCCAAGGCGCTGGCAGACGGTGTCAGGGCGCTCGGGCTCGACGCCCTTCCCTTTTCAAAAGCCGCCGAGCAGCTTCGGCAACGGCTCGGCTTTCTGTATCGAAGCCTTGGCGATCCCTGGCCGGACACCAGCGACGAGGGTCTTTTGGAGCGTCTGGACGACTGGTTCATCCCCTTCCAATCCGGGGTGACGCGCTTTCAGGATGTCAGTGCGGGCAGCCTGCATGACGGACTGATGTCACTTGTACCGGGGGGATCGCAGCGGGAGCTGGACAGGCTCGTTCCGACGCATTTTACCGCCCCGACGGGTCAGTCGCATCCGATCCGATATGACGGTGAAGAGCCGGTTCTTCAGATCAGAGTGCAGGAACTCTTCGGGTTGAAGACACACCCGGCGATCGGCGGCGGCAAATTGCCACTGCTGTTGGAGTTGACCTCGCCGGCCCATCGCCCCATTCAGACCACACGGGATCTCCCGGGCTTCTGGGCTGGTTCCTGGAAGGATGTGCGCGCCGACATGCGTGGCCGCTACCCGAAGCATCCCTGGCCTGAAGACCCCGCTGCGGCGCAGCCAACGACACGAGCGAAACCCCGCGGGACCTGAGGGCGCGGCGAGACAGGGGATACGGATGAGCATGGACCTGGCAGCGAAATTCGGCCCGAGCAGCCGACGCCTTCGCTTGGAGACACTGGTGAAGCTGCGCTGGGTGGCGGTCGCGGGCCAGTTGCTGACGATCCTCATCGTGGCGCTGTGGTTCGACTTTACCCTGCCGTTGATGACCTGCCTCGGGCTGATCGCCGCCCTCGCAGCAGCAAACTCGCTGCTATCGGTCGCCTTTCCGTCCACCTACCGGCTGGAGCCGGCCGCGGCTTTCGCGGTGCTGGCCCTCGATCTCTTTCAGATGGGTGCGCTGCTCTTCATAACGGGTGGCCTCAACAATCCCTTCGCCCCCCTGATCTGCATCCCCGTCATCATTTCCTTCGCGTCGCAGCCGAGCCGTCATTCGATCGCGCTCTTCATCACAGCGCTTGCCTTCATTACGCTTCTCGCCTTCACACCCTATCCCCTGCCCTGGTTCGAAGGGCGGATACTCGAAGTCCATCCGCTCCTGCAGCTGGGCATGTGGAGCTCTATCGTCTCGATGACCGCCTTTGCCGCCTTCTACGCCTATCGCGTATCGCAGGAGGCGAGCCTGCTCGCGGACGCGCTGACGGCAACGGAACTGATCCTGCAGCGGGAGAAACATTTGCATCAGCTGGATGGGCTTGCCGCCGCCGCGGCCCATGAGCTCGGCACTCCGCTTGCAACGATCAGCGTCGTCGCCAAGGAAATGGAACGCGATCTCGGCCATGACGAGCGCTACCGGGAAGACGTGCAGTTGTTGCGCAGTCAGAGCGAGCGGTGCCGGGATATCCTGCGCCGCCTGACGTCGCTGGCAACGGAGGGCGAAGCGCATATGCGCGAGCTGCCTCTCTCGTCGATGATCGAGGAGGTCATCGCACCGCATCGGGAATTCGGGGTGAAGGTGGAGCTGATCGAGCTTTCGGAGCGCGCGCTCGAACCGGTCGGTACCCGCAACCCGGCCATTCTCTATGGTCTCGGCAACCTTCTGGAAAACGCGGTGGATTATGCCCGGTCGAAGGTGACGGTCAGCGTCGAGCATACGGCGGCCGATGTGACGGTGACAATAGAGGACGACGGCGCCGGTTTCTCGGCCGGGGTCTTGCAAAGAATTGGTGAGCCCTATGTTACGAGCAGGCAGAGCGATACACGCGCCGGCGGCCTGGGTCTGGGGCTTTTCATAGCCAAGACCCTGCTCGAACGGTCCGGAGCCGCGCTTCGGTTCGAAAATCGCAGTCCCGAAGGGTCCGGGGCGCGGGTCGTGGTCAACTGGCCGCGCGAGTACATGGAATTGGACACGTCGTTATGACTTTACCTGTGCGGCCTTGGCCCGCATAAGGTCGACAGCGCAGTTTTTTCAAACAGCCGCAGGAACAAGAAGATGGCAGACGCAGTAGCACAGGTCGCAAAATCCGCCGCAGGCACGTCAGTAGCCGGCAGTCATGATCTCGGCCCTGATCCGTCACTGCTGATCGTCGATGACGATGCGCCGTTTCTGCGCCGCCTGGCTCGCGCTATGGAAAGCCGCGGCTTTGTGGTCGAGCTTGCCAGCTCCGTTGCCGAAGGTATCGCCAAGGCCAAGGAGGCAGCTCCAAGCTATGCCGTGGTCGATCTGCGTCTTGGCGACGGCACGGGGCTCGACGTGATCGAAGCGATCCGGGAGCGGCGGTCGGATACCCGCATCATCGTGCTCACCGGCTATGGCAATATCGCGACGGCAGTTACCGCCGTGAAGCTCGGCGCGCTCGACTATCTGGCCAAGCCCGCGGATGCGGATGATGTCTATCTGGCGCTGACCCAGAGGCCCGGCGAGAAGGCGGAGATCCCCGAAAACCCGATGTCGGCCGACCGGATCCGTTGGGAACACATCCAGCGCGTCTACGAAAGCTGCGAGCGGAACGTTTCCGAGACGGCGCGGCGGCTGAACATGCATCGCCGGACCCTGCAGCGCATTCTGGCCAAACGCGCGCCGAAGTAATCAGACCGATTTGAGTTGAGCTGCCCATTCGGCGGCAAGAAGCCGCTGTGCGGCAGCCCTCGAGAAGTCGAGGGTTACGGACTTGCGGGTCGCGGGAGGAAGTCGGTGTTCCGGCGCCTCCCGGAGCATGTGGCCCGAATATCCGTCCGACAGGAACAGTCCGCAGTCCTCGGGGAATATCTCCAAGGGCACGCCCGCATGGGTCGCGAAGAACAGACGGTCGCAATAGCGTCGATAGTCCGGCCACTTCCTGTCGACGCGAAAATCCTCGATCGACGACTTGATCTCGATAATCCAGATCTCGCCCTTTTCCGACAGGCCGATAAGGTCGGCGCGGCGACCGTTTGACAACGTCATTTCCGGCAACATGGCGAAACGCATCTCCGCCAGGAGGATCTGGACGCCGCGGCGAATCATCATCGCACGATCGGACTGACGCCCGTCGATTAAGGGATTGTTTACTGCGACAGAGACTAAGGTCATGGACAACTCCGCTCCGCACGCTCAAGTCTGTTGCAAAAAAGCAATGCGGAGTCATTTTGCAGCGCCGAAGACATTCGGCGGAAGTACGGCACTTGCGTCGCCGAGATTAATTCAAAATAAACCATAATCAAAGATGGTCGACGAACCATCTCCCAGCCATCACCCATGAGCTTCCTTATGCGCTTCCGCAATATAATGACGTCGCTCGGCCTGGTCATGTCGCTAGGCCTCGCGGGCTGCACGACGACGACCGGTGAAAAAGCCGAAGTCGCCGAAACCACGAAGGTTCAGATCTTCAGCGACTCCTACGGCTCGGTCACGGACGCAGGCTATGCGCTGCCCGCGATTCCGATCCAGAAGGTCGATAAGAAGTTTCATCGACAAATTGTCGATTATGCGACCACGGAGAAGCCCGGCACTGTCGTCGTGAATACCCGCGAGCGCTTCCTCTATTACGTGATGCCGCGCGGCAAGGCTGTTCGTTACGGCATCGGCGTCGGCAAGCAGGGCTTTGCGTGGCAGGGTGAAGCCTATATCGCTTGGAAGCAGGCATGGCCGACCTGGCACCCGCCGAAGGAAATGGCAGAGCGCAAGCCTGAGGTCGCGAAGTATGTCGAGAAGGGCATGGATCCCGGTCTTCGCAACCCGCTGGGCGCCCGCGCCATGTATCTCTTCAACGAGAAGGGTCAGGACACGCTGTTCCGCCTTCACGGCACGCCGGAATGGGCCTCGATCGGGACGGCCGCGTCTTCGGGCTGCATCCGCATGATGAACCAGGACGTGATCGACCTGTACAATCGCGTAAAGCCCGGTCGCAACTCCAAGGTCGTTGTTCAGCAGTAATCTGCCGACACGTAGTCTAAACGAAAGACCCGCTGGATCGCTCCAGCGGGTCTTTTTGTTTGATGACTCTCATCCCGGAGGATCAAGCGGCGGCTTTCGCCTTGAGTTCAATGCGGCGGCGATGAAGGACAGGCTCGGTATAGCCATTGGGCTGCTCCCGGCCCTTCAGGACGAGATCAAGGGCTGCCTGGAAGGCGACGGAGCCGTCATAGTCATCAGCCATGGCGACATAGGCCGGATCGGCAGCGTTCTGTCCATCGACGACGATCGCCATGCGCTTCAAGGTCTCAATCACCTGCTCCTCAGTCACCACACCATGATGCAGCCAGTTGGCCATATGCTGGGCCGAGATGCGCAAGGTGGCACGGTCTTCCATCAGGCCGACATTGTTGATGTCCGGGACCTTGGAGCAGCCGACGCCCTGGTCGATCCAACGGACGACATAGCCGAGAATGCCCTGGGCATTGTTGTCGAGTTCGCGCTGGATCTCCTCGGGTGTCCAGTTCGGGCGCGGTGCGACCGGAACGGAGAGGATATCGGCCAGTTTTGCGCGCGGCCGGGACTTCAAACCCTTCTGCACGTCGGCCACGTTGACGCTGTGATAATGCGTGGCATGCAGCGTTGCCGCCGTCGGCGACGGAACCCAGGCGGTGTTTGCACCGGCTTTTGGATGCGCGATCTTCTGCTCCAGCATGGCCGCCATCAAATCGGGCATGGCCCACATGCCCTTACCGATCTGGGCGTGGCCCGACAGGCCGCATTCGAGACCGATGTCGACGTTCCAGTTTTCATAGGCCGAAATCCAGGCCGCCTGCTTCATATCGCCCTTGCGAATCATCGGACCCGCTTCCATCGAGGTATGGATCTCGTCGCCGGTGCGATCGAGGAAGCCGGTATTGATGAAGACAACGCGCTCGCGGGCGGCGCGGATGCATTCCTTGAGGTTGACGGTGGTGCGGCGCTCCTCGTCCATGATGCCCATCTTGATGGTGTTGGGTGCCATGCCGACAAGCTCTTCGACCGCCGAGAAGATCTCGCAGGCGAAGGCGACCTCTTCCGGTCCGTGCATCTTGGGCTTCACGACATACATGGAGCCGGCGCGGGAATTCTTGCGGCGTCCGTTCGGACCGATGTCATGCAGCGCGATCAGGGCGGTGATCGCTGCGTCCATGATGCCTTCCGGCACCTCGTTTCCCTCACGGTCGGTGATTGCCGGATTGGTCATGAGGTGTCCGACATTGCGGATCAGCATGAGGGAGCGACCAGGCAAGGTGACAGCACCTCCGTCCCCACCTGTGAGCGTGACGTCGTCGCTCAGCGCGCGGGTGAAAGTCTTGCCGCCCTTCGACACCTCCTCGGTGAGGTCCCCCTTCATCAGGCCGAGCCAGTTCGAATAGACGACGACCTTATCCTCGGCATCGACAGCGGCGACAGAGTCTTCGCAGTCCATGATGGTGGTGAGCGCCGATTCCATCCGGCAGTCGTTGATGCCTGCCGGATCGGCCTTGCCGATGACACCCGTCTTGTCGACGAGGATTTCGACATGCAGACCGTTCTTGCGCAGGAAGATGCTTGAGGGGGCAGACACCTCGCCCACGAAGCCAGCAAATTGAGCCGGATCTGCCAGGCCCGTCATGCCGCCATCCTCAAGGCGGACGGAGAGTGCGCCGTTTTCGACCGCGAGGCTGGCCACCTTGTCCCAGGCGCCTGCTGCCAGCGGGGCGGAACGATCGAGGAAGGCACGTACCCATGCGATGACCTTGGCGCCGCGGACGGCATTGTAGCCCTTGCCCTTCTCGGCACCGTCGGCCTCGGAAATCGCATCCGTTCCGTAAAGCGCGTCATACAGCGAGCCCCAGCGGGCATTGGCGGCGTTAAGCGCGTAGCGGGCGTTCATGACAGGAACGACAAGCTGGGGGCCTGCGAGCGTCGAGATCTCCGGATCAACATTGGCCGTTTCGATCTTGAAGTCGGGTCCCTCAGGCAGAAGATACCCAATCTCGCGCAGAAATGCTTCGTAGGCTGCCAGGTCAGACGGGGCACCGTTCTGCCGATACCATGCGTCGATCTCGGCCTGCAGGCTATCGCGCTTGGCCAGAAGGGCGCGGTTCTTCGGTGCGAGAGCGTGCACGATCTTCGAGAAGCCGGCAAAGAAGGTATCTGCGTCGACTTCCGTTCCCGGTATCGCCCGGGCCACGATGAAATCATACAGACGCTGGTCGATCGAAACTCCGTGGGCTTCAACTGATGGCATGACGTCACTCCTCGCACTGAATTCGTTTTCGGATGGCAGCATCGCGCCGAACCGCATTAGCAGTCAATCTGTCATAAGTTAGAAATATTCTTTCCAAAATGGAAAGTTAGCTTCTTGTCGTTCTCGGCCGACCCGTGGCCGTCGCGGTGATCCGCGCTTCAACGAGCTTGCGTCGACCCTCGACTTCAGGTGCATCGAGTTCTTCCTTCAGCAGCAGAACCACATCGAAGGCGCCACTCGCCTCGGCTCGGGCCCGCGCAAGTTCGCTCGCCCGATGGCGCGCGGCATCAAGTGCGTTCGTCTCATTCGTCATACGTTTGCTGTCGCCGCCTCCGGTAAGAATGAAGAGCCCCTCTTCCGGCGAGCTGACGGTAATGGTGACGCTGCTGCGCACCTGTCCGACCACCGCGCCGACGGCATTTGCGACGTCAGCATCTGCCGGCACCGCGAAATCGGATGCCAACATCGCAGCGATGGCGGGATAGTAGACGCCTGCCGAGGCACCGAGGCCGATCAACGGCCGATCGAGCGAGAGGCTGAACCGGGCAATGCCCGTCTCGCGGCGAAGCGCACGATCGATCAGCACGGACCGAGCCGGATCGACGTCTGCGAGGCCATCCTCCGCGAGTGCCGCGGAGAGAATGACCTCCGCCGACTGGCGGGTGAGGCGATCGACAATGAGTTGGGCCAGCACTTCAGCGGATGAAGCAATCGGCTGGCCGGAACCGTCTTTCTGGCGGATCGCCAGCAGCATGCCGAGTTCGGCGGCCTTGCGGTCCCACTGGCCCTGCCGTTCCAGAACATGCATCGCATCCGATGGGGTAAGCCCACAGATGTGGACTAGACCCCGCGCGACGAGACGGTCGAGCGTCGCCTTCTGCTGGGTGAAGCTGATCAGCTGATCTAGCGGCAAGGGCACGGCGCCGATCTTCTGGAAAAGCGCGGCCTCCTGCGGCTGGAGGCCGGCTGCCAGATGATCCGGCACGCCGGTGCGCACGGCAAAGCGCCCGTCGTGGCGTCCGAGATGCGGCGCACGCAGCTGGCGCTCAAGCACCTCGTTGATAGCAGCCCCATGCAGGGCTGCCGCGAGGCTCAAGGGAACGAGGCGGCGGGGGCCAAGCTCGATCTTCGCCGCAAGGCCGCGATCATCGAAACGGACTTCCGAGTCGCCACCGAGGCCGAAGGTGCGCATGGCCACGGCTTCCACCATGGTGCGGTAGCCCCCGACGACAGCGCCGTCTTGGTCGAGCCGTGGTTGGCCGTTTTCCATAACCGCGACGTCGGTCGTCGTGCCGCCGATGTCGGAGACCACGGCATCATCAAGTCCGGTCAGGTGGCGAGCACCCACGAGGCTTGCTGCAGGACCGGAGAGGATGGTTTCGATCGGGCGCAGGCGTGCTTCGGCAGCGGAAATCAATGCGCCATCTCCACGCACGACCATCAACGGCGCCTGGATGCCACGCTCCAGGAGATAACGCTCGGCCGAACCAATCAGCCGGTCGATCATGGCCACGAGACGGGCGTTGAGAAGCGTGGTCAGCGCGCGGCGCGGGCCTCCGAGCTTGGAAGAGAGTTCGTGACTGCAGGTGACGGGCAGGCCGGAATGGCGGCGGATGATGTCGCGTGCCCGTTGTTCGTGCGCCGGGTTACGAACGGCGAAATAGCCGGCGATCGCAAAGGACGAAACATTGGCCGAGAGTTCGGGAAGGGCGGCCTCCAGGGTGTCCGAATCGAACGGGGTTTCATTGCCATGGACGTCATGGCCGCCCGCGATGAAGAGGACCGGATCGTTGCCGAGCGCATCGGCGAGGCCATCGCGTCTCAGATCCTCGGGGCCAAAACCGATCATGATCAGGCCGGCACGGCCGCCCTGCCCTTCCACCAGCGCGTTTGTCGCGAGCGTCGTCGACAGCGAGACAAGTCTGATGGCCGAGGGATCGATTGCTGATTCGGCCAGAACACTTTCGAGCGCGCCGGAGATGCCGATCGACAGATCATGGCGGGTGGTCAGCGACTTCGCCTTGGCGACGATCCCATGCTCTTCGCTGTAGATCACGGCGTCGGTGTAAGTGCCGCCGGTGTCGATGCCCAGCATGTAATCGGATGTCACGCAGTCTTCCCCATAGTGCCCGCCCGGATGGCGACGCATTCCTTATGGCACAGGCATCTGCCCGATTTCCAGCGAAGGAGCGGCAGTATGACGCCGCATTACGGCTTGCGCGGTGTGATCCGCATCGGCAGCCCGCCGGCCGGCTGGGTGGTGAGCTTCTGCACAGGCCAGGGTTTCGTCTGCGGTGTAGTCTCAAACCGGTAGGGCTGCATGAGGACCGCGAGCGCGATCACTGCCTCCTGCAGGGCGAAGGTCGCACCGATACAGACGCGCGGCCCTGCCCCAAATGGCAGATATTGAAAGCGGCCGATCTTTTCCCGCTCGCCCGGCAGGAAGCGGGAGGGATCGAACACTCTCGGCTTGTCCCAATAAAGCTCGTGGCGATGCAAGGTCCAGGGCATGACGAGGACCGTCGTACCCTTGGCGATCTCGACGACTTCACCGTTAGGCGCCGTGTAGCGATCATCCGCAATCGCATCTCGGTTGATCGAAGGCGCCGGCGGATAAAGTCGCATGGCTTCCTCGAAGGAGGCGCGCACATGCGGCATCTTGTCGAGCCATTCGACAGGATCGGCATCGGTGGCGATGACGGCGTCGATCTCGCGCTCCATCGCGTCCCGCACATCAGGACAATGGGCGACGCAATAGAGCGTCCAGGCGAGCGCACGCGCCGTGGTCTCGTGGCCCGCACCGATGAAGGTGAGGATATTGTCTTCGATTTCCTCCGAGGTCAGCCCGTCGGGCCCCTCGAGTTGAAGCAGGAGCGTGAGGAAGTCATCCGGTGCCTTTTCACGCTCGGTGTTGATGATTGCACGGCGATGATCCATCGTCCGGCGCACCAGCTCGCGGAACTTGCGAAGAACACCAAGGCCCCGAATGCGCGTAGGGCGCGGGATCCATTTGGGTGCCTTCAACAAGTCCAGAGGATCGATCCGTCCCATGCTGTGCAGGAGATCGTCGACGTCCCTCGCAAAATCGCCCTGTTCAGAGATGATCCCGCCAGAGAAGAGCGTTTCGGAGAGGATCGCATAGGTGAGTTCGGTCATGTCGACGGCGATATCGCGGACGACGCCCTTGCCTTGCGATTCATAGCGATCGAGAAACAGCTCGCTCTGTTCGCGCATCTGGCGGGCAAAGCCACGCGCGTGGCGCGGGGTGAACACGGGCGCCATGGCCTTGCGGGAGCGCTTCCAGACGGGACCTTCCGCAGTCAGCAGACCGTCGCGCAGAATGGGACGCAGCACGAGCTGGCGGACCTCGGACATCTCGTAATTCGAGGCATTGTCGACGAGTACATGCCGGATCAGGCCGGGATCATTGGCGATTATGGTGGTCTGGCCGAAGAAGCGGGTAACGATCCAAGGCCATGTGTAGGACGGCTGTCCCCAGAGTTCGAGCGGGTTGCGCAGGACCGTTCGGATGATTTCCAGCCGGCTGGGTGGGATGGTCCGCGGCACGGGTGCCGGCGGCTCAAAGGTCGATTTCCGCAGACTGGCGTCCATGTCATGCTCCTTCGAGGGCTTAAGGGCCCCCTCAAAGAGTTAGAGCAGAGCCTGCAACTCTTCCAGCCGATCATTGATCAGCCAGCCATAATAGTTCTCTTCCGGCCAATTGGCCGCACCGCTGGCGCGCTTGGATGCGAGCGCCTGGGCACGCTGTTGCGAACCACCGATGTTGAAGAGCGTCGCGGTCAGGCCTGGGTTTGCAGAGATGTCGACATCGGCGATCTCACGGTAGTCGTCGATGGATTTGCGGATGACAGCGGCCATGAAGGCGAGCGAGATATCCGGATCCATGATCGCCTTGTACACGTCTGCCGCATCGTTCTCGTCGAGCTTCTGGTAGCCGGACTTTTCATGCACCAGATCCGACAGCATCAATGCTGTCAGAGGATTGATCTGACCCAGACCGAATGTCTGACCCGCATAGAAGGGCTGGAAGAAGACGGCGCTGAAGCGGTTGTTGGGATAGGATGAACCGCCCACGGACTTCCCGCGGAAGCTATCCTCCCAGACATTTTCCCGGCAGGTCCAGAGACGATAGGAATCCGAATAGCCGTTGCATTCGGCAAATTCCGGCCGGCTGACAAAGTCGGAGATGCTCTCGTCCTTGTAGCCGAAGCGGAAGCTATTGCCGGCGTAGGAAGCCGCCTTCACATAATAGCTCTGCAGGCTGTCATAGGCGTCGACATTATAGGTGTGCTCACCAACGATCGCCCCGACCATATGAATCGGCGCAATTCCATAGGCAGACGCAGTCTTCTTGATCTTGCCAACGAGCGCCGAATCCGTGCGCAGGAGATCGCGGACCTTCTCGTATTTCAGGTCGAAGCTGGTCTTGCCCGCCTTGGTGCGGCGAACCGAGGCGCCCGGGATGGCCGGCTGCTCTGCATTGCGATTGCCTGGCGGCACCTTGTCGGCAGCGAAGGTTACTGCGGGCGCGAGCCCGGACAGCCCCAATGCGACGATGATGATCCTGGTGATGTTCAGCACGATGCGCGGCCCCTCGGACATGTGTCCTTGAACGGATTGGCGACGCATGGTGGCCGACCCGACAGCGGCACTCCTTACATAAGGCCTGCCTGTATTGTCGATATGGGGCGCTTTCACTTTCCCGGCACGCCCGGGGTGAAAGCGACCCATAGATGCACAAAGATCACAGGATGTAGCGGCTCAAGTCCGTATTGGCGGCGAGATCGCCGACATGCTGCTGAACATAAGCCGAGTCGATCATCACAGCCGAGCCGCCACGATCCGGTGCGTGGAAGGAGATCTCATCGAGGACCCGCTCCATGACCGTCTGCAGGCGACGGGCACCGATGTTCTCGACGGTTTCGTTGAGCTGAACCGCGACATCGGCGAGCGCATCGATCGCATCCTCGGTGAAATCGAGGTTGAGCTCTTCGGTCGCCATCAGCGCCTTGTACTGGCGGATCAGGCTCGCTTCGGTCTCGGTCAGGATTCGGCGGAAGTCTTCCTTGGTCAGCGGCTTTAGCTCGACCCGGATCGGCAGCCGGCCCTGGAGTTCCGGCAGAAGGTCTGAGGGCTTGGAGACGTGGAACGCTCCCGACGCGATAAAGAGAATGTGATCGGTCTTCACCGGCCCATACTTGGTCGCAACGGTCGTGCCTTCGACGAGCGGAAGCAAGTCGCGCTGTACGCCTTCACGCGACACGCCGGCGCCCATGGCGCCTTCGCGGGCGGCGATCTTGTCGATTTCGTCGAGGAAGACGATGCCGTCATTCTCGACTGAACGAAGCGCCTCCCGCTGGATGACTTCGTTGTCGATCAACTTGTCCGACTCGTCACGAATCAGGTCGGCATACGATGCCTTCACTGTGGTCCGGACCTTCTTGGTGCGGTTGCCCATGGCCTTGCCAAACATTTCGGACAGGTTGAGGATGCCGATATTGGCACCGGGCATGCCGGGAACTTCGAAGCCGGGCGCGCCAGACCCACTGTCGGCGACCTCGATATCGATTTCCTTGTCGTCGAGCTCGCCGTTGCGGAGCTTCTTGCGGAAGCTGTCCCGTGTGGCAGGAGACGCGGTCGCGCCGACCAGAGCATCGAGGACGCGCTCTTCGGCCAGCTGGTGGGCCTTGGCCTGCACTTCCAGACGCTTCTTGTCGCGGATCAGCGCAATACCGATCTCGACCAGATCGCGGATGATCTGCTCAACGTCACGGCCGACATAGCCGACTTCGGTGAACTTGGTGGCCTCGACCTTGATGAAGGGCGCGCCAGCGAGCTTGGCGAGGCGGCGGGAGATTTCCGTCTTGCCGACACCGGTCGGCCCGATCATCAGGATGTTCTTCGGCATGACCTCGTCGCGGAGGTCTTCGGAAAGCTGCTGGCGACGCCACCGGTTTCGCAGTGCGATTGCCACGGCGCGCTTCGCGTCATGCTGGCCGATGATGTGGCGGTCGAGCTCGGAGACGATCTCGCGCGGAGAAAAATTGGTCATTTCGAGTTGCTCCTCACGATGCCGCGGAACCGCGCATCGTCGCTTGCGGTGGGACTTTTTCGGCAGCCGTTAGTCGGCGTCGAGGGTTTCGACCACCATGTTGTTGTTGGTGTATACGCAAATCTCGCCGGCGATCGTCAAAGCGCGCCTGGCAATATCCTCTGCCGAGCGATCGGTATCCATGAGGGCGCGTGCAGCGGCATAGGCATAGTTGCCGCCAGAGCCGATCGCGATCGTGCCGTGCTCGGGCTCAAGCACGTCGCCATTGCCGGTGATCGCCAGTGTAATCGACTTGTCGGCAACCAGCATCATCGCTTCGAGATTGCGCAGATACTTGTCGGTGCGCCAGTCCTTGGCGAGCTCGACGGCGGCGCGCATCAGCTGGCCGGGATATTGCTCGAGTTTCTTTTCGAGACGATCAAGCAGGGTGAAGGCATCGGCAGTCGCGCCGGCGAAGCCTGCGATCACGTCGCCGCCCTTGCCGATGCGGCGGACCTTGCGGGCGTTGCCCTTCATCACGGTCTGGCCAAGGCTCACCTGTCCGTCACCGGCCATCACCACCTTGCCGTCCTTGCGTACGGTAATAATCGTTGTCATCAGTCACCTGTCACCCGACTTGCGGGCCTTGTGGAGCGGGCTGTCAGGCCCGGTTTGTCGGTTCCTATGTAAGTGGGCTTTCGACGATTGCAATCTGCGGCAAAAGCTCTGACGCCGCCTTGCGGCAGCGCAATGTAACTTCTGGATATTTTACCGCCCTGCTGTTATGGGAGGGCCGAGATCCTCATGGAGCAGCCAAATGGCAGAGCGTAAAGGCGAAGTTTCCCGCAAGACCAACGAAACCTCGGTCTCGGTTTCCGTCCACATCGACGGCACCGGCACGGGCAAGATTTCGACGGGCGTGGGCTTCTTCGACCATATGCTCGACCAGCTCTGCCGCCACTCGCTGATCGACATGGACATCGATGTGAAGGGCGACCTGCATATCGACGACCACCACACCGTCGAAGACACGGGCATTGCGCTCGGCCAGGCGATTTCCAAGGCGCTGGGCGACCGCAAGGGTATCACGCGCTATGCGTCGATCGACCTCGCCATGGACGAGACGATGACGAAGGCGGCCATCGACGTCTCCGGTCGTCCGTTCCTGGTCTGGAACGTCGCTTTCAGCGCCCCGAAGATCGGCACCTTCGACACCGAGCTGGTGCGCGAATTCTTCCAGGCTCTCGCCCAGAACGCCGGGATCACGCTGCATGTGCTGAACCATTACGGCGCGAACAACCACCATATCGCCGAGACCTGCTTCAAGGCGGTCGCGCGCGCGCTTCGGACAGCAACCGAAGTCGATCCGCGACAGGCAAACCGTATCCCCTCCACCAAGGGCACCCTGGTTTAAGGGGTATCTCCCCCACGGGGGAAACTGCCACCTTGCTCCGGTTCGGACGTTGAAGCCGAACCGTAGAGCAGAAAGGACTGGACAACATGCGTGTAGCTATCATCGACTACGGCTCGGGCAATCTGCGCTCGGCCACCAAGGCCTTTGAACGGGCCGCCCGCGAGGCCGGCCTTGATGCCGAGATCGAGCTCACCGACAAGGCGGAGCGGGTCGCCACCGCCGACCGGATCGTACTTCCGGGTGTTGGTGCCTATGCCGACTGCCGCAAGGGGCTTGATGCCGTTCCCGGTATGCATGACGCCATCGCTGACGTCGTCGAGAAGAAGGGCCGTCCCTTCTTCGGTATCTGCGTCGGCATGCAGCTGATGTCGTCGCGCGGGCTCGAGAAGACCGTGACCGACGGCTTCGGCTGGATCGAAGGGGATGTCGTCGAGATGACGCCGTCGGACCCGTCCCTCAAGATCCCGCAGATCGGCTGGAATACGCTGACGCTCAACCGGCCGCATTCGTTGTTCGACGGCATTCCGACGGGACCGGACGGGCTGCACGCCTATTTCGTGCATTCCTATCACCTGGCTGCGCGCAAGCCCGAGGATGTCATCGCGACGACCGATTACGGTGGCGCGATGACCGCCTTAGTCGGGCGCGACAACATGGTGGGTGCGCAATTCCATCCCGAGAAGAGCCAGGCACTCGGCCTGAAGCTCATCGCCAATTTCCTGACCTGGACGCCCTGAAGGGCACGGATACTCCCATGATCCTTTTTCCCGCCATCGACCTCAAGGACGGCCAGTGCGTTCGCCTCAAGCTGGGCGACATGGAGCAGGCGACCGTCTACAATCCAGATCCGGCCGCACAGGCGCGCGCCTTCGAAGACCAGGGCTTCGAATGGCTGCATGTCGTCGATCTCAACGGCGCCTTTGCCGGTGAAAGCGTCAATGGCGCGGCCGTCGATGCGATCCTGAAGGCGACGAAGAACCCGGTGCAGCTGGGTGGTGGCATCCGCACGCTCGACCATATCGAGAGCTGGCTGTCGCGCGGGTTGTCACGCGTCATCCTCGGTACGGTCGCCGTGCGTGATCCGGCGCTCGTCATAGAAGCCTGCAAGCGCTTCCCCGGTAAGGTCGCCGTCGGCATCGACGCGAAGGGCGGCAAGGTTGCTGTCGAAGGCTGGGCTGAAGCCTCCGAACTTGGCGTGATCGAACTTGCACAGCGTTTCGAAGGCGCCGGCGTTGCGGCGATCATCTATACCGATATCGACCGTGACGGGATCCTGACCGGTATCAACTGGGCTTCGACGCTGGAACTGGCCCAAGCCGTTCCGATCCCCGTGATCGCATCGGGCGGCCTCGCCTCGATCGAAGACATCAAGCGCATGCTCGAACCCGATGCTGGGAAGCTCGAAGGTGCGATTTCCGGTCGCGCGCTTTATGATGGGCGTATTGACCCTGCAGAGGCGCTCGCGCTGATCAAGGCTGCGAGAGGCTGAGGACAAGACCATGACACTCAAGGCCCGCGTGATCCCCTGCCTCGACGTCAAGGACGGCCGCGTCGTCAAGGGCGTCAACTTCGTCGATCTCATCGATGCCGGTGACCCGGTCGAGGCTGCCAAGGCCTATGACGCTGCCGGCGCCGACGAACTCTGCTTTCTCGACATCACCGCATCCTCCGACAACCGCGACACGATCTTCGACGTGGTTGCCCAGACGGCCGATCATTGCTTCATGCCGCTGACGGTCGGCGGTGGTGTTCGCGCCGTCGCCGATATCCGCAAGCTGCTGCTCTGCGGCGCCGACAAGGTGTCGATCAATT
Organism: Rhizobium sp. TH135; assembly: GCF_002855515.1. GTDB lineage: Bacteria > Pseudomonadota > Alphaproteobacteria > Rhizobiales > Rhizobiaceae > Allorhizobium. The sequence continues at coordinate 467,183 of NZ_PKRP01000005.1, read as the reverse complement.
CGGCAGCGGTGAAGAACCCCGATTTTGTGGCAGAAGCCGCCGACAAGTTCGGCAACCAGTGTATCGTCGTGTCGATCGACGCGAAGAGGGTTTCCTTAGCCGGCGAGACAGATCGCTGGGAAATATTCACCCATGGTGGTCGCCAGCCGACCGGGATCGATGCGGTCGAATTCGCAATCAAGATGGTCGAGCGCGGCGCCGGTGAACTGCTGGTCACGTCCATGGACCGCGACGGCACCAAGAGCGGCTATGACATCGGCCTCACCCGCATGATCGCGGACAGCGTTCGCGTGCCCGTCATCGCCTCCGGCGGCGTCGGCAATCTCGATGATCTGGTCGCGGGTATTCGCGATGGGCATGCGACTGCGGTTCTCGCTGCCTCGATCTTCCATTTCGGCACCTATTCGATTGCAGAGGCAAAGGCCCATATGGCCGCAGCCGGCATCGCCATGCGTCTCGACTGACGCGGAAAGGCTTGGCATGAGCAAGTTCACCCTCGCCGATCTGGAGGCCATCGTCGCCAGCCGCGCTCAGGCGGATCCGAGCCAATCTTGGACGGCCAAACTCGTGGCAGGCGGTCAGGGCAAGGCTGCAAAGAAGCTAGGAGAAGAGGCGATTGAGGCGGTGATGGCTGCGGTCAAGGACGATCGCGAAAACCTTGTCTACGAGAGCGCCGACCTGCTCTATCACCTGATGGTCGTATTGAAAATTGCGGACATCCCTTTACAAGCAGTGATGCAGGAACTTGAGCGTCGGACCGCTCAGACGGGCCTGAATGAGAAGGCCAGTCGGCAGGATCCATGACGATAGCTATGCGGGACCCCGAAACGCCAGACGTCCTCGACCATTTCCAGGCGAACGGCTATTCTCCCTATCTCTTCTTCGACAGCGAGGAATGGGCGCATTTCCGCGCCGATACGCCACTGACGCTGACGGCTGATGAAGTTAAGCGGCTGCGCTCGATCGACGACCCGATCGACCTTGATGAGGTCCGCCGGATCTATCTTTCGCTGTCGCGCCTCTTGTCGTCGCATGTTGAATCCTCGCAGCTGCTGTTCGAACAGCGCAACCGTTTCCTCAGCATGTCGGATGTGTTCAAGACACCCTTCGTCATCGGCATTGCCGGGTCGGTGGCGGTGGGCAAGTCGACGACAGCGCGTATCCTCAAGGAATTGCTTGCCCGCTGGCCGTCGAGCCCGAAGGTCGATCTAGTCACCACCGATGGCTTTCTCTATCCGAACGCTCATCTGGTGAAGAACGGTATCCTGAACCGCAAGGGTTTCCCGGAAAGCTACGACATCGGGGCGCTGTTGCGCTTCCTGTCGGCGATCAAGGCCGGACTGCCGAACGTCAAGGCGCCCAGCTATTCGCATCTGACCTATGACGTGCTGCCGAATGAGCACCGGGTGATCGACCGGCCCGATATCCTGATCTTCGAGGGGATCAACGTTCTGCAGTCGCGCAATCTGCCGGCCGACGGCAAGATCGTGCCGATGGTCTCGGACTTCTTCGACTTCTCGATCTATATCGACGCCGACGAGAACGCGATCCATCGCTGGTATGTCGAACGCTTCATGAAGCTCCGGCAGACCGCCTTCCGCGATCCGAACTCCTACTTCCATCGCTATGCGACGATCAGCGAGGATGAAGCCAAGGAGATCGCCGAGGGGCTCTGGGCGAACATCAACCTGAAGAACCTCAGGGAAAACATCCTGCCGACGCGTCCGCGGGCTGATCTGATCCTGCGTAAGGGTGATAACCACCTCGTCGAGACAGTGGCGCTCAGAAAACTGTAAGCGATCGATCGCCGGCTATGGGTTGACCCGACGAAGCGTCAGGTTGATGCGGCCGCCGGATTTCAGAAGGGTCGAGGTTCCGGGATAGATGCGGTCGACGCCATGGAAGCACAGTCGACCTTCGCCACCGAGGATGAAAAGATCGCCGCTATCCAGCTTCAAGGATTTCGTCCGGTCAGTGCGGGATAGACCGCCGATGCGGAACAGGCAGGTGTTTCCAAGCGAAATCGAGAGGACCGGGGCCGACAAGTCGGTTTCATCTCGATCCTGGTGCAGGCCCATCTTGGCGTCATCGGCATAGAAATTGACGAGGCATGCTTCGGGATCTTTGGGATAGCCTGAGAGCTCGCGCCATAGGTCAAGCAAAACCTGCGGGATGTCGGGCCAGGGTTTGCCCGTTAGCGGATGAGACGGCTGGTAACGATAACCCCTCTCCTTGTCGGTGACCCAACCAAGCGGGCCGCAATTCGTCATGCGCACCGACATGGGGCGGCCTGAGCCGGGCATGACAGGAACATAGAGCGGCGCCTCGACCACAACCCCGCGAATGATATCGACCAGCTCTTCCTGCTCGGCCCGTGACAGGCGGCCCGGGAGATAACGAAGACCGGATTGGAGGCTGATCTCGGCTTTCGTTTCAGCCATGCTCAATCTCCCGCCGGCTTGCCGCGCATCTTCTTCACATCCGAACGTCCGGACTTGGCCTTGAGGCGCCGTTCGATCGAACCCTTGGTGGGCTTGGTCTTCTTGCGGGGCGGCGGTGGTGGCTTGGCCGCTTCAAGCAGCAGCTCCTTCAGGCGGTCGCGCGCGTCTTCGCGATTACGGTCCTGGCTGCGGAAGCGGCTCGCCTCGATCATCAGCACGCCTTCTTTGGACAGGCGTTTGCCGGCGAGCTTGGCGGCGTTCTGCTTCACGCGATCATTCAGCGCGGGCGATCCGAGCAGATTGAAAAAGAGCTGAACGGCGGTCGAGACCTTGTTGACGTTCTGGCCGCCCGGGCCGCCGGCCAGCACGAATTGTTCCGTCAGCTCCCAGCCGGCGATCGTAATGCGGTTGTTGATCTCTAGCGGTTCGCTTGCCATGTCATCGGTCTCTTTCTCGGCTCCCATATCGGCCGCAAAGACTTCAAAGGCAAGCCGGAAGCAGAAGAGGCCCGGCAAACATGCCGGGCCTCTTCATGGTCGTCAAATCAGCAGATTACTCGGCCGCGAGACGAATGCCCGGGGCTGCGTCGCGGACCTTGCCATCGACATGGGCTTCGAACTTGGCGAAGTTGTCGATGAACATGCCGACCAGCTTCTTGGCCTGCGCGTCGTAGGCGACGCCGTCGGCCCAGGTTGAGCGTGGGTCGAGGATCTTCGTGTCGACGCCACCGACGGCGACCGGAACGGCGAAGCCGAAGTTTGCATCGGTGCGCATCTCGACCTTTTTCAGCTCACCAGTGAGAGCCGCCGTCAAAAGCGCACGGGTCGCCTTGATCGGCATGCGGTTCCCCGTGCCATAAGCGCCGCCGGTCCAGCCGGTGTTCACCAGCCAGCAATCGACCTCGTGACGTGCGATCAGATCGCGAAGCAGGTTACCGTATTCCGTCGGGTGACGCGGCATGAAGGGGGCGCCGAAGCAGGTCGAGAAGGTCGCTTCCGGTTCGGTGACGCCCTTTTCGGTTCCGGCTACCTTTGCCGTGTAGCCGGACAGGAAGTGGTACATGGCCTGTTCTGGCGTCAGCTTGGCGATCGGCGGGAGAACACCGAAGGCATCGGCCGTCAGCATGATGATCGTCTTCGGATGCGGCGCGATACCGGTCTCCGATGCATTCGGAATGAAATGCAGCGGATAGGCGCAGCGCGTGTTTTCCGTCAGCGAGCCGTCATTGAAATCCGGAACGCGGTTTTCGTCCAGAATGACGTTTTCAAGCACGGTGCCGAAGCGCTTGGTCGTGGCGAAGATCTCCGGCTCGGCTTCTGCCGAAAGACGGATGGTCTTGGCGTAGCAGCCACCTTCGAAGTTGAAGATGCCGTTTTCACCCCAGCCATGTTCGTCATCACCGATCAGGGTACGCTTCGGATCAGCCGACAGCGTGGTCTTGCCTGTGCCGGACAGGCCGAAGAAGACAGCGGCGTCGCCATCAGGGCCGACATTGGCCGAGCAATGCATCGGCATGACGCCCTTGGACGGCAGGAGATAGTTGAGCACGGTGAAGACCGACTTCTTCATCTCACCGGCATAGGACGTGCCGCCGATGAGGACGATGCCGTTGGTCAGGTCGCAAGCGATGACCGTCTCGGTGCGGCAGCCATGACGGGCAGGATCGGCGCGGAAGCTCGGCAGATCGATGATCGTCAACTTGGGCAGGAAGCCTTCCAAAGCTTCACGCTCCGGACGGATCAGCAAGTTGCGGATGAAGAGCGAGTGCCAAGCGAATTCGGTCACGACACGAGTCAGCAGAGCATTGTCTGCATCCGCGCCGCCGATTAGATCCTGCACGAAGAGGTCCCTGCCCTCGGCATGGGCCAGCATGTCCTGATGCAGCACGGCGAAATGCTCGGGCGACATCGGCTTGTTGTTGTCCCACCAGATCTGGTCGTCGGTCTTTGCATCGCGAACGACGAATTTGTCCTTGGCGGAACGGCCCGTGTGCTGGCCGGTCAGTGCGCGCAGCGCACCATCGGGTGTAAGCTCGGCCTCGCCGCGACGGATAGCCTCTTCGTAAAGAGCGGCCTCCAGGAAGTTGTAGCGAACGCTGGCGGCCTTCCCCAAGCCGATATCCGCGATACCCGCAGCCGGGTTCCTCACGCCGAATTCCTCCATGGGTGCGCCTTCCTCTCACATGGGCCAGAACTGAATGAGGGAAAACTAAACGGCACCGGCTCGAAAAGCAAGGTAGTACTCTAAAAAATATAATGATATCAATTATTTAATCGATTTAAACTGGAAAATGGCCTTTTTAAATCGTTTAGTTCCGCTTCCATTCCACGTCGAAAGACGGAGATAAGAGGAGCGAATTTGCCGTTGGACCGAAATCTGCTCGGCACGCCCCTTCCCCTCTGCCACAATTTGTTCCACCTTTATCCTCATATCGCACTGCCATGGAACCAGAGCTGGGCTGGACGAACCAGGAGCAGCGCAACGATGACGGAGACGTACACTATGCAGACGATCGCCCTCGTGGATGACGACCGCAACATTCTGACTTCGGTTTCGATTGCACTCGAAGCGGAAGGCTACAAGGTCGAAACCTACACCGATGGCGCCTCGGCTCTCGACGGTCTTCTCGCCCGTCCGCCGCAGCTGGCCATCTTCGACATCAAGATGCCGCGTATGGACGGCATGGAGCTCCTGCGCCGCCTGCGTCAGAAGTCCGACATTCCGGTGATCTTCCTCACCTCCAAGGACGAGGAGATCGACGAACTCTTTGGCCTGAAGATGGGCGCCGACGACTTCATCACCAAGCCGTTTTCGCAGCGCCTGCTGGTCGAGCGCGTCAAGGCGATCCTGCGACGCTCGGCGAGCCGTGAGACTCTGGCGGCCGGTGGCGGCCCCGCCAAGGGGAGCCCAGAACAACAGGCGCGCACACTGGAGCGTGGCCAGCTGGTCATGGATCAGGAGCGCCACACCTGCACCTGGAAGGGCGATCCGGTCACGCTGACCGTCACCGAATTCCTGATCCTTCACTCGCTGGCACAGCGCCCCGGCGTCGTGAAGAGCCGCGATGCTCTGATGGATGCCGCTTACGATGAGCAGGTCTATGTCGACGACCGGACCATCGACAGCCACATCAAGCGACTGCGCAAGAAGTTCAAGATGGTCGATACCGACTTCGACATGATTGAAACCCTTTACGGTGTGGGCTACCGCTTCCGCGAAGCAGCGTAAGGTCTCGTCGTCATGGCCGCTTCGGCCAATGCAGACGGGCGAAAGGTAAAGGTTTGACCCAGCAGGTTGACGAGGGACATCTGGAGGAGCCGGAATCCGGCTCCGAACAGCGTCGGCTGTTCACCCATCCCTTCACGCTCATCCGGCGGATCTTCGGCCACGCGCTCTTCTCGAGCCTGACACGCCGAATCGTCTTCTTCAACCTCGCCGCGCTGATCGTGCTGGTCGGCGGCATCATGTATCTCAACCAGTTCCGCGAGGGGCTGATCGATGCCCGCGTGGAAAGCCTGCTGACACAGGGCGAGATCATCGCTGCAGCCGTCTCGGCTTCGGCCTCGGTCGATACGAATTCGATCACGATCGATCCGGAAAAGCTGCTCGAGCTCCAGGCCGGGCAGAGCATCACGCCTGTTCCGAACGACGAAGACCTGGAGTTCCCGATCAATCCGGAACGCGTGGCCCCGGTTCTTCGACGCCTGATCTCGCCGACGCGGATCCGCGCCCGCCTGTTCGATGCCGATGCCAATCTTCTGCTGGATTCCCGGCATCTCTATTCGCGCGGCCAGGTGCTGCGCTTCGACCTGCCGCCAGTCGACAACGATTCCACCAGCTTCACCGACTGGATCACGCGCCTCTTCAATACCATCCTGCAGCCCGGAAACCTGCCGGTTTACCGCGAAGCGCCGGGCGGAGATGGCTCGATCTATCCGGAGGTGATGAACGCGCTGACCGGTGTGCGCGGCGCCGTGGTTCGCGTAACGGATCAGGGCGAGCTGATCGTATCGGTGGCGGTTCCCGTCCAACGGTCACGTGCGGTGCTCGGCGTGCTTTTGCTCTCCACGCAGGCCGGTGATATCGACAAGATCGTGCATGCAGAACGCCTCGCCATCCTGCGCGTTTTCGGGGTGGCGACCCTGGTGAACATTGTCGTGTCGCTGCTGTTGTCCTCGACCATCGCCAACCCGTTGCGTAGGCTTTCGGCAGCCGCCATCCGCGTTCGCCGTGGCGCCAAGGAACGCGAGGAGATCCCCGACTTCTCGATCCGTCAGGATGAAATCGGAAACCTCTCGATCGCACTTCGCGAGATGACGACGGCGCTTTACGATCGTATCGACGCGATCGAGAGCTTTGCTGCCGATGTCAGCCACGAACTCAAGAACCCGCTGACATCCCTTCGTTCCGCCGTCGAAACCCTGCCTCTGGCAAAGACCGATCAATCCCGGCAGCGGCTGATGGACATCATCCAGCACGATGTTCGCCGCCTCGACCGTCTGATCAGCGACATCTCGGATGCATCGCGGCTCGACGCCGAGCTTGCGCGCTCGGATGCCAAGCCGGTTGACCTGGAGGTGTTGATCTCTAGCCTTGTCGATATCTCTCGGGAGATCCGAAGCGGCAAGAAGGTAGTGAAGATCGACTGCGTGGTGGACCACAAGCAGGGCTCGAACCAGAATTTCCTCGTCAACGGGCATGATCTCCGCCTCGGCCAGATCGTGACCAACCTGATCGAGAACGCCCGTTCCTTCGTGCCTGAGGAAACCGGCCGGATCCTGGTCAAGCTTTCACGCAACAAGAGCCGATGCCTTATCCAGGTCGAGGACAACGGTCCCGGCATTCAGGCCGAAGATATCGACCGTATCTTCGAGCGCTTTTATACCGACCGCCCCGAGGGTGAGAGCTTCGGCCAGAACTCCGGCCTTGGTCTTTCGATCAGCCGGCAGATTGCAGAAGCGCATGGCGGCACGTTGAGGGCCGAGAATGTGATGGATCCGGCCACGGGCCGCATCACCGGCGCTCGCTTCGTTCTATCGCTGCCTGTGGGCACCCCCACATGAGCGAAACGCCCGAGAACATCCACGGGACGGCTATCACCGTGGATGGCATCGGGCTTCTCTTCCTCGGACCATCCGGAAGCAGCAAATCGAGCCTTGCTTTCGATTGTCTGTCAGAGGCCAAGCTGATGGGCTGTTCCAGCGCACTGATCTCGGATGACCGCGTGCTGGTGTCTCAGCGTGGCGAAACGATCATTGCGGCGGGTCCGGGTTCGATCCGCGGACTGATGGAGTTGCGCTACAGCGGCATCGTCTCCGTCCCTCATGTTGCAGAGGCGGATCTTCACTACGCGATATTGCCGGTATCAGGCGATGAGGTGGACCGGCTTCCGCCCGACGATGAGGTCGCCGAGGTCACTCCCACCATTCGCCTGCCCGCCATCCGATTGCCCTTGTGGAGCAGATTTCCGCTGAGCTTGATCTTCGCACGGATCCGCAGTCTGCAGACAAGTGGATGAAACACACGCTGTTTTGGCTTGCACTTCCCGCTTTGATCGACAAGATGGCGACCCACTGATGGACGAAACGCCAATCTTGAGCTATTCGGCGAGAGTTGCGCTAAGGGGCAGTTAAGAATGATCGGACTTGTGCTTGTCACGCATGGCAAGCTGGCTGAAGAGTTTCACCACGCGGTGGAGCATGTCGTAGGCCCACAGAAATTCATCGAGACCGTTTCGATCGGCCCCGAAGATGACATGGATCAGCGCCGCCAGGACATTCTCGATGCCGTCTTGCGCGCGGATGATGGGCATGGCGTCATCATCCTGACCGACATGTTCGGCGGCACGCCTTCCAATCTCGCCATCTCTGTCATGAACACCGGTCGCATCGAAGTCATCGCCGGGGTCAATCTCCCCATGCTGATCAAGCTTGCAGGCGTTCGCGGCGATAACGACATGGATCGCTCGCTCGTAGAGGCTTCGGAAGCCGGACGGAAATACATCAATGTCGCTAGCCGCGTGTTGAGTGGTAAGTGAAACGATGAGCGACATGATCTCGCGTGATCTGCTGATCATCAACAAGCGCGGCCTCCACGCCCGGGCCTCGGCCAAGTTCGTTCAGACCGTCAGCGGCTTTGACGCGACAGTCAGCGTATCGAAAGACGGCACCACCGTCGGCGGCACATCGATTATGGGGCTCATGATGCTGGCTGCCAGCCCCGGCTGCTCCATCTCAGTCTCAGCCTCGGGCAACCAGGCGCAGGATGTGATGAACGCCCTCTCGGCGCTCGTCGCCGATCGCTTTGGTGAAGAGATGTAAAGCATCGCGACATAAAGACATAAAGACTTCTTTATGTCAGATTGCGTTTGACGCCTTTCCCTGCTAGAACACAGACAAGCCCTGCAGACAGATCTGCGGGAGAGCCAGTTTGTCCATCCGCCATGAATTGCGGATCGGATCGGATCCAGCCGGAGAACCCCATGAGCAAACATGACTATGTGATCGCCGATATCGGTCTTGCCGATTTTGGCCGCAAGGAAATCAGCATCGCTGAAACCGAAATGCCGGGCCTGATGGCCTGCCGCGAAGAATTCGGGGCGAGCAAGCCGCTGAAGGGTGCGCGCATCACAGGTTCGCTGCACATGACGATCCAGACCGCCGTCCTGATCGAGACCCTTGTCGCGCTCGGCGCCGAGGTCCGTTGGGCATCCTGCAACATCTTCTCGACGCAGGACCATGCTGCTGCGGCAATCGCTGCTGCCGGCATTCCGGTCTTCGCGATCAAGGGCGAGTCGCTGACGGACTACTGGGACTACACCGACAAGATCTTCCAGTGGACTGACGGTGGCTTGTCCAACATGATCCTCGACGACGGTGGCGACGCCACCATGTACATCCTGCTTGGCGCCCGTGCCGAAGCCGGTGAGGACGTTCTTTCGAACCCGCAGTCGGAAGAAGAAGAAATTCTGGTCGCGCAGATCAAGAAGCGCCTGGCCGCCACGCCTGGCTGGTTCACCAAGCAGCGCGATGCCATCAAGGGCGTGACCGAAGAAACCACCACGGGCGTGCACCGCCTTTACGAACTCGCCAAGAAGGGCCTCCTCCCCTTCCCGGCCATCAACGTCAACGACTCGGTCACAAAGTCCAAGTTCGACAACAAGTATGGCTGCAAGGAATCGCTGGTTGACGGCATTCGCCGCGGTACCGACGTGATGATGGCCGGCAAGGTTGCCGTCGTCTGCGGCTACGGCGACGTCGGCAAGGGTTCGGCCGCCTCGCTGCGTGGTGCCGGCGCCCGCGTCAAGGTGACGGAAGTCGACCCGATCTGCGCCCTGCAGGCCGCCATGGACGGCTTTGAAGTTGTCACGCTCGAGGACGTCGTTTCCTCGGCCGACATCTTCATCACGACCACCGGCAACAAGGACGTCATCCGCATCGAGCACATGCGCGAGATGAAGGACATGGCGATCGTCGGCAACATCGGCCACTTCGACAACGAGATCCAGGTCGCTTCCCTGAAGAACCTGCGTTGGACGAACATCAAGCCGCAGGTCGACATGATCGAGTTCCCGAAGGGCAACCGCATGATCCTTCTCTCGGAAGGCCGCCTGCTGAACCTCGGCAACGCAACTGGCCACCCGTCCTTCGTGATGTCGGCATCGTTTACCAACCAGGTTCTCGGCCAGATCGAGCTGTTTGCGAAGAACGACGAATACAAGCCGGGCGTCTATGTTCTGCCGAAGCACCTCGACGAAAAGGTCGCTCGTCTGCACCTCGAAAAGCTCGGCGTGAAGCTGACGCAGCTTTCGGACGAACAGGCAGCCTATATCGGCGTCACGACCCAGGGTCCGTTCAAGTCCGAACACTATCGCTATTAAAATATAGCTGGATAATATCTACATCTAGTGGGCGGCGCCTTGACAAGGGCGCCGCTTTCTTTTTTGGGCCCCGGCCTTCCCGACCCTATCCATCAAAGGTATTGTTTTAGAACTTGATTCGTGGACTGCACGAGCGCTCCGCGGATACGGATGTCTTGTCGACGATGCGGCACATAATAAGACGGAGACAGACCGAGAATGTCGGTACATCAACGCACCCCGCGTCAGCGGGATACGGCTATGACGGCCGGTTTTCCAAGCCTCTGGCGGCCAACATCAAACCTGACAACCGCGGTGCTCCGCAAGGTCGCACAGCGCCCAGCCGTTGCAGCCATGCGCCGCTTGCTGACCTGCGGTAGCGCACTTGTGGGCATCATCACGCCCAGCCTCGCGCATGCCCAGACCGCTGCGGCTCCGCTGCGCGGCTTCGACAGCGCCGATGTGGCGGGTTATGCCGTGCTCCTCGGCTCGGTCTCTGCAGCCTTGATCTTCGCGGCCGTTCTGCTTCGCCAGCGCAACAGGCTTGATGTCGAAGTGCGCGAACTGCGCTCTGCTTTTTCGGACAGCCAGCACAAGATCTCTCGGTACCAGACCCTGATCGCTGACAAGAACCGGCGCACGGTGATCTGGGAAGGCCATAACGGCAAAACTGAACTGCTTGGCCAGCTTCCGGCGGAGACAGGTGCTCCCCAGCAGGACCCGGACTTTCTGGCTTTCGGCCGTTGGCTGAAGCCACATTCGGCAAGCGAAGTCGAACGCGCCATCGAAGGTCTGCGGCTGAACGCGAAGTCCTTCGACCTCGTCGTCGAAACCCAGCGCGGTGAAGTTCTGGAGGTTCAAGGCAAGCTCTACGGCGGTCGCGCTTATGCGCATTTCGTTGCCCTCGACAACCTGCGTGCCGAACTGGCCGAACTGAAGATCGAGCGCAACCGCCTGCGTAGTTCTATCGCTACCTTTGAATCGCTTCTCGATTCCATCGAGCAGCCTGTCTGGCAGCGCGACGGCGAAGGCCGCCTGGTCTGGGTCAACCAGGCCTATAGCGACGCCGTGGAGGCAAGCTCGCCGCAACAGGCGGTGCAGGAGGGGCGCGAAATTCTGGGCACCCTCACCCGGGAAAAGATTAAGGCCTCAGCGACCCCGGAATCCCCTTTCCAGGATACCGTCTCGACGGCCGTTCGTGGCGCTCGGACCTTTTTCGATGTCGTCGATGTGAGGGGTCCGGCGGGCTCCTGTGGCATGGCGATCGACGTCTCGTCCGCAGAGACGCTCCGGGAAGACCTGACCCGGACGCTGAAGAGCCATGCCGACACGCTGGACCATCTGGCAACGCCGGTGGCCATTTTCGATGCCGACCGCCGCCTGCAATTCTACAATCAGGCTTTCCAGCAGCTTTGGGGTCTCGAAGCCAAGTTCCTCGAAAGCCGTCCCGATCATGCCGAACTGCTCGATCGGCTTCGTGCGGCGCACAAGCTGCCGGAACAGCTGAGCTGGAAGGCGTGGAAGGAAAATTGCCTTTCCGTCTACCGCGCTCTGGAGACGCAGACGGACCTCTGGCATCTGCCGAACGGCCAGACGCTTCGGGTGATCGCGTCAGCCCATCCGCAGGGTGGCGCCACCTGGGTGTTCGAGAACCTGACGGAACAGGTCAATCTGGAGACCCGTTACAACACCCTCGTGCAGGTGCAGGGCGAAACCATCGACCACCTATCAGAAGGCGTCGCCGTTTTTGGCCCAGATGGCCGGATCCAGCTGTCCAATCCCGCCTTCCGTGCCCTCTGGGGCATCACCGAAGCGCAGGCCGCTGTTGGCACCCATATCCGCCTGCTCGAAGCTGCCTGCGGGACGTCCTACGACAAGCCGGACGGCTGGAAGGCGTTCGGCAAGATGATCACCAGTTTCGAGGACGAGCGTCCGTCCAGTCAGGGCACGCTGGAGCTCTATTCCGGCCTGGTGCTTGATTATGCCGTAACACCGCTGCCGAATGCGCAGACCATGCTCACCTTCGTGAACATGACCGACAGCGTTCGTGCGGAACGGGCGCTGAAGGAGAAGAACGAAGCGCTGCAGAAGGCAGACGAGCTGAAGAACGATTTCGTCCAGCACGTCTCCTACGAGCTTCGCTCGCCGCTCACCAACATCATCGGCTTCACCGATCTCCTGAAGACACCGACGATCGGACCGCTCAACGAACGGCAGGCCGAATATATCGACCATATCTCGACCTCCTCGTCAGTCCTGCTGACCATCGTCAACGACATCCTCGATCTCGCGACTGTCGATGCCGGGATCATGCAGCTGGACTATTCGGAAATCGATCTGAGCGATCTTCTCGACGATGTCTCGATGCAGATGACCGACCGATTGCAGGAAGGCGGCGTGACGCTGGAGATCGCCGCTCCCGCGCAGCTTGGTCATCTGATTGCCGACCGGCAGCGGTTGAAGCAGATCCTCATCAAGATCCTGACCAATGCCGTGAACTACGCCCCCGAAGGCTCGGTCGTCTCGATGAAATGCTGGCGCGAGGCCAATGATTTCGCCTTTTCAGTCAGTGACAACGGCTGCGGCATGAGCGCCGACCTTGTGTCCTCGGCCTTTGACCGCTTCTCGACGAGTGCCAAGGGCGGCAAGCGTAGCGGGCCGGGTCTTGGTCTCTCGATCGTCCAGAGCTTCGTCAACCTGCACAAGGGTGAAGTGAAGATCGAAAGCGAGCCGGGCCGCGGAACCACGGTTCACTGCCGCATCCCCTCTGCTAGTCTACCGCAGATGATCGCCGCCGCCGAATGAGCGCCGAGCCCACCCCGCTTGCCATCCACCTCGCCGACGACCGTGCCACCGCACTGTTCGGCGAGGATTTGCTTCTCGCGCTTCAGGTCGGTGATTGCATCGCGCTAGAGGGCGACCTTGGCGCCGGGAAATCCACGCTGAGCCGAGCCTTGATCCGAGCCCTTGCGGATGATCCGGATCTGGACGTTCCCAGTCCGACCTTTACGCTGGTGCAGAACTACGAGCTGCGGATCCCCGTCGCGCATTTCGATCTTTACCGCCTGTCCGATCCGAGCGAGCTCGACGAACTCGGACTGGAGGAGGCCCTGGCCGAGGGCATCTGCCTCGTTGAATGGCCCGGCAAAGCAGGCCGCGCGCTACCGAAGAACCGGATCGAGATCAGTTTCGCATTTGCGTCCGACGGTGGGCGTGACCTGTCCATCCGGGCTCCGGAGGCGAAACTGGCAAGGCTGCGCCGCGTTGCCGATATCAGACGCTTCCTCGACGCAAACGGCTGCAAGGATGCGCACAGACGCCACCTGACGGGCGACGCCTCAAACCGCGCCTATGAACATGTCTACCCTGCCGACGGAGGTACGCGTCTTGTTCTGATGGATGCGCCCAAACGGCCGAATGGTCCACCGATTCGCGACGGGAAACCGTATTCGCAGCTCGTGCATCTCGCAGAGGATGTCCGGCCCTTCGTCGCCATCGGCCAGGCTTTGAGAGAGCGGGGTTTTGCGGCGCCGAAAGTGCTAGCCCAGGACCTTGATGCAGGCATCCTGCTTCTCGAAGATCTCGGTGAAGAGGGCGTGATCGACCATCAGGGCAAGCCGATCGCGGAGCGCTACCGCGCCAGTGCCGCTTGCCTCGCTGCCATTCACGACACGGCATTCGAACGCGAAATCGTCATCCCGGGCGGTCATCGGCACAGGATCCCGGATTTCGATCGCGCAGCCATGAAATTCGAGGTCGAACTGCTACTCGATTGGCACCTGCCCTGGAAACGCGTTGGAAAGCCGGCAACGACGGAAGAGCGTACGCGCTATCTCGCCATCTGGGACCGATTGATCGACGAACTGGCGGATGCCGACACATCCATTGTGATGCGTGACTTCCACTCGCCCAACATCATCTGGCGGGGCAACCGCGAAGGCCATGATAGGGTCGGTTTGATCGACTTCCAGGATGCCATGATCGGGCCAGCCGCCTATGATGTGGTTTCTCTGGTTCAGGATGCGCGGGTGACGATCGAGCGTCCGCTCATGGATCAATTGATGGCCGACTATCTTTCCGCGCGGTCGAGAATATCGGGCTTCGATGAAGCCGCATTCCTGAAGAGTTGGGCGATCATGTCGGCGCAGCGAGCCTGCAAGCTGAACGGGCTCTGGGTCCGACTGAAGGAACGAGACGGCAAGCCGGGCTATATGCGCCATCTGCCGCGGACCCTCTGGCATCTCAACGTGGCTTTTGAGCATCCTGTTCTCGCCCCCTTGCGGAACTGGTGCTTAGAGGCTGGAATCGAGCTTCCCGAATCACCGGCCTGAGCAAAATGATCATCAAGCAAGCCATGGTGCTCGCGGCCGGACTCGGTACGCGGATGCGCCCCATTACAGAGACAACCCCAAAGCCGCTGGTTCGTATCGGCGGAAAGCCGATGATCGACTATGTGATCGATACGCTTGTTGCGGCGGGCGTCGAAAGGATCGTGGTGAATGTCCATCACCACGCCGACCAGATGGAAGCGCATCTCGCAAAAGAGAAGCGCGCGGAGATCCGGATCTCGGATGAGCGAGACAGGCTGATGGATTCTGGCGGCGGCCTGGCAAAAGGTCTCAAGCTGCTCGAGCAAGACCGGCCAGCGCTGGTCATGAATGCCGATCTGTTCTGGATTGGCGAGCCGGAGGGTGAGTCCAGCAATCTTGTCCGGCTAGCGCAGCAGTTCGATCCCTCGCGCATGGACATGTCCATGCTCTGCGTGGATCAGGAACGCACCACAGGCCACAATGGCAAGAACGATTTCTCGATGGCGGCAGACGGGCGGCTCACCCGCTATGTTGCCGACGCCCCGAACCCGGTCGTTTACGCTGGTGCGCTGGCTCTGATGCCGCATCTCCTCCACGACGCCCCTGATGGCCCCTTCAACCTGAACATCTATTTTGATCGTGCGATTTCAGCCGGACGGTTGTTCGGCACACCGCTTCAGGGACAATGGCTGACGGTCGGGACACCTGACGCGATAGCACCTGCCGAAGCCGTGGTTGCCCGATACGGCGGGAGCGCCTGAGATGGCGGGCGCGGCGCCGCGTCTGTTGACGATCCCTCCAGGTCGGCCCTTTCTCAGGACGCTGACGGAAGCGCTGCTCGACGGGCGATTGACCGAAAGCTTTCGCTACGACCCTACGGACCCGCTTTCGCTGGCAGGCGTGACGCTGCTCGTGCCCACGCGCCGCGCGGCGCGCGTGCTGCGCTCAGAATTCGTCGATCTGCTCGGCGGGCGCGCTGCCATCCTTCCCGATATCCGCACACTCGGAGAGACCGACGACGACAGCGGCTTTTTCGACCTTGATGCGCCCCTGCTGATGGACCTTGCACCGCCTGTCAGCGGCACCGTGATGCTCCTCGAACTGGCACGGCTCATCCTTGCCTGGCGCAACCAGTTGCCGGAGATCGTGCGGTCGATCCATGCCGATACGCCGCTTGTGGCACCGGCGAGCCCGGCAGATGCCGTCTGGCTGGCCAGGGCACTCGTCGAACTGATCGAGGCGGCGGAGACGGAAGGATGTGACTGGAGCGATCTGGAGAAGCTTCAATCCGCCGACTTCGGGTCCTGGTGGCAATTGACTCTGGAGTTTCTCAAGATCGCCACCAGCTTCTGGCCGGCGCGACTGCAGGAATTGGTGCGATCCTCTCCGGCGCGCCACCGCGATGCCGTGCTGCGTGCCGAAGCTGAGCGTTTTCGCAGACAGGGTGCAGCTGGGCCCGTCATCGTTGCGGGCTCGACGGGTTCGATCCCGGCAGCGACTGAATTGATCGCAGCCATTGCAGAACTCGACCAAGGGGTCGTGGTTTTACCGGGGCTCGATCTCGACATGCCGGACGAAGACTGGCTGAAGCTGAACGATCGGGATATCTCTCTCATACGACCGAGCCCGGCCGTTCGCGGGCATCCGCAATATGGCCTCGCCCATCTGCTTCGCCACATGAAGCTTGAGCGCGCTGATGTCCAGGTGCTGGAACCCGCTGCGCAGGCTCTTAGAGACCGTGCCGAATTTCTGTCCCGTGCGATGGCGCCTGCGGAGGCGACAGACACCTGGAAAGCCTGGCGCGGGGGTATCGATGATCATAGGGTGCTCGACGCATTCCGCGAGGTCGCGCTCATCGAGACGGCGAACGAGCGCGAGGAAGCGACGGCAATCGCCATCGCGCTTCGTCTGGGGCTGGAGCAGGCTTCGGAGAACCCGGAGAGCCGGGTGGCGCTCATCACGCCGGATCGTGCTCTGGCGCGGCGGGTGATGTCGGAGCTTGCCCGCTTCGGGATCGAGGCGGACGATTCGGCTGGTACGCCGATGACGGGGACACAGGCTGCCATGCTGACGCAAGTGGTGGCGGAGGCCTGCCTGCGGCCGGGCGATCCGGTTGCGATCGTCTCCGTGATTAAGCATCCGCTGGCGCGTTTCGGATTTTCGGCCGAGGATATGCGCAAGGCGGCTGACGCCCTCGAAAGAATCGCACTACGTGGCGGTCTCAAAAGCCTCGATCTCGCTGATATGGAAGCGCTCTTCGCCGAAGGGCTGGAGACGCATCTCGCAGACCGGCACAAGCCGCAATGGCGGATATCCATCAGCGCGGAGGAGATCGAACTCGCACGGACACTTGCGCAACGAGTCACCGCGGCCGTCGAGCCACTTGTCTCATCCCTGGTCCGGTCGCGCGACGGACGTGTTCTGTCTCAGCAACTGACGCTCAGCGATTGGGCGGAACGCACGGGCCGGGTGCTCGAGGCCGTCACCATCGACGAGCGGGGCGATCTTGCCGGCCTCTGGGGCAATGCAGCGGGTGAAGCTCTGGCACGCCTGCTGGCCGAAGTGCTGGAAACAGACGGCCAGATCGAGGCGGACGGCGCGCAATGGGTGGATATCCTGACGGCGCTGATGGCTGGCCAGGCGGTCAAGCCGCGCGCCATGCGGCATCCGCGCGTCTTCATCTTCGGCACACTCGAAGCCCGCCTGCAGAATGTCGACATGATGGTGATCGGCGGGATGAACGAAGGCAGCTGGCCAGGGCAGACCAAGAACAACCCCTTCCTGTCGCGCGTCATGAAGACGGAAGTAGGTCTTGAGCCACCGGAACGGCAGATCGGCCAGGTGGCCCATGATTTTCAGATGACCTGCGGCACCCGCAAGCTGATCTTTTCACGATCCCTTCGGCAAGGTTCGGCACCGACGGTTGCCTCGCGCTGGCTCCAGCGACTAATGGCATTGGGGGGGCCGCTGCTTGAAGACGAGATGCGGCAGCGGGGGCAGATCTATCGCCGTTACGCCGATCTCATCGACCAGGGCGAAAACCAGGCGCCGGCACAGCGGCCTGCGCCACGGCCGCGCGCCGAACTCCAGCCGCGCGCCTTCAGCTTTTCCGAGGTCGGGCGCTTCCGGCGCGATCCCTACGCGATCTATGCGCGGCGAATCCTCCGCCTCGATCCAATCGATGCCTTCAACCAGGATCCGGGAGCGGCCGAGCGCGGAACACTCTACCACCGGATCGTCGAGCGGTTTATCCGCGAGTATCATGACCCTGCCCGGCTGGACGCGATCAATATCCTGCATAGGATCACGGATGAGGAGTTCCTGACAGAAGCCCTGCCGCTGCACATCGATATTGTCTGGCGGCAGCGCTTCTATAGCGTCGCGTCGGCCTTCCTCACCTGGGAACGCGAGCGCAGACCGGAAGTGAAGCGATCACTGACGGAAGTGCGCGGCAATGTCCTGCTCCGCCCCGTCGATATCACCATCAGCGGGATTGCCGACCGCATCGATGTCAGGGGTGGCGGCTTTGCCGATATCATCGACTACAAGACGGGCCTAAACCCGAGCGCCAACCAGGCACGCAGCCTGCTCGATCCACAGCTGGCGCTAGAAGCGGCGGCCCTTCTTCAAGGCGCTTTCAAGCCTGCCGGCGACATGAAGCCTCTCAATCTCGTTTACGTGCGCCTGAGGCCCGGCGACCGGTTCTCGGCAGATCAGGTGAACAACGAGATGGCAACGCGCGGCGACAGCAAGAAATCGGCCGTCGAGCTAGCGACGCAATCGGTCGACGAGCTCGGTCGCTTCGTTCAGGCGCTGCAGAGCGGCGAGCGCGGTTATGTGTCCCGCCTGATCCCGGCAGAACAGAACAGTTATGGCGGCGAATACGACCATTTGGCGCGTGTCGCGGAGTGGTCGACGGCGGAAGCCGAGGAAGGAGCCGGCGATGAGTGATCAGCGCTTTGCCCTGGACGAGCTACCGACCGGCAGCGATCCCGCCGCCTGGCTCGACTGGACGACGCTTGCCCAATCACGCGCATCCCATCCCGGCCAGTCGGCCTGGGTGTCGGCCAATGCCGGCTCCGGCAAGACGCATGTGCTGACGCAGCGGGTGATCCGGCTACTGCTGGCAGGCGCCCGCCCCTCTTCCATTCTCTGCCTCACCTATACCAAGGCTGCAGCATCCGAAATGTCGAACCGCGTCTTCGAGCGGCTCGCGGAGTGGGCGACGCTTGACGATCGGGAATTGGCCAAGCGGATTGCGGCGATCGAGCAGAAGGAGCCGGATCGCGCCACGCTTGCGGCTGCACGCCGACTGTTCGCGAAGGCACTGGAAACGCCGGGTGGGCTGAAGATCCAGACGATCCACGCCTTTTGCGAAGCGCTACTCCATCAGTTTCCGCTAGAGGCAAACGTCGCCGGACATTTCAATGTTCTCGATGATCGGGCGGCCGTGACCGTCCTTGCCGAGGCGCGGCGATTGCTGCTGACGGCGACATCGACGGAAAACGACGCCAGCCTGGCGGAAGCCTTTTCCCAGGTGCTGAGCATTGCGGATGAAAGCGGGCTCGAAGCACTCATCGCCGACACCGTAGCCAACAGACACGCGATCCGCGACTTCAGACTGCGCGCAGAACGGACCGGTGGTCTCGATGCCGCCCTGCGGAAAGGCCTTGGTATTGGCCCGCTCGAAAGCGAGATCAGTCGCGCCGAGGAATACTGGCCGCTTGCCGGCCTTTCGGGTGGCAATTTCAGCCGTTACATCCAGCTCGCGCTCGAAAAGGGCGGCGAGAAGGTGCGCACGGTCGCGGAAGTGCTGGAGCGGGCGCTGGTGGAGACGGAGCCGCTGGAGCGTGCGAAGCTGCTCGACCAGGCCTTCCTGACCGCGCAGGAAGCCCCAAAGGCCGACAGTTCCCTGATTGCCGCCGCCATGACCAAGGTTGCGCCTGATCTCAAGGATGCTGTCATCGCGGCCCGCGATCATGTGGTCGCCATGCGGGACCGGCTGCGGATCTTCCGTATGTATGAGGCGACGCGTTCGGCGCTGACGCTGGCCGTGCGTCTCGACACCGACTACGAGGAGTTGAAGAGGCGGCGCTCGCAGCTCGATTTCGAGGATCTGATCGTGCGCACCGCCCGGCTGCTGACGCGAGGCGATGTTGGCGCCTGGGTCCATTACAAGCTGGACCAGGGTATCGACCATATCCTCGTCGATGAAGCACAGGATACAAGCCCCGTGCAATGGGACGTGATCCGGTCGCTCCGAGAGGACTTTTTCACCGGCTTGAGCGCTCGGCCGGAGATCCGAACCTTCTTTGCCGTGGGGGACGAGAAGCAGTCGATCTATTCCTTCCAGGGCGCACGACCAGAGCAGTTCTCTCAGGAGGCAAGCCAGACAGAACGGGCCGTAACCGAGAGTGGGCAGAGCTTCAACACGGTGCGTCTGCCGCTCTCCTTCCGATCGACGCAATCCGTGCTCGCCGCTGTCGACCAGGTCTTCAGTTTCTCGGAAAACAATCGGGGCCTGAGTGCTGCCGGCGCCGACGTCGTGCATCAATCCAGCCGCATCGGTCATCCCGGTACCGTTGACGTCTGGGACATGATCGCTGCCGAGAAGCAGGAGAAAGACGAAGACTGGACCGCGCCTTTCGACGCCACGCCGGAAAGCGCGCCATCCGCCATTCTTGCACGGCGCGTGGCGCACCAGATCAGCCAGATCGTCGGCCGCGAGACGATCATCGAGAAGGGCAACAAGCGGCTGATCCGCCCGGGCGACATTCTCGTTCTCGTCCGCAAACGCGACGGTTTCGTCAATGCACTGACCCGCTCTCTGAAGCGTCCCTACAATGTACCGGTCGCCGGCGCCGACCGTCTGAAGTTGACCAGTCACATCGCGGTGCAGGACCTGTTGGCACTTGGGCGATTCCTGCTGCTACCCGGCGACGACCTCTCCTTGGCGTCCCTTCTGAAAAGTCCCCTCTTCAACCATAGCGAAGACGCCCTGATGGAACTGGCGGCCGAGCGGCCGGAGGGGCAAAGCCTCTGGGACCGATTGGCGGCGCAGGCCGAGACGGATGCGGCGTGGAAGCGAACGTCCGATCTGCTTCGCCTGTTTCTGGAGCAGGCGCGGGAATACTCCGTGCATGATTTCTATGCGCGCGTGCTCAGCGTTCACGGCGGTCGACGGGCCTATCTGGGCCGTCTCGGCTCCGAAGTCAGCGATATCCTGGACGAATTCCTGACCTTTGCCCTGTCCTTCGAAACCAGCGGGCTGCCGGGCCTGCAGTCCTTCGTCTCGACGCTGGAAATGGAGGCGCCGGAGGTCAAGCGCGAGCAGGACAAGGAGCGCAATGAAGTCCGGATCATGACGGTGCATGCCTCGAAGGGGCTTGAGGCGCCAATCGTCTTCCTCATCGATGGTGGATCAAAGCCGTTCAATTCCAACCATGTGGCCAAACTCCGGATCCTCGAGAGTCCCGACGGCGGGGCCTTGCCGATCTGGGTTCCGACCAAGGCGCTCGGAAATTCGATCTCCGCAGGCGACATGGACAAGCGCAAGGGCCAGGCAGAAGAGGAGTATCGCCGCCTGCTCTATGTCGCGATGACGCGCGCGGCAGATCGCCTGATCGTGGCGGGCTATCGCGGCGTGCAGGACACTGGCGAGATCTGGCACAAAATGATCTCTCATGCGCTCAGTTCGGATGAAATCCGCTCACGCCCCATGGAGTTTCAAGGGCCGGACGGTAGCTGGACCGGGATGCGCTGGTCCTTGGGCGAGGCTGAGCAGGATCTGCCGGTAATCGCCGAGAACACCGAAAATGAAGAAAGCCACAGCCTCCCCTCTACGCTCTGGAAACCGCTGCCGCCACCAGTCAGCCTGCCGCGACCCTTGAGCCCTTCGGGCGCGGGCAGCATCGTCGTGGATGACGACGAGGATGTGCTGACGGCATCGGCCCTCTTTGCAACGACGGAGAAGGCCGATCTCGCCCTCCAGCGCGGACGCCTCATCCACCGCTTGCTACAGAACCTTCCAATCCTTCCAGCCTCGGAGCAGAGAACGGCGGCCGAGCGCTATGCCAACCGCGCCGCACGGTTCTGGACCGCAGAGCAGCGGGAGAGGCTCGTCTCGACGGTCATGTCCGTTCTGGAGGACGAAAGCCTGGGCCCGCTTTTCAGCGTCGGCAGTCGAGCGGAAGTTTCCGTCATGGGAACGATGCGGCTGAAGGGTGAACTGCGCGCTGTTTCAGGGCGGATTGACCGGATGACAGTGCTTCCCGACCGGGTCATCATCGCGGACTACAAGACGAACCGGAATCCTCCATTGGAGGCTGCACAGGCGCCCCTCTCCCATCGGGTACAGCTCGCCATCTACCGCGAGATCCTGCAGCCGCTTTATCCCGGCAAACAAGTCGAATGCTGGTTGATCTACACCGAAAACGGCAGCCTCATTCCCCTCGATGACAGCCTTCTTCAGCGGTCCCTTGCCGACCTCGAAACATCGTGAGATACCGCATATTGAAATTGCTGCCGTGCGGCATCACATATCTAGTCAATTCCGTATTTCTGAAGGGAGAGCCCCATGGCTACCGTTAAAGTCGACAAGTCCAATTTCCAGGCCGAGGTTCTCAACGCTTCCGAACCGGTTGTCGTGGATTTCTGGGCTGAATGGTGCGGCCCGTGCAAGATGATTGCCCCGAGCCTCGAAGAAATCTCCAACGAACTCGCCGGCAAGGTGAAGATCGCCAAGCTCAACATCGATGAAAACCCGGAACTGGCTGCCCAGTTCGGCGTTCGCTCGATCCCGACGCTTGCTGTCTTCAAGGGTGGCGAAGTGGCTGACATCAAGGTGGGTGCCGCACCGAAGACCGCGCTGTCCAGCTGGATCGCCGGCGCTGCATAAGCCTCACGTCATTGATGACCAAAGAAAAAGCCCGGTTCTCGCCGGGCTTTTTTTATGTGGGGATGGTGCCGTTTTCGGCGAGCACATTGCCCGCGAGATAGAGCGAGCCGCCGATCATGATGCGCGGCGGAACACCGCCTTCGCTGCGTTCACGGATGGCATCCAAAGCCTGGGCCAGCGATCCCATCGGAACCGCCTTCAGTCCGGCCTCTGCTGCGGACTGGGCGAGCGCCACTGGGTCGAGGCCAACGTCGGAGCCATGTATCGGGACGGTATAGACGTTGTGGGCGATATCGACGAAGGCACGGAAGAAGCCGATCGGGTCCTTGGTGTTGATCATGCCGATGACCAGATGCAGCGGCCGAGCCTGGCGTTCTTCCATGGCGGCCATGGCCTCGGCAATCACTTCGCCCGCACCCGGATTGTGACCACCGTCAAGCCAGATCTCCGAGCCCTCAGGCGCATGTTCTACCAGGCGGCCCTCGGTGAGCCTTTGCAGGCGGCCCGGCCATTCCACTGAGAGCATCGCCTTTTCAGCGATCTCTTCCGTCACCGAATAGCCGGCTGCCTTCACGGCGCGGATGGCCGTTGCGGCATTGCCGATCTGGTGGCGACCGGGAAGGCGCGGCAGCGGCAGATCCATCAGACCGAACTCGTCCTGATAAACGAGGCGACCAAATTCTTCATAAGCCAGGAAATCCTGGGCGAAGACCGCCAGCGGACAGCCGAGGCGCTCAGCGGTGCTGATCAGCACATCCTTGGCGCCGTCGAATTCCTGATGGCCGATGACCACGGGAATACCGCGCTTCATGATGCCGGCCTTCTCGGCGGCAATCAGCTCGACGCGGTCGCCAAGATAGGCTTGATGATCGAGCGAGATGGGCTGAACGATGCACACAGCCGGATTTTCGACGACATTCGTGGCATCGAAACGCCCACCGAGACCGACCTCAAGCACGACGACGTCTGCAGGCTGCTCGGAGAAGAGAATGAAGGTGACCGCCGTCAGGATCTCGAAGACGGTGATAGGCTGGCCGCCATTGGCCTCGGCAACACGGCGCAGAGCATCGGCGAAGAGCGCATCGTCGACGATCTGCCCACGACCACCCTTGACGCCGATACGATAGCGCTCATGCCAGCGCACCAGATGCGGCGAGGTGTGGACGTGAACAGAGAGGCCCTGCGCTTCCAGAAGCGCACGGCAGAAGGCGGTGGCCGAACCCTTGCCATTGGTGCCGGCCACATGAATGACCGGCGGCAGCTTCAGATGCGGATTGCCCAGAACCTCAAGGAGGCGCCGGATGCGGTCGAGCGAAAGATCATAGCCCTTGGGGTGCAGCCCCATGAGCTTTTCGATCTCGGCATCGGCCTGGCTGACGATGGGGTCTGTCATGACACTCGTTCCGCTGCCGCGGGCTCAAGGGGAAGCAAGGCTCAGGCCGAGGCCTTGGCGACCGGCTTCGTCACGTTGGCCGGAACCGCCGTGTCGTTTGCAGGGCGCTTGGTCATGATCTTCAGGACGCGCGCCAGCGTGTCCGGAATGTCGTGACGCTTGACGACCATGTCGACCATGCCGTGTTCCAGCAGGTATTCCGAGGTCTGGAAGCCTTCCGGCAGTTTTTCGCGGATCGTCTGTTCGATAACGCGCTTGCCGGCGAAGCAGATCTCGGCGCCGGGTTCTGCAATGTGGAGATCGCCCAGCATGGCGTAAGATGCCGTCACACCGCCCGTGGTCGGGTTGGTGAGGACGACGATGTAGGGCTGGCCAGCTTCCTTCAGCATGTCAACGGCAACCGTCGTGCGTGGAAGCTGCATGAGCGAGAGGATACCCTCCTGCATGCGGGCACCACCCGAGGCCGGGAACATGACGAGCGGGCACTTTTCCTTAATGGCGCGCTCGAAGGCCTTCACAATCGCTTCGCCAGCGGCAATGCCGAGCGAACCGCCCATGAAGTTGAACTCGTGCACAACGGCCACGAGTTTCAGGCCCTGTACAGTGCCGACGCCCGCGACGATCGTGTCTTCCTGGTCGGTCTTGACGCGGCTATCCCTCAGGCGATCGGTGTACTTCTTGGAATCGCGGAACTTCAGCGGATCCTGCGCCACCTTCGGCTGCTGCAAGGCTTCAAACTGGCCACCGTCGAAGAGATCGGTCAGACGCGCCTTGGCCGGCATCTTCATGTGATAGCCGGAGGCCGGGATCACCCACTTGTTCTCTTCCAGGTCCTTGTGGAAGACCATCTCGCCCGTTTCCGGGCACTTGATCCAGAGGTTTTCCGGAACTTCGCGGCGACCCAGCATGGAATTGATGCGCGGGCGCACATAGTTGGTGATCCAGTTCACGCGGCTTACTCCTGATGTTTCGAGCCCATATGGGGTGCTTATTCGGCGGCAGCAAGACGTGCGGAACGCACGCCGCTTGCCAGTCCGCGCACCAGCGTGGCAACGGCCTGAACCGTATCCGCCGTCGCTTTTCCATCGGCTGTGAGGTTGGTGGCAACCTGATTGACGATCGCGGTCCCGACCACGACGCCATCGGCATTGGCGCCGATCAGACGCGCGTGCTCGGCGGTCTTGACGCCAAAGCCGACGCAGATCGGCAGGTCCGTGTGCGCCTTGATGCGCTGGACGGCACCGGCAACACGCGAGGGATCCGGCAGCGACGAACCGGTGATCCCGTTCATCGAGACGTAATAGACGAAGCCCGAGGTGTTCTTGAGAACGGTCGGAAGACGTTTGTCGTCGGTGGTCGGGGTCGCCAGACGGATGAAGTTGATATCGCGGCTGCGGGCCGGGATGCAGAGTTCGTCGTCCATTTCCGGCGGCAGATCGACGACGATCAGGCCGTCGATGCCGGCAGCCAGAGCGTCATCGAGAAAGCGCTCGACGCCATAGACGTAGATCGGGTTGTAATAGCCCATCATGACGATCGGCGTTTCGTTGTCCGTCTTGCGGAATTCACGCGCGAGATCGAGCGTGCGCACGAGCGTCTGGCCGGCCTTGAGGGCACGCTGGCCGGCAAGCTGGATCGCCGGGCCGTCAGCCATGGGATCCGAGAAGGGCATGCCGAGCTCGATAACGTCGGCGCCAGCCTCAGGCAGGGCCTTCATGATCGCGAGCGACGTATCGTAGTCCGGGTCGCCACCCATGAAATAGGTGACGAGAGCCGGGCGGCCTTCTGCCTTCAGGGCAGCAAAACGTTGGTCCATACGCGCAGTCATGATCAGAGCCCCATACCGAGAATCTTGCCGACAGTGAAGATGTCCTTGTCGCCGCGGCCGCAGAGGTTCATCACGATGATCTGGTCCTTGTCCATCTTGGGCGCGCGCTTGATGACTTCAGCGAGCGCATGGCTCGGCTCGAGCGCCGGGATGATGCCCTCGGTGCGTGTCAGCAGCTGGAACGCGGCGAGTGCCTCATCGTCCCTGATCGGAACGTATTCGACACGGCCCATATCCTTCAGCCAGGAGTGCTCCGGGCCGATGCCAGGATAGTCGAGGCCGGCTGAGATCGAATGACCTTCCTTGATCTGGCCATCACCATCCTGCAGCAGATAGGTGCGGTTGCCATGCAGGACGCCGGGCGTGCCTGCGGTCAGCGAGGCGCAATGCTCCTCACCTTCAAGACCCTTGCCACCGGCTTCGACGCCGACTATGCGGACGCTTTCGTCGTCGAGAAACGGATGGAAAAGGCCGATCGCGTTCGAGCCACCGCCAACAGCGGCAATCAGCATGTCCGGCAGACGGCCTTCGGCGGCAAGCATCTGCTCGCGGGTTTCCCGGCCAATCACCGACTGGAAGTCGCGGACCATTTCCGGATAGGGATGCGGGCCGGCAGCGGTGCCGATCATGTAATAGGTGTCGTCGACATTGGTGACCCAGTCGCGCAATGCCTCGTTCATGGCATCCTTCAGCGTGCCGTGACCCGCCGTTACCGGCTTCACCTCGGCGCCGAGGAGCTTCATGCGGAAAACGTTCGGCGCCTGGCGCTCGACATCGGTCGCGCCCATGTAGACGACGCAAGGGATGCCGAAGCGGGCCGCGACCGTGGCAGAGGCCACACCGTGCTGGCCAGCCCCGGTTTCAGCGATAATGCGGGTCTTGCCCATGCGCTTGGCGAGCAGGATCTGGCCGAGGCAGTTGTTGATCTTGTGCGAACCGGTGTGGTTCAGCTCATCGCGCTTGAAGTAGATCTTCGCGCCACCGAGTTCTTCCGTCAGGCGCTCTGCGAAATAGAGCGGGCTCGGACGGCCGGTGTAATGGGTATTGAGATGCGCCAGCTCGGCCTGGAATTCCGGATCCGTCTTTGCCTTTTCCCATTCTGCCTGCAGCTCCAGGATGAGCGGCATCAGCGTCTCGGCCACGAAACGGCCGCCAAAGATGCCGAAGCGGCCGTCTTCGTCTGGACCTTCACGGAAGGAATTGGGTTTGGGTGACTGGTTCACTTGACACTCCCTGAAACCGGCTGCGCACGACTTGCCTCGGCGACGGCCGCAAAAAACTCATCCATAATCTGCAGATCCTTGACGCCCGGCGCGGACTCCACGCCGGAGGATACGTCGATTGCACGGGCTCCGGTTTCCCGCAGGGCCTCTGCGATGTTGGCCTTGTTCAGACCTCCGGAAAGCATGTAATCGACGCTGTCGTCAAGCGAGCGCAGCAGGCGCCAATCGAAGGTCACGCCGTTGCCGCCGGGCAAATCGGAACCCAAAGGCGGTTTGGCGTCGAAGAGAAAACGATCGGCAATACCGATATAGGGCTCTATGCGCCTCAGGTCATCGGCATCGCGGATGGAAAATGCCTTCATGATCGGCAGGCCCGTTACGGCCTTGACAGTCAACAGGCGTTCCGGGCTCTCATGGCCATGGAACTGCAGAATATCAGGACGCATCAGCGCAATAATCTCGTCGAGATCATCATTGTCCGCATCAACGGTCACTGCGACGCTTTTGACCCGGCCGCGAACGCGATCGGCGAGCGTTCCTGCGATATCGGGCTCAATGTTGCGCGGGCTTTTTTCGAAAAAGATGAAGCCAATATGGCTCGCGCCACGTTCGGCCGCACGATCGACAGCCTCCGGCGTCTTCAGTCCGCAGATCTTGATATCTGGTCTCATGGCAGCGAAGTCGCACGAAATCAAAAAAGAGTCGAGCCAATTTGCGACAAAGGCTGAAAGGTCGCGGGTCGCTCAGGCAAAGTCGATGGCGTGTAGTGTCGAGCCATGCCGCTTCAGCCATGCCTTGGCCTCATCCATCTCGGGGCAGAGCTTGCGGCAGAGTGCCCAGAAGTCCGGGCCGTGGTTCATCTCACGCAGGTGCGCAACTTCGTGGGCAGCGAGATAATCAATGACGAGAGGCGGCGCCATGACGATGCGCCAGGAGAAGCTGAGCTTCCCATCCCAGGAACAGGACCCCCAGCGGCTGCGGGTGTCCTTGAGGGTCATACTCTTGACCGGCTTACCGACATTTTTGGCATGAAACTCGACCAGACGCTCCAGATCGCGACGCGCTTCCTTCTTCAGGAAGTCGGCGACACGCCTTGGCAGGTGATCTTCAAGCCCGCTGACGCTCAGGACATGGCCGATCTCGCTGTCGATTGACTGGGTGAGACCCCGCAGCTGTCCGGTGTGGACGATCCGATGGGGAATGCCGCGGAGCAGGATCTCTCCGCCGTCCTCGATGCTGCCGACCGACTTCTGGCGCTTCAGCTTGGTGCTGAGCCACCCCTGGTGCCGGTCGAGGAAGTCATCAATGTCCCGTTCGCGCAAACCATGGGGGATGGTCATCTTCAAGGCGCGCCCGCCTGGCTCGATCCTGAGCGTGATACGGGTTGCGCGGCTGTTCCTGCGAATTGTCAGCGGGATCGACCGGCCATTGACGGCGACGGCTCGCTCCAGCTGGATTGCTGGTTCTCTGAGTGGTTTCAGCTTTTTCAGCAGGGGAAACATGGTCCGTGTTCTAGCCGATTCGTGCGCGGGTCGCTGATCAAAAAAAGGCCGGCGCAATAGCGCCGACCTCGGTCTCGTCACGTGAGCACCCGGCAGATCAGTTGCCGGTGAAGCCCTGGGTCGGAGCGGATTCGCCTGACGTCTTCATCTGCTGACGGTCGCGCATGAAGCGGTCGAATTCTTCCTGGTCCTTCGCCCGGCGCAGTTCGCGGGCGTAGTTGTCGAATTCGGCGCGCATTTCATCGAGACGGCGACGTTCTGCATCGAGACGCTCAAGTTCGGTCTTGCGCCAGTCGTCGAAAGCGACGTTGCCGGTGGAGGCAGGCGCAGTGTAGCTGTTGGAGCGGCACCAGGCGAAGGCACTATCCGCCTTCTGGTTGGCTTCCCGCTTGAAGCTCTGGAACTTCTCACCGAACAGGATGTAGGCAAGCATGGCCAGACCGAGCGGCCAGAAGACCATGAAGCCGACTACCATCAAGGCGACGGTTGCCGGAGTCCAATCCGGCCGAAGCAGTGCTGACTGGTTCATCATCGATAACCTCGTTTTGCGCGGACGACGGAATGCCGTCCGATGGTTTCGATGTGGGAAATGCAACCCTGCCCTTCAAGAAAGAAGCGGACCCAATCGGAGAACCGACTGAATCCGCTGCTTAAATTCGAAATGCCGAAAGTATCAGAGAGCCTTTCCGCCCTTGATGACGCGCTTGACGGGTGTCGCCTTCTGGCCTTTGCCGTGGGTCTTGGCGAACTGGACGATGCGCGGAGCGATCTCGCGGCGGAACCGTGAACCGTTGAACACACCGTAGTGCCCGACATCCGGCTGCATGTAATGCATGCGCATATGCTCCGGAATATTCGTGCAGATCGTCTGCGCGGCCTTCGTCTGGCCAACGCCGGAGATGTCGTCGTTTTCTCCTTCCACGGTCAGGAGCGCGACATTGCGGATCGCCGTGGTATCGACGCGCTTCGTCCGGTGCATCATCTCCCCCTTGGGAAGCGCATGCTTGATGAAGACGGTATCGACCGTCTGCAGATAGAATTCCGCGGTCAGGTCCATGACTGCCAGATATTCGTCGTAGAAGTCACGATGCTTCTCGGCCGAGTCCCCGTCGTTCTTGACGAGGTGCATGTAGAATTCCTTGTGGGCGATCATGTGCCGATCAAGGTTCATCGACATGAAGCCCGAGAGCTGCAGGAAGCCAGGATAGACGGCGCGCATGACACCGGGCTGCGGCCACGGGACCTGCATGATGACGTTGTCGCGGAACCATTCGAGCGGCTTGTCCTGCGCGAGCTGATTGACCGCTGTCGGGTTGATGCGCGTGTCGATCGGGCCGCCCATGAGCGTCATCGATGCCGGGGCACAGGTGTCTCCATCGGCCTCCATGACGGCTACGGCGGCAAGCACGGGCACGGAGGGCTGACAGACGGCAACGACGTGGGTGTCGGGGCCGAGATGGTGAAGCATGTCGATGACGTAGTCGATGTAATCGTCGAGATCGAAGTCGCCCTCGGTCACGGGAACCATCCGGGCGTCGATCCAGTCACTGATATAGATGTCAGCACTCGGCAGCAGCGCCTCGACTGTGCCGCGCAGCAATGTGGCATAGTGGCCGGACATCGGGGCGACGATCAGGATGCGCGGGCCTTTTTCGGCACCGGCCGGCAGATGCCGCTTGAAGTGGATCATATCACAGAAGGGCTTGCGCCAGACGATCTCTTCCTCGACCTTCACGCTCTCACCATCGACCGTGGTTGTCGGAAGACCGAAGGCTGGCTTGCCGTAGCGGCGCGTGACGCGCTCAAAAACTTCGAAGCCTGCGGAGAAGGAGCGCCCCACGACTGTGTGCGACCAGGGGTTCAACGGATTTTTCCAGGCGAGGTTCATTGCGTCGGCGGTTGCCCGGAAAGGCGCCATGACTGCGTGGTTCAGTTCGTAGAGCTGATAGAACATGGGTTCTGTACCTTTGTACCAGACCGAGAGGTCCGAGTTCATTCGCTACACTAACAGACTTTGTGCAACGCAAAAGCCCGGATTTTTCCTCGGCTGGCGTCACGGAAAGCCCCTAGACTTCGGATGATGTTCGAAAAGGCTTAAGGTTCCCTCCCCGCGACGCGGTTAATCAATGACCGCAGAGTTCACCTGAAATTGCAGCCTCTACCCTTTCCGAGGCTTGCGAATTGATGTTTGTTCCATCCGTCGTCCCAAGACATAAGTGAAGGAACACCATGACCACCAGCAATCACCGTAAGTCCGAGTACAATGTCGATCCGATCTTCCTCGATCGATGGTCTCCGCGTGCTTTCGACGGAAGCACCATGCCGAAAGAAGACCTGCTGACCATCCTTGAGGCGGCTCACTGGGCACCGTCTGCGTTCAACTACCAGCCCTGGCGCTTTATCTATGCCCTCAAGGGCACGCCTGAGTTCGACAAGTTTCTCGACATTCTGATCGAGTTCAACCAGGGCTGGGCCAAGAACGCCTCGGCTCTGGTCTTCATCTTCTCCGATACGCTGAGCCGCCCTGCCGACGGTTCTGAGCCTAAGGCGTACCGCAGCCACAGCTTCGACGCGGGTGCCGCGTGGGGACTTCTCTCCCTGCAGGCCATCAAGTCGGGTTACTTCGCGCATGCCATGACCGGCTTCAGCTTCGACCGTGCGCTCTCCGAGCTTGGAGCACCTGAAGGTTTCCATATCAATGCGGCCGTTGCGATTGGGAAGCTCGGCGACAAGGAAGACCTGCCCGAGGGCCTGCGTTCTCGCGAAACGCCAAACGACCGTAAGCCGCTGTCGGAAGTCGCTCTCGAGGGGCAGTTCTGAAAGACGCGTCTGGTTTCACGTGAATCACGTTAACCATTACACCGGCAAAGACTGTGGATAAAGAAAGGGCCGCTTCGGATCGAAGCGGCCCTTTATGGTTTGCTGAGTCAGCAGATCAGATGTCGAGGTTGGCGACGCTCAGCGCATTTTCCTGGATGAATTCGCGGCGCGGCTCGACTTCGTCGCCCATGAGGCGTGAGAACAGGCCATCGGCATCGGTCGCATCGTTGACCTTGACCTGCAGAAGGGAGCGGACATTCGGGTCCAGGGTGGTTTCCCAGAGCTGCTCGGCGTTCATTTCGCCCAAGCCCTTGTATCGCTGCATCGAAAGGCCCTTGCGGCCTGTGGCGAAAATCGAATCCAGCAGCGCGCGGGGACCGGACATGTCGCTGCGTCCGTCCTTACGGGTCAGAACCGGTGGCTCCGAATAGATCTCGCGGAGGCGTGCGGACATCTGGTCCATGTGGCGGGCATCGGCAGAGCCGATGAGAGCGACGTCGACCGAGGCGACTTCCTTCACACCACGGACCATACGTTCGAAGCGCAGACCGCCTTCGTCGGTGACAAAACCCTGCCAGCCGCGCTCGGTGTCTTCCGCAATCATGTCGAGGCGGCTTGCGACTAGCGCTGCCGTTGCTTCCGCCTGCTGACGATTGCCGGTGAGCTCAGGATTGAGAGCGCCGCCGATTGCCGCCTGCTCGATGACACTGCGATTATAACGGGAATGCAGGCCATCGACCAGTGAACGCAGGCGCAGAGCATCCTGGATCACGTCCCGCAGGTCCTGGCCGGCGCGGACTTCGCCATTGGCAAGAGTGAGCGTGGCTTCCTCGAGACCCATGGTTATCAGGTAGTCTTCCAGCGCCTTTTCGTCCTTCAGGTACTGAACGGACTTGCCGCGCGAGACCTTATAGAGCGGCGGCTGGGCGATGTAGAGGTGACCGCGCTCGATCAATTCCGGCATCTGACGGAAGAAGAAGGTGAGCAACAGCGTTCTGATATGCGCGCCATCCACGTCAGCATCGGTCATGATGATGATCTTGTGGTAGCGCAGCTTGTCCGCGTTGAACTCGTCCTTGCCGATCGATGTGCCGAGCGCGGTGATCAGCGTGCCGATTTCCTGGCTCGACAGCATCTTGTCGAAGCGCGCGCGCTCGACGTTCAGGATCTTGCCTCGCAGCGGCAGGATCGCCTGGTTTTCGCGCGAACGGCCCTGCTTCGCGGACCCACCTGCCGAGTCACCCTCGACGAGGAAAAGTTCGGATTTGGCCGGGTCGCGCTCGGAGCAGTCGGCGAGCTTGCCTGGCAAAGAGGCGATGTCGAGTGCGCCCTTGCGGCGGGTCAGTTCACGCGCCTTGCGGGCGGCTTCGCGGGCAACAGCGGCCTCGACCACCTTGCCGACAAGGATCTTGGCTTCGGTCGGATGTTCTTCGAACCAGGTGCTGAGCGCCTCGTTGACGAGGTTTTCGACGACCGGGCGCACTTCCGACGAAACGAGCTTGTCTTTCGTCTGCGACGAGAACTTTGGATCCGGTACCTTTACCGAGAGGACGGCCGAGAGACCTTCGCGGCAGTCTTCACCCTGCAGCGATACCTTTTCCTTCTTGGTGATGCCGGAGCTATCCGCATAGGACGTCACCTGACGGGTCAGGGCGGCGCGGAAGCCGGCCATATGGGTGCCGCCATCGCGCTGGGGGATGTTGTTGGTGAAGCAGAGGACATTCTCGTGGTAGCTGTCGTTCCACCACATGGCGACTTCGACGGTGATGCCGTCCTTCTCGCCCTTGATGGCAACAGGCTTATCGACGAGCGGCTTCTTGGAGCGATCGAGATAGCGGACGAAGGCTTCGAGGCCGCCGTCATAGAGCATCTCTTCCTGACGGATATCAGACTTGCGCTTGTCGGTCAGAAGAATGCGAACGCCGGAATTCAGGAAGGCGAGCTCGCGAAGGCGATGCTCCAGCGTTCCGTAGTCGAAATCGA
Source organism: Rhizobium sp. TH135 (assembly GCF_002855515.1). GTDB lineage: Bacteria > Pseudomonadota > Alphaproteobacteria > Rhizobiales > Rhizobiaceae > Allorhizobium. The sequence goes on along the minus strand of NZ_PKRP01000005.1, from coordinate 433,928 downwards.
CATTGGTGAAGGTCTCGGTGCTGGGCAGGAAGGTCACTTCCGTTCCCGAACGGCCTTCATATTCACCGATAACCTTCAGGGGGCCGTCAGCCACGCCATGGGTGAATGTGATCTCGTGCAGCTTGTTGTTGCGGCGGATCTTCAGGGTGAGCTTGACCGAGAGCGCGTTGACGACGGATACGCCGACGCCATGCAGACCGCCTGATACCTTATAAGAATTCTGGTCGAACTTACCACCGGCATGCAGCTGGGTCATGATGACCTCGGCAGCAGAAACGCCTTCGCCGGTATGGATATCCGTCGGGATACCACGACCGTTGTCGGTTACCGTGACTGAACCATCCGCGTTCAAGGTGACCGTGACGATGTCGGCGTGACCGGCCAGAGCCTCGTCGATCGCGTTGTCGACGACCTCGTAGACCATGTGGTGAAGGCCCGAGCCATCGTCGGTGTCGCCGATATACATGCCGGGGCGCTTTCGGACTGCGTCCAGTCCCTTCAGAACCTTGATCGAGTCCGCGCCATATTCGGCCGGACCATCATTTTCCGCGATCGGCAAGTCGGTCATTCAGCAATCTTTCCAGTCAATTCTCAAAGGCCCGGCTGATTCGAATCAGCAGCTTCAAGTGGCCCGACTATAGGGGTTTTGGCCTGAGTTCCAAAGGCGAGGGCGTTGTTTCTGGTGGATAGAGAGGGCTTTTCAACCCCATCACGGCCGTTTTTTGGCGCCATCCAGAATATCCTGCATATCTCGTATCACATCCGGAGAGAGCTGGCGAATCAGCTTCGAAAGATCGTTGGCGAATGCGGTGTATTCGGGCTTCATACCGGAGGTATCGATGACGACCCTCGGGTCCGAACGACCGGCTACCGAGAAAAGCTCCTCGGCCTCATCCCAGATGATATTGAAGTATCCGGCCACCCGCTGAAGGAAGTCGAAATTCGGCAGACCACGCTTGCCGTGTTCAAGTGCCGAGAGATAGGCAGGTGATACGCCGATAGCAGCAGCCATCTCCTTCTGGGAAACGCCCTTGCGTTCCCGCAGTTGCCGCAAGGCGTCACCGAAGGGCGTCATCGCCGATCCTGCCCGCGGCGGGACAGCCGCACATAGAGGGCGCCCTCCCCGCCATGATGGCGTGCTGCCGGCTCATAGGACGAGATGATGAAACGGAATTCCGGCATCGCGAACCAGAGCGGGACTGCACGTTTCAACGCGCCCTCGCTGCCGAGCGAGCTGCCCTTACCGGTGATGACCAGAACATGGCGCAGCCCACGCTCATGCGCGCGGATCAGAAAGTCCAGCAACATGCCATGCGCCTCGCTCTGGATCAGACCGTGCAGATCGATGCGGGCTTCGAGTGCCAGATGACCACGGGAGAGCTTGCGCTTTACCGGTTTTTCCAAGGGGTGGTGCGCATGCCCTGCTGGCTTGCGATCGCCTTCAGTGCTGACGGCAGACGACGACAAGGCAGCGCGGTTGAGCGCGGGCACATCCTTTTCCTCGACCGGTGTCTCGAACTGCTCCTCGAAGCTCAAAAGGTCTTCCATCCGCCCAGGCATAGGGCGGGTGGAGCGTGCGACCTTGCCCCAGAGGACACGATCTTCCGGATTGAGCTTTGATCCACCCGACACTCAGAAGAACCTCTCTGCCGCCTGCTTCGGGATCAGTATATAGAAATCCGCCGCACTACGCACGGCGCCGGCGAGTTCGCCGGCCTCATCGCCAGACCCTGTGAAGATATCTCCGCGAGCCGGGCCGACGATCGCAGAGCCGGTATCAAGCGCCAACATGGTGCGGGCAAAATCACGCCCTCCATCCATATGGGTGAGACCCTGGGCATGGATGAAGAAGGGAAAGCCGAAGGTGTGGATCTGGCGATCGACCGCGAGTGACCGTCCGGCGATCAGCGGCACCTTGGCCGCAGCAATCGGGCCGCGGGTGAGATCATCGACCTCTGCCTCGCGAAAGAAGATGTAGGATCTGTTGTGCCACAGGATCTCGTCCACCCGCTCAGGGTGGTCGGCCAGCCAAGCCCGGATCGACTGCATCGAAATTGCCGCTTCCTGGATCTCGCCAAGATCGATCAGCAGACGGCCGATGCCCGAGAAGGGATGTCCGGCTTTTGCGGTATAGGTGATGCGCCGAAGCCGGCCATCCGGGTATCTCAAACGCGCTGCGCCCTGGACATGGGCGAAGAAGACATCGACCTTCGAGCGAGCCCAGGCAATCTCAAGGTTCCGACCCTCGAGCCAGCCTTCGTCGATCGCGCGTCGATCCGGATAGAGCTGAAGCCCGTCATCAGCCTGCAAAGCAAAGGCGTAAGAGGCATCCAGGTGACTAGGACGATTACTGTCATCGACATCAACCAGATCCAGGGGGCGACGATAGAAGGGATACGAGAATTCATCATCCCGCAGGTCGCTAACGGCCACTTCCGGCTCGTAAAATGCCGTGACGAGCCCCGATTGAGTGCCGGTGAGCTCAATCAGAAAAGCCTGCGTCTCTTGCTCGAAGAATGATCGCGCGTCACCGGCAGATACAGAATTCAAACTGCCGGCGTGCTCAAGAAGAGGCAGCAGATCATCGGCAGTTAGGCCGAGTGCGCCCGTTTTATATGGTTTGACCGACTGCAGGTAATTCCAGCAGTCGGCCATGGCAGTCCAGAGAGACGATGGGTCATCGAAGCGCCAGCCCGGGATCTCCTCGAAGGAGACAGGCGTCAGGCGAAAAGCGGAACCGACCTCCGTCATTGTTCCGCTTCGGTCGCAATCAGCTTCCAGTTCGGGTCACGCGAACGAACATCGCGTGCGAATGTCCAGACATCGTTCACCTCGGACACCGCCTCGGCGTCGCCATCAATCATGGTACCGTCCTTATCGAAAGTGGCCGTAATCAGCTGGCTGACAATTCGAACGGTGACCTGCTCTTCGTTGTCTCGCGCCGAAGCCTGGGTGATTTCCGCCTTCTCGATGCCGACAAAGGTCGACCTCACGGTTTCGCCCCTGCTTTCGCGGTCGGCAATCGCGCTCTCGAAGCCCTCAAGGACTTCGCGAGACAGCAGGCCCTTCAGGGCTTTGCGATCGCCATCCGCATAGGCCATCACGATCATCTCGTAAGCGATCTTGGCGCCGTTCAGGAATTCCTTCGGGCTGAAGCTCGGATCGTGGCGGAGAAGTTCGCGAAGCTGATCATTGAGGGGCGTGCCGGCCGGCGCATAAGCGTCTACGGCACCGAAGCGCTCGTCACCTGTCGCTTCCTCGCGGCGCGGCAAGGTCACAACCTTGCCGTCGTCACGCTCCGACGCCTTGGACAGATCGCGCTGAGCAAAGGGATCGAAGGGTGGCTTTTCGCTGCCCGTACGACGTCCGAGCACACTGCGAAGCTGAAAAAAGATCAGGACCGCGGCCACCAGGAAGAACAATGTAACGAAATCGCTAGATCCCATGAATACCGCCAGGCTTGATTGAATTTGATTTTTCGTTCTCCCATATAGTCTCCAGCGCCGCATCATTCAAATGGCGATGCGCATTCTTTGCAGCGAGTTTCCGCCGACTGTTGCGATATCGGGATCACAATGGCGTTTGGAGTGATACATGCGCCTGCCACTGGTGATCTTTTTGATCGCACCGCTCATCGAGATCGCCAGCTTCATCATCGTTGGTCAGGCGATTGGCGTTCTGCCCACGCTCGGGCTGATCATCCTGTCGGCCGTTGTCGGTGTAGCGCTGTTGCGCTTCCAGGGGGCTGGCATCTTGCGCCGCCTGCAAAGCGAGGCTCAGAGAGGCGTCGACCCGGGACGCGAACTGGTTCATGCGGCACTTCTCGTCGTTGCGGCCTTCCTGCTTATCGTGCCCGGCTTCTTCGGCGACATCATCGGGATTCTGCTCTTCCTCCCCTTCATCCGCGACCTCGCCTGGCGCTTGATCAAGCCGCGCCTCGTCGTCCGGAGCGGGTTTTCAGGCGGTGGTTTTCGCACAACCCGTCCGGCAGATGAAAATGTCGTCGACCTCGGTGACGACGAGTTTCAGAGAGAGAGCAATCCGAACTCGGCAAGGCCCGACTCACCCTGGCGCGATCCTCGGATCGGCCGCGACTGACATGCCCTGCCCCTGCCGGGCCGCAGGGTTGTAAGGTGAAGTTTCAAATGTTAGATGGCCTTAGCAATTCATCTTCAAGGACACGCCCTATGGCCGACAACAATCAGGGAACGACTTCTCCTTCCCTCAATATTCTCGCCCAGTACATCAAGGATTTCTCCTTCGAAAATCCGGGTGCACCGCGATCGCTTCAGGCGCGCGACAAGGCGCCGGCCATCAACATCAATGTCAACGTCAATGCAAATCCGCTGTCCGACACCGACTTCGATGTCGTCCTGGCTCTGAATGCAGAAGCCAAGGATGGCGACAAGGTGGTCTTCGTCACCGAGCTGGTCTATGGCGGCGTCTTCCGGATTTCCGGCTTCCCGCAGGAACACATGCTGCCGGTTCTCTTCATCGAGTGCCCGCGCCTGCTCTTCCCGTTTGCCCGCCAGATCATCGCGGACGCTACCCGCAACGGCGGTTTCCCGCCGCTGATGATCGACCCGATCGATTTTGCGCAGATGTTCGCGCAGCGCGTTTCCGAAGAACAGTCGCGCGCGCAGAGCCAGTCGGCTCCGAACTGAGAAACTGCTGCAGTCAGGAAATATGGAAAGGGCCCTTGATCGGGCCCTTTTTCATGCGCTGTATTTGGACCAGATCGCCTTAGCCCCAAGTCGAGCAACAAGTCCGCCGTGACCTTCGACTTCGATTGGGGAGAGGCGCGGCGCGAGCGGCCGAGGGCGCTCATAGCTGATCTCAATGACATCGGTGACTTCGTCAGTCTGGTTGCGCCGCGTTTCGACACTGGTAAGCCCGAGCGCTGCCTGCCGACCGCCGAGCATCTCGATATAGACTTCGGCCAGAAGTTCGGAGTCGAGCAATGCGCCATGCTTGGTGCGGTGCGAGTTGTCGATCCCATAGCGCCGGCACAAGGCATCCAGGGAGTTCGGGCCCATCGGATGTTTCCGGCGGGCGAGCGAAAGCGTATCGATGACCATATCGCCTGGGACGGGCGGAAGGCCCAACCGGTCGAATTCCGCATTGATGAAGCCCATATCGAATGTCGCGTTGTGCGCGATCCACTTCGCTCCGTCGAAGAACTCCTGCAGCTCGGCAACGATACCTGCGAATGGCGGCTTGTCTTTCAGGAAGTCATCCGTGATGCCGTGAACCGCAAGCGCATCCGGGTGAACCTTGCGGTCGCCTGGATTGATATAGACATGGAATGTGCGACCGGTCGGGAAGTGGTTCATCAACTCGATGCCGCCGATTTCAATGACACGATCAGCCTTGTTGTCGAGGCCTGTTGTTTCCGTGTCGAAGATGATCTCACGCATGGTTCGTCTGCTCCGCCTGCTCGCGTAACTCTCTCACGATCGTCTTGACCTGCTCGCGCGCCATGTCAATGCCGTGGCCGGTATCAATGACGTAATCCGCGCGCGCGCGCTTCTCCGCATCCGGTGTTTGACGCGAGAGGATGAGCGCAAACTTCTCTTCCGTCATGCCCGGCCGCGACAAGACACGTTGCCTCTGGACATCCGGCTCGCAACTCACGACTACTACCTTGTCCATTGTGGCATCGGCACCCGTCTCGAACAGGAGCGGGATATCGAGCACGACGATTGAACACCCCAACTCCCGTTGTCTCTGCAGAAAGGCTACCTCTCGTGCGCGGACCAGCGGATGCACGATCGCCTCAAGATCTCGGAACTTAGCCGGATTCTTCGCCAGATTCTCGGAGAGCTTAACTCGATCTACGACGCCGCCTACGACTACATTGGGAAAAAGCTCGGCAATCGGAGCGACGGCATCAGACCGATAGAGATCGTGCACGACCTGATCTGAATCGTTGACGGGAACGCCTTCGTCAGCGAACAACGCCGCTGTCGTTGACTTTCCCATGCCGATCGATCCAGTCAGTCCGATGACGATCATGCATGTGCCTCGATATCATCGAGAACGATCTGTCGCAGTTCCTGCGTGACTTCCGGTTTTCTCCCGAACCACTTTTCGAATCCCGGCGCCGCCTGGTGCAGAAGCATGCCCAGTCCATCGACGGTGGCAATGCCCGCCTCGTTGGCCTGCAAGAGAAAGGGCGTCATCAGCGGGACATAGACAATGTCGGTGACCAGGCCATCGCCTCTCATCTTGTGAAACGGCAAGTCAGGGGCTGGTGCGCCATCCATGCCAAGAGACGAGGTATTCACAAAAAGGCCGGCGCCATCGAGAAGTGCGTCGAGGGCCTCCATGCCATGAGCCTCGAGCGGTGCACCAAAACGGTCGACCAGTTCCCGTGCGCGGTCGATGGTCCTGTTGACCACGTGGATTTCAGAAATTCCGCGGTCTCGAAGCGATTGAAGGATCGCCCGGCTGGCTCCCCCTGCCCCAAGAACAACGGCGCGTTCTGCCCGGTCCCAGCCAGGATGCTGCGTGTCGAGATTGGCGATGAAGCCGATGCCGTCGGTATTCGTCGCATGCAGAAGACCGTCCTTGCGCCACAAGGTATTGGCTGCGCCGAGTTCCTCGGCGATCGGATCCACTCGATCGGCAAGCCGGCACGCGGCTTCCTTATGCGGGATCGTGACGTTGCCGCCGCATAACGAACTCGTCTCCTGCTTCAGCGCATCGACGAATTCCGGAAACCGATCGGGCTCCACTGCGATCTTCTCGTATGAGCCTTGTAGGTCATATGTCTTCAGCCAGTGCCCATGGATCAATGGCGAGCGCGAATGCTTAATCGGATAGCCGGCGACAAATGCACGCGGCGGAAATGTTTCACGTGAATCACGCATGGTTAATCTCGTGTTCACGGAGAGCCTCGAGGAGCGGGAGAAGCGGTAAGCCGAGGATCGTGAAGTAGTCACCTCCAATGGCATCGAAAAGTTGGATGCCCTCCCCTTCAAGCTGGTAGCAGCCGACGCTGGAGAGGATCGTCTCGCCATTGCGCTCTATATAGCCATCCAGGAATTCAACAGAGAAGTCTCGAACCTGCATGCAGGCGCGAACCACCTCGCTCCACAACAACTCGCCGTCTCGCACGAGGCATACGGCGCTATTGAGAAAATGCGCCTTTCCTCTCAACTGCGTGAGGGTCTCGCGTGCCTCACCGACAGACGCCGCCTTGTGGAAGATCCGATCGCCAAGCGACATCGTCTGATCACAGCCGATAACGTAGGCGCCTAGATGACGCTGAGATACTTCGATGGCCTTGGCGAGTGCAAGATGGCGCGCGACGGAGACGGGATCCCTCCCTGCTAGCGGCAGGTTCTCTTCAATGGCGCGTTCGTCCACCGCAGCCGGGACAGCCAGAAACTGCAGCCCCGCATTCTTCAGAAGCGCCTGGCGGGTCTTGCTGCCGGACGCCAGGATCAAAGGTGAACCCATGATAGATACCTTAATGATAGCAATTGACGTGGATTAGCGTGGCTTCGGACGGAGAGCAACAATGGCCGCCGCCGTCTCTTCGATCGATCGGCGGGTGACATCGATCAGCGGCCAGTTATTGCGGGCGCACAGTGCGCGGGCATATTTCAGCTCTTCGGTGATGGATGCGCGATCGACATATTCGCTTCGATCATAGCCCGGCGTTGTTCCCAAAATGCGGTTCTCGCGCACCTGAGAGATCCGGTCCGATGTTGCAATCAATCCGACGACGAGCGGCCGGGTCGCCTTCAAAAGACCGTCGGGCAATGGCACGCCAGGAACGATCGGCAGGTTTGCCGTCTTGATACCCCTGTTGGCGAGATAGATGCTGGTCGGCGTCTTTGACGTCCTGCTGATCCCGATGATGACGACGTCGGCTTGATTATAGTCTTCCGGCGCCTGGCCATCGTCATGGTCCATCGTGAAATTCAACGCTTCGATGCGTGCGAAATAGTCGGCGTTCAGCACGTGCTGGGCACCCACCCGCCCCCGCGACGGTGCTCCGAGATAGGTCTGAAACTTTTCGATGATCGGCGCGAGCACGTTGACACAGGGCAGACCGAGCTCGTGACACCCTGTCTCGATCAGCGCTGCCAAGTCCTGATCGACGATGGTGTAGAGGACGATGCCTGGTTCTCGGTCGAGTGCGTCGATCAGGGCCTTGATCTGCTTTTTGCTGCGGATCAGCGGATAGACATGCTCAATGGCATTGGATCCACGAAACTGCGCGGCTGCGGCGCGCCCTGCAGAGATGAGAGTCTCACCTGTTGAGTCAGAAATCAGGTGGAGATGGAAGAAGTTTTTCCGGTTCTCCACGTTGTTCACCGTGCCCTGTTGATAGTTTGGGATAAACAGAGGTAGCGGCGACGAGGGCCGGGGGGCAAGGGGAAAAGTGCCGATTTATCCACAATCCCGCACCACGATGGATGTGTTTGACGGGGGATGTGAATAACGGTGATCAAACGATGTCATCCTTTGGTCATCGACTCCTGATCCCCGGTTAAGAACGCGTTGGGATGAAACTGAAGTCGCTGGAATCACGGGTTAATTTGGACTTATCCCCACTATCCCCAAATTGCCGTCTGAGCGATGATGGGAGCCGTGACGGATCACGCTGCATAAGGAACAAGGTGTGATCCCGGATTAATCCTTGATAGTCAGAGACTCTTAGAAATAGAAGAAGAGTCTATATATCTTTTCTTTATTGAAAGGGCCTGAGCCTTGAGCACGCCGAACCGTAAAGTCCTCGACGTTCTGAATGGGAAGACGGTGACGCCGCCCCCAATCTGGCTCATGAGGCAGGCAGGCCGATATCTACCGGAATATCGGGAAACGCGACAGAAAGCGGGTAGCTTTCTCGATCTCTGTTATTCGCCTGAGTTCGCCACCGAAGTGACGCTTCAGCCAATCCGTCGCTATGGCTTCGATGCGGCCATTCTTTTCTCGGATATCCTGGTCATCCCGGATGCACTGCATCGGAATGTCACCTTCACGGAGGGACATGGGCCACAGATGGATCCGATCGATGCCGATGGCATCGCCAAGCTTTCACCGGACGGCGTCATGGATCACCTGAAGCCAGTCATCAAGACCGTTGCGCGTCTTCGTGCAGAGCTTCCCGCTGAGACCACCTTGCTTGGCTTCTGTGGTGCACCCTGGACAGTGGCGACCTATATGATCGCTGGCCACGGCACACCGGACCAGGCGCCTGCGAGATTGTTCGCCTATCGTCATCCCGAGGCATTCCGACGCCTGCTGGATTTTCTGGCGGAAGTTTCGGCGGATTACCTGGTCGCGCAGATCGATGCTGGAGCGGACGCGGTTCAGATCTTCGATTCCTGGGCCGGTGTGCTCGGGGAGGCGGAGTTCGAAGCCTTTGCAGTTCGACCCGTTCGTCGCATCATCGAACTTGTCAAATCCCGTCGGCCGCAGGCCAAGGTCATCGCCTTTGCCAAGGGGGCCGGGATCCTGCTGAAGCGCTACCGCCAGGATACCAATGCCGACGCAATCGGTCTCGACTGGTCGGTGCCGTTGAGCTTTGCAGTGGAACTGCAGAAGGATGGCCCAGTGCAGGGAAATCTTGATCCGATGCGCGTCGTGGCAGGTGGTGTGGCCCTGAGGGACGGCATCGATGCCATCCTCCAGTCTCTTGGACATGGACCTCTGATCTTCAATCTCGGCCACGGGATTACCCCGCAGGCAGACCCTGCACATGTGACCGAGCTGGTCGCGCAGGTCCGGAGTTTCGGCTGACGATGGAAAAGCAGATCGATGCCAAGCCGGGAGCTCGCGCCGCGCGGAAGGCAGCTACGGCTTTGCTGTTCTTCGGTCTCGTGGGTGGTGGCATCATGCTGGCGGGACCGGACCAGGCTTATCCCTGGATCAAGGCGCTCCACGTGATTGCCATCATCTCCTGGATGGCCGGCATGCTCTATCTGCCGCGGCTGTTCATCTATCATTCGGATTGCGATCCGGCTTCCGATCAGGCCCGGACATTTTCCGTGATGGAAAGCCGTTTGATGAACGTGATCATGAACCCTGCCATGGTCGTGTCATGGGTGTTGGGTCTCTATCTGGCCTGGCAGGTCTTCGCGTTTCAGGGTGGCTGGCTGCATGCGAAGATTGCGGCAGTCTTTGCGCTTTCCGGCGTGCATGGCTATTTCGCCAAGTCGGTAAAGTCTTTCGGCCGGGGCAAATATGTTGGCTCGCCCCGCTATTGGCGGATGATGAACGAGGCCCCTACCCTTCTGATGATCCTCATCGTCGTGCTTGCCGTCGTCAAACCTTTCTGAGCATCTTCAGCGCGGTCGTATTATTTTCGTGATCCCGGGCTTTTCGCTTGCGGTCGAATCCGCGAGTCGCTATTTTCGCGCCACTCCCTCTTTTGGCTTGCGTATTATTCAGTCATTTGCGGCCTTCGCGATCGTACCGAATTCCACCAGCTCGCCGTTCCCCTTGAAAATTCTATCTGACGTGGTCCCTCTTCATGGCTGAAATGAAGCTACAAGAACTCAAAAGCAAATCGCCGACCGATCTCCTGACGTTTGCCGAATCGCTCGAAGTTGAAAACGCGAGCACGATGCGCAAGCAGGAGCTCATGTTTGCGATCCTGAAGATGCTGGCGAGCCAGGATGTGGAGATCATCGGCGAAGGCGTGGTGGAAGTTCTGCAGGATGGTTTCGGCTTCTTGCGCTCCGCAAACGCAAACTATCTGCCCGGTCCTGACGACATCTACATCTCGCCCTCGCAGATCCGCCGCTTCTCGCTGAAGACCGGTGACACGGTCGAAGGCCCGATCCGTGGACCCAAGGAAGGCGAACGCTATTTCGCGCTTCTGAAGGTCAACACGATCAATTTCGAGGATCCCGAAAAGATCCGTCATAAGGTTCACTTCGACAACCTGACGCCGCTCTATCCGAACGAGCGCTTCAAGATGGAACTCGATGTTCCGACATCGAAGGATCTTTCGTCTCGCGTCATCGATCTCGTGGCGCCGCTCGGCAAGGGCCAGCGCGGTCTGATCGTGGCACCGCCACGTACGGGTAAGACGGTTCTTCTCCAGAACATCGCCCATTCCATTACGGCCAATCATCCGGAATGCTACCTGATCGTTCTCCTGATCGACGAGCGGCCGGAAGAAGTCACGGATATGCAGCGATCTGTGAAGGGTGAGGTCGTCTCCTCCACCTTCGACGAACCCGCCGTGCGGCACGTCCAAGTCGCGGAGATGGTTATCGAGAAGGCCAAGCGCCTGGTCGAACATGGCCGCGATGTAGTGATCCTGCTGGATTCCATCACCCGCCTCGGCCGCGCTTACAACACCGTTGTACCGTCTTCCGGCAAGGTTCTGACCGGTGGTGTGGATGCCAACGCTCTGCAGCGCCCGAAGCGCTTCTTCGGTGCTGCGCGTAACATTGAAGAAGGCGGCTCGCTGACCATCATTGCTACGGCTCTGATCGATACCGGCAGCCGTATGGACGAAGTCATCTTCGAAGAATTCAAGGGTACGGGTAACTCTGAAATCGTGCTCGACCGCAAGGTCGCCGACAAGCGCATCTTCCCGTCCATGGACATCCTCAAGTCCGGCACGCGTAAGGAAGACTTGCTCGTGCCGCGCCAGGATCTGCAGAAGATCTTCGTTCTGCGGCGCATCCTTGCCCCGATGGGAACGACGGACGCTATCGAGTTCCTTATCGACAAGCTCAAGCAGACGAAGAACAACGGCGATTTCTTCGACTCCATGAACACGTGATTGTCGACCGGCAATAGTCGGTCGGTTTCGTTCAGCGGATTAGGTTGTTCCGTGACCACGCACTCTGACACGATTTTTGCTTTGGCTTCTGGTGCTTTGCCGGCCGGTGTTGCTGTTCTGAGGATCAGCGGACCGGCCGCTTTCACGATGGTACAAAGCCTCGCTGGCGATCTCCCTGCCCCGCGTGTAGCTGCCCTCCGCACGATCCGCATGCCCGATGGCATGTTTCTCGATCGTGGGCTGGTACTTGTCTTCCATGGGCCCAACTCGTTCACCGGGGAGGATTGCGCAGAACTACATCTCCATGGAGGGCGGGCAGTCGTGACCGCTGTTCTGACTTCCTTAGCCGGATTCAACGGTGCCAGGTTGGCTGAAGCAGGCGAGTTCTCGCGGCGAGCCTTCGAGAATGGCAAGATGGATCTCGTGGAAGTCGAGGGTCTGGCGGACCTACTGGCAGCAGATACCGAGATGCAACGGCGTCTGGCAGCCGAACAGGCGAGCGGTCAATTGTCCAGCGTTTACGAAGGCTGGCGTGAAAAGCTCGTATTTGCCCGCTCCATGCTCGAGGCAGAGCTGGATTTCAGCGATGAAGGCGATATTCCCGGCTCCGTGTCGGACCGCATCTGGGGTGAAATTGCCAGGCTCAAGGGCGAGGTAGACGGCGCTCTCTCCAATCTGCGCGCCGGTGAGATCCTGCGTGATGGCTTCAGGGTGGCGCTCGCCGGCAAACCCAATGCGGGCAAGTCGAGCCTGATGAACGCGTTGGCGCAAAGGGATGTCGCGATTGTGACCCCCATCGCCGGGACGACAAGAGACGTTGTCCGATGCGAGCTAGACATTGACGGCTACAAATTCGAGCTGTTCGATACCGCCGGCTTGAGAGATACCGATGATGTTATCGAGCGGGAAGGCATACGTCGCGCAGTCAAGACGATCAACGATGCCGATCTTGTCCTCAACGTTATAGATCTCAGCGCGCTTGGCGACATCGGCCCTAGTGAGTACGCCGGGCTGCGGGTGGGCTCGAAACTTGATCTCGTCGAAGCGGATGTCGATCCTTCACTCCGTATCGACATCTTGGTTTCCTCGTCCACTGGGGCGGGTCTCAATGAGTTGAGAGCGCTTCTCCTGCAGGCAGTGCGAAGCAGTACCAATGTCGGCAGCCTTGCAATTCCGAGCCGTATGAGGCATGCAGAGCGCCTTCGCTCTGCATCTCAACATTTGCAGTCGGCTCTGGACGGGGTGTCAAATCCCCTCGAGCTGCGAGCTGAGGATCTACGGCTAGCTTCAGTGGAGCTGGCGCGTGTGACTGGTCGAATCGATACCGAAACGCTTTTGGGCAAAATCTTCTCCGAATTCTGTGTCGGGAAGTGATTCACGTGAAACAGGCTTACTGCACATGTCTCAGAGAGATTTCGATGTAATCGTTGTCGGTGGAGGCCATGCCGGTACGGAAGCTGCGGCGGCAGCTGCTCGTATGGGAGCAAAAACCGCTCTGGTTACCCACCGCTCCGATACAATTGGCGTAATGTCCTGCAATCCGGCAATCGGCGGCCTCGGCAAAGGCCATCTTGTTCGCGAGATCGACGCACTCGACGGTCTTATGGGTCGCGCAGCCGATGAGGGCGGAATTCAGTTCCGCATGTTGAACAAGAAAAAAGGCCCTGCCGTTTGGGGACCTCGCACACAGGCAGATCGTAAGCTTTATCGACTTGCGGTTCAGCGTTTGATCCAGGAAACCGAAAATCTTGAAGTTCTCGAAGGGGGTGTGACCGCCCTCATTCGTGACTCATCCGAAATAAATGGCGTTGTGCTCCATGACGGACGGCACCTGCGAGCTTCGGCAGTGGTCTTGACCACGGGTACCTTCTTGAACGGGCTCATTCATATTGGTGATCGGAAAATTCCCGCTGGACGGGTTGGTGAGGCACCTGCCCTGGGTTTGAGCCATGATCTAGCCGACCTGGGCCTGAAACTGGGTCGTCTGAAGACGGGTACGCCAGCACGTCTCGATCGAACTACGATCCGCTGGGAAGGACTGGAGCTTCAGGAGGCTGATCCTGATCCCGTGCCGTTCTCGTTCATGACGGCGTCCATCACCACGCCTCAGATCGCGTGCGGTATCACGCGTACGACTGCCGAAACCCATGAAATCATTCGGCAGAATATCCACCGGTCTGCCATGTATTCTGGTCAGATCGAGGGTGTGGGGCCGCGCTATTGCCCGTCGATCGAAGACAAGATCAACCGTTTCGGCGATCGGGACGGTCATCAGATCTTCCTCGAGCCGGAAGGCCTCGACGACGATACGATCTATCCCAATGGGATATCCACGTCGTTACCCGAGGATGTCCAGGAGCTTTTCATCCGGTCTATTCCCGGTCTGGAGAACGTGCGGATTTTGCAGCCTGGCTACGCAATTGAATATGACTATGTAGATCCGCAGCAGCTTGACCTCAGCCTTGCTGTAAAGGGTGCGAGCGGTCTGTTCCTTGCCGGGCAGATCAACGGCACGACTGGTTATGAAGAGGCCGGTGCACAGGGCCTGGTCGCCGGCATCAATGCGGCACGGTTTGCTGCCAACGAACCAGGGGTCAAGTTCAGCCGCACGGATTCCTACATCGGTGTGATGATTGACGACCTGACATCGCGGGGGGTCGCTGAGCCCTACCGCATGTTCACCTCCCGGGCGGAATATCGGCTCTCGCTTCGCGCCGACAATGCTGACATGCGCCTGACCCCGTTGGGCCTTGCTGTCGGCTGTGTTGGCTCCGATAGGGCGACCAAGTTCGCTCGTTATCAAGAGCAACGTATTGGTCTCTATGACAGATTGGGCTCACTCACAGCTTCGCCAAATGATATGTCTGCCGTCGGCGTGAGTGTCAATCAAGACGGGCGCCGTCGTTCAGCGCGAGAGATCCTCTCCTATCCGGATATCACTTGGGCGGACGTCGTCCGTGTCTGGCCAGAGCTCTCCAGCGAGGATGCTTATATCGCGACCGCAGTAGAGATTGATTGTCTCTACCATGTATATCTGGAACGGCAGTCTGCGGACGTTGCTGGATTGCGTGCTGAAGAGGAGCGCCAGATTCCGGATGAGTTCAGCTACGAAGCGTTGCCTGGCCTGTCGAACGAGTTGAAGGCAAAGCTATCAGCGCTTCGTCCAGCGAATGTGGCGCAGGCTAGTCGTATCGAAGGCATGACTCCCGCCGCGGTAGCTCTGTTGGTTGCTCACCTGCGCAAAAACTCGATTGGTCGAATGGCTTCGTAAAATGAAATCTTTAGTTCGAGATTATGGAATCGATGTTTCACGTGAAACGCAGGCACGCCTCGAGCGATTTGCAGACCTGTTCCTGAAATGGGCTGCACGCATAAATCTAATCGCCCCGTCGACAATTGAACAGGTTTGGGCGCGCCATATCGTCGACTCGTTGCAGATTCGAAACATTGTGCCCCAACCCGGCCGCTGGATCGATATTGGTAGCGGTGGCGGCTTCCCTGGCATCATTACAGCCATCACTCTTGCAGAAAGCCAGGACGCCTGGATTGATCTCGTTGAGAGCAACAACAAGAAGTGCAGCTTCCTGCGCATGGCCCTCACCGAGACGGGCGGTCGTGGCAAAGTCCATCCTGTGAGGATCGAAGAAGCGGTCAAGTTGCTCACTGCCCCGGATTACATTTCCGCCAGAGCACTTGCCGATTTGGATGCCTTGTTCGGTTATGTCATGCCCTGGGCTGAAACCAATCCCGATCTTCGCCTGGTTTTTCATAAAGGCAGGGATTATCAGGCTGAAATCGATAAAGCGCGTGGTCGCTGGGACTTTGATCTGATAAAACATCAAAGCGTGGTCGAGGCAGATTCCGTTATCCTAGAGATCGCCTCCCTGACGCGCAGGGTTTAACGCTTCGGGTGCCAAATGAATCTCGAGAAAAACCGTATCATTACCATTGCCAATCAAAAGGGCGGCGTGGGGAAGACCACGACGGCCATTAATCTGGCAACCGCGCTGGCCGCCATCGGCGAGCGCGTGCTCATAGTTGATCTCGACCCCCAGGGTAATGCGAGTACTGGTCTCGGAATCGACCGCCGTGATCGCCATTTGTCCTCCTATGATGTGCTGATCGGCACGCATTCGATTTCAGACGCAGTCTTGGATACGGCTGTGCCCAACCTGTCGATCGTGCCTTCTACGATGGATCTTCTCGGCTTCGAGATGGAAATTTCACAGCAGTCCGATCGCGTGTTTCGCCTCCGCAAGTCGCTCAATCTCGATGATGCGCGTGCCTACAGCTACGTTCTTCTCGATTGCCCGCCGTCGTTCAATCTGTTGACGATGAATGCCATGGCTGCAGCCCATTCCGTGCTGGTGCCTTTACAGTGTGAGTTCTTCGCGCTGGAAGGTCTGAGCCAGCTGCTCGATACGATCAATCAGGTCCGGCAGACGGTCAATCCTACCCTGGATATCCAGGGTATCGTGCTGACGATGTTCGATTCCCGCAACAACCTAGCTCAGCAGGTGGTAAGCGACGTCCGCGAGCATCTCGGTGAGAAGGTCTACACGACCTTGATCCCCCGCAATGTTCGGGTATCCGAAGCTCCGTCTTATGGTAAGCCGGCTATCCTTTATGATCTGAAATGCGCCGGCAGCCAGGCATACCTGCAGTTGGCTTCCGAGGTCATCCAGCGCGAGCGGCAGCGAAAAGCCGCGTAATCTTCGTACAAGGGTGTGAGTATGAGCGAAGACGTATCGAAACGCCGCCTCGGGCGCGGCCTGGCAGCGTTGATCGGTGAAATGGATCAGCCGGTTCCCGCCGGCGAAGCGCGGCCGACCGTCAATCCGGATCGTACCGTTCCAATCGAGTTCGTCGCTCGCAGTCCCAGAAACCCCCGCCGTTATTTCGATGAATCCGAGCTGCAGGATCTCGCCGGTTCCATTCGCCAGCATGGGATCGTGCAGCCTGTCGTTGTTCGCACTGTCGGAACTGACCGCTTCGAGATTATTGCCGGCGAACGCCGTTGGCGTGCGGCCCAGCTGGCCGGGCTCGTCCAGATCCCCGTCATCGTGCGTGATGTCGATGACAGGACTGCTCTCGAACTTGCCATTGTCGAAAACGTCCAGCGCGCCGACCTCAATCCTCTCGAAGAAGCGCTCGGCTATGAGCAGCTGATTGCCGAGCATGGCTACACTCAGAATGATCTGGGTGAGATCATCGGCAAGAGCCGTAGTCACGTTGCGAACAGCCTTCGGCTCCTGAAGCTTCCAGATCCGGTCCGGGACATGTTGGCAGATGGAAGCCTGTCTGCAGGACACGCACGTGCTCTCGTCTCCACCCCTGATCCGCTCGTTCTGGCGAAAACAATCGCGCAGAAGGGCATGTCCGTCCGGGATGCGGAGAAGCTGGCTCAGAACCATATCAAGGCACAGCAGGCGCCAGCCCCGGCCGAGGTTCGTGAATCCAAGGATTCGGACACAATCGCCCTGGAGCGTAGCCTTTCGGATTGCCTCGGTCTGTCTGTCTCTATCAACCACAAGGGCGGCGGCGGGCAGCTCAAGATCAATTACAAGACGCTGGACCAACTCGAAGAGATCTGCAGGCTCCTGGAAGCCCGATAATCAGCTGCGGCGATTGCGGCGCGCGGATTGCAACGTCGTTGCCAGCAGCGTCTGGATGGCAAGATTGTCTTCGAGTGCCGCGTTCTGCCGGCTCTGCAGAATGGCAGCATTGAGGCGTGCCCCTTCACGGGCCAGATCAGAACTGTTCCAGTTCCGTAACGCTTTCTCGATAATGGGCTTCCGCTTAAAGTGGATGCCGCGCCCGAGGGTTTGAAGAACCTGCGCCGGCTGCTGCTGGCGCTCTTCCATCTCGATCCGCATCGTCTCCAGCAACTGGACCTGCTTCATCGTGCCTTGCAGCACAAGGAAGACGGCCGTTTTGGAGGCTATGACCTTTTGAATCGCATGCAGGAAGCCATCGGGGTCGCCGGATAGCACGGCATCGACGACCTCATCCGTCGAGACGGCGCTGGCGTCGCCAACGATCTCGAAGACATGCTTTTCGTCGATCAGATCGTCATTCATACAATAGAGAAGGAGCTTCTGGATCTCGTTGCGGGACGCAATTCGATCGCCGCCGATCGAATCGAGCAAGAGTTCGCGTGCAGCCGGCGTGATCCGCAAGTTCGCCGCAGCAAGCTCCGTGTCTATCAAGGCATTCAAGGCTCTCGCATCGTCCTGGTAACAGGCGATACAAGCGACACTACGCTCCCCTTCCGCAACTTTGCGCAAGGCCGAGCCCTTCTTGAGGTCGCCTGCTTCGATCAGCAGGTAACTTCCTTCCGGCGGATGTGCGGCGAGATGCGCCAACCCATCGACCAGCTGTTTTTCATTGGCAGCACCACGCACCCATATCAGCTTCTCGCCGCCGAAGAGCCCAAACGCGTTCACCTCGTCGATCAGCCGACCGGGATCCGATTGAACATCAGATGCGTCCAGCCGGATCAAAGCGAAGCCATCGCTTAGATCGACGCCCGTTGTTGCAGCCACCTGTGCTGCGCGCTCCGCCACAAGCCCACGGTCGGGGCCATAGACAACAACCAACCTGTAGTGCCTGGCCGACTTGGCCAGGAATCCATCAAACTCGTGGGATTTAACTTCCACCATGGTCGCCGATCAGCGACCAAGTGCCATTGCGAGATCGGCGTAAATGAACTCGGCCAGTTCACGGGCGGCCCGTGTCTCTGCGTCTCGCGCAGCACGGAGCTTGGCGAATTCCTGACGCGGATAGTCGAAGAGCGCCACACCGGTTCTGCGGCCCGTCTTGACGACGGTATCGTCAGAAATGCGCTTCAAGGTATAGGTGCCGACGACCGCTGCCCGACCCGCGTTTGGCGTGTCCGCAGCCTCGTCGAGCAGAATACCTTCAACACCGCCGCTGACGACCAGCTCGACGCGGTATTCCGGGGTCTGCGATTCCTTGCCGCCGCTGGTTAGGAAGAGCAAACGGTTACGCGTCTCCAACCCGACGCGGCTGGTCGCTTCCGAATAGGAGATTGCGGCCAGAGCGCCACGGGTTTCCCCATTGGCGTCCTGGTACAAGGGACGTGCCTGGCATCCCGCCAGAAGCAGGGCCGCACCGATCAGAAGCGAGCGCCGAAGCACCGTGGATGGCTTGAGTTCAGAGGACAATATTCACGATCCTTAGCGGGACGACGATGATCTTCTTCGGAGCCTGACCGTTGAGCGCGGTCTTAACGGCATCGAGCGCGAGTACGGCTGCCTGAACTGCATTCTGGTCTGCGTCGCGCGCGATTGTCAATTCGGCGCGCTTCTTGCCATTGATCTGCACAGGCAGAACAATCTCGTTTTCGGCGACCAGACCTTCATCGAATTGCGGCCAGGCTGCCTTGGCAATCAGGCCCTCGTTGCCGAGGATGGACCAGCACTCTTCGGCCAGATGCGGCGTCATCGGCGCAATCAACTGGACGAGAATCTCGGCTGCGTTGCGCACAGCTGCGACATAGGCGGCATCGCCCTGCCCCGCTGCGACATTGGTCAGCGGCGCGGCAAGTGCGTTGACCAGTTCGTAGATGCGCGCGATCGCCTTATTGAAGGCGAGCTTGTCCAAGTCGCCCTGGACAGCCTTCAGCGTCTTGTGCGCGATCTGCGAGACGGCGAGCGCTTCGCCTTCCTTAGCCGGATTCGGCGAGACGGACTTCAGTCTGTCTGCCGCTTCCGAGACCAGACGCCAGACGCGTTGTACGAAGCGGTGCGCGCCCTCGACGCCGGCTTCGGACCAGATTACGTCACGGTCCGGCGGCGAGTCGGAGAGTACGAAGAAGCGAGCCGTATCTGCGCCGTAGGAGCCGATGATGTCATCGGGGTCGACGACATTTTTCTTCGACTTCGACATCTTCTCAATCGAGCCGATCTTGGCTTCCTGACCATTGGTCAGGAGATATGCCCGACGTGCGCCGTCGGTTTCTTCGATCCGCAGATCAACCGGAGCCACCCATTCGCGCTCGAGGCCTTCGCCGATGCTATAGGTCTCATGCACGACCATGCCCTGGGTGAAGAGACCCTTGAAAGGCTCCTTGAGCCCTACATGACCTGTCTCGCGCATCGCGCGGGTAAAGAAGCGCGAATAGAGCAGATGCAGGATCGCGTGTTCGATGCCGCCGATATACTGGTCGACCGGCAGCCAATGACTGGCGACCGCCGGATCAGTCGGATTGTCTTCCCACGGGGCGGTGAAACGGGCGAAGTACCAGCTGGAATCGACGAAGGTGTCCATGGTGTCCGTCTCGCGACGGGCATCCTTGCCGCAGCAGGGGCAGGCTACATGCCGCCAGGTGGCATGACGGTCGAGCGGGTTGCCAGGCTTGTCGAAGCTGACGTCATCGGGCAGACGGACCGGAAGATCCTTCTTCGGGACCGGCACGACGCCGCAATCATCGCAGTGAATGACCGGGATAGGGCAACCCCAGTACCGCTGACGGGAGATGCCCCAGTCGCGTAGCCGGAAGTTGACCTTGCGCTCGCCCTGCGGCGCGCCGTTCAGCTGCTGCGAGGACAGGCGCTTGGCCACTTCCTCAAAGGCTTCCGTCGTGGACAAGCCATCCAGGAAGCGCGAGTTGATCATCACGCCGTCATCGGTAAATGCGGTGTCGCCGATCTCAAAGGTCGCCGCGCCGCTATCCTTCGGCATGACGACTGGGACCACCGGCAAGTCATACTTGCGGGCGAAGTCGAGGTCGCGCTGGTCGCCGGAGGGGCAGCCAAAGATCGCGCCCGTCCCGTATTCCATGAGGACGAAATTGGCGACGTAGACCGGCAGTTCCCAGCTCGGATCGAGCGGGTGCTTCACCCGGATACCGGTATCGATGCCCTTCTTCTCGGCTGTTTCCAGAGCCGCAAGCGAGGTGCCGGCATGACGGCATTCCTGGCAGAACGCGTCAACGGCTTCGTCACGCGCTGCAGCTTCCTTCGCCATCGGATGATCGGCGGCGATCGCCAGGAACGACGCACCGAACAGGGTATCAGGACGGGTCGTATAAACAGTGACTTCACCCGCCTGGCTGCCGGACGCCACTTCCCAACGCACAGCCATGCCTTCAGAGCGCCCGATCCAGTTCTTCTGCATCAGCCGAACCTTTTCAGGCCACTGGTCGAGCTCATCAAGCGCGTCGAGCAGGTCCTGGCTGAAATCGGTGATCTTGAAGAACCACTGCGTCAGTTCGCGCTGTTCGACCAGCGCACCCGAGCGCCAGCCGCGACCGTCGATGACCTGCTCGTTGGCGAGCACGGTCATGTCCTCGGGGTCCCAGTTGACCTTAGAATTCTTGCGATAGACGAGGCCCTTTTCCAGGAAATCCAGGAAGAGGTGCTGCTGGCGATGGTAGTAGTCGACGTCGCAGGTCGCGAATTCACGCGACCAGTCGAGCGACAGGCCCATGGACTTAAGCTGACCACGCATGGTGGCAATGTTCTCATAGGTCCAGGCCTTGGGATGAACCTTGTTCTTCATCGCCGCATTTTCGGCAGGCATGCCGAAGGCGTCCCAGCCCATCGGATGCAGAACGTTGTAGCCGCGGGCACGCTTGTAGCGAGCCACAACGTCGCCCATCGCGTAGTTGCGGACATGGCCCATATGGATGCGTCCCGAAGGATAGGGGAACATCTCGAGGACGTAGTATTTCTCGCGCGGATCAGCATTGTCCGTCTCGAAGACCTTGTCTTCGGACCATTTCACCTGCCAACGGGGCTCGGCGTCGCGCGGATTGTAACGTTCGGTAGCCATGGATTGCATTTCCGGGAATAGCATCAAAAAGAGAGGGCCGACCTTCATCATGAAACCGGCCAAGCGTCAAGTTTTTGAGGCATTCGCGCGGCCTTTCCGCGCCTGCGCTTGCCATCGTCCAAGGCTGCGATTAACCCCTTGCAGAAAGTTCTGGTGACGCCAGATATCGAGCAGATCAAAACGAGGGTTTGGCATGTCAGTTGAAGAGCGGCTTCAGGACGTTCGGGACAAAATCGCGAAGGCAGCGGAAGAAGCAGGTCGTGAGCCGGATTCGGTTTCGCTTGTTGCTGTGTCGAAAACCTTCGATGCCGAGCATATCATTCCGACGATCGAAGCGGGGCAGCGCGTTTTCGGTGAAAACCGGGTGCAGGAAGCGCAGGGCAAATGGCCAGCCTTGAAGGCTGAAACACCTGCCATCGAACTGCATCTCATCGGCCCCCTTCAGTCGAACAAGTCTGCCGATGCCGTGGCGCTTTTTGATGTCGTCGAAACTGTCGACCGCGAGAAGATCGCGCGTGCACTTGCAGAGGAAGTGAAACGCCAGGCGCGCAGCATTCGCTTCTACATTCAGGTCAACACGGGTCTCGAGCCGCAGAAGGCTGGGATTGCGCCCGACGATGTGGCAGCGTTCGTCGCGCTCTGCCGGGATGAACTGGGCATGCAGATCGAGGGGCTGATGTGCATCCCGCCAGTCGATGAAAACCCAGGCCCGCATTTCGCACTGCTGGCAAAGCTTGCCGACGAAAACGGTCTTGAGAAGTTGTCGATCGGCATGTCGGGTGATTTCGAGACGGCCATAGGCTTCGGCGCGACCAGTGTACGTGTCGGTTCGGCGATTTTTGGCACACGTTAAGTTGCCTTAGACCTTCGGCATAGCGCTTTGGTCTCTCTTCCCTCCTCTCTTCGTCGATCCTAAAATGACGGTAAAGGCGAAAGCCAAAGCGTTGTCATGGGAGGATCGACATGCGCGACAGTTATCAGGACATCTATGATTCCTGGAAGGCGAACCCCGAGGGTTTTTGGGGTGGCGTGGCGGAGGAGATCCACTGGTACAAAGCCCCCGATGTTCTCTTCGATCCTGCACAAGGTAGCTATGGCCGCTGGTTTTCCGGTGGTGAGACAAACACCTGCTTCAACTGCGTCGACCGCCACATTGAGACAGGACGCGGGGCGGAGACCGCCGTCATCTATGATAGTCCGATGACCGGGCAGACTGCCCGCTATAGCTATGATGACGTGTTGACCGAGGTCTCGGCTATCGCCGCCGTGCTGCGCAATCATGGCGTCGGCAAGGGGGATCGCGTCATCATCTACATGCCGATGATCCCGGAAGCCGTCTTCTCCATGCTCGCCTGCGCGCGCATCGGTGCCGTGCATTCCGTGGTCTTTGGAGGATTTGCGGCGCACGAGCTAGCCACGCGTATCGATGATTCCGGGGCCAAGGTGGTGATCGGCGCGAGCTGCGGTCTGGAGCCGGGGCGTATCGTTCCCTACAAGCCACTGCTCGATCAGGCGATCGACATGGCCAAGGTCAAACCTGATTTCTGCCTGATCCTGCAGCGTGACCAATATCATGCGCCGTTGCGCTACGAGCACGGTGACGTGGATCTGGCCCAGGCGATCGAGCAGGAGAAAGTCAACGGGACCAAAGTCGATTGCGTGCCGGTGGCGGCAACCGATCCGCTCTATATCCTCTACACATCCGGGACGACGGGCCAACCCAAGGGCGTCGTGCGCGACAATGGCGGGCACATGGTCGCGCTCAACTGGACCATGAAGAATGTCTATGGCGTCAAGCCAGGGGAGGTCTTCTGGGCGGCATCGGATATCGGTTGGGTCGTCGGGCATTCCTATATCGTCTATGGCCCGCTGCTGGCCGGCAACGCGACAGTGATCTTCGAGGGCAAGCCCGTAGGCACGCCGGACGCTGGCACCTTCTGGCGCGTGGTGAGTGATCATGACGTCAAAGTCCTGTTCACCGCGCCGACGGCATTCCGTGCGATCCGTCGCGACGATCCTGAAGGTGACCATGTCGCCCGCTATGACCTCTCAGGGCTGCGCGCGCTGTTTCTCGCAGGCGAGCGGGCGGACCCGGAAACCTTGAAATGGGCGGAGCGGATCCTCAAAATCCCCGTAATCGATCACTGGTGGCAGACGGAGACGGGCTGGGCCATCGCCGCCAATCCGGCGGGTCTTGGATTGCTTCCCGTGAAACACGGATCACCGACCAAGGCGATGCCGGGTTACGCGCTTGATGTTCTCGATGATGCCGGCCATCCGGTGGCCCCTGGCACGCTCGGCAATATCGTTGCAAAGCTGCCCCTGCCCCCGGGGTGCCTTGTAACCTTCTGGAATGCCGACGAACGTTTCCGGACCTCGTGCCTCGAAGAATTCCCGGGCTACTACAAGACGGCCGATGCCGGTGTGATCGACGAGGACGGTTATGTCTTTGTCATGGCCCGCACCGACGACATCATCAATTGCGCCGGCCACCGGCTGTCTACGGGTGGCATGGAAGAGGTATGCGCGATGCATCCCGATGTGGCCGAATGCGCTGTCATCGGTATTGCCGACGAGCTCAAGGGCCAGATCCCCTGCGGCTTCCTCGTGTTGAAGAAGAACGTCCACCGCGACCATGCCCTGATCTCCAAGGAAGTCGTTCAGCTGGTGCGGGACGAAATCGGCCCGGTGGCCGCCTTCAAGATGGTGTTGATGGTGGATCGTCTGCCGAAAACGCGTTCAGGCAAGATCCTACGTGGCACCATGCAGAAGATCGCCGATGGGCTGCCCTGGAAGATGCCGGCGACCATCGACGATCCCGCGATCCTCGACGAGATTACGGCCGTCCTTCAAGCGCATGGTCAGGTTCCTGCCGTCGCGAAGACAGCTGCGATCGTATGACCTGAATTCAAGGCAGTAAAAAACCCCGGCTGCCATGGGCGGCCGGGGCTGAATTCGTAGATCAGGCAGCTCAGTACTGATCGTCTTCGTCGTCGTTGCGACGGTCGGACTTCAGCGACTGGAGTTTGGCGAAGACGGCGTTTGCGTCAATTTCCTTTTCTTCCTCGCGCTCATAGCTGAAACCGACATTCTCGGTTTCGCTAGCAGACTGCAAGGTCGCGCCGAGTTCGGCAGCGGTCGGCAGCGGACGGCCCTTGGAGGCCTTTTCGACCTCCAGGTCCAGATCGATCTGGCTGCAGAGGCCGAGCGTCACGGGATCCATTGGCGTCAGGTTGGCAGAGTTCCAGTGGGTGCGGTCACGGATCTGCTCGATCGTCGACTTGGTGGTGCCGACGAGACGGGAAATCTGGGCGTCCTTCAGTTCAGCATGGTTGCGAACCAGCCAGAGAATGGCGTTCGGGCGATCCTGGCGCTTCGAGACCGGCGTGTAACGCGGGCCACGACGCTTCGAGTCCGGCACGCGAACCTTCGGCTCCGAAATCTTGAGCTTGTAGTTCACATCCTTTTCAGCGCGGGCGATCTCGTCGCGCGAAAGCTGGCCGGTTGCGATCGGGTCCAGACCCTTGATGCCTTGGGCTGCTTCGCCGTCCGCAATAGCCTTCACCTCGAGCGGGTGCAGCTTGCAGAACTGCGCGATCTGGTCGAATGACAGCGCGGTATTGTCGACGAGCCATACGGCGGTCGCCTTCGGCATGAGCAGTGTCTGGGCCATGGATACAATCCTTCTGAGGGTCCGCGCCGGTTGTCGCGGGCCGTGGGTTTAAACCACTATTTCCGGGAATTCGGCGTCCTTATAGCGATTATGTAACGAAATTGCAATTCGCGAAGTCGCGAATGACCTTTGTCTAATTGCTGGCCATGTTGCACCTGCTATGTATGTCGGCGATAGGCCGGGGAGGACGGTCCTGGTCGCCAGTTGTGGCCCGTCAACATGAGGAGGAATTCATGTCAGCCAAAACCTATCCGGTGCTGAAATCGGCAAAAGTCCGCGCTCTGATCGATGATGACAAGTACCAGAAATGGTACCAGGAAAGCATCGAAGACCCCGAGAGATTCTGGGGTAAACACGGCAAGCGCATCGACTGGTTCAAGCCTTATACGAAGGTCAAGAACACGTCTTTCAAGGGCAAAGTCCCGATCAAGTGGTTCGAGGATGGGCTGACAAACGTCTCCTATAATTGCATCGACCGCCACCTGAAGACACATGGGGAACGCACCGCCATCATCTGGGAAGGTGACAACCCTTACATCGACAAGAAGATCACCTATAACGAGCTCTATGAGCATGTTTGCCGGATGGCGAACGTCTTGAAGAAGCACGGCGTGAAGAAGGGCGATCGCGTCACCATTTACATGCCGATGATCCCGGAAGCCGCCTATGCCATGCTGGCTTGCGCGCGCATCGGCGCCATCCACTCGGTCGTGTTTGGTGGCTTCTCGCCGGAAGCACTGGCCGGACGCATCGTCGACTGTGAATCGACCTTTGTCATCACCTGCGACGAAGGCGTGCGCGGTGGCAAACCGGTGCCGCTTAAGGAAAACACCGATATCGCGATCGACATTGCTGCCAAGCAGTATGTCATCGTCAACAAGGTCCTCGTCGTACGCCGCACCGGCGGCAAGATCGGCTGGGCGCCAGGCCGCGATATCTGGCATCACCAGGAAGTGCATACCGTCAAGGCAGAATGCCCGCCGGTGAAGATGAAGGCAGAAGATCCGCTGTTCATCCTCTATACCTCGGGTTCGACCGGCAAGCCGAAGGGCGTCATGCACACGACAGGCGGTTACCTCGTCTATGCCTCGATGACGCATGAATATATCTTCGACTATCACGATGGGGACATCTACTGGTGCACGGCCGATGTCGGCTGGGTCACCGGCCATTCCTACATCGTCTATGGTCCGCTTTCGAACTGCGCCACGACGCTGATGTTCGAAGGTGTTCCCAACTTCCCTGACCAGGGACGGTTCTGGGAAGTGATCGAGAAGCACAAGGTCAACATCTTCTACACCGCACCGACGGCCATCCGCTCGCTGATGGGCGCCGGCGACGATTTCGTGAAGCGTTCGGACCGCTCGTCGCTGCGCCTTCTCGGTTCGGTCGGTGAGCCGATCAATCCGGAAGCGTGGGAATGGTACTACAACGTCGTTGGCGAGCAGAAGTCGCCTGTCGTTGATACCTGGTGGCAGACGGAAACTGGTGGCATCATGATCACGCCGCTGCCGGGGGCAACGCCACTCAAGCCGGGTTCTGCCACGCGTCCATTCTTCGGCGTTAAGCCGGAGCTGGTCGATATCGAAGGCAATGTTCTGGAGGGTGCCACCGACGGCAACCTCTGCATTACCGAAAGCTGGCCGGGCCAGGCGCGATCCGTCTACGGCGATCATGATCGCTACATCCAGACCTACTTCTCGACCTACAAGGGCAAGTATTTCACCGGAGACGGCTGCCGCCGCGACGAGGATGGATACTATTGGATCACCGGTCGCGTTGATGACGTCCTCAACGTCTCGGGTCACCGGCTTGGCACCGCAGAAGTTGAATCGGCACTGGTGTCGCACCATCTCGTGTCCGAGGCGGCCGTCGTTGGCTATCCGCACAATATCAAGGGTCAGGGCATTTACTGCTACGTCACCCTGATGTCGGGTCATGAAGGCACTGATGCGCTGCGCGCGGACCTCGTGAAACACGTCCGTACCGAAATCGGCCCGATCGCAACACCGGACAAGATCCAGTTTTCGCCTGGCCTGCCGAAGACCCGTTCGGGCAAGATCATGCGCCGCATCCTGCGCAAGATCGCCGAAGACGATTTCGGCGCACTTGGTGATACCTCGACCCTGGCCGATCCGGCTGTGGTCGACGATCTCATCGCCAACCGGCAGAACAAGATCGGCTGATCAATCTTCGGAGAAAATGAAGAAAGGGGCTTCCGCAAGGGAGCCCCTTTTCTGTTCAGTCATTCGGGCAGGGACGTTTGCTTTTCGATCGTCCCTGGTAGGGTTCGACAAGACCTTCATCGAGGAGGTGCTGTGCCGGGCGCATTCCATCCTGAAGCGCGAGATCAGCGACCACGCGGCCGAAATATTTGTCGCCCGAGATGGCGGTGAGCGACACAATGTCCTGGCCGTCCATAAGGTCAGTCAGTTCTTCTTTGGCGCGCAGGGCCGCTTTTCGGAATGTCGGGCATTTCGATTTCAGTTCGGGTGCATCGATGCCGCGGAGCCTAACATAGGTACTCACCTTGTGATCCGGCCATGGCATGGCCTCAACCAGCACCGTATCGCCGTCCACGACCTTGACGAGATGCGCCAGAACCGGCCCGTCGATCTGCCGGCTGGCTGCCTGTCCCGGCGCCGCAACCGTCGAGGCAAGGAAAATCATCACATGAGTGAGCGCTGACCGGAACATAATAGGAACATATTCCGATAACTCTCGCAGATCAATAGGCAACTATTCCTTAGAAGTCGATGGCGCGCCCCTTGATCTCCCAATCGCCGAACCGGGCCGGATCAGCACCGCCTCGTCCGCCGATCTCCGGCGGCATTTCGGTTGCGGCTTCCTTGAGGCGTCGCTCCTCCGCTTCGGCGAGTGCCCGCTTCGCAGCCGGACTCAACTCACGCGGCTGTTCTTCCACGCTGACATCGGCTTCACGATCTTCTGACATCACATCGTCCTTTGCTGAGACGGCATTTCATGCGCAAACATTGAAATTGGGGTCGCCGCTTTTTAAATCAACAGGCGAAAACGGCAATAGAATTGCCGTGAGTGCTGCTTTGAGAGGACCACGCCATGAATACCATGCGGACTGCCATGCTGCTTGCCTTCATGACCGCCCTCTTCATGGGCGTCGGCTTCCTGATCGGTGGCAGGGGCGGCATGATGATCGCCTTTGTCGTCGCAGCCGGCATGAACTTCTTCTCCTACTGGAATTCCGACAAGATGGTGCTCCGTGCCTACCGGGCGCAGGAGGTCGATGAGCGCACGGCACCGGAATTCTACATCATGGTTCGGGATCTGGCCCGCAATGCGGGCCTGCCGATGCCGAAGGTCTATGTCTTCGACAATCCCCAGCCGAACGCCTTTGCAACGGGTCGCAATCCGCAGAATGCCGCGGTTGCCGCTTCAACGGGTCTTCTCCAGCGCCTCACACCGGAAGAGGTGGCTGGCGTCATGGCACATGAACTCGCCCATATCGAGAATCGCGATACGCTGACCATGACGATCACCGCGACACTCGCCGGTGCCATCTCGATGCTTTCGAATTTCGCCTTCCTGTTTTCCAGCGGTCGCGATGATCGCAACAATCCCTTCGGTTTCATTGGCGTCATCGTCGCCATGATCGTTGCACCGCTTGCGGCCATGCTGGTCCAGATGGCGATCAGCCGAACGCGCGAATATGCGGCCGATCGACGTGGGGCCGAGATCTGCGGTCAGCCCCGCTGGCTCGCCTCCGCCCTGCAGAAGATCGCAGGTGATGCCTCGCAAATCGAGAACATGGATGCCGAGCGCAATCCCGCGACAGCGCACATGTTCATCATCAATCCCTTGAACGGCCAGCGGATGGACAATCTCTTCTCGACGCACCCGAACACGCGAAACCGCATCGAGGCGCTTCTGGCGATGACGGATATCCGCTCTGGGGGATCGACGCCGCCGGAGGCCCCTGTTAAGGCAACGCGCACGGCGCGTTCCGTTCCGACCACCGGTTGGGGGCGCGGCAAAGGCGAACCACCCAAAGGACCATGGTCTTGAGCGATCGATCGACGGGCAAACCGAAAAACAATCAGGCCGGACGCAAGAGCCATGGCGAGCGCCGGCCTCGGCAACCTTTGAAGCCTGGCCTTGAGGCGCGCATCGCCGCCACACGCATTCTGTCGGCGGTTGTCGATCGAAAGACATCGCTCGACGGAATGCTCGATTCCGAGCATGGAAATCCTGCCTATCTGCCGCTGAATGAGGCTGATCGCGGTCTCGTGAAGGCCATTCTCCAGAGCGCCTTGCGTCACCTGCCGCGGATCGACGCCATTATCGCAGGGATGCTCGACAACCCGCTTCCGGAAGGCGCGCGCTCCCTTCACCATCTGCTGGTCGTTGCGGCCGCGCAGATGCTTTATCTCGATGTCCCGGATCACTCAGCCGTCGATCTGGCGGTGGAGCAGGCCAATGGTGATCCCCGCAGTCGTCGTTTCGCAAAGCTGGTGAATGCCATCCTGCGGCGCATCGGACGGGAAAAAGAGGATTTGCTCGCGGCTGTCGACGATCTTCCCTGCATGCCCGACTGGTTCATGCAGCGGCTCGAAGCGGTCTATGGTCAGGAGCATGCGCTCGCGATCGCTGCCTCGCAGCTCCAACCGCCGACGATCGACCTTACTGTGAAATCCGATGCTGCCGGCTGGGCCGAACGGCTGGGTGGTCAGGTTCTGCCGACCGGCACTGTGCGACTTGATCGTTTTCGGGGGGCGATCACCACGCTCGAAGGGTTCGAGGACGGTGTGTGGTGGGTTCAAGATGCTGCTGCTGCCATTCCGGCAAAACTGTTCGGTGATCTTCACGGAAAGCGCGTTGCCGATCTCTGTGCAGCCCCTGGCGGCAAGACTGCCCAGCTTGTGCTGGCTGGTGGCGATGTTGTCGCCGTTGAACAGTCCAAGTCGCGGGTCAAGCGGCTCGAAAGCAATCTGGCTCGGCTCGATCTGCCGGCCGAGACCCGATGCGTCGATCTTCTGACCATCGGTGCCGACGACAGCTTCGATGCAATTCTGCTCGATGCTCCCTGCTCCTCAACGGGCACCACGCGCCGCCATCCCGATGTCCTGTGGACCAAGGATGCAGCCGATATCGCGAAGCTGGCTGCCCTTCAGGAGAAGCTGCTTCGCCACGCGGTCACACTCCTGAAGCCGGGTGGCCGCCTTGTGTTTTCCAACTGCTCGATCGATCCCTCAGAGGGCGAGGAGATCATCGATCGTCTGCTGGTCGATTTTCCCGATTTGCGCCTGCTCCCGATCGTTCCGGAGGACTGGCCAGGGCTCGAAGCGGCGATCACGCCGAAGGGCGAGTTCCGGACCACGCCCGCGATGCTTGCCGAGCAAGGTGGCCTTGACGGTTTCTACGCGGCGATCGTTGCTAAAATTTAACTAATATCTCAATAAACCTGTTGGCAAGTCTGCGTGGACATCGCCGGTCGCTCCGCATGTCCGCGACATGGCGGTATGACAAGAAATTTCGTGCCCCAGAAATCGGGTTCGGAGGACCCTTGTCCTTCCCGCCCACGATTGTCGGACAACAGGAAATGGCTGGATCATCAGGATCCGGTTACAGGAACCAGTATGCGAATCAATGATCGCGCTCGACTGATTTCGCTTCACATTGCCGAAGCCTGGCGGCAGATGCGGCAGACGGCTGCCGTCTTGACCCCGCCATTCGTTCTCCTGGGTCGTTTCCGGATCAATCGTGTGGTTGTCGCACCAACCGATTTGAGGGCGGTTGATTCCTTCGTTGCCGAAGAAATTCTCAACGGTCGCTATCCGCTTGCCGGTCGGGTTCTCGATGCCGGGCAGCAATCCCCGTTTGAACTGGAGCTGCCGTCTGTGCAGTTTGCGCGGCGTCTCCACGGTTTCGGGTGGCTGCGCCATGTTCGTGCCGACAAGAGCAGTGTTGCCTGCAACAATGCCCGCTGGATTACGGATCAGTGGATTGGCCTTCATGGCAACCGCACCCGCGGTCTGGCCTGGGATAGCGAGGTCGTCTCGCGGCGTATCATCAGCTGGCTATCCCATTCGCCGGTCGTGCTTCAGGATGCCGATGCCGGGTTTTATCGTCGGTTTACAGCTTCCCTCGGTCAGCAGGTGCGTTTCCTCCAGCGCCGCGTCGATTCACTCCCCGAAGGATTGCCACGCCTGAAGGCGCGCATCGCAATTGCTATGGCATCCATAGCAGCGGAAGCTCGTCCAGCCGCCGTGCGCCGTGCAGGCCGATTGCTCGACCGGGAGCTGGAGCGGCAAGTCTTGCCGGATGGGAGCCACATTTCTCGCAACCCGCAAGCTTCGGTCGATTTGCTCTTCGACCTCCTGCCGTTGCGCCAGAGCTACATCAACCTCGGCCACGACGTGCCGTCCAAGCTGATCCCCGTGATCGACCGGATATTCCCGGCGGTCCGCTTCTTCCGGCACAGCAGTGGTGATCTTGCCTTGTTCAATGGGGCCAGTTCCTCGCTTGCAACGGATCTCATGAGTGTCTTGCGCTACGACGAGACATCCGGCCAACCGTTCAAGGCCTTGCCACATGGCGGCTTTCATCGATTGTCGGCCGGGGACACGGTGATCCTCGTGGATACGGGAAAGCCGATTTCGGCCCGGCTGTCGACAACGGCTCATGCCGGCT
This sequence comes from Rhizobium sp. TH135, assembly GCF_002855515.1. GTDB lineage: Bacteria > Pseudomonadota > Alphaproteobacteria > Rhizobiales > Rhizobiaceae > Allorhizobium. Next base: position 402,036 of record NZ_PKRP01000005.1, on the reverse strand, counting down.
GCCTTTCGTTTGAGCTGTCTTCCGGGCGCAACCGTTTCATGATCAACAGTGGATCGCCCAGGTTTGCCGGAGAGCGGCTGCGGCAGCTTGCCCGCACCACTGCAGCACACAGCGCCGTCTGCATCGGCGATGTGTCGTCTGCACGCATCGCGCATTCCTCCCATCTCGGCCCCATCATCGTCGCGGGTCCATCGCGGATCGAGGTCGATCGCCAGACGGGCCCCGATGCCAGCGATCGCCTCTCCGCTCGTCACGACGGCTATGTCGAACGTTTCGGCGTCTTGCATGAGCGGGAAATCCGCATCAACGAGCAGGGCACCAAGATTGCCGGTCGCGATCGTCTTCTCCTGCCTGATGGGCTGCCGACACCGAACCTGCCCGGTGCCGAAGTCGTCGCGCGCTTTCACATCCATCCGTCGATCACCGTCGAGCGTTCCGATGATCGTAAAGTGCGTCTCGTCGCACCCGATGGGGAAAGCTGGTCCTTCTCCATTCCTGTCGGTGAGATCTCCGTCGGAGAGGACGTATTCTTTGCCGATGTCTCCGGCATCCGACCCTCGCAACAGTTGGAGATCGTGTTCCAAGGGCCGGAAATTCGCTGGTTTCTGGCGCATCACGCCTGATGGCAGTCATCTTGCAGTTTCATCACACATGAAGCTGTGCTAGGCGGCGGCATCGCGCCCGCTGCCGATTGTCCGGGCGCCCGCCAGCTCGGAGTGAACCCATGGCCGTCGTATCCAAGAAGATCCCCGCCCCTGACCTCGTGCGCGTGCGTACCGCGCTTCTTTCGGTGTCCGACAAGACCGGCATCGTGGAATTTGCGCAGGCACTGCACCAGCGCGGTGTTCGCCTGCTGTCGACGGGCGGCACCCACAAGACTTTGGCGGCTGCCGGTCTGCCGGTGATCGACGTTTCCGAGATCACGGGTTTCCCGGAGATCATGGATGGGCGCGTGAAGACACTTCATCCGCTCGTTCACGGTGGCCTTCTCTCGATCCGCGACGACGCGGAGCACGTCGAGGCCATGAAGGCGCATGGCATTGAAGCCATCGATCTCTCGGTCATCAATCTCTATCCGTTCGAGCAGGTCCGTGCGGCGGGTGGCGATTATCCGACCACCGTGGAGAACATCGATATCGGTGGCCCCGCGATGATCCGCGCTTCTGCAAAGAACCATGCTTATGTCACCGTCGTCACCGACGCTGCCGATTATGCCGAGGTCATTGCGGCTCTCGGCGAAAACGATGGTCAGACGACCTACGCGCTCCGTCAGCGGCTGGCTGCCAAGGCCTATGCCCGTACGGCTGCCTACGATGCTGCGATTTCGAACTGGTTTGCCGAAGCGCTCGAGATCGATATGCCTGCCTACCGGGTGGTTGGCGGCGTCCTGAAGGAGAAGATGCGCTACGGCGAGAACCCGCACCAGAGCGCTGGCTTCTACGTGACCGGCGATAACCGGCCCGGTGTCGCCACCGCCACCCTGCTCCAGGGCAAGCAGCTCTCCTACAACAATATCAACGACACGGACGCTGCCTTCGAACTGGTCGCCGAATTCCCGCCGGAGAATGGGCCGGCCTGCGCGATCATCAAGCACGCAAACCCCTGCGGCGTTGCCACCGGCTCGAGCCTTGTCGAGGCTTACAAGCGGGCACTCGCTTGCGACAGCACCTCGGCCTTCGGCGGCATCATCGCGCTGAACCAGCTCCTTGATGCTGAGACGGCGCAGGAAATCGTCAAGCTCTTTACCGAAGTCATCATTGCGCCGGAGGTAACCGATGAAGCCAAGGCCATCATCGCGACCAAGCCGAACCTGCGCTTGCTGACGACTGGCGCCCTGCCCGATCCGCGTTCGCATGGCATCATGGCGAAGACCGTCTCCGGTGGTTTGCTCGTCCAGAGCCGTGACAATGTGATGGTGGAAGATCTCGACCTGAAGGTCGTCACCAAGCGCGCGCCGACGGCGACCGAGCTCGAAGACATGAAGTTCGCCTTCAAGATCGCCAAGCATGTGAAATCCAACGCGGTGATCTATGCGAAGAATGGCCAGACGGCGGGTATCGGTGCCGGCCAGATGAGCCGCGTGGATTCAGCCCGTATTGCCGCTCTGAAGGCCGAGGATGCCGCCAAGGCGTTGGGACTTTCCGAGGCTCTCACCAAGGGTTCGGCGGTCGCTTCGGAGGCCTTCTATCCCTTCGCAGACGGTCTGTTGGCCGCGATTGCCGCGGGTGCTACGGCCGTCATTCAGCCGGGTGGCTCGATGCGGGATGAAGAAGTCATCGCCGCTGCCGACGAACACGGCGTTGCCATGGTCTTTACGGGCGTTCGCCACTTTCGCCACTGAAGATTATAGAGTCTAGACAGAGCAACGGCCGGTGGAGCGATTCGCCGGCCGTTTTTGTAATCATCGGTCTGTAGCCGGATATCTGGTCCTCCAGAGCATCAGCAACCCGCCTATCAGGAAGATCAGCAAGGTGGCCATGCCGGCACGCGCCGAACCGGACCATGCGGTGACGACAGAGAAGCTGAGCGTTGCGAGAAAGCTGGTTGCGCGTCCCGACAGGGAATAGATGCCGAAATAGCGGCCCGCCTCATGGAGCTCCACGCTGCGCGCTAGGTAGGAGCGCGAGGAGGCCTGGACGGGGCCGAAGGACATCCCGATCAGCAGGCCATAGAGGATATAAGCCTTCTCTGCCGGCGTGGCGAAGAGACCTTCCGTTCCAGTGATCGGCAAGCTCACGAGGCCGAAGAGGGTGAAATCGACGCCTGTCGAGATGATACCGAAGGTCGCGAGAATGAGCATCACAAGGCTTACGAGAACGACCACCTTCGAGCCAAGTGCCCGGTCCACGCGGCCGGCGACGAGGCAACCGAAGATGGCGACGATGTTGAGGATGATGCCGTAAATCCCGATCTCCATGGTCGACCAGCCGAACATGGCGGCGGCGAAAACCCCGCCCAGGACCAGCAGGCCGTTGACACCATCCTGATAGATCATGCGAGCGATCAGGAAGCGCAGGATATTGGTGCGGTGGCGTAATTCCGCAAGCGTCGAGCGGATTTCCCGGAGCCCCGAGCGAACGGCAGCCCCCAGCGGCTTTCCCTTGGCCGCATCCGGCGTGAAGAAGAACATCGGCAGGATGAACAGGAAATACCAGACCGCTGAGATCGGGCCTGTGATGCGGGCATCTTCGCCGGCTGCTGGATCCAGCCCGAAGAGAGGATCGAGCCCGATCAGCGTTTTACCCGTGGTCGGGCTGCCAGCCAGGAAGAGAACGACAAAGATCAGAACGATCATGCCGCCCATATATCCCATGCCCCAGGCGATGTTGGAGACGCGACCGACATCCTGCTGACTGACCAGCCGCGGCATCATGGAATCGTTGAAGACGATGGAAAACTCGGCGGCCACGCTCGCCAGGATGATCAGGAGCATCACCAGGGCAACGGATGATCCAGGCGCTGCAGTCCACAAGAGCGCGAGGCACAGGATCTTGATGAGCGCGAAGAAGGCAATCCAGGGCTTTCGCGCGCCCGACTCGTCGGCGATAGAGCCCAGGATTGGAGCGAGCACGGCGATGATGACGCCGGAAATCGTTGCCGCATTGCTCCAGTCTGTCTGCGCGCTGACCGGATCATCCGTCATGCGCGACACGAAGTAGGGACCGAAGATGAAGGTGGTCACGACCGTGAAGAAGGGTTGCGCCGCCCAGTCAAAGAACATCCAGCCACGGACCCCCCTGTTGATGGGGCCGTGGCTGGTCTTTGTCACTGCACTTGTCGTCACGCACACCCCCACAGGCTATCAGGCCCGCGACAGTGTCACCTCACATGCTCTTGTGCAAGATCACCCAAAAGGCCGGCAGCGACCGCCAGTTTGGAAATGCTCGGCTCGCCGCTGTCGACGATCGAGGCCAGTTCCTTGCCGATGCGCTCCACACGGGTCTTGTCCGTCGCAATCCAGGCCTGAACCGGCTGGGCGTCCTTGCCGTGGCTGGTCAGAGCCGCGCAAACGATCTGCCGGCGTGCCTGGCCGATCCGGTCCAGGCTGCGTGTCAGAGCCAGGCTGTCGTAGTGGTCGGTCGTCTGGATGCGGCCTGCATTTTCGATGATACGTCCGATCCGGAACGCTTCGGAGACCGCGAAGAAGCCACGCATCGCCGAGTCGAAGTCTGCTCCTGTTCTTTCCGCGATCTGCAGGATCTCCGGCAGAAGCTGCATGGTCTGCAGGTTGACGACGTCTGCCGCCAGTGCTGCCGGTGCGCCAGCTTCGGTCAATTCCGTGATCTGGTCGTCGAAATGCTGCCGGAGCGCGGCTGGCAAGGCTTTCTTGAACACTGGGGACGCTGCCGAAACAGCGGCCGTCAGTTGGGACACGGCATCGCCGACCGATCCCTTGACCAGACCTGTGTCGATCAGAAGCCGGGTCATGGCCGTGTAGACGTCCGCAATGATCGCATAGAGCCGGTTCTGCGTCTGACCCGGCATCTTGGCGTCCAGCGCGTCGATCTTGTCCCAGAGAGAAGATAGACCAAGGGCGTCGCGCGTTACCAGAGCGGCCTTGACGGCTTCATCCGGGGCGCTGCCCGTCGCATCGCAAACCGAAACCACGAAGCCCGGGCCTCCGCGGTTGATCGCGTGGTTGGCGAGAACCGTTGCAATAATCTCCCGGCGCAGGCGGTGGCCGGCGATGTCATTCGCGAAGGCCTTGCGCATGGCTGCCGGGAAGTAATTGGCGAGCGTCGTCTCGCAATAGGGATCGTCCGGCAGATCCGACTCGATCAACTGGTCGAAGAGCACGATCTTCGCATAGGACAGGAGCACACCGATTTCCGGGCGGGTAAGTGCCTTGCCGGAAACATAGCGTTCTGCGACGGCAGCAGAATCCGGCAGCATCTCGACCTTTCGGTTGAGACGCCCCATGCCTTCGAGATAGTCCATCAGCCGGCTCAGTTCCTCCCGGTTGCCGGCGCCCTTGGCTTCGGTCAGGGAGATGGCCAGAGACTGCAGATAGTTGTTGCGCAGCACGAGGCCCGCCACTTCATCCGTCATCTCGGCCAGCAGCACGTTGCGCTTCTCGCGGGGCAAGCGGCCATCCTGCATGGCAGGGCTCAGCGCAATCTTGATGTTCACCTCCACGTCGGACGAATTCACGCCGGCCGAGTTGTCGATCGCGTCGGAATTGCAGCGTCCGCCGTTCAATGCATAGGCAATACGGCCCTTCTGCGTGACACCCAGGTTGGCACCCTCGCCGATCACCTTGGCGCGCACGTCGGTGCCATTGATACGGATCGCGTCATTGGCCCGGTCGCCGACTTCGGCATCCGTTTCCGCAGCGGCCTTGATGTAAGTGCCGATACCGCCGAACCAGAGTAGGTCGACCGGTGCCTTCAGGATGGCCGTCATGATGTCCATCGGTGTCGCGGTCGTTGTTTCAAGCCCGATGGCAGCTGCGGCTTCAGGCGTGAGTTTGACGGACTTCTCGGCGCGAGAAATGATCATTGCGCCTGCCGATAGGGTGGACTTGTCGTAGTCCTGCCAGCTGGAGCGCTGCAGGTTGAACATGCGCTTGCGCTCCGCAAACGAGATCGCCGGATCCGGATTGGGGTCGATCACGATGTCGCGGTGGTCGAAGGCAGCGATCAGCCTGATCTTTTCCGACAGCAGCATGCCGTTGCCGAAGACGTCACCCGACATGTCGCCAACGCCTGCCACGGTGAAAGGCGTTGTCTGGATGTCTATGTCGATCTCGCGGAAGTGACGCTTCACCGTCTCCCAGCCGCCGCGGGCCGTGATGCCCATTTTCTTGTGGTCGTAACCAGCAGAACCACCCGAAGCGAAAGCATCGTCCAGCCAGAAGCCGGCTGCCTGGGCCAGACCATTTGCCGTGTCGGAGAAGGTCGCCGTGCCCTTGTCGGCTGCCACGACGAAATAGGGATCGTCACCATCCGGGCGCAGGGTGTCGGCAGGCGGTGAAATCTCGCCCGCGACGATGTTGTCGGTGATCGACAGGAGCGTCCGGATGTATGTCTTGTAGGCCTCCGTCCCGGCGGCGAGCCATGCCTCGCGGTTGGTTTGGGGCGGCAGCAGTTTCGGGAAGAAGCCACCCTTTGCGCCGACGGGAACGATGACCGCATTCTTGACCTGCTGGGCCTTCACCAGGCCCAGCACTTCCGTGCGGTAATCCTGCGCGCGATCCGACCAGCGGAGGCCACCACGGGCAACCTTGCCGAAGCGCAGGTGCACGCCTTCCACTTCGACGCCGTAGACGAAGATTTCGCGGAATGGGCGCGGCTCAGGCAGACCTTCGAGCTTGTGGGGATCGAACTTGAAGGCGAGCATCGGACGCTCGCTCTGCTGGTAGCCCTTCTGGAAGAAGTTGGTGCGCAGCGTCGCTTCGATCGCATTGATGTAGCGACGCAAAATGCGGTCTTCGTCCAGGCTCTTGACGTCGGTCAGCCTGCTTTCCAGCGTTTGGAGAAGCTCTGCGTGACGGCTCTTCCGGGTTTTCTCCGCCACGGCAACGTCGAAGCGATTGCGGAAAAGCGCCACCAGATCCGAGGCGATGGCCGGATGCTTGGTCAGCGTTTCTGCCATGTAGGTCAGCGAATAGACCGCGCCTGCCTGACGAAGATAGGCGGCATAGGCTCTCAGCACCGATGCCTCGCGGGCGCTTACGCCGGCAGCGAGGATCAGACGGTTGAAAGCGTCGTTGTCGACCGCACCGGTGAAGGCGGCGAGGAATGCTTCCTCCACCTGGCTGCCGTGCAGCTTGTTGTCGAAGTTCACGCCCTCTGGGATCTGGAGTTCCATGTCGTGCAGGACGATCGCTTGCTGCTCTTCGGAGCCCGCGATGTCGATATCGAATGTGCGCTCGCTGATCACGCGGAAGCCGAGGTTTTCAAGCAAGGGCACGCGCCTGGAGAGCGGCAGGTGGTCGCCCGCATGGAAGATCTTCAGATAGAGCAGTGGCCCGTCTTCAGCCGCGACCTGGTGGAACTCGAGCGAGAGCGGAGCACCGGCCATGCAGGCCTTGATATGCTTCAGGTCGCTGACCGCTTCCTCAGGCGTGAAGGCTTCCTGGAAAGCCTGCCCGACTTCGAGCGTCGGGGCACCGGTGCCGGCGAGTGCCGCGAAACGATCCGTCCAGCGGGCCGTGATTTCGCGGACAGCGTCTTCAAGGGTCTGCTGCGGGATCTGAGGCGTTTCGCCTTCCCGACGACCGATGATGATATGGACGCGCGCTACGCCGCCTTCAGGGAAGGCCGGGTAGAAGGCTGACACATGCCCCTTGTAGACGGATTGGAAATAGAGCCCGATCTTCTCGCGGACCATGGAGTTGTAGTCTTCGCGCGGCACATAGACGATCAGGGAGACGAAACGGTCGAAATGATCGATGCGCGGCAGAACGCGGACGCGGGGGCGTTCAGAGAGGTCGTTGATCTGTTCGCAGAATTTGGCCAGGAGATCCGGTGTAATCTGGAAGAGGTCGTCGCGAGGATAGTTCTCGAGCGTATTCTGCAGCATGCGGCCTGAATGGCTGCGGGGGTCGAAATCGAAGTGGGATACCACTTTCTCGACCTTGGCGCGCAGGAGCGGGATCTGATTGACCGAGCGCGTGTAGGCCGTGGCGGTAAAGAGGCCGACGATGCGCAATTCGCCTATGACCTTGCCGTTCGGACCGAAACGCTTGATGCCGACATAGTCCATATAGGCGCGGCGATGGACGACGGATTTGACGTTGGCCTTCGTGACGATCAGATAGTCCGGTCCCTGCAGGAAGGCCAGAATTTCGGGCGTGGTCGTCACATGGTTCTGACCCTGGCGAAGGACGAGCACGCTGGGATCCGACAGAATGCCGAGGCCGCTTCCCTTGTCGCGTTCCACCGTGGCTTCGGCGCCTTCACCGGAATAGACGTATTCCCGCATGCCAAGGAAGGTGAAATTGTTGTTGCGCAGCCATTCGAGGAAGGCGACTGCCTCGTCGCGCTCTGCTTCGCTTCTTCCGGCCGAGAGATCTCGCAGCTCCGAGAGCGTCCTCTCCAGGAGGTTAAGCATCGGCTTCCAGTCGGTGGCGGCCATCTTGACCTGGCCCAACACGTGCTGAAGCCTTTGGACAAGCTCGGCGGATTGCTCCGCCGTGAGCGGTGCCAGATGAAGCTGGATGTAGCTTACCTTAATTGCGCCTTCCGGATCCGAATCCGGGTTCGACAGCGAGATGTCGCCTCGTGGTGTCACAGCCAGGATAGGATGCACTGCCATGTAGATGTCGCGGTAGTGGCTGGTGACCTCACCCATCAACGAATCGTAGAGGAAAGACTTGTTGTGATCGACGATGGAGAGAACGCTGACGGGAATGCCGCTGGGGCTGACACCTTCGATCGTCTCGATGCGGATATGCGGTGTCTGGCGATCCCAGGCAGCAATGTCGGTGGCCGCTCGGACCGATGCGCGCGCAAGCATCGCTTCGTCGTAGCGGTTGACGTCGTCGTTGCTGGCCCTGCTGAAAATGACCGTTGGCGGGACAAATGCATGGTCGAGCCTGCGAGCCTCCTCCGTTGCCCTCTCCAGAAGCTCCTCGCGCTTCGTTTTCCCAGTCACGCCCATTGACCCCTCCGTAGCTCGCGTCGTTTCGCGTAATGTTCCCGCAAATGATTTGCGAAATTATGTATGGAACAGGAATATAAAGAATTCGGGCAAAAATATGCGGCCAGATTTATGTGATCCGAGAAATTTTCACACGGATTGGTCCTTGAACGCTTCGAATGCCGGATTTGAGAAGGGAATCACGCAAAATGCACGAAATAGCCAGGGGTGCTGTTATCGTCATATCCAGCCATGTTGTCCGCGGATCGGTCGGAAATCGAGCCGCGGTATTCGCTCTGGAGGTCCTCGGTCATCCCGTCTGGGCACTTCCGACCATCGTCCTTCCCTGGCATCCGGGGCACGGACCGGCCACGCGGTTGCGGTTTCCGGACGATGATTTCGAGAGTGCCATCGACGATCTGATCCGGTCTCCGTGGCTCGGTGAAGTCTCTGCGATCCTGACTGGATATTTCGGCAGTCCACGGCAGCCGGCGGCAGTGGCGCGATTGGTCCAGGCTGCCAAAGAGCGCAATCCGCAACTCACCTATGTCTGCGATCCCGTTATGGGGGATCTGGGCGGATTGTACATACCCGTCGAAACCGCAACTGCCATCCGTGATCACCTGATCCCGATCGCAGATATTGCGACCCCCAACCGATACGAACTTCAATGGATGGTCGGCGGTGAATTGCTGAGCAATCAGCAGATCATCGACGCCGCGCTGTCTCTCGGACCGAAGCACATGCTGGTCACCTCAGCCGTGCCGATGATGGCTGGAGGTACGGGCAATCTCCTGCTCAGCGGCCGCTCCGCGCTTCTGGCCGAGCACAGGCTGATCGACAATCCGCCGAATGGACTGGGCGATCTACTGGCGGCCGTCTTCCTTGCCCGCCTGCTCGACGGTGTCGATGAAGAGACCGCGCTTCGCACTGCGACAGCCAGTGTCTTCGAGATCCTGGCCCGCACCGCCAAACGGGGAGGAGACGAACTTGCCTTGGAAAGCGATGCGTCCAGCCTGTCTACGCCTATGGCAATGGTGCAGATGCGCCGGCTCATGCATCCGGCACAGCGCAAGCCCGTGCGCTCAGACTGATCGCTCAGGCAAACCTTGTTCCCGGTGTTGCAACGGCTGGTCACGCGCTGTAATCGGTAACAATGACCAGTTTTCCTCCCGCACTCCTCAACGGCTACCGCAACTTCATGGGTGGCCGCTACCAAGATCAGCGTGATCGTTACCGGGTTCTCGCCGAGCAGGGGCAGAAGCCCAATACGCTGGTGGTTGCCTGTTGCGACTCCAGAGCCGCTCCGGAAGTGATCTTCGATTCCATTCCGGGCGAACTCTTCGTGGTGCGCAATGTCGCGAACATGGTGCCGCCCTACGAGCCGGACGGGCAGTACCATTCGACATCTGCGGCGCTTGAGTTTGCCGTGCAGGCGCTGAGGGTCCAGGACATCATTGTCATGGGCCATGGTCGTTGCGGCGGTATTCGGGCCGCATTGGATCCGAACGCGGAGCCTCTGTCCCCGGGCGATTTCATCGGGAAATGGATGAACCTTCTGGCGCCTGCCGCCGAGCAGATCCAGGGCAATGCCAACATGACCCCTGCGGAACGGCAGACAGCGCTCGAGCGCATCTCGATCCGCAATTCGATTGCGAACCTGCGGACCTTCCCGTGTGTGAAGATCCTGGAAGAGCGGGGGAAGCTGCGCATTCATGGCGCATGGTTCGACATCAGCAATGGCGAGCTCTGGCTGATGGATCCGAAGAGCCAGGATTTTGCCCGACTGGATGTAGACGCGGCTGCCTGACGGCGGGTGCTCTGTCTTACATCTCTGAGTGATTATGCGGCGGCCCATGAGCCACCGCATTGCGTTTCTTATTCTGCGTCGATTCGGGCCGCGATATGGGCAATGGCCTGCTGGTAGACGGTCGCAGCGTTCCAGCCCTGAATAGCGACGAAGTTTGGCTCGCCCTGCTGGTAGCCGGCGCCAGGCTGCCAGCCATGGCCGCGCAGGAAGTTCGCGGTCGATGCAAGCGCGTCGGCGCGCGAACGCACCATGTCGATATGGCCGTCGCCATCGCCGTCTACACCGTAGCGGACGACGTTGCGCGGCAGGAACTGGGTCTGGCCGATTTCGCCATGGGCTGCGCCCTTGGCGTTCACGTCGAGATTGCCGGCCTGCACGAGCTCCAGAGCGGCGTAGAACTGATCGGTGAAGAACTCGCTGCGGCGGCAGTCAAACGCCAGAGTCGCAACAGCCGACAGGGTGTGCTCCTTGCCGAGGAAGGAGCCGAAGCCGGTCTCCATGCCCCAAATGGCGATCAGCGGTCCTGCAGGCACGCCATAGCGCTGTTCAAGACGGGAGAACAAAGCCGCGTTGTTCTTCTTCATCGTCTTGCCGCGATTGATGATCGTCTGACCGCCGCGCTTCTGCATGAACTGATCGAAGGAGAGCTTGAAACTCTTCTGGCCACGGTCAGCGCTGATCGTGCTGCGGCTGTAGCTCACGCTCGAAAAGACCTTGTCGAGCATGCGCGGGCTGAAGCCCTGGCCTTCGGCCTGCTGCTTGAAGGCAGCAGCCCATTCCTCAAAGCCGGCGGATGTATTGCTGCAAGCGGCCGCTGCTGCGGATTGCGTGCCGGCCAGTAGGGCGACCACGGAAACCAGGGCTGCCGACAGAGTGGATGTCAGTCGCATTGATGCCTCATAACGGACTTTGAATGGGTACGAATCGGCGGCACCATGCCAGTGAAAGCGGATGCTGTCATCCATCTCACGCTAATGTATGGCGCCCGACCTCTCAAATCGGATCACTTTCAGCTGAAAGGTCCGGCTGAGGCTCCCGGGCCGAACCCGGAAGCCTCAGGATTGTTGTCTTAGGCGGTGGCGCGCGGCTTGATCAGCCCGCGATTGACCAGAAGCTCAGCAATCTGGATCGCGTTCAGAGCAGCGCCCTTACGCAGGTTGTCGGAGACGACCCACATGTTGAGGCCGTTTTCGACAGTTGCGTCTTCGCGGATACGCGAGATGTAGGTCGCGTCTTCGCCGGCGCATTCGAGCGGGGTGATGTAGCCGCCGTTCTCATGCTTGTCGATGACCAGGCAACCCGGGGCGTCGCGCAGGATGTCGCGGGCCTGATCGGCGGTGATTTCGTTTTCGAACTCGATGTTGACCGATTCCGAATGACCGATGAAGACCGGTACGCGCACGGCCGTGCAGGTCACCTTGATCTTCGGATCGAGCATCTTCTTGGTTTCGGCCAGGACCTTCCACTCTTCCTTCGTGTAGCCGTCTTCCATGAAGCTATCGATATGCGGGATGACGTTGAAGGCGATGCGCTTGGTGAACTTCTTGGCTTCCACCGGGTCGGCCACGAAGACAGCGCGGGTCTGGGTGAAGAGTTCGTCCATGCCTTCCTTGCCGGCGCCCGATACGGACTGGTAGGTCGAGACCACCACGCGCTTGATCTTCGCGAAATCATGCAGCGGCTTCAGCGCGACGACCAGCTGGGCAGTCGAGCAATTCGGGTTGGCGATGATGTTCTTCTTCTTGAATCCGGCAATGGCGTCCGGATTGACCTCAGGCACGATGAGCGGCACTTCGGAATCGTAGCGCCACGCCGAGGAGTTATCGATGACGACGCAGCCCTGCGCGCCGATCTTCGGCGACCACTTCTGGGAGATCGTGCCGCCGGCCGACATCAGGCAAATGTCGGTGTCGGAAAAATCATAATTGTCGAGGTTGGAAACCTTCAGAACCTTGTCGCCGAAGGAGACTTCGGTGCCCTGCGAACGGGCCGAGGCAAGCGCCACGACTTCCGATGCCGGGAATCCGCGTTCGGAAAGGATGTTCAGCATTTCGCGACCGACATTACCGGTGGCGCCTACGACTGCAATCTTGAAACCCATGTCAATGCTCTCTTTCTGTCTCTCCGCGGATGGTGAGGGGGAAGCTCGCGACAGAACGCAACCTTCCTTGTCCCCGGCCGTGCCGGGGAGAGAGCGGTGGCCGAAGACGTCAGACGGTTTTCGTCGTCGTTTTGGCCTTGGTCGTGGATGCAAGAGAATGGCATGCGCCGCCGGCAGCAGACTGCTGCAGGAGGTGGAAGACCGCAATGGGTTGCCCGAAAGCGTGCATGGACCGAATTCCTCTTCGCGGCGAGGGATTACAAGGTTTTCAGCGTGAGTCAAGCCGACAGGCCGCCGGCTTTGGCGAAAAGCGAATGTCGCTTGGCCGATCGCCGTGTCACCGTGACACCCAAAGGCTTGTCTGCCCCCTTTCGTCATGGAAATAAGGACCATTCCGAACGGAGCAACTGCATGAGCCTCTACATACGCGACCTGACCCCCGACGATCTTTCAGAGGTCACGTTAATCTATGCCGATGCGGTCGCGAACGGGACGGCGAGCTACGAGCTCGTGCCTCCCGATCTTTCGGAGATGACCGAGAGATATCAGGCGCTCAAGGCAAAGGGCTACCCCTACCTGGCGGCTGTCGATGAGCAAGGTTCTTTGGCGGGTTATGCCTATACTTCGGCCTTCCGGACGCGTCCGGCCTATCGATGGCTGGTGGAGGATTCCATCTACATCCATCCATCTGCGCGTGGCCGTGGCGTGGGAAAGGCCTTGCTGAACGCGCTACTCGACCGCTGCGAAAAAGCGGGCTTCCGACAGATGGTCGCGGTGATCGGCGGTGCCAGCGAGGCATCGATGGCGGTTCATCGCAGCTGTGGTTTCGAGTTTTCGGGCAGAATGGTGGGCACCGGATTCAAGCACGGGCTTTGGCTCGATACCGTCTTCATGCAGAAGGCGTTGGGTGAGGGCAATACGACCTTGCCCGATCTTTCGACCTATCCTGGCGTCATGCCTTAAACTTCAGTCCAAAGCTTTCAGCGCCTTGTCGAAGACCTTCAGAACTTGGCGGAGGTCATGCCCACGCTTGAGAATCCGTCCGTCCGTGCCGACCACGGAGAAGGCCCCCTGCTTGGCTGCGAGTTTCGGGTTCTTCTCGATCCGGTAGAGCGGATATTCGCCCGACCGTTTGAAGACGGAGAACACCGCCTTGTCCTTCATGTGATCGATCGCGTAGTCGCGCCACTCGCCTTCTCCGACCATGCGGCCGTAGATCCAGAGGATGGCGTCGAGTTCGCGACGGTGAAAGGTGACGGGTAGAGGGTCGAGCGATTGTCTGTAGACACCCAGGTCGACAACGGGAGTGGCGCTTCTGTCTGCCCCCTCGTCGTCGCGGCGCTGCCCTTCCGGCTGCTCTGTCATCAATGCTCCACGAGCTCCGATTCATGACGGATGGGTGACAGTGTGCCTGACATGCCCGAAATTGCAAGCTTCGACGGGCAGGCTCTGCCCCTGGCTGGCCCGATCAGCGGCTTCGGCTGAGGAAGTGGCCAAGCAAAAGTTCGCGCAGGCGTGCTGCGATCGGCGACAGACGTTTACCGCTTAAGGTGATGAGGTGATACGGCGTCACCTCGATCGGTGTGTCCAGTCTGAGCGTCGTCAGATCGCCGACTGGCGTCTGGCGACAGAGAAGGTCTGAAACCTCCCTCGACATCGGCGCGATCGCGTTCGACGAGGCGAGCATGGCAATCATCACCAGCAGCGAGGTCGTGTTGACGATATTGCGCGGGATCGGCGCCCCTTCCTCGATGAAGACATTCTCGACCGCCTGACGCAGAGGTGTGCCAGGGGCCTGCATCACCCAGGGGAAATGTGTCATGTCCGATATGTTCAGCCGGTCGACATTGACCAGGGGATGGCTGCGGTGGACGACGATCTCCACCTCTTCCATGGTTGCCCCTTCGACATGAAACTGCCTTGCGTCGATGCCCGCGGGGATACGCCCCAGGACAAAGTCGTACTGGCCAGACAGGAGGTCCCGGATCATTTCGCCGCTGGGGGCGACATCGACGTGAATGTCGACGGTCGAGGCTTCTGCCTTCAGGGCGCGAATGGCGGGAACGACGTGCCCGACGGCGCCGCCCGTGACCGCGCCGATCCTGACCTTGCCGGTCAAACCCCGCTGGATGGCTTCGACTTCTCTTGCCGCTTCGCGCATTTCCTCAAGCACGTTCAAAGCCCGGCGCGCGAGCGCGCTGCCGACAGCCGTGGGCTCCATGCCCTTTGGCGTGCGGACGAAAATCGGCGAGCCGACATAGCGCTCAATTTCCCCCAACATGCGGGAAGCCGCAGGCTGTGTCAGCGCAAGTGCCTGAGCGGCCAAGCTTAATTGACCGAGCTCCGCGATGGAGCGGATCAGGTTTAAATGCTTGGGCTGCAAACGGTGGATATGAATCTCGGCCATTAAGCACATATCAACTACGGTATGCAGAAAGTCAAAATAATCATTTGATCGGTATATTGGCCACGATAAGACTCGCCACGGAGCTGGGGGCTGCCGTGTCAGCCGTCCGTTCTTGTTTCAGCGAGTGCCAGGAGGAGCTTGGCCTCGCACGGTATGACCAGGGAGGTTACCATGAAGAAACTTGGCGCCCTGATTGCGTCTCTCGCAATCGGCATCGCATCATTCGCGCCCATGTCCTTCGCACAGGACAAGGGTATGGTTGGCATTTCGATGCCGACAAAGACGTCGACCCGCTGGATCTCCGACGGCGAGACCATGGAAAAGCTGTTCAAGGAAGCCGGCTACACCCCGGACCTGCAGTTCGCTGACGACGATATCCCGAACCAGCTCGCCCAGATCGAAAACATGGTCACCAAGGGTGCCAAGGTTCTCGTGATCGGCGCCATCGACGGCACCACGCTTTCCGACATCCTGCAGAAGGCTGCCGATGCTGGCGTCAAGGTCATCGCTTATGACCGTCTGATCCGCGATTCCGGCAACGTCGACTACTACGCCACCTTCGACAACTTCCAGGTTGGCGTTCTCCAGGCAACCAGCCTCGTTGACGGCCTGAAGGCGAAGTTCCCGGACACCAAGCCGTGGAACGTCGAACTCTTCGGCGGCTCGCCGGACGACAACAACGCCTTCTTCTTCTACGATGGCGCAATGTCGGTTCTGCAGCCCCTGATCGACAGCGGCGACATCGTCGTCAAGTCGGGCCAGATGGGCATGGACCAGGTTGGTACGCTGCGTTGGGACGGCACTGTCGCACAGGCTCGTATGGAAAACCTGCTCTCCTCGACCTACACCGAAGACAAGCTGCACGGCGCTCTTTCGCCGTATGACGGTCTCTCGATCGGTATCCTGTCTGCTCTGAAGGGCGTTGGTTACGGTTCGGGCGACATGGTCATGCCGGTCGTTACCGGTCAGGACGCCGAGCTTCCCTCGATCAAGTCGATGCTTGCCGACGAGCAGTACTCGACCGTGTTCAAGGACACCCGCGAACTCGCCAAGGTCGCTGTTTCCATGGTTGACGCCATCATGGGCGGCAAGGCTCCGGAGATCAACGACGAGAAGACCTACAACAACGGTGTGAAGGTCGTTCCGTCCTACCTGCTGAAGCCTGTCGCTCTCGACAAGGCCAATGCCAAGGAAGTTCTCGTCGGCGCTGGCTACTACACCGCCGAGCAGATCGACAACTGATCCTTCGGATCGCATCCGGGTCCGCGACATGTCGCGGACCCATTTTCTATACGCATTGAGGGAGCTCGCGCCTCCAGCTGGATCTTTCGGGATCGCTGGCCTGGCGCCGGAATTCTGCACATGGACAACATCATTCTCGAGATGCGCGGCATCACAAAGACATTTCCCGGCGTGAAAGCGCTGGACAATGTCAGCTTCAAGGTGCGCGAGGGCGAGATCCACGCGCTGGTCGGCGAAAATGGCGCCGGCAAGTCCACGCTGATGAAGGTCCTGAGCGGTGTCTATCCCGCCGGTACCTATGACGGCGACATCTTCTACGACGGCGAAGTCCGTCGCTTCGGCCGGATCTCCGACAGCGAAGAACTCGGCATCATCATCATTCACCAGGAACTGGCTCTCGTGCCGCTCCTGTCGATCGCCGAGAACATCTTCCTCGGCAATGAAATCGCCCAGAACGGCGTGATCCACTGGCCCCAGACATTTGCGCGGACGAAAGAGCTGCTGGCAAAGGTCGGCCTGAAGGACGCGCCTTCGACACGCATCACCGACATCGGTGTCGGCAAGCAGCAGCTGGTCGAAATCGCCAAGGCCCTGTCGAAGAAGGTTCGCCTGCTGATCCTCGACGAGCCGACCGCTTCTCTGAACGAAACGGATTCGGACGCGCTGCTGACGCTGCTCATGGAGTTCCGCAAGCAGGGGATGACGTCGATCATCATCTCCCACAAGTTGAACGAAATCCGCAAGGTTGCAGATCAGATCACCATCCTTCGCGACGGCGGTACGGTCGAAACGCTCGACTGTCACACCCAGGAGATCACGGAAGACCGAATCATCAAGGGCATGGTCGGCCGTGACATGGAAGACCGCTACCCGAAGCGCGACCCCAAGATCGGTGACGTCCTGCTTGAGGTGAAGAACTGGAATGTCTTCCACCAGAACCACCGCGATCGTCAGTTCCTGCACGATGTCGCCTTCAATGTCCGTGCCGGCGAAGTCGTCGGTATTGCGGGCCTGATGGGGGCCGGGCGCACCGAGACGGCGATGAGCATTTTCGGCAAGTCCTGGGGTCACAAGATCACCGGTGACGTCTCGATGCACGGGAAGCCGGTCGATGTTTCGACGATCCCGAAGGCGATCGAGGCCGGTCTTGCCTATGTGACGGAAGACCGGAAGCACCTCGGTCTCGTGCTGCAGAACAACATCAAGGAAAACACCACGCTCGCCAATCTCAATGGCGTTTCCAGCGGCACGATCATCGATGACCGCAAGGAAGCCAAGGTGGCGTCCGACTATCGCCAGAAGCTTCGGATCCGGTCGCACTCGATCTACCAGGAGGCCGTGAACCTCTCCGGCGGCAACCAGCAGAAGGTTGTTCTGTCGAAGTGGCTGTTCACGAACCCCGAGATCCTGATCCTCGACGAGCCGACGCGCGGCATCGACGTCGGTGCAAAATTCGAAATCTACACTATCATCAACCAGCTTGCCGCCGAAGGTAAGGGCATTCTGATGATCTCGTCGGAAATGCCTGAACTGCTCGGCACCTGCGACCGCATCTACGTCATGAACGAAGGACGCATCGTCGCGGAACTGTCCAAGGAAGAAGCAAGCCAAGAGTCCATCATGCGTGCCATCATGCGCTCTGGGGAGAAACACTAATGGCTATCGACACAAGAACCGAAACCCCCAAGGTCTCCGTAGGCGACTATCTGCGCAACAACATCCGTGAATACGGACTGCTGCTCGCGCTCGTCGTCATCATGCTGCTGTTCCAGTTCCTGACCAACGGCGTTCTGTTCCGTCCGGTCAACATCACCAACCTGGTGCTGCAGAACTCGTTCATCGTCATCATGGCGCTCGGCATGTTGCTGATCATCGTGGCGGGGCATATCGACCTGTCGGTCGGCTCGATCGTCGCCTTCATCGGCGGCATATCAGCCATCATGCTGGTCAAATGGGGCTGGCATTTCTCGCTGGTCGTGCCGCTGTGTCTGGTGCTCGGTGGCGTCATGGGTGCTGCCCAGGGTTACTGGGTCGCCTATCAGAAGATCCCATCCTTCATCGTAACGCTCGCCGGCATGCTGGTTTTCCGCGGCCTGACCTATGTCGTTCTGCAAGGTCGCCCGATCGGTCCCTTCCCGAAGGAATTCACGCTGCTGTCGACCGGCTTCATCCCGGACTTCCTGCCGCTGACGGATGTCGCGACGACCGGCATCGCCAACCACGTTGCGATCATTCTGATCGTGCTGCTCGTCGGTATGGCGATCTATAACGGCATGAAGAACCGCCGCCTGAACGAAGAGCACGGCACCGAAAACGAACCCTTCGTGTTCTTCGCCGTGCAGATGGGCATCATCAGCGCTGTTGCTATCTTCCTCGGCTATCAGCTCGCCACTTATCGCGGCCTGCCGAACGTGCTCGTCGTCATGGGCGTTCTCATCGCGCTTTATTCCTTCGTCACCACGCGCACCACGATCGGTCGCCGTATCTATGCGCTGGGCGGCAATGAGAAGGCTGCGAAGCTTTCCGGTATCAATACCGAAAAGCTGGTGTTCCTGACCTTCGTCAACATGGGCGTGCTTGCGGCTCTCGCCGGCATGATCATCGCGGCTCGCCTCAATTCGGCGACACCGAAGGCGGGCGTCGGCTTCGAGCTCGACGTTATCGCGGCCTGCTTCATCGGCGGTGCCTCGGCGTCCGGCGGCGTTGGCAAGATCACCGGTGCTGTCATCGGCGCCTTCATCATGGGTGTCATGAACAACGGCATGTCGATCATGGGTATCGGCATCGACTACCAGCAGCTCATCAAGGGCCTCGTGCTTTTGGCTGCTGTCTTCTTCGACGTTTACAACAAGAACAAAGCAGTCTGAGGATAGGCTTATGTTTCTCTCGCAATTGAAGACTGGCGGCGTCATCTGCCGCCAGGGTGAGGCCGCGCGCCTTGTCCCAGGTTACAAGACAACTTACGAACTCGCAAAGGCAGCGATTGCTGCCGGCACTGACGTAGCGACCCTCATCGAGAAGCAGGGTGCAGGCGATGCCGTCGATCTCGTCGCTATGGCGGCCGAAGGCAAGCTCGACTGCCCCGTGCGTCATCCGGATCCGGCTCACATGTACCTGACGGGTACGGGCCTGACACATACCGGTTCGGCATCTGCCCGTGACAGCATGCATGCGGATACCGCCGGCATGAGCGATTCGATGAAGATGTTCCGCATGGGCATGGAAGGCGGCAAGCCGAAGCCCGGCGAAATTGGCGTTCAGCCTGAGTGGTTTTACAAGGGCAATGGCTTCAACGCGGTCGCTCCTGGCGAAGATCTCGTCTCGCCATCCTTCGCGCTCGATGGCGGTGAAGAGCCGGAAATGGCTGGCTACTACATCATCGGCGAAGACGGCACCGCGCATCGTCTCGGCTTCTCCGTTGCCAACGAATTCTCCGATCATGTGACCGAGAAGATCAACTACCTCTTCCTCGCGCACTCCAAGCTGCGTCCGGCCTCCTTCGGTCCGGAACTGCGTGTCGGCGCTCTGCCCGACCACGTCGAAGGCATTTCGCGGATCGTGCGCGCTGGCCAGACCGTCTGGGAAAAGCCGTTCCTCTCGGGTGAGGCCAACATGTCCCACACGATCGCAAACCTGGAGTATCACCACTTCAAGTATGCGCTGTTCTGCCAGCCGGGCGATCTGCACGTCCACATGTACGGCACGGCGACGCTTTCCGTGGCTGATGGATTCGTCACGCAGGAAGGCGATGTCTTCGAAATCGAGTCCCCGCAATTCGGTCTCCCACTGCGCAACCGCCTGGCAAAGGCTGCCGCAGAGACCGTCAAGGTGAAGATGCTCTGAGCGGATCGGTCAACCGACCCGCCCATTTCCCAGAGACAGGACGAAAGCCATGAGCAAGTTCAAACCGGCGGCCTGGCCGCGCCAACTGAGATCCCAGCATTGGTATGGCGGGACATCCCGCGACACGATCTATCATCGTGGCTGGATGAAGAACCAGGGCCACCCGCACGACCTCTTCGACGGTCGCCCGGTCATCGGCATCCTGAATACCTGGTCCGACCTCACACCCTGCAACGGCCACCTGCGTGAGCTGGCTGAAAAGGTGAAGGCCGGCGTCTGGGAAGCTGGTGGTTTCCCGGTCGAGATCCCGGTTTTCTCGGCATCCGAAAACACCTTCCGCCCGACGGCGATGATGTACCGCAACCTTGCGGCGCTGGCCGTCGAAGAAGCCATGCGCGGCCAGCCGATCGATGGCGCCGTGCTGCTCGTCGGCTGTGACAAGACGACCCCGTCGCTGGTCATGGCGGCTGCGTCGACCGACCTTCCGTCGATCGTCGTCACCGGTGGCCCGATGCTGAACGGCTATTTCCGCGGCGAGCGCGTCGGTTCCGGCACGCATCTCTGGAAGTTCTCCGAAGCCGTGAAGGCTGGCGAGATGACCCAGGAAGAATTCGTCGAAGCCGAAGCCTCGATGTCCCGCTCCAGCGGTACCTGCAACACGATGGGCACCGCCTCGACCATGGCGTCGATGGTCGAAGCCCTCGGCATGGCACTCTCGGGCAACGCCGCGATCCCGGCTGTCGACAGCCGCCGGAAGGTGATGGCGCAGCTTTCCGGTCGCCGGATCGTGCAGATGGTCAAGGACGACCTGAAGCCGTCCGATATCATGACCAAGGAAGCCTTCGAGAACGCGATCCGCGTCAACGGTGCGATCGGTGGTTCGACCAATGCCGTCGTGCATATCCTAGCTATGGCAGGCCGCGTCGGCATCGATCTGACGCTCGACGACTGGGATCGCCTCGGCCGCGACATCCCGACGATCGTCAACCTGATGCCCTCGGGCAAGTACCTGATGGAAGAGTTCTTCTATGCCGGCGGTTTGCCCGTTGTCATCAAGCGTCTCGGCGAAGCCGGCAAGCTGCACAAGGATGCGCTGACCGTCTCCGGCGAAAGCATCTGGGACGAGGTCAAGGACGTTCGCAACTGGAACGAGGACGTCATCCTGCCGGTCGACAAGGCACTGACCCAGCAGGGCGGTATCGTCGTTCTGCGCGGCAATCTCGCGCCGAAGGGCTGCGTGTTGAAGCCGTCTGCTGCTTCTGCCCATCTGATGAAGCATCGTGGCCGCGCTGTGGTCTTCGAAGACATCGACGACTACAAGGCGAAGATCAACGACGAGGCGCTCGATATCGACGAGACCTGCGTCATGGTGCTGAAGAACTGTGGTCCGCGCGGCTATCCGGGCATGGCCGAAGTCGGCAACATGGGTCTGCCGCCGAAGGTGCTGCGCAAGGGCATCACCGACATGGTCCGCATTTCGGACGCGCGCATGTCCGGCACCGCCTATGGTACCGTTCTCCTGCACACCTCGCCTGAAGCCGCACGTGGCGGACCGCTCGCGATCGTCAAGAATGGTGACTTCATCGAGCTCGACGTCGAATCGCGTCGCATTCACCTCGACATCTCGGAAGAAGAGATGCAGCGCCGTCTCGCGGACTGGCGCCCGTCGGTTGAGCCGCCGGCCAGCGGTTATGCCCGCCTCTTCCACGATCATGTCGAGGGTGCCGATACGGGTGCCGACTTCGACTTCCTGAAGGGCTGCCGCGGTTCGCCGGTCGGCAAGGACGCACACTGAGGACCTTGACGATGGCAGATCGTATTCCGCTCGCGCTTGTCGGTATCGGCAAGATCGCCCGCGACCAGCACATCCCGTCGATCGAAGGCGGTCAGGACTTCGTCGTTGCCGCTGGCGTCAGCCGTCATGGCAAGGTCGAGGGTGCCGAGAACTTCACCGATTTCGATGCGTTTCTGGCCGCGCGCCCTGATATCAAGGTCGTGTCGCTCTGCACCCCGCCTGAAGTGCGTTTCGACATGGCGAAGGCTGCAATTGCAGCAGGCCGCCATGTCCTGATGGAGAAGCCACCGGCCACCACCCTGGGTGAGGCAGAGGCTCTGACCGAGCTTGCTGCCAAGGCTGGCGTGACGTTGTTTGCGACCTGGCACTCGCGCTTTGCGCTCGGTGTCGAGCCCGCCAAGCAGTGGCTTGCCGACAAGGTCATCCAGTCGATCTCGATCGTCTGGAAGGAAGACGTGCGCCGTTGGCATCCCGGCCAGGCCTGGATCTGGGAGCCGGGTGGCTTTGGCGTTTTCGATCCGGGTATCAACGCACTCTCCATCCTGACGGAGATCGTGCCTGGCCACATCATGGTGGAAAAATCCACCCTGGAGTTCCCTGAAAACAAGAAGCAGCCGATCGCCGCTTCCATCGCCATGCGGACCGTCGAAGGCGCGCCAATCACGGCCGAATTCGACTGGCGACAGGAAGGGCCGCAGACGTGGGACATCACAGTCCAGACGAATGCTGGCGAGCTGCGTCTTTCAAAGGGCGGTTCGGAACTCTATATCGGGGGTAAGGAACAGGCGTCCGGCCCGGACCGCGAATATGCGGGAATTTACGAACGCTTCGCCCATCTCATCCGCTCCCGCCAGAGCGATACCGACTATCAGCCGCTGCGCATCGTGGCGGATTCGTTCCTTTGCGGGGAACGAAAAGTCGTCGCTCACTTCGAAGACTGACATCAAAAGGAGGCCCAACCCATGGCCTATACACCGACTGGAAAACACCTGATCGCCGGCAACTGGGTTGCCAGCACGGACACTTTCACCTCGTCGCCTGCCACGGGCTCCTCCCACACCTTCTCGAAGGGTACCCCTGCCCTCGTCGATCAGGCGGTGAAGGCCGCCGAAGAGGCATTCGAAACCTTTGCCTATTCGACGCGCGAAGAGCGTGCCGCCTTCCTCGACGCGATCGCCGAGGAAATCGACGCACGTGGTGATGCGATCACCGAGATCGGCGCGCAGGAAACCGGTCTGCCGGAAGCACGCCTGATCGGCGAGCGCGGCCGCACCGTCGGCCAGCTTCGTCTCTTCGCGGCGCATATCCGCAAGGGCGATTACCTGGACCGTCGTCACGACGAAGCCCTGCCCGATCGCAAGCCGCTGCCACGTCCGGACCTGAAGATGGTTCAGCGTCCGATCGGCCCGGTTGCCGTCTTCGGTGCCTCCAACTTCCCCCTCGCCTTCTCCACGGCTGGCGGTGATACGGCGGCGGCACTCGCTGCCGGTTGCCCTGTCGTCGTCAAGGCGCATGATGCCCATCCGGGCACGGGCGAAATCGTCGCCTCGGCGATCGATGCCGCCATCAAGCGCTGCGGCGTGCACCCGGGCGTCTTCTCGCTCGTTCACGGCGGCAGTCGCGATGTCGGTCAGGCCCTCGTTCAGCACCCGCTGATCAAGGCTGTCGGCTTTACCGGTTCGCTCGGTGGTGGTCGCGCGCTCTTCGATCTCTGCGCGCAGCGTCCAGAACCCATCCCGTTCTTCGGCGAGCTCGGCTCGGTCAACCCGATGTTCATGCTGCCCAAGGCGATCGCCACACGTGGCGAAGCCATTGCCAAGGGCTGGGTCGGTTCGCTGACCATGGGCGCCGGGCAGTTCTGCACCAATCCGGGTATCGTCGTGCTGCTCAAGGGCGCTGACGCGGACAAGTATGTCGAGACAGCGACGGAAGCTCTCTCGGCTGTCGGTCCCCAGACTATGCTGACGGATGGGATCGCGGATGCCTACCGCAAGGGTGCCACCAAGATCGCCGGTACCGAAGGTGTTCGTTCGGTTCTCACCTCGACCTGCGACCTGCGCAATGCCACGCCTTACCTGTTCCAGACGACGGCCAAGGACTGGCTCGACAACCATGTGCTTGGCGAAGAAGTGTTCGGTCCGCTCGGCCTGATCGTTATCGCCGAGAGCGAAGACGAAATGGTCGCCATGGCCCGCAGCCTTTCCGGCCAGCTGACGGCGTCGATCCATCTCGCCGATGGTGACGAGACGCTTGGCAAGCGCCTGATGCCTATCCTGGAGCGCAAGGCGGGTCGCGTGCTTGCCAACGGCTTCCCGACGGGCGTCGAAGTGGCAGATTCCATGGTTCACGGTGGCCCCTACCCGGCCTCCACGAATTTTGGTGCCACGTCTGTCGGCACACTCTCGATCCGTCGCTTCCTGCGGCCGGTCTGCTTCCAGGATATTCCGGCCGCGCTTCTGCCGACCGATCTCGCCTGAGGACATGCCGTGACGACATCACCGTTTGCCGCGCTCGTCGACTGGGGCACCAGTAACCTTCGGATCTGGCTGACCGACAGTCAGGGCGAGGTGATCGGTGAACGTCAATCTGCAGAGGGTATGGGCAGCCTGGACAAGGCTGCCTATCCCGCCGTGCTTGAGGGGCATCTCACAGCGCTTGGTGCGTCTCCCGATCTGCCGGTGGTCATCGCCGGTATGGCGGGCGCCCGCACAGGCTGGCGCGAAGCTCCCTATGTGGAAACGCCAGCGCCGCTGGTCGGCCTTTTCCAGCATGCGGTCCAGCCGGAGGGCGTCAGCCGTGCGGTCTATATCCTGCCTGGCGTCTGCCAGCGCGAGGGCGGTGCCTTTGACGTCATGCGGGGTGAGGAAACCCAGCTTGCCGGCGCCCTGGAGCAGGGGCTGGATGACGCTCTCTTCTGCCTTCCGGGCACCCATTCGAAATGGGCTCTCGTCGAGGGTGGACAGGTTCGCAATTTCTCCACCGTGATGACGGGCGAGCTTTTCAATTTGATCAGCCGACAGTCCATCCTGCGCCTTTCCGTTCCAGAGGACGGTGACGCCGAGGCGGATCCTGAGATCTTCGACGCTGCGGTGCAGCAGGCGCTTGAGCCTGGATTTGCGCTAACATCGGTTCTCTTCTCGATCCGCGCCGAGGGGCTGCTTGCTTCGAGCACGAAGATCAATCCGGCGGCGCGCCTCTCCGGTCTGCTGATCGGCGCCGAGATCGCGGCGATCCGCAAAGACCTGACGCGGTATGGCAAGGCCTACCTGATCGGTACCGGCAAGCTGACGCGTCTCTATGCCCGTGCCATCGTCCAGGCTGGCGGCGAGCCGGTTCTCCTTGATGGGGGACTGTTGGTCCGTCGCGGTCTTCTTGCCTCGGCACTTTCTCTTTTCGACCACGAATTCAAGGATTGACCTGATGACCGCATCCGTTGCCTGGCCCACGCTTCGCCGCAATCTTGTTGCTATCCTGCGCGGCATCAAGCCGGAGGAGATCGAAGCCGCAGTGGATGCGCTGCTGGAAGCAGGGTTCGAGGCGATCGAAGTGCCCTTGAACTCGCCCGATCCGTTCGTTTCCATCGAGAAGGCCCGCAAACTTGCACCGGCAAATGTGCTGATCGGGGCAGGGACAGTGCTCGAAGCGTCCCAGGTGGACCGGCTGAACGACGTCGGCGGCAATCTTCTCGTGACACCGAATGTCGAGCCTGAAGTGATTCGCCGTGCGGTTTCGCATGGGATGGTCGCAATGCCGGGCGTCTTTACCCCGACGGAAGCTCTGCTTGCCGCCAAGTGCGGCGCTTCGGCGCTCAAGTTCTTCCCGGCCAGTGTGCTAGGCCCAAGCGGCATTTCCGCCATCAAGGCCATTCTGCCGCCGCATCTGCCTCTCGGCGCCGTCGGCGGCGTATCCGACGCCAACTTTGCGGATTACTGGAAGGTCGGCGTTCGCGCCTTTGGCCTGGGATCCAGCCTCTATAAGCCGGGCGATAGTGCCGCGGTGATCGGTGAGCGCGCCATCAAGAATGTCCAGGCTTACGACGCGCTCGTCGGCTGACAATCATTTGGCTACGAATTCATTGAGGCCTGTCCGGCGTCCACCGGGCGGGCCTTTTCGTTGGCTCTGCTGACGCACCGGTTGTGACAATAATCACGCTGCAAATCAGATAAACGTCGCCGCGCCCAAATTTGAACATACGTGCGCCGCTTTTTGAGATATAGTATAACTAACTTGGTTGGCGCGATGCGCCAAAAGGTCCGGTCTGGCGCATTGACCCCTTACCCCCAGCCCCCCAATGTTTCCAGGCCGGACCACACCAAGTTTCCAGCACGCTGAAATCAGAGAGTCTTTGGCGTGGTCATCATGACGGTGGCCCCAATGATTCGGGACGGATTGCCGCCCTCATCGGCAGCCTGCAGGAGAATGGCGATGCCGTCGCTCTCTTCGTCGCCCATGGGCTTTGCCGGAAGCGTCAGATCAAGCGACTTTCCATCCCACATGCCAACGGTCTGAACGTCGGTCACGCTGTGCCAGTAGTTCAGGCTCTGCCCGAGGTTTTCGCCCTTGAGCACCTCGACGGTCTGGTTCTGGCGGAAATAGACGACCACCACATTTGCCTTGCCGGCGCCCTTACCGATCGTAATCGACAACTGGTCGTCGTGACGCGAGGCCCTTACTGGCACGACCAATCCGTTTCCGCTCGACTTCATGCGGTCCAGTCGCTGATTGACCTCCGATGCGTCGGTGCCCTTCAGATGTTCACGGCCATTCAGCACCGCCTGCGGGGTGTAGACCCCATTTCGACCGAAGGTCTTGGCATAGGCATACTGCCTTGCCGTGTTTTCCTTGGTCGCCAGGGTGTCGGCCCAGCCGAGGTAGTTCCAATAATCGACGTGGTAGGACAGCGCCACGACCTTGCCTTCGCGGACGAGCTGCTCGAATGCGCGGTCCGCAGGAGGGCAGGAGCGGCATCCCTGTGAGGTGAAGAGTTCCACAACGCCCTTCGGCGTCGATGCGTCGTCAGCCTTCGCTGCAGGGGCGGAAAGGATGATGAATGGCGCAAGGACCAAAGCTAACAGCTTTGACCTTGGCTTTCCTCGACCCGTGCTCTTGCTTGCCTGCAACATGCTGATGCGATGCCTTTTCTGCATGGTGCACTTGATACTCTCTCGTGCCCTGTGCGCAAAGTCACGATGGGGTGAAATTTTGGTCAACGGTCCAATTCTCTCACCCACGAAAAAAGCCGCCGGTTACCCGGCGGCTTCTCATCTGTCGTCTTAGAACTTTTAGGCAGCGAGATCGCGCAGAACGGTCTGCAGAATGCCGCCATTGTTCATGTAGGTGACCTCATCCAGCGTATCGATGCGGCAGAGTAGCGGGACATCCTTCACGGTGCCATCGGAGTAGGTGATCTTGGCGATCTTCTTCTCGCGCGGCTTGATGTCGCCTTCCAGGCCTTCGATCGTCACGATCTCGTCGCCCTTGAGGTTCAGCGAGGCCCAGGTGGTGCCGTCTTCGAAGGTGAAGGGCACGACGCCCATGCCGACGAGGTTCGAGCGGTGGATACGCTCGAAGGACTGGGCAATTACGGCCTTGACGCCGAGAAGGTTGGTGCCCTTGGCTGCCCAGTCGCGCGACGAACCGTTGCCGTATTCGACGCCTGCAAAGATGACGAGCGGAACGCCCTCTTCCTTGTACATCATGGCTGCATCGTAGATCGACAGCTCTTCCTTGGACGGATAGTGGACCGTGTAGCCACCTTCCTTGCCGTTCGGACCGAGCATGTGGTTGCGGATGCGGATGTTGGCGAAGGTGCCGCGCATCATCACTTCGTGGTTACCGCGGCGCGTGCCGTACTGGTTGAAGTCGGCCACGGCCACGCCGTTGTCGGTCAGGTAGGCACCCGCCGGAGACGCTGCCTTGATCGAACCGGCCGGAGAAATGTGGTCGGTGGTTATCTTGTCGCCGAAGAGACCAAGGACGCGGGCGCCGTTGATATTCTTCAGGCCCGAGCCAGTCTTGCCCATGCCGACGAAGTAGGGCGGGTTCTGCACATAGGTCGACCTGTCGTCCCATGCATAGGTCTGGCCAGCGGGGACCTGAACGGCCTGCCAGTTGGCGTCGCCCTTGAACACATCTGCATACTTCGATTCGTAGAGTTCGCGCGTGACGTATTTCAGGATGAATTCCTGGATCTCGTGCGAGGTCGGCCAGATGTCCTTGAGGAACACAGGGTTGCCGTCCTGGTCTTCACCGAGCGGCTCCGTGGTCAGATCCTTCTGGACCGTGCCGGCGAGCGCGTAGGCGACGACCAGCGGCGGCGATGCCAGGTAATTGGCCTGGACGTCCGGCGAGATACGGCCTTCGAAGTTGCGGTTGCCCGAGAGCACACCGGCCGTGATCAGGCCCTTATCATTGATCGTCTTCGAGATCGGCGCCGGCAACGGGCCGGAGTTGCCGATGCAGGTGGTGCAGCCGAAGCCGACCAGATTGAAGCCGAGTGCATCGAGCGAGGTCTGCAGACCAGACTTGGCCAGATATTCGCCGACGACCTGAGATCCCGGTGCCAGAGAGGTCTTGACCCACGGCTTGGACTTCAGGCCCTTGGCAACGGCGTTGCGGGCGAGAAGGCCGGCTGCAATCAGTACGCTCGGGTTCGAGGTGTTGGTGCAGGACGTGATGGCGGCAATCGCGACGTCGCCATGGCCGATGTCATAGTCGGTGCCTTCAACAGCGTAGCGGTTGGTCAGCTGGCCCGGCTTCTTGTAGTCGTTTTCCAGCGCCGTTGCGAAGTTCGGAGCGATGGTTTCCAGCGGCAGACGGCCTTCCGGACGCTTCGGGCCGGCCATGGACGGGACAACGTCGCCGAGGTCGAGTTCCAGCGTGTCGGTGAAGACGAGGTCCGAACCGTCGCTGTCGCGCCACATGCCCTGTGCCTTGGAGTAGGATTCCACCAGGGCGATACGGTCCTTGGTGCGGCCCGACATGGTCAGGTAGTTGATGGTTTCGCCATCGACCGGGAAGAAGCCGCAGGTCGCGCCATATTCCGGGCCCATGTTGCCGATGGTCGCACGGTCGGCGAGCGACATCGAATCAAGGCCGGGGCCGAAGAATTCGACGAACTTGGAGACAACGCCCTTCTTGCGCAGCATCTGCACGACGGTCAGGACGAGGTCGGTCGCGGTCACGCCTTCCTTCACCTTGCCGGTGAGCTTGAAGCCGATGACTTCTGGCAGCAGCATGGAGACGGGCTGGCCGAGCATGGCGGCTTCTGCTTCGATGCCACCGACACCCCAGCCGAGAACGCCGAGACCGTTGATCATCGTGGTGTGGCTGTCGGTGCCGACGCAGGTATCCGGATAGGCGGTGGTTTCGCCGTCCTCATCCTTGGTCCAGACGGTCTGGCCGAGGTATTCCAGATTGACCTGGTGACAGATGCCAGTGCCGGGCGGCACAACGCGGAAGTTCTTGAATGCCTGCTGGCCCCACTTCAGGAAGCGGTAGCGCTCGCCGTTGCGCTCGTATTCGAGCTCGACGTTGCGGGCGAAGGCTGTCGGCGTGCCGAATTCGTCGACGATAACAGAGTGGTCGATGACGAGGTCGACAGGAACCAGCGGGTTGATCTTTTCCGGATCACCACCGAGATTGACCATGGCGTCGCGCATGGCGGCAAGGTCGACAACGGCGGGAACGCCGGTAAAGTCCTGCATCAGCACGCGGGCCGGGCGATAGGCGATTTCGGCTTCGGTCAGGCCCTTGTTGGTTAGCCATTCGGCGACGGCCTGAATGTCCTTCTTGGTGACCGAGCGGCCATCTTCGTTACGGAGAAGGTTCTCGAGAAGCACCTTCATCGAGTAAGGGAGCTTCGATACACCGGCAAGACCGTTCGCTTCGGCCTTCGGGATGCTGTAGTAGACATAGTCCTTGCCGTCGACGGTCAGGACCGACCGGCAATTGAAGCTGTCGAGAGATTTAGCCACGGATAGAAACCCCGCATATTCTGATAGCCAACACAATCGTGCGGACGCCTATGCACTTCATGCACATCAGGATGCGGGTACGACCATTTCCGCTGTCCGCCCGTGAAAATCGCTCCTCGCGATGTCCAAGTTCGGCACAAGGATGAACTTCACGCCGGCCGCTGGCGTGGTTGCAGGTCTTATAGATAATTTCTAAGAAAGGCGCCAGACCGACGAAGGACGAAAACGGAAATTTTTATGAGGCAGGCCTCATCCTGCCAGAAGGCGATCATGATCAGGCTTGAAGCCGAAAATCTCTCAGCGCGCCGTGGCGAGGACCTGATTTTCGTTAATGTTTCCTTTACGTTGGCGGCCGGAGAGGCCTTGGTTCTCACAGGCCGAAACGGCTCTGGAAAATCGACCTTGTTGCGTGTCGTGGCAGGGCTGCTTCGCCCTGAAACGGGACGTGCCGTCTGCTTTTCGCAAGCCCATCACGAAGCGCGCCCTGCGGGCGAATTCAGTCACTACCTCGGTCATCGCAACGGTATGAAACGAGAATTGACGGTCGCTGAGAATCTGACCTTCTGGAAATCCTTCCTGGGTGACCTAGGCACGGGGCAAAGCCTTGAGGTCGAAGAGGCGGCAGCGGCCGTCGATCTGGCCGGGATTACGCATCTCCCCTACGGCTATCTCTCTGCCGGTCAGCAGCGACGCTTCGCGATGGCGCGGCTTCTGGTGGCATATCGGCCAGTCTGGATCCTCGACGAGCCGACCGCTGCTCTCGACCGTCGCGCTGACACCATGTTCGAGGAGTTGGTCCGGCGACATAGGCAGGCAGGCGGCATCGTGCTTGCGGCAACCCACCAGCCTCTCGGCATGGAGGGCGCGGCGAACCTGGAGATGCTCGGCTTCGATGGCGTCGATGAGGAGTATGCGGCATGATGGCACTCTTCCTCAGAGACCTGAAGCTCTCGGTGCGTGCCGGTGGTGGCGCACTGATCGGCGTGCTTTTCTTCACGACCGTCGTTGCCGTCATCCCCTTCGGTGTCGGTCCTGATCTCAATCTGCTTTCCCGCATCGGTCCGGCTATCGTCTGGATCGGGGCGCTACTGTCGGCGCTGCTCGGCCTTGATCGGCTCTTCCAGGCCGAGAGGGACGACGGTTCGCTCGATATCCTGCTGATGCAGGAGACGCCGCTGGTTCTCACCGTGCTGGTCAAGTGCCTCGCGCACTGGGTGGCCACCGGGTTGCCGCTGGTCGTGGCCTCCCCCCTGCTCGGCCTTTTCATGAATATGGATGAAGTCGCCATCGGCGCTGTGATGCTGACCCTGCTGGTCGGGTCGCCTGCCATCACCTTTATCGGAGCGGCGGGTGCAGCTGTGGCCGTCGCCCTGCCCCGTGGTGGTCTGCTGGTGTCCATCCTCGTGCTGCCGCTTGCCGTTCCGGTGCTGATCTTCGGTGTCAGTGCCTCCTATGCAGCGGTTGAGGATCCAGCGCCTTTCATGCCGCCCTTCCTCTTCCTGACAGCCATCACACTTCTCTTTGCCGTGATCGGACCTGTGGGTGCAGCCGCTGCCTTGCGCAGCTCGGCGGACTGAGACATTTCAGCTTGACCAGGATCAATTGCAGGCGGGATTGAGACAGGCTAAAACACATCATGACCGACAACAGCCTTGCCATCACAAAAATCGGCGACCTCGCCAATCCCACCCGTTTTCTCGCGCTGGTCGCGCGGATCCTGCCTTGGTTTGCGGGCATCACGGTGCTGCTCTTCGCGGTCGGGCTCTATCTCGGCTTTGCCTCGGAGACCGACTACCAGCAGGGTGATACAGTGCGGATCATGTATGTGCATGTGCCGGCAGCCTGGCTCTCGATGATGTGTTACTCCGTGATGGCCCTTTCGGCGATCGGCACGCTCGTCTGGCGTCATCCGCTGGCTGATGTCAGCCACAAGGCGGCCGCTCCCCTGGGTGCTGCCTTTACGCTGATCGCGCTCGTCACCGGTTCGCTCTGGGGCAAGCCGATGTGGGGCACATGGTGGGTATGGGATGCGCGTCTCACCTCTGTCTTCGTACTCTTCCTGATGTATCTCGGACTGATCGCTCTCAACCGCGCCATGGACGATCCGTCCAAGGCAGCAAGGCTCAGTTCTGTTCTGATCCTTGTCGGCTTCGTCAACATCCCGATCATCAAGTTCTCGGTCGACTGGTGGAACACGCTGCATCAGCCCGCGAGTGTCATGCGGCTTGACGGTCCAACCATCCATCCGGAATTCCTCTGGCCGCTGCTCGTGATGGCGCTGGCCTTTACCCTCCTCTTCTTCACGCTGCATCTGATGGCGATGCGCAACGAGATCTGGCGTCGCCGGGTCGGTGCACAGCGTCGCCTGGCCGCGCGTCAGGCCGGTCGGGAGCATTCAGCATGAGCCACGCTTTTTACGTCATCGGGTCGTATGCCTTGACCGCCGGCATCTGTCTGGTCCTGACCGTCTGGATCTATCTCGACGGTCGGGCGCGGCAGGCGGAACTGAAGACGCTCGAAGCGCAGGGGATCCGGCGACGCTCGGCCTCAGCCTCTTCCGTACAGGATCCGAGCGCATGACGCAGCAGAGCGAAAGCGAGGTACCGGTCGCAAAGGGTCGTGGGCGATACCTGATCGCCGCGCTGCCACTGTTGCTGTTCGCGGGTCTTGCCGCAGTGTTCATGACCCAGCTTCAATCCGGCCGGGACGTCTCCGAGATCCCGTCGGCCTTGCTGGGCACCAAAGCGCCGCCGCTGCAAATGGAGGCACTCGACGGGTCCGAGCGTCCGGCGCTAACCACCGCGGCAATTGACGGCAAGCTCACGCTGGTCAACGTCTTTGCCTCCTGGTGCGTGCCTTGCCGCCAAGAGCATCCGATGCTGCTCGAACTCTCGAAGGACCCCCGGGTCAATGTCGTTGGCATCAACTACAAGGATCGCAACGACAATGCATTGCGGTTCCTCGGGGAACTCGGCAATCCCTATTCTGCGATTGGGGTCGATCCCAACGGAAAGGCTGCGATCGACTGGGGTGTTTACGGCATTCCGGAAAGCTATCTCGTCGGTCCTGACGGCACGATCCTCTACAAGAAGGTGGGTCCGTTCGATCCCGAGACCTTCCAGACGCAGCTGATGCCAGCGATCGAAAAGGCGCTAGCTGGTCTCTGAGAGACCTTAGAGAGCGCCCTGCCAGGTTTTCACCGCCTCGATCGGCCAGACCAGCATCAGAACGTTGAGGGTCAGGTTGTCTCTGATGACGATAGCCGTCAGAACTTCGAATCCCAGCGCAATGACGACCGTCAGCCAGATCGGCATGCGGGCTGCGAATAAGAAGCCCGCGATCATCGCCACCATGTCCATGCCCGAATTCAGAATGCTGTCGCCGGTATAGCCTACCGCCATTGTCGCAGTTCGATAGCGGTCGATCACGATCGGCGAGTTTTCCAGGATCTCCCACGCGGCCTCGATCAGCGCGGCAAGTGCAAGCTTGGCAGTGATCGGCTTCCTGCGCATCACGAGCCAGCCCAGGCCGTAAAACAGGAAGCCGTGGATGATGTGTGACGGCGTATACCAGTCGAACAGGTGCTGCGAGTTGCCGGGCGTATTCACGCCGGCTTCAAAGAGCTTTACGTAGCCGCATTCACAGATCCAGATCCGGCCCATGAGATACTGGGAGACGATCTGAACCAGGATGATGACGAATGTCACCGCCAGCCAGAAACGAGTCGTGGCGTGTTCGCTGCCCTGGCTGGTCATGCTGTTCATTTCTGCTCCTTGTCTTCCAGCGAGTGCTTCATGATCAGTGGCATCTGCGCCAGCGTGAAGAGGATGGTGATCGGCATCGTGCCCCAGACCTTGAAGCTGACCCAGACATCATCCGAGAAGTTGCGCCAGACGACCTCGTTCAGCACGGCGAGGAAGAGGAAAAAGATGCCCCAGCGCAGCGTCAGCTTGCGCCAGCCCTCTGCATCCAGCTGGAAAGCGGCGTTGAAGACATAACCCAGCAGCGATGTACCGAAGGCGAGGCCACCGAGCAGAACAACGCCGAAGAGCGTGTTGACGATGGTCGGCTTCATCTTGATGAAGGTTTCGTCCTGGAGCCAGATCGACAGGCCGCCGAAGACCATGACGACGATACCCGAGACGAAGGGCATGACCGGCAAGTGCTTGAAGACGATCTTGGAGATGATCAACGACAGCACGGTCGCGGCCATGAAAAGGGCGGTCGCAATCAAGAGCGGTCCGCCGATCGCGGTCAGCTCCGGAAAGGTCTTGGCCAGCCACTCGCCGCGCAGGTTGCCGAAGAAGAAGATCAAGAGCGGTCCGAGTTCGAGCGCCATCTTCAGCAGAGGATTCTGCTTTTCAGCCTTGGACGCGTGGGTATCGGTGGATGTGTCCGACATGATGTCGTTCCCTAATGTTTCCGGCGCTCAGCGCGCAATGCCGGCAATGGCGCTGGCGAAGTCTTCCGCCTCGAAGGGTTCGAGGTCGTCGATGCCTTCGCCGACGCCGATGAAATAGACGGGCAGCTTGTGCTTGGCGGCGATGGCAACCAGAATGCCGCCGCGCGCCGTGCCGTCGAGTTTGGTCATGATCAGGCCGTTGACGCCCGCGATGTTGCGGAAGATCTCGACCTGCTGCAGCGCGTTCTGGCCCGTCGTCGCGTCGAGCGTCTGCAGCACGGTATGCGGGGCATCCGGATCGAGCTTGCCGAGAACGCGGACGATCTTTTCGAGTTCCGCCATCAGCTCCGCCTTGTTTTGCAGGCGACCGGCGGTGTCGATGATCAGGACGTCGGATTTCTCCGCCTTGGCCCGCTCGAAGGCTTCATAGGCGAGGCCGGCTGCGTCGGCGCCGAGCTTGGTGCCGATGAAGGTCGAGCCGGTGCGGTCCGCCCAGATCTTCAGCTGTTCGATGGCCGCGGCGCGGAAGGTATCACCTGCGGCGAGCATCACCTTCAGCCCCGAGCCCGAAAGCTTGGCGGCCAGCTTGCCGATCGTCGTCGTCTTACCGGTGCCGTTGACGCCGACAACGAGGATGACATGTGGCTTGTGGCTGAGATCGAGCGCCAGTGGCTTGGCCACCGGCTTCAGCACCTTGACGATCTCGGTCGCCATGATCTTGGTGACATCCTCGCCGGTCACATCCTTGCCATAGCGCTCGGAGGCCAGCGTGTCCGTGACGCGCAGGGCCGTTTCGACGCCGAGGTCGGCCTGGATCAGCAGGTCTTCCAGTTCTTCCAGCGTCTCGTCGTCCAGCTTGCGCTTGGTGAAGAGGGCGGTGATTTGGCTCGTCAGCTGCGAGGAGGTGCGGAAGAGCCCCGCCTTCAGCCGCTGGAACCAGCTCAGCTTTTCCGCAGGCGCTGAGGCTTCCGGCTCCGGAGCTCTCGCCTCAGCCGCGGCGAAACCTTTGGGCAGAACGGGGACAACGGGCTCCAATGCCGAATCCGAGACGGCCGCAGATTCACCTTCTGCCTCCGGCTCGTCGGCTTTCAAGGCTTGAGCTTCTTCAACCTCTTCCTCGGCTTCCGCCTCGAGCAGTTCGAGCGGCACTATCGAGAGATCTTCAGGCGAAAGATCATCGGACGGGCCGCCGGCCGTTTCCATTTCTTCTGCGAGAACCGGATCCTCGGCAACGGGCAAATCTTCGTCGCGACCCTTCGGCTCGCTTTCGGCCGAGATCGCAGCCTTCTCCTCGGCCGTCAGCTCCGCCGGCACCGCAGGCGCTTCTGCGGGCTTCTCCTTGCCGAAGGTGAAGACTTTCTTGATGAAGCCGAGGGCCATGGTCACTCTATTCCGTCTGTCAGGCAGCCGCGCTTGCCGCTGCCGATGCAATCGTCAGATGGCGGCCGG
Organism: Rhizobium sp. TH135; assembly: GCF_002855515.1. Lineage (GTDB taxonomy): Bacteria > Pseudomonadota > Alphaproteobacteria > Rhizobiales > Rhizobiaceae > Allorhizobium. The sequence goes on along the minus strand of NZ_PKRP01000005.1, from coordinate 366,428 downwards.
TGTGGCCGCCGATCGAGACCTCGACGAGGCTGCCGGGGTTCATGCCGGGCGCTGCAACGAGGGTGAAGTCTTCCGTATGCGCCATTTCGTTGCGCTCGACCAGCAGCTTCTGGCGGGTGCCGACATGCGAGGCAAGATGCACAGCCTGCAATCCTTCGGCCACCGCGCGAAGCTCCGCGGCACGCGCCTTGACGAGTGCCCGGTCGAGCTGCGGCATGCGCGCTGCCGGCGTGCCGGGGCGGGGGCTGTAGGGAAAGACATGCAGATGGGCGATGCCGATTTCCTCGGCGAGGCGCGCGGAGTTTGCCGCCATCTCCTCGGTCTCTGTCGGGAAACCGGCGATCATGTCGGCACCGAAGGCAAAGCCAGGGCGCAGGCGCCGGACCTGCTCGGCAAAGGCAATCGCATCGGCGCGGGAATGCCGCCGCTTCATGCGCTTCAGGATCATGTCGTCGCCGTGCTGCAGCGACAGATGCAGATGCGGCATGAAACGCGGCTCATCGGCGATCAGGTTGAAGAGATGGCTGTCGGCCTCGATGCTGTCGATCGAAGAGAGGCGCAGGCGCAGGATCTGCGGCACCTGCTTCAGCAGTGTCTTGGCAAGAAGGCCGAGCGTCGGATTACCGGGCAGGTCTGCGCCGTAACTCGTCGCATCAACCCCGGTCAGCACGATCTCACGATAGCCGTTTTCGACGAGCTTGCGCGCTTGGTCTACGACGGCGCCCATCGGCACGGAGCGTGAATTGCCGCGACCGTAGGGAATGATGCAGAAGGTGCAGCGATGGTCACAGCCATTCTGCACCTGCAGGAAACCACGCACATGGCCATCGATATGCGCCACCATTTGCGGTGCCGTCTCGGTCACGCTCATGATGTCGTTGACGGCCACCTTCTCTTCCGCCGAGACGCCGAAATCCGGCAGGCGGCGATAGTGCTCAGCCTTGAGCTTCTCCTCGTTGCCAAGCACAGCATCGACCTCGGGCATATCAGCGAAGTTTTGCGCCTCCGTCTGGGCAGCGCAGCCCGTGACGATGATGCGGGCTTCCGGGTTTTCCCGTCGCGCCCGGCGGATCGCCTGGCGTGCTTGGCGCACTGCCTCGGAGGTGACCGCACAGGTGTTGACGAGGATCGCGTTATCGAGGCCGGCCTTGGCGGCCTCGGCCTTCATGACCTCGGACTCATAGGTGTTCAGGCGACAGCCGAAGGTGATGACCTCGACGGCGCCATGTCGCGCGGAGGTCACTGGGTGGCGGCCTCTGCATCGGCGCTTGTGTCGCGCTGCCAGCTGCCGGTCGCCGGATCAACCGTGCCCGACCATTCCCATTCGGCGGGACCGGTCATGACGACCTTGTCGTCGGCGCGCCAGTCGATGGTCAGTGTGCCGCGGTTCGGGCTCGACGCCACCGTGATTGTCACCTTACGCTCGGTGCGTCCCGTGCGGGCGGCCGAGACACCCGCGGCGCAGGCAGCAGAGCCGCAGGCGAGCGTCAGGCCGGCACCGCGTTCCCAGGTGCGCGTTATCATGGTTGTCTTCGAGGTGACGTGGGCGAGCGTGATATTGGCCTTTTCCGGGAAGATAGGATGGTTTTCGAGAAGCGGCCCGAAGCGCTCCAGATCATAGGTCATTGGATCGCGATCGACCCAGAAGACAGCATGCGGATTGCCCATCGACATGGCCGAGGGCGAATGCAGGATCGGCGCGTCGATCGGGCCGATCTGCAGCTCGATGCGGCTGGTGTCGTGGAATTCTTCAGACAGCGGGATCTTGTCCCAGGCAAAGACGGGCTTGCCCATGTCGACGGAGATCGTGCCATCCGCATGTTCAACGGCGTTCAGGATGCCGGCGATGGTCTGGAAGGTGAAGCTCTTGCGGCCGGTTTCGCTGGCAAGCGCCTGCACAACGCAGCGCGTGCCGTTGCCGCAGGCCTGGGCCTTCGAGCCATCGCAATTCAGGATGTCGATATAGGCGTCGGTGCCGTCGAGCTTCGGATCGTGGATCGCCATGATCTGGTCGAAGGCAGTCGCCGGGTCGGCGGCGAGCGCAACAGCGGCAGCTGGCGTCACCCGGTCGGTGCGACCGCGCATGTCGACGACCAGGATCTTGTTGCCAAGCCCGTTCATCCTAGCGAATTCGACCCGATCCGACATCGTCACTCCAGAAAGCTGCATTTTCAGCCTATATGGCGGAAAAGCAGCCGAATTACCAGTGGAGCGGCCGAAACCGCACATGCATGGTCAACGCCAGCGCTCGGTCACATCAAGCCATTCCCGCGTTCGCGCCTCGGGATCGGCATGCAGGGTAATGTCCGTCACCACTGCCGCACTGTCGGCACTTGCTGCGAAGACGCCAGGTAGACGATCGGGGCGAAGCCCGCCAATGGCAACCAGGGGCAGGGGGGCGATCTTTTCCTTCCACACCGTCAGCCGTTCCAGGCCTTGCGGAGCCCAGGGCATCTTTTTCAGGATCGTCGGATAGACCGGGCCGAGGGCAACATAATCAGGCTTGGCGGCCAGCGCCTTTTCAAGCTCGGCCTCGTCATGGGTCGAGAGGCCGAGTTTCAGGCCCGCGCTGCGGATCGCGGCGAGGTCTGCCGTTGCCAGATCCTCCTGGCCGAGATGGACGAAGTCGCAGGCCTCGTCGATGGCGATCTGCCAGTGGTCGTTGACGATGAGCTGGCAGCCGTGATCAGCACAGCATTGCCGGGCGCGGCGGATGTGCTGGCGAAGCACGCTTTCCTCAGCGTCCTTCATCCGCAGCTGCACCAGCTTCACGCCCAGCGGCACAAGCCGCTCGATCCAGTCGGCGCTGTCGACGATGAGGTAGAAGGGATCGAGCTTCATGCGAAGACCCCCTTTCCGATCACGGGCGTTGACGGGATCGCCATATCGCGCGGTTCCAACATGCCCGCTTTATGGGCGATCTGCCCTGCCGTGATTGCACTCGCAAAGGCCTCTGCCATCGCGGCCGGATCGCCGGCGCTGGCGACGGCGGTGTTGAGCAACACGGCGTCATAGCCGAGTTCCATAACGGTGGTCGCATGGGAGGGACGACCGATGCCGGCATCGACGATCAGCGGTACGTCAAGAAATTCCGCCCGCATGGATCTGAGTGCCGGCAGATTCTGCGGCCCCATGGCGCTGCCGATCGGCGCGCACCAGGGCATCAGCACGCGGCATCCGGCGGTGAGCAGCTTTTCCCCAACCACCAGATCGTCGGTCGTGTAGGGGAAAACCTCGAAGCCCTCGGAACCGAGGATCTTCGCCGCTTCCACCAGTTCGAAAACATCCGGCTGCAGCGTGTCGTGATGGCCGATCACCTCAAGCTTGATCCAGGTGGTGCCGAAGACCTCCCGCGCCATCTTCGCCGTCAGCACCGCCTCGCGGGCGCTGTGGCAGCCGGCGGTGTTGGGCAGGACGTGGACGCCGAGGTCGCGGATCAGCTGGAAGAAGGCCCCACCCGCCTTGCCGCCTGCGGTTTCCCGGCGGAGCGAGACGGTGACGATCTCTGTCTTCGATCGCCGCACGGCCTCCGCCAGGATCGCGGGCGAGGGGTAGCGCGCGGTGCCGAGCAGGAGGCGCGATGAGACGGACTTGCCATAGAGTTCCAGGGTCATCTCAGCCTCCCTGCATGGGCGAAAGGATCTCGATCCGGTCGCCATCGTTCAAAGGATGAACAGCTCGCTCCTCGCGGTGAACTAGGTCGCCGTTGACGGCGGTTGCCAGCCAGTCGCCCCCATAGTCGAGCTTGGCGAGCAGATCGGCGAGGTTGCCTGCATCCAGCTCCAGGGGTTCTCCGTTGACGGTGAGCTTCATGCGGTCCTCCTTTTCTCGGATGCGTGTGTGGTTGTCAGCCTCTCTGCCGCCTCACGCGCCAGTGCAGGTGCCATCAGAAAGCCATGGCGGTGCATGCCGGCCACGGCCAGGCCTTCGGGTGTTTCGATGAGGCGGGGCACATTGTCCGGGAAAGCCGGGCGGATGCCGGTGCCGGTTTCCACGATGCGCGCCTCGGCAAAGGCCGGGTGAAGCGCATAGGCGGTGTTCAGCAGCTCCATCATCGAACGCGCCGTGATCGGCCCGTCATCCTCAGTCTCGATCATGGTCGCGCCCAGCATGAACAGCCCGTTGCCGCGCGGCACGATGTAGAGCGGGTGGCGGGGATGCAGGAGCCGCACGGGACGGGAGAGGGTGACATCGCCTGTCTCCAGATAGAGCATCTCTCCGCGCACACCACGCAATCCGTCGATCTCACCGATCGCCTGTGGTCCCCTGCAATCGACGACGCTCGCATAGTCTCTCGCATCTCCTGCCTCCTCCCCGAAGCGGAAGGAGACACCGAGCTGCCGCGCTGCCTGATAAATCCCTCGCAAGGCTTGGCGCGGATCGAGATGGCCCTCCTCTGCGAAGAAGAGGCCGGTGCCGATTCGCCCCGCGAGATCCGGCTCAAGCTCTGCGATCTCTTCCTCGCCCAGCCAGCGAAGGCCGCGCGTACGGTTCGCAAAGCGCTTGAGGTCGGCGAGATCGCGCGGATTGGCCAGCACAAGCGTGCCCTGGCGCTGGACGAGACCGGGTACGGCCTCGTCCCACCAGTCGGCAGCCAAGAGACCCGATGTCAGCACGATCTCTTCCGCCGCCTCCCGCTCGCAACAGGGGGCGAGCATGCCGCCCGCCCAATGGGAGGCGCCAAGCCCGATATCGGCTCGGCGCTCCACGACCTCGACAGGGATACCCCTGCGTGCCAGTTCCAGCGCCGTCGCCAGCCCCGCGACACCGGCGCCTTTTACCAGAACGGTCATGACCTTTCTCCCGTCTCCAGCGCTGCGATCTCGTCTGCCGTCATGTAGAGATCGCCGCCGGCGCGGTATTTCTCCGCCATGGCGGTCAGGCCCTCCTTCTGAGCCTCGGCGCGGATGTCATGCGAGATGCGCATCGAGCAGAATTTCGGCCCGCACATCGAGCAGAAATGGGCGACCTTGTGCGCCTCCTTCGGCAGGGTCTCGTCATGCATGGAGCGCGCGGTTTCCGGGTCCAGCGACAGGTTGAACTGGTCCTCCCAACGGAACTCGAAGCGGGCACGGCTGAGTGCATCGTCACGTAGCTGGGCTGCCGGATGACCCTTGGCGAGGTCGGCGGCGTGCGCTGCGATCTTGTAGGTGACAACGCCCGTCTTCACGTCGTCGCGGTCGGGCAGACCCAGATGCTCCTTCGGCGTGACATAGCAGAGCATCGCCGTGCCGAACCAGCCGATCATCGCAGCACCGATGCCGGAGGTGATGTGGTCGTAGCCGGGTGCAATATCCGTCGTCAGCGGCCCCAGCGTATAGAAGGGGGCCTCGCCGCAGGTCTTCAGCTGCTTGTCCATGTTCTCCTTGATCTTGTGCATGGGAACATGGCCGGGTCCCTCGATCATCACCTGGCAATCCTTAGCCCAAGCGATCTGCGTCAGCTCACCCAGCGTCTCCAGTTCGGCAAACTGGGCGGCATCATTGGCATCGGCAATCGAGCCGGGGCGCAAGCCATCGCCCAGCGAGAACGACACATCGTAGGCGCGGCAGATGTCGCAGATTTCCTCGAAATGCTCGTAGAGGAAGCTCTCCTTGTGATGATGCAGACACCACTTGGCCATGATCGAACCGCCGCGCGAGACGATGCCGGTAACGCGGTTTACGGTGAGCGGGATGTAATGCAGCCGCACGCCGGCATGGATGGTGAAATAGTCGACGCCTTGCTCGGCCTGCTCGATCAGCGTGTCGCGATAGACCTCCCAGGTCAGGTCCTCGGCAATGCCGCCGACCTTTTCCAGTGCCTGATAGAGCGGCACGGTGCCAATGGGCACCGGCGAATTGCGGATGATCCAGTCGCGGATGTTGTGAATGTTGCGACCGGTGGAGAGATCCATGACCGTGTCGGCGCCCCAGCGGATCGCCCAGACCATCTTCTCGACCTCCTCGGCCATGGAGGAGGTGACGGCCGAATTGCCGATATTGGCGTTGATCTTCACCAGGAAATTCCGGCCGATGATCATCGGCTCCAGTTCGGGGTGGTTGATGTTGGCGGGGATGATCGCCCGGCCCAGGGCGATCTCCTGCCGGACGAATTCCGGCGTCACGTGATCGGGGATCGCGGCGCCAAAGCTTTCGCCGTCACGTACAAGCACTTCTTTCGCAGCCTTGCGGCCAAGGTTTTCGCGGATCGCCACATATTCCATCTCTGGCGTGATGATGCCGGCGCGGGCATAGGCAAGCTGCGTCACGGCCTTGCCGCCCGTGGCGCGAAGCGGCTGATGTTTCACGGGAAACGCCGGCGTCAACTTTTCGGCAGAGACGAAGCCGTTGTCCTCGGGCTTTACATCGCGGCCCTCATAGGCCTCGACATCGCCGCGTATCTGGACCCAGGCTGTCCGGTGTCGGGCAAGCCCCTGGTCGATGGCGATGGTCGCCTGCGGGTCGGTATAGGGACCTGAGGAGTCATAGACATTCACAGGCGGTTCGCCGGAGGTCGGGTGCAGCGCGATCTGGCGCAGGGGCACCCGGATATCCGGGTGCATGTCCCCTGCTAAGAAGATCTTGGTCGAGGCGGGAAGCGGCCCTGCGGTGACGTCGGGCTTTGGGAAGTTAGGGGCAATGTTCATCATGGAGCTCCAAGTGTTCAGGTTGGAGACCCAGTCATGTCAGCCGGAATGATGGAAAGACGCCACGGGATTCGGGTTTTCGAATCGTCATTTTGCAGCGCTCGCACCGTCCCTACGCCAGTATGAACTGGATCAGGTTCAACGGGTCACCGCGCTGCCATTTCGGCGTAGCGATATCTCAGCCCCTTGTCGGGACACCCCTGGTGAATGCGTGAAGTGTGGTCAAAAGCGTGAGCCGTGTCAACGCGCCTCGTGCCCCTCAAGCGTTTGTGAGAGGCACCTCGAACTGCTGGCCGGAGCGCAGGCCCTTGAAGCGCTCATTGCCGATCCCGGCCGCAGACATGGCCGTCACAAGCGCCCTCGGCGGATCGTCGATGCCTTCATTGGTGAGCTGGAAGGTGCCGAAATGGTGGCCGATGCCAAAGGCCGCCCCGCTCAAGCGGAAGCCTTCGATCGCCTCTTCCGGGTTCTGGTGCTGCGCCTTCATGAACCAGCGCGGCTCATAGGCACCGATCGGCATGATGGCGAGCCTGATGTCGCCGTGCTTGGCCTTGAGTTCACGGTAGTGCTTGCCCTCGGCATAGCCGGTGTCACCAATATGGTAGATCTTGCCGCCCGGTGTCTCCAGAACGAAGGCCGCCCAGAGCGCCATGCGCCTGTCGCCCATGCCGCGCGCCGACCAGTGGTGGCAGGGCTCGCAATGGACGATGACGTCGTTGCCAATCTCGAGCCGGTCACCCCAGTCCATGACGTCCGCTTGCAGCCGAGGCACGTCGCTGCGGATGATCGTGTCGTTGCCGAGAGGCGTGACCAGGCGCGGGTTGTCCCGCGCGATCAGCCGTTTCAGGGTCGCGATGTCGAGATGGTCGTAGTGGTTGTGCGTGACGATCACGATGTCGATCTTCGGCACATCGTCGAAAGCGACACCCGGCGGATTGTTGCGTTTCGGCCCGGCAAAGGAGACGGGGCTTGCCCGTTCCGACCAGACCGGGTCGGTCAGGATGTTCAGCCCCGCCGTCTGGATGAGAAGCGTCGCATGGCCGACCATGGTGACGACCAGTCGGCTCCCTTCGACGCGCGGCTCCGGCCTGGTCGTGACGAAATCGGCCGCAGCCACTGCCTTCGGCCAGTCGATCTTGCCGCCGCCGAATTGCCAGCGGAGCAGATCGGTGAAGCCACGCGGCTCTTCACCACCCGGATTGAAGAAGACCTTGCCGTCGAAATGATCCGAGAGGGGACCGGAATAGTAGCGGTTGCCGGCCTGTGCTTCACGCATGCCGAGGCCTCCGAGTGTGGCGGCAACGAGCCCGAAGCCCGACCATTTGAGAAAGCTGCGTCTGTTCATGGCTCACCCATATGTGGTTTCGTCAATTCTACGGCAATAGGGTTGATACAGATCGCTTAACGTCGCCGAATCCCTGAAAATCGGGGCTTCGCTTGACTTCCAGGCCATTTTCCTATTTATCCCGCGCAATCTGCGACGAGACAAGCACTCCGAGCCGCCGACCGGGACCCGTAAAGGTATAAAGAGTTCCCGGAGGTCAACACCCGACAGCGCGTTGCGCCCTCGGGTGCTTTTTGGCTTTGCGTCTTGTTTTCCGCGTGGAGAAGACCGAGGTTTCGGGTGTCCGAAACCATGCAAGGAAGAGCCGATGTTTGAAAACCTCCAGGACCGTCTTGGCTCCATTCTGAATGGACTGACCGGCCGTGGCGCCCTGTCCGAGGCGGATGTCTCGGCAGCGATGCGCGAGGTCCGTCGTGCGCTTCTCGAAGCCGACGTCGCGCTTGAAGTCGTCAAGGGCTTCACCGACCGTGTCCGTGAAAAGGCCGTTGGCGCCGCCGTCCTGAAGTCGATCAAGCCCGGCCAGATGGTCGTCAAGATCGTCCATGACGAGCTGGTCGAAATGCTCGGCACCGATAGCGTGGGCGTTGACCTGATGGCTGCCGCCCCCGTCGTGATCATGATGGTCGGCCTCCAGGGCTCGGGTAAAACCACCACGACCGGCAAGATTGCCAAGCGCCTGACGGATCGCGAGAAGAAGAAGGTCCTGATGGCCTCCCTCGACACGCGTCGACCGGCAGCCCAGGAGCAGCTACGCCAGCTCGGCGTCCAGACCGGCATCGATACGTTGCCGATCATTGCAGGCCAGTCGCCAACCGATATTGCATCGCGTGCTGTGCAAGCCGCGAAACTTGGCGGCCATGATGTCGTCATCCTCGACACCGCCGGCCGTACACATATCGACGAGCCGCTGATGATCGAGATGGCCGAGATCAAGGCCCGCTCGAAGCCGCATGAAATCCTGCTGGTCGCCGACGCGCTGACCGGTCAGGATGCCGTCAATCTCGCCCGCAACTTCGACGAACGCGTCGGCATCACCGGCCTCGTGCTGACCCGTATGGACGGTGACGGACGAGGCGGTGCAGCCCTTTCGATGCGTGCCGTCACCGGCAAGCCGATCAAGCTGATCGGCGTCGGCGAAAAGATGTCGGAGCTCGATGAGTTCCATCCGCGCCGTATCGCAGACCGTATCCTCGGCATGGGCGATATCGTCTCGCTGGTCGAAAAGGCCGCCGAGAACATCGACGCGGAAAAAGCCCGCGCCATGGCCGAGAAGATGGCCAAGGGCAAGTTCGACCTCAACGACCTGGCAGAACAGATCAAGCAGATGCAGGCCATGGGCGGCATGGGTGGGATCATGGGCATGATGCCGGGCATGGCCGGCATGAAGGACAAGATTTCGGCCGCCGGCCTCGACGACAAGGTCTTCAAGCGCCAGCTCGCGATCATCTCCTCGATGACCCGCGCCGAGCGCGCCAATCCTGATATCCTCAAGCATTCCCGCAAGAAGCGCATTGCTGCCGGCTCCGGCACGGACGCCTCCGACATCAACAAGCTGCTCAAGATGCATCGCCAGATGGCCGACATGATGAAGGCCATGGGCGGCAAGAAGGGCGGCGGCATGATGAAGCAGATGATGGGCGGCCTTGCCTCGAAGATGGGTCTTGGCGGCATGGGCGGCGGCATGGGCATGCCGGACCTGTCGAAGATGGATCCGAAGCAGCTCGAAGCCCTCGCCAAGCAGGCGGAAGCCGCCGGTATCAAGCCGGGTGGCCTGCCCGGTCTGGGCGCCGGTGGCCTGCCGGGTCTCGGTGGTCCGAAGCTCCCCGGTCTCGGCGGTGGCGGTTTCCCGGGCCTTCCCGGCCTGCCGAAGAAGAAGTGAGGAGGGGCGCATGACAGATCAGAGTGTGAAGCAGCAGCTTGCCGGCTACCGGCAGTCGATCGACAATATTGACGCTGCGCTGGTGCACATGCTGGCTGAGCGCTTCCGCTGCACCAAGGCCGTCGGCGTGCTGAAGGCCACCTACGAATTGCCGCCGGCAGACCCGGCGCGCGAAGAATACCAGATCGCCCGCCTGCGCCGCCTGGCTCAGGATGCTCATCTGGATCCGGATTTCGCCGAGAAGTTCCTGAACTTCATCATCACCGAAGTCATCCGGCATCATGAAGCCATTGCCGCCGAACATGGCGGTGCAACCGAAAAGACCGCCTGACGGCGGCCTCAACAAGAAAAACAGGCATGCCCCGGCAGCCTGCATCGAAAACCTAAGGAGTAATGCAATGTCCCTCAAGATTCGTCTCGCCCGCGGTGGTTCCAAGAAGCGCCCGTACTACCAGATCGTTGTTGCTGACGCCCGCGCTCCGCGCGACGGCCGTTTCCTCGACAAGGTCGGTTCCTGGAACCCGATGCTCGGCAAGGACAACGAAAAGCGCGTTGAGCTCAACGTTGAAGCCATCAAGGCATGGGTTGCCAAGGGCGCCCAGCCGACCGACCGCGTCCTGCGCTTCATGGCTGAAGCCGGTCTCGCCGAGCGCGCTGCCCGCGTAAACCCAGACAAGGCAAAGCCGGGCAAGAAGGCCCAGGAACGCGCCGCCGAGAAGGCACAGAAGGCAGCCGACGCTGCTGCCGCTGCTTCGGAAGCCGCCGCAGAATAATCGGCATCCAGCCGTTTACAGCGGGCGGTGGGTCACCCCACCGCCCGTTTTTGCGTTTTCTTTCCCCGTCGTTCCGCCTAAAAGGAATGTCGAACCGATGCCTCCGCAGGACCGTTCTCACCCATGAGCAAGCTTGAAAACCCGATACTGATGGCCGTGATCGGCGCTGCCCAGGGGCTGCGCGGCGAAGTGCGGGTGAAGACATTCACCGAAGATCCGCTTGGCCTCGGCGACTATGGCTTCCTCTTTGCGGCCGACGGTCGCAAATTCGAGATCCTGGAGATCCGTGACGGCAAGACCGTTGCCATCGTGCGCTTTCGCGGAATCAATGACCGCAACGCTGCCGAGGTGCTGAACGGAACCGAACTCTTCGTCGATCGCGATGCCCTGCCGGATGATGATCTTGACGAGGACGAGTTCTATTATGCCGATCTCGAGGGCCTCGAGGTCTATGACGCCGAGAACAATCACTACGGTGCCGTAACGGCTGTCTATGACTTCGGCGCCGGTGATCTCCTCGAACTCAAGGGGCCGGGCAAGCGCCCCGTGCTCATTCCGTTTTCCGAAGCTGCAGTGCTCGAAATCGATCTCGAAGGCGGCCGGCTTCTGGTCGATCCGATTGCCGCTGGTCTGAAGGATGACGGCGAAGAGAAGCCCTATGGCAATGCCGGCGGCAAGCCCCGCCCGAACAATGGTCGCTGAGCGCCCCATGCCCTTCAAGGCCTCCATCCTGACGCTCTATCCGGACATGTTTCCGGGGCACCTTGGCCTTGCGCTCGCAGGCCGGGCGCTTGAGCGCGGCGACTGGGAAATCGAGGCGGTGCAGATCCGCGATTTCGCGGAAGACAAGCACCGCAGCGTTGACGATACGCCGTCGGGCGGCGGCGCCGGGATGGTGCTTCGGCCCGATGTGCTTGCGCGTGCGATTGATTCCATAGCCGACGATGGACGGCCGCGGTTGCTGATGAGCCCGCGTGGCCGCCCCCTGACGCAGGAGCGGGTGAGAGAGCTCGCTTCAGGCGAAGGCGTGGTCATCGTCTGTGGTCGGTTCGAGGGCGTGGACCAGCGTGTGATCGATGCGCGCCAGCTCGAAGAGGTCTCGATCGGCGACTATATACTTTCCGGCGGCGAGCCTGCGGCACTGACAGTGCTGGATGCCGTCGTGCGCATTCTTCCGGGAGTCATGGGAAACCAGCTCTCCGGCGTGCATGAGAGTTTCGAAGGCGGCCTGCTGGAACACCCGCAATACACCCGCCCCCAAGTCTTCGAAGGCCGGGAGATCCCCGAGGTTCTGACCTCAGGCAATCATGCTCTCATCGAGAAATGGCGGCATGAGCAGGCTGTCGCGCTGACCCGCGAGCGTCGCCCCGATTTGCTGCCGCCTCAGCCGGTGAAGAAATAGTAGGCAGCGAGCCCGAGCCCTGCCGCAACCACCATCCAGCGCAGCACGGATTGGGGCACCTTCTTTGCCATCGCCACACCCGCGTAACCGCCAGCGGCCACGGCCGGGATCATGATCGCGGCATGCAGCCAGGAAATGGCCCCGGCGCTCGCGAAGATCACGATGGCAACGGCGGCGATGACGATCGACAGGAAGTTCTTCAGCGCGTTCAAACGATGATAGTCGCCGCCGCTCGCAAGCCCCAGCGAGGCGAGCATCATGATGCCCATGCCTGCGCCGAAGAAGCCGCCGTAGAACGAGGTGATGGCCTGAAGCGCGAGTCCGAGCGGGCTTGCCGGGTGGCTTTCGCCTTTCGTTTTTGGCCGCAGCTTCGGCCCGGCTGCAAAGATTGCTGTCGCGCCGAGCAACAGCCACGGCACCATGGAGCGAAAGGCTGGATTCGACAGTGATATCAAGAAGAGCGAGCCGCCGACGGCACCCACGGCCGAAATGAGGCCAAGCACGATCGCGCTGCGCTTCATCTCTTTCAATTCGTTGCGATAGGCAAGCGTCGAGGTGATATAGCCGGGGAACTGGGTCACGGAAGAGGTTGCATTGGCGCTGATCGGCGGCAGGCCGGCAAGTGTCAGCGCTCCGAAGGTTAGGAAGGTGCCGCCGCCTGCGATCGCGTTCACGGCGCCGGACAGGAAGCCGGATGTGAACAGCAGGAAAATCATGGCAATGGTCATGCGACAGCGCTCCCGATACTTGGAGGCGAAGTCTTAAGGGCAGGAATCCAACGCAGCAAGGCGTTCAGGGTGCCTCGCATGCACGAAATTTGTCTTGTATGGGGTGACAAGCAGGCCTGCTTGGTGTAATGGCCCCCTCGGAAATGGGCTTATTGCCCGTCTGCCAAAACAAAGAACTGCGAATTCGCTCCGACCCATCTGGGTCAATATCCTGCGGCATAGACCCAAGGGATCATCGTTGAGCGCTCTGGCTGTTTCAGAAGAAACCGAGGTTAGACATGAACATCATTCAGCAGCTGGAAGCCGAACAGGCCGCCAAGATCGAAGCCAAGCGCAAGCTTCCGGAATTCTCCCCGGGCGACACGCTCCGCGTCAACGTCACCGTCAAGGAAGGCAACCGTACCCGCGTGCAGGCCTATGAAGGCGTTTGCATCGCTCGTTCGGGCGGCGGCATCAACGAGAGCTTCACGGTTCGCAAGATCTCCTACGGCGAAGGCGTCGAGCGCGTATTCCCGGTCTACTCGCCGCTCGTCGAAAGCGTCGAAATCGTTCGCCGCGGTAAGGTCCGTCGCGCCAAGCTGTACTACCTGCGCGATCGTCGCGGTAAGTCGGCTCGTATCGTCGAAAACACCGGCACCCGCGCCCGCAAGCTGAACGACGCCGAGCGCGCCGCCGTTGCCGAAGAAAAGGCACGTCTGGAAGCCGAGAAGGTTGCAGCAGCACAGGCTCTGGCCGCCGAAAAGGCAGCAGCCGAAGCCGCTGAAAAGGCCGCTGCCGCTGAAGCTGCAGCAGCAGCCGAAGCTTCTGCCGAATAAGCAGACGCAAAACGCATTGATGAAAGGCTCCGGTTTCCGGAGCCTTTTTTCGTTTGGGCCTTTGGAAGCAGGTTGGTCGCTTAGAGGCTGATGCTGATCGCACCACCGGCCACGATCATGCAGGCAAGTAGCCTGCGAAGGGTGAGTGGTTCACCCAACAGGAACGCGCCGATCAGCACTGCAAAGACGACGCTTGTTTCCCGAACTGCGGTGACCAGGCCCGCGGGTGCATAGGCATAGGCCACCACGACAAGCCCGTAGGCCAGCATGGCGACCACGCCGCCAGCAGCGGCCTTCCAGGTCAGCGGAGATCGCACGTCGATGAGCAGGCCTTTTCGGGTCACCGCGAAGGCGATCGTGATCATGATGCCGAAGAGAAACAGCACCCAGAGCGCATAGGCGACTGGTTGCTCGACCAGTTTCACTCCCCGAGAGTCGACTGTGGAGTAGCAGGCAATGATCAGGCCGGTCGCCAGGGCAAAGAGAATGGATGAGGTCGCAGCGCGGCTCTTGCCGAGCGACAGGCTCATGATGCCGGCGGCAATCAGGATGACACCCAGTGTTTGCCAGAGCCCCAGCACCTCACCAAAGAAGAGGAGTCCGCCCAGAGTGACCAGCAGCGGCACGGTGCCGCGAACGATCGGATAGACCTGGCCCAGTTCGCCATGCTTGTAGGCCGCCACCAGAAACAGGCTGTAGCCAACCTGGAGGCCCGCCGACAGCAGGATGTATGGCCAGGCGGCTGCTCCGGGGACGGGAACCATGAACAGCAAGGGCAGTGTGATGATGCTTCCAGCGAGGCTCATCACTGTGATCGACCAGAGCCGGTCCGCTCCGGTGCGCAGAAAGGCATTCCAACTGGCATGCAGGACGGCGGCTATCAGCGCCAGACCGATGGCGACAGTACTCACGGCCGCGGCCTGCGGTATGAGAGATCAAATTCACGGATGTTCATGGAAGACCTGCAGGGCGGCATATGACATTTTTGTGACAGCGCGACGATAGCGGCTTTGAGTGCCTTTGCAACGGCCCGGACAAAAGAAAACCGCCCGCTTTTCAGCGGGCGGCTACAGTGCATACCAGCTTGCCGATGGCTTACTTGAAGCTGCGGATGTCGACGAAGTGACCAGCAACAGCCGCGGCTGCCGCCATTGCCGGCGATACAAGGTGCGTGCGGCCCTTGAAGCCCTGGCGACCTTCGAAGTTGCGGTTCGAGGTCGAGGCGCAGCGCTCGCCCGGCTTCAGGCGGTCATCGTTCATGGCGAGGCACATCGAGCAGCCCGGCTCGCGCCAGTCGAAGCCAGCGGCCTTGAAGATCTTGTCGAGGCCTTCGGCTTCCGCCTGTTCCTTCACGAGGCCAGAGCCCGGGACGATCATGGCCGATACGGTGGAAGCCACCGTCTTGCCTTCGACGACCTTGGCCACTTCGCGCAGGTCCTCGATACGGCCGTTGGTGCAGGAGCCGATGAAGACGCGGTCGACGGCGATGTCGGTGATCTTGGTGCCTGGCTTCAGGCCCATGTAGTCAAGAGCGCGCCACTTGGAGGTACGCTTCGTCTCATCCTGGATGTCATCCGGGTTCGGGACGACGCCCTCAATGGAGACGACGTCCTCGGGCGAGGAGCCCCAGGAGACGATCGGCGGCAGGTTGGCAGCGTCCAGAACGACGACGCGGTCGAAATGCGCACCTTCGTCGGACTTTAGCGTCTTCCAATAGGAAATCGCCTGCTCCAGCGCTTCGCCCTTCGGCGCGCGCGGCTTGTCCTTGATGTATTCGAAAGTCTTTTCATCCGGCGCGATAAGACCGGCGCGGGCACCGCCTTCGATCGTCATGTTGCAGACGGTCATACGGCCTTCCATCGACAGGGCCTCGATCGCCTCGCCTGCGAATTCGATGACGTGGCCGGTGCCGCCGGCAGTCCCGATCTCGCCGATGATCGCAAGGATGATGTCCTTTGCCGTCACGCCTTCGGGCAGTTTCCCGTCGACGCGCACCAGCATGTTCTTCGCCTTCTTCTGAATCAGCGTCTGGGTCGCGAGCACATGCTCGACTTCAGACGTGCCGATACCATGGGCCAGCGCGCCGAAGGCGCCATGCGTCGAGGTGTGGCTGTCGCCGCAGACGATGGTCATGCCCGGCAGGGTGAAGCCCTGCTCCGGGCCGACGATGTGCACGATGCCCTGGCGCTTGTCGGAAGCGGAGTAGTATTCGACGCCGAATTCGGCAGCATTGGTGGCGAGCGCCTCGACCTGAATGCGGCTCTCCTCGTTCTTGATGCCGAGATGGCGGTCCGGCGAGGTCGGAACGTTGTGGTCGACCACGGCCAGCGTCTTCTGCGGTGCGCGAACCTTGCGGCCGGCCATGCGCAGCCCTTCGAAGGCCTGCGGAGACGTCACTTCGTGGACGAGGTGACGGTCGATGTAGAGAAGACAGGTGCCGTCGTCCTGGCGATCAACGACGTGGTCGTCCCAGATCTTGTCGTAAAGGGTGCGGGGTGCGCTCATGGGTTAAGTTCCGTCCAGACTGAGGAAAAGGGATTTCGGTTTTTTAGGATGCAACAAGGTCGGCCGCAGCCGAAGGCGGTCAGCCGCGAAGGCTCGCCAAAGCCCCTTGAACGCGCGCGAAGAAGCGCGCCGGCAGACGCTTGTGGTCCTGCAGCACGATAAACTGGTTCGCGAGGCATCCGAATTTCGATCCCATGAGCGGCGTCTTACCAGTTTTCGCAGATGTCGGCAATTGCTTCGCTGGTCCTGTGACATCCGTCTGTCATGAAGCAGTCGTGCAAGCATGATTGATCTTCGTCAGTATAGATCATCCTCTCGGAACCCGCGTCATGAACGAAGACATCCATCGCATCAAGAATGAGATCCTCGACAGTTTCGACGAGGAACTGGAGCAACAGCTGGATGAGGATCGTCTCGACGATCTCGTCGCGGACGGGATGTCTGAGCCGACGATCGACAGACGAATCTATTTCCGCGAACTCTTTCGCCTCCAGCATGAGCTGGTCCGTCTGCAGGACTGGGTGCAATACAAGAAGCTGAAGATGGTCGTGCTGTTCGAAGGTCGCGATTCAGCCGGCAAGGGCGGCGCGATCAAGCGGGTTACCCAGCGGCTCAACCCGCGCGTCTGCCGCGTCGTGGCCCTTCCCGCGCCGACCGAACGCGAGCGGAGCCAGTGGTATTTCCAGCGCTATGTGCAGCATCTGCCGACGGCTGGCGAAATGGTTCTCTTCGACCGTTCCTGGTACAACCGGGCCGGCGTTGAGCGGGTGATGGGCTTCTGCGGCCCGGACGAACTGGAAGAGTTCTTTCGATCCGTACCGGAGTTCGAGCGCATGCTAGTTCGCTCCGGCATCATTCTCGTGAAGTACTGGTTCTCGATCACCGACGAGGAGCAGGAATTCCGCTTCCGCATGCGGATCAACGATCCCCTGAAGCAGTGGAAGCTCTCGCCCATGGACCTGGAGAGCCGAGTGCACTGGGAGGCCTATACCCGCGCCAAGGAAGAGATGCTGGAGCGCACGCATATCCCGGAAGCCCCATGGTGGGTGGTCCAAGCCGTCGACAAGAAGAAGGCGCGTCTCAACATGATCGCCCATCTTCTGTCGCAGGTGCCATACGAGCATGTGCCAAAGGAAACCGTGGAGCTTCCTGAACGCGTTCGCAACGCCGACTATATCCGCCACCCGGTACCGACCGAGATGTATGTTCCCGAGCGTTACTGACGGAGCGCTTCAGTCGCGCATGCGGGTCCGCATGCGCTGCTCGAAGCCGCGAAGCAGGATCGACAATCCGATCGTCAGCACCAGGTAGACATAGGCCACGATCGAATAGGTCTCGAAGAAGCGGAAGGACCCGGAAGCGTAGACCTTGCCCATCTGGGTGATGTCTGCGACGCCGAGCACCGAGACGAGGGACGAGTCCTTCACCATCGCAACAAAATCGTTCGAGAGCGGCGGGAAGATCACGCGGATCGCCTGAGGGAAGACCACCAGTCGAAACCGCTGGCTGCGGCTCAAGCCCAGAGCCTTTGCCGCCTCTATCTGGCCCTTGTCGATCGACTGGATGCCGGCGCGGAAGATTTCGGCGATAAAGGCCGAATAGCCGATCATCAGAGCGATGATCGCCCGCCACATCAGCGAGAAGTCTCGCACGACCATGGCGTCCGTCAGGCCGATCGAGATCAGCGGCGCGGTCACAAGGTTGTAGAGCGCCACAAGGGCAGGCGCGCCGACAAAAGCGATGTAGAAGAGCAGCACCAGGATCGGAATGCCGCGCACCACTTCCACGTAGAAGCGGGCTACTTGCCGCAGGGCCATATGGTCCGACATGCCGAGCAGCGCAATCAGCAGCCCCAGTGCCGTGGCCAGAAGGAAGCCGATCAACGTCACGAAAACAGTGACGCCGAGCCCTTTGACCACGGTGTTGAAGACTTGCGTGTAGAGATCACTGACGAAGATGACGATCCCGAGGGTCAGCGCCATCACGACGAAGGCGATCAGCCACCACGGCCGATCGCCTTTCTGGTCACCCTGGGGCAGGGTCTGGAATGCCATCAGTTACCCGCCTTCAGGTCGCAGGTCTGAATCTGGCTCATTCGCCCATCTTGTAGTCGAGGAACCACTTCTTGTTCAGGGCTTCGATCGTGCCATCGGCTTTCATCGAAGCGATGGCTGCATTCACCGGGGCCACGAGATCGGAGCCCTTGGTGAAGATGAAGCCGAAGTCTTCCGAACCGAGCGGACCGCCGACGAGCTTGAGGCCGCCGTTCGAGGAATCGACATAGCCCTTGCCAGCCGTGCCGTCCGTCAGGACCACGTCGACATCACCCGTCTTCAGCGCCTGGACGGTCGCGCCGAAGGTTTCAAACAGCTTGATACGCGGGTTCTGCTCGTTGCCGTCGAGGATCTCGTATACGGCGGTGTAGAAGGGCGTGGTGCCCGGCTGTGCGCCGACCAGGCCATCCTTGAATTCGCCGAAGCTCTTGCCATCCGTGAAGCGGGTTTCATCGCCACGGACCAGCATGAACTGCTCTGAACGCATATAGGGCTCGGAGAAATCCACCTTCTCCTTGCGATCTTCCTTGATGGTGATGCCGGTCATGCCGATGTTGAACTGACCGTCCGAGACAGCCTGGATCATCGCGTCCCAGGAGGTGTTCTGGTACTCCACCTTGAAATTCAAACGCTTTGCGATCTCGTTCATCGCGTCATATTCCCAGCCGATCTGCTGGCCGGACTTGGGGTCCACGAATTGCAGCGGCGGATAGGCGTTTTCCGTTACGACAACGACGGATTTTCCGCCGAGATCCGGGAGGTCGCTCGCATGCGCGGCGAAGGGAACAAGGGCAAGGGCGGACAGACCGGCAAGAACGGCGCGGCGGAACAGCATGGAAATCTCCCGAATTGTGGCAGCGCAGAGTGTCACATCTTGTTCCATGCTGGCAAGGACTGCCAACGCGACGACGAACACCTGACGCAACTTGTTCTAGCAGTGCCGATGGGGTGGGTGGTTCTGTTTTTCAGACCTTAACTGGAAAAACTGCCTTCTGGCGGCGCCTTCCAGCAAACGATATCCCTTCGGGCAAATTTCCTCGCTGTTCCCAAGGGATAAGTTCATGCTCAAGCGACCCGCAGTTCTGGCCATCAGCGTAGGCTTGTTTACGCCTTTGATGTACCCCGTTATGGTCTCTGCCCAGGAGGCTGTCGTCGCCGCGGCCGACAAGGAAGCCTTGTTCACGAGCGTCGATCCGAAGCTGCATGCCAACAAGCAGGTGGTCTACCACATCATGCGCAACCTCTTGGAAGCCGGGCATTGGGACAAGGCCGATCAGTTTCTGACCGAGCGTTACCTTCAGCACAATCCGAACGTCCCTTCGGGTCGTGATACCGTCGTCGGGTTTTTCACCCAGGTCCTGAAGGTCGAAAAGAAGCCGATCCCCGAGAAACTGTCGACACCAGTGGCGTTCGTCACGGCCGAAGGCGATCTGGTCACGGTTGCCATCGTTCGGGAGGAGAAGGACCCGAAGGATCCTTCCAAGACCTATACCACCACGTGGTACGACACCTGGCGCATCGTCGACGGAAAGGCCGACGAGCACTGGGATTCGGCAATCAAGGAATAAATCAAAAGCGGGCCACCCTCGTTTCAGCAGGTGGCCCGCTCAATTCTCGTCAGTCGTGTCTCACGTGAATCAGAAGGTCGCCGTCTTCGGATCAGGTCCGATACGAGCGCCCGCGTCATCCAGTCCGTTCAGTCTGTCCAGATCCTCCGCCGACAGCTTGAAGTCGAAAACCTTGAAGTTCTCGACGATGCGCGACGGCGTGACCGACTTCGGGATGACCACAAGACCATTTTCGATATGCCAGCGAATGATCACTTGAGCCGGCGTGCGGCCAAGTTTCTGGGCAATCTCTGCGATGACAGGATGGCCAAGCAGCTTGCCCTGGCCGAGGGGGCTCCAGGACTGCGTCGCGATCTTGTGCTTCTCATGGAAGGCGCGGGTTTCGCGCTGCTGGAAGTCAGGGTGAAGCTCGATCTGGTTGATGACCGGCACGACGCCGGTCTCGGCCACGATCTTTTCGATATGCTCCGGATAGAAGTTCGACACGCCGATCGACTTCGCCCGACCTTCCTCTTTCAGCGTCACAAGGGCCTTCCAGGTGTCGACGAAGAGGCCACGATGCGCTGACGGCCAGTGGATGAGATAAAGGTCGACGTAGTCAGTGCCGAGCCGCTTGAGGCTCGCTTCGAAAGCCTTCAGCGTCTGCTCGTAACCCTGATCTGTGTTCCACAGCTTGGTGGTCAGAAAGATGTCAGAGCGCAGAAGGCCGGACTGGCGGATGCCTTCTCCCACGCCCTGCTCGTTCTCATAGACGGCAGCCGTGTCGACATGCCGATAGCCGGCGTCGAGTGCTGCCTTGACCGCCGGTGCCGCCTCATTGTCGGGCGTTTGCCATACACCAAGGCCAACCTGCGGGATGCGGGCGCCATCATGCAGCGAGAGGTAAAGCTGATCTGTCATATTGAAATCTCCAGGTCGGGGATGGTCAACGCAATGAATGCGGAAGGAAAATGGAGCGGTAAAACCCGGGCTTCGATGCCGGCCGCCTTTCCTAACTAGTCCGATCCGGCCGCGATAAAAGAGGCGTGCCGTCCAATTCGCCTGAACGGGATATCAGAGAACCTGAAGGATCGTCCTGCGGTCAAGATGCGGCAGGAGGCGGCACATGTCCCGGTGGCGAATGGCAACGCATCCCTCCGTTGGCGTGAAGCCCGGCCGTGCAATGTGGAAGAAGATCGCTGATCCGCAGCCCCTTTTTCGCATGCGCATGTTCCAGTCCATCACGACACAGATGTCATAGAGTTCGTCCGCGCGCTCGATACGTTCGTGGCTTGCCTTGAAGGGCGCGCGTACCGGGCGATTGTAGGTTGGGTGACCATTGGCGTCGCTCCAGAGCATGTCGCTGCGGGTGCGCAGCAGCCTCAGCTGGCTTTGTGGTGGCTGGATGCGATCACCTCGGTGATAGGCATAGAGGAGGGGCATGCTGGCGATCGGCGTTGCGCCGTCACCCTCGCGCTTGCGGCTCGTCCTGCCGCTTCGGCCGATGGCCGCGGGAATGCTGAGGATGCCCGCTTGCAGAATAGCCCGACGCTGGTCGCGCGGAGCCGAGCGGACCACGATACGGGCCAAAGTCTTTCGTTGCTGTCGCGAAACCTTTGGTCTCTTGGTCACGACTTTTTGCCTTGTTCGTGATTATTGTTGTACGCTGAGCTCTTCAACTGCTGCAACAACGACTTACATGCCGTGCAAGAGGGCAGCAAGGCCTTCGCCGATGGACCATTCTGGAAGGATGACGGATGACGACGCGGACCATTCTGCTCGTGGATGACGACGATGATCTGAGGCAGATCCTGGTCGAGCAGCTCTCGCTTTACGAAGAGTTCTCGCTGCTTCAGGAAAGTAACGCCACCCGCGCCATGCAGACGGCCAAGACTGCGCAGGTCGATCTGATGATCATGGACGTTGGTCTGCCGGACATGGACGGTCGGGAAGCCGTGAAGCTGCTGCGCAAGGGCGGCTTCAAGTCACCGGTGATCATGCTTACCGGGCACGACACGGATTCCGATACGATCCTCGGCCTTGAGGCAGGTGCCAACGATTATGTCACCAAGCCCTTCCGTTTCGCCGTTCTGCTGGCCCGCATCCGTGCGCAGCTACGCCAATACGAGCAGAGCGAAGATGCGACCTTCGGCGTCGGTCCCTATCTGTTCAAGCCGAGCCAGAAGCTTCTGACTACCGACGACGGAAAGAAGATCAGGCTGACGGAGAAGGAATCGGCGATCATCCGATACCTCTACCGCGCTGGCCAGAAGGTCGTGACGCGCGACGTGCTGCTTGAGGAAGTCTGGGGCTACAATTCCGGGGTGACCACGCATACGCTGGAAACCCATGTCTACCGTCTTCGCCAGAAGATCGAGCGGGATCCGTCCAATGCCGAGATCCTTGTTACGGAAAACGGCGGGTACAAGATCGTTCCCTGATCGGAATGAGAGTGCATCATCTCGGGGATGAGGACGGCTGACGGGTCGTCACTCTCCCCGTTTTGCGTTATGGACGGTCAAGAGGCAGATGACATCCAAACCGTCTGCAGAGGATGAACGCCATGGCACTCAGCGACGATATCGAGCTCCTGTCGGAATTGCCGCTCTTTTCCGGCCTCGACACCGATCAGTTGCGACTGATCGCCTTCGGCGCGGAGCATCGACAGGTTGCTGCCGGCCAGGCCCTGTTTCGCGAGAAAGCGCCTGCGGAATGCGCCTACGTCATCGCGCGCGGCGACATCGAGCTTTACGTGATCGGACGGGATGGCAAGCCTCATCTCGAGACGCGTGTCGGGCCAGGCGTGATGCTCTCCGAGCTCGCACTGGTGACCATGGTAGAGCGCAAATACACAGCTGTCGCTGCGCAGGACGTCGAAGTCATCCGCATCACACGCGCGCTTTTTCACCGGCTGCTTGAGGAATATCCGCAGATGGCCCGCCAGGTCGAGGGCAGGATCAAGCAGTCTCTGGCCGCATTGATCGAAGGGTCTGAAGCCCTGGCGCCCCGCTTCAATTAAATAGCTTGCTGTCTATCGCCTGCTATGCGGCCTTGAAGTGTGCTGTCACCGGCACATGGTCGGACGGCTGTGTCCAGCCGCGCGCTTCTTTCAGCACATCGACGCCAGTGAGCAGCGGTGCCAGATCGGCGGAAGACCACACATGGTCGAGGCGACGGCCGCGATCGGCTGCCGCCCAATCCTTGGCGCGGTAGCTCCACCACGTGTAGAGCTTTTCAGAGGCGGGCACCTGCTGGCGCATCAGGTCGACCCACTTGCCCTGTCGCATGATGTCGAGCAGTCCTTCGGTTTCCACCGGCGTGTGACTGACGATCTTCAGCATCTGCTTGTGCGACCACACGTCATGTTCCAGCGGCGCGATGTTGAGGTCGCCAACAAGGATCGATCCGGTGTTCGGCTCAGCTTCCGCCGAAAGCATCTTCATCTCCTGGATGAAATCGAGCTTGTGGCCGAATTTCGGATTGATGTCCCGATTGGGTTCGTCGCCGCCGGCCGGAACATAGAAATTATGGATGCGGATCCGGCGCCCGGCCCATTCGAAGACTGCGGAGATGTGGCGGCTGTCGCCCACGCCGCAATAGTCCTGGCGGTGATCCTCGGCGAGCGGCAGCTTCGAGCAGATCGCGACGCCGTGATAGCCCTTCTGGCCATGAATCACGATGTTGGAATAACCGAGTGCAGCAATCGCATCGATTGGAAACTGGTCGTTCTGGCACTTGATCTCCTGCAGGCACAGGATGTCCGGGTTCACGCGCTTCAGAAAGTCTTCGACGATCGGAAGGCGCAGGCGCACCGAATTGATGTTCCAGGTGGAGATCGAGAGTGTCATGGCGTCCGCTTTCCAGGTTCCCCAGCGGGTTTAGGGGATTACGACGCCCATGAACAGAAAAAGGCGGCAGGACCTCTGGGGTCTGCCGCCTTCTCCACAACTCGACAGGTTTTCCTCAGCCGCCGCGCTTCTGGCCATGGACCTCGGCATAGGGGATTTCGAAGACGCTCGGATCCAACTGCACGCCGTTCTGAACGTTGAAGATCATGACGGACGTGTCCTTCTTCTGCATGTCAGTGATCGTCCACTGACGCAGTTCGAAGCTCTTGGGGTCGAACATCAGGGTGATGGTCGAGTCGCCGAAGATCGTCCGGTCACCCAGCACGATGGTGGTCAGATCAGCTTCCTGCTTCACATCGCGAACCATCTGATTACCGAGGTCGATGCGCTCCGACAGCAGAATGCTGAGCGGCGTCTTGTTCAGCGGATAGAGGTCCCAGGTCTTCAGCTTCATATTGCCGATGACCACATTCTTGCCGTCGGAAATGACGCGCATCGGCGACGGCTTCTCATAGTTGAAGCGCAGCTTGCCCGGGCGTTCGATAAAGAACTTGCCGCCGGTCTGCTCGCCGCGCGGGCCGAACTGGACGAACTCGCCCATCATGGTCTTCACGCTGGAGAAGTGATCGGCGATCTGCTGTGCCGCGCCCGCAGCAAAGCTCGGCATCGGAAAGGCGGCGCAGGCCATCAAGGCGGCCGTTCCCAGCACGAACTGGCGGCGGCTTGCCACGATCGGCATGCGGGCGTCGCGTTCATTGATGTCTGTCATGCGGTACTCCTTCATATGCTAACGGTCTCGCCGAAAAAGGCGGCGGCTTCATGGCCATGCGCGCCCTTGCTGCTGCGGCAACTCGTCCCGTACCGTTGTTGTTCCATGATGGAACGTGGTGCGGCTGTTACTCTTCGGTCGGGACCAAGATCTCGCGTTTGCCCGCGTGATTGGCCGGGCCGATGATGCCTTCCTTCTCCATGCGTTCGATCAGCGAAGCTGCCCTGTTATAGCCGATGCCGAGGCGGCGCTGGACATAGGAGGTCGACGCCTTGCCGTCTCGAAGCACGATCGCGACGGCCTGATCGTAGGGATCGTCCGACTCGCCGAGATTGCCGGTTCCGATCGGACCACCGCCATCCTCGCCATCTTCATCGTCATCGATGGTGATGGCTTCCAGATATTGCGGCGAGCCTTGTGTCTTCAGATAGGCGACGATCTCCTCGACCTCGTGGTCCGAGACGAAGGGCCCGTGGACACGCTGGATGCGACCGCCGCCGGCCATATAGAGCATGTCACCCATGCCGAGCAGCTGCTCTGCGCCCTGCTCGCCGAGGATGGTGCGGCTGTCGATCTTCGAGGTGACCTGGAAGGAGATACGGGTCGGGAAGTTCGCCTTGATCGTGCCGGTGATGACGTCGACCGAGGGACGCTGCGTTGCCATGATCACATGGATACCGGCCGCACGTGCCATCTGGGCGAGGCGCTGTACGGCGCCTTCGATGTCCTTGCCGGCGACCATCATCAGGTCGGCCATTTCGTCGATGATCACGACGATATAGGGCAGGGGCTGCAGGTCGAATTCTTCCGTCTCGTAAATCGCTTCGCCGGTCTGACGATCGAAGCCGGTCTGGACGGTGCGGGTCAGCACCTCGCCCTTCTCCAGCGCCTGGGCAACACGGGTGTTGAAGCCGTCGATGTTGCGCACACCGATCTTCGACATCTTCTTGTAACGCTCTTCCATCTCGCGGACGGTCCATTTGAGCGCCACAACGGCCTTCTTCGGGTCGGTCACGACCGGTGACAGCAGATGCGGGATGCCGTCATAGACGGAGAGTTCCAGCATCTTCGGGTCGATCATGATCAGGCGGCACTGCTCCGGCGTCATCTTGTAAAGGAGCGACAGGATCATGGTGTTGATCGCGACCGACTTACCCGAGCCGGTGGTACCCGCAACGAGCAAATGGGGCATCTTGGCGAGATCGGCGATGACAGGTTCGCCGCCGATCGTCTTGCCGAGTGCCATGGCGAGCTTCGCCTTGTTGCCGTCGAAGTCACGGCTGCCGATGAGTTCGCGCAGATAAACGGTCTCGCGGGTCTGGTTCGGCAGTTCGATACCGATCGCGTTGCGGCCGGGGACGACTGCGACACGGGCGGCGATCGCACTCATCGAACGGGCGATGTCGTCGGCGAGACCGATGACGCGGGACGACTTGATGCCCGGCGCCGGCTCTAGCTCGTAAAGTGTGACGACAGGGCCGGGGCGGACATGGATGATCTCACCCTTGACGCCGAAGTCGTCCAACACGCCTTCGAGCAGACGCGCATTGTGCTCCAGTGCTTCCGCCGACAAGGTGGCATCTCGCGCGACGGCGCGGGGTTCCGCGAGAAGATGCACCGACGGCAGCTGGAAGCCTTCCGGGCGCAACAGCGATCCTTGCGCATCGCGATCAACGCGTGCACCAGGTTTAGGCCGGGCGGCGGGGGCAACGACCCTGGCAGATGCGCCGCTCGCGCGTGCGCTTGCTGCCCGCGCACCGTTGTCGGGAAGGATCCCGGCCGGACGTGGCATGTCGTCGAGATCGAAATCATCGTCCTCGTCGTCGAAGCTGCCGGTGGACATTGGTGGGGGCGAGACAATGGAGCGGCCAACAGGACGCGCAGGAGCGCCTTCCAGCGACGGCTCGACACGCGCGTTGAGTGGCAGAGCCTTTGCCCTCACGGGTTCGTTCAGGGTGCCGAACTCGTCATCATTGAAATCATAGGGCTGGTCGAAGTCGCGGTCGCGACGCTCGCTTGCCTTCAGGCCGAAAAGACGGCGGACCCGGGCGCGCGCTGTATACCAGTTGTGCGTCACCGCACCCATCATCAGCGCGATCGGACCCTCGCTGTCCTCGTCGTCTTCACCGTCGTCGAAAACAGGTTCCTTCGGCTGGCGGCGCACGATCGGGGCGACGGGCTCGTCATCCTCAACCTGCTCGGACGCCTTGCCGAGAATGCCCGCAGCAAACAGCATCAACCATGTGGCGGGCAGCGCCAGAATGCCGCCAAGCACCATTGCGAATGTCGAGGTCGGATAGGCGCCGATAAACAGTGCCGGAAAGCGCAGAATGAGATCGCCCAGAACGCCGCCGGTGCCGCTCGGAAGTGGCCATGTGTTGGGCGGCGGAAAGCAGCCCACGGCGGCGGCTGCAATCAATGCGCCCGCGAACCAGGCGCCAATCCGGGCCGGAATGCGGTTGAGCTTGCGTCCACCGATGAGCGCGAAGGACCATGCGAGAACCGGCAGCAAGGCCAGCAGGCTGCCAAGGCCGAAGAATTGCATCATCAGGTCTGCAAACACTGCGCCCGGCAGGCCAAGGATATTGGTGGGTGGATTGTCCGTTGCATAGGAGAGGCTTGGATCGGACACGTTCCAGGTGGCGAGTGCCGCCACTGCGAGCACCAGAAGCAGGAAGAGTGCAAAACCGGTCAGCGCGAAAATCTGCCGAAACAGGAACGCGGACAACGCGGAGCGGGTGGAATGCTCCGGAAGCGCTGCGGAATTGCTTCTGCTCATGGGGTCTCTGTCCGTCCTGTTGCCGGTGATGCCTTCGGACGCCCGGCGTGAACCGGGATCGCCATCTGGGACCCTACAGGATGGAGGGTTAATGGTGCATTAACCATGCGTTCTCGTCCCATGGCGGGCGCTTCGCAAAAAAACGCCCGGGCGATGAGACCCGGGCGCTGCCGCATTTTAGGAGGTGAAGATCCGCCAGGGATCTTAGTTGTGGTAGGCGGCTTCGCCGTGCGAGGCGAGGTCGAGACCTTCGCGCTCGGCTTCGACCGGCACGCGCAGGCCAACGATCATGTCGACGATCTTGAAGAGGATGATCGACACGATACCGCACCACAGGACGGTGACGACAACGCCCTTGAGCTGAGCGAAGACCTGGGTCGCCGTGCCGGCATAGCCAGCTGCGAAGTCGGCCGTCGAGTAGTCGACGATACCAGCGCCGCCGAGGGCCGGGTTGACGAAGACGCCGACCAAAATCGCGCCCATGATGCCGCCAACGCCGTGGATGCCGAAGACGTCAGCAGTGTCGTCGTAGCCGAACTTGTTCTTCACGGTCGAGCAGAAGAAGTAGCAGACCGGAGAGACCACAAGGCCCATGACAATCGCGCCCATCGGGCCGGCGAAACCGGCGGCCGGGGTGATGACGACGAGACCGGCGATTGCACCGGAGACGGCGCCGAGCATCGAAGCCTTGCCACGCGAGAAGGTTTCGACAAGTGCCCAGGACAGGATTGCAGCAGCAGTTGCCAGGAAGGTGTTGATCATGGCGAGTGCGGCATAACCGTTGGCTTCGAGGTTGGAACCGGCGTTGAAGCCGAACCAGCCAACCCAGAGAAGGCCTGCGCCGATCAGGGTCATGGTCATGGAGTGCGGAGCCATCATGTCCTTGCCGTAGCCGGTACGCTTGCCGACCATGATCGCGCCGATAAGGCCTGCGACACCAGCGTTGATGTGAACGACGGTGCCGCCGGCAAAGTCGATCGCGCCGAAGCCGAAGATCATGCCCGTCGGATCAGCATAGGCGCTCGGGCCGCCCCAGAACCAGACCATGTGCGCGATCGGGAAGTAGACGAAGGTGAGCCACAGGGCCGAGAACAGGATCACGGCCGAGAACTTCACGCGCTCGGCGAAGGCGCCGACGATGAGGCCAGGGGTGATGGCTGCGAAGGTCATCTGGAAGCAGACGAACGCCAGCTCCGGAATGGCGACGCCCTTGGAGAAGCTTTCCGCCATGGTCGACACATCGACGCCGGCGAGGAACATCTTGGAGAAGCCGCCAACGAAGGAGTTGAGGCTGCCACCATTGGTGAAGGCGAGCGAGTAGCCGTAGATGACCCAGAGGATCATCGCCATGGCGGCGATCGTGGTGACCTGCATCAGGACTGACAGCATGTTCTTGGCGCGGACAAGGCCACCATAGAACAGGCCGAGGCCCGGGATCGTCATGAGAAGAACCAGCAGGGCCGAAACCAGCATCCAGGTGGTGTCGCCCTTATCGACGGTCATGGCGGGTGCCGCTGCGGCGACCGCTTCGGCGGCAGCCGGGGCTGCTTCCTGCGCGAAGGCGACAACCGGCGCCAGCAGGGCTGCGGACGCGGCGCCAATGCGCACGAGGTTGGAATTCAACTTGGCAAATGACATCAGTAACAACTCCCCTTACAGCCGTTCTTACAGCGCTTCGGTATTGGTTTCGCCGGTGCGGATGCGCACGGCCTGATCGATCGCGTAGACGAAGATCTTCCCGTCGCCGATCTGGCCGGTCTTGGCGGCAGAAGCGATCGCTTCAACGGCCTTGTCGGCAAGTTCGGACGAGACGGCGATTTCGATCTTCAGTTTCGGCAGAAAGCTGACGGCGTATTCGGTGCCGCGGTAGATTTCGGTGTGCCCCTTCTGGCGCCCATAGCCCTTGACCTCGGTCACGGTCAGGCCCTGGATCCCCACAGCCGTCAAGGCCTCGCGTACCTCGTCCAGCTTGAACGGCTTGATGATAGCCATCACAATCTTCATCTGGTTTCCCATCCTTTGCTTGTCCTCGGCTCGGAGCCGACTCTCCTTGCCGCCGGCAGGAACTTTCGCGCAGCGACTGACAAGTGACATTCAAAAGGCGTGCCAGATTCAGAATTTTCTATAAGTTATTGAAATGTAAAGCTTCTGTGAAATTGAGCTAATAAACAGGCAGTTGAATGCGCAATGTGCGCACAAAAATTGTGCATAAAAGAATGTTTGATGCTGTTTTAGTCATTTGCTCGTTTGCGGATCAGGCCTTCCTGCGCCACCGACGCGACAAGCCGTCCATCCCGCGTAAATATGCTGCCGCGGGTCATGCCGCGGGCTCCGGCGGCGCTGGGGCTGTCCTGTGTGTAGAGCAGCCAGTCGTCCAGCCGGCACGGTCTGTGGAACCACATCGCGTGGTCAAGACTCGCCACCTGCAGCTCCGGATCGAAGATCGAGGTGCCATGGGCATAGAGCGAGGTGTCGAGCAGGGTCATGTCCGAGAGATAGGCAAGGATTGCCGCCTGGTAGTGCCTGTCATCGGGAACGAGTCCCGACGCACGTACCCAGATATGTGCCTCGGGCTCGAGTTTCTCGCGTGAGAGGTAATGGGTCAGCGACGTCGGGCGGATTTCGATCGGGCGTTCGCGCCCCCAGTATTTCTTCACCGTATCCGGCGCCTGCGCGAGGAAGGCGGCGCGGAACTCGGCTTCGCCCATCAGGGTTTCGGGGGCGGGTACGTTCGGGATCGAGACCTGGTGGTCGAACCCCAGCTCCTCCACCTGGAAGGACGCCGACATCGAGAAGATGGCCTTGCCGTGCTGGATCGCGACTACGCGGCGCGTGGTGAAGGATGAGCCATCCCTGATGCGCTCGACCTGGTAGACGATCGGAATGGACGGGTCGCCCGGGCGCATGAAATAGGCATGCAGCGAATGAACGATGCGATCCGGATCGACGCAACGCTGTGCCGCCATCAGGGCTTGTGCGATGACGAGGCCGCCAAAGACCCGCTGCCAGCCATTTTGTGGGCTGCTGCCGCGAAACAGGTTTTCCTCAAGCTTTTCCAGATCGAGACGCTCGATCAGCTCCTGCATCGGTTTGGTCTGTCCAGCTGGCTGCGACATAATGCATTGCTCCGCTTATAGGCACCCGTTCAAGGCTGATCTATATAGGTGTCGTCAGGTCTACAAGAACAAAGGAATTTGCCATGCTGGATGTGCTCGTCGTCGGCGGAGGCTATGTCGGTCTGTCCGCAGCCGTTGCCATCAAGCAGGCTGCTCCCCACCTCGCGGTCGAAGTGGTCGAGGCGGCGCCCGAGGAAGCCTGGAAAAAGGATCTGCGCGCCTCCGCCATCATCGCGGCTGCCACCAAGATGCTCGACGTCTTCGGTCTCTGGGACCGGATCGAGCCCGACGCGCAGCCCATCACCCGGATGATCGTCACCGATTCGAAAACGTCTGACCCTGTGCGTCCCGTCTTCCTCACTTTTGACGGTGCCGTCGAGGACGGTCGACCCTTTGCGCATATGATCCCGAATGTCAGCATGGTCGCAGCGCTTCGCGAGGCTTGCGAGGAACGCGGGATCGCCATCCGTCACGGCCTGCGCGCGACCGGATTTCGTGACACGGGGCCGAGTGCCGAGCTGACGCTGTCTGACGGCAGCGTGGTTTCATCACGGCTTGTCGTTGCCTGCGATGGCGTACGCTCGAAGCTCAGGGATCTTGCCGGGATCAAGACGGTCACCTGGCAATATGGCCAGTCCGGCATTGTGACCACCGTCGAACATGAGCGCCCGCATGACGGCGTTGCCGAAGAGCATTTTCTGCCTGCCGGTCCGTTTGCGATCCTGCCACTCAAGGGCAATCGCTCGTCGCTCGTCTGGACCGAGCGGACAGAGGATGCCGACAGGCTGGTTGCTTCGGACGATCTGGTTTTCGAGGCTGAGCTGGAACGGCGCTTCGGTCACAAGCTGGGCACAATCCGGGCGACGCCGGACCGTCGCGCATTTCCGCTTGGCCTCACATTGGCCCGCGCATTCATCGCACCGCGGCTGGCTCTGGCCGGCGATGCCGCTCATGGCATTCACCCGATTTCGGGCCAGGGGCTCAATCTCGGCTTCAAGGATGTCGCAGCACTCGCCGAAACGGTGGTCGAGGCGGATCGCTTGGGGCTCGATATTGGCTCGGTGAATGTGCTTGAGCGCTATCAGATCTGGCGCCGGTTCGATACCTTCCGGATGGGGGTAACGACCGATGTGCTCAACCGGCTCTTCTCCAACGATATCACGCCGATCCGGGTGATGCGCGATTTCGGCCTCGGCATGGTCGATCGCATTCCAGGTCTGAAGAGCTACTTCATTCGTGAGGCCGCAGGTTCTTCTGGCCGCGATCGGCCGCGCCTGCTGGGCGGACAGAGCATCTGAACGAAATCCTGATGGGGGAGCCGAGGCGGCCGCTCAGGCCGGCATTTCGAGCTTGCGGGCTTCCGATACCAGCATGATCGGTATGCCATCGCGGATCGGATAGGCGAGCCTGCCCTTCTCCGAGACGAGTTCGTTCTTCTCACGGTCCCATTTCAGCGTGCCCTGCGTCAGCGGGCACACCAGAAGCTCAAGCATCTTGGGATCGACAAGGCTAGTCGGATTGTCTGCCATCGACTTACTGCAACATGGTGTCGGCTTCGCCGAAGGTACGCGCCAGCAGTATCTCGGTGATCGCAATCAGGGTCTCGGCGCGGGTCTTCAAATCCGGTGCCTCGAGCAGGGCCTGCTTTTCCGGCGGACCGAATGGCGACATCATCGACAGGGAATTGACCAGAGTGAGGTTTGAGGCGCGTTCGACGCTCTCCCAATCCGCTTCCAGCTTGTTCGCCTCAAGGTAAGCCTTGAAGGCGCCGAGCAGGCCCGCGCGATCCACCTGTCCCTCATCTTCCGCGCTTGTCAGATCGGCGACGAAGGGGGCAATATGGAAGGTACGGAAGGGCTTTGAATTCTGGACCTCGTCCATCAGGCGAAAACGGCACACGCCCGCCAAAGACACGATGTAGCGGCCGTCACCGGTCTCGGTAAACGAGGTGATACGTCCGATGCAGCCGACCTGGGCCAGTTGCGGGCGCTCGGGCAGGATGTTGGCCTGAACCTCGGACATGGCGGGCTGGATCATCCCGATGAGCCGGTTACCCGAGATCGCCGCGTCGAGCATGGCGAGGTAACGCGGCTCGAAGATGTTGAGGGGGAGCTGGCCGCCGGGCAGCAGCAGCACGCCGGAGATGGGGAAGACCGGGACCGTCTCTGGAAGGTCCGCAGCCGTCAGATATCGGGCATTTCCCACTTGCATTGAAGCACATCCTGTCCGGACTTATGCCGGTGTTCATTCTTGCTTCTATCTGGGTCGCCGAACCCAAAACTCAAGGCCCGCGGCGGCTCACGAAAAGAGGATCGACGAGAGCTTGCGACGCGCCATGACTGTTGCCGGCTCCTTCGGCCCCCAGACCTCGAAGAATTGCAGCAGCTGCTTGCGCGCGCCGTCGTCATCGAAAGTGCGGTCACGCTTCATGATCAGCAGCAGATGTTCTGCCGCTTCCTCGCGACGACCCTCAACATTGCGGATCTTGGCAAGCTTCATGCGTGCTTCGTGATCGTCGGGATTGAGCGACAGCGTGTGCTCAAGTGCCACAGGGTCACCAAGCTTGCGGGCCTCGTCGATCTGGTCGAGCCGCTTGAGAAGCGCCTGCACCTCCGGCGCCTTGGCCAGCTCCTCCGGCAGTTGCGTCACAAGCTCGCGCGCCCTCTGATGCTGATTGGCGCCGATCATGCACTCCGCCAGACCTGCGATCGCCTGCGTATTGTCCGGGTCCGCCTGCAGGATTGCGGCGAAAAGCTGGGCCGCGCCGTCGATGTCGCCGCCAGCCAGCAGGCCGGAGGCTTCTTCAAGCACAGCCGCGATCTCTGCCGCCTGATCGGCGCCAGCAGGCCCTGCCACCTTGTCGATGAAGGCCTTGACCTGGCTTTCGGGCAGCGCACCCATGAAGCCGTCCGCGGGGCGGCCGTTGACGAAGGCGACCACAGCGGGGATCGACTGGATGCCGAGCTGACCTGCGACCGATGGATGGTCGTCGATGTTCATCTTGACCAGCTTCACGCGGCCGCTGGCTTCGGAGACCGCTTTTTCGATGATCGGTGTCAACTGCTTGCACGGACCGCACCAGGGGGCCCAGAAATCGACCAGAACAGGCTGGTTGCGCGACTCGTCCATGACGTCGCGGGCAAAATTGGCCGTGGTGGTGTCCTTGATGAGTTCACCGGCCGGCGGAGCCGCTGCAGCGGGGCCACCGAACTGGGCCGTCATGGTCTGGTTGCCATAGCCGCCGTAAGGGTTGCCGTAGTCGCTCATCATGCATCTCCCGCCTGTTTCGCGACCTAAAGGTGGCCGCCGTCATTGCCGTTAAGATCGTATGTCAGGCCGTGACTTTCAAGACAAGCGGCGTGTGGCCGGTCGCTTCCATGAAGCGGACCAGATCATCGCGGCCGATCGAGGTCGTGGCATCGTTGGAAAGCGGATGGCAGTTGATGGTGTCATGCTCCATCAGATCCTTGTCGAGCACGAAGGTCACGTTCTTGCCTGTATCGTTGATTGCCCCGAAGGCGGTCACGGCTCCTGGCACGACGCCGAGATATTCCATCAGCTTTTCCGGCTTTCCGAAGGAAACCTTGCTGGCAGCGCCAATGATCGTGTGCACGGTTTTCAGATCGACGGAGGCATTTTCCTCGACCGTCAGGAGGAAGAAGTTGTCCTTCTTGTCCTTCACGAAGAGGTTTTTGGTGTGGCCGCCGGGGATCTCGTCGCGCAACGATACCGATTCCGCCACGGTGAAGACAGGCGGATGGGTCTTCGTCTTGTGGGCTGCTCCCAGTTCATCGAGGAAACGGAAGAGATCGTCTGCTGTTTTCGGCGTCGTCATGGTGCCTCGCTTCAAATGTCAGGGTTTTGCCCGTGCCATCTACTCGATTTCTGTTCGAGCCATAGGCTCAAGACCGACATACTGCAATCTTTCTTGGCGCCAAAAACCCCGCAAAAGCTGAGCTTTGTCAGCCTGTTGTGAAGATTTCGAATTTTTTTGGCCCTGATCCGTCATTTCCCTGTTGCATTTAAAAATCGGTTGGGCCATATAGCGCCCGTCGCCGCAAGACGGACGGCCCACGATCCAGACACTACCCCAGGATCGAGGTTATGAGCGGGTGTAGCTCAGGGGTAGAGCACAACCTTGCCAAGGTTGGGGTCGAGCGTTCGAATCGCTTCACCCGCTCCATTTTCTCCTCCGAGAATGGTAACTTTGACACGATACACGCCAATGCGGCCTGATCGTTTCCAGCATGCGACCGACTGCAGGATATCCTGCAGCCGAGCGCTTTTTTACATCATGCCCGTGAGAATACGTAGTCCGTTTCCTGACGCAGCACCTCGCCGGGGCGCAACACCGCGTTCGGGAAGTTCGGATGATTGATCGCATCCGGCCAGACCTGTGTTTCCATGCAGAATCCGGCAAAGGCGCCATAGCGGCGGCCTTCGAGGCCTGGGACGGCCGGTGACACCTTTCCGCCGGCGTAGAACTGCACGCCCGGCTCCGTGGTCAGGATCTCCATGGTCACGCCGGAATTGACGCTGCGGGCCAGCGCCACGCTGCGTTTGGCAACCCGGCTGCTGGAGAAGCAGAAATTGTGGTCGTAACCCAGTTGCTCCCCATCCACCTCCAGGCGAATCGGTCGCATTTCGCGGAAATCGAAGGCCGTGTTCTCGACAGGGCGGATTTCGCCGGTCGGAATCAGCCGCTCATCGACAGGGGTATAGTGGTCAGCCGCGATCATCAGGTCATGGCCGAGAATGTCGGGCCGGCCATCGAGATTGAAATAGGCGTGGTGGCAGACATTGGCGATCGTCGGCTTGTCGGTCACGGTTTCGTAAAGGGCAGAGAAAGTGCCGCCGGCTTTCAGCGTAAAGGTCGCGCGTGTCCGCGCCGTGCCGGGATAACCGGCGCGGCCGTCCGGATCGGTCACCTCCATCACGACGAAATCGGACCCGTGTTCCAGGATCGTCCAGTTCTGGCGCCCCATGCCATCAGAACCGCCATGCAGATGGCTGACGCCTTTTTCGTTGAGCTCCAGCTGGTAGTCGGTGCCATCCAGCGTAAAGCGGCCGCCACCGATGCGGTTGGCGCAGCGGCCGGGTGTCGCGCCGAAATAGGGCGAATGATCGAGATAGCCGGCGAGATCCTCGAAACCGAGCACCAGCGGTGCATCGTGGCCGTCGAGGCGCAGGTCCTGCAAGACCGCACCGAAAGTGATGATCGAGGCTTCAAGGCCGCCTCCCTTCAGGCTGACCTTCTCGACCGCTTCTCCCGTGGGCATCACGCCAAACACTGTCTTCGTCATCTTGTCGCTTCCTCGCCTATTCTCATCAAAGTCTTTTTTCTGTCCGTCACCGCGCCAGTTCACGTGCGGCGGCCTCAAGGCCACCGAGCGTCAGCGGATACATGCGGTCGCCGATCAACCGGCGAATCAGGCCGACGGACATCGTATAGTCCCAGTTCGCCTCCGAAAGGGGATTGATCCAGAGGTGGCGCCGGAAATGGTCGGTCAGTCGCGTGAGCCAGGCCGCACCGCTCTCGGTGTTCCAGTGCTCCACCGAACCGCCGGGATGCGTGATCTCGTAGGGGCTCATCGCCGCGTCGCCGACGAAGATCAGGCGGTAGTCCGAGCCGAATGTCCTGATGACGTCTGATGTCGGAATGGTGTCGGCGTGGCGGCGCTGGTTGTCCTTCCAGACCCGCTCATAGGGGCAATTGTGGAAGTAGAAATATTCCATGTGCCGGAATTCGGACCGTGCCGCCGAGAACAGCTCCTCGACCTCGCGCACGTGATCGTCCATCGAGCCGCCGATATCGAAGAACATCAGGAGCTTCACGGCATTGCGTCGCTCGGGTTGGGTCTTCACGTCGAGATAGCCATGTTCGGCCGTCGACCGGATCGTGCCGGAGAGATCGAGCTCTTCGGTCGCCCCTTCGCGTACAAAGCGGCGCAGCCTGCGCAGGGCCACCTTGATGTTGCGGGTGCCGAGTTCGACGCGATCGTCGAGATTGCGGAATTCGCGCTGGTCCCAGACTTTTACCGCGCGCCGGTGCCGGCTTTCGTCCTGGCCGATGCGCACGCCTTCCGGATTGTAGCCATAGGCGCCGAAGGGCGAGGTGCCGGCCGTGCCGATCCACTTGTTGCCGCCCTGGTGGCGTTCCTTCTGCTCAGCGAGGCGCTCCCTCAGCGTGTCCATCAATTTGTCGAAACCGCCGAGCGCTTCGATCAGCGCCTTGTCTTCATCCGAGAGATGCTTTTGCGCGAGCTTGTGCAGCCAGTCATCGGGAATGGCACGCGCATCGACGCCGTCCGGCGCGCCCTCGCTCAGGATACCGCCGAAGGTCTCCGAAAAGACCCGGTCGAAGCGGTCGATGAAGCGCTCGTCCTTCACCAGTGTGGTGCGGGCGAGGTAGTAGAAGCCCTCCGGGTCGAAGTCGACCAGACCTGCCTGCAGGCCTTCCAGCAAGGCGAGATATTCCCGCAGCGTGACGGGAACCTTCTCTTGTTTCAGACGCAGGAAAAACGGCAGGAACATCGATCTGGAAAAGCTCGGTTTACAGGCGCGCGCATCCTGTCACACAGCACGCAGACTGTCCCGACAAAATCCGCTCCTGTCTCCGAGCCGTCAGCGCGGGGCCTTGCCGATCTCGTTCAGGTCGTAAGGCGTCATCTGATAAATCTCGTTGATCCAGTTGCCGAACAGGAGATGCGCGTGACCGCGCCACCGGTTCAGCGGAGCGAGCGTATCGTCGTTGTGCGGGAAGTAGTTGTGCGGCAGCTTGATCGGGATGCCGGATGACTTGTCGCGGAAATACTCGTCGCCCAGCGAGGTCGAATCATACTCCACGTGATTGAACATGTAGAGGCGATTGGCCTGCTTCTCCTGCACCAGGCAGACACCCATCTCGTCGGATTCGAGCAGGATCTGCAGGTTCGGAACCTTCTCGATGTCGTCGCGGCGGACTTCCGTCCAGCGTGAGACGGGCACCTGGAAGTCGTCGGAGAAACCATTGAGATAGACCGAGGATGGCGCGAGGTTGCGGTGGCGATAAACGCCAAAGGCCTTTTCCTTCAGCGGATGCTTCGGCACCTTGTGGAAGTGGTAGATCGCAGCCATGCCGCCCCAGCAGACATTCATGGTCGAATGCACGTTGGTCTCGGTCCAATCAAGGATCTCTTTCAGCTCCGGCCAGTAGGTGACTTCCTCGAAGGGCAGCGTCTCGACAGGCGCGCCGGTGATGATGAAGCCGTCAAACTTGCGGTCCTTCACCTCGTCCCAGGTCTGGTAGAAGGAGAGGAGATGCTCTTCGGGGGTGTTTTTCGCCTTGTGGCCGCCGACGCGGACCAGCGTCAGCTCGACCTGCAGCGGCGAAGCGCCGATCAGGCGGGCGAACTGGACCTCTGTCTTGATCTTGTTCGGCATGAGGTTGAGCAGGCCGATCTGCAGCGGGCGAATGTCCTGGCGGATAGCCATGGTTTCGGTCATCACCCGCACGCCCTCATGCACGAGGGTTTCAAAGGCGGGCAGCGTATCGGGGATCCTGATCGGCATCTTACTCTCGACTTTCCTTGTCACGGCGGTTCGAGGACCGCGGAAACAAAAACACCGGCAGCTTTTATATCGCTACCGGTCCTCGGAAAGTCTTCGAACTCGCCTCGGCCCTTTAGCGACTTATTTTACGTGGCTGCAAGCCGGCCGGCCAAATCACCACGGAACACGAGGCCTTTTACGCCTGTCAGGGGCGCGAATCAATGGGCAAGGCGATCGGAGGCGTTGGTGCCTCCCCCCATGCGGGGGAGGACGGAAAATCGAAGGCTTAGGCGAGCGCAAGCCGCCTAAACATCAGATTTTCCAGGTGAGGGGCGCAGTTCCGTAGGCGACAACCTCACCTAGCCCCCCTCTTGCGAAATCTGAGGTTTGGCCCTCATCGGGCCAATTCCTCGATTTCGCTTTCTCCCCCGCAATGGGGGAGATAGGGCCCCCGCCCCACTTGTGTTTGGATCCTCGGGTCAAGCCCGAGGATGACGGAGTGTGGGGGAGCGACTGGTATCCTCCTCTACCTCTTCCATCGCACAGCGCATGAGGAGAATACCCTCTTCCACTCCAAGAAGGTCGTCATCCTCGGGCTTGACCCGAGGATCCAGACACAAGCCTTCCGAAGCCAGACAGTCACCTCAAACCACTCCGTCTTCCGAAAAAAGGGGGATGAGTTTGAGAAAATTCGCAGCAAAATCAAACCCCGACATGTTTTTTCATCCCCACCAATTCCACCCTCTTAGACTTATCCCCGTCCCGCCCTCGGATACACCTGACGATGCGATGTCAGGCGAGGCGGGGCCGGCGCCGGGGGCGCGTACTCTCGCAGGTATAGACCCCCGGCCCGCTGCAACGGTCTCCCTCCGGACGAAGGGGTGGAAGTGATGGCGGACGGTCGGATGCCTGACGCCTGAAACCCCTGATCGGAAGGACGTGCCTCAGAGGCACACAGACAAGGCGCCAGCGCTGTCGCGAACACCCAGACAGCGGGGCGGAGAAAACGGCGGGGATGAGAGCCGGGCCGCAAATGGCCATGGCATCATCCCCCGGGCGAGGGTCCCGGTCGGATTGGTGCACCATCCGGCGGGAACCTCCCGGGCCACCGGCCAGGCTGAAGCGTCACTTTCGTGGTGACGCCGCAGCCGGACCCTACGCCCGGTCATCCCTTGGTCATCCTCGGGCCTGACCCGAGGACCAAGGACCGTCGCCGCCTTGCCAGAGAGACGCATGCAGCGGGAATAGACGCCGAACGGGGCGCCGGAAGGAGCCACATAAATTACTTAGACAGGTTGCTTCTGGCGCCTCGTCCGAGACAAGCATGACCACCCCCGGAGGGAGCAATCCCGACCGGCGGCGAAGCTTGGGGTTTTTGACATCGATAGATCACCCCTCATCCTGAGGTGCCCGACACAGTCGGGCCTCGAAGGACGAGGCTACCCCGCCACCCCTCATGCTGAGGTGGGAGCGAAGCGACGTCAGAAGCACGAGGCCACCAGAGCGGGATGCTTCGAGGCCCGCGCTTCACGCGGGCACCTCAGCATGAGGGCCTAGCGGAATGCGCTGGGTCCGTTCTCCCGCACCAAGGGCGAGATGTGCCTCACGAGCAAATCACTGCTCGCCGAGCTTCATCGACGGATCGTAGTCCTTGCCATGCACTGTCTTCACCACGGCCTGGCCGCAATACAGCTTGTTTTC
The DNA here is from genome assembly GCF_002855515.1 of Rhizobium sp. TH135. Lineage (GTDB taxonomy): Bacteria > Pseudomonadota > Alphaproteobacteria > Rhizobiales > Rhizobiaceae > Allorhizobium. Next base: position 327,009 of record NZ_PKRP01000005.1, on the reverse strand, counting down.
GGCAGCATTGAATGTGTGGCTCGGCGATCCGTGCAGCTCCCAGCCCTTGTTCAGCGCGTCGGTGACGCGGTGGCAGAAGCTGGAATCATCCGGTCCGGTAAGAAAACGATAGACTTTCATGGCTTGTCCTTTCTGGCGGTAATCAGCGCGACCTTGGCGAGAAGACGTGTTGCCTCCTCGGCATGCAGCCGCTCGATCATGCGCCCATCGATGTTGATGACGTTGAGGCCCGCATGGGCCGGGTTGGCAAAGGCGTCGGCCACGAGGCGGGCCTCCGCGATGGCTGCCGCCGAGGGGCCGAAATGGTGGTTTGACGGTTCGATCTGGGCTGGATGGATCAGCATCTTTCCATCGAAGCCCATGGCGCGACCTTGAGCGCATTCGGCTGCAAGGGCTTCCATGTCGCGAAAATCGTTCGATACGCTGTCGATGACGTCGAGGCCATAGGCTCGGGCGGCGAGCACGATCTGCATCAGATAGGATACGAGATAGGTGCGGCCGGGTTCGGCCGGGATGACGGTCGCCTTGCGCAGGTCGTTCAGCCCGACAACGAAGGCGTCGAGGCGACTGTCGCTTGTCCGGCCCGAGGAGGCGATGGCTGCCGCGTTCAAGACGCCGCGCGGCGTTTCGATCATGGCCCAGATCCTGAGACCTTCCGCCGCATCATGCTCGCCCAGCATATCCGCGACGTCCTGGATCGTGACTGGTTCCTCGACCTTGGGAAGGAGGACTGCGTTGGGCAGCGCCTCCAGAACGAGCGCCATGTCCTCCCGAAAATAAGGCGTGTCGGCTGCGTTGATGCGAATGATGCACTCGCGATGCCCGAGATCACTTTTCTGCAGAAAATTCAGAAGCTTGCTGCGGGCATCTGCCTTGCGATCTTCAGCCACGGCATCTTCCAGATCGAAGATGACGGCATCGCAATCGAGGCTCGCCACCTTTTCCATGGCCCGGTCGTTGATTGCGGGCACAGTCAAGACGGAACGGCGGAGCCGGGACGGATGATGAAAGCGGAAGGAGGAGACTTCAGATGTCATGGCCGAGTTCTGGCAAGCTTTGGGCGGCCGCGCAAGATGACAATTGGGTGAAAGGCCCTTGCAATGCGGGAGAATAAGGACCACCTTGCTCTTCGAGAAAGGACACGATCATGCAGAATTTCCGCTCCGCCGCCTATGCCATTGCTGGCCTCGCTTTTGTCGGCCTCGCAGCCGCTTTCGCGGTTTCGCTGACGCTCCTGATTGGTGCACTGCTGACCGTGACGCTCGGCGCCCGTATGCTTATGGGCAAGACGAAGCGCGCACCTGTTTACGTCAAGGCGAAGCGTCGCGACGACGTGCGCGTCTGGAACGATGGCAAGGGCACGATCATCGATCTTTGATCGAGCTCCAGCTTGATCGGTCCGCTCACCCGTGTCGCGGGTGAGCCTCGGCTAGCGTGGGTGCGCACCGACGCAACCGGCCGCCGCTACAAGATTCTCCTTCAATTTCGTCCAATTTTGCTCTAAGGGCGGGGCATTACACGCGCATTAGCTAGATCGAAGGCAGACTGATGGACAAGTTCGTAAAGCTTACCGGTGTCGCGGCACCGCTTCCGGTCGTCAATATCGACACGGACATGATCATTCCGAAGGATTACCTGAAGACCATCAAGCGCACCGGTCTCGGTGCTGGCCTCTTCGCTGAGGCACGCTTCAAGGAAGACGGCTCGGAAAATCCGGATTTCGTCCTCAACAAGCCCGCTTATCGCAACGCTCAGATCCTCGTTGCCGGCGATAACTTCGGTTGCGGTTCCTCGCGCGAGCATGCCCCGTGGGCGCTGCTCGACTTCGGCATCCGCTGCGTGATCTCCACGTCGTTCGCCGACATCTTCTACAACAACTGTTTCAAGAACGGCATTCTGCCGATCGTCGTCAGCCAGGAGAACCTGGACAAGCTGATGGACGATGCCAGCCGCGGTTCGAATGCCGTGCTGACGGTCGACCTGGAATCCCTGGAAATCACCGGTCCCGACGGCGGCAAGATCTCCTTCGAGATCGACGCCTTCAAGCGTCACTGCCTGCTGAACGGTCTCGACGATATCGGCCTGACGCTTGAAAAGGCCTCGAGCATCTCGACCTTCGAGCAGTCCAATGCCGCCCAGCGCCCTTGGGCCTGAGATCATCTAACAAGATGAAATGATGAAGCCGGGCTCACGCCCGGCTTTTTCTTTGGCTTCAAAGGAAGCGCGTGCGCCAAGCTTCAAGGGCGGCAAGCGACACGCCGATCCCGCCACAGACCTCGATCAGCGGTGCCTTGAAGCGCGACAGCCTATCCGCATGCACGTCCGCCACGGCCAGTGCTGCGCCGCAGGCTGGTTCGACCAGGATCCGCTGCGCATCTGCAAACTTCAGGCAAGCGGCAACGGCCTGCGCATCCGTCACCGTGACGCTTTCGATCGGATGCGTTTCAAGAAGGTCGAAGACGTGTTGTGCGATCTGGCGCGCACCCAGTGAATTGGCGATCGAGGTGATCGCCGGAAGCGTCACACGCGCCTTGGCGGCCACTGCTGCGTTCAGCGAGGCAGCCCCTTCCGTCTCGACGGCAATCACTGGCACGTCGCCCAGGCCATTGCGCTTCAGGCCTTCCACGATGCCGGCCAGCAGTCCGCCGCCGCCGACACTGGTGACCACGCAGTCGAATTCGGCGCCTGATTTGACCACCTCGTCGATAAGCGTCGCATGACCTTCCCAAAGCAGCGGATGGTCATAGGGGTGCACATAGGCCGCCTTGCGTTCGGTCGCGAGGGCTACGGCATGGGCGTTGGCTTCATCGAAGACCGAACCATGCACCAGGACCTTGGCGCCGGTTGCGGCGATCCGGGTGCGAACCTCGGGCGACGTCGTTTCCGGCACGACGATGGTCACCGGTACTCCCAGGGCCTTGCCGGCGACCGCTGCCGCGATGCCTGCGTTGCCGCCGGACGCGCAGAAGATTTCCTTCGCGCCCTTGGCGACTTCATGCTGGCAGAGCAGGCCCACGCCGCGCAGCTTGAAGCTGCCGGAGGGCTGCAAGGCATCGAGCTTCAGCCAGAGCGACAGACCGCTCTCGCTATAGTCGGCCGCGGTGCGCAGAAGCGGGGTTTCAATGTGCAAGGGAGAAAGAGGCATGGTGAACTCGAACATGCTGGAGGGATGCTGTCTTTTGGACCTCGCCACCCGACGGGTCAACCGACAAAAGCCTCTGCGACGGTGCCGCGAACCGTACCGTTTCCGGCCTATCTCGCTTGAAAAGGCCTAGCCCCGCGCGTAAGAAACCGCGACTTCTTTTTCGAGTGGAGGGTTTCCATGACGGCTCGCAATCTTCTCCTGCTGCCCGGTGACGGCATTGGCCCCGAGGCCATGGCTGAGGTCCGCAAGATCATCGCCTACATGAACGAGGCGCAGGGCGCCGGCTTCGTGACCGACGAAGGTCTTGTTGGTGGTTCCGCCTATGACGCGCATGGTGCGGCGATTTCGGAAGAAGACATGGCGAAGGCGCTGGCCGCGGACGCCGTGCTCTTCGGTGCGGTCGGCGGCCCAAAGTGGGACGACGTGCCCTATGACGTGCGCCCGGAAGCCGGTCTCCTGCGCCTGCGCAAGGATCTCGAACTTTTCGCCAACCTGCGTCCGGCGATCTGCTACCCGGCGCTCGCCAATGCGTCGTCGCTGAAGCCTGAGCTTGTCGAGGGTCTCGACATCCTTATCGTTCGCGAACTGACCGGCGGCGTCTATTTCGGCGAGCCGAAGACGATCACCGATCTCGGCAACGGCCAGAAGCGCGCCGTCGATACGCAGGTCTACGATACCTACGAAATCGAGCGTATCTCCGCCGTTGCCTTCGAACTGGCCCGCACCCGTAACAACCGCGTCTGCTCGATGGAAAAGCGCAACGTCATGAAGTCGGGCGTGTTGTGGAACCAGGTCGTGACGGCGACGCACAAGGAGAAGTTCTCCGACGTCAAGCTCGACCATATGCTGGCCGATGCCGGTGGCATGCAGCTCGTCCGTGCGCCGAAGCAGTTCGACGTCATCGTGACCGACAACCTGTTCGGCGACATGCTTTCCGACGTGGCCGCCATGCTCACCGGTTCGCTCGGCATGCTGCCCTCCGCCTCGCTCGGTGCGCCCGACGGCAAGACGGGCAAGCGCAAGGCACTCTACGAGCCGGTACACGGTTCGGCGCCTGACATCGCGGGCCAGGGTATTGCGAACCCGATCGCCATGATTGCCTCCTTCGCCATGTGCCTGCGCTACTCCTTCAACATGGTGGCTGAAGCCGACCGTCTGGAGAAGGCGATCGCCAACGTGCTTGATCAGGGCGTGCGCACCGGCGACATCATGGCAGACGGTTGCCGCCAGGTCGGCACCGTCGAGATGGGAGATGCCATCCTTGCCGAGTTCAAGGCGCTTTCCGCCTAAGCCAGGTCTTCCAGCTTCAATCAGACGGCGCGGGGCAACCCGCGCCGTTTTGCGTTTCCAGGTCTTTGCAGCGCTCAATCGGCCCCAATTCTCAATTCCGCGTGATCACCCCTTCTCGACAGAAGGTCGCACCCCCACCGGCAATCCGATGTCGCATGGGGCGCGTAATACTGGTCAGACAAGCAGATGAGAGCGACGCAACTACCACCGCGTCCGGCATTCGTTGGAACCTGACCGACGTTCACTCGTTCAGGAGACAATGCCGGCAAGATGGCCTGCAAGAGGCCTGCGGTCCAAGAGACCATGGAGATGTCCGATGAAAGCCACATCCGCTGACAGACACATCATCAAGTATGCCATGTCGCAGCCCTACCTGGAGCGTGAGGAAGAACTCGATCTCGCGATCCGCTGGAAGGAGCACGACGATCAGGGTGCCCGCAATCGCATTGCCCAGGCCCATATGCGCCTGGTCATCGCCATGGCGTCGAAGTTCCGCGGCTTCGGTCTGCCGCTCAACGATCTGATCCAGGAAGGTTATATCGGCCTTCTTGAAGCGGCCGCTCGTTTTGACCCCGGCCGGGAAGTCCGCTTCTCGACCTATGCCGGCTGGTGGATCCGCGCTTCCATGCAGGATTACATCCTGCGCAACTGGTCGATCGTCCGCGGCGGTACGAGCTCCAGCCAGAAGGCGCTGTTCTTCAACCTGCGACGCCTGCGTGCCAAGCTCGCACAGGGTGACAACCGCCTGTCGGATCAGGCGATCCATCAGGAGATTGCCACGGCCCTGGGTGTAAGCCTTTCGGACGTGCAGTCAATGGATGCCCGTCTTTCCGGCAATGACGCGTCTCTGCAGACGCCTGTCGCCGGCCGCAATGGTGAAGGCACTGAGCAGCTGGAAATGCTGGAAAGCAAGGAAGCTCTCCCCGATGAGCAGGTCACATCGATCATCGACGGCGAACGCTGGAACGGCTGGTTAAGGGATGCGATGAACCGCCTCAACGAACGCGAAAGCCGGATCATCAAGGCCCGGCGCCTGACCGAAGACGGTGCTACTCTGGAAGAACTGGGGGCCGAGCTCGGAATTTCCAAGGAACGCGTTCGCCAGATCGAGACGCGGGCTCTGGAAAAGCTGAAGGTCGCCCTGACCGACAAGGCGCCGACTTCAGCACGGTTGGAAATGGCCTATTGAGACCCAGATGAGCAGACAAAAAAGCCGGCCTTCGTGCCGGCTTTTTTGTTGGCCGGTGCTAAGCCAATCACTCGGAGATGATCTTCACCCGCATGCCCTGGCTGACCGTCGAGGTCGGGCCGAGCGCATTGATCAGGCGGAAGAGTTCGAGCTTCCGGTCAGTGCCCATCATCCGCGCGGACAAGGTGCCGATGCTGTCATTCGCCCCGACAGTTACGACGCGAACGCGCAGTGGCTTCAGGGATGCGGCTTCCTGCGAGGTGATGCGGCGGAAGGATGCGCGCAGCTGGGCGGCCGTCGTCTCCAGAGCCGGGCTGCCTTTGGGCACGGCCGTCAGGAAGCGGAAGATCTGCGGACCGATGCGGATGACGGTGATGTCGAAGTCCCAGCGGTCAGCAGACGCGCGGGCCGTGGCTGCTTCGAGACCGTTAACGGTGATCGTGCGGATCGTGTCGGGCAGCAGGCCGGTTACCCACCCGCTCGAGATATAGTTCGGCAGGCTGATCTTCTGGCTGTCCGCCACGCCGTCAAAGCGGATCGCGACATCACCCGGGCCTGTGGCCAGGACCGCTTCGACCTTGTTGTCGATCTGGAACCCGACCGGCACATCAAAACGGATGCCGAGCTGCCCGTGCAGGAAGGTCTGGCCCCGCACGAAACCTTCCTGAGGACTGTCGCCATAGAGAAGGCCGTCGATGCCGTTCAGGTAATAGTCGCGCCCGGTTTCGCCATGGGTGCCTTCCGGACCGAAGGCGCGGGCGTGGCGTTTGGCCAGCTCGACGCGCTGGGGAGCGTTGGGGTGGCTCGACAGGAAGTCGAGGCTCTGGTCGGCATCGGGGTCGACGGAGGTGAACTGGCTGTAGCGCGCCATGGAATCGAGGAAACGGGCGGCGGCATAGGGATCGTAGCCGGCTTCGCCGAGCGTGCGCACCCCGATAACGTCAGCCTGCAGCTCCTGCTGGCGCGAGAAGGCGGCAAGGCGCAGCTTGCCACGGGCGAGTGCCTGCTTGCCGGCAAGATCGCTGGACAGCACTTCGGCCACCACGCGGCTGGCTATCACTTCTGCTTCTTCGCGGCGCTGACGCTCAATGCCGTGATTTGCGGTGACGTGGGCCATTTCATGGCTGAGAACGGCTGCCACTTCCGAGGCGTCATTCGCCAGAGCGAGGAGACCGCGCGTCACATAGAGATAACCGCCCGGCAAGGCGAAGGCGTTGATTGCCGGAGAATTGAGGATGGTGATGCGGTAGGACTGGTTCGGGTTTTCCGAAACCGCCGTCAGAGCGCCGGCAATGCGGGCGACGAGACGCTCGGTCTTGGCGTCGGAATATTCCCCGCCATAGGAGGCGACGATGCGCGGATGCTCGCGGGCACCCATCTGAGCGCGCGGATCACCCTTCTGGACTTCATCGACGATTTGCGGATTGCGCGAAGGCGCGACGGACGGCTCATAGGCCTGTTCGAAGAGAGACTGGCAGGAGGAGAGCACCAAGCCCGCTGAGACGAGCGCGGCAACGCTCGACGCGAGCCTGAAGGGCCGGCGCCGCCGATACGTTTCGGCAGCCATCGCGCTGTTCCGGCTCAAAAACTGCATCCTGCCCCTTCACCCTGTGCCCAAACGATCGCCGATAGGCAGACCGCCGGGTGCAGCATCCAATTGCCTTCTGCCGGCATCGCGTAGCGCCGATCCGGCAGTCCTTCACATAATGCGAAAACGCCGCATGCTCCAGAAGATAGTCGCGCCATTTGAAATGACCAATGGTCTGACCGTAGGAACTACCATTCCCCACGCGCATGGCAGGCCTGGGCGACCAAATTAAGGCGATTGAGGTGCAAACGGTGGCGTGCCGAGGAAGTTCCCGACCGCTGGCAGGTCCCCCCGCGTCAGGAAAACGTCCTTCTGAGCATCGATGAGGACATGGCCATCTTCGATGAAAAGCACATGACCGGCGAGGCGATGGACATCGCGCGGATCATGGGTGACGAGAAGAATGGTGGCTCGTGTTTCGGCGTGGAGGTCAACGAGCAGTTCGACCATGGCGGCGCGCAGACCGGGGTCGAGAGCCGCAAACGGCTCGTCGAGCAAAAGCACCGGCCGATGCCGCACCAGTGCCCGGGCAAAGGCAGCCCTTTGCCGCTCGCCGCCGGAAAGGGAGCCTGGCAGCCGACGCTCATAACCTTCGAGCCCGACCCGCACGAGGGCGTCAGAAATTGCGTTCCGGTCAGCTGGCGTGAGCCGCAGAGCGGGATGGATGCCGAGGCCAATATTGGTGAAAAGGTCCAGATGGGAGAATAGGTTGTTGTCCTGGAAGACCAGCGAGATGGGGCGCTCTGCAGGGGCGAGTTCGGTGACATCGCGCCCGTCGATCAGAATTCGTCCGCTGTCCGGTCTCTCGAAGCCCGAGATCAGATTGAGTAAGGTCGACTTCCCCGATCCGGAAGGGCCAACGACGGCCGTGACCTGCTCCTCGTTGATACCGCAGTCGAAATGGAACCTGCGGCTGCCGAGCGTGTGGTGGACATCGGCGAGACGGATGTTGGTCGAGGGGTCATCGCGCATCGGGTGTCTCCCGCTCGTTTGCATTATTTCCTCTGCCGGGTGCCCCGATCATGGCCAGCACCAGGCAAATGGCGCCGAGCAGAAGGGCCAGCCCATCGGCATCGGTGCTGCGATAGCTGCCCATCCTGGAATAGATGAGGGCGGGCAGCGTGGTGATGTTTTCCGAACCGAACAGGGCCACTGCACCCAGGTCACCGAGGGACAGGGCCATCGCAAAGGCGAGTGCTGTCATGAGCGGACGCTTCAGCACCGGCCAATCGACGCGGCGCAGGCGTTGGGCAACATTGAGCCCAAGGCTTTCGGCTAGTCGTCCCGTGCGGTCCCTGTGTTCCCTGTAGGCGGGTTCCAGCACCCGCACCGCAAAGGGAAGTGCCATCAGCGCGTTGATCCCGGTCACGACGAAGGGTGCAAAGCTCGCGATATCACCTCTTGGCCTCAAGGCCAGGAACCATCCGGTGGCCAGCACGCTGGTTGGAACGAGCAATACCAGTGAGGAGACCGAGGCAAGGGCGAGGGACAGGAGACGGTTGCCGGCATGGGCATTCCGTGCACCCGCGATCTCGGCACGCGCGGCGACTGTGCCATAGGCAAGCAGGGTGGCGATCAACCCGGCCGCCAGAGCCACGCCGAGGCTGGTGCGTGCTGCTTGCTGGAACGCGTCCTGGGAGAGGAGCCGAAGGAGGTCGGCCTGGAGGCCTGAGACGATCACCTGGCCGAGCGGCAGGATCAGAAACATGGTGACCAGCAGGAGCAGGATGCCATCGGCAGCTCGGATCAACGGACGTCGCCCGTCGAAGCGCGTAAACGCGCGGCCGGTCGTGACGCCGGTGTCGGAGGCCGAGGGCAGAAGGCTCAGTCCGACGAGGATTGCACCCGTAACCGTGATCTGAAGCAGTGCCAGAGACACGGCGCGCTCCGGATCGAAGTCGAAACGCAGCGCCTGGTAGATGGCGACCTCGATCGTTGTCGCGGCCGGGCCGCCGCCGAAGATCAGGACGAGGGTGAAACTCGTGACGCAGAGCATGAAGATCAGGCCTGCCGCTCCTGGGATGACCCGCGCCAGCACCGGCCATTCGATAAAGCGGAAGGTGGACAGCGGCGAGAAGCCGAGGCTCGCCGACATGAGCCAGTATTCCGCCGGCACGCGTTCCAGAGCCGACAGCATCAGGCGCGTGGCAAGCGGCAGGTTGAAAAAGACATGAGCAACGATAATGCCGGTCAGCCCGTAGATCGAGATCGGCTGGGAGAGGCCGAGGCTGGTCAGGACATCGTTGATGATGCCGCTCCGGCCAAAGATGCCGATCAACCCGAGGGCGCCGATGAGAACGGGGAGGCCCATTGGGACTGCCATCAGACGGATCAGCCAGACACGGCCGGGAAAATCGGGCTGCCGGGCGAGGGCGCTGGCGACGGGCAGGGCGAGGCCGACGGAGATAAGCGTCGACAGGAAGGCCTGCCAGAGGGTGAAAGACAGCACCGAGCGGACGACGGGGTCGGCGAAGGCCTGGAGCAGGCCGCCGGACAGCCGTCCTGCGAGCAGGGCTGCGAGGGCGATACCGATGAAGCCCAGGACGACCGTCAGAACGAAAAGGCCGCCCGCGAGCGCGGGCAGCCTCCGTCGTTTCGACTGGTGAAGCGGGCGCAACATCCGGTGCTATTTCAACGTCATGGCCTTGAGCCACTCGTCGATCCACGCCTGACGGTTGGTGGCGACTTCGGCCGGGCTCATCAGGAAGGTGGTCTTGGGCTGAACGAGCTTGCCGAAAGCCTCCGGCAGGGGCTCGGTGGTCGCCGCGACCGGCATCATCCAGTTGTTGGTCGGGATAGTGTCCTGGAAGCCGGGCTGAAGCATGAAGGCGAGGAACTCGCGGGCGAGCTCCTTTTCCGGAGCGTTCTTCAGGAGGCCTGCGACCTCGATCTGGATGTAATGGCCTTCGGAGAATTCCGCCGCCTGATAGCGGTCGGTCTCTTCGGCGACCATGTGATAGGCCGGCGAGGTCGTGTAGGAGAGCACCATCGGCGCCTCACCCTTGGTAAACAGGCCATAGGCTTCCGACCAGCCCGGCGTCACGGTCAGGACGCGGTCCTTGAGCTTGGCCCAGGCTTCCGGCGCCTTGTCGCCATAGACCGACTTCACCCAGAGCAGGAGGCCAAGGCCCGGCGTCGAGGTGCGCGGATCCTGGATGACGATCTTCTGGGACGGGTCGCCTTCGACCAGGTCTTTCAGGCTCGTCGGCGGTGTCTTGATCGTTTCGGTGTCGTAGATCACGGCGAAGTGGCCGTAGTCATAGGGCAGGAAGACATCGTCGCTGAAGCCGCCGGGCACTTTCACGGCGGACGCAACGACGCCGTTTGCTTCGAATAGGCCGGTCTGCTTGGCTTCTTCAACGAGATTGGTGTCGAGCCCGAGCACGACATCGGCCTTCGACGTTTCGCCTTCGAGCTTGAGGCGGGTGAGGAGGGCGACGCCATCGGCGACACCGACGAATTCGACCGTGCAGGCGCAGGTCTTCTCGAAGGCTTCCTTGACCTTGGGGCCTGGGCCCCATTCGGAAATAAAGCTCTCATAGGTGTAGATGGTGAGTGTCTTGTCGGCAGCGGCTGCCGGCAGGGCAAGCCCGGTGGACAGGATGGCTGCGGCAAAGCCGGAGCGCAGGAATACGGCTAGATTTGACGGCATGACGCCCTCCTCCAAAAAACAATTGATGTCGGGATAGGGCGCTTTGCGAACGACGCGTCTAATCCCTCCGCCGGTCTTAACCGGATCAGGTTCCGCGGGTTGGCATCACTGCCTCTCAGCATTCCGGTCCCGAAGGATCGGAAGGCACCCCGTTAGAGCACGTTTGAGATAGCGCGCCGGCTGCTCTTGCGCAAGGTGCAGACAATCGGCCGCGGCGCGGTTGCTGTCAGGAAATCGTCAAGTCAGCCATGCTAGGAGGGCTGACACAGTCAAATGGCCTGGTGCTGATGGTGAATTCGAAATCGAGCGGTGGAATGGCGTTGGAGAGTTTTGTTGCCGAGGTCGAAGGCAGTCTGTGGCGCCAGCTCAGGATGGCTTCTGACAGTTTCTGGAAGTCTTCAGTCCGCAACCGGATCCTCGCCTTCACGTCCGCCCTCGTCATGGTCATCCTCGCGACCGCCTATGGAACGGTGGCGCTGAACCAGTGGAATGCCCCGTTCTACAATGCGCTGGAGAGACGAGACCTCACCGCCTTCCTGCTTGAACTGCGCAATTTCGCGATGATCGCGGGCGTCCTTCTCGTGCTCAACGTCATCCAGGCCTGGCTCAACCAGATGACGGCGCTCTACATGCGCGAAGGCCTGTCACGCGATGTCGTGGACCAGTGGCTGAATGGGGCAAGGGCCTACCGGCTGTCGATCTCGAGCCCGCTCGGGATCAATCCCGACCAGCGCCTGCATGAAGATGCCCGCAAGCTTGCGGAGATGACCACGTCGCTCTCGATTGGCCTGTTCAACGCCACGATCCTCCTGGTCAGCTTCATCGGCGTTCTCTGGAGCCTGTCGAGTGACTTCACGTTTCGCATCGGGGAGACCAGCTTCCAGATCCCGGGCTACATGGTCTGGGGTGCTCTCGTCTACGCGCTTCTCGCCTCGCTGCTCAGTCAACTGGTCGGCCGCAGCCTGTCGAAGCTCAATGCGGAGCGCTATGCCCGTGAGGCGAATCTGCGCTTCTCCCTGATGCGCGCCAACGAAAATCTGGAAGCCATCGCGCTCACGCATGGCGAAGAGACCGAGCGGCGCCATATCCACCAGTCACTCGACGGGGTGCTGGCCTCGATCCGGCATCTGGCCTTGGCGTTGACCAATCTGACCTGGGTGACCGCCGGCTTCGGCTGGCTTGCGATCATCGTGCCGATCCTGATTGCCTCACCCGCTTATTTCGCCGGGACCATCTCATTCGGTGGCTTGATGATGGCCGCTGCCGCCTTCACTCAGGTCTATTCTGCTCTGCGTTGGTATGTCGACAATTTCGGCGCCATTGCCGACTGGCGTGCAGCACTGATGCGCGTCACCGTCTTTCGGGCGGCTCTCACCAGCATGAGTGCGATAACGCCTGGGCCCGGCCGGCTGGAGCTGGCGCGCAGCGAGGATGGCATGCTCCGGCTGGAGAACCTGGAAATCTGCGTGCGTGTCCATGGCGACACCTGCGAGAGTGCCTTCCGGTTTCAGGAGCGCAATGTGGTCATCGCGCCGGGTGACCGCGTGATGATTAATGGCGATCAGGGTGTCAGCCGCAAGCTGTTGTTCCACGCCATGGCCGGCCTCTGGCCATATGGTGAAGGCCGGATTGTCTTGCCGGGGGAGACGGAGATCGTCTTTGTTCCGCAATCGGGCTACCTGCCAGAAGGCCGCTTGCGCAGCCTGCTCGCCTACCCCTTAGCCTCTGCGCAGTTTACCGACGCCGAAATGACCGAGGCGCTGAGGGCTGTCGGGCTTGCCGAGTTTGCGGATCGTCTCGATGAGCAGGCGCGTTGGGAGCGGGTGCTCGACAAGGACCAGCAGGTGTCGCTGGCATTCGCCAACATTCTCGTGCGTAAGCCGCGCTGCCTGATTTTGCAGGATGTGCTGGAGGGACTTGAGCCGGAGACCGTGGGTCGGCTGACGCCCCTGCTGGCCGGGATGAGCGAGACGACGCTGGTCTATCTCGGTCGCTCGACGGCCTTTGCCGATGCGACGGGCGCGAGGGTCGTGCATCTCGAGAAGACGGGAGTGGCTTCCGTCTGAGGCGGAAGCTTGGAAGAGCTCAGCCTTCCAGCTCCTCGCGCAGCATTTCAAGCTCCAGCCATTCCTCTTCCATGCGTGTGACATCGGCGCGCAGCTTCTCCATCTCGGCAGCGAGCTTGTTGAAGGTTGCGGGATCCTTGGTGAAGAGTTTGGGATCGGCCATTTTGGCTTCGCGCGCAGCGATTTCCTTCTCGGCCTTTTCCATTTCCTTCGGCAGGTTTTCGAGCGCGAATTTTTGCTTGAAGGAGAGCTTGCCCTTGCTGTTTGCGCTGCCGGCCGGCTTGCCGCCCGACGCTTCCTGCGCCTTTGCCTTCTCGGCCTTTTCAACCCGCTTGCGCTCGTCTTCGACACCCTTGCGCTGGGCGAGCATGTCCGAATAGCCACCGGCATATTCGATCCAGCGACCGTCCGGTGCGTCGGGATTGGCAGGCGCGATCGTCGAGGTGACGGTGCGGTCGAGGAAGTCACGGTCGTGGCTGACGAGGATCACGGTGCCGGTATAGCCGGCGACGATTTCCTGCAGCAGGTCGAGCGTCTCGATATCGAGGTCGTTGGTCGGTTCGTCGAGGATCAGGAGGTTCGAGGGCTTGGCCATGATCCGCGCCAGCATCAGGCGCGCGCGCTCGCCGCCCGAGAGATTGCGTATCGGGGTGCGGGCCTGTTCCGGCTGGAAGAGGAAGTCCTTCATATAGCCGGTCACATGCTTCTGCTCGCCGTTGACCAGCAGGTTCTCGCCGCGTCCGTCGGTCAGGTAATGGGCAAGCGTATCTTCCGGGTTCAGATCCTCGCGCTTCTGGTCCAGCACAGCAATCTCAAGATTGGTGCCGAGTTTTACCACACCCTCGTCCGGTGCGAGCTGGCCCGTCAGCATCTTGAGCAGCGTCGTCTTGCCAGCGCCGTTCGGGCCGATCAGACCGATGCAGTCGCCGCGATGCACGCGGATCGAGAAGGGGGCGACGATCGAGCGATCGCCGTAGGTCTTGATGATCTTGTCGGCCTCGATGACGAGCTTGCCGCTTTCCTTGCCTTCGGTGGCCGATGCCTGGATCGTGCCTTGCGGCCCCTTATGCCCGCGGTAATTGGCGCGCAGTGCCTGGAGATTGCCGAGGCGGCGCATGTTGCGCTTGCGGCGGGCGGTGACGCCATAGCGCAGCCAGTGTTCCTCGCGCTCGATCTGGCGGCCGAGCTTGTGCTGCTCGATCTCCTCTTCCTCGAGCACCTGGTCACGCCATTCCTCGAAATGTGCGAAGCCCCGGTTCAGCCGGCGCGACTGGCCGCGATCGAGCCAGACGGTGGCCGTGGAAATCTTCTCTAGGAAGCGCCGGTCGTGGGAGATGAGAACGAGCGCGCTGCGGCTCTTCGACAGCTCGCCTTCGAGCCATTCGATCGTTGGCAGATCAAGATGGTTGGTCGGCTCGTCCAGCATCAGGATGTCGGGCTCGGGCGCCAGGACCCGGGCGAGTGCTGCACGACGGGCTTCGCCGCCCGACAGTCGCGTCGGATCTTCCTGGCCTGTCAGACCGAGATGCTCCAGCAGATAAGTCACGCGATAGGGATCGTCGCCCGGCCCGAGTCCCGCTTCTGCATAGGCTTGAACGGTGGAATAGCCATCGAAATCCGGTGCCTGCTCCAGATAGCGGATCGTCGAGGACGGATGGCGGAACACCTCGCCGGACTGTGCTTCGACAATCCCGGCGGCAATCTTCATCAGGGTCGATTTGCCCGAACCGTTGCGGCCGACGAGGCATATCCGGTCGCCGGGTTCAACCTGCAGGCCGGCGCCTGCGAGCAAGGGCGTGCCGCCGAAGGAAAGCTGGATGTCATCGAGTTTCAGAATGGGAGGCGCCAAGGCTTCAGGCTCCGGAAAAATCATTGGGACGGGCGAGCAACATAGCCCGGCCACGGGAAAGCGAGACCGAGATCGGCCCCTCTGCGATGTTGGATATCGTGCGTGACGAGCCGAAGGGCAACCGGAAATCCTGAAGAGGATAGCGGGCATTGCGGATTGTCAGACCTTCAAGCGTGGTGAAGCCCAGCACGGAGAAAAGTGCGCCCTTAGGCAGCTCGAGCGCAAGCTCGCTCTGCTCGACAAACGGATAGGCCTCTTCCTCGCCGGAGGTCAGCACGACTTCGTAGCCGTCTTCGACCAGGCCGAGGGCGTTCAGATAGTGCTGCAGGGCATGGTCGGATCGTTCGCCACCCAGGGCGCCTGCGAAAATCAGGCGGGTGGCGCCGCGGGCGATTGCCTCGGCCACCGCGATCTCTCCGTCGGTCACGGCCTTGGCGGCAGGATAGGTTCGTCGTTCGACGGTCGGGAAACGTGCAATCAGGTCCGCGTCGCTGCTGTCGAAATCACCGACCCAAAGCTCCGGTGTCACACCCAAGTCTGCCGCATGGCGCATGCCGCTGTCGGCCGCAATGACGCGGCTACCATGCGTCAATGCCCGCAGGCGATCGGTGACGGTCAGGCTGCCGCCGAGCAGGAGGGTGAATGAGGTCGAAGTCATGCGCCAGCCCTTAGCGCATCTTCACGGAAAAGGGAAAGGTCAATGCGACAGTGGAGTGCTTGGGTGCCGGCAAATGAAAGGCCCGGACGAGGCCTTTGAGAGGCGATCCGGGCCCTTGGGTCTCAGCGCTTCTTGGTGGAAGACGCTTCGGCGCTTTTGATCTGCGTGGCAAAGGTCGATACCGGGGCAGCGGAGGCCTTCGGCTTGTCCTGCTTCGGCTTTCTTACTTCGCGGTTCGAACGCTGTTGGCCTTTAGCCATGATGTGCTTTCCTTCTTCGGGGTGTTGGCAGGCGCCGGTACCCGGGCAGATGCTTTGCTGCGGCTGGGATCGATGTCGGCTTCGGCGATGCAACGGTCGAAGCTCTCGCTTTCGAACCGAACGCGGTACTGGCGGCTTCCACCCGTCTCGGGCAGGGTTGCCAGCACCTTGCAGGCACCGTTGCTGCGAGCGAGACGGACGGGGCCGTCCTTCAGAACCACTGTGTCGCCAATGGAATAGACGTGTCTGGTCATGGGGTCTCCTGCAGCTGAGAAGCTGCGGTCGTGGCAGGCGTCCGATGACCTGCGGATCAGACGAAACGTCCTGCCGGTCTTCGGGAGCCTGCCGTTGTGCGGATCTTGGCTGTCGGACAGTGCTGTCCGGACGGCTATAGTCGGGTCGTGGAGAAGGTCGGTGATGTCCGGTGCCGGAAAGTCCGTCCTTGCGGATGGGGCACGTGCAGACGGACACGCATCAGCGTTCGTGGAAAACAGCCTGTCAGATTGGCGCCAAAATACAAGCTTTATCTGGTGTAAGGGCGAAAGCGGGGCCGCGCTTGCGCCCCGTGACGCGCGTGACTAGGTTGCGGCCAAGGATGAACGAGGCTGAGACACAATGCAGTTCCAGGGGACCGCCGACTACGTTGCCGACAAGGATCTGATGATCGCGGTGAATGCTGCCATCCGGTTGGAGCGACCGCTGCTGGTCAAAGGTGAGCCCGGTACCGGCAAGACCGAGCTTGCCCGTCAGGTGGCTGCGGCCCTTGGGCTCGAGATGCTGGAATGGAACGTCAAATCGACGACCAAGGCGCAGCAGGGGCTCTACGAATATGATGCCGTCTCGCGCCTGCGCGACAGCCAGCTGGGCGACGGTCGTGTCAACGACGTCAAGAATTACATTCGCCAGGGCAAGCTCTGGCAAGCCTTTGCCGCCGACAAGAAGTCCGTTCTGCTGATCGACGAGATCGACAAGGCGGATATCGAGTTTCCAAACGATCTGCTGCAGGAACTCGACCGCATGGAGTTCCATGTCTACGAGACGGGCGAGACGGTGAAGGCCCGGGTCAGGCCGATCGTCATTATCACCTCAAACAACGAGAAGGAGCTTCCCGACGCTTTCCTGCGGCGCTGCTTCTTCCACTACATCCGCTTTCCCGATGCCGAGATCCTCGAGAAGATCGTCGAGGTCCACTATCCGGGCATCAAGAAGACGTTGCTGCGCAATGCACTTACCCAATTCTACGAGATCCGAGAAACGCCGGGGCTGAAGAAGAAGCCTTCGACATCGGAAGCGCTGGATTGGATCCGGCTTCTGGTCGCCGAGGATGTCGATCCGGCGGACCTGCGCGGCGAGGCGAAGAATGCGCTGCCGAAGCTGCACGGTGCACTGTTGAAGAACGAGCAAGACGTGCATCTGTTCGAGCGGCTGGCATTCATGGCGCGACGGGAACGCTGATCCCGGCTGGTATCGGAGCTGCCCGGGCGGCTAGCAAAGCCGAAAACGAAAAAGGCCCCGCGAACGGGGCCTTCATGACAGAAGCTGCAGCCGATTATTCGGCCGAGTCGGCCGAATCTGCGTTCAGCTGGCCGTATTTCTCTTCGCCGATCTTGGAGAGAAGCTCGAGCTGCGTTTCGAGGAAGTCGATGTGGCCTTCCTCGTCGATCAGGAGTTGTTCGAAGATCTTCATCGAGACATAGTCGCCAGCCTGGTAACAGATATCGCGCGAGGCCTTGTAGGAGGTGCGGGCGTCGTATTCGCCGGCGAGATCTGCCTCAAGCACTTCCTTGACGTTCTGGCCGATGCGCAGCGGGGCGACCTGCTGCAGGTTCGGGTGGCCTTCGAGGAAGATGATCCGGTCGATGATCTTGTCTGCGTGCTGCATTTCCTCGATCGACTCGGCGCGCTCCTTCTTGGCGAGCTTCGTGTAGCCCCAGTCGTTCAGCAGGCGGTAATGCAGCCAGTACTGGTTCACTGCGCCAAGTTCGAGAAACAGCGCCTCGTTGAGCCGTTCAATGACCTTCTGATCACCCTTCATGAATTTCTTCCTTCGTATGAAATCAATGATGGAACTCTAGCGTCAGCATCCGAAGCTGTCGAGTATTTTTTAGAAGGGTTCTAATTCGGAGGGGTCGCGCAAGACAGCTATGACCGTGCAGGCGCATGTGGCCGAGGGGTGCCTTATGCACAGTGGTCACGGCTACCGGCTTCGCAGGACGGAAGCCAATTAAGATAGGATCTCGAGAGGATCTGGTTGAGGAGGTTCAGCCTGCAGCGCGGCGCGCGGCGGTCAAGGCCTGACGGCGCTCGGCAAGCGCTGCCTTCTGCTCTTCATGGAACTGCTTCAGGCGCTCCATGAAGTTGATGACCTTGGTTTCCTCGGTCTTGCGCACGGCATGATATTCTTCGGTGGTGCGAATGATGAGGTCTACCACATTGGGGAAGCATCCGCAGCAGCGGCCGCGCTTGCCCATGGCGTGATACACTTTGCCAGGAACGATCAGCTGCCAACAGTCTTCATCGAGCATCTCGGTGATGACCGCCTTGATCTCCTTATCGGTGATGTAATTGCAGCTGCAGACCAGCATGGTCGGGGCACTCGACAAACATGACATTCACTGTCGTCTTTCTCGTAAACACGATGCGCTTTGTCAAGAAAAATCGCAGGCAAGCGGATAGATGTGATCCGACCCTGCACCAGATCCGTCAGTGAAAGTTGCGGCCCTTCGGCATGAGATCGGCCATGGCACTGCGGCGGGGATGGCCCGGCGGCGGTGCGGCAACCGGCAGCACGGGCGCCGGCTTTGTCGGCATGGCGCGCGCCTGTTTCTCGCGCTTTGCCTGACGCGGGTCGATTGCCGGTCGGCGGACTTCGTCTGCATGGGCAAGCGTATCGAAGGTCTTCAAGTCTTCGAGCAACAGGCCGAGCCGGGCGCTGGCATCGACCAGATGGTCGGCCACGACATGGATGACCCCATGCGCCTTTTGCAGGCGTCCACGTATGGCAACCAGTCTTGCGCCCATGACGACCGGCCGATAGCGCTCGAAGACTTTCGGCCAAACAATGGCGTTCGTCGTGCCTGTCTCGTCCTCCAGCGTCATGAAGATCACGCCCTTGGCCGAACCCGGGCGCTGGCGCACCAGAACCAGGCCGGCGATCTCCACCTTCGCCCCATGGGCCATGTTTTCAAGGTCGGCCGCCGATTTGAGGCCTGCCCGCTGCATGGCCTCGCGCAGGAAGGACAAGGGGTGGGCCTTGAGCGAAAAGGACAGGGTCCGATAATCGCTGAGGACTTCTTCGCCCGGCAGCATGCGAGGTAGGATCACCTCTGCCTCCTGCTGCAGATCGGCGCCCGGAAGTGTCAGGAAGAGCGGCAGGTCTTCGACGGCCGCTCCCGCATCGAGCGCCTGGGCGGCCCAAAGCGCATCGCGTCGGTTAAGACCGAGAGAGGAAAAGCAATCAGCATCGGCGAGTTTCTCGATCGCTGCGCGGGGCAGGCGCGTGCGCAGCCAGAGGTCCCGGACGGAATCATAACCTTGCCCACGCCTCTCGACGAGAAGCGCCATTTCGCTCTCCGAGATACCCTTGATCTGGCGAAAACCAAGACGCACGGCATGGCTGCTCTTGATCACACGGGCCATGGAGCGGTGGCGAGATGCAATGCGGGCGGGATCGAAGGCGGGCTTCTCCTGTTCATCTCCTTCCAGCGTGCAATCCCAGACGGAATGATTGACGTCGACGGGCCTGATCTCGACGCCGTGCTCGCGGGCATCGCGCACCAGCTGGCCCGGCGCATAGAAGCCCATCGGCTGGGAATTCAGGATCGCGGCACAGAAGATGTCCGGATAGAAGGCCTTGAACCAGCAGGAGACGTAGACGAGCAGGGCGAAGGAGGCCGCATGGCTTTCCGGGAAACCATATTCGCCGAAACCCTCGATCTGGCTGAAGCAGCGGGCGGCGAAGTCCGGGTCGTAACCGCGTTCGACCATGCCTTCGACCATGCGTTTCTGGAAGCTGGAAACCTGACCGGTGCGGCGGAAGGTTGCCATGGCGCGGCGCAGCTTGTCGGCTTCGGCGGGGGTGAAACCGGCAGCAGTGATGGCGATCTGCATGGCCTGTTCCTGGAAGAGCGGCACGCCCAGCGTACGCTCCAGCACCTGGCGGAGTTCGGGACTGGGATAGTCGATCGGCCGGCCCGCGAGTTTGTCCGCACGTCGCTTGAGATAGGGATGGACCATGTTGCCCTGGATCGGGCCGGGGCGGACGATGGCGACCTCGATGACCAGATCGTAGAACTCGCGCGGTTTCAGCCGGGGCAGCATGCTCATCTGGGCCCGGCTTTCGATCTGGAAGACGCCGAGCGTATCGGCACGGCAGATCATGTCGTAGACTTCGCCGCGCTGGTCTTCGTTGACCGAGGCGAGGGTCTCGTGGCGCTCATAATGGCTGGAAAGCAGCTTGAAGGCCTTGGCCAGGCAGGTGAGCATGCCGAGCGCCAGCACGTCGATCTTGAGGATCTTCAGCGTATCGAGATCGTCCTTGTCCCATTCGACCATGTAGCGGCCGTCCGCCGTGTTCATGATCGGGACGACTTCGTCGAGGCGGTCCCGGGTGATGACAAAGCCGCCGACATGCTGGGAGAGATGTCTCGGAAAATTCTGCAAGGCCTGGGCATAGGCGAGGACGTGGCGGGTGGTCGGATCCTTGAGGTCGAGCCCGGCGGCCTTTGCCTGATCCTCGGTGAAATCGCTGGTCCACCAGCCCCAGATCGAGCCTGCAAGCGCCGATTGAACATCATCCGACATGCCGAATGCCTTGGCGACCTCGCGGCCGGCCGAGCGGGCGCGGTAGCTGATGACGGCGGCCGTCAGCGCCGCATGTTCCCGGCCATAGGTCTCGTAGATGAACCGGATCACCTCCTCGCGCTTCTCGTGCTCGAAGTCGACATCGATGTCAGGCGGTTCATCGCGTTCGGTGGACAGGAAGCGATCAAAGAGCAGGGTCGTCTTCTGTGGGTCCACTTCGGTGATGCCGAGGCAGAAGCAGACAGCGGAATTGGCGGCAGACCCGCGGCCTTGGCAGAGGATGCCCACGTCGCGCGCATGACAGACGATGCGGTAGACCGTCAGAAAATAGGGCTCGTAACGCTTCTCGGCGATCAGTTTCAGCTCATAGTCGAGAAGGCCGAGGACCTTGCGGGGAATTTCATCCGGGTAGCGCTTTCGTGCACCTTCATAGGTCAGCCGGCGCAGCGCCAAAGCCGGAGATTCGCCGTCGAAGATCTCGTCGGGATACTGGTGGGACAGTTCATCGAGAGAAAATTGAAGCCGGCTAAAGAAGTGGACATTGTTGTCGATGGCTTCCGGCCAGGCACGGAACAGGCGCGCCATTTCGGTCGGGCTTTTCAGGTGCCGTTCGGCATGGGCATGCAGGCGCAAGCCGGCTTCGGCAATCGGCACATGCTCTCGGATTGCCACGACCACGTCGGCCACGGGTTTGCGTTCCGGAGCATGGTAGAATGCATCGTTTGTCGCGATGAGCGGAAGGCCGAGCCTTCTCGCTATCCCGTCGAGCTCGCTGAAGGTCTTGTTGTCGAGGCCGTCATAGCGAGGAACGAGAGCCAGATGCAGGCGATCCCCAAGCCAGGGCCTGATACGGGCAAGCGCCGTCTCGAACCTCTCGACATCGGCCACTTTGGGCAGTGAAGGCGGTATGGCAATAAAAAGAAGATGTTCCGCCCAGTCGCGGAGATCGGTCTCCCAAAGCGTGCAGATGCCCTTTTTCGAACGCAGATTGCCGGCGCTCAGCATTCGACAGAGATGGCCCCACCCCTTGCGGTTCATCGGATAGGCGAGAAGCTCCGGCGTGCCGTCATCAAAGAGGAGACGGGCACCAGGGCGAAATTCGAGACCGTTCAGCTTGGCCGAAGCATGCAGGCGCACGACACCCGCAACCGTATTTCGATCGGCAAGACCGAGGCCGGAAAGGCCAAGGGAAAGTGCCTGTTCCACCAGTTCCTCGGGATGGGAGGCGCCATCCAGAAAGGAGAAATTGCTGCGCAGTCCGATCTCGTAAAAGGGCCTCATGGTCATCGCGTTTGCCTCACGCAAAGAAGCCCTGGAGGAACCAGGTCGGGTGGACGGTTCGCCGCTCATAGAGGCCCTGGCGATAAAGCCAGAAGCGTTGGCCTTCGGTGTCCTCGATGCGGAAATAATCCCGCGGCGGGGCATCCTCGCCATCGACCCACCATTCCGGGGCAAGCCGTTCCGGTCCTTCTGCCCGCAGGATGCGCCGCTGGACACGACGCCAGCGGAAGCTTGCCGGCGGGCCGTCGGGCACGGCGGACATGACCTCGACCTCTTCAGGACGATCGAGCAGCCGCAAGGGACGCAGGCCGCGAACCGGCCTTGCGGCCATATCCATCCGGGCCCCCGGGATATCGAGCCCCTTCAGCGCATCACTTGCCGTCGCATGCATTGTCGCTCTCTCCGGCCAATGGCTGGCAAGCGGCACGGGCAGTCGCAAGGCGCGCTCGCCCAAACGGGCTGAAACCTGATCCAGAAAACGGGTTAGGCCTTCGGAGTTGCCCTCCTCTCCGGCGAGGGCCGGTTGGCGGGCATCGAAGGTCTCGCTCAAGAGCACGTTGAGGCGGACGAGTTCGAAGCCGAAGCCGGCGTCGAGATCATCCCGCAGCACGGCGAGCCGCTCCTCGAACAGCGACCGGATGCGGGTTGCATCACGCAAAGGGGCGGAGGCGCTGACCTCGATGCGGAAGACACGGCCGTCAACGCGGAATACCAGAAGTTCGAAGAGGCGACCGCCTTCGCCGCGTGCCTCAAGCGATGTCTTCAGGCCTGCTGCCAGACGGCCGGCGAGATCAAGGACCTGATCCTCGGTCATGATCGGTTCGGCGAGGCGGCGTTCAGCGGACAGGAGTGGCAGATGGCGGCGTGGCGAGATCGGTTCGCCTTCCCGGCCGAGGGCCTGATCAAGACGCAGCATCGGACCCGCGCCGAAGCGGCGCGTGATGGGTGGTCTGGAGGCTGCGAGCAGGTCGGCAACCGTCTTCAGGCCAACCCGGGCGAGATCGATGACCGTCTGGGGCTCAAGGCGCAGCGATGCGAGTGGCAGGGGGGCGAGTGCTGCGGCTGCCTCGGACGGTGTGACACGCTGCGGACCGCCAAAGCGGCTACAGGCGCGTGCGAGGCCCGGTGTCGGGCCGACCGCAATGCGGACGGCGAGGCCGAAAGCTGTCAGGCGGCGCTCGGCATCCTCGAGCAGTTTTTCTTCGCCACCGAAGAGATGGGCGCAGCCAGTGATATCCAGCATCAGGCCGTCGTCACCGTCCAGGGCCACCAAGGGGGTGTAGCGGTCGCACCAGTCCGCGATGGCGTTGAGCAGCGTGCGGTCTGCTGCGGGATCGGCCTCGATCACGTCGAGGTTCGCACAGATGGCACGCGCTTCGGCCAGACCTTGTCCGATCCGGAGACCAAAGGTTTCCGATGTCTCGTCCAGTGCCGTGATGCGCATGGCATTCGCCACCCGGCCGGCACAGGCCAGCGGCGGATATTCAGGATGCGCGGTCGAGGCGGGGGGTAAACGCCAGGAGAGACCCCATCGGCGCCGGGCGATGCGGTCTGTCGGCAGTTTGGGGAAAAAGAGCGAGAGGATGCGGCGATCCGAGACCAGATGATTTGAAATGGTCGTAGAGGTGAAGGCGGCGTTCATCGGAATTCCACTCCAGAATGAGTTCGGGTGAGCCCGGGATGCGGGATTTCTCAAGTGTGATGTGAAAGACGGGTGACCCGATGCTGCCGCCCAGCAGGGACCCGTCGGCGAGATGGCGCGCCGCCGCCGGCGCGGGTTCGACAGACAGGCGAAGAAGAGCGCTGGAAGCCTCCTCCTCGCCCGCCTGGCGGAGGATCAACAGCCTGCCACCGGTGGCGCGAGCTTTCAGGCTCAGGCGCCGGCTCTCGGTGAGGCCGAATTTCTTTGGATTGCCGTGCACTTCGAAAAGCACGGTGGAAAAGGCGCGCGAGGCGAGTGCTGCCTCTGTGAGCCACAGCGCATCCTCGATGCGGCGTGGCAGGGCATGGACCAGCCCGGCAGTGGACAGGCCGAAGTCGAGGAGGCCCGGTGCATAGGCAAGGCCGGCTTCGCGCACGACATGGGGATCGGCGACAAATAGCAGGCGCTGCCTCACCTTTTCAGTCTGTCCCGCAGCCATGAGGGCAAGGGCCAAACCGAAGCCGGTCACAGAGCCTGCCTGCTGCAACCGCAGACCTCTCAGTTCAACCAGCGTTCCCCGGGCAAGGATCTCACCCATCATGGCATCGAAAAGCCCTTGCCTCTCCCGCTTTTCCTCAGGCGCTGCTTGTGCTGCCTGCGGGCTCATGCCCGCCGTCAGGCGCGCGGCATGGTCCGGCTTTCCCTCGATCCGGGCAATCGCCTCTCGCAAGGCAAAAAGGGTCTCGCGCGCCTGAGGGCTCTCGCCCATGACGATCTCTCCTGGTGAATTGTTCTCTATTTGTTCCTATGGATTCCAGAGCTTCGCGCGAGAGTCAACCGGATTCAAATGAGAATTTATTCCTCTATTGAATTCACTCTCGAAATGGCGCTGCAAACATCCTATATCTCGGGGCAGTAAGGAGTATTCATGGCCCGCATAGACCAGAGCGAGGATTGGCACGAACGGCACGCCCCGACGATCAGCACATTCGAGTCGCTGGCGATCGAGGCCTATGGCCACCTGCCGCAAGAATTCCGCGACCTCAGCAAGGATCTCATCATCGAGATCACTGACTTCCCGACCGACGAAGTGTTCGAAGACATGGCGCTCGAAACGCCTTTTGATCTTCTGGGCCTGTTCGAGGGCCAGGGTCTGTCCGAGCGATTTTCCATGGAAACGGGCATGGTGCCGAACCGCATCATCCTTTACCGCCGTCCGATCCTCGATTATTGGGCCGAGAACGAGGAGACGCTGGGTGACATCATCACCCATGTGTTGATCCATGAAATCGGCCATCATTTCGGCCTGTCCGACGACGATATGGAGCGGATCGAGGAAAGCGCGGAAGACGCCGCATCGGCT
Organism: Rhizobium sp. TH135; assembly: GCF_002855515.1. Classification (GTDB taxonomy): domain Bacteria; phylum Pseudomonadota; class Alphaproteobacteria; order Rhizobiales; family Rhizobiaceae; genus Allorhizobium. Next base: position 302,223 of record NZ_PKRP01000005.1, on the reverse strand, counting down.
GAGCGCTAATCTTCCTGCGCCCTGTGCGCCACCGAACCTTCGATAAAACCCAAATCTATCTCAAGATGCCTGTGCGAAACGGGCTCGATAGGCCGCGGGACTGGTGGAGAGGCGCGCGCGAAAATGGTGACGCAGCGTTGCCGGCGTGCCGAAGCCCGAGGCCAGCGCGACGTCATCAAGCGACAGTCTTGCCTGCCGTTCCAGCAGATCGCATGCGTGGCGCAGCCTGCGGGTGAGCAGAAACTCGCCGGGGCTTGTGCCGGTCAGGTCGCGAAACCTTCGCTGGAAGGTCCGTGTGCTCATGCCGGCGCGGGCAGCCATCTCGGCGAGTGTCACGTCGCGCTGCAGATTGGTGTCGATCCAATCCAGCAGTGGACCAAGTCGCTGGCCCTCTCGCTCCTGCGGCACGGGCTTGACGATAAATTGCGCCTGGCCGCCCTCCCGATGGGGTGGCACGACGAGGCGCCGGGCGACGCTGTTGGCGGCCTCTGCGCCGAAATCGCGGCGCACCACATGCAGACAGAGATCAATGCCGGCCGCACTTCCGGCGGCGCTCAGGATTTCGCCCTCGTCGACATAGAGCACATCCGGGTCGAGGCGGATTTCGGGATGGCGAGCCGCAATCGCATCGGCATAGCGCCAATGGGTGGTGGCACGGCGACCATCGAGCAGACCCGTGGCGGCGAGCACTGCTACACCGGAGCAGAGCGACATCAGTCGCGCACCTCGGCTGTGGGCGGCGCGCAAGGCCTGAAGCAGCGAGGCAGGGACGGGCTCTGCGATCCCGCGCCAGCCGGGGACGACGATGAGATCGGCCTCTTCGAGGAGTGTCAGCCCTCCTGTCGCCGTCACAGTCAGTCCGCCGGCTGCGCGCAAAAGGCCGGGTTCAATGGCGGCTGTGGCGTGGCGATACCAGTTCTTTCCCATTTCCGGCCGGGCAAGGCCGAACACTTCCACCGCAACGCCGAACTCGAAGGTACAGAGGCCGTCATAGGCCAATGTGACGACACGTGGACCGGTCAGTGGCGAACTGGCGAAAGACGCCGTTTGCGGCTGGGCTTCCCATCCCGGCGCATTGCTCGAGACGTCAGTCCCGTAACGGTCCGCGGCATCCCTGCGATGATGGCGTATCATTGGCGTGATCTTTACGCATGTTGTCATTCACGCCAGTTTCATCGAAGCTTGCCCGAATGCAAGGTCCTCTCATCGTTCGAATGAAAGGAACCCGTCATGCCGAGCCTCGTCAGTGAAATCCCCGCCGCCGAACCTGCCTTGGTTGCTGTACATTATGCGGCAAGACTTTCCTTCGAGACAGATTGCTGGGACGTACACGAATCCCTTAGCCGAGGTGATCCCGACTTCGTGTTGCTCGACGTTCGAGGGCCAAAGCTGTTCGAACGGGGGCATGTGCCCGGTGCGATCAATCTGCCGCATGGCAAGATGACCGAGCGGAAGATGGCGGAATGGCCCGAGGATACGCTGTTCGTCGTCTATTGCGCCGGACCGCATTGCAACGGCACCGATCGGGCGGCGCTTCGGCTTGCGCGGTTGGGGCGCAGGGTCAAGGTGATGATCGGCGGCATGACCGGCTGGGCGGATGAAGATTTTGCCGTGGGGACCGGTGCTAGTGCTGCTGCATGATGGCGTGTCAAGCAATAGGGCGGCTCCGAGGAGCCGCCCTTCAAAGGATCGGGATCAGCGTTCCCGGCGCAAGACCATGCCGGCATGGTAGAGGACACCATCGCGAAAATCGCCGTCAGCGGTAAAGCCCGTGTCGTCCCAATAGTCGATATGGGTTCCGGTTACCTTGTAGCGGCCGAGATAGGCCCGCTCGCGATTGCCGCGTGCTTCGACATAGCGGTTGTTGGGCAGAAGTTCGTGGCGGATATGCCCGTCCTCCGTCACCCATAGACCGACATAGGGATGGCTTGCCTGGGCGTCATCGCTCACGGAGTGAGTTCTCCCTTTCCCAGCACATCGACAATGGTTTCGGGTTCGACGACCCAGGCATAGTTCAGCTCCTGGTGGATCTTCCAGGCGCCATCCGTGCAGGTCCAGCCAAGCTGAGAACGGCCGTCAAAGGCCAGAACCTCCCCATTCAGCCGTTCGAGACGGCCGACGAAGCCGAGCGTGGTGGAGGCAACCTTGCCGTCGACCAGCTGGTCATGGCCTGAGGTCAGACCGTGGAGAACGGAGCGTGCGGCATTTTGCAGATCTTCCCAGTTGGCGCCGTAGCGGCTGGAATCGCTGAAGAGTTGCGTCTTGCCGGGGGCGAAATTGTCGTAGAACACGCCTTCTGTCTGCTCGAGATCGTAATAGCGCTGCATCTTCGTGGCGAAGACGAAGGCGGGGTCGCCTTCGCGCCGTTCCCAGCCTTCCATGATCCAGTCGCGATGCAGTTCCAGCGGGCTTTCTGCGCCTGATGTGACGCAAGCTGTATCGGCTGCTGCTGCCTGGGTCAGGGCCATGGGGAGGGTGGCGAGGACAAGCGCGCCGGTTAGGATCGATCTGATGGTAATGGTCATTGAGAAATCCTCTCGTCTTGTGGGTCGGCGCGGATTGCTTTGCCGATGCAAGGGACCCTAGACGGGTGGCGTTGTCGTCGGTATCCATCTGATGATGACCACATTGGTGAGTTGTGCTTTACAATGATGCTGGATTTGAACCTGTTGCCGCTGTTTCTCGCGGTTGCCGAGGAGCAGAGTTTTGCCGCCGCCGCCCGGCGCCTCGGTGTAACCCGCTCTGCTGTCAGCCAGGGCGTTCAGCGGCTTGAAAACGCCTGTGGCATCGCGCTTGTGGTGCGCACGACGCGCAGTGTTCGGCTAACCGAATCCGGGACGAGACTGTTGGCGATGCTTGGCCGTCCGATGGCGGATATCGGGGCCGCGCTTGAGGATCTCGGCGGAGATATTAGGCCGGCGGGGCACTTGAAGATTGCCGTCACCTCGATTGCCGACGCCTTTCTGTCCGGGCCGTTGCTGGGCAGCTTTGCCGAGGCGCATCCTGATATTACCATCGATGTGACGGTGACCGACGAGACCTGGGACATCGTTTCCCGCGGCTTCGATGCGGGCGTGCGGCTGGGCGAGGTGATCGAAAAAGATATGGTGGCGATCCCGCTGACGGGTGCGCAATGCGAGGCAGTGGTCGCCTCACCCGCCTATCTTGCCCGTCACGGTGTGCCTCAGCATCCGAAGGAGCTTGCTCAGCATCGCTGCATCGGCTGGCGACCGGCGCCGGACGAGGTTCCGGCACCCTGGGAGTTCGAGGAGGACGGGCGCAGCTTCGACGTGGCGATTACGCCGCAGATCACCACCAACGATTTGCGGTTGATGCTTCGCATGGCGCTGGCGGGTGCGGGGCTCACCTATGCGGTGCGCGAGACCTTCGAGCCATATCTCGAAAGCGGCGAACTCGTCTCGGTTCTCGATGGCTATCTGAAGCCCTATCCGGGCTTCTATCTCTACTTTCCCAATCGCCGCAACATGGCGCCGAAACTGCGTGCTCTCGTCGATCACGTGCAGCGCTATCGGCGGGACCAGTGCAAAGGCTGAGGGCTAACCTTACTTTGCCAGATGGGCGAACTCTGCGACTACTTCTTCGTAGACGCGGCGCTTGAAGGGCACGATCAAATCCGGCAACTCCTGCATAGGCTTCCAGGCCCAGGCATCGAACTCCGCCTCGTGACCACCAGGCGGCGGGTTGATGGCGATCTCGCTTTCGTCGCCTTCGAAGCGGAAGGCAAACCAGCGCTGGGTCTGGCCGCGGAACTTGCCCTTCAAGCCGATGCCGATCAGTTCTGCAGGGAGGTCGTAATTGATCCAGCGGCTTGCCTCGGCGAGTAGCGACACGGTCTTCATGCCGGTTTCCTCGTAGAGCTCGCGCATGGCGGCCGGCAGCGCATCTTCACCCGGGTCGATGCCGCCTTGCGGCATCTGCCAAAGCTGTGGCGAGCCGTCATATTCGGAATTGCCTTCTGCAATACGCCGGCCAGACCAGACCAGACCTTCCCGGTTGAGCACCATGATCCCGACGCAGGGACGATAGGGAAGATCCTCGGCCTTTACCTTGGGCTTGTTCGACAGGTGCTCGGTCATGGTATCCTCAGGGTCTGTTTTCGTTGGCCAGCGCAGAGACGCCGACAAATTCGATGCCGCGGGCGACAGCCTCGTTGCGCCACTCGGCGACGGCTGCAATCGTTTCGTCGAAGGCCGCACCAACGCCGATCGCCTGGCCGTTGCGCCGTGCGATGCGCTCCAGCTCGTCGAGCTTGGCAAGGATCGCCTGACGATCAACCTGGGCGTCGATCATGACGTCCGCATAGGCGTGCGGGATGCCGATCGCCTTGGCGAAATCGCCTGAGAGCGATCGTGCGGTCGAGCCGTCATCGAGGAACATCAGACCGCGTTTACCGATGTCGCGCATCACAGGATCCATGGCCTTGTCGTCGGCCATGAAGCGGGCGCCCATGTAGTTCATGATCCCGGTGTAATTGGTGATCTGCGCCATGGCCTGGTGGAGGTTGGCAAGATTGCTGGCTGCCGCCTTTTCGGTCAGCAGGGTGCCGCGTCCCGGATCCATGGCCGGATAGTCGAAAGGCTCCATCGGCACCTGCAGGACGATCTCGTGTCCCTTGCGCCGTGCCTCCTGCATCCAGCGCTGCAAGCTGTTGCCGGTTGCGGCAAAGGCGAGCGTGATGTCTTCGGGGAGGTCGGTGACGGCCTTCTGGCTGCCGGTCTGGCTGAGGCCGATGCCGCCGATGACGATCGCGATCCGGGTACCCCGCGCACCGGACCATCGCCGGGCGTAGAAATCGACGGGGCGAAGACCGGAGGCGGAGACGGTCGGAAGCTCTCCGGCGTCCGTCAATTCGATCAGATCTTCATTGGGCTGTCCCGCAAGACGGGGATCCTGGGTCGAGCTGGCGCCGATGACGACGGGACCCTGCCTGGCATTCGGACTGAAGGTGGTGACGGTATTGCCGTCCGCCGTCGTGGTGCGACGGATCACGGCGCCGTCGTTCGGGCCGCTCGTTGCCAAGCCCGTGGGGCGTTCCGTCGGGTCGACAGCCGTCTCGGCTTCGGCAACGTTCTTTGCGTCAGGTGGTGTGGGTGTCAGACCGATCGGTGGTTCGGTGCGCAGGGCCACTGGCGAGAGTGCCGTCCAGGCAGACAGGCCTGTCAGCGCCAGAACAGCAATCACCGATGATACGGTGGACAGGCGGAGGCGCCCGCCTCTCCGGTTCTTGTCCTTTCGCTCCTGACCGAGCGGTGCATGAAGGTCCATGCGAAACTTCCAGTGATGCCGAAGGCCCAGATACGAAAAGGCCGCCCGCGCATCATCGATACGCGGGCGGCCAATTCAAGTGCTTTACTGAAGCGACGCCTTCTGAGGATCGGCCGGGAAGGCCGGGTCGTTCTTTACGCCGCGCAGCAGATCGAGCGCATAGTTGAGCTGGACGTCGTCCTTAGCTTCCGGCGGAACGTAAGCGACGGAGCCGGAGCCTTCCTCGCTCTCGTTCTGGCCCTTGATATGGCCAGGCAACGAGGATTCGCCTTCGGTGCGAACCTTGCCCTGGAGCTCTTCCGGCAGCGGCTGGTCGACCTTGATGTCCGGCTCGATGCCGGTGCCCTGGATCGACTTGCCCGACGGCGTGTAATAGAGCGCCGTCGTCAGGCGCAACGCACCCTTTTCGCCCATCGGGATGATCGTCTGAACCGATCCCTTGCCGAAGGAGCGGGTGCCAAGCACCGTCGCACGCTTCAGGTCCTGCAGAGCGCCGGCCACGATCTCGGATGCCGAGGCGGAGCCGCCGTTGACCAGCACGATGACTGGCTTGCCGTCGGTCAGATCGCCCGCCGTCGCGTTGAAGCGACGGGTGTCCTGCGGATCGCGCGAACGGGTGGAAACCACTTCGCCACGCTCCAGGAAGGCGTCAGAGACGTAGATCGCCTGATCGAGAAGACCGCCCGGATTGAGGCGCAGGTCGAGGACATAGCCCTTCAGCTTGTCGCCCGGCAATTCCTTCTTGATCTTCTCAATCGCGGCTTCCAGGTCGTCATAGGTCTTCTCGGTGAAAGAGATGACGCGGAGATAGCCGACATCGCCTTCAACGCGGGACTTCACAGCCCGGATCGGGATGATTTCGCGCGTGACGCTGAGCTCGATCGGCTTGTCGGCGCCTTCGCGCAGGATGGTCAGCTTAATCGGCGTGTTGACCGCGCCGCGCATCTTCTCGACGGCTTCCTCGAGCTTCAGACCGCGAACACTTTCGCCGTTGATCTCGGAGATGAAGTCGCCAGCGAGGATGCCAGCCTTGGCGCCGGGCGTGTCATCGATCGGGGTGATGACCTTGACCAGCTCTTCTTCCATCGTGACTTCGATGCCGATGCCGCCGAATTCACCGCGGGTCTGGGTCTGCATGTCGGCCGCATCCTTGGCGTTCATGTAGACAGAATGCGGGTCGAGCGAGGTCAACATGCCATTGATGGCACTTTCGACCAGCTTGTTCTCGTCTGGCGGCGTGACGTATTGGGCGCGGATGCGCTCGAAGACGTCGCCGAAGATGGAGAGTTCTTTATAGGTAGAATTGCCCGCCGCTTGCGCCGGAACACCTGCCGAATAGATGACGCTCATCGCAGTTGCGCCCATCAGTGCGCCGACGAGAAGAAGAGAGACCCTACGTATCATTCTGTGCCTTTCCAGAATCGCCTCCGGCCCACCAGGGACGGGAATCAACCGGTTTACCGTCTTTCCGAAGTTCAATGTAAAGCGTCGGCCGATCGGTTTCCAGCGCCAAAGCGGTGGCGCTTGCCACTCTTTTCTCACCCATGGTCGCCAGAGGCTCCCCGGAGAGCACGAACTTGCCTTGACTGGTGCTGATCCGGTCCATGCCCGATAGCACCATGTGATAGCCGTCGCCCGTGTTCAGAATGATCATCTGGCCGTAGCTTCGGAAATTTCCAGCAAACACTACCCATGCATCCGCCGGTGCGGTCACGAGCGCGCCGGGCTGTGAGGCAATAACGACGCCCTGAGCCTGGTGGCCTGTTCCGTCCGGATCACCGAACTGCCGCAGGGTTTCGCCGGCAACCGGCAATTCCAGTTTCTGCTTCAGATCAGAGAAAGGATATGCTGGCGCAATGCGGTTTTTATCGGGCAGTCCAGACTGGGCGAGCTCCAGGGCGCGGGCCCGCTGCTCCTCGCTCATCTGGCTTCTTTTCAGCTCTTCTGCCCTCGCTAACTCGGCCGCCTGCCGGACCGAGGTGATCTCGTTTTCCAGCGAACGGATCAGCGCTTCCATCGTCGACGCTCGCTCGGCAAGTGCCTCTGATTGCTTGCGTTCGGCCTGAAGCTGGAGGGAGTTGGTGCGGGCGAGCCTCTCATTTTCCGCCACTAGCAAGTCCATCCGCCGCTCTTCTTCCTGGCGGTTGGCAATGGCGGCTACCATGCCATCCATTTCCTTTTTCCCGGCGTCGCGGAGCGCGATCAACTCTTCGAGATCAGCGGCCAGCTTGTCCGTCTCGTGGCGGATCCCGGGTACGACGGCGCCGAGCAGGATCGCGGTGCGCACCGAGCCCAAGGCATCCTCGGGGCTGACGAGAAGAGCGGGCGGCGGGTTCCGTCCCATGCGCTGAAGGGCTGCCAGAACCTCAGCCAGCATCGACCGACGTTCGCGGAACGAGGCACGGATATTGTCCTCACGCAGGCCGATGTCAGCCAGGCGCTTCTCGCCTTCGCTGATCTGCTTCTCGATATCCTTGCGACGCTGGGCGGACTCGATCAGCGCCGTCTTCAGGCTCTCCGAGGTCTTCTCGAGATCGTCGATGCTTTTCTGCAGTTCTGTCGTCTTTTCTTCCGACAGCTTCATGCTGGACGCGATGGCCTGCAGCTCGGCGCTCACCTGATCGCGTTTTGAGCGCAGTTCCAGCGCCGGGTCCGGTGCTGGCTCCGCGACGACACGGTCGCCCGTCTGAGTCAGGGTTGTCGGCAGCGATCCGGTTGTCGTGCCAGAGGCCGGTGCCGGGGTCTGCTGGGCTCGGGTTGAAATCGGCGAAGCCGAAGCCAGGAGGCCTCCGAGAAGGCAAGCCACCGCCAGACCGGCCTTGTGGCGGCGGCCTTCAATGACGGCTGCTGTATCTCTGGCGACAATGGGCAAGGGCTCTATCCGGTTCGGCCGCGAAAATACGCTGATTTGCGGCCAAGGCAAAGCATTGCCTCGCCGATCGGTCTCGGTGAATCAAACGCGGTGATAGGGGTGTCCCGTCAGGATGGTCACGGCCCGATAGAGTTGCTCGGCGATCAGGATGCGCACGAGTTGGTGCGGCCAGGTGAGCTTGCCGAGATTGAGGACGAGGCGGGCGCGATCTCTAAGGTCGGGATCGATACCATCGGCACCGCCGATGACGAAGGCCATATCGCGCTGGCCGTTATCGGCTGCGTCACCGACGAATTTGGCGAATTCGGCACTGTCGAAGGCCTTGCCGCGCTCGTCGAGGACCACGATGAGCGCGCCGTCGGGGATCTGGCGGGAAAGCTCTTGGGCTTCCTCGCGCTTTCTGGTGTCGGCATTGCCGGCGCGGCTTTCGTTCAGCTCCACGGAGCGTGTGAATTCGAGGCCGCATTGCGGTCCGGCCTTGGCGAAGCGGTCCAGATAGCGGGACGCGAGTTCCTTCTCTGGTCCGGTTTTCAGCCGGCCAACGGCATAGATGCCAATTTTCATGCGGGCAGTTCCAGTTTCAGGTCACAAAACCATCTCTATCGGCAGGAAGAGCCCCGCCGTGTCAATCCGGCTTCGGGACCGTCCGACGGACGGCCGGCCGTTTTCAGTGCAGGCGATCCTCGATCTCCGGCGCTGCCCACATCCTTTCCAGGTTGTAGAATTCGCGGATTTCAGGTCGAAACACATGCACGATGATGTCCCCGGTGTCGATCAGGACCCAATCGCCGGTCTCCAGGCCTTCGACGCGGGCAGAGCCCATGCCTTCGTCCTTGAGGTCGGAAATGAGATGTTCGCTGATCGCCGAAACATGCCTGTTCGAGCGTCCGGATACGACCACCATGTAGTCGCCCAGCGCCGATTTTCCGGCAATGTCGATGGAGACGATGTCTTCTGCCTTTGAGTCCTCGAGGCTTGCGAGGACCAGCTCAAGCGCACGGGCTGCAGCATCGGCGCCACGTTCCATGCTCTTCGGGATAGCGCGGGAAGCGCGTCCCTTGGTGTGTACTGTTGTCAGAGTTCGTCCTTTCCTTGGCAAAACAGAACAGCACGTCTGCGATTCTCCTAACTGGGATCGCAGATAAAAGGTGGCACTGATCTGTTAATCTTTCAAGGCATGGTGGAAAATGTCAGCCTTGATCGTCTGTCTCATGGTTTGTGCGCAGCCGCCCTGATCGCAGAGGAACTCAGCGTCGAGCGCGGCCCGTGAATGAAGGTCCATGCCGGCGCCCGCTTCTGCCACAGCACCCCCGCATCTTCCTCGTCGATCCGAGCATAATCGAACGTCCGCGCCATCTTCGACGAGAGATAGGCGAGGGTCGATCCTGGCCGGTCGATGACGGCAACTGGGAAGGTGCTCGCGATCTTCTGCCAGCGTTGCCAGCGGTGGAAACCGGCGAGGTTGTCGGCCCCCATAATCCAGATGAAATGCACATGCGGATTGCGGGCGCGGATGAATTCCAGCGTCTTTGCGGTGTAACTCGTTCCGAGCGTTTTCTCGAAGGCGGTGACCTTGATCCGTGGGTCTACGGCAAGCGTCTCGCAGGCGGCCAGGCGCTCAGCGAGCGGTGCCAATTCCTTCTGGCTCTTCAGCGGGTTGCCCGGTGTTACCAACCACCAGAGCTGGTCAAGACTGAGACGCCGCAAGGCGATTTCGGCCACGAGCAGGTGCCCCTGGTGTGGTGGATTGAAGGAGCCTCCGAAGAGGCCGATCACCATGCCGCGTTCGGCATGCGGCATGACCGTATGGCGATGGGCGAGTGCCGTTTCCGCCACGTCAGGGACGGACCTGGCCGTTGCCGCGAACGCGGTACTTGAACGACGTGAGCTGTTCGACGCCGACCGGGCCGCGAGCATGCATCTTGCCGGTCGCAATGCCGATCTCGCCGCCCATGCCGAACTCGCCACCGTCTGCAAATTGCGTCGAGGCATTGTGCAGCAGGATGGCTGAATCAATCTCATTGAAGAAGCGTTCGACCACTGCAGGGTCTTCGGCGATCACCGCTTCCGTGTGGTTCGACGAATAGCGGGCTATGTGATCAATGGCGCCACCGATGCCATCGACAACAGCAACGGAGATGATCGCGTCGAGATATTCGGTACGCCAGTCCTCATCGGTCGCGGCCTTGAGGCCTGGAATGATGCGCAGCACTGTGGCCGAGGCGCGGACTTCGCAACCGGCTTCCGTCAGCGCCTCGATCAGCGGCTGCAGATGGGTGGCGATTGCCGCGCTGTCGATCAGCAGGGTTTCGGCAGATCCGCAGATGCCGGTCCGCCGCATCTTGGCGTTGACGACAATCTTGTTCGCCATGTCGAGATCGGCAGAGCCGTCGACATAGACATGGCAGAGACCCTCGAGATGGGCGAAGACTGGTACGCGGGCTTCCTGCTGGACACGCGCAACGAGGCTCTTGCCGCCACGCGGAACAATCACGTCGACCGATCCGTCGAGCCCGGAAAGAAGCGCACCCACGGCGGCGCGATCGGTGGTCGGCACGAGCTGGATCGCATCGGCGGGCAGGCCGGCCGCAACGAGGCCCTTGACCAGGCAGGCATGAATAAGACGCGAAGAATTGGCGGAATCGGAGCCGCCGCGCAGGATGACGGCATTGCCGGCCTTGAGGCACAGCGCGCCGGCATCGGCCGTCACGTTCGGTCGGCTCTCATAGATGACGCCGATAACACCAAGCGGCGTGCGGACGCGCTCGATATGCAGGCCGTTGGGGCGATCCCATTCGGCGATGATGGAGCCGACGGGATCCGGCAATTCAGCAATCTCGCGCATCGACTGTGCGATGGCTGCGACGCGGTCGGAATTCAGGGTCAGGCGGTCGATAAAGGAGGCGGCGACGCCTGCCTCTGCAGCATTCTTGAGGTCGATCGCATTGGCGGCAAGGATGTCCGCTTCGGCGGATACAAGCGCATCGGCCATGGCCAAGAGCGCCTTGTTCTTGGCTTCGGTCGAGGCGATCGCCAGCGGGCGTGCAGCCGCGCGGGCGCGTCGACCGATATCCAGCATCAGGCCTTCGACGGAATTTTGGTTCGACACGGTATCAAGCATGGGCTGCATCCTTCCGGTCTGCGGCTGCGGCATCCCGCTGTCCGAGTTCGGTCATCACGAGGTCGTCTCGATGGATCATGGCGGCGCGTCCGGGATAACCGAGGATCTTCTCGATTTCGTTGGATTTGCGACCGCAGATCCGGCGCGCTTCGTCTGCGTCGTAACCCGCCAGGCCACGGGCAATCTCGCGCCCCTCGGTCGTGACGATGGAAACGGTATCGCCGCGATGGAAGGCACCGGAAACCGAACGGACACCGGCCGGCAACAGGCTTTTGCCGGAGCGGAGTGCGCCTTCGGCGCCATTGTCGACCTGAAGAGTGCCCGCCGGCTGTAATTGACCGGCGATCCAGGTCTTGCGTGCCGTGACCGGAGATTGGGACGCGGCGAACCAGGAATGGCGAGCGCCGTTCTCGATGGCTGCGAGCGGGTTCATGGTCTTGCCGGACGCGATGATCATGGCGCAGCCGGCGCTGGTTGCGATCTTGCCGGCATCGATCTTGGTGCGCATGCCGCCGCGCGACAGTTCGGAGGCCGCGCCGCCGGCCATGGCTTCGATCGCGGGCGTGATTTCCTCAATCGTGTCGAGGAATTTCGCTTCTGGATCAAGATGCGGGGGCGCCGTGTAGAGACCGTCGATATCGGAGAGCAGGACGAGAAGGTCGGCACCCGCCATCGTGGCGACGCGGGCGGCCAGGCGATCGTTGTCGCCGTAGCGGATTTCAGTCGTTGCGACCGTATCGTTCTCGTTGATGATCGGTACGGCGCCGATCTTCAAAAGCTGGTTCAGAGTGGCGCGCGCGTTGAGATAGCGGCGGCGCTCTTCGGTATCGCCGAGCGTCAGCAGAACCTGGCCGGCGACCATCTGATGGCGCGAGAGGCTTTCCGACCAGTGACGTGCGAGCGCAATCTGGCCGACGGCTGCACAGGCCTGGCTCTCTTCGAGCTTCAGGGCGCCGGAGGGCATGTCGAGCACGGTGCGGCCGAGCGCGATGGCGCCCGAGGAGACGACGAGCACGTCGGTCCCACGGGCCTTCAGAGCTGCGATGTCATCCGAGATGGCATCGAGCCAGGCTTTCCTGATGCCGGAACCGCGATCGACCAGAAGGGCAGAGCCGATCTTGATGACGACCCGCTTGACGCGGGAGAGCGAGCGGAGCCGGGTGGACATCAGTCGTCGCCTTCTTCGTCCAGGCCGGCTTCAAGATTGCCGTCGTCATCACGATTGCGGCGGTTCTTTTCGCGTTTCTCGGGAAGCGGCCGGTTGCCCTGTGCCGCAACGATCACGTCACGCAGCGCGCGCAAGGCATCCGTCATGCCCTTGTTGGTGATGGCCGAGAGCAGGAGAGGGGTCTGACCACAGGCCTTTTTCAGCTCGGCCGCCTTCTTCTTCAGTTCCGCCTCGTCGAGCACGTCGATCTGCGACAAAGCGACGATTTCCGGCTTGTCGTCCAGGCCGCCGCCATAGGCGTCGAGTTCGTGGCGCACGGTCTTGTAGGCCTTGCCGACTTCTTCTTCCTGGGCGGAGACAAGGTGCAGCAGGACGCGTGTGCGCTCGACATGGCCGAGGAAGCGGTCGCCGATGCCCACGCCTTCATGCGCGCCTTCGATCAGACCAGGAATGTCGGCCAGGATGAATTCGCGCTCGTCGATGGTCGCGACGCCGAGGTTCGGATGCAGCGTGGTGAAGGGATAGTTGGCAATCTTCGGCCGGGCGCGGGTAACCGAAGCCAGGAAGGTCGACTTGCCGGCATTGGGAAGGCCGACGAGGCCGGCATCGGCGATCAGCTTCAGCCGCAGCCAGACGGTCATGTCCTCGCCTTCTAGGCCGGGATTGGCCCAGTCGGGCGCCTGGTTGGTCGCGGTCTTGAAATGGGCATTGCCGAAGCCGCCATTGCCGCCCTTGGCGATGCGGAAACGCTGGCCCTCGACCGTCATGTCGACGATCAGGGTTTCGTTGTCTTCCTCGAAGATCTGTGTGCCGACGGGAACCTTCAGCGTCACATCTTCGCCATTGGCGCCGGTGCGGTTGCGGCCCATGCCGTGGGTGCCGGTCTTGGCCTTGAAATGCTGCTGGAAACGGAAGTCGATGAGCGTGTTGAGGCCGTTGACGGCCTCCACCCAGACATCGCCGCCGCGACCGCCGTCGCCGCCGTCAGGACCGCCGAACTCGATGAATTTTTCACGCCGAAACGAGACAGCACCGGCGCCGCCGTCGCCCGAGCGAATATATACCTTAGCTTCGTCGAGAAATTTCATCTTGCTGCCGTCAATTCTTCTGTCAGGTTCTGCGCGGAGAGTTGCGGCCATCGATATAGCCGCTTGGCGCGGAGGTCAAAGAGTATCGTGAAGTTCGTAAGCTACAACATCCAGTATGGTTTCGGCCAGGACGGGCGTTTCGACCCGGGCCGGATCGCCGACAGCATCCGTGAGGCGGACGTCATCGCGTTGCAGGAAGTCACGCGCGGTTATAGCCGGAACGACTACGCCGATCTGGTCGAGACCTTTTCGGCGCTCTTTCCCACCTATTTTGCCGCTTTCGGTCCGGCCTGTGACGTGCTGGTCGATCATGCGATGGTCGATGGCCGGCTGCGCGAGCGGCGTTTCCAGTTCGGCAACATGGTGCTGTCGCGCTATCCGATCCGCGCCAGCCGCAACCTGCTTTTGCCGCGCAACCGGACATTCGACAAGCTCAACCTGCAGCGCGGCGCGCTGGAAACGGTCATCGAGGCTCCGGGCGGCGCGCTGCGGGTCTATTCGGTTCATCTCGATCACATCTCGCCGGACGAGCGGCTTGCACAAATCGTCTTCCTCAAGGATCGCGTTCAACTCTATGCCGAGGAAGGTGGAGCCTTGACGGGCGTCAACGAATTCGGCCTGCCGGATCCGCCGCTGCCGGCGGAGTTCCTGATCATGGGGGACTTCAACATGGAACCGGAAGGTGCGGAATACATCTCCATGGTCGGTCGGAACGACGCCTATTACGGGCGCACGCCCCGCGCGGGCTACCCCACCGATGCCGAGGCGCATCTGAAGTCTCGCCCGACGGACGGCTATAGCTGGATCAGCGACGATGGATCGCGGCGTATGCATCTCGATTATTGCTTCATCAGTGGTGGCCTCACCGGGCGTCTCAAGGCCTGTCAGGTGGATAATTCCGCCCGCGGATCAGACCATTTTCCGGTCTGGGTAGAACTCGCGGAGGCATGAACTCCGGGCGGCGGGCGCCCGGAGTATCGTCGGCTATGATTTGCGGTGGCGGTTGGCGAAGTCCGCCTGCGATAGCCTTGATTCGACGAGCGGCACCATGGTGTTGCGCGCCTTGGAGAAGACATCCCGGACGCCCGTGATCTGGAAGCCTCTTGCCTCCAGCAGTCGCAGCGAGGCCGGGTTGTCGGCGAAAGCGCCACCCAGGATTTCGGCTTGTGGCATGCGCATCAAGAAGCGGTCGACGGCGGCATCAACCGCCTCCGACATCAGGCCCTTGCCCCAATAGAAGCGGTTCAGCCAGTAGCCGATGTGCCAGAGGCCATGGCGGACCTCCAGGGATGCCACGCCGACATGGACACCATCGAGCGTGATGGCGAAATGCCAGTCGGGCTTCATCCCCGAAGTCACCATGTTCAGCCAGTCACGGCCGTCCTCCTGGTCGTAGGGAACGGGTACGCGCGTCAACATCCGGGCTACGGCGAAGTCGCTGAGCGATGTGACGATCGCATCGGCGTCCTGCATCCGGTGCGGACGCAGGACGAGGCGTGCCGTTTGGATGACCGGGCAGGGGCCGGGCACGGATGGCGCAACGGTTGGTCTTTCTGCCAGCATCGCGCTCATCGCATTTCCCCCCAGCTCTTCAGGGACAGCCAGGTCTTTCGATCGAGCCTGTACCATTCGACGGGGACCGGGCCGCCCATGGCAAGGTTGCCGACCATGCCGGTGCCCTGGAACTGGAATCCGGACTTCTGGATGACGCGACGGGAGGCGATGTTGGTCACCCGGCAACGCGCATCGATGCGGCTCACCCATTCGCGGGTGCGGAAGGCCATGTCGATCAACGCATGGGCTGCTTCAGTGGCATAACCCCTGTTCCAGTAGGGTTCGCCCAGCCAGTAACCCATTTCCAGAATGGTATCGTCGGCCGGGTTGGGCTCCAGCGCGCAGCAACCGAGAAACTCGCCGTTATCCGCTTTTGTGATGGCATAGACGCACTTGCCAATCTCGCCGATATTCGTGCGTCGCACGAAGTCGGCCGCGTCTTTCGCCGTGTAAGGATGCGGCATGCGGGCCACCATGGTGGCGATTGCGGCGTTGTTGGCGAGATGGGCAAGGGCGTCGATGTCTTCGATGTGGGGTGCGCGCAGGACGAGCCGTTGCGACAACAAGACAGGGCAATCACTCCTCGGCCGATCAGGCCTTGGTTGTTCTTCGGGTGACCGTGATTGGTCATCCCTCAACATCAGACTTTGCATGGTTCAGTCTCCTTCGTTGGACAAGAAAAAAGGGGAGATGGCGCCCCATCTCCCCTTTTTTCTAAACTGAACCTGATGCGGCCAGCCGGGTCGATGAGACGCCGGCTGTTTTAGAGCGCTACCGGCTTATTCCGCTGCTTCGGCTTTCGGCATGATCGACACGTATACGCGGCCATTGGCCTTCGTACGGTAGTCCACATTGCCCGCCGTGAGTGCAAAGAGGGTATGGTCCTTGCCCATGCCGACGTTTGCGCCCGGATGCCACTGGGTGCCGCGCTGACGCACGATGATGTTGCCCGGAATGACGACTTCGCCACCGAACTTCTTCACGCCGAGGCGCTTGGAATTGGAATCGCGACCGTTGCGCGAGGAACCGCCAGCTTTTTTGTGTGCCATTGGATTGCTCCTTTAAACCTAGTTATCAGCGTTTCAGGCTGCGACGATGTCGGTGATACGCACCACGGTGTGGTGCTGACGATGGCCGCGCGAACGCTTGGAGTTCTGACGACGACGCTTCTTGAAGGCGATGACCTTCTTGCCGCGCATCTGCTCGACAACTTCGGCCGTGACCTTGGCGCCGGCCACGAAGGGCGCGCCGATGGTCGCTGTTTCGCCTTCGCCGACGATCAGGATCTCGGTGAATTCGATGGTTGCACCAGCTTCGGCTTCCAGCTTTTCGATGGTCAGCACGTCGTTGGCGTTGACGCGGTACTGCTTACCGCCAGTTTTGATGACTGCGAACATTGTTTATCCTTTCATGTTCGTTCCGGCTCTCCTCTTGCAAGGGGCCGTCTTTTTGCCAGTCGGAGGAGCGGAACCTTCGTTCCGCCGGTTCAACTTCGCTCGCGCGAAGAACACAAGGCGCAGTTCGCCTACGCTTTTAGTCGAGCGTCGCATACGTGACGTCCCCTATGGAGTCAAGACGAAAGCGGGGAAAACTGTCGTATTGATCGCGCCGCGGAGGTCGAGTTGCCGCAATGATACAACCATGCACCATCCAGTGTCGATCAATGTGGGCCGAAGGGACCGAGCATTATTTTGCGTCGATAGCCGAATCGAAGCTTATGCCTCGCGCAACAGTCCCTCGATCAACTCGATCAGCTCCTGCCCGGCAGCCTCAAGCTCGCCGCTGTTGTCGATGTTTGCGACGCTCAGATTCGCTGGCAAAGCGGTTGTCGAGCGAGCGAGGCGTGCCTCGATGTCGGCCGCTGTCTCGCGGCCGCGGGCGGCAAGGCGTTTGGCCAGCACGTCCGGGCGGGCGGTGACATTGACCACCAGGAGATGCGGAAAGGCATTGCGGAAAGCGTCGAGGGCGGAGCGGGAGCCGTTGGCGATGACAATATGGCCAGCGGCGAGGTCAAGGTGGACATCTGCGGGGATGCCGTAGCCTAAACCGTGAGCCTGCCAGTGCACCGCGAATGCGCCGGAGCGGGCGAGCTCGTCGAAGGCTTCTGGTGTCACAGCATTATGGTTCTCGCCGGTGGATCCTTCCGGGCGCGTGATCATGCGGCGCACGAAGCGGATATCGCGCCTGTCGGCAAAGTGGTGCCGTGCGATGTCCATCAGGCTGTCCTTGCCGACACCGCTCGGGCCAACCACGGCAATCAAGATGCCGCTCGCCGGTTCGTTCTGCGCTACCTTGTCTTTTGCGGCTTGCGTCA
This sequence comes from Rhizobium sp. TH135, assembly GCF_002855515.1. Classification (GTDB taxonomy): domain Bacteria; phylum Pseudomonadota; class Alphaproteobacteria; order Rhizobiales; family Rhizobiaceae; genus Allorhizobium. The sequence continues at coordinate 284,820 of NZ_PKRP01000005.1, read as the reverse complement.
TCAGGCGACCCGGCGTCCTTCCCGCCAGACGGCGCGGATGACCGGGACGCCCTCATCGCGGCGGACACGGACGAGGTCTGCGCGCAGGCCGGTTTCGATCCGGCCCCGATCTGACAGGCTGACCGTGCGGGCCGGCGTTGCAGTGACCATGGCAACGGCCTGGGGCAGGGAAATGCCGTCGATCTCGTCTGCGAGAACGAAGCTTGCATGCAGGAGGCTCAGCGGCACGTAGTCTGAGGACAGGACGTCGAGGACGCCACGCTTTGCGAGATCGCGGGCGGCGATGTTGCCGGAATGGGACTTGCCGCGCACGACGTTCGGCGCCCCCATCAGCACGCTCATGCCCGACTTGTGCGAGGCCTCAGCCGCCTCGAAGCTGGTCGGGAATTCCGCGAGCTTCACGCCATGGCCCTTTGCTTCCTCGACATGGGCAAGCGTCGCGTCGTCATGGCTGGCGACCGTGATGCCGCGCTCGGCGCAGGCCTTGGCGAGCGCATCGCGATGCACCGTCGAAAAGCGCTCCGACAGCGAAAGGCGGCTTTCGACAAAGCGGGCGAACTGCTCGTCAGTCAGGCCGCGCTTGGTCTTGTAGTAGAGCGTGTACTGTTCCATCGTCTGGAACTGGCGCTGGCCCGGGGAGTGATCCATCAAGGAGACCAGACGCACATGCGGATCGTTTTCGAAATCGGCGAAATGATCGAGCACATTGTCGGAGGCGACTTCGCAGCGCAGGTGGATCAGGTGTTCGGCCCGCAGGCGGTCGTCGCGTTCGGCGGCCTGAATAGCGTCCGCCATGTCGCGCATCTCGCCCTTGTCGAAGCCGCCGTCCTCGTCCGAGCCCATGCGCAGGCAATCGAATACGGTGGTGATACCAGAGGTGACGATCTGGGCGTCGTGCGCCTGGATGGCGGAGGTCATGTGCCAGCGCACGCCGGGGCGGGGCGAATAATGCGATTCCAGGTGATCGGTGTGCAGTTCGACGAGGCCGGGGATCAGGTAGTCGCCGCCGAAGTCCTCGCCGGTGCGGCTCGAACCCTCGTCGATCGCTGCAATCTTGCCGTCGCGGATGACGACGCTGCCCTCGACGATCCGGTCTTCGAGGACGATGCGGGCATTTGAGAAGATCTGTTCGGACATGGGATCAGCCGTTCGGTTGTGCGGCCCTCAATGGCAGCCGTGAATGGACGAGGAAAGGGGCGCCGCGTTCGGGCTCGACGAAGAGCGCAAGCCCGTCGATCCGGAGGGGACGCCCGACGAAATCGGCAAAACGGTCGCCCAGAAGCCTCGCCATACCAGGTGCTTGGGCTTCCGGGACAGGGCCGGTCAAGGTCATGTGAAAACGGAACTCATCGAAGACGTAAGGATAGCCCCAGCGCATCAGGTTTTCGCGCTGTTGCGGGGGCAGACTGTCCGGCTTTCGCCTCCGAATGTCGGTCTCGGAGAGTGGCGCACGAAACGGCTCGAAACTATCGACGACGCTGGCTGCGAATTGCTGCAGCGGTTGATGCGGCGTCTGCGGAACCAGAGCAAAGAATGGTCCGATCTGCTCGACGACGACCGATGGAATGTCGAAAGGTGCAGTTTCCTCCGCGAATGCGGCAAGGGCGGCCAGCAGATCTGCCTCGCTTTCACCATCCGCCAGATGAAAGGGTGCCTTCAGCGTCGCATGAAAGCCGTAGCGCCGCGGATCGGCCGTGAGTTCGTCCAGTTCTTCCACCGTGAGGTCGTGCTCTGCCGTCCGGTGATTGAGTTCCCCGGTGAAGGCGTCGCGACCCAGCCAAGTCGCCGCTGCACGGGTCAGCGGATCATCTGCGGTCGGTGAAAAGTAGATGGCATAACGCAAGGGTATGTCTTTCGTATCGGGCGGTGCGGGTTGGTGTTCCCGCACCGCGCAGTCAGTGGCGACTCTTGCCGATCAGGCGCGAGCGCAGGCTATTGGAGATGGCATCGAAAATGAACACCACGACCAGAATTAGAAGAACCATATAGGCGACATTTTCCCAGTCGGAATTTGTGCGCATGGCTTCCCAGAGCTTGAGACCGATGCCGCCAGCACCGACCGCGCCGATGATCGTTGCCGACCGGGTGTTGGATTCCCAGAAATAGAGGGCCTGGGAGGCAAAGACCGGCATGACCTGGGGCAGCACGCCAAAGCGTTGCACGGCTGCTGTCGGGGCGCCGACCGATTTGACGCCTTCACGCTGCTTGTCGTCGATGTTTTCCAATGCCTCGGCGTAGAGTTTTCCGAGCGTGCCCGTGTCGGTGACGAAGATCGCGGAAATGCCGGCAAGCGGCCCGGGGCCAAAGGCACGGGTGAAGAACAGGGCCCAGATCAGCATGTCGACGGATCGTACAAAGTCGAAGAAGCGCTTGGTGATCTGGTTGATCGGCCGGTTGCGGGTGATGTTGCGGGCAGCGACGAAGGAGAGCGGAAAGGCGATCAGCATGGCGAGCAGAGTGCCCATGAAGGCCATGACGATGGTCTGAAGAAGCTTGGTCCAGACGTCCAGATGTTGCCAGGAGGCATTGTAGAGGATGTTGTTCCAGGCGAGCGCCAGGTTGCTCATCTTCGGATCGATGCGGTCACCGGAGGTCACCTTGTCGAACACTTGCCCGGCGGACAGGCCGAAGAAGGGCGAGTTGGTGTCGAAGACAAAGTTTTCCCAACCGAAGAAGCGTTTGCGCACCCGGACGCGATCGGACGACACGTCGATCCAGCCGGCCGAGCCGAAGTAAGCAATGACACGGCCGCCTTCGAGGCGCTGCTCCACCCAGTCAGCGCTGCTGCCCTCAATGGTGACAGTGTCCCGCTGCTGGTCGAGCAGCAGTGTCACGGTTTCGTCGCCGCGCACCAGCATCACGCGCTCGCCGGCAAGCTCGATCCGGGCGCTGCCAGACAGTGCAATCCGGGCTTCCGTGATGACCTCTTCAGTCGCCACGTTTGGCGCGGTAACCGCGTTTTCGGTGGGAGCTGTCCCGGATTGTGCCTGGGGCGTCGGCGACGTCATGAAGCTGAACGTGGAGCTCGGTTTCACAACGCTCGGCGCCGGAGCCGCTGCCGCAGAGGGCGCCGGCTCTGTGCGGGTGATCGTTTCGCGCGTCGTCTCGATCCAGTCGGGATTTGGGTTGGGGCCGATCGGGTCGAAACGGGGATAGGTGACGGTGATGGCACCATCCCGATCGATGTCGAATTCCGGTCTGATTTCGTAGGATACCCAGTCGGCCAGATAGTTGCCGGCGATACCCCAATTGGCCTGGGAGATGGTTTTGCCGATGGCGAAAAACCACCAGCAGAACAGGAGGTAGAAGGCCAGGATGCCAATCGAGAAAGGGATCCGGTAGCGTTGCCAGAGACTACGCTCCAGCACCTGCGGATAGCGCTCGGCCAGACGGTTCAATTCGGCTGTGTTGATCATCGACATGGGAACCTCACGTGACCGACTGGAAGGCCTGATCGCCGACGAGCTTTTGGCGCAGCCAGGCTGAGAACTGGTCGACGGCAATGACGGTCGACAGAAGGAGAAGCACGATGGCAAGCGTCTTGGCTTCGTGGCCCTGGCCGATCGAAAGACGGAGCGCTTCGCCGATCCCGCCGCCGCCGACGGCACCGATGATGGTCGAGGCGCGCACGTTGATTTCGAGACGCAGCAGGAAATAGCTCATGAAGTTCGGCATGACCTGGGGCGTGATGGCAAACCAGACGCGCTCGAACCAGTTGGCGCCGACGGCTCGCAGGCCCTCATCCGGTCGCATGTCGGCGTTCTCGATGACTTCGAAGAACATCTTGCCGAGTGCGCCGATGGTGTGGACCGTGACCGCAATGATCGCGGGGATGGGGCCGAGCGACAGGATGGCCAGGAAAAAGCCGGCGATGACGACTTCGGGAAAGGCACGCAGGATTTCCATAAAACGGCGCACCGGCCAGCGGACCCAGTTGCTCGCCATGGTGTTCTTTGCGGCGAGAAAGGCGAGGCCATAGCCGAAGATCATGGCAATCACTGTGGACAGCAAAGCGATGTTCACCGTCTCAAGCATCTTGTGAAAATATTCGGGGATGTAGAGGCTCTCGGTGATGTAGAGCCGTCCCTCGGGATAATTGTATTTGAGGCTGCCGTCGTCATAGGGCGAGGGCAGGTCGAACATGGCACGCCAGATCTCCCAACCGTCGCGGGGCGCCAGATCGCCGATAAAATCGAAGAGGTACGGAAGACGGTCGAAGAACTTGCCGGAATTGGTTTCGTTGGCGAACCAGAGCGAACCGGTCACCGCCATGATCAGGATGACCGCGCCAAGGCCCGTATACATGCGCCGCTTGGCCGCGAGTTCCTGCCAGTGGCGCTCGACGGCTGCGCCGCGTTCGCTCAAGATGGGCTGTGTCGCCGTCATGGCCATCACCGCAATTCCTCTGGAAAAGACTTCAAGGAAAGACCGCCGGCGGTTTCCCGACCGGCGGTCTCTTTAACTCGTTGGCAATCAGCCGCCGATGGTTGCCTTGCGGGCGTCGATGATCGGCTTGTAGAAGTCGACGTTGACTTCGGTGAAGCCAGCGAAGTCGCCGCCCTGAACAGCGGAGAAGCAGGCCGGGTCGGACTTCGGCAGGTCCATCATGAACTGCTTGAACTTCATCTTCATGTCCTCGGCCATCGAGGTGCGGACGACGACCGGACCGTTCGGGATCAGCGGGGACTTCCAGACTTCGACGAGGTCATCCATGTTCAAGATGCCCTTGTCGACCATCTTGCGCAGGTTGCCGGAGGTGTAGCCGTCCTTGAACTCGCCGACGCCAGAACCCCAGGTGGTGCCGACGTCGAAGGTGCCCTTGACGACTTCGAGAACGAGGTTCTCGTGACCGCCGCCGAAGCCGGTGGAGGCGACAACCTGGTCAACCGGGGCGCCGAGAGCTTCCGGCAGGGTGACGAGGGGCACGAGGTAGCCGGAGGTGGAGTCCGGATCGGCATAACCGAGCTTCTTGCCCTTGATGTCTTCGATCTTGGCGATGCCCGAGTCCTTGCGGGCAACCATGATCGAGTAATAGCCGCTGGAACCATCGGTCTGGACCGTGGTCAGGATCGGCTCAACGGCGTCAGCCTTGGCGAGGTAGACCTTGGCGAAAGCGGATGCGCCGAGTTCGGCGTAATCGAGCGTGCCGCCGAGCAGGCCCTGGACAACGCCGTCATAGTCGGCGGCCGGGAAGAGCGAGACCTTTTCAACGCCGAGAACCGACGGAAGCTTTTCGGTCATGCACTGGAAGTTGCGCAGGCGGTCGGCTTCGTTTTCGCCGCCGAGGATGCCGATGCGGAATTCCTTGAGGTCTTCGGCGTGGACGCCGGAAGCCAGAGCGACGAGTGCTGCCGTAGCGAGCAGGGTCTTCTTCAACATGAGTTCATCTCCTGTTTGGTAGGATGAGGGTGTGTCTTGACTTCTTGCCCTTGTCGCAGGGCCTGCGATCGTCGTGGCTCAGGCCTCGGCAACTGCGAGGGGGCGGAGGCCGGCGGATGAGGTCTTGCGCTGCTCGTTGTCCTGGTGCGCAAAGGTGATGCTCGTCGAGGTCATGGTCTCGTCGATGCCGGCGCCATGCTGGTCGGCACCGTAGATTTCGTGGACAGCCTCGGCCGTAAGGTCAGACGGGGTTCCGTCGAAGACGACGCGGCCACGCGCCATGCCGATGATGCGCTCGCAGTAATTGCGGGCCGTATCCAGCGTGTGCAGATTGGTGATGACGGTGATGCCTTCGCGCTCGTTGATGTCGCGCAGGGCGTCCATCACGATCTTGGCGTTGAGCGGGTCGAGCGAGGCGATCGGTTCGTCGGCCAGGATCATCTTCGGCGATTGCATGAGGGCGCGGGCGATTGCCACGCGCTGCTGCTGGCCCCCCGAAAGCGTGCCGGCTGCCTGCAGTGCCGTCTGCTCGATCCCCAGACGCTCCAGAGCTGCGATCGCCATCAGGCGCTCTTCGCGGGAGAAGATGTTCAACACGGAAAGCGCCGTGGAACGATGGTTCAGACGGCCAAGCATCACGTTTGTCAGGACATCCAGGCGCGGCACGAGGTTGAACTGCTGGAAAATCATCGCGCAGTCGCGCTGCCAGTTGCGGAGTGCTGCGCCATGCAGGCCGGAGATCTCGAGATCGCCGAAGCGGATGCTGCCGGATGTGGGGTCGACCAGGCGGTTGATCATGCGCAGCAGTGTTGACTTGCCGGCGCCCGAACGGCCGATCACACCAACCATCTGGCCGGCGGGGATCTCGAGGGTCACGGAATCAACGGCCTTGTTGGTTCCGAACTGGCGGGTGAGGTTGTCCAGCCTGAAGCGCATCGTCGTTCCTTCGCCGTCATTAATTGCGGTGCTGGAGATGCATTAGCGTGGGCCCGTGAAACGCTAATGTCAGTTTTATGTCGGATTTGTTAAACTTCGCAAGCGTCTGAAAAGGCTGGATTTAGGCGTGTTTTGCGATGAATTCTGGGGCGTCCATGTGACGGAAATCATCCAGTGCTGCGAACAGGCGATCGTGGTCCCAGTCCCACCAGGCGAGCGCCTGCATGCGCTCGGCAACTGATCCGGGAAATCGCTCACGGATCAGCTTTGCCGGAACGCCGCCGACGATGGTGTACGGAGCCACATCGCGGGAGACGACGGCCCCTGCGCCGATCACCGCACCGTCGCCAACGGTCACTCCCGGCAGTACGGTTGCGCCATGGCCGATCCAGACGTCATGGCCAATCACGACCCGGTTTTCCCGACGCCAGGCAAAGAAGTCGTGGTCGTTCTCGGCGCCATCGAAATAGTCCGCCGCACGATAGGTGAAGTGATGCAGCGTCGGGCGCCAGGTCGGATGGTTGGTGGCGTTGATCCGCACGCTTGCTGCGATGTTGGCAAATTTGCCGACCGTCGCGCACCAGATCGAGCCGTCCTGCATAATGTAGGAATAGTCGCCCATCTCCACCTCTTCCAGACGGCAACGATCAGCGACTTCCGTGTAGCGACCGAGCGTCGAATTCACGACCCGGGCGGTCTCGTGGACAAGGGGGGCGATCCCGAGCTTCTTGGTCATGCTGCGGTCTTTCGCGGCGAAAACTGCATGACGTCGAGGATGCGGTCGGCGACGGCTTCGCGCACTTCCTCGTCGTGGAAGATGCCGAGCAGGGCGACGCCGGCTTCCTTCTTAGCGCGAATCATCGAGACGACCACGGCGCGGTTGGCCGCATCGAGCGAGGCCGTGGGTTCATCGAGAAGCAGGACGGCATGATCGGTGATGAAGCCGCGGGCGATGTTCACGCGCTGCTGCTCGCCGCCGGAGAAAGTGGACGGCGGCAACTGCCAGAGATCACGCGGCAAGTTTAGCCGGCTCAATAGTTCGCTCGCGCGTTCACGTGCCTGGTCCGAGGCGACCCCGCGTGCGACCAGCGGTTCGGCCACGACGTCGAGCGTCGACACGCGCGGCACGGTGCGCAGGAACTGGCTGACATAGCCCAGCGTACCGCGCCGGACCTCAAGCACGGTGCGCGGGTCGGCGCTGGCGATATCGACGATCCGGCCGGCGTGATTGACGAGGATCTGGCCGTGGTCGACGGCATAGTTGCCGTAGAGCATCTTCAGCACCGAGCTCTTGCCGATGCCGGAAGGGCCGCCGAGCACAACGCATTCCCCTGACGCGATAGAGAAGGAGACGTTGGAAACGACCGGCAGAACGAGCCCGCCGCGCAGATGCATGGTGAAGCTCTTCGAGACTTCGGAGACGATGAGGGGCGTGGCCATAGGTTTCTCCGTCAGACCTGCAGGATCGAGGATACGAGCAGCTGGGTGTAGGGTTCGCGCGGGTCGTCGAGCACGCGGTCGGTCAAGCCTTGCTCGATCACGTGGCCGTCCTTCATCACCATCATGCGATGCGAGAGGAGGCGGGCCACCGCCAGATCGTGGGTGACGACAATGGCGGACAGGCCGAGGTCGTTGACGAGGCCGCGGACGAGATCGAGCAGGCGTGCCTGGACAGAGACATCAAGGCCGCCGGTCGGCTCGTCCATGAAGACCAGGCGGGGGCCGGTGACGAGATTGCGGGCGATCTGCAGGCGCTGGCGCATGCCGCCGGAGAAGGCGCGCGGCTGGTCGTCGATACGATCGGTCGATATTTCGACGCGCTCCAGCCATTCGCTGGCCGTCTGGCGTATACGGCCATAGTGGCGATCGCCGACGGCCATGAGGCGTTCGCCGACATTGGCGCCGGCAGAGACCGTCATGCGCAGGCCATCAGCCGGATTCTGGTGTACGAAGCCCCAGTCGGTTCGCATCAGGAAGCGACGCTCGGCCTCTCCCATGTGGTAGAGCTCGCGGTACTGGCCATCGCGCATGTGGTAGTCGACGCTGCCGGTCGTCGGCATCAGCCGGGTCGAGAGGCAGTTCAGAAGCGTCGTCTTGCCCGAGCCGCTTTCGCCGACGATGGCGAGCACTTCGCCGGGCCAGAGGTCGAAGGAGACCTCCTTGCAGCCGATGCGCTTGCCGTAAAACTTCGAGAGATTGCGGACCTTGAGAAGTGGCTGGTCGCTCATTCTGCGGCCTCCTTTTTCTGGAAGAGCATCTCGCCGACATGGCCTTCGGCCTGGCGTGTCTCGCAGTGGTCGGTATCCGAGCAAACGAACATCCGACCACCCTTGTCGTCGAGCACGACCTCGTCGAGATAGACATTGTGGGCGCCGCAGAGCGCACAGGGCTTGTCGAAGGTCTGGATCTCGAAGGGGTGATCCTCGAAGTCGAGACTGACGACGTCGGTATAGGGCGGGACCGCATAGATGCGCTTCTCGCGACCGGCGCCGAAAAGCTGCAGGGCTTCCGACATGTGCATCTTCGGATTGTCGAATTTCGGCGTCGGCGAGGGGTCCATCACGTAGCGGCCTTCGACCTTCACCGGATAGGCATAGGTGGTGGCAATGCGGCCGTGCTTGGCGATGTCCTCGTATAGCTTCACATGCATGAGGCCGTATTCTTCCAGCGCATGCATCTTCCGGGTCTCGGTCTCGCGTGGCTCCAGAAAGCGCAAGGGTTCGGGGATCGGCACCTGGTAGACCAGCACCTGACCTTCCCTGAGCTTCTCCTCCGGGATGCGGTGGCGCGTCTGGATGATCGTTGCTTCGCTCGTCTTCGTGGTGACCGCGACCTCGGCGACCTTCTGGAAGAAGGCGCGGATGGAGACGGCATTGGTCGTGTCGTCGGCGCCCTGGTCGATGACCTTCAGCGTGTCGTCGCGGCCGATGATCGAGGCCGTCACCTGGACGCCGCCGGTGCCCCAGCCATAGGGCATCGGCATCTCGCGCGAAGCGAAGGGCACCTGATAGCCGGGAATGGCGATCGCCTTCAGGATCGCGCGGCGGATCATCCGCTTGGTCTGTTCGTCCAGATAGGCGAAATTGTATGTGGCGAGTTCGGTTGCCGGCGCGGTCATTCTGCGGCCTCCTTCAGGTCAGTCTGTTCGGTTCGGGTGGCCTCGTGCTTGACCCGCATACGGCGGACGAGGTCGAGTTCGGCCTGGAAGTCGACGTAATGCGGCAGCTTCAGGTGCTCGACGAAGCCGGTCGCCTGGACGTTGTCGCAATGGGAAATGACGAATTCCTCGTCCTGGGCGGGGGCGACGACATCCTCGCCGAATTCCTCCGTGCGCAGCGCCCGGTCGACCAGCGACATGGACATGGCCTTGCGTTCGCCCTGGCCAAAGACAAGGCCGTAGCCGCGAGTGAACTGCGGCGGTGCCTTGGCCGAGCCCTTGAACTGATTGACCATTTGGCATTCGGTGACGCGGATCTCGCCGAGTGAAGCCGCAAAGCCGAGTTCCGGTACGTCGAATTCCACCTCGACCAGACCCATGCGGATTTCGCCGACAAAGGGGTGGGTGCGGCCATAGCCGCGCTGGGTCGAATAGCCGAGCGCGAGCAGGAAACCTTCGTCGCCGCGGGCGAGCGCCTGGAGACGCAGGTCGCGGGGCATCGGAAATTCCATCGGCTCGCGGGTGATGTCGCCGGCGATGTGATCCTCGGGCATCTCGCCATCCGGCTCGATCAGGCCTTCGCCATCGAGAATGTCGGAGACCCGCATGACATGCTCCAGACCTTCTTCGCGCTGGTCGCCTGTCTCCACCATGTTTTCTTCGAGAAGCGAGGGGTCGAGAAGGCGGTGGGTGTAGTCGAAGGTCGGCCCGAGCAGCTGCCCGCCCGGCAGATCCTTGTAGGTGGCCGAGACGCGGCGCTCGACGCGCATCTTGCCTGTTTCGATTGGTCGAGACGTGCCGAAGCGCGGAAGCGTCGTGCGGTAGGCGCGGAGCAGGAAGATCGCCTCGATCATGTCGCCGCGCGACTGCTTGAGAGCAAGTGCTGCCAGCGCACAGTCGTAGAGCGAGGCTTCTGCCATGACGCGGTCGACGGCGAGACCGAGTTGGGCGACGATCTGGTCGATCGTCACCGACGGCAGCCACCTGTCACCACGGCGGCGGTCGGCAAGCAGCTTGTGGGCGTTGGCGATGGCTTTCTCGCCACCCTTGACGGCAACATACATGGCTCAGACCTCCATCTCGCGGATCATGGTCGTGCGCGGCAGCGCGATGAAGCGGCGACCTGCGGTGAGGACCACGTCGACACCGCGCGGGAAGAGGGCGCGATTGTCGGCCCATTGGCGCAAGAAGGTCTCAGGCAAGCGCCTCGGGGCGATCGTTGCGGTGTCGCGGATACCGGGACCTGTCAGTTGCAGTGGCTTGCCGCCCTCGAGCGACGCGACCTCGATGACCAGCGTCGTCGAACGATCAGGGTATTCCTGGGTTCCCAGCGCAAATTGTGCCAGCGACGGGAACGGTGCGTCGGCCTCGACGAAGGCGAATTTGGCATCGGCCTTGGTGTTCGTCAGAGCGGCGCCTGTATGGAAGCCGATCCAGCCGGGCAGGGCGGATTTCGACAGGGCAGTCGTCATCCAGACCGGTGTATCGTGATCGCAGAGCGTCAGCAGGAGCGCGCCGGCTGCAATGCCGAGCGGCGCGGGCGGAGCTACTGGTACCTCCACGACACCTAGGGTGCCTGGCTGCGCCATGGCATCCATGACTGCCCGGAAAACCGTCTGTGCATGTGTCACGGCATCCGGGAAGCCGCCGTCCAGACTTTCGGTGTGTCCAATCATCAGTCTTCTCCGCGGACCATGGTGAAAAAGTCGACCTTCGTGGCCGCCGTTTCGGCTTCCAGCTTTTCCGCATCCGCCAGAAGGCGTGCTTCGATGGGTGCGAAGAGCCGTGTTTCGAGCGCTGCCCGTACCGCTTCGTCCTGCGCTACAGCGTCGAGCACGGCCGAGAGACTTGCCGCCCTCCGGTCCGTGCCGAGGCGATAGCCATGGCCGATCCGTCCGTCAGAGAGCCTGACGCTTGCGCGGCTCACCGTCGCTTCGCCGAGATTGAAGGGTGCGCCACCGCCGCCGATGCGACCCTTGACCATCACGAGGCCCGTTTCCGGACCGCGCAGTGGGTTAAAGACGGGCGCGGGGTCGAGTGATGAAAGGGCTGTTTCCAGCTCGGTCAGCGTTGCTCTGGCCAGCAGATCGACGATCCGCTTTCGATCGCTCTGCGCGCCGGTTTCAATTTCGTTGGCTCTGTCCATTGTCAGTCCTCGAAATGTCTAGTAATATAGACAACCATACAAGTTACTTTATGAGTAACCCGAGGTCGTGACAAGCTTGTGACAGGAGGACCGTTTCCGGTGATACAGAGACAGAAGGGTGTAGCCCTGTGGCGCCAGATTTCGGATCGGATCCGCGCCAATATCCTCTCAGGTCTCTATGACAGGACGGGCATGGTCCCGGCGGAAACTGCGCTTGCCGAGGAGTTCGGGGTCAATCGCCACACGGTGCGTGCAGCCCTCGCGGCCCTTCAGCAAGAGGGGATCGTCCGGGCAGCGCAGGGTCGCGGCACCGTGATTACCCGGCGCGACAAATTCGATTTTCCGATTGGCCGGCGTACACGCTTTACGGAAGGAATCGGCGAACAGGCGCGCGATCTGAAGGGCATCCTGCTATCGTCAGCGCAAGAGGTTGCGACGCCGGAATTGGTCGAGCGGCTGCGATTGGCGCAGGGCGCGCATGTCTTGAGGCTGGATGGGATCAGGAAGGCAGATGGACGTGCGGTCTCTCGATCGACGATGTGGTTTCCTGCCGAGCGTTTTGCAGGGATCGACAAGGCTTTCTCGGAGACGGGTTCCATAACCCGGGCTCTCTCGATGTGCGGCGTGGATGACTACCTGCGGGAGGTCACGGAGATCTCGGCAGTTCATGCGGAGCCGGACGACGTCGCGCATCTCGAACTGACGCCCGGCGCGATCGTGCTTGTCACCCGGGCCGTCAATACCGATCCCGAGGGGCGGCCAATTCAATATGCGATTACGCGTTTCGCCGCCGACCGGGTGCAGTTCACGATCCGCAATTGAGGCCGGTACGACGTCCGGTGCCTGACTACTCAGGAAGCCGGACGCCCGATTTTCGGCGTTAAGGTTCAGGTCGCCGCATAGGCGGCGAGAACCGCGGCAATCTGTTCAGGGCTCAGATTGTTCGACTGGGTCGCGCTGATCGCCTGGAGCTGTGCGGTGGTCATGTTGGAGATCTGACCCACTGTCAGCCCTGGCAGGGCCTGCTCGCTGATTGCAGCAATGTCATCGGCGGAGAAGGTCCGGAAGTTGTTGGCGCCAAGGGCCGACAACTGCGCGGAATTCAGCCCTGCGACCTGTGTCGGTGTCAGTGCCTCGGCTTGTCCGGCCGTCAGCGCGCTCACCTGTGCGACCGTCAGGCCGCTGATCGCCTTGGCGTCCATGGCGGCAACCTGCGATGTCGACAACCAGGCGACCCTATCGGTCCCGAGTGTTGCGAGCTGGATGGCGTTCATCGAACCGATCTGCGCGGATGTCAGCGCACCGACCTGATCCTGGGTCATCGCCCTCAGTTGGTGATAGGTCAGGCCGGCGACCTGGCCCGTCGTCAGGGCGGAGATCTGTTCGGGCTGCAATGTGGCGAAGATCGCGGGCGACAAGCCGCTCACTGCCGTCGGGGACAGTGCTGCGATGTCCGTCGCCGTCAGCGTTTCTAGAGCCGTCGAACTGAAGGCTGCCAACTGTGTTCCGCTCAGGGCGCCAAACTGCGCCGATGTCATCGCATCGACCTGGCTGGACGTCAGGGTCGCTATCTGCGCAGTGCTCAGGCCCGGAATGGCTTTGGGGGCGATGGCTGCAATCTGCGTTGTCGACAGGGCGGAAATGGTCCCGGCCGAGAGCGAGGCGATCTGGGTCGCGGTTAGCGCGCCGATCTGGGTTGCCGTCATGACGCCGAGCTGATCAGGTTTCAGCGCGTTCAACTGGTCGAAGGTCAAAGCACCGACCTGGGCTGCTGTCAGAACGCCGATCTGTTCCTGGCTGAGGCCCGCGATGTTGGCGGCCGACAGGCCCGTGATCGCTGCCGGCGAGATGGATGCCAGCTCGGTGTTCGACAGCGTTGCAAGCTGCGCCGAGGAGAGTGCGCCGATCTGTGTCGAGGTCAAAGCTGCGATCTGGGTCTGGCTCAGGCTGTCGATCTGCGTCGTCGACATGGAGGCGATCTGGGTCGCCGTCAGGCCCGGGATCGTCTTGACGTTCAGCGCTGCGATCTTATCGCTGGTCAGCGTGGCGAGGCTGTCATTGCTGAGCAGGGCCATCTGGCTTGCGCTGAGTGCGCCGATCTGTGTGGTCGAGAGAAGGGTTACCTGCTGGGGCGTGAGCGCACCGACCTGGCTTGGCGTCAAGGCCGTGATCTGGGCGGCAGTCAGTGCGGTGATCTGGTCGGCGCCCAGCACCGCGATCTGCTGTGTCGTCATGCCGGCGATCCCGGCAGCGCTGATCGCGGCAAGCTTCGTCGCCGGGAGGTTGGAAAGCTGGGTCGGCGTCAGCGCCGCGACCTGCGTTGCCGTCAGGGCACCCATCTGCGCGGTGGTCAGGGATTCGATCTGATTGGACGACAGAGCCGTGATCTGTGTCGTGGACAGTGCGGCGATGGCCGTCGTGCTCAAGGCCGCGATCTGCTCCTGAGACATCACGCCGAGCGATGCCGTCGTCAGGGCTGCAGCCTGGGTCGCACCAAAGCCGGCAACCTGCTTTGCGCTCAGCGCATCGACCTGGGTCGGGGTCAAGGCTGCCGTCTGGTCAGCACTCAATGCACCGAGCTGGGCCGGCGTGAGGGCTGCAATCTGATCGAGGTTCATGGCAGCGATGGTTTCAGCATCGATCCCGCTCAAGGCGCTCGTCGTGATGGCTGCCATCTCTGCCGGCTGGAACGCCAGGATATCTGCCGCGCGCATGGCGCCGAGCTGCGCTGCGGTCAGGCCCGCAACCTGGGTTGCCGTCATCGCCTCGACCTGATCGGACGACATTGCCGCGATCTGATCGGTGCTCAAGGCTGCAATCGTCCGAGCGGACAGGCCGGCGATCTGTTCACGCGACAGCGATGCGATGTTGCTCGGCGACAGGGACGCGATCTGGGCTGCGGTCACGGCCTGCAACTGGCTGGCGCTCAGCGATGCAAGTTGGGTCGGCGTGAAGGCAACGACCTGCTCGTTTTTCATCGCCGCGATCTGCGCGGAGGTCAGCTTCGCAATCTGTTCGAGGCTCAGGCTGTCGATCTTGTCGGCTGAGATCGAGGAGATGGCGCTTGTTGAAATCGCGGCAATCTCGGCTGGTGTGAGGGCTGACAGCTGCACTTCGGACAAGGATCCGATCTGGGCGCCGCTCATCTTCGAGATCTGTGCAGAGTTCAGTCCATCGATCTGGTTGTCCTCGAGGGCGGCAATCTGATCCGTGGTCAGCCCCGTGATCGAGGCGGCCGCGATGGCGCCGACCTGCGAGGGCGACCATGCCTTTACCGCCGGCACCGATAGGGCGGACAGCTGAGCGGCACTCAAAGCTGCAATCTGGCCGTTGCTCATCGCTTCGGTCTGGAATGCGGTGAGGCCCGCGACCTGCTCGGCCTTCAGAGCCCGGATCTGGGTCGCCGTCAGCGCTGCTACCTGATCGGGCGCCAGGGTTGCGATGCGTTCCGGCGTCAGGCCGGTGATCGCCTTGGCACTGATGGCGGCGATTTTCACTGGGCTCATTGCCGCGACGGATTCAGCCGGCAAGGCTGCTACCTGGGCTGCTGAGAGCGCACCAATCTGGGTGGTGGAGAGGGCGTCGAGCTGATCTGCAGTGAGCGACCCGATCTGGTCGACAGTCAGGCCGGTGATGGCGCGTGCGCTGAGCGCTGCGATCTGTTCCTCAGAGAAGCTGGCAATCGCATCTTCCGGCATGGCTGCGATCTGCACACCGGTCAGCCCGCGCACCTGTGTCGGTGTGAAGCCTGCGATCTGGTCCGGTGTGAACGCAGCCGCCTGGGTCGCCTTCAGCGCCGAAATCTGCGAGGTCGTCATGGATGCGACCTGGGTGACGCTCAGAGAGGAGATCTGATCCGTTGTCAGCCCCGTCACGGCTGACACGCTGATCGCGCCAAGCTGGGTTGGAGACAGGGCTCCGATCTGGGCCGTCGACAGGCTGCCGATCTGGCTGGCATTCATCGCGGCGATCTGTGCCGTGGTGAGGCTCTTCAGCTGATCGGTGCTCATCGCCGCGAGTTGGCCGGCACTCAAGCCGGCCACGGCCTTCGACGGCAGTGCTGCAATCTGCGTGGTGGTGAAGCCCTCAATCGCGGATGTCGGCAGGGCGGCAATCTGGGTTGGGCCCAGCGCTCTGATCTGTGTGGTGGTGAGGGCGGCCAGCTGGTCTTCAGTGAAGGCCGACATCTGTGTGCGGGTGAGCGCCGCAATCTGGGCCCCCGTCATCGCCGATGTCTGGGACGGAGACATGCCGGCGATATGATCCGCGGTCAGGCCGGAAATGGCGCGGGGATTGATGGCCGCAATCTGGCCGTTCGAAAGGCCGGCAACTTGCTCGACAGAGAGCGCGCCTAGTTGCTTCGAGGTCAGAGCCGTCATTTGCGCATTGGTGAGGGCTCCGATCTTTTCGTTGCCGAGCGCTGCGATCTGGGTCGTTGTCAGCCCCGTCACGCCACGGGCGCTGATAGCGGAAAACTGTGTCGTCGAGAGGGCGCCGAGCTGTTCCGTCGTCATTGCCCCGACCTGCGTGGGGCTGAGCGCTGTAATCTGGCTGTTGGAGAAAGCTGCAACCTGCTCAGGTGTCAGTGCCGCGATCTGCGCCGGCGTCAGAGCCGAGATCTGTGTCGTCTTGAGTGCCGCAATCTGGGTGGTGGTGAGACCCGCCAGTCTTTCCGGCGATTGTCCCCTCAGGGCGGCCGTGTTGATGGCGGCCATGTCTTCGGCCGAGAAGGTCGCCAGATCCTCGGCGCTGAAGGCGCTGAGCTGGGTCGCGGTCAGTTTTGCCACTTGCGCAGGCGTCAGGGCCTCGGACTGTTCGGTGCTCAGTCCGCCTAGCTGGCTTGCCGAGAGTGCCGCAACCTGCGCCACCGCCAGGCTTGAAACATCTTCCGTCGAGAGGGCGGTGATCTGGTCAAGGGTAAGACCGGTGATCGAGCGCGGGGCAATGGCCTTCAACTGCGCGGTCGACAGCCCTGCTACAGCCTCAGTCTGGAGGGCGGAAATCTGCGACGACGTCAGCGCGTTGACCTGCGTGCTCGAAAGCTGGCTCACCTCCTCGTCGGACCAGGAGCTCACGGTCGAATTGGGCAGTGCCCGGATCTGGGCGGGGCTGAGCAGGGAAATGGGCGACGTCATGTCTATCGGCCTCTTGTTTTCAAACGAATGCGCTCAAAAGTGTTTCACCGGCTTGCATCCATCTGATCGAGGCTATGCGTCTCAACATTTTCAGCGCGTTCCGGCACAAGGTCTCGCCCGGCAGTTCGTTAGACCACCCAGCATGATGCCGTTTTATTCGCCAAGGCTTGCCTGAGCCTGTGCTGTCACATCTCCCGGTTGGTCAAAGGTGTCGGGTGGTGGAGGCGGCGAATGGCGCCGCGGCCGGTATGGCGCCGATCGGGTCGACATTCTGCAGTCAAATTGCAGCCTTGGGATGCAGCGGCGCGCGCGATTTGGCTCCCTCCCGTTGCGGCATGCGCTGTGAAAGCGGGCCTTAGCATCAGTTTCTGCTGCTTAGCTGGTCGCTCTCGGTACAGATGATGCTTCCTCACGCAGGAAATGCCGGCCGAGATGACCGACACCGTCCTGGATATCTGCTTCGATCGCCTTTGCGAGGGCTTGCATGTCATTGGCCCGGATCGCGTCCATCGCTTCGGCGTGGCGGTCGATGCGATAACTTTCTTCGAGCTTTGCAGTCGCCAGACGCATGAAGGGACCGAGGCGCAGCCAGACGGACTCGATCAGTTCGAGCAGAACGCCGCTCGCCCCCGGCTCATACAAGGTGCGGTGGAACAGGAAGTTGAGCTCCGTCGAGCGGAGCAGATCATCGGTGCCATAGGCCTGGTCAATCTCCGCATCGATCACCTGCAGCCGCTTCAGCCTTGCCATGTCGATATGGGGCAGCGCCCGCATGGCCGCGAGCGTTTCGAGGGCGGTGCGGGCGGCGATGATCTCCTCGAATTTTAAGAGGGTCATTTCCGGCACGCGGACGCGGCGATTGTCGAGATATTCGAGCGCACCATCCGCGACCAGGCGATGCAGAGCCTCGCGCACGGGCATGGCGCTTACCCCGAGGTCATCGGCGACGCCATTGATAGTGATCGCCAGACCAGGGGCGACTGCGCCCGACATGATACGGGCACGCAGCGTCCGGTAGACGCGCTGCTTGCGTGATTCCTCCGCCTTGCGTTCCTCGATCGCCATGGTTCGACCGCGTTCTCCCTGTTTGTTATCGATGTCCGTTGCCTGACATTCGGGGTTCGGACATTTACCCTCTTGAAATTTGATCAAACTAACATTTGGTATAGTCAGACGGAGTGCAAGGCCTGAAGGCCTTCATTCGCGACGTTCCAGGAAACTCACATGACCGCAAAGACAATCGGCATCCTCGTCACCGGCCATTCGCCTGCCGAACTCGCGAACCAGTATGGCAACTACGCCGACATGTTTGCCGCTCTGCTCGGCAAATTCGATTTCACCTTCAAACGCTATTTCGTTGTGGACGGCGAGTTTCCGGACAGCCCGACAGACGTCGATGGCTGGCTGCTCACGGGTTCCAAGTTCGGCGTCTACGAGGATCACCCGTGGATCCGCCAGCTCGAAGATTTCATCCGACAGGTGCATGCGGCCAAGGTTCCGATGGTCGGCATCTGCTTCGGCCATCAGGTGATGGCGAAAGCGCTCGGTGGCGAGGTCGAGAAGTTCAAGGGTGGCTGGTCTGCAGGCCCCGTGACCTACAAGCGTTCCGATACGGGTGAGGAGCAGGTCCTGCTTGCCTGGCATCAGGACCAGGTGATCCGCGTGCCTGAGGGGGCTGAGGTCGTCGGCAAGACGGATGCTTGCGAGAACGCCGTCATTCGCTACGGCGACTGGGGGCTTTCCTACCAGCCGCATCCGGAGTTTTCGCCGCGCTTCTTCGAGGGACTGGCAGAGGCGCGCAAGGCCGCCATTCCCGAGCCCCTGTTCGAACGGGTGAAGAAGGTCGATGTGCCGATCGCAACCGACAAGATCGCCCAAGAGATCGGCGAGTTTCTCGGGCGCGACCGCTGAAGCGGGGCAGGACGCGTCTAAGCGTCCCAGCTTTCCTTGATGAAGGCCTCGAAGAAATCCGAGAAGGTTGCCACTCGAAGCGGTAGCTGCTCATAGGGCGGGTAGTAGAGCGTCAGCCAGATCTCGGGCGTGTTCCAGCCCGGCAGCACTTCGACGAGCTTGCCCGCGCGCAATTCCTCGTCAACGATGAAGCGGGGGAGGAGGGCGATGCCTTCTCCTGCGATCGCAAGCTTGCAGAGAAAATCACCGTTGTTGATCGAGAACCGGCCACGCGCTTCGACGGTCCTGACTTGTCCCGGTCGGCTCAGCTCCCAGGTCTCGGTCTTCGACTGATCGTGATAGCTGAGGCATTCGAGTGTCGTAAGATCCTCGGGCACCTTGGGTGTGCCATGGCGGGCCAGGAAGGATGGCGAGGCGACCAGCAGGCGCGACACCGGACGGATCTTGCGCCAGATCGTCGACTTGTCTGTCGGTGGACCCGAGATGCGGATCGCGAGGTCGTAATTCTCCTGGAGGATGTCGACGAAGCGGTCGGACAGTTCGATCGCGACGCTGGTGCGTGGGTGCATGATCGAAAACTGCGACAGCACCGTGGGCAGTACTTTCATTCCGAGCGACATGGGTGCCGAAACCCGGAGCGACCCTGCCGTCACCTTCTGCAGGTCCCGGGTTTCCTCCGTCGCCCGAGCAAGACCTTCGACCAGCGGCGCGACGCGGGCCGCATATGCGGCACCGGCCGAAGTCAATGAGACTTTCCGCGTTGTGCGCAACAGGAGCTGCACACCAAGCTGTTCTTCGAGGGCTGAGACCGTACGCGTGACCGAAGCCGGCGTCATGGCGAGCAGGCGCGCCGCTGCGCTGAAGCTGCTTTGGTCAGCGACCGTCAGAAAGGTCCTGATGGCTTCGAGTTCGCCCATCGGATTGTTGCTCCAAGTGAAATAATATCCGCAATATTACAGCTATTCTCAATCGAAAAGCGATGGCCCATATTCCGTTCAACAGAACAAAGCCGGCGCGATTGCCGGGAAAGGATCAGAGCCATGCTTACCCAGATCAAAGGCCTGCATCACGTTACCTCGATGGCAGCGGATGCCCAGGAAAACAACGATTTCTTCACGAAGACCCTCGGCCTTCGCCGGGTCAAGAAGACCGTCAACTTCGACGCGCCCGACGTCTACCACCTCTATTACGGGGACGAAGTCGGCAATGCCGGATCGGTCATGACCTATTTCCCGTTTGCCAATATGGGCAAGGGTGGTCGTGGTGCCGGTGAAGTCTCCGAGACCGTCTTCTCTGTGCCGAAGGGTGCACTCGGTTTCTGGCAGGAACGCCTGTCGAAACAAGGCGTAAAGGAACTCGGCTCCTATTCGCTCTTCGGTGAAGACCGTCTGCGTTTTGCTGGCCCTGATGGTGACGGCTTTGCGCTGGCCGAAGTCGATGGCGACAGCCGCGTGCCCTTCGCCGGTGGTCCGGTTGGGCTTTCGGAAGGGGTTCACGGTTTCCGCGGTGTGACCATGCGGCTGCGCGACGAAGGTGCGACCGGCGAACTCCTGAAGTTCATGGGCTACCAGCCCGTCGACAAACAGGGTGACTTCGTTCGCTACGCGGTCACCGGCGGCAATGGTGCCGACTATATCGATCTCGAAGTTCTGCCGGGTGCATCGCATGCCCAGCAGGGTGCAGGTTCGGTCCACCACGTCGCCTTTGCCGTGGAAGACCGTGCGGCCCAGCTCGAAGTTCGCAAGGCGCTGCTCGACACGGGTTACCAGGTGACGCCGGTCATCGACCGTGACTACTTCTGGGCGATCTATTTCCGCACGCCGGGTGGTGTGCTGTTCGAAATCGCCACGAACGAGCCAGGCTTCAACCGTGACGAAGATACGGCTCATCTCGGCGAGGCGCTGAAGCTGCCGACCCGCTACCAGCAGTATCGCTCGCAGATCGAAGCCCATCTGACCCCGATCAAGGACTAATCGCAGAGAGGGGGCGATGCCTGACGGCGTCGTCCCTGTTGCGGAGGAACCAATATGGCAATCGATAGCTACATCCACCTCTACCAGGCACCGCAGGGTGGCGCACCGCTAGTCTTCACATTCCACGGCACCGGCGGCGACGAACATCAGTTTCCGGGGCTCGTGAACCGGATCCTGCCCGAGGCCGGGATCGTCTCGCCACGCGGTGACGTCTCGGAATACGGCGCTGCGCGCTTCTTCAAGCGCACAGGCGAAGGTGTCTATGACATGGCCGATCTCGCAGAGAGAACGGGGAAGATGGCGGGTTTCATCCGCGCGCACAAGGAGAAGAACCCGGATCGCCCGATCTACGGGCTCGGTTACTCGAATGGTGCGAATATCCTTGCTTCCGTTCTGTTCGAAGCCCCCGACCTCTTCGACCGCGTGATCCTGATGCATCCGCTGATCCCGTTCGATCCGCCGGCACAGCCGGGGCTTTCGGATGTTGCGGTGCTCGTGACTGCCGGCCAGCGGGATCCGATCTGCCCGCTACCGCTTACCGAACGGCTGACGGCCTATTTCGAGGCGCAAGGCGCCCAGGTCGAGACCTTCCTGCATCAGGGGGGGCACGAGGTTTCGCAAGGCGAAGTCGACGCGATCGCCGCCTTCCTGCAGAAGCCCTGACATCACGCACACGAAACGCAAATGGCCCGCAGATAAGCTGCGGGCCTGTTTTCGTCTCGGCTATCAGCCGATCTGGATAAGGGCCTTGATCAGGCCGGATTTTTCGCGTGCCCAGCGCGGTAGATCCGTCGCGAGATCTGCCAGGGTCGTCCGATGCGTGATCAGCTGGTCGATCGGGACGAGGCCATCGGCGATCGATTTGCGGACATGATCGAAATCGACGCGGGTCGCGTTGCGGCTGCCGATCAGCATCATCTCGCGCTTGTGGAATTCGGGGTCGGAGAAGGTGATGTCCTCCTTGACCACGCTGACCAGCACCAGGCTTCCACCATGGGCAACGAAGCGGAAGGCGCGCTCCATCGAGGGGCGATAGCCGGTGGCGTCGAAGACCACGTCGAAGCCGTCTCCTCCGGTCAATTCCCCGACCGCAGACTCTAGGGTGTCGTCGGCCAGAAGACCTGATGTGAAGCCGAGGCGATCCGCAGCCATGGACAGGCGCTCGCTGCTGGTGTCGAGCAGGGTCACGTCATGTCCGGCAATGCGCGCAAAGATCGCTGTGCCAAGCCCGATCGGGCCTGCCCCGATGACCAGTGCTCTGGATCCCGCGGGCGCCATGGAGCGACGGACGGCATGGGCGCCGATGGCCAGAAATTCGACGGTGGCCGCGGCTTCCGGGGATAGGTCGTTAGCGGGATAAAGGTTGATGGCAGGGACCGTGATCTCCTCGCACATTGCCCCATCCGTATGGACACCGAGCACGCGAATATTCGTGCAGCAGTTTGGCTTGTCCTTGCGGCAGGCGATGCATGTGCCGCAGGCGATATAGGGATTGACGATCACCTTCGTGCCGGCACCCAAGTCGACGCCGTCACCCGCCTCGACGATGGTTGCCGAGATCTCGTGGCCCATGACGCGCGGATATTCGAGGAAGGGGTGCTTGCCTTCGAAGATATGATAATCCGTCCCGCAGATGCCGACATGGCTGATCGCGATGCGGGCTTCGCCCTTTTCTGGACGCGGTGCCGGATCGCGATCGACGATCTCGAGACGGCCCGGTTCGACACACAATGCGGCCTTCATGCTTATTCCTTTCGGCTGCCCGGCAAGGTTTGACGAAAAAAAAGGGGATGCCATTCGCGGCACCCCCACCTTGGGAAATTCTCAGCGGCTGCCGCGGCGGCGAAGCTGGTCGAAATAGACGATCAGGATGATCAGGGCACCGGTGATGATGCGCTGCCAGAAGGAGTTGACGTTCATCAGGTTGGCACCGTTGTTGATCGTCGCCAGAATGAAGGCGCCGAGCAGCGGGCCCTGGACGGAACCAACGGCGCCGAACAGGCTTGTGCCGCCGATGACCGAGGAGGCGATTGCCTGCAGTTCCCAGCCTTCTGCCTGGGTGGCGTTGCCGATCCCGATGCGCGACGCAAGCAGGATGCCGACGAAGGCAGCACAGGTCGAGGACAGGATATAGGCCATGTAGATCGTGCGGTTGACGTTAACGCCGGAGAGACGCGCCGCCTCACTGTTGGAGCCGACCG
Source organism: Rhizobium sp. TH135 (assembly GCF_002855515.1). Lineage (GTDB taxonomy): Bacteria > Pseudomonadota > Alphaproteobacteria > Rhizobiales > Rhizobiaceae > Allorhizobium. The sequence goes on along the minus strand of NZ_PKRP01000005.1, from coordinate 261,982 downwards.
CGAAGAGATAGCGACCCCAGCGGCTCAAGTGCAGGAAGATATAGGCCGGCACGGCGACGACGATGACCATCCAGAAGAGACTGGGCACACCGAGGAAGTCTGCACGGGCGAAGTTGGTGAAGGCCTCGTTGGAGATCGAGATGGTCGAACCATTGGTGATCAAGAGGCCGATGCCGCGGAGCGAAGTCAGCGTTGCGAGCGTGATGATAAAGGCCGGAAGCCCCATGCGCACGATGCCGAAAGCGTGGAACATGCCGATGGCAACACCCATCAGCAGCGTGAGGATGATCGCAAGCCAGACAGGCAGGCCCGCCGCCAGGAGCCATGCCAGAATGACGCTGGCAAACCCGACCACAGCGCCGACCGACAGATCGATGCCGGCGGTAATGATGACGAAGGTCTGGCCGACGGCGAGGATCGCCGTCATCGCACCCTGACGCAGCAGGTTGCTGATGTTGTTGGGTGTCCAGAAGCTGTTGGTGGCAAAGCCAAGGAGCAGCCAGAGGAAGAGCAAGAGGCCGAGCAGCGTGAGGCTGAAGAGGATGCTCATGCCCCTCTTCGGTGCGACCTTGGTCTCGGTGGTGTCGGTGCTCATCTTTGTCCTCCCAGTCGTCTTTTCATGTCGTTGTTTGCGGGGATCTCGTCTCAGACGCCGATCGCCTCGGTCAGCACGTCTTCATGCGATGCGGTTCGATAGTCATGGCTCGCCACCAGTTTTCCCTGACGGAAGACATGCAGGCGGTCCGACAGCTCATAGACCTCCGGCAGGTAGGACGAGATCAGGATGATGCCGGCACCCTGCTTCAGGAGTTCCGCGAAGAGCCTGTAGATCTCGGCCTTCGTTCCGACGTCGACGCCGACGGTCGGTTCGTCGAAGATGAAGAGGCGCGCGCCGTGGCTCAGCCACTTGCCGATGACGATCTTCTGCTGGTTCCCGCCGGACATGGCGGAGGCCAGCACGGCACGAGTCGGCGTCTTGATCTTCAGATCGTTGATCTGCTTGTCGGCGTTGCCAGCTTCCAGTTTTGGGCTGATGGTGAGGCCCCGGCTCAGGCGTCCGAAGACCGGCAGGTTGATGTTGAGGCCGATCGGCAGGTTGAGGCAGAGGCCCTGGTCGCGCCGGCTTTCAGGGGCGAGCGCGATACCGAGGTCCATGGCCTTGCGTTCAGTATCGATGACGACCTTCTTGTCGTCCCAGAAGACTTCGCCTGCCGTCAGTTTGTGACGGCCATAGAGGCCGAGCGCAAATTCGCTGCGGCCAGCACCGATCAGGCCGTAGAGGCCTACGATTTCGCCCGAGCGGACCGAAAGCGAGACATCCGAGAAACCTGGGCCGGAAAGGCCCTTCGCCTCAAGGATGGTGGCACCGATCGGCAGCTTTTCCTTGTGGTAGATCTGCTCGATCGAGCGGTTGATCATCAGCGAGATGAGTTCGGCGTCGTTGGTCTCGCCGATCAGGCGGGTGCCGACATGGGTGCCGTCGCGCAGAACCGAGACGCGGTCCGCGAGTTCGAAGACCTCTTCCATGCGGTGGCTGATATAGACGATGGTTACGCCTTCGGACTGCAGGCGGCGGATGAGGCGGAAGAGTTGGGCGGATTCCTGGCGCGTCAGATAGGCCGTCGGTTCGTCGAAGATTATAAAACGGATACCGCGCATCGCGGCTTTGGCGGTGGCGATCAGCTGCTGCTGGCCGATCGTAAGATTGGCGAGGATTTCGCCGGCCGGCAAATTGAAGCCGAGGTCGTCGAGGACGTTTTGCGCAGCCTGCGTCATGGCGCGCTGGCGCATGATGCCGCCCGATGACATCTCGTCGCCGAGGAACATGTTGGCGGCGACCGAGAGATGCGGGCAGAGAACGACTTCCTGGTGCACGGCATTGATGCCGCGCTGGATCGCTTCGTTCGGCGTGGCGAGCGCGACCGGCTTGCCGCACCAGCGGATCTCGCCCGATGTGCGCGGAATGACGCCGGTCAGAAGCTTGATGAGTGTGGATTTTCCGGCACCGTTTTCGCCGACGATGGCGTGGATTTCACCGGCGAGGAATGTCACGGTCGCGGGCTTCAAAGCCTCGACGGCACCATACTTCTTCTGCAGGCCGATGAGCTCGAGGATCGGCGTTCCCGGCGGGATGCGATCGGTCTCTAGCAGTTCCGGCGCGTCGTCGTGCCGGTGGCTCACATCGTGCAGCGAAGTCATGTCATTCCTCCCGTAAAGCAGCGAAACCGGCCGACGCCTCCCGCGTCCGCCGTTTCCGGTTCGGCACGCGCGACCTGTGCCGCGCGTGCCGAAGTCTCGATCAGTTGACCTTCGGGTTCAGAAGGGCATCGATCTTGGGGTCGGCCATGTTGGCCTGGGTCACGAGGTTTGCACCGGTGTCCACGAAGGTCTCGACCTTCTCGCCCTTGGATACGGCGAGTGCTGTCTTCACGCCGTCGTAGCCCATGCGGTACGGATCCTGGACGACGAGACCGGCAAGTACGCCTTCCTTGAGGAAGCCGACGGTCTTTTCATCCGAGTCGAAGCCGATGACCTTGATCTTGTCGCCGAGCTTATTTTCAGCGATCGCCTGGCCGACGCCCTGCGCCATGATCAGGTTCGAGGCGAAGACGCCAACAATGTTCGGGTTGGCGGTGATCAGGTCGGTCATCATGTTGAGGCCGGTCGTGGCCTGGCCATCGGCAAAGCGGTCGACGGTCACCTTGATGCCCGGATACTTGGTCTTCATCTGGTCGAGGAAGCCTTCGCGGCGCTGGTCGAGCGAACCGACGCCCGGCAGGCTGGTGATGATGGCGACTTCGCCTTCTTCCTTGCCGGTCGCTGCCTTGATGGCGGCTGCAAGGCCATCAGCTGCGATACGGCCACCCTGGACGTTGTCTGTGGTGAGGAACGAGGTGAAGGCCTTGGAGTCGGCGCCGGAGTCGATGCCGATGATCGGAACCGCCTTGGCTGCTTCGTCGATTGGCTTGCCGAGCGCCTTGAACTCGGTCGGCGAGATCACGACGGCGGCAGGTGCGCCGGCAACTGCGTTCTCGAGAATGCTGATCTGGCCATTGATGTCAGACTCGGACTGAGCACCGAGTTCCGGCACGTTCACGCCGAGGTCCTTGCCGGCCTGGCGGGCGCCGGCGAGCACGATCTGCCAGTAGAAGGACGTGGTGTCCTTGACGATGATCGGAATGGTCACGTCCTGTGCGAAGGACGCGGCCGGCATCATCGACGTCATCATTGCAGCGCCGGCGATCCCCATCAGGGCGCGGCGAGTCATGCTCTTCAGAATGGTCATTGTGGTTCTCCTCTCAACGCGTCCTGTTCCTCCGGTGAGATCGACCTGCAGAACGCAACCGGGTCGATCTTTATCGATAAAAAACATTTTATCGAGGCACGCTACTCCAGCATTCTGGAGAATGCAAGCAGGCAAAATGGGCTCCTCCGAACTCACTTTTGCCTTGAAATCCAGGGCCTCCCGGGCCTCCTCAGACCCGGTGAACATCTTCCGGATAGACGACGCCCTTCTTCAGGATGACGTTGCCGTAAATCCGCAATTCGGTGGTCGCGACGATGTAGGCCGCCGTTTGGGCGCGCTCGTAAAAGGCGAAGCGCTCAAGGCTTTCGAGCTGGAAGTCGCCGGCGAGTTTCGTGATCATCGACTGGAACTCGGCGCAGATCTCGGGGACCGCATGGGGGTCACCGACGACCTGCATGCGCCAGGCCGCATCCTCGACGAACTGGTCGAGCGGCATGTGGGCGAGGATCGCCTCCAGGATCTCGACGGCGCCGACGCCGTCCGCCCGGATGACCGGCGGACCCATGGTGCTTGCCGGGAAATTGCCGTCGGCAATGACGATCTCGTCGCCGTGTCCCATCGTGGCAATAGCATGCAGCAGGCCAGGTCCGAGCAGGGGATGGATGCCTTTCAGCATGACGTACTCCTATTCCCGGACAGCCGCATCGCCGAGAGGCGGTGCAACGAGTGTGTGTGCCTCGAAGGGTGCGAAGGCGGAGGCCGGCAGTTCCTCTGACGTCAGCGCCATGTTGCGATGGAGGCTTTCCGGCTTTGCCGTACCGATGATGACGGAGGCGACCGCCGGATGGTGCAACGGGAACTGCATTGCGAACTGGGCGAGCGGCTTGCCGGCCTGCTTCGCCACGTCTTCCATCGCGCGCACCTTGTCGAGCACATCGTCGGTTGCGGGGGTATAGTCGAAATGCGCGCCCGGAACGGCGCCCGTCGCCAGGATGCCGGAGTTGAAGACGCCGCCGGCGGTGATCGATGTGCCGCGCTTCTCGCAGAGCGGCAGCAGTTCCTCGACGGCAGAGCGATCGAGCAGTGAATAGCGGCCGGCCATCAGGATGACGTCGATATCGATGTCAGCCATCATCTCCAGGCAGGCGGGGACCTCGTTGACACCGAGGCCAAAGGCCTTGATCGCGCCAGAGGATTTCAGCTGGTCGAGGGCCTTGTAGCCGCCGTCGCGCAGTTGCTTCACATAGCGATCGTTGACTTCGCGGCCATGGGTGTAGACGCCGATATCGTGGACATAGAGGATGTCGATGCGGTTCAGGCCGAGGCGGGCGTAGCTGAAATCGACCGAGCGCATGATGCCGTCATAGCTGTAGTCGTAGACCAGCTTGAAGGGCAGAGGATCGACGAAGCCGACATTTGGAATCTGGTCCTTCGGCACCGGTGCCAGCAGACGGCCAACCTTGGTGGAGAGCACATAGCTGTCTTCCGGCTTGTCGCGCAGGAAGTCGCCGACGTAACGCTCGGCCTGCCCAAAGCCGTAATGCGGGGCCGTATCGAAATAGCGGATGCCGTGATCCCAGGCCGCCTGCAGCGTGGCGATGCCGACATCGCGGGGGCAGGGGCGATAGAGGCCACCAAGCGGTGCGGTGCCGAAGGAGTATTCGGTCACTTCGAGGGCGGTCTTGCCGATGCGTCTCGTCTTCATGCTCATATCCGGATCCCAGTTGTCGAGGTCAGAGCGTGGCACCGAGGTGCCACGGCACGAATTCGTTATCGCCGTAGCCGAAGAGTTCGCTCTTCGTCTTTTGGCCCGAGGCGGTCTCGATGATCAGGTCGAAGATGTCGCGACCGAGACCCGAGACGCTGGCGTCTCCCGTGGCAATCACGCCGCAGTCGATGTCCATGTCCTCTTCCATCGACTTGTAGAGCGCGGTGTTGCTCGTCAGCTTGATGGAGGGCACAGGCCGAGAGCCGAAGCAGGAGCCGCGACCGGTGGTGAAGGCAATGACGTTTGCGCCGCCTGCCACCTGGCCGGTGGCCGAAACCGGGTCGTAGCCAGGCGTGTCCATGAAGACGAGGCCGTGTTCGGTGACGCGTTCCGCGTAGTTGTAGACGGCCGTCAGCGGTGAGCGTCCGCCTTTGGCGACGGCGCCAAGCGACTTCTCGAGAATGGTGGTGAGGCCACCCTTCTTGTTGCCCGGCGAGGGATTGTTGTCGAGGGATGCGCCATGCTGGGCGACATAGGCCTCCCACCAGGAGATCAGCCCATCGAGCTTGACGGCGACTTCTTCGTTGACGGCGCGGCTGCGCAGGAGGTGTTCGGCGCCGTAGATTTCCGAGGTCTCGGAGAGGATCGCCGTACCGCCGGCGCCGGCCAGAATATCGACAGCGACACCGAGGGCCGGATTTGCTGTGATGCCGGACAGGCCATCGGAGCCACCGCATTGCAGGCCGACAATGATCTCGCTGACGGAGATCGGTTCGCGGCGCATCGTGCCGACTTCGGCTGCAATCTCTTTCAGGATCGAAAGCGCGTTCTCGACGGCGCGGCGGGATCCGCCGGCGTCCTGGATATTGAAGTGACGTTTCGAAGCACCGGCGCCGCTCTGGCCGTAAAGCGTCAGCTGGTTCACTTCGCAGCCGAGGCCGACCATCAGCACGCCGCCGAAATTCACGTGCCTCGTGTAGCCGGCTATCGTTCTGTGCAACGTACGCATGCCGTCGCCGGTCGAGCTCATGCCGCAGCCCTGGTCGTGCACGATCGGGACAAAGCCGTCGATGCCCTCGTAATACGGCAGGATGGTGCGGTTCGCGGCATCCGCGATCGCCCGACAGACGGTGGTGGAACAGTTCACGCTGGCGATGATGCCGATGTAGTTGCGGGTCGCAGCGCGTCCGTCGGCGCGGCGATAGCCCATGAAGGTGCGGCCCTTGTCGGCAGCCGTCGCCGTTTCGGGCTGGGCGAGGCCGCTGACCGAGAGGCGATCTTCGTCGAAGGCGAGATTGTGGGAATGGACGTGGTCGCCGGCTGCAATGTCCGTGGTGGCCCGGCCGATCGCCTGGGCATATTTGACGACAGGCTCACCTTGGCGAATGGCTCGAACCGCCACCTTGTGGCCGGGATCAATCTTCGCCGCTGCCGGCGCGCCGCCCGGCAGGACATGCCCGGCTTCGATCGCAACAGTGGTCACGGCAACATTGTCGTCCTGCGACAGCAGGATGCAGGCTGGTTTCGACACCCGATGTTCTCCCATGCGTCCGGCGGTACCGGATCCTGTGTTTTGTCTTTTATCGGCAATAGACAGTTGCTCGTCAATAGGTATGATATCGATAAAGAACAATTTGCTCCAGCTCGGAGCGGGAGGAACACAAACCCTTGTCGAAGGACAGGAAGGCCGCCGCAATCGGTGGTTTCCATTGCGCGGGTCCGCATCTTGCGCCAAGAGGCAAAAGACCGAAGCGCCAGACAACATCAACCAGGCAGATCCATGGCCAAGCAGAACACCGTCTTCAAGGATGCTTACAACCGCACGCTGAAGCTGATCGAGGAAACGGACACGCTTCCCTCGGAGCCGGAGCTCGGCGGGTTGCTCAGTGTGAGCCGCACGACTGTCAGGGCCGTCCTGACGCGCCTCGGCGAGGCAGGGCTGGTTGCCTGGGACAAGCGGTCGAAGACGGTGTTGCGGCGGCCGGTTCAAAACGACTATTTCCCCGACGAGGAGACCAACTCTCTTTCTGACATCATCGAGCGCAGCTTCATGCGGCGCATTCTCGCTGGTGGCGCGCAGCCGGGCATGCAGATCAACGAGCTGGAGCTTGCCCGCGAGATTGGTATCGGCACCACGAGCGTGCGCGAATTCCTCATCCGTTTCAGCCGTTTCGGGCTGATCGAGAAGCGACCAAACAGCCATTGGGTGCTCAAGGGTTTTACCCGCGAATTCGCGCTGGAGCTGACAGAGGTGCGCGAAATGTTCGAGCTGCGCTCGGCGGCAAGCTTTGTCCATCTGGCCGAGGACCATCCGGCCTGGGAAGAGCTCCGGCTGGTTGAGGCGCAGCACCATGCGCTGCTGGCCGATATCGACAATCGCTACATGGACTTCTCAGAGCTCGATGAACGCTTTCACCTGCTCGTCCAGAAGGCCTCGAGCAATCGCTTCATCATCGATTTCTACGACATCATCACGATCGTCTTTCACTACCACTACCAGTGGAACAAGACGAATGCGCGGGCCCGAAACCAGCGGGCGCTGGAAGAGCATCTCGACTACATCGGCGCGCTGTTTTCGCGCGATGCCGGAAAGATCGAAAAGGCCTGCCGCCAGCATCTGAAATCGGCACGCGAAACGCTGCTGCAATCCATCCAGGAGCCTGCCTGAGCCATGACCACGCCCATCCTGCAATTCGGCACGAGCCGATTTCTCCAGGCGCATGCCGATCTTTTCGTCAGCGAGGCCATGGAGGCAGGCAAGGCATTGGGGCCGATTACTGTGGTGCAGACGAGCGGTGATCCCTCCCGGGCCGGGCGGATTGGCGCCTTGTCGGCGCCCGAGGGGTTTCCGGTCATCATCAGGGGTCTGGAAGACGGAAAGCCTGTGGAGCGGGAGTTGCGTGTGCGGTCGGTCAGTCGGTCGCTGTCCACGGCAACCAATTGGGACGAGGTGACGCGGATCTTCGTCGAAGAAGCGCGCGTGGTTCTCAGCAATACCGGAGACAAGGGTTATGCCCTGGTGGACGGCGACACGGTCGATGGCGTTCCGCGATCTTTTCCGATGAAGCTTCTGGCATTGCTGCATGCGCGTTTCCGCAGCGGCGGCATGCCCCTGACCATCTTGCCCTGTGAGCTGATTTCGCGAAACGGCGAGGTGCTTCAGCGACTGATCGTTGATCTCGCAAGCAGGCATATTCCCGACGCGATGTTCGTTTCCTGGCTGGCGGAGCGTGTCATCTGGGGGACCACCCTCGTCGACCGTATCGTCTCCGAGCCGATCGAGCCTGCGGGGGCGATCGCGGAACCCTATGCGATCTGGGCGATCGAGCGGCAGCCGGGACTGACCCTTCCCTGCGAGTATCCTTGCATCAGGCTCGTCGACGACCTGACACCGTATGAGAGGCTGAAGCTGCATATTCTCAATCTCGGCCATACGGTTCTTGCCGATCGCTGGCAGAGTCAAGGCCGGCCGGAGTCAGAATGCGTCAAGGACATTCTGGCCGATCCGGCGATCCGTGCTGAACTGGAGGAGATTTACCACGAGGAAGTCGTGCCCGGCTTTCGGGTGCATGGTCTCGGTGACGAGGCCGAGGTCTATGTGGCGACCACGATGGAGCGCTTTCTCAATCCCTATCTGGAGCACCGCCTGGCTGATATCGCCGGCAATCATGCCGAAAAGGTCGTCCGCCGCATCATCGGTTTCCAGGAATGGTGCCCGGATATGGCGATGCCCCGACTGTCAGCGATCGCGCGACGTTGATCCGGGGCGCTCAGGCCTGTGGCATGCCCTTCGAGCGCATGCGGCGACGGAAAGCCGTCGGCTTTTCGACAAAACGCTGGCTGAAGGCCTCGTAGAAGCGGGAGACCGACCCAAATCCGCTTTCGAAGGCGACGTCGGTGATCGACAGGTCGGTTGAAATCAGCAGGGACTGCGCGGTGTCCAGGCGGTGGCGGACAATCGCCTGGTTGATCGTGTGGCCGACGGCCCGCTTGAAGATCGACATGGCATAGTTTGGATGCAGACCGACGGCATTTCCGACATCATCGGCCGAAATGTTTTCCAATGCGTGTTCGGCGATGAAGCGCAGCATGCGCTCGATGTGCTCGACGCGCTCGCTGTCATTGGCGCTGAAACTGGCGATCGCCGAGCCTTCCTCACGGAGATCCCGCCACCCATCGCGCTCGATCCGGAGAACACGGGCTGTCAGTTCGTTGCGCACGATTTCGGTCAGGTTCTCGTCGCCTGCCAGGAGTTCCTCGCGCCAGCGCTGGAAAATGTCCCGATCCCAGGAGCGGATTTCCAAGGCCTCGATCATGGCGCCCCGGAATACGGCATCGCGGAAGCGGCTGAGATTGGCCAGTCCAAGGAAAACGGACATCGGCACGTAGAGGCAGACGAAACGAGTGCCTTCCCTGCGGTCGGTCACCTGGTGCGGGATCATGCCCCAGAAGAGGCAGAGGCGCCCCTCGTCGACCGTCAGCTCGCGTCCGTCGAACCAGTAGGTCATCTGGCCCGTCAGTACGAAGTTAAGCTCGATCTGGCTGTGCATGTGCGGCCCGGCCATGCGATGGACCGTCAGGCTCTCCCCCGCACAAAAGCGGTGGTCGCCGAAGATGACCAGCGGGTGTCGCGGGTCATGGTCGGGATGCACGGGGACCGATTCGTCCACCAACAGGGGCTTCACATGTTCCAAATCTTAGGATCCCGGAAAAGATCGGCAAAAACTCGGTAGATTATTACGGGTTTGAATCGGATGATCAAGATGAGCTGAGAATTCCGCTCCGGTGGGATCCGGGGCTTCAAGCTCGGCATATGCAATGCATAACGGTCATAGGGAGGAAAACATGACCTTTTTCAAAAGCCTGAGCAGCCTTGCTCTGGGTGCTGCCCTTCTGTCGTCCACCGCATTCGCCGGTGAAATCGTTCTCAATTCCGACCATTCCGATCCGGCGCCGAAGAAGGCGATGGAAGAATTGATCGCTGATTTCCAGAAGGCCAACCCCGACATCACGGTCAAGTGGAACAACTTCGACCACGAAGGCTACAAGTCCGCCATCCGTAACTTCCTGACCGCTGACGCTCCCGATGTTGCCGCATGGTATGCCGGCAACCGCATGGAGCCCTTCGTCAAGGCCGGTTTGTTCGAAGACGTCTCGGATGTCTGGGAAGCCAATGGTCTGAACGACCAGCTGAAGTCCGCTTCCGCCTCGATGACCATCGACGGCAAGAAGTGGGGCGTGCCCTACACCTATTACCAGTGGGGTATCTACTACCGTAAGGACATCTTCGCCGAACAGGGCATCGAGCCGCCGAAGAACTGGGCCGAATTCCTGGCCGCCTGCGAAAAGCTGAAGACGGCCGGTATCACGCCGATCACCATCGGCACCAAGGCCCTGTGGCCGACGGGCGGCTGGTTCGACTACCTGAACCTGCGCGTCAACGGCTACGAGTTCCACATGGAGTTGACCTCCGGCAAGGTTCCCTACACGGATCCGCGCGTGAAGGCCGTGTTCGAAAAGTGGGGCGAGTTGGTCAAGGCCGGTTACTTCAACGAGAACCATGCCGCGATCGACTGGCAGGATGCTATCCCGCAGATGGTCCAGGGCAAGGCTGCCATGTATCTGATGGGCAACTTCGCTGTCGCCACCATGAAGGACGGCGGCCTGAAGGAAGAGCAGATCGGCTTCATGCAGTTCCCGGAAATTACCGCCGGCATTCCGATGTCGGAAGAGGCTCCGACGGATACGTTCCACATCCCGTCGGGCGCGAAGAACAAGGAAGATGCGAAGAAGTTCCTCGCCTACCTCGCTTCGCCGGAAGCCCAGACGAAGATGAACGCGACGCTCGGCCAGCTGCCGGTCAACAACAAGGCCGAAAAGCCGGCGGATCCGTTCCTCAATGCCGGTTTCGAGATGCTGTCGAACGCCTATGCGCTCGCCCAGTTCTATGACCGCGACGCCAATGCCGAAATGGCAAAGGCCGGCATGGAAGGCTTCCAGGAATTCATGGTGAAGCCCGACGATATGGACCGGATCCTGGAGCGGCTCGAAAAGGTCCGCGCCCGCGTCCACAAGTAAGCCTTAGGGCTCCCTGCGCCGGGTGCTATGGGTCTCCCTGGGCCCATGGCATCCGGTTGCCGTTTTCCTTTCCCTCAGAGGTGCCGCCATGAGCAACACCGTTCCTTTGTCGTCCGGCTTCTGGAAGCGCAATCAGCAGACGCTTGCGCCCTTCCTCTTCCTGGCGCCCGGCATGCTGATGTTCCTGATCTACGTGCTGGTTCCGATCTTCGAATCGATCTGGATCAGTTTCCATGACTGGGATGGTCTCGGTGCGATGACCTGGATCGGCTTCGACAATTATGTCGAACTCGCCGATGACGACACCTTCTACACCTCGCTCTACAACAACCTGATCTGGCTGGTGCTCTACCTGCTGTCGATCCCGGCGGGGCTTGCAGTCGCACTCTTCCTTAACCAGACCGTCACGGGCATCCGGCTCTACAAGTCGCTGTTCTTCTTTCCCTTCGTGATCAGCCAGGTTGTCGTCGGCTTGATGTTCACCTGGTTCTACGCTCCGGATTTCGGCCTGTTTTCGAAGCTGACGGAAATGCTGTTCGGCGAACAGATCGCCGTTCTCGCCGACGAGCGCTATGTGACCTACGGCATCATCATTGCCGGGCTGTGGCCGCAGACGGCCTATTGCATGATCCTCTACCTGACGGGTCTCAACAACATCAATCCGGAGCAGGTGGAAGCCGCCCGCATGGACGGTGCCAAGGGGCTGAAGCTGCTCTGGTACGTGATCCTGCCGCAGCTGGCACCGGCAACCTTCATTGCCATGGTCGTGACGGTCATCGGTTCGCTGCGTTCCTTCGACCTCGTCTCCATCATGACCGCCGGCGGCCCCTACGGTTCGAGCTCGGTGCTCTCCTACTTCATGTATGAGCAGGCGCTCTCCGAATACGGCTTCCGCATGGGCTACGGCGCATCGATCGCGGTCGTGCTGTTCCTGATCATGATGGTCTTCATCTCGCTCTTCATCGTCCGCATGCTCGCCCAGGAAAGGAACGCCTGATGTTCCCCACTCCGATCCAGAAGGCCTCGCCCTTTGCGCAGACGGCCTACAAGATCCTGCTGCCGGTTGCCCTCTTCCTCTGGCTCCTGCCGCTGATCGGCGTCGCTATCACGTCGGTACGCCCGGCGGGTGACCTCGCGGCCGGCAATTATTTCGGCATCCCTTCCGGCTTTGCCGGTTTCGAGAACTATTCGGCAGTCTTCAACAACTCGCCGATCGGCTATTACATCCTGAACTCGTTCAAGGTGACGATCCCGACGGTCATTGGTGCGGTCGCGCTCTCCTGCCTCACGGGCTTTGCCCTTGCCGTTTACAAGTTCAAGGGCAATCTGGTCCTCTTCTTCTTCTTCGTGGCCGGCAACTTCATCCCGTTCCAGATCCTGATGGTGCCGGTGCGTGACATGACGCTGAGGGCCGGTCTCTACGACACGACGATGGGCCTCGTGCTCTTCCATGTCGCCTTCCAGACCGGTTTCTGCACGCTCTTCATGCGCAATTTCATCAAGGGCCTACCATTTGCGCTGATCGAGTCTGCTCGCGTCGAGGGCGTCTCGGAATGGCGGATCTTCCGCTACATCGTGCTGCCGCTGATGCGTCCCGCAATTGCAGCCCTCTCTGTGCTCGTCTTCACCTTTGTCTGGAACGACTACTTCTGGGCGACGGTTCTCGTGCAGGGTCAGCATGCCATGCCTGTGACTGCGGGTCTCTATTCGCTGAACGGCCAGTGGGTCGCCGCCTGGCATCTCGTCTCGGCCGGATCGATCGTTGCGGCCCTGCCGCCGGTCGCCATGTTTTTCCTGATGCAACGGCATTTCATTGCCGGCCTGACGCTTGGAGCGACCAAGGGATGAGCAAGATTGTCACCATCGATTCCGGCCAGCTGGCGCTGAGCCTTCGTCTGCCGGAGCTCGGCATGCCGGAAATCCTGTCCTTCGGGGCGGAGCCGGCAGACGCCGATCCTTTGTTCGAAATCGAACGTTCAAGCCGCGTCAACGGCATGGATGTGGCCGTGCCCTCGTCCGTTCTCCTGCCGACAGGCGGCATGGGCTTCTTCGGCTGGCCGGCGATTGCAGGGCATCGTGGCGGGCGTGATTTTGTCGCTCAGTTCGGCAAGTGGGAGTTTTTCCGCGACGGGCATCGCACCGTGCTTGCCGGTCTCGATCCGGTGGCCAAGCTGGCCATTTCGATCACGCTTACCGCCCATCCGTCTGGTCCCATTTCCATGGCGACGAAGCTCACGAACCGGGGCGAAACGGAGTACCAGCTCGACCGCTGCATGGCCGGCACGTTCCTCGCGCCTGCCGGCGATCTGCAGGTGATGAGCTTCACCGGCATCTGGGGTCGCGAATTCCAGACGCGGCGCGAGCTTCTCGGCAATGGTACCTGGATCCAGGAAAATCGTCGTGGCCGCACCTCGCATGATCGCTTCCCGATGCTGTTCCTCGAAAGCGAGACCCAGATCTTCGGCGTGACGCTCGGCTTCAGCGGCAACCACCAGATGGTGATCGACCGGACCGATGACGGACGGCGCCTCGTGCATCTCGGTGAGCTGTTCGAGCCGGGCGAGATCTTGCTTGGACCGGGCGAAAGCTATGAAAGCCCTGTTGCCTATGCCGGTGCCGATACGGAAGACTTCCACGCCTTCGTGCGCGAAGAGCTGACCACTTGGCCGGGCGGCCGCATGAGCCCCCGTCCGGTGACGCTCAATACCTGGGAAGGCAATTACTTCGACCACCAGATGGATTCGCTCAAAGCCCAGGCGACGGCTGCTGCCGAACTCGGCATCGAGCGATTCGTCTTGGATGATGGCTGGTTCGGCAAGCGTGACGACGACACGACGAGCCTTGGCGACTGGGATATCGATCCGCGGAAATATCCTGACGGTCTGAAGCCGCTGGTCGATCACGTGACCGGGCTCGGCATGCAGTTCGGCATCTGGTTCGAGCCTGAGATGGTGAACCCCGTTTCCGAACTCTACAAGGCGCATCCGGATTGGGCGCTGACGATCGAGGGACGTCCGATCCTGGAATCGCGTACCCAGCTGGTTCTGGACCTGACGCGTCCCGAGGTCTCCGACTATCTCTTCGGCAAGATCGATGCGGTGCTGTCCAACCATGCCGTTTCCTACATCAAGTGGGACATGAACCGCGATCTGACGCATGCGGCCGGCCGCGATGGCAAGGCGAAGATCGCGGCGCAGACGCGTGCCGTCTATGCGCTGATGGACCGCGTTCGCGCCGCGCATCCCAATGTCGAGATCGAAAGCTGCGCATCCGGCGGCGGTCGTATCGATTACGGCGCGCTCGCCCGCACGCATCGTGTGTGGACCTCGGATTGCACCGACGCTCTGGAGCGGCTCGAAATTCAGCGCGGCGCAACCGTCTTCGTGCCGCCGGAGATCCTGGGATCCCATATCTCCGCATCGCCGAACCATCAGACGGGCCGGCGTCACAGCCTGTCCTTCCGGGCGCTGGTCGCGCTTGCCTATCATCTCGGTGTCGAGCTCAATCCGCTGGAGCTTTCGGACGAAGAACGCGATGAACTGAAGGTCTATATCGAGGCCTACAAGCGTCTTCGCGGTCTCTTCCATGCGCCGGGCGCTTCCTTCCGGCTGGAGCCGCTCGACGGACGGTATGTCTGGGGTGCGGCAGGCGACGAGCGTATCGTCGTGATCGTGGCGCAGGGGCCGCAGATGGTGAGCGAACAGCCTGCACCGCTGAAGCTGCCCGAGAGCGTGACGCAGATCGGTGGGCGGTGGAGCATCTCCAAGATCCTCCCGGTCGAACCGGAATTCATCCGCATTTCCGAGGGGCAGAAGAGGCTTCTGTCAGGCGCGATCAGTTTCGATCTCGCCAATGCCGGCCTGTCCGGCCTGCCGCTGCCGATGCTGCGGCCCGAAAGCGCTTTGCTCCTCGAACTCATTCCTTCAAAGGGAGGCAATACCCATGGCTGACGTGAGCCTGCGCGGCGTCAAGAAACAATTCGGCGCCTTGAGCGTCATCAAGGGCGTCAATCTCGACGTGAAGGACGGCGAGTTCTGCGTGTTCGTCGGTCCGTCCGGCTGTGGCAAGTCCACGCTTCTGCGGATGATCGCCGGCCTCGAGGACATCACCGAGGGTTCGCTTGCGATCGGCGGTAAGGACATGACCAGCATCGGCCCATCCGAACGGGGTGTGGCCATGGTTTTCCAGTCCTACGCCCTCTACCCGCATATGACAGTCTCGGAAAACATCGGCTTTGGCCTGAAGATGACCGGTCATTCGAAGGCCATGATTGCGGAGCGCACGGCTGTTGCAGCCAAGCTCTTACAACTGGAGCCGCTTCTCGATCGGAAGCCCGGCCAGCTCTCGGGCGGTCAGCGCCAGCGCGTGGCCATCGGTCGTGCCATCGTGCGCAATCCTGAGGTCTTCCTGTTCGACGAGCCGCTCTCCAACCTTGATGCGGCACTTCGCGTCCAGATGCGCACGGAGCTTTCCAAGCTGCATCAGGACCTCAAGGCAACGATGATCTACGTCACGCATGACCAGGTCGAAGCCATGACCATGGCCGACAAGATCGTCGTGCTCTCGGCCGGCAAGATCGAGCAAGTCGGTTCGCCGCTCGAACTCTATCATCGCCCCAACAATCTCTTCGTTGCCGGCTTCATCGGCTCGCCGAAGATGAACTTCCTGAAGGTGCAGGTGTCTTCTGCCGAGGGTGCTGCCGTGGTCCGCCTGCCGGGCGCCGATATCTCTATCCCGACGCATGGGGCGAGCGTTCCAGCGGGTGAGATGACCTTCGGTCTGCGTCCCGAGCACATCGATGCGACCGGCAAGGGCGATGTCGTGATCGAAGCGACCGTCAAGCTCGCCGAGTATCTGGGCTCAGAGACGCTGTTCTTCGTCACGCTCGCCGATGGTTCGGAACTTTCGGTGAAGGCCGACGGCCTCGCCAGCGAAAAGCCTGGCCAGACGCTACGCCTCGGCATCAATGGCAAGGCCTGCCATCTGTTCGACAAGGACGGCAAGGCCGTCATCAATGGGGATCTGACACGATAATGCTGGGCGTCTGCTACTATCCGGAACACTGGGACGAAAGCCGGTGGCGAACCGACGCGCGCCGGATGCGCGACCTCGGCATTTCCTTCGTGCGCATCGGTGAATTCGCCTGGTCTCGTCTGGAGCCTTCGCGCGGCACGTTCACCTTCGAATGGCTCGACCGGGCGATCGATGTTCTGCACGAAGCGGGCCTGAAGGTCGTGTTGGGGACGCCGACCGCGAC
Organism: Rhizobium sp. TH135; assembly: GCF_002855515.1. Lineage (GTDB taxonomy): Bacteria > Pseudomonadota > Alphaproteobacteria > Rhizobiales > Rhizobiaceae > Allorhizobium. The sequence continues at coordinate 245,692 of NZ_PKRP01000005.1, read as the reverse complement.
CCCGCCCAAGTGGCTGGTGGACGAATGCCCTGATATCATTCCTTATGACGAGCAGGGCCGCCCGCGCGGTTTCGGGTCGCGCCGTCACTACACCTTCTCGTCGGAGACCTGGTGGAAGGAAAGCTCCCGGATCGTCGAGATTGTCGCCAAGCGCTACGGGACCCATCCGGGCATCGTCGGCTGGCAGACGGACAATGAATACGGCTGCCACGACACGACCCTCTCCTGGGGCCCTGAAGATCTGAAGAGCTTCAAGCGCTGGCTGCGCCTGCGCTATCAGTCGACCGACCAGCTGAATGAAGCCTGGGGTTCGGTCTTCTGGTCGATGGAGATGAACAGCTTCGATGACGTGGCCCTGCCGAACCTGACTGTAACGGAGCCGAACCCGGCGACGCGTCTGGACTTCTGGCGCTTCCATTCGGATCAGGTCGCGGCTTACGACAAGATGCAGTGCGAGATCATCCGCAAGCATTCGCCGGGGCGTTGGGTCACCCACAACTTCATGGGCTTCGTCTCCGATTTCGACCACTTCAAGGTCGGCGACAATCTCGATCTCGCCTCGTGGGACAGTTATCCGATTGGTTTCGTCGAGAAGTTTCCGTTCACGGAAGAAGAGCGCAATCGCTGGGCCGAAACCTCGCATCCCGATATCGCGCCCTATCATCACGATCTCTACCGCGCCGTCGGCAAGGGTCGTTTCTGGGTGATGGAGCAGCAGCCGGGTCCGGTGAACTGGGCACCGTGGAACCCCGTGCCGAAGCCGGGCATGGTGCGTCTGTGGACCTGGGAAGCGCTGGCGCATGGGGCTGATGTCGTCAGCTATTTCCGCTGGCGTCAGGCACCCTTCGCGCAGGAACAGATGCATGCGGGCCTGAACCTGCCCGGCCTCGACGAGTGGTCGCCGGGCGGTCGCGAGGCCATGCAGGTCTCGGACGAGCTGGCCGCCCTCGGCGCGCTACCCGAGACGAGCCAGGCACCTGTCGCGCTGGTCTTCGATTATCAGAGCTACTGGTCGACGATGATCCAGCCGCAGGGCAAGGACTTCCGCTACGAGGAACTCTGCTTCCGCTGGTATGAGGCCCTTCGCCATCTTGGCCTGAACGTCGATTTCGTCCGTCCGGGCGCGTCGCTCGAGGGTTATCCGCTTGTTGTCGTGCCCTGCATGACGGAAGTAACCGAAGCAGCGCTGGTCGAGCTTGAAAAAGCTCGGGGTGTCGTCGTGATCGGTGCGCGCACTGGTTCGCGCGACCGCAATTTCCGCATCCCGGAAAACCTGCCGCCGGGTCCGCTCGGCAGCCTGACGGGCAATCGCGTGATCCAGGTGTCCTCCATGCGGCCGGGGCTTTTGGATGGCGTTTCCGGTGCGGTTTCGGGTTCTGCCATCCGTTGGCGGGAATATGTCGAGACATCGGCTTCGGTTCTCGCCACCTTCGAGAATGGCGATCCGGCGCTCACCGAGAACGGCAATGTTCTCTATCTCGCCTGCTGGGCGGATGCCGCTCTCCTGGCTGACGTGCTCGAGCTTGCAGCAAAGAAGGCAGATGTTCCGACGCTGCGGGTCCCAGATACGATCCGCATCCGTCGCCGCGGCGATCTCGTCTTCGCCTTCAACTACGGCACGGAAGACTGGACGCTCCCCGAGGGGGCAGTTCCGGTGCTTGGCGAGAGCGTGCTGAAACCGCAGGCCGTCGCCGCCTGGCGCGGGTAATTCCGAATGTTTGAAAGGGCCGGCGTCATGCCGGCCCTTTCCGTTTGTTGTGCGGCTCGCACGGAACTCATTCATCGCTCACCGGTTTGCCCTTGGACATCGCCAGAAGGAGCAAGCCCATGGCCGACTATCCGACACCCCCATTTTCGCAGAAAAAAGTCCCGATGCCGGGGCGCACCTCGGATATGACGCCGAGGCCTGACCATGGCGAGGAAAGTTACAAGGGGTCGGGCAAGCTCGAAGGGCTGAAGGCGATCATCACCGGTGGAGACAGCGGGATCGGTCGCGCCGTGGCCATCGCCTATGCCCGTGAAGGCGCCGATGTTCTGATTTCCTATCTCGATGAAGACGAGGACGCGAAGGAAACGGCTCGCTGGATCGAGAAGGCGGGGCGCAAGGCGGTGCTGGTCCGAGGGGATATCCAGAGTGCCGCGCATTGCAGGAATATGGTCGATACGGCGGCTCGTGAACTGGGCGGCATCGACATTCTGGTCAACAATGCTGCGCATCAGGCCACGTTCGACGAAATCACCGAGATCCCCGACGAAGAGTGGGAACTGACCTTTCGGGTCAATATCCACGCGATGTTCTATCTCACCAAGGCCGCCGTGCCACACATGACGAATGGCGGATCGATCATCAACACCGCTTCGATCAATTCCGACAGCCCCAATCCATCATTGCTCGCCTATGCCACGACCAAGGGCGCGATCCAGAATTTCACGGCCGGTCTGGCGCAGATGCTGGCGGAGAAGAAGATCCGTGCCAACACGGTGGCACCTGGGCCAATCTGGACACCATTGATCCCATCAACCATGCCGGAGGAGTCGGTGAAGAACTTCGGCAAGCAGGTACCGATGGGACGCCCTGGACAGCCCGCGGAATTGCAGACAGCCTATGTGATGCTGGCAGACCCGCTTTCGAGTTACGTCTCCGGTGCGACGATCGCCGTCACTGGTGGCAAGCCGATCCTCTGAGGGTTGTTGACCCAAACGACTGTCGCTTGCCTTTCACAGAAGGCGTGGCATGGTTCCGGCCATGCGCAAAGTGATCCTCATCGTTCTCGACGGGCTGCGTTACGACGTGGCTCGTACCTGTCTCGGCTATATGGAAGGCCTCGTTGCGGCCGGTCGGGCTGATGTCCGCAAGCTGACTTGCGAACTGCCTGCCATGTCCAGGCCACTTTACGAAACCTTGCTGACGGGACGTCGGCCCGTCGATCACGGCGTGGTCAGCAATGGGGTGGTGCGCCGGTCGAGCGGTGACAATCTCTTCGGCCGGGTCCGGGCACTGGGTAAGATCACCGCTGCGGCGGCCTATCATTGGGTCTCGGAACTCTATGTCTCCTGCCCGTTCGACCGCCATCGCGACCGGATCCTGATCGACGGTGCCGGCGACATAACCCATGGCCTGTTCTACTGGGATGACGCCTATCCGGACAGCCATCTCTTCGCCGATGCCGAATGGCTGATCCATGCCAAGGCGCCGAATTTTCTATTGCTCCATCCGATGAACGTCGATGATGCCGGCCACAAGTATGGCGGCGCCAGCGTCGGGTACCGAAATGCAGCGCGCCTGCAGGGCGACCTTCTTGCGCGACATCTGCCGGGCTGGCTTGAGGCCGGCTACACGGTGATCGTCACCGCCGATCACGGCATGGGTGACGACGGCAATCATGCAGGGCCGACGCCTCAGGAGACCGAAGTGCCGTTTTATACGGTCGGTTTCCGGCTTGGTCCCGATGTTGCGCTCAAGCAAACCGAGATTGCGGGACTCGTCTGCCGGCTGATGGAGATCGATCCCGGTCAGATGCCGGCCTTCCCGGGTGCCGTTGATCCCATCTGAGACAATCTGTTCCTGATCCGGTCGGGCTGCCTGCCGTAATGGGTAGCAATGACCTGCAGGAGTTTGCGATGTCCGACTTTTCTGGAATGACCTCCCTCAACCCCGGCTACCGTGCACTTGTGCTCGGGGCGAGTGGAGGGATCGGTGGCGCTTTCGTCGCGGCGATCAAGGCTGACCCCGCCTGTGGCTCCGTCGTTGAACTGTCGCGAAGCCGCGATGGCTTTGACATTACCGATGAAGCCAGTGTCAGCGCTGCCGCGGCTCGACTTTCCGAGGCGGAGTTGAAGTTCGATCTCGTCATCTGCGCCACGGGTGCGCTCGTGATCGACGGGAACGGTCCGGAAAAGACGATCAAGGCGATCCAGGCGGATGTGATGGCGGCGCAGTTTTCGCTGAACGCAATCGGACCGGCGCTGGCACTGAAGTATTTCGGACCTCTGCTTTCGAATGAAGGCAAGAGCGTATTCGCGACGCTTTCGGCGCGGGTCGGCTCAATCGGTGACAACAAGCTCGGCGGTTGGATTTCCTATCGCTCGGCCAAGGCGGCGCTCAACCAGATCACCCGCACGTCGGCCATCGAAATCGCTCGGTTGCGGCCGAAGGGCGTTGTCGTCACCCTGCATCCTGGTTCTGTGGATACCGGCTTTTCGGGGGGCTTTTCCAAGGGGCATGACCGGATCCAGCCGTCCGAGAGCGTGGCCATGATGCTCTCCGTTCTGGATCAGCTTGAGCCGGCTCAGACGGGTGGCTTTTTTGCCTATGACGGCCAGCCGATCGAATGGTGAAGCCTTCCCGCATTCATCTCGTCCTCGGCGATCAGCTCAGCCACTCGCTGTCTGCTCTTGCCGATGCCGATCCGGAGACCTCGCTCGTTCTCATGGCGGAAGTCATGAGCGAGGCGACCTACGTCAAGCACCACAAGAAGAAGATCGCCTTTCTCTTCTCCGCCATGCGCCATTTTGCGGAGGAGCTCAGAGAGAAGGGGCTTCAGGTCCGTTATGTCGCTCTGGACGATCCTAAGAACACGCAGAGCCTGAAAGGGGAGCTGGTCCGCGCGCTCGCAGACACGGCGGCAGCGTCCGTCATTGCGACGGAATGTGGGGAGTGGCGTCTGGCGGAGGATATGCGCGGATGGGAGGCCTCCCTCGGTGTGCCGGTCGAAATCCGGGACGATGACCGCTTTCTCTGTTCGATCGAAGACTTCCGGGAGTGGCGCAAGGGCCGCAAGCAGCTGCGCATGGAGTATTTCTATCGCGACATGCGCAGGCGTCACCGGGTGCTGCTGGAAGGCGAGGATCCTGTCGGCGGCAAATGGAACTACGATGCCGAGAACCGCAAGCCCCCTGCCGAGGGGCTGAAGGGGCCGAAGCGGATCAGCCACGCCAAGGATGCGACCACGACATCCGTTCTGGCGATGGTCGAACAACGCTTTGCCACGCATATGGGCTCGCTCGAAAGCTTCCATTTTGCGGTGACTGCTGCCCAGGCCGAGAAAGAGCTCCAGCAGTTCATCGACGAGATCCTGCCGACTTTCGGCGACTATCAGGACGCGATGGTGAAGGGCGAGCCCTATCTCTACCACTCGCTGATCTCATCCTACGTCAATGCCGGTCTGCTGCTTCCGATCGACGTCATACGGCGCGCGGAGGCGGCGTGGTTCGAGGGACGGGCGCCGCTGAATGCCGTCGAGGGTTTTATCCGGCAGATCCTCGGCTGGCGTGAATATGTGCGCGGCATCTATTGGACCGAGATGCCCGACTATGCCGGCCTCAACCATCTCTCTGCTTCGCGTCCGCTGCCGCAGATGTACTGGACGGCAAAGACCGACATGGCCTGTATGGCGGGTGCCATCGGCGATACGATCGAACACGCCTATTCGCATCACATCCAGCGGCTGATGGTGACCGGCAACTTTGCCATGCTAGCCGGGATCGATCCGGTGCAAGTCTGCGAATGGTATCTTGCCGTCTATTCCGATGCCTATGAGTGGGTCGAACTGCCAAACACGCTCGGGATGGCGCTCTATGGCGATGTCGGCATCATGGCGAGCAAGCCCTATGCGGCGAGCGGCAAATATATCGACCGGATGAGCAATTTCTGCGGAGGCTGTCGCTACGACCCGAAACTGACGACAGGCCCGAAGGCCTGTCCGTTCAATGCGCTCTACTGGGATTTCCTCGATCGCAACACAGAGAAGCTCGCGCGCAATCCGCGGCTCTCGAACATGTATGCGACATGGCGGCGCATGGATCCTTTCAAGCAGGACGCCATCCGCAAGCACGCCGCTCAGGTGCTGGAGACCCTCGATACGCTCTGAGCGGTGGCGCCGTTCAGATCGCGGGGCTCGGCTCCTCCTTGAGCAGGCCGCTGGTCCTCAGAAGTGAAGTGAAGCGGCCACCGAGCGCGCTCAGCTGTTCGTAATTGCCCATTTCGATAACTCGGCCATGGTCGAGGAAGACGACGAGGTCGGCTTCGCGGATGGTCGACAAACGGTGGGCGATGATGAAGGTCGTGCGGTTCTTGCGCAGCCGGTCAATGGCCTGCTTGACGCGGGCTTCGGTTTCGACGTCGAGTGCGCTGGTTGCTTCATCGAGCACGAGGATGGGGGCGTTCTTCAGGATCGCGCGGGCGATCGCAATGCGCTGGCGCTCGCCGCCCGACAGGCGGTTGCCGCGCTCGCCGACATGGGTGTCGTAGCCGATCATGCGGCTTTCGATGAAGTCGGTCGCTGCGGCGGCCTCTGCCGCCTGGATGATTTCTTCCTCGGTGGCGTCCTCGCGTCCCAGGCGGATGTTTTCCCGGATCGACCGGTTCAGCAGGCCTGCATCCTGGAAGACGGTCGCGATCGCATGGCGCAGTGACTTGCGGGTCACCTTGGCGATGTCCTGGCCGTCGATCAGGATCTGGCCGGCTTGCGGATCATAGACCCGCTGCAGGAGATTGATCAGCGTCGTTTTACCGGCTCCGGTCGGGCCGACGATGGCGACAGTCTGGCCTGCACCGACATGGAAGGAAATGTCGCGTACGCCCTGCGTGGTAGATGCGAAATCGAAGCAGACATCGCGGAATTCGACGTCGCCGCGAACCTGCTTGAGTTCGCTGGCGCCGACGCGTTCTTCGCGCTCCTGCACGGCGTCTTCCAGCTTGTAGAAGTCCTCGAGCTTGGAGCGCGCTTCAAAGATCTGGTTGATGAACGTGATCATCTGATCGAGACGCGCGATCAGCAGACCGGCAAAGCCCGTAAACGCGATGATGTCGCCAACCTTCAGCTCGCCTCGCTGAACCAGCAGCGTACCGATGACGAGGATGACGAGCATGGACAGGGTGGAGGCGATGCGGTTCAGCGCGCCAGCGAGCGCCCACCAGTCGAGGACCGGATACTGGGCCGAGAGCAGGCTCGTCGTATACTGCTTGAGCGCGCGCGTTTCCGCTTCGATCCTGTTGTAGCTGTGCAGCACGGACACGTTGCTGATCGAATCACTCACATGGGAAAAGACCGTGTGATAGTGGCTCTCTACGGAGGCCTGGCCTTCCTTCGTCCGGTTCATCACCATCTTGCCGATGATGACATAGAGGACCGCCAGCACGATCAGGACCGATGTCAGCCGCACGTCCATCGAGAAGGCCGTGGGGATGAGCAAGGCCAGCGCCACGGCGGTCGCCAGATGTGTGCGCATGAATTCAAGCCAGAGGCCGAAGAGCGTCTCGCCGGCACGCAGCAAGGTGTGAAGGGCGTTCGAGGTGCCCCGCTGGTGATGCCAGCTGAGCGGCATGGAAATGATCTTTTCGAAGGAGTCCGTCAGAAGGTCCGCGCGTCGACCGTGGGCCAGACGGTCCGCCTGTCTCGCCACGAGCACATAGGCGACCGTGTTGAAGACGCCGAAGCAACCCCATGCGATGAGGATGGTCGATGCATCGCGCTTTTCGGAGATCGCATCGATGATGCGTCCGAAAAGAATCGGCTCCAGAATCGTAATGACTGCGAGCACGACGTTTGCGGCCACCACAAGCGATACCCGCAATCTGTAGCGTGCAAGATATTTCAGAGCCTTGAAATAAACCTGGAGCAGGGACAAGCTGTGTTACCTTCGTGTTCGTTCTCGGTATGCGCCAAGACACTGTCTGGCCCGGTTGTTCCGCCGGTGTGGAGGATGCCTAATGCTACAGCGGATCCTCTGCAAGATCCCGAGCGTGCGGAGCGGGTCGACCACAGCGATCGCAGGTCAGAGTCGGCAGCAGGCTTTAAGCTTCCCATAACGCAATTTGACGATAAATGTTCATATTGCTCCGGGTGGTTGAAAAAAACGCTGCTCGTGGCTTTTTAATGGTATTTTAGCTGCGCATTTTGGAGAGACTTTGTGAACATCAATCAATTGCTGCATTTTTTGGTCATCGTTGATGAGTGCCGGACAGCGGCGGAAGTCATTACAGCGCTTGAGAAATTGGTTCGGTCCTACGGGTTCGACTATTATGGTGTGGTTCGGCAACCAAAACCGGACGAGAATCCGATGGAACTGGTGTTGACCGGGGTGTGGCCGGAAGGGTGGCCGCAGCTTTACATCGCGAAGAAATATGTGCTGATCGATCCGACGATCCGCTATCTCGGCCAAGCCCAAGCCGGATTCCGCTGGCGGGAAGCGCTGCATGCCTTCCGTGCCGATCCGCACCGGAAGCGTATGGAGCGGATGCTCGCAGACAGCGTGCGTTTCGGACTGGTGGATGGATATATCTTCCCCGTTCATGGACGCACCGGGCTTCTCGGCAACATGACTGTTGGCGGTCGCCCGATCGATCTGTCTCCCACCGAAGTCACGCTGTTTGATGCAGTCGCGAAGAAGGCTTACTGGCGCCTGCTCGAATTCAAGTTTGCTGGTGAGATCGAGCCTGCGAAACCGATCGATACGCGCATGACCCGGCGTGAAATGGAAGTTCTGAACTATCTCGCGGATGGGCTGACCTCCAACGAGATCAGCAAGATCCTGAAGATATCCAATCACACCGTCGACTGGTACATGAATGGTATTCAAGACAAACTAAATGCAAAAAATCGCCAGCATGTGGTTGCCCTGTCGTTTCGCCTCGGTCTGGTGACATAAGCAAGGATTGAATCTTTCACCGGCCGTCCAAGGCAAATTGAACTTCCTAAAACAACGCGCTATGACTTTTCTTCGCAGGTGCACAATGCCCTGGCATATCGTTTTGGGGAGATCGAATTGCCAATATCCAAGATCCTTGTCGCCAACCGTTCGGAAATCGCGATCCGCGTCTTTCGCGCCGCCAACGAGCTCGGTCTGAAAACGGTCGCCATCTGGGCCGAGGAAGACAAACTCGCGCTGCACCGCTTCAAGGCGGACGAAAGTTATCAGGTTGGTCGTGGCCCGCATTTGTCGAGGGATCTCGGACCGATCGAAAGCTATCTGTCGATCGAGGAAATCATCCGCGTCGCCAAACTGTCCGGCGCGGATGCCATTCATCCGGGCTACGGTCTTCTGTCGGAAAGTCCCGAATTCGTGGACGCCTGCAACGATGCAGGTCTGATCTTCATCGGTCCGAAGAGCGATACGATGCGGCAGCTTGGCAACAAGGTTGCCGCCCGCAATCTGGCGATCAGCGTTGGCGTTCCGGTCGTGCCGGCAACCGATCCGCTGCCGGATGACGAAGGTGAGATCCATCGGTTGGCGGCAGAGATCGGCTATCCGGTCATGCTCAAGGCCTCCTGGGGCGGTGGCGGTCGCGGCATGCGCGCCATTCGCGATCCCAAGGACCTGCTGCGTGAGGTCACGGAAGGCAAGCGCGAGGCGATGGCCGCGTTCGGCAAGGACGAAGTCTACCTCGAGAAGCTCGTCGAGCGCGCCCGTCACGTCGAGAGCCAGGTACTCGGCGATACGCATGGCAATGTGGTTCATCTCTTCGAGCGCGACTGCTCGATCCAGCGCCGTAACCAGAAGGTGGTCGAGCGTGCGCCGGCACCTTACCTGAACGAAGCGCAGCGCCAGGAACTGGCCGATTATTCACTCCGGATCGCCAAGGCGACCAACTATATCGGTGCCGGAACCGTCGAATATCTGATGGATGCCGACACCGGCAAATTCTACTTCATCGAGGTCAATCCGCGCATCCAGGTCGAGCACACCGTTACGGAAGTCGTGACTGGCATCGATATCGTGAAGGCGCAGATCCACATCCTCGACGGTCACGCGATCGGCACGCCCGAATCTGGTGTCCCGAAGCAGGCTGATATCCGCCTCAACGGTCATGCCCTGCAGTGCCGCATCACCACGGAAGATCCGGAGCAGAACTTCATCCCGGACTACGGCCGCATCACCGCCTATCGTTCGGCGGCCGGCTTCGGCATCCGTCTCGACGGCGGTACCGCCTATTCCGGCGCGATCATCACTCGTTATTACGACCCGCTGCTGGTCAAGGTGACGGCGTCGGGCAGCACGCCGCAGGAAGCGATCAGCCGCATGGACCGCGCGCTGCGCGAGTTCCGTATTCGTGGCGTGGCGACCAACCTGACCTTCCTCGAAGCGATCATCGGCCATCCGAGCTTCCGCGACAATTCCTACACGACACGCTTCATCGATACGACGCCGGAGCTGTTCCAGCAGGTGAAGCGCCAGGACCGCGCGACCAAGCTTTTGACCTATCTGGCCGACGTGACGGTCAACGGGCACCCGGAAGTGAAGGGGCGCCCGAAGCCGCCGGCCGACGCCGCCGAGCCGGTCGTTCCCTATATCGATGCCGAGATCAAGCCTGGCACGAAGCAGCTGCTCGACGAGCTGGGTCCGAAGAAGTTCGGCGACTGGATGCGCAATGAAAAGCGTATCCTGATGACCGACACGACCATGCGCGATGGTCACCAGTCGCTGCTGGCCACACGCGTTCGCACTCACGATATCGCAAAGATCGCCGACACCTATGCGCGGGCTCTGCCGAACCTCTTCTCGCTGGAGTGCTGGGGTGGTGCGACCTTCGATGTTTCCATGCGCTTCCTGACGGAAGATCCGTGGGAGCGTCTCCAGCTGGTGCGCGAAGGTGCGCCGAACCTGCTCTTGCAGATGCTGCTGCGCGGCGCAAACGGCGTCGGCTACAAGAACTATCCCGACAATGTGGTGAAGTATTTCGTTCGTCAGGCGGCCAAGGGCGGGATCGATCTCTTCCGCGTCTTCGACTGCCTGAACTGGGTCGACAACATGCGCGTGTCGATGGATGCGGTCATCGAGGAGAACAAGCTCTGCGAGGCGGTGATCTGCTACACGGGCGATCTTCTGAATTCGGCGCGTCCGAAGTATGACCTGAAGTACTACACGGCACTTGCCGCCGAGCTCGAAAAGTCCGGCGCGCATATCATCGCCGTGAAGGACATGGCCGGCCTTCTGAAGCCGGCTGCCGCCAAGGTGCTGTTCAAGGCCCTGCGTGAAGCCACCAGCCTGCCGATCCACTTCCACACGCATGATACTTCCGGCATTGCTGCTGCGACGGTGCTTGCGGCTGTCGAAGCCGGTGTCGATGCGGTGGACGCTGCCATGGATGCCTTCTCCGGCAACACTTCGCAGCCCTGCCTTGGCTCGATCGTCGAGGCCCTGCGAGGCTCAGAACGCGATCCGGGTCTCGACCCGCACTGGATCCGTCGCCTGTCCTTCTACTGGGAGGCTGTCCGCACGCAGTACGCGGCCTTCGAGAGCGATCTCAAGGGTCCGGCTTCGGAAGTCTACCTTCACGAAATGCCAGGTGGTCAGTTCACCAACCTCAAGGAGCAGGCCCGTTCGCTTGGTCTCGAAACCCGCTGGCACGAAGTGGCCCAGGCCTATGCCGATGCCAACCAGATGTTCGGTGACATCGTCAAGGTGACCCCGTCCTCCAAGGTCGTTGGCGATATGGCACTGATGATGGTGAGCCAGGATCTCTCCGTGGCCGACGTCGAAAATCCGGCCAAGGACATCGCTTTCCCGGATTCGGTTGTCTCCATGCTGAAAGGCGATCTCGGTCAGCCTCCGGGTGGTTGGCCGGAAGCGCTGCAGAAGAAGGTGCTGAAGGGCGACCAGCCCTATACGGCCGTGCCCGGATCGCTGTTGCCGCCGGCTGATCTCGATGCCGAACGCAAGGTGATCGAGGAGAAGCTCGGTCGTGAGGTCACGGATTTCGAGTTCGCCTCATATCTGATGTATCCGAAGGTCTTCACGGACTATGCGCTGGCCGCCGATACCTACGGGCCGGTCTCGGTTATCCCGACGCCGCAGTATTTCTATGGTCTGCCCGCTGGCGAGGAGCTGTTCCTCGATCTGGAAAAAGGCAAGACCCTCGTCATCGTCAATCAGGCGCTTGGCCATACCGACGACAAGGGCATGGTCACCGTGTTCTTCGAACTGAATGGCCAGCCGCGCCGCATCAAGGTGCCGGATCGCGCCCATGGTGCTTCCGGAAGCGCCGTCCGCCGGAAGGCGGAAACCGGCAATACGGCGCAGCTCGGTGCACCGATGCCCGGTGTGATTTCGCAGGTGTCCGTCTCTGCCGGCCAGACCGTCAAGTCCGGCGATGTGCTGCTCTCGATCGAGGCGATGAAGATGGAAACGGCGCTGCATGCCGATCGTGACGGGACGATTTCGGAAGTGCTCGTCCGGATCGGTGACCAGATCGATGCCAAGGATCTGCTGATCGTCTATTCGGCCTGATCCTTTCCCAAACTGCTCAAAAGAAAAGAGGCCCCTCCATCGCTGGCGGGGCCTCTTTCGTTTCGATCATTCTGCAGCCTTGGCCTTTGGCTTTCGTGTCGGCTTTTTCGCTGGCGGCGGAGAGGTGGGCTCTGGCAGATCCTGGCCGATCACCTGTGCCTCGCCATCCAGCGTCACATCGTAGCCGGCAGCATTGCGTGTCACCGCGATCTCAACCTTGCGGCCGTCGATGTGGACCTTGGCCTTGAAGCCTTCCCAGTGTTCCGGGAGAGCGGGGCTGACGACGATGTCGCCGCCCTTGCGGCGGATGCCGAGGAAGCCCTCCACCGCAAAGCGATAGAGCCAGCCGGCAGAGCCCGTGTACCAGGTCCAGCCGCCGCGTCCGGCATAGCCGTCGCCGCCGTAGATGTCGGCTGCGACCACATAGGGTTCGACGCGGTAGCGCTCGGCTTCTTCGGGAGTGCTCGCGTGGTTGATCGGGTTCAGCATTTCAAAGACACGCCAGGCATCGGCCAGGCGACCGGTCTTGACCAGCGACAGCCCCAGCCAGATCGCAGCATGGGTATACTGCCCGCCGTTCTCTCGCACGCCGGGCGGATAGGCGCCTATATAACCCGGATCGACCTGCGGCTTCTCGAATGCCGGGGTGAAGAGACGGACGATGCCGTTTTCCGTATCCACAAGCTTGGAGACCGCGGCATCAAGAGCTTTTGCGGTGTGCACCGGATCCCCTAGGCCCGAGAGAACACTCCAGGACTGGGCGATCGAGTCGATCTGGCACTGAAGGGCCTCGTTCGAACCGAGCGGTGACCCGTCGTCGAAATAGCCGCGACGATAGTGATCACCGTCCCAGCCCGCTGTTTCCAGGGCGGCCTTGAGTTTCACGACATGATCGTTCCAGCGGGTGCTGCGTTCACGCTCGCCGCGCTTGTCGGCCTGAAGCTTGAAGCGCTCCAGCGTGGTGGCCAGCAGCCAGCCGAGCCAGACGCTTTCGCCACGACCTTCAATGCCGACACGGTTCATGCCGTCGTTCCAGTCGCCACCGAGGATCAGCGGCAGGCCGTGTTCGCCGGTGCGGGCGATGGCGAGGTCGAGTGCACGAGCGGCGTGTTCGTAGAGATCAGCCGTTTCTGCTGCGACCCCAGGCAGGAAGAAGCTGTCGTGCTGCCCCTCCTTCAGTTCCTGGCCGTCGAGGAACGGGATCTGCTCTGCAAGGATCGTCTCGTCACCAGTTGCCGTTACATACTGGTCGATCGCATAGGCCAACCAGACGACGTCGTCCGATATCATCGTGCGAACACCGGCGCCGGTCTGCGCCAGCCACCAATGCTGCACATCACCTTCGACGAATTGCCGTGCCGCTGCCTTTAGGATCTGACTGCGGGCCAGGCTGGGCTCGACCGTCAGGAAGGCCAGAGTGTCCTGCAGCTGGTCGCGGAATCCATAGGCTCCGCTCGCCTGGTAAAACCCGGCGCGAGCGAAGAGACGGCAGGCGAGCGCCTGGTAGGGCAGCCAGCGGTTGACGAGGTTGTCGAAGGCCTTTTCGCCGGTCTCCACCGAAAGCTTGCCGGTGAAACCGGTCCAGAAGTCACGGTTGGACTTAAGAACGGTTTCGAAGCCCGCCGCACGAACCGACTTGACCAGATCGACGGCCGCGTCCGCAGTATCGGTTTCACCGAGCAGGAAGGTCATGTCACGCGACTGACCCGGGGCAAGTTCGATATCGAAGGCGATCGCGGCACAAGGATCGCTCTCGCTTTCGATCGAACCGGTCAAGGTCGAGGCGCGAGCGACCGCCTGGGGCAGCTTGATCGTGCCGTTGCGGCCGATGAATTCGCGGCGGCTTGTGGTGTAGCCTTCCGGCTGCTCCGGACCTGCCAGGAAGGCGAAGCGGCCGGAGTAATTGATGTCGTAAGGATTGGAGGCCAGAAGCGCCCCGGTTTCCTCGTCAAAGTCCGATAGCACAAAGGGGGCGGTGCGGGCCGGATTGTTGCCCAGCACCCATTCCGCATAACCGTAAACGCGGAACTTGCGGGCTCCGCCGCTGAAATTCTTCAGCCGGATTTTCGAGAGCTTGACCGGACGAACCCGGTCCACCGTCTGTGTAAGTTCGATCTCCAGATCCCCGTGGCGGCTGATAAAGGTCGAGTAGCCCAGGCCGTGGCGGGTTTCGAAGGTGGCAGACGGATCGAGGTTGAGTGCCGCGACCGTCGCATAGGCGCGACCACTTCCGATATCCGTGACGTAGAAGGCCTCGCCCGGGCGGTTGATGACCGGATCATTGCTCCAGGGGGTGACCTGGTAGTCGCGCGAGTTCTGGCTCCAAGTGAAGCCTGCGCCTTCGGCGGAGACATGGAAGCCGAAGCTCTCGTTCGAGATGACGTTGATCCACGGATGAGGCGTGTTGGCAGTGCCGTTGAGGCGCACGACATATTCCATGCCGTCCTTCGAGAATCCGCCGAAGCCATTCCAAAAATCGAGGTCGGACCCGTCGATCGCCCTGCTTGTCTTGATGGTGGCCGGCAGGGATGGCGGCAGGCCGGCCCATTCGACCTCACCGTCGATGGTGCGTGGGGTGGCGAACAGGGAGACCGCGCGGTTCACTTGGTCGACGATCTTGCCGTTGCGGGTGTGTAGGACAACACGGGCTGCCGCAAGGACGGCCAGTGTCGCGCCTTCGTCCTGCAGGTCGTCACGCACGGTGAAGACATGCTGGCGACCGCCAGGGAGGCGATGGCGCAGATTGTCTGCCATCTGGTCCAGCGCGTGCTGCATGTCCTGAGCATAGGAGGTCGCGCGTTCGTTGATGATCGCGAGATCGGCTACGACGCCACGGCGGCGCAGATATTCGAGCGCGCTCATCGCTTCGCGGGCGATGTCCATGTCCATGTCGTCGTTGATGCGCAGCGCAAAGATCGGGAAGTCGCCCGAGATCGCCATGGGCCAGAGAGCCGACTGAGAGCGCAGGCCCTTGCGAACCGTTTCCGGGTCTGCCCGCAGGTGATTGTCGGGGTAGACCAGATAACGGCCAAGATGCTGGAAGGCCGCTGCCTGCTGCGAGGTGATGCCGATATGGCGCAGTTCGACCTGGGCGCGGGTCCAGGCATGGATCAGTTCATGGCTGAAGGCGTCCGGGTGACGGTAGCGTTCGATCGCCTGGTCGATTTCCTCGCGGCTGGGTGCTGCCATGGTCCAGAAGATGACCTGGACCTTCTTGCCGGCCGGTACGCGAACGACGCGGCGCAGGCTGAGGATCGGGTCGAGCGTGAAGCCTTCGGTGCCGGACAGGTTTGCACCCGGATCGAAAGCTGCGGCTTCGCCGAGGCTGCGGCCACGGCCGAGGAACTTGCGGCGATCGGTTTCGAATTCCGTCGGGCGGCCCTGACCTGCGCTGTCGACCACAAGGTGGGCGACGCAGATATCGGGATCCGACGGGCTGCGCTTGTTGCGCTCGGCGCGAATGACGTCACGGCGGCGGCCGAATTCGGTCTTCACGAACATGCGCGAGAAGAGCGGATGGGCGTTGTCACTGTCCTCGAACGCGAGCACCGGCTCGGTATAGGAGGTGACTTCGATATAGCGATCTTCGGTGCCGGTGTTCAGGATCGTCAGGCGGCGGCCTTCGGCATCATGCTCGGTGCCGACGATGCATTCGACCGAGGTCGAGATGTCGCCCACCGTCTTGAAGAATTCGGCCTTGTCGTCGCCGAAGATGACCTTGGTCTTTTCGTCTTCCGCACGGCGTGGCGCTGATGTCGCCGACCACCATTCGTTGGTTGCCGTGTCGCGCAGGAAGAGGAAAGTGCCCCACCGATCTTCGGTCGTGTCGGGTTTCCAGCGGGTGACGGACTGGCCGTTCCAGCGCGAGAAGCCCGAGCCGGTTGCGGTGAGCATCACCGAGTAATGGCCGTTCGACAGGAAGTTGACCTCACGGTCCTTCGTTGCCGGATCTTCGATCGTACGGATCTCGGCACGCAGAAGGTCAGCCTGACCCTTGCCCGGCGTCTGCGGCTCGTATTTCGCGCTCATGACCGGAATTTCGCGCGGGGTCTTCTCCTGCAGGAGAAGTTCAGCTGCTTCGATCACCGGATCGGCGTGGAAGAGCGCGCGCAGGCGGCCGTTGAAGGCAACGTTGGCGATTGCCGCGATCGACATGCCATGGTGGTGGGCATAGTAGTTGTAGACAACAGCGCACTTCTTGCCGTCGGGCAGACGGGTCGGCGTGAAGTCTACGGCATCGTGGAAACCATAGGCGCCGAGCGCGCCGAGCTTGCGCAGCCGCTTCAGGTTCTCGAGAGCCGCTTCCGGATAATACTGGCTGGCGAGGATCGAGGCATAGGGCGCAATAACGGCGTTCTGGCCGAGACCGCGCTTCAGGCCGAGCGTCGGCACACCGAAGTTGGTGTACTGGTAGTTCATCTCGTGGTCGCGGGCGTTGAAGGCCGCTTCCGAGATGCCCCAGGGGATGTTCAGGCGGCGACCATGGTTCATCTGCTCGATGACGATCAGATTGTTGGTCTGGTTGAGGATGCCGCCCTGACGCTCCTGCATGACGAGCGGCGGCATCAGATATTCGAACATCGAGCCGGACCAGGAAATCAGCGCGGCGCGCGCACCGATCGGCACGACCTGACGGCCGAGGCGGTACCAGTGTTCCGTCGGCAGGTCGCCCTTCGCGATGGCAAACAGGCTGGTCAGACGGCATTCGGAAGCGAGAAGGTCGTAGCAGGCCTCGTCCAGTTCGCGGGCGTCGACCCGGTAGCCGATCGACAGCAGACGGCGCTCTGGACGGAACAGGAAGGTGAAGTCCATCGAGAAGGCGAGGTCGCGGGCGCGCTCGGACAGCTGGCTCAAGCGCTGGCGCAGCGGATCGATGTTCGACAGGTCGAAGGCTGTGTCGGAGATGTGGGCTTCGCAGACCGAGACCAGCGATTCCGTCCAGCGCACGACTTCGGCGCTCGGCTCGGAGCGGACTTCGTGGTGCAGGTTGGCTGCGAGCTTCTGAACGTCGCGGGCAAGAACCGCCAGATTGATGATGCGGATCGAAGCGAATTCATGTTCGCGCTTCACCGCAGCAAGGGCGGTGTTGAAGCCGATGATGCGCTCTTCCAGTCGGCGACGCAGCGGGCGGACCGTCTTGCGGTCGTCGGGCAGCTGTTCGAGGATTTCGAGCAGGATGCCGCCGACATCGCCGATGCCGTCGAGATTGCCCTGGAGATGGGCCGAAGGCGCTTCTGCCCATTCACGGCAGGCAGACGAAATCGCGATCAGATGGCCGGCGAGATTGCCGCTGTCGACGGCGGAAACATAACGCGGGCCGAGCGTCTTGAGGGTGTCCGTGTAGTACCAGTTGTACAGGTGACCGCGATACTTCTCCATGCGCTCGACGGTCGCAATGGTCTGCTCCATGCGCTCGATCGTCTGCTCGAAGCTCAGCCAGCCGAAATGACGGGCCGATACGACGGAGAGCAGATAAACGCCGATGTTGGTCGGCGAGGTGCGGTGCGCGATGATCGGTTCGGGCGTTTCCTGGAAGTTATCCGGGGGCAGGTAGTTGTCGCCGGCCGTGGTGAAGGTCTCGTAGTAACGCCAGGTACGGCGCGCGATCTTGCGCAGCTCATAGGAGACGTTTTCTGGCACTTCCAGGCTGTCTTCGGTCTCGGCCGACTGGCTGACATACCAGGCGAGCAGCGGAGACAGGACCCAGAGGAAGGCAAAGGGAAGGCCGATCAGATAGCCATAGCCACCCGGCAGGGCCGCAACGCCGACCGACAGCACTGCCAGGATCGGGGCGTGGCGCATGTTGCGGTAGTAGGAGTTGATCGTTCCCTGCGCGGCTGACTGAACGCTCGCGGCGGTGCGCCATTCGAGGAGCAGCTTGCGGCTCACCAGCATGCGGTAGAGAGAGCGAACGATGGCGTCGGCCATCATGCAGGCATTGTCGGCGATGAAGACGATGCGCAGGGCGACCTGGGCATTGATCGACCGGACTTCCGACCAGAGTGTCTGGAAATGGGCGGCCGGGACGATGTCGGTCTGACGCGGCACGATGCCGGAGAGAAGTGACAGGGTCGGGGCGACGAACAGGCTGAAGATCAGGACCAACTGCCAGATGGTGGCGCCCACGGGTTCCATGGTCGCCCAGCCGAGGACCGAAGCGGCGTACCAGGCGATCGGGGTGAGCGAGCGACGCAAATTGTCGACCATCTTCCAGCGACCGAGGCTGGTGATGCCGCGGCTGGTGTCGCCGATGTAGGGAATGAGCTGCCAGTCACCACGCGCCCAGCGATGCTGACGGGAGATTTCGACCTCGTAGCGGGTTGGGAAGTCTTCGACCAGTTCGACATCGGTCACGAGCGCACAGCGGGCGAACGAGCCTTCCAGCAGGTCATGGCTGAGAACGCTGTTTTCGTCGATCCGGCCCTTTATGGCCGTCTCGAAAGCGTCGACATCATAGAGACCCTTGCCGGTGAAGGTGCCTTCGCCGGTAATGTCCTGATAGACGTCGGACACTGTGAAGACGTACGGGTCCAGACCGCGGTTCATCGAGAAGATGCGCTGGAAAACCGAGGCGTCCTTGCCCGTGGTCAACGAGGGGGTGACGCGCGGCTGAAGAACCCCGTAGCCGCTCATCACGCGACCCGTTTTTTCGTCATGCACCGGACGGTTGATCGGGTGGTGCATCTTGCCGACGAGCTTGGTCACGGCATCGCGCATCAGGCGCGTGTCGGCGTCGAGCGTCATGACGTAACGCACGTTTTCAGGCACCATGTTGGCGCCCGGGAGGTAGGACGTGTCGCGGTCGCCGCGCAGGAGCAGGTTCAGCTCGTGCAGCTTGCCGCGCTTGCGCTCCCAGCCCATCCAGCAGCCTTCTGCCTCGTTGTAGAGACGGCGGCGATGCATGAGATAGAAGCGGGTCTTACCGGCGAAATCGTAGCGGCTATTGAGGTGGGCTACTTCGCGTTTGGCGTAATCGAGAACCTCGAGATCCGCCGCGGATTCCTCCGTCTGGCTATCCTTCCAGTCGCTCAGCAGCGCGAAATAGATCTCGCCATGCGGGTTGGTCAGGTAGTGGACTTCGAGGTTGCGGACGAGTTCGTCGACATCGTCGCGCTTGGTGATCATGCAGGGCACGACGACGAGCGTGCGCGCCTCTTCGGGGATGCCGTCCTTGAACTCGTAACCGGTCAGGCGGAATGGTTTGACGAAGAAGGTGACGAGCGTGTTGAAGAGGCCCGTCGCACCCTCGGACACCGGCAGAGAGACCAGGATCAGCAGGATCAGGATCAGCGAGGTCGGAAGGCCGGCCTGTGTGAGGAAGTGTCCGATGACGGCGAGTGCTGCAATCGTCAAGGCGACGACGGGCACGGCGATCGAGAGCCAGTTCAGGCGCTTGATGAAATCGGTGATGATGCGCGAGAGCGGCTGGCTGTAGCCAATGGCATCTTCGAGCTCGATGCGCCGGCTGCCGACGAGATAGCTTCCGACGTCGAGCTGGCCGTCCGGACCGGCTGCACGGGTTGCTACGTCGATCGCGGTCTGGGCGATTTCAATCTCGGACTGGTCACAGCGCCGCGCCAGCTTTTCGATGGTGTTGCGGTAGGCGTTGCGCGAGCCGAAATCGAGCTGGCGATAGTCGGTATGCTGGCCAAGGATCCGGTCGACATGGCTGACCTCTTCGACCCAGACCGACCATTCCTTGTCGTCGATCTCTCTGAGGCCGCGGACGATGTTGCCCATCGTCACGTTGCCAGAGGACAGCCTGTTGTGTTCGGCGTCCATCGCCTCTTCGGCCGTGCGTCCGGCGGCCTCAAGCCGGCTTTCCAGCCATTCGACCGCGAAGCTCGTGTTCTGCGAGCCGTTGCGCAGGCGATAGAGGAACTGGGTGGCGAAGGTGTTGTCGTCCGCAAGCTGCTCGATCTGGCTGAGATAGGTCGCGGCCGCGACTGGGTCGTTGAGCCGGACGATCTCGTCGGCCACCTCGTTTGCCCGGCGGCGCATCCGGCGTGAGCGGTCCACACGGGTCGCAATGCGGCGGAGGTTTTCCACCAGCACGAAACGCACGATCGAAGGCAGCGCCCAGAGTTCACCGATTTCCAGGGTCTGATGCTGCTGGTAGCCTTCGACCAGGGCCGTCATGCTTTCCTGGCTGACGGTCGAGTGTGTATGGGCAACATAGAGCCAGGCGAGTGCCATGGTCCGCGGGATCTCGCGGTGGCCGATCTTCATGGTCGGCAGCTGGCGATAGAACTTCTTCGGGAAGTCGCGGCGGACTTCCTGGATCGCTTCTTCGATGATGTAGTGATTGTCGAGCAGCCATTCGGCAGCCGGCGTGATGGTCGCGCCGGCTTCGACGTCTGCTGCCGTCGCGCGGTAGACCCGCAGGATCTCACGCTCGTTTTCCTTGTGCCGGGCGAAGAAGTCGAAATCCATCAAGCCGGGCAGTTCGGTGGCACCGTTCAGCGCGAGCGACGCCGCGCTCTCCCGCAACTCCTCGATCGTGAAATAGGCAGATCGAATGGAATCGTTGTGGTCGATCTGCTTGGTTTCGAGGTCGCGCGATGGGACATGCAGCGTCATGAAAAATAAGTTCTCAGTTTGGTGGTTAAGTTGAAGGCCGTCGGGCTCGAACCGTCCGGTCGTCGCCTTGGCGCCTCATTGCACAAAATCGGGCTGTTGACCAACAATCGAGGCAGAAAAAGGCCGTAATGCGACGTGTGACCAGTTGCTTTGGGACTCTGTAGGCGACTTTCGCTTCGTGGCAGGTGAATTGGCGTTTTTATGCCGTATTTCAAGCGTCTGGCCAAGAGGCTTGCTGGAGGTGCTTACGCCGTAGGAGGGCGTTTGTTCCTTCTGCATCCCTCGTTGTCATCGCTAGGTTACCAGAAGCCAAACCGACAGCCGATGGCAACCTTCCTACGCATGTCATTTCGCGTCACTCAGGCCCTGTTTCTGAGCGGTAAGCCGCCGAGCATGGCCTCCACCGCGTCGAGCGCGATATGGGCGAGGCGGCCTTCGTCGAAGAGGTCGCTTGCGAGCGAGTTTTCCAGCCACAGACCGTCGATCAGGCCGTTGATCGCGACGGCGAGATGGCGCGTTTCGGAGAAAGGCGCTTCATGCCGATGCGCCGTCAGCACCGCTCCGACGAGCTCTTCGAGAAGTCCGATAAAGACGAGATAGTTTTCCCGATGAATGCGGGCGAGTTCGTCATCCGAGCGGACACGGCCGATGAAAGCTGCCCAAAGGGAAAGGGCCTTCGGGTCTGCAATCGGTGGGCTGACATTGGCAACGATGAAATCATGGAGGCGTCGGCGAGGGTCGTCGCCTGCCTCGGCCATGGCGTCCACCGCAGTCCCGGTCATCCCTGCCAGCATTTCGCGATAGGCGGCCTGGACCATCTCGTCCTTGCCGGAGAAATAATGGCGGATCAGGCCGCCGGTCACGCCTGCACGGGCCGCGATGTCGCGCACGGTGGCACCTTCCAGGCCATGCTCGGAGATGCTGTCCAGGGTCGCCGCGATGAGATCCTTCCGGCGCTCGGCTTCACCGGCACGTTGGAACATGCGTCGTGTCATAGGTCTCTCCGGCGAGGATAAAGGGGGCGGCTGGTGGCGACCGCTCCCGCCCTTTTTATACGGTTGAACAACTAGCCGGCAAGTGCCACAGTTCGCGCCTCAACGAATGCCCTAGACGCCCGAAAGGTGAATTCCATGACGATCCACGCTCCCAATGTGATGGCAGAAGTGCTCGCGACGCGCCATCATCTGCATCGGTTTCCGGAGATCGGCCTGTCTGAGTTCAAGACGTCGGACTATGTGGCTGAGCAACTGACGGCTCTCGGCTACGACGTCACGCGTGGCCT
The DNA here is from genome assembly GCF_002855515.1 of Rhizobium sp. TH135. Taxonomy (GTDB): domain Bacteria; phylum Pseudomonadota; class Alphaproteobacteria; order Rhizobiales; family Rhizobiaceae; genus Allorhizobium. The sequence continues at coordinate 223,602 of NZ_PKRP01000005.1, read as the reverse complement.
TGCCAAAACAGGGGTGGTGGCGACGCTTCGAAACGGTTCAAGCGATCGCAGCATCGGCATCCGTGCCGATTTTGACGCGTTACCGATCCTCGAAGAGACGGGGCTGCCCTATGCCAGCGAAGTCCCGGGCGTCATGCATGCCTGCGGGCATGATGGTCATACGGCGATGCTGCTTGGTGCGGCGAAGATCCTTGCCGAACGTCGGAATTTCGACGGTGTGATCCATCTGATCTTCCAGCCTGCCGAGGAAAATTTCGGCGGTGCCCGCATCATGATCGAAGACGGATTGTTTGATCGCTTCCCCTGTGACGCGGTGTTTGCGCTTCACAACGATCCGGAGATCCCTTTTGGCCACATCGCCCTTCGCGAAGGCCCTATTATGGCTGCCGTCGACGAGTGTAAGATCACGGTCAACGGCCGCGGCGGTCATGGCGCGGAGCCGCAGTCGACAGCTGATCCGATCGTGTGCGGCGCGTCGATCGTGATGGCGCTGCAGACGATCGTGTCGCGCAACATCCACCCGCTCGATCCGACCGTCATCACGGTTGGCGGTTTCCATGCAGGTGCCGCGAGCAATGTCATTCCGGAACGGGCCGAGATGGTGCTGTCGATCCGCTCCTTCGATCCCAAGGTTCGCGACCAGCTGGAAAGCCGGATCCGGGCCGTGGCCGAGGGACAGGCTGCGAGTTACGGGATGGGTGTCACCATCGACTACGAGCGTGGCTATGACCCGACCGTCAACCACAAGGTGGAGACGGACTTCGTCCGAGATCTTGCTGTCAGCTTTGCGGGCAAGGACAAGGTATACGACCTACCGCGGCCGATGATGGGCAGCGAGGACTTCGCCTATATGCTGGCGAAACGTCCGGGCAGCTACTTCTTCCTCGGCACGCAGCGCACGCCCAATGACCCGCCGCTGCACCATCCACGCTACGACTTCAACGACGACATTCTCCCCGTCGGTACCACCCTGTGGGTGGAACTCGCGGAGCGTTATCTCTCGAGGTCCTGAGAGGGCGTGCCCCGCTGGGCGGCGAAGAGAATGATCAAGCCGGCGCCGGCGATGAGCACGGCGCCTGCCCATACGTTCGGGCCGGGCACGTCGCGCCAGATCGCGTAACCGAGCGCGAAGGCCCAGATCAGCGCGGTGTATTCGAGCGGCGCGATCACCGAGATCGGTGCGCGGCGCAGCGCCTCGAAGTAGCTCATCTGGCCGAGGCCGCCGATGAAGCCGACCGCAAGCAGCAGGATCTGCGTTGCCCCGCTCGGCATGGTCCATGTCATGAGGGCCATGGGTGTGGTCAGCATCAGGAAGAAGACATTGGTCATGGCCATCTGAACCATGCTGCTGGCGCTCTGGCTGGTGGTCCGCAGAAGGGTCGTTGCAATTGCCCAGCAGACGGCGGCAATCAATGCGAGATAGACCGGCCAGCCTGTGGCGAGGCCTGTCGGGTTGCTGGCGATGACGACGCCGACGAAGCCGGTGATGACAGCGATCCAGCTGCTTGGCGGGACCTTTTCACCGAGGATCGGGATCGCCAGCAATATCGCGGCAATCGGGGCTGCGAAATAGAGCGTCGTCAGATCCGCAAGCGGCAAGTGCTTGGCTGCGTTGAAGTAGCAGAGCCAGGCCGCCAGTAGGAAGAGGCTGCGCAGCATCATCGGGCGCAGGGCCGGCGATGTGACGGTTTCGCGAGCAAGCGACCGGCCACCCAGGATGTAGCATCCGAGCAGGATCGCAATGCTTCGGCAAAACAGGATCTGCCACACCGTGGTGGACTCCACGAGCAGCTTGATCATGGCGTCATGCATGGCGAAGAAGAGATAGGCGAGACTGGACAGCAGGATACCAGCGCCGACTGCGGTTTTCACGGAAGTGTCTTTCGGGTAGGGCGGCCCCAGCATGCGGTCGCATTGGATTTCCTGTTTCGGGTGTCCACAGACGACTGTCAATCCCCGGTTGGCGTTGCCGAGATTGTTGTCGCGCGAAACAAAAATTTACAGCCGCGGGATGCATGGGGCGTTGTCGTTTAAATCGATTTAATTAAAGTGCGCCCCGACCACGGGAGCAGGACATGAACGATATTTCGCAGACCATCACTTCCCCAGCCGCACCGGCGCCGATCGTCACGAGGGAGCGCGCCGCCGTCGCATTGCTGTTCTTTCTGAACGGTCTGGTGATTGGCGCCTGGGCGCCGAAGATCCCGTTCTTTTCGCAGGCGCTTGGGCTCTCGGAATTGATGCTGGGGGTGATGATTTTCGTCTTCGGCGTAGGCTCGTTGGTTCTGATGCCGATCGCCGGCATGCAGATCGCCCGCTACGGCTCGCGTCGCGTGGTCGAGATCACCACGCTCCTGTTCATCCCGACGATCGTGCTTGTCACGCTCGTCGACAATATCTGGACGGGTGCCGTCGCGATCTTCCTCTTCGGTGGCCTGACCGGGGCCATGGACGTGGCGATGAATGCCAATGCCGTCGAAGTCGAGCGCAACATGCGCCGCTCGATCATGTCGTCCTGCCATGCCTTCTGGAGCCTGGGTGGTCTGTGCGGTGCGGCGACCGGTGGTTTCTTGATCGCCTCGCTCGGGGTCACCGGGCACGTGCTGCTGCTGGCTGCCGTCTGCGTCGTCTTGTTCCTGGTTGCCCGTCCGATGATCCTCGCCGATGCGCCGCATCCGAGTGACGAGCCGGTCAAGGCCAAGCTGCCGATGACGCCGCTGCCCTGGCTGATCGGCACGATCGCGCTGTTCTGCATGATCCCTGAGGGAACCGTGCTCGACTGGAGCGCGCTCTATCTGCGCAATGAGCTGAATGCTTCGACCGAAATGTCGGGCTTTGCCTTCGCCGCCTTCTCCTTCACCATGGCCGTCTGCCGCTTTGCCGGTGACTTCGTTCGTGACCGGTTCGGTGCCGTCAACACGCTGCGCTTCTGCGGGGTTGCTGCGATCATCGGTCTTGTTATCGCCGGGCAGTCGAGCAATGTGACGCTTGCCCTGATCGGGTTTGCGATCACCGGGATCGGGATCTCCAACATGGTGCCGATCGCCTTTTCTGCCGGTGGCAATATCCCGGGATTGGCTCCGGGCGTCGGTCTCTCCGTCGTCACGACCATGGGCTATTCCGGCATTCTCTTTGCGCCATCGCTTATCGGGTTCATCGCCGAATACACCTCCCTGTCGACCGTTTACACCGCGATCCCCTCCCTGTTGATCGTCGTGCTGGCTCTGTCCGGCCTTGCCCGGCATGCGGACCGGTCAACGGGTCACTGAACTGAACTGAGATGAGTGCGCAGCGCGCGTGAGTGATGCCTGCGCACTCGTGCATGTGATTGCGGTTCGATGTCTTGCGGTTGACAAGCGATCTGCTTTGATCCACCTCCATGGCGATTGAGGCTTGCAGAGAAACAGCCATGACCGCACCCATCATCCAGCCCGCCGACGCCTTTGATCCCAAGCCGCGCCGCTCATCGGTCGCCGTTGAAGTCGGAGGCGTGATCATCGGCGGCGGGGCGCCCGTCGTCGTTCAGTCGATGACCAATACCGATACGGCCGATATCGATGCGACGGTCGCCCAGGTGGCCGCCCTTTACAAGGCGGGTTCCGAGGTGGTGCGCATCACCGTTGACCGCGACGAGAGTGCGGCCGCCGTGCCGAAGATCCGTGAGCGCCTGTTGCGCCTCGGCATGGATGTGCCGCTGATCGGCGACTTCCACTATATCGGCCACAAGCTGCTCGCCGATCATCCTGGTTGCGCCGAGGCGCTGGCGAAATATCGCATCAATCCGGGCAATGTCGGCTTCAAGGACAAGAAGGACAAGCAGTTCGCCGAGATCGTCGAGATGGCGATCCGCTACGACAAGCCTGTCCGTATCGGCGTCAACTGGGGTTCGCTGGACCAGGAGTTGCTGACCCGTTTGATGGATCAGAATGCTGCTCAGGGTTCACCGCTGTCGGCGCGTCAGGTGACGCGCGAGGCGATCGTGCAATCGGCGCTGCTCTCGGCCGAACTGGCTGAGGAGATCGGCCTGCCGCGCAACCGCATCATCCTGTCCGCCAAGGTCAGCCAGGTGCAGGATCTGATCGCTGTCTATTCGATGCTTGCCGAGCGCTCCAACCATGCGCTGCATCTGGGGCTTACCGAGGCCGGCATGGGCTCGAAGGGCATCGTCGCCTCTTCGGCTGCCATGGGCTATGTGCTGCAGCACGGTATTGGCGATACTGTCCGCGTCTCGCTGACACCCGAGCCAAATGGGGATCGCACCCGCGAGGTCCAGGTGGCGCAGGAACTGTTGCAGGTCATGGGCTTCCGTCAGTTCGTGCCGGTCGTTGCTGCATGTCCGGGCTGTGGTCGTACGACATCGACCGTCTTCCAGGAGCTCGCCCAGAAGATCCAGGACGATCTGCGCAAGAACATGCCGGTCTGGCGGGAAAAGTATCCCGGCGTCGAAGGTCTGAACGTCGCGGTCATGGGCTGCATCGTCAATGGTCCGGGCGAAAGCAAGCACGCCGATATCGGCATTTCGCTTCCCGGTACCGGTGAAAATCCAGCGGCGCCTGTGTTCATCGATGGCGAAAAAGCCATGACCTTGCGTGGTCCGAACATCGCTGCGGATTTCGAGGCGCTGGTGGCGGACTATATCCAGAAGCGCTATGGACAAAAGTCGGCGGCGGAGTGAGCCTGCTGGCAACTTTTTGTTGCCGCAATTTCACGGTTGACGGATGATCAGCCGAATCCTGGAGGGACCCCGAGCATGATCAAGAAGATCGCCATTCTCGCGCTGTGCGCGACCTATCTGAGTGCCTGCACGACGACAGATCCCTATACGGGTCAGCAGAAGGTGTCGAACACGACGGGCGGCGCTGCCCTCGGTGCTGCCGTGGGCGCGCTCGGTGGTCTCGCCGTCGGTGGTTCGCCGGTCGGCCGGCGCAATGCAGCGCTCATCGGTGCCGGTATCGGCGCACTCGCCGGCGGCGCCATCGGCAACTACATGGATCAGCAGGAATCGGAACTGCGCGCACAGCTGCAGGGCACCGGCATTTCGGTCACCCGCGTCGGCGACCGTATCATCCTGAACATGCCGTCCAACATCACCTTCAACACGGATCAGGATGCGGTCATGCCGCAGTTCTATCCGACGCTGAACTCGGTCGCGATCGTGCTGCGCAAGTTCGACCGCACGCTGATCGACATCAACGGTCACACCGATTCGACCGGCAGCCAGGCTTACAACCAGGGCCTGTCCGAGCGCCGTGCGATGTCGGTGGCGGGTTACCTCAACAGCCAGGGCGTCGACCCGCGGCGTGTATCCGCCGTCGGCTTTGGCCCGAACCAGCCGATCGCTTCTAACGCCACGCCGGATGGCCGCGCGCAGAACCGCCGTGTGGAAATCCAGATCTCGCCGCTCACCCAGGGCTGAGGTCTGTCCACTTCAAGGATCAGAGGCGCCGCATCCGTGCGGCGCCTTTTTCGTTTCAGCGGAAGGTGAGGAGCTTCACGCCGGCAAAGGTGAAGAGAATGGCGAGCGTCCCGTCGATGTAGCGGCGTGCGGCGCGATAGATCCGGAGCGCGCCCGGGGTCGAGAAGAGCAGCGCATAGCCCATGAAGACGATGAAGCCGGTCATCAGGCAACCGCAGACGACGATGGCGACCGCAGACGGCGTCGCACCGGCGGGCAGCCCCAGCGAGATGATCGCCAGCCAGGCGAAGATCGCCTTGGGGTTCGTCAGGTGGATCGCATAGCCCATCAGAAATGTGCGCTTCAGGCTCGCTGTCGCCTTGGTGACGCCAAGCGTATCGATCTTGCTCGCCGCCGAGCGGAAGGCGCGCCAGGCGAGATAGAGCAAGTAGAGACCGCCCAGGATCCGCATCAGCACCAGCGCCTGCGCATATTGGGAGAGGATGGCGGCAAGACCGAGAGAGGCGGCAATCGCCCAGGTCATCGACCCGCAGAAGATGCCGGCTGCAATCGTCAATCCATGCCGGCGCCCCTGGCCGAGAGACGCGGAGGCAATCGCCATGGTCGCCGGACCCGGGCTCAAGACCGCAACCAGGTAAACGAGGTAGGCCGCTGCGACCTGCGGCCAATATTGAAGAATTTCAGTCAAGGACATGCTCCGGCGCTTGCAACAGGAGCCGGAGACTAGCCGCTATCGGTCAATTCGACACGTCAGATGATTTGATCGATCGCATTCAGAAACTGATGGCATTCCTCTGTCGTGCCGATCGTCACGCGAAGGAAATCGGAAATCCGTGGCTTGTTGAAATGCCGTACGAGGACAGCGCGCTCGCGCAGACCCTTTTGAAGATCTGCACCCTGATGCGCTGGATGACGTGCAAAGACGAAGTTGGTCGATGAGGGAAGGACCTCGAAGCCGCGGGCCTCGAGAGCATGCTTCACCATCTCGCGGTTGGCGATGATCTTGCCGCAGGCGTCGTCGAACCAGGCCTCGTCCTCGATCGCGGCGGTTGCCGCTGCCTGGGCCAGCATGTCGACGGGATAGGAGTTGAAGCTGTCCTTCATCCGCTCCAGGGCCTCGATCAGCGGCCGCTGGCCAAGCGCAAAACCGACCCGCAGACCGGCGAGCGAGCGCGACTTCGAGAAGGTCTGGACGACGAGCAAGTTCTCGTAGCGCGGTATCAGCGATGCCGCAGTCTCGGCGCCGAAATCCACATAGGCCTCGTCGATCACCACGACCTGATCCGGGTGGGAGGCGACGAGCTTCTCGATCTCTGCGAGCGGCAGCGCGATGCCGGTCGGCGCATTCGGATTGGTCAGGATGATAGCGCCGCAAGGACGGTCGTAATCGGCGATGCGGACCTGCAGGCCGTCATCCAGCGCAATCTCCTCGACCTTAACTTCGAAGAGCCGAGCATAGGTCTTGTAGAAGCTGTAGGTGATGTCAGGGTAGAGCAGAGGGGCGTCGTGCTTGAGCAAGGCAGCGAAGGTGAAGGCCAGGACTTCGTCCGAGCCGTTGCCGACAAAAACCTCGTCCATCGTCAGGCCGTAGCGCTTCGCAATCGCCTTGCGCAGGTCCGTGGAGGCCGGGTCGGGGTAGAGGCGCAGTCGTTCACCGGAGGCAGCTGCGATCGCGTCCAGCACGCGCTGCGAGGGGCCGTAGGGGCTCTCATTGGTGTTGAGCTTCACCAGGCCTGGAATTTTGGGCTGTTCACCCGCGACATAGGGCTCCAGCGCGTGGACGGCAGACGACCAGAAACGGCTCATACTATTTCTTCCTGTAGGCGATGAAGTGGGCGGCTTCCTTCAGCGGCTCGGCCTTAGCGCCATAGGGATCGAGCAGCGCATTGGCTTCAGTGACCAGTCGGTCGAGTTCGGCGCGGGCCCAGTCGGTGCCCTTGAGGCCAACGAGGGTCGCCTTGCCTTTAGCCGCGTCCTTGCCGGTCGCCTTGCCGAGGGTCGCGGCGTCCGAGGTTATATCTAGGAGATCGTCGGCCACCTGGAAGGCGCGGCCGATGATTTCACCGAAGCGGCGCAGGCGATCGCGGTCTTCCGCCGGTTGACTGGCGATGATCGCCCCGGCCTCGCAGGCGAAGCGCAGGAGTGCGCCGGTCTTCATCGCCTGGAGCGTGACGATGCCTGCTTCATCTGGCTGGTCTTTGTCTGCAGCAAGATCGAGCATCTGGCCGCCGGCCATGCCGCCGATCCCGGCTGCGCGTGAAAGCTCCAGCACAAGCGCCACCTTGGCGGCATCGGGCAGGGGCGTTTCCGGCGACGCGATAATGTCGAAGGCATATGTCAGCAGGCCATCACCGGCCAGGATCGCGGTCGCCTCGTCGTACTGCTTGTGGACCGTCGGCTTGCCACGGCGCAGGTCGTCGTCGTCCATGGCCGGCAGGTCGTCATGGACCAGCGAGTAGCTGTGCAGGCATTCAAGCGCGCAACCGACCTGAAGAGCCGCCTCGTCGCTTCCGCCAAAGAGGCGCGTCGCCTGCATCACGAGATAGGGGCGCAGGCGTTTTCCGCCATTCAGAGCTCCGTAATGCATGGCCTCGATCAGTTGGCCAGGACGCGCGATCTCCGCTGGGCGCGGGGTCCCGTCCAACAGGGTTGCGAGCCTTGCCTCGACGATCTCGGCACAGGCGGACAAGCTTTGTTCAAAGGCATCGGCGCTCTTGGTCATGCGGGCTATTTGGCACGCGGCCCCCTGTCAGGCAACGGGAAATTGACGCTGAAGAAGGCCTGCGGGCCGCGGCGCGTCTGGTCATTTCGTCACGGGGCCGCTAAGAGGGGGCATCATCGATCATGGACCCACCTCATTGACACTGGAAGTCGAGGCATTGGAGCAAGACGAGCAGATTGCGCCGGCGGAAGAGCGGAGGCGGCGGCCCCGGATCATCCGGGCCGTGCTGATTGCTCTGCTTCTGTTGCTCGTCGGGCCTTATCTCCTGATCCTCGTCTATCGCGTCGACTTTATCCGCCCGGTGTCCACGCTGATGCTGGCGGATCTCGCTACCTTTCAGGGCTATGATCGCCGCTGGGTCGATTTCGAGGATATCTCCCCGAATGTCGTTCGTGCGGTGATGATGTCGGAGGACGGGCAGTTCTGCAATCACGGCGGCGTCGACTGGAACCAGCTGCAGTCGGTCATCGACGATGCCATGGCTGGAGAGGCGACGCGGGGCGCGAGCACCATCCCGATGCAGACGGCGAAGAACCTTTTCCTCTGGAACGGGCGATCCTTTGTCCGCAAGGGCCTGGAGCTGCCGCTTGCGATGGCCGCTGACACCGTGTGGCCCAAGCAGCGGATGATGGAGATCTACCTCAACGTCGCGGAATGGGGTCCTGGCATCTATGGGATCGAGGCTGCCGCGCGGTATCACTTCAAGACATCTGCCGCGAAGCTCAGCCGTCAGCAGGCGGCGCTGCTGGCCGTCTCCTTGCCCAATCCGATCGACCGCGTGGCGAGCAAGCCTGGTCCGGGCTTGAAGCGGTTGGCAGGGGTCGTGGATCGGCGGGCCCGTGCTTCAGGTGATTACATTACCTGCCTTTATGATTGAGATCAGAAGCTTTCGTTGGTCCGCAACCCGGTTATGGGTCTAGTTTGGAGCTCAACTGTTCGGAGAGCCTGATGGACGAACTGACCCTTTACATCGCCAACAAGAACTATTCCTCCTGGTCGTTCCGACCGTGGATCGCAATGACGGCAGCCGGCATTCCGTTTCGCGAGGACCTGATCCCGTTCGGACCAGGTGCCACCCATCCGCGCTTTCGGGAACTGTCGCCGACCGGGCGGGTACCGGTGTTGCACCACGGCTCGGTCCGGGTCTGGGAATCGCTTGCCATCATCGAATATGTTGCAGAGCTCTATCCGGATGCCGGGCTCTGGCCCGCCGACCGTGAGAGCCGCTCGATGGCGCGCTCCATCTCCATGGAAATGCTGTCCGGCTTTCGTGCTCTGCGCGGTGCCTGCCCGATGAACATGCGTCGGCCGGTGAAAGCGATCCCGCTGCCCGACGGCGTGACCGCCGATGTCGCTCGCATCGAAGCGATATGGCGCGACATGCTGCAACGCTCCGGCGGTCCCTTCCTGTTTGGCGCATTTTCCGCGGCCGACGCCATGTTCGCACCGGTCGTCAATCGCTTCCGCGCGTATGATCTGGTTCGCAATGCCGAGACGATCGCCTATATGGATCGGATGCGTGCGCATCCGGCCTGGCGGGCCTGGGAAGACGCGGCGCTGGCCGAACCCTGGATCGTGCCCGAGGACGAGGCCTGATCGGCCTTGTCACGGATTCGAAAAAAGTGACCTGGGGACTGGTCAAACCCACTTCGGGCATGTATAAGCCCGCCAAATTCCGAGATCGAGACAGGTTCTGTCCGGCCTCATCGAGGCCGCATAAACCCGTCTTGTCCGTCACGTGGAGTAACGAAAATGGCTGTACCGAAAAGAAAAACAAGCCCGTCCAAGCGCGGTATGCGCCGCTCTGCTGACGCGCTGAAGGCATCGACCTATGTCGAAGACAAGAACTCCGGCGAACTGCGCCGTCCGCACCATATCGATCTGAAGACCGGTATGTATCGCGGCCGCCAGGTTCTGACGCCGAAGGAAAGCGCATAATTTCTGCGCCTCGACTGACTGTTTTGAAAGGCCGGCGCTTGCGCCGGCCTTTTCATTTGTCATTAGGCATAGTTAAATCGCGCGGCTGATCGCCCCCGAGCCGGTGCGATCGCATTGTCAGGAAGGATTCTGCATGCTGGTCGCCATTCCACTCATGGTCGTGCCGTTTATCTTTTATAATGCCGTGATGTTGGGAAGCGGGGTTTCGGCATTCTCTGGCGTGATCATGACGGTGCCGATGCTGTCCGGGGCCGTCTGGACAATGACGCTCGGTGACCTCGTCATCCTGTCCGCCCTCATCTGCCTGTTTTTCGAGATGCTCAAGGCGACGCTCAGCAATCGTGGTTCGTTGATGAACCATATGCTGTCGATGCTGGTCTTCGTCGGATTTCTCGTGGAATTCCTGCTCGTGCGCGACGCGGCCACCCAGCTCTTTTTCAGCCTGATGGTGATCGCCTTCATCGATGTCGTCGCTGGCTTCACAATCTCCAACCGGGCTGCGGGTCGCGACGTTTCGATCGGACTTTGATCCCGTCGTGAAAAAGGCCCCTTCCGGGGCCTCGTCTCGTTTTATAGATTGTCGAGCTTGTTCTGCAGGGAGCGTAACTGCTCCTTCAGTTCGTCGATATCCTTGGCCTCGGCTTTCTTCGTTTCCTTGGCTGGCTGCTGGCCTCCGAGGAAGGGCGAGAACATCTGCATGGCCTGCTGGAACATCTCGGTGTTGCGCTTCACCTGCTCTTCCATCAGTTGTATCGGCATCTGCAGGTTCTTCGACAGCGGATGGTCGCCGAAGGCCTTGGTCATCTGCTCGCGCATCTGGGTCTGCTGCTCGGTGAAGGCCTTCATCGAATGTTCGAGAAAGCTCGGAACGACCATCTGCATCTGGTCGCCGTAATAGCTGATGAGCTGGCGCAGGAAGGAAATCGGCAGCAGCGTGTTGCCGGTCTTGGATTCCTGCTCGAAGATGATCTGGGTCAGGACGGAATGCGTGATGTCTTCACCGGACTTGGCGTCCTGCACCAGGAAATCCTCTCCCTTCTTGACCATCTTGGCCAAGTCCTCGAGGGTTACGTAGGTGCTCGTGCCGGTGTTGTAGAGGCGTCGATTGGCGTATTTCTTGATAACGATTTCGCCATCGGCTTTGGCCATTTCTGTCTCCTAACCCGTCGTTTTTCGATTGTTTTTGCTCTTCCCGGTCAGGAGTGTAAGCGCAAATTCAGTCCGGTGACAATCTCTTTGTGCGATGCAGGATCGGCATTTGACGAAAGACAGGGAAGCGCAACCAAAGAACGAGAAGTGAGGGTTTATCTTGTTTGACACCGGCGGGAGTCTTTGTCAGTTTCTCCTCAATCACAAAACCCGAGGAGACGTCCATGAGCACCCCGTCCATCGTCATCGCGAGCGCTGCCCGAACCCCGGTCGGATCTTTCAACGGTGCCCTGTCGTCCGTCGCGGCGCATGATCTCGGTGCCATCGCCATCAAGGCCGTGCTGGAGCGCGCCGGCGTCGAGGCTGGTGAAGTCGACGAAGTCATCCTCGGCCAGATCCTGACAGCCGGTCAGGGCCAGAACCCGGCGCGTCAGGCCGCCATGAAGGCCGGCATTCCGCAGGAGGCCACGGCATGGGGGCTCAACCAGCTCTGCGGTTCGGGCCTGCGCGCGGTTGCCATCGGCATGCAGCAGATCGCAACCGGGGACGCAAAAATCATCATTGCCGGCGGTCAGGAATCCATGTCCATGGCGCCGCATTGTGCGCATCTGCGCAACGGCACGAAGATGGGCGACCTGAAGATGGTCGACACCATGATCAAGGACGGCCTGACCGACGCCTTCTACGGCTATCACATGGGCACGACGGCAGAGAATGTCGCTCGCCAGTGGCAGCTCACACGCGACGAGCAGGATGCATTCGCCGTCGCTTCCCAGAACAAGGCAGAGGCCGCTCAGGTCGCCGGTCGCTTCCGTGACGAGATCGTGCCGGTCATCGTGCCGGGTCGTAAGGGTGACGTGACCGTCGACCAGGACGAATACATCCGTATCGGTGCGACGCTTGAAAGCATGCAGAAGCTGAAGCCGGCCTTCGACAAGGAAGGCACAGTGACCGCCGGCAACGCATCCGGGATCAACGACGGCGCTGCTGCAGCACTGCTGATGACCGAAGCGGAAGCCTCGCGTCGTGGTATCGCACCGCTTGCCCGCATCGTTTCCTGGGCAACGGCCGGCGTCGACCCGAAGATCATGGGCACCGGCCCGATCCCGGCCTCCCGCAAGGCACTTGAAAAGGCCGGCTGGAAGATCTCCGATCTCGATCTCGTCGAAGCCAACGAGGCCTTCGCTGCGCAGGCCTGCGCCGTCAACAAGGACCTCGGCTGGGATACGTCGATCGTCAACGTCAATGGCGGCGCGATCGCGATCGGCCATCCGGTCGGCGCATCGGGTGCGCGCATCCTCAACACGCTTCTGTTCGAGATGAAGCGTCGTGGCGCCAAGAAGGGGCTTGCCACGCTCTGCATCGGCGGCGGCATGGGCGTTGCCATGTGCCTCGAGGCCTTCTGATCCGGGCAGCCAGGATGGCGCCGGCTCATCATTGACATCACAAAGCTCTGTCCCGGCGTGAAGCCGGGATGGCGAAGTCATGCCGTTGCGATGGGAACCGCAGCGGTGGAACCAGACGGGAACCCATACAGAAAAAACGGGGAGGACAGCATGAGCAGAGTGGCTTTGGTAACCGGCGGTACGCGCGGCATTGGTGCTGCGATTTCGATCGCTCTGAAGAACGCCGGCTACACGGTGGCCGCAAACTTCGCCGGAAACGAGGAAAAGGCGAAGGCCTTTGAAGCCGAGACCGGCATTCCGGTCTTCAAATGGGATGTCTCCAACTACCAGGCTTGCGTCGACGGGATCGCCGCCGTCGAGGCTGCGCTCGGCCCGGTTGAAGTGCTGGTCAACAATGCCGGCATCACGCGGGACGCCATGTTCCACAAGATGACGCCGGACCAGTGGAACGAGGTCATCAACACCAACCTTACTGGCCTCTTCAACATGACCCATCCGGTCTGGACCGGCATGCGCGACCGCAGTTTCGGACGCGTGATCAACATTTCGTCGATCAATGGCCAGAAGGGCCAGATGGGCCAGGCCAACTATTCTGCCGCCAAGGCGGGTGACCTCGGTTTCACCAAGGCGCTGGCGCAGGAAGGTGCTGCCAAGGGCATCACGGTCAATGCCATTTGCCCCGGTTATATCGGCACGGAAATGGTGCGCGCGATTCCTGAGAAGGTGCTCAACGAGCGTATCATTCCGCAGATCCCTGTCGGCAGGCTTGGCGAACCGGACGAGATCGCTCGCTGCGTTGTCTTCCTTGCTTCCGATGATGCCGGTTTCATCACGGGATCGACGATTTCAGCGAATGGCGGCCAGTTCTTCGTCTGAGCAACCGTCAGCGTTTCGCCTCGGGGCCGGCCTAGTGCCGGCCTCTTGCGTTTCTATCGCGGGAAGGATTTCGAGACTGCGTAGCGTTTAGGATCTCTAATGCAAGATCGGCTAGGCCGTTAAGAATTACCGTCTTTTTCTGCCGGGAAAATTCTTAATATCCACCGCGCCCTATGGTTAACCAGTTGTTATTCCACAACATACAGCGGTGAACAAACCGGGAAGACTGCTCAGTCCGCGATTCGTCGTTGATTCGTTCCGGATTTGATCGAGAAGTTAATTCCGCACACGAAAAAGCCGCCGAACCTGGGGTCCGGCGGCTTTTTTGCAGGCATGCCTGTTAGCGGCAACGTGCTTCGTAAGTGCGGCCGTAGCGATCGCGGTAGACGCAATAGCCAGAACGTTCCTGGGAATTGCCGATCAGCGCGCCGGCCACACCGCCGACTGCTGCGCCAACGGCTGCGCCGCGGACGTTGCCGGTAGCAACGCCACCGATGACTGCGCCAGAAGCCGCGCCGATGCCGGCGCCACGTTCGGTTGCCGTGCAGGATGCGAGCGGGGCGATCAATGCGAGTGCCAGAAGGGTCTTTTTCATCGTCCTATACCTTTTATGTCGAGTTGGATTTTCACTTCAGGTCAAATTCGACCCATCAACATCAGGATGATGAGGATGAGCAGTACGAGGCCCAAGCCTCCCGACGGGCCGTAACCCCAGCTGCGGCTATGTCCCCAGTTTGGCAGGGCGCCGATCAGCAACAGAATAAGAATGACGATGAGGATGGTACTCATGGGGGCCCTCTCCTAAGCCTTGGTGCAGAATGCTGTCTTGTGCGGTCTGAACGCGACCAGCCGGACTTTGTTCCGTCCGGTTCAGGCTCATGCGCATGAACTGGAACATTTGGGCTGCGGCCTTACCTGCGATGGGGCGCCGGTTTTTCGCCTGCAGCGTGGCAACGCCGTCCACGAACGCGCTGATGGCGCTTGCGGTCAGGGTCTGATGCTCGACCATCGGCAGATGCCCGCAATTGCGCAGCAGGACCGTCTGCACTTGAGGAAGCAGCTTGGATACCCGCAGCTGATGTGCCGGCGGCACGATGGCGTCATCGGCGCCTACAATGTTCAGCACCGGTACGCGGATTGACGGGAGATCCGCGACCAGGGTCGTGGCCGACATGAAATGTATGCAGGCCGCGATGTCTTCGGGTCTCGCCTGCTGCAACTGCAGCCGCACATCTTCCATGGCCTCGACCGCGCGATCGTTCTGCCAGGGGCATCCCTTGTCAAAAACGCATTCGACGGAGCCCCAGCGAAACTGCTCACTGGTCGAAATCCAGCGCTGGAAGAACTGGCGGAACAGGAAGTATCCGACGCGAGGGACGCGCAAAAGCTTGGCCGGCAGGCGCTCCTGGCCCTCAAAGCGACCGCAGGCGAAGGCGCCGATCAAGACGATCGACTTCACCAGTTCGGGGTAATGCCGTGCAATCAGCAGCGAGACGAAGCCGCCCGTGGAGTGGCCGATCAGCGTGACGGGTCTGCCGCCGAAATCGCGCCTAAGTGCCTCAGCATAGGCTGCAGCTACCGCCTCGGGGGTGATCAACTGACCCGGTGCTGAGAGCTTCCAGGGGTGATGGCCGGGCAGGGCGTAGGCCGCGCTCTTTGACTTTCGCACAACGTCCGGCGCATAGGTTCGCCAAAAGGACGGCGCCATGACCATTCCGTGGATCAGGGCGTAATCCTGAGCCAACTCGTTGTTTCCGATCCATTCTGGGGGCGGCGGGGATAGCGTCATCAGTTTCACCTCGGCGGCGGAACGTGAAGATGTTCCCGATTGTTCCATCGACTGGCCGTTGGGAAGGCTGATGCGGTCCGAGGGTGATTCAGCATCTGGTGTGGCGGAGCCCAGGGGACTTCCAGATCTAGCCGTGAACAAACACTGAATCAGCCGGAGTCACCGATTCGTCGCTGATTCGTTCGCAGAGTGTTCCTGATTCAGAAAGCTGATTCTGATCAAGGGTTTGCGAGGAATTCTGGGGTGTTTGCCACAAGCGCCTTGCCTTTGCCCCTGTTCGTCGCCATGTGTTGGCCAAGGGTGCCGGAATGCAGAAGCGCGGTCCCGGCAAGCGGAGCGGTCCTTGAATACGCAACCCATGATCTTGAGTGGCCGCGGCGTCAACGCTGTGCTGGGGCCAACGAATACCGGCAAGACCCATTTCGCCATCGAACGTATGGTCGCGCACGGGTCGGGCATGATCGGGTTGCCGCTCAGACTTCTGGCCCGCGAGGTCTATACCCGTGTTGTCGAGCGGGTCGGCGTGAAGAATGTCGCTCTCGTCACCGGTGAAGAGAAGATCAGCCCTCCGAACGCCCGTTTTTCCGTCTGCACCGTCGAGGCTATGCCGCGGGAAACGAAAGTCGCCTTCGTCGCGATCGACGAGATCCAGCTCGCCGGCGACCTTGAACGAGGGCACATCTTCACGGATCGCCTGCTGCATCTGAGAGGGCGCGAAGAGACGCTGTTGCTCGGCTCGGCGACGATGAAGTCGATCCTCATCCAGCTCCTGCCCGGCATCACCATCGTTGAGCGCCCCCGGCTTTCGCAGATCTTCTATGCGGGACAGAAAAAGATTACCCGCCTGCCGCAGCGCACCGCCATCGTCGCTTTCTCAGCCGACGAGGTCTATGCGATCGCAGAGCTCATTCGCCGCCAGCGCGGTGGAGCAGCCGTGGTGCTGGGTGCGCTCAGTCCGCGCACGCGCAACGCCCAGGTTGGCCTCTACCAGGAAGGCGATGTCGATTATCTCGTCGCCACCGATGCCATCGGCATGGGGCTCAATCTCGATGTCGACCATGTCGCCTTTGCCCAGGACCGCAAGTTCGACGGCTACCAGTTCCGCAATCTCAATCCGGGCGAGTTGGGCCAGATTGCCGGCCGTGCCGGCAGACACATCAAGGATGGCACGTTCGGCGTGACGGGCCGCGTCGATCCTTTCGATGAGGAACTGGTCGAGCGGCTTGAAACCCATCAATTCGATCCTGTCAAAGTTCTGCAATGGCGGACGGAGAAGTTCGACTTCTCGTCGATTGCCGGCCTGCAGCGAAGCCTTGATGCGGTACCCCGCGTCGAAGGACTGACGCGCGCCCTGCCGGCGACCGATCAGCAGGCGCTTGAGTATCTGTCGCGCTATCCTGAGATTTCCGACATCACGGACCGACCCGAACGGGTGGAAAAACTCTGGGAAGCCTGTGCGCTGCCCGACTATCGGCGCATTACGCCTGCACAGCATGCAGATCTGATTCAGAGTCTCTATTTTGATTTGGTCAGGCGGGGCACCGTGAACGAGGATTTCCTCGGCGAACAGGTGCGCCGGGCAGACCGGACCGATGGCGAGATCGACACGCTTTCGGCGCGGATCGCCCAGATCAGAACATGGACTTACGTGTCGAACCGGCCCGGCTGGCTTGCCGATCCGACACACTGGCAAGAAAAGACGCGGGAAATCGAAGACCGATTGTCCGATGCGTTACATGAACGGTTGACGAAACGCTTTGTTGATCGCAGGACATCTGTGCTCATGAAGCGCTTAAGAGAGAATGCAATGTTGGAAGCTGAAATCAGTGTGAACGGCGATGTCTTCGTGGAAGGCCATGCCATGGGACAACTCTCCGGTTTCCGGTTCACGCCGATCTCCGGCATGGAAGGTCCGGATGCCAAGGCAGTTCAGGCCGCCGCATACAAGGCTCTGGCGCTGGAGTTCGAAGCGCGGGCTGCCCGCCTGCATGCTTCTGGCAACAATGACCTTGCCATCGGCTCGGATGGTCTCGTCCGCTGGCTCGGCGACCCGGTTGCCCGTCTCACCGGTACGGATCACATCCTGCATCCGCGTGTCATTCTGCTTGCCGACGAGCAGCTGACCGGCATTGCCCGTGATCACGTTGCTGCTCGCGTCGAGCGCTACGTCAATCATCACATCTCGACCGTGCTGAAGCCGCTCGATGACCTCTCCCGCGCAGAAGACCTGCAGGGCCTGGCCAAGGGGCTCGCCTTCCAGCTCGTCGAGAATCTCGGCGTGCTCTTCCGCCGTGACGTGGCAGACGACGTCAAGACGCTCGACCAGGATGGTCGTGCATCCATGCGCCGCTACGGCGTGCGCTTCGGCGCCTACCACATCTTCATGCCGGCTCTGCTGAAGCCGGCACCGGCCGAACTGATCACGCTGCTCTGGGCGCTGAAGAACGACGGCCTCGATAAGCCGGGTTATGGCGATCTGATCCCGGTGCTGGCTGCCGGCCGTACCTCCGTCGTCACGGATCCGAGCTTCGAGCGCATGTTCTACAAACTTGCCGGCTTCCGCTTCCTGGGCAAGCGCGCAGTTCGCATCGATATCCTCGAGCGTCTCGCCGATCTCATTCGTCCGCTCCTGCAGTGGAAGCCGGGTTCGCCGGCACGTCCTGACGGCGCCTATGACGGCCGCCGCTTCACGACGACGACGGCCATGCTTTCCATTCTGGGTGCGACGCCTGACGACATGGAAGAGATCCTGAAGGGTCTCGGCTATCGTGCCGACAGCGTTTCGGCCGAAGAGGCGGCCGCCTTCCTTGCTGCGCAGACTGGCTCTGCAGCGGCTGAGGCTCCGGCGGTTGCCGAAAAGAGCGACGACGCCGTCGATGATGCCGATCATTCCGCCGAGGCATCTGTCGAAGGCGAGGCATCGGCTGCTGTGACTGAAGAGCCTGCTGCAGCGGTTGCCGCTGAAGCGGTTGAGCCTGCCGCTGCCGAAGAGCAGTCGGCCGAGCCGAAGCCGGTTCTTCTCTGGCGTCCGGGTGGTCGTAACGACAATCAGCGTGGCACCGGCCGTCCGGCTGGCGATCGCCGTCCGCAGGGCCAGCGGAACCCGGCTCCGCGCGAAGGCGGCGAGGCTGCTGGCGAGAAGCGTGGCGAAGGCCGTCGCGACGATCGCCGTTCCGACAATCGCGGTGAGCGTCGAGACGACAATCGTGGCAAGTTTGCCGGCAAGGGTGACCGCCAGGATCGTGGCGACCGCAAGGACCGTGGTCCGCGGCCGGAGCGCGACAACAACAAGTCGCAGCCCGCACGCTTCGAGGCAAAGCCGCCGCGCAAGGAGAAGCCGATCGATCCGGATTCGCCTTTCGCCAAGCTCGCGGCTCTCAAGGAGCAGCTGAAGAAGTAATGGACGACAAGCAGTCACAAAGCGGTTCGCGCCAGCGCATCGACAAGTGGCTGTTCTTCGCCCGTGTGGCAAAATCACGCAGCCTCGCGCAAGAGCGCGTGGCTTCTGGCCATGTCAGCGTCAATGGCCAGAAAATTCGCCAGGTCAGCCATCAGGTCAAGCCTGGCGACAAGCTTGAGATCGCAATGCCGGAGCGGGACCTGGTGCTGGTCGTCAAACTGCCCGGCGAGCGGCGCGGCCCTTACGAGGAAGCAAAGCTCCTCTACGAGGATCTCACGCCTCCGGCCGAGAAGAAGCCCTTCAGTCCATCCGAGCCTGGTGTTCGGGCGCCTGGAGCCGGAAGGCCCACGAAGAAGGAGCGCCGCGCGCTTGATGAACTGCGTGGCGAGCCGGATTGGTCGGCGGATTAGAAAATTTCTACAAAGGCGCCAGAATTGAGGGTGTTTATCCTTGCCTTGTCAGGGATTCCGCTTTAGCTCACATGCCGTCCGACATTAATTCCCGGTGGGGCGCGAGCCTTCCGAACAGGGTGTCACCCGATCGGAATACCCGCATTCGTCTCTCTCCTGCCGTTCGAGAACGTCATCCTGGAGTGCCGCATGACCTATATCGTCACTGACAACTGCATTCGCTGCAAATACACCGATTGTGTCGAGGTCTGCCCCGTCGATTGCTTCTATGAGGGCGAAAACTTCCTCGTCATCCATCCGGACGAATGCATCGATTGTGGTGTCTGCGAGCCGGAATGTCCTGCTGAGGCTATCAAGCCCGACACCGAGCCAGGTCTCGACAAGTGGCTGAAGATTAACGCTGATTACGCGAAGATCTGGCCGAATATCACTGTCAAGAAAGAGCCGATGCCGGAAGCCAAGGAGATGGACGGCGTCGACGGCAAGTTCGAGCAGTTCTTCTCGGAAAATCCTGGTTCGGGCGACTGATACCAGAATTAAGGTTGGGCGTGAGTGAATCCTGCCCAAATTTCCATCACTTGACGGCGGATTCGCCCTTGTGTGCGTCACGATTGTGGCGCACTGCACTAAAATATTGATTTCCTCGTCTTTTTGTGATAGCCTCTTGGAACTGTTCCACTTTGCGGCATAGCTATGCCCTGAACCATCACGAAAGCAACTTCACCAACGCGCGATTTCCGTGACATCGGCGACACCGCTTGTGTCGTGTCTCCGTCGCGACGAGGTGGCTTTGACTGTGTGGCGGACTGGATCAGGATGACAAGTTTCGCAGTCTTGTCGTCTCATCCGGGCCTGACCGACCCGGCGCCGGCATCTCGCCGGGAGCAAAACAGGGAGTTTTTGAATAGAATGACGACCCAGCAGAAGAAGAATTCCTCGGCGCGCCACGGCTTCAAGACCGGCGAGTCGATCGTATACCCCGCTCATGGCGTGGGTACCATCACCGCCATCGAAGAGCAAGAAGTGGCCGGGATGAAGCTCGAGCTTTTTGTGATCGATTTCGAGAAGGACAAGATGCGTCTGAAGGTTCCGGTCGCCAAGGCCGTGAGCATCGGAATGCGCAAGCTCTCCGAGACCGATTTCGTCGATCGCGCTCTCAAGGTCGTGCAGGGCAAGGCCCGCGTCAAGCGCACCATGTGGTCGCGTCGCGCCCAGGAATATGATGCCAAGATCAATTCCGGTGACCTGATCTCGATCGCAGAAGTCGTTCGCGACCTCTATCGCGCCGAGAACCAGCCGGAGCAGTCTTATTCCGAGCGTCAGCTTTATGAAGCTGCGCTCGACCGCATGGCTCGCGAAATCGCTGCCGTGAACAAGATGTCCGAGACGGAAGCCGTTCGCCTTGTCGAGGTCAACCTCGCCAAGGGTCCCAAGCGCGGCAAGACGATCGAAGAAGACGATACCCAGGAAGAAGAAGCCGCGTAAAAAGCAGCTTCAGTGCATGGTCATGAAAAAACCTCCGGTGAAAACCGGAGGTTTTTTTGTATCTGTCGCCCGCACGCCGACTACATCGCGGCCAAGAAAAACCCCGCCGGAGCGGGGTTTCCCAGAACTTGCCTCTTAGCTGTTACTCGCGGTTTCCGAGGAAACGCAGCAGGAACAGGAAGAGGTTGATGAAGTCGAGATAGAGGCGCAGCGCGCCCATGATGGCGTTGCGGCCAGCCATCTCGCTGGAGTGGCTCTCGTGGTAGGACTCCTTGATCGACTGCGTGTCGTAGGCGGTCAGGCCTGCGAAGATCAGGACGCCAATTACCGAGATCGCGAAGTCGAGGGCCGAGGAGGCCATGAACAAGTTAACCAGCGACGCGATGATCAGGCCGAAGAGACCCATCATCAGGAATGAACCCATGGCCGACAGATCACGCTTGGTGGTGTAGCCGTAGAGCGACAGGGCACCAAAGGAGGCTGCGGTCACGAAGAAGGTCTGAACGATGCTCGCGCCCGTGTAGATCAGGAAGATCGACGACAGCGACAGGCCCATCAGTGCGGCATAAATCCAGAACGTGGTCTGGGCAGCGGCGACGCTCATCTTGTGAATGCGGAAGCTCAGGAAGAACACCATGGCGACCGGCGCCAGGATCACGACCCAGCGGAGCGGCGAACCATAGATTGCCTGCGCAAAGGCCGGGCTTGATACGGCCATCTGGAAGGTTGCGAAGGCTGCGATACCGGTGATGGCGAGGCCCAGTGCCATCAGGTTGTAGACCTTCAGCATATAGGCGCGCAGACCTTCGTCGATCATCGTGGCCGACTGGGTCTGACCCGTGCGGCTCTGATAGTTACGAAGTTCGGACATGTTTTCCTCTCTCAAAGCTTCGATGTTGGACGGCAGAGCCTTTAAAAAAGGCGCCCGCACCGCTGCGAAGCCCAGCATGCGTGATCTCAATATGAGGGGTTCCCGTGTCCTCGACAAGGGCCGCAAGCTTAAATCGCGGTAATGCTGGGCGGATGGCTGATCCATCCGCCCTTGGCATCATAACTCGCGAAGCACGGGAGCTGCCTTCTGGCCGAGGATGCGCCAGGTTCCAGCAAGGCCAATGCCGATCGTGACGACGAGTGCGATGGCAAGCGTCATCAATGCGACGTCGGGCAGGAAGTTGGAAGGCAGGTTCATGATCTGGCTCAACACGAACCAGGCAATGCCGCCGCCGGCGATCAATGCGAAGATCGCAGTCGCCGCCCCAAGCAGCATGTACTCATAGGTGAAGGCGCGGATCAGCATGGCGCGCGTGGCACCAAGCGTTTTCAGGATGACGGCGTCGTGTGTGCGAGCCCGGTTGCCGGCTGCCAGTGCGCCGGAGAGGACGAGAACCGAGGCGATGAGCGCAATTGCGGCCGCCGCCCGGATCGCTGTCGCCAACTGACCCACGAGGCGGTCGACAATATCCAGTGCATCCTTGACCCGCACCGTCGTGATCGTCGGGAATTGCTGGGTGACGGATCGGAGGATCGAAGCTTCCTCTGCTGCCGTTGCCTCCTGGTCGATCAAGGTCGCCAGCCAGGCATGGGGTGCGCCGGCGAAGGTGTTCGGCGAGAAAACCATGACGAAGTTCATCGACAGGCTCTCCCACTCCACTGTGCGGAAGTTGGCGATCTTTGCCGTGATGTTGCGGCCGAGCACGTTGATGGTGATCGTGTCGCCGATCTTCAGGCCGAGTTCGCGGCCTTCCTGTTCTGCGAAGGATACGAGCGGTTCGCCTGTGTAGTCGTCGGTCCACCATTCGCCTTCGGTGACGGTGCTGTTTTCGGGTACGTTGCGGGCGTAGGTCAGCCCTCGGTCGCCACGCAGCACCCAGCGTCCTTCCGGCGGAACCTCGACCTTGGCTACATCGGTGCCATTCAGCTCAACGATACGGCCGCGCAGCATCGGCACTTCGATCAGCTTGCCTTCGGGCGCCATGCCTTCAACCAGGGTTCGGAAACCATCGATTTCGCCGCTCTGGATGTCGACGAAGAAGAAATTGGGCGCGCGCTCCGGCAGGTTGCCGGTCAATTCACGTCGCAGGTTGCCGTCGATCAAGGCGAGGGCCACGAGGAGGCTGAGGCCGAGGCCAAGCGAGAGCGTGACTGCGGGCGTCAATGCACCGGGACGGTGGATGTTGCCGACCGCCAGTCTGAGGGCTGCCGAGTGGATGGGCGGGCTGCGCTTGGCAAGCCAGGCGATGCCCATGGCCACGACCCGCAGCAGCACGAAACCGGCTGCCATGGCGGCCAGGAAGATCGTCGCGATGCGCTGCTGTTCCGAGGTGAAGATGGCAAGCGCCGCGAGTGCGCCAAGCGACAGTGCCATGGCGAGCAAGTATGGCCACGACGGCAGCCCTGCAGCTTCAAAGCCCTGTTCGCGGAAAAGGGCCGTCGCCGGCACCTTGCGGGCATGGCCGAGCGGCAGGATGGCGAAGGCAAATGTCACCAGCATGCCGAACACCGCTGCCAGCAACAGCGCGCGAGGGTATATCGTCGCTTCGGCAGAGATCGGCAGGAGGCCAGACAGGTAGTTTGCGACGATTGGCGGCGCGATGATGCCAAGCAAGAGGCCGGCCACTATGCCGATCGAAGCGACCAAAGTGATCTGGATCAGGTAGACCATGACCACCACGGAGGCCGGTGCGCCAACGCATTTGAGGGTCGCGATCACGGTGCGCTTGGAATCGAGGAAGGCGCGAACGGCATTGGCGACGCCAACCCCGCCGACCACCAGGGCCGTCAGACCGACGAGCGTCAGGAACTGGGAGAAGCGTTCGATATTCTCGGTGAGCGCGGGCGCTGCACGGTCGCTGCCGCGAATGGACCAGCCGGCGGTGGGGAATTCGGCCTGCGCCTGTTGGCGGATCGTCTCCGTGGCGGGCGCAGGATCGGCGTAGCGGATCTTGTAGGCGTGCTCGACAAGGCTGCCGGTCGCCACGAGACCGCTTGCAAACAGCCCTTCGCGGCTGGTGAGGAAGCGCGGGGCGAAGCCGAAACCGTCGGAGATGGAATCCGGCTCGGTGATGATCGTGCCATTGATGCGGAACCGCGCATTGCCGACGAGCAATTCGTCGCCGACCTTCATGTTCATGCGTTCGAGCAGAAGAGGCGCCACGACCGCGCCATAGGTGTCGTTGTCGCTCGCCAGAAGTTCGCCGAGGGGGCGATCCGGTTCGGCGACGAGGCGGCCGTAAAGCGGATAGGCTTCATCGACTGCCTTTAGCTCGACCAGAGACTGGTCGGAGCCATCGGCCAGGCGAGCCATCGAGCGCAGATTGGTTGTGACGGACACCGCACCGAAGCGCTCGAGGAAGGCGAGTTCTTCCGGCGTCGCCTCCCTGTTGTCGAGCTCGAAGCGCACATCGCCGGCGAGCAGAGTGCGTCCCTCCGAGGATATGGCATCGGTGATCGCCGTCGACACGGAATTCACGGCCGCGATGGCGCCAGTCCCCAGCGCAATGCAGGCGAGGAAAATATAAAATCCCTTCAGGCCGCCACGCAGTTCACGCAGCGCGATGCGGAAGGCGATGGAGAAGCGTGCACCGAAGGACGTCATGCGGACACCGAAGCGAGACGGGCCTGCTCGGTTCGGCTATCGCCTGCGATCTGGCCGGAGGCGACCCGGATCTGGCGCGTGCAGCGTGCGGCGAGTGACGGATCATGGGTGACGAGGATCAGCGTCATGCCGCGCTCCTTCTGCTTCGAAAACAGAAGATCGGCAATCTGGCGGCCAGTCTCGGTATCCAGGTTGCCGGTCGGCTCATCGGCGATCAGCACTGCCGGCGACGGTGCAAGCGCGCGGGCGATCGCAACGCGCTGCTGCTCACCGCCGGACAACTGGCCAGGGTAATGGCTGAGGCGCTCGCCGAGGCCGACAGCTTCCAGCTCCTTGCGGGCAATGTCGAAGGCGCCCTTCACATTGGCGAGTTCCAAGGGAACTGCGACGTTCTCGAGGGCCGTCATGTTGGCGATCAGATGGAAGGACTGGAAGACGATGCCGATGTTCTTGCCCCGGAAGTCGGCGAGACGGTCTTCACTCAGCGTGTGCAGCGGCGTGTTGCGGACATGGATTTCACCGCTGTCGAGGCGTTCGAGACCTGCCAGCACCATCAGAAGCGTCGACTTGCCAGACCCGGACGGCCCGACGATGCCCACCGCCTCGCTTTCCGCGATGGAAAGGTCAATGCTCTTCAGAACGTGAACGGAGGCTGCGGCATTGCCCAGAGTGAGATCGGCGCTTTTCAGTTCGATGATGCTGTTTCTCACACTCATCCATCCTATATCTGCGGGGACTGAAGCTTCGCCGCACTGCGGCATTCTTGCCAATCTAGGGAAGCCACCATGACATTTAAAGCAGCGTTCCTTCATTTCGCCGTGATACTGCTCGCCACCCTTGCCGGGCCCAGGATTGCTGCGGCTGAACCGCTCCAGCTCGTCGGCCTCGGCGACAGTCTGATGGCGGGCTATCAATTGCCTCAGGAAGACGCCCTGCCTGCCCAGCTGCAGCGCGAGCTTGTGGCCAAGGGCCATGACGTCGTGATCAGCAATGCCGGCGTTTCCGGAGACACGACTTCTGGTGGTCTTTCCCGTGTCGACTGGTCGGTGCCTGAGGGCACAGACGGGGTCATTCTCGAATTGGGCGCCAACGACGCGCTGCGCGGCATTCCGCCAGAGCAGACCGAGAAGAACCTCGAACAGATCATTACTCGGCTGAAGGAGCGCAACATTCCGATCCTGCTGGTCGGCATGCTGGCGCCGCCGAACATGGGTGATGACTATGGCAAGAGGTTCAATGCGATCTATCCACGCCTTGCCGAGAAGTACGATCTGCCGCTCTACCCCTTCGTGCTCGACGGGGTAATCACCGAACGCAGCCTGCTGCTCGAGGACGGGATGCACCCCAACACGCAAGGCCTGAAGCTGATGGCTGAACGCATCCTGCCTCTCGCCGAATCTTGGGTGGCGGGCATCAAGGGTCAGTCGAATTAAACGCTTGCGCCTGATGCCGTTGCATGATTCGCTGTGAGCACCTGCAAAAGATTCGGGGAGCGCTCCATGCCGAGATTGTTCACTGCCCTCGAAATTCCACGCAGCGCTGCCATGAGCCTCTCATTGTTGCGCGGTGGCCTCCCCGGAGCGCGCTGGATCGATGTGGAGAATTACCACATCACACTGCGCTTCATCGGTGACGTAGACGGCAGGACAGCGGACGAGATTGTCGACAGGCTTGATCGCATTGATCGTCCCGAGTTTTCCCTGACCTTGAACAGCATCGGCTCCTTCGGATCGAAGAAGCCGCACTCCATTTGGGCCGGTGTTTCGGCCGCGCCGGAGCTCTATGCGCTGCAGGGCGAGATTGAACGGATCTGCCAGAGGATCGGCCTGCCACCGGATCCTCGCAAGTTCACGCCGCATGTGACCCTTGCTCGGCTCAAGGCGTCGCGCGTCGAGGATGTCGTGCACTACCTCGGCGGTCGCGGCGATTTCCACACCATGCCGTTCCGGATCGGACGCTTCGTGCTTCTCTCTTCCCGGGAATCGGTTGGTGGCGGGCCCTATCTGACCGAAGAGATCTTCCCGCTTCGCGAGGCGGCCGGCTACTCGAATTTTGCGACGACCGCGCTGCAGCCCGAAAAGAGCATGCTGTAAACGGCTTCGAAGTCTTCCAGGTCGCCGTAATAGGGATCGGGTACGTCCTCTCGCGTGCCGAAGGCGAGTTCTGAAAAAAGGTGCAGCTGAGCCGTTGCCTCCGATGGCATCAGGCTTTCCAGTCTCGCCAGATTGCTGCTATCCATCGCTACGACAAGATCGAATTTGAGGAAATCCTCTGGGCTGACCTGCCGCGCGCGCTGACTAGAGATGTCGATCCCCTTCGCGGCTGCCACCTTGATCGATCGCCGGTCGGGCGGGTTGCCGACATGCCAGCCACCGATACCAGCGGAGGCAATCACAGGCTTTCCGCTTCCAGCCTCGGTCAGGTGGCGATAGATTCCTTCCGCCAGCGGTGAGCGGCAGATATTGCCCAGGCAGACGAAGAGAATTGATGGTGCCGGCATTGGTAGATCCTGCAAGGCAAACGAGGAGTGACGGCAGATGAAATACGAAAAACTGGAGGCGGCGTACATCGCAGCGCGCCTTGGCGAGATGCATGGCTGGGCGGTCGGGCGCGACGGTGCTGCCATCGAAAAGCACTATGTGTTTCGCGACTTCCGCCAGGCCTTCGGCTTCATGGCCGAATGTGCGCTTGCCGCCGAGAAGTTGGACCACCACCCGGAATGGTTCAACGTCTACAAGAAGGTCGATGTGACGCTGACGACCCATTCTGCCGGCGGCGTGACGGAACTCGACTTCAAGCTTGCCGTTCTCATGGATCTGGCCGCGGCCCGAAACGGATAAGTGTGTGCGGCGATTGAATTCGGCTTCCTCGCTTCACATATGATTGATCGGGTCCGAACGAAGGGATCGATGTGCTATGGATGATGTGAAGATCGGTGAGATTCTGCTTCCGGGCGACGAGAAGACGCAGGAAAAGCAGGAAGCGAAGGTACGCAGCCGATTCTGGCCGACCTTCAAGAAGGCTGCCCGGCAGATCCCTTTTTCACGGGATCTGGTGGCTGCCTATTACTGCGCGACGGACCGCGAAACCCCGTTCCGCGTCAGGGGTATCCTGCTGGCGGCCCTGGGCTATTTCGTCCTGCCTATCGATGTCGTTCCGGACATTCTTGCGGTGGTTGGCTTCACCGACGACATCGCGGTGCTGACCACAGCGATCGCCTTGATAAACAGGCATATCAAGGATCGTCACTACGACGAGGCCGATAAGGCCCTTGCGGACGACTTCCAGCCGACCTGAATGGTCACAGGGTAGCCTTGGTGTCCAAGGCAGCCCAACTCTTGCCTTTTTCTTTCATTCTACATCGTCAGCAGGATCAAGGTCCGAAAACCGTTTTTTGCCGGATTTCGGGGCGCCAGACAGGACGTTGACGCCAAATATGACAACAAGGCGTGCGCCGTTCATCGTTTGGTAAGGTAAATTAAGTCAAACTGAACACAGGTTTTGACGATGAGCGCCCGGCCGCATGGTCGGGTGATGGATGGAAACAACCGGCAGGAAGACATGTTCGTAAGAAGTAGCGTAACCGCACTGGCAATCCTCCTGGCGAGCAGCGGGCTCGCCAACGCGCAATCGCCCACGCGGATCGAGCAGTTCAAGGCCTGGGGCGCCTATTCCTACAAGTCGAATGGCGGCACTGTTTGCTACGTGCTGTCCGTTCCGACCACCAAGGAACCGGCCAGCGTCAATCACGGCGACATCTTCTTTGTCGTGTCGCAGCGTCCCGGCCAGAACATCTCGTATGAGCCGCAGGCCATGATGGGTTACCCGATGAAGGGCGACTCCAAGGTCAATGTGAAAATCGACAACAAGAACTTCGTCTTGTTCGTCAAGGATACCTCCGCCTGGGTCGAGAACGCAGCTGAAGAGCCGGCACTCGTCGCTGCTATGAAGGGTGGCTCGTCGATGACCGTCACCGCGACTTCGGCTCGTGGCACGGCCACCAACTACACCTATTCGCTGTCCGGCATCTCGGCGGCTCTGCAGAAGATCCAGAACTGCAACTAAGGGCCGAACGCCTGAATTTTACGCGAGGGGCCGGCAGCATCTGCCGGCCCCTTTCATTTGCGCATGGCCGACCCGCAGGCGGTTGGGGTGACGGAAGCCAAAAAAGCTGCTATTGGCCCGTGCAAATTAGGGCATGGGCTCGATCCCCAGTCCGCATGATCCATGAATTCATACCTGCCAGCCGGGACGCGCTCGATCCGAGCATGCTTCTCCATATGGTCCAGAGGTCCAGACGATGACAGTTTCAGTGACGCTTCCTGAACGTAGCCAGACTGCGGCGCCGGTTCGCCCCACCGCTTTCGCCGAGAAGCCGAGCCTGCTTGGCCTTGATCGCGAGGAGCTGGGTGAGGCCCTGCGCGGCAAGGGTGTGCCGGAGAAGCAGATCAAGATGCGCGTGGCGCAGATCTGGAACTGGCTCTATGTCCGCGGCACCTCCGACTTCGACCATATGGCGAATGTCTCCAAGGACATGCGCGAAATGCTGAAGACGCATTTCACCATCGCGCGGCCCGAGATCGTCGAAGAGCAGGTGTCGAACGATGGCACCCGCAAGTGGCTGCTGCGCTTTCCGCCGCGCGGCGCCGGGCGTCCGGTCGAGGTCGAAAGCGTCTATATTCCGGAAGAGGGTCGCGGCACGCTCTGCATCTCGAGCCAGGTCGGCTGCACGCTCACCTGTTCCTTCTGCCATACCGGCACGCAGAAGCTGGTGCGCAATCTGACGGCCGAGGAAATCCTTTCGCAGCTGCTCTTGGCGCGTGACCGGCTGGGTGATTTCCCGGACCGCGAGATTCCTGTCGGCACCATGATGCCGTCGAGCGACCGCAAGATCACGAACATCGTGATGATGGGCATGGGTGAGCCGCTCTACAATTTCGAGGAAGTGAAGAAGGCGCTGCTGATCGCGACCGATGGCGATGGCCTGTCGCTGTCCAAGCGTCGCGTCACCCTGTCGACCTCGGGCGTGGTGCCTGAGATCTACCGGACCGGCGAAGAGATCGGCGTCATGCTGGCGATCTCGCTGCATGCCGTCCGTGATGAACTCCGCGACATGCTGGTGCCGATCAACAAGAAGTATCCGCTGAAGGAGCTGATCGAAGCCTGTCGTAACTATCCGGGCCTGTCGAATGCCCGGCGCATCACCTTCGAATATGTGATGCTGAAGGATGTCAACGACAGTCTCGAGGATGCCAAGGGGCTGATCCAGTTGCTCAAGGGCGTACCGGCGAAGATCAATCTGATCCCGTTCAACCCATGGCCGGGTACCAATTACCAGTGTTCCGACTGGGCGACGATCGAGAAGTTCGCCGACTTCATCAACCAGGCCGGCTATGCCTCTCCGATCCGCACACCGCGCGGCCGCGATATTCTCGCCGCCTGCGGTCAGCTGAAGTCGGAATCGGAGCGCATGCGCAAGACCGAGCGCCTGGCGTTTGAAGCGATGATGATCGCCAATCACGGCGAAGACGACGATTGATGTTCCGGCGGGACGGTTGTCCCGCCTTCGATCCTACTTGGCCTGCGTCATGAAGATCTTCACCGCGAAGATCGAGAAGACACCGGCAAAGGTGTAATCGATGCCGCGCAGAACCTTACGGTTCGCCTGCAGCCAGCTCGACATGAAATCCGCGCCATAGACGATGCCGACGCCGATCGGCAGCGACAGGATGATCGACCATATGCCGAGAAAGATCAGCTTTCCGGTGACGTTCGGGTCGGTGGCTGTCACAAATTGCGGCAGGAAGGTCATGAAGAAGATGATAACCTTGGGGTTCAGGAGATTGACCCAGAGCCCGTTCAGGAAGGCGCCCTTCTTCGAGACGACCGCATCACCATCCGCCTTGATGACGAAGTTCGAGCCGTGGCGGACCGCCTGCAACGCCAGCCACAGAAGATAGGCGGCTCCCCCGGTCTTCAAGAGCATGAATGCCGTCGGCGAGGCGACGATGAGGGCCGAAATGCCGAAGGCGACCAGCAGCGTGTGGATCGAGATGCCGAAGCTGGTTCCGGCGAGCGTCATCAGGCCGATCGCGCGACCATCGCGGAGCGAGCGGCTGATCCAGAGCGTCATGTCCGGGCCGGGGGTGATGGCAAGGAGGAGCAGCGCCAGGCTGAAGGCGAGAAAGACGGGAAGGCTCGGGATATAATCCATTGATGTCACCGCATGATGAAGCACCCGCGACCTGCGGGTGATCAATCCATAACGGCCTTCACCGGCCTTGCCAATCAGCCTCTGGGGATCGACAAGTAGGTCTTGAAGGCGTCGGCATAATCCGGATGCCAGCGCGAGAGCGGCGGGCGGTTTTCGATGATGTCGCCGGCGGCCCAGGCGATGCGTTTTTCATCCAGGGCGCGGGGCACATCATTGTCCGGGCAGAGGATGTAGAAGTCACCTCTGACAAGGCTTTCCAGCATGAACTCGACCGTTTCCTCTGGCGTCCATGCGCTGGCCGGTTTCTCGGTACGGCCATTCGCCGTCAGGCCCGTGAAGACGAAGCCGGGGATCAGCAGGTGGGCGGTAACATTGCAGTCCGGCGTGTTGCGCAAGTCGTGCTGAAGCGCTTCGGTGAAAGCCTTCACCCCTGCCTTCGAGACATTGTAGGCCGGATCACCCGGGGGCGTCGTAATGCCCTGCTTTGATCCCGTGTTGATGATGAGAGCTGCATCCTTGTGGGCGACCATGCCCGGGCCGAAGGTGCGGGTGCCATTGATGACGGCCATCAGGTTGACGCCGAGCACGTTCTCCCAGTTTGCCTGCGGCCCGAAGAGGGCGCTGCCCGGCTGGATGCCGGCATTGTTCATCAGCACATGCACACGTCCGAACCGCTGGATGACGGCGCGCTCCAGCGCTTCCAATTCATCCAGCTTCGAGACGTCAGTACCGATCGCAACCACATCGGTGTCACCACTTGCGGAAAGTGCTGCAACCTCCAGGGCTGCGGCGGCCAACTGATCGCCTTCGAGGTCAACCAGAACGACGCAGAGGCCCATGCCAGCAAAGGCCTTGGCGGTTGCGAGGCCGATGCCAGAGGCGGCGCCGGTGATGACGGCGACATGACCTTTCACGAGTGCTGGATGTTGGGTCATCATGGGCAAATTCCTTCTAGGTCAATGGCTTTGGCAGTGATGGCGATATGGTACCCGTGTTCGGCTTCGTCAACATGACGGCAAATCCGTCCCCGGCTTGCCCGGCTATCGGACCCAACCGATCTTGGCCGCCAGCTCGGCCGGTCGATGCCCTTGCGTACCGGCGGAATCTCGCTAAAAGTGCCGCCATTCTTGATCCAGGCGGGGTTTGAGCCTCGCTCCTTCCAGACGGAACATCGACATGGCACTCCCCAAAGACGTGAAGAAAGTCGTCCTCGCCTATTCCGGCGGTCTCGACACCTCCATCATCCTGAAATGGCTTCAGACCGAACTCGGTGCAGAAGTCGTCACCTTCACGGCCGACCTCGGCCAGGGTGAAGAACTCGAGCCGGCCCGTAAGAAGGCTGAGATGCTCGGCATCAAGGAGATCTTCATCGAGGACGTGCGCGAAGAGTTCGTCCGCGATTTCGTCTTCCCGATGTTCCGCGCCAATGCCGTCTACGAAGGCGTCTACCTGCTCGGCACCTCGATCGCCCGTCCGCTGATCTCCAAGCACCTGATCGATATCGCCAAGAAGACCGGCGCAGACGCCATCGCGCACGGCGCGACCGGCAAGGGCAATGACCAGGTTCGCTTCGAACTCTCGGCTTACGCGCTCAACCCCGACATCAAGATCATCGCCCCGTGGCGCGACTGGGCTTTCAAGAGCCGCACCGATCTCTTGGCCTTCGCCGAGCAGAACCAGATCCCGGTTGCCAAGGACAAGAAGGGCGAAGCGCCTTTCTCCGTGGACGCCAACCTCCTGCACTCTTCGTCCGAGGGCAAGGTTCTCGAAGATCCTTCCGTCGAGGCCCCGGAATACGTGCACATGCGCACGATTTCTCCGGAAGCCGCTCCGGACAAGGCCACCATCATCAAGGTTGGCTTCGAAAAGGGTGATGCCGTCTCGATCAACGGCGTTCGCATGAGCCCGGCCACCCTGCTCGCCGAACTCAACACCTATGGACGCGACAACGGAATTGGCCGTCTCGATCTCGTCGAGAACCGCTTTGTCGGCATGAAGTCCCGCGGCGTCTACGAGACCCCAGGCGGCACGATCCTGCTGTCTGCCCACCGGGCCATCGAGAGCATTACGCTCGACCGTGGTGCAGCCCATCTCAAGGACGAGATCATGCCGCGCTACGCCGAGCTGATCTATTACGGCTTCTGGTTCTCGCCGGAGCGGGAGATGCTGCAGGCCCTGATCGACAAGAGCCAGGAGCATGTCGAAGGCGAAGTGACGCTTAAGCTCTACAAGGGCAATGTCATGGTCATCGGTCGCGAGTCGTCGAAGTCGCTCTATTCCGACCAGCTGGTCACCTTCGAAGACGACCAGGGCGCCTACGACCAGAAGGATGCAGCCGGCTTCATCAAGCTGAATGCGCTGCGCCTGCGCACGCTCGCCAAGCGCAATCTCGGCAAGTAATCCAGCATCGACATTCAAGATTGCCCGTCTTCCACCTGGAAGGCGGGCTTTTTCATGCCCGACGTTCGAGGTTGCGCAGCCAGAAGAAGCCGGCGACGGCGCTCAGTTCCATGAAGGGAATGATGATGCCGAAGGCGGTGAGCGGATCGCCGATCGAGGCTGCTGCGACCCCGCCCACGAAACCTGCACTCATCTGCAGGAAGCCCGTGAGGGCAGAGGCCGACCCCGCAATATGCGGGAAGGGAGCCATGCTCATCGTCACGACATGAGGGCTCAAGAAAGCGAGCCCAAAGGTGCAGACCGCCACCGGTCCCATAACGGACAGGAAGAAGGGTGGCACGAACGCGACCGACAATGCCATCGCGATGGCGCCTGTGCCGCAGAGTGCGATGCCGATCCTCGACGCAGTGAGACCTGAGATCCTGCGAGAGACGAGTTTCAGCGTGAGTGATCCCGTCAGATAGGCGCCTGATTGCATCAACATGCCCAAGCCAAACTGGGTGGGTGTCAGGCCGACCTCGTTGATCAGGACGAAGGGGAGCATGGTCGACTGGGCATAGAGGGCGCCGATCGTGCCACTGAGCACCAGGGAGGCGGCGACGAAGCGGGCATTGCCGGCGACTTCGATATAGTTGCGCCACAACTGGCCGGGCCTCAGGCGCCTCAAGTCCGGAATGATCGTTTCCCGGAGCAGCAACAACGTGAAGGCCATGGCCATCAGGCCGAAGGCAACCATCAGCAGGAAAACCGCATTCCACCCAAAGGCGGCGAGCGTTAGCCCGCCGAGGGTTGGCCCCATGGCCGGACCGACCGCGAGGAAGATGCCGATCGTATTGAGAATGCGGGAGGCATCGGCACCTGTGTAAAGGTCGCGAACGATGGCGCGTCCGACGACGACGCCGACGGATGCGCCGATGCCCTGCACAAGGCGTGCAGCCAGGATGAACTCGACGCTCGGTGCCACGAAGGCCAGAAGCGAGCCGGCCAGATAGATCGCCAGAAAGATCAGCGTTGCCTTTTTCCGTCCGAGCGCATCGGCAAGCGGCCCGGCGACCAGCTGTGCGAGAGCGAAGCCTGCGAAGAACATCGAGAGACTGAGCTTGATTGCTGCGTCCGTCGTGCCGAAGGCGCGTACGAGTTCGGGCATTGCCGGCGTATAGATCGCCATGGAAATGGGGCCGAGCGTGGTCAGGAAGGCACCGAGAAACGTGGTGCGGCGCTCGCTCATGCGCATTTGGGTCATGAAAACTCGCTCAGTGTACTACGGTTGGCGCAGCACCTCTGCCAGCGCCTGTGTGCACTTAGAGCGAATGCGTGTCGGGATCGAGTCCCGCGTCACGAGAAGTCGGGACGATCGGACGATCAGGTGTTGCGGGCGAAGAAGTCGAGGACCTTGGAATAGGAGTCTGCCACGTCCATGTCGCCGATCATTTCGGCGAGGGATTGCTGGGTCCTGTAATATTCTGCGTAGTCGAACTGCGAATCGTCTGTGAGGGTCGAGAGATCCGTGACGTTTCCGTTGCGATCGACCATCTGCAGGGGCAGCTCGGTCGAAAGCTCGCGATAGGTATTCTCGTCTA
The DNA here is from genome assembly GCF_002855515.1 of Rhizobium sp. TH135. Taxonomy (GTDB): domain Bacteria; phylum Pseudomonadota; class Alphaproteobacteria; order Rhizobiales; family Rhizobiaceae; genus Allorhizobium. The sequence continues at coordinate 189,222 of NZ_PKRP01000005.1, read as the reverse complement.
TCTCGTCGCGCTGGAAGCTCTCGCTTGCGATTTCACGCATGCGCCGCGGTGTCATGCTGGCGAAGACGGACAGAGCCTCTTCGAAAACTTCCGTCTCACGGCTAACGAGCTTCTTCGGCTCGAGATCGGAGAGGCGGATGTCTGTCTGAGTATTGCTCTCTTGGACGCGGAACGACGACGCGCCGACCGGCTTGATTGGAAAGATTTCCATGGCCATGGACCGTCCTTTCATAGGATCCATCGATCTATGGGCCTATTCGAATGTACGTCAATGTTGCGAGAAAGCGGCGTTGGAAAATTCTGTTCTTTTTCACTGATTTTTGCGTGCGCGTCTTTATTCGGCCGGGATAGCATGGGGCAAATCAGTGCGCCGCCCCTGCCATGCGGTGCCCAAGGAGGTATCTGAAATGACTGAGTCGTCCGTGTTCAATCCCGCTGTCGTCGACTGGAAAGGCCTGCATGGCCTTCCGCAATTCGAGAAAGTCGGTGACGACGACTATGCGCCGGCCTTCGAGGCTGCCCTCAAGGATCATGACGCCGAGATCGATGCGATCGCGGATAATCCGGAGCCGGCCACCTTCGCCAACACCATTGTGGCGCTTGAGATTGCCGGAGATGCGCTCTCGCGCGTCTCGGCCCTCTTCTGGAACCGGGCTGGTGCCCATACCAATCCGGGCATCCAGGCTTTGGAACGCGAGATCGCGCCGAAGATGTCGCGCCACTATTCCAAGATTGGCATGAACGCAGCCCTCTTCCGCCGCATCGATGACCTTTGGACCCGACGCGATGAGCTCGGGCTCACGCTCGAGGAGACGCGTGTTCTCGAGCGTCACTGGAAGGGCTTCGTCAAGTCGGGCGCCAAGCTGCCCAAGGCCGAGCAGGAGCGCCTCGCCGCGATCAACGAGCGGCTGGCAAGCCTTGGCGCAAACTTTGGCCAGAATGTTTTGGCGGATGAATCGTCCTGGATCCTGCCGCTGTCTGGTGAAGCCGACCTCGCTGGGATCCCCGCTTTCCTGCGCGATGCGATGGCGTCGGCCGCTGCCGCCAATGGCAAGGGCCATACCCACGTGGTCACGCTCTCCCGATCGATCATCGAGCCATTCCTCACCTTCTCTGAGCGCCGTGACCTGCGCGAGATCGCGTTCAAGGCGTGGACCTCGCGTGGCATCAATGGTGGCGAGACTGACAATCGGGAGATCGTCAAGGAGACGCTCGCACTTCGGGCGGAGAAGGCGAAGCTGCTCGGCTACAAGGACTTCGCCTCCTACAAGCTCGACAATACGATGGCGAAGACACCCGAGGCCGTGAATGGTCTGCTGATGCAGGTGTGGGAAAAGGCCGTTTCCCAGGCACGAGCCGAAGAGGCCGAACTCGCCGTCTTGATCGCTGACGAGGGCAAGAACCACGAAGTCGCGCCCTGGGACTGGCGTCACTATGCGGAGAAGCTGCGGGCGCAGAAGTTCAACTTCTCGGAAGCCGAGCTGAAACCCTATCTGCAGCTTGAGAAGATCATTGAGGCCTGCTTCGACGTTGCCGGCCGCATCTTCGGAATCCGTGCGGTGCCGCTCGTAAACGTCGTCGGCTATCACCCCGACGTCCGGGTCTTCGAGATCCGTGACCGGAACGATGCATTGGTTGCTCTCTTCCTCGGCGACTATTTCGCAAGGCCGTCCAAGCGCTCGGGCGCTTGGATGAGCAGCTTCCAGGCGCAGCACCAGCTCACCTTGAAAAACGGTCGGAAGGGCGAGTTGCCGATCATCTACAACGTCTGCAATTTCGCAAAGCCGGAGCCGGGCAAGCCGGCGCTGCTGTCGCTCGACGACGCACGGACGCTTTTCCATGAATTCGGTCATGCCGCGCATGGCATGCTGTCCGACGTCACCTATCCCTCGGTATCCGGCACGGGCGTCTCGCGCGACTTCGTCGAACTGCCCTCTCAGCTTTATGAGCACTGGCTGACCGTGCCCGAGATCCTGAAGACCTATGCGGTGCACTACCAGACGGGTGAGCCGATGCCGCAGGCCCTGCTCGACAAGGTGCTGGCAGCGCGCACCTTCAATGCCGGCTTCAACACGGTGGAGTTCACCTCGTCGGCGCTGGTCGATATGGCCTTCCATACGCAAGGGCCTGTCGAGGACCCGATCGCCGTGCAGGCCGAAGTGCTGGCGAAGATCGGCATGCCGGCCTCGATCGTCATGCGCCATGCCACGCCGCACTTCCAGCACGTGTTCTCGGGCGATGGTTATTCGGCCGGCTACTATTCCTACATGTGGTCCGAAGTGCTCGATGCCGATGCCTTCGCCGCCTTCGAGGAAACCGGCAATCCCTTCGATCCGGAGATGGCGCGGAAGCTCAAGACCTATATCTATGCATCTGGAGGATCGGTCGATCCGGAAGATGCCTACAGGGCCTTTCGTGGCAAGATGCCGAGCCCGGAGGCCATGCTGAAGAAGAAAGGGCTTGCGGCTTAAGGCAGGCAGGACCGAGCAAAACCGACGCCGGCGGTAACCATCGCCGGCGCATCGGGCGTTTCCCCCTTTCGCAAATGCAAAAAACAAGGTATGAGCGCGCCAAAGTAAATCGGCGCCTCTCTCCCGTATTGCGCCCCAGCTATCAGAGATCACAAACATGAAAATGCGCAACATCGCGATTATCGCGCACGTGGACCATGGAAAAACGACCCTTGTGGACGAGCTTCTGAAGCAGTCCGGCTCTTTCCGTGAGAACCAGCGCACCGCCGAGCGCATGATGGACTCGAACGACCTCGAAAAGGAACGTGGCATCACGATCCTGGCCAAGGCGACCTCGATCGAGTGGAAGGGTCACCGCATCAACATCGTCGACACACCCGGCCACGCCGACTTCGGCGGCGAAGTCGAGCGTATTCTCTCGATGGTGGACGGCGCGATCGTTCTGGTCGACTCCTCGGAAGGCCCGATGCCGCAGACGAAGTTCGTTGTCGGCAAGGCGCTGAAGGTCGGCCTCCGCCCGATCGTCGCGATCAACAAGATCGACCGTCCGGATGGCCGCCACGAAGAAGTCATCAACGAAGTCTTCGACCTTTTCGCCAATCTCGACGCGACCGACGATCAGCTCGACTTCCCGATCCTTTACGGCTCTGGTCGCGATGGCTGGATGAACGTCAACCCGGAAGGCCCGAAGGATCAGGGCCTGGCCCCGCTTCTCGACCTCGTTCTGGAACACGTTCCGGAGCCCAAGGTTGAAGAAGGCCCGTTCCGCATGATCGGCACGCTTCTCGAAGCCAACCCCTTCCTCGGCCGTATCATCACCGGTCGTATCGCTTCCGGCTCGATCAAGCCGAACCAGGCCGTCAAGGTTCTCGCCCAGGATGGCAAGACCGTTGAAACCGGCCGTATCTCGAAGATCCTCGCGTTCCGCGGCATCGAGCGTCAGCCAATCGAAGAAGCCCATGCAGGCGATATCGTCGCCATCGCCGGCCTCTCCAAGGGCACCGTTGCCGACACCTTCTGCGATCCGTCGATCACCGAAGCCATGACCGCGCAGCCGATCGACCCGCCGACGGTCACCATGTCCTTCCTCGTCAACGACAGCCCGCTCGCCGGCACCGAAGGCGACAAGGTTACCTCGCGCGTTATCCGCGACCGCCTGTTCAAGGAAGCCGAAGGCAATGTCGCGCTGAAGATCGAAGAATCTGACGGCAAAGACTCGTTCTTCGTCTCCGGTCGCGGCGAATTGCAGCTCGCCGTTCTCATTGAGACCATGCGCCGCGAAGGCTTCGAGCTTGCCGTGTCGCGTCCGCGCGTTGTCATGCACAAGGACGAGAACGGCACCACCATGGAGCCGATCGAAGAAGTCGTCATCGACGTCGACGAAGAGCATTCCGGCGTCGTCGTTCAGAAGATGTCCGAGCGCAAGGGCGAGATGGTCGAGCTGCGTCCTTCGGGCGGCAGCCGCGTTCGTCTGCGCTTCTACGCGCCGACCCGTGGCCTCATCGGCTACCAGTCGGAACTGCTGACCGACACGCGCGGCACGGCGATCATGAACCGCCTGTTCCACGATTATCAGCCCTTCAAGGGTGCGATCACCGGTCGCGTCAACGGCGTCCTTCTTTCCAACCAGTCCGGTGAAGCCGTCGCCTATGCGATGTTCAACCTGGAAGATCGCGGCCCGATGATCATCGAGCCAGGCGAGAAGGTCTATGCCGGCATGATCATCGGCATTCACACCCGTGACAACGACCTCGAGGTCAACGTCCTCAAGGGCAAGCAGCTGACCAACATCCGTTCGGCCGGCAAGGACGAAGCTGTCAAGCTGACCCCGCCGATCCGCATGACGCTCGACCGCGCGCTGTCCTGGATCCAGGACGACGAGCTGATGGAAGTCACGCCGAAGTCGATCCGTCTGCGCAAGATGTTCCTCGATGCGAACGACCGCAAGCGCATGGAAAAGTCCAAGGCTGCTATCTGAGGCGCAAGTCTCTGAAAATATGTCTCGTTTTGAAACCCCGGTCTTCCAGGCCGGGGTTTTGTTTGTGCATCCACCTCCTTCTGCCTTGCGAGTATTCTTAAAAAAGCGTTAAATTTTGCCCGTGGACCGATGCAGGTCCAGGCTCCGCGTCTCCTCAGTCGAGCGCGCCAGGGTGGGTTTACGTTATGAAGACGTTGTCGATCGACATGCGCTTGGCAGGTCCCGGTGATGCCGCAGCGATCGCTGACGCTCACCGAAATGCCTGGACACACGCCTATTCCGGCATCATCCCCTATCGTGCCCTGACCCGGATGATCGAGCGCCGCGGCGAAAGCTGGTGGCGCAAGGCGACGCGTGGGCCCGCCACCATCCTGCTTGCCGAGGTGGCCGGCACCGTCGCCGGCTATGCCTCACTTGGCTATAACCGCGCCCGCGCCTTGCCGCATGAAGGCGAGATCTATGAGATTTACCTCAGGCCCGAATATCAGGGAATCGGCCTCGGCTATCAGCTGTTCCATGAGGCAAAGCGCACGCTGAAATCGCTCGGCTGCAACGGCATGGTCGTCTGGTGCCTCGAGGACAGCGAGATTGCCGCCAATTTCTTCCGCTCGAATGGCGGCGTCGATGCCGTCGAGGGCATGGAAGACTTCGACGATGTGCATCTGAAGAAGCTCGGCTTCATCTGGAACTGACCGAAAGCGTCGGTCTATTCCAACACATATCCTTCGGGCCAGCTGAACGTCCTGTCGCTGGTGAGTTGGCCACGCTCGCCATACCAGAGCGGTGACTGCATGCCGCAATCGAACCCCGCCGCAACCTGATCTGCCACCTGACGGGCCAAGAGGTTCGCATTGGCGTTGGCCTTCGCATCGACCATCCCGACAAAGCATGAGCCTTGATAGTCCGGTGTGGCGACGCGGGAGATGACGAGAACTTGGCCCGTGCTTTCCGGGCTCGGTGAGCCATCCGGACCAGGGTTTTCGATGAACCAGCGCAGGATGGCCGCGAAAGGCTTGCCGGACGCATCCCGCCGCCACTCGATCTTGTCATTCACCCGGTTGAAGGCGCTGAAACTCTCGAAGGCGCCGTGCTGCAGCTCGCGGTCGACGGGGCCAAAGAGTACGCTCTGGCGCAGGTCGCCCTCCTTGAAATGCACCTCCAGACCCTTGAAGCCCTTGCACAGCAAGCTGGCACCCATCGCGTCGGCTTCGATGGTCTGGCAGTTGTCGAGGTTGAGATCGGTATAGGCGCTGTCGTTGGCGTGGACTGCTGCCGCGACGAACATGCTTGCGGCAAGCATCACCGCGATCGGCAAAGGGCTGGTGGCATGCATCGTCTGGCATCCTCGTATTCCACCGGCGGGGCGGAGGGGCTTCTCCCAAAGCCGTGTTGCATTGCGCCATATTTCGCATTAGGTAGCGCAGGAATTCAACACTCTACGGGGTCCAATAATATGCGTATTGATGCAATTGCCATCGGCAAGAACCCGCCGGAAGACATCAACGTCATCGTCGAAGTTCCTGTCGGCGGCCAGCCGATCAAGTATGAGATGGACAAGGACGCCGGCACGCTCGTCGTCGACCGCTTCCTCTACACCCCGATGACCTATCCGGGCAATTACGGCTTCGTGCCGCACACGCTCTGCAAGGACGGCGACCCGCTCGACGTTCTGATCTGCAACACGCGCCCGCTCGTTCCGGGCTGCGTCATCAATGTTCGCCCGATCGGCGTGATGATGATGGAAGACGATGGCGGCATGGACGAGAAGATTCTCGCCGTTCCGGTACCGAAGCTGACGCGTCGCTACGACAAGATCGCCAACTACACGGATCTTCCGGAAATCACGCTGAAGCAGATCCAGCACTTCTTCGAGCACTACAAGGATCTGGAGCCCGGCAAGTGGGTGAAGATCGGCGACTGGATGGATGTCGATGCTGCAAAGCAGATCATCCTGGACTCGATCCAGCGCGCCAAGGACGAAGGCAAGTAAGCTCAGGCTGAAGCCAGCGCTCCTATCCGCGATTGCAAATCCTCCGGGTCGCCCTCGATCCGGAGGATTTTTTGTCTCGAGGTTTCGCCCGAGACAACAGATATCGAGGACTTCGGCACCTTCAGGGCTTTCGAAAGCACGGCGATGAGGGCCTTGTTGGCCTTGCCCTTTTCCGGCACGGCGGTCACGCGCGCCTTGAGATGCGCCAGACCGTCGGCGCCAACCTCCACTCCGTCAAACGCATCGCGCCCGCCGTTCGGTGTCAGCCGGACAGCGAGCAGGATATGGTCATGGCCAAGACGGCAGGGGCTTGTCACGCCACTAGCGGGTAGATGCTGTTCCAGAGGAAGGAACGCAGGAAGAAGATGATCAGCAGCAAGACGATCGGCGAGATGTCGATGCCGCCGAGATCCGGCATGAAGCGGCGGATCGGGCGCAGCACTGGCTCGGTGACGTTGTAGAAGAACTGTCCGAGCGTCGCCACGAAGCGGTTGCTGGAGTTGATCACGTTGAAGGCAAAGAGCCAGGAGAAGATGGCACTGCCGATCAGAATCCAGGTGAAGATGCTCAAGGCAAGGTCGATCGTCTGAAACAGTGCGTACATTCAGGTCTCCATTTCTCGGTTGACAGAGATGTAGACATTGGCGACTTAACGGACAAGTGGATGGGGCCCACGCAATCCGAATCATGTTTAACGGCGGGCCCGTCCCCGCAGTCCAAGGTATTGTTCGATGCACGCCTCCTCAGCCGACGACCGTTTTGCTGCGTTCCGGCATTCTTCCTACACGCGCTTCTTCTTTGCCCGCTTCCTCGGCGCTTTCGCCACCCAGATCCTCAGCGTGTCGGTCGGTTGGCAGATGTACGACATGACGGGCAATGTCTTCTATCTCGGCCTGATCGGTCTCGTGCAGTTCCTGCCATCGCTCTTGCTGATCCTGGTCACCGGCTCCGTGGCCGACCGGTATAATCGTCGTGCCATCGTTTCCATCTGCATGATTGTCAGCGCCATCTGTGCCGGCGCGTTGCTCGGGCTTACGATTGCCGACGCGTTCGAGCCGACCATCGTCTTTGCCATTCTGGTTGTCTTCGGCATCGAGCGCGCCTTTGCAGCGCCTGCGGTTCAGTCGCTTGCGCCCAATCTGGTGCCGCAGAAGGATCTGTCGAACGCAGTTGCCTGGAACTCATCTTCCTGGCAGACGGCTTCGATTGTCGGTCCGGTCGCCGGCGGCCTGCTCTATGGGGCAAGTCCCGTCGTTGCCTATTCCGTGTCCTTCGGCTTCTTTGCGGCTGCTGCGATCCTCGTCTTCCTGGTCAAGCGTCCGCCGCAGCGGAAGTCCGAAAAGGCTGTGACGCTCGATACGCTGTTTGCCGGCTTCCGCTTCATCTTCGGTGAAAAGGTCGTCCTGGGTGCGATTTCGCTCGATCTTTTCGCGGTGCTGCTCGGTGGTGCGGTTGCCTTGATGCCGGTCTTTGCACGTGACATTCTCGATCTCGGTCCCTGGGGCCTCGGCCTTTTGCGCGCTGCACCGGGGATCGGCGCCATCATCGTCGCGATCGCGCTTGCAAGCTTCCCCATCCGCCACAATGCCGGGACCTTCATGTTCATCGGCGTCGCCCTTTTCGGCGTCGGGACGATCCTGTTCGGCTTCTCCGAGACGGCCTGGCTGTCGATCTTCGCGCTGATGCTGATGGGCGCCGCCGACATGGCGTCCGTCTATGTTCGCGAGACGCTGATTGCGCTCTGGACCCCGGACGAGGTCCGCGGCCGGGTCAACGCGGTCAACATGGTCTTTGTCGGCGCCTCGAACGAACTCGGTGAGTTCCGGGCCGGCACCATGGCGCATTTCATCGGGCCGGTGCCTGCCGTCGTGCTTGGTGGCTTCGGTACGCTCGCCGTTGCTGTGGTCTGGGCGCTGGGCTTCCCGCAATTGCGCAAGATCGACAGTCTCGAAGCGCCGGAGCGTCAGGAAGCGCGCTGATCGCGATTGAAGATCAGGTCTAGGTAATCGGAGAGCCAGGCACGCAGCGGCGCGTCGAAGATCATCCGGCCTTCCAGATGTTCGCGCCCCTGCTGAGCATTCGGTAGCACGAAACGATGGGCACCATGGACCACCCAGCGGTGCATCATGGCGCGGGTCAGTTCTGCATGGAACTGCACGGCCCAGGCGTTCTCACCATAGCGGAATGCCTGGTTCGGATAGATGTCTCCCGTCGCCAGCAGCTTGGCGCCCTGTGGTAGGCTGAAGCCCTCGCGGTGGAAGTGATAGACCATCTTCGGCCAGTGCATCAGCAGGCGGCCATGTTCGGTCGGCTTTATCGGATACCAGCCGATTTCGGTGCGCTCGTCCCGGTCGGCCTCCACCTTGCCGCCGAGGTGACGAACCAGCATTTGAGCGCCGAGGCAGATTCCGAGGAAGGGCTTGTTTTCCTTGAGCGGCACGTCGAGCCAGTTGATTTCGGTCTTGATGTAGTCGTCGGGATCGTTCGCACTCATCGGACCGCCAAAGACGACAGCGCCCGCATGGTCCGCCAAGGTTTTTGGCAGAGCCTGCCCGAGTACCGGACGGCGGATGTCGAGGGGATAGCCTTTCTCCTCCAACATCTGGCCGACACGGCCGGGGCTCGATCTCTCCTGGTGCAGGACGATCAGGACAGGCTGCTTGCGATCGCGCGGGCGCGATCGTTCGTCACTTGGCATCGTCGATCGCTCCAAGGCCGGCCCGTTCGGCCGCTTCCTGCCGTTGGACGATGCGTTCACGCCCGGATACGCCGAGCAGGTCGGCGACCCGCCAGATGGCATGGTCTTCCATCTCGCTGCGGCTTCCGTCTGCATAGACGATATCCCAGAGGATGCCGACCAGATGTTGGCGCTCGTCCTCGTTCAACTGTCGCTTCAGTTCCGTGGTGAAGCGGTAGTAATCGACCGCCTCGCTCTCGGCGTCTTGACCGGCTGCGATCAAGGCGTCGAGGTCGCTTTCTTCGAGCCCGTATTCCTCCTTGAGAATTTCCCGCAGTTTTGCCTTCTCGGCGTCGCGGACGACGCCGTCCGCTTCCATGACCTGGAGACAGAGGGCGGCAACGGCGATCCGCGGATCGTCAGGTGCAAAGACCGCCCTGGGGCGGTCCTGCATTACGGATTGGAAGAAGGATTGCAGGCGATCGAGCATACCGGTTCCTGTCAGAAGAGTTTCAGGCGGGTCTTGGGTTCTGGGGCCGCGAGCGCCGGATCCTTGACGCCGGGATCATCGGGAGGGCGACCGAAGAAGGGTTCGACGACCGCTGGCTCCTTTACGGGCATGCTTTCCTTTGACGCATCGACCACTGGGGCCCCCTGCTTCGTCGGCTTTGCCAAAGGCACCTCTGGCTCTGCCGATTTCGCCGAAACCTCACCGTCGATCACCTGGCCTTTTGTCTCCACCACCTTCGGGCGTGTCGGCTCGACCACAGGCTCGGGCTTGGCTGCAGTTTCCGTCCGCGCGACAGGAGGAAGGGATGCGAGCGCTTTCTCGCCTTGGGATGTTGTGCCTTCCTCGACCGGGCCGGCCAACTGGTCGAAGGGCGTCTTCCATTCGAAGGCGTCGAGGCGGCCGGTAACTGGCGAGATCGGCATCCAGCGCTCGGACACGTGGCCGTCGGCCACCCAGGACGGATCTCTCGGTGCTTTGAGCGCCTGACCCATCCAATGGCGGATACGGCCCTGGTCGCCGGTCTCGGCTTCTTCGATATCGGCGAGCAGCAAATAGACGCGTTCGCGCGAGGCGATGCGGGCCGCCGCTTCGGCCTTGGCACGGGCCTTCTTGAAGTCCTGCGTATCGAGCGCTGCTTCCGCAACGGCCAGCAGGGACTCGTAGTTGTTCGGCTTCAGAGCTTCCAGCTTTTCCGCCTTCTTAAGCCGGTCGACGGCGCTGTCACCGCTGCGGGCACGGACATAAGCGCGGGCGATTTCCGGATGCGGCTCGATCTTCCAGACCTGCTCCAGGGTGTTCGACGCCTTGCGCAGATTGTCTTCGCGCATGTAGGCCTTGGCAGCGACGATGGCCGCGGGCACCAGATCCTTGGCGAGTTTCAACGCCTTCAAGGCACTGTCGCGCGCACCGGCCGGATCGGCTTCCAGCTGGTCTTCGGCTTTTGCGGTGAGCAGCACCGCCTTCAGGCGTTCAGCTTCATGACGTTCAAGAACGTGGGCGATTTTCTGCTGATCGAGCAGGCGGATCGCATCGTCCCAATGACCGGCGCGGCAGCGATGTTCCAGCGTCGCCTTCGCTGCCCATGGCAGGTAAGGCGCCGCCTCTGCTGCGGTTTCGGCATATTGTCGAGCAGCCTCATGCGCGCCGAGGCGATTCGCTTCCACATAGAGACCGCGAAGCCCAAGCTCCCGGGTCTCCGGATCCTCGGACATCTCCTGGAACAGGCGACGCGCCTCGTCGTGACGTCCCTCGATCAGGGCTGCCTGGGCGTCGAGCACGCGGATCAGTGGCTCCTGGTCGGCGCGGATCAGGCCACGGGCGCGGGCGCTCATCTTGCGGGCGAGAATGGCATTGCCAGCGCCGGCTGCGATCAGCCCGGTGGATATCGCCTGATAGCCGCGGTCCCGTTTGCGGGCGCGGAAAAAGCGGCGGACCGAATGGGGCGAGGTCCAGACTGCGCGGAGCAGCCACCACAGGAGCATGAGGGTGGCGACGAGGGCGACGAGCGCCGTCACCGCGACGATGAGATCGGTATTGTATTGTTGGCCTTCCCAGATCAGCGAGATTTCACCGGGACGATCGGCCACCCAGGAAAAGCCGAAGCCTAGCGCCAGGATAAAACCGAAGAAGAAGAGGATCTTGAGGATGGTGGTCATGCGTCAGCCTCCGTTCCCGGCCACAGTCTGGGACAGGGCGGCGGCAACGCGCTCCTCGGCCTCGATCCTGTTTTTCAGCTTGGTCGAAAATTCGGTGGATGCCTGCTTGCCGGCCTCGGGCAGCGTGTCCCATTCAAGGGCAGCACCCTTCAGGTCGCCGTTCTGCAGCTTGTTTTCGACGCGGGCAACGATGGCCTCGGGCGTCTCGCCTTCGACATTGCCGACGGGCCGAACCTTGACCAGAGACCGGGCGCTTGCGAGCAGACGGTCCGTCCAGCCTTCGCCGGTTGCCGGCTGGTTGATGGCGGCGAGGATGTCTTCTGCGACCTGATTGAAGTCGCGTGCAAGATCCGAGCGGGACGGCACACCCGCGCTCGCAAGCGGGGTAAGTGCTGCAATGGCGGGGTCTTCCGGCGAAACGCTCTTCAGCGCGTCGAGCTCCGACAGGAAGGGGCCGCCGCGATCGATGGCGGTCTTGAGGCCAGCCAAGGCAATTGCCCGCGCCATTTCCACATCGCTGCGCGGCTCTTCGAGCTTGCGCTCAGCTTCCGTCAGGCGGGTCGTGCTCTGGTCCAGCGCCTGCTTGTTGCTGGCGATTTCAGCACGCAGGGATTCGATTGCCTGTTCGGCGGCTACCAGCTGGGTCTTCAATGCTTCAACCGCAGCCGCATCGACTGCGGGAGCCGAGTTTGTATTTGCAACGCTGGTTTCCAGCGCCGCTATGCGTTCGGCAAGGGCAGGGTCGGTCGACGGTGCTGCCGGTTGCGCCGCCAAGCGGGCGACGTCCGCCTTGAGGGCATCCAACTCTGTTGTGTCGATGGCTGGTGCCTCCGTCCTCTGCTCCGGACCGATGCCCGGGACGATCCCGGCATATTGCATGCTGCCAGCAAGGGCGAGCGCCACAAGGCCACCGAAGATACCGGAGGCGACCAGCGTCGAGGTTGGGGGCGACTGGCGGACGGGCTCCTTGGCGGGGGTGGCTTCGGTGTTCGCCGTGCTGTCGGCGGGCGTTTCACTCTCGGCGGCCGACGTGGTTGCTTCCGAAGGCTCGGGTGTCGGTGTCCAGGGATCGGCAGGCGTATCGGCTGGGGCGTCGCTTGCTGCCGCGGTGTTCATTGCCGCTTCGTCTGTCACGAAAGACGAGGTTGTGGCATCGGACTTCGTATCCGAGGCGCCATCTTCCTTCGGCGTCGCGGTTTCCTCGGCGGTCAGGTCGATTGTCACCGGATCATCGGTGGCTTTCGATCGACGGGGTGGCTTTCCGGAAACCATGGCAACCTCTTCATTTCGCGCGTGTGATTAAACCTAGTCAGTCCTCATGGCGAAGGAAAGGCCTGAGGTTCCATTTCACGCGGCACTGCATCAAAGCAGAAGAAGCAGTTGATCCTCCCGAGGTTCCATCGACCACTGGCTGTTGGGCTGAATTTCTGCGGGGAGCGCCCTGGCGATTTTTTCGCTGAGACACAGGAAACGCACCTGTTGCCAGTCGAGCTGGTCACGCGTGGCATGATGAAGTTCGCCGATGCGGCGGGCCGTTTCCGCGGAATAGACGAGAATTGCCTCCGGCATCGGCGTCAGTGTTTCGATGACGTCGAGATCGTCGGGAGCGGCCGGCACCATCCGGTAACATTCGCGTACATCGATCGCTCGACCGGCTTGCTGCAGGTCGGTTTCGAAGTCGGGTGAGCGGGGCGTACCGGTCAGGTAGAGGATCGGTGTTGTTGCATCGTGCGTCGCGACCAAGAGGCTCGCCAGGGATCGCCCGTCGCCATCGGCAATCGAGACATCCGCAAATCCGGCATCGCTGGCCGCGCGTGCGGTCGCGCGGCCAACCGCAAAGAGCGGCAGGGCGAGCAAAGCCTGCCTGTTTTCTTGTGGCAATGCCTCCAGAACCCGGATCGCCTCGGCGCTGGTGACGGCTATGGCGGCCGTATCGGGCAGTGCAGGCGTTACCAGCGCATGCGGCTCATGGATTGCCTGCATCAGCGGCAGCAGGACGGGCTCATGGCCACGACGCTCGAGCTCGGCGGCGGTTCTGGCCGATGCCGGTTCGGGGCGCGTCACCAGAACGCGCATTTGTCAGTTCCAGCTATCGAAGAAGTCGCTGCCAGCCTTGCTGCGCACCGTTCCACCTGCCGTGGCGCCCAGCACTGCGGCCGCCGTGCGGCTGCCTTCGATCTCCACATCGTGCCAGCGGCTGCCATCGGGCGTGAGGATCATGCCGGCAAAGCGGATTGCGTCCCCATCGACCGTCGCATGGCCCGCAATCGGCGTACGGCAGGAGCCGTCGAGGGCGCCGAGGAAGGCTCGCTCGCAGCTGACCGCATCGAAGGTGTCATGGTGATTGATCGCCTCCAGCAATTCGCTCACCCTGGTATCGCCGATGCGGCTCTCGATGCAGATCGCGCCCTGGGCGGGGGCCGGAGGAAAATCGCTGGGGTCGAGCAGTTCGGTCGGAACGTCCGGCTTGCCGAGGCGCTTCAGGCCGGCGAAGGCGAGCAGGGTCGCATCCACTTCGCCGTCGGCGAGCTTGCGCAGGCGGGTGTCGACAAGGCCACGGAAGGTGATGACGTTGATGTCAGGGCGGATGCGGCGGATGAGGGCCTGGCGACGCAGTGAAGACGAGCCGACGGTCGCGCCGTGCGGAAGCTCCTTCAGCGTTGGAGCCGTGCGCCCGACAACGGCGTCGCGAACATCTTCCCGCGGCAGGAAGGCCGACAGGAACAGACCTTCGGGCAATTTGGTCGGCATGTCCTTGGAGGAATGGACCGCAAAGTCGAGATCGCCCGAGAGGAGCTGATCCTCCAGCTCCTCGGTGAACAGCCCCTTGCCGCCGATTTCGGATAGCGCACGATCGGTGATGCGGTCGCCCTTGGTCGAGAGCACGACGATCTCGAACATGTCTTCGGGAAGGTCATGCGCCACCATGAGGCGTGCCCGTGTCTCAGACGCCTGGGCCAGAGCGAGCGGGCTGCCCCGCGTGCCGATGCGGAAAGGTTTTGTTTGCATCCGAACTTGTCCGTTGTTACCGACAGATTTCGTAGACCGGTTTCTCGGCGACCGCAATCAATGAACAGGTTCCATGGCATCCAAACTGCGCATCCTCGGCATCGAAACCAGCTGTGACGAGACGGCGGCGGCTGTCGTCACGCGGCTTGCGGACGGCTCTGCTATCACCGAGGCTGATGTCGTCTTGAGCCAGCTCGACGAACACAGCGCCTATGGCGGCGTGGTGCCGGAGATTGCCGCCCGCGCCCATGTCGATGCGCTGGACACGCTGATCGAAGAGGCGCTGACCCGGGCCGGCATCACGCTGGCCGAGGTCGATGCCATTGCCGCCACGTCCGGCCCCGGCCTGATCGGTGGTTTGCTGGTTGGCCTGATGACTGGCAAAGCGATCGCAAGAGCGACAGGCAAGCCGCTTTACGCCGTCAACCATCTCGAAGGTCATGCGCTGACGGCCCGGCTCACCGATGGCGTTCCGTTTCCCTATCTGATGCTGCTTGTTTCCGGCGGTCATACTCAGCTCGTGCTGGTCAAAGGTGTGGGCGAGTACGAGCGCTGGGGCACGACGATCGATGACGCCCTTGGCGAGGCCTTCGACAAGACAGCGAAGCTGCTTGGTCTTCCCTATCCCGGGGGGCCTGCCGTCGAGCGGGCGGCGGCCACGGGCAATCCCAAGCGATTTGCCTTTCCCCGGCCTTTGGTCGGCGAGGCTCGCCTCGATTTCTCCTTCTCGGGGCTCAAGACCGCCGTGCGCCAGGCGGCAGAGGGCATAGCGCCTGTCACCGACCAGGACATTGCCGATATCTGCGCCTCGTTCCAGCATGCCATCTCTCGTACGTTGAAGGATCGCATCGGCCGTGGCCTGCAGCGGTTCAAGGAAACATTCCCCGATGTGGCCGAGCCTGCGCTGGTCGTCGCCGGCGGTGTCGCCGCCAACAAGGAAGTGCGCCAGACCCTCGATACACTCTGCGCCGAGCATCGCTTCCGCTTCGTCGCGCCGCCGCATCATCTGTGCACCGACAATGCTGTCATGATCGCCTGGGCTGGCCTTGAGCGCATGGCGTTTGGCATGCCCTCGGATGATCTTGCCGTCGCACCCCGGTCGCGCTGGCCGTTGGACCAGGACGCCAAGGCCCTGCTCGCTTATGGCAAGCGGGGAGCCAAGGCATGAGCGGGATGCAGCGTATTGCCGTCATCGGCGCGGGTGCTTTTGGTACCGCACTTGCCGCTGTGGTCGCCCAGACGGGCAGGGCGCAGGCTCTGCTGATCGGTCGCGATGCCTCGGTCATGGCTGATCTCGCTGCAAGCCGAATCCATGAGGATGCATTGCCGGGCATTCAATTGCCTGCCTCGCTGTCCTTTTCCGCTCGGGCGGAGGATCTCGGCGAGCCTGACATCGTGCTCTTCGCCATGCCGTCCCAGGCGCAGATCGCGGCGGCCGAAACTTACGGGCCGCATCTGAAGCCGGGTGTGCCTGTCGTGATCTGCGCCAAGGGGATCGAGAAGCAAAGCTCACGTCTGCTCACCGACGTGCTGGAAACGGCACTTCCCGGCCATCCGATTGCCATGCTTTCTGGTCCGGGTTTCGCGGCTGACATTGCGAAGGGCCTGCCGACGGCGATGGCGATCGCGGCTGAAGATCTGTCCCTCGCAGAACACCTGGCCAAGGCGATTTCCGGCCAGACTTACCGTCTTTACGCATCGGACGATCGGATCGGTGTGCAGCTCGGCGGCGCGTTGAAAAACGTGCTGGCGATAGCCTGCGGCATCGTCGAAGGTATGGGGCTTGGCGATTCGGCGCGGGCGGCGCTCATCGCGCGCGGCCTTGCGGAAATGTCGAGACTCGTCGATGCCATGGGCGGGCGAGGGGATACGGTGCGCGGCTTGTCGGGCCTCGGTGACCTCGTGCTGACCGCTACCAGCCACCAGTCTCGCAATCTGCGCTTCGGCATTGCGCTCGGCCGGGGAGAGCCGATCGGCACTCAGCAGGGATCGCTCGTCGAGGGAGCCTTTGCGGCTGCCGTTGCTGCAAGACTGGCTGAAGGCCACGCAATCGAGATGCCGATCACCCAGGCCGTTGCCGCGATCATCGACGGCAGGCTGGACATCCCGACCGCGATCACCCAACTGATGTCGCGACCGATCACCACCGAATAAGAGATCCCTTAGGAGAGACAAGATGCTGTTTGCCGTCATCTGCGCCGACAAGCCAGGCCACCTGAACCTTCGGATGGAAACGCGTCCGCCGCATGTCGAGTGGCTGAATGGGCTCAATGCCGCCGGCCAGCTGAAGATCGCCGGCCCGTTTCTCGATTCCGACGGCAAGCCCTGCGGCTCGATGCTGATCATCGCCGCCGATGATATCGAGGCTGCAAAGGCGCTGGCAGCACAGGACCCCTATGCCAAGGCCGGCCTGTTCGAGACGGTTGAGATCAAGCCCTATAACTGGGTCTTCAACAATCCGGAGGCGTGAACTGCATGGCATTCTGGCTCTACAAGTCCGAACCCTTCAAGTGGTCCTGGGAAATGCAGAAGGCCAAGGGTGACGTCGGCGAAGAATGGACCGGCGTTCGCAACTATCTCGCGCGCAACAACATGCGGGCGATGAAAATCGGCGACAAGGGCTTTTTCTACCACTCCAACGAGGGCCTGGAGGTCGTCGGTATAGTCGAAGTCTGCGCCCTTTCCCATCCGGATTCGACCGCCGAGGGGGACGCCCGCTGGGACTGCGTCGATATTCGCGCCGTCTGCGACATGCCCAAACCGGTAAGCCTGAAAGATGTCAAGGCGAACGAGAAGCTGTCGAAGATGGCGCTCGTCACCTCCATGCGGCTCTCGGTCCAGCCGGTGACGGACGACGAATATTTCGAGGTCTGCCGCATGGGTGGTCTCGAGAATCCGCCGGTCTGAGCCGCCCGTGAAGACCGATCCCGATCGCTTCATCCTCGACAACACCAGCGCGATTGCGCCGCCGCATGTGCCGGAGATTCGGCTTCATCTGGCGAGCGAAGTGCATGACCTCTGGATGAAGACGGAAGAGGATCTCGAGGCGATCGGACTTCCGCCGCCGTTCTGGGCGTTTGCCTGGGCGGGTGGCCAGGGGCTGGCGCGCTATGTGCTCGATCATCCTGAGACGGTTCGGGGCAAGCGCGTGCTGGATTTCGCCAGCGGATCCGGTCTGGTGGCAATCGCTGCGGCCATGGCGGGTGCTGCCGAGGTTCTGGCCGCCGATATCGATCCCTGGGCGAAAACTGCGGTGCGGCTGAATGCCGCTCTCAACGGTGTGACGCTGGCCTTCACCGATGATGACCTCATTGGTCGGTCGGTCGATTTCGACGTGATCCTGGCGGGCGACGTGTTTTACGAGAGCGACTTTGCGCGCGCGCTGGTCAGCTGGTTTGCCACGCTGGCCAAGAGTGGGTGCCTCGTTCTGGTGGGTGATCCCGGGCGCAGCTATCGCCCCACCGAACATCTTGAGCCGCTTGCGACCTACGAGGTTCCGGTGACGCGGATCCTCGAAGACAGCGAAGTGAAGAAGACGACAGTCTGGAAGTTTCTTTAGTTCTTCGGCCTGATGACGCAGACGCCGGCTTCGAAAGAGCATGCGTCCTCAGGGTTTTCCGCTGAAATTTCAATGATTTTCGCCTTCGGCGCGCGGTAGGCAATCACCTTCGGTCCCGTGGCCCGGTCGATGGCGAAGAAGACGCCGTTGCCCTTGATGCGCAGACCGGAAATGCTGCCGGCAAAGGTGCCGATGCCGGGAATGACGGAGGGCAGACCATTGCTGCCGACGACCGCTTCGCTGCGTCCGTAATGATGGCCGTAGCTGTCGCCAGCTTCAGCGATGCCGCCTGCGGATCCGAGCGCGACGGTCAAAACCGTCATGACGAGACGATACTTTAGCATGGGGCGACCTCCGGAACGCGGTTAACAAATCGTTAACGCAACATGCCGCAAGTGGTTGCTAAAGTCATCCACCTCAACGCTTTTTTCGTATTGGCTGATGCGGTTCGCAGGGACGCTAAAGTTCTATTCACGCGAATCGATTAAATTGAAATCGTCAAGCGAATGTGCTTGTCGTCCGGGAGTTCGAGGATTAAACGTCCCCCTGATGCGATGCACAACAATCGTTATGGCGCATTGCAAACAATATGTCCGTATGATCGGACCGCATCGAGACGCCGCGAGGTTTAGATGGCGAATGTGACTAAAAACCGGCCTATGTCGCCGCATCTGCAAGTTTACAAGCTTATTCCCACCATGTTGATGTCGATCGTGCACCGCATTACCGGCGGCGCGCTCTATTTCGGCACCATCCTGGTTGCGTGGTGGCTGGTGGCCGCTTCGACGGGTGCCGAATACTTCGAATGGGTCAACTGGTTCATGGGCACCATCATCGGTCGCCTGATCCTGCTCGGCTATACCTGGGCGCTCATCCATCACATGCTGGGCGGTCTGCGCCATCTGATGTGGGATGTCGGCTATGGTTTCGACAAGCATTTCTCGACGAAGCTCGCCAAGGCGAACATCATCGCATCCGTCGTCCTGACGCTCCTTGTGTGGATCGTCGCCTATATCATTCGCACCTGAGGCACCATTCCATGGATATGCGCACTCCGCTCGGCAAGGTCCGCGGTCTCGGCTCGGCCAAGGAAGGCACTGAGCATTTCTGGCGTCAGCGCGTCACGGCCGTCGCCAACATTCCGCTGATCCTCTTCTTCATCGGGTTCCTCGTCATGTACAACGGCGCGCCTTACGCCGAGGTGGTTGGCGCATTGTCGCACCCGCTCGTTGCCGTGGTCATGGCTCTGGTCGTGCTGTCGGCCCTGATCCATATGAAGCTCGGCATGCAGGTGGTCATCGAGGACTATGTCCACACGGAGATCGCCAAGCTTTTGCTTCTGATGCTGAACACGTTCTTTGCAATCCTGATCGGTGGCCTCTGTCTTTTCGCCATCTTGAAGATCGCATTCGTAGGGTAAATCAACATGGCAACCATTCATAACTTCGCCCAGACCGGCAAGGCCTACACCTATGTTGACCATTCCTACGACGTCGTGGTCGTCGGTGCCGGTGGCGCCGGCCTGCGCGCGACGCTCGGCATGGCCGAACAGGGCTTCAAGACGGCCTGCATCACCAAGGTTTTCCCGACCCGCTCGCACACGGTCGCAGCCCAGGGCGGTATCGCCGCCTCGCTGAACAACATGACGCCCGACTGCTGGCAGTGGCACCTCTACGACACCGTCAAGGGTTCCGACTGGCTCGGCGATGTCGACGCCATGCAGTATCTCGCCATGGAGGCGCCGAAGGCGGTTTATGAGCTTGAGCATTACGGCGTGCCGTTCTCGCGTAACGAGGAAGGCAAGATCTATCAGCGGCCGTTCGGCGGTCACATGCAGAACTACGGCGAAGGCCCGCCGGTCCAGCGCACCTGTGCTGCTGCCGACCGTACCGGCCACGCCATCCTGCACACGCTTTACGGCCAGTCGCTGCGCAACAATGCGGAATTCTTCATCGAGTATTTCGCGCTCGACCTGATCATGTCTGACGATGGCAGCCGCTGCACCGGCGTCGTTGCCTGGAACCTCGACGACGGCACGATCCATCGCTTCTCGGCCAAGATGGTCGTGCTGGCAACGGGTGGATATGGCCGCGCCTATTTCTCGGCGACATCGGCTCACACCTGCACCGGCGACGGCGGCGGCATGATCGCCCGCGCGGGTCTTCCGCTGCAGGATATGGAATTCGTCCAGTTCCACCCGACCGGTATCTATGGTGCGGGCTGTCTGATCACCGAAGGCGCACGCGGCGAAGGCGGTTATCTCGTCAACTCCGAAGGCGAGCGCTTCATGGAGCGCTATGCTCCGTCGGCCAAGGACCTTGCCTCGCGTGACGTCGTGTCGCGCTGCATGACGATGGAAATCCGTGAAGGCCGCGGCGTCGGCAAGAACAAGGACCATATCTTCCTGCATCTCGACCACCTCGATCCGGCTGTTCTTCACGAGCGCCTGCCGGGCATCTCGGAATCGGCGAAGATCTTCGCCGGCGTCGATGTGACCCGCGAGCCGATCCCGGTCCTGCCGACCGTTCACTACAACATGGGCGGCATTCCCACGAACTATTGGGGTGAAGTGCTGAACGCCGATTCCAGCAATCCGGAACGCATCATCCCAGGCCTGATGGCCGTGGGTGAAGCCGGTTGCGCCTCGGTGCATGGTGCAAACCGCCTCGGCTCCAACTCGCTGATCGACCTCGTGGTCTTCGGCCGTGCCGCTGCCATCCGCGCTGCGGAAGTCATCGACCGCACGTCGCCGATCCCGGCGCTCAATATTGCCGCTTGCGACAAGATCATGGATCGCTTCGACAATACGCGCCACGCCTCGGGCCAGACGCCGACCGCCGTGCTGCGCGACAAGATGCAGCGCGCCATGCAGGACGACGCGGCCGTGTTCCGCACGCAGGAATCGCTGGAAAGCGGTTGCAAGCGCCTGTCGGCGATCTGGAAGGAACTGCCGGATATCAAGGTCACGGACCGCTCGATGATCTGGAATTCGGATCTGGTCGAGACGCTCGAACTGCACAACCTGATGGCCAACGCCATCACCACGGTCTATGGCGCGGAAGCGCGCAAGGAAAGCCGCGGCAGCCACGCACGCGAGGATTACGTCGACGGCCCCTTCGGCGGCCGTGACGACGTCAACTGGCGCAAGCACACTCTTGCCTGGGTCAACGAGGCTGGCGATGTGAAGCTCGACTACCGTCCCGTCCACACCGAACTCATCGCCGAAGGCATCGATCCCTACAAGATCGCGCCGAAGGCACGTGTTTATTGATTTGAGAGGAACTGGACATGGTTGAACTTGCTCTTCCCAAAAACTCTCAGGTCACCGAAGGCAAAGTCTGGCCGAAGCCGGCCGGTGCCAAGAACGTTCGGGAATACCGGGTCTATCGCTGGAGCCCTGACGATGGCGCCAATCCGCGCATCGATACCTATTACATCGATGTCGACGATTGCGGTCCGATGGTTCTCGATGGTCTTTTGTACATCAAGAACAATATCGACCCGACGCTGACGCTGCGCCGTTCCTGCCGCGAAGGCATCTGCGGTTCCTGCGCGATGAACATCGACGGCACCAATACGCTGGCCTGCACCAAGGGCATGGATGAGGTGAACGGGACTGTGAAGGTCTATCCGCTGCCGCATCTGCCTGTCGTCAAGGATCTCGTGCCGGATCTGACGAATTTCTACGCGCAGCACCGCTCGATCGAGCCCTGGCTGAAGACGGTGTCTCCGGCGCCGGCCAAGGAATGGAAGCAGAGCCACGAGGATCGCCAGAAGCTCGACGGTCTCTACGAGTGCATTCTCTGCGCCTGCTGCTCGACCTCCTGTCCGAGCTACTGGTGGAACGGCGACCGTTATCTCGGTCCGGCCGTTCTGCTGCAGGCCTACCGCTGGCTGATCGACAGCCGTGATGAAGCGACCGGCGAGCGCCTCGACAACCTCGAGGACCCCTTCCGTCTCTATCGTTGCCACACGATCATGAACTGCGCCCAGGCCTGCCCGAAGGGTCTGAACCCGGCCAAGGCGATTGCCGAGATCAAGAAGATGATGGTCGAGCGTCGCGCTTAAGCCACATCGTCAAAACATTGAGAGGCCGTCCGGGAACTGTTTCGGGCGGCCTTAATTTATCCGTATAGTGCCGGCTATCGATCGGACGCGATATGGAACTTGATTAACCATCTTCGCGTAACATATTTCTAACCCAGTTGTACGGCAGGTTGCGGCGCAGGTCGCGAGAGCGGGAGTATAATGATGAAATTCAGCCATGCAGTCACCGGAGCAGCCATCCTTCTGGCGCTCGCAGGTTGCCAGCGCACATCCTATAGCAGCATGAATGCCGCCAACAGCGCGCTTCCGCCGCTGCAGGCGCAGCCCGTGCCTTCGGTGCAGTCCGGCCAGCTGCCGCCTCCTGGTGCTGCAGGTTCCGCCCAGTTCCCGGCAGCGCCCACCACGACGACTGCAGCACTTGACCCGGCCGCCGGTGCGCCTGCGACGGCGCTCGATGTCACCAAGGAATCGATGGTCGGCAACTGGCGCGTCCAGAGTGCGGGATCGAGCTGCGACATGTTCCTGACGCTCACCAATCTCGGCAGTGGTTCGCGTGGCGGCACCCGCGGTTGCGCCGGCGAACTTACGGCAATGGGATCCTGGGAAGTCTCGGGCAAGTCGGTTGTCCTCAAGGACCGCAACGGCAATACCATCGGCAGCCTCTACAAGACCGCCGATGCCCGTTTCGACGGCAGCACCGCTTCCGGTCAGCCGGTCAGCCTGAGCCGCTGATTCATCTCTCATCCCAGCGGTGGCCCTTGACGGGCCACCCACCCGGCGGGACATCATTCCATGCAGCCAGTTCCTGACTACGGCTTGAGCGTCGCCGAGCAGTTGCGCGCGATGACGGAGGCGGGGACCCTTCAGCCTGATCGTTACCAGTTCGACGTCGCTGCAAAGCTCGACCGTATCCTCACGGAATTCAAGGCGCGCAAGCCGGCAGCGAAAAAGAGTGCGCTTGGCTGGATGTTTGCCCAGAAGCGCAAGCCGCAAATCCCGATCCAGGGTTTGTACATCCATGGCAGCGTCGGTCGCGGCAAGACCATGCTGATGGATCTGTTCTACAAGCTCGCGCCTGTCGAAAAGAAGCGCCGCGCCCATTTCCATGAATTCATGGCGGATGTGCATTCACGCATCCATGCCCATCGCCAGAAACTGAAGGCCGGGGAAACGAAGGAGGCGGATCCTGTTCCTCCGGTGGCAGCGGCCCTGCGCGACGAAGCCCAGCTTTTGTGCTTCGACGAGTTCACGGTGACCGACATCGCCGATGCGATGCTCCTTGCGCGGCTGTTCACCGAGCTTTTCGCGCGCGGCTGCACGCTGGTTGCGACCTCGAATGTCGAGCCGGACAATCTCTACCGGGACGGGCTCAATCGCGGGCTGTTTCTGCCCTTTGTCGACCTGCTCAAGAAGAATGTGCAGGTGTCGACGCTGGACTCGCCGACGGATTACCGGCTGGAGAAGATGGAGAGCCTCCCCGTCTACGTCTCGCCGCTCGATGATGCGCCCAAGATGATGGACATTGCCTGGAAGCGTGTGACAGAGGGCTCTCCCGAGCAGCCGGTCTCGATCGCCATGAACGGGCGGACCATCGAGATCCCCCGCGCCGCTGGCCGATGCGCCCGGTTCACTTTCAGCGATCTCTGCGAGAAGCCGCTCGGGGCATCGGACTATCTGGCCATTGCCAAGCGCTTCGATGTTGTCTTCGTCGAGAACATTCCGCATCTCGGCCCCGAGAAGCGCAACGAGACGAAGCGGTTCATTATCCTGATCGATGCCCTCTACGATGCCAGCGTGCGGCTTTTTGCGTCCGCAGTCGCACTGCCGGAGACTCTCCTCACCGAGAAGAAGGGTACCGAAGGCTTCGAATTCGACCGTACAGTTTCACGCCTTTTCGAGATGCGGAGCGCCGATTATCTCGAACTGCACCAGTCGAAGCGTGACAAACATGACGAAGCTGTGACGTAATTTTTGACGTTTACGTAAGAATTTTATCTTCTAACCGATTGAAATTGATACACCGAAAATTATCGTTTGCGGTTTAGACCCTTTGGAGCTATGCGGTTTGTCCACAAGGGCAGGCTAACACTCGCCCTCGGCCTTGGTCGCGGATCCAAAAGGAAGTCTACAATGGCGCGCAAGAAGATCGCTCTTATCGGTTCTGGAATGATTGGTGGAACGCTGGCGCATCTCGCCAGTCTGAAGGAACTGGGCGACATCGTCCTGTTCGACATTGCCGACGGTATCCCGCAGGGCAAGGGTCTGGATATTGCGCAGTCGGGTCCGGTCGAAGGCTTCAATGCCAAGCTGTCTGGTGCCAGCGATTACGCCGCCATCGAAGGCGCTGATGTCTGCATCGTGACTGCCGGTGTTGCCCGTAAGCCTGGCATGAGCCGCGACGATCTGCTCGGCATCAACCTCAAGGTCATGGAACAGGTCGGTGCCGGCATCAAGAAGTATGCCCCGAACGCCTTCGTCATCTGCATTACCAACCCGCTCGACGCGATGGTCTGGGCCCTGCAGAAGTTCTCGGGCCTCCCGACCAACAAGGTCGTCGGCATGGCCGGCGTTCTCGACTCCGGTCGTTTCCGCCACTTCCTGTCTGAAGAATTCAACGTGTCCGTCCAGGACGTCACCGCTTTCGTTCTCGGCGGTCACGGCGACACCATGGTGCCGCTCGCTCGTTACTCGACCGTTGGCGGCATCCCGCTGACCGACCTCGTCAAGATGGGCTGGGTCACGAAGGAGCGTCTGGAAGAAATCATCCAGCGCACCCGTGATGGCGGCGCCGAAATCGTCGGCCTGCTGAAGACCGGTTCGGCCTACTACGCACCTGCTGCTTCCGCCATCGAAATGGCCGAGTCCTACCTCAAGGACAAGAAGCGCGTTCTCCCCTGCGCCGCTTACCTAACCGGCCAGTACGGCGTGAAGGACATGTACGTCGGCGTTCCCGTCGTCATCGGCGAAGGTGGTGTCGAGCGCGTCATCGAAATCGACCTGAACAAGGCCGAGGAAGAGGCCTTCCAGAAGTCTGTCGGCGCCGTTGCCGGCCTCTGCGAAGCCTGCATCAACATCGCGCCGGCTCTCAAGTAATTGCCATTTCGCCCAAAACAGGGACACGACAATGAACATTCATGAATATCAGGCCAAGGCTCTTCTGAAGAGCTTTGGTGCACCGGTCGCCGAAGGTGTGGCGATCTTCTCCGCAGAAGAAGCTGAAGCTGCCGCAAAGCAGCTGCCGGGCCCACTCTACGTGGTCAAGAGCCAGATCCATGCTGGTGGCCGCGGCAAGGGCAAGTTCAAGGAACTGTCGCCGGAAGCCAAGGGCGGCGTACGCCTCGCTTTCTCGATCGACGAAGCCAAGGCACACGCCAAGGAAATGTTCGGCAACACGCTGGTGACGGCCCAGACCGGCGACGCCGGCAAGCAGGTCAACCGCCTCTACATCGAAGATGGCGCCGACATCGCTCGCGAACTCTACTGCTCGCTGCTCGTCGACCGCTCGGTCGGCCAGGTTGCCTTCGTCGTATCGACCGAAGGCGGCATGGACATCGAAGCCGTTGCCCATGACACACCGGAAAAGATCCACACGATCGCGATCGACCCGGAAGCTGGCGTCACTGCCGCTGACGTGGCCAAGATCTCGGCTGCTCTCGAACTGTCGGGTGCTGCTGCCGAAGACGCCAAGGCGCTCTTCCCGATCCTCTACAAGGCCTTCGTCGAGAAGGACATGGCACTGCTCGAAGTGAACCCGCTGATCGTCATGAAGAATGACCATCTGCGCGTGCTCGACGCCAAGATGTCCTTCGACGGCAACGCGCTGTTCCGCCATGACGACGTTCGTGCACTGCGCGACGAAACCGAAGAAGACGCCAAGGAAATCGAAGCCTCCAAGTGGGACCTCGCTTACGTGGCCCTCGACGGCAACATCGGCTGCATGGTCAATGGTGCCGGTCTCGCCATGGCGACGATGGACATCATCAAGCTGTACGGCAAGGAGCCGGCAAACTTCTGCGACGTCGGCGGTGGCGCTGGCAAAGAGAAGGTCGCAGCTGCCTTCAAGATCATCACGGCTGACCCGAAGGTCGAGGGCATCCTCGTCAACATCTTCGGCGGCATCATGAAGTGCGACGTCATCGCGGAAGGCGTGATCGCCGCCGTGAAGGAAGTTGGCCTGAAGGTTCCGCTCGTTGTTCGCCTCGAAGGCACCAATGTCGAACTTGGCAAAAAGCTCCTGAACGAATCCGGCCTCGCGATCACCGCAGCCGACGATCTGGACGACGCTGCCAAGAAGATCGTCGCGGCGATCAACGGCTAATCTGAGGAACCTATTCGATGTCAATTCTTGTAAACAAGAACACCAAGGTCCTCGTTCAGGGCCTGACCGGCAAGACCGGCACCTTCCACACCGAACAGGCGCTTGCCTACTACGGCACGCAGATGGTCGGCGGTATCCATCCGAAGAAGGGTGGCGAAAACTGGACCGGCTCCAAGGGTGAAACCCTGCCGATCTTCGCGACCGTCGCCGAAGCCAAGGAAAAGACCGGCGCTGACGCATCCGTCATCTACGTTCCGCCGGCAGGGGCTGCCGACGCCATCATCGAGGCGATCGACGCCGAAATCCCGTTCATCACCTGCATCACCGAGGGTATCCCGGTCATGGACATGGTGCGGGTCAAGGCTCGTCTCGACAAGTCGAAGTCGCGCCTTCTCGGGCCGAACTGCCCGGGCATCCTGACGCCGGAAGAATGCAAGATCGGCATCATGCCGGGCTCGATCTTCCGCAAGGGTTCGGTCGGCATTGTGTCGCGCTCGGGAACACTTACATACGAAGCTGTGTTTCAGACCTCGAACGAAGGCCTCGGCCAGACGACGGCTGTCGGTATCGGTGGCGACCCGGTCAAGGGTACCGAATTCATCGACGTGCTCGAGATGTTCCTGGCCGATCCGGCCACGACCTCGATCATCATGATCGGCGAAATCGGTGGTTCGGCTGAAGAAGATGCAGCCCAGTTCCTGATCGACGAAGCCAAGAAGGGCCGCAAGAAGCCGATGGCCGGCTTCATCGCAGGCCGTACGGCTCCGAAGGGTCGCACCATGGGTCACGCCGGCGCTGTCGTATCCGGGGGCAAGGGCGACGCAGAATCGAAGATCGAAGCCATGGAAGCTGCCGGCATCAAGGTTTCGCCTTCGCCAGCACGCCTCGGCAAGACCCTGGTCGAAGTCCTCAAGGGCTGAGACCTGACGAAAATCAAGCCAGGCGAAGGGTTGGTCCCCCAATCCTTCGCCTGGACTTCGCATATTTGAGACGATTCGCTTTTGCGATCGTGAGCGGCAGGCCGGGCATCCGGCCATCAATTCAAGTCGGGAGGCGAGCCGAGACGCTCGCGAAGCACCATGGGTAGGCAAGAAGCCAACGAGCAGTTTCTGATCACGTCCTTCCTCGACGGATCGAATGCGGCCTATATCGAACAGCTTTACGCGCGCTATCAGGAAGACCCCTCTTCGGTCTCCGATGAGTGGCAGGCCTTTTTCAAGGCGCTGGCCGACAATCCGACCGATGTGACGAAGGCCGCGAAGGGCGCTTCCTGGCAGCGCAAGAACTGGCCGATCGCCGAGGGCGGTGATCTCGTCAACGCGCTCGACGGCAACTGGGGCGTTGTCGAGAAGGCCATCGAAAAGAAGGTCCAGGCCAAGGTTGAAGCGACCGCCGCTTCGACAGGCAAGGCCCCTTCCGAAGCTGAAGTCCTGCAGGCAACGCGCGATTCGGTTCGCGCCATCATGATGATCCGGGCCTACCGCATGCGTGGTCACCTGCATGCCAAGCTGGACCCGCTCGGTCTTGCAGCGCCGGTTGACGATTACAACGAACTTTCTCCCACGGCCTACGGCTTCACCGAGGCCGATTACAGCCGCAAGATCTTCATCGATAACGTGCTGGGTCTGGAATACGCCACGATCCCGCAGATGCTCGATATCCTGCAGCGCACCTATTGCTCGACGCTCGGCGTCGAATTCATGCACATCTCCAATCCGGAAGAAAAAGCCTGGATCCAGGAGCGCATCGAAGGCCCTGGCAAGGGCGTCGAATTCACGCCGAACGGCAAGAAGGCCATCCTTCAGAAGCTGATCGAGGCCGAAGGCTTCGAGCAGTTCATCGACGTCAAGTACAAGGGCACCAAGCGCTTCGGCCTCGACGGCGGTGAATCGCTGATCCCGGCGCTCGAGCAGATCATCAAGCGCGGCGGCCAGGAAGGTCTCGAGCAGGTTGTTCTCGGCATGGCCCATCGCGGTCGTCTGAACGTCCTGACCAACGTCATGCACAAGCCGCATCGCGCGGTCTTCCACGAATTCAAGGGCGGTTCCTTCAAGCCCGATGAAGTCGAAGGCTCCGGCGACGTGAAGTACCACCTCGGCGCTTCCTCCGACCGCGAGTTCGACGGCAACAAGGTTCACCTGTCGCTGACGGCCAACCCGTCGCATCTGGAAATCGTCAACCCTGTCGTCATGGGCAAGGCCCGCGCCAAACAGGACCAGCTCGCCAAGGTCTGGGAAGGCGATGTCATCCCGCTCAAGGAGCGCGCAAAGGTTCTGCCGCTTCTCCTGCATGGTGATGCAGCCTTTGCGGGCCAGGGTGTGACTGCAGAAATTCTCGGCCTGTCGGGCCTGCGCGGTCACCGCGTGGCCGGCACGCTGCACGTGATCATCAACAACCAGATCGGTTTCACCACCAATCCGGCCTTCTCGCGTTCGTCGCCGTATCCGTCCGACGTCGCGAAGATGATCGAAGCGCCGATCTTCCACGTCAATGGTGACGATCCAGAAGCCGTCGTCTATGCGGCCAAGGTCGCGACCGAATACCGGATGAAGTTCCACAAGCCTGTCGTCGTCGACATGTTCTGCTACCGCCGCTTCGGTCACAACGAAGGCGACGAGCCGAGCTTCACCCAGCCGAAGATGTACAAGGAAATCCGCGCCCACAAGACCGTGGTCAACATCTATGGCGAGCGCCTGATCGCCGAAGGCCTGATCACCGAGGGCGAACTCGAGAAGATGAAGGCCGACTGGCGCGCCCATCTCGAGCAGGAGTTCGAGGCCGGCCAGAGCTACAAGCCGAACAAGGCCGACTGGCTGGACGGCGCATGGTCGGGTCTCAGGACCGCCGACAATGCCGACGAGCAGCGTCGCGGCAAGACTGCCGTGCCGATGAAGCAGCTCAAGGAAATCGGCCGCAAGCTGTCGACCATTCCGGAAGGCTTCAAGGCACACCGCACGATCCAGCGCTTCATGGAAAACCGCGCGCAGATGATCGAGACCGGCGAAGGCATCGACTGGGCCATGGGCGAAGCACTCGCCTTCGGTTCGCTCTGCCTCGACGGCCACAAGATCCGTCTGTCGGGTCAGGATTGCGAACGCGGCACCTTCTCGCAGCGCCATTCGGTGCTCTACGATCAGGAAACCGAAGACCGCTACATCCCGCTCGCCAATCTGGCGCCGAACCAGGCCCGCTACGAAGTCATCAACTCGATGCTTTCGGAAGAGGCAGTGCTCGGCTTCGAATATGGCTATTCGCTGGCTCGTCCCAATGCGCTGACGCTCTGGGAAGCCCAGTTCGGTGACTTCGCCAACGGTGCACAGGTCGTCTTCGACCAGTTCATCTCGTCGGGCGAACGCAAGTGGCTGCGCATGTCGGGCCTGGTCTGCCTTCTGCCGCATGGCTATGAAGGTCAGGGTCCGGAACACTCCTCCGCCCGCCTCGAGCGCTGGCTGCAGATGTGCGCCGAAGACAACATGCAGGTCGCAAACGTCACGACGCCGTCGAACTACTTCCATATCCTGCGCCGTCAGATGAAGCGTGACTTCCGCAAGCCGCTGCTCATCATGACGCCCAAGTCGCTGCTGCGCCACAAGCGCGCAACGTCGAGCCTTGCCGAACTGGCTGGCGAAAGCTCGTTCCACCGACTTCTGTGGGACGATGCCGAAGTCATCAAGGACGGCCCGATCAAGCTGCAGAAGGATGCAAAGATCCGTCGCGTCGTCATGTGCTCGGGCAAGGTCTATTACGACCTTCTGGAAGAGCGCGAGAAGCGTGGCATCGACGATGTCTACCTGCTGCGCATCGAACAGCTCTACCCATTCCCGGCCAAGGCGCTCATCAACGAGCTCTCGCGCTTCCGCAATGCGGAGATGGTCTGGTGCCAGGAAGAGCCGAAGAACATGGGCGCCTGGTCGTTCATCGATCCGTATCTGGAATGGGTGCTTGCTCATATCGACGCCAAGTACCAGCGGGTGCGCTACACAGGCCGTCCGGCTGCAGCCTCGCCGGCAACCGGCCTGATGTCCAAGCATCTTGCCCAGCTCGAAGCCTTCCTCGAGGACGCACTGGGCGGTTGATCCGCCCAGTCACTCCCTCGCAGACCGAAACGTTCTCTGACCAACGGAATTGAGATCATGGCCACTGAAATCCGCGTACCCACCCTCGGCGAATCCGTCAGCGAAGCCACTATTGGCACCTGGTTCAAGAAGGTCGGTGACACCGTCAAGGCCGACGAGCCCCTCGTCGAGCTGGAAACCGACAAGGTGACCGTCGAAGTCCCGTCGCCGGTCTCGGGCGTTCTGACTGAAATCGTCGCACAGAACGGCGAGACCGTCGGTCTCGGCGCGCTGCTCGGCCAGATCGCTGAAGGTGCTGCAGGCTCCGCCGGTGCAGCCGCTCCGGCTCCTGCCGCAGCACCGGCTCCTGCTGCTGCGCCTGCTCCGGCCGCCGCTGCTCCGGCTGCCCCCTCGGCCATGCCGGCCGCTCCGGCTGCTGCCAAGCTTGCTGCCGATAACAACATCGCGACCTCCGACGTCGACGGCTCCGGCAAGCGTGGCCAGGTGCTGAAGGGTGACGTGCTCGCCGCCATCGCCAAGGGTACGGCTGCTCCGGCTGTTCCCGCCGCCCCGGCTGCTCCGCGTCCGGCCTCTTCCGGCGATGACGCATCGCGCGAAGAGCGCGTGAAGATGACCCGTCTGCGCCAGACGATCGCAAAGCGCCTCAAGGACGCCCAGAACACGGCTGCCATGCTCACCACCTATAACGAGGTGGACATGAAGGCGGTCATGGACCTGCGCAATCGCTACAAGGACATCTTCGAGAAGAAGCATGGCGTGAAGCTCGGCTTCATGGGCTTCTTCACCAAGGCCGTCACGCATGCCCTGAAGGAACTGCCGGCCGTCAACGCCGAAATCGACGGCACCGACATCATCTACAAGAACTACTGCCACATCGGCGTTGCCGTCGGCACGGACAAGGGCCTGGTCGTTCCGATCGTGCGCGATGCCGATCAGATGTCGATCGCCGAAATCGAGAAGGACATCGGTCGTCTCGGCAAGGCTGCACGTGACGGTCAGCTCTCGATGGCCGACATGCAGGGCGGTACCTTCACCATCTCCAACGGTGGCGTCTACGGTTCGCTGATGTCTTCGCCGATCCTGAATGCTCCGCAGTCGGGTATCCTCGGCATGCACAAGATCCAGGAGCGTCCGGTCGTTGTCGGCGGCCAGATCGTCATCCGTCCGATGATGTATCTCGCACTCTCCTACGATCACCGCATCGTCGACGGCAAGGAAGCAGTCACCTTCCTCGTCCGCGTCAAGGAAAGCCTTGAGGATCCGGAACGTCTGGTTCTCGATCTCTAAGGAAATTTCACGATGGAGCCGGTATCCGCGTCCGCCTCTCCGCTTGTCCTGCTCCTTGCCTGGAGCGTGGTCCTGCTGGTTGCGCATGTCCTTCTGCAGGGCATGCTCGCCACAAAGGAGCTGGGCACGGAGTGGAATGCCGGCCCGCGTGACGACAACAAGCAGCCGGCGAGCAAACTCGCCGGTCGCGCCGCGCGGGCGTCATCGAATTTCCGCGAGACCTATCCAGCCTTCATTGCACTGGCGGCTGGGTTGCTGTTCACCGGTGAGACATCGGGCCTCGGCCTGACCGGTGCCATCGTCTGGTTTGCTGGACGCATCGTCTATTACCCGCTCTATCTGGCCGGCATTCCCTATATCCGCTCGCTCGTCTGGACTGGCGCCATGGCCGGCCTCGGCCTGATGTTCCTCGCACTGGCGTTTTGAGGTGAGGCATGGGCGCGTCGTCAGGAGCAGCCGTTCTTCTTGCCGCGCTTGCGTTCTCTCACGCGGCTTCGGCCGCCGATTGCCGGATTGAGAAAGCCACCTATCGCGAAGCCGAAACCGGGGTCGAGCTCGTCTTTGCCGCGGCCAGCGGCGAGAACACGCCGGTCAGCCATGGTTTCAAGACTGAAATCGGCAAATTCAAGCTTGATGGTCATGTGATGTTCGATCCGGAGATCGAGCGGCCCGTCGGCATGCTGATGAACAATTGCCCGGACGGTGACGTGACTGGCGCAACCATTGCCGCCTGCACCGTCTGGAAGGGCATCGTCTACGGGATCGACGAGACGACCGGCCATGTCGACCTGCTCCCGCCGGAAGGCGCCGACGCGCCCGATGCACTTCTCCTGCCCGGCTTTGGCCCGGCCATCCTGTCGTCTGCTGTCGGGAAGGGCATGGAAGCCGCTCCGTGGGATGTCTTCGAATTCAAGGGATGCGCCTCATGACCAGCCGTCCTCTCCTTCTAGTCACAGGCGGCAGCCGCGGCATCGGCGCTGCCGTCTGCCGCAAGGCTGCAGCGCAGGGTTATGACCTGCTCGTCAATTATCGCTCGGACAAGGCCGCTGCCGAGGCCGTCGCTGCGGATTGCCGGACGCTCGGCGCCGAGGCCGAGATCGTCCAGGGCGACACAGCCACCGAAGAAGGCATCACTGCGATCTTCGCTGCCGTCGATCGCCTCGGGCCGCTCCATGGTCTCGTCAACAATGCCGGCGTGGTCGACGTCACGGCGCGGGTGGAGGAATTCGACCGGGCGCGGCTCGACCGCATGTTTGCCGTCAACGTGATCGGCAAGATCCGTTGCGCCACGGAAGCCGTGAAGCGCATGTCGACGAAACATGGCGGGCAGGGTGGCGTGATCGTCAACATCTCGTCCATGGCCGCTGTCATCGGCAGTCCGGGCCAGTATGTCGACTATGCCGCCGCCAAGGCTGCGGTTGATACCTTTACTGTCGGCTTGTCCCGCGAAGTCGCGACCGAGGGTATCCGGGTCAATGCCATCCGGCCCGGGATCATCGATACCGAAATCCACGCATCCGGTGGATTGCCGGACAGGGCGCGCGATCTGGCTCCCATCGTTCCGATGCAAAGGCCCGGAACGGCGGACGAAGTGGCCGACAGCGTTCTTTATCTCCTCTCGCCTCAGGCATCCTATGTGACGGGTGCCATCTTGAATGTCAGCGGCGGTCGGTAACCGTCGAAAACGAAGGAAGCTTCCCATGTCTTATGATGTCATCGTTATCGGCTCCGGCCCCGGCGGCTATGTCTGCGCCATCAAGGCGGCCCAGCTCGGCATGAAGGTTGCCGTCGTCGAGAAGCGCGCCACCTATGGCGGCACTTGCCTCAACATCGGCTGCATTCCGTCCAAGGCCCTGCTGCACGCGTCGGAAGTCTTCCACCATGCTGCCCATGGCATGGCGGACCTCGGCGTCGAAGTCGGCGCACCGACGCTGAACCTCGGCAAGATGATGGCCCACAAGGAAGCGACCGTGAAGTCGAACGTCGAGGGCGTCGCTTTCCTGTTCAAGAAGAACAAGATCGACGGCATCCAGGGCACGGGCAAGATCCTCGGCGCCGGCAAGGTTGAAGTCACAAACGACGCCGGTGAAGTCCAGGTTCTCGAAACCAAGAACATCGTCATCGCCACCGGCTCCGACGTCGCCGGCATTCCGGGCGTTGCCGTCGAGATCGACGAAAAGATCATCGTGTCCTCGACCGGCGGTATCGCGCTGGAGAAGGTTCCGGCCAAGATGATCGTCGTCGGCGGCGGTGTCATCGGCCTCGAGCTCGGCTCGGTCTGGTCGCGCCTCGGCGCAAAGGTCACCGTGATCGAGTATCTCGACACGATCCTCGGCGGTATGGACGGCGAAGTCTCCAAGCAGTTCCAGCGCATCCTTGCCAAGCAGGGCATGGAATTCAATCTCGGCGCCAAGGTCACCGGCGTGGTCAAGTCGGGTGATGGCGCCAAGGTGACGTTCGAGCCGGTCAAGGGTGGCGAAGCCCAGACGCTCGACGCCGACGTCGTGCTCGTCGCGACCGGCCGCAAGCCTTACACGGCTGGCCTCGGCCTCGAAGAATCCGGCGTTGCCCTCGACAATCGTGGCCGCGTCGAGATCGACGGCCACTACCGCACCAATGTTGCCGGCATCTATGCCATCGGCGACGTGGTCAAGGGTCCGATGCTCGCCCACAAGGCGGAAGACGAAGGCGTGGCGCTTGCCGAAATCCTCGCCGGCCAGCATGGCCACGTGAACTACGAAGTCATCCCGGGCGTCGTCTACACCCAGCCGGAAGTCGCCTCCGTCGGCAAGACCGAGGAAGAGCTGAAGGCCGCAGGCGTATCCTATAAGGTCGGCAAGTTCCCGTTCACGGCCAATGGTCGTGCCCGCGCGATGCTCGCCTCGGACGGTTTCGTCAAGGTTCTCGCCGACAAGGACACCGATCGTGTTCTCGGCGTGCACATCATCGGTCTCGGTGCCGGCGAGATGATCCACGAAGCGGCTGTCCTGATGGAGTTCGGCGGTTCGTCGGAAGATCTCGGCCGCACCTGCCACGCCCACCCGACCATGTCGGAAGCCGTGAAGGAAGCCGCACTCGCGACTTTCTTCAAGCCGCTGCATATGTGAGCCTGCTGACCTGACATGGGTCAATTATTATATTTCGGTAAGGTTGAAGGCCGTCGCTTGTGCCTCAAGCGGCGGCCTTTATCATGCGTGGTCAGTGCCTCCCTTTGTTCCTCGCGAAAGGCAAGACCATGGCCCATGTTGCGCCCGCCTCCTATTCCATCCCGCAGAAGGCTCTTCACTGGTTGATGGCCTTGCTCATCCTGTTCAATCTCATCTTCTCCGATGCGATGGAGGAGGTGGCCGAAGCCTATGAGCGTGGGGAGGTCCCTTCCCCTGAGGACCTGACCTTCGCCAATATCCATGCCTATGTCGGGATCGCCGTGATCTGTCTCGGGCTTGTCCGGCTCGCGGTTAGGCTGACGCGCGGTGCGCCACCTGCGCCGGCCGAAGAACCGCCGCTCCTGGCACTCGCTGCCAAGCTGGCGCATGGCACCTTCTACGCGCTCTTCTTCCTGATCCCGCTGAGTGGCATCGGCGCCTACTACTTCGGCAACGAGACGGCGGGTTTCCTGCATGGCGGACCGTTGAAGAGCCTCATGTGGCTTTTGATCGCAGTGCACATTCTGGCGCTTCTGGTACATCAGTTCTACTGGAAGACGCCGGTCGCCAAGCGCATGACGCGCGGGTGATCGCCAAGGGGGACAGGATGGGTGTTGTCGTTGAGCAGCGTATCACGCTTCCGCATCCCGACCTTCCCTCAGCCGACTGGGCAGACAGCTACTGTGTCCGGCTCGATCGAAACGATCTCGTTCCGATGGAAGTTGCGAGCGAGCTTATCGGGAGAGCGCCGCGCTGGGTCGGTGCTCTGCTCAAGATCCGCAATCGGATTGTCGGTCTCTTCGGATTGAAGTCGGCTGAGCTTGAACTGACCGGTCAGGATAAGATCGGCGGCTTTCCGGTCATTGATCATGATGGTGAGCGCGTCCTGCTCGGCTTCGACGACAAGCATCTGGATTTTCGGATCATCGTGACGGTCGAGCCGGAGGGTGCTGCCCGTCAACACGTGTCGCTAACGACGCTCGTCAATCGGCACAATCTGTTTGGCCGGATCTACATCCTCGTCGTCACGCCGTTCCACAAGCTGATCGTGAAGACCTTCCTGAGGCGCTTTGCCGCTTCGAAAGGCCTCAGCCATCGATCCGCGTAACGGCGTAGCCCTGGCCGCGCAGCAACTCGACCAGACCTTCTTCGCCCGGCAGATGCAGCGCGCCGACAGCGATGAAGGCATTGCCCTTTGCAAGATGCTGCTTGCTGCCTTCGGCCATCACGAGATTGCGGTCGCGGACGATCCGCGTCTCGAAGGCGGCATAGGCGCTTTCGTCTTCGCCTGACTCGGTCGGGGCCACGGCCTTCAGCATGGGCATGGTCATGCCGATGTCACCGGCGAGATAAAGCTCGGTCATCGTCTCGATGACGTCTTCCATCTTGTCGCCGAGCGCGATTGTCTCGATCAGAGCTTTGAAATGAAAGTCGACTGGCAGGTCGGCCATGGCTTCGAGCTGTTCCACGAGGGTTTCGAGCCCGGCGATCGGCTTGCCGGCATTCACCGCATCTTCCGCGATCTGCTTGTCGAGGAAGGAGGCGCCGGCTGCCTTGCGCGACATTTCGCAGGCGGGGAGCGCAACGAAGCTCGCGAGGATCCAAGGCTTCATCCGGGCAACGGCGCCAAGTGCCAGACCGCGCTCCTTCAGGCCGGATTCCAGTTTAGCGAGTTCCGCAGCGTCGAGGTGGTCCTTCACGGACTTGCCGTCCGTAAACATGGTGAGTTCGGGATGCATGAGCAGGGAAGCGGCGGCCTTCTGCTCGTCGAGGA
The DNA here is from genome assembly GCF_002855515.1 of Rhizobium sp. TH135. Taxonomy (GTDB): domain Bacteria; phylum Pseudomonadota; class Alphaproteobacteria; order Rhizobiales; family Rhizobiaceae; genus Allorhizobium. The sequence goes on along the minus strand of NZ_PKRP01000005.1, from coordinate 152,724 downwards.
TCTCGTCTGATTCGATGACGACAACATCTGCCGCTGCAGCCGCTTCGCGGGCGCCGTTCGGCATGGTGAGAACGCGGGGGTCGGTGACATGCATGGTGCCGAGCAGATAAGAGGGCTTCAGGCCCTCCTTCTCGACCTTCCAGAAAATGCCCTGGCCATTCGGCACCTTGGCGGCTTCTGCGCGGATCTTCGCAAGCTCTTCCGGCTTTTCCTTTTCCATGGCCACGAGCAGGTTCTCGCCGTGGCAGGCAGTGTCGGAGGCTCGGGCAGGGCTGACTGCAAGCAGGGTAGCCAGCAGCAGGGCGACAAGCACAAGCGGCAGCGCGCCAGCGATCCAGAGGCCGATCTCGGATGGCGAAAGGCGCGGCAAGGTCGGCCGCAGCGTGAAAAGGCGATGCGCGTTCATGTCGTCTCCTGTCAGAAGTGGGGAGAATAGGAGCGATCGCCCTCACGTTCGATTAAGGATCTTGGTTAACGCAGGCGCGATCGGGACGCGTCAGGCGCGCGGATGGGCGCGGTCGTAGATGTCCAGAAGCCGTGCGCTGTCGACGCCGGTATAGATCTGCGTGGTCGAGAGGCTCGCATGGCCGAGCAGTTCCTGGATCGTCCTCAAGTCCCCGCCACTGCCCAGAAGATGTGTCGCGAAGGAATGGCGGAGCGCATGGGGCGTGGCCGAATCCGGCAGGCCGAGGGCCGAGCGCAGCTTCTGCATCTCGCGCTGGATGATCGCCGGCTGAAGCGGTCCACCGCGAGCACCCCGAAAGAGCGGGGCGCCGGGTTCGAGATGATAAGGGCAGAGGCCATAATAGGTTTCGACCGCCTCCATGACGACAGGCAGCAACGGCACGAGCCGCATTTTGCCGCCCTTGCCGGTGATGCGCAGGCTGGTCGGTCTGCCCTCAAAAACCTCGGGTGTCAGCCCGAGCGCCTCGGAGATACGAAGGCCGCATCCATACAGGAGCGAGAGCACGGCTGCATCACGGGCCGCGATCCAGGGCTCTTCGTGCATCTGTGTGTTGATCGCGACGACGGCCAGAGCCTGACGGCCGCTGAGTGGCTTGGGCAGGGATTTCGGCTGCTTCGGTGAGCGGATCGCACTCGCACCCGCCGCATTGACCAGACCCTTGCGTTCCAGGTGGCGCAGGAAGGAGCGCAGGCCTGCAAGATGGCGACCGAGCGTTCGCGCACCGGCCCCGTCCTTGCGGCGATGGGCGAGGAAGCCGCGCAGATCCGCCGGGCGCAGCGCCTCGATATCGCGGATCTTCACCATGCCCCCGACATGGGTGGACAGGAACTGAAGGAATTGCCGCGTGTCGCGTTCATAGGCTTCCAGCGTATTGCCCGACAGCCGACGCTCGGCGCCAAGGCTTTCCAGCCAGGCGGCGCGTTCGCCGAGGAGTTTTTCGTCTGCCTGGATCAATTTTGCGCCTTCCGCGTTGTTGGGTGTCGGCCAGCCCTCGCACGATGGCGCGGGAGGGTTAACGAAGGACGAATATTGGGGCTGTCATGATCGGATCACAAATCGCTGCCAGAACCCCTCTGGAACTCTGGCGAGGTATTTGCTGATGCGCCGCTCTCCCGTCTCCACCTTCGCAAGCGTCACCGACACCCTGTCGCTTCTTTCCCACGGTCGCCCCGGGCATATCGTCGACACGCTGATTGCCGAGCGTGGGCAGAAGCTCGTCGAGCATCCGCTCTGGCCTGCGATGCGGCCCTTCCTTTATAGCGTTCTGCGCTACGACAAGGCGATCCAGTTCGCCAATGACGTCGCCAACCTGCCGGGTCCGCAGGTGTTCGACTATCTGAGCGCTGCTCTCGGCCTCGATATCCAGGTCCGACATGCTGATCGCATCCCGTCATCCGGCGGGTTCATCCTGGTCAGCAATCACCCGACCGGCATTGCCGACGGGGTTGCGATGTATGACCTGCTGAAGGATCGCCGTCCCGACATGACCTTCTTCGCCAATCGCGATGCCGTGAGGGTCAATCCGCGGCTTGCTGAAATCATCATCCCGGTCGAATGGCGCGAAGAGCACAAGTCGAAGCTCAAGGCGCGCGAAACGCTGAAACTCACCACGCGGGCCGTGGAAGAGGGCAGGGCAACCGTACTCTTCCCGTCCGGCCGCATCGCCTATTGGGACGAGGGCAAGCTCAACGAGCGGCCGTGGAAGACGTCGGCCATCTCGCTTGCGCGCAAATACAATCTGCCGATCCTACCGGTGAACGTGAAGGCCCGCAATTCCGGCCTGTTCTACTGGTTTGCCCGCTGGTCAACAGAACTGCGCGACATGACCGTCTTTTATGAGCTTCTCAACAAGCGCGGCGGTCGTTTCGATTTCACCGTTGGCAATCTGATTCCGGTCGAGGCGCTCGACGGTGATCCCGCCGAGGTGACCAAGGCGCTGGAAGACTTCACCGTCCACGGGCTGCCTGCCGATCCCGACCGCAGCTTCCGCTAATCTCTCCCTTACATAAAGCCTGTTTTCTTTCTGTTCTTCCGGGGGCAAGTTGCAGCCCGATGAAGGACGATTCGAAAAGCCTGTTCGGGGAACTGTTTGAGACACCGCGCCGCAAGGTGGTGCCGGTGCTCGTGCCTATGCCCGCGCCGACCGCTTACAGCTACGCCGTACCGGATGGCATGACGTTGGAGGCGGGTGCGATCGTGCAGGTGCCGCTCGGGCCGCGTCAGGTGATCGGTGTGGTCTGGGATGGCGGCGAGGGCACATCAGTCGATCCGAAGAAGCTGCGGGAAATCACCAAGGTCTTCGACTGCCCGCCGCTCGACCAGGACATGCGCACCTTCCTCGACTGGGTGGCTGCCTACACGCTTTCTCCGCCCGGTTATGTGGCGCGCATGGCACTTCGTGCGCCCGCTGCCTTTGATCCGGAGCCGATGATCGAGGGGCTGCGCTATGCCGGCTACGAGCCTGAGCGCCTGACACCTGCACGGCAGAAGGTGCTGGAGATGGCATCGGATGGTCTCTCCTGGACCAAGAGCGGGCTTGCTCATGCAAGCGGCGTCTCGACCAGCGTCATCGACGGTCTCGTGAAGCAGGGCGTGTTCGAACAGGTCTTCCTGCCGCCGCCGCCGCTGGTTGCGGCTCCCGATCCTGATTACGCGGAGAACCGGCTCGCCGGCCCGCAGAAGGACGCCGCCGAAGAGATCCTCGATAGCCTGCGCAAGGGCGGCTTTGCCGTCTCCCTGATCGATGGCGTGACTGGCTCCGGCAAGACGGAGGTCTATTTCGAGGCGATTGCCGAGACGCTGAAACAGGGCAAGCAGGTGCTGATCCTGTTGCCGGAAATCGCGCTTACCGCCAACTTCCTCGAGCGCTTCCAGGATCGCTTCGGCTCCAAGCCCGGCGAATGGCATTCGGATCTTGCGACGCGCACCCGCGAAAAGGTCTGGCGCCAGGTGGCGACCGGCGAGATCCGCGTGGTTGCCGGCGCACGCTCGGCGCTCTTCCTGCCTTTCGAAAATCTGGGCTTGATCATCGTCGACGAAGAGCATGATCCCGCCTTCAAGCAGGAAGATCGCGTCTTCTATAATGCGCGGGACATGGCGGTTGTCCGGGCGCGGATTGCGAACTTCCCGGTCGTGCTGGTCTCGGCGACACCGTCGGTCGAGAGCCAGGTCAACTGCATCGCCGGTCGCTACACGCGTATCCATCTGCCGACGCGCTTTGCCGATGCCGCCATGCCGGACCTGCATCTCATCGATATGCGGCGGGCACCACCGGAGCGGGGCGGCTTTTTGTCGCCGATCCTGCTGCGCTCCGTCGGCAAGGCTGTGGAGCGCGGTGAACAGGCGCTGCTCTTCCTCAACCGACGGGGTTATGCGCCGCTGACGCTCTGCCGCGTCTGTGGTCACCGCTTCCAGTGCCCGCAATGTTCGAGCTGGCTGGTCGAGCATCGTTTTCGCGGTCAGATCCAGTGCCACCAATGCGGCTATCACGAGCCGACGCCGAATTCCTGCCCGGAATGCGGCACGTTGGACCACCTCGTTGCCTGCGGCCCAGGTGTCGAGCGCATCGCCGAGGAAGTGGAAAAGCACTTTCCCGATGCGCGCACGCTGGTGCTCTCTTCAGATATCGGTGGCGTGAAGCGTCTGAGACTGGAGCTCGAGGCGATCGCCAATGGTGAGGCCGATATCGTCATCGGCACCCAGCTCGTCGCCAAGGGGCATAACTTCCCGCTGATGACGCTGGTCGGCATCATCGATGCGGATATCGGCCTGTCGAATGGCGATCCACGTGCGGCCGAGCGGACCTTCCAGCTGCTTTCCCAGGTTACCGGTCGTGCGGGTCGCACGGGGCGCAAGAGCCTTGGTCTCCTGCAGACCTTCCAGCCGCAACATCCTGTCATGCAGGCGATCGTATCGGGTGATGCGGCCGCCTTTTATGAACGCGAGATCACCGAGCGCGAGCGGGCGCAGCTGCCACCTTACGGGCGACTGGTCTCGATCATCGTCTCCGCCGATACTCGCGCTGAAGCGGAAGGCCATGCCCGTGGCCTCAGACAGGCCGCGCCGCATGAAAGCGGGATCATGATCCTCGGGCCAGCAGAGGCGCCGCTTGCCCTGATCCGGGGACGGCATCGCTTCCGTTTGCTGGTGCATGGGCGCCGCAACAGCGACATGCAGGCTTTCGTGAAGAGCATGTTGGAGCGGGGGCCGAAAGAGCGGCGCTCAATCCAGGTGCAGGTCGATGTCGATCCGCAGAGCTTCCTGTGAGCGGTTTTCAGCCGATTGAGGTCGCATCGCCTTCAGAATGAGCCGCAAAGCCCATACCGCCACCGCGCTTTTCGTGCCATAAGCCCCGCGATTTCTTTCACGCGGGTCGATCCATGGAATTCTACTTCCCCACTGAACTTGGCGAGCAACTGGCCTTCCTCTCCGCTGCCGCAGCAGCGCTTATCGGCTGCTTCGTCCTTTTTGCTCCAGGCCTGACCCTCAAGGCGCTGGGCCTCACCGCTGCCGAGGGGCGACCGGAGGGTCTGGGTGCTGCGCGCTCGATCGGCGGGCTCATTGTCGGTTTCGCCGGAACGGCACTTCTGCTCGCCCAGCCGACGGTCTATCTAGCCTTTGGTGCTGCAGTCGGTCTGTCTGCCTTTGCCCGTGTCCTGTCGATCATGTCGGACCATGGCGGCACCTGGCGCAATCTTCTCCTTCTGGTTGTGCAGGCAGTTATCGCTTCTCTCGCCCTTGCCTATGTCTTTGGTCTGACATGAAGATCGGTCACGAATTGGATCTCCGAACAATCCCGCCAATTTGACGCAGATTTGGACAAAAAACGCCGCAAGGCCTTGCTCTGAAGTAGCAAACCTTTAATACGCGTGTTGCGAGTCTAGACCTGCTATGCTAGACGGACCGCGAAATTCGGAAAACGCAAGTGCAACATGCTTGTGTTTTTGGGGAAAAACAAAACGATATCAGGAGTTTGAGAGGCCTCAATCGAGGTGTCCGGCATCCTGGATCAAGATCAGGGAATTTTTTGCCCGTGGCAGACGCATCCCAAGTGATTTCAGGCGTGGCGGAGCGTTACGCTTCGTCGCTTTTCGAGCTCGCGCTCGAAGGCGGCGCAATTGACGCCGTTGCTGCCGATCTCAACCGTTTCCAGGCGATGATCGACGAAAGCGGCGATCTGAAGCGTCTGGTCCTGTCGCCCGTCTTTACGGCCGAAGATCAGGTCAAGGCCATCAGCGCTATCGGCGAAAAGGCCGGTTTCAACGCGCTGGTGTTGAACTTCCTGAAGGTCGTTGCAAGCAATCGCCGCCTGTTTGCCGTTCCCGGCATGGTGGCTGCCTATCGCCAGATCGCTGCCCGTCACAAGGGTGAGATCACGGCTGACGTCACCTCTGCTCATGCTCTTACGGCTGAGCAGGAAACCGAACTGAAAGCGGCGCTGAAGGGCGTTACCGGCAAGGAAGTCTCGATCTCCGTCACGGTCGATCCCTCCCTGCTCGGCGGCCTGATCGTGAAGGTCGGCTCCCGCCAGATCGATACGTCCCTTCGCACCAAACTTTCCACCCTTAAGCTTGCACTGAAAGAGGTTGGCTGATGGATATCCGCGCCGCGGAAATTTCCGCAATTCTGAAAGATCAAATCAAGAACTTCGGCAAAGAGGCGGAAGTCTCTGAAGTTGGCCAGGTTCTGTCCGTCGGTGACGGTATCGCCCGCGTCTACGGCCTCGACAATGTTCAGGCCGGCGAAATGGTCGAGTTCCCGGGCGGCATCCGCGGTATGGCGCTCAACCTCGAAGCCGACAACGTCGGTGTGGTTATCTTCGGTGCCGACCGTGGCATCAAGGAAGGCGACATCGTCAAGCGGACCGGCGCCATCGTTGACGTTCCGGTTGGTCCGGAACTGCTCGGCCGCGTCGTTGACGCGCTTGGCAACCCGATCGACGGCAAGGGCCCGATCAACGCGACCCGCCGTTCGCGCGTCGACGTAAAGGCTCCTGGCATCATCCCGCGCAAGTCGGTTCATGAGCCGATGTCGACCGGCCTCAAGGCTATCGACGCCCTTATCCCGGTTGGCCGTGGCCAGCGCGAGCTCGTCATCGGCGACCGTCAGACCGGCAAGACCGCGATCATCCTGGACGCCTTCCTCAACCAGAAGGCCATTCACGACAACGGTCCGGACGCTGAAAAGCTGTACTGCGTCTACGTTGCTATCGGCCAGAAGCGTTCGACGGTTGCGCAGTTCGTGAAGGTTCTTGAAGAGCGTGGCGCTCTCCAGTACTCGATCATCATTGCTGCTACCGCTTCGGACCCGGCTCCGATGCAGTATCTCGCACCGTTCGCCGGTTGCGCGATGGGCGAATACTTCCGCGACAACGGCATGCATGCCCTGATCGCTTATGACGACCTGTCCAAGCAGGCTGTCGCTTACCGCCAGATGTCGCTTCTTCTGCGCCGTCCGCCGGGCCGCGAAGCTTACCCGGGCGACGTCTTCTATTTGCATTCGCGTCTTCTCGAGCGCGCCGCCAAGATGGGCGACGCTGCCGGTGCTGGCTCGCTGACCGCTCTGCCGGTTATCGAAACCCAGGGCAACGACGTTTCGGCCTTCATTCCGACCAACGTCATCTCGATCACCGACGGTCAGATCTTCCTTGAAACCGACCTGTTCTACCAGGGCATCCGTCCGGCCGTTAACGTCGGTCTCTCGGTTTCGCGCGTTGGTTCTGCCGCTCAGATCAAGGCGATGAAGCAGGTTGCCGGCTCGATCAAGGGCGAACTCGCCCAGTATCGCGAAATGGCCGCCTTCGCCCAGTTCGGTTCCGACCTTGACGCCGCCACCCAGCGCCTGCTGAACCGTGGTGCCCGTCTGACGGAACTCCTGAAGCAGCCGCAGTTCTCGCCGCTGAAGACGGAAGAGCAGGTTGCGGTGATCTTTGCTGGCGTCAATGGTTACCTGGACAAGGTCCCGGTCAACCAGGTCGGCAAGTTCGAGCAGGGCTTCCTTTCCTACCTCCGTTCGGAAGGCAAGGCGATCCTCGATGCGATCCGCACCGAAAAGGCGATCAGCGACGATACCAAGGGCAAGCTCAAGGCCGCTCTCGATACTTTCGCGAAGAACTTCGCCTAATTCAGGCTCAAGCCAAGGACGGATAACGGATGCCTTCACTTAAGGATCTGAAAAACCGGATCGCCTCCGTCAAGGCGACGCAGAAGATCACCAAGGCGATGAAGATGGTCGCCGCGGCGAAGCTGCGTCGTGCGCAGGAAGCGGCCGAGGCTGCCCGCCCGTACTCGCAGCGCATGGGTGTCGTCCTGGCCAACATCGCGCAAGCCGTGGGTTCGGACGACAGCGCACCGCGTCTGATGACCGGCACCGGCAAGGACGACGTGCATCTGCTCGTCGTCTGCACCGCCGAGCGTGGTCTTTGTGGCGGTTTCAACTCGTCGATCTCGCGTTTCGCCCGTGACCATGCGCGCAAGCTTTTGGCCCAGGGCAAGACGGTCAAGATCTTCTGCGTTGGAAAGAAGGGCTACGACAGCCTGCGCCGCGAATTTGCCGGCATGATCGTCGAGCGTGCGGATCTGCGCGAAGTGAAGCGTATCGGCTTCGCCAATGCAGATGCCATCGGTCGCAAGGTCATCGGCATGTTCGAGCGTGGCGAATTCGATGTCTGCACGCTGTTCTATTCCGAGTTCAAGTCGGTGATCAGCCAGATCCCGACCGCCCAGCAGATCATCCCGGCCGCTCCGGCCGAAGCTGCTCCGCAGGGTGGTGCATCCGCGCTTTACGAATACGAGCCGGATGCGGCTGGGATCCTCGAGGATCTCATCCCGCGCAACATCTCGGTTCAGATTTTCCGGGCCCTGCTCGAAAACGTTGCTGGTGAAATGGGCGCCAAGATGAGCGCCATGGACAATGCGACGCGCAATGCCGGTGAGATGATCAACAAGCTGACGCTTTCGTACAACCGCCAGCGTCAGGCGCAGATCACCAAGGAACTCATTGAAATCATTTCGGGCGCGGAAGCGCTCTGAGGTTAAGGAAAGAGGGTAAGATAAATGGCTAAGGCAGCTACCCCCAAGTCTAAGGCGGTGAAGTCCGCAGCCGGTGCTCTCGGCAAGGTCACGCAGGTCATCGGCGCCGTCGTTGACGTCGCATTCGAAGGCGAACTGCCCCCGATCCTGAACGCGCTGGAAACCGACAACGGCGGCAACCGCCTCGTTCTCGAAGTCGCGCAGCACCTCGGCGAAAACCAGGTCCGCACGATCGCCATGGACTCGACCGAAGGTCTCGTCCGCGGCCAGCCGGTCTCCGACACGGGCGCTCCGATCTCCGTTCCGGTCGGTCCGGAAACGCTCGGCCGCATCATGAACGTCATCGGTGAGCCGGTTGACGAAGCTGGTCCGCTGGTTACCGAATCGAAGCGCGCCATCCACCAGGACGCCCCGGCTTACGTCGAGCAGTCGACCGAAGCCCAGATCCTGGTCACCGGCATCAAGGTCGTCGACCTTCTGGCTCCTTACGCCAAGGGCGGTAAGATCGGCCTGTTCGGCGGCGCCGGCGTTGGCAAGACCGTTCTCATCATGGAACTGATCAACAACGTCGCCAAGGCGCACGGTGGTTACTCGGTCTTCGCTGGCGTGGGTGAACGTACCCGCGAAGGCAACGACCTTTACCACGAAATGATCGAGTCCGGCGTTAACAAGCACGGCGGTGGCGAAGGCTCCAAGGCTGCGCTTGTATACGGCCAGATGAACGAACCGCCGGGCGCCCGCGCTCGCGTCGCTCTGACCGGTCTGACGATCGCTGAAGACTTCCGCGACAAGGGCCAGGACGTTCTGTTCTTCGTCGACAACATCTTCCGCTTCACCCAGGCAGGTTCGGAAGTGTCCGCTCTGCTCGGCCGTATCCCGTCGGCCGTTGGTTATCAGCCGACGCTTGCTACCGACATGGGTCAGATGCAGGAACGCATCACCACCACGACCAAGGGCTCGATCACCTCGGTTCAGGCCATCTACGTTCCCGCCGACGACTTGACGGACCCGGCTCCGGCTACCTCGTTCGCCCACCTGGACGCAACGACGGTTCTGTCGCGCTCGATCGCTGAAAAGGGTATCTACCCGGCCGTTGACCCGCTCGACTCGACCTCGCGTATGCTTGACCCGATGGTTGTCGGCGAAGAGCACTACGAGATCGCTCGTAAGGTTCAGACGACCCTGCAGCGCTACAAGTCGCTCCAGGACATCATCGCCATCCTCGGCATGGACGAACTGTCCGAAGAGGACAAGATGACGGTTGCTCGCGCTCGTAAGATCGAACGCTTCCTGTCGCAGCCGTTCTTCGTGGCCGAAGTCTTCACCGGTTCGCCGGGCAAGCTGGTTGCTCTCGAAGACACGATCAAGGGCTTCAAGGGCCTCGTCAACGGCGACTACGACCACCTGCCTGAAGCTGCCTTCTACATGGTTGGCTCGATCGAAGAAGCCATCGAGAAGGCCAAGCGCCTGGCTGCCGAAGCCGCTTAAGGCTCAAGGGAATGCCGGCACGCGGGATCACCCGCGTGTCGCTTAATCCTTCATCAGAGAAGTGAACGACCATGGCCGACAATTTCAACTTTGAGCTCGTTTCGCCCGAGCGTCTTCTGCTCTCCGAACAGGTGATCGAAGTCGTCATTCCGGCAACGGAAGGCGAAATGACCGTCATGGCCAATCATGCGCCGACCATGACGACGATCAAGCCGGGCGTGGTGAGCGTCAAGCTCGCTTCCGGTCAGGTGGCCAAGTATGTGGTCTTCGGCGGTTTTGCCGACGTCCTGCCGACCGGCTGCACGCTGCTTGCCGAATCCGCCGTTCCGCTTTCGGAAATCTCGCCGGACACGCTGACCAAGCGTATCGACGAAGCCCGCAAGGAACTTGATGGTGTCGAGCATCACGAACACCGCACCAAGCTCGAGCAGTACCTCGCCGAGCTCACCAACCTGAACGGCGTTCTCGTCGCTGCCTGATCGGTTGCGCACGACGGACAAGAATTGAAGCCGGGCCTTTGGGTCCGGCTTTTTTCATGCCCGGATGTCAGGTGGAGACGGCGTCTTCGAGGATCATCGCCGCACCCTTTTCCGCAACCATCATCGTCGGGGCATTGATGTTGCCAGCCGTGATATTCGGGAAGATCGATGCATCGACGATCCGTAGCCCGGGCACGCCATGCACCCGGAGCCGCGCATCCACCACGGTTTCCCGGGGATCGGTCCCCATCGCGCAGGTTCCGCAGAGGTGGTAGATCGAGCCACTGTTGAGGCGGAAATAGTCGAGCAGTTTCTCATCTGTATCGGCAGCCTTTGAGGGCGACACTTCCTCCTCCACCCAACCATCAAGTGCCCGCGCGTCCGCGATGCGGCGCATCAGACGGCTTCCCTGCAAGACTTCCTCGATATCGCGATCCGTCGACAGGTAGTTTGGGCGAATGAGCGGGGCGTCCGACGCGTCGGGCGAGGCGATAGAGATCGTGCCCTTGCTTGTCGGGCGGCAGGCGTTGAAGGCGATGAGAAAGCCGGGATAGGGCTCCGGTGTCAGGCTGGCCTTGGGACTGTCCGGGATCCGATAGGAGAGCGGGTTGAAATAGACCTGAATGTTCGGCCGCGTCTCCTCAGGCGCTCCGCGGAAGAAGCCCCCAGCCTGGTTTACGCTCATGGCGAAGGGCCCGCTGCGCTTCAACATCCATATCAGGCCAAACCGGGCCTGGCCGATGAGGCTCGCGAATTCGCCATTCAAAGTCGGTTGTTTCGAACGGTAGTAGAAGCTGGCGCAGAGATGGTCCTGCAGGTTCCGACCGACCGCCGGCAGGTGTTTGCGCGTCTCGATACCCCGGGCAAACAGCGTCGACCCATCGCCGAAACCGGAAAGCTGCATGAGTTTCGGGGTGTCGACCGCACCGGCCGTCAGGATCACCTCGCAGCGCGCGGTAAAGCTCTTCAACCGGCCATGCTGCATGACCTCAACGCCGGACACCCTGCCATCCTCATCCACCAGCAGGCGGCGCGCATGAGCCTGGCGCTCGATGGCGAGGTTCGCTCGCTTCAGGGCGGAGCGCAGATACTCGGCGCTTGAATGCGAGCGTTGACCGCGCCTCGTGTTGACGTCGTAGACGCCAGCGCCTTCGATCGCCGCCCCGTTGAAATCCTCGTTCAGCGGTACACCCAGTTCGTCACAGGCGTCTAGAAAGGCGTCACTCACAGGGTGTGTAGATCCGCGCATGGGCGTCACGTGGATCGGGCCGCTACCACCATGCCAGGGGCTCTCTCCCCGCGCATGGGTTTCCAGCTTGCGGAAGTAGGGCAGCACGTCGTCAAAGCCCCAGCCGGGATTGCCGGCGGCCTGCCAGTCGTCGAAATCCTCTGCGGCACCTCGCACGAAAACCATGGCGTTGATCGAGCCAGAGCCACCCTGCACCTTCCCGCGCGGAGCATAAATGCGCCGGCCGCCGAGATTGGGCTCCGGCTCCGTGCGGTACATCCAGTTGACCTTTGGATTGTAGTAGCTCTTGGCGTAACCGACCGGGATCTTGAACCAGAAGGACTTATCCTCGCCGCCGGCCTCGATCAGCAGCACGGAATGACGCCCGCTTTCGCTCAGGCGGCTCGCCACGATGCAGCCTGCGGAGCCTGCACCGACCACGATGAAATCGAAAATCATGGGGTGTCCCTCATACCAAGTGTCGATGATAGGAACCCATAGGATCGGCTCGACCGCCCTTTCTGGCTAGGAGAGGTCCGAAGAGCGATGCTGTCGCATCGGTCAAGGAACTCGACGACGCCAGAACGGGCGGGAAGCCGACCAAAGGTGGCTTCTTGCAGGCCCCTGGCGTTGTTGCGCCGCTTGGCCGATGCGAGAGCATCGCCCGGCGCACCGCGCCTAGCCAGAGACCCGCAAGAAGCCATCCTATCGGTTCCTATCATCGACACTTGGTATTAGCCCTTGGCCGGCATGAAGTCTTTCACGTCGGCATGGTCCGGCGCCATCTGCAGATGCAGTCGCTCGCCGATATAGGGCGTGTGCTTGGCGATGACCTCGTCGTTCAGTTCGATGCCGAGGCCAGGTTCGCGCGAGGGGATGAGGTAGCCGTCGTCGAAGCTGAGCTTTGTCTTCAGCACCTCGGCGTGGAAGCCGCCGAAATCCATGATCGCCTCATGGATGAGGAAATTCGGGCAGGTCGCCGCAAGCTGGATCGAAGCAGCTGCCCCGACCGGGCCGTTGTAAAGATGCGGCGCGATCTGCGCATAAAAGGACTCGGCCATCCCGGCGATCTTCTTCGCCTCCAGCAAGCCGCCGACGCGAGCGACATTCATCTGCAGGATGGAGGCAGAGCCAAGCTGCAATACTCTCTGGAATTCGTATTTCGTGGTCAGGCGCTCGCCTGTCGAGACGGGGATCGAAGTGGCGCGAGCGACTTCCGCCATTGCCGCTTCCTGGCCCGGCGGAACGGGTTCCTCGAACCAGAGCGGATCGTACTTCTCCAGCCGCTTGGCAAGACGGATGGCCGAGGAGGGCACCATCTGGCCATGGGTGCCGAAGAGGATGTCGGCGCGGTTGCCGATCGCATCACGGATCTTGCGGCAAAACTCCTCGCAGCGGTCCATGACCGGCAGCGACAGCTGATGACCGGAATAATTGGTGTAGGGCCCGGCGGGATCGAATTTCAGCCCGGTGAAACCCGCCTCGACCATGCGGATCGCCTCTTCGGCGGCGAGATCCGGATCGTTGTAGTCGTATTCGCCGGCTGAATTCTTCGGATAGAGATAGGTGTAAGCGCGCAGCTTGTCGTTGACCGGGCCGCCGAGTAGATCGGCCACCGGCCGTCCCGCCGCCTTGCCGATGATGTCCCAGCAGGCGATTTCGAGACCCGAGATGATCCCGACCATGGTCGGATCCGGCCGCTGGGTAAAGCCGCTCGAATAGGCCGCACGCCAGAAGCGCTCGATCTGGTGCGGGTCGTGACCCTCCAGATAGCGGGTAAACACGTCTTCCACCAGGACGGCGATGCCCGAGGGGTGGAAGGCGGTCGAATAGATCTCGCCGACGCCCTTGATGCCGCAGGCCGTCTCCAGCTCGACGAAGATCCAGTACATGCCGCCGATATGCGGTGCGGGCGTGGCGACAACGTGTGTCTTGAGCGAAGCGACTTTCATGGATGCCCCCGATGAAGAATTCTTGAGCCGGCTAATCGGCGATCAGTGCTTGAGGATGACGAGGCGGGTCTGAGTGAATTCCAGCATGCCATGCTTGCCGTCATCGCCGCCGAGGCCGGAGCGCTTCCAGCCGGCGTGGTAGCCCTGATAGGGATCGGCCGGGAAGCGGTTGATGTAGAGTTCCCCCGCCTCGATCTCGTTCGCCGCCTTCATCACCTTGCGGTAGTTCTCGGTGAAGACGACGGAGGCGAGGCCGAACTGGTGGTCGCTCGCCATCGCAAGTGCGTCGTCGAAATCGGTATAAGGGATGACGGCGAGCACCGGACCAAAGACTTCTTCCTGGACGATCTCCATGTCCTGGCGGCAGTCGGAGAGCAGTGTTGGCGGATAGAAATAGCCGTCGCCTGCGGGCAGGAAGCCACCCGTCTCGATGACGGCGCCATCGGCCTTGGCCCGTTCCACCATGTGATGAACCCTCAGACGCGCTGCGGCATTGGCGAGCGGTCCCATGCGGGTCGGATCCTCGGCGCGATCACCATAGTGGCGGCGTTCGAAAGCGTCCTTCAGCTTGGCGAGGAGTGTGCCATGCACGGAGGCATGCACGTAGAGGCGCTCGACGGAGGTGCAGACCTGGCCGCAATGGGCGGTCTTGGCCGCAAGCACGCTTTTCGTCACCACATCGAGATCGGCATCCGGTTCCACGATCACAGGCGTCTTGCCACCGAGTTCTAGCGAGGGTTTGGCGATATTGGCCTTGCAGTATTCGAGAACCGTCTGGCCGGCGGCGACGCTGCCGGTCAGCGTGATCATGCCGACCTCACGGCGAGTGGACATGACCTGGGCCACCTCGTGGCTCATGGCCATGATGCTGACGAGGCCTGCGGGGAGGTCCGCTTCCTTGATTGCTTCGGCGAAGACGAAGGCCGAGGTCGGCGTGTTGTTGCTCGGGCGCACGACCACGGCATTGCCGGTGATCAGGGCCGGGGCAATCTTGCGCACCAGCGTGTAGATCGGGAAGTTGAAGGGGATCAGGCAGGCGACGACGCCGATCGGGGCACGCTTCAGCATCAGCGTTTCATCCGGCGTGTCGCTCTCGATCACTTCGCCCTCGACGCGGCGCGCCCATTCGGAGTGGTAGCGCATCAGCTCGACGCCATAACCTGCCTCGGCGACCGCGTCCTCAACGCTCTTGCCGGATTCCAGTGCCAGGGCCTCGCCGATCTTCTGCTGGTGGCGCTCGACGGCGTCGGCCAGCCTGCGCAGTGCATTGCCCCGCTCGATGGCCGGCAGGCGACCCCAAGGCTTCTGGGCAGCAGCGGCTGCGTCCACCGCCTCGATGACATCGGCTTCCGTCGCAGAGGTGACCGATGCAAAGACCCGACCGTTGGCGGGGTTTTTCACCTCGATCGTTTGGCGTGGCCCCGTCTCGCGAAATGATCCGGCAATGAAGTTCTGGAAGGTGGACATGGCAGGCGCTCCGGCAACGGACAGTGCGCCCAAGTAGGGATCTGGCCTTCTTGCTTCGCAAGCGACTTATTGTCGGGGTGAGCATTCCAAAAAGGAATGTTTCAGGCGTTCGCCTGTCTGAGTGCCGGCCTCGAGCCCGTTCCGATTTCATGGCTCAGCCAGCGTCGGAGTGCCTCTACATGCGGTGATAGCGATCTGTCGGTGCGGGTCACGAGCCAGTAGGATTCGTGGCCCTCGACTTCGACATCCAATACCTGGGTGAGCGCGCCCGTTTGCATCAGGGGTGCGACCATCGACCTGTCCGCCACTGCGACCCCCAGCCCGTTGCAGGCAGCCTCGATGACGAGATCGAGCAGGTCGAACTCCAGTCCGCCTTGCGTGTCCGTCTCGGTGAGGCCAGCCGCATCCAGCCAGCGCTGCCAGGTGAGATACCGCTGGTCGGCAGAAGCCAGCACATGCAGGAAGGTGAAGCGAGAGAGGTCGATCGCCTCGCCGTCCCGCAGGCTTTCCATGAGTTGCGGAGCGCAGACGGCGATATGGCGTTCGGTAAACAGTCGTTCCGAGCGCAGGCTCGGCCACTCCCCGTCGCCGAAGCGGATGGCGCAATCGAGCATACCGCGTTCGGAGAGGTTGTCTTCGAGATCGGTGGTGATGCTCAGATCGACATCGGGCAGGAAGGCCCTGAGGCTCATCAGGCGCGGCATCAGCCAGCGCTTGGCAAAGGTGGGCGGCACGTTGATCCGGAGACGGCGCAGATTGCTCTTCTCGCGGATGTTGCGAACGGTCATCTCGACGGTGTGGAGGGCGTGCTGCAGGGAGCCGAGCAGTTCGGCGCCCGAGGCGGTTAGCTCGAGGTGATGGTGCCTGCGGATGACGAGCGTTTCGCCAAGCTGTTCCTCGAGATTGCGCACCTGACGGCTGACCGCACTCTGGGTCAGGTTCAGCAATTCCGCGGCACGCGTGAAGCTGCGGGTCTGGCCGACCACCTCGAACACCTTCATCGCGGACAGGGCCGGCAGCCTTCTCATGATCTCTCGTGCCATCTCGTTTTGTGTCTGAGGCATTAAATCAGAGGCGATTGGCTGGCGCCATGCAGTTCTGACGCGAATTTGTCATGCTTTGCGCTATAGCTGGGTAATGGCGTCGGGTGACCGATGACCTGGGTTTCGGGAATTTTGTGCTTTCGGGGGGAAATGGCATGAAAGTCGGTATCGTGGGTGCGGGTATGGTCGGCAGCACGGCGGGTTATGCGCTGGCGCTGATGGGGCTTGCGAGCGAGATCGTGCTGATCGACCGCAACGATGCGCTGGCGGTCGCGCAGGCCGAGGATATTGCCCATGCGGTTCCCTTCATGTCCTCGACCGTGGTGAATGCCGGGCAGTACCGGGATCTTGAAGGCGCCGGCGTCGTCATCCTCGCGGCTGGTGTGAGCCAGAAGCCTGGTGAAACGCGCCTTGAGCTCCTGGAACGGAATGCCGCCGTCTTCCGCGCTGTTCTCGCCGAGGTCCTGCCGGTCGCGCCGGATGCGATCCTGCTGATTGCCTCCAACCCTGTCGACATCATGACCCAGATCACCACGCGCCTGTCCGGCATCGATCCGCGACGGGTGATCGGCTCTGGTACCATCCTCGACACGGCCCGCTTCCGCAGCCTGGTCGGTCGGCATCTTGGGATTTCGCCCCAATCGGTGCATGCCTATGTGCTCGGCGAACATGGAGATAGCGAGGTGCTTGCCTGGACGAGCGCGCGCGCCGGCTCCGTCCCACTCTCGTCCTTCGCCGCCCAGGTCGGGTCTCCGCTCACCGCAGAGGTGCGCGCGCAGATCGACGATGGCGTGCGCAACGCGGCCTACAAGATTATCAACGGCAAGGGCTCGACCTATTACGGCATTGGTGCTGGTCTCGCTCGCATCGTCAAGGCGATCGCCCGCGACCAGCGGGACGTTCTTTCCGTCTCCATCACGACAGCAGAGGTGGCCGGTGTTCGTGACGTCGCGCTGTCGATCCCACGTGTGATCGGTGCCGAGGGCGTTCTGGCCGATCTGTTCCCGGATCTGGACGAGACGGAATATGCGGCCTTGAACCGCAGCGCGTCGCTTTTGAAGGAACGGGCCAACGCCATTCCTTTGTAGGTAAGGCAGCCTATATGCTAGACTGCTCGCGCAGCCATTCTGCCGTCGCGCTTATTCAGAAGCGCATCTCGATTGCTGGACCTCGTCATGACCGAAACGCCGCCACTCACCCCTGAGGCTCTCGACGACTTTCTTTCGAAGGCGCGTGCGGCCAGTGGTCTTCTGAAGGCGCTGTCGCACGAGACGCGCCTGCTGATGCTTTGCATGCTCTGCCAGGGCGAGAAGACCGTCACGGAGATCGAGCACTTTCTGGGCATCCAGCAGGCTGTGGTTTCCCAGCAGCTCGCGCGGCTTAGAAGCGACAAGGTTGTCCAGACCCGCCGCGAGGGACGGCAGATCTACTACCGTATCGCCGATCCGCAACTCGCCGAACTGATCTCCGTGCTCTACAAGATGTATTGCGGCCCGGCGCCCGTCATGCACGGTGAAGCAGAAGCCCTCACCGAGGCCTGAGAGCTTCGGCGCGATCGTAGGGCGGGGACATGATCGACAAACTGGAATTCTTCATCGCGCTCGCCCGCCAGCAGCATTTCGGTCGCGCTGCGGAGGAATGCGGCGTGACGCAACCGACGCTGTCTGCCGGCATCCGGCAACTCGAAGAACAGCTGGGCGTGATGCTTGTGCAGCGCGGCTCGCGCTTTCTCGGTCTCACGCCGGAAGGTCAACGGGTGCTCGAATGGGCAAGGCGGATCGTCGGCGATACCCGCACGATGCGCGAGGAGATGCGCGCCGCGCGCCGGGGTCTTGCAGGCCATATACGCTTGGCAGTCATCCCCACGGCACTTGCCATGGTGCAGAAGCTGACCGAACCCTTCCAGACCCGCCATCCGGACGTCACGTTTTCCGTCCTGTCGCGCACCTCGCTGCAGGTCTTGAGCCTCTTGGAAAACCTCGAGATCGACGCCGGCATCACTTATCTCGACAACGAGCCACTCGGGCGTGTCACCAGCGTGCCGCTCTATTCGGAGCGTTATCACCTGATCACGGCTGTCGGCACCCCGCTTGCCGATCGTGACAGCGTCACCTGGAGCGAGGTCGCCGATCTCCGGCTCTGTCTCTTGACCGCCGATATGCAGAACCGCCGGATCATCAACCAGCACATGACTGAGGCGGGCGTGTCGCCCAAGCCGACACTCGAATCCAATTCGATGATCGTGCTCTTCTCGCATATCCGGACCGGCAAATGGGCCTCGATCATGCCGAGAAACGTCGCGGAATCCTTCGGCTTCGGCGAGGAGATCCGGATGATCCCGATCACCGCGCCCGAGGCCGAACATCTGGTCGGGCTGGTCGCCACGCATCGCGAACCCTTCACTCCGCTGGTCTCGGGGCTACTGCATGAGGCACGGCTTCTGGCAACCTCGAATGCCTTTGATAGAAATCTTCTATCGAGCGACGGAAGCGCCGTATTGACCTCCTGACATCGGACCCATCATCATCTTCCGATAAACGAACCTGCCAGAGCTCGGCAGGTGAGGAGGATTTCGATGAACATTCGTGTGGCTGCAGACGATGTTTCCGCCCGCATATCGGCTGTGATCGCCGAGTTGCAACATCTGGAGGGGTCGATGCTGCCGATCCTGCACCGTGTGCAGGAGGAATTCGGTTACATTCCGGAAGTCGCCAAGCAGATCATCGCCAGCGCGCTGAACCTGTCGCGCGCAGAGGTCCACGGCGTCATCACCTTCTACCACGATTTCCGCGCGCAACCGGCCGGACGACACGTTCTAAAGCTCTGTCGCGCCGAGGCTTGCCAGTCGATGGGCTGCGAGCCTCTGGCGGAGAAGATCAAAGCCAAACTCGGCATCGACTGGCACGAGACGACGGCTGACGGTGCCGTCACTCTCGAACCCGTCTTCTGTCTTGGCCTCTGCGCCCAGGCGCCGGCTGCCATGCTTGACGGTGAGCTGCATGCCCGGCTCGACGAACACTGTCTTAGCGACATTCTGGCGGAGGTGCGCTCATGAGCGTGACCGTCTTCGTCCCCCGCGATGCGGCAGCGCTTGCCGTTGGTGCCGACAAGGTGGCGGCTGCCATCGAACGTGAAGCCAAGGCGCGCGGCAGGGATGTCACCATCGTGCGCAATGGCTCACGCGGCATGCTGTGGCTGGAAGTGCTGGTCGAGGTTCGCACCGAGAAGGGCCGCGTCGCCTATGGCCCCGTCAAGGCCTCCGAGGTGCCCTCGCTCTTCGATGCCGGTTTCCTTGATGGCGGCGATCATCCGCTTGGCCATGGCCTCACCCAGGACATTCCCTTCCTCAAGGGCCAGACGCGGCTGACCTTCGCCCGCTGCGGCGTCACCGATCCGCTCTCGCTCGATGACTACCGCCACTATCAGGGCCTCAAGGGTCTCGCCAATGCCATCGCCATGACACCGGTCGAGATCGTCAAACAGGTCACCGACAGTGGCTTGCGCGGTCGTGGCGGCGCCGGCTTCCCGACCGGCATTAAGTGGAAGACGGTCGCGGACGCGAAGGCCGACCAGAAATACATCGTCTGCAATGCTGACGAGGGCGACAGCGGCACCTTCGCCGACCGAATGATCATGGAGGGTGATCCCTTTGTGTTAATCGAAGGCATGGCGATTGCGGGCATCGCAGTCGGCGCCACCAAGGGCTATGTCTACACCCGCTCCGAATATCCGCATGCGATTGCCGTCATGGAGGAGGCGATCGAGATTGCGAGGGCTGCGGGCATCCTTGGCCCATCGGTGATGGGTTCGGCCTATGCCTTCGACATGGAAGTGCGAATGGGGGCCGGGGCTTATGTCTGCGGCGAGGAAACCTCGCTGCTCAACAGTCTTGAGGGTAAGCGCGGCGTGGTGCGGGCCAAGCCGCCGCTTCCGGCGCTCCAGGGCCTGTTCGGCAAGCCGACCGTCGTTAACAACGTCATGTCGCTCGCCTCGATCCCCGTCATCATGGATCGCGGCGCTGCGTTCTACCGCGACTTCGGCGTCGGCCGCTCGCATGGCACGATCCCGATCCAGCTCGCCGGCAATCTCAAGCATGGCGGCCTCTATGAGACGGCCTTCGGCCTGCCGCTCGGCCAGCTGATCAATGAGATCGGCGGCGGCACGATCTCCGGCCGCCCGGTCAAGGCCGTCCAGGTCGGCGGGCCGCTCGGCGCCTATTTCCCGCCCTCGCTGTTCGACACGATCTTCGACTACGAGGCGTTTACTGCGGCCGGTGGCCTGATCGGCCATGCCGGCGTGGTGGTTTTCGACGACAGCGCCGACATGCTGAAGCAGGCGCGTTTCGCCATGGAGTTCTGCGCCGTCGAAAGCTGCGGCAAGTGCACGCCCTGTCGTATCGGTTCGACACGCGGCGTAGAGACGGTCGACAAGATCGCCCGCGGCATCGAGCCGGAGAAGAACAAGGTGCTGCTGGAGGATCTCTGCAACACCATGAAATTCGGTTCGCTGTGTGCGCTGGGTGGTTTCACGCCTTATCCGGTCATGAGTGCCATGACGCATTTTCCGGAAGATTTTGCGCCCACCCCGGTTCGGGAGGCAGCGGAATGAGTGTGTTTTCTTCGCCGTCATCCTCGGGCTTGTCCCGAGGATCTACCGAGATAACCATGGGGGTGACGTGCACAACTGAACCGACACCCGAAATTCAGACGCAACAGATCCTCGGGACAAGCCCGAGGATGACGGCGGAGAGGTAAGCGGCATGTCCCTGATCCATGAAATCGACTACGGCACGCCCGCCTCGCGCTCGGAGAAGATGGTGACACTCACCATCGATGGTCGAGCGATCACGGTTCCCGAGGGCACGTCGATCATGCGCGCCTCTATGGAGGCCGGCATCCAGGTGCCGAAACTCTGCGCCACCGACATGGTCGATGCCTTCGGCTCCTGCCGTCTCTGTCTGATCGAGGTGGAGGGCCGCAATGGTACTCCCGCCTCCTGCACCACGCCCGTGGCACCCGGCATCATCGTTCACACCCAGACGGAGCGGCTCAAGGCCATCCGCAAGGGCGTGATGGAGCTCTATATCTCCGACCACCCGCTCGACTGTCTCACCTGTGCGGCCAACGGTGACTGCGAGCTGCAGGACATGGCCGGTGCCGTCGGCCTGCGTGATGTGCGCTACGGCTATGAAGGGGAGAACCACGTGAAGGCCCGGTCTGCCGAGGGTGCCATCAACGCCCAGTGGATGCCGAAGGACGAGAGCAATCCTTACTTCACCTATGACCCGTCCAAATGCATCGTCTGTTCGCGCTGCGTGCGCGCCTGTGAAGAGGTGCAGGGTACGTTTGCGCTGACCATCGAGGGCCGTGGCTTCGACAGCCGAGTATCGCCGGGCGCGCATGAAGCCTTCCTATCGTCGGAATGCGTTTCCTGCGGCGCCTGCGTGCAGGCTTGCCCGACCGCGACGCTGACGGAAAAGTCCGTCATCGCTATCGGCCAGCCGGAGCATTCTGCCGTCACCACCTGCGCCTATTGCGGCGTCGGCTGTTCCTTCAAGGCGGAGATGCGCGGTGAAGAGCTGGTGCGCATGGTGCCGTGGAAGGATGGTCAGGCCAATCGCGGCCATTCCTGCGTCAAGGGTCGCTTCGCCTATGGCTATGCCAGCCACAAGGACCGCATCCTCAATCCGATGATCCGCGAGAAGATCACAGATCCCTGGCGTGAAGTGACCTGGGAAGAGGCCTATGCGCATGTCGCATCCGAGTTCAAGCGCATCCAGTACCAGTATGGCCGCGAAGCCATCGGCGGCATCACCTCGTCGCGCTGCACGAACGAAGAAACCTATCTCGTCCAGAAACTCATCCGCGCCGGCTTCGGCAACAACAATGTCGACACCTGCGCCCGCGTCTGCCACTCGCCGACCGGTTATGGTCTCGGCCAGGCCTTTGGCACCTCAGCCGGTACGCAGAACTTCGATTCGGTCGAGCATTCCGACGTGGTGCTGGTCATCGGCGCCAACCCGACCGATGGCCACCCGGTCTTCGGCTCGCGTCTGAAAAAGCGGCTCCGCCAGGGTGCCAAGCTGATCGTCATCGATCCGCGCCGCATCGATCTCGTGCGCACGCCGCATGTGGAAGCGGCTTACCATCTGCCACTCAAGCCCGGCACCAATGTCGCTGTGCTGACCGCACTCGCCCATGTCATCGTCACTGAAGGCCTGTTCGCTGAAGCCTTCATCCGCGAACGCTGCGACTGGTCCGAATTCGAGGACTGGGCCGCCTTCGTCTCGGAATCGGAGCACTCCCCGGAAGAGACCGAGAAGTTTACCGGCGTACCCGCCGCCGAACTGCGCGGTGCCGCGCGGCTCTTCGCCACCGGCGGCAATGGCGCGATCTATTACGGCCTCGGCGTCACCGAACACAGCCAGGGCTCGACCACCGTCATGGCGATTGCCAACCTCGCAATGGTGACCGGCAATATCGGTCGCCCCGGTGTGGGCGTGAACCCGCTGCGTGGTCAGAACAATGTCCAGGGTTCCTGCGACATGGGCTCCTTCCCGCATGAGCTGCCGGGCTATCGGCACGTCTCGGATGACGCCACCCGCGAGACCTTTGAAAAGCTCTGGGGCGTGGAACTCAGCAACGAGCCGGGCCTGCGCATCCCCAATATGCTGGATGCCGCCGTCGATGGCTCCTTCAAGGGCATCTACATCCAGGGCGAAGACATCCTGCAGTCCGACCCGGACACGAAACATGTCTCGGCTGGACTCGCTGCGATGGAATGCGTCGTCGTGCACGACCTCTTCCTCAACGAAACCGCCAACTACGCGCATGTCTTCCTGCCGGGCTCGACCTTCCTGGAAAAGGATGGCACCTTCACCAATGCCGAGCGGCGTATCAACCGCGTGCGCAAGGTGATGAGCCCGAAGAACGGCTATGCCGACTGGGAAGTCACCCAGAAGCTCGCCCAGGCCATGGGACTCACCTGGAACTACACGCATCCATCGCAAATCATGGACGAGATCGCCGCGACCACGCCAAGCTTTGCCGGGGTTTCCTACGATTATCTCGAAAAGATGGGCTCGGTGCAGTGGCCCTGCAACGAGAAGTTCCCTGTGGGATCGCCGATCATGCATGTCGACGGCTTCGTGCGCGGCAAGGGCAAGTTCATCCGCACCGAATATGTCGCCACCGACGAACGTACCGGCCCGCGCTTCCCGCTGCTGCTGACGACCGGGCGCATCCTTTCCCAGTACAATGTCGGCGCCCAGACGCGGCGTACCGAAAACGTGGTCTGGCACGAGGAGGACCGGCTGGAGATCCATCCGCATGATGCCGAACAGCGCGGCGTGAAGGATGGGGACTGGATTAAGCTTGCCAGCCGTGCGGGCGATACGACGCTTCGAGCGCTGATCACCGATCGCGTGGCCCCGGGCGTGGTCTACACCACCTTCCATCACCCGAATACGCAGGCCAATGTCATCACCACCGACTATTCCGACTGGGCAACCAATTGCCCGGAATACAAGGTCACCGCCGTTCAGGTCTCGCCATCGAATGGCCCCACCGAGTGGCAGGAAGATTATGAGGAGCTATCTCGTCAGTCGCGGCGGATCGTCGGTAAGCTGGAAGCGGCGGAATGAGTGATGTGATCGGCTCCACGGCGCGGATCGTCGGCGGTCTCAAGGCGAGCCACGGGCTCGTTTCGAGCAGCAGTCGGCTCGTGCCGGAGGAGGTGCCGATCGCCTTTTCCTATGGCGGCTCCACGCATGCCGTCATGATGGCGACGCCCGATGATCTTGAGGACTTTGCCGTGGGCTTTTCGCTCGCCGAAGGCATCATCGAGCGCGCAGGCGATGTCGTTTCGGTTGAAGCGATCGAAGCAGGCGAGGGGATCGACGTCCAGGTGACGCTGAAGGACATGGCTGCGGAGGCGCTGACTGCCCGACGTCGGCGCATGGCCGGGCCTGTCGGCTGCGGTCTCTGTGGCATCGAATCGATCGAGCAGGCGAGCCGAGCGGTGCGGCCTGTGGGGTCGGATGACGTGCGACTGACCGCCCGTGAGATCGCGGATGCGATGACGTTACTCGGTGCCGCTCAGGCTCTCAACCGCCAGACCCGCGCCGTGCATGCGGCTGGTTTCTATAGCCCCCACGAAGGGCTGGTTGCCGTTCGCGAAGATGTCGGTCGGCACAATGCGCTCGACAAGCTCGTCGGTGCCGTCTTGCTGGGCGGCTGGGATGCTTCGCTGGGCGCGGTCGTCGTGACTAGCCGCCTCTCGGTGGAGATGGTGCAGAAGACGGCAGCACTTGGTGCGCCGATCCTGATCGCCATCTCCGCGCCGACGGCACTCGCCATTCGCACGGCAGCGCAGGCTGGGATTACCCTGATCGGCATCGCCCGTGACGAAGATTTTGAAATTTTTACCCGACCGGACCGCGTGGTCGAGGGAGTAGCAATGCATGTCTGAGACCGGCACCGACGCCAAGCTGATCCGCATGGCCAATCAGATCGCCACCTTCTTCCTGTCGCAGCCGGAGGACGTGCGGGTAGAGGGCGTGGCGACGCATATCAACAAGTTCTGGGAGGTCCGCATGCGCCGGCGCTTCTTCGAACTGGTGGCGGTCCCAGATGCCGGTTTTCTGCCTCTGGTGATCGAAGCCGCCAGCAGCATCAAGCGCCCGGGTGAGCCCGATTCCACCGCGGTCGGCGTCGGTCAGGAGGCTGCAGCTGGGGCACCCGGCGGCAAAGGTGTGGTCGCAGGCGAGACGCTTTCGGAGCTGAGCATCCCGGAAACCACGCCCTGAGCAAGGCGCTGGTCCTAAGCGGGCGATGTCCGTTGAACAAGCGGGATGACCGAGGAGCTTTCGTCAGTTCAGCCAGAGATGGATGAGGGCGGCTTCCGGCGTCTCGGTGCCGCCATTCTCGATGCCTGTCCCCCAGAGGCCAGCACCGGCTGCATAGGCGCCCGGTGACAAGCCACCGGCCTCGCATTGGCTGACAGCGCGCAGACGCTTGCCGCTTCCCACCGCCTCGGAGAGCACGTCCAGGATCGCGGGATCATTCATCGCCGTGCCGGCACCAAAGATGCGAAGCACTGCGCCATCAAGCGCTCTGAGCATGGCCTTCAGCGCATCTGCCGGGATCCCCGGGGAGAGCGTCAGAATGGCGAGCTTGCGGTCGTCAAACGTCCGCTGCTTTGGTGCCTCCTGTGCTGCCTGCGGCTGGGAGCGAAAGGCATCCACTGCGTGGCTGTCATGCTTGACGAGCCCATCGGCCGCCAGAAGCCTTTTTGCGAAGGCGAGGAAGACGCCGGGCTCGCTGTCCGTCGCGGCCGAGATCGCCAGTTCGAGATTGCCTTCGGCATCACCCTCCTGTCCGAGCGGCAGCATCGAGCCGCACAGGATCACGCGCCTGTTCTCCCCCGCGAGAGCCTGGCTCAGGGCAGCACCGGAAAAGGCCATTGTGTCGGTGCCGTGGGTGATGATCACGGCTGCGTCCGGATGGCTGCGGATGGTCTCCAACATGCGGTTCCAGTGACGGGGGCCGACATCGGCGCTATCGAGCAAGGGATCGAAGACGGCCGTTGTCAAAACGGTGCCTGCGGGCAGGCGTGCCGCGATCGCTTCTTCCACGAGCCCCTTCAGGGGTGCCAGTCCTTCCGGCGTCTCGGCCATCCCGATTGTTCCACCCGTGTGGATCAGCAGCAGTTTCATCGTCTCGCCTCCCGGATTTGTTGCCGTCTGGTAGGGCAGTGCGACGCCGAGATCAACCAGGTGCTGGAACGCGAAAGGGCAGCGCCGTGAAGCGCTGCCCTTTCCAAACGGATGTCTGTCGCCTGATCAGGCGGCCAGGTCTTCCAGATCGCTGCCCTTGAACATCTTGGCAAGGTTCAGGAAGCAGATCATGCCGTTCTCGTTGGCAATGATGCCTTCCGAGAAGGTTTTGTCGAAGGAGGCCGAAACTTCCGGAACCGGCTGAACCTGGCTCGACGGGATGGTCAGGATGTCCGAAACGCGGTCGACCAGCATGCCGATGACCATGTTGTGGACTTCGGCAACGACGATGGCCGAACGCTCGTTGGCGACGGTGCTCTTCATGCCGAGCTTATAAGCCAGGTCGATGATCGGAATAACCGACCCACGAAGGTTCATGACACCGATAACATCGGCCGGTGCATGCGGGATCGGCGTGGACGGTGCCCAGCCGCGAATTTCGCGGATGGTCGTGGTCTTGACGCAGAACTCCTGATCATGAAGCCGGAAGGCGATGATCTCGAGGGTCTCGCTGCCGAAACTGGTGGAGCTGATAGTTGCCATTAGAAATCTTCCCAACCTTCCTGTACCTTGGCGGCAGCGGCGCCACCTGCGGCGCGAGCGACACTCGCCATGAGTTTGCGTGCCGGTGATGCCACAGGTGAAGCATCGGGACGCGCTTCCATGACTTTATGCGAAGAGTGTTGCCCAATTCTAAACTGTGACACCAGTTCGCGCAGTGCAGCCGCCTGTTTTGCGAGGCTGTGGCTCGCAGCGGTCGATTCTTCGACCATCGCCGCGTTCTGCTGGGTGTTCTGGTCCATGGCGTTGACCGCCTTGTTGATCTCCGAAAGACCGGTGGATTGCTCGCGCGAGGCCTCAACAATTGCAATGACGTTGCGGTTGATGTCCTGGACTTCCGTGACGATCTGTTCGAGCGCCTTGCCGGTTTCGCCGACAAGCTGCACGCCGGTCTTCACCTGATCGGACGAGGTGTTGATCAGCGCCTTGATCTCTTTCGCAGCCGTTGCCGAGCGTTGAGCCAATTCGCGGACTTCCTGGGCGACCACTGCGAAGCCCTTGCCGGCTTCACCCGCACGGGCTGCCTCGACGCCAGCGTTCAGGGCCAGAAGATTGGTCTGGAAGGCGATGTCGTCGATCACGCCGATGATGTTCGAAATCTCCTTTGAGGAGTTCTCGATCTTGCCCATAGCCTCGATCGCGTTCTTCACCACGAAGCCGGACTTTTCCGCTCCTTCCTTGGTGCGGGCGACAAGTTGCCCAGCTTCGTTGGCCCGCTTCGAGCTGTCGGCGACCGTCTGGGTAATCTGTTCGAGCGCGGCGGCCGTTTCTTCAACGGCTGCTGCCTGCTGCTCTGTGCGTTTCGCCAGATTGCTGGAGGCTTCGCGGATCTGCGACGAGCCTAAGGCAATAGCGACTGTATTTTGACTCACATTCTGCATGGCCGCTGCGACGCGCGCCATGGCAGCGTTGAAGTCCACGCGGATCTGTTCGAGCGATGGGATAAAGGGCTTGTCGATGGTCGCGGTCAGGTCGCCCTGGGCGAGTGCGGTCAATCCCTTCGCGATTTCGTCGACGGCGTTCACCCGACCCGTAATGTCGGTTGCATATTTCACCACCTTGAAGACACGGCCGCTGGCGTCGAAGATCGGGTTGTAGGAGGCCTGTATCCAGACCACCTTGCCGCCCTTGCCGATGCGCTTGAATTCCTGCGAAACGAACTGGCCAGCGGCCAGCGTCTTCCAGAAGTCGCGATAGGCCTCGGAACGGGTGTATTCCGGCTCGCAGAACATGGAGTGATGCTTGCCGGCGATTTCACCCAGCGTGTATCCGAGCGTCGACAGGAAATTCTTGTTGGCGGTCAGGATTTCGCCTGTTGTCGTAAACTCGATCGTGGCTTGGACGCGGCAGATGGCATCGAGCTTGCCGGCGTCTTCTGCCGCTTTCAGCTTGGCTGCGGTTATGTCCGTCGCGAACTTGACGATCTTAGCAAGTTTGCCTCCGCGGTAGACAGGGTTGTAGGATGCCTGGATCCAGACCTCGCTGCCATCCTTGCGGATACGCTTGTATTCGCGGCTCTCGAATTGACCGCGATTGAGCATCGCCCAGAACTCCCGGTAATCGGGCGTCGCGGTATAGGCCGGGTCGCAGAAGATCCTGTGATGTTTCCCCTTGATCTCGTCTAGCCTGTAGCCCAGCACGCGACAGAAATTCTCATTCGCGGTGATGATCGTGCCGTCGAGTTTGAACTCGATGATCGCCTGTGATTTGCCCAGTGCATCAAGCACCGCTTTGGATTCAAGCCCCGGAAAAGCCACCAAGGTCATGACGAACTCCCATCAACGCTGCAGCGACTATTCCTGCAACCATGGGTTAGTTTTAGCCTGCGCTGCTTAAGAGATCGTCAATGTTCAACAATACTCCAGCAATTTGGTGAGCGATTATCGTTCATCTTCCATAAAATTTAGAGCAAAGTTACCTGCGGCGAGCATTTGCCCGGAGCGATCTTGTTTACAGCCAACGTTCACAACGCTCCAGTCAACCGCCCCTTGTCGGACGATCGAGGATGCGTCTGCCAAACAGGCTGGCTGCCAGCTCCACCATGACCCGGGCGCTTCGGCCGCGATCGTCCAGGAAGGGATTCAGTTCCACCAGATCGAGTGAAGAGACCAGCTCGCTGTCATGCAGCAGCTCCATAATGAGATGCGCCTCGCGGAAGGTTGCGCCACCCGGAACTGTCGTGCCGACGCCCGGCGCCACGTCCGGATCGAGGAAATCAACATCGAGGCTGACATGCAAAAGGCCGCCTGCCGCGCGGACATCCGCCAGGATGCGCTTGACGATGCTGCCCATGCCTTCTTCGTCGACGGCGCGCATGTCGAAGACGTTGACCGCGTTCTCCCGGATCAGACGGCGCTCCTCCTCGTCCACCGAGCGGATGCCGATCTGGTAGACGCGCTTAGGATCGACGAAGGGGCGATCGGGGCTCAGGATCGGCGCGAATTCCGCCTTGCCACAGAAGAATGCCACGGGCATGCCGTGGATATTGCCCGAGGGCGAGGTTTCCGGCGCGTTGAAGTCCGAATGGGCGTCGAGCCAGAGGACGTAAAGCGGGCGCCCGAGCTCTGCAGCATAGCGGGCCATGCCCGACACGCTGCCCATTGACAGGCTATGGTCGCCGCCGAGCAGGATCGGAACTGCACCTCCTGTCGCCGCCCCATAGGTCTCTGCCTCGATCGCCCGGGTGAAGGCGCCGACGATCGGCAAATGTTTGGCGCGCTCCATCTCGGGAAGGTCCAAAGCCGGTGCAGGTCGAAGATCGCCACGATCCTCGACGTGAAACCCAAGATCACCAAGGGCAGATGCAATGCCGGCAATGCGGTATGCCGCCGGACCCATGGCGCAACCACCACGCCCGGACCCTTCCTCGAGAGGTACCCCGATCAGCGCCACGGTTTTCTGCTGCTTGTCCATGTCTCGTCCTTATCTGTCCTGTCGCGCCATGATCGGCCAAAGTGCCGTTGTCAAAAAGGTGGAACTTCGTCACAAAGCGCTATAGTTTGCGCATATCGCAACCAGTATGTGACAGTTTGTAAAGATGGACGATCTCGACCGCAGCATCCTCGGGGCGCTTCGCCAGAATGCCCGCCTGCCTGTCGCGTCTCTCGCGGCCATGACCGGCGCCTCGCGCGCGACGATTTCTGCGCGGATCGACCGGCTCGTGGCGAACGGAACGATTGCTGCTTTCACGATCCTCACCGGCAGCGAAATCCAGCCGACGGGTGTACGGGCCATCATCATGATCGAGGTTGTCGGCAAGTTCGCCGATCGGGTGGCCCATCAGTTGCGCGGCATGCCACAGGTCCGTTCGCTGCACAGCACCAATGGCAAATGGGATTTCATCGCCGAGTTGGAAGAGCGGGATCTTGCCAGTTTCGACGAGACGCTCAGACGGATCCGGTTGATCGAGGGGATCAACTTCACCGAATCCAACATCCTTCTGAAAACCAGCAAGGTGGCCTGACGCGCGGGCAGTAAGCCTCTTCCCGCGGGTCAGTATTCCTTCTCGTAGAAAATGCCGCCACCGGCGCCGGATCCGCCGGCCTCACCCTTCAGCTTCAAGCCTCGCCCGATGTCGAGATTGATCACCGCCTTGGCACCGCCGCTGCCGCTCTGCTGCAGTTCGATGTAGGTGCGGTCGTTCAGATACTTGCCGGCGCTGATGCTCGTGCCGCCGGTCTCATCCGTGGATATGTCGAGATCGTCAATGCCGAGCGTGCTGCGCAGCGACTGGAAAAGTGAGGTGCCGCGCCCACCGGCGAGCTGGGCTGCAGCATCGGCAAGCTGTGCGATCTGCAGGGGCGAGAGCCGCGACAATGATTGTCCAAAGATCAGCTGGGCCAGGATCTCGTCCTGCGGCAGGGACGGTGTCGAGCTGAAGCTCACCTGGGGATTGCTGGCAAGTCCGGTGAGCAGAATGACGATGGTGGCATTACCCGAGGTCGTTGTCGCTTCGAGATCGAGAAGGGGCACGAGGTCGCCGCCGAAGGTGATCGTTGCACGCGTGATGTCGAGGCGCTTCGTCAGGATCTGCATGCGGCCGCGCCGCAGTTCGAAGGCGCCGGAGACCACAGGTGCTGCTGCCGAGCCGGTCAACGAGATCGTCCCGCCAAGCTCGGCATCAATGCCGCGTCCCCGCACGAAGGTCTGGGTGGGGGAGGAAATGGTGAGGTCCAAGGCAATCGGCGCGCTGGACGAGCGGCCTTCCGCCGGTTGCTGCTCGCGTTGCTGACGCTGAACCGCAGCCGGTGCATTGCGATGCTCGATATCCAGCGCCTGCAGGCTTGCCGGGCGGCTCTCGGACAGAGTGATCGAGGTGCGCGACAGGTTGATCGCGCCGGCAAGCGTCGGTCCGTTCAACAGCTGCCCCGTAAGGGTCAGCCTGCCATCCGCCGTGCTGGTCACGGTGTTGCCGTCGACATAGACGGCCTGGTCAAGGTTGATCGTCAGGTCGGCCGGCAGGCCGGGGCTTGCGATATCGATGCTGCCGCTTGCCGAGACACGACCGCCGGTCGCGAGGTTCCCGGTCAGGCTGCCAATCTCAGCCCGGGTGCCGGTGAGGTTCACCGTCGTCGCGATCTGCTCGATTGCAAGGTTACGCCTGACGTCGACAATCCGGGCGCCGCTGGTCGACACCGTGCCGGTGATCCGGGGCTCTGCGCCGGTGCCGCCGATCGTCAGGTTGACGCTAGCATTGCCTTCGGCAACCAGGCCCTGGGCCGCGAGTTGGCCATTGGCGGCAGAGAGGGGGACCTCTCCCTGGACGCGGATATCGAGGCCCGGGCCGCTCTGAAGCGAGACATTGCCGCCTGCGGTGAGGCCGATGCCACCGCCGTTGATGCCGCTTTCCAGGGTGAGGGTCTGGTTTTCGAAACGACCATTGGCGGTGATCCCGAATGGGGCGAGACCGGCACTCCGCGTTTGCGTGATTGCGGCGCCCTGCCAGTCGAGCCGGTAGTCCGCCACCGGCGCCGACGGCGAGCCGCTGACCGTGACGGTGCCGGAGATGCTGCCTTCCGGGGAAAGTTGCGGAGCAAGGGTCGCCGCGAGGGAGGCTGGAAGAGCCTGGATATTTGCGGTTAGATCGAGTGTCTCACCGACGGTGCCGGACACGGCGACTCGGCCGGAGCCTGCTGAGATCACCGTGTCTGCGATGGAAACTTCTCCGTCGGCGATGCGAACCGAAGTCGGGTTTGCGAGGGCAAGCGCAATGCTACGCGGTGCCGCACGCAGCTCCTGTACGGCCACGGAGAGACCTTCCGGGTTCTGGCTGAGTGCTCCCCTGAGAACGACGGGCGCGTTGTCATACTGTCCCGAGAGGTCAAACTCTGTCTCGGAGCCCGCCCGGGTGAAATCGAGCGCCACGCTTTCCAGCCGATTTGCGCCCGAGGCCACGCTCGATGCGCGGATGGTGCCCTCTGCGGCAAGAGCCGACACATCCGTCACTCTCAGGTCGACGCGCGGCTCGCTGATGGCGAGATTGCCCTGCGTAGTGGCAGAGCCGGAGGCTTCGACGTCAGCCGACAGCCGCCCCTCCGTCGACTGGAGGGAGACATTTCCCTTTAGGTCGCCACCGATCGTCTGGCCAGCGAGTGCGGCAAGCAGGCTGATATCAGGAAAATCGAAGGACACATCCCCGGCCGGCAGGAAGTCCGGGCCCAGATTGAGCGCGCCGGTCAGGCGGTTCGGACCGATCGCGAGATCGATGGCATCGACGGTCGTTTTGCCCTCGGCGCTCACCACCTCGGCCTTGGCATCCAGCGGTTTCCCGTCAATCTGGCCGCTGACTGTCAGGTTGCCGCTGGGTGCCTGTCGATTGGCGACGCCGTCGACCAGAACGGTGAGATTCTCGATGCGATAACCGGCTGCCTGCCCTTCATCGACTGCGAGGTTGACCGTCGCCTCCAAAGCGTCGAGCGGACCCGATGCCGACAGATTGAAGGAGGCTGGCGCCTGGATACGCTCGACGAAGAGGCCGATATCGCGGAGTTGGCCCGTCAGATCGGTGGCCAGAATGCCGTCCTGATCCAGGGAGAGAGAACCTTCCGCCTGGGCAATGTCGCTCACGAGCACGATCTCGCGCAGCGCAATGGCGCGCGGCGCGACGAAATCGACACGGGCAGACAGATCTACCGGCCCCTGCAGGCGGCTCGACAGCGCTGGCGGCAAAAGGTCGGGGACCGCCTGAACGGCGAGCCTGCCGGAAAAACCGTTGCTGGCCAGCGTGTAGGTGCCGGATCCCTGCAGGTCGAGGCCATTGCTGTCAAAAACGAGCTGCTCGAAGGAAATGGCGTCGCTGGAGACGACGAGCGGTGCCGTAAGCGTCAGCGGGCCGCGGACATAAGGCCGGATTTCGGCATCGCGGATGTCAGTGCCCTGCACGGTGACGCCGAGGTTTACCGGGCCCTGCCGGTTGGCGAGGTCGAAACTGTCACTGTCGGCGGTCAGCGCGATGTCCGAGAATGTGCCCTGGGGAAGGCTGAGCTCTGCGAGGTCGGCACGCAGCGAGAGCGCTGCTGCCGGAGCCTGACCGTTGAGGGTCAGATCCAGGCTCCGCAGCTTCAGGCCGCCCGTGAAGTCCGGCGATTGCGATGTGATGCCGACGGGCTCGCCGGTCGCGCGAGCGGAGAGACGCAGGTCATTCTGGCCGTTTGGATCGTAGCGGCCGGCGGCCGTGACCTCCGCCGAGGCCGTCGTGAAGCGGCCCCTTTCGATCGCGACCGATCCGTCGGTGCCGAGTATCGTCGCCAGGTCGATTGCGGTGTCGCCCGCGAAGATGTCACGCAGCTCGGGCGGCAGGAGCCCCGAGAAGCGGCCGCCACCTGTTGCGGTCAGGGCGCGCGTACCATCTGCAGCGAGCTTGTGGGTCGCATCGACGGTGATCGTGCGCTCTCCATCCAGCGAGGCCATGATCTGGCCGGCCCAGTCGTCGAGCGGCCCATCACCGTCGACCTCGATCGCCAGTGCCGGCTGGCCCGGCAGTTGCAGCTGCTCGCCAAGAAGGCCTGCTGCGGGTTCCTGATAATCGAGATTGATGCGCAACTGGTTATCGTTGGGCGCATAAAGGAGATCGACAACAGCATTGTTGCCGGGTTCGTCCAGACGTGTCGCGGTCAGGCGGCTGGCAATGGTTTCGCTGACGATCTGCAGCGACCCTTGAGCTGACAATGGGAGTTCGCGCTCGATGAGCGCTTCACCAATGGCGATCGAGGGTAGGTCTATGGTCGCGATGTCGATTTCAACCGGCAGCGAGAACGGCTCTTCTGTCTCCGGTTGCGGTTCCGCCGAGGGCAGGGGCGCGCGGCTGACGGTCACTTGCCGGGCCGAGATGCGTTCTGCCGTGAAGCGCTTGCGGATCAGGTCCCGCGGCGTCCAGTCGAGTGCGAGGTCTTCGATCGAGGCGTAGACACCTTCGCTGTCGGCGACCGTAATCCGCTCCACGGAGAACTGGCTGCTCAGGAGCGGGCCTGTGCCGGAGAGGGTGATCTGTCTGTTGTCTGTCGAGACAAGGGCCGCGATCCGGTCGGCCAGAAACTGGCTCCCCGTTCGGGATAAACCGCCGACCAGGATCACGACGACGAACAGCGCGATCATCGCGGCCACGAGGCCGCCCATGAGCCGGATCGTCCAGGTCAGGATGCGCTTCAACCAGATCATGCTTACTGTCGTCCTGTCTTGCTCGGTCAGAAACTCTGACCAATGCCGGCATAGATGGCATAACGGCTGCCGCCATCGTAAGGATCCAGCGGAACTGCCACATCCAGCCTCAAGGGGCCGAACGGGGTCATGTAACGCAGCCCGAAACCCGCCCCCATCTTGATGTCATTGAAATCGGGCACGGTGTTGTCCGCGACCGTGCCGATATCGAGAAAGGGCACGATGCCGATCGTTTCCGTCACGTTGATGCGTGCTTCCAGATTGGCCGTCACATAGGACCGGCCACCGGTGCCTTCATCTGCGGCGTTGTACGGCGTGATCTCCTGGAAGGCATAACCGCGCACCGATCCACCGCCGCCGGAGAAGAAACGCCGGGTGGCGGGGATGGCCGAGAGATCGCCGCCGCCGACCAGGGATCCGGCGCTTAGGCGACCGGCGAGCACGAAACGATCCTCCTCGCCAAACCCGAGATAGGCCGAGATCGAGCCTTCGAGCGATGTGAAGAAGGTCTGGCCGAAGAAGTCGTAGCTCGGCGTCAGCGTCACGGTGCCGTAGTGGCCTTCGGTTGCGTTCAGCCGGTTGTCGCGGGTGTCCCTAACATAGCCCATCGGCAAGCCGAAGGTCAGGTACTCATTGTCGTCGCCGAAGGCATCGTCGATACTGTCATAGGCGAGCGAAACGCCTGCGTTGACGGTGTCGAAATCGGTCAGTTCATAGGCGTAGGAGACCTTACCCGTCACCGTAGCGGCATCGTAATAATCGGTCTCGAGCGTGCTGCCCTTGATGCTGGCCTCGAGCGTTCCCGAGGGGACGAAGGCGCCCGGCTTTATGAAGGTGATGCCGGCCGTGTAGTCGAGCGACGAGACGTCGCTGACATTCTCGAGTTCGCCCAACCCGCGCACCGATCCTTCGATCCGCAGCGATTCCGCCTGGCCGAAGAGATTGCGATGACCCCAATAGCCTTCGATGCCGCCACCATCGACGGATGAATAGCTGGCGCCCACGCCGAAATAGCGATGCTTTCCTTCCGACACCACGATGCCGATGGGCAAGGATCCGTCCGCTTCCAGACCCTCAGCCTCATTGACCGTGACCGACGAGAAGACGCCGAGCGTGCGCAGACGTTCTCCGGCTTTGCGCAATTGCTCGGGTGAATAGGTCTGGCCGGGACGGAGGCGCGAGTAATAGGCGATGAAGTCGGAGTTTACGGATCGAGCACCCTTTACGGTGACGGCGCCGAGAGGAGCGACCGGACCGGCCTCGACCGCGATCGTCAGGTCGATGGTCTGCGTCTCGTGATCGGCCACCACGTCGCGGCGCGTCACCTCGGTCAGGGGGCGGCCTTCTTCCTTGAGCTTGAGGGCCATGGCCTCGGCAGCCTTCAAGATCGTCAGAGAACCTGCTTTCTCTCCGCGCACCAGATCGAACTCGGCAGGATCGAGGCGTGCGGCATCTCCTTCTAGGCGGACTTCGCCCAGGGTGAATGTCGCTCCGGGCTGGATCGTGATCGATACGGGCACAGGCCGTGACCGGTCGAAGCTTGGATTGGGGGGAAGGCTGTCGATGTCCTGGCCATCGATCGTGACCGAGACCACGCCGCCATAAAGGGCGTTCTCATAGAGTGTCGCAATCAGGCGATCGCGGTCGTCGCGGGCCTTGATGACGAGGCCGAGGTCGCCCGATACGGGATCGTCTTCCTCCGCCAGCAGCAGCGAAGTCCGCTCCAGCGATTTCCGGAGCGCACGGTCGGCCTCTCCGGTGTCGAGTGTGATTGTGTAATCCAGCGGGTCGATCACGTCGCGCCCCGCCTCATCGCTGCCGAAAAGACGAATCCCGAAGATCTCGAATGCGGCTGCTTCCGTGGCCACAGCTGGCAGAAGGGGACTGGCGACGGACAATACGAGCCCTAGCCGTAACGCAAGACTATACTTCGGCAATGTCCATCCACTCGGTCTACGCATGTCGCTTTCATCGCGATCTGTCAGGCGTGCCCCACCCACCGGACAACTTAGGCGTAAATGCGCCCTAACGCATACCCCCTTTTTGAGCAGTTACGAAAAAAGGCGGGGAGTGTGATCTCCCCGCCCTGTTTCGATTGCGACGGGCGGCCTTAGTAGCCGCGCGGGCAGGCGTCGATGTAACGGTTGCCGTAGCGGTCGCGGTAGTAGCACTGACCGGGCTGCTCCGAAACATTGCCGATGACTGCGCCTGCAACGCCA
Source organism: Rhizobium sp. TH135 (assembly GCF_002855515.1). GTDB lineage: Bacteria > Pseudomonadota > Alphaproteobacteria > Rhizobiales > Rhizobiaceae > Allorhizobium. The sequence goes on along the minus strand of NZ_PKRP01000005.1, from coordinate 116,360 downwards.
CCGATTGCTGCGCCGACTGCAGCGCCCCGGACGTTGCCTGTGGCAATGCCACCGATGATCGCGCCGGAGGCAGCGCCGATACCTGCGCCGCGTTCGGTCTGGGTGCAGCCTGCGACCGTGAGGCCGACCAGCATCAGCACAAGAGCTTTCTTCATCTTCATCTCTCCAAGTTCCACGCGTCCGGGCGAGCCGGTCTTGTTTTTGACTGCATGCCCCGCCGCTCGAGCTCTCCCCCGGGCGGCTTCAGGCTTCCTTGAGCATAACCTTGACCAAGGGAAAGTCCATGGTCGTGGCTCACACCCTCGCGGGTGGTTCCATTGCATGAGGCATCGAAGATGAACCCAGGATTTACAGGCGGTTTGATGCTGCAATGCGGCACAGAATTTTTCGTTTGCGACCTTCTGGACAGTTGCACATGTCACACAAAACTCACACCATGCGTCTCGTGTCCGGGAGAGACACGAGGAGGAACAACATGGCTAAAGTGACACTGACGGTGAATGGCCGGACAGTGAGCGGAGAGTGCGAGGATCGCACCCTGCTCGTGCATTTCATTCGCGAAAAACTTGGTCTGACGGGAACGCATGTGGGTTGCGATACCACGCAATGCGGAACCTGCGTCGTGCATATGGACGGCAAGTCGATCAAGAGCTGTTCGATCCTGGCCGTCCAGGCTTCGGGATCGTCGATCACGACGATCGAGGGTCTGTCTTCCGGCGGCGAGCTGCATCCGGTGCAGGCGGCCTTCAAGGAACATCACGGCCTGCAATGCGGCTTCTGTACGCCCGGCATGGTGATGACGGCGCTCGATATGATCTGTCGTCACAACGGTGCGCTCGACGAAGCCACCGTCCGCCATGAGCTCGAAGGCAATATCTGTCGCTGCACGGGCTACCACAACATCGTCAAGGCCGTGCTTTCGGCCAATGAAGCGATGACCGCCGGCCGCCAGGCCGCCGAATAAGGACTTCGGCAGTTTTCGTCGCCGCGACCGAGACCTGACCAAGGCCTCTGTGATGCCGACTGCAATTGCCTCTGTCCGTCTGCCTGAAGTCCTGTTTCTCTGGAGGAGAAGACAATGGGTGTTGAAGGAATCGGCGCGCGTGTGGCGCGCAAGGAAGACAAGCGTTTTCTGACCGGCAAGGGCCGGTATACGGACGACATGGTCGTCCCGGGAATGAAATATGCCTATTTCGTCCGGTCGCCTTATGCACATGCCAAGATCAAGTCGATCGATGTCGCTGCCGCCAAGGCCATGCCTGGCGTGATCGATGTGCTCGACGGCAAGCAGCTTCTGGCCGACGGCATCGGCAACCTGATCTGCGGCTGGATGATCCATTCCAAGGACGGCACGCCGATGAAGATGGGCGCCTGGCGTCCGCTGGCACATGAAACGGTGCGCTACGTCGGTGACGCGGTCGCCATCGTCGTGGCCGACAGCATCGGCGAGGCACGTGATGCCTCGGAGGTTGTTTCGGTCGAGTATGAGGAACTGCCGGTCGTCACCGGCGCGGTTGATGCTCTGAAATCAGGCGCGCCGCAGCTTCATCCGGAAGCCCCCGGGAACCTGATCTTCGACTGGGAGATCGGTGACAGTGCCGCGGCCGATGCCGCGATCGCCAGTGCCGCCCATGTCACCGAGATCGACATCTTCAACAACCGTCTCTCGCCGAACCCGATGGAGCCGCGCGCGACGCTCGGCATCTACGACACGGCGGAAGACCACTTCACCTGCTACACGACCTCGCAGAATCCGCATGTCGCGCGTCTCGTCATGAGCGCCTTCTACAATGTGGCGCCCGAGCACAAGCTGCGCGTCATCGCGCCCGATGTGGGCGGTGGCTTCGGCTCGAAAATCTACATCTATCCGGAAGAGGTGGTCTGTCTCTGGGCCTCCAAGAAGACCGGCGTGCCGGTCAAGTGGACGTCGGACCGCACTGAAGCCTTCCTCACCGATGCGCATGGCCGCGACCATGTGTCGAAGGTGAAGATGGCCTTCGACAAGGACCACAAGATCATCGGTCTGAAGGTCGATACGATCGCCAATCTCGGCGCCTATATGTCGCTCTTCTCGTCTTCGGTTCCGACCTATCTCTATGCGACGCTGCTCTCGGGCCAGTATGCGATCCCGGCAATCCACGCGAATGTGAGGACCGTCTATACCAATACGGTGCCGGTCGATGCCTATCGTGGTGCCGGTCGTCCCGAGGCGACGTATCTCCTCGAACGGACCGTCGAAACCGCCGCTCGTGAACTCGGCATCTCGCCGGCGGAACTGCGCCGCAAGAACTTCGTACGCACCTTCCCGTACCAGACGCCTGTGATCATGTGTTACGACGCGGGCGACTACGACGCCTCGCTTGAAGCCGCCATGGGCGCTGCCGACTGGAACGGTTTCCCGGCTCGCAAGGCGGAAGCGGCACGGCGCGGCAAGCTGCGCGGCATCGGCATGAGCTGCTATATCGAGGCCTGCGGCATCGCACCGTCGGCTGCGGTCGGCTCGCTCGGTGCCGGTGTGGGTCTGTGGGAATCGGCTGAAGTCCGCGTCAATGCGGTCGGCACGGTCGAAGTGCTCACCGGCTCGCACAGCCATGGCCAGGGTCACGAAACCACCTTCGCCCAGCTCGTCTCGGAGCGCTTCGGCCTGCCGATCGACAATGTCTCCATCGTGCATGGCGACACCGACAAGGTGCAGATGGGCATGGGCACCTATGGCTCGCGCTCCGGTGCCGTCGGCATGTCGGCCATCGTCAAGGCGCTCGACAAGGTCGAGGCAAAGGCCAAGAAGATCGCGGCGCATCTGTTGGAAGCGGACGAGAGCGACATCGTCATCGAGAATGGGGAGTTGAAGGTCGCAGGCACCGACAAGACGCTGCCCTGGTTCCAGGTGGCCCTTGCTGCCTATACCGCGCACAACCTGCCGTCGGGCATGGAGCCGGGTCTGAAGGAAGGTGCCTTCTACGATCCCTCGAACTTCACCTTCCCGGCTGGCTGCTACATCGCGGAAGTCGAGGTCGATCCGGAAACCGGCAAGACCGAGATCGTGCAGTTCGTTGCGGCGGACGACTTCGGCAACATCATCAATCCGATGATCGTTGAGGGCCAGGTGCATGGCGGCATCGCGCAGGGGATCGGCCAGGCGCTGCTGGAAGCCGTTCATTACGATCCGCAGACGGGCCAGCTGCTCACGGCAAGCTACATGGATTACGCCATGCCGCGCGCCGACGACCTGCCGTCGTTCAACGTCTCGCACCAGAACACGCCATGCCCGGGCAATCCGCTCGGCATCAAGGGCTGTGGCGAGGCTGGAGCCATCGGATCGCCTCCGGCGCTGATGAACGCGATCACCGATGCGATCGGCAACAACGACCTCAACATGCCGGCGACGCCGCTTGCCGTCTGGAGCGCGCTCCAGGCCAATGCGACCCGCCAGGCCGCCGAATAAGGAAGGAGAGAACCATGCAGCTCTATTCCACCAGCTATCATCGCGCCTCATCGATCGAGGATGCCGGTAAACTTCTCTCCGGCGCCGAAGACGGCAAGTTCATCGCCGGCGGCCAGACCCTGATCGCGGCGCTCAAGCAGCGCCTCGCCCAGCCGTCTGACCTCGTTGATCTCAGGCATATCGCATCGATGAAGGGCATCACCGTCAATGGCCGTCAGGTCACCATCGGTGCAGCGGTCACCCATGCGGAGGTCGCCTCTTCGGCGGCCATCCGTGCAGTCTGCCCGGCGATCTGCCATCTCGCCTCGTTGATCGGCGATCCGCATGTGCGCCACATGGGCACAATCGGCGGTTCCGTCGCCAATGATGATCCGGCGGCCGACTACCCGTCAGCCGTGCTCGGCCTTGGGGCGACAGTCGTCACCAATTCCCGCGAGATTGCGGCTGACGATTTCTTCGTCGGACTGTTTGAGACGGCGCTCTCGGAGGACGAGATCATCACGGCGATCCGTTTCGACGCTCCGGAAAAGGCGGGATATGCCAAGTTCGCCAATCCGGCCTCGCGTTATGCGATGACCGGTGTCTTCGTCTCGAAGGGTTCAGGCGGCGTTCGTGTTGCTGTCACCGGTGCCGGATCGTCGGGCGTCTTCCGCCATGCCGGACTTGAAGCGGCCCTTTCGGCCGACTGGTCAGCGCAAGCTGTCGCAGGTGTCGAAATTGATTCGTCGGAGCTGATGTCGGACCTACATTGCACTGCAGAATATCGCGCAAATCTCATCCGCGTCATGGCGAAACGAGCTGTTCAGGCCTCCTGATCGCTCTGCTTTTCCTGCAAGAACGGAAAAAGGGCGGCTCCGGCCGTCCTTTTTCTCTAGGTTTGACGCAGATCAAGTTTGCTTCGGCACGATCCGTTAGTATTTATGTGCAAGCGTTCTAATGTTCGCGCCATTTGTCGCAGTTTAGAATGAATTTACAAAACCGGGGTTGACCCCGACGCCGTAGAGACACAAAAGAGTGTCGTAGACTGGAGTTTAGGCATGGATTTCGAGGCGTTTTTCAAGGATCAGCTCGCGGGGCTTCACGAGGAAGGCCGGTACCGCGTCTTCGCTGATTTGGAACGCCAGCGCGGCAATTTCCCGCGCGCGACCCGCTACACCGAAAACGGCACCCAGGAGGTGACCGTCTGGTGCTCCAACGACTATCTCGGCATGGGCCAGAACGCGCTCGTCATCGACGCCATGAAACAGGCCATCGATGACTGTGGCGCGGGTGCGGGAGGCACCCGGAATATCTCTGGCACCAATCACTACCACGTTCTTCTCGAGCGCGAACTGGCCGATCTGCACGGCAAGGAATCGGCGCTGATCTTCACCTCTGGCTATGTCTCGAACTGGGCGGCGCTCGGCACGCTCGGCGCCAAGATCCCGGGCCTGATCATCTTCTCGGATGCGCTCAACCACGCCTCCATGATCGAAGGCATCCGCCACTCCAAGGCCGAGCGCGTCATCTGGAAGCACAACGACGTCAAGGATCTGGAAGCCAAGCTTGCCGCTGCCGATCCGCGTGCGCCGAAGATGATCGCGTTCGAATCCGTCTATTCGATGGATGGCGACATCGCCCCGATCAAGGAAATCTGCGATCTCGCCGACAAGTATGGCGCGATGACCTATCTGGACGAAGTCCATGCGGTCGGCATGTACGGCGCCCATGGTGGCGGTATCGCCGAGCGGGAAGGCCTGATGGATCGCCTGACGATCATCGAAGGCACGCTGGGCAAGGCCTTCGGCGTCATGGGTGGCTATATCGCCGCCTCGACCGCTCTGTGTGATTTCGTCCGCTCGTTTGCCTCGGGCTTTATCTTTACGACTGCGCTGCCGCCGGCGCTCGCCGCCGGTGCCGTCGCCTCGATCCGCCATCTCAAGACCAGCCAAGTCGAGCGCTTTGCCCATCAGGAGCGCGTGCGCCGTCTGCGCTTCATGCTCGACAAGGCCGGCATTCCGCATGTGCAGAACCCGAGCCATATCGTGCCGGTGCTCGTCGGCGACGCTGCCAAGTGCAAGTGGATCTCCGACCTGCTGCTCGACAACTGTTCCATCTATGTGCAGCCGATCAACTATCCGACGGTCCCGAAAAAGACCGAGCGGCTGCGCATCACGCCCACGCCGCTGCATTCCGATGCCGATCTTGAGCATCTGGTCGGCTCGCTGCACCAGCTCTGGTCGCGCTGCGCGCTCGCCCGCGCGGTGGCTTGATCGGGCCATAACAGACCTTCATAAAGATGCGGGTTCCGGAAACGGAGCCCGCGTTTTTCTTTGGGAGGTTTCGAGAACGTGAGTATTGCCGCACGCGTGAATGCCCTGGTCGACAGGGTGATCGAGGGAGAACGCATCACAGGCGCCGTGGTGCTGGTGTATCAGGATGGCGAACCGATCCTCGAAAAGACAGCGGGTTTCGCCGATCGCGAAGCCGGGTTGCCTGTCCGTATCGATACGATCTTCCGCTATGCCTCCGTCACCAAGCCGATCGTTGCGGTCACGGCCCTTGCGATGATCGAGAAGGGGCTGCTCAAGCTCGACGATCGCGTCTCGCAATACCTGCCCTGGTTCAGACCGAAGGCGCCTAATGGGCGCGAAGGCGCGATCACCATCCGCCATCTCCTCACCCACACATCCGGTCTGCTCTACGATCCGGCCCTGGAGCTTCTGCCCGAGGGGCAGCGCATGACGCTCGGCCTCGGCAATACGGATCTCAGCCTCGAAGACAATTTCAGCCGCCACAACGCCATCCCGCTCGCCTTCGAGCCTGGCAGTCGCTGGGCCTACTCCTTTGCCACGGACATTCTCGGCGGTGTCCTTGCTGCCCTGCATGCAGGGACGCTTGAAGATGCCGTCATCCATTATGTCACCGGCCCGCTTGGCATGGCCGATGCGCGCTTTCATGTGACGGATCCCGCGCGCCTCGCGGTTGCCTATGCCGACCATCCGGGTCGACCCGTTCGTATGCCGGACCCCTGGGTGAGCGGCGACGAGGATAACTGGCGGACTGTCTTTTCACCGGGCCGCATCTTCAATCCTAGAGCCTTCCAGTCGGGCGGGGCGGGGATGGCGGGCACGGGGCAGGACGTGATGCGTCTGCTGGAAATGTTGCGGACCGGTGGCGGCAGTCTGCTCTCGCCCGAAATCGCGCATGCCGCACTCTCCAACCAGATCGCAGACCTCGAGGGCGAGCGAGGCTATCGCTTCACCTTTGTCGGCGGGCTGGTTACAGACCCGGTCGCAGCGGGAACCGCCTTGCCGAAAGGTGTCATCCAGTGGGGTGGCGTCTACGGCAATACATGGTTCATCGATCCGGCGGAGAAGCTCACCGTCGTCAGTCTCACCAACAATGCGCTCGAAGGCTGCAACGGCGCATATCCGGAGATGCTCCGTGCCGCCGTCTACGATCGGTGAGCCACTGCTTCTCTGGCGGCAATAACCTCTGCCGCCTTGCGCCTCGCCTCGCGATCGGCGGTGAAGACGTCGTCGATCGTGTCTGCCGGCACGCCTTCGATCATCGCGTCCATCACCGTCTCCACCACGTCGGCCATGTCGAGGAAGCGGATCTTGTCCTCGACGAAGGCGTTGAAGGCGGTTTCTTCGGCGGCGTTCAGGATGGCGCCCTGCAGGCCACCACGTTCGAGTGCGGTGCGGGCGAGCCGTATGGCCGGGAACCTAGTCTCGTCCGGGGCTTCGAAATCGAGCCTTGCGAGCTTGGCAAAATCGAGCCGGTCGACATTGAGTGCCGGGCGCTTGGGATAGGTCAGCGCGTAGCCGATCGCCGTGCGCATGTCCGGCACGCCGAGCTGGGCGATGACGGAGCCGTCGGTGTACCCGACCATCGAATGAATGATCGACTGGGGATGAACGACGACCTCGATCTGGTCGGGGCGCACATCGAAGAGGTGCTTGGCCTCGATCATCTCCAGCGCCTTGTTGAACATCGATGCGCTGCCGACGGAGATCTTCAACCCCATCGACCAGTTGGGATGGGTGCGCGCCGTCTGCACGGTGACATTCGCCATCTGCACGCGGCTATGGGTGCGAAAGGGGCCACCGGAGGCCGTCAGCACGATGCGCTCCAGCGCGTGACGCTGGTCCTGCTCCAGGCACTGGAAGATGGCCGAATGTTCGCTGTCGACAGGGATCAGGCGTCCGCCACCGTTCTTGACCGCATCTACGAACAGGTGGCCGGCGGAGACGAGGCATTCCTTGTTGGCAAGCGCGATATCGGCCCCGCGTGCGGCAGCCTTGAGGGTCGGGGGTAAGCCTGCCGTGCCGACGATCGCGGCCATGACCCAGCCGGCATCCATATCGGCTGCCTCATCCAGTCCGCTTGTGCCGGCGGCAACGTCGATGCCTGATCCTGACAGAAGGTCCTTCAGCGCCATGTACTGGCTCTCGTCGGCGGTGACGGCGAGTTTGGCACCGGTGCGGCGCGCCTGTTCGGCGAGCAGATCAAGATTGCCATTGCCGGTGAGCGCCATGACCTCGAAGGCGTCGCGGCCACCAAGCTGCTCGATGACATCGAGCGTGTTGACGCCGATCGAGCCGGTCGAGCCGAGGACTGAGAGGCGGCGGGGCCGGGCGTTGTCGATCATGCTGCTTACGTCCGATTGCTTCATGCTCAGAAGGCTCTACAAGGGAAAGGGAAGAGCAGCAAGAGAGGCCGATTTCGACCTCGCACCAGCGCCTCGGGATTCTGACCATGCCGGACTTTCTGCAGCCGACACGATTGCGTGAGAGCCTGCCCGTCCTGCTTGCCGGGCTCGCCCTTCTCTGTCTCGTCGGTGGCGGACTTCTCTACATTGCCGAGTATCCTCAGCTCGCCGCCAAGGCCTGGTTCATTGGTGGTGCCGCCGTGCTTGTGGTGCTTGTCATCGATATCCTGCGCGCCCTGCTCAATGGTCGCATGGGCGTCGACGCGATTGCCGCTCTGTCGATCGGGGTGGGTCTCGCGCTCGACGAAAACCTGGCGGCCGCGATTGTTGCGGTCATGTATGCCGGCGGACAACTGCTCGAGAGCTTTGCCGAGGGCCGCGCCCGGCGGGACATGACGGCACTGCTCGGTCGTGTCTCGCGCACGGCCATGCTCTATCGCGGCACGTCTCTGGAAAGTGTATCCATCGAGGCGCTGAAGCCGCAGGACCGCATCCTGGTGCGCAAGGGTGAGGTCGTGCCGGTCGATGGCCGGCTGCTTGCCGCCACCGCCGTGCTCGACCTCTCGGCGCTGACGGGCGAATCGCTTCCCGTTCCCATCGCAATCGGTGCCGAGGTGCCAAGCGGTGCGACCGTACTGGGCGACGCCTTTGATCTGCTGGTCTTGCGCGAATCCAAAGAGAGCACCTATGCCGGCATCGTGCGCCTCGTCGAACAGGCGCAGGCCAGCCGCGCGCCCATGGCGCGACTTGCAGACCGGTATGCGCTGGTCTTCCTCGGCATCACGCTGCTGCTTGCCGGTGGCGCATGGTGGTGGAGCGGCGAGGCGACGCGCGCTTTGGCCGTGCTCGTCGTTGCCACGCCCTGTCCGCTGATCCTCGCTGTTCCCGTTGCCGTCATCGCCGGCATGTCGCGGGCAGCCTCCCACGGTGTCCTCGTCAAGACAGCCGGTGCGCTGGAGGCTCTGGCAGCCGTGACCACCGTCGTGGTCGACAAGACTGGCACGGTCACCTCGGCAAGGCCGGAAGTGAGCGATGTCCGAGCCGAAGCCGGCTTCACCGCGGATGACGTCCTTGCACTCGCCGCCTCGCTCGACCAGGCCTCCAGCCATGTGGCGGCAGAAGCGCTGGTGCGGGCCGCAACAGCGCGTGGGCTGACTTTGACCCTCCCGCAAAGCGTGGTCGAGGATCCCGGTCGTGGATTGTCCGGCCGTGTCGGTGATCGCCAGATTGTGCTCGGCGGCAGCGGATATGTGCTGACCAAGCTTTCGGATGGCTCAGCTTTTACCCGCGCTGGCGTCGACAGCGGCACTGCCGTCGTCGCCGTCGGGATCGACGGGCATGCGGCCGGCCTTATCCTGCTCTCCGATCCCATCCGCACCGATGCAGGCGCCACGATTGCCGCCTTTCGGGCAGGAGGTGTCCGCCGGATCGTGATGGCGTCCGGCGATCGGACTGATGTTGCGGAGAAAGCCTCGTCAACGCTTGCGCTCGACGCTGTCGCCGGTGACCTCACGCCCGAGGGTAAGGTTGACCTGATCCGTCAGGAGAAATTGGGGGGCGTGGTGATGATGGTAGGCGACGGCGTCAATGACGCTCCGGCCCTGGCTCTTGCCGATGTCGGTGTGGCGATCGGTGCGCGGGGGTCTGCGGCTTCTTCCGAAGCCGCCGATGTGGTGCTGCTCGCCGACGATCTGTCGCGCCTGCCGCTCGCCTGCGGGATCGCGAGGCGTTCGCGCAAAATTGCCCGGCAAAGTGCGGTTGCCGGGCTGGTGTTGTCGGGCGGTGCCATGGTGCTTGCAGCGCTGGGCTATCTCGCGCCGGTGCAGGGTGCGCTGTTGCAGGAGGTGATCGACGTTGCCGTCATCCTCAATGCCTTGCGCGCCCTTCGCGGCTGAGGCCAGCGTCAGGCCTGCGTCAGAACGCTGCCTTCGCCTGATATGCGGATGCGCAAGTTGTTCTGCACATGGGTGACGCCACTGGCATTTTCGACGCAGTCCTCTGCCCGGCGCTTCTCAAAGCGATCGGTAACGTGACCCGACAAGGTCACCTCCGCGTCCTTCACCGTCACCTCAATATCGGAGGCATCCACCGAGGGATCGTCGGCCAGACGGTCGTTGACGTCTTCCAGAATGCGCGCATCAGTTCTGCGATAGCCGCGCGGCCCCTTGCCTCGATGATTGTCCATCTCGCGGCGGCGGCTTGCGTCTTTGTCGCCGAACCAGGATGCGACCTCGTCGCCGGCGCGTTCCATAAAGCCACGATCGTCCTCGGGTTCCCGGTTCGCCGAGCCGTAGCCTCCGCGATAGGACGGGTTGTCGGAAGGGTAATTGCCCCGCCCGCTGCCACGGACCTGGCGACGGCTGTCGTCACCGTAGCCCCGGTCGCTCGGCCCGCCTTGATACCCACGGTCCTCGTTGCTCCAGTCTGCCTGTCCCATGCGGGGATAGTGAGAGCCGCTAGCACCATAACCGCCATCCATGCCGAGTTCTCGCGAGCGCGCTCCGTCATAGCGATCGGCATCCGGCCGGTTCTCGCCATAGCCGCGCACATATCCGCTGTCGCCGGGGCCATAATTCCCGGATGGGCCACGTCGGGCGTTGCGGTTTCGGCCGTTCTCGGCATCCCAATTGTCGTTGCGATTGACCATTGTGTCCTCCTTCGGATTGGGGAAGCGACGCCTTGCGCCACCTGCAAAACTAACCCTCCGGATGCCGGGATCGTTCCAACGGTCCCGGGAAAAGCCCTCCGGAACAAAGCGCCATCGGGCCGGTTTTGCTGTCGCCAGAACCGAAACCGAGGAGATATCGACAATGGCTACCAAGACACTCGAAGACCTGTTCCACGAGACACTCAAGGACATCTACTACGCCGAACGGAAGATCCTGAAGGCGCTGCCGAAAATGGCGCGCGGTGCACAGGACGAGAAGCTGAAGGCCGCCTTCCTGCAGCACAAGGAAGAGACCGAAGGCCAGGTCGAGCGCCTGCAGCAGGTGTTCGAGATCATCGGCAAGCGGCCGCGCGCCAAGACCTGTCCTGCAATCGACGGCATCGTCGAGGAAGGCGAGGAGATCATGGAAGAATTCAAGGGCTCGCCCGCTCTCGATGCCGGTCTCCTGGCGGCCGCGCAGGCCGTCGAACATTACGAGATCAGCCGCTACGGCACGCTGCGCGCCTGGGCTCTGCAACTGGGCTATACCGATGCCGTGAAGCTGCTCGAGGAGACGCTTGCAGAGGAATCCAAGACCGATGAAGCGCTGACGAAGCTCGCGGAAAAGGCTGTCAACGCTGCGGGCCAGAAGAAAGCCGCCTGACATCCATCAGCGGTTGCGTTGAAAGGGCCGGTCTCGCCGGCCCTTTTTCGTGTGCGCTCGGTGTCGAGCCTTAAGGCTTGTCCGCAGCCGGTGCATCCTTCAAAAATGCCATCAACCGGTTTTCGTCGGCGCGCAACAGCGAACGTGCAGGGGCGGTGAGCACCCTTTCACGCGCCATTTCCAGGTCTGTCTCCTTGTCGGCCAGCGCCAGAATGGCGGGGTGCACGTAGCTGGTGCGGCAGATGGTCGGCGTGTTGTGCAGTCTGTCCGAGGCGACCTCGCACATCTGGCGAATGGTCGGACGCTCCCCGCCTTCCATCCTGCGCCAGGCCTCGCCAAAGGCTGCGACGCTGCCGCCCCAGGTGCGGAAGGTCTTGGCAGACAGCTTCAATCGGGTGATCTCGGCTAGGTAAGTGTTCAGCCGGCCTGAATCCACCCTGTGGAGCTGTCCCTGCTCGTCACGCCAGGAAAACAGGTCGCGGCCGGGCAAGTCGGCAATTTCTTCGAGGATCTTCTGAAGCCGCGGGTGACGCAGCTTTCGGCGCACGCGCTTGCCACCCTTTGCAATGAAACTCAGGCGAATACCGTCCGGCTCGAATGTCAGGTGGCGCTTCTGCAGGGTCGTTGCACCATAGGTGCGGTTCTCTTCGGCATAGGCGCGGTTACCGACGCGCATATAGGTGACGTCCAGCAGGCTGATGAGCGCCGAGAGGAGGAAGTAGCTCTCTTCCTGGTGTTCGGCGAGATCGCGCGCCACCCGTCGGCGGATGGAGGGCAGCGCTTCACCGAAGGCGATGAGGTCGTCGAACTTCCTCTCGCTGCGCCAGGCGGCCCAATCTGCATGGTAGCGGTATTGCTTGCGTCCCCTTGCATCGTAACCCGTCGCTTGCAGATGGCTGCGAGGATCGAGGCTGATCCAGACCCGTTCATAGGCCGGCGGAAGGCCGAGCTTGCGGATACGGGCAAGCACCTCGGGTGCTGCGATCGAGGTGCCGTCGCTCAAATGGTAGGAAAAACCCTTGCCTCTGCGGCGCCGGGTCAGGCCTGGCTCGGCATCCGTGCCGTAAACGAGGCCGATCTCGGAGAGCTCCGCGGCATCGTCCGTGGATGGCGCCGGTCCGTCGGTCGCCATATTCTCTTCATCGGCTGTTTTCATCCGACGGGGCTGTCCGTTCCCATCTCGCCAAGCTCCCGGCGCAATTGCTGGCGAGCGCGGCTGAGCCGGCTTTTCACCGTGCCCACGGCGCAGCCGCAGATCTCGGCTGCGTCCTCATAGCGTTCGCCCAGCATGACGATCAGCACCAGCATTTCCCGGTGATGTTCCGGCAGACGGTTCAAGGCACGGCGCACCTCTTCCGCCTGCACTGACCATTCCTGGCTGGCCTCGGTGGTCAACTTGGCCGTCACGGCCTCAGGCAGGCCCACCGTCTCGCGGCTGCTTTTCTTGAAGCGGGTGCAAAACGTGTTGCGCATGATGGTGAAGAGCCAGGATTTCAGCCGGGTACCTGGCTCGAATTTGTCGAGGTTTGCCAGCGCCTTGGTCAGCGTTTCCTGGACGAGGTCGTCCGCTTCCTCCGGTCGCTGACAGAAGGTACGCGCGAATGCACGCAGTGCCGGAATTAACTCGACAACTTCAGATCGTGCGGCTAGCTCGGCTGTAGGGGTCGTCAAGGTCGCCATCCTCCGATGTCTGTGGCACCAGGCACAATGACGCGAAAACGCCTGTCCTTCGGCTTGGTTCCTGAAAATGTGAGCGGTTGGCAAATGTCGCGTGACATGGTCAGCTGCGGCTTACAAACTTGCTGAACCGACTAAGTTCTCCGTCTGCGGTCTTGTCCTGATGAAGGAAGGCAAGGTCGCTTTTCTCGAAAATCTGGAAGAACGCCTCCCAGTCGATCGGCTCGAGCGCTTCTTCCGGGTCGCCAAAGTCGATGCGCAGAATGCCGCCGTCACCGCTGTCTCGAACCCGTGAAGGGGTGCCCTTCCGGTCCTTGATCCAGCGGCGTATCTCGTCGTGGTCGGTTGTCTGGCTTGCGCTGCTCATCGTTGCCTCTCGCTCCCGTTTCCTCCCTCAGAACCCTTCGAATGAACGCCTTCCCCGATCCGAGGTTCCCGCTGTGCCGCCGCTTTTTCAAATGGAACCATGGATGGAATGGCGGGTTACTTGGCAGACCCAAGTCCGAGTAAAGAAAGACACATCATGACCCACGTGCAGAATGTCGACGGCCAGGGCCAGTTGCTGATCGGAGAACGTCTCTCACCGATGACTTACCATGTCGCCGTCGAGCGGCGGGGTCCGCGCTACCGCGCGACGGTGGAGATGCAAGCGCCGCGCGACTGGCTGATCCGGCAGGGATTTCAGACACGCGCAATCCTTGTCCTTGCCTCCGGAGACAGGATCGAGATGGAACATGACGGGCCGGTGGAGGTTTCGGACAGCATCAGCGTCGTGCTGCAGGCGGCGGCGCTCGATTATGGTGATCGAGACGCATTGGTCGCCGTATTTCCAGAGCTTGGTGAGGACATCGACTGACTGTCGAATAAGCTCATCCAAGTTTGTTTTGATCTGGTGTCCACCAATCGTCGTATCGAAAGTGAGACGCAAATCAGATCGCGAATGTTTGCAGGACGCATAAAGTCGGAGGCCTCAATGGAAGACACCAAACGCCCATCCATGGAGGCACGCCGTGACCGCACGGGCGGCATCGTGCGGGACAAGCTTGATGTCCTGATGGACGAGATGCGGCGAGAGGAGGTTCCGCCGCGATTGATCGAGCTGGCGGAAGAGTTGCAGTCCGCGATCGATGAAAAGCGATCGAGCACCGAGACCGGCTCCTGATCTCGATCCACACGGGTCATATTCAACATTCACCGATCAACAGCGCCAGGTTCGCTGTGTCTTAGCGGTATGCTCTAAAACTAGAGAAAGCTGCCATTGCTTGGGTCATAGCGCTTTCCATGGGCGATCCGTGCAAGCTCCACGAGTTCATCCTCATCACGGATGCCATTTTTGACCAGATACGTCACCAGATTTGCCGCGTTTTCCTGCAAGTGGGAGTCAGACGGTCTCTGGCCGTAAAGGCGCTTTACAGCGCGCTCAACGATGGCGTGTTCATCCTGGATTCTGCCGGGGGGGCTCGATGCCATGGCATTCCCTCCGTTCGAGGCCGACGATAAAAGAGTAAACACCCGTCGGCGTGGCATGGGAACATCATGCCGCATGGGGGCCTGAACGCAACCCTAGATTCGCAAGGGCGAAATCTCACTGTGGGTGAAGTGGTGATCCCGACGCGATTCGAACGCGTGACCCTCAGATTAGGAATGTGTGCCATTGGGATTGCTGACTCAACGTTCCTCGCAATCCGTTCCCCGGTGGTTTGCTGTGGAACGTTATACCGATCGGGACACCAGAGCCACGTATGCGACGTTGCCACCGGCATATGCGGATGACGCATGCAGGTTGCGAAAACGGATTGAGAGGGTGTCATTTGCTGACACCCTCGTGGACAGGACAGCGATGCTTGCCGGCGGCTGGATGTCGAAGCTGGCATGCCTGATAACAGCGCCGGTGACTGTGACAGTCGCATCAACTTCGACGCCGGCCGCCAGTGCCGCGATAGCTACGTTCCCGGCGAAGCGGAAGTGGTTCGTGATACGAGCGCCCGCCGGCCGGACCTTCGAAGAAGGTGCCTTCTTATCCGGTTTGGCCGGGTCGCTGACGTCACGCACATAGATCAAATCGCCGTCCGCGATTTCGTCGATCTCGTTTAGCTCAGCGATCTTTGTCATCGGTTCCTCAGGAGTGTGAAGCCAGAAAGAGCCAGAAAAGGACGATCAGCAGCGCAACAGCTGCGACACGCCCTTGCGGCTTCGCTGCCTTCGCTACATGCCGTGCTTTCAGCCTAGCCATTTTTTCCATCCTTCAGTTCGGCCCGCTTGATGCGGAACGCCTTTAGGATGATCTCAACGATGATCACCCCACCGATACCAAGGATGAAACCGCCGACACCGGCTGATTGTTCAACCGGAACGTCAACCTGTCCCAGCACCCAGCGGAAGATCGGAAGTCCGACTAGGGCCAGAAAGTAAGCTGTGACGGCGCCAACAAAGAGTCGGCGGATGCCTGACTTGATGCCGGTCCGTTCCATTGTAACCGAGACAGCGGATCCGGCTATGCCTGCAAGTGCTACCTCGGCTTTACCGCTCCAGAATCATTCCCAAATAGACATCCTGCCTCGCTACTTCTTCAGTCCGCGCAGGATCGTATTCCGGCCCATGTGGAAACCGGTGTAGATCGTGAAGATACCGAGGAAGGTCGCGACATTGAGGCCCATCACGATCTGGATGCCGGGCGTCAGAGACCAGAGGACGGCGTTCACGGTTGGGCGCAGGATGATGTACCAGGCGATGCAGACCAGAATCAGCACATCCCCGCCGGCCGCCACAGCCAGCCAAACGCGGTTTCCTTCTGCATCTCGGCAAGCATCAGCTTGTTAGCCTCGCGGTGCGACTCCAGAAGGGCGTCGATGAGCTGTGGGCTTTTAGCCTGGACGGACTTCACCGCTTCTTCGAGCTGGTGCTCTGCCAGATCCGGAAGCTTCTCGACTGGGACGCCGGCGCGCTCGGCAATAGCGTCGATGACGGCACCGCCGACCTGACTTGCAGCGCCGCCGAGGTGCTGCCTCGCTTGACGATGGGAGCGCCGACCTTGGCCGCGACGCCGACGAGGATTGAAGCGATGCCGGTCATGCCAGCACCTGTGCGTATGCTTCTTCGCGAGCCTTGGCCTGCTTCTTTTTGGCGATGGCCACCGCTGCAATGATCACCAGGGCGGCACACAGCGCGCCTAGGAGCCACATCGTCGAGCTGTCGAGCGTTGGATGCGTCGACGGTCGCCGGAGCGCCACCAGAGGCAGCAGAGCTCGTTCCGGTTGCTTTCGCGACCTTGTCGCTGGTCGCGACCGACTTCTTCGCCTCGCCTTGCTGTCTTCAACGATCGTCTTCACCGCCGCACCGGATGCGCCCATGGCCGTGACAGCCATCACAACACCCTTCGCCTCGATGTTGGCGACACGGCGGCCCCAGCCCTTGCCGAAGGTCTTCCAGATCTTGAGGGACTGCATGAAGGAGAGGCGGGCGCGGCAGATGGGCTTCACGATGACGCTATGGTCATTGGAGCCGGCAGACGGCTTCAGCCACTTGATGCTGCGCGAGACGCTCGAGTTGACGGCGACGTCATAGACGGCGAGATCGACGCCGGGGTACAGATCGAACGTCTCAGCCGTCGGGCGCCAGTACTGCTCGCGATAGATGAGCTTGGCCTCGGACAGGCTGATATTGCGGACCGGCTTCACCTTGAGCCCGCACCCCTTGAGCCAGGCTTGATACACGGCCTCGGTGATCCCATACATGGTCTTGCCGCCGGGACCGGCCTTGTGGTCGCTCCAGCGGCCCTCCCATTTGGCGGTGATCTCATGGCATATGGGGAAACGGTCTGACATCGCGAGCCTCTCTGGTTGAGGCCATCATCGGCGTTAGAGGCCGATGGCGCAAAGCACAGACACACTGCATCCGGCATGTTGATTTTGAGCTCCGAAACCCGCAGAAGGTTTCGACGCGTCGGGGATCTGAGGAAGCAATGAATATTTCAATGCCGTCGGCAGCTGTCGGAAGTTCGAAAGCGCAGGTAACACACCTGAACTACAGGCGGGACTTTGACGGCTTGAGGGCTGTTGCCATCATCCCCGTGGTCATCTTTCACGCTTTCCCTGAGCTAATGCCGGGTGGATTTATCGGGGTAGACGTGTTCTTCGTCATCTCTGGTTTTCTGATCACGACAATCGTCGCCCGAGAGTTAGAGCAAGGGAGCTTCAGCCTCGCGCATTTCTATGCTCGGCGCGTTCGTAGGATATTCCCGGCGCTAATCACTACGTTGTTGGCCACCATTGCAATCGGTTGGTTTCTCCTCCTAGAGGGGGAATTCAATCAACTCATGTGGCATGTTTTCGCTGGAGCGACCTTCTGGCAGAACATCGCGTTATACAATGAGGCCGGGTACTTCGATCGTGCGTCGGAGATGAAGCCGCTACTGCACCTCTGGTCTCTGGCTGTTGAGGAGCAGTTCTATATAATCCTGCCACTGGTTCTCCTTGCTGTCACTAAATGGAAAGGACAGCGGGCCGGATTTCTACTCCTGAGCCTTTGCATCGTCTCTTTCGTGCTTGGTATCGAGACGGTAGACCGCAATCCCGAAAAGGCATTCTACATGCCTCATCTAAGGGCGTGGGAATTGCTCATTGGCAGCATGATCGCCCTTTGGCCGTCGCTGATCAATGACCGCGTTCGCTTCTCCGTGGCTCAAGTCCGTAACCACCTGCCCACATCCTTCATGGGAACGCTCGGTGGGCTTGGCTTGCTGGCTATCACTGCTGGTGCATTCATCATTGATAAGGCGGATGGGTTTCCTGGCTGGATCGCCCTGGTGCCGGTACTCGGCGCTGTAGCTGTGATCATCGCTGGGCCGGATGCCTGGCCGAACCGGGTGATACTGAGCTGGAGACCGATGGTCTACATCGGGCTGATCAGCTTTCCCCTCTACCTGTGGCATTGGCCAACCCTTGTTTTTCTAAGGTTGTCTGTGGGCGCTGCGCCGCCGGTCTCCTACCAGATCGCGGCAGTTGCCGTGTCAGTCGCCTTTGCCGTCCTGACGTATCATCTCATCGAGATGCCATTGCGCAAGGGCAAGGAGGGCCACCGCAAGGCGGTCATCGTACCCGGTCTCGCGGCCACGATGGCAGGTCTTGCGGCGCTAGGAATCGCGGGATCGTTTTCCGGCCTTGATCCACTCCGCCCTCAGTTGCTCATCGCGAACGCTCGCAATTTCACTTGGGATGGTGCATTCGAAAACGAGTACTGCCGCAAACGATACGATATCCCTGAAGCCAAATTCTGCAACCTTTCGTCGGATGATGAGCCGACAGTTGCGCTAATTGGTGATAGCCACGCATTGGTCTATTTCGAGGGCTTAGCCAACGCCCTACGCCCGAAAAACGAAGTTCTTTTGAATCTCGGTGGCCCCTCCTGCATGCCAGCAGAGGAGGCGCCCTTCCACAGTACTGCGCTTGCCTTCCGGCCAACTGCAACTTGCAACGCGACCATGGCGAAGGCTTATGAAGCGATACTGGCAACACCGCGCATCCACACTGTGGTGCTGTCGGGCAGACGATTTACCCGCGATCTATCGCCGGAGGATGTCGCCTCAGCGTTCAAAGCCTTCGACAAATCGGTGAAGGCGTTGCAAGCCAGTGGGAAGCGGGTCGTCATCGTGCTTGACTTCCCCGAGCCAAAGATCGATCCGGCGACGTGCATACGACCCTTATCATTGATCGACACGCCGACTGAATGCCAGATCGATCGCTCAACTGCTGCGGCCGCACGACAGTCACAAGTCGACCTGATGCAGGCACTCACCGAAGCAAACCCTGGCTTAACTCTACACGATCCGCTTGAAGATCTATGTGCAGGGACTACTTGCCCCATTCGGATTGAAGGCCGCAGTCTATACCGCGACCTTGACCACTTGTCCCCTGACGGCTCCAATGTTGCCGCTCGCAGTCTCGCGCCGCTGCTGGTTAAAGCGAACTGACGCCGTTCAAGGCCAATACTGGTCGGCCGAGTAGTCAGAGGGTATAGCCGCAGAGTCCTTCAGGGTACGAGCCGCGAAAATGTGTGCCTCTTCGTGCACTGCGCGAGACGGTTCAGGAAATGATCGAGAAGGCGAGGGGGAAGCTCGCCACCAGCGAGCATGGCGCCATCCGCTCGATCGTCGAACTGGGTGAGGCCGTGGCCTAAAACGAGGTGACAGCTGTCTAAAAAGACCGTTGCGGCGACCGTTGGGCCCGCCAGCGCATGGATCGGCTGAACATCGCCGGACGGCAGATCACCATCCTCGACTACAAGACCACCGAATTGAGCGTCGAGCCGCAGTCCGTGGCCCGCGCGATCTACAACAACAACTACCATTTCCAGGATGCCTTCTATCGGCGCGGCGTCCGGCACCTGCTGCCTGGCATCGATCTCCACGAACTGCGCCTCGACTTCCTCTTCATCCTGCAGGAGCAGCAGGCACCATTCGAGATCACCGTGGCCCGCGTCGACAACGCCGGCCGCGTCATCGCCGAGAAGATGGTGAGCGCTGCCTTCCTGCTGTGGCGGAAGTGCATGGCCGAGAACGATTGGCCCGGTTACCCCGGCGACATCGTCGAGGCGGAAATGCCCGTCTACGTCGACACCCGCTGGACGTCGCGCGAGATCGAGGATCCGCGCCTCCAGGGCCTCGGGCACGATCCGATGCCTCTCTACGAAACTCGTCCCTACAAGCCAATCCAGATAGCGGGGCCATGCTGATGACCGAATTCACCGACGCAACTCGCGACGACACCAGCTTGCTCATCGCCATCGCAGGCGCATCCGGATCAGGCAAGACGTTCTCCGCCCTTACGATGGCAACCGGCCTTGCCCAAGGCGAGCCGATCTATGCCATCGATACCGAGGCGAAGCGCATGCTGCACTATGCCGACCAGTTCAAGTTCAAGCACATGGACATGCGGCCACCGTTCACGCCTGAGGCCTACATCGAGGCAATCCAGAAGGCGTAGCGGGCAGGGGCGAAGGTCATCATCATCGACAGCACCTCGGACGAATACGAGGGCGTCGGCGGACTGCAGGAGATGCACGATGACGAGGTGTCCCGGCTTGCCTGGAAGCCCTACGCCAGCCTCGAAGGCTGGGAGATCGACAAGTTCAATGCTCCCGCGTGGAAGGTGCCGAAAACCCGCCACAAGACGCGTCTGATGTCGCCGCTGCGCCAGGTCCGCGCTTACATCATCTTCTGCCTGCGCGCAGAGGAGAAGATTAAGTTCGTGAAGGTCTTCAACGAGCGATCGAACCGCGAGAAGACGGCGATCGAGTCCGCCGGCTGGGTGCCGATCTGCGAGAAGAGGTTCATGTATGAAATGACGATGAGCTTCACGGTGACACCTGATAATCCCGGCGTCCCGCTCATCGAGAATGGCCAGGCTGTGCACGGCAAGATCCAGAGCCAGCATCTGCCGTTCTTCCCGCCGGGTCAGCGTGTCACCGCCGAATGCGGCCGGAAGCTGCGCGCGTGGGCTCGCGGCGAATCCACCACCACTCAATCTCGTCCTGCTACTCCTCCTCCCGGGCATGACGAGCAGGGGGCCGACTCTCACCCCTCCACCCAAAAGTCGGCCCCGCCCACGATCGCGAAATGCTGTGCGAGTATCACAAGGTGCTTGCCGGTGAGATTGATCTCGACGGCCTGAAGGACGCGCACAATTGCTTCAAGTCTCACATCGGCGCGGAAAGCATCGAGACCGCGAAGAAGATCCTCGGCGTCCACAACGCCCGCCTACGTGGCGAGCTGGATGCCGACGCCGCCGCTGAGTACGCGGAGGGATTCATCAATGAGTGACGCAGTCGGTCGATCACTGCTCCTGCTCGACAAAATCATCGTGCATTGCCTGTGTGCGGGGGAAGAGATTCCCGCGAATAGTTCTGACAGAAATCGTTCCGCTGAGACCATGGTCTCCGGGGGCAAAACATTCGAAACTTACAGTGATCATCGCTTTTGTGTCTGTGCCGAACATTTCAGGCTCAATGTCTTTGGGAAAGCCCAATACCAAAACTGCAGCTTCGGGCGGTTTGGACCGATCTTCCTATCCTGCGAGCGCCGGCTTTATCAAAATGTTCCCGTCTGGCCTGATCCGCAAACTTTGTTTGAAGACGGTAGGGGGATCGCCCGTTCTCCCATCAAAATCGTTAGGGATCGAATACAGGAAATTCGGCTGAACGCCAGGGTTCGGGGTAAATCGAACGGCGCTCAGCACGATCAGCGGACGGTTCCAGTTCACTACACGGAAACACCCGGAAAGCCCGTCTGTGGCAACGGAGACCATGTCCATACTCGGCTCACCATCGCCGATCAGGAACTCCGTCTGCCTTCGTTGCTCCCTGAGCTGCCAGTAAACCACCAAGGCGCCCATCGCAGCGAGGAATCCGCCGAACCAGCCAGCAAGCGAAGAGAGCCACTGCTGCAGCGCGCAGTCCTCGGCTTTGCAGATGTAGGACTGCCATTCATCAGGAATGTGCTGCCAATTGAAAACCAGCAACATGACCATTCCGAATGTGAGAAACGAAAGGGTTGCGACCAAAAACGGGTTGTCGCTTTTCATTCTGCGCCCTCAAAAAACATCTTCCTCCTAAGCTCTCGCGAGCGCCCCCCTATAGACATAGTTCGGGACGACGAGCATCCACAGGTTGAGTGCAACATAGCCTCATCTGCCAACGCATTGCTAGCATTTCAGACTTCGGAGCTTGCCTCCTTATGAGACACACGCTGTTCCTCACAGACGGCGAGATCGCAAAGCGACTTGGCCTCGATGAGGACCAGTTCGCGACCGCGCTTCTCGCCCTCCTGAAGGAAGGCTTCCCCCGCCCAGATGCGCTGTTCGCCGATCGCCGATACTGGCCCGCGTGTCAGGCTTTCCTTGATCGCCGGTACGGACTCGCATCATCATCGCCGCAGGCCAATCCCGGCCTTGATGAGGAAGAACCATGGAGACGGAAAAAATCGGCCTGAAAAAGAGGCCAAAGCAGGACGGCAGCACCGCCTATTACTGGGTGGCATCCGCTGTTTCCCGCCACGCCAAGGACTACCCGCAGAAGACTGTGAGAGTTCACGGCGACATCGAGGAGGTGACCCAGCGTTGCCAAGTCCTCACATCCGAGCAGAAGCAATGGCTCGCCCAGAAGGGCATCGGCGCCCCGGCGCAGTATGACAGCACCCCGAGAAGCCTGATCCGCATGTACCAGCAGACGAAAGGCTCCGGCTATTTCGAGGTGAAGAGCAACACCCGGGCGATGTACAATTTCAGCCTGTCACTGCTTGAGGAGGATTGCGGCATGCGCCGGCTCTCCCGTGTCACCGGCCTCGATATCCGCGCCTGGTACGATCATTTCAAGGAACCGGCAGCCGAAGACGGCGAAGAACGTACCCGCCGCGCCTATCAGTGCATGCAGCTCCTGCGCATCGTCGTCGGCTTCGGAATCGTGGCCAATATCACCGACTGCTTCAGGCTCAAGACAGTGCTTGAGGAGATGCGTTTCCACGTTCCCCGCGGGCGCACGGAACAGATCACGTTCGAGCAGGCACAGGCCGTCTGTCAGGTTGCTCTCTCGAAGGGCCTCACCTTGATCGCACTTGCCCAGGCGCTGCAGTTCGAGCACACGCTCCGACAGATCGACGTCATCGGACGGTGGGAGAAGATGGATGACGCAAGAGACGGCGGGATCGTCGATCGCGGCCAGCGGTGGCGGGATGGTCTGCTGTGGGCTCACCTCAGCGCTGACGGCATTCTGACGAAGCCGACCAGCAAGGTGGAAGGCGTCACGGCCGAGCATGACACCATGCAGTACCCGTTCCTTCGCAGCATCATCGACATGATCCCACCGGAGGAGCGCATCGGCCCGATGATCAAGTCAGAGGCGACCGGCCTGCCATACCGGCAGCGATACTTCTCTGACCAGTGGCGGATGTGTGCTGATGAGGCGGGCGTTCCGAAGTCGGTCTGGAACCGCGACAGCCGCGCCGGTGGCATAACTGAAGGCTCTGATGCTGGTGCTGATCTCGAACATCTGAGGCATCACGCGAACCATCAGAACTCGGCAACGACACAGCGTTACAACCGAAAGACCCTCGAAAAAACGAGGACCGTCGCCCAGTTCCGGCAGGCTCACCGAACCGCCAAGAACACTCAGGAAACATGAGCCGGGAACGCCTGTAGGAACGCGTAGGAACGTTGGCATCCAGCATGACAGGATATCAGATTGAATTTGATGGTGATCCCGACGCGATTCGAACGCGTGACCCTCAGATTAGGAATCTGATGCTCTATCCTGCTGAGCTACGGGACCACTTCCTCCTCCATACAAAAGCACAGGCTTCAAGCCAAGCGGTTTCGCGTGGTGAAAATGCCGTGCTCAGCGCGGCAGACGCTGTTCGGCCAGCCGCACCCAATAGGAAATGCCAGCCGCGATCGCCTCGTCGTTGAAGTCGTAAGCCGGATTGTGAAGGCCGGCCGTCTCGCCATTGCCGATCATGATATAGGCGCCCGGTCGCGACTGGAGCATGAAGGCGAAATCCTCGCCGGCCATGCTCGGATCGACCTCGGTGTCGACATTGTCAGCACCCACCACGTCGATCGCTGCGCGTGCGGCAAAGTCGGTCTCAGCGGGATGATTGACAGTCACGGGGCAGGCGCGCTCGTATTCGTATTCGATGGTTGCGCCAT
This sequence comes from Rhizobium sp. TH135, assembly GCF_002855515.1. Taxonomy (GTDB): domain Bacteria; phylum Pseudomonadota; class Alphaproteobacteria; order Rhizobiales; family Rhizobiaceae; genus Allorhizobium. Next base: position 92,537 of record NZ_PKRP01000005.1, on the reverse strand, counting down.
GCGCCGCCGCAATGCCGGTCGCGATCTCGCCGATCCGGCGCTCGGCCAGATCGCGCACGCCTTCGTCCAGCGAGCGCACCGTGCCGGAGATGAAGGCCTCTTCGGGAATGATGTTGTGGGTCGTGCCGGCATGAAACTGGGTGACGGAGACCACGACCGAGCGCAGCGGATTGGCGTTGCGCGCGGCAATCGTCTGAAGGGCGCCAACGATCTGCGCACCGATGACGATCGTGTCGGCGGTGTTGTGCGGTTCGGCCGCATGGCCACCGAGGCCGGTCAGCTTGAGTTGAAACTTGTCGGGAGCTGCCATGATGCCACCCTTGCGGATGGCGAAGGTCCCCACGGGCTTTCCAGGCATGTTGTGCATGCCGTAGATCTCCGCGATGCCGAAGCGATCCATCATGCCGTCTTCGACCATGGCCAGTGCGCCACGCCCACCTTCTTCAGCCGGCTGGAAGACGACGGCCACGGAGCCTGAAAAATTGCGGGTCTCTGCGAGGTATTTGGCCGCACCCAGCAACATGGCGGTGTGCCCGTCATGGCCGCAGGCATGCATGCGTCCTGCAATGGTCGAAGCCCAGGGCTTACCGGTGATTTCGTCGAGCGGCAGCGCATCCATGTCGGCGCGCAGCCCGATGGTGCGGCCTTCGCCGCCCGATCCCTTGATGATGCCCACCACGCCGGTGCGGCCAAGGCCGGTCACGACTTCGTCTACGCCGAATTCGCGCAGCTTTCCTTCCACGAAGGCTGCCGTGTTTTCAACGTCGTAGAGGATTTCCGGATTGGCATGAAGATGGCGGCGCCATTCAGTGGCCTCCGTTTGGAGTTCGGAGGCTCGGTTCAGAAGAGGCATTCTCTCGTCCTGGGTTCAGTCCTGGTCACGCACAACTCGCATCACGCGATTGTCGGACACGAATGTGCGCCTTTCAATTGACGTATTCAATGGGCTTTGCCATTCCTTCCCTACATAAGATCTCGTCACGTGTTGACGAAGGCCCAGCCGAACAAGAGGATCGAAGTCGTGTTTGCGAAACGTCCCCGCATGTTGTCTTCAACCGGATCCTTCCGCCGACTGGCGGTCGCCGTCTCGCTGGTGGCAATGGTTCTGCCGGGTTTGGCTGCCGCCAATCCGATGATGGTCGTCGATGTCGGCAGCGGCCGCGTAATCGCGCATCAGGAAGCTTTCCGTAAATGGTATCCGGCGTCGCTCACCAAGCTGATGACCGCCTACACGACCTTCCGCTCGATGCGGACTGGCGAGCTTTCGCCCGAAACAGTCGTCGTCATGAGCAAGCATGCCGCAGACCAGCCGGCCAGCAAGATGTATTTCAAGCCGGGCTCTAAGCTCACGCTCGACAGCGCGTTGAAGCTCCTGATCATCAAGTCTGCCAATGACGTGGCCGTGGCGATCGGGGAAACCGTGAGCGGTAGCGAGGGTGCCTTCGTTCAGCGGATGAACCAGGAGGCGCAGCGTCTCGGCATGACCTCCACGCGTTTCGTCAATCCCAACGGACTGCCGGGCAAGGGGCAGTATACGACGGCCCGCGACATGGCGCTTCTGGCGGCAACCATCCGGCGCGAATTCCCTGAATATGCCGGCTACTTCGCGCTCGAAGGGGTAACGACGGGCAAGAAGGACTATCCGAACTTCAATCTGCTGGTGGGCCGCTTCCCGGGCGCCGATGGCATGAAGACGGGTTATGTCTGCGCTTCCGGCTTCAATCAGGTGTCTTCTGCCACCCGCAACGGCCGCACGGTGATCTCCGTCGTGCTCGGCGCCGACAGTCTCGGCGCGCGCGCAGACCTGTCCGCCGAACTCCTGCAGAAGGGGCTGACGACAACGGTCGCCGGCAATCGGCTGGAGCAGCTCGCACCCTATGGTGAGGGGCTGGATCAGGTGACCGACATCAGCGCCCAGATCTGCAACCCCCAGGCGCGAAAGGTGCGCAGCGAAGGCCGCGACGAGGCCGGGCGGATGAAGCTGCTCTCGCCCTATATCCGCGAGATGGGTCGCCCACCGGCCATGAGCTTCGCCGGTCTGATCCCGGGCAGCGAACCGGTCGAGACCAAGAAGGGGGCGGGCACGGGCGAGATCGCCAATGTGCCGATCCCCAAGCCGCGTCCCACCTTCTGAGCTGATCCATGACCCAGACCCGCATCCCCGTTTCCATCCTCACCGGCTTCCTCGGTGCGGGCAAATCGACGCTCCTCAACCGCCTCCTCAAGGATCCGGCGATGAAGGATGCGGCCGTCATCATCAACGAATTCGGTGAAGTCGGGATCGATCATCTCCTGGTCGAAGCCTCCAACGATGCCGTGGTCGAGCTCTCCGATGGCTGCCTCTGCTGCACGGTGCGCGGTGAGCTGGTCGACACGTTGGCAGAGCTGATCGATGGCATGCAGACGGGCAGGATCAAGCCGTTGTCCCGCATCGTCATCGAGACGACCGGGCTTGCCGATCCCGCACCGGTCATGCAGTCGGTCATGGGTCACCCCGCCGTCGCCCAGCATTTCGATCTCGATGGCGTCGTGACGGTCGTCGATGCGGTCAATGGTCTTTCGACCATCGATGCCTATCCGGAAGCCTATAAGCAGGTGGCGGTGGCTGACCGGCTGATCCTCACCAAGAAGACGCTCGCCGACGAGGCGACGATATCTGCGCTCACCCAGCGGCTGCGGTCGCTCAATCCGCGCGCGCCGATCACCGATGGTGACGCTGCGGACGCCGGCTCGGCTGCCATGCTGATCAACGGTCTCTACGATCCTGCAAGCAAGATCGCCGATGTCGATCGCTGGCTGAAGGACGAGATGGCGGCGGACGATCATCATCACCACGACCACCACCATGGTCACGACCATCATCACGGCCATGGCCACGATCACCATCACCATGCGCACGACGTGAACCGTCACGGTGCCTCGATCCGCTCTTATGCGATCCTGCATGACGAGCCGATCGATCCGATGGCGATCAACATGTTCATCGATCTCCTGCGCTCCACGCATGGCGAAAAGCTGCTCCGGATGAAGGCGATCGTGGCGCTCACCGACCGGCCCGACAAGCCGCTGGTGCTGCATGGCGTGCAGTCGATCTTCCATCCGCCGGTGCGCCTGCCGGCCTGGCCAGAAGGGTCGAACCGCAAGACGCGGCTGGTGCTGATCACCAGGGATCTGTCGGAGAGCTATGTGCGCGACCTGTTCGGCGCATTCACCGGCAAGCTTGCGATCGACCGGCCGGACCGCGCCGCGATGATGGACAATCCGCTGTCCATTCCAGGCTTCAAGTTCTAGCCAGTCTCGGCCGAGGTCTCGGTCTCGGTCTCGCCCTTGCGGATATGAAAGCGGTTGCCGCCCTCCAGCCGTTCCTGCGCCAGCAAGTGGTGGCCGTCTTCATTGCAGAAATGCGGAATGTCGATGCCGGCGAGAGGATCGCTGGTCTCCACGATGAGTTCGTCACCGGGCTTCAAGTCGGCCATGCGGCGGCGCGTCTTCAAAACGGGAAGGGGGCATTTCAGCCCCCTCAGATCGTATGTCGGCGCCTCGGGCATGCTCTTACCAGAGCTTCCAGAAGGGCTTCTTAGGTGCTACTTCGGGAGTCGCCTGTGCCGTCTGCGGTGCAGGGGCGAGCGGGTTCGGCTGCGGGACGGGGATGACGGTTGTTCCCGGAGCCGCTGCCGCGGCGGCAGTGGTGGTCGGCGCGGTCTGTGCGGCCTGGGCCTGCGGATCGCCGTTCGGGTTGGTCGCCATCTGGTTGACGGCAGCGGTCCCATTGGCGGGTGTCGACATGGCAGGAGGGACATCGTCGATGTCGAGCAGCTTGCCGGCCTTTAGGGCAGAACCCGTCGGTGCGAAAGCAAGATCATGCGAGCGCGACTTGCGAAGGTCCGCCACCAGCGCCTTGCGCTCGGCTTCGGTCGGATCGTACCAGATCTTGCCGTCGTATTTCTTCAGCGCCTTGGCATAGGCTGCATCATAGGCCTCGTTGTAGCCGTTGAGCGCGACGGACAGGGCCGGAGGCGTGCTGATCGGCGGGCAGGCGCCCTGCGGATTGAAGCTCGATCCGGCTGGAGCCGTCTGGTTGAAGACATACTTCTTCTCGCAGACATTGACCTCCGGGGGACGCTTGGTCACTTCGAAGTGGTCGTAGCCGACCTTCAGCGTTTTCCAGAAATCATAGTGTGGACTGTGGCGGTGGCGCGCCATGTTTTCGGCCGTCATGCGGAACGGGAAGGCCTGCAGCTGAACTGCCTGCTGGCCGCCCTTGAAGGCGTCACGCGCGAAGGCATAGATTTCCAGCATCTGGGCATCGGTCATGGAATAGCAGCCCGAAGACGAGCAGGCGCCATGGATCATCAGATGCGTGCCGGTGCGGCCGTTTGCGCGGTCGAACTGGTTCGGGAAGCCGGTATTGATGGCGAGGAAATACTTGGAATTCGGGTTCAGGTGGTAAGGCGTCAGCGGATAGAAGCCTTCCGGCGCCTGGCGGTCGCCTTCCTTCACCTTCGGGCCTAGCCGGCCCGACCAGGCACAGATGTCGTATTCCACGACCTTGTCGAAGCGGTTGTTGGTCTTTGCCTTCCAGACCTCGAGCTTGCCCTCTTCCTTGAAGATACGGAGCATGATCGGCGAGTTGCGATCCATGCCCTTCTTCTGGATTTCGGCAATCAGGCGAGCAGGCAGAGGCTGCTCGACCTTGTTGGAGACCCGCGGCGTATCATAGGCCGCGCTCTCCAACGTATCGTTGCAGCCAGCCAGGGCGGCGGTGAATAACAGAACCAGGGCCGTCGATGTCAAGCGCATGCGCGAACGCTCTTTCCAGGAACACATGTTGCGGCTCGAAACGAGCCTTTTCATGCGTAGTTTAGAACTGCTTTCTTCACAAATTATAAACCAATCGCCACCGATTTCGCCATCGGTCTTCCGGCGCTAGTCCTGCAAAGCGGCGGAGTGATGGCGGATGGTCGCAGCCCTGAAGCGAAACCTCAGAGATTGCGGCCGATATCGAGGAATTTCTGGCGGCGGTCGGCGCGCAGCTTGTCGCCCGGCAGCGGGGTCAGTTCGGCAAGCGCACTGGCAATCACGTCACCGGTCATGCCGATCACCCGGTCCGGTGCGCGATGCGCGCCGCCGACAGGCTCCGGAATGATGGCGTCGATGATGCCAAGACCCTTCAGGTCTTCCGCCGTGATCTTCATGTTGGTCGCAGCTTCCTTGGCGCGGGTCGAGTCGCGCCAGAGGATCGAGGCCGCACCTTCCGGCGAGATGACCGAATAGATCGCGTGTTCCAGCATGTAGACGCGGTTGCCGGTCGCAATAGCAATCGCGCCGCCCGAGCCACCTTCGCCGATAACGACGGAGACCATCGGAACCTTGAGGCCGAGGCACATCTCGGTGGAGCGGGCAATCGCTTCCGCCTGGCCGCGCTCTTCCGCGCCAACGCCCGGGTAGGCGCCTGCCGTGTCGATCAGGGTGATGACTGGCAGGCCGAAGCGGTCGGCCATCTCCATAACGCGGATCGCCTTGCGGTAGCCTTCGGGACGCGGGCTGCCGAAGTTGTGCTTGATGCGCGACTTGGTGTCGTTGCCCTTTTCCTGGCCGATCACGGCGACCGGCTGGCCGCGGAAGCGGGCGAGGCCGGCCTGGATGGCAGCGTCCTCGGCAAACTTGCGGTCGCCGGCCAGCGGCGTGAATTCGGTGAACAGCGCTTCGGCATAGTCGACGAAATGCGGACGCTGCGGATGGCGCGCGACCTGCGTCTTCTGCCAGGCGTTGAGCTTCGAATAGATCTCCACCATCGCCTCGTCGACGCGGCTTTCCAGCCGGCTGATCTCTTCAGACGTGTCGATGCTCTCGTCCTCTTCCGCGATCTTCTTCAGTTCGCGGATCTTGGCCTCGAGGTCGGAGATTGGCTTTTCGAAGTCGAGATAGTTGTGCATGAACTCCGTTCCGATCGTTCGTTCCTGGCGCTCGCTGCCCTCAGGAACCGGCTTTGCCGGTCCTAATCGGGGTTTTTGGCCTGTTTTGCAAGGGGGTGATGCGTATGCACCAGTTGCTGCAGGCGTTCATCGAGCACATGCGTATAGATTTGTGTCGTTGAAATGTCGCTGTGGCCGAGCAGTTCCTGCACGGCGCGCAGGTCCGCACCATTGCCGAGAAGGTGGCTTGCGAAGGCGTGTCTGAGCACGTGCGGAGAGACCGCATTGGCCGACAAACCGGCCCGGGTCGCCAGATCCTTGAGTTCACGGGCGAAGACCTGGCGGGGCACGTAGCCCTCCTTGCTCGCTGCGGGAAAGAGGAAGGGACTGTCTGCCTGTGCCGGGTCAGCCCCCCGGATTTTACCGTATCGGGCGAGTGCCTCGATGGCTGTGCGTGACAGCGGCACCAGCCGTTCCTTGTTGCCCTTGCCGCGCACCAGAAGGAACCGGCCTTCCTGGGTCAGCACCTTTACCGGAAGCGAGACAAGTTCGCTCACACGCATGCCGGTTGCATAGAGAAGTTCGAGCAGTGCCTGCCTGCGGATCTTCGTGGGCTGATCCGGTCCCTCGAGGTTCGCCTCCGCTTCGGCAAGCGACAGCAGCCCCGTCACATCCTCGACCGAGAGCACCTTGGGCAGGGGCCTAGATTTCTTCGGCGCATCGAGGATCGATGTCGGATCGTCGCCGCGCAGGCCCTCCGCATACAGAAACTTGTAGAACTGCCGCATGGCCGACAGGCGCCTTGCCTGGGAGGTCGGCTGGAAGCCGCGCCGGGCGAGGTCGGAAAGGTAGGCTGTGAGGTCGTCGCGTGTTGCAGCACCCAGGCTCACCTTGCGGCCCGACAGGAAGTCCGAGAGATCGTCGAGATCGCGCTGATAGGAGATGAGCGTGTTTTCGGCTGCCCCGCGCTCTGCGCTCAGCATTTCCAGGAAGGCTTCGACGCGCGCGCTGCTGAGATCCGACATGAAGTGGTTCCTGCTACTGCTCGACCGGATTGATCCGCTCCGAGGGAATGCGCACGGTGACGTCCCGCTCTCGTGGCTCAACGAAGACCGCAAACGACCACATGGTCACATAGACCAGGCCGACGATGGTCCCGCAGACGAAGAGGAAGCGAAACAGTGTGGGCATGGTCGGTCCTTAACCTGTCGTCACAACACATAGGTTCAAGCATGGCGTTTACCAAGGCCGGGACAGGTCCCTTGGAATTGCAGCCATGGCTTGACGCTAGCCTCCTATATGTCAATAGGTCATGAAACAGTCGTGAACAGGCCGATGACCGATACGATCCTCAACCTTGCTCCCAGTCTGGGTGAGCGCGCCAAGGCGGCGCTCGGCAAACGCAATCTCGTTCTCGTCGGCCTGATGGGCGCTGGCAAGTCGGCGATCGGCCGCATCGTTGCCCAGCAACTCGGGCTGCCTTTCATCGACACCGATACCGAGATCGAGCGGGTCTCGCGCATGTCGATTTCCGAACTCTTTGCTGCTTACGGCGAGGAGGAGTTCCGGGCGCTCGAAACCCGCGTGATCAAGCGCCTGCTCAGAACCGGGCCACGCGTCGTCTCCACCGGCGGCGGGGCCTTCATCAACGAAAAGACCCGCAAGCAGATCGAGCGGGGCGGTGTTTCGGTCTGGCTCAGTGCCGACCTCGACGTGCTCTGGGAACGTGTCAACAAGCGGGATCATCGGCCGCTTCTGAAGACAGAGAACCCGAAGCAGACACTTCAGGACCTGATGGACAAGCGTTATCCCATCTACGGGCTCGCCGACATCACCGTCCAATCGCGCGACGTGCGCAAGGAAGTCATCGCCAATGAGGTCCTGACCTCGGTGATCGAACATTTCGGCAAGGACAAGACGCAATGACGAAGCTCGAGACATCGGAACGCCTGGTGCATGTGCCGCTGGGCGAGCGCTCCTATGATATCCTGATCGGACCCGGCCTCATGGCGCGTGCCGGCGGCGAGATCACGAGCCGCATCAAGGGTCGCCGTGCCGCCATCGTCACGGACGAAAATGTCGGCGCGCGTTATCTCGACGGGTTGATGGACAGCCTGCAGACCGATGGCATCGAGGCAGTCTCAGTGACCCTTCCGGCCGGCGAGAAGACCAAAAGCTTCGACTATCTTACCAAGGTCTGCGACGTCCTGCTCGAAGCGCGCATCGAGCGCAACGATACGGTGATTGCGCTTGGCGGCGGCGTCATCGGCGATCTCACCGGCTTTGCCGCCGGCATCGTGCGCCGTGGCGTGCGCTTCGTGCAGATCCCGACCTCGCTTTTGTCCCAGGTCGACAGCTCGGTTGGCGGCAAGACCGGCATCAATGCTCGCCAGGGCAAGAACCTCGTCGGTATCTTCAACCAGCCCGATCTCGTGCTCGCCGATACCGATGTGCTCGACACGCTGTCGGAGCGCGAATTTCGCGCCGGGTATGCCGAAGTTGCGAAATATGGCCTGATCGACAAGCCTGATTTCTTCGAATGGCTGGAGAACAACTGGCGCGATGTGTTTGCCGGCGGTGCGGCGCGCATCGAGGCGATTGCCGTTTCCTGTCAGGCCAAGGCCGATGTGGTGGCTGCCGACGAGCGTGAAAACGGTCGCCGCGCGCTGCTCAATCTCGGCCACACCTTCGGACACGCGCTCGAAGCCGCAACCCAGTATGACAGCAGCCGTCTGGTGCATGGTGAGGGCGTGTCGATCGGCATGGTGCTCGCCCATCGCTTCTCTGCCCGCATGAACCTTGCAAGCCCGGATCTTGCGGATCGTGTCGAAGCGCATCTGAAGGCCGTCGGCCTGCCCACTCGCATGGACCAGATCCCCGGCGAACTGCCGCCGACGGAAGTGCTGATGGATGCCATCGCCCAGGACAAGAAGGTGAAAAGCGGCAAGCTCACCTTCATCCTCACCCGCGGTCTCGGCCAATCCTTTGTCGCCGACGACGTGCCCGCCTCCGAAGTCCAGCGTTTTATCGAGGAGATGCGTCCATGATGATGATCGAGCAAATCCTTGCCAGTCTCGGCGAATACTGGCTGACCCTGGTCGCCATCCTGCTCTTGATCTGTGCCTCTGCCTTCTTCTCCGGGTCTGAGACGGCGCTTACGGCAACGTCTCGTGCGCGCATGCATAGCCTTGAGGTGAATGGCGATTTGCGCGCGGGCGTGGTCAATTTCCTGATCGAGCGGCGTGACAGGCTGATCGGTGCCCTGCTGATCGGTAATAACCTGGTCAACATTCTCGCCTCGTCCTTGACGACCAGCCTCTTCCTTGGCCTGTTCGGAGATTCAGGCGTTGCCATCGCCACGCTTTTGATGACGGTCCTGCTCGTCATCTTCTCGGAAGTTCTGCCGAAGAGCTGGGCGATCTCGACACCAGAGCGGTTTGCACTGTTTGTGGCGCCGCTCGTGCGCCCCTACGTGGCGGTTGTCGGTCCGCTCTCCAGCCTGGTCAACTGGATCGTGCGCAAGTTGCTCGGCCTGTTCGGTGTTTCGATTTCCGGCGAGGCGTCGATGCTTTCAGCGCATGAGGAACTGCGCGGTGCTGTGGCGCTCCTGCATCGTGAAGGGTCCGTCGTGAAGGCCGACCGCGACCGTCTCGGCGGTGTTCTCGATCTCGGCGAGCTTGAAGTCTCCGATATCATGATCCACCGCACCGCCATGCGCGCCGTCAATGCCGACGAGCCGCCGGAGGTCGCGATCCGCAATATTCTCGAAAGCCCCTATACGCGCATGCCGGTCTGGCGTGGCGCGACCGACAACATCATCGGTGTCATCCATGCCAAGGATCTGATCCGGGCGCTGGCCGAGCCGAATGTCGAGCCGCAGGATCTCGATATCGTCAAGATCGCGCAGAAGCCCTGGTTCGTGCCTGACACCACCAACCTCAAGGACCAGCTCAACGCCTTCCTGCGCCGCAAGACCCATTTTGCCGTCGTCGTTGACGAGTATGGCGAGGTGCAGGGCGTGGTGACGCTGGAAGACATTCTGGAAGAGATCGTCGGGGACATCTCGGACGAACACGATCTGGAGATCCAGGGCGTTCGCCAGGACAGCGACGGCTCGATCGTCGTCGACGGCGGCGTGCCGATCCGCGATCTCAACCGCGCCATGGACTGGCTGCTGCCGGACGAAGAGGCGACCACGATTGCCGGTCTCGTCATCCACGAGTCGAAATCGATCCCCGAGGAGCGCCAGGCTTTCACCTTCTACGGCAAGCGCTTCATCGTGTTGAAGCGTGAGAAGAACCGTATCACGCGCCTGCGCATCCGCCCGATCGACGCCGCCGAACCGGCGGAATGATCGTATCCGAGTTTACCAGCGTGTGGGCTCGCCCGGGGCGGCGGGCTCGATGGCGAGCGCATGCAGGCCGGCGTCCAGCTCGGGCTTCAGCAGATCGGTGACGGCCCTGTGGCGGGCGAGCCGTGTCATGCCCTCAAAGGCAGCCGCGACGATCCGCACACGCATATGGGTCTCGCCGGTGCCGGTGATATCAGGCTGGTGGCCGGCATGGTGGTGGCTCTCGTCTAACACGACGAGGCGTTCGGGGCTGAAAGCCTCCGTGAGACGGGTCTCGATCCGGCTCTTTACCGACATGGTCTGCCTCTTCCTGCTGCTTCGCAAAACGCCCCACAAAGCGCGTAACAAACCGGTTTGTCAATTCTTGTCCGCCTCCAGCCTACGCCCCATAATTACGGCATGAAACTCGACTCGAAATACTTCGATCGGATCCGGACCCGGCGAAAGCGGGAGGCCGAGCCCGAGCCATCCAATCCAGTGTGCCAATGGGACGGCTGCGACAAGCCGGGTGCTCATCGCGCACCTGTGGGCCGCCATGCCGAAGGCCAGTTCTTCCTGTTCTGCTTCGAGCACGTGAAGGATTACAACAAGGGCTACAACTACTTCTCCGGCCTCTCGGACACCGAGATCGCGCGCTACCAGAAGGAGGCGATCACCGGTCATCGTCCCACCTGGACCGTCGGCGTCAACAAGGCGGCGAAAGCAAGCCCGCTTCACTCCACCATGCGCTCCGGTTCGGCTGCGTCACAGGCGCGCATGAAGGACCCGTTCGGCTTCGTCCAGCAGGGACGCGGCGGTGCGTCGCGCTATCAGGCGGCGGATCGAAAACTCAAGACTCTCGAGGCAAAAGCCCTTGATACGCTTGGGCTTAACGTCAGCTCCACGCCGACCGACATCAAGACCCGCTACAAGGATCTTGTAAAAAAACACCATCCTGACGCAAATGGCGGAGACAGGGCTTCTGAAGAGCGTTTTCGCGCTGTCATTGAAGCCTACAAATTGTTAAAGCAGGCCGGTTTCTGTTAGTCCAAACATACAGCAGCGATGAGATGCGGCCGGTCGGTGGCGCCCGGCATGGAGAAACGATGAGCAAAATTGATCTTGATATTACCAATCTCCCCGACACCACCGTGTCGGTGCGCGAAGTGTTTGGTATCGACAGTGACATCCGGGTGCCTGCCTATTCCAAGGGTGACGCCTATGTACCGGATCTTGATCCGGACTATCTCTTCGACCGTGAAACCACGCTCGCCATTCTCGCCGGCTTTGCGCACAATCGCCGCGTCATGGTCTCCGGCTTCCACGGCACGGGCAAGTCGACGCATATCGAGCAGGTCGCTGCCCGCCTCAACTGGCCTTGCGTCCGCGTCAACCTCGACAGCCATGTCAGCCGTATCGATCTCGTCGGCAAGGACGCCATCGTCCTCAAGGACGGCAAGCAGATCACCGAATTCAAGGACGGCATCCTGCCCTGGGCCTACCAGCACAATGTCGCGCTCGTCTTCGACGAATACGATGCCGGCCGCCCGGATGTCATGTTCGTCATCCAGCGCGTTCTGGAATCGGCCGGCCGCCTGACCCTGCTCGACCAGAGCCGCGTCATTCGTCCTCACCCTGCTTTCCGCATCTTCGCGACCGCCAACACGGTTGGCCTCGGCGACACGACGGGCCTCTATCATGGCACGCAGCAGATCAACCAGGCGCAGATGGACCGTTGGTCCATCGTCACCACGCTGAACTACCTGCCGCATGACAAGGAAGTCGACATCGTCTCCGCCAAGGTGAAGAGCTTCGGCTCGACCGCCGAGGGCCGCGACACGGTCTCTCGCATGGTCCGCCTTGCCGATCTCACGCGCGCCGCTTTTGTCAATGGCGATCTCTCGACCGTCATGAGCCCGCGTACCGTCATCACCTGGGCCGAAAACGCCGAGATCTTCGGCGATGTCGCCTTTGCCTTCCGCGTCACCTTCCTCAACAAGTGTGACGAGCTGGAGCGTACGCTGGTCGCCGAGCAGTATCAGCGCGCCTTCGGCGTGGAACTCAAGGAAAGTGCGGCCAATATCGTACTCGGCGCATAAGGACTGAGAAGCATGGCAGGGCGCGGCGACAATTCGAAGGCCAAGGCTGGCGGCGGCGTGGATACCGAGCCGCTGCGCCGTGCCATCACCGGCTGCGTGCGCTCGATCGCGGGTGACCCGCAGGTCGAGGTCGCCTTCGCCAATGACCGCCCCGGCATTGCCGGCGAGCGGATCCGCCTGCCGGATATCTCCAAGCGTCCGACCGCCCATGAACTCGCCGTGACCCGTGGTCTCGGCGACAGCATGGCGCTTCGGATCGCCTGCCATGACCAGAAGGTGCATGCCAGCATGGCGCCCCAGGGTGCCGATGCCCGCGCCATCTTCGACGCGGTCGAACAGGCACGCGTCGAGTCGCTCGGCTCGTTGCGCATGCCCGGCGTCGCCTCGAACATCCAGTCGATGAACACCGAGAAATATGCGAAAGCCAATTTCTCGACCATCAGCCGTCAGGAAGATGCGCCGATCGGCGAAGCTGTTGCCATGCTGGTGCGCGAAAAGCTCACCGGCCAGAAGGCCCCTGAGTCTGCCGGTAAGGTGCTCGACCTCTGGCGCCCGTTCATCGAGGATAAGGCCGGTGCCGACCTCGATAACCTCGCGACCGTCATCGAAGACCAGCAGGCCTTCTCCCGCGTGATCCGCCACATGCTGTCGGCCATGGAAATGGCTGAGGACATGGGGGACGATCAGGAGCAGAGCGAGGACGAGCAGTCTACCGACGAGGAGCAGCCGCGCAGCGGCGAGCAGGACCAAGAGTCGTCGGAAGACGAGGCCGGTCAGGATTCCGCCCCGGCGGAAGAAAGCGAAGCCTCGCAGGAACAGCTCGACGACGGCGAGATGGATGGTGCCGAGATCTCCGAAGAAGAGATGTCGGACGAAGGCGACGACGACAGCGAGACGCCTGGCGAAATGCGCCGTCCGGCGACCCCCTTCGACGATTTCAACGAGAAGGTCGACTACAAGATCTTCACACAGGAATTCGACGAGGAAATCACCGCGGAAGAACTCTGCGACGAGGCCGAACTCGACCGCCTGCGCGCCTTCCTCGACAAGCAGCTTGCCCACTTGCAGGGCGCCGTCGGTCGTCTGGCCAACCGTCTGCAGCGCCGCCTGATGGCGCAGCAGAACCGGTCCTGGGACTTCGATCTCGAAGAGGGTTACCTCGATCCGGCGCGCCTGACGCGCCTGATCATCGATCCCATGCAGCCGCTCTCCTTCAAAAAGGAGAAGGACACCAAGTTCCGCGATACCATCGTGACGCTGGTCATCGACAATTCCGGCTCGATGCGCGGCCGTCCGATCACGGTTGCCGCCTCCTGCGCCGATATTCTCGCCCGCACGCTTGAGCGTTGCGGCGTCAAGGTCGAGATCCTCGGCTTCACCACCAAGGCCTGGAAGGGCGGACAGTCCAGAGAGAAGTGGCTCGCAGGCGGCAAGCCGCCAGCGCCTGGTCGCCTCAACGACCTGCGCCACATCATCTACAAGTCGGCGGACGCCCCCTGGCGCCGGTCGCGGCGCAATCTCGGCCTGATGATGCGCGAAGGCCTGCTCAAGGAAAACATCGACGGTGAAGCGCTGATGTGGGCGCATAACCGTCTGATCGGCCGCCGTGAGCAGCGCAAGATCCTGATGATGATCTCGGACGGCGCACCGGTCGACGATTCGACGCTGTCGGTGAACCCCGGCAACTATCTGGAGCGCCATCTGCGCGCCGTCATCGAGCAGATCGAAACCCGTTCGCCGGTAGAGCTGCTCGCCATCGGTATTGGCCACGACGTCACGCGCTATTATCGCCGCGCCGTCACCATCGTTGATGCCGATGAACTGGCCGGTGCAATGACTGAACAGCTTGCCTCGCTCTTCGAGGAAAAGCCCTCTGGCGGCACAGGCCGGGCGCGCCTGCGTGCCTGAGCGATCAGCACGGATGCTGGTGAGCGCCTGCGCGCTCTCCGCCCTTGTAGCGCTCGCGTCCTGCACGCCGGCTACGATACCCCCAGGTGAAATGCTGCCGATCGCGGTTGAAAGCAGCGTGATCGACGATCTCGGCGGCAATCCGACGGTGGCCCCGGGCCTCACTTTTCTCGGCGGCATCGAGCTTTCCTCGCCGGAGCCACTCTTCGGCGCGTTTTCGTCGATCCGCTTCCGCGACGACAAATCCTTCCTCGGCGTCTTCGACACCGGCTACTGGATCGAGGGCCGCATCCTGCGCGATGCCGAGGGGCGCCTGTCCGGGGTCGAGGCTGTGCGTCTCGCGCCGCTCCTCGACGCCTCGGGACGCGAGAGCCGGAGCAAGTTCCAGGTCGATGCCGAGAGCCTCGCTCTGGATGGTGATCGCGGCTTTGTCGGCTTCGAGCAGCGCCATCGTGTTCTCGCCTATGCACCGCTCTCCGATCTCGGCAAGGCGCTGCCGTCCGCTCCGCTCGCCTTCCCCTTCGATCTCGACATCCTGCACAGCAATGGCGGTTTCGAATCCCTCGTGATTGCGCCCAAGGGCAGCCCCGTAGAGGGTGCGCTGGTCGCAATCTCGGAGAAGAGCTTCGACGAGAACGGCAATCTGTATGCCGCCATCGTCGGTGGACCGCTCGTCGGCGAGTTTCGCGTGCGCCCACGTGACGACTTCGAGATCACCGATGCCGCCTTCCTCCCCGATGGCGATCTTCTTCTGCTCGAACGCCGCTTCTCGATCGCGACCGGTGTCGGCATGCGGCTGCGCCGTATCGAAGGCGCGAGCCTAAGGCCGGATGCCGTGGTCGACGGAGAAATCCTGTTCGAAGCGAATTACCGCTCGCAGATCGACAATATGGAAGGCCTCGACGCCATCCCTGAGGCGGACGGCTCCGTCCGCCTTATCGTCGTGTCAGACGACAATCATTCGATCCTGCAGCGCAGCCTCATGCTTGAGTTCCGCTTGGACAAGTGACGCATGTCGGGCGCATTTTCCCGCGCTTTCGAAAAGCACCTGTTAACGGACAAGCTAAGATCCCCTGTCGCGACCCTGCCGTGCGGTTGTCATTTATGCCAATCCCAATCAGGCTGGTCCCGATATTGGCAAGGACAGGGCCAATTTGAGCGCACAGGATCAGGAGATCACCGTCAGTCAGTCCATCCCCACGCCCCTGCGCGTGTTGCTGGCCTGTTTGGCGGTTGGGCTGCTGTTGGTGTTGTGGGGTGAGTTGGGAGGAGGCCTGTGGCCTTTCTCAACGTTGACACCGTTCTTCGCCATCATTGTTGTCGGCGGTTCGGGTGTTTTGCTGAGCTTCCTGGCTTTTTCAGTCGCCGGACCAGATGAGCGCTGGACCGTTCGTCCTGGCATCATCGACGTGGAGCAACGGCTGTTCGATCGCCGACACCTTTTCCAGGTGTCATCAGAAGACGGTGACTGTCAGGTCATCAAATCAGACACATCAGACTCGGGCGAGAGTTGGCACATCGTCATTCAGCTGAATACGCCTATTCCGGCGCCGGAGGATCCGCTCTTTCGTCTGGTGCTCACCCTGTTCGGAAGGAGATCCCGAACGAGGCTGTCTTCTCCAGCTTTCTCCTGCGAGGAGAGGGCGCAGCAAGCCCTCGACGTGCTTTTGCGCGAGCGCGGAGAGCCGGGATCTGCGTGATCTCGGCTCTCCAAGGCTTTTAGACGCCTCAGACCGAGCGGGCGGCCGTCGGCATGGGCCGTACAACGCTCATCAAGGCGCCGTAGGGCAGAAGCATGATCACGCCGATCAGCATCTTCACGCCGAAGTCGGCGATCGCCCAGGAGATCCAGCGCGGTGCTTCCGCCGACATGACTCCGAGGATCGGGGCGGCGGCGATCGCGAAGTCGTCATTCGGGCCGATGAAGCCGAAGACGGGTGCGAAGGACAGTGAGAAGAAGATCACCGTGTCGAATGCCGAGCCGATCAGAGAGCCCATCAGCGGCGCCTTCCACCAGGACTGCTGGCGCAGGCGGTTGAAGACCGAGATGTCGAGCAGCTGGCCGATCAGGAAGGCCGTGCCCGAGGCGACCGCGATGCGCGGCGTGGCAAGCAGGATCGACAGGAGAACGCCGGCAATGAAACCGACAAGCACCACGCGGCGCGCAACCTGAGGGCCAAACTGACGGTTGGTCAGGTCGGTGACGAGGAAGGCGATCGGATATGTGAATGCGCCGAAGGTCAGCAGATCGGCGAGATTGATGCCGGCCAGGACACCGTTGACCGGGTGCTGGACGAGGAAGTTCGATGCGACCACGACGGCCGTCATCAGCAGGCTGTAGATAAAGAAATAGCGCTTGTTCAGCATTTTTTTATCCTGGGTGATGCCACCAGTTGGAGGGACAATACTTGTAAAGGGCGGACGCGCATGCCAGGCATGTGGCCTGCATGAACATCCCAAACGAAAAGGCTTGCCCGGCGAACCGGTCAAGCCTTTCGAAAGTCTGGCCGAATGACGCTATTAAGCGGCTTCAGCGGTCTTCTTGACGATCTGGCGACGCAGCAGACGAGCGCGCATGCTCAGGTCGTTTTCAGAAGCCTTGATCAGGAATGCGTCGAGACCACCGCGATGCTCGACCGTGCGCAGGGCAGCAGCCGAAACGCGCAGGCGGAAGCGCTGGTTCAGAGCGTCCGAGATCAGCGTGACGTCGCACAGGTTCGGAAGGAACCGGCGCTTGGTCTTGTTGTTCGCGTGGCTCACGTTGTTGCCCGACTGGACGCCCTTGCCGGTCAATTCGCAACTGCGGGACATGGTACACCTATTGTTTTTCTAGGCCATCGCATCGCTTCCGGCCAAATGCCGGCGAGGCAATCCAACAGCGTCTGATTGGAAAGTTGCGGTTCTATAGTCAGTGAGAACCGGCGCGTCAAGCCAAACCTTGGATTTTCCGGGCGGCAGGGCGGGTGTAGGATATTTTCTTGCCACAGTCCACGGCGAGACTGCATGTTCTCGAAGCCGGTTCGCCGGCATTCCCCTGATGGAGATGGCCTTTGCGTCCGACCGGCTTCCTGACCGCCTTCCTCGTCCTTGTCGCCGGTAATGCCGGGGCTGCCGACTATCGCTACGACACGTCCTACAAGGTTTCTCTCGGTGTCTTGCCGATTGCCCGCATGACATTCCAGACAGCCGTCGAAAA
The DNA here is from genome assembly GCF_002855515.1 of Rhizobium sp. TH135. Lineage (GTDB taxonomy): Bacteria > Pseudomonadota > Alphaproteobacteria > Rhizobiales > Rhizobiaceae > Allorhizobium. The sequence goes on along the minus strand of NZ_PKRP01000005.1, from coordinate 75,089 downwards.
CGAACGCTACACGATTTCCGGCCAGTTTCATTCATCGAGCCTGGTCGACATCGTGCGCGAGGTTTCTGCCGACAGCACCGTGTCTGGCCGCATGTCCGGCGGAGCCATGAGCCCGGAGCGCTATGTGCTCGATTACAAGAGTGGCAAGCGCAATCATGTCTACGAGGTGCTTTTTGCCGGGGGCAATGTGGTGGAAACCAAGGTGACGCCGGAGCGGCCGAAGCCGGATAGCTGGGTGCCGGTTCCGCCAGCCGATCTGCGGTCGGTCTTCGATCCGATCGGCGCCCTGCTCATTCCCGGCGATGCGGATGTCTGCGCGCAGACGCTGCCAGTCTATGACGGTGAGAGCCGGATGGATCTGGTGCTCTCCCCCAATCGCTCCGAGAGCTTCTCTGCGGGCCGCGCCAGGGGCGAGGCGATCGTCTGTTCCGTGCGCTACGTGCCGAAGTCCGGCTATCGCAAGGGACGCAAGGACATCGAATATCTGAAGTCGGTTACCGGCATGGAGATCTGGTTTGCCAAGACGGCGACGCTGAAGCTATATGCTCCAGTCTATGCGAAGATCCCGACCCGCTACGGGACGGTGCATGTGACCGCAGAAAAGTTCGACGGCTAGTTTCAGCGGGCGGGCCCCGCATCAGGGGATTTCATGAAGACCAAGGCAACGCTCATCGGGTTCACGGCGATCCTGATGTGGTCCTTCCTCGCCCTTATGACGGCAGCCTCCGGCACCATGCCGCCTTTCCAGCTCTCCGCGATCACCTTTGCGATCGGCAGCCTTCCCGGCATCGCGCTGTTCATTGCCCGACCGGAACGGTTGAAGGAATTGCGCCAGCCACCGAAGGTCTGGCTCGCTGGCGTCGGTGGCCTCTTCGGCTACCACTTTTTGTATTTCACGGCCCTCAGGAATGCGCCAGCCGTCGAGGCCGGGCTCATTGCCTATCTTTGGCCGCTCTTAATTGTCGTCGGCTCTGCCCTTCTGCCGGGCGAGAGGCTCGGCTGGCATCACATCGTCGGTGCGCTCTGCGGTCTTGCAGGCACCGTGCTGATCGTCGGCAAGAACGGCTTTGCCTTCGATCCGGCCTATAGCCTCGGCTATTTCACCGCCTTTCTCTGCGCTTTCACCTGGGCTGCCTATTCGCTTGTCAGCCGCAAGTTCGAGAAGGTCTCGACCGATGTGGTCACCGGCTTCTGCCTTGCCACCTCAATCCTGTCGCTCGTCTGCCATCTGGCGCTGGAGACCACCGTCTGGCCGGATACGACAGGGCAATGGGCGGCGGTGGTTGGTCTTGGGCTGCTGCCGGTCGGGCTTGCCTTCTATGTCTGGGACTATGGCGTGAAGAACGGCGACATCCAGATTCTCGGCGCATCCAGCTATGCGGCACCGCTTCTCTCGACGCTGATCCTGATCATTTTTGGCTTTGGCGAGATTAGCGTCAGAATTGGCCTGTCCTGCCTGCTCATCACCGGTGGCGCCGTGCTCGCCGCTCGCGATATGGTTTTCAGGAAAACGGAACGGCCGACCTGAGGGGGATTGAATGGCGACTGCGACCGGCATCCTCTGTCTCTCGGTCGCGCTCGGTACCAGCTATCTCTGGATCCTGCCGCAGGACAAGACCGTGTTCCGCGCCGTCTGGAAGACGCTGCCTGTCCTGCTGCTTGCCCTCTACGCCTTTCTCATCGATGCCCATCCTCTGCTGGTCGCCGCACTTGCGCTCGGCGCGCTGGGTGACTGGTCGCTCGCCTTCGAGGGGGATCGTGCCTTTGTCGGCGGGGTCGCGTCCTTCCTGTCTGCGCATGTCGCCTATGTCGTGCTACTCGCCACCATCACCGATCCAGAGATCGCCTTTGCCGAACCGTGGCGGGCGGTGGCCGGCCTGCTCGTGGCACTCGTGACAACAGGCGTTCTCATGCGCATCTGGAGGCCGGCTGGGAGGCTGGCGCTCCCGATCGGCATTTATGTGCTCTTGTTCATGGTGCTTGTCTGGCTGACGCTCGGCCTTGCCAATCCGCTGGTCTTCGTCGGCGCGACCCTATTCATCCTCTCCGACATCGTGCTGACGATCCGGAAATACTGGACAGGGCCTGGCCACAGGATCGATGGTGCCGCTGCCTATTTCGTCTGGGTCACCTATTATGCAGCGCAGGTGATCCTGATGCTGACACTCTCCGAGGCCTGACCTTCAGGCTGACTGGCCAGGGGCCCAACCGGGCGGCGCCATCTCGAAGACCGCGAAGTCGAAGCCGGGGGCGACGGTGCAGCCGACCAGGGTGAAGTCACCGAGGCTTTCAGCTGCCTGCCATTCGTCTGCATCGATGATCGCCTGGGGGCGCTCGCCTGCGGCCAGGTCGAGACCCAGCACCACCGTCTCCTGATGCACACCGTCTTTCGACCGATGCAGCGCGAGCGGCGCGCCTGCATAATAGTGCCAGGCTTCGGCTGCGTCCTTCACCTTGTGCCAGTGCGATCTCTCGCCCTTCTCCAACAGGTAGTAGATCGCCGTCGAATGGCCGCGCGGGCCGCCGTGTTCGTCGCGATACGTCTCCACATACCAGCCACCCTCGGGATGGCGCTGCATGCCGAGGGATTCGATGATGTCGGCTGCCTGCATCAAAATGTGTCCTTGCGTTTGCGGATCTCGGCGAAGACCTCGTCATTGGTCGCACCTTCCATGCCGAGTGTCCGGCGCACATCCGGGTCGCCGGCGCGCAGGAAGGGGTTGGTTTCCTTCTCCAGCCCGATCGTCGTCGGAATGGTGAAGTCGCCGCGTGCTCGCTGGGATTCGATCAGTTCCGCCCTTGACCTGAGCCGCATGTTGTCAGGGTCGATGGTCACGGCAAAACGCGCATTGGAAAGCGTGTATTCATGGCCGAAATAGACGATCGTTTCGTCGGGCAGAGCGGCAAGTTTCTGCAGCGAATGCCACATGTCGAGCGCCGAGCGTTCGAACAGCCGTCCACAGCCGAGCGCAAACAGCGTGTCGGCGGCAAAGAGCAGCATGTCGTCGGGGAAGTGGTAGCAGATATGCCCTGCCGTATGCCCCGGCGTTTCGATGACACGCACCGGCCGTTTGCCGAAAGTGAATTCGTCACCGTCACCGACGGTCCGGTCGATGCCGGGGATCGCGGCAGCCTCGTTGCGCGGGCCGATGATCTCGCAGCCGTATTTATCCTTCAGCGCCAGATTGGCCTCGACGTGGTCGCCATGGTGATGCGTGGTCAGGACATGGGTGATCGTCCATCCGCGCTTCTCCGCCGCCTTGACGATCGGATCGAGTTCCGGCGCATCGATTGTCGCCGTCTCGCCCGTTTCCGGGCAGTGAAGAAGTACGCCGAAGTTGTCACTTCGGCAGATGAAAACTTCAATCTGCAGTGATTTCATTGTCGACCCGCTTTTTTATGTCCCACCTCGTTGCTGCGAATGTACCCTCTCGCGGCTTGAAGTCCAATGATGGGCTGCTAACAATAAGTTCATGCATGTCGATATCGTCGATCTGAGGCAGTTTTATTATACGATGCTCGGCCGCGTGGCCGAGCAGTCGATCGCGCTGGCCGTTTCCTCTGTCTGGGCACGGCTCCCGCAGGAGCGGCTGGTCGGCATTGGCTATTGCATTCCCTTCCTCGAACGCTTCCGCGCCGATACCGAGCGCACCATGGCTTTCATGCCGGCCGGGCAGGGCGCTGTGAACTGGCCGGTCGGGGAGCCGTCTGCCACCGCACTCGTCTTCGACGAGGAGCTGCCGCTGCCGGACAGTTCCGTCGACCGGGTGCTGATGGTCCATTCGCTGGAATTTGCCGAGAACCCGCGCGAGACGCTGAAGGAAGTCTGGCGGGTGCTGGCACCGGGCGGTCGACTGGTCATTGTCGTGCCCAATCGTCGTGGCGTCTGGGCGCGCATGGAGCACACGCCCTTCGGTTCCGGCCGGCCTTATTCGCGGGGTCAGCTGACCTCGCTCTTGCGCGAGACCAATTTCACGCCTGGCGCCTCCGCCGAGGCCTTGTTCTTCCCGCCGTCGAAGATCCGGGCGATCCTCAGGCTTCGGCGCGGTTTCGAGCGTCTCGGTCGCATCCTCTGGCCCGCCTTTTCCGGCGTCATCGTCGTTGAAGCCCAGAAGCGGCTCTACCAGGGCCTGCCTGTTGCCTCGCGCGCCTCCCGTCGTGTCTTTGCACCGGTGCTCGCACCGCAGGGCGTGCCGACGACCCGTAGCCGGTCGCCCGAGGTCTGAAACGCTTGTCGTCCCGGGCGTCCTCTGGACAGGCCGCGGCGCTCGCCCGCCTCGACAAAGCGTGTTTTCCGCAGTAATCCCAATCCCATGTGAAGGGGTGGCCTCTTGCCATCCAACGGCCGGGAATGAGCCTCATGAACGCCTCGACGAAGCCGACACCCCGTCCCGGGGTCATGGAGATCGCCGCCTATGTTCCTGGCAAGGACCATGCCGGCGGGGTTTCCCGCGTCTTCAAGCTATCGTCCAATGAAACGCCTGTCGGTCCAAGCCCCAAGGCCATGGACGCCTTCCGCATGGCGGCCAAAACGCTGGAGATCTATCCCGACGGACAGGCCCGTATGCTCCGTGATGCAATCGCCGAGGTGCATGGCCTGAACCCTGCCAATATCCTCTGCGGCAATGGTTCGGGGGAATTGCTGGCGCTGCTTGCCAATATCTATCTCGGCCCCGGCGACGAAGCCATCATCACCGAGCATGGTTTCCTGCTCTACCGCATCCAGATCCTGGCTTCAGGCGGAACCCCCGTGACGGTCAAGGAAACCGATCGGCGCGTCGATGTCGATGCGATCCTGGCCGCCGTCACCGAGCGCACGAAGATCGTCTTCCTCACCAATCCCGGCAATCCGACCGGCACCTACGTGCCCTATCTCGATATCAAGCGTCTGCATGCGGCTCTGCCTGCACATGTCATCCTCGTGCTCGACGCCGCCTATGCCGAATATGTCCGCCGCAACGATTACGAGGCCGGCATCGAGCTCGTCTCCGCCAACCGCAATGTTGTGATGACCCGCACCTTCGCCAAGGTCTACGGGCTTGCGGCGCTGCGCATCGGTTGGATCTATGGCCCCGCCGAGATCATCGACACGATGAACCGGGTGCGCGGACCATTCAACATCAACACGCCGGCGCTTTTCGCCGGAGCTGCTGCCATGCGCGATCAGGCGCATGTGGCGAAAGCGGTCGAGCACAATCAGGTCTGGCTCGCGCGCGTCTCGGAGGCGCTCACAGCACTTGGCCTCGAGGTCACACCTTCGGTCACCAATTTCATCCTGATCCACTTCCCCGACCAGGACGGAAAGCGGGCATCCGATGCCGATGCCTTCCTCACATCGCGCGGCTTCGTCTTGCGCGCCGTCTCGTCCTATGGTTTTCCCAATGCACTCCGCATGACGATCGGCAGCGACGAGGCCAATACCGGCGTCATCGCCGCCCTCACTGAATTCATGGAACGCACGTGATGTCTGAAATCCTGTTCGACCGCATCGCCCTGATCGGTATCGGCCTTATCGGCTCGTCGATCGCCCGCGACGTCAAGAAGCTTGGCCTGGCGAAAGAGGTTGTCATCTCGACCCGCAGCCTCGAGACGCTCAAGCGGGCGGAAGAGCTGGAGCTCGGCACGGCTTACGTCGCCTCCGCAGCCGATGCCGTGAAGAATGCCGATCTCGTCATCGTCTCCGTGCCGGTCGGCGCCTCGGAAGCTGTCGCCCAGCAGATTGCACCGAACCTGAAACCCGGTGCCATCGTCACCGATGTCGGCTCGACCAAGGCCTCCGTCATCGCGCAGATGGCGCCGCATATGCCTGACGGCGTGCATTTCATTCCCGGCCACCCGCTTGCGGGGACGGAAAAGTCCGGTCCCGACGCCGGTTTCCCGGGTCTCTTCAAGGGGCGCTGGTGCATCTTCACGCCGCTCGAGGGCACGGATAGCCAGGCGATGGCCCGTCTGCGCGGCTTCTGGGAGGCGCTGGGATCGATGTGTGACGAGATGGATCCGCAGCACCACGACAAGGTGCTCGCCATCGTCTCGCACCTGCCGCATATCATCGCCTACAACATCGTCGGCACGGCCGACGATCTGGAAACGGTGACGGAATCGGAAGTCATCAAGTATTCGGCCTCGGGTTTCCGCGACTTTACCCGTCTCGCCGCCTCCGACCCGACCATGTGGCGGGATGTGTGCCTGCACAACAAGGATGCGATCCTGGAAATGCTGGCGCGCTTCTCGGAGGATCTCGCCTATCTGCAGCGGGCGATCCGCTGGGGCGAGGGCGACAAGCTGTTCGAACTCTTCTCGCGCACCCGCACCATCCGTCGCTCGATCGTTCAGGCCGGCCAGGACGTCGACGTGCCGGACTTCGGCCGCCACGCGCTGGACAAGTGAAGCGTCTCCGCCGCGTCAGAGCGGCGGGATTTGTCCCAGCGGGATAAAGCCCAGCATCGCCACGCCGTTTTCGATGTTGATTTCGGCCTCGCTGTTGTCGCGGCCGAAGGCGAGGGCCCGCAGCACGTTGGCGACATTGTCGATCATGTCTGCCTGATCCGGATAGGCCGTCTTCACGGCATCCCGCCAGGCGCGGACCTGTTCGACCTGGAGCTTGATCCGTCCCGAAATCATCCCGTCATCGCCCACCTGAAACGGGCCACTCAGGGTCAGCACGCGGCCTTCGCCGAGATCGACGACCATGCGGCGGATTTCGCCTTTGGTGCCGTAGAGCCGCTGATCTTGCGCCACTCTCGGATCGAGCAGGCCACCCTTGTCGGCGAGCGTGGCGTCGAGGCTGGCGGAGATCGGTGGCAGCGCAATCTTCTCGCCGCCGATGGACACGCCGAGATCCCGGATGATCGTCGCATAGTCGAGATTGCCGTCGTTCTGGCGCACATGCGACTGGGCGCTGGGTGCGGTCACCTGTAGGGCCAGGCTGGAGACCGTCGAAGTCACGGTCGCGTTCAAGCCCTCCAGCATTAGCGAACTGCGCGACAGGCCCGAGAGCCCGATGCGGAAGCTCGACTGCATGTTGGTCCAGTCGAGTGCCGTGTTGAAGCCGAGTGCCGAGCGGATTTCCGCCGGTGCATCCATTTCCCAGACCACATGGCCCGGATTGTAGATCTGGGCTGCAGCCCGAACCGGGCCGAAGGAGGCAGCGACCCCCTGGAAATGATCGTCGAAGGCGAGGCGGGAGCAGTTGAGCCGGAAGCGGAAGGGATAGCCGCCCATCGTTGCGTCTTCACAGGAGGCGGTGACGCCTGCCGGATTTCCGCCGCCGAAGAAGGTCAAAATGCGATTCTTCAGGAATTCTGCAGCGAAATACCACCCGACGCTATAGACAGCGATGACGAGGACGATCAAAACCCCGAGCCGGACAACCTTTCGGCTGATCGGGCTTTCCGGCGCGGTCGACATTGCCATGGGTGCTCCTCGTTTCGAACTTCTCGTGTCTTTGATTGGCGTGCGATATGGACGAATTTTGGGTCTTTGGCTACGGCTCGCTGATGTGGAATCCCGGCTTTCCCTATGAGGAACGGGTGCTTGCCCGGCTCGGAGGCTATCGCCGCTCGCTCTGTGTCCGCTCCTATGTCCACCGCGGCACCGAAGAGCGGCCGGGGCTCGTGCTCGGTCTCGACCGCGGCGGTTCCTGCAAGGGCGTCGCCTTTCGCGTGGCGCCTGCTGACTGGCAGTCCACCGTGGACTATCTGCGCGAACGCGAACTCGTCACCAGTGTCTATCTCGAACGCACCGTCCGGACCCGTCTTGCCGATGGTCGCGATGTCCGCGCCCTGACCTACGTCATCGACCGTGCCCATTCGCAATATGCAGGCGCCGTCACCGTCGAGGAAGCGGCCCGCATCGTCGAGGGCGCCTTCGGCCGCTCAGGCCCCAACCCGGTCTATGTCGCGAATACCGTCGCGCATCTGCGCGAGCTCGGTATTCGCGATCATTGGCTCGAAAGCGTGGCTTCAGCCGTCGTCAGCGAGCCCGCCGACGACTGATCCTGCAGGCAAGAATGCCCTCAGAGCGCTCCGAGTTCCCTCAGCCTGTTTGCGGCTGTCGGAGGCAGGGGGAGATGCGGGTTGTCCTTGACCGTCTTCACCAGCAATTCGTCGCTTGCTGCCTCCAGCCGCTCGATCAACGTCTCATGGAAAACATCGGGATCGAGGCCCGGCTCGATCGGCGGCAGAATGCGGACGACGAAATGGCCGGGAAAGCGCAGGAACTTGCGACGCGGCCAGAAGAAGCCGGGATGCATGGCGACGGGTACGACCGGGACGTTGATGTCGCGGTAAAGGCGCGCGATACCGTACTTGTAGTCGGGAGCGGCACCCGGCGGTCGGCGTGTGCCTTCCGGATAGATGATCAGCTGGCGGCCGTTTGCCATTTCCATCTTGGTGCGCTCGATCACCTGCGCCATCACCTTGCCCTTGGCGCCACGATTGACCGGGATCATGCGCTGCTTGGCGACATACCAGCCGAAGACCGGGATCCACATCAGCTCGCGCTTCAGGATGTAGACCGGGTCATCCAGCCAGGGCAGCAGGGCATAGGTATCCCAGAAGGACTGGTGCTTCGGCGCCAGAATGTAGCCGCCGCTCTTCGGAATGTTTTCCAGGCCTTCCACGGTGAAGGTCGTGCCGACGATCTTCTCCATCAGCCAGTGATTGGCGCGCGCCCAGTCCTTCGGCACGAAGAAGGCCTTCTTGCGCGGCAGCAGGAAATAGATCGGCGACAGCACGATCATCCTGATGATGAGGTTGGCATAGAAGGCGATGTTGAAGAGGATGGAACGCAGAGGGATCATATCTGGGGCTCTCGAGGGCGGGCGAAGACGTCCTTAGAGGAAAACTGCGGTCAGCAAAAGCGCTCGTGTCGACCGATCCGTCAGGAGCTGCGGCCAGATTCGGTGATTTCGCCTTCCGGGCGCAGTCCCTGGTCACGGCTCCAGCCGGTCACGCCCCTGATATAGGCGACGACCGTCTTGCCATATTCCGACAGCATGGTGCGCATTGCATCCGGCTCGCTGTACCAGGCCCGCGTCTTCAGATCGGCATTCACCACGGGATAGCCGATGAAATCTGTGTCCGGGTCGCTGCGGCGCAGCTCCATCAGGCTGCGGGCAAGGTGATAGTTGCTCGTCACCACCAGAACCGAACGATAACCCTTGTCGCGGATCCAGATCGCCGTCTCGTTGGCGTTGCCGATCGTGTCGATCGCGCCGTAGCCGATGTCGACGCAGCATTCGAAGACATCCGGCGAGGTGCGCGTCGCCTTGCGGATCTGGCCGGGTGTGGTTGCCGGATTGACGCCCGAGATCAGCAGTCTTTCGCCATAACCGCGCTTCAAAAGATCGATCGCCTGTTCGATCCGCTGGTAGCCGCCGGTCAGCACCACGATCGCATCGGCCTTCACGGTCTCTGGCGGACGCATGCCGGTGACCGAATCAGCAAAGACGAGGAAACCTGCGACAAGGATCGCTGCGCACAGGATCACGATCATGCCGCCATAGCGCAATGCCCTGCGGATCAACCCTTTTCGCGCAAACAGGCCGGCACCCGAACGGGGCCGGTCGCCGTCATGCAGCGGTTGATTTGGCGTCATGCGGTCCATGCTCATTGCCCGTGAATAGCCGGGATTTCCCACAGCGAACAGGCGGCTTTAAGGCAAGTCAACATGCGAGTTTTCGTCAATCGTCCAGCAGGCCGTCTGTGCGGGCCGGATCGGAGCGAATGAGGTCGATTTCATAGATCGTGCGCATGACCGTCAGCCGTGCCGTGATCGTGGTCAGAAGTGCGATGACGATCATGGTTGCGAAGATGCCGATATAGCCGCCCCAGCCGATGGTGAAGGTGCCGAAAAGTGCCGTCGCCTGGTCGCTTTCCGGGGTCGCCAGCGACCGGCTCTGCCAGAAACTGGCCAGCGCAAAGAAGGCAGCGGCGAGCAAACCGCCGGCGGCCGCTCCCTTGAGGCTGATCTTGAGGAAGTGCTTCTGAAACTCCTGGGCGACGAAGCTTCCCTCAGCGCCGACAAAATGCAGCACCTCGATGATATGACGATTGCCCGACAGGGCGCCGCGGGTCGCAAAGATGACCGTCAGCACCATGGCGGTGAAGACCAGGATCAGGATACCGGAGCCGATCAGCACGGTCGTGTTTGCCATCTGCACCAGTCGGTCGACCCAGGTGCGGTGGTCGTCGAGGAAAGCCTGTGGGACCTCCACTTTGAGCAGTGCGCGCATCGCCTCGAAATCCGGCGGATTGGTCTCGTCGATGGTGATGACGATCAGGCGCGGTACCGGCAGGTCTTCGAGATTGAGGCCGGTGCCGAGCCAGGGTTCGAGCAGGCGGGCCGTGGCGCTGTCGTCCATGATCTGGCCGTCGCGCGTGCCGACAAAGGTCATCGCCAGGTCGCGGGCCTTGACCAGTGCTGCTCCCATGTCGAGCCCGTCCTCGGGCGTGATCTGAATGGTGATTTCGCGGGAAATCTGGCTTTGCCAGCTCGATGCAGTCGCCCGCACCATCGAGACGCCGCCCAGCGTCAGGCAGGCGAGGAAGGCCATGATGGCGATCACCACCAGCAGCGCATTGCCCTGAATGTTGGAAGGCGGCAGGATCGGGCCAGTCGGCCTCACCGTCATCTCGACGCGGCGCTTCTTCTGGCCAGAGTTCTGGTTTGTGCTCGGGTTCGTGTTCTGGGCGATCTCATTCATAGATGTCGAGCCGCCCGTCGGTGAGGATCATGCGGCGCGCATCCACCTGGTCCATCAGCGCGAGATCGTGGGTCGCGATGACCACGGCCGTGCCGAGGCGGTTCAGTTCCAGGAAGAGGCTGAGCAGGCGCCGTGCCATGGGCGGATCGACATTGCCCGTCGGCTCGTCGGCGAGCAGGATTTCCGGCCGGTCGATCAGCGCACGGGCAATCGCTACACGCTGCTTCTCCCCGCCCGAGAGCACCGGCGGCAGCACGTTGATGCGCTCGCCAAGGCCTACCCATTTCAAGAGTTCGATGACGTCCTGCCGGTAGGTCTGCTCGGCCTTGCCACGCACGCGCAGTGGCAGCGCCACGTTCTCATAGGTCGTCAGGTGATCGAGCAGGCGGAAATCCTGGAAGACGATGCCCACCCGGCGACGCAGCATCGGCAGCTCGCTCCGCGGAATGCTGGTGATATCACGCCCGAAGCTGCGGATCAGGCCGCGCGTCGGCTGCAGCGACATGAACAACAGGCGCAGGAGTGTTGTCTTGCCGGCGCCGGACGGACCAGTCAGAAACTGGAAGGACCCTTTCGGCAGGTCGAAGGTCAGGTCGCGGAGGATCTCCGGTCCCATTCCATAGCGCAGGCCGACATTTTCGAAATGGATCAAAGGGGGCCCAGTCTGACGTGTCCGAGGTCTGGGGCACGTAAACGAAGATCGTCAACGGCCGGTAAACATGCTCCCGGATCCCAGGCTTTTCCGCCCGTCTTTCCGAAGCATTAACCATTTGAATTTACGTCTGGAGAGGATTCGTTTCAACCGCCGACTTTCGGGGTATCCGATTTGGCTGTGCGAAAGGTCCGCACGCATGAGCGCTTTCCGTCATCAGAAGCAGGCCGCAGCCGCGGACCTCGACCTCCTGCCGCCGGATCGTGCCCGCCGCCGGATCGAGCCGCAGCAGCGCATGGGTCGTCCCGACGTTGTTGACGCGCAGTTCGTCACGGTGCGCGAGACGCCCAAGCCGTCGCCGCGTCCGGCCGTAGCGCCCACAGTCGCGGCCACTCCCTCTGATATCAGCGCTCTGCTGCGCACAGTCATCGAACGCGTGGAAACCCGCCTTCAGCGGCTTTCTGATGTCGCCTTCTCGCTTCTTGTCGCGATCGCCTTCGTGTCGATGTTCTCGCTGGCCGGCCAGCTTGTCTTCGGCAGTGGCGAACATCCGGAAATCGCCGCCAAGCCGCTCGACTTCACCCATGTGAACCTGACACCACAGGACCGCAACGGCATGCGCGTACTGCTGCTGAACGCGATCGTCGAAAACCGTACCGGCCGCGAGGTGACGCTTCCCAAGCTCCGCGCCGATCTGCTCATCGACGGTCAGGTCATTGCCAGCACCTATATCGAGCCGCCGGTGGACAGTCTTGATGGTGGCGAGAGCCGCGGGATTGTCACCCGGCTCCAGCATCCTGGTGGAAAAATGCCGGAAGTCCGGCTTTCCTTCGAAGAGGCGGGTGCCTAAGGCGCCGCCAGTGTGCTAAGGCCCGTGCCTTTCCGGCAGATCGCCGGCTCAAGGACCTCAGGTCGACACGCTAGGAGTTTCCCATGCCCGTTGTTCGCGGAAAGAACATCGAACCGCTCTTTACCGCCGAGCAGATCCGGCAGCGTAATCTCGAACTCGCCCAGGATATCATCAAGGGTCCCTGCGACGACCTTCTGGTCATCTCGGTGCTCAAGGGCTCCTTCATCTTCGCCGCGGACCTCATTCGTGCGTTGCATGATGTCGGTCTCGCTCCCGAGGTCGAGTTCATCACCCTGTCCAGCTATGGCACAGGCACCGTGTCCCAGGGCGTGAAGATCATCAAGGACATCGACAGTGACGTGAAGGGGCGCAACATCCTCCTCATCGACGACATTCTCGAGTCCGGCCGTACCCTGCTTTTCGCCAAGGAACTGATGTTCGAGCGGGGTGCCGCCAACGTCACGATCGCCGTCCTCCTCGACAAGAAAGTGAAGCGAAAAGAAGTGTTTGAGGCTGATTATGTCGGCTTTGAATGCCCCGATTATTTCGTTGTCGGTTACGGCATGGACGTGGCCTATGCGTTCCGCGAATTGCCCTTCGTCGGCGTGGTCACCGGCGACGCTTAAGCTGTTCCAGAAGGGAACATCTGACCATTCGACGGCAGTGAGCTGTTAACCATCGCGCGGGACGAGGCGTCCCGCGTTTACCACTCGACAAGGAAAGTCTGGTGATTTGCCTCTCGCAAGGCTCAAAGGACGCGGGAGAAGACTTCAACCATGGCGAGAATCCTCATCACCGAAGACGAAGACTCCCTCCGCTCTTTCGTGGCGCGTGCGCTTCGCCTCGATGGCCATGAGACACACGAGGCTGCTGATGGTGCCGAAGGTCTCGAAAAGCTTTCCGAAAGCGCCTTCGACCTCTTGCTCTCCGATATCCGCATGCCCGTCATGGACGGCATCGAGCTTGCGCATCGCGCCCATTCCGAATTTCCCGAGATGAAGATCCTGCTGATGACCGGCTATGCCGAACAGCGCGAGCGCGCCGACGATCTTTCCTCGAAGATCGTCGATGTCGTCTCCAAGCCCTTCGCGCTTCCGGATATCCGCAAGGCCGTGGCTTTGGCGCTTGCGGGCTAAAAACCACCGAACATATCGATGAACAAACAAACGCCCGCTGATGCGGGCGTTGTCATTTCTGCAAAATCGCTACGGCCTCACTGGATGTCCAGTAGCCGCTCAAGATAGCGCCGTTCGATCTCGGGGCTGGAGTTCTCGCCGAGCTTCTCGCGGATGGCTTCCAGGATCTCCCGGGCGCGCTGGACGTCGATCTCGTCGGGAACCTTGACCTGTTCGCCGAAATCAGGGCCGCTGGTGGCACGCGGGCGACCCAGCGGGTCGCGGCCATCCTGGTTGCCCTGACCCTGGCCCATCTGCGGACCCTGACCGCCCTGGCCCTGCTGCGCCTGCATCATCTGGTTCATCATGTCACGGGCGCCCTGGCGCAGCGCCTCCATGGCGCGTCCCTGGCCTTCTACGGCCGGACCGCCCTGACCCTGGCCGAGAGCTTCGCCGGCGCCCTGCATTTCCTGCTGCGCCTCACCGAAGCCGGGACCCGGTTCCATGCCGAGACCCTTCAGGCCCTCCTGCAATTCGCCTAGCTGCTGGCCGAGCTGCTCCTGCTGTTCGCGCAACTGCCTCAGCGCCTCACGCAGCTGCTCTGCGGTCATGCCATCGAGGTTCTGCTGGCCCTGCTCGCCTTGCTGTCCCTGTTGACCCTGCTGGCCTTGCTGTTGCTGACCCTGCTGCTGCTGGCCCTGGGCACCTTCCTCGCCCTGCTGCGGGTCTCCGCGCTGCATGCGGTCGCGCAGGGCCTGGTCGAGGCGGAATGTCTCGTCCATCAGCCGCTGCTGCTCCTGCATGATCTCGCCGAGCTTGTCGATCTGGCGGCGAGCCTCGCTGTTCTGTTGCTGCTGGCCCTGCTGCGGACGGCCTGCCTGCAGGTTGTTCATCATGCGCTGCAGTTCCGACAGAAGCTGCTGCGCCTGGTCGCGATTGCCGGAGCGCGCCAGGTTCTCCAGCTGGTCGAGCATGTTGTCGAGATCCTGTTGGCGTAGCATGTTCTCGGCATTCTGCTGCGGCTCGCCCTGCTGATTGGGCATGCGCTCGGCCAGCGCCTGGAGGAACTCCTGCATCGCGGAGCGCAGCTCGGCCATCAGCCGCTGGATTTCCTCGTCGGATGCACCGTTCTCCAGCGCATCGGACAGTGCCTGCTGGGCGTCGCGCAGACGGCGTTCGGCCAGCGACAGATCGCCGTCCTCCATGCCAAGCGCGATTTCCCAGAGATAGTCTGCGGTATCCTTAAGCAGTTCCTCGCCGCGCGCCATGGACATACGAGCACGGGCGCTTTCCAGCGCGATGAAGTTGCCAAGATCAGGGATGGTCTCGTCGGCGCGCAGCACGATGGCCTCGTTGAAGGCGATCGCCTGGGGCATCTGGCGGGTGTCGAGCGCAAAGATCTGCCGCTGCTCGGCCACGGAAGCCGCCAGCGGTTCGTTGAAATTGCGCGCGGGCAGCTGCATCTCGACCGGTTCGCTGCGCCCCGTCTGGCCGGCGCCGTCGGTCGCGACCAGCGTGATCGTCACCATCTGGCCGGCGAGCGGGTGTTCGGTGATGTTGCGGCTCGCAACACCCTTGGTGTCGCGGGCATTGTGGCGCGGCAGGTCGAGCTTGTAGTCTGGCAGCGGATAGAGCGGGGTCGCGCCCGGCTGCTGCTCGATCGGCATGATCTCGGCATGGGCCTCACGCAGGCCGTAGTCGTCCTTGGCGAGGAAGGCGATCTCCAAAGCGCCGTTGATTGCGCGGCGCGGCACGCCGTCGAAGGCGATTTCCGGTGCCTTGTCCGGCGTCACGCCGATGGTCCAGGTGCGGTCGGCAACGCGCAGTTCGCCGGCTTCCGCCAGTTCCAGCTCGTGCGTGCGTGCGACCATCGGGGCGTTTGGCGCGGGCGCCGGCGGCGGGGTCGGGACGACCGTCTGACTGATTGCGTCTGTCTCGGAGCCGGCCGTGGGCCTGCGGGCCGCATCGTCCTTCTCCGCCACGTCGAGGACTGCGCCATCAGACTGTTTGACGAAGAGAACCTTCTCGTCGGAAACCCCGCCGCTGATGCGCACGGTGATCTTCGACTTCTGCGGCACGGTCACGCCGGCCGCATCCTGTGTGCCGAGGCCGGACAGGAAGACCGGCGGCTGGCCGGTATAGCCCGGCGGCGTGATCCAGGCATCGATGCGGATCGTCGGCGCCTCGCTCTCCGGCACATGCTGGCGGAAGGCATCGGCAATCTGCCCGGCGCCATTGGAGCCGGAATAGGCGAGGGCCGTGACGAAGAGCAGGGCCGGCACGGCGCGCAGGGCATAGCGGTCATAGCGGGCGATGTCGGGCTGTGGCAGGCCGGCATCGAGCGCTGCGATGCGCTCTGCCATGCGCCGCTGGTGCTCCTGCCAGAGTGCCCGGGCAAAGGGCGTCTCGGCGGAGAGCTGGTCGTCCTGGACCGCCACCGGCTGGTGGGCGAGGCCATTGCGCTCCTCCAGCAGCCGGTCGGCTTCCGGAATGCTCGGCAGACGCACTTTGAGGAAGGGCAGGAAGGAGGCGACAAACGCAAAGACGAGGATGAAGACGATCGCGAGGCGGAGGAGATCCGGCACTTCGCGGTAGACGCCGAACCAGGCAAGCGAGACGAAGAGGGCGGCAATGCCGGCGACCGGCAGGAAGAGCGGCAGCAGGCGCTCGGCAAACAGCACGGAACGGGCAAGCACACGTTTCACGCCAACGCGACGCGCGAGCGCAGGGTCGTCCTTGAAGGCGCCTTTCCTGTGGCTGGCCGGGCGGGAATAGCTCATCCGTCTGGTCTCCGAGAGCGCCGCGCGTCAGACACGGCTGATTGTTCTCGAAGATAGCAGTCTTTGTGGCGAAGACGAGGGCGGCAAGGATGAGGCGAGGGTTTTTCCCGCCTCATCGCCGAATTGTGAATGGATCAGGCCAGCCAGTCGGGCACGCTGTCGAGCGCGATCAGGTCCTCATAGGTCGGACGCGGGCGAATCACGTGGAACTCGTCGCCGTTCACCAGCACCTCCGGCACCAGCCGGCGGGTGTTGTAGGTGCCCGCCTGCACGGCGCCATAGGCACCGGCGGAGCCGACGGCGATCAGATCGCCGGGCTTCGGCATCGCCATCTCGCGGTCGAGCGCCAGATAGTCGCCGGTCTCGCAGACGGGACCCACCACATCGGCCTTGATGCGCGGCGCGTTCGCCGCCGAAATCACCACGGGCTTGATCTCGTGATAGGCCTCATAGAGCGTTGGGCGAATGAGGTCGTTCATCGCGCCGTCGACGATGACGAAGGTCTTGTCGCCGCCGTCCTTCACATAGATGACCTCGGTCACCAGGATGCCCGCATTGCCGACGATCAGGCGGCCGGGCTCAGTGACGATGCGGCAGTTGAGGCTCGACAGCTGATCCTTGACGATCCGGGCATAGGCGTCTGGTTCCGGCGGCGGGTTGTTGTCGTCCTTGTAGGGAATGCCGAGGCCACCGCCGACGTCGACGTGATCGATGCTGTGGCCGTCGCCGCGCAGCGTCTCGACGAGTTCGCGCAGCAGGCCGAAGGCGTCCTCGAAGGGCTGCAGATCGGTGATCTGGCTGCCGATATGCATGTCGATGCCGGTCACCTGGATGCCTTCTAGGCTAGCCGCACGGGCATAGACGGCGCGGGCCCGGTCGAAGGAGATGCCGAACTTGTTTTCCTTCTTGCCCGTCGAGATCTTGGCATGGGTCTTGGCATCGACGTCAGGATTGACGCGGAAGGAGACGTGGGCCTTTTTGCCGGCCTTGATCGCGCGCTGGTTCAGGACTTCCAGTTCCGGCTCGCTCTCGACGTTGAAGCAATAGATGCCGGCTTCAAGTGCTAAATCCATCTCGCTCGGCGTCTTGCCGACGCCGGAGAACATGATGCGCTCTGCGGGGATGCCGGCGGCGAGTGCACGGCGGAGTTCGCCTTCCGAGACCACGTCGACGCCGGCGCCGAGACGACCCAGCGTCTTCAGGACGGCCTGGTTGGAATTGGCTTTCATCGCATAGCAGACGAGGGCATCGACGCCGTCGAAGGCCTTGGAGAAGACCTTGTAGTGACGCTCCAGCGTTGCGGTCGAATAGCAGTAGAAGGGTGTGCCGACGCTGCGCCCAATCTCAGGAATTGCCACGCCCTCGGCGTAGAGAACGCCGTCGCGATACTCGAAGTGGTTCACGGGTTAAGCCCTGTCAAAGAAGCGGATCGAGGAGGAAGGGGGTGTCGGGGGTCTTTTCGGCCTCGACGCCGCGCTTGTTCTGCTGGTCGACCGGCGTGCTCGGCGGGTCGAGATCGCCCTTGCGGCCGCAAGCGGACAGAGCCAGCGAGGCGGCCAGTACGAGAGAGAGCGTCAGCGTCGTGCGTTTCAGCGAATTCACCATGACCCGGTCCATGAAGATATTGTTGTGCTAGCCTGTACAGAAAAAAGGGGCGCTTGTGCACCCCTGATCTCGTGATGTGTCCCGCATGTGCGCGTGATCGATTGCCCTGTCAGTTGCGCGCACGCCACCAGGCGATCTGCTTCCTGACTTCCGACGGTGCCGTGCCGCCAAAGCTCTTGCGGCTGGCAACCGAGGCTTCCACGGTCAAAACATTGAAAACGTCGGCCGTAATCGCTGAATTGATGCTCTGCAGCTCTTCCAGCGAAAGCTCGGCGAGATCGCAGCCCTTCTTCTCGGCCATGGCCACCGCATTGCCGGTCACATGGTGCGCGTCGCGGAAGGGCAGGCCGGCTTCGCGGACCAGCCAGTCGGCCAGGTCCGTCGCGGTCGAGTAACCCGAACCGGCAGCTGCCTTCATCTTGTCGGTGCGGATGGTCATGTCGGTGACCATGCCGGTCATCGCGGCAATTGCCAGTTCCAGGCTTTCGGCGGCGTCGAAGACCTGTTCCTTGTCTTCCTGCATGTCCTTGGAATAGGCGAGCGGCAGGCCCTTCATCACGGTCAGAAGTGCGATCAGCGAGCCGTTGATGCGGCCGGTCTTGGCGCGCACCAGTTCGGCTGCGTCCGGGTTCTTCTTCTGCGGCATGATCGAGGAGCCGGTGGAGAAGGCATCCGATAGGCGGATGAAGCCGAATTGCGGCGTCGACCAGATGACGATCTCTTCCGCCAGTCGCGAAAGGTGCACGGCGGCAATCGAGGCAATCGAGAGGAATTCGAGCGCAAAGTCGCGGTCGGACACAGTGTCGATCGAGTTGCGGGTCGGCTCGCGGAAGCCAAGTGCCTGCGCCGTCATGTGGCGGTCAATCGGATAGCCGGTGCCGGCAAGGGCTGCAGCGCCGATCGGGCTTTCGTCCAAGTGTTCGATCGCGTGACGCACGCGCTGGCGGTCGCGGCCAAACATCTCGACATAGGCCATGCAGTGGTGGCCAAAGGTCACCGGCTGTGCCGTCTGGAGATGGGTGAAGCCGGGCATGACGGTGTCGGCATGTTCTTCGGCACGGTCGAGGAAGGCGGCGATCAGGCCGGAAAGCGCCTGTTCCGTCTTCTGCAGCTCTTCCTTTACCCAGAGGCGGAAATCGAGGGCCACCTGGTCGTTGCGCGAGCGGGCCGTATGGAGACGACCGGCGGCGGAGCCGATCAGGTCGGCAAGGCGTGCCTCGACGTTCATATGGATGTCTTCGAGCTTGCGCGAGAAGACGAACTGGCCGCTTTCGATCTCTGACAGGATCGTGTCCAGGCCGTGAAGGATCTTGTCTTTATCTTCGGCCGAGATGATGCCTTGGTGCGCCAGCATGGTCGCATGCGCCTTTGAGCCGCGGATATCCTGGGCGTAAAGCTTCTTGTCGAAACCGATGGAGGCATTTATCTCCTCCATGATGGCCGAAGGGCCGGAGGCGAAGCGACCGCCCCACATCTGGTTGGAGGATTTGGTGTCTTTTGTGCCCTCGGCCATGGAATGCCCGTCCTGGAGAATGACATGACAGAAAAAAGACCTGAGCGTCTTTTCCCCACCAAGCTGGTTGCGATCGCGGCGGTGGCCGGCATCGTCGCCGGCGCGGCTGCGGTATACGTGAGAGAGACCACGTCTGGCAATGCCGTGGAGACCGCCGATGCCGCGCAATGCGAGGGTTCTGTCGCCAAGGCCGAGGCGCTGACCCCTTATCTGAAGGGCGATGTCGCGGCGATGATCCCAGTCAGCGAGCCGAAGCTCATCCAGGGCCTGACCTTCCAGGACAAGGCGGGCGCTCCGATGACCATGGCCAACTTCGCGAATAAGACGGTGCTGATCAATCTCTGGGCCACCTGGTGCGTGCCCTGCCGCGAGGAAATGCCGGCGCTCAACAACCTGCAGGAGGCGGCCGGCGGTGAAGCCTTCCAGGTGCTTGCGATCAACATCGATACCGGCGATGTCGAAAAGCCCCAGACGTTCCTCGAAGAGACGGGCGTCGATGCGCTCGGTCTCTACCGCGATGCCTCGATGGGCGTCTTCAACCAGCTGAAGCGCGAAGGTCTTGCCTTCGGCCTCCCGGTGACGCTGCTCGTCAATGGTAAAGGCTGCCTGCTCGGTAGCATGAATGGCCCGGCCGCGTGGGACGGCACTGACGCCAAGGCGCTGGTGACGGCTGCTGCGACCGGAAGCTGATCTCCTCCGCAGCTTGCCGCTGTCTCAGTCCTGAAAGACGCGTGGCCGGAGGATCTCGATGAAGCCCTCATCGCCCTTGGCTCTGGCAAATTCCGGCGACGCGTCGAATTCGACGATCGTGTCGCCTGCCGTCCTGGCCAGCACCCGGCGCGAGCCTGGGCGGTCGAGAACGCGCTGGATGGTCGCCGCCACACCCTTGGACGCATCGTCGCTCCAGACGACATCGGTGGGACGGAACAGCAATTCCGCTGGCCCGTCCTTCAGGCCGTCTGCCGCATAGGTCATGTTGCCGACGGCAGCTTTGCCGTTGGAAACGGTTGCCATCAGCGCGTTGGTGTCGCCGAGGAAGCGCATGACGAAGGCGTTCGCCGGCTGGCGGCAGACCTCTTCCGGCGTGCCCTGCTGCACGATCTTGCCCTTGTCGAGGATGACGACGCGGTCGGCGAGGTCGAGGGCCTCTTCCTGGTCATGCGTGACGAAGAGCGTGGTGATGCCGAGCTCGTCATGGATCGAGCGCAGCCAGCGACGCAGGTCGCGGCGGACGTTGGCGTCGAGTGCGCCGAAAGGCTCGTCGAGCAACAGCACGCGCGGATCGACGGCGAGTGCACGGGCAAGTGCTACGCGCTGACGCTGGCCGCCGGAGATCTGGCCGGGGAAGCGCTCGCCCAATCCGGCAAGCTGCACGAGTGAGAGCAGTTCTTCGACGCGGCGGTCTATGTCTGCGGTCGAGCGCTTCACCTTCGAGACCTGCATGCCGAAGGCGATGTTCTCGGCCACCGTCATATGCGGAAACAGCGCATAATGCTGGAAGACGAAGCCTACGCCGCGATCGCGGACGGGAATGTTTGTCGCATCCTCCTCGCCGAAATGGATCTGGCCGCCATCGGCAAATTCGAGGCCGGCCACCATGCGTAGAATGGTCGTCTTACCGGAGCCCGAGGGGCCGAGCAGCGCCACCAGTTCGCCGCTCTTGATGTCGAGCGAGACGCCATGCACGGCGCGGAAGGTTTCGAAGGTCTTGACGACCGTGTCGAGGCGAATGTTCACGAATTCATCTCCGAAGTAGTACCGGCGAGCGTCGCCGGGCGGCTTCTGCGACCGGCGCCCTGGCGTTCGAGGAAGACCTTGACCACCAGCGTCACGAGCGCCAGCGTCGCGAGGATTGAGGCAGCCGCGAAGGCGCCGACGGCGTTGTAGTCCTGGTAGAGCAGTTCAATATGCAGCGGCAGCGTGTTGGTCTGGCCGCGGATGTTGCCGGAGACGATCGACACGGCGCCGAATTCGCCCATCACACGCGCATTGCAGAGAACGATGCCGTAGAGCAGCGCCCATTTGATGTTTGGCAGTGTCACCGAGACGAAGGTGCGGAAGCCGCTCGCACCCAGTGAGGTTGCCGCCTCTTCGAGATCTCGGCCCTGGGCCTGCATCAACGGGATCAGCTCACGCGCCACAAAGGGTGCCGTCACGAACATCGAGGCAAGCACGATGCCCGGCAGGGCAAAGAGGATCTTCAGCCCGGCGCTGTCGAGGGCGGGGCCGAAGATGCCCTGCAGGCCGTAGACGAAGAGATAGGCAACGCCTGCCACGACCGGCGAGACGGAGAAGGGGATCTCGATCAGGATGGTCAGGATGCGCTTGCCGCGAAAATCATGCTTGGTGATCGCCCAGGCAGCTGCCACGCCGAAGATGGTGTTCAGCGGCACGGCGATCAGCGCGGTGAGCACCGTCAGCCCGATTGCATGGCCGGTGTCCGGATCCGCGATCGTCTCCAGAAAGAACGGCACGCCCTTGGAGAAGGCCTCGATGCCGATGACGGCCAGCGGTGCCACGATGAAGAAGGCGACCAGAACGAGGACCAGACCGATCAGCGTGTATTTGAAGAGCGGCGCATCGCCGACCCGTGGCGGGCGTCTTGTCTTTGTGACGTGGCTCATGGTTCAGCCTTTCACCGTGTAGCGCAGCGCGCGGGCCTGCAGATAGTTGGTTACCGCCAGCATGACGAAGGCGGCAATCAGCATGACCGAGGCAATCGCGGCCGAGGCCGGATAGTCGTATTCCTCGAGCCGGATGAAGGCGAGGAGCGCCGTAATCTCGGTCGAGAAGGGCTGGTTGCCGGCAATGAAGATGATCGCGCCGAATTCGCCAAGGCTGCGCGCGAAGGCGAGCGAGGTGCCGGCAAGAAGGGCCGGCGTCAGAAGCGGCAGGATCACGCGGCGGAAGATCGACAGGTCGCTGGAGCCGAGCGTCTGGCCGGCCTCTTCGAGCGCCGGGTCGAGCTCTTCCAGCACCGGCTGCACCGTGCGCACGATGAAGGGCAGGCTGGTGAAGGCCATGGCGACCATGATGCCGAGCGGGGTGTAGGCGACCTTGATGCCGATTTCGGCAAGTGCCGATCCGAACCAGCCATTGGAGGCAAAGAGCGTGGTGAGCGAAATGCCGGCGACCGCCGTCGGAAGCGCAAAGGGCAGGTCGACGAGGGCGTCGATGATACGGCGACCGGGGAAACGATAGCGCACAAGCACCCAGGCGAGAGCCAGGCCGAAGACGAGGTTGAACAGGGTCGCGACCAGCGCCGAGCCGATCGTCACGCCATAACTCGCGACAGCACGGTCCGAGGAGACGATGCGCCAGTAGTCTGATGGTCCGAGGCTCGCCGCCTTGAAGATCAGGGCTGCCAGCGGCAACAGGATGATGATCGCGGCATAGACCAGCGTGATCCCGAGGGACAGTCTGAAGCCCGGCAATACGCGGCGTTTCAACGTCGTCGTCCTTTCATGAGAAAACCGGCGGAGCGCCCGCCGGTCCTGACATCGATCGAATACCGTGCTTAGCGGCTGCCATAAATCCCATCAAGGATGCCGCCCTCGGCAAAGTGCTCCGCAGAGACCTTATCCCAGCCGCCGAAGGCATCTTCGACGGTCACGAGGCGGATCTCCGGGAACTGGTCCTTGTATTCGGCAGCGACCGCCTCGTCATGGACGCGGTGGCCGAATTCGGCGGCGATCTTCTGGCCCTCGGGCGAGTAGAGGAAGTCGAGATACTTCTTGGAAAGCTCCTGGCTGCCCTTGGCATCGGCAACCTTGTCGACGATCGCGACCGGGAATTCGGCAAGCAGGCTCATCGACGGCACCACCTGCTGGAACTTGTCCTCGCCATACTGCTTGGCGATCGACTTGGTCTCGGCTTCGAAGGTGATGATCACG
Source organism: Rhizobium sp. TH135 (assembly GCF_002855515.1). GTDB lineage: Bacteria > Pseudomonadota > Alphaproteobacteria > Rhizobiales > Rhizobiaceae > Allorhizobium. The sequence continues at coordinate 51,976 of NZ_PKRP01000005.1, read as the reverse complement.
TCGCCGGTCTCGCGCTCGACGAACGTCGTCGTCGCGGCGCGGCCACCAGTGTCGAAGACCGGCACGTTGTCGAAGATCTTGTCGACGAATTCCGTCACCTTGGCCTCGTCGCCGGCGAACTTCTCTTTCGCGTAAGCTGTTGCCGCCAGATAGGTGTAGCGGGCATTGCCCGAGGTCTTCGGGTTGGGGAAGATTACCTGAACGTCGTCACGGGCGAGATCGTCCCAGTCCTTGATCCCCTTCGGATTGCCGGCGCGCACCAGGAAGGACGGGAAGGAGTAGAAGGGCGAGGCGTTGTTCGGGAATTCGCCCTGCCAGCCTTCGTTGATGAAGCCGTTCTTGGCGAGGAACTCGACGTCGGTCACCTGGTTGAAGGTCACGACATCGGCTTCCAGTCCCTCAACGATGGCGCGTGCCTGACGCGAGGTGCCGCCATGCGACTGGTCGATGCTGACGCCCGGATTGGCCTTGATGAAGGCTTCGTTCTGGGCGGCGAAGATTTCGCGGGCGATGTCGTAGGAGGCGTTCAGCAGCTTGTCGGCAGCACTGGCCGAAACCGGCAGGGAAAGGGCGGCGATGGCGGCGCTCAGGAGGAGGAGGCGTTTCATGAACTTGGTCTCCGGTATGCGGGGGATCGGTATCTGCCCCGCAAACTAGAGGGTCGGCCCGTCTCTTCCGAGGAATGGCCGACCAATGATCACCCCGAGGGGCAAATATCTTTCCGCCGGAGGGTGCCCCGCCGGAATGGGTAATCAGCGGGTGGGAACCGGCACTTCGCCGCGATAGTCGTAGAAGCCGCGGCCCGACTTGCGACCGAGCCAGCCGGCCTCGACATATTTGACCAGCAGTGGGCAGGGGCGATACTTCGAGTCCGACAGGCCTTCATGCAGCACCTGCATGATCGAAAGGCAGGTGTCGAGGCCGATGAAATCGGCGAGCTGCAGCGGCCCCATCGGATGGTTGGCGCCAAGCTTCATCGCCGTGTCGATGGCTTCCACCGAGCCCACGCCTTCATAGAGCGTGTAGATCGCCTCGTTGATCATCGGGAGCAGGATGCGGTTGACGATGAAGGCGGGGAAGTCTTCGGCCACCGTGATCGTCTTGTCGAGCGAGGAGACGAACTCCTTGGCTGTCTTGAAAGTCGTCTCGTCGGTCGCGATGCCGCGCACCAGTTCGACGAGCTTCATGACCGGGACCGGGTTCATGAAGTGAATGCCCATGAAGCGCTCCGGCCGATCGGTGGCCGATGCAAGCCGGGTAATGGAAAGCGAAGATGTGTTGGTCGCAATCAGCGCCTCGGGCTTCAGCACCGGGCAGAGGGCCGCAAAGATCTTGCGCTTGACGCTTTCGTCCTCGGTCGCCGCCTCGATGACGAGATCGGCTGCGGCAAGGTCGTTGACGTCGGACGAACCGGAGATCAGCGCCAGTGCTTCCTTGCGCTGATCGTCGGTGATCTTGCCGTTGGTCACTTGACGGGCGAGGTTGCCGTTGATGGTGGCCAAGCCCGCTTCGATCCGCTCCTTGGAGAGATCGTAGATCGTGACCTTGTAGCCGGCGGCGGCGGAGACCTGGGCAATGCCACAGCCCATCTGGCCGGCACCCACGACACCCACATTGCTGATCTTGTCCGTCATCGTCTCGCTCCTCACCCGTTCTCGTCTTCACTCAAGAAGATGGCACCGACAAAAATGCCGGACCCGCTGTCGCGGACCCGGCTGATTGATAGACCGCAAAGGGTTCTTTGACCAGTCCTTTCGCAGCTGCGAGATGGTGCTTAGAGCGCCTTCTCGAGCTCCGGCAGGGCTTCGAAGATGTCGGCGACGAGGCCGTAATCGGCGACCTGGAAGATCGGGGCTTCCTCGTCCTTGTTGATGGCGACGATGACCTTGGAGTCCTTCATGCCGGCGAGATGCTGGATGGCACCCGAGATGCCGCAGGCGATGTAGAGCTGCGGGGCAACCACCTTGCCGGTCTGGCCAACCTGCCAGTCGTTCGGGGCGTAGCCTGCGTCGACCGCCGCACGGGACGCGCCGACGGCGGCACCCAGCTTGTCGGCGACGGGCAGGATGACTTCCTGGAACTTCTCCGAGGAGCCGAGGGCACGGCCGCCGGAAATGATGATCTTGGCCGAGGCCAGTTCCGGACGGTCCGAAGAGGACAGCGCGTCGGACACATGGCTCGAAACGCCGGGGTTTGCAGCGGCAGCAATGCTTTCCACGGCAGCGGATCCACCGTCGCCGGCAGCGGCGAAGGAGGCGGTACGGACCGTAATCACCTTCTTGGCATCGGTCGACTGCACGGTCTGGATGGCGTTGCCGGCATAGATCGGACGCTTGAAGGTGTCGGCAGAGACCACTTCAGTGATTTCCGAGACCTGCATGACATCGAGCAGAGCTGCGACGCGCGGCATCACGTTCTTGCCGACCGAGGTCGCAGCCGCGATGATTGTGTCGTAGGAGCCGGCAAGCGAGACGATGAGGGCCGCCAGCGGTTCCGCCAGGTTGTTGCCGAGCGACGCGTCGTCGGCGAGCAGCACCTTGGAGACGCCAGAGAGCTTGGCAGCCGCATCGGCGGCAGCCTTGGCGCCAGCACCGGCGACCAGCACATGCACGTCGCCGCCGATTTTCGTAGCAGCCGTCAGGGCCTTCGCGGTCTGTTCGGAAACGGTCGCGTTGTCGTGTTCTGCGAGAAGAAGAATAGCCATTTTACGTTTCTCCTGTCCGTTCCGCTTACAATACGCCGGCTTCGTTCTTGAGCTTGTCAACCAATTCGGCGACGCTCTTCACCTTGATGCCCGCCTTGCGACCACCCGGCTCTTCGGTCTTCAGCACCTTCAGGCGCGGAGCAACGTCGACGCCGAAGTCGGACGGAGCCTTCTTGTCGAGCGGCTTCTTCTTCGCCTTCATGATGTTCGGCAGCGAGGCATAACGCGGCTCGTTGAGGCGCAGGTCGGTGGTGACGATCGCCGGGAGCTTCACGTCGATGGTCTGCAGACCGCCGTCGACTTCGCGGGTCACGGTCGCTTTGTCGGCGCCGAGTTCGAGCTTGGAGGCAAACGTCGCCTGGCCCCAACCGAGGAGCGCCGCAAGCATCTGGCCGGTCTGGTTCGAATCGTCGTCGATTGCCTGCTTGCCGACGATGACGAGACCCGGAGCCTCGGCTTCGACCACGCCCTTCAGGAGCTTGGCGACGGCGAGCGGCTCAACGGCTTCGTCGGTTTCAATCAGGATGCCACGGTCAGCGCCCATGGCGAGTGCGGTGCGGATGGTTTCCTCGGCCTTGGCAGGACCGATCGAAACGACGACCACTTCCTCGGCCTTGCCGGCTTCCTTCAGCCGCAGGGCTTCCTCGACGGAGATCTCGTCGAAGGGGTTCATGGACATCTTGACGTTGGCGAGTTCGACGCCGGAACCATCAGGCTTGACGCGGATCTTGACGTTGTAATCCACAACCCGCTTGACTGGGACGAGTATCTTCATGGGTTCCTCTCTTCAAATCTTCCGCCGGAAAATGCGCTCACATGCGCTCCGCCGTTTGTCGATTGGCGACATCGATACGCATTTTTTTCCCAAACACAACGATCGATGCCGTTTGGCCGACAGCAATAATTGACGTTGACGTTCACGTCAATACAGCTGACCCGCGACCTGTTGTCATCGTCCCCAATGGGTGACCTTGCGGACCGGCTGGGTTGCCGGAGTTTCTGGGCGGAGTGCGCCGCCTGCTGCCTCGCCATCCGGCGCGTTTCCTGCGGGTCTCTGCCCCCAGGGCCCGACCGGCGCCACGTCGACGGTGGCAGCCTCATGCTCGACGGCGCGGGGTGTGACGATCGCGCGGTCGAAGAGGGGCACGCCCGGACGTCGCAAAAAGAGCACTAACAAGGCACCGGTGAGGATCCCGCCGACATGTGCACCCCAGGAGACATTGCTGCCTGCGTCGATCACCAGCATGACGAATTGCTGGCCGACCCAGAAGAGGAGCGGGATGAAGGCCGGAAGCGGCAGGGGAAAGCGCATGAAGACCAGCACCCAGACGCGCACCTTGGGATGCAGCATCAGATAGGCCGCGACGACGCCCGACACCGCGCCCGACGCCCCGATCAGCGGCGCTTCGCTGGCGGGCATCACCAGCCCATGCACCAGCGCACCGGCGGCCGCGCAGGCGAGGTAGAAGAACAGGAACTTGAGGTGCCCCATGGCGTCCTCGACATTGTCGCCGAAGACCCAGAGGAAGAGCATGTTGGACCCCAGATGCAGCCAGCTGCCATGCAGGAAAGAATAGGTGATGTAGGTCGCACTTTCCGGCACGAGCACCAGCCGTGGATCGAGCTCTGCGATATCGAAGGCGACGGCCGGGATGAACCCCATGCCATAGACCCCGATCTCATAAAGCGCCTCCGGCGCCAGCGTCGCCAGCGCATGGGTCACGACATTGGCAAGAATCAGCCCCAGCGTCACATATTGCCGGCGAATATGTTTGAGCGCGTTTCGGTCATGCAGGGGAATGAACATCGCGCCTCGTCGGGTTGGCGGGGTTGGGTCGGCGGATGCTAGCGCAGGTTGGGGTGTGGGGACAGAGGGGAAGGGGCGAGCGCCAGTTCCTCCTCTCCCCACTAAGGGCGAGTTAGGACGTTGCACGTGCTTGCTTGTGACTGGATCCTCAGGTCAAGCCCGAGGACGACGGAGTGTGAGGGGAGCGAATGGTATCCTCCTCTTCAGTCTCCATTGCACAACGTCGGAGGAGAATACCCTGATCCACCCCAGAAGGTCGTCATCCTCGGGCTTGACCCGAGGATCCAAACACAAGCCTTCTGAGACCAGACGGTCACGAAAGACCGCCCCATTCTCCAAAAAAAGGGGGACGAATTCCAAAAATCTCCCAGTAAAATCAAACCCCCACATGTTTTTTCATCCCCCACCAATTCCACCCTCGTAGATTCATCCCCGTCCCGCCCTCGGATACACCTGACGATGCGATGTCAGGCGAGGCGGGGCCGGCGCCGGGGGCGAGCACTCTCGCAGGTGCAGACCCCCGGCCCGCTGCAACGGTCTCCCTCCGGACGAAGGGCTTGACGAGGGTGATGGGGTCGGATGCTCCCCAAAACCTGGATACCCTGATCGGAAGGACGTGCCTCAGAGGCACACAGACAAGGCGCCAGCGCTGTCGCGAACACCCAGACAGCGGGGCGAAACAAACGGCGGGGATGAGCGCCGGGCCGCCAATGGCCGGACGATCATCCCCCGGGCGAGGGTCCCGGTCGGAATGGTGCACCATCCGGCGGGAACCTCCCGGGCCACCGGCCAGGCTCTGGCAGACTTTCCCTCGGGATGACTCTGTCAAGCCGGACCCGCGCCCGGTCTTCCCTGGAACGCAAGTTCCAAGGACCGTCGCCGCCTTGCCAGAGAGATGCATGCAGCGGGAATGGACGCCGAACGAGGCGCCGGAAGGAGCCACGTAAATTACTTAGACAGGTTGCTTCTGGCGCCTCGTCCGAGACAAGCATAACCCGACCCGGAGGGAGCAATCCCGACCGGCGGCGAAGCTTGGGGTTTTTGACAATTGGTTTTCCCCTCTCCCCTTGTGGGAGAGGTTACAAAATCGAGGGCTTAGCCCGGTCAGGGCTAAACCTCAGATTTTGTTGGTGAGGGGATCGGTGATGGGGGCACGACGAACGGACCCCCTCACTTGCGATTTCAGATGTTTAGGCGGCTTGCGCTCGCCTAATTCATCGAAATCGCTTTCTCCCCCACCGAGGGGAAGATGGGCCCCACGCAAGACGTTAACTGCCTACCTATTCTTCCCCGGCACCCACAGAATATCCGCCTTGCCGCCATCATTCGCATGGCGTGCCGCGACAAACAGAAAGTCCGACAGCCGGTTCACGTATTTCAGCGCCGGCTCGCCAACTTCCTCGCCATCGAAGCGCGACAGTTCCACCATGATGCGCTCAGCCCGACGCGACGTCGTGCGGGCGAGATGCAGATAGGCGGCGGCGGGCGTGCCGCCGGGGAGGATGAAGGATTTCAAGGGATCCAGCTCTGCATTCAGCTGGTCGATCTCCTTCTCGATCCGGTCGACTTGGGCCTCGATGACGCGCAGCGGCTCGTAGGAGAGCACTTCCCCGGTTTCGGGGGCGGCGAGATCCGCGCCGAGGTCGAAGAGGTCGTTCTGGATGCGCATCAACATGGCGTCGAGCTCCGGCATCTCAGCCGTATGCAGCCGGGCGATGCCGATTGCCGAATTGGTTTCGTCGATCGTGCCATAGGCGTCGACGCGCAGGTCGTGCTTCAGGCGGCGGGGGCCTGTTACCAGGGCCGTGGTGCCGTCATCGCCGGTGCGGGTGTAGATCTTGTTGAGCTTGACCATGGATTAGCGTCCCCCGCCGGTCAGCCAGAGCGTCAGCATGATCAGGGCAATCGCGATTGCCTGCAGCACGATGCGCGCCTGCATCAGCTTGTTGGATGTGTTGCCGTCGCCGCCCTTCAGCATGTTGAAGAGGCCTCTCACGAGGACAAGGGCAACGAGCCCCATGACGATGATGGCGAGGACATAGGTGAATGTGGACATAACTTGGGATGAGCCTTTGTTCGTCGCCGGTCAGTCCAGCGAGCGCATCAATCGATAGAAGAGGTCGGCCGGCAGCCAGCGCTTGAGCAGGGCCCCCTGTTTCGCCGGCTTGGTCACGAGATAATGTGGGCGGGCACGCCGGGCGGTCAAGGCGTGGGTGAGGACTTTGTAGACGGCATCCGGCCCGAGTTTGTGGCGGTTCACGGGGCCTGTGCCATCGAGTCGCGCCAGCTGCCGGTGATAGTCTTGCGCATGCACAGAGTTTTCGAGGTCGATCGCCTCGCGGATATGGTGAAGCGCATTGGCGGTGAAGCGGCTTTCGATCGGGCCGGGCTCGATCAGGCTCACCTGCACGCCGGAGCCTTCCAGCTCCATGCGCATCGTCAGCGACAGGCCCTCAAGCGCGAATTTCGAAGCCGTATAGGCGCCGCGCCAGCGATAGGGGATGATGCCGAGGATCGAGGAGCATTGCACGATGCGGCCTTCACCTTGTGCCCGCATTGCCGGGATCACCCGGCGGGTGAGGTCATGCCAGCCGAAGAGATTGGTCTCGAACTGGGTGCGGAGCGCCTCCGTCGGCAGGTCTTCCACTGCGCCCGGCTGGCCATAGGCGCCGTTGTTGAAGAGCGCGTCGAGGCGTCCGCCGGTGCGCTCGAAGACGGTCGAAACGAGCGCTTCGATGCTGGCAGAATCGGTGTAATCCATGATGAGTGTCTCGATGCCCTTGGCCTCGAGCGGGCCGAGGTCCTCCGGCTTGCGGACCGTCGCGAAGACCCGCCAGCCGTCGCGCTTCAAGGCCTCTGCACAATAGGCGCCGATGCCGGACGAACAACCGGTGACGATGATGCTCTTCACGGGGAAAACCTCGTTCTTCCTTTGCAAATGCCGATGGGTTTCCCATATTCGCCAGCAGCCTGCAATTGCCCTTAGAGGTCCGAAGGAGACCGGATGCCGACTTTCCTGCGTATGCTCTACAAGGTGGTGTTTGATGCCTTGTGGCATTTTTCCGAGGATGACGGCTGGGCGATGGCAAGCCATGTGGCTCTTTCGGCGCTGCTCGCGGTTTTTCCCTTCCTGATCTTTGGCACGGCGCTGGCAGGCTTTCTCGGCGCCGATCAGTTCGCCGAGACCGCCGTGCATCTGATCTTCGACACCTGGCCGGAGACCATCGCCAAGCCGCTGTCCGACCAGGTGGTGCAGGTTTTGACGATCCCGCGCGGCGGGCTCTTGACGATTTCTGTGTTGGCCGCGGCCTACTTCGCCTCGAACGGGGTCGAGGCGCTGCGCGTCTCGCTCAACCGCGCCTACCGTGTCGCCGAAACCCGGCCCTGGTATGTGACGCGCCTCGTCAGCTTCGGTTTCGTGCTCGGGGCGGTCGTGGTGCTGGCCGCGATCAGTGCGCTTCTCGTTGCCGTGCCCGTGGCGCTCGCTTTTGCGGAGCGTTATTTCCCTCTGCTGGAAGGCTTCCTTGCCATCGTCGCCAACTGGCGCGTCTACGGAACGGTGATCTTCCTCGTGCTTGGCCTGATGATCTTCCATCTCGGCCTGCCAGCCGGGCGCCGGCGGGTGATCGACGTCCTACCCGGCGTGCTTCTGACGCTCGCCCTCTGGCTGGTCGGTGCGCTGGTCTTCGCCTACTACATCGGCACCTTCGCCAATTATGCGGCGACCTATGCCGGCCTCGCCTCGATCATGATCGTGCTGGTGTTCCTCTATATGGTCGGCGCGATCTTCATCATCGGCGCAGAGTTCAACGCGGCGCTGATGAAGTTCCGGGTGGTTCCGGTGAAGGGCGCGCCCGCCGGGATCTCAAATCCCGACCATGGCGCGGATATCTGAAGGCGTCTTGCCCTCGGCCCTCAGTGCTGAGAGCGCGGTATCGCCGAGGCTCTTGGAGAGCTTTCTCCCATCGGGCCCCAGGATCAGTCGGTGGTGGTGATAGATCGGTGCCGGCAGGCCAAGCAGCACCTGCAGCAGCCGGTGCACAGAGGTTGCGTGATAGAGATCCAGACCGCGCACGACATGGGTCACCCCTTGCGCGGCATCGTCCACGGTGACGGCGAGGTGATAGCTTGCCGGCGCATCGGAACGCCAGAGCACCACATCGCCCCAGGCGGCCGGGTCCGCCTCGATCTCGCCTCGCGGTCCGTCCCCGGTTTCCTGCCAGGTGAGCAGCCTTTCCACCATGCTCTGAGCCCTGTCGATGTCGAGCCGCCAGGCGTAGCGCTCGACGGTCGCGAGCCTTTCCGCCCGGTCCGCCTCGCTCATCGCGCGCTCCTCAGTCGGGTAAAGCGGCGCGCCATCAGGATCGCGCGGCCAGGTGCCGCCCTCTCGCTCATAAGCGAAGACACGGGCCTTCACCTCGCCACGGGTGAGGAATGCGGGGTAGACGAGGCCTTTGGCCTTCAGGCGGTCGAGGGCCTGGCGATAGAGCGGAAAATGCTCCGACTGGCGGCGAACCGGCTGCTCGAAGGAGATCCCGAGCCAATCGAGGTCGTCGAAGACGGCCTGCTCAAGCTGGGGCGTGCAACGGGTGAGGTCAATGTCTTCGATGCGCAGCAAAAGCCGACCGCCCATTTTTTCGGCCATATCAGCGTTCAAAAGGGCCGAGAGCGCATGGCCGAGATGCAGCCGCCCGTTGGGGCTCGGGGCAAAGCGAAAGACGGGGGCATCGTGGCCCACGGTTTGACGAGAGGGTTCGGTCATGCTTTTCCTTCGCATGAGAGTGGAATGAGGAAAAGGGGACGGGTTTGACGACGATCCGATGCGAGGCTGATCTCGCTGCGGGGCTTTCCCTTTTGCTTCAACGCGATCCCAGGCTCTGTCCGATCGCGGAGGTGTGCAGCCCGCTGCCGCTCCGGCTCTCGGCACCGGGCTTTGCGGGGCTCGCCTCGATCATCGTTTCGCAGATGGTGTCGCGGGCCAGTGCCGACGCGATCTGGCGGCGGATGACGGCGGTGCTGGGCAATCGACCATTGGCGGAAGACTATCTGGCGCTTGGGCCCGAACTGATCGGCACCTTCGGTCTGTCACGCGGCAAGGCGCAGGCGCTCGAAGCAGCCGCCAAAGCCGATCTCGGCGGCCCCTTCCGCCTCGACGAAGTGGCCGAGATGCCGGCGGACGCTGCGATCGCGGCGCTGACAGGCCTTAAAGGTGTCGGCCCCTGGACGGCCGAGGTCTACCTGATGTTCTGCGGCGGCCATCCCGACATTTTCCCGGTTGGAGATGTGGCGCTGCGCATCTCCGTGGGCGATGTTTTCTTTGCCGGCGAACGCCCCTTGCCGGAGCAGGTCGCCGAGCTTGCCGAAGCCTGGGCGCCGGTGCGATCGGTCGCGGCACGGCTGTTCTGGGCCCATTATGCGCGCATCACGGGCCGCGTTGCGCTGCCCCGTTGAGGGGCGCGCCGAGAGGTCGCAACACGGCCTAAAGATTCAGGCTTCACAATGCTGTAACAACGGACCTAATATAGAAGGGCAGATGCCGAATCGATCAGGAGTTAGCCTTGACGATTGCAGTTTCTCCCCAGGCCCTGCCGGCGCTCGTCCTGAATGCCGACTACCGGCCACTGAGTTATTATCCCTTGTCGCTCTGGTCCTGGCAGGACGCGATCAAGGCGGTCTTCCTCGACCGTGTGAACATCATCGCCGAGTATGAACACTCCGTCTGCTCGCCGAGTTTCTCGATGCGGCTGCCGAGCGTTGTCAGCCTCAAGACCTATGTTCAACCGACGCGGAATCCGGCCTTTACCCGCTTCAATGTCTTCCTGCGCGACAAGTTCGAGTGCCAGTATTGCGGCTCGCCCGACGATCTGACCTTCGACCACGTTATCCCGCGCGCCCATGGCGGCGAGACGACCTGGGAGAACGTGGTCGCGGCCTGCTCGCCATGCAATCTGCGCAAGGGATCGAAGCTACCGAAGCAGGCGCAGATGTTCCCGCACCAGAAGCCGTACCGGCCAACGGTGCAGGACCTGCACAACAATGGACGGCTCTTCCCGCCGAACTACCTGCATGAAAGCTGGGTGGACTATCTCTACTGGGACACCGAACTGCAGCCGTAAGGCCGCAGCTTGATCTCCGTTGGCGGCGCCTGTCCGGGCAGCCGCTCTCTCCTCAGACGGTGGGCTTGCGCAGCGCGCCCCAGAGCGCGATGGCGGCAAGGGCTGCACTGGTCAGCACGTTCCAGCCTGCGAAGGACAGGCCGAGCACGCGAAGCGTCGCCTCGGTGCAGGACGGCGCCTTGGTGGCGTTCAGCGCCTCCAACACGTTGACGGGCGTATCGCCACCGGTTGCGCCGATCGTGCAGGTCGAGGGACCCTCCCAGAACTTCCACTCGACACCGGAATGGTAGATGCCAAGGCCCATGCCGACGATCATCAAGAGCGCGACCGTGATCAGCAGGACCTTGGTGACGATTGGCGGTAGGCGGAAGACGGCGGACAGCACGGCCAGGAAGCCGACGCCAATGCCGATGTAATACGGATTGCGCTGCATCAGGCAGAGTGCGCAAGGGATATAGCCGCCGATATGCTCGAAGCCCAGAGCCGAGCCGACGACGATCGCCATGCCGAAGGTGACGAGAACGGCCGCCGAGCGGTCGGGGTGGCGATTGAGAATTGCGAGCATCGGATAGGGCCTGCAGCTGATTTCCACGTCGCCGGCACGAGCGCCGGACAGGCCGGGTTCTATTGCGTTTGCCAAGGCGTGTAAATCACCGGTGGCTTGTGCGGTGGCCGCACGTCTGCGTGATGACGCATCGGGCAACAGCTTGACGGGTTTTTCGCATTTTCGAGCGGTGTTGCGGTCGGTGTGCTGAAAACTGGCCCGTCGGGTTCAAGTCAGACGTCGTCTAAAGCAACTTCAACTGTGCCGAAAAACGGGTGCCGTCGCTGCCATCCAGCGTATAGCTGCCGTCGAGTTGCCGAAGAGAGCCTTCCATGAGTTTCGTTCCGGTGCCCCTCGATGCAGCCGCCGGGTCGAAGCCGATGCCGTTGTCCGCTATCGTCAGCGATGCCATGTCGTCGGTCTCTTCCCCGTGAAGACCGATCTCGATTCTGCCGTTTTCATGGGTCTCGAATGCGTATTTGAGACTGTTGCTGACGACCTCGTTGACGAGGAGGGCGAGGGCTGTCGCCCGGTCGTTGGACACGCACAAAGGGGCGAGGTCGAAGTCGACCTGCACGCGGCTGCCATAGGCTCCGATCACGTTTTCGGTGACGCGGCGGACCAGTTGGGCGGCATCGAGAGCAGCATAGGCATCGTGCTGGTAGATCAGTTCGTGGACTGCGACCATGGCCTTGATGCGGTCCGTCAGCGCCTGCGACTGCTCTCCCGGCTTCAGATGAATGCGGATCAGGGACATGACGGACTGAAGATTGTTCTTCACCCGGTGATGGATTTCCCGCAGCAGAAGTTCGTTCTTGTCCAGTGCGTTTTGGAGTGCAGCTGACTGAGCATCCTGGATGCGCAGCAGACTCCTGATGCGAAATGCCGCTCCGATCGATCCGAGGCAGGCAAGGGCGGTCACCACCACCAAAATCTCGATGTTGTGCCAGAAGGGCCTCATGAGCAGATCCAAGTCTGCTGCAGCGACGGCGACGAAGGGCGTGCCTTCCACCTTTCTGTAGCCGACGATCCGCTGCACACCATCGAGCGGTGATGCCTCAGCCATATAGGTGCCTGTCGGCGCACGCTTGAGATAGTCCGTAAACAGGACATAGCCGCTCATGTCGAGACCGGCTTCGGGCTTGGGGTAGCGCGCAACCAGTTGCCCATCATCTCGGATGAAGCTGACCGCGAAATTTCCACCGAGATTGACCGCTTCCCAGATCGGCTTCATCAACTCTGTCGAGAGCGACACGGTGACGACACCCGCAAAAATCCCTGCCTTTTCGAACCGACGGCTGAAGACGAATATCTGGTCGCCGCTGAGGCGGCTGATCAGGAGGGAGGAGACATAGTCCTCACGGCCGGCCTCGAGCGCCTTGAAGTATTCGCGATCCCGGATGTCGATTGGCTTCAGACCGGGGTCGGTGGAATACAACGTCCGTCCGTCGGCGGCGACCACATAGGCCTGGACCGCTCCCGGCAGTCCCTGGAGAGCCGCCCGGATGTCTTGCACCTCGCCGACCTGCGGAGGTGCCCGGCCGCTTTCCACGAAATCAACGAGCCGCCCCGTTGCCTGGGCTCCAAACTCGTAGATCCATTTTGCGTGGGTTGCGACGACAAGGCTGGACGTGGAGACGCGGTCTTCCGCGGCTTTGACCGTCGCGTGGTACGACTGAAATGCCCAGGAGGACGCCAACGCGATGAAGCCGGCCCACGCCACCACGATTGCCATGACGACGAATTTCTGGGCTTTGCCAGGTGCGTATCGCTCCATAAATGATCCCGGCCCTGCGGTGCGGCTCATCGTCGAGCCTGCCGCGAATTTACCCCTGAAGTCATAAAGGGTAGGGCATGCTGAAGGTCCTATCAACCCAAGATGAGCAATGACTTGCTTATACAGCGGGTTGGCAATCACGCGTGCCGCATAAGTCCGTCAAATCGGAGAGATTTCGCTGGAAGAAATGGTGCCCCATGCCGGAATCGAACCAGCACTCCTTTCGGAACTCGATTTTGAGTCGAGCGCGTCTACCAGTTCCGCCAATGGGGCACGGTCTGGATAAGCGCGACTTACCATGGGGCGCGGCGGGCTTGCAAGGGGTGCTGGGTTATCAATCCTGCTTCTCGTGTGGAGCCCCGTCGCTCCCGGAATCGACGATCACTGTGCCGATGCCATCCAGCCTGAGGATCTTCAGTCCCGCCTCTTCAAAGGCCTGGGTGAGCTGGGCGGAGGTCGCCCGGTGAATGTCATGATGGCAGCCCTCGAAGTCGCGGATCGTGCTGCGAGAGACGCCGGATCGCTCGGCGAGGTCGGTCTGCGTCCAGTCTAGAAAGCCACGGCCCGCGCGGCATAGCGCCGGCGTCAGCAGTTTTGCCTTTGGCACTTGAAGATCCTCAAAATCTGACCATATTGGTTACTATTGCCATATATAGTCAATTATCCCAGATAAATCCAGAGAGGGGGCCGAATGCCGCACGACACTCCTTTGATTTCCACCATCGTGGCGGGCCTCGTGCTTGCCTTCGCCTTCGGCTTCATCGCCAACCGACTGAAGCTTCCGCCCCTGGTGGGATATCTGTTTGCCGGCATTCTCGTCGGGCCGTATACGCCCGGGTTTGTGGCCGATCAGTCGCTCGCCCCACAACTTGCCGAAATCGGCGTCATCCTGCTGATGTTCGGGGTCGGTCTGCATTTTTCGCTCAAGGACCTGCTCTCGGTGCGCGCCATAGCAATTCCGGGCGCGGTGGTTCAGATCGCGTTTGCTACTCTGCTCGGGCTCGGACTGTCGCAACTCATGGGGTGGTCGCTCGGCGGCGGATTCGTGTTCGGCCTCGCGCTTTCGGTTGCCTCGACGGTGGTTCTTCTGAAGGCGTTGCAGGAGCGGCGTCTCGTTGAGAGCGAGCGCGGCAAAATCGCGGTCGGCTGGCTGATCGTCGAGGATCTCGCGATGGTGCTGGCGCTTGTCCTGATCCCGGCCTTCGCCAGTGTCGGCGACGCCGGCCATGGCAGCGATCCGCTGGCAGCTGCGATCACCACCATGCTTGGCGTCGAGGTCGGAATCGTCGGCATCATCCTGCTGACATTGTTCAAGGTCGCCCTGTTCGTCGCGCTGATGCTTGTTGTCGGCCGGCGGGTCATTCCATGGATTCTGCACTCCATCGCCCATCGCGGTTCGCGCGAATTGTTCCGGCTCGGCGTGCTGGCGATTGCCCTCGGTGTCGCGTTCGGTGCGGCCAAACTATTCGGTGTCTCGCTCGCGCTCGGTGCCTTTTTTGCCGGCATGATCCTCTCGGAAAGCGAGCTTTCGCATCAGGCGGCCCAGGAAAGCCTGCCGCTGCGTGATGCCTTTGCGGTCCTGTTCTTTGTTTCCGTCGGGATGCTGTTCAATCCGCATATCATCGTCACCGAGCCGCTGCCGTTGCTTGCGACGGTCTTCATCATCCTGATCGGCAAATCGATCGCGGCCTTTGCGATCGTGATTGCATTCCGCCACCGTGGCGGAACGGCGCTGACGATTTCGGCCAGCCTGGCCCAGATCGGCGAATTCTCGTTCATCCTTGCCGAACTTGGTGTCGGTTTGAACTTGCTGCCGGAAGAGGGGCGTGACCTGATCCTGGCCGGGGCGATCATATCCATCGTTCTCAATCCGCTGATGTTCTATCTCGCAGACCGACTGGTCGGGCCGGTGGAGGCACGGACTGTGAGGCCCGAAAGGCCTGGGGCACCCGCCACAGAAGGGCCTGTCGAGCGAAGCATGGCGGCGGCTTCCATTGCCTCCGGAGACGAGGCAAATGGTGATGCGGCGCGCTTCACTTCCGCTGGCGAGGCCGGCCAAGTGGCCGTTAGCGACCTTGAGGACCATGTGGTGGTCGTCGGTTATGGTCGGGTGGGCAGCATCGTCACCGAGCATCTTCAGTCGTACAAGATTCCGTTCCTGGTGATCGAAGATGCCGAAAGCCGCGTCTCGGTACTGGTCGAGAAGGGTATCGAGGTTGTTGTCGGAAATGCCACCGGCAAGGCCGTGCTGGATCTTGCCAATCTCGACCGCGCGCGCGGACTGGTGGTAGCCATCCCCAACGGTTTCGAGGCGGGCAGCATCGTCGATCAGGCCCGGCGGGCCTATCCCGGTCTCCTGGTTCTGGGCCGGGCCCATACGGATGCCGAAATCGAGCATCTCACCAAACTCGGAGCCGATACCGTAATCATGGGCGAACGCGAGATCGCGAAGGGCATGCTTGTGGCGCTTGGCGAAGCCGCGGGTGTCGACCTTCCAGATGCGACAGCCGGTGGAAGGGCAACCTAAAGACGGCTGGAGGTGATCGCCTAGCGTGTTGAAGCGTCTCTCCCGGAATGCTAGGGAAAGACCGATCCGCATGCGCAGTCGTGTGGGGCGACCCGGCCTGTCGTCGGGGCGATTTCACATCCACGGAAAGCAAGACGCATGACAACCTCGGCCAAGAAGATCCGCATTCCCCAGCCCGTCAAGCAGGTTGTCGTGGATGCGGCGCTGTTGCCGAAGGCGCCGGCCCAGCCCGTTGCCGCCAAGGGCAAGCGCAAGGCTAAGGCTGCAGCACCTGTGATTGCGAGCCCGGCCGCTGCCGTCGACGGCAAGGCCAAGGTCAACATCGTTGCGCCCGT
Organism: Rhizobium sp. TH135; assembly: GCF_002855515.1. Classification (GTDB taxonomy): domain Bacteria; phylum Pseudomonadota; class Alphaproteobacteria; order Rhizobiales; family Rhizobiaceae; genus Allorhizobium. The sequence continues at coordinate 36,166 of NZ_PKRP01000005.1, read as the reverse complement.
CGCGCCGCAGGTGGCCGCCATGCGGCATAAACTGAAGCAGCAGTCGGTGCAGTCGCAGATCGCTCGCGTCGATGCCGCGATCGAGGCGGGAACGGTTTCGTCTGCGGATGCCAAGGCACTCGTGCTGGCGCTCGCGATGAAACGCCTTGGCTCAAAGGAAACGGCCGAGAAGTGGTATCGTAGCCAGCATCTCGAAGCCTTTGGCGGCCGCACACCGGCCCAGATGGTTCGGGGTGGCGAATTGAAGGCGCTCGTTGCGCTGATGCGTGCGGAAGCGGCCCAGAACAAGGGCTGATATTCGGCGCGGCATGGTTCGCCTTGCTCGCTCTGCCGACCAAATCGCTTTCCGGACGTCGCGTCCATTCCGCTGCGGTCTTCCTGCGAGGCGTCAGGTTTGCGTGTGATTTACGCTGATTTCAGCCCGTCATTGTGCATCTGCGAGATGAATGTTAGCAGAGACAGCATGACGATCCGGATACTCAGCCATGCTGCTTGAGCCGCGCGATACTTTCGAGGCGCTTCGCCGAGATTTCCGTTGGGAGATCCCTGCCGATTTCAACATCGGGCGGGTGGTGTCCGACGACTGGGCCGCCAAGGCGCCCGAGCGCATCTGCCTTCAACATTTCTCGCCAGACGGCGACCATCTCTCGATGACCTATGGCGCGCTTGCGGCGCAGTCCTCGGCGCTTGCGCATGGATTGACGGAACTCGGTGTCGTTCCCGGAGATCGTGTGGCGCTTCTACTCCCGCAATGCTTCGAGACTGTGATCGCGCATGTCGCGATCTACAAGATGGGTGCGATTGCGCTGCCGCTTGCGCTGCTTTTCGGCGAAGAAGCGCTGGAATACCGGCTCCGCGATGCAGGCGCCAAGGTCATCGTGACCAATGGTTTTGGTCTTGCGAGACTGAAGACGCTGCGGGCCCGCCTGCCAGCGCTGCAGAAGGTGATTTCGGTCGAGGGTGCCGGGCCTGATGTCATCGGCTTCCATGCGATGATCGAGGGCAGGCCTGATGTTTTCGAGATCGCCGAAAGCGGCCCGGATACGCCGGCACTGATGATTTATACGTCCGGCACAACAGGGCCGCCGAAGGGCGCGCTCCATGGTCATCGCGTTCTGGCTGGCCATATTCCCGGGTTTCAGCTGGCGCATGACTACCTGCCGCAGCCTGATGACAAGGTCTGGACGCCGTCTGACTGGGCCTGGGCAGGAGGACTGCTGAACGCGCTTCTGCCGGCGCTGATGCTTGGCGTGCCGGTGGTTTCCTCGCCGGCGCAGAAATTCGATCCGCATATGGCATTCCGGATCATGTCCGAGATGAAGGTGCGCAATGCCTTCATCCCGCCGACGGCGCTCCGGCTGCTGAAGGCCGTCGAGAAGCCGCGTGAGGCTTACGACCTCGTGTTGCGCAGCATCGGCTCTGCGGGGGAGTCTCTGGGGCGCGAGACTTATGAATGGCTGAAGTCGGCACTCGGTATCGTGCCGAACGAGTTCTATGGGCAGACGGAGTGCAATTTCGTGCTGTCGTCAGCCGCCCATCTCGGCGTCACCAAGGGTGGCTTCATCGGCAAGGCAGTGCCGGGGCACGAGGTCGCGATCATCGATGCTGACGGTCGGGAAATGCCTGTTGGCGAGACGGGGCAGGTGGCCATCCGCCGGCCGGATCCGGTGATGTTTCTGGGCTACTGGAATAACGCCAAGGCGACGGCGGACAAGTTTGTTGGCGACTGGATGAAGACGGGTGATCTCGGTCGGCAGGATGAGGAAGGCTATGTGCAGTTCTTCGGCCGCGACGACGATGTGATCACCTCTTCCGGCTATCGCATCGGCCCGACCGAGATCGAGGATTGCCTGATTGGCCATCCGGCAGTGCGGCTGGCAGCCGTCATCGGCAAGCCCGACACGCTGAGGACGGAGATCGTCAAGGCCTTCGTCGTGCTGCAGGACGGTTTCGCCGGCAATCCGGCGCTCGCAGCCGAGATCCGCGACTGGGTGAAGAACCGGTTGTCGATGCATGAGTATCCGCGCGAGATCGAATTCGTGGCGGAGCTGCCGCTGACAACGAGCGGCAAGGTGATCCGCAGGCTGCTTAGGGACCAGGAGATTGCCAGGGCCAGCTGATCGGTTGGGATGACAGGCCCGTCGGTCCGGATGCCGATCAGTTGCCGAAGCGGCGGTTCAGGACCTTGTCGCGCAGGATGCGGGCGATGTTGCGGGTGTTGCGATACATATGCAGCTGCGCACCGACCTGTCGGACGTCGCGGTCGGCGTTTGATTTGAGGCCGATCACCAGGGTGCCCATGGCTTCGCGTTCCTTCCAGAAGCGGCTCATGATCGGATGGTCAGGCACGGCGCAGCTGTCGGTGCGCACGATGTTGGCGTCGTCGAGATGCCATTCGGTGAGGTCGGCCATCAGAAGCTTGCCGGGCGAGAAGCGGGCATAGGTCTCGTCGAACGCAGTCTTCCAGGTGTAGGCCTCGCCGGCCATGATGAAGACGACCATCGAGGCGATCGCGCGCCCGTCAAGGTCGAGCGTGTGAATACGCACGGCGTCAGCTTCGGCCAGATTGGTGATCGCCTCGCGGGCGAAGGCTGCGCGCAGGCGGTCGTTGACCATGGCGGAGCGCTTGCGCCCCTTCCAGCCGCTTGCTTCCAGGGCCAGGAATTCCTCCATCCGGAAGCGGATTTCTTCCGGCTGGCGGGCAACGTTGTAGGTCACCGATCCCTGTTCGGAGAGCAGCCGGAACTGGCGACGCATCTCGCGCAGGTGGTTCTTGTTGAGCGCCGCGCGCAGATAGTTCGGTCCGTCGTCGAAGCTCTGCAGCATCGGCCGCTGGTATTCGTTGGTGAGCGTCAGCGGCAGATCGCGGGCGAGCGCCACGGCGCGGGCGAGCTGTGCGAAGCGGCCTTCAAGGCGAAGGTCCGGAATGACAAGCAGGCTCGGCAGGCGGGCTTCGGGACGGCCGAGCGCCTCCAGCAGGTTGTCGATCGTCTCGGCGGCACCTTCGGCATCGACCAGCGGCGTGCCGAGCGGGCCAAAGGGGTTTGCCCAGGCGCGAATGATCGAGGGACCGACCGAGAAGCCCGGCTTTTCGATCGAGAAGGGGAAGAGCAGGCGCAGGCGCGAGCGGCGCTCGTCCTCGTCGCGGATGACGGCAAAGCGGACCTGACGCTCTTCAAGGCGCGGCATGGCGGGCGCGAGGAAACGCGGGGCGAAGAAGACATTCGCCTCCATCACGCGGTAGGTCAGGTATTCGAGCTCGTCCTGGAGTTCATAGCCCATCTGGCCGGGATAGACGCTGAGACGACGACCCGGGCGACCGACGGACACTTCCATTTCCGCAATCGGGGCTGCGGGAGCGCCTGCGAGACTGCCGACCAACCGGTTGGCGTCGCTGTTCATGCTCTCGTTGTAGATGCGTTCGGTCATGGGCGGACGGCCTCCGTGCGGGGCGTCAGGGCATGCGGATCGGCAAAGGCGAAGACGACGATGCCGAGCGCGCGGCGGACCGCGACATGCAGGAGAAGGGCCTCGATGGTCATGGCGGCGGCCGTGGCGGTGGCGGCGCCTGCGAGACCCCAGGCGGGGATCAGCGTGATGTTAAGAGCAATATTGCTGGCGAGGGCGACGGCATAGACGGCGACACACAGCTGCTGGCGGCCGGCCATGGTGAGCAGCATTTCAGCGGGGCCGACAAGCGCCTTGGCCATGTTGCCGGCAAAGAGGATGACCATCAGGACGTAGCCTGCGGTGAAGGCAGAGCCGAAAAGCCCGAGCAGCAACTGGCCCAACATCAGGACGACGGCACCAACGGCGAGCGAGGGCCAGAATGTCCAGCGCGCGGCGGTGCCGGCGAAGCCGGCGAGGCCATGGCGATCATCGGCGGCCATCAGGGCGGAGAAGCGCGGGGTGGCGCCTGCCTTGACGGCGAAGAAGACGAATTGCACCAGCGCCATGGTCTTGGCGGCGGCGAAATAGATGCCGACTTGGTCCGGTGGCAGATAGAGGCCGACGACGATGACATCGGAATTGGTGAGCAGGAAGCCGAAGCCTTCGATGAGGAAGATCGGCAGGGCGACCTTGATCCAGGCGGCAAAATCGATCGTGCGCGCGCCGCGGTCGTAGCGGTTCAGGAGGCGGCGGTCGACGAGCAGGAACTGGCCAAGCGTCGTGACATAGGTGGCGGCGAGGGCTGCCTGCATGGCCGTCACGGCGGTAGCCGGTGCGCCCCAATAGACGGCCAGAAGCATGAAGACGAGAATCAGGCTCGGGCGGATGATGTAAGTGGGGCTCAGGCCAAGGACTGCCCAGCGATTGGCGCGCGCGGTGCCATCCAGCACGTCGCCGAGCGCGATCATCGGCAGCGCGAAGACGGCGAGGAAGAGCGGCACGAGGTAATAATGCTCGATGCTATCAACGAACAGATGCAGGACCGAGATGCCTGACAGGGCGAGGATGCTGGCGCTCGTCATGGCAAAGAGGCGTGCCGTCGAGGTCAGCCCGCGGATTTCGGCCTTGGCGTGGTCGAGATCATATTGCGGCAGGAAACGGATGACTGCGGTCGGAAAGCCGAGGGAGGAGAAGCTGCCGGCCAGCACGACCAGAACCCAGACGAAGACGAAGATGCCGTATTCGAACTCGCCCATCAGGCGGGCCTGGATGATCTGCGAGAGGAAGGCGATGGCGGCACTGACGATGCGGATGGCGAAGGCGATGGCAGCCATGCGCTGGGCACGGGCCGTCTCGTCGTCAGCCAAGAGCGCACGGACCAGACGCGGGCCCGCGGGCAACCATTTTTCCGCTGTTTCCAGAACAGTCATCGGTACGGACGCAATACTTCTCGCTGGGTCGGGTATGGCCTCCAGTGATGACAGATCAGGGTTAACGAAGTGTGGTGATGCTGCCTTGCGGGCGGCCGCCATCCCGGGTCTTGCCGGACATCGGCACGCCGTTGAAGAGGAAAAGCGCCAGCGCCGAGCGGCGGATCAGGCGGTGGGCAGCATAGGACAGCACCGAGGTCACCAGGCAGACGAGCAGGAACTCTACCAGGGGTGGCCAGGTGGTGAGCAGGAAGAGCGTCGCAAGCGCATAGATGATCGGATGATGGAGGAGGTAGATGCTGAAGGAGGCATCGACGATCCGGTCGATGCGCGGATCCGGGCGGTTCCAGAAGCGCTCGGCGATGCCGATGACCACAAGGCTCATGAGGACGGCAGCCGCACCATCGACGGCGTTATAGGCGAGTTCGACGCCGGTCGTATCGCGCCCGCGCAACAGGGAGGCGGCGATGGCGGTGATGACGGCCAGGGCCGGGAGTGTCCGACCCTTTTTCCAGACGAATGCCCCCCGCAGCTCGGCAACTGATCTCAAGGCGACGCCGATCAGGAAGAAGGGGAGATAGCGCAGATAGGGATCGATGCCATGGGCTAGCAGGTAGGACAGGGTGCCATCCCGCGCGAGCATGGTCTGGTGGGCGAGGTGGACGAAAACCTCCCATGCCATGACGATGAGCGTGAGCAGCGCGAGTGCCGTGCGGGGATGGGCGAGGGTGGTCTGGCGAATGCGCTGGACTAGCCCTGCCAGCGGTAGCTGCCGCAGCGGGTGCCAGACGAGGACGAGAAGGGTGCTGTAGGCCAGCAGTGCCGGCAGGAACCAGAGATGCATGATCCAGCTGAAGCCAGGATGGGTGACATCCCGGGCCGCCTGATCAAGCGCTGATGTCATCGACATCGTGCCGGTGAGCGCTTGGTTGATGTCGACCAGGGCGATCTGCAAAGGGGCCAGCAGGGCAAGGCCTGTCAGGAAGGGGACGCCGAGCCGCACGAAGCGGCCGCGCAGCCAGGAACCTGCAGCTCTTCGCTCCAGCATCATGGCGGCAAAATAGCCGGCGACGATGAAGAAGGCCGGCATGCGGAAGGTGACGAAGACGCCACTCAGGAAGGTGAGAAACTCGCTCTTGTCGGGCGACTGGATGTCCCAGAGGACACGGGCATTGTAGGCCATGGCGGCGTGATAGGGGATGCCGAGAAGCATCAGGAATGCGCGCAGCGAATCCCAGTGATGTTCCCGTGCTGCACCAGCCGACATCCCGATCCTCCAAAGGAAAGGGGAACCGGGCCGGGTGGCGCGGTTCCCCTCTTTCATCGGAGGCTGACAGCGAAAGGTTGAAAAAACCTCAAGCCTGAAGGCTGAAAGATCAGGCTTCCAGCGCGCCGTGGCAGTGCTTGTACTTCTTGCCGGAGCCGCAGGGGCAGGGCTCATTGCGACCGACCGTGCCCCAGCTCTTTGGATCCTGCGGGTTGCGATCCTGCGGCGGCACCTGGGCGCCTTCGGCAAAATCGTCCTCGCCGGTGGTGGCGTCGAGGTGATGGCCTTCCATCGGCGGCGGGGTCGGGGCCGGCGGGGGATCGCGCACCAGCTCGACGCGCGACATCTGCATGGTCACGGCATCGCGCAGGTTGGCGAGCAGGGCCTGGAAGAGTTCGAAGGCTTCCGCCTTGTATTCCTGCAGCGGATCGCGCTGGGCATAGCCGCGGAAACCGACGACCGAGCGCAGGTGGTCGAGGTTGACGATGTGCTCGCGCCAGAGATTGTCGATGGTCTGCAGAACGACGGAGCGTTCGACATAGGCCATCAGCTCGGCGCCGAAGCGCTCGGCCTTGTCTGCGGCGGCCTTGTCTGCGGCTTCCATGATGCGGTTGTAGATGTCGTCTTCCGCGATGCCTTCTTCCGCCGCCCAGACGTCGACCGGCAGGTCGAGGTTGAGCGTGGTCGCGACCTTCTGCTTGAGGCCGGCGACATCCCACTGTTCGGCATAGGCGTTCGGGGGAACGTGGATGGCGACCATGGTCTCGATGACTTCGTGGCGCATATCGGTGACGGTTGCGGACACGTCGGTCGCGTCCATCAGCTCGATGCGCTGTTCGAAGATCACCTTGCGCTGGTCGTTGATGACGTCATCATACTTCAGGAGGTTCTTGCGGATGTCGAAGTTGCGGGCTTCGACCTTCTTCTGGGCGCGTTCGAGCGCCTTGTTGATCCACGGATGGACGATGGCTTCGCCGTCCTTCAGACCGAGCTTTGTCAGCATGCCGTCCATGCGGTCGGAGCCGAAGATGCGCATCAGGTCGTCCTGGAGCGACAGGTAGAACTTCGAGCGGCCCGGGTCGCCCTGACGGCCGGAACGACCGCGCAGCTGGTTGTCGATACGGCGGCTTTCGTGGCGTTCCGTGGCGATGACATAGAGGCCACCGGCTTCGAGCGCCTTCTGCTTCAGGGCGGCGATTTCAGCCTTGATAGCATCGGCCTTGGCATCACGCTCCGGACCCGGCTCCATCTCGGCCAGTTCGTGCTCGAGGCGCATGTCGAGGTTGCCGCCGAGCTGAATGTCGGTACCGCGGCCCGCCATGTTGGTGGCGATGGTCACGGCGCCGGGAACGCCGGCCTGGGACACGATATAGGCTTCCTGCTCGTGGTAGCGGGCGTTCAGGACCTTGAAGTCCTTGAAGCCGGACTGGCTGAGCATGTTAGCCAGAAGCTCGGACTTTTCGATCGAGGTGGTGCCGACGAGAACCGGCTGGTTGCGCTCGTTGGCGGCCTTGATCTCCTCGATGATCGCCTTGAACTTTTCCTCGAAGGTCCGGTAGACCTCGTCGTCTTCGTCGATACGCTTGATCGGCAGGTTGGTCGGGACTTCGACCACTTCGAGGCCGTAGATATTGGCGAATTCTTCCGCTTCGGTCGCAGCCGTACCGGTCATGCCGGCCAGCTTCTTGTACATACGGAAGTAGTTCTGGAAGGTGATCGAGGCGAGCGTCTGGTTCTCGGGCTGGATCTGGACCTTTTCCTTGGCTTCGAGCGCCTGGTGCTGGCCTTCCGAGTAACGACGGCCCGGCATCATGCGGCCGGTGAACTCGTCGATGATGACGATCTCGTTGTTGCGGACGATGTAGTCCTTGTCGCGCTGGAAGAGCTTGTGGGCCTTCAGTGCGTTGTTGATGTGGTGGACGATCGCGACGTTTTCGACGTCGTAAAGGCTTTCACCCTTCAGGAGACCGGCTGCACGCAGCAGGTTTTCCAGCTTTTCGGTGCCGACTTCGGAGAAGTTGGCCGAACGCTGCTTCTCATCGATTTCGTAGTCTTCGTCCGACAGCAGCGGGATGTAGGCGTCGATCGTGTTGTAGAGATCGGAGCGGTCGTCGAGCGGGCCGGAGATGATCAGCGGCGTGCGGGCTTCGTCGACCAAGATCGAGTCGACTTCGTCGACGATCGCGAAGTTGTGGCCGCGCTGGACCATCTGGCCGCGCTCATACTTCATGTTGTCGCGCAGATAGTCGAAGCCGAGTTCGTTGTTCGTCGCGTAGGTGATGTCGCAGGCATAGGCCGCGCGGCGCTCGTCGTCGGAGAGGCCGTGGACGATGACGCCGGTGGTGAGGCCGAGGAAGCCATACATCTTGGCCATGGTGGCGGCGTCGCGGCGGGCGAGGTAGTCGTTGACGGTGACGACGTGCACGCCCTTGCCGGAGAGCGCGTTCAGGTAGACGGCGAGCGTCGCAACGAGCGTCTTGCCTTCACCGGTCTTCATTTCAGCGATGGAATTGTCGTTGAGGATCATCGCGCCGATCAGCTGTACGTCAAAAGGACGCATGCCGAGCGCACGACGGGCGCCTTCGCGGGCAACGGCGAAGGCGGGAACGAGGATGTCGTCCAGCGTCTTGCCGGCGGCCAGTTCTGCCCGGAACTCGGCCGTCTTGGCGGCGAGCTGTTCATCGCTCAGCGCCTTCACCTTTTCCTCAAGGGCTGCGATCTGAGCGACGCGCGGGTTATAGGATTTTACGCGACGCTCGTTCGACGAGCCGAAGATTTTGCGCGCAAGTCCACCAAGACTGACCATATCGATGGTCCTTTCTGACCTTCGTCATATCGTTGACGTACCTTTCGGACCACCATTAGAGCGGTCGAATAGGCACAATGCGTCCTGAAACTACTCTGGACGCGAGGTTGCGTGACAGATAAGAGGGGGGTCGAATGATGTCAACGGCGCAGGCCAGTCGCAAATCCCCTCGATCGCCGGGCATCTGACAATATTTTGCCCGATTCGAACGGTCTTGAAACGGTTCACCATCCGAAAGGTCTTTCATGCTTCGCCTCAATAAAATCGTGCTCGCCGCCTGCGTTTCCCTCTCGGCCCTCTATGGCGCGGCTTCCGCGCAGGATGCGACCGTGGTCGCCAAGGTTGGTGATCTGGAGATCACCCAGTCCGAACTCGATCTGGCAGTTGCCAATCTCGACCCGCAGCTGGCCCAGCTTCCCGACGAGCAGAAAAAGGTCGCAGCCCTTTCCGGCGCCATCGACGTGAAGCTGCTTGCCGCCAACGCGACCGCTGCCGGCCTGCAGGACGATGCAGACTACAAGCGCCGTATGGCTTTCATCGCCGAGCGCGAACTGCACAACGCCTTCTTCAAGAAGAACGTCGTCGACGCCGTCACCGAAGATGAAGTGAAGGCCCGTTACGAAAAGGAAATCGCAGCCCTTCCGAAGCAGGAAGAAGTGCGCGCCCGTCACATCCTGGTGAAGACCGAGGAAGAGGCCAAGCAGATCATCACCGATCTCGACGCCGGCAAGGACTTCATCGAAATCGCCAAGGAAAAGTCGACGGACCCGAACAAGACCGAAGGCGGCGACCTCGGCTACTTCACCAAGGGCCGCATGGTTCCGGAATTCGAAGAGGCAGCCTTCGCACTCGAAAAGGGCGCCTACACGAAGACCCCGGTCCAGACGCAGTTCGGCTTCCACGTCATTCGTCTGGAAGACAAGCGCGACGCCCCGCCGCCGGCTTTTGAAGCCGTCGAGCAGCAGGTGCGCCAGCTCGTAATGCGCGACAAGTATCTCGCCATCATCGAGAAGGCCAAGAGCGAGCAGAAGATCGAGATCGTCGACGAAGCGCTCCGCAAAGGCTATGACGAGGCAAACAAGGCAGAGCAGCAGCAGTAAGCTGCTCCTTCATCAGTATTTCTTTCAAGGCCCGCAGTTTGCGGGCCTTCCATTACGGGCCGCTCCATGTCTTCCAGCATTTCTCCTCTCGCTCCGAAAACCTATGCCGACATGCCTGTCATCCGTGGAGTGCGGATGGCGACGGCTGCCGCTGGTATCAAGTACAAGAACCGCACCGACGTGCTGTTGATGGCCTTCGATCAGCCGGCGTCCGTCGCGGGTGTGTTCACCAAGTCGAGGTGCCCTTCGGCGCCGGTGGATTTTTGCCGACAGAATCTCGCGCATGGCGTGGCGCGCGGCGTCGTCGTCAATTCCGGCAATGCCAATGCCTTTACGGGCGTGAAGGGCAAGGCTGCGACCGAACTGACTGCCAAGTCGGCGGCTGAGGCGCTGGGCTGCGGTGAAAACGAGATCTATCTCGCCTCGACCGGCGTCATCGGCGAGCCGCTGGATGCGACGAAGTTTTCCGGCGTGCTGGACCAGATGGCGGAGGACGCGACCGGTGACTTCTGGTTCGAGGCCGCCAAGGCGATCATGACTACGGATACCTATCCGAAGGTCGCGACGCGCAGCGCCACGATCGATGGCGTCACGGTCACGATCAACGGAATTGCCAAGGGTGCCGGCATGATCGCGCCTGACATGGCGACGATGCTCTCCTTCGTGGTGACGGATGCCAATATCGCGCCAGCTGCCCTGCAGGGTCTGCTGTCTGCAGGCGTCGAGCCGAGCTTTAATTCGATCACGGTCGACAGCGATACCTCGACCTCCGACACGCTTATGCTGTTTGCGACGGGTGCTGCGACGGCCGACGGCCAGGCGAAGATCGAAGATGCTGATGATGCACGGCTTGAGGGTTTCAAGGCGGCGCTGAACGACCTTCTCAAGGATCTGGCGCTGCAGGTCGTGCGTGATGGTGAGGGCGCGCGCAAGATGGTGGAGATCACCGTCAAGGGTGCCGAGAACGATCTCGCGGCCAAGAAAATTGCCCTTTCCATTGCCAATTCGCCGCTGGTGAAGACGGCCGTTGCCGGCGAGGATGCCAATTGGGGCCGTATCGTCATGGCGGTCGGCAAGTCGGGCGAGATGGCCGATCGCGATCGTCTGGCGATCTGGTTCGGCGATGTGCGCGTAGCCGTCAATGGTGAGCGCGATCCGTCCTATTCGGAAGAGGCAACCACGGCGGTGATGGAACGGGAAGACATTCCTGTTACCGTGGATATCGGTCTTGGTTCCGGCACCGCGACGGTGTGGACCTGCGACCTGACCAAGGAATATGTCGCCATCAATGGCGACTATCGGAGCTGACGTCTGTATGCATGCAATGGTGAGTGATCCCAACCTGCCGCTCGTCCGGCGTCTCGAAGCGGTGGGTTTCCGGGCCTGGCCGGCCAGCAGCGTCGTCTATGACGGAAGCTGGCAGGTGCGTCTGACCGGTGGGCATCCGGGCAAGCGGCTGAATTGCATCGTGCCGCTCGATCCTTCCGACAGCCGCGACATCGCGATCCGTATCGAGAAGGCCGGAAAGCGCTTCGAGGCACACGGGCGTCCGCTCCTGGTGCGCCAGACGCCGCTTTCGCCGAAGCCGCTGATCGACTTCCTCGCGGCCGAGGGCTGGGAGCGTTTCGAGGAAGTGGTGACGATGACTGCCGACCTCGGTGGCATGACCTTCCCCGATACGCTCGATCATCTGCCGACGCAGGATGTCGGGCGCTATGTGGACGCCGATATCGTCGTGCATGGCAGCGATCCGGCCCTCAAGCCGGCGCTCGCGGAGGTCATCACCGGCATCAAGCCGCCGTCAGGGCTGTTCGTTATCGAGGATGCCGCCGAGGGCGCGCTTGCGGTCGCACTTTGCGTCCAGGACAATGATCTTGCCGGCATCATGTCGCTTGCGGTCAGGGCTGATCGCCGGCGGCAGGGGCTCGGCATTGAGATCCTGAGCTCGGCACTTCGCTGGTCACGCATGCGCGGTGCACGCACGACCTGGCTGCAGGTGGTCGCCGAGAATGCGGAGGCGCTTGAGCTCTACCGCAAGATGGGCTTCGAGGAAGTCTATCGCTATGCCTATTGGCGGAAGGCTTCCCGATGACCGAGGGAAAGAAGCCTATTCTCCTGGTCGCGGCCTGTGCGCTTGTGGATGCCGACAACCGGATCCTGCTTGCGCAGCGCCCCGAGGGCAAGTCGCTCGCGGGGCTCTGGGAGTTTCCCGGTGGCAAGGTCGAAGCCGGCGAGACGCCCGAGGAGACACTGGTGCGCGAGCTTGAGGAAGAGCTCGGCATTCAGACCAAGGTTGCCTGCCTGGCACCGCTGACCTTTGCCAGCCATACCTACGAGACCTTCCACCTGCTGATGCCGCTTTATATCTGCCGGCGCTATGAGGGCATTCCGCAGGGGCGGGAAGGCCAGGCAATCAAGTGGGTCAAGGCGAAGGCCCTGCGCGACTATCCGATGCCGCCGGCGGACGAGCCGCTCATTCCCGTTCTGCAGGACCTTCTGTGAGACCTCGCTGATTTTAGCGCCGTCGTTAATCAAAAGTTTATACCCCGCACCGCAATATACCCTCTGTTCATACGTCGAATACGTGTGTGGAGCGTAATATGGTAAACGAGGATTTCTGGAAGGCCGCACGGTCCAGAGAGCGGTCTTCGATCAAGACGGGCAGGACTGGGGTCCTCAACATCGCGCTGCTGTTTGGCACGGCGGCGATTGCGTTGTCGCTCGTGCTGACCCCGATGCTCGCCTCCAAGACCGATCGCAAGGCCCTGGCTTTCCAGCCGGACGAGTTCGACATGATGACCACCGGGTCTATCCCGAAGGACGATAGCGGCAAGCGATACACCATCCGCCGCAGCGTGCTTCAGGAAACTCCGGGTTCCGTCTGCATCATCGACGGCTACGGCTCCGGCCAGGCCTGCTAACCCAATCGTGGCCGGGGCGGGGGGCAACCATCTCGGGTCCAGACCATCAGGAGCGAGAATGCGTCTCTTCCGTCAGTTGATGTCCGACCTGCGTGGTGCAACCGCGATCGAGTATGGGCTGATTGCAGCCATCATGAGCGTCGCCCTGATTAGCGGCTATGGTGCCCTCACCGGCTCGCTGCTGGGCACGCTCAACACCGTGGAAACCCACATCACCAACGCCAACAAGTAATCTAAGCCGTCAGGACTGATCGGACCGCTTGGTCGGATCGAGAGCGTCGGCAAGGCGCATCTTGGCCGATCCCGGCTTGAGCGGCTTTTGCTGGCTCTCGTGCGGAGCCCAGCCGGACAGGAAGACGATCGAGAAGGTGGCGCGGATGCGTCCATCCGGGTCGGAGAACCGTTCGGCATAGAGTTCGGCGGCCCGCAGGAAGAAGCGGCGCGACACGGGGCGGCGACTTCTGCCCTTCAGCGGGTTTGCCATGCCCATGGCCTTCAGATCCCGCATCAGCGCAAAGATATGATCGTAGCGAACTGTGAAGCTTTCCTCGTCGATGACGGGAAGGGCAAAACCTGCACGCTGCAGCAGGGAGCCGATATCCCTGATGTCGGCGAAAGGCACGACGCGGGGGCTCGCGCCGCCATAGATTTCCGTTTCGGCCGCAAGAAGCACCTCGCGCAATTCGGACAGCGTGCCGGCCCCCGGGATTGCGGCCAGCAGCAGGCCGTCCGGCTTCAGCGCCCTGCGCATCTGGATCAGCATGCCGGGCGTGTCATTGGTCAGATGCAGCGAGAGCGGCGAGAGGATGAGGTTCACGGACTGCGGCTCGAGCGGGACGCTCTCGAAATTCGTGACCGCGACAGGCTGGTCCGCTTCACCGAAGCCTGCATGGGTTTCGATGCGCTGCAGCCTTTCGATCTTGCCGGTTGCCATCGCGGCCCTTGCGGTGAGGCCGGTTGCGCCGAAGAGTTCGACAGCGTTCTCGAACCGGCGCTCGACGATGGCCAGGCGGTCGGCGAGTTCACGCGCCGTCAGTTCCAGCAGAAAATCGCTGCCGGCCGCATTGCGGGCGAGCGCCCGTTCCCGGTTCCGGGCAATCAGGGCTTCGTCGAAAAGCTCGTTCATGGGGTATTCCTGGTTTTCGGCCTGAATTCGGCAAGATTTCCGGCATTGGCCGAACGCCGTGACGGGCGTAAAGTCGATGCATGTGGGCTCATTTAGTGCAGAAAAGCGCATCCGTCAGCCGGCATCATGCCGCGACGATGCTGCGTGGGCTTTTTCATCTGATCTATCCGCCCGCCTGCGCCCATTGCCATGCCCATGTCGCCAGCCACCACGCTCTTTGCCCCCGGTGCTGGGGCGAGATGCGGCTGATCGAGAAACCCTATTGCCCTGTTCTCGGTCTGCCCTTCGCGCATGATCCCGGGGAGGGCATGGTGTCGCCGCAGGCGATTGCGCATCCGCCTGTCTTCGACCGACTGCGGTCGGTTGCGCTGCATGAGGGCGTGGCGCGGCACCTGGTGCATGATCTCAAATACCGGGATCGCGTCGACCTTGCGCCGATGATGGCGGGATGGATGGTGCGCGCGGCATCCGCGGAGATCGCGGCGGCGGATGCCATCCTTTCCGTGCCGCTGCATCGGATGCGGATATTCCGCCGGATGTTCAACCAGTCCGCCGAGCTTGCGCGGCATGTGGCGCGGCTATCGGACAAGCCGTTTGTGCCTGAGGCGCTTATGCGCCGCAAACGTACGCAGCAACAGGTGGGGCTGACGGCAAACCAGCGCTCGCTCAATGTGCGTGGTGCCTTCAGCGTGCCGGAGGGATGCGAGGATCTCGTCTTCGGCAAGAGGCTGGTTCTGGTCGATGACGTCTACACCACTGGGGCGACGGTGAGTGCCGCGACGACTGCCCTGAAAAAGGCAGGGGCTGCGGATGTCACTATTTTGACCTTTGCAAGGGCCCTTGCCGGGCCTATATGAGGGGTCCAATTCCTTGTCCCACCGATGCTTTCCGGCGGAGTACCCCATGGCTGACGTCACGATCTACACACGGCAATTCTGCGGCTATTGCGCCAGCGCGAAGGCACTGCTCGACGGTAAGGGCGTCGCCTATGTCGAGCATGATGCCACCGGCAAGCCTGACCTGCGCGAGGAAATGATCGCGAAGTCCGGCCGCAATACCTTCCCGCAGATCTTCATCGGCAGCCAGCATGTCGGGGGTTGCGACGACCTGCATGCACTCGACCGGGCCGGCAAGCTCGATCCCCTTCTTTCTCGTTAAGGACAGACCCCATGGTGTTCAAGGCCGCTGCCGTCCAGATGTGCTCCGGGGTCGATCCGGAGAAGAATGCAGAGAGCATGGCGCGGCTGGTGCGCGAGGCTCGTCGTCGCGGTGCGATCTATGTCCAGACGCCCGAAATGACCGGTGCCGTGCAGAAGGATCGTGCGGGTCTTGCGGCGGTTCTGCGTGACGAGGAAACCGATCTGATCGTCAAAAAGGCTTCGGAGCTTGCCAAGGAGCTCGGCATCCATTTGCATGTCGGCTCGACCGCCATCAAGCTGGCCGACGGCAAGATTGCCAACCGTGCTTTCCTGTTCGGACCCGACGGCCACAAGATCACGTCCTACGACAAGATCCACATGTTCGACGTCGACCTCGACAATGGCGAGAGCTGGCGCGAGAGTGCGGTCTATCGCCCCGGCGAACGGGCCGTGGTCGCGGATCTTCCCTTCGGCAAGCTCGGCTTTGGCGTCTGCTACGACGTGCGCTTCCCGCATCTCTTCCGGGCCGAGGCCATGGCGGGGGCGGAGATCCTGACGACGCCGGCGGCCTTCACCAAGCAGACCGGCGAGGCGCATTGGGAGATCCTGCTGCGGGCGCGCGCGATCGAAAACGGCGCCTATGTCATTTCGGCTGCCCAGGCGGGCGTGCATGAGGATGGGCGTGAGACTTTCGGGCATTCGATGATCGTGGGGCCCTGGGGCAAGGTGCTGGCGTCTGCCGGCGGTGCGGGCGAGGACGTCGTGGTGGCCGAGATCGATCTCGAAGCGGTCAAAGCCTGCCGGGCGAAAATCCCGAACCTCAAGAATGGCCGCGATTTCCAGCTCGACATTGCGCCGGTTCTTGCTAAGGGAGGCGTCACGGTTTGATCCGCTATTCCCTGTCCTGCGAGAAGGCCCATGAATTCGAAGGCTGGTTCTCGGAGAGCGCCGAATTCGACCGACAGAAGGCGTCCGGTTATCTCACCTGCCCGATCTGCGGGTCTGGCGAGGTGTCGAAGGTCCTGATGGCACCTGCGGTCTCGACCGCGCGGCAGAAGGACGAAACGCAGGCGTTGGCGGTCTCGGAGGTGCAGAAGCAGGCCTTCGTGAAGCTCAAGGAAGCGATCCGCGAGATCCGCGCGAGCAGCGAGGATGTGGGCGAGAAATTTCCCGAGGAAGCCCGCAAGATCCATTACGGCGAGGCGGAAGCCCGCGGCATTATCGGCCAGGCTTCGCCCGTCGAGGTGAAGTCGCTGATCGAGGAAGGCATCGAGATCGCGCCTTTGCCGGTCCTGCCTGACGATGTGAATTGAGCGTCGGTTCCCATCACCTTGCGATCTACAATTTCGGCATCCATGTCGACGCCTCCGATAGTGCTGCGGTGCGGGGCTTCGTCCTACGTGAGCCGATGAATTTTGCGGCGGCAGAACGTGCGGCAGGTTTTGTCGCAAGGTCCGGATACAAGGGTGTTCCGGGACCGCGCAGCTGGGGTCCTCTCGTCTTTCCCCGCTTTCTCGCTGAGCATGGCGACGGAGCCGGCGTGTCGTCGCTCTCGCTCTGGCAGGACATCGAGAGTCTGATGGCGTTTACCTATACCGGCGTGCATGCAGACGCCCTCAAGCACGCTCGCAGCTGGAATATGGTGCAGGAATGGCCGCCGCTTGTGCTCTTCTGGATGCCTGCTGGCAGGAGACCAGACTGGGAGGAGGCCGTAAAGCGGTTCGAGATGTTGGCCGATCACGGCCCCACGCCGGAGGCCTTCAGCTTCAAGTCCGCCTTTGGTCCCGATGGAAGCGCGCTGATCGTCGATCGGGCACGGGTGAAGGCGCTTGCGGCAAAAAATGCGACCGGGCAGGCCGACCTGCTTGCAGTGGTCAAGACCTTGCCCGTTTAGACGATTGTCAGCCCTTGAAACCGTCGGCGTCGAGATAGACCTGTTCTTCAGGCGTTGTCTCGCGGCCGAGGGCTGCGTTGCGATGCGGGAAACGGCCGAAGCGCTCGATCAGTTCGAGGTGCACGATCGCCCATTTCAGCGGCTCTGCATCGCCCGTCTCGTCGCGGTGTTTCTCGAAGAGGGAAATGCTGAACTTCTGGTCTTCAAGCTCTTCCGAATGCTCGAAGGGCAGATAGAAGAAGGGGCGCAGGATCGGCTCGACCTTGACGTCGAAACCCTTGTCGAGCGCGCGACGGGCCGTGGCGCGGGCCAACGGATCGGTGGCATAGGAATGGCCGCTGCCGCGAAAGAGGTTGCGCGGGAACTGGTCGAGCAGGAGGAGCAGCGCGAGCGTTCCCTCCGGCGTCTTCTCCCATTCCGAGAGGGCGCAGCACGAGGCCTGGAAATGCAGGTCGGCATATTCCGCCTGAATTTCGGCATCCAGGGCTTCATTGCGGGAGAACCAGGCTTCCGGGCCGTGGCGCAGCCAGCAATCGATGACGGCCTGTGGCGAGGTCATGCCGTCTGGCCCGGGCGGCTGGCGAGCATCATGTAGTTCACGTCGATATCGGCCGAGAGGTTCCACTGGTTCTGCAGCGGATTGAAGAAGACGCCCTTGCGCTCGAGGATCTGCATGCCGCTTGCCGACAGCGGGCGCTCGATTTCTTCCGGACGGACCAGCTTTTCATATTGGTGGGTGCCGCGCGGCAGCCAGCGAAGCACGTATTCGGCGCCGACGATCGCAAGCGCGGCTGCCTTCAAGGTGCGGTTGATGGTGGAAACCAGCATCAGGCCGCCGGGGCGGACCATCGAGGCGCAGGTCGAGAGGAAGAAATCGACGTCGGCGACGTGTTCAACGACTTCCATGTTAAGCACGATGTCGAAGGTTTCACCCTGGGCTGCCAGTTCCTCGGCCGTGACGGCGCGGTAATCGACCTCGACGCCGCTCTGGGCCGAGTGGGTCATGGCGATCTTGATGTTCTTTTCGGACGCGTCGGCCCCGAGCACGCTCGCACCCATGCGGGCGACGGGTTCGGAGAGCAAACCGCCACCACAGCCGATATCTAGGATGCGAAGGCCTTCGAGCGGGCGGGCGCTTCTGGGATCGCGGCCGTAATGCTCGACGACCTTGTCCCTGATGTAGGCGAGACGCACGGGGTTGATCTTGTGCAACGGCTTGAATTTGCCGGTCGGGTCCCACCATTCCGCGGCCATGGCGGAGAAGCGGTCGACTTCTGACTGATCAATGGTGGTGCGTGCCTCTGCACTCATGACGGAACCTCCTGCGGCGATGGCCATGAAGTCGTCCCGATGGCTTGCAAAGTCAAGGGCATGGACGTCGCAGGTGGGGCAGGAGTGGGAACCTCGGGAGGGGCCAGACGTTGAAAGGCGAACCGCAGCCCTCGCGGGCGATCGGTGAACAGGAGTTTGAAGACCATGAAGAAGATGTGGATCATCGCGGCGCTTGCCGCATCTGCGGGCGCCCTACCGGCCGTTGCCGAGGCGGCTACGGCCTTCTCGACCGCCAATGTCAACATGCGGTCCGGGCCGAGCACACGCTATCCTGCCGTGATCGTGGTGCCCGCTGGAACGCGCGTCAATATCCAGGGCTGTATGTCGAGCGCCAACTGGTGCGATGTCTCTTTCGCGGGTTACCGTGGATGGGTTTCGGGATCGTATCTGCAGACGACCTATTCGCAGCGCCGCGTGGCGGTCGGGCCGCGGTACTACCGCCCGCTCGGCATTCCGACCGTGACCTTCAGTATTGGCCGTTACTGGGACGATCACTACCGCGGCCGCGCCTTCTACCGCGATCGCGATCGCTGGCGGGATGGTGATGGCTGGCGCGACGATCGTCGCGACCGGGACCGCGACCGCCGGGTCGACAACGACAGACGCGGCCGCGACGATGATCGCCGGGTGCGTCGCGATATCGAGCGGCAGGACGAACCGGGACGGCTTCCGTTGAGGAGCATGATGCGAGAGCGCTGCGAACGAGATCCAAGCGCCTGCCGCTAAACTCGTTTTTTTTGGAAATGTAGAACGAGGGGGCGAATTGCCCCCTCGTTTCGCGTTCAGCGTGACATCCGCCGGTCCAGTCCGTCGACAATACGTTTGGCGAGCGCAGGATAGTCGCCGTCAAAGTGGTGCCCGCCCTTGATGCCGATCGTCTCGACCGGGCCACCGACCAGATCTTTGCAGGCGTCGTCTTCTTCGTCCGTGCCGAACATGCATTGAACGCGTGCGGGCTCTATCTTCCCAACATCTCTCAGGGGATCGGCGCTGCCGGTCCCGCTGCTGCCGAGCCAGCCTGACACCGAGACCTCATAGTCGGCTTGGTGGGAGAGGGCGAGCAGGCTCACCTGTGCGACGCGCGACTTTAGCTTGTCCGGTAGCCCGTTATAGGCCGCGGGCAGGATGTCGGCGCCGAAGGAATAGCCGATCAGAATTACATGCTTCACCTTCCAGCGCTTCTCGTAGGTATGGATGATGGTGGAGAGATCCTCGCTCGTCTGTTCGGGCGTCTTCTTCGACCAGAAGTAACGGAGCGAATCCACGCCGACGACGGGGATGCCGGCGGCCTGCAGATTGGTGCCGACCTGGCTGTCGAGATCGCGCCAGCCGCCATCGCCCGAATAAATCACCGCCATGGTATCGCGAGAGGGCGTCGCGTCCAGAACGGTCAGCGGCAGGCCGAGCGGGGTTTCTGCGGCATTGGTCGCCGCGACCAGTTCGTTGATCGTGTCGGAAAAGGCCTTGTCCGTATCCGTGTCGATGTCGCGCTGGTCGATGTCCGGATGGCTCTCCAGGAGGTCAGTGACATGGGCGCGGGCATCGGCCTTGGCAGCGGGGCTGAAGAGAACGGTCGCTGGATCAGGCAGGTCACCCGGTGTGAGGCCGTAGAGCATCCTGTCACCATCGACCTTCTTCTCAGCCGGTGTGCAAAACTGTTTGGTGAGCGGGATGCCGGCTTCCGGGTCG
This sequence comes from Rhizobium sp. TH135, assembly GCF_002855515.1. Classification (GTDB taxonomy): domain Bacteria; phylum Pseudomonadota; class Alphaproteobacteria; order Rhizobiales; family Rhizobiaceae; genus Allorhizobium. The sequence goes on along the minus strand of NZ_PKRP01000005.1, from coordinate 16,072 downwards.
AGGGCAAGCGTCTGGCCGATTGTGGCTTTTGGGGTCTGGGCAAGGATGGCGAGCGCGAGCGCGCCGCCTTCGCCGCGACCAGCGACGATGGGCGGGAGGAAGTTCGCATTACCGGCCTTGCGCTGCAGCTGGTGACCGAGCGCCTCGATATCGGAGACTGTGTAGATGCAATCGCCTTTGTCGGCAGACAGCGAGGCCATGTATTTCGGCGTGTCGATGCCAACGACGATCGCGCCGTTTGCCTGCAGGCGCTCGGCTTCCTTCTGGTCGGCATCCTGCCAACCCGGTGCGTCAGACAGCAGCACGACGAGCGATTGCGGATCTCTTTCGGGCAAGAGTGTGACCGGCGAGGGGATCATGCCGGTGTCGAGCGGCGGGTCTTCGGCATGTGCCGGACCGGGCGCGATGGTGGGCGATAACAAGGCAAGAAGGGGAAGTGCGAGCAGCGTCGCGCGGAGGGAGGACTTCATTTCTTCACCACGCCTTTCAGGCCGCCGCCGATCAGAAGGGTCGCGTCGAGCAGGGCCAATACGGGATTGAGACCGCCGGCGACCGCAAGATAACGCGGCTGCCAGTCGGGATGGAACTTGGATTTGAAAGCGCGGAGGCCCTTGAAATTGTAATAGCGTTCGCCGTGTTCATAGAAAGTGTTGGCGACGCGATCCCAGACGGGCGCGACCTCGCGGCGTGACAGGCCAGACAGCGGCGCCATGCCGAGGTTGAAATGGCGATAGCCCTGGTCGCGGAGGGTCGTCATCAGGCGCACGAACAAGAAATCCATCGCGCCTTTCGGGGCATCGGGGGCGAAGCGCATGAGGTCGATCGATGCCTCCTCGCGCGTGTCCGTCAGCAGAATGTCGGCAAAGGCGACGATGCGGCCCTCGTGGCGCAGGACGGCGACCGGTTGGGCTATCATGTAGGTGTCGGTAAAGGCGCCGAGCGAAAAGCCCTTCTCCTTCGCCCGGTGATGGTCGAGCCAGGCATCGGAGATGTGGCGCAGGTCGTCGAGGATATCAGCGACTTTTTCCGTCGGGATGATCTCGAAGGTGAGGCCGTCCCGCTCGCCCTTGGCGGCAGCCTGGCGCAGGCCAGACCATTTGCCACCCTTAAGGTCGAAAAGTTCAAGGTCGACCACCGCCATTTCGCCGAGCTTGAAGGCCTTCATGCCGGCATCGGCGATGACGGGCAGGATGGCGGGCGAGGCCTGGTAGAAGACGGCGCGGCATCCGCTTGCACGCGCGGTTTCGACGAATTGCCAGACGAGCTCGTCACGCGAGGCTTTTGGCCCGACGGGATCGAGGAAGGCAATCAGGGAACGACCCTGGCGGCCATACATCAGGAAGGCTTCGCCATCGGGTGAGGTCATCACCGACTTGTCGCCGGTGCGCACTAGATTGGCGTCTGCCACATCGTGGCGGTCGAGAATGGCGACGGCCTGTGCCAGTTCTTGCTCGCTTGCCGGGCGGATTGCCGGAGCTGCCGGGCGCATGAGGCTGAAGAGGCCGACACCCATGGCGACGACGGTGAGGCCGAGCATGGCGCGAAGCGAGCGCGGCGCCTCGGCATCGAAGGCGAACTGCCACCAGAGCGTATGGCTGTATTCGACGTCGCGGTAGACGAAGAGGAGGACGATGGCCGCACCGCCGATCAGGACGGCAACGGCGAGCAGCCAGGAGGAGGTGAGGGTCCGGCCGAGAGACGCCTTGCGGTGAAAGAGGCGGCGGCTCGGGATGAGGCCGATGACGAGGATGGCAAGCAGGGCCGCTTCGTAGACGGCAACCGCCTTGGCGAGCGAAAGCACAAGGGCAAGCACTGCTATGAAGAGCGCTCCCCACCAGGCGCCGTCCAGGCGCTGGGCAAGGCCGCGGGCGAGGATGACGAGCATCAGGCCGAGGATGCTGGCGAGGAAATGGGCGCCTTCGACCACGGGAAGCGGCAGGAACCCAGCGAGGAGGTCGAGGTTGTCGCTTGGGGTCGGGGTGACGCTCGACAGGACCAGTATGGCGCCGAGGACGAAAGCGAGCGCGGACAGCAGTGTCGGCGCGAGGCGTCCGGCCGTTCTGGCGACGCCTGTTGCAAGCGGGCTCGACGACAGCTGGCGAAGTTCGGTTGCCGTGACCACGAGGATCGCGATGACCAGCGGGAGGACATAATAGATGGCGCGGTAGGCGACGAGCGAGGCAAGCAGCGCGTCGTTTGGAACCTGCGAGCCGAGAGCAGCGAGCATCACGGCCTCGAAGACGCCAAGGCCGGCGGGCACGTGGCTGACGATGCCGATGCCGATGGCGACTGCATAGACCGCGAAGAAGGCGGGCCAGGATATCTGCGCTTCTGCGGGCAACAGGGCGTAGAGGACAGATGCCGAGAAGGCGACATCGAGCACAGTCACCAGGAATTGCCGCGAGAGCGTGCCGGTATCGGGAAGGCGGAGTGTGCGGCCGGCAATCGTCAGCCCGTTTCGGCTGGCAATGCCGAGAAGCAGCAGGATCGAGAGCAGGATGACGGTGCTCACGGTCGCGAGCGTCGCCGAGGAGATCCCAAGCAGCGGCGCAATTTCCCCGGCCATAGGGATCAAGCTGCATGTGGTCAGGAGCGCGAGGCCGACCGAGAAGGACACGGTGACGAAGGCGATGATGCGGCCGATTTCGTCAGGCGAAAGGCCGGCGCGGGCATAGGCACGGTAGCGGATCGCCCCGCCCGACAAGGCGCCGAAGCCTGCGACATTGCCCACGGCATAGGCGCTGAAGGCGGTAAGCGCCACCTCCGGCCAGGGGCGCTTGCGACCGATATGGGCAAGCGCGTTCAGGTCGTAGAAGCAGAGGGTAATGAAGCTCAGGCCTGTGAAAAGGACGGCGAGCGCGATCGAGGAGGAATTCGTTGATGCCAGTGCGCGGAGGACATCGGCATAGGTGACTTCCTCCGTCAGCTGGTAGACGGCATAACCGACGGCGGCAAAGACGATGAGTGCCGCAATTGCCGCGATCGACTTTGCATGTCTCTTGAGGAAGGAGGGCGGCGGGAGAGTGTCGCTCAGGGCAGTCTCGGGGAATGCGTCAGCTGCTTTCATGACACCCTATCCGGTATCCTTCGACGAAAACGAGACGATCCGGCCTCCCAGTCCGGGCGTCGCCTCATGGTTGGCGCTCGAATTCGATCCAAATTAAGGCAGTGTTCCCTCGGGACAGAGGCGTGGAAAAATCCGCGCCATGGCGTACCGTTTGAGGGCTAAGTGGCCGTTGCGCCCCTTGGCCAGATAGACTAAAAGCCCGGCAACCTGAGGCTTATCCGCCCAGGCCGGTATTTCTGTGCCGGGGTCCCGGCGTCATTCAAGGGCATATGGTTCAAGTCTATGGCTCGCATCGTCATGAAATTCGGCGGGACATCCGTCGCCAATCTGGATCGCATCTATAACGTCGCGCGCCATGTGAAACGCGAAGTCGATGCGGGTCACGAAGTGGCCGTTGTTGTCTCGGCCATGTCCGGCAAGACGAACGAGCTGGTCGACTGGGTGCAAAACATGCCTAAGGTCGCCGGTGCCGCTTCGCCTTTCTACGATGCGCGCGAATACGACGCCGTCGTCGCCTCGGGCGAACAGGTGACTGCCGGCCTGCTGGCGATCGCGCTCCAGTCGATGGATATCAATGCCCGCTCCTGGCAGGGCTGGCAGATCCCGATCAAGACCGACAACGCTCATGGCGCTGCCCGTATCCAGGAGATCGACGGCACCGAGATCATTCGCCGCATGAGCGAAGGCCAGGTGGCTGTCGTTGCCGGTTTCCAGGGCATCGGCCCTGACAATCGTATCGCGACGCTCGGTCGTGGCGGCTCGGATACCTCGGCCGTGGCGATTGCCGCTGGCGTGAAGGCTGACCGCTGCGACATCTATACTGACGTTGACGGCGTCTATACGACCGACCCGCGCATCGAGCCCAAGGCGCGTCGCCTGAAGAAGATCGCTTTCGAGGAAATGCTCGAAATGGCATCGCTCGGCGCCAAGGTGCTGCAGGTCCGCTCCGTCGAACTCGCCATGGTGCACAAGGTCCGCACCTTCGTGCGCTCCAGCTTTGAAGATCCCGATGCGCCGGGCATGGGCGATCTGATGAACCCGCCCGGTACGTTGATTTGCGATGAGGAAGAGATCGTGGAACAGGAAGTCGTCACCGGTATTGCCTATGCCAAGGATGAAGCCCAGATTTCGCTGCGCCGCCTGGCCGACCGGCCAGGCGTGTCGGCTGCGATCTTCGGACCGCTCGCCGAGTCCCACATCAATGTCGACATGATCGTCCAGAACATCTCGGAAGATGGTTCGAAGACCGACATGACCTTCACGGTGCCCTCTGGCGACGTGGACAAGGCGCTCGCCGTTCTCGGCTCCAACAAGGAGAAGATCGGCTTCGACGTCGTCCAGAGCGAAAAGGGTCTGGTCAAGGTTTCCGTCATCGGCATCGGCATGCGCAGCCATGCGGGTGTTGCTGCAACGGCCTTCCGGGCGCTTGCCGAGAAGGGCATCAACATCAAGGCGATCACGACTTCGGAGATCAAGATCTCCATCCTGATCGACGGTCCCTATGCCGAGCTTGCGGTTCGGACTTTGCATTCCTGCTACGGTCTGGATAAGAATTGATTCCTGAGAGCGGACACGCGTGACCCGACCCCTGAAAAGGTAAGGGTAACAATCCGCTGACCAATGGGAAGTGGAGCAAAAACGCGATGAGAGACCTTTCTGCGGGTCCCCGCGTCCTCCTCAAGCGGCTGCGCGAACTGATGGCGGAGCCGCTCGAGCCGCAGGAGCGACTTGATCGGATCGTTCGCCAGATTGCGAACAACATGGTCGCAGAGGTGTGCTCCGCCTATGTCCTCCGCTCCGACGGCGTTCTGGAACTCTATGCCACCGAAGGTCTGAACAAGGACGCGGTCCACCTGGCCCAGCTTAAGATGGGCCAGGGTCTTGTCGGTACGATCGCGGCCTCTGCCCAGTCTCTCAATCTTTCGGATGCCCAGGCGCATCCGGCCTTCCGCTACCTGCCGGAAACCGGCGAAGAGATCTACCACTCCTTCCTCGGTGTGCCGATCCTGCGTGCCGGTCGAAGCCTCGGCGTTCTCGTCGTGCAGAACAAGGCGCAGCGTAATTATCGCGAGGACGAGCTCGAAGCGCTCGAGACGACCGCGATGGTGCTCGCCGAGATGATCGCCACCGGCGAACTCAAGAAGATTACCCGACCCGGCCTCGAACTCGACCTGACGCGACCCGTCTCGATTGACGGGGACAGTTATTCCGAAGGCATCGGCCTCGGTTATGTCGTGCTGCACGAGCCGCGCATCGTCGTCACCAATCTCCTGAACGAAGACAGCGAGACGGAAATTCGCCGGCTGGCCGATGCGCTGGGTTCGCTGCGTATTTCGATCGACGACATGCTGTCGCGGCGTGAAGTCTCCATGGAAGGCGAGCATCGCGACGTGCTCGAAACCTACCGCATGTTTGCCCATGACCAGGGCTGGGTGCGGCGCATGGAAGAGGCGATCCATAACGGCCTCACAGCAGAAGCAGCCGTCGAGAAGGTGCAGAGCGACACCAAGGCGCGCATGATGCGCCTGACAGATCCCTATCTGCGCGAGCGGATGCACGACTTCGACGATCTGGCGAACCGCTTGTTGCGCCAGCTCACCGGCTTTTCGCCGCATAGTGCAGCCGAAGGGTTTCCGAACGACGCGATCGTCTTTGCGCGCGCCATGGGGGCCGCCGAACTTCTCGATTATCCGCGTGCGAACCTGCGCGGTCTGGTGCTCGAAGAAGGGGCTGTGACCAGCCACGTCGTGATCGTTGCGCGTGCCATGGGCATTGCGGTCGTCGGTCAGGCGGCGGGTGCCGTGGCGCTTGCCGAAAACGGCGATCCCGTCATCATCGACGGTGACGACGGCAAGGTGCATGTGCGTCCGGTCGCCGATCTGCAGAAGGCCTATGAGGAAAAGGTCAAGCTCAGGGCGAAGCGGCAGGAACAGTTCCGCGCGCTGCGCGATGTCGAACCTGTTACCAAGGACGGGCATCGGATCAAGCTGCAGATGAATGCCGGTCTGCTTGTCGACCTGCCGCAGCTAGCCGATTCCGGTGCCGATGGCATCGGGCTGTTCCGGACCGAATTGCAGTTCATGATCTCCTCGACCATGCCGAAGGGCGAGGAGCAGGAGAGCTTCTACCGCAATGTGCTCAAGCAGGCGGCTGGGCGCCCGGTGACTTTCCGGACACTTGATATCGGTGGGGACAAGGTCGTTCCCTATTTCCGCTCTCAGGAAGAAGAGAACCCGGCGCTTGGCTGGCGGGCGATCCGCCTGTCGCTTGATCGCCCCGGCCTGCTGCGCACCCAGTTGAGGGCCCTGCTCAAGGCGGCCTCCGGCGCCGAGCTCAAGATGATGCTGCCGATGGTGACGGAGGTATCGGAGATCCGTCAGGTGCGTGAACTGATGCAGAAGGAGATCCAGCATATCTCCAAGTTCGGCCATCAGTTGCCGAAAAAGCTGCAGTTCGGCGCGATGCTCGAAGTGCCGGCGCTGCTCTGGCAGCTCGACGAGCTGATGGACGAGGTGGATTTCGTCTCGGTCGGGTCGAATGACCTGTTCCAGTTCGCGATGGCGGTGGACCGTGGCAATGCGCGCGTGTCCGATCGTTTCGACGTGCTCGGGCGGCCGTTCCTCCGGATCCTCCGGGACATCGTGCGTGCCGGAGAGCGGAACAAGACGCCGGTGACGCTGTGCGGGGAGATGGCGTCGAAGCCGCTTTCGGCGATGGCGCTGCTCGGGATCGGCTTCCGCTCGATCTCGATGTCACCGACGGCAATCGGTCCGGTCAAGGCGATGCTGCTCGGTCTGGATATCAGTCGGTTGTCCGAGGTTCTGACGGCTGCGCTTGACGACGACACCCCGGGCGTGTCAGTGCGCGACCTGCTCGTCCGCCATGCGGAAGAGCACAATATCCCCGTCTGACTTTGACGACTGATTCTGGCGACTGACCTGGAGTAAAGGGTGGCGAAGCTTCCTGTCGAGAAAATGCGCGAACTCGAACGCCGCTTCGGCGAGATCGAGGCGCGAATGTCGGCGGGACCGGCAGCCGATGTCTATGTGAAGCTCGCCTCCGAGTATTCCGAGCTTGAGCCGGTCGTGAAGAAGATCCGCGAATACCAGGCTGCGATCGACGAGGCCGACGGCTTGCGCGCCATGCTTTCCGACAAGGCGACGGACCGCGAGATGCGCGATCTCGCCGAGATGGAGTTGCCCGAAATCGAAAGCCGGATCGAGGCGCTTGAAGGCGAGATGCAGATCCTGCTCCTGCCGAAGGATGCCGCCGACGAGAAGAGCGCCATCCTGGAAATCCGGGCAGGAACCGGCGGCTCGGAAGCGGCCCTCTTTGCCGGTGATCTCTTTCGCATGTACGAGCGCTTTGCCTCGACCAAGGGCTGGAAGGTGGAGGTGCTCTCCGCCAGCGAAGGCGAGGCCGGCGGTTACAAGGAAATCATCGCGACGATCAGTGGGCGGGGCGTGTTCTCCAAGCTGAAATTCGAATCCGGCGTTCACCGCGTTCAGCGCGTGCCGGAAACGGAGGCGAGCGGGCGCATTCATACGTCTGCGGCAACCGTTGCCGTTCTGCCGGAAGCCGAAGACATCGACATCGAGATCAAGCCCGAGGATATCCGGATCGATACGATGCGCGCGTCGGGTGCGGGTGGCCAGCACGTCAACACCACGGACTCGGCCGTGCGCATCACACATCTGCCGACGGGGCTGATCGTGACGTCCTCGGAGAAGTCCCAGCACCAGAACCGCGCCAAGGCGATGCAGGTTCTGCGTTCCAGGCTCTACGACATCGAGCGGCAGAAGCTGGATAGCGAACGGTCGGCGAACCGCAAGAGCCAGGTCGGCTCGGGCGACCGGTCGGAGCGCATCCGCACTTATAATTTCCCGCAGGGGCGCGTGACCGATCACCGGATCAACCTGACGCTCTACAAGCTTGACCGGATGATCGAAGGCGATCTCGACGAAATGCTCGATGCGCTGATTTCCGACTATCAGGCCGGGCAGCTGGCGCAACTCGGCGAAAACCAGTGAGTGGCGTGGCGCCATCCGCGAGGTTGCTGATGGCCGAGGCACGACGGCGCTTCGAGGCCGCCGGGCTTGCCGACCCGGCAACCGATGCCCGGGTGCTGATCAGCGGTCTTTTGGACCTGAGTCCGACGGCCCTTCTGCTGGATGGCGACAAGCCGGTGGCTGCAGACCTCGCGGCACGTGTCGAGGAGGCGATCGTCCGGCGGCTCGCGCGGGAGCCGGTCTATCGCATTCTCGGACGTCGGGACTTTTATGGTCTCGACCTCGCGCTATCCGAGGGCACGCTGGAGCCGAGACCGGATACCGAAATCCTCGTTGACGTGATCCTGCCACATCTCCGGACTATGATCTCTGCAGGTATGAAGCCAAAGATCGTCGATCTCGGGACGGGCACCGGAGCGATTGCTCTTGCCCTGCTTCAGGAATGCCCGGAGGCCGAGGCCATGGGTATCGATATCTCAGAGGATGCGTTGAAGACGGCTGCGGCCAATGCCGAGCGCAACGGGCTCTCGTCGCGTTTCACGACACGAGCGGGCCCATGGTTTGAAAGGACATCCGAGCGTTTCGACATCATCATCTCCAATCCGCCTTATATCCCGAGCGATGTGGTGGTGGGGCTGGAGCCCGAGGTGACGAATTTCGATCCGATGGCTGCGCTTGACGGTGGCCCGGATGGGCTTGAGGCCTATCGTGCCATCGCGGCAGAGGCGCTGGAGCATCTCGAAGATCATGGGCTGGTTGGCCTGGAAATCGGTTTCGACCAGCGGGATGACGTGACGCAAATCTTTGAAGAGGCTGGATTTTCTCTTCTCGAAGAACGTCGCGACTATGGTGGTAACGACCGTGTTCTGGTGTTTGCACCAACGCTTAATTAGGCCCTTTGCTGCGCCTGCTAAGGATAATTGCAGGAAAGCCAGAAAAAGGCTTGGTTTTCCGAATGAAGCGTAATAGTTTGCGGGCACGCAACGGGCGGCGGGGAAAGAACGAAGATTCGTTCGCGACTAGGCCGGCTTCGAAAAAGTTCGCTGTCGAACTCCGCGAAGCACGACTGGACCGATGCGTAACTCAGTAAACTCGACTTTCACCAGCGGCGAGCAAGGCGAGAGCGCGGTCTGTCGGCGGCGCGCATAGACTTGGTCCGGTTCAACCAGAGCCAATGACGTTGCCCTTTATCAGCACAACAAAGACATTCAGGTGAAGCATCTATGAGGCCAGGACAGCAAAACAAGCGTGGTCGGGGGCGTAACAACAATGGCGGCGGCGGTGGCGGCGGCGGTGGAAACAACAATTTCAACCGCAAGGGCCAGAACCCGCTTACCCGGACCTATGACAGCTCCGGCCCAGATGTGAAGATCCGCGGCACCGCCCAGCATATCGCCGAGAAGTATTCCACGCTCGCTCGCGACGCCCAGAGCGCCGGCGACCGCGTCATGGCGGAAAACTACCTGCAGCACGCCGAGCACTATAACCGCATCATCGCGGCCGCTCAGTCGCAGATGCAGGAGCGCTTCCAGCGTGACGACCGCGATGGCGGCGACGATCGCCAGGATTACAACGAACGGGACGGCGAAGACTTCGACGGCTCGGACGACAATTCCGGCCAGAGCAATGATCGCGGCAACCAGCAGGCGCCGCAGCATCAGCAGCCGCAGCAGCACAATCGCTCGCAGCAGAACGAGCGCCGCGAGCGTCAGCCTCAGCCGCAACCCCAGGCGCAGCCGCAGCCTGAGATCGCCGGTACCGGTCCGCAGCCCGTGCTTGAAGACATGCCGGCCGAAGCCGTAGCCGCTGCTGCCGAAAGCGCGGCGGAAGCCAGCGGCGAGCGCCAGCCGCGCCGCCGCAATGCCGGTAACCGTCCGCGCCGTCAGCCGCGCCGCAGCGCTGGTGGTGACGAGGGTGGTGAAGGTGGTGACAATGGCGAAGGTGGCGAAGCGCCCGCTCTCGCCGACGTGACTTCCGAATGAGCTTTTCCGGCTCCATTTGACGATTGCAAAACTCCGGGCTCCCACCCGGAGTTTTTCGTTTATCTGCCTCTTTAAAGGGCAAAATCCCGCTCCCATATCTCGGTCGAGGGAGCGGTTTCCGCTCCGGGGTCCGCCGCTTTCGGGGGCCTCATCCACACCATCCGATTTGTGCCGATTGCGGGCAGGGCGGAGACAAGGGAGAGTGACGATGAATATCGAGAAATATTCCGAACGCGTGCGCGGTTTTCTGCAATCGGCGCAGACTTACGCCCTGTCGGAGGGGCATCAGCAATTCACACCCGAACATGTGCTCAAGGTTCTGCTCGATGACGAGCAGGGCATGGCTTCCTCGCTGATCAGCCGTGCGGGCGGTGATGCCAAGGCCGTGCGCATTGCCAATGATGCAGCCCTTGCCAAGTTGCCGAAGGTCTCTGGCGGCAATGGCCAGGTCTATCTGGCCCAGCCGCTCGCCAAGGTGTTTTCGACGGCGGAAGACGCCGCGAAGAAGGCCGGTGACAGTTTCGTCACCGTCGAACGTCTGCTGCTGGCGCTTGCGATCGAATCCTCCGCTTCCACATCCGCCTCGCTCAAGAAGGGCGGAGTGACCGCGAACGCGCTGAACCAGGTGATCAACGAGGTCCGCAAGGGCCGGACAGCTGACGGCGCCAATGCCGAAGCGGGCTTCGACGCCTTGAAGAAATATGCCCGCGACCTGACGGCCGAGGCGCGCGAGGGCCGGCTCGATCCGGTCATCGGTCGTGACGACGAGATCCGTCGCACGATCCAGGTCCTGTCGCGCCGGACCAAGAACAATCCGGTCCTGATCGGTGAACCCGGCGTCGGCAAGACGGCGATTGCCGAGGGCCTTGCGCTGCGCATCATCAATGGCGACGTGCCGGAAAGCCTGAAGGACAAGAAGCTGATGGCGCTCGACATGGGCGCTCTGATTGCCGGTGCCAAGTATCGCGGCGAGTTCGAGGAGCGGCTGAAGGCCGTTCTCAACGAAGTGCAGGCTGAAAACGGCGAGATCATCCTGTTCATCGACGAAATGCACACGCTTGTTGGTGCCGGTAAGGCCGATGGCGCCATGGATGCATCGAACCTGTTGAAGCCGGCGCTTGCCCGCGGCGAGCTGCACTGCGTCGGGGCAACCACGCTCGACGAATACCGCAAGCATGTCGAGAAGGATGCGGCGCTTGCCCGGCGCTTCCAGCCTGTGATGGTCGAAGAGCCGACGGTCGAGGACACGATCTCGATCCTGCGCGGTCTCAAGGAAAAATACGAGCAGCATCACAAGGTGCGGATCTCGGATTCGGCGCTGGTTGCGGCTGCGACCCTGTCGAACCGCTACATCACCGACCGCTTCCTGCCCGACAAGGCCATCGACCTGATGGACGAGGCCGCATCGCGGCTCAGGATGCAGGTGGATTCGAAGCCGGAAGAGCTCGACGAACTCGATCGCCGCATCATCCAGCTGAAAATCGAGCGCGAAGCCCTGAAGAAGGAAACCGACGCGGCCTCTGCCGACCGGCTGAACCGCCTGGAAACCGAACTCACCTCGCTCGAGGAAGAGGCGGATGCGCTCACGGCCCGCTGGCAGGCGGAAAAGCAAAAGCTGGGCCTTGCCGCTGACCTCAAAAAGCAGCTGGATGAAGCCCGCAACGAGCTTGCGATCGCGCAGCGCCAGGGTGAATTCCAGCGGGCCGGCGAGCTCGCCTATGGCATGATCCCGAAGCTCGAAAAGGAGCTGGTCGCCGCTGAAGCCCAGGACGGTTCGGGTGCTGCCAACATGGTGCAGGAAGTCGTCACACCTGACGGTATTGCCCATGTCGTTTCCCGCTGGACCGGGATCCCGGTCGACAAGATGCTGGAAGGCGAGCGCGACAAGCTGCTTCGGATGGAAGACGATCTGGCGAAGTCGGTGGTCGGGCAGGGCGATGCGGTGCAGGCCGTGTCGCGGGCGGTTCGTCGTGCGCGTGCGGGGCTGCAGGATCCGAACCGGCCGATCGGCTCGTTCATCTTCCTCGGTCCGACCGGGGTCGGCAAGACCGAGCTCACCAAGTCGCTTGCCCGTTTCCTCTTCGACGACGAGACGGCGATGGTTCGGCTCGACATGTCGGAATTCATGGAGAAGCATTCGGTCTCCCGGCTGATTGGGGCACCTCCGGGCTATGTCGGCTATGAGGAAGGTGGCGCGCTCACGGAAGCAGTGCGGCGCAAGCCCTATCAGGTGGTGCTGTTCGACGAGATCGAGAAGGCGCATCCCGACGTGTTCAACGTACTCCTGCAGGTGCTCGACGACGGTCGCCTGACGGATGGTCAGGGTCGCACCGTCGACTTCAAGAACACGATCATCATCATGACCTCGAACCTCGGGGCCGATTACCTGACCAGCCTCGGCGAGGATCAGGATGTCGACCAGGTTCGCGACCAGGTGATGGATGTTGTGAAGGCCTCGTTCCGGCCGGAATTCCTCAACCGCGTCGACGAGATCATTCTCTTCCACCGGCTGCGTCGCTCGGAAATGGGTGCGATCGTCGATATCCAGATGAAGCGGCTTCTCTCGCTTCTGGCGGAGCGCAAGATCCGCATCGATCTGGCACCGGATGCCCGGAGCTGGCTCGCCGACAAGGGCTATGATCCCGTGTATGGCGCTCGCCCCTTGAAGCGGGTGATCCAGAAATACCTGCAGGATCCGCTCGCCGAGCAGATCCTGTCGGGTCAGGTGCTCGACGGTTCCGATGTGACGATCGAGGCCGGCAGCGACCGGCTGCTGATCTCGCCCAAGGCCTCGGTGAGTGCCGCAGCCTGAAAGCTTTGACAGATGAAGGAAAGGGCGGCTCCCCCCGAGCCGCCCTTTTTCATGGCCGTTTGGGCCGTCACATTCCGCGCCGACCGAAGATCGGTTTCGTCCCCGCTTGTCGCCCCCGTGTCGATGCTTCCTCGCTATGTCTCGGAGTGGACCTCACCGCGGCTGCGTCTTCGCTTCGGATCATCGCAGCGCGCCGATCTAGAAGGGCGGATTTGTAATCGAGCGGGTCCGGCGGTTCTGATGTGTGAGAGTCCTCCCCTGGCATCAGCAGCAGGAAAAACCCGAAAACTGCCTGCAGGGCGATCGTCAGTCCTGCCAGCACCGTGCCGATATCCGTATCCTTCATCGTTTCCTTGCCGATATGCGCCATGGAATAGACGATCGTGAAGGCCAGTATGACAAGAAGCGGGCTGAGACCGATGTCACGGATGCGCGCCGCCTGCAGGCTGAGGGCCATCCAGAGCAGCGCGAGGCCGGCCAAGGCGAGGGTTGCAATCGCGCCCGCTCCTGCGCCATTTCCCATCGATACCACGCCCAGGAGCAAAATGCCGCCGCCGACCAGATGGGTCAAGACGCCTGCCAGCAAATACTGAAGCCTGTTGAGGCGGCCTCCGAACATGAAAAGTGCTTCGATCATATCCAATCCCTGCTTAAAAATTGCAGGGAAGGACATCATACAACTGCTGAGCTTTGATGAAGCGGACGGCTCGAATTTGATTCAAGTTTGGCGCCATCGGCGCTAGCGGCTTGCCACCTGGGCCGGGCGGCCGCCGCTTTCGAGCAGGGTGTCGATGCGCTGACGTTCCTGCTGGAAGCTCGCCAGCACCTCGCCTTCGAGTGCCTTGCCGCCGGGCAGGCGCACCTTCATCGCATCGACCTTGGTGCCGTTGACGATCAGCTCGTAATGCAGGTGCGATCCGGTGGAGGAGCCGGTCGAGCCGACGAAGCCGATGACCTGACCCTGCTTGACCTTGGCGCCCGGGACGATGCCCTTGGCGATGCCGCTCTGGTGATTGTAGGAGGTGACGTAACCATTGGCATGGCGGATGAGGGTCTGATTGCCGTAGCCGGAGGCCCAGCCGGCCTTCTCGACCACGCCGTTGCCCGAAGCGATGATCGGCGTGCCGCGGGGCGCTGCCCAGTCGACGCCGGTATGCATGCGGGAATAGCCGAGGATCGGATGGCGGCGCATGCCAAAGCCTGAGGTGAAGCGGCCATTCGGCACGGGGTTGCGTAGCAGGAACTGTCGGATCGATTTGCCGTTCTCGTCGAAATAGTCGATCGAGCCGTCTTCCGGATCCTGGAAGCGATAGAACTGGGTGATCGTGTCGCCGAAGCGTGCGCGGACATAAAGCAGTTCGGACTCGTCGGTCGCCATACCCTGGTCGTCGGTGACCGAAAAGACGGCTTCGAGCATGTCGGACGGCTTCAGCTGCGCCTGGAAGTCGACATTGGCGGCGAGCAGCCGAATGACCTGGCCCGTCAGGTCCTGGTTCATGCCATAGGAAAGTGCGGCCCGGTAGATACCGTCATAGACGCGCGGCAGGTCTCGGCCCGACATCATCGCCGGCTGGGAATTGTCGAAGGCGCCGGCGATCGCATCGAGTGCCGGGGGCGCCGCACCCTCGACCAGGCGGCCTGCATCATTGACGGCCAGCGTCGCGACATGTTCGGTGCGATGGTAAAGCGAGAAACGAACGAGCCGGACCTCTTCGCCGCGCTGCAAAAGACCGACCCGGATGATATCACCCTCAACGAGACCTTCACCCTTCATGAAGGGCGCGAGTGCCTTGCCGACATCTTCCGCCTTGGAGGCTGGATAGCCGGCCGCCGTCATGAGCGTAGCAACCGACTGGGGCCGGCGCGCGGGCAGGATGTCGTCGGCATATTCCGGCGTCATCGGCGTGATGATCTCCGGCTCTGCGAGGCTCATGTTTTCCTCGACGATGCGTGCGGTCATGCCGGTGGCCAGATCGAGCCCCGTATCCTCGGTGTCGAAGCGACGCGGGTCGATGTAATAGAGGGCGGCAACCTGCGTGTTGCCGTCGGTCAGCACCGATCCGTTCGAGCGGACATTCTCCTCGACCTCGTCGAAGGTCATCTCGCCAGCGAGCGGCTTGTCCGGGATGCTCGGGAAGGGGGTCGACTTCAGGATGACTTCCGACTCTACGTCAGAGCCGTAGAGAGAGCCGGTCCTGTTGGCGACCGGCGGTGTGGCTTCGTCGGTGGCGAAGATGGAAAGAGGATCAAAGCGCGGATAGCGCTCCTGATTGGCATAGTCTGCGGCCAGCACCATCTTCACATGGGCGAAGGGCAGCTTGCGCACCACTTCGCGCTCGCCATCCTTGAAGACGGTCGGCACGTCGAGGATCGCCTTGTCGACCGGGCGGGCTGCGATCTTCGGGCCGAAGATGCGGGAACCGCGGATGGTCTCTTCTGCTGCAGTCTGCGCAGCATCCGGCGGGGTGACGGCAAAGGCTTCGGCCGGGATTGCCAATTGCTGGCGCCCATCCAGCGCTGCAAACAGGGCGACACCCATGAGGATGCAGGAGGTGATGCCAGTCAGGAAGGTGCCGGACAGCCAGCGCAGCGAGATTTCGCGGCGATCGGGCGCGCGAAGGCCATCCGCCAGGATCGGAGGCTCGCCACCGAGCGAACGGATCAGGTCGCGGTCTGTTGTCATGCCGGCTTGCTGTCTGTGGCCGAGGCGCAGGGCGCCTGCCTGTTGGTCGACTGGATCACGTCTTTTGTGTCTCATGTTTTGGCCCGAGCCGTCAAATCGGCGGGCCATGGCCCTCTTATGCGCAGGCAAATATGGAATTAGCGCGGCACGCGCGCGTACACACACGTGAAGGAGGACTGCGAGCACGCCCGAGGGCTGATGCAAGCACCCTTTCACGGGCCAAGTTGGGCTGAAATCCAGACCAATAGGCGCGGCCAAAATGAAGCGCGCAGGAAAACTGTTGTTTTTCAATGCCATGTCGATTTTCTGGAATTTTATCGAAGAAGGCTGTTGACTGCTCGGAGAAGCGAATCTATACATCCGCTCACTGACGAGGGCGGCGGCGCTGCTAGCGACGAAGCCCTTCGCTCTAGAGAAAACCTTCGAAATTGGCTGGATTGCTGATTTATTGCCCGACTTTAGGGTTGGGTGGCAGGGATTTTTGACGGGTTTTGATCCGTCTGTTTTTTGACAATTGAA
>NZ_PKRP01000004.1 GCF_002855515.1 Rhizobium sp. TH135 | reverse complement strand
TTGCCGAGACCGCCGTAAAGACGGTCGTTGCCTGCTCCACCGTCCAACGTGTCTGCGCCGGTACCGCCCGTCATCATATTGGCATCGGCACTGCCGATCCCCTTGAAGGCACCCGTCCCGACATATTCAAGATTGTCGACAAAGGCAGACAGCGTGAAGCTCGACGCCGTCACCCGCACCAGGTCGACACCGCCGTTCACCGCTTCCGTGATCACATCCTTCGCCGAGTCGACAAAATAGGTATCGTCCCCCGCGCCGCCGCTCATCTGGTCGTTGCCCGTGCCACCGTCCAGGATGTCGCTCAAAGCACCCCCGATCAGACGGTCGTCGCCCGCCTCGCCGTAGAGCGCGTTCTCGCCGCCACCGCCCTGGATCGTGTTTGCGAGTGCATTACCCGTTGCGGTCCAGGACACTGCGCCGGTCTGTATGAGACCCTCGATCCAGGCGCCCAGCGTGTAGCTGGCAAGTGTGGTGCGGATCGTATCGATGCCTACTGCGGAGGTCTCGACAACCACATCGCCGATATCGTCGACCACGTAGGAATCGTTGCCGGCACCGCCCGACATTTCGTCCGCACCTTCACCGCCGTTGAGCGTGTCATCGCCATTGCCGCCGAGGAGTACGTCGTTGCCGGCAAGGCCATTGATCACATCGTTGCCGGAACCGGCCTCCAGCCGGTTCGCCAGTTCGTTCCCGCTGATCCGATCGTTCCCGGCGCCAGTGATCGCGTTTTCGATCCAAGCCCCGCGCGCGATCGAAATGTTCAGCGTCATGCTATTGCCGGAGGAGAAAGTTCCCGGAGCGAGATTGACGGTGCTGGCGGCACTCCAGCCGGACAGGTTCAGCGTGTCATTGCCATCAGCATCCCAGATGCACAGGATCGGATTGAGGTTCTTGCTGAAATTGTAGATCGACGCAGCGGCTCCGATGACGTTGGAGCCGAAGCCGTAAACCGTATCACCGGTGCGCGTCGTCGTATCGGCGCCGTATATGCTTTGGATCGCCATGATGTCGTTCATCATGGGTGTTTGAGGACTGTAGAGCTTGCCATCGGCGCCGACCCAGTCGGCCCAGGCGACCAATCCTTTACCGTTGTTCATGGACGGGCCGAAATAGGACATGATGGAATAGACCATCGAATCCTCATATGAGGACGGCGTTGGCTCGGTATTATCCGATGCGTCGTAGTTGCCCATGTGCTCAAGCCCGAGCGCGTGGCCGATTTCATGGATAAACGTGGCAAAGCCGTGGGCGCCTATCTTGGGCGTGACAAGGTCATCGGCGCCGTAGCGCGAATTATATGTGCTGTTGAACCAGACCGTCCCGACATCGGGATAATATGCATGAGCATACTCGACGCCAAACGTCGCATTGCCGAACTCGATATCACTGTCGTACCAGTAGTCGGCCGCATCCAGTTGCACAAAGTCAGGACTGATCAGTTCATCCCAAAGGGTTAGTGCAACAATCGCTTTCGCCTGCTGGCTTGCGTTCAACGACAGCGAGGGGCCATCTTCGACTTCCCAGTAGACTCCGTCCCATGTCGTTGGGAACGCGTAGGTAATGGTCGAACTTGTCCAACGGAACCCGGAGTTCAGCTGATTGAGAATCTGTTCATCGGTCCAGGAAGCAAGGGCCATAAAGGGATTGTTCCAAAATCAACTGAGATCAACGACTTCTCGCGCCGCAGCAAAGCTCAGGCGACCGCCAACAATCTCTTCAGGAACACAAAAATGCAACCCTGACGACACTAGGGATGGAAATAAGTCATTATGCTGAGGAAGAAATGGCGCACCCGAAGAGATTCGAACTCCTGACCCCCAGATTCGTAGTCTGGTGCTCTATCCAGCTGAGCTACGGGTGCGTGCCAACCGACTGTCCGTCGGCGTTGGCGATCCTCTAAAGCGGGATGATCCGGAATGCAAGCACCCTTTTCGAAAAAAGAGTCATTTTCCTGTCATGTCGCCGCCGGCCGGCGGTTAGGCGCGGGCGCGCCAATCGTCGAGAGCCACTGGCCTGTCGGGGATCTCGACGCGGAACATCGTGCCGGGACCGGGTTTTTCCACAAGCGCAATCGTGCCGCCATGGGCGATCACGAGTTCGCGGGCAATCGCGAGACCAAGACCCGTGCCGCCTGATCGGGCCGAGCCGCGGAAGGCGGTAAAGAGATTCTCGCGGGCCTTGCGCGGCATGCCGGGCCCCGTATCGTCGATGATGATCGCCACGACAGAGCCAGTGCGCTGCGCCGAGACCGTGATGCGCCGCGTGTGATCCGGCTCCTCCGGCGTGAAGCCGGACAGCGCCTGGACGGCATTGCGGCAGATGTTGTGTACCACGCGGAAGAGCTGCTCGCTGTCGGCATCCACCTCGATGTCCGTGCCGACACTGTCGACGAATTCGATCCCGGTTTCCGGGCTCAGATGCAGGAGGTCGCGGACCTCCTGGCAGAGCTCCGACAACAGGAACCGGCGACGGCGCGGTTCGGCCTCCGAGGTCTGGCCATATGAAAGGACTTCGCTCGTGTAACCGACTGCACGGTCGATGGTGCGCAATAGCTTCGGCGCAAAGCTCTTTACCAGGGGGTCATCGACATCCACCAGGCGGTCGGACATCAGCTGCGCGGAAGCCAGGATGTTGCGCATGTCGTGATTGATCTTCGACACCGCGAGCCCGAGATCGGCCAGCGTCTTCTGCTGGCGCAGGGTCTTTTGCAATTGCTCCTGCATGCGCGACAGATGGCGACCTGCCACGGCAATCTCGTCATTACCGTCCGTTGCCGGAAGCACGCGCGTCCGATCCTCCGGATTTTCGGCGAAAGACTGCATGCTGCGGGCAAGCCGCCGGACCGGCATGATCATCACGCGGTTGATCGCCAGGAACATCAGGAAGGCGGTGATGACGGAGATGATCAGGGAGACCACGAGGATGTTGCGGGCATAACCCAGCATCGCCTTGCGCAGCGGCGCCTCATCGATGACGATCTCGACGGTTACGTCGCTCGCTTCGGCAATCGGGCCATAGACCCGAAGCAGCCGGTCGCCGCCGAAGAAGAGCGTATACAAAGCGTCGCGGATCGAGCCGAATTCGGAATACTCCGCCAGGTCGAAGGCTGCGTCGACCTCGTTCGGCATTTCGGTGACGGCGAGGAGCTGCGAGGTGCCGTCCTTGCGCAGGACGATGGCCTTGGTCCCGGTTGTTGCGAGCGCACTGTCCTGCACGCCGCGCGGCAGCTCCAGCGGCTGCAGCCCGTCGATCACGACGCTTGCGGCGGCTGCCGTGTTCAATCGGTCCTGCAGCCAGCGTTGGCGCATGGTCGCGACGGAGGGTGCGAAGATGAGGATTTCGGCCAGCATCACGAAAGCGATGGTCAGCCAGAGCAGTTTGCCAGACAGGCCGCGGATGCGGGACGGCATGGCGTAACCTCCGGAGAGGTCGGACTGCAGATCGCTGTCCTGCCGGTCAAGCATCAAGTCGAGTTCCTGTCTTCCCAAGGGTAGATTTCGGGTGTGGCAGCGTCTCCAGTCTAGTGGAGCGTTGATGCCATGACCACCTGCAAGATTGCCGCAAACATTAATCTTTCGTCATGAAATCAAAACGGCCGCGACACTGCATATCGCGACCGTTTGCCGAAATGTCCAGATTGAAACCTGGCGGAGATCAGAACTCTTCCCAGTTGTCGCCCTTGGGTGCTGCTGCTGCCGCCGTTGCGCGACCGGAGCCGCCGAAGGCGCGGGCCACGCTTCCGGCCAGCTGCCTTGCCGGCGAAGCCACCGGGGCATGCTGGGCCGCGGCTGCGGGCGCCACCCGGCTGCGGCTCTGCTCGCCGAGCTTGAACTGCGCGACGATCTGGGCCAGTCCGCCCGCCTCCGAAGAGAGTTTGGCGGTGGATGCCGAGGTTTCCTCGACCATGGCCGCGTTCTGCTGGGTCACCTGATCCATCTGGTTGATGGCGCTGTTAACCTCGGCAAGACCCGTCGACTGCTCCTTGGCGGCGGCTGCGATCGAGTGGATGTGATCGTTGATCTTCAAGACGCGGCTTTCGATCTCCGACAGAGCCTCACCGGTGCGCTGCACCAGCTTCACGCCGCCCGAGACTTCCTCTCCGGACTTGGTGATAAGCGACTTGATATCCTTGGCGGCATTCGCAGAGCGTTGCGCCAATTCGCGCACTTCCTGGGCGACGACGGCAAAGCCCTTACCGGCTTCGCCCGCACGGGCTGCTTCCACGCCGGCATTCAGCGCCAGCAGATTGGTCTGGAAGGCGATCTCGTCGATGACGTTGATGATCTGCGAAATCTCGCGGGAGGCCTGCTCGATGCGACCCATGGCGTTGACCGCCTCGCCGACGACGGTCGCCGACTGGGCAGCACTGTGCTTGGCCTCGGTCACCATGTGGCTTGCCTCCTGGGCACGCTCACTGGACTGGCGAACCACGACGGTGATTTCGTCCAGAGCCGCAGAGGTCTCTTCGAGGGCTGCGGCCTGCTGTTCGGTGCGCTTGGACAGATCGTTGGTAGCCGATGTCAGCTGGTAGGTATTGTCGTTGATCAGGTCGGTGCGGCCGCGAATGTCCGACATGGTCTGGCGCAGGCTCTGCAGCGACTTGTTGACATTCGACTGGAGCTCGGCGAACACACCGCGGAACTGGCCATTCATCTCCTGCGAAAGATCATTGGCTGCGAGGCTACCGATGACCCGGTTGGTCTCCGATACGCCCGTTTCGACCGAAGCGAGGAGCGCGTTGATGTTTGAGGAGAAGCGGTTGAGGTTGGCGTCCTGATAGTCTTTGTCGATGCGGCGGGAGAAATCACCTTCTGCCGCAGAGGCGACAACGGCCGCCATGCTGGACTGCAGGTCGTCGCTCTTGGCACGCATCGCGCCTTCCTGGGCGTTCAGGCGCTGAACGGACAGACCGTTCTCCTTGAAGACCTCGACGGCTGCGGCCATTTCACCGATTTCATCCGGACGGCCGCTATAAGGGATTTCGGTGGCAAAGTTGCCGCCGGCAATGTCATTCATCGCGTGGGTCACGCGGCGGATCGGCCGGCTCAGATGGTTGACGCCGATATGGATGCCGAGGCCGGCGCCAACGGCGACCGCAAGCAGGGTCACGCCGGAGATCAGCATCAGCATGGTGCTCTGGAACGATGCCAGACTGTTGGTCATCAATTCGAGTTCGGCACGGTCGGCCTCGACGACGGCGTCGATATCGGCCTGGAAAGCCTTGCGGTTGGCACGGTTCGCGTCGGTATTGCCCTGCGCATTGGCGTCCTTCGGACCGACTTCGACACCGATGCGCGCCGTTTCGGCGCGGAACGTGCGGAACTCGGCCGATTTGGCCGCCATCGCATCGAAGGCCGCCTTCTGGGCCTCCGGCACCATAGGCTTCCACTTGGCAAACGCGGCATCCATCTTGTCGAGGCTCTTCAGGATGCCTTCGGCGAAGGGTTGCGCCTTCTCTGTGTTGGCCGCCGCGTAAATGCCACGGGCTTCCATGACAACTGCCGTCACCATGCGGTTCACCTGCTCACCGAGATAGGCACGCTGGGAGATCTGCAGCAGGGCTGCCGTCTTGGCGCCGTACTGGACCGTCACGAAGACGCCCATGGCGCCGATCACGATCGCCGCCGCCCCCAGAATGCCGACCAATGAATAAACCTTGCCGCTGACCTTCACGTCACTCACCCTAATGCCGTGCGCACCTTGCGCACTTTCCCTAATATTCGGATGTTAGGATCCAGAGTTTAATGGCTCGTTTCACCCTAAATTTAGGGGGGGGCAGCATGCTTGCCGATGCGTGCAGATCTGAGCGCAGAGCCTGCATGAACCTTGCTTTGCTATTCCGTCTGGCTGCGATTGACTCTTGGGACCCGCGACCGTATAAGCCGCGCACGTTCGGAAAGGTGCCCCGACGGGGCTTATCCGTGCGATAAAACCAACGCTTTTGCAGCAATGCAAATCCCAAGAAGGGCCGCACACCGCGGTATTAAATAAATGTCGAAGCGTACTTTCCAACCTTCCAAGCTTGTTCGCAAGCGCCGCCACGGATTCCGTGCGCGTATGGCCACCAAGGGCGGCCGCCTTGTCTTGAACGCACGCCGCGGTCGCGGTCGCGCCAAGCTCTCGGCCTAAGGGCCGGACGAGCCCGACGAGATGACGGGCCCATGACGTCCACGGACTCCAAGAAATCTGTTGGCCGGCTCAAGAGCCGGCCTCAGTTCCTCGCCGTCAGGCACGGCGAAGCGCGCAAGGGTCGTACCTTCCTTCTGGAGGTGCTTGACCACAAGAATGATGCGCCGCCCCGCGTGGGGTTTACGGTCACCAAGAAACACGGCAATGCAGTGGAGCGGAACCGCATGCGGCGCCGGCTGAAAGAAGCTGTGCGACTGAATGCGGCGTTTGCAATGCAGCCGGGACACGACTATGTCATTGTCGCCCGGCGCGAGGTGCTGGACATCCCGTTTGATCAATTGTCCCGGCAGTTGATCCACCGCATCGAAAACCGCCAGACGAACAACACCCGGTCTCACAAGACCGCTCCCAGGAAAGAGTGATGCAGAACAACCGCAACTATTTCATCGCGATTGCCTTATCGGTGGTGATCGTCCTCGCCTGGCAGTTCTTCTACATGAACCCGCGCATCGAGGCCCAGCGCCAGGCGCAGGAAGCCCAGATCGCCCAGCAGCAGGCCGAGGCCGAGCAGCAGGCAGCGACCCCGGCCGCGACCGTCGATGGCAGCCTGCCGGCCAGTGCAGCCGCCAATCCGGAAGCCAGCCGCGAAGCCGCTGTCGCGAAGACCGCCCGCGTTGCCATCGAAACCCAGGATCTGGCCGGTTCGATCAATCTGACCGGCGGCCGCCTCGACGACCTCAAGCTCCGCGCCTATCGCGAAACCGTCGATCCGACGAGCCCGATCGTTACGCTCTTCAACCCGGCTGAAACCCGGGACGCCTATTTTGCCGAACTCGGTTTCATCGCTGGCGAAAATGCCGGCTCCGTTCCGGGCCCGAACACTGTCTGGACAGCAACCGCAGGCGCAAAGCTCACAGAGAAGACGCCGGTTACGCTGACCTTCACCAATGAAGCCGGCCTCACCTTTACCCGCACGATCGCCGTTGACGAACATTACATGTTCACCATCGAAGACCAGATCGTGAATAACGGCATGGCTACCGCGAGCCTTGCGCCCTACGGCCGCATCACCCGCTACAACAAGCCCTCGACACCGTCGATCTTCGTTCTGCACGAAGGCTTCCTCGGCGTTCTCGGCGCCGAAGGCAGCCTGGTTGAGCACGACTATACGGATGTCGAGGAAGAGGCGATCGCCAATGCGAAGGCAACCGGCGGCTGGCTCGGGATCACCGACAAGTACTGGGCCGCATCGCTGATCCCACAGCAGACCCTGCCCTATGAATCGCGCTTCTCGCACTTCACCGACGGCCAGGCCCGCTTCCAGGCTGACTACAAGAACGATGCGGTCAGCATCCCGGCCGGTCAGAGTACCACGGTCAAGACCCTGCTGTTTGCCGGTGCCAAGCAGGTTCCGGTCATCGACAGCTATCAGGAAAGCCTCGGCATTCCGAAGTTCGACCTGATGATCGACTGGGGCTGGTTCTACTTCATCACCAAGCCGATGTTCCACCTGATGGACTACTTCTTCCATCTCGTCGGCAATTTCGGTGTCGCCATCCTGCTCACCACCATCGTCGTCAAGCTGCTCTTCTTCCCGCTTGCCAACAAGCAGTATGCCTCCATGGCCAACATGAAGCGCGTGCAGCCGAAGCTTGAAGAGCTGAAGACCAAGTATGCCGACGACCGCATGGGCCTGCAGCAGGCGATGATGGCGCTCTACAAGGAAGAGAAGATCAATCCGGTGGCCGGCTGCTGGCCGGTGCTGCTGCAGATCCCGGTCTTCTTCGCTCTCTACAAGGTCATCTACGTCACCATCGAAATGCGCCATGCGCCGTTCTTCGGCTGGATCCAGGACCTTTCCGCGCCGGATCCGACGACCTTCATCAACCTGTTCGGCCTTCTGCCGTTCGAAGCACCCACCTTCCTGCATCTCGGCGTCTGGCCGATCATCATGGGTGTCACCATGTGGCTCCAGATGCGCATGAACCCGACCCCGCCGGACCCGACCCAGGCGATGCTGTTCAACTGGATGCCTGTCATCTTCACCTTCATGCTGGGCACCTTCCCCGCCGGTCTCGTCATCTACTGGGCTTGGAACAACACGCTGTCGATCCTGCAGCAGGCCCTGATCATGAAGCGCCACGGCGTCGAGATCGAACTGTTCAAGAATATCGGCAATATGTTCAGGCGAAAGCCGACCGCCACCAAGTGACGATCAAAAGCCCCGGTCCAGCCGGGGCTTTCTCTTTTTGACGAGATCCGCCGATGACAGACTCTTCCGTAAATCCTCCCCGCTCCTGGCTCGGGATCGCGCTTGTCGGCGGCTCTGCGCTTGCCTGGAGCTATGGCGGCGCCATCCAGCGCTTCATCGGTGTGGAGGACGGCTGGACGATCGTGTTCTGGCGCTGTCTGTTCGCCGGTCTTTTCCTCCTCACCTTCATGCTTGTCCGTGACCGCATCGACGGCACGATCCGTCTTTTCCGTGCCATGGGCTGGCCAGGCTTCTTCATCGCCGTCGGTTTTGCGCTCGTCTCGACCTTCTTCGTGCTGGCCGTCACGATGACGCCGGTTGCCAATGTCGTGCTGTTCATGGCCTCGATCCCGCTGTTTGCGGCCCTTCTCGCGCGCGTCGTGCTCGGCGAGCCGATCACGCCGGTGACCTGGGGCGCGATCGTCGCTGTCATCCTCGGTGTCGGCATCATGGTCTCGGCTTCGATCGGCGAAGGCGGCTCGATCCTCGGCCTGACGCTGGCGGCTGCCATCCCCGCCATCTTCGCCTGCATGACGGTGCTGACCCGCCGTTATCCCGGCATCAGGATGACACCGGCCGCCTGTGGCGGCTCCTTCATCGCGTCCGCGATCGCCGCCAGCCAGGCCGGAGCCTTTGCCGTCGGCGGGCACGACCTAGTGCTTCTCTTCTGCTTCGGGGCGCTCAATCTGGGGCTCGGCATGGCGCTCTATGTCACCGGCGCCCGCATGATACCCTCGGCGCTCGCCGCCCTGATCGGGACTGCCGAGATGATCCTCGCACCGGTCTGGATGGTGATCTTCCACAACGAGGTACCCTCGGGTCGGACGATCCTTGGCGGCGCGCTCGTGATGGCCGCCCTCTTCACCTATCTCATCAGCCACGCGCGGCAGGCCTCGCGGCCCGTTCCGACCTCTGCTGCTTGACTTTCCGGGCCAAAACCCGGATCTGTCCGCCTGACGAAAGGCCTACTCTATGACCGAAACACACGACAAGCCCGATCAGCCGCTCTTTGGCCGCCCCTGGATCTTCATCCGCGGTGTGCCATCGATGGAATTCCTGCCGCCGGAAGGACCGCTCGAAGTGGCCTTTGCCGGTCGCTCGAATGTCGGCAAGTCGTCGCTGATCAATGCGCTGGTTGGCCAGAAGGGTCTCGCCCGCACGTCCAACACACCCGGACGCACCCAGGAACTGAACTACTTCGTGCCCGACGGCTTTTCCGGCCAGGCAGGCGACCTGCCGCCAATGGCGCTCGTCGACATGCCTGGCTACGGCTATGCTCAGGCCCCGAAGGAGCATGTGGATGCCTGGACGAAGCTGGTTTTCGATTATCTTCGGGGTCGCGCGACGCTGAAGCGCGTGTACGTCCTGATCGACAGCCGTCATGGCATCAAGAAGAACGACGACGAAGTGCTCTCGCTGCTCGACAAGGCCGCCGTTTCCTACCAGATCGTGCTAACCAAGACCGACAAGATCAAGGCGCCAGCCGTGCCGAAGCTGATTGCGGAGACGCAGGAAAAGATCAAGAAGCGGCCTGCCGCCTTCCCTGGCGTTCTCTCGACATCCTCTGAAAAAGGTGATGGCCTCGACCAATTGCGCGGGGCAATCAGCGAGGCCATCGGTCGGAGCATTTGACGCTCAGGCTCCGATCAGGTCGGCCCTAGCCGGCGGAGACCGGGCCGAACCGTCGTTCCTTACATTTTCGGCAGGATGACCGCGTCGACGACGTGGATCACACCGTTCGACTGCTTGACGTCTGCGATGGTGACGGTCGATACGCCGCCATTCTCGTCGGTCAGCGTGACCTTGCCGTCGGCGGCCTTCGCCTTCAGCACACAACCGCCAACGGTGGTGACGTCATGTTCGCCGCCATCATCGGAGATCATCTTGACGAGGGCTTCGGCCATCACGTCGGCTGCCACCACGTGGCAGGTCAGCACCTTGGTGAGCTGCGCCTTGTTTTCCGGCTTCAGCAGAGTGTCGACCGTGCCGGCCGGCAGCTTGGCGAAGGCGTCGTTGGTCGGAGCGAAGACGGTGAACGGACCGGCGCCCGACAGGGTTTCAACGAGACCGGCTGCCTGGACGGCGGCAACGAGCGTCGTGTGATCCTTCGAGTTGACGGCGTTTTCGACGATGTTCTTGGTTTCGAGCATTTCACCACCGCCGACCATCGGATTGGCGGCATAGGCTGCGGCAGCGCCTGCCAGGATGGCTGCGGAGAATGCGAGCGGGCGAAGAGCGGTCTTGAACATTACGGTTTCCTCTTATCCTTGGTGTTCTCGATCGTGTCCCTGCGGGTTCGGGCGGGACATCGGGGGCGTTCCTCAGCAGGAACATGACCAAAGACGGTGGGTCGTCCGAACAAGTTTCAGGCGGCTCGAGAAAATCGGCCGCCTGAAAAGACTTCATTGATTTTATGAGAGAATTTCTTCGTCAGGGACGAACTTCGCCGAGCGCCACGACAGGTCCGGTGGCTTTTCCGGTCGGCGATCCGCCGAAAGGCTCGAGGCTGACGGCCAGCACGACACCTTCCGTCAGGCGGGCACGCAGATCCTCAGGCACATCAAGCTCCCCCTGCCCGGTCTGCGGCAGCACGCCGAGCGAGATCGGCGCCTGTTCACCCTCGACGAGCCAGAGCTCAAGCGACTTCTCATCTGCACCGCCGCTTGCGACGGGGGTGACGGCGAGGCGGCCGGAGTTGCCGTCATAGCGCGCATGCAATGCGATCGCCTGGTTCTCGCCGGCCAAGTCCGCCGTCAGCGCGACTTGAGATTTCGGACGCATACGTTCGGCATAGTCGAACCCTACGATGAGGCCGAGCGCGGCAATCGATGCAAAACTCAGGCCGCGCCAGAGCACCAGCGAATTCCACAGGCTGCCCTTCACCGCGGCCACCGTGCCGGGCGATGCAAAAAGTCGATCCTCGATCTTCGAAAACAGCTGATCCGGCGCTGAGGCCTCGGCGTAATCGTCGTTGAACTGGGTGAGGTTCTCTTCCCAGCGCTTGACCATGGCGGCGAACTGTCGGTCGTGGCGCAGGCGCGCGTCTACCTTCTGGCGCTCAGTTCCGCTCAGGACACCGAGGACATATTCGCCCGCGAGAACTTCGTCTCGCGACCGGTCTCCCTTGCTTTGGTCAGGCGTGCTCATCCATGCACTCTCTCAGTTTCAAAAGGCTGCGCCGCAGCCATGTACGCATCGTGTTCAGCGGAACGGCGAAATGATCCGCCAGCTCCTGATAGGACAGTCCTTCCACATAAGCCTGGCGAACGGCGAGCGCCCTGTCAGGATCCAATGCCTCCAGGCATGTGTCAATGCGGCCACCTTCGGATCGGAGCATCGCATGCTGCTCCGGATCGGGTGCGAGATCCGCCAGATCGATCGCTGCCTCGATGTCCTCTCCCTGCGGTCGACGCGCTCTCAAGCGATCGATGCAGTGATAGCGGACGATGGCGCAGAGCCATGGATAGGCATTGTCGCCGTCGCCCGTATAGCTCCCGGCCTTATGCCAAATCTTGACGAACACATCCTGTAGCGCCTCTTCGGCCTCTCCCCTGTCTTTGAGCATACGGATGCAGATGGCGAAAAGTTTCGCCGAAATACGACCATAGAGCAAGGAAAAGGCGCTTCGGTCCCGCAGGGCCACCCGGGCCAGCAATCCGCCGATGTCGTCGCGTTCCATAGAGCCCCCTCACCCAGTGGCCTTGATATAGCACGGCATATTCCGTGGACAATGCGACGATAAGAAGAAGCATGTCACCTGCCGCTTATATTGCGGCGCCATTATTCCATCACGGCGACACATGCGCTAAAAGGCCGCGATCCACAGCGAGGTTTTCCATGTCAGCTTCCGAAAGCGAAATCCAGGCCCGCCTTCTTGTCCAGGCACTGCCCTTCATGCAGCGGTACGAGAACAAGACGATCGTGGTCAAATATGGCGGCCATGCCATGGGCAATCCCGAGCTCGGCAAGGCGTTTGCCGCCGATATCGCGCTTCTGAAGCAGTCCGGCGTCAACCCGATCGTCGTGCATGGCGGCGGTCCGCAGATCGGCGCGATGCTTGCCCGTATGGGCATCGAATCACGTTTCGAAAACGGCCTTCGCGTCACCGACCAGAAGACGGTCGAGATCGTCGAGATGGTGCTCGCCGGCTCGATCAACAAGGAAATCGTCGCGCTCATCAACCAGACCGGCGAATGGGCGATCGGTCTATGCGGCAAGGACGGCAACATGGTCTTTGCCGAAAAGGCGCAGAAGAAGGTCCGCGATCCCGACAGCAATATCGAGCGCGTGCTCGATCTCGGCTTCGTCGGTGATGTCGTCGAAGTGGACCGAACGCTTCTCGATCTGCTCGCTCGCTCCGAGATGATCCCGGTCATCGCCCCCGTGGCGCCTGGCCGCGATGGTGCTACCTACAACATCAACGCCGATACCTTTGCCGGTGCGATTGCGGGTGCCCTCAATGCCTCGCGCCTGCTCTTCCTCACCGACGTGCCCGGCGTGCTCGACAAGGACGGCAAGCTGATCAAGGAATTGTCGGTCGCCGAAGCCCATGCGCTGATCAAGGACGGCACGATCTCGGGCGGCATGATCCCGAAGGTCGAGACCTGCATCGAGGCGATCCAGGCGGGCGTGCAGGGTGTCGTCATCCTCAACGGCAAGACCGCCCATTCCGTGCTGCTCGAACTCTTCACCGAGACGGGTGCCGGCACGCTGCTCGTCCCTTAAGCCGATGATCTCGTCCGCTGCAGGTCACTCGATCGGCAGCGGACGCTCCAGCTTCTCGCTTCCCGGCGTCACGGTGCGCATGGACAGGACCGCGATCAGGACGATCGCATAGGCGACGAAGTTGTAGATGAGGCCAAGGCTCAGACCCTCGGCATAGACGGCCTTGCCGTTCAGGCCTTCTGCCGCATTGCGCGCCAGATCCGAAAAGAAGATCTCGCTAACGATGGCAATTCCGAGTGCACTTCCAACCTGCTGGATCGCCTGAAGCGCACCAGATCCACCGCCCGCATCCTGCGGTGGCACACCCGCCAGCACGAGCTGGAACATCGGCGCGATCGCGATCCCCATGCCAAGGCCGCTCAGCAGGAACCAGGGCAGAAGCGCCATACGGTCGATGCTTTCACCGACGGTCTGGATCTCCATGCGCAACAGGCCCATGCCGAAGATGACCATGACTACCCCGACCACGACGCGGACGCGCGGAGCAATACTGCCCAGACGGCCGGAGATGAGCGAGGCGATGAAGATCCCGACCGAAAACGGCACTGTGGTCAAACCCGACTGAAGCGGGGTGAGGCCGTAACCCTGCTGCAGGAACATCGCAAAGATCAGGAAGAAGCCTGGCAGGGTCGAGAAGAACGTCGCCGTCATGAGCGAGCCGATGACATAGTTGCGGTTCTTCATCAGCGCGACGGGCAGGAGTTCGGGCGCCTTGATCCGGTGTTGTCGACGCTCCCAGAGGCCGAAGGCGACCCCGAAGGGAATGGCCATGGCGAGCATGACGAAGCACCAGACGGGCCAGCCGAAGCCACGGCCCTCGATGAGCGGGAAGATGACGCAGAAGATCGTGACCGCCGCCAGCGCGATGCCGCCGAAATCGTTCTTGAGGCCGGGCTTGGGCGCCAGTGCCGGGATCAGCCGCCAGCCGAGCAGGATGGTCATGATGCCGACCGGAATATTGATGAGGAAGATTGGTCGCCAGCCAAGACCCAGCACATCGAGGCTAATCAGCCAGCCGCCGAGGATGGGGCCGGATACCGAAGCAAGCCCGGCGCTCAAACCAAATAGCGAAAAGGCCGCCGCGCGTTCCTTCGGCGGAAACATCATCTGGGCAATCGCCAGCACCTGCGGGGTCATGACCGCGGCCCCCGCCCCCTGCAGGAGACGTGCGGCCACCAACCAGCCGATATCGGGTGCCAGCCCGCACAGAAGCGAGGCAAAGGTGAAGGCCGCCACTCCGACCAGAAACACCTGCTTTTTGCCCCTGACGTCGCCGAGCCGTCCGAAGGGCAGGAGCCCGAGCGCAAAGACCAGCACGTAACCGGCCACGACCCATTCGATCTGGCTGGAGGTCGCGCCCAGCTCGGATTGCAGGCTCGGCAGCGCAACATTGACGATGGTGACATCGAGCAAATTCATGAAGTTTGCCAGCATCATCACGGCAAGCGCCGTCCAGCGCTTCGGGTATGGATGCGCGACGTCGGTGCTGATCGTTTGTGTCGCGGGTGTCTTGGTGTGCACTTTTGTCTCCCCGCCCTCGGCGCGCTTGTGCCGTCCGGTGTATCGCGCAGCGGGATGGGTCGCAACGGGGCAAAGGGTGAGCGCTGTGCCGAGGCGTGCGGGGTCCGATCTCCCCCGTGGTGGGGGAGAAAGCGATTTCGATGAATTAGGCCAGCGCAAGCGGCCTAAACATCAGAAATCGCAAGTAAGGGGGGCCGTGATGTCGTGGCAATAGAACCGTTCCCCTCACCAACAAAATCTGAGGTTTAGCCCTGATCGGGCTAAGCCCTCGATTTTGCAACCTCTCCCACAAGGGGAGAGGGGTGTCGCCCCCTTACACCAGAACTAGCAACAGCACTCCGAGCACGATCAACACGCAGCCGGCAATCTCCAGCCTGTTGATGCTTTCCTTGAAGAAAATCACCGACGACGCGAAGGTGAAGAGCATCTCAACCTGGGCCAATGCTTTCACCACTGCCACCTGCTGCAGCGTCATCGCGGTAAACCAGCCGAAGGAGGCCGTAGCGCCGACGAAGCCGACGAGGGCGCTGACCTTCCAGGCGGCCCGCACGCGGGTGAGCTCGGCCCGGTCGCGCCAGGCCATCCAGCAAAGCATCGACAGCGTCTGGATGGTGATGACGACACAGAGCGTGTAGCCCGCCTGCACCATTGCATCCGGTGTCGGCAGGCTCGGCGCCAGCGACAGCGAGGCGGTGCGGTAGGCGGTCGCGGAGATGCCGAAGAAGAAGCCGGAGGCAAGCCCGATCAGCGCGGTGCGACTGGTGACCGAGGTGACGAGGCTCAAGGGTGTGAAGGTCGTGCGGGCCACCGAGATCAGCATGACGCCGAGGATGGAGACGAGGATCGCCGCTGCGGTGCCAAGACCGATCGTCTCGCCGAAGAGGATCAGCGCCAGCAGTGCGGCCTGGGCCGGTTCAGTGCGCGAATAGGCCGTGCCGACGGCGAAGTTGCGAAAGGAGAAAAGGTGGACCAGGAGGAAGGTCGCCGTGATCTGGGCAAGCGCGCCGATGACCGCCCAGATAGCGAAGGTCGCTCCCGGCACCGGCAGCGGACGGCCGAGACCGAGATGCAGGATGGCGAGATAGAGGAAGGCGAAGGGCAGGCCGAAGCCGAAGCGGACAAAGGTCGCCCCCATCGTGCCCATACGGCCTTTGAGGTGTTTCTGTAGTGTTGAGCGCAGATTTTGCAGGAAGGCGCTGCCGACCGTGATTAGGGCCCAGAGTTCCATGGGAGAGTGTCCAGAATGGCCGCAGCGCGGGGATGTCGGCTTGCGGCAGAGATAAAAAAGAGTGGTGGATTTGGCCAGAGCACTTTGGGCTCGAGGCCGCGTGGATCACGCGGCGCGCTTACGGATGGTGCCTGAGCTCACCGGATGGAAGCGCGCAGGCAGGCGCTTGCGGTCCTGCAGGACCACGACCCGTTCCATCGCCGAAATCGCCATCTTCTTTCCCATCTTTCCGAGATAGCACTTCCCGAAGCGGCGACCAATGCTAATTAGAGGCAACGCGCCTGGTGCCATCAGGCCATTCGCACTGCCCCAAGAGGACCCGATGAACAGCCCAGCCAAGATCCCCTCGCCCGCCGATTTCGCTCACGTGCGCGACTGGGTCTTCGACCTCGACAACACGCTTTATCCGCATCACATCAATCTCTTCGCGCAGATCGACACGAACATGACCGCCTTCGTGGCAGAGATCCTGCAGATGGAGCCGGCCGAGGCGAAGCTTCTGCAGAAGCAGTACTACCATGAACACGGCACGACACTTGCCGGGCTGATGCTGCATCACAAGGTCGATCCGAACGCCTTTCTCGAGAGGGCGCATGCTATCGACTATTCGGCGCTGATCCCGGATGAGGCTCTTGGCTCGGCGATCAAGCGGCTGCCGGGGCGGAAGTTCATCTTCACCAATGGCACGGTGGCGCATGCGGAGGCTGCCGCGCGGGCGCTCGGCATTCTCGACCATTTCGACGACATCTTCGACATCGTCGCGGCCGATTACGTGCCGAAGCCGGCAGGCGCCACCTATGACAAGTTCGCGAGCCTCAACCGCATCGACACGAAACATGCCGCGATGTTCGAGGATCTGCCGCGCAATCTGATGGTGCCGAAGGCGCTCGGCATGAAGACGGTGCTGCTCGTGCCGCGCAATCTGGGCACCGCAATTCTGGAGACCTGGGAGCGGGTTGAGCATGTGGATGCCGAGACCGTCGATTATCTCACCGACGATCTCACCAGCTTCCTGCAGGCGCTGCTCGCGGATGAGGCGTGAGCGGAATCTTACGAAAGTTTCATGCAGCTTACAGAGAGTTAAGTAGGGCCTGAGCCTTGCCGCGGCTACGGTTATCCCATCGAAGCAGACACTCGAAAGGATATCCCAATGAACGGCAAGACCCTGACGCTGGCCGCCGTGGCAGCCTCCCTCCTCATCGGCACCACCGCCGGCGGCGCCTTTGCGCAGGACCGCGGCGAGCGCCGTGGCGGCCCCGGCCGTGGCGGTCCGGAAGTGATGTTCGTGCAGATGCTGCAGCAGCATGACACCAACAAGGACGGCAAGATCAGCAAGGAAGAAGCGACGGCTGCGGGCACTGCGATGTTCACCGCCATCGATGCCAACAAGGACGGCGTGCTGACTCCTGGCGAGATGCGCCAGCACCGCGAAGCCATGCGCGAAGAGAACAAGGCAGCCCGTGAAGCTATGCGGGCCGAACGCCAGGCGGAGCGCGAAGCAGCCAAGGCCGATGCACCAACCCCGCCCCCGGGTGATGCACCCCAGGAACAGGCCATGAATGACGATGGTCCGCGTGGTGAGGGCAAGGGCCCGCACGGCAAACGCCACGGCTGGCACAATGAACGTGCCGAGCGCGGCGAGGATCGCGGTGGTCGGGACGGTATGCGTAGCCAGGGCCGGATGATGCGGGTCGCTGATACCGATGAGAACGGTCAGATCAGCCCGGCGGAAGCAACTGCCATGGCCGACAAGATGTTCACCCGGATGGACCGCAACAAGGATGGCGTCATCAGCGCCGACGACATGCCGAAGCGGCCGGTCATGTTCCGCTGATCGGACGATCAGCACACCACTGGAAGACGCGGGCGGCCCCTCACGGGGCCGTTTCGTCGTTCAGGTCGTAGAAGTCGGCGATGATCTTCCAGGCTTCTTCGGCAGTCTCCGCAAACTGGAAGAGATCGAGGTCCTCGGGCGCGATGGTGCCAAAGGCGGCCAGCGCCTCGAAATTGATAATGTCCTCCCAGAAGGCGCGCGAGAACAGGATCAGCGGGATCGGCGCCATGCGCTTGGTCTGGATCAGCGTCACGGTCTCGAAGAGTTCGTCCAGCGTGCCGAAACCACCGGGGAAGATGGTGATCGCCTTGGCGCGCATCAGAAAATGCATCTTGCGGATGGCGAAGTAGTGGAAGTTGAAGCTAAGCTCCGGCGTGACATAGGGGTTCGGCGCCTGCTCGTGCGGCAGGACGATGTTGAGGCCAACCGAGGGGGCGCCGACCTCTGACGCACCGCGATTGCCCGCTTCCATCACACCCGGCCCACCGCCGGTCACCACGACATATTCGTGGTAATCCATCTTCTTGGCCTGAGCCGAGCAGAGCTGCGCGAACTTGCGGGCCTCTTCATAATAGATCGAGGCGTTTTCGAGGTTCTTCTTCTGGATATCGTTCTTCGCCGCCCAGGCCGCCTCGCCGGGGGGCGGGATGCGGGCACCGCCGAACATGACCACTGTCGACTTGATGCTGCGCTCGGTGAGGATCATCTCCGTTTTCAGGAGTTCGAGCTGCAGACGGACGGGTCGAAGCTCCTCGCGGCAGAGGAATTCATCGTCAACATAGGCGAGCGTATAGGACGAAGACGCAGACTGCGGGGTGCGCGGAATGACCTGCGCCGTCTGCTTGTCGGTCGAGCTATCCTTCAGCGGATCCCAGGATCCGTCCTTGCGCCTGTGCTTGCCGTTCTTCCACCGTGCCATGCCTCTTCCTTTCCAAAACGCAGAGCTACTGCGGCTGTTTTCTTCCAGCCCTTTATGCGCTAGAGCTTTGCGCGAATTTTCGATCAGATCCTGATCTTTCCATCCCCACGGTAGACAACGAAGTTTAAGGAATTCAGATGAGCGCCTCCGATCTCACCCAGCTCGAACACGTTATCGAAGCGGCATTCGACAACCGCGATACGGTTTCGACCACCACCACGGGCGAGATCCGCGATGCCGTCGAGACGGCGCTCAACTTCCTGGACAGCGGCAAGGTGCGCGTCGCAGCGCGCGGCGAAGACGGCACCTGGACCGTGCATCAGTGGCTGAAGAAGGCCGTGCTCCTCTCCTTCCGCCTGAACGACATGGAAGTCGTCAAGGGTGGCCCGGGCGCTTCGACCTGGTGGGACAAGGTTCCGTCGAAGTTCGAAGGTTGGGGCGAAAACCAGTTCCGCTCGGCCGGCTTCCGCGCCGTGCCCAATGCCGTTGTCCGCCGCTCGGCCTACATCTCCAAGGGCGTCGTTCTGATGCCGTCCTTCGTCAATCTCGGCGCCTATGTCGGTGAAAACTCCATGGTCGACACCTGGGCGACCGTCGGCTCCTGCGCCCAGATCGGCGCAAACGTGCACCTCTCCGGCGGTGTCGGCATCGGCGGCGTTCTGGAGCCGCTGCAGGCCGGCCCGACGATCATCGAAGACAACTGCTTCATCGGCGCGCGTTCGGAAGTCGTCGAGGGCTGCATCATCCGTGAAGGCTCGGTGCTCGGCATGGGCGTTTACATTGGCAAGTCGACCAAGATCGTCGACCGCGCCACCGGCGAAGTGATGTATGGCGAAGTGCCGCCCTATTCCGTCGTCGTTGCCGGCTCGATGCCCTCGGGCAATGCCGTTATGGCAAACGGTCTCCCGGCACCGCATCTCTACTGCGCCGTCATCGTCAAGCGCGTCGACGAAAAGACCCGCTCGAAGACGGGCATCAACGAACTGCTGCGCGACTAAGCCCTCATGGCCTTGCCGGGGCGGGAGACATCGGTCGGCTGGGCGCTCTTCCAATGGGACGGGCGCATCGGCAGGCGTGTCTTCATCCTCGGCACGCTGTTCTGGATGATGGCGAACGCGGCCGTGATCGCGTTCGTGACGGGATCGGACGACATTTCGCCCGGCTCGTTTTCGCTTTTCCTGACGACTGCGAGCCTGTCGCTCGTCTCGCTGCTGATGCTCGGCACGAAGCGGCTGCATGATATCGGCATGCCAGGCATGGCGTCCGTTCTCTTGCTACTGCCTGCCTTTTCGCTGATCCTTTTCTTCGTGCTCTGCGTCTGGCCACCGGTCCAGGACGACAACCGTTACGGGCCGGGATCGGACATGCGTTCGTCCTGAGCGGTGGGTGACAGGTTCGGGCGGATCAGCTAAGTCTGGCTCATCTTCTCAAGGCACCGACGGCCGGGCTGAACCGGACTTCGGTCAATCCCGTAAAAGTGTTCATGACCGCTACCAATCCCGTCGATGTTCTCCAGGCCCTCATTCGCTGCCCTTCCGTCACGCCTGCCGAAGGCGGTGCGCTTGGTGTGCTCGAAAACCTGCTCTCGCCTCTCGGTTTCCGCGTCGATCGCATGATCGCGAAGGACGAAGGCACGCCCGATATCGAAAACCTCTATGCGCGCGCCGGAACGGATGGCCCGCATCTGATGTTTGCCGGCCATAGCGATGTCGTGCCCGTGGGTGCCGAGACCGACTGGAGCGCTGGCCCGTTCTCCGGCGATATCAGAGACGGCATGCTTTATGGCCGTGGCGCGGTCGACATGAAGGGCGGGATCGCCTGCTTCATCGCCGCCTATGCGCGACTGGTCGAAGCCAGCAAGGTGCCGAAGGGTTCGGTCTCGCTGCTGATTACCGGCGATGAAGAAGGCCCTGCGGTAAACGGCACGGTGAAGCTGCTCGAATGGGCGGTGGAACGCGGCGAGCGCTGGGATGCCTGCCTGGTCGGCGAGCCGACCAATCCCGATAGCCTCGGCGACATGATCAAGATCGGCCGGCGCGGCTCGGTTTCGGGCACAGTGACGGTCAAGGGCGTGCAAGGTCACGCCGCCTATCCGCATCTTGCCGACAATCCGGTGCGCGGCGCGCTGTCCTTGGCAAAAAGCCTGATGTTCCCGGCCTTCGACACCGGCACGGAGAACTTCCAGCCGTCGAACCTCGAAGTCACCACCATCGATGTCGGCAATGCGGCGACGAATGTCATTCCGGCTTCGGCGCGCTTCAAGTTCAACATCCGCTTCAACGATGTCTGGACCGCCGATAGCGTCAAGGCCGAGATCATTCGCCGTCTCGATGCGGCCGCTGTTGATCCCGAGCTTCGGCCGGATCGTGCAGCGATCGGCTACGACATCACCTGGTCGGAACGGCCAAGCCATGTTTTCCTGACGCGCAACAATGCGCTGATCGCCTCGCTGTCGGGGGCAATCGAGACGGTGACCGGCAAGACGCCGAAGCTCTCGACAACAGGCGGCACGTCGGATGCGCGCTTCATCAAGGATTACTGCCCGGTGGTCGAATTCGGCCTCGTGGGGCAGACCATGCACATGGTCGACGAGCGGGTCGCTGTCTCGGATCTGGAAATGCTCACGGTCATCTACCAGACCTTCATCGAGCAGTGGTTCGCCCATGCCGACGCTTAAGGAGGTCGAGTTCTATCTCAAAGGCCTCTGGCTGCTGTTCAAGCAGGATCCCTCAGGCTTTGCCTATCTCGACCTGACCGACCGGGGCGCGATGCGCTCCTTCTGGGCGATCCTCTGGGCGCTGCCCGCGATCCTGATCTCTTTTGCCTGGTGGCGCCTGCTCTATCTCCAGGGCCTGCCGGAGGGTACTGAGACGGGCGGCCTGTTCTTCTTCCGCCTGGCGCTGGTCGAGGCGTCCAACTGGCTCTTCCCGCTGATATTGCTCGGCATTCTCTGCTGGATGGTCGGGATCGGCGAGAAATACGCATCGATGGTCGTGGCGATCAACTGGCTCGCCGTGCCGGTATCCTATTCCTACGGCCTGCTCGTGCTGTTGATGATGTTCTTGCCGGCGCTTGCCGGCGTCGTGGCGTTCCTGTGGCTCTTGCTGATGATCACGCTGATCGCTGCTCTTTTCCGCATCGTCAGGATGATTGTGGGCGACCAGTTGCTGATGGTCTCGACCATCATCATGGTGCTGCTCGTGCCGTCGATGATCATCGCGGAAGTGCTGGAACGCTATCTCGGCGTTTATCCGGGCTGAAAAAACACCTCAGCCGGTGAACGGCTCATCGCCGGGATAATCCACCCTCATGAAGAACAGCCCCTCGGGCGGCGCCACCGGTCCGCAGGCCGCACGGTCGCGGGCCTCGAGTGCTGCGCGGACATCTGAAGGTGTCATCTTGCCCTCGCCCGCGAGCTTCAGCGTACCGGCAAAGGAGCGGATCTGATTGTGCAGAAAACTCTGGGCCGTGGCGCGGATTTCGATCAGTTCACTGGTGCGCGTAACATCCAGGCGATCGAGCGTCCGCACCGGGCTCTTCGCCTGACAATGGGCGGAGCGGAAGGTGGTGAAGTCGTGGTGACCGACGAGCTGCTGGGCAGCTTCGTGCATGGCCTCGGGATCGAGCGGCTTCGGCACCCACCAGGCACGTTTGTCCTCGAGCGCGAGACGCGCCGGACGGGTGATGATGCGGTAGAGATAATGGCGGCGGAGCGCCGAGAAGCGGGCGTCGAATTCATCCGGCACAGCCTGCACATCGAGCACGGCGACCTGTTCGGACGCCATCGCCAGATGGGCGTTCAGCGCATTGCGCAGCTTATGTGGCACCCAGGCGCGGGAGAGATCGGCATGGATCACCTGGCCCATGGCGTGGACGCCGGAATCGGTGCGGCCGGCACCTCGGATGACGACGGTCTCGCTGGTGAGTGACAGGATCGCCTGTTCGAGGGCCGCCTGGATCGAATGGCCGTTTT
The DNA here is from genome assembly GCF_002855515.1 of Rhizobium sp. TH135. Lineage (GTDB taxonomy): Bacteria > Pseudomonadota > Alphaproteobacteria > Rhizobiales > Rhizobiaceae > Allorhizobium. The sequence goes on along the minus strand of NZ_PKRP01000004.1, from coordinate 469,333 downwards.
CCTGGCGCTGCCAGCCGACATAGGCCGAGCCATCATATTCGACGGTCATCCGAAAGCGGGGCATCAGGCGATCACCGTGCCCTTGGAAAGTGGCGTGCCGCGCAGGAAATCCTCGGCGTTCAATGCCTTGCCGCCCGCCTTCTGCAGACGGACAAGGCTCACGGCGCCCGTGCCGCAGGCGATCGTCAGGTGATCGTCGAGGGCTGTGCCGGGGGCCGCGATTGCGCCCTGCCCTTCCGCGAGGCTTGAGGCGAGGAGCTTGACGCGCTCAGGCTTGCCGTTGACGTCCATCTCGGTCCAAGCACCGGGGAAAGGCGCAAGGCCGCGGATGTGATTGTGCACCTCGGTCGCCGGGCGAGTGAAGTCGACGCGGGTTTCGGCCTTGTCGATCTTGGCCGCATAAAGCACGCCCTCGTCGGCCTGTGTGACCGTTTCGAGCGTCCCGGCTTCGAGCTTCGCCATCGCCTCGACCATGGCTTCGGCGCCGACGAGGCTCAGGGCATCGTGCAGTTCGCCGGCGGTCATATCGAGGCCGATCGTCACCTTGCGGGTGAGTGCGACGGGGCCGGTGTCGAGGCCCTTGTCCATCTTCATCACCATCATGCCGGTTTCGGCATCGCCGGCCATGATGGCGCGCTGGATGGGGGCAGCCCCCCGCCAGCGCGGCAGGAGCGAGGCATGGCCGTTATAGGCGCCAAGACGTGTGCCGTTCAGGATCGCTTCGGGCAGCAGCAGGCCATAGGCGACGACGACGGCGACATCGGCCTGGAGTGCGACGAAGGCTTCCCGATCGGTGGGATCACGGAAGTTCAGGGGATGGCGGACCTCGATGCCGAGGTCTTCGGCCGCCAGATGGACCGGGGATTTCTGCAGGTCGAGGCCACGGCGACCACCGGGACGGGGCGGCTGCGAATAGGTCATGACAATCTGGTGGCCCGCCGTATGCAGCGCTTTCAGGGTCGCGACCGAAAAATCCGGCGTACCCATGAAGATGATGCGAAGTGCCATTCTGTCAGCCTTCAAGCGCGGGGTTGATCACGCCCTTGATCAGATCTTCTGACGGGCGGCCTTTGTGAACCTCTTGATCACCATCTCGCGCTTCAGGCGGGAGATATGATCGATGAAAAGCACGCCGTTCAAATGGTCGATCTCGTGCTGGAGGCAAGTGGCAAGCAGGCCGTCGGCCTCCGTCACTGTCTCCTTGCCGTCGCGGCCGATCGACTTGACCGTGATCGAGGCAGGGCGTTCAACCTCAGCGTAATAGTCCGGGATCGAGAGGCAGCCTTCTTCATAGACCGAGCGCTCGTCAGAGCTCGTCAGGATCTCCGGATTGATGAAGACCAGCGGCGCGGGCTCCTCGCCTTCCTTGGCAAGGTCAATCACCAGAAGACGGCGCGGCACGCCGACCTGGATCGCGGCCAGCCCGATGCCGGGGGCCTCGTACATGGTTTCGAGCATGTCATCGATGAACTGCTCGAGCTCGGCATCGACGCGCTCGATGGGCGCGGATACCTGACGCAGCAGGGGATCGGGCAGGATGATGAGAGGCTTGATGGTCATGGCCTCCCCTTAGCGCAACTTCCCGGCGGAGGAAACGGAAAAAACGCTTCCGTTTCTCCGATTCTGAGCCGGATCAGGCGACCCGACGTTCCATGATGCGGCGCGTTTGCGGGGCGGCGTCGGCACGGGTGCGGATCTGCGACAGCTGCTCGACGAGACCGGCGACCTCTGCCCTGAGACGGCGCGTCTCGTCCGAGGTGCGCTCAACCATGTCGCTGTTCTCATGGGTCAGCAGATCCATGTTACGGGTGGACTGGTTGACCTCGTTCAGGCCGATCGCCTGATCTTTGGCGGCGGCTGCGATATCCGAGACGAAGGTGTCGATGGCGTCGATGCGGGTGATGATGTCATTCAGCGCCTCGCCGGTGCCGGTGACGAGGCTGACGCCTTCCTTGACCTGGGTCGAGCTCTGGGAAATCAGCTGCTTGATTTCCTTGGCGGCATCGGCTGAGCGCTGGGCAAGCTGGCGGACCTCTTGCGCGACAACGGCAAAGCCCTTGCCGGCATCGCCAGCACGCGCGGCCTCGACGCCTGCATTGAGGGCCAGAAGGTTCGTCTGGAAGGCGATCTCGTCGATGACGCCGATGATCTTGGAGATCTCGGTAGAGGATTTTTCGATCGCGCCCATGGCGGAGACAGCCTGGGAGACGACGGTGCCCGAGGTCTTTGCCTGAAGCTGCGTGTCGCGCACCTCCTGAGAGGCGCGCTCGGCATTGGCGGCCGTCTGGCTGACACTGACGGAAAGCTGCTGAAGGGCGGTCGAGCTCTCCTGCACGCCGCTTGCCTGGCGCGTGGTGCGGCTGGCGAGTTCACCGGAGGCATGGGCGATCGCGTCCGTGCCGGTCAGGATGCCTTCCGAAGCGCGGCGGATCGCGGCAAAGGAGGTGTTCAGACGATCGACCGTTTCGTTGTAGTGGCCGGCCATTTCCTTGAAATTGTCAGGCAGGTCCGTCGTCATGCGGGCTTCGAAATCGCCCTGAGCCAGCGCTTCCAGACCGCGACGCAGATGCTCCATGGCAATCGCCTGGTCGGCGGCAAAGCGGGCGCGCTCTTCTTCGAGGGCCTGGCGCTTGCTTTCCAGCTCTTCGAGATAGACGGAAATCGAATAGTCCATATCGAGCATGGCAGCCTTCACGACTGCCCGAAGTTTCTCGCCCAGCGAAATCGCATGCTGCTTGCCAAAGGGGAAAGGCCAATGCTTGACGAGGACGCCAGAGAGGAGCTCGCCGACCAGCATCGAATAACCGCCGATATACCAGCGCGGCTCGAGACCGATGCGGGCATGGGCCTTGCCGACGGCGGTGACGCCCTTGACGTAGTTCTCGTCGAAATTGCCACCTGCGACCTTGTCCCAATGACCAATCTGGGCACTCTTTGCACCGTTCATATGGGCGCCGTCGCGGAAATGGCCGGCGATCTTTCCGGTCTTCGTCACCTTGGCGTAGAACTTATCGAGCGCACCACCCAGAACCTCCTTGATCGACGGGCGAAGCTCGGCCAGCGTGCTGCGCGTCTTCTGATCGATCTCGAGGAACTCCAGGCGTTCGGACAGGTCGTTCTGGGCTTTGATGCTCATGATGCGATGCGGACTCTCGGGTTGATTGGTATCAAGTAGAACTGTCACGGTTTGTTGAACAGATCCTAAACGCATGGCGACAAATCATGCCGCCATGCGTGGCCATGATCGGGTATCAACCCGCCATGCGGTAGGCGTTCTGGCTCGTACTTTGCGACCTGCTGCCAGAGGTCTTGAAGCCCTGCAGGGCGTGGACCAGGCGACCGGCTTCTTCGCGAAGAGTCGCCGTCTGGGCCGAACTTTCCTCGACCATGGCGGCATTGCGCTGGGTGATCTGATCCATCGAGGCCACCGAAGTGTTGACCTCCCGCAGGCCGCCGGACTGGTCGGCTGCGGCAAGCGCGATCTTGCCGACGATATCGTTGATCTCGCCGATGCGGACGATGATCTTGCCGAGCGCGTCGCCGGCATTGTTGACAAGGCCGACCCCGGCCTCGACCTGGGTGGAGCTCTGGGAGATCAGGTTCTTGATCTCGCGGGCAGCATTGGCGCAGCGCTGGGCGAGTTCGCGGACCTCCTGGGCGACGACAGCAAAACCACGGCCGGCTTCACCCGCACGGGCTGCCTCGACCCCGGCGTTGAGTGCCAGGAGGTTGGTCTGGAAGGCGATCTCGTCGATCACGCCGATGATCTTGGAAATCTCGTCGGACGACTTCTCGATCGCGCCCATGGCATCGACGGCGCGGGAGACGACTTCTTCGGAAACGCGCGCCTCGGTGAGGGCGACGCCGACGACCACCGAGGCTTCCTTTGCACCATCGGCCGTCAGCGTGACGTTCTGGGTGAGCTCATGCAGGGCTGCCGTGCTTTCCTCCAGACCCGCAGCCTGCTGTTCGGTGCGTTGGGCCAGATCGTCGGTGGCATCGGAGATGGCGGCCGTCGACTTGAAGATCTCGTCAGCCGAGTGACGCACGGTGACAATGGTCGCGCGGAGCGCTTCGACAGAGGCGTTGTAGTCGCTTGCCATCTGCACGAAATTGGCGGGCAAATCATCCGGCAGACGGGCATCGAGATCGCCGGCGGAAAGCTTGGCGAGCACTGCACGGAGAGCCGCAAGCGCAGTTGCCTGCTCCTGTTCGGCCTTGATCCGGGCATCCTCTGCCGCCTGGCGCTGTTCCGCGAGGATCGCGAGATAGACCGAGATGGAATAGTCCATATCGAGCAGGGCAGCCTTGACCACGACCGAGATTTCCTCGGCCAGGCGTTCCGACTTCTGCCGGCCAAATCGGCTTGGCCAGCGCTCGCGGGTGACGGCATGCACCAGCTGCTCCAGCACGAGCGCGTAGCCGCCGATATACCAGCGCGGCTCGAGACCGATGCGGGCATGAGCCTTGCCGACCTTGGTTACACCTTCGACGTAGCTTTCATTGTATTCGGCCGTTCCGACGATGCCCCAATGCTCTTCCTGGCGCTTCTTGGCGCTTTTCATGTGATCATCGTTGCGGAAGAAGGCAGCCGTCTCGGGGACCTTGCGGATCTTGTCGTAGAAGATTGCGAGCGCATCGCCGATGTTGTTGTGGATCAGAGGCCCCAGACGACGCAGGATTTCTCGGCCTCGGTCATCAAGCCCCAGAAAGCGCAGACGGTTTTTCAGATCGGAGTTCTCGTTTTGCGACACCATGACCGGCACTCACTTTCCTGGACTAAAAACATCAGCGAATGCTGATAAATATGATTGAGGAAATTCTAAAATGGTAAAAGTTGTGTTGCCTGCCGAGAGCACCTTTTAGCGTCCTGAGACGGGGGCCAGGCCGCGCGGACGAAAATCATTACTGTTTCCGGCATCGCTTTTGACGTTTGTCATCTTGCGATGCGGCGAAAGAAATATGACGGCTCAACCTGAGGGGGCCGCAGGCGGACGGCGTTCACTCTTTGATCTGTTCTCGGTGTCCGAATCAGCTATCATCGATCCATGACAATTCTGGACATTCCGGCGGTGACCATCGGCTCAGTCACTCTTTCACCCGCGTTCCTGCTTGGGCTTGCGGCAGCGGTTCTGCTGCTCCCGATCCTCACCGTCGTGATCGTGGCGCTGAGGGCGGCACGCGCGCGCGCCGAGATGCGGGAAGACGCTCTGCGGCGCGACGAGGCGGCGGAAGCAAGGCTCGCGGAACTCCTCAAGGCTCAGGCCGAGATGCAGGGACGGCTCGCTACCATGGCCGAAGTCTTCGGCAGCCGGCAGGCGGAGCTCAACCAGTCGATCAGCCAGAGGCTCGACGGCATGACTCACCGGCTGGGGACCACAATCACCGAGCAGACTAAGTCGACGCATGACAACCTGCGCACGCTGCAGGAACGGCTGGCGGTGATCGATGCGGCACAGAACAACATCCAGTCCCTGGCGAAGGATGTCGTCGGCCTTCAGGCGATCCTGTCCAACAAGCAGACGCGCGGCGCCTTCGGGCAATCGCGAATGGAAACGATCGTCGCCGACGGGTTGCCGATGGGCGCCTATGCGTTCCAGACGACGCTGTCGAATGGGTCGCGTCCCGACTGCACCATCCGGATGCCGAACAATTCGCCGCCGCTGGTGGTGGATGCAAAGTTCCCGCTCGAAGCCTGGAACGTGATCCGCGAGACGGAAAACCCCGAGCAGAAGAAGATGGCCTCCCAGCAGTTCAAGAGGGACATGGAGGTTCATATCCGCGACATCTCGGAGAAATACCTGATCGCAGGCGAGACCCAGGATATGGCCTTCCTGTTCGTGCCGTCGGAATCGATCTTCGCCGAGATCCATGAGAACTTTGAGGGCGTCGTGCAAAAGGCGCATCGGCAGAAGGTGGTGATCGTCTCGCCTTCGCTTCTGATGCTCTCCATCCAGGTGATCCAGGCCGTCCTGAAAGATCAGCGCATGCGCGAGCAGGCGCATCTGATCCAGGGCGAGGTGATCCGGCTGATGGAGGACTTGAGCCGCCTCGACGACCGCACGCGCAAACTGCAGAGCCATTTCATCGCGGCGCAGAAGGATGTCGAGATGATCATCACCTCCTCGGACAAGCTTGCCAAGCGCGGCGCCAAGATCGAAGCCATGGAGTTTGAGACGCCGGGCGGGCGCGAGGATGGCGAGGAGATCCCGTCGCGCGCGGTGGAGAGCCGGACCGGCATGCTCAAGCTCAGGGTTGTTGACGAGGACTAAGGCGCTGGTCCAAAAGAGCGAAGAACCCAGGGAGGCCTCTCGCTCATGATCACCGTCTTCGGCTCCATCAACATGGACCTCGTTGCCACCACGCCGCGCCTTCCGAAGCCAGGTGAGACGGTTCCGGGAACAGGCTTTGCGACGGCAGCCGGTGGCAAGGGCGCAAACCAGGCGCTGGCTGCGCGGCGCGCCGGTGCATCCGTACGCATGGTGGGCGCTGTGGGACGCGACGAGTTCGCCGCCCCTGCCCTCGACCTTCTCGACAAGGCGGGTACCGATCTTTCCAGCGTCGCGCGCGTGGATGGACCGACCGGGACGGCGCTCATTCTGGTGGGCGGCGACGGGGAAAACATGATCGCCGTTGTGCCGGGCGCCAATGGGACCATCAGCCCCGACCAAGCGGCTGAGGCGGTTTCGAGCAGCCAGCCGGGCGACATCCTGATGCTGCAGCTCGAAGTCCCGGCCGCATCCGTGAAGGCTGCACTGCAGGCAGCCAAGGCGCAGGGCGTGCGCACCGTGCTCAACACGGCGCCGCTGACTGCCGAGGCGGCCGAGCTCGCGACGCTCGCCGACATCGTCATCGCGAACGAGACGGAATTTGAACTGTTGGTGGGGCGCGAGGCGCTGACATCCGAAGAGCGCGAAGAGATGCTTCTTGAGATGCACAAGGACACCGAGCAGATCCTGATCATCACGCTCGGGGCCGGAGGTGTCGTGGCGGCTGAAGGCGGGAGCTTGCACCGGACCAAGGGGCTGAAGATCGAACCCGTCGATACCGTGGGTGCGGGCGACACGTTCTGCGGCTATCTGGCCGCGAGCCTCGACGCGGGACTTGAGCTTGGTGAAGCCCTTCGCCGCGCCGCCGTTGCCGGATCGCTGGCCTGCCTCAAGGCCGGCGCTCAGCCGTCGATCCCTGACGCTGGCGAGGTTGCCGCCGCTCTTTGACGCAAACCCGGGCACAAGTCTGATTTATTGCCCGTTAAGCAATGGAACATAGCATCTGGTGTGATTGGGGTGCGCGAAAGCGCGCCCGGCCACGCCATGAGGGTGTGGAACGAATGTCCCTGCGTCCTGATCCTCAGTATTCGAGGCTCCTATGTTCGCTTTTTTTACCCGTTCGATCGCAGCCAAGCTCCTCGTCGTGACCGGCATCGCCATCGGTCTGGTGCTCTTCCTTTCGAATCTGGTCCTGATTTCGCAGACCCGTGATCGGGTTCATTCCCTCACCATGGAACAGGCCGACGCCGAGGCAAAATCCATCGCCCGTGAAATCGCAGGCGATATCGGCGAACTGGCGAGTGCCGCACGCACCATGTCCGGCGTCATCGGCCGCGGCCACGAAGGCAAGTCCTTCGACCGGCAAGGCATCACCAACGTCCTCAAGGCCAATCTCGAACAGAACCCGTTTGCCTTCGGCAGCTGGATGGCGGAAGAACCGCGTGCGATCGACGGCCAGAAGGACGAGATCAAGGGTAAACTCGAACTTTCAGCCAATGACGATGGCGATTTCACGCCCTACTGGTCGAAGAACAAGAACGGCGAGATCCAGTTCTCCACCTTCCGCGCCGACTATGCGGCCGAATGGTATGCGCTGGCAGCCAAGAGCGGCAAGGGCGCCATTACCGCCCCCTATCTCGCCGAGGGCACCGACGTTCCGACGACGATGAGCTCGATCGCCTATCCGGTTGTCTCCGGCGGGAAGATGATCGGCGTCACCGGTGTCGACATCTCGCTTTTGTCTCTGTCTGAGAAGCTGAAGGCACTGAAGCCGTTCGAGACGGGCCGTGTTCTGCTCGTTGCACAGGGTGCTCAGTGGTTGGTAGCCCCGAAGGACGACCTGCTGATGAAGCCTTACGAGGTGGAAGGCACCGATGCCCTGAAGACCGCGCTTTCGAGCGGCAAGGGCAGCGTCGTGACCGATCTGTCCAACGAGGTTGGCGAAGGCTTCGACCGGCTGCTCTATCCCTTTGCCGTCCCCGGCGTGAACGCCACCTGGGCCGTTATCATCGATATCCCGCATGCGGCGATCAATGCGCCGGTCGAGGCGCAGACGATGATGATGATCGTCGGTGGCCTGATCGTGCTTGCCGCCGTGATGCTGGCACTGTTCCTTGCAGTGCGCTCCCTGGCACAGCGCCCACTCCATGGTCTCGTCGGAGACGTCGAGCGCATGACGAAGGGCGACTATGCAAGCGACGTCTCGAACCAGCATCGTGAGGACGAAATCGGCCTCGTCGCCAAGGCGCTTGACGGTTTCCGGCACAAACTGGCCGAGAGCCACACGCTGGCGGCAGAGGCCGACGCCCAGCGCAAATCGGCCGAAGGTGAACGCCGTCGCAACGAGGAAGAGCGCAATGCCTCAGCCTCCGTGCAGCAGCATGTGGTAACGGCGCTCGGTAGCGGACTTTCGCAGCTGTCGCAGGGCAATCTCACCTATCGCATCGCGGATGATTTCCCGGGCGAATACGGCGCGCTGAAGCGCGACTTCAATGATGCCGTGGCAAGCCTCGAACAGGCGATCGCCTCGGTGAACGGAAGCGTCGTCAACATCGCCGCCGGCACCAGCGAAATCTCGGAAAGTGCAGCCGATCTTTCCAAGCGCACCGAGCAGCAGGCAGCAAGCCTGGAGGAAACGGCGGCGGCACTCAACGAACTGACCGAGCAGGTCAATTCGAGCGCCGACAATGCCGGAACCGCTGCCAATACCGTTTCGGTTGCCGTGAAGGATGCCGAGAAGTCGGGAGAGGTCGTGCAAAAGGCGGTCGCCTCGATGCATGGCATCGAGCAGTCGTCGCAGGAGATCTCACGCATCATCGGGGTCATCGACGAGATCGCTTTCCAGACCAACCTTCTTGCCCTCAATGCCGGCGTAGAAGCGGCCCGCGCCGGGGAAGCCGGCAAGGGCTTTGCCGTCGTTGCACAGGAAGTGCGTGAGCTTGCCCAGCGTTCCGCCACGGCTGCGAAGGAGATCAAGGCGCTGATCAACGCCTCGGCAGCCCAGGTCAAGGACGGGGTGGAACTCGTCGGCGAAGCAGGGCAGACGCTGGAGAAGATCTCCCAGCAGGTCATGCAGATCAACGGTCTGATCCGGCAGATCTCGGCATCAGCCAGCGAGCAGGCATCCGGCCTCAAGGAGGTCAATGCAGCCGTCAACCAGATGGACCAGGTAACGCAGCAGAACGCAGCGATGGTGGAAGAGACGACGGCAGCCAGCATGGCGCTGCGCAGCGAATCCGACACGCTACGTGGGCTCGTCGCCAAGTTCCAGGTGAACGGTGCCTCCGCGCCAGGATCGGCACTGCGGGCGGCCGCAGCAACCATGCGGACGGCTGCGGCCCAACCGAGCGCAAGCCTCAAGGCGCCTTCCTACAGCCCGGCACCACGCAAGGTGGCGGCAGCAGGCGGCGCGTCCGCCAGCGCTGACAATTGGGAAGAGTTCTAAGCTTGTGAAGCTTGAAAAAAGAAAAGGGGCGCTGCCTATGCAGCGCCCTTTTTTCGTTCCGCTCAGATCCGGGCGAAACGCTCGATCAGGAGATCGAAGAAGCCGTCGGCATCGACGTTGCGCATGACGGTGGCGTTCGGCGTGCGACCGGAGACGCCCCACCAATCGACGACGGTCATGCCGACCGTCAGCTCCGACTGCAGTTCGATCTCGACATTGCAATGACGACCGCTGAACAGCTCCGGCTTCAGGAGATAGGCGACAACTGTCGGATCATGCAGCGGACCGCCGTCGGAGCCGTATTTCTCTTCATCGAAGCGCTCGAAGAATTCGAGCCATTCCACCATGGTTTTCGCGGGCTTCGTGCCGATAGCGGCCATGCGGGCGACGCGGGCCTTGGTGGTCATCAACTGATGCGTGACATCGAGCGGCATCATGGTGACCGGGATGCCCGATGCGAAGACGGCTGCGGCAGCATGGGGATCGACATAGATGTTGAATTCGGCAGCCGGGGTGATGTTTCCACCCTCGAAGAAGCCGCCGCCCATCATCACCAGTTCCTTGACGCGCGGAGCAATATCGGGGGCCTTTTGCAGGGCAAGGCCGATATTGGTGAGCGGGCCGAGGGTGCAGAGCGTCACGGTGCCGGCGGGCTCGTTGCGCAGGGTCTCGATGATGAAATCAACCGCGTGCTGGCCCTCGACCTTCATTGTCGGTTCGGGAAGGACAGCGCCGTCTAGGCCGGTCTTGCCGTGCACGTGTTCGGCCGTCACCAGCGGGCGCACCATGGGGCGATCCGCGCCCTCGAAGATGCGCCGACCGGTTTCGCCGCAGAGTTCGCAGACGATGCGCGCGTTGCGGCTCGTGTAGGAGAGAGGCACATTGCCGGCCACTGTCGTGATGCCGAGAAGGTAAAGTTCATCGGGGCTTGCAAAGGCGAGCATAAGGGCGGCGGCATCGTCCTGACCGGGGTCGGTGTCAATGATGATCTTGCGGGGTTCTGTCATGGGGCATCCTAAAGTCTGAGGCCATGAGGCTTGGAACGCGAGTTCACGTTTGTCAAGCAAGAGAGCGCTTGTCGGGTGCCGTGGGATTTCCCATATTCCTGATGACTGAGGGACAGCCCATGGCGGGCCGCACAAGGGACTGCAATGACGCGCACCAGACTACCGACCGAAGCCTTTCTCATCACATTCGATACCGGAGACGGCAGTGCGCTCAGGCGGCCTCGGGGCAGCGATGGCTATCCGCCCTATGATATCGAACGCCTGCCCCCGCAGAAGGGGGTGGAACGGCTGCGCGTGACGCTGGCCGTCGCGGGTTTCGATGAAAACGAGCTGGATGTCAGCGTCGAGGCAAACCAGTTGGTCATCCGCGGCAAGCAAGCCGAACGGGAAGAGGCAAACTATCTGTTTCGCGGCATTGCCTCGCGCCAGTTCCAACGGGTCTTTGCAATCGAGGACGGCATGGAAGTGATGGGGGCCTCGCTCAGAAACGGGCTGCTCGCAATCGAGATCATCCGGCACGATCCCGTGCATCTGGTAAGGAAAATTAACATCTCCACCGCAGAATGAGACTTGCGGCAATGTTCGGCCGCCTCTCCCTCATTCGCGGAGGATCGGAATGTTACTGAAAGAAGCCTCGTCCCGCCTGACCAAATCAGAGCTTGCGCATCTCGGTGCCGGCGAAGTGGGCTATATCCGGAAAATGAAGTCGGACGAAGTGTCCCGCTGCTTCCCGGAAGCACCGGAAATAGATCCGACGCTGGACCTCTGGGCACTGTTTGCCGCCGATGGCACACCGATTCTCCTTACGGACAATCGCTCCAGCACCTTCTTCAAGGCAGCGGAAGACGACCTGAAGACCGTATCGCTGCACTGAATAGTGCAGCAGACCCCTCGCCGCCGAAGACGGTGGCGAATCAGCGCTTGCGGAATGTCAGATAGGCCGAGGAGCGGCCTTCACGACGGGCCTTGGCCTCGTAGCGCGTACCCGGCCAGCCGTCATAGGGCGTGAGCCAGTCGGCCGCATTGCGGGCCGTCCATTCGAAACCACCATGATCGCGGCAGTGCTGCAGCGTCCAGTTGACATAGGTGTCGATGTCGGAGGCGAAGCAGAAGATGCCTTCCGGCTTCAGGACCTTGTGGAAGCGGTCGAGATTGACCTGCGAGACAAAGCGGCGCTTCCAGTGGCGCTTTTTCGGCCAGGGATCGGCATAGAGAAGATCGATCTGGTCAATCTGGCCTTCCGGCAACCAATCAAGCAATTGCGTCGCGTCGTCATCATAGACGCGAATGTTCTGCAATCCCTCGGCCTCGACGACCGCGAGCAGCTTTGCCATAGAATTGATGAAGGGTTCGACGCCGATGAAGCCGGTGGTCGGATTGGTGCGGGCGCGGTGAACGAGATGCTCCCCGCCCCCAAAGCCGATTTCGAGACGGATCTTGTCGACAGGCAGAGGAAACAGCGACTTGAGGTCGGCCGGCACCGGTGATGCCAGGTCGACCTTCAGCTCCGGCAGGATGGTTTCCATCCGCCCGACCTGCTGGTCGCGCAATGGCTTTCCCTTGCGTCGACCGAAGAAGGCTTCGGTCGACCTCGTCCTGCGTTCCTGTTCCGTCATTCAGATCAAGCCTTGATCGCATCCTTGAGCGGCTTGACCAGGTCCAGCTTCTCCCAGGAGAAGGAACCGTCGCGGCCAGCCTTGCGGCCGAAATGGCCGTAGGCCGACGTCTTAGCATAGATCGGCTTGTTCAGGTCAAGATGGCGGCGGATGCCCGATGGGGACAAGTCCATGACCTTGCGGATGCCGGCTTCGACCTCGTCCTCGGTCACCTTGCCGGTGCCATGCAGGTCGACATAGATCGACAGCGGCTGGGCAATGCCAATGGCGTAGGAGATCTGGATCGTGCAACGGTCTGCGAGACCGGCGGCAACGACGTTCTTGGCGAGGTAACGGGCTGCATAGGCTGCCGAACGGTCGACCTTGGTCGTGTCCTTGCCAGAGAAGGCGCCGCCGCCGTGGGGTGCTGCACCGCCATAGGTGTCGACGATGATCTTGCGGCCGGTAAGGCCGGCGTCACCATCCGGACCGCCGATGACGAACTTGCCGGTCGGGTTGATGTACCAGGCGCAATCGTCGGCGATCTTCAGTTCGCCCAGGGCTTCGCGGATATAGGGCTCGACGACCTGGCGAACCTTCTTGGAATCCCAGGTCTCGTCGAGATGCTGGGTGGACAGAACGATCGAGGTGGCTTCAGCCGGCTTGCCGTCGACGTAACGGACTGTGACTTGGCTCTTGGCGTCCGGGCCAAGCTTGCCGACGTCGCCTTCCCCCTTCTTGCGGGCGGTCGACAGCGTCTGCAGGATCTTGTGCGAATAGTAGATCGGTGCCGGCATGAGGTCCGGCGTTTCTTTGCAGGCGTAACCGAACATGATGCCCTGGTCGCCAGCGCCTTCGCTGTTGGTGCTATCAGCAGCCTTGTCGACGCCCTGAGCAATGTGGGCGGACTGGAAGTGCAGGAGCACGTCGATTTTGGCCGTCTTCCAGTGGAAGCCGTCCTGCTCGTAGCCGATGTCACGGATCGCCTTGCGGGCTGCGGACTTGAACTTGGCCGGGTTGATGACCTCGTTGCCGTTCTTGTCGGTCTTCATCAGGCTCGGCGGAAGACGAACTTCACCGGCGATGACAACGCGGTTGGTTGTGGCGAGGGTTTCGCAGGCGATGCGCACGGTCCAGGGATCCACCCCGGTCTTGGCCGCTTCACGATAAACGAGATCGACGATTTCGTCGGAAATTCGGTCACAAACCTTGTCCGGGTGACCTTCGGAAACGGATTCGCTGGTGAAGAGGTAGTTTGCGCGCATCGGGATTCCCCTCAAAGTATGGATTTCGGCATCGTTACCCAGTTCAAGCGACGATGACAAGGACACAACCACATAAATATATCTTTATGTGAGTAAACATTTCCTTCCATGCGCATAAAAAAAGCGGCCCTGCGGCCGCTCTCTTTGTCAGGGATAATTCAGCTCACTCGCTGTCGGCTTCGGCCGCCAATGCCTTGACGAGATCGACGATCTTGCGGCGAACCTTGGCGTCGCCAATCTTGACGAAAGCGCGATTGAGCTGGAGCCCTTCCGAGGAGGACAGGAAGTCGACCACGTAGTTGGAGCTCGATGCTTCTGCCATGCCGGTCGCGTTGGACGGCTGGTCGCCAGGCGCATCCTCGAAGAAGAAGGAAACCGGTACAGTCAGAATGTTGGAGATGTTCTGAAGGCGGCTCGCGCCGACGCGGTTGGTACCCTTTTCGTATTTCTGGATCTGCTGGAAGGTGATCCCGAGGCTTTCACCAAGCTTTTCCTGGCTCATGCCAAGCATCGTACGACGAAGGCGAATCCGGCTCCCGACGTGGATGTCAATCGGGTTCGGCTTCTTCTTGTTCTCGATCATTAATGTCGTCCTGACAAATTGTTGGCGTTGCGACCCTAACCCGATGCCCGCCTAACGATAACGAGACGTTGTGCTCGCCGTAGATGATCTTTCAGCATACTTGCAGATTACCGGTCTAAGCCACTATGCAATTTTAGGGGTTTTTGGTCAATTCGTGCGCCTAATAAAACCCAGACTAGAAAAGGCGGCTATCAAAGTCATCGCGCCGACGACCAACCAAAGGTTTAAAGCGTGATTATAGCCGGCTCGAATTGGAACAGAATTGACACTGAGAGTTGCATCAACAGCTCCAACGGTGTTCAAAGAAAGTCCCTGAACGATACGCCCGAGCGGATCGATAACTGCCGAAATACCGTTGTTCGCCACCCGAATCAGCGGCACGCCTGATTCAACGGCCCTGAGCCGGGACTGCAGGAAGTGCTGGTAAGGGCCAGGCGTCGCCCCGAACCAGGCGTCGTTCGTGACGTTCAAAATGGCACTCGCACCGGCGAGATCCGATGCAACCTCACCCGGAAAAATCGCCTCATAGCAGATCAGCGGATAGAACCCGATGCCGGAGGGAAGCTTCAAGGGCGTGCGGCTCGAGGCTGCGGTGAAGCCACCCGGAAGGCTGATCAGTTCCTCGATGCCAAACTGTCGGAGCAGGTCTTCGAAGGGGACATATTCGCCGAACGGCGTCAGGTGAACCTTGTCGCTCGCGCCAAGGATCTGCCCCTTGTCATCGATCATGTAGACCGAATTGTAATAGAGCGGCGGCTGACCTGCACCTCGCTCCTCGGCACGGACCGCTCCCGTGAGCAGGATCTGGCCATCCTGCAGAACATCGCCGATGCGCACCAGAGCATCCGGGTTCTCGGTCAGGATGAAGGGCACGGAGGTTTCCGGCCAGACGATCACGTCCGGCCGCTTGCTGCCCTCTTCCGGCGCTGCGGCAGTCAGCGCCAGATGTTTCTCGAAGATGCCGATGCGATCGGTGTTTTCCATCTTCTGCGACTGGTCGATCGACGGCTGGACAAGACGGACAGTGACGGTCGTGTCCCCTTCCTTGGGCGGGTCGACGTAGAGGCGGAAAGCGCCGTAGCCGAGATGAGCGAATAGAAGCGTGCCGGCCAGCAGCAGACCGGGCCAGGCACCCCGGCGCGTGCCAAGCAGCGCCGGGCTTGCGAAGACAAACACAGCCAGCGGCGTGATGGCGAGAATGCCAAGCACATGGCTCGACTGCATCATCAAAGGCACGGGCATTGCGGCATAACCGATGGCATTCCAGGGAAAGCCGGTTGCAACAAAGCTGCGAAGCCATTCCAGCAGGCCGAACGCTGCGGCAAGTGCTGCAATCCGCCCCATGCCGTCGGACCAAACAAGGCGGGCGAGCAAGGTCGCAAAGCCGTAGAAGATGGCAAGGACCGCCGGCAGACCGAGAACCGCGAGCGGGATCGCCCAGGCGAATTCCTCTGCCTCCAAGAGAAGGGCATTGCCGAGCCACCAGAGGCCGCAGACAAAATAGCCCAGGCCGAAGAGCCAGCCGATCCAGAAGGAAGACGAGAACCCTGCGCGCCCGGTCTCCGCATTGCCTGTCGCGCCGTCGAGGAGCCAAACAAGCAGCGTGAACGACACGAACATCGCCGCGAAGATGTTGAATGGCGGAAGCGCCAGCGCCCCGATTGCTCCTGCGAGAATGGCGAGGCCTGCTCGCCTCACGCCCCACAACAGCAGGATCCTCGCTGCCAAAGCCTGCATATCCACCCCTTATGACCGCGAATCAACCGCGGGCAGTCTCCCAAAAAACGGGAGCCGTGTCGCGGTCTTCGCTTGGGTGGAGCCCGACCGTCAGATTGACGGTCGGTCGGTGCTTTCCAGCGGGGTCTCGACGCTCTCGGCGACCGGTTCTTTCGATGGCTCTGAGGACTTCACCCCTGCCTTGGTGGCACGAGGCTTAGCCGGTGCCTTGGCCCGGGCCTTGGGTGCGGTCTCTCCCTGCGCGGGAGCGTCCACCTTGGTCGCCTTCGCATCGACGTCGCCGTCGGCGCGGGTATCGACTTCACCCTTTGTCGTCGAGCGGCGACGCGCGCCGGCGCGTTTGCGGGCAACCCGAACGCGCTTGATGCGGCGAGGATCGGCATCGAGGATGTGGAACTCGAAGCCTGCAAGCGCCTGGACAACTTCGCCACGGGCCGGGATGCGGCCGAGCGCGGAGAAGATCAGGCCGCCCAGCGTGTCGACGTCTTCAAGGCGATCCTTGATATCAAAATCCGGGCCAATCGCTTCGGCAATCTCTTCGAGCTCGACGCGAGCGTCAGCGACGATCACGTCGTCGGAGACGCGGCTGAACATGACTTCTTCATCGTCGTGTTCATCATCGATATCGCCGATGACCATTTCGACGATGTCCTCGTGGCTGACGAGACCATCGGTACCGCCATACTCGTCGATGACCAGAGCCATCTGCGTACGGGCGGCCTGCATGCGGGTCATCAGGTCAGAGGCGAGCATCGAAGGGGGCACGAAAAGGATGGACCTGATAATGCCGGCTTCGGCAACCGTCTTGCTGAGGTCGATCCGGGCGAGATCGAAGTCCATCTTGGGCTTCGCCGGCGACTTCTCGACCTTTTCCGTCTTCTCGGCACCATTTGGGGCTGCCGTGGACTTTGCGACCCGCTTACGGCTGCGGGCCTGCTTGGTGACGTAAGACAGGAGGTCGCGGATGTGGACCATGCCGCGCGGGTCATCCAGCGTCTCGGCATATACCGGCATACGCGAGCGGCCGGAGACATCGAAGATGGTCATGAGTTCACCAATGGTGACGCTCTGGTCGACCGCCTCGATATCGACGCGCGGGACCATGATGTCCTCGACGCGTACTTCCCGGAAGCGCAGGATGTTGTGAAGCATCGCCCGCTCTTCGGGCGTGAAGGCCTCGCCCAAGCTCGCATCAGCTTTCAGCGCGACGGTTAAGTCCTCGCGCAGGCTGGTGGAGGAGGAAGGCTTCAGAATACGGCCCAGGCGGGCCCAGAAGGAAGGGTGTTGTCGGGCCGAGCTTTCCGCTCGGGAAGGACTACTGCCCTCTTCGGAAGACGCTCCCTCGTTACCCTCTTTGGCCTCGGGGGCCGTTCTCGTCGCAAAATCGGTCATTGTTCCAAACTATCAGATCGGGTCTTGTCCCGCATAGGGGTCAGATAGGCCAAGTTCCGCCAGAATGCGAGTCTCCAGCGATTCCATTTTCTCTGCATCGTCAATTTCGATGTGATCATAGCCGAAGAGATGCAGGAATCCGTGGACCATCAAATGCGTCAGATGATCCTCGAAACTCTTGTCGAGTTCGACTGCCTCGCGCTCGACGGTCTCTCGCGCGATGATGATATCACCCAGCATCGGACCGGGCATCTTGCCCGGCGTCACCGGGAAGGCGGGGAAGGACAGGACATTGGTCGGCTTGTCCTTGTTGCGCCATTCGGCATTGATCTCGCGGATCATGTCGTCATCACCGAAGACGAGCGAGACCTCCGTCGGCTGCTTCGGGAAGGGCTGGCTTTCCTTGGCCGCCATATAGGTTTCGGCCGTGCCGAGCACGCGAAGGGCCAAAGCCTCCAGCGCGGTCTCGTCTGCCCAACCGTCTGCCTCGACGGCGATCTGTATGTCCAACTGGCTCATCGTTTGATCGCAGTGCGGGCTTAGTGCTCGCTCTGCTCGCTCTCGTCCTGTACCTTGTACTTGGCGTCATAGGCCTGCACGATGCGGCCAACAAGCGGGTGGCGCACCACATCCGTATCCTTGAAGCGCACGACCGACACGCCTTCCACGCCCTTAAGCACCTGCAAGGCCTCGACGAGGCCGGAGGTTACACCGCGCGGCAAGTCGACCTGGCTTGGGTCGCCGGTGATGATCATGCGGCCGTTTTCGCCAAGACGGGTGAGGAACATTTTCATCTGCATCGATGTGGTGTTCTGTGCCTCATCGAGGATGATGGCGGCATTCGCGAGCGTGCGACCGCGCATGAAGGCGAGCGGTGCGATTTCGATGACGCCGGCGGTGATCGCACGTTCGACCTTGTCGCCGGGGATCATGTCGTAGAGCGCGTCATAGAGCGGGCGGAGATACGGATCGACCTTTTCCTTCATGTCGCCGGGCAGGAAGCCCAGGCGCTCACCGGCTTCAACGGCCGGACGGGTCAGGACGATGCGGTCGACAATACCGCGTTCCAGCAACTGTGCCGCATGGGCAACAGCGAGATAGGTCTTGCCGGTACCGGCCGGGCCGACACCGAACACCATTTCCGACCGTTCCAGCGCGCGGATATAGGCGTCCTGAGTGGGCGTGCGGGCAGCGATCGTCTTCTTGCGGGTGGAGATCTGCGCCATCGAGAGCTTGGCCTTGCGTTCCAGCGTCGGCAGCGTGAGCTGGTCGTCGGCGGCAACTGCCATGCGGATTGCACCTTCGACATCGGAGGCTTCGACCGAGCCACCGCTCTGCAGACGGGCATAGAGGAAATCGAGCGCACGGCGGGCCTGGTTGGTGGCCTGGAGTTCGCCTGTGATGGCAACGGAATTGCCGCGGGCACGGGCCTCGATCTGAAGGCGTTGCTCAAGCAATTTCAGATGCTGGTCGAACTGGCCGAAAAGCTCGCTCGCAAGCCTGTTATTCTCGAACGTCAAGATGAAGTGATTGGCGTCGGTCGCAGGGTTGCGGACATTGCGCGAGGGTGAAGAAACCACTTCTGTTGCGTTCAAGCGATCAGGCTCCTGTTGCGATCAGGTTCAGGCCCTCACTCTAACCCTCTGCCACCTCGGCAAACAAGCTGTTTGGGCCGGCTGCGGTGATTCGTACCTGTATAATGTCACCGATTTGCGATGACATTGCATCAACATTCACAGACTGCAGCCAAGGCGAGCGTCCAATCAGCTGTCCCGGCATGCGGCCCGGC
Source organism: Rhizobium sp. TH135 (assembly GCF_002855515.1). Classification (GTDB taxonomy): domain Bacteria; phylum Pseudomonadota; class Alphaproteobacteria; order Rhizobiales; family Rhizobiaceae; genus Allorhizobium. The sequence continues at coordinate 450,251 of NZ_PKRP01000004.1, read as the reverse complement.
TTCTCCAGGAGCAGATCCATGGTCTTGCCAACCATCGACTGCATGAAGGCCTGCTGCTGTTCCAGCAACAGCGCCTGGAGCCGTGCCAGGCGTTCGGTCTTCACATCCTCGGCCACGTGATCGGGCAGATCGGCACCGGGTGTTCCGGGACGTGTCGAATACTTAAACGAATAAGCCTGCGCGTAGTTCACTTCGCGCACGAGGGCCATCGTGTCTTCGAAATCCTGATCCGTCTCGCCGGGGAACCCGACAATGAAATCGCCTGAAAGAGCGATATCGGGACGGACGGAGCGAATGCGCTCGATGAGGGCGACATATTCGGACGCCTTGTGGCGGCGGTTCATCGCCTTGAGTATCCGGTCGGAGCCAGCCTGCACCGGCAAATGCAGATAGGGCATCAGCATCCGCAGGTCGCGATGGGCCTCGATCAGGCGATCGTCCATGTCGCGCGGGTGGCTGGTGGTGTAGCGCAGGCGCGCGAGGCCCGGGATTTCCGCGAGCTTGTAGAGGAGGTCGCCGAGGCCGATCGCCCTGCCCTTCTCGTCTTCGCCATGCCAGGCATTGACGTTTTGGCCGAGCAGGGTGAGTTCGCGCACGCCAGAATCCACAAGACGGCGGGCTTCCGTTAGCAACCGTGTGAGCGGGCGGGAGACCTCGGAGCCACGGGTGTAAGGCACCACGCAGAAGGTGCAAAACTTGTCGCAGCCTTCCTGAACGGTGAGGAAGGCGGTGACCGAGCGCGGCTTGCCGATGACCTTTGTCGGATCCGGCAGGTGTTCGAACTTGTCTTCGAGCGCGTATTCGGTATCGACCACGCGCTCACCGGTGCGGGCCTTGTGGAGGGCCTGCGGCAAGCGATGATAGGTCTGCGGACCGATGACGACGTCGACGGCAGGCTCGCGGCGGGAGATCTCCTCGCCTTCGGCCTGGGCGACGCAACCGGCGACGCCGATCATGAATTCCTTGCCTTCAGCGGCGCGGGCCTTCTTATGCTCGCGCAGACGGCCCAGCGCCGAATAGACCTTTTCGGCAGCCTTTTCGCGGATGTGACAGGTGTTGAGCAGGACGAGATCGGCCTCTTCCATGACCTCGGTCGGGGCATAACCATCTGCCGCCAGGGCATCGGCCATGCGGCCGCTGTCATAGACGTTCATCTGGCAGCCATAGGTCTTGATGAAGACCTTGCGCGTGTTAGCGCCCGGCGCCGGGGTATCTGAGAGGCTCGCGGTTTCCTGGGTCATGGCGCGCTATTTAGTGGTTTTCGGCCCGCGATTAAACTGAAAAATTGCCGGAGCCTTCTAGCGTCGATGGCGCCCGCGCAGATGGGCGAGCAGCATGGCGCGCAACTGTTCCTCTGTGCGGGTGGCGAGCGCCTTGCGGCTGTCGCCCTTTTTGAACTCCACCGTCTCGCCGAAGGTGACATCGACATCAAGCGCGCCGGCGCGCAACACGCCGATCAGGTGCTCCACGAGGCCGACATCGCCGGGCCAGCCAGCGATCGGGCGGTGGTAGCGGCCCATGGGCATACCCTGGACGCGGGTATAGGCGATGGCGACCGGCTGGACATGCACGACACCATCCTCCTCGTTCGGCAAGGCAGCGGCAGCGGCGCCGAACAGCGAAGACTTGATGCCGAGAATGCGGTTGCCGTCTGATGTCGTGCCTTCCGGGAAGAGCACAACGATTTCGCCATCGGCCATGCGGGCGGCAATCTCGTTGACCTGCTCGCCAGTGCGGCGTTTTTCTTCGCGCACCACGAAGATCGTCTTCTGCAGCTTGGCAAGGAAACCGAAGACCGGCCAGGAGGCGACTTCGGTCTTGGCAATGAAGGCGACGTCGGCCAGCGAGCCGAGGACGAGGATGTCCTTCCACGAGGCGTGGTTGGCGGCAATCATCAGGGGGCGGTTCGTTTCGAGCGCGCCGTGGACATGGACGCGGATGCCGAGAAACCAGAGCGCCATGCGATGCCAGTAGCGCGGCAGGCGGCGACGGAGTGGCCAATCGAACCTCAGGGCCAGTAGCTGAACGGGAATCATCAGGCCGGAGACGACCAGTAGCACCAGGAGGAAAAAGCCGACCCTCAGCCAGTTGATCACGCGGGCCTCACAGGCGTGGCGGACATTGGCTCACTTCTCGTCTTTCGACAGCGGGATGCCATAGAGCTCAAGGCGATGGCCGACGAGGCGGAAGCCGTGTTCGCGGGCGATGCGCTCCTGGAGCGCTTCGATTTCCGGCGAATGGAATTCGACCACGGTGCCGGTCTTCAGGTCGATCAGGTGATCGTGGTGCTCTTCCGGGACGGTCTCGTAGCGCGAGCGTCCGTCGCGGAAATCGTGACGCTCGATGATGCCAGCATCTTCGAAGAGCTTGACGGTGCGGTAGACGGTCGAGATCGAGATCTTGGCGTCGATCTTGGAGGAACGACGATAGAGCTCCTCGACATCGGGATGATCGTCAGAGTCTTCGAGGATGCGAGCGATGACGCGCCGCTGCTCGGTCATGCGCATGCCCCGTTCGGCGCACAGCGTTTCCAGCGATTTCAGGGCGTCATTCATAGGCTCATATCCGCAGATGGTCGGTTCGTCCAACGGACCGGTTAGCGAAGATCGCGACGCATGACAAGCGCGGAGGACCGGCGGCCATTTTCATCGGTGTAATAGGCCGGACGCTCGCCGGCCTTTTCGAAGCCGAGCTTGCGGTAGAGGCCAAGGGCTGCGTGGTTGCCATCATCGACCTCAAGAAACATGGATTCGCCACCCCTGCCCTTTGCCTCGCGCAGGGCCGCCTGCATGAGGCGCCAGCCGAGACCGAAGCGGGCGACCTTCTCACCGACAGCAATCGTCAGGATCTCGGCCTCGCCGGCCACTTCGCGGGACAGCACGAAACCCGCAAGCGGTGCCTTGAAGATCAGCGTGTTGGTCTGCCAAGCGGCAAAGCCGAAGCTGTTGGGCTGGAGCAGAAGGCTGAGGAACTCACCATCGCCCCAGGCGCGCGGGAAGCGCTGGCCATGCAGTTCGGCGACTGCACGGCAATGCTCCGAGGTCATGGGGACGATTTCGAATTCGGGCTGGCGGTAGAACAGGCTGTCGCGCATGTCAGGCTCTCGATACGGCAAACCCGGTCTGCGGTTTCGCATCCGGTCCGCGCAGATAAAGCGGCTTCGGCTTGCCCTGAGCTTTCGCTGTTGCTGAAATGCGGGCGACGATCTCGATGGGATAGTGATCGGGACCGGTTTCGGCATTCCGGTCTGCGGCGAGGGCCGAGGCGGAGCCAACGAGCACGGTGCCCGGGACAGCGGCGCGGGCAAGATAGTCGTCCAGATCGAGCAGCAGCGGCTCACCAACGGGAACGCCAGCCTCGAAGCCCTGGGCATAGACTTCGTCGCGATGGGCGTTGATGCCGGCGAGAACCGTTTTCTCGGATTCGCATGCAGTCTGCGCCAACACTTCCAGTGTCGAAACGCCAACGCATTCCACGCCGAGTGCAAGAGCCAGGCCACGGGCCGCGGCGACGCCGACGCGGATGCCGGTGAAAGAGCCGGGGCCGACGGTTACGCCGATGCGGCCGATATCTGTGAGCGAGAGGTTGGCCTCGACCAGCGCCTCGTCAATCATCGCCATCAGGCGTTCGGCATGGCCGCGACCGATGGTTTCGCTGACGCGGCCAAGCAGTTTGCCACTGTCGGAATCAAAAACGGCGGCTGCGCAGTCCACACCCGCCGTGTCGATCGCAAGAACGATCATGTCGTCTCCAGTCCGGTCCAATCAGACCGCTTCGACTTCCTGCACTTCCGGAACGAAGTGGCGCAGCAGGTTCTGGACGCCATGCTTCAGGGTTGCCGTCGAGGACGGGCAGCCGGCGCAGGAGCCCTTCATGTTGAGGAACACCTTGCCGTCCTTGAAGCCGCGGAAGGTGATGTCGCCGCCATCCTGGGCAACGGCCGGGCGCACGCGGGTTTCGAGCAGTTCCTTGATGGTGGCCACGATCGTTTCGTCGCCGGCCTCGAAGAATTCTTCGTCACCATCGACCTGCGCCGAGGTAGAGGCCGAGCCCATGACCGGGGCACCGCTCATGAAGTGTTCCATGATCGTGCCGAGGATAGCCGGCTTCAGATGCTGCCATTCCGGGCCGTCCTTGGAGACGGTGACGAAATCGTAGCCGAAGAAGACGCCGGTGACGCCTGGGATCGCAAAGATGCGGGCGGCAAGCGGCGAAGCGCTGGCGCTTGCTTCGTCGCGGAATTCGGCGGTGCCGGTTTCCATGACCACCTTGCCGGGGAGGAACTTCAGGGTCGCCGGGTTCGGCGTGGCTTCGGTCTGGATGAACATTTAGGCCTCCGGGCGGCGAAGACGCCGCTAAAGATTAGAATGTTTCAAAAATAGACCCTGCGGGTCGCATCTTCAAGACACGATCGACAGGATGTTGAAATTAGCAGAGCGCGTCGATTTCCTCGTTGGTCAACGTGTCCGGCAGGACTGTGACCGGGATCGGGAAAGCGGCACCACGGCCGGCGATCATCGAAACGAGCGGTCCCGGCCCTTCCTTGGTGGAGCCAGCGGCCAGAACCAGGATGGCGATGTCGCGGTCTTCGTCGATCAGGCCGTTGATCTCAGCGAAGGAACTTCCCTCGCGAATGACGATCTCGGGCTCGATGCCGATCGTGTCACGCACCGTCTGGGCGGCCTTGGCCATGATGGCTTCCGCCTCTTCGCGTGCCTCGGCGCGCATGATCTCCTCGACGCCCAGCCATTGCTGGAAGTCGCCTTCCGGGATCACGTAGATCAGCACCAGTCCGCCGTTGGAATTCTTGGCGCGACGACCGGCATAGTGGACCGCGCGCGAGCATTCCGGGGTGTTGTCGATCACCGCCATGAACTTGCGGCGGTGACCTTCAAGACGTGACAGACGCGTTGAAACCATTGAGAACCCCGCCGCCGGACAGATATCATGTGGCGAAAGCGGGCTCCGGGCGGACCCGCCTGCCTGCCGACCTTATCGCACGAATCCGATGATGTCGCGGACTTCGTTCATGGTCTTTTCGGCGCGGGTGCGGGCACGCTCGCCGCCGTCCCGAAGGACCGCATCGATGTGACCGGGGTCTTCCATGAGGCGGCGCATCTCGGCATTGATCGGGGCCAGAACCTCGACCGCGAGATCGATCAGCGCCGGCTTGAAGACCGAGAACTGCTGGCCGCCAAACTCGGAAAGCACATCGGCCTTCGACTTGTCGGCAAGGGCTGCAAAGATGCCGACGAGGTTGTCGGCTTCCGGGCGGCCCTTGAGGCCATCGACTTCGCTCGGCAAGGCATCCGGGTCGGTCTTCGCCTTGCGGATCTTCTTCGAGATCGCGTCCTGGTCGTCCATCAGGTTGATGCGCGACAGATCCGACGGATCCGACTTCGACATCTTCTTGGTACCGTCCTTGAGACTCATGACGCGCGGGGCCGGACCATCGATCAACGGCTCGACCATCGGGAAATAGGCATGCACCGGCTCTTCGCCGACCTTGATGTCGATACCGAGGCCCGTCGGGCGGATCTTGTCGTTGAAGTCCATGTTGAACTTCATGGCGATGTCGCGGGCAAGCTCAAGATGCTGCTTCTGGTCTTCGCCAACCGGCACATGGGTGGCGCGGTAGACGAGGATGTCGGCGGCCATAAGGCTCGGATAGGCGTAGAGACCGAGCGAGGCCTGCTCGCGATCCTTGCCGGCCTTGTCCTTGAACTGGGTCATCCGGTTCATCCAGCCGATGCGGGCCACGCAGTTGAAGATCCAGGCGAGTTCCGCATGCTGCGGGACCTGGGACTGGTTGAAGACGATGTGCTTCTTCGGGTCGATGCCGGCGGCGAGGAAGGCGGCCGTGATCGAGCGGATCTGGGTCGCCATGTCCTCGTGGACAAGCTGAGCCGTCAGCGCGTGCAAGTCGACGACGCAGTAGATGCAATCGTTGTTTTCCTGGAGTGCGACGAACTTTCTGATCGCACCGAGATAATTGCCGAGATGGAGGTTGCCGGTGGGCTGAACGCCGGAGAATACCAGCGGCTTGAACTCAGTCATTTTTGTCCTCAACAGGCTGGTGGAGGGCCCGATCATCTGATCGCGTCGGTCAGGGCTTATGCACGGCGGGAGGGGCGCAATCAAGCGCTCACTTTTGCGTCCGAGGCTTCGCCCGCTCGATCAGATCCCAAAGGTTTCCGTAGAGATCGGCAAAGACGGCGACAGTGCCATAGGGCTCGTAGCGTGGCTCCTCCTGGAAGATGACGCCGGCTTCCGTGAAACGGCGGTGGTCGCGGGCGAAATCATCGGTTTCGAGGAAGAAGCCGACGCGACCGCCGGTCTGGTTGCCGATGGCCGCGCGCTGGGTCTCGTCCGAGGCCTCGGCGAGCAGAAGCGATGCGCCTTCGCCACCCCTCGGGCGGACCACCAGCCAGCGCTTGCCATCAGGCATTGCGGTGTCTTCCACGCACTCGAAGCCGAGGCCATCGCAATAGAAGCCCTTCGCCCGATCATAGGTGTCGACCACCAGGCTGACAAGAAAGAGACTGTTTCGGCTCATGAAATCGCACTTTCGGTTCGATGTGTGACGAAGTCGTTCCCGATGTCACGCATAGGGAAATTTCCTCCCAGAATCGAGGGGTTTAGGGAATGAATTCGCGACGCACCGGAGCAGTGATTCGCGATCTTGCGACACCTCAAAAAGCAGAAATGAGCAAAGCGCACCAAATTTGACACATTTGCGGGAATAAAAAACCGCCACAAGCGATCTGGATCGCTCAAAACAACAATCCCATTCCAGAAGGTCACTCATGCGCACTTTGTTTCGCGTCGCGCTCGGCTGCGTTCTTTCGGTCTGTCTCCTCTCCCCCGTGGAGGCCGTCGAGAAGAAGAAGCAACACTTTTTCATGAAGCACGACACAGCTGTCGCCTACACGCTGCAGCGCGTCAGCGTCAAAGCCAACTGCTTTCCCGACGAACTCAAGGGCATCCTTGCCCATATCGCCAAGAAGACCGGCAAGAAGCCGGTCGTGACCTCCGGCCATCGCCCGCGTTCGGGCCGTTCCCAGCATAGCCACTGTTTTGCAGCCGATATTCGCGTCCCCGGCGTATCCGAAAAGAAGATTGTCGCAGCGGCTCGCACAGCGCCGGGTATTGGCGGCATCGGCCGCTATTGCAACGGCATCGTGCATGTCGACATCGGACCGAAGCGGACCTGGACCTACTGCTGATCTGGATCGGTTGAGGTCGTCGCGGCCTCGTCGGCTGTCTTCTTCCTGCGCTTCAGGCTGCGGCGGATGATGCCAATATCGGCGCCACCGATCAGGAAAGCGATGCCGAAATAGACCGGCATGGCGATCACGACCAGACCGCCGAGCGCCAGCACCTGGTCGAAGAGCGGGCTTGAAGGCGCAAGCCAGGCGGACCAGCGGTCGGAGAGATAAACGAGCAGGCTGGCCATGATCGCAGACGCGATCATCAGGCGAGCCGTGCGGGTCACGAGCGACCATTCGAATACGAGATGGCCGCGCCAGAGCAGGACTGAGAATAGAAGAATTGTGTTGGTCCAGCCGGCAGCAGCTTCGGCGATCGCGATGCCACTTTCCTCGAACATCGGGAAAAGCGTGATGGCCAGACCCGTGTTGAGTGCGACCGAGACCATGGTGAAGCGCATGGGGGTCTTGGTGTCTTCGCGGGCATAGTAACCCGGCTGCAGGGCCTTGATCAGCACGAAGCCGGGCAGACCGATGCCGTAGATGGCGAGGATCGAGGCGACGACGGCGGTGTTCTGCTCGGAAAAGGCGCCGCGCTCGTAGAGCACGCGAATAATCTCGTCTGAGAGTACCCAGATGGCGGCAGCGGCAGGCAGCGTGAGGAACAGGACGAACTCGATCGACCGGTTCTGCAGCGTGCCAGCCTCCTTCATGTGCCCGCCCTTCAGGGCTCGGGCCAGTTCCGGCAGGAGCACGACGCCGACCGCGACACCGACCACGCCGAGGGGCAGCTGATAGATGCGATCGGCATATTGAAGAGCCGCAATCGCGCCTTCCTTGGTCGAGGCGATGGCCTGGCCGATCAGCTGGTTGATCTGGGTGATACCGCCGGTGACGGCAGCGGGGACAGCAAGCACCAGCAGACGCTTCACATTGGGCGTGAAGCGCGGCCGCTTGAAGCCGATGCGGATGCCGGCAAGGCGCACACCGATGTAGACGACGGCCATCTGCAAGAGGCCTGCCCCCAGCACGGACCAGGACAAGGCCCAGGCGGTGGCAGCGGGATCAGCCCCGGTCCATAGCGCCCAGCCGAGGGCACCGATCATCAGCACATTGAGGAAGACGGGGGCAATGGCGGCTGCGAAGAAGTGGTGCAGCGAATTCAGCATGCCGCTCAGCATGGCCGTCAGCGACATGCACATGAGATAGGGGAACATGACGATCGCCAGGCGGACCGTCAGGTTGAACTTTTCCGGGTCGTCGGCAAAGCCCGGCGCAATGATCCACTGCACCAGCAGCGGCATGGAAAGCTGCATGCCGATGGTCAGGATCAACAGGACCGAGAAGAGGACCCCGAAGACTTCCTCGGAAAACCGCTTTGCCCCATCGATGCCGTTTGCCTCGATCTCCTTGGCAAAGAGCGGCACAAAGGCCGCGTTGAAGGCGCCTTCGGCAAAGAGACGCCGGAAGAGGTTGGGAAATCGGAAGGCGGCGTAGAAGACGTCTGCGACCGGGCCGGTGCCCAGCGCTGCGGCCATCAGGGTTTCGCGTGCGAAGCCGAAGATGCGGCTGCCGAGCGTCGCCCCACCGACGGTCATGAATTTCTTGACGAGGCTCATTCCTCAGGCCCGTGCCTTTTTCGGCGCTGGTGCTGCGCGGTGTGGCTGGGCGATGATGCCCGAGGGCATATTGTCCTTCAGCTCATCCGGCTGCTCGGTCATCACGGGCTTCAGGCGATTTGCTATATTCGCCTGGCGGTTCTCGTTGGTGACCTTCTGGCCGACGAGATCGGTAACGTAGAAGGTGTCGATGACCTTTTCGCCGAAGGTGGTGATACGAGCCGAGTGGATGTCGAGCGAGAGGTCGGACAGGACCGCCGTGATTTCGGCAAGAAGGCCGATGCGGTCGAGGCATTCGACCTCGATGACGGTGAACTTGTTGGAGAGCGCGTTGGAGATGCGCACATCCGGCTGGACCGGGAAGGTCTTGTTCTTCTTCTTGCCCTTGGAGCGCGTGGCGATCACTTCGGGCAGTCGCTTACGGCCTGAGAGCACGTCCTCGATCATCTTACCTATCGTGGCAGCACGGCGCGTCTCGTCCTCGTCAATCGGGAATTCACGGTTGATCAGGATCGTATCGAGCGCGCGGCCATCCGAGGTCGTGAAGATCTGCGCGTCGGCGATGTTGGCGCCGGCAGCTGCACAAGCGCCGGCGATGATCGACAGCAGGCGCGGATGGTCGGGCGAAAGGACGGTGATCTCGGTAATCGCATGGAACTGGTGGGTGCGCACCATCGTCGCGAGCGCCTGGCCCGATTTGTCCGTCTGGCGAATGAAATGGGCGTGGCGCACCTGATCTTCGAGATCAACGGAGAGCAGATAGGGCTCGTAATGCAGCTTGGTATAGGTGCGCTGGTCCTTCTGGCTCCAGCCTTCGAGCGCCTTGGTAAGCTGCTCGGCGGCATGCTTGGCACGCTCTTTGCGGGAGACCTGGGAAAAGCCGCCTGACAGCAGCAGTTCGGTCTCGTAGTAGAGCGTGCGCAGGAGCTGGCCCTTCCAGCCATTCCACACACCCGGGCCGACGGCGCGGATATCGCAGACCGTCAACACCAGCAGCATCTTGAGGCGATCGAGCGACTGCACCTTTTCGGCGAAGTCGGTGATGGTCTTTCGGTCGTGCAGATCGCGGGTCTGGGCGACCATGGACATCAGCAGATGCTGGTCGATGAGCCAGGCCACCATTTCGGTCTGTTTGGGCGAGAGGCCGAGACGCGGGCAGAGCTTGCGGGCGACCTTGGCGCCGGCGATGGAGTGGTCCTCCTGGCGGCCCTTGGCGATGTCGTGCAGGAGGATCGCGACGTAGAGTGCCTGACGATCCTCGATCTCCGGCATGATCTTGTTGGCGAGCGGGTGGACTTCCTCCGCCTTGCCATTGTCGATTTCCGACAGAACCTCGACGGTGCGGATGAGATGCTCGTCGACGGTGTAGTGATGATACATGTTGAACTGCATCATCGAGACGATCTTGCCGAATTCCGGGATGAAGCGGCCGAGCACGCCGGCCTCGTTCATGCGGCGCAGGATGAAGCCCGGATCCTTGCGGGAGGTGAGGATCGACAGGAAGAGGCGGTTCGCCTCCTCGCTTTCACGGAAATTATTGTCGATCAGCGACAGCGAGCGGGTGACGGCTTTCAGCGCGTCCGGATGGAATTCGAGCCCGTTTAGATCCGCCACATGGAAAAGGCGCATGATCGACATCGGGTCTTTCTTGAAGACACCGGGATCGGCAAGCGCGATGCGACCGCGATCATCGATGAATTCGCTGGCGCCGGGGATCTTGCGGGGGCGGTTGGCGAAACGGCCGAGCATGCCACCGATGCCGGGCGCTGCCTTGGCCTGCTGGTCTTCAAGGGCTGCGGCGAAGATGCGGGTGAGGTCACCGACGTCCTTGGCGACCAGGAAGTAGTGCTTCATGAAGCGCTCCACGGCGGATAGACCCGGGCGGGCCTGATAACCGAGGCTTTTTGCGATCTCCGGCTGGATGTCGAAATAGAGGCGCTCTTCCGGCTTATTGGTCAGGTAGTGCATGTGGCAGCGGACGGCCCAGAGGAAGTCATCCGCTTTCTGGAAGAGGCGCCACTCGTGGCGCGAGAGCACGCCGAGGCGCACCAGTTCGTCGGTATCGCGGACGTGGTAATTGTATTTGGCAATCCAGAAGAGGGTCTGCAGGTCGCGCAGGCCACCCTTGCCTTCCTTGACGTTCGGCTCGACCAGATAACGGCTGTCACCCGCCTTGCGATGGCGCTCGTCGCGTTCAGCAAGCTTCGCGGCGATGAATTCGGGCGCGGTGCCGGTCGTGACTTCCTGGTCGAAACGGTGCTGCAGCTCCGTGATCAGGGCCTCGTCGCCGCAGATGTGGCGGGTTTCGAGGATTGCGGTCCGGATCGTCATGTCCGACTTCGACAGGCGGATGCACTCCTCGACCGTGCGGGTGGCATGGCCGACCTTGAAGCCGACATCCCAGAGGAGATAGAGCACGAACTCGACTGCCTTGTGCATCGCGGGGCCGGCCTTGGCTGGCAGCAGGAAGAGCAGATCGATATCCGAGCCGGGTGCGAGCGTGCCGCGACCATAGCCGCCGACGGCGGCGACCGAGAGACCGTCGGTGTCCTTCGGATAAACATGGATCCGGGCGAAATCGAAGATCACCGAGATCAGCTGGTCCTGGATCCAGGAGATGCGGTTGGCGCAGTTCATGCCGCTGCCATCTTCAAAGAGCTTCAGGCGCGCCTGTTCGCGGGCATCGGCCGAGGCCTTTTTCAGGATCGGCAAGAGCTTCGAGCGGGTCTCCAGCATGTTGCCGCATCCGGCCTCCGCGACCGTCTTGCAGGACGCACGAAGCGCGTCGATATCGAGGAGATCGTCGAAGGCGAGGTCTGCTTTGGCCATGGGGGCGGCATCATCTCTTGGGACCCGGGAATCAGCCGGGATTGGTGGCGCTATAGCGCTTTTCGGGCGCGATTGACAGGCACTCTACCGGTCAAGGCTTGCCAAGTTGTTTCTTGAGATCATAGAGCGCATCGAGCGCCTGGCGAGGCGTGAGGTCGTCAAGATCGAGTGAGCGCAAGGCCTCCTCGACCTTCGACGGGCCGGATTTCTGGATCTCCTCGCGACGGACGGCGACCTGGAAAAGCGGTAAATCATCGATCAACTGGGCGGCCGGGTTCTTGCGGTCGCTGTCTTCCAGGCGGGTCAGAACCTCGCGGGCACGGGCGACGACGGCAGCCGGCAAACCGGCAAGCCGGGCAACCTGGATGCCATAGGAGCGATCGGCAGCTCCCGGGCCGACCTCATGCAGGAAGATCACGTCGCCATCCCATTCCTTGACGCGCATCGTCACGTTCGACATGCGGGCGAGCTTTTCCGAGAGCGCCGTCAGCTCGTGGAAATGGGTGGCGAAGAGCGAGCGGCAGCGGTTTGCCTCGTGAAGGTGCTCGACGGCCGCCCAGGCGATGGAAAGGCCGTCGAAGGTCGCCGTGCCACGGCCGATCTCGTCTAGTATGACCAGCGAGCGATCCGTGGCCTGATTGAGGATGGCGGCGGTTTCGACCATCTCGACCATGAAGGTGGAGCGGCCGCGCGCCAGATCGTCGGAGGCGCCAACGCGGGAGAAGAGGCGATCGACGATCCCGATATGGGCGGCACCGGCGGGCACAAAAGAGCCCATTTGGGCGAGTATGGCGATCAGCGCATTCTGGCGCAGAAAGGTCGATTTACCGCCCATATTGGGACCGGTCAGCAGCCAGATGGCGCCGGGGCCCTTGGTGTCATTGGGCGAGAGATCGCAATCATTGGCGATAAAGGGGCTGGCTGCCTGGCGGCGCAGCGCCTGCTCGACGACCGGATGGCGACCGGCGGTGATGGCAAACATTCTGGAATCATCGACCAGCGGGCGGCAATAGCCCTGCTCTTCGGCAAGCGCTGCAAGTCCAGCGGCGACATCGATCACCGCAAGTGCACGGGCAGCAGCCTTGATGGGTTCCGCGGCTGAGACGACCTGGCTTACCATCTGGTCGAAGGCGGCGAGCTCCAGCGACAGAGCTTGGCCTGCGGCATTGGCGATCCGGCTTTCGAGATCGGCGAGCTCGGTGGTGGTGAAGCGCATGGCATTGGCCATGGTTTGGCGATGGATGAAGCGGGACTTCGCCTCGTCCGTGTCGGTCATCGGGCCAGCATTGCCGGCGGTGACCTCGATGAAATAGCCGAGCACGTTGTTGTGCTTGATCTTCAGGGACTTGATGCCGGTTTCCTCGGCATATTGCAGCTGCAGGCCGGCGATGACGCGACGCGACTGGTCGCGTAGTGCCCTGAGTTCGTCGAGTTCGGGAATTGCACCATCGCGTAGAAAACCGCCGTCGCGCTTCAGGAGCGGCAATTCATCGCCAAGCATCGCGGCCAGGCTGGAGCCAAGATCTGCGGGCAAGGCTGCGAGGTCGGCAAGAGCCTCGGACAGTTCCGTCGGCAGGTTGGACGGATCGAGCAGTCGGCCAACTTCGGCAGAGGCGGCAAGGCCCGCGACGATTGCACCGAGGTCACGCGGGCCACCACGATCGAGCGCCAGACGGGAAAGCGCGCGCGGCATATCGGGCACGCGCTTCAGGGCGTCGCGCAGGCGGTCAACGAGCAGGCCGTCGGCCAGCAGATGGACAATCGAATCCTGGCGGTCGGCAATCGCTTCCGGATCGGTCAGCGGCGACATCAGGCGCTCCGCCAGCAGGCGCGCGCCGCCGCCGGTGACGGTGCGGTCGATGGCCTTCAGCAGCGAGCCGTTGCGGTCGCCGGACAGCGTTTTCACCAGTTCCAAGTTGGCGCGTGTGGCAGGGTCGATGAAGAGGGTGGAGGCCGCATTCTGGCGTTCGGGCAGGCCGAGCGGCGGGCGCTCGGAGATTTGGGTCTTCTCGACATAGGCAACGGCCGCGGCAGCCGCCGCGATCTCGGCGCGGGAGAAGGCGCCGAAGCCATCCAGCGTTCCGACGCCGAAGTAACGGGCGATGCGGCCTTCAGCGCTGGCGCTGTCGAAGAGCACGCCCGGCTGGGGCACGACCACGCGGCCGAGCACGTCGAAAGCGGGCTTCAGCTCTTCGTCGTGGAAGATCGTATCGGGTACGATCAGCTCGCGCGGCTCGATGCGCAGGATGTCGGCGAGCAGGCGCGTTTCGGTGGTTTCGGCGAGGCGGAAGATGCCGGTGGAGATATCGATCCAGGCGAGCGCCAGCTGCGGGGCGGATCCGCCCCGGATGCGCGCGAGCGCCATCAGGTAATTGGATTCGAACGGCGAGAGGAGCTTGTCTTCTGTGATGGTACCCGGCGTGACGAGGCGCACAACGTCGCGCTTTACGACCGATTTCGAGCCGCGCTTCTTGGCCTCTGCCGGATCCTCGATCTGTTCGCAGACCGCAACGCGGAAGCCGAGCGAAATCAGCTTCTGCAGGTAATCGTCGGCCGCATGAACGGGCACGCCGCACATGGGGATGTCCTGGCCAAGATGCTGGCCACGCCGGGTCAGCGTGATGCCGAGCGCACGGGAGGCGTCAACCGCGTCCTCGAAGAAGAGCTCGTAGAAATCGCCCATGCGATAGAAAAGCAGGCTGCCGGGATTGGCGGCCTTGATCTCGATGAATTGCTCCATCATCGGAGTGGCCGTTGCGCGGCTCTCTTCCGAGGTCAGCTCGGCGACGTTCAGGACATCACTTTGGGTGGCTTGATATAGCGTCACGGGCTCAATGTTTTCTTGAAAAGGAAGTCGTGCAACACTAACGACTTAAGGCGAGGAAAAACAACCAGGATGGGCCGGCGATCGCCCGCTGCCCACAACAAGGTGAGGGGAAGCATGGCAAACGAGAAGACGACCGGCCGGACGAAAGTCTCGGTGACGGAACAGGAAGCGCTGGACTTTCACTCCCAAGGCCGCCCAGGCAAGCTGGAGATCACGCCGACAAAGGCGATGGCGACCCAGCGCGATCTGTCGCTCGCCTATTCCCCGGGCGTTGCCGTTCCCGTGAAGGCGATCGCCGCTGATCCGGCGACGGCCTATGATTATACGACCCGTGGCAACATGGTCGCCGTCATCTCGAACGGCACCGCCATCCTGGGCTTGGGCAATCTTGGGGCGCTGGCCTCCAAGCCCGTCATGGAAGGCAAGTCCGTTCTCTTCAAGCGCTTCGCCGATGTCGATTCGATCGATCTCGAGGTCGACACGGAGAATGTCGACGAGTTTATCAACTGCGTGCGTTATCTCGGCCCCTCCTTCGGCGGCATCAATCTTGAAGACATCAAGGCGCCCGACTGTTTCATCATTGAAAGCCGCTTGCGCGAGCTGATGGATATTCCGGTCTTCCACGACGACCAGCATGGGACCGCGATCATCGCGGCTGCCGGCCTGATCAATGCGCTGGAGCTGACAGGGCGCGACTTCAAGACGACCAAGCTCGTGTGCAACGGTGCGGGGGCTGCGGCCATCGCCTGTATCGAGCTGATCAAGGCCATGGGCTTCAACGGCGAGAACATCATTCTCTGCGACACAAAGGGCGTCATCTATCAGGGCCGCACCGAGGGCATGAACCAGTGGAAGTCGGCCCATGCGGTGAAGACCGACCGTCGGTCTTTGAAGGAAGCGATGGTCGGCGCCGACGTGGTGTTCGGGCTGTCGCAGAAGGGTGCGCTGTCTTCCGAGATGGTGGCCTCGATGGCGCCGAACCCGATCATATTCGCCATGGCCAATCCGGACCCGGAAATCACGCCTGAGGAAGTGGCTGCGATCCGCGACGATGCGATCATGGCCACCGGACGTTCGGACTATCCGAACCAGGTGAACAATGTTCTGGGCTTTCCCTACATCTTCCGGGGTGCGCTCGATGTGCGCGCCAGCCAGATCAATGACGCGATGAAGATCGCCGCCGTCCGGGCGCTCGCGGATCTGGCGCGCGAGGATGTGCCTGATGATGTAGCGGCCGCCTATCAGGGCGAGCGTCCCCGCTTCGGGCCGCAATACATCATTCCCGTGCCCTTCGATCCCCGGCTGATCTCGGCGATCCCGGTTGCCGTCGCGAAGGCTGCGATGGAAAGCGGCGTGGCGCGCAAGGAAATCGAGGATCTCGGCGCCTATGCGCATGAACTTTCCGCCCGGCGCGACCCGATCGCTGCCGCCACACAGCGGATCTACGAACACGTGCGCAGCCACCCCAAACGCGTCGTCTTTGCCGAAGGCGAAGAGGAGCAGGTGATGCGTGCGGCCATCTCCTTCGTCAACCAGGGGCTCGGCACTGCCATCCTGCTTGGCCGCGACGAGCCGTTGAAGGCGACCGCCGAGCGGGCCGGGATCGATCTCGACCGCCCTGGCATCGAGGTGGTCAATGCGCGCATGTCGACCCGCGTCGATGCCTACACCGAATATCTCTATGCCCGCCTGCAGCGGAAGGGCTACCTGCATCGCGATGCGCAGCGGCTGATCAACACCGACCGCAACCACTTCGCCGCCTGCATGGTGGCTCTTGGTGATGCCGATGCGATGGTGACCGGCACGACGCGCAATTATTCGACGGCGCTTGAGGACGTGCGCCGCTGCATCGACACGGCACCCGGCCACCGCGTGATCGGGGTGTCGCTGGCGCTGGCCCGTGGGCGCACGATTGTCGTCGCAGATACCGCCGTGCACGACATGCCGACCGCCGAGGAACTGGCCGATATCGCAGAAGAAGCGGCTGGCGTCGCCCATCGATTGGGGCTTGAACCACGGGTGGCACTGCTTGCCTACTCGACCTTTGGCCATCCAACCGGCGAACGCTCCGAACGCGTTCGGGAAGCCGTGAAGATCCTCGACCGGCGCGGCGTGTCCTTCGAATATGATGGCGAGATGGGCGCCGACATTGCGCTCAACCAGCACCGGATGGAGCAGTATCCCTTCTGCCGCCTGTCGGGCACAGCCAATGTGCTGGTCATGCCGGCGATCCATTCGGCGGCAATCTCGACCAAGATGCTGCAGGAACTGGGCGGGCTGACCGTGATGGGTCCGCTCCTGATCGGCCTAGAAAAGTCGGTGCAGATCGCACAGATGGGCGCCAAGGACAGCGACATCGTCAATATGGCAGCGATCGCGGCCTACAACGCCGCGGGTTAAGCGAAGACCGGAGCGGCTTTTGCCAGCCGCTCCATGTCCTCCTCGATCTCACGCTTCAGCCAGCGCTTGAACTTCTCCACCTTGTCGGAGCGCCTCGCATTCTCTGCGGTCACGAAGTAGTGGCCGAAGCCTGTTTTGACTGCAGGACCAAAGGGCGCGACAAGCTGGCCGTGCTGCAGTTGATGCGACGCGATCGTCTGCCAGGCAAGCATCACCCCCTGCCCCGCGATGGTCGCGTCGAGGCAGAGCGAAGCCTCGCTGAAGGTGTGGCGCGCCTTGATCTCGGCGCCTTCAACACCGACCTCCGATAGCCAGACATCCCAGGTGAACATGGCCCTGCCATCGATGACCTTCGGCAGATCGAGGATGTCGGCGGGTTCGCGCAGCTTTTCGGCCATGGCGGGGGTGCAGAGCGGGGCGACCCGTTGCTCCAGGATGAGTTCGGCCTTGAAACCCGGCCAGTGGCCACGTCCGACACGGATCCTCAGATCGACGTCGGTCTGGCTGGCATCGGTCAGGCGGTCGTTCGCGTCGATGCGCAGTCCGATTTCCGGGAAGCGCTCGGAAAAGGCGGGAATGCGGTGGACGAGCCAGCGGGCGGCGAAGACCGGGGCGACGGAGATTGTTAGCACGCTCTCGTCGCTGCGTCTGGCAAGGGCCACGCCGCCCGAGAGGTGGCGGAAGCCATCGGACAAACGTGCCAGCACATCGATCGCCGATTCGACCGGGACCATGCCACGGCTAGTGCGCTCGAAGAGCGGGCGGCCGAGCTGCTGTTCGGTCTTGATCACCTGCTGGCTGACGGCGCCGATGGAGACGCCAAGCTCTTCCGCGGCCGCCTGGAGTGAGCCAAGGCGGGCAGCGGCTTCGACGGCACGCAAACCGTTGAGGTGCACCTGATTGAGGTTCTTCATATAGGAAAACTATAGTCAACAGGGGCAAAACTCAATTGAATTTTGCCACCTGAAGGCCGATGCTGAAGCCTGTTCCGAAGGTTCACGCCTTCCTTCCAGTTTATCGAGGCGAGGCCATGTTCAAGTTTTTCTGGAGACAACGACAACCCGTGACACCGGTGGTGCGGGACTGGCGGCATGATCCCATGGGGCATCCTGCTTTGCGGGAAATGAGCCTTCGGGAGCTTGCGGACATGCCGATGGTAGCGGAAGTGCCGATGCGGGTGGTAAGGGTGGAGGCCACGGAAGATTGCCAGCGGCGTGTCAGCCGGGTGCAATCAGGCGGGTGTGCCGTTTCGCAATGATCGGCAAGCACTGACGACTTTGTGGTTCGGCTTCGCCGCCCCCTCATCTCCCTGCCGGGATCTTCTCCCCGCCGGGGAGAAGAGACGATCGTCAGCTGGCGCTGGCGAAGCGGCCGGCGTCGGCGCCGTAATAGTTGACGTAGCGGCCGGAAATGCTGGCGATGGGCAGGATGATCAGGACATCCGTCGTGTTGAAGGCCTGGTCGACCACCGCGCCATTGCCGACCATGGCACCAAGGCGGAGATAGCCCTTTATCAGCGGCGGCATCGCGAAGAGTGCGCGGCGGGCATTCACGGCTTCGGACGGCATCAGGTCCATCTCGCGGTAGAGATGGGGCAGTGCGTCGACCGCCCATTCGCCCTTGGCGACTGCATTCTGGTGCAGGAAGGAGAGCGCCAGCGCATGCTCCTCCGGCTGTACGCCGGGGAAGGAACCGCAGCCGAACATGGCATCGATGCGGTTATGCAAGGCATAGGCCCAGCAACCCTGCCAGAGCAGTTCGACCGTGCGCTTGGTGCGATACTGCGGCAGCACGCAGGAGCGGCCGAGCTCCATGAAACGCTTTTCCGGATGGCGGGCGACGAGTGCGTCGACGCCGAATTCGGAGCCGGAATAGAAGCCGCCATGCGCGATCGCCACTTCATGGCGCAGCAGGCGGTAGGTACCGACAATCTGGTCTTCGGCGTCACCATCGATCGAGCGGTCGAGAACCAGGAGATGATCGCAGAGGCTATCCCAGCTGTCGACTTCCCGGCCGCGGCGGGCATCTTCAACGCAGACTTGCGCCTTCATCTCCTCGACGAAGACGCGGTAGCGCACGGCCTGGGCCGCGTCGATCTCGCGTTCGGTGCGGGCAATGCGCGTTTCCAGGCTACCAATTCGGCCCAGGATATCGCGCGAAGCGGGAAGCCCCAGCGGCATAACGGCCGGGTTTTCCAGAAGAAGGTCTCGTTCGATCAGTTCCACGCTCATCGGATCTGTCCAGCGTTGAAGTCACGGGCCTTTAAACACGAGACTGCTACAGGAAAGTGACAAAACTTCGGAGGCTTCCGCCTCCGTCAAGCCTCCGGCGGCTCCGGCTTACGGTGCTGGATGATCTCGTCGATGACGATGAAGATCGCGCCGATGGTGATGAAACTATCCGCCAGGTTGAAGACGGCGAAGGACCATGTCTGGGTGTAGAAGAGGATATAGTCGACCACATAGCCATAGGTGAGGCGGTCGATGATGTTGCCAAGCGCGCCTGCGATGATCATCGCAAAGCCGAGATGGGCGAAATGCTGCTCAGGGCTGGTCTTCCGCCAGAGCCACAGGACAAAAGCCACGATCACGAGGCGCAGTCCGACGATGAACCAGCTGTCGAGATGCGACAGCATGGAGAAGGCGACGCCGAGATTATGGGTCCGGTAGAGCGCCCAGAAAGGCATGACCGGGATCAGTTCATGCATCGGCAGATAGATCTCCACCGCATATTTGATCGCCTGATCAAGGATCAGGGCGATGGCGATGAAGATCAGGACCGGACCGGGCCGGTTGAAGGCGGCAAGCATGGTCACTTGGCTCCATCGAGGGCGAGCAGGTGGCGGCGGACCTCGAACAGCATGACGCCGGTGGCGACTGCGAGGTTCAGGCTATCGGCCATGCCGACCTGGGGAATTCGGGCGAGCTTGTCTGCTGCCTGAGCCAGCTCATCCGGCAGGCCCGACTGCTCGTTGCCCATCATCAGGATGACCGGCTTGGAGCGGTAGTCGATGGTGCGGTAATCGACGGCGCCGGCCAGATGCGTGGCGACGAGGCGAGTATCCACGGACTTCTTCCATTTCAGGAAATCGGCCGGTGTGGTCTTCACCAGCGGCAGGGCGAACATCGAGCCCATAGTGGCGCGCACGGTTTCCATGGAAAAGGGATCGGTGCAATCACCTACGAGAATGACACCGGACGCGCCTACGGCGTCGGCCGTGCGGATAATGGTGCCGAGATTGCCCGGATCGCGGACGCGGTCGAGCGCGATCCAGGTTTCCGAGCCCTTCGGCTGGATGTCATTGAGCGGCGTCCAGCGCTGTTCAAAGACGGCGGCGACCATTTGCGGGTTGTCGCGCCGCGTGATCGAGGACATAACCTTTTCGCTGACTTCCAGCACCAGGCCGCCTGCTGCAACGGTGCGGGCGGCGACTTTTTCGACCAGGGGCTTGCCCTTGCCGGCCTTGGCATAGACGAGGGTGCGGATGGTCCAGCCGCGATCGAGCGCATCGATAACAAGCTTCAAGCCTTCTGCAAGGAAGGTGCGGCTTTCGTCGCGGCTCTTCTTCTGGGAAAGAGCCTTGATGTCCTTGATGATGGGGTTGGCGAGGCTGGTGACTTCCTTCACCTGACCGACGCGGCGCGGGCCTTCGTTTCGATAGTCGTCGGTCATTTCGGCACCCAGCGGCTGAAGAGAGAGGTGGAGAGCGCACGCCCCGGCGTCTTGCCGTCGAGACCGGCCTCGCGGATGACGAGTTCGCCGGACTCGACCAGGCCGCCCTTGCCGCGCATGGTCTCGCGCATCAGTTCGTGGATGGAATAGAAACTGGCACGGATCGAATAGGCTGTGAGCACGAGGCCGACGGCCTTCGGCGCCAGAAGCTCGCGGCAGATATCGAGCATCAACGGCAGGTGATCGAAGAGCTGCCAGACTTCACCGTTCGGGCCACGGCCGAATTTCGGCGGGTCGGTGAGGATGATGTCGTAGCGGTGGCCGCGACGTTCCTCGCGCAGGATGAACTTCATCGCATCTTCGCAGATCCAGCGGATCGGCGCCTTGTCGAGGCGGCTCAGCGACTGGTTCTCCCGCGCCCAACCGATAGCCTTCTTGGAAGCATCGACATGGGTGACCTCGGCGCCAGCAGCGGCGGCCACGAGCGAGGCGACACCGGTATAACCAAAGAGGTTCAGGACCTTGAGCGGCCGGTCGGCAGCCTCGATCTTCTGCTTCATCCAGCTCCAATGGGCGATCTGTTCCGGGAAAACACCGACATGGCGGAAGGCGGTGAAGCGGCCGTGAAAATCAACGCCGAGCAGGGACAGCGGCCAGGTTTCGCCAAGCGCCTCGCGCTGGAAGCGCCAGCGGCCCATGCCGTCTTCGTCCGTGTCGCCGGTGAACACGGCGTCGGCCTTGTCCCAGACATGGGTGGGCAGCGCCTTCGGCCACAGGGCCTGGGCTTCCGGGCGCACGATGCGATAGGGACCGTATTGCTCGAGCTTTAGGCCATCGCCGCTGTCGATCAGGTGGAAATCGCCGGCACCCGAGGATTCGAGGATCAGCGGCACGCGCTCTGTCGGGCGATCACCGTTGCGGACCGTCAGAGCACGGGTGGGTTCAGCCGTCGTATCGGGCGATTGCGGCTGGGGCTTCGGCTTTGGTGCCTCGGCATCACGGCGCGGCGCGCGGGCCTGGCGCTCGTCCCTGCCCTTCGATGCGTAAGGCTTTGCCGTTGCCGGCCGTGTCTCGCCACTGCCTTTGGCCTTCGCTCCCGGGAATGGCTTGGCGCCGGGGCGACGTTCCTTGTTCTTCACGTCAATGATCCGTGGGTCGTGTTCGTCTCGGCCAGCCCTTAGCATTGCCGGCCCGGCGCGGAAAGGAAATTTGCCGAGAGCGACCGTCGCTCAGGTTTGCCGGGGCCTAGCGGGCACCGAGTTGGGGAAGGGTCGAGCCGGCAATCTCTTCGGCCCGCGTCTTCTGCCGATCGGCTTCGGCCTGCCACTGCTGGGCCATGCGGGACTGGTTGCGCGCCTTCTTGCGGTGCTTGCCTTGAGTGAACCAGGTCACCGTGGCGCCGAGAAGGACGCCGAGCATGACGGCCACTATCAGAAAGACAAAGAGGGGTGCGGAGACGGACAGCGCCTGATCAGCCGGATTGAACGGGTTGAGGGCCAGATTGACCGAGGCACGGTTGGCAACGGCCAGAACGACCAGCAGCACACCGAGCGGAAGGAATACCACGAGGCTCACGATTTTCCGGACCATCTCGACAACTCCCTCATCTCTTCCGGCCCCCTGCCGGGACCTCTCAGAGGTTCAAGTTAAGGACAGAGGCGGAATTTTCAACGCGAAAAGCGCTTATTCGTCGTCTTCGTCGCCCATGCCGGGGTTCAGACGCTCGCGCAGTTCCTTGCCGGTCTTGAAGAAGGGCACCCACTTCTCCTCGACGAAGACTGTCTCGCCGGTGCGCGGGTTGCGTCCAGAGCGGGAGGGGCGATTCTTGACCGAAAAAGCGCCGAAGCCACGCAGCTCAACACGATTGCCGGCTGCCAGCGCGTCGGTGATCTCGTCAAGAACTGCATTTACGATATTTTCGACATCCCGGTGATAGAGATGCGGATTACGGGCCGCGACGATCTGCACCAATTCCGACTTTATCACGCGGACCCCCTGAATTTTCTAATGTGACGTGAGTGCTGACAAAGGTGCCAAAGCAAAAAAGCTCAGTCAAGGAACAACTTAACCATAAAGTGCCGGCTTTGCGAGTGCTATGACGCCCATCACATGCGGATTCGTGAACGACACTGCCTCACTTTCTCCGCGGGACCGCTGCATCGTCGATCTGGCATGCTTCTTGTAATGGGCCTGCCACAATCCATATTGGCAACATCCCATAGACATGCGAAACGACGAGAATGGGCGAGCGGGCTTCGGCTGGCCGCCATGAAAACGGGTTCCTGTTAATGCTGCAATCAACACATGATGGCGCGCCGGCCACTGGACACGGCTCCGGTGCCGACACCTATCGCAGGGCGATGAGCCATTCGCGGCGGGTGCGGCGTCTGCGCATTCTCCTGCCGGTCGTGGCACTTGGGATCACGCTTGCCTTCGTCGCGGTGTCCCTCGTGCGCGGCCTCATGCCGGACGAGTTGCAGATCGAATCCGCCAAGATCGAAGACGGCAAGGTCGTCATGGAGAAGCCTGCGATCGCGGGCCGCAATTCCGAAGGCGTTCGCTATTCACTGCGGGCCGAACGCGCCCTGCAGGATATCAAGAATCCCAACATGATCACGCTCGAGTCGATCGCCGCAGCCGTGCCTGTCAATGACAAGGTCCTGGCCCGCGTAGTGGCGACGAGCGGCATCTTCGATCGGGGCGCCAACCTCCTCAATCTCGACAAACCGTTCACGCTGAATTTGAGCAGCGGCATCGATGCCCAGTTCGGCTCTGCCAATCTGGACATCGGGGGCGGCACCATGAAGACCGATGACCCGGTGGCTATCCAGACCAAAGGCGCGTCGATTGTTGCGAACTCGCTCGAGATGAAGGATAAGGGGCGAACCATGATATTTACGGGCGCCGTCAAGTTGAACATCGAGCCGTCCGCCCTTCGCAGCAATCGGTCAATGGAAGCCGCCCAGCCATGATTCACCGCTCCTTCGCCAAGATTTCCGTCGCTGGCTTCCTCCTGCTTTCCGCAAGCGGTTTCACCGCGCTTGTCTCGGCTCAGACAACCAGCAGCCAGATGGACGGGCTCAAGCTTTCCAACGACCAGCCGATCCAGATCGAAAGCGATGCGCTCGAGATCCGCGAGGCGGAAAAGAAGGCTTTCTTCACCGGCAATGTGAAGGTGGTTCAGGGCACGACCACCCTGCAGGCCGGCTCCATGACGGTTCTCTATCGCGGCGAGGGCACAACGGTTACGCAGGGCAATGCCGACATCGAAAAGATCGATGTGATGGACAAGGTCTTCCTGCAGTCGGAGACGCAGCAGGCGACGGCCGACAAGGGCTATTTCGACATGACCAAGCAGGTCTTCGTGCTCGAAGGCGAGCGGGTCGTTTTGTCCGAGGGGCAGAATGTCTTCGTCGGCTGCAAGCTCACCGTCCAGATGAATTCTGGCCAGGCCAAGCTCGACAGCTGTGGCCGGCGCGTCCAGATTCAGCTCGACCCCAAATCCCAGAAGAGCAACTGACGGGTCAGCGTGAACGTGCACATTCCCTTCCTTACCAAGTCCAAGCAGGCCAAGAAGCCGGCTGCCCCGGCAATCCTGCCGGGCGACAAGTCGCGCTATGAAGGCACGCTAATCGCCCACGGGCTGACCAAGACCTATAATTCCCGTCGTGTGGTGAATGGCGCCTCGCTCGTGGTTCGCCGTGGTGAGGCCGTCGGCCTGCTCGGGCCGAACGGTGCCGGCAAGACGACCTGTTTTTACATGATTACCGGCCTCGTGCCGGTGGATGCCGGAACGATCTCGATCAACGGCAACGATGTGACCTCAATGCCGATGTATCGCCGCGCCCGCCTTGGTGTCGGCTACCTGCCGCAGGAAGCGTCGATCTTTCGCGGCCTGACCGTGGAAGAGAACATTCGCGCGGTGCTTGAGGTGCATGTTACCGACAAGCGTCAGCGCGAAGCCAAGCTCGACGAACTTCTCGCCGAATTCCATATCGAGAAGCTGCGCAAATCCCCGGCAGTCGCACTGTCCGGTGGTGAACGCCGTCGACTTGAAATCGCCCGCGCGCTCGCGACGGATCCGACCTTCATGCTGCTCGACGAACCGTTTGCCGGCGTCGATCCGATCTCGGTTTCCGATATCCAGAACCTGGTGCGGCACCTCACGGCGCGCGGCATCGGCGTTCTCATCACCGACCACAATGTGCGCGAGACGCTTGGCCTGATCGACCGGGCCTATATCATTCATGCCGGCGAAGTCCTGACCCACGGCCGCGCAAACGACATCGTCAACAATGCCGATGTCCGCCGCCTCTATCTCGGCGAGCAGTTCAGCCTCTAAGGGCTGGACGAAGAAAACGCCACTTCAGCCCCTCCTGCGACTTGACCAAAGTAAAATAAAAAGCAATTTTTGGGCCAAGTGGATCTTCCCGCCATAAATAGCGGGATTGCGGGGAAATGTAGGGGAGTCGAACGTCCGCCATGGCCTTATCCGCCAACCTATTCCTGCGACAAAGCCAGTCTCTGGTGATGACTCCGCAGCTGATGCAATCCATTCAGCTGTTGCAGATGACTCACCTGGAACTGATGCAGTTCATCGCGCAGGAAGTGGAGCGCAATCCGCTGCTCGAAATGGCAGCAGATGACGGAGATTTGGGCGGCGAACTTCCCGACAATGCCGATCGCCACAGCGCAAGCACGCAGCAGGACAGCCAGACCGCAGTCGATGAGTTCGCGGCACCTCCCTCGCTCGACAGCGACTGGTATGAGAACGACGCCAGCGATCGGCTGAACGATCGCCTCGACACAAATTATGATACCGCCTTTGCCGACGAGGGTTCTGCCCAGCGGCCCGACGCGCCCGAGCTGTTGGGACAATGGAAGTCGATGCCGGGGCAATCCGGCGATGGCAGCGAGAGCTTCGATCTCGATGATTTCGTCGCGGGTCAGGTGAGCCTGCGCGACCATCTGAACCAGCAAATCCCTTTCGCGCTGGGCGCCGCCCCAGACCAGTTGCTGGCCTCCGTGCTTGTCGACCATCTGGACGAAGCCGGCTATCTGCGGGCTGATCTCCAGGATATCGCGGAGAGGCTCGGGCTTTCGCTCGCGGCGGTCGAGGGCGTGCTAACCACGCTGCAGACGCTGGAACCTGCCGGTGTCTTTGCGCGATCGCTCAGCGAATGCCTGGCGATCCAGCTGCGCCAGCGGGATCGGTATGATCCGGCGATGGCCGTCCTTGTCGACAATCTCGAGCTTCTGGCGAAGCGCGACTTCGCGACGCTGAAAAAGATCTGTGGTGTCGACGAGGAAGACCTGATCGACATGCTGTCGGAGATCCGCAAACTCAATCCGAAGCCAGGCAGCTGCTTCGAACATGAGGCGAGCGAATCCGTCACGCCAGATATCGTCGTGCGTGCCGACGGGATTGGCGGATGGCGGGTGGAACTGAACCCGGATGCCCTGCCACGGGTTCTGGTCAACCACAGTTATATGGCAGCGGTTCGTCCGGGCACGGCGAAGGATGCGCCGGACCAGGCCTTCATGTCGGAATGCCTGCAGAATGCCAACTGGCTGACCCGCAGCCTCGACCAGCGTGCGAAGACGATTACCAAGGTCGCGGCCGAGATCGTACGCCAGCAGTCGGCTTTTCTCGATCACGGGGTCGATCACCTGCGTCCGCTCAATCTCAAGACGATCGCAGACGCCATCAAGATGCACGAATCGACGGTGAGCCGCGTCACCACCAACAAATACATGATGACGCCGCGTGGGCTGTTCGAGCTCAAATATTTCTTCAGCGTTTCGATCGCATCTGCCGAGGGCGGCGACAGCCATTCGGCAGAATCTGTCCGGCATCGCATCCGTGCCCTGATTGCCCAGGAAAGCCCGGATGCCGTGCTCTCCGACGACGATATCGTCGATCAGTTGAAGTCCGGTGGTGTCGATCTCGCACGCCGCACGGTCGCCAAATATCGGGAGGCGATGAACATCCCCTCCTCCGTCCAGAGGCGCCGGGAAAAGCGGGCCATGGCCAAGGTTTCGGCCGTCTGACGGACACCTTCCGGACGCAAAGATTAACAGGACATTGACTCTTCCTCAGATGGCGGCTAGAAGCGCGCCGCAATCGACAGCGCACACTGTTGCCCGAGGGGACAAACCCTCGACTACGCCCGACAAACGAAGGCACAGACTGACCGAACCGCTCGAAAAGCTTGGACGCGGGCGTCGCTTGGCGTAAAATGGAGACGCAACCAATCATAAGAAGGGAAACTCCATGAGTGTGCGTGTATCCGGCAAGCAGATGGAAATCGGTGAAACGTTCCGGCAGCGGATCGAAGATCGGATCCAGGATGCGGTTACCAAATACTTCGACGGAGGGTATTCCGGGCAAGTGGTCGTCACGAAGTCGCAGTCGCGCTTCGCGGCCGATTGCCTGGTGCATCTCGATACCGGCGCAAACCTGCATGCCGCAGGCGAGGCTAATGATCCGCAAGTGGCCTTCGACACCGCCTTCGAGCGCGTCGAGAAGCGCCTGCGCCGTTACAAGCGCAAGCTGAAGGATCATCACGCGGGCGAGGCTCAGAACGCGTCGGTCGAGGTGGCCTACACGGTCATGGATTCTGTGGACGACGATCACGAGGAACTGCCGGACGACTACGCGCCGACAATCGTGGCCGAAAGCACCAAAAAGCTTCGGACCATGTCCGTTGCCTCGGCGGTTATGGCTCTCGACATGACGGATGACCCGGTTCTTCTGTTCAGAAACCCGGGAAGTGAACAATTGAATATCGTTTATCGTCGTAATGACGGTAATATCGGGTGGATCGATTCCGCCAACATCAAAGGCTGAAGATCGGCTTGGGCGACTGCGCACTGCAGTCGCCCGCTCCTCGATCCGAGGCATGAAGGACATTGATATGGCATTGGCAGATTTGCTGCAGCAGGATGCTGTCGTACCGGCCCTCCGGGTGAACTCCAAGAAGCAGCTGCTTCAGGAACTTGCGGCCAAAGCCTCAAAGCTTACCGACATTCCGGAACGGGAAATTTTCGACGTGATCCTGCAGCGCGAGCGTCTTGGCTCGACCGGCGTGGGTAATGGCATCGCTATCCCACATGGCAAACTCAACAAGATCAGCAAGATCACCGGCATTTTCGCCCGTCTGGAAACGCCCGTGGACTTCGAGGCCCTGGACGACCAGCCGGTTGATCTCGTCTTCCTGCTGCTGGCGCCGGAAGGTGCAGGTGCGGACCATCTGAAGGCTCTGTCGCGGATAGCACGCGTGCTGCGCGACCACGATCTCGTGGCAAAGCTGCGCGCGACCGAATCGGCATCAGCGATCTACACCTTCCTCAATGAGGAACAGGCTTCGAACGCCGCCTGAAGGCCTTGGCGCCTCCCAATCATCCCAAGAAAAAAGCGCCTCAAGAGGCGCTTTTTTTTATTCAACCATGATCACGGCCGATCACGCCTTGGCGGCATCCTCTGAGGCGGCATCCGTCTTCGGGCCACCCTTGGCGACGCCGACCATGGCCGGACGCAGAACTCGGTCGCCGATGGCGTAGCCTGCCTGGACGACCTGGACGACCGTGTTGTTGGCGACATTCGGGTTCGGAACCTCGAACATGGCCTGATGGAAGTTGGGGTCGAACTTCTGACCTTCGGCCTCAATCTTGCGCACACCATGGCGCTCGAGCGTGGCCAACATACCGCGCTCGGTCATTTCCACGCCCTCGATCAATGCCGTCATCGTGGCATCGGCAGAGGCGCGGGCGTCTTCCGGCAGAGTTTCGATGGCGCGGCGCAGATTGTCGGAAACCGACAGCATGTCGCGGGCAAAGCCGGTCACGGCATAGGACTTGGCATCCTTGACTTCGCGATCCGT
Organism: Rhizobium sp. TH135; assembly: GCF_002855515.1. Lineage (GTDB taxonomy): Bacteria > Pseudomonadota > Alphaproteobacteria > Rhizobiales > Rhizobiaceae > Allorhizobium. Next base: position 421,813 of record NZ_PKRP01000004.1, on the reverse strand, counting down.
GCGGCGGCGCAGATTGTCCATCTCAGCTGCCAGGCGCAGGAAGCGATCGCGCAGGTCGGCATTCTCGGCCTTCAAGGCTTCGACGGGATCGACCTGTCGTTCCGACGCGCCCTCTTCCTCGCCTGCAGCCTGCTGCTCAGCCGCTTCGGTTGCGTGCGCCTCATGGGCGGCCGCGTCAGGTCCGTTCTTGTTGGTTTCTTCGGTCATGACGTTCTCCGAATGGTTTTAGGTGTTCGAACTCTCGGTGTCGAATTCGTGCCCGATATCAGGGTTTGGTATGAAAAAATCAAGGGTTGGCGGCAAATCCGCCTACCGACTGCCGCGCGAGAGCCTGGCCATGAGCTGTGCGGTGTAGTCGACCATGGGCACGATGCGCGAATAGTTGAGCCGAGTGGGGCCGATGACGCCGACTGCGCCGACGATCCGGTCTTCGCCGTCTCTATAAGGTGCGACGATCAGGGACGAGCCGGAGAGCGAGAAGAGCTTGTTTTCCGAGCCGATGAAGATGCGTACACCGGGTCCGCTTTCGGCAAGGTCGAGGATCTCGATCAGACTTTCCTTGCGTTCCAGGTCGTCGAAGAGCAGGCGAAGACGGTCGATGTCATCGGAACCTGCCAGGCCTTCGAGGAGATTGGCGCGGCCGCGAACGATCAGGCGGGCCGGCTGCTTTTCCGCCACTTCGCCCGACCAGACCGCGAGCCCGCGCTCGACGAGATCCTGCGACAGGGTATCGAGTTCGCTCGCGACCTGTGTCTTGAGCTTCTCGATCTGGCTGCGCAATTCCCGCATCGTCTGACCGGCGAGATTGGCGTTCAGGAAATTGGCCGCTTCCGTCAGCTGGGAGGCGGTGACACCGGCCGGCAGATCAATGATGCGGTTTTCGATCTGATTGTGTTCGCCGACCAAAACGGCGAGCGCCTTGGTCGGCTCCAGCCGAATGAATTCGACATGCTTTAGGATCGGATCGTTCTTCGATGAAATGACGAGGCCGGCACCGCGCGACAGGCCGGAGAGCATGCGGCTCGCTTCCGTCAGCATGGCTTCCATTGGCTGATCGGCGCTGGTCGGACGGATCTTGCGCTCGATCTCGTCGCGCTCACCATCCGAGAGGTCACCGATCTGCATGAAGGCATCGACGAAGAAGCGCAGGCCAGCTTGCGTCGGTAGCCGTCCGGCACTGACATGCGGGGCGTAGATGAGGCCGAGGTCTTCGAGGTCGCTCATCACGTTGCGCACGGAGGCGGGTGATAGCGACATCGGGAGGAGGCGCGACAGATTGCGCGAGCCAAGGGGATCCCCGGAGTCGAGATAAGTCTCGACGATACGGCGAAACACCTCTCTGGAGCGATCGTCCAGGGACGCGGAAACGTCTGCGACGGTTGTCTTTAGTGATGCCATTGGCGCAGCGGACAGGATCTCAGATGTTTCATGCAGGAAATATAGTCACTGCGCGATGGATGACCAAGTGGTAATTCCGGGTCTTCGCGCCTCTCGGCGCTGCGGGATGGTTTTTCTTTGCAAATGGCAGCCTGCCTCCTTAGAAGGCAACAGACAACCCAGGAGATTACGATGCGGCCATCCGGCAGAAAAACCGACCAAATGCGCAAGGTCTCGTTCGAGCGCAATTTTTCCAAGCATGCGGAAGGCTCCTGCCTGGTGAAGTTCGGCGATACGCATGTGCTGTGCACCGCGAGCCTTGAAGAAAAGACGCCACCATGGCTGCGCAATTCCGGCAAGGGCTGGGTGACGGCGGAATACGGGATGCTGCCGCGCGCCACCGGCGAGCGCATGCGCCGCGAGGCGTCGTCCGGCAAGCAGAGCGGACGCACGCAGGAAATCCAGCGACTGATCGGCCGCTCGCTGCGCGCCATCGTCGACCTGGAAGCGCTCGGCGAGCGGCAGATCTCGATCGACTGCGACGTCATCCAGGCGGACGGCGGCACGCGGACTGCGGCGATCACGGGTGCCTTCATTGCCCTGCATGATTGCCTGAAGTGGATGGAAACCCGCAGCATGATCAAGGTTGAGAAGGTCCTGAAGGACCATATCGCCGCCGTCTCCTGCGGGATCTTCGCCAGCCAGCCGGTGATCGACCTCGATTACCTCGAAGACTCGGCAGCAGAGACCGATGCCAACTTCGTCATGACCGGTTCCGGCGGCATCGTCGAAATCCAGGGCACGGCCGAAGGCAAGCCGTTCAGCCAGGACGAATTCCTGACCCTGCTCGGCCTTGCACGAAACGGCATCGACGAACTGGTCGCGCTGCAGAAGCAGGCGATCGGCTGAGACGAAAGTCCGGAGAGGCATCCATGCGTAAACTCGATACCCGCACGATCGTCGTTGCCAGCCACAATGCTGGCAAGATTGCTGAGATCGCCGACCTGATCGGCCCCTTCGGCTTTTCGGCGAAGTCGGCCAAGGACCTCAACTTCGTCGAGCCCGATGAAACCGGCACGACCTTCGAAGAGAATGCCGCGATCAAGGCGTTGGCTTCGGCCAAGGCGTCGGGCCTGCCCGCTCTCTCTGATGATAGCGGCCTTGTCATCGACGCGCTCGATGGTGCGCCTGGCGTCTACACGGCGAACTGGGCGGAGCGCGAGGATGGCAGCCGCGACTTCGCCATGGCGATGGAGAAGGTCGAGAAGGCGCTTGCAGAGCGCGGCGCGACCGAGTCTGCACAGCGCACCTGCCGCTTCGTCAGCGTGCTCTGTCTCGCCTGGCCTGACGGTCATACAGAATTCTTCCGGGGCGAGGTCGAGGGCACCGCTGCCTGGCCGCCGCGTGGGTCCGCCGGTTTCGGCTACGACCCGATCTTCCAGCCGGAGGGCCATGAGCGCACCTTTGGCGAGATGACGGCGGACGAGAAACATGGCTGGAAGCCCGGCGATGCGGCGGCTCTTTCGCATCGTGCACGGGCCTTCAAGCTCTTCGTCGAAACCTGCCTGGAGGCCTGAGGCTTTGACCGATCGGTCCTTCACGCTCCTGCCCGACACGGGAGAACCCGGCTTCGGCGTTTATGTGCATTGGCCCTTCTGCGCGGCCAAGTGCCCTTACTGTGACTTCAACAGCCATGTTCGCCACCAGCCGGTGGATCAGGCGCGTTTCGTTGCGGCCTTCCTCGCCGAGCTCAAGGCGGTGCGCGCGCTGTCGGGCCCGAAGACGGTCACCAGCGTCTTCATGGGCGGTGGCACGCCCTCGCTGATGGACCCATCAACGGTCGGGGCGATCCTCGACGGGATCGCCGCCAACTGGCACATGCCGGATGGTATCGAGATCACGATGGAGGCGAACCCATCCAGCGTCGAGGCGACCCGCTTCCACGGCTACCGGGCGGCAGGCGTTAACCGCGTTTCGCTCGGTGTGCAGGCGCTGAACGATCCTGACCTGCGCTTCCTTGGACGCCTGCATGACGTCGCGGATGCATTGAAAGCCATCAAGCTGGCGCGCGAGATCTTTCCGCGCATGTCCTTCGACCTGATCTACGCCCGTCCGAACCAGACGGTGGAGGCCTGGGAGCGTGAGCTGAAGGAAGCCATGTCCTACGCGGTCGATCATCTGTCATTGTACCAACTGACGATCGAGGAAGGCACGGCCTTCTACGGCCTGCACAAGGCGGGCAAGCTGATCGTGCCTGACGATGAGCATGCGGCGACGCTTTACGAGGCGACGCAGGAGATTACGGCCCGCGAAGGGCTTCCGGCCTATGAGGTTTCCAACCACGCCCGCCCGGGTGCGGAGAGCCGGCACAACCTGACCTATTGGCGATACGGCGATTATGCCGGTATCGGCCCCGGCGCACATGGACGGCTGACGCAAGGGCGGTCGAAGATCGCCACCGTCGCCGAACGGCATCCGGAGACCTGGCTTTCCGCCGTCGAGCAGAATGGCCATGGCATCATCGAGCGCGAAGAGCTCGATCATGAGGCCCAGGCCGACGAGCTTCTGCTGATGGGTCTTCGGCTGCGCGAAGGGGTCGATCTCGCCCGCTGGCAACAGCTTTCCGGCCGCGATCCCGATCCGGACAAGGAGCAGTTTCTGCTCGAACAGGGCTTCATCGAGCGGCTCGGCAATTCGCGGCTGCGCTGCACGCCGCCCGGCATGCTGATCCTCGACGCCGTCGTCGCCGATCTCGCCTGCTAAGGGAGTGAGAGACGATGCCGGTCGATCCAGCCTTTGCTCGTTTCGACATGGCCCGCCTCTATGACGCCTTCAACCATCATGGTGAAGACGGCGATTTCTACGAGAATTTCATCAAGACTCCCTGCCGCGTGCTCGACATCGGATGCGGCACGGGATCGGTGACGCTGCGTCTGGCAAACCGCGGCCACACAGTCACCGGCGTCGATCCGGCACACGGCATGTTGCAAGTCGCGCGGGCGAAGGACAGGGAAAGCAAGGTCGAGTGGGTTCAGGCACCCGCTGCCGAGTTTACGCTTCCCGATCGTTTCGACCTCGCCATCATGACGGGTCATGTCTTCCAGGTCTTTCTCGACGATGCCGAAACCCTGGCTGCCTTGCGCAACATTCACCGGCACATGGTGCCGGGCGGCAGGCTGATCCTTGAAAGCCGCAATCCGCAAGACAAAGCCTCGCAAGACTGGACGCGGGAGAAGACACGCGAACAGCAGGTCATCGACGGCATCGGGACGGTCGACGTCTATTACCAGATCAAGGATGTCGAGGGTGAGCACGTGACCTTCGATGCGGTCTTCACGATCGAAGCCACCAGCGAGACCCTGGTCAGCGAGAGCCGGCTGAGGTTTGCGCCGGTGGAAACCATCCGGGGCCTGCTCTCCGCTGCGGGATTCGGCGAGGTTGAGCTTCTCGGCTGGTGGGATGGTACGCCCTATTCGGCAACCAGCCCCGAGATCATCGCGATCGCCCGCGCCTGACCCCATATCCGGATACGAAAAGGCCACCGCGAGCCCATATTCAGGGATCGCGGTGGCCTATATCTCTGCGACTGGTCGCTTACTCGTTGATCAGGCGGCGCAGCAGCTCGATTTCCTGCGACAGCTTCTGGTCGGCCGAGATCAGTTCTTCGATCTTGCGCACGGCATGCAGTACGGTCGTGTGGTCGCGTCCGCCGAAGCGACGGCCGATCTCCGGGAAGGAGCGCGGGGTCAGCGTCTTCGACAGATACATGGCGATCTGGCGCGGCTTGACGATAACGCGGGTGCGGCGGTTCGACACCAGTTCCTGACGCGACACGTTGTAATGACGGGCCACGACGCGCTGGATGTCTTCAATGCGCACGCGCTTCTGGTCACCGGCACCGACAAGGTGAGCGAGCAGTTCGTCGACGCGTTCGATCGACAGGTTCGGCTCGAATGAGCGACGGAAGAGGAGCTGGTTGAAGGCGCCTTCCAGATCACGGCCGCTGCTGGTGATGTTGCGCGCAACGTGTTCCAGGATGTCAGCAGGGATATCGATCGACGGATCGTCCTTGCGGACAACGTCCAGGCGCGATTTCATCATGTCGAGGCGCATGTCGTAGTCGGGCGCTTCCATCTCGATGGCAACGCCACCCTGGAGACGCGAACGAACGCGCGGATCGAGCGATTCCAGCTCCCAGGGCGCGCGGTCGGCGGCAACGACGACCTGCTTGGCGCTGTCGAGAAGCATGTTGAGCAGATGGCAGAATTCGTGCTGGATCATCTTACCCTGCAGGAACTGCATGTCGTCGATGATCAGGAGGTCGATGTTGCGTAGCGAGTCCTTCAGCGTCAGGGCATCATTGTCGCGGATCGCGGTTGCGAAACGCCACATGAAGTATTCGGCGGTCAGGTAGACAACGCGCGGCTGGCGCGGGCTGTGAACCGCAGCATTGGCGATCGCCTGCAGCAGGTGCGTCTTGCCGAGACCAACCGAGGAATGGATGAAGAGCGGGTTGAAGCGCACGGCGCCAGCGCCGGCTTCCGCGATCGTCTTGGCGGCTGCGAGCGCCACGCGGTTGGACGCGCCTTCGACGAAGCCGTCAAAGGTGTAGCGGCTGTCCAGCGGCGAACCGAAGAGCGGACCGCTCTGGCTGCGCGCGGTGGTGCCGGAGGAGGAGACCTGCGGGGTTGCGATCTGGCCGATCGACTGTGGGCCGGACTTGCGGACGGCTGCGGGCTGTGCCGCCTCGGTGCCGGCGGGACGATCTTCGGCCTGCGGACCACGGGTGCTGCGGCTTGCGCTGCGCACCATGATCTCGACCTTGAGGATCGACGGATCCTCGGCCTGGAAGATCGATGTGATGAGATCGAGGTAACGGTTGTTGATCCACGACTTCAGAAAAGTGGTGGGTACCGTCAGGCGCACCACGCTCTTCGATGCGGAATGGAGCTTCAAGCGTCCAAACCAGCTCTGGTAGACGTCGACCCCGACCTGGGCCTTCAGTCGCTTGCTGAAGCGGTCAAAGAGATCGTTATGCTTCATATCGGCGTTCTCTCCTGCTCCTTCGGAGCACGTGGCGCCGAGCGCCGAATGTGCATTGTCCCCGTTCGCCAATGCACCGGCCGTCATAGAGTTCATATGCATGTTGCCGCCTTCCAAATTCATTCCAGGCGCCGGGCGTTTCTATCGCCGTCCGACAGCCGCTTCATCTCAAGTCGATCCGAACGGATCGACGGTCCCCGAACGCGTCACGTCAGCGCTTCAGCCAAAAGCGCCTGCATGACTTGCCCCTCGCCTCCCTCACGGCGCTGGTCGCTCCATATGCACAAACCACATCCTCGACATGCGGCTCGACATTTACCGGCCCGGTCTGCAACACTGCAGACAAGACACAAATCGTCATCGCGCGGAAACGGCTACGTCTCCGATGCAACGCCGATTACTTTATGAGAAAACGGAATGGAAACACTCCGCTCCGGCAAAGGCGACTTGTCTTGTGGGCATTGCTGCCGTTCAGACCGTCGTTTCGGGCTAGTCCCTCGCCCTTTGCTGAGACACATTAAGGCAGGATCAAATGTGAAGATCAACACCGATTTTTAGGCTATCGGGCGCTTCGACCATTGACTCTTCGTACTTCATTTTTGCGTCACATTCGGCCGAAAAAGAATCGCTTTTGAATCAAGGAGATTCCCAAACGGGCACAAAATGGGCCTCTCGCAAAGCGAAAAAATAAAATTTCTCTTGACTCACAAGGGGGCCAACTTCCCCCAGGGTGAAGTGGCGATGGAACAAGGCACCTCCCTGAACCTATTGAATTATAATGATTTTTTATGTCACCGGACTGACAAGATGCAGTGCAGCAGAAAGCACTAAAACATCAATTTCCGGTAAGATGCAGCGGAAACGACAAAAAGCCCGGCTCAACGCCAGGCTCTTCAGAATTTGTCGAAAAGGTGTCTTAAATTAGACAGCCAGGGCCTTCACACGAGCGGCCAGACGCGAGATCTTGCGCGATGCCGTGTTGGCGTGAACCACGCCCTTGGTGGCGGCGCGCTGGATCTCCGGCTGAGCAGCCTGGAGGGCGTCCTTGGCAACCGCTGCGTCGCCGGAAGCGATGGCTTCCTCGACCTTGCGGATGAAACCACGGACCCGCGAACGACGAGCCTTGTTGACTGCAGTACGGGCAGCGATCTTGCGGGTCGCCTTCTTCGCCGAAGCTGTATTGGCCATAGATGCCTCTCTCGAATTCAAACCAAAGCCCACCATCGCCGCGTCGGGTCGTTGCGACCTGCCATACCAGCACATGGGGAGCTGTTTCATGGGAAAAGCGCATCGGCTTTCCCAACCGTGGGCGGGCATATAGCGGGAAAGCGGGAATGCGTCAACGCGGATTCTGCAGATAACGCGCCGTCCCTGTACCAAAGTCACGGATTGGAAGCGATGCGAACAGATCCGTGACTTTGGTATCACGCCTACCTGTTCTTGAAGGCGGGTTTCCGCTTCTCGACAAAGGCCGCCATGCCCTCCTTCTGGTCTTCGGTGGCGAAGAGCGAATGGAAAAGCCTGCGCTCGGAACGCAGCCCTTCGGCCAAGGTCTGCTCGAAGGCGCGATTGACCGCCTCCTTGGCCATCATGACTGACGGCAGGGAGAAAGACGCGATCTTGGCGGCCGCTTCCAGCGCCTCATCGAGAAGACGCTCTGGCTCGACCACGCGGGCGACGAGGCCGGCGCTCTCGGCTTCGGTCGCATCCATCATGCGACCCGTGAGGCAGAGATCCATGGCCTTGGCCTTGCCGACCGCATGCGTGAGCCGCTGCGAGCCACCCATGCCGGGGATGATGCCGAGTGTGATCTCTGGCTGGCCGAACTTTGCGGTTTTGGAGGCGATGATGAAATCGCACATCATGGCGAGCTCGCAGCCCCCGCCCAGCGCAAAGCCGGACACAGCGGCAATCAGCGGCTTGCGGAAGCCGGCGATCTCGTCCCAGCCGCCAATGAAGCCGCCGGTATAGGCGTCGACGAACTCAAGCGACTGCATTTCCTTGATATCAGCGCCAGCGGCAAAGGCCTTTTCCGACCCGGTGATCACGACAGCACCCACGCTTGCATCTGCCTGCAGCTCGGCCAGGAGCTGGCGAAGCTCGCGCATCACGGTCGAGTTCAGGGCGTTCAACGCCTGGGGCCGGTTCAGCGTGACAAGCGCCACACGGTCACGGCGTTCCATCAGCAGGGTTTCAAATGACATGGCGTCCTCCCTTGTGTGGCCTCAGAGGCCTTATTTCTGGCAGCGGCTACAATAGAATGTCGAGCGGCCGGATTGAACTATCCTTTCGACGGTACCCCCACAACCATCGGTCAGGCAGGGCTCGCCCTCGCGGTCATAGGCGCGGAAGGAATGCTGGAAGTAACCGAGCGTGCCATCCGCCTGGATGTGGTCGCGCAGCGACGAGCCGCCCGCCTGGATCGCATCGACGATGACGTCGCGGATAGACTGGGTCAGCAGCGCCAGCTCCGCCTTAGGCTTGCCCTTTGCCGTCACCAGGGTCGCTACCTTGCGGGTTGGCGACAGATGCGAGCGCCAGAGCGCTTCGCAAACATAGATATTGCCGAGACCGGCGATCACTTTCTGGTCGAGCAGAGCGCCCTTCAACGGCTGGCTGCGGCCGGCAAACCGCGTGGCGAGATATTCGGCGGACAGCATATTGCCGACAGGCTCGGGACCTAAATCGCGGAAGGCGGGATAGGTGTCGAGTTCGGATCGGGCCATCAGCTCCATGAAGCCGAAACGGCGCGGGTCATTATAGATGACACGGACCGGGCCATCGGCCCCGTCCAGATGGAAGACGACGTGGTCGTGCTTTTCGTCCTTGCTACGCTCGTGGTGGAAGACGCCGGGCGCCTCCACCACGGCTCCTGCCTCGATACGAAACGAGCCGGACATGCCGAGATGGGCGATCACGGTCAGGTCATCCTCAAGGTCGATGAGCAGATATTTCGCACGGCGCGACAGGGCCTCGATCCGGCGCCCCTCGACCCTTGCGGCAAAATCGCGCGGCAGAGGGAAGCGCAGATCAGGGCGGCGCAGCTCCAGGCGCCTGAGCCGCGCGCCTTCCATTGTCGGCGCCAAGCCGCGACGTACCGTCTCTACCTCTGGCAATTCCGGCATTTCAGCCCATCTTTCTGTTTGAACCGCTTCTTTAAAGGTCTATAGACCAGCCAGCCTTCGGCTTCTTCTGCGCAGATAGCGCGTCGGAAGCCTTTTCGCTATGGTCTGCCGACCGTTCCGTTACGTGGAGTGAACCGATGACTGCAAGCCGCATTTCCGCCGAAGGCGGCATGGAAACCTCCTACGGGTTCCGCCAGGTCGACGAGCAGGAAAAGCAGGGCCTGGTCAATGATGTCTTCCACAAGGTGGCCAAGCGCTATGACATCATGAACGATGTCATGTCAGCCGGCCTGCACCGCGTCTGGAAGGATGCGCTGGTCGCTTCGCTCAATCCCCGCAAGGATGCCAATTACAAGGTACTCGATGTTGCCGGCGGCACGGGCGACATCGCGTTCCGCATTGTGGAAGCCTCCAATCGGCTGGCCCATGCGACCGTGCTCGACATCAACGGCTCGATGCTTGGGGTCGGTGCTGAACGCGCAGAGAAGAAGGGGCTCTCGCCCAATCTCACCTTCGTCGAGGCCAATGCCGAAAGCCTGCCCTTCGAGGACAACAGCTTCGACGCCTATACGATCGCCTTCGGCATCCGCAACGTGCCGCATATCGATGTGGCGCTGTCGGAAGCCTTCCGGGTCCTGAAGCGGGGCGGACGGCTTCTGGTGCTGGAATTCTCCGAAGTGGAGCTGCCGCTGCTCGACAAGGTCTATGATGCCTGGTCGTTCAATGCGATTCCGCGCTTCGGCAAGATGATCACCGGTGACGCCGAGCCCTACCAGTATCTGGTGGAATCGATCCGCAAATTCCCCAATCAGCCCGACTTTGCGCGGATGATCGAGCGCGCGGGCTTCTCCAATGTCCGCTTCACCAACTATACCGGTGGCATCGCGGCACTGCATTCCGGCTGGAAGATCTAAGCCGCATGAGCACGATCGGGGCATATTTCCGCCTGGCGCGGGTCGGCTGGGTGCTGGTGCGGGAAGGTGTTGTCGCGGCGCTGCCCTCCGAGGGTCTGCCGCCGCTCGTCGGCATCGCCAAGGCCGCTGTTGCACCGCTTGCGCGCAGCCGGGCGAAGTCGGCGGAGCGTTCTGACAGGCTTGCGAATGCGGTGGCACGGCTCGGCCCCTCCTATGTGAAGATCGGCCAGTTTCTGGCGACGCGCCCCGATGTCGTCGGTGCGGATTTCGCAGAGGATCTCGCAGGCCTTCAGGATCGGATGGCCTTTTTCCCCACCGAGGCGTCCAGGTCAACGATCCAGGAATCACTCGGTCGTCCCGTCACCGAACTCTATACGCATTTCGGCGAACCGATCGCTGCAGCCTCAATCGCGCAGGTGCATCCGGCCGAGGTCGCCACACCTGACGGCCCTCGTAAGGTTGCGGTGAAAGTCATCCGCCCGGGCGTGCGCAAGCGTTTCGCCGCCGATCTTGAGGCCATGTATCTCGTCTCCCGTCTGCAGGAGCGCTTCATTCCCAATTCGCGGCGCCTGCGCCCGGTCGAGGTGACGAAGACGCTCGAGCAGACCACCAAGGTCGAGATGGATCTTCGGCTTGAGGCGGCAGCGCTGTCCGAGATCGCCGAGAACACCAAGGCCGATCCGGGCTTCCGCGTGCCGCAGGTCGACTGGGAGCGCACCGGGCGTGACGTGGTCACGATGGAATGGATCGACGGCGTCAAGATGTCGGATGTCGAGGGCCTGAGGGCCGCCGGCCACGACCTTAATGCACTCGCCGATACACTGATCCAGTCCTTCCTGCGCCATACGCTGCGGGACGGCTTCTTCCATGCCGACATGCATCCCGGCAATCTGTTCGTCGATCCCACCGGCATGATCGTTGCGGTCGACATGGGCATTGCGGGGCGGCTGGGGAAGAAGGAAAGGCGCTTCCTCGCCGAGATCCTCTACGGCTTCATCACGCGCGACTACATGCGCGTGGCCGAGGTGCATTTCGAGGCGGGCTATGTGCCGTCGCACCACAATGTCGCGAGCTTTGCTCAGGCGATCCGGGCGATTGGCGAGCCGATCCATGGGCAGCCGGCAGAAACCATCTCGATGGGCAAGCTGCTGACGCTCCTGTTCGAGGTCACCGAAATCTTCGACATGGAAACGCGTCCCGAACTGGTGATGCTGCAGAAGACAATGGTCGTTGTCGAAGGCGTTTCGCGCATCCTCAATCCCCGCTTCAACATGTGGAAGGCCGCCGAGCCAGTCGTTTCGCACTGGATCCGCGACAATCTCGGCCCCAAGCGCATCGCAACCGACCTGAAGGACGGCGCCAAGGCGGCACTCAGGCTTGCCGAAGCACTGCCGGAGATCGCCGCCAAGACCGAGAAGCTGCATGGCGAAATCGTGCGGATGAGCGAAGAAGGCCTGCGTTTTGATGCCGATACGGCAGAGCGGATCGGCCGGGCCGAGGCGCGGCATACCAGGCTCGGGCGTGTGGCACTCTGGGTCATCGCCGTGGCTGCGGTCGTCATTGCGGTGCAGGTGTCCTGAGCCACCTAACCGGCAGCAGGTAAACCAAATTTTCTTGATCTTTCGATGGAACAAAGTCGTAAATGCCGCGTTGGAACGGCGTTACGCTTTTCTTGTTCCTTCAGGAGTTCCATGTCCGCCACCCAAACCGGTTTCGTCCGGTCCACGCTGCTCTTCCTCCTGATCGGCACCGGAATTCTCATCGGGATCATCGTCGCGACCTTGGGTCTCGTCGAGCGTACACGCTCGACCTTCGACTACATTCTGCAAGAACGTAACATCCGCCGCATGGCGGCCAATCTGATGCAAAAGCTGACCGATGCCGAGACAGGGCAGCGCGGCTTTGTCATCACCAGCGACGAATTGTTCCTGCAACCCTATGAAGGCGCTGCAAGCGAAATTCGCGACGACGTGGAAGCACTGGCGCTCGCCGTGAAAGATCGCCCGATCAAGGCGCAGCAGATGGACGCCCTGCGCGACAAGGTCCGGGGCAAGCTCGCGGAGATGGGGCAGGCGATCAATCTCGTGCGCAGCGGCGAGCAGGACCAGGCGATCGAACTGGTCCAGAGCGATGTCGGCCGCGAACTGATGAACGACATCCGCGAGATGCTGGATGATTTCAAGGAACTCTCCGACGCCAATGTCGACAGCGGGACGGAAGCCCAGCTGTCGGCGACGCAGCAATTGCAGTGGATCACGATCGGCGGGGGCATCGCGATCATTGCCGTGATGGGCGGGGCAATTCTGGTGGTAGCGCAGCATGTGCGCGCATTGGCGTCTTCGAGACGCGAAGTCGAACTGCTCAACCAGGGCCTCGAAGCACGCGTCGCCGAGCGCACCGAAGACCTCATGCAGGCCAACCAGGAAATCCAGCGTTTTGCCTACATCGTCACGCATGACCTGCGGGCGCCGCTCGTCAACATCATGGGTTTCACTGCCGAACTGGACGCTTCGCTGAAAGCCCTGCAGACTTATGTGCTGAACGATGGCAAGCCGGTGTCGGAAGACCAGATCCGGGAAGCGCGACTGGCGGCCTCTGAGGATCTGCCGGAAGCCATCGGTTTCATTCGTTCGTCGACCAAGAAGATGGACGGCTTGATCAATGCCATTCTGAAGATTTCACGCGACGGGCGACGCCAGCTCAAGCCCGAAATCGTGGAACTGCAGCCATTGCTGGAAACAATCACCAACAGCGTGTATCACCAGATCAGCGAGAGCGACGGCAAGATCGACCTCGACATCAAGGCCCCTCGCCTCAATACCGACCGGCTCTCGGTCGAACAAATTCTCGGTAACCTTTTCGACAATGCTATCAAGTACAAGCATCCGGATCGGCCCTTGACCCTCGCCGTCCGAACCGCCCCCGAAGGGCGTCACATGGTTCGGATCGAAGTGGAGGACAACGGCCGTGGCATTGCAGAACAGGACCACGAACGCATCTTCGAACTCTTCCGCCGTTCCGGTCAGCAAGACCAGTCCGGCGAAGGAATAGGTCTTGCCCATGTCCGCTCGCTCGCGCGGAATCTCGGGGGAGAAATCACCGTTCGCTCCCAGTTCGGAGAGGGCTCGACGTTCGTCCTGCGACTGCCATCTGACCTGTCACGCTTGGTACGGAGTTGAATATGAAAGCCGTGGGTAAAGAAGTCACCATTATCATGGTCGAGGACGACGAGGGTCATGCCCGTCTCATCGAAAAGAACGTACGTCGCGCCGGCGTGCACAACGACATCATCCCGTTCACCAACGGGACCGAGGCGCTCGACTATGTTCTCGGCAAGGATCGCAGCGGCAAGGTGTCGGAAGATCGCTATTTGCTGATCCTTCTCGATCTCAATCTCCCCGACATGTCGGGCACCGATATTCTCGAAAAAATCAAATCCAATCCGCATACGCGACGGCTCCCGGTCGTCATCCTCACGACGACGGATGACGAGCGCGAAATACAGCGGTGCTACGATCTTGGGGCCAATGTCTATATCACCAAGCCTGTCGATTACGACAATTTCGCCAATGCCATTCGCCAGCTCGGATTGTTCTTCTCCGTCATGCAAATTCCCTGACGGCGGCCCGGCGATGCGCTTCAGCGTCCTATACATTGACGACGACGCAGCCATCGCCCGGCTGGTGCAGAAGCATATGGGCCGCCTCGGACACGAGGTGGCGCATGCCGAGAACCCTGACGAGGCCCTCCACCTCCTGCAGACCGACGTCTTCGACGTCGTCGTGCTTGACCACTATCTGCGCCAGACGACCGGTCATGATGTGCTGGCCCGCATGCGGGAGGCCGAGATCGATGTGCCCGTGGTCTATGTCACCGGCTCCAACGAGGCGCAGGTTGCGATCGAAGCGATCAAGGCGGGTGCCGCCGACTATGTGATCAAGACCGTCAGCGACGACTTTCTCTCGCTGCTGTCCAGCGCCATCGAGCAGACGGTGGCGAATGCACAGCTGCGGGCAGCAAAGGTCCGAGCCGACGAAGAGATCCGTCTGGGCAAGGAGCGGGCAGAAGCCCTTCTCGCCGAGGTGAACCACCGGGTCGCCAATTCGCTGGCGCTGGTCGCAAGCCTTCTTCGGCTGCAGATCTCCAGTGCCCGGAGCGAAGAGGTGAAGGCGGAGCTTGCGGAAACGCAGGCGCGGATTACAGCCATCGCCGGCATGCATCGCAGCCTCTACACCTCCGACGACGTCAGCCGGGTCGAACTCGACCGGTATCTCAGCCGCCTCACCGCCGAGCTCTACAGCTCGCTGCACAGCGCGGAAAAGCCTATCCGCCTGCTGCTCGACGCCGATCAGATCTCGATGAGCGCGGACAAGGCGGTTTCGGTCGGCATGATCGTGACCGAACTCGTCACCAATGCCTTCAAATATGCCTATGCCCCCGGGCAGCCCGGGGATATCCGCGTGCATCTGAAGATGCTTCCCGACGGCGCGGCCATGCTGCGCGTCGAAGACGACGGCATCGGCATCGATCCTGACAGTGCGCCCAAGGGCACCGGTCTCGGCAGCCGTATCGTCAAATCCATGGCGGCGACGCTGGGGGACGGGCTGCATTATCTCGAAGGCACGAATGGCACCGTGGCCGAGGTACCCCTAAAGCTCGACGGCACGGGCTGAGGCACGTTTACCACTCTGGCGTCCGGTGATTTGCCAGCGACCCGATTTGCGTTAGGGTCGCGCCGCACAGATTAAGGGTTCTTCTTCATGAGCTTGGCCGGAAAGCGCGTTTTGCTTGTTATCGCGGGTGGTATCGCCGCCTACAAGAGCCTCGACCTCATCAGGAGGCTCCGGGAGCGCGGTGCAAGCGTGCGCCCGATCATGACGCGCGGCGCCCAAGAATTCGTCACACCGCTCGCCGTCGGGGCTCTCTCGGCCTCCCATGTCTATACCGAACTCTTCTCCCGCGAGGATGAGCAGGATGTCGGCCATATCCGGCTGGCGCGCGAATGTGACCTTGTGCTCGTTGCACCCGCCACTGCCGACCTGATGGCGAAGATGGCGAACGGGCTTGCCGATGACCTTGCCTCCACCGTGCTGCTCGCGACCGATCGCCCTGTGCTCATCGCACCGGCGATGAACCCGAAGATGTGGGCACATCCGGCCACGCAGAGAAACTTTGCGGCGCTCCAACGCGATGGTATCCAGGCTGTTGGACCGATGGAAGGCGAGATGGCCGAAAGCGGCGAGCGCGGGCGCGGACGGATGGCCGAGCCGCTGGAGATCGTTGCCCGGGTTGAAGATCTGCTCTCAGGTCCGAAGCCACTGAGCGGTATGAAGGCTATCGTCACGTCCGGGCCTACCCATGAGCCGATCGATCCGGTGCGCTATATCGCCAACCGCTCCTCTGGCAAGCAAGGGCATGCGATTGCCGCAGCCCTTGCACGTCTTGGCGCAGAGGTGACGCTGGTTTCCGGGCCGGTCACGATCGCCGATCCCTTGGGCGTGAAGACCCTTCATGTTGAGCGCGCCGACGAGATGCGCGATGCCGTTCTTTCGGCACTGCCAGCCGATATCGCCGTCATGGTTGCCGCCGTCGCCGATTGGCGGGTGGCAACATCTGCGGAACAGAAGATCAAGAAGCAGCCGGGCGAGGCTCCGGCGCCGCTCGAGCTGACGGAAAACCCTGATATTCTCAAGACTGTGGGGCATCATGGCATGCGTCCGCGCCTCGTCGTCGGCTTTGCCGCGGAGACCGAGAATGTCGAGGAGAACGGCAAGGGCAAGCTCGAGCGCAAGGGCGCCGACCTGATCGTCGCCAACGATGTGTCCCCGGAAACCGGGATCATGGGCGGAGACCGCAACCGGGTGAAACTGATCACCCGCGACGGCGTGGAAGGCTGGCCGGATCTCTCCAAGGACGAGGTCGCCGAACGGCTGGCGCTTTGGATCGCGACCCAGATCGGGGGAACCGGCGCATGAGCCTGTTTACCCGCCCTGATTTCGATGCCTTTACCGAAGGCTTTGCCGGAACCACTCTCATCGACCAGTGGGACAGCCGTATCGCCAAGGTCGGCGACAAGGTCTTTGCACTGCTGACAGACGCCGAACGGCGCATCTGCTTCAAGGTCAGCGAGGAAAGCTTCGAGATCCTGACCTCGCTTCAGGGCGTTTCGCAGGCCCCCTATTTCGCCAAGCGCAAGTGGGTGACGGTGAACCCGGATACGGAACTCAGCGAAGCGGACGTTCGGGAATATCTGACGCGCTCCTATCGCACGGTCAGCGCTTCGCTGACGCGAAAGCTGCGCGCGGAACTCGGCATCGTCGAGTAAAGCCCCGGCCTCAGCCTGCGGCCATGGCCGGCTGACGGATTTGATCCACCCGTGTGCGCTCGACTTCCGGCTTGAACTCGGCGGCATCGAGGCCGTTTTCGCTCAGGATCACGGCACTGCCGGCGGGAATTTCCACCCAGGTATCCGTCTCGTCATTCAGAGGCTCCGACACGAGACAGAAGCTGCCCTTTGGCCCCATGGGTGCTGCAAACAGCGTCGGCGCATATTCATCCGTTGAATAGCGCACGGCATAGAGCGTCTTGCCATCAGAGAAGGCTGCCGTCATGCGGATGCGGGCCGTGCCCGTCAGATGCAGGCTGATCTGCTCGACGAAGCCAACGGCCTCGCTCATCGCAGCGATGGGACGCTCTCGAAGTCCAAACTGAAGGGCCAGCAGGAAAAGCAGCTCGCTGTCGGTCGTGCCGACGCGTGCGTGGAAATGCTCGTCATCCAGCATGCCTTCCATCGGCCGACGGATGCGATCGAAATTGTCGATCTGGCCGTTATGCATGAAGGACCAGTTTCCCTGGACGAAGGGATGGCAGTTGTCGCGGCGGGTGGCACCATGGGTCGCGGCGCGGACATGGGCGAGAAAGAGCGGCGAGCGGATCTGGCTTGCGAGGCTCTTCAGATTGCAGTCGGACCAAGCGGGAAGCACATCCCGGAAGCGGCCGGGCTCAGGGCGGTCACCATACCAGGCAAGGCCGAAGCCATCGCCATTGGTGGCAGTTTTCGCGCGTGTCGCGCAATGGGATTGCTCGATGAGGGAATGCGCAGGCGAGGTCACCAACTCCTCGAGGAAGATCGGAACACCGCGGTAAGCTGCCCAACGACACATATGAATTCTGCCCCAGGTCCATCGACCGACTGCGAATCCTTGGTAGTCTTCGCCCGATAGACTAATGATTTGCAAACATGCCCGTATTCATGACAAACTTTTGCCGTGCAGCGCAACATTCTTCCTAACGTCGACTGGCACAAAAGTGAACACTGCGTTCTGCCCGGCGGGCCTGCGTGCCATGGTTCTCTCGCCTATATTGCTTCCCAAGCAACGAGCCCGTTTCCCGAGGAGGTCCCCGAATGTCCATCCGCCCCGTCAAGCATGAGAGCCGCGCCACGCCGACCATGGAAGGCGCCGGCGTCAAGCTGCACCGCGTCTTCGGCTTCGGCGATCCCTCGATGACCGACCCCTTCCTGATGATGGACGATTTCCGCAATGACGAGCCGATGGATTACGTTCGCGGGTTCCCCTGGCATCCACATCGCGGCATCGAGACGATCACCTATGTGCTGGCCGGAACCGTCGAGCATGGCGATAGCCTGGGCAACCAGGGCATGCTGGGCGCCGGCGACCTGCAATGGATGACCGCAGGCAGCGGCATCCTGCATCAGGAAATGCCGAAGGGCGATTTCGCCGGCCGCATGCACGGCTTCCAGCTCTGGGCCAATCTGCCGTCTTCGCTGAAGATGACGAAGCCGCGCTACCAGGACATCAAGTCGCCCGAGATCCCCGTTGTCATCGATGATGATGGCACGTCGGTGCGGGTCATCTGTGGCGACTTCTGGGGCAAGAGCGGCCCCGTCGACGGCATCGCTGCCGAGCCCGTCTATCTCGACATCTCGGTGCCACCCGGCAAGCGCAAGACCTTCCCGGTCGATACTTATCGCTCGGCCTTCGCCTATATCTTCGCCGGCTCCGGCTCGTTCCGGGATGCCTCCAAGCCCTTCGGCGTCAAGGTCGAGAAGGAATATATGGGCGAGGAGTTGAATATCCGCGACCTCTCCGGCAACCGCACGCTCGTCGTTTTCGACACCGGCGACGAGATCACCGTGCAGGCCGGCGAACAGGGCATCCGCTTCCTGCTGGTGACCGGTAAGCCGATCAAGGAGCCGGTCGCCTGGCACGGGCCGATCGTGATGAACACCCGCGAGGAACTGATGCAGGCGATGAAAGAGTTGCAGAACGGAACCTTTATCAAGGCCGATCATTAACCCCACGCAGTCAAGTTCACTTCAACCCGGCGTCTCCAGCGCCGGGTTTTCTTTTGTCTGCACTTGCCGCGCGTGAGTTCACGTGGGCGCAGACACAGGCCACAAGTCATGGAAATGGTGGACCGGACCATGGCCGGAGCCAACAGACAGGGTGTGCGATGTCCGAACGGCCTCCTTGAGCCAGGCCTTCGCGACGCGCACGGCCTCTTCCACACTTTTCCCCATCGCCAGTTCAGCCGCCAGCGCGCTCGACAGAGAGCAGCCCGTGCCATGAGTATTGCGGGTCTCGATACGGTCCGCCTCGAACCAGGTCACCTGGCCATCCGCCACCAGCACGTCAGGGCTTTCGCCACCGGCAAGATGGCCCCCCTTGATCAAGACGCTGCGGGGGCCGAGCGTCGTCATCCTAATCGCCTGGGATTCCATGATGCGCCGGTCGCAGGCGTCGGGGTCGCCGAGCAGGGCCGCCGCCTCCGGCAGGTTTGGCGTGAGCAAGGTTGCAAGCGGCAGGAGTTCGCTCTTGAGCGCTTCGACGGCATCCGGATCGAGCAGGCTTGCGCCACCCTTGGCGATCATCACGGGGTCGAGCACGATGGGGATGCCGCGATGGGGCCTCAGCGCCTCGGCGACGGCCCTTGCGATCCCGGCATTGGCGATCATCCCGATCTTCACGGCATCGACGTGCACATCGGCAAAGACCATACGGATCTGCTCGGCCACGAATTCTGGATCGAGCGGCATTACAGCGGAGACGCCTTGCGTGTTTTGCGCCGTGAGCGCGGTGATGGCTGCCATGCCGTAGCAGCCGCGGGCGGAGAAGGCCTTGAGATCAGCCTGGATGCCAGCGCCACCGGAAGGGTCGGAGCCGGCAATGGAAAGCACGTTGCGAATGGGGGCGGATGTCATGGCTGCATCTCCTCACGACGGCGAAGAAGCAACGGGCAGGACGCGAAGAGCCCACGGCACCCGAGCGACTCCCTCCGCCAGCATGATCTGGTTCAGGTTCAAAGGGTGCTTCTCAGCCCGGCTTGCGCCAGACGCCCCTGTCTCTCGCGTTCAAGACTAGGGCAGAGAGAGGGCCCTGTCACCTGTCATCCCGGCCTATCCCGATTAAGTGTTTGCAGGCCCGGTTGAGAGCCGGTACGGGAGCCTTATTACGCGTTCGACCAAAGGATCCAGGCCTTGCATCATTCCCCCGACCCGCTTTTCGACCGCTTCTATGACGCCTTCCTCTTCGATATGGACGGCACGCTGCTCAACTCCATCGCTGTGGCCGAGCGCGTGTGGAGCCGCTGGGCGCTCAAGCATGGGCTTGATCTCCAAACCTTCCTGCCGAGCATGCATGGCAAGCGCGGGATCGACACGATCAGCGCGCTGAACCTGCCCGGCATCGATGTGGTGCAGGAGGCGCTTGAAGTGGAGCGCGGCGAGATCGAGGATCTCGAGGGCATCGTTCCAATCCCGGGCGCCATCGCCTTCCTTCAGAGCCTGCCGGCCGAACGCTGGGCGATCGTGACCTCGGCACCATCGGCCCTCGCCCGCGCCCGCATCGGCGCTGCCGGCCTGCCGCAGCCGCTGCAGATCGTGACAGCAGAGGACGTGAAGATCGGCAAACCCGATCCCGCTGGCTATCGGCTTGGGGCAGAGCGGCTCGGTTTCGATCCTTCCCGCTGCCTGGTGTTCGAGGATGTGCTGGCCGGCGTCAGGGCCGGAGAGGCTGCGGGCGCCGACGTTGCCGTCATTACGGCCACCCATGCCCATCCGCTCGAAACCTCCCTTCCGACCATCGCCAGCTACGAGCATCTGCGCGTCGATTTCCACGCTGCCCAGGGGCTGCGGATCGGGCCTGCGCGCTGAGGGGCAACGCGGCGCGCTCAGCCGCCCCGCACTGGTCGCACTCTCGTCAGAACTGCTTCTGGAAGCTCAGTTTGACGGATTGCGCATTGCCACGGTTGCTGTAGCTGCCGTCGAAATCGAGGCCGATCGTCGTCATCGGGGCGATGGGCATGTCGATGCCGGCTTGCAGGACGAGGCTGTTTTCGGCGACCGTCTTGCTGGAGGTGACGAAATCGCTGCCACCGGAAAAGGACAGGGTCGAGGCCGTTTCCGTATCTCCGAAAGCATGCTGCCATCCGGCAGCCCCCCGGACCGTTGCATTCACGCCGGCCAACGCCACCTCGGTCGCGGCCCGGAGACCGACATTGGTGAAGGTCAGGTTCATGTCATTCGCCTCACGCGACAGGGAGGCGGCACCACCTTCTTCGGTGAAAGCGGGCGTGTGCATATGGACCTGGGCGAGGTTCACGAAGGGCTCCAGGCGCACGTCCTGGACCTTGATCTCATAGCCCAGTTCCGCGAAGGCCTGTGCGGTATTGGTCCCGTAGTCCGCCGAGAGCTGGTCTGTGAAGCCGCCAAAATCGACCGTGCGTTCGGTCGAGACCTGCTGGTGCTTGTAGAGTGCACCAAAGCGAAAAGCGAGCGGACCCCACTGGTTGCCGCCATAGATCCCGATATCGAAATCATCGCTATTGCCGCTCGACAGACCGTCGCTCAGCTCGAAGGATGCCGCGCCATAACCGCCGAGAATGCCGAGGCGCCAGGTGGTGTCGGCCAGCACTGTGTCTATGCCGAAGGCGATGCCGCCGATCGAGTTTGAGAGATCGGCATCGCCATTCTCGCCGAAGCTCTTGCCCCAGCCGCCATAAGCTTCGGCCCAGGCAACGGGGCCGGCCTTTTCCGGCGTCACCAGGATCGACTCCGCCGCCAGTTCTGCCGGGGTCTTCGCCTTTTCTTCGCCGTAGGCCAGCGCAGCGGTATTGCCGCCCGTGGTGCTGCCGAGGGAGACAACATTGGTTTGGCCGGCACCAGCGGAGCCGAAGGCGGAGCGCATGCGATTGCCGCCGAGACTACGGATAAGGCCGCTGTTCTCGAGGCTCGCGCTCGCGCCCTGGCCGTGGACTTCGCCGGAGAGCTGCTGAAAGGCCGTCGCCGCCGCCTCATCGTCCAGGACAACAACCGCGTCGTAGATTGCATTGCCCGAGCCCAGACTTTCGATTGCGCCTGCCGTCGCAGACTGGTTCGTCGATTGCGCGATATCGGCGAAGTCGGTCGCATTGCGGGTCAGTGTCAGCGTCACATCATTCGCATCGTAGCCGAGCGCGGCATCAAGGAAGCTGTAATCCGTATCGACCGTGTCGAAGGTTCCGGTCAGGCCGCCATCGGCCGAGAGGATGACATAGGACTGGTTTGCCGCATAACCGCTGGAGGGCCCGACATGGAGGACGGAGCCTCCGGTGAGGTTTGCCTCGCCTGTGGCATGCAAGAGGTCGCTGGCGCCGGTCGAGGTGTTGACGTCGACCTCATAGGTCGCGCCCGCGGCGAAAACCAGATCGCCGTCGACCGTCAGGGTTCCGACGCCGGAGCCCCCAGGGGTCACCGTGGCACCGCTGGAGACCGTGGTCTCCCCCACCGTGCCCGTCCCGCTCAGCGTTCCCCAGCCGGAGACGGAGAGTGTGCCGCCAAGCGTGGCGTTGACGAGGTTTAGCGTGCCGCCGGTGATATTCGTATCGCCGGTGAAAGCGCTGCCATTGCCTGCGTAGATGACCGTGCCATTGGCCACAGCGATCTCGCCGGTTCCTTCGATGCGCGCGTCGAAGGAAACATCATCACCGCCGAAATTGAAAACGAGCTTGCCCGTACCGTCGCCAAAATCGATTTCATTGACATCGAAACTGGCGCTGCCGCCCGCTGTCTGTCCGAGGGCGGCGCCGATGATGAAAGTGCCGGTCGAACCTGCCTGGTTGGCAATCTTGATCTCGTCTGCAGACACGAAGCCGCCGCCCGTGACAATCAGCGTGCCAGTGCCCGCGTTGCCGATCAAGAGGTCCCCGGTGGTGTCCCAGGTCGAGCCATTGCCGGAAACCGTGGCTGTGCCTATCGATCCGGCTTCATTGCCGATAAGACTGCGGGCTGCCGTAACGTCGCCGCCCAGGGCGATGGTCATCACACCATCTCCGAAACGGCCAACATTCAGGTCGCTGGAAACGTCCCAGAGAGAGCCGTCGCCGGTGACGAGCATCTCGCCATAGGATCCGGCGAGGTCGCCAAGGATGCCTTGACGGTTTTCAATGAGGCCACCTGCCGAGATCGTAACCTCGCCTCTTGCATCGTCGTTGTGGCCGACCAGAAAGTCACCGCTCATGATCCAGCTCGAGCCGGTTCCGTTGACAGTGGCTTCGCTTTCGGAGCCATTCTCCGTGCCGACATAACCGTCTGTGCTGGTCAGGTCACCGCCGGTCAGAAGCTCGAGCGTGCCATCGCCGACATTGCCGACGTAGAAGACACCGGTGTTTTCCCAGAGGCTGCCGTCGCCGGAAATCGTGACGAGGCCCGATCCGGACGCCTCGTGGCCGATGAGGCCACCGGTCGAGGTGATCTTGCCGCCATTGGTGATGTTGATCGTGCCTTCACCCAGACCACCGACACTGATGCGGCCGGAGAGGTCCCAGAGCGAACCCGTTCCGTCGACATTGACCGTGCCTTGCGACCCTGTGCTGTCGCCCAGGACCGCAGAGGTGCCGTTCACGGTCGCGCCGGCCAGGATATCCAGGGTTCCGTTGCCTGCGACCGAACTGGACGTGTCGGAGCGATCGCCACCAACAAGCAGCGCACCGGTTGTCCAGCTGGAGTCCGTGCCGCTGATGGTGACCGAAGAGGTTGAGTGGCGACCGATGACAGCACTGCCATTCGACACCGTGGCGCCAGCGAGAATGTCCAGTGTCGCGTCACCCAAGGAGCCGACGAAGAGCTCGCCGGTGTTGACCCAGGTGGTCCCTGCACCCGTGACCGTGACGCTGCTGCCGTCAGCATCTGCCCCATTGCCGATATAGGCCGCCGTGCCGGATACATCGGCGCCTTCCTTGATCAGCAAGGTGCCCACACCACCGCCACCAATCGTCAGAGCATTTGATAGCGTCCATTGCGACAGGGTCGCCACCGTGGCGCTTCCCGAGGAACCAATGCCGTCAGCGATGACTGTGCGCCCCGTCGTTGCCGTCGCGTCCTGCTCCAGCGTGAAAGTGCCGTCTCCAGCATAGCCGATATAGAAGCTCGTCGCTTCGAAACGGCTCTGGTTCGAGACGTTAAGAGCGCCCTCTCCTGTGGAGCCTGCGCCGAGATAGACGACGCCGCCGAGAAATTCGCCCTGGGTCAGCACGTTGACGGTGCCGGTCCCGTTGTTGCCGATATAGGTGGACCCCGTATTGGTCCATTCCCCGAGGTTGCCGCTGACCGTGATCGTGCCAGACGAGCCGCTGTTGTAGCCGAGGGTCGTGTTGGTGGTGTTGAGCCCGTTCTGAACGGTGAGGCCACCGGCAGACACAATGCCGACGAAAAGGTTTTCTGCCGCCGCATCCTGACCATTGATCACGACACCCATCTGGCCGATGCGCGCATCGTCGCCGGCCACCGGTGCGCCGGTGCCCCATTCCCAGTTGCTGCCCGTGAACCAGTCAGTCGAGGTTGCACCGGTCCAGCTGACCGAGCCGGCCTGTGCTGCACCTGTCAGGAAAGGCAGGATGCTTGCGGATGTCAAAAGCGCCCGCAGGCGGGCCTTACGAGAAAATGTCTTGAACAAAACGCCCCGGTCGCAACGACCGCCCACACAAGATTTGAAGTTGTATGAACAGTATCACGCCGGAGCGAACAGCAAAGGTCAGTATTCGGCCAAAATCCGCAGGGATTCGGACCACTTCTGGGCAGATTACGGCTTGGTCACGCCGCCTTGGCGACGTGATATTCCTTGATGGCGACCATCTTGATTGCGGGATAGCGCTCGGACTCGTAGCGCAGCGAGAACTGGTCCTGCGCCATGAAGACCGGGTCGCCGTCGAGATCCCGGCAGATGTCACCGCGACGCTGGGTCATGAACTTTTCCAGATCGTCCTTGTTCTCGGCCGAAATCCAGCGGCAGACGGAGAAGCGCGACATTTCGAAGGAGACCGGCAGGCCGTATTCGCCCTGAAGGCGCTCCTTCAACACGTCGAGCTGCAGCGCGCCGACGACGCCGACGATTGCCGGCGAGCCGTCTTCCGGCGAGAAGAGCTGTACGACGCCTTCTTCGGCCATCTGCTGCAGAGCTTCCTTCAGCTTCTTGGCCTTCATCGCATCTTCCAGCCGCACGCGGCGGAGGATTTCCGGCGAGAAGTTCGGCACGCCCTGGAAGACGAGGTTCTCGCCTTCGGTCAGCGTGTCGCCGATGCGCAGCGTCCCGTGGTTCGGAATACCGACGACATCGCCGGCAAAGGCGGTGTCGGCAAGCTGGCGCTGGGAGGCAAAGAAGAACTGCGGTGCCGTCAGGCCCATCTGCTTGCCGGTCCGGGCAAGGCGGGCCTTCATGCCGCGCTCCAGTTTCCCTGAGCAGATGCGGGCAAAGGCGATGCGGTCGCGGTGGTTCGGATCCATGTTGGCCTGGATCTTGAAGACGAAGGCCGTCATCTTGTCTTCCGCCGCATGGACGGTGCGCGTATCAGCCACCTGGTCGCGCGGCGGGGGCGCATAGGCACCCAGCGCATTGATCAGATCGCGGACGCCGAAATTGCGCAAGGCGGAACCGAAGAAGACCGGTGTCATGTGGCCCTCGAGGAAAGCTTTGTGATCGAAGGGCCGGCAGGCTTCCTGCGCCAGCTCCAGCTCGTCGATGAAGGTGGCGCGCTCGTTTTCCGGCAAGTTTTCGGCGACGTTCTTCGGGCTGTTGACGGCGAGCGCCTCGACCTGCTTGTCGGAGCCGCGGAAGGTGTTTTCGACCAGATTGTAGGAGCCGCAGAAGCTCTTCGAGCGGCCGACCGGCCAGGTAATCGGGGCCGTATCGAGCGCAAGCTTCTCTTCGACCTCGTCAAGGATCTCGAAGATATCCCGGCTTTCGCGGTCCATCTTGTTGACGAAAGTGATGATCGGGATATCGCGCATGCGGCAGACTTCGAACAGCTTCAGCGTACGCGGCTCGATACCCTTGGCGGCGTCGATGACCATGACAGCTGCGTCGACCGCCGTCAGCGTGCGATAGGTATCGTCGGCGAAGTCTTCGTGACCGGGCGTGTCGAGGATGTTGAAGACATTGCCTTCGTATTCGAAGGTCATGACCGAGGTGACAACCGAGATGCCGCGTTCGCGCTCGATCTTCATCCAGTCCGAACGGGTCTGGATGCGATCCTTCTTGGCTTTCACTTCACCGGCAAGCTGGATAGCGCCGCCGAACAGCAGTAGCTTTTCGGTCAGCGTCGTCTTACCCGCGTCCGGGTGCGCGATAATAGCAAAGGTGCGGCGGCGGGAGACCGCCTCGGCGAGCGTTTCAGCCATATCTCAGGAATTCCTTGTGGTCGGGCGGTTATCTAGCGTTTCGAGGGCCAATATGCAATTGAGCGCGGGCAACAAAGGAATCTTGCCATGTCCTCCATCAGCCCCGAAAACCTCGGCCCCGTCCTGAACCTGAAGCGCCTGCCGCATGGCGCGGGCCTCGACGTGCCGGCTTACGAGACGGCGGGGGCAGCCGGCATGGATCTGCGCGCAGCTGTCGGAGACGATGAGCCAATGACGCTTGCACCGGGTGCGCGGGCGCTGGTGCCGACGGGCTTTGTCATGGAAATCCCCCAAGGTCTCGAGGCGCAGATCCGGCCGCGCTCCGGCCTTGCCTTCAAGAACGGCGTGACCTGTCTCAACACACCCGGCACCATCGACAGCGACTATCGCGGCGAGGTGAAGGTGCTTCTGGTCAATCTAGGCCAGGAGGATTTCGTGATTACCCGCGGCATGCGCATCGCGCAGATGGTGATTGCTCCGGTGACCCAGGTCAGGGTGGCCGAGGTGACGGAGACATCCGACACGGCGCGGGGTGCCGGCGGTTTTGGCTCGACGGGGGTGTGAGGGCGCCCATGCCGGAAACGCTCACGCTACGGGAAGGTTACTTCGGAGATCCCGCGGCGTTTCAGGCGCTCGCGGATCTGCTGCAGGACATCTTCGGCATCGACATCTCCCACCAGATGAACCTGGGCGGACCTGATCCCACATCGATGCCGTTTGGCTATTTCGATCCGTCAGGACGGTGCGTCGCCAATTTCTCCGCCTTCTCCATACCGCTCGTCGTCAATGGACGGGTGGTTCGGGCCGCGGGCTACCAGTCAGGCGCCGTGCGGCCGGATTACCGCGGACAAGGGCTATACCGGGCCTTGATGAAGCGGGCCTTCGACTGGTCGGAACGCGAAGGCTTCGAAGCCGGGATCCTGCTGACGGACAAGCCGGGGCTTTATGAGACCTATGGCTTCCGGACCGTGCCGCAGTTCAAATTTCATGGTGCCGTTCCACATGCTGACTTGGCCGTGCCCAGGGCGCGAGACCTCGACTTGAAGCAAGAGGCGGATCTCCACATCGTTCAGATAGCGCTTGGGGGTCGGCAACCCGTCTCCGAGATCTTCTCCGTCGTGCGGCAAAAGGAGATGTTCCTGCTCAATGCCCACTTCGATCAGGATATCCGGCTGAGCCTGCTGGAAGAAGACGATGCGGTTATCGCCTGGAAGCCCCAAGGTGATACTTCACTGCAAATCCTGGATATCGCGGCACGCCAGATCCCACCGCTCGGCCATATCGTGGCGAGCCTCGGGGCGCATTTTGAGCGGGCAGAGGTATTCTTCCCCGTAGATCGGCTCGGTTGGGACGGTGTGGCAACACCGCATCAAGGCGACTGTGTGCTCATGGTAAAGGGCCTGGACCTCACGTCCCTGGCTCAGCCCTTCATGCTCTCGCCGCTGGCGGATTTCTAAAGAGCGGACTGTTCCGGATGTTCAGCGCTGCGCTTCCGTCACCATGCGGATCGCGAGAGCCGCGAGCACCGTGCCCATCAACCAGCGTTGCACCACCATCCAGAACGGGCGGCCGGCGAGGAAGAGCGCGATGGTGCCGGCTGAGAGGGCAATCAGGCCGTTGCCCGTCACGCCGATGATAATCTGCGTAAAGCCCAAAGCCAGCGACTGGAGCAGCACACTGCCCCGCGCTGGATCGATGAACTGCGGCAGAAGCGACATGTAGAGTATCGCGACTTTGGGGTTCAGCAGGTTGGTGACAAGCCCCATGACAAAGAGTTTGCGGGGACTGTCGGCAGGCAGATCACGCACCTGAAAGGGCGAGCGGCCACCAGGCCTCAGCGCCTGCCAGGCGAGCCAGCCGAGATAGAGCGCGCCACAGAATTTCAGAACCTCGAAGGCGAAGGGAACGGCGAGCAGCAGGACGGTGATGCGGAAGGCTGTGAGAAGCATGTAGACGACAAAGCCGAGAGCCACGCCGCCCAGCGAAATGAGGCCTGCCATGGGGCCCTGGCAGATAGACCGCGACACCAGATAGATCATGTTCGGCCCGGGCGTTAGGACCATACCAAGGCAGATCAGGGCGAAGGCAAGGAATGCTGGGAGGCTTGGCACAAGATCGTTTCCTCGCGGGTATTGATGCCTCCTAGCGGCAACCGACTGAGAGCCGCAATCGCGATCGTGTCACCGTTGCAAGTCTTTCCGCTCGAGATTAGGAATGGGCAAGGAGGAGCCCCCATGACACTGACGACCATCATCGCCTATTGCGGCGCCCTCTTCATTGCGGCTGCCATTCCAGGCCCCGGCATGACGGCGATCGTGGCGCGTGCGCTGGGCTCCGGTTTCCGGCCGACCTTCTTCATGGGGCTCGGGCTGATCCTCGGCGATCTCGTCTATCTGACCGCCGTCATCCTCGGGCTCTCGGTGCTGGCCAAGACATTCGTCACGCCCTTCATCATCCTCAAGTTCCTCGGCGCGGCCTATCTCGTCTATGTCGCATGGAAGCTGTGGACTGCGGGCCTCGTTCCCCAGGACATCAAGGCGCAGAAGGCGATGCGCCCGGCGCTTTCCTTCCTGTCCGGCCTGCTGGTGACGCTCGGCAATCCGAAGACCATGCTTTTCTATGTCGCGCTGGTGCCGACACTCATTCCGCTGGAAGCCATCGGGCTTGCCGATTACATCCTGCTCGTCGGGCTGACCTTCATCGTGCTGATGGCGGTGCTCCTGCCCTATATCCTGCTCGCGGCCCAGGCGCGCGGACTGCTCAAGCGCCCTGAGGCGCTGAAGGTTCTGAACCGGAGCGCAGCGGGCATTCTGGCCGGCACGGCGGCCTATATCGCGGCGCGCGCCGCCTGAGTTTTCAAGGCATGCAACAAACCGGCCGCGGGCGCTTTTCTCCTGAGGGATCATAACGAGCCGGCGACGGAGCAGATTTTTCCAAGGATGCCGCTCGCCGCGGCATGGCTATGCTGGAATGCAAGGGGCACCGGGCGTAAGCTCGCGCCAACCAAATCATCAGGGAGAGACACATGACTGAGCAGAAGAAACCCGGTCGCGGACGCGTCTATGGCTCGATCACCGAGACGATCGGCGACACCCCGATCGTGCGCCTCGACAAGCTGGCCAAGGAAAAAGGCGTGAAGGCGCATCTGCTGGCGAAGCTCGAATTCTTCAATCCGATTGCCTCGGTCAAGGACCGCATCGGCGTGGCGATGATCGAAAGCCTGGAAGCCCAAGGCAAGATCGCGCCCGGCAAGACCGTGCTGATCGAGCCCACGTCCGGCAACACCGGCATTGCGCTTGCCTTCGCCGCCGCCGCCAAGGGCTATCGCCTGATCCTCACCATGCCCGAAACCATGTCGATCGAGCGCCGCAAGATGCTGGCGCTGCTTGGCGCGGAACTGGTTCTGACCGAAGGCGCCAAGGGCATGAAGGGCGCGATTGCCAAGGCCCAGGAGCTGGCCGAAACGACGCCGGATGCTGTTATCCCGCAGCAGTTCGAGAACCCGGCCAATCCGGAAATTCACAGGAAGACCACGGCCGAGGAAATCTGGAACGATACCGAGGGCACGATCGACTTCCTCGTGTCCGGCATCGGCACGGGCGGGACGATAACCGGTACGGGCCAGGTTCTCAAAGGCCGCAAGCCGGAGATCAAGATCATCGCGGTCGAGCCGGCCGACAGCCCGGTTCTGTCAGGCGGCAATCCCGGCCCGCACAAGATCCAGGGGATCGGGGCGGGCTTTGCGCCTGCCATCCTCGACACCCATGTCTATGACGAAGTGGTCACCGTGACCAATGACGAGGCTTTTGAGAATGCACGGCTCGTCGCGCGGCTCGAAGGTGTGCCGGTCGGCATCTCCTCCGGTGCCGCCCTGACTGCCGCGATCAAGGTTGGCCAGCGCGAGGAAAACGCCGGCAAGACGATCGTCGTGATCATCCCGTCTTTCGCTGAACGTTATCTCTCGACCGCCCTGTTCGCAGGCCTCGGCGAGTAAGCCACCACCGGAAGCGCCGGCGCTCGATCGGCGCTTCCTCCATTGCGGGCGTCTCTTTCCCCGGCTAGATTGCCTCACAACAAATTGATTTCGTTTTTCAAGTTCTCCCCGGGGATCCATGCGCGCACTTCTTCACCGGCTGCCTGCCTTCGCTTCCGTCAAAGAGCGACTGTCTGCCGGCGGCCTGATTGCCACCTATGTGGCAAGCCTGATCGTCTTTGCGGTGGCGCTTGCGGTCCG
Source organism: Rhizobium sp. TH135 (assembly GCF_002855515.1). GTDB lineage: Bacteria > Pseudomonadota > Alphaproteobacteria > Rhizobiales > Rhizobiaceae > Allorhizobium. The sequence goes on along the minus strand of NZ_PKRP01000004.1, from coordinate 391,447 downwards.
CGCGTGGTTCGATAACGTCCTGCCGGCCGGCTTTCCCTTCCTGACCTTCTTCCCTGCGGTGATCATCTGCGGCTTCGTCTTTGGGCTTCGCCAGGGAGTGCTCGTTGCCATCCTGTCGGGTCTATCCGCCTGGTATTTTTTCATCAGTCCAGGACGGTTCGACTTTTCCATGGGCACGTTGCTTGCCATGGGCCTCTATCTTTTCGTCGTCACCACCGAACTGACCATGATCTATCTGGTTACCCGGGCCTACCGGCAGGAGATCGACACACGCGAAGAAATTCAACGGCTGGCCGAGCAGCAGGAGGTCATGGCGCAGGAGCTCGACCACCGGCTCAAGAATATCTTCGCCACGATCAATGCGATCATCAGCCTCTCCCTGAAGAATGCCTCAAGCGCCGATGAACTCGCCGCCCGGCTGCGTGACCGGCTGGCCGCACTCGGCCGCTCGAACCTTCTGCTGCGGGGCTTACGCGAAGGCGAGGACGCCTCACTGCAGAGTGTCGTCTTCCAGGCGCTCGAGCCTTTCGCGATCGTCGGCACGCCACGGTTCGACGCGAGCGGGCCACGGGTTCCAATCGGCGGACAGACTGTGGTCGTCTTAAGCCTCATCCTGCACGAGCTTGGAACCAATGCTGCCAAATATGGCGCCCTCAGCGTAGCTACCGGTCATGTCGATCTCGCCTGGTCGATCGACGCTCGCCCGGAAGCCGACGAGCAACTCGTGATCACCTGGCGCGAAAGCGGCGGTCCAGTTCCCACCCCGCCGCTCGCCGGTGCGGGCGGGTTCGGCTCCACCTTGATGAAGCGCGTGATCGCCGGCGTGCGTGGACAGACCGAGATCAGCTATCCCGAAACCGGCGCCGTGATCCGCCTGACGCTGCCGGTCGACATGTTGCGCCCGACTGCCGAGCCGCCTTCCGACCATCACTGACAACCGCCGCCGCCCTGCGCCTCATAGCCTTCACATCGCCGCCGTCATGCCGCCGCCGCGAGGCGTTCGGAGGCGATGCGATAAGAGATGGCCTCGGCCAGGTGAATGCGCCCCAACGTATCGACGCCATCGAGATCCGCCAGAGTGCGCGCAACCTTCAGCACCCGGTGATAGCCGCGCGCCGAGAAGCGGAATTTCTCGGCCGCATCGCGCAGCAGCTGGAGCCCTGAGGCATCCGGCTCGGCCAGCGTCTCGATCAGCGCCGTCGAGCACCGGGCATTGGTGCTGAAGGTGAGACCGAGCCGCTCGAACCGATCACGCTGGCGGGCCCGGGCGGCCGCCACGCGTTTCGCCACTTCAGCGCTGCTTTCGGCTGCGCGCGGCTTGATCAGGTCCGTCGCCGAGACCGCCGGAACGTCGATCCTGATGTCGATGCGGTCCATCAGCGGCCCGGAAATGCGCCCCTGATATTCGGTCTGGCAGCGCAATCCACGGGCGCAGACATGTCCGGGCTCCCCCGCCATGCCGCAGCGGCAGGGGTTCATGGCCGCGACCAGCTGGAAATCGGAGGGGTATGACACACGGTGATTGGCCCGGGCGATGATGCACTCGCCGGTTTCGAGCGGCTGGCGGAGAGCATCCAGCACGGGCGGCGCGAATTCCGGCAGTTCGTCGAGGAACAGGATGCCGTGATGAGCGAGCGAGGCTTCCCCGGGCTTGGCCCTGAGCCCGCCGCCGACCAGCGCCGCCATGGTGGCGGAATGATGTGGCGTGCGGAAGGGACGGCGGTCCGACAACTTGCCGCCGGAGAGCTGCCCGGCGATCGAATGGATCATGGAGACTTCGAGCAGTTCGGGCGCTGACAGCGGCGGCAGGATCGAGGGCAAACGCGCGGCCAGCATCGACTTGCCTGAACCTGGGGGGCCAACGAAGAGCAGATTGTGCCCACCAGCGGCTGCGACCTCCAGAGCGCGCTTGGCGCTTTCCTGGCCTTTGATATCGGCAAGATCAGGCAGATTGGCAGGAAGTGCCCGGATCGAAGGCTCGGGTCTGGACAGCACCTGCGTGCCACGAAAATGGTTGGCCAGCGCGATCAGGCTGCGGGGCGCGAGGATGTCGATCTCGCTGCCGGCCCAGGCGGCTTCCGCGCCGCTGTCGGCCGGGCAGATGAGCCCCTTCTCCACGGCATTTGCACTGATGGCCGCCGGCAGCGCGCCGGCGATCGGGGCTATGGTGCCATCCAGATTGAGTTCGCCGATGACCAGGAAGCCGGAGAGTGCGTCTCCGGGGATCGCCCCGAGTGCGGCCATGAGGCCAAGCGCGATGGGCAAATCGAAATGTGAGCCCTCTTTTGGAAGGTCCGCTGGCGCCAGATTGACCGTCACGCGCTTTGCCGGCAGGGCAAGTCCCGAGGCGTGCAGCGCCGCCTGGACCCGCTCGCGGCTTTCCGCAACCGCCTTGTCGGGCAGGCCGACGATCTGCATGCCGGTCTTGCCGGGGGCAACCATGACCTGAACCTCGACGGGCACGCCCTCGATGCCCTGGAATGCAACCGTACTGATACGCGCTACCATCGCCCGCCCTCGCCGATCGACCTATAGTCGCCAATGCAACTTCATATTGCGTGTGGCGACGAGAACAATCTCGCACAAGAGGCATTCGAGTGCAAGAACATTTGCGGAACATCCGCATCTTCAGATAAGGCGTGCGGTTGCATCCGGTTGAACAACCGGAACAACCGCTGAACTTCTAAAGAGGATTCAGAGCGTTAGGCGCGCTTGCGCTCGATCGCATCCCAGAGAAGGGCTGCGATGTCGGCGCCGCCGAACTTCTTTACTTCCCGCAATCCGGTCGGCGAGGTGACGTTAATCTCGGTCATGTAGTCGCCGATGACGTCGATGCCGACGAGCAGGAAGCCGCGTTCGCGAAGCGCAGGGCCAATGCGGGCGCAGATTTCCCGCTCGCGTGCCGTCAGTTCGGTCGGCTCGGGCCTTCCGCCGGCATGCATATTCGAGCGGGCGTCGTGTTCGGCGGGCACGCGGTTGATCGCGCCGACGGGGTCGCCGTCGACGAGGATGATGCGTTTGTCACCCTTGCGTACGGCCGGCAGGTAGCCTTGAGCGATGAAGGGTTCGCGGAACATCTGGCCGAACATCTCCATCAGCGAGGAGAAGTTGCGGTCGTCGCGGGTCGAGTGGAAGACGCCGGCGCCGCCATTGCCGTAGAGCGGCTTCAGGATGATGTCGCCCTGTTCTTCCCGGAAGCGCGCGATCTCGGCCGGATCCTTCGTGATCAGCGTCGGGGGCATCAGGTCGGCGAATTCGGTGACGAAGATCTTCTCCGGCGAATTGCGCACCCAGGCCGGATCGTTGACGACAAGCGTCTTCGGGTGAATGCGCTCCAGCAGATGGGTCGAGGTGATATAGGCCATGTCGAACGGCGGATCCTGGCGCAGCAGAATGACATCCATGGTCGAGAGGTCCACCCGCTCGGGCGCGCCGAGGGTGAAGTGGTCGCCCTTGACGTCGCGGAGTTCCATCGGCTCGACGGTGGCAAAGACCTTGCCATCGCGCATCGAGAGCCGGTCCGGCGTGTAGTGGAAGAGCTTGTAGCCGCGCGCCTGGGCCTCCAGGCTCATGGCGAAGGTGGAGTCGCCCGCGATGTTGATCGTGGATACATGGTCCATCTGGACCGCGACATTGGTAATCTTCGCCATGTGGTCTGTCTCCGTTCGGAAGTCTCGGAGATTTAGGCCGTGCGGCGGGCGATAGCAACGCCGCGCGGCCTCAATTTTGCTGAAGGAGCATTCAGATCAGAGTGCCGAATATTTGCCGCGCCGCAGCGCATTGCGGATGCGGTAGAGCGTTGCCAGCGGCTCGGGGAAGGGTTTGCGCAGGAAGGCAACCTTGCGGACGTAAGTGTCCACCCGCCAGGTGGACCAGGTGCCCTGGCGGAAATAGGCGATGTCGCCGGCCTTCAGCAGACGCTGAACGCCGTCCTCGGCGGTGACATGCACCTCGCCCTCCTGGATGACAACAGTCTCGTCCCAACCGAAGAACCAGCGAAACTCGCCTGCGGTACAGTCCCAGACGGCCGTCAGGCTCGCCTCGTCGCCGCTTTGAGAATGCTCGCCGATGCGAGCGAGCGGCGTGCCGCGAATGATCCAGTCTGGGTTGATCGGTGCAGCCTTGAGTGCCAGATGATCACAGTTGGCGGCGATCACGGGCGGCTGGGCGTCGGCACGGCGGTTCGGCGCCGCCAGCGCCACGCTCGCCATTCCCGCCAGAAGAAGCTTCAGAGCCATCATTTCCCCCTTAAAAGTCGCTGCGGACGTTAGCAGCAAGCTTCTAAGGACGCGTGTTCCCGATCGCTAAAATGCTTCGGATCTGATCAGGCCAGGACCGGGCTTCGCTCGGCCATTGCGGTCTCGGTAGCGCCATCGCGTGCGACAGCTTCAAGGCGCCGACCGGTGTCGAGCGCGAAGAAGTGCAGAAGCTCCGGCGCAATGCGCAGGGGCAGACGATCGCCGAGCGGGACGTTGGAGCCGAGAACGGCGGTCAGAGGCTGATTGCCGACCAGTCCATGGACAAGACGCTGGGCACCCAGCTCTTCGACATAGTCGATCGCGAGGTCAAACATGGTTTCGCTTTCGCTGGCGACGACCAGATCTTCCGCCCTGATACCGACTCGGACCTCGCCCTGAGGCCAGGCACCGCTCAAGGGGATGCGTGCGTCACCGATTGCGAGCTCGGCTCCATCGATGTGGCCTTCAACGAGGTTCATGGCTGGCGAGCCAATGAAGCTTGCAACGAAGGTGGAGGCCGGTCGGTTATAGACCTCGAGCGGCGTGCCGATCTGCTCGATGCGACCGCCGTTCAGGACCACGAGGCGATCGGCCAGCGTCATGGCCTCCAGCTGATCGTGGGTGACGTAGATCGCGGTGGTCTTCAGCCGCTTCTGCAGCTTGCGGATTTCGCCGCGCATGGTGACACGCAGCTTGGCGTCGAGGTTGGACAGCGGCTCGTCGAAGAGGAAGACGGCGGGCTTACGGACAATCGCGCGGCCCATGGCGACGCGCTGGCGTTGTCCGCCGGACAACGCGCGCGGCTTGCGGTCGAGATATTTCTCGATCTCCAGCATCTTGGCGGCTTCCGCCACGCGCGCGGCGATCTCGGCCTTCGGCGTACCGCGGTTTTTTAGGCCATAAGCGAGATTGTCGAAAACGGTCATGTGCGGATAAAGCGCATAGTTCTGGAAGACCATGGCAATGTCGCGGTCCGCCGGCTCGACCTCGTTGACGACGCGGTCGCCGATCGAAATCGTGCCCTGCGAGATGGCTTCCAGGCCGGCCACCATGCGCAGAAGCGTAGACTTGCCGCAGCCGGAGGGGCCGACGAGCACGATGAACTCGCCGTCCTCGATCTGGATGTCGACGGCATCGACGGCCTTAGCGCCGCCCTTGTCATAGATCTTGGAGACCTCGGTGATGTCGATGGACGCCATGGTCGGCACTCCCTTTACTTGTCGGTTTCGGTGAGGCCCTTGATGAACCAGCTCTGGAACACCACCACCACGATGACGGGGGGCAGGAGTGCGAGCACGGCCATGGCAAAGGCTTCGTTGTAATCGGGGATCTGCGAGCCGACCCAGACCTGCAGGATCTGCTTGATGCCGCGCATCAGGGTGTAGAAGCCTTCGTCTGTCGTCATCAGCATGGGCCAGAGATACTGGTTCCAGCCATAGACGAACATGATGATGAAGACGGCGGCGATCATGGTGCGCGAGAGCGGCAGCAGGATATCGATGAAGAATTTGAAGGGACCCGCACCATCGATGCGCGCGGCCTCGAGCAATTCGTCCGGCACCGACTTGAAGAACTGGCGGAAGAAGAAGGTGCCGGTGGCCGATGCCAGAAGCGGCAGGATCAGGCCCTGGTAACTGTTCAGGAGCGAGAGTTCGCTCATGACCTTGTAGGTCGGCATGATGCGCACTTCGAGCGGCAGAAGCAGCGTGGTGAAGATCAGCCAGAAGGCGAGCGTTGCAAAGCGGAAGCGGAAATAGACGATGGCATAGGCCGCCAGCATCGAGAGCACGATCTTGCCGATCGCGAAGCCCAGGCCCAGGATCAGCGAGTTCATCGCCATGGTGAGCCCGGTTACCTGGCCGGTGAAGCCGCCAGACTTGAACAGGACCTTGTCGTAGGTCGTGGCGAAATCATCGCCGATCGACAGCATCAGGCCGTTGGTGTGGATCTCGGCAGCGGAGTGGGTCGACGTCGTGAAGGCGACGACCAGCGGGCCGAGCATGAAGATCACGCCCGCGCTCAGGATCAGGTGGTCGAAGAATTTGGTGCGGTACATGGCGCTCTCCTCAACCGTAATGGACGCGGCGTTCGATGAAGCGGAACTGGATCATGGTCAGGACCAGAACGACCAGCATCAGGATGACCGACTGGGAAGAAGACGAGCCGAGGTCGTTGCCGCGGAAGCCGTCGAGATAGACCTTGTAGACCAGCGTGATCGGGTTGTTCGCCGCCTTGTCCTTCACGATGACATCGATGACGCCGAAGGTGTCGAAGAGCGAATAGGTCATGTTGATGACGAGCAGGAAGAAGGCCGTCGGGGTGAGCAGCGGCAGTATGACCGTCCAGAAACGGCGCGTGCCCGACTTACAGTCGATGGCGGCCGCCTCGCGGATCGAGGCCGGTATGCCCTGGAGGCCAGAGAGGAAGAAGATGAAGTTGTAGGGGATCTGGTTCCAGACCGCGACAGCGACCATGGCGAAGGCCGTGTCGAAATAATTGAGGCCGACCTTCATCTCCCAGCCGAAGAGGGCAGCGAATTTGACGAAGGGGCCGATATGCTGGTCGAAGAGCATCATGCCGATGAGGCCGGCGACCGGCGGGGCAATCGCATAGACGACAATCAGCAACGTCTTGTAGGCCGACTTGCCGCGGATTACTGCATCGGCCTTCAAGGCGAGCAGCATGCCGATCGACAAAGCGAGAAAGGTGACGATCAGGCTGTAGCCGATCGTGAAGCGGGCGATCCGCTGGTATTCCGGCGAGGTAAGCGCATCCGTGTAATTGTCGGCCCCGACAAAGCTCGAACCGAAGCCGAAGGGATCCTCGATATAGAAAGACGAGGTGATCGCCTGCATCGAGGGCCAGTAGAAGAAGATCGAAATGATCGCGAACTGCGGCAGCAGGAACAGATATGGCAGATATCGCGAGTTGAACTGGACGCGCTTCATGGAGCCCTCTCAATGCAAGTCCCGGGGGTTTGTCGCCCCCGGGTCCCAATCAAGTTTCAGAAATGATCAGCCAGCCGTCTTGGCGAAGCGGGCGAGAAGCTCGTCGGCTTCCTTCTTGATCGTTTCCATGGCGTCCTTGGCCGTGGTCTCACCGGCGAAGAGGCGGTTGTATTCGCGCTCCATCACGGCGCGGATCTGCGGGTAGAAGCCCAGGCGATAGCCCTTGTTCCACTCGGCGGTCGGCAGCTGCAGCTGCTGGATACCAACTTCGGCAGCCGGCTTTTCGTTGTAGTAGCCTTCCGACTTCGACAGTTCGTAAGCAGCGTTGGTTATAGCAACGTAGCCGGTGGCCTGGTGGTAGAACTTCTGGACCTCGGTCGAGGTCAGGAAGTTGAAGAACGAGGCCGAGCACTTGTTTTCTTCAGCCGACTTGCCAGCCATTGCGAAGAGGGCAGCGCCACCGATGAAGGAGTGGACGCCAGCGCCTTCGATCGAGTTCCAGTAAGGCAGGAAGGTTGCCGAGAAGGGCATGGTGGCGGTCTTCTGCAGGCCGCCGAACGAACCCGAGGAACCGATCCAGAGAGCTGCCTTGCCTTCTTCGAAGACCTTCTGGTTGTCGTTCCAGGCAGCGCCGTAGTAGCCGAACAGGCCCTGATCGTACCAGGCCTTCAGCTTGTCATACATCATGACGTGGTTTTCGTCGGTGACGTTGATCGTCGTGTCGACGATGCTGTCATAGCCGTTGTTGTTCGAGGCGAACTGGAGGTTGTTGCGCGAGAAGAAGTTCTCGGTGAACTGCCAGGTCAGCTGCGACTGGACGAGCGGGATAAAGCCGGCTTCCTTGAGCTTCGGAGCGATGGCTTCGAACTCTTCCCAGGTCTTCGGGGCTTCGACGCCGGCCTTCTTCAGGGCTTCGTCGTTGATGTACATGATCGGAGCCGAAGAGTTGAACGGCATGCCGACGAACTTGCCGTCCGAGTCAGCGTAGAAGTAGCGGACGCCTTCGATGAAGGCTTCACGGTTGAACTCGAAGCCGTTGTCCTTCAGGAGGTCTTCGGCTGCGATGGTCGCGCCCTTGGCGTTGATGATGGTGGCGGCGCCGGCGTCGAAGACCTGCAGGATGTTCGGCTGTTCGCCCGAACGGAAGGCGGCGATACCGGCCGACAAAGCTTCTTCGTAAGAGCCCTTCGAGACGGGCGTCAGGACGCATTCGGCCTGGGCAGCGTTGAACTTCTGGGCGATCTCGTTGATCACTTCGCCGTTGCGGCCGCCCATGCCGTGCCACCAGGTGATGTTGGTCGCGGCAAGCGTCGTCGATGCGGTCATGGTCAGGGCCAGAGCGGCCAGGGAAATCTTCTTGATCATGGGATAGATCCTCTCCACCGGTTGTTGCGGTGAGGGCTCCATTAGGCGCGCTCCGTGACAGCGACTTGAAAGTTTTATGTCACGGCTGTCACAAAACGAAGGTTTCACTCTCTCCAGGTCGAAGGTGAAACGAAGCTAAAATGCACTCTCAAAATGGGTTGGCCAGCGCCAGGGCCGTACCACGATGATATCATGGCGAAGTGACAGCCGTGTTGCATCAGATTGCCTGCGAAGCCAATGATCTGCGGCATTCGCGATGCGCCGCTCGGCTGCATAGCCGACGGCATCGACGCCGGCGCGCAGGTCTCGTCTGGCTTTCACTTCGACGAAAATGACGAGATCGCCGCGGCGGGCTATGATGTCCACTTCGCCGGCCTTCGTCTTGTAGCGCAGCGCCACGATCCGGTAGCCTTTGAGAAGCAGCGCGAGCGCCGCCCGGTATTCCGACCAGCGGCCCAGCCTCTCGGCGCGGATGCGTTTTCGATCCGCGCCCTTGGGCGTCATGCGGCCCCCTTGAGTTCCAGAAGGCGCTGGTAGAGGTCCTTGCGCGGCAGGCCGGTCAGCTTTGCAGCCTCGGTCGCGGCCTTGGCCGTCGGCATGGTGGCGGAGAGTTCGGAAAGCAGGCTGTCGACGTCGGCAGCGTCAGGGGCAGCATCGGGGGCCGGCGGGCCGATGACGAGGACGATCTCGCCCTTGACCGTTTTGTCGGCATAATCGGCGGCGAGATCGCCGAGCGGGCCCCGGCGGAATTCCTCGAAAGTCTTTGTCAGTTCCCGGCAGACGGAGGCCGGGCGATCATTGCCGAGCTCCTCGGCTGCCGCGACCAGCGTATCGCCGATGCGATGCGGGGACTCGAAGAAGATGAGCGTCGCCGGCACCTTGGCGAGCTCGCGCAGCCGGTCGCGCTTCGCCTTGTCCTTGGTCGGCAGGAAGCCGGCAAAGAGGAAGGCGTCGTTGGGCAGGCCCGAGCCGACCAGGGCTGCGAGCGGAGCAGAGGCACCGGGGATCGGCACGACGCGATGGCCCGCCTCGATGGCGAGTTGGCCGAGGCGATAGCCGGGGTCGGAGACGAGCGGCGTGCCGGCATCGGAGACGAGTGCCACGGACTTCCCGGCTTCGAGTGATGCGAGCAGCCGGGCACCGGCCTCGTCGGCATTGTATTCGTGATAGGCGTAAGGCCTGTTCTCGATGCCGTAGCGGTCGAGAAGGACGCGGGTGACGCGCGTGTCCTCGCAAGCGAGCACATCGGCACCAGCCAGCGTTTCCAGCGCGCGGATGGTGATGTCGCCGAGATTGCCGATCGGCGTCGCCACCAGATAGAGCGCAGGCTCGAGTGGTCGGGCAACAATCAGCGTGTCGTTGAGGCGATAGCGCTTCGAAGTGGCCGCGACCGGCGCATTTTTGTCTTCAGTTGTCATCCGGCCTTTATCCTCCACACCCATGCTCGCGGCAAGGGTGCCGCCGCCATAAACCATTCCGGCAAGCTCTGCTGGGGACTGGCGTGGAAAACCTTGGAGCCTCTTGCTTTTCCCGCTCTTTTACTGCCATTTTGCCCGTCCACATCGTCCGGCCCGGGGACTGCCCGGCCCCTTTTTCCGATCCGGAACTCCGGAAGACGACACGTCGAAAGCGGTAGCATCCCATGCGTATAACTCTTGAACGGTCCAATCTCCTCAAGTCTCTGAACCACGTGCACCGCGTGGTCGAGCGCCGCAACACGATCCCGATCCTGTCGAACGTGCTGCTCAAGGCCGAAGGCGCGGCACTGGACATGAAGGCGACGGACCTCGACCTTGAGATCACCGAAAGCACGGCTGCCATGGTCGAGCAGGCCGGTGCCACAACCGTTCCGGCGCACCTGCTCTATGAAATCGTGCGCAAGCTGCCCGACGGTTCCGAGGTTTTGCTCGCCACCAACCCGGATGGCGGCACGATGACGGTGGCTTCCGGCCGCTCCAAGTTCTCGCTGCAGTGCCTGCCGCAGTCGGACTTCCCGGATCTCACCGCCGGCACCTTTACCCATTCCTTCAAGATGAAGGCCGCGGACTTCAAGATGCTGATCGATCGCACCCAGTTTGCGATCTCGACGGAAGAGACGCGCTACTATCTCAACGGCATCTTCCTGCACACGATCGAAGCCGGTGGCGCGCTGAAGCTGCGCGCCGTTGCCACTGACGGTCACCGGCTGGCGCGCGCCGATGTCGATGCGCCCTCGGGCTCGGAAGGCATGCCGGGCATCATCATTCCTCGCAAGACGGTCGGCGAGTTGCAGAAGCTGATCGACAATCCGGAACTGATCATCGGCATCGAGATCTCCGATTCCAAGATCCGCCTTTCCATCGGCTCGGTCGTTTTGACCTCCAAGCTGATCGACGGCACCTTCCCCGATTACCAGCGCGTCATTCCGCAGGCGAACGACAAGGAAATGCGCGTCGACTGCCAGACCTTCGCGCGTGCCGTCGACCGCGTCTCGACCATCTCGTCCGAGCGTGGCCGCGCCGTAAAGCTTGCGCTGGCCGACGGCCAGCTGATGCTGACGGTCAACAATCCGGATTCCGGCAGTGCTACGGAAGAAGTCGCCGTCGGCTATGAAAGCGATGCGATGGAGATCGGCTTCAATGCCAAATATCTCCTCGACATCACCGCCCAGCTTTCGGGCGAGGATGCGATCTTCCTGCTGGCGGATGCCGGCTCCCCGACGCTCATTCGCGACACCGCCGGCGCCGACGCGCTCTATGTCCTGATGCCGATGCGCGTTTAACGCTTCAAGGTTTCTGGCGGGCATTTTGCCCGCCAGCGTCATTCTCTCTTGCGTTTGCGACAAACTGGCCCAAAATTGTCGCAATCGGCTCGCAGCAATCGAGCAGCAAAAAGAAGAGGGACGATCATGGCCATTCGACTGAAGGAACGGTTCGAAAAGAAATTCGACGAGGAGATCCGTTTCTTCAAGGGCATGATGCAGGGACCAAAGACCGTCGGCGCCATCGTTCCGACGTCTTCCGTGACAGCCAAGCGCATGGCGAGCGTCATTGATGTGAAGTCGGGCCTGCCGGTCCTCGAGCTTGGGCCCGGTACGGGCGTGATCACCAAGCAGATCCTGGCGCGCGGCGTCGCGCCCGAGAAGATTGTCTCGGTCGAGTATTCCGAAGACTTCTACCGCCGCTTGGTGGAGGATTATGCTGGCGTCAACTTCATCCACGGCGACGCCTTCGACCTCAAGAACATCCTTGGCGGCTTTGCCGACCAGACCTTCGACTGCGTCATCTCCGCAGTACCGATGCTGAGCTTCCCGATGGAAGCCCGTATCCAACTGCTTGAAGACCTGCTGTCGCGCATCCCGGAAGGGCGCCCCGTGGTCCAGATCACCTATGGACCCGTCTCACCGATCATCGCCAAGCCGGACCGCTACCACATCCAGCATTTCGACTTCGTCGTGCGCAACATCCCGCCCGCCCAGCTCTGGATCTACCGCAAGGCCTGATACCAAGTGAACGGCCACTTTTGCGGAGAACGGGGGATCGTCGATCCCCCTGCCCCAGTCATGCTTGCGATTCCGCGCGCGGCATGCGAGTGGACGGGCATGGAGATCTGGCAGGAGTCTTTGTCTTGAGCGCACGTCACCGTCTCATCGTCGGACTGGATGTTCCGACAGTCCAGGAAGCGGAGCGCGTCGTCTCGACGCTCGGCGACAGCATTTCCTTCTACAAGATCGGCTACCAGCTGGCTTTTGCCGGCGGCCTGGAATTCGCCCGTGATCTTGCAAGGGACGGCAAGCAGGTCTTCCTCGACATGAAGCTGCTCGACATCGACAATACGGTTGCGTCCGCCGTCGAGAACATCGCGCGCATGGGCATGACCATGCTAACGCTGCATGCTTATCCGAAGGCCATGACAGCCGCTGTCAAGGCAGCCGAGGGATCCGGCCTTTGCCTGCTCGGTGTGACTGTGCTCACGTCGATGGACGAGCAGGATCTGACAGATGCCGGCTACGAATACGACCCGCATACGCTGGTTCTCAGGCGCGCAGAACAGGCACGCGCCGCCGGCATGGGCGGGATCGTCTGCTCGGCCGAAGAAGCGTCCGCCGTACGCGGCATCGTCGGGCCGAAAATGGCGATCGTCACCCCCGGCATCCGGCCGGCCGGTGCTGACAAGGGCGACCAGAAGCGCGTCATGACGCCATCAGACGCGATTGCGGCCGGCTCCAGCCATCTCGTCGTCGCGCGCCCGATCGTCAAGGCCGAGGATCCGAAGGCAGCCGCCCTTGCGATCCTTGCCGAGATGGACGAGGCACTCGCCAAACAGCCATAACGAAAGACAACCCGGGAGGAAGACATGGCCAAGGGCTATTGGATCGCACGCGTGGATATCCGGGACCCAGAACGCTACAAGGACTATGTCGCTGCCGCGAAACCCGCCTTCGAGAAATACGGTGCGAGCTTCATCGCCCGTGGCGGCGCCTTTACCCAGTTGGAAGGCCAGGCCCGGGCCCGCAACGTGATCATCGAGTTCCCGTCACATCAGGCAGCCGTCGATTGCTACAACTCGCCGGAATACCAGATTGCCGCCAAGATCCGCCAGGAAGTGGCGGATGCCGAGATGGTGGTCGTCGAGGGCGTTTGAGCCCCTCCACGCCTTCAGCGGAATGTCCCCAGGGTGCGGCTTTGACGGGCCTTTCCCCGGTCGGACGATTCGGCTAAGAGAGGCCAGATCGCGCATATCGTATGCGCCCATACAGTTCAGGGGAGCCGTCCATGACCTTGTCCAACCTTCCGCCGCTCGTCACCGTTTTCGGGGGCTCGGGCTTCGTCGGTCGGCATGTGGTGCGCACGCTCGCCAAGCGGGGCTACCGTATTCGCGTTGCCGTTCGTCGCCCTGATCTCGCCGGCTTCCTGCAGCCGCTCGGCAATGTCGGCCAGATCTCCTTCGTTCAGGCCAACCTGCGCTACCGCTCGTCGGTCGATGCCGCCGTCCAGGGCGCAGACCATGTCGTGAACTGCGTCGGCATCCTGTTTGAAAGTGGTCGCAACGGCTTTGATGCCGTGCAGGATTTTGGCGCCCGCGCTGTCGCGGAAGCCGCCCGTTCGGTCGGCGCGACGCTGACGCATATTTCGGCGATCGGCGCCGATGCCAAGTCGGACTCGGTTTACGCCGCCACCAAGGGGCGCGCAGAAGCTTCCGTGCAGTCGATCCTGCCTGATGCCACCATCCTGCGTCCTTCGATCGTTTTCGGCCCCGAGGACGGCTTCTTCAACAAGTTCGCTGCCATGGCCCGCATCGCGCCTGCGCTCCCGTTGGTTGGTGGTGGCAAGACGAAGTTCCAGCCGGTCTATGTGGAAGATGTCGCCGAAGTCGTGGCACGCGCCGTTGATGGCTCCATCGCCCGCGGCAAGATCTACGAACTCGGCGGCCGCGACATCGCGACCTTCAAGCAGTGTCTGGAAACCATGCTGGAGATCGTCGGCCGCAAGCGGCCCCTCGTGACGATCCCCTTCGGTATCGCCTCGATGATGGGCAGCATTGCCTCTGCCGTGCCGCTGATCACGCCGCCGCTGACCAGCGATCAGGTCAAGCTCCTGAAGAAGGACAATGTCGTCTCCGCCGCTGCCAAGGCCGAAGGGCGCACGCTCGAAGGTCTCGGCATCCAGCCGGTGACGATGGCCGCAATCCTGCCGACCTACCTCGTGCAGTACCGCGTGCATGGCCAGTATACGGGATCCGGCAAGGCGGCGTGAGCCGCCTTTTCCGGCGCTTCCGATCGGCTGCAACCTGCACCAGCGTTGCACAAAAGACGCAGCTAAACAAAGACCTGCGTTAACTCAGGATAAAGCAAAGTTCGCCTATTGATGGCGATCGTGGCAATGCGTAAAGACTGGCCCCCAACGGTCGGCCGGCGGCGGTTGCCGGCCCCTTATTTCAGACAGTCTCAAGAGGCATTTCATGGGCAAGTCCATCGCACTGTTCTTCGCATGTGCGGCGCTGGTTATCATCGCTGGCTCCTTCGTCGCGCCGACCACGGTTGCGGCCCGCAAGGACAATTGCTCGCCAGCCTATGGCATCGACCCCTGCTCGACGGCGTCTATTCCGTCGACCAACTGATTTCCCAAAATCAAAAAGGCTGCCCCTCGGGACAGCCTTTTCTCTTGTCTCGGACCTGTCGGCCTCAGCCGAACATCAGCAGCCCGAGAATACCTGCCAGGCCGACGGCGATCCGCCACCAGGCGAAGGGCGCATAGCCCCGTTTCGAGACGAAATTCAAAAGCCCCCGCACCACGAAGAGCGCCGACACAAAAGCGGCCACGAAACCGATCCCGATGATCATGGTGTCGTCGACCGTCAGCGCATTCCGGTTCTTGTAAAGATCGAGCGTGAAGGCGCCGAGCATGGTCGGCATGGCGAGGAAGAAGGAAAATTCGGCCGCCGAGCGCTTGTCTGCGCCGAGCAGCAGCGCGCCGACGATCGTGGCGCCCGAACGCGAAGTGCCCGGGATCATTGCCACGCACTGGCAAAAGCCAATCTTGAGCGCGAGCGACAGCGGATATTCTGTGACGTCGTGATATCGCGGCTTCAGCGGCAGACGGTCGATCCAGAGCAGGACGAAACCACCCAGGATCAGGACGATGCAGATGAGCATCGGTGTCTCGAAGAGCACGGTCTTGATGAAATCATGCGCGATGACACCGATCACGGCAGCGGGCAGGAAACCCAGAAGGACCGCACCGACAAAGCGGCGGCTCTCAGCACTTGTCGGCAGCGACAGCGCGATGCCTAAGAGCTTGGCAAAGTAGACGCTCAGGATCGCCAGGATCGCGCCCAGCTGGATAAGCACCGCAAAGGTGTTGCCGGGCGATTCAAAGCCGAGGAAATGGCCGGCCAGCAGGACATGGGCGGTGGAGGATACCGGCACGAACTCGGTCAGGCCTTCAATCAGGCCCAGGACCAGCGCGCTGATAATCGATTGATCTTCCATGAGGTCTCCTTCTAGGGGAAGGCAAAGTGATTTGCTTGTATTGCGGGAGCCGAAACCCTATAGCTTGGAAGCCGCGCTGATGACCAGCCGCTTCGACAGCCTGCGCTGCGGCCACTGAAAATTCCGAGAATCCGAGTTCCGATGCCGACCCTGTATCATCACACGATGTCCACCGCGTCCCGTTTCATTCGCCTGGTTCTGTCCGAATACGGCTTCCAGACGGATCTGGTGGAAGAGCAGACCTGGGAGAAGCGCAAGGAGTTCCTCGCCTTCAATCCCGCTGGCACGCTGCCCGTGTATGTCGACGACAACATGCGGGCGCTTTGCGGTCCGATCATTATCTCCGAATTCATCGACGAGACCCACGGCGTCTTGAAGCGCGACCGGCGGCTCTTTGCGGAAGACCCGTTCCAGCGCGCCGAGATCCGCCGGCTGACGGAATGGTTCCTGCAGAAGATGGAGCAGGACGTGACGAAGCCGCTGGTGCGCGAACGCGTTCACAAGCTGATCATTCCGAACGGCCTCGGTGGCGGTGCACCCGACTCGAAGGTGCTGCGCACGGCACGGTCCAACATCCGCCATCACATGAAGTACCTCACCTGGCTGTCCGGCTCGCGCCAGTGGATCGCCGGTGAGCGGTTGAGCTATGCGGACCTTTCGGCCGCCGCCGCCGTTTCCGTGCTCGACTATCTCGGCGAAATCGACTGGAACGAATTCCCGGTCGCCAAGGAATGGTATCAGCGGATCAAGTCGCGGCCATCCTTCCGGCCACTGCTTACCGAGCGCGTGCGCGGCATCACGCCTGTGTCGCATTACGCCGACCTCGACTTCTGACGGTTACTGTCATGGACGAGCCGCAGATCGATCCCAAGATCCGGAAGCGGCGGGCAGATCTCACGCGGTTTCTGCGCCAGGAGGCAGAAGCTCAAGGCTTCGATCTCTGTCGCATCACGCTGCCGGATGCCATTCCCGAAGCGCCGGCCCGGCTTGAAAGCTTCCTCGAGGCCGGCCGCCACGGCACCATGGCCTGGATGGAAGAGACTAGGGAGCGCCGCGCCGATCCACGCGTGCTCTGGTCCGAAGTTCGCTCCATCGTCATGTTCGGCATGAATTACGGCCCGGACGAGGATCCGCGCCTGCTGCAGGCGCAGCCGGAGCAGGCCGCGATTTCCGTCTATGCCCGTAACCGGGATTATCATGACGTCATCAAGGGGCGCCTCAAGGAAGTCGCGACACGCTTTGCCGCGCGCGCAGGCGCAGACGTCAAGGTCTTCGTCGACACGGCACCGGTGATGGAAAAGCCGCTCGCGGCGTCAGCCGGCCTCGGCTGGCAGGGCAAACACACCAATCTCGTCAGCCGCGACTTCGGCTCCTGGCTATTTCTCGGCAGTCTGTTCACCACGGCGGAACTCGAAATCGACGAAGCCGAGCCCGACCATTGCGGTTCCTGCCGGGCCTGTCTCGACGCCTGCCCGACAGACGCCTTCCCCGCGCCTTACCAGATCGATGCGCGGCGCTGCATTTCCTACCTCACGATCGAGCACAAGGGGCCGATCGACCCTGCACTGCGCCCCGCCTTCGGCAATCGCATCTATGGCTGCGACGACTGTCTGGCGGCCTGTCCGTGGAACAAGTTTGCCGCCGCGGCGCGCGAGATAAAGCTTATCGCGCGCGACGACCTGAAGGCCCCTGACATCGCCTTCTTCCTGACGCTGGACGATCCCACCTTCCGCACCTATTTCAGCGGCTCGCCGGTCAAGCGGATCGGGCGGGATCGCTTCGTGCGCAATGTGCTGATTGCTGCCGGCAATTCCGGCTCTCGCGATCTGGCGCCCGCCTGCGAAGCGCTGCTGGACGATGTCTCGGCGGATGTGCGCGGCATGGCGGTCTGGGCGCTGTCGCGGCTTTTGGCCGAGGAAGGCTTCCAGAGGCTCCGGATGGAGCATCTGGGAAAAGAAACGGACGAGACAGTCCGACAGGAATGGACGAGGGGGAGCTGACGCATGCGTTTGATGATTTTCGGAGCGGGATATTCGGGCAAGGCCATCGGCAAGCTCCTCGGCAGCGAGGGCGCCTCGGTCGCCGGGACCACACGGAGTGCCGAGAAGGGCAAGGCGCTCGAGGAGATGGGCATCCGGCCCTTCGTCTTCGACGGTGCGAGCCTGTCGGAGCCACTTCGTGCCGAGCTCTTGGAGACCACGCATCTCGTTCAGTCGATTGCCCCCGGCAGCGAGGGTGACCCGCTCATCCGCCTCTGCGGACAGCCGGGCATCAAGGCCTTGATGCCGAAGCTCGAATGGATCGCCTATCTGTCGACTGTCGGCGTCTATGGCGACCATCACGGCGCCTGGGTGAACGAGGATAGCGAGTTGAAGCCGGTCTCGGTACGCTCGGTGGAACGCGTCGATGCCGAGCAGGCCTGGCAGGTGGTGGCGGCGCGCGCCGGGCTTCCGCTTTCGATCCTGCGGCTCTCGGGCATCTATGGTCCCGGTCGCAACACCTTCATGAATCTGGCCAACGGGACCGCGCGCCGACTGGTGAAAAAGGACCAGGTATTCAACCGTATCCGCGTCGAGGACATCGCATCGGCGACCGCCTTCCTCGCCGGCCCGAAGACCGGCGGGATCTTCAATGTCACCGACGACATGCCCTCCCCGCCGCAGGACGTGGTGACCGAAGCCGCCCGCCTCATGGAGATGGATGCACCCGCCGAGCAGCCGTTTGAGACGGCAGAGCTGACCCCCATGGCGCGCTCCTTCTACGGCGAGAACAAGCGGGTTTCGAACGCCAAGATCAAGTCCCTCGGATTCAACTTCCAGTACCCGAATTACATTATGTCCCTGGCCGATCTACTTGGCTCCGGCACATGGAACCAACGGGGCTAAAACCGCGTTTCACGGGGTCAAACTTTGCGCTCAGAGCGCCAGAAAGCCTGCGCAGACGAGCGTCTGGCCCCGTCCGCACCACAATTTGGGCAGCAAATATGACGAATGAGCAAAATTTTTCTTTGCCGATTCCGTGAATGCCGCAAAAGGTGGAATCGTGAGTTTTTAATTCCGCGAAGAGTCATGGAATCAAACGATTTTTCCGTAAAATTCATATTTCGTTAAGGTAAAGATCCCACTCGCACTCATCACGAATGTTACATTTCGTAACTTTTCGTGATCGACTATGGGCACGTTTTTGCCATTTTTGACCCTGCCTAGCCGATGCCACGCAAAAAACCGCTCGTGTCAACGACTAGGGACGTAAAACTTGACGATCAACCGACGCTCTATTTTCGCCGCTGCAACTATTGCTGCACTCTGTGCTTTCGCGCCTCACAGTGCAAATGCGAAGTCTTCCTGCGGTGGTGCCTCCTGGTACGCACTGCATTCGAAGACCGCTTCCGGCGAACGTATGAACCCGGCCAAGCTGACGGCAGCCCACAAGAGCCTGCCTTTCGGCACCAAGGTGAAGGTCACCAATTCGCGAAGCGGCAAGAGCGTCGTCGTTCGCATCAATGATCGTGGCCCCTTCATCCGTGGCCGTGTGCTCGATCTTTCCAAGGCAGCCGCGCAGAACATCGGCATGATCCGCTCTGGCCACGCCAAGGTCTGCTACGAAATCCTGGGCTAATACCAAGTGTCGATGATAGGAACCCATAGGATCGGCTCGACCGCCCTTTCTGGCTAGGAGAGGTGCGAAGAGCGATGCTCTCGCATCGGTCAAGGAGCTCGACGACGCCAGAATGGGCGGGAAGCCGACCAAAGGTGGCTTCTTGCAGGCCCCTGGCGTTGTTGCGCCGCTTGGACGATGCGACAGCATCGCCCGGCGCGCCGCGCCGAGCCAGAGACCTGCAATAAGCCATCCTATCGGTTCCGATCATCGACACTTGGTATAAGTGCCCCGACATCCGGGAGCGGCGATCGATCACTCGGGCTTTAGGCGCTTGCTCTTGCCCGTGATCGCCGCTACCACGCTCTCTTCTTTCAGAGGAGAATAACCATGCGTCTGGGCGGCCGTCTTGCCGGTGCGATTGAAGTCTTGAGCGATATCGAGACCCGTCGCCGTCCCGTTGCCGATGCCCTCAAGGATTGGGGCCTTTCGCATCGCTTTGCCGGCTCCGGCGATCGTGCGGCAATCGGCAATATTGTCTACGACGCACTGCGCATGAAGCTCTCCCATGCGTGGCTGATGGACGACGACAGTGCCGGTTCGCTCGGCTGGGCCGTTCTCCTGCGCCAATGGGGCATGAGCCTTGAGGCTCTGCAGGCCGAATTCGAAGGCGACAATTTTGCGCCCACAGCCCTGACCGAAAGCCAGATCCAGGCCTTTTCGAGCCGTGATCTCTCCGACGCACCCTTGCAGGTCCAGGCCGACATTCCCGACTGGGTGCAGCCATCCTTCGAGCAGGCCTTCGGGGACGACTGGCTGGCAGAGGCACAGGCGCTGGCCACGCGCCCGACGCTTGATCTGCGCGTCAACACGCTGAAGGCCAATCGCGACAAAGTCGTGAAGGCGCTCGACCGTTCCGGTGCCCAGGCCTCTCCGATCGCCCGTTTCGGCATGCGGGTGCCGGCCGGAGAAGGTCCGTCGCGGCTGCCGAACGTCACGGCCGAACTTAGCTTCCAGAAGGGCTGGTTCGAAGTGCAGGACGAGGGTTCGCAGATCGTGGCCGATCTCGTGACACCGCGCGAAGGCGACCAGGTGCTCGACTTCTGCGCCGGCGGTGGCGGCAAGACGCTCGCCATGGCGGCTGCCATGAACAACAAGGGTCAGGTTCACGCCTATGACGCCGACCGCAAGCGGCTGGCGCCGATCATCGAGCGGTTGAAGCGCGCCGGCACCCACAATGTCCAAGTCCATGACAGCACCAAGGGGCTTTCAAGCCTGAAAGAACGCTGCGACCAGGTGCTGGTCGATGCGCCGTGCACCGGTACCGGCACATGGCGTCGTCGTCCCGACACCAAGTGGCGCCTGACCGACCGGAACCTGCAGGAACGCGTGGCGCAGCAGCAGGAGGCGCTCACCGAGGCCTCGACCTTCGTCAAGCCGAATGGCTCCCTGCTTTATGTCACCTGTTCGGTGCTGCCGGAAGAAAATGACCGCCAGGTCCAGGCCTTCTGCGAGGCCAATCCGAGCTTCGAGATCGTCTCCGTGGTTGAAGACTGGACGCGTCTGTTCGGGTCGTCAGCGCCGAAGCCGCGCTCGGCGGATGGCAAGACCGTGACGCTCAGCCCCGCCAGCATGGACACAGACGGCTTCTTCTTCTGTCGCATGCGCCGTCGCCCGACGTGATTTGACCATCGTCAATTCCAACGGTTGTTTCTTATAGTCGACTGTTTGACACCAGTTTCTTTTTGCGCGAAGACATGGCGGTCCGTTCAATACGAGGCGCCATCGGCGCCGCAGGGAGACACCATGATCCGGAAATCCGTCATCGGCGCATCGATCGCGCTGCTGGTCACATCGGCTGCCATCTTCGCTGGTCCGGCGCTCGCCGCGCCGGCACCCAAGGACGTGCTGACCCACTACAGCGCGCTGGCTGAAGCCAAGTTCCAGGATGCGCTTTCGACCGCCAAGGCACTCGATGCCGCCATCGACGCGCTGATTGCCAAGCCGAGCGACGAAACGCTGAAAGCCGCACGCGCGGCCTGGATCGCCGCCCGCGTGCCCTATCAGCAGACCGAGGTCTATCGCTTCGGCAACCCGATCGTTGACGATTGGGAAGGCAAGGTGAATGCCTGGCCGCTGGATGAAGGCCTGATCGATTACGTCGATGCTGCTTACGGCACCGAAAGCGACGGCAATGCGCTTTACGTCGCCAACGTCATCGCCAGCCCGAAGGTCAAGATCAACGGCGATGAGGTCGATGCCTCCGAGATCACGCCGGAGTTTCTCGCCGAGACGCTGCATGAAGCCGGCGAAGTCGAAGCCAATGTCGCAACCGGCTATCATGCCATCGAATTCCTGCTCTGGGGCCAGGATCTGAACGGCACCGGTCCGGGTGCCGGCAACCGCTCCTTCACCGATTACGACACGGCCAATTGCACCAATGGCAATTGCGACCGCCGCGCCGCCTACCTGAAGGCCGCTTCCACGCTGCTGGTCCAGGACCTCGAAGAGATGGTCGCTGCCTGGGCGCCAGAGGGCGAAGCGACGAAGGCTGTTCTCGCCGACGAGCAGAAGGGCATTTCCGCGATCCTCACCGGCATGGGCTCGCTCTCCTACGGCGAACTCGCCGGCGAGCGCATGAAGCTCGGCGTGCTCTTGCATGATCCGGAAGAGGAGCATGATTGCTTCTCCGACAACACGCATGCCTCGCATCTGAACGACGCCATCGGCATCGCCTCCGCTTATACCGGCGAATACACCCGCGTCGACGGCACCAAGATGACAGGTCCATCACTCTCGGAGCTGGTTGCCGCCAAGGATGCCGCACTCGATGCGGAAATGAAGGGCAAGCTTGAGAAGACGCTCAATGCAATGAACACGATGGCCGAGCGCGCTCAGGCCAAGGAAGCCTATGACCAGATGATTGGCGAAGGCAATGCCGAGGGCAATGCCACCGTGCAGGCCGCCATCGACGGCCTGATCGACCAGACCCAAACCATCCAGCGCGTCATTGCGTCGCTGGATCTTGGCACGATCGAGCTTGAAGGCTCCGACAGCCTTGATAATCCTGGCGCCGTCTTCCAGTAAGTAGCAAAGGCGGGCCGCCCCTTTCCAAGGGAGCGGCCCGATCCCCCTCATGAGAACTCGCAAGGCCATCCTCGCCGGCCTCGGCATGCTTTTGACGACGGGCCTCACGATCTCGCCCGTTGCCGCCGAAGAGGCTGTCGGGCGGACCGACCTGACGCCGAAGGACACGTCCCGCGTCATCGCCGTGACCCGTCCGACTGGCGACTTCAGCAAAGCCGAGAGTTTCGAACTGATGCAAGGCGGGGCCGGCACGTCCCCACGCGGTGTAAGCGCGGACTCCTTTTCCGATTTTTCCGCCAATATCACCTTTGCCGAGGAGCAGGAGTTCAAGCTCGGGAACGCACTGTTCCGCAAGCTCTGGGTTTCCTCCCCTTCCTCCACCCAGGCGTCCGACGGCCTTGGGCCCCTGTTCAACGCGCGGGCCTGTCAGAGCTGTCACCTGAAGGACGGGCGCGGCCATCCGCCGGAAGGCGATCGCGACCATACCTCGATGTTCTTCCGCCTCGCGCGGCCGGCCGCCACGGCAGAGGAACAGGCAAGGCTTGATCGGCTCGACATCGCCTCGTTGCACGACCCCGTCTATGGTGGCCAGCTTCAGGACCAAGCGATCCCCGGCATGGCAGCCGAAGGGCGCATGGAGATCACCTATGCCGAGGAGCCGGTGACGCTATCAGGCGGCGAGACGGTGATGCTGCGCCGCCCCAGCTATTCCGTCAGCGATCTGAATTATGGGCCGCTCGATCCGGGCACGGTGCTGTCGCCACGTATCGCCAATCCAATGATCGGGCTCGGCCTGATCGAAGCCATCCCCGAGGAAGACATCCGGGCGCTCGCCGATCCCGATGACCTCGATGGTGACGGCATTTCCGGACGCGCCGCCCGCGCCCGCGATCACCGCACGGGTGAGATCAAGCTCGGCCGCTTTGGCTGGAAGGCGCAGAACGCTTCGGTGCGCGACCAGAGCGCCAGCGCCTTTGCCGGCGACATCGGTATTTCGACGCCGGATGATCCCAGGCATTTCGGCGACTGTACCGAAAAGCAGACCTCGTGTTTCGAGGCAGCGACCGGCGTACAGCCGCGGCTGGGCGATACCGAAGGACCTGATCCGGTGCTCGATCTCGTGACCTTCTACGCCAAGAACCTTGCCGTGCCGAAGCGCCGCAATGTCGACGACGCCGAAGTCCTGAGCGGCAAGGAAATCTTCTATGCGAGCGGCTGCACCGCCTGCCACCGACCGAAATTCGTCACCAGCCGGAAGGCTGAAAACAAAGCGCAGGCCTTTCAGCTGATCTGGCCCTATTCCGATTTTCTGCTGCATGACATGGGCGAAGGTTTGGCCGATGGCCAGGCCGTGGGGGATGCCACCGGGCGGGAGTGGCGCACGCCGCCGCTCTGGGGTATCGGTCTGACGCAGGTGGTCAGCGGCCACAGCTTCTTCCTGCATGACGGCCGGGCGCGAAACCTGACCGAGGCTATTCTCTGGCATGGCGGCGAGGCTGAAGCCGCCCGCAACGCCTTTGCCGCTGCCAACCCCGAGGACCGCAAGGCCCTGATCACGTTTCTGGAGTCTCTCTGATGCGGTTTTTCACGCGCCTTGTGCTTCTCTCCACGATGTTGCTGCCCCTGCCAGCCCTGGCTCAGGAATCGAACTCGACCGCTGGCGTGCTTGACGCCGCCAAGGTGCCGGCCGTGATGGCGCGGGCCGTCGACGGTTTCATCCGTCCCGGCTACCGCCATTTCACCGAAGAGGCTGCGACCATGGAGGAATCCATGGCCATGCTGTGCGAGGCGCCCTCCTCTGAAAGCCTGCTGAATGCGCAGTCGACCTTCGGCGATCTCGTCGAGGCCTGGTCGCGGATCGAGATCGTGCGGGTCGGCCCCGTACTCGATGACAACCGCTTCGAGCGGATCCTGTTCTTCCCCGACCGCAAGGGAACCGGGCTGAAGCAGGTTCAGTCTGCCCTTGCCAAGCCCGATCCGAGCGTCACCTCGGTTGAGACACTGAAGGGCAAGAGCGTTGCCATGCAGGGGCTTGGCGCCCTCGAATTCGTGCTCTTCGGCACGGGCTCGGAAACGCTGACGGCCACCGAAAGCAATTATCGCTGCCAGTATGGCACAGCGATCGCAGCCAACCTGCAGCGCCTCGGCTCAGAACTCTCTGCCGCCTGGGATGCCCCCGATGGTGTGGCAGCCGCCTGGAAGGCACCGGGGCCCGACAATCCGCTCTACCGCGACGAGGCGGAGGCCGCCAAGGAGCTGCTCGGCGTGCTCGTGCATGCGGCCGAGACGATCCGCGACCAGCGCATCGAGCAATTCTACAAGGGTGACCCGAAAAAGGCACTGCCGCGCCAGGCGATCTACTGGCGCTCGGGCAATACCTTCCGCTCGATCACCGCCAATATCGAGGCTGTGCGTGCGCTGCTCGACACGTCGGGCATGGTGGAGCTTCTGGCGGAGAGCAATCGTTCGGTCGTCTCCTCGACCGATTTCGTCGCCCGTTCTCTGTCGCGGGTGTCAGCCGACATCAAGCCCGATGTGGCGAAGGTCTTCGAGGATCCGGCCCAGATCGCCAAGCTCGACTTCCTGCTGCTCAACAGCCGCGACCTGATCCTGAGGCTCAACAACGATCTCGGTGGCGGGATCGGGCTTGCCGCCGGCTTCTCCTTCTCCGACGGCGACTGAGATGATCGCAACGCCGCTGATCAATCGCCGTGCCTTCCTGCGCTCTGCAGGCCTCGCCTTTATGGCAGGCCTGGCGCCCCGTTCCGCCTATGCGCTTGAACGGACGGACGCGGTCTATGCCAGTGGCCTCAAACGTGCAGACGGCAGGTTTGCCTTAGGGCTTGTCAGCGAGGCCGGCAGCCTGATCGACGAGTTCGCGCTGCCGGGTCGCATCCATGGTCTCTGCCACAGTGCCGCAAACGGGCTTTCGGTTGCCTTTGCCCGCCGACCGGGGACCTTTGCCGTCATCTTCGACGCCAAGAAGGCTGTTGAGCCGCGCATCATCGCCGCTGCGGAAGGCCGTCACTATTTTGGCCATGGCGCCTTCTCGCCGGACGGTCGGCTCTTCTATGCGAGCGAAAACGACTTCGACGCCAATGCCGGCGTGATCGGGATCTACGACTGCATCTCCGGCTTCGAGCGCGTGGGCGAGGTGCCGGCCCATGGCATCGGCACGCATGACATCACCGTCACGGCAGACGGTCTCCTGGTCATCGCCAATGGCGGGATCGAGACCCATCCCGATTTCGGCCGGACCAAACTCAATCTCGACCATATGGAGCCCTCGCTGGTTCTGGCCGATGCCAAGACCGGTGCGCTGATCGAGAAGCACACACTGCCTCCGGAACTCCGCCAGCTCTCCACCCGGCATCTCGACGTGGCCGCCGACGGCCGCATCTGGTTTGCCTGCCAGTATGAGGGGTCGCGCACGGATCGGCCGCCGCTGGTTGGATATTTCTCCAAGGGTGAGCCGGTTTCCTATGTCCAACTGCCGGACGAGACGACCGACCGGCTCGGCAATTATGTCGGCGCCATCGCCGTCAACCGGACAGAAGGCCTCGTCGGTATCGCTTCGCCAAAGAATGGCCTCTGGGCGGTGCTGGATGGCAAGGACGGCCGGCTGATTTCAAAGACGGTTTTGGTGGATGCAGCGGGCATCGCGCCCTCGCCCACAAGCTTTGCCGTCTCGTCCTATCGCGGCGATTTTCTCGACCAGACGAGCAAGGTCGCCTGGGATCAGCATATCATCCGCCTTTGAGATGCTGGCCAAGCCCGACCTTCCGCCCTAGGTTCCCACTATGTCCAAGATCCTGAGCTACATTCTCTTCATCGGTTTCGTCGTCGGCGCGGGTCTTCTCGCCGGCCTCACCAACACGCCGGGCGACTGGTATCAGTCCCTCGAAAAGCCGTTCTTCAACCCTCCCTCCTGGCTGTTCGGACCGGTCTGGACCACACTCTATGTGCTGATCGGTATCGCCGGCGCCCGGATCTGGCAGCGCGCGCCGAAATCGGCTGCCATGCAGCTCTGGTTCGCCCAGATGGCGTTCAATCTGATGTGGTCGCCGGCGTTTTTCGGCCTGCAGAACCCGGAATTGGCGCTCATCGTCATCGTGGGCATGCTGGTGACGATCATCGCCTTCATGGTCAAGGCAAAGCCGATCGACCGGGTCTCGATGCTGCTCTTCGTGCCCTATCTCGCCTGGGTGGCCTTTGCCAGCCTGCTCAATCTCTCGATTGCCTGGCTGAACTGAATTTCCATTTCGCTGGCTTGCTTGCCCCGAACGGCCATGCCAATTTCGCCGCCGAAGGGGACAATGCATGGTGGACTACGATCAGGAAGCGGTCGAGGCGCGCATTCGGCAAAGCTTTGCGCGCCAAGGGGCGATGGAGACACTCGGGGCAGAGCTCACGCGGATCAGCCCCGGCGTCGTCGAGATCGAGCTCGCCTATGACCGCAAGCTCACCCAGCAACACGGCTTCCTGCATGCCGGCGTGATTTCGGCCGCACTCGACACCGCCTGCAGCTATGCGGCCTATACCGTGATCGAGCAGGAGGCCTCGCTGCTCACCATCGAGTTCAAGGTCAACCTGATGTCGCCGGGGCGCGGCGAGCGTTTCCTGTTTCGCGGCGAGATCACCAAGCCGGGCTCCAACATCATCGTCGCCGACGGGCGCGGCTATGCACTCACCGACGGTCCGGCCAAGCTGATTGCCTCGATGACCAGCACGATGATGGTGATCCGCGGACGAGAGGGGATTTCCGGATGACCTACGAGATGAAGCCGATCGCCGGCAAGAATGTCCTCTTCGTCATGGCAGCCGATGCCGAATATGGCGTCTTTCTGCGCACCCGGATCTCGCCGCTGATGACCGGCGTCGGACCGGTGGAGGCCGCCGTCGTCCTGACGAAGGAACTCGCCCGCCTCTTAAGCCATGACGATCTGCCGGACCTCGTCGTCTCGCTGGGTTCAGCCGGATCGGCAACGCTCGAACAGGCCGAGATCTACCAGGTCTCGGCCGTCTCCTATCGCGACATGGATGCCTCGGCCTTCGGTTTCGAGAAGGGCAAGACGCCGTTTCTCGACCTGCCGGTTTCCGTCGAACTGCCACTCCGGATACCCGGTATCCCGGCGGCCACGCTTTCGACCGGTGCGAACGTCGTTTCGGGTGCTGCCTACCAGTCGATCGACGCCCAGATGGTCGACATGGAGACCTTTGCCATCCTGCGGGCCTGCCAGAGCTTCGGCATTCCGCTGATCGGGCTGCGCGGCATTTCCGATGGCCGCCATGACGTCAACCACATCGACGACTGGACGCAATATCTGCATGTCATCGACAAGAAACTGGCGCTCGCCGTCGACGGCTTGCAGACGGCGCTGGAAGACGGCGTCTTCTGGTTCTGAGCAGGCGCACAAAAAATCGAGATTGTCTGGGCATTCTGCCATTGAAAGATGGGCCCGTTTTCTTTAAAGGCTCGCCATGACCCAGACAGCACATCCCGACAGTGTTCTCATCGTCGATTTCGGCAGCCAGGTAACGCAGCTGATCGCCCGCCGCGTTCGTGAATCCGGCGTCTATTGCGAAATCGTCCCCTTCCAGTCCGCCGAAGAAGGCTTCCACCGGTTGAAGCCCAAGGCGATCATCCTGTCGGGAAGCCCCGCTTCCACGCTCGATGAGGGCAGTCCCCGCGCGCCGCAGGTTCTGTTCGACAGCGGTCTTCCAATCTTCGGCATCTGCTATGGCCAGCAGACCATGTGCGCCCAGCTCGGCGGCAAGGTCGAAGGCGGCCATCACCGCGAATTCGGCCGCGCTTTCCTCGAGGTCGAACAGGATTGCGAACTCTTCAGCGGTCTCTGGTCTGTCGGCTCCCGCCACCAGGTCTGGATGTCCCATGGCGACCGCGTCACCGCGATCCCGCCGGGCTTCAAGGTGCTCGCCACCTCTTCCAACGCGCCGTTTGCCTTCATCGCCGACGAGGCACGCAAGTATTACGCCGTGCAGTTCCATCCGGAAGTTGTTCACACGCCCGATGGCGCGAAGCTCATTCAGAACTTCGTGCAGAACATCGCCGGCGTGAAGGGCGACTGGACCATGCATGCCTATCGCCAGAAGGCGGTGGAGCAGATCCGTGCCCAGGTCGGCGATAAGCGCGTCATCTGCGCTCTCTCGGGCGGCGTCGACTCGTCGGTCGCAGCCTTGCTGATCCACGAGGCGGTCGGCGACCAGCTGACCTGCATCCTCGTCGACCACGGTCTGATGCGCAAGAACGAGGCAGCCGACGTCGTTGCCATGTTCAAGGAACACTACAACCTGCATCTCATCCATGTGGATGCCGTCGACAAGTTCGTCGGCGAGCTGGAAGGTGTCAGCGACCCGGAAACCAAGCGCAAGATCATCGGCCGCCTGTTCATCGAGACCTTCGAGGACGAAGCGAAGAAGCTCGGTGGCGCGGATTTCCTCGGTCAGGGCACGCTTTACCCTGACGTCATCGAAAGCGTCTCCTTCACCGGCGGTCCGTCGGTGACGATCAAGAGCCACCACAATGTCGGCGGCCTGCCCGAGCGCATGAAGATGCAGCTTGTCGAACCGCTGCGCGAACTCTTCAAGGACGAAGTGCGCGTGCTCGGCAAGGAGCTCGGTCTGCCGGATTCGTTTATCGGCCGCCACCCCTTCCCGGGTCCGGGCCTTGCCATCCGCTGCCCGGGTGGTGTCACCCGCGAAAAGCTCGACATCCTGCGCGAAGCCGATGCCATCTATCTCGACGAGATCCGCAAGGCGGGCCTCTATGACGCGATCTGGCAGGCCTTTGCCGTGCTATTGCCGGTCCAGACCGTCGGCGTCATGGGCGATGGCCGCACCTACGAGTTCGTCTGCGCCTTGCGCGCGGTCACCTCGGTCGACGGCATGACCGCCGATTTCTACCACTACGATATGGAATTCCTCGGACGGGCTGCTACCCGCATCATCAACGAGGTCCGCGGCATCAACCGCGTCGTCTACGACGTGACGTCGAAGCCTCCGGGCACGATCGAGTGGGAATGAGGCGCAGGCCTCAACTCTGACAACGTCAATAGAACGGAGGGCCATCGCCCTCCGTTTTTTCTTGGCCCCTTTTCAGAAGCCGAAGGATTGCTGGGCCGGGGTGGTGTCCGGCAATTCGACACCTTCCAGCTCCAGCATACGCTGCTTTGAGTCCGATCCGCCGGGGCCGGAAAAGCCACCGATCTTGCGACCCGCCGCCAGAACCCGGTGACACGGGATGATCAGCGGGATGGGGTTCTTGGCCATGGCCTGGCCGACCGTCCAGGCGCCTGCCGGCCCAAGCTGAAGCTCTCCGGCGAGGCCGCCATAGGTCGTCGTGCTGCCCCAGCCGAGACGAAGAGTGGCCAGGTAGATCTGTCGGTACAGTTCCGTCTGGGCGGAAAGGTCGAGGCGTAGATCGGAGAAGTCGCTGCGTTCACCTTCAAAGTAGCCTCGCACACGATCGATGACGACTGCGATGTCCGCGGTCGGAGACAAGCGCTCCGCACCCGTAAAGCGCCGACGAATGGGGCGCTCTGCCTGCTCCGGCTCGTCACCCGGCAGATGAAAGCCGCAAATGCCCGCATCGGTCCAGGCGATCGCACAGGTGCCACTCTTCGTTTCGAACACCGCAAAAGCGTGGTTGGTCGCCATGATCAAGCATCCTCTCCTGACGCCACAGGTTGGCCCGCTCTCCGCGATCGATCAACCCGTTTTTGCCGGGCCTGCAAAGACTTTCCAACGGGGTGTGCCGCGAGGCCAAGCGGTCGGCTTGCCAGCCGTGGGATCGACTTGCTATCCGTCGGTCACGAACAGGAGACCTGCGGCCCATGGCAATCACCATCTACGGTATCAAGAACTGCGACACGATGAAGAAGGCGCGCACCTGGCTTGAGAGCCAAGGCGTGACCCATGACTTCTACGACTACAAGGCCAAAGGCATCGACGCGTCGACCCTCGACAGCTGGATCGGCAAAGTCGGCTGGGAGGTGTTGCTCAACAAGGCCGGCACGACCTTCAAGAAGCTCGAGGACGCGCAGAAAGAGAACCTCGACGCCGCAAAGGCCAAGGCGCTGATGCTGGAGCAGCCCTCGATGATCAAGCGGCCGGTGCTGGATGTGGACGGCAAGCTTACGGTCGGCTTCAAGCCGGAGATCTATCAGCAGATCTTCAAGGCCTGATCCCATGGCCAAGACCACCCGCGCTACGCAGTTTCTCGACAAGGCCGGTGTGGCCTATACCACCGCGACCTATGACTACGAACCGAATGCCGAGCGTATCGGGCTGCAGGCGGCGGAAGCGATCGGCGAGCATCCGTCGCGGGTGCTGAAAACGCTGATGGCGGAACTCGATGGCAAGCCGGTCTGCGTGGTCGTGCCCTCCGACAAGGAGGTGTCGATGAAGAAGCTGGCGAGCGCCTTCGGGGGCAAATCGGCAGCGATGATGAAACCGGCCAATGCCGAGAAGCTCACGGGCTTCGTGGTCGGCGGCATCAGCCCCTTCGGGCAGAAGAAGCCGGTACCGACGGCCATCGAGATCTCGGCCATGGATGAGGCGCTCGTCTACATGAATGGCGGGCAGCGCGGGTTGCAGGTGCGGCTGTCGCCCAAGGATGCGCTGAAGGCACTTGGCGCCATCGCGGCGGCTCTCACGGCCTGACCTGATCCATGGTTTGGCGCCCATGGTCTGGACTTCGCCATCTTTCCCCTTAAGTCTGGCGTGACAGCCACAACAGGAATACTTCATGACCCTCCCCGATCTCTCCGCCTCCATCGATCCGCACAAGCTCGACAAGCTCGCCGAGGTGGCGATCAAGGTCGGGTTGCAGCTGCAAAAGGGCCAGGACCTGGTACTGACGGCACCGCTGGTCGCCGTGCCGCTGGTGCGACTGATCACGGCGCATGCCTACAAAGCCGGAGCGTCGACGGTCACCACCTTCTATTCGGACGAAGAGACCACGCTTGCGCGTTATCGCCATGGCCACGACGAAAGCTTCGATCGCGCACCGAACTGGCTCTATGACGGCATGGCCAAGGCCTATGAGAATGGGGCAGCGCGTCTTGCGATCGCCGGCGACAATCCGATGCTTCTGGCGCATGAAGACCCTGCCAAGGTCGGCCGTGCCAACAAGGCGACCTCGATCGCCTACAAGCCGGCGCTGGAGCATATCTCCAATTTCGACATCAACTGGAACATCTGCTCCTATCCGAACCCTTCCTGGGCGAAGCTCGTCTTCCCGGATCTGCCGCTAGAAGAGGCCGTGCGCAAACTGGCGGATGCCATCTTCGCCGCGTCCCGCGTCGATCGCGACGATCCGATCGGCGCCTGGGCGGACCACAATGCGGAATTGAGGAAGCGGTCGACCTGGCTGAACGGCGAGCGTTTTGCAGCCCTGCATTTCACCGGCCCCGGTACCGATCTGACCGTTGGCCTCGCAGACGGCCATGAATGGCATGGCGGCGCCTCCACGGCGAAGAACGGCGTGACCTGCAATCCGAACATTCCGACGGAAGAGGTTTTCACCACCCCGCATGCGCTGAAGGTGGAGGGCCACGTCTCCTCGACCAAGCCGCTTTCCCATCAGGGCACACTGATCGACGACATCCAGGTGCGTTTCGAAGGCGGCAGGATCGTCGAGGCCAAGGCCTCGAAGGGTGAGGCCGTGCTCAACAAGGTGCTCGACACTGACGAGGGTGCACGGCGCCTGGGCGAAGTGGCGCTCGTGCCGCATTCCTCGCCGATCTCGGCCTCCGGCGTGCTCTTCTACAACACGCTGTTCGATGAAAACGCCTCCTGCCATATCGCGCTCGGCCAGTGCTATTCGAAGTGCTTCCTGGATGGTGCCTCGCTCAGCCAGGACCAGATCAAGGCGCAGGGCGGCAATTCCTCGCTGATCCACATCGACTGGATGATCGGCTCGGACAAGGTCGATATCGATGGCATCCGGGCGGATGGCTCGAAGGTTCCGGTCATGCGCAAGGGTGAGTGGGCCTGAGGCCCCCGCCTCAACCACGGACAACAAAAAACCCCGTCCTGTTGCCAGGGCGGGGTTTTGTTTTCAGCGTGCTTAGGGCCGATCAGCGATAGTAGACGACCTTGCCGCCGTTGAACGCCGTCTGCACCCAGAGCACATTGTGCGGGGCAATGCCGCGGACTTCGAGGGCAGCCGAAAGGCTCGGGTCTTCCGTCACCATAGCCTGGGCCAGACGCATGCTGTTACCAGTCGGGTAGATGGCCTGCTGGGGGTAGGTATGGCGCTCAAAGCTGCCACGATCAACGCGGATCGCGGTGACATTGCCATTGTACTGCTTGCCGAACAGGATTTCGCGGGGTGTCCAGCCGCCGGCTTCGACATAGGTCGCGGCCTGGGCTGAAACGCCACCGACAGTGGCCGCAGCCAAGGCTGCGGCGAGAACAAGTTTCTTCATCATAGTCATGCTCCGTTTGACCGGATGCTTGGGAGCACATCCGGCTTCTGGCGCAGATGTGGCAATGATGAAGATAGTTGTCTAGTATAATCACATGAGATTGATCGATTGCGCGCAATCGATCTTCACATCATCGATTTTCACATCGGGTGGGCCACCGACTGTCGCGATGGCCTGTCTTCACGGATGGGCTCGATCGCTCATCCGACGGCTGAGATCAGCTCTGGCGCGCCTTGCGGGCGGCGTAACGACGGTCGCGCTCGGCCTTGCGGGCTGCTTCGTCTTCGACGACACGGCTGATGCGCGAAGCTTCTGCGTGTTCGCGTGCGTCCTTTTCGGCGTTGGCCTCGGCAATCAGGGCTTCCTCGCGTTCGCGGGCTTCCTGTTCGGCGCGGGCCTTTTCTTCGGCCTTCAGGCGGGTGCGCTCGGCATGGCGCTGCTCGCGCTCTTCGGCGCGTGCGACACGCTCTGCCATGCGGGCTTCGCGTTCGGGGTCGGCTGCGGCATGGGCCGCCTTATAGGCCTGAAGCAATGCCGCCTTGGCGTCGGTTGCTGTGGTGCGGCGTTCGGCCAGGCCATGGTCTCTGCTGAATTTCATCGGTGCTCCGATCTCTTGGACAATAGGGGGTCAGGTGCGGGCGCGCTTGGCGACGAGAGCCGCCGTGGCGCTTTCGCGCGCTTCGCGTTCGCGGGTGAGGCGAGCCTCGCGCAGGCGGATAGTCTTCTCATCGCGCGCCGAGGTAATCGCGTCCTGCTCGTCGATCGCGCGACCGCGCGCGAGAAACTGAGACTGCGTCTTCGCAAAAGCGATTTCGGCGGTCTGGCGCGACTTGGTGAGTTGTTCGGTCATGTCGTCTCCTTTCAGGAGCACTGCCCTTCCGGGCAATAAAAAAAGGCCAGGCGAACCGCCTGACCTTCCGTGGGATCGTGCCTTCGACAGTGCCAGTACATCCGTGGTCAAAGGAAAGCGGATCCCGGATCTATCAGGCTGCCTGCAGGTTGCAGGCCGACATCTTGCCCGACTTGTTGTCGCGCTCCATGTCGTAAGCCAGCTTCTGGCCTTCAACGATTTCGCGCATGCCGGAGCGTTCGACTGCCGAGATGTGAACGAATGCGTCCGGGCCGCCGTTGTCAGGCTGAATGAAGCCGAAGCCCTTGGTGGAATTAAACCATTTTACTGTGCCAGTGGTCATGATGAACCCTTTCATAGCGCATAGAGTGCCGCAGCGCGGATGCGCTGTGGAGGTAACGATTTTTGAAAGGAAGGTTCGACAGGGCGCGGGCTGTTCCGCGCGATAACCAAAGCTTAGCAAGCAACAATCGATGAGCAATAGATAGAGGCAATCCTAATGAAAGTCAACCATCGGTTTTCATTCTAGCCAAAACCTCAATCAAAAGTGTAACTCGACACAATGCAACCGAGATGCTCTCGGCGTCGCTACAGACCGCCAAAAGCGGCCTTGATCCTTGCCAGGAAGGTCCGGCGCTTCTCATCCGTCGCACGGTCCATGTCGTGAATGGCGAGCATGCGGAAATCCACGCCCTTGGCACAGAAGGCGGCGACGCCGCGCTTCAGGATGCGCTTGACCGGATTGCCCATATAGAGATGCACCACCCACCAGGGTGAGCCCGTCGAGGTCACGACCCAGAAGCTGCGAATATTGGTCATCAAAGGCACGATCCGCCCGCCGGCCTTGTCGTGGCCGAAGGCGACGCCAGGGACGAAGATGCGGTCGATGAAGCCCTTCATGATGGCCGGCAGATTGAACCACCACTGCGGAAAGACGAGCACCAGACCATCGGCCGCCTTCAACCTGTCGACAATGCCGGAGACTTCGCTCGGCTGATATCCCGGTTCCATGTGGGCGGCGCGCTCGGCTGCCGTCAGGCGCGGATCGAAATCCTCGGCATAGAGATCGAGCAGGTCGACTGTGTGGCCCTTGGCTTCCAGCGTTTCCACCACCGCCCGTGCCGCAGACGCGGCAAAGCTTTCCGGCAGGGGATGGGCGAGTACGACGAGGAAGCGTCGGGCGCCCATCAGAAGAGACTGCCCTGCCCGGCCGGCGGCTCGCTTTTGCGGACCGGCTTGGAGACGGCTGCGGCGCGGGCCGGCTGCGCTGCCGACGGTTCCGGTGGTGCTACACCTTCGCCGGCGACGGCGGCAACGCGACCATCGGCAAATTCGATCGCGATCGTCTGGCCATGCGAAAGTCCTTCGGCACGGGACAGCGGGCGATCGTTTTCGTCACGGATCACGGCATAACCGCGGGCGAGCACGTTCTTGTAGGACAGCGACTGCAGGACGCGATCCTGCGAGACCAGGGCCTGACGCGCGCGACGGAGGTCGTTCATCACGGCACTGTCGGCACGACGGCCAAGGCTTTCGAGCCTGTCCTTCGAGCGCTCCGTCATCGCCTTCAGTCGCCCCGGCACCGCAGTCAACGTCGCGTCGAAGCGGCCGAGGCGCGCCTTGTTGCGCTCGATCAGCCGTTCGATGACCCGTTCGGCGCGAACCGCGTTTTCGGATAGTTTCTGCTTACGCTCCACCAATTGCCGCGCCAGCATATCCGGCGAGAGCTTGGCCGCCGCGCGCTCGAAGCTGCGGCGCTTGTTCATGGTGTTGCGCTCGAGGCTCCGTCCCAGTCCGCCGGCCGCCTCGTCGAAGCGGCGGCGCGGCAAAGCCAGCAACTGGTCGAGCGAGGGCAGCGCCCGCACCAGGCTGCGCAGGTTCTGGCGGCGATTGTCCATCTGGCGGTTCATGGCACCGGACAGCCGCGCGGAAAGTGTCGCGACCTGGGCCTCGAGATCGGCTTTGACCGGGACCGCCATTTCGGCTGCCCCAGTTGGCGTCGGTGCGCGGACATCGGCGGCGTAGTCGATCAGCGTCCAGTCGGTCTCGTGGCCGACGGCGGAGATCAGCGGAATGGTGCTGGCAGCCGCCGCACGCACCACCGCCTCGTCGTTGAAGCTCCAGAGATCCTCAAGGCTGCCGCCGCCGCGGGCGACGATCAGCACGTCCGGTCGCGGGATCGGCCCGCCAGGCTCGAACGCGTTGAAGCCGTGGATGGCATTCGCCACCTCATCGCCGGAGCCTTCGCCCTGCACCTTGACCGGCCAGACCAGCACATGCACCGGGAAACGGTCGGAGATGCGGTGCAGGATATCGCGGATGACGGCACCGGTCGGTGAGGTCACCACGCCGATCACCTTCGGCAGGAAGGGCAGGAGCTGCTTGCGCGCCGGGTCGAACAGGCCTTCCGATGTAAAGCGGCGCTTCCTCTCCTCGATCAGTGCCATCAGGGCGCCAGCGCCGGCCGGCTCCATCTGCTCGATGACGATCTGATATTTCGACGAGCCGGGGAAGGTCGTGACCTTGCCGGTCGCGATCACTTCCATGCCCTCTTCCGGGCGATATTTCAGCTTCGAGAAGGAGCCTTTCCAGATCACCGCATCGATACGGGCCTTGTCGTCCTTCAGGCTGAAATAGGCATGGCCCGAGGAATGCGGCCCGCGATAGCCGGAGATTTCGCCGCGCACGCGGACATGATCGAAAGAGGTTTCGATGGTGCGCTTTATCGAGCCCGAGAGTTCCGAAACGGAGAACTCGGTGAGGTTCGTCGGCGAATCGCTGTCGAAGAAATTGCTCATGGCCATTTCCTAGCGGAAAATCGGAGCGAGATCAGCCCGCCTACGCAGGTGATCCCGCGCTTTCCGTCAGGGCAGTTCGACGCTGTAGATCTGCATGCTGGAGGAAGGGTCGACCGGTAACCGTCGGAGATAGGCCGGGACCTCGCCCTTCATCATGCCGGCATAGAGACCGTCGGCCTTGGTCAGGGCGATCTTCTCCGTCTGCGGGAAATCCGGGCAGAAGACGAGGATCGTCGCGCCCGCGCCACGCAGGAAGGCTGCCGCCTCCTCGGGCTTGGAAAGGCCGACATGCAGCTCGGTCAGCATGCCGCCCTGGTTGCGGTGGTAAGGACCGGAGAGCGCCCGGTGGCGGGTCAAGCGAAGGATCTCCGGTCCCATGTCGGATGCGGCCACGACGACGCCGGTCGGCAGGCCATTCAAGGCGGCGAAGCCGGCCGGTGCATCGCAGGCGGCTGTCTGCTCGGTTGTTGCAGCCGGCGTCTGGGACAGGCCCTTCACCCGATTGGTGACACCCGCCGTGCCCTCGACGAAGAGCACGCCGAACAGCGCCCAGGCGCTCGGGACAGAAAGAAAGGCGGCGAGCGCAAAGAGCAGGCCCGTCCCCAGCTGATCGGGTTCTTCGCGCGCCTTGCGACGGAGCTCTGCGATGAGCAGGGCCAAGGGCGGGATGGCCAGCAGATTGGCGAAGATGGCACCGCGCACCTGGATGAGCGCGATCAGCCAACAAATCGCGACCAGTGCCAGGACAATCGCGTGGGCACGCACCCGATCACCGTTGAGGATGCGGAACAGGCAGACACAGATCGCGAAGAAGCCGACGGCATAAAACCCACCAAAGGCAGCCGGCTCCTTGGAGATCTGGTCGAGGAACGACTGCGCTTCGATGACACCGGCAAGCCACATGGACTGGAGAAGCGGGTCGAGTTCGCTGAGCGGGTTTTGCAGGCATTGCGGCGCAATCGTCACCGCACCGAGGCTGACCAGCACGCCGGTGACGCCAATCGCTGCGATGCGAAGGCGCAGATTGCCCATGCCCGGCAGCTGGGTTGCGATGAAGAGCGAGGCGGCGCCGATGCCGACCACGGCGTAAAAGCCGACCGAGAGACTGTCACAGGTGACATCGGCATATTGTGACGGCGGAACGGTCGCAAAGAAGAAGGCCGAGAGGCTGACGAGAAGTGTGAGCGAGAAGGCGCGGGCGGCTCTCGCATAATCCTCGCCTTCCACAGCCCAGAGCACACCGACGATGGCGCAGGCCGCGGCCACGAAAGGCGTTGTTTCGGCACCGATCGCGATGGCCGCGGCGGCCGCGATGCCGGCAAGGGCATGCCCGGCCAGGCCGCGCGCGGGATCGATGAGGCCGGCTGCGATGGTCGCGACCAGGACAAGCTGGACATTGTGATGGTCGATCGAGCCCGGCAGGAAGCGATTGCCGGTGATGACGAAGACGGAGGTCAGCAGTAACGCGAGATGCATGGTGACATCGTCGCCGATCCGACGCGCAGCAATTGCGATGGCCGCCATCAGCGGCAGGATTAGTATGAGCGGCCAAACCAGCAAGGCCAGGGCCTCGGCCTGTTCCATGGGCACGATCTGGGCGAAAACGCGGATCAAAAGCGCGATAGGCAGATCGATCAGCCGCGACCAGTGCATCAAAGTGCCACCGTCGAGCCCCAACCGATACTGCGTCAGGTCGAACCAGGACTGCCCGGCCAGGAGATCGCGCACCTGCACCAGGCGCATGACATCGTCATTGTCGTTGCCGACATAATCGCTGGCGGCCGGCAGGTTGAGCAGGGCGATCACGGCCATGGTGACGAGGCCATAAACCAGCGTCCAGAAAAGAAGCGGACGCGCAGCAGCGGGTTTTGACGCGCTCGGCAGGGTGATGTCGGCCATGCTTGGTCAAACCTCCAGGCCCACCAGGCAATATCCCCTCCGGGAATACAGCGGCAGACCATATTTCAAAGACTGATCGTTCCCGAAACCTAGCCTTAACCTTCTCAAGAAATAGTAAAATCAATGGTGGCCTCAGGGCTGCCCGAACCCCAGCGTTTTGAGCAGGTCCCCATGAGCCGCGCGGCCACCCCTTCCCTCGACATCGCCGTTCTCCTGCCATGCTATAACGAGGCAGCCACGATCGGGCAGGTCGTGACCGATTTCCGCACGGCACTGCCGGAGGCGAAGATCTACGTCTACGACAACAACTCGACCGACGGCACGGCGCTGAAGGCCATGCTGGCGGGTGCGACCGTCGTGCGGGAACGCCGCCAGGGCAAAGGCCATGTAGTGCGCCGGATGTTCTGCGACATCGATGCCGACATCTACATCATGGCCGATGGTGACGGGACCTATGGCCCCGCCGACGCCGAGGAACTGATCCGCACGCTGATTACCGAGCGCGCCGACATGGTGGTCGGCACACGGCGCGGCGTGCATGATGATGCGGGCCGTAACGGCCATGCCTTCGGCAACCGGCTGTTCAACCTGCTGTACCGCGTGCTGTTCGGCAACGACTTCACGGATATTCTTTCGGGCTACCGCGCGTTTTCGCGCCGCTATGTGAAGAGCTTCCCGGCCGTTTCCGCCGGCTTCGAAATCGAGACGGAAATGTCGGTGCATGCCTCACGGCTGAAGCTTCCGGTCTGCGAGATCGAGCTCGATTACGGCCGCCGGCCGGAGGGTTCGCATTCGAAGCTCTCGACCTTCAAGGACGGCTTCAAGATCCTCTGGATGTTTGCCATGCTGATGAAGGAAACGCGGCCCTTCGCCTTCTTCGGCCTGATCGCGGCTGGCCTGATGGGCATCAGCCTCGGCTTCATGGCACCGGTGCTCTACGAGTTCTTCACCACCGGTCTCGTCTCGCGCATGCCGACCTGGATTGCCGCCATGGCGCTGACGATGATGTCCTTCCTGTCGTTCACGGCAGCGCTCATCCTCGATTCCGTTGCGCGCTCGCGCGCTGAGCAACTCAGGATCCACTATCTGACGCTGCCGGCCCTCAGCACGGCCAAGGTCCAGGTTGAACCCGTATCGGCGGAGGAAAAGCCCAAGCGTGAGCGTTCGCCCAAGACTGCGGCCAAGGGCGGCTCGTCCCCCGCGGCATGAAGAAGTTCCTGCGCTTCGTCGTCGTCGGTGCGACCGGCTTTCTCGTCGATGCCGGGGTGCTTTGGCTGTTCCTGACCTTCACCCCGGTCGGCCCGCTTGCCGCCCGCATCGTGGCAATCGCGGTTGCCATGACCACGACCTGGCTGCTCAACCGCCACTTCACCTTCGGCGCCTCGAAGCGTTCGATGGTCAGTGAAGGCTTTCGCTACGGTTTCATTGGGGTCGTGACATCGCTGATCAATTACGGGGTCTATGCCCAGCTTCTGATCGGCGCGCCGCTGCTCAGCCCCTATGCCGCGCTGGTGTTCGCCTCCATCGCGGCCATGCTGTTCAGCTTCTTCGGCTATTCGCGCTACGTCTTTCGCCGCTAAGGGACGAGAAGCGGCTTACACCGCTTCCCAGCCGTCCTTGCCCGCTGCGCGATAGATCGCGTCGATCAGCTTCTGATTCGCCTTCGAGCTTTCCAGCGTGACGACCTCGCCCTTGGTGCCGGCCACGGCACGGGCAAAGGCTTCCGCTTCCAGCTTGTACTGACGGCTGTCGGGGAAGCGGAAGATCTGCGAGACGTTGTGGCCGCGATTGGTGAGCTCGACTTCTTCGGCGCCCCAGCGATCGGCGTTGAAGGGCGACTTCACCTCGATGAAACCATCCGTGCCGTGGAAGACCATCAGCTGTCGGTTGGCCATCTGGGTGGAGACGTAGAAGTTCAATTCGAAATCGGCGAAGTCAGCCTTTACGCTCGCATAGATATCCGTGCCGAAGTCCGGGTCGCGCTCGATGGTCGACTGGACGCGGACCGGCTCCTTGCCCGTGACGAAACGGGTGGTGATCGTGGGATAGACACCGATGTCCGGAAGAGCGCCGCCGCCGAGTTCCGGAATGTTGCGCATGTTGCCGGGGTCGCGGTTGAAGTAGGTGAAGGAGCCCTGCACCATTTTCAGCGTGCCGATGGCACCTTCAGCGAGCAATTCGCGGACCTTCAGCCAGACCGGTGCGTAGGTCACCATATAGGCTTCCGTGATCAGCACCTTGTTGCGCTCGCGCGCCGCGATGATCTCGTCGATCTCTTCAGCCTTCAGCGCGATCGGCTTTTCACAGAGAACATGTTTGCCTGCATCTGCTGCCTTGATCGCCCATTCGACATGCTGCGAAGTCGGCAGCGGAAGGTAGACGGCGTCGATGACGTCGGAGGCGAGCATTTCCTCGTAGGAGCCGAAAGCGTGGGGAACCGAGAAGCGGTCGGCCATCTCGCGGGCTCGGCCCAGATCGCGGCTCGCAACCGCCGTCACAACGGCGTTTTCGGCATCCTGGATCGCCGGCACCACAAGCTCGCGACCGATCTTGGCCGTCGACAGAATTCCGAAACGCAGCATCTGTAGTCCTCCTCAAAATGTCGGGGCGGACATTAGGCGAAGCTCCGGCAGGGCGCAACGGGTTGTCAGACAATGAGCTTGAACCGAGAAGGTCACGCTTGGCCGAAAATGTCCGCTCTTCGTCCGGCAGGCGCATGGTGACTGTGTGCCGGGGATCTATGCTAGTCTTCATCGCAAAGACAGGAGACGAACATGTCCGCTCAAGACACTGCCCTTATCGTGGTCGACGTTCAGGAAAGCTTTCGCCAGGCACCCTATTGGGACGCGTCTGAACTGCCCACCTATCTTTCCCGCCAGCAGGCGCTGATCGATGGCGCCAAGGCTGCCGGCATGCCGATCGTGCAAATCTTCCACGTCGACACCGACGAAGCCTTCCGGCTGGAAAGCGGACTTGTCCGCACGCTGAACGAAATCACGATTGCGCCGGACGTCACCTTCCACAAGGGTGTGCATTCGGCCTTGGTCGACACCGGGCTTGACGCCTGGCTGCGCGCAAACGACATTCGCCGCGTCATCGTCTCGGGCATCCGCACCGAGCAGTGCTGTGAAACCACGACGCGCCACGCATCCGATCTAGGCTTCGAGGTTGACTTCGTGACCGAGGCGACGCTGACCTTCCCGATGACGCATGCCTCGGGCAAAGTCTTCTCCGCCGAGGACATCCGCATCAGGACCGAACTCGTGCTTTCCGGCCGCTTTGCCCGGATCGCAACGGTCGAACAGGCGCTCGCGTCCCTTTCCGCCGCCGCCTGAGATAGACCGCCATGGACGTGATCCCGGTCTTCATCCTCGTTCCGCCTGACACCCTGCTGATCGACATTGCCGGTCCGCTGGAAGTCTTGCGTTATGCGAACCAGGAACAGGACCGGGTCCGCTTCGACTATCGCTACATCTCGGCCGCACCCCGGCAACAGACCTCGATCGGGCTGATGCTGGAGGGACTGGAGTCCCTGCCTGACAGCCTGCCGGACAATGCGATCCTGATGATTTCGGGAAGTCTCACCGTCGGCATCGAGGAGATTGCGCGGGACGCCGAACTGAAGACACTCACGCGCTGGCTGGCCCACACGGTTCGCCCCGACACACGGCTCGTCACCATCTGCTCCGGTGCGCTGCTGGCGGCTGCCGCCGGGCTGATGGAGGGGCATCAGTGCACCACGCATGCCGAGTGTCTGGACGAACTGCGCTCACTCGCCCCAACGGCCAGTGTGCTGGAAAACCGGCTCTATGTCGAAGATGGCAACCGCTTCTCGAGCGCAGGGATTTCGACCGGCATCGACCTGATGCTGCATCTCGTCAGCCGCTTCGCCTCGCCGCAGGCAGCACTATCTGCCGCCCGCAAGATGGTCATCTATCTGCGCCGCAGCGGCCAGGATCCGCAGATGTCGCCCTGGCTTTCGGGGCGCAATCATATCCATCCCGCCATTCACCGGGCACAGGACGCAATCATGGCCGATCCGGCGCTGGACTGGTCCCTGCCCGGGCTCGCCGACATCGCGCATTTGAG
Organism: Rhizobium sp. TH135; assembly: GCF_002855515.1. Lineage (GTDB taxonomy): Bacteria > Pseudomonadota > Alphaproteobacteria > Rhizobiales > Rhizobiaceae > Allorhizobium. The sequence continues at coordinate 349,155 of NZ_PKRP01000004.1, read as the reverse complement.
CGAACGGCATCTGTCGCGCCTCTTCCGCGAGCATGTCGGTCAGTCGGTCGTCGATTACGTCAACCTCATGCGGGTAACGCTCGCACAAGAGCTTCTCAAGCAATCGAGGCTCGACATGGAAAGCCTGGCGCATCGTGCGGGTTTCGCCTCTTCGCGGCATATGCGGCGGGTATTTGCCCAGCATCACGGCCTGTCACCCAGCGCGTTTCGCAAGACTGGAGACTGAAAGCCCGTGCGACACTGGAAAGCCGCAATGCGAGACCCATATCGAGGCCATGCGCGGGCGACAGGACAAACCCGCTTCAGAACCCATCAATGCTTTTCAATGGTGCCGTCGACTTACGCTTGATAGCGTCGCTCCAATCCTTCCTTCCCCCATCTATCCGAGGCTTCCCATGCAGAAACGTGCTCTCGGCCGCACCGGCCTTTCGATCGCCCCCGTCGTGCTCGGCGGCAATGTCTTCGGCTGGACCGCCGACGAGAAGACCTCGTTCGAGGTTCTCGACCGCTTCTTTGACGCCGGCTTCAACACGATCGACACGGCGGACATGTATTCGCTCTGGGCGGACGGCAATGTCGGCGGCGAAAGCGAGACGATCATCGGCAACTGGTTGAAGCGCGGTGGCGTCAAGCGTGAGGATGCCGTCATCGTCACCAAGGTCGGCGCCGATCTCGGGGGCAAGCGCCGTGGCCTCAGCGCACGCCGCATCGCAGAGGCCGTCGAAGACTCGCTGCGCCGTCTGCAGACCGACTATATCGACCTCTATCTCGCCCATTGGCCCGATGCGGAAACGGATGATGAGGAGAGCCTTGCCGCCTTCGCCAAGTTGAAGGACGAGGGCAAGGTGCGCGCGATCGGCTGCTCCAACCTTGATGCCGAACAGCTTCAGGCGACCTTCGACGCGGCAGCCAAGGCCGGCGTCGGGCGCTACGATGTCATCCAGCCGGAATACAACCTCTATACCCGCGCGAAGTTCGAAAATGATCTTGCTGACCTATGCCAGCGCGAAGAGATCGGGGTCATCACGTACTACGCCCTCGCCTCCGGCTTCCTTACCGGCAAGTATCGCAGTGCGGCGGATACCGAAGGCAAGGCACGCGGCGAGGACATGGAGCCCTATCTCAACACGCGGGGCTTCCACATTCTCGGAGCGCTCGATCAGGTGGCTGCCGAAACAGAGACCAGCCCGGCTACCGTTGCCATCGCCTGGGTTGCTGCCCAGCCGGGGATCACCGCACCGATCGCCTCGGCCACCAGCCTCAGCCAGCTCGACAGCCTGATTGCCGCCGGTAAGCTGGAGCTGACCAAGGCTCAGATCGACGCGCTCAATGCGGCCAGCGCATGAGCCGCCCTCTCGTCATTCGGGACGCCACGGCGGCTGACGAAACCGCCTGGCGGGGTCTCTGGGATCAGTATCTCGCCTTCTACAAGGTAGACCTCGCCGAGGATGTCACGGCCCATACATGGGCGCGCATTCTCGATCCGTCGTCGCGGGTCACCATGCGCGTGGCGGAGGTTGATGGCACGCTCGCCGGTTTTGCCATCCACCATTTCCATGATTCCACCTGGGTGAAGACGCCCGATTGTTACCTGGAGGACCTCTTCCTCGATGCGACCTATCGCGGCCAAGGCATCGGGCGGGCCCTGATCGACGATCTGATCGCGATCACGAAGGTAAAGGGTTGGTCACGGCTCTACTGGCATCCCGACCGGGACAACGCCACGGCGCGCAAGCTCTATTACACTTACGCGCCGGAAGACGGCCATGTGCGCTACCGGCTGAAGCTCGGCTGATACCCGTCAGCCCCGCCAGCGGAAAAATTCGATGAAGGCGCGAAGCGCCGGGCGCATCTGACGGCGGCTGGAATAGTAGAGCGAGAAGCCGTCGAAGGGCGGGCACCAGTCGTCGAGAACGCGGATCAGCCGCCCCTCCCGAATGTCGGTCTCGACGCCAGTATCGAAGAGATAGGCGAGGCCCGCGCCATCGATAGCGGCCTGCCGCATCAGGCCCTGATCGGAGAGGATCAGGGGTCCCCGGACATTGATCGACAATGCGCGACGGCCCTTCTCGAATTCCCAGCGATAGATCGTGCCGCTCTGGAACCGCCTTCGGATACAGGCGTGTTCGGTCACGTCGCGGGGGTCGACGGGGATCGGATGCCTTGCGAAATAATCCGGCGAACCGACGACGGAACCACGCCATGGACCACTCATCCTGACGGCAATCATGTCGGCATCGAGATGTTCGCCGAGCCGTAGGCCAGCGTCATAGCCCTTCTCGACGATGTCCTCGAAGCGATCGTCGGTGACGATTTCCAGCTCGATCTCCGGATAGGCGGCGGCAAAGGCGCCGAGCCGCGGCGCGATCAGGCTTTGCGCCGCCAGCATCGGCATGGTGATGCGCAGCACGCCCGCCGGCCGACCGCTGTTATCGGACAGTGCCTCGAGGGCAGAAGCTATATCGGCAAGGGCTGGCTGCAGGGTCTCCAGAAGCTGGCGTCCCTCCGCTGTCGGCGCGGCACTGCGCGTCGTGCGCGCCATCAGGCGAAGGTTCAGGCTCTCCTCCAGGGACGAGATCGCATGGCTGACCGCAGAGGGCGCAATGCCGAGTTCGGCGGCCGCCTTGCGGAAGCTGCCGTGATGGGCGACGGTGGCGAGGACAGCGAGTTGCGAAAGCTGGGTTCGATTCATTGTTCGAAATGATAGAACAAGGTGATCGGGTCTGCATGCATTTTCTGAAGAGAGCGTGTGCTCTAGTTTGCCATCACCGGTGCAGCAAGACTGCGCTTGCCCATATCACAGGAGGCCATCATGAAGACCCGCACACTCGGCTCACTCACTACTTCGAACATCGGTCTCGGCTGCATGGGCATGAGCCATGGCTATGGCACCAATATCGACGAGACGGCGGCACAGAAGTTGTTCGACCGTGCCGTCGAACGCGGTGTCACCTTTTTCGACACGGCCGAGGTCTACGGCCCCTTCACCAATGAGGAGCTGGTCGGCAAGGGCCTGAAGCGCCATCGCGAGCACGTGGTGATCGCCACCAAGTTCGGCTTCACCATCGGCGAGGAAGCCAAGGCCGCGCGCCCCTCCGGCCTCGACAGCCGGCCGGAGCATGTTCGGGCCGTCGCAGAGGCGTCGCTGAAGCGGCTGGGCGTCGATGTCATCGATCTCTTCTACCAGCACCGCGTCGATCCAGATATTGCGATCGAAGAGACCGTCGGCGCCTTGGCTGAGCTCGTCAAAGAGGGCAAGGTGAAGGCCCTCGGCCTCTCGGAGGCAAGTGCCGCGACGCTGCGGCGTGCCCATGCCGTTCATCCGATCTCCGCCATCCAGAGCGAATACTCCCTCTGGACTCGCGATCCGGAAACCAACGGCGTGCTCGAGACCTGCCGCGAACTCGGCATCGGCTTCGTGCCCTTCTCGCCGCTCGGCCGCGGCATGCTGACCGGCGCGCTCAAGGACCTCTCAAAGCTCGGCAAGGACGACTTCCGCCGCGGGTTGCCGCGCTTCGATCAGGAGAATTTCGATGCCAATCTGGCGCTGGTCACGGCGCTCGAAACCATGGCGGCGGAGAAGGGCGTGTCGCCCGGCCAGCTGGCGCTCGCCTGGGTTCTCGCCCAGGGCGACTTCATCGTGCCGATCCCCGGCACCACCAAGATCGCCAATCTCGACAGCAATATCGATGCGACCGGGATCACCCTCTCGAGCGACGATCTTGCTGCGCTGGCGAATGCCGTTTCGCCCGACAAGGTGGCCGGCGCGCGCTACAACGAAGCCATGTCCAAGATGGCAGGCCGGTAAGTCCGCCTCAGGCAAAGCGCCGGCTTCCCGCCACGCAGAGAACGATCAGCAGGGCTGTCGCCAGCATGGGAAGGCTTACCTTTTCATGCAACAGCCCTGCCGCCAGCACGAAGCTCATAAAAGGCTGCAGCAGCTGAAGCTGACCGACCGAGGCGATGCCGCCCAGCGCCAAGCCGCGATACCAGAAGATGAAGCCGATCATCATGCTGAACAGCGAAACGTAAGCGAGAGCCAGCCAGCCGGATGTTGAAACGGCGCCAAGATCCTCCGGCAGGATCCAGAGCGCGAGCGGCAGCATCACCGGCAGCGAAAGCACCAGCGCCCAGCTGATCACCTGCCAACCGCCCAGCCGACGCGACAGACGGGCGCCTTCAGCATAGCCCAGGCCACAGGCGAGGACTGCTGCGATCATCAGCCCGGCACCCGCGATCGCCATATCCGCCGTCGTCGACAGCGCAAAACCGGCAACCAGCGCCGCGCCCGTTACGGAGAACATCCAGAATATCGCGGAGGGGCGTTCGCCGGCCCGCAACACGCCGAAGAGAGCGGTGCAGAGCGGCAGCAAGCCGACGAAGACGATCGACTGGGCCGAGTTGATGCTTTTCAGCGCCAGCGCCGTCAGCAGGGGAAAGCCGACCACGACGCCGAGCGCTACGACCGCCAGCGGTAGCAGATCGCTGCGCAGGGGACGTTTCTCCCGCATCGCAATCAGCAGGACGGCGCCCAGTGCCGCCGCGATCACGGCTCGCGCCGAGGTCAGGAACAGCGGGGCAAAATCGGCCAATCCCACGCGCGTTGCCGGCAGCGAGCCGCTGAAGATCAGCACGCCGATGAAACCGCTGGCCCAGGCCTTCCAATACGTCGTCATTCTCGTCTCCTTTGTCTGTGGACCCGTATCGCGCGGAGGGGCTGGCGCAGCCAGAGACGGAGCGATACAATCTGGCCAAACTGTATTGATGACAAAGGCCATACAGATGAACGAGCGCGTTCAACCACCGGAGCTGCCAGCCTCGCGGACGGCGCAGGTCATGGCCGACATTCGCGGGCGCATCGGCGCGGGCCAGCTCGTGCCTAATGACCGGCTGCCATCGATCCGCCGGCTCGCCGTCGAGCTTTCGGTGTCGCCCTCCACCGTCGTCGAGGCCTATGACAGGCTCTCTGCCGAAGGGCTGATCCGCCCGCGCCCCGGTTCGGGCTTCTTCGTGACCGAGGCGGGGCGCACGCCTGCACCACTCGTGCGACTGGAGCCGCCGCGTGCGATGGAAGTGGACCCTTTCTGGGTGGCCCGACAGGCGCTGGATGCCGATCCCGGCACCTCCAAGCCCGGCTGCGGCTGGCTGCCACCGGACTGGATGCCGACCGCCCTCCTGCATGCCGGCATGCGAAGCGTGCTGCGCCAGGCGACCAGTCTCACCACCGACTACGGTCCCTCTCGCGGCAGTGCGGCGCTGAGGCGTTTCGTCGAGACGCGGCTGCGTCAGCAGTCGATCACGCTGTCCGAAGATCAGGTGCTGCTTGCCGGTTCCGCCACCCAGGCACTCGATCTCGTCTGCCGGCTGCTACTTCGCCCCGGCGACCGGGTCATCGTCGATGATCCCTGCTATTTCAATTTCCAGACTTTGCTGCGCGCCCATCAGGCGGTCGCGATCCCGGTGCCCTATACGGAAAACGGCCCAGACATCGCCGCTTTCGAGGCCACTGTGACGCGCGAGGCGCCGCGGCTTTATCTCACCAATTCCGGCCTTCACAATCCGACCGGCGCGACACTCTCGCCGCAGATCGCCTTCCAGCTGCTCGGCATCATCGCCCGTTCGGACATGCTGGTCGTCGAAGACGATATCTTCTGTGATTTCGAGCCGGAACCCGCGATCACGCTCGCCACGCTCGACGGGCTTTCCCGTGTCATCCGCATCGGCAGCTTTTCCAAGACCATCTCGGCTTCGCTGCGCACGGGCTTCATCGCCACCGATCCCGAGCGCATCCGGCTGTTGACCGACCTGCAGGTCGCCATCCAGTTTGGTGGACCGAGCCAGGTGGCGACCGAGGCGATCCACGGCGTGCTTTCAAGCGGCGGCTATCGCAAACACCTTGAGCAATTGCATCGCCGCCTTGACACGGAACGGCGCGCGGCCGCCAACCGTCTCGGCGACCTCGGCATCCACCCCGTGCTCGTGCCACGCGGCGGCCCCTATCTTTGGTGCCGCATGCCTGATGGTGTCAGCTCGACCGCTCTTGCCCAGGCAGCCCTGCCCCAGGGCGTGGTGCTGGCGCCCGGCAATGTCTTCAGCCCCTCGCTCTCGGCCGACGGTTTCATGCGCTTCAACGTCGCGCATATGGGCGATGCACGGCCGTTCAGGGTGTTGGAGCGTGCGCTGAAGGCGATGGGATGATCAGCCGCTGACGGCGCGGCGATAGGCAGACGGCGTTGTCCCGGTCACGGCCTTGAACATCCGGGTCAGGTGGCTCTGGCTGCTGAAACCGCAGGCTGAGGCGATCTGGGCAATCGGCTCGGTGCCGGCGAGCATGCGCCGGGCGCGATCGATGCGGCGGTTGAGGATCAAGTCATGCGGGGAAACACCGCAGCTTGCGCGAAACATCCGCTGCAGATGGAATTCGCTCAAGTCCACGAGCTTGGCCAGTTCCTTGAGCGTGATCGTGTGGTCGAGGCTCGCCTCGATATGCTCGACCAGCCGCCGCCGCAGGACGGGCGCCAGACCGCCGCGCAGGACCGGACGCCGCTCGCCACCGTAACGCGGGTCAGCAAAGAGCTGCCCGACGGCCGAGACGATCGCCTGTTCGGCGAGCAGCCGGTTGCCGCCCTGCGTGGCAGTGGCCAGATGCACCAGCGCCTCTGCCAATCGTGGCGCCTCGTCAAAGGTCGCTTCCGGCAGAAGCATCAGCCGGGCATCGCGGTCGAAAGTCTCGGAAAAGAGCCGGCGTAGCTCGTCGTCGGCGACATAGAGGTGCACGAATTCGAAGTTGTCGGTGATCTCCCATTCGGACGAGGCCCCCTGCGGCATGATGCAGAGCGCGCCCGGCCAGCCGGCGATGCTGCCCGCATCGATCCTTCTCGTGCCGTCGCCGCCGCGCAGGTAGCAGCTGAAGGTATGCCCGTCGGTGCGCTCATAGCGCATGCGATCATGGCTGTTGCGCCAGATCGCACTTGCCCTGCCCTCGCCGAGGTCAAGTGTTTCCCCACGCTCGGCACGGGACGAGGCGGACAGGGAGCCGAAAACGGTGGCCGTGTGCAGCATGGAGTACCTTCAAGAGATCGCCTTGCATTCTAGCGCGGTTCCCGGGCTGCGCCATCACCAATCGAATAGGCGTATCGGCCTCAGCGCAGTTCACCGCAAGATCATGCAAGAACGGACCGCGTCAGCGGCGTTACCTGCGTCTCGAAAGCGAGGCGCATGCATGACCAATCTTCTTCTCTTCTCGTCGACCGTGCTGATCTGGGGCACGACCTGGATTGCGATCGCGCTACAGATCGGGCCAGTGCCCGTGCTGGTCTCGGTCTTCTATCGCTTCGCCCTTGCCGCCCTCGTGCTTGTGGGCGTGCTGGCCCTCACAGGTCGCCTGAAGGTGCCGACGCTCAAGCAGCAGCCCTTCATCCTCGTCCAGGCACTGTCGCTCTTCTGCTGCAACTTCCTCTGCTTCTATTATGCGGCGAGCTATGTTCCCTCAGGCCTCATCTCCGTCGTCTTCTCGCTCGCCACCGTCTACAATGCGGTGAACGCCCGCATCTTTTTCGGCGACCAGATCAAGCCGCGCACGCTGGTCGCAGCGGGCCTTGGTGCCACCGGGCTTGCGCTGCTCTTCGGGCCCGAGATCTTCATCGCCGTCAATCCGGACAGCTGGAAGGGCATCGGGCTTTCGGCGCTCGGAACGCTGTTCTTTTCCTTCGGCAACATGGCGTCCCGCCGCAACAGCGCTGAAGGCATTGCGCCCATCACCGCCAATGCCTGGGGCATGAGCTACGGAGCAATCGCATTGCTCGCCCTGATCGGGATCACCGGTACGCCCATCGTGCTGCCGCCGGACCAGACCTATCTCGCCGCCCTCGTCTATCTCTCCGTCATCGGCTCCGTCGTCGGCTTCACCACCTATCTGATGCTGGTCTCGCGCATCGGCTCGCAAAAGGCCGCCTATGCCACGGTGCTCTTTCCGGTCGTCGCGCTGACGCTGTCGAGCCTCTACGAGGACTATCACTTCACGCCGCTCGCGATGGTGGGTCTCATACTGACGCTTGCCGGCAATGCGGTCATGTTTGCCCGGCTGCCGCGCCGGCAGCCCGTTACCGCCGTCGAGCCGGCGGATCTCAAGGCCTGATTGCGGATCCTGCCGGTGCGACGGACAGCGCGGTCGATTTCCCGCGTCAGCGACAACATTCTGCGCTATGAGCGTCACCGTCTGATCCCAACGCTTGAAAGTGCCCATGGCTTTACGTCTCACCCCGGTGATCCGCCCTTGACCGGCCTTAACGATACCGCCGCGCTCTCGCGGCTCGGCTTCAGCGCCTTCTTCGCTGAGCAGGTGACAGCTGACGAGGCCGATCTCCTGGTGCGCCGGATCTCCTCCGTGCATCGCGACCGCCTGGAGGCGATCGACAGCACCGGGCCCGTGGAGATCGAACTTCCGCCCAACAGCAATACGGCGGATTTTGCTGTGGGCGACTGGGTTCTTGCCGCACCCTATACCGGTCTGCTGGTGCGCCGCCTGGATCGCCAGACCGTGCTGCAGCGGCGAACCGAAGGCGCCTTCGGCCAGCAGCTTGCCGCCGCCAATGTCGACACGCTGTTCATCGTCACCTCCTGCAACGCCGATTTCAACGCCGCCCGGCTGGAACGCTATCTGGTGTTGGCCAATGAAGCGGGCACGCGGCCTGTCATCGTGCTCACCAAGGCCGATACCGTCGACAATGCCTCCGTCTATGCCGATGAGGCCAAGGGACTGCAGCGCGATCTGCCTGTCGTTATCGTCAATGCCCGCTCGCCTGAAGCCATCGATCCCCTGATGCCCTGGTGCGGTCTAGGCCAAACGGTGGCGCTGGTCGGTTCTTCGGGCGTCGGCAAATCGACGCTGGTGAATACGCTTGCCGGACACGGCGCGGAGACGGCGCAGAAGACCGGCGCGATCCGCGAGCATGATGCCAAGGGTCGGCACACGACGACGGCGCGCTCCCTGCACGCAATCGCAAGTGGCGGCTGGGTGATCGATACGCCCGGCATCCGCACGCTCTATGTGAGCGACATCACCGACGGCATCGACACGCTGTTTGCCGAAATCACCGAGCTTGTGCCGCATTGCAAGTTTCGCGATTGCAGCCATTCGCACGAAAAGGGTTGCGCCGTACAAGCGGCGATCAAGGAGGGCACGCTCGAGCCTACCCGTCTTGAGCGCTGGCGGCAGTTGCAGGCGGAAAACCGCGACCGGACGCCCGTCTATTCCGGGCCGAAGGGCAACAAGACGCTGCGCAAGAAGAAGTATTGAGCTTTCGGTCTCTTATCCCTACATAAGAGCTATCAGCGACGCCCTTCGCACGCGTCGCATCCGCTCGCCACATGCGAGCTTTTCTTCCCCGTTTACCGCGACATTCCAGGCTCCGGCATCCTGCCGGCGCATTTCCAGAATTGGAGACCAGCATGGCAGACGACAACACCAAGGGCTATGAGCCCATTCCCTTTGCCAAGAAGCATCGCATCTCGGTCGAAGACGCCAAGGCAATCCTTGCCAAGCACGGCGACGACCGCAAGTCCGCCGACAAGGAAGGCCGTCGCGTCAGCCTCTGAGGCATGATGACGAAGCCTGACTTTCCTGACGGTCCATGACCATCGGGTACACATCAAAAAGCCCTTTCCCTGACATGCAAGGAAAGGGCTTTTTCTTTGGTCTCATCGCAAGCGGCTCAGGTCCGCTCGCCATCACAAGATCAAGCGCGCAGCGTGCCGCCCGTCGACTTCTCGACATTGCCGACGATCTTCTTCGTCAGCGCATCGAAATCTTCGTCGGTCAGGGTCTTGTCGGTCGGCTGAATCAGAACCTCGATCGCCACCGACTTCTTGCCCTCGCCGACGGATGCACCCTCGAAGATATCGAAGACATTGACGCCGGAGATCAGCTTGCGGTCGGCGCTTGTCGCTGCCTTGATGATCGCGCCTGCTTCAACTGCCTTTTCGACGACGAAGGCAAAGTCGCGCTTTACCATCTGGAAGGCCGAAAGTTCTAGCGCCGGCTTCGTGCGGGTCGCCTTCTTCTTCGGCTCCGGCAGAGCATCGACATAGATTTCGAAGCCGCACAGCGTGCCGGAAACGTCGAGCGCTTCCAGCGTCTTCGGATGGAATTCACCGAAGGTGCCGAGGATGACCTTGGGGCCGGCCTTGATCGTGCCTGAACGGCCCGGGTGGTACCATTCGGGGCCACCCTGCTCGATCTGCACATTGCTCATCGGAATGCCGCAGGCTTCGAGCACGGCGAGCGCATCGGCCTTGGCGTCGAAGACGTCGACCGGCTTGCCACCGCCCTTGGCACTGTTCGACCACATGCGGCCAGCACCGGTAATCGAGGCCGTGCCACGGCGCACGCCACCGGCGACGCGACGCTGCGTGTCGGGCGTATCGCCCTCATAGGTGCCGGAGACCTCGAAGATCGCCACATCGCCAAAACCACGGTCGGCATTGCGCTGGGCCGCCGTCAGCAAGCCCGGCAGCAGCGAAGGCCGCATGTCCGACATGTCTGATGCAATCGGGTTGACCAGCTTCAGCTTGTCGCTGCCGCCGCCGAAGAGTTTGGCATGCTCAGCCGAAATGAAGGACCAGGTCACGGCTTCCAGCATGCCGCGCGCGGCGAGCGCCCGGCGGGCAGACCGTGTGCGGATCTGCAGCGTGGTCAGGATCTTGGCATTGACCGAACCGGTCGGCGGCAGAGGTTCCGGCTTGATGTTGTCGACGCCAAACATGCGCATGACCTCTTCCACCAGGTCCGCCTTGCCGTCGACATCAGGACGCCAGGAGGGAACGGAGACCTTCGCGGCCTTGTCGTCGCCCGAGAGGATCTCGAAGCCGAGTGCGGACAGGATCTGGCGCGATTCATCGTTTGAGACGGTGAGGCCGGTCAGGCGCTTCACTTCCGCATAGGGGAAATCGACGACCTTCTTCTCATGGCCCTTGAAGCCCTCGACCTTCTTTTCGGCCGCGACACCGCCGCACATTTCGAGAACTAGTTCGGTGGTGCGCTCTAGACCCGGGACCATGTATTCGGGGTCAACGCCACGCTCGAAGCGATAGCGTGCATCGGTGATGATGCCATGGGCACGGCCGGTCTTGGCGATGTTGATGGGATCCCAGAGAGCGGATTCGATCAGCACGTTGACAGTATTCTCATCGCAACCGGAATGCTCGCCGCCCATGATGCCGCCGATGGATTCCGGACCATTGTCGTCAGCGATAACGACGTTGTTCGGGTTGAGCTTGTAGGTGCGGGTATCGAGCGCGAGTATCTCTTCGCCCTCCTTCGCCCGGCGCACGACAAGCGCGCCCTTGACCTTGTCCGCGTCGAAGACATGCATCGGGCGCCCCTGGTCGAAGGTCATGTAGTTGGTGACGTCAACCAGTGCAGAGATCGGGCGAAGGCCGATCGCGAGCAGACGCTGCTGCATCCATTTTGGGCTCGGGCCATTCTTCACGCCGCGCACGAGGCGATAGGCAAAGCCCGGGCAGAGATGATCTTCAAGCTCGAGCTTGACCTGATGCGGGGTTTCGCCCTCGACCTTGAAGGCGGGTGCCTTCGGAGCCTTCAGCGTGCCGAGGCCGGAGGCTGCGAGATCGCGGGCGATGCCGAAGACCGATGTGCAGTCCGGACGGTTCGGCGTCAGGTTGATCTCGATGACCGGATCGTCGAGGCCAGCGTAGGATGCGAAGGAGGTGCCAACAGGCGCATCATCGGGCAGATCGATGATGCCGTTGTGATCCTCGGAAATGTTGAGCTCCTTTTCGGAGCACATCATGCCATGGCTTTCGACGCCACGGATCTTGCCGACCGAAAGCGTCACATCGATGCCCGGCACATAGGTACCCGGACGGGCGAGTGCACCAATCATGCCGGCACGGGCATTTGGTGCACCACAGACGATCTGCACCGGCTTGCCGTCACCGGCATCAACCGAGAGAACTTTAAGACGATCTGCCTCGGGATGCTTTTCCGCCGTCAGGATCTTCGCAATGACGAAGGGCTTATAGGCCGCCTTGTCATCGACATCCTCGACCTCGAGACCGATCGCGGTCAGCCGCTCGCAGATCTCGTCGAGCGAGGCCTCGGTTTCCAGGTGATCCTTCAGCCAGGAGAGTGTGAATTTCATCGAACTTTCTCGTCTTCCTTGATGCGCCTGTCGCGCAATTCACTATTCCGTCGCGGTCGCGTCCGTCTATTTACGCGTCAATTAGGCCGCCTTCTCCGGCGCTTTCGCGCCCGGGGCCTTCCAGCCCGCCAGCATGCCCCGAATTGACAAGTCCTCATCAACATCAGGCCAATGCACACCCGCGAGCATCAGATGGACGTTGTTGCGCTGTGCCGGCGTTGCGTTCAGGAGGCGTGGATACCACCACAGCGGTGTAGACACCTGCCTCCCGTCCGCGAGTCGGACATGAACCGTATGCAGATCACACCAGGCCTCGGTCGGGCGCTCCGCCTCGGAATAGGAATCATGCGAAATAGTCATTCCATGCCTCCAGCATCTGCTGCCTGTGTTCCTCGATCACTTCCAATATACGTGCAAGGTCCCTCTGGCTAAAGCCCCCGGCTTCCGCGACCTTGAGATCAACCAGCCAGACCTTCGCTTCACCTCCATTGCCATCGACGTGAATATGAGGCGGCTCATATCGGTCGGCGGAGTAGAAATGAAAGCGGAACCCATACTTGCGAAGGACCGTCGGCATCAGCTCACCCCTTGCACAATATCCTTCAAGCTGAAGGATCCTGATCCTACTGTCTCGTTCCCATCTGCATCTTGCCCGAAGCGTCTAGCGGTCGCGCGCCTGACGCCTGCCTTCCGAGGAGCATGCTGACCACCGTCACATCGAGATCGATGTCGAGCCAGTGGATGCTCGACGGCATGAATTCCACGTTGTTCCGCTCTACCGGCATCGCCTCCTGCAGGGGCGGGTACCACCAGACCGGTACACTGACGATACGACCGTCCGTCAGTTCCACATGCAGCAGGTCGTCATCGCAAAGCAGATCGACCGGCCGCATGTTGTCGAGATGTTCAATCACGTCACATTTGCCTTCATTCACAAGGATGGGGCAGCCTCCAACTGCCCCCTCCATCTGGCCGCCACGGCAGCCAGTTATTCGCAGATCAGTTGCTCAAACCACCAAACAGCGTCGGCACGTCGAGAGGGCGGAAGCCGTAATGGCTCATCCAGCGGACATCGGCGTTGAAGAAGTCGCGCAGGTCCGGCATGCCGTATTTCAGCATGGCTATGCGGTCGAGGCCCATGCCCCAGGCGAAGCCCTGGTATTCGTCGGGATCAAGACCGCCGGCACGCAGCACGTTCGGGTGAACCATGCCGCAGCCGAGGATCTCCATCCAGTCCTTGCCTTCGCCGAATTTTACGATCGGGCCCGAGGAGCGGTCGCACTGGATGTCGACTTCGAAGCTCGGCTCGGTGAACGGGAAGAAGGACGGGCGGAACCGCATGGTGACGCTGTCGACCTCGAAGAAGGCCTTGCAGAATTCTTCCAGAATCCAGCGCATGTTGGCGACATTCGCCGTCTTGTCGATCACGAGGCCTTCGACCTGGTGGAACATCGGCGAATGGGTTGCGTCCGAGTCCTGGCGGTAGGTCTTGCCCGGAATGACGATGCGGATCGGCGGCTTCTGGGCCTCCATAGTGCGGATCTGAACCGGCGAGGTGTGCGTGCGCAGCACCTTGCGCTCACCATTCTCGTCCGGTGAGAGGAAGAAGGTGTCGTGCATCTCGCGGGCCGGGTGGCCCTCGGGGAAGTTCAGAGCCGTGAAGTTATAATAGTCGGTCTCGATATCGGGACCTTCGGCGATCGAGAAGCCCATGTCGGCGAAGATCGCGGTAATCTCATCGACGATCTGGCTGATCGGATGGATGCGACCGCGCTCGGCCGGCGAGGAGCGGACGGGGAGCGAGACATCAAGCGTCTCGGCCTTCAGGCGGGCGTTGATCGCCGCATCCTTCAGCGCTGCCTTGCGGGTGGTGATTTCCTCGGTGATCTCGTTCTTCAGGGCGTTGATCGCGGCACCGCGCGTCTGGCGCTCTTCCGGGCTCATCGTGCCGAGCGTCTTCAGGAGTTCCGAGACCGAACCCTTCTTGCCCATGGCCGCCACGCGTACCGCCTCGATCGCCTGTTCGTCCGCGGCGGCGGCAATATCGGCGAGAAGCTGCGTCTTCAAACTGTCGAGATCGGACATATTTCCGTTTCCTGCCCTTTGTGTCGCGCCGTGATACCGTCACAGCCTAACGGTCAAAGAAAAACCCGCGCCAGCCGTACCAGCGCGGGTTTCCCAATACTTGAATTTCAGTCGGGAAGCGCTGGCTTACTTGACCGCGCTTTCAAACTCGTTGGCCGTGCCGGCGTCCTTGAGATAGGCAAGTGCCTTCTTGGAAGCTTCGACCAGCTTTGCAAAGGTTGCCGTCTCATGGATAGCCATGTCGGACAGAACCTTGCGGTCGACTTCGATGCCAGCCTTGTTCAGGCCGTCGATGAAGCGGCCGTAGGTCAGGCCGTGTTCGCGGACAGCAGCGTTGATACGCTGGATCCACAGAGCGCGGAAGTTGCGCTTGTTGTTCTTGCGGTCGCGGTAAGCAAACTGCTTCGAACGATCAACGGCAGCCTTCGCTGCGCGGATCGTGTTCTTGCGGCGGCCGTAGAAGCCCTTGGCCTGCTTGAATACCTTGTTGTGCTTGGCGCGGGAAGTTACGCCACGTTTTACGCGTGCCATGTCATGATCTCCTTAATTGTCCAACAGCGATCGGGTCTCAGAGACCGTTCGGCAGGTAGTTCTTGATGACCTTCTTGCCGTCAGGTTCAGCCAGAACCATCGTGCCGCGGGCATCGCGAATGAACTTGTTGGACCGCTTGATCATGCCGTGACGCTTGCCAGCAGCGGCCGCGAGGACCTTGCCGGAAGCCGTGATCTTGAACCGCTTTTTCGCGGAGGATTTCGTCTTCATCTTGGGCATTTTGCTACTCCATTGTTCTTGTATCGAAACAGGCAGACGAATGCCCGTTTTCAAGCATAAAGAACGGCCACGGCATGCCCTGCCGGACCGTTCGGACGGGCGCTTATAACCGCAGACCCAAGAAAGCGCAACGGGTGGCCGAGGTGAATCTTCGACTAGGCTGTCACAGGCAGACGAAGGCTCACCTTCAAACCATCCGATGCCGCGCGTGAAAAGGCGATCGAGCCGCCATAGGCGGTCAGAATATCGGCCGTGATGGCAAGCCCGAGACCCGTGCCCTCATCTTCGCCGATATGGACCCCGCGTGTCGCAATCTCCGACAGCGCCTCCTCGGCGACCCCTGCCCCATCGTCCTCGACGTCGAGCCTGACACAGTCCTTCTCGCGCTCGGCGGTCACCCTGATTTCCGATTTAGCAAAGCGGGTGGCATTGTCGAGCACATTGCCCAGCGCCTCCGCAAGATCGGCCGGGTCCATGTCGACAGTGAGCTGCTCGTCGAGGTCGACATGCCACAACACGTCGCGTGCGGCGGTGACGGGCGCCAGTACCGAAATCAGCTTGCCGGTGAGAGAGGCAAGCCCGGTCTGCGCCATCTGCTCGACGCCGAGGCGTGCCGACTGCAGCTGCCGATCGGCACGCTGCCTGATGAGGTCGACCTGTTGGCGGATAAGCGTCTGCTCGCGCGGCGGCAAGTTGTCGGAGAGCTGCAACAGAACCGTCAGCGGGGTCTTCAGCCCGTGTGCGAGATCACTTGCCCGCGCACGGGCCCGCTCCACAGCTGTTTCGCGCTCCTTCAGCAAGCCATTCAACTCGCTGACAAGCGGGCGGAGCTCCGTCGGCCCGGCGCTGGGCAGTTGGTCGGTCCGGCCGGATCGCACCAGCGCCAGTCCATTCTGCAGCCTGGAGAGCGGGGCAAGCCCGATGCCGATCTGCATGAAGGCGGCGGCGAGAAGTACTGCCGCCGTCAGGACCAGCATGATGGTCATCGCACCATGATATTCCGAGATCGCGTCGTCGATGACCCTGCGGTCGAAAGCTGCGAGCAGCGTCAAGGGGCGCGTCGCATCAGGGTTTTCGATTTCGATTTTTCGCAGCTGGACCAGCAATGGCTCGCCATCGGGGCCGACCCCCTCGCGAAAGCCATAGGGTCCATCGAGAAGCCCCTCCGGCTCGAGCTCGATGTCCCAGAGCGAGCGCGAGCGGAAGACCACGCCATCCTCGGTCACGATCTCCCAATACAGGCCGCTTCCCGGCAGTTCGAACCTCGGATCTCCCGGCTCGTTTTTCATCAGGGCCTTTGCGCCCTGAAACTCCACGCCCGCCGCAAGCTGGTCGATGATAGCGGACATGTCCGCGCGGTAGCGGTCGGCGACGTAATTGGAGAAGATTCGACTGAGGCCGGATGCAACCAGAAGCAGGATGAAGGCAATCGCCAGAACGGCTCCGATGAAGAGACGCAGGCGCAAAGACTGTGTCATGCCCCCTCGCCGGCCAGCGTGTAACCGAAGCCACGACGGGTCGCGATCGCGGACGGGTGGGTCTTGCGGCGAATGCGGGCGACCATGGCCTCCACCGCATTCTTGCCGGCGTCGTCGTCGCGGCCCTGAACCTGCCTGGCAATCTCCAGCGGATCGAAGACGCGGTTCGGTTCGGCAATCAGCATGGTGAGAAGACGAAATTCCAGCGGCGTCAGCTCGATTGGTCGCTCATCATAAGTGACACGCCGCGTGCTCTCGTCCAGCACGAAGCCACCGCCTGCTGCGGCCGTTGTCCGGGACCGCCCGCCTGCGCGCCGAAGCAGCGCCTTCAGGCGCGCAATCAGCTCTTCGCTGCGGAAAGGCTTGGGCAGGTAGTCGTCGGCACCGGCATCGAAGCCATCGACACGCTCCATCCAGGAGCCGCGTGCCGTGAGGACCAGGATCGGCGTCTCCACTCCCGTTGCCCGCCAGCGCTTCAGGATCGACAGGCCATCCATGCCAGGCAACCCCAGGTCGAGGATGATGGCGCCGTAATCGCCCGTCTCCCCTTCCGCCCAGACATCCGGTCCCGTTGTCCGGTGATCGACGATAAATCCCTCAAGCTCGAGCTTGGTGCGGGTGTGGTCCGCAATGGTCTGATCGTCCTCAGCGAGCAGAATGCGCATGGTTCACCATCCGAAGAGATTGAGCTTACGCCCGGTCGCGGCCTCAAGCTTGATTGTCCGGACGCGGGAACCGCTCTGGACCTTCAAAGTATAGTAGGGAGCACGGGCCTTCAGGTTGAGGTCGACCGAGATCACCCGTCCGCCGCCGTGATCATCGACGCGCTTCAGAATTTCGCGCAGCGGCAGGATGCGTCCCTCATCCACCGCATCGCGGGCTTTCTGGTGATCCCGGCGACTTCCGGATTTGCCGGAATTGTCGTCGTCGTCATCCTTGTCGTCGTCGTCGTCATCGTCGTCCCTGTCGCGGCCACCGTCGTCGTCGTCATCATCGTCGCGGTCGGAACCACCGCCGCCGCTGCCGCTGTTGTCGTCGCCACCGTCGTCGTCCCCACCGCTGTCACTGTCGCTGTCGCCGCCATCCTTGGCCAAAGCGCTGCCCACCGGCAAAATGCCGGGGCTCAGGATGCCCAAGAGTGCAATCAAAAAAAGACGACGGTCCATGGTGGCTCGATCAGTGTTCAGTTCAGAGTAGCGTGGCCGGCCGCCGCAGCCAACAGAAGAAAAGCTATCCCCGTCCGGTGGGGGCCGGACGGGGCGAAACGGATCGAAATTACCCGCGGCGGCTCGGGCTTCGCCGTTCCGGTTCGATTACGGTGCGGGGATGACGGTGACGCCCGTCAACGTTCCCTTCGGCGCCCGAAGCTTGATTTCTGTCTGGCCATGCTCCTGCTCGACTTCGAAGCCAAGGCGCTTGCCATTCTGGTCGACCGGGATCATCGAGCCGCTGAGCAGTCCGGACAGCTGGTTTTCGTTGACGATCAGGCGAATTTCATCGCGGTCACCGCCACGGCCACGGCCGTTGTCATCATCGTCGTCGTCGACGGAATCATCGTCATCATCATCGCCGCCACGACCCCGACCGCGACCACGGTTGTCGTCATCGTCATCATCATCGTCGCTGCTGCTGCCACGATCCCGGCCCGAGCTGTCGTCGTCGCTGTCGTCACGGTCGCTGTCACTGTCGCGACCGCTGTCGTCGCTTTCGCTGCCGCTGTCGTCATCACCATCGTCATCACCACCGCGGGCCTGGGCCTCATCGGAAACGAGCGCTGCGAGGGAACCGGGGAGCATGGCGCCCAGCGTCGGAACGAAGGTGATTGCGATCAGTGCGGTGCTGGATACCAGCAGTGCGCGGCGAAGGAGCTTGGTCATCAGATTTCCTCCAGAAGGGGCTCGATGTGTTTCGATGGGAGGATCATGCATCAGGCACGCTGACAAAGCGGCCCGCGATGTTGTCAGGGATCTGTCAGCCAAGCGGGCCCTCATTGGGGCGGATATCGGAGGCTGAAAGAAAGCTCCAAAACGTAAAAAGCCGCCCCGAAGGGCGGCCTTTTGAACGTCACGGTCGTCTCCAGCTCACTTCGGAGCGAGAACCATCATCATCTGACGGCCTTCAAGCTTCGGCTCGGCTTCGACCTTGGCGATGCCGAGTGTGTCTTCCTTGACCTGAAGCAGAAGCTTCATGCCGAGTTCCTGGTGGGCCATTTCGCGGCCGCGGAACTTCAGGGTCACCTTGACCTTGTCACCCTCTTCGAAGAAGCGGTTCATCGCCTTCATCTTCACCTCATAATCATGGGTGTCGATGTTGGGGCGCATCTTGATTTCCTTGACCTCGACGATCTTCTGCTTCTTGCGCGCTTCAGCCGCCTTCTTCTGGTTGGCGTATTTCAGCTTGCCAAGGTCGAGGATCTTGCAGACCGGAGGCTCGGCATTCGGCGAAATCTCGACCAGATCGAGCCCGGCTTCTTCCGCCATGCGCAATGCCTGATCCGTCGCGATGACACCGAGGTTCACGCCCTCTTCATTGATCAGCTGGACTTTCGGAATGCGGATTTCACGGTTGGAGCGCGGCCCGTCCTTCACGGGGGCATCGGTCTTGAACGGTCTGCGAATGGTCGTATTCTCCTCAAACAATTTCGGAATGTCGCAGCGTTTCCCCGCGCGCATCCGCGTCAAAGGGCTATGTGATATCTGCGACGGCAGTGTCAATAGCATGCTTCCGAAAGAAAATCACCTGTTGTCGGTGAGTTCCTGAATGTGTTTTACAACCGTCGACAAAAGGAGCACGCAATGACCGACAGGGCCAACATCCTCAGACAGACCATGATCACCGTCGGAGCCGCCGATATGGCGCGCGACATCGCGGTGATCACCCGTCTCGGTACGGATGCGGATCGTCCGGCTCTCGTCTGGCTCGGCGGCTATCGCTCCGACATGTCGGGCACCAAGGCGATCGAGATGGATGCGCTTGCCGCAGAGCAGGGCCTATCGGCCATCCGCTTCGACTATTCCGGCCACGGCGTGTCGGGCGGGGATTTCGCCAAAGGCACCATTTCGCGCTGGACTAAGGAGGCGCTCGCCGTCATCGCTGCATCAGGCGTCAGCAAGGTCGTCCTGATCGGCTCCTCCATGGGCGGCTGGATTGCGCTGCGCGTCATTCAGGAGGCGCGCCGCCTCAATCTGCCCTTTACGGTCGACGGCCTGGTATTGATCGCACCGGCGCCCGACTTCACGTCTGAGCTCATCGAACCCAGCCTGACGGAAGCTGAACGGCAGTCGCTTGCCGAACGCGGCTATTTCGAAGAACCGTCCGAGTACAGCCCGGAGCCGAACATCTTCACGCGCGCACTCATGGAAGACGGGAATGAAAACCGGGTGCTGACGGGCCTGATCGAGACGGGCTGCCCCGTGCATATCCTGCAGGGCATGAAGGACCCGGATGTGCCGTATCAGCACGCCTTGAAGCTGATGGAATTCCTGCCGCTCGACGATGTCGTGCTGACCCTGATTCGCGATGGAGACCACCGCCTGTCGCGCCCGGAGGATATCGCCCGCATGAAAGCGGCCATCCTCTCGATGCTCTGAATATCACGGGTTTTCGATATCTTGGCCTTCCTTGGGAACCGATTCTCTTTCCGAGGGTTCGAACTGTCGCATTTTAACCATAGCGGATGAATTGCGTGGGTGAGCACCGCCCACGGCGTTGACTCATGTCCTCCTGCAATCTTAACGTTTTGTTAAGGATACAGGGGACGTGTTCATGACGAACGGCTCGCGCGCCATCAAGGCGCTCATCATCGCAGTTGCGGTTCTTGCGCCTGCTCATGCGGGCTTCTCGGCGCCGCAGTCGCTGCGATCGATGATCACGGGCAACGTCACCTCCCAGCCCATCGGCCACTACGAATTCTGCAAGGCCCTTCCCCAGGAATGCGCGGTTCGCAACCGCCCTTCGACCCCTCCGAAGGTCACCGACCATGGCTGGGGCGTGGTGCAAGACATCAATGCCAGCGTAAACCATGCCATCGTGCCAATGACGGATGCGGAGATCTACGGCCACGAGGAAGTCTGGGCCTATCCCGTCGATCTCGGCGATTGCGAAGATTTTGTCCTGCTCAAGCGCAAGAAGCTGATGGAAGCCGGCTTTTCGGCAGCCGACCTCCTGATCACCGTGGTCCGCAAGCCGGATGGCGAGGGCCATGCGGTGCTGACCGTCCGCACCCAGTCCGGCGACTTCGTGCTCGACAACCTCAATGACGAGGTCAAGCTCTGGACCGAGACGCGCTACGCCTTCCTCAAGCGCCAGTCGTCGACCGACAGCGGCCGCTGGGTCACGATCGAGAACGGCACGTCCGACGTGCTCGTCGGCGCGCTGCAGTAATCCAAGCTTTCACCGTCGGGTGAGCGCCAGCGTCGCGACAACAGCGACGCCGGATACCGCAATGAGCGCGCCAAGCGCGGCAGACGGTCCCAGCGCTTCGTTCAGCCAGATCACCGAGACCGGCGCGATCGCCGAGGCAATGATCCTTGCGGATGCAAGCGAACCCATGGTCCGCCCATAACCTGCCGTGCCGAAATAATGCAGCGGCAGCACGCCACGGACGATAGACGTCAATCCCTGCCCCGCACCGTAGAAGACCGCGAAGGCGATGGCGAAGCCCGCGAGCGGTGCCCAGAGCGCACCGGCCAGCAAAACCGTGCCGAGCGCCATGGCGAAGGCTGCTATAATCGCGGTCAGCGGCGGGGCAAAAAGGTTGCGCCTCGCATATTCAACCAGACGCGCGGTCACCTGGCTCGGTCCGATGAGGCTGCCGGCCAGTGTAGCCATCGCGGTCGCGTAGCCGAGATCGCGCATCAGGACGAGAAGCGTGGCACCGACCGCAGACATGACGAAGCCGCCCGCCGCGAAGGCCGTCGCCATCAGCACCATCCGGCGCCTGCGCTCTCCGTCGGGTTTCACCTCCGCGCTCGGCTCTTCCACACGGGCAGCCTCCGGCTCATTGATCCGAGCCCGCGGCAAAGCGAGATGGATGGGCAGAGCAATCAGAAGGTTCATGGCCGCCAGAACGAGATAAACATCGCGCCAGTCCATCCAGGTGAGCAACCACTGCAGCAGTGGCCAGAAGACGGTGGAGGCAAAGCCCGCGATCAGCGTCACCAGCGTTATATGGGCGCGGGCCTCGCGTCCATGGCTCTGGGCAAGCGCCGCAAAGCCCGCATCATACTGGACCGCCAGGGCAACAAACTCGGCCACCAGCGTGATTGCAGCAAACTGCCAGGCATTCTGCATGACGGCAAACAGGGCGAGGGAGATGGTGGCGGCGATCGAGCCGAGGCAGAGGATCAACCGGGCCCCGAAGCGATCAACGAGACGACCCAGTACCGGGGCTGCCACAGCACCCGCGAGCAGCCCGAAGGAGAAGACGCCAAAGACATAAGCCTGCCCCCAGCCGAATTCGCGGGCGATTTCGGGGGCAAGCACGGAGAAGGAATAGTAGAGCGTCCCGTAACCGATAGTCATGGTGACGCCCAGACCGATGGTCGCGGGAGAGGCTTTCATGGATGCGCCATAATGCGTTTCGATGATCGCCAGATGACAGTCCTGGACGAGGCTCCGTCAAGCCTCACTTTTGCCCTCTACCCCTGCCCGATCAGGACGCCAGCGGCCAGCACCAGCGAGCCGCCGAGCACCACCTGCATGGCGGCGCGCCAGAAGGGCGTCTCCATGTAGCGGTTCTGGATGAAGGCGATTGCCCAGAGTTCGAAGAAGACGACGATGATCGCGGTGATCGTCGCGGTCCAGAAGTGCGGAATGAGATAAGGCAGCGCGTGGCCGAGGCCGCCGACCGTGGTCATGATGCCGGAGGCAAGGCCCCGCTTCAGCGGCGAGCCGCGGCCCGAGAGCTTGCCGTCGTCATGGGCTGCCTCGGTGAAGCCCATGGAGATACCCGCACCCACGGAGGCCGACAGGCCGATCAGGAAGGTCGACCAGGTATCACCGGTCGCGAATGCCGCCGCAAAGATCGGGGCGAGCGTCGAAACAGAGCCGTCCATCAGTCCGGCCAGGCCCGGCTGGATGTAGGTGAGCACGAACTGGCGCTTCTTCGTCTCGTCTTCCGTCGCCCGGGCATCCTCCGGCAGATGCCGCTCGCCGAGCATGGTCGCGACCTCTTCATGGCCCTGTTCGGCCATGGCGAGGTCACCAAGCAGCTTGCGGATGCCGGCATCGGACGTATGCTGGGCGGCTTCATGGTAGAAGCGATAGGCGCCGTCTTCCATCCGCATCGCCTCTTCGCGGATCTGATCGAGTGTGAGGTTCTTGCGCAGCCAGTCGGGCTTGCGATCATAGAAGCCGCGCACATGCTCGCGGCGGATCAGCGGGATGCGCTCGCCGAAGCGGTCACGATGCATCTCGATCAGCATGTTGCGGTGGGTATGCTCAACCTCGGCCATGTCCTCGAAGACCTTGGCCGATTGCGGAAATTCGCCGCGCAGCTGGTCGGCATAGGCGAGGTAGATGCGGGCGTCGTCCTCCTCGGAGGAAATGGCGAGCGCCAAGATCTCCTGTTCGGAGAGCGTCTCGAAGCCGCGCTTGCTGCCCCGGAATGAAATGCTGAACATGGCGACCACCAATCAAATTAGAATAATTCTAAACTTAGGGCAGATGGAGGCTTGTATCAAGATGCCGCATGGACCATTTGCATGACGAGGTCCATCACCCCTCAGACAGACATCAGTAACGAGACACACCATGACCACCGATCTGACGGGCCGCGCCGCCCACCGCGCCGAAATCACCGCCCGCGCCGAAGCCGAGATGGCCGCAATGGGCGTGGATGCCGCCTTCATCGATCGGATGGTTGAAACCTTCTATGGCAATATCCGCGAGCACCCGGATCTCGGACCTGTCTTCGAGGGGCGGCTTGCCGGTCGCTGGCCCGACCACATGATCAAGATGAAGGCCTTCTGGGGCTCCGTCGCCTTCAAGACCGGCGCCTATGGCGGCAAGCCCGTCATGGCGCATCAGGGCGTCGACGGCATGGCGCAAGGCCTCTTCCTGCAATGGCTGCAGCTTTTCTCCGACACGCTGATCCAGATCGGTGCGTCTGAAGACGCGCATCGCTGGTTCATGGCGAGCGCCGAGCGCATTGCCAAAAGCCTCGTGCTGTCGCTTTTCTACAATCCCGCTCTCGACGATCCCCGCCTGCGTAGCCCGACCTGACAGTTCCTTGCGTGGAACAACAATCCGGCGAAACAAAACGCAGATTTGGTCCGGTTGCCAGACAATTTCCTGAGCATTTGACCTTGCACTCCCTGCCCTGCCCGACTAGACCCGCCCCGGGAGCTGGAGGAGTGCGTACAATCAGAGGCAAGAGATCATGAACCGCCGTCAATTCTTCAAGCAGGCCGGCGTTGCCGGCGTCGGGGCAGCCGCACTTGCAGCGCCCGCCATTGCCCAGGAAAACCCCAAGGTTACCTGGCGCCTCGCATCGTCCTTCCCGAAGAGCCTCGACATCATTTTCGGTGCCGCGACCGACATCGCTGAAAGCGTGTCGAAGGCGACCGACGGTCAGTTCGAGATCCAGGTCTTCGCTGCCGGTGAAATCGTGCCGCCGCTGCAGGTGGCTGACGCCGTCACCGCGGACACCGTCGAGATGGGCCACACCTGCTGCTACTATTATATCGGCAAGGATCCGGCCTTTGCGCTCGGCACCGCCATACCCTTCGGTCTCAACGCCCGAATGACCAATGCCTGGTTCACGGCCGGCGGTGGCAACGAGCTGCTGAACGAGTTCCTGGCCAGCCACAAGCTCTACGCGCTTCCGGCCGGCAATACCGGTGCGCAGATGGGCGGCTGGTACCGCAAGGAAATCAAAACCAT
This sequence comes from Rhizobium sp. TH135, assembly GCF_002855515.1. Lineage (GTDB taxonomy): Bacteria > Pseudomonadota > Alphaproteobacteria > Rhizobiales > Rhizobiaceae > Allorhizobium. The sequence continues at coordinate 324,775 of NZ_PKRP01000004.1, read as the reverse complement.
CGACGACCTCAAGGGTCTGAAGATGCGCATCGCCGGTCTCGCTGGCGAGATCATGGCCAAGGTCGGCGTGACCCCGCAGCAGATCGCCGGTTCCGACGTTTATCCGGCGCTGGAAAAGGGCACGATCGACGCCACCGAATTCGTCGGTCCCTATGACGACCTGAAGCTCGGCTTCTACAAGGTCGCGCCTTACTACTACTACCCGGCCTGGTGGGAAGGTGGCCCGACGGTCCATGCCTTCTTCAACCTCGACAAGTTCAATGCGCTGCCGGAAAACTACAAGCGCATCCTGACCGACGCGTGTGCGGCCGCCAACGCCCGCATGCTCGCCCGTTACGACGCGTCCAACGCCCAGGCGCTGCGCGAGCTCGTTGCTGGCGGTGCGCAGCTGCGTGCCTTCTCGTCCGACATCCTCGACACCTGCCACAAGGCTGCCAAGGAAACCTATGCGGACCTCTCGGCCAAGAACGAGTGGTTCAAGAAGCTCTATGACAGCCAGCAGACGTTCAAGCAGGACGCCTATCTCTGGGCGCAGATCGCCGAATACAGCTTCGACACCTACCAGATGATCCAGCAGCGCCAGGGCACGCTCTGACGCTTTCGATCGTCGCAAACGACAAGAGGCCCGGGCATCAAACCCGGGCCTCTTCGTTTTTCAGGCGTCGACCTCAGTGGCAGCAGCCGCTTTTCGTCTCGGCCTTGGGCGCACAGCAATCCGCCTCCCGGTTGTCGCGGCTGTGGCCGTTTTTGTCGGCCGGCAGATCCATCGCGATATTGGCGTCGAAGAAGCCGTTCGGCTTCAGCGTGAAGCCGGCATATTCGACCGGCATGATCGGGAAGTCCTCCGGCTTGCAGACATGGGTGTGGCCGAAGGAGTGCCAGAGAACCACGTCGGCATTCTCGATGTCGCGGTTCTGGGCGACATATTTCGGCAGGCCATCGCCGCCTGCATGGACGTTCGGATAGTCGCCGGAGGCATATTTCTCCGCCGGGTCGAAGGCCGTCACCCAGATGTGCTTCTTGGCAAAGCCGCCACGCTGGGCAACGGTGGAGCCCTCCTGCGCCAGCATCAGCGGGCTCGGCATCACCACCATCTTGTAGCCAGGCGCCTTGCCGACGGAGTTCTTGATGTTGGGGTTCTGTACCTTCCAGTAACGCCCGGTCTCGCCATTGGCGACAGCGGGTGAATCCAGCTCGCGCTTCAGCACCTTGGTCTTGGTATCGAAGACGTTGCCATAGGGGTTGTCGTCGCCCCAGGGGCGGGGGACGAACTCATGCTCGGTGACGGTATTGCCGCCGCCATCGACATCCATGTGCAGGCGGGCGTTGAAGAAATGCTGATGCGTCGGGCCACCGAGATTGTCGTCGACCATGCCGCCCCATTGATAGGTCTCGCCGGGGGCGACGGCTGCCGTCTGGATGATGCCGGTCAGCTTGGCCTCGAGCTGGATCGTGCCGTCCTGGTAGAGATACCAGTAGAAGCCGTAGTCGTAATTGCCGACGGTGGCGAAGAAGGAGATGACGAGGCGGCGCGAGCGGCGCACTTCGAAGATGCCGTTGCGGAATTCGTAGTGCTTCCAGAGGATGCCGTAATCCTCCTCATGCATGCAGATGGCATTCTTCATCACCATCGGCTGGCCGAAATCATCGGCCGAGGGCACATCGAAATAGTGGATATGGCCGAGGCAGTCGCAGCCGAGTTCCAGGCAGTTGGCGAGACGGCCGAGACCATATTCGCCGGCGTCGAAGGCGCTCTTCCAGAAGTGGTTGGCCGTCGGATCGGCATAGGGCACGACCATTTCCGTCACCGAGGCGCGGAAGATGATCGGACGGATCTTGCCGCCGTCCTTGATGCCGAGTTCATGCAGCACGAGCCCTTCGCGCGGGGTGAAACCGACGCGGAAGGACCAGTTCTGCCACTCGACCTTCCAGCCGTCGACGGTGAAGCTCGGGCCCTCCGGCTGAACGATATCGAGGGGTTTGAGGCCCTGGCGCGTCTCGGGAAAAGCCTCCTGGCCGTAATTGCGCTTCTTCTTCGGCACCGGAATGATGCGGCCGTCATCGACCAGATCGACTACCTGATTCTTCACCAGATCGACTACGGCCACCACCCCTTCGATCGGATGGGAATAGCCATTGTCCCTGACGTCCTCGCGCCAGTAGGAGACGGCGCGCACGATGCGCTGGCCCTTTTCGAACTCCAGGCCGAAATAGCCTGACGAAAACGGGTCGATCTGGACGAGCGGAATGTCCTCGTCGGTGATGCCGCGCTTCTTTACGGCTTCAATCCAGCGCGAGTCCGCCTTCACCGTCGCCTCGACGGTCTCGAACTCGCAGAGCATCACCGGCGGCTGGCCATAGGGCAGTTCGTCATGAGGCAGGCGCTTGTGGTCCGCAACAGTCTTGGCTGTGAGATCGACGATGCTCTCATGGGTCTCACCGGTGGTGATGTCGAGCGAGAGGATGAAAGCGAGGCGGGCCAGCGGCTTGCCGGTGCGGAAGGCGGCGAGATCCGCCTTGGTTGGCTCTTCCAGCCGAATGATCGGAAAGCGGATGGTTTCCGCGAGTGCCTTCTCATCCTTGAGGATGGCAACGGCTTCCGCGATTTCGGACAGGCTCAAGGGATCGAGCGGGTGGAGGATGGTGTCGACGACGGCGTCCATGGAACGGTCCTTTGGCAATTCGGTGAGTTTTCGGGTGGCGCGGTCACGCCACCCGTGTGGTGTCAGCCGCGGCCGGCGCAAATCTCGGTGTCGACCACGGGCATGCCATGGATGCAGAAGAGATTGCAGAAGGCATGGGCCTCGGTGGTGAGCAGGATGGTGGCTGCCGTTAGGGCGATCAGGACCGCTAAGAGAAGCCGGTCGGTCGGGAGCAGGGTCTGGATCGCGTTCATTCGAAAGCCTTTCCGAGCGAGGCATAGAGCTCCGGCTTGGCCTTCTTGATCTGTATGGCGAAGGCAGCACCCAGGAGGCCAACGAGCACGATCAGATAGGGGAAGGACTTGACGATGAGGCTTTCGGAACCCGACAGCAGTGACAGGTTTGCGATGACCAGTGCAAGCGCTCCAAGGAGGCCGGCCAGGCCGAGTGCCGGGGCAATCAGGGTGGTCCAGGGGCCGTGACCCGTCTTCACCTTGCGGAAGAAGAGAATGATGGCGACCGACACCAGCGCCTGGACGGCGAGAATGCCGATGACCGCGAGCGCCGACATCCAGGAGAAGACCACCGTATAGGGATCGGCACCGGCGAGGATGAATAGCACCAGCACAATCGCGGCAATCGCGCTCTGCAGCATGCCGGCGACATAGGGCGAACCATGCATCGGGTGCACCTTGCCGAGCAGCTTGAAGGCGAGGCCTTCGCGACCAAGGGCAAAGAAGTAGCGGTTCAGCGTGTTGTGGAAGGAAAGCACGCAGGCAAACAGGCTGGTGATCAGCAGGATGTTCATCACCTGCGAAGCCCAGGGGCCGAGGATGGTGTCGGTGGCGGCGAAGTAGAAACCCTCGAGACCCGCGGCCGCCGTCGGCTGCACCGCTGCCGGACCGTAGAACTGGACGATTGCCCAGGTGGAGAAGGCATAGAAGACCGTGATCAGGAGCACCGCGACGTAAGTTGCGCGCGGAATGGTCTTTTCCGGGTTTTCCGCCTCTTCACCGAAGATCGCGGTGGCCTCGAAGCCGATATAGGAACCGACGACGAAGACGAGCGCCACACCGAGGCCCGGCGCAAAGACAGTGGCGGGCGAGAACGAGGTGAAGCCGAAGCCTTCAGGTCCGCCACCGGCCATGACGATACCGATGTCGAGGAGCAGCAGAATGGCGATCTCGGCGATCATGCAGACGCCGAGGATGGCGCCGGAGAAGGCGATATTGCGCTGGCCGCAGACATGCACGATCACGAGCGCTGCAAAGGACCAGACCCACCAGGGCAGATCCACGATCGGCGCCATGGCACCCGCCATGAAGACGCCGAAGAGGCCGTATACGGCGATCTGAACCGCCGAATAGGTGACCAGCGCCATCAGCGCGCCGCCGACTCCCGCCGGCTTGCCGATGCCGTGGGTGATGTAGGTATAGAAGGCGCCTGCCCCGCCGACATGGCGGCTCATGGCCGTGAAGCCGACCGAGAAGAGCAGATAGAGGATGCCGGCGAGCACGAAGGCACCGGGGACGCCCGCACCATTCCCGAAAGCAAAAGCGGCCGGCGTTGCTCCGACCACGGCGGTGAGCGGTGCTGCAGCCGCGACGACGAAGAAGACGATATGTGCGAGGCCGACGGAATTCTTTGCCAGCCGATCCGTGGGACCATCCGCAATGGATTGTAATGTCATGGGAACCCCTCTTGTGCTTGATTTTCATCAAGAGGGTAGGCGCGACACTTTGGCCCCGAAATTGCACTTCATGCCATAGAATCGATAAACCGCGCCACGCGGCCGTTCCAGGATGGTGAAAATGGCAGTTGCACCGCAAATGAACAGGCCAATGCCCGTAATTGCATCCATTCGGGCCTCGGTGCTTGCTCCGCTCGTCGAACAAATCGACCGGCGCAGTGGCAAGACCGACCTTTTGCTCGCCTCACACGGCATTCTGCGCAGCCAGCTGGACGATCCCTACGCGATGATCCCCATGGCGCGTTACGTCGCGATCTTCGAAGAGGCGGCGCTCATCACCGGCGAGCCCTCGCTGGGCGCCCGGCTCGGCACTCTGTTCAAGCCAAGTGATATCGGCCCGATCGGCGTCCTGTTCTCGATCTCGGGCACGATCCGGGCCGGCTTCGAGCGCCTGGCGAAATATGTCAACACGGTGCAGAGTGCCACGAGTTCCGGCGTCTTCGAGGAAGACGGCAATCTCGTCTGGAGTTACCGGCTGGAGGATGCGCGGATGTGGCCGAGGCGGCAGGACAGCGAATTTTCCGTCGTCGCCTCCTGCCAGCTGGTGCGCTCGTGTTTTGCCAAGAGCTGGAAGCCGCTGGAGGTGCATTTCGAGCATCTGGCGCCCCGGGATCGTTCGGTGCTGGAGCGCATTTTCCGCTGCCCGCTGAAATTTGGCGAATCCGCCAACCGCATCATCGTCGACGGCCGCGATGCCGCCCGTCTCTACCGCCAGGAGGACCCGGCGCTTTCTGCCGTTCTCGAACGGCATGTGGCGGAACTGGTCGGCAAGGCAATTACGCCCGACAGCATCAGCGAGCGGGTGCGGGCCCTGATCGGCATCTATCTCGGGCACAAGCCGATCACCCTTCCCTCAGTCGCTGCCGAACTCAGGATTTCGGTCCGCACGCTACAGCGTCGTCTCGCCGAAGAGGGAACCTCACTGCGCCATCTCGTACGCGAAACCCGGGAAGCCATCGCCGCCACGCAACTCGAGGCTCATGTGCAAAAGGCACGCATCGCCGAGGTGCTGGGCTATGCGGATTCGACCGTCTTCTGGCGTGCCCAGAAGGGCTGGAGCCGGCGGCAGGGCTAACCCACCGACCGGGCGCCGCCATCAGCCCTCAAGCCCCTTCAACACATTGGCGACGTTGAGCCCGATTTCGGGCACGCCGTAGCCGCCTTCCATGAGGGTCAGCACGGGCACGCCACTGGCCGCGATCATTTCGCCCATGCGGATATAGTCAGGGCTCTTGAGCTTGAAGAAGCTGATCGGGTCTTTCTCAAACGTGTCGACGCCGAGCGAGACGACGATGGCTTCCGCGCCATAGGCCTTGATCTTCTTCACGCTGTCTTCGAGCGCAGCCGACCAGACGTCGAAAGGCGTGCCTGAGGGCATCGGGTAATTGGCATTCAGGCCTTCGCCCTCGCCCTCGCCGGTCTCGTCGGCATAACCGAGGAAGAAGGGGAAGGCGTCTTCCGGCTCGCCATGCAGCGAGGCGAAGAAGATGTCGCCGCGGCGATAGGTGATGTCTTGGGTGCCGTTGCCATGGTGGAAGTCGACGTCGAGGATCGCGACTTTCTTCGCGCCATGGTCGATCAGCCGCTGGGCGGCGACTGCGGCGTTGTTGATGAAGCAATAGCCGCCGAAGAGATCGATGCCGGCATGGTGGCCCGGCGGGCGGCAGAGCGAGAAGGCGAAGCGGTTGCCTTCGTTCAGCCAGTCGGCACCCGAGAGTGCAACATCCATCGAGGCGATCGCCGCCTCATAGGTGCCCTTGGAAATCGAGGTCTCAGCCGAATTGGTATAGTAGCCGACAGCGCCGTCGATGTTCTTCGGCACGCGGCCCGTCTGGCTGCGGCGGCAGGGGAAGGAGGTGGCGATCGCCTCGCCCTCGAAGCCATGCGCCTGCCAGCGATCCCAGCAGGTGCCGAGGAATTCGAGATAGCCGGCATCATGCACCTTGAGCGCCGTTTCAAGCCCGTGTTCGGCCGGTGCACGGACATCGGTGAAACCCGCGTCCTTGACGCCCGCCAGCACCCATTCGGCGCGGAACGGCCCCTCGAAAGGTTTCACAAGCAGGCCGCCATGCAACTCGGTCTTTGCGTCTCGGAGCTTGTGCTTTTCGGAATAGAATACGCGCATGTTGTGGTGTTTTCCCTCTGGTCGTTTTGGAGGAAAACTAGCGCCGTCCACGCCTCAGCCACAAGTGCAAAGGGGGCGATTTTCCTAGTCATTCGACCGGAAAATCGCCCCCTGCCCCTCGGCCCCCGCCGATCTGGTCTTACTCGGTCAGATTGATCTGCTCGGTCTCGCCACCGGTGCAGGTATAGCAGCAGTTTTCGCAGGTCTCGGCGTTGTCGGGACCCGTGCCCCAATAGCTCTGCTTGTCGCCGGAAATCCAGGCGCCATAGCAGATCGTCTCGCCTTCCTCGCAGGACAGCGGGATCTGCTTGGTCTCGCCGTCGTCGAGGTAGAAGACTTCACCATTGCCCGGCCAGACATATTCGCGGTCCTGGCTATAGAGTTCGACCTCGACGGCGTTCGGATGGTCGTTGCGCATGACGAAGGTGACGTCTGCCGAAAACGCCGGCGCCGCCACTGCCATGGCCAACCCTAAGGCCACCCATTTCAAAATTCCGTTTCCGACCATAAGCGCCTCCCTGGCTGCCGAATTGCGGGACGATAAGCCTATGCTCACAGGAATGTGAAGAGTGGATGCCGGACGTTTTTTGGGCGAGATCTCAATCGCTTGGCAGCGATGCGTTCAAGCCACAGTCTTCCAGAAGATGACGGTGTCGCAATAGCGACCATCCGGGAAGAGCGCGTAGTTCGGAATGACGCCAGAACGCTGCCAGCCGAGCTTCTCGTAGAGCGTCTCTGCGAGCTCGCCGGCTGCCGTGTCGAGCACCAACAGCGTGCGCCCGGCCTTCGCTGCGCCGGCTTCCGCCGCCGCCATCAGCGCCTTCGACAAGCCGAGGCCCCGGGCATCGCGATGCACGAGCAGCTTCATCAGGTCACCCCGATGCGGCTGGTTCGGCTTGGACGCAAAGCCGACCTGCACGGTGCCAACCAGTCTATCTCCGACAAAGGCGCCATAGAGAAGGACCTCACCGCGCCCGACCGCCTCGGCCACGCCTGTCCAGAAGGACTCGCCATCCCTAGGCGTAAAGGGCGACATGAAGCCGAGCGATGCGCCGTCTTCCACGCAATCGGACAGGGCCTCGCAAAGATCGGGCAACAGAGCGAGGGCATCGGCTTTAGACAGCAGGCGGATATCGGGCTTGGTGGCAGGCATGGTTCAGGTCCTGTGGTGGGAAAAAAGTCAGGGGCCGAGGGAGATCACCACGGCATAGCGGGCGGGTTGATCGGTCGGGTTGCGGTAGCCGTGCACATCGCCGACATTCATGAACAGGCAGTCGCCGGCCTCCAGCCGGTGCACTGTCTCGCCGACGATGAGTTCGATCACGCCCTCGAAGACCCAGACATGCTGGGTTTGGCTTCGACCGGTCGGGCGTCCGGGAAACCGCACCTCGGCACCGGCCGGAAACTCGACCTCGACGATATCTGTCCCGCTGCCCGTTTCCTGCGGAGAGACTGCGCGGCGCAGATATCCGCTTTCCGGATCACGCCAGACTGGCTGATCGACGCGTCGCGCAAGCGGCGAAGGCTCGGCCTCGGTAGTGGCGAAAAAGACGGATAAGGACACCCCGAGGGCCGAGCACAGGCGTGCCAGAAGGGCCGCCGTCGGGCTTGCCTCGGATCGCTCGATGCGAGAGATCATCGCCCGGCTGACGCCTGAAAGGTCCGCCAACTGGTCAAGCGTCAGCCCCCGCTCGACGCGCAGGCGCTTCAGCCGTTCGGCGACATGTTTCTCGAAGTGATCTTCTGATTCCATTATCTGAGAATTTCATGCGCAGATACTGGAGTCAAGCTTTCATGCTCGCCCTCTTCCGTTGCGCCTGCCGGTCGGCGTAAAAGGGGCGGTCGGCGCCCGCCGGCGAGACCGCAGGACAAAGCCCATGCAGCAGCACACTCCCGAGATCGGCCCGGCCATCAAGCGCGAGCGCAAGGCGCGCAAGCTGACGCTCGAACAGCTCGGTACACTGTCCGGCGTCTCCAAGTCGATGCTGAGCCAGATCGAGCGCGGCGAGGCCAATCCCACCTTTGCGGTGCTCTGGAGCCTCACTCAGGCAATGGAGATCGAGCTTTCAGACCTGATCGGCAACGGCACGTCGGTCGCCGGGCGCGAGGAGATCGAGGTGACCTCGGTGATGCACACGCCGGTGATCCGCAGCGCCGACGGCTCCTGCCGGCTGAAGATCCTGAGTTCGCCGCGGCTCGCCGGCCAAACGGAATGGTACGACCTTGAAATGGATCCGGGCGGCGCGCTCGTCAGCCAGCCCCATTCGATCGGCGCCTTCGAGCATTTCACCGCCGTTACCGACGGTTTCGAGATCTCCAGCGGCGGCAGCAAGACGGTCATCAGGGCCGGCGAAACCGCCCGCTACCGGGCCGATGTTCCGCATGCGATCCGCAATGGCGGAACGGATATCGGCAAAGGCCTGCTGGTCGTGCTACACAGATAGCCGAAAAGGCAATTCCAAAATATCGATTGCCGCAAGGCAAAATTCCGATATGCTGGAATTATTCAGCATAGAGGGATTTCCCATGCAGACCGGCTTTCTCGACCACATCACCGATACTCTCAAGGGCATCGAAGCCGATGGGCTTCTGAAGCGCGAGCGCGAAATCGTCAGCCCGCAATCGGGCCGTATCCAGGTGCGCGATGCCAGAGGCACGCGCGAGATGATCAATCTCTGCGCCAACAATTATCTCGGCCTTGCCAACCATCCCGAGATCGAACAGGCCGCCAAGGCCGCGATCGACAGCCACGGCTTCGGGATGGCTTCGGTGCGCTTCATTTGCGGCGCGCAGGATATCCATCGTCAGCTCGAACAGGCGATCGCCCACTATCTCGACAAGGACGATGCGATCCTGTTTGCCGCGTGCTTCGATGCCAATGGCGGGATTTTCGAGACGCTGCTCGGGCCTGAAGATGCGATAATTTCCGACTCGCTCAATCACGCCTCGATCATCGATGGCGTGCGCCTCTCCAAGGCAAAGCGTTATCGCTATGCCAATTCGGACATGGACGGACTGGAAGACGAGCTTAAGAAGGCAATTGCCGAGGGCACGCGCTTCCGGCTGATCGTCACCGACGGCGTCTTCTCCATGGACGGCTATATCGCCAAGCTCCCGGAGATCTGTGCGCTCGCCGAGAAATACGGCGCCATGGTGATGATCGACGAATGCCACGCCACGGGCCATCTGGGCGACAAAGGCAAGGGCACCCCGACGCTGACCGGTGTCGGCACCCGCGTCGATATCATCACCGGCACCTTCGGCAAGACCTTGGGCGGCGCCATGGGCGGCTTCATCGCGGGGCCGAAAGCCGCGATCGATCTCTTACGCCAGCGGGCGCGGCCCTATCTCTTCTCGAACAGTCTGGCGCCCGCCGTGGCTGCCGGCTCGCTAAAGGCGATCGAGATTGCCGAAAGCGCCGACGACCTGCGCGCCAAGCTCTCCGGTCACACCAAGCGCTTCCGCCAGGGCCTGACCGATGCCGGTTTCGAACTGCTTCCCGGCGAAACGCCGATCATTCCGGTCATGACCCATGACGCGGTGCTCGCCCAAAAGCTTGCCGCCGAGCTCGATGCGCGCGGCGTCTATGTCGCCGGATTCTTCTTCCCCGTCGTGCCCAAGGGTCAGGCCCGCATCCGCACCCAGATGTCGGCAGCGCTCTCCGAGGCCGATATCGACACCGCCATCGCCGCATTCATCGATGCCGGCAAGACCATCGGGATGATCTGATCATGAAGGCGCTTTCCAAGCAGAAATCCGAAGTCGGCATCTGGATGATCGACGCGCCGGTCCCGGAGATCGGGCCCGACGACGTGTTGGTCAAGATCAACAAGACCGGCATCTGCGGCACAGACGTCCATATCTACAAATGGGACGAGTGGGCGCAGAAGACGATTCCCGTGCCAATGATCACGGGCCATGAATATGCCGGCGAGATCGTTGCCGTTGGTGCCAATGTCCGCAACCTCCAGATCGGGCAGCGCGTCTCCGGCGAAGGCCACCTCGTTGGCATGAACAGCCGCGCCTCACGCGCCGGCAAGTATCATCTCGACCCGGAGACCAAGGGCATCGGCGTCAACGTGCAGGGCACGTTTGCCGAATTCGCCAAGATCCCGGCCTTCAACATCATCCCGCTGCCGGACACGATCGATGACGAGATCGGCGCGATCCTCGATCCGCTCGGCAATGCCGTGCACACGGCGCTCGCCTTCGACCTCGTCGGCGAGGACGTGATCATCACCGGCGCCGGCCCGATCGGCATCATGGGGGCGGCCATCGCCCGGCATGTCGGCGCGCGCCACGTTGTCATCACCGACGTCAACCCGGAGCGCCTGGCGCTTGCGGCTGAGGTCGCCGACGTGCACCCGGTCAACGTGGCGAACGAAGACCTGCGCGACGTCATGGCGAAGCTGAAGATGAAGGAAGGCTTCGATGTCGGGCTCGAGATGAGCGGCTCGCCGGCAGCGCTTGACCAGATGATCGACCATCTCGTCATGGGCGGTCGCATCGCGCTCCTGGGCGTTCCGGCGCGGCCCTTCCATTTTGACCTCTCCAAGGTCGTCTTCCGCATGGTGACGCTCAAGGGCATCTATGGCCGCGAAATGTTCGACACCTGGCATAAGATGCTCGCCATGCTCGAAAGCGGCCTCGACATCCGCAAGGTCATCACCCACCGGATGAAGGTGGACGACTACGCCGAAGCCTTCGAACTGGCCTCAGCCGGCAAGGCGAGCAAGATCGTGCTCGACTGGACCTGACGGTGCCACGGGGCTAAAGCACGCCCGCGCAGAATTTCTGGAACATAGAGCGACTATCCCGCGTATGGTGATCGTTTGAAACGAGGAACAACCATGCGCAAAATCGGTCGAGTGCGGGAAGTCTGGCGCTATCCGGTGAGTTCTGTCGGCGGGGAGACGCTCTCCTCGATCACCGTGTCACCCGAGGGCATCGCAGGCGACCGACGGTTTGCGCTGTTCGATCCGGAAACTGGTCTTGCTGCCGCGCCTGAAAAGGAAACGCGCTGGCGCCCCGCCCTCTTCATCACCGCCTCGCAACCGCCTTCCGGATTGCCGGTGCTCCGCTTCGCCGACGGCGCGGAGCATGCGCTCGATGATGGCGCATTGCCGGACCGTCTGGCGGAGCATTTCGGCTTCCCGGTCGCGGTCGGGCTCGTCGGGTCTGGCGATTATCGCTTCCCCGTCGTCTCCAACCGTTACAAGCCAGCGCCGCTTCACCTGGTGACGACAGCTTCGACGGAGGCGCTCGCCGCGATGACAGGCCTTCCGCCACTGGACGGAAGACGGTTCCGCCCCTCCGTGCTGATCGAAACGGAAGATGGCGAAGGTTTCATCGAGAACGACTGGGTCGATCATACCGTGCGGATCGGAGATGCGGATATCCGCGTCACCGAGGCGTCGCGCCGCTGTGGCATGACGCTGGTGGCGCAGCCCGGCATGGCGGAAGAGCCGGACGTGCTGCGCGGGATCATGCGCCACAACAAGCGCAATCTCGGCGTCTATGCCACGCCCACCGAGGGCGTGACGATCAACGTCGGGGATCCCGTTTATGCCGAGATCTGAAAGAGCGGCGTTTCCGCCTCCGAGATATCATTCAGTATTGCCCGACCGACGGTTTCGCCGATATCCCGAGCACTCGTGATGCCCTGCACGAAGGGCTCCTTGTGCAGCAGGAAGGCGATCGCTGCGCAATAAAGCCGGCCTTCCGACATCAGGCCGAGACGCGGGCGATAGAATTCATCGACATCGATGCCGCCGGTGCGCACCATATCGGGATCCCGGTCGAGCGACAGGATCGCCTTGACCTTGGGCGTCGCGGCTTCGCGCACGCCACCCTGATCGACAAGCGTCGGAAAGGGGAGATCCGTCGCCGAGAGGGTTTCCTGACCTGTCGCATCGATGAAGGCGCCGAAGCGATGCGTGGTGCCTGCCACCTCGACCTCTGCGCCCCGCTCCAGACCGTCCTCGGCCGTGCGGATCGTATAGTCTTCGCCGAGCCGCAAGATCGACAGCTTGCCGGCACGCGACAGTGCGAGCAGCCTGCGGATCGACATCAGCGGCACGGTTGCATAGTCGTCGATGAAGATGCCCTTGAAGTGGCGGTGGAAACGCTTGAGGTCTTTCTCGTCCAGATGCGGAATGACGCGCGCGACAATCTCGTGGGTGATCAGGATCGCATAGCGCCACGGCACGGTATAGCGCTTCACCCTGTTGTCCTCGGCCTCGGCCAGGTTCTTCGCGGCCCAGACGAACGGATCGCTTTCGGTTCGGTCGGCATAGTAGGCGGCTGCGAAGGTCTCGACGGTCAGCTGCGAAAGGCCGATGCGGGCGGCATAACCGGGGTCGCGGGCGACGATTTCTCCGCGGAACAGCTCGAAGACCTCATCGAGCAGGTCGTGACGACCTGTCGCGATCAGCGCGTCTATGGCCTCTTCCGTGCAGACGAGCGGCGTCACATAGGGCAGCGGGCAGTAGAAGTCGGCCTCCGGCAGGATGCCCTTGCGGGACATCAGCGTCGCGCGAAAATCCTCAGTCCCGGCAGCCGGCTGATATTGCAGATCACCCGCCGCATCGCTGTAGAACATGCCGTGGGCCGTCGCCACGGTCATCAGGGCGTCGATCCCGCTCAGCGAGGTGCCGAGAATGCCGACGGGTTCATTGCGGATCGACTTCAAAACAGTGGCCGGCCAGGGCGAAACGAAATAGCCCGGGCGGATTTCCGTGCTGTCCGGCCAGTTGTGGCCGGTTGCCATCACCACATGGTCGAAATTCGCGTCACTTTCCCCATCGGGATTGGAGACACGCAGGCGGATCGCATCGTTCTGGATCTCGATGTCCACCACCTTGTGATGGGCGAGCACAGTGATCTCATGACCACGCTCGGCGGCCACCGCCAGCATGCGCTCGAACTGCGCCTGCATATAGTCGCCAAGCACCAGGCGCGGGTAGAATTCGCGCTCGTCGATCGCTTCGCGGCGGATGCCGTGGCGCATCAGCGTGTCGTCATTCTGCCGCCGCAGCCAGTCGGCCAGCGTTTCGGTGAAGGCTGGCAGCTCGATGCTCGGAATGTTGGAGAGCATGGCCGGGTCGTTCATGTCGGGATGATAGGGCGTGCCCTTGCCCGGTTCGCCTTCCGCCTCAAAGAGCGTGATGGACAGCGGGACGGTCGAGGCAATCAATTGCTTGAATGTATAGAGGCCGGTCGGGCCGGTGCCGATGATCGCAATTCTCGGAAGCATGGATGAGCTCGCTGTTCGGCGAGGGATCTCGCGCGGTTTCGTTCAATGCGCGCGGGGCAAGGTTGTTCCGCCGCTTTTGCTACCTGCGCCAAAATGACTTTGCCGGAACAAATTCCGCAGCTCGCGCCTTTTCCGACCATCGCAACACACAGAGGAGCATGACCAATGATTTCTGCAGACGAGATCCGCGAACACATGGAAGTTTTGGCCCAGGACGGCGCCCATGTCGGCACCGTCGACCACATGGATGGTCCGAGCCGCATCAAGCTGACCAAGAGCGATTCCTCTGATGGCCAGCACCACTACATTCCGCTCGACTGGGTCGATCATGTCGACCAGCACGTGCATCTGTCGAAAAACGCCGACGACGTGAAGAGCAACTGGGCGGTCAACTGATCCCCATCCGTTGACCAGACAAAAAAGGAGGCCGCGGCAATGCCGCGGCCTTATTCGTTTCATCAGACGCGAGGATCAATCGTCATCGTCGGACGAGTTGGACGACGAATTCGAGGACGAGTTCGACGAAGAGTTGGAAGACGAGTTCGACGAGGAATTCGAGCTCGAATTGCTCGAGGAGTTCGACGAACTGTTGGAATTGCTGTTGGAGTTGCTGTTCGAACTCCAGCCGCCGCGATCGTCATTGCGGTTCCCGGAGCGCGCATGGGAGCGCCCCTCGCCTGTGCTTCTGTCGAGGAAGCGGGTCAGCGGATCGTCGGCCAGAGCGGGGGCCGGGGCGGTGGTGCCGATGGCGAGCACAGAGCTCAGGATGGCGATGAATTTCTTCATGGTCAGTCTCCTTGGTTTCTTTCACGGCAGCACGTCGGCTGCAGGGGAAGAACGGATCGCCTCGAGGTTTATTCCGAAAAAAATCATTTATTTTCAGATATTTATTTCTGAATACCGGCAAAACCGGAAGCGCCACCCGAAACGGCGTTCCGGGTGGTCTGCAACAGGATGATTCTGATTCTGTCAGCGCTGGGCGCGGGCGAACTTCCGGTACCAGCCTTCGGAGGCGATCGTCTTGCGGAAGATCGTCTTGCGTTTCGTCTGCTCCTCATCCGTCTCGCTGCGGATGTCGCCTTCGAGATCCGAGGTCTCGCGCCGGAAGGGGATCACCTGGACGATCGGCGTGCCGCGTTCGAGCACATGCAAGCCATCCGGGCCCGTGGCGAAAAAGGGAAAGTGGATTTCCGACTGATAGGTATCGGTATCAACGACACCTGCGACCACCTCGAAGAGCCCGTTCGGGCGATTGAGCGGGGATACGAAGAGGCAGCTCCAGCCGGGCGGCGTGCGGATGGTCCAGTAGTTGTGAAACTTGCAGGGCGGCATCGGATCCCGCGGATTGCCGGCCACCTGATGGGTGGCATGGTTGCTCACGAGGGTGCGGTCGAAATCCCAGCCGCAATTCACCGTGCGGCCGCCATCGGAAATTTCCATGCGTACGGTTGCCGGCAGGCCGATTACCCAGCCTGCCATCATCGCATCGAGAAACGGCATGCAGCGCTTTACGGTCAACCCGCTATCGGTCGGCGAGACCTTGTCTTCCGTCACCGCCGGCAGTTTGCGGAACCACTCGGGCAGCACGGTTTTCGCGCGGACCGGCGGCGTGATGACGCCTTCGTCTTCGCGGCGGCAGGTGAAGGTGATGCGGGGTGTGGGACGTTTCAGCAGCGAGAGCTTCATCGGCTTTCTCCAGATCCTAGTCTGCTCTGGAGAACGGATGCGCCGGGGAGTTATTCCCGATCCGCATCATTTTTTTCGTTTCAGCGGCTGCGAAGTGCTTCGATATCGGCGATTTCTTCCTGGGGCGACAATGGCGCACCCGCGCCGATGCCGGAAAGGAAGGCATCCAGCGTGTCCGTGGTCGAGGCCGGCACGTAGCCTTCCGCCACCGGGTTGGTCAGAGCAAACCGCGTCTGCCAGCCCGCCGGACCATGGCAGGCCACCGCCGTGGTCACGGCATCTGCCGCCTTGCGCTCGTATTCGCGGCAGAGATGCCCTTCGGCATCGCGAAAGCTCGCGATCATGTGCAGGCTTTCGGCGTCAGAGAGCGCGCGGTCCCCGCCCGAGGGCAGGTTTTCCAACGCCTCGTTCAGTGCCAGGTTCGCGCCATCAGGCGCGACGGCGGTCGATTGGCCGAGCAGGAAACCGCCGAGACCGACCACGACCCCGACGAAGGACGCGGCAAGGGCAATGCCCCAGGGCGACGTGATCACCGATCCCGTGGACCGAGCGGCAGACGTTGACGACGCACGCGGCCTGAGCGGCACGACAGTCTCGGTTGTTTGCGGCTTGGCGCCCTGCGTCTGCCGGCCGGTTGCGATCGCAGCGGCAAGGGAGGCCTTAAGTGCTGCCGGCACCGGCTCATCGATCAGCGGCTTCATCGTCGCCGAGAGCTGATGTCTCGTGTCCATGAATACGGCGAGGCGCTCGGCGAGAGCCTCGTCCTCGGCGAGGGCCGCCTCGATTTCGCTCTGTTCGGCGGGGGCCAGTTCGCCATCGGCAAAGGCCATCAGCATTTCGTCGGAAATCGCGCGTGTCATGGAGTGTCCGCCTTTCTCATGGCGAAGAACGTCTGGCTTCGGGATTTATTCCCGTCAATTCGGAAAGTGCCTTTCGGGCGCGGGCGAGCCGGCTCATCACCGTGCCCACCGGGATTTCCAGCACGTCGGCCGCATCGCGGTAGCTCAGCTCCTCGATGCAGACCAGCACCAGAACTTCGCGCTGCTCGGGGGGCAATTGCTGCAGGGCGACCTCAACCCTTTCGAGCGCCAACCGTGCCTCACTCTGCGCTTCGCCTGATGTCACAGACAGATCATGGATGTCATCGATATCGACGGCAGGGCCTGCCGTCTTTTGCCGGCGCAATTGGTCGAGCCAGAGATTGCGCAGGATGCGGAAGACCCAGGCGTCGAAGCGGGTGTCTGGGTCGAAGCTTGCAGCTGCCGCCAGGGCACGCTCGCAGGTCTGCTGAACCAGATCATCGGCAACATCGCGTGCACGGCAGAGCGAAATCGCAAAACGCCTGAGGTTCGGCAGGAAGGAGACGAGGCGCTCTCCGACGATATCGACAGGCTCAACCATAAAAACTTTCCGTCTCTCCGGAATAAACCAGCGGCTCGCACGTATAACCTGACATCACACTCGTCGACGGGTCTCGAAGGCCCGGCGCCGACCACGGAGAGATGGAACATGGATCGGGTCTTTGCAAGGTTGCTCGGCGGATTGCTGGGGCTCGCGGTGGTCCTGCCACCACCCGTCTCTCTCCCCTTTGACCCGACATACCAGCTCCTCACACCTGCGCATGCTGACGACGACGATGACGGTGGTGGGGACGACGATGGCGGGGGTGGGCGCAGCGAAGGCGGCTCCGGTCGATCAGGGGATCGCGTCCCTTCGAGGCAATCCGGCTTCACGCTGTTTCCTTTCCTGCAGCCACAACGTCCGGCACCTTCTCGTCGCGCGGCCCCCGCCATTCCCGACCGCGTGCCGAACGAAATCATTGCCGCAGGCCTGCCCGAGGCGGCCATCACCCAGTTGACCGGTGAAGGCTATGCCGTCGCCGAGCGCCAGAGCCTCGGCCTGGTGACCACCGGGTCCGCCACCGAGATCGTGCGTCTCGTCGTGCCGCGCGGCACCGGGCTGGAGGCGGCGCGCGAGAGGGTCACATCCCTTGCCCCGGTCGCTCAGGTTGATTTCAATCACTATTACCGGCCCGAGCAGACGGAAACCGCACCCGATTGCGGCGGCCAGACCTGCGCCCTCGTGCGCGAGATCATAGGCTGGCCCATCGATCCTGCCGGACTTGTGCAGCGCTGCGGAAGCCTGCCGACGATCGGTCTGATCGACACCGCCATCAATCCGGATCACCCCTCACTCGGCGATGCGCGGCTCGAAGTTATCCGGATCACCGACGATGCCTTGCCGCAATCCGGCCGCCAGCATGGGACGGCTGTCGCGGCGCTTCTCGTGGGCGCGGCCGGCAGCCGGGCACCCGGCCTTCTGCCGTCATCCGAGGTGATCGCCGTGGATGCCTTTCGTCGGCTCGGCGGGTCGGCCGATGTCGCCTCCACCTTCGACCTGGTCAGGGCGCTCGACGCGCTGGCAGGTCGCAATGTTCGGGTGATCAATCTCAGCCTTGCCGGTCCGGACAATGTACTGCTGAAGACAACCGTGGAGGCCATGATCACCCGCCGCGTGATCCTGGTGGCCGCGGTCGGCAATGCCGGACCCAGGGCGAAACCACTCTATCCCGCCGGCTATGACGGGGTGATCGCAGTGACGGCCGTCGACAGAGGCCGCAATGCCTATCGCCGCGCGAACCAGGGCGCGCATGTCGATATCGCCGCACCTGGTGTCAATGTCTGGACAGCCGCCTCGATCAGCGGCGCCCGTCCGAAGAGCGGCACATCCTTTGCCGCCCCCTTCGTCAGTGCCGCAGCCGCCGTGCTTCTTGCCGAGCGGCCGGACCTCACACCAGTTCAGATGGCCGAGGCGCTCTCCGGACTGGCGCAGGATATCGGCAGCCCCGGCAAGGACCAGGTCTTCGGCTGGGGCCTGCTCGATGCGCGTCGTCTCTGCACGGCCGAGGCCACGCCCTCACCGTGAAGGCGCGGCCTCTATCCGCTGGTCAGCCGCCGACCTGGGCGATCCAGTCGGGCAGGCTGTAATAGTTGGAGATTCGGGCGACCTTGCCGTCGCGGATCTCGAAGAAGGCGCCGGCAGGCAGGCGGTAGGTTTGGCCGTTGGCTTCCGGCAGGCCCTCGTCGGTTGCGAGATAGGTGCCGTTGACGATGAATTCGGCCGCACCCCGCGTGCCGTCCTCATTCACCATCACCACCATGTCGGTCAGCTCTTCCTTGTAGCAGCGGTTCATGTGGTCCATGAATTTCGCGAAGGCTTCCTTCCCCGTCTGGCGGGCACCCTGGTTGATGTCGTGCGCGACATCATCGGTCAGGAGTGCCAGAAAACGGTCCATGTCGCCGGCATTGAAGGCATCGTAATAGGCACGGATGGTGGCTGCGGCGGTCATCGATCACTCCTCGTCGTGGAATTGCTTTCTCGGGTCGTGGGAGATGGGTATAACCACTCCGCAACGGACTGAAAACACTCTATGGCCCTCAAGATCCAATCCTTTTCCGGCAGCGACGCGACGCCCTTCTTCGGCGACCTCGCGCGGCTCAGATCCACCGTCTTTCGCGCCTTTCCCTATCTCTACGAGGGAAATCCTGACTACGAGCAGACCTATCTGTCGACCTATGCCAAGTCCGAAGGCTCGGTCTTTGTGCTCGCCATCGATGGTGACCAGGTGGTTGGCGTTGCCACGGGAACGCCGTTGGTTGGCGAAACGGACGAGGTCAAACGTCCCTTCCTTGAGGCGGGGCTCGACCCACAAGAGTTCTTCTATTTCGGCGAAAGCGTGCTCCTGCCCACCTATCGCGGCCAGGGTATCGGCGTGAAATTCTTCGAGGGCCGCGAGGCGCAGGCGAAGAAACTCGGCCTGCGCTATGCCACCTTCTGCGCCGTCGAGCGCCCTGCCGACCATCAGCGCCGACCGGCAGATTACGTGCCGCTCGACGCCTTCTGGGCCAAGCGCGGCTATACCCATCACCCCGAGCTTCGGACCACCTTCACCTGGCGCGACCTCGACGAAAGCGTCGAAAGCCCGAAGCCGCTTTCCTTCTGGATCCGGGATCTCAAAGCATGACAGCCCTCACCCTTGCCGCCTGCCAGTACAAGATCGCGTTGATCGAGAGCTGGGAAGATTACGTCCTGCACCTGACGGGCCTGGTCCATCAGGCCGTCGAACGCGGCGCGAAACTCGTACTCCTGCCGGAATATGCCGGCCTGGTGCTCGCCGGCCAGCTCGATCCTGAAACCCGCTCCGACCTGCACGGCTCGATCGCCGGCATCCAGCCGCTCATCCCGGCCTGGGTCGAGCTCTGCGAAGAGCTGGCGCGCACGCATGCCATCGTCTTCCAGCCGGGCTCCGCACCGGTGCTCGACCCCGATGGCCAATACAGGAACCGCGCCTTCCTCTTCGGCCCCGACGGTCTGATCGGCCATCAGGACAAGATCATCATGACCCGCTTCGAGCGCGAGCAATGGGGCATCGCCGCCGGACGCGACGGCCTCACCGCCTTCGACACGCCGCTCGGCAAGCTCGGCATCCTTATCTGCTACGACAACGAATTCCCGATGCTGGCCCATAACCTCGCCGAACAGGATGTCGACCTCATCCTTGCCCCCTCCTGCACGGACACGCTGGCCGGCGCCTATCGCGTCCGCATCGGCGCCCAGGCCCGGGCACTGGAAAACCAGATCGCCGTGCTCGCCTCCCCCACCGCGGGTACCGCCCCCTGGTCTCCCGCACTCGACGAAAACCGCGGTCGCGCCGCCCTCTACGTTCCCTCCGACTACGGCATGCCGCCCAACGGCATCTATGCCGAAAGCGAGAGCGACGAAGTCGAGGAAAGCCACTGGCTGATTACCGAAATCGATCTCGATACGGTCCGACGGCTGCGCACGGAAGGCCAGGTCGCTACACGCCGCGACTGGCCGGAGCAGTTCGGGGTGTAATCGCTCAGGACGCCACAAACGCGTCCCGCCGCCGCTCCAGAAACCGCCGCTCCGCCTCCCCAGGCGAGAGCGCCAGCGCGCGGTCATAGGCCTCCAAGGCCTCAACAACCCTCCCCTGCCGCGCCAGCAAATCCGCGCGGGCTGCATGAAACGGCAAAAAATCCGACAGCGTTTCGGCATCCAGACAATCGAGCTCGGCGAGCGCCTCCTCCGCCCCCTTTACCTCCGCCAGTGCCACAGCCCGGTTGATACGGATAATCGCGTCGTCACGCAGTTCGACGAGAATATCATAGGCCGCAAGAACCGCCTTCCATGGCGGCTGATCGGCGAGGCTCTTCCTGCCGCACCAGAGCGCGTGGATCATCATCTGCAGAATGCGCGGACCCGGACCCGAGATGCCAAGCGCCCGCCCGCAATAGCGCCGGGCATCCTCGATCAGCGGCTTCGACCAAAGCGCCGGATCCTGCTCGGCGAGCGGAACCATCACGCCCTCCGCATCCATCCTGGCCGGCCGCCTGGCCTCGGCAAAGCGGATCGTCGCAGCGAGTGCCAGAACCTCTGCCTCCCGTGGCAACATCTCTGTCAAGAGCGCCGTCACTTCCAGCATCTCTCGGGCAAAACCCGCATGCCGGCCAGAGCCCGCCGCATCCTCATGCGCCTTGGCATAGGCGACTTCCATCGTCGAGAGCACCGCCGCCAGCCGCTCGGTCCAGTGCTCCGGCCCCGGCACCTCGAAACTCACGCCGGCCTCGGCAATCTTGCGCTTGGCGCGGACCAGCCGCTGGGCGAGTGTCGTTTCGGAAACGAGAAAGGCACGCGCCACCTCCTCCGTCGAAAGGCCACAGACCATTTTGAGCGTCAGCGCAGCCCGGCTGTCTGCGGCCACCGCCGGATGGCAGCAGACGAAGATCAGTTTCAGCCGCTCGTCGGGAATGACGGCGTCGTCGCTTGTCAGCCGATCCTCGGCGGTCGGCTCGGGCTCCGGCTCGTCCGGCCGGTTTTCAGCCCTCGTTCGCCTTCGCCTCAGGATATCGAGAGCGGCGCGCTCGGCCACCCGGTAGAGCCAGGCGGCCGGATCGCGCGGCAGGTCGTGTTCCTCATCACCCCAGGCTTTCACCGCCTTGAGGCAGCTTTCGGCAAAGGCTTCTTCCGCGATGTCGAGATCGCGGTAGCGGGCGGCGAGTGCGGCGCGGATACGCCCGCCCGCCGCCCGAAACGTCTCGTCGAGGACCGCTGCCCGCATCGTTTCAACGCTTCATCGCAGGCCCGGCGGCATCGGCAAGACCGGCCGGACCTCGATTGCGCCATCCTTGCCGAGCGGCACCTTCCTGGCGATCGCGATCGCCGCATCGAGGTCCTCGGCTTCCACGAGATAAAAGCCGCCCAGCTGTTCGCGCGTCTCGGCAAAGGGACCGTCATGGATGGTCTGCTTGCCAGCCATGGTGCGCACGGTGGTCGCAGCCTCCGTGCCCTTTAGCCCGGCGCCCGCATGCATTTTCTCGCCCAGCTCGTGGCTGAAGGCGAAATGGCGGGGGCCGAGATCGGCCATGATCGGGCCCATCTTGTCCGGACCGCCAAAGATTTCTTCGTTTTCGTAGATCAGCAGCAGGTATTGCATCGGTTTTGCCCCTCCTTCGGGCCCTTGCGGCATCGTCGATCGATCCCGTCGATGAAGAGACGCGGCTCGGACATCGGATTCGACAACGACCAGAAGATTTTTTCGGGCCCCACCCACTATCGGCGACAGCCGCGCCGCTGACAACGGCTCGGCCTCAGGCTGCAAACCTTGTTGCCTGCGACGTCAAAACCGCCGTGATCGCCTGCAAAACCCGATCTTTCCGCTTTGCGATACAAGGGCTCGCTGCTATATGCGCGAGCCATGAGCACCGATCGCACGCCCCTGAGCCATATCCGCAACTTCTCCATCGTCGCCCATATCGACCATGGCAAATCGACGCTGGCTGACCGCCTGATCCAATCGACCGGCGGCCTCGCCGACCGCGAGATGTCGGAGCAGGTCCTCGACAACATGGACATCGAGAAGGAGCGCGGCATCACCATCAAGGCCCAGACGGTGCGGTTGCACTACAAGGCCAACAATGGCGAGACCTATGTGCTGAACCTGATCGACACGCCCGGACACGTCGACTTCGCCTATGAAGTCTCGCGCTCGCTGTCGGCTTGCGAAGGTTCGCTGCTCGTCGTCGATGCCTCCCAGGGGGTCGAAGCCCAGACGCTGGCAAACGTCTATCAGGCGATCGACAACAATCACGAGCTGGTCACGGTCCTCAACAAGGTCGACCTGCCGGCCGCCGAGCCCGAGCGCATCAAGGAACAGATCGAGGAAGTCATCGGCATCGATGCCTCCGAGGCCGTTCTGATCTCGGCGAAGACCGGTCTTGGCATCCCTGACGTTCTCGAAGCCATCGTGCACAAGCTGCCGGCACCGAAGAGCGAAGGCGGCGAGAAGGCTCCGTTGAAGGCCCTCTTGGTCGACAGCTGGTATGACACCTATCTCGGCGTCATGGTTCTCGTGCGCGTGCTCGATGGCGTGCTGACCAAGGGCCAGACGATCCGCATGATGGGCACGGACGCAAAGTATGCTGTCGAACGCGTCGGCGTGCTGACCCCGAAGATGGTGGCCGTCGATTCCCTCGGTCCGGGCGAAATCGGCTTCTTCACCGGTTCGATCAAGGAAGTTGCCGACACGCGCGTTGGCGATACCATCACGGAAGACAAGCGCCCGACCGCCAACATGCTGCCGGGCTTCAAGCCGGCCCAGCCGGTCGTCTTCTGCGGTCTCTTCCCCGTCGATGCCGCCGATTTCGAGGACCTGCGCGCTGCCATGGGCAAGCTGCGCCTCAACGACGCCTCCTTCTCTTTCGAAATGGAATCGTCTGCCGCTCTCGGCTTCGGCTTCCGCTGCGGCTTCCTCGGCCTGCTGCATCTCGAAATCATCCAGGAGCGTCTCGAGCGCGAATTCGATCTCGACCTGATCGCAACCGCCCCTTCGGTCGTCTACAAGCTGTTCATGACCGACGGCACGGAGCGCGAGCTGCACAATCCGGCCGACATGCCCGACGTGGTCAAGATCTCCGAAATCCACGAGCCGTGGATCAAGGCAACGATCCTCACCCCCGACGATTATCTCGGGGGCATCCTCAAGCTCTGCCAGGACCGCCGCGGCGTCCAGACCGAACTCACCTATGTCGGCAAGCGCGCGATGATCACCTATGAGCTGCCGCTCAACGAAGTGGTCTTCGATTTCTACGACCGGCTGAAATCGATCTCCAAGGGCTACGCCTCCTTCGACTACCATCTCGATGGCCATCGCGAGGGCAACCTCGTGAAGATGTCGATCCTCGTCAACGGCGAGCCCGTCGATGCACTCTCGATGATGGTCCACCGCATGGCGGCGGAAAAGCGCGGCCGCGACATGTGCGAAAAGCTCAAGGACCTGATCCCGAAGCACATGTTCAAGATCCCGATCCAGGCCGCGATCGGCGGCAACGTGATCGCCCGCGAAACCATCTCGGCACTCCGCAAGGACGTGACCGCCAAGTGCTACGGCGGCGACGCTTCGCGAAAGCGCAAGCTGCTCGACAAGCAGAAGGCCGGCAAGAAGCGCATGCGCCAGTTCGGCAAGGTCGAGATCCCGCAGGAAGCGTTTATCGCAGCGCTGAAAATGAGCGACGAATAAAGACAGAGTTGGCGCCGGCGAAAGCCGGCGTTTTCTTTTGGCTTGTCAGCTCACACGTCGAACGTCATCAAGGCAGTGTCCGACCGCTCAGATTTTCTCGCATCATGCGCAAGGCCCCAGCTGCCCATGGCATCGAGCACCGGCACCAGCGAACGACCGTAACAGGTATAGTCATACTCGACATAGACCATGTCGCCCTCTTTGTGGGGCTGGCGTGACACGATGCCGTCCTGCTGCAAGGCTGCCAGATTCTCCGCAAGAACCTTTTCGGACACGCCCACATAGCGGCGCAGGTCGCCAAAGGTGACCGGCCCATCGCGCAGGCGCCAGAGGATCCTCGGTTTCCACTTGCCGCCGATCACATCGATCGTCGCCATGACCGGACAGTCGCGCATCTTGTCTATGCCCACCGGATATCCCTCCTGGCCCAGCTCGCGACGGCAAGCCCTAACCTCCAGGTAAGCCCTTGCATGCTCGCAGTTTTTGGCCAGCATGCGTTTTCACAACCGGAGGACGTTGAACATGATCGTCGAATATATCCGCTACGAACTCAAGACCCATCAGCCCCACGACCTTGTCGAGGCCTATCGGCTGGCCGCGCCGCATCTCGAGGCGGCACCGCAATGCCATGGCTATGAACTCTCCCATTGCGTCGAGGAGCCTTCGAGCCTGACGCTCCGCATCCTCTGGACCTCGACGGAGGACCATCTGCAAGGCTTTCGCAAAGGCCCGCATTTCCCACCTTTCCTGTCGGCCATCCGGCCCTTCATCGGCGAGATCGCCGAGATGCGCCACTACGCCCTGACAGCCGTCGCCTGGGCCTGTACCGAAGGTAAATGGCTACAGAATTGATGCCGCAAGAGCTTGGTTTGGAGTGGAGGGCCGCTCTACCCGCCTTGCTCGTTTTGCGCTAGGATGCATCATCCTCGGAGTTGCGCCATGTCGATCGAAGCCCGCAAACCGCATGACCTCACCGTCAGTGACGACCTCATTGCCGAAGCGGAAGCCCTCGGCCTCGACATCAAGGGCGCTGCCGAGAAAGGCATCGCTCTTGCCATCAAGGCCGAAAAGGAACGGCGCTGGAAAATTGAGAACGCCGAGGCGATCAAGGCCGACAACGACTATGTCGCCAAGCACGGACTGCCGCTCGCCAAATACCGGCAGTTCTGACCATGACGCGGTTTCGGATCCATCGCCTGAAATCGGAAGACCAACTGGTCGTGGATCTCAAGTCCGACTTTCTCCATGACCTGCCGACACGGGTCGTCGCTCCATTGCAGCAGGTCGAAGAGGTTTCCTGCGTGATCGCGCGCCTGACGCCTCGTTTCGAGGTCAGTGGCCAAACCTATGTCATGGCGACCCACCGTCTCGCCGCTCTTCCACTCTCCGAGATCGGCCCCTCGGTCGTCGATCTCTCCGCCCGCGCGGACGAGATCACTGGCGCCACGGATTCCTCTTCCAAGGTTTTTGAGTGCTTCTTGCCCGCCCGCTGCCGTCACGCTAGCATTCGCATGCAATCATAAGCCGATGGACAGGCATAGAGGGAGACGGGCATGCACAAGTTCAAGATCCTGAAGACCGAGAAGGGCGAGTTCCGCGTCCAGTTCGTCTACAATTCCGAGGTCATGGTGTGGTCGGAGAACTACGCCTCCAAGGCAAGCGCGAAGAACTGCGTCGAGTCGCTGAAGAAGAATGCGCCTGCGGCGCCGGTCGTCGACCTCACCAAGCAGGAAACCGGCAGCGGCTATCGTTTCGAGATCGACGAAGCCAAGAACGGCGAAACCTTCGTCCGCTTCCGCGCCGCCAATGGCGAAATCATGGTGCGCTCGGAAACCTACAAGTCGAAGTCCAGCGCGAAGAACTGCATCGCCTCCTTCCAGAAGCGTGCCGCAGAGGCTGCCGTTGAAGACGCGGAGTGAGGGCTCGGCATTATCAGTCAAACCGAGGGCCCAGCGGTTCCATCCTCTCCCCTTTGGTGGGAGAGGAGAGCCTCACATCCCCTCGCCCGGCGTCCACGCTCTCGGCGCCTTGCCCGGTTCGACCATATAAAACCCGTCAGCCGCCACCTTTTGCCAATTACCGGCCTCGCCGTCCGGCCACAGCACGCGGATCTCGGTTTCACCCAGTTGCCCCAAACCGACATGATGCCAACCGGTCTTGCCGCCGGCATGCCCGCCGCCGATCATCACCTCGCGGCGCTGCACGACATTGCCGGTCTTCACCTCGATCCAGGCACCGACCGCATCGCGGTTGGCTCCCTCCTGGCGGAGCGCAATCTGCAGGAAGCGGCCCGCGCCTTCGGTCGTGTTGCGCCAGATCTCGACGGGCGAGCCCTGGTTGACGACGAGGAGATCGACCAATCCATCGAGATTGAAATCGGCGAGCGCCCCGCCCCGGCCCTTGGCCATCGAGGCGACGCCGGCCTTGTCGCCCATTTCAATGAACTTGCCGTCCGCGCCCTGGACGAGCAGATTGTTGGGGTCCTTTTCGGCGAAGTCGGGCATCTCGGCGACATTGCCCTTGGCGACGAACAGATCGGTGCGGCCGTCATTGTTGACGTCCTCGAACTCCGTGTGCCAGGCGGTCGAGGGGCGGATTTCGCCGCCGGTATAGGGCCGGTGAGCGGTCGCACCCTTGGCAAAGGCAACATCGTTGTAGGAGGGTTTCGGCTTGCCATCAGCGGGGATTTCGCCAAGCTTTTGCAGCTTGTTGTCGGCCATGCTGGTGAGAAAATATTCCGGATAACCGTCGAAATCGAGGTCATGGGCAGCGATGCCCATGCCCCAGATGCGCAGGTATTTCCAGCCTTCGGCCTGTGTGTAGAGCTCCGGCGCCGTGCCCGGCTCGACCTTCCACATCTGCTCCTGACCGCCCTTGTAATATTCGCGGTCGTTGGAGACGCGTAGCGATGGCGTGCCGGAGCGGTTCCAGTCGGTGAAGAGGATCGAGAGCGGGCAGAAGGAGGGAGTGAGCGCGAGCGGCGGGGCAAAGCGTCGCTCCGCCGTCGATGCCGGGCGATGCAGCCAGTTGTCGGTGCAGGAGCCCCAGGGCTCGAAGTCCTCGAAGCGGTCGATGTAATTGCCGATGGCGAGTGTCGGCCAGGTATTGTCGCGCTCCCAGGTGGCGGAGAAGGCGGTCGACCAGACGTCGCCACCGTCGAAACCCCAGGCCTCGTTGGCGCGCTCGAAGCGGCATTCGCCGAGGCCGCGCATCACGACATTCTCCCCGGAGCGCAGCAGCACGACGTCCTGCAGCCCGTCGCCATCGATATCCAGCGGATAGGCGCCGATCACCTTGTCGAGTTCGAGGCCCGAGACCTTTTCTTCGAATTTCAGCGCCCCGCCCTGGCTGCTGCGGTTGAGGTAGAATTTCGCCTTGTCCTCGCCGCCAGCCAGCACGAGGTCGGGGAACCCGTCGGCATTGCAGTCGAAGCTGCCGGCGCCGCCGCCGACCATGTATTCCCAGTCGCCGCGATAGGTGCTGGCGATCCCGCTGGAGGCGGTTTCGTCGGTGAAGCGGGGAACGACGGGGCCGCCATTGGCGAGTGCTGGCGCTGCCTCAGGCAGCGACAGCAGCAGGGCAAGGCCCGCGAGCCGAGCTGGAAGACGAACGTTGTTGCGCCCGGTCATCCGCGCGTCCTCAGGGCAACTGTCTTTTCGCCGATGCAGCGGCCCTGGTCGAGACCACGATCGATGGCGGCGCGGAAATGGATGCCGCCATAGAGGCGGGAGACGCCGGCTTCCTCGGCCGCATCCCAGAAGCTCTTGAAGCTCCGGTTCGGCAGCTTGTCCTTTTCATGCGTGTTGTCGGTGAAGGCGAAATTGTCGCCGAAGAAGGCTGTAAGAACGGTCGCGGCGGCACCCGACTGGGTGGAATGGCCGCTCGGATATTCCGGGAAGGGCGGCGTGATCAGGATCGGCTCCCATTTGGGATCAATCACCCGCTTGATGTAAGTGACGGGGCGCAGCAGGTCGTATTCGAATTTCGAATGCCAGCAGCCGATGAAGGCGTCGGCGAGCGTGACACCGAGGCGGGCGAGCAGGTCGGCATGCTCGGCGGCACTCGCCTTGCGTTCGTCGAGGATCTTCAGGCCGATCACCATCCAATGGCCGGGCGGGGTCGGCGAGAGCATCGGATCATCTGACCAGAAGCGTGCGACGGCACGCTGTTCCGGCGTCAGGTTCTTGACGGTCTCGTAGACCTCAAAGGCTTCCTGATAGAAATCGGAGCCCTTTTCCTCGCTATAGGCGGGCGGTGCCGGAAGGGGGCAACCATTGCCCGTTTCCATCGCGAAGGGACGGTTCTCGCCCCATTTCGGCAGAAGCGGCAGCTGCTGCTGGTTGATCAGGCTTGTTGGAACCCAGTTCGATGGCCCCTTGTTGAGCGTGAACTCCAGCGGGAAGCCCATGTTCTCGACCTTGGCGCCGCCATCGCCCTCAGACCAGCTTAGGATATGCGCGGTGACGCTCTCACCATAGGCCTGGCTTCGGGCGACGAGATCAGGGGCGAGACCGGTCGAGACCTCCTTGGCAAGCTTTTCCGTCATGCGCTTCATGGCGCGCTGGCCGGTCGGGCCGGTATTGCCGAAGAGCTGGCGCGCGGCGGAGGAGAGTGCGGCCTGCATAACGACGGCCTCGTCATAGGCGACACCCGCTTCACGCTGCGGCACGGGCGTGAGGCCATTCAGCTGGCCCGCCAGAGACGTCAGTGTCCGATCGCCGGAGGCCAGCCCCTCGTAAGCGGTGACGCCGAGATAGGCGAAGGCGCGGCTCGCAACCGGTGGCGAATAGGTCGGCGTGTGCCGCACCAGTTCGAGCACGAGGCGGTACCAGTCGCGCATGACCTTGTCGGCTCCGACAGAGCCTGCCTGAGCCGGCTGCACGGCCAGCGCCATAATGATGAAGCAGAGCGCCAGGAGGCGCGTCCCCACTGCCTTCATGTCCCCCTCCCACAGGTTTCAGAAGCGATCTCAATCGATTGAATGTCGATTAAGCACGGGGGCGGACGGCTCGCAAGAGGGCGGCGGGTGACGGGTGCTCAAATCCAGCCGATGGCGCGGCCGGCGAGGCTGATGGCGAAGACGACGAGGAAGCTTGCGGCGACGCGACCGAAGAGCAGCGGATTGGTGGTGGCGACACGGCGCAGGATGGCGGCCCCGGCGCTCAACCAGCAGGTGGCGACGAGCACTACCATGAGCGCAAAGAGCGCCAGGTAGGGAAGCGGGATGACAAGCGTTTCAGGTGCTGAGAAGGAGGCGGGGGGAATAAGCGCGAGGCCGATGATCAGGGCCTTGGGGTTCAGCACCGTGGTGCCGTAGACGGTCGCTGCGGTAATTGCACCGGGCTCGGTGGCCGAGGGCGGGCGGGTCCAGAGGCGGGCGGCAAGCAGCAGGACCCAGAGCGTCGAGGCGAGCTTGATGACCAGCGAGGCGACGGATTGGTCCGCGAGCAGCGGGGCAGCCAGGAAGACCAGCGGAACGATGGTGGTGAGATAGCCCGCGAGTTCGGCGCCGATCAGCGGCAGGGATGCCTTGAGGCCGCGCGCTGCGCCCGAGACGGCGAGCAGGGTATTTGTCGGCCCCGGCGTCAGGAGAAGGAGGAGAACGGCAAGGGCAAAGGCGGACAGGGACATCGGGGGAACTCCGTAGCATTCGTGCCGGAGATAACAGGTTGGCCAGAGCTGCTGCTTGATTTCGGTCAAACCCGTCGCTCAAGGCGGAAAGTTGCAGCCCGATGCTCAGGAAGGACGGATCTGGCGGACCCAGGCGCGGGCGAGGGTCAGGCCAGCTTCGTCGGAGAGGTGCCCGTCCGTCGGCTCGATTTCGGGATGGCGGGCGAGCCAGCCGGGTTCCTTGCGCTCGATCACCTCAGGGAAATGCGTCATCCAGTTGCGCACGACCTCCCTATTGGCCTCGAAATGGAACTGGAAGCCATAGGCGGCGCGTCCCACGCGGAAGGCCTGATGGCGGGCGGCTTCGTTTTCCGCGAGATGGGCAGCGCCTTCAGGCAAGGTGAAGGTGTCGTCGTGCCATTGGAAGGAGAGGAAGCGGTCGGGCAGGACCGAGAGCACCGGATCGGCCTTACCGGCCTCGGTGCGGCCAATGCTGCGCCAACCGAATTCCGGGGCGGCGCCGATCAGGTTATCGCCGCCATAGGCTCGGGCGAGCAACTGGCTGCCAAGACAGATGCCAAGCACCGCCTTATCGCTGTCGCCGAAGCGGCGCATCAGGCTTGCGAGCGCCGGCAGATAGGGGTGCTTTTCGTCATCGCGGGCATTTTGCTCGCCGCCGAAGACGACGAGGGCATCATGCGCGTCGAACTCCGGGAGAGGTTCACCCGCATAGGCGCGGATCGTGACGATCTCTGCTGCGGCTTCGGCCAGGGCGATGCCGACCTGACCGGCTTCGGTGACTTTGGTGTTCTCGACAATGGCAACGCGCATGGGGAATCGGATCTCGTGGGCGGTTGCCTCAGAGAAAGCATGCGCCCGCGATCACGGCAAGACGGGAGGGCGCCGCTTGAAGCCCCCTCCCCCAGGCTTCAGAAGGTTTTCTTCAGGCGCGCATCAACCGACTGGCTGTTGCCGCCGCGAATCACGAAGAAGAAGGTCATCGCCGCCCAGAGCAGAGACTTTTCAGCGCCTGAGAAGCCCTGGTCGAGCTGTACCCAATGGAAATAGACGGTGACGAGCAGGACGATGGTGGCGGCAAATGCCGCCGGGCGGGTAAGGAGGCCGATTGCGAGCAGGATGCCGCCGAAGAATTCTGTGGCGGCGAGCAGCGGCGACCAGAAGACGCCCGGATAGAAGCCGAGACCTTCCACCATCTGGACGGCGCCGAAGGGATCGACGATCTTGCCGGCACCGTGGATCACGAGAAAGCCGCCAGCGACAAGACGCAACAAAGTCTCGACCAGGTCATGGCCGGATCGATAGATGGGAGCGAGCGCCGGGATGAAAAGACGGTTCGGTTCAGTGGACATGGGAAATTCCTCGACAAACAATGATCTCGGCCTCTTGGCGGAAGGCCGAGGGCATGGCAATTACGGGGAGACAGAAAGTTGAATTCTTCAGTTAACTTATGCGTGAAGCAAGGACGATGATGATGGCGAAACCCCGGATCTCGATCACCTACTGCACCCAGTGCAACTGGCTCTTGCGCTCCGGCTGGATGGCGCAGGAACTGCTGCACACGTTTGCCGACGATCTCGGCGAGGTAGCGCTCATTCCCGGCACCGGCGGGATCTTCGAGATTCGGCTGAATGAGGAGCTGATCTGGGAGCGCAAGCGAGACGGCGGTTTTCCCGGGCCGAAGGAGCTGAAGCAGAAGGTGCGGGATGCCATCGATCCGGAGCGGGATCTCGGCCATGTCGACCGCTTCAGCCGCAACGAAGGGCTGGACAGCTAAGATGAAAAAAAGGCGGCCTCTCGGCCGCCTTTGCACGTCGTCGCTCTCAATAGAAGGGCGACTGGCAGACCTTGTAGTAGCCCCTCGACGAGAGGAACTGGTTGGTGCGCGGATTGTAGGACCTGTAGCGGTTCAGGCACCAATCGACATGGCGCTCCCAGCCTCGGCCGGGCGGGCGATAACCCGGATCGGCGTAAACTGGCGGGCGAGGCCGCGGACGGTAACCGGGCTCCACATAGACGGGCGGACGCGGGCGGGGACGATAGACCGGCGGCTCGTCATAAACGGATGGCGGATAGTATTCCGGCGGCAGAGGGCGCGGGCGGCGCGGCGGCGGACGGTCCCAGGTCTCGTAGCAACCTGAAAAGTCGCAGACGAGATCGACCTGTTCAGCATCCGTGTGCTGGCCCAGGACCGGCTGGACCGGTTTCGGCATGGCGGCTTCCGCCACAGGGGTGAAAATCTGGGTGCCGGCCAGTGCCAGAGCCACAAAAGCAGAGCGTAACTTCATCTCGTCATCCTGTTCCGGTCCCGGCAAAGTGCAAGAGGCGCTTCGCCGACTGCGAGATAGAGCGGATTGATCACGGCTTTTTCACGACAGCGTCATCGGTATCACCAGGAGCTTCAAACGGCCACAAGCCCTATCCACCGGGGCGTTGAGCGTGAGCGCACGAGACTCTTTCGAAGCGCTTTCGATACGCTGACACGAAAACTTCAAAATGGCGGTTGACAGGCCGAAGCAGTCCCTTTACACGGCTCCTCGTCGCCCAGATGGCGGAATTGGTAGACGCGCCAGCTTCAGGTGCTGGTACTCGAAAGGGTGTGGAGGTTCGAGTCCTCTTCTGGGCACCAAATTCCGATTTGAGATCAGCAGTTTATGCGATCGTCAAACAGTTGAAAAAAGCCCGGCTTGCCGGGCTTTTTTCTTGTCTGCCGATAGGCTTTTGACGCCTGTGCAAAGCCATTTTCGACCGCATTCCGCAGCCCTCTCCCGAACGCCCGCGCATAGCCGAAAAGGACAGACCATGGACGAGACCGTCGCCATCGAAAGCCGCAGCGAATTCGCCCTTTGGGCCATCGAGCGGGCCAAGGAAATCGTCGCGCAGGAAGGCACAGCGCTGGCGCTCGCGGCACGCGACATGGACGAAGAAGGGCTGCGTGAAGCCGGCCAGAAGCTCGGCGGCGCGATCAGCGAAGCGCTGCTCGAAGTGTTCGACGGCCTGCTCGGCGAGCTCGAACAGGGCTGACGACAGATAGGGGCGTCCAGCCGACGCCCCGAACCTTCCGGACTGCAGTTTTCACCCTGCCTGGCTCAACGCAGGATGCGGGGATTGGCGAGGCCACTGGTGGACGTCGTTCCACCCGCTTCCAGCGGTTCGATCTTCCAGTTCGACGAATTCATGATGATGGTGTTGACCACGAGCGTGATGTTGTTCGTCTGATTTGTCGTCGAATTGTAGGTCACGTCGCGATTGGGCAGATGAATGATGCCCTTGAGGATCTCGCCCTTGCTGCCGTTGAAGATGTATTGCTGCGGGTAGCGGTTGTTGCTCGCATCGCTCGTCTTCTCGAACATCAGGATGTTTTTGTAGTCGCCCGACGTTGGGGCAGTCGCCGTAAAGGTCAGGCCGCCATTGGCGCGGATCTCGCTGTTGACGTCGGGGAAGTAAAAGGTCACGCCCTCGGCCTTTACGGTCGCGCCCGAGTTGATGATCATGCGGCCGGAAATGATGTGCAGGCCCGGCTTGAAGGTGATGGTCGGCGAACCGTTGAAAGTGGTGCCGCAATGCTTGCCCGGTTGGAGCGTGATGGACTGACCATCCATCGTGCCCGAGGTGGTGCAATTCGCCGGGATCTGCGGCTCGGGCATCTTGCCGGCAAAGGGATCGGCTTCGGCAGCGCATTTGGTCTCAAGATTGGTGAGCGTGCCACCATTCTTGATGTAATTGGCGCCCTTGACGCAGAACTTCGCCGTATCGATCGTCGCGCCCGCATTCATGATGAAAGCAGGGTTGCTGGTCGAATGGACATGGACCTCGCATTTGGTCGATTTGACGTTGGCACCCGAGTTGATCAGCACCGCCTGGTTCTGATTGCCGAGCGCATAGATGCAGCCATTGCCACCGGTCCCCTTTGCGGCGCTGGCCGCCACCGTGGTGTTGACGCCGACGTTGAAGTTCGACAGCCCGATGATGCCGAGGAAGCGGTTCTCGACCGCCTGCTGGTAACCACCGGTGATCGAACCATCGCTGTTGACCGTCAGAACGAAGCCCGTCGTTTCGCTGAGCTTGTCCTCCTCGGCGCTGAGGCCGAGGAAATTGCGCGCCTCCAGTTCCTGGGCGCTCTTGCCGCTCTTGCGGGCGGCTGCCAGCATGGCGGCATCGAGTTGCGCCTGCATGTCGACCCGGGTGTTGTAAGCAGAGGCGACATCGAGCGCGCCGCCGGCGGACACGAGCAGAACCGGCGCGAGCAGCGCGGAGATGATGCCAAAGTTGCCGGAGCGATCCAGCCAACCCTGACGAAGTTTTTCCAAAAACATGCCCATCCCTCTTTCGTCTCAAACAACGGGTGCGGGTCCAACCTTAATCGAGCGGACACAGCGTTTGAGGGAGCATCCGGGCAAGATGCTACTTTGAGGTTTGTTCCCTCGTTAAAATCTTAGACAAAGCGATCACAATAAGGGGTGCGGCGACCTTTTCTGGACCAATCTGACGTTTTCGTACCAGTTCGTCAGTCAATGACGCGCGGATTGACGCCCGGATACCATTGGCGCCCGGTGCGTGGCGGCTGGGTCCCCTGGTAAACGATGCCATTCTTTTCGCAGCGGTAGACAGTGTAAGGCAGGACATCGCGCAGCTCGCGCCGGCCTCCAAAGCCGGGTCGGGGGGACACCGTGCGTGTTTCGCAGGTGACGCCTTCACCGAACTGATTGGCGGGATCCTGTGGCTTCACGCCGGGCAGATCCTTGAAGCTTTCCTGTCCGGCATTGCCCCAGGCGATGCCCTCGGCGGCGAAAGCGGGCGCGACAAAGGCCGCGAGGCAGACGAGCAGAGACGCCTGTGCAATCCTGCGGCTGATCTTGCGGGGCATGGGCTTTTTTTCGCGGACCGGCTGCATGGGCAATCTTCTCGTAAGCTTGGATGCCGTCGATATAAGCACTTGAGCCCAACGGACCAAGCCCGGCTGTATCACGTTTCGGCGACGGGGCGGCGGTAGCCGGTGGGTTCGCCATAGAGCCAGCCGATGCGTTCGATGGCCGCTGCAAGCGTTTCGCGCGCGACGCTCATGGTGTTGCCGTTGGCATGGATCATGCTCTTCTCGTCTTCCATGATGGCCACATGCCCCTTCCAGAAGACGAGATCGCCGCGCCTGAGCGCGTTGCGGTCGATCGCCTGTCCCAGGCCTGAGGCCTGCATGTCGCTATCGCGCGGGGCCGCATGGCCGGCCATCAGCATGGCAAGCTGTACGAGGCCGGAGCAATCGATGCCGAAGCCGGATTTGCCGCCCCAGAGATAGGGCGTTTCGAGGAAGAGGGCCGCAACCGCGACATAGTCCGGCGCCGGCGGATCCGACATCGGCCGGAGGTGGCGGGCAACGAGGGCGCCACCATCGGCGAGAAGCAGGTATCGCGTGCCACGGATTTCGGCTTCGCCTGAGATCGTGAGCCGGCTGCCCATCGACAGGGCGGTGCGGGTCGGGAAACGCAGGTCGGCGCCGGAATAGACGAAGGTGCGCGGGGCGGTGACGATGTGGGTCGGAGCGACGATAGGGCCGAGGGCCTCTTCCGGGAGGTAGCCGACATAGCCGTCATCCACGGCCTGGACCCAGGCCCAGCCGCCCGTTCGCTCGAAGACGCGGACCTCCTCGCCCATCAGGAGCTCGGTATCGATACCGCTGGAGAGATCCGGCTTTGGTCGCAGCGCCACGACCGGCTCGCTGACCATCGCAGGTTCAGGGGCGACGAAGCGTTCGGCATCCACCTGCCCTTTGAGGGCGATGTCGGCGAGATCAGGGCGGAAGGCGTTCAGGCGCCGATCGAGCATGGTAGTCTCCGTCAGCGGAGCGCGCGGCCCCGGGCGATGATGATATCGCCAAATTTTTCGAGGAAGAGCGCACCTGAGACGGTGCGCTTGACGATGACGCTGCGCCGGTCGAGCTCGTCGCGCACGCGGTCCACGAGGCCCATTTCTCCCAGCGTATCGAGGGCGCGGGTGATGACCGGCTTGGTGACGTTGAGGGTCGCGGCGAGGCCGCGCACCGTGTGTGGTGGGGGCACGAGATAGATCTCGAGCAGCACGGCGAGCTGGCGCATGGTGAGATCAGGGCCTTGGCTCTGGACCTGATCCAGGGTCACCCTATGCCAGAGGCCGAGCGCCTGGGTTGCCGTCATCTCGAGGCCCATGGCCCCTCTCCCCTCTTCATCGCGTGGGGCATCTGCCCCTCACCCATATCATTCCGGCAAAGGAACGATCTGGCAAGGGGCGACGTGCGGCAGGCTCAGTCGGTGCCCGCCTGGAGGTAGCGGTAGAGGGCGCGGATCGCCTGGGCTTCGCCGCCGACGGGCGAATGGGCGCGCTCGGTCTGCGACCAGCCGAAGATATCGAAATGTGCCCAGCGGCGACCGGGGGAGACGAAGCGCTTGAGGAAAAGGGCTGCGGTGATCGCACCCGCCATGCCGCCGGAGGGGGCATTGGTGAGGTCGGCGATATGGGCTTTCAACATGCGCTCGTAACCCTTGTGGAGCGGCAGGCGCCACAGGGGGTCGTCAACCTCGAGGCTCGCTTCGGCCAGCGCGTGGGCCAGATCCTCGTCGTCGGTGAAGAAGGGCGGCAGGTCGGGGCCGAGGGCCACGCGGGCGGCGCCGGTGAGCGTCGCCATGTCGATCAGCAGTTCCGGCTCCTCGGCATCGGCGTAGCTAAGCGCATCGGCGAGGATCAGGCGGCCTTCGGCATCGGTGTTGTCGATCTGGACGGTGAGGCCCTTGCGACTCTTGTAGACGTCGCCGGGGCGGAAGGCATTGCCGGCGATGGCATTTTCGACGGCGGGGATGACGACGTGGAGGTCAACCTTCAACTTGGCGTCCATGATCATCAGGGCAAGGCCGAGCACATTGGCGGCACCGCCCATATCCTTCTTCATCAGCAGCATGGAGGAGGCCGGCTTGATGTCGAGGCCGCCGGTGTCGAAGCTGACGCCCTTGCCGACCAGGGTGACCTTGCGGTGACCCTTCTTGCCCCAGCGCATCTCGATGAGGCGAGGGGCAACTGTGGAGGCCCGGCCGACGGCATGGACGAGGGGGAAGTTCTTTTCGATCAGCTCGTCGCCGGTGATGACGGAGACTTCGGCCTTGTAATGTTCGGCGAGACGGCGAACGGCGGCTTCGAGATCGGCCGGGCTCATGTCGTTGGCGGGCGTATTGATCAGATCACGGGCGAGAAAGACGCCGGCAATCTGGCGCTTGATGTCGGCGGCATCGGCATCCTGGGGGATGAGCAGACGCGGTTCCGTGACGCGTTCGGAGCGATAGCGGTCGAAGCTGTAGGCGCCGAGGCCATAGCCCAGCAGAAGGCGGTTGGCGGTGAGCGGCGCCGTCTCGACGTGCCATTCACCGGCCGGCAGGGCGCGGGCGAGCTTGCCGGTCAGATAAGGGTTTTCCGAGGGGTTGGCGCCGAGGCCGAAGAGTGCGCCACCGACATGGGCATCAGCCGTCGGGATCAACAACACCGAACCTGGCTCGGCCTTGAAGCCAGCCTTCTTCGCCCAGTCGAGGGCGAGTGGCTCAAGCGTGCCGGTTTCGACATGGGCCGGGGTGACGGCGAAGACCGGCAGCGTCTTTCCGCCCTTGGTGCTGAAGGGGGACGGTCTTTCGATGTACTGGAACGGGGCCATGATGGACGCTTTCTGGGAGTCGCCTTGAGAATCGCAGGGATGCTCGATTAACACTCCATTAGGGTTAACGGATTATTGCTTGAGCGGAGATTGCGCCGTCCGGGACAAGGGCGGCGGTGGGGACTATTCAACTCGGGACGATCACCATGCGCATGCAGAACCCAGGCTTCGCAAACCGTTTGCAGATCATGGCCACGGCTGGTCTGGTACTCGCCGCGCTTGCGCTGACCGGCTGCGCCTCGTCCAAGAAGGAGCTGACGACCGGCTCGATCCCGAAGGCGAATCGCCAGCTCGATGCGCTGAGCGGGCCGCAGCTTTCCCGCGCTGTTGACGGTATCGGTCAGGCCTATGAGCGCAATCCACGCGACCGCAATACCGGACTTTCCTACGCCAACGGCCTGATGATGACCGGGCGAAACACCCAGGCGCTGGCTGTCATGCAGCAGGTGGCGATTGCCCATCCGAGCGACCGCGAAGTGCTGGCAGCCCTCGGCAAGGCACAGGCCGCAGCGGGGCAGCTGGAGAAGGCGCTCGGCACCATCCAGCGGGCACAGACACCCGACCGGCCCGACTGGCGTCTCTATTCCGCCGAAGGTGCGGTACTCGACCAGCTCGGCCGCTCCAGCGAGGCGCGCTCGCGTTACCGTATGGCGCTGCAGATCCAGCCGAACGATCCGAGCGTGATTTCCAACATGGGCATGTCCTTCGTGCTGTCGGGCGACTTGAAGACGGCGGAGGACTATCTGCGCCAGGCTTCTCAGCAGCCGGGTGCGGACAGCCGCGTGCGCCAGAACCTGGCACTGGTGGTCGGCCTGCAGGGCCGGTTCCAGGAGGCCGAGCAACTGGCGGCGCAGGAACTCGATCCGCAGCAGGCAGCGGCAAACCTGCAATATCTGCGCGGCATGCTCGCCCAGCAGAATTCCTGGAAGCAGTTGTCCACCCAGGACATGCCGAAGAAGAAGAGCTGAGAGGCTTCAATCCGGAAAGATGAGGTTCGACCGGCCGCTGGTGAGATCGCGCACCAACCGGATCGCCTGATCCTCGTCTCCCTCTCGCAGGGTGACCGTCAGGTCCACACCCTCAGCCGTGAAGTTCTCTGACAAGACGAGATGCGGGATCGCGGTCAGTCGCGATTTGACCAGGGCAAGATCGGAAAAGCCGACTGCACAAAAGCCGGAGACCAGCGGGATAATCTCGCGCTTTTCCGCTGCGCGCAGCATCTGGGCGGCGGTTCCGCCATAGGCGCGGACAAGCCCGCCGCTGCCAAGCAGGATACCGCCGAAGAAGCGGGTGACCACCACCACGACCCCATCGAGATCCTGCCCATCGATCGCTTGCAGGATCGGCTTACCGGCCGTGCCTGAGGGTTCACCGTCATCGGAGAAGCGATAGGCCTGCCCGATGCGCCAGGCCCAGCAATTGTGATTGGCGGCGGGATCCGAGACGCTTGCGAGAAAAGCCTTGGCTTCGTCTTCGCTGGCGATCGGTGTCGCCTTGCCGATGAAGCGGCTCTTCTTGATGTCCTGGACGAATTCGACGGGAGCGACGAGCGTGTGGGGCATGGCCGGCTCAGCCGTGCTTCTCGTGGGCCGCGAGCCATTCGGCGAGCGCTGCGATCACCGAAAGCCGCAGGGACGCCTTCATCGCGAGTGCGCGGGTGAGCGAGGCATCGCGGCTGGAAAAGCCGAGCTCGGCCATGACACCTGATGGGGAGAGCTTTCGGGCGCGCATCACCGATTCGATCCGCTCGATGGTCGACGGCAGGAGATAGCGGCCATTGGCGATGAGGGCTGCGGCATCCTCCGGGACTGGCTCGGCGCCTAAAGGCTTATCTGCAGTGGAGCCTGCCGCGCGGGCGCCGGCCGAGACCAGATCGAGGAAGGCCTGGCGCTCCTCGGGATCTGCTGATGTCCAGGCCTTGAGGAGCTTCTTCAGCGGGCTGGGCTTCTCTTTCTTCGACATGACCGGCTTTCTGTTGGTGTCCGTCCATAGCCCGAGCGGGGAGCCGGTGCGAGAAAAAAACTTGAGCTTCCGCTTCTTCCCGCGCGGGACAAAATTCGGCTTTGGCAACAGCGGCATCGCGGCTGAAAAGGGCCCGGACAGACCTCTCGTGCATTAGCTTTTTCTGCCGGACGGAAAGCGGTCGTTAACCTTTATTTTCTACTCAGATAGCTCAGTTTTCGCGTCCCCGTATCCCGTCAGAGTTCAGGTTTTCGATGCACCCTCCCCGTTCAAATTCCGCGTATCAGGCCAATCAGTTAGGGGACAACCAGGGTGAAGGTGCCGATCAGTCGGCGGCCAACCAGATCGAGGGACGCGAGGAAACGCCCGTCTGGCAGAAGGCCTTCGTGCTGGGGCCGAATGTGCGCTTCACGCGCACGCCCGATCGCACACCGGCCAAGCCGGAGACCGCCCCAGTCCCTGCACCTCAGCCAAGTGCGCCGACTGCGCGGACGACACCTCCGCAGCAGCAGATGGCGCAGCAACCGCCGAGACAGCCGGTCACGCAGGCGAGCCAGCGCCTAACCGCAAGCCAGCCACGGTACACGGCTGCCCCCTCAACCAGCGTGCCTTATGCGGGCTTGCCGCGCACGGGCGCACCGGCGCCCGCGCCGAAACCGGAAGCACCGCGTATGCCGGCTTCTGTGACGCTGCCGCAGCCGCCGGATGCGATCGGCGCACGGGCGCTGACCTACAAGCTTCGCCGGGAACTGGCGCGCCAGCAGGCCGAACAGGCTGCCTGGGAGGCATCCATGGCAGACGGCGGCGTTGGTCAGATCGGACCGGCGCCGCAACTGGCACAGCCGGCACCACTGGTGCAGGGCATGCGGACCGTGCTTGCAAGCACCCAGGCCGCCAGCGTCGGCGCCACCGTGCAGCCGACAACCGCGGCCCATGTTCCGCCGCATCTGCAGCGATCAATCGCCCAGCAGGCGGAAGCTGCACGCCTTGCCGCACAACAGGCAACGCCTGCGGCCCGCCCGCCGATGGTGCGCAACGCGTTCCTGCGCACGCCGCCTGTGCAGGCCAATCCGGAGCCGGTTCCGGCACCGCCGCCTGTGCAACAGGTTTCTGCCGCTGCAGCAGCCAGCCAGCCCCAGGGATCGGGCTTTGCCGCCTGGGCGCAGATGACCAATCCGCCTGCCCCGCAGGCTGAAGTGGCAGCACCCATCGTCGACACCGCCGCGCAAGGCGTGCGGCCTCCGATTGCCGCACTGCTGTCGGACCACATCTTCTTCGAAGCGATGATCGCGCCTGTCGAGGCACCTCAGGATATCGAGATGGTGCGCCCGAGCGTGCCGCAGGCGAGGCTGCAGACACCCGTGCGCACGGCACCACAGCCGGTCCGCCAGGTCGCACCGCCGGCGGTCCGCACCATGGCGCCGCAGGCTCCGGCTGCCATCCGGGCCGAAGTGGTACGGTATCGCCCCGATGCCCTGATGACCTCGGTGCAGCCTGTGACGGCCCTGCCGCGCAAGCCGGCTTTCGAGGCGACACCTGGCTCGGTCGTTGCGCTCTACCGCGAAGTCGCCCACCGCGAGGTGTCGGCTGCCTACTTTGCGGCGACGCAGGCGCAAACACCGATGACGGAGACCGTCGCCCCCCTTGAAGCGGCTGTTCCTGCACCACTCCAGACGAACAATTCGTCAATTGCTCCCATGTCCGCTGCACTGCCGCGCCAGCCGCTGTTCAAGGCACAGGAAGCGCTGGGCGAAGGCGAATACGAGTTGCCCTATCTCGACTTCCTGCAGATGCCGCCCGTTCAGACCGGCGTCACGATGACGGCTGAGGCGCTGGAGCAGAGCGCCGGGCTTCTGGAAAGCGTGCTGGAAGATTTCGGCATCAAGGGCGAAGTGATCGACGTGCGCCCCGGCCCCGTCGTCACGCTCTACGAATTCGAGCCGGCACCAGGGGTCAAGTCCTCCCGCGTCATCGGTCTCTCCGACGATATCGCCCGTTCGATGTCGGCGCTTTCGGCGCGTGTCGCCGTGGTGCCCGGCCGCAACGTGATCGGCATCGAACTGCCGAACCCGGTGCGCGAGACTGTCTATCTGCGCGAGCTGATCGAGACGCTCGATTATGCCGAGACGCGCTACAAGCTGCCGGTTTGCCTCGGCAAAACCATCGGTGGCGAGCCCGTAATCGCGGAGCTTGCAAAGATGCCGCATCTGCTCGTGGCCGGCACCACCGGCTCGGGCAAGTCGGTGGCGATCAACACGATGATCCTGTCCTTGCTCTACCGCTTCAGGCCAGACGAGTGCCGCTTGATCATGGTCGATCCGAAGATGCTGGAGCTTTCCGTCTATGATGGCATCCCGCATCTGCTCACCCCCGTCGTCACGGATCCGAAGAAGGCCGTGATGGCGCTGAAATGGGCGGTGCGCGAGATGGAGGATCGCTATCGCAAGATGAGCCGCCTCGGCGTGCGCAATATCGACGGCTACAATGCCCGTGCGGCACAGGCGCGCGAAAAGGGCGAAACGATCACCGTCAGCGTCCAGACCGGTTTCGATCGGCAGAGCGGCGAAATCGTCTACGAAGACCAGGAACTCGACCTTTCGCCGATGCCCTATATCGTCGTGGTGGTCGACGAGATGGCCGACCTGATGATGGTGGCCGGCAAGGAGATCGAAGGTGCGATCCAGCGGCTGGCGCAGATGGCACGTGCGG
Source organism: Rhizobium sp. TH135 (assembly GCF_002855515.1). Taxonomy (GTDB): domain Bacteria; phylum Pseudomonadota; class Alphaproteobacteria; order Rhizobiales; family Rhizobiaceae; genus Allorhizobium. Next base: position 282,756 of record NZ_PKRP01000004.1, on the reverse strand, counting down.
CGGGTATCCACCTGATCATGGCGACGCAGCGGCCCTCGGTCGATGTCATCACCGGCACGATCAAGGCGAATTTCCCGACGCGTGTCTCCTTCCAGGTAACCTCGAAGATCGACAGCCGCACCATTCTGGGTGAGCCGGGCGCTGAACACCTGCTCGGCCAGGGCGACATGCTGCATATGGTCGGCGGCGGACGCATTGCCCGCGTTCATGGTCCCTTCGTGTCCGACGAGGAAGTCGAGAAGGTCGTCGCGCATCTGAAGATGCAGGGACGTCCGGATTATCTGGGCACCGTGACCGAAGATGCCGACGAGGTCGAAGACGAGCCGGAAGAAGATACCGCCGTCTTCGACAAGAGCGCCATGGCAGAAGAGGACGGCAACGACCTCTACGACAAGGCGGTCAAGGTGGTGCTGCGCGACAAGAAGTGCTCGACCTCCTACATCCAGCGCCGTCTTTCGATCGGCTACAACAAGGCCGCTTCGCTGGTGGAGCGCATGGAGCAGGAAGGCATCGTCGGTGCTGCCAACCATGTCGGCAAGCGGGCGATCATCGTCGGTGGCCGCGAGGTGAATGCCGAGGGTGACTTCGAAGGCTGAGCTTGCTCGCAACAGGTCAGGGACAGAGCCCGTCCCTGACCTCCTTCATCACCCGCTTTCCACCTTGAAACTCATTTCTTGAGGCCCTCTCTCAGGGCTTGTGACTCAGGCTCACTCCAGGCCAAATGGTGGCATGCGTCGCAGGCTGCGGCGCTTGGCAGGAGGAAGAGCATGAGTCGTCTGGATGGCAAAATCGCGGTTGTAACGGGGGGAACGCAGGGGCTGGGCGCCGAGGTTGCCCGGCTGTTTGCCGAGCGGGGGGCGGCGGGCTTGGTTATCTGCGGTCGTAGCGTCGCCAACGGCGAGGCGAAGGCTGAGGAGATCGGCGCACGCTATGGCACGCAGGTTCACTTTGTTGCCGCCGATCTGGCGCAGGTGGAGGACTGCCGCATGGTGATCGCGGCGGCACGCTCGCATTTCGGGCGGATCGATGCGCTGGTCAATGTGGCGGCGATCACGGATCGCGGGACCATTCTCGACACGGATCCAGAGCTGTTCGACCGGATGTTTGCGATCAACACGCGGGCGCCATTCTTCCTGATGCAGGAGGCAATCAAGCTGATGCTGGAGACGAAGACGGAAGGCACGATCGTCAACATCTCCTCGATGTCGGCCATGGCGGGCCAACCCTTCATCGCGGCCTATTGCGCCTCCAAGGGGGCGCTCGACACGCTGACGCGCAACACCGCTTTCGGGCTTCTCAAGAACCGTATCCGGGTGAACGGGCTGAATATCGGCTGGATGGCGAGCGATGGCGAAGATCGGATCCAGCGGGAGTTTCACGGGGCAGCCGACAACTGGCTGGCGGAAGCGGCGGCAAAGCAGCCGTTCGGCCGGCTGGTCGATCCGGCCGAAGTCGCACGCGCCTGCGCTTATCTCTCGTCACCCGAATCCGGACTGATGACGGGTGCGACGATCAATTTCGACCAGTCGATCTGGGGCGCCTATGAGGACAGCCCTCATCCCTCCAAGCCTTTCTGAGGTCAGTCCTGCACAGGCCGGATCACGTCGATGGCGATCTCGCCGTCGACGATGCCGCGGCTGAGATCGGTCCGGTCACGGTCGATCTCGATGACCGTGTAGAGCTTTTCTGAACGGAAGGCGCTGGCCGTGCTGGTGGTCACGTCTTCGGCGGGCTTGGCGTCAATTTCCATATAGTCGAGCTCGCGGGAGGATGCGACCAGGCGGGCATCGCCGGTGGAGCGTGCCGCAACGGTCACTTCGCCCTGGAAGGGTGAGTTGTCCCAGCGCGGATCGTCGGCTTCTGCAATCGGCACCAGACGGTAGAGGTTGAGCCGTTCATTCCCCTTCGGCAAGCCCTGCCCTGCGGCCGAGGCGTCGGCGCGCATCGCCGCGGCTTCTACCGGATCTGTCAGGCGCGGGTCGATCTCGTCCTGCGGCTGGTTCATGGGCGCTGCATTTTCGGTCGTGTCAGGCATGTTCTTCTCCCTCTGGAATGTCTGCCTCTCCAACCGAACGGGGCGACCAAGGGTTCCGTCCGGCGACCGACCGGTCGTCATGGAACATGCGGCCGTGCGGACCAGTTTCTCCGAGAACAAGGAGCCAGACATGCCGCCCACGACGCCCCCACCCTCTCAGCTTGAAGCCGGTCATATGCAGGACGAACGGGGGCGGGATGCGCAGAGTCCGGGCGAAATCCCGGCGCGCGGTCTTTGGGACGTCTCGATGAGGCTGCTGTCGCGGCTGACCTCCGACCGGGTGATGCTGGCCGCGGCGGGTGTTTCATTTTACGTGATGCTGTCGCTGTTTCCCGGGCTCGCGGCGCTTGTATCGCTCTACGGCCTGATCGCCGACCCGACCACGATTGCGGGGCGGCTCGGGTTTCTCTCCGAACTTCTGCCCGCCGATGGGGTTGCGATGATCCTCGGACAGCTACAGTCGCTGGCCGATGAAAACGACAGCACCTTGAGCATCGGTTTTCTGGTCGGCCTCGGCGTGTCGCTGTTCAGTGCGCGCAACGGCATGGTCGCTCTCTTCGAGGCGATGAACATTGCCTATCAGGAACCGGAGAAGCGCGGCTTCATCCAGACCACGCTTCTGGCCGTCGCGTTTACGCTTGGCGCCATGGCCATTCTCGCCATCATCGTCACGGCACTCGCGATCCTGCCGATCGCCATTTCTCTTGTCTTCATTTCCGAACGGGCCGAGATGATGGTCGGATTGATCCGCTGGCCGATCCTGATCTGCGTCGTCTGGCTCGGAACGGTCATGGTCTATCGATACGGGCCGAGCCGGGAGGATGCCAAGCTTCGATGGCTGACCTGGGGCACGCTGCTCAGTTCGCTGGTCTGGCTGATCATGTCGCTCGGCTTCTCCTTCTATCTGGAGCATTTCGCCGACTTCAACGCCACCTACGGCGCCCTCGGCACCTTTATCGGCTTCATGTTCTGGACCTGGCTGTCAGTGGTGATCCTGATCGTCGGGGCGATGCTGAACGCGGAACTCGAACATCAGACGGCGGTGGATACGACAACGGGGCCGACACAGCCGATGGGCTATCGGGGGGCGTATATGGCGGACACGATCGGCGAGTCACAGTAGTCGGCAGCAGGTCCCAAAGAAAAAGGGCGGCACCGGATGCCGCCCTTTCTCCAGACTTTGTTGGATAACCCGGAGCTTTAAACGTTGCGGCGCTCCTGGGCACGGCTGCCCGGGAACAGGAGCTGGATGAAGCTCTCGGCCGTCGGCTGCGGCTCGTGATTGGCAAGCCCCGGCCGCTCATTGGCTTCGATGAAGACATAGTCCGGCCTTGCGGGATCCTGGACCATGAAGTCGATGCCGACGACCGGGATTTTGATGGCCTTGGCGATCCGGCAGGCGGCATCGACGAGTTCAGGATGGACGGTTGCGGTGACGTCGTGGATCGTGCCGCCGGTGTGGAGATTGGCGGCCTTGCGCACGGTGATCTCGCGACCCTCTTCCAACACGCTGTCGAGATCGAGGTCCTGTTCGGCCAAGCATCGCTTCGTCTCGGCATCAACGGGAATGCGGCTTTCGCCGCCGGTTGCGGCAGCGCGGCGGCGGGACTGCTGCTCGATCAGCTTCCGGATGGGCGAGCGGCCATCCCCGACCACGCGGGGCGGGCGACGGACGGCGGCGGCCACAAGCTTGTAGTCGATAACGACGAGGCGCAGGTCCTCGCCTTCGAAGCAGGCTTCCAGAAGCACGCGGTCGCAGACCTGGCGAGCCTGGCGGATGGCAGTCTGCAGCGCATCCATTGAGGAAATGCCGACCGAGATGCCCCTACCCTGTTCGCCGCGCGCCGGTTTCACGACCAGCTTGCCGTGTTTCTCCAGGAAGGCCTGCTTCTCGGCATCGGAGGCGTCAGCGGAGAGCTGCGCCGGAACGCTTAAACCGGCTGCCTCGGCGAAGCGGCGGGTGACGGCCTTGTCGTCGCAGATCGACATGGCGACCGAAGAGGTCATGTCCGAAAGGCTTTCGCGGCAATGGATGCTGCGGCCGCCATGGCTAAGACGGAAGAAACCGCCCTCGGGATCGGTCACCTCGACATGAATGCCGCGGCGGAGCGCCTCGTCGACGATTAGGCGGGCATAGGGGTTGAGCGCCTCGTAGCCTTCGACCGGCTGGGCAAAGAACTTCTCGTTGATGGCGTTCTTGCGCTTGACGGCAAAGAGCGGCACCCGGCGAAAGCCGAGCTTCTCATAGAGGCCGATCGCCTTGTCATTGTCATGCAGGACGGAGAGATCGAGATAGGCGAGGCCACGCGCCTGGAAATGTTCAGCGAGGATCCGCACCAGGCCTTCGCCGATGCCAGGCTGGCGTGCCTGCGGGTGGACGGCGAGGCACCAGAGCGAGGCACCGCGCTCCGGATCGTCGAATAGGCGGTGATGATCGATGCCGGTGACGGTTCCGACAATCTCGCTGGTCAGATCGTCCTGGGCGACGAAATAGGTGACCGGGCGGTTGTCGCGCTCGCCGGTAAAAAAGTCCTCGCGCACCTGGACCATGCCGCAGCTGGCATAGACCGCGTTGATGCCCACCGCATCGCTCTCGGAGGAGAAACGCCTGAAGGTGACGCCCTTCGGACGGCGGCCCCCGGCGCGATAGGTGGAGAGATCGAGGCGGAAGGTGTGGGACGGATCGAGGAAGATTTCCTGCGGCGCCTGGGCGAGCAGGACATGGGGATCGCCGACGTGAAAGGCGATGTCGCGCGTATCAGGGGCTTCTTCGCGGAGCGCATCAAGCAGGTCCTGATATCGGTCGAAGGTTGGGGTGAAGAGGAGACGCCCCCAGCCGCAATCGAGGGCGATGTTGCGGTTTCGGCCCTCCGCTTCCGAGGGCCGGCTGGTTGTGCCGTGGCTGCCGCTGCCAGGTGTGCGCAGGCGCGTCAGACGATGTGACAAAGCATTGCCGCGGCGCGCCTTGCGCGGCTGGGTGGCGATCTTCTTTTCGGCCTTGCTCACGTCAGTTCTCCTGAGCCTGCAACCATATTTCGAGAAGGCCGATCTGCCAGAGTTCGGAGCCCTGCAGCGGCGTGATATGCGAGGCAGGATCTGCCACCAGACGATCGATATAATCCTGGCGGAAGAGGCCACGTTCTCGGGCAGCCTGTGACGATAAGGCATCGCGGAGCATGTCGAGATACGGGCCGGCGATGTATTTCAGCTGGGGTACGGGGAAATAACCCTTCTTGCGGTCGATGACCTCGGAAGGAATGACCTTGCGGGCAACGTCCTTGACGATGCCCTTGCCGCCATCGCGGAGCTTTTCCTCAGGCGGAATGCGGGCGGCGAGTTCAACCAGCTCGTGATCGAGGAAGGGGACGCGGGCTTCCAGGCCCCAGGCCATGGTCATATTGTCCACGCGCTTGACCGGATCGTCGACTAGCATGACGTTGGTATCGAGGCGGAGCGCCTGATCGACCGGGCTGTCGGCACCGGAGCGCAGGAGATGTTCGCGGAGCAGATCGCCGCTGACATCGCGGTCGGCAATCCAACGGTCCTGCAACTGGGTTGTCAGCGTTTCATGGGAGCGATCGCGGAAGGCGCGGCCATAATCGCTGACGACATCCTTGGAGCCGACCAGCGGCGGATACCAGTGATAACCGCCGAAGACCTCGTCGGCGCCCTGGCCCGACTGGACGACCTTGATGTGTTTCGAGACTTCCTTCGACAGAAGGTAGAAGCCGACATTGTCATAGGAGACCATGGGCTCGGACATGGCGGCGATCGTGCCGGGCAGCGCGCCCATGAGATCGGCCGAGGGCACGAAGATCTTGTGATGATCGGTGCCGAAGCGTTTGGCGATCAGGTCGGAATAGACGAATTCATCGCCCTTTTCGCCATTGGCTTCCTCGAAGCCGACGGAGAAGCTCATCAGTCCCGTCTGACCTGCTTCCGCGAGCAGACCGACGATCAGGCTCGAATCGACGCCGCCTGACAGAAGGACGCCGACGGGCACGTCGGCAATCATCCGGCGCTTGACGGCGAGGCGCAGGGCATCGAGCAATTGCTCCTGCCAGTCCTCGCGGCTCATACGGGCGTCTTCGGCGCGGCGCGTATAGGCTGGATCCCAATAACGCTTGTCCTCGAAGCTGCCATCGGGCTGGTAGACTCGGATCGTCGCAGGGGGAAGCTTGCGCACGCCCTTGTAGATCGTGCGCGGCGGCGGAACGACAGCGTGGAAGGTCATGTAGTGATGAAGGGCCGTGACATCGATCGCGGTATCGACACCACCCGCCTTGACGAGGGCCGGCAGCGAGGAGGCGAAACGCAGACCACCGGAGACTTCGGCCAGATAAAGCGGCTTGATGCCGAACCGGTCGCGCGCCATGACGACGCGGCCGGTGTCACGCTCATGGATGACGAAGGCGAACATGCCGTGAAAGCGGGAGACGCAGTCTGTGCCCCAGGCATGCCAGGCCTTCAGGATGACCTCGGTGTCGCCGTCGGAGAAGAAGCGGTAGCCCTTGGCTTCCAGTTCGCTACGCAGTTCACGGAAGTTATAGACACAGCCGTTGAAGACGAGCGAAAGGCCGAGATCGGGATCGACCATCGGCTGCTGCGATTTGTCGGAAAGATCGAGGATGCGCAATCGTCGATGGCCGAGCCCGACATTGCCCCTGACCATCACACCGGCCGAATCCGGCCCGCGGGGGGCCAGAACATCCGCCATGATCGAAACTGCCGCTACCGATGGCGACGCGCCATCGAATCTCACTTCTCCACAAATGCCACACATGAACTGGGCTGAAACCTCCGTTGAAAGATCAAACGCAAATGTGCCGGCGCGCCGATCAAGGATCGTCGGCGTACCGGTCACATGGTTTGCAAATGGCGGAGCGGTTCCATTGTTCCATTATTTTTTGCGGAAGATGGCTGGAAGCGAGGCGACGCCCCGGCCGGCCCGGGGCGTCGAATTCCGATTAGCTCAAGGCCTTCTTCAGCGGGGCAATGTGGCGGAAGACCAAGAGGTCGAGAAGGAGAACCACCAGGAGAACAGCGCCGGAGAGCGGGAAGAGGAGCGCTGTCGCGAGCATGACCAAGGCGCCGGTCTTCCAGAGTGGACCGGGCTCGCCGACCGACGGAGCGACCAGACGGGCGGCACCCTTGGGACGGCGTTTCCACCACATGACGAAGCCGCTGACCGAGAGGAAGATTATCGACAGACAGAAGATGTTGACGAAGACCAGGTTCCAGAGGCCCATGTCGCCCTCGTGGAAGGCGACACCGGCGGCCATGGCCTTGCCCGCTGCGCCGTAGTCACCGAAACCAACATCGGCAAGGATGCGGCCGGTATACTGATCGATATGGACGGTGCGATCATCAAGGGGGTTGGCGCTGTCATTGCTCATCGTGTCGCGGGAGATGGTCCAGACGGCCGTCTCGTCGCCCGGGAAAGCCAGCTGGAAGCGCTGGTCGAAGCCAAGCGTGCGGGCGAGCGTGACGATCGCGTCGAGATTGACGGGCTCGCCATCCGGCGTGCCGGTGACACCGGCATCCGAGCCGGAGGCCGGCATCGGGGTCTGCTCCAGCGTCCACGGAACCTGCTTGATGCCGCCATGGTTCATACTGGCATGGGTCTTGTCCGACAGGGGCACATTGTCCCACTTCTCCGCCGGGAAGGTGCTCCAGGCCTGGGTGAACTTCTCGCCCCAGATGCCAGCCCAGGTGAGGCCCGACAGCAGAAAGACGACGAGGAAGAGCGAGGCATAAAAGCCGATGCTCAGATGCAGCGACTTCCACAGCTGACGACCCTTGGCAGAGAGCTGCGGGACGAGCACGGAGCCGAAGCCGCGGCCGTCACGCGGCCACCACAGATAAAGGCCCGTGACAACGAGCATGATGGCGAAGCCGGCGGCAATCTCGATCAGGCGGTCTCCGAGATCACCGATCAGCAGCGTGCCGTGGATGGTGTCGGCGAGGTCATAAAGACCATTGCGACGTTCCCAGTTGCCAAGGACCTCGGCCTTGTAGGGATCGACGGCCACCATGAAGGAGGCGTCGCCCTGGTTGATGCGAAAGAGCGCGGCCTGCTCCGGCGTGCGCGGCGCAATGTACTGGATGATCTGGCCGGGGATCTCCAGGGTCGCGGCTCCCGCCTGGGCGGAAACGGAGGCAAGGGTCGCCTGGGGTTCGACCGAATAGATCTTCTCGCCATCACGGCCGAAAAGCGTTGCCGTCCAGAGCATGATGAGGCCGGTGACGGCGAGCATGATCAGGAAGGGGGCCACATAGAGGCCGGCATAGAAATGCCAGCGCCAGGCGGTGATGTAGAAGCGGCGCGACAGATCCTTGCTGTTCGCCTTGGTGGGGGAGAGGTCGGGAACGATGGTCATCCTGGGTCTCGACTGGTTGGAGAGAGGTTCAGTGGGAAAGCGAGCGATCGCCGGCGGCGAGGCCCGAGAGCTGCTGCGGGTCGAGCACGGTGACGAGATCGCCGCGCTGGATGTCGATGAGGCCCGCCTTCTTCAGGCGGGTGAGGCAGCGGCTGACGGTCTCGACGGTGAGGCCAAGCCAATCGGCAAGGTCGCCGCGGGTGGGATAAAGATGGAAGGTGATGGTGCCGCGCCGCTTGTCGCGTGCCGGGCGACCGAATTGCCGGGCGAGATCAAGCACGGCAAAGGCCACGCGTTCGGGCGCCGTCTTGCGGCCAAGCAGCATGACCAGGCCTTGAGAGCGGGCGAGCATTTCGCTGAGCGCCAGATCCCGTTCGCTCTGGCTGATGGTGTCAGACACGGCTTCCAGGCGGGTGAAGCCGAGGGTCTCGGCCGAATATTTGGTGTGTTCACCAAGCCCGAGGCCGATCAGTCGGCCGGGTCCGACGAGGTCGATAATCTGGCGCCGCCCATCCGACAGCGTCTGGGCTGTGGCGACACAGCCGTCGACCACGCGGTATTGCGGAGAGCCGGCGAGGCCTTCGAGGAAAACCACGGTTCTCGGCGGCAGAAGCGGGCCGGCCAAGGTGGGTCTTGTTGGCCTGGGGGTCGCGGAAGACGCGGGCGGAAACGCAGGCGACGGCCCGCGATCGGCAAGGAGTTGCAGCATGACAGACATCCGATTTCGACCGGAGCTGCAAAGCGTGCAAACTCACCGGCCTGACGACACTGGTGACCGGACGCGAGACGCGCCGGCCGTGACCTTCGATCAGGCGGTGACGGGTGGTGCGCGGGGATGGGTGTCGGGCGGAAAAAGCTGGCGGAAATGCGCCTCTGCCGGCGGCGGCAGGGCGACGGAGGTGGAGAGGGCCATGCGCGTGCCGACGGCATCGGCGGGCGCTGGCAGGAGGACGGCGGCCGAGATACGGCAGGCCTCGCAATCGGAGGCACCGGCATGGGGCTTCGCCTTGCCGTCATCCGACGGCAAGCAGAGCTCCGGCAGGCTGCCATCCGGCAGCATCAGGGCAGCGATTTCTTCCGGGGAGAATTGCGTCGCGGGTGCGGCGACCGGTTGATGGGCGAGGCCAAGCAGAACGAGCGCGACGACGCAGATCATGCGTATCGCTCGCTCAAAGCTCATCCGGACGCCCGTTTCAGTCATTCTATCCCCCGACAGATTTCCCGTGGATAGCATCGGGCAGCGCTGCTCACAAGACGGTGATCTCGCCGCATGTCGTCGCAGCGAGCACCGCTAAAACAGCGACGCCTGAAGCACTGGTGATCAGGCGGCGGGCTGGCTGCGCATCTGGCCGGGTGTGCGGCCATAGGTGCCCTTGAAGACGCGGGTGAAATGCGAGGTGTTCTGGAAACCGACCTGCAGCGCGATATCGATCAGCGAGGCATTGGTCTGGGTGACCAGCATCTTGGCGCGCTCCATCCTGAGCTTCGTGTAGATCCGGGCGGGCGATACATCAATTTTCTGGGCAAAGAGGCGCTCCAGCTGGCGGCGCGAGAGACCCACCGAGCGGGCGAGCTGATCAATGGTCAGCTCGTTTTCCAGGCTCTGTTCCATCAGGATCAGGACGGCCTTTACCCGGGGATCGTCGCATTCGATCGTCAGTGGCCGGCGTACCTGGATATCCTTATTGGTGCGGGCCTTCTCGATCTGCAGGACTTCAAGCGCGTTGCGCTCGGCGTCATGGCCGAGATATTGGCGGACGATGAAGGCTGCGAGATCGGCCGAGCTGCTGCCGCCGGCACAGGAGCCGCGGCGCCGATCGAGATTGAACAGGCGGTCGGAGCGGACCTCGTGATCGGGGAACCGATCGCGGAACTCCTGGTAATGCAGCCAGCTGACACAGGTCTGGTGGTTCTTCATCAGACCGGCTTCGGCCAAGATGAAGGTGCCGGTGCAAAGTCCGATCAAAGGCACCTTCTGCGCATCGGCCTTCTTCAGGAAGGCGATGGTCTGATCGTCCACGGCGGGCTGGCGACCGAGCAGGCCGCCGACCACGACGATATAGTCAAAGCGGCTGGGATTAACGAAATCGCTGGTGGGCGCCACCTGGACCCCGCAGCTGGAGGTGATCAGATGGCGTGTGCTGCCGATGACCTGCCAATCGGCGAGAACGCGGCCGGAGCGATCATATTCGTCGCTAGCAAGCCGGATGGTATCGATGAAAAGCGCAAAGGCGGACAGCGTAAACGACCGCGACAGCACGAAGCCAATCTTCAGCCGCGGCCTTTTTGTTGCCTCGTCACCCGCCATTGCCTGATTCTCCGAATTCCGGCGAAATCGCCGAGATAAACGCTAGCAGCGGGCGGATGTCGCTGCAATCACGACTCGTCGGGTTCGTCTGCTTTCAGGCTCTGCCGTGCAGGCTCGACCTTCTGGCGGGTGAAGCCGCGCAACCCCGAGACCTCTTCGGAATCACGCTCGATCTGCACCTCGCTCGCCGTATAGTAGACGACGAGCTTTGCCACCGACATCAGGGCATGAAGGTGGATGCGCTCATAGCCATGGGAGGCGTCGACGCCGAAGGCCAGGAGGGCCGTGCGCACATCATGGCCGGCTTCCACCGCCGAGGCCGCATCGGAGCGGTAGTAGCGGAAGACGTCCTTCTGCACGCGAATGCCGTGTTCTGCGCAGAGATCATAGAGCTTCTTCGACAAATGATAATCGAAGGGGCCGGTCTGGTCGGCCATGGCGAGCGTCACGCCGAATTCATCGGAATTCTGGCCGGGCGCCGTCGTGCCATTGTCGATGGCGACGAGGGAGGCGATCTCCGGCACGAGAGCTGCTGAGGCGCCGACGCCGACCTCCTCGCCGATGGTAAAGAGCCAGTAGGTATCGACCGGAGTTTCGATCTCCCCGCGCTGCATCGCCTCGATCGCCGCCAGCATGATCGCCACGCCCGCCTTGTCGTCCAGGTGCCTTGATACGATGAAGCCGTTGTCGAGGAATTCGGGCTGGGGGTCGATGGCGACGATATCACCGATATCGATGCCGAGTTGGACGATATCGTTCCTGTCGCGCGACAGTGCATCGATGCGCAGTTCGACATGGCGCCAGCCGGTAGGTTGCGTGTCCACCTCCTCGTTGAAGGTGTGGCCGGAGGCTTTCAGTGGCAGGATGGTGCCGCGATAGATGCCTTTGGTCGAGAAGATCGAGGCCCGGGCGCCCTCGGCAAAGCGCGCCGACGAGTGGCCGATCGAAACAAGCTCGAGCCGACCATTGTCTTTGAGCGCCTTAACTTGTGCGCCGAGCGTATCGAGATGGGAGACGATGGCGCGGGCCGGTCGTTCCGCAGCGCCCGGCCGTCTCGCGCGGATCGCGCCACGGCGGGTCAGCTTGACTTCGAGACCGAGACGCTCCAGTTCGCGCGCCGTGTAGCGAACAGCTTCGTCCGTGAAGCCGGTCGGGCTCGGGATGGCCAGCAATGCCTTGAGCCGAGCCCTCAGATAATCCGGGTCAATATTGATCGGTGTCTGCATCTTGGCTTTCTCGCAGTCGCTGCCGCCGGGGTCAACAGTAACGGGGCCATTCGCTTCGAAGCCGGGTGCATCTCCTGAGCTCTCCGGCCGGTGCTTTCAAGCCTTGTGCAGAGCCTCGGGCTTGTGAGCGGCGCGCTTTCCCGTCTTGCTGCTCTCGACGATGTATTGCGGTTCCGATTTAGAGGCCTTGACCTCGTGATCCTTGATCTTGGTCGGCGAAGTCTGCTTCTTGACGACCTTGCCTTCCGTCTTTCCCTGGCTGGTTTTCCACTCGACCTTGTCGCCCTTGTGCAGGTTCTTCGTCATGTTCTGATCTCCCGTTTGATGGCTTGCAGCGTATGCCGCGTTCACTGAAGCTGTTCCTTCACCCAGTCGCGTCCGGCATCGCCACCCCACAGGAGCCAGGCGATGTAGCCGGCGGAGGGATTGTCGTCGTCGCCGAAATTCTTCGCCCGCTTGTCGACCTTGTGGCGCGCGAAATAGCTCTTCATGCGCTTCATCGTGTCTTCACTCAGATTTCGCTGGTTCTTGAGATCACGCGCCCGGGCGACGCCGACCTGGGTTCCGCCGCGATTGAACTCCTGGCGCAATTCCAGCCCCCGCGCCGCCTCCTTGGCCACAGCTGCGGTCGGCTTGAACGTATCGGACATCTCGGCTTCCTCCGGCATGACTGGCGGGCACTGGAGTGGCTCGACAATGCGTGACGCGGCGCCAGTGGTCTCGCAGGAGAACGGCGCAGCCGGGATCCGGTTCCGGGGCGAGGCTTGGCAGAGAGCGCGGAGGGCGTGATGCTTACGCTGACGGGGATGCCGTCAGGGCGGGGAGAATGTGTTGGGATAGATGGCGGACAGGGTGGGATTCGAACCCACGGTACGCTTTCACGCACACACGCGTTCCAGGCGTGCGCCTTAAACCACTCGGCCACCTGTCCAGGGGGATCGCGGGGAAAAACCACCGCGGTTGGTCGGGCGGGATATATACCGAGGAATTTCGGCGGATCAACCGAAATCTATCAGAATTTTGACATCGGCCGACAATTCCCTATCTATAAGGCCGAGCGCGGCGAATTGCAGGCCGTGACGGGCTTCAGCCGGAGACTTTGGTCGTGCGTTTCCTCTTCAGGATCTTGAGTTTGCTTGCGCTTTGCGTCGGCGTCGTGTTCGGCGTGGTGGATTCGATTGCGTCGGTTTCGGCATCGCAGGTCATCCTGACGCCGATATCGGAGGCCTGGATCGATGCAAATCCGGGTTCGCTCATGACGCTTGAAGGACTGGTCGAGACACGGCTTGGCGCCGGCGCATGGCTTGCCTTGCGTGACGTGGTGCTGCCGCAGCCGGCTTCCGCCGCTTTCCTCGTGCTGTCGCTGGCGTTCTGGATGATCGGCTATAAGCGGCCCTCGCCTGCCGGGCGCTTTGCGGCCTGAGCCGGGACTTCCTTAGCGCGCGGGACAAGCCGTCCCTCGTGCCGGTTGTAAGTTTTAAGCGGGCCCCGCGACTAAGACCATAGAAACAGGAGCTGCAGACAGTGCAGCTTCTAGTGATCCGCCTCTGGCGGCGCTTCAGACGAACCAGCAGGCCGCTTAGGCCTCAGGAGGTAAAAGATGTTCCTGATCGACATGTTCAACAAGAAGACTGTGATGCCCACGGCGGAGAACGCCCTTCCCGGTCGGGCCGAGCCGATCCCGACGGCCGCCACGCATTTCGTGTCCGGCCTGCCCCTCAAGGGACCGGCGCCTGAGGGCATGAAGACCATCTATCTCGGCATGGGTTGCTTCTGGGGTGCGGAGCGGCTGCTCTGGCAGACGCCGGGCGTCTATCTGACCGTCTCCGGCTACCAGGGCGGCATCACGCCCAATCCGACCTATCAGGAGACCGTCACGGGGCTGACGGGTCACACCGAAGTGGTGAAGGTGGTCTATGATCCTGCGAAAATCGCGCTGGAAGGGCTGCTGAAGATCTTCTTCGAGGCGCATGATCCGACCCAGGGCATGCGCCAGGGCAATGATATCGGCACAACCTATCGCTCGGCCATCTATGTCGAGGACGAGGGCGACATGGCGCTTGCCATTACGGTTCGCGACCGGTTCCAGGACGCACTGGTGAAGGCCGGACGCAACAGCCGGGTGACGACTGAAATCGCCCATGCCGGACCGTTCTACTATGCCGAGGATTATCACCAGCAGTATCTGGCGAAGAATCCGAACGGTTACTGCGGCCTGCGCGGCACGGGCGTCGCCTGCCCGATCTCGCCCGCCGCTTAAGGGCGAATGCCCAAAGGTGCAGCATAAATCCCATTGATCTGACTGATTTTTCAGCGCGCGGCGCTGAAAAATCGGCAGGCTTGTGAATCTTTACCAGATGAAAAAAATCTGGTGAATTTTGAAACGAGCCATGCAAGGATGAAAGCCAGCCAGGACCTCCGGAAAAGGGGGCGGCGGTTCCGCAGACATGTCTTTCTCATGAGGAAGGCTTGCGGGAGGACCCAACAAGATCAATAGCAACAACAGGGCTGCACCATGAAGAAAACCCTCCTCAGTCTCTTTGCCTTGGCCGCGATGTCGGCGACCGCGCTTGCGGCCGACGTCAAGCCGGCGCTGGTCTACGGCACGGGCGGCAAGTTCGACAAATCCTTCAACGAAGCCGCTTACGGTGGCGCCGAGAAGTTCAAGGCCGAAACCGGCATCGACTACCGCGACTTCGAGCCGACCAGCGACACGCAGGGCGAACAGGCCATCCGTAACTTCGCGTCGCGCGGCTTCAACCCGGTTGTCGCCGTTTCCTTCGCCTGGACCTCGGCCGTCGAAAAGGTTGCCGCTGAATTCCCGGATACCCAGTTCGTGATCGTCGATTCCGTCGTCGACAAGCCGAATGTCCGTTCGGTTGTCTACAAGGAAGAGGAAGGTTCCTACCTCGTTGGCCTGCTGGCCGGCATGGCTTCCACCACCGGCAAGGTCGGCTTCGTCGGCGGCATGGACATTCCGCTGATCCGCAAGTTCGCCTGCGGCTACGAGCAGGGCGCACGCGCTGCCAAGGCTGACATCCAGGTCTTCCAGAACATGACCGGCACGACGGGTGCAGCCTGGAACGACCCGGTTCGCGGCGGTGAACTGACCAAGAACCAGATCGACCAGGGTGCGGACGTCGTTTACGCGGCAGCCGGTGCAACCGGTCTCGGCGTTCTGCAGACTGCTGCCGACAACGGCAAGCTGTCGATCGGCGTCGACTCCAACCAGAACCACCTGCATCCGGGCTCGGTTCTGACGTCGATGGTCAAGCGCGTCGACCTCGCCGTCTACAACGCTTACTCGGATTCGAAGAACGACAAGTTCACCCCCGGTCTGCAGGTTCTCGGCGTCGCACAGGAAGGTGTCGCCTACGCTCTGGACGACAACAACGCCAAGCTGATCACAGAAGAGATGAAGGCTGCTGTCGAGAAGGCCAAGGCCGACATCGCCGCCGGCACCATCAAGGTCCATGACTACATGTCGGACAATTCCTGCCCGAAGTGATCTGAAAGCCGGGCGCAGGACGGCGACCTCGTCGTCCTGCGCCCTTTTTGTATGTCTGGGGGACCGGAATGAGTGCAACGAACCAGGCACCCGCGATCGAATTGATCGGCATCGACAAGAAGTTCGGTGCGGTGCATGCCAACAAGAACATCAATCTGACGGTCGCCAAGGGCTCCATCCACGGCATCATCGGTGAAAACGGCGCCGGCAAGTCGACGCTGATGTCGATCCTTTACGGCTTCTACCAGGCCGACCAGGGATCCATCCAGATCGACGGCAAGCCGATCACGATCAAGGACAGCCAGGCTGCCATCAATTCCGGGATCGGAATGGTGCACCAGCACTTCATGCTGGTCGAGAATTTCTCCGTGCTCGAGAACCTGATGCTCGGTGCCGAAGGCGGCGCCTTGCTCGGCAAGGGCACCGATGCTGCGCGTGCAGCACTTAAGAAGCTGGAAGAAGACTACGAGCTGGAAGTGGATCCCGATGCCATCATCGAGGAACTGCCCGTTGGTCTGCAGCAGCGCGTCGAAATCCTGAAAGCGCTCTATCGCGGTGCCGAAATCCTGATCCTCGACGAACCCACGGGTGTTTTGACACCGGCGGAAGCCGATCACCTTTTCAAGATCCTCGGTGTGCTGCGCGACCAGGGCAAGACGGTCATCCTGATCACTCACAAGCTGCGGGAGATCATGGCGATTACCGATACGGTGTCGGTCATGCGCCGCGGCGAAATGGTCGCGACCCGCAAGACGGCGGAAACGACCGTCGAGGAACTCGCCGAGCTGATGGTCGGCCGCCGCGTGCTGCTGCATGTCGAGAAGAAGCCGGCCAATGCGGGCGAGATTTTCCTGTCCGTCCGCAATCTCACCGTTAAGGACAACCGCGGCGTCGTCATGGTCGACAATGTCTCCTTCGATGTCCGCTCCGGCGAGATCGTCGGGATTGCCGGCGTGGCCGGCAACGGCCAGAGCGAACTCCTGGAAGCGATCACCGGCATTCGCAAACCGACCTCCGGGGAGATCTGGATCAACGGCAATAATGTTGCCGGCCTCGACCCGGCGGAACTGCGCGGCATCGGTGTGGCGCATATCCCGGAAGATCGCCACCACATGGGCCTCGTGCTTCCCTTCGAGGAGAGCCAGAACGCAATCCTCGGCTATCACCGCGACGAGCGCTACGGGAAGGGCATGTTCCTAAACCCGGACCTTATTCGAAAGGCTGCGGTTGAAGAGATCGAGAAATACGATATCCGCCCGCCGAACCCGCGGCTGAAGACTGCCAACTTCTCCGGCGGCAACCAGCAGAAGATCGTCGTTGCCCGCGAGATCGAGCGCGATCCGAAGCTTCTGATCGTCGGCCAGCCGACGCGCGGCGTCGACATCGGCGCGATCGAGTTCATTCACAAGCGGATCGTCGAGACGCGCGACGCCGGCAAGGCCGTGCTGCTCGTCTCCGTCGAACTTGACGAGATCCGCTCACTCTCCGACCGTATCCTGGTAATGTTTGCCGGCAAGGTCGTCGGCGAGAAGACGCCTGATACAGGCGAACAGACACTCGGCCTGATGATGGCCGGCATTGCCGCTTGAGGATTTGATGAGCACTGCATCCGTACCACTTCCAAACTGGATCAATTATGCGCTGCTGCCGCTGATCAACCTCACGCTCGCCTTTCTGGTGTCGGGCCTCGTGGTCTGGATCATCGGGGAGAACCCCTGGGAGGCCCTGAAGCTTATGCTGGAAGGCGCGCTCGGCAGCGGCGAAGGCATTGGCTTCACCCTGTTTTATGCGACGAACTTCATCTTCACCGGGCTTTCTGTCGCGGTTGCCTATCATGCCGGCCTGTTCAATATCGGCTCCGAAGGCCAGGCCTACCTGGGCGGCCTGGGTGCCGCACTCGCAGCACTTGCGCTCGATCAATACGTGCCCTGGTATGTCACGATGCCGTTTGCGATCATGGCGGCGGCCCTCTTCGGCGCGGCCTGGGCGCTGATCCCGGCCTGGCTGCAGGCCAAGCGCGGCAGCCATATCGTCATCACCACGATCATGTTCAACTTCATCGGCGCAGCGCTGATGGTCTATCTTCTGGTCAACGTGCTGATCGTTCCCGGCAAGATGGCGCCTGAGACACGCACCTTCCTCGAAGGTGGCCAGCTGCCGAAGCTCGACTGGCTGATTGCCATGTTCGGGGGTACGCTTGGTCCTGCCCCGTTCAACGTGTCCTTCCTGATCGCACTCGTCATGTGCGTTGTCGTCTGGGTGCTGATCTGGCGCACCAAGCTCGGCTACGAGATGCGCACGCTCGGGATCAGCCGGTCGGCCGCCGCCTATGCCGGCATTCCCTATGTGAAGATCGTCATGATCACCATGCTGATTTCGGGCGGTCTCGCCGGGATGATGGCGCTGAACCCGGTGCTCGGGGCCTCCGCCCGCCTGCAGGTGGAATTCGTGGCTGGCGCCGGCTTCGTCGGGATCGCTGTATCGCTGATGGGGCGCAACCATCCGCTCGGCATCCTGCTAGCCGCCATCCTGTTCGGCATTCTCTATCAGGGCGGTGCGTGGCTTTCCTTTGATATGCCGAACATCACTCGCGAGATGATCGTGGTCATCCAGGGTCTGGTGATCCTGTTTGCCGGCGCGCTCGAATTCATGTGCCGGCCGATGATCGTGCGCATCTACCAGTCACTGACAAAGGCCTGAGGACGCGACCATGGAATCATTTGACATGCTCATCAGCATCCTCGGTTCGACGATCCGTCTGTCGATCCCGCTGATCCTGGCGGCCCTTGCCGGCCTCTATTCGGAACGCGCCGGTGTCTTCGACATCGGGCTTGAGGGCAAGATGCTGGCGGCAGCCTTCGCGGCAGCCTGCGTTGCCTATCTCACCGGTTCGGCCTGGCTGGGGCTGTTCTCCGGTATTGCCGTTTCGCTCGTCTTCTCGCTGATCCACGGCTTTGCCTCGATCACCAATCGCGGCAACCAGATCGTCTCCGGCGTGGCGTTGAACTTCGTGGCAGCCGGCTTGACTGTCGTGCTTGGCCAGGCCTGGTTCGGCCAGGGCGGTCGCACGCCACAGGTTTCGGGTGACGGGCGTTTTGCGCCAATCATCCTGCCAGGTGCCGACATGATGCGTGAGGTGCCGATCATCGGGCCGCTGTATTCCAACGTCATCTCGGGCAACAATATCCTGACCTATATCGCCTTCCTTGCGGTGCCAATCTCCTGGTGGGTGCTCTATCGCACGCGCTTTGGCCTGCGGCTCCGCGCTGTCGGTGAAAATCCGGGTGCGGTCGATACGGCCGGCATTTCGGTGACTTTCCTGCGCTACCGTGCCGTGCTGGTGGCGGGCCTGCTCTGCGGCATTGCCGGGACCTATCTCGCGATCGCTCAGTCGGCGGCCTTCATCAAGGACATGTCGGCGGGCAAGGGCTTCATCGCGCTTGCAGCCCTCATCTTCGCCAAGTGGAAGCCAGTGCCGGTGATGTTCGCCTGCCTGCTGTTCGGCTTCCTCGATGCGCTGGCAAACTTCATGCAGGGCAAGGAGATCCCTGTCATCGGCGAAGTGCCGGTGCAGCTCTTCCAGGCCCTGCCCTATATTCTCACCTGCATTCTGCTTGCGGGCTTCATCGGCTCTGCCAATCCGCCGAAGGCCGGTGGCGTCGCATATTCCAAGGAGCGTTGATCATGGCGCACGATCTTTTCGAAGCCGCGCGTGACGCGATGAAATTCGCGCATGCGCCCTATTCGAAGTTCCCGGTGGGGGCTGCGATCCGTGCCGATGACGGGCGCATCTATACCGGCGCCAATATAGAGAACCTCTCCTTCCCACAGGGCTGGTGTGCCGAGCCGACGGCGATCGGCTGCATGATCATGGGCGGCGGCAAGAAGATCATCGAGATGGCCGTGATTGCCGAGAAGCTGGCGCTTTGCCCGCCCTGTGGCGGTTGCCGGCAGAAGATCTCGGAATTCGCATCCGCCGACACCAAGATCTTTCTCTGCGACGAAGTGGGAGTGCAGAAGACCATGACCATGGACGAGCTTCTGCCGCTCAGCTTCAAGACGGATATCCTCGGATGAAGGCGGCAGTAGATCTGCTCGTCGAGCGGCTCAACGGGCTCGTTCCGCGCCATGCGATCGTGCTCGGCTCGGGCTTGGGATCGCTGGTCAACGAGGTTCGCGATGCGGTGCGCGTTCCCTATGCGGAGCTTCCCGGCTTTCCGTTGAGCGGCGTATCGGGCCATGCGGGCGAGATCGTTGCTGGTTATCTCGGGCGCACGCCGGTCATCATGCTTGCCGGACGCATGCATTACTACGAGCACGGCGATGCGAATGCGATGCGCAAGCCGATCGAAGTGCTGATGGGGCTTGGCGTGAAGTCGCTGATCCTGACCAATGCGGCTGGATCGCTGCGTGAAGACATGCCGCCTGGTTCGGTCATGCAGATCACCGACCACATCAACTTCTCTGGCAAGAACCCGCTGATCGGCGAGCCGAGCGACGGGCGCTTCGTCGGCATGACCTCGGCCTATGATGTCGAGCTGCAGGCAGCCATGCGGGCAGCCGCTGAAGCAGAAGATGTGCCGCTCTCGCAGGGTGTCTATATGTGGTTCTCGGGCCCGAGCTTCGAGACGCCCGCGGAAATCCGCATGGCGCGTGTTCTGGGCGCCGATGCCGTCGGCATGTCGACCGTGCCGGAGGTCATTCTGGCCCGTTTCTATGGCCTGAGGGTTGCAGCTGCGTCCGTCATCACCAATTATGGGGCAGGCATGACCGGTGGCGAACTCAGCCACGAAGAAACCAAGGACATGGCGCCGATCGGCGGCAAACGTCTGGCCGCCATCCTGAAACGGATGATCGGCGGAGGAAATGACATTGGATAATCAAGAACTGCGCGCCGTCGCTTCGCGAGCGCTTTCGCTGCTCGACCTCACCAACCTGAAGGACGACTGCACGCCCGAACAGATCGTGACGCTGTGCGGGCGCGCCCAGAGCGCCTTTGGTCCGACGGCTGCGATCTGCATCTGGCCGCGCTTCGTCATGCAGGCGCGGACCTTGCTGGGCCCCGACAGCCCGATCCGCATTGCGACCGTCGTCAACTTCCCCGCAGGCGAGATGAAGACCGAGGACGTGCTGGCCGAGACGCGGGATGCCGTGGCAGACGGTGCAGACGATATTGACCTCGTGATCCCTTACCGGGCGCTCGCCAAGGGCGACGAGAAGGCCGTGACGGACATGGTTTCGGCGGTGAAAGCGGCCTGTGGTCCGGCGATCCTGAAGACGATCCTGGAAACGGGTGAGCTCAAGGATATCTCGCTGATCCGTCGCGCCTCGGATCTCTCGATCGCGGCCGGTGCGGATTTCATCAAGACCTCGACCGGCAAGGTCGGCGTCAATGCGACGCTTGAGGCGGCCGACATCATGCTGCAGGCGATCCGCGACAGCCGCCGGAAGGTGGGCTTCAAGCCGGCCGGTGGCATTTCGACGGTGACGGATGCGGCGCTCTATCTCAGCCTTGCCGATACGATCATGGGTGAGGACTGGGTCATGCCCTCGACCTTCCGCTTCGGCGCTTCCGGCCTGCTTGACGATATCAACGCCGTGCTCTCGGGCGAGCGCTCGACGGCTACGGCATCGGGATATTGAGCCATGCTTCCCCAGGAGATCATCCGGCGCAAGCGTGATGGCGGGACCCTCAGCGGGCAAGAGATTGCCGGCTTCATCGAGGGACTTTCCAAGGAAACGATTTCCGAGGGGCAGGTTGCGGCCTTCGCCATGGCCGTGTTCTTCAAGGGCATGACGCCAGATGAAATCGTGGCTCTGACCCTTGCCATGCGCGATTCCGGCGACGTGCTCTCCTGGGCCGGCGTCGGCAAGCCGGTCGCGGACAAGCATTCGACCGGCGGCGTGGGCGACAATGTTTCGCTGATGCTGGCGCCGATCGTGGCGGCCTGCGGGCTCGCTGTCCCGATGATTTCAGGGCGCGGACTGGGCCACACCGGCGGCACGCTCGACAAGCTGCAGGCGATCCCCGGTTACGACGTGATGCCTGACAATGTCACCTTCCGCCGGACGGTTGACCGCGCCGGCTGCGCGATCATCGGACAGACGGGCGATCTGGCACCGGCCGACAAGCGGCTCTATGCGATCCGCGACGTGACGGCGACGGTCGAGTCCATTCCGCTGATCACCGCCTCGATCCTCTCCAAGAAGCTGGCGGCTGGGCTTGAGAGCCTGGTGCTCGACGTGAAGGTCGGCAACGGCGCCTTCATGGCCAAAGCTGAGGATGCAGAGGCCTTGGCGCGTTCGCTTGTCAGGGTCGCCAATGGGGCCGGTGTGAAGACCACGGCGCTTTTGACCGACATGAACGAGCCGCTTGCAGATTGCGCTGGAAACGCGATCGAGGTGCAGAACGCCGTCGACTTTCTGAAGTGCCAGAAGAGCGGTACGCGGCTCGAAGAGGTGACGCTGGCGCTCGGTGCCGAGATGCTGGTGAATGCTGGTGTGGAGACTGACCAGGCGGCGGCACTTGCCCGCTGCGCAAAGGTGCTCGCCTCCGGCCAGGCGGCAGAGATCTTCGGGAAGATGGTCAGCGAACTTGGCGGGCCTGTCGATTTCATGGAGAAGGCGGAAGGCTATCTGCCGCGCGCCAAGGTCGAAGTGGCCGTTCTTGCCGAGCAGGACGGTTATCTGAGCGCATGTGACACACGCGGGCTTGGGCTTGCCGTTGTCGCGCTCGGTGGTGGCCGCCAGCGTCCGAGCGACACGATCGATCACGGCGTAGGTCTCTCCGGCTTCAAGCCGCTGGGAACGAGGGTCGCGAAGGGTGAGCCGATCGCCTTCGTGCAGGCCAATGACGAGGCTGCCGCGGCTGCAGCGGCGAAGACAGTGGCGGAGTGCTGCCGGATCTCGGAAACGAAGCCGGCTGCCACGCCGGTCATCGGGCTGCGCATCGGCGCAGAGTGAGGGCCAGAGGCCTTATACCAAGTCTCGATGATAGGAACCTATAGGATCGGCTCGATCGCCCCTGCTGGCTAGGAGAGGTTCGAAGAGCGATGCTTGCGCATCGGTCGAGGAACTACTCGACGACGCCAGAAGGGACGAGAAGCCGACCGAAGGTGGCTTATGGCGGGCCTCTGGCGTTGTTGCGCCGCTTGGTCGATGCGACAGCATCGCCCGGCGCGTCGCGCCTAGCCAGCGACCCGCCATAAGCCATCCGATAGGTTCCTATCACCGAGATTTGGTATTACTGGATCATCCGCAGGACGCGCTTCTCGGCGGTATAGGACTTGAGCTTGCTCATGAAGCTCATGCCAACGAGTGTCGACGTCAGCGCGTCGTCGCTCAGGACGAAGGCATCGACTTCTTTCACCCGGATGCTGCCGATCTCGACACGGTCGAGCACGACATGGGCGGCCTTGATCGAGCCATTGGCCGTACTGACGTTATGACGGAAATCAAGCGCTGCGGGGCTGAAGCCAAGACGACGGGCGGTGGAAACATTGATCGCCACCGTCGAGGCACCCGTATCGACCATGGCATCAACGGGCTTGCCATTCATCTTGAACGTGCCCGTGTAGTGGCCGCCCGGCCCCATAGGGAGAACCATCTGACCGGCATGGGAGGCGGAAGGTTTGGCGGCGACCTCTTCGGGAGCGTTCGCTTCGCGTTCATCCAGCATGGCCTGAACCTTCTCCACGATCGTCGGCCACTGGCTGGCGGACAAAGCGAGCATCAGGACTGTGAACAGCGTGCGAGCGAACATCTGAAATCCCCGTGGATCGATGCCGGATGGTAGCAGTCGCTGTTCAGAAATTGGATAAGGCACCACGCAAAACGGCCCGAAACCGGGTTTCGGGCCGTCAAACCTTGCGATCTGGTTAA
The DNA here is from genome assembly GCF_002855515.1 of Rhizobium sp. TH135. Classification (GTDB taxonomy): domain Bacteria; phylum Pseudomonadota; class Alphaproteobacteria; order Rhizobiales; family Rhizobiaceae; genus Allorhizobium. The sequence continues at coordinate 259,418 of NZ_PKRP01000004.1, read as the reverse complement.
GAAATCACTTCGTTCCGTACATACGGTCGCCGGCATCGCCGAGGCCGGGCATGATATAGCCCTTCTCGTTCAAGTGGCTGTCGATCGATGCGGTGAAGATCGGCACGTCCGGATGGGCGGCGTGGAAGTTCTTGATGCCTTCGGGTGCGGCCAGCAGGCAGAGGAAGCGAATGTTCTTCGCGCCGCGCTCTTTCAGCTTTTCGATGGCGGCGATCGAGGAGTTGCCGGTGGCGAGCATGGGATCTACAACGATGATCAGGCGTTCCGACAGGGCTTCCGGCGCCTTGAAGTAGTATTCGACGGCCTGCAGCGTCTCGTGATCGCGGTAGACGCCAACATGGGCGACGCGGGCAGCGGGAACCAGTTCCAGCATGCCTTCGAGGAGCCCATTGCCGGCGCGCAGGATCGAGGCGAAGACGAGCTTCTTGCCTTCGAGGATCGGCGACTGCATCTCGGTCAGCGGCGTTTCGATCGTTTCCATGGTGAGTTCGAGATCGCGGGTCACCTCGTAGCAGAGGAGCGTCGAGATTTCGCGCAGGAGGCGACGGAAGCTTGAGGTCGACGTTTCCTTGCGGCGCATAATCGTCAGCTTGTGCTGCACGAGGGGGTGATTGATGACTGTTACGCCGTCCATGGTCGAGCCTTCTTTTCTTGTTTTCTGAGGTGCTTCTATTTTCACGTTCTCTGAAGAGGCCGCAAGAGCGATGCCGCTTTTTGGCCGGTCTTCAACAGTTGCGGTGTCACAACCGGGCGAGAAGCCGCGCGCGCGTCTCCTCGTCGACGAAGGCGGCCTCAATGGCCGTGCGCGTCATGCCGTTGATCTCAGCATCCGTGAAGCCGAATTCGCTCGACGCCCAGTCATATTCCTGGGCGAGTGACGTGCCGAAGAAGGGTGGATCGTCGGAATTGATGCAGACCCTGACGCCGGCCTCGTGGAATTTCCTCAGCGGATGGCTGGCGAAGTCGGGGAAAACCTTGAGTGCGATGTTGGAGCCCGGGCAGACTTCCAGCACGGTTCCGAGATCGACGAGGCGGCGGACGAGCTCGGGATCCTCGATGGCGCGGACGCCATGGCCGATGCGGGCGGGTTTGACGAGGTCGAGGGCATCCGTGACGCTGAAAGCGCCACAGACTTCACCAGCATGGATGGTGAGGCCGAGGCCGGCCTCGCGGGCGATGTCGAAGGCGCGGGCGTAATCCGCCACGCGGCCCATGCGCTCTTCGCCGGCCATGTTGAAGCCGGTGATGAGCGGGTTGTTGCTGCGGGCTGCATATTCGGCGGCGGCAATCACGCTTTCCGGGCCGAAATGGCGCTCGCCCGTGACGATGATGCGGGCTTCGATGCCAGTCGCAGCTTTCGCTGCCTTGATGCCGGCGGTGATGCCGGCGAGGTAGGTATCGGCGCCGAGACCAATCCGGTCGCCGTGATCGGGCGAGACGATGATCTCGCTATAAATCGTGTCAACGTCGGCGAGTTCGCGCAGATAGGTCTCGGTCAGGAGTGCGTAGTCCTCTTCCGTGCGGAAGAGAGCGGCGACCCGGTCGTAAGCCTTGATGAATTCGGCGAAATCGGTCCAGGCATAGGTTCCGTCGCGCATGAAGGTCTCAGGGTCCACGCCGTATTTATGCGCCTGGGACAGCGAAAGCGCCGGCGGGGCCGCCCCCTCGATGTGGCAGTGCAGTTCGGCCTTCTTCAGTCGGTTCGTCACAGAAAACTCCGTCCATAGCGACCGGGGGCGATCCCCAGATGCGCCGCGATCGTTTCGCCGATATCGGCATAGGTGTTGCGGACACCGATGTTGCGCGAGCGCACACCGGGACCAAAGCACATGATCGGTACACGCTCGCGGGTGTGGTCGGTGCCGCGCCAGGTCGGGTCACAGCCGTGATCCGCGGTCATGAGAACCATGTCCCCGGGCTTCAGCTTGCGATGGACTTCCGGCAGCCGGCGATCGAAGGCTTCGAGCGCTGCGGCATAACCCGGCACATCCCGGCGGTGGCCAAAGAGCATGTCGAAATCGACAAAATTGGTGAAGACAAGATCGCCGTCTTCCGCCTCATCCATGACCTTCAAGGTCGCGTCCATGAGCGCCATATTGCCATTGGCCTTGATGACACGGGAGACGCCCTGGTGGGCGAAGATATCGCCGATCTTGCCGACGGCATGCACCTTGCGGCCGGCCTCCACCAGCCGGTCGAGCAGCGTCGGTTCAGGTGGCAGGACGGAATAGTCGCGGCGATTGCCGGTGCGCTCGAAGGTCTGGACGGTTTCGCCGATGAAAGGACGGGCGATGACGCGGCCGATGTTCAAGGGATCGAGCAGTTTGCGAACGATCTGGCAGAGCTCAAGCAGGCGTTCGAGACCGAAATGGGTTTCGTGGGCTGCGATCTGGAAGACGGAATCGCTCGAGGTGTAGCAGATCGGTTTGCCGGTGCGGATATGCTCTTCGCCGAAACGATCAATGACCTCAGTGCCCGAGGCGTGGCAATTGCCGAGGATGCCGGGGAGGTTTGCCTCACGACAGATCGCTTCGACGAGATCCGCCGGAAAGGCTTCCTCGCCTTCGGGGAAATAGCCCCAATCGAACATGACGGGGGTTCCAGCGATTTCCCAGTGGCCAGAGGGGGTATCCTTGCCTTTCGACACTTCGCTGGCCGCGCCATGCAACCCGAAGACCCGTTCCGGGATCGCCATGCCATGCGGCGTGCGGCCCGTAGAGAGCCTGGCTGCGGCAAGCAGGCCAAGTGCCGACATATTGGGCAGCACCAGTGGGCCCTGGCGTAGGCCTTTCCGGTCACCGGCGCCAGCCGCGCAGAATTCGGCGATATGGCCGAGCGTATCGGAGCCGTCGTCACCATAAGCGGGTGCATCGAGTGCACCACCGATACCGAAGGAATCGAGAACGAAGAGGAAAGCGCGTGCCATGTGCAACTCACGGCCGGGTCTGGTTGCTGTGTGTGCCGGCCTTTGCCAGCATCCTTAGCGCCTGTCCAAGGCCTTGGCAAACCTGCTCAGCAGTCGCTGCAGGTGACTTCCGTGCCGAGGCGCTGGCGGAAATAGAACTCTCGGCCGATCGTCAGGCTCTTGGCCTGCGTACCGGACAGGCCGGGCAGGTACATCATCAATTCGTGCGTGACGCTGAGTTCGCTACGGATGAGAAAGGTATCGGCCACCAGCATATCGGCGGGCACGGGAGCCGTTGTTCCGACGGCATAGGGCGCCACTCCGGTTGTCGACCAGGACCAGGCCACCTTGGGGGCCTTGGCGGAGTCGATCTTGATCGCGCTCACTTTGATGACGAGATTGTTGGAGGGATAGGGAACGAAGACGGCTCCGGAGACATCCGCCATGGTGGCGAGGAAGGTCTTGTTGACCTTTTCCTGGCGGGCGACGAGATCGGCCACGGTGCTGCTCGCCATCGACGTCTTTTTGGCGACGCTAAGACCCATGGTGAGTTCAAAAGCCATGAGATAGAGGACGATGAGCATGGGAGCGACGATGGCGAATTCCACGCCTCCGACGCCCTGCCGGTCATGCAGGAAGCGCCTGAACGTGCTTCGAGCACCCGCCACGCCGCGCTGCAGAGAGGTCGCGCTTCGTATCAGCAAGGACATATCTCGGCCGCTGGTGCTCATGGATAGTTCTCGTTTTGGAAGGCGGTGGTGGCGACGATCAGGAAGTCTGACGGCATGGAGCCATCGGCGGGGCGAATGGTCGTGATGTAGGGGCGGACGAGGTCCGTGATCACCTGCCAGCGGTAGTAGGCGCGCAGCATGTTGATCGTGGAGGGGCCGCCGGGCGTGAACTTGAAGCTGGTCGGATCGATATCGGCGTAGCTGGCCGTCGAGACACGCGGGATGGTTTTCGGAATGGCAGCGAAACTCGCAAAGGTCCGGGCATCGATATAGAGCTTGCTCGGCGTGGTGATTTCACTCTCCGAGCACTGGATCATGATGTTAACCTCGTTGCAGAAGGCTCTGCGGAACTTCGTCACATCCATGTCCGTGTCGACACGGTTTAGCTGGTAGGTAATCTGTCCGGTGCGCAGCTGCCGGCCGAGCGTATTGACCGCGTTGGTCACAAGCTGCTCGGCGGCAAAGGCAACAAAGGTCTCGATGATCGCGAAGACGATCAGGAAATAGGGGATCGCCAAGATCGCGAATTCAATGGCAGCCGCGCCATCTCTCGACCGCGCAAGTTTCCGCCAGAGACGGAAGCGTGGTCTGCGGATGCGCTCAATCCTTTGATGTCGATCGATATGCTGGCTCGTCATAGCCTTGTTCACCCTCAAAGATGAGGAGAAGCTACGGGCCAAATGTTGATTTTCCGTTTCCCGAATATTTACACTTTGCAGAGCCGGCAGAACCGAAAACTCGCAAACGTTACGGAGTGGCGCCGGTCTGGGCGTGTTCCTCACAGTTCGGCGTGCAGGAAAGGACGGTGCGTGCCGTCGACTTGAACACGCGGACGGTGCTCGCTTCGTCGATGGACACGAGGATCCGCTCGTCGACAATCGCATTGCCATCGGCATCGAGCAGGACGAGGTTGGTGGTTCCGTAAGAGCGGCCGGTCAAGACGATCGTCTTTGAATCGGCGACCGTGGCATCCGCCACCTCCGCATTCCCGACGATAACCTTGCTCACGGGGCGATCCAGCTTCAGGACCCGCGCGCTATTCATATAGACACGCAGGATGCCTTCATCCTCCGCATACGCTGTGGGCGCGGGCGCGACCATGGCAATGGCCAGGATCATGGCTGCGGCAGCGGCGAAACGACGATCGGACATGGACGTGCCTTTGGAATACGCGCGTGAAGAAGTGCCGTGAGGATGCCGGCTTTAGGTGAATGAAGCGTTAAACCGGTGAGAAGGCCGACTTCGGGGCCCGTCCCGTCGCCCGCGCGCCCCTTTTTCATCGCCAGCACATGCCTGGAACCCTCAATCCGTGCCATCTCGGTACGATAAAGCGGCAGGACTTGTTAACTCGGCTCTTGCCCCCGTCTGCCAAGCGGGCACGTGCTGCGGCGGATACGCCGTCATGGAAGGCAAAAAGCCGGAAACCCGGGGCATTTCGCGGCATCTTAACAGTCGTCTCCAGCATTCGTTTACCACGGCGAATGCTAGCGGCGTTTCACGATCTGCTAACCGTTTTTCTTAAGTCGATGGCAACACGGCGGCGTTTAGGTTGGCGACATCCGAGCAACGGCAAACAGTTGCCGGCAGTGCTGATCAACCTCGCGGAGTAGGAGAAATAACATGACCAAGCTTTTCGCACGTTTCGTCAAGGACGAGTCCGGCGCAACCGCCATCGAATACGGCCTGATCGCCGCCCTGATTTCCGTAGCGCTCATCACCGGCGCGACGACCCTGGGTACGGCTCTGAACAACACGTTCGCTGGGGTCTCGACCAAGATGACCAACGCGGCTGCCAAGTACTAAGCGGTCCTCATCGACTGTCTGTTAAAGCCGCCTCAGGGCGGCTTTTTCAGTTTCTGACCATTCAATGGACCTCGCCGTTTGCCATTTGCAAACAGATTTCAGCCAGAATGGCGATCTGACTGGGAGCTTCACATGTATAATGCGGCCGTCTTTCTCATTCCTCCGCTCTGTCTCGTCTTGGCGTCGTTGACCGACTTCCTGGAGATGAAGATCCCCAACCGGATCCCTGCTATCCTTGCTGCGTCCTTTTTCCTGATCATGCCATTCAGTGGTCTCGGCCTTGTCGAGATTGGCTGGCATCTGGCCGCAGCCCTGATGGTCTTCGCCGTCTGCTTCACGCTTTTCGCTTTGAATGTCATGGGAGGCGGCGACGCCAAGATCCTGACCGCGGCGGCACTGTGGTTCGGTTTCAACACGTCCCTCTTCGAGTTTCTGGCGTTCACGGGATATATCGGTGGCCTGTTGACCGTTGCCGTGATTCTGCTGCGCGCAAACTGGGACAAGCTGGCGACGGTCGGGATGAAGCTTCCCCAAACCCTGATGGTCGCGAACAAAATTCCCTATGCAATCGCCATCGGCGCTGCCGGATTGATTGCCTATCCCAGCTCCCCGCTCGTCGTGGCCGCGATACAAAACCTCCACTGAGGGCGCGCGAGAAACCTTCTATTAACTACGATTGTAAGCGGCTTATTAACTATAAGTACACCAATTCCTGATCAATCTTGCCGGCAGAACCTATTGCGTCGCCCGAGGATCGATCATGAAACCCGCCCGCCTCATCATACTCGCTGTCGCCGTCGTGGCCGCCGGTATGGCCGGTCTCCTCGCCATGCGGCTGAGCGGCAACCAGACCGTTATCGTTCAAGACTCTGTCGTCGAAAAGGAACCGACGATCGACGTTTTGGTCTCGGCCAAGAACTTGCCCGTCGGTGCCCGGCTCGATGAAACGTCCATGCGCTGGATGCCCTGGCCGGAGGGAAGCCTCGTCGACGGCTTCATCACGTCTTCCACACGGCCTGACGCGCTGACGGAGTTAACGGGCGTCGTCGTCCGCCTGCCGGTCTTCGAGGGCGAACCCTTGCGCCGGGAAAAGATCGCCGATTCCTCGTCCCGCATCCTTTCTGCGCTGCTGCCTTCCGGCAAGCGCGCCGTCTCCACCGAAATCTCGGTTGCGACCGGCGCCGGCGGCTTCATCCTGCCGAACGACCGGGTCGACGTGATCATGGTGCGCAAGGGCGACGAGGACAACTTCCTGACGGAAACCGTTCTGTCCAACGTGCGGGTTCTCGCAATCGACCAGCAAATCGAGGAAGCGCCCGATGGATCCAAATCCGTTATCGGCACGACCGCGACGCTGGAGCTGACACCGGACCAGACCAAAGTGATTACCGTTGCCCAGCAGATGGCCGACCGCCTGTCGCTGGCACTTCGTTCCGTTGCAGATGCCCAGGAGGAAGACACCTCCGCCGCCGAGCATCTGTTAAGCGGCGGAGACGGCCAGCCGACCATCCAGGTCATCAAGTCCGGCGAGGTCGTCAAATCGACCGCCTCGCCAGCCAATTCCATGCAGTGAGTGGGGACGCATCGTGGCCAGCCTGACGCACCAACTTCGAGTTTCCTTGACCGCCAGCATTGCCTTTGCCATGGCGATCAGCGGCGTACCGACCTCGTTTTCCAAGCACGGATCGCCCTTCCCCGCGGCTGAAGCAGCACAGGAATCGGTGCTCCGGATCACCAATTCAGGCCCTGGCGCACGCAGGGCCATCAAGCTCGGGCTGAACAAGGCGCTGGTCGTCGATTTGCCGGCGGACGCACACGATATCCTCGTAGCCGACCCTGTGATGGCCGACGCCGTGACGCGCTCGTCTCGCCGGATCTATCTGTTCGGCAAGATGGTCGGCCAGACGAATATCTTCATCTTCGGTGCCGACGGCAACGAGATCGTCAGCCTCGATATCCAGATCGAGCGCGATATCTCGGGCCTTGAAACCAATTTGCGGCGCTTCATTCCAGAATCCGACATTAAGGTCGAGATTGTCTCTGACAACATCGTGCTGACAGGCACAGTGCGCACGCCGCAGGATGCATCTCGTGCAGCCAGCCTCGCCGAAGCCTTCCTCAAGGGCGGTGAAGCGACCACCCGCAACACGACCGCAACAAGCGAGAGCAGCGGCGACGGCGCCGTCGCGATCTATGCCGAACAGAGACAGACATCACAGATCGTCAACCTCCTGACAATCGAGGGTGAGGATCAGGTGACGCTCAAGGTCACCGTGGCGGAAGTGAGCCGCCAGGTGCTGAAGCAGCTCGGCTTCTCGGGTAGCATTTCCGACGGCTCGACGGGCATCAGCTACGCCAACCCTTCGAACCTCGGCAATGCGATCGATCCGACCGGTACTGCCACGATTTCCGCAGGCATCGGCAGCCTCGGGATCAATACCTACATCAATGCCATGGAACAGGCCGGCGTCATGCGGACGCTCGCAGAGCCGAGCCTCACAGCGATTTCGGGTGAGCCGGCAAAGTTCTATGTCGGCGGTGAGTTCCGACTCGCCGGTCAGCAAGAAGTAACCAGCGACGAAGAGGGCATATCCATCGACCGCACGACACAGTCGGTCGACTACGGGATCGAGCTGAACTTCCGCCCTGTGGTGCTCGCCCCCGGCCGCATCAGCCTGCAGATCGAGACCAATGTCTCGGAACCCACCTGGGAAGCATCCCAGGTGACGGGCAACATCCTGAACCAGATTCCTGGTTCGACCTATCTCTCGATCCGCAAGCGCGAAGCGTCGACAACAGTGGAACTGCCGTCCGGTGGTTCGATCGTGATTGCCGGTCTCGTGCAGGACAATATCCGCCAGGCAATGTCGGGCCTGCCGGGCCTTTCCAAGGTTCCGGTGCTGGGCACGCTTTTCCGAAGCAAGGACTTCCAGCGCAACGAGACCGAACTCGTCATCATTGCGACGCCCTATCTGGTGCGGCCTGTGGCGCGCGGCGCGCTGTCGCGCCCGGATGACAATTTCAACCCCGAGAACGACGGTGCGACCTTCTTCCTGAACAAGGTGAACAAGGTCTATGGCCGCCGCGAGAACAGCGAACCGACCGGCCAATACCATGGCGCGGTAGGCTTCATCTACAAGTGAACGGCGCGAGGATCGTGATGAAACACTCGGCACGTCAAGTCAGGGAAAGTCGGCCAGCCATGGCATCCGCACGTCAGTCATTCCAGCGTCTCGTTCTTTCCAGCCTGATCATCGGCTCGGCCGCCGTGCTTTCCGGCTGCGGCAGCATGAAGGATCAGATGTCGACATCGGCCGTTCCGGACGACTACCGCACGCGCCATCCGATCATGCTGAGCGAGGTCGAGCACACGCTCGACGTTCCGATCGCTTCCGGCGACCACAGGCTGACAGTGAGCGTGCAGGATTCGATTGCAGGCTTTGCCGCAGACTACCTCTCGGCCTCTACGGGTACGATCCAGGTCATGATTCCGCACGGTTCGCCGAATTCCGGTGCGGCCTCTGCCATGCGCAAGCAGATCCGTCAGGTTCTGACCACCCGCGGCGTGCCTTCGAACCGGATCATCGAGACCTCGTATCAGGCTGAGGCGAACAGCAATGCCGCACCGGTGCGGATCAGCTATGTGGCGATCACGGCGATGACCAACCCTTGCGGCGAGTGGCCCGAGGATCTGCAGAACAACACCTTCAGCAACAAGAACTACCACAATTTCGGCTGCGCGACGCAGAGCAACCTCGCCGCTCAGATTGCCAATCCGATGGATCTCGTTACCCCCCGCGATATGGCACCGATCGACGCGACCCGGCGGTCGACCGTCATCGGTCTCTATCGCGACGGAAGTGACACCTCCACCAACTGATGCGGCAGCGGTCCAAGAGGACGGGATGAGAGCATGAACGCGATCGATTATGACATCGGCGATACCAATGACGGATATCACGGGGCTTCCGCGACCGTTACGGCTGGAGACGTCGAGAACCTGCGGCCACTGCCACGCATTTCCATCCATGCCTTCTGCATCAGCGAGACGGTGCATCGGACGATGGAGCAATGCGCAGGCGATCGGCGCATGGCGCGCGTCAGCATGCGCGTTACGCATGGCAATATCTCTGCTGCGGCGAACATGTTCTCGTCGACGCCGACGCCGAACCTGATCATTTTGGAGACGGATGCGGCGCCACGTGATCTCTTGAGCGAACTCGCACCTCTGGCCGAGGTCTGCGACCCGAGTTCTCGCGTCATCGTGGTCGGTCGCCACAACGATATCGCGCTCTATCGCGAACTCATCCGCAGCGGCATTTCGGAATACATCGTAGCACCCTTCAGCATGGCCGACATGATGGGCGCGATTGCCTCGATCTTCGTTGATCCCGAGGCTGAGCCGCTCGGTCGCAGCATTGCCTTCATCGGCGCCAAGGGCGGCGTGGGTTCCTCGACTATCGCGCATAACTGTGCCTTCGGCATCTCCTCGCTGTTTTCGACCGAAACTGTTCTCGCCGACCTCGATCTTCCCTTCGGCACCGCGAATATCGACTTCGACCAGGATCCAGCCCAGGGCATGGCGGAAGCCGTGTTTTCGCCGGAGCGATTGGACGAGGTGTTCCTCGACCGCCTGCTGACGAAATGCGGTCAGAACCTTTCGCTGCTCGCGGCACCTTCGATGCTCGACCGCGGCTATGACTACGAGCGTGGGGCCTTCCAACCGATCCTCGATGTTCTCCAGCGCAGCGCGCCGGTGACCGTGCTCGACCTGCCGCACACCTGGGCGGACTGGACGCGGGCGGTGCTGGCCGATGTCGACGAGATCGTCATTACCTGTGCGCCCGACCTCGCCAACCTGCGCAACATGAAGAACATGATCGACGCGCTGAAGAAGCTGAGGCCGCAGGACAAGCCGCCGCATCTGATCCTCAATCAGGTGGGGATGCCGAAGCGGCCGGAGATCGCGCCGTCTGATTTCTTCGAACCGCTCGAGCTTGAGCCGGTCGCGATCATTCCCTTTGACGCGCAGCTTTTCGGCACGGCAGCCAATAGTGGTCGGATGATCAGCGAAATGGATGCGAAGTCGCCGACGGCGGAGACCTTCTCGCAGCTTGCCCATCTCGTGACGGGCCGCGCGACGATCAAGAAGCCCAAGAAGGCGGGACTCGGCTCGTTCATCGAGAAACTGCGCAAGAAGTAGACCCGTAACAGGAACAGGTAGAGCTCATGTTTGGCAAACGCGGAAACGACGGTTTCGGCAAAGGTGGGGCGGGTATCGGCACGATCCCCGCACAGCCGGCTGCTGCCGCGCCTGCGGCACGCTCCAGCACGCTGATCGAGCCTGGCAGCCCTGAGGTCAGCAACCGGCAGCAGGTGACACCGCCTTCGATGCAGACCCCGAGCCGCAAGAAGCCACCGCGGACGGAAGATTATTACGACACCAAGAGCCAGGTGTTTTCGGCGCTGATCGACACGATCGACCTGTCGCAGTTGGCCAAGCTCGATGGCGAAAGCGCGCGCGAAGAAATCCGCGATATCGTCAACGACATCATCACGATCAAAAATTTCGCGATGTCGATCTCCGAGCAGGAAGAGCTGCTCGAGGACATCTGTAACGACGTTCTGGGCTATGGTCCGCTCGAGCCACTGCTGGCACGCGACGATATCGCCGATATCATGGTCAACGGGGCTGGCCAGACCTTCATCGAAGTCGGTGGAAAGACGATCGAGTCGGAGATCCGCTTCCGCGACAATTCGCAGCTTCTGTCGATCTGCCAGCGTATCGTCAGCCAGGTCGGCCGCCGCGTCGATGAATCCAGCCCGATCTGCGACGCGCGTCTTCCCGACGGTTCGCGTGTGAACGTCATCGCTCCGCCGCTTGCGATCGACGGGCCAGCACTCACCATTCGTAAGTTCAAGAAGGACAAGCTGAACCTCGCTCAGCTCGTCAAGTTCGGGGCGATCACCCCGGAAGGTGCCGAGGTCCTGCAGATCATCGGCCGCGTACGCTGCAATGTCGTCATCTCTGGCGGTACCGGCTCGGGTAAGACAACGCTTCTCAACTGCCTTACCGGTTTCATCGATTCGGACGAGCGCATCATCACCTGCGAAGATACGGCTGAACTTCAGCTGCAGCAGCCGCATGTCGTGCGTCTTGAAACGCGTCCGCCTAATATCGAAGGCGAAGGCGAGATCACCATGCGTGACCTCGTGAAGAACTGCCTGCGTATGCGTCCGGAACGCATCATCGTCGGTGAAGTGCGCGGACCTGAAGTTTTCGACCTTCTTCAGGCGATGAACACCGGCCACGACGGCTCGATGGGTACGATCCACGCCAACACGCCGCGCGAATGCCTGAGCCGTATGGAATCGATGATCGCCATGGGCGGCTTCTCGCTGCCGGCCAAGACCGTCCGCGAAATCATCTCCGGCTCGATCGACGTCATCATCCAGGCGGCACGCCTGCGCGACGGTTCGCGCCGCATCACCCACATCACCGAGGTGATCGGGATGGAAGGCGATGTGATCATCACTCAGGACCTGATGCGCTACGAGATCGACGGCGAAGACGCCGGCGGCAAGATCATCGGCCGGCACATGTCGACCGGCATCGGCAAGCCGCATTTCTGGGATCGCGCCCGTTACTACAACGAGGATCGGCGTCTGGCGGCCGCTCTGGATACGATGGAACAGAAGTCGAAGGGGATCTAACCAATATGTTCGGCATCGATCCCACCATTATCGCCATTGTGCTCCTGGTCGCCGTCTCGACCGGTGCAGTGGCTTATGGTGTGCTCTTTTCGCGGATCGAAACCGACAAGAAGACGTCAAGCCGCATCAACCGCGTCAGGTCCGCCGAGACGGACACCAATCAGATGAAGGCCGCACGCGACCGCGTGCAGGAAGTCTCCAAACGCCGTAAGTCGGTCCAGGATTCTCTGAAAGAGCTGGAAAAGAAGCAGCAGCAGGAGAAAACTAAGAAGGCCAATGCCACGAGCCTGAAAGCCAAGCTGGCGCAGTCCGGCCTGTCGGTGACGTTGACACAGTTCTATCTGATGAGCGCGGTTCTCGGTCTTGTCGTGCTCGCAATGACCTTCCTTTCCGGCATGCCGCCGCTCGTGATGGCCGGCGCCTCCTTCGTTGCGGGCCTCGGTTTGCCGCGCTGGATCGTCGGATTTCTCGTCAGCCGACGGCAGAAGAAGTTTCTTGAGGAATTTCCGAACTCGCTCGACGTCATGGTGCGTTCGATCCGGTCCGGCCTCCCGTTGAATGATGCGATCCGGATGATCGCCTCGGATGGTCAGGAGCCGGTCAAGGCCGAATTTCGTCGCATGGTCGAGTCGCAACAGCTTGGTCTCAGCGTGCCCGATTCAGTCGCCCGCATGCACCAGACCATGCCGCTCAACGAAGTGAGCTTCTTTTCCATCGTCATCGCCATCCAGGGGCAGGCGGGCGGCAACCTTTCGGAAGCCCTGTCGAACCTTTCCCGCGTGCTGCGCGATCGCAAGAAGATGAAGGCCAAGGTCAATGCGCTTTCGATGGAAGCGAAGGCTTCGGCTGCAATCATCGGCGCCCTGCCCTTTATCGTGGCGCTTCTCGTCTACCTGACGTCGCCAGCCTACATCATGATCCTCTTCACCGATTCCCGCGGACATCTGATCCTCGGCTTCTCGGCGGTCTGGATGAGCATCGGGCTACTTGTGATGCGCAACATGATCAACTTCGAGATCTGAGGAACGGACGCGATGACGGAAGACTGGGCCGCACAAGTCACCGATCCCGCCCTGCTGATCGCCGTGCTCGTGGCGCTCGCGGTTTTCGGGACGTTTTACACTATCGCGATGCCCTATCTGGAGCGCGGCGACCTGAACAAGCGGATGCGCGCCGTCTCGACCGAGCGCGACCTGATCCGGGCCCGGGAGCGGGCGAAGCTGAATGCGGAAACCGCACAGAGCCGCGCTTCGCTCAGAACGACAAACAACAAGTCGGCTCTCAAGCTCGTGGAGCGCTTCAACCTGCGCAAAGCGCTTGTAGACGACACAACGGTCGACAAGTTGAAGGCAGCCGGCCTCAGATCACAGAACGCGCTGAACGTGTTTCTGGTCGCGCGCTTCCTATTGCCCTTCGCGACGCTGGCGCTCACGGCGTTCTGGATCTTCGTGATGGGAAATCTGGCGGAAAAGCCTCTGCCGATCCGGCTTTTTGCCACCATCGTCGGCGGCTATATCGGTTTCTATCTGCCGAACATCTATATTTCGAACCGCATCAGCAAGCGGCAACAGTCGATCAAGCGGGCCTGGCCAGATGCGCTTGACCTGATGCTGATTTGCGTCGAATCGGGCATTTCGCTCGAAGCCTCCATGCGACGCGTGTCGGAGGAGATCGGCGAGCAGTCGCCGGAGCTGGCAGAAGAAATGGTGCTGACGACGGCCGAACTGTCGTTCTTGCCCGATCGGCGGCAGGCTCTCGAAAATCTCGGGACACGCACGCAGCTCGACGGCGTCCGGAACGTGGTTCAGGCCCTCATCCAGGCCGATCGATACGGTACCCCGGTGGCGCAGGCCTTGCGCGTTCTGGCTCAGGAAGGTCGCGACGAGCGCATGAACGAGGCGGAGAAGAAGGCCGCAGCCCTGCCTCCGAAGCTCACCGTTCCAATGATCCTGTTCTTCCTGCCCGTACTGATCGCCGTCATTCTGGGCCCCGCTGGCATCCAGGTGTCCGACCGGTTCTGAGCCACCGGTCGCGCAAGGTCAGTGAACGGTCGCGAGTTCCTCTTCGAGGAGCTTCAGCGCATCCTGCAGCGCTTCCACCAGGATATCCGTCAGTTCGTCGGATTTGTTCTCGAGAAGCATCAGCTTGACTGCCATGTCCTGCTGCTCGAAATACTGATCAGGTCCTTCGTTCATCGTCATGTCCCCTTAAGGCCGAATCATCTCGGCTGGTTCCACGATGATGATCTTTCCTTGCGCAGGGCTTTCACCGTATTGCCGACGTGCGGTCAAGCCTCGGCCTTTACGTCACCGGCCGTGACGGCGGCGCTGAAGTTCGAGAAGAATTCGCCGGCCAGTTTTTTCGACGTCGATTCGATCAGGCGGCTTCCGAGCTGAGCGATCTTGCCCCCTACCTCTGCTCTCACCGTATAGGTCAGTAGAGTGGCACCGTCCTCTTCGGACGCCAGCGTGACGTCGGCACCGCCCTTGGCAAAGCCCGCAAGGCCACCCTTACCTTCACCGGCGATGGTGTATGAATGCGGCGGGTTGAGGTTCTGCAGTTCGACAGCACCTTCGAACTTTGCCTTGATCGGCCCGATCTTCAGGACGACTTTGGCGGTCATGTGGGTGTCGGAGGTTTTTTCCAGGCTTTCGCAGCCGGGGATCGATTGGCGGAGTATCTCGGGGTCGTTCAGGGCCTGCCATACGGTCTCAACCGGCGCCTCTATGCGCTCGCTGCCTTGCATGTCCATGCAGCATTCCTCCCTTGCAGATCGCGGGCTCCCTCCCGCAGCGATCAGACTGCATCGCGAAAGGGGCGGATGCAAGACTGCTAATACCAAGTCTCTATCATCGAGACTCGGTATCAAGCATCAAAGGGAAATGGTCAGACGAGCACGGCCTGCTCGACGCGGTCCTTCGACCCGAAGAAGCGCAGGTAACGATCGACTTCCGCCGGATCTCCGGTCGCCTTGCGCGGATTGTCCGAGAGCTTCACGGCCGGACGGCCGTTGGCTTCCGACACCTTGCAGACGATCGAGATCGGCTTCAGGCCGGCGATTTCCACGGGCGCGCAGCCTGCGAAATCATTGGTGAGATTGGTGCCCCAGCCAAAGGACATGCGCACGCGACCGGCGAAATGTCGGTAAGTGTCGATGATCGCATCGACATCGAGGCCGTCGGAGAAGATCAGCAGCTTCTTGCGCGGATCGCGGCCCATCTTTTTCCACCAGTCGATGATCTTCTCACCACCCTCGATCGGCGGCGCGCTGTCTGGGCGGAAGCCCGTCCAGTCTGCCACCCATTCCGGCGCGTGCTCCAGGAAGGATGTGGTGCCATAAGCATCGGGAAGAACGATCAAAAGGTTGCCGCCGTAGAGACGATTCCAGTCTTTCAGGACCTGATAGGGTGCTGCTGCCAACTGTTCGTCAGTCTTGGCAAGTGCCGCGACGACCATTGGCAGTTCGTGAGCGTTGGTACCGACCGCTTCGAGATCAGAATCCATGGCCAGCAGGACATTGCTGGTGCCGGTAAAAGCTGGACCGATGCCTTCCTTCAGGGCATCGACGCACCAGCGCTGCCAGAGGAAGCTGTGGCGGCGGCGGGTGCCGAAATCGGAAATGCGCAGGCCAGGAAGCTCACGCAGGCGCTCGACCTTGGACCACATCTTGGCCTTGGCGCGTGCATAGAGCACGTCGAGTGTGAAATAGCCGAGGCTGCGCATGGCAGCGCGCGAGCGCAACTCGTTGATGATGGCAAGTGCCGGGATTTCCCAGAGCGTCGTCTCCATCCAGCTGCCATGGAAGGTCAGCTCATATTGGCCGTCGCGCTTGGCGAGCTCATATTCTGGGAGCTGGAGATTGCCGAGCCAGGCGAGGAATTCCGGTTCAAAGATCTGGGCCCGGCCATAAAAGGTGTTACCCGCAAGCCAGATCATTTCCTTCTTGGTCAAACGCAGCGATCGAACGTGATCCAGCTGATCGCGCAACTCCTGCTCGTCGATCTCATCGGCGAGACGGACCGAGGTGGTGCGGTTGATCAGCGTGAAGGTTGCGTTGACTTCCGGATAGAGCTTCCAGATCATCTGAAGCATCAAGAGCTTGTAGAAGTCGGTGTCTATGAGGCTGCGGATGATGGGATCAAGCTTCCAGGTGTGATTGTAGACCCTGGTCGCGATATCTGTCTTGGTCATAATCCACTGCCTTCCCACCCGCAGCAGTCGCTGCGGCGAGCGACCGGAATCTTCGGTCGCTTCCGCAGCAGTTATCGGCAATCGATTTCAGATTGTCCAGTGAGCGAGGTGCACTCATCGGACAGGTTGCAATTACTGGCCCGGGGTGGGGTTAGACTGCGGCATGTTTTGGCCTTCGCTGGCCGTGCCGCCCGGAGATGGAGCCGGAGCCGTCTGCTGCGACTCATTGGCCGGGTTATCAGGGGCAATCGAATTGCCCCACCATTCCGCCGGGATCCAGACCAGCATGGCGAGGATTAGTCCGCCGAGAAGGACGATCAGGACGGGTTTGCCGCGAAAGCCCTGGCGGGCCTCGACCGGGGTCATGGGCTCGGGCTTCAGGCCACGGGTCCGACGGTCGGTCGTGTCGGGCATATCGGTTCTGTTGCTCATGGTGATGCTCCCATTGTTCCGAGGCGCTCAAGGCGCTTTTCATCAGGACAAACGGGGGCTATCGCGGTTTGTTCCGCGAATTCAGCCGTTGCTCAGTATCCGGACGTGCGGTCGACGACGAATTCCAGAGGATTGCCGGCCTCCAGGCGAACGATCTGCGCTTCCACATGGCGGCAAAGGGCGCGGACATCGGACGCCGCTGCCGCGTGAGGCGTGACGATCACATTGGGCATGGACCAGAGTGGGCTATCAGCGGCAAGCGGCTCTTTTTCGAACACGTCCAGGGATGCTGCCTTCAGCGTTCCGTCGGTCAGGCACTCGATCAGTTCGGCTTCCTTCTGGCTGCCGCCACGGCCGGCATTGAGGAAAACCGGGCCGCCTAAGGCGCCGGTACGGCGAAGCTTGGAGAAGAGAGCGCGATCATAGATGCCGCGGGTATCGTCCGTCAGGGGTAGAAGACCGACGAGGATGTCGGCTCGACCGAGGAAGGCGTCGAGCTTCGAGGCATCGAAGGTTTCGACACCGTCGATTGCCTTCGGTCGACGCGACCAGCCAATGACATCGAAGCCCATGACCTTGAGCTTGCGGACGGCGTCCGCCCCGAGGACGCCAAGGCCCATGACGCCGACGGTGACGTCTCGGGCCTCGGGCTGATCGGCGATCTCGTGCCAAATGCGATCTCGCTGCTGGCCGGCATAGGCGATGCCGTCGCGCAGGTGGTGAAGGCATTGCCAGACGACCCATTCGCTCATGCGGTCCGTCAGGCTGCGATCGACGAATCGGATGATGGGGAGGTCCGGCAGTTCATAGGCCGAGAGGATGTGATCGACGCCCGCGCCACCGGAGAAGATGGCCTTCAAGCCAGACGCCCGCTGGAACAATGCCGGGTCCGGCTTCCAGACGACGGCGAATTCGGCATCGGTGAGGTCCCGATCTGCATTTGCCGGGTCGCCCATGTCGATGACAGGTCGATCCTTGAAGGCGGACCGGAGGGCGGACACCACGCTTTCGCGCGCGAAGCGGAGGTCGATGACAACAGGGCGTTTGTCGGACATGGGGAACTCACATTATTGGCGGATGCCGCCGGCCTCGACGGCTTCAAGATTGAACGCGGCGGCCATCAGGGCGCGGGTGTAATCGGCCTTCGGGGCGGCAAAGACTTCTGCTGCGGGCCCCTTTTCGACTACCTTGCCGCCGCGCATGACGATCAGCTCGTTGGCGAGAGCCTTCACCACCTTCAGGTCATGGCTGATGAAGAGATAGGCGAGGTCGTGCTTAGCTTGCAGGTCGCGCAGGAGATCGACGACCTGAGCCTGCACCGTCATGTCGAGGGCGGACGTCGGTTCGTCGAGCATGACGAAACGGGGTTTCAGAACCATGGCTCGGGCAATTGCGATGCGCTGGCGCTGGCCGCCGGAGAATTCATGCGGGTAGCGCCAGCGAGTTGCGGGATCGAGGCCGACTTCTTCGAGTGCCCAGGCAACGCGGCTGTCGCGCTCCTCCGCCGTGAGCTGCTTTTCGTGGACCTTCAGTCCTTCGGCGATGATCTCGCCCACCGACATGCGGGGACTGAGCGAGCCGAAGGGATCCTGGAAGACGATCTGAAGGCGATCTCGCAAGGGGCGCATTTCGCTGTAGGAGAAGGCGTGGATGTCCTTGCCGATGAAACTGATGCGGCCCTTTGACGAGATGAGGCGCGAAAGTGCAAGGCCAAGTGTGGTCTTGCCCGAGCCGGATTCGCCGACGACGCCGAGTGTCTGGCCGGCTCTGAGCGTGAGGTCAACGCCGTCAACCGCCTTCACGTGGTCGACGGTGCGGCGCAGGAACCCGGCCTTGATCGGGAACCAGACACGGATGTCTTCGCCCTGCATGACAATGGGCTTTGTCTCGTCCAGCAACGGCGGTTCGCCGCGTGGCTCGGAGGCGAGCAGCTTCTTCGTATAGGGATGCTGCGGACGCTCGAAAATCTCTTCGACCGCGCCCGCCTCGACGATCTCACCCTTGGTCATGACGCAGACGCGATCGGCAAACTTGCGGACAATGCCGAGATCGTGGGTGATGAAAAGCATCGACATGCCATGCTCGGACTTCAGACGGCCCAGGAGTTCGAGGATCTGGGCCTGGACCGTGACGTCGAGTGCGGTGGTCGGCTCGTCGGCGATCAGGAGCTTGGGGCGGTTGGCAAGCGCCATGGCGATCATCACGCGCTGGCGCTGGCCGCCGGAGAGCTCATGCGGAAAAGCTGACAGCCGCTTCTCCGGTTCGCGGATGCCGACTTGATGTAGGAGTTCAAGCACCCGGGCACGCGCGCCATCACCTTCCAGACCCTGATGCAGGGCCAGGATCTCGCCGATCTGCCGCTCGATCGTGTGTAGCGGATTGAGCGACGTCATCGGCTCCTGGAAGATCATGGTGATGTCGTTGCCGCGCACCGAGCGGAGCTCCGGCTCGCTGGCTGTCATCAAGTCACGACCGTCGAAAAGGATCTGGCCGGAGGGGTGGCTGGCGGCGGGATAAGGCAGGAGCTTCAGGATCGACGCGGCGGAGACGGACTTGCCGGAGCCGGATTCGCCGACCAAAGCGACGATCTCGCCACGTCCGATGTCGAAGGAGACGCGATCAACCGCCAGGCTTTCGCGACCGCCCTGGTGGAAGGCGACGGAGAGATCGCGCACGGAGAGCAGAGGCTTCATGTGTTCGCTCATCGGAAGGTCTTCCTCGGATCAAACGCATCGCGGACGGCTTCGCCGACGAAGATCAGCAGCGACAGCATGATCGACATTGTGAAGAAGGCGGTGAGGCCGAGCCAGGGGGCCTGGAGGTTGCGTTTGCCCTGGGCAATCAGTTCGCCGAGCGAGGGCGAGCCGGGGGGCATGCCGAAGCCGAGGAAGTCGAGCGAGGTGAGCGTTGTGATCGAGCCGGAGAGGATGAAGGGCAGGAAGGTTAGGGTCGCGACCATGGCGTTCGGCAGCAGGTGGCGGAACATGATGGTCCAGTTGCCGACACCAAGGGCGCGGGCCGCATTCACATATTCGAAGTTTCGCGCGCGCAGGAACTCGGCGCGAACGATGCCGACGAAACCGACCCAGGAGAAGAGCAGCATGATGCCGAGCAGGACGAAGAAGCCGGGCGGCAGGATGGCTGCGATGATCAAGAGAATGTAGAGGACCGGCATGGACGACCAGATCTCGATGAAGCGCTGCATCAGGAGATCGGTCCAGCCGCCAAAATAACCCTGCACGGCACCGGCCGTCACCCCGATCGCAGCGGAGGCGAGCGTGAGTGCGAGCCCGAAGAGGATCGAGATGCGGAAGCCATAGATCATGCGCGCCATGACGTCGCGCGCCTGGTCGTCTGTGCCGAGCCAGTTCATGTTGCCGAGCACGCAGTTGGGGTCTTCTGCCTTCAGCGGATAGGCGGCGCAGCGGGTCTCCTTGTCCATCAGCCAGAAGGGCGCCGTTGGTGCCGAATGCGGGACCTCGGAATTGACCGTGCGGTAGGAGTAGCGGATCGGCGGCCAGATCATCCAGCCGTTGGCGTTGATCTCGTCTGAGATGAAGGGCGAGCGATAATCGGTGACGGCAAGGAAGCCGCCGAATTTTTCTTCCGGATAATCGACGACGACGGGGAAGAGGATCTCGCCCTTGTAGGATGCGATGATTGGCCGGTCATTGGCAATGAACTCGGCAAACATGCTGAGCACGAACAGGACCATGAAGATCCAGAAGGACCAGAAGCCGCGCCGGTTCGCCTTGAAGTTTTCAAGGCGGCGAGCGTTGGTGGGCTTGAGCCAGGTCTTTTTCGGCGGGGTGATGGCGGTGGTATCGACGGCGGACATCAGACATCCCTCCGGTCGAAATCGATGCGCGGATCGATCCAAGTGTAGATCAGGTCGGAGATCAGACCGACAACGAGGCCCATCAGCGAGAAAATGTAGAGGGTGGCGAAGACGATCGGGTAATCGCGGTTGACGACAGCGAGATAGCCAAGGCGGCCAAGGCCATCGAGCGAGAAAATGTTCTCGATCAGCAGCGAACCGGTGAAGAAGGCGGAGATGAAGGCCGCAGGGATCCCGGCAATCACGATCAGCATGGCGTTGCGGAAGACATGGCCATAGAGCACCTGGCGTTCGCCGAGACCCTTGGCGCGCGCAGTCACCACATACTGTTTCTTGATCTCGTCGATGAAAGAATTCTTGGTGAGCAGCGTCGTTGTTGCAAAGGCCGAGAGCAGGAGTGCGGTCAGCGGCAAAGCGAGATGCCAGAAGTAGTCGATGACCTTCTCCCACCAGGAGAGTTCGGCGAAATTGTCGGAGGTGAGACCCCGAAGCGGGAACCAGTCGAAGAAAGAGCCGCCGGCAAAAAGGACGATCAGAAGGATGCCGAAGAGGAAGCCCGGGACGGCATAACCGATAACGATGACGCCTGAAGTCCAGACATCAAAACGGGAGCCGTCAGAGACGGCCTTCCGGATCCCAAGCGGGATGGAGATCGCATAAGAGATCAGCAGCACCCAGAGGCCGAGCGAGATCGACACCGGCATCTTTTCGATGATCAGGTCGATGACGGACGTGTTGCGGAAGAAACTTTCGCCGAAATCGAAGCGAATGTAATTCCACATCATTTCGAGGAAGCGCTCGAGCGGCGGCTTGTCGAAGCCGAACTGCTTTTCGAGTTTGGCGATCAGTTCCGGATCGAGGCCCTGGGCGCCGCGATAACGGGACCCGCCCTCCTCCGTTCCGACCGACTGGTTCAGCATATCGCCGCCGCCAGACAGACGAGCGTCAGCGCTGTCGCCCTGACCGCTCAGCTGCGCGATGACCTGTTCGACCGGGCCGCCGGGGGCGAACTGGATGACGATGAAGGAGATGCCCATGATGCCGATCATAGTCGGGATCATCAGCAGCAGACGCCGAAGAATATAGGCGGTCATGCGCGACGTCCCGCTTCAGGGTCGGGTCTCACCATGATGTCCAAGCTCGTTTCGTCCGCCAATATAAGCCGCTCCGTTGTCCAGCGATTCGCCCCCTACATTCCTAGAGTCTCACGCTCCCGGCGCAAGCCCCGAGGCGGGATCACGGGCTTTTCGCCCACCAGATCGAGGGAAAGCCGGTGCTGTAGGTCGGCAGTTCGGCCGGGTGCTCGAACTTGTCCCAGAAGGCATAGCGGGCCGTGCCTCCGTAGTAGAGCGGGATGACGTAATCATGGGCGAGGAGCACGCGGTCCATGGCCTTGGTGGCCGCGATCTGCTCATCGCGATCGGCGGGGAAGATGATCTTTTCGATCAGGGCATCGACGGCCGGATCGGAAATGCCGGCATAGTTCTGGGAGCCTTCGCGGTTCACCGATGTCGATCCCCAGTAGTCGCGCTGCTCGTTGCCGGGGTTGAGCGTCTGGGCCCAGACGGTCCAGGTCATGTCGTAGTCGAAGGTGCGTGTTCGATTGGTGTATTGCGAGGGGTCGACCGTGCGCACGGCCATTTCCACACCGATCTTGCGCAATTGCTGCTGATAGGGAACCGCCACGACCTCCAGCTGGGGGTTGGACAGCAGGAGTTCGAAACGGAAGGGCTGACCGGTCTGCGAATTGACCATGGCATTGCCACGGAGTTCATAGCCTGCCTGCTTGAAGAGCTCGACGGCCTTGCGCAGATTGTCGCGTGAGGCCTGCGGAGAACCGCCGACTGGATTCGCGTAGGGTGTCTCGAAGACAGAGGCCGGAACCTTGTCCTTGAGAGATGTGAGGAGCTCCAGTTCCTGGCCTTGGGGCAGCCCGCTGGAGGCAAGTTCCGTTCCATTGAAAAAGCTGTCGACGCGGTGGTAGGCGTTGTAGAAGACGGTGCGGTTCAGCTCCTCGAAGTCGAGGGCATAATTCAGCGCCTTGCGGACGCGCTGGTCCTTGAACAGTTCGCGGCGCATATTGGGCACCAGTGCCTGCATGACGCCCGTTGCGCGGAATGGGTTTTCGTATTCCTCCTTCTTCACGCGGCCATCCTGGGCAGCGGGGAAGTCGAAGCCGGTTGCCCAGCGGGCGGCACGTGTCTCCTGCCAGAAATCGGTATTGCCGGAGCGGAAAGCCTCGAACTCCACGTCGCGGTCGCCGAACATCGTGTAGGTGACATTGCGGAAGTTGTTGTAGCCGACGTTGACGTTGAGATCCTTGCCCCAATAGTCGTCGCGCAGCTCGTAGCGGATCGTGGCGCCGGCATTGAACTCGGCGATCTTGTAGGGTCCGGAGCCCATAACCGGCTCGAGCGTGGTGCGGGCGATGTCTCGCGGCTTACCGTCTCCGCCGTTTGCTTCCCACCAGTGTTTGGCGACAACCGGGAACTGGCCGAGGATCATCGGCAGTTCACGGTTGTTCTTCTGATCGAAGCGGAAAGTCACATCGCGATCACCGGTCTTTTCGGCGGAGATCACATGGCTGTAGTAGCTCATGTAGAGCGGGTTCAGCTCTTTCAGCTTTTCGAAGCTGAAGATGACATCCTCAGGCTGGACCGGCTCGCCATCGGCGAAGCGCGCTTCGGCCCGGAGCCTGAACGTGGCGCTGGAGATATCGGCCGGGAAGGAGACGCCTTCGGCGAGCAATCCGTAACCAGTAGAGATCTCGTCGCTGGTGTCCTTCAGGAGCGTATCAAAGACTGTGGGGAGGCCGGGGGCTGCCTCTCCCCTGTCGAGCACGGGATTGAACGTGTCGAAGGTTCCGGTCGAGGACATGCGCAAGGTGCCGCCCTTGGGTGCCTCGGGATTCACATAATCGAACCGGGCAAAGCCGGGCGGATACTTGACGTCGCCGAGAATTGAAACGCCGTGGCGGAACGGCTCCGCGGGTTCCTGCGCTTGGGCGACAGTGGAGGCAATCATGGGGGCCAGCCCCAGACTGGCAATGACACCCCAAATTGCGACGCGCTTGTTCCTCAGACTCATCACCCAAGATCCCCTTATTCTTTTCCGTGGTTGCGAAGCAGAATAGGACAAATGGAGGCAAAATACAGACGACTGACAGAGAAGTGAGCGTGAGTGCCTCCGCAGATTCACCCCATTTCCGTTTCAGGCTAGACTGACAGGTGATTCACCCGGCACCCAGCCGAGAGGAATCCGGACAGACCGGGGACAAACAGACGATGAAAAAGACCTGGGGCACCCGCCCGATTGCCACCGCCTTGATGCTTGCGGCGGCTTTTGCGAGCGTCATCAGCGATACCGCGCTGGCCGAAGGGCGGCCGGCGAAGGAGCTTTTCGGCGGGATGGCTTTGCCGGCAAAGGCTGCTCCTTCGCCCTATGGATCCTATGCGAAGGGCTGTATCGCCGGTGCGGTTGCCATTCCGACCGATGGCCCGACATGGCAAGCGATGCGGCTTTCGCGCAACCGTCGCTGGGGACATCCGCAGATGATCGCGCTGCTCGAGCGCTTCTCCAGGGACGCCGTGCAGCTCGGCTGGGGATCCGGCATCCTGATCGGGGACATTTCGCAACCGCGCGGCGGACCGATGCTGTCAGGCCATGCTTCGCACCAGATCGGGTTGGATGCCGATATCTGGTTCACGCCGAAGCCGGCGAACCCGCTTTCAGCGCAGCAGCGCGAGGATATGCCTTTCACCTCGATGCTGCAGAAGGACAAGTTCCTGACTGTTGATCGGCGTCTCTGGACGAACACCCATGCGCAGGTCGTGGTGCAGGCGGCGAGTTATCCGCAGGTGGAGCGCATTTTCGTCAATCCGGCGATCAAGAAGAAACTCTGCGACACCTGGACGGGCGACCGCTCCGTGCTCGGCAAGATCCGACCGATCTATGGCCACGACGCCCATTTCCATATCCGCATGCGCTGCCCCGACGGCGCGAGCGGCTGCAAGCCGCAGGCGGCCGTGCCGCCCGGCGACGGCTGCGACAAGTCGCTCGCCTGGTGGTTCACCCAGGAGCCCTGGGCGGCGCCGAAGAAGGATCCGAACGCCAAGCCGGCTCCAAAGCCGAGAGCCATGCAGGTTTCCGACCTGCCGAAGGCTTGCGCCATGGTCCTGGATGCCCGGGGTCCGTCCAACGAGATGGAAGCGACGTACCAGGCGGGCGGCGGTTCAATGCCGAGCAGCGCGGCCTCGGCCTTTGTCGCGCCGCAAGCGGCAGGGGGCCAGGCCTTCGAGTTGCCAGCGGTAGTTCCCGTGCCCGCTGTGCGGCCGTCAGGCTGGTGAATCATCGACGGCTGCACGTCTTTTCAAGTTCGGTGTGCTGCGCTAGATGGGTTTATCAAATCGATTTAAATCAGCTGGGGACCTTTCGTGAGCCGCACCCGTTGCATCGCCCTGATCGCGCATGACCAGAAGAAGGACGACATGGCGGAATTTGCCAGTCGTCATCAGGCCAAGCTGATGAACTGGCGGATCGTGGCGACCGGTACGACGGGGGGGCGGATCAAGGATGCGGTTCCCGAGCTCGACGTCACCCGGTTGAAGAGCGGGCCGCTTGGCGGCGACCAGCAGATCGGCGCACTGATCTCGACCGGCGAAGTGGACATGCTTGTCTTCTTCGTCGACCCCTTGACTCCCATGCCCCATGATGTGGATGTCAAGGCATTGATGCGGCTTGCGACCGTGTACGACATTCCGATGGCGCTGAACCTCGCAACCGCCGACATCCTGATGCAGACCCTGACTGCCTAAAGGCAGAGGGGCCCAAGACCGGACAGACCATGGCCCAGACACACCGCGACGACCAACTCCCCTTCCCGATCCTGATCGGCGACATCGGCGGCACCAATGCCCGCTTCTCGATCCTGATCGACGAAAGCGGCGAGCGGATCAGCTTCCCCAATGTGGTGAACAAGGATTTTGCGACGATCGACGATGCGATCCGCACCTGCGTTCTGGAGACGACGAGCCACAAGCCGCGCTCGCTGATCCTGGCGCTGGCCGGGCCGATCAAGGGCGACGAGGTGCCGCTTACCAACTGTCCCTGGGTGGTTCGTCCGAAGGTCCTGATGGCCGATCTCGGCTTTGCCGAAGTGTTGCTCCTCAACGACTTCGAGGCCCAGGCACTCGCCGCTGCGACGCTGGAAGCCAGTGACCGGCAGAACCTTGGCTCCATCAGCGAGGCGCCGCTCGGTTCGCGCGTCGTGCTTGGCCCGGGCACCGGTCTTGGCGTTGCCGGCCTGGTCAGAGCGCGGGACATGTGGTTTCCGGTTCCGGGCGAAGGTGGGCATGTGGATGTCGGTCCACGGACTGCGCGCGATCATCAGATCTGGCCGCATCTGACGCCGGTGCGCGACCCGAATGCAGCGCTTGGGCGCATTTCCGCCGAAGAGCTTCTGTCCGGACGCGGGCTGATGAACATCTACCGTGCACTCTGCAAGGCGGACGGCAATCTGACCCCGCGTTACGACGAGCCCGCCGAAGTATCGGCCTCGGGTATCTCTGGCGCAGACGCGAGGGCGGGCGAAGCGCTCAGCCTGTTTGCCACCTATCTCGGCCGGGTGGCCGGCGATCTCGCGCTGATCTTCATGGCCAAGGGTGGTGTATTCCTGGCAGGCGGCATTTCGCCAAAAATCCTGCCGGCGCTGCAGAGCGGCGAGTTCCGCGCCGCCTTCGAGGACAAGGCGCCGCATCAGGCCCTGATGCACGGCATCCCGACCTTCGTCGTCACGCATCCTCAAGCGGCTTTGCATGGGCTTGCCGCGTTTGCAACATCACCGGCTGACTTCGGTCTGGCCACCGAGGGGCGGCACTGGCGCTGAGCGTCGAAAACGCCCGCCTATGGCCAAAGGCGCCGCGACTGGCTATAGAGCGGCGGCGCCTGCGCGGGCGTGAAAGAGCAATCGCACAGGACATTTCTTCTTGGACGCCAGGAACACCGAAAGCCAGAAGCCGGATATCGAAAGCGTCTCCGCCATCCTCAAGCGTGTGATCGCTGAAAACGGACGCGAACACGTCAAGGGCTATGCCTTTGCCATCGTCTGCCTGCTGACGGTCGCGGCGACCACGGCTTTCACCGCCTGGATCATGGAGGCCGTGATCAACGAGGCGTTTGCCAATCGGCGGGCCGACCTCGTCTGGATCATCTGCGGATCGATCTTTGCCGCTTTCGTCATCCGCGGGTTTGCCGGCTACGGGCAGGCCGTGACGCTATCGAAGATCGGCAACAACATCGTTGCCCGCTATCAGCGCCGGCTGTTCGGCCATCTGATGTCGCTTTCCGTCGGCTATTTCAGCGAAGCCCGCTCGGCGAGGCTTGCGGCGCAGATCAACGAGAACATCAACGGCGTTCGGGATGTCCTGAACCTCACCGTGACCTCTCTGGCGCGCGATCTGGTGACGCTTGTCGCCCTGATCGGGGTCATGCTGTTCCAGGATCTGGTTTTGACGCTGATCGTCTTTACCGTGGCGCCGCCGCTTCTGATCGGGCTGCGCTATCTCTCGAGGCGGCTGCGCAGCGCGACCAAAGAAAGCATCATCCTCAATTCGCATGTTCTTGGCGCGGTCCAGGAAACCGTCCAGGGGATCGCCATCGTCAAGGCCTTCACCATGGAGGCCCAACTGCAGGAGCGGATCCAGTCGACGATCGACCAGGCTGAATGGCGCGCCAACAAGATTGCCCAGCTGAGTGAACGCAACGGTCCGATGACGGAAACCGTGGCCGGCTTCTCGATTGCCGGCGTCATGGCCTACGCCGCCTATCAGGCGATTTATGGCGGCGTGCTTCCCGGCGCCTTCTTCTCCTTCGTCACGGCACTTCTGCTCGCCTATGAGCCGGCCAAGCGGCTTGCGCGCCTGCAGGTGCAGATGGAACGCGCGGCCGTCAATGCACGCATGATCTACGAAATCCTCGATACCCAGCCACACCAGCGCGACAAGCCGGGTGCGGCAGCGCTTTCGGTGACGGATGCGCGGATCGAATTCCGCGACGTGACCTTTGCCTATGGCGCCAACTCGCCTGTGCTGCGCAAGCTTAACTTCACGGCCGAGGGTGGCAAGACGACGGCGCTGGTAGGACCTTCGGGCGCCGGCAAGTCGACCGTCATCACGCTCGTTCCGCGCTTCTACGATCCGGCCAGCGGCGAAATCCTGATCGACGGGCAGAATATCGCCGACGTGACGAAGTCGTCGCTCCGCCAGCATCTCGCCTACGTCTCGCAGCAACCTTATCTCTTCGAAGGCTCGATCCGCGACAACATCCGCTATGGCCGTCCGGAGGCGACCGATGCCGAGATCGAGGATGCAGCGCGGCTGGCGAATGCGCATGATTTCATTCTTGCCCAACCGCAGGGCTATGACACCCCCGTCGGTGAAAACGGCGTGACGCTCTCCGGCGGGCAACGGCAGCGGCTGTCGATTGCACGTGCGCTTGTGCGCAATGCGCCGATCCTGCTGCTCGACGAGGCGACCTCCGCGCTCGATACGGAATCGGAAGCCGCCGTGCAGCAGGCGCTGGACGCCGCAATGGCGGGGCGTACCGTCATCGTCATCGCGCACCGCCTGTCGACCGTCGTCAATGCCGACAAGATCATCGTCATGCAGGCGGGCGAAGTGGCCGAGGAAGGCACGCATCAGAGCCTTGCACAGCAGCCGGGCGGTCTTTACGCTCGACTCAACAACCTGCAGGCCGCACCCAACGGCCCGCTCAGCATTCAGGAATAGACCCGCATGGATACGCCCATGAAGCTCGTCGTCGTCGGTGCCGCCGGTCGCATGGGCAGGACGCTGATCAAGCTGATCAGCGAGACAGAGGGCGTTGTGCTGCATGCGGCTGTCGAACGGACAGGGTCTGCCGTTGTCGGACAGGATGCCGGCGAACTGGCAGGCGTGCCAAAGCTCGGCATTGCCGTCACCGACGATCCGTTGGCGGCTTTCGTGCATGCGGATGGCGTCATCGATTTCACCACACCGGCGTCGACCGTAGAATTCGCAGCACTCGCAGCACAGGCCCGCATCGTGCATGTAATCGGCACCACCGGCTGCCTGCCGGAGCATGAGGAGAAGATCGACGCGGCAGCACGGCATGCGCGGGTCGTGAAGTCCGGGAACATGAGCCTCGGCGTCAACCTGCTCTCGGTGCTGATCAAGCAGGCAGCGCGTGCGCTAGATGCCGCCGGCTGGGATATCGAAGTGCTCGAAATGCACCATAAGCACAAGGTTGATGCGCCCTCCGGCACGGCGCTTTTGCTCGGCGAAGCAGCGGCAGAAGGTCGTGGAATTTCGCTTGCGGAAAATTCCGTACGCGTGCGCGACGGCCATACCGGACCGCGCGAGGAAGGCTCGATCGGCTTTGCTACGCTGCGCGGTGGCTCCGTGATCGGCGAGCACTCCGTTCTGTTTGCCAGCGAAGGCGAGATGGTCACCCTGTCTCACAGCGCGACCGACCGTTCGCTCTTTGCTCGTGGTGCGCTGAAGGCCGCCACCTGGGCCCGGGACAAGAAGCCCGGCCGCTATACCATGCTCGACGTGCTCGGGCTCAACTCCACCCCCTGATCGTCAAGAGAGGAATTGTCGATGACCGGTACACTCGTGCTCGTGCGCCATGGCCAGAGCGACTGGAACCTGAAGAACCTGTTTACCGGCTGGCGTGATCCGGATCTCACCGAACTCGGCGTGCAGGAAGCCAATGCCGGCGGCAAGGCGCTTGCCGATTACGGCATCAAGTTCGATATCGCGTTCACCTCGGTGCTGACGCGTGCGCAGAAGACCTGCAACATTATCCTCGAAAACGTCGGCCAGACCGGCCTTGAGACGATCAAGGACGAGGCGCTCAACGAGCGCGATTACGGTGATCTCTCGGGTCTCAACAAGGACGACGCGCGCGCAAAGTGGGGCGAAGAGCAGGTGCATATCTGGCGCCGGTCCTACGACATCCCGCCGCCGGGCGGCGAAAGCCTGCGCGACACCGGTGCGCGCGTCTGGCCCTATTATATGACCGAAATCCTGCCGCGCGTTCTGCGCGGCGAGAAAGTGCTCGTGGCCGCACATGGCAACTCGCTGCGGTCGCTGGTCATGGTTCTCGACAAGCTGACCAAGGAGCAGATTCTCGGCGTCAATCTCGCGACCGGCGTTCCCATGGTCTACAAGCTGAACGCGGATTCGACCGTGGCTTCCAAGGAAGTGCTGGGCGACATGTCCGCAGCGCATTGAGCGCCAGCACCCTCACAGAAATGAAAGAAGCCGCCCATGAGGCGGCTTCTGCATTTTTAGTGACAATTCTCAGTTCGCTTGCTTGCGCATGAAGCCCTGGATCAGTTCGGCGAGTGCTTCCGGCTGTTCCACCGACGGGATATGGGCGCAATCGGCGATTTCCTCAAAACGGGCGCCGGGCACGAGTTGCGAGCCGGCCTCGACCGTTGCGGGCGGCGTCGAGCCGTCCTGGTCGCCGACAACGAAGAGCGTGGGCACGGTCACCGTCGGAAGGACGTCGGAGAAATCCGTGTCGCGCAGGGCAGCACAGGTCGCGAGATAGCCGGAGAGAGACTGACGCGTCATCATCAGCCGATAGCCGGCCAGTTCATCGGCGCGGTCTTCATGGAAGGCAGGCGTAAACCAGCGCGCCATGGCGTTGTCGGCAGCACTTTCCAGGCCGCCCTTTTCGATGCCGGCGATACGCTCGGCCCAGATCTCGGCAGAACCGATGCGGGGTGCGGTGTCGCAGAGGATGAGCTTGCGGAACAGATCCGGCCGCTCCTGCCAGAGGCCCTGGCAGACGAGACCGCCAACGGAGAGGCCGCAGAAGGTTGCCTTGCGGATGCCGAGTTCGTCGCAGAGGGTTGCGAGATCCGAGACGAGATCGGCCATGCCGAAGGGCTTGTCGGCACCGCCCGAGAGGCCATGGCCGCGGCTATCGTAGAACAGCACCGAGACGTCGTCGCCGAGTTCATCGAAGAGCGGCAGCCAGATGCGGAAGTCGGTGCCGAGCCCGTTGGAGAAAACGATCAGGTTCTTGGCTTTCGCCTCTCCGATCAGCTCGTAATGGACGACATTGCCGTTGATGGCGGTGAAAGCCAAATCTCATACTCCTGTGGGGCCGTTTGCGCCCCGTTGTTGTGGTTCCGGCCAGGCCAGGAATGTTCAGTGTGCCTCGTCCCAATTGTGGGCGGCGCGGGCGTCGACCTTGAGCGGCACGCGCATGGAGACGGCCGGCATGGCAGCATTTTCCATGATGTCGACGATGACGGGCATGGCGGCATCGACCGCCTCGTCCTCGACCTCGAAGATCAGTTCGTCGTGTACCTGCAAGAGCATGCGGACGCGCTCCGACAGACCGGCAGCGGCGAGTGCGGGTTCGATCTGGATCATGGCACGGCGGATGACGTCGGCGGCAGAGCCCTGGATCGGGGCGTTGATCGCGGCCCGTTCGTTGAAAGCGCGCATCGAGGGGTTGGACGACTTGATCTCCGGGTAATGGGCGCGGCGGCCGAAGATGGTTTCCACATAGCCGTGCTCGCGGGCGAAGGCCTTGGTGGATTCCATGTAGTCCTTGATGCCGGGGAAGCGCTCGAAATACTTCTTGATGTAATCGCCGGCTTCCGAGCGCTCGATGCTCAACTGGTTGGCAAGACCGAAGGCCGAGATGCCGTAGATGATGCCGAAGTTGATCGCCTTGGCACGGCGGCGGACTTCCGACGGCATGCCCTCGACCGGCACGCCGAACATCTCGGATGCGGTCATGGCATGGATGTCGATGCCGTCGGCAAAGGCCTGACGGAGCTGCGGGATGTCGGCGACATGGGCGAGGACACGCAGTTCGATCTGGCTGTAGTCGGCTGACAAGAGCTTATGGCCCGGCGTCGAGATGAAGGCCGTGCGGATCTTGCGGCCTTCGGCGGTGCGGACCGGAATGTTCTGCAGGTTCGGCTCTGACGACGAGAGGCGACCCGTTGTCGTCGACGCCAGGGAGTAGCCCGTGTGGACGCGTTTGGTCTGCGGATGGATGTATCCGGGAAGCGCATCCGTATAGGTAGACTTCAGCTTGGTCAGCTGGCGCCAGTCGACGATCTTGCGCGGCAGCGGCGCACCTTCGGCAGCGAGGTCTTCCAGCACCTGGGCGGAAGTGGACCACTGGCCGGTCTTGGTCTTGGAGCCGCCGGGCAGGCCCATGCGGCCAAACAGGATGTCGCCGAGCTGCTTCGGCGAGCCGATGTTGAAACGCTCGCCGGCGAGTTCATAGACCTCGTCCTCGGCGGCAGCGGCCTTCTGGGCAAGTTCGCCTGAGAGACGCGAGAGGATCTGGCGGTCGACGGTGATGCCGCGCTCTTCCATATGAGCGAGCACGGGCACCAGCGGGCGCTCCAGACGCTCGTAGATGCGGGTGAGGCCCTCGGCAGCGAGACGTGGCTTCAGAACCAGCCAGAGACGCAGCGTTACGTCGGCGTCCTCGGCGGCATAGGCGGTTGCCCGATCGATGTCGACGAGGTCGAAGGTGACGGAGGATTTCCCGGAACCGGCGACATCCTTGTAGGCGATCGGCGTGTGGCCCAGCCATCTCTCGGAGAGGCCATCCATGCCGTGATTGCCCTTGCCGGCGTCGAGCACGTAGGACATCAGCATGGTGTCGTCGAAGGACTGAAGCGTCACGCCGTGGCGCTTCATCACCAGGTAGTCGTATTTGAGGTTCTGCGCGACCTTGAGCACGGAGGGGTCTTCGAGCAGACCCTTCAATGCCGCGAGCGCATCCTTCATCGGGATCTGGCCTTCGGCATGGCCACCGCCGAGCAGATCGCCGATACCGGTCTTGTGGGACAGCGGGATATAGGCCGCGCGGATATCGGTCGAGCCGGGCGAGAGCACGTTGTCCTGGATGGCGAGCGAGACGCCGACGAGTTCGGCCTGCATGGGATCGAGCGAGGTGGTCTCTGTGTCGAAGGCGACGAGGCCGGTTTCGCGGGCAGCAGCAATCCAGAGCTCAAGGGTTTCGATATCGCGGATCGTCACGTAAGTGCTGGTGTCGATCGGCTTGCCGGCGAATGCGTTGGCACGGCTTGCCACGAGATCGGCGGGTGTCTTGCCGTCGGGGCTGGCTGCCGGTGTAGACGACGCTGCGGCGGAGGGCGCCGAGGTCGGCGCAGACGATGCGGGAACGTCGCCAGCATCCAGGTCGGGGCCACGGGCGGCGTCACCCCATTCGACAGGAACAACAGCGGCGTCGATGGCGCCTGCATCGCAATCGCAGACTTCGGCGACGCGTCGCGTCAGGGTGGTGAATTCCATCGCCTTGAGGAAGGCGATGAGCTTCGGGCCGTTCTGAGGCTCCAGCACCAGTTCCTCGAGCTTCATGTCGAGCGGCACGTCGGTACGCAGTTCGACGAGCTGGCGGGAGAGACGGGCGAGTTCGGCATTGGCGACGATGTTTTCGCGACGCTTGACCTGCTTGATCTCGCCGGCGCGGGCGAGCAGCGTTTCGAGATCGCCGAATTCTTCGAGAAGCTGGGCTGCGGTCTTCGGGCCGATGCCTGGGATGCCGGGAACGTTGTCGGTCGAATCGCCGGTCATCGCCTGCAGATCGATCATCTTTTCCGGCGGCACACCCCATTTCTCGATGACGTCGGGAATGCCGATCTGCTTGTCCTTCATCGCGTCGTACATATGCACGTTCGACGTGACGAGCTGCATCAGGTCCTTGTCAGACGAGACGATGGTGACGTCGGCACCCGTCGCTTCCGCCTGGCGGGCATAGGTGGCGATGATGTCATCGGCCTCGAAACCTTCGGTTTCGATGCAGGGCAGATTGAAGGCGCGGGTCGCATGGCGGATCAGGCCGAACTGCGGAATGAGATCTTCCGGCGGGGCCGAACGGTTCGCCTTGTAGAGCGGGTAGATTTCCTTGCGGAAGGTCGTCGACGAATAGTCGAAGATGACGGCCAGATGGGTCGGCGTCACCCCGACATCGGTGTTGCGGGCGTCGCGCAGGAGCTTCCACAGCATGTTACAGAAACCGGAGACCGCATTGACGGGCAGACCGTCCGACTTGCGGTTGAGGGCCGGGATGGCGTGGAAGGCGCGGAAGATAAAACCCGAGCCGTCGACGAGGAAGAGATGATCGCCTTTTTTCATGTCGGCATGGATAGCGCGGGGCGGCTGAAACGTCCATGACGGTTTGCTGCCCGGCACGCAAAATCACACGGCTCGGACGACGAGATCTGTTCGTCTGATCACACCTAATCATCACGAAAAGCTTACCGATTTGTAATCTCGCTTTCCCTTGAAAAACCACATTCGAACCCACAAATCTCAGTCATCGGCGCCTGATCACGCCGTAGTCTGAAAGAGGCTCGTCCCCCGCCGCTTCAGACTCGGGCAAAGGCCTTATCCCCCTCTCCGGGCCTTTGTCCCCATATTCCGGAGCCGTCGTGGCAGTCCCCGCCCTCAGCCACGACGGCTTCCGTCCCCTCACCTGAAAACCCAAAATTAGTCAGCCTCGGAAATGGATCGCATGCGATCATTCCGGAACAACGAACCACGACGACGTGTCGAGTGCCATGGCCCATGACCGTACGATCCCCGACCGCTCCGAGTCGGCCACCTGGCTGGCGAGCCAGCTGGCGCGCGGTTTCACGCGGGCGCTGCAGACGCGAGCCGCAAAGCTCGGCTTCTCGCCCGGGCAGTTTCCGATCCTGATCGAACTCTGGGAGGAAGAGGGGCTGACCCAAAGGCAGCTGCTCGACCGCGTCGACGTAGAGCAGGCGACGATCGCCAATACGCTTGCCCGCATGGAGCGCGACGGGCTGATCGAGCGTCGTGCGCACCCGAGAGACAAAAGGGCGCAGCAGATCTTCCTCACCGACAAAGCGCGGGACATGCGCGAGGAAGCGCTGGCCGCGGCCGAAGAGGCGGAACAGGCGGTCTTTCAGGGGTTTCGGCGTTTCGAGAAGGAGTTGCTGAAAGAATATATCCGCTGGGCGATCGCGAATGCGCGCAAGCTGTGAACGTAAATCGATCCGGCATTGAGAAAAATTCGCGGTCCCGACGCCTCGAAACGTCAGGAGGTTTGGTCTATCGTCCGCCCCACTTTCAAATTTGCAGGACATGACCATGACCGATCTCTCCCCCATCCTCGCCAAGGCCGACGAGGCCCTGCCGCAGAGCCTCGAACGCCTGTTCGATCTCGTGCGCATTCCGTCGATCTCGACGGATCCGGCCTACAAGGCCGATTGCCGCAAGGCCGGCGAGTGGCTGGTCTCCGCACTCAACGAGCTCGGCTTCGAAGCGTCGCTGCGGGACACGCCCGGCCATCCGATGGTGGTCGCCCATCACGCAGCTGATCAGGCCGACGCTCCGCACGTGTTGTTCTACGGCCATTACGACGTCCAGCCGGTCGATCCGCTCGATCTTTGGGAAGACGATCCCTTTGCGCCTGCAATCAAGGAGAAGGATGGCCGCAAGGTGATCACCGGTCGCGGCACGTCCGACGACAAGGGCCAGCTTCTGACCTTCGTTGAAGCCTGCCGTGCCTACAAGGCGGTGAAGGGTTCGCTGCCGGTCAAGATCACGATCCTGTTCGAGGGCGAAGAAGAATCCGGCTCGCCGTCGCTGAAGCCGTTCCTCGCTGCCAATGCCGATGAGCTGAAGGCCGACTTCGCGCTCGTCTGCGATACCAGCATGTGGGACCGCGAAACGCCGGCAATTGCTGCTGCCCTGCGTGGCCTGGTCGGTGAAGAAGTCACCATCATCGCGGCCGACCGTGATCTGCATTCCGGTCTCTTCGGCGGTGCGGCTGCCAATCCCGTTCATATCCTGACCAAGATCCTGGCCGACCTGCATGACGAAACGGGCAAGGTCACCCTTCCCGGCTTCTACGATGGCGTCGAAGAGACGCCGGCCAACATCAAGGCCTCCTGGGAGAGCCTGGGGCGGACGGCGGAAAGCTTCCTCGGTGAGGTTGGCCTGTCGGTCCCCGCTGGTGAGAAGGGCCGCTCCGTGCTGGAGCTGACCTGGGCGCGTCCGACGGCGGAAGTGAACGGCATCATCGGTGGCTATACCGGCGAGGGCTTCAAGACCGTGATTGCGGCCAAGGCCTCGGCAAAGATTTCCTTCCGCCTCGTCGGCACACAGGATCCGGCCAAGGTACGCGAGAGCTTCCGCGCCTTCGTCCAGGCCCGTATTCCCGCCGACTGCAAGGTGGAATTCCACGAGCATGGCGGCTCGCCGGCGATCCAGCTGTCCTATGATTCGCCGGAGCTGACCAAGGCTAAGAATGCGCTGTCGGATGAATGGCCGAAGCCGGCCGTGATCATCGGCATGGGTGGCTCGATCCCGATCGTTGGCGATTTCCAGAAGATGCTCGGCATGGATTCGCTGCTGGTCGGCTTTGGCCTGACCGACGACCGCATCCATTCGCCGAATGAGAAGTATGACCTCAACTCGTTCCACAAGGGCATCCGCTCGTGGATCCGCATCCTCGACGCGCTGGCGAACGGCTGAGGCCAGAAAAGCAAAAAGGCCGGTCAAAAACCGGCCTTTCCTTTACGCTTCTACGCTTGCCTGCCAGTACATCCGTGGTCAGGGACGGAAACGTGCCATTCGATGTCTCGGATGTTGGCCCACCTTCGTGAACCGCATCCCGGATCTTGATGATCGCTCTGGATGCTTAACAACCGGTTAAGCGTTTCGAAGTTCCTGAAACAGGATCTTTGCAATCGCTCAATCGTCTGGTGATCCAGAGATGGGGATGCTCGATCCGGCTTTCAAGATGCATGCGCTTGAAAAGCCTTGAGCGCTCCGGTTAGACTTCTTCCATGAGCCTCGTATCCGTCCAACAGTTCTTCCGGGAAAAAGCACCCGACATCTCCGTCATTGTCACCGAGGCAAGCTCCGCGACCGTGGCGCTTGCAGCCGAGGCACATGGCGTGGAGCCGGACCAGATCGCCAAGACGATCTGCCTGAGGATCGGCGAGGACGTCGTGCTGGTGGTCACGGCGGGCACGAAGCGGCTCGACAATCGCAAGTTCAAGGACCGCTTCGGCGTGAAGCCGCGCATGCTCGATGCCGAAGCGGTGGTCGAGGCAACGAGCCATCCGGTCGGTGGCGTGTGCCCCTTCGGCCTGCCCTCCCCGCTCAAGGTCTATGGCGATCTATCGCTCAAGGCCTTCGACGAGGTGGTGCCGGCGGGTGGTGCGACCAATGCTGCGGTGAAGATCGCGCCGGAGCGAATGATCGCCCTGGTCGATGGCGAGTGGGCCGATCTCTGCCAATAAGCTCACGGCGCGTTCAAGGCTTGTTTACGGGGCTTTAACCACCCCTTAAATCGCCGCATTTACTGTGCAATTGCGCGATCATCCATCCGGGCGCCGGCGCGATCGACCGAGATTTCTTGAAGCAATTTTCGTGCGGGCTGAAAGCATCGCACAGCGAACATCTGGAGCAAGATCACCGCAATGGTGAGCCGAGGCAAATCCCGCGA
Organism: Rhizobium sp. TH135; assembly: GCF_002855515.1. GTDB lineage: Bacteria > Pseudomonadota > Alphaproteobacteria > Rhizobiales > Rhizobiaceae > Allorhizobium. The sequence continues at coordinate 222,277 of NZ_PKRP01000004.1, read as the reverse complement.
CCGCATTGAGCCGAGCTTCGACGAAGAGCGCGAAGACGAGGATTTTCGGCTCGACGCGGATGACCGCGTCATTGGCGGACGGCAGGTTCGCGCAGGGGCCAAGAAGTCCAAACCGACCGCCAAACGCGGCAAGTCCAGCAATCAGAGAGGCCGCAAGGCCAAAAGCAGTAGCGGCGGCGGCTTCGGACTGGGGCGGCTGATCTATTGGGGTTTCGTGCTGTCGATCTGGTGCGGCATCGGCGTCGTCGGACTGGTCGCCTATTACGGCTCGCAAATGCCGAGTGCCAGCAGCTGGTCGATCCCCGAGCGCCCGCCGAACATGAAGATCGTCTCGGTCGAGGGCACCGTCATCGCCAATCGCGGGGCAACCGGCGGGGAAGCCTTGCCGCTCGAGGAGATGTCGCCGTTCATTCCGCAGGCGGTCATGGCGATCGAGGACCGGCGCTTCTACTCGCATTTCGGCGTCGACCCGCTTGGTCTCGCACGCGCGATCCTGACCAATGTGACGAGCGGGCGCGCCGTGCAAGGCGGCTCGACGCTCACCCAGCAGTTGGCGAAGAACCTCTTCCTCTCGCCTGAGCGCACCATCGAACGCAAGGTGCAGGAAGTGCTGCTCGCTTTCTGGCTGGAGCAGAAATACACCAAGGATCAGATCATGGCGATGTATCTGAACCGAGTGTTCTTCGGCTCCAACGCCTATGGCGTGGAGGCCGCGGCGCGGCGCTATTTCAACAAGTCGGCGCGTGACGTGAACCTCGGCGAGGCAGCGCTTCTGGCCGGGCTTCTGAAAGCGCCCTCGCGACTTTCACCGGCGCGCGATCCGGAAGCGGCTGAGGCCCGGGCGCAGGTCGTGCTGCAGGCCATGCTGGAAGAGGGCTATATCACCGCGGACGAGATCAAGACGGCCATGTCGCAGCCGCCGACCAAGGCTAAGCGCTACTGGAGTGGTGCGGGCCAATATGTCGCCGATCTCGTGCGCGATGAAGTCACCATGCTGATAGGCAAGGTGACAGAAGATATCGTGGTCGAGACGACCATCGACATGACGCTCGAAAAGAAGGCCGAGGCGGCGCTGACCGAATCGCTTTCGGCTGAGGGCGAAAAGGTCAAAGCATCGCAGGCAGCGCTTGTCTCCATCGACGGTACGGGTGCTATCCGGGCGCTCGTAGGCGGGCGCGACTATGCGGAAAGCCAGTTCAACCGCGCGGTCAAGGCGAAGCGCCAGCCGGGATCGGCCTTCAAGCCCTTCGTCTATGCCGCTGCCGTCGAAAACGGACTGCGTCCGACATCGGTGCGCAACGATGCGCCGATCAGGATCGGTTCCTGGACGCCTGAGAACTATGACCAGAAGTACCGGGGACAAGTGACCGCGACACAGGCGCTTGCCGATTCGCTCAATACGATTGCCGCACAGCTGGTGATGGAAGTCGGTCCGGATCAGGTGATCAAGGTGGCGCATCGGATGGGCATCGAATCGGAGCTGCAGAACAATGCCTCGATCGCGCTCGGCACCTCGGAAGTCTCGCTGCTCGAACTAACGGCCGCCTACGCGCCCTTCATGAACGGCGGCTACAAGGCGACGCCGCATATCGTGCGCCGGATCTCCAAGGCCGACGGGTCTCTCCTCTACGAGAACAATTATCTCGAGCCGCCGAAGGTTTTGAACGACGGCGTGGTTGCGGCGATGAATGCGATGATGCGCGATGTCATCGACCATGGCACGGGCAAGAAGGCACAGCTTTCCGGCTGGGAAGCCGCAGGCAAGACGGGAACGACGCAGTCATTCCGCGACGCGCTGTTCGTGGGTTACACGAGCAATCTTACGACCGGTATCTGGTTCGGCAATGACGACGGTCAGTCGATGAAGAAGGTGACCGGCGGAGGGCTTCCCGCCAAGGCTTGGCATGACTTCATGACGGCTGCCCATCAGGGGCTTGCACCCGCCCCATTGCCGGGTGGCGACTACTTCGAACCGGCACCCGCCGAGGAGCCTGCGACGATCGGCACAATCATCTCCGACGTGCTGCAAGGCGGCGGCGAGGAGCGCTATTCTGGCGACCCCGTCTATGCGGAAGAGTATCCGTCAGGGCCTGTTCCCGCCGGAGAAGTAACCGGGTCTTCGGGGCCGGTGCCCCCGGCTGAGGTCGGCGGCGAACAGGGGACGCGACGGACCACGCTTCTCGACTTGATCCTCGGACAATAGAGCCCACATGTGGACAGCAAGACGCCGTCGGCCTGACGCAAGGCCGACTGACTAGCATGCCCGATCGATCAGGGCGGACCGGCGCCGCAAAGCACATGAAGCTGCAGCGCCAATCTGTTCTTTTTTACCGGTTTTCGGCGGATTTCCAGCCTTGCAGTCGGAAAATCCGCTTCTTATATACGCGACATAACCGCAGCAGCGCTGCAGTATATCCCAGACATCCACGTCGAGGGGTTGTCAGGAATGCCTGATTGGGGTTCCGACGGCCTGCTTCAAGGAGAGAATGACATGGCAAAAGTAATCGGTATCGACCTTGGAACGACCAATTCCTGCGTCGCCGTCATGGACGGCAAGGATGCGAAGGTCATCGAAAATTCGGAAGGTGCGCGCACCACCCCTTCGATGGTTGCATTTTCGGACGACGGCGAACGCCTCGTCGGCCAGCCGGCCAAGCGCCAGGCGGTCACCAACCCGACCAACACGCTCTTCGCGGTCAAGCGCCTGATCGGCCGCCGTCACGAAGATCCGACCGTTGAGAAGGACAAGGGCCTCGTTCCCTTCCCGATCATCAAGGGTGACAATGGCGACGCTTGGGTCGAAGCCCAAGGCAAGGGTTACTCGCCCTCGCAGATCTCCGCCATGATCCTCCAGAAGATGAAGGAAACGGCTGAAGCCTATCTCGGCGAAAAGGTCGAAAAGGCCGTCATCACCGTTCCCGCTTACTTCAACGACGCGCAGCGCCAGGCAACCAAGGATGCCGGCCGCATCGCGGGTCTTGAAGTTCTGCGCATCATCAACGAGCCGACGGCTGCTGCTCTCGCTTACGGCCTCGACAAGAAGGACGGCAAGACGATCGCTGTTTACGACCTTGGCGGTGGTACCTTCGATATCTCGGTTCTGGAAATCGGCGACGGCGTCTTCGAAGTGAAGTCGACCAATGGCGACACCTTCCTCGGCGGTGAAGACTTCGACATGCGTCTCGTCGAATATCTGGCAGCCGAGTTCAAGAAGGACCAGGGCATCGACCTGAAGGGCGATAAGCTTGCCCTGCAGCGCCTGAAGGAAGCCGCTGAAAAGGCCAAGATCGAGCTGTCGTCCTCGCAGCAGACCGAAATCAACCTGCCCTTCATCACGGCTGACGCTTCCGGTCCGAAGCACCTGACGATGAAGCTGACCCGTGCGAAGTTTGAAAGCCTGGTCGATGATCTCGTCCAGCGCACCATCGCGCCTTGCAAGGCAGCCCTCAAGGATGCCGGCGTTACCGCTGCCGATATCGACGAAGTCGTTCTCGTCGGCGGCATGAGCCGCATGCCGAAGGTGCAGGAAGTCGTGAAGCAGCTGTTCGGCAAGGAGCCGCACAAGGGCGTGAACCCGGATGAAGTCGTCGCACTCGGCGCCGCCATCCAGGCCGGCGTTCTTCAGGGCGACGTCAAGGACGTTCTGCTGCTCGACGTGACCCCGCTGTCGCTCGGCATCGAAACGCTCGGCGGCGTCTTCACCCGCCTGATCGACCGCAACACGACGATCCCGACGAAGAAGAGCCAGACCTTCTCGACCGCTGAAGATAACCAGCAGGCCGTGACCATCCGCGTTTCGCAGGGCGAACGTGAAATGGCCCAGGACAACAAGCTGCTCGGCCAGTTCGACCTCGTCGGCCTGCCGCCGTCGCCGCGTGGCGTTCCGCAGATCGAAGTTACCTTCGACATCGACGCGAACGGCATTGTCCAGGTTTCGGCCAAGGACAAGGGCACCGGCAAGGAACAGCAGATCCGCATCCAGGCCTCTGGTGGTCTCTCCGACGCCGACATCGAGAAGATGGTGAAGGACGCCGAAGCCAATGCCGAGGCCGACAAGCAGCGTCGCGCTGTGGTCGAAGCCAAGAACCAGGCGGAAAGCCTTGTTCATTCCACCGAGAAGTCGGTCAAGGAATATGGCGACAAGGTTTCGGAAACCGACCGCAAGGCCATCGAGGATGCGATTGCTGCCCTGAAGGCCGCAACCGAAGCCTCCGAGCCGTCGGCTGAAGACATCACCGCGAAAACCCAGACCCTCATGGAAGTGTCCATGAAGCTCGGTCAGGCCATCTACGAGGCCCAGCAGGCCGAGGGTGGCAATGGCAATGCTGAAGGCGGCCAGGATGACAATGTCGTCGACGCCGACTACGAAGAAGTGAAGGACGAAGACGCGAAGAAGTCGGCCTGATGCAGGGTCGCTTCGGACGCCGTTCCACGTGCTGGCTGGCCCTCGGGCCAGCCGCCATTTCGTTGATCCTGACGACCGGTGCCATGGCACAGGACAGGGGGCAGGTCAGCGCCGTTCACCGCCAGGTGGGCGCCGCCGAGGCCAGAGTGGCCAAGGCGATTTCCGCGAAAGACAGCAACTCCCTTTCCCGCATCGGCAATGAACTCGGCAAGATCATCGAAACCGCGCTTCAACGGCGCGAGAGCGGTGGCGAAGTTTCCTCCTGCGACATGGCCGCCCATTCGCTGGCATTCGCTGCAGTGACATCCGCTGACGGGCTGATCAGCAAGGGCGATGCCCGCAAGCTGCTCATGCAGGATGCGATGTCGGCCGCGTCCGATTTCCAGAAAGACATGCAGGCTTGCGACAAGCAGGCCGGCAAGGCAGCGGGCAGCCACACGAGCGTTGTGAAAGCTTTGAGGGCTTTGTAAGACGATGGCAAAGGCAGATTTCTACGAGACCCTTGGGGTCGCCCGTACGGCAGACGAGAAGGAGCTGAAAAGCGCCTTCCGCAAGCTGGCGATGAAATACCACCCAGACAAAAACCCGGGTGACGATGAAGCCGAGAAGAAGTTCAAGGAACTCAACGAGGCCTATGAAACCCTGAAGGATCCGCAGAAGCGCGCGGCCTATGACCGCTTCGGCCATGCTGCCTTCGAACAGGGCGGCATGGGCGGCGGCGGTTTCGGCGGCGGCGGCTTTGCCGGCGGCGGTGGCTTCTCCGACATCTTCGAGGACATTTTCGGCGAGATGATGGGTGGCGGCCGCGGCGGTCGTGCCCGGTCGACAGGTGGCCGCGAACGCGGTGCCGACCTGCGCTACAATATGGAAATCAGCCTCGAAGAGGCGTTTACCGGCAAGACGGCGCAGATCCGGGTTCCGACCTCGATCACCTGCGATGTCTGCACCGGTTCCGGCGCCAAGCCCGGCACCCAGCCGAAGACCTGCACGACCTGTCAGGGCTCGGGGCGCGTGCGTGCGGCCCAGGGCTTCTTCTCGATCGAACGGACCTGCCCGACCTGTCACGGTCGTGGCCAGACGATCAGCGATCCCTGCGGCAAGTGCCACGGCCAAGGCCGCGTCACCGAAGAACGGTCGCTCTCCGTCAGCATTCCCTCGGGGATCGAAGATGGCACGCGCATTCGTCTGCAGGGCGAAGGTGAAGCGGGACTGCGCGGCGGTCCCTCAGGCGATCTCTACATCTTCTTGTCGGTCAAACCGCACGAGTTCTTCCAGCGCGACGGAGCGGATCTCTATTGCTCCGTGCCGATCTCGATGACGACGGCGGCCCTCGGCGGCACGTTCGACGTGGTGACGCTTGATGGTACGAAGTCACGCGTGACGGTTCCGGAGGGCACCCAGCCCGGCAAACAGTTCCGCCTCAAGGGCAAGGGCATGCCGGTTCTGCGCTCGACGCAGGTTGGTGATCTCTACATCCAGATCCAGATCGAGACGCCACAGAAGCTAACGAAGCGGCAGCGCGAGCTGTTGCAGGAGTTCGAGCAGCTGTCGTCGAAGGAGAACAATCCGGAATCGACGGGCTTCTTCGCCCGGATGAAGGATTTCTTCGATACGCTCAGCGACTGAGCGCCGCAGAACACAGACAAGATTTGCAAGGGGCGGTCCTATAGGGCCGCCCCTTTTCGCATGGATTCAGGCGATCATGCGCGGTTGCCGCAGGATGAACCAGGCAAAGTGCTTCTGGATCGCGGGCGCGATACCATAGACGATCGAGAGCACCATAATCGGCGCAAGAAGCGCCGTGCGGGCCCAGATCGGCCAACCCTCGGTGAGCGGCATCAGGACGTAGAGGATCGCGGTGACGAAGGGGTAGATCACCAGGAGCATCAACAGGGCGAGCCTGTGCTTCGAGGGGATCGGTCGGGATGCGGAGATATGGGTCATGGGAAGCTCCATCAGAACGGTACGTTTCGTTTATATTGAAACGGGCCGTTTCGTTCAATAGATTTTTCTGCTAAGGATCGGGCAAAGGAGCACAAACTGTGACGAGCACCGCACCCGACATCACAAAGCGCACATCGATCGGCGCGCAACGGAACCCCGCCAGCGAGGACGCCATTCTAACGGCGGCGGCCGAGATCCTGAGCGAAGGCGGGCTGTCTGCCTTTTCCATCGAAGCGGTGGCGCGACGGGCCAAGGCGGGGAAGCCGACGATCTATCGCTGGTGGCCCTCCAAGGCGGCACTCCTGCTCGACGTCTATCATCGGCAGAAGGGTGAGACCTTCTATCCCGACACCGGAAGCACGCGGGGGGATCTGACCGCCTTCCTCGAGACCCTGCTCGGGTTCTGGAAGAAGAGTGGCGGAGAGGTGTTCCGGTCGATTATTGCCGAGGCGCAGAGCGATCCAGCGGCTCTGGAAGCGCTGCGGGACTATGCGGTCACGCGCTGCAGGGCAAGCGGCATCATCCTGGAGAGGGGCGTAGCGCGCGGAGAGATCAGGGCCGAACTCGATATTCCGCTGGTCATGGAACTTTTCTCCAGCTTTTGCTGGCAGCGATTGCTCACCGGGCGTCTGGATGCATCGCGCGGACAGCTGACGCATCTTGTCGACGCGGTGCTGACAGGGTTCGCCAAGAAGGATCGTGCCGCTCAGTAGTGCGGCGGGCGGGTGATGGCGGGGGCTTCGAGGCCCTGCTCTTCCAGGGACAGGAAGCGCTCCGTCAGACGATCAAGCTTCGCCCGCGTCTGTTCGACCACTTTCCACTGTTCCGTCAGCTGGTCAGACAGCTCCTCGATGATACGCATCTGATGCGCAACGGTCTCTTCCAGACGCGTGATGCGTTCGTCCTGCGTGTCCATGGGGCTCTCCATCGTCTCGATACGGCCTAGATGCCGCAAGACGCGGGCGCGGTCAAACGCCGTCTGGCATCCTTGCTTCAGCGCTGCTTCTTCTTGCGATAAGGCATCGTCATGACGGCCGATGCCGTGACGGCGGCCGCGAAAGTCAGTGCGAGAGGAACGGCCAGCATGATGGTCGGCAAGATCGGGTGGCTGGATCGGGCGAGCGACGTGCCCAGGCCGCCAAAATCGAGCCAGACGATGGCAAAGGCCACCAGAAAACCAAGGGCCGCTCCAAAGCTGGCGTTGAGCGCCAGAAAGCCCAGCATCTCCCAATGGTCGCGGCGGGCTTCTTCAGGGGTCAGATCATCGGAATGCAGGGGCATGGCTCGGCCTCCGGGCTCGGCTATCTGCTCAAACTACCACGTTCACTGCATCGTTCCATGTCGCCAAGCGCCGCATGGCCCGATCGACCAGAGATTGGCGCTTGCGCCTTGCCATCGCCGGCCAATCGGCCTAGCTCAAGGCGACAACGATTCCGACCGATGACCCAGAAGACACAGATCCACCGGCTCAAACTCAGCGACTTCCGCAACTACACGCAGGCCGGCCTGACGCTGGACGGGCGGCATGTTGTGCTGGTCGGCGACAATGGCGCAGGTAAGACCAATTTCATGGAGGCGATTTCCTTTCTGTCGCCGGGACGTGGCCTTCGCCGAGCGGTGCTCTCCGACATTCCGAGGGTCGGGGCCGCGGGGAGCTTCACGGTCTTTGCCGCTATCGAGGGCATGGCCGGCGAAGCCGATATCGGCACGGGCACCGAGACGACGGAAGAGGACAACCTCGTCCGCAGACTGAGGATCAACGGGTCGCCGGCGAAATCCGTCGACGAACTCACCGACCACCTGCGCGTGCTCTGGCTGACGCCGGCGATGGACGGGCTTTTCACCGGCCCCTCTGCGGATCGACGCCGCTTTCTCGACCGCCTGGTGCTCTCACTCGACCCCGCCCATGGGCGGCGCGCGAACGACTTCGAGCGGGCGATGCGCAGCCGCAACAAGCTGCTTTCGGAGGGACGATTCGATCCGAGCTGGCTCTCCGGCATCGAACAGCAGATGGCAGCACTCGGGGTCGCGATGGCCGCAGCGCGGCGGGAGATGCTTGGGCTGCTTTCGGGATTGATCGAGGCGGATCGGGACACATCCGCATTTCCATCCGCATCTCTCGCGCTCTCCGGCTTCCTCGATGACCTGGCCGACCTGCCGGCTTTCGAGTTTGAAGAGCGGTATATCGAGATCCTCGCCCAGTCGCGGCACAGGGATGCCGCAGCCGGGCGCACGCTCGACGGACCGCATCGGGCTGATCTGATCGTCCGCCACATCGAGAAAGACATGGATGCGGAGCGCTGCTCCACTGGAGAGCAGAAGGCATTGCTGATCGGGCTCATATTGGCCCATGCACGGCTAGTGGCGACGATGACCGGGTTTGCGCCGATCCTGCTGCTCGACGAAATCGCCGCACACCTGGACGAAGGACGGCGGGCAGCGCTTTTTGCCCGCATCGATGCCCTCGGCGGCCAGGCCTTCATGACGGGGACCGACAGGGCGATGTTTTCGGCGCTCGGGGATCGGGCTCAGTTCGTGACCATCAAGGACGGGCAGATCGATGGCTGACACTGCTTTCCTTCAGACCATGCCGGTGGCAAGGTGACCTCCATGGATCCGCTATCGCCTGAAGAACTCTCCCGCTATCACCGCCATATCCTGTTGCCCGAAGTGGGTGGTCATGGCCAGCAATTGCTCAAAGCCGCACGCGTGATGGTGATCGGGGCGGGTGGGCTCGGCTCGCCCGTGCTGCAATATCTGGCGGCAGCGGGTGTCGGCACGCTCGGGATCGTCGATGACGACGGCGTATCGCTTTCCAATCTCCAGCGGCAGGTGATCCATGACACGGGCACGCTTTCCGAGAAGAAGACGGAGAGTGCCGCGCGCGCCATTGCCCGGCTCAACCCGAATTGCCGCACGATGCGCTATGAAGAGCGCTTTACCGCCGAGTTCGCCCGGGATTACCTGCCGCGCTATACGCTGCTGATCGATGGCTCCGACAATTTTACCACCCGTTATGCGGCAGCGGATGCGGCAGAGCGCGCTACGGTGCCATTGGTGACCGGGGCTGTCGGGCGCTTTGATGGCACTGTGACCGTTCTCAAACCCTATGAGAGCGGGCCTGACGGTCTTGCCTATCCACGTTACACCGACCTCTTCCCCGAACCGCCGCCCGAAGGCCTCGTGCCGGCCTGTGCGGAAGCGGGCGTGATCGGGGCCCTCACCGGCGTCATCGGCACGCTGATGGCGATGGAGGCGATCAAGGTCATTACCGGCATCGGGGAGCCATTGGTTGGACGGCTCCTGATGTATGACGGGCTTGCCGCTCGTTTCGACACGGTGCGCTACAAGAGACGGACAGGGATATGAGTGTGACGATCAAACGGATCGATGAGAGTTTCCATCGCTACGAGGAACTTCTGGCGCTGATCATGGGCTCTTTCGCCTATATGGACGGCGTGATCGACCCACCCTCCTCCGCGCATCGGCTGACTGTCGATTCTCTCAAGGACAAGGCGCGGGACGAGATCGGCCTGACTGCCGAAGTCGATGGACGGCTTCTCGGCTGCGCTTTCCTGCGGCCCGAGCCGGGCTTCCTCTATGTCGGCAAGCTCGCGGTCTCGCCTGAGGCGCAAGGGTCTGGGATCGGCAGCCGTTTTCTAACCGAGGCGGAGGCGATCGCCCGGGATCTTGGCAAGCCCACCCTGCGGCTCGAGACGCGGATCGAACTTACCGGCAACCACAGACGGTTTGGTGCCTGGGGCTTCGTCCGCACCGCCGAAAAGAGCCATGCAGGCTACGACCGCATCACCTTCATCGAGATGCAGAAGCACCTGGCCTGACGGCCTCAGCCGCGGTTCGGCAGGACACGGTTCGGCGGGCGATGGCCGTCGAAATAAGTGCGGATGTTGATGACGACCTTGTCGCCCATATCGGTGCGACCTTCGATCGTGGCCGAGCCGGTATGCGGCAGGAGCACCACCTTACCCTCATTGGCGAGCTTCACCAGCTTCGGATTGACCGCAGGCTCGTTCTCGAAGACGTCGAGACCGGCACCGGCGATCTTGCCCGCGCGCAAAGCCTGGACCAGAGCGTCTTCGTCGATGATATCGCCGCGGGCGGTGTTCACCACATAGCTTGTGGGCTGCAATAGGGCCAAACGGCGCGCCGATAGCAGGTGGAAAGTGGCTGGCGTCGACGGGCAGTTCACCGAGACGATGTCGACACGGGCGAGCATCTGGTCGAGGCTGTCCCAGTAGGTTGCTTCCAGCTCTTCTTCGGTGGCCGGGTTGGCGCGCTTGCGGTTGTGGTAGTGGATCGAGAGACCGAAGGCCTTGGCACGGCGGGCAACGGCCGTGCCGATACGGCCCATGCCGATGATCCCGATGCGCTTGCCCCAGATGCGGCGCCCGAGCATCCAGGTGGGCGACCAGCCTTCCCATTCGCCCGGCTTGTCCATGAGCACGCGCGCACCCTGCACCAGACGGCGCGGGACCGCGAGGATCAGTGCCATGGTCATGTCGGCGGTGTCTTCGGTCAGGACATTCGGCGTATTGGTGACGGTGATGCCCTTCTTCGCGGCCGCATCGATGTCGATATGATCCGTGCCGTTCGAGAAACTGGCGATCAGTTTCATCTGCGGACCCGCTTCGGCGATGAGCGCTGCATCGATTCGGTCCGTTACGGTCGGCACGAGAACGTCCGCCGTCTTCACGGCCGCGATCAATTCTTCGCGCGTCCGCGGCTTGTCATCGACGTTCAGCTCCGCCTCGAACAGCTCCCGCATGCGCGTTTCCACGGCATCCGGCAGTTTCCGCGTGATATAGACCCTTGGTCTTTTCCTGTTCGTCATGGACCGGACCGATGCCTTCTTCAGAACTCGTTAACCAAGTCGCGGGATACTTCGCTCCTCAGGAAGGCAATTTCTACCAAACCCGTCGGCGAAGACAAACAAAACTCGTCGGCTCGTGGCGGATTTGTCCGAAACCCGCGTGACGCGTGACGGGGCGGTAAGAAAGCACTTCATTTCCATAGCTTAGCCCGGAATGACCATGTTTCATAATCTGTGCCGCGTCAGCCTAGCCTTCAGCGTCCTTGCGCTGGCTCTCGTGGCCGGCCCGATGGCCGGTCATGCGCAATCGACGACCAAGGGATCGAGCGGCCTGCCGCTGCCCCGCTTTGTCAGTCTCAAGGCCGAAAAGGTCAATCTTCGCATCGGGCCCAGCACCGACTATGCGGTGTCCTGGCGCTACATGAAATCCGGCCTGCCGGTGGAGATCATCCGCGAATACGAAAACTGGCGGCAGATCCGCGATGCCGACGGCACCGAGGGCTGGGTCAATCAGACATTGCTCACAGGCGAACGGACGGCGGTTGCCGCCCCGTGGATGCGGGGCAATGGCGACAATGTCTATGTGATGATGCGACGCGATTCCAACTCATCGTCCGCCGTCATTGCCAAGCTCGAGCCCGGCGTGGTGCTCAAGCTCAGCGAATGCAACGGCAACTGGTGCCGCGCCGAGACGGGCGGCGTCAGTGGCTGGCTCTCGCAGAACGAGATCTGGGGCGCCTATCCCGGCGAGGCCTTCAAATAAGGCTGATTGCCGCTGCACCCTTCTGGAGGGACATCATCGGACGCGGGCCGATCTGCTGGATAACGACGCCCGCGGCATAGCAGCCGAGATGGCCGCAGTCTTCAAGGCTTCGGCCGTTCGTGTAGCCAAAAAGGAAGCCGGAGGCGAAGAGATCGCCGGCCCCGGTCGTGTCGACGACGGTCTCGACCTTCGTTGCCGGCACGCGGATGCGCTGGTCATTCTTGACGATCACCGCTCCCTGATCGCCCATGGTAACGGCGGCCAGCTTGCAATCTTTTGCGATGCGATCCAGCGCTTCGGCAAAGCTGTCGGTCTCGTAGAGGGAAAGGGCTTCCTGCTCGTTGGCGAAGACGATGTCCACGGTGCCTGAGCGCATGAGCTCGAGGAACTCAGCGCGGTAACGCCCGACGCAGAAGCTGTCGGACAGGGTCATCGACATTTCCTGGCCGGCTTCATGGGAGATCCGAGCGCAATCGAGGATCGCCTGCTTGGCGCGCGGCGGATCCCAGAGATAGCCTTCGAAATAGGTGACCTTGGATTTTGCCACCACTTCCGGCTCAACGTCTTCGGGGCCGAATTCGACGCAGGCGCCGAGATAGGTGTTCATCGAGCGCTCGCCGTCTTCGGTGACGAAGATCATGCTGCGGGCGGTCGGCGGCTGGCTGCCCAGCGGGCGGGTTTCGAAATGCACGCCCTGGGCGCGGATGTCATGCGTGAAGATCTCGCCGAGCTGGTCTTCCGAGACCTTGCCGAAATAGGCAGCCTTGCCGCCGAAATTCGCAATGCCGGCCGCCGTGTTGCCAGCGCTGCCGCCAGAGGCTTCCACCGCCGGTCCCATCATGCCGTAGAGCCGTTCGGCGCGTTCCGCGTCAATGAGGTTCATGGCGCTCTTGGTGATGCCGTTGTCGATCAGAAACTGGTCGTCGCAGCGAGAAATAATGTCGACGATCGCGTTTCCGACAGTCAGGACATCGAACTGGCTCATGGTGGGCGGGGCTCCGTTTGCTTGGTCAGACGGTCATAGCCGTTTTTCCAGCGATGGGAAGGGGCAAGCGGATCAACGTCATCGTGTCGTTACATCGACAGGTTAGGGATCGACACAAGGACGGCCATCTCCCCTGGACGTCCGGTTGGACCATCCCCGGTCCTACACGGGAGAGCCGACCACGGATGTACTGGCGGCGGATCCCAACCCGGCATGAGGCCGGGCGTGAAAGCAGGCAATGGCCTGCTTTTGTCGTTTGTGGCGGATTGGCTGGGATCGGCAGGGGGCCTAAGAAGGTCTCATCTTGCCATTTCCCGAGTCGATTTTCATGACAGCCGTTGCCCAGGACGTCCTTCCCATCTTCATTCTGATTCTTTTCGGCTGGGCCCTCGTCCGGCTGAAGATCCTCGCCGCAGATATTGGCGACGGGCTCGGCGATTTCGTCTTCAAGGTGGCGGTGCCGCTGCTTTTGCTCCGAACCATCGCCAATGCCGACTTCCACGGGGCTTCTCCTTTCCGTCTGTGGATTGCCTATTTCTCCGGCGTCTTCGTTGCCTGGGCGGTGGGCCATCTGGTCGCGACACGCATCTTCAAGCGTGACCAGCGGCTTGGTGTACTGGCAGGCGTATCATCCGCCTTTGCCAACAATGTCTTCATCGGTCTGCCACTCGTCGAGCGTACGGTCGGGCCGGAAGGGATCGTTGCCATGTCGATCCTGCTCGCCATACACCTGCCGCTGATGATGATCGCCGGTGTGATTGCCATGGAGCGGGCCGAGCAGAAGAGCGGCGGCCGCAAAGCGGAGGGCATCCTGTCCGTCGTGAAGCAGGTGGGCATGAACCTCGTTCGCAACCCTCTGATTATCGGTCTTGCGGGCGGCATCCTGCTGCAGATCCTGGGCACGCCCGTGCCTGCGATGATCGACGGTGTCGTGGCGCAGGTGGCCGGGATGGCGGCGCCGGCCGCGCTGATCTCGCTCGGCATGACCTTGAACAAGTACGGGATGGCAGGGAATGTGCGGATCGCAACGAGCATCTCGCTCTTGAAACTCGGCCTGATGCCGGCGGTGGTCTGGGTCGCTTCGACCCTGCTTGGCCTCTCACCGCAATGGACGGCAGCACTTGTTCTGACGTCTTCGGTGCCGACCGGCATCAATGCCTGGCTGATTGCGAGCCGCTTCGGCGTGGGGCAGGGGCTTGCCGCATCCGTGATCACACTTTCGACCGCGGCAGGCGTGGTGACCGTTTCCTTCTGGGCACTGCTTCTGCTCTGACGCCCAAACGAAAATGCCCGGCCGCAAGGCCGGGCATTGGAATGAAACGGATCCGATGGATCAGTCCCTAAGGATCAGGGCGTGGCCGGCTGTGCCGGTGCAGGCTCGGCCGGAGCAACTGGGGCCGTCTCTGCCGGTGCCGCAGGAGCAGCGTCAGCCGGAGCGGCAGGGGCAGCTTCAGCGGGTGCTGCGGCCGGGGCCTCAGCGGGTGCTGCAGCGGCGTCTGCCGGGGCTGCATCTGCCGGAGCAGCAGCGGCATCGGCCGGCGCTGCGTCAGGTGCCGGCAGCGGAACCGGGCTGTCAGCCATGGTGTGCAGGTAGACGATCAGGTTGGCGCGCTCGTCGTCCTTCTTGACGCCGGCAAAGCCCATGGCGGTGCCCGGGATGTGCTGCTTCGGAGCGAGCAGGAACTCGTTCAGGTGATCCCAGGTCCAGAGAACCGAGCCGCCCTGGGCGAATTCAGTCATGGCAGCCGAATAGCTGAAGCCTTCATGCGAAGCGATCGGGCGGTCGACAAGGCCATAGAGGTTCGGGCCAACCTTGTTGGCGCCGCCCTTGTCGACCGTGTGACAGCTCGCACACTTCTTGAAGACGCCTTCGCCTGCAGCCGCGTCGGCGCTGGCGAGAAGCACGGCGATGGGCGTCGCGGCGACCTCCGGTGCTGCGTCTGCCGGTGCGGCTTCTTCTGCCACAATGGCGAAGCCTTCCTTCTCAGGCGTTTCCGAATGGAAAATGCCTTCCGAAGCGATCGACACAGACATCAGGACGAAGACGGTGCCGAGAAAGGCACCCACGCCCATGTTGGTATAAGAGTTCATCTGCAAAGCTCCCCGTGCAGCCGGCCGATGAGCAACCGGACGATCTTGAAATCGCGCGGAACCTATGTCTTTTGCATAACACATGCAACACGATTATGGTCCCGCAACTGGGACTATTTGACACTTCTGTGCGGTGATTTGAAGGGGTTACGGACATGAATGAAGGCGGAACCGCCAAAACCTTAGTCCTGATCCCGGCCCGCATGGCATCCACCCGACTTCCGGGCAAGCCGCTGGCCGATATCGCCGGCCTTCCGATGATCGTGCAGGTCGCAAAACGCGCCCAGGAAGCTGATGTCGGGCGAATCATTGTGGCCGTCGACGATCAGCAGGTGTTCGACGCGGTCGAGGCGGCGGGCTTCGAGGTGGTGATGACGCGGGCCGACCACCAGTCCGGATCCGACCGCATCTTCGAGGCCCTGACAAAGGTCGATCCGGATGGACAGGCCGAGATCGTAATCAATGTGCAGGGCGACCTGCCGACGATCGATCCGCAGACCATTCGCGCCTCGCTACGGCCGCTCGAAGACCCCTCCGTCGATATCGCAACGCTGACCGTCGAAATCGAAGACGAGCAGGAAAAGACCAATCCGAACGTGGTGAAGGTCGTCGGCTCCCCGCTGTCCGCCGACAGGCTTCGGGCGCTCTACTTTACCCGTGCGACGGCACCACATGGGGCCGGGCCGCTCTATCACCATATCGGGCTCTATGCCTATCGCCGCCACGCGCTCGAGCGCTTCGTTTCGCTTGCGCCCTCGACCCTCGAAAAGCGCGAATCGCTCGAACAGCTTCGCGCGCTCGAAGCCGGCATGCGCATCGATGTCGAGGTGGTGAAGACCGTGCCGCTCGGCGTCGACACGCCCGCCGATCTCGAAAAGGCGCGGCGCATTCTTTCCGCATCCTCAAACGCAGGACACTGATCCCTTGGCACCGACGAACAAGATTTCCTTCCAGGGCGACTACGGCGCCAATTCCGACATGGCCTGCCGGGATATGTTCCCGAATATGGAGCCTCTGCCCTGCCCGACCTTCGAGGATGCCTTCGTGGCGCTGGAGACCGGCGAGGTTGATCTCGCGATGATCCCGATCGAGAACACGCTCGCGGGTCGTGTTGCCGACATCCACTATCTGCTGCCGCTGTCGCGCCTGCATATTGTCGGCGAGTATTTCATGCCGATCCGCTTCCAGCTGATGGTGCTGCCGGGCGTGATGCTCGACGAGATCCGCACCGTGCACAGCCACATCCATGCGCTCGGCCAGTGCCGCAAGATCATCCGCAGCCATGGCTGGAAGGCCGTTGTCGCCGGCGATACGGCAGGGGCTGCCAAGCTGGTTTCCGAGAAGGGTGACCGCACGATGGCTGCCCTCGCTCCGCGGCTCGCAGCCTCGCTCTACGGGCTCGAGATTCTGGCCGAAAACGTCGAGGATTCGGAAAACAACGTGACCCGCTTCGTGGTGCTCTCTCGCGACGAGGACGACCAGAAGCGCACTGCTGCTGACGAGCAGTTCATCACCACCTTCGTGTTCAATGTGCGCAACCTTCCGGCTGCCCTCTACAAGGCGATGGGCGGCTTTGCGACGAACGGGGTGAACATGACGAAGCTCGAAAGCTACCAGATCGGCGGCAAGTTCACGGCGACGCAGTTCTATGCCGATATCGAGGGGCATCCGGACGATGCGCCGGTGCGCAGAGCGCTGGAGGAATTGCGGTTCTTCTCGGAGAAGGTGCGCATTCTCGGCGTGTACAAGGCGCACGCCATGCGGGGCAAGCTCTAAGGCGACACCGGCGTGAGCGAACTATGTCAGTCGTATCTTCGTTTGTTCAGCCGGGGTTATCTGCCTCTGCCACTCGTCGGAATTCCCTCGCTGACCTACACGGTCAGTTACTACACTGGGACAGACGCCACTGGATTGTTCTCTTTCCTTAGTGTCTTTTACCCACGACTGGCCTGCGACCTTGAAGTCGTCTCCAGCTATGCTGGATACAACGGTGACGCCTATGTAGGCTCGATCCTGCTCGGCATAGCAGGCTGCTTTGCCTTCATATTCATCAGCCTCGGAAATTTGATTGTTTTTGGCCACCGTCAAATTCGAAAATATGTCGGCAGAGAGCACCTAAGCAAGAGGATGATGGCACTAGCCGTGATCGTGTCACTGCTGCTTATTGCCTTCGTGTTTATGATGCACTCCTACTTGCCAACGATTAACGGTTCGCAAGGTGGGTGTTCCTGGCTGGGAAGAGGCTTGCCTACGAATGAATTCGCGCAACAGTTCTGGTTCTCTCTATTTCTTTCGGGCTGGTTGTTGTGCGGCCTTGTTCAGTTAGCTCAAGGTTTGATCGTTCACTTTGTAGGTCTGTTCCTTCCGACAAAGGCAACAATTCCTCGGCACAGAACAGATAGCTAAAGCTTCCGACAGCTTGGTGAGAACGGTGAAAGCGCAGTGGGTTTGGCGGCTCAGTGCCGCCACTCGAACCAGTCCTCGATCAACCTGCGGGCGATCGTGCCCTGGATCGGTAGTGAGCGTCCGTCGAACGACCCCTCCGACAGCATGGCGCCGATCTCGGCCCGGGTGAACCAGCGGCAATCCTCAAGCTCAACGGAGTCGAAGGCAATGTCGAAGTCCGTGGCCTCGCCGTAACAGCCGATCATCAGCTGGTGCGGCATCGGCCAGGGCTGCGATGCGTAATAGCGGACGCGGCCGACGGTGATGCCGGACTCCTCGCGCGTTTCGCGCCGGACGGCGTTTTCGATGGTCTCGCCCGGCTCGACGAAACCGGCAAGCGAGGAATACATGCCTGCAGGGAAGCGCGGGCTCCGGCCCATCAGGCACCGATCCTTCTTCTCGTCGACGATCAGCATGATGGCGACCGGATCGGTGCGCGGGAAGATCTCGTGGGCGCAGGCCGTGCATTTGCGCTTGTAGCCGCCGATGAGGGTTTCCAGCGTGCCGCCGCAGCGACCGCAGAAGCGGTTGTCGGCATTCCAGCGCAGGAGGCTCAGCGCCTGGGCGACTTCGCCGAGCACTTCGTCACCAACAAGAGCGTCACGGAAGAGCGCACGCGGGTCGGCCGGCTTGTAATGCGCGGCGAGCGCTTCCGGAGCGACATTGACGGGCACGGCGAGGCGCGGTTCGCCGGAGGCCTGGTGGCCCAGCAGGATTGCGTCGTCGAAATTCGGCTGCAGCTCGGCGAGTTCGTAAGGGGCAAACAGCGGATCGAGGACCTGGCCATCATGCTTCAGCACAAGCTGGGTACCGGAGAAGGCAAGGATATGGGTGCCCTCGACCTTCAACGCTTTTTCAAGTGAGGTCTCGTCGCGATGTTCGCTGTCGCGGTCGAGCTTGTTGCCCGAGAAGGCCGTGAGTTCGCTGGGTTCGAGATGCGGGGCACGGTTGAGGAAAATCGAATTCTTCATTGGAATGCTTCAAGTATCCTGTGCTTCATGGCCTCGACGGCCTTTTCCTCATACGGGACAGACTGGCCAAAACCCCAGATCGGGCCGGGCCAGTTCGGGTCATTTTCGCTGCGTGCGACGACATGCACGTGAAGCTGGCGCACGATATTGCCGATCGCCGCGATGTTGATCTTTTCGGCACCGGTCGCCTTCTTCAGCGCGGTGCCAACGGTCACCTGCTCGAAGGTTAGCATGGCCTGGTCGAGCGGCGTGAGGTCGAATATCTCCGATACATCAGGGCGCTGCGGGACAAGAATCAACCACGGCCAACGGCTATCCCGGGCAAGCCGCAGGTCGCAAAGGCCGAGTTTCAGGATCGACTCGCTGTCTCTGCCAAGACGCTCATCCAGGGTGAATGGCTGCACGGTGTTTCTCTCCGCTTTGTTTTCAACGACGCTAGCAGTTTTTTCGGCGCTTGGCTTGCATTTGGCGACGTTATTGCCGATATGTCTCCTCGGGAGGTTGGTGGTGGACGAGCCACTCGCCAACCGGGTCAGGTCCGGAAGGAAGCAGCCCCAACGAGCGCGGCACGGGTCATCGTGCCAGCCTCCCACCTCATCTTCATTTACGGCCTCTCTTTCCAACAGGGGCCGTGCCATGCCCGGATGCGGGCGACGGGGAAGCTGGCAACGCGATGAGCGATTTAGAGCCCACTGCAGAGGCCAAGACCGCCCCCGGCGGCTACCGCGTTCTCGCCCGCAAATATCGCCCCAAGGATTTCACGGATCTGATGGTCGGCCAGGAGCCGATGGTGCGGACGCTGACCAACGCGTTCGAGACCGGCCGTATCGCCCAAGCCTATATGCTGACCGGTGTGCGCGGGGTGGGCAAAACGACCACGGCCCGCATTCTGGCGCGCGCGCTGAACTACAAGACCGCTGAGATCGACAAGCCGACGATCGACCTTCGCATCCCCGGTGAACATTGCCAGGCGATCATGGAAGGCCGGCATGTCGACGTAATCGAGATGGATGCCGCCTCGCATACCGGTATTGACGACATCCGAGAGATCATCGAGCAGGTGCGCTATCGCCCGGTCTCGGCGCGCTACAAAGTCTATATCATCGACGAAGTGCACATGCTCTCGACGGCAGCCTTCAACGGGCTGCTGAAGACACTCGAAGAGCCGCCGGAGCATGTGAAGTTCATCTTCGCGACGACCGAAATCCGCAAGGTTCCAATCACCGTTCTTTCCCGCTGCCAGCGCTTCGACCTGCGCCGGATCAGTGCCGGCGATCTCGTCGGGCTGTTCTCGACGATCGCGTCCAAGGAAGGCATCGAGGCCGAGGAAGAGGCGCTTTCGATGATCGCGCGCGCGGCCGAAGGCTCTGCCCGTGACGGGCTCTCGCTTCTCGACCAGGCGATCGCGCATGGCGGCGGCATAGTGCATGCCGATGCCGTTCGCGCCATGCTGGGTCTCGCCGACCGGGCGCGCATCGTCGATCTTTTCGAGCATGTGGTGCGCGGTGATGTGGCGGCAGCACTCTCCGAATTCGGCAGCCAGTACGAGGCGGGTGCGAACCCGACGGTGGTGCTGACCGATCTCGCCGACTTCACCCATTTGGTGACCCGGCTCAAATACATTCCGTCTGCCGCGCAAGATCCATCACTTTCCGAAGTGGAACGCGTGCGGGGCGCAGAGCTGGCTGATAGCGTAGCGGTAACGACGCTGTCGCGTATGTGGCAGATGCTGCTCAAGGGCATTCCGGAAGCGGAGGCCTCGTCGCGACCGGCGGGTGCGGCCGAAATGGTGCTGATCCGGCTTGCACATGCCGCGCATCTCCCCTCGCCCGAGGATGCGGCGCGACGCCTGCTAGAGCTTTCCAATGGCGATGGCGGAGCAGAGCGCGGGCCATCCGCACCCCGTCCGAACGGCGGTGGTGGTGGCGCCTCGATGGCGATGCGGGTGCAGGCGGTGGGTCAACCCGCGCAGGACAGCGCCCCGCGCCCGGCAATGAGCCAGCCGGTTGCGCATCTGCAGAGCGTGCCGGCTGGTGATGCCCTGCCGCAGATGATGGAACGCCGCGAACCCAAGGTCGAGGAAGCACTCGCCCCGGGTGTCCGCGTAGAGACGCTGGACGATATCGCGGATCTTTGCACCAAGAACCGGGCGCCCGTGCTTAGGGCCCAGCTGCGCCAGTTCGTGCATCTCGTGAAGATCGAGCCGGGCCGGCTGGAAATTCGTCTCGAATCGCAATGCCCGCCGACAATCGTCAACGAGCTGAAGATGAAGCTCAGCGAGTGGACCGGCATCACCTGGTGGGTGACGCTCTCCAACGATGCGGGCGCGCCGACGCTGGTCGAGGTCGAGAGGACAACTCGCGAGGCGCGGCTGGTCGATGCGCGCCAGGACCCTGATGTGGCCGCGATCCTCGCCCGCTTTCCGGGCGCCAAGGTGACCGACGTCCGGATCAAGGCAGCGGCGATCGAAGACGACGACATCGTGGCGGCACCGCCGGCTGCGGCGGAATCAGCCGACGGCGACATCCTGCCGGGCGACGATATCGAATTCTAGGGCTCAAAACCCTTCTCGCAAAACACGACAACAATCCAAGGAGATGACGATGCGCGACATCATGGGCATGATGGGCAAGGTCAAGGAAATGCAGTCCAAGATGGAGAAGATGCAGGAAGAGATTGCTGCACTCGAAATCGAAGGCAAGTCTGGCGGCGGCCTCGTGACCGTCGTCCTGACCGGCAAGGGCGAGATGCGCAGCATCAAGATCGACCCGTCGCTCTTCAAGGAAGACGAAGTCGAGATCCTCGAAGACCTGATCGTGGCTGCCCACAAGGACGCCAAGGACAAGGGCGAAGCCCAGGCGCAGGAAAAGATGGCGGCGCTGACCGCCGGCATTCCGCTGCCGCCGGGCATGAAGTTCCCGTTCTGATGAGGACGGCTGATCGGGTCTGTCAGGGATAGACCCGATTGCCCCACGGATTTTCTCCTTCGCGCAGAAACGCGAGGCTCTGGCGCCAGAAGCCATCCTGATGGCGGGCGTGGAAGAGATCGAAGTGACCGACCTTGGCAAAGCCGAGGTCCTCGGGTGCGAGCAATACCTTGGTCACCGGAGCGCGGCGATAGTAGCGCATGGCGCGGCTGATCGCCTTCGGGGTGGCGAATTCATCATCCGACATGGTGACGCTGAGGATCGGGCCGGTTGCGGTCGCGAAACGGTCGCACATGGCTTCGGCGGCCTCTTGTGACAGACCCTGCTCGGCCCTGCCCTGCTGCAGCCCCCAGCCATAGGCGACGCCTTTCGGCAGATCTTCCAGCCAGCCAAGGCGCTTGCCGGGAAAGTGCCCGAGCGCGAGCGTGATCGCGGGCATCGCGACATGCCATTTCAGGAATAGCTGCAGGCGCCGCGCCGGCAGGTAGTCTCCCCAATAACCATATTGGCCGCCGACCGAGAGCATGGCCGAGCTGCGGCCCACCGCCGGCGAATAACCCGGCAGGAAACCGCCGATGCTATGGCCGACGACGAGCACGCGTCCGGTATCATCCTCCTGCAGGGCATGGCGCAGGGCCACGTCGAAATCCCGCTCGCCCCATTGGCGCCAGGTGAAGGTCGAGCCCTTGAGGCTTTCTGGGCGCGACAGCCCGATGCCGCGATAGTCATAGGTCAGGACAGAGAAACCGTTGGCCGCGAGATAGGCAGCATAGCGGTGGTAATAGCGGGCGTGGACGCCGGTAGCCGGGTTGATGACAACGGTGGCGGATGGCGACGCCTCCGCTGCCGGCCACCAATAACCGATCAGCCGCACGCCATCGGCCGCGGTCAGCTCTATTCTCCTCGGGTCCATCACTCCTCCAAGCGGGCGGCATGATGGCGAGAGGTGGGATGGGGGTAAAGCCTCGGAGACTAAGACCTTCGGCGGAGGCTCACATCTCGCCGGCGCGGATCGCGTCGCGGACCTTGTAGTGGACGGGTGCGGCGAGATAACGGACACGGTCGGTCTCGCTCAGTTTGCGGCCGAAGGTCGCCATTATCTCGCGCATCGTGATGCGGTCGCCGCTCCAGGGCTTGAATTCGACGGCCTGGCCGGCTTCGACCATGCCACCCTGCAGCACCCGCGCATAGGCGCCCGGACGGGCGGCTTTCGTATAGCGCTTGACGATGGTCGGGTCGTCCATCTTGGCGGCGAAGGTGGCGCAGGGCATGCGGGCGGAGGTGACTTCAAGAAGCACCTCCCCGATGGCCAGCCTGTCGCCGGCCGCCAACATGGCGCTTTCCAGGCCTTCGATCACCAGGTTCTCACCAAACGTGCCATAGGGCAGATCGCGGCCGAGCTCGGCCTGCCACCAGTCGAGATCGATGGAACCCTCGATATAGACGGCCTGATCGACGCCACCATGGTGCTTGCGGTTGAGGATCGCGTCGCCGACGAGGCCTTCGGCATCGACCATGATGGGACCCTGAATGGCGAGCTTGTTGATGCCGGTCTTGTATTTCTTGCCCGGCAGGATCTCGGGTCGACCGAGGCAGACGGCGAGGATTTTCATGTCGGGCATCCCTTCGGCGATTCCGTTTCCCGACTATATGGGCTAGAAACGCCGCCATGGCAAAACGAGTCACCGGCCCCGAAATCGAGAAACTCATCCAGCTTCTGGCGAAAGTGCCGGGGCTTGGACCACGCTCGGCACGGCGTGCGGCGCTGCATCTGATCAAGAAGAAAGACCAGCTGCTTGGCCCGCTGGGTCACGCCATGGGCGAGGCCTATGACAAGGTGAAGATCTGCTCCTGCTGCGGCAATGTCGACACCGTCGATCCCTGCACCGTCTGCACTGACGTCGCTCGCGACCAGTCCGTCATCATCGTCGTCGAGGATGTCTCCGACCTCTGGGCGCTGGAACGCGCAGCCGCGATGAATGCTGCCTATCATGTGCTGGGAGGCACTTTGTCGCCGCTCGATGGGATCGGTCCCGATGATCTCAACATCAAGGGGCTGATCGACCGGGTGGCAAAGGGCGGGATCCGCGAGATCATCATCGCGGTCAATGCGACCGTCGAGGGGCAGACCACAGCGCACTATATAACGGACCATCTGACCGGGCTCGACGTGAAGATCACGCGGCTTGCCCATGGCGTGCCCGTCGGCGGCGAACTGGATTATCTGGACGAGGGAACACTGTCTGCGGCGATCAGGGCCCGGACCACGATCTGACCGCGAGGAAGAACCGATGGCACGCACCCGCAAGCCGCTCCGCTTGATGATGACGACTGTTTCGCTGCTTTTGGCAGGGAGTTTTGCCACGCCGTCGGCAGCCGCTTCCCGGAGCGCCGTGGAGGCGCAGTTCCGGCAATGGATCGCAAGCGATCTGTGGCAGGCGGCTCAGGAAGGCGGGATCAGCAAGGAGATTTTCGACCGGACGCTTCAGGGCGTAAAGCTGAACTGGGATCTGCCTGATCTCGTGCCGCCGGGCACGGAGCCGCCGAAGGAGCGGACGCAGAGCCAGGCGGAGTTCAGTTCTCCGGCATCATATTTCAACGAGAAGCGCCTGCAGGGACTGGCCGCAACCGGACGAACCCTTGCGAGCCAGCATGCGTCGACGCTGCGCAAGGTCGAGGCGACCTATGGCGTTCCGGGTTCTGTGATCGTCGCCATCTGGGGACGCGAGTCCGGCTATGGGCGGGCGAAGTTGCCGCATTCGGCGATCGACGTGCTGGCGACCAAGGCCTTCATGTCGACCCGCAAGCCGATGTTTCAGCAGGAGCTGATTTCGGCGCTGCATATCGTCGAAAGCGGGGACGTGAGCGCCGACCGGCTGATGGGCTCCTGGGCTGGGGCGCTCGGGCAACCGCAGTTCATGCCGGGAAGCTACCTCAAATATGCCGTCGACTTCGACGGCGACGGCAAGCGCGACATCTGGAACTCGGTGCCGGATACGCTGGCGTCCATCGCCAACTATCTGGTGAAGAGCGGTTGGCAGCGGGGTCGCGACTGGGGTTATGAGATCACCATTCCCGACGGCGTCTCCTGTGCGCAGGAGGGGCCTGACAGAGCCAAGCCGGTCTCGGCCTGGGCAAGCGGCGGGCTGACCCGAATTTCCGGTCGGGCCTTCCCGTCGGCGGAGAACTCGCAGCCGGCGATGATGCTGGTGCCGGCCGGCACCTATGGTCCGGAATTCTTGGTGACGCCGAACTTCTATGTGCTGAAGGAATACAACAATTCCGACCTCTATGCGCTGTTCATCGGCAATCTCGCCGACCGGATCACGAGCGGTGGCGGCGCGTTCAAGGCGCCGTGGGGCGATGTCGGCAAAATGCTGCGCTCGGATGTGCTCGCCATGCAGAAGGCGCTGGTGGCAGAGGGCTACGATGTCGGCAAGGTCGATGGTCTGCCCGGCTTCAACACCCGGCGGTCGCTCGGCGAATGGCAGACGAAGAACGGGATGAAACCGACCTGCTATCCGAGTGCAGACCTCAAGGCCAAGCTGCGCTGATCTCTGGGATCAGTGGTGATCGATATGCGACTGGTGGAAGACGTCGTCGGCCGGCGGGATTGCCTGCCGCTCGATCATCCGGTGGACCTTGGGCGGCCGGTCGCCGCGATGCAGTTCCAGCAAACGGTCGGTGATTTCGGCATCAGCCTTGGTGCGGCGCTGGTTGTGGCGGACGTAGTCCACCCAGGTCGGCACATGATAAGTTTCCGTCCAGATATCAGGGTTCTCCAGATCGCGCATCAGAGTCCAATTGCGTGCGCCGTCCCGCAGGCGAATGCGGCGACGCTCGACCATGATCCGCAGAAACTCTGGAACGTCTTCATCGGTGATCTCAAAATCCACATGAATGACGATCGGGCCGCTGCGCGGGCGGATGTCAAGCTTGAGGGACGGTTCGTTGAAGCGGTTGAGCGGATCGAGATCGAGGGTGGCGAAGGTGGGCATGGGCAAGAAGAAGCCGATGAAGACGCCGACCATCATCAAGAGGCTGGATGCCACCAGCGCATGGTCGGAGCCATAGTTCTCGGCCACGCTGCCCCAGAGCCAGCTGCCTGTGGCCATGCCGCCGAAGGTGGCGGTCTGGTAAAGCGAGAGCGCGCGCCCCACGACCCAACGGGGGGCCGAGAGCTGTACGACAGTGTTGAAGAGCGACAGTGCCAGCACCCAGCAGGCACCGGCGACCATCAGGGCCAGCGCCGTGATCCAGACCGAAGTGCTGATGCCCGTGACGCCGGCTGCCACGGCAAAGCCGGCGAAGGCTGCGCGGACAATGTCCTCGCTCGACACGAGTTCGCGGGCGCGCTGGTTGGAAAAGGCGCCGAAGATGGCGCCGAGGCCGAAGGCACCGAGCAGGCCGCCGAAGGTGAGCGGTCCGCCTGAGAGCTGGTCACGGGCGACGATCGGCAGCAACGAAAGGATTGCGGTTGCCGTCAGACCGAAGACAAAGCCCCGGAAGAGAACCTTTCCGAGATTGGGCGACATCGCGACGTAGCGCAGGCCCGCTGCGATGGCCGAGCCCAGATGCTCCCGAGGGAGCGGGCTCTTCGGGATATCCGGACGCCAGCGGAAGAGTGCGTAGGTAATGGCAAAGTAGGAGAGCGTGTTGACCGCGAAGGCAGCCGCCGCCCCCGCAGCGGCAACGATCGCACCGCCGATCGCCGGGCCGACGCTGCGGGTGATGTTGAAGCCCATGCTGTTGAGCGAGACAGCGGCCGGCAGATCGGCGCGCGGGACGATGTCGCCGACCGAGGCCTGCCAGGACGGATTATTGAGCGCGGTCCCACAGCCGATCAGGAAGGTGAAGGCCAACAGCGCCCAGGGGGTGATGAGATCAAGCAACGCAAACAGTGTCAGGAGTGCCGAGACCACGATCATGAAAAGCTGGGCGGCAATCATGACCCGGCGGCGATCGAAGCTGTCGGCGATCGCACCGGCGATTAGGGAGAGCAGCATGATCGGTCCGGTGTTCGATGCCTGAACGAGCGCCACCATGTTCTCGGAGGTGGAGATCGAGGCCATCATCCAAGCGGCACCGACGCCCTGGATCAGGCCACCCAGATTGGACGAGATGCTGGCGAGCCAGATCCGGCGATAGGCATCATTGCGGAGCGGTAGAAGCGGGGAGCGGCGTTCTGATGTGGACATGAGTTGAACTTTTCTGGCCGCGGTGATGTCGAGAGACAACCGTGGTGAGCACGAGCTTGCCTTGCGCAACGCATGAATGGCAAGTTTGTTTTCACCCCTCACCGAAAAGCTTGCAAAAGTTGGGGCGCTCGCGTATATGAGCTTCAAATTCTTGATCGACAGATGAAGGGTGGGCCCGGAAGGACCCGCTCTTTTTTATTGGCGATCGCAGCCAATCGGGAGTAAAACGATTGTCCGAAGACATGCCGAAGCCGGAACTCGGCGAAGCACGGATCATCACTGAGACGGGCCTTGACCGTCGTATCGCAGACATTATCGAGCCCGTGCTCGTCGCGATGGATTTCAAGCTGGTTCGCGTGCGTATGATGAACCAGAACGGAATGACGCTGCAGATCATGGCGGAACGCACCGACGGCACAATGACCGTCGAAGATTGCGAAGCCGTATCGATGGCCGTGTCGCCGGTTCTCGATGTCGAGGATCCGGTCGACAAGGCCTATCACCTTGAAGTGTCGTCGCCGGGCATTGACCGGCCCATGGTGCGCAAGTCGGATTTCAGCCGCTGGCAGGGCCATATCGTGAAGTGCGAGACGTCGATCCTGGTCGACAACCGCAAACGCTTCCGCGGCAAGATCACCGACGTGAACCAGGACGGCTTTACCCTGGAGCGTGACCAGGTGGCCTATGGCGAAGAGCCGAAGGTGGTTATCCCCTTCAATACGCTCGCCGAGGCAAAGCTCATTCTGACGGACGATCTGATCCGTGACGCGCTCCGAGCCGACAAGCTCGCCAAGGCGCAGGCCGCGAACCAGAACGACGAAGACGACAGCGAAGAATAACGTTTGACCTATAGCCCAAGGCCGATGCCCGGGCGTGAAGACGGAGACCTAAGACAATGGCAGTCAGTGCTAACAGGCTCGAGCTCTTGCAGATCGCAGATGCCGTCGCCCGTGAAAAGGTGATCGACCGCGAAATCGTGCTCGCCGCCATGGCCGACGCGATCCAGAAGGCTGCCCGGTCGCGCTACGGCAGCGAGACCAACATTCGCGCCGACATCAATTCCAAGACCGGCGAGATCCGTCTGCAGCGTCTTCTGGAAGTGGTCGAGAAGGTCGAAGACTACGCGACGCAGATCGCGCTCGAACTCGCCCGCGACCGCAATGTCGACGCCAAGCTCGGCGATTTCATCGCCGATCCGCTGCCGCCGATGGACTTCGGCCGTATCGCCGCCCAGTCGGCCAAGCAGGTCATCGTGCAGAAGGTGCGCGAAGCCGAGCGTGACCGCCAGTTCGACGAATTCAAGGACCGCGTTGGCGAGATCGTCAACGGCACCGTCAAGCGCGTCGAATACGGCAACGTCATCGTCGATCTCGGCCGTGGCGAAGGCATCATCCGTCGTGACGAGATGATCCCGCGCGAAGCTTTCCGTTACGGCGACCGCGTGCGCGCCTATGTCTACGACGTGCGCCGCGAACAGCGCGGCCCGCAGATCTTCCTGTCGCGTACCCATCCGCAGTTCATGGTGAAGCTCTTCACCATGGAAGTGCCTGAAATCTACGACGGCATCATCCAGATCAAGTCGGTTGCCCGTGACCCGGGTTCGCGCGCCAAGATCGCTGTTATCTCGAACGATTCGTCGATCGATCCGGTCGGCGCCTGCGTCGGTATGCGCGGCTCGCGCGTTCAGGCCGTTGTCGGCGAGCTTCAGGGTGAAAAGATCGACATCATTCCGTGGAGCCAGGATCCGGCATCCTTCATCGTCAACGCCCTGCAGCCGGCTGAAGTCGCCAAGGTCGTTCTCGACGAAGATGCAGAGCGCATCGAAGTCGTGGTTCCGGACGAGCAGCTGTCGCTCGCCATCGGCCGTCGTGGTCAGAACGTGCGTCTGGCATCGCAGCTGACCGGCTGGGACATCGACATCATGACGGAAGCCGAGGAATCGGAGCGCCGCCAGAAGGAATTTAACGAACGCACCAACCTGTTCATGGATGCGCTCGACGTCGACGAAATGGTCGGCCAGGTGCTGGCTTCGGAAGGCTTCGCCCAGGTCGAGGAAGTGGCTTACGTCAATCTCGACGAAATCGCTTCGATCGACGGCTTCGACGAAGACACGGCGCAGGAAATCCAGACCCGTGCCCGCGAATACCTCGAGAAGATCGAGGCCGAGATGGACGCGAAGCGCAAGGAACTGGGCGTTGCCGACGAACTGCGCCAGATCGAGGGCATCACCTCGCAGATGATGGTCGCGCTCGGCGAAGACGGTATCAAGACGATCGAGGACTTCGCCGGCTGCGCCGCTGACGATCTCGTCGGCTGGAGCGAACGCAAGGACGGCGAGACGAAGAAGTTCGAGGGCCTGTTCTCGAAGTTCGACATCTCGCGTGCCGAAGCCGAAGCGATGGTCGTCAAGGCACGCCTCGCTGCTGGCTGGATCACCGAGGAAGACCTCGCGGTCGAAGCTGAAGCAGAAGGCGAACTCGAAGGCGAAGAAGCCGAGCAGGGAGCGTGATGAGCGCCGAGAGGCCGGACGCGACAGAGGTCGAAGGCGATTTCGACCTCTCCGAAGCGAACGGGCGGATGTGCATCGTTACCCGCGAAAGCGGATCGCCGGAAACGCTGTTGCGTTTCGTGGCGGCACCCGACGGGACAATTGTCCCGGATCTAAAGCGGGCGCTTCCAGGCCGGGGCTGCTGGGTCAGCCCCAGCCGTGAGGCTGTCGACAAGGCCGTGGCGAAGAAGCTCTTCGCCCGGGCCCTGAAACGAGATGTGAAGGCGGATCCAGATCTCGGATCCGTGGTTGAGCGGCTTCTGGTCGCGCAACTGATCGGCATGATGAACATGGCACGGAAGGCCGGCCAGTTCGTCACCGGAGCGGCGAAGGTCGAGGCGGCGGTGCGAAGCGGTGAGGCCATTGCGGTGTTCCATTCGCAGGATGCCGCAGCGGATGGCGTGAGAAAGATCGACCAGGCCCGAAAGGCCTGGCACCTCGGAACGGGGGCGGAGGCGGAAGTGCCCGCTTTCCACCTTCTGACCGGGGCGGAATTGGAAGAGCAGATGGGCCAGAATGCGTTTATCCATGCTTGCGTGCTTGCAGGGCAGGCAGGTGAAGGTGTAGTGAAGCGCGCAACTCTGCTCGAAACCTATCGCGGCCGCGCGCCGCAGGTATCGGGCGCTGGCCCGAAATCACAATGACGCGGTCACCGGCACAGGTCGGCCTCCGTGGTTTAGGACAGTATGTGAACGGCGAGGCCTGATGCTCGGCATCCGGCCCCGCTCGAAGGAACGGGAACGGAATGACCGACAACAAAGACGACAAGACTATCGGCGTGAAGAAGACTCTCACCTTGAAGCCCTCAGGGATGAGCCAGGGTACCGTGCGCCAGGACATGGGGCGCGGCCGTACGAAGTCGGTCGTCGTCGAGACGGTAAAGCGCCGTCCGACCCGCCCGCTGGACGAAAAGCCACCAATTACGCCGATCACACCTGTTCGTGCGGAACCGGTCGCGGCGGCTCCGACGCCGGCGCCGACACAGTCTCCTTCGCAGGTTGCAGCACCTGTTGCAGCTGCTCGCCCGGCAGCGGCACCGCAGCCGCATCGTCCTCAGCAACCGCAGCGCCCCCAACAGCCGCAGCGCCAGCAGCCTTCGCAGCCGCCGCGGCAGCAGGAACGTCCGCGTGGCGCCGTTCTGCACGACCTATCGGCCGGCGAGATGGAAGCGCGTCGCCGCGCTCTCGCCGAAGCCCAGGTTCGTGAAGTCGAGGAAGCCAAGCAGCGCGTGATCGAAGAGGCTCGCCGCAAGGTGGAAGCCGAGGAAGCCGCACGCTTGGCCGCCGAAGAGGCCGCACGCCGCGCCGCCGAGCCACAGCCCGAGCCGCAGCCGGAACCCGAAGATAACGCCGAGCCCGAAGTGGCGCCGGTGGCTGCTGCGCCCGCCCCTGTAAACCGTACGGCCATTCCGGCACCCGGCGCACCCGGGTTCGTGCGTGGACGCAAGACCAATGACGAAGACGAGGGCCGTGCCTCTCCGCGGACGATCCCCGGCCGCGGCAAGGTCGCCATGCCTGTCGCCCCCAAGGTCCCTGCCCGTCCGAAGGTCGAAGAGGACCGTCGTCGTGGCAAGCTGACCGTCACCACGGCCAATGTCGAGGATGACGGCACGGCACGCGGTCGTTCGCTGTCTGCCATGCGCCGCCGGCAGGAGAAGTTCCGCCGCAGCCAGATGCAGGAAACCCGCGAGAAGGTCATGCGCGAGGTCATCCTGCCGGAAACCATCACCATTCAGGAACTGTCGCAGCGCATGTCCGAACGCGCCGTTGACGTCATCAAGTACCTGATGAAGGAAGGCCAGATGATGAAGCCGGGCGACGTCATCGACGCCGACCTCGCCGAACTCATCGCCACCGAATTCGGCCACACCGTGAAGCGCGTTTCGGAATCCGACGTCGAAGAAGGCATCTTCAACGTCAAGGACGACGAAGGCGAACTGGTGGCGCGTCCGCCGGTTGTTACCATCATGGGCCACGTCGACCACGGCAAGACCTCGCTGCTCGACGCCATCCGCAAGACCTCGGTCGTATCGGGCGAAGCCGGTGGCATTACCCAGCATATCGGTGCTTACCAGGTCGAGCAGAACGGCCAGAAGATCACCTTCATCGACACCCCCGGCCACGCCGCGTTTACCGCGATGCGTGCCCGTGGCGCCCAGGCGACCGACATTGCGATCCTCGTGGTCGCAGCTGACGACAGTGTAATGCCGCAGACGATCGAATCCATCAGCCATGCAAAGGCTGCCGGCGTTCCGATCATCGTGGCGATCAACAAGATCGACAAGCATGAGGCAAACCCGGACAAGGTTCGCCAGCAGCTTCTGCAGCATGAAGTGTTTGTCGAATCCATGGGCGGTGAAGTGCTCGACGTCGAAGTCTCGGCGAAGAACAAGCTCAACCTCGACAAGCTGCTCGAAGCCGTGCTGCTGCAGGCCGAAATCCTTGACCTGAAGGCCGACCCGACGCGTACTGCCGAAGGTACTGTTATCGAAGCTCAGCTCGACCGCGGTCGTGGTGCCGTTGCAACGGTTCTCGTCCAGAAGGGCACGCTGAAGCCTGGCCAGATCATCGTTGCCGGTGACCAGTGGGGCCGCGTTCGTGCCCTCGTCAACGACAAGGGGGAGCACGTCAAGGAAGCGGCTCCTGCCATGCCGGTCGAGATCCTCGGCCTGTCGGGCACGCCTGCTGCCGGTGACAAGTTCGCCGTCGTCGAGAACGAAAGCCGCGCTCGCGAAATCTCCGAATATCGTCAGCGTCTGGCCCGCGACAAGGCTGTTGCCCGCCAGTCGGGTCAGCGCGGTTCGCTGGAACAGATGATGAGCCAGCTGCAGAACACCGGCTTCAAGGAGTTCCCGCTGGTCATCAAGGGCGATGTTCAGGGTTCCGTCGAAGCCATCGTGGCGGCGCTCGACAAGCTCGGCACCGACGAAGTGCGTGCCCGTATCGTCCATTCGGGCGCTGGCGCCATCACGGAATCGGATATCTCGCTCGCCGAGGCTTCCAATGCCGCGATCATCGGCTTCAACGTCCGTGCGAATGCTCAGGCTCGTACCGCTTCCGAGCGTGCCGGCATCGAGATCCGCTACTACAACATCATCTACGATCTGGTGGATGACGTGAAGGCAGCGATGTCGGGCCTGCTCTCTCCGGAGCGTCGCGAAACCTTCCTTGGCAATGCCGAGATCCTGGAGGTGTTCAACATCACCAAGACCGGCAAGGTGGCAGGTTGCCGCGTTATCGAAGGCAAGGTCGAACGTGGTGCGGGCGTTCGCCTGCTGCGCGACAATGTCGTCATCCACGAAGGCAAGCTCAAGACGCTCAAGCGCTTCAAGGACGAAGTGTCCGACGTGCCGATGGGTCAGGAATGCGGTATGGCCTTCGAGAACTACGAAGACATCCGCGCCGGCGACACGATCGAGTGCTTCCGCGTGGAACATATCACGCGTACGCTCTGATCTCAGGCGTTTCGACCACGATCCCTACGGGCGCCGGATCTTCCGGCGCTCGCTGTTTATGGGGATCATGACCTCCGACGTAGCGTCGGATGAACGGCAATTCACGGCATGATGTTAGCGGCGATAGCCCCGGATACCTCATGCGAAAGGCAAGTGAACCATGACAAAACCAACCTCATCGGCACCTTCGCAGCGCATGCTGCGCGTCGGCGAGCAGGTGCGCGCCGCCATCACCCAGGTGCTTCAGCGCGGGGAAGTGAACGACGATGTCATCGAAAAGACCGTGATTTCGGTCTCGGAAGTGCGGATGTCGCCGGACCTTAAGATGGCGACCGCCTATGTGGCGCCGCTCGGCGTTTCCGACCATGACGCTGTCATCGCAGCCCTCAACAAGCATGCGAAGTTCATTCGTGGACGGATCGGCGGCCAGCTTCGGCAGATGAAGTACATGCCGGAAGTGCGTTTCCGCGACGATACCAGCTTCGACAATTACCAGAAGATCGATGCGCTCCTGCGCTCGCCGGAGGTCCAGCGCGACCTCGGCTCCGACGAAGACAAAGACTGAGAAAAGACCTAGATGTCCAAACCCAGAAAGCCCAAGGGCCGCCCGATTTCGGGTTGGCTCATCCTCGACAAGCCGGTGGATTTCGGCTCGACAGAGGCGGTTGGCAAGATCAAGTGGCTGTTCAACGCCCAGAAGGCCGGCCATGCCGGCACGCTCGACCCGCTCGCTTCCGGCATGCTGCCGATCGCCCTCGGCGATGCGACGAAGACCGTTCCCTATGTCATGGACGGGCGCAAGATCTATGAATTCACGGTGACCTGGGGCGAGGAGCGCTCGACGGATGACCTTGAGGGAGAGGTCACGCAGAGCTCGGACAAGCGTCCGACCGAGGAAGACATTCGCGCCCTGCTGCCGAACTATACGGGGACCATCAATCAGATCCCGCCGCAGTTCTCTGCGATCAAGATCGCTGGTGAGCGCGCCTATGATCTGGCGCGCGATGGCGAGACGGTCGAGATCCCCTCTCGCGAGGTCGAGGTCCACCGCCTGACGCTTCTCAACTGCGAAGCCGACAAGGCCCATTTCGAGGTCGAATGCGGCAAGGGCACCTATGTGCGATCGCTCGCCCGTGATTTCGGTCGCGATCTCGGCTGCTATGGTCACATCTCCTCTCTCCGCCGCACCTTCGTGGCCCCGTTTGCCGAAGAGATGATGGTGCCGCTCGCGGAGCTCGTGGCGCTCGAAGCCATCGAAGACCGCGATGAACGGCTGGCCGCTCTCGATGCTTTCCTCGGCGATACGGCAGAAGCACTCTCCGCCCTGCCGCAGCTCAGGATCACCGATGACCAGGCGCATCGGCTGCGCATGGGCAACCCGATCATCCTGCGCGGGCGCGATGCGCCGGTCGCAGAACCGGAAGCCGTGGCGCTTGCCGGTGGCAAGCTCATTGCAATCGGCGAGATTGCCGGTGGCGAATTCCATCCGCGGCGAGTCTTCGCCTGACGCCTTCCCGCCGCCTGCTCTTTCCTTTCTTCAGGGAATAGAGTATAGGCGGCGGCAGCTGGCCCCTCGGGTGCCTGCATTCACGGCCAATGCTGGACGACATCCCGGCGTTTGGCGACCTGTTTCTCCTTATTCTAGAAAGGATTCACGATGTCGATCACTGCAGAGCGCAAGGCCGCCCTCATCAAGGAATACGCAATCAAGGAAGGCGACACCGGTTCTCCGGAAGTTCAGGTCGCAATCCTGACCGAGCGTATCACCAACCTGACGGAACACTTCAAGGGTCACAAGAAGGACAACCACTCGCGTCGTGGCCTTCTGACCATGGTTTCGACCCGCCGTTCGCTTCTCGACTATGTCAAGAAGCAGGACGAGGCTCGCTACACGAAGCTGATCACCAGCCTCGGCATCCGTCGCTAACAAGTTCCCGGCGGGTCTTCGGAGACGAAGATCCGCCGGTTGCCTTTCCGGGTCAGGCCAGACGACCCGCGACCGGTTCCGCGCGACGATCGCCCGGAACGAACGACAGACCGGATGGGCCGGATCTGTCGACGACAACCGATGACCTGTCATGGGGCAGGATTGTTGGACGCTTCCGCATCCCGAAGGATGCATATGCCGGCCGTGGCCGTTTCCGAAGCCTCCCACTGTCTTGCCCGTGATTGCGTCAGCACATTGCAGACCGACCGCCCCCTGCCAATTCGGCAGGACGAAGGTCCGCATACGAAGGACAAGATATGTTTGATGTTCACAGCGTTGAGATCGAGTGGGCAGGCCGCCCGCTGAAGCTGGAAACGGGCAAGATCGCCCGCCAGGCCGACGGCGCCGTTCTCGCCACCTATGGCGAAACCGTTGTTCTCGCCACCGTCGTTTCGGCCAAGTCGCCGAAGCCGGGCCAGGACTTCTTCCCGCTCACCGTCAATTACCAGGAAAAGACCTATGCCGCCGGCAAGATCCCGGGTGGCTATTTCAAGCGCGAAGGTCGTCCGTCGGAAAAGGAAACGCTGGTTTCCCGCCTGATCGACCGCCCGATCCGCCCGCTCTTCCCGGAAGGCTACAAGAACGACACCCAGGTCGTCGTCACCGTCATCCAGCATGACCTCGAGAACGACCCTGACGTCCTGTCGATGGTTGCCGCTTCGGCTGCCCTCACCCTCTCCGGCGTTCCCTTCATGGGCCCGGTCGGTGGCGCCCGCGTTGGCTACATCAACGGCGAATACGTTCTGAACCCGCATCTCGACGAGATGGACGAGTCGGTTCTGGACCTCGTCGTTGCCGGCACCCAGGACGCCGTCCTGATGGTCGAGTCGGAAGCCAAGGAACTGAACGAAGACGTCATGCTCGGTGCCGTCATGTTCGGCCACAAGGGCTTCCAGCCGGTCATCGACGCGATCATCAAGCTCGCTGAAGTGGCTGCCAAGGAGCCCCGCGAATTCGAGCCGGAAGATCATTCCGCTCTCGAAGCCGAAATGCTCTCGATCGCCGAGACCGAACTGCGCGCTGCCTACAAGATCACCCAGAAGGCTGATCGTTACGCCGCCGTCGACGCCGTCAAGGCCAAGGTGAAGGCACACTTCTTCCCGGAAGGTGCAGAGCCGAAGTATTCGAACGAAGTCATCGGTGCCGTCTTCAAGCACCTGCAGGCGAAGATCGTTCGCTGGAACATCCTCGACACGAAGAGCCGCATCGACGGCCGCGACCTGTCGACCGTTCGTGCGATCGTATCGGAAGTCGGTATCCTGCCGCGTACGCACGGTTCGGCTCTCTTCACCCGCGGCGAGACGCAGGCGATCGTTGTTGCCACGCTCGGCACCGGCGAAGACGAACAGTATGTCGACTCGCTGACCGGCATGTACAAAGAACGCTTCCTTCTGCATTACAACTTCCCGCCCTACTCGGTCGGTGAAACTGGTCGCATGGGCTCCCCGGGCCGCCGCGAAATCGGTCACGGCAAGCTCGCCTGGCGCGCTATCCGCCCGATGCTGCCGTCTGCAGAGCAGTTCCCTTACACGCTGCGCGTCGTCTCCGAGATCACCGAGTCGAACGGCTCGTCCTCGATGGCCACCGTTTGCGGCACCTCGCTCGCTCTGATGGACGCCGGCGTTCCGCTGGCCAAGCCGGTTGCCGGTATCGCCATGGGTCTGATCCTGGAAGGCGAGCGCTTTGCAGTTCTCTCCGACATCCTGGGTGACGAAGACCACCTCGGCGACATGGACTTCAAGGTAGCGGGTACTGCCGACGGCATCACCTCGCTGCAGATGGACATCAAGATCGCCGGTATCACCGAAGAGATCATGAAGGTCGCGCTCGGCCAGGCTCAGGGTGGCCGCAAGCACATCCTCAACGAAATGGCGAACGCCCTTTCGGAAAGCCGTGGCCAGCTCGGCGAGTTCGCTCCGCGCATAGAAGTGATGAACATCCCGGTCGACAAGATCCGTGAAGTCATCGGTTCGGGCGGCAAGGTCATCCGCGAAATCGTCGAAAAGACCGGCGCCAAGATCAACATCGAAGATGACGGCACCGTGAAGATCGCCTCTGCCTCCGGCAAGGAAATCGAAGCAGCCCGCAAGTGGATCCACTCGATCGTGGCCGAGCCGGAAGTCGGCGTCGTCTATGAAGGCACCGTTGTGAAGACCGCCGACTTCGGCGCCTTCGTCAACTTCTTCGGCTCGCGTGACGGCCTCGTGCACATCTCGCAGCTTGCTTCCGAGCGCGTTGCCAAGACCTCTGACGTCGTCAAGGAAGGCGACAAGGTCTGGGTCAAGCTGATGGGCTTCGATGAGCGCGGCAAGGTTCGCCTCTCCATGAAGGCCGTCGACCAGACGACCGGCAAGGAAATCGTTGCCGAGAAGAAGGATGGCGAAGCCGCTGAATAAGCGGACGTCGTACCCGATCCGAGGCGCGGGAGAAATTCCGCGCCTTTTTTGTTCGCCGAGAGAGAAGACCAAGCCATGAGCCGCGAAAGCCTGAAGACCCTTTTCCATCCCTTCGTCACCGAGGCTGTCGCTCTACCGGCTGCAGAAAGCCGTTGGCTCTTCCTCGGCGCGGAAGCCGGATTTGCAAAACCCGAAGGCTTCGCAGCCGAACTGACGGCGGTGCAGGATTTCCGCCCCGAGTTTCGGCGGCTCGAAGCCAGCCATCTGAAGCCCCTTCCCGCCGTCGAGGGCGAATCCTATGATGGCGCGCTCGTCCTGTGCGGCAAGCACAAGGGCGTCAACGAGGATCGCATCGCCGAGGCGCTGAAGCGCGTCAAGGCCGGCGGCACCGTCGTTGTGGCCGGCGCGAAGGAAGACGGGATCGTGCCGCTTCGCAAGCAGCTCGATCGCCTGGGGCTCGAGCCCGAGTCCACGCCGAAATATCACGGCGTCGCAGTCTGGTTCACGGTTCCCGCCGACACCGCCACGCTGGTTGCAGCGCTTGCTGCGAAATCCGTGACGGTCGAGGGACGGTTCGAGACCCGCTCCGGTCTCTTCTCCCATGCGCATGCCGACGAAGGTTCGGAATTGCTGGCAAGCCGCTTCCCGGCCGACTTCAATGGAAATGCCGCTGATTTTGGCGCAGGCTGGGGTTATCTATCGGTGATGCTGGCCCAGGCTGCGCCGCGCACCAATCGCATCGACCTGTTCGAAGCGAGCCACGAGGCGCTGGAGCATGCCAAGCGCAATCTGGCGAAGAACTGCCCTGATCTGACGACGCGTTTCTTCTGGCAGGATTTGGCCAGCGAACCGCCGAAGGAAAAGTACGATCTGGTCATCATGAACCCGCCTTTCCACGAGGGTCATGCTGCTGAGCCATCGATCGGCGCTGCCATGATCAAGGCGGCAGCAGAAGCGTTGCGCGGCGGCGGAGACCTCCTGATGGTGGCCAATCGTGGACTGCCGTACGAGCCGGTGCTGGGTGCGCATTTCAAGCAGCATGGCGAAGTCTGCCGCAATGCCCGCTTCAAGGTGCTCTGGGCCAAGCGCTGAGCACGCGTGATCGTGAACGGCCGCGTTCGACCATAGACTACGCGGCCCTCGACTCTGGACATCCGCTGGCTTAGCATCTCACGCCAACAGCTTCACTTCTGGCGCCAGCGGTCCAATGCCTCCTCGGAACCTCACCGATGAATTGACCACCGTAGCCGGCCTCGCCTCTGCGGTGGTCGAGCATGCCCAGTCCTATGGCATCGATATAAAGCCGATTTGCAAGGCGCTGGACATCGATCCAGAGGTGTTCCAGAGCTTGACAGCGCGGATCAGCCTCGACCGCCTCTGCAGGCTTCTGGAGGCCTGTGCGTTGCTGGCCGATGACGAAGCGTTTGGGCTGACCAGCATCAAGGGCTATGAGGCGGGCTCGACCGGCCCCTTCGGCTACGGCCTGATGGCAGCGCCGACCGGGTTAGACTTCGTGCGCTTCCTCGACGGCCACATCCAGTATGTTACCCATACCAGCTATTCCAGGCTCTCGATCGACGAGCGCGGGGCACACCTAGCCTGGACCTTTGCACCCATCATCGTGAAGCGCGACCAGTATGTCGACATGTCCGTGGGTCTTGTGATGCAGAGGGCAAAGGAGCTCACCAGCAGCGACAGCATCGAGATCGAGCTGGAACGGCAGCAGCCGCGCAATCCGCAGCCTTTCCGGCAGCTTCTGTCGCGCCGGATAAGATTTGCGGCCGGTATGAACTGCGTTCACTTCCCCCCCAGCTTTCTGGATGCGCACAATCCCACGGGCGATCGACGCCTTTTCGAGCTGATGGATCTTCAGTGCCGCAGCCTGAGAACTGCCCTGCCGGACAAGCCGGCGGATTTCCTTGAGCAGGTCAGGCAGTATCTGCTGCTTCACGTGTCAGATGACGACTATCCTCTTTCCGAGATCGCCCCCTATTTCGGACTCTCAGAGAGGACCTTCCAGAGGCGACTGGCCGCCCAGGGGACGAGTCTCAACGATTTGCGGGATCAGATCAGGAAGGACGTCAGCTTCAACCTGCTGACGGAAAGCGAGCTGCCGATCTCCGAGATCTGCTATCGCCTAGGCTATTCGGCGCCCAGCGCCTTCACCCGATCCGTGACGCGGTGGTTCGGTTCGACGCCGACAGAGGTGCGGGAGCGCAAGTCTGCGTGAACCGTCGACAACTTGACAATCCAGGCTCGAAGGTTCCTAATTCGATTGTGAGAACGCTTTATTGCGCCGCAGACCGCTTGATTAGCGCGCACGGATAAAAGCTTGTCGTCTGCGGTGAACGACTGCCGCCCATCAGAATGATATCTGCGCCGCTTGACGACCTGATGTGTTCATCAAGTCGCGTATCTCCATTGCGGCAACTTTGATCATGAAAACCGATACCATACGGGCCATCGGGAGGGATTCCTCTTTTCCGGCCCTATCCGACCGGGAAATCCGCTGTCTGCAGCTGGTGGCCGAAGGCATGCGCTCGGATGAGGCTGCCAATGTACTGGCTTTATCAAATCAAGAGGTGAACCTGGCTTTGGTCAGCGCCCAGGAAAAGCTTGAGGCGAGCAATCTGATGCATGCGGTGAGCCTCGCCATGCTGATCGGCGTCATCGACCATACCGATCCCCATCAACCGAAGTAAGCCGAACTCCCACGGCTGGCGGACCACTTCGGATGAACGCCTGGCGCGGTAACGCGCCAGGCTTTTTTATGTCTGCTGTCTTGTGATCAGCCGTTATGGCGCTGGAAGACCAGCGTCGCATTGGTGCCGCCGAAGCCGAAGGAGTTCGACAGGACGGTGTCGATCTTGGCGTTGTCGATGCGCTTGCGCACGACCGGCACGCCTTCGAATTCCGGATCGAGCTCGGTGATATGCGCGCTCTCGCCGATGAACTTCTCCTGCATCATCAGAAGGCCGTAGATCGATTCCTGGACGCCGGCGGCACCCAGCGAGTGACCTGTCAGAGACTTGGTCGACTGGATATGCGGGATCTTGTCGCCGAAGACTTCGCGGATCGCGCCGATTTCCTTGCTATCACCCACCGGCGTCGAGGTGCCGTGCGTGTTGATGTAATCAACTTCGCCAGTGACGGTCGCGAGTGCCTGACGCATGCAGCGCATGGCACCTTCGCCCGATGGGGCGACCATGTCGTAGCCATCGGAGGTCGCGCCATAGCCGACGATTTCGGCATAGATCTTGGCGCCGCGGGCCTTGGCGTGCTCGAGCTCTTCCAGAACCACAACGCCGGCACCTCCGGCGATGACGAAGCCGTCGCGGGAGACGTCATAGGCGCGGGAGGCGGTCGAAGGCGTGTCGTTGTACTTCGACGACATCGCGCCCATGGCATCGAACAGGCTCGACATGGACCAGTCGAGATCCTCGTGGCCGCCGGCAAAGACCATGTCCTGCTTGCCCCACTGGATCATCTCGTAGGCATTGCCGATGCAATGGGCCGAGGTCGAGCAGGCAGACGAGATCGAATAGTTGACGCCGTGCAGCTTGAACCATGTGGCAAGCGTGGCAGATGCGGTCGACGACATGGCCTTCGGCACGGCAAACGGGCCGATGCGCTTGGGGCTGTTGTTCTGGCGGACGATGTCAGCCGCTTCGACGATCTGCTTAGTCGACGGGCCGCCGGAACCCATGATGATGCCGACGCGCTCGTTCTGCTGATAGTCGGCCTCTTCGAGGCCAGCATCGGCAATTGCCTGCTTCATGGCAACATGGTTCCAGGCGCCGCCCTGGGACAGGAAACGCATGGCACGGCGGTCGACGAGTTCCGTCGGATCCAGATTGGGCTTACCCCAGACCTGGCACCGGAAGCCGTGCTCGGCGAAATCGGGAGAAAAGGTGATGCCCGACTTGGCATCGCGCAGCGAAGCGGTGACTTCGGCGGCATCGGCACCGATGGAGGACACGATGCCAAGACCTGTTACTACAACCCGTCTCATCTCTCAGACCTTCTTTATGAACTTCAGGTGCGGACCGGGCCGTATCAGGCCGTCTTGTCCTTCGACAGACCGACGCGCAGGTCGGATGCCTGATAGATAGTTTCGCCATCGGCCTTCAACCAGCCGTCAGCCGTACCAAGCACCAGGCGACCGCGCATGACGCGCTTGAAGTCGATGCCGTATTCCAGGAGCTTGGTCTCGGGGCGCACCATGCCCTTGAACTTGACCTCACCGGTGGAGAGAGCCATGCCGCGACCGGGCTCACCCAGCCAACCGAGGAAGAAGCCGGTCAGCTGCCACATGCCGTCGAGGCCGAGGCAGCCCGGCATGATGGGGTTGCCCTGGAAATGGCAGGGGAAGTACCAGTCGTC
Source organism: Rhizobium sp. TH135 (assembly GCF_002855515.1). Classification (GTDB taxonomy): domain Bacteria; phylum Pseudomonadota; class Alphaproteobacteria; order Rhizobiales; family Rhizobiaceae; genus Allorhizobium. The sequence goes on along the minus strand of NZ_PKRP01000004.1, from coordinate 180,949 downwards.
GGGGCGCACGTCATATTCCGCGCGGATATAGCCCTTGTCGAAGGCGCCGCCGGTTTCCGAAATGTCGGTGATCCGGTGGACCATCAGCATCGGCGGCAGAGGGAGCTGCGCATTGCCCTCGCCAAAGAGTTCACCGCGGCCGCAGGCGAGGATTTCGTCGTAGTTATAGCTGGACTGTCTCGTAACCATTGTTCTTCTTCTTCCCCCCTCTGCTTCACATCGTCGGGACCCATTAGACCAAGACGGTGGCAAATTGAAGCCCCGCGCCCATCCGCTGGTTCCCAGGGCATTTTTGCCCATCCTCTTATCATCGTCGCATACAGGAAGGAAAAGGGCATCACCAGACCCGAGGGGCCAAAAACCGCCCAATAGCGGGCGTCTGCGGGCTTCTGCCCACTGCAACTATTGAAACACCCTGATTTTGCAGCTATATCGACATCTGTGGATGCTTATGCATGCCACGCAACGACTGGAGTGCGTCTTTGACGATGGCAACCTGCGAAACGGGTATCGAACTCAAACTGCGTCGCTCGGGACTGCGCCCGACGAAGCAGCGCATTGCGCTTGCCGGTCTTTTGTTCGCAAAGGGTGATCGGCATCTGACCGTGGAAGAACTCCATGAGGAAGCGCTGTCGGCTGATTTTCCGGTGTCGCTTGCGACCGTCTACAACACCCTGCACCAGTTCACCGAAGCCGGTTTGATCCGGGTGCTCGCGGTCGAGAGCTCGAAGACCTATTTCGACACGAATGTCTCGGACCACCACCACTTCTTCGTGGAAGGCGAGAACAAGGTTCTCGACATTCCCGTGAACAATATCAGCATCGACAATCTGCCGCCGCCGCCGGAAGGCATGGAAATCGCCCATGTCGATGTCGTGATCCGCTTGCGGCCCAAGCAGGGCTGAACGCCCTACCCTCCCCTCACATGACTTCGTCCGGATGCCGGCCAGGCTTGTGCTTGTAGGTCGGAAACGTCCATCCGAAGTGCAGCGCTCCTCCACGGATGACAAATGCCGCTGCGGCTCCAATCGCGGAGGCCGCATAAAGGGGCATGCCAAGCTCGTTTGCCGCCGTGAACACGGCAGCACCGACAAGGGCAGCCGTGATGTAGATCTCCGGGCGCAGCAGCACGGAAGGCTCGTTTGCCAGGAGGTCTCGCAGGACGCCACCGAGGCTTGCCGTCAGGGTTCCGGTGACGATCGCGATCGTCGGCGAGCCGGTCGCTGCAAGGCCCTTCGCCGCCCCCATGACGCAATAGGCCGAGAGGCCGATCGCATCGAGCCAGATCAGAAGGCGGTAGCGCGATTCGACGAGATGGGCGGTGAAGAAGACCACAACGCCAATCGCGCAGCAGACCAGGATGTAATCCGGATTGAGCACCCAGAAGACGGGGACGCGACCAAGCACGATATCGCGCACCGTGCCGCCGCCAAGCCCCGTCACGACGGCGAAGAATAGAAAGCCGATCATGTCGAGCTGCTTGCGGGAGGCGGCAAGCGCGCCCGTCGCCGCAAACAGGGCGATCCCCGCATAATCGAGATAGGATAGGAGCGACATGCCTTCATTCCTTAATGGAGCCGTTTGCCCGAGGCCAGATTTGCACCACGCCGTTAAGGGTGGGGCAAGACGCAGCCGCTAGACTTATCCATCGTTCAGCACAGAATGCGATCCGGAGTCCAGACCGTGACTTTTCTCTCCCGCCTCCTCCTCGTTGTCGCCATGGGCCTTTTTTCGGCGCCTGCGGGCGCCCAGCAGGAATTGCTGACCGATCCCGAGATCTACGAGAAGGACCACTACACCAAGCGCTGCGATGCGGTGCAGTTCGGCAGTGCTTTCATCGATCGCATCGATATTAACAATGACGGCATCAAGGACGCGGTCACCAACAGCAGCGAAATCGTTTGCGACGGCGTGCGCGGACCCGATTGCACGGCAGAGGGCTGCCCGTTCAACTTCTACCTTCAGGTGAAGGAAGGCGGCTACTTCATGATCGCCACGGCGCAGATGTACTCCTATGACTTCGTTCAGCGGTTCGGGAACATGGTCTTCGTGCTGAAGATGCACCCGCGCTATTGCGAGCGTGAGGAGGGCCAGGAGCCCTGCGCCATGACGGTGCGCGTGCGCGGCACGAAATTCCTGACGATCTCGAAGAAATAACCCGGCTCACGGCGCCGGAAAGACCTCGTCGATGCGGCCTAGCGCCCGATAGGCGAAGAGCCCCACCCATTCCCGGACAGATGTCGACATCTGCTGTGCGTTCAGGCTCGGCTGGGTGAAGTCAAGCCGGAAGGCGACATTGCCGGCGGTGCGATAATCGACCGGCCACGGCGCTACCTCGACGCCTGCCTTCCGGAACAGGCCAACCGAGCGCGGCATGTGAAAGGCGGAGGTAATGAGCAGGCAGGGCCCAAGGCCGCTGGAGGCCAGGAGCTCCCGGCTGTTCTGAGCGTTCTCGTCGGTGTTTCTGGAAGTCGTCTCGGCAATCAGCCTGTCGCGAGAAATTCCAAAAGCCTCGAAAAAGCGGATCGATGCCGCGGCATCCCCTTCATAAGCGCCGCTCAGCGAGCCATCGCCGCCGGACACCAGGATCCTTGCCTCGGGATAGCGGATGGCCAGCCGCAGCGCTTCGACGAAGCGGTCAGCCGCCTGATTGAGATCCATGCCGCCGCGCTCCGTGGTCACCTCCGTTTCGAAGGCACCGCCCAGCACGATCATGCAGGAGAGCTCAGCCGGGTCCGCCGTCTGACGCGGGAAGCGCGCTTCAAGGCTTTGCAGCAGCAGGGAGCCGAGCGAGGTATACTGCGTGAGGAAGAGGACAAGCAGGGAGACAAAGAGGGCGGATGCCGCCAGGCGCAGCCAGCGCATCCAGATCAGCATCAATGCGAGGCCGCCGAGCAGGAAAACGAGGGACAGGGGCTGGACCATGTTCCAGAAAATCTTTGAAACGACAAACACTCTGCATTCTCCCAGTCCAAGATCCGAACGCGCCATCCAGGTGGCCGCCGCTTCAGGAGACCAGCTTCGCTCAAGGACGCGTTACTAAACCCTCGTCCCACTGTCATCATTTCGATTCTGAATTTTTCGGGAGGTCACCATGCGATTTGCCGTCGACACCGTCGACGATTCCGGCAACGACCGCCTCTATATCGGCACTCCCGTTGACGTCATCGAGGACAAGCTGCACCTGAAGCTGCGCGACGGCGAGGTAAAGCTCGACATCCGCAAGATCATCGACTGGTTCCAGATCGATCTCTCGGAGAGCGGCGAGCGGGTGGAACTGTTCCGGAGGTGAGTAGCGCGGGCGCTTGCCCATCAAGGGAAGTGCGCCGCCATTGCGATCGCAACGACAAAAAGCGCCTTAGGGCGCTTTTTTGTACCAAAATTTCATCGGAAAATTTGGTGGAGCTAAGCGGGATCGAACCGCTGACCTCTTGCATGCCATGCAAGCGCTCTCCCAGCTGAGCTATAGCCCCATCAGGGTACCGGGTAATTTCCGGCTCCGGGAACCCCGTTGAAAGCACCGCTTCCGTCGGGGTGGCGGCTTGATACTTCCGGTAGTCGGAGATGGCAAGCCGAAAAATGAAAGCCCGGGCATTTTTTTAAGCCCGGGCTCGAAATCCTTGAAATATCAGACTTCGTCGTCGTCGCCGGTGACGCCGATCAGGCCGGTCATGTCATCGTCGTCATCGTCTTCGTCGGCTTCCAGGAAGGTGTCGTCGTCGTCGCCGTCGATCTCGACGTCGTCGTCGCCCATATCGGGGATATCGTCACCCGCTGCCTCGTCGGCGTCCTCGAGGGACACGAGCTCGACATCCGTGTTTTCGGTATCGACTTCGGCGACTTCCTCTTCCTCAGCCTTCTCCATGATGGCTGCGACCGAGGTTTCCTCAAAATAGGAAAGCGGCCAGGACTTGTTCGTGTACGGTGACACGATCGGGTCCTTGTTCAAGTCGTAGAATTTCTTGCCGGTGTCGGGGCAAGTGCGTTTCGTTCCAAGTTCTGCCTTCGCCACTGTCAAAGCCTCATGAAGTCGTGAAGAATAAGGGCATGCGCCTAGCGCCCGGCACGAGGCCGGCCAAACTGTAGTCGGTCCCCTTAATCGCTGGCGTTCGTCCTGTCAAAGGCAAACTTCGCTCCGGTTTCTGCAACCTTGGGATCGCATGCATCGCTTGGCAAGCGGGCACAAGGTTTGTATCAGACGGGCGAAGGAACCAGGAGAGACAGAGGGTCGAATGATCATTGCCATCGACGGACCGGCCGCGGCCGGCAAGGGAACCCTCTCGCGCCGGATCGCGGAGACTTACGGCTTCCACCATCTGGATACTGGTCTCACCTATCGGGCGACGGCCAAGGCCCTTCTGGACGCGGACCTGCCGCTCAACGACGAGGCGATCGCGGAAGGCGTGGCCCTCAATCTCGATCTCGGCGGACTGGATCGCGATATTCTCTCAGCCCATCACATCGGCGAGGCGGCTTCCAAGATCGCGGTCATGCCGGCAGTCCGCCGCGCTCTGGTCGAGGCTCAGCGCTCATTCTCCACCCGCCTGCCCGGCACGGTGCTCGACGGACGTGACATCGGTACCGTGGTGTGTCCGCAGGCCGCGGTGAAGCTCTATGTGACGGCCTCTCCGGAGGTGCGTGCGAGGCGCCGCTATGACGAGATCCTCGCCAAGGGGCTTGAGGCCGATTTCGATGCGATTTTCGCCGATGTGAAGACTCGGGACGAGCGCGACATGGGCCGCGCCGACAGCCCTTTGAAACCGGCTGATGACGCGCACTTGCTAGATACTTCCGAAATGAGTATAGAGGCCGCGTTCTTGGCAGCGAAGACACTGATCGATGCTGCCCTGACGAAATGAAGTGACCAGGATCCGGCCAAGCCGGAGCCTTCAGGCCGACACCCAGTCCCCGCGCCGGATTGCTCTCCAAATGAGAGCGGATCGGATGCCGGCCAAGATCAACACCAACCCCCGGCGCTCACGCATCCAGTGGGATGCGACTAGGAGATTTCATGTCTGTTTCTACCCCGTCGCGCGAGGACTTTGCTGCCCTCCTCGAGGAATCCTTTGCCAAGACCGATCTGGCCGAAGGCTATGTTGCCAAGGGCATCATCACGGCCATCGAAAAGGACGTTGCTATCGTTGACGTCGGCCTCAAGGTCGAAGGCCGCATCGCGCTGAAGGAATTCGGTGCACGCGCTAAGGACGGCACGCTCAAGGTCGGCGACGAAGTTGAAGTTTACGTCGAGCGCATCGAAAACGCTCTCGGCGAAGCTGTTCTGTCGCGCGAGAAGGCTCGTCGCGAAGAAAGCTGGATCAAGCTCGAAGCCAAGTTCGAAGCTGGCGAGCGCGTTGAAGGCGTTATCTTCAACCAGGTCAAGGGCGGCTTCACGGTTGACCTCGACGGCGCCGTTGCCTTCCTGCCGCGTTCGCAGGTCGACATTCGTCCGATCCGCGACGTTACCCCGCTGATGCACAACCCGCAGCCCTTCGAAATCCTCAAGATGGACAAGCGTCGCGGCAACATCGTTGTATCGCGTCGTACGGTTCTCGAAGAGTCCCGCGCCGAGCAGCGTTCTGAAATCGTTCAGAACCTCGAAGAAGGCCAGGTTGTTGACGGCGTCGTCAAGAACATCACCGATTACGGTGCGTTCGTTGACCTCGGCGGTATCGACGGCCTGCTGCACGTCACCGACATGGCATGGCGCCGCGTCAACCATCCTTCGGAAATCCTGTCCATTGGCCAGTCGGTCAAGGTTCAGATCATCCGTATCAACCAGGAAACTCACCGCATCTCGCTCGGCATGAAGCAGCTCGAGTCGGATCCGTGGGATGGCATCGCTGCCAAGTACCCGGTTGGCAAGAAGATCTCCGGTACCGTCACGAACATCACCGACTACGGCGCATTCGTCGAGCTGGAGCCGGGCATCGAAGGCCTGATCCACATCTCGGAAATGTCCTGGACGAAGAAGAACGTTCATCCCGGCAAGATCCTTTCGACCACGCAGGACGTCGACGTCGTCGTTCTCGAAGTCGATCCGTCCAAGCGCCGTATCTCGCTCGGTCTCAAGCAGACCCTCGAGAACCCGTGGCAGGCATTTGCCTACAGCCACCCGGCCGGCACTGAAGTCGAAGGCGAAGTCAAGAACAAGACCGAATTCGGCCTGTTCATCGGCCTCGAAGGCGACGTTGACGGCATGGTTCACCTCTCGGATCTCGACTGGAACCGTCCGGGCGAACAGGTCATCGAAGAGTTCAACAAGGGTGACGTGGTCAAGGCCGTCGTTCTCGATGTTGACGTCGAGAAAGAACGCATCTCGCTCGGCATCAAGCAGCTCGGCAAGGATGCTGTCGGCGACGCCGCTGCTTCCGGCGACCTGCGCAAGAACGCTGTCGTTTCGTGCGAAGTCATCGGCATCAACGATGGCGGCATCGAAGTGAAGCTGGTCAACCACGAGGACATCACGTCCTTCATCCGCCGCAACGACCTGGCCCGCGATCGTGACGATCAGCGTCCGGAGCGTTTCTCGGTCGGTCAGGTTGTCGACGCTCGCGTCACCAACTTCTCCAAGAAGGACCGCAAGGTCATGCTGTCGATCAAGGCTCTCGAGATCGCAGAAGAGAAGGAAGCCGTCGCTCAGTTCGGTTCGTCCGACTCTGGCGCGTCGCTCGGCGACATCCTGGGTGCAGCCCTGAAGAACCGCAGCAACGACTAATCCTCGCTGTTGACTGAAATAAAAGAACCCGCCGGCAGCAATTCCGGCGGGTTTTTCTTTGCCTGGATTAATCAGTTGAGGCCGGCCATCCGCAGGTAGAGCTCATGGGCAGGCTCTACCCGGAGGCTGAGCGGGCTGTCAGCAGGCGGCGGCAGTGCGGGTGGAGTCGATTCCTGCTCAAGAGCTGCGGGACCGGCAGGTCCATCGACGTGGCCTGGAGCATTGTCGGAGGCTGTGTCCGTATGGCTCTCCTCGCCTGCAGGCTCTCCGGAATCCTCAGGATCGTGATCGTCAGACTCCCCCCGGCCCCCGGCCTGTTCGTCCCGCTCTTCCTCTTCCTCGACACGATCCTCTTTGAAGTCATCATCGATCAGGTAGGAGATGAAGGGCAAGGGAATGCCTTCACGGGCGATGGCGGGGCGAATTTGAGCTTGCTCCGCAAGGAGAGCCAGTGGCGGCAGACTGCGCTCCTCGGTGTGCTCAGGTGATGCGGGATCGAGCATGCGGCTGGCGTGCTCTGGTTCATCGGCTGCCTCGTCCGGCATCACTGTTTCGGGCGACGGGAGTGGGAGAGCCGTTTCAGCGGCAGCCTGACGGCTGTTTGCCAGGATCTGGCCGCCGACATCGGCGGACAGCGTCTTCAATTGAAGGAGAGCCTTGACGAAGTCCGTCTCCAGCAGCTCGGCAAGCCAGGCGGCCGGTAGCGGCGGTGCGGGAGGTGCGTCCGCCGGGATGGAAGGCGGGGCGGCCCCAAGCAGCGCTGCTCGTTCGATTGTTTGCCGGCCATCGGTCTCGGCCTGGGCACGCCGCTCGGTGGGCAGATTTCGTGACGGGACGAGCGGCTCGCCGGACCGCGGAGTGCTGTCATCGCCGGCCGGGGGTTCGGCAAGGTCCGGCGTGACAGGTCCTGCCGTGGCGGCGTCTGTGCTCGCCTTGGATAATTGCGTCGACGAGTTGGGCGTCGAAGCCGCATTGGTGCGGGGAGTTTCGGATGGCGGCTGCTCGCCAGGCAATCGAGGCGCGGCAGAAGACACTGACGATCGTGACGGCAGAGCGGCATCCGTGTTGGATGGCCTCGCTGGAGCGGAAGCCGTCTGTTTGGTTCCGGTCTCTGTCTCGCCACCAATCGCCTGGGCAGCAAGTCGGGTCCCTTGAAGCTGCTCCCCTGCCTTCTGATTCGGCAGCGGCGCATCCGCTACAGGTCGCCCGGCATCATTGGCGGCGATCCGCCGTGCCGGCGAAGCGTCAGCCGAGCGGAGATCGCCGGCAAGCTCTCGGTAGGACGAGATGACGGAGCGCGCTGCGCCATCCCTGTCCGTTTGGCGATAAAGCTCGAGGTAGAGCGCCAGCGTCGTGCGCTCAGGTCCGGACGGATTGGCCATGGCGTCGAGAAGGGTCCGCAACTGCAGGCCGGCGAAGGACTGAGCAAGAAGTTTCTGGAGCTTCACGCGATCGGCGGCGGGAAGACCGGCAATGCCATCTATCAATCTGCCCATGTAGTCGGTGAGGCTTTCATCGACACCGCGTTCGATCTTCAGCGCGCTTCCCAGCACTTCGGCAAGGGCGGCGAGATTTTGCGACATCCGTTCGGGGCCGGATAGCAGCATCATGTTGAGCTGTCCGGCAACAGCTGCTTCGCGAGCGATTGCTGTCGGTGCTGCCGGCACATTGGCCGTCGTCGGACGTGCCGAGACCGTCTGATCCGGGCGCTGTTTTGCCTCGGTCGCCGAAGCATAGGCATTTGCGGACGCAAGGACTGGAGGAAGCATGGGCCACCTCTACGGTTCTGGTGCCTCTGGACTAAGACCACGAACGAACGCCGGGATTGAGGTCCACCTGTTGTGGCTGACACACCGACCTTTCGGCTCCGATCCTCAATCGTCGCTCGATATGGTTAACCAATTGCTAACCGCGCCAACAATCTGCAGGACACCAGCCTCGCGCATAGATTGACAGGCATCATGGAGACGGCGGCAGACTGTCGCCCGATGGACCAACGACAGGCGCAGGCATGACACGCAATCTTCTCCTGAATACGGACAGCTACAAGCTCGGCGTCTTTCTTCAGTATCCCAAGGACACGCGCTCCGTCAGCGCCTTCGTCACGACGCGCGGCAACTCCTTCCGTCCGGAGGTGATGTTCTTCGGGCTGCAGATGTTCCTGAAAGACTATCTGTCGACACCGATCACGCGAGCCGATATCGACGAAGCGGAAGATGTGACGCGTGCGCATGGCCAACCTTTCGACCGCAGCGGCTGGGAGCATATCCTCAACGCTCATGGCGGAATTCTGCCGCTCAGGATCGAAGCGCTGCCGGAAGGCACGGCGATTCGCCGGGGTGTGCCGGTCATGCAGGTGGTGAACACCGATCCGCGCGTGCCATGGCTGACCTCGTACATGGAGACAGCACTTCTTCGTGCCGTCTGGTATCCGTCAACCGTTGCGACCACCGCCTGGCGGTTGCGTCTGGCGATCCAGCCTTTCCTGGAGCGGACGACCGATGATCCGGCGGGACTGCAGCCGAGCCGAATCAGTGATTACGGTTGCCGCAGTACATCCAGCGTCGAACAGGCCGCGATCGGCGGGGCGGCGCATCTGGTGCACTTCCACAGCTCCGATTCGCTTCCCGCCATCATGCAGGCGCGGCGCTTCTACAAGACGTCCATGCCGGCCTATTCCGTGCCGGCAGCCGAACACGGCACGATCATCGCCTGGGGTCAGGCGCATGAGGCCGAGGCCTATTCCAACATGATCGACAATTTTGCGAGCTTCGGCGCCTATTCCGTCGTCTCCGACAGCTTCGATCTGCACAATGCCGTCGCTGAAATCTGGGGCAAGAAGCTGCAGACCAAGGTGCGCGCGGCTGGCGGCGTTCTCGTCGTGCGGCCCGACAGTGGCGACCCGATCGATACGCCGGTTCAGGTCGTTGCGCAGTTGGCCTATGCCTTCGGCACACGCCTGAACGGCAAGGGCTTCAAGGTCCTTGATGGCAATGTGCGGGTCCTCCAGTCCGACGGCGTCTCGATCCAGGACATTCAGATGATCCTCGGGCGGCTCGAGGGTATGGGCTTCTCTGCCGAGAACATCTCTTTCGGCATGGGGTCTGGGCTGCTGCACAAGATCAACAGGGACACTATGTCCTTCACCATGCGCACGAGCGCGGTCGAAGACAGCGCTGGGCAATGGCGGCCGGTGGCGCGGCGTCCTTCCAATCCGCAGGAGAAAACGCCGATGGCCGGGCGCGTGGCCGCGATCGCTGACGGCTATGACATCGCGACCGTACCGCTGGAAGACCTCGGCGGGCGGGCCAATCTGCTTCGGCCCGTCTGGCAGAATGGGGAATTGCTGGTGGACTGGAGCCTGGACGAAATCCGGGCTCGGGCGACTGCAGCCAGCCTGCCCCGCTAGGTCAATCGACGAGGCGCATGTAACGCGGGTAGAGACCGGCTTCGTCGGATGGCACTGGCACGCGTTCGCCAAATGCCTCGTCGGAACGGCTGCGCTCATCGACGATGAAGGCATCCAGCCAGTTGGCAGGTGCGTAGCGAGGACCTTCGTCTTCACTGTTTGCGTGGTCGACAGGCGCTTCGATCAGGTCGAGGTCGTAGGTGGATGGATTACGCGATACCTGGTCGAGGAGGATACTGGATGCTTCCGTCATGGTCGCCTGATCAACGCCTTTATGGGAGCGGGCGACTTGAAAGACCCGATCCGTTACCGATTTTTGTTGGAGCGATGATGCGAAGTCTCGGTTAACGAAACCTTGGCAGATGCTCTTCTCTTTGGGTCAATTCTCATCGATGAAAAGATAGAGGCATGAGTTTCAGACCTCCCATTTTTCTGCTGTCGTCGTCTACCAAGGACACGATGACACCGCTCGACATCGAGCTTGCGGGCGAAAAGGCTGATGCGCTGGCGCGCGCCGGTCGGAAGGCCGAAGAGGCGCTCAGTCGGCTTGCAGCTGCACGAAATCAGGAGAAGGCTTCGCTGGATGCTCTGATCGATACGGCAGCCGATGCGGTATTTGCTCTGACCATTCAGCGGGAGCTCTGCGGCTTGAGAAACCAGCAGGACATGATCAGGAGATACGAAATCCCGGGCGATGTCATGGCGCGCGTCGGCATTACCCGGAAAGGGTGAAGAGCGGCGCCACGGCCGCCATCCGCGCCCTGACGTCAGCTATGCGCGAAAATGTCGGTTTCTTCCCAGCCCAGCAGATCCAGCTTTGCGCGTGTCGGCAGGAATTCGAAACAGGCCTTTGCGTGCTCCAATCGACCATCGCGCATGAGGCGGTGCATCAGCTTGTCGCGAAGCGCATGCAGATGCAGGACATCGGATGCCGCATATTCGAGCTGGGCCTGGCTCAGCGTTTCGGCCGCCCAGTCGGAGGACTGCTGTGCCTTTGAGATGTCGATTTCCAGCATCTCCTTCAGATTGTCCTTTAAGCCGTGCCTGTCGGTGTAGGTCCGGGTCAGACGAGATGCGATCTTCGTGCAGAAGACGCCGGTGGTGGTGACGCCGAAGGTATGAAAGAGGACGGCGATGTCGAATCGACCGTAATGGAAGATCTTCACACGCGTCGGATCCGCCAGCATGGCAACCAGATTGGGGGCTTGCGTCTGCCCGGCAGCAATCCGGATGACATCGGCCGTGCCATCACCCGGCGAAAGCTGGACCACGCAAAGGCGATCCCTGCGCGGGACCAGACCGAGGGTCTCTGTGTCGATTGCTATGGCATCCGTATAGCGGGCTGCATCTGCGGCGGAGATATCCCCGTCGTGATAGCGAATTTTTGTCATTTTTGCCTCCGGAAGCCATCGATCAGTTCCTGCCCGCTATAGCGGAAAGCTCCCGGCAGCACCATCCCGGGCCGAAACGGCGGGTTTACTCGCCAGCAGGAGGGTGCTGAGATGGGGTTAGAAGGCGATGACAGCTTTGTGACAGGTGCATGCAGCAATTCGTGCAGGGGCTAAAACTGATCAATTTGTGATCAAATGCGTGTTCGAATTCGGCGAATCGAAAGAGACGAAAGGCATTCGCGCGCCATTTGTTGAAGTCGAAACCCATCTCTGCCCGAAGCTATGCAAGAAACGCACTGCTGCGTTGCAACAACCGCGATTGGCAAATCAGAGCGATGCGCATATAACAAGACCATCGAAGCGGCGCACTCCTCCTCCCAGTGCCGCTCGGTAGGATCGGCAATACTCCTCCTCCTCCCAATTGCCGATCAAGTTTAAGAGCCTGGCGCATCCTCCTCCCGCGCCAGGCTCTTTTCATTTCTAGCTCCCCCATTTCGATATCATCCTCCATGCCGGTCGCACCGCAGAGTGTTCTGCTTGCTGCAAAGGCGTGCGGACCCATATAAGGCCTTCAGGCGAAACCGCTGAGGAGGCATACATGTCGGTAAAGTTCGGGACGAGTGGATTAAGAGGACTGTCGACGGAGCTCGTCGGTTCTGTTTCGGCACTCTACGCGACCGCCTTTGCGCGGCACATGTTGGACAGCGGCGCGTTGCAGACCGGATCGCCCGTGGTCATCGGCCGTGACTTTCGACCATCGAGCCCCGAAATCGCCGGCACCATCATGGCGGCTGTGAAGCGCCTTGGACTCGAACCCATCGACTGCGGCACGATCCCGACACCGGCACTCGCTCTCTACGGCGCTTCGATCGGTGCTGCAGGGATCATGGTGACGGGGTCCCATATCCCCGCCGACCGGAATGGCATCAAGTTTTACCGACCTGACGGCGAAATCAACAAGAGCGACGAAGACGCGATCACTCGTCTCGCCAGCGAGCTCAAGGATAGCGCTCAGGCCAACATGGTCGATGCCGGTGGCGGTGCGAACCACGAAGCCGACACGACGAAACTGTTCGTCGATCGTAATCTCGGCGTCCTTCCGGCAGGCTCCCTCGCGGGAAAACGGATCGGGATCTACCAGCACAGCTCGGTTGCCCGGGACATGCTGGTCACCGTCTTCGAGCACTTCGGTGCGACCGTCTTCCCGCTCGGGCGCTCTGAGCAGTTCATTCCCGTCGATACCGAGGCCGTTTCTCCCGACACCGTGACACAGCTCGCCCGCTGGACGGACGAGCTGGCGCTTGATGCGGTTCTTTCCACCGACGGAGACGGGGACAGACCGCTGGTCGCGGACGAGCATGGCATGCCGCTTCGCGGCGACCTGCTCGGGCTGGTCACCGCACGTTTTCTGGGGGCCGCCGTCGTCGCGACACCCGTGACCTCGAATTCCGGGCTTGAACAGGATGGCGGCTTCAGCGTTCGGCGAACCCGGGTTGGGTCTCCCTATGTGATCGCCGCCATGGAAGAGGCGCTAGCGAGCGGCGAACTCCGCGTCATCGGTTTCGAGGCGAATGGTGGTCTGATGCTGGGATCCGACTTTTCGATCGGAGAAACCCTGATCAAGGCCTTGCCGACCCGCGACAGTTTCCTGCCGGCGCTTGCCGTGCTTGGCACAGCCGCACAACGCGGTCTGTCGCTTTCGGCACTGGTCAATGATTTCAATCTTCCCGTGGCGCTCAGCGACCGTCTGGAAAATTATGCAAGTGAACGCAGCGCCTCTTTGATGGCGCATCTGCGCGGCTCCCGGCAGCAGTTGGAAACATTCCTCTCGCCGATCGGCACCGTCGAGACAGTGATTGACATCGACGGGCTGCGGGTGACTTTGACCGATGGCCGCGTCATCCATTTCCGTCCTTCGGGCAATGCTCCGGAAATGCGGTGCTATGTCGAGGCGGCGGACGCGGACAGTGCTGCGGCCCTGCTCAAGCAGGGTCTATCGCTGCTTGCAAGCTGGTCGATCTGAACCGAGCCGCCTGACGGGGCGTATTGGTTGATGACAGAAAACATGAGGACGTCATGACCAAGATTGCCTGGATTACCGGTTCAAGCACCGGCATCGGCCGCGCGCTGGCGGAACGACTGATACGCGACGGATACCGCGTGGCCGTCAGTGCACGCAGCGCCGATGCACTCGCGTCACTGGCCGCGAGCCACCCGGGCAAGGTCGGCGTCTATCCGCTCGATGTGACCGATCCTGCCGCTGTGAGGCAGGTCTTCGCCTCGATCGAGAACGAGATGGGCCCGGTCGATCTCGCGGTCTTTGCGGCCGGCTCCTATACCCGCGACTATGCCGAGGATTTCGACAGCGCGCGGACGCGGCAGATGTTCGAACTCAACGTGCTCGGCACGGCGTCATGCCTGGAAACGGTGATGCCGGCGATGATTACCCGCCGCAGCGGCCATATTGCGGTCGTGGCGTCTGTTTCGGGGTATGTGGGACTACCAGGTGCTGCGACATACGGCGCGACGAAGGCTGCTCTCAACGTGATGTGCGAAGCGCTCTATCCGGAGCTTGAGCGCCACGGCGTCAAAATGACCATCATCAATCCGGGTTTCGTCGACACGCCGCTGACGAAGAAGAACGACTTCCCCATGCCATTCCTGGTGTCAGCGGAAGAAGCGGCCGATACCATCGCCAAGGGGCTGGCGAAGGGGAAGTTCGAGATCATCTTCCCGTGGAAGATGGCGCTTACCATTCGCTTCCTGCATGCCCTGCCCCATTCGCTTCGGTTCGCCCTGACACGCAAAATGCTGCGTCCAAATCCCTGAACGCAGCATTCACTCGATATTCGAAATCAAAGTTCAGGCTGGCTTGTCCAGCCTGAATTGAACGACGTCGATGCGGCCGAAGCGGAAGCCGACGGCGCAATAGTGCAGGTAAAGACGCCACATGCGGTAGAAGCGACGGTCGAAGCCCAATGGCTCGATCTTCTGCCAGTTGGCGGTGAAGGCGTGGTCCCAGGCGATCAGCGTGCGATCATAGTCGCGGCCGAACCGGAAGCGGTCGCCAATCCTCAGACCGGCAGCTTCCGCATCCCGCTCGAAGGCGGTGACCGACGGCAGCATGCCACCCGGGAAGATATAGGTCTGGATGAAATCGGCGCTGCGGCGATAATAGTCGAAGCGGCTCTCATCGATGGTGATCGTCTGGATGAGGGCCTTGCCCCCCTCAACCAAGCGTTCCTGCACGGACTTGAAATAGACCGGCCAATTCTCTTCACCGACGGCCTCGAACATCTCGATCGAGACGATCTTGTCGAACTGGCCGCGGCAATCGCGGTAATCCTCGAGCCGGATGTCGACCCGATCGGCAAAGCCTGCCTTTTCCAGGCGGTCGCGGGCGAACTTCGCCTGTTCGTTGGACAGGGTGAGGCCGGTGACCCGACAGCCGGTCTTGCGGATAGCATGCTCGGCAAAGCCGCCCCAGCCGCATCCGATTTCCAGGACGTGGTCGTCCGGCCCGATCTGCAGCTCTTCGACGATGCGGGCGTATTTGGCTTCCTGGGCATCCGCAAGGCTCATGGCCGGCGCCGTGTAGAGCGCCGAGGAGTAGGTCATGGTCTGGTCGAGCCAGAGACCATAGAAGGCGTTCCCGAGATCATAATGATAGGCGATATTTCGCCGGCTACCCTTTTTCGAGTTGCGGCGCAGCTTGTGACGCAGGCGCGCCAGCGCCTTGAAGAGGGATGAGGAGGCGAGCACCGCACCGAGCTGGGCTTCGTTGGACAAAGCGAGTTCCAGAACGGCGCCGATATCGGGCGAATCGAGGTCGCCGTCCATGAAGGACTGTGCGAAGCCGAGCGTTCCGCCGGTCAGGAGGCGCAGGACAGGGCTCGCATTGCGCACGCACAAGACGGCATTCGGCCCCGGCTTCTCGCCGATCGCCACATGCTCTCCGTATCCTTCAAATTGAAGTGTGAGACGCCCGACGGCGATGCGATCGGCCCAGCGGCACATCATGCGCTGCCAGAATGTGAGAGAGCTAACCACAGGGTGCATTTCCTGCTCAGCGTGACTCATGACTTATTCATCCCATTCTGCACGACGATCGTAGACGCTATTCTGGCTGCTGCCGGCTCATGTCGATAGATGGGAACCCCCTTCCACCAAAGCTTCAGTGCCTCCCAATGAATGCCGCCCATCACTTTGAGGGTCATCAAAGGGTACTTCAGCAACATGTGCAACAAGCCTCTGTCCGACAAAGGACGGCGCCGGCCGGAAAAAGTTGCAAACAAAAGTGGCCCATCGGGATCGCTCTCGCCGATATTGATCGCGACATCGTCATCCGGCGGGCTGATGCGGAAATTGTATTCGCAGTTCATCGGCATGAAGGGGGAGACATACATCTCCTTGTCGCAGCTGTGGCGCAGGATGCCGTTCGCTTCTGCTTCCACCGGGATCACATAGGTGTGGCGCTCGTTGAAGGTGTTGCACACCTCGTAAAGGACTGCGGCAAGACCGCCCTCGGCGCGGTAGCAGAAGAAGACGGTGATCGGATTGAAGACATAGCCGAAGATCCGGGGATAGCAGAGCATGCGGATCTTCCAGCGGGCGTCTTCAAGCCCTGCCGCTGAAAGTCGTTCCTCAAGCCACGGGCGGAGCTCTCCGGTGCGACCATTGCCATGATCGACATCATGCACGGAATACAGCGCTGCGCGGTTGTAGCCGAAGAGGCGCAGGCCGTTGTTCAGCTGATCGATTTCGTCCAGGTCGATCAGAAGCGAGAACACGCTGTAGCGAAGGCTGTGCTTCTTAGGCCGGCTGCGAACATGCAGCACATGCCCGGCATAGATGGCGGACTGAAGCGTCATTCCGCAGCCTCAAGCTGACGGCTGATTACGATGCGGCCGGATTCGTTTTCGACCGACCAGGGACGGCGAACGCCGCCGAGCGCCTCGGCTACAGCAAGGCCCGCCTGCAGGCCATCCTCATGGAAGCCGCTTCCGAAATAGGCGCCGCAGAACCATGTGTTGCGGCGACCCTGCAGCTGCCAGATGCGGCGCTGCGCACGGATGGCGGCGACATCGAATAGGGGATGTTCATAGTTGAATGTCCGGATGACCTTGGACGGGTCGATCGGGCGGCATGGGTTGAGCGTCACGAAGAGCGGGGTCGCCGGATCGAGCGACTGCAGCATGTTCATCCAATAGGTGACGCAGAGGGTTTCGCTTGCGTCCGCCTGCTTGCCGGCGACGTAGTTCCAGCTTGACCAGACTGCCTTGCGCTTGGGCATCAACTGTTCGTCCGAATGGAGGACGGCGAGATTGGGCGTGTATTGGAAGGACTCGAGGATCTCACGCTCCTCGGTATCGGGATCTTCGAGCAGGTCGATGCTCTGATTGGCATGGGTGGCGAGAACGACATCATCGTAGGCTTCGACGCCGCCATGCACGTCTGTGACTTCCGCACCGGTAATGCCGCGGCGAACGCCCGTCACGGCCGTGCCGAGACGCACCTCGCCAGAGAAATCAGCTAGGATCCGCGCGACGTATTCGCGGCTGCCGCCCTTTACGGTGCGCCAGCGCGGGCGATCCTTGAGCACCAGCAATCCGTGGTTTGCGAAGAAGCGAATGAAGGCGTGGAGCGGATAAAGCCGCATTTCCGAAGCCGTTGTGGACCAGATGGCAGCGCCCATCGGCAGGAGATGATCCTCAATGAAGGATGGCGCATAGTCGGCCGAGGCCAGATAGTCGCCGAGCGATACACCCTCAAGCTCCCGTCGATCAAGAAGGCCCGGCGCCTCCTTGTAGAAGCGGAGGATGTCCTTGACCATGCGCCAGAAGCGCGGACGCAGGATGTTCGACTTTTGCCCCAGGAGACCGGAAAGGCCCGAGCCCGAATATTCGAAGGCCCCGTCACCGAGCGACGCTGCAAAGGACATGTTCGACGGCAGGGTCGGGACGTCAAGATGCTCGAACAGCTTCACGAGATTGGGATAGTTGCGGTCGTTATAGACGATGAAGCCGGTGTCGACGGGAATGTCCTTGGCTGCGCCCGGCGCCAGGACCGTATTGGAATGGCCACCCGGCCGGCTCTCCGTTTCATAGAGAACGACGTCGGCGCTTTTCGACAGCAACCAGGCGCAGGAAAGACCCGAAATGCCCGACCCGATGACCGCGATCCTGCGTTTACCGCCGAATGCGGCCTTCGTCGTACCAGTGTCCATTACCCGCCCTTTACAAACTCTTTTATCCAATGGATTCGCCAATGATTACGCAAGGTAAATCTCAATGGATTGATTGGCGCGAATAAATTCACATCAAGTGATCCGTCCGCAAAACGGCGGCGTAAAGCGCTTCATGATGAACGCGATACACATCTCGGCAGATGCGTGCCACAATGACCCCGGGCGAACCGCACGGCAACAGGTCGTTGCGTCGCTCAAACGAGGGAAAAAAAGCGTTTCGATGACCGAGTCGGTGGAAGAACTGGACCAGCGTAACTTCTCGCAGCTTTTGGCCGCCGTTGGCCGCGATAGAGACATCGAAGCATTCGAGACGATCTTCAAATATTACGGTCCAAAGGTGCGTGCCTATATGGCGAAGCTTGCCCGCGATGGGCAGGCAGCTGAGGAACTGATGCAGGAGACGATGCTCGCGGTCTGGAACAAGGCCGAGCAATTTGACCCGACAAGGGGAAATGTTTCCAGCTGGATCTTCACCATCGCTCGAAATCAACGCATCGACGCCTTCCGTCGCGAAAAACGTCCGACCTTCGACCCGTCTGATCCGGCTTTCGTGCCGGATGACGTGCCGCCGGCCGATGTCGAATTCGAAGGCAGGCAGGAGGCAGATCGCCTGCGCCGCGCCATGGAAACCCTACCACCCGAACAGCTCGAACTCCTCAAAATGTCATTCTACAGAGAAGCATCCCACAGCATGATCGCAGCCGAACTCGGACTGCCGATGGGAACCGTCAAATCCCGCATTCGCCTCGCCTTTGCGAAGCTGCGCGCAGCCTTGGAGGAGCGAGCATGACCCTCCACGTTCAACATCATCTCAGCGACGAACTGTTGCTCGATTACGCGACCGGAAACCTGGCCGAAGGCTGGAGCATTGCGGTTGCGACGCATCTGGCGCTCTGCCCGGCCTGCCGCGATCGGCTTTCCTTCATGGAACACACCGGCGGCCAGCTTCTCGAAGCGACCGAGGTGAAGTCTGATGAAACCTCGTCCGCAGACAGCTGGGCATCGATGAAAGCCAAGCTCGGAAAGAAGGCTGGCGCGACGTCTTCTGCGAAGCCCGTTGCCACGCCAGCAGACATTCCGGTTCTGCCCGAACCGCTGCGCTCCTATCTGGGCGGCGATGTGGAAGCCTTGAAATGGAAGGCTCTCGGTCGTGGTGCCTATCACATCCCGATCAAAACCGGTGATTCGGAAAGTCAGGTTCGCCTGCTCAAGATCCCGGCCGGCAAGCCTGTGCCCGAACATTCGCATGGCGGGCGGGAACTGACGCTTGTGCTGAAGGGTGCCTTCACCGATGGTGCAACGGTGTTCAAGCGCGGTGACATCGAGGAAGCCGACGAGACGTTGACGCACCAGCCGGTGGCGACACCGGAAGAGGATTGCATCTGTCTCGCCGTGACCGACGCGCCGCTGAAGTTCAAGAGCCTTCTGGTCCGTCTGGTCCAGCCGGTTCTCGGAATCTGATTGAAGGCCGGGCAGGCGCCCGGCCAGAGGGAAGACAAATGCCTTATGTGATCGCCTACGCCGCCACGGCCGTTGTCTTCTTTGCCCTCGACTATCTCTGGCTGACGCGCATTGCGATCGGCTTTTATCGCGAGCATATCGGCAGCCTGCTTCTGGCAACGCCGAATTTTGCAGCCGCCGGCATCTTCTACCTCTTCTACGTGATCGGTCTCGTCTACTTCGCCGTCATGCCAGCCGTCTCGGCGGGCAGCGTGCTGACGGCCATCTTCAATGGCGCCCTGCTTGGCCTGCTCGCTTACGGCACCTATGACATGACCAACCTCGCCACCTTGAAGGGCTGGTCGCTGCAGGTGAGCCTTGTCGACATGGCCTGGGGTGCTTTTCTTTCGGCCATGGCCTCGGCGGCCGGCTACTACGCCGTTTCGCGCTTTACGCAGTGAGCGCTGGAAGGGCGTCTTCGGGCGCCCTATGTTCTCGGCATGATCAAGCCGGACCTACTTCTCCATCCGACACCCGGTGGGCTTTATTGCCCGCTGGGTGATTTTTTTGTCGATCCGGTTCGGCCTGTCGACCGGGCGTTGATCACGCACGGACATTCCGACCACGCTCGCTCCGGCCATACACACGTACTCGCCACCCAACAGACCCTCGACATCATGGCAATCCGCTACGGTGAGGACTTCTGTGTGACGTCACAGAGCGCTGCCTTCGGAGAAACCATTTCGATCAATGGTGTTGCGATCCGCTTTCATCCGGCAGGCCATGTGCTTGGCTCGGCACAGATCGAAATCGAAGCACAGGGGACACGGATCGTTGTTTCCGGCGACTACAAGCGCGGGGCGGATCCGACCTGTGCGAGTTTCGAGCCGGTTCCCTGCGATGTCTTCATCACCGAAGCGACCTTCGGACTGCCGGTCTTCCACCATCCGGAGCCACGGCTGGAAATCCAGAAGCTGCTGACCTCGCTGCAGCAGTTTCCCGAACGCAGCCATCTGATCGGGGCTTATGCGCTCGGCAAGGCCCAACGGGTGATTTCGCTCATCCGGCGCGGCGGCTACGAGAAGCCAATTTATATTCATGGCTCGATGGCGCGGCTCTGCGACTATTACACCGAGCAAGGCGTGGAGCTGGGGGACCTCAGGCCAGCGACCACCGAGGACAAGAAGTCGGGCAGCTTCAAGGGCGCTGTCGTTATCGGACCGCCGTCTGCCTTCAATGATCGCTGGGCGCGCCGCTTCGAGGATCCCCTCGCCATCTTTGCGTCCGGCTGGATGATGGTGCGCCAGAGAGCGAAGCAGCGCGGCGTGGAACTGCCGCTCGTCATTTCCGACCACTGCGACTGGCCGGAACTTTTGGACACGATCCGCGAGGTCGGCCCGCAGGAGGTTTGGGTAACCCATGGGCGGGAGGAAGCGCTGGTGCGCTGGTGCGAGCTGTCCGGGATCAAGGCACGGCCGCTGCACCTCGTCGGCTATGAAGACGAGGGAGACTGAGATGAAGGCCTTTGCCCGCCTCCTCGATCGCCTTGTGCTGACACCCAGCCGCAACGGCAAGCTGACGCTGCTCGTCGACTATTTCCGTAACACGCCCGATCCCGACCGCGGCTATGCGCTGGCCGCGCTGACCGATGGGCTCGACATCAAAGGTGTGAAGCCGGCGCTGCTGAAGGAACTGGTGCTGGAGCGGATGGACCCGATCCTGTTCCAGTATTCCTATGATTATGTGGGTGACCTTGCCGAGACAATCTCGCTGGTCTGGGAGCCGCAGGCGCTGGAAGCCGAGGCCGAGCAGGATCTCGAAAGCTTGTCCAAGATCGTCGAGCGGCTGCAGAGGCTTGGGCGAAACGAGACGCGCTCCGTCATGCGGGACCTCTTTGACAGGCTCGACACATCCGAGCGGTTCGCGCTGATCAAGCTGGTCACCGGAGGACTTCGGATTGGCGTATCTGCGCGCCTCACCAAGCAGGCGCTGGCGCTCTACGGCGACAAGGATGTCGTTGACATCGAGAGCCTCTGGCATGGGCTGAAGCCTCCTTATACCGAGCTCTTCGACTGGCTGGAAAACCGGGTCGAAAAACCTGTCTTGTCGACGCCAGCGATCTTCCATTCGGTTATGCTGTCGACGCCGATCGAAGACAGGGATCTGCCCAATCTCGATCCAAACGACTTCGCTGCCGAATGGAAATGGGACGGCATTCGTGTGCAGCTGTCCTGCTCCGACGGCAAGAGCCGGCTCTATTCGCGCTCAGGCGACGACATCTCGGGGGCCTTTCCTGACATCATCGAGGCAGCGCAGTTCGAGGGGGTGATCGACGGCGAACTGCTCGTCGGCGGCACATCGCGGACCAATGCGCCGACGCGCACCTTTTCGGATCTCCAGCAGCGCCTCAATCGCAAGACGGTGACGGCCAAGATGCTGGAGGACTACCCGGTCTTCATCCGCGCCTATGACATTCTGTTCGAAGGCGACGCAGATGTGCGGCCGGAGACCTTCCTCACACGCCGCGAACGCTTAAGCGCGCTCGTCGAGCAGCAGGAGCCTAGACGTTTCGATCTCTCGCCGCTGGTTTCCTTCTCGACGTGGGAAGAACTGGAGCAGCGGCGCGCTGCCCCACCTGATCCCGTCATCGAAGGGGTGATGCTCAAGCGCCTGGATAGCAGCTATCAGGCCGGACGCGCCAAGGGACCGTGGTTCAAATGGAAGCGCGACCCGATGAATGCCGATGCCGTGCTGATGTATGCCCAGCGCGGGCACGGCAAACGCTCAAGCTACTATTCCGACTTCACCTTCGGTGTCTGGACGGCGATCCCCGGCGAAGGGGACGTGCTCGTGCCCGTCGGCAAGGCTTATTTCGGCTTCACCGATGATGAACTAGAAGTGCTCGACCGTTTCGTGCGCAACAATACGGTGGAGCGCTTCGGCCCGGTTCGCAGCCTGAGGGCAGAACCCGAGCACGGCTTTGTCGTCGAGGTGGCCTTCGAGGGCCTGGCGCGGTCAACGCGGCACAAATCCGGGATCGCGATGCGGTTTCCCCGCATCGCACGGCTTAGGCAGGACAAGCTGCCGAAGGATGCCGATCGCCTGGAGACGCTGGTCGCGATGCTCTGACGGCTCGCGTGTCTCCAGGATTAGCGCGTGGTCAGGCAGCGGGAGACACTGTCCTGCCAGCCGGCAATGGCAGCTTCCCGTTCGGTCACATCCATGCCCGGCTCGAAGCGGCGATCGCGCTTCCAGGTCGCGGCAAACCCCTTCTGGTCGGGCCAGAGGCCGGCGCGGGATCCTGCGAGCCAAGCGGCGCCGAGGACCGTGGTTTCGAGAACAACGGGGCGATCGACGGGGGCAGCCAGGATGTCGGCGAGGCGCTGCATCGTCCAGTCGGACGCGACCATGCCGCCATCGACGCGGAGCACCGTCTTCGACGCGCTGCCATTCCAGTCCTTCTTCATGGCCTCGAGGAGATCATGGGTCTGGTAGGCGACGCTTTCGAGCACGGCTCGGGCGAATTCTGCCGGGCCCGTTCCACGGGTCAGGCCGAAGATAGCACCGCGGGCATCGGCATCCCAATGGGGTGCACCAAGGCCGGTAAAGGCCGGCACGAGATAGACGCGCTGATGCGGATCGGCCTTGCTGGCGAGCGCATCCGTTTCCGAAGCGACCTTGACGAAACCCATCTGGTCGCGGAGCCACTGGACGGCGGCACCGGCGATGAAGATAGAGCCTTCGAGCGCGTAGGTTGTCTCGCCATTCAGTCGATAGGCGATGGTGGTGAGCAGGCGGTTCGACGAGGCGACGCGATCGCGGCCAGTGTTGAGAAGCGCGAAGCAGCCTGTGCCATAGGTCGACTTCATCATGCCCGGCTCGAAGCAGGCATTGCCGATGACGGCGGCCTGCTGGTCGCCGGCGACGCCGAGGATTGGGATCGCGGCGCCGAGCACGGACTGATCGGTGATGCCGAAATCGTCTGCGCAATCCTTGACCTCAGGCAGCATGGCGCGCGGGATCTCGAGGATCGACAAGAGTTCGTCGTCGAAGCTGTTGGCGCTGATGTCGTAGATCAGGGTGCGCGAGGCATTGGTCGCGTCGGTCGCGTGAACCTTGCCGCCGGTCAGCTTGTAGATGAGCCAGCTATCGACCGTGCCGAAGCAGATCTCGCCGTTCTCCGCGCGCACCTTCAGCCCGTCGACGTTCTTCAGCAGCCAGGACAGCTTAGTACCGGAGAAATAAGGATCGAGCAGCAAACCGGTCTTGTTCGTAAAGAGCGGCTCCAGGCCCTTATGCTTGAGCTCGTCGCAGAACCGGGCCGTGCGGCGGTCCTGCCAGACAATGGCATGGTGAACCGGCTGGCCGGTCTCGCGGTCCCAGACGACGACGGTTTCGCGCTGGTTGGTGATGCCGATCGCGGTCACATCGGTGATATCGATCTTGGCGGCAGCGACCGCCTTTTCGATGGTAGCGAGCACAGTCTGCCAGATCTCGTCCGCATCATGCTCAACCCATCCGGAATCCGGGAAATGCTGGGTGAACTCCTGCTGGGCGACGCCGACGATATGCATCTCGTGATCGAAGATCATCGAGCGGGTCGAGGTCGTTCCTTGGTCGATGGCCAGAATGTAACCGCTCATCAGGCGCAAACTCCTTAATTGAAGAAGCCGGGGCGTAGATTTCGCCCCGGCGGTTGTCAATGGATCAGAATACTGACCGGATCACTTCTGCCAGCTCTTGACCAGTTCGTCGTAGTTGACGGTGATCGGCTGTTCCTTCTCGTTCTCGATCTTCAGCTGCGGAGCGAGATTGCCCTTGGCAACGGCATCAGCGTTCCACTCTTCGAGGGTCTTTTCCTCGGCAAGCTTCGGACCGATATCGCCCTGGACGCCAGCGCGTTCGAGACGCTCAAGGACCTTTTCCTGCTCAGCGCAGAGCGAGTCCATGGCTTCCTGCGCAGTCTTTGCACCGGAAGAAGCGTCACCGATTGCCTGCCACCAGAGCTGGGCCAGCTTCGGATAGTCAGGAACGTTGGTGCCGGTCGGCGACCACTGCAGGCGAGCCGGCGAGCGGTAGAATTCGACCAGACCGCCGAGCTTCGGAGCGCGATCGGTGAAGGACTGGTGATCGAGGGTCGACTGACGGATGAAGGTAAGGCCAACATGGCTCTTCTTCACGTCAACAGTCTTCGAGGTGACGAACTGTGCGTAGAGCCAGGCGGCCTTCGCACGATCTTCCGGGGTGGACTTCATCAGCGTCCAGGAACCAGCGTCCTGATAGCCGAGCTTCATGCCGTCCTTCCAGTAGACACCATGCGGGCTCGGAGCAAAGCGCCACTTCGGCGTACCGTCGGCGTTGACGACCGGCAGGCCTTCCTTGACGAAGTCGGCAGTGAAGGCGGTGTAGGTGAACATCTGCTGGGCGACTTCACCCTGCGACGGCACCGGACCGGATTCGGAGAAGGTCATGCCCTGGGCAGCCGGAGGGGCGTACTTCTTCATCCATTCGAGATACTTCTCGATGGCGTAGACGGAGGCAGGGCCGTTGGTGTCACCGCCGCGGGCGACGCAAGAGCCGACCGGACGGGAGTTTTCGTCGACCTTGATGCCCCATTCGTCAACCGGGTTGCCGTTCGGGATGCCCTTGTCGCCGTTGCCGGCCATGGAGAGCCAGGCGTCGGTGAAGCGCCAGCCGAGCGACGGGTCCTTCTTGCCGTAGTCCATGTGGCCGAAGACCTTCTTGCCGTCGATTTCGCGACCGGTGAAGAATTCAGCGATGTCCTCGTAAGCAGACCAGTTGACCGGAACGCCGAGATCGTAGCCGTACTTCGCCTTGAAGTCGGCCTTGTTTTTCTCGTCGTTGAACCAGTCGTAGCGGAAGAAGTAGAGGTTGGCGAACTGCTGGGTCGGCAGCTGGTAGAGCTTGCCATCCGGAGCGGTCGTGAACGACTTGCCGATGAAGTCATCAATGTCGAGGGTCGGGCTGGTGACGTCCTTGCCTTCGTTCGCCATCCAGTCGGTCAGGTTGCGGACCTGCTGGTAGCGCCAGTGAGTGCCGATGAGGTCGGAGTCGTTGATGTAGGCGTCGTAGATGTTCTCGCCCGACTGCATCTGCGTCTGCAGCTTTTCAACGACGTCACCTTCACCGATCAGATCGTGGGTGATCTTGATGCCGGTGATGGCGGTGAAGGCCGGAGCGAGGACCTTCGATTCATATTCATGCGTGGTGATGGTTTCGGAGACGACCTTGATCTCCATGCCGGCGAAAGGCTTCGCGGCATCGATGAACCACTGCATTTCGGCTTCCTGCGTGGCACGATCGAGTGCCGACATGTCGCCGACCTCGGCGTCCAGGAACTTCTTCGCCGCTTCCATGTCGGCGAATGCGACACCCGTCATTGCCAGAAGCATGGCGGCCGTCGTCGTCAAAAGGTGCTTTCGCATAGTTTCCTCCCTAAGGTTGCGAATGCGTTCAGTTTGCAGTCCCGAGGATGGCGACCTCCCGCCGCCATCCATCTTGTCTTGCCCTAGACGAAGCGGAAGACGCCGATGGCGTAGACCACGGACAGGGCGAGAGCCCACCACAGGTTCGGTCCAACGAGACCGAGCCAAGCGAGATTGATGAAAGCCGATCCAAGCAGCGACACGAAAAGGCGGTCACCGCGGGTCGTCTCGAAGCGCAGAATGCCGGTTCGCGGATTGCCGCCCGGGGACAGATATTCCCAGACTGCCATCGACAGGATCAGGCTGAAGATCACGACGAAGAATATGGCCGTCGGCGTCGTCCAGGCCATCCATGTAAAGTCCATTTGAACCTCCTCAGACGCGGCCCAGGGCAAAGCCCTTGGCGATGTAGTTGCGGACGAAATAGATCACGAGCGCTCCGGGTATGATCGTCAGCACGCCGGCTGCGGCCAGCACGCCCCAATCCATGCCGGAAGCAGAAACCGTACGCGTCATGATGGCGGCGATCGGCTTGGCATCCGTTGTGGTCAGAGTGCGGGCAATCAGAAGCTCGACCCAGGAGAACATGAAGCAGAAGAAGGCGGCGACACCGATGCCGGATGCGATCAGCGGCATGAAGATCTTCACGAAGAACTTCGGGAAGGAATAGCCGTCGATATAGGCGGTCTCGTCGATCTCCTTCGGCACGCCCGACATGAAGCCTTCGAGGATCCAGACAGCCAGCGGCACGTTGAACAGGCAGTGTGCGATGGCGACTGCGATGTGCGTGTCGATGAGGCCGAAGGCAGAGTACAGCTGGAAGAAGGGAAGTGCGAAGACGGCTGGCGGCGCCATGCGGTTGGTCAGCAGCCAGAAGAACAGATGCTTGTCACCCAGGAAACGATACCGCGAGAAGGCATAGGCAGCCGGCAGGGCGACAGCAACTGCGATCACGGTGTTCATGCACACATAGATGATCGAGTTGATGTAGCCCTTGTACCACGAGGGATCCGTGAAGATCACCGCGTAATTGGCAAGTGTCGGATTGACGGGCCAGAGCGAGAAGGCACCCGTAATCTCTGCATTCGTCTTGAAGCTCATGTTGACGAGCCAATAGATCGGCAGGAGCAGAAAGATGATGTAGATTGTCGGAACCAGAAAGCCGAGGCCGGTGCGGTTGTCAGTGCTTTTCATCGGTATCTCCCTCAGCCCTTCGCGTCACTGTTGGTCATGACGGTGTAGAAAACCCAGGACAGCGCGAGGATGATCAGGAAGTAGATGATCGACATCGCAGCCGCCGGACCAAGGTCGAACTGGCCAACCGCCATCTTGACGAGGTCGATAGACAGGAAGGTGGTCGAATTGCCCGGGCCGCCGCCTGTCAGGACGAAGGGCTCGGTGTAGATCATGAAGCTGTCCATGAAGCGCAGCAGCACGGCGATCAGAAGCACGCGCTTCATCTTCGGCAACTGGATAAAGCGGAACACGGACCAGCGCGATGCGCCGTCGATCTTGGCGGCCTGATAGTAGGCATCCGGGATCGAGACGAGACCGGCATAGCAAAGCAGCACGACAAGGCTCGTCCAGTGCCAGACATCCATGACGATGATGGTGACCCAGGCGTGGATCGGGTTCTGCGTGTAATTGTAGTCGAATCCGATGGCATTCAGCGAATAGCCGAGAAGACCGATATCGACGCGGCCGAAGACCTGCCAGATGGTGCCGACAACATTCCACGGAATGAGCAGAGGCAGCGCCATGAGAACGAGGCAGACCGGAACGCCTAGTCCGGTTTTCGGCATGTTAAGCGCGATGAAGATGCCAAGCGGCACCTGGATCGCAAGAATGATCATCGAGAAGATCAGGTTGCGTCCGAGCGCATCCCAGAAGCGGTCGGACGAGAGGATATCGGTGAACCAGTCGGTGCCGGCCCAGAAGAACTGATTGTTGCCGAAGGTGTCCTGGACAGAATAGTTCACCACGGTCATCAGCGGAATGACGGCTGAGAATGCCACCAGCACCAGGACCGGAATGACCATGAACCAGGCTTTGTTATTCCAAGTCTTTTCCATGGTTCAGCCCTCCATTCCAACGCGCCAGGAATCGGCGAAGATGCCGACGCCCTCGGGGACGAATGTTACCTTCGGATCTGCGGGGATATCCGCATCCTCTGGGATGACGATCGACAGCGGGTTGCCGGCGAACTGCGCTCGCACGATCTTCTGACGGCCGATATCCTCGACCTTGGCGACGGTCACGGGCATGCCTTCGCGTCCGAGACGCAGGAATTCGGGGCGGATGCCGAGTTCGATCTTGCTCTGGCCGGACAGTTTGGGCGTTCCCGGCAGGTTCACCGTCTGGTCGCCAACGATCGCGGTTGTGCCATTCACCTTGACCGGCATCACATTCATGCCCGGCGAGCCGATGAAATAGCCGACAAAGGTGTGGCTCGGGCGCTCGAAGAGTTCGGCCGGCGTCCCGATCTGGACGATCTGGCCGTCATACATGACGACGACCTTATCGGCGAAGGTGAGCGCTTCGGTCTGGTCATGGGTGACATAGACCATGGTGAAGCCGGACTGGCGGTGCAGGCGCTTCAACTGCGAGCGCAGCACCCATTTCATATGCGGGTCGATCACCGTCAGCGGCTCGTCGAAGAGGATCGCGTTGACATCCGAGCGCACGAGACCGCGACCGAGCGAGATCTTCTGCTTCTGGTCCGCCGTCAGGCCTTGCGCCTGCTTGCGGGCCATGGGCTGCAAGTCGATCATGTCGAGGATCTCGTTCACCCGCTTGTTGACCTGATCTTCCGGCACATGCCGATTGCGCAAGGGGAAGGCCAGGTTGTCGTAGACGCTCATGGTGTCGTAGACGACCGGGAACTGGAAGACCTGGGCGATGTTGCGGGCAGCCGTCGGCAGGTTGGTTACGTCAACGCCGTCGAATTCGATCCGGCCATCCGAGGGATGGATCAGGCCCGAGATGATGTTGAGCAGCGTGGTCTTGCCGCAGCCCGACGGACCGAGCAACGCATAGGCGCCGCCATCATCCCATTCGTGATGGACTTCCTTCAGGGCATAGTCGCCGGCTGCGCGGGCGGCCGGGGTGTAGGCGTGGCGGATATGGTCGAGGTTGATGCGTGCCATGACGTTCCTCCTCACGCAGCCAGTTCGGCGGGCGCGCCAAGCGCCCTGCCGTCGGCGCCGAACGCCATCAGGTGACGGGTGTCGATGAAGACGTCGATCTCGCGGTCAGGATCGATGTCGTGGATGCCATGCGCCAGGCAAACCCAGCGGGCAGTTCCATATTCGACGTGGATGAAGCTCTCGGAGCCGGCGATTTCCGACACGAGGGTGCGCGAGCGCATGGCCATGGCTCCAGGCAGAGCAGCGAGCGACAGGTGGTGCGGGTGGAAGGCCACCGTCACCGGACCGTCTGCAATTGATGAGAGATGAGCCGGCATGCCGAGAACCGGCTGGCCGTTCAGCTCGAAACTTGCGCCCTTTTTGACGAGCGCAATTGTGTTGAGCGGCGGATCGGCGAAGGTCCGGGCCGTCAGAAGATCCGATGGACGACGGTAGACATTGATCGTCTCGCCGAACTGGGTGATGCGGCCTTCGGAGAGCGTCGCCGTGTTGCCGCCGAGCAGCAGAGCTTCAGACGGTTCGGTCGTCGCGTAGACGAAGATGGCGCCGGATTCGGCAAAGATCTTCGGCAGCTCCTCGCGCAGTTCCTCTCGAAGCTTGTAGTCGAGATTGGCGAGCGGTTCGTCGAGAAGAACGAGGGTCGCGTTCTTGACGATGGCGCGGGCCAAGGCCGTGCGCTGCTGCTGTCCACCGGAGAGGCTGAGCGGGGTGCGATCAAGATACGGCGTCAGCCGGAGCAGATCGGCGGCCTTGCGAACTTCACGATCGATCGTGGCTGCATCCTTGCCGCCAACGCGCATCGGCGAGGCGATGTTTTCGTAGACGGTCAGGGCCGGGTAGTTGATGAACTGCTGGTAGACCATCGCGACATTGCGCTTCTGGACCGGCATGCCCGTGACATCCTTGCCGTCGAAATGAACGGTTCCGGAAGTCGGCTTGTCGAGGCCTGCCATCAGGCGCATCAGGGATGTCTTGCCCGAAAGCGTGGGCCCGAGCAGGACATTGAGCGTACCCCGCTGCAATGTCAGATCGGTCGGGTGAATGTGATATTCACCTCCCGCCATTTTCGAGACTTTACGCAGTTCCAACATATGTCCTCGGGCCTCCTCCAAACCGTCGGTCTTCTTCAGTGGGATGGGCGATCAGGCCGCCGCCAACATCCCCAGATAGGCATCCAGCCCCTTCGCCTCCTCTGGCGTCAGGAACAGACCCTGTTTCGTTCGGCGCCACAGCACATCTTCGGCTGTGACCGCCCATTCCATGTCCACCAGCCAGCGAACTTCCGCTTCATAGAGCGTGCCGCCGAAGTGGCGTCCGAGATCGGCGACCGATCGGGCTTTGCCCAGGATCGACTTCGAATCGGTTCCGTAGCAGCGGATCAGGCGCTCGGCATGTCCCCGCTCCAGGAAGGGGTAGGCCTTCAAGAGATCCGCAACCGTCGGCTCAAAAGCTGTTGCAGCGAAATCACCACCCGGCAGACGACTGCCTGCCGTCCAGGCCGGTCCTTTTTCGCCGATCGATTCACCAATCTTTTCCAGCGCATGTTCGGCCAGACGGCGATAGGTTGTGAGCTTGCCGCCGAAGACGTTGAGCAAGGGGGCGTCGCCGCTGTTGCCTTCGATCTTCAGCACGTAATCGCGCGTCGCCTCCTGGGCCTTCGAGGCGCCGTCATCGAAGAGAGGACGGACGGCCGAATAGCTCCAGACGATATCGTCAGGGCGCACCGGTTCCTGGAAATATTCGCTGGCCGCATCGCAGAGGTAGTTCACCTCTTCGGGGCTGATGCGCACATCCTTCGGATCTTCGGTGTAGTCGCGGTCGGTCGTGCCGATCAGGGTGAATTCGCCTTCATAGGGGATGGCAAAGATGATGCGATTGTCGGGATTCTGGAAGAAGTAGGCACGCGGGTCGGTGAACTTCTTGCGGACGATGATATGGCTGCCTTGGACCAGGCGGACATTGTGTACGTTGTTGCGGCCGAAAGCACCAGCCAATACCTGGTCTACCCAGGGACCGGCGGCATTCACCAGCATACGCGCCTTGTGGGTCACCACAGAGCCATCGCGCTGCGACTTCGTAGTGACGACCCAGTGGCCTTCTTCGCGATGGGCGGACACGACGCGGGCGCGGCTCAGGATGTTTGCGCCACGGATCTGCGCGTCGCGGGCGTTGAGGACGACCATACGGGCGTCATCGACCCAGCCGTCGGAATATTCGAAAGCCTTCGAAAAGACCGGCTTCAAGGGCTTGCCGGCGGGATCGCGGCGCAGGTCGAGCGTCTTGGTGGCGGGCAGAAGCTTGCGACCACCCAGATTGTCGTAAAGGAAGAGGCCGAGGCGGATGAGCCAGGCCGGGCGAATGCCGCCCTTCTGGAAGGGCAGCACGAAACGCAGCGGCCAGATGACATGCGGCGCCATGGCCCAGAGGACCTCGCGCTCCATCAGAGCTTCGCGCACCAGGCGGAATTCATAATGCTCGAGATAACGCAAGCCACCATGGATCAGCTTGGTGGCGCCGGAAGATGTGCCGGAGGCGAAGTCGTTCATTTCAGCCAGGGCGACAGAATATCCACGGCCGGCCGCGTCACGCGCTATCCCGCATCCATTGATCCCGCCGCCGATCACAAACAGATCGTAGATTGGCTGCCCCGACATTATCCCTCCACATGTTCGCACCTGCAGCATTTGCTGCTATTGCGAAAGCATGAATATAATTTTCGAAATTTAAACGAATGTCAAACGAAACTTATTCCGCAGGTGGTTGGCCACTCGTCGGAGCGGTTTCGATGATGCGGACATCCTGCTCCGCGCAAATCGTCCGGATGCTGTCTGAAGGACAATGATCGGTGATAAACGTCTGAACCTGCGAGATATGGCCGATCCGGACAGGCGCCGTGCGCTCGAATTTCGACGCGTCGGACACGAGAATCACGTGGCGCGCATTGGCTATGATCGCTTGGGCGACTTTCACTTCGCGGAAATCGAAATCGAGCAGTGCACCATCTTCATCGATGGCCGAAACGCCGATGACGGCGAAATCCACTTTGAACTGGCGGATGAAATCCACGGCCGCCTCACCGACGATGCCGCCATCCGATCCACGGACCACGCCGCCGGCGATCACCACCTCGATTGAGGGGAAAATTCTCAAGTGATTGGCAACATTGATGTTATTGGTAATGACCATCAATTCCTTATGGTCGACCAATGCGTCACCGACCGCTTCCGTCGTGGTGCCGATGTTGATGAAGAGCGAGGAATTGTCGGGGATTAGATCTGCGGCGGCGCGGCCGATCGCCTGTTTCTCAGTTGCGGCCATGGAACGGCGCGCTTCGTATTTGACGTTTTCATTTCCGCTCGGGAAAACGGCTCCGCCGTGAATGCGGTTGAGGGCTCGTGCGTCGCAGAGGTCGTTGAGATCCTTGCGAATCGTCTGCGGCGTGACTGCGAAACGCGCCGCGAGTTCATCCACGAGAACGCGACCCTGCTCCTTCGCCAGAGCCATGATCTCCGCCTGCCTCGCCGAAAACATCATGTCGGCCCCTCCCTTTTTCGTTTTTCTTCAGTCTAGGCAAAAACGAAACATGAGCAATAGCCGAGACCGAAACTATCTCCGGCGCAGGAGGAGTATGAAAGCCAGACCTCCGGCGAGACCGGTGATGACACCGATCGGCACATCTTCCGGGGCCATGATCGTGCGCGAAACAATGTCGGCGAGGATCAGGATGACCGCGCCGGCGAGCGCCGATAGTGGGATGACGCGGATGTTGTCACTGCCAGCGGTCAGCCGGACGAAATGCGGAACGAGCAGACCGACGAAGCCGATTGCGCCGGAGAAGGCGACCATGACGCCGGTCAACAGAGCGGTGGCGATGAAGAGTTCGGCCCGGAAGCGGGCAACGGGAACACCGAGGGTCGCTGCCGTTTCGTCCCCCATGGCCATTGCATTGATTTCACGGGCGCGGACGACCAGGAAGACGAGGCAGGCGGCCAGCACGATCAAGGGATAGATGAGATGCGACCATTGGGCGAGGCCAAGGCCGCCCAGCATCCAGAAGACCACCGTATGGGCGGCCCGGGGATCGCCCAGGAAGATCGCAAGATTACCGAGCGACGTCGCAACGAACGCGATTGCCACGCCCGTCAGCACCAGGCGGTCAGCTCCGGCACCGGTGAAGCGCGTCACGGCGACCACGGCGAGCGTTGCGAGCAGCGAGCCGACGAAGGCGAAGAGGGGGACAGTGACCAGGCCGAAAATCAGGCCGGTGTGAAGCAGGGCGATGATCGCTCCGAGCGCCCCGCCTGAGGACACGCCGAGAAGATGGGGGTCGGCGAGCGGATTGCGGGTCACAGCCTGCAAGACGGCACCGACTGTCGCCAGACCGGCACCGACGAGACCGGCGAGGATGGCGCGGGGAAAGCGCACGTCCCAGACGATGCTCTCGCGGCCCGTAGACCATGTCGGCTCGAAAGTGCCGGGGACCAGCTTGTTGACCAGGATCGACCAGACCGTTTCAGCCGGGATGGCGGCGGACCCCAGTGAAACGCCTGCCGTGAGGCACAGGGCAAGCAGCACGAGCGCCAGACCTGTCCAGAGAAACATGCGACCGTGCATCATGCTGCCTTTGGTAGTGCTTGCGGGCGGGGCCGAAGATCAGCCCCGCCTCAGCGATCACATGTTGCGCGGGTGGAAGGCGTCTGCCAGGCGGCCGATGGCCTGGACGTTGCGCGGACCAGGCGTCGCCTCGACATATTCCAGCACGACGAAGCGGTCCTGCTTGACGGCGTCGAGGTTCTTGAAGGCAGGGGTCTCCTTCATGAAGGCGATCTTCTGCTCGGCGGTCACATCGCCGTAGTTGACGATGACGATCACTTCCGGATTGCGTTCGATGACGGGCTCCCAGGAAACCTCGGTCCAGCTCTTCTCCACATCATCCATGACGTTGACGCCGCCTGCAGCCTCGATCATCGCAGTCGGAATGCCGAAGCGGCCAGAGGTGAAGGGCTTCTCGCTACCGGAATCATAGACGAAGACGCGCACAGGCTTCTCGATGCCGCCGATCCGCGTGGTGATCTCATCGAGCTGCTTACGATAGCCGGCGACCAGTTCTTCAGCACGCTGCTCGACACCGAAGATCTTGCCGAGATTGAGCAGGTCCGCGAACATATCGTCCATCGTCGGCTTGTTCTTGGCCATGATGTGAATGCAGGATTCGGTCAGTTCGTAGACCTTGATGCCCAGGGGTTCGAGCGTCTCGGGGGTCACTTCGCCACCGACCTTCATGCCATAGTTCCAGCCGGCGAAGTAGAAATCGGCATCGGCGTTCAGCAACACTTCCTTAGTCGGATATTTCGGCGAAAGCTCCGGCAGTTCCTTCACGCCTTCGCGCAGCCCCTCATCCAGCGTCTTCCAGCCGGAGATGCCTGTGTAGCCGACCATGCGATCCTGCAGTTTCAAGGCGAGCATCATCTCGGTCAGGTTGACGTCATTGGAGATGGCACGGGCGGGCGCTGCTTCGAACGTGACGTCGCGACCGCAGCTCTTGACCGTGACCGGATAGGCGAAGGCGGAAGACGCCGTGAAGACCGATGCGAAGAGAGCGGCGGACAGGAGAAAACGGTTGGCCATGGTATCGGGGTCCTTTCGAAATCAGTTCAGAGCAAGTGAGAAAGAAAAACGGTGCGCGCGAAGACCTTCCGCCTGCTGGCGCGCGGCGAGCACACCGAAGGTCCCTGACAGGGCCTGTTCGGTCAGTACCGCCTCCGGTGCCCCGAAGGCGCTCATGCGGCCGCCATGCATCAGTGCGACATGGCTTGCGAATTCGGCCGCCAGATTGATGTCGTGCAACGTCGTGATGATCGTCAGATTGAGCGCGCCCAGCAGATCGAGGATTTCGAGCTGGTGGCGGATGTCCAGATGGTTGGTCGGTTCGTCGAGAATCAGGATCTCCGGCTTCTGGGCGAGTGCACGCGCCACCAGAACACGCTGCTTTTCGCCGCCCGAGAGGGTCGAGAACTGGCGGTTGGCCAGACGAAGAAGATCGAGATGGTCGAGGGCGTGTTCGGCTTCGGCTCTGTCCTGGTCATTCCAGCCAGAAAGGCCCTCGCGCCAGGGAACGCGGCCCATCATCACCACGTCGCGGACCGTGAAGGGGAAATCGCCAGGCATTTCCTGCAGGACGACAGCGACGCGCCGTGCAACCTGGCGGGCACTCATGGACCAGATATCCTGGCCGTCCACTTCGACGCGGCCTTCCAGGGGAGAGACGCCGCGATACAGGCAGCGGAGCAAGGTCGTCTTGCCGGCGCCATTCGGGCCGACGATCGCCAACCGGTCGCCGGCGTCGAGCGCAAACGAGACGTCACGAACCAGAAAATGGGATGATTTCGGACCCCAGCCGAGATCCGTGACCCGGATAGGGCACCCTTTGCTGCTACAACTCATCGGCGCACCTCCGCAGGGGAGCTACGGCCAGCGGTCACGCCATGGGCGAGCTTGGATCCAAGCCTGAGCGGCTCATGATCGAGACGGAAATGCATGCCAGTCCTCCGCAGGATTTCTCCGGAGGCAAAATGGCATGTGTTCGGCGCGCCTGAGGGCGCTGTGCAAAAGCCAGTTCGTATCCATCGGAACACCCCGTCCGCTTCGGTTTCATCGCTTGACGGCAGGTCTCCTGGCTTGCGGATATACGCTTTCCATTTGCCTTCCCACGGTGACCCGCAGTGGCCCGGCGTGTGAACGCCGCGAGAATGGACAGCAATCCGCTTACAGTTGCGGGGGCAGCCACGGTCTTGGTCCCTTTTGGGTCTTCCGCACCGTGTTCCCTATTAATCCCCTTCGGAGTCATCCGTTGAGGGAACCGTCACCTGCTTGCATAAGATCTGCAGACCCCGCCGGTCAAGCCTCTAATCCTCTAAGTTATGTAATACCATTACATTTAGCGAACAACGTTGACCCTGTCCACCCTTAAACTGGGTCCCGATATCAGGTGGTTGTTCTATCCTCGGCAGCCGCTTCCGGCAGGACGGCAGAGACTGCCTTCTCGTCGATGACGCGCGCGCCTCTCTGGCGGGTGGAATAGCGCCAGATCCACTGGATGCTGACCAGCAGCCTCTTTTCGAAATTGACCAGAAGATAGACGTGAACAAGGGCCCAGAGGAGCCAGGCGATGCGGCCCTTGAGCTGCCAGGAGCCAAAATCGAAGATGGCGGCATTGCGCCCGATGACTGCGGTGTTACCGCGATTGTGGAAGTGGAACGTGGGAATGGGCTTTCCTGACAGGAGGCTGGCTTTCAGCGCACGGCCGAGAAACGTTCCCTGCTGTTTTGCCACCTGCGCGAGGGCCGGCATCGGTTTGCCATCTTCGCCGACCGCAAGCGCCGTATCGCCGAGGGCATAGATGCCGGGCTTATCGACAACCGAAAGATCGGGCGCCACGGGCAAGCGACCGCCGGCTGCCGGCTCGATGCCCA
Organism: Rhizobium sp. TH135; assembly: GCF_002855515.1. Classification (GTDB taxonomy): domain Bacteria; phylum Pseudomonadota; class Alphaproteobacteria; order Rhizobiales; family Rhizobiaceae; genus Allorhizobium. The sequence goes on along the minus strand of NZ_PKRP01000004.1, from coordinate 144,683 downwards.
GCCATTCGGCGGCCGGGGAGGCTTTCACGCCCGCACCCCAGACGATGCAGCTCGCGGGGAGGAACGTGCCGTCAACCTGAACGCCCTCCGCGGTGATGTCTTCGACAGGCGTATTGAGGCGGATATCGACACCGATCCCGGCGAGGTATTCGGAGGCGTATTGCGAGAGGGGCTCCGGGAAGGTGGATAGAATTCTCGGCCCGGCCTCGACCAGCAGGACCGTCAATTGATCGGCATGCAGCTTGCGGAAATCCTGGGCGATCATGAAGCGGCCGAGTTCAGAGATCGCGCCCGCCATTTCGACACCTGTCGGTCCGCCGCCGATCACCACACTGGTCAAAAGTCGGCGCTTCTCGGCCTCGTCGCTACTCCGCTCCGCCCTTTCGAAAGCAAGGAGCAGCCTGTGACGGATGTCGCGGGCTTCGTGGATGGATTTGAGACCCGGTGCATGCTGCTGCCAGTCGTCATGCCCGAAGTAGTTGTAGGTGGAGCCGGTGGCGAGCACCAGGCGATCGAAGTGGATCGATCCGCCGTCTTTCAGCATGACCGCCCGTGCGTGCGCATCGACCGACACGACCTCGGCCATGACCACGTGGATGTTGTCGTAGCGACCCAGTGTGCGCCGAATCGGTTCGGAGATGTCTGCCGGCGACAAGGCCGCCGTTGCGACCTGATAGAGAAGCGGCTGGAAGAGGTTGTGATTGCGGCGATCGATGACCGTCACGTCGATTGCCGTATTGCCCAGAGCCTGGGCGCAGGCGAGGCCGCCGAAGCCGGCCCCGACGATCACCACATGTGGTCTTTTCGTGGGTTCCGTTCCGTTTTCCATCATCACCTCTTGGTCCTGCCCCCACGACAAACCGGAGGGACACGCAAATGTTCCTCTTCGAATGACGCGATGCAATAGCTCAAAAATCATTGTTCCGATGATGGAACAATGTCCGCGCCTACCCGTTTTTCTGCTGCATTGCTTTTGTTCCCTCCCCCCAACCTCCCCCGGCCGCCCGTCCCAAGGGCGCCCACCTGAACCCCGCCAGTGGCGGGGTTCTCTTTGCTGTGGTTAGGGAGATGATTTGATACCCCTAAATTCTGCGTGCACTTACTGACTGGTCAAAGACTGAGCGCGCACCATGTGGTTTCGGACGGCGGGATAATGGGCCGTGGCATAGGTCTTCAAACCACCGGGAGGCCCATCGGCGGCGTAGGAGCCAAGCAATTGGATCGCCTGATCATGGGCCTTCATCTGTGCGGAGAGATAGGCACTGTCGAACTGGCTCTCTTCCGCCTGTTCCAGCGCCAGCAATGTCTGCCTCTGCTCCATGGAAAGGTCTTCGGACAGGCTGACATTGTCGGACTTGGCCGAATCGTGAAGCTCCCTCTGGGCGCGGCGATGGTCGTCGATCATCGTTTGGGCAAACGTCTTTACCTCGGTTGAAAGCCCCCGACGAAGCGCCACCTCGGACGACAGGATTGCGAAGGCATTGGCCGCAGCAGCCTCCTTGGCGAAGCCCGCTGGGTCGGGGGCAAGGGTCGTGGCGGCCTGGCTCGGAGTGGTCGCAGGCGTGAGTTGCTGGGCAGGCGTGCTCTCTTGGGCATAAGCCGCGGTGGAGCAAGTCAGCAAGATGATGGCGAGCGTCATTTTCGGGGTCATGGTGTCATCCTTTTTCCCCTGACCAACCGTTCAAAGCCGCGAGCGTTCCCAAACGGGCATGCCGGGCGCCGATTTGACAGGGCTCGGCAAAATTGGCAGCACTGTTCCATACGGAGAGGAGACTTCATGGCACGGCGTGGCGAGGGGCAGACGAGACTGGACGATGCAGCAAGGGCCGGCTGGCTCTACTATGTCGCCGGGCGGACACAGGATGAAATCGCTGCGTCCATGGGCATTTCGCGGCAAAGCGCCCAGCGGCTGGTCTCACTTTCGATTGCGGAAAAGCTGATCAAGGTTCGGCTCGACCACCCGATCGCGGCGTGCCTCGAGCTTGCGGAAGCGCTGCAGAAGAAGTTCGGCCTTAAGGAGGTCGAGATCGTGCCATCCGACCCGGCTTCGGAATCGGCGACTGTGGGCGTCGCGGAGGCAGGCGCTGCGCAGCTCGAACGCTGGCTCAAACAACCCGACCCGCTGGTGATTGCCATGGGCACGGGCCGCACACTGCGCGCCATGATCGACCAGCTGTCGCCGATGGAATGTCCGCAGCACAAGATCGTTTCGCTGACCGGGAATATCAGTCCGGACGGGTCGGCCGCCTATTTCAACGTCATCTTTTCGATGGCTGACGCGATCAAGGCACCGCATTTCCCGATGCCACTGCCGGTCATCGTGTCCTCTCCTGCAGAGCGGGAGCTGCTACACAACCAGCCTCTCGTTGCGCCGACAATCGCACTCGCCCAGCATTCTGGCGTCGCTTTCGTCGGCATCGGCGAAATGAACATGAGCGCACCGCTGCTCGTCGATGGCTTCCTGAAACGCGATGAAATGCAGGATCTGCTTCAGGCAGGCGCGGTGGGAGAGATCTGCGGCTGGATCTTCGGTGAGGACGGCACCTTGTTGAAACATCCGGTCAATGAGCGGGTCGCAAGCCTCGAGATCCCTTCCCGCCAAACATCGACGGTCGTGGGTCTTGCACGGGGTCGCCGCAAGCATCCGGCGATCCTCGCAGCTGTCCGGGGTGGTCATATCAACGGCTTGATCACGGACGAAGAGGCGGCGCGGCATCTCCTTGCCAGCTAGCAGCCGCTAAAATTTTCAATTTGAGATCTGAGGCTTAACGGGTTCATGCCGCATCGCAGCATGGAATCCCGATTGACATTTTTCGCGCACAGAGTGAGTAATTGCCCATGAGCAAAGCGAATGCTCATTTTTCTTCTGGGAGGAAGACATGACATTGAAGACGATTCTGCTGGGCGCATGCTCGGCGCTGGCGCTTGCCGGCATGGCTTCGGCCGAAACCCTGACGATCGCGACCGTGAACAACGGCGATATGATCCGCATGCAGGGCCTGACTTCCGAATTCACCACGGCGAACCCCGATATCCAGGTCGAATGGGTCACGCTTGAGGAGAACGTTCTGCGCGAGCGCGTCACGACCGACATCGCGACGAAAGGTGGCCAGTACGACATCATGACGATCGGCACTTATGAAGTTCCGATCTGGGCCAAGCAGGGCTGGCTGCTGCCGCTCGAAAACCTTGGCGCCGACTATGACGTCGACGACCTTCTGCCGGCGATCCGCTCGGGTCTGACCGGCGACGACGGCAAGCTTTATGCTGCACCGTTCTACGGCGAGTCTTCCTTCATCATGTACCGCAAGGACCTGATGGAGAAGGCCGGCCTCACCATGCCAGATGCCCCGACCTGGGAATTCGTGGCCGACGCTGCCCGCAAGATGACCGACCGCGCCAACGACATCAACGGCATCTGCCTTCGTGGTAAGGCCGGCTGGGGCGAGAACATGGCATTCCTGACGGCCACGTCGAACGCCTTCGGCGCCCGCTGGTTCGACGAGAACTGGAAGCCGCAGTTCGACCAGCCGGAATGGAAGAACACGCTCGACTTCTACGTCAAGCTGATGAACGACGCCGGCCCGCAGGGCGCCTCGTCGAACGGCTTCAACGAAAACCTCGCGCTGTTCCAGCAGGGCAAGTGCGGCATGTGGATCGATGCCACGGTCGCTGCTTCCTTCGTCACCAACCCGAAGGACTCGACGGTCGCCGACAAGGTCGGTTTTGCGCTGGCTCCCGACACCGGCCTTGGCAAGCGCGGCAACTGGCTGTGGGCCTGGAACCTCGCCATCCCGGCCGGTTCGCAGAAGTCCGCTTCGGCTGAAAAGTTTATCGGCTGGGCAACCGGCAAGGCCTATGCCGAGCTCGTTGCTTCCAAGGAAGGCTGGGCCAACGTTCCCCCGGGTACGCGGACCTCTCTCTATGAGAACCCGGAATACCAGAAGGCAGCTCCGTTCGCGAAGATGACCCTCGACTCGATCAACGCAGCTGACCCGAAGAGCCCGACCGTCAAGCCGGTGCCTTATGTCGGCGTGCAGTTCGTGGCCATCCCCGAGTTCCAGAGCCTTGGTACTTCCGTAGGCCAGCTCTTCTCGGCAGCACTTGCGGGCCAGATGTCGGTCGATGACGCGCTTGCCCAGGCTCAGAGCCTGACCGAACGTGAAATGACCCGCGGCGGTTACATCAAGTAATACACCCTCCCGAACCCACCTGCCCGGATCGCGATCCGGGCAGGATAGGCCTCGACCGCTTGCGGCCAATGCCGGTCGTCGTCACTTTGCCTCCAACGGGTTCCCGGACCTTCGTCCCTGGCGACCATCAGGCGAGCTTCACCATGGCTACTCAAAACACACGCACTCTCGCCCGTCTTATGATGGCTCCGTCCGTCGGGCTTCTGTTGATCTGGATGATCGTTCCACTGTCGATGACGCTGTGGTTCTCGTTCCAGAACTACAACCTGCTGAACCCAGCCAATGTCAGCTTCGGCGGTTTGTTCAACTACCGCTATTTCTACACCGATCCGGCCTTCTTCCAGTCCATCTGGAACACGCTGCTGATCGTCGGCGGCGTGCTGTTCATTACCATCGTCGGCGGCATTCTGCTGGCCATGCTGCTCGACCAGCCGATGTTCGGACAGGGGATCGTGCGGATTCTGGTGATCTCACCGTTCTTCGTCATGCCGCCGGTCGCGGCGCTGATCTGGAAGAACATGATCATGCATCCCGGCTACGGCGTGCTCGCGGACATCAACCGGGCTCTGGGCCTGACACCCGTCGACTGGTTCGCGCAATACCCGCTTCTCTCGATCATCATCATCGTTGCCTGGCAGTGGCTGCCTTTTGCGACGCTCATTCTTCTGACCGCTCTACAGTCGCTGGATGGCGAGCAGCAGGAAGCGGCTGAAATGGACGGCGCGCGGTTCATCGACAAGTTCATCTATCTGACCGTGCCACATCTCGCCCGCGCCATCACCGTGGTCATCCTGATCCAGACGATCTTCCTGCTCGGCGTCTATGCGGAAATCCTCGTCACCACCAATGGCGGGCCCGGTTATGCCTCGACCAACCTCGCCTTCCTCATCTACCGCACGGCACTTCTCGGCTACGACGTTGGCGGAGCCTCTGCGGGTGGAATCATCGCCGTCATCCTGGCGAACCTCGTCGCGATCTTCCTGATGCGCGCCGTCGGCAAGAACCTGGACCGGTAAGGAGATCGACCATGGCCCGTGCCACAAGTCCCCGCCGCAAGATCATCTTCACGATCCTCGCCTGGATCGCTGCCTCGGTAATCTTCTTCCCGATCCTCTACACGCTGATCACCAGCGTGAAGACCGAGACGGAAGCGATCCAGGGCTTCGACCTGATCCCGACTTTCACGTTCGAGAACTACGTGACCGTCCAGACGCAGCGCGATTACATCAAGCCGTTCATGAACTCCGTGATCCTGTCGGTCGGCTCGACGATCCTCGCACTCTTCGTCGGCATACCCGCTGCCTGGGCCATGGCGTTCTCGCCGACCAAGCGGACCAAGGACATCCTGATGTGGATGCTCTCCACCAAGATGATGCCGGCGGTCGCCGTGCTCGTGCCGATCTACCTGCTGTTCCGGGACTTCGGCCTTCTCGACACCCGCATCGGCCTCACAATCATGCTGACGCTGATCAACCTGCCGATCGTCATCTGGATGCTCTACACCTATTTCCGTGAGATTCCGGGCGAGATCCTCGAAGCCTCACGCATGGACGGCGCCTCGCTTTTCAACGAAATCGTCTATGTGCTGACGCCGATGGCTCTGCCCGGCATCGCCTCGACGCTCCTCCTCAACATCATCCTGGCCTGGAACGAAGCCTTCTGGACGATCCGCCTCACCACCACCAATGCGGCACCGCTGACGGCCTTCATCGCCTCCTTCTCCAGTCCGCAAGGACTGTTCTGGGCGAAGCTGTCGGCTGCCTCGACGATGGCGATCGCGCCGATCGTCATCCTGGGCTGGTTCAGCCAGAAACAACTCGTGCGCGGCCTCACCTTCGGCGCCGTCAAGTAAGGAAACCCGACCATGGGCAGCATCAAACTCGAACAGCTCTCCAAGTCTTTCGGCGAGCATGCGGTCATCCCGGGGATCGACCTTGAGATCAACGACGGTGAGTTCGTCGTCTTCGTCGGTCCTTCCGGCTGCGGCAAGTCCACACTTCTGCGGCTGATCGCGGGTCTCGAAGACGCGACCGGCGGACGCATCCTGATCGACGGCAAGGACCAGACACAGACGCCGCCGGCCCAGCGTGGGCTGGCCATGGTCTTCCAGTCCTACGCCCTTTATCCGCATATGAGCGTGCGCTCGAACATCGGCTTCCCGCTGAAGATGGCGAAGATCGATCCGGCCGAGATCAACCGCAAGGTCGAGGAGGCTGCCCGCATCCTCAACCTCACCGACTATCTTGAGCGCCGGCCGGGCCAGCTCTCCGGCGGTCAGCGCCAGCGTGTGGCCATCGGCCGTGCGATCGTGCGCAATCCGCGCTGCTTCCTGTTTGACGAACCGCTGTCCAACCTCGATGCGGCACTGCGCGTCGCCATGCGCCTCGAGATCACCGAACTACACCAGAAGCTGAAGGCCACTTCGATCTACGTGACCCATGACCAGGTGGAAGCCATGACCATGGCCGACAAGATCGTGGTCCTCAACAAGGGGCGCATCGAGCAGGTGGGCTCACCGCTCGAACTCTATCGCAGCCCGGCCAACCTCTTCGTCGCCGGCTTCATCGGCTCGCCGAAGATGAACCTGATTTCCGGGCAGGCGGCGGCCTCTCATGGCGCCCACACGATCGGCATCCGGCCAGAGCATGTCACGCTGTCGACAACAGAGGGCATGTGGCGCGGCCTCGTCACGGTTGCCGAGCATCTCGGTTCCGACACCTTCCTGCATGTGCAGGTGAACGGCGTTGGCACGATCACCACACGCACCGGCGGCGAGTTCCCGGTTCGGCACGGCGACACCGTCTATGTGACGCCGGATCTCGAGCGCCTGCACAAATTCAACGACAAGGGGCTTGCACAATGAGCGGGCGTCTCAGCGGGAAATCCGCTCTTATCACCGGCTCCGCACGCGGCATCGGGCGCGCCTTTGCAGAGGCCTATGTGCGAGAAGGTGCCACGGTCGCCATCGCAGACATCGATCTCGATCGGGCAAGCCGCACGGCCTCCGAGATCGGACCCGCGGCCTACGCGGTGAAGCTCGACGTGACGGACCAGGCCTCGATCGAGGCGGCCATCCGCGCCGTCGAAGAGCGACAAGGCGGCCTCGACATTCTGATCAACAACGCTGCCCTCTTCGACCTCGCACCGATCGTCGAGATCTCGCGAGCGAGCTACGACCGTCTCTTCTCGATCAATGTCGCCGGCACGCTGTTCATGATGCAGGCGGCTGCCCGATCGATGATCGCGAAAGGCCAGGGTGGCAAGATCATCAATATGGCGAGCCAGGCGGGCCGGCGTGGCGAAGGGCTGGTCGCCGTTTACTGCGCGACCAAGGCTGCCGTCATTTCACTCACGCAGTCTGCAGGTCTCGATCTCATCAAGCACGGCATCAACGTCAATGCGATCGCGCCCGGCGTCGTGGATGGCGAGCATTGGGACGGGGTCGATGCTCTCTTTGCCAAATATGAAAACCGACCGCTAGGCGAAAAGAAGAAGCTCGTTGGCGCCGAGGTTCCTTTCGGCCGCATGGGCCGTGCGGAGGACCTGACCGGCATGGCGATCTTCCTCGCCTCGACGGACGCCGACTACATCGTTGCCCAGACCTACAATGTCGACGGCGGAAACTGGATGAGCTGACGGCTCACACGGCCCCAAGCCAAGGAATGCACCCATGACGACCAAACTCTCGCTCGCAACTCTTGATGACATCGGCAATCGGGCTTCCCTGCCCTCCTATCGCCGTGACGAGATCCGTCCCGGGATCCTGCATTTCGGTGTCGGCAATTTTCACCGCGCGCATATGGCGATCTATCTGCATGACCTATTCAACAAGGGGCGTGACCTGGATTGGGGCATTATCGGCGCCGGCGTCATGCCGTCCGACCAGCGGATGCGCGACACACTCAAGGCCCAGGATTTCCTGACGACCGTGGTCGAGCAGGACATCGATCGCTCGGCGGCCACGATCACCGGGCCGATGCTGGATGTGATCACGGCACCGGATTTCGACCGCATCATCGCGACGCTCGCCTCACCCGATATCCGCATCGTCTCTTTGACGATTACGGAAGGCGGCTATTTCATCGACGCGGCCACTGGCAAGTTTGATCCGACACACCCCGCCATTGTTGCTGACGCGCAGGACCCCGCCCATCCGAAGACCGTCTTCGGCCTGATTATTGCTGGCCTCAAGGCCCGCCGGGAAGCAGGGATCCCTGCCTTTACCGTGATGTGCTGCGACAACATTCCGGGCAATGGCGAAGTTACAGAGGCGACCGTCTGCGGGCTTGCGCGCCTTTCGGATCCTGAATTTGCCGACTGGATCCACCACAGTGTCGCCTTCCCGAACTCCATGGTCGATCGCATCACGCCAGCCACCGGGCAGCGGGAGATCGATATCACGCGCGACAGCTACGGCATCGAAGATGGCTGGCCGGTGTTCTGCGAAGGCTTCAAGCAATGGGTGCTGGAGGACAAGTTTCCACTCGGCCGTCCTGCGCTCGAAGATGTTGGCGTCACCTTCGTGCCTGACGTCGCCCCTTACGAACTGATGAAGCTGCGGATCCTGAACGGCGGGCATGCCGCCATCGCCTACCCAGCTGCGCTCATGGACATCCACTTCGTGCATGAATCCATGGAAAACCCGTTGATCCGGGCCTTCCTCGCCAAGCTGGAGAACGAGGAGATCATCCCCGTCGTGCCGCCGGTGCCGAACACCAGCCTTCAGGACTATTACATCCTGATCGAGAACCGCTTCTCCAACCCGAAAATCGGCGACACCATTCCGCGACTGGCGCAAGACGGATCGAACAGGCAGCCGAAGTTCATCTTGCCTTCGACCGCCGATCGCTTGGCCAAGGGTCTAGATGTGCAGGGTCTCGCGCTCGTCTCGGCTCTCTGGTGCCGCTATTTCGAGGGCACAAGCGACGGTGGCAAGACGATCGCCTTCAACGACCCGAGTGCTGAACGCCTGCATACGGCCGCTCTCGCGTCCCGCAGCGATCCGATGGCCTTCATCGGGATTGCCGACATCTTTGGTTCTGTCGGCTCCGATCCGCGTTTTCAGAAGCGCTTCGCTGAAGCCATCGACAGCTTGCGGAGCCGTGGGGCCGCCGCTACGCTGCAAAGCTATATCGACGGAACCCTTGCCAGCTGAGTGACCATGGACCCGCAGCCGATCCGCCTCGTGATCTTCGACTGTGACGGGGTTCTCGTCGACAGCGAGGGGATCGCGTTGGAGGTTCTCGTCGAGGCGCTGGCCGAGAAGAGCATATCGCTGACGACCGGGGAAGCCGCAGACCGCTTCCTGGGCCGCAGTCTCGGTTCGCTCACCGATGTCGTTCGATCCGAATTCGGCGTCGAAATCGACCCGCCGTTTCTCGCCGGCATGCGGGAGGTGCTTTACGCCCGTTTCCGTGCAGAACTGAAACCCTTGCCAGGCGTGGCGGCTGTCATTGACGGGCTGAAGGCAACCGATGTCGACTGTTGCGTGGCGTCTTCCAGCCAGCGGGAACGGATCGAGCTTTCGCTTTCCGTCACCGGGCTCCTGCCGCGGCTTGCGCCGCATATCTTCAGCGCCACCATGGTGAAGAATGGCAAGCCGGCGCCGGATCTCTTCCTGCACGCGGCAGCGGCAATGGGGGTCGCGCCCGAGTCGTGCCTCGTCATCGAGGACAGCCCCGCGGGTATCAGTGCCGCCCGGGCCGCCGGCATGAAAGTCGTTGCCTTCACCGGCGGATCCCATACCCACCATGCCAGCTATGGGCAGGCTTTGGCGCTCCTTGAACCAGATGCGCAGTTTGACGCCATGGAGAATTTGCTCCACTTTGTCCTCGGAGTGAGGAGACCGGAAGATCTGACTGATGCGTGAGCACCTCTTGGCCGTGGATGTTGGCACGGGCAGTGCACGAGCCGGGGTGTTTGATCTCAGCGGTCGCCAGCTGGCCCGTTGCGTGGTGCCGATCAGCGTCCACCATTCATTACCAAAACACATGGAGCAGGACAGCGAAGAGATCTGGGCTGCTGTCTGTTCGGCCGTCCGCGCTGCGCTTGCCGAGAGTGGTGTTGCCGGAGAATCCGTGCTCGCCATCGGCTTCGATGCCACCTGCTCGCTGGTCGTGAGGGATGCCGTCGGGAAACCGATTTCCATCTCGGCATCCGATAGCCCTGGCCTCGATACGATTTTATGGATGGATCATCGGGCGATCGCCGAAACGGACGCCTGCAACTCCGTCGCCGATCCGCTTCTCGACCGCTTCGGTGGCCGTCTCTCCGTCGAAATGCAGATCCCGAAGCTGCTCTGGCTGAAGACGCATCGCCCTGACATCTGGGCCAGTTGCGGGCAGATCTTCGATCTTTGCGATTACCTGACATGGCGCGCATCGGGTTCACGGAAGCGCAGCCATTCGGCGCTTGCTTCGAAGTGGGGCTATACGCCGGAAGCACCCGGCACACCGCCGCTCGACTACTACCGGGCTGTTGGGCTCGGTGATGTCATGGAGCGGGCAGGCCTGCCGGCGCAATCGGAACCGCCTGGGCAGGCCATCGGCACGCTTACGGCCACGAGCGCTGGTGAGCTCGGCCTCGACGAACAATGTCTGGTGGCGCCGGGTCTCATCGACGCTTATGCGGGGACGGTCGGGCTCTTTGCAGCAGGCGCGCGGTCTGAGGTGCCCTTCTCGGCAGAGGCCGTGCTGATCGCGGGGACTTCGAGTTGTATTGTAAGGCTCAGCCAGGAGCCGATCTCCGGTCCGGGTTGCTGGGGCGGCTTTCGCGACGCTGCCGTCCCAGAGCTCTGGCTGACAGAAGCCGGCCAATCTGCTTCAGGCGCCTTTCTCGACCATATCCTGAAGCTGCATCCTGCCGGCGGCACGCCGATGAAGGCGCGCCACCGCGCGATCCTCGACGCGATTTCCGAGCATCTCGCCGAGGAGGGCTCCGATTTCGGTCTCCCCATCTCCGTGCTGCCCGACCTGCATGGGACGCGTTCGCCACTCTCGGATCCGCTTCTGACCGGAACCATTGCCGGACTGGACCTCGATCAGAGCCTCACATCCTTGCACAAGCTCTATTGGCGCAGTTGCGTCGCACTTGCCTGCAGCATCAGCCATATCATCGAGCGCCAGCCGCGCCGTGCGGGCCAGCCGAAGCGACTGTTGCTTGCAGGTGGATTGGCTGATCATCCGCTTCTGTCGCAACTCTATGCCGATGCGACCGGCTGTGACGTGCTCGTGCCGAAGGATTGCGACGCTGTGCTCCTGGGCTGTGCGCTGCACGCCGCCGTGGCGGCGGGTGCGTTTGCGTCCGTCGAGGAGGCCGGCAGGGCGATGCAGTTTGCGATGAACCATTTTCCGCCGTCGCCGTTGCGCCAGGCGGCGCTTTCGCGCGACCACGCAATGCTGAAAGCGATGATGCGGCACCGGGACGAACTGGCGGCGCTCGCCTCGCCGCCCGTGGCCAATACGGCAGTCGTGCACCGGGTGAGCTGATCCGCACCTGCGGTCTAATGTCCTAGGCTGCGTTTTGTCGAGCCGTGCCACCACCCGCTTGCGCTCAAATCAGAAACCTGCCATGTTGCCTATACAACTTGACAAGGTTTCGGGATGAAGACGCCTCAGACGCTGTTTTGTGAACGTGTTCTGCTGCCGCAGGGCTGGGCCCGCGACACGAAAATCGACATCGATTCGAGCGGGACGATCGTCTCGATCAAGACCGACAGCGCCAGCGATGCAAACTCGATCCGATTGTCCGGACCTGTCGTTCCGGCCTTGCAAAACCTGCATTCCCATGCCTTTCAACGCGCCATGGCCGGCCTTGCAGAGCAAGCGGGTTCGACGGATGACAGCTTCTGGACCTGGCGGGAGACCATGTATGGGCTGGTCAATCGCATGTCGCCCGACGACGTCGAGGTCGTAGCAACGAAGTTGTATAGTGAACTTCTGAAAGGTGGCTTCGGTCATGTCGTGGAATTTCACTATTTCCACCATGCGGTGATGGACCTTGGCAAATCCGACGGAGTGGAAATGTCTGCTCGTATCCTGCGTGCAGCCGCCACGTCCGGGATCGGCCTGACTCATCTGCCGGTATTCTATGCGCATGCAGGCTTTGGCGGGATCGCGCCTAATGCCGGCCAGAAGCCTTTCATTCAGAGCGTGGACAGTTTCCTTAGCCTGCTCGAACGGTTGGAGCCGGAATGCCGGACCGCGGGCGCCCGGCTCGGTCTCGCGATCCATTCCCTCCGCGCGGCAACACCGGATGAAATGCGCGCTGTTCTCACCTCTGAACAGACGGGCGGCCCCATCCATATTCATGTGGCCGAACAGGAACGTGAAGTCGAAGATTGCCTTGCCTGGAGCGGGCGCCGGCCCGTGAGCTATCTGCTCGATGAGTTCCCCGCCGATCAGCGCTGGTGCGCCATCCATGCCACCCACATGACACCGGATGAAACGGCGCGCCTTGCCGCATCAGGTGCCGTAGCCGGTCTCTGCCCGGCGACAGAGGCCAATCTCGGCGATGGCATCTTCCCGGCCACAGATTATGCCGGCCATGGCGGGCGATACGGGATCGGCACGGACAGCCATGTCGCTACATCGGTGGCCGAAGAATTGCGACTGCTGGAATATGGCCAGAGGCTGCGCGATCGTCGCCGCAACCGCCTGGTCTCCGGTCCGGGGGCATCGGCTGGTCGCACCCTGTTCGAGGCCAGCCTTGCAGGCGGCGCGCAGGCCGCGGGTCTGGCGATTGCCGGCATCCGTGTCGGTGCTCGGGCGGATCTCGTGGTGCTCGACGGCGAAAACCCCTTCATCGCGACGGCCAGGGAAGATCAGATCCTTGATCGCTGGATCTTCGCGCTCGGATCCGAAGCGGTCCGGGATGTGATGGTCGGGGGCGAGTTCGTCGTCCAGCAGGGGCGTCACCGGTTTGAAGAGTCGATCGATCGGGACTTCAAGCGGGTCCTCAAGACGCTTGCGAATTAAAGTAGCCGACTAATCAAAGCTCGAGATTGAAACGCCCATGCCGCAGCAGTGGAGGATCTGATGCCCGACACGATCGTTCTTGAGACGGCACTCACCGCCGACGAGATCCGTGCCATCGCGGGTGGCGCACGCCTCGAATTGGGCGAGACCGCCCAAGGCCGCATCGTCGCAGCCCGTACCATTGTTGAGGCGCTGGTCGATCGGGGAATCCGCGGCTACGGCATCAACACCGGCGTCGGCGCCTTGTGCGATGTGATCATCGACCGCAAGGATCAGTCGGCACTGTCTCGTAATCTGCTGTTCAGCCATGCTTGTGGCGTGGGTGAACCGCTCGGCCGGATCGAGACGCGGGCGATCATGGCGGCGCAGATCAACAATTTTGCACATGGCTATTCCGGCATCCGGCTTGACGTCGTTGACACCCTCCTCGCGCTTCTGAACAACGACATGCTGCCGCTGATCCCGTCCCGTGGCTCCGTCGGTTACCTGACCCACGCGGCCGCCATCGGCCTGGTGCTGATCGGCGCAGGTGAATGCCGAGATGCCGAAAATGTCATTTCGGGAAGCGAAGCCCTGCAGGCCCTCGGGTTGAAGCCCCTTGTGCTCCAGGCCAAGGAAGGCTTGAGCCTGGTCAACGGCACGCCGTGTGCCACGGGGCTTGCAGCGCTTGCGGTCACACGGCTTGCGCATCTACTCGATTGGGCGGATGCCGCAGCGGCGATGAGTTATGAGAACCTCGGCGCGCAAGCCGATCCTTTCGCGGAAATGCCGCTTGCGCTGCGAAAGTCCGACGGACTGCAGGAGGTGGGCCACAACCTGCGGCGACTTCTGGCCGGTAGCCCGCTGCTTGCCGAAGCCGCTGGCAAGCGGACGCAGGATCCGCTCAGCCTTCGGGCCGTGCCGCATGTGCATGGCGCCGTGCGCGACGCGCTGATCCAGGCGCGTGCGGTGGTGGACCGGGAGCTTGCGAGCGTCACCGACAACCCCGCCGTCAGCGGCTCGCCCGCGGATCCGCAGGTGCATTCGCAGGCGCATGCGGTCGGCGCGGCACTTGGACTTGCGATGGATAGCCTCGCCACGGCTGCCGCCGAACTGGCAGCCATTTCAGAGCGGCGTATCGACAGGCTCGTCAATCCGCTGGTCAGCGGCCTGCCCGCCTTTCTTGCGTCGGGAAGCGGCGTGGAATCCGGTTTCATGATCATCCAGTATACCGCTGCAGCACTGGTCGCGGAGAACCGCCGCCTTGCCATGCCGGCGAGCCTCGACGGTGGGATCACCTCGGCACTGCAGGAGGATATCCTGACTCATGCGACGCCGGCCGTGGCCAAGGCGCTGGCAATCCTCGACAATCTCGAAACAGTTCTCGCGATCGAACTTGCGGCCGCTGCACAAGCCTATGATCTGCAGACGTCGTCTGCCGCAAAGGCAGAGATGACGGAGGCCCTCTACCGACGTGTGCGGCACGAAACCGCCTTCTACCGAGATGATCGGCCTCTCAATATCGAGATCCGAAAAGTTCAGCAAATGCTGAAGGCGACAGCCTCCTGGTCCGAAAGCGAGGTCGCATGACGACGGTTCTGACCAATGCGCGACTGGCGACCATGGCGCCCGACCAGCCCGGACTCGGCGTGATCGAGAGTGGCAGGGTGGTGATCGATGGCGGGCGCATCGTCGCAGTGGGCGAGGCGCGCGAGGTCGCGATCCCCGCTGGCGCCGAGGTGATCGACTGCGAGGGTCGGTGGGTGACGCCGGGCCTCATCGATTGCCACACACATCTGGTGCATGCCGGCAACCGCGCCCGGGAGTTCGAGATGCGGCTTGCCGGCGCTTCCTACGAGGAAATCGCACGCGCTGGCGGCGGCATTGTCTCTTCGGTGCTTCAGGTGCGCGAGGCGAGCGAAGCGGATCTTGTTTCGCAAACGCTACCCCGGCTCGATGCGCTGATCGCCGAGGGCGTGACCACGGTCGAGGTCAAGTCCGGCTATGGGCTGACCGTCGAAGACGAACTCAAGATGCTGCGTGCCGCACGGAAGCTGGCCGAGCAGCGACAGGTCGCCATCACCACGACCTATCTCGGCGCCCATGCGACCCCCGCCGACTACAAAGGCCGCAATCGCGCTTTCATCGAGGAGGTGGTGCTACCGGGTCTGAAGGCGGCGCACGCGGAGGTACTGGTGGATGCGGTGGACGGTTTTTGCGAAGGCATAGCCTTTTCGTCCGACGAAATGCGGCTTGTCTTCAATGAGGCCCGCTCGCTTGGTCTTCCAGTGAAGCTGCATGCGGATCAGTTGTCGAACCTTCAGGGCGCGGCTCTTGCAGCCGAATACCAGGGCCTTTCGGCCGACCATCTCGAATACACAGATGAGAACGGCGCAGCCGAGATGGCCCGGACCGGAACCGTCGCGGTGCTGCTGCCTGGCGCCTACTACTTCATCCGCGAGACAAAGAAGCCGCCGATCGATCTCTTCCGCAAACACGAGACTGCCATGGCGCTTGCGACGGACTGCAACCCCGGCACCTCGCCGCTGACCTCGCTGCTGCTGACCATGAACATGGCCGCCACACTGTTTCACATGACGGTCGAGGAATGCCTTCTCGGCGTCACCCGCAATGCCGCCCGCGCGCTCGGGCGTCTCGATACGGTCGGGACCATCGAGGTCGGCAAGCAGGCCGATCTTGCCATCTGGTCGGTCGAGAGCCCGGCGGAACTCGTCTACCGTATCGGTTTCAATCCGCTGCATCAGCGCATCTGGAACGGCCACATCACCAAAGGAATTCTGTCGTGACTATTACGCTTCACCCCGGCCGCGTCTCTCTCGCCGAACTCGCGCAGATCTACTGGAGCGGCGAAAGCGCCGTACTCGACCGCAGCTTTGATGCCGGCATCGAGAAGGCCGCCGCGCGTATTGCGGAAATCGCAGCCGGCAATGCGCCGGTCTATGGCATCAATACCGGCTTCGGCAAACTCGCCTCGATCAAGATCGATGCGGCCGACACGGAGACACTGCAGCGCAATCTGATTCTTTCGCATTGCTGCGGCGTGGGCCAGCCCCTGGCCGACAATATCGTGCGCCTGATAATGGCGCTGAAGCTGATTTCGCTTGGTCGTGGCGCCTCCGGCGTCCGCCTCGAACTGGTTCGCCTCATCGAGGGCATGCTGGAGAAAGGTGTCACCCCACTCATTCCCGAAAAGGGCTCCGTCGGGGCGTCCGGTGATCTTGCACCGCTCGCCCATATGGCAGCCGTGATGATGGGCGAGGCGGAAGCCTTCGTTCAGGGCGAACGGCTTTCTGGCGTCGAGGCGCTGAAGCGCGCGGGGCTGACGCCCGTGGTGCTTGCGGCCAAAGAAGGCCTGGCGCTGATCAACGGCACGCAGGCCTCCACCGCGCTGGCGCTGGCCGGCCTCTTCCGTGCCCATCGCGCCGCCCAGGCGGCACTGATTACCGGCGCGCTCTCGACCGATGCGGCCATGGGCTCCTCGGCACCTTTCACCGCCGACATTCATACGCTGCGGGGCCATAAGGGCCAGATCGATACGGCGGCCGCCTTGCGTGGGCTGCTCGCCGGCTCCGTCATCCGGGAAAGCCATCTGGAAGGTGACGAGCGGGTACAGGATCCCTATTGCATCCGCTGCCAGCCGCAGGTCGACGGTGCCTGCCTCGATCTGTTGCGCATGACTGGGCGCACGCTCGAGATCGAAGCGAATGCCGTCACCGACAATCCACTCGTGCTCTCCGACATGAGCGTCGTCTCTGGCGGCAACTTCCATGCAGAGCCCCTGGCCTTCGCCGCAGACCAGATCGCGATTGCCGTCTGCGAAATCGGCGCTATCGCGCAGCGGCGTATCGCGCTCCTGGTCGATCCGGCGCTCTCCTATGGATTGCCGGCCTTCCTCGCCAAGAAGCCGGGGCTGAATTCCGGTCTGATGATCGCGGAGGTCACGTCGGCGGCACTGATGAGCGAAAACAAGCAGATGGCGCATCCGGCCTCTGTCGATTCGACGCCTACTTCGGCCAATCAGGAAGACCATGTCTCGATGGCCTGCCATGGCGCGCGGCGCCTGCTGCAGATGACGGACAACCTCTTCTCGATAATCGGGATCGAGGCGCTGACGGCAGCACAGGGCGTGGAGTTCCGCAGTCCGCTGAACACAAGCCCGGAACTGAGACAAGTGATCGCCACCCTGCGTGCCCATGTCGCCACCCTGGAGGAAGATCGTTACATGGCGCCCGATCTCGAGGCCGCCGGTCGCCTAGTTGCGGATGGCACCCTGGTTTCGGCCGTCTCGACCGGCTTGTTGCCGGGGCTGGAGGGCTGAGATGGCCGTCTTCGAAGTCAAGCAAGGCACCTCCCCTGTCATTCTCGCCTTTCCGCATACGGGCACGGATGTGCCGCCTGCGATCTGGGATCGCCTAAATGACAACGGCAGACTACTGGCCGATACCGACTGGCATATCCATGAGCTCTATGCCGGGTTGTTGCCGGACGCGACGACGGTCAGAGCGACGTTCCATCGCTACGTGATCGATGCGAACCGGGATCCCGATGGGGTGAGCCTTTATCCGGGGCAGAACACCACCGGCCTCGTTCCGGACACGGATTTCGACGGGGTCGCCATCTGGCAAAACGGCGAGCAACCAACGAGCAACGACATTGCCGAGCGGCTGGCAGGCTTCCATGCTCCCTATCATGCGGCGCTGAAAGCCGAGATCGAGCGCGTTAGGGCGATCCATGGCGTGGCGGTGCTTTACGACTGCCATTCGATCCGCTCGCTGATCCCATTTCTTTTCGAAGGACCTCTGCCGGACTTCAATATCGGCACCGACATGGGCCGCACCTGCGATGCCAGGATCGAGAAAGCCGCCGCCGAGATCGCCGGTCGGGCCGAGAGATATACCTCTGTGGTCAACGGGCGCTTCAAGGGCGGCTGGACGACCCGGCATTACGGGCAGCCGGAGACCGGCGTGCACGCCATCCAGATGGAACTGGCGCAGGTCACGCACCTCGCCACCGAGGCACCACCCTTCGCCTATGACGCCGGAAAGGCCGAGGCGCTGCGACGGCATCTCAAGGAAATTTTGACATCAATCGAAGCCATCGCGCTCGAACTGAAACGCTGAGGAGCGAGGACCATGAGCAATCCCAGACACAATATCCGCGACGTCCGCGCCGCCACCGGAACCAAACTCTCGGCCAAGAGCTGGATGACGGAAGCACCGCTGCGCATGCTGATGAACAATCTCGACCCTGACGTTGCCGAGCGACCCCACGAGCTGGTCGTTTATGGCGGCATCGGCCGCGCCGCGCGCACCTGGGAGGATTTCGACCGGATCGTCGAGACGCTGAAGACGCTGACCGAAGAAGAGACGCTGATCGTGCAGTCGGGCAAGCCGGTCGGCGTGTTCCGCACACATAAGGATGCGCCGCGTGTGCTGATCGCCAATTCCAACCTCGTGCCGCACTGGGCGACCTGGGACCACTTCAACGAGCTGGATAAGAAGGGGCTGGCCATGTACGGCCAGATGACCGCCGGCTCGTGGATCTATATCGGCACCCAGGGCATCGTGCAGGGCACCTACGAGACCTTTGTGGAAGCGGGACGTCAGCACTACAACGGCAATCTCAAGGGCAAGTGGATCCTGACCGGTGGTCTCGGCGGCATGGGTGGCGCCCAGCCGCTCGCCGCTGTCATGGCCGGCGCCTGCTGCCTTGCCGTCGAATGCGACGAGACCCGCATCGATTTCCGCCTGCGCACCCGTTATGTCGACGCCAAGGCGCATACGCTGGACGAGGCGCTTGCCCTGATCGACCAGTGGACCAAGGCGGGTGAGGCCAAATCCGTCGGCCTGGTCGGCAATGCCGCCGACATCTTTCCGGAACTCGTGCGCCGCGGCGTGCGCCCCGACATCGTCACCGACCAGACATCGGCCCATGACCCGATCCACGGCTATCTGCCGCTCGGCTGGACGGTTGCCGAATGGCGGGCGAAACAGGAGAGCGATCCGAAGGCGGTCGAAGTTGCCGCCCGCGCCTCGATGAAGACCCATGTGCAGGCCATGGTCGACTTCTGGAACATGGGCATTCCGACGCTCGACTATGGCAACAACATTCGCCAGGTCGCCAAGGAAGAAGGCTTCGAGAATGCCTTTGCCTTCCCCGGCTTCGTGCCGGCCTATATCCGCCCGCTCTTCTGCCGCGGCATTGGCCCCTTCCGCTGGGCGGCGCTGTCCGGCGATCCGGAGGATATCTACAAGACGGATGCCAAGGTGAAGGAGCTGCTTCCCGACAACAAACATTTGCACAACTGGCTGGACATGGCGCGCGAGCGCATTGCCTTCCAGGGCCTGCCTGCCCGCATCTGCTGGGTCGGTCTTGGTGATCGTCACAAGCTGGGTCTCGCCTTCAACGAGATGGTCCGCAACGGCGAGCTCAAGGCGCCCGTCGTCATCGGCCGTGACCATCTCGATTCCGGCTCGGTCGCCTCGCCGAACCGCGAGACGGAAGCGATGAAGGACGGCTCGGACGCCGTGTCGGACTGGCCACTTCTCAATGCGCTCTTGAACTGTGCCTCGGGCGCGACCTGGGTCTCGCTGCATCACGGCGGCGGTGTCGGCATGGGCTTTTCCCAGCATTCCGGCATGGTCATCTGCGCCGATGGCACTGACGATGCCGCCCGCCGACTGGAGCGGGTTCTGTGGAACGACCCAGCGACTGGCGTGATGCGCCATGCCGATGCGGGCTACGACATCGCGCTCGACTGCGCGAAGGAAAAGGGCCTGCGCCTGCCCGGCATTCTCGGCAATTGAGGGAGACCGACAGCCCCATGTCCCTCCGCATCCAGCGCTTTGACGAGCACCTGAAGATGCCCTGGAAAAACGGGCTGGGGATCACCCGCGAGGTGATCTCCAGGCCTGCTTCGGATGGGTTCGGCGGGTTCGACTGGCGGATCAGTCTTGCAACTGTTGGGGCATCCGGTCCGTTCTCGGTCTTTGCTGGGATCGACCGGACCATTGCCGTACTCCACGGGGACGGCATGCAGTTGACGATCGATGGCAGGCGGGAGGTGCCGCTTGTCGTCGGCTCGTCTCCCTTCGCCTTTTCCGGCGATGCGGAGGTTCAGGCGGATTGTCTGGGTGGGGAGACGCTGGACCTCAACATGATGAGCCGTCGCGGGCGTTTCGTTCATCGCATGACGAAGATCGTCGTGTCTGATGCACAGACGCTTTCGGTAACCGCCGATACCGTCGCTGTCGTCTTCCGAGATGAAGCCGTTGTCGCGATCGATAGCCTGCGATCGGATGTGGGGCTCGGTGACGTTCTTGTGGGCCTCGACGGGCCCCTTCAGCTTTCGGTCGAGCCCCGTAGTTCAAGATGCATGCTCTACATCATCGAAGTGACTGCCGTGTCTGCCGAGACACTGGATGCGGAACAGGTTGCCTAGACAAGGCCTCTGCCGATAAAGGGAGCGGCTGAGGCGGTCCGGCAGAGGCAAATGCCGCCGATACGCTCCTCAACCATCAGGGTCGACCACCATGTCCGAAGAGCAGCCAGGATTTGCACTCCCCGAGGAACGGCAGGACACGCCGCTCTACGAGCAGATGAAATCCGAGATCAAGGCCCGGATCGAGCGCGGCGAGTGGCCGACCAATCATCGCATTCCTTCCGAGAACGAGCTTGTCGAGCTTCTGGGCGTCAGCCGCATGACGGCGCATCGGGCGCTGCGGGAGCTCGCAAGCGAAGGCGTCATCATTCGCGTCCAGGGGCGCGGCTCGTTTGTTGCGCCGAAGAAGCGCAGCGCCAACGTTGCGGATGTTCGCAGCATTGCGGACGAGATCGCGGAGCGGGGCGGGCTGCATTCGGCCGAGCTCGTGCTGAAGCAGCCTGAAGTCTGCGATCACGACCTTGCCGATCGGCTGGAGGTTGCCGCCGGGACAACGGCCTTCCATTCGGTGATCGTGCACAAGGAAGATGATCTTCCGATTCAAATCGAAGACCGTTTCGTCAACGCGGAAGTCGCGCCCGACTATCTCGACCGCGATTTTCACACGATCACGCCAAGCGCCTATCTGAGCTCCATCGCGCCGATCTCGCGCGCCGAGCAGTTCGTCGAGGCCGTGCTCCCACAACCCTGGGAATGCCGGCTTCTGGCGATTGCCAAATCGGAACCCTGCCTTCAGGTCAGGCGAAGGACATGGTCAGGCGACCGGTTGGTGACCTCGGTGCGGCTTCTCTATCCCGGCAGCCGTTATAGCCTGGAGAGTTCCTACTGAACTCCGAAGAACATTAGCCGGCAATAGAATTTAGAGAATTTTGACCGGCTTCGTCCACTGGATGAGCACGACGCAGCCCTCCTCCGACGAGACGGAATGCGTTGTCCCTTCAGGATTGGCGATCAGCGATCCCTTGGGATAGTGGCCGAATTCATCGCTTTGAGATCCTTCCAGCACCAGGATCGTTTCGAGCCCTACATGTAGATGCCTGGGCACGGAGGCGCCCGGGGCGTAGCGCAGCAGTGCCAGTTCGGGCTCGCCCGTCACCAGACGGCAGATCTCGACACCCTCACGGAAGTATTCGAACTGGCAGTGCTGCCAGCCACCGCGCAGGAAATCCGGGAAACTCAAGGCTTCAGACATCGAGCGCCTCCACGATCTGATCGACGGTCGCCGCCCATCCGACGATCGCTCCTTGCGCGGTGATCATGTCGATGGCTGCCTGTTTGAATTCGGGGAAGTAGCTCTCTGTGGCATCGGTCGCGAGCAGGCATTCGAAGCCGCGATCATTGGCCTCGCGCATGGTGGTCTGGACGCAGACTTCGGTGGTGACGCCGGCGAAGACCAGCTGACGGATCTTCCGATCGGCCAGGATCTCTCCGAGGGGCGTCGCGTAGAAGGCGCCCTTGCCGGGTTTGTCGAGCTCGATCTCGCCCTCCATCGGATAGAGTTCCGGAACGATGTCGGCACCGGGTTCGCCGGAGATGAGGATGCGACCCATCGGACCGGGATCGCCGATGCGCAGAGAGGGCTTGCCACGCTCGCGCTTGGCGGGTGGGCAATCGGACAGGTCCGGACGATGGCATTCGCGCGTGTGGATGACAGGCAGTCCGGCAGCGCGGAAGGCGGCGAGCAGCCTTGCCGTCGCCGGAATGATTGCCTGCAGAAGGGCAACCTTGTTGCCCAGTGTTTCGCCGAAACCGCCGGGCTCGACGAAGTCGCGCTGCATGTCGATGATGATGAGGGCCGCATGGTCCCGATCGAGGTCGAAGTCGAAGGGACGCGCCTTGATGATTGCCATCAGTGATGTCCTGCCATGTGCCGGCCGATCTCGCCGATATCGGCGTTAGCGGCGGGAGTCTCATACGCGATATGCCCGTCCGACATCACGAGGATCCGGTCGGAAAGCTCCAGGATTTCGTCGAGATCTTCAGAGATCAGCAGAACAGCGGCGCCTGCATTTCTTGCGGCCATGATACGGGCACGGATTTCGGCAACGGCCGAGAAATCGAGGCCGAAGCAGGGATTGGTGATGATGAGGAGATCGACGTCGCCGGTCAGTTCGCGGGCGAGAACCGCGCGCTGCACATTGCCGCCGGAGAGCGAGGCGATCGGAGACTGGAGCGAGGCCGTCTTCACCTTGTATTCGCCGACCAGATGGCCCGCCTGTTCGAGCATGCGGCTGCCATCGAGCCAGAACTGCGCGCGACCTGAAGTGAAGTCAAAGTCGCGGAAGAAGATGTTCTCGGCCACCGTCATGCGCGGCGCGCAGGCATTCTTCAATGGCTCCTCGGGCAGATAGCGGACATTGAGTTTGCGGGCTTCGCCGCGCCGCGCGTGATAGGGCTCCGCCTTCACGCGGATCTCGCCCTTTTCCAGCGGCCGCTGGCCGGTCAGGATCTCCATCAGCTCCATCTGGCCATTGCCGGAGATACCGGCAATGCCGACGATCTCGCCGGATTTCACGGTGAGATCGGCGATGTCGACGGTCTTCAGGCCGGAGCGATCCGGGGCCCTGACGCCGGAGACGGAGAGGACAGGCACGCCTTGGTAGGCGACGCGGGCGGCCGGCTTCACCAGCTCCTTTTCACCGATCATCATCGCCGCCATGTCGGAAGTCGTGAGATCGGAGACCTTGCCGCCGCCGACATATTCGCCGCGTCTCAGGACCGAGACTTCGTCGGCAAAGGCCGTCACTTCGCGGAATTTGTGGCTGATCATCAGGCAGGTGAGTTCGCCGGCACTCGTCAAACCCCGGACCATGCCGAGCAATTCGTCGGCTTCCGCCGGTGTCAGCACAGAGGTGGGCTCGTCGAGGATCAGGAAACGGCGGCCGAGATAAAGCTGCTTCAGGAGTTCCAGCTTCTGCTTTTCACCGGCGGCGAGCCGGCCGACGGGGATGTCGAGCGGCACGGAGAAGGGCATTCGGTCCATGAAGGCGGAGAGCGCCTGACGCTCCTTCTTCCAGTCGATCAGCGCCGGTGCGTCCGCCCGGCTGATGACGAGGTTTTCGGCTGCGGTGAGCGATGGAACGAGCGTGAAATGCTGGTAGACCATGCCGAGCCCGAGATCATGGGCGGCACGGGGGTCGGGGATCTCGACCTCAAGGCCCTCGACCATCATCTGGCCCGAGGTCGGCTTGTAAAAGCCCATCATGCATTTGACGAGGGTCGACTTTCCGGCACCGTTTTCGCCGAGCAGCACATGGAAGGAGCCGGCGGCGACACGCATCGAGACGTCGTTGAGCGCCGTGAAGCTGCCGAAGCGCATGGTCATGCCGACGGTTTCCACCGACATGGCGTGATCGGGTGCTTTGAATTCTTGCGCCGGGACCCTCATGGCAGAGCGTCCACAAGCTTTTCGCTGTCCGACACGGAGCCAAAGACGCCACCCTGCATCTTGACCATCTTGATGGCGGCGGCATGGTTGCCGGGGTCGGTGGCGCCGCAGCAGTCCTCGAGGATGACGCATTCGAAGCCGCGGTCATTGGCCTCGCGCATTGTCGTGTGCACGCAGACATCGGTGGTGATGCCGGTCAGCACGATGTTTTCGATGCCACGCGTGCGCAGGATCAGTTCGAGATCGGTGGCGCAGAAGGAGCCCTTGCCCGGCTTGTCGATGATCGCTTCGCCCGGCAGCGGCGCCAGTTCGTCGATGATTTCCCAGCCCGGTTCGCCGCGGACGAGAATGCGGCCACAAGGACCGGCATCGCCGATGCCGGCGCCGATCTGCTGCGAGCGCCAGCGCTTGTTCGGCGGCAGGTCGGAAAGGTCTGGGCGATGGCCCTCGCGGGTGTGGATGATGTGGTAGCCCTTGGCGCGCATGGCCGAGAGCACCTTCTTGATCGGTTCGATCGGCGCGCGGGTGAGCGAGAGGTCGTAGCCCATCTTGTCGACATAACCGCCGACGCCACAGAAATCAGTCTGCATGTCGATGATGATGAGCGCGGTGTTCTCAGGACGGAGATCGCCGTTATAGGGCCAGAGATAGGGATCTGCCTTAATGGTCGTCATTCCGCCGCCTCCTTGTTGGTCTCGCCGTAGCGGCGCACGGGTTTCGGGAAGCCGCAGGATGTGCCGTCGGTCACCTGGACCTCGTCTTCCCAGGGGAGCTTGTACTCTCCGGCCACCAGGTCCTGCATGAAGGTGTAGGGGCAATCGCCCGCACCGCCGGCAACGGCCGAAAAGCCACGATGACCGAGTTGGTAGATGTTGTTTTCGACGCCCCAGACGCGCCGCGCCTCGCGCACGAGATCGGGGCGGACTTCCGCCGTGATGATCTCGTCCGGGCGACCGGATGTGCCATGGGCGATGATGCTGCCGTCGAAATTGACGATCATGCCCTCGCCCATGGAATCGAAAGTGCCGTCCGATCCGCACATGCAGACATTGGCGGTGACCATCAGATTGCAGAAAGAATTGGACTGGTTGGTGAAGCGCCAGGCCTCGCGCATCGGGGCGGTGTAGCCTGCCGTGCGCAGCATGATCTCGGCACCCTTATAGGCTGCCTCACGTGCCATTTCCGGGAACATGCCGTCGTGGCAGATGATCAGCGAGAGCTTGCAGCCTTTGGGGCCTTCGATGACGGGGATACCGAGATCGCCGGGTTCCCAGGGTTCGACCGGCACCCAGGGGTGGAGCTTGCGGTAATAGAGTTTGATCTCGCCCTGGTCGTTGATAACAAGACCGGTGTTCCACGGATTGCCGCCGGGATTGTATTCCATGATCGAAAAGCAGCCCCAGATGCGGTTGTCGCGGCAGGCCTCTCTGAAGGCTGCGACTTCGGGACCATCCATCCGGCACATGATCTCCGGGTTCGTATCCATCGAAAGGCCGTGCAGGGCATATTCGGGGAAGACGACGAGATCCATGCCGGCGATGTTGCGGCGCGCCTTGGCGACCATGCCGACAATCTTGTCGGTCTGGGCCGCGAGATCGGCCCGGGTGACCGTGTTCGGCAATTGCAGCTGCACGAGGCCGATGACCACCCCCTCGGGCGACTTGTTGAGACCGCCTAGTCCGTTCATGGATCC
Source organism: Rhizobium sp. TH135 (assembly GCF_002855515.1). Taxonomy (GTDB): domain Bacteria; phylum Pseudomonadota; class Alphaproteobacteria; order Rhizobiales; family Rhizobiaceae; genus Allorhizobium. The sequence goes on along the minus strand of NZ_PKRP01000004.1, from coordinate 118,993 downwards.
TGCTCCTATTTGGTGATGCTGAGTTCGCCGGGTGCCGACACCATGGCCCGGGTGCGCGAGCTGATCGCGATCAGGAGGCCAAGGGTGAGCACGTAAGGTGCGGCGTAGAAGAGGTAGTAGCCCTGGGTGACGCCGACCGATTGAAGCGCGGGCCCGAGCGCGCCCGCGCCGCCGAAGAGCAGCGAGGCATAGAGGCAATGGACCGGGTTCCAGCGAGCGAAGATGACGAGCGCCACCGCCATCAGGCCCTGGCCTGAGGAAATGCCTTCGTTCCAGCTGCCGGGATAGTAAAGCGAGAGATAGGCGCCGCCGACACCGGCCAGCGCACCGCCGACCGCAGTCGACCAGAGCCGCACTCGGTTGACATTGATGCCGAGCGCACGGGCGGCATCGGCACTGTCACCCGCGACCCGGATGGTGAGGCCGACGCGGGTGTTTTTCAAAACCCAGGCGGCGAGGAATGCGAGCGCAATGCCGACGAGGAAGAGGACGTTGACGTTAAGGGCCGCCTGGACCTGCGGGATATCCGACCAGAAACCGAGCGGGATCGACGGCAGATCAGGCGCGACAGGCTGGACGTAGGGCTTGCCGAAGAAGAAGGCGAGGCCCGAGCCGAAGATCATCAGGGCGATGCCGATCGCGATGTCGTTGACCTTGGGAAACTTGCAGATCCAGCCGTGCAGGAGGCCGAAGAGAAGACCGCAGACGGCCGCCGCGAGCGTACCCGCCCAGGCGGAGCCGGTATGATAAGCGACGGCATAGCCGCTCATCGCGCCGAAGACGAGCGTGCCTTCGAGGCCGAGATTGATGCGGCCGGAGCGTTCCGTCAGGCATTCACCGATGCTGACGAAGATGAAGGGGGTGGAGACACGGATGGCGCCGCCGAGGATGGCAAGGGGCATGCCCCAGAGACCGATATCCGTCATGCGCGCTTCCCCTTCTGCAGGGGGCCATCCAGCGTGATGCGATCACGGAACGCGTCGGACAGGAGGATGGCGATGAAGATCATGCCCTGGAAGACCACGATGGTCGCATCCGGCAGGTCGAGCCTGCGCTGAACGAGGCCACTGGACGCCTCGAAGCCGGCAAAGAGCAGGGTGGCCGGGATGATCGCCAGGCAGTTGTGACGGGCGAGGAAGGCGATGAGGATGCCGGTATAGCCATAACCGCCGGCGAGCGAGGCATTGGCCGAGCCATGGACGGCCGCCACTTCGAAGGCACCGGCGAGGCCAGCGAGAGAGCCGCCGAGCGCTGTAAAGCCGATCATCAGCAGGCCGGCTGGCAGGCCCTGGACCTGGGCTGCCCGGATGTTGCCGCCGACGATGCGGGCCGCAAATCCGAAGGTCGTCTTTTCGATCAGCACCCAGCAGAGGATGCAGGCGATGATGCCGGCCGCGAGGCCCCAGTGCACACCGATGCCGGGGATTTCGCCGATCCGATAGAGTTCCGGCAGGGGTGCCGTGGAGGGTTTGTTGAGGCTGGCTGGATCACGCAGCGGTCCTTCGACCAGATGGTTCATGAGCGCGATTGCGATATAGGCGAGCAGCAGGCTGGAGATCGTCTCGTTGACCCCGCGGAAATGCCTGAGAGCCCCGATGCCGCCGATCCAGATGGCACCGACGAGCGCACCCGCGATCATCATGGCGAGGATCCCGACCGGACCCGGCATGCCAGGCGCCAGCATGGCGACCGCACCGGCACCGACACCGCCGAGCACGATCGCCCCCTCTCCGCCGATCACCACGAGGCCCAGCCGGGCCGGCAGGGCGACGCAGAGGGCGGCGAGAAGAAGCGGTGCCGCGCGGGCGAGCGTGTTGGTCCAGGAAAAGGAGGTGCCAAAGCCCGCCTTGTAGACGAGGGTGTAGAACTCGATCGGCGAGGTGCCGATCAGGAGCAGAAAAACGGCAAAGAGGAGCATGCCGGCGAGCAGCGCTGCCAGTGGCAGGAAGAGCGGGTCGAGCCAGCGCAGGATCGTCTCGAGCGAGACACTGCGTCTGGCCAGGCCCTGCTGGCTTGCGAGATCCGCCGGTGCGCTCATGGCATGCCCCTCCCGGATGCTTTAAGAGGTCGATCCGACGACACCCTCGACGAGGTAGCCCATGCTTTCGAGCGCAACGTCGGTCTCGGCGAAAGCCTGGCCTTCGGTGGCGATGACATTGCCCTTGTTGTCCTTCAGCGGTCCCTTGATGACCGAGAAGCCGCCCTTCATGATTTCGGCAAGCGTCGCGTCGAACTGCTTGCGTGCCGGTTCGGTGACGGCCGGTCCGAGGGGACTCATCTTGACGAAGCCTTCGGCAAGGCCGCCGCGGACGAAGTTGTCGATGGTGCCGCCCGAAAGGGTCGTGTTGACCATGTCGGTATAGACCTTGGACCAGTTCCACTCGGCACCGGTAAGATATTTCTCAGGCGCCAAAGGGCTCTGGTTGGCGTGGTAGCCGCAGAGGAACATGCCGCGGCCGGCGCCGGTTTCCATGACCACCTTCGGGCCGTCGACATGGCAGGTGACGACGTCGACGCCCTGGTCGGCGAGTGCGTTCGTGGCTTCCGCTTCCTTGACGGCGAGCGACCATTCACCGGTGAAGATGACCTGGCAGGTGATCGTCGGATCGACGGCGCGGGCGCCGAGCAGGAAGGAGTTGATGTTGAGCAGGACCTGCGGAATGGGCTTTGCGGCGACGAAGCCGATCTTCTTGGTCTTGGTCATGTGACCGGCAACGATGCCGTTCAGATACTGGCCCATGCCGATATAGCCGAAATAGGAACCGGTATTGGCCGGTTTGCCCGGGGTCCAGAGACCGCCGCAATGCTCGAAGCGGACATCGGGATATTTCGGCGCCATGGTCAGGATATGGGGGTCGAAATAGCCGAAGGAGGTCGGGAAGAGCAGTGTTGCGCCGTCGAAGTTGATCATGCTCTCCATGGTCTTCTGGACGTCGACCGTTTCCGGTACCTGTTCTTCTTCGACCACGGTCACGCCCTCGATTGCCTTGATCGCGGCAGCGCCTTCGGCATGGGCCTGATTGTAGCCGAAGTCATCCTTCGGGCCGACATAGATGAAGCCGACGGTCAGGCCTGCGGCGCGTGCGATGTCGAAGGGAAGCACGCTGCTGGCAGCAGCCAGACCGGCGAGACCGGCTGACTGGCGCAAAAACTGGCGGCGGCTCGGCATAAGAAACTGGCTCATGAAGGATCTCCCAGATCAGGATGAACAGTGAAGCTCGGGCGGGCGCTGGTTCCCCTGATTTTCTATGGCGCTCCGCGTTCACCTTTGAGTAACCCATATGGCGCCGCTTCTGTCTTGTGCTAAGTTTTGCGCGAGCTGCTGCAAATTTTGCATCACCACAGGAGATCTCACATGCGGCATCTGACTTCGCTTCGGTACATCGATGCTGTCGCCAAAGCCGGCTCCATCCGCGGGGCCGCGGAATCGCTGGCAATCACCTCCACGGCGCTCAATCGGCGTATTCTGGCGCTGGAGGAGGAGTTGGGCGTGCCGGTCTTTGAGCGGCTGCCGCATGGAGTTCGATTATCGAGTGCGGGCGAGATCCTGATCCATCACATCCGCAACCAGATCTCCGACATGGAACGGGTGCGCTCGCAGATCGCCGACCTTTCAGGGGTTCGCCGCGGTCATGTGTCGATCGCCTGCAGCCAGGCGCTCCTGCCCTATTTCCTGCCGCATCAGATCGCGCACTATCGCAAGGACCATCCGGCGGTTACCTTCGGTGTGCATCTGCGCGATCGGCAGGCCGCGGAGCAGTCGCTGGTGGATCACTCGGCGGATCTGGCGATCGTCTTCGAGCCGGTCAGGATGGCCGATTTCATGACGCTGATCCGGGTGCATCAGCCGGTGCATGTGGTGATGGCGCCGCATCATCCTCTGGCAGCCAAGGACACCATCCGGTTGAGCGACTGTCTGGCCTATCCCTATTCCCTCCCGACGGTCCCCTTCGGCGTCCGGCACCTCATGGACATGGCGGCGCAGAAATCATCCTATCGGCTCGAGCCGGTGATCGAATCGGACAGTTTCGAGTTCCTGCGCAATCATGCGGTCGCAGAGAACATCATCACTTTCCAGATCCCGATCGGGCTTTCGGACCATACGATGACGGGAGAGATGATCACGCGGCCGCTCGACAAGCGGGATGTGCCGGCAGGCGTGCTCTATATGGGACAGTTGCGCGGCCGGACGCTTCCGGTCGCGGCGGCCCGCTTTGCGGCCCAGCTCTCGACGGCACTTGCCAGCCGATACGAAGTGTCGTGACGGGGTAGCCGAAACCTAGCGTTCGACGGCGTCCGGGCGCGTTGCGCGATAGAGTAGATAGGCGAAGACGGCAGCCAGGCCGAACCAGGTCATGGCATAGCCAAAATGTTTATTGGGGAAGGAGACCACCGTGAGCCCGCCGATGGGGAGGCCATCGCCGGACGCATCAGCATCTATGAAATAGGGCGCGACCTCTCGCAGCCCAATGGCTTCAGCCATGGCGACTGTGTCACGGGAGAACCATCTGCTAGCCGTGGGGTCGTTATCCCGGAGAAAGGCGCCACCCGGCTGGGTGAGGCGCAGGAGGCCTGTGACCGTTTGCTCACCCTCAGGTTTCGGTCTGTCAGCGGCCGAGGTCTGGTCATCTGGCACGAAGCCGCGATTGACGAAAAGGCGCCAGCCGTCATCCGCCTCGAAGGGCGACATGACCCAGAAACCTGAGCCTCTAGATGTGACTGCCTTCACGAGGGTATCGTCAGAGGGAAGATACTGCCCTCGCACTTCGACACGGCGATATTCCGCCGTGTCAAATGTGACGCCCGTCCAAAGATCGGGTCCGGGAGCAGCGGACGGCGGAGCCACAAGCCCCGCTTCGACACGTTCGATCAGCGCCGTCTTCCACTGCAGGCGTTGGAGCTGCCAGACTCCGAGGCCCACGAGCAGGCTGACCGCAAGCACGCCCAGCCCGATGAGCCACCACGGTCTGCGCGCTCGCGTCATGCCCTTCTGTCCTGTCAGGAGCCGAAGCCCTGGAAGCTCTCGTGGTCCATCGATGGCATCATGTTGGTGTTCAGGTTGTACATGACCCAAACGGATCCGGCGATCATGATGACCACCACGATGATGGTGAAGATCATCGACAGCATGGTCCAGCCTTCGTCAGACCGGGTGTTCATGTGCAGGAAATAGACCATGTGCACGAGGATCTGGACGACGGCGAAGCCGATCACCGTCACCGCCGTCAGCACACGGCTGTCGAAGCCGCCGCTCATGACGATGGCGAAGGGAATGATCGTCAGGATCGCCGCCAGCACGAAGCCGGTGAGATAGGAGCGATAGCTGCCGTGGTCGTGGCCACTGGTGTCGTGGCCGTGGCCCTGTTCGTGGTGGCCATGGGGCTGAATGGAAGGTTTGGACATTAGATCATCCCCAGAAGGTAAACGAAGGTGAAGACACCGATCCAGATCACATCGAGGAAGTGCCAGAACATGCTCAGGCATTCCATGCGTCTGGTGTTCGCCGGAATCAGGCCCTTCCGATTGACCTGGACCATCAGCGTGACGAGCCAGATGCAGCCGAACAGCACGTGCAGGCCGTGGGTGCCGACCAGAGCGAAGAAGGCCGAGAGGAAGGCAGACCGCTGTGGACCGGCGCCAAGCTCGATCAGGTGATGGAATTCGTAGATTTCGAGCGCCAGGAAGGCGAGGCCGAGCAGAAGGGTGACCGCAAGCCAGGCCTGCATGCGGGCCTGTCGACCTTCGTACATGGCGAGCATGGCAAAGCCGAAGGTGATCGAGGATACCAGAAGGAAGCCGGTGTTGATCGCGATCAGATTCAGGTCGAACAGCGCCTTGGGGCCTGGGCCTGCCGCGTAGCTCTGGCCGACAACCCCAAAGACCGCGAAGAGGACCGCGAACATCAGGCAGTCGCTCATCAGGTAGATCCAGAAGCCGAGCCGCGTGGACGCGCCTTCCGGATGATGGTGCGGTTCTGTTTCCCAATAGACGGCAGGTGCGTCGGATTTGGTGATGGTGCTCATGGTCGTCACGCTCCCACGCTTGCGAGTTCGCGATCACGGGCCTTTTCGACGCGCTCGACCTCATCGACAGGGACGTAGTAGTCCCGGTCGTAGTTGAAGGTGTGGGCAATCGCGACGCCGATTATCGCCACGAAGGACACAGCCGCCAGCCACCAGATGTACCAGACCAGCGCAAAGCCGCAGAGTGTGGCCAAGGCCGAAATGACGACACCCGTGCCGGTGTAACGCGGCATATGGATCGGGATGTATGGCGCTTTCGGGCGCTTCTGCCCGACCTGCTTCATGTCATGCCAGGCGTCGAGATCATGGACGACGGGCGTGAAGGCGAAGTTGTAGGACGGCGGGGGAGACGAGGTCGCCCATTCCAGTGTCCGGCCATCCCAGGGGTCGCCGGTCACGTCCATGTTGTCCTTGCGGTTCCAGATCGAGACTGCAATCTGGATGAAGAAGGCGGCGATGCCGACAGCAATCAACAGTGCGCCAAGGGCTGCCAGGATGAACCAGATCCGGAGATCCGGATCATCGAAGACGCGCATGCGGCGGGTGACACCCATCAGGCCGAGCACATAGAGCGGCATGAAGGCGAGCCAGAAGCCGCTGACCCAGCTCCAGAAGGAGACCTTGCCCCAGAAGACGTTGAGCTGGAAGCCGAAGGCCTTGGGCCACCAGTAGGCGATTGCGGCAAAGCAGCCGAACAGCACGCCGCCGATGATGACGTTGTGGAAGTGCGCCACCAGGAAGAGCGAGTTGTGCAGGACGAAGTCTGCCGGCGGGACGGCGAGGAGGACGCCCGTCATGCCGCCGATGGTGAAGGTCAGCATGAAGGCGACCGTCCACATCATCGGCAGGTCAAAGCGCACCCGCCCCTTGTACATGGTGAAGAGCCAGTTGAAGATCTTGGCCCCCGTGGGCACGGAGATGATCATGGTGGTGATGCCGAAGAAGGCGTTCACCGAAGCACCGGAACCCATCGTGAAGAAGTGGTGCAGCCAGACGATATAGCTCAGGATCGTGATGCAGACGGTGGCGTAGACCATCGAGCTGTAGCCGAAGAGCCGCTTGCCGGAGAACGTGGACGTAATCTCCGAAAAGACGCCGAAGAGGGGCAGGATCAGGATGTAGACTTCCGGGTGACCCCAGATCCAGATGAGGTTGATGTACATCATCGGGTTGCCGCCGAGATCGTTCGTGAAGAAGTTCGTTCCCACGTAGCGATCAAGCGTCAGAAGAATCAGCGTCATCGTCAGCACCGGGAAGGAAGCGACGATGAGGATGTTGGTGCAGAGTGCTGTCCAGGTGAAGACCGGCATGCGCATCAGGGTCATGCCCGGTGCCCGCATCTTCACAATGGTGACGAGCAGGTTGATGCCTGAAAGCGTCGTTCCGACCCCGGCAATCTGCAGACCCCAGATGTAATAATCGACCCCGACCCAGGGACTGTATCCGATACCCGAGAGCGGCGGGAAGGCGAGCCAGCCTGTCTGGGCAAATTCGCCGACGAAGAGCGAGGCCATGATCAGGACTGCGCCGCCGACGGTCATCCAGAAGGAGAAATTGTTGAGGAAGGGGAAGGAGACGTCACGCGCGCCGATCTGCAGCGGCACGACATAGTTCATCAGACCCGTGACGAAGGGCATCGCCACGAAGAAGATCATGATCACGCCATGGGCCGTGAAGATCTGGTCGTAGTGATGGGCATTCAGATAGCCTTCAGACCCGTTGAAGGCGAGCACCTGCTGCAGGCGCATCATGATGGCGTCGGCGAAGCCGCGCACCAGCATGATCAACGCCAGGATGATGTACATGATGCCGATCTTCTTGTGATCGACGGAGGTCAGCCATTCGCGCCAGAGGTATCCCCAGAGGCGATAATAGGTGAGCGCGCCGACCGTAGCGGCGCCGCCGACCACGACGACTGCGAAAGTCGCCAGAACAATCGGATCCGTCGGGATCGCACTCCAGTTGAGGCGACCGAGAAGAAACGTGGTGGAATGGTCTATCGTAGCCATACCGAATTCCTGTCAGAGTTGCGGCGCATTGCCGGCTGCCTGCCGAACGAGCGTGAGGAAGCGTTCGGCCTCACCGCCGAAGGGCGATGCCGGCTGCTGCATGTTGTGTCCCATAAGGGGACCCGAGACGACGGGCTTGTCGTTGAAGGAGGCGGGCTTTGCGGCCAGCATCTGCTCCAGTTCCTCGACCGAGCAGAAGCCCAGAACCTTGAAGGGTTCCCAACCGAAGACCGGCTCGCGCGTGCCCCGGCGTTCGTGCTTGTCGTAGATGAGAGCGCTCATGTTGACCGTGCCGGCGAGACCTGTGCCGCCCTGGGCGTCGAGCGCCATCATTTCTGCCATGCAGATCTTGCCCTCTTCGACGCACATGTTGACGACGCGCGGGAAGAGCTGCGGATCGATGCTGGCGAAGACCTCCGGCTTGACGTTTTCACTGGGGCGCTCGAGTTCCAGATACTTGGCGCGGTCGAGCTTTACGCTGCCAGAGCGTGCTTCTTCGACCCAGGCCTCGAAGGCTGCTGCGTCGGTTGCGTTCGCCTTGAAGCGCATGCCAGAGAAACCGGCACCCGAGTAATGCGAAGCCAGTCCCTGGAAGGTGCCTTCCTCGTTGAAGACCCCGTGCAGTGTCGTCTGCATGCCGGGCATGGCGTAGATCATGCCGGCCATATGCGGAATGTAGAAGGCGTTCATGACCGACGACGAGGTCAACGAGAAGCGGATCGGACGATCGGTCGGAACCGGAAGCTCATTTACGGTGGCGACGCCATATTGCGGGTAGATGAAGAGCCACTTCCAGTCGAGAGCTACGACCTGCACATCCAGCGGCTCCTGCTGCGGATCGAGCGGCTGCTCTTCGGAGACCCGCGCCAACGGACGGTAGGGATCGAGGAGATGGGTTCCGACCCAGGTCAGCGCACCCAGGCAGATGATGATCATGAGAGGGATCGCCCAGATGATCAGCTCCAGCTTGGTGGAGTGAGACCAGTTCGGCTTGTAGATCGCTTCCTTGTTGGCCGCCCGGTAGTGCCAGGCAAACCAGCAGGTCAGCACCATCACGGGGATAATGATGATCAGCATCAGCAAAGTTGAGATCACCAAGAGGTCGCGCTGCTGTGCGGCGATGTCACCCGTTGGCGCGAGGACTTCCGCCTTGCAGGCGGACAGGAAGAGGACCGCCATGATGGCGGTGAACAATTTCGGGAGGCGAAGCTTCTGCATCTCGTACCCTGATACACTGACGGGTCACTGAGCAGGGGTCCCCCCGAAACACTACTCGACGACCATTGATATTCGCCGAGTTAGTTAGTCGGGTTTTGCGGTGCAGCACATACGACAATTTGTCACCTGTCAATTTGGGCGTGTCTGCGGCATCGCTTTGCAGCATGTTAGACTAAGGCGCGGACTGTATTTCCCCCGTTCGGATCCGCCCTGTTCAGACAAGAAAGTGATCACGCGTTATGGCGAGCATGACCGGCTCTGCATCCCCCGCCGCACAGAACGGCCGCACAACCTCCGAAGACGATCATCACGTCTCCCCCTCGGATATCGCCGTCGGCGTCGTCATCGGGCGCACGTCGGAGTTCTTCGACTTCTTCGTTTTCGCCATCGCGTCCGTGATCGTTTTTCCGGCGCGCATTTTCCCGTTCCTCGATCCGCTGACCGGTACGCTCTGGTCCTTCGTGCTCGTGGCGCTCGCGTTCGTCGCGCGTCCGCTCGGAACCGTGCTGTTCACCCTGCTCGACCGCCGGCATGGCCGCGTAACCAAGCTGACAGTGGCGCTTTTCCTCTTGGGAACCTCGACCGTCGCCATGGGTCTCGTACCCTCTTACGAAACGGCCGGCTGGTGGTCGATTGCCATGCTGGCGATCTTGCGCATCGGTCAGGGCCTGGCACTCGGCGGTACCTGGGATGGTCTGGCGCCGCTTCTGGCAATCACCGCATCCAAGGACAAGCGCGGCTTCTACGCCATGATCCCGCAGCTCGGTGCTGTGGTCGGTCTCGCCGTTGCCGCAGTGCTCTTTGCTTATCTCGTCATGACGCTTTCCGCCGCTGACTTCCTCGATTGGGGCTGGCGCTATCCGTTCTTCGTCGCCTTCGCGATCAATGTCGTGGCACTCTTTGCGCGGCTTCGCATCGTCGATACGCCCGAGTTCAAAGAGCTGTTCGAGACGAACGAACTGACCCCCACCGGACTGCGCGCCACGATGTCGCAGGACGGGCGGACCGTGCTGCTCGGCGTCTTCGTGCCGCTCGCAAGCTTTGCGATGTTTCACATGGTCACGGTCTTCCCGCTGTCCTGGATCTTCCTCTACACGGATGAAGCGCCCGGCACCTTCCTCTTGATCGAAGCCGCGGGTGCAGGCCTCGGCGTTCTCGCCATGCTGTTCTCCGGCTGGCTTTCGGACAAGATCGGCCGCGAGAAGATCCTCATCTGGGGCGCCTGGGCGATCGGTGTCTTCGCGTTGACGGCGCCTCTGCTTCTGAATGGTGACCTTCCGGGTGTCACCATCTACATGATGGTCGGCTTCCTCGTGCTCGGCTTCAACTTTGCCCAGTCGTCCGGCGCGGTGGCATCGCTTTTCGACCGCCGCAACCGCTATACGGCCTCTGCCGTCGTCTCGGCGCTCGCCTGGATGTTCGGCGCCGGGTTCGCACCGCTGTCGGCGCTTCTGCTATCGACCTGGTTCGGCCTCTTTGCAGCCGGGCTCTACCTTCTCTCTGGTGCCGTCTGCAGCTTGATCTCACTTGCTCTTGTCAGGCAGATCTCGCTGCGGCCGAAGGCCCAAGAGCAGGATGTCTGAGAAAGCATAGATTGCTGCTTCTCTGATGATGGGCCCGGAGTTACCAACTCCGGGCCTTTTCGTTTGGGCCCTACGTGCTCGTAGATTAATCCTCAGCTGGCCGGTTTTTGCAGCTCTTGAGGCCGACCCGCCTGATGTCGCGGACGTTCAGAGCTTTCCAATGAAATCGAGGATTTCCGCTTCCGAGACGACGTCAGCATATTTGGCGTTCATATCGAAAAGGTTTGCCTCGTGCGGCGCTGTGTGCCGATCGCCGCAGGCATCCCGCACCACCGTCGTGATGAAGCCATGCGACATCGCGTCGACACAGCTGGCTCGCACGCAGCCACTGGTCGTCAGCCCTGTAAGGATGACATTGTCCACGCCCATGGAGGTTAGAAGCGGCGCGAGCGAAGTGCCGAAGAAGGCACTCGGATACTGCTTTGAGACGACAAACTCGTCCGGGAACGGCTCAAGACCTTTGGGCCATCCTCCGAGCGGGTTTCCCGCCGTGAAACAGGCGAGCGGTTTCGCCTTCTGGAAGAAGCGGCCACCATCCAGACCGGTGGGATGCAGCACCACGCCGGTGAGAATGACGGGAAGCCCCTTTTCACGCGCCTTTTCGCGAATGCGGAGCGCGCTGGCGAGTGCCTCATCGACGCCGGCATAAAGCGGGCTCTCCGGCTCGAAATAGGCCTGCACGAAATCTACCAGGATCAGAGCCGGCTTTTTGCCGAAGCCGATCCGGTTGTCATAGGCCTTGGCATAATTGGCGGCGAGATCGTCGGTCATGGCTCAGTCCTCGGTTTCGGCAAATTTTTTCTCGAAGGCCCACACGTCCTCGAAGCCGAGCAGGCTGTTGAAGTCCTTGAATGGATAGAGCGGGACGGCATCGGTGGTGATGCCGTTGTCGAGCAGGTCCTGATAGGCATGGCGTACCGCATGGCCATGGGCGAGGAAGCCGAGGGCCGGATAGATGGCAATCCTGTAGCCAAGCGCCTGCAGATCCGATGCCGGCAAAAGCGGGGTGCGGCCGCCATTGACCATGTTGGTGAGCAGCGGGCGGTCTATGGCATCGGCGATTGCCTTCACTTCTTCGGTACTCTCTGGCGACTCGACGAAGAGCACGTCGGCGCCTGCCGCTGCATAGGCTTTCGCTCTGCGGATCGCCTCGTCGAGACCGAGGCTCGTGCGGGCATCGGTGCGGGCGATGATCAGGAAATCATCGCTGCGCCGGCTGTCGACTGCCACTTCTATCTTCTTGACCATATCGGCCATGAGCACCACGCGCCGATTGGGCGTGTGGCCGCACTTCTTCGGGAATTCCTGGTCTTCAAGCTGGATGGCCGAGACGCCGGCATCTTCATAGCCGCGAACGGTGTGGCGAACATTGAGCAGTCCTCCATAGCCGGTATCCGCATCGGCAATGATCGGTGTGCGGGTGAGCTTCACCATCTGCGCGATGCGCTCGATCATGTCGCGATAGGTCGCAATGCCTGCATCCGGGATGCCGAGGGTAGAGGCAACCGTTCCATATCCCGTGACATAGAGCGCCTTGAAACCCATCTGGTCCGCGGTGAGAGCCGAGATCATGTCGTAGATCCCGGGAGCCAGAATAAATTCGCCGTCGGTGAGCCGCTTCTTCAAAGTGGGATCGGGCATGTGTCGTCTGCTGCTTTCATTTCGGATTGAGAACAGGTTCGAGGCGCCGAGCGGCATCGAGCAGATGATGGTCGGCGGAACGCGCTGCAATCAGCGTCACACCTATCGGCAGCGAGGGATGGCCGAGCGGCACCGGGATGTTGAGACAGGGGACGCCGAGAAGGGTCCAGGAGGCATTGAAGACGGGATCCCCCGGGCGACGTCCGGGCGGTGCAAAACCAGGGGCACTCGGGGCGATCAGGAGGTCGAAGTCCTGCATCAGCGCATCGAAGGCGATGCGTCCCATCGCCATGGCATCATAGGCCTTTGCGAGGTCCAGGAGGCTGGAGCCATCGCGATTTTCGACACGATGGTGGAAATCATCGTGAAGGGCTGCCCCATGGCGTCGCGCCAGATTGCGGAAGGACGCCTGCCCTTCCCTATGCAGGATCACGCGGTGGTGCCTGTCCAGAGCCTCAAACTCGGCTGGCAGTTCGATGGACTGCGCCGAATGGCCATGCGTTTCGAGCCGCTGTTTCGAAAGGTCGAGAGCCGTGAGGCTCTCGGACGCCAGGCGGTCGCGATAAGGCCCGGACGTGATTGCGATCCTGAGTTTACCTGGCCGGTCTGTCAAATGCAGCGCCTCATCGAGCCCGAGCACAGATGCCAGCAGCGCCACATCATCCACCGAACGGCCGTACCAGCCGACGGTGTCGAAGCTCTGCGCATAGATTTTCACCCCCTCGCGGCTTACCCGGCCATAGCTCGGCTTGAAGCCGACGATGCCGCAGAAGGAGGCGGGGCGGATGGTCGAGCCACCCGTCTGGGTCGACAGCGTCAAGGGCACATGCCAGTCGGCGACAGCGGCTGCAGAGCCGGCGGACGAGCCGCCTGGGGTATGGGCGAGATCATGCGGGTTGGCTGTCTGAGCGTCCCGACCAGCGGCGGCGAACTCCGTCGTATCGGTCTTGCCAAGAATGATCGCGCCTTCGCTGCGCAGCAGGTCGACCACCGCAGCATCGGCTGCGGGCTGGAAGCTCTGGTAGAGTGGCGAGTTGTGGGTGGTCGGAAGGTCTGATGTCTCGAAGACATCCTTCACCCCGATCGGCAGGCCGTGAAGCCTGCCGCGCTCGGCCTCCGGGACGGCATCGCAGCGATCGGCCTGCTCCAGTGCCGTTTCGCTGAGTGCGAGCCAGGCCCTGACCTCGCCATCCCGTTGACGGATCCGGTCGAGGCAGGCGGCAACTAGGGCGCGCGACGTCAAACGCCCGTCCGCCATCAGGGAGAGGGCCTCGGTTGCCGTAAGCGCTGTGAGATCCGGGGTGATGGGGGCATGTGATGTCATACGGCATCCTCTGGCGGCATCATCCGATTGAAATCGGTCACCTGTTGAAACGCCCGGCCCAACGTCAGGCAGAGCGCATCTGCCCCGGGGTGACCGACGATCTGAATGCCGGTTGGCAAGCCTGTCGAACCGACGCCCGAAGGCAGCATGAGCGCCGGCAGTCCCGTGACATCGAAGATCATGGTGTTGCGCGAAATGACTGTCTGGAAGGGCTGGCGTTCGCCATCAATATCGACGGTGAGATCATCGAGATGGCCGGCTTCGCCACCGAGACCCGGCGTGATCACCGCATCAATGTCGCGCATGGCGGTCAGGAATACCTGCAGCGCCTCGCTCCGGCGCTGCAGCGCTTCACCATAGTCACGGGCAGAGTAGCCTAACCCGTTCTTCAGACGATGCAGAAGGCCCGGATCGAAAAGCTCGGCGCGATCAAGGCGTGCAGCGTGAAGGCTCGCCAGCTCGCTCTGAAGGATGACCCAACCGGCTTCATGCAGAGGCTCGACGTCGATTCGCGGAAGCGGCACCAGGTGACAGCCGAGGGCCTCGAACTGCCGCAGGGCCGCCTGCCAATTGGCGAGCACGTGTTGGTCAACCTTTTCGATGAACCAGTTTACGGGGAAGCCGATCCTCAGGCCTTGGACGGAACCTGCCTGCAAAAGTGCTGCAACTTCGCCTGCGAGATGCGCTCCCCGGTCACCCGCCATAAACGGCAAAACCCGGGCGATATCCTCTGCGGATCGCGCCATCGGGCCGATATGATCGAGCGTCCAGGACAGCGGTGCTACCCCCTGGCGGGAGACCAATTCGCGGCTGGGCTTGAGCCCCGTCGTTCCACACCAGCAGGAGGGGACGCGGATCGACCCTCCCGTATCCGTGCCGAGTGCAAGCGGCATGAGCCGGGCCGCCAGCGCCGCGCCGGAACCGGTCGAGGACCCACCCGTCCAGCGGCTGCGGTCATAGGGATTGGTGACCGTGCCGAAGCGCGGATTGTGCGGGGAACCGGTCGCAAACTCTGTCGTGGCTGTCATGGCGAAGGGAATGGCACCGGCTGATCGCAAGGCTGCCACGACAGGCGCGTCGACCGGCGCCACGCGGTCCCCGGTGAAGTGCGAGCCTGATGTGACCACGGCACCGGCGACGTCAATGATGTCCTTCACCCCGAAAGGAATGCCTTCCAGAGGCCGTGCCCGCCCCTCCACGAAACGTCGATCGCTCTCACGCGCCGCCTCTTCCGCACCGGGCACGAAGCGAAGAACCGCTTCCCCTCCCGTCCGGGTGGCGTTTGTGCGGGCCTTGAGTTGCGACAAAAGATCTGACGGACGCAAGCTGCCACTGGCATAAGCCGAGAGCACCTCCGTCACGCCTGCCACGACCGCCGGCTCGTTTAGCGGCGCTGAGGACAGCGGCGGTGTCACCGATGCGGCATCGACTTTAGGTGCCAGGACATCGCGATGAACGCGGTCGACCCTTGTCGGATCGGCGAGCGTCATCGGATCAAACTGGATCCCCGCCTCCGAGCGAGGATCGTCTGTCGGTGCAGGCCGAGCCGCCGTCACGTCATTCCGCCGCGATCTGCTTGGGCGTGCGGCTTGCCATCAAGGGCTGGATGCGCTCGCCGAACTGATCGAGGCCGACAAGGAAGTCGTCGAAGGTCAGCATGATGCCCTTCGTTCCCGGAACGTCGCCAGCCTCGTCGAGCATGCGGGCGACCTTCGCGTAGGAGCCGACAAGCGTGCCCATGTTGAAGTTGACGGCACCCTCGGGGAGGTTGATGTGTTTGGCGGTGGAGTTGGCATCCGCCGTCGCATCCTTGCTGCCCTGGTCGGCCATCCAGGCCAGCGCGTCGACATCCGCACCCTCGCGATACTTCTGCCACTTCGCCTCGGCCAGCTCGTCCGTCTCGTCGGCGATCACCATGAAGAGCACATAGGCGCCCACGTCACGGCCTGACTTCGCGGCCGCATCGAGGAGCTTCTGGTTGTTGGGGGCATAGGCGGTCGGCGTGTTGATGCCGGAGCCCATGACGAAGTTGTAGTCCGCATATTCGGCGGCGAACTCCATGCCGCGCGGGCTCTGGCCCGCCGCGACGATCTCGATCTTGTTCGCCGGCATCGGCTTCATCATGCAGTCCTTCATGGTGAAGTGCTTGCCGTCGAAGCTGCAGCTGCCGTTCGCCCAGAGCTCCTTCATGATGTGCACGTATTCGGTCGAATAATCGTAGCGGTAGCCGAAATAGTCGTCGCCGGGCCAGATGCCCATCTGGTCGTATTCCGCCATCTGCCAGCCGGACACGATATTCACACCGAAACGACCGGGCGCAACGTTGTCGATGGTGGTCGCCATGCGCGCGACGATTGCCGGCGGCAGGGTGAGAACAGCCGTGGACGCAAACAGCTTGATACGCTCGGTGACGGCGGCGAGGCTCGCCATCAGCGTAAAGCTCTCGAGGTTATAGTCCCAGAATTCGGCCTTGCCGCCGAAGCCGCGCAGCTTGATCATCGAGAGGGCGAAGTCGAGGCCGTAGCTTTCCGCTTTCTGGACGATCTGCTTGTTGAGCTCGAAGCTCGGCATGTATTGCGGCGACGCTGTCGAGATCAGCCAGCCGTTGTTTCCGATAGGAATGAAGACACCGATATCCATGTGGTTCCCCTTTTAGTATGACCTACACGCAAGCAGTATGTACGAACTAATGCAAAAATTTTTGAGGCTGTCCAGCCAAAAATGCCTGATCTTTAGGCCTGCATATTTTTCGATCATTCGCCGGAATCGCGCGCAGGGCGGAGTTGCCGAGCAACCGTTCAAACGGACGATCTGTAGGCAAAACAGGACGCGGAAACGCCAGCAGCGCCCCAGAGCGCTGCTGGCGGCCATGGATCCATGATGAGAAAAGGGGAGGCTCAGCCTTCGGCGCGAAGCGTCGTGGTGAAGGTGAAGCGCTCTGCCGGAAGCACCTGGAAGGCGTATTCCAGCAGGCGGCGGCCGGAGCCGAAGTAGCGTCGAGTGACGACCAGCGCCAGATCGCCTGCCTTGACATCGAGCTTGGCGGCAATCTCGGCGTCGAGGATCATCGGGCGGATGTCCTGCTGGATTTCCTGGATCTTCTCCCCCGTGTACTGCTCGATATAGTGAAAGATGGCGCTGCGGGCGACCGTGATGTCCTTCACGGCAGCAGCCAGCTTGGCGTCGACATAGACCTCATTCCACGAGAACGGGCGGCTGCGATTGCCGGGATACCGGATACCGGCCATGTGGAAGAACTTGCGCCCGGGCCGGCAGCCGAGCTCGACGGCAAGCTTACCCTGGGCGGAGATCTCTTCCTTGGTATCGATCACGAATTCCGTTTCGGCGGCGATCTCGAACAGCTCCGAACGCGAATGGGCGATGAAGCGCTTCTTCTCCGGATCGAACCCCGCCTCAACGCGCGTGCCCACGCCCTTGCGGGCGGAAAGGCGCCCCTTGTTGCGAAGCGTTGCTATCGCCTGACGCACGGTCTGGCGGCTAACGCCGAGAGCGGCTGCGATCTCGTTTTCCGTGGGCAGAAGCGATCCGACCGGAAACTCGCCGTCGCTGATCCGGCTCTCTAGATGATGGGCGACCTGCAGGTAGAGCGGCGCGGTGTCCACTTCCGGCTTCCAGTCCATGCGCTTCTGATCCAAGCTCAACCATCCCCATCGGCGCAACGCCGAGTTCCTCGTGCCAGAGTTTCAACCTCCTTTCCCGGCAAAAGGCAAATGGAATTCGGGAGATCGAAGCAGGCCGCAGCACCGGCTTGCGATCCTTCACCAAATCAATTAGTACGTACATATCCTAGCCATATTCTCCGAGACAGCACCATATGTCTGACTTCATCGCCGAAGAGGCACCGCCCGCGCGACACGCCTCCTCGCTTACCCAGACCTTGATTGCCGCCACACTGATACAGATCGTTGCGACGGCGAGCGTGCTCGCGCTGACCGCGATTGCGCCCACGGTCGCGAAGGATCTCGATATCGGGGCCTACTGGATCGGCTACCAGATCAGCCTGATCTACTTCTCCGGAATGTTCTCCTCGGCGATTGCCGGGACGCTGGTTCAGCGCTTCGGCCCGATCCGGATCGAACAGGCCGCTCTCGCCTGTTTCGTGCTCGGCTTTATCGGAATTGCGAGCGCGGAGATCCCACTGATCATCGCCGCCTCCCTCTTCATCGGCATCGGCTATGGACTGAATAACCCCGCCTCCTCTGAAATGCTGAGCCGCGTCACTCCCTTGAACAGACGCAATATCGTCTTCTCCCTGAAGCAGTCGGGCGTGCCACTCGGCGGCATCCTTGCGAGCTTTGCCTTTCCGTTTCTCACGCGCTTCTTCGACTGGCATGTCGCGCTGCTCATCGGCGCCGTCGCCCCGATCCTGACGATGGCTCTTCTGGCCGCGACGCATGCGGCGGATGCGGTCAATCCGGCGCCAAGACGGTCTTTTCTGAAGGGGTTCGCCGAGGAACAGTCGACGATCTGGCGCAATCCACGACTGAGGGCGCTGTCCGCCCTCGGCTTTGCCTATTCGGCCATGCAGCTGTCCGTCTCGGCCTTTGCCGTCGTGACGCTCGTGCATGACGCCGGATGGTCGCTTCTTTCGGCAGGCTCCGTTGCTGCAGCCATGCAGCTTGCCGGCGCGGTCGGGCGCATTTTCTGGGGTGTCGTCGCCGATAGGATCGGTGGCGGGTTCAAGACGCTCGCCCTGCTCGGATTGCTGGGCGGTACCGGTTATGCCCTGCTGTTCTGGCTGACCGATCTGCCGACGATCGCGCAGGTGGCGCTTTTCGTTGCCATGGGTGGGGTCACCATCGGATGGAACGGCGTGCTACTCGCCGAGGTGGCCCACAATGCCCCAGAGGGACGGGTCGGCTCGATCACCGGCGGCGTGCTGGTCTATACCTTCATCGGGGTAATCGTGGGGCCCTCGTCATTCGGCAGCGTCTATGCACTGACGGGACACTATGGCGCCAGCTTCATGATCTTTGCGCTCTTCGGCTTTGCAGGCTGCTTGATCGCCTGGCGCGCGCATACGGCCAGCCCGTAACAATCCTCACCATATGTACTGACATATCACTCAGCATCTATTGATGCTGCACATGCGAGATCGCGCGTCTATCGGAGACGAACTGCGCGTAGTTGATCGCGATTCGATCGCCTGACTGAAAGGGTTTTCGGCATTCGCCGAATAAATGTGCAGTGCAAAAAAATAGGCAAAACACGATTGACGTTCGACTGACTATGTACGTACATTATCTACGAGCGGTCATCGAGAACCGCATCAGATGACACCGGAAAACCGGGTTAGAGACAGGGGAACGTCAATCATGCGCCTCATTCTTGCCAGTTCGCTTTTGGCCGCATCCACACTTGCGGTCGCCTCCACGCCTGTCGCCGCAGATCCCATGGCCGATGCAAAGGCCATCATCGAAGCGCACCGCGCCATGCCGGTATTCGCCGCACCCGGCGAGCCCTTCGACGCCAAAGCCTGCATGGCGGACAAGAAGGTTCTGTCGATCCCGATCTCGATGACGATCCCGTTCAATGTGGAGCTTCAGAAGGCCATGGCCTCGGCAGCGGCCGAAGTTGGCTTCACCTACACCACCTGGGACAACCAGCTGAAACTCGACCAGTGGGTTCAGGGGATTTCCCAGGCCATCAGCCAGGACTACGACGTGGTCGACCTTGCGGGCGGCCTCAATCCGGAAGTGCTGGGGCCGCAGCTCTCCGAGGCGCGCGCCGCTGGCCTCAAGATCAGCACGACCCACTTCTACGACGTGACACAGCCGGCTGTGGAGAGCGTCGACTATTCCGGCAAAGTCGACTTCACTGGCGCGGGCAAGTTGCTCGCTGCCTGGGCCTATGCGCAGACCGAAGGCAAGCCGAACGTACTGATCATCGGCTCTTCGGATGTGCTGCCGTCCATTCCTTTCGTCCAGTCCATCCAGGACCAACTCAAGGCGCTCTGCCCGGACTGCAAGCAGACGCATCTCGACGTGCCGGTCTCCGAATGGGCAACGAAGATCCAGTCGGGCACCCAGTCGGCACTGCTGGCCGACCCCTCGATCAACTACATCCTACCGATCTACGATTCGATGTCGCAGTTCGTCGTGCCCGCATTGCGCATCACCGGCTCTGAAGGCTCGGTGAAGGTTGCGAGCTTCAACGGCACGCCCTTCGTGCTGGATATGGTGCGCGAAGGACAGGTCGAGATGGATATCGGCGAGAGCCTCGGCTGGGCCGGTTATGCGGCTATCGACAACATCATGCGCATGCTGTGCGGCAAGCCGGAAGTGGCCAAACTCAATGTGCCGCTCCTTGTCTTCGACAAGGATAACATCGAGACCGCAGGGGTGCCTGCCAACTTCGACGATGGCTACGGCGAC
Source organism: Rhizobium sp. TH135 (assembly GCF_002855515.1). Classification (GTDB taxonomy): domain Bacteria; phylum Pseudomonadota; class Alphaproteobacteria; order Rhizobiales; family Rhizobiaceae; genus Allorhizobium. The sequence continues at coordinate 98,800 of NZ_PKRP01000004.1, read as the reverse complement.
GCTCATCTCGAGGGTTTTCGCAAGCTCTGGATGCTGAAGTAACCCAGCCACATCGGGAGCCGCGCGATGACCGAGAATGCTGTGCTCAGGATGAACAACATTCGCATGCGGTTTGGGAGCTACTATGCGCTCAAGGGCGTATCGCTTTCCATCCGCCGCGGCGAGGTCTTCGGCCTGCTGGGCCAGAACGGCTCCGGCAAGTCGACGATGATCAAGGTCCTTGCCGGCTTCCACCAGCCGGAAGAGGGCAGCGAAGTGGTTCTTTGGGGCCAGACGCTGCCCCTGCCGCTTGACCCGATGGACATCAAGAAGCGTGGCGTGGCCTTCGTCCACCAGCATCTCGGGCTGGTTTCCTCGCTGACCGTCATGGAAAACATGCGCGTGACGGCACTGGGCCAGAAGACGCCCTGGCTGGTGAACTGGAAGCGCGAGGCGAAGGCGATTTCGGCCCTGTTCTCGGAATTCGGCCTCGATATCGATCCTTTCGCCACCGTCGCCAGCCTGCCGCCCGTGGAGCGGGCCTTCGTCGCGATAATCAGGGCATTCGAGGATCTGCGGGCCTCGGATGCCGGACACGGCGGTGAAGGCATCCTCGTTCTGGACGAGCCGACGCCTTTTCTCCCGGCCGAGGACGTGCAGAGGCTCTTCACCCTCATACGGTCCATCGTGCGGACCGGCGCCTCCGTGGTGATTGTCACCCATGACATCGACGAAGTGCTTGATATCACCGACCGCGTTGCCGTGCTGCGCGACGGCGAGCTTGTCGACATCCTCGACACCCGCACCGCGGAGCGCCAGTCCATTCTGGATACCATCGTCGGCACGCGGATCGACCATTTCGAAAAGAAACGGATGGCCGCGGAGGGCATACCGGCTGCGGTGCGGGTGCGCGACTTGAGCGACGGCAAGTCACCCGGCTTCGACTTCGAGATCCGTGAGGGCGAAACCCTGGGGGTGACCGGTCTGATCGGCTCGGGTTTCGCATCGGTTCCCTACCTGCTTTACGGGGCGATGCGCGGCTCCGGCACGATCTCGATCGATAGCCAGACCCTCTCCCTCTCAGCCATCTCCCCCCTTATGGCGCAAAAGCTCGGTATCGCCTTTCTCCCCGGTGACCGGCTGGGCTCCGCCGGCATCGGAAGCCTGTCGGTAACGGACAACATCACGCTGCCGGTCCTGAACGGGATGTTGAAACCCTATGGCCTCGATCGCGGCCGAATGATGCGAGAGGCGGGCCGTCTCGGCCAGATCTACGATGTCCGGCCGCAGAACCCGCAATTGAACCTCGGCTCCCTGTCAGGCGGCAATCAGCAGAAGGTGCTGCTGGCCAAGTGGCTGCAGATCAAGCCGAAACTGCTGATGCTCGACGAGCCAACCCAGGGCGTGGATTTCGGCGCGCGCCAGCAGATCTTCAAGGCGCTCGATCGGGCAGCGGCAGAGGGGACTGCCATTCTCTGCGCCTCGACCGACAATGAACAGCTTGAGCAGATTTGCGACCGGGTCATCGTCTTTTCCCGTGGACGTCCGGTCTTCGAGCTCAAGGGATCCGAAATTTCCCGCAAATCCATCACCGAAGCCTGTTTCCACAGCCATCAAGCGGAGGCTGCAGAATGACGACGCTCGACATCTCTACGACACCCACCCTTTCCAAGCCGAAGAGCCGCTTCACGCTGAAGACGGAAGCCGAACGCTTTGCGCTCGTTGCCGCCTGGCTTCTGCTCATCGTCATCTTTGGGATCCTGATGCCGGATTCCTTCCTGAGTTGGCGCAGCTTCTCCACCCTGTTCGGCTCCCAGGCGATCCTCGTCGTTCTGACGCTGGCCATCATCATCCCCCTCACCTCCGGTGACTTCGACCTGTCGGGCGCCTCGACACTCACCATGAGCTGCATGCTGATTGCGGTCCTGAACGTGAAGCTCGGCTGGCCAATCGTTCCGGTCGTGGTCGTCGCGCTTTTGAGCGGGGTGGTGATCGGTGCGGCAAACGCCTTCTTCGTCCTTTATTTCCGCATCCACTCGCTGATCGTCACGCTTGGGATCGGGACCTTCGTCAATGGCCTGATCCTCTGGATCAGCAACAGCCAGACGATATCGGGCGTCTCGATGGGCCTCGTGGAATGGGTCATCATCAACCGTTTCCTCGGCATCCCGCTGGCCTTCTTCTACGCGCTGATCCTCGCTGCCATCATCTGGTATGTGCTGGAATACACGATCCCGGGGCGCAAGCTGCTCTTCGTCGGTCGCGGTCGTGAAGTGTCACGCCTGAACGGCATCAATGTCGACCGCGTGCGCGCCACATCCTTCGTCTTTTCCGGCCTCATCTCGGCCTTTGCCGGCGTGCTCTATGCCGGCATGACCGGCTCGGCCGATCCACTGTCCGGCCTCAACCTTCTGCTGCCGGCCTTCGCCGCCGCCTTCCTGGGGGCCACGACGATCTCGCCCGGACGCTTCAACGCCTTTGGTGCCGTGATCAGCGTCTACTTCCTGGTCACGGGGATCACCGGACTGACGATGCTGGGCGCTGATGCCTATGTGCAGAACCTTTTCTATGGCGGGGCGCTCGTGATCGCGGTGTCGTTGAGCCAGTTGGTCCGCAACCGCCAACCGCAGGATTTCAGCTGATGGATCTCCAGGACGTCATGAAGGCGCTCTCCCATGCCTATTGGGGACGGGCCGCCATCGATCCGGAGCTTCTGGCCATGGTCGGCGAGTTGCAAAGGGATTCCACCGCGATCGCTCCTATCGAGGAGGGCGCAATCGGCAATCTCTTCAACGTAGAGCCGGCCGCCTTCGACAGGATCCTGCGGGGGGAGGCAGATCGATGAGCCTCGACAATCCGACATCACTGAAGGAAGCGGCCACAGCCATCCAAGAGCGACGCATCAGCGCGTTGGAGCTGAGCAAAGCCGCCATCGAACGGGCAAAATCGAGCCACAGCAGGCTCAACGCCTTCATCGAAATCGAGGAAGAGGCGGCGTTGCAAGCTGCTCGTCAGGCGGACGAGACGCTGGCACGGGGTGCCGCGACGGGGTTGCTTCACGGCGTGCCCCTGGCTCACAAGGACATGTATGACCGCAAAGGCTTCGTCACCGGATGCGGATCGAAGATCCGCGCATCACATGTGGCGACCGAGACCTCGACGGTGATGCAGCGGCTGGAAGAAGCCGGGGCGGTGTCGATCGGACGGCTGAACATGAGCGAATTCGCCATGGGGCCGACTGGTCACAACTTTCATCACGGGCGGGCGCTGAACCCGATCGATCCGGCCAGGATCACCGGGGGATCCTCTTCGGGCAGTGGGTCGGCCGTCGGTGGTGGCGTGGTGCTTGCAGCACTCGGCTCCGACACGGGCGGCTCCATCCGCCTGCCGGCCGCCTGCTGCGGTGTCGTCGGCATCAAGCCGACACAGGGTCGTGTCAGCCGACATGGTGTGATGCCCCTCTCCTTCTCGCAGGATTGCGTCGGGCCGCTGGCGCGCAGCGTAGACGATGCCTATCTCCTTTTGCAGATCATTGCCGGCGCGGATGGGCGAGACACGACATGCGTGGACACTCCTCCGCCTGCAGCGCTGCACGACGACCTTAGGTCACTCCGGGTCGGCATTCTGGGCGGACTGTTCGAGACCGGACTGGATGAGGTGGTCGGCGCCGCGGTGGAAAACACCTCAGATGTGCTGGCGAAGGAAGTCGGCCTTGTCGCTCGGACGAAGGGCATCGACATGCCGTCTGTCGCCGAACTCGCCAATGTCGTTGCCATGGCCGAAGCGGGCACGGTTCATTTCGACTGGATGCGGGAGAGGCCCGAAGACTACGGTCCGCAGATCCGCATGCGGCTGTCGCAGTCTCTGGCGATCCCGGCGCCGATTTATCTGCGAGCGCTGCAGATGCGGGCCGTCATGCTCGAGAGATATTTGAACGAAGCATTCGGCGACGCTGACGTCCTTATCGCGCCCGCGATGCCGTTTCTTCCGCCGCTCTCCAGCGACGTCGATATCGGCGCGAGCCCGAAGATGAACGGCGTGGTCAGCGCCATGACCTCCTTCACCCGCCCCTTCAGTTTTCTCGGCCTGCCCGTCGTGACGCTTCCTGTGGCCGCGTCTCCCGAGGGCCTGCCGATTGCCATCCAGGTCATTGCACGGCCCTGGCGCGAGGATCTGGCAGCGAGCGTGGCGCGCCGCCTCGAACAGGTCCTGGCGCTGCCCGCATTCGCACCGGACATTCACAGCCGGTCTGCGGCGGCGTGATGAACCAGAACAGAAGATTGCCCCTCAAGCCTGAAAGGATGACCCCCATGAACAGCATCCCAAGCTTCAATGCACCGCTCGAAGCCATTGCCCCGATCAGTCGCGAGGCCTTTCGCGACGGCATGGCGAAGATGGCTGCCGCCGTGAACATCATCACCACGGATGGGCCCGCCGGCCGTGCTGGCTTTGCGGCAACCGCCGTCTGCAGCGTCACCGACAGTCCGGCCACGCTCTTGATCTGCCTGAACCGAACCGCATCCGTCTTCGACACCGTGATGCAGAACGCAGTCGTCTGCGTGAACGTGCTTTCGAGCGAACACGAAGCGTTGTCGGGGCTTTTCGGTGGGAAGACGCCGGTCGACGAGCGCTTCGCTGCCGCTGAATGGGAAGCCGGCGTGACAGGCGCACCGGTCTTGAAGGATGCCCTCGTCTCCTTCGATTGCCGGATCACCGAGCAATGCGACATCGGAACCCATCGCGTGCTGTATTGCACGGTCGAAGGCATTCACGACGGCCAAGACGCCGAGGCGCTGCTCTATTATCGACGCAGCTATCAACGCGTCTGAGCCCCGCTCCCGTCACAAGCCGACCCTCGCCGATGAAGGCGGTCGGTGCATGACTGGCCATCGCTCATGTCACCTCGCTGCACACAGGCCAAGTCAATCCTTGTCGTAGATGCCGTTCTTTCGGAGCCGGTATTCGAGCTTTGCACGCGAGATGCCGAGGCTTCGGGCGGCAGCCGAGACATTGCCACGATGGGCGTTGAGGGCCTGACGGTAGAGATCGAGCTCGGCAGATCGGATGTGTGAGGATGACTGCAGGAAATCAGGCGTGATTGCTGCTTGCGACAGGCTGGGCTGGCCATAGATCAAGCGGCCTTCGCGCGTCAGCGACGGATGCGACGACGGCAGTGGTTCATTGGCTGTGAAGATGTGCTGCAGATCGATAAACCCGCCGGGTTCTGCAAAGATCACGCCGCGCTCGATCAGATTCTGCAGTTCGCGGATATTGCCGGGGAAGTCGTAGGCAAGCAACGCATCCATGGCGCGGCGAGTCAGGCCAACCACCTGGCGGCGGTGCCGCTCGCGGAACAGGCGCAGGAAATGATCGACGAGCAGGGGGATATCGTCCCGCCGCTCGCGAAGCGGCGGAATGGATATCGGGAAGACGCAGAGACGGAAATAGAGGTCCTGGCGGAAGCGCCCGGCTCGAACTTCGTCGGCAAGATCGACGTTCGAGGCCGCGATGACCCTGACATCGGCTGCGACCGTTTTCGAACCGCCGACGCGCTCGATCACCCGCTCCTGGATGGCGCGAAGCAGCTTGCCCTGCGCGGCATAGGCCAGCGATGCGATCTCGTCGAGGAAGAGCGTTCCGCCGGCCGCACGCTCGAAATAGCCGGGACGGGAGGCAACAGCGCCGGTAAAGGCGCCCTTCTCGACGCCGAAGAGTTCCGATTCCACCAAGGTGTCGGGAATGGCGGCGCAGTTGAGTGCGACAAACGGCTTGGTCGCGCGGTGGCTCAGCCGGTGCAATTGTTGGGAAAACAGTTCTTTGCCGACACCGGATTCTCCGACCAGCAGAACAGTCGCCTCCGTGTCGGCCACCTTCTCCACCATCAGTCGCGCGCGCAGGAAACTGGCGGAAACGCCCACGACCGGGTCGCCACCGGTGGTCGGCGCCGGATTCGCGGAGGCGCGGTCATCGCCTCGTTGCGCTTTTTTCGAGCGGCTGCGCGCAGTGCGCCGCGACCGTGGCCATTCGAGGCCGAGATAGGCCCGTTCGGGTGCGTCCTCTCCCCATTCCTCGGCATTCTGGCCGACGACGTAACAGCGTGACGCCCCCATGCCGGAGCATTCGATCTCGCGAAAAATCACAGGCCGGCCGAACAGCGTGCTGGTGTAGCCGCTGGGATAACCGGTCTGCATCCAGCAGACCGGCTCGCTCGCCAGGCCATGATGCGCGATATGCTCACCGGCTTCTGAGGAGTCGTACCAATAGAACTCGCCGAAATAGCGTCCCTTGTCGCTGTCGAATTCGAACTGCTTGGTCTCGACCTTGACGAAGCCCTCGAGGGTATGGACGCGCGGTCCTGCGGCGAGAGCATGGGTGAGGTCCTGGTACGGAAAGCGTTTCAAGATCAGTTCGGCATCCCGCACGCCCTGCATGTAACCGACGCGCATGAAGATGCCCTTTGCGGCTTCCATCCCGAAGGCGTCGATGATCTCCTGACGCAATCGACCGAGAACCTGGCTCTGCATCAGAACCATGCGCTGGTCGTTGAGCCAGATCCGGCCGTCGCCCAAGGCAAAATGGAGCGCCTCGGTCAGTTCCGAAAGGGTCGGCGAGGCCCCGGTATCGAGCTCGCTGAACGCGCCCCTGGACAACATCTTGCCCGTCGACTTCGACACATCGGCAAGAGAAACGAGCTTGGGCGGTTTGGGAGAGGTCATATCGACTTCATGTGTTTTCAGACTTTTCTCATGATTTCACCATTTTATGAAATCTGCAATCCAAGTCGGCCACACAAGAAGCGCAGAGCGGGTGCGACCTATTCCATTGTATTTTCCAGATATTTCGACGTTCAGAAGCGACCGGCACCAGTCTGGACAGCAATTGGCACATACCTTGCGATGACTTGTTCGAGCCACTTGAGGAGGTGGCACGGAGGACGCATCGATCAGCTGAGATGGGATGAGCGGTTTCAACACGGGCCGATCTCATGACGGCGAAGCTTTGCGCGGACCTCCCAACCATGGGACTGGAGGCCCTGAACAATGAATATGCACGCACCGAAATTCCTGGACACCGGCCGCTGGGGTGGCCTCGCCTATATCTCCGAATGGCAGGAGACCATGGCAGGAACGCTCAATGTGACCGATCCAGCCAATGGTAATGTCCTGGCCGCTGTCGGTCTCTGCGGTCCGGCGGATATCGCCCGTGCCGCCAAGCTGGCCAAAGCCGCACAGAAGACCTGGGCCAAGACCCTGCCCGCAGAGCGCGCCGCGATCCTCAATCGTGCCGCAGACCTTCTGGAGCAGAATGGCGAGGAGCTGGCGGCCTGGATCATGCAGGAATCCGGCTCCATCCATCCAAAGGCGATGATCGAGATCGAACACGGCACGCTCTTCATCCGCCATGCTGCTTCGCTCGCGATGCAGCCGTCAGGCATGTTCCTGCCCGGCATGGATGATCGGACAAATTATGCCCGGCGCGTGCCGCATGGCGTGGTCGGCGTCATCTCTCCGTTCAATTTTCCGCTCGTCCTCTCCGTGCGCTCGATCGCGGCCGCAATCGCGCTTGGAAACACTGTGGTGCACAAGCCGGATCCGCGAACGCCGATCTCCGGTGGCATCATCATCGCCCGTATCTTCGAGGAGGCCGGCCTCCCTAAGGGTGTCCTGCATGTCGTGCCGGGCGGCGCGGATGCCGGTGAGGCCCTCTGCAGCGATCCGAACATTGCCATGGTCTCCTTCACCGGCTCGGCCCGTGGCGGCTCCAAGGTGGGTGAGATCTGCGGCCGTCACCTCAAGCGCGTTCAGCTCGAACTCGGCGGCAAGAATGCCCTCGTCATTCTGGATGACGCCGATCTCGATGTGGCAGCCTCCAATGCCGCCTGGGGCACATTCCTGCATCAGGGCCAGATCTGCATGGCAACCGGACTGATCCTGGTCGATGAAAAAATCGAAGCTGCGATCACCGAGCGCCTCGTCACCAAGGCGCAACACCTGCCAGCCGGCGATCCCTCGACCAGGCAGGTGGCGCTCGGGCCGATCATCTCCGACAGCCAGGTCGACGCGATCCAGAAGATCGTTGACGATGCCGTGGCCAAGGGGGCGAAGCTACTCGCCGGCGGCACGCATGACGGTCGCTTCTATGCCGCAACCGTGCTCTCGGGCGTCAAGCCGGGCATGCTGGCCTTTGAGGAAGAGGTCTTCGGGCCGGTGGCCTGCATCGTCTCGTTCAAGATGGATGAGGAAGCAGTCGAACTCGCCAACCGGTCAGACTATGGGCTGGCAGCCGGCGTGATCTCGAACAATCTCGGGCGCGCCATGGCTGTGGGTGACGAGCTGAATGTCGGACAGCTCCACATTAACGACCAGACGGTCAATGGCGGCCCCTACGCGCCCTTCGGCGGCCGCGGAAAGTCCGGCAATGGCACCCGTGTCGGCGGCCCGGCAGACATCGAAGAGTTCACCCAGTGGCAATGGGTCTCGGTGAAGAAGGCCGCGACACCTTATCCCTTCTGATCAATCACGCCGAACACAAGCATTGGTGATCCCCGTCCGCCTTCGTGCGGACGGACGCGATCAAGCACAACCTCAGGGAAACACGACCATGAATCTCGCAGGAAAAACAATCGTCATCACTGGCGTCTCGTCGGGTATCGGCGGTGAAGTCGCCCGCCTCGCCCGCTTTCGCGGCGCAACCGTCATCGGGGTTGATCGCAACGACGCGATGCTGACACTCGACGGCTTCATCAAGATCGATCTCGCCGATCCGACGGCCATCAATGCAGTGCTTGCCCAGGTCCCCGCCCGCATCGATGCGCTCGTCAATGCTGCGGGCGTTCCCGGCACCGCCGATAAAGATCTCGTCGCCCGCGTCAACTTTCTCGGTCTTCGGCATCTGACGGAAGCCTTGATCGAGCGCATGCCGAAGGGCTCGTCCATTGTCAATTTCGCCTCGATCCTCGGCGCAGAATGGCCGAAGCGCGTCGAGCAGCACAAGGCGCTTGCCGACACCACGAGCTTCGCAGAGGGCCATGCCTGGCTTACAGCAAACCCTGTGCCGCAGGAAACCTGCTACCAGTATTTCAAGGAAGCCCTGATCGTCTGGACGATGAAGCGCAGCCAGGCCCTCTTCATGGAACGTGACATCCGAATGAATTCGGTGGCGCCCGGCCCGGTCTTTACACCGATCCTCGGTGACTTCGTGACCATGCTCGGCCAGGACCGCGTCCAGGCTGATGCGCACAGGATGAAGCGTCCGGCGCTAGCCGACGAAGTCGCCGGTCCCGTGCTCTTCCTATGCTCGGACGATGCCCGCTGGGTGAACGGTATCAATCTGCCGATCGACGGCGGTCTGGCGGCATCCTACACATAAGAGCCGGCATGCGTTCCTGATCAACCAGAGCATCGCGGCCGATACCAACTGATGGTCGCGATGCGCTGGTCCCTCGGGTACTCGCTGTGCGCTGTCGCGAGGATGATCGCGTTGCTACTCGATGATGATGGCCCTGAAATCATTGACATTGGTGCCGGTCGGGCCTGTCACCAGGAGGTCGCCAATCGCCTCGAAGCCCGAATAGCTGTCGTTCTGCGCGAGCAGTTTTCGTGCTTCGAAGCCAGCCGCCCGGAGGCGCGCGACGGTTCCTCCGTCGACGAGCGCGCCCGCATGGTCGCCTACACCGTCGATGCCGTCCGTATCTGCCGCCAGTGCCGTGATCGATAGTCCGTCGACGGCGAGAGCAAGTGCGAGCGCAAACTCGCTGTTGCGCCCACCGCGTCCTCCATCGCCGCGAAGGGTGACCGTGGTCTCCCCACCGGAGAGAAGAACGGAAGGTCGCGGAAACGGGCGGCCCTTTGTCGCGATCTCCCGCGCCATGGCTGCATGGACCAGGGCGACGTCACGGCTTTCGCCCTCGATCGAATCGGAGAGGATATGCGGCGTGAAGCCCGCCGTAAGAGCGACGCGTGCGGCGGCTTCCAGAGACAAGCCTGCAGAAGCCACAACGTGGTGTTCGTTGCGGGACAAGCGGGGATCGTCCGTCCTCGGGGCATCGGCGGCAGGCGAGCGCAGATGCGCCATCACCCCGGTCGGCAGGTCGAGTTTATAGTTCTCGATGATGGCGAGTGCATCCTCCTGCGTTGAAGCATCAGCAACTGTCGGCCCGGATGCAACGAAGGATGGAATGTCGCCGGGGATGTCCGAGACGATGAGGCTGACCACGCGCGCTTTCGTTGCCGCCGCCAGCCGACCACCCTTGATCATGGAGACATGTTTGCGCACCACGTTCATGGCGGAAATCGGCGCTCCGGAGGACAGGAGCACCTGATTGAGTGCGATCTCGTCATCGAGCCTCAGGCCTGGTGGAGGTGCAGGCAGAAGCGCCGAACCACCGCCGGAGATGAGGGCGATGACGAGATCTTGCGGATTGAGCCCGGCCACGAGATCCAGCAACCGTCTGGAGGCAACGAGCCCCGCCTCATCCGGCACCGGGTGCGCGGCCTCGATCACTTCGATTGATTGCGTGGGGCAGGCATAGCCGTAGCGTGTCACGACAAGGCCCGAGAGCGGGTCCGGCCAAAGGCTCTCAAGGGCCGCTGCCATCTGGGCCGCCCCTTTGCCGGCACCGACCACCACGGTTCGGCCGCCGACTGGCGGTGGCGGAAGGTGCGCGCGGATCCCGGCCAGCGGATTAGCGGCCTGAACGGCCGCCTGAAACAGGTTCTCCAGCAGCGTGCGGTGCTTCATGTTCCAGCTCGTCTTGGTGTTTTGCATGGCGGCTTCCCAGCCATAACCGGTGTAACACCATTGAGCCGTTTAGGACTACCGGGCGGTATGTTCATCCATGCCGGCCCAGCGCATCACCACGTCCAGATCAGGCCAAGGGCAAGAAGGGCTGCGGCGAGGCAACCACTACACCGGGAGCGGCGAAAGATGCTCGTGAATGGCCAGCCAACGACCGTCCGGCTGATGGGCAAAGACGATCGTCTCACGCTCGTGGTTCGTCATCGCTTCGCCGCCAATCATGAGATCGGTCTCCACCGCATGGGTGAAGATGGCGATATCGCCGACGATGTGCACGCTGCGGTTCGTCGAGCGGCAGGCCTTGACGCTAAAGCCGTCGCGGCTTTCCCACAGCGCCCATTCCGCCTCGTAGGCCGCGCGATTGGCAAGGGTGCGATCGAGATTGTAGAAAATGAAAGTCGCCGACGGCGCGAAGGCATCAAAATAAGCTTTGGTATCGTGACGGCCGAAGGCTGCCACCAGGGCATCGGCTGCGGAAAGCACTTCGCTCGTATGTTCTGTCATCTCTGTCATTTCTTCGGGATTTCGGTGGTGTCAGACGCGTTTCACGCTGCTGATCAACTCGGCGATCGGGCGATTCTGCTCGGCGACTCGGGCCTTGAGCTCTTCAAGCGGCATGCTCTCGTGCTTGCAGAACTCGATGAACATCATGTTGAGATTGTTGAAGAAGACCTCTCCCAGCGCCCGCGCGTCGACGCCGGCGATGACCACGCCACGCCGCTGGAGCGTCTCTATGAGCTGAACAACCTGGGCACAGAGACGCCCGTCGAGTTCGGTATAGCGCTTCGAGAGCGGCGTCTCTGGCTGCTGGATCGCGGATGCCATGGCGGTGCGCCACATCTCCTTGCTGAGATAGACGAGTGAGTGATCATAATACTGGTTGATCAGCGCGCCGAGCGCCTCGATCACGCTGAGTGGCGGGTTCGCGACGATGCGTTCGCCGGCTTCGAGCACTTCGGTCACTTCCATAGAAACCGTGGCGACGAGAACATCGCCCTTGTTCTGATAGTAGTTGTAGAGCGTGCCGACCGAGACCTCCGCCATCTCGGCAATGTCCTCGATGCGCGCACTGTCGTAGCCCTGTTCGCGGAACAGAGTGGTGGCCGCTTCCAGGATGCGACGGTTCCTGTCGGCCTTCTGTCGGGCGCGCAATCCGGTCATGGCTAACTCCGTTGGAATCTCCTCAAATTTGAGATTGACTTAAAAAATGAATTCACTCAATCTTTTTCTCAAGGCGCCGAAACGAGCGCTATTCTGATCAACGCGAGGGTCCGCTCGGGGCCTTCGACAAGAGGGTGAACTTATGGAAAAGACCGTACTGGGCGGGCTCTCCCGCCGCCTGCTTCTTGCGACCGTTGCCATCTCCGCCTTGTCCGGAGGGGCTCATGCTCAGGAGGAGCTGAATGCCCTCGTCTGGTGCGACCACACCGACCCGGCGCTGATCGAGCCCTTCGAAAAGGCGAACAACGTCAAGGTCAATCTCAAGGAATATGAGGGAACCGGCGCCGGTCTCTCGATCGTCGAGCAGTCGCGCCCGGGCGACTGGGACGTCTTCGTGATCGACGGTGTCGACGTGCCCCGCGCCGTCGAAATGGATCTTCTTGCCGAAATTCCGGCCGACAAGCTGCCGATGGCCGATATCTTTCCGGAAGTCCGCATGGAAGCCAACAACACCAAGGACGGCAAGATCTACGCCGTGACGGAAAAGTTCGGCTACAACACGATTTCCTACGACAAGAGCAAGGTCGATCCGAAGGACATGGAAGACCTGTCGATCTTCTGGTCCGAGAAATACAAGGGTCGCATCGCGCTCTATGACTACTACCTGCCGATGATCGGCCTGACCGGCCTTGCTATCGGCAAGAACACCGCCGACCTGACGGAAGCCGATCTCCCGGCGATCAAGGAAAAACTCTTCGAGATGAAGAAGGTCTCGCGTCAGGTGAGTGACGTTGTCGCCTCGCAGACCGCGCTTGTCAGCGGCGAGGTCGACATCATCCTCGGCGGCGGCGAGTGGGTGACCGCAGGTCTAACCGCCGAAAAGCCGGACCTCGACTGGACCGTGCCGAAGCAGGGCGCCTTGCGCTGGGCACAGTCGATCGGCGTGTTCAAAGATTCGACCAAGCAGGATCTGGCCATCAAGTTCGTGCAGTATATCATGAGCCCAGAAGGCCAGGCTCGCCTAGCCACTTCGTCCTGCTATTGGGGCATGCCGGCAAACGCCAAGGCCGGCGAGCAGCTGAACGACCAGCAGAAGACCGCACTGCGGTGGGACAAGCAACCCGAATACCTGAAGAACACCCAGCTCTATCCGGTGGCCAATGCCGATCTCGACGCGGCCATGCAGGACGTCTGGACCGAAATGCTGCAGCAATAAACGCTGCCCATAAAGGGCGCGGTAGGTGTCTTCCGTCCGCACCCCAAGCTTTCCCTCACGCTGTTATTTCATCGCGAGCATCGCGGCCCCTGCGGTCACATGCTGCGATGAAGAACTGCGCGCTTTCGACAGAAGTTCGGCCCTGAAGATTTGTGGCCGCCTTGAAGATCGGCCATCATGAAAACCTGCCAGCCGAGCCGATTGCCCTGCATGAACGGAGTATCCCGTCGATGACCGCCACCGCGCTCGAGCGCAGAGAACGCCGCAAGGCCTGGGGATTTGCGCTGCCGGCGGTCCTCTGGACCGTGGCCTTCTTTCTCGTGCCCTTCCTCTACATGGCGGCGATCAGCTTCTGGAAGCGCGAAGGCCGCGAGATCGTCGCCACCTGGACGCTCGACAACTACGCCGCCTTCTTCGGCAAGCCGCATTTCTTGAAAGCGCTGTTCAATTCGCTCGAGGTGACACTCACCGTCACGATCATTTCGATCCTGCTTGCCTATCCGCTGGCCTGGATCATTGCCGAACGCGTGCCGCGACGCTGGCAACGCTTTGCCCTGATCATGGCAATTCTTCCGTTCTGGACCTCCTATGTGGTGCGCTCCTATTCCTGGCTGCTGGTTCTGTCCAAGGGTGGTGTCGTGAACCAAGTGCTGATGTGGACGGGCCTGATCGCCGAGCCGCTCGAACTGTCTGCAACGCGGACCGGCACGGTGATCGGCTTCGTGCATTTCTTCGTCATGCTGCTGACCCTGACGATCTATGCCAATCTCGTTCAGCTCTCGCCGAACTACCGCCGCGCGGCAGCCGATCTCGGCGCAAACGGCTTCCAGACCTTCTGGCACGTGATCCTGCCACTGACGCTGCCCGGCATCATGGTCGGTGCCTTCCTTACCTTCGTGCTGTGCATCGGGGATTACATCACCCCGCAGATCCTCGGCGGCAACAATGAGCTCGTATTGCCGCAGGTGATCATGCTGCAGCTCGGCCGCCGCGCCGATTTCCCCATGGCAGCCGCCCTTTCGCTGGTGCTGATGGTGGTGGTCACGATCGCCTACCTCGCCTGTGCCCGATGGCTGAAGATGGAGAGGACGTAACCATGCGGCATCTCAACACGGCACTTGCGATCCTTTACGCCGGCGGGCTCTATGTTTTCATCTTCCTGCCGGTCGCCGTTCTCGTGATCTTCTCCTTCCAGGACGGCACGCTGCCTGTGCCACCCCTGCATGGCCTGACCTGGAAGTGGTACGGCGAGATCTTCGCCGACGAAAAGTTGATGTCGGCGCTGTTCAACTCGCTGATCGTCGCGATAATCTCGTCCGCGATCTCCTGCCTGCTCGGCTTCCTCGCAGCCTATGCCTTTGCCCGCTACAAGCTTCCCGCATCCGGCTTGCAGCGCGCCTTGATCGTCGCGCCGATGACGGTCAGCACGCTGATTATTGGGCTCGGTCTGCTATCACTGCTCTCCAGGCTCAATGTTTCGCTATCGCTATGGACCGTCGGCATCGGTCATGTCGTGATCAATTTGCCGCTCTGCTTTGCGATCATCTACGCCTCTATGGGCGGCCATCAGGTCAATATCGAACGTGCAGCACGGGATCTTGGCGCGAAGGACTGGCAAGTCATGACGCTTGTCACCGCGCCAATGCTGATGCCATCCATCCTCGCCGCCTTCTTTCTGTCGGTGACGTTCAGCTGGGACGAATTCATCATCGCATTCCTGCTGTCGCGCTTCGACGTGACCCTGCCGGTCGAGATCTGGAGCATGCTGCGCTCCGGCCTCGACCCAAAGACCAACGCCATCGGCAGCGTCGTCTTCCTCATCTCCGTCGCGTTCCTCATCGTCATGGAACTCGCCGTCTTCAGGAAATCCGGGAAATCCCAATGACCGCAGACGTCTCGATCCGAAACGCCACGAAAGTCTTCGGTGCCTTCCGCGCGCTCGACGATGTCTCGCTGGAGATTGCCGCCGGCGAGTTCATCGTGCTTCTTGGCCCGTCGGGTTGCGGCAAGACGACCCTGCTTTCGATCCTGGGTGGCTTTATCGAGCCGAGCGCTGGCACGATCGCTATCGGCGGTAAGGACATGACACATGTCGAGCCGGCAAAACGGCCGACCACGACCATGTTCCAGGACTACGCGCTGTTTCCGCACATGAAGCTCATCGACAATGTCGGCTTTGGTCTGCGCATGCGCGGTATGGGAAAGGCCGAACGCAACGAAAAGGCGCTCGCCATGCTCGATCTCGTGGGGCTCAAGGCCTCCGCGTCGAAGAAACCGCACGAGCTTTCCGGCGGCCAGCGTCAGCGTGTGGCGCTTGCCCGCGCGCTTGCCGTCGATCCTGATGTGCTGCTGCTCGACGAGCCGCTCGGCGCGCTGGATCTGAAGCTTCGCCGCCAGATGCAGGACGAACTGAAGGCCATCCAGAAGCGTGTCGGCACCACCTTCATCCATGTCACCCACGATCAGGAAGAGGCCATGGCGATCGCTGACCGGATCGTGGTGATGAACCACGGCCGGATCGAAGATGTCGGCAGACCCTCGGACATCTATATGCGGCCGCGCTCGCTGTTTGCCGCAGGTTTCATGGGCGAGGCCAACTTCCTGCCCGGTCGGGTGATCTCGATTGCGGAAGGCGAAGCGCAGGTGGAAACGGCGCTCGGCTCAGCGATCATCCCCATCACGGCTTTCACCGGGGACACGCCGTCGCCAGACCATAAGATCACCCTGTGCATTCGCCCCGAACATTTCCGGTCCGCCGGCGAAGAGGGCGCAATGGTTGCGCTCGGCCATGCGCGGATCACCGACAGCGCCTTCTTCGGAGCGCATCACCGATGCCACCTTCAGCCCAACGGCAATTCCGAGATCGTCATAACCGCCCATCTGCCGCAAACCGCACACCCGCAGCCGGGCGATGAATTCGAGTTGACGGTCAAGGCAGATACCATCGTCGCTCTCGCCGACGCTTAGGAGACACTTGATGAAATCGCGCATGCGCCCTGAGGACTGGTATAGTGTCCGCCGTCTCGACGATGACGTGACCTATATCTGCGAGCCGCATATCCAGGAATTCTATCGCTGCAACATCTGGCATGTGCGCGGGCGAGATCGCGACATGCTTGTCGACAGTGGCATGGGTGTCGTTTCGCTTCGTGAGTGGGTGCCGCTTGTCACCGAGCGCGAGCTGATCGCGGTGGCAAGCCACACCCATTTCGATCACATCGGCTGCCACCATGAATTCGAATGCCGTGCGGTCCATTCGGCAGAGGCGGATCTGCTCGCAGATCCGACACGCGAAAACACGCTGGCTGATCCTTACGTCACCGACGACATCTTCGACGCGCTGCCGCCCGAACCCTACTGCTCGAAATGCTACTCCGTGAAGCGGGCGCCGGCGACGCGGCTGCTGGAGGACGGTGACATGATCGATCTCGGAGATCGGCAGTTCGAGGTGATCCACACACCCGGCCATTCCCCCGGGGGTATCGCACTCTATGAGAAGGCAACCGAGATCCTGTTCTCCGGCGACATTCTCTACGACGGTCCGCTGATCGAGGACACCTACCATTCGAACGCCCATGACTATCACGCATCCATGGAGCGCCTGCTGCGGATCGAGGTGCGGCTGGTGCATGGTGGCCATTTTCCGAGCTTCAGCGGCGAACGATACCGGGAGTTGATCACCGGTTGGCTCGACGCAAAACATAAGACAATCTGACGGGAGGCACGCATGCTCGACAAGCGCAAGTTCTACATCAACGGCGAGTGGGTCGATCCGATCGCGCCTCACGACCTGGAGGTCATCAACCCCGCGACCGAAAAGCCGATCGCCGTGATCTCGATGGGCACGGCGGCCGATATCGACCGCGCGGTTGCCGCTGCCAAGACGGCATTTCAGAGCTACAGCCGCACCAGCCTCGACGAACGTATCGCGCTTCTCGAAAAGCTGCTTGAGATCTACACCCGCCGCTACGACGAAATGGCCCGTACCATAACGCTCGAACTCGGCGCGCCAATCACCATGAGCACCGATCAGCAGGCGCATGTCGGCGTCGGCCACCTCGAAGGTTTCATCGAGGCGCTGAAGCGCATCAAGCTGCGCGAAGTACTGCCTAACGGCGATATCGTGCTGCGCGAGCCGATCGGCGTCTGCGGCCTGATCACCCCGTGGAACTGGCCGATCAACCAGATCGCCCTGAAGGTCGTTCCGGCGCTCGCAACCGGCTCGACCTGCGTGTTGAAACCGTCAGAATTCACGCCTCTCAACGCCCTGCTTTACGCCGAGATGGTCCACGAGGCTGGCTTCCCGGCCGGCACGTTCAACCTAGTGAATGGCGATGGCATCAATGTTGGTGCAGCGCTCTCGCAGCACCGGGACATCGACATGATGTCCTTTACCGGCTCGACCCGCGCCGGTACCGCGGTCAGCAAGGATGCCGCCGATACCGTCAAGCGCGTCACCCTCGAACTCGGCGGCAAGTCTCCAAACATCGTCTTCGAGGATGCGGATCTCGAAGAGCGCATTACCGGCAGTGTGCTCGAATGCTTCAACAATTCCGGCCAGTCCTGTGACGCTCCGACGCGCCTTCTGGTCCAGCGATCTGTCTACGACAAAGCCGTCGACATTGCCCGGCGCGTCGGCAGCGAGGTCAAGGTCGGCAATCCAGAAGAAGCCGGCGAACATATCGGCCCGCTGGTCAGCGACATCCAATATGGCCGCGTCCAGACACTGATCGAGGCTGGCATCGCTGAGGGCGCTGAGCTTCTCGTTGGTGGCCCCGGCAAGCCTGAGGGTTTCGAGACAGGCTACTTCGTCAAGCCGACCATCTTTGCCGGCGTCAATAACCAGATGCGGATCGCCCGCGATGAGGTCTTCGGTCCGGTGCTGGCGATCATTCCCTTCGACACCGAGGAGGAAGCGATCGAGGTGGCCAACGACACCAATTACGGCCTGGCCGCCTACATTCAGTCCGGAGACCTCGACCGCGCCGAACGCGTGGCCGCGCGGCTTCGCGCCGGCATGGTGCATATCAATGGCGCGCCCCATCGCTATGGCAGCCCGTTCGGCGGCTACAAACAGTCGGGCAACGGGCGCGAAGGCGGCATGTTCGGGCTTGAAGACTTCCTCGAGATCAAGACGGTGCATCGGCCGAGTGCGGCCTAAAGATCAACTCCTTTGTGACCGCGGATGCCATCAGAGCCGCGGTCGCCAAGGTACCTGACGTGCTCTAGTGCGACTGGACCGAGAGACCAAATCGCCGAAGAATATCCGCGATCTTCGCGTCCTGCTCTGGATCCGGCAAGAGTGCCGGTTGGCGGCTGGCGCCGACCGAATTGTCCTGGAGGAAGAGCGCCCGCTTGACCATGGCAGGCGCAAAGCCAAGGGCGTAGAGATCGGTCCGGAAGGCCGTGAAGATCGCCTGCTGACGCTCGGCCTCTGCGAGATCACCGCCATTGTAGCCCTTCAGGATCCCTGCGAGCACATCGGGAAGCGCATTGCCAAGCCCCGAAATGCAGCCGGCAGCGCCATTCTGCAACGCCCAGAGCACCAGATGGTCCGGCCCAGAATAGACATCGAAGCCGGGCATGTCGCGGGACACCGCAAGATAGGCTTCTAGCGTTTCCTTGGCACCGCCAGAGTCCTTGATGCCCGCGATGTTGCCGTGGGCTGCGAGCTTGCGGGCCGTTTCCGGTTCGATGTGGTTCTGGGTGCGGGCCGGAATGTCGTAGAGATAGGTCGGCGTCTTCACAGAATCCGCAACCGTCGAGAAGTGTCTGACAAGGCCGTCCTGGGTGCAGGCGATGAAGAAGGGCGTGATGACGGCGATTGCGGTGACGCCGATCCGGTCGAACTCTTTCGCGAGCTTGATCGTCTCGAAGGTCGCCGGCATGCCGGCATTGACGATCACGTCGACCTTGCCGTCGACCTCGTCGACCACGGCTTCCGCGAGCTTTACCTTTTCCTCGAAAGTGAGCGCGGTGAAATCGCCATTGGTGCCGGCGCACATGATGTTATTGCCGGCGGCCACCTGGCGGCGCACCTGGGCCCGGGTGGCTTCGTAATTGATCGTTTCGTCTTCGTTGAAGCAGGTGACGAGCGCGACGAAGGCCTTTTTCGACATGACGATGTTCTCCGGAATTTTCTGACTTAGGAGGCGCGGCTAAGACGTGCGGCGCGGTTCTGCGCCTGCACGTCGGGATCGGGATCGAGTCCGGCGGCGAGCAGCGCCTGGGTGTAGGCTTGTTTCGGCATCTCGAAGATCTCTCTGACCGTTCCGAGTTCCACGACCTCGCCCTTCTGCATGACCATCACATGGTCGGCGAAGTCTCGCACGACCGGCAGGTCATGGGCGATGAAGATGAAAGCGATGCCCATCTTCTTTCGCAACCCGTCGAGAAGCGCGATGACCTGGGCCTGGACCGACACGTCGAGCGCGGACACCGCCTCATCGCAGATGATCAGTTGCGGCTCAAGCGCGAGCGCCCGGGCAATCGCGATGCGCTGTCGCTGGCCGCCCGAGAACTGGTGCGGGTAACGCCCCATATGCTCCGGTCCAAGCCCCACCTGGGCCAAGAGTTCGGCAACCCGCTCGCGCCACTTGGCCTTTGGCAGGATATCGGGATGGATGACCCAGGCTTCGGAGATCAGCTGGTAAACGGTCATGCGCGGATTGAGCGACTGTGTCGGATCCTGGAAGACCATCTGCAGATCGCGACGCAGCTTGTAGAGTTCGGCGGGCGACAGCTGGAAAAGGTCCCTGCCCTTCCACAGCGCCGACCCGGAATCCGGCTCATCGAGCCTGAGCAGGATGCGGGCGAGTGTCGATTTTCCCGAACCGCTTTCGCCGACGACGGCCAACGTCTCACCGGCGAGCAGGTCGAAGGAGACGCCCTTCAAGGCGGCAAAGGCGCCATAGTTCTTGCGCACGTCCCGCACGCTCAGCACGGGTTCGGCACTCTTCAGCGGCTGATGCATGTCGCCCTTGCCCGGCGCTGCCGCGATCAGCTTCGTCGTATAGGGATGCTGCGGATTCTTGTAGACCTCGCGCACCGTGCCGGCCTCGACCAACACGCCCTTTTCCATCACCACCACCCGATCCGCAATCTCGGCCACGACGCCGAGATCATGCGTGATGATGAGGACGGCCATACCGGTCTCGCGCTGCAACTCCTTGAGAAGCGCCAGCACCTCGGCCTGCACCGTGACATCAAGCGCGGTCGTCGGTTCATCTGCGATCAGGAGATCGGGACGTAAGGCCAGCGCCATGGCGATCATCACACGCTGACGCTGACCGCCGGAAAACTCGTGCGGATATTTGTCGAGGGCGTGTTCGGGGTCGGGAATACCGACGCGCCCGAGAAGGCGAAGGGCCTCGGCCTGGGCTTTCGTGCTTTCCGTGCCGTGCGTGGTCAGCGCCTCGCGGATCTGCCAGCCGACGGTATAGACTGGGTTCAGATGGCTGAGAGGATCCTGGAAGATCATCGCAATCTTGCGACCGTTGATCTCGCGTCGCTGCGCCAGCGGCATCGTCAAGAGGTCGATACCGTCGAGCAGGATTTCGCCCGAGGAGATGCGACCGGGCGGCATGTCGATCAGGTTCATGATCGCCGACGACGACACCGACTTGCCCGACCCGCTTTCGCCAAGGATCGCCAGCGTCTCACCGCGGTCGAGATGGTAGGACATGTCGCGCACGGCTTTCACCACGCCGACTGCTGTGTGGAACTCGACTGAGAGATTGCGGACTTCGAGAAGATGGTCAGCCATTCTTGGCCCCTTTCATTTCCAGACGCCAGCGCTGCACCGGATCAAGCGCAATCCGCAGCCAGTTGGAGAGCAGGTTGAGCGACATCGTCGTCAGGATGATCGCGAGCCCTGGCCAGAACGAGAGCCACCAGGCGTTGGTGAGATATTGCCGCCCCTGGCTGATCATCAGGCCCCAGGTGATCTCAGGCGGCTGGATGCCGATGCCGAGGAAGGACAAGGCACTTTCGGCTAGCATGACATAGGCAAAGTCGAGGGTGGCGAGTGTGGTGAGCGTCGGCAGGACCACCGGCAGGATGTGCCGGAAGAGGATGCGCTTGCTCGACGCACCCATGACACGGGCTGCCTGGACAAACATCCGCTCGCGGATCTCGAGCACTTCGGCCCGCGTGGTGCGCAGATAGACAGGGATGCGGGTGATCGCGAGCACCATCATCAGGTTCAAGATCGAGGACCCGAGAATATAGAGCACGATGACCGCAATCAGCAGCGACGGAAAGGACATGATCACGTCAGCCAGCCGCATGATGACCTGGCTGACCCGCGGAGAGGAAAAGCCGGCGATCAGGCCGAGAACCGTTCCGATGACAGCCGAAATCAGCACGGCACCGGCCGCGACCATCACGGTGTTCTGGGTAGCCACAATGATGCGAGCCAAGAGCGGACGGCCGAGCGCGTCTGCGCCCATCCACCAGACCCATGCTCTCTCGAAATCAAAGGGCGCTGCATTGCGGCCGCGCAGATTTTGCTTGGTGGCGAGGTCGCCCAGCCAGCTTGGGCCGATCACGGCCATCAGGAGAATGATGAGCAGAAAGATCGCGGCGCAAAGCGCAAACTTGTCGGCCAGCAACATGCGGAACATGCGCTTGAGGAAGTGCGGTTCGTCGATGATGGCGGTTGCTTCGATGGACATGCCGTCTCCTCAATTCCGGATGCGGGGATCGAGAAGCGCATAGGCAAGATCGATCAGCAGGTTCATGAGGAAGATGGCGAGCGCCGTGACGAGGATGGCCGCCAGCACCACGTTGAAGTCACGCTGCAGGATGGAATCGATCATCAGCTTGCCGACGCCCGGAAAGCCGAAGATCGTTTCGATGATGACGGCACCATTGAGTAGGCTGGCTGCCTGGTCGCCAATCACGGTGATCACCGGCAACATGGCGTTGCGCAGCGCATGGACGAAGATGATCGGGGTCGATTTCACGCCCTTGGCCCGCGCCGTCTTCACATAGGCCGACGAGAGCGCCGAGATCATCGAACCACGCACGACCTGAACGATGATCCCGAAGGGGCGAACAAAAAGCACTGATATCGGCAAGATCCAGTGCCAGATCGTACCGGTACCCGAGGTTGGTAGCCAGGCTAAGTTCACGGCAAAAATGACGATCGCGACGATGGCCAGCCAGAAATCCGGAACAGAGGCACCTACCAGCGAGACGATGGACGAGAAACGGTCGAAGAAGCCGCCGGCCCGGAATGCGGCGAGCGAGCCGACAACGATGGCGGCAGCGGTCACCAAGCTCATGGTGATGACGGCGAGCCACAACGTCCAGACGAAAGCTTCGAGGACCACGTCGAGCGCCGGCCGCGCCTTGCGCAGGGACTCGCCGAGATCGCCGGTCAAGACATCGCCGACGTAACGGCCGAACTGCACCAGAAGGGGATCGTTGAGGCCATGCAGCTCGCGGAACTGGTTCTTCATCTCTTCCGATGCTTCGACCGGCAGGAAGAGGGCCGCCGGATCACCGGTCAGGCGGGAGAGGAAGAAGACCATGACCACGAGCCCGATCAGGGAGATCAGACTGGCCACGGCGCGTTTTCGGATGAAGCTCAGCATGGCGTCCTCGGAGAAAACGATGCGGCGGGATCATCCCGCCGCATGACTTGCATTGGTACGGGCGAACTCCGCCCGACGATTACTTGATCTTGATCTCGGAGAGCTGCAGCATGGAATTCGTCGCCATCGTCGGCTTGAAGTCCAGACGCTCGGAGACACGCGAGAAGCCGACCATGTGGAAGAGAAGCACATCAGCCACCACTTCGTCATGGAGATAGGCGATCGCTTCCGACCAGAGCTTGGCGCGTTCCTCACCAACGGCGGCGGAGGCCCGCTTGATCAGGTCATCGACCTTCGGATCCGAGAAGCCGGACTGCGTGCCTTCGGTCGCATACTTGAAGAACATCGAGAAGGACGGATCCCCCTTCGAGTTGTCATGCATGGCAGCGACCAGCTGCGGGCCGCGACCCTCGGCGAAAGGCTTCGAGTAATACTGCTCATGCTCGGCGACTTCGACAAACTTCAGCTCAACCGTGAAACCCACCTCCTGCAGCTGCTGCTGGATGGCTTCCATAATCTCAGTGACGTTCGGGAAGTTGGCGGAACGGGCGATGATCGTGATCGGTGTATCGACCTTCACGCCATCGGCCTTCGCCTCCTCGATCAGCTTCTTGGCTGCTTCGGGATCATAGGCCGGCACCTTGACGTCCGGGTTCCAGCCGAGCGTCGGCGGCGGCACGATTGCCGTTGCGAGCAGTGCACTGTCCGGCAGCAATGTGCCGAGGAAGGCCTGGCGGTCAACCGCGACGTTCAACGCCCGGCGAATGCGGACGTCGTTCAGCGGTTCGATGTTGTGGTCGACACGCAGATAGACGGTTTCACTGTCGAGATAGGAGAAGTCGGTTGCCGGGTTGGTGGCCTCGACCTGCGAGATCGAAGGCGACAGATCGGCTTCGCCGGCCTGGACCATGGCGGCGCGGACCGCCGGGTCAGCGCGGAACAGGTAGGTTGCTTCCGTCACCTCGGGCTTCGCACCCCAGTAGTCGTCGCGGCTCGTCAGGACGATCTGCTGGCCTGGCGTCCAGTTGGAAAGCTTGTAAGGTCCTGTGCCAACCGGTTCGCGAACGAATTCGAGCGGCGTTTCTTCCGGAACGATGGTGACCAGCGTGAGGAGCAGCGGCAGGATCGGCTGGACCGGATCGGCCTTGAAATCAACCGTGTAGTCGTCGACGACGGTCGGCGTGACGGTCATGCCGCCGAAGTAACGACGGGATTCGCAGGTGTTCTTGTCGCTCATGATGCGGTCAAAGCTGTGCTTGACGTCCTTGGCATCGAAGGCGGTTCCGTCGGAGAACTTGACGCCCTGACGCAGATGGAAGCGCCAGCTGCCGTCGGCATTCTGCTCCCATTTCTCAGCGAGACGCGGTTGAACACCAGTACCGCCACGCACATCGAGCTCCGTCAGCGTTTCGCTGACATTCTCCATGATGATGCGGCCGATATTCGAGCGCGTCGCCATGCAAGGCTCGAGCAGATCGGCCTCCTCCGCCAACACGACCTTGATCGCGCCGGAACCGGCATGGACTGGCGACAAGGACGTGCCCATGACGAGGGCACAAAGCAATGCAGTCTTTCTCATTTTCATTCTCCTCCCAGATGAATTCAGTTTGAAGCTTTCACGCCTCGCGAGCGCGCAGCCATGAGCGCTGCGAGGCAGATCAGAACAGCGCCGACCACGGTGGTCAGGGCGATGGTTTCGTTGAACAGGGCAAATCCGCCGACGGCCACGAGGGGCAACCGCAGGAAATCGACCGGCGCGACGATGCTTGCCGGGGCAAGCGACATGGCATGGGTCATTAACCCCATGCAGCTGGTGCCGACCACGCCCTGAAGAGCCAGCAGCGCCAGCTCCCGGTTTCCCGGCATGGCGAAGAAGGGTACGGCAAGCGCCAGCGAAATCGGCACGGTCAAAAGAAGATTCCAAACCACCAGGGTCGAGGTCGTGTCACCGCGTGACATCGACTTCAGGATCAGCTGGATTGCGGCCTGCAGAAGTGCACCCGCCAAAGCCAGCGCGACTGCGAGCGTGAAGCCCGAAGGTGATGGTCCGACAATGACCATGGCACCGGAAAAGCCAACGACGACCGCAAAGAGCATCGAAAGACCGGGCCGCTCCCCAAGAAGAACTGCGGCGCCAAGCACGACGAAGATCGGGGACATGAAGGCAATGGCCGTGACGTCCGCAAGCGGCCCCATGCTGAAGGCAGCAAAGAAGGCGACCATCGCGAAAAGCTTGAAAAGTGCCCTGATGGCGTGCTGCCCGAGCGTATGCGTTGATTGCAGCACCTTTGGCCGCACAAGAACGAAGGGCAAGAGCACGACAGCACCGAACAAGGCGCGGAAGAAGGCAATCACGAAGGGATGCACGGCGCTATCGAGAGCGCGCACGATGACGGCATCGGACGCAGCCAAGACCGCCGCTCCAACTGCAAAGAGCACTGCGGCGGGAACCCGCTCGCCTTTCCCTTCTGCATGCATGCCATCCTCCCGGACCGACCTCCACGTCGGCATGCTCAAAACATCCAACTTCCGGCCATCTTTGTCAAATGATTTCCCGATGTAAAATTTGCCGCCTCCAAATCTCATAATTTATGTAAATAATTTCAACGGTATAAGAAAACAGAGAAAACTGAATCTGCCGAATTACAACATAAACAAACTTGACAACTTTGTAAAAATGATCGACTCCGGAAGACAAGAGGAGCACTCCATGACACCTGATGACATTGCCCGGCGCATGACCGGCATACTCACCACGTCGGATTCCGATCGGACCGAGGCCTATCTTCCATCGCCGATGGTGCAGAACCACGCATCCTTCCTGCACAGACAGGCAGACGGCAGTCTGATTTGCGCATGGTTTGGCGGATCGCTCGAAGGAAAGTCGGACATTTCCATCTACGCTTCCGTCCTTGCAGCGGGTGCGTCGGTCTGGGGTCCGCCGCAACGGCTGAGCTCCGACCCCGATCATTCCGAGCAAAACCCCGTGCTGTTTCAGGCGCCCGATGGGCGCCTGCTCCTGTTCCATACCTCGCAGCCCTCGGGCAATCAGGACGAATGCCGGATCCGGATGAGCGAAATCACCACCGACGCGGCGGACGCGACGCGCTTGAGGACGACCGAAGGCCGCTATCTCGACTTGCCCCGCGGCAGCTTCGTGCGCGCACCGGTCGCGGTCCGCGCTGATGGGACCTGGCTCCTGCCGATCTTCCGCTGCATCCCACGCCCCGGCCAGAAGTGGAACGGCAGTCATGACACCGCCGCCGTCGGCATCAGCGAAGACGGCGGAGCAACCTGGCGACTGGAAGAACTCAGCCAATCGATCGGTTGCGTGCACATGTCCCCGGTCTCTTTGGGCGACATGACGATGGCGGCATTTTTCCGCCGTCGCCAGGCGGATTTCGTCTACCGGACGGAGAGCCACGACGCTGGCCGGAGCTGGAGCACGCCCGTCGCTACTGATCTGCCCAACAACAATTCCTCCATCGCGGCCATCGCTTTGGACGACGGGCGTGTTGCAGTCATCTCCAATCCCGTCAACGCCGCGGCCTCCCCGGACCGTCGCACCTCCCTCTACGACGAACTCGGCGAGCAAGACGACAGGCCGGAGGCGGACCCGACTGGGGGCTGCGCCCCCATCTGGGGAGTGCCGCGAGCTCCTGTCATGGTTTGCATCTCGAGCGATGGCGGATTGACATTCCCGAAGCGGATCCAGATCGAGGATGGCCCGGGAACCTGCCTGTCCAACGATTCCACCGATGGACGAAACAAGGAAATGTCCTATCCGTGGCTGCTGGCCGACCAGGATGGATCGCTCCATATCGCCTATACCTATTACCGACGCGCGATCAAATATGTCCGGCTCGCCCCCGGCTGGGATCGTCCCGAAAACGGAGAATGACATGAGCGGCATTATCGGCATCACCATGGGCGATCCCTGCGGCGTCGGCCCCGAAATCTCGGTCCGCGCCCTGGCCGAGATGTCGGCAGAAGACCGCGCGGCTACACGCATCTATGGCAATCTCGCAACCTTGAACGCCGCGCGTGACGCACTGGGCCTGTCCATCGATCTCGTGCCCTATGTCGTCGACGTCGAGGTGGAAGGCGCTCCGCTTCCTTGGGGCACCTTGAGCCCCGTCGCAGGCGATGCCGCCTTCCGCTTTATCGAAAAGGCAGTCCGCGATGCAGAAGCCGGAACGATCGGCTGCATCGTGACCGCGCCGATCAACAAGGAAGCCCTTAACCTTGCCGGCCACCATTATGACGGCCATACCGGGATGCTGCGCAGCCTCACAGGCTCGAAGGCCGCCTATATGTTGCTTGCCTCGGAACGCCTGAAGGTCATCCATGTCTCGACCCACGTCTCTCTGCAGGAAGCGATCCGCCGGGCGACGACCGAACGCGTGCTCGCGACGATCAAGGCTGGCAACGATCACCTGAAGCGTATCGGCTACGACAAGCCGCGCATCGCCGTTGCCGGGGTCAATCCGCATTGCGGCGAAAACGGCCTCTTCGGCACCGAAGACGACGATCAGATCGCACCGGCGGTCGCGGCGGCGCGCGCCGAGGGCATCGACGTGCAGGGGCCGATCTCCGCAGACACCGTCTTTTACCGCGCCTATTCCGGCGCGTTCGATCTCGTGGTCGCGCAATATCACGACCAGGGCCATATCCCGATCAAGCTTGTCGCCTTCGACACCGCCGTCAACGTCTCCGTCGAGCTGCCGATCGACCGCACCTCGGTCGATCACGGCACCGCCTTCGACATCGCCGGCAAGGGCATCGCCAACCACGGCAACATGAATTCCGCGATCGCCTATGCCCGCAAGCTGGTCGCCGGCAAGACAAAGCAAGGATGACCTCGATGACAGCATCCATCACCCTTCACCAGCCGCGCCGACTGATCGTCGGTGCCGGAACAATCGGGGAGGTCGGCAACCTTGTGGCGGATGCCACAACTGCACTCGTCATTGCCACGCCGATCACCGCAGGTTTTGTCGATCGCCTCAAGCTTACGGGAAAGATCGAGATCTTCGATGCGATCCCGGGTGAACCCGATGTCGCGACGCTGGACGCGGCCCTTGCCGTTGCCCGCCGGGTCAGGCCCCAGGTCGTGGTGGGCCTTGGCGGCGGATCGGTTCTCGACGTGGCCAAGCTCGTGGCCGCGCTCTGGGACAGCGAGCAGACGCTGGCCGACGTTGCCGGCCCCAACAAGGTCGCTGGTCGCAACACCCGGCTCATCCAGGTCGCGACGACTGCGGGCACCGGATCGGAAGCCGGCATACGATCGCTGATCACCGATCCAGTGAAGGGTGCGAAGATCGCGGTTGAAAGTCCCCACATGATCGCCGATGTGGCCGTTCTCGATCCTCAGCTGACCTTCACCGTGCCCTCGGCCGTCACTGCCGCAACCGGCGTCGATGCCATGGCGCATTGCGTCGAAGCCTTTACCAACAAGCGCGCCCATCCGATGATCGACGGCTTTGCGCGCATGGGCTTCCGCCTCGTTGGGAAATACCTTGCCCGAGCAGTCAAGGATGGTTCCGACACCGAAGCACGCGAAGGCATGATGCTCGCCTCCTATTATGGCGGGATCTGCCTCGGTCCGGTCAACACGGCAGCGGGCCACGCAATCGCCTATCCTCTCGGCACGCGTCTCGGTCTGCCACATGGGCTGGCAAACGCCATCGTCTTCCCGCATGTGCTGGCCTTCAACCAGCCGGTCGTCAGCGAAAAGACGGCGGAAGTGGCCGAAGCGCTGGGCTTCAGTGCCAACTCGGCTGATGCCTTGCTGGAAAACGCCTGCCGCTTCTGCACAGATCTCGACATTGAGATGCAGCTCTCTCGGCATGGCGCGAAGGAGGATGCTCTGGCGGGCTACGCGACAGAAGCTCACGCCAATCGCCGGCTGATGGACAATAATCCGGCCGAAATGGCTGTCGAAGATGTCCTGGCGATCTATAGGGCGGCCTATTGAGGCTTCCTCCGTCGCAACCAAGTGCAAAGGGGGCCTTTTGGCCCCTTTTTTGTTGCCGGAGTCCACGAGTGTGCAGGCGTGACTCAGCCTTCCGGCAAGGCTGCCAGTGAGGCACTCGTCTGAAAGAGACGGGCGCGCGAACCGGTCAGATGGGCATGCATGAGTTCCTTCGCCCGCGCGCCCTCCCCGGCTGCGATCGCTGTCGCAATCGCCTCGTGCTCGGCAAACACCCGTGACAGTCCGGCGGTATCCCGTTTGACCGAGACACCGTGGAAGCGCATACCGACGGCGATGTGGTCCTTCAGCGCCTCCATGGCCGTCGAGAAATAGGTGTTGTTGGCGGCACGCGCGATCGCCAGGTGGAATTGGAAGTCGGCATCCTCGCGGTGAGCCTGGCGGTTGGTCGCGTCCCGCATCAATTCCAGCGCTTCTCGGATAGAGGCGAGGGTGGCCGGGGTATGGCGCATGGCCGCAGCCTCTGCTGCCGCAGGCTCGAGGGTCAGGCGAAACTCATAGCAGTTCAGGAGATCGGCCACGTTTTCGAGCTGTCCGAAACCAAGCGGCTGCTTCATACCGACCGAGCGGACGAAACTGCCGGCACCACGCCGCGAATAAATGAAGCCCTGCTCGCGCAAACGCCGCAGTGCCTCGCGAATGATCGGACGAGACACCTCAAACTCGATCGCCAGATCGTGTTCTGTCGGCAATCGCTCATCCGGTTGGTAAGACCCCGATTTGATCGCTCGATGCATGCGCTCGAATACCAGATCCGCCAGGCTCTTACGTGCCGTTCCGCTTTGCAGTCCCATTGTCAGCCCCTGCCCCCGTGCAGTTTTTCGGCGAGCGTCACCAATGTTTCCGGCACTCCGAATCCGCCTGATTTGGCGATGATACATTGCCCACCGGCATAGGCCAGCCCGAGCCCTGGCAGGCATTCGCCCTGCAAACGAAAACACTCGATGCCCATGCGAGCCATAACGGCTTCCGCGGTCGAGCCGCCGCAAAGGAGGAGTGTCCGGGCACCTTCAGTCAAACCGGGGTGTACCGAGGACGCAAGGTTTCGAGCGACCTCCTCCGAGCTGATCTCCGTGTCGCCGGAGACCGCCTGCACAAGCGTTGGGAATGTCTGCGGCTGGGCGGCAATCTCCAGCAAGCCGTTGGGTGCCGCATGGTGGTTCACAGCCTCCATCTCGCGCAACCGATCGACCTGTTCCACGGTGATGCGATCATGCGATCCAATGACAAAGAGCGCGGGCCCAATGGGTGGCTCAACCAGCTCGGACATCGGCTGGCCGGTCATCTCGACGGCCAGTGCCTCGGCAAGCCCGCGCGCGCCGATGAAGAGATCGATGCCCTCCACTTGGGCACCCGCCAGTGCATCCCGCATGTCCTGATCTGTCGCTGAATCGACGACGCTGCATCGTGATGCATGGTGGCCCAAGACGTTTGCCACGGAGATGGGCGTCGGCACTCCAAAACCCTGGACATATCCGTCGCGGACGATGCGACCAAAGGCAGGAATGGCGAGGGCAACGAGTGCGCGCTTGAATGGGATGGCATCAAGCTCGACTGCGATATGCCCCTTGAGGCGCGAGTCGACCTTTTTGAACAGCGTGACATCAGGCGGCAGTGCTTCCATCGCCTGACGCATGGCTTGGAGCGCATCTTCCGCAGACCGTTCCCGCGAGGCCAGATTGATCGACAGCACATCCGGCAACTGCGAAAGCCCTGATGGGACCGCATTCGGTGTCAAGGCGACTTCAGCATGAAGCCCGCGCGCGGCAAAGGGGGCAGCAGTATCCAATGCTCCGGTCAGATCATCGGCAATGATGACAAGCACCATCAGGCTCCATGTTGTTATCTTCTTGATCGAAATATGATCGCATTTCCAGAAGGATGCAACAGCATGATAACAAATCATGCCTGGAGAACTACGTCTTGGTGAGTACCGATCCGTCTGGTTCTCCAAACATGCTCAACCTGCCCGCTTCCGGTCGAGCCCGCATTTCATTCGCTGCAACTGACCTCGCACATGCCGCCACACTTGGTTGCAAACCCGCTTGACAGCTTCGTCAAAAGACTCATACTCGAAATTGGTCAGACAATCTGACCGCCTGCGTATCAGGGGAGTGATACGCTCGGAGGATTTTCATGTTCGTGGCTTTGGAGCCGCGCCGGCTTTATCGCCAAGTCGCGGAGCAGATCCGTGCACTCATCGAAACGGGTGAATTGAAGCCCGGCTCGCGGCTTCCACCGGAGCGCGAGCTCGCAGACCGCTTTTCGGTCTCAAGACCGACTGTCCGTGAAGCGCTGATCGTGCTCGAGGTCGAAGGACATATTCAGATCCGCATGGGCTCTGGTGTCTATATCAGCAGCCGGCCCCGGCCGACACAGGAGGCGATCGACCATGATGACAGCGAAGGACCGCTGGAAATCCTACAGGCGCGCTGCCTGATCGAAAGCGGCATCGCGGAAGAGGCCGCAAGGCTTGCGACGGCGGAGGGACTCAAGCGTATCGACGCCATTTTGGAGCGCATGGAGGGCGGACTGGACGATGGCGCGGTGGCGCTGGCATGTGACCGCGACTTCCATACGGCGATTGCCGACATCATCGGCAATTCGGCGCTCAAGCACTTCACCGGCCTGATCTACGACTCGCGCATGTCGCCGTATTTCAAGAAGCTGGCCAGCTATTTCGAGGGGCCGCATACCTGGAAGCTGGCGCTCGAAGAGCACCGCATCATTCGCAACGCAATCGCAGCCCGGGACCCAGATGGTGCCCGAGAGGCCATGCGGCGTCATCTGACGCTGGCGCAGAAGAGATTCTCGGAAAGCTTTGAGGAGGAGCCGACCAGAGAAGACTGACCGTTCAGGCCTCGCGCCCACGGTTTTCCAAAGAGTTCTGTTTCAATGGGAGGAATACATGAAACTGACACTTAAGACGCTTCTTGGAGCAGCGGCAGTGATTGTCGCATCCACTGTCTCGGTCCATGCCGAGACCGTTCTGAAATGGGCCCATGTTTACGAGACGTCGGAGCCCTTCCATACGGATTCCGTCTGGGCGGCAGAAGAGATCGGCAAGCGGACCGAAGGCCGCTACAAGATCGACGTCTTCCCGGCTTCGCAGCTCGGCAAGGAAGCCGACATCAACCAGGGCCTCAAGCTCGGCACCGTCGACATCATCATCTCAGGCTCGAGCTTTGCCGCTCGCGACCATAATCCGATCGGCGTCACCTATTACCCCTACATCTTCCGCGACCCGAGCCATCTCCTGGCCTACACGAAAAGCGACGTCTTCAAGAAGTTGACAGCCGGCTATGAAGAGAAGACCGGCAACCATATCGTCGCCGTCAGCTACTACGGAACGCGCCATACCACATCAAACCGCCCGATCGGCAAATGCGCCGATATGGAGGGTTTGAAGATCCGCGTGCCGGATGTGCCGGCCTATTTGGCGATGCCGCGGGCCTGCGGCGCCAACACGACGCCGATCGCCTTTGCGGAAGTCTACCTCGCCCTGCAGAACGGCACGGTCGAAGCTCAGGAAAATCCGCTGACGACGATCGAAGCCAAGAAGTTCTACGAAGTGCAGAAGAACATCGTGCTCACCGGCCACATCGTCGACCACCTGAACACGGTCGTTTCCAAGACCCGTTGGGCAAGTCTGTCGGATGAAGATAAGGCGATCTTCACCGAGGTGATGCTGGAAGCAGCGGCCCGCACGACGAAGACGATCGAAGCCCGTGAAAAGGCGCTGGTCGACGAGTTCAAGGCAAAGGGCATCACCGTGACAGAAGTCGACAAGGCTGACTTCGAAGCGAATGTGATCGCCAAGGCGAAGTTCGAGGACTTCGGCTACGACAAGGCTGATTGGGAAGCCATCCGCGCCATCAAGTAAAGGCGCCGTCCCGGCGCCTGTCCGGCGCCGGGACCTCTTTTTCAAATCATCTAGAATTGGAGCCGACCCATGACGGAGCACCCGCACGCGCCGATCAGTGTGGAGGAGATGGCGCATGCTTTCGAGGAGGAAGCGGCACCGGTCGATCTTTCACATCACGCCATCGAGGACTGGGTAACGCTGGCAGTTTTCTGGGGCATGGGCCTATCCGTGTTTTTGCAGTTCTTTACCCGCTACGTCCTGAACAACAGCTTTTCCTGGACCGAGGAAATCGCCGCCAACTGCTTGGTCGTGGTCGTCTTCATGGGATCCGTCATGTGCGTGCGCACCATGCGGCATATCCAAGTGGACCTGCTGTACCGCTTTTTGCCAACGCGGGCGGTCAGGGTTCTCGAAACGGTCGTCGATGTGATCGGCATCGCCTTCTTCGCCTACATGACCTGGCTGATGTGGCGCTATCTGGAGATTGTCGGCGGGGAGCGCATGGTCACCGTGGACCTGCCGCGCGGCATCGTCTTCTACACAGTCTTTGCAGCCTTTGCGCTGATGTTTGCCCGCTCTGTCCATAACCTCGTCAAGGATCTGACGGGGACGAAAACCGCGCGCCAGAAGGCGCAGGAAGACATCAACGCAGGGGGGATCTAAACCATGCTGCTTCTCATCGGATCCTTTCTGTTTCTTTTGATCCTCGGCACGCCGGTTGCCGTGTCCATGGCCGTCGCATCGCTCGCCTATCTGGTGATCTATGGCGTTGCCCCCGATATCATTGCGGCCCAGCGCATGATTGCCGGTGTCGAAAGCTTCCCGCTGATCGCAGTGCCCTTCTTCATCCTGGCCGGCAATCTCATGAACATTGCCGGGGTGACAGGCCGCATCTACAAGTTTGCTTTGTCACTCGTCGGCTGGATGAAGGGTGGATTGGCGCAGGTTAACATCATCGGCTCGGTGGTCTTCTCCGGCATGTCCGGCACGGCACTTGCCGATGCCGCCGGTATCGGGACCATCGAAATCAAGGCCATGAAGGACCATGGCTATCCGGTGGAGGCCGCCGTTGGCGTTACCGCCGCCTCGGCCACGCTCGGGCCCATCTTTCCGCCATCTCTGCCCTTCGTCATTTACGGGATGATGGCCAACGCCTCGATCGGGGCGCTTTTCATGGCCGGGATCATTCCGGGGGTCGTCATGACAGTCCTGATGATGCTGACGGTCTACATCTTTGCCAAACGCAAGGGATGGGGCTCTGATACCCCATTCGAGCTGAAGCAGTTGCTGGCTGCTTCACTGGAAGTGGTGATCGTCCTCGCCTTCCCTGTCGCCATCTATCTGATGATCCTCGCAGGAATGTCGGTCAATATCGCGGTGCTGATCGGGCTTGCGGTTCTCGTGGCGCTCGACTGGTATTTCGACTTTTCCGCGGTCATGGCGCTGATGACCCCCGTGTTGCTGATCGGCGGCATGACGATGGGCTGGTTTACGCCGACAGAGGCGGCCGTCGCTGCCGTTCTGTGGTCGCTGTTTCTCGGGCTCGTCCGCTACCGCACAATGACGGTCAGGACGCTGGCGAAGGCATCGTTCGACACAATTGAGACGACGGCCTCGGTGCTGTTCATCGTGACGGCCGCGTCGATCTTCGCCTGGTTGCTGACGGTAAGCCAAGCGGCACAGCTATTCGCGGACTTCATGTTCAGCCTGACCGACAATTGGTGGATGTTCCTGATCATCGTCAACATCCTGCTCTTGGTCGTCGGGGCGTTCCTCGACACGATTGCCGCCATCAGCATCCTCGTGCCGATCCTCATGCCGATTGCTGCCCGCTACGGCATCGATCCGGTGCATCTCGGGGTGATCATCACCCTCAACCTGATGATCGGGCTTCTGACTCCACCTGTCGGCATGGTGCTGTTCGTGCTATCGCGCATTTCCAAGCTGTCGGTGGAAAAGACGACGCTCGCCATCCTGCCCTGGATGATCCCGCTCTTCCTGGCGCTTGGTCTCATCACCTTCATCCCAGCCATCACCATGTGGCTGCCGACACAACTCGGTCTCATCCGTTGATCGGCTGGTCCGCTTCGGCGGGCCGGTCTCCGTCTTGAACAAAAGGTCTCTTTGCGATGCAAAACCGCGTTGCCCGCCTTCATGCCGAACGCGACCTGCGCGTTGAGCATCTCGATTATACGACATGTGGCGCCGGCGAGGTTCGACTTGCGATGGCAGCAGGTGGCATCTGCGGTTCGGACCTGCATTACTACCAGGATGGCGGCTTTGGCCCGGTCCGTGTCCGCGAACCCATCATTGCCGGTCACGAAGCCTCCGGCTTTGTGGAGGAAATAGGCGACGGTGTTTCGGGCGTTGAACTAGGGCAACTGGTGGCGGTCAATCCGTCCCAACCCTGCGGCCAGTGCCAGTATTGCCGAATCGGGCAACCCATCCACTGCCTGGACATGCGCTTCATGGGCTCGGCCATGCGTCTGCCGCATGAAGACGGCATGTTCCGCGAACACTTGGTCGTACCCGCCATTCAATGCCATCCGGTCGGCGGCGACGTCACACCGGGAGAAGCGGCCTGCGCAGAGCCGCTGGCGGTATGCCTCCATGCAATCGCCCAGGCCGGCGATCTCAACGCCAAGGCCGTTCTTGTCACGGGCGCGGGGCCGATTGGTCTCCTGACCGTGGCTGCCGCCCGTCATGCTGGTGCCGGGCAGATCGTGGTCACCGATCTGACTGATTCCGCCTTGTCGCGGGCCCACGTTATGGGTGCCACACAAGCCATCAATGTGAAAAACGAGCCGAACGGACTTTTGCCATTCACGGAGCGCAAGGGCTATTTCGACGTGGTCTTCGATTGCTCGGCGGCTGGCCCTGCCCTCCGCTCCGCCTTTGCGGCGATCAAGCCGCGGGGCATTCTGGTCCAGGTTGGCGTGACCGGCGACGTCACCATTCCCCTCAACGCACTGGTCGGCAAGGAAATCGTCTGGCGCGGCTCGCAGCGGTTCCATGAAGAGTTCTCTGATGCCGTCGCGTTGATCTCGACGCGTGAGATCGATGTGCGTCCGATCATCTCGCACAGCTTCCCACTCGATGCGGTGGTGGAAGCCTTTGAACAGGCCGGTGACCGGTCGAAGGCCTGCAAGGTGCAGATCACATTTCCACAGACGCATGAAAGCCTGAAGGACGAGAGATGAGACATACCTGGCGCTGGTTCGGCCCCATCGACAAAGTCAGTGTGAGAGATGCAGCCCAGGCGGGCGCCGAGGGCATCGTGTCGGCACTGCACCACATCGCAACCGGCGAGGTCTGGCCAGAAGACGAGATTGCCAAACGGCATGACGTAATCCGCGCCGGCGGCCTGGTCTGGGATGTGGTCGAGAGCATTCCGGTGTCCGAGGACATCAAGACACAGACCGGCGACTGGAAGCGCCACATCGCCAACTGGCAGGAAACGCTCAGACGCCTGTCGGCTTCGGGGATCCGAACGGTCTGCTATAACTTCATGCCAATCCTCGACTGGACGCGGACCGATTTGCGGTGGGAAACGGGTCACGGCGCCAAAGCCATGCGCTTTGATCTCGTCGATTTCGCAGCCTTCGACATCCATATCCTGAAGCGACCCGAGGCTGCCGCAGACTATCCGGACTGGCTGACCGACGAGGCAGCACGGCGTTTCTCCGGCATGGAGGATGCGAAGATCACGGCCCTCGGCAAGAACATTGGTGCCGGCCTGCCGGGCTCTGCCGATGGCTACACGCTCGAGCAGTTGCTCGAAAAGCTCCGCTCCTATCAAGGCATCAACCGCGAACGGCTGCAGCAAAACCTCGTCGATTTCCTGAGCGAAGTCGCGCCGGTGGCCCAGCAGGTCGGCATCAATATCTGCGCACACGGCGACGATCCGCCCTGGTCGCTGCTCGGCCTGCCGCGCATATTGTCGACAGAGGCCGACTATGCGCACATGCTGGATGCCGTTGATCTCAGCGCCAACGGCGTAACCCTCTGCACCGGATCACTCGGTGCGCGCCCTGACAATGATCTGCCTTTTCTTGCCAAGCGCTTTGCCGACCGCATCCATTTCGTCCATCTCCGCAACGTGACCCGTGACACCGACACGGTCCCCTGTTCCTTCTTCGAGGACGAGCATCTGGAAGGCGGGACCGACATGGTGGCCGTCATCGCGGCCCTCCTGACGGAGGAGGCAAGACGGCGCAAGGAGGGGCGTGAAGATCATCAAATTCCCATGCGTCCCGACCACGGCCAGGAAATCCTCGATGACCTGACACGTGGTGCACAGCCGGGCTATCCAGCCATCGGCAGGCTCAAGGGCCTGGCAGAGCTTCGCGGGATCGAGCGCGCGCTGTCGCATGCCCAATACGGACTGGGAGGCTGATATTGCAAAGGCTCTCCAGCACGACAGGTCTTCCGGATACGGTTCGTCAACCGCAGTTTGACCGGACGAAACTGAAACCCGGCATCGTGCATATCGGGATCGGCGCGTTCCACAGGGCGCATCAGGCGGTGTTCACGCAGCGTGCTCTGGAAGCCGAATTCGGACCCTGGGGCATCATTGCCG
This sequence comes from Rhizobium sp. TH135, assembly GCF_002855515.1. GTDB lineage: Bacteria > Pseudomonadota > Alphaproteobacteria > Rhizobiales > Rhizobiaceae > Allorhizobium. The sequence goes on along the minus strand of NZ_PKRP01000004.1, from coordinate 61,612 downwards.
TGAACCTTCGTTCGCTGGAGCCGGTCGAAGCGCTCGCCAATCAGGATGGGCTCTACTCAGTCACGACACGCAGCGAGGCAGGGGATCAATCCGAGGTCATCGGCGCGACCGTCGACTGGATATGTGCCGCGTCCGATCGTGCCCGTGTGCTCTCGGCCCTGGCCGATCCGGCGATCCGCGTGGTGACGATCACCGTGTCGGAAAAAGCCTATGGTCTTGATCCGGCAACGGGCGGGTTGGACCAAGAGCATCAAGCCGTAGCTGCGGACCTCAGGAGGCCAGATGCGCCTGTCGGTGTGCTGGGCTTCCTCGTTGAGGGCCTTGCTCTGCGGCGCGCTGCAGGGCTTGCCCCCTTCACGGTTCTTTGTTGCGACAATCTACCATCCAACGGCAAGGTCGTGCGCCGCCTGGTTATGGAGATGGCCCAGCTGCGCGATCCCGCGCTGGCCGATTGGATCGCGGACAAGGGTCGGTTCCCCTGCTCCATGGTCGACCGGATCGTGCCCGCCGCGACCGACACCACCCGGCTTCGTGCCGAAAGACTGCTCGGAGCCAAGGACGCACTGGCAATCGACACAGAGCCGTTTTTGCAATGGGTCATCGAGGATGACTTTGTTTCCGGGCGGCCCGCCTGGGAGGCCGGCGGCGCAATCTTCGCCGGCAATGTCGAGCCCTATGAGAAGATGAAGCTGCGATTGCTCAACGGTACGCACACGCTGCTTGCCCATCTCGGGATCCTTGGAGACCTTGACTATATTCGCGACGTGATGGCCGTACCGGATCTGGCGGCAAAGGCACGCCTGCATATGGAAGAGGTTGTCTCGACGCTCGATCCGGTGCCCGGCATCGACCTTGCCGCCTATATCGACGATCTCCTGGCGCGCTTTTCCAATCCGACCATAGACCATCGCAACCTCCAGATCGCGCTCGATACGACGCAAAAACTGCCGCAGCGGCTTTTGGCGCCCACCGTCGACATGCTGGCGAAAGGTGAGACAGCCGCCGCGACGGCTTATGCAGTGGGGGTCTGGATGGCATCGGTGAAAAAGCGAGGCGATTGCGGCGATCCCCGCCGCAGCGACGTCCTTGCGGCGGCGGCAAGCATCGATGCCGCCGACCCGTCAGCATCGTTTTTTGCAATCCCCGGTCTTTTCCCACCTGAACTGATTGCCGCACGCGACTGGCGCGATCGAATAAACGCAGCGATCCTATCGTTCTAGCAGATGCGGCCAGGGTATGGAGAAGCAGGAAACAGCGACTTGCAGCCAGAAGGTCAGTGAGGCAAAGCGGTGCAGCAGACGATCGGATTAGGTCGAGCGCAAAGTGTCGACCTGCTCAGAGGTCAGCGGCCGCAAACGTTCGCCTCGCAGCATCAGAAATAGCTTGGCGGTCTCTTCCAGCTCTTCCATCGCAAACTGTGCTTCTTTCAACGTCTTGCCCGCAACGACGGGGCCGTGGTTGGCCAGAAGAACCGCATGGCTGTGTTCAGCCCTTTCGCGCACGGCTTCGGCGAGCGCTGCGTCCCCGGGCGGAAAGTAGGGCGCCATCGGCAAGCGCCCGACCCGCATCACGTAATAGGCTGTCAGCGGCGGCAGAACATCGTTGGGATCAAGACCGTCGAGAATGCTGACGGCAACGGCATGGGTGGAATGCAGATGTACGACCGCGCCCGAGCTTTCCCGGGCGCAGTACATGCATTGGTGCAGGAAGGCTTCCTTGGTCGGCTTGTCACCGCCGACATGCACGCCCTCGGCGGTGAATTTCGACAGCCGGCCGGGATCGAGCGATCCCATGGAGGCATTGGTCGGCGTCATCAGCATTTCGCCATTCGAGAGCCGCGCGCTGATATTGCCGGTCGAGCCGAAGGTGAAGCAGCGATCGAAAAGGGATTTGCCGACCTCGGCGATCTCGTCGCGCAGGCGGGTTTCCTCGGAGAGAGTGGATGTCATGGCAGCAGGTCCCATGCCTTGAGGAAGAAATCGGGCGCGCCGAAATTGCCGGACTTGAGCGCAAGCGCCATCGGCTCCGTCTGTCCGAGCGTCAACGTCCAGGGCACGCCGGGATCGATCTCTGGACCGATGAAGAGCGCGTCGGGTGCCAGCGCCCCGACCACGGCACCCGAGGTCTCGCCACCGGCGACGATCAGGCGGCGGACGCCAGCGGCCTTGAGGCCGAGCGCGGTTTCGGCGAGGAATTGCTCGATCAGCGATCCGGCCCTCTCGCGACCGAGGGCAGCCTGGGCAGCTTTCACCTCGTCAGGCTCTGCACTCGAATAGATCAGTGGTGCCCGTGCAGACTGGGCCAGCGCCCAGGAAAGGGCCTCCTCCACCCGGAAGCGACCTTCTGCAATTGCCATAGGGTCGAGCTTGAGCGTCGGGCCCCCCGCCTCGATCGCGGTGCGGATCTGGCCGCGGGTCGCTTCCGAGCAGGACCCGGCGAGGATCATCGACCGACCTTCGGGGGCGGAAAAGGCGAGCGCGCCTCCAGAAGAGCGCAAGCGGCCGGCGCGGCGGAAATTCTCCGGCAGACCCAGCGCGATACCAGAGCCGCCGGTGATCAGGGTCAGTCCTGCAGCGGCCTCACCGATCACCCGGAGATCGGCACCGGTCAGTGCATCGACGACCAGCGCTTGCTCGCCCTTGCCACGCGCTGCGTCGAAGGCTTGCGCGACGGCTGAAGCTCCCTGCCCGACTATCTCACGAGTCACCAGCCCCACCTTCAGCTGCGACTGGCCGGCCATCAGGCGAACCAGCGAGCTGTCGGTCATTGGGGTCAGCGGATGATTGCGCATCGGGCTATCGGACAGCAGCTGGTCGCCGACAAACAGATGGCCCTTGTAGATGGTACGGCCATTGGCCGGAAAGGCCGGGCAGACAATCGTCAGATCGGTACCGAGCGCCTGCATCAGGGCTTCGGTGACGGGACCGATATTGCCGGCGGGACTGGAATCGAAGGTCGAGCAATATTTGAACAGGAACTGCGTCGCACCCGCCGTCTGCAGGAAGGAGAGGGCCTCGAGCGACATGGCGACCGCTTCAGCTGCGGGATTGGTGCGCGACTTCAGCGCCACCACCACCGCGTCGACGTCCGAGAGATCAAGGCCAGCCTTGGGAACACCGATCGTCTGGATGATCCGCATGCCCTCCCGTGACAGCATCAGCGCAAGGTCGGTGGCTCCGGTCAGGTCGTCGGCAATGGCGCCCAAAAGCATGGCAGTCTCCGGTGAAGTGGCGCGCGGTCAGGCCGTTGCGCCGTCGATTATGGCAAATCCGGTGTCGATGATCTGCGCTTCGCCCGGCCGTTCAGCCTGAGCGAGAAGCGCCTCGACCGCCGTCTTGCCGATGTTGAAGCGGTTTGAGCGCACGGTCGACAGAGGCTTCGGCAGCGCCTGGCCGATTTCCAGCCCGTTGAAACCGAAGAGCGCGAGCCGCTCCGGCACCGGGATTCCGGCGCCCAGACAGTGCATGAAGCCACCGACTGCCATGTCGTCGTTGGAGAAGACGACGGCATCGGCCACAGTGCCATCGGCCAGCAGGCCGGCCAGCGTGTCGCGGCCGGCAATCGTCGAGCTCGGACCGTCATGGCGCTTCTCGACGGAGAGCGACAGGCCGGCTTCAGCCAACGCTTCGCAGAGGCCGTCATAGCGAGCCCGAGCACGACGGTCGGCTGTCCAATCGTGACCAACATAACCGATCCGGCTATAGCCGCGCCGCACCAGATGCTCGGCTGTCGCGCGACCGGCCCGGTGATGAGACAGGCCAACCGCGAGATCGATCGGCTGATCGTCGATGTCCATAAGTTCGGCAATCCGAATGCGACTGTTCTCCAGCATCCGGCGCGCAGCGTCCGTGTGTTCGAAGCCGGTGGTGATCAGCGCGGTCGGCTGCCAGGCGAGCAGCGAGGAGACGAGCTGCTGTTCCTTGCCGAGATCATAATCGGTGACGCCGATCATCGGCTGATAAGGCGTGTCGGCGAGACCGGCGTGGATGCCGCGCAGCACCTCGGGGAAAACGATGTTAGAGAGCGAGGGCAGGATCACGCCAATGATCAGCGAAGCCGAGGAGGCGAGCGAGCCGGCCGCGCGATTGGGGACGTAGCCGAGCGTGTCGATGGCGTCGAGAACGCGCTTGCGGGTTTCCTCCGCAATCGAGCCCTTGTTGCGGATGACCCGTGACACGGTGTTCTCACTGACATTCGCCAGGCGAGCCACATGAGTGAGCGTCGGCGTCTCCGGCTGCATTCGTTTCGTCTCCTCCCCTGCCGCATTGCCAATTGGCCAAGACGGCGACACGCGATCTGCTCTTCAGGACCGTGCCATAAACTTTATCTCAGCGCTAACATATTTCGCTTGATCGTGGCTAGAGGATGTGCTTAAAAAATTATGTTAGCGCTGAGATTAGCGCTTTCTGGGAGATTATACTTCGGGAGGAGTTCACCGTGAGAACCTTTAACAAGGCCGCGCTTGCCGCGTCGGCCGCGATGCTCTGCGCCTTCAGTTTCACTTCGGCCGTCCGCGCCGAGGACACCCATCGTCCGGAGTGCTTCTCTGCAGCACCCGACAATGCCAAGGTCATCAAGTACGAGAAGCGGGACGGCCCCTACAAGGTTGCCTTCGTCAACGGCTTTGCCGGCAATGACTGGCGCGTAACCGCCATCCAGGGCGCAAAGGCCTGGGCCGCACGTGAAGAAAACAAGGCGAAGCTGTCCGAATTCACCGTCGTCTCGGTTGGCAATGACAGTGCCGCCCAGATCGCTGCGATAGACAACTTCATCGCCGCCGGCTACGACGCGATCACCTTCATCGCCGTCAACCCGACTGCCTTCTCCTCCGTCATCAAGCGCGCCGAACAGGCCGGCACGGTGCTCGTGCCATTCGACAACGTGCTCGATACCGATGCGATCGTGCAGGTGAATGAAAACCAGTTCGAGCTCGGCGCAATGAAGGCGGAAGCCGTCGTCCGTGAAATCGAGAAGGCCAAGGGCAAGGTCGAGGGCAGCGTGCTCGAAGTCTCCGGCCTGCCGGGCAATGCGACCGACCGCGACAACCATCTCGGCATGCGCTCCGTGCTCGACAAGCATCCGGGCCTCAAGGTCGTCCAGGTGGTCGGCAACTGGGATGCCGGCACCGTGCAGAAGGTCACCGCCGACGCAATCGCCACCAATGGCAACTTCGACGGCGTGATGGTCCAGGAAGGCACGATCGGCGCACTGAACGCGATGAAGAATGCCGGTCACCCGGTCGTTCCGATCGGTGGTGATGCCGGCAACGGCGCCCGCAAGCTGATCGCCGAAGGCAAGTATCCGGGCCTCACTGCAGCCCAGGCGCCTGTCATGTCGGCCGTCGCACTCGAAGCCGCTGTCTCGCTGCTCGAAGGCAATGCCCTGCCACAGAAAGTGTTCCTGCCGATCCCGAACAAGGACAATTCAGAGCTGAAGGAAGGCACTGACTACTTCCCGAACCTGCCGGACACCTTCTACACGACGACAGGCTATCCGAATTGCTTCCCGGTCTTTACCCCGGAAGAGCTGCTCGGTCAGACCCCGGACAATACCTGATCCTCCCGGCTGGACGGCGGCGCCTGACACCTCATAGGGCGCCGCCGCCCGACCCATACCAGGACATGCCACAATGACGACAGCTCCGCTCATCGAGCTTTCGGGGATTTCGAAATCCTACGGACCGATCCAGGCCCTGAAGACTATCGACTTTTCCGCACGACCAGGCTCCGTGCACGCCATCCTCGGCGAAAACGGCGCCGGCAAGTCGACCCTGATGAAACTGCTTTCCGGGGCCATACAGCCGACGACGGGCGAGATCCGCCTTGAAGGCCGCTCCATCCGCTTTTCAGGAACGCGCCAGGCCTCGGCCGCCGGTATCGTCTGCATGTTTCAGGAACTCTCGCTCCTGCCGACCCTATCGGTCGGCGACAACATCACGCTCGCCCGCCCGCAGACACGCTTCGGCTTCATGCTCGCCAAGGCCTATGAAGAAGCCCGAGCCGCCCTCGACCTGATCGGAGCCGAGAGCATTTCTCTCGACACCCCCGTCGAAGAGCTGTCGCTGGCCGATCGGCAACGGGTGGAAATCGCCAAGGCGCTCTATCAGAAACCACGTCTTCTCATCCTCGATGAGGCCACTTCGGCACTCGGCGCCTCCGCCGTCGAGAAAGTTTTCACCGTCATCCGGAAACTGCGCGACGAAGGTTGCTGCATCCTCTTCATTTCTCATCGTTTCCACGAGGTGGAGGCGCTTGCCGACACGATCTCGGTCTTTCGCGCCGGACAGCATGTCCGCACCTTCCCGGCAGGCACGATCGACAACCAGAGCATCGTGTCGCTGATGATCGGCGAGACCATGGACCGGCTCTTCCCGCCACCGCGTTCGGCCGTGCCCGCAAATACAGCGCCGCTTCTTTCCATCAAGGACTTGTCGTTCGCCGGGGAACTCTTCGATGTCGGCTTCACAGTGCGCCCCGGCGAGATCTATGGTCTTGGCGGCCTGGAAGGCCAGGGTCAGCAGCGCGTTCTCGAAGCGATCTTCGGCACACTTTCGGGCGTTAGCGGGTCGATCGAGCTTTCAGGCAAGACCTATGAGCGCCGCTCGCCGCATCGGTCGAAGTCACCGGAGATCGGTATCGCGCTGGTTCCCGAAGACCGCAAGACCGAGGGCATGATCCAGCCGCTGTCGATATCAGACAATATGCGGCTTGCCGGTATCGGGCTTCACGGCGACAGCGAAGCGCTCGACGCCCGCTGCCTCGCCCTTCTCGAACGCCTCGAACTGACCTATGGCCAGCTCTCCGATCCCGTCATGTCGCTGTCAGGTGGCAACCAACAAAAGGTGCTGCTTGCCAAATGGCTGGCGCTTGGACCACGCTGCCTGCTGCTGCTCGATCCCACCCGCGGCATCGACGTGAAGACCAAGGCGCAGATTTACCGCCTGCTCACCGACCTTGCCGGACAGGGCATCGCGATTGTCATGCAGTCAACGGACTACGAAGAGCTGGTGCATCTCTGCGACCGGGTCGCAGTCTTCTATCGTGGCCGCATCGCGCGGGAACTGAGCGGAGACACACTGACGCCTGAAAACCTGATTTCAGCCGCCATGGGCCTCAGCACCGCCACACCAGCGCCGGAGACCGTGCAATGACCGCGCTCTACATCCGACGCAACCTGCGCGTCATCATTCCGACCATAGCCTTCGTTGCACTCTTCGTGCTCTACATCGCCACCCATCCGCGGGGGCTCTCCACCTATGTGCTGACGATCTGGTCCAACCAGTCGGCGCTCCTGGTGTTTGCTGCCTTCGCCCAGTTTTTCGTCGTCCTGGTGCGCGGCATTGACCTTTCGGTCGGTGCGGTCGTGGCACTCACCAATGTCACCGCTTCTTTCGTACTCGCCGGCGATGGCGGATCGCTTGTCTTCGGCATGGCCGCCGTGCTCCTGGTCGGCATGGCCTGCGGGCTATTCACCGGCCTGTTCGTCTGCTTCGGGAACGTGCCGCCGATCGTCGCAACTCTCGCCACCGGCGCGATCTATTCCGGCATTGCGCTTTATCTCCGGCCGACGCCGGGCGGCGGAGTAAACTCCGAGCTTTCCGATGCCTTCACCTATGCCATCGGCCCTATCCCAACCTCGCTGCTGCTAATCATTGTGACCGTGCTCGTGATCACCATCGTGCTGCGCAAGACGAGTTTCGGCGTGGCGCTGAAGGCGCTTGGAGCCAACGAGCATTCGGCACAGCTCACCGGCATTAACACAACAGCGATGCGCATCTCCGCTCACGTGCTGGGCGGGCTCATGGCCGGCATGGCCGGGCTGTATGTCTCCATGGTGACGATGACCGGCGATGCCGGCATCGGTCCGACCTACACTCTGAACTCGATTGCGGCGATCGTGCTTGGAGGCGTGTCGCTTGCCGGTGGCATCGGCACGGCAGTCGGCGTCGCCGTCGGTGCCATGCTGTTGAAGACCGTCGCCTCGCTGATGTTCTTCTCGGGCCTTCCTCCCCTCGCCCAGCCCTTCTTCGAGGGGCTGATCCTGGCGCTCGCGATTGCCTTCGGCTCCGTCGGCGTGCTGCGTGTTCGCAACAAACTGAAGTTGTTCGCCCAATGACCGACCGCGCGATATCAGGGCCATCAAGGCCAAGCCTTCCCGTCGATCCTGCCGTTCTCGTTGTTGCCATCGGCTGCGGCCTGCTGCTGGCCGCTGGCGGAACCATTTTGCCGACATTTCTGACGGCGGGTTATCTCCTCCAGCAACTGCAGATCGCCTCTTTCCTCGGGATCATTGCGGCCGGCGCCACGCTCGTCATCCTGCTCGGTCATATCGATCTTTCGGTGCCGGCCGCGATCACCGCGATTGCCATTGTCACCACGACGGTTGCGGGCTCGCAGGATCCGACACTTGCCACTCTCGCCATCCCGATCGGGCTTGCGACCGGCGCTTTGATCGGCCTGATCAACGGCATCGGCGTCGCCTTCCTGCGCCTGCCGTCCATGGTCTGGACACTGGCAATGAACTCGATGCTGATCGGCTCTGTGGTCTTCTTCACCGGCGGCTTCAAGCCGCGCGGCATGGCCCCGCCACTGTCGATCACACTGTCGCTCGAGCGCAGTTTCGGCATTCCCAACGCCTTCCTGTTCTGGCTCGTCGTCATGGCCGCAATGTTTTACCTGCTGCACCGGACCGTCTACGGCAAATATCTGATCGCCATGGGCAATTCGGAAAAGGCAGTCTATCTCTCCGGCATTCGCGTGAGGTTTGTCACCACCCTCACCTTCGTGGTCGCCGGCGTTTTTACGGCCATTGGCGCCATCCTGCTGGCCGGCTATGCCAACCAGGCCTATCAGGGCATGGGCGACCCCTATATGCTGCCTGTTATCACCGCCGTGGTTATTGGGGGCACGTCGATCATGGGAGGCCAGGGTGGATATGGCGGCACGATCGTCGGCGCGATCTTCATCACCCTCCTGTCCTCGATCCTCTCTGTGCTGCAGATGCCGGAAGCCTTCAGGCAGATTGTCTTCGGTGTCATCATTCTGGCCATGCTTTTGATCCGTGGCTACAAAAGGAGCTTTCGCTGATGTCTCACCTTCCGTCCGTCGCCGTCGTCGGCCTCGGCTCCATGGGCCTCGGCATGGCGCGCTCGCTGGTCCGGGCCGGACATGCCGTGCGTGGCTTTGACATCAGTGCCGATGCGCTGAACGCGCTCGAGGCCGCCGGCGGCACCCCGGGCGCCAATCCGGGGGATGCTGTTGCGGGCGCCGATGTTGCCGTCATCGTGGTGGTGAACGCTGCCCAGACAGAGACCGTGCTCTTTGGCGAGAATGGTGTGGTCGCTGCCATGAAGTCCGGCGGCGTCATCATTGCCTGCGCCACCATTTCGCCGGCTGAGGCCAAGCGCTTCGCAGCCCGTGTCGAAGAAGCAGGCCTTCTCTATGTCGATGGTCCGATCAGCGGCGGTTCGAAGAAGGCCGAAGCCGGCCAGTTGACCTTCATGGCCTCTGGCTCGTCCGCCGCTTTCACCGCCGCCCGATCAGCGCTCGATGCGATGGCCGGAACGGTCTACGAACTCGGCGATCAGCCCGGCATCGGCTCCTCGTTCAAGATCGTCAACCAGCTGCTGGCAGGCGTACACATCGCCGCCGCCTGCGAGGCGATCACCTTCGCCAAGAGCATGGACCTCGACATTTCCCGCGTCTTCGACGTGATCACCAAGTCGGCCGGCAACAGCTGGATGTTTGAAAACCGTATCCCGCATGTGCTGGAAGGCGATTACACGCCGCATAGTGCTGTCGCGATCTTCACCAAGGATCTCGGCATCGTTTCGGATATCGGTCGCCAGACGAAATTCCCCCTGCCGATTGCGAGCGCCGCCCTGCAGCTCTTCATCATGACCGAAGCCGCCGGCATGGGGCGCGACGACGACAGCTCGGTTGCGCGCCTGCTGGCAAAGGTTGCCGGCCTCAAGCTGCCCGGTATGGAAGACGAGGACTGATATGCCGAAGTTTGCCGCCAACCTGTCGATGATGTTCAACGAGGTTCCCTTCCTCGACCGTTTCGCGGCCGCAGCCGACTGCGGCTTCACGGCCGTCGAATATCTCTTCCCTTACGAGCACCCGGCCGAACTCGTCGCGGAACGCCTGCAGGCGGCAGGCTTGGCCCAGGCGCTGTTCAACATGCCACCCGGCGATTGGGCGGCAGGCGAGCGGGGCATGGCAGCCATCCCCGGCCGCGAGGCGGACTTCGCAGCAGCGCTCGACACGGCAATCGCCTATGCCAAGGTCATCGGCACGCCGCTCCTACATATGATGGCAGGCCTAGCGCCAGCAGCGGATCCGCAAGCCATCGCGACCTATCGCAATAACTTGAAGCGCGCCGCCGACCGCACGGGGGAGGCAGCCATCGGCCTCGTCATCGAACCGATCAACGGTCGCGACATGCCGGGCTATTTCCTCAACGACTTCGACCGCGCGGCCGACTTCATCGCCGAAATGGATGCGGCCCATGTGAAGCTGCAGTTCGACGTCTACCACCGGCAGATTCTGCATGGGGACGTGATCATGGCACTTCGACAGATGGCACCGGTCATCGGCCATATCCAGATCGCCTCGGTGCCCGAACGCCATGAACCACTCACCGGCGAACTTGATGACCTCAGGATCTTCGCTGAGATCGATGCGATCGGCTACCAGGGCTATGTCGGCTGCGAATATCGTCCGGCTGCCGGCACCCGTGAGGGGCTGGGTTGGATGAGTAGGCTTTAACCTCGCGGGGGACGTGGGTGCTATGCGTTACACGGACTGGTTCGAGATCATTGATCCGGCGTTCAGATCGCTGATCCTGCCGAATGTGCATGTTGACCTGCTCTACACAGGCGGGCGGTGGCTCGAGGGACCTGTCTACGTGCCGGCAGCACGCCATTTGTTGTTTTCGGACATCCCGAACAACAGGGTGATGCGATACGACGAGGTCAACGACACCGTCGCAACCTTCGAAGCCCCGTCGAATTTTGCCAACGGCCACACGCTTGATCGCGAAGGACGCGTGATCTCCTGCGAGCACCTCACTCGACGTGTGACCCGCCGGGAGCACGATGGCAGGCTTACAATTCTTGCTGAGAGGTTCGAAGGAAAGCGGCTGAATTCGCCGAACGACGTGATTGCCGACACCGAAGGCAATATCTGGTTCACCGATCCAAGCTATGGCATCTCCACCCCGTATGAGGGGTCGCTGGCGGAAAGCGAAATCGGCAGCCGAAACGTCTATCGGCTCACACCAAGCGGTCAGCTTGAGGCGGTGATCACCGATCTGCAGCAGCCGAATGGCCTTGCCTTGTCGGGTGATGAAGAGACCCTCTACGTGGTCGACAGCGGTGTTCAGCCAGCTAAGCTCATGGCCTATACATTGGATACGTCGGCGAAACCGTCCTCAGGCCGTGTGTTCTCCGAGTGCCCGAACGGCATGTATGATGGCCTTAGAATTGACGACGCGGGACATGTTTGGACGAGTGCCGGCGATGGCGTCCATTGCCTTGGGCCTGATGGGAAGCTCCTCGGCAAGATCCTGATCCCCGAGACCGTGAGCAATGTCTGCTTTGGAGGACCCGAGAAAAACCGCCTCTACATCACGGCAACGCGTTCGTTGTTTGCGGTCTATCTCAATGTGAGAGGTTAGCTTGGAGAGTTGAACGAGCGTCCGAAACACAAAAAGCTCCTCGTTTTTTTTGCGAGGAGCTTTGCATTTCATTGCGGATGTCAGTGGTTGCGGGGGCCTGATTACACTGAGACTTGCATAAAGATCGCGCCGACAGCCCTGACACCGAGCAGTTATGAGCCGATATGATTTTCCGCGTCATCGCGAGTTTGCCCCGAAACCTTGCGGAAAATCGGAGCGATTGATAGCGAAGACTCAAGAGGATCGTGAAAGCGTTATGACATTTCGCTGGGTGTGGCACGTGTTACGCTTGACCCATCGCCGCTGAACAAATGCTCGCAACGCTTTGACGCTCGGCTTACCTCTTCCATAGCTCGCTGACATTCTGCCACCGCTTCGAGGATACGGCGCTCGACCAATTTGTGGCATTACACATCAAGCGAGGTTGTAAGCCCGCCCATATATTCGTTACCCTCCAGCCCAGCCTTGGCTTTCGTGGCCACCCACGGACAGCCTACCAACTTCTTTCAGCAGAGATCCAGCTGCCTTCTGCCGGAGGGAGATGGACCCGACCCACGTTTGAAGATTTACTCAATGATCTTCAGCTTTTGCTCGGTTGTTTGCCGTCTACAGCGGCTATCACCCGTAAGCAATCCGACGTGTCGACACTGGTTAAACATAAGGCCGTACCTGAGCCTTTCTGCTCAGGCCGACCGTCCGGTCGAAATTGGGGGCAGATCACGTGGCAACAAGTGCTCCAGGAGTCCCAAGTAAAAGACCCCATCTAATTCCTCAAGTTCCGGGTCTCGAAAAACCGTAAGCCCGTCACAAGTGTCACCCAGATCATAAAACAGAATGTGGCTGTATCCGCGAACTGCAGCGTGGTTCATGGCTTCATACAGATCCGCGAAAGGTTCACCGGGTTCTGCACGCACCTCGTCATCGACGTGGAAAAACCAACCCTTGTCTTGGAAAGGACCTCCAACGAAAGGCCACTGGATACAGTCCGTAATACTCAGATAAAGCATCGTCTCATAATTTAGATGAGACGAACTTAAAATTAACAAGCTATCCTGCTGCAAAGTGTTTTCCCAAACGCGGTCATAAACAGGATCGGGCTAGAATCTGTCCACGTCAATGGCCGATAAGGACCCTCGTGCTTCGTCCAATTGATAAGCGAGTAACCGGCACGGTGCTATGGCGGCGACTCTTGGGCTGCCGAGGGCTGCCTCCTCTTTTTTGCGATAAGCAAAATTATGGAACATACATTTTGTGGTGAGAACGTTTTTCTCGAGCTACGACTGGTAGCCGGCGTCAGTGGTGCGGGTCGTAGTAGGGCTTCTTCGGTTTCGGATAGATGGGCAAATGCGGCAGCTGCACGTGCTCAGGTTGCTCGATGGCGAACATGAAGGCGCGGGCAACGTCCTCGGGACGCAGGGCATCGGGCTTCTCGAAGTCGAAGAATGGCGTGTCCGTCATGCCAGGGTGTAGGCAAGTGACCCGCCCACCCGCATCGCCCAACTCAGCGCCGAGGTTATCCGCATAGCCGCGGATGAACCACTTGGTGGCTGAATAAACCGACCCCCAAACGGCGCCCTGCGCGGCTAGCGAGCCGATCAGCACCAGATGTCCTTTCGTGGCCCGCAGGTGGGGTAGCGCGAACTTTGCCGTGTAGGTGACCGCGAGGCAATTTACCTCGATCATCTCGCGGAAACTCTCAACGGAGCCCGCCTCGGTGCCACGGGCCGAGGCCCCCAGACCTGCATTGGGCACCACCACGTCAAGACGGCCAAAGTGTGCAACGGCCTCTTCTATCATGCGCGCCTGCGCGGCGGGATCAGTGACGTCGGTGGGCAGAGCAATGGCGTTTTCCGCGCCGAATTCATTAACTAGCGCCTCGAGCTTATTGGCAGTACGCGCCGCCAGCGCCACCCGGTGGCCGGCCTTTACCGCGAAGCGGGCGCAGATTTCCCCGATGCCGGAGGAGGCGCCGGTGATGAGAATGACTTTGGACATGGGTTCTCCTTTGGAATTGAGATCGGAAGACGCGGTGCCACCATGGCGAGCGACTCCAGCTGGTTTGTTTCAGATCGGTCAGCACCTATCTGCGGTCCCGTCTATAGAAACCGGGTTAAGGGGTCTCCCGCGCTAAATGCATAACGATGCGGCGCATCCAAGCAGCAGGCCGTTGTCTATACGATGCGCGACAGGCTGAGGCCGTTTGACAGCGAGAGTCGTTGCAATCGGATTTCCTGCCGGCATATCTTAAGGTTGCGACCCGGGCGTGCATATCGCCCGGGTCCGGTTCTCACCAGTTGCCGTTGTTCGGCATCGACGCCCAGGGCTCGGCCGGGGCGAGGTGTTCGCCCTCCTGCAAGAGTTCCAGCGAGATGCCGTCTGGGGTGCGCACAAAGGCCATGTGGCCATCCCGAGGGGGGCGGTTGATGATCACTCCCGCAGCCATCAGGCGGGCGCAAGTCGCGTAGATGTCCTGCACGCGGAAGGCCAAGTGGCCAAAGTTCCGCCCGCCGGAATAGGGCTCAGGATCCCAGTTCCAGGTCAGCTCCACCTCGGGCGCGCGGCGCGCCAGAGCTGCCTCGCGGTCCTCATCGGCGGCAAGGAAGATCAGGGTGAAGCGCCCCTTTTCGTTCTCGATCCGTCGGGTCTCCGTGAGGCCGATCAGGTTGAAAAACCGGATCGTCGCCTCGGGTTCGGTCACCCGGATCATGGTGTGCAGATAGCGCGTCATGCGGCGTCCCGGGCTGCGAGCGCTTCCATCACCAGCTTCGCCAGCGGTTCGGCCGAAGCGGGGTTCTGCCCGGTGACGAGGTTGCCGTCGCGCAGGGCGAAGGGCTTGAAGTCGGGGCCGGACTCATGCCGCGCGCCCAATTCCTTCAGGCGGGTTTCCAGAAGGAAGGGCACGGCCTTGTCCAGCCCGGCCGCGCGCTCTTCGCTATCGGTGAAAGCAGCCACCCGACGGCCCGCGACCACCGGCGTACCGTCGGCCTTGCGAGCCCCCACAAGCCCCGCCGGACCGTGGCAGACTGCAGCAACCACCTTGCCAGCCGCGTCGAAGTCGGCCACCAGGCGAGCGAGCGCCGCGTTCTGGGGGTAGTCGAACATCGTCCCGTGGCCACCGGGCAGCAGGATCGCGTCATAGGCCGAGGCATCCAGCGTGTCGAACTTCGGGGTCTCAGCAATGAGGCGCTGGAATGTCGCGTCCTTCAGGGCACGTTCGACCGAGGCATCGTTCTCGCCGGCGGGCTTCATGCTGCGCGGATCGACCGGGATCTTCCCGCCTGCAATCGAGGCCAGCGTCAGATCGGCCCCTGCATCGACGAAGGCGTACCAAGGGGTGGTCAGCTCTTCCAGCCACAGGCCGGTGGGATCGTCGCTGGTGCCCATCGTGGCGGCCGAGGTGGTAATGATCAGGATCTTGGGGTTCATTTTGGTCTCCGTCCTTGGTGATGGACCCTAGATAGACCCCTTTTCTCATCGCGACATCTTTCGCATTTTGGTATCATCCATCAGAAATTTTATACTATCCTTTCGGAGCCCTCATGTCCCTCGTCCATCTGCGCACCTTCGTCGAGGTGCACCGGCGCGGATCGATCAGCGAGGCCGCGCGGCTGCTCGGCCTCACGCAACCCGCCGTTTCAGGCCATATCGCAGCCCTAGAGGCGCAGCTGGGCCGCCCTTTGTTCCAACGCCATGCCCGCGGGGTCGTGCCGACCGCGGTTGCTGACGACCTCGCGGCCAGTCTGGGCCAGTCTCTGGACCGTGCCGAGGCCGCGCTGGCCACAGTCAAGGCGCGGTCGGCCAAGTTGTCGGGCGTGGTGCATCTGGCGGGCCCGGCCGAATACCTGAGCGCCCGGATTGCTCCGGTCTTGCCACGGCTAACAGAGGCAGGGCTGGAGGTGCGCATCCAGACGGGCAACAAGAAGAGCCTTTACGAACTTCTGCTGTCCGACGCTGTCGATCTGGCAGTTACCGCCTCCTCACCCGAAGACCCGCGCCTTGACAGCCACCTCATCGGAACCGAGACGCTTGTCGCCGTGACACTTCCGTCCATGGCGGACGACGGCATTGATGCACCCTTCGTCTCATACGATCTTGATCTTCCACTCATCCGCACCTGGCTTGCCGCAAACGGACTGTCGTTGGACGGACGGCGTCCGGTGGCGTCTGTCCCCGACCTCCGCGTTTTGCGATCACTCGTCCTGTCGGGCGCAGGCTGGACGGTGCTTCCCGACTATCTGTGCCAAGGCGACATTCAGGCGGACCTGCTAGCTGAAATTCCAGCCCCCACCGAGCGTCCTGGCAATGGTCTGCGCCTAGTTTGGGCCAGAGGTGCCTTGCGACACCCTCGGATAGCCTATGCACGCGCTCTCCTGCTGGATGCGCTGGATACCCCCCGACTGAAATCCGCCGGGACTGTCTAGGGGGCCAACCCGGCAAGGGGCAATTGTCGGAAACTAGCGAGGTTCCATGTTAGTCCCGTTGCCACCGCCAGCAAACGCCACGGAGATCGAACTCCCTCAAAGGGGTCGGATCCATGGCTGTACAGCGGTTTTGCTTGACCAGCGGATTGGAACCAAATTGGGAACTGCGTTCTCCCGAAACGCATCAAACTCGGCGCTTGAGGTGCGGTTGGCCAAGCTGTCAGGGCCTTGGCAGGCAACTGTCGATCTTGGAGAAATGCGGCACCATTGATGGTGCGATCGTACAGATACAGCTGACGGGACGGCGTGTCGACCGCGGAGAACTTTTCGGTGCACCGAAGAACGCGACAGCCGTCTGGGATTCTTTCTCCGTCAAGCCCTTGTGGGTCTACAAGACCATTGGCTTAGCGATTTCCGTCGAAAAGAACGGAGGTAGTAACGCCCCAAAGGTCCCTCCAGCGCGATAACTCAACACTTCTGAACTCAACGGCCAGCTATGCCGGGCCACCCGGGCGATGAGAACTCCGCACCTTGTTGCTTCACCCTGTCAGCGAGCGCTCCGGACCGCGGCGGTCCGGAGCTCAATACGCGTCACGCCGCCCGAGCTGCCGACAGATTGATCTGGAGCATTTCGGCGATGCCCAAATTCGCGAAGATACCTGTCGTAACCTCTGCCTGCAAGTCGTTCATCGGGCGTATGGCATCCGCCATACCGATGCGATCGACTTCGGTACGGAACGATCGCTCCCCAGGCTTCGTGTTAACAACGGCAGCGAGCGCTTCTGCCACGAGCCGCGGATGCTGCTGCGGGTTCGCAGTGAGGAAACCCTCGAAATGCTCGAGGCTCTCCCGCGGTGCCGCTGCCATCGCACCGTACCCAGTGTCACGGTCAGGGTTCGAGGGCAGCATCAGATTGCCGATGAAGCCTGTCGGGAAGCCGCCCGGTTCGATCAATGCCACGTCCACCCCGAACCGGCTGAGCTCGGCACGGTAGTTCTCAGACAAAGCCTCGAGCGCCCACTTCGTCGCGTTGTACGGTCCATAGAAAGGCAGTGCGACACGTCCCAAGAGGCTGGATACGTTGAGGATTAGTCCCGTGCCCCGTTCCCGCATCTCAGGCAGCACCGCACGGATCATGCGCTGGACCCCGAAGAGATTGATCTCGAACAGGCGGCGGAAATCCGCGGCAGAGAAGTTCTCCTGTAACCCGTGTGCGCCGACACCCGCATTGTTGATGAGGACGTCGATCTGTTCCAGTCGCTCCGTTGCAGCTGCGACGCCCACCGCAACCGAGGCGTCGTTGGTCACGTCGATCTCGACGATCTCCACACCACTCGCCCTCAAAGCTGCCGCCGCCTGGGCATTTCGCCCGTCCACATCACGCATCGATCCTGCGACCCGGTGCCCCGACTTAAGCAGTTCGGAAATGATGAGCTGGCCGAACCCACTGTTCGCGCCGGTGATAAGAATGTTCATGAGCTCGTTTCTCCTGCATTGCGCCGACAGGGCGCGGTGACGAAGCTAGAGTTAAATCCGCTTCACAAATCAGAACAGATAGGCGATACTGAACATATGGTTGCAGATTTTGGAACCTTAAGTCTGTCCGCGCTGCGGAGCTTCCACACCGTCGCCCGCCTCGGTGGGATCAGTGCTGCGGCTGATCAACTCGGCATGGCGAAGTCAGGCGTGAGCCGCCACGTCAGCCAACTTGAGGATCACTTCGGTGTGCGCCTCGTGGAGAGGAGTGCCCGTTCTTTGCGCCTGACGCCGGTGGGGCGGAGACTTGATGATCGCATTAGGTCCATTCTCGCGGAAATCGGTCTTCTGGAGGAAACCGTGAGGGAAGAACGCGTCACCATTTCCGGACAGGTGACGATTGCCGCTACGCCTGAGTTCGGTTCTCTGGTAGCAACGCGACTCTTCCCCGAACTCAGGCGTCGCCATCCCGAACTCAACCTCGTGATGCGCGTAGACTACGCCTTCGAGGACATGCAGGACCCCGGTACCGACTTCGCCATTCGTGTGGGCAGCATCGATGACGACAGGCTGGTGGCCCGCCGTATGGGGAGCTTCGCGCGATGGCTGGTGGCTGCGCCGAGCCTTGCAGAAACGTTGAATCTAGAGCAGCCGGCGGACCTCACCGGTACTCCCTGCCTCACTTTCCGCGGTGATCGACCGGGTGCAACGTGGCGCTTCGTGTCGGGTGACCTGCAGGCGGCCGTAGAGGTGAACGGACCCATCGCCGTGCGGAGCTTCGGCATCCTCCGGGAGCTCGCACGCAGCGGACAGGGTCTTGCCTTCATTCCGTCTTTCATGCTTGGCAACGACGTGCAGAGCGGAAAACTCGTGCGCTGCTTGCCTGATTGGACCTCCCCCGAGGCGCCGGTTTTCTTAGCATTCCGCCCTGGTATAAGAAAAGTTGCGCGCGTAGGTGCGGCACTCGACGTAGCAGAGGAGGTCTTGGCTGAATTGCTCGACCCATAGTACAGAGTCAGATGGGGCGTCACAATTTGCGCAGCTCGCGCTCAAGTCGGCCCAAATTCTCGGTATCGAGATGTTCCCAGTAGGACCCCTCCTTGCGGGCAATATGACGGACAAGGATGCTGACAGCGCGACTAAGGTCTCGTGCCCGGATGGCGTCCGCAATCTCGATGTGCTCCCGCATCGATTTTTCCATGTGATGCGGATCGGCGCCTAGACGATAGCGCAACGCGGCCATTTTGGCGCCAATCAAGGCGTATGCGCTGTTAAAATATTCATTGTCAGACGCGCCGATTATTGCATCGTGGAAGCTGGTATCGAGAGCCAAATAGTCCCGTGTGCGGCCTTCCGCCTGCGCCTTTTTCATGTGGGCAACAATACGGTCGAGTGTCTCTGAAAGCGAGCTTTCAGGGTTCTGCAGGGCAAGCTGAACTGCTGAAGGTTCGAGCGCAAACCGCAATTCGCACAGACGATTGAGCTCGCCTGGTTGAAGTTCGAAAACATAAGTTCCTGACTGCGGTTGGACAGTTACCAATCCCTGACGGCGTAGCAGCGCAATGGCCTCACGGACCGGGGTGGTTGAAACGCCAAGCTCGGCGGCAAGTGCGTTCTCTGAGAGCCGCTCGCCCGGCCTCACCCGACCATCGACAATCATGTCGCGAATTGACCGCATAACCTCGTCGACGAGCAGCGCCGGACGAGCAAGCCGGCCTCCCCCCTTGCGTCCTTCCTGACTCCCTTCAAGCCGACCGTCAGGCGATGATTTGGACACGGACATGCATACCCCCTTTACAGTAGTCGGAAAACTGCTACCTTAGCTTAAACTGCCGCCTAAGGTAGCAGTTAGGCGGACGAGATTGAAACGCCAATTCCTGGGAGGGGATATAGCATGAGAATAGCCGAAGTAAGCATCGCCGCAGCGATTGCTGCATTAACAATTGCGGCGGCGCCGACGGGCGCGGCATATGCCGACGACAAGGGTGTCGTACCAGTCGTGCGCTGGAACAGCGTTACCTATAAGGTTGATAACGCAGAAGCTGCCGCCAAATGGCAGGCAAGCCCGCTTTTCGGCAAGACACTGGTTCAGGGCCTGAAATTCGATTCGACTGGCACAATGTATGTGACCACGGCCCGCTGGGGCGGGTCCGACATGCCGGCGACGGTTTCCAAACTGCTCAAGAGAGGAGACAGCTATGAACTGGAAGCTTTCCCCTCGGAGGAACTGAACGCCGTTTCCAATGAAGCCGGCCTTAAGGCCGTGCTCGGCTTCGAAGTCGATGAGAACGACGTGATGTGGATGCTCGATCAGGGCCATATCGCAGGTGCGCCCTCCGGTCCAAAGGACGAGAAACTCGTGCTCTGGGACATCAAGGCCAATAAGGAAGTCCAGCGCCTCGAATTCGGACCCGAGGTTTCCGACAAGAAGTGCTCATTCCTCAACGACGTGGTTGTCGACAACGAATCTGGTTTTGCTTACATCTCCGACAGCGGCATCTTTGCCGACCCGCTCTGTGGCGGCCTGATCGTGTATGATAAGAAGGCCAATACCGCCCGCCGCGTTCTCAATGCCTCGAAATTCACGAATGACGAGGCCCAATTTAGTTTCGCCATCAACGGGCGGCAGGTGCTGAAGAATGGGCGTATGCGCACCGGTGCCGATGGCATCGCGCTTTCGGGTGACCGTAAGACGCTCTACTGGACGAATCTTACCGGCAACACACTCTATTCCCTGCCGACAGCACTGCTGCGTGACGTCAGCGTTTCCGAGTCCGAGTTGCAGGCGGCCGTGCGTGTCGAAGTGGTCTTGCCCTCGAACACGGACGGCCTTACGGCCGACAAGGCTGGCAATATCTATCTCACCGCCCTGCAGCTCAACGGCGTGCTCAAGTACGACACCAACACCCGTCGTCTCAGCCAAGTCGCCTATCATCCAGAAATGGTCTGGCCGGACACGCTCGCCTGGGCGCCCGACGGCAACCTGCATGTCATTTCCAACCACCTGCACGTGTGGGTCGATGGTGACATGAACTTCAAGGACCCCGAGGTGCCGAACTTCACCATCTGGCGCCTGCCGGTGAAAGCCGAACCGTACCTCAACTGATCGGGACCGTCACGGGATGTCGGTGACCGCCGGCATCCCCACGGGAGAACATGATGCTTTCGAAATTTGACCGTTCCTTTACGTGGGCCAACCAATTCGTTGTCGGCTCGCTGATGCTCGCTATGGCCATTCTAGTCTTCGCCAATGTCGTCCTGCGATATCTCTTCGGCACGTCGCTGCCATGGGTCGAGGAAATCACCCGCTACATGATGATCTGGGTTGCCTGGCTCGCCGTCGGCCTTGCCATGCGCGAAGGCGCCCATATCGCAATCGATAATTTTCAGAACGCCCTGCCACCGCTTTGGGCGCAATGGTTACGCTTCTCAGTATTCCTGATGATGCTGGGCTTCTTCGCCATCGTCGCCTGGTTCGGGCTCAAATACTCGCTCTTTGCCTGGAAGCAGGAGAGCGCCGTGCTGCGGCTTTCGTTGGGAGCCATCTATCTCGCCATCCCCGTCGGCTCGCTGCTGATGCTCGTTCACACATTGCTGATGTCCCGGCGGTTGATCACCCATCAGACCAACGCGGAAGATCAGGCCAAGGCAGCGGAGTTTTCCGTCGTATGAGTGCAGTCCTCTCCATTTCCTTTCTACTGACGCTGATCATCGGCGTGCCCATCGCCATCACGCTCGGCCTCTCGACACTGGTCGCCGTGTTGTATGACGGGCGCTTTCCCGCCATGATCATTCCGCAGCGCTTCTTTGCCGGCCTCGATAGCTTTCCGCTGCTGGCAATCCCGTTTTTCCTGCTGGCTGCCGAACTGATGACCGGCGGCCGCCTCACCGACGTCCTGTTGAAATTTGCATCCGCCTGCGTTGGTCATTTTCGTGGCGGTCTCGGCCACGCCAATATCCTGACGATGACCTTCTTTTCCGGCATCAGCGGCTCGGCCCTTGCCGATGCTGCAGGCCCCGGCGCGATCATTTCCAAGATGATGCGCGAAACCGGCTACAGCCCCGGTTACTCGGCGGCGATGACCGCTTCTGCCGCCATTGTCGGGCCGATGATCCCGCCCTCGATCATCATGGTCGTCTATGCGCTGACCGATAACAGCGTCAGCGTCGCCGGCCTGTTCCTGGCCGGCATCGTTCCGGGCCTGATGATCAGCGGCGCACTGCTTCTGGTGAACTATTGGATATCCGTGAAACGCGACTATCGCAGTTGGGAGGCCCGCCCTTCCCTTGGCGAATTCGTCCTCATCACCTGGCGCGCCTTTCCGGCCCTGATGCTGCCGGTGATCATTCTCGGCGGCATCCACACTGGTGCGTTTACGCCGACGGAGGCTTCCGCGGTCGCGGTGTTCTACGCCTGGCTTGCTGGCACCTTCATCTACCGGACCCTGACGCTCGACAAGATCCCTGGCATGCTGGTGCGCACTGCAATCATGACAGCCTCGGTGATGCTGATCATCTCGACCTCGGACGCTTTCGCTTGGGCGCTGACCGTGTTGCAGATCCCGCAGATGATCTCCGAATTCATCGTGTCGATGGGGCTGGGACCGATCGGTTTCCTGATCGCCGTCAACATCTTCCTCCTGCTGTTCGGCATCTTCATGGAGCCGCTGCCAGGCGTGATGATCCTCGTGCCGATCCTTGCGCCGGTTGCCACCGTAGTTGGCATCGATCCGCTGCAATTCGCCATGATCGTAATCCTGAACCTGACGCTTGGAATGATCACCCCGCCGGTCGGCGGCCTGCTCTTCGTCACCTCGCTGGTGACGAAGGTGCCCATGAATGCGCTGGTGCGCGAACTTTGGCCGCTGCTTGGCGCCGAGCTCGTCGTCTTGGCTCTGCTGACGTTCGTTCCGGGGTTCAGCACCTGGCTCCCGAACAGCTTCGGCTATCTAAACTGACAACCATCAACGATCATTGAGGAGGAATGACAATGGTTAGAACTATCGCATCCATCACGGCTGCTGCGCTGATCGCGCTCAGCGCCGGCACAGCCTTCGCCGCGCCGAAGGTGCTCAAATACGGTCACTTCCAGCCGGGCCGCGAGGACCAGCCGAAGCACAAGGCCGCTCTTGCCTTCGAAGCCTGCCTCGAAAAGATGACGGACAGTTCCATCGACGTCCAAATATTCCCGGCAGGCCAGCTAGGCAACGCCACGGCAACCCTTGAAGGCCTGAAGCTAGGCTCAATCGAAATGGCCGTCGTTCATGACGGTGGCATCTCCAGCATCTATCCCGCCTTCGATATCTTCGCCCTACCCTATCTCTTCCCGAACCACGAGACCGCCTACAAGGTACTCGACGGTGATTTCGGCAAGGAATTCGGCGATGCGATGCTTAAGGAAACCGGTATCCGCCTGCTCGCCTATGCCGATAACGGCATCCGCCAGTTCACCAACTCCAGGCATCCGATCAAGACGCCCGACGACCTGAAGGGCCTGAAGATGCGCGTCCAGCCGTCGCCGGTCTACATCGCACTGATGGAAAGCCTTGGCGCCAGCCCATCGGCCATCGACTGGGGCGAACTGCCGGCGGCACTGACGCAGGGCGCCGTGGACGGCCAGGAAAATGGCGTGACTAATATCATCGCCGCCAGCCTCTACCAGAGCCAGAAATACGCGACCCTCGATGGTCACGTCCACAGCCTGCACGCGTACCTGATCAGCGATGTCTTCTATCAGGGCCTGACCGACGCCGAGAAGGCCGCGATCGGAACCTGCACCACGGAAGCCCAGAAAATCCACCGCGACATGACGCGCGCGCAGGATCTCGCCGCCGAGAAGACGCTGACTGAGAAGGGCATGGAAGTCTATGTGCCGACCGCAGACGAGATCGAAGCCTTCCGCGCACTCGCCCAGCCGGCCGTGCGCAAGCACCTCGACGCCGCCGCCGGTCCCGAATGGGTCGACAAGCTGATCAAGGCCCGCGACCAGGCGGTCACCAGCCAGTAAGCGAAAGGCACATCATGAACACGTCGCATTCGAAAGGTCCCCTCGTTGTCGTTCTCGACGAGGGGTACGGCGATACAAAGATCGAGCAGGCCGTGCTTCAAGCCTACGGTGCACGTGTCGTGGAAAGACCCTGTCACGGGGACGCCGCCGAAGTCCGGCGCGCCGTGGCAGGCGCCGCTGCAGTGCTGGTACGTGAAAGCCCGGTTAATGCGGAGGCCATCGCCAATATGCCGGATTGCAATGCCATCGTCCGCTACGGCGTCGGCGTCGATAACATCGACCGAACCTTCGCCGCCAGCCGTGGCATCTACGTCGCCAATGTTCCCGACTACGGTGTGGAAGAGGTCAGCGATCATGCGCTGGCGCTGCTCTTCGCCGTTGCCCGCCGGGTTGTCTCCCGTGACCGCGCCGTGCGGGACGGGGCTTGGAATATCGCTCGCAGCGAACCGATGCACCGGCTTGCAGGCGGAACCGTCGGGCTGATCGGCTATGGCCGGATCGGCCATGCCTTTCACCGCAAGGCCCGAGCGCTCGGCTATTCCCGGACGCTGGTGCATGACCCCTATCTGCGCGAGCCGCCGGAAGGCGTCGAACTGGTGGATGTCGATCTCCTGTGTCGGCAGGCGGACGTGATTTCGCTGCACGCGCCGCTGACGGAAAGTTCGCGGCATATCCTCGACGAGGAACGGATTTCTCTGATGAAACCAACAGCCATCGTCATCAACACCTCGCGCGGCGGACTGATCGATACGACAGCCCTTCAACGCGCGCTTTCATCCGGCCGCATCTTCGGCGCAGGTCTCGACGTTTTCGAACAGGAACCGCCGGGGCCAGCTCACCCGCTGTTCACGTTGTCGAACGTGGTCGTGAGCGACCATACCGGCTGGTACTCGGAGGAATCCGTACGGGATCTGCGCCGCAAGGCGGCAGAGGAAATCGCGCGGGTGTTTTCAGGCGATGTGCCCCGCAACTGGGTGAACCGCTGGGAACGCCAGCCCGTCCTTAATCCATCCATGACTTGACAGGAGCATACAAAATGACTTTGGAAGAACTCGTCGCCGGTTTCCGCGCCGTAGCAACAGCCTCGGTAGCCGATGCGGTCGACAAGATCACCGGCAAGACCGGCTTCATGGACGAAACGATGAAGCCGCGCATCAACGACAAGAAGATCGTCGGCCCGGCTGTGACCATCCTCGAGGGACCGACCGACGAATTTCTGCCGCCGCAGCATGCGCTTGACGCCATCGACGATAGCCCGGCCGGCAGTGTGATCTGCATCGCCATAAACGGCGAGAAGAATGTTGCCGTCTGGGGCGGGCTGATGACCGCCGGCGCTGTCGCGAATAAGCATGAGGGCGCCATTCTCGATGGCGGCGTTCGCGACATCACGGAAATTCGCCGCGACTATGATTTCCCGGTTTTCGCGCGCTCGGTCTCCCCCGGTACGACGCTCGGGCGCTACCGCACCTATTCCGCCAATGAACCGGTGAAGATTGCTGGTGTCATCGTCCATCCGGGCGACATCGTGGTCGCGGATATCGATGGTGTCGTCATCGTGCCCCGCCAGCATGCGGAAGCGGTGCTGGCCATGTCGACGGAGATCGATGCACGCGAACTCGAACAGGCTCAACTGATCATCAGCGCAGGTTCGCTGCGCGAAGGCCTCGCCAAGTACGGGCGCATCTGAGGACTTGAAATGCAACTGGATATCATCGGGCTCGGTGAGCCGCTCATCGAGTTCAACCAGACGGGCGCCGACGGCAGCTACATGCTTGGCCATGGCGGCGACACCTCGAATGCCGTTATCGCAACCGCACGTCAGGGCGCGCGTGCAGGCTACGTAACTGCACTCGGCAACGACCAGTTCGGAGACAGCTTCATCGAGCTCTGGTCACGTGAGGGTGTCGACACGACTGCCGTGCAACGCCACTCCGAAGCGCATACCGGCGTCTATTTCGTCAGCCATGGCGACAAGGGGCATGTCTTCAACTATCTGAGGGGAGGCTCCGCCGCGAGCCGGCTGGGTCCTCAGGACCTGCACGAAGCCTATCTCGCTTCCGCCCGATATCTGCATGTCTCCGGCATCAGCCAGGCCATCAGTGCGACGGCTTGCGATGCAGTATTCCGGGCAATCGAAATTGTACGGGCGGCGGGCGGCAAGATTTCCTATGACACCAATCTTCGCCTCAAACTCTGGCCGCTTGCCCGTGCCCGCGCCATCGTCGATGCCACGATCCCGCTCTGCGACGTAATCTTCCCGAGCCTCGAAGACGCAACCGTCCTCACCGGTCTCAGCGACCGGGATGAGATCTTGGACCGCTATCTGGCTCTCGGAGCGCCGCTCGTGGTGCTGAAACTCGGAGCGGACGGCGTGCTGGTCGCAACAGCCAGAGAACGGCGCTATCTCGCAGGCCGCAAGGTCCGGACGATCGATGCCACGGGGGCGGGTGACACCTTCGACGGGGCATTCCTCGCCGCAACGGTCAACGGTGCCGATCCCTTCGAAGCTGCACGTTATGCCAATGCAGCGGCAGCACTTTCGACAGAGGGCTTTGGCGCCGTCGCGCCGATCCCGCGCCGGGACGACGTGCTTTCCTTCCTTGCGGCGGAGGACGGCCAATGAAGCGCGCGATTGTGACCGGCGGCGGCCGAGGCATCGGGCTTGCAGTGGCGATCGCCCTTTGCGAGGCCGGCTATGAGGTGATCGCCACCGGCGTCGATGCTGCGGAAGTCACGGCCATGCCGCAGGTGAAGGGTTTGAGCGGCCGGGTGCTGGATGTTCGTGACAACGATGCCATTACCGCGCTTTTCAACGGGCTGGAAAGCCTCGACGCGCTCGTCAATTGCGCCGGCCTGATCCGGCGCGGCGGGGCGGAATATGAGATCGAAACCTTTGCCGATGTCATCGATATCAATCTCAACGGCATGATGCGCACCTGTAACGCCGCAAAGCCGCTGCTGGCAAAGACAGGCGGCGCCATTGTCAACACGGCCTCGATGCTGTCCTTCTTCGGCGGCCCCACAGTCCCCGCTTACACAGCAAGCAAAGGCGGTGTGGCGCAACTCACCAAGGCACTGGCGGTAGCTTGGGCATCCGAAGGCATCCGCATCAATGCCGTTGCCCCCGGCTGGATCGCAACAGAACTGACCCGCCCTTTAGTCGAAGACAGTGCACGCGCCGAACCGATCTTATCGCGAACGCCAATGCGGCGCTGGGGTACCCCCCAGGATGTTGCCGGCCCAGTCGTTTTCCTTTGCTCGGACGCTGCGCGCTTCGTAACCGGAATAATCCTGCCTGTTGATGGCGGCTATGCCTCTGCGTAGACAAGGAGATTAGGATGAGCTTTCAACCCGTCCACCCGCTTTCGCCACTGGAGATTGTCACCACGGCTGTACCCGAGGATGACCGCCTCTGGGTGCCGCAGGCGCCAGATGTCTGGTTTCGGCCACTGATGCTCAACACGATACAGGGCGGCTGGTGCAACCTGCTGAAGGTGCGTAAAGCTGGAGTGCTGAGCAGACACCGCCACCCGGGCCCTGTCCATGGTTATGTCATCAAAGGTAAGTGGTACTATCTTGAGCACAGCTGGGTCGCAACTGAGGGCGCCTATGTCTTTGAGCCACCTGGCGAGACTCACACGCTTACCGTGCCCGACGATGTGGAAGAGATGATCACCTTCTTCAATATCTCTGGCTGCATGTATTACGTCGACGAAAATGGTCACCATACGGGCTTCGAGGATGTGTTCACGAAGATTGACATGTGCGGGGCCTATTACGAAAAAATTGGTCTTGGCCCAGATTTCGTGAAGCAGTTCGTGCGATAGTACAGGAAGGTGAGTTTAGTGAAAAATGTCACATGAACCGACCTTTCGGAGGAGAATGTCATAGCGCTCCGTAAACGAGGGGCGCCGCCTCTGGCAGGTTTGGACAAAAAGAAAGTGGGTCGATGGAAGTCTGCGGCCGGTAGCCAACTGGCCACGCACGAAATTCATCGCCGAGACATGGTTGAAACGGGTGGCCGCGGTCCGGTTTGACCGCAGCATTTCTTTCACGTCCGCTTTGGTACCTTGTTGCGCAGTTGAAGACTCATCTCCTTGTGAAGGCGATAGCTTCGCTTCGGATTGACCGATCAACGATATCGCTTGAGCAGGACATGCACGCGCCGATATCCAAACCGACCGCGTGTCTGGCAAATGTCTCTGATCCTCAGCTTCAGTTCAGCCTGCTCGCCGGGTTTCGACTTGTAGACACAGAGCAACCAGTCGAACTTCAGCACCGCACAGTCCCGGCGGGTTGACACCTTTTTCTCGGACCAGACCTTGTCGACAGTAAGCGCTCATTTCCCTGCACGTTGCCGCGTGTCGTTTGACCGTCGTGGCTGTCAAGCGTTCGTCTGGGATCAGGCAGTAGCGGTCCTGGCGAAGTTGAATGGCAGCAGGTCGGAGATGTCGGTATCCGATGCGCGTTGCGGCAATTCGCTGAGGATGTGGCGCAAGTAAGCCAATGGTTCGATACCGCAGGCGCGGCAGGTCAGCATGATGCTGTAGACGACGGCACTGGCCTTGGCTCCGTCCGCAGTATCGCTGAACAGCCAGGATTTTCTTCCAGTGGCAAAAATCCTGATATCACGTTCCAGCAGGTTGTTGTCGATCGGCATTCTGCCGTCTTGAGTGTAGCGCGTCAGGTATTCCCATTGGTTCAGGGTGTAGGATACGGCGTCGCCGATCTTGCTGTCGGGCAGGACCTTCGGCGCGATGTCATCGAGCCATGCCTTGAGAGCGTTCAGGATGGGGACTGTGCTGCCGGCGGAAACGGCGAATGCATTCGGCTTGCATTTCTCCAGCTTCCGCCTTTTCTACTCTGGCTTGGCTTTCGATCCGGTAGAGCTGCTCGAAGAACTTCAGCGCCTGCTCCGGTGGTCCGCCACCTTTCTTCCTTGTCTTCAGGGCATCGACGAAGCGACGCCTGGAATGGGCCATGCATCCCAAATGCGTTGCCCCTTCCAACGTTCGCCAGGCGGTGTAGCCATCGCTCATCAGTATGCCGCGGTAGTCGCCGAGGAAGGCCTGCGGATAAATCTGGCCGCGGCCGGGTTGGTAGTCGAGAAGCACGATCGGTTCATTGCTGTCCTCACCGCTCCGATACGCCCACATATAGGATGTGCTGGTGGCCTCCCTGTCCTTTTCCTTCAGAACCTGGACCGTCGTTTCGTCGCCGTGGACAAGCGGTTGGGCCCGAAGCCGGAGCTTCAGCGCATCGTAGATGCGGGAGAGATGCCTCTCGCTCGATCCGATCACCCAATGCCCGAGAGCGCCGCGGCTGATGGGAACGCCGGCGCGCTCGAAGGCCTGGGACAGGCGGTAAAGCGGCGTGCCGTCGACATATTTGTGGACGAGCGCGAAGGCCAGCGTCGAGGCCGTGGCGATGCTGCCCGGCAAGGGCTGCGCGGGCATCGGTGCGAGGACCACAGGCGTGTTGATGCCGGTCCGGTCGCAATGACGACAGGCATATTTGAACCGAACATTCTGCAGGACCTTGGCCTTTACCTCGATATGGAGCTGCTCTGAGACGGCCTCACCCATGCGATGCATCTGGTGATGGCAGCACGGACAGGCCTTCTCATCGTCGGTCAGGTCATATTCGACGCGCTCGCGCGGCAGATGTTCTGGCAGGGGTTTGCGGCCGCGCTTCTTGCCTTGCAGTTTCTCGGTTGACGCCAAACCCGTGTCCGGCAGGTCGACGAGATCGCCGTCGTCGTCGCCAGCGTCCTCCTCATCGGCAACCTGCTCGGCTTCATCAAAGAGCCGATCGACGTGCTTTTCGCTCTTCGGTGCAAACCGATGGAGCCGCGCCAGTGCCAACTCTTCCTCGAGCTTGACCACGCGGGCGCTGAGCGCTTCTTTCTCGGCTTTCAGCGCGGCGATTTCGGCAGCATTCGCTGCCAATTGCGCCATCAGTTCCGCAATGCTGGGTTCGCCGGGTCGGTTCATCAGATTCTTGAATCTGAGCCGCGCCGACGCGTCAACAGAAGAAGTCGGCAGCCGTCACCCGGCGATATGGTATTGCCGAACCGGATGACGGACCATCGCATCAATATCGATGCCGTCGAGAATCCAGTGCAATTGCTCAGTCGAAAGCGACACCACCGCAGTTTCTCGGTGTGGCCATCGGAATCTGTCCTCGGTCAATCGTTTCAGGACCATCACAAAACCGGAGCGATCGAAGAACAACAGCTTCATCCGGTCGCGACGACGATTGCAAAAGGCAAAGACCGCAGGCGCAAACGGGTCGAGCTCCATCGTCTCCTGCACCAGGACAGCAAGGCTGTTGATGCCGGCGCGAAAGTCGATGGGCTCGCGATGCAAGTAGACCTTGAGATCAGCGCCTAGTCTGAACATGGCAAAGCGCTCCGATGATTGCCGTCAACGCATCCACATCACCACACTCCAGCGAAAGCCTCACGCCGTTCGGCAGCAAAGCCCTGATCTTGGAAGAACCACAGGGGCCTGCTGTCCGCCCCGGTGATGCCGGTTGGCTTTCACCTCGTGCGACCTCCACATCCAGCGAGCGGGTCTCATCAGGCCGGCCACAGTCGGCGGCGATGACCGAGATAAACGTCGATCGTGATGATACCGTCGGCAACCCAGACTCCCTGGCATCTTTGACCCACTTGCGGAGAACGTTCGCGTTGACCCCATGGGCAAGAGCCAGGCCCGATATCGACACCCCTGGCTCAAGGCAGGCCGCTACAAGCCGGGCCTTTGATGATGGATCATAGCGGCGTCGACCATCACGCCCCACAAGCCGCACTCGCAGTTTCTGCTCTTCGTCACTCATATTTGGCGTCCACCTATTTTAAGTGGACACTTCATGCGGCAGAGGCCTCGGTGGTAAAAGGTGCGCCGAAATTAGCGCTTACTGTCGACAAGCGAACGCTCGCGGGCAAGCTTCTAGGCGTTTTTTGACAGCACAACCAAAAGTATGGCCATGTCCGGCGACGGGCCGGCGACGATCCGCTTCAGTTTGGCATTCTCCTCCTCAAGCTGGCATAACCGCTCATCTCGGAGAGCATCAGGCCTGCATAGTTCTTGCGCCAATTGTAGAACGTGGCATCGGACATGCCCGCCTTCGGCACACCTCGACGACCGATGTGCCGTCTTCCTCCTGCTTCACAACGAACGCAACCTGCGCCTCGCTAAACCTCGATGCCTTCATTGCAACTCGCTTCTGTCCCCGTAGGCAACATAAGCGGAAACCCAGCTCCAAACGGCTCTACTCATGGGGGCAACGGCTTGGGCAATGACGAAATTCATCTCCATTCCACGTTTAAGATGACCTCCTCTCGGCAGTTCACCAGGGCAAAATTAAACCAGCCAACATGACAGGCGAACCGGGGCACACTCCACTAGCAGGCGTATCCGCACGCCTACGACGCCCGTTTGGCATACGACGACAGCAGAATGACACTTCCCGATTCTGCTAGAATTTCGTTCAAGCCCTCAGTAACTAAATGAGGTATACGTACGTGCGTCTCGTAGAAACGCAATGGATCAAATTTCCCAACACCGTAGGGTAAGTTCGAAATCGATCCCGTGTCTAAGACAATGTTATCGATTCTATCAACGCCAAAATTTTCCGAAAGGACTACGATTAGTTCCCGAGCAAATAACGTTATATTTGTTTTATTTGCATCAAAAAACATCATCGCCGCACAAGCACCGCAAGACTCAATTTCCATTTTCACTTTTTCAGCATTGTCCGCACGTTGATCGTATGTTCCGATTATGTGGGTACCCAATTTTGCCAAAGTGAGCGCGCTATAATGAGCGGCGCCGCCGCACGCGCCAATGACTAGTGCAACTTTTTTGGACATGACACCGTATTTTTCATGTAGGTCGTTCGCGACAATGATGTTAAATCCTAGGGATCTTCCAGTCTGATCAACTTCCTGTACGGCGCAGAATCTGTGGCTCACATCTAGACCGACGCCGCTGCTGTTGTTGCCTCTAGCTTACTGCTTTAGCTTGTTCGGGACTTGATGAGAGTTCCTTTAGGAGCTTTGACTGGCGAACACGTGGGTCAAGTTCGGGGTCTTGCAGATACGCCAACATTGATGCAGCGCTGTCCGCCATCTGCTGCAGTGTTGCACGTGCCATACCGTGAAACACGAACGGCCGTAGATAACTCATTTGCGCAAGAATTGCCGTTTGCTGAAATGGCTTTAGGAACTCATCCATTGAAAAGTTATTGTACCCTCCGGCATGATAGCTATCGGCCGGCCCTCCAGTCGAAACAAGAAGTAAAAGCTCCTTACCCTTCAGCTTATCACCGTCCGGCCCATAAGCAAATCCGTAACTTAATACTTGGTCCATCCACGACTTCATCACTGGTGGGCTCGAATACCAGTAAAACGGAAACTGTAAGGCGATCCGGTCGTGGTTGAGCAGAATGGCCTGCTCCGCATCCTTATCAAATCTCATTTCCGGCCCACCAATCTCGGTAAGGTTACGAATCGTAATACTCTGCTGTTTCGCAATCGAGTTGAACCAAACTCGGTTGATTTGAGACTTTGATAGATCTGGGTGAGCAGTCAAAACAAGTATTTTCATGTTGCGAGCCTTGATTAAATTTTAACTGAGTAATGAGTCAAAAGTGGAAAGCCTTCCTCGCTCAGTTGGTAACGCCAAATCTCCCGAGCGGTCACATCTACGTGTGACCCTTGTGCTAACTGCGCACGTAGACGCACCTTGAAACTGACAGTGCCTTCCTGAACATCGATTTCACTTAGATCGTGTTGAGTTGGGCGTAGAAACGAAGCCAAAACACCCACATACCAAGCTCTAAAGCGAGCGTGGCCGTGCAGAGTGCGGTCGACATCGGGCATATCCCATTCGACATCAGGATGAAGGTTCGGCAGGAACGCATCAACAGGGTCCAGTCGATCAAATCGATAGAACCAGTCCGTTATGA
Organism: Rhizobium sp. TH135; assembly: GCF_002855515.1. Taxonomy (GTDB): domain Bacteria; phylum Pseudomonadota; class Alphaproteobacteria; order Rhizobiales; family Rhizobiaceae; genus Allorhizobium. Next base: position 29,056 of record NZ_PKRP01000004.1, on the reverse strand, counting down.
AATTATACATGATCTGTTTTTTATCCATCACATCACCACTTAATTCTCCTGCAGCCGCGGAAACGGCCGTGCGTCGAGGAACGAGTGCGCGTCCTATCTTGTAGGTACTTCCCCGTTAGTCCCCATATTGCAGAGACATCCGGGTAATTTTTCCACTCTCGTTCCACCAGTACGAATAGTGGACGATCCAACTGAGCCAGTTGACCTCAGTTTTCGCATAGCCTTTATCGGCTTCTAGAATTGCCCGAAAACGAAATGTGTCGCCAGCGGGAAGGACTTCGCGTAGTGCCCATGCCTTGATGGCATCGTAGCCGACGAAGGTGCGAGACACGTCGACCATTACCGCTTCGTCTGTGAAACAGGCCATATAGGCGTCGATATCTTTAGCATTGACACTGTTCTGGTAGCAGGTGATTGCAGGTGGTAGGGCCTGAGCCCAAGCGGCCGGGGCGATGAGAAGGGCTGCCACGAAGGTGCGAATGAACATCGGATCTCACTCTTATAACTGCTCATTTGTCTGACTTGACGCGTTCAGCCGCCAGAGCCGGCAGGTTTTCATTGCCAAGTTGCGTACGCAAATTTGCCCGCATGAAGGTAATCCGCCACCCATTCTCAGTCCGAGCGAGCACATGCTGGTAATCGCCGATGAACACCCAAGTATCCTCTCCTTGGTCGTTCTCGAGAACGTGGGTAGCGTAAATGTTCGACGTGGTTGTAGCTGTGTCGCCGTCCACGATCACGCTTTCAGTAGCCATCAGGTGATGTGTGCGATCATAACCGGGCAGGACCGTTTGCCAGGCAGCAACAATTTCCTCGGGCAGCAGGGTTGGAAGGTCTTTGGCGGTACCAGTCGCTGCATTTGCGTACGATGTGTAATCCAGTACAGCGCCTGCAGGGTGGAATTGGGCGGCAACCCGATCCCAATCCCTTTGGTCCGCGTAGTAGCCAACATTGTTGATGGTGTTGAGCACTTGTCGTTCGTCAGTCATATCAGCCATGACAGGCGTCGCGGCCAGGAAAGCACAAGCCAAAAGCGTCTTCATTTTCGATATCCTTAAAGGGTTGAGGTCTGCGAACCGGCGCGCGACTGCGCAATTGCGGGGAGCTCCATGTTCCCAGTCATAAATTTGAAGCAAAAAACATTCGAGCTAAGCCGCCATTTGCCGTCGGTCTTCCGGAGACCAAGCACATAGCTGCCGTAGACCGTCCAAAGATCGCCACCTTCGGCAGCGGAGATCTGATGGCTGGCCGTCACATACGCACGAACCGTTGCTGTATTGCCGTTTTCTTCAATGATGAGGGGACTGAGTTGATGATGCGTAGCATCGAAACCAGGGAGCAGTAGTTTCCATTCGTCTAGAACATTCCCCGGGCTCAGATCAGTACCGGGTCCGGCGCCAAAGCTCGAGTAATCCAGATAAAACGGGGTGTGCATCATGCTGAGCACCTTATCCCAATGACGACCATCAATGGCAGCAAAGTAAGATTGAACGGCATTAGTTACTTCAGTCGACATTTGGCTTCCGTTTCAGGGTGCGTCTGAACTTCTGTTGCTTTGGGCATGACGTGATTAGGCGAGCTGTCCGCCAGTCATATCGAGATCCATCCCGTTAACGCTGGTCGCGTCATCAGAAGCAAGGAACAGTACGCCAACAGCTATTTCATGAGCCGACATGATGCGTGGCGTCACAAAATTTGGTGCCATGTTTTCGTAGGTGAGGCCCTGATACGCAAAGCTTTCTTTGAGCATAGGTGTATCGACCGCCAAGGGAGAGATTGAGTTGATTCGAATGTTGTTAGCGGCCGATACGTTCGCTCCGGCTTTAGTCAAGCCAATGACCGCATGCTTCGAGGCGCTGTAGTGACCGGTGACGCCGAAACCACGATGCCCCGCTACTGACGCCATATTGACTATGACACCACCACCCTGCGCCTTCATTTGCGGAATTGCGTACTTCATACCGTAAAAGGCGCCCTCGACATTAGTCGCCATATGGTCCTGGAATTCCTCGACAGGAATATCCTCGATCAGTGCAGGCGTCATGAATATTCCAGCATTGTTGAAAAGAATATCTAGGCGCCCTGCCTCTTCAACAATTGTAGATATGAAGCGTTCAACCTGCGCCGGATCACGAACATCTGACACGATCCAGGTTATATCGCCCCCCTTGCTTCGAATTTCGGCCTCAACTTGCTTGCCAAGAGCGTCGCGGCGCGCGGTTATATACACTTTCGCCCCCTCCATCGCGAAGGCGTCTGCAGTCGCCCTTCCTATACCTGAGTTTCCACCGGTAATTGCGACAACCTTCTTGGCAAATCTTCCATTCGGCCTCATTTGTGTCGCGATGGCTGGCGCGTTGGAAGTACTTGCCGCGGCCGAACCAGTAATGGCCGCGCTGGCCAGGATAAAGCCGCTGTTAGTGAGGAAAGCGCGGCGATCGGTAAAGTTTTTTTCGGGCATGATTTCGTCCTACAGTTTGCGGTTGGATGAAGTTGGCCAAATCGCGAAAATACGATTTGGCGTCAGCTACGCGGTGGCAGGCGTGGAACTCTAATGGATGCTGATCGCGCCTAACCTAAAGTGTCGCGCGACCCTCGGATAACTTACCGCCTCATCGCTCTCAGGCCGGGCAGAGCCGTGTCGTAAACACACCCTCGTCGCAGTATCTGCGGGAGGCTACAACCAACGCCCAGTGACGAGCAAATCGCTTCCGCCAGCCTTCGCGCGTCATACTTGTCCATAGAAAATCTGCCACAGATCACTTTCTAAGACCTGAGAGCAAGCTTCCCCATACAGATGGCCCCGCCCACGCGTCAGAGACCATCAGTGGCGATTTCTCAGCATGTCATAGACTAACGGGGAGCGATTATCTCGACACGGACGACTGCCACAGACCCATTGGTCGCTCGTGCTTAAATAGCCCCACAAGGGTCCACGCCGTCGCAAAACGCTGTCTAGTCGTCTAATCTGTTGGGCACAGGCGCTAGTTTATACTGTGACCAGAAAAAGCTGTTTGCGGCATCCTGGTCGGCAGAAAGGTTGGTCGCCTCTACAATCTTGCCATTCTCGATCCGGTAAATCAGCGCCCAAGTCGTGTCGACATTCACGGCGCCATCGACTGTGGAAAAGCCCCGGTGAACATCCACCACATGCTTTTCGTCCGCCCCAAAGTAGATGGGCTCTGCCCGAAATCCGGCCAAAGCAAGCTGGCCAAAAAAAGCAAGAACCTGGTCGCGCCCTTGAAGCGTACCGGATAATGGGTGCCGACCAGGGATATGCCAGCGAACATTTTCATCCAAGACAGCGGCTATTCTACCGAGATCGTTCTGACCGTAAGCGGCAAAGAAATCTTGCACGACCTTTATGTTGTCCTCCGGCGTTCCGGCCATTGCAACTCCTCCGGAATAAATTGACGCAGCAATTAGGGATGCACACACGACGGCTTTCATTCTCAGTACCTTTCATCTGCTAGAAATGCTGCAACGGCATCGGCGGATTTCGCAACGACATCTGCGCGGTCGTAGAAATCAAACTGGCTCACGTCCTCACCGAGCCACACCCTTTGGAGCGGAGCTTTCGTACGCGCCTCGTAAGCGGCGACTCCGGCAGGAAGTGCCATGGAAGGCGAGCCGACGATCAGCAAAGGCTTGGTTAGACGCTCTGCGGAGGAAATAGCGTCGTATGTAAGCCACGGTTTCCAACTCGCCACAGAGAATTTATTGTCATATTCGGCGATGAGGCCGCGATCGGGCTCAGTGTAATACGGCACTTGATGCATTACCGCGCTTTCGTCCTCGACGCTGGCTCCGAGCAATATTCTCGACTGAGCGTTCTCGGTTTCACTTGATGCGATCAGTTTCGATACCTTCTCGGAACCGCCGTAAATACCGACCGCCATCTCCGGTTCATGCAACCACGGAGCGACAAGAGCGAGCTTGAAGAACTCTTTTTTCTCGACGACTGCAGCTGCCATGTAACCTGCAGAGGCGCAAATTCCGAGGCCCGAGATCTGATGTCTATCAATCTCGTCGAGCGAGCAAAGGAACGCTATTGCAGCTGTGATGTCCTGAGTCTTCTTCTTCGGATCCTCAATGTACCGCGGAGCTCCATCACTCTCGCCCCACCCTCGAAAATCGAAGGCCAGCGCAGCATACCCTCGTGCTGCAAGTTCACGCGCGTAGGTTCCTGCCATTTGCTCCTTGATTGTCGTCCAAGCGCCGGTCACGATCACAGCCGGAAACGGGCTTGCTACGCGTGTGGGTGCATACAGCACCCCCTTCAAGTTTACGCCGTCGCTGTCGAACGAGACACTCCGAGCCACAACCCCTTCGATATCAGGTGTGTTCTGTAAGTTGATGCGTTTCTCGCTCATGGTTCTCTCTCTTGACTTTTCATGTGATTTACGCGGTCATGATTAAACTTACGGGAGCGCGTTGGCCGCGTTAATCTCCCGACTCCTCATTACATTCATGTATGATATCGAATAATAGCACCGTAGGACACTAATGCGGCTCCCACTTGCAACACTTGAGGTCTTCCTCGCCATCGCCCGCCACGGAAGTCTGCGCGCAGCAGCCGACTCGCTTGGCTTGAAACCATCCACTGTCAGCCATCAATTGAAGTCGCTAGAGGACCAACTGGACACAGCACTGTTTGTCAGAACGACCCGAGCAATCAGCCTGACAGAGGCTGGGCGCGCGCTCCTACGAGGTGCAGATCCAGCTTTTGAGCAATTAGCAAATGCGCTCGATAGTGCGCGCAGCACAGGCCATGAGGCCCGCGGGACTCTTAAACTTGCAATGCCGGAGTTCGTCTATCAGCTGATAGTCGGTCCGGCTTTGCCAGAGTTCGTCGCTGCTTATCCGCAGATCGAGATGGAACTCTCGGTGACCGACGCTTTTTCAAACATTCTCGACGAAGGCCTTCACGCGGGCCTCCGTCTGGGTGATCGTATCATGCAGGATATGGTGGCCGTGCGCATAACTCAGCCGTTGAAGTTGGTAGTGGTGAGTAGCCCAGGGTACATTGAGGAAAGAGGCATGCCGACGAAACCCGCCAACCTTATGGAGCACAATTGCATCAGATACCGCTTCCATACGTCTGGTAGGATCTATCCATGGGCGTTCCAGGGCGACGAAGGCGAATACAGCGTTGATGTACGTGGAAGCCTAATCGCAAACACTTTACCGGTATTGATAGATCTCGCGTCGAGGGGACTTGGCCTTGCTTACACGTTTCGAGATTACTGCGAGCGAGAGATATTCGATGGTACTCTCATCGCAATTCTCGAAGATCACACGCTGCAGGTGCCCGGCGTCCACATTTACTTTCCACGAGAATACCGCTCGATGGTACCTCTGCGCCTGTTCGTTGATCATTTGAAGGGTTTCGGGCGACAGAATGTTAGACCTCTGCCCACGTTCAAATCTTCAGATTGAATTAAAAAGGCGGTTTCTCGTCTGTCCCCCTAGCGCCGCAATGTGGCACAATGAGTCAGAATTGACTGATCTTCTTGGCAGAGTCGTTCGTTCCTTGGCCACCAGTGCCAAAGTTCCGGACCGGCTAATCAACCGTTCGCGACAGGAGACCAACTGGTAATCAATTTTTCTCAGCATACTCGGAGACCGCTTAAGAGGCATTCAATTCACAACTACCGATGTGTCATGCGGGGGCTTCGTCGATAGGGGACTTGGGTAATACGGCGGTTTTTACTGCACCAATTCAGACTGAAGGCTTTTCCGACCAGCCGTAGCCCTGCAAACGAGGGAATGACTAGAGTATCCGTTGTGATCAAGTGGGTTTTGGCTCCCATTTTCGATTTGTCCGGATCAGTGCGTTTGCCAGCACGATGACCTTTGGCATGATGGCGGTGATGGCGACCTTGGGTTCTTTTCCGGCGGCTTTGAGCTGGTCGTATTTGGCCTTGAGGTCCGGGTTGAAGCGGCAGGCGACGAGAGCGGGGATGTAGAGTGCCTGGCGGACGATGGCCCTTCCACCAGCAATGAACGCGCGTCCGGTCCATCGCCCGGACTGCCGGCTCATGGGTGCCAGTCCGCAAAGGGCCGCCGCGGCTTTCTCATCCATCTCGCCGAGTTCGGGCATTTCGATGAGAAGCGTGAAAGCAGTGATGCGCGACACGCCGGGGATCGAGACAAGGATATCAAACCTGGCCTTCAGAAGCGTGTCTTCTGCAATAAGCGCCAGGATGGCCTGGTCCACGGCCTTGATCTGCCGCTCGATCTGGCGGAGCCTGTCGGCGTTCTGTCGTTTCAAGAGCGGGCTGGAAAGGGTCTTGGCTCTGTTCTTTGCAGCGGTCCCATCCTTAATGAGCGCCAACCGCGCCACATGCAACTCTTTCAGGTCATTGTTGATTTGCGCGCTAGCCTGCAGGAGACGCGGTTCAAGAAGCGTGCCGTAACGGGCCAGCATTGCGGCATCGATCGTATCTGTCTTGGCAAGTCTGCCGGTAGCCTCTGCAAAACGTCGGGCAGAGCGGGGATTGACCTTGGAGAGCGGCACCCCTTGTGTCGTCATGAAGCGCTCGAAGGCCTTGTGATAGGTGCCTGTGGGTTCATAGACAATCCGCTCCACGCCTATTGTGCCAATCCATCGGACAATAGCTGCAAATCCCTTGCGGTCATTGGCAACCTTCAAGGTTCCTCCGTCAGGCAGGCTGTGCAGATCGATATGCTCTTTCGAGATGTCCGCGCCGATGGTAATATTCGTCATCATTTCTCATCTCCCATTTTTGTCATCCGAGCCTTAAAACTCGGGTATCCGTTCAGGACGATTGGAAAAGATGGGGGCGATCAAACTCTAGCTCGGCCCGGCATTCGCAAAAATGGCGGCCTCGCATCTCACGATCCGTACCCAATCGCCGGCAGAGGATGGTCGTCCTCTCCGGCTCTTCTTTATCTCACGAAGAAGCAAGAAGTTCATAAGACAAGCATTTCCGGTGATCGCGTGATCACCGGAAATGCTCTATCTTTTTGTTTTTACCCAGTCCGGACGCAAAACCGCTGACGCACTTTTGCTGGACCTGCTCTAGTGTGAATGCAATCGTAAGCCCCCGGTGAAGGCCGTCTTGCGAGGTTGATGCGAACATCGGAAGTCCTAGTGCAAACACTAGGAGTAGTCCTATGACGAAGCATCCGATTGAAGTGATCACGTCTGTCGAGCGCCGTCGGCGCTGGTCGCGCGAAGATAAGGAGCGGCTCGTTGCAGCCTGCCTTGAGCCTGGGGCGGTGCTTTCCGAGATTGCGCGATCGGCTGGCATCCACGTCAGCCAGCTCTTTCGGTGGCGCAAGGAGCTTTGCCAAATCGAGGAACCGAGAACCGAGACGGCGAACACCTTGGTGCCCGTGATCGTATCGGAGGCCGCGCCGTCAGTCCAACCCGTTGCTTCGGAAGCGCCGGCCTCATCGCAGCCCCGCCGCAAGCGTAGCGATGTGATGATTGAGCTGGGCCGCGGTCGGCGCATCCGCGTGGATAGCGACATCGACACGGAGGCGCTTGGCCGCATTCTCGATTGTGTACTGGGTCGGCGATGATCCCGGTCCCTGCTGGTGTGAAGGTCTGGCTGGCAACGGGCCATACAGACATGCGCAAAGGCTTTCCCGGTCTGTCGCTGATGGTGCAGGAGACGCTGAAGCGCGATCCGATGTGCGGGCATCTGTTCGTGTTCCGCGGTCGTGGCGGTGGCCTGATCAAGGTCATCTGGCATGATGGCCAGGGAGCATGCCTGTTCACGAAGAAGCTGGAACGGGGACGCTTCATATGGCCGTCGGCGGCCGATGGGACGGTCGTGATTACGCCGGCGCAGCTCAGTTATTTGCTGGAAGGTATAGACTGGCGGATGCCGCAAAAAACCTGGCGACCGACCTCGGCCGGATAAGCAAAAATGCTGGAATGGCGGGAGTGAATATGATTCCATCTCGCCATGAACACCTCCGTCGAACAGCTTCCGGACGACCTTGCCAGTGCACTCGCACTGCTTGCCGAAGAGCGCGCGCGGCGTGTTGCTGCCGAGGCAGAGGCGGCGACCGCCAAGGCGGAAGCTGCCAGCGCGAGGGCGCTAGTATCGCATTCCGAGGCGCTAATCGCACGGCTGAAGCTAGAGATCGAGAAGGTCCGGCGCGACCTCTACGGCAGTCGCTCTGAACGCAAGGCGCGGCTTCTCGAGCAGATGGAACTGCAGCTTGAGGAGCTGGAGGCTGATGCCGGCGAAGATGAACTGGATGCAGAGATCGCAGCCAGTGCCTCGACGGTCAGGGCCTTCGAGCGCAAGCGTCCGTCACGCAAGCCCTTTCCTGAACATCTGCCGCGTGAACGTGTCGTTATCGCCGCCCCAGCCAGTTGCCCCTGCTGCGGCTCGGCAAAGCTGTCGAAGCTCGGCGAGGATATCACCGAGACCCTGGAGGTCATCCCGCGTCAGTGGAAAGTCATTCAGACCGTGCGGGAGAAGTTCTCCTGCCGCGAATGCGAGAAGATCACTCAGCCGCCAGCGCCCTTCCATGTGACACCTCGCGGCTTTACCGGCCCCAACCTTCTGGCGAGGATCCTGTTCGAGAAGTTCGCCCAGCATCAGCCGCTCAATCGCCAGAGCGAGCGCTATGCCCGAGAGGGGATCGACCTCAGCCTGTCGACGCTTGCCGATCAGGTCGGTGCGTGTGCCGCGGCCCTGAAGCCAATCCATTCGTTGATCGAAGCCTATGTCCTGGCCGCCGAGCGACTGCATGGCGACGACACGACCGTGCCGATCCTGGCAAAGGGAAAAGACCGATACAGGCCGCATCTGGACCTATGTCAGGGATGACCGGCCGTTTGGTGGGCTGTCACCGCCTGCAGCTTTGTTCTACGCAACGCGAGACCGACGACAGGAGCATCCCGAACGCCACCTGAAGACTTTCTCCGGCATTCTGCAGGCGGATGCCTATGGCGGCTACAATCCGCTGTTCAAGGCAGATCGCGATCCCGCGCCTCTGCGCCAAGCACTCTGCTGGGCACATTCACGCCGCAAGTTCTTCGTGCTGGCCGACATCGCCGCGAACGCCAAACGTGGCAGCAAAGCCGCATCGATCTCGCCGATGGCGCTGGAGGCTGTCAAACGGATCGATGCCCTGTTCGATATCGAACGGGAGATCAACGGCCTTAGCTCCGAGCAGCGCTTGGAGCGCCGCCGCCAAGACAGCCAGCCACTCATCGAAGAACTGCATCACTGGCTCCAAACCGAGCGGCTAAAACTGTCGCGCAGTTCTCCTGTCTCTGAGCCGATCGACTACATGCTGAAGCGCTGGGATGGCTTTACGTCATTCCTCGACGATGGCCGAATTTGTCTCACGAACAACGCCGCCGAACGCGCGCTCAGAGGCTTTGCTCTCGGCAGGAAGTCATGGCTCTTCGCCGGATCGGATCGTGGTGCTGATCGTGCCGCCTTCATGGCGACGCTGATAATGACGGCCAAGCTCAATGACATCGACCCACAAGCCTGGCTGGCGGATGTCCTCGCCAACATTGCCGACACGCCGATCAGCAGGCTGGAGCAATTGTTGCCGTGGAACTGGACACCCAAGACGCTGAGTGCTCAGGCGGCCTGACCTGCGGCCTTCGCCGGATGCTTACGTCTGGAAAAGCTAAGCGATGCATTTACAAAGCACTAGAGGGCCAACTCTCTACTGGTTGGTTAGAGAAAATTGACAGATGCTGCTCTGGGACCAAACCTCGCACCGCCGGGATTAGAGTTTTCCGGCTCTAATCACGATGACCAGCTAGTTGCGCCACCGGGACTGTGTAGGGCGATCGGGACATTGCTCCTTGTAGTACCTGCGCCAAGTCTCCGACTTTTCGCACGAGTCCGTAAGGGTCAGAGACCAATGAGCGTTTGGACACTCCGACCTCAGCTGGCTGTCGAAGGTCTCATGAGCCATTGCCAGTTGGCTTTCCAGGTCGTGAGAAGTTCAGAGGGACGTTGTTGGGATGGGCCCAGAGGTTGAGCCGATCGCCCCACCACCACGTGCAAGTACACCTCTCCTTCCGGTCATTTTCAGTGCCAGGAGTATCATCTCGGTCACTACCTTCGGGTTTAACCCTGGCATGCTTCCAAATCCGAAATAGACGGGTGGAGACCCATCATCGAGAAAGCGGGCAAGTGCTGGATCAGGGGTCCAAGCAGGGTCATCCAGAAACCAGTAGCCGCTCACCAGAGTGTCAGGGCCCCAATTAACCGGCTTGGGAAGTATCGCCGGGCTATAGGCATATAAATCGTACCTTCCCGCGGCGCTGGCTTATCGACATATGTTCCCAAGGCTCGTTCTCGCCAAGCCTTCAAATCCCGACCAAAGAGCAGATCAACGGCTTTCAGCGCAAATGTGTGGCTCAGCCGATTGAAAGGACCCAGTGACGAAAATGGAAGGAGTGGGCTCGGAAAGGCCTGTGTTGGCGTCAAGCCCGGCACTGGCGATGCTAGAACATGCGGGATTCTGAGCGCTGTGGCCATATAGGGAGAAACAAGTGACTTAGGGTGGTAGACGATGATGTCTGGCGCAAAGCTCTGGACTGCCTGCCATTCTTGGTCAAACAGCTGCATCATTAACGGGCGAATATGCTTGAGCAACTTCAGCCCGCTCGTGAACCCTTTGCCACCGAGCATGAGGCACAGAGACGATACCTCGTTGCGATTATCAGGCCGCCTGAGCCGCCAGGAAAGACCGTAGACGATCAGTTTGCGGGTTGCGAAGGACCTCCTGCGGGTCTCCCTCCTCAGCCACCACCCCCTGACTGAGGAACAGGACTTTGTTGGACACCTCGCGGGCGAAGTTCATCTCATGCGTCACGACGATCATCGTGCGCCCTTCTTCCGCAAGGCCGCGCATGACGCGGAGCACTTCGCCGACGAGCTCGGGATCCAGCGCACTGGTCGGCTCGTCAAACAGGATGAGTTCCGGCTCCATAGCCAGCGCCCGGGCAATGGCCACGCGCTGTTGTTCGCCGCCGGATAGAAACGCAGGATAGGCATCCCGCCTGTGAGACAGCCCGACCTTGGCCAGATAGAAGTCTGCCCGCTCCTGAGCTTCCGACTGCTTGAGCCCCTTGACGCGTGTTGGACCCAGCATGACGTTTTGCCGTGCTGTCATGTGCGCCCAGAGATTGAACTGCTGGAAGACCATGGTGACGCGTGCGCGGTAAGCGCGAAGTGCGGTCTCGTCGGCCACGGACAGGTCACCGCTCCGGTCTTTGCGGCAGATGAGCTGTTCGCCGTCCAAGGCGATCGTTCCCGAAGTCGGACGCTCGAGAAAGTTGAGGCAGCGCAAAAATGTGCTCTTGCCCGATCCCGAAGAACCGATCATGGAAATGACGTCGCCCTTGCTGGCGCTCAAGGAAACACCCTTCAACACCTCGACGGCACCGAAGGACTTGTGAATGCTGTTTGCAGAAAGCATGGTCGTCATCTTGGTTCTCACGGGCTAAGGAGTGGGCCGTCCCGGAAAGGACGAGTGCCGGCGATCTTGCCGAGCCGCTTGTTGATTTCCGCGATCCGGGTGGCTGGGCGCGCGTAAAAAACGCCCGATGTGCTGGCGGCGACAGGATGCAGATCGCCTGACACAGGATCGGTGATCTCGGCAACAATCTCACCCTCGCGCACCCGGTGCCCGAGCGGCACTGGATATGAGACCAGCCCAGCGATCGGTGCGACCAGCGCCTCCGAACCCGCAAGCGGTGTCGGCTCGCACGATAGCGCCGGGATATTCGAATGGCCCGCCAGCACGCCACTGTAGCGGAGATAATCGATCAGAGCCGCGGCATCATCAGCTGCCAGCTTGCGGTCAACATCCATGCGTCCCCGCAATTCGAGAGTGCAACTGACGCAGCCCTGGGGGACAGGTTTATCGGGTAATGCTTCAGCGATTGCGCCCCACGGCTTCGTCAATGCTTCATCGAACGGCTCCCCGCCGGAGACGTCGGCCACGAGCACGGCGCGACAGCGGGTGAGCGCTGCAAGGGGAAGCACCCGCTCGAGTGAAACCGGCTGCGTGTAGAGATGCACCTCTGCCTCGCCGTCGCAATGCAGATCAATGACCACATCAGCAGGAAGAGCGAGCCGCATCAGCGCATGGCGAAGCCGGTCACTGGGCGCGGACGGCTCGATCGTTTCAAGCGCCTGAAGCAGTGCCTGTCGGACATTGGCCGTGTTCGACTGAGGATCATCGGTGAGTGTATCCCCGAGCAACGCGATCGCCTGCGCCGTAAGATCCGGATAGTCGCGGTTGAAGTTGCGGCCATCATAAAAATCGAAACGGCCCTGCTGGTCGCCATGTAGGAACTGCCCAAATGCCAGCGGATTGGCCGCCGGCACGACGGTCACCCGTCCGCGCATCTTACCCGCCCGATCTTCCTCGATCAGGCGGTCGACCAGAAGCCGTGCTGCCAACATGCCGGGCCCCTCATCGGCATGAAGCCCGCCCTGGATATAGACATGCGGACCGGCATTGCCATCGCCGAAGCTGAACCAGGTCAACCGGTGGGTCGTGCCCGTCGCACGTCCGGGAATATCGATAAATTGTTCATGCATGAGTGGGTTCCGCGGCCACCAGCTTGGTCACGCTGGCGCGTGGGTCGAGGTGGCGAAGATAGTGACGCTCCAGAAGGCGAAACGTCTGGGTGAGAATGATCGTGAGTGTCAGGTAGAAGACAGCCACCATGCCGAAACTCTCCGGCAGGACAAGATAATTGGTGTAGACATCACGGGCGACACGGAGGATCTCGACGATGGTGACGGTGCTGGCGAGCGCTGTCGCATGCATCATCTGCACGACCTCATTGCCATATTGCGGCAAAGCCCGCCGCCAGGCGCCCGGCCAGAAGACGTCGCGAAGCACCTGGTAGCGCCCCAGCCCCATCGCCCGCGCCGCTTCGATCTCGCCGGCTGGGGTTGCCCTGATAGCACCTGCAAACATTTCCGTCGTGTAAGCGGTGGTGTTCAAGGTGAAGGCGAGCCAGGCACAGAACCACGGGCTGCGCAGGACAGGCCAGATGGCGCTCTCGCGGATCGCCTCGAATTGCGGCAGGCCGTAGTAGATGATGAAGAGCTGCACCAGAAGGGGCGTGCCGCGAATGACATAGGTATAGAGCCAGACGGGCGTGCGTGCCCAGGGATTGGCCGAGGCCCTGGCGATGGACAAGGGAACCGAGAGCACGAGACCCGCGGACACCGAAAGGACGAGAAGAAGAAGTGTGATCCACAAGCCGTTGAAAAAGAGCGGCAGGGTCTCCGACACAATCTGCCAGTTGATCATCGGAGCGCCTCCCGCCGAACACCTCTGGAAAAGCGTCTTTCGACGCCCGAGAGCACCAGGATCGAAACCGTTGTGACCGCAAGATATATGACGCCCGTCAGGGCATAGAAGGTAAAGGGGGCACGGGTCGCCGCCGATGCCAGGCCCGCCCGATGCACCATGTCATCCAGCCCGATGATAGAGACAAGCGCCGTCGCCTTGAGCATCACCAGCCAGTTGTTGGTGAAGCCCGGGATAGCATGCCGGATCATTTGCGGCAGGGTGATGTGGGAGAGAACCTGCCAGCGCGTGAGCCCGCAGGCATAGCCGGCTTCGATTTGGCCTCGGGGAATGGCGAGGATTGCGCCACGGAAGGTTTCGGTTAGATAGGCTCCAAAAACAAAGCCGAGCGTCAGCGTGCCAGCGGCAAAGGCATTGATTTCGATATATCCCCAGCCTTGCGCATCAGCCATTCGGTTGAGCAGGATCTGACCGCCATAAAACACCCCGAGCATGAGGAGCAGATCGGGTAGCGACCGGATGATGGTCGTGTAGGCGTTCGCAACAGCACGCAACAGTGGAGACGGCGACAGCTTTGCGACCGCACCAGCCAGTCCGAAGACGCATGCAATAAGCAGCGAAACCGAAGCCACCGATAAGGTAACGCCGAGCCCCGCCACGATCATGGGCAGATATCCGTAGAACATGAAGCCTCCCAGGCACGCCGCCCCACCAAATGACATGGTGGAGCCGCATGCATGTTTGATGTCAGGGCTGGACCGGCTTGGGCATGATGTCGAAATCGAAGTATTTGAACGAGATGGTCTTGTAGGTTCCGTCCTGCATCACTTCGGCGAGCGCCGTATTGATTTTCGACTTGAGCTCGTCCTCTCCCTTGCGAAGCGCGATACCAACACCGCCATCCGTGCTTTGGGTGAGGGAAATGGCGTCGCCGATCTGTGCGAAACCCTTGCCTTCAGGCTGCTTCAGGAAGCTTTCGCCTGAGACCACCGAAGATCCGAAGGCAATATCACCGCGGCCCGCGGCAAGCTCCAGATACACGGCCGTTTCCTTGTCGACGAGAAGCGTTTCGCTGTCTGGATAATTCGCCGCAATGTAGTCCGCGCGGGGGCTGTTGCGCAGCACGATGATCGTCTTGCCTTTGAGATCCTCAGGCGAATAGCCGGTGAACGCCCCTTCTTTCGCGACGAAACGCGAGGGGACATCGTAATAGGGATCGGAGAAGTCAACGACCTGCTTGCGCTTTTCCGTGATGGTCATCGAAGCAACAATGATGTCGAACTTCTTGGCATTCAGTGCCGGGATCATGCCATCCCATTCCTGCTGCACCATCTCGCAGGTGACCTTCATCTCCTCACACAGCGCTTGGGCAATCTCGATGTCGAACCCCGACAGGGTCCCGTCGGCGGCCACCTGGCTGAAGGGCGGATAGTTGCCTTCGACCCCGATGCGCAGTGTATCCGCATGGGCTACGCTGGCGGCAAGAAGAAGTGTAATCACAGAGCATGCTGTCTTGAAGCGCATAGGAAATGACCTCCCTGTTCTCTTTCCTGTGGCTTGACGATGGCAGTAGATTTTCAGATAGTCAACAGGTGAAAAAAATCATGTCACCATCTCCGCCATCCTGGTCTGCAGAAGCCGACCGCCGTTTCAGCGCTTCGCCGCTTGGAAAAAAGGTTCTGTCACTTCTGGCTGAAGGCTCGCCTTCCCAGCGCGGCCTGTCGGAATTCATTCTGCGAGACCCGATATTCGTCGCCACCCACGGGATCGAAGAGGTCGCACGGCAGTCAACGATTTCTGCCAGCACAATCAGTCGTTATGTGCGGGATCTCGGCCTCTCCGGCTATGCAGAATTTCGCGCCGCTGTCGGCGAGACCGTACATGCGCTCATTGCGCCGGTAAACAAGCTTGGTGCGGAACTGGACAAGGGCAGCGCAGGACAAGGCGCGGTAGAGGCTAGTCTGGCAAACGGTCTCCGATCCATTGAAGCCCTGACGGATCCGCAGACGGCTCACACGATCCGCGAGGTCGCCTCGGCGATCAAGGAGGCACGCAACGTCTGGGTGATGGGCTTCGGGCTATCATCACATCTTGCAGCCATGCTCACGCTTGGCCTTCAACCCTATCGCGACGGCGTGGTCAACGTCGTGCAATATGGCGGAACGGAAGTGGCCGCCGGCCGACTGATGAATGCGGGTAAAGGCGATCTTGTCATCGCACTCGCCTTTCCACGCTATTCGGCAGATGTCACTGATCTCGCCAATGCAGCAAGACGGGCAGGTGCTGGCGTCGTGGCGCTGACCGATTCCATCGCGTCACCTTTGGCAGCAGTGACCACGACACTTTTACTTGCACCAGCACCGCATCCGCTCTTGCCCTCGTCGTCACTGCCCGCACTTGCTCTGATCGAAGCGCTTGTCTCGGAGTTTCTCATTTCTGATCCCGCCCATATCGAGCGCGCCGGCCGACTGGCTGCAGCAATGTCGGCTTACTTGTCATCCTCAGAGTAGCAGATAGCCATCACTGATGTGCTCGGGCCCTCGATTGCTTGCCAAGACCATCGTATTTCGTCACGCCGGCAGATCAGAGACAGCCAAACTGAAAGAGGAATGAGAGACCCCGTGGTGGGGCTCTTGCGTTGGAAGCAAATCATTTGCCGTGAGATGGTCATCGCGGCGCCATACGGGATGAACTACAGGCTCTTTCGCCTTGAAAGCAAAAGCCTTGAAAATCTCCATGTAGTTGGCAAACACATAGCCCTCATTCATCTGTTGCCACTCGACAGGCCTCGCGCGGTAATGTGACGGAAGCTTGTACCAAGGCACGGTCGGGAGCTTGTGATGCACGAGATGCAGATTGTTATAAAGAAAGAGCGGCGCAAGAAGCGAGTTCTCGACAATGATCGTCCGCCCGTCCGGTTTCTCTGCCCATTGGTGCTCGCAATAGGAGCGGATGGAGATGATCGAAATGCCCAGATAGGCCGAGACGCCAACATAGAGCCAGATTGGGATGCCGAAGACTTGTGACACCACCATCAGGGTCGGGATGAGGCCGACGAGATGTAAGACCCAGGCCAGTCTCACCTTGCGGTCGCCGGTTACGATCCTGCGCCATTCTGCAAGCGTGAAGCCAACGACCATAAGCGGCGGACCCAACAGCATTCGGCCTATCAGGGTATTGTTTAAGGCAAGCAGGCGCTTGAAGGCCAATGGCATGCTCTGCCAGGAGTTCCATGAGCGATAATAGCTTTCGGGATCATCGAAGGGATCGGTCAGGCGCTCGTCTGCATGATGCTGGAGATGCGTCCGCTTGTAACTGCGATAGGGATAGAACACGCCAAGTGGCGCAAAGATCAGTGCCTCGTTTACGCGGGCATTCCTTGTAGGGTGTCCATGCAGGACCTCATGCTGGAGCGAGGAGTGCAATGCAACGGCGATGCCCATCAGAAGCACAGCGACGAGCGGAAACTGCGGATAGACGACGTAACCGGCAAGGCCCCAGAGCCCGTAGCAGAAGATCAGCAGGGTGACTGTCGGCCACTCGACCCCAAGTCCCCTGGTCCGGTGGCGCAACGAGCTGGGCGTTGATCTGACTATTTTGCGCATGATGTCCCCTGATTTGAACTAGGCCATCAGAGTTCCATGTCGCTTGTCAGGATGAAACGAGACCATGGTGACCTGCTGTTGATTTTGATAACGGAACATCGGTATTGTTTACGATCGTAAACAATAGGGTCGATCATGGACAAACGCGATCTGTCTGGGCTTTTTCGGGCGAGGCTGGCTGAGCTGGTCTCCCGCTCCGGCAGCAATCAATCCAATTTTGCCGCCGGCATCGGCATCGATCGCTCGGCCCTTTCTCAGTTGCTATCAGGCGGGTCGGCCAGACTGCCGCGCGTTGAAACACTTTTGAATATCGCCGAACGCCATGCTGTTTCACTCGATTGGCTGCTCGGCATCTCGCATGATCCGGGACTGACCGGCGAGTTGCGACCGAGTTTTGAAATGGAAGACGGTGGAGAGGACCAGGGGCGGTCCCTCTTGATGACCTGGCATGCGGAATCCGCTGGCTCCAAGATCCGATATGTCCCTGCACGCATTCCCGATCTGCTTCGCACACCCGAGATCATCGCTTTCGAAGCTGACGCGGCCCATCAGGATGCAAGGGCGCAGGCCAATGAAACCGCCTTCAGACTAGACTATAACCGTCAGCCGGGGACTGACATGGAAGTCTGCATGCCTCAGGAAACACTTGAAGCCTTTGCGCAAGGACGAGGGATGTGGAGTGGACTGGCGCGGGAGGTTCGCGCCGAACAACTGCAGCATATGGCAAGGCTGATCCGCGAGCTCTACCCCTCGTTCCGCTTGTTTCTCTACAATGAGAAGGAGAAATTCTCCGTCCCGTATACGATATTCGGTTCACAACGTGCCGCCATTTTCGTCGGCGGAATGTATCTTGTGCTCAACAATGGAGACTCCATCCGCAAGATGCAGCGGCACTTCGATGATCTCATCAGGTTTACACGCGTGCATGCCCATGAAAGCGCGGATCATGTAAGTTCACTACAAGTTTATTGAGCCAATAGCTCGTAGCTCAAGAAACTGCAGGTGCCGACGGGGTAGAACCGCCACCCTGTGTCGCTATTCGAGCGAACTCGCAGCATTCTACGCAACTTGCTAACCCTGCTCTTGAACGGAATCGAACCGAAAGCCCACTCCTACCGCCGCCACCCCTTTGAGAACGCTATTCTTTTTATCTGCTGTCGATGCTTCGTGATCGTCCGAGTAGTCTGACTAACTCATGTTTGAGCAGAAAGTGGAAAGTGACCTGAGCCCCTGAACTTCCTCCAGAATTTGGTAGAGTCCGTCACATCAAGGAGACGGACGGATGAAGCGTTCACGGTTCACGGAAGAACAGATCATCGGGATATTGAAGGAGCAGGAGGCGGGCGCGAAGACGGTTGATGTCTGCCGCAAGCACGGCATCTCGGATGCAACCTTCTACAAATACAAGGCGAAGTATGGCGGCATGGATGTGTCCGATGCCCGCAAGCTGAAGGCGCTCGAGGACGAGAATGCCAAACTGAAGAAGCTGCTCGCCGAGGCCATGCTGGACAATGCGATCCTGAAGGATGTCGCTGCAAAAAAATGGTGACGCCCGATGTGAAGCGGACTGCGGTGGCTCACGTCTGTGCGCAGCATGGAGTGAGCCAGCGTCGGGCGTGCGAGGTTCTATCGTTTGATCGGTCGAGCATGCGATATCGCAGCGTGCGGCCTGACGATGCAGCCATTCGGGAGGCGATGAAGAAGGTGGCATCCGAGCGTCGCCGCTTCGGATATCGCCGTATCCACGTCATGCTCGACCGGCAGGGGATCGTCATGAGCCTGAAGAAGCTTCGGCGTCTCTATCGGGAGGAGAAGCTGGCGGTGCGCAAGCGCGGCGGTCGAAAGCGGGCCTTGGGGACAAGGCGTCCCTTGGCTCTACCGTCGCGCCCCAACGAGCGCTGGAGCCTGGACTTCGTCAGCGATGCCTTCACCGACGGTCGCCGCTTCCGCGTTCTGGCTGTCGTCGATGACTTCACCCGTGAATGCCTGTGCCTGGTCGCCGACACATCCCTGTCGGGCGCTCGGCTTGGCCGCGAGCTGGACACCCTTATCGTCAGGCGGGGGAAGCCGAAGACGATCGTCTCGGACAACGGCACGGAGATGACCAGCATGGCCATCCTCAAATGGTGTCAGGAGACCAAGGTCGAATGGCACTACATCGCCCCAGGCAAGCCGATGCAGAACGGCATCGTTGAAAGCTTCAACGGCAGCTTCCGTGACGAATGCCTCAACGAGACGCTGTTCTCGTCGCTCAACCAAGCCCGCGCTGCCATCACCGCATGGAAGGAGGATTACAACAGAAACAGACCGCACTCGTCGCTGGGCAACATCACACCCAGAGAGTTCGCAATGAAAATGGCTATGGAAAAACAGGCCGCATAAGGCCAGATTAAAAACCCAAGACTCTCCCGAAAAATGGAGGGAAGTCGGGTCTCAGGTCACACGCGCCAAAACACTGAACGGAAGCGGCGACGCTTTGCTTTGGCCCAACCGCCGAAACATATGGTGACGGGCCAAGATCGCGCTTTCGTTTCGCCAGCAGTATGAAACGGAAAGCTAAATCAGTGTTTTACAGCGAGCAATTTAATGACCTAATTGAAGGCGCGTTGCAGACAGGGTTAGCGGATCGGCAGGTTTCGGGCCCACGACAAAACATGCTCAATGTCCGATATGAGGGCGCAAGGCGGAAGCGCCTGTCAGACCTTGCCTGTTGGCAGCAATTGGGCATTTTCGGAGTTGCCGCGTTATGAGAGATGCGGTTTAGCAAGTCCGCAAATTTTTATAGGTGGCGCAGTTGCACAGTCTTCAAAATGGCCGGTGGCTCAATGAGCCAACTAAAGCAAATTCTTCGGATACCGAACTCTGCGTAACGACTGACGCCAACACGGATTTTTGGCGAGAGACACACTATGGCTTTGTGCGCGATAGCGGCCACTTCTACGCATTCCAGGCCGAAAGCAGTTTTACCGCCCAAGTTCGTGTCCAAGCACATTTCGAACATCTTTACGACCAGGCTGGCCTGATGGTCAGGCTGGACGAGAGACGGTGGGTCAAGACCGGGATAGAGTTCTCGGACGGATATGGCTTGCTGGGCAGTGTGCTGACTGATGAAGCCTCCGACTGGGCGACGGGGCGATATCACGGCGACCCATCAGATTTTTGGCTGAGGGTGACCCTCCACAGCGGCGTTCTAAGAATACAAGTCTCACACGATGGGCAGACTTGGCCGCTGGTCCGCCTCTGCCGATTCCCAGAAGCGGATCATTATCTCGTTGGCCCAATGTGCTGCACTCCCGAACGTGCGGGCTTGGAGGTACGATTTAGTGAATGGCAATTCGGGCGGGCCTTAGGCAAGGACCTCCACGACCTGACGTAGCCGCAAGTGCGCGTAATTTAACAGCAGCGTCTCGTTCTGGCGCAAATGCGGGGAGCTTGGCCGAGATCAAGGACCGCTTTGAGGTGCTGCAAACGAAGCCGTGTACGGCTGGTGTAAAGGCGCGAAGCGGAAATCATTTCCGCTGTCGGCCAAAAAACCGACGACCAGCTTCAGCGGATGGCCTCGGTGCTGCTTCACCGAACAAGTTTCAGCGCTTGCGATAGCCTTGCAGGCGGGGGCAGCTACCACCGAGACGCACTACCCAGATCAACCGTCATTTGACTTTGGTTCGATGCCGCACTATATAGTTCGACATCGAACCAAAGGAGATGGTGATGAACCTGACACGGCGCAAGATGATTTTCCTTGTTGGCGGCGGGGCTGTCCTGGCAGCCGGCGGTGCCTTCGGATACGCGGCAACACGCATGCCGCAAACGGCTTACCTTCCGTGGGAACGCGCGGGCAGCTATGAGGACCCGCGGATGCGGGCTCTGTCGTGGGCGCTCCTGGCCCCGAACCCGCATAATCGCCAGCCATGGCTGGCGGATGTGTCCGAGGACGGCGTCATCACGCTGCATGCAGACACTGACCGCCTGTTGCCACACACCGACCCCTTCAACCGACAGATCGTGATCGGTCTCGGGTGTTTTCTGGAAGTCCTGCGCATGGCCGCAGCAGAAGATGGCTACCGCGCCGCCATGACGCTTTTTCCGCAGGGCAGCAACGCCACGGCCCTCGACCAACGCCCCATCGCGCGCATCACCTTCACAGCCGATCCAGCGGTTGCGCGCGATCCCCTGTTCGCACTGGTACCAGCCCGGCGCTCCAACAAGGAACCGTTCGACACGAGCCGCCCTCTGGCACCCGACATGCTGATGCAGATGGCTTTGGCAGCCAGCAACGGCACGCGGTTCGGCGGCACTGTCGACCCGGCGGAAACGGTCAAATGGCGCGCGTTGACGCGCGAAGCGCTTCGCATTGAGGTCGAGACGCCCCATACTTTTCAGGAGAGCGTCGATCTATTCCGTATCGGACGCCGGGAAGTGGATGCCAACCCCGATGGCATCGACTTTTCGGGACCTATGTTTGAAACGATGCACCTGACAGGCACGTTCAGCCGTGAAATGGCGGCCGACCCAACGAGCTTCGCCTTCAAGGCCGGCATGGACGCGGTCTACGCAAATGCCGATACCGCGATGGGACATGTCTGGCTGGTCACCGCCGACAACAGCCGCGAAACGCAGATTGCGACGGGCGCGGACTGGGTGCGCGTCAACTTGGCTGCGACGGCTTTGGGACTTGGGTTCCAGCCCCTCAGTCAGGCCTTGCAGGAATTTCCGGAGATGGCAGGGCCCTATAGCCAAGTGCACGAACGCCTTGCACCGGACGGCGGTACTGTTCAAATGCTGTCGCGCATCGGTTATGGTCCGGTTGTCGGAAACAGCCCGCGATGGCCGTTGGAAAGCAGGATCATGAATGTCTGAAAGCGCAATGCCCGACTACTTCCGGCTCTTCAACGAAATCGGCATCATCGGGCAACTTTCACGCAGCCTGCTAGAAGCCCGGTTGCCGCCGGGCTTCGTTGCAGCGCAATTTTATGTATTGAACCATTTGATCCGCGTAGGCGATGGCCGCACGCCTCTTGCCATAGCGCGGGCCTTTCAGGTGCCCAAGACATCGATGACGCACTCGCTGGCCGTTCTGGAACAGGCGGGCCTGATCGAGATCCGCAAGAACCCTGGGGATGGCCGATCAAAACTGGTTCATATCACGGATGCAGGGCGTACGTTCCGACAGGATGCGATCGACGCACTCGCACCCGATCTCAAACGGATTGCAGCCGCCATTCCCCCCGACCACGTTGCACGCATGCTTCCCGATCTCGAAGTGTTGCGGAAATTCCTAGATACAGATCGCGACGCTTCACCATAGGCTGCGGCATTTTCGATAGGCTCGTCGAACGCCATGACTGCACGGTTCCTGACGATCTTGTCGGATCAGCCATACCGATCTCCGGAAAGCACGACAAGGACACATGTCTGAACACGGAAAGGGAGAACATATCCGCATCTGGTGCTTTGGAGTTGGCTTTGCGGCGTTTCATGGATGAAGGAGCCTTATGACCGAGTAGCTGATCTTTCCAGCTGTACAAAGTCGGCCTTGAGACGCCCAGTCGGTCAGCCACCTGTTGAGCGGTTTCGTCTCCATTGCATAGCCCGAAGACGCCTACTTGCCGGACCTCCTCGCGATATCCAGGATGCCATGATCGACCGACCATCGGTGTTCGCGCCTCCGGAAACGCCTCACGGACCCATGCGGTTAGAGTCCCTCGACCAGGATACCCAAGCGCTCTCATCGTCGCTGAGATGCAACGATCATGGGTGCGAAAGTGCTCAAGTGCCGCCTGTTTCTGTGCCTCGGATTACTTTGGCGCTCGCGCTACCGGCTGCATACGCAGATAGAGGTTCTCGAGGTACTCGCGGTACCAACCCCTCCGGGCATTCTTTGTGGGATATTCCAGCTGGCGAATGGTCGCGTTGAGGCGCTTGCCCAGCCGTATATAGAGCTCCACTGCTCGAAGTCTGTCTGAATAGGAATACATGAACTACCTCCTTGGTGGTCCAAGTTTTTGTCCGCACCTCCTTATGCGCCCAACCGGCTCTGTTTTGCGTGGAAACCAACGATCGGTGAAGGAATCCCGAAAAAGTACCCTTGTGCGATGTCACATCCGAGAGTTCTCAATACTTCGAGCTGATCGGCGTTTTCGACACCTTCTGCAACGACCTTGTGTCCAAGACCATGGGCCATTGCGATAACGGATGACACTATGATCTGGCTATCACGGCTTGTGGCAATGTCCTGAACCAGTGAGCGGTCGATCTTCAGGAAATCGTAAGGTAGCTTGCAGAGCTGTGCCAAGTTCGAAAACCCGGTTCCGAAATCGTCGATCGCCACTTTGAACCCTGCGGCCCTTAACGCCTCAAGATGCTGACGCGCCTTGTCAAGATCCAGCATTGCAACCGACTCTGTCACCTCCAACTCCAGATCGCTTGGCCTGATGCCACGAGACACAACATAGGAGGAGAGCTTCTCGGCGAAGTTTTCGTCTGCGAACTGGGTTGGGCATACATTAACAGCCACCCGTGCCGGCAATCCTGAGTTACTCAGTTCACCCACATCTTGCGCAACAATCGACATAACCTTGCGACCGATCCGCTCCAGTCCGTCACCAGCGGCAGCGACATCTAAAAAGCTGCCCGGATATAGCAGTCCCCGTGTGGGATGCGCCCATCTGACCAGAGCTTCATAGCTTTCGACTTCACCAGATTTGAGGTCGATTTTAGACTGGTAGTGAACAACCATCTCGTCGTTGTCTATCGCATGGACGAAATCCCGCTCAAGCTCTGCGCGGTCAACAGCCTTTTCGCGCATCAGGTCATCGAAGACTGCATACGTTCCGCGTCCTCGGCTCTTGGCCTCGTACATTGCCATGTCGGCATGTTTCAGCGTGTCGGCACAAGATATGCCCTCGCCGAGTGCTGCAATACCCACGCTCGCACCAATCTGGATTCGCCTTTGGCCGATAAGGAACGGATCTGCCAAAGCATCGATCAGTTGTTGAGCAATTTGATTGATCTTTTGTTGGCTGTTTTCACCCGTCACCAGGACAACGAATTCGTCCCCGGCGAAGCGAAAAAGGAGCCGGCACCCGGGCGATGCGACATCAAGGGTATCAGGGGTGAGGCAAAGATTGATATTCTCGGTGGTAATCTGGAGACCATCGACCAGCATTCTGGAGGACGCCATCTGGAGCAGCTTGTCTCCTATCTGGTGGCCGTAGAGATCGTTGACCTGCTTGAAGCGGTCGAGGTCGATGAACAGGATATGCCCGGATAGCTTCTCGGGTCTCTCAAGGAGCTCGTTAAGGACTGCGCGATTGGGAAGTCCTGTTATGCCGTCTTCGTAAGCCAGCGTGTTGATTTTGGAGACATTGTCGTTGAGCCGCGCCACCATTTTTCGGAAGCTCTCAGCCAGGCCTCCGACTTCGCATCGGCAGTCCACCGTCACAACCGTTTCATAGTTGCCCGAAGCGATGGCTTCTGTGCTCGCCTTCAGGTTCTGAATCGGACGGGTCAATCGCCCGGTCATGTAGTAAGTGAAACCAGAGGCAACAGCAATCGAGGCCACGAGCTTGGCATACCCGACTGCGGTTAACGAGTGAGAAGCCCCAGCATCTTGGTATTCCAGGAGGTAGAACACCAGTGCGGCAATCAGGGAGCTAAACACGCCAATCATTATGGTGAATCTAACGCGCAGGCTATTCAGGCCACGCCCCAGGATTCGCCCTGTAATCAGTTCGGTGTCAACTTCCATCACTGCACACTCTCCATGGATGACTTAGCGGACCGATTTTGATCGGCCCGCCAGACTGCTTCTTGATTTCGGAAGCTTAGAAATCCTCCCACGTCTCGTTCTTAACTGCGGTATTGCCTCTTACGGCTGTGGCAACCCGGTTGATCAGCCTGCGGGCTGGCGACGCAGTGGGGGCGTTCGCGGAGGTAACTTCGGAAGGCGCAGACTTGTTCTGCGAGTTGCCGATCTCGAAGCGACCAATGAGCTGAAAGAGTGCTTCTGCTTCCTTGGCGAGAGAGTGGCTGGCGGCGGTCGATTCTTCGACCATCGCCGCATTTTGCTGCGTACCCTGGTCCATCGTGTTGACTGCTGTATTGATCTCTTTCAGACCTGTCGCCTGTTCCTTGGCGCCCTCTACGATTGCGGTAACATTGACGCTGACCGCCTGGACCTGCGAGACGATATGCTCAAGTGCCTTGCCTGTTTCTGTGACAAGATGGACGCCGTTCTCTACCTGCTCGCCTGACTTCGAGATCAATGTCTTGATCTCCTTTGCCGCAGAAGCGGATCGCTGAGCCAGTTCCCGCACTTCTTGCGCGACGACAGCAAAACCTTTGCCAGCCTCCCCGGCCCGCGCCGCTTCGACGCCCGCATTGAGTGCTAGCAGGTTCGTCTGGAAGGCGATCTCATCGATGACGCCAATGATGCTGGAGATTTCGCGCGAGGAAGATTCGATCTCCTGCATGGCGTGAACTGCACGATTCACGATCTCTCCGGAGCGCTCGGCAGATTGGCGGGTTTCCTGAACCTGCTTTCCAGCTTCCTCGGCGCGGCGGCTGGAGTCCGAGACAGTTGTCGTGATCTGCTCGAGCGCTGCTGCTGTTTCTTCTACAGAAGCTGCTTGCTGTTCCGTGCGCTTCGACAAATCGTCTGCAGCCGCGCGGATCTGGTTGGATCCGGCAGCAATGGCCTGCGCATTCTGACCGACCCGGCGCATTGCATCCTCGAGCTTGGCCACGGCTTCGTTGAAGTCGATGCGGACCTGGTCCAGTCGTTCGGCGAAGACGCTTTCGATCCGGTAGTTCAGCTTGCCGCTCGACAACTCGTTCAGGGCGTGACCGATGCTCTCGACTGCAAAACGGACTTCCGCCGCTTCCTGAGCCTGTCTGCGTTCGCGTTCGATGCGTTCCTGCTCGCTGAGCGACCGGTTCGCTTCCGCTTCCTTTTCGAGACGGACGCGCTCTTGCGCATTGTCCCTGAAAATCGCCACAGTCGAGGCCATTTTCCCAATCTCGTCTTTGCGTCCTTCGCCGTAAATTTCGACCTGAAGGTTACCGCTGGCGAGATCGGACATTGCTGCCGAGATGGAGTTGACTGGTCGTATTACGCCGCGCAATACGGTCCAAGTGGAGAATGCCGCTACGACAGCACCAAGCGCCGACAGCGTTGTCATAATGGTCGTCAGGAAGGTTGTCAGTTGATTGCCTTCATCGAGGCCCTGCTTTGCAACCTCGATCTGCAGATCGATCAGCTTTGATATGTCAGTGCCGAGCGGGTCAATCGTCGGATATAGCTTCTCGTCAGCGAATTCAGCCAGGGCGCCGAGATCGCCAGAAGCAAGAAGCTGGCGGAGTTCCTCAACACCAGCATTTGCTTGTGCGCGTACCTCCGCAAAGTGGTCAGCGATTTGTTTCTCTTCGGCCGTCAGTGTCGTCGAAATATACTCATTCCAATGGGCCTCAATGGAAGCAAGAGCCCTGTCGACATTCGCCAAGCCATCATTTGGTGACATTGCCTGCGAACGGACCTTGTGTGCCGTGTCGACCACATCTACTGCGTAGCCGTCGCCGATCCGCTTGAGCTGCTCCATGGGCATCACACGGTCGAGGACAATAGACTTGGCGATCTCCGCCTGTGTACGCATAGCGTAGAAGCTGAACGCGGTGATCGCGATTAGTGCTGCGGTTAACAGCGATATGCATGCAAGAAGTTTTACCCTGATTGTCATTGTATCCCCTTCCCAAAACCTATCGAATGAGTGCGGGCCCCATTGAAGCCTAAGCTTTATTCTTAAGCAGGAGCTTGATTTTTATGCGCTCAGCAAGCTTTCGCGTCCCCTCGTGGTCACTGGATATCAAATTTAGGAGTCGAATCTTTACGATCAGCTAACGAATTAGCGAGTCGATGCAAAATTTTTGAGCAAATGCCTGCAGAAGGGTCAGTGATCTGACGGTGGACGAAAAGCTGGTGTTGATACGACATCCCGCCGCGCAGCCTAATCAGACGGCAGTGCGGGTGGACCTACCTGCTGGCGACTAGAGATGTCTGCTTCTCGCGCGGGTTTTCCGCTTCTCGGATTGGTGTGATACAAAGCCGACAGCTTCCTTTCCGTCCTCACCTTAGATAGCGCCTGTATAACGTGAACGACCGCTGTGAAGGCGCAGAGCTAGCTTCCCGCCGGCTATTGCCTCACCCCTCATTGAGGATTTCCCTCGCCGCCTCTCCATCCAGCACCTGCTGTTCGAACAGAACCGCCGTCAACCGATTAAGCCGCGCCCTATTGTCATTGAGGATCTCGGCCGCCCGCCCGAGTGCCTTCTCCAACCGCGCATGGACACGAGCGGCCAGATCCGGCTGCGCGTCGAGCACTGGCGTCGCATCCTTGTCGTCACGGTAGAGGAGCGGCTGCACTGCCCCAAACCCGAGACTGCGCTCAAGGGCCAGCGCAAGCCTGGTCGCACGCGCGAGATCACTGTCTTCTGATCCCGCCGAGCCGACGGAGACGGAGCAGAAGACAATCTGCTCTGCCGCCCGCCCGGCCAGCAGCATCGCCAGCAGGTCCTCGCGATAGCTCAGCATGTCACTGCCGGACCTCTGGAACGCTAGAAGACTGTACCCGCCATCGGGCATATCGATCGTAATCCCCTGGATCGGACCGAGCTTGAGGACGTGATGGACGATCGCATGGCCCGCTTCGTGGACAGCGAAGCGCCAGCGAAGATCGTGCGGAAGCTCTGGCCTGTTCATCCGGACGGCGTCCTCCAGATCCTTGTAGCGGATAGGACGCTTCTGCCTGCGGGCGACCTGGCGAGCCTCACGAACGACGCGTTCGACATCAGCCCCGGTAAGCCCCATCGCACGGGTCCCCAGACGCTTCAGAACCGATTGAACGTCACTCTCACTCGGCCCAGTATTGGTCATGGCTTGCTCGGTCATTGGCTTCCTCCATTCAGCGCTGTTTGTTGACTCAGGCTGCCGTCGGCATCCGGGGACGCCTTGGGGATCTCGGGTTTTTCCTTGGTTGGCACCTGCCCCTCTGCGGCCAGAACCTTCAGATCTTCGCCAAGATGGTGCCGGAAGATTTCGGCCAGCGTGGCAGTGTCTGGCCTCGGAATCTCGATGTGGGTTTCCAGGCGCCCGGAGCGTTTCAGGGCCTCGTCGATCTGCTCCGGTCTGTTGGTGGCGCCGACGACGATGAGGCCTTCGCCCTTCACCGCACCATCCAGCAATTCGAGCGCTTTGTTGACGACACCATTCCAATAGTCCGCGTATTCCCTCTCCGCCGGCTGGCGTTTTCCGATGCCATCGATCTCGTCGATGAACAGGATCGCGGGTGCCACGGCCCGCGCCTCGGCAAAGGTCCGGGCCATGCGATTGAGGACGTCACTCAGATGCGCACCCTGCAACCAGGTCGACACCGAGCTAACCACCAGCGGCACCTGCAAGCTATTGCAGAGCGCCCGGGCGAATGTCGTCTTGCCGGTCCCCGGCGGTCCAGAAAGAAGCAGCTTGGTGCTCATGTCAGACCATGGAAGGATCGAGGCGCGGTAATCATCGAGATCTGCCTTCAAATCGAGCGCCCAGGTCTTGGCTTTCCCGTAGCCAGGCAGCGTCTCGATCGCGAGGCTCGGCGGGCTCCCGTCTTCGCCGAAAGGCTCCGGCTGGATGACTTCCGCCCCGGACGGCTTGTCGCGTTTCCACCCGCCACTGCTACTGTCTTGCCCCGAAGCAGACGTGTCATGGCTCGCATTGCCAGGCTTTTGTTTCGACGTCTTAGAGCCACTTGAGGACCCGTCGCTCTCATCCTCGTCACTGTCGCCATCGCGCGCAGCAATGCGATTGCGCTCGGTGAGGGAAGCAAGGATCGCAACGACCTCGGCGGCACTGCGGCCAGGTCGGAATGCGAGCACAACGTCGTCGATCGTGAGGTAGTGAACATCATAGGAATTTGTCCACCGATCGAGCGGCAACCTGCCACCTGGGCCGTAGATGGCTTCGAGCATCAAGACGAGGAAGGGGTAATCGAGCCTCCCGCCCTCCAGGTTGATGTCAGCCGCGATAGTGATCTCGTCCGGAACACCTTTCGCATCTTCGCAGATTGCAACGACGGGATAGTCACGTCGCAGCGCATTGAGGAGCCGACGCTGCA
>NZ_PKRP01000003.1 GCF_002855515.1 Rhizobium sp. TH135 | reverse complement strand
AAGAAGCGTTGGAGACGGTGCGGTTGACGAGGGTCACCGACTTGTCGGCGTTGACCTTGTAGATCTCGCGAACGTCACGGCCGTCACCGTTGGAGAAGGTGTGGAAGAAGGTCGAACCGGCCGGTGCCTTTTCCAGCTGAACGTTTGCGTTGTCATAGGTGATCGAGCCCGGGATCGGCTGGACGGCGGCGAAAGCGGCCGAACCGGCAACGAGGGAGATGAGGGCTGCGGAGATGATGGTCTTCATGGTCGTTTTCCTTATCTAGAATTGAGAGACACGCTTGGTGTTCAGCTCAGGATTGTGGTTGTGAGTATGATCAGTCTGTGTTCTCGGTCGTCAGTCTCAGAGATGTGTCTCTGGTCGTCTGGGCGTTCAGTCGCTGTTTGATACGGAACGCGAGACGAGGGAGACGGTCCGGTCTGCATTCACCTGATAGATCTCGTGGACCTCGGATCCATTGGCGTAGAAGGTATGGAAGAAGTTCGAACCGGTGGGAGCCTGTTCGAGCCTTGGCTGCGCACCGCCATAGGTGATCGAGCCTGGGATGGGCTCTACCGCGAAGGCGGCCGATGTGCCTGCGAGGGTGGTGAGGAGTGCTGCTGCGATGATCTTCATTTTGGTGTACCTTTAGAACCTCGCTAATCGAACTGCTCGGTTCGATGAGATGTATTTGGCGCAGAACGCTTGGGATTACAATACCCCTTTGCGCACAATCGAACTGATTGGTTCGGTGAAAATACCCGGTATCCAGGTTGGCACTTGAAAAATGGAGTGAGGAAAATCAGGGAGTTAGGCTGTCTTTTTGCCGTCATTTAACTATGACATACAACGATTATTTTTTATTCTTTTCACCCTTTTGTGACTGCCGTTTGAGCTGTTTCAGCGGTGGCGGGGGCTGATTTCAGAGCCTTTAAAATGTGCGAACTGCCCAAGAAGCAGACTCGGCTCTTACGCATTTGCCGAGAATTTCTTCAATCGGGGGATTGACCTCCGATGCTCTGCCGGACATAAAAGGCCAGAACCGTACCGTACGGTACTAGGAGGCGTCCATGTCCATTGATAGCCAGACCTCGGAATTCACACCGCGTCAGAACGCCGTTCTGGCCGAGGCGCTGCGTCTGCTCGTCGAGGGTGGCGATAAGGCGGTGACGACGGCTGGTCTGGCGCGGGCTGCGAATTGCTCGAAGGAAAGCCTCTACAAGTGGTTCGGCGATCGCGATGGCCTGCTGTCGGCGATGATCTCCTACCAGGCGAGCAAGGTCCGCACATTCGAGCGTCCTGGCGAGCGGCTGACCGTCACCAGCCTGACGGAGCATCTCGATGTGTTTGCCCGTGACCTGCTCGAAGTTCTCGCTGGCGATGTTTCGTTGGCGCTTAACCGTCTTGCTATCGGCCAGTCGAGCCGCGACGGCTCCAAGCTCGGCACATTGCTTCTGGAACGCGGTCGTCGTCAAATCGATCGCCGCGCCCGGGCCTTGCTCGATGCCGGTCAGCGGGACGGACTTTTGCGCTTCGGCGACGGCGAAGACGCCTATCGCACGCTTTACGGCCTCATCGTCAGCGATCTGCATGTGCGCATGCTGCTCGGTGAAGCGCCGCAGACCCACAAATTCGGTGGCCGGGCAGCCAAGGCGGTTTCCGCTTTCCTCGCCCTTTATGGCACCGACCGCGTATTGGCGGGCCTCGACGGGGCATCCCGTTCCGGTTCGCCGACCAACAACATCCACCACAACTGACAAGCATAGGGAAGGACACTACAATGCGCGTCTATTACGATCGTGATGCCGACTTGAACCTGATCAAGTCGAAGAAGGTTGCCATCATCGGCTACGGCTCCCAGGGCCGCGCGCATGCGCTGAACCTCAAGGATTCGGGCGCACAGAACCTCGTCGTTGCCCTGAAGGCCGGTTCGCCGACCATCAAGAAGGCTGAAGCCGACGGTCTCAAGGTCATGACGGTTGCCGAAGCTGCTGCCTGGGCCGACCTGATGATGATGGCGACCCCGGACGAACTCCAGGCTGACATTTACAAGGCCGACATCGCACCGAACATCCGTGACGGCGCCGCCATCGCGTTCGCTCACGGCCTGAACGTCCATTTCGGCCTGATCGAGCCAAAGTCGACCGTCGACGTCGTCATGATCGCTCCGAAGGGCCCCGGCCACACGGTTCGCGGCGAATACCAGAAGGGCGGCGGCGTACCTTGCCTCGTCGCTATCCACCACAACGGTTCGGGCAACGCCCTTGAACTCGCACTCTCCTACGCCTGCGGCGTTGGTGGCGGCCGTTCGGGCATCATCGAAACCTCGTTCAAGGAAGAGTGCGAAACAGACCTCTTCGGCGAACAGGTCGTTCTCTGCGGCGGTCTGGTTGAACTGATCCGCGCCGGCTTCGAGACGCTGGTCGAAGGCGGCTATGCCCCGGAAATGGCCTATTTCGAGTGCCTGCACGAAGTGAAGCTGATCGTTGACCTGATCTATGAAGGCGGCATCGCCAACATGAACTACTCGATCTCGAACACGGCCGAGTGGGGCGAATATGTCACCGGTCCGCGCATCATCACGGCTGAAACCAAGGCTGAAATGAAGCGCGTCCTGCACGACATCCAGACCGGCAAGTTCACCTCGGACTGGATGCAGGAATACCGTGCCGGTGCTGCCCGCTTCAAGGGTATCCGCCGCATGAACGACAGCCACCAGATCGAAGAAGTCGGTGCCAAGCTGCGTGGCATGATGCCGTGGATCGCCAAGAACCAGTTGGTCGACAAGGCCCGCAACTAATCTCGTCTTCGAGATGAAACGAAAGCCGGGAAGGGCAACCTTCCCGGCTTTTTCGTGCGCGTTTTTTGCCTGTCTGCCCCTAGGCTTGGCCGAGCAGACGTTCCGTGTCGTCGTTGTCGCACACCCTGTTTCGGCCGTCTGCCTTCGCCCTGTAGAGGCGCCGGTCTGCGGTGGCGACGAGAGATGCTTCGTCTTCGTGCTGGGCGGCGACTGCCACCCCGATGCTGATCGTCAGGCTGGCCGTGCCGCCAGTTTCGGTTGGCAGCTGGAGTTGGGCGACGAGTGTCCGCAGTTTTTCGGCAAAGGCGGTGGGTTCAAGTCCGTCTGGGCCCTGCAGGAGGACTGCAAATTCCTCACCGCCATAGCGGGCAGCCACGCCGTCCGTCTGCCTGATGCTGTCCAGCAGCAGTTCGGCCACCACCTGCAGACATCGATCACCTGCCTGATGGCCATGGGTATCGTTGAAACGCTTGAAGTGGTCGACGTCGATCAGGAGGAGGGCCAGCGGCCGGCCGGTGCTGCGCATTAGGTTAAGGCGACGGGAGAGTTCCTCGTCGAAGCCCCGTCGGTTGTCGAGGCCGGTGAGTGCGTCGGTGCGTGCATGCCGACGCAGCTGCTCGTTGGCGCGCGTCAGTTTCTCGTTGCTGTCTGCAAGGGCCTCGACCAGCACGCGGGTTTTCCGTTCGGCTTCGATGCGCTTCTCGTCCAGGCCAATCAGCCGGACCATGTAGCTGGCAAGGAAGCCGACATAGGCCGCACAGATCGGCACCATGATCCAGTTGCCTTCGCGGATGGCTGCAGCATTCACCAAGGCCGTGACAATCAGGATCACCAGCAACGTCGAACGCGGTGCGAGATAGGCGCGGGCGGCACTGGACTGGACGATGCCGCAGCCTACGGCAAGGACGACGACCTGAGTGTCGGGGCTGCCACCGGTATAGAGGATGCCGAGCGCGCTGCCCCAGGCCACGCCCGAGACGAGGGAAAGAAGGACAAACCGGTCGAGCCAGGGCTTGAGGGAGGCGTCGGCGGGGCGTCGGCGATAGCTGTAGTCACCCCACCCACGAAGTCCGACCTGCAGCGTGAGGATCAGGCAGATGATGCCGACCTTGGCCGTCTGCCCTTCCAGATAGGGCAGAACGGAAGCGGACAAGATCGCAGCCGCGGCAATCAGATGCGGTGTGATGCTGAACAGAACGGAGAGGTGATCCCACGGGGGATTTGTTTCATCGTCAGTGCCGAGGATGGGGAGGGTAAGCTTTTGCAGCAGCAAGTCATATGTCCTTCAGATTCCCGGGCAAACATAGGGGATTCTTCCATAAGTTTCAGTGCAAGCTCTAAAACAAGCCCGTCATGGTTTCAGATTGGTGAATACACGTCGAGAGGCAAAGAACTCGATAGGTCAGTATTGTTGACCTATCGAAATTTTCGTGGTCTTCTCGGGCCATAACAACAAGCCCGAGGAAACACCGATGCTGAACTGGGATCACGTCTTTGCCACGCGGTCGTCGCGCATGCGCGCGTCCGAGATCCGCGAACTGCTGAAGCTGCTCGATAAGCCAGACATCATTTCGTTTGCAGGTGGCATTCCTGACCCGGCCCTGTTTCCGCAGGCGGAATTCGCAAAGGCCTATGCCAATCTCTTTTCAGACGGGCGCGCCGGGGCCGCGCTTCAGTATTCGGTGTCCGAAGGCTATCTGCCGTTGCGCGTCTGGCTGAAGGAAGAGATGGGCCGGCTTGGTATTGCCTGTGATGTCGACAATATCTTCATCACTTCAGGCTCCCAGCAGGCACTCGACTATCTCGGAAAGCTGTTCATTTCGCCCGGTGATACGGCACTCGTGACTTGGCCGACCTATCTCGGCGCGCTGCAGGCTTTCAACGCCTACGAACCAAAGT
Organism: Rhizobium sp. TH135; assembly: GCF_002855515.1. Classification (GTDB taxonomy): domain Bacteria; phylum Pseudomonadota; class Alphaproteobacteria; order Rhizobiales; family Rhizobiaceae; genus Allorhizobium. The sequence goes on along the minus strand of NZ_PKRP01000003.1, from coordinate 779,584 downwards.
ATGACCAGCTCGGTACCGGCAATCGGACGCCGGCAAGCTATCGTGCTACGGCCGAGGCGCAGGGGAGTGTCGTCAAGTTCGCCTATCTCTCCACCGACTTTGCCAATCCGACGGGCCAGACGGTGAGCCTTGAGGAGCGGCAGCAGATCCTGGCGCTCGCCGATGAACTCGATATCCCTGTCATCGAGGATGCGGCCTATCAGCATCTGCGCTACGACGGCGAACCGATCCCGCCGATCCTGTCGCTCGACATAGCCCGCAGCGGCGGGATCGACTCTTCCAGGACGATCTATTGCGGCAGTTTCTCCAAGACGCTCGCTCCCGGTCTGCGCGTCGGTTACGTGGTCGCTGCCAAGCCCGTCATTCGCAAGCTGGTGCTGATGAAGCAGGCGGCCGACCTGCATTCCTCCACCATCAACCAGATGGTCGTGGCAGAGGTCGCCGAGACGCATTTTGCCGCCCAGATCGCCAAGATCCGTGCGGCCTATGTGGCGCGCCGTGATGCGATGCTTGCCGCACTCGACAGATACATGCCCGAGGGCGCTCAGTGGACCAGGCCGGAGGGTGGCATGTTTGTCTGGGTGACCTTGCCGGAGGGCATGGACGGCGCGGCGCTGCTGGCGCGGTCCGTCGAGACGGAGAAGGTTGCCTTCGTTCCTGGTCAGGCCTTCTTTGCCGACCGGTCGGGTGCCAACACGATCCGGCTTTCCTATTCCTGCGCCAATGAGGCGATGATCGAGGAAGGCATCCGGCGTCTGGGACGCCTCATCGGGACCGCGCTCGATCGCGCGGCCTGATCGGGGCTGTTGGCGGAGCGCATAGGCAAGCCGCGGGACTTTCGGTTGCAGCGGCGGGGAGGGCGTGGTTGAGTGCGCCCGATCCCACCGCTTGACAGCTCCTTTTGACAGGTGCCCATGTCCATACGCATCGCGACCTTCAACATCGAGAACCTGATCGCCCGGTTCGATTTCACCGGCTTTCGCAATCAGCTGAAGTCGGATCGGGTGCTGAAGCTCTTCGAGATTAAGTCTGAAGCCGACTATCAGCGACTGGAAGCGGCCCGGATCGTCTCGTCCACCGACGATACCCGTCAGCTTTCGGCGCTGGCAATTGCCGAGACTGATGCCGACATTCTGTGCCTGCAGGAGGTCGACAACATGGAGGCGCTCAAGGCCTTCGAATACGGCTATCTGTTTCGCATGGTCGGCTCAGGCTATCGGCAGAAATACCTCGTCGAGGGTAATGACAGCCGCGGCATCGATGTCGCGGTTCTGATGCGCGAAGAGACGCGCGACGGGCAGCGTATCGAATTGCGCGACGTCACCAGCCATGCGGCGCTCACCTATCATGATCTTGGGCTTTACCATCCGGGCCTCGGGCCCAATGTCCGTCCCGAGGACAGGATCTTCAAGCGTGACTGTCTGGAACTCGACCTGCGTATCGGCGGGCGACCGCTGACCGTCTACGTCGTGCACTTCAAATCGATGACCAATGGTCGCGACGGCGTCGATGGACGCACCTCGACCATGCCGATCCGGGAGGCGGAGGCCAAGGCCGTGCGCCACATCATCGAAAATCGCTTCGGCCGTGAGAATGCAAGCGAGCAGAGCTTCGTCATCTGTGGCGACATGAACGACTATCAGGAACGGGTTGATGTCGTCGGGGATCGCCGTTCGGGCTATGAGTTCGTTCCCCATGGAAATCTGCCGAGTGCGCTTGATGTGTTCTCACATGACGGCTTTGCCGAGAACGCCATGCTGCGGCGCGAGTTGCTCGATCGCTGGACGCTCTATCATGCGCGGGGACCGGAAGAGCAGCATCTCTGCCAGCTCGACTATATCTGGCTGTCGCAAGGACTTGCCGCGGCCAATCCGCAAGCGGTGCCCGACGTGATCCGCAACGGCCAGCCGTTTCGCACACCGTTTCCGCCGGGCCAAGAAGTGGAGCGCTATCCGCGTACCGGCTGGGATCGGCCCAAGGCGTCCGATCATTGCCCCATGGCCATCACGTTGCATCTGCCATGAGCCTTTCCCCGATTGACGATACCGGTCTGCCCGCCGATGGCAGCATGCATGTGGTGCGCTCGCTTGAACTGCGGGTAGCGGACGGTCCGCATCCGCTGGAGGTCGCCAAAGCGCAGAGCATTGCTGAGAATTGGGAGAGGGAGTTTGCCGCCAATCCCGCCCTCTTCAACGGCAAGATGATCCTGCAGCAGCAGATCCGCTATCGTGACGGGCATCTGGTGGCTGAGGGGCATGTGTCAAGCTTTGCCACCTTCATGTGGTGGCGACGGCAGCCGGATCTTGCCGGGGCCTGCCACCTGTTCGGCTATCCCGTCCTGGTCTCTTCCGATGACGCGCTGATTGCGGTCGAGATGGCGCCACACACGGCCAATCGGGGCCAGGTCTATTTCGCGGCCGGCTCGCTCGATCTGTCCGACGTGGTCGACGGGCGCTGCGACATCGAGGGCAATATGCGCCGCGAAGTGCAGGAGGAGACCGGCCTTGACCTCGATGAGGCCGAGGCAGATCCGGTGCTTCAGGCGAGCTATCGTTCCCGCCGGCTGACGCTGGCGCGGGTCTTCAGGTTCCGCGAGACAGCCGACCAACTGGTCGAGAGGATCGATGCCTTCGCCCGGAGCTCTCCCGAGCCCGAGATTACCCGCGCGGTCGCGATCCGCAGCGGGGATCCTGCCGCGCACCGCTACGGGGTCGCGATGCTGCCGATTCTGTCCTGGTATTTCGGTTCCGCTGCCTGATTTTACTCGTCTTGCCTTGCCGTTTCGCCTCGGGCAGTGTGTGCCGCGAGCGAGACCTTCAAGGGAGACGGCCCGTGGCGAGAGACTATGCCATCTATGACGTATTCACCGACCGGAAACTGGCGGGAAATCCGCTTGCGGTCATCTTCGATGGCGGCGGCCTCTCGGATGAGATGATGCAGACGATTGCGGGCGAGATGAACCTCTCGGAGACGGTCTTCGTTCTTCCCGCCGACCACGCTTCTCATACGGCCCGCATCCGCATCTTCACGCCGGGGCGCGAATTGCCCTTTGCCGGCCATCCGACCGTGGGCACGGCGATAGCGCTTGCAGAGCGCGCCTATAGCGGCGAGACGGCCAATATGGATCTCGTTTCCGTGCTTGAGGAAACGGTTGGGCCCGTGCGCTGTGCGGTGCGCGTGAGGCCAGGGGAGGCGAGTTTCGCAGAATTCGACCTGCCGCGCCTCTCTGTCCACCACGAGCATCAGCTGGACCGCCAGGGGCTTGCCGATGCGCTGTCCGTCAAGGTGAGCTCCATCGGCTTCGAGAACCACCAGCCGATGGTCTGGAGCGCTGGCGTGCCTTTCCTGCTGGTGCCGCTGCATGATCTCGCGGCAGTTGAAGCCGTCGAGTTCGAACCGCAGCTTTGGGAGAGGGTAGCGCCGATGAGCGAGGGGCGATTGACCTCCGCCTACATCTATTGTCGAGGTGGCGTGCACCATGCAGCCAAGTTTCACGCGCGCATGTTTTCTCCCGATATGGGCATATCCGAGGATCCTGCGACTGGCTCTGCCGTGGCTGCCCTTTCGGGCGCGATCCATCATTTCGACGCGCTGCCGGATGGACATCACCCGATGATGATCGAGCAGGGCCTCGAGATGGGCCGTCCCTCTCACATCCACCTTCACATCGATGTGAAAGATGGCTCTGTTTCGCGGGCTCGCATCGGCGGCCAGGCGGTGCGGCTTGCGACGGGAACGCTCGACCTTTGAAAATAAAAGGAAATTTCTGCTTTTTGGAATTTTTTTGACCAAACAGCCAAGATTTTTCGCGGCGGCGCTGGACAAGGTCCCATATCCTGTTTATACGCCCGGTCACGCCACCGGAAACGGCGGCGGACGTACCGGAAGCCGGTGCAGGCGGGTGATTAGCTCAGTTGGTAGAGCAGCTGACTCTTAATCAGCGGGTCGTAGGTTCGAGCCCTACATCACCCACCATTCTCTTCAAAATCAGTAATTTGATGAATACTGCGAGGGAACGCTATGGCGTTCACCATGACGCTCAGGCTGTCGCTTGCTGCCCATGTGTTGCAGCGAGTCGTGCTCTCATTCGTTGATCTCGGTTCAGTTAGCCGGACAAGTGAGGGTGCGAGTGACGGCACTGCGCATGATCTGCTGCCGAGACGGCAGTGTTCTCTCTATGTTTCCACAGTCTGTCGCTCGTGTTCCCGGTATGTATCGGATTTAGGCGCAATTCCGATTGCGTTGCCCTGTGGATAACTGTGGACAACCTATGTAGCCGGCTCAGCGTGTCGCGCTGAGCCGCGCCTGGGGCAGGACATAGGGGATGGCGGCGCTGGGCAGGCGGCCCACGGTGCCGGAAAGCCCATAGACATGCGCTATCGTCTCATCGTCGATGGTCGCCTTGGGGCTTCCTTCGCGGATCAGGCGTCCATGGTGCAGAATTGCCAGGTGATCGGCAAATTCGGCGGCCAGATTGAGGTCGTGCAGGATGGCGAGCACCACGCCACCCCGCCGGGCAAAGTCGCGGGCGATTTCCAGCACAGAGATCTGGTGGCCGATGTCGAGGCTGGCGGTCGGCTCATCGAGAAAGATTGCGCGCGGGCGGCCGTCCATCTGCGGGTCCGGCATTTGTGCGAGCACGCGGGCGAGTTGAACACGCTGTTGCTCGCCGCCTGACAGGGCGTTGTAGCTGCGGCCTTCGAACCCAGAGAGATCGACGCGGACCAGCGCCTGGCGGGCGGCAAGGTTTGGATCGCGGCTGCCATGCGCAACTGCGCCCATGCGCACCACCTCAAGCGCGGTGAAGGGGAAGGAGAGGGCAGTGGACTGCGGGAGCACCGCACGCTCGCGAGCGAGTTCCAGCGGGCTCAGCGAGGCCATCCGGCAGTCATGGTAGTACACGTCGCCATCATCGGGCTTCAGCTCGCCTGACAGGGTCTTGAGCAGCGTCGATTTTCCAGCCCCGTTCGGACCGATGATCACGGTGAATTTGCCCGGCTCGAGGCTCAGGCTGACATTGTCGACAAGGCTGCGCCCGCCGCGTCTGATGCTGACATTCTGCGCTCTGATCATCACAATCCTTCCATGGCCTGGCGGCCCTGACGGCCGAGGAGCAGCATCAGGAAGACGGGTGCTCCGAGGATCGCCGTAATGATGCCGATCGGCAGTTCGGCCGGTGCGGCGATCGTGCGGGCGACGGTGTCGGCGAGCAGCAGCAGGGCCGCTCCGCCGAGTGCCGATGCCGGCAACAGGAAGCGGTGCGCCGGGCCGATCGCAAGCCGCAAGAGATGAGGCACGACGATGCCGATGAAGCCGATCGAGCCAGCGGCAGCCACCGTTGCGCCGCAGGCCGCAGCGACGGCCAGGATCGTCAGGCGCTTCAGCCTCTGCACCGGTACGCCCATGTGGAAGGCGGCCGCATCCCCAAGGATCAGCGCGTCCAAGCCCCGGGCGACGAAGGGGATGATCGCGAGAACGAAGACGACAAAGGGAAGAATGGCGACGATCTTGGCGGTCGTCGCGCCGCTCAGCGAGCCGAGCGACCAGAAGGTGATGTCGCGCAGCGCCCGGTCATCGGCGATGAAGATCAGGAGGCCGGTTGCAGCCCCCGTCATTGCGGCAATCGCGATGCCGGAGAGAATAAGTGCCGTCGTCGAGGTCTGACCGTTGCGCGTGGCGATTGCGTACAGAAGCAGCGTGTTGCCCAGGCCGCCGAGGAAGGCCATCAGCGGCAGGAACTGCTCGCCGAAAAATGCTTGAAGCGGAAAGAGCAGGGTCGGTCCCAGAACGATGGCAATCACGGCTGCCAGCGCCGCACCCGAGGTCACGCCGACGATGCCGGGATCGGCCAGCGGATTGCGAAACAACCCTTGCATCATCGCGCCGGACACGCCAAGGGCAGCTCCAATCAGGAGGCCCATGCCGGTGCGGGGCAGACGTACGGCTTCGAGGATGATCCGGTTTTGCTGGTCCATGGCGGCCTGATCGCCTGTGATATAGGCGATCAGGTGTGGCAAGCCGACGCCCGTCGGGCCGATGACGATCGACACGAGAACCGAAACGGCGAGCAGGACGGTCAGCAGGGCGATGACGAGCATGCCGAGACCGGAGCGGTCTCCATCGCGCCTGCCAAGGGTCGACATCAGCGCCAGCGTGCTCACGGTCACTGTCCTTCCGGATAGAGCATGCCGTTCAGGTCGCGTGCCGCGTCGGCGGCACGCGGTCCGAGGCCGAGCAGATAGAGCCCGTCCATCGTCAGGAAAGCCTTGGTCCGACCGGCCGGCGTTGCGGCAAGTGCCGGCAGCGCGAAGGCCTGTTCGGCCGTCAAGTGCTGGGCGCCGCCGCTCATGACGAGCACGACATCGGGAGCTGCGGCAATCACCGCTTCATCGGTGAGCGGCTTGTAGCCGGTAACGCTCGATACGGCATTTTCGCCACCGGCAAGACGGATCATGGCGTCGGCGGAACTTTGGCTGCCGGCTGCCATCACGCGGCCATTGGCGAGAGAGAGCGCAAACAGGACCTTCTTCTTGGGTCCCGTTGCTGCCGTCACCGTTTCCTCGATCGCCTTGATGCTGGCTTCGACGGTCTTTGCCAGTTCTTCAGCTTTTTCAGCACGACCGATAGCCTGGCCGACAGCGCGGATCTTGGCCGGGATTGCTGCAGTCTCCGGGGGCGACGGAATGCTGACGAAGTTGAGACCGCTTGCCTTCAGGATGTTGACCGAATCGACCGGGCCGGCACCGGATTCCGCGATGATAAGGTCTGGTTTCTGGGAGAGCACGCCTTCCGCGGAGATCTGGCGGACATAGCCGATGTTCGGCTTGGATGTGGCTTCCGGCGGGTAAAGGCTCGTCGTATCCACCGCCACCACACGGTCGCCTTCTCCGAGAGCGTAGATGATTTCCGTTACGGTTCCGCCGATCGCGACGATGCGCTCCGCATCCTTGGCGGTGGCTGCCGAGGGGAGGAGTGTGGGCAGCAGGATGGCGAGGGCCGCGGTGGCGGAAAGCACCTGGCGGCGCGAGGAGCGAAGGGGCAACATGGATGCGTACAAACCTATGATCCTGGCATCTGCAGAGCCGCCGCAGCCGCCCGGAGAACGCCGATGTTGAGATTGCCATGCCGAGGATCTGGCCCCGACATTTAACTTGACTGCGATACACAAGTTTAAATAGGAAGGCAACAGAGCGTGGTCGTTCCACCGCTGCGGATTTCGGGGTAAGCTTGGTATCCGAAGGCGTGCCCGACCTCGACGAAACAGCATCTTGCAGAGAGGGAAGCAGATCCATGTACATCGCAATGAACCGTTTTCGCGTCGTCCCGGGCTTCGAAGAAGCTTTCGAGAACCAGTGGAAGGCGCGCGAAGGCCGGCTGGCTGAAATGCCGGGCTATATCGAATTCCACATGCTGAAGGGTCCGAAGGCGGACGATCATACGCTCTATGCCTCGCATACCGTCTGGGCGACCCATGCCGATTTCGTTGCCTGGACCAAGTCCGAGCAGTTCCGTGCAGCGCATGCGCGCGCCGGCGAAAGCAAGGTACAGTATCTCTCGGGCCCGCATTTCGAGGGCTTCGACGTCATCATCCACGAAGATCGCTCGGGCAAGCGCTCGGCGCCGGAAGCCGCGTGAGGAACACATGGACACGCTGACGCAGACGAGTGGTGAACGGCGCGAGCGGGCGCTTGCGGCCCTTGCCGAAAAGCCCGATGGCGTGATCGAGCAGATCGCGGCCAAGGCCGAGGTCACGCCCGCAGAAGTGCTCGCCGTCCTGCCTGAAGGGGCAGCCGTGGTTGTGGCGGCCCAGCATTGGGAGCCGATCTGGAAGGACCTGTCCTCCTGGGGCGACATCCTGATGATCGTGCATACGGAAGACATCGTGCTCGAAGTCGAGGGAAGCCTGCCCGACGGCAGCGAAGGGCATGGCTGGTTCAACATCCATGGCGACAGCCCGATCGGCGGTCATATCCGCAAGGAGCGTTGTGTCTCGATCGCCTTCGTCGATCGTGGCTTCCACGGTCGACGGTCCTGTTCGGTCTGGTTCATGAATGCCGACGGCAAGGCCATGTTCAAGGTCTTTGTCCGCCGCGACAAGGAGCGCAATCTGCTTGAAGAGCAGGTCTCGCGCTTCGAAGCCCTGCGTCAGGCGATCGCCTGAGCGTCTCGACGCTAGCCACCGGTCCTCGAGGGCCGGTGGCTGCATGCCTTTAAGTCGTTCTTTCTTTTGCCTTTAACTGGATCTATTGTCCCGCGGTTTCCATCCACGCACTGGACTTCGTCTTGATCCGATTCCGCTTGATTGCTCTTCTCGTCGCGTTCTGCCTGTTCGCGGGAGGCCATTCGCTTCCCTTTGCTCCCGATTTTGCCCAGGCGCAGGACGCCGGCGCCCCGGCGTCTCAGCCTTCCGAGGCCGCGAGCCCGGAAGCAGCGACGCCGGCACAGCCTGCTGCCGCTCCTGCGGCGCCTCAGGCGGCACCTGCACCTGCACCTGCACCCGCACCGGCACCGCAGCGCGACGAGCAGATCGTTGCCGCCGAGCAGCGCATCGAGGAGGCGCGCACGCGGCTTTCGAGCCTTCGCGATCAGGTGGAAAAGAACCTCCAGGAAGACGGCGTTCTGGCCGATCTCAAGGTCCAGGTCGACGCCTTGGGCCGCGAAGCGCTGGCGATCACCGTCGATCTCCGGCCGCGCATCGATGATATCCAGGCCCGCCTGACGGAGCTGGGGGAGGCACCCGCCGAGGGGCAGCCGGCCGAGAGTGCGAGTGTGACCGAGGAACGTGCCCGGCTCAATGCGGCGCGGGCCGAGGTCAATGCGCTCACCGGGCAGGCCGAGGATCTGTCGATCGAGGCGAAGGCGCTGTCCGACCGCATCTCCAACACGCGTCGCGCACTCTTTACCAGCCGGCTGTTTGAGCACACCGATATCAATGGTGGCGTTCTCGAAGAAGCGCTGCAGTCGTTTTCTGCTGATGCCGAGCGCGTTCAGCGGAGCATCACGAGCTGGCTGACCTTTGTCATCAAGTTCAAGGCCTTGCCGCTGGCGATCGCCGTGCTCTTGTCGACGGCGCTCGCCTCGCTGATCCTGTTTGCCGAATACCGGCTGTTCGGGCGCATCAACCGCCGGGATCCGACGATTGCGGATCCCTCCTATCTCAGCCGGTTCTCCGTCGCCTTCTTCTCCACGATCCTGCCGTCGCTGGCACTCAGCTTCTTCCTGGCGTCGGCCTATTTCCTCCTCGACACCTTCAATGTACTGAGGCCGGACATTGCGCCCATCGTCGCATCGGTCTTAGGGCTGATCGGTCTTGTCTTCTTCGTGACCGCGATCTCGCGCGCCGTGATGGCGCCGGCGGAGCCGAACTGGCGGCTGGTCAGGCTTTCGAACAAGGGCGCGCGGGATCTGAGCATCGCCATTTTCCTGATGGCTCTGGTCAATGGCCTCGACTACGTGCTCTCGGTTATCAGTGAGACCTACAGCTCGCCAGTCGTGCTGACGGTCATGAAGAGTTTTGCCTCTTCGGTGGTCGTCGGTTTGTTGTTGTTCTTCGTCTCGTTCTTGCGGCCTGTGCTCTCCCAGACGGGTGAACCGACAGCGCCGGGGCGGCCCTGGCCACGCGCGGTGTCGATCACGCTGAGGGTCGTTGGCGCCGTCCTCATCCTCGCGGCCGCCATCGGTTATGTGGGCCTTGCACGCTTCCTCGCCACGCAGATCGTGCTCACGGGTGCTGTCGTGGCCACGATGTATATCGGCATCCTCACCGGCAAGGCGATCTCTGCACCCAATCAGTTTGGCGAAACCCGCGTCGGCCAGTTCGTCGGCAAGCGCTTCCGGCTCTCGGCCGTCGGGCTCGATCAGAGCGGTATCGCGGCGGGACTGTTCATCTATGCGTTTGCGCTGATCACGGGTGTGCCGCTGATTTTGATGTCTTGGGGCTTCCAGCCGCGCGATCTGCAACTCTGGTTGTTCAACCTCTTCACCGAGATCAATGTCGGTACGATCCGCATCTCGATCTTCGGCATTCTCGGTGGCGTGTTGCTGTTTGCGGGCGGTCTGGTCGTCACACGCTGGTTCCAGAAGTGGCTGGACGGCAATGTCATGGCGCGCTCCCATGTAGACGGCGGCGTGCGCAATTCGGTCAAGACCGGGGTCGGTTATCTCGGCACGGGCATTGCCGGCATCATCGGCATCTCCGCTGCCGGCATCGACCTTTCAAGCCTGGCCCTGGTTGCCGGTGCCCTGTCGCTCGGTATCGGTTTCGGTCTGCAGAACATCGTCTCCAACTTCGTTTCCGGCCTGATCCTTCTTGTCGAGCGGCCCTTCAAGGTCGGCGACCATGTGATTACCGGCGTCAATGAAGGTATCGTCAAGCGCATCTCGGTGCGCGCGACGGAAATCGAGACGTTCCGCCGTCAATCGATCATCGTGCCGAATTCCGAACTCATCAATGCGCCACTCGGCAACTGGACGCATCGCAACAAGGTGCAGCGCTCCGAAGTGCCGGTCAGCGTCGCCTATGACACGGACCCGCAGGAGGTCATCGATCTGCTGCTTGCTGTCGTCAACGAGCGGACCGATGTATTGCGCAATCCGGAGCCGCATGTGGAATTCCTGCGCTTCGGAGCCTCATCGCTGGACTTCGAGCTGCGCTTCCACCTGGCTGACATGGGCGAGGGGCTGCATGTGCGCAACGAAGTGCGCATGGAGATCCTCCGCCGATTTCGGGCACATGGCATCGTCATGCCGTATCCGCATCAGGACGTCATGCTGCATGTCCAGGACCATGATCGTCAGGCGCTCATGCGGCGCAAGGCGAAGCCTGCAAATGTTGCTCCGACTGCAGAGGAATTGTCAGCCGTGCCAGATGATGACAAACTCCTGCCATGAACGCCGCATTCAGCCGCCATTCAGGCGGAATGCGGCACAAGAGGGGCAGAAGCGATCGGGACTGACCGATTGCATTTGAGAGGACGGAGCCTTTGGCTCCGCTGTCGGCATGAAGCAGGTCGTAGCACAGCTGGTTGTCGTTTTGGGGAGCGTTCTGGTCGCGGGACCGGGCCTTGCCGCATCCGTCCTCAATACCGGATCTTCATCGGTCGTGCTTGTCGTCGTCGAGGATGGCACGAAGACAGAAGTTGCCCTTGATGCCGGCGGCTCCGACACGATCTGCGCTGCCGGCTGCTTCCTCACCCTGCCCAATGGCGACCGTATCGGCCTTGCTGGCGGCGAAACCGTCGAGATCAAGGACGGCGTTGCCACGATCAAGTAGGTGCCGGTCACGGCACTAGCCATACCGCGATATTCCGAAATGCTTAACTATGCGCCATCCTTGCTGCGGGCCGAGGGCCTCAGTTAACGGTTCCGCAAAGGGCCTTTGCTAGATGTCTTGCTAATGAACAAGATAGGTAAAGGCTAGTCATGGCAGTTCTCGGCGTTTCTGGAATGCAGTATTCGGGAGAGACCTTCCCCGATATCCGGATCATCCTCGGCGAAGACTCGAACGTCTTCACACAGATGATCAGTCAGCGCCTCAAGGAACTGATGGGCGTCGATATCGAGATCTGCCGGACTTTCGAAGACCTGCAGATGGCGAACGAGCTGTCGCAGGAGCCGGTCGTACTGGCGATCTCGAACATCAACCTGCCCGGCGCCGAAAACGGCGAAGCCCTGGAGTATCTGATCGACTGCAACATCCCGACGGTGGTGTTTACCGGCACGTTCCAGGATGAAATGCGCGAAAAGCTGCTGTCCAAGGACATCGTCGACTACATCCTCAAGGACAATGTCTTTGCCGTCGAGATGCTCGCCGAATCGGTCTACCGCTTCCTCACCAACCACCGCCACCACGTGCTGATCGTCGACGACAGCCCGACGGCGCGCGCGCTGCTGTCGAGCCGTCTTCGCCGCTATAATTTCCGCGTCAGCCTGGCTGAAAGTGGCGCCAAGGCGATCGAGATCCTCAAAGCCAATCCGGATATCGGCCTCGTGGTCACCGACTACAACATGCCCGATATCGACGGCTTCGAGCTGACACGCCGCATCCGCTCGGTGCGTGGATCGCATGAACTGCGCATCATCGGCGTTTCGTCCTCGACCAACCGGCTTCTGTCGGCACGCTTCCTGAAGGTCGGCGGCAACGATTTCATGCTGCGTCCCTTCATCGACGAAGAGTTTTACTGCCGCGTCAACCAGAACCTCGACACGCTGGTTCAGATCAAAGCTGCGCAAGCTCACAAAAAATAGGTGCGACGTATAATTACAGTCGCTACAGTCCTGCCATTAGGAGGAGGTCGCCCGCTGGGCGATCTCGGTAAAGTGGTAGGTATTTCATGTATTTTCCCGAGCAGATTTACGCGCGCGAACCTTCAATTCAGCGCAAGCGGGCCGAGCAGGGGCGAATACTGGTCATCGAGGACTCCCGTTCTCTCTCCTCGATCATGCGCCACAAGCTTGAGACCGATTTCTCCTGCCAGGTGACTCAGTGCGCCAATGCAGACGTCTTTCGGCAGGTCATGCAGAGCGGGCAAACATTCGATGTGGCGGTCGTCGATCTGAACCTGCCGGGCGCCTCGGATGGTGAAATCCTTGATGCCGTGATCGCGGAGCACATCCCTGCCGTCGTTTTTACCGCCGATTTCAACCGGGATCTGCGCGAGCGTTTGCTGCAGAAGGGCGTTGCCGACTATCACGTCAAGAACCACGAGAATGCGATCGACCTCGTCCTGTCTTCCGTGGTCAGGCTGCTCGGCAATCGCGATGTCGGGGTGCTCGTGGTCGACGATGTGCCATCGGCCCGCACGATGCTTGCTGACCTGCTGCGGGTGCAGAAGTTCCAGGTCTATGAGGCGTCGACGGGCTTCCAGGCCATGGAGATTCTCACGCGTCAGCCGCATATCGAACTGGTCATTACCGACTATCACATGCCGGACATGGATGGTTACGAGCTGACGCGACGCATCCGCCGCGAGCACGACAGTGACCGGCTGCGGATCATCGGTATCTCCTCGTCTGCCGATCGCCTTCTCTCGGCGAGCTTTCTCAAGGCTGGGGCCAATGATTTCGTTTATCGGCCCTATGTCATCGAAGAGTTGCAGTGCCGCATCCAGCACAATATCGAAACGCTGGCCCAGCTTCAGCAATTGCGTGTCGCAGCCTTCAGCGACTATCTGACCGCGCTGCCGAACCGGCGCTACTTCTTCGATGCGGGCCCGGCCCAGGTTGCCGGGCGGCTGGAGCGGGGCGAGCCCTGCTGCATCGCCATGCTGGATATCGACCATTTCAAGAAACTGAACGACACCTATGGTCACGAGATCGGCGACCGTGTGCTGCAGGCTGTCGGTTCGAAGCTCGCGCGTCAGTTGGCTGGCAGCGGCCATCTACTGGCACGTCTTGGCGGCGAAGAGTTCAGCGTCCTGATGCTGGGCCTCGATGTCCAGCAAGGGTCGGCGCTCTGCGAGACGCTGCGTTCGGAGATCGAATCCTTGCGCGTGGCCCTTGATGATCAGGATCTCAATGTCACCATTTCGATTGGTCTCGCCGAGATCGCCGGACGCGAAAGCTTCAGCAATTATCTCGCAGCAGCCGACCAGCTGCTCTACATGGCCAAGAGCTACGGTCGCAACCGTGTCTATTCCGAGACCATGCTTTCCGACCCGGACTGATATCGTCTCTGGTGCCATCGTGACCGGGCGCCTATATGTGTCCGACCCGCCGCAGACTGGAATGTCCCCATGGCTCCCATTATCTCCATCAATTCGCTCTCCAAAACCTATGGCAATGGCTTCAAAGCCCTTGATGATGTCAGTTTCGACATCGAGCAGGGCGAGATCCTGGCGCTGCTCGGTCCGAACGGGGCCGGCAAGACGACGTTGATCTCGATCATCTGTGGCATCACCAACCCCAGTGATGGTCAGGTCACGGTGTCCGGCCACGACGTCGTGCGGGACTTTCGCAAGACGCGCGCCGAGATCGGGCTTGTGCCGCAGGAACTGACGACGGATATGTTCGAGACGGTGTTCAACACCGTCAGCTTCTCGCGCGGACTGCATGGCAAGAAGCCTGATCCTGCCTACATCGAGCAGATCCTCAAGGACCTCAGTCTCTATGACAAGCGCAACAATGCGCTGCGCGAACTGTCGGGCGGCATGAAGCGGCGTGTGCTGATCGCCAAGGCGCTGTCGCACGAGCCGCGTATCCTGTTCCTCGACGAGCCGACAGCCGGCGTCGACGTGGCGCTGCGCAAGGACATGTGGCAGCTCGTCGAGCGCCTGCGCAAGACGGGTGTGACCATTATCCTGACGACCCATTACATCGAGGAAGCCCAAGAGATTGCCGACCGCGTCGGTGTCATCAACAAGGGCAAGCTGCTGCTCGTCGAAGAAAAGAACGCCCTGATGCGCAAGCTCGGGCGCAAGCAGCTGACGATCCAGTTGCTCGAGCGGATGGATGCCATTCCTGAGAGCCTTGCCAGTTTCGCCCTGACGCTCAGCGCCGATGGGAAAGAACTGGTCTACGAATATGAGTTGGGAAGCGGAGATGGGGAGATCGCCAAGCTGCTGCTCGCCATCGAAACCGCTGGGATCCGCTTCGATGATGTTTCCACGCGTCAGACGTCGCTCGAAGACATCTTTGTCTCGCTGATCGGAGAGGCCGCATGAATATCGAAGCGATCAAGTCCATCTATGTCTACGAGATGGCACGCACGCGTCGCACGCTGTTGCAGAGCGTCATTTCTCCCGTGCTGTCGACGGCGCTCTATTTCATCGTCTTCGGGGCGGCTGTCGGGTCGCGCATGGAACAGATCGGCGGCGTCTCCTACGGCGCCTTCATCACGCCGGGCCTGATCATGCTTGCCCTGATCACGCAGTGCGTGTCGAACGGGTCTGCGGGGATCTATTTTCCGAAATTCACCGGGACGATCTACGAGATCCTCTCGGCGCCAATCGCCATGAGCGAGATCCTGGTCGGTTATGTCGGGGCGGCTGCTACCAAGGGCATGATGATCGGCCTCATCATTCTGGCAACCGCGATGTTCTTCGTCGAGTTGCACATCGCGCATCCGTTCCTGATGCTGCTCTTCATGGTGCTTACCTCGATCACCTTCAGCCTTGCCGGCTTCATCATCGGCATTCTTGCGAAGAATTTCGAGCAGTTGAGCCTTGTGCCGTCGCTGGTGGTGCCGCCGCTTACCTTTCTCGGCGGGACCTTCTACTCGATCGACATGCTGCCGCCGTTCTGGCAGGCGGTCAGCCATCTGAACCCGGTGTTGTATCTGGTGAGCGGCTTCCGCTGGAGCTTCTTCGAGGTGTCCGACGTGCATCCGCTGATCAGCCTCGGCATGATCAGCCTTTTCCTTGCAGCCTGCCTCGGTTTCCTCGCCTGGATCTTCACGACTGGCTACAAACTGAGGCCCTGAACCGATCAGTCGCGCAGCCTGAGTTCATCCGTCTGCATCTGCAGCGAGCTTAGGCTCGACAGGAAGCTCATGCCGAGAAGGCTCTGGTCGAGCAGGCCTTCTTCCAGCACCACGGCTTCGACATTGGTGCGCACGATCGGCCCGAGGCGGATCTCAGGGATCCGGAGCGGGGCCGCCGAGGCGCGCCCATTGGCGGTCAGCACGGTTCGCGTAAAGCTCAGATCGCCGGGATCGATGCCCATGCGCATGGCGTCTTCATAGCGCAGCGCGACCGAGCTTGCGCCTGTGTCGATCAGCACGGGGACATTGACGGGACCCATGCCGACGGTGGTCTCGAAATGACCGCCCAGCGACTTGTGCAGGACCACTTCCGCACTCCCATCCGCGGTCGTGACGGTTACCGCACGACCGGGCATGAGGCCGGCCAGCACCCGTTCGCCAATGCTCTGAAAGTCTCCGCGGTAGAGGTAGCCGGTGACTAGGGCGAGGGCGATCAAAACCCAGATCGCCATCTGGCGGATGCTCTGGCCGAGTTCGCGCCGTCCCAGCAAGACGCCTGCCGAGATCATCAGAAGGATGGGCAGGGCCACGACCATGCGGCCGAAGTCTTCGTTGTTGATCCCGAAGCTCTGGCCGCTGTCATGGTTGATGATCAGAATGACGAGGCCGATGGCCAGGATGGCGATGCCGATGATGAAGCGCATCAACCGCCCTCACGCTCGCGGATCATGCGGGTGCGTCGCGTCTCGCGCCGTGGCTTGCGCTCCATGTTTTCCATGCGCGCCGGCAGTTCGGACATAATCGTCCGGCGCTCGAGGCCGGTATAACTTGTCCAGAGGCCGATCTCGTCGCGGGTGCGCCCGCAGCCGAAGCAATAGCCGGTCTTGTCATCGATCGAACAGACGAGAATGCAGGGGGATTCCATCGCGAGCCCTTTGGTTTCGCTCCTATATCGGGTTCCTAGACTAGCATGGCAAGGGTCAGGAGAAAGGCGCTCTCGCAGAGTTGTTGGCTGGCGCCGATGGTATCGCCGGTGTGGCCGTCAATGCGCTTGCGGCAATGGCGGGTGAAAGCCGAGACGGCGAGAAGGCTGATCGCGGCTGCCACGAACCAGGCATGAAAGGGCAGCGCGACGAGGCTGAGAGCGAGCGTGATTGCTCCGCCGAGCACTAGAGCAGTCCGCGCTGCCTCCGCGTTAGGAAGACCAGCGGACGCTGCAATGCCGTCTGTGCGCGCCGAGGGCAGGGACGACCAGTGCCAGACCATCAGTGTTCGGGACAGGATGGCAGCAGCCAGCCAGGTCAAGCCGGCAGCCAGCGGGGGCAGGACTTGAATGAGGGTCGACAGGGCGGCGATCCTCAAGCCTGCTGACAGGATCAGCGCGAGCGCGCCGTAAGTGCCGATCCGGCTGTCCTTCATGATGGCAAGCGCTTTGTCGCGGGTCCGGCCTCCGCCGAAACCGTCGGCGGTGTCGGACAGGCCATCCTCGTGCAGGGCGCCGGTGAGCATGACCTGCGCGGTGATCGCGATCAGTGCGATCAGGACAGGTGCTACGCCTGCTAGCGACAGGATACTGATCACCAGACACGCGGGGAGGGCAATGACCAGACCGGCAAGCGGGAAGGCCATCACGGTGCGGCTCAGGCCGCCATCATGGCCGGCGAAAAAGCGGTCCGGGACCGGCAGGCGGCTCAGGAAGGAAACGGCCCTCGCCGTCTCCGTCAGAAGGTTCTCGACAACCTGCATGATCCCAATGTTCCGTATTTCAGCATTCGTTTTCGTCCTCGACCGGCTGCGTCGTTTTTTGAGTTGAGCGGCACGGGTCCGGTCAGTAAGAGAGAGGCCACAAAGCCTGATTTGCTGGAAGATTACAAGGAAGCCCGATCCATGAGCGTTACCGGCCTGCCATTCGACGATTTTCGCGCCCTGCTGCGCGACCTGCCGGGCCCCAGCACGGCGGCGCTCGTGGCTGCGCGCGAGCGTGACAAGCAGCTGACCAAGCCGCCGGGCGCACTCGGCCGACTGGAAGAAATTGCCATGTGGCTCGCCGCGTGGAGCGGCCGTGCGCCGGCCGTCAACCGTCCGCTGGTCGCGATCTTCGCGGGCAATCA
The DNA here is from genome assembly GCF_002855515.1 of Rhizobium sp. TH135. GTDB lineage: Bacteria > Pseudomonadota > Alphaproteobacteria > Rhizobiales > Rhizobiaceae > Allorhizobium. Next base: position 762,055 of record NZ_PKRP01000003.1, on the reverse strand, counting down.
CGGTGTGACCAAACACGGCATCACGCCGTTTCCGCCGTCGGTCACCCAGCAGATGGTCGAGAACTTCGCGGCTGGTGGTGCGGCCATCAACCAGATCTGCGTGACGCATGATCTCGGCCTCAAGATCTTCGATCTGGCGCTCGACTACCCGACCGGCGACATCACCTGTGAGCCGGCGCTCTCCGAGCGCGACTGTGCCGCCACCATGGCCTTCGGCATGGAGGCAATCGCCGGTGGCACGGATCTGCTCTGCATCGGTGAGATGGGCATCGGCAATACGACGATCGCCGCTGCGATCAACCTCGCGCTCTACGGCGGCGAGGCGGAGGACTGGGTCGGTCCGGGCACCGGATCCGAAGGCGATGTGCTGGCGCGCAAGGTGGCCGCCGTCAAACAGGCGGTTGCCTTCCACTGCGAACATCTGTCCGATCCGCTGGAAGTCTTGCGTCGCCTCGGTGGTCGCGAGATCGCCGCTATGGCGGGTGCAATCCTTGCCGCACGCATGGAGAAGATCCCCGTTCTCATCGACGGTTACGTGGCGACTGCTGCGGCTTCGATCCTGAAGGCCGCCAACCCGTCTGCACTCGACCACTGCCTGATCGGCCATGTCTCAGGTGAGCCCGGCCATCTGCGTGCGATCGAGCGCCTCGGCAAGACGCCACTTCTGGCGCTCGGCATGCGGCTCGGCGAAGGCACGGGGGCTGCACTTGCGGCCGGTATCGTCAAGGCGGCAGCCGCCTGCCATACCGGCATGGCGACCTTCGAACAGGCTGGGGTATCCAACAAGTCCCATGAGTGATCGCGCGCCAAAGAAGAGCGGCGCCAAGCCGCTCGCATCCACCGTCATCAAGAAAAAGACCGGCATCGCGCATCTGTTCGCCGCCGCCCAGTATTCCGCGCAAGGCTTCAAGCGTCTCGTTCAGGAAGCGGCTTTCCGGCACGAATTGCTGGGATTTGTCGGCGGGCTCGTGGTCTTCGCTCTGGTCGGGGCGAGCCTGTTCGAGTTCCTCGGCTTCATCGTCCTGATGATGCTGATGTTCTCGGTGGAAGCCCTGAACACCGCTATCGAAGAACTGGTGGACCGGATTTCGCCCGAGATTTCCACGGTCGGGCGGAATGCCAAGGATCTCGGGTCCTTCGCGGTCTTCTGCTTGATCATCGCCAACGGCGCCTTTGCCGCCTATGTCGTGATCAGCCGGCTGTTCCTTGGCTAATCGCCGATCAGGCGAACTGGCGGCGGCGGGGCTCGACCGCCTTTGCTTCCGACACCGCAGGCAAGCTTTCGAGCACACGGCTCGAGGGCAGGATGGCGATGACTTCCGTGCCTTCGCGGAGCTTCGACTTGAGCTTGAACTCGCCGCCATGCTTGGACAGGATCGCCTGAACGATCGGCAGGCCAAGGCCTGTGCCCTGTTCGGCGCTCTTGATCGCAATCGAGCCCTGACCGAAGGCGGATAGCACCACGGGGATTTCGTTCTCCGGAATGCCGGGGCCGTTGTCGCGGATCGAGATGTATTGCCCGCCACCGGCGGTCCAGCCGGCCTTGACCATGATCTCTCCACCCTGCGGCGTGAATTTCACGGCGTTCGACAACAAGTTCAGGATAACCTGGCGCAGCGCCTTTTCATCGGCCCAGAGCGACGGGAGGTTGGCTTCGAATTGCTGCTCGATGCGGATGTTCTTCGATTTCGCGCGCAGCTGAATCATGCCGATGCAGTCCTCGGCCACTTCGAGCAGAGCCACGCTTTCTTCGCTGAGCTCGTATTTGCCGGCCTCTATGCGCGAGAGGTCGAGGATCTCGTTGATCAGTTCGAGCAGATGCGTGCCGGAGCGATGGATGTCGCCGGCATATTCCTTGTAGAGCGGGTTGTTCAGCGGTCCGAGCACTTCGGTCGCCATGACCTCCGAGAAGCCCAGGATGGCATTGAGCGGTGTGCGCAGCTCGTGCGACATGGACGCGAGGAATCGGGACTTCGCCATATTGGCTTCTTCCGCCCGACGGCGCGCCTCGTCGGAGAGGGACTTTGCCACTTCGAGTTCGGCGATCAGATCGTCTTTCTCCGTCTGGAAGGACAGGAGTTTCAGATTGGCCTGGTGAAGACGCTTAGTGATGTAGATGAAGAAGATGAGCGCCGTGGTGAAGACCGCGGTCAGTCCAAGATCCAGCATGTCTTGACCCCTGGCGGACACGTAGGTCAGCGCAACCACTGTCGGCAGGAAGCCGAAGAGCACGGCTTGGCGCAGCAGCATGCTCGCCATCGCGGTGATCGAGAGGGCCAGCAGAAGGACGGCACCCTTGTAGAAGGTGAAGGCGGTCGGATTGCAGGTCGCGCAGTCCTGAAGGGCAAAGATTGCCCAAGACATGCCCATGGCGACTTGGGAGAGCAGCAGGATGCGGCGCCAGCTGCTCTGGCTTTCCAGTGTGATCTCGGTCTTCGACGCCCGCTTGACGATCAAGATGCCGATCGCATGCATGGTGAGGGCAAAGAGACCCCAGACGATGAAATGGGGCTGCGCCGTGAAATAGGCACCGGAGCCAGCAATCAGAAGGATGATGATCGGGATGACGGCTGCACCCTGAAGGCAGGCTGCGATATGCATTGCGAGGATTTCGACGTCGAATGCGGGGGATGTGCCCTGGCCGGACTGCAGACGTTCACGCGTTGCACGAAGGGCGCGCGTCGTTGCCCTGCTGCGATCGTTTCGCGTCAGGTCGAGAACATTCTTGTCCGCCGATGTATCTACGCCGTTACTCATTGCGTTGCAGTCTTCCGCGCCCTTGGTGAACCCTAGCGGCGAATTCTTAAGAAGATCCTGTCTTGGAAGGATTTGTTTGCCATGTGTGAAAAGGATTCGTTCTTGAAATGGGTGGGAATGTGACGAGGCGCCTGAAGCACCTGCGGGACATCGTTGTGGCGCTAGCCATCCTGGCGCTGGCGCTGCTGATCATCGCCAAGCTGGAAAATGCACAGGCGCTGCGCTTCACTGGTCCGTTAATTGCCATAGACGGGGATACTCTTGCTGTCGCGGGCGAGCGATTGCGCATCGAGGGGATCGATGCGCCGGAACTCGGCCAGATCTGCGAGAGGGGCGACGGCTCGACCTATGCCTGTGGGGAAGAGGCGCGGCGGACGCTGAGAGCGCTCGCGTCCGATGGAGCTTGGGAATGCAGTGGCACGCGCCGCGACCGCTATCAGCGGCTGCTCGTCGCCTGCAAGCAAGGGCTTGATGACCTCGGCGAGCGTCTGGTGGCGGCAGGTGCTGCGGTCGCCGATGGGCGCTATCTTGTTGCAGAAGGCAAGGCACGAGCAGCAGGCGAGGGGATTTGGGCCGGACGGTTCGAGCGGCCTTCGGACTGGCGGCGGCTGAGGCAGGTCGAGGAGGCGGAACTTGCCGGCTGGGTCCAGGCGTTACTGCCCCGCTGGATATCGAACTGGTTCGAGGGAATGAGAGAATGACTGCCGATGCACCGACGCCGCCGGCGATGCCGCGTGGCGATCTGCCGCCGACGATTGACGCTTTGAGCCATGCGATCGCCCAGTGTCGGATCTGTCGTGACTGTCCGGCCGGCGGGCCGGAGCGGCGCATGCCGCACGAGCCCCGGCCGGTCGCCTATCTTTCGGCAACCGCCAAAGTGTTGATCGCGGGCCAGGCGCCGGGGCTTCGGGTGCATGAGACCGGTATTCCCTTCAACGACGCGTCGGGAGACCGGCTCCGGCTCTGGATCGGGGTAGACCGCGATACCTTCTATGATCGTTCGCGCTTTGCGATCGCGCCGATGGGCTTCTGCTTCCCGGGCTATGACGAGAACGGCCATGATCTGCCACCGCGCCGGGAATGCGCGCCGCATTGGCGCCAGACGGTGATGGATGCCATGCCGCAGGTGGAGCTGATCCTCGCGATCGGACAGTATGCGCAAGCCTGGCATCTCGGCAGTCTGAGGCGGAAGACAATGACCGAGACGGTCGCCCACTGGCGGGACTTCCTTCTCACCAACCGTGAGGGGCCGCGCGTGCTGCCCTTGCCGCATCCAAGCTGGCGCAATACCGGCTGGCTCAAGCGCCATCCCTGGTTCGAGGAGGAGGTGCTGCCCGTGCTGCGGCGCGAAGTTTCCTTGTTGATAGGCTGAAATGATTTTCCATAAATTTTAAGAAATCGGCTATATCACAGAAAATCAGTTTTACAGGACGTGTCATGGATCGCCTCGACCGCAAAATTCTCCGCATTCTCCAGGAAGACTCCACGCTCGCCGTGGCGGATCTGGCGAAGAAGGTCGGCCTGTCCACGACGCCATGCTGGCGCCGCATCCAGAAGATGGAAGAGGATGGCGTCATCCGCCGCCGCGTGGCGCTCTTGGATCCGGCCAAGGTCAACACAAAGGTCACGGTTTTCGTGTCGATCCGCACCTCCAGTCATTCGATCGAATGGTTGAAGCGGTTTTCCGAAGTCGTCTCGGAGTTTCCGGAAGTGGTCGAGTTCTACCGCATGAGCGGCGACGTCGACTATCTGCTGCGGGTCGTCGTGCCCGACATTGCAGCCTATGACGCTTTCTACAAGCGGATGATCGCCAAGATCGAGATCCGTGACGTCTCCTCGGCCTTTGCCATGGAGCAGATCAAGTACACGACCGAGCTGCCGCTCGACTACATGATGATCGACAATCAGAAGTCCCAGGAAGACTGAGGGGCGCCGTAGCGCCCCATCCGATGGTTATTTCTCCAGGCGTGCCAGCAGGGACGACGTGTCCCACCTGTTGCCGCCGAGCTTTTGCACCTCGCCGTAGAACTGATCGACCAGTGCCGTGACCGGCAGATTGGCGCCGTTGCTGCGCGCTTCGGTCAAGACGATGTCGAGATCCTTGCGCATCCAGTCGACGGCGAAGCCGAAGTCGTATTTGCCCTGGTTCATGGTCTTGTGGCGGTTTTCCATCTGCCACGAGCCGGCGGCGCCCTTCGAGATCACCTCGATGACCTTCTCAATGTCGAGGCCGGCCTTCTTGCCGAAATGCACGCCTTCAGCGAGACCCTGAACGAGACCGGCGATGCAGATCTGGTTGACCATCTTGGTCAGCTGACCGGCGCCTGCCGGACCCATCAGCCCTGTCATGCGGGCGTAGGCATCGATGACAGGCTTTGCCGTCTCGAAGGTCTCGGGCTCACCGCCGCACATGACGGTCAGCACGCCGTTCTCTGCACCGGCCTGGCCGCCGGAGACGGGTGCATCGATGAAGCCGCAGCCTTTCGCGGCGGTTGCTGCGGCAAGTTCGCGCGCGACCTCGGCCGAGGCGGTCGTGTTGTCGATCAAGATTGCGCCCGGTTTCATCGCGGCGATCACGCCGTTTTCGCCTGTCGTGACCGACCGCAAGTCATCGTCATTGCCGACGCAGGTGAAGACAAAATCGGCGCCGTCTGCAGCTTCTGCCGGTGTCAGGCCGTGGCTGCCGCCGAATTTTGCCACCCAGCTTTCCGCCTTGGCGGTCGTTCGGTTATAGACCTTCACCTCGTGGCCACCCTTGACCTTCAAGTGACCGGCCATGGGGAAACCCATCACGCCCAAACCGATGAATGCGACCTTTGCCATTACGTCTCTCCTGCCTTGCGCTGTGCGACATGCATAATCGAAGGCAGGACAGGACGAAAGGTCTCCGGATGGTCAATCCGCCTGAGCTGGATCATCAGTTTTGTTGCCGATCTTATGGTCGGGCGTCAGTTCCAGGCTCAATTGTCCAAGACGGCTCGAAATCTCGTTCCACAAGCGTCTCAAGCGACGGACATGCAGATCGTCGCCGATCCAGTCCATCAGGTGCTCGATGGCCCGCGATGACATTTCCTTGGTTTCGCTGATGGTCGTCAGTGCCCAGATGCTGAATTCCCGCGCATCGACCTCCTTGATTTGTCCATCGGCCCCCGGGATCAGGAACTTGGCCGTACTCTTTTCCTGCACATGTTTCATCGGACCGGTGGGCGCGAGGAGGACGGCCGCGTAGATCCTGTCAAAGGCATCGACGGCCTTTCGATCGGCGTCAGTGTCATCACTGCGGTTCTGCTTCAGGGCGCGTTCGAGATCGAAGATCGTGCGGACGTTGAACTGCCGCAGCAGCAGGAAACGGTCAAGGCCGACGACGCAGCACAGTTGCGCCTGGGCGATCCAGTCGACCGTCTGGTAGATGCCATAGGGCGTCTCGATATGCAGCATGATCGGATTGTAGGTGGCGAGCGACTGCACGTCGGAAATCCCGCATTCTTCAAGCCGGAAACGCGTGAAGAAGTCGATGCCATCGATGGCATCGAGCGGTACGACCCGTGTCCACTCAATGAAGCGGTTGTCCGATTGCTTGATCCAGTTGATCTGGCTGCCGACCTTGACCAGGATGAATTGCAAGACACTGCCCGGAAGCAGCCCGAAGGCCAGAGCGAGAAGTATCCAGAGCGAAGACAGCTCGCCGATTGGCGTGTTTCGTTCGATGCTCACGACTTCCTGTACGGCGCTCAGATCCGGTAAGGCGCGATAAAGTGCTGCCGATGCGAGGACCGAGATGACAATCATCGCCGCCTGACGGATCATCGTGTAGCCGTTCAGATCGAAGACTGCGAGCGCCTGGACGAGGTAGCGCAGCGACGAGAGATAGGCGCCGACGAAGGTGATGGCGGCGACGGTCAGGACGTTCTCGGCAAGTTGCCTCAGTTCGGTTGCCGATGCTTGTTCCGAGACCTGCATGCCGCCGACCGTCAGGAGGTTGAAGGCCGTCCCATTCAGACAGGTTGCCTCCGTGTCGAAACATCCGAAACCAGAGAGTGTCAGGACAAAGCCGGTCATGACGACGAACAGATATGGAAGGGCGGCGGCCAGCAACCGCAGGTCCCCCCGATTTAGAAAGAACCGGGTCTGGAAAATCGTATCGTTGATTTCCTTGACTATGCTTTCGGTCGAGCGAACTTCATTCCAGTCCTCGGACTTCCGTTCGTCCTTGCCCCTGACGTCTGCTGCGTATTTGGTCCGGACGAACTCGAATGACGGGCTTGTGCTGTCCTCCTGCTGATCGATGACAGGAAAAGTCTTCACGTAGTCACGGATGAGGCGTAGCCGTCGTAGCCTGATCTCATATCGCCCGAAGATCAGGGCGAAGATCGTGATGAAGGCTATCGAAAATGCGGCGACCAATGTCCATGCCATGGACGGGTCGGAAATGGCTTGCGCGGCAACTTCTGTTTGCATGGCTTCCCCCTTTTCTTGGGGGAAGCCTAGTGACTTGGTATTTGCTGGCCACTAATCGCATGCAATCTCCAGTGGAAATTACAATCCAGGATTTAGTTTCCTTTCTTTTTCGCAACAACCAGATGGCCAGGCGACGGTTCACCGTCCTGCATGCGGACGTTGATGTCGGTAATCTCGACCAATTCGAAGCCGGTGGCGGCCAGGCGCTCGCGCACATAGGTCTCGGCATGGACGAAGCGCTGATGCGGTCCGACCATGAAGGGGCGGTCTGCCATCACGTCTGCGGGCCTTGTCTCCGACGAGAAAACGAAGATGCCGCCTGCGGTCATGTTCTCGGCGGCGCCGAAGAAGAGCGGTTCCAGTGCGCCGAGATAGGGCAGCACATCGGTCGCGGTCACCAGGTCGAAGGCTTCGTCGTCGTTGTCTTCGAGGAAGTCCTCGAGTTCGGCGACGTAGAGGGTCTCATAGAGATCCTTTTCATGGGCGATCTCGACCATCTTCTCGGAGATGTCGATGCCCGTCATGTCGTCCACCATGTCGCGCAGCGCACCACCGGTCAGGCCGGTGCCGCAGCCGAGATCGAGCAGGCGCTTGAAGGGGCCGAGCTCAAGCGCCTGGAGGCGCTGGCGCACCATCATCGGCACGGTGTAGCCGAGCTGTTCGACAAGGATGTCCTCGAACGCGTCCGCATGCTGGTCGAAAAGCGTCTCGACATAGGCATCGGGTGCCTTGGGTGGGGCTTCTCCGCGTCCAAGCGCGGCAATGCGGACCGAAGCACCGCCATGGTCGTCGGGGTCGATGGCGAGGACTTCTTCGTAAGCCTTCACGGCTGCATCGATGTCGCCGGCCTTTTCGAGGGCGAGTGCGCGGTTATAGGCTTCCGCCAGGGCTTCTTCGTCGATCTTGGCCATGTGAGGCTCCTGTTTCCGTGGCCGGCTGCCGGCCTTTGCCGGTCGTCTAGCCGGTCGGGCGCTGCTTGGCAATGAAAACGGAACAGAGGACGACCTCTTGGTGTTTTTCGGGTATGGAGCCAAGCATGGAACAAACCGCACAGGAAAAAGCCGGCATCTTGCCGCTCGAAAGCGCAACGCCCGCCCGTCGCGCACCCGCCTTGCCAGCCAATTCGGCTGAGAAGGCCAATATGATCATCCACTACTACCGGGGTGAGATTGGCCGGATGACGAGCTGGCGCGACCGGATCGACCGGACGTCCAACTGGTCGATGACAGTCGTTGCGGGTCTGCTGTCGGTATCGCTTTCGACACCGGCCTCCCACCACGGCGTGGTGCTGTTCGCCATGCTGCTCATTTCTGTATTCCTGCTGATCGAGGCGCGGCGCTATCGCTTTTTCGATGTCTACCGGGCACGTGTACGCCAGCTTGAGCGGCATTACTTTGCACAGGCGCTTTTCCCGCAGGCGGAGCTGAAGGCCGATTGGGCGCAAGCGATTGCCGCCAGCCTGCGCAAACCGGTTTTCCTCATCGGCTACCGCGATGCACTCTTCCGCCGCATCCGGCGAAACTACATCTGGATGTATCTGATCCTGCTTCTCGCCTGGGCACTGAAGATCTCAAGCCCCAAGCTGCAGCAGGCCGAGATCCCGGCCGAGTTCGTCACCAGCGTCTGGCAGTTCGTCGAAAACGCCCATCTGGGGCCACTGCATGGCGGCGTCGTTCTGGCCTTAGTCGGCATGTTCTATGCCTCGCTGCTCATCGCGGTCGTATGTCGCGAACCTGACGACGGCGAATTTGCCCATGGCGAGGTGCATGTCTGACGTCAGTGAAGGATGAATTCGCCCTTCAGTGAGCGCCATTCGCTGGCTGCGATCATCTTCTTGTGCACATAGGTAACCGAGTGGAGCGGTCCCTCGATCTTGTCCTGCCAGAAGCGCAGGAAGCCGCGCATCTCCGGAAAGTCGGGAGCGAGATCGTAATGCTGCCAGATATAGGTCTGGAGCAGAGAAGGGTGGTCCGGCAGGCGATAGAGGATTTGGGCGGTGGTCAGCCCGTAACCCTTCAGCATCAGTTCCATTTCGCTGTTCATGTCCGTTGCTCCGTCTCCCGTGGCAGGGGATCGGCGCGGACGGTTATATCGCTTCCGCGACCGACCGGGGCCGCGACCGACGCGGGCCCTGCCACCATGGAAACACCGCGTTGTGAAGGAAGTCCTAATGCAGATTTGGCCGCGACACGCCTGTCGCGGCCGAGTGCCAAACTCAGCGCTTTAGATGCCGTGTGAGGCGGGCCTCGATGGCGGCCCAGGTGTGACGCAGGGTCTCGACAATGGCGAGGTAGAAGATCGCCGCCCAGAGATAGGTCTGATAGTCGAAGGTCCGCGAGAAGGCGTAGCGGGTCTGGCCCATCAGGTCGAGAACGGTAACGACCGCGACGACCGCCGAACCCTTGATCATGAAGATGATCTCGTTGCCGTAGGGGCGCAGGGCGACGATCAGGGCCTGGGGCAGGATGATCTTCCAGAACGTCACCGATGTGGGCAGGCCGAGCGATTTTGCGCCCTCGGTCTGTCCGCGCGGCACGCTTTCGATCGCGCCGCGCAGAATTTCCGCCTGATAGGCGGCCGTGTTCAGCGTCATGGCGAAGAGCGCGCAGTACCAGGCCTCACGGAAGAACCACCACAGGCCGACCGCTTCGATCTGCGGGCGGAAGGAGCCCAGGCCGTAATAGATCAGGAAGATCTGCAGCAGCATGGGCGTGCTGCGGAAGACGTAGACATAGGTGTAGGAGATCGCGTTCAGAACAGGGTTCTTCGCCATACGGGCAAAGGCGACAGGGACCGAGAGAACAGCGCCGAGCGTGATGGAGATCGCGGTCAGTGCGAGGGTGGTTGCCAGCCCGTTCAGATAGCGTGGGCCATAGCGGCTGACCTTCTCGATGTCCCAGTTGGACACGACGGACCAGAGCAGGGCGGCACCCAGAACCAGCCAGAGGCCGACCAGGAGATAGCCGAGCACACGCGTCCCGGTGATCTTGCTGGCGCGGGCGGCGGGGGCTGGGCGAGCCGGGATGATTTCCAACGCATGGCTCATCGGCTTGCCTCCGAACGGTTGGCCCAGCGCGATATGGCGTTCAAGCCCACGGACGAAATGCTCGCAAGCACAAGATAGATAAGACAGGCGAGCCCGTAGAAGAGAAAGGCTTCCTTGGTGACTCGTGCTGCGACGCCGGTCTGCCTCAGGATGTCGGTGAGGCCGATGACCGAGACGAGTGCTGTGTCCTTGAGAAGCACCAGCCACAGATTGCTGAGGCCAGGCAGGGCTATCCGGATCAATTGCGGGATGATGACCAGCGACATGGTCTTGCGCCGGGAGAGGCCGACAGCACTGCCGGCTTCGTATTGACCTTTCGGTATGGCACGGAAGGCGGAGAGCAGCACTTCGGAGGCGTAGGACGAAAAGACGACCGACAGGGCAAGCATGCCGGCAAAGAAAGCGTTGATCTCGATCCGCTGCTCGCTTCCGAGCCATGTCATGAGAGACTGCAAGGCGATCTGGAAGCCGTAATAGACGATGAACAGGGTCAGCAGTTCCGGGAGGCCGCGGAAGATCGTCGTGTAGATGCCTGCCGCCATCCGCAGGCTGCGTTCATGCGACTGCATAGCGAGCGCAATGGCAAAGCCGAGCATCAGGCCGAGCGGCAAGGTCACCAGTGCCAGCGATATCGTAATCTTGACGCCGAAGGCGATGTCATCGCCCCAGCCTGCGTCTCCGCAGGCAACGAGCGTATCGGCTGCCAGAAGCCGGAAGACGCCCACCGGGCCACAGAATGGATCAAAGGTGTAGGTGATCCAGGCCCAGATCGAACCGAGCGCGGAGGACAAACTGTCCATTCGCTTTTTCCCCTTTGGCGGTTTGCCCGCCTTTTGATGTTATGCCGTACAAATGCAAAATGGCGGAAGTGTTCGACTTCCGCCACTCGTTTTCGTTAGACGATGCGGCGATCAGTTGCCGTAGACGTCGAAATCGAAATATTTCTTGTTGATTTCGGCATACTTGCCGCTGGCGCGGATGGCTTCGATCGCGGCAGAGAACTTGTCTGCGAGCGCGGTTTCACCCTTGCGCACTGCGATGCCTGCGCCTTCGCCGTTGATCTCGACGTCCACTTCGAGCGGGGTCAGGATCTTGCAGCAGGTGCCGGCGTCCGACTTCAGCCACTCCGACAGGACGACGATGTCGTCAACGACTGCGTCCACGCGTCCGCCTTCGAGGTCGAGCTTGTATTCGTCAGCGGTCGGATAGAGCTTCAGTTCGGAATCCGCCATGTGCTTTTCAGCGTAGTTGGCGTGCGTCGTCGAAGACTGCGCGCCGATCGTCTTGCCCTTCAGGCCGGCTAGATCGGTGATCGGCGAATCCTTCGGCACGGCGACGGCCGGCGGCGTGTTGTAATACTTCTTCGAGAAGTCGACCTTCTCGAGACGCTCGGGCGTGATCGACATGGAAGCGATGATCGCGTCGAACTTCTTGGCCTGCAGCGCCGGGATGATGCCGTCCCAATCCTGGGTCACGAACTCGCAGGAGACCTTCATTTCTTCGCAAAGCGCCTTGGCGATGTCGATGTCGAAGCCGACGAGGGAGCCATCAGCTTCCAGGTTGTTGAAGGGCGGGTAAGCGCCTTCGGTGCCGATGATCAGCTTCTCTTGAGCCATGGCCGAGCCGGCAAAGAGCGACAGGGCAGCGATCGAAGCTGCGGCCAGAAAACGTGTCGGAATACGCATAGGATCCTCTCTGTTGGGTGGACGCCGTTTGTTGTTGTGAGGCGGCTGTCCGTGATCGTGTGGCATGGTCGGCCACACTTGGGCCCAATATTCGTCTTGTTTGAGTGACGAAATCAACAGGAAACAATGTCGCTTGCAAAAAATGCACGCGTTGATGACCGTGAAGGGCTGACAATCTTTCGGAACGGCATCGAACATGGCTTATGGAGCAAAAGACGTCCGAACTCGTTCAGGCAGGGTTAATGACGCGGAACCTAGCTTGGCGGCAGTGACTGGACGCGTCGTCGACCTCGTTATTGAACGTCATCGTCCGAAGGATCCCGTCGGTTACGATGTGTAGGGAAGGAAACAGGAAGAATGTTGAAAAATAGATTGCTGGCCACGGTTGCGATCCCCGTGCTGTCGGTGGCGATGATGGGGCAGCCCGTCATCGCTTCAACCAGCAGCATGGGCGAGAGCCAGAATCAGTCGCGCCAGGCGGAAGAGGCCCTGATCCAGTTGGCCCAGGCCGTGGTCTGCAGTGACGGTAGCGAAGCAGCCGATGCCGAAACCTGCGCCGCCCGCGACGCACAGGCCGCTGCCGAAGCAGAAGCCCAGCGCGCGGCCGAGGAAGAGGCACAGCGTGCTGCTGCGGAAGAGGCGCAGCGTCAGGCTGAAGCCGAAGCGGAAGCCCAGCGTGCTGCCGAGGCGGAAGCCGAGGCACAGCGTGCTGCGGAAGCTGAGGCCGAAGCACAGCGTGCCGCTGAAGCGGAAGCCGAAGCTCAACGCGCTGCTGAAGCTGAAGCCCAGCAGCAGGCGGAAGCCGAGGCAGAGGCTCAGCGTGCCGCCGAGGCAGAAGCCGAAGCCCAACGCGCTGCGGAAGCAGAGGCCGAGGCACAGCGCGCCGCTGAAGCGGAAGCTCAGCAGCAGGCCGAAGCAGAAGCCGAAGCCCAGCGCGCAGCCGAGGCCGAAGCGGAAGCCCAGCGTGCTGCGGAAGCAGAAGCCGAAGCTCAGCAGCAGGCTGAAGAAACGCAGCCGGTCGAGGAACCGCAGGCCGTGACCTGCGCCGATGGTTCGCGGGCAGCCTCCGAGGACGAGTGCGCGCCTCCGGCACCGCAGCCGACCGAAGAGGAGCAGCCGGCCGAAGAACAGCCAACCGAAGAGCAGCCCGCTGAAGAACAGCAGCCGTCTGAGGAAGAGGCTGCACCCGAGCAGACCGAAGAGCAGGCTCCCGCGGCTGAGGAAGAACTGCGCCCCGGTCAGGACGCCGCTGGCGAAGAGCCCACAACGGAAGGCGAAGTGCCTGCCGATCAGGCTGAACAGCCGACCGACGAGCAGCCCGCGGAAGAGCAGGCAACCGGTGAAGAAGTGCCCGCCGAAGCCCAGCCGGAAGGCGAGCAGGTTCTCGTTCCTGCCGTAGAACCGCCGGCCGATCAGCCGGTGCAGGAGATCACCGACACCCGCACGACCGAAGAGAAGGAAGCCATCGCCGAGGATCCGTCCCAGACGTCCGAGACGGTCGTTCTGCCGGTTGAAAACGGTGCTGCCGTCCTCGACAGCGACAAGGATGCCGACAATTCAGGCGGCGAGGGTGTGCGCGAGCAGCGCAACGAACTGCGTGCCCAGGAAGACGTCGCTCCTCCGCCGGAAAGCGATGCTGAGGCTCAGGTCGAAACGACGGCCGCCGACCAGGAGACGATGCAGGCAACGATCGCCGAAGAGGGTACGACGCTCGATGCTGCGCCGACCTTCGAAGTGCCGACCTCTGTGACCAACAACGTGTCGAACAGCACGGTGACCAACAATGTCACGAACAACGTGACCAATAACGTCACCAACAACACGATCGTGCAGAACAACGTGGTCAATCAGGTCACGGAAGTCCGTGTCGTCGAGCAGATCGACAACCGGACAGTCATCAATGTCGGCAACCGGATCATCGTTCGCGGCGATGATCGTCAGCGTCTGCGCTACGATGCGGAAGAGACTTACTACGAGCAGCTCCCGCGTGGCCGTACACGTGAGACCATCGAACGTGCCGACGGCAGCAAGCTGGTCACGGTCTACAATCGCTACGGCGACGTCATCATTCGCTCGCGCATATCGCCGCGCGGTCGTGAATACGTCCTGATGTATTCGCCGGAAGCTGACAGCGAACGTCCGACCATGTATGTCGATGTCGGTCTGTCCCTGCCGCCGATGCGTCTGACCATCCCGGTCGACGACTACATCGTCAGCACGACGCGTTCGCCGGATCGTGACTACTACGACTTCCTCGCCCGCCCGCCGGTCGAGCGTGTCGAGCGCGTCTATTCGATCGACGAAGTGAAGTCGTCGGCCCGTATCCGCGACAAGGTTCGTCGTATCGATCTCGATACGATCACCTTCCCGTCGGGTTCTGCCGAGGTGCCGCTGGAGCAGGCTCGTACCCTGCGTAAGGTTGCGCAGGCGATGGAGCAGCTGCTTGAAAAGGATCCGGGCGAGGTCTTCCTGATCGAAGGCCATACGGATGCCGTCGGTTCGGATCGTTCGAACCTCGTGCTTTCCGACCAGCGTGCGGAAACCGTAGCCAACCTCCTGACCGAAGTTTACGGCATCCCGCCGGAAAACATGTCGGTCCAGGGTTACGGCGAGCGCTTCCTGAAGATCCGCACGGAAGCAGCCGAACAGCAGAACCGCCGCGTCGCCATCCGCCGCGTGACCACGCTGGTCCGCCCGGCCGGCGTGTCGAGCAACGACTGATCACGAGAACCCAAGTAAAAGGGCCGCCGGAGAAATCCGGCGGCCCTTTTTTCGTTCTGGTTGGCTTCAGTGCTTGGGAGGGAGTTGCGTGACCTGGGCGATGAAGTCCGCAATCGCCGCGGTGTCGTCGAGATCGAAGACCGGCAGATCCGTGTCCGTCACGGCATGGTCGGCTGCGATTGCGCGGATATGCGGATCGGTCGGCGCTAGTGGCTCCCGATTGTTCGCGGCCTGCCTGCGGGCCTCGATCTTCGGCACCGGTTCGCGCTTGTAGCCTTCAATCAACACCAGGTCGCAGGGACCGATGCGGGAGAGGATCTTGTCGAAGCTCGGCTCAGGCGCACCGCGCAGTTCATGCATGATGGCGTAGCGAGTGCCCGAGACGATGACCACCTCGTGGGCGCCTGCCTCGCGGTGGCGATAGCTATCCGCTCCGACCTTATCGATGTCGAAGTCATGATGGGCGTGCTTTATGGTCGAGATCCGATATCCGCGTCTGGTGAACTCCTCGACCAGACGCACGGCGAGCCCCGTCTTGCCGGAATTCTTCCAGCCGGCGATGCCGAAAATGCGGGGGCTGGTCGTCACAAGTCACCTCGTTCGAGAAGAGTGGCGGCAAGCGCCAGATCCTCTGGCGTGTTGATGTTGAAGAAGGGATCGACGGGTCCTGACGGGCCATCCAGGAGCGCAAATTCGACCGTTCTTGAGGGGTGACGGGCGACGAAATCGAAGACACGGCGATGATCTGGATCATCCAGCCATCTGTCGAGGTCGTCTGCCAGCGATAGCGGCCAGAGAGCGGTGACGGGATGCGCGCGACCGGCACAGGCTGCCATCACGATCGTGCCGCTGTCGGCCTGTTCTGCGAGGCGGGTGACGAGGTCGCGGGGCAGGAAAGGCGTGTCGCAGGGCGTGGTCAGAATATGGGTGGGCGCTTCTCCATCCTCCGTGCAGGCCCTCAGACCGGCGAGCACACCGGCGAGCGGACCCGGCCGATCCGGCTTCGTATCCGGGAGCAAAGTCAGGGTGCCGGCAAGTGGATGGTCGAGCGGTGCGTTGAGAACGACCGTGGAGACCTGCGGCTCCAAGCGCCGTGCGATGTGCAGCGCAAGGGGTGTTCCACCGAGCTCAATGATTGCCTTGTCCGTGCCCATCCGCCGGGATAGGCCGCCTGCGAGGATGACTGCGGGAGGGCGAGCGTCCGGGTTCATGTGTTCACCGCTCTTCACCCGGCGCGAACCGCAGGAAGATCACGGCGATCAGCGCCAGCACACAGCAGGCAAGCATGACCAGCAGCAGCGGCATGGCTCCCGTCTCGACCGACAGGATGCGGGAGGCCAGCCAGGAGACGAAGGCGCCTCCGCCCATGGTGATGGCGCCGCCCAAACCGGAGGCCGAGCCGGCAAGCTCGGGGCGGACGCTGACGATGCCGGCATTGGTGCTCGGCAGAGACAGGCCATTGCCGAAGCCAACAACGACCTGGGGGGCGAAGAAGGCAATCGACGACACGAAGCCCTGGAGGAAAAAGAGAATGGGGACTGCCGCGCCCACCAGTGCAACGATGCCGCCCACCAGCATCATCATGTCGATGCCGGCGCGCCTTGCAAACCGGCCCGAGAGGTAGTTGCCGGCAATGTAGCCGGCGGCGATGAACATGAATTGCAGGCCAAGCACGCTCGGTGTCAGGCCCATCAGCGTGCCGCCGACGAAGGGCGCACCACCGAGAAAGGCGAAGAAGGCGCCTGAGGTGAAGGTGCCGGCCATGGTATAGCCCCAGAAGCGCGGCGAGGCGAGGAGGCGCGGCCAAGCCCGGAATTGCTGCGAAAAGCTGCCGCTTTTCTGGCGGTTCGTCTCGCCAAGATCCCGGTAGACGAGCAGAAGCACCAGGATTGCCGCAACGAGGATTGCCACGAAGTTTGAGCGCCAGCCAAAGCTGTCGCTGAGCAGGCCGCCAAGCGTCGGACCGATCATCGGGATCAACGTCATGCCCATGGTGACGTAACCGATCATTGAGGCTGCTTCCTCCATCGGCACCATGTCGCGGATGATGGCGCGGGACAGAACCAGTCCGGCAACGACGGCCGTCTGGACCATGCGCGCGATCGTCAGGACTTCGATCGAGGTCGCGACCACACAGACGAGGGAGGCAAGGATCAGGATGCAGAGTGCGCCGAGCATCACCGGTCGACGCCCGTAGCGGTCCGACAGAGGGCCGATGACCAGCTGGACGAGGGCCGTCATCGCGATGTAGCCGGAGACCAGGACCTGCACGCGGTCGTAGTCCACGCCCAGATCGGCCGCCATCGCCGGCAGTGCCGGAAGGAAGATGTTCATCGTCAGCGCCGAGAGGCCCGCGATCGCCACAAGGGTGAGGATGTGCGGGGCCGTGGTCCTGTCGAAGAAGCGGGAAACTTGCTGCACGCGTTCGTGTCCTTGGGCGCTGGCCTAGATCAGCCGGGAGAGGCCGGATCGGCGCGGCGGGCGAGTGCCGCCTTCTTCTTGCTCTCGCGATAGAATGTGTAGAGGCCGGAGCCGATGACAATGGTTGAGCCTACGACCATCCAGACATCCGGCGTTTCGTTGAAGAACAGCATGCCGAGAAGCACCGCCCAAAGCAGGCTCGTGTAGCGGAAGGGTGCGATGAAGGAGATCTCGCCCGTGCGCATCGCCATGATGATGGCCTGGTAACCGGCGAAGAGAAAGATCGAGGCAAAGGCCAGCCGGCCGAGTGCGCTGCCAGACATCGGCTGCCAGCCGCCAAAGACGGGGATCAAGAGGAGGCCGGCAAAGGAGATGGAGGCAGCTGTGAACAGCGTCACCGTCAGCGACGAGATGTTGGGATCGATGCGGCGGGTGACGAGATCGCGCCCGGCGGCCGTGATCACGCAGAGCACGATGTAGACTGAGGCAAGCGTGAAGCCTTCAGGCCCCGGCTGAATGATGACGAGGACGCCGATGAAGCCGAGACCGATCGCGGTCCAGCGCCGCCAGCCGACGGGTTCCTTGTAGAACAGCGCCGCACCCAGGGTTACCGCCAGCGGCAGCGACTGCAGGATCGCCGAAGCATTGGCGAGCGGCACCTGGCCGAGTGCTGCCAGGAAGGCGACGGCGGCGATGGTTTCCAGCACGATTCGAACCAGTATCAACGGCTGCAGGATGTTTCTGATGTGATCGAGCGCGCCCATGCGCCGGGCGACGATATAGACCAGAAGAGCCGTAAAGGCGCCGCGCACGAACATGATCTGCGCTACGGTCAGTTCCGCGGTTACCGATTTCGTCAGGGCGTCGTTGAATGTGAAGCCAGCCATCGAGATCGCCATCAGAAGGGCGCCTCGGGTGTTCTCGGATAATGCCATGCTCGATTCCCGTGCGTGTGGCCCGGTTCTAAACCAAGCGGCATGCGCGAGAAACCGTAATTCGGATGTTCCGCGCCTGAAACGATGCTGCAGTGCCAAAAACGCGGTCGGCGATTAACCTTTGTTCAAACTCCGGTCGACAAGCTCTGATCCGGCGCTGCATGAGGTGGTTCCGTTCCTTCGACCCTGCGCGATGATCTCGCAGGACATCGACCTCTCCGAGGGTCTTATGAGTTTTATTGATCGCCTCCTGCAAAGTCGCAGGATCGTCACCAAGGTATTGCTTTTCGTTGTTCCTCTCGTTCTGCTCATGGCCGGTGTCGGCCTTCTGGGCTATTGGACTGCCACCACTCTCAACGGCCATATGACCGTTACCCGTGCCACCATCGGCAATATCAGCGACTTGGAAACGCTGCAGCAGGGCCTGCAGGAATTCAGCCTCGATCCGACCGATGCGAGCAGGGAGGCTCTTCTTGCCGCGATCGATGGTCAGGAGAAGGGGCTCAATGTCCTCAACGGCGTGCTCGCGAAGCAGGCCCAGTCGGGCGATCTGTCGGCCTTGACCGGATTGCCGGCTCAGATGCGCGACCAGACAGCGGCTCTCTGGGCGAGCAAGACGACCCGTGAAGAGCTGGATGCCGGCCTGACCGCCGCCGTCGCTGCCTTGCAGGCGGAGAGCCAGCAGATCGTCAAACAGGTCGATTTTGTCCGCGACGATCTCGCCGGCAAGGAGCGCTTCGCCAAGGAGCTGCTGTTCGATGCCTCGGCCTTCAAGTCTTTGCTCGATCGGCTCGGTAAGCTGCGCGTTGGCGTGCAGATGGCCTTTACGCCTGAAGAGCAGCTTGCCGAGACGAAACTCTATCTCGGACCGATGCAGAAGGATCTGGCGAAAGCCAACGAGATCGCATCCGACAAGGGCAAGGTTCTGGTCGGCGAAGTTGGGGCTGCCATTGCGAAGATCGAAACGATCCTCGGTCAGTCGGCGCCTGACGATGTCAGGGCGCAGGACCTTGGTCGCGTGCTCGCCGAACTCGTCGAGATCGAACAGAAGATCACCTTGCAGGCTGCCAAGAACAGCGATGTCGCTGCCGATCGCTTCGTCAACCTCGACAAGCTCGTGGCCGAGCAGAAGGAATTGATGACGCTCGTCGACAGCGCTGCACTCACCATTGCGACGATTGAACTCCGCGTCCAGCAGATGCTGGGGACGCTGGATGATCAGAGCCGTGCAGTGGTCGTCGGTGAGGTGGAGGCGCTGCAGACGGTTGCCGCCCGCATCTCCGAGCTCGGCGCCAAGAACAGTGCTCTGCGCGATTTCCCGCAGAAGATCGCGCCGCATCTGGCGTCGATCACCGAGAGCTCCCAGGCCCGTCTCGATGCCGGCCGCGACTGGCAGGACAAGCGACTGGCCGCCAATGCGGCTGTCTCTTCCGCGATGGGATCGCTGCGCAATTTCGTCAGCCAAGCCCAGGAAATCGGCCGCGAGGACAGCGAGCGTTCTGCGACGATTTCAGTCATCACCATGGTGGTGGGCACGCTGCTTGCCATCATCGGCGGCCTGATGCTGGTCGAGACGCTGCGGGCGCCGCTGAAGCGCATCACCGGCGTCATGTCGAGGCTTGCCAGCGGCGATCTGTCGGTGCCGATCGAGGGCCGCAATCGCGGTGACGAGATTGGCGACATGGTGCGCTCGGTCACCGTCTTCCGCGATGCGGCACTTGAAAACCGGCGTCTCGAGGAGGAGGCAGAGGCGGCACGTTCGCGGTCCGAGCAGGAGGGCGCACAGCGTGCCCAGGAGCGGGCCCGCGTCGAGGCCGATCAGCGCTCTGCCCTCGAGGCCTTGTCCTCGGTGCTCGAAGCGCTCGCAAACGGACAGCTCAACGTTTCCATGCGTGACGACCTGCCGGCCGATTTCGTTGCCATGGCATCGACCTACAATCAGGCGGTCGAGGCGCTGCGTGCGACGCTCGAAGAGGTTCGGGCGGCCAGCGTCGACATCAATGCCGGGACCGAAAATCTTGCGGTTTCCGCCGATGATCTGGCACGCCGCACCGAACAGCAGGCGGCAGCACTCGAGGAGAGCGTGCGTGCGCTCTCACACTTGAGCGATGTCGTGCGCTCGACGGCAGATGGGGCAGGGCGCACCGCCCAGTCGGTCCAGTCCGCCCGCGATCATGCGCGGCAGTCTGGCGTGGTGGTCAAAAGGGCCGTCGAGGCCATGGCCGAGATCAGCCGTTCCTCGGAGAAAATCTCGACGATCATCGGCGTTATCGATGAGATCGCCTTCCAGACCAACCTTCTGGCACTCAACGCGGGTGTCGAGGCGGCACGCGCTGGTGAGGCCGGTCGTGGTTTTGCGGTGGTTGCTCAGGAGGTCCGTGATCTCGCCCAGCGCTGCGCTAATGCGGCCAAGGAGATCAAGACTCTGATCTCCGTCAGTGGCGGTCAGGTCAAATCGGGTGTCGAACTGGTCGAAAACACCGGGGCCGCGCTGCAGTCGATCATCGATCAGGTCGAGGAGGTTCAGGCGCTTGTCGAACGCATCTCCGCAGCGACCCGAGAGCAGTCGACCGGCATCAGCGAAGTGACATCTGCCGTGCGCGACGTCGAGCTGATCACGCAGCAGAACGCGGCCATGGTCGAGGAGAACAATGCCGAGATCCAGGGACTTCGCCAGCGCGTCGATATCCTGATGCACAAGATCTCGCGGTTCCGCACCGACACTCAGCGCGCAGAGACGCAGACCTATCGTCGTTCGGCTTGAACCAAAGGAAACAACCGGCGGCGATCAGCCGCCGGTTACGCTCATATGGCGTGCAACGGCCGGCTTGCGGTGGTTGCGATCGATGATGAAGTCGTGGCCCTTGGGCTTACGCGAAATGGCTTCGTCGATGGCTGCTGACAGATAGGCATCGTCATCCGAGGCGCGAAGTGCGGTGCGCAGGTCAGCGGCATCGTCCTGACCAAGACACATGTAAAGCGTGCCCGTGCAGGTCAGGCGCACGCGGTTGCAGCTCTCACAGAAATTGTGGGTGAGGGGGGTGATGAAGCCTAGGCGGCCGCCGGTTTCGCGCACCTCGACATAACGCGCCGGGCCACCGGTGCGATAGGGGATGTCGTCGAGGGTGAACTGTTCTTCGAGCCGTTGGCGAACCAGTGAGAGCGGCAGGTATTGGTCCGTCCGGTCTTCGTCCGTCTCGCCCATCGGCATGGTCTCAATGAGGGTCAGGTCCATGCCTTCGCCATGAGCGAAACGCATCAGATCCGGGATCTCGTGCTCGTTGAAATCCTTCAGCGCGACGGCGTTCAGCTTCACGTGGATGCCCGCCGCCTGGGCGGCGCGGATGCCTTCCATGACCTTATCGAGCTCGCCCCAGCGGGTGATCGTCTTGAACTTCACTGGATCGAGCGTGTCGATCGATACGTTGATGCGGCGGACGCCGCAGTCGGCGAGTTCGGCCGCATTCCGAGCAAGCTGCGAGCCATTGGTCGTCAGCGTCAGTTCGTCGAGGCCGCTTCCGATGTGGCGCGAGAGGCCACGGACCAGATGCATGATGTTCTTGCGGACCAGAGGTTCGCCACCGGTGAGGCGCAGCTTGCGAACGCCTTTGGCGATGAAGGCGGAACAGAGCCGTTCGAGTTCTTCCAGTGTAAGAAGGTCCTTTTTCGGCAGGAAGGTCATGTTTTCCGCCATGCAATAGGTGCAGCGGAAATCGCATCGATCCGTGACGGAGACGCGCAGGTAGGTGACGGCCCGTCCGAAGGGGTCGATCATCGGTGCGGCTCGGTCCACGAGCGGCTCGGCATTGCGCCAATTGGCGGGGGTATGGTCCAACAGGTTCCTCCTGTTCGTTTGATCCAATGTGGGGTCAAGCCCTTTAAGCGTCAAGCTGACATCGACTGTCGACTTGAAATTGGATTGCAAACAGACCGTGATCGCCCTAGGTCTGCTGCAGCCAAACGGAAGAGACGAGTGCCCCATGAGTGAGATCTGGCCGAGCGAATTGAAGGTGTCCAAAGATCGCCGTCTGCTGACGGTGACCTTCAACGACGGCGTTGTCGCCTCGCTTCCGGCGGAAATGCTGCGTGTGCTTTCGCCATCGGCGGAGGTCCAGGGGCATGGGCCTGGGCAGAAGGTCACGGTGCCCGGCAAGCGCAATGTCGGCATCCGCCAGATGACGCCGACGGGCAATTATGCCGTTCGCATCGGCTTTGATGACGGTCACGACACCGGCATCTTCACATGGCTTTATCTCCGTGAGCTTGGCGAGAGCGGCGGTGAAAAGTTCGCCGCCTACGAGGCAGAACTTGCCGAAAAGCGTCTCAGCCGCGATCCTCGCTGACTTCCAGATCCCCCATTTCATCCGATGACAGCATGCGCTGGATCAGCAGATCCATGTTGTCTGCGAGACGCTGGCAGTCCTCGATCGGCGTCGCCGACAGGGTGCGCTCGATGAGATCCGTCTGAATACGCATCGCCTTTTCGCTGAGCGCTCGTCCTTCGTCCGTCAGGGAAAGCCTGAGAATGCGCTTGTCCTTTGGGTCTGGTCGCCGCTCGAGCAGTCCACGTTTTTCCATCTGGGGCAGCAACATGCTCATATTGGAGCGACCGACGAGCAGCTTGCGAGCGAGTTCCTGCTGCGAGATTCCCTCGAAACGATAGAGATTGACCAGAATATCGAGATGCGGCGGCTTGATGTCGAGCGGCACCAGAGCGCGGCCCAAAGCTTGCTGCATCAACTGGCAGGCACGTGCGACTGAGATCCAGCTGCGAAAACGGGGATGGTCCCAGGGGAAGGCTTGCTTTTTGTTCATTCTTGTACTTTATTGTTCAGCATTGAACATTCGATGGGATTCTGACTATGCCATCCTTTCCTCTCAAGGTCACCCGCCTGGCTTTCGCGCAGCTCGAGAAGGCGTCACCTGCGCTTGCCGGTCGTATCGCCTTCGAGCTTTTCTGTCGAACGCCGAGCCGACGACCGAAAGGCGCCAAGGCGAAACAGGTCTTCATGGTGGGGCGCAATCGATTGCGGCAGGCGCAGACGGTGCGGCTTGCGCTGTCGCGCGGGATGGCCGCGGCCCATCTTTTGCCAACTGAGACCGTTGGCAAGAATGGGCACCGGATCCTGGTGGTGCATGGCTGGGGATCACGTGCCGAGTACCTGTCCGATCTGGCGCTCGGGCTTCGCCAGACGGGTGCGGAGGTCGTCGTTCTCGATCTGCCGGGTCACGGGGCGTCTAGCGGGCGGCGGCTGGACCTCAGGATTGCCGCTGAGGCCATCGTCGCTGCCGAGCGCCATTTTGGCCGTTTCGACGGTGTGGTCGGTCACTCCTTCGGCGGCGCAGCCGTGATGATGGCCGCTGGCTCTGTCTTTCCGGAACTGAAGCCACTGCAGGCCGCCCGGATCGCTCTGATCGGTTCGCCGTCGAGCATGGGAGAGGTGTTCAACGGTTTCGCCTCCATGGTCGGCCTTGGGCGCGGTAGCGTTGGAGCCATGCGCAATCGGGCGATGGAACTGGTCGGGGCGCAGGTCGAGGACCTCGATGGCGTCAGTGTGGCGCGCCGCATCGATCGGCCCTTGCTGGTGGTTCATGCCGAGGACGACAAGGAAGTCAATGTCGGTCACGCTCAACGCTATATCGGCGTGTCGCCGCATGTCCGGCATCTCTGGGCCAATGGCCACGGCCACCGGCGGATCGTCAGTGCGCCCGAGGTGATCGCTGCGGTCGCGTCCTTCCTCGCTGGGGCAGATGCGTCGGCCCAGGTTGATCGCCGGGTGTCATAGAAGCGTCATCGCCCTTGCCTAACCCGGGTTGCTGGATAGTGTTCAGAACCGGAAAGAGGAGAGTGCGGCAATGACGATCATCACATCCGTGGACGATTTGACGGCGATCTATGGCGCGGTGAGTGAAGCGTCGACCGCCAAGGTGACGCGAGCTCTGACGCCGGCCTATCGGCGGATGATCGACATGTCTCCCTTTGTAGCCCTTGCGACCGTCGGGCCGGAGGGGCTGGACTGCTCGCCGCGCGGCGATCGCGGGACAGTGGTGAGGGTCGAAGATGACCGGACGCTCGCTTTGCCGGATTGGCGCGGCAACAATCGGGTCGATTCGCTCATGAATATCGTGCGTGATCCGCGCGTGGCCCTGATGTTTCTTATCCCCGGCTCAAACAGCGTGATGCGCATCAACGGCCGCGCCGTTGTGTCGGTAGCGCCTGATCTTCTGCAAAGCTTCGAGATGGACGGCCGTCATCCACGCAGCGTCATCGTGATCACGATCGACGAAGCCTATTTCCAATGTGCGCGGGCCGTCATGCGGGCGGAATTGTGGGATGTCGAGAAGCACATCGCGGCCGATTCGCTGCCGACTCCCGGCGAAATGCTGAAAGCAGCGAAAGAGGACTTCGACCGAGAAACTTATGACCGGGAATGGCCCGAACGGGCCGCCAAGACCATGTGGTGACCGCGCCGGTTCAGCGCTTGTAGATCAGCCAGCTTTTGTTGAAGTCCTTCTTCATCCCGTCTTCATAAGGCTTGGTGCGATTGCGGCCGGCATTTTTGGCGCAATAGAGCGCGATGTCCGACTTGGCATAGAGTTCACCGGCGTCTTCGGCGTCGGGTGCCATTGCAAAGCCGAGCGAGATGGTGATCGGCCCGTAGTTTACGCCGGTCTTGGAATTCTTGAACGGCGTGGTCTCGAGCGCAATGCGGACGCGCTCGCAGGTCTGGTAGATTTCGTCCGCCGTGTTGCCTTCGATGATGATGGCAAACTCTTCGCCGCCCGTCCGTGCCACGAAGCTGTCCTTTCGGACATTGGCGCGGATCACGGTTGCGACCGTTGCGAGGATCTTGTCGCCAACGGGATGACCGTAGGCGTCATTGACCTTCTTGAAATTGTCGATGTCTGCCAGAACCAGTGCCGCAAGCGGCTTGGTGCCACTGGTGTAGATCGTTGCAAGCTTTTCGTCGAAGGCCCGGCGGTTGGCGATGCGGGTGAGCGAATCGGTGTTGGCGATGCGCTTGTATTCGTCGAGTTCGCGGCGAACCTCGTCCATTTCCTGGGAGCGCTGCGACATCTGCACGACCGTCTCCTCGCCATGGGCCATGGTGGAGCCGGTGGCTTCGGTCAGGATGTTGATGGCGCTGCGCAGGATGTCGGCGCTGTTGGTGCTCTTCGAATTGATCCGGTGATAGGTTTCGCCGAGCAGGCGGTTGTAGCTCTGCAGGGAGTTCTGCTCCTGCTGCAGAAGTCGCAGCAGCCCGTCCAGTTCGCCGATCAGCTTGCTGTGGACGTTTTCGATGGCTTTGGACTGGTGGGCGGCAAAATACTGTTCGCCGACGGCATCCAGCTCATCTTGCGTCGCACGGCTGCCGAGCGCTGCCAGTTCCCGGGTGAGAGATGGATTGGAGCCGATGAAGGCTTCGTAGAACAGCTCGTAATTGCGCGGGATTGGGGCAACCCCCATCGAGCGCATCGCGTAGGTGATCTGTGCCGCGACGTCAGGTGCCTGCGTCTTCGGCGGTGTCGCCGTGCTCATTCGGCCAACTCCAGTGGTCGCTCAGTCAAGGCCTTCAAAGGCCATAAGAAAAATTACAGGCAAATGATTGGAAAATGTTTAATGTTCGCGCAACGACAATTTGTCGGTGCGAAATGAGCGGCAATCGCTCTTTTTTGATAAGTATCTGCGAAATAAGGAATAATCGCCGTTGCGGAAAATGCCTTCCGCAACGGCAGTTCGTTTGGCTGCAAGAAAACTCAGCCGAGATTGAATTCCTGGAAGAAATCATTGCCCTTGTCGTCTGTGACGATGAAGGCGGGGAAGTCTTCGACCTCGATCTTCCAGACTGCTTCCATTCCAAGTTCAGGATATTCCAGGACGTCGACCTTCTTGATGCAGTCCTGCGCCAGACGGGCGGCCGGACCGCCGATCGAGCCGAGATAGAAGCCGCCATGGGTCTTGCAGGCCTCACGCACGGCGCGCGACCTGTTGCCCTTGGCAAGCATGACCATCGAGCCGCCGAAGGACTGGAACTGGTCGACATAGCTGTCCATGCGGCCGGCGGTCGTCGGGCCGAAGGAGCCGGAGGCGTAGCCGGTCGGGGTCTTGGCAGGGCCGGCGTAATAGACCGGATGGTTCTTCATGTATTCGGGCATGCCTTCGCCCTTTTCCAGGCGATCGCGGATCTTCGAATGGGCGAGGTCGCGCGCCACGATGATCGTGCCTGTGAGCGACAGGCGCGTCTTGACCGGGTGCTTGGTCAATTCCGCCAGGATTGCGCTCATCGGCTGGTTCAGATCGATCTTGACGACCGACGAGGAGAGCGCCGTGTCGTCGATCTCGGGCATGTATTTCGACGGGTCGGTCTCCAGCTGCTCGATATAGATGCCGTCCCGGGTGATCTTGCCCTTGGCCTGGCGGTCGGCGGAACAGCTGACACCGAGGCCGATCGGCAGCGACGCGCCGTGGCGGGGCAGGCGGATGACACGCACGTCGTGACAGAAGTACTTGCCGCCGAACTGCGCGCCGACACCCATCGACTGCGTTAGCTTGTGGATTTCCTTTTCCATCTCGATGTCGCGGAAGGCGTGGCCGCTCTCCGAGCCTTCGGTCGGCAGATCGTCCAGATAGCGTGCGGAGGCGAGCTTGACGGTCTTCAGCGTCATCTCGGCGGATAGGCCGCCGATGACGATCGCCAGATGGTAGGGGGGGCAGGCTGCCGTACCCAAGGTGAGGATCTTCTCCTTGAGGAAGTCGATCATGCGGTCATGGGTCAGAAGCGATGGAGTGCCCTGATAGAGGAAGGTCTTGTTGGCCGAGCCGCCGCCCTTGGCCATGAACAGGAACTTGTAGGCGTCCTCGCCCTCTTCATAGAGGTCGATCTGGGCCGGCAGGTTGGTCTTGGTGTTCTTTTCCTCGAACATCTTGATCGGGGCGAGCTGCGAGTAGCGCAGGTTGCGGCGCTCATAGGCGTCACGCACGCCTTCGGCCAGTGCTGCGTAGTCCTGTCCGTCGGTCCAGACGCGGCGGCCCTTCTTGCCCATGACGATCGCGGTGCCAGTGTCCTGGCACATCGGCAGGATGCCGCCCGCGGCGATGTTGGCATTCTTCAAGAGGTCGAAGGCGACGAAGCGGTCGTTGTCGGTGGCCTCGGGGTCTTCGAGGATCGAGGCGAGCTGCTTCAGATGGCCGGGGCGCAGGAGGTGGTTGATATCCGAGAGTGCGGTTTCGGCGAGAAGGCGCAAGCCTTCAGGTTCGACCGTCAGGATCTCCTGACCCTTGAAGGTCTCGATGGAGACATAGTCTGACGTGATCTTGCGATAGGGAGTCAGGTCTTCGCCAATTGGGAACAGATCGTCTGCCATCACGGGGCCTTTCGCGACGTAAGCTGGAAATTCCGGTGGTTTACGGGGAAGGGCTTAACATTTCAATGCGGCGAAAGCCTTAAGCTGCGCGTTGACAGGACAGGTGGCCTTCTGGGAAAGGCCTGGTCGCACGCCCTCCAACGGGCCTGTCAAAAACGGAGAAGTGCAAGGAATGCCCATGGACTACGCCAACCGAGCGAAGTGGTATCGCTCGATCATCGCCAAGATCTTCCTCGTCAGCTTCGTCTGCATCCATGTTCCCCTGATTGCACTGCTGATCAATTTCGGCACGGCCACGCAATCGGATATGTTGACGATAGGGCTCGTCGTGCTTGGGGCCACGCTGGTGGGAACCGCAGCCTGCCTGGCGACGATGTGGTGGTTGACGTTGCCGCTGCGCAATCTGGCGATGGCGATTAGTCGCTATCGCACCGGAGCTGCCTTTGCGGAGGAGAACCTCAACAAGCATGGCGATGACGAGATCGCGGTCGTGACCCGGGCCGTCTGTGGCATGGTCGGCGAGATCTCGGCGCTCGCGGAACGCGTCGACGGCCAGCCGGCTCTCGACCCCCTGACGGGCTTGTTGAATGGCAGCGCTGCCTATGGCGTGCAGCTTGGACCCCTGGCGCGGCAGATCGGTGGTACGGCGGAGATCGTCGTTGCCGTCTTCGAACTGGAGGCGATCGGTGTGCCGCTTTCGGGATTGGACCAGGAAACATCCGACCGGGCGCTGGTCGCCGTGGGCGATCTTGTGCGCCAACATTTCTCACCGCGGCCGGTGGCGGCTCGTATGTCCAATACGACATTCGTGCTGCTCTTTGCAGGCGATGAGCTATCAACCGTCCATGCCAGCTGCGAGGCTATCCGGCGCGCTGTGCTTGAACTCGAAGTCGGCTCCCTGGCGCGTGGTCGACTGCGCGTGACGTTCGGGCTTGCCATTCGCCGCAGAAACGAGGCCATGGCCGACTTGTTGCATCAGGCGGACATGGCGCTGTTCCGGGCGAAGGATATCCGCCGCACCGGCCTTGAGATGTTGCTGCGCTAAGCGGGCAAGAACTGGTGGCGCGGAGCCCTCCGCGCCGCTTGGCCTTTACTGCGGGCCGATCATCAGTTCCGGGCGCACGAACTGGTCGAACTCCTCGTTGGTCAGATAGCCGCCGCCGACGGCCTCTTCACGCAAGGTGGTCCCGTTCTTGTGTGCGGTCTTTGCGATCTTGGCGCAGGTGTCGTAGCCGAGGCGGCTGTTGAGCGCCGTCACCAGCATCAGCGAATTCTCGACGCCCTTGCGGATGTTGTCCTCGCGCGCCTCGATGCCTACGACGCAATTGTCGGTGAAAGAGACCGCGGCATCGCCAAGAAGCTGGACCGACTGCAGGAAGTTGTAGGCCATCATCGGATTGAAGACGTTGAGCTCGAAATGGCCCTGGCTGCCAGCGAAGGTGATCGCGGCCTGATTGCCGAAGATGTGAGCGCAGACTTGCGTCAGGGCTTCCGACTGAGTCGGGTTGACCTTGCCCGGCATGATCGACGAACCTGGTTCGTTTTCCGGCAGCGCCAGCTCGCCGAGACCGGCGCGGGGGCCGGAGCCTAAGAAGCGGATGTCGTTGGCGATCTTGAAGAGTGCTGCCGCCGCCGCGTTGATCGCGCCATGGGCAAAGACCATCGCGTCGTGTGCTGCGAGCGCCTCGAACTTGTTCGGGGCCGTGATGAAGGGCAGGCCGGTGATCTCGGCAATTTCTGCCGCTACCTTCTCCGCAAAGCCGATCGGCGCATTCAACCCCGTCCCGACTGCGGTGCCGCCCTGGGCGAGTTCATAGAGACCCGGAAGGGTGAGTTCGATCCGCTTGATCGAAGAGGCGACCTGGGCGGCGTAACCGCCGAATTCCTGGCCGAGCGTCAGCGGCGTTGCATCCTGGGTGTGGGTGCGGCCGATCTTGATGATGTGGGCAAAGGACTTCGCTTTGGCGTCCAGAGCGGCGTGCAGGTGCTTCAGGGCCGGCAGCAGGTGGTGGACGACATGCTCGGCGGCCGCGATGTGCATGGCCGTCGGATAGGTGTCGTTCGACGACTGGCTCATGTTGACGTGGTCATTCGGGTGGACGGGCTTCTTTGAGCCCATTTCCCCGCCCAGCATCTCGATCGCGCGGTTGGAGATCACCTCATTGGCGTTCATGTTCGATTGCGTGCCGGATCCGGTTTGCCAGACAACGAGGGGGAAGTGATCGTTCAGCTTGCCGTCAATGACTTCCTGGGCGGCCGCAACGATGACATCGCCAAGTTTTCGATCGAGTTTGCCGAGCGCCATATTGGCGCGTGCTGCTGCCTGCTTGACGATGCCGAGCGCGCGCACGACTGGAAGAGGTTGCTTCTCCCAGCCGATCTTGAAGTTGCCGAGCGATCGCTGAGCCTGGGCGCCCCAATAGCGGTCCGAGGCGACCTCGATCGGGCCGAAAGTGTCGGTTTCTGTGCGGTGGGTCATCTGATGTCCTGCCTTTGACGGGGGCTGTGCCGGCTGCCGGCGTTAGCGGTGGATTTAGGTGCTCGCGGGGCCGTTACAAGCTGAACACCATAAGATGATTGTTATTGTCAACTATATATCGGGATACGCGTCCGCTACGGT
Organism: Rhizobium sp. TH135; assembly: GCF_002855515.1. Lineage (GTDB taxonomy): Bacteria > Pseudomonadota > Alphaproteobacteria > Rhizobiales > Rhizobiaceae > Allorhizobium. The sequence goes on along the minus strand of NZ_PKRP01000003.1, from coordinate 732,046 downwards.
CGCGGCGGCGCGTCTGTGTCGTTTGCAGCACGTGTCACGACTATTTGTCGTGAAGTGAATGGGGATCCTGGGGGCGCATTTGCTACGAGTTGTTAACGTCAATCAAAATTTAACGAATGTTTCCATTTAGTTTGCGCGGGCACGGCGGCTTTCCTCGGCCGACGGGTCACACAAAGTTGACGCTGTTGCATGAGAGAGCATGGCGACGTCCAACTTTTCAACGATATGCCGATCCGCTAGTGATCCGCCAAGACACTCATGATGCCGCGAGTCCGCCCACGACTCGGCCCGGGAAATGGAACAGAGAATGACGAGAAACACGAAATTCGTAGTCACCGCGCTTCTTGCTGCGACTACCGCGGTCGGAACCCTGCCGGGCGAGGCGACCGCCACGACGCTTCTCGATCTGCTCCGCGGCGGTCCCGGTCGTCAGGCCAAGCAGCAGGCTGCTCCGGCCTCGCTGGAACAGCAGGCGCGCGGTGGGCTCGAGATGGGTGATCCGGAGCCGTTGCCGAAGGTCGCGGGCCCGCAGTACTACACCTACAAGCCGGAGGCGCAGCGCGCCATCAAGATCAAGCTGCCGGTGTCGGAGCCTGTCGCAGGCTCCGCCGAAGCTCAGGCTTCGCCGGAAGTCTTGGGTAGCCGGCGTTTCCTGTCCGACGTCTCTGTTCGGGCGAACGACGAGGTCGCGAAGACTGTCGAAGCCTATTACGGCAATCTCAATAAGCCGCTGATCTGGACGGATGGCGAGGGCATTTCCGAGCGCGGTCGCCAGATGATCGAGGCACTCGCAGCCTCAGACACCGTCGGTCTGTCGCCCGACGACTACCTTGTGCCCATGCCAGCCGAAACGGCTGATCCTGCCGATCCGGAAAAGCGCCAGCGCGAACTGATGGCGTTCGAAGTGGCGCTGTCGGCCAAGGTCCTGACTTACGTACAGGATACGGCGCGCGGGCGGATCGATCCGAACAAGATCTCCGGCTATTACGACTTCAAGCGCAAGGGCGTGAACGTTGCCCCCGTGCTCGACATGCTGCGGCTGAGCCCCGATGTCGCCGCCTATCTGCGCAACCGCGATCCGAAGAGCCCGCAATTCGTGGCCTTGCGCGACGAGCTCGCCCGTCTGCGGGCGGAAGATGCTGAGGCCTCGACCAAGCCGATCGCGATTGCGCCGGGTACCTTGCTGAAGCCCGGTCAGAGCAATCCGGAACTCGCCAATGTCGTGGGCGCGGTGAAGCAGGTGGCCTCCGAAGCCGTCCTGACCGCGCATGCGGCAACGCTGACCGGCTACATGAACACGCCGGAATACACGCCCGAGCTGGTCGCGCTCGTCGAAGCCTTCCAGAAGGAAAAGGGCTTGAAGCCTGACGGTGTCGTCGGTCCTGCCACGATCCGCGCCATGACCGGCCACAGCAATGCCGAGAAGATCGCCAAGCTGCAGACGTCGCTGGAAGCCGTGCGCTGGCTGCCGGCCGATCTCGGCTCGCGCTATGTCTTCATCAATGCACCGTCCTTCCGCGCAACTTACGTCAACGGCGGCAAGGAACAGCTGTCGATGCGGGTGGTCGTCGGTTCGAAGGCCAACCAGACCTATTTCTTCCAGGATCAGATCGAGACGGTCGAATTCAATCCCTACTGGGGCGTTCCGAAGTCGATCATCGTCAACGAGATGCTGCCGAAGCTGCGCGCAGATCCGTCCTATCTGGACCGTCTCGGCTACGAAGTGTCCTATGACGGCCGCAAGGTGGCCTCCAGCCAGGTCGACTGGAACGTGACCCATGCCGTCGACGTCCGTCAGCCGCCGGGTGGAGACAATGCACTCGGCGAATTGAAGATCCTCTTCCCGAACGAGCATGCGATCTACATGCATGACACGCCGTCGAAGAGCTACTTCAACCGTGACATGCGGGCGCTCAGCCATGGCTGCGTACGTCTCGCCGAGCCGCGCGTGATGGCGGCTGCGGTTATGGGCACGACGGTCGAGGAAATCGGCAAGCAGATCGCATCGGGCCAGAACCGTGCCGTTCAGGTTCCGCAGAAGATCCCGGTCTACGTGTCCTATTTCACGGCCTGGCCGAACAAGGACGGCGTCGTCGAGTATTTCGATGATGTCTATGGCCGCGACGGCCACACGGCCAAGGCCTTCAAGGCGACGACGGATGCGCGCGCGCCGCGTGTCTGATCCGGCAGATTTCTGCGCGTGATATTGAATGGCGGGCCTGGTGCCCGCCATTTTTCGTGCCGCTTAGCGGGTCAGGCGCTCGACGAGTTCGACGGTCAGTTCGTCGAAGTGTGCGATCACATGCGAGGCGCCGAGCTCTTCCACGGGTACGTCCGAATAGCCGAACGGGACGGCGATCGATGGGATGTTTCCGTTTCGGGCGGCTAGGATGTCGTTGATGCTGTCACCGATCATCAGCACCTTGTCGGCAGTGCCGCCCGCGCGTTCGACGATGGCCAGAATGTGAGCGGGGTCAGGCTTGCGGAAGGCGAATGTGTCGCCGCCGGCAATGGCAGCGAAATAGTCGGTCAGCTCCAGACGTTCGAGCAGCGGTAGCGCCAGCCGTTCCATCTTGTTGGTGCAGACGGCCAGCCGGAAGCCTGCGGCGCGCAGCCGATCAAGCGCGTCGAGCAGGCCCGGATATGGGCGGCTCTTGCCGGGCATGGCTGCTTCATAGTGATCGATGAAGCGGTCGAGCAGGGCAGGGACCTCGTCTTCGGTCAACGGCGCACCGCGCAGCGCGAAGGCGCGCTGGATCATGACGCGGGCGCCCTGGCCGACAAGATGGGTCAAGTCATCATAGGTAACGGGGTCGAGATCGCGGGCCGCGATCGTGTGGTTGAGGCTTTCGACAAGGTCCGGGGCCGTATCGATCAGGGTTCCGTCGAGGTCGAAGACGATGGTCGTGGCGGTCAAGACGAAGCTCCCTTGCAATCTCATCAGTGCTGCCGGGGGTAGGGGAAATCCTCTGAAAAGGCAACGCCGCATGGCGATGCGGGGCTTTCACTCGGCCAAGGAGGCGTGTAAACAGCATCCAACGAAACGGACGGGAGCTTTCGGCGCATGGACGCCCGCGAAATGAAGATCAAGGCCGCAGCTGCGGCGCTGGAACATGTCGAAGATGGCATGCGTCTCGGGATCGGAACCGGTTCGACCGCGGAAGAATTCGTTCGGCTGCTGGCGGAAAAGGTGGCCGGAGGCCTCAAGGTCGAGGGTGTCCCGACATCCGAGCGCACGGCGCGCCTCTGCCTTGAACTCGGCGTTCCGCTGAAGTCGCTGGACGAACTGCCGCAGCTCGATCTGACGATCGATGGCGCAGACGAGATCGATGGCGGTTTTCGCCTTATCAAGGGCGGCGGCGGCGCGCTTCTGCGGGAAAAGATCGTCGCGGCTGCCTCGACCCGGATGATCGTGATTGCCGACGAGACCAAGCTGGTCGAAACGCTCGGTGCATTCCCACTGCCGATCGAGATCAATCCCTTCGGCCAGGCGTCGACCCGGCTTGCGATCGAACGACTGGCAGACGAGCTCGGTCTCAGCGGTCCTATGAAGCTCAGGACCCGTTCGGACGAGAGCCTCTTCATGACGGACGGCGGACACCTCATTCTCGACGCATCTTTTGGCCGCATTCCTGATGCAGACGCTCTGGCAAGCCGGCTCAATCAAATCCCCGGCGTGGTGGAACACGGCCTTTTCATAAACTTGGCATCGCTCGCGATCATCGCCGGACCGGCGGGTGCACGGGTGATGGAGCCGAAGAACTAACAGGAGCATTGAATTTCATGATCAGCTTTACGGGTATGGGCCGCTTTGCCTCGATCGCCGTCATCGCCGGCAGCCTTGCACTGGGCGCCGTTTCGGCAAAGGCTCAGGACGTGCCGGCCGAGCACATGCAGGCGGCACGCGACGCGATCAGCGCGCTTGGCGTTACCAACCGCTTTGATGCGATCCTGCCGAACATCATGGACCGTCTGACGGCCCAGCTTATCCAGGCCTATCCGAACCTTCAGGACGTTATCTCGGCCAAGGTTGAGGAAGAAGCCCTGAAGCTCGCTGCTCGCCGTGCAGACCTCGAGCGCGAAGCAGCGCTCGTCTATGCCAAGGCGTTCACGGCTGAAGAACTGAACCAGATCACTGCGTTCTACGGCAGCGAAGCCGGCAAGAAGCTGTTGAAGGATGGCCCGATTGCCACTCGCGAACTGCTGAAGGCAGCCGACATCTGGACCGCTGGCATCGCACGCGATCTCGAACAGCAGGCCAATGCGGCCCTGCTGGCCCAGGTTCAGGCCGAGCAGCCGGCAGCGGCCGAAGCGCCGAAGCCCTGATACGATCCGTTTTGGATTTTCGAGCCCGGGCGTCGTCCCGGGCTTTTCTTTTTGTGCTTGCGTCTCCTATATCAGGCGAAGTTGCAGCAAGCGCCCAGCCGGGCAGGAGACCTCCATGAGCCAGTTCGACTACGACCTCTTCGTCATCGGCGGCGGCTCAGGCGGGGTGCGCAGCGCCCGTGTGGCGGCATCGCTCGGCAAGAGGGTGGCGATTGCCGAAGAGTATCGCTTCGGCGGCACATGCGTGATCCGCGGCTGCGTGCCGAAGAAGCTCTTCGTCTATGCCTCGCAATATCACGAGCATTTCGAGGATGCGGCCGGCTATGGCTGGACGGTTGGTGAAAGCAAGTTCGAGTGGCCGTCGCTGATTGCCGCCAAGGACAAGGAAATCGACCGGTTGGAAGGCCTCTATCGCAAGGGCCTGGAGAATGCCGGCGTCGAGATCCTTGAAACGCGCGCCGAACTGACGGGGCCGCACAGCGTGCGCCTCGTGAAGGGCGGCCAGGAAGTCACCGCCGAGCGCATTGTCGTTGCCGTCGGTGGTGCGCCCAATCCGCATGCGGCTCTCCCAGGCTATGAGCATTGCATATCGTCCAACGAGGCGTTTCATCTTGAAAAGCTGCCGCGCTCCATCCTGATTGCCGGCGGCGGGTATATCGCGGTGGAATTTGCCAACATCTTCCACGGGCTGGGCGTCGAAACGACGCTGATCTATCGCGGTGGCGAGATCCTCAGCCGCTTCGACCAGGACATGCGCCGTGGGCTGCATGAGGCGATGGTGGCCAAGGGCATCCGCATCATCTGCCAGGACCATATCCAGAAGGTGACCAAGTCGCCCGCTGGCAATCTCGACGTCGAGACGATCAACAATGGCCGTCTGGTGGTCGAGCAGGTCATGCTGGCGCTCGGCCGCGATCCGAACACCACGGGGCTCGGCCTGGAGGCCGCAGGCGTCGAGACGAATGAGCGTGGCGCGATCGTGGTCGACGCCTATTCGAGGACCAACGTGCCGAGCATCTTCGCTCTCGGCGACGTCACGGACCGCGTACAGTTGACGCCGGTCGCGATCCATGAGGCGATGTGCTTCATCGAGACGGAGTACAAGAATAATCCGACGTCACCCGATCATGATCTGATCGCGACCGCAGTCTTCTCGCAGCCGGAGATCGGCACCGTTGGCCTCTCTGAAGAGGCTGCTGCGAAGAAGTTCGAGGAGATCGAGGTCTATCGCGCGCAGTTCCGTCCGATGAAGGCGACGCTGTCGGGGCGGGCCGAGAAGATGATCATGAAGCTGATCGTCAATGCCGCCGATCGCAAGGTCGTCGGCGCGCATATCCTCGGCCACGACGCGGGCGAGATGGCGCAGCTGCTGGGCATCACACTCAAGGCCGGCTGCACCAAGGACGATTTCGATCGCACCATGGCGGTTCACCCGACAGCTGCGGAAGAGCTTGTGACGATGTACACGCCGACATACCGGGTCCGGAACGGCGAGCGGGTCTAAGCCGCCGCCGTTTGTACCGACATTAAAGCATTTCCTGCGGGTCTCATCAGAGGTCCGCAGGTGATAATCAGAACTTCGAGATGAGATCCAGTCCCAGGACGGGTGCCGATAATGCGGCAAGGCTCAGAAGCGAGAGCAGGACAATCCGGAGCCGGCGGCTCCTGCGGGTTTGTACTCCAGTCCAATCATACGCCATCACACGATCCTCATGATCAACGCAGGAAGTATCAACTTCCCGAACACCACGTTACGCCCCCATAGAGCGGGGTAGAGGGCGAGGCTTGCGTGAAGCTTGCCTCTGGTCGGTACGGGCGCACGCCTCGGGATTGAGGTGTTCGCAAGGTCTCCATGCTCTCATGAAGCGACCGCTTTGCAAGTTTTCACTGAAAAGCGTGCGTGTTTTGGGCTGTGAATTGTGTGGGTAACCATGCTGCGCTGCGATAGCTCAAGCCTGCTTCAGCCAGTCCACCGCGGGTCCCCAGAGAGTGTCCTTGAAGGCCGAGCGGAAAAAGCCGAGATGGCCGACTGTGCCGCCTGCTTCATCCGGCGAGACCCAGCGGATCTCTGTCGGGGCGCGGCTATAGTATTTCAGCAGTGCGTGCTGGGCCTTCGGCGTGCCCCAGGGATCGTCGGTCAGGCCGATAGCGAGAATGGGAGTCTCGACCTCTGCAAACCGGCGCGCTGCATCCATCGTCGGATCGGCGAAGAAGTATTCGGGATGCCGGCCCCAACGCGCCCATTCGCGAAAGATGGTCCCCGGCAAGGTCTGACCCAGGCCGATCTGGCCGGGAACCTTGCCGAGCACTGCCGCCAGCGGCACGCCGACCAGGTTCATCTGGCTGAAGACGCGAAACGTCGGCTTGGTGTTTCCCCAGTAGCCGGTCATGGTCGCGACCATGAGATAGCGGGAGAACCTGTCGGAGCGGCCACCGAGCGCCAATACCTGTCCGCCGAAGGACTGGCCGACGCCAACGATCGGATGATCGGGTCCTTCCAGTTCCAGCCGTTGCAGGGCGGCGGGCATGTCGAAATGCGCCCAGTCGCGCATCAATAGCGGACGTTTCCAGCTCTTCGGTGCCTGCGAGGCTGCGACGCCGCGATAGTCGTAGGTCATGGCAGCGCGGAAGCCTTGATGGGTGACGAGATGTTCGGCAAAGCGGGCATAGAATCCGCGGGGCACGGCTGCGGCCGAGGAGATGAGCGCCATGGGGCCGTCGCCTTTGCCCCGCATCAACGTGCCGTGGAGCTGGAAACGGTCCGCCGTTTCGAACTGGATTTCGGCCTTTTCGATTTCGTGCTGTGTCATGCCGAACCTCCCGTTCCGGATGTCAATCGAGATCTTACGTTTACGTCCATGTCATATCAAGCGTCTGCCATCTCGAGGGCGGGGCCGTGCAGGTCCAAAGGGTGGAAAACTGGCCGGTCGCCTCATCGTTATACCCTTCGAAAGTCCCTAAACTTCGGCTTTCCAAGGATCGATTAACCGTTTATAAGCCCCCATCCGATGCGGCCGGGAGGTTGCCGCAGCTAGTATCAGACAGGTGACGACCATGGCGCAGAATTGGACCCCGAGCAGCTGGAGACAGAAGCCGATCAAGCAGGTTCCGGCGTATCCGGACCTCGACGCATTGAAGGCTGCCGAGCAGCAGCTTTCGACCTATCCGCCGCTGGTCTTTGCGGGCGAGGCCCGTCGCCTGAAGAAGTCGCTGGCCCAGGTCGCGGAAGGCGAAGCCTTCCTGCTGCAGGGCGGTGATTGCGCCGAGAGCTTTGCCGAGCATGGCGCCGACAATATCCGCGACTTCTTCCGCGCCTTCCTGCAGATGGCCGTCGTCCTGACTTTCGGCGCCCAGCTGCCAGTGGTCAAGGTCGGCCGTATTGCCGGCCAGTTCGCCAAGCCGCGTTCTTCGGACATGGAGACGATCGGTGGCGTCGAGCTGCCGAGCTACCGTGGTGACATCATCAACGGCATCGAGTTCACCGAAGAGGCCCGCATCCCGAGCCCCGAGCGCCAGCTGATGGCCTATCGCCAGTCGGCTGCCACGCTGAACCTGCTGCGCGCCTTCGCGATGGGTGGTTATGCCAACCTCGAGAACGTGCATCAGTGGATGCTCGGCTTCGTCAAGGATAGCCCACAGGCTGAGCGCTACCGCAAGCTCGCCGACCGCATTTCCGAAACCATGGACTTCATGAAGGCCGTGGGTATCACCTCGGAAAACAATCCGAGCCTGCGCGAGACCGATTTCTTCACCAGCCATGAAGCCCTGCTTCTCGGCTATGAAGAAGCGCTGACCCGCGTCGATTCCACCTCGGGCGACTGGTATGCCACCTCCGGCCACATGATCTGGATCGGCGACCGTACGCGCCAGGCTGACCATGCGCATCTGGAATACTGCCGCGGCATCAAGAACCCGATCGGTCTGAAGTGCGGCCCGTCGCTGCAGGCTGACGATCTGTTGAACCTGATCGACATCCTGAACCCGCAGAACGAAGCCGGTCGCCTGACCCTGATCTGCCGTTTCGGTCACGACAAGGTTGCCGAGCACCTGCCGCGCCTCATCCGTGCCGTCGAGCGGGAAGGCCGCAAGGTCGTGTGGTCCTGCGATCCGATGCATGGCAACACGATCACGCTCAACAACTACAAGACCCGTCCGTTCGAGCGGATCCTGTCGGAGGTCGAGAGCTTCTTCCAGATCCATCGTGCGGAAGGCTCGCATCCGGGCGGCATCCATATCGAGATGACCGGCAAGGACGTGACCGAATGCACAGGTGGTGCGCGTGCGGTCACCGGCAATGATCTTGCCGACCGTTACCACACCCATTGCGACCCGCGCCTCAACGCCGACCAGGCGCTTGAGCTTGCGTTCCTGCTTGCCGAGCGGATGAAGAGCGGCCGTGACGAAAAGCGGATGCTGGTCGCGAACGGCTGAAGCACAAGTTCAGCATTCCGAGTTTGACGACCGGGCGGGCTTCAACGAAGCTCGCCCGGTTCTCGTTTGCGGAGGTGTGTGATGGGCGAAGACAAGACTTGCGGCTGCCTGTGCGGTGCGGTGACGATCACTGTTCGAGGCAAACTCGGACCCGTCAGCTATTGCCATTGCTCGCAATGCCGTCGGCAGACCGGGCTCTACTATGCGACGACGGATGCAGCGCTGAGCGAGGTCGAGATCAGCGGGCGCGAGAAGATCGGCGCCTATAGGGCAAGCCCCGATGCCGAGCGCGCCTTTTGCCGCGATTGCGGTTCAGCACTTTACTGGAAGGCGGATGGCGAGACGCGGATCTCGCTGATGGCGGGCCTGTTTCCGAACCCCACGAGTCTAGAGGGGGGCTATCACATCTACTGCGCCGACAAGGGTGATTTCTACGACATCGAGGATGGCTTGCCGCAATATGCCGCCAGCCGCAGCTGAGCGCCTTCAGGCGGCGGCCGCGTTCTCCGACTCGATGCCCAGTGTTGCCAGAGCCTGATGATAGGACTGGTCGATGGCTGCGAACTTGGCCGACTGCCAGTTGAAATAGTCTTCCAGGAAGCGGTTCGTCAGCAGCAGGTCGCCCCGGCGTCGCGGGTGTTCCCAGCATAGAAGCTCTTCGGTTTCGGCCTTCTTGAACATGCGCTTCAGGTTGGTGGTCGAGACCTGATAGGTTTCGCTCAATTCCACCAGCGTTACCGGTCCGCAGGATACGTTTTCAGCCGCGCGGTCGACATTGTCGAGACGTGCGATCAGGTCGTGCAGGATGATGCCGCCAAGATCCGACCACAGGAAGTGGCCGATCGAGTCCGGGGGCTCGCGCCACATCGGATCGCCCACCATGATGTCGGCGCCGATGGGTTGGGCGATCAGGAAGATCCGCTCTTCGGCCAGCGAGGTCATTTCGCGATTGCCGCCATCGAGCCGGTCGAGGCAGGCGAGATGCCCGTTGAACCAGCTGCGCAGGCCGTTCAGGCTGAGTTCCGTGGGCTCAAGGACGCGGACACGCTTGTCGGGGACGTCAGGGACGTCGCGCAGGAATTTGTAGGCGACCAGTTCCGCCAGATAACCCGTCGCCGTGTTGCGGCTTGCAGCCCCCAGGCGCATGACCGTTTCCACGAAACGTGTGGCCGTCAGGCCAGAAAGCGGGTCGTCCGGCGTGCGGCGCAAGGCGAGCGCGAACACCGACTGCGTCATCAGCCACTTGCGGTGGGATGCCTTCAGGCGGGACATGCGCGGGGTCCGCATGTGAATGCCAATGAGATGCTGGGCGATCTGCCTTTCGATCGCCGGGTAGAGCGGATGTGCAACTATTTCAGCGCGCGACATGAGCGGCATGGCAAGAGCTCGGCGTTAAACTTTGAATGCAATCAGAGTGTTCGACCGCTCGTGCAGCCAGGCAAGAACAGTGGTCGCTAATACTGTCAAGCACGCCGGTTTGGTGAACAAAAAAAGTCTATGACTGAAATCGGGGGGCGCTGCAATAGCGCCCCCCGTTCAAAATGTCTTTATGGATAACTGTGATCCGAAGTAACGATCCGCTCAACTGCTCGGTTGCAGTCGATCGGACTGCTCGGGGAAGAAACGATCAAGTCCGTAGCCTTCGCCGAACATCACATCGTGCTGGAGAAGACGGTAATCGCGGATCAATGGGTCGATGCGGCCCGACAGAGCCCAGTCGGCCTGCGCCTTGTTGTTACGGCCGATCAGTTGATGCCGGTCGATGACCGAGTAACGTTCGGCGACGCGGCCGAGCATACCGGTGTAGTAGGGGTGGCGATAGCCGGCCATGCGGACGATGTAATACGGCAGCTGCGACGGGCTGACCGAGCCGATGTCTTTCTGAACGCCGCGCTTCGACGACCAGATGACGAGCGGGGTCTCGTGCTCGCGCTTCATGGTGGCGACCGAGGCCTTGCGGGTGGCGACGACGTTCGCCATGTAGCCGCTTTCCGTATAGACCTCGTTCAGCGGCGGCAGGTGATCGCCGAAGAGCACGATGATCGTCTCGCGGCGGCGCTTCTTCGCCCAATCCATCAGAGCCTTCAGGCTCTGGTCCGCTTCTTTCACACCCTGCGCATAGGTCGCCAGCGCGCTGGTGTTGCCGTCAGAGAGGGTCGGCGCGTCAACCTCGATGGTGTTCTTCGCGTAGCGGTTATGCTCATAGGGGCCGTGACCCTGCAGGGTGACCGCGAAGAAGAAGAAGGGTTCGCTGGTGTTGTCGGCTTCCCGGATGATGTGGCGCGTCAGGGCCTCGTCCGATGCGAAGATACCGCGCTTGTCCATGACCGGCATGTTCTCTTCGGACTGGAACTGACGGAAGCCCAGCGACTGGTAGACGTTGTTGCGGTTCCAGAACCAGCCCTGGAAGGGGTGGAAGGCCTTGCTCACATAGCCCTTCGATTCAAAGAAGGTGGCGAGCGAAGGCACGGGACGGCGGATATACTGCTGATAGGGAATGCTGCCATAGGGCAGGAAGGCATTGGAGAAGCCGGTCAGCGCTTCGAATTCGACGTTCGCCGTCATGCCGCCGAATTCCGGCGAGAACACCTGGCCGGACTGCGCGGCGCGGATGGTCGGCATCGGATCGGCCGAGTAGCGGACGCTGCTCATCTTGGTCGGATCCCACAGCGACTCGCTCATGACGACGATCACGTCAGCCTGACGGCCCGAGAAGAAGGACGCCGGCAGAAGGTCGGTCTGCATGTCGGTGATGGCGACGTGATTGTAACCGGCGGGGGCGCTGACGCTCGCCATCGGCACATTGAAGGCAAAAGCCATCAGGAAGCCGTTGTGGCGATAGTTTTCCTTCTGGTCCCACATCATCGGCACAATGTTGAGGCGATCTCGGAAGGCGGAGAAGGCCATCGGGTCCATCAAGGAGATGAAACCAGCGAGCAGTGGGAAGGCGAGGGCAAGGCGAACGCCCCGGCCTGTCAAGTTCAGCCGCGGAAAGACTTTCCGGCTCTTCCAAATGAGCGTGACGAATGCTGCGATGAAAACGAGGCTGCCGATTGCAAGAGCAATGGCTTTGACAGGTTCGGCCGCAACCATGGCCGGCAGCAGCTGCATGATCTGACGACCGAAGAGGAGGTCACTCGGAAAAAGCGGGTCCGAGAGGAAGAGCTGCTTCTGGCCCGAGAAGAAGGCGGGCAGGAGAGCCAGCGGCGCGACGAAGAGCGTGGACTGGTAAGCCTTGCCGATAATCGCATCTGCAAAGCAGAGGACCAGGAACATGATCCCCACGGCCACAAGCCCGGGCCGGCTCGACGATGTCATGTATTCGACGACATCGACCATGGTCCCGCGTGCGAGCACTTCGCTCAGTACGACGATGACGGCTGCGATCAGCGCCGTGTTGACCCACTGAATGACCAGCGGCAACGTCCAGGACGTGCCGAGCTCGCGTTCGCGCGTCGCACCAAAGGCATTGAAAATGGTCGCGACGAGCGATTTCGGGCTGGTCTGTGCCACGTCGAACTCCGGGTCAGGGACAGGTGTCGTAAAATCTTCGCACAGATGTCACACAAGTGTCATGAATGCTACATGAACCGCAACGCAGAAGCCTTTGTTCCCATACTTTCAGGGGGATTGGTTAGCGGCGGCGGACATTGCCGATCACAGGGTCGACAAGTAGCGTTGCGATCATTCACGCGAGCGGCTAAATCGATGTCATGAGCGAAGCAAAGAAGATCTCCGACGTCCTGCGTATCGCGGTGGCACAGTTCAATCCTGTTGTCGGCGACGTCGCCGGCAATCTAGCCAAGGCGCGGGCTGCGCGCGCCGATGCGGCCGGCCAGGGAGCAGACCTGCTGTTGCTGACGGAGCTCTTCATTTCCGGCTATCCGCCGGAAGATCTGGTGTTGAAACCCGCCTTCCTGAGCGCTTGTCTCCAAGCCGTTGAGGCGCTTGCCGCCGATACTGCGGATGGCGGTCCGGGCGTGATCGTCGGCTTTCCCCGCCAGGGCGAGAAGGGGCGGCACAATTCCGTCGCCATTCTCGACGGTGGGAAGATCCTCGCCTTCCGCGATAAGCTCGATCTGCCGAATTACGGCGAGTTCGATGAGAAGCGAGTCTTTACCGAAGGTGCGATGCCGGGGCCGGTCAACTTTCGGGGTGTGCGCATCGGGGTGCCGATCTGCGAGGAGATCTGGAATGATCTCGGCGTCTGCGAGACGCTGGCCGAGACCGGCGCCGAAATTCTGCTGGTGCCGAATGGCTCGCCCTACTACCGAGGCAAGGTCGATGTGCGCCATCAGGTGGCGCTGCGTCAGGTGATCGAGACGGGCCTGCCACTGGTGTTCGCCAACCAGCTCGGGGGGCAGGACGAACTCGTCTTCGACGGCGCGAGCTTCGCCTTCAACGGCGACAAGTCGCTCGCCTTCCAGATGAGCCAGTTCGAGGAGACGCTTTCGGTCACGACCTGGAAGCGCACGGCCGACGGCTGGCGCTGTGACCAGGGGCCGATGTCGCGCATTCCGGAGAAGGAAGAGGCCGACTACCGCGCCTGCGTTCTCGGTTTCCGCGACTATGTGAACAAGAACGGTTTTAAGAGCGTCGTGCTCGGCCTCTCCGGCGGCATCGATTCTGCCATTTGTGCTGCCATCGCCGTCGATGCGCTCGGCGAGGAGCGGGTGCGCACGATCATGCTGCCCTACCGCTATACCTCGCAGGAGAGCTTCGCCGACGCCGAAGCCTGCGCCAAGGCGCTCGGCTGCCATTACGACATCGTGCCGATCCAGGAGCCGGTTGAAGGCTTCCTGTCATCGCTGTCGGAAATGTTCGAGGGTACCGAGAGCGGCATCACCGAAGAAAACCTGCAGAGCCGCACGCGTGGGACGATCCTGATGGCGGTCTCCAACAAGTTCGGCTCGATGGTCGTCACCACCGGCAACAAGTCGGAGATGTCGGTTGGGTACGCCACGCTCTATGGCGACATGAATGGTGGCTTCAACCCCATCAAGGACCTCTACAAGATGCAGGTCTATGCGCTGTCGGCCTGGCGCAACGAGAACGTTCCCCCAGGCGCGCTTGGACCATCCGGCGAAGTCATTCCCGCAAACATCCTGTCCAAGGCGCCGTCTGCGGAGCTTCGCCCGAACCAGACCGACCAGGATTCCCTGCCGCCCTATCCGGTTCTCGACGATATCCTCGAATGCCTCGTCGAAAAGGAAATGGGCGTGGACGAGATCGTCGCACGGGGCCATGACATCGCGACGGTGCACCGGGTGGAGCACCTGCTTTACCTCGCCGAATACAAGCGCCGCCAATCGGCACCGGGCGTGAAGATCACAAAGAAGAACTTCGGACGCGATCGCCGCTATCCGATCACGAACCGTTTCAGGGATCGCTGAGCGTGTCGATTGAGGCGCACGATGCCCGGGCTGCTTTGCCTGACTTCACGGCGGAGGAGCGCAGCTATATCTTTGCTGTCGGAGCGCATGACAATCAGGATAGCGGGCTGTACCGGACGCTCTCGAGCGCCGCCTACTTCCTGCCCTCGATTGTGATTGGCTGCTACGGTCTGTGGGACGGGAGCTTCAAGATGCTCGGCATCGGGTCCCTCACGCTGATCGTCAGCCTGATCTGGGGTTTCTACACTGAATGGCGCAGTGCTCAGCTTGAGCGCAATGGCCGGGCGATCTTCGCCAAACTGCGCCAGGCGATGGAAAATCGCTCCATCGCAGACTGATTTTTCCAAGGAGACCATGATGCGCAGTTCGGTCGAGATTTACGACATGGCGACACGCGAATGCGAGGTCGTTTGGCAGACGGATGACCTGGTCGAGGCGCCCAACTGGTCGCGCGACGGCGAGTTTCTGGTCATCAACGGTGATGGACTTCTTTATGCGTTGCCGCTCGATGAGGATGATCCGGAGCCGGAGCTGATCGACACCAGCTTCGCCGTCCGGCTCAACAATGACCACGGCATTTCACCTGACGGTGCCTCGATCGTCTTTTCCGACCACACGCTCTATGGGAAGTCCTGCATCTATATGCTGGGTGATGGCGATGATGAGCCGCGCCAGGTCACCGACAAAATGCCGTCCTACTGGCACGGCTGGTCGCCGGACGGGAAGGTGCTTGCCTATTGCGGCGAGCGCAACGGCGCCTTCGACATCTACACGATTTCGACGAAGGGCGGTGCCGAACAGCGCCTGACCAACGGCGAGGGGCACAATGACGGTCCCGATTATTCGCCTGACGGGCAGTGGCTCTACTTCAATTCCAGCCGCACCGGCACCATGCAGATCTGGCGGATGCGCACCGATGGCACAGGCCTGGAGCAGCTGACCTCG
The DNA here is from genome assembly GCF_002855515.1 of Rhizobium sp. TH135. Lineage (GTDB taxonomy): Bacteria > Pseudomonadota > Alphaproteobacteria > Rhizobiales > Rhizobiaceae > Allorhizobium. The sequence continues at coordinate 716,951 of NZ_PKRP01000003.1, read as the reverse complement.
GATGGTCACGGTGACTGGTTCCCGCATCCGTCGCCGGATGGCAGCAAGGTGCTGTTCCTCTCCTACGACGCCGACGTCACGGGCCATCCGCGCGACAAGAATGTCCGGCTTCGGCTGATGGATGCGGATGGCGGCAATGTCGAGACACTGTTCGAGTTCTTCGGCGGACAGGGATCGATCAACGTGCCGAATTGGTCACCGGATGGATCCGCCTTCGCATTCGTACGCTACTTTCCGACAACTGACTGACGCCGTCGTTTTTGACCTGTCCCAGCTTGTCTCTTCACGCTAGAAACCATTTGTCAGGTGCCTGCCTATCGGCAGGAGAATCGGGAAGCCGGTGAAATTCCGGCACGTGCCCAACGCTGTGAGGCGGACGTGATGCGCAAGGGGAAACCCGACCACTGGAGCAATCCGGGAAGGCGCGTGTTGCGGATGATGCCCAGTCAGAAGACCGGCCTGAGAAGATAGACCGAACCCGCGTGGACGGCGGGTGGTTGCGCATTGTGGGGATTACGATGCACGACGATCCGAACGAGTTCCTCGTCCGGACAGCGCCCTTTGTCGACGAGGACAGGGATGCCGTCTACCGGGCCATTCATACGCGACGCGACGTTCGCGACCAGTTTCTTCCCGATCCTTTGCCCGACGATCTCGTGCGCAGGCTTCTTGAAGCAGCCCATGCCGCACCGTCGGTCGGATTCATGCAGCCGTGGAGCTTCATTTTGGTTCGCAGCGCTGAGACCCGTGCGGCAGTCTGGGAGGCGTTTGTGCGGGCGAACGAAGAGGCAGAGGCGATGTTTCCCGAAGCGCGCCGCAATGCCTATCGGGCGCTGAAGCTCGAGGGCATTCGCAAGGCGCCGCTGAATATCTGCGTCACCTGTGATCCTGATCGAGCCGGCCCCGTGGTTCTCGGTCGGACCCATGATCGCCGGATGGATGCCTTCTCAACGGTTTGCGCGATCCAGAATCTCTGGCTTGCCGCGCGAGCGGAAGGGGTCGGGCTCGGCTGGGTCAGCATCTTTCACGAGGCCGAAGTGAAGGCGATCCTCGGGATCCCGGATCGCGTCCAGATCATCGGTTACCTGTGCCTCGGCCTTGTCGATCAGCTCTATGCGTCGCCCGAACTCCAGGTGAAGGGGTGGCGCAAGCGTCTGGCGCTCGAAGAGCTGATCTTCGAGGAGCATTGGGGCGTACAGGCAGCCGGGCCGGTCACTCCTGTAGGGGCTGTGGACCCGGGGCTGCCGGGTTCCTGAGATCGATCGTTCCCTTGTCGGGCGGTATGAAGACCGGGCCTACGCGGCGGACATTGAGGTTTGCTTCATCCAGACTGCGTTCCGCAGCGGGGCGGGGAGCCGCCGGTGTCGGTTTCGACTTCGGTGCGATCTCCAGCACGGAGGACTGGTAGTCGGGCACCGCGGGACGCGGCGTCATGCGCTGGTAGTATTGCTGAAGATTGCAGGCGCAGGTCGGCTCCGCATTTGTCCGGCGATTGCGGTAGACGAAGGCGTTCGGCAGGTCCCTGTAGGGACGGCCGGTGATGGCCGAGACCATGTCGACCGTCTCGCTGCGTTCCGGCGCGTGGAAGAAGAGCTCCGTTTCCGTCCCCGGGCACATCTGCTGACACTGGGCAGCGTCCCGGCCAAAGTTCATCGCTGATGTCTGCGAGGAGATCGGGAAAAAACCGCCGTCGCAGGTGCGGACGCAGAGCGTGCGGACATTGCCGCTCGGAAGGATGCCGATCGGCGGCTGTGGCGTCGCATAGGCTGCTTCCGCCTCGCGGTCCGGGCGGTAGGGTTCCGGCAGCGTGTCGAGATAGGGAATGCGCTCGGCTTCCTGCGGCAGTGGCGGCTCATCCGGGCCGCATCCATTTGCCTCAAGGGCCGTTACAAGAGCTGCGCGGGCATCCGCCACGCGGCTTTCCCGAAGGTCGGCCAGCCGCGTTGCAAGGATGTCGCGATTGGCCTCCATGCGGGAGATTGCCGTTGCCAGGTCGCTGCAGTCATTGCCGCCATCGGGCCGGATCTGGACGATGGAAGAGGTGAGGCAGCGCAGCCGCCGCTGGTCCTGACGCGCCTTGCGCAGTTCCAGGTTCTGCTGCGCAATGGCGCTGGCGTAGCTGTTGATCTCAGGCGATCGTCCGCCCTGCTCCACCAGGACCAGGCGGTCGCGCAGTCGCTCGCAAAGCGCCGAGGCTTCTGCCCCGGATGGCAAGATGCCGCCCATGAGGAGAAACATCGCGATGGAACTGACTATCCTGCTCGGCACATCCGGATTCCAGTTGTCGTTTGCAAGGCAGACTACGACCCTGATGCGGTGCAGGATATCCGAGTGGTGGTCAAATTCAAATGACAGATGACGTGAGGCGGGTGCGGCACCTGCCGCACCCGCCTCGTCCTGTGTCACGCGGCCTGGGCTGCCGTGAGTGTCATCGGTCGTTCGAGCACGCTTCCCTCGATTGCCGCCACCGCCTTCATCCTGTCGAGCAGGTCCTCGGAGACCTCCCAGGATACCGCGACCGCCTGAACCACGCCGATGCGCTGGGGCTCGCCGATCCGCAATCCGGGGCAGCCCATGCGCTTGAACATGCGCTCCAGAAACACATCCGTTACGGTGACGATGTGGCTGAGGCCTGATGCCAGACCCAGTTCTCCAACGCCGCACATCAGTTCGGCTGCGGCGATCGTCACCTGGTTTCCGGCACGGTCCTGCGAGATCTCGGGGTCAATGCAGAAGCGGCTCGATTCCCAGATGGCGGCGCTGCGGATTTGCGGACCGTCGCCGAGCAGGATCGGGAATGTGTCGTCGAGCATGTTCGGCCCAAGCGTCGGCAGCAGACGAAGCGAACCGCGGAGACGGCCTTTTTCCCCATAGGAAAGGACATAGAGCGGATTGGACCGGTCATAGTCGTCGATCTCCCAGGCATCGCGCACCTCGACCTCCCAGCCGAGGAGATCGTGGAAGACACGTTTGCGCAGCCTGTGCATTGCGTCGATGTCGGAGGGAAACTGGTGTCGTCGTGCGCCGTTGATGATCCTGATCATGCCTTGCTCCTTCTTGCAGAACGGAACAGGCAGGATGGAGCTCAAGACGCTTGAATGAAATTGACGGTTGCGCCAGCATTATTATATGCAATCTGTGATACTATGAAAGTTTTGCCTTTTCTGATGACGCTTCCGTGTCCGCGAGACGCGGGATGAGGCCGCGCCAGACGGCTTCAGCGACAGCTTGAGCATTGGTCACGACGTCGAGTTTGTGCCGGGCATTGGCCATGAAGTGTCGGATCGTGCGTTCAGAAATGCCGAGAATAACGGCGGTTTCCCAATAGCTTTTGCCGGCTGCAATCCAGGCCAGTGTTTCACGTTCTCTACGGGTCAACGACTTTCCCCCCGACTTCTCCAAGTTTTCCATGCGAGCGGGTCTCGTCAGCCGGGCGTTCAATCGCGTGCCCAGGCTCAGGAGGTCTCTGTCGTGGAGGCGGCGCCAGGTGGATAGTTCTGGGATATGTGGTCCGGCTTCTACCAGAAGGCCGCTGTTGCGACCGGGCAAGGGGTAGCCAATGGTTATAGGACCGTACTCGTCGCCCCTGTACTTGCTGACGAGTAGAATTGGCTCCAGAGCCGCGAAGACACGGAGGATCTGTTCGACAGGCGGCTTGCGATGCTGGCTGCGCATCGAGTTTGGCGCGTGCCGCCGGTGACTGCGATGAATGGTGTGGGCGCGCATGCGGCCATTGCTGATGACCGCGTCGATATAGGTGACCGGTCCCGTTTCGTAGGCCATCTGCAGGCGGGACAGGAACGCTGGCGGATCGAGCGTTTCCTGCTGGTCAAGCCAATCCAAGAGTTCGAAATATGCCCCCGACTGCGCCATCAACAATACCCTATATTTCAAGGGAAACAGTGTCGGCGTTGCAGCTTTGGCTTGTCTAGTGGGTAAGTTTCGCGGTGGTCGAGCGGCGGACGAAAACCGCCGCTCGACAGCCCAAATCAACCGGCCGGTTGCGATGCTTCGACGACGGCGAGTGCTGCCATGTTGACGACGCCGCGGGATGTCACTGAGGTCGAAAGCACGTGTGCTGGCATGGCGGCACCGAGCAAGATCGGACCCACATGCAGAGCATCCATCATCGTACGGACGATGCCGAGCGAGATGTTGGCGGCGTCGAGATTCGGGAAGACCAGAAGGTTTGCCTCACCCGTCAGCGTGCTCTCCGGCATGGCGCGTTTACGCAGCACCTCTGACAGGGCCGAGCCGCCCTGCATCTCGCCGTCGACTTCGATATCAGGCGCATTGGTCCTGATGATCTCGAGCGCTTGACGCATTTTCGAGGCGCTGGCGGATGGGCGGGAGCCGAAGTTGGAATGGGAGAGCAGCGCTGCCTTCGGGCTGATGCCGAAGCGCCGGATTTCCTGCGCCGCGAGAATGGTCATTTCCGCGATCTCTTCGGCACAGGGGTCGTCCGTGACGAAGGTGTCGGTAAAGAAGATGGCGCCGCGCTGCGAGATCAGCAGGCTGAGGCCCGAGAAGTCGCGCACACCCTCACGCTTGCCGATGATCTGGCGAACGTCGCGGACATGGCGGTCATAGCGGCCTTCGACGCCGCAGATCAGGGCATCTGCGTCACCGCGCTTGACGGCAAGCGCGCCGATGACCGTGGTGTTCGTCCGCACGATCGTGCGGGCAGCTTCCGGGTTGATGCCAGCGCGGCCTACCAGCGCGAAATAGTCGTCGACATAGTCGCGGTAGCGCGGATCGTCTTCCGGGTTGACCAGTTCGAAATCGGTGCCCGGGCGGATGCGCAGGCCGTAGCGCTTCAGGCGCGTCTCGATGATCTGCGGACGTCCGATCAGGATCGGTTCGCCGATGCCGTCTTCGAGCAGAACCTGGGCTGCGCGCAGCACGCGCTCGTCCTCGCCTTCGGCGAAGATCACGCGCTTGTTCGATGCCGTCTTGGCAGCCGCGAAGATCGGCTTCATGACGAAGCCGGAGCGGAAGACGAAGCGGTTCAACTGGTCGAGATAGGTGTCGAAATCGGCGATCGGACGGCGCGCGACGCCGCTGTCAGCCGCAGCCTTGGCAACAGCCGGAGCGATGCGCAGGATCAGGCGCGGATCGAAAGGCGAGGGGATCAGGTAGTCGGGGCCGAAGGTCGGTGTCTCGCCGGTATAGGCGCGAGCGGCGACTTCCGAGACTTCCTCACGGGCGAGGGCTGCGATGGCGCGGACGGCGGCCATCTTCATCTCTTCGTTGATCGTCGTTGCGCCGCAATCGAGCGCGCCCCTGAAAATGTAGGGGAAGCAGAGGACGTTGTTGACCTGGTTCGGGAAGTCGGAGCGACCGGTGCAGATCATTGCGTCTGGACGGGCGGCGCGGGCCTCTTCCGGCATGATTTCCGGCTTCGGGTTGGCGAGCGCCATGATCAGCGGCTTCGGCGCCATGCGGGCCAGCAGTTCCGGCTTCAGCACGCCGGCTGCCGACAGGCCGAGGAAGACGTCGGCATCGTCGATGCTTTCGGCGAGCGCGCGCTTGTCGGTTTCCTGGGCGTAGACCTCCTTCCAGGGGTCCATCAGCTCGTTGCGGCCCTTGTAGACCAGGCCTTCGATATCATGGACCCAGATGTTCTCGCGCTTGGCGCCGAGGATCACCAGGAGGTTGAGGCAGGCGAGGGCGGCCGCACCGGCACCGGAGGCCACGATCTTCACGGTCTCGATCGACTTGCCGGCAAGTTCCAGCCCGTTCAGGATCGCAGCCGCAACGATGATCGCGGTTCCGTGCTGGTCGTCGTGGAAGACCGGAATGTTCATCTTGGCACGGAGCTGGTCTTCCACTTGGAAGCATTCCGGGGCCTTGATGTCTTCGAGGTTGATCCCGCCGAAGGTCGGCTCGAGGGCCGAAATGGTCGAGACCATATCGTCAACGCCAGGTGCATCGATTTCGATGTCGAAGACGTCGATGCCGGCGAATTTCTTGAAGAGGACGGCCTTGCCTTCCATGACCGGCTTGGAGGCCAGCGGTCCGATATTGCCGAGGCCCAAGACCGCCGTGCCGTTGGAGATCACGGCGACGAGGTTGGAGCGTGCCGTGTAATCGTCGGCTGCTGCCGGGTCGTCCTTGATCGCGAGACAGGGGGCGGCGACACCCGGCGAATAGGCGAGCGCCAGATCGCGCTGGTTGCCGAGCGGCTTGGTGGCCTGGATCTCGAGTTTCCCGGGACGGGGATAGCGGTGATAGAAGAGCGCCTGCTCGTCGAGATCGGCGGTCGGGTTCGCAACTTGCGGCTTGTTCTTGTCCTGGGAATTCATTGGTTTCACCGGCAGTTTCTGGTCATCGGATCTGTATGCCCGTCATACACGAATTGACCGGGAGTGGTAGACTTTAGTTCCGCCTATGCCCAGCGAGCTTTCAATGGATTTTGAGGGGTGGAACTCCGTGAAAAGGCATGATCACGGCGATGTCATCTTCCTGAAACACGAGTCTGATTAAGCGCTGTCAAGACAGCGATGAGGACCGTGCCGTGGAAGAAGCCAGCGAAACACGCCATTTCAGGACCCTGTTCATCTCGGACGTTCATCTCGGATCGAAGGCCGCCAAGACGGACTTCCTCCTGGACTTCCTGCGCACGCACGAGGCCGATACCATTATCCTCGTCGGTGACATCGTCGACGGATGGCGCCTGAAGCGCAGCTGGTACTGGCCGCAGCAATGCAATGACGTGGTTCAGAAGCTGTTGCGCAAGGCGCGCAAGGGCACGCGGATCATTTATATCCCGGGCAATCACGACGAGTTCATGCGCGATTTCCCCGGCATCCATTTCGGCGGGATCGAGGTCGAGCAGCGCATCGTGTACGAAATGGCCGATGGCAAGAAATACCTTGTCCTCCACGGCGACGAGTTCGACGTGGTCGTGCGCAATGCCCGGCTGCTCGCCTATCTCGGTGACTGGGCCTATGACACCGCGATCGCGATCAACGTGCTTCTGGCCGCGATCCGTCGCCGCCTCGGCATGCCCTACTGGTCGTTCTCGGCCTGGGCCAAGCTCCAGGTCAAGCATGCGGTCAACTTCATCGGCGAGTTCCAGCGTGTCGTGGCCGACGAGGCCCGCCGCGCCGAGGTGGATGGCGTTATCTGCGGCCACATCCACCACGCCGTGATGGAAGACATCGACGGCATCCACTACGTCAACACAGGCGACTGGGTGGAAAGCTGCACGGCGATTGCCGAACATCCGGATGGTCGGCTGGAGTTGATCTCCTGGGGTCACAAGATCAGCGAAGCGCCGGCGAGCAAGCGTGCCGGCAAACTCGTCCCCATCCTTTTGCCGAAACCGATTGCCGAAACGGCCCAGGACGACGGTATTCGCGCAGCCTGAGCCGCCCCTCTGTTGCAAAGCGGTCATGGCGGCCCGCAATCGGGTTGGAAAACGCAATTAACGGTTTGCAAAGGATTTCTTCGCAGGCGGCGATGGTTATAGTGTGCAGCTATCTGTCACGTGATTTGCGAACCCGGATCCCCCGGCGCGAATTTGGAAGTTGTCGCCACCTTGAGTTCGGTTGAGCAAGAAGACGCCCGTATTGAGATCGATGAGCAGCCGGACGGAAACGCCCGGCTGATTCGACTGGCGGGTCGCTGGAAGAACACCAGCCTGAGCGCGATGATCAAATCCGCCGGTCCGCTGGTTGATTCATCGGTGGTACAGCGGGAGACGATCGATCTCAGCGCAGTCAGCGACATGGACACGGCCGGCGCATGGCTGGTTCGCCGCTTCATAACCGAACGGCGCGAGCGCGGCGGTACGATCGAGATCGTCGGCGGATCCCCGGGGATGCGCGAGTTGATCGAAGCGCTTCCCGAGCACGTCACTGCTCCGGAAAAGCCGGTCGATCACCGCACCCGCTTCGAGCGCATCTTCGAACCTGTCGGGAAGGTCACGATCAGCCTATGGGGCGATCTGATCGCGATGATGTTCGTGCTCGGATCTGCCGTTCGCGGGGCGCAGACCAAGGCTGGGCGCGGCTCCGGTGTGTCTCCGGCATCCGTGGTCAATCAGCTCGACCACATGGGGGTGCGGGCCGTTCCGATCATCACGTTGATGTCGTTCCTGATCGGCGCGATCATTGCCCAGCAGGGCGCGTTCCAGTTGCGCTATTTCGGAGCGGAAGTTTTCGTCGTCGATCTCGTCGGCATCCTGCAGCTGCGCGAAATCGGCGTGCTGCTCACCGCGATCATGATCGCGGGGCGTTCCGGCAGCGCCATCACGGCCGAAATCGGTTCGATGAAGATGCGTGAGGAAATCGATGCCCTGAAGGTCATCGGTCTCAATCCGATCGGTGTGCTGGTCTTTCCGCGACTTGTTGCGCTGACGATTGCACTGCCGCTTCTGACTATTGTCGCCAACTTCGCTGCTCTTTATGGCGCAGCGGTCGTGGTCTGGGCCTATTCCGGCATCACCTTCGATGTCTTCATCACTCGTCTGCACGAAGCAGTCGATTATTCGACGCTCGCGACCGGCATGATCAAGGCGCCGTTCATGGCGCTGATCATCGGGATCATTGCGGCTGTCGAAGGCATGAAGGTGGGCGGCAGCGCCGAATCTCTCGGACGCCATGTCACCGCATCCGTGGTCAAGTCGATCTTCGTCGTCATTCTCGTGGACGGGCTGTTTGCCATGTTCTACGCCGCGATCGATTTTTGAGGGCCAGATGAACACCAGACCTTCCCAAGATCGCGAAGTCATCCTGTCGGTGAAAGATCTGACCGTCGGCTTCGGCGAGAAGATCGTTCTCGACAAGCTGAACCTTGATATCTACCGCGGCGAGATCCTCGGCTTCGTCGGCGCATCCGGCGCGGGCAAGTCCGTTCTGATGCGCACTGTTCTGCGCCTCCTGCCGCGCCGCTCCGGCAAGATCGAGATCCTCGGTGCGGACTACGATGCGGTCGATGACCTGCAACGCATGACACTCGACACTCGCCTGGGGGTTCTTTTCCAGCACGGCGCCCTATTTTCCTCACTCACTGTGAAGGAAAACATCCAGCTGCCGATGCGTGAATATCTGGATCTGCCGCAATGGCTGATGGATGAGCTTGCCTATCTCAAGATCGAGCTGGTCGGGCTCCATCCCGATGCTGCGGACAAATATCCGTCCGAACTCTCGGGCGGCATGATCAAGCGTGCTGCACTTGCGCGTGCGCTGGCGCTCGATCCGGATCTCGTCTTTCTCGACGAACCAACCTCCGGCCTCGATCCGATCGGGGCCGCCGAATTCGATGAATTGATCGCGCAGCTGCGCGATACGCTGGGATTGACGGTCTATATGGTGACCCATGATCTCGACAGCCTGTTTTCCGTCTGCGACCGTATTGCGGTTCTGGGACAGAAGCGCGTTCTGGTCGAGGGGACGCTGGACGACATGCTCGCCTTCGACGACGAGTGGGTGCAATCCTATTTCAAGGGCAAGCGTGCCCGTTCCATTCCCCGGGCGGAGCCTTCCGCCGGACATCCGGTAGAGTGAGCCATGGAAACCAAAGCCAATTACGCCATAGTCGGTTTTTTCACGATGCTGGTCATCGGGGCCGCCTTTGGCTTCGTCTATTGGATGGCCGAATATGGACGCGGTGGCGAGATGGCGCCGCTTGCCATTCGCATTCCGGGATCGGCCAATGGCCTTAGCATCGGGTCGCCGGTTCGCTTCAACGGCATTTCGGTCGGCTCCGTCCGCAATCTATATATCGACAATGAAGATCCGAATTTCTCGGTCGCCTTCACCGAGGTCCGCGCCGACGCTCCTGTGACATCCGGCACCACCGCGGTGCTCGAAATCCAGGGGCTGACAGGCGCTGCTTATGTCGAGCTTTCCGGCGGCGGTCCGGGCTCCGGTGATCCCATCCTGCAGCGTGCCATGGACACGGGCGAACCGGCTATCCTGACGGCTGAACAATCCAGCGTGACCAACCTCTTGACGACCGCCGACCGCATCTTGCAGCGCGCTGATGGTGCCGTGGCCGAGCTTCAGGGCTTCATTGCCGATGCCCGCGCACCGCTCACCAACACCGTTCGCAATGCCGAGACCTTCTCCAAGTCGCTCGCCGACAATGCCAAGGGGATCGACGAATTCCTGAAGAGCGTCAGCTCGCTATCGGATTCCGTGTCCGGTCTCTCCGGCCGCCTCGATACGACGCTTGCGGCAGCCGAGGATCTCTTCAGGGCGCTCAACTCCGAGAAGATCGACCAGATCCTGACCAATACCGAACGAGCAACGGCCAGCTTCGCCGACGCTTCGAACCGCATCGGTCCTGCGATCGACAGCTTCCGCGAAACGGCTGACACCTTCCAGCGCTTCGGCAACAATGCCGATCAGACGCTCCAGAAGGTCTCGTCGCTCATCGACGCGGTCGACAGCCAGAAGATTGGCCAGGTCGTTGACGATGCGTCGATCGCTTCTGCCGATGCCCGCAAGGCGATCGCGGGCTTCCGCGAACTTTCGGACAGCATTACAGGCCGTCGTGACGACATCGACAAGGCCATCGACGACTTCACCCAGCTTGCAAACCGTCTGAACAACTCATCCCAACAGGTCGACGGGATCCTTAGGAAGGTTGATGCGTTCCTTGGCTCGGGTGATGCAAATTCGCTCAGCGTGGAAGCCCGCAAGACACTTGAAGCTATCCGCATGACGGCCGAGAACCTCAACGCCCAGATTGGACCGATTGCGGCCAACCTGCAGCGCTTCTCGGCGACAGGCCTGCGTGACATCCAGACGCTGGTGAACGATACCCGCAACACCGTTCGCGGCCTGAACGACGCGATCACCAATTTCGACGACGACCCGCAGCGCCTGCTTTTCGGCGGCGATACGGTCAAGGAATTTGACGGACGGACACGCCGATGACGAGAACCACCGGGAAGGACGACAGAATGGACAGGATCGGCGTCAACGGCTCCGAAGGCGTGGCAAAGCTCCGGCGGCTGCTTGTGGCTTCGGTGCTGATCCCAAGCCTCGGCCTCGGCCTGGCAGCCTGTGGGTCCAAAGCGAACAACGATACATTCGACCTCACGGCTTCGGTAAGCGATGTCGCGACCAATGCAAGCGCCCGCAACCGGCAGCTCCTGGTGGCTGATCCGTCGGCGCTCAAGGCGCTCGATAGCGAGCAGATCCTGGTGCGTGTATCCGGCGCGGAGATCCGTTATCTCTCGCAATCGCAGTGGAGCGATCGCCTGACGCGGGTCGTTCAGTCGAAGCTCGTCGAAGCCTTCGAGAACACCGGACGCCTCGGCGGCGTCGGGCGGCCGGGGCAGGGTCTGGCGATCGACTTCCAGCTGATCACCGATGTCAGGGCCTTTGAAATCTCGGCCGAAGGTGGCGATCGCGGCGTGGTCGAAATCTCGGCGAAGCTGCTCAATGATCGCAACGGCACCGTCAAGGCGCAGCGGGTGTTCAAGGCGGAGGTGCCGTCGACAGGGTCCGACAACGCAGCCTATGTAGCAGCACTCGACCGTGCTTTCGCACGCGTGACCGGTGATATCGTCGCCTGGACGCTGCAGTCGATCTGAAGCCTCTCAAGGCTTAGCCAGTTAGCAGTCTGACAAAAGAGAAACCCCGGATCAGTATATGATCCGGGGTTTTCTTTTGGCATGCCGGAAGCCGGTTGACCGGCTCCCGTATCGGTTAGTTATCAGCTGAAACGGCCAGCTGCGTGGGCGAGCATGGTGTAGACCTTGCCCGTGTCCGACGTCAGGTAGGACTGGGTGATCGACTTGTCGCGATCGGTGCGGGCGACGTCTGCCAGAAGCTTTTCGAAATCGGCGATGTAGCGATCGACGGCGACGCGGAATTCCGGCTCGCGGTCATACTTGCGCTTGATCTCGTCGAAGGTCTGCTGGCCCTTCAGCGTGTAGAGGCGACGGGTGAAGATGTCGCGCTCGCCGCGCTGGTAGCGGCGCCAGAGGTCGACCGAGGCATCGTGGTCGATGGCGCGTGCAATGTCGACCGAGAGCGAATTCAGCGATTCGACCATGTGGCGCGGATTGCGGGTATCGCTCTGGCGTGCCGCCGGGGCTTCGGCGACCGGGCGCTGCGGGGCAGGGGCCGGACGGGCAGGCGCGGTTTCAGCGGGCTCTTCACGGGAGGCGCCACGCAGGAGGTCGCTGATCCAGCCACCACCTTCGGCGCGCGTGGTCGCGGCCGTCGATTGGTTATAGGCGTCGGTTGCGCCGAGGCTGCCGCGAAGGCCGAGGCTTTCGCTCTGGCGGATCTGCGGCGCCGGCTGTGGCTGTGGCTGCGGTGCGGCCGGCTGGCGACGAACGGGCTCTGGCTGGGCTTCGGCCAGACGACGGGCTACTGGCTCAGAGATTTCCAGCGTCTGGCTGGTGCGGCCGACGAGCTGCGAGATGTCCTGCAGGGCCTTGATCTGCTCGGACACGGCGCGGCGCATCTGGGCCGCACTTTCCTTGGCTTCCTCAGGCAAGTCGAAGGCACCGCGCTTCAGTTCGTTGCGCGTCAGGTCGAGTTCCTTGCGGATGTCGACAGCCGAGCGGCGGATCTCGTCGGTTGCGCCGCTGAAGCGTGCGACAGCTTCGTCCACGGCGCTCTGCATGGCTTCGCGCAGGGCGAGCGCTGCACCTTCGGACTTGCGACCCGCTTCGCCGAGGAGACGGTCGATGTCGCTCAAGGAGACGGCGAGGCCGCCACGCAGACGGTTGGCGAGTTCGCCGGACCGCTTCTCGGCCTCGGTCAGCGTCTTGTCGATCGACTGCTGGGCTTCCTGTTCGGCAGAGAGCAGGGCGTTGCGCATATTGGCGGCTGTAATCTGCGCCTTCTTTTCCGTCTCTCCGAGCACCTGGCCGATGTCAGCGAAGGAGGCCTGAACGCTTTCGCGCATATTGGTTGCCGTCGACTGGGCGCGCTTTTCCGTCTCGCCCAGGATCTGGCCGATATCGGTAAAGGAGGCCTGGACGCTCTGGCGCAGGTTGCCGGCCATCTGACCGGAGCGTTGTTCGGCGCGGTCGAAGGCGGTTTCCACCATCTTGCCGAGACCCTGCATCGTCGTCTCGATTTCTTCCGAGCGCTTCACGAGGCCGATGGAGAGATCGCGCAGCGCCTGCTGGCGCTCTTCGAGCGTGCCGACAAGGTTCGACTGGGCAGCGGATAGAAGCTCGGACGCCTTGCCGAGGACCTGGGTGTGGTCACCGAAGCGGCTGACGATCGAGGAGACCTGCTGCAGCGTTTCGCCGGAGATGGCGGTCAGGCGGCCGAGCTTGTCGTCGAGCAGGCGGTTCGAGGTGGACAGCATGTCCGTCGCCTGGGTCGCCGTCTCGTTGAAGCGGTTCGCGGTTGCGCCGAGGCGGCTGTCGAGGGAGCCGATGCTCTGCACGGCCTGATCGATCATCGAAGACAGGCCGGCATTGCTGTCGCCGAGGCGTTCGATGAGCTGCGAGGCGCTGGCAACCAGGTTTTGCTCGGCGGTGCCGAGGGTCGACACAGTGCGATCCGTGCGCTGGCTGATCGCGTCGACGAGGGCAGCGTTTTCGGAACGCAGGCGCTCGGCGCTCTGTTCTGCGGCAGCGGTGATCTGTTCGGCGGCGACGCGGCCTGTCTCGGCATAGGCGGCGACCACGGGTGCTGCCTTCTCGTCGATCAGGCGCGAGAGTTCCGCCGAGCGGGTCGAGAGCATCGAGTTCAGCTCGCGGGTGCGATCGTCGAGAACCGAGCGGATCGAATTGCCACGGGCTTCGAGCGCCTTTTCGACCGCGTTCATGGTGACGGCGAGTTCCTGGGTATTGCCGGAAATCGCATCGCGGATGGAGTTGCCGCGAGCCTCGAGTGCCTTCTCTGCTGCGTTCATGGCAGTGGCGAGTTCCTGCGTGTTGCCGGAGATCGCTTCACGGATCGCGGCGGCTCGCTGCTCCAGCGTGGTGCTCACTTCGCCAAGAGTGCCCGAAAGGTTGGCCACCTGGGCGGTAACAAGGGCTTCTGCCTGGTTCACCTTGTTGCTGATGACATCGCCGGCCTGCGAGAATGTTTCAGCGATTGTCGCAGCCTGTCCGGCAAGGCGGTTCTGGGTTTCAGTGATGCGCCGCGCCAGGTCTTCGGAACGCTCTTCGACCGTGCGATTGAGTTCCGCGCTACGTTCGCCGATCTGCTCGGCAAACTGCGAGGTGGTGGATGCCAGGCGATCGACCGAGCGCTGAGCCTCGGCATCGAGGTCACGGGCGGCGTCGGTCACGGCGCTGCGCAGGGCAGTCGCCAGGCCTGCAGCCTTGCCTTCGATGGTGCGGTTGACGTTTTCAAGGCCGATGTTGAGCGCCCGGTCCATGGTCGCCAGACGCTCTTCGATCACCGGGGTGCGGGTATCGAAGGTCTCGGAGACGCGGTTCACACCTTCGTCGAGCACCTGCGCGACGCGCATGGAAGCTTCGTCACCAACGCGTTCGATGTTCGACACCTTCTCGTCCAGACGGGCGGCAAACTTCTCGCCGGCATCATTGACGCGGGCGTCGACGCCATCAAGGCCGTTGCGGAGACGGTCTTCCAAAGTTCCCAAGCTTTGCTCGATGCGGGTGCTGGTTTCGTCGAGGCGGATGGTCATGCCGGAGACGGACTGTTCGACCGTGCCGGAGAAGCCCTGGGCAGAGCGGGTGATGTCGTCAGCCGCTTCGCGGATCTGATCCGTCAGCGCACCGGCCGTACCACGCAGGCGCTCGTCGAGCGCGCGGCTGCTGGCGTCGATGGCCTTGCGGAGGTTTTCCTCGTGATCCTCGAGGCTCATCTCAAGCATGCCGGCGCTGGCGGCGACGGATGCGCCGATGGAGGTCGCATGTTCGCTGAGTGTGGTTTCCAGCGCATCGCGGGCATCGCCGAGCGAGGCCGTGATGGCTTGCGTGCGATCGTCGAGCGTCGCACGGATGCGCTCATGGGTGTCGATCAGACGGTCATCAATCGCGGCCACGCCAGAGGTGATCGTCTGCGAAATCCGGTCGGTGTTGTCGCCGAGGGTGGTCGCCAGAGCATTGGTCGCCGTGTCCAGGCTGGTTTTCAGCGTGAAGTTGGTGTCGGCAATCCGGCCGTCGATATCGTCCACGCCTGATTTCAGCGTGCTGGCGATGCGGGCCGCATTGTCTTCCAGCGTATTCGAAATGGTGTTCGACGCCGCAGCCAGCATGCTGTCGAGCCGCTGTTCGCTGCCACCGAGCGCATCGCCGAGACCGGTAATGCCAGCGGCGACCGTTTCAGCAATGCGGCCGGACGACTGGCCGAGGTTTCGCTCGATCTCGCCGGTCGCGTCTTCCAGTGTTGAAGACAGGTAGGAGGTGTGGCTCGCGAGCGAAAGTTCAAGGCGCTCCTGGTTTTCACCATAGGCGTTGCGGATCGCTTCGGCCTTTTCAGCGAAGGCCGCGTCAATACGACGGTCGGCATCGGCCACGGTCTCGATGATAGAAGAGGCGCGCTGGCTCAGTGTTTCATCGATACGACGCTGGCTGTCGTTGAGGGTCTCGAAAAGATCCTGGGTGCGGGCCGTCAGCGTGAGGTCGAGTTCGAGGCTCTTGGTGTTCAGCGCATCGATCAGGATCTCGCTTTGACCCTCGACGAGGCTTGCGATGCCACGGGCCTTGACGTCGAGGGTTTCGGCGAAGCGGTCCTGGTTGGCTTCGAGTGCGTTGACGATGTGTTCGGCGCGGCTCGAGAGTGTCTGTTCGAAGCGAGACTGGTTGTCGCTGAGGGCATTGTAGAGCGAGCCACTGCGCTCTTCCATAACCTGGTCGATGCGCTTCTGGGCGCTTTCCAAGCTCTCGGTGAGGGCCGCCGCACGGGCCGACATCGCGTCTGCAATTTCCTGCGCGCGGTCGGACATCGAGCTGTCGAGCATTTCCTGGCTGGTGCTCAGCGTCATCGCGATGGCGAGCGACTGGTCGGTGAGGGTGGAGCCGAGGCGTTCGATGCTCGAATTCAGGATGCCGCTGATCGAATCCGTTCCGCCGTTCACCGTTTCGTTGATGCGGGCGAGGCTTTCCATCAGCTTGGAATCGAGCGAGCCGGAGCGCTGGTCGAAGGCGCTGGCGAACTCGGCCACGCGTTGGTCGAAGGTCGCGTTGATCTGGCCGATGGTCGTCTGGAAGCGGTCCTCGAAGAGGCCCGAGCGCAGGTCGAGATCGACGATCGCGTCGTCGGCGCTCGCCTGAAGGCTCTGGCGGAAGCTGCGGCCGCGCTCGTCGAGCGAGCTGTTGAGGCGCGACAGCACGTCGTCGAGCGACGAGTTGATCGAGCCTTCGCTGCCCTTCAAGGTCTCGGCGATATCACGGGTGCGCTCGACGAGGGTTTCGTTGAGCTGGCGTGCGCGTTCGTTGAGAGCTGCATTCAGCTTCTCGGTGTTGCTGTCGAGCGTGGAGGCCCGCGTCTCGAATTCGCCGAGCAGTTCGCGACCGCGCTGGCTGAGTGTCGAGGTCAGCGACTGAAGCTGTGTGTCGAATTCGTTGGAGAGCGACATGCCGGACGCGGCCAGCGTCTGGACCATGTTTTCCGTCTTGTGGGACAGCAGCGATCCGAGTGCGGTCACGGCTGCATCCGACTTTTCCATGATCGTTGCAGCGCGCATGTCGATCATCGAGGCAAAGGCTTCGCCCGAGGTCTGCAGGCGTACCGAGATTTCTTCGGTCGCAAGCGACAGCTCTTCCTTCAGCTGCTCGTGGGCACCCACGATCGACGAGCGGATTCGCTCGGCATGATTGACGATCGCATCGCGTTCCGCACCGAGTTCGTGGACGAGTCCACGGACACGCAGTTCATTGTCGGTGTAGCTGCGCTCCAGCGCCGTCACTTCCGAATGGACCAGCGTCTCAAGTTCGGTGGCACGCGCAATCGTGCGCTCGATGCCCTCGTTCATGGCCGAGACTTCACGGCGCACGGCCTGACCGACGGTCATGATGCGTTCGGAGGCGATGGTTTCTGGCTCCGCCAGGCGCAGCGCTACTTCCGCCATGGAGCGCGCGGCGTTGCGCAGGTCATGAGCGCGCGCCATCATGATGGCGAAGGCGAAGAACAGCATGATCGGCAGGAAGGTGCCGACGACGATGGCGACCACGCCGGGCATGGCAACGATGTCGGCAACCGAAGGCGCCTGCCAGATCGCGCCACCGTAAAGAAGCTGCGTCAGGCCGAGGGCGCCGAGCACCCACAGAGCGGAAACGACTGCAGCATTGCGCAGCGCCGACGTGAGCGAGGCACCGTCGAGAGATTTCAGGATGGCGGAGGGCGTGCGGCGGGAACCGTCATTGGCGGGCGCGAAGGCGGGAGCCTTGGGAGCCGGCTCCGGGTTCAATTCACCGGCGCGTGCGGAACGACGCTCTATGGACTTCTTCGAGGCAGAACGCGGGATACTATCTGACACAGGTGCCTCCGGGCCGCGAGCTTGGGACCGAGCCTTGACAGGCGCGGCGGCTTCCTCGCCGTCGAAATCGATGCTCAGGGCCGCCTCGAGAGCCTGGAACGCGTTCTCGTCAATCGAGTCGGACTTCTTGTTCGCCATAGGGTTACGCCTCGTTACCGCTTACTCTCGGCAGGACGGACACTGACAGCGATGCCGCTGATCGCATGGCCCCGTCCGGATCCCGCCGTTTACCTGAGATTCCATCTGTCGCCACGCCAGACGAGATCTCTTCTTTCGCAATTCAACTGCTCACAGCCGGCGTTCCCGCCGGACGTTTTAGCACCGACTGGCTTGCGGGCATAGTTCACGCACTTTTGCCCAATCAACCGTATCGTACTGACACATTTGGTCATGCGATACAATTAATGCGCTCCCGGCGGTCCAGTGTCTCCGGGTCTTGTTAACAGTATTTCAATCAAGGTTTAGGCTGAAAAGCCAGTCTGTGCCGGGGTTTAATTTCCGTTAACCATAGTGCGAGCTTTTTCCCGCAATCCCCGGGGTTTTTAACGCGGTGCCCATACCAATGCCTCAGGCTGGCATCACCAAAAACAAAAAATCAAGGATCACGGTCATGGCAGCCGCAGTCAACATCGCCTTCACAACCCCCGATCACCTCAACGGTCTGACGCCGTCGCAACAGCGTCCGATCGACCTCGTGCATCTTGCATCGCAGACGAAGGGCGACAAGGCCGTGGAAGTCGAGATCCTGCAGATGTTTGCGCGCCAGGCACGCGGTTGTCTCGTCGCGCTGACGGCGGACCGGGGCAAGGTCGAAGTCAAGGCTGCTGCGAACCGCCTGCGCAATGCCGCCATGGCGGTCGGTGCCTTGCGCGTCGCCGCCGCTGCTGATCTCGTGGAAACCAAGGGTGCGAATGCCGATGCCCTGGCTTCGGTCGCTGCTGCCGTCCTCGAAGCGGAACACTTCATCCTGAAGCTTGCCCGCTGATCCCAAACAGGGGCGAGCCGCTGATGCCGCTCGCTTCCCCGTGAGTTGACTGCCCTTCCGAATTGGGAGATGACTTCGCCGGTTTTTCACAAGGCGAAGTCTGGACAGACAAACATGGCAAACATCAGCATCATTGCATTCGACGGCACCCGTTTCGACATCGCGGCAGCCGAGGGCTCCACGGTCATGGAAAATGCCGTCCGCAACTCGGTCCCCGGGATCGATGCCGAATGCGGCGGCGCCTGCGCCTGTGCCACCTGTCATGTCTATGTCGATGACGCCTGGTCCGAAAAGGTCGGCCAGCCGTCGCCGATGGAAGAGGACATGCTGGACTTTGCCGTCGAGGTGCGCCCGACGTCGCGTCTTTCCTGTCAGATCAAGGTGACGGCGGCCCTCGAGGGCCTCGTCGTCCATGTGCCCGAACGCCAGGGCTGAACGCCTCTGTCTGCGCTATCCCCTGTTAAAAAAGCCCCGCTTTCGTCAAGACGAAAGCGGGGCAAGGGGGCGCATCGCCAAGCAGGCGAGGGAGGAAGCACCTGTGGCACCAGGACGCGCCGGGAGAACGGGGAAATCGGGTTACGCTTAATCAACGTATTCGATGACACTTATATTTCAGATTTGTATCAAGGGCCACGCCCAGAAATTGCCGGTTATTCACAGGCGAGGGCGCAAGCCTGGGGCAAGCCGCAGCATGGCAGCAACACTCCCCCTCGAAATTGATGGGTGATTTCTACTGGTTTTCCTGGATTTCCCGGCGATGCCGGAGGATCCGCAACATGCGATCCTGGAAATTCTTCGCCTCGATCATGTCGAATCGCATCTGTGCCTCGTCATGCGCGACGGTCACCTCGTCCGTGACCTCGCTCGCGCGGTCCTGAAGGGTCTCGCAGTCCCGCGTCGGGCGCAGCTTCAGGAGGCGCTGCTCCAACAGCTTGGCATGCTGGCGGGCAATTTCCGCGTGGCGCTCCTCGTGGCGCTTGATGTCGGAGGACAGGGCGTCCCACAGGGTAGCCATCTCCCGCGATGCCCGATTGCGGTTCTTCCAGCGCGGTATGATGAGCTTGGTGTCCACGGTGACGCGGACATCTTCAACCGCGCAGCGATTGCCGCGCAGCGCATAGGTCAGGTCGCCGCCGAAACGGATCTGGGTGGCGCCGGGATGGCGGCTGCCGCTTGCCTGCGTGAAAGGGCCCTTGCGCGACAGTTCGGCATCGAGCTCGGCCGCGGTTCTCCCGCCGATCTGGAAGTAGCTGATAGACTTGCGGACGACGACGTCCGCGCTGGCCGAAAGTGGCAGAGAGATGCCGGTCAGGACTGCCAATATCAGGGCGGCCCGAAGACGGCGGGAGTGCTTCATTCTTTTTTCCGCAATGTTGTATTCGCCGCGCCCTTGGGGCATAGCCAAACCCGATCTGCACTATCGCAGCTTCGCGGATTTCCGTCGAGAGGATACAGGGTCGGGTGACCATGGTTGAACGCACAATTTGGCGTGTAGGGCATGGCCGGAGCCTCGATCTTTCCGAGCGCGGGGCGATCATGGCCATCGTCAATGTCACGCCGGATTCCTTTTCCGATGGCGGCCTGCATGCCGACGTCGAGGCGGCTGTTGCCCATGCGCTGGCCTGTGTCGACGAGGGGGCGGTCATCCTCGATATCGGCGGAGAATCGACGCGCCCGGGTGCCGCCGAGGTCACGCCAGAGGAAGAGATTGCGCGCGTCGTGCCGGTGATCTCGGCGTTGAGGCAGAAGACAGACGCGCTGATTTCCATCGATACCTATCGTGCTGCCACCGCAAAGGCTGCGGTGGAGGCCGGCGCACATATCATCAACGATGTGCACGGGCTGCAGCGCGAACCGGAGATCGCAGCCGTTGCGGCGGCAACGGGCGCTGGTCTTTGCATCATGCATACGGGTCGCGGGCGCGAGAAGCTTGCCGATCCGATTGCCGACCAGCGGCATTTCCTGGGCCTTTCGCTCGATATCGCGGCTCGTGCGGGCGTGGCGCGTGAAACAATCGTTCTCGATCCGGGTTTCGGTTTTGCCAAGGAAACCACGGAAGAGAATATGGAGCTGATGATCCGTTTCGAGGAGTTGCACGACTTTGGGCTGCCGCTTCTGGCCGGCACGTCGCGCAAGCGTTTCCTGGGTGCCCTGACCGGACGGGAAGCGCGAGATCGTGATGCGGCAACGGCGGCGACCACGGTTGCCCTGCGACTGAAAGGCGCTTCCGTTTTCCGCGTCCATAATGTCGCGATCAATCGGGACGCGCTCGTCATCGCCGATGCTATGCTTTCGGCAGAGCGGCAGCTGGCCGCAGCGAAGGAATTGTCCGCATGAGCGGTGTTTTCACCATCACCCTGAAGAACTGCGCCTTTTTCGCCCATCACGGGGTATTCCCGGAGGAGGGGGTGCTCGGCCAGCGGTTCTTCGTCGATGCGGAGTTTGACGTCGATGCGCTCGAATCCGCCGAGACCGATACCCTCGAAGGCACCGTGCATTACGGGATCGCCTTTGAGGTGATCCGTGACATCGTGACCGGCAGCCGTCGCCAGTTGATTGAAGCCTTGGCGTTAGCGATCGCGCGCGGTTTGCTCGACCGGTTCCCGGAAATGCAGCGATGCCGGATCACGGTTCGCAAGCCGAGCGCGCCGATCGCCGGCATTCTCGACCATGTACAGGTGAGTGTTGAACAGTTCAGACGTTAAGCGCTGGCAGGCGGCAACGCTTGGCCTTGGCGGCAATATCGGCGATCCCGTAGCCGCGATGGCGGAGGCGCTTCGCAGGCTCGATGCGCGACGCGATTGCCGCGTGACTGCGGTTTCCCGGCTCTACCGGACGCCGCCCTGGGGCAAGACCGACCAGGACGATTTCTACAACGCCTGCGCTTCCGTCGAGACGCTGCTCGAACCGCAAGAGCTGCTGGCGGCCTGTCTCGAGATCGAGCGGACGATGAAGCGTGTCCGGGTAGAGCGCTGGGGGCCGCGTACCATCGACATCGACATCCTGACTTTCGCCGATCGCATTATCGATGCCGAGCATCTAAAGGTCCCGCATCCGCGTATGACGGAACGCGCCTTCGTGCTGATGCCGCTCGCGGACGTCGATCCGCAGCTCTCGGTGCAGGGGCGCTCAGTTGCGGATTGGCTTGGAAGCATCGATCAGGCGGGAATCGTGATCGCAAACGAAAACCGCGCCTGGTGGCGCGGTTGAATTCTGGCTCTCGCGATTGAGGGGCCGTCAGTCGTTTTCAGCGGTCTCAGCCATGGCAGTTGCCTGGCGATTGAGCTTGAGACCGATGACCGGGATCATCCGGTCTTCCACCTTCACGGAAATGGTGATGTTCATCGCATCGTCTTCTTCGATACGAGCAACCATGGCGCCGTTCAGCTTGGCGCGGTTGATCCCCATGACGGCGCGGTTGCCGGTGACGGTGCCCGAAACAATGTCGAGGCCCTTGCCATCGGCGCCATCCAGGAACTGACCCTTGTAGCTGCCGCCGGACTGCGAGATGACGGCCGACATGGGCTGGCTGAAGACGCCAACGCGGCAGGTGCCGTCGAGCTTAAGGCCGGTTTCCTTGCCCTCAGCCGGAAGCCCGGTGAGGTTGCAGGTGAACTTGGTGCCCTTGTACTTGCCAGCAACGATCTCGCCCGGACCCTTCCAGACCCCGGCGACGGATTCGAAGAAGCGCTTGTCGCGCGAAGCAGCATCGGCGACCGTCGCCGGCATGATTGCGGCAACGGCAAGGATGACGGCGCAGCGGCCGACTGTCGAGGAGCGAGAGAACATCGATTTGCCTTGGTACGAGAAACCAGAAACCCCGCTCAGACCCTAGCGGAAAAATGGTTAATGCATCATTGCCATTAACCCCAAATGCCAGTTCCGACAACCGGCAAAAGTCACTGGTCTCTCCGGTGTGGCCCGTCTGCCTCACCCCGTCCGGTCGCGGTCCTTGCCGGTCATGGAGGGTGTCAGGTCGCCGATGAAGTCGCCGATGCCAGGCCGTTTGGCCGCGCGGAACGGCAGTGGCCTGCAGAGGTCCATGGCCGCAATGCCGATACGGGCTGTCATCAGGCCATTGATCACGCCTTCGCCGAGACGGGTCGAAAGGCGGGCGGCAAGCCCGTGGCCGAGCACCTGCTGGGCAAGGCCATCGCCGATGGCTATGGAGCCTGTGACGGCAAGATGGGCGAACACGTCCCTGAGGAGGCGGAGCATGCCGAAGGAGCCCGGCCGTCCGCCATAGAGTTCGGCCATGCTCCTGATCAGCCTGACGACCTCGAAAAGCACATAGGCGAGATCGACCACAGCCCTAGGGCTGACGGCTGTCACCACCGAGACGCGCTTGGCGGCGTTGAGGATGAGAGCGCGTGCCTTGATATCCAAGGGGGAGAGCAGTTCCCGTTCGGCAAGCTCGATCAAGTGCGGCGCGTCGATGATGTCGTCTTTCACCGCGTCCAGCGTCTTTTGCCCGCGGGTGGTTTCGGGGCGATGGGAAACGAGGCTCGACAGTTTGGCAACGACAGCGGCGGCGCGGGTTCGTTTGCCGCTTTCTGCCGCAGCGTCCGCTTCAATCTTTAGATCCTGGACGGCGTCCAGGCGCCAAAGACCAAGCAATTCCCGACCGACGGCGATCATGAGCGCGAGCAGGCCCACGGCGAGCACTGCGACTGCCAGATAGCCAAGCCAGTCGGCGCGGGCGAAGAGGTCCGAAATCAGTCGGTCGACCCAGAGGCCAAAGGCAAGCGACAGGAGCACGCCGAAAGCGCCCGTCGCAAGTTTGGCGAAGGAGAAGCGCCGACGGCGTGGTTCGGCCACGGGAACTGGCGGCAGTTCATCTGCTGCGGCCGCAAGGAACGGATCTTCCGCGTCGGGGACAATCAGGACCTCGCCGGAGAAGCTGCGCGGCTGTCGGCTGGCCTTGTCTGGAGGGTCGGCGCGCCGTGTTTCCGGCTCAACGGAGAAGGCTGCTGGCCGTCTTTGCGGCTCGGAAGCCTTCGCGGTCGGCACGCTGACAGGGGGCACGGTCGGTTTCTTCATGCGAGACGATCTCCCAGCAGGAATTGCAGCGCGCGGTCCAAGCGGATATGCGGCACCGAAAGCGTCACGCCGTGCTTCTCATCGAGTTGCGGCGGTCGGAAGCGGACGATGCTGAGGTCCGGCAAGGTCGCGGACGTGTCGCCTTCGTCGACGGAGCGGAAATAGGCTTCCGGATCCTGCGGCAGGTCACCCGGAAAGACTGCCGTCTTGCGATCGCCATCGAAGATCTCGTTGCCGATGCGCTCGCCTGCCATCGGCGTGCCAACGATGACGGGCAGATCGTGGCCGTCCTGCTTCACGTTGGCTTCCCGCGTGGCGCGCACCGAGGCGAGCGCCATGACCTCTATACCGGCACCGCTCATGCCGATCGTGCGGATCGCGCGGTTGACGAGGCGGCGGGTCAGCACTTCCAGCCGGTCATGGCTCTCGTGGTGCAAATGGTCTGCCTTCGTTGCCGCCACCAGCACGCGATCGATCCGTCGGCGCACCAAGGACGTCAGGACGTTGTTAGAGCCGGCGCGGAAACAGGCGAGCACGTCTCCCAGAGCGCGTTCCAGATCCTGGACCGCTTCCGGACCGCGGTTGAGCGCTTGAAGCGCATCGACCAGGACGATCTGGCGGTCCAGCCTTGCGAAATGTTCGCGAAAGAAGGGTTTCACCACCACCGACTTGTAGGCTTCGAAGCGGCGCTCCATCATTGCCCGGAGGGATCCCTTCGGGGCGCGGCCTTGCGGGAGAACCGGTAGCGGGGCGAAGGTCAGGGCGGGCGAGCCTTCAAGGTCGCCCGGCATCAAAAAGCGGCCGGGAGGCAGGGTCGATAGCGAGCGCTCATCCGACTTGCAGAGCCTGAGATAGGTCGTGAAGGCCTCAGCCAGACGGCGGGCGGTCATCTCGTCTGCGGGCCCGTCGGGATCGACAGTCGCCGCCAAGGCCAGCCATTCGCGGGCCAGTTCGGCGCGCACGCCGGTTTCTGCAAGCTTTGTCGTGTTCTCTGAAAATGTCCTGTAGTCCTGTCCCAGAAGTGGCAGGTCGAGCAGCCATTCACCGGGATAGTCGACGATGTCGATCGACAGCCTGCCGGCCGAGAACATCCGGTTCCAGGAGCTGGCACTCTTGTATTCGATGGTCAACCTGAGTTCGGAAATGGCGCGCGTCGAATCCGGCCAGACCCGTTCGTCGACCAGTGCCCTGATGTGGTCTTCGTATTGGAAGCGCGGGACGGCGTCGTCAGGCTGTTCCTGCAGCGTGGCGCCGGTCATGCGGCCCGACCGGAGCGGCTCGAACAGCGGCAGGCGGCCAGCATGCAGCAGATTGTGAACCAGTGATGAGATGAACACGGTCTTGCCGGCACGCGACAGACCCGTCACGCCGAGCCTGATCGTCGGGTTGACCAGATGGGCTGCCCGGTCGGTGAGGTTATCGAGGGCAATCGCGGCTTCGTCGGTCAGACTGGTGAGGGAAGGGGGCAAAGGGCTGTCCTGCGAGACGGTGACGGGTGCTGTATCGCCCGGCACGAGAGAGTTCAGATAACTTGATCTCCCATATAGGCGTCGGTTGCGGCGCAAAAAAGAGGCAGGCTTTGCGCGCCTGACAAACCGTCAGCCGACCAGAAAGTCGCGCAGCCGATAGGCCTCGTCGCCCATGGCGTCGATTACGGCGAGACCCGAGGTGGGATAGCCTTCCGGCACCGTCCTTGCCATCACGTCGTTGCCGCACAGCCGGGCAAAGACCTCCTCGATCGCCGGGTTGTGCCCGACAAGCATCAGCGCCTCGACGCCGCGTGTAGAGTCGGCGATCTCCAGATAGGCCTCTGCCGGGGCGTTGTAGAGTGCATCGACATAGCGGAACTCTACGAGGCCCGAGAATACCCGATTGATAGCGTCGGCGGTCTGCCGGCAGCGCTTTGCGGTCGAGCAGACCACGAGATCGGGACGATACTGCTTGTCGGCGGCGGTCTCGGCCAGGAGTTCGGCCTCGGCGAAGCCCGCATCTGACAGGCTTCGATCGAAATCGCGGCCACCTGGCTCGGCCCAACCGGATTTCGCGTGGCGCAGCAGATAGATGCGCTGGGGAGGCTGAATGGAGGGCGTCATCCGTTGGACATTCCGCGTGAGATGGTGCTGGTCACTGAAGTACCGGTTCTTGTGCCTTGCCGTCAACCATGCGCGGCGAATGCGCTCATCATCCTATCGTGGTGGGTTGCTGTATATCCGGCGTCAGTACTCAAGCAAATTATGCTTAAAAAATAGAAATTTAGATGAAAAATGTAACAGATTTAAAAATGGCTTCGAAACAGTCAGAAGGCTTGAACCGGTTGCCTTGAAAGGTTATACACCCGCCCATTGAGATGTTCTTCAGGAGAATCGCGTTGAGTGAGAAGATCAATCTTAGCAATTATGTGCTCTCGGAAGACGATGAGTTCATGAACGCGAACCAGCGGGCCTATTTTAGAGCCAAGCTGATCGCATGGAAGAACGACATCCTTCGGGAAGCGCGCGAGACACTCGACCATCTCGCGGAAGAAAGCGCCAATCATCCCGACCTCGCAGACCGGGCTTCATCCGAAACCGACAGGGCCATCGAACTCCGGGCACGCGATCGTCAGCGCAAGCTGATCTCGAAGATCGACGCCGCCTTGCAGCGCATCGATGACGGGACCTACGGCTATTGCGAGGAAACCGGCGAGCCGATCGGTCTCAAGCGTCTCGACGCCCGTCCGATCGCCACTCTGTCAATCGAGGCCCAGGAGCGGCATGAGCGTCGCGAAAAGGTCTATCGCGACGAGTGAGGCTCAAGCCTTAGCACCTTCTTCTGTCATCGGAGATTTAAGACCCGCCATCGGCGGGTCTTTTTATTTGCGCAGGTGTTCGGTGGCCTCGTTAGGGATTTCGGCTGGCCGACATTTCCCCGAATATCCGCGCAATCTCCGTCTGCAAGTTGGGTTCCTGACCCTGCTTGTCGGAATTCGGCGCTACAGCATCAGATTGGCCATTTGCCGGAAGAATTGCCGAGGCCGGGAGGCGCGGCCGGTCTGGCCGGGTTTCCGGCAGGAGCTGCGAGAACTCGGCAGCGGGCTTCGGCGCAGGGGCCGGATCGGCTGCGAGATGGAAAGCCATTTCTTCTTCGAGCACGCGTTCGAAATCGCTCAGATCGCGGCTCGGCGCTTCCGGTTCGCTGGCCGCCGGTCGGCGATCGGCAACCGGTTCGTAGCGCTTGGCCTCAAACGGCAGAGGCTGTGCGGCAGACGGGGCGGGAGCCAGGACGCGCAGGCGCGCTGCTTCGAGCAGATCTTCTGCTGCGGGCGCATCGATGACGGGCGGCAAGGTCGGGGCGGTGTGTTGCACGGATGCGACCGGTCGTTCTGCCTCGCGAGCGGGCTCAACCATCTCCGGCGCCATGACCGGCTCCACCGGTTCCATCCGGTATGTCTCTGTCGCCAGCGTTTCGGCCTTGGCTGGCGGTTCGATGGCGGGCGCTGCTTCGGTCAGCTCAGGCTCAAGCACCACCGGCGTTACAACGGCATCGGAAGGCCCGGCGTTGGAGACTGCCATGACTGGCTCGACGCTGGCCGTTGGCTGAACCGGCGCAACGTCAGGCGCCACCCGCTTTTCCATAGGCGGGGCGGGGCGCTGTGCGACTTCGATCGTCGGAGTTTGCGCTGGTTCTGCTGGCCGTTTTTCCACCGCTAGCACGGGCGCTGCGACGGCAGCAGGTGCCGCGGCAAAGGCAGTTGCCAAGACCGGCGTTGGCGGGGTGACGGGCTGTCTTTCGAGAGCAGGCTCGGGAGCCCGCGGCTGGACCGGCTGCGAGCGCAGTTCCGCTGGTCGTTGCTCGACACCTGGTGCCGAAGCCGGCTGCGGCCGGGTCTGTGCGACCACCGGTTCAGGTTTCACTGGCTCGGCAACCGGCTGGTGTCTCACGGCCGGTTCGGTGGCGGGGCTCATCGTTGCGGCCGGCGAGGCGATCCGAGGGGCTGCAGCGTCTGTCGCGGCAAGGGCCGGTGCCACGGCCGGGCTCGGCAATTCCGACTGCTCGTCCATGGCCTGCGGGTTGACTGGTCGTGCGCTCAGATAGGGGCGTTCATCGCCGATCCCGCTTTCGATGACGAGGTCGGTAGGGCCGCCGATCATCACGAGGTGCTCGATATTATCACGGCGGATCAGGACGATGCGGCGGCGCGTATCGATGGCCGCCGCGTCCAGCACCTGAAGGCGCGGCTGGCGGTTGCGGCCGCCGCGGACGAAGGGCGACGGGGCCCGGTTGCGCAGGATCCAGAGCACGATGAAAAGGCAGAGCAAGGCAAGGCTGACGCCCAGCGCCGCCACGAGAAAACGATCGCCATAGGCCGAGATCAGGTCATCCAGCATTTTCGTGCTCCTTTTGTCTGGCTTTCTGGCAGAAGACGGCCCTTTCCGCAATCTTGCGCGGACGCCAAGATATCGCGTCCATAACGCAACAAAGTTCCAAATGCTCCGCCAGGATTGCGGCATTCCTGTGGGGGAGCGGCTCTGCGCTCACATCTGGGCCTTTCTTTGCTTTTTGCTGTTGCGGCAAATTGATAAACAGGAGACAGCGCCGATTCTCGCTAGGTCGGATCATCCGTGCGCTTAGGCAAGAGGCATTCATGACACGACAGCAGTACGAACGAGATGGAGACGGCCCCTTGGTCGATCGCCGCAGCGGCATCGGCATGGCGTTGCGCATCCTGCTGCTTGCCCTCGTGCTGATCGCGGCCTCCGCTGCCTTCATCTTCTTCCGTGATCAGTTGGACAACCAGGTCGTGCTGGGCGTGCTCGGCATTCTCGCGATGATGGGCATCTTCTTCATCGTGTCGGCGGTCATCGGTTTCGTTGAGGTGATGCCGCAGTCCAACAGCGACACGCTCGCGCGCCGCTTTCTGGCCAGCCAGCCTGAGGGGACGCTGATCACCGACAGCGAAGGCCGGATCGTCTATGCGAATGTGGCCTATGGCACGATGACGGGCGCCCGCACGGCTACCGAAGTGCAGACCCTCGAGGCACTGCTCTCCCGGTACCGCGAATCGAGCGAGGCGCTTTATCGCCTGACCAATGGGTTGCGCGAAGGGCGCGACAGCCATGAGGAATTCCGGCTCCTGAAGCCGCTTGGCAACCAGACGAACAATGGGTCCGGCGCCCACTGGTACCGCCTGAAGGCGCGGCTGCTGCCTGGCGAAGGTCGCGGCAAGCCGCTGCATGTCTGGCAGATTTCCGACATCACCGCCGAGCGCGACGACCAGGAGCGTTTCTTCAAGGAATTGCAGCATGCGATCGACTATCTCGACCATGCGCCGGCCGGCTTCTTCTCCGCCGGGCGCAAGGGTGAGATCTATTATCTCAACGCCACGCTTGCCGAGTGGCTGGGGGTCGATCTCACCCAGTTCAACCCGGGCTCCATGACGATTTCCGATCTGGTGGCCGGGGAGGGAATGGCGCTCATCAATTCCGTCCAGGCCGAGCCTGGTCAGGCGCGCACCGAAACGCTCGATCTCGACCTGCGTCGCGTTAACGGCCAGAGCCTTCCGGTGCGGCTCGTCCATCGCGTGCGTGCGGCGCGGGATGGGGCACCGGGCGAGAGCCGGTCGATCGTCCTGTCACGCGCCCAAGGCGAGGGCGGCGATCAGTCGGATTCGGTCGCCTCGATGCGCTTCACCCGCTTCTTCAATAATACGCCGATGGCCATTGCTTCCGTCGATGGCGAAGGTCGGATCCTTCGGACCAACGCCCCCTTCATGAAGCTTTTCGCCGATATCATCTCGCGCGACGAGATCGAGCGTCACGGGTTGATCGAGGTGGTGCTGCACGAGACGGAGCGGGAAGGTTTCCGCGAGGCGCTCGCGGCGGCCATGGACCGCCAGGGGGACATCCCCCCGATCGACAGCCGTCATCCGACCAATGACATCAGGCATTTCCGCTTCTACGTGAACGCCGTCATCGACCAGAGCGACGAGGCCCCGGAAGAGGCTGCAATCGTCTACGCCGTCGACGTGACCGACCAGAAGGCGCTTGAGGCGCAGATGGCGCAGACGCAGAAGATGAATGCCGTCGGCACGCTGGCCGGCGGTATCGCGCACGACTTCAACAACGTGCTGACGGCCATCCTCTTGTCTTCCGACCACCTGCTCCTGCAGGCGCGGCCTTCGGATGCGAGCTTCGCCGATCTCATGGAGATCAAGCGCAATGCCAACCGCGCGGCCGTTCTTGTGCGCCAGTTGCTCGCCTTCTCGCGTAAACAGACGATGCGGCCGAGCGTCTTGAACCTCACCGACGTGATCGGCGATCTCAGGATGCTGGTCGACCGGCTGATCTCCGGCAGCAATGTCAAGCTCAGGGTCGAATACGGCCGGGATCTCTGGCCGGTGAAGACGGACCTCTCGCAGTTCGAGCAGGTGCTGATCAATCTCTGTGTCAATGCGCGCGACGCCATGCCGGATGGCGGCTCGATCACCGTCTCGACCCGCAATGTCGATGCCGAAGAGGCCGTGGCCTTCGGTTATCGCGGCCTGCCGTCGGAAGACATGGTGCTGGTCGAAGTCGCCGATACCGGAACCGGGATCGCGCCAGAGATCATGGACAAGATCTTCGAGCCCTTCTTCACCACGAAGGAAGTGGGCAAGGGGACGGGTCTCGGACTTGCCATGGTCTATGGCATCGTCAAGCAATCCGGCGGCTACATCTATCCGGAATCTGAAGTCGGCAAGGGCACGACCTTCCGGATCTTCCTGCCGCGTCATGTGCCCGAGGTTCAGCCGGTTATCGAAGGACAGGTCCAGGCCTCCGTCAGCGGTGACACGATCACCGTTGCGACGGCCAGTGCGAAGGCCGAAGCGCAGGATGCGCCTGATCTGACCGGCAAGTCGGCCGTGGTGCTTCTCGTCGAGGACGAGGAGGCCGTGCGGCGCGGCGGCAAGCGCATGCTCGAGACGCGTGGATACACCGTGCATGAGGCCGGTTCCGGCGTCGAAGCGCTCGACATCATGGAAGAGCTCGACGGCGCGGTCGACATCGTCGTCTCCGACGTCGTCATGCCCGAGATGGATGGCCCCACCCTGCTCACCGAGTTGCGGAAGAAATATCCTGACCTGAAGTTCATCTTCGTTTCGGGTTATGCCGAGGACGCCTTTGCCCGCAACCTGCCGGCGGACGCAAAGTTCGGCTTCCTCCCGAAACCCTTCTCGCTCAAGCAGCTCGCTGTCGCTGTGCGCGAAATGCTGGATGGCGAAGGCTGATGGCTTCTTAGAACGCTAGAATATTGCTGATACAAAGAACCCGCCGGATGGCTCCGGCGGGTTCTTTTATTGTCAGGTGATTTTTGGCTATCAGCCGTTCATGGCGACGGCGATTTCGGCGGCCAGACGCGCATTGTTCTCGACCAGCGCGATATTGGTCTTCAGCGAGCGGCCACCGGTCAGGTGGAAGATGTTGTCGAGCAGATAGGGGGTGACCTGCTTGCCGGCAATCTCGTCGCGTTCGGCGTTGGCAAGGGCCCGGCTGATATAGATTTCCATCTCTTCGCGCGGGATTTCGTCAGCTTCCGGCACCGGGTTGGCGATCAGCATGCCGCCATCGATGCCGAGCTGGTCGCGCATCTTCTGGAAATTGGCGATGGCCGCCGGGCTCTGCAGGTTAAGCACGCTCTTGAGGCCGGAGCTGCGCGACCAGAAGGCGGGGAAGTCTTCGCTGTCATAGGTGACGACAGGCACACCGCGGGTTTCCAGCACTTCCAGCGTCTTCGGAATATCGAGGATGGCCTTCGGGCCAGCCGATACGACGATGACGGCGGTTCGGGCCAGTTCTTCGAGGTCAGCCGAGATGTCGAAGCTTTCCTCGGCGCCGCGATGCACGCCGCCAATGCCGCCGGTCGCAAAGACATGGATGCCGGCGCGGTAGGCGGCAATCATGGTAGCGGCAACCGTGGTTGCGCCGTTGCGGCGCTCGGCGATCGCAAACGCAAGATCGGCGCGCGAGAGCTTCATCACGTGCTCCATCTGCGCCAGCGCTTCGAGTTCAGCCGGCTCGAGGCCGATATGCAGCACGCCCTTGATGACGGCGATGGTCGCGGGCACGGCGCCCTGCTGGCGCACGATGTCCTCGACGCTGCGGGCCATCTGCAGGTTGCCGGGATAGGGCATGCCATGGGTGATGATGGTGGATTCGAGTGCCACGATCGGGGCGCCGCGCTGCTTGGCTGCGCTGACTTCGCTCGAATAGGTGATGGGAAGGAGGGGGGAGATGGAACGGGTCATGGGGGTCTTCCGCTAGAAATTCAGGTTCTCATGCCAGGAAACGGGCAGGCGGGACAAGAGCCAACTGGCGCTTGAGCCGTTCCTCGGAGAGATTTTCGTCGGTTGCGTGGGATGAGGCGAGGGTGATGGCCGCAGACGCGGTGCCGTGGCGCAATGCCTCGGTCAAGTCGGCGCGCTTCAGCCTCGCATGCAGAAAGCCTGCCGCGAACGCGTCGCCGGCGCCGGTTACATCGGCGATCTCGTCAAGCGGCACGGGTTCGATGAGCGCGATGCCCTCGGGACCGAATGCGACCGTCGGGCCGCTGCCGCTGGTCACCGTGCCACCGGCAAGGCCTTGGGCACGCAGCAGGCCCGGCCAGTCCTCGGCTCTTTCCGGCCGTGATCCGGCAATGGCCTCGGCCTCCGCGCCATTCATGAAGAGGTGGCTGATATGGGGCAGGGCGCCTTTGAACTTGACCACCTTAGCTGGCGAGATGGCGATCGCGGAAAGACCCTTGCCATGAATGTCGCAGGCTTTTGCGAGGGCGGTCAGCGTATCCGCGGGGAGGTTTGCGTCGGTCAGCACGTGGCTTGTGCTTGCCAAGCTGTCGCGGAGAGACCGCGCCTTCAGGCGGGGGGCCGTGAAGGCATCATAAAGCGCCATATCGGCAAGCGCGATCACCAGGTTGCCGTCGCGCTCCAGGATCGCCGTATAGCTCGGCGTGGCGCGATCGAGGAACATCACCGGTTGATCGTCGAGGCCAGCGCGCTCGGCTGCTTCCGCCACCATCTGGCCGGCCGCATCGCCACCCCGGGGTGCGATCAGGCGAACGGCCCGACCGAGCCTTGAGAGATTGCGGGCTGCATTGAAGACGCCACCGCCGGCTTCCTCGAACCATTGCCCGGGATTGCTGGCGCCCGGCTTCGTATCGCCGAATATGCGTGCCCGGCGGTCGATATGCGCGCCACCAATGGCGAGGATTTCAACGGTCATCTATCGCTCTCCGGAGCCCGCAAATACCGAATCGAAGTGGTTCCCAAGGCTTCCGCATGCGGGTCGCACAGTTCTCATATCGCCAACCGCTGATATGGTGGAACATGTTTGGAACACTCCCGCGAAAATAGTTTTAAATCAACTACTTCGTATGCTCTTGCAAAATGAGAACAAAAAGTGTACATAGTCCCCATCGGCGGCTTCATTGCCTATGCGGCCTCAATAACCTAAAGGTGGATCAAATGGCACAGAATTCTTTGCGGCTTGTAGAGGACAAATCGGTGGATAAAAGCAAGGCATTGGAAGCGGCGCTCTCGCAGATCGAACGGTCGTTCGGCAAGGGCTCGATCATGAAGCTCGGCGCGAACGAGAGCGTGGTCGAAGTCGAGACGGTCTCGACGGGGTCGCTCAGCCTCGATATCGCGCTCGGCATCGGCGGTCTGCCGAAGGGGCGCATCATTGAAATTTACGGGCCGGAAAGCTCGGGTAAGACGACGCTTGCGCTGCAGACGATTGCAGAGGCCCAGAAGAAGGGCGGCATCTGCGCCTTCGTCGACGCTGAACACGCGCTTGATCCGATCTATGCCCGCAAGCTCGGCGTTGACCTGCAGAATCTCCTGATCTCGCAGCCGGATACCGGCGAACAGGCGCTTGAAATCACCGACACGCTGGTGCGCTCCGGCGCGATCGACGTTCTCGTCGTCGACTCGGTTGCAGCGCTGACCCCGCGTGCCGAAATCGAAGGCGAAATGGGTGACAGCCTGCCGGGCATGCAGGCCCGTCTGATGAGCCAGGCGCTGCGCAAGCTGACCGCGTCGATCTCGCGCTCGAAGACCATGGTGATCTTCATCAACCAGATCCGCATGAAGATCGGCGTCATGTTCGGTTCGCCGGAAACGACGACCGGCGGTAACGCGCTGAAGTTCTACGCCTCGGTTCGCCTCGACATCCGCCGTATCGGCGCGGTCAAGGATCGCGAAGAGGTTGTCGGCAACCAGACCCGCGTCAAGGTCGTCAAGAACAAGATGGCACCCCCCTTCAAGCAGGTCGAATTCGACATCATGTATGGCGAAGGCGTGTCGAAGACCGGCGAACTCGTCGACCTCGGCGTCAAGGCCGGCATCGTCGAGAAGTCGGGTGCCTGGTTCTCCTACAACAGCCAGCGTCTCGGCCAGGGTCGTGAAAACGCCAAGCTCTTCCTGCGCGACAATCCGCCCGTGGCCCAGGAAATCGAGATGGCGTTGCGCCAGAATGCCGGCCTGATTGCGGAGAAGTTCCTGCAGAATGGCGGGCCGGATGCCAATGACGGTGATGGTGCCGACGACGCGTAAGGCGTTTCGCTGTTATCTGAAAGTTTTGACGGCCGCGTTTCCCTGGAGACGCGGCCGTTTTCGTTGCGGCTGCTGGACAGGGAAGAAGCCGGGCGATAAAAGCCATTGATTTTGCAAATTGGCCGGCTTCCCGGCCTGAATGAAGGGCGTGACATGAGCGGTGTAAACGACATCCGGTCGACTTTTCTCGATTACTTCAAGACGAACGGTCACGAGGTTGTTTCCTCCAGCCCGCTGGTGCCGCGCAATGACCCCACACTGATGTTCACCAATGCCGGCATGGTACAGTTCAAGAACGTCTTTACGGGTCTCGAACAGCGTCCGTATTCGACCGCTGCGACCGCGCAGAAATGCGTGCGCGCCGGCGGCAAGCACAATGACCTGGACAATGTCGGCTATACCGCCCGCCACCACACCTTCTTCGAAATGCTCGGCAATTTCTCCTTTGGCGACTATTTCAAGGAGCGCGCGATCGAGCTTGCCTGGAACCTGATCACCAAGGAATTCGGCATCGACCGCAACCGCCTGCTGGTCACCGTCTATCACACCGATGACGAGGCCCATGCCCTGTGGAAGAAGATCGCCGGGCTCTCCGACGACAAGATCATCCGCATCGCGACCAACGACAATTTCTGGGCCATGGGTGACACCGGTCCTTGCGGTCCCTGCTCGGAAATCTTCTACGATCACGGCGATCATATCTGGGGTGGCCCTCCGGGCTCGCCGGAAGAAGACGGTGACCGTTTCATCGAGATCTGGAACCTCGTCTTCATGCAGTATGAGCAGGTGACGAAGGAAGAGCGCATCAACCTGCCGCGTCCGTCGATTGACACCGGCATGGGACTGGAGCGCGTTGCTGCCCTGTTGCAGGGCAAGCATGACAATTATGACATCGACCTCTTCCGCGCCCTGATTGATGCTTCCGTTGATCTCACTGGCGTCAAGGCCGAGGGCGAGCGCCGCGCCAGCCACCGCGTCATCGCCGACCACCTGCGCTCGTCGGCCTTCCTGATTGCCGATGGCGTTCTGCCGTCGAACGAAGGCCGCGGCTACGTGCTTCGCCGCATCATGCGCCGCGCCATGCGCCATGCGCAGCTTCTGGGGGCCAAGGATCCGATCATCTACAAGCTGCTGCCGGTCCTGGTGCAGCAGATGGGTCGCGCCTATCCGGAACTGGGCCGTGCCGAGTCCCTGATCTCTGAGACCCTGAAGCTCGAAGAAACCCGTTTCCGCAAGACGCTGGAGCGCGGTCTGACGCTGCTCTCCGACGCGACCGCGACGCTCGACAAGGGCGACAGCCTCGACGGCGAAACCGCGTTCAAGCTCTACGACACCTATGGCTTCCCGCTCGACCTGACGCAGGACGCGCTGCGCGGTCGCGAAATCGGCGTCGATCTGACCGGCTTCAACGATGCCATGCAGCGCCAGAAGGCCGAGGCCCGCGCCAATTGGGCCGGCTCCGGCGACAAGGCCCAGGAAACCGTCTGGTTCGAGCTCAAGGAAAAGTTCGGCGCGACTGAATTCCTCGGTTACAGCTCTGAAACTGCCGAAGGCCAGGTGCTGGCCATCGTCAAGGACGGCAAGGTTGTCGAAAAGGCGAGCGCTGGTGAAGAGGTTCAGATCGTCGTCAACCAGACGCCGTTCTACGGCGAATCCGGTGGCCAGATGGGCGACACCGGTGAGATCGTCGGCGAAGGCTATTCGCTGGCCGTGAGCGATACCCAGAAAAAGGGCGAGGGCGTCTTCGTCCACGTCGCGACCGTGAAGAACGGCATCGTGACGGCTGGTGGTGCGGTCACGCTCAATGTCGACCACGCCCGTCGCTCGCGCCTGCGGTCCAACCATTCCGCCACGCACCTTCTCCATGAGGCGCTGCGTGACGTGCTTGGCACCCATGTCGCTCAGAAGGGTTCGCTCGTGGCGCCCGAGCGTCTGCGCTTCGATATCTCGCATCCGAAGCCGATCTCGGCCGAGGAACTGAAGATCGTCGAGGAGATGGCAAACGAGATCATCATCCAGAATGTGCCGGTCACGACCCGCCTGATGGCCGTGGACGATGCGATCGCGGAAGGCGCCATGGCGCTCTTCGGCGAAAAATATGGTGACGAAGTTCGTGTCGTATCGATGGGCACTGCGGTTCGCGGCGAGAAGGCCGGCAAGGCCTATTCGATCGAACTGTGTGGCGGCACGCATGTGTCGGCGACCGGTGACATTGGTCTCGTGCGCCTGGTCGGCGAAAGTGCCGTCGGTGCCGGTGTCCGCCGTCTCGAAGCCCTGACCGGGGAAGCGGCTCGCGCCTATCTCGCCGAACAGGACGAGCGCGTGAAGACGCTGGCTGCGACGCTCAAGGTACAGCCGACGGATGTCGTCGCCCGCGTCGAGGCGCTGGTGGACGAGCGCCGCAAGCTCGAAAAGGAACTGGCGGAAGCCAAGCGCAAGCTCGCCATGGGCGGTGGTGCGAGTGGTGGTGCCGAAGCACCGAAGCAGGTGAACGGCATCAACTTCATCGGTCGTGTGCTGGCCGGCATCGACGCCAAGGACTTGAAGGGCATGGCGGACGAGGCAAAGGCCGGTCTGGAAACGGCCGTCGTCGTGTTGATCGCTGTTGCCGAAGACGGCAAGGCAAGTGCTGTCGTCTCCGTCACGCCGGATCTGGCTGCCCGCCACAGCGCTGTCGATCTCGTCCGCGTCGCGTCTACCGCCCTCGGCGGCAAGGGTGGCGGTGGACGTCCCGACATGGCCCAGGCCGGTGGTCCCGATGGAGCTCAGGCCGAGGCTGCGATTGCGGCTGTCGAGGCCGTACTCGGCTGATCTTTTTCGGTTTTATCGGATTGAGGCCGGGCAATGCCCGGCCTTTTTTATTGTCGATTATCGAGATTTACCGATAGTTTTTGCGGATTCTTCAACCTTGCGAACTATGGCTTTTGCATCATCGAGGTTGTCGACTTGGCTGCAGTCTTTCACATTCCCACGCTCACTGTGTGCCTTGCGGCAACGCTGATCATCGTATCCGGCTTTCTCACCCTTCTCTGGGCGCATGAGCGCGACAATCGGGCGCTCGGGTTCTGGTCACTCGGCTTCTCCGCCGGCGCTGTCGGAATGGTGCTGGTCAGCCTGCGGGAAATAGCGCCGCCCATCGTCGCGCTCGGCCTGGGCAATGGCTTGAGCATCTACAGCATCGGCCTGATCTGGTTGGGTTGTCTCGCGTTTGAAGGCGAAACGCGCAAGGGCAGCGGTATCATCGCGGCGGCGGGCGCCGTGCTCTGGCTTTGCCTTTTCGCGTTCCCATCCTTTTCAGGGGATCTCGGCACCCGCATCCTGGTGGCATCGATCCTCTATGCTGGTTACTCCTTTCTCTGCATTCCCATTCTCTTGTCCGGGCAAAGGCGCGAACCTCTGCCGGCCCGCCTCATTGTTATCGTGGCGTTCGGCACCCATGGTGCGGCCTATGTCCTCCGGTTTCCGCTGCAGCTGATCGAGCCGGTGCACCTTGTTGCTGGTCATGCACCGCTCTGGTTTGGCACCATGACTTTTGGTTTCTTCGTGCAGGGACTTGTCGGGGCTCTCGCAGTCTTCGCCATGGTGCATGAGCGGGCGACGCGCCGCTACAAGCGGGATTCCGAGACGGATGTTTTGACATCGCTGTCCAACAGGCGGGCCTTCATGGAGGCTGTCGCCAAGGCGCGTGCCGGTTTCGGCGGATCCGGTCCGGGTGCTGTGCTTGCGGTCGTCGATGCCGATCACTTCAAATCGATCAACGATAACTACGGACATGCGGGCGGTGATCTTGTCCTCATGCAGCTTGGCCGGTTCCTGTCCCGTGAGTTGCCCGACGGTGTTATCGTCGGACGGCTCGGAGGCGAGGAATTCGGTATTTACCTACCTGCCTATATAGCTATGCGGCATCCGCAGCTGCTGGAGGACCTGCGACGCGGGGTGAGTACGATCGCGACAGATGATCTAGCCTCGTTGCCGGGCATTACGGTCAGCATCGGAGCGGTGTCTCTTGCTTCGGGCCCGCTTGATTTCTCGCGTGCTCTCGCCAGTGCTGACAAGGCGCTCTACAGCTCGAAAAAGGCAGGGCGCAATTGCCTCACCTGGGCGACGGCGGATCAAGATCCAAGCGAGCGGCTCGAGCCACCCGTGTCATCGATCGGCGAGTCGGTGACAGCAGCACCGCGTTCTGCCGCCTAAAAAGCGTCAGGGATTGTGGGCTGCCTCGCGTCGAGCGAGCGCCTCTCGCGCTTCGCCCATGGTGCGGACGAAGGTCAAACCGTGCTCGGGTGCTTCGTGGTGCTGGAGCATTGTTTTCAGTTCCGGTCGATCCGTGACGAGGTAGACCTCCACTCCCTGCCGGACGGCTTTGCGGATGACGCTGGTGAGCAGATTTACTCCCGAGGTGTCGACGAACTGAATGCCGGTGCAATCGAGCACGAGATTGCGGTGATCGTCGCCGATGCGGTCGAGCACGGCGCCCGCAGCAGCCACGGCGCCGAAGAAGAAGGCCCCGTCCAGCCGGTAGGTCACGGTATCGGCATCCGTCGCATCCAGCGGCTTTTCCGGCCCTTCTGCCGTCACCCTTATGCTCTTCGACATGTGATGGATGAATTGCAGTGCTGCGAGCGAGAAGCCGACCACGATGCCTTCCGTCAGGTCGCGGAAAACCACCAGCAGGAAGGTCACGCCGAGAATTAGCGCTTCACCGCGCGATGAGCGAACGAGGGCTGCGATCGCCGACTTCTCCACCATGTTCCAGGAGACGACCGCGAGCACGCCTGCTAGGGCCGCGAGCGGTATGAAGGCCGCGAGAGGGGCGGCAACCAGCATGAAGCCGAGCAGGAAGGCTGAATGCAGCATGCCGGAGACAGGGCTTGTCGCCCCGGCGCGGACATTGGTCGCGGTGCGCGCGATCGTGCCGGTAACGCAGATGCCGCCGAACAGGGCCGAGGCAATGTTGGCTGTTCCCTGCGCCACGAGTTCGGTGTTGGAGCGATGCCTGCGCCCGGTCATGCCGTCGGCCACCACGGCCGAGAGCAATGATTCGATCGCGCCGAGCAGCGCAAAGGCGATGGCGTCCGGCAGGACGGCAATGGCCAGTTCCGGCGTGACGTTCGGCAGTGCTGGCAGAGGCAGGCCCGAGGGTATGCCGCCAAACTTGGAGCCGATGGTCGCGACCGGCAGTTGAAGAGCCGCGGCAATCGCCGAGGCGGTGATAACGGCGATCAGCAGTCCCGGCCAGGAAGGCCGGTAGCGGCGCAGCACAAGGATGATCGCGATAGTGAGGCCGGCGAGCCCGGCTGCCGCCGGTGACACGCTCGGCAGGGCATTGGCGATGGCGCCTAGTTTCTCGGCAAGCGGGCCGGGCTCTCCCTCGGTGAAGGTCAGCCCAAGCAGTTCGCCGATCTGGCTTGCGAAGATGATCACCGCAATACCGGCGGTAAAGCCGACCGTGACGGGATAGGGGATGAACTTGATATAGTCGCCGAGCCTCAAGAGCCCGCAGGCGATCAGCATCACGCCGGCCATCGCGGTTGCCAGCAACAGTCCCTCGATGCCGTGGGTCGTGACCGTCATGCTGACGAGCACGATGAAGGCACCGGCCGGGCCACCGATCTGGTGGCGGCTGCCGCCGAGCAGAGAGACGATGAAGCCGCCGATGATCGCCGTATAGAGCCCGCGGTCCGGCGTCACGCCCGAGGCAATGGCGATTGCCATCGAAAGGGGAAGGGCAACAATTGCCACGGTCAGTCCCGCAAGCGTGTCGGCCTTCAGTCGCGCAAGACTATAGCCTTCGCGGAAGACGCTGATCGTTTTGGGAAGGATGACATCTGCCATGTTGATCGCGATTGCCGGGTGGTGAACGCGGTCGCCCCTCTGCCGCGTCTCTTCAGCCATTGGACTCTGAGTCCGCGCATTTGACAACATGGCCAAAGGGATACTGTCGCTGAGTGCGATCTGCCGGCTTTTCGAGGGGCAGAATTCTTCCTATGGATAGATGATGAAGACCGAGACGAGTTATCCCACCCTGATGATTTATCCGCGCCGTGGCCTCGCAGTGCTCTGGGCTGCAGGCGGTGCGGTCATTCTGTCCGTTGCATTCGGCGGGCTCCTGGCGAGCCTCCTCGGCGGCGGCTGGGCGAGCCTGATGACCTTTGTCTATCTGGTGCTGTTCGCGATCGGCATCTTGGGGTTTCGCCGAGGCTGGCAGGGCCTGGTTGCGGCGATGCGGCCCGTGGTCGAGCTCAACAATGAGGAACTGATTGATCTCAGAACCGAGCGCCGGATTGCCTGGGCCTCGATCGTCGAGCTTTCACAGCGCCGCGTGGCCGGTCGCTGGGTGATCGATATCGACTATCTCGATGAAGACGATCCGGATCGTCTCGACAGCTACGATCTGCCGCTCTCCGGCTATCACATCTCCGGACGCCGTCTGGGGGCGGAGATCCGCAAGCGCTTTGCCGAGGTGGATGCCGGCGACGCACTTCCCGATACAGAAAACCCGGCCACGTTGCCGTGACCGGGTTCTGAATTCTCAAGCTCTGGCTGCCGATCAGGCGGCCATTGCCTTCTTCAGGTTTTCATCGACCTTGTCGAGGAAGGCCGTGGTCGAGAGCCACGGCTGATCCGGACCGATGAGCAGCGCCAGGTCCTTGGTCATGTAGCCTGCCTCAACTGTGTCGATGCAGACCTTTTCCAGCGTCGTTGCGAAGTTAGCCAGATCGGCGTTGTCGTCCAGCTTGGCGCGGTGGGCGAGGCCACGGGTCCAGGCGAAGATCGATGCGATCGAGTTGGTCGAGGTTTCCTGACCCTTCTGGTGCTGGCGGTAGTGACGCGTAACCGTGCCGTGGGCGGCTTCGGCTTCGACGGTGCGGCCATCGGGGGACAAGAGAACCGAGGTCATCAGGCCGAGCGAGCCGAAGCCCTGAGCAACCGTATCCGACTGAACGTCGCCATCGTAGTTCTTGCAGGCCCAGACGTAGCCGCCGGACCACTTCAGTGCAGAAGCGACCATGTCGTCGATCAGGCGGTGTTCGTAGACGATGCCGGCTTCGTCGAACTTTGCCTTGAACTCGGTCTGGTAGACTTCTTCGAAGATATCCTTGAAGCGGCCGTCATAGGCCTTGAGGATGGTGTTCTTGGTCGACAGGTAGACCGGCCACTTGCGCATCAGGCCGTACATCATCGAGGCGCGGGCGAATTCGCGGATCGATTCGTCGAGGTTGTACATCGCCATGGCGACGCCTGCGCCCGGTGCGTTGTAGACTTCCTTTTCGATGACTTCGCCATCTTCACCGACGAACTTGATCGTCAGCTTGCCCTTGCCGGGGAACTTGAAGTCGGTCGCCTTGTACTGGTCGCCGAAAGCGTGACGGCCGACAACGATCGGCTTGGTCCAGCCGGGAACGAGACGCGGCACGTTCTTGCAGATGATAGGCTCGCGGAAGATAACGCCGCCGAGGATGTTGCGGATCGTGCCGTTCGGGCTCTTCCACATTTCCTTGAGGTTGAATTCCTTTACGCGCTGTTCGTCCGGGGTGATCGTCGCGCACTTGATGCCGACGCCGTGCTTCTTGATGGCGTGAGCGGCGTCGATGGTCACCTGGTCATTGGTGGCGTCGCGGTTTTCGACCGAGAGGTCGTAGTATTCGATGTCGAGATCCAGGTAGGGCAGGATCAGCTTGTCCTTGATGAACTGCCAGATGATGCGGGTCATCTCGTCGCCGTCGAGATCGACCACCGGGTTGGCTACCTTGATCTTGGTCATGAATATCCTCACGAGTTTTTGCCTGACGCGCAGGCGCGGGGAGGGCGCTCTGCCGATGGCCTGCCTATAACATTCTCTCGTTACAAGGCAAACAGGAGAGGGTGTCTTCCGGTAAATTCTAGGTTCAGACTTTCGACGTGCGTTTTGCCCCAAACTTGGTTGCGGGAGACGCCCGATTTGCGGCTAAAAGCAAAGTATCGATCAGATCCATCGGAGTCTCCCATGAAGCCCCTGTCTGCAGCCTTCGTCCTTGGCCTGTTTTTCGTATCGGTCGCGCCGAGTGCCGCGACAGCCGAGATGAAGGCTCCGGTCCGGGAAATCATCGAGGCGGCGGCCCGCAGCTGGGACAACACGATCGACGAGCCGGCCGAAGACGTCTTCAGCGTGGACCGGCTGGACCGACTGTTCAGCGAGGATTTCGTTGAAGCTTTCGAGGCTGCATCGAAAAATCCGCCCTTCGACCCGCCGGAGGGCGAGACGACCGGCTATCCCTTCGACTACGACCCGATTGCCCAGGGGCAGGATGGTTGCCCCTTCGAGAATATCCATCTCGAGGATGATGGAGAGGGGCAGGTGACTGCGTTTTTCAACAATCGCCGTTGCATGGGCGAAGGCCCTGACTACGAGGTCGAAACGGTCCTGATCTTCGAGGTCGTTGAAGAGGATGGTCGGACGGTGATCGACGATTTCTACCCCGTGGTCGATGGACAGAATGGCTCCTCGATCAAGCAGGACTTGAAGGCGCAAGGCGGGCTCTGAGCTCTGACGCGCCGTTTCTGTGCACGAAACTCACGGGGCGCAACGCCGTTTCAGCGGCTGCCTTGCCGGCGCAACCCCTTTGCGGCCTGACGATTTTATGCCAATGGGTGGCCCACACTCATACAAGGGCAGATCATGGCAGGGACGAACAGCGAGCGCATCATGCTGGCCGAAGGGCCGGCAATCATTCTGGTTGAGCCGCAACTCGGCGAAAACATCGGCATGGTGGCGCGCGCCATGGCCAATTTCGGCCTGGCTGAGCTGCGTCTCGTCAATCCGCGTGACGGTTGGCCGTCCGAAAAGGCGCGCTCTGCTGCTGCCAAGGCTGATCACGTGATCGACGGCACGGTGGTCTTCGATACGCTCGAAGAGGCCATCGCCGATCTCAACTTCGTCTATGCGACGACAGCCCGCTTCCGGGATGGCTTCAAGCCCGTGCGCTCGCCGGTAACCGCCGCCGAGACACTTCGCCAGAAGTTTCGCTCGGGCGAGAAGACGGGGATCCTATTCGGACGCGAGAAATCGGGCCTCTCCACCGAAGACGTGGCGCTGGCCGATGAAATCGTCACCTTCCCGGTCAATCCGGCCTTCGCCTCGCTCAACATCGCCCAGGCCGTGCTTCTCATGTCCTATGAATGGATGAAGTCCGACATCGAGGATCTGCATTCCGTGCCGTTCGATGCGCCGGAGCAGCCACAGGCGACGAAGGAAGAGGTGATCGGCATGTTCGAGCATCTGGAACAGGCGCTTGAGGTCCGGGGTTATTTCCATCCCGCCAGCAAAAAGCCGAGAATGATCGACAATCTGCGTGCTGTGTTCACAAGGCGGGCCTTCACGACACCCGAGATCCATGTGGTGCGCGGCGTGATCAACTCGCTCGACCGATTTTCGCGGCCAGGCCAGATCAATGCGTCGGTAAAGGCTGTGGTGGCGGAAGATGGATCTGATGACGAAGGTTCCGGCAAGTAACAGCGACACGGACGGCTTGAAGCCGATCCTGGTTTTCGATTCGGGCATCGGCGGCCTCACCGTCCTGCGCGAGGCGCGCCTCTTGATGCCGGAGCGCGGCTTTATCTATGTGGCCGATGATGCCGGTTTTCCCTATGGCGGTTGGGAAGAGGAGCCCTTGAAGGCGCGGATCGTCCGCCTGTTCGAGGATCTGTTCGCGCGGTACAATCCCGAGGCAGTCATCGTCGCCTGCAATACCGCCTTCACGCTTGCGGGTGCGGATCTTCGCCAGCACTTTCCGGAGATGCGCTTCATCGGCACGGTGCCAGCCATTAAGCCGGCGGCAGAGCGCACGCGCTCCGGGCTCGTCTCTGTGCTGGCGACGCCTGGGACCGTGAAGCGTGCCTATACGCGCGATCTCATCCAGTCCTTTGCCTCGCAATGCCATGTCCGCCTCGTCGGCTCGGAGAACCTGGCCCGCATGGCCGAGGCCTATATCCGGGGTGAGACGCTTGATGATCAGGCCGTGCTTGCCGAGATCGCCCCCTGTTTCGTCGACAAGGACGGGGTTCGCACCGATATCGTCGTGCTCGCCTGCACGCATTACCCGTTCCTCGCCAATGTCTTTCGCCGGCTCGCGCCCTGGCCGGTTGACTGGCTCGACCCTGCGGAAGCGATTGCACGACAGGCGCGTCGGCTGGTGCCGCTC
Organism: Rhizobium sp. TH135; assembly: GCF_002855515.1. Taxonomy (GTDB): domain Bacteria; phylum Pseudomonadota; class Alphaproteobacteria; order Rhizobiales; family Rhizobiaceae; genus Allorhizobium. The sequence goes on along the minus strand of NZ_PKRP01000003.1, from coordinate 672,796 downwards.
GTCGAGGGTGCAGAACATCCGGAGGATTTCGACTTTGCGGTGTTCACCTCCGGCAGCCAGGATTTCTCCACGCGCCGGCTGATGCAGGGCATGGGCCTGTCCGTGAAACCCGTCTCTACGCCCTTTTTCGGCTAACGACCTTTTTGGTCGCGGGCCGTCGTGCTACCTATGCGGGGCTGCCGGACGTTCAGCCGGTGTAGAGGAGCCTTGTCCCCTTAGTTGTTTACCGAAATTGCGATTGTTCTTTTCCTGACCGTGCTCAACGGCGTACTCGCCATGTCCGAGCTTGCAGTCGTCTCTGCCCGACCGGCGCGCCTGAAGGTGCTTGCTGAGCAGGGCAGCCGAGGAGCAGAAACTGCGCTCAGACTGGCCGGAGATCCCGGTCGCTTCCTGTCCACCGTCCAGATCGGCATCACCCTCGTCGGCGTCCTCTCCGGTGCCTTCTCGGGCGCCACGCTCGGTGCCCGTCTGTCGGGCTGGCTGCAGGCCCAGGGCCTGTCGGTCGGTCTCGCGGACCCGATCGGGGTCGGCACCGTCGTCGTTCTCATCACCTATCTCTCGCTGATTGTTGGCGAACTCGTGCCCAAGCAGGTGGCGCTCCGCGATGCCGAAGGTGTTGCCGTCCGCGTCGCGATCCCAATGTCGGTCCTGTCCAAGGTCGCCGCACCCCTGGTTTTCCTGCTCAACGGATCCGGAAAACTCGTCCTGTCCCTGCTCGGACAGAGCGGCGAAGGCGGCGGCAAGGTCACGGATGAGGAAATCCGCACCGTCCTTGCCGAGGCCCATAGCGCAGGCGTCATCGAGACCAGCGAATCGGCCATGCTCTCGGGCGTGATGCGCCTTGCCGACCGTCAGGCACGCGGCCTGATGACACCGCGCCGCGATGTGCAGATGCTCGACCTTGACGACACGCTCGACGAGATCCGGGAGAAGCTGAGGGACATTCCCCACTCGCGTATCCCTGTCCGCATTGGCGATTCGGACGAGATCGCCGGCGTCCTGCCGACCAAGAAGCTCTACGAGCGTCTGGCGGAAGGCGGCCCGTTCAGCCTCTCCGAACTGGTGAGCGACGTCCCCGTCGTCTCCGACCTCGCCAAGGCGACCGATATCATCGCCTCGCTCCGCCGCACCTCGCTGCACATGGTTCTGGTCTACGACGAATACGGCCATTTCGAAGGGATCGTCACCAGCGGCGATATCCTGGAAGCCATTACCGGCGCCTTCAGTCAGGACGAAACCGAAGAACAGGCCATGGTGCAGCGCGCTGACGGATCCTATCTCGTCGCCGGCTGGACACCCGTCGACGAATTCATCGATGTGATCCGCGTGCCGATCGATCCGGATCCGGACTACACCACCATTGCCGGTTTCGTGCTGGACGAGTTGAAGCGTATCCCGGAACTTGGCGAGACCTTCACCAAGGGCGACTGGCATTTCGAGGTCATCGACCTCGACGGCCGGCGCATCGACAAACTGCTGGTCTCACCGGTGAGACCCAACGACGCCTGAGGCGATCAGCGCGCCTGCGACAATTTGTTGCATATCGGCAACGGTCTTCGGCAAGATTTGCAATCTCGAATTGCGATCTTGCCGGAGGCTTTTTTGCGTGGCATGTTCCCATCATCCGCAACACGAACAACAGGAGGCGACAGATGTTTCATTTTATCATGCGTATGCGCCTCTCTGGCGGATTGGTGTCATCGACGTGCGTGGGAGTTTCCACCACCGTTCGATCCACCCGATGACTGTCTGAACAGTCATATTTCCTGCCTTTTCCGGCGTTTTTCCACCATCCTGACGTGACTTGCTGTCTGCGCGTTTGAACGCGTCCGTCCGCTCGGCCCACGTCGCTTTTCATCACCGAAAGGACCTGGGCGCAGCTGCGTTCCGGGACGGACAAGTCATGCACGAAAATCAATCTTTAGTTGAAATGCCGCTCGCAAAGCGGATGGACGAACTGCTCGAACGCTTTGGTTCATGGCGGCTCTTGGCTGCCCTGGTCGGAGCGAGCTTTCGGAGGAGACAAATCCGCAATCTCGCGACCCATCTGTCACCGCAGATGCGGCGGGATATCGGACTTCCAGAGGAAGACGATCTGGTTTTGCCACGGCGCCCGTCGCTTTGGGATATCCGACCCTGATCAGGAGCGGCCTGGGCATCCTTAGTTGCCCGGGCCGCATCTTTTTTTGTCGGCGAGCAGACCACTCTGGGCACTGGTCTTCTATGCGAATCGGCAAGCCTCGCCGAATGTCTCGTGCTCCGCCGTTTCTTCCCTGCAGCATCCCGGTATTCCCATGCCCCCCAAGCTCGCCATCATGACCGCCTTTTTCCTGCAGCCGATCGCCTTTGGCAGCTGGTTGCCGCAGATCCCCGGCGTGCAGGAGCGACTGGCGCTTGGGCCGGCCGAGCTCGCGATCGCGCTTCTCGGTCTACCCACCGGCATCCTGCTGATGTTGCCGTTTGCCGGGCAGTTGGTCGGGAGGATCGGCAGCCGCAACACGCTGCTCTATGGCTTTCCGGTTTTCCTGGCGCTCGTGCCCTTGCCGGTAGCAGCGCCCGACATCGTCTCGCTCTTCCTGCTGCTGGTCTTGCTCGGGATGGGTCTCTCGACCATCGAGCTCGGTCTCAATGTCGAGGCTGACATTATCGAGAAGCGCGGGAGCGCGTCGATCATGAACCGTTGCCACGGCTTCTGGAGCCTCGGCATCATGACGGGCAGTCTGATTGGTGCTGGCTTTTTGGCACTTCACACATCGCCCGCGTTAGCCATCGGATTGCTGTCGCTGCTCCTGGTGCCAGTTGCTTTTGTCGTCTGCCGCGCCTTGCCGCTGCATGAGATGCCAGCCGCCGAAACACAGCCACGATCATCCTGGCGGCTGCCGAGCCCTGGTATCCTCGGCATCAGCCTTTTCGTCTTCGGCATCACGATGACGGAAGGGGCCGTTGCCGATTGGTCGGCCGTCTATCTCAAGGATGTCTTTTCAACGTCAGGCATGGCGACCGGCATGGGTTATGTCGTCTTCGCGATGATGGTCTCGGTCGGGCGTTTTCTTGGCGATGCAGCCAAGGAACGCTTCGGGCCTGTTGTCCTGGCGCGGATCTGCCTGTCTTTCTCTCTGGCAGGCATGCTGCTTGTCGTCGTCGCACCCGTGACGGCCATCGTTTATCTGGGGCTCGGCTGCGTCGGTCTCGGCGTGTCGGTCGGCTTCCCACTCGCTGTCACGGCCTCTGCCGATCTCGGGGATCGTCCGGCGGCAGAAAATGTGGCGATCCTGAGCTTCATTGCGCTGTTCGGCTTTCTGGTCGGGCCACCAATGATAGGTTTTGTCGCAGAACTGTCAGGCCTGCGCAGCGGGCTTGCCATGCTTCTGCCTCCGCTGCTACTCAGCATGCTGCTAGCCGGGCTCCTGCGTCGCGGTCACTCCGCGTGAAAACCTTACTTCCCTGTGGGTTTCGCGGATGTAGGCCACACGGGGATGCCCAAGTCTGTTAGGGACTACGGTTCAACACACGAATTGAGGATACCGCCATTGAAGGTCGGAATCGATATGGGAACGGTGCAGGGCGGTCAGCCTGCCAAGCTCGATATCGAGGAGCTTCTCGCGACCCGTCTGCTCGTGCAGGGCAATTCCGGCTCGGGCAAGTCGCATCTGCTGCGCCGTCTCCTCGAGCAGTCTGCCCAGTGGGTGCAGCAGGTCATCATCGATCCTGAAGGCGACTTCGTTACGCTCTCCGACAAGTATGGCCATGTCGTTGTCGACGGTAAGCGCACCGAGGCGGAGCTTGCCGGCATCGCCGACCGTATCCGCCGTCACCGCGTTTCCTGCGTGCTGACGCTCGAAGGTCTTGACGTCGAGCAGCAGATGCGCGCCGCCGGTGCCTTCCTGAACGGTCTCTTCGATGCGGACCGCGAATTCTGGTATCCGGTGCTTGTGGTCGTCGACGAAGCGCAGATGTTTGCGCCTGCCGTCGGCGGTGATGTCTCGGAAGATGCCCGCAAGATGTCGCTGGGTGCCATGACCAACCTGATGTGTCGTGGCCGTAAGCGCGGACTTGCCGGTGTCATCGCCACGCAGCGCCTCGCCAAGCTCGCCAAGAACGTCGCGGCAGAAGCCTCCAACTTTCTGATGGGCCGAACCTTCCTCGATATCGACATGGCGCGTGCAGCCGACCTGCTCGGCATGGACCGCCGCCAGGCGGAGATGTTCCGCGACCTGCAGCGCGGCAATTTCGTAGCGCTGGGTCCAGCCATGTCGCGCCGGCCGCTGCCAATCGTCATCGGTGCCGTGGAAACCTCGGCGCGCTCATCCTCGCCCATGCTGATGCCGCTGCCGGATGCGCCCCAGGATGTCGAGGACCTGATCTTCACGCCGGACCCGGAAGAATTCACCCGGCCGATCGTGCGCCGTGCGCCGCCAGCACCGCGTCCGACCACGGATATCCTCGCCGAACTGTCGCGTTCAACGCCGGCGTCTATGGCCCCTGCGCCGAGCGAATCGCCAATGCGCGGCGCTGAAATGTCCGCCGAAGAGCGCGAAGACCGTCTCTCGGCTGTGCTCTCCGAAATCCTTGGCGACCCCCAGGCGGCCTATCGGACAGACAGCGTGCTCTACCAGGAATTCCTGGTGCGCGCCCGCATGCGCCGCGTTTCCGGCCCGCCGATGCCGATGAGCGAGTTCCGCCGCCGCGTGGCGATTACGCGGGCCGGGGTCGATGAAGTGACGGCCGCAAGCGAGGGATGGCAGACGGCGCTATCGCTCTCTGTTCGCGTCTCCGACGATTTGCAGGGTGTGTTCCTGCTGCTCGCCAAGGCAGCACTACGCAACGAGGAATGCCCGTCCGACCAGCGCATCGCGCGCGCCTATGGCACGCATTCGGCCCGTCGCGCGCGTCGTCTACTCGGTTATTTCGAGGAGCAGGGTCTGGTCGTTGTTCATACCGACTTTGCCGGCAAGCGCATCGTTGCATTCCCGGATCTGGAGGCCGAAACGCAACCCGGCGACCCGAACCTTATGGATGCCGACGATCAGGCAGCGTCCGCGGCCGAATAGGGTTCAGACCTTAATGTTTGCGGGACGGCTCAGGCTGCCCGTTCTTCCCAGACCTTCGCCAGTGCGACGATCGTCTCGACTGCCTTTTCCATATCCTGAAAGCTCACCCATTCGAGCGGCGAGTGATAGGCATGGCCGCCGGTGTAGATGTTGGGGCAGGGCAGGCCCATGAAGGAGAGGCGCGAGCCGTCTGTGCCGCCGCGGATGCTGTGGCGTACCGGTTCGAGACCGACGCGGCGGACGGCTTCGTCGAGGTTGTCCATGATCTCCGGGTGGCGATCGAGGACCTCCTTCATGTTGCGATACTGGTGCTTCACCGTGAAACTATGCGTCGAGCCGGGATAGGTGGCCATCACTTCATGGGTGATCTGCTGCAGCCGATCTTCTTTTTCCGTCAGGCCGGCTTCTGTGAAGTCGCGGATGATGAGCTGAAGCTTGGCCGCTTCCATGCTGCCCGAGATGTCGACGGGGTGGATGAAGCCCTGGCGGCCCTCCGTGGTCTCCGGTGCGATGTCACGGGGCAGGCGGGCGACGATGTCGCTCGCGGCCTTGATCGCATTCTCCATCTTGCCCTTGGCATAGCCCGGATGCATGGCGACGCCCGTGATCTCGATGGTCACGCCGTCTGCCGAGAATGTCTCGTTCTCGATCTCGCCGACCGTCGAGCCGTCGAGGGTGTAGGCGAAGCGGGCGCCGAGCTTCTGCAGATCCACCTTGTCGGCGCCCCGGCCGATTTCTTCGTCGGTCGTGAAGAGGATCTTGATGGTGCCATGCGGAATGTGCGGGTTCGCCATGAGATGGGCGGCCGCCGTCATGATCTCGGCGACGCCCGCCTTGTCGTCGGCGCCGAGCAGGGTGGTGCCGTCGGTCGTGACGATGTCGTTGCCGATCTGGTTGTTCAGCTGCGGATGGGAGGCGACGCGGATCACCTGGCTCGTGTCGCCTACAAGCGTGATGTCGCCACCCTGGTAGTTGCGCACCAGCTGCGGTTTGACATTGGTTCCGGTGAAGTCGGGGGCCGTATCCATGTGGCTGCAGAAGCAGATGACGGGTACGTCCTTGGCTGTGTTGGCCGGGATCGTCGCATAGACATTGCCATGCTCATCCAGATGCGCGTCGGTCAGGCCGAGCGCCAGGAGTTCCGAGACCAGAACACGTCCGAGATCCTTCTGCTTTTCCGTCGACGGCTGCGCGTTGGAGGCCGGATCAGACTGCGTGTCGATGACGACATAGCGGAGAAAGCGGTCGAGAACGGTCTCGGTCATGGGCTGGGCCTTTCCTGGTATTCCTGCGATCACTGGCTGACTTTGGTGCCCAGATGGCGGTCAAAGAGCGTGATCATTTCCTGCGTGCGGGCATTGGCGCTCTCGGCACCCAGTACCACGCCGATCAGGCGGCGGTTGCCGTTGCTGGCCGAGGTGACGATGTTGTAGCCCGACGCATTGGTGAAGCCGGTCTTGATGCCTTCGGCGCCGGGATACTGCACCAGAAACGCATTGTGGCCGCGAAACTTCATGCTGCGGAAGGTCATGCCGCGCGAGGCGAAGAGTTTGTATTCTTCCGGAAAGTCGCGCAGCAGCGCAAGGCCGAGTCTTGCCATGTCGGTGGCCGTCGTCACCTGACGCGGGTCGGGCAGGCCCGTTGGATTGGTGAAGACGGTGTTCGTCATGCCCAGTTCGCGGGCTTTCGCCGTCATCATCTGACCGAAGGCTTCTTCGGAACCTGCAAGGGTTTCAGCGACCGCCGTTGCCGCGTCGTTGGTGGATAGAACGACCATGCCCATGACCGCTTCCTGTACGCTGATCGTATTGCCGGCGCCGACTGCGAATTTGTAGGGCTCCTTGTCATTGGCATTCTTCGAGATGACCAGTCGCTGGTCCCAGTCGAAGCGGCCGGAATGCAGCGCCTCAAAGGTGAGGTAGAGCGTCATCATCTTGGTCAGCGATGCCGGATAGAGAACCTTGTCGGCGTTTTCCGCTTCCAGGATCGCGCCGGTTCCCGCATCGACGAGGATATGGGCGTGTCCGGGTTTCTGGGTCTCTGCAGCTGCCGGCGTGACGGCTGCCAGGAGGCTGAGAAGCAGGGCGGCGAATGACGCCAAGCGGAATGGGGATCGACCAATCATGAAGTAATCTGGACCTGTGCGACGGGATGGGGCGTGTCTTGGATAGACCACTTGCCCCCGTGTGTCAGGGGGTAAGTCTCAGAAGAACCGGATTTGGCACGACTAAAAGGGGGCGGCGATGCCCGGTGAGCATCGATGGGTCGGGCGCTTGCGTTGAAGTGGCTGTTCACTGCCCCGGCTTTAGGTCGGCCGTTTCCTTCAGATAGGCTTCGGAAAAGTCTGTCCGCAGCTCGATCCAGACCGGCAAGTGGTCCGAGATCTCGTGCGTGCGCCAGGTGGAGAAGGCCTTCTCTGTCTGCGGATAGGTCCCCGCAGGCAGGGCGGCAATAGCAGGATCGGCAGCCATGGCCGCATAGCTTGCCGCCTCGGACGTTGTGTAGACTGCCTCTTGCCAGGGTATGATGTCGCCCCGGAGTAGGTTTTCGCTGTCCAGGGGGCCGGTAAAGGCGATCTGGTCGTAGGCTTTCTTTCCATCGAGCGAGGACGGTGGCAGTGGCGACACGCTGAACCCGTTGTCGAGCAGCGCTTGCCCGCCCGGGTCCTTGAGATCCACGATATTCATGTCGCCGAGCATGATGTGGACTTCGTCTGTGGCCTTCGCACGCTTGGTGAGTTCAGCCGCGATGACGCGGATCTCGTCCTCTCGCAGCGGGCGGTTCTCCTTTTCCTCGAACACGATATGGGTCGAACAAAGGGTAAAGCGGAACCACCCGGCCTGAAAGGCTGCGAAGAAGGGTGTGCGACCAATCTGCTCGTCGCCGGGCAGGGCGCCCTTGGGGAAGACCATTTCCCCAATCAGATTGCGGAAGAAGACGCGATTGCGATTGTAGGCAAAGGCCATGCGCTCGTAATTGCCGCGGCCTGAACCGGAGCTGTCATTGATGAAATAGGTCCAGTTTGGCCCGAGTAGCCGCATGAGGCGCTCCATCGAGGCAATGTCCTTGACCTCCTGGATGGCGCAGATGTCGAAATGGTCGATGATTTCGGCAATATAGTGCATGCTTTCGTTGAGGCGCAGCCGACCGCCGTCAAAGTGACGGATGTTCCACGAGCCGATGATCAGCGAATTGGGCCGGCGCGCCGTGGTGATCCTGCTGTTCAGCAGCGCACGCAGCCGAAGAATACGCTCGGCGATCCAGCCGGCATCGCCCGGTCGAGCCCGCCCGCGGGGATAGATTCGTTCGTCGCGCAATGTCTTGTAAAATGCCATGATGCCCCTCCATCGTGCTAAAAAGCCGCTGTAGTCCCACCTTGCCTCGGTGAGTAAAGCGCGAATTGGGTTGGGTATCAATGGTTGTGTCTCAGTCGGCGCCATCGACCATGCTGTGTGATGGAACCTGGCCTGTCATCAAAACGTCGCCTTGCGCTTGACTTGTCGGTCTCTTGCCACTAATGACCCCACCAACGCCGGGCCGAAATGCCCGGTGTTTGTTTTGACATGTCCCGTGGTTTTCTCCGTTCGCTGACGTGAGAAGCCTGTCAGAACCTCTCAGAAGGAGGTTCAGAGGAGGGCGTGTTTCCTTAAGCGGTTTGGCAACAAACCGCTCTAACCTGTTGAAAAGGAAATACGGATGAGCAAGCGCGCATCTTCCAAGTATAAAATTGACCGCCGTATGGGCGAGAACATCTGGGGTCGTCCTAAGTCCCCGGTAAACCGCCGCGAATACGGCCCGGGCCAGCACGGCCAGCGCCGCAAGGGCAAGCTTTCCGACTTCGGCGTGCAGCTGCGCGCCAAGCAGAAGCTCAAGGGCTACTACGGCGACATCCGCGAGAAGCAGTTCCGCGCCACCTACGACGAAGCAAACCGCCGCAAGGGTGATACCGGTGAAAACCTGATCGGCCTGCTCGAGTCGCGTCTGGACGCCATCGTCTACCGCGCCAAGTTCGTACCGACGGTCTTCGCTGCCCGCCAGTTCGTCAACCATGGCCACGTCACGGTTAACGGCGTTCGCGTCAACATCGGTTCGTACCGCTGCAAGGCCGGCGACGTCATCGAAGTTCGCCAGAAGTCGAAGCAGATGGTCACCGTTCTGGAATCCGTATCGCTCGCCGAGCGTGACGTTCCTGACTACATCGAAGTCGACCACAACAAGATGGTTGCCACCTTCGTTCGCGTTCCTGGCCTGTCGGATGTTCCGTACCCGGTCATCATGGAACCGAACCTGGTTGTCGAATTCTACTCGCGCTAATTGCTCGCGAGACGGATTTGTGGAAAGCCGCCCTTCGGGGCGGCTTTTTCTGTTTGCAGTGCAGCGCTGCCTGGGGAAGATGGCGCGGCACAAACGCGGTTGAAGGAAACGAGATGGATCTGCAGTTGATCGCCGACGAGATCGTCACCGCGCTCGAGCCGCGCCTGGGGGAGGGCAAGGTCGCCGACTACATTCCCGAGCTCGCCCGGGTGGAGCCGAAGCAGTTCGGCATCGCGATCACTACCGTCGACGGCCAGACCTTCAAGGCGGGCCATGCCGACACGGCTTTCTCGATCCAGAGTATCTCCAAGGTCTTCATGCTGACGCTGGCGCTGGGCAAGGCGGGCGAATCGATCTGGAAGCGCGTCGGCCGCGAACCGTCCGGCTCCTCCTTCAATTCCATCGTTCAGCTCGAGCACGAGCATGGCATTCCGCGCAATCCCTTCATCAATGCCGGCGCAATCGTGGTCACCGACATGGTCCTGGCCGGGCACAAGCCGCGCGAGGCGATCGGCGAGTATCTGCGCTTCATGCGCTATCTTGCCGATGACGAGACATTGTCGATCGACGAGAAGGTTGCCCAGTCGGAGCAGCGCACGGGTTACCGCAATTTCGCGCTGGCAAACTTCATGCGCGGCTTCGGCAATCTCGATCACCCGGTCGAACATACGCTCGGTGTTTACTTCCACCAGTGCGCGCTGGCGCTGTCTTGCGTGCAGCTGTCCCATGCGGGCCTGTTCCTCGCCAACAGGGGCACCAATCCGCTGACCGGCTTCTCGGTCGTCTCTCCGAAGCGGGCGCGCCGCATCAATGCCCTGATGCTGATGTGCGGGCATTATGATGGTTCTGGCGATTTCGCCTATCAGGTCGGCCTTCCGGGCAAGTCCGGCGTCGGCGGCGGCATTCTTGCGGTGGCGCCGGGCAAGGCCTCGATTGCGGTCTGGTCGCCCGGCCTCAACAAGGTCGGCAATTCGGCGCTCGGTTCGGCCGCGCTCGAAATGCTGGCCACCCGAACTGGGTGGTCCGTCTTCGGGACTTGATCTTCAGGGCCGCAACAGGCATTGCAAGGCAGAATTGCCGCTGAGGCCGGAGCCGCAGATGAACCTCGTCAACACGATCGATAGCCAGAATGCCGCCGCGCTCGACGGCGAGGACGAGCTCGACCTCTCGACCGTGCATCCTGTCTTTGCGAATGCGCCGCGCTCCGTGTCGTTCAACAAGCTACGCAAGCGGCTCATCCGGCAGGTGCGCCAGGCGCTCACCGATTTCGATATGCTGAAGGGCCAGCAACGCTGGCTGGTCGGCCTCTCCGGCGGCAAGGACAGCTACGGCCTGCTGGCGATCCTGCTCGATCTGCAATGGCGCGGACTGCTACCGGTTGAACTCGTCGCCTGCAATCTCGATCAGGGTCAGCCGAATTTTCCCAAACACGTCTTGCCGGAATATCTCGCCTCGATCGGGGTGAAGCACCGCATCGAATATCGCGACACCTATTCGATCGTGAAGGAAAAGGTGCCGAGCGGCGGTACTTACTGCTCGCTCTGTTCGCGGCTGCGTCGTGGCAATCTCTACCGGATCGCGCGGGAGGAGGGCTGTGACGCCCTGGTGCTCGGCCATCACCGCGAGGACATCCTCGAAACCTTCTTCATGAATTTCTTCCATGGCGGCCGGCTCTCGGCCATGCCGGCAAAACTTCTCAACGACGAGAAGGATCTCTTCGTGATGCGCCCGCTCGCCTATGCCGCGGAAGAGGATATGGCACGCTTCGCCCAGGCCATGCAGTTCCCCATCATCCCTTGCGACCTTTGCGGCTCCCAAGACGGGCTTCAGCGCAATGCGATGAAGGAGATGCTGGCCGGGATCGAATCAAAGATGCCGGGCCGCAAGGATGCGATGCTGAGAGCACTCGCCCACGTCGATCCGTCACATCTGATGGACCCCAAGCTCTTCGATTTTGCCGGGCTGATGGCAACGAAGGCCGGTTAAGCGCTGCACTGCACCCATTGTTGCGGTCTTGCTTGTAAAGACACGGGAAAAATCGACGCAATCCTGTTGTAACGGGTTCCAAGGCTGGACTGCGCATGAGGCATCTTGCACATTGCGCGCGGACAGGGACGGCGAGCAGTGCTTTGCGGCTCCGGTAATGTGTGTGGGAGTAGGAATGTCTGAGGTCGCTCAGCCTTCGGTGTCGAGGCGTGCCGTGTTTCTCGTCGGAGGGTATGAACGCAACGACGCTGCCGGCTTCTTCCGGCGGATCGGTCGCGAGATGGACCGTTTCCGCAAATGCTGGTCCGTCGATGCCACGCTTGGAACGCCTGTCGAGGCGTTCAAAGGGGCTGCGACGACCGCATCCGTCGACTATCACGGCCCGGATGGCACCTGCCGGTCAGACATCACCTTTCTGAGCTTTGATGACATGGTGAAGCATGACGGCGCCAGACCCTTCATGGTCAGGCTCGGCGCCTACCTGCTGGCCTTCTTCGACTATGTCTTCAGCGGCACCATGTTCCGCTTCTTTGCAACGAACTGGCGCTTCGCCCTTTATTTCCTCTATCCCTTCGTGACGCTGGTGTTCTTTGCCTGGCTGGGCACAATCGCCTATCGGCTCACAGGTGCCTTGCCGCTTCCCGGTGGCCCCGTAATTCCGGCACTGGTCGGGGCTTGCGTCGCCTATGTCGTTGGCCGCTTCATCGGTCAGCGCTACTTCGTCTTCCATCTGATGGATCTCTGGTCGTTCAGCCGGGAGCACCTGCATTGCCGTCGTCCGGAAATGGATGCCCGCATAGACGTGTGGGCCTCGCTGATTGGCGAACAAACCTCGGCTGCCGACTATGATGAAGTTCTCCTTGTTGGGCATTCGACCGGCGGCGCGCTGATCCTCGATGTCGCGCACAAGGTTGCGGAACGGCTGGTTGCCGAAGGGCGGCCGGTCAACTTCAAGCTCGTCACGGTTGGCTCGACCTCGCTGAAGGTCGCATTGCATCCGGCGGCCAAGCGCGCGCGGGAGAGGCTTGAGGCTCTGGCCGGCTATCCAGGTATCCGCTGGACCGAGTTCCAGGCGCTGACCGACATCATCAACTTCTACAAATGCGATCCTTATGCGCGTGCTGGCCTCACGCATCAGCGCGGAGATCAGTTCCCACGCCAGTATCAGGTCCGTATCCGCGACATGCTGGAGCGCGACGTCTACAAACGCGTGAAGAAGAACTTCTTCCGGGTTCACTATCAGTTTATCTCGGCCAACAGCCGGCGCTATTTCTATGATTTCTTCATGATCTGCTGTGGCACACGACCGATCGAGGCCGTAAGAGGCGATACTCTGCCGCTCGCGGTGGAGGCAGGCAAAACGGCAGAGGCAGTGTCATGATCCGAACATCCTTCATCATCTGGGCCTTGATGCTCGTGACCTGGTGCGCCATGCGCTATCCGGCCATGCGTCGGGCGCGCCGCCAGAAGACCCGGGTCGACCGCCGCTCAACGCTCGACATCTCCCTGCTTGTCACCTGCACCTTCGGACTGGTCGTCATGCCGATCGTCTGGCGGCTCGGCATCTTCGATGGCTTCGCCGATCGCGCGCAGGGGATCGTCCTCGCGATACTAGGGACGCTCACCGGCATCGCCTTTCTCTGGCTCTTCCGGCGCAGCCACAAGGATCTCGGCAAGAACTGGTCCGTGACGCTCGAAGTTCGTGAAGGCCATCAGCTGGTTACAGGCGGCGTCTATGCCCATGTCCGGCATCCGATGTATGCCTCATTCCTGCTATGGGGCATCACCCAGGCTTTGCTGATCCCGAACTGGATCGCAGGCCTTGCCGGTCTTGTCGCGGTGATGGCCCTCTATGCCGTCCGCCAGTCGCGGGAAGAGGCGATGATGCGGGATACATTCGGTGCCGAATACGACGCCTATTGCGCCCGCACCAAGCGGCTCATCCCCGGCGTTTTCTGAGACCCCTCAGCGCTTGCGCAGCGCCTGCGTGATTTCCTTGATCGCCCGGTCATGGAGCGCCGGGTTCTTGTCGATGTTGAAGTGACCGATGCCTTTGATTGCGGTTTCGCCCTGGCGCAGGTTGATGTTGGCGAGTTCGCCCTTGAAGCCGGGCGCCGGTAGGACTGGCGACCAGAGGTTTTCACCACCGGTATAGAAATTGAGCGTCTTCTTTACGTTGCCGGGGACCGGACCCTTGCCGGTCGGATCGAAGCTCAGGATCAGCGCCACCGGGATCTTCATCGGCTGCAGTGCACTTGCCACCGAGAATGTCATGTCGGCACCCAGCGAATGACCGACGAGCACGATCGGGCGGGCATCCTTCGATTCCCGGTAGCGGTCTGCAATCTTGCGGGCGAAGGCCTGGGCATTGGGCAGGGAGAGAACCTCCGCCTTGATCCCGTATGAAGTGAGCTGTTTCCCGAGCGTGTCCAGCCCCGTCGAGAAGATGTTGGCAAAGCCGCGGAAGAGATAGACCTGACCGGTCGCCAGCTTTGGTTTGCGGGGTTTTGCTGCTTCTGCGGGCAGCACGGAGGCAGCAAGGATCAGCGATGCATGGGAAAGAAGGGCGCGCCTGGAGATCATGTCGGGAGGTGGTCCTGAAAAAGCAGTTGTTTCGAATTCATGCATGATTCAGGCCGGCTGACAACCGGAACGGCCGTGCTTTCGACCTCTACTTCACCATTGTTGATGGGCTAGGGCACTTCAGGCGGAACGGGATCCGCCTTCGATGCCCTGGCTCCCTTCTCACACAATTCCGGACGCAAAACCGCTTCGCACTTTTGCTGGAATTGCTCTAGAACGGGCGCGACCGGACGGTGCGACTGGGTCGCGCCATGCCTCAAGCATCAGGAGACGCCTCATGACTGCCGCCATCGATATCGCCGCCCTTGCCAATCTCCTGCAGGAGGCTGCCGTCGAGGAGATCCTGCCGCGCTTTCGCAATCTTGGCGATGGCGATATCAGGATGAAGACGGAGGCGATCGACCTCGTCACCGAGGCCGATGAGGCTGCCGAGCGTCTGATTCGCAAGGGCATCGAGGACCTGATGCCCGACGCTCTGTTCGTTGGCGAGGAATCGGTAGCGGCGGATCCTGCCCTCCTCGATCGCCTCAAGGATGCGGATCTCGCTGTCGTCGTCGATCCCATCGACGGGACCTTCAACTTCGCCTCCGGCCTTTCCTTGTTCGGCGTCATGCTGGCCGTCGTCTCCAAGGGCGAGACCGTGGCCGGTGTGATCTATGATCCGATCGGCAATGACTGGGCGCTTTGCGAAAAGGGATCCGGTGCCTGGCTCTATCGCACAGATGGCGCCCAGGAGCAGATGTTCATGCGGCCGAGCGGTCCGCTCGAGCAGATGATCGGCATTGCCAATACCGGTTTCTTCGATCTCGAGATGCGCCGCAAGATCCTGTCGAACCTTGCCGAGGTCCGGCTCTTCACCAGCTACCGCTGCGCGGCCCATGAATACCGGCTGCTCGGCCAGGGGCACATGGATTTCGCCATGTACAACAAGCTGATGCCCTGGGATCACCTCGGCGGTGCTCTGATGATGCAAGAGGCCGGCGCCCATGTCGCGCGCTTCGACGGATCACCCTATCTGCCGCATCATACTACGGGTGGGCTTTTGGTTGCCGCCGATGAAGACGCCTGGCAGGAATTGCGGGAGCGGATCTTCACCGTCGACTGACTTACAAAAAAGGCCCGGCTTAGACCGGGCCTTTCCATTTCAGAGGGGTGCGGTTCGTTCAGACCGGTTTGTTCTGCGCCTGGAACAACCGGCCCTTTTCGCCGATCAGGACGAAGACGAGGCCGATGACGCCGACCACGAAGAAGCCAGCCACCATCGGCAAAGCCGTGCCGTTGAAGGCCTGGCCGATCGCGGCCCCGATGATCGAGCCACCGATCGTGCCCATGAAGCCCAGAACCGACGAGGCGGTGCCGGCGACGTGGCCGAGCGGCTCCATGGCCAGCGAGTTGAAGTTCGAGCCGATCCAGCCGAACTGGAACATCGCCAGTGCAAAGAAGCCGATGAACAGGAAGAAGGGCATGGGCTGCGGGCCGAGGATCTGAACGACCAGCCAGATCAGGTTGATGGCGATGAAGCCGAGAAGCGAGCCATGCGAGAGCTTGCGCATGCCGAAACGCCCGACCAGCTTGGCATTGACAAAGGACGAGAGCGCCATGAACAGGGCGACAGCGGCAAAGGCGACCGGGAACCAGACGCCAAGGCCGTAGATACCGACATAGACCTGCTGGGCCGAGTTGATGAAGCCGAAGAGGGCGCCGAAGATGAAGGTGCTGGCGATCGTGTAACAGAGGGCCACACGATTGGTCAGCACGATGCGGAAGCCGTCGAAGATGACCTTCACCGTGAAGGGACGCACGTCTTCCGGCGCCAGTGTCTCGGGCAGGCGGACATACATCCAGACGCCGACGATCACGGCGATCACCGCCATGAAGACGAAGATCCAGTGCCAGTCGCCGAAGAGCATGATGACCTGGCCGGTGCCGGGCGCAACGACCGGGATGACCATGAAGACCATCATGATCAGCGACATGACTTCCGCCATCTGGCGACCGCCGAAGACGTCACGAACGATCGAGACGGTGATGACGCGGGTCGCGGCCGAGCCGATGCCCTGGATGAAGCGCAGCAGCAGCAGCGATTCGAAGGAGGGCACGAAGACCACGGCCAGCGAAGAGACGACATAGATCGCAAGGCCGACGATCATCGGGATGCGCCGGCCGAAACGGTCGGCGATCGGGCCATAGAAGAGCTGAGCGATGCCGAAGCCGATCAGATAGGCAGAGACGACATATTGCCGATGGTTCTCGTTCTCGACGTTGAGTGCGGCGCCGATTTCCTGCAGGCCGGGCAGCATGATGTCGATGGCGAGCGCGTTGAGCGCCATCAGGAACGCCATCAGGGCAATGAACTCGGCACGCCCCATGCCACCTAAGGCCTTGGGAGCGGACTGTAACGAATCTGACATGAATTATGACCTTGAAACGGCATGAAGGCGTTGCTTGGGACAACGCCTTCATCGCCTGGAGATTTTTCAGAGGCCTTGCGGCCGGTAGGGTCAGGCGGCGCCGCGAACGGCGATGCCCTGCTCTTCGAGATGCGTCTTGAGTTCGCCCGCCTGGAACATTTCACGCACGATATCACAGCCGCCGACGAACTCGCCCTTTATGTAGAGCTGCGGAATTGTCGGCCAGTTGGAATAGGTCTTGATGCCTTCACGGATTTCCATGTCGGCCAGCACGTTGACGCCCTTGTAGTCCACGCCGAGGTAGTCGAGAATCTGTACGACCTGGCCCGAGAAGCCACACTGCGGGAACTGCGGGCTGCCCTTCATGAACAGGACTACATCGTTGGTCTTGACTTCGTTGTCGATGAATTCGTGGGCGCTCATGTCATTTGTCCTTTCACATGCCGTTCAAGGCGGCAGCTTTGCTTTGCCGTAGAAATAGCAACACAGCTCGCCTTTTGCCAGTGGCGAGTTTGCGGCTAGGCCTGAATTAACGGGCCCGCTGGCGGCTGCGCTTGGCAGCAGAGCGGCGGCGGCTCACCTGCTTGCGGGCCGGGGCCTTCACGCGCTTGGTCGTCTTGCGCACGAAGCGTCCGGTTGTTGCGGAGCGGGTCTGGCGCTTGCGCCGACGCGTCGTACCACTGCGGGTCGATTTCTTCAGGATTTCCTTGAGGACACCTTCGATGACGTCCTTGACGATGTTTCCGAGCAGATCCGCCATGTTTATCCCTCTTGCACCCACGGTTCTGGATGGTTTTGTTCCATACGCTCTTTAAATCAGCGCAAATCTCGTCTAGCAAGCGCCACCTGCGGCCGCCTGCCGTCGATTGAGTGACCGCTTTCATGATCCACAGCCGCATCGTCCTGCATTTCCCGGGTTTCGAACCCCTCAATGCAGAAGCCCACCGCCAGCGCTATGAGCGCTCCGCCGCTCAGGCTGCCCGGATCTGGCAGGCACGCTTCGATGTGGGTGCGCTGTCCGTCGATGAAACGGGCGCGCACTTTCCGGTCGATGCCGCGGTGGCCGGCTGGGCGACCCGCTCCGATATCCATGTGTTCGACCACAACGACCTGATCACCGCGATGCGCTCCGAGCCGGTCTGGCTGCAGATTGCGAAGGGCTTCAAGGCAGGCTTCGACGTCGTGCGGCAGGGCGGAGCCTTCGGCTATTTTCGCCATGCCTGGCGTTTCGGCCTGTTCTTTCTCTTCCCCTTCCTGTTCCTGGCCGCCGGTCTTGCACTCGGGGTCAATATCGCAGCCATTCCGTCAACACTCGACCTGTCGTCCTGGTGGTTCCTGCTCACTGTGCCTGCCGGCGCCCTCGTCTTTCGCTATGGTGTCCTTCGGTTCTCGGATCGCTATCATGTGCTGCATCTGCTGGCCGATTGGCGGCTCGCCGTTGCCGTTGCCGAGAACCGGTCGGAGGTCGCATCCTTCATCGAGACTGTGGCAGATCAGGCAATTGTTGCGCTCAAGCAGCCGTCGGATGAAATCCTGGTCACATCGCACAGCATGGGGGCCAATTTTGCCCTGTCTGTCGTCGGTCGCCTGCTCGAGAAGGCACCTGAGGTCCTGGAGGGACGGCGGATTGTTTTCGTCACGCTGGGTGGAGCGGCTCTGCAGTGCAGTCTGTTGTCGGGCGCCAACGTCCTTCGCCGTCGTATTGGAAGCGTCGCGCGTAGCCAGGCTATCGACTGGTTCGACATCCAGTGCCTGACCGACCCGATCCATCTCTACAAATGCCATACGGTGGCGCTGTCTGGTCACAAGGATGCGCCACAGCCAAAACTGGTCTTCGTCCGTTTCAAGCACGCGATGTCGCCTGAGCGCTATGAGAAGAACCGCCGCGATTTTCTGCGCATGCACCGGCAATATGTGCTCGGCCCCGACCAGCCGAGCGGCTTCGACTTCACCTTGATGACGGCCGGGCCACTCCCGGCGAACAGCTTCCAAGCGCTGGATTCGACACGCGCTCCGGTCATTCATCCGATGTCATGAAAAAGGCCCGCCGCTGAACGGCAGGCCTTTGGTTTCGTCTCGGCAAGGACAGCCCCGATCAGTCGGGAATGCTGGTCTGCAGTGCGAGCGCATGCAGCACGCCGCCCATATTGCCCTTCAGGGCGTCGTAGACCATCTGGTGCTGCTGGACGCGGCTCTTGCCCCGGAAGGCTTCGGCGACGACCTCTGCGGCATAGTGATCGCCGTCCCCGGCGAGGTCGCGGATGACGACCTTCGCGCCCGGAATGCCGGCCTTGATCATGTCTTCGATGTCGCCTGGTTTCATCGGCATGTAATGGATCCCTCATGCAAATCAGCTATGCGAGAACTATCGTGCATTCACCGAAGCGATTCAATGGGGCAGGCAGCGCCTACCCTATGCTCCACAGGCATGTGATCGAATGCCTCAGGCGAGTTCGCCGTCCATGAGCGCGGGGAACCAGGCTTCATGGGCCGTCTTGAGGTCTTCGACCGAGACAGGCTTGGCATCGCCGAGCACAACGTTCGAACCGCCGGTGCGGCCGATCCACGGGCAGAACACGCCAGCTGCTTCGGCGCGGACCTGGACCTGATCGACATTGCCTTCAGTGACGGTCAGGACATAGCGGCCCTGGTCTTCGCCATAGAAGACGGCGATCGGGTTCGCATCGTTCAAGGCGTTGATATGCGCGCCGATGCCGGAGGCCATGGCCATTTCGGCGACGGCAAGGCCGAGGCCGCCCGACGAGCAGTCGTGAACGGCGGTCGCCAGACCGTCCTGAATCAGGCCGCGGACGAAGTCGCCGACCTTCTTTTCGTGTTCGAGATCCACATGCGGTGCCGGGCCGTCGGTGCGGCCGTGAATGTCGCGCAGGTAGCAGGACTGGCCGAGATGTGTGCCCCAGCCGGACGGTGCGCCGGCGAGCAGGATCGCTTCGCCTTGAGCCGCGAAGCGGATGCGGGCCATCTTCTTCCAATCCGCCATCAGGCCCACGCCTGCAATCGTCGGGGTCGGCAAGATGCCCTGGCCGTTGGTCTCGTTGTAGAGCGAGACATTGCCCGAGACGATCGGGAAGTCGAGCGCCTTGCAGGCCTCGCCGATGCCTTTGATCGCAAAGACGAACTGGCCCATGATTTCAGGACGCTCGGGATTGCCGAAGTTCAGGTTGTCGGTCGCGGCGAGCGGCAGTGCCCCGGTCGCGGTGATGTTGCGCCAGCATTCGGCAACCGCCTGCTTGCCACCTTCGAAGGGATCGGCCTCGACGTAACGCGGGGTAACGTCGGAGGAGAAGGCGAGCGCCTTGGTGGCATGGCCCTCGACGCGGATGACGCCGGCATCGCCGCCCGGAAGCTGCAGCGAATTGCCCTGGATCAGGGTGTCATACTGTTCGTAGACCCAGCGGCGCGACGAGTTGTTGGCAGATCCAACGAGCTTGAGCAGCGCGTCCGCGACGTCGCCGGCCGGAATGTCGTTCTCGGCGAGCGGGGCAGGGGTCTTGGGCTCGATCCAGGGGCGGTCGTATTCCGGGGCCTCGTCGCCGAGTTCCTTGATCGGCAGGTTCGCGACTTCTTCGCCCTGATGGATGACGCGGAAACGCAGGTCGTCAGTCGTGTAGCCGACGATCGCGAAGT
Source organism: Rhizobium sp. TH135 (assembly GCF_002855515.1). Taxonomy (GTDB): domain Bacteria; phylum Pseudomonadota; class Alphaproteobacteria; order Rhizobiales; family Rhizobiaceae; genus Allorhizobium. The sequence continues at coordinate 652,803 of NZ_PKRP01000003.1, read as the reverse complement.
CGAGGCCCCACTTGACGAAGATCGCCTTGGCGACCTCTTCCTTGGAGGGCTCGAGCACCATGAGCATGCGCTCCTGGCTTTCCGACAGCATCATCTCATAGGCCGTCATCCGCTCTTCGCGCACCGGCACCTTGTCGAGCTGCAGTTCGATGCCGAGGCCACCCTTGGCGCCCATTTCGACCGCCGAGCAGGTGAGGCCGGCAGCGCCCATGTCCTGGATGGCGATGACGGCGCCGGTCTGCATGAGCTCGAGGCAGGCTTCGAGCAGGCACTTTTCGGTGAAGGGGTCGCCGACCTGGACTGTCGGACGCTTCTCTTCGATCGACTCGTCGAATTCTGCAGACGCCATGGTGGCCCCACCGACGCCGTCGCGGCCGGTCTTGGCACCGAGATAGACCACGGGAAGGCCGACGCCCTTGGCTTCTGACAGGAAGATGCCGTCCGCCTTGGCAAGGCCGGCAGCGAATGCGTTAACGAGGATATTGCCATTGTAGCGGGCGTCGAACTCGACTTCACCGCCGACCGTCGGCACGCCGAAGGAATTGCCGTAACCGCCGACACCGGCAATGACGCCGGCCACAAGATGTTTGGTCTTCGGGTGATCCGGCGCGCCGAAGCGCAGCGCGTTCATGGCGGCGACCGGACGGGCGCCCATGGTGAAGACGTCGCGCAGGATGCCGCCGACGCCGGTTGCGGCGCCCTGATAGGGTTCGATGTAAGAGGGATGGTTGTGGCTCTCCATCTTGAAGACCACGACGTCGCCATCATCGATATCGACGACACCGGCATTTTCGCCCGGTCCCTGGATGACGCGCGGACCCTTGGTCGGCAGCGTCTTCAGCCATTTCTTGGAAGACTTGTAGGAGCAGTGCTCGTTCCACATAGCCGAGAAGATCCCGAGCTCTGTGAAGGTCGGCTCACGTCCGATCAGGTTCAGGATGCGATCGTATTCGTCCGGCTTCAGGCCGTGGCTTGCGATCAATTCTGCGGTGATGGGACGGGAGTTGGAAACGGTCATCTGGCTCTCAGGGCAATGGAGATCGGTGGGAGATCGGTTTCGAGGCAGGCTATAACCCAAGCCCGCGCCCGGCGCACTTGAAAAATGCGCGCAATCAGGCCTTTCCTGCCGCTTTCCAGCATACGAAGCCTTGGCTATTTCCCGATGGTCAGACGATGGCGCTGGTGCCGAGCGGCGACTGATCGAGGATCCGCCGAACCGTCTTCAGCCCTTCGATCGAAATCGAGCGTTCGCGGCCTTCGCTGAAGCCGACGCGGACATGGTGATAGACCCGCGACGAACGGGCTGGCTTGAACTCGTCCTCGTCGTCGATCAGCACATCGGCATCGAGCACGGCCTGCTTGAAAGTGCCGGACATCCAGGGCTCGGGAAGCTTCAGCCAGAAGAAGGGCAGGCGCGGATGGGAGCGAAAGTCCTTGCCGGCGAAAAGCTCTCGGACCACCGCTTCGCGCGCGCCGATTTCCGACAATACCTTGCCCCGGATTTCGCTGGCGGCACCCGACAGTACGAGCCGGGCAGAGAGTTCAGCGAGAAGAAAAGGCAGGCCGCCGCTCACCATCTTCTGGGTCACGCGGACGCGCTGGCTCATATGGGGTGGGCAGGCCACCCAGCCGCCGCGCACGCCGGCTGCGACGCATTTCGACAATCCGTTGAGCAGGAAGGTCCGGTCTGGCGCGAGTTCGGCCAGCAACGGAATCTCATCTGCGATCATGCCGCCATAGAGATAGTCCTCGATCAGCCAGACATTGTATTTGCGGGCGATGGCGACGATGTCCTTGCGCCTGGAAAGCGGGAGCGTCGCGAGCGTCGGGTTCTGGCCCGATGACATGATGAAGGCGGCCTTGGGATGTTCCCGGGCGCAGACGCGCTCGAAATCCTCCGGCAAGATTCCATCCTGGTCCGAATCGACCAAGGCGATCTGCCGGCCCATCAGGTTGGCACTGCGGGACACCTGCGAATAGGTCAGATGCTCGCAAACGATCCGGTCGCCTGCGCCGCTGACGGCAGCGACAACGGCGTTGATCCCGGCATGGACGCCAAGTTGCGGCAGGATCTGTTCGGCATCGGGTGTCCAGCTGCCCGAAGACAGCCATTGCCGGCCTGCCTCCAGCCAGTCGGGGGAAAGGGTTCGGGTGTAGCTCGAAATCTCGCCCGGATGGGCCGACGCGATCTCTGCCATGATGCGTCCGACCAGTTCTGCCTGGCCGACATCGATCGCGGCCGTCGTGTCGAAGCGCAACTTGCCCGGCGGTGGGATGATGGCGCGTGTGCCGCCATAGTTGATCGACACAGGATCGCGGGCCTGCGCCGGACCGTTGTCGTCGTTGCCCTGAACATACGTGCCGCGGCCGACCTCGCCTGTCACCAGTCCTCTTTCACGCAGCAAGGCATAGGCACGAGAGATTGTCCCTATTGTCACCCCGACGTCATAGGCGAGATCGCGCTGTGGCGGCAATTTGGCGCCATTGGGTAGTGCGCCTGATTTGATGGCGTTTTCCGCTTCATCTGCGATGCGGACATAAATCGGGCCAGTGCCTGTATCGAGGGAGGGGAGCCAATTTGTCATGATGACAATTCTATAGATTGTCACCGCATGGGAGTCAATTCATATGCTGTCACCACAGGAATTGACATCGGGAATTTTCTCTATGGTGACAATAGAGACAATCGGTTCGAAGGCCGTGGTTGCCCCTGTTCAACCGCCAAGATTGGCGTGGCTGGCTGGGACCATTCAGGTTGCTGGAAGGGCATTGGCACTGTGGCGGCGGCGGACGACGCGCGTCCATCTCTCACAATTGACCGAAGATCAGTTGCGGGATGTCGGTCTGTCGCCTGATGTAGCCGAGCGTGAAATCAGGAAGTCGCGTCTGCTGCTGGTCGAGCGGTCTTATCAGCCGCCGTTCTGATCAGCAGTCGTTCCTGCCATTCGCCCAGCGGACGACGTCCTGGCGGATCCGTGGCGCGACATTTTCGTTCAACAGAGGGCCGAACGCGTCGAGGCGAGGGGGCGTCCCCTCGGCCTGAACCACGAGCACGGGTCGGTCGTCGCGGGATCCCTTGCGAACCAGGAGGATACGTGGGCGACCGGAGAAGGAGCTCAGTTCAGGAGAAAGCTGGTAGGTCCGGAAAGCGGCGTCTCCGGACTTGAACCAGCAGCGGTTCGCAGCGACCGCCACCTTTTCCATGATGTCGAGCGCGGATTGTCCACGGACTGCGGGCCTCGGAGCCTCGGGCTTGCAGGCGGTGAGGCCCGTTGCTGCAAGGAGAATGATGGAGAAGGCGAAGCGGCGCATGGGCGATCTTTCGGCTGACTGCCGCCTTCCCTTAAAGGTCCGTGGTTAAGCGAAGCTTACTTCAGGCCGCGATGACGTCGAGTGCCGAGGCGAAGATGCCGCGACCGTCATTGCCGCCATGGGCAGCTTCGATCAGATTTTCCGGATGCGGCATCATGCCGAGAACGTTGCCGCGTGCGTTGATGACGCCGGCGATGTCGTTCATCGAGCCGTTCGGATTGGTGCCGTCGGCATAGCGGAACACCACCTGGCCATTGCCCTCGATCGTCTTCAGCGTCTCGGCGTCGGCGAAGTAGTTGCCGTCGTGGTGAGCGACGGGGCAGCGGATGATCTGGCCCTTGGCATAGGCGCGGGTGAAATCAGTATCGGCGTTCGCCACTTCCAGCTTGATTTCCCTGCAGACGAACTTGAGTGACTGGTTGCGCATCAGGGCGCCCGGCAGCATGCCGGCTTCGACCAGGATCTGGAAGCCGTTACAGACGCCGATGACCTTGACGCCCTTCTCGGCCTTTTCCTTGATCGCCTGCATGACGGGCATGCGGGCTGCGATCGCGCCGCAGCGCAGGTAGTCGCCATAGGAGAAGCCGCCTGGGATCACGATCAGGTCGACATCGGGAATGTCAGTCTCGGTCTGCCAGATCGTGACGGGCGCATGGCCGGAGATCTTGGTGAGAGCCGCGATCATGTCGCGGTCACGATTGAGGCCTGGGAGCTGGACGACGGCTGATTTCATGGCTGTGGCTCAAACCTTAGCTGGGCTTCCTGGAACTCCCGCAGCTCCAGGCGATTGTCGATGCGGTCTAATCGGCTTTCGAAGTGTCCGACGGTTGCGCGCAGGTTGTTCACGTCACCCTGCAGTGCATGCAATTGCGCGCGCATTGTCTGATTGTCCGCGCGCAACTCGCTGATGGCAAAGTCGACCTTGTCAAATCGCTGATTGAGCTTCTTCAGAAGCTCGAACATCAATTCGCTTGTGACTTCGGCCATCGTGCATCTCCCTCAACCCTTAGGCGATGGAGATAGTATAATTCTCGATAACCGTGTTGGCGAGGAGCTTTTCACACATGGCCTTGAGGTCGCTTTCCGCCTTCGCCTTGTCGGTGCCTTCGACTTCGAGGTCGAAAACCTTGCCCTGGCGGACCTGGCCTACGCCGTCGAAACCGAGGGCGCCGAGTGCGCCTTCAATGGCCTTGCCCTGTGGGTCGAGGACGCCGTTCTTCAGGGTAACGGTGACACGTGCCTTGATCACTGATCTCTTCTCCGAAGCTTACTTGACGAGAACCGGGCCGGTGCCACGGATCGGTTCGTTTTCATTGATGATGCCGAGCCGGCGGGCGACTTCCTGATAGGCTTCGAGAAGCCCGCCCAGATCCTGCCGGAAACGGTCCTTGTCGAGCTTTTCGCGGGTCTCGATGTCCCAGAGGCGGCAGCTGTCCGGCGAAATTTCGTCGGCCAGGATGATGCGCATCATGTCGCCTTCGTAGAGGCGGCCGCATTCGATCTTGAAGTCGACGAGTTGGATGCCGATGCCGAGAAAAAGGCCCGACAGGAAGTCGTTGACGCGGATGGCGAGCGCCATGATGTCGTCGAGTTCGGCAGGATTGGCCCAGCCAAACGCGGTGATGTGCTCTTCGGAGACCATGGGGTCCGCAAGCGCGTCGGACTTGTAGTAGAATTCGATGATCGAGCGGGGCAGGACAATGCCTTCCTCGATGCCGAGGCGGGTCGAAAGCGAGCCGGCGGCGACATTGCGCACGACAATCTCAAGCGGGATGATCTCGACTTCCTTGATCAGCTGCTCGCGCATGTTCATGCGGCGGATGAAGTGGGTCGGAATGCCGATCTTGTTGAGATGCGTGAAGACGTATTCGGAGATTCGGTTGTTCAGAACGCCTTTCCCGTCGATGACTTCATGCTTCTTCTTGTTGAATGCCGTTGCATCGTCCTTGAAGAACTGGATCAGCGTGCCGGGCTCGGGACCCTCATAGAGGATCTTTGCCTTGCCCTCGTAAACGCGGCGGCGACGGTTCATGGGCGGTTTTCTCTGTTGTTGGCATCCCGGCGCGAAAGCGCGGACGCAGTGGATCGGTCTTTAAGGCGGTCCCATAACGGAAAACCTTCGTTTTCACAATGCGCAGATCACCCCTTCCTGCCAAAACGTCGCGCCATCAGGGACTCACCTGGAATCGCGGAAGTTTGCATTGCACTTTGTACTCCCTTTTGATTAATGGGGAAACGAAACCGCACGATGGCGGCACAAAATGGGAGATCGATATGAGCGGCATTGGTGATCGCGAAAAGGCCTTTGAAAACAAGTTCGCCCACGATCAGGAGCTGCGCTTCAAGGCTGAAGCGCGTCGCAACAAGCTCCTCGGTCTCTGGGCCGCCGGTCTGCTCGGCAAGGCCGACCCGGACGCCTATGCGAAGGAAGTCGTTGCTGCCGATTTCGAAGAGGCCGGTGACGAGGACGTGATCCGCAAGGTGATGGGGGATCTGACGGCCGGTGGCGTATCGATCACCGACGAAGAACTGCGCACCAAGATGGTCGAGTTCCTCGGTCAGGCCATCGAGCAGATCCAGAACGCCTGATCCCAGGCTCTGTAATCATCGACATCGATCCGCCCCGGCTTATGCCTGGGCGGATTTTTTATGTTTTCTGAGGAGCTCGGTCACATCTCCGACACTGGCAGGCCATGCCAATCCGTATCCTTGAAGCACGTCACAACCGAGGCGGCTGAGGATGCGGGCGTGCTCTTCCGTTTCCACGCCTTCCGCCGTCACCTTGATGCCGAGCGAGCGGGCAATCTGGATGATCGACTTCACAAGGATCCTCTGCTCCTGGCTGTCGGGCACATGTTCGATCAGTTGCCGGTCGATCTTGAGTGTCGTCGGCTTGAGGTTGAGCAGGCCGACGATCGACGCATGTCCGGTCCCGAAGTCGTCGATCTCGATGTCGATAGCGAGCCGGCGCAACATGTCGAGGTTGCTCATCACGGCGGCGTCCTGGCGGTCGAGGAAGACACTCTCCAGGAGTTCGAAGGAAACGGTTCCGGGCTTTATGTCGAGGTCGTGCAGTCCACGTGCGAGGTCCGGATCAGTCAGGCGGCGTGCGGAGACGTTCACCGATATCTTCGGCGGCGCGATTCCGGCGGCGCTCCAGCCCTCGAGATCGGTCAGTGCCTTTTCCAGAATGAGGCCATCGATCTGGGCGAGCACGCCATATTCTTCCGCGATCGGCAGGAACTTGTCCGGGCCGATGATTCCCCTTGTCGGATGCCGCCAGCGGGCGAGGCATTCCGCGCCGACCACTGACCGCGTCCGGGCATCGAACTGAAGCTGGTAATAGGGGAAGATCTCGTCATTCTCCAGCGCCCGCAAAAGCTCACCGGAAAGGCGGCTTGCGTCGGCCAGTATGGTTCGGCTGGCCGGTGCGTAGAATTCGTATCGATTGCGGCCGAGGTTCTTCGCCTTGTAGAGCGCGATATCGGCATTTTGCAGGAGTTGCTTGGGGTCGATGTCGCGCGTGAGGGTATGAGCGATCCCGATGCTCGCACCGAAGCGGCATTCCTGCCCGTTGTACCAGGCCGGCTGGCGCATATGGGCAATAATCCGGCTTGCAACCGCCGCAATTGTGGATGTTGCCCCTTCGTGGTCGATAATGACGACAAATTCGTCGCCACCGATGCGCGCGGCAAAATCCTTGACGCGGACGTTTTCGCGCAGGATGCGGGCCGCAAGTGTCAGCATGGCGTCGCCGGCGCCGTGGCCAAGGGTGTCGTTGATCTGCTTGAAGCGGTCGAGGTCGATGTGAAGGACCGCAATGCCGGCGCCAAGCGTGCCCTTGCCAGCGCGCCACTCCTCGAGTTTCTCTTCGAGGTAGCGCCTGTTCGGCAGGCCCGTCAGATAATCGTGCAGGGCCGATTGCTCGGCCTCAAGCCGGGTGCGCTCCAGTTCCGCGTTGCGGGCCTCGGCTAGGATCTTTTGCTGCTCAAGCTCCTGCCGGAGGCGCTGGTCTTCGGTGACATCCCAGTTCACACCGATCATCTTTAGCCGGCCGTCATGATCCATGAAGGGCAGGCTGTTGGAGCGGATGTAACGGGTGCTGCCATCCTTGGCGATGATCCGATAGTTGTCGGTAAAGGGCTTCAGCTCGGCAATCTTGGCTGCGACATGGGCCAGGGTGCGGCTGCGGTCTTCCGGATGCAGCTTGCTTTCCCAGAAGCCGCCGATCTGGACGTCGCAATCGTTTTCGACTTCGAAGATGCGGCGCATCCCTTCGTCCCACTCGCTCGTGCCGGCTTCGAAATCGGTCTCGAAGATGCCGATCCCGGAAATGTCGACGGCGAGCTTCAGGCGACGCGACAGGCCATCAAGCCATTCTTCCTGCTGCTTGCGGGCGGTGATGTCGGTGTCGGTGCCGACGATCCGGGCAGGCTTTCCCTCTTCGTCGCGTTCAACGCATGCGCCCCGGCATTCGATCCAGACATAGTGACCTTCCCGGTGCAGCTCGCGATACTGGAATACGGTGTATTCCGGGTCGCCGGCATTCTGTCGTTCGATGCAGTGGACGACGCGCTCGCGATCCTGGGGGTGCACCAGCTGCAGCCAGTCCTCCATGGTGGGTGGGAATGGATCGCCGGGCCTCATGCCGCGGATCTGTCGCCAGATCTCGGAATAGTAGAGTTCACCCGAGCTACGCTGGTCCCATACGCCGGAGAGCGAGCCAACAAGCGCGTGGTTCCATCGGCTCTCGCGCTCCTTGACCTCGTAAAGCTCCCGGCGCAGGCTGGTGATGTCAGTCAGCTGAAGGAACGTCGGCGCTGGCCCTGAACCATGGACGCTCGGGCCGGCAAGGGTTGCGATGAAGTGCCGGCGATCTCCGTTTGCCTTGGTAATCTCGAGAACCGAGGGGATGCCATCCATCATGCGGCTGAGGGCCACGACCATCTTCGGCGCGTCTGCGCCATTCAGCCACTCTACGACATTATGTCCCGCGATATGCTGCTCGCCAAAGGCCTCGCACATCGCTTCGTTTGCACTCCGGATGATGCCATCCGGTTCCAGCCATGCTGCAGGCCAGGGCAGTTGCGATATGTCCATTTCACCCGCACCAGGAGTGGCAGAGTTGGCTGCTTTTGGGTGCAAAATCATGCTCCTGGCCTCGAATGGTTGCAGGAAGTCTATGAGTGCCAACTTAAGAAGGATTTAAACTTGGTCGTTTCCGGCGAACATTAAGACCAAGTTTGCAATTGGTCGCAGGCGGCGTCGCCGGATGCGCTGACCTTACAAGCGCCCGATAAACTGGGCGAAGACCATCGTGCCCTCGGGCCAAGGACCATGGCCAGATTCTGCATTGATATGGCCGGATTCGCCCGCATCGATCAGGAATGATCCCCAGGCGTTGGCGATCTCTTCTGCATGCGCATATTCGCCGAAAGGATCGTTGCGGCTGGCGATCATGATCGAGGGAAAGGGAAGCGGAAGACGCGGATATGGCCCGAAGGTCATCAGGTGCTTGGGGCGTATCTCCGGGTTGGCGACATCAGGGGGAGCCACCAGAAACGCGCCGGCAACACGCTGCTTCATCTCCGGGATGGCATGCACGATGGCGGGCACGCCGAGGGAATGTCCTACGAGCACGACGGGTTTCGTGGACGCGTTCACCTCTTCGGCAACACGGGCAATCCAATCCTCGCGAACCGGCTTCGACCATTCGGCCTGTTCCACGCGCCTTGCCGTCGAGAGCTTCTGCTCCCAGCGGGTCTGCCAGTGTTCGGGGCCGGAATTGGTATAGCCGGGGACGATCAGGATTTCTGCTTCAGAGACTTTCATGGCCCCTATCTGCTGTCGCGCAACGGCGACGTCAAGATTTGTCAGGGCTGAACAGGCGATAAAAATAATACGTAACACATACTAGTTCGGGACTTGTCCCGATGTTACGATCTTCCTGTCCTGGATCGGGAGGAGATCGGTCCGGGCGTTTATCGGGAGGAATTTTCATGAAGCACATCCATATGATGGCTGCAGCCATGCTGCTGCCTTGGCTCGCTCCGTCCGCCGCGCAGGCGGCAATCGCCTGCGCCGACCTTGCCAAGGACGGCAACCACCCATCTGCTGTGACCCTTACCGAGGCTGTCGACACCCCAGCGAGTGAAGAGGTGCCGGTGGCCCATTGCCTCGTCAGAGGGCAGACGACGGAAAGGCAGGGTATTGACGGCAAGGCCTATGCGATCCGCTTTGAGTTGCGGCTACCGAACGCCTGGAATGAACGTTTCGTCCATCAGTTCAATGGCGGCAATGATGGCGCGGTGGTGCCGGCGCTCGGCATCCTGCTTGGCGGGCGCAAGAGCGAGACCGCACTGGGACGCGGTTATGCGGTGGTGTCCAGTGACGCAGGCCATGACGGAAAGGCCAATCCTGACAAGGGGCTGGCCGGCGGTGCCGCGTTTGGTTTCGACCCGGAAGCACGCCGTGACTATGGCTACGCAGCAGTTGCAACCCTCCAACCGATTGCAGAAGAGATTGTCGAGGCTCATTACGGCAAGCCGATTGCATTCCGTTATGGTCTGGGCAGCTCCAATGGTGGGCGCCATGCGATGGTGGCTGCGGAGCGTATGCCCGAGGTCTTCGACGGATTGCTGGTCGGCTATCCCGGTTTCAACCTGCCCAGGGCCGCCGTGCAGCATGCACTCGATATCCAGGCCTGGAGCAGTGTCGATGAAGATATCGCAAAATCCTTCAGCCGCGATGACCTGAAGCTTGTGGCTGACAGCGTGCTAGGCGCCTGTGACAAGCTGGATGGCGCAGAAGACGGTGTTATCGCCGACGCCGACAGCTGCGAGCAGTCCTTCGACATCACTTCGCTGACCTGCGAGGGCGACGCTACCTCCGGATGCCTCAGCACCAAGCAGGTTGATGCGCTGAAAACCTCCCTGGCCGGCCCGGTGGATGCATCGGGCAATGCGCTCTACAGCCGGTGGATCGTCGATACGGGTATCGCATCCGGCAATTGGCGCACCTGGAAGATCGAAAGCCCGATCGAGGCCTGGAAGAACAAGCCGATCATCGGGGTGATGGGGGCGGCATCGCTGGCGCAGGTGTTTACGACGCCGCCGACGGCTGTCGGTGGCACGCCCGAGGCGTTGATCGCCTTCCTCCGAGACTTCGATATTGCCCGCGACGGGCAGAAGATCTTTGCGACCGATGAAACCTTCCAGCAATCCGCCATTGACTTCATGGTCCCGCCTGGGGCCGCAGATCCCAGGCTTGAAGCTTTCCGTCAGGCAGGCCACAAGATGATCGTGTTCCACGGCAATTCCGATCCCGTCTTTTCGGTGCTGGATACGGTCAACTGGTATCGCAAGCTCGACCAAAATCTCGATGGTTCCGCCTCTGATTTCGTCGAGCTCTACCGTATCCCCGGCATGCCGCATGGCGCTGGCGGACCGAGCTTCGATGATTTCGACTTCTTCGCGCCGCTTGTCGACTGGGTAGAGAAGGGCAGGGCGCCGGAGGGGATCCCTGCCGGTGTGACGGAGGGCAATGAGGAGGCAGGTTCGCTCCAGGGGCAGCGTTTCGTCTATTGCCCCTATCCCTCGGTCACACGCGCCAGTGATGATCCGGGCGCTGAAGGCGAAGCACGCTACGCCTGCAGATAACGAGGTCGATGACTGGTGGCGCCCGGCGTCATCAGTCGCTTCACGCCTTCGTGCGCCGTTGAGCGCGACAGGAAGGATATTAGCTGATACACTAATTCCTTAATCAGCATATCTGGTGCGTCGATCCGATGACGATGCGCCAGAGGATACAGACGGCGCGTTGTCGCGACCCTCTCGGCCCGACGCCGCCCGCATTTCACTTTGCAGCTTAACGATCCAGTTTGCTCGAGGAGGAAGTGAGAATGTCGACTTTCCATGTGATGACCAATGCTACCGGTAACATTGAACGGCCTGCGGTTCGCCAGATCGCCGTCGCGGATGTCTTTGCGTCCCTGCGTGAAGGCTATGAGGATTTTCGCGAAAAGCCTTCGCACTATGCCTTTGTCGCGCTGATCTATCCTATCGCCGGGGCCCTGATGATCGGCTGGAGTGCCGGCGTCGAGCTCCTGCCGATGGTCTACCCGCTTTTGACAGGCTTTGCTCTGCTCGGACCACTGATGGCGCTCGGGCTCATGGAAATCAGCCGGCGCCGCGAACTGGGCCAACCGGCCGACTGGTCGAACGTGCTCGACCTCTTCAAATCGCCATCGCTGCCGTCGCTCCTGATGATGAGCGCCTATCTCGTGACCTTGTTTATGGTCTGGCTGGTCGTGTCGCGCGGGCTCTACCTCTCCATGGTGGGTGACTATCCCGCGCCGGGTGTGTTCGCCTTCGCGACCGGTATCTTCGACCACCCGAACGCCTGGGCCTTCCTGTTCTGGAGCAATGGCTTCGGCTTCCTTCTGGCACTTGTCGCCCTGACGATCAGCATCGTGGCTTTCCCGATGTTGCTCGACCGCGACTGCGGGGCAGCGGCTGCTGTCGGTACATCGGTTAGGGCAAGCCTTGCCAATCCGGTGCCGGTTGCCGTCTGGGGCCTGATGGTCGCGGGCTTGCTTGGTATCGGAATGGCGACCCTGATGGTCGGCCTCGTGGTCATCGTGCCGGTGCTCGGGCACGCGACCTGGCATTTCTATCGCCGGCTGGTGGTCTAGGCTTCGGCCGGGGCAATTACCACCGGCTCAACGCATAGGCGCCAACCGCCATGAAGGACAGAACGAGAGGCACAATGCGTTTGCCTCTCGTTTTGCTCATTGCCGCGAGAGCCAACATTGCGCTCAGGGCTGCGAGGAGCAGCAGGGTCGCGACGAGGTGCCGGCTGCCGTCGGTCTCGATGGAGCTTGCGGCAAAGGTCGGATCGACCTCAGCCATCCAGTCATATTTGCTGCCGCCAAGGACGAGGATGCCCAGAACCGCGATCGCATAGATCGCCAGGGTGGCGAGGCGGACCATAGGCTGCATGACATGTCCTTCGATCGAAACGAAACGGGCGCGGATTTCTCCGCGCCCGCCAGTTCATCATGTCGCGTTGCCGCCTCCGGTCAACCGAAGACGCGGGCGAAAATCGTATCGACGTGTTTTGTGTGATAGCCGAGGTCGAACTTCTCGCGGATGTCTTCTTCCGAAAGGGCGGCGCGAACCTCTTCATCGCCGAGCAGCTCTTCCAGGAAGTCGGCGCCCTTTTCCCAGACCTTCATCGCATTGCGCTGGACGAGGCGGTAGCTGTCCTCACGCGAGACGCCGGCCTGAGTCAGTGCCAGAAGCACGCGCTGGCTCATGACCAGGCCCTTGAACTTATTCATGTTCTTCAACATGTTCTCGGGATAGATCACGAGCTTCTCGATGACGCCGGCCAGACGGTTCAGCGCGAAATCAAGGGTGATGGTGGTGTCGGGGCCGATCGCGCGCTCGACGCTCGAATGGCTGATGTCGCGCTCGTGCCAGAGGGCCACGTTTTCCATGGCGGGAACGACCGACATGCGGACCAAGCGGGCGAGGCCGGTCAGGTTTTCGGTCAGAACCGGGTTGCGCTTGTGCGGCATGGCCGACGAACCCTTCTGGCCCGGCGAGAAGAACTCTTCGGCTTCCAGAACTTCCGTGCGCTGCATGTGGCGGATCTCGATCGCGACATTTTCGATCGAGGACGCAATGACGCCGAGGGTGGCGAAGAACATCGCATGGCGATCGCGCGGGATGACCTGGGTCGAGATCGGCTCCGGCACGAGGCCGAGCTTTTCGCAGACATGTTCTTCGACGCGCGGGTCGATATTGGCAAAGGTGCCGACGGCGCCCGAGATCGCGCCGGTTGCGACTTCCGCCCGGGCATTGACCAGACGGTCGCGGTTGCGGGCCATTTCGGCATAGAAGCGGGCGAAGGTCAGGCCCATGGTCGTCGGCTCGGCATGAATGCCGTGGCTGCGGCCGATCCGGACCGTGTCCTTGTGTTCGAAGGCGCGCGCCTTGAGGGCCGCCAGCACGCGGTCCATGTCGGCGATCAGGATGTCGGCGGCGCGCACCAGCTGGATGTTGAGCGTCGTGTCGAGCACATCCGACGATGTCATGCCCTGGTGGACGAAGCGGCTATCCGGGCCGATGAATTCGGCGAGATGCGTCAGGAAGGCGATGACGTCATGCTTTGTGACGGCTTCGATCTCGTCGATGCGGGCGACGTCGAATTCGGCCGGGCCACCCTTTTCCCAGATCGTGCGGGCGGATTCCTTCGGGATCACACCGAGATCGGCGAGCGCGTCGCAGGCATGGGCCTCGATCTCGAACCAGATGCGGAATTTGGTTTCGGGGGACCAGATGGCGACCATTTCCGGCCGGGAGTAACGCGGGATCATCGGGCTCGTCTTTCGTTGGACTTGGAAAATGCTGGCCCCCCTTAGCAAAGTGGGGCGGCAAGCTCAACGGCTGCGGCGGGCCATCACCACGCTCAAGGCGATAAGCATGGCAAAACCGGCCGGCAAGAGATGCCGCACACCCAGCACCGCGAACTGATAGAGGGCAACGGCGGTCGTGTAGAACAGCTGGTAGCCCCAGATGCGTGAGGCAAAGGGTGCGTGCCAATGGGCATAGAAATGGCGGTATTGCAGCGCGTAGAGGCCGGCCGTTGCGCCGATGGTGACGATACCCAGGAGCAGCACCCATCCAGCCAGGACCACGGATGGCCGGCGCCTCTGGGTGGCGAGGTGGATAATCGGTAGCGCGATCAGCCAGCCCAGGAGGCCACCGCCTGCGTAGATAGCCGTCAGGCTGAGATCATGGCTGCCGGTGGCGCGACCGAAGATATGGACAGAGAGCAGGAAGCTTGCCGCCATGGCAAAGCCCCAGGCGATCGAACCGAAGATCCACAACGCAGCCGGTGGAAACCATCGCCACTGCTTCAAGGCTTCACCGGAACGGCGAGCCAGCGCAGATTGTTGCCCTCGAAGCCAAGGGAGACGACCTGGATCATGACCATGTGCGGCGCGGACGAGCCATAGGCGGGTGTCACCGCGCCACCGATCGCATAAGCGCTCGGGCAGTTGCGGCTCTTCGGGACGGACTTGTCGCGATAGACCTCGTGCCGTGCGTCAGCTTTCTTGTCATCGGCGAGCGACAGCGCAAAGCCCTGAACATTGACGTTCATGTTGCGGCAGAGTTCCTCGCCTTCGACGCTGAACTCTTCCAGAGACAGGCGATGGATGCCATCTGAGACGTACAAGCTCGGGAAGGCCTGGTAGCGCAGCTCGCGAACTTGTTCCGACAATTCCCCAATCGGCGACAGGGCGACCAGAAAGCCCGGGTCGTCACCGATCTTTCTGACACCGAGGATCGTCTTTGCCTGAGCGAGGCTCTCACGCCGCGCTTCGCCGACCGATGCTTCTTCGCGACGGATCAGGACCGAAACCGGCGTGCCGGGCACATAGGTATCAGTCTGCGTGTCGATCACCTGGATTTCCGCATAGGCGAAACCGGAGCCGTCCTGTTGACCGAATTGCTCAAAGGCGAAGAACCTGCCGTCCGGAGAGAAGCCGATCGGCCGCATCTCCGCCACGTCACCGGCGCTCGCGGCAGTGGCCGTCAGGAGAACGAGTGCAATGGCGGAAAGCCTGATCCTCAACCGCGACCTCCCTCGGCTGCCTTGCGCAGAGTGTCGACGGTCTTGCGGTAGTCGTCAACGCCCTTGCCCTTGAAGATCGCGGAACCCGCGACGAGGGCATTGGCGCCGGCCTTGGCGATTTCCGCGGCATTATCAGCCGTCACGCCGCCATCGACTTCGAGATCGATCGGGCGGTTGCCGATCAGGGCGTTAGCCTTGGCGATCTTGTCGGTCATCGCGGGGATATACTTCTGGCCGCCGAAGCCCGGGTTGACGCTCATGATGAGGATCAGATCAAGATCATCCATCACGTGCTCGATCACCGAGAGCGGGGTCGCCGGGTTAAGAGAAACGCCGGCCTTCTTGCCGAGCGCGCGGATGGTCTGCAGCGAACGGTGCAGATGCGGGCCTGCTTCCGCATGCACGGTGATGATGTCACAGCCGGCATCGGCAAAGGCCGCGAGATAGGGATCCGCAGGCGCGATCATCAGGTGGCAGTCGAAGACCGCTTTGGTGTGTGGGCGCAGTGCCTTGATCACGGCCGGGCCGAAGGAGATGTTCGGCACGAAATGGCCGTCCATAACGTCGAGATGCACCCATTCCGCGCCGGCATCGACGACGTCGCGGACTTCTTCGCCGAGGCGGGAGAAGTCGGCTGCGAGAATGGAGGGCGAGATCAGGAGAGGGCGGGTCATCTTGTTATCCTCGACGGGCAGGACGGTTGCGCGCCGTCTGGGCGTTGCTTGCCTTGGCAGACGGGGCGATGGCTCGGCGTCCGCATAGCATCGGCGACCCCGGGCGGCAACCATGCCTTGGGATGAGAAGGCGCCATCGCCATGCCTGCCCTTGACGATCGCCGCCTGGCAATTCATCCCTCGGACACATCAAAGCAGTCTGGGAGGACGACATGGCCAAGTTCGTAATCATCACCGGCGGCAGCTCCGGCATCGGTCGGCACCTTGTGTCCGCGTTCGTGCGCGACGGTTATGAAGTCGCCTTTATCCATCTTGGCCAGAGTGATGCCGCTGCCGAAGTCGAGGCGGAGGCTGCGGCACTTGGTGGGCGTGCCGTGGGCCGAGAATGTGAGGTGGCCAACAGTTCAGCGATCGAAGCCTTCCTCGACGAGGTGATTGCCTGGGCGGGCCAGACACCCGATGTGCTGGTCAACAATGCCGGCATCCAGACCTGGGCCTCGATGCTTGAGCTTTCCGAAGAGCGTTGGGATGCCGTCATCAGCACCAACCTCAAGGGCACCTTCCTCAATACCCAGCGTGTCGCCCGACGCATGGTCACTGCCGGTAAAGGTGGGTCGATCATCAATCTCGGCTCCGGCTGCAACAAACATGCCTTCCCGAAGCTCGTGGATTACACCGCCTCCAAGGGGGGCATCGAGCAACTGACCAAAGTCTCTGCCGTCGAGCTTGGGCCGCATCAGATCCGCGTCAATTGCGTGGCGCCGGGCGCGATCGAGACGGCGCGTACACAGGCGGAAGCCCCCGATTATGCCAAGACCTGGGGAGACGTCACACCGCTTCGCCGCGTCGGCACGCCGGAGGATATCGCAGGCCCGATCCTCTTTCTTGCCGGATCGCAATCGGCATTCGTCACCGGCCAGACGATCTGGGTCGATGGCGGGGTGTTCAGCCAGGCCTTCTGGCCCTATCGCGATTGAGGGCTTTTACTGCGTCTTTTCCGGCACCGGCACGAACCGGTCGCCCTGCCACTCCAGCAAGCGATAGGGGCTCTCTGTCAGTTCGTGATCTTCGCCGAAGGTGACCGGACCGAGCGCCGTTTCGAAGGTCGTGCCGATGAGGGCATCCGCGACGGGCGTGCCCATGGCTGAGGAAATGCCCCAGGCATCCGCAAGGATGGTCACAGCGGAATGGGCGGGTACGACATAGCCTTCCGGCGTGATCTTCGCCTCTGTGAGTTCAGCCACAAGCGCTGCGGCGGCAGGCTCCTGGGGTGTCTCGATCAGGCCGACTGCGAGCACGCCATCTTCCAGCGGCACAGGCTCGTCGGCCGCGCGCATGGCCTCGCCGCCGAGCAGGGTCAGCGACAAGCCTTCCGATTTCGCGTCTCGCGCGATGACCGCCACGTCGCCGCGGTCGCCTCCGATAAAGGCGTGGGTGATGCCGGCCGCTTTCACGCGCCGGACAAGCGTCAGCTGCTGCTCCTGGCCCGGACGGAAGGTGTCGACAAAGGCGGGCTTCAGGCCGCGCTCTTCAAGGCTCGTCCGAATTGCCTCCGTCAGTTCGCGGCCACGGATGGTACCGTCTTCGAGGAGTGCGACGGCCGAACCCGCCCAATCACGCAGGATCACATCCGAGAGCTTGGCGGCCTCCTGGTCAGCATTCGGCGCTAGACGGAAGAGCGGCGAGCCCTCCTTGATCGCATCTTCCATCAACCCCTTCCAGCGAACCGAAAGGGTGAGGGCCGGCACATTGGCTTGGCGCAGCGTGGGAAGGGCGTCCTTCAAACTCTCGCTGCAGAGAAATCCGATTGCGGCCGTTGCGCCCGCTGCCGAAATCGCGTCCGCAATCGCCTTGCCGCTGCCTTCGCTGCAGCTCTCATCGATTTCAATGAGCGCGATCGAGAGCTTGCCCGCAGCCAGAGTTGCGCCTTGGCGCACCTGGTCTCCGAGCACCGCGAATGGGCCATTCTGGGGTGCGACGACGGCAATCTTGAACTCGGCGGCCGAGGGCGCGCCGAGGTAGGCGCCCAGGAGCAGCGAGGTTGCGAGAGCAAGTTTCAATAGGGGCTTCTGCATCATGACGCAATCCTAGCCGAAAGCGCAGCCATTTGGAAATGCTGGGTTTCCGGCCTTCGTCGGGTGGTTGGAACGAAATCGTGCTCCTGTTGTGGAAAAGGTAAGGGCCGCGGCCCATATTGCGGTTTCTACGGGGGATGCCTTCAAGGGGAGACGTGAATTTGAGCATGCAAGGTCTGGATCCGGTCGCCTATCGCGAAGCCATGAGCCGCTATGCGGGGCATGTGCAGATCGTGACGACGGAGCATGAGGGTGTCAGGCGCGGCGTGACGATCACGGCGGCTTGCTCTGTCTCCGACAGTCCACCGACCGTGCTCGCCTGCCTCAACAACAGCAATCCGAGCAATGCCGTGCTCTTCGAGAGCGGGCATTTTGCGTTGAATACGCTGGGCGCCCATCATCAGGATCTCGCCAATGCCTTTGCCGGCTTCGGCAAGCTGACGTCCGAAGAGCGTTTCGCGCTTGCGGAATGGCAGGTCATGGCGACGGGCTCACCCGTGCTCTCCGATGCCATCGTCGCCTTCGACTGCGTGGTCACCGACCGCAAGGTCACCAACACCCATACGGTGCTGTTCGGCGAAGTGAGGGCCGTTCATTTCGGCGCGCGTGAGCCGTCGCTCATCTATCTGGACCGGGGCTACCGCACGCTATAAGCTTCCGCTCAAACATGGGAGGAGACATGGCAGAGACCTCGGGAAAGGCACTGCCGGAGACGATCGATGGCATTATCGATCTTCTGTCGGCGGAGGATTATCTGGCCGGCAGGCCGCTCGC
The DNA here is from genome assembly GCF_002855515.1 of Rhizobium sp. TH135. Classification (GTDB taxonomy): domain Bacteria; phylum Pseudomonadota; class Alphaproteobacteria; order Rhizobiales; family Rhizobiaceae; genus Allorhizobium. Next base: position 634,325 of record NZ_PKRP01000003.1, on the reverse strand, counting down.
CACCGTGCTGTTCCTGGCGCTCAGGATGAAACGCCCGCTCTTCCTCGAGGGTGAGGCGGGCGTCGGCAAGACCGAGGTCGCCAAGGTTCTCGCCAAGGCCCTCGACCGACCGCTGATCCGCCTGCAATGTTACGAAGGCCTCGATATCGCTTCCGCCGTCTACGAGTGGAATTATCCGGCCCAGATGCTAGAAATCCGCATGGCCGAGGCCTCGGGCGTCTCGGATCGTTCGCGGCTTGAGAGCGACATATTCTCCGAACGCTATCTCATCCGCCGCCCGGTCCTGCAGGCGCTTGAGGGCCAGCCCGGCCGGGCGCCCATCTTCCTGATCGATGAACTCGACCGCACGGACGAGGCCTTCGAGGCGTTCCTGCTCGAAGTGCTCTCGGATTTCCAGGTGACGATCCCCGAATTCGGAACCGTGAAGGCCGCCGAGCCGCCGATCGTCATCGTGACGTCCAACCGGACGCGCGAAGTGCATGACGCCTTGAAGCGTCGTTGCCTTTATCACTGGGTTGATTATCCGGCCGCTGCCGACGAACTCGCCATTATCAGGCGCAAGGTCAAGGGCTGCAACGAACAGCTCTCCCGACAGATCGTTGCCTATGTGCAGAAGCTCAGGACCGTCGATCTCTTCAAGAACCCCGGCATCGCCGAGACCATCGACTGGGCGACAGCGCTTACCGAACTCGACCGGCTCGCACTCGATCCGGAGACGATTGCGGATACGCTGGGCACGCTCCTGAAATATCAGGAGGACATCGCCCGCATCCAGGGGAGTGAAGGCGAAAAGCTGCTTTCCGAGGTCAAGGCCGAACTGCTGGCGAAGGCCGGCTGAGATGGAAACCTTCGGGCCGCACCAGGGCAGCCGACGCGACGGCATCGTCGTGCCGCCACCGGCTCAAGGGGACGGGCGGCTCGCCGACAATATCGTGCATTTTGCCCGCGTCTTGAGAAAGGCTGGCCTGAAGCCCGGGCCTGGTGCCCTCATCGATGCCATCGCGGCGATCGATGCAATCGGCATCGGCTCGCGCGTGGAGTTCCATGCGGCGCTGTCGGCCATCTTCGTCAAACGCCACGAGGATCAGCCCGTCTTCGACGAGGCCTTTTCGATCTTCTGGCGCTCGCGGGATCTCGTCGGCAAGATGATCGCGCTGATGTCGCCGGTGGCTGCCATCGGCGAGCGGCAGAAGCCGAAGGCCGGCGGTGCGCGGGTCAGTGACGCGCTGTTTGCCGATAAGAGCCGTGAGTCGAAGCCGCGCGACGAGCCCGATGTCGAGATCGATGCGCGGCTCACGGTTTCCGGCCAGGAGGTGTTTCGCCGGCTCGATTTCGGGCAGATGACCGCCAGCGAGCTCAAGGAGGCGCGACGCGCGATCGAACGGCTCGCCATGCCGCTCGATCTGGTCCAGACCCGGCGCTATCGGCTGTCACCCCGTGGGCGGATCATCGATCCGCGGGCGACGATGCGGCAGTCGCTGCGTACCGGCGGCGATCTCATGCTGCCGAAATTCCGCGAGCGCCGGCAACAGCCGCCGCCGCTCGTCATCCTCGCCGACATCTCCGGCTCCATGAGCCAGTACACCCGCATCTTCCTGCATTTCCTTCATGTGCTGACCGAGCGCCGTCGCCGCGTACACACCTTCCTGTTCGGCACCCGGCTTACCAATGTTACCCGCCAGCTTCGCCATCGTGACCCGGACGAGGCGATCGCCCAGTGCACCGATGCCGTCGCTGACTGGTCGGGCGGCACGCGGATCGGCGAAACGCTGAAGCTCTTCAACCGGCATTGGGCTCGGCGCGTGCTGGGGCAGGGCGCCGTCGTGTTGCTCATCACCGACGGACTGGAGCGTGACGAGGTGGAGCTTCTATCGCGCGAAACCGATCGTCTGCACCGCTCCTGCCGCCGCCTCGTCTGGCTCAACCCGCTCCTGCGTTTTGCGGGTTTCGAGGCCCGCGCACGCGGCGTCCGCGCAATGCTGCCGCATGTCGACGAGTTGCGCTCGGTGCACAATCTGGAAGCCCTGTCGGATCTGGTGCAATCTTTGTCCGGCGCACCGGATCGAGATTGCGACCCGAAGCGTTACCTCGGTCCTGAAAGGAGCCCGTCATGACCTCAGATACCGCCCTGCGCGACCCACTCACGATCGCTGAGAGCTGGCACGCCGAAGGCCGGTCGGTCGCCATTGCCACCGTCATCGAGACCTGGGGCTCGGCGCCGCGCCCGGTTGGCAGCCACCTTGTCATCGACGGCGAGGGTAATTTCGAAGGCTCGGTCTCCGGCGGTTGCGTTGAAGGGGCCGTCATTACCGAAGCGCTAGATGTCATCGAGAGCGGCGCGGCAAAAATGCTGGAATTCGGGGTCGCCGACGAAACCGCCTGGCGCGTCGGGCTCTCCTGTGGCGGACGCATCAGGGTTCATGTCGAGAGGCTCGGCTGATGGATGTTTGGACCCTTACGGCCCTGAATACTGCCAAGCGCGATCGCCGCGGCGCCGTGCTGGTGAGCGATCTCGCCGCCGGCACGTCCCGGCTGATCACGGAAGATCAGGTGCCGACCGGTGACCTCGGACAGGAAATCGAGGTGCGGCTGCTCTCCGGCAAGTCGGGCATGGTCGAGATCGACGGTCGGAGCCTCTTCCTCAACGTGCATCTTCCGCCGCCAAAAATCGTGGTGATCGGTGCCGTGCATATCAGCCAGGCGCTGGCTCCGATGGCGGCGCTTGCAGGCTTCGCGGTAACCATCATCGATCCGCGCACGGCCTTCGCAACACCGGAGCGTTTCGCCGGCATCGACCTGCACGCCGATTGGCCTGACGACGTGTTTGCGAGCATGCCGCTCGACCGCTACAGCGCGATGGTCGCAGTCACCCATGATCCGAAGATCGACGATCCCGGTCTGATCGCAGCCCTTAACGCCGGCTGTTTTTATGTCGGCGCGTTGGGTTCGCGGAAAACCCATGCAAAGAGGATCGAGCGATTGAGTGCGGCCGGCCTTAATGGCGAGGCCATAGCCGGCATCCGCGCCCCGATCGGTCTCGATATCGGTGCTGCCACGCCGGCGGAGATCGCGGTCGCCATCCTCGCTGAGATCATCCAGTCGCTGCGAAGGCGCAGCCTTGTCTCCGCCTCGATCCCGCAAGAGGCGAACGCATGAAGTTCGGGCCAATCCCGACCGTCGAGGCCGAAGGTTCGATCCTCGCGCATTCCCAGCCACTCTCCTCCGGCAAGCTTTCAAAGGGCCATCTCCTGCAGGCTGGTGATATCGCGCGCCTGACCGCCGAGGGCATCTCAACCGTCATCGCCTGTCGCCTCGAGCCAGGTGACCTGACCGAAGACGAGGCTGCCGAGAGACTGAGCACCGCCATCAAGCCCAAGGGTCTCAGCCGCAGTCCCGCCTCGACGGGACGGGTGAATTTCTACGCCAGTGAAAACGGGCTCTTCCTGACGGACAGGGCTGTCGTCGATCGCTTCAATGCGGTGGACCCTGCTATTACGCTCGCCTGTCTCAGCGATCGTCGCGACGTGCGGGCTGGCGATCTCGTGGCGACGATCAAGATCATTCCGCTGGCGGTCGCAGGTGCGAGCGTGGCAGCTGCGGCAGCGATCCTTGAGCAAGCTTACGCCTTTGAAGTGGCACCCTATCGCGCGCATCGCGTCCATCTCATTGCGACGCAATTGCCGTCGCTCAAACCGTCCGTCATGGAGAAGACGGCGCGCGTGCTCGAAGCCCGGCTCATGCCCTCGGCCAGCCGGTTGGTTTCGGAACGGCGCGTGGCCCATCAGGCCGAGGCTGTGGCAGAGGCATTGCGTGCGTCTCTCGAGGAAACACTGCCTGAACGAGATGATCCGCCACTGATCGTGGTCTTCGGTGCCTCAGCGGTCGCCGATCAAGAGGATGTCATTCCCTCGGCCATCCGGCTGGCAGATGGCGACGTCACTCAGGTTGGCCTGCCGGTTGATCCGGGCAATTTGCTTGTGCTCGGCCATGTCGATGGCGTGCCGGTCATCGGTGCGCCCGGCTGCGCCCGTTCGCCCAAGGAGAACGGCTTCGATTGGGTGCTGAACAGGATCCTCGCCGGCCATCCACCCGATCGGGCCGAGATGGCAGGCTGGGGTGTGGGTGGTCTCTTGATGGAGATCCCGAGCCGTCCGCTGCCGCGCCTTGCCGCAACCGCAGACGCCGATCCCGCTGCCTTCGGGCTCGTGGTGCTTGCTGCCGGTCGTGCGAGCCGCATGGGCGAGGGCGGTCGACACAAGCTACTGGCTGAATTCGAGGGCGAGCCGCTCGTGCGGCGCTCTGTTCGCCAGGCGGCGGAGGCAAAGTGTGGGCCGGTGACAGTTGTCACCGGTCATCGCAGCGCGGAGGTCGCCGAGGCGCTTTCAGGGCTTGGCGCGCAGGTGGAGGACAACCCGGATTTCGCGAGCGGCATGGCAAGCTCGCTGAAGGTGGGGCTCGCCGCCATCGAAGCACAGGGACTGCCTGGGATGATGGTCCTGCTCGCTGACATGCCGAATGTCTCGTCGGCTGATATCGCGGCGCTCGCCCAAGCCTATCGCAAGGCAGGTGGCAAGGCGATCGTGCGTGCGGTTTCCGATGGCCAGCGGGGAAATCCCGTTGTTCTGCCGGCCGCCACCTTCGAGGCCTTGAAGGCGCTTGAGGGCGATATCGGTGCGCGACCGGTGATCGAAAGCGCGGGCCTTGCCGTCATCGATGTCGAAATCGGCCCCGCTGCCCGTCTTGATGTGGATACGCCCGAGGCTATTCTCGCCGCCGGTGGCATCCTGAGGGACTGAAGATGGACAATGCGGCAATCGAGGAGATGTTCGAGGCGGTCGGGCCTGTAACGATCCGACGAATGTTCGGCGGCAAGGGCATCTATGCGCGCGGCATCATCTTCGCACTCGAACTGCGCGGCGAGTTGATGCTGAAAGGCGACGACGAGAGTGCGGCGCTGCTGGAAGAAGCCGGCGCCAGCCGCTGGCGTTACGAGGGCCGCAATGGCAAGCCCGTGGCCATGCCCTACTGGACGGTACCGGACGAGGCGCTCGATGATCCCGACATGATGGCGAAGTGGGCGCGTATCGCGCTTGATGCCGCGATCCGGGTCACCGAGCGGGAAGCCGCTCAGCGCAGATAAGTCAGAACTGTCTGTGTGAAGACCGAAAGCGGCTGCGGCAGATCGTCGAGATCAAACCAGCCGATCTCCGAGAGCTTGTCTGGTTCGGTGAGCTGCGGCTCGCCGGTCGTGTCATCGGTGACATAGAGCAGGGAAATCCAGTGCTGGCGGTCCGCCTCGATCCGCTGCTCGGTCAGGCCGAGATAGCGGATTTCGCCGATGTCGAGCGCCGTCTCTTCCTCGGCTTCGCGGCGTGCGGCAATCTCTGCCGGCTCCATATAGTCGACCTTGCCGCCCACGATGTTCCAGTGGCCGGCTTCCGGTGCCTTCATTCGCTTGCACAAAAGCAGTTTGCCATCCCGAAGGATGGCAAGACCAACCCCGAGACCGGGGAAATCGATACCGGGCTGACCCACAAGGATCAGGCCTTTGCGGCAGCAACGATCAGCATGAAGGCGGGGATGTCATCGCCGAAGCCGACAGGCGTCGGGCCGTCGTCATGGTCGTGGTGACGGTTGCGACGACGATCGCGGTTGTCGTCATTGGCCGGCGACGGATTGTTGCGGTTGTTGCGCGGGTTCTGATCGCGGCGCTTGTCCGTTCTGCGTTCCGCCGCTACCGGTTCTGCCTTGACCACTTCGACCTTCACCGCTTCTACCACCTGTTGTTCCTCTACCGGTTTGACATACTCGCTGCGCGTATCGGATTTATGACCGCCGCGCCGCTCGCGATCCTTGTCGCGGCCGCGTTTTCCACGGCTTTCGTCGTGGCTCTCCGCAGGCGCCGGAAGCGCCGACAGGTCACCATCGAGCCATTCGATCTTCTGGTCGATCAGCTTTTCGATGGCATCGAGGAATTTGGTGTCGCTGCGCGTCACCAAGGTAAAGGCTGCACCGGAGCGTCCAGCACGGCCGGTACGGCCGATGCGGTGGACATAGTCTTCGGCGTGGATCGGAACGTCGAAATTGAAGACGTGGCTGACATCCGGAATATCGAGACCACGGGCTGCGACGTCGGACGCGACGAGCAGTGTGATCGCATTGGCCTTGAAGCCCGCCAGCATCGTGGTGCGCGAGCGCTGATCCATGTCGCCATGCAGGGCGCCGACCGAGAAGCCGTGGCGCTCAAGCGAACGGAAGAGGTCGGCCACATCCTTCTTGCGGTTGCAGAAGATGATCGCGTTCTTCAGGTCGTCCTGGGCGCGGATCAGGTCACGCAGCGTCGAGCGCTTTTCGTAATCCTTGTTGTGGCAGGCAACCAGGCGCTGGGTCACGGTCTTCGCCGTCGAGGACGGCGGTGCGACTTCGATGCGCTCGGGGTTCTGCAAGAACTGGTCGGCCAGCTTCTGGATCTCCGGCGGCATGGTTGCCGAGAAGAAAAGCGTCTGGCGCGTGAAGGGGATCATCTTGGCGATGCGCTCGATGTCGGGGATGAAACCCATGTCGAGCATGCGGTCGGCTTCGTCGATGACGAAGACTTCAACGCCGGTCATCAGGAGCTTGCCGCGTTCGCAATGGTCGAGCAGGCGGCCGGGCGTGCAGATCAGGACGTCTGCGCCGCGTTCAAGCTTGCGGTCCTGCTCGTCGAAGGACACGCCGCCGATCAGGAGCGCGACGTTCAGCTTGTGATTCTTGCCGTACTTTTCGAAGTTCTCGGCGACCTGCGCTGCCAGTTCGCGCGTCGGCTCCAGAATGAGCGTGCGCGGCATGCGGGCCCGGGCGCGGCCCTTTTCGAGCAGCGTCAGCATCGGGAGAACGAAGGATGCCGTCTTGCCGGTGCCAGTCTGCGCAATGCCGAGAATGTCCCGCCGCTGCAGGGCCGGCGGAATGGCGCCTGCCTGGATTGGGGTCGGGATCGTGTAGCCGGCATCAGTGACGGCAGAAAGGACTTTTTGGCTCAGGCCAAGGTCAGCAAAAGTGGTCAAAGGGAAGTAGTTTCCGTTCCTGTTCTCGCGAACATCGCTCTATAGCCCTTGAGATTGGGCTCCAATGGTTGCGGCGAATAGTGGGAAACTGCCGGAAAGTCAAGGAAACAGGCGGATTTACCCCTACAAAGGCTTAATGTTCACCATTAATTGGCAAGAGTTGAGCAAATCAATTATAATGCATTCGCTTTCTGGGTGTCGCACAAGGCGAGTTTCCGGTTTTCGAATAGCCGCGTCAATTGATCAGCGGCGTCAGTTTCATGCCGGCATTGAGGAAGCGCATCGGATCGACGGGATCGCCGTTGCGGCGTACTTCGTAGTGCAGGTGCGGCCCCGTTGACCGGCCCGTGGAGCCCGAAAGACCGATCAATTGGCCCGGCTCGACAGTGTCGCCCTCGCTGACGAGAACGCGCGACATGTGGCCGTAACGCGTGGTGAGGCCCAGGCCGTGGTCGACTTCGACCATGTTGCCATAGCCGCCGGAAAAGCCTGCGGTGACGACCTTGCCGCTGCCCGTTGAGCGGATTTCCGTGCCGGTCGGCGCCCTGAAATCGATCCCCGCATGCATGGCAAGACCACCGAAGAAGGGGTCGGGTCGGTTGCCGAATCGGCTGGTGATTTCCTGGCCCGGCGCCGGATTGGCAAAGGGCAGGCGTTTTGCGGTTCCGCGAACGGTTTCAAGACGGTTGAGGGCTGCATCGAGCGCGTTGATCGAGGCATTGAAGTCGCGGTCCGACTGCGGCGCCAGGTAAGGGCCGCCGACGGCATCGGCCACCGGCAGAGCTGCAATCTCTTCAATCGGTACACCCTGTCGCTTGAGAATGGCGGCAATCTCGTCCGCTGTCTGGGACGCGCCGCTTGCCAGTTGATCGATGCGCTGCAGCTGCTCCGCTTCGATCTCCTTCAAGGACAAGGTCATGTGGGAGAAGAGGCGGTCGGCACGATCGGCGACATTCTCGCCTGTCATCGGAACATAGCCGAGCGCTACGGGCGGTTTCTCGGCTGTCGCTGATGGACGTGATGCGCCTTCGCTCCCGAGAAGGGCAGCGAAAGCTTCGGTGCCGTTGGAGAGAGCTGCCTGATCCTTGCTGTCGACGAGAGGCTTCTCGGCCGGGACTGGTCCGCCGGCGGGCAGGGCGTCGGAGGGGGAACCCTCGAGAAGGGCGCCGATCCGGCCATGCCGTGATGTCAGGGCCATCTGCTGTTCGAGGAGCTTTTCCACTTTTTCCTCGACGACCTGCTGGTCGAGCAACTGCCTTGAGGTAACGCGGTCGACCTGAGCGCGAAGCGCTGCGATTCGGTCTTCGTATTCGTGCTGCATGCGTGCCTGCCGCGCCATGGTGGCGCCGATCAGATTGTCGCGCAGAACGAGATAGGTCGTGGCACCGAGATAGCCGATGGCCATTGTGCCAAGAAAGCAGACGGTCAGGGCAATCATCCAGGGGCGGATCGTCATGTGGCGTATCCGGTCGCCGCTCGCCAGGATGACGACGTGCTGCACCTTGCGCTTTCCGAAGACCTGATTGTTTGAAGTCGTCGCCACGCTGACCCCCAATTCCTGCTCGATCAATCGCTGCCGCGCGAATGTCCGATGGCGGTGAGTCGCCTGTCCGCTCCCGCCTTTAGGAGTTACGCATAATTAGGGTTAATGAAGCGTTAGGCGATTGGAATTGCGGTTCAAACCGAGGAATTGTTCTTGGAAGAAAGCGACCGGTAAAAGGATGGCGTGAGGCCGGCTTCGGCGCGGGCGACATCGTTAAACGGTGCTTTCAGCTGGCCGCGAAAATTGGCACGCACGAGATCCTGGAAGGCGCGCGCCGGGTCCCGCTTTTCGCGGGCGCAGAGAAAACGGAACCATTTGGCGCCAACAGCCACGTGGCCCTTCTCGTCCTCGTAGATGACCTTCAGGACGTCGGCACTTTCGATGTCTCCGGTCTCGCGCATCTTGTCCTGCAGTGCAGGCGTCACGTCGAGGCCGCGCGCTTCGAGAATGAGGGGCACCACCGCGAGCCTCGCCGTCAGGTCGTTCTTGGTCGAGTGGGCTGCCTGCCACAGGCCATCATGGGCTGGCATGTCGCCATAGTCGGCGCCGAGTGTCCGCAGGCGATCGCGCACCAGGTTGAAATGCTTGGCTTCCTCGAAGGCCACCTTCATCCAGCCGTCGAAGAAGGAGTGCGGCACCGGTTCTGTTGCAAAGCGGGCCACGATGTCGAGCGCGAGATCGACGGCATTGAGCTCGATATGGGCGAGGGCATGCAGCAACGCCACGCGACCCGGCAACGTGTGCAGCGAGCGCTTGCCGACCGCCTTCGGCGGAACCAGTTCCGGCTTTTCCGGGCGGCCAGGTCGATCGGGAAGCGGCGGATCGAGCGGCGAGCGCAGGGACAGGCGGCGTTCCTGCCAGCGGATCGCCGCCGTTTGTGCGAGCGCCGTCTTCTCATTAAGGTCGGCGCTCAGGATTGCAAGTGTGGCAGCGCCGCGAAGGGAGTGAAAAGCCGTCTCGGGCTGCGTCATCTCGGGCATGTCAGAGGGCCTGCGCCGCCTTCAGCACGGCCTCGGCATGGCCAGGAACCTTCACCTTGCGCCAGACTTCGGCCACCTTGCCCGATCCGTCGATCAGGAAGGTCGAGCGTTCGACACCCATATAGGTCTTGCCGTACATGCTCTTTTCCTTCCAGACCCCATAGGCTTCCAGTGCCGTGTGCTCTTCGTCGGCGGCAAGCACTACAGACAGGCTGTGCTTGGCGGCAAACTTGTCATGGCTCTTCACCGAATCGGGCGAGACGCCGATCACGGTCGCGCCGAGCTTTTCGAACTCTGCGCTGAGGCCCGAGAAGTCGATGGCTTCGGTCGTGCAGCCGCTCGTGTCGTCCTTGGGGTAGAAGTAGAGAACCACTGGTTTTCCGGCGAAATCGGAGAGCGAAACGGTGCCGCCGCCGTTGCGGGGCAGGGAGAAATCGGGGGCCTTTTCCCCGGCAATCAAATCCGTCATGGGATAACCTTTCTTTTGCCCGTTTTATGAGTGAATCTGGGCATCATCGATATATAGTCCGCTCCGAAGTCGTCCAGAGCGACTTGTTAGCGGCATCGGTCGACGGAGACAATCACCAGCACATGTCTGAGATCCGGGGCGAAAAGCTACGGTTTCGCAAGCGGGACATCGTGCCGCTGCATGCCCTTCCGTCCGCCCAGGCCGAAGATCCCCTCATCGTGCATTGTCCACCGCCGAAGCGGTCGCTGTTCCGTCGCTTTCTCAGGGTCTTGGCCGGCTTTGCCGGGCTTTGGCTCGTGGTGTTCTTCGCCGTCTACGTGGTGGTCGAAAGCGGTACGCTTGATTCAGCCCTTGCCCAGCGCGCCCAGGCGGTGCTGAACAGGGCGCTGGGAGCTCAGTTCACTGCCAAGATCGGCGGCACCGAAGTCCGATTCTCTGACGGCATGGAGCTGACGGTCGAGGCGCGCGACGTCACCCTGCACGAGCAGGCCGGCGGCCAGCAGGTGGCCTTGACCCAATCCGTACGCTTCATCGTCGAACCACTGGCTCTGCTCGGCGGCCGTTTCGTAATCCGTGAAGTGGTGAGTGAGGGTATCAATCTTGACGCTACGGTGCTGCCCAAGGGTAAGCCGATCGATCTGAGCGGTCTCCGGATTGACCAGGTTCCGGCGCGGTTGGCCGGTGCTTTCGAAGAATTAGACAGACTGCAGGGCATGATCGCGCGCGGCGGTCTCGACCGTATGCGTCTTGCCGGTCTGGAGATCGAGTCGACGAGTGCAAGCGGGCGACCGCTCACCATTGCGATCGATGATGTCGCGCTGGAGCGGGGCGAAGACGATTCGCTGTCGATCTTCGGCGCAGTCTCGGTCAACGGCCAGCAGACGGAGCTGACCGCGCTAACCACCAATGTCGACGGTCGTGCTGAATCTTTGACGATGCGCATTGCCGATGTCCGGGTCACGCCATTCCTGCTCCGGCGCTCCAGTACCGGTGAGGCACGCCAGGGCATCGATGGCTCTGCCGAGCTGCTTCTGACGGCACGACGCGCCGATGGCGGGCAGGCGCCCGCCATGTCGCTCGGAATCAACATGCGCAATGGCGGCTTCTACTCGGATGGCCAACGCCAGGAACTGACGGACGCAGCGCTCAAGCTTTCCTACGACTTCTCCAAGGATACGATCGAACTTGCGGATTCCGTCGCTCGTTTCGGCGAGACCGTGTTTCCGCTCTCGGGTGGCATCATCGATCTCGACCGGCTTCCTGAGGGACCGAGTTTCGGCAAGGGTTTCGGCATTGATCTGGTGGTGACCGACGGGCGGGCGAATGTGCCCACGGCCGGCGAGACACCGTTTCCCTTCTTCCTGAAAGGCTATGGTCGCTATCTGGTCGGCGAGAACATGCTGCAGCTCGACACGCTGGATGCCTCGACGCCTGGCGGCAACATGCGTGGCAAACTGCAGGTGCGCTTCGGCGGCACGGGTCCAGAGATCCGCTTCAACGCCGAAGTGCAGAACATGGCGACCAGCGTCGTCAAGCAGCTCTGGCCCTACTGGATCGCTTCCAAGCCCCGGCAATGGGTGCTTGAGAACCTCTATGGCGGTATCATTCCGCGCGGCACAATCGACGTCTTCATTCCGCAGAACCGCCTGTCGATCGATCCGAAGCCGGTCCGCCTCAATGCCGACGAGCTGAAGATCGGCTTCGATCTCGAGGATGCCCGGCTGAACCTCACCGGTGAGCTGCCGCCGCTTCGCGATGTCTATGGGCGCTTCGACATGCTGGGAGAACGGGTGGATGTCGACATCCGCTCGGCCGGCTCCTTCTTCCCGTCAGGACGCATGGTGAACCTCGATCGCGGAAAGCTCGTTCTGCAGGACGCTTATGAAAAGCCGCTGATGGCGGATCTGGAGCTCGATGTCAGTGGTGCGGCGGATGCCGTTGCCGAACTGGTGTCGTTCAAGCCGATCGAGGCCTTGCGCACCGTCGATTTCAAGGCCGATGACTTTGCCGGCAAGGTGCGGGGCAAGGCGAAGATCCGCCTCGGTCTGGTCCCCGACCAGCGGCCGCCGACCCCGAGCTGGACGGCTGAGGTCGATCTGGAAGATGTCGATGTGGCGAAACCCTTCGACGGCCGGCGCATCAGCGATGTGACCGGCAAGCTGCTCGTCGACGTCGACAAGGCCAAGCTGGATGCCGAAGCGCTCATCGACGATGTGCCGATGGAGGTCGAACTCACCGAACCGGTTCGGAAGGGCGAGGGGGACGTCGCCCGCGAGCGGGTCGTCACGGCCACGCTTGACAACGCAACTCGCGAAAAGCTGGTGCCCGGGCTTGGCGAGATCGTCAATGGTCCGATGAAGCTCGAACTGCGCCGCCTCGATGAAACCCGTCAGGCCGTGTCCGTCGATCTGCGGTCTGCGACGCTCACCATCCCCTGGGTGGGGTGGTCGAAGGGGCAGGGGATTGGCGCAAAGGCGACGTTCGAACTGTCCAAGAATGGCGAGCTATCATTGATCGAGAAGTTCGAGCTGGATGGCGATGGTTTCGGGGCGATCGGCGATCTCTCGGCCGACGACCGGGGGCTTGTGGCAGCCAATCTGTCGCGGGTGCGGCTCTCGCCTGAGGACGACGTCGCGCTTACCGTGCGGCTCACCAAGGGTGTCTATTCGGTCGTTGCCAATGGGCGCGCCTTTGATGCTCGCTCGCTGCTCTCCACCCTGCAAAACCCATCCAGTGACGGTGAGACGGCGAAGTCCAGCACCTCACTCAGGATCGAGGGCCGGTTCGAGCGCGTTCTCGGCTTCGGTGGCGAACAGCTGTCGGGTGTCTCGATTATCTATGGTGCGGGCAAGGGTCGCGTGAATGCCGTGGATTTCTCCGGCGTGACGGGCAGTGGCCAGGCGCTGGTGGCCAAACTGCGCCAGCCGGAAGGGCTTCGGGAGCTGTCGGTGACGACGAGTGACGCTGGAGCTGTGCTGCGCTTCCTCGATACCTATAAGCGGCTCGGAGGCGGGCTTGCCAATCTGCGGCTGACTGAGACCCGCGACGGTGCCTGGAGCGGCAATCTCGATCTGCGCAATTTCCAGGTCGAGAATGAAGAGCGCCTGCAGACCATCGTCTCGACACCGACCGGTGCCGACGGGCGCAGCCTCAACAATGCTGTACGCAGCGACATCGATGTCAGCTCTGCCCGGTTCCAGCGTGCATTCGCCCGTCTGGCCATGGTCAACGGCACGCTCAGCGTCGAGAACGGCATCGTGCGCGGAGAACAGATCGGCGCGACCTTCCAGGGCATCGTCCGCGACCAGGCCGGAAGGATCGATCTGACCGGCACCTTCATGCCCGCCTATGGTCTCAATCGTCTGTTTGGCGAATTGCCTGTCATCGGCGCCATCCTCGGCAATGGCCGCGACCGTGGCCTGCTCGGGATTACCTTCAAGCTGACCGGGGCAACGTCCAAGCCAAACCTCGTGATCAACCCGCTGTCGATTATCGCGCCCGGCGTCTTCCGCCAGATCTTCGAATTCCGCTGAGGCTGATCTTGGTCAGTCCCGCTCGATCATGATCACAGGCAGTGCCAGCCGCCGTGCCGCGATGATCTTGGCGTAACCCGCGGGTCCCCCGGAATTACGGCATACGAGATGCGTGATGCCATGCGCGGTAAAGAGGTCTGCCTCCCGGTCGGGATCCGATGCCGGCTTGCCGAGGACGAGCATGTGATCGGAAAAACCGAGTGGCGTCTCCGGCGGGTCGACCATGCGGATGACAAAGCGGCAGTCGTCCCGTCCGATGAAGGCATCCAGATACTGCCTGCCAAGAGCGAGAAATACCGTAGCCGCTTGCGGTAACGCCTCCGCTGCCGCCTCAAGCGTCGCCACGGACTTCCAGCGGTCGCCGGGCTGCTTCTGCCAGCGGGGTCGCAGCCTTTGTTCGAGCGGGATCCCCGAGATCGCTGAAGCCTTGATGGCGTTCTCGCTGATGCGTCTGGCGAAGGGATGCGTCGCGTCGATCATTCGGTCGAACTGCTCGTCCCGCAGATAGGCCGCGAGCCCATCTGCGCCGCCGAAGCCGCCGATGCGAACCTCGCCGTCTGGCAGCACCGGATCGACCGTCCGCCCCGCCAGCGAGGTCGTCACGCTATGGCCTTCCTCGATGAGTTGTGCGGCCAGCAGTCGTGCTTCTGCCGTTCCGCCGAGGATCAGGATCTTCTGTCGAGATGCGGGCCGGCTACTGGGCATGGGCAATGACCGTGCCCTTGCGGTCGGTGACGAGGATATCCACGGTGACGCCGCTGTCGCGCAGCACGCCTTCGGCGGTCAGCTTCGCCGCCTCGGCCACCGATTGCGCGATCTCGACCTTGGCCGTCGTCATGATCTCCAGCACTTCCATCGCGGTGTTCGCTTCCTGCACGGCGCGCCGCTCGGTTTCACCCAGCGACATGGTGCAAGGGAGGGAGAGATAAAACATGTTGTCGACTTGACTGCGGGAGGAATGCAGGTCGAGTGCGCCTTGGGCGAGTTTCGACATCTTGGCAAAGCCACCCGCGATCGTCAGGCGCGGCACCGGATGGGAGCGCAGATATTTCAGAAGGCCACCGGCAAAGTCGCCCATGTCGATCAGCGCCCCGTCGGGCAGATCATGAAAGACCTGGGCTGCCTTTTCCGAAGTCGATCCGGTCGCGCCCAGCAGATGCGTCAGTCCCTCGGCGCGCGCCACGTCGATGCCGCGATGGATAGAGTGGATCCAGGCAGCACAGGAGAAGGGATGGACGATGCCCGTGGTGCCGAGGATGGAGATGCCACCGAGAATGCCGAGCCTCGGATTCCAGGTCTTTTCGGCGATCGCGGCGCCACCCGGCACCGATATCCTGATCTCCACATCCGGCGACACCTGATGCTCTGCCGCAAGCGCCTCGATCTCTGCTGTCATCATCGCGCGCGGCACCGGATTGATCGCGGCCTGGCCGACTGCGATCGGAAGGCCCGCTTTCGTTACCGTGCCGACGCCGTCGCCCGCCACAAAGCGGATGCCGCTTCCGGGAGATAGGCGGGTCACCGTCGCGATTACGGTGGCTCCATGGGTTACATCCGGATCATCGCCCGCATCCTTGACGATGCCCGCATAGGCGCTCTCCCGCTCGAAGCCTTCGCAGGCAAGCGCGAAGGCCGGCGTCTCGCCTTTCGGCAGCGTGATCGAAACGGGATCCGGGAAGGCGCGGGTCAGCAAGGCCGTGAAAGCCGCCTTGGTCGCTGCCGTGGCGCAGGCGCCAGTCGTCCAGCCGTTGCGCAGTGGCGCGCCTTCCGGCTTGTCCAGCCGGTGGCCTTCTGCTGCGTCTTTCGCGTCTGGTCGATTGGCATCGCTCATGGCTCGCTTATAGGCGAGGCAGCCTCCGCGCGAAAGTCAGGTGACCGCAGGTTCCGTGCGGAAAGCAGCGGGGCGGAATTGCAATTTTTTCCGACGGGGCCTAGACCATGAGCATGACTGATATGACGCGTCTCGTCTTGCCAACAAGCCTGCCGGCCATCGAGCCGGGCCATGTGTGGCTGGCCGGCGCCGGGCCGGGAGACCCGGGCCTGCTGACCCTGCTCGCGGCCAAGGGGTTGTCGGAGGCAGACGTCATCGTCCACGACGCCCTGGTCAACGAAGACTGCCTGAAACTGGCCCGGACCGGCGCCATCCTCGAATATGCCGGCAAGCGCGGCGGCAAGCCGTCCGCCAAACAGCGTGACATTTCCCTTCGTCTCGTCGAACTCGCCAGGGCCGGCCACCGTGTGCTGCGCCTCAAGGGCGGCGATCCCTTCGTCTTCGGGCGGGGTGGCGAAGAGGCACTGACGCTCATCGAACATGGCGTGCCCTTCCGCATCGTTCCCGGCATCACGGCCGGAATCGGCGGGCTTGCCTATGCCGGCATCCCGGTCACCCATCGCGAGGTCAATCATGCGGTGACCTTCCTCACGGGGCATGATTCGTCCGGGGTGGTGCCGGACCGCATCGACTGGGACGCGATCGGTCGCGGATCGCCTGTCATCGTCATGTATATGGCGATGAAGCACATGGGGCAGATCGCCGCCAATCTGATTGCTGCCGGCCGCTCGCGTAACGAGGCCGTCGCCTTCGTCTGCAATGCGGCTACCCCGGAGCAGACCGTGCTCGAGACCACGCTAGGACGCGCCGAAGCCGACATGATCGCTGCCGGCATCGAGCCGCCGGCAATCGTCGTCATCGGCGAGGTCGTCCGGCTTCGGCCATCGCTCGACTGGCTGGGTGCGCTTTCCGGTCGCAAGCTTCTGCCTGATCCCTTTGCCGTGGAACAGAAAGACACGGCATGAGCGGACTGCTGATCGCCGCGCCGGCTTCCGGTTCGGGCAAGACAGTGGTGACGCTTGGCCTGATGCGGGCGCTGCGCCGCCGCGGAATTTCCGTTGCCCCGGGCAAGGCTGGCCCCGACTATATCGATCCTGCCTTCCATGCCGCCGCGAGTGGCGCGTCCTGTTTCAACTTTGATCCCTGGGCCATGCGTCCCGCGTTCCTCAAGGCGCAGGCCGCTCAATGTGCAGAACGCGGCATGCTGATCATCGAGGCGATGATGGGTTTGTTCGATGGTGCTGCCGACGGGACGGGAAGCGCCGGCGATCTTGCGGCCCTTCTGTCGCTGCCGGTGGTCCTCGTCGTTGATTGCGGGCGGACTTCGCAATCGGTCGCAGCCCTTGTCACGGGCTTTTCCAGGTTTCGGCCAGATGTGCAGGTCGCGGGTGTCATCCTCAACCGTGTCGGCAGTGACCGGCATGAGGGTATGCTGCGGGAAGCCATGGCGAAGACAGAGGTTCCGGTTCTCGGCAGCTTGAGAAGCGATAAATCGCTTTCGCTGCCCGAACGGCATCTCGGCCTCGTGCAGGCGGGCGAACATGGTGCGCTCGAAACCTTCATCGAAAATGCGGCCGATGCCATCGAGGCCGGTGTCGACCTCGATCGCCTGATGCTGTTGGCCGGCAAGACGGCTGACGCCTCGGGCTCCGCAACGGTCACGAGCCTTCCGCGGCTCGGCCAGCGGATTGCAATCGCCCGCGACATCGCCTTTGCCTTTTCCTATCCGCATCTGCTCGAAGGCTGGCGCGCCCAGGGCGCGGAGCTTTCCTTCTTTTCGCCGCTTGCAGACGAAGCGCCGTCGGCGGATGTCGATGCGATATATTTGCCCGGCGGTTATCCGGAACTGCATGCGGGCAAAATTAGCTCGGCGCAGCGCTTCCAGGTCGGCATGGTGTCCGCTGCCGAACGGGGCGCCAGGATCTATGGCGAGTGTGGTGGCTATATGGTGCTCGGAGAGGGACTGGTCGATGCTGACGGAAAACGTCACGGCATGCTCGGTCTTTTACCCCTCGTGACCAGCTATGCGACGCGCCAGCGGCATCTGGGCTATCGGCGGCTGCGGTCGCTTGCACCAGACCTGTTCGCTGGTGAATTCACCGCTCACGAGTTCCACTATTCGACCGTCGTCTCCGAGGGCGCTGCAGACCGCCTTTTCGAAGCAGAGGATGCGTTGGGCGAGCAACTCGGTTCCGTCGGCCTACGTCGCGGCTCGGTGGCGGGATCCTACATGCATCTGATCGATGTCGCGGGAGAGGGCGCATGAGCGGACCTATCCAGCATGGCGGCGGACTTGCGGCTGCCGCTTCGCTTTACGGAGGGCGCATCGAGGACTGGCTCGACCTGTCCACCGGCATCAATCCCTGCCCACCGGAACTGCCCGAGATCCCGATGCGCGCCTGGCATCGTCTTCCAGACCAGGAACGCGAAATGGCAGCGCGCGAAGCGGCTCGCGGCTACTATCGCTCCGGCGCGCGTCTGCCTTTGCCGGTGCCGGGCACACAGTCCGCCATCCAGCTCCTCCCGCGGCTCGTTGCGCCGGGCAGTCGTGTGGCCGTGCTAACGCCCACCTATGGCGAATATGTTCGAGCCTTCACCCTGGCAGGTCTCGCGGTGGACGCCATCAGCGACCTCGAACAGATCAACAGCGATCATCGCCTTGTTGTCGTGGTGAACCCCAACAATCCCGATGGCCGGCTTTACGGGCGGGAGAGGCTGCAGGCATTGGCCGGCGACCTCGTGCATCGGAACGGGCTGCTCGTTGTCGACGAAGCCTTCGGGGATACGGTTCCAGACCACAGCCTCGCAGCTGAACCCAGCCCGAACCTCATCGTCTTCCGCTCTTTCGGCAAGTTCTTCGGGCTTGCCGGGATCCGCCTTGGTTTCGTCATTGCCGAGGAGAGCCTCACCACGCGTTTTGCAGAATGGCTCGGTCCCTGGGCGGTGTCTGGGCCCGCATTGGTTCTGGCCGAACATTTGATGACGTCGGATACACGGCTCATCACCGACCAGATTCGTCAGCGTTCCCGTGCACTCTCCGAAGTCTTGTCGAATGCGGGCCTCACTGTGCGCGGCGGAACGGATCTCTTCCATCTGGTCGAGGATGTGGACGCTGCTGACTTGCACCGCCATCTCTGCAGCCATCACATCCTGACCCGTAAATTCGACTACCGGCCAGACTGGCTGCGCTTCGGCCTTTCCCAAGACGAGGCCGGCGATGCGCGCCTTCTGGCGGCGCTCAACTCCTTTCGGAAACCACAGACATGAGCCACCTCCTCATCCTGCTTGCGGCGATCGGTCTTGATCGCGTCGTCGGTGATCCGCCCTGGCTCTGGCAGCGCGTGCCCCATCCTGTGGTCCTGTTCGGCAAGGCCATCGATCTCTTCGAAAAGCCTCTGAACCGCACGACGTTTACCGCCGAAGGCAGACGGCTGAACGGTGTTATCACCATCGTCCTGCTGCTCATCGCCTCTGCCGTCGTCGGCCTGGTCCTCTCTTCGATCTTCGAATTTCTAGGCGTGGTCGGCCTTGTCCTCGAAATCGTCGTTGTCGGTGTATTCCTGGCGCAGAAAAGCCTTGGCGATCATGTGCAGGCTGTTGCCGATGGGCTGCTCGGGCAAGGGCTCGACGGCGGTCGCCGGGCGGTGGCGATGATCGTCGGGCGTGATCCGAAGACGCTCGATGAAGCGGGTGTTTCGCGCGCCGCGATCGAAAGCCTGTCGGAGAATTTCGCCGACGGCGTGGTGGCACCGGTCTTCTGGTATGCGATCGCGGGCCTGCCCGGGATCCTCGCCTACAAGATGCTCAACACCGCCGATTCGATGATAGGGCACAAGAACGAGCGCTTCTTCGACTTCGGCTGGGCGTCTGCGCGGCTCGATGACCTTGCCAACTGGCCCGCCGCACGGCTTTCGGCCGTCTTTATCGCGCTTGCGGCATGGCTGAAGCTCGGGGCAGGGGCAGGGGCAGGCCGTCGCTCCTTCTCGGCAGCCCTTCGCGACAGCGGCCTGCATCGTTCACCGAATTCCGGCTGGCCGGAGGCCGCAATGGCCGGCGCGCTCGACCTGCAACTGGCAGGCCCGCGCGTCTATGGCGGCGTCAGGGTGAGCGAACCGATGATGCATGCGGCAGGCCGCAGCGATGCCGGCCCCGCCGATATCCTGATCGGCATCCAGATCTTCTACTTGGCCTGTACGGTGATGGCGGCTTTTGTCGCGGTCGCCTGGCTGATCGCGCGCTTGTTCTAGGCCTGAACAGGCTATTCATCGCTTGAGAAAAGAATCGGCGCCGGCTCTGACGCTGAGCGTCAGTCGATACCGGCTGCGTCGCGCAAACGGTCGAGTTTCGGCACGATGACGTGGCGATTGTTCTCGATGACGATGATCCCGTCCTTGCGCAGCTTGGTCATCTGGCGGCTGACAGTCTCGATCGTGAGGCCCAAGAAGTCAGCAATGTCGGCGCGCGAGAGCGGCAGATCGAAGGTCTGGGTGCCCTCGCTTTCCGGATCGATATGGGTCGCGATCAGGTAGAGGAAGCTCGCGACCTTCTCTTGGGCGGTCTTGCGACCCAGCGTCAGCATCCAGTCACGCGCTTCGTCGAGTTCCTTCAGCGACTGGGCATGCAGCTTGCGCTCCATGTCCGGGACTTCGCCGACCATGCGGTCGACGATGTTGCGCGGGAAGGTGCAGATATCGGTGTCGGTCGCGGCTTCCGCCGTGATCGTGCTTTCGCCGAGGAAGGGGCGGCCGAGGAAATCGGGCGCGAACTGCAGGCCGACGATCTGCTGGCGGCCATCGGCCATCATCTTCGACAGCTTGATGACGCCCTTCAGGATATTGCTGTAGCTACCGACCTGCTCGCCCTGTCCGATGACCTCGTTACCGGCTTCGACGCGACGGCGAATCGAGTGGCGATTGAGTTCGACCAGCTGGGCGGATGTCAGCACCGAGCAGAGGCCGCCATGACGGGCTTCGCAGGAACGGCAGACCGCGGGAGCCTCGCATTCCGGGAAGTGTTTTCTGTAGGTGTCCATGGTGAAGCCATCCCGTCAGACCGCTCGGCGCCTTTGAGGCTGCGTCCGGTCGAGTGCCCTCCTCGGGCCGCTGAGTTTCAATAAACTCTACGTGAGAAATGTATCAGCAAATTGATCGAAGTCAAAGGCCGCGATGTGTGACGGCGCTATCTTTGGTCGCAGTTCGATACACCTCAAGGCAGCGCAAACTCATGGAAAATTCCCTTCTCGCCAAGTATTCCGGCGCTGTCCCTCGCTATACGAGCTATCCGACGGCGCCGCATTTTCATGAAGATATCGACTGCGGCAAATATGCGCAGTGGCTCCAGGCGATCACTGGAAAAGAGCGCATCTCGCTCTACATCCACGTCCCCTATTGCGACCGCCTCTGCTGGTTCTGTGCCTGTCACACCAAACATACGCTGAAATACGAGCCGATCGCGATCTATCTGGAATCTTTGAAGAAGGAGATCGCAGCCGTCGGCGCGCTGGTCAGCCGCGACGCGGCCGTCACAGCCGTGCATTTCGGCGGCGGTTCGCCGACCATGGTGCGGCCAAACGATCTGATCGATCTGATGGCAGCCCTTCGGTCGGCCTTCCGTTTTGCCGATGACGTCGAAATCAGCGTCGAGATGGACCCGAACGACCTCGACGAGCCACGCTATGACGCACTCGCCGCCATCGGCATGACGCGTGCCAGCCTCGGCGTGCAGGACTTCCACCCTAAGGTGCAGAAGGCGATCAACCGGATCCAGACCTTCGAACAGACGAAATCGGTGGTGGAGGCTGTGCGGGCGCGGGGCGTGCATTCGGTGAATTGCGACATTCTCTACGGCCTGCCGCACCAGACCGACACGAGCGTGGCAGAGACGGTCAAGGACATCCTGTCACTTGCGCCGGATCGGATTGCCCTCTTCGGTTATGCCCATGTGCCGTGGATGAAGAAGCATCAGACGATGATCAAGGGAGAGGTGCTGCCCGGCCTTGAGGAACGCTTCGCGCAGATGAGCCTTGCCGCCTCGATGCTCGTTGCTGCTGGATACGAGCCCGTCGGCATCGACCATTTCGCGCTGCCGTCCGACCGGATGGCGGTTGCGGCGCGGGAAGGGCGCCTGCGCCGCAACTTCCAGGGCTATACGGATGATGCCGCCGAAGCCCTGATCGGGCTTGGCGCCTCCTCGATCGGGCAATTGCCGCAGGGCTACGTGCAAAACATGCCTGCTACGGGCGAATACCAGCGCATGGCCGATGCCGGCGGTCTCACCGCCGTGCGTGGCATTGCGGTCAGCGATGACGACAGGCTGCGCCGCCGCGTGATCGAGGAGATCATGTGCCGCTTTACTGTCTCCTTCCGGGAGCTCCGGTCCGAATTCGGCAATGCCGTCGATGACATCGTTGCGGAAGCGCGAGCCTTTGCGCAGTCCAACCAGGACCGCATCTGTCTGATCGAAGACGATCACTTCGTCATCACCGAGGCAGGTCGTCCCTTTGCGCGGACAATTGCCGCCGTCTTCGACAGCTACCTCTCCAATGGCAAAGGTCGCCATTCGATTGCTGTTTAGGCAACACTTCGGCTGCAAATTTCGCTGCAATACAAAACCACCATTGGCATTTCACGCTGCTTTCCTTATGTGGAACCCAGAATTTGAGACATATGAGGTACTGGCGTGACCGCTACATTCGACAAAGTTGCCGACATCATCGCAGAGACCAGCGAAATCGATCGCGAGACGATTACGCCGGAAAGCCACACGATCGATGACCTCGGCATCGACAGCCTCGACTTCCTCGACATCGTCTTTGCGATCGACAAGGAATTCGGCATCAAGATCCCGCTCGAGCAGTGGACGCAGGAAGTCAACGAAGGCAAGGTTTCGACCGAGGAGTACTTCGTTCTGAAGAACCTGTGCACCAAGATCGACGAATTGCGGGCTGCCAAGGGCTGATCCGCCACGCGGCGGAGACATGTCATGCTGCTTGAATACTTCCAGATGATTGACAAGGTCGAGAGCGTGGATCTCGGCCTTGGTCGTTTGAAGGCCACCTCGACCGTGCCGATGGAAAGCCCCGTTTTCGAAGGGCATTTCCCCGGCATGCCACTCGTGCCTGGCGTTCTCCTGATCGAAACCATGGCACAGGCCTCCGGCATGCTGCTGCTTGCGGTCAAGGACTTCGAGGCCATGCCCTTCCTGATGTCGGTCGATGGCGCCAAGATGCGCACCTTCGTCGAACCGGGCGCCGTCCTCGATATCGAAGCGGAGCTTGAACACGACGGTTCCGGCTTTGCCGTCACCAAGGCGAAGATCACGAGCGGCGGCAAGAAGGTCTGCGACGCGCAATTGAAGTTGCGCACCATGCCTTTCTCCGAAGTGCCGCTCGCCCCGATCGTGCGCAAGCGCGCAGAGGAAGTCGGTCTGATGGCCGCGATGGCCGCCCAAGCGTAAGGCGCATTCGGCCGCAAGGGCGCAATTCCTATTGACCTTGGGGCCTTATTCGGGAAAACCCGCATTTTACGCTGGCCAGCCTGCCGGCGAGAGGATTGCATATGGTCAAACAACCGAATGATGTGGTGATCACCGGCGTCGGGATCGTCACCTGCCACGGCACCGGCAAGGATGCGCATCTCGCGCTGCTATCTGCGAAGACGGCTCCGGAACCGGTTCTCGAGGCCGATAAGTTCAAGCCCTATGTCGTGCACAAGCTGCCCGAGATCGACTGGTCGGAGCAGATCGGGCGCAAGGACCAGCGCCAAATGGAAAACTGGCAGCGACTCGGCGTGTTCGCAGCGGGCCTCGCGCTCGACGATGCCGGCATGAAGGACGATGTCGACGCCTGCGGCTCGATGGACCTGATCGTGGCAGCCGGTGGCGGCGAGCGTGACATTGCCGTCGACAGCCTGATCGTCGACGAGGCGCTGAAGCGCAACGACCGCGAAAAATTCCTGATCGAGAAGCTCAAAACCGAGCTTCGTCCTACCCTCTTCCTGGCGCAGCTCTCCAACCTGCTCGCCGGCAATATCTCGATCGTTCACAAGGTCACCGGTTCCTCACGCACCTTCATGGGTGAAGAGGCGGCCGGCATATCCGCGATCGCAACTGCCTTCGCCCGCATCAAGGCCGGCCAGTCGACGCATACGCTCGTCGGCGGCGCCTTTGTTGCCGAACGCCCCGACATCCTGCTGCTCGTCGAAGGCATCCGCGCCCATCAGACGGGGCCGTGGCAGCCGCTCTGGTCGCGTGACGGATCCTCCGGCGGCGGCATGATCCTCGGCACGGTCGGCGCCTTCCTGGTGCTGGAATCGCGCGAACATGCCGAAGCGCGCGGCGCGCATATCTATGCGGTGCTGGACGCGGTCGAAGGCGATCGTGGCAATCGCGACGAAGGCAAGCTTGAGGCGCGCCTGGCCCGCATGGTTCCTGAAGCCGCGTCCCTGTCTGCCGCCGATACCGTCGTCTTCTCGGGCGCCTCTGGTCTCGCCGAGTTGACGCGACGTGAGAAGACTCACCTTACGGAACGTTTTGCCGGCATGCCGGTGCGGGGTTATGCCGGATCGATCGGTCATTCGGTCGAAGCGCAGTTCCCGGCGGGTCTGGCGCTTGCAGCACTTGCCATCGATGCCGGTGCCTCAGTGCCCGCTTTCGATCCGGCCAACGAAGCCGCCCAGGCCGGTCCGGCCAAACATGCCATCATCTCCACCGTCGGCTATGTGCGGGGCGAAGGCCTCGCCGTGCTCTCGGCGAATGCGTGAGAAGGATAGATCCATGACCGACAGCCGCTTCAAGGATCATCTCGGCCGCCCGATCATCGCCGTTACCGGCATGGGCGTCATCACCTCGCTCGGCCAGGGCCTCTCCGATAACTGGTCGAAACTGACGTCAGGCCAGTCCGGGATCCACTATATCAAGCGCTTCGACACCGAGGGCATGTCGACCCGCATTGGTGGTACCGTCGATTTCATCGCCGTGCCCGCCAACAATGCCGTCGAACGCTCCTATGCGCTCGCTCGCGAAACGACCATCGAGGCGCTGGCCCAGGCCGGCATCAATGGCGACTTCAACGGCCCGCTCTTCCTGGCAGCCCCACCGGTCGAGCCGGAATGGCATGATCGGTTTGCGCTGGCCGAGCGGGCGCCGGCCTCGACCCAACCGGGCGATGCCTATGACCGCTTCCTTGCCGCCATGCGCGAACAGCCCGATCCGGTCTTCCTTGAAGCCGTTCAGTTCGGCTCGATCTCCGAGCGCCTCTCCGACAAGTTCGGCACGCGCGGCCTGCCCGTGACGCTGTCGACGGCCTGTGCTTCGGGTGCGACCGCCATCCAGCTCGGCGTCGAGGCGATCCGTCAGGGCCGCACCGAGCGGGCGCTGACGGTTGCGACCGACGGTTCGATCAGCCCGGAAGCCGTGATCCGCTTCTCGCTGCTCTCGGCACTGTCCACACAGAACGATCCGCCGGAAAAGGCATCCAAGCCGTTCAGCAAGGAACGCGACGGCTTCGTCATCGCCGAGGGTGCGGCAACCCTCGTCCTGGAATCGCTGGAATCGGCTGTTGCCCGTGGCGCCAAGGTGCTCGGCATCATCAAGGGCTGCGGCGAAAAGGCCGACCACTTCCACCGCACGCGCTCTTCGCCGGATGGCGGTCCTGCGATCGCGACGATCAAGGCAGCGCTTGTCGATGCCGGCCTGTCCGAGGATGCCATCGGTTATATCAATGCCCATGGCACATCGACGCCCGAGAACGACAAGATGGAATATGGCGCCATGCTCTCGGTCTTCGGTGACCGCTTGAAGGACGCCATTCCGGCTTCGTCGAACAAGTCGATGATCGGCCATACGCTGACGGCTGCCGGTGCAGTCGAAGCGGTGTTCTCGATCCAGACCATGCTGACCGGCACGGTGCCGCCAACCATCAACTACACGAACCCCGATCCTTCGATCGTGCTCGATGTGGTGCCGAACGTGAAGCGGGAGGCCTCGGTTTCGGCTGTGCTCTCCAACTCCTTCGGCTTTGGCGGTCAGAACGCCAGCCTTGTCATGACGCGGGAACCGGTCTAAGGCCTGCGCCAACAATTCGGGACGTCATCCTCGGCTTTCAGCCGGGGATCAACGCACCTCGCAAGAACAACGAAGGTCGGCAGATGCCCGGGGGCAGCCCTGGTTTGACGATGAGAGCGTGACGACGCGTCATCTGCATCCGCCCCATAGACCCTGAAGGAAACATGTCATGCGCGCATTGCAACTCGTCGAAGACCGCAAGCTTGAAATCGTCGACCTGCCGGAGCCGGATGCACCGGGTCCGGGCGAGGTTACGCTGCGCGTCAAGGCCGTCGCGCTGAACCATATCGACGTCTGGGGCTGGCGTGGCATGGCGTTTGCCAAGCGCAAGATGCCGCTCGTCATCGGTGCGGAAGCCTCCGGTGTTGTCGAGGCGATCGGTCCCGGCGTTGGCAATATCCTGCCGGGCCAACTCGCCGCCGTCTACGGCGCGCGCACCTGCGGTCTCTGCAAGCCCTGCCGTGAGGGCCGCGACAATCTGTGTGAGAACGTCTCTGGCGTTCACGGCTTCCATCTCGACGGCTTTGCCCAGGAAAAGATCAATCTGCCGGCCCGCCTGCTGGTGCCTGCCCCTCCGGGCGTTGATGCGGTTGCTGCGGCTCTCGCGCCTGTTACCTTCGGCACCGTCGAGCACATGTTGTTCGACAATGCCAAGCTCCAGCCGGGTGAAACTATCCTCATCCATGCCGGCGGCTCCGGCATCGGCACGGCTGCCATCCAGCTTGCCAAGAAGATCGGCTGCACTGTCATCACCACCGTCGGCTCCGACGACAAGATCGAGCCGGCCAAGGCACTCGGCGCCGATCACGTCATCAACTACCGCACCGATCGCTTCGAAGGCATGGTCCGCAAGATCACCAAGAAGAAGGGCGTCGACGTCGTCTTCGAACATGTCGGCAAGGACACGTTTGCGGCTTCGATGTTCTGCCTGAAGCGCGGCGGCCGCCTCGTGACCTGCGGTTCGACCTCGGGTGTGTCGACCGAAGTGAACCTGATGATGCTCTTCCAGCAGCAGCTGAAGCTTTTCGGCTCTTTCGGCTGCCGGATGGAAAACATGGCGGACGCCATGCAGAAGATGGCGCGCGGCCTCGTGCATCCCGTCATCGACACGCAGGTCTCGTTTGATGACATCGACAAGGCGCTTGCCCGCATGGAAGGCCGCCAGGTGTTTGGCAAGATCATCCTGAAGATGGATTGATCGCGTGCGGATGCTCGTCACCCGCATCGTTCTGGCGCTGCGCAAGTTCTATCACTGGTCAGTCGCCCAGATCGCCTTTGGCTTTCTGACTGCGCTCAAGATCTTTCCGGCTGACTCGGCGATCAACTTCGCCGATCGGCTGATGCGCTGGGTGGGACCGAAGACCAAACGTCATCGGCTGATGCAGGTGAATTTGCGCCGCGCCTTTCCGGAGAAGTCGGAAGAGGAGCGCGAGGTCATTGCGCTGGCAAGCTGGGGCCATATGGGCCGGCTTGCCGCCGAATACGTGTTCCTCGATCGTCTCTTCGATTTCGATCCCGAAAAGCCTGGCGAGGGCAGGGTGGAAGTGTCGGGCGTCGAGCAGTTCCTCGACCTGCGGGACAATCCTCGCCCCTTCATCGTCTTTACCGGGCACACCGCCAACTTCGAGCTTTTGCCGGTCGCGGGTGCCGCCTTCGGGCTGTTCGTAACGGTCCTCTTCCGGCCGCCTAACAATCCCTATATCGCCGACAAGGTCTTCGAATTCCGCCGCAAGCGCATGGGCAATCTTGTGCCGTCCCATGCGGGATCGTCGTTTGCGCTGGCGCGCCAGCTGGAGCAGGGCGGTGGCGTTGGCGTGCTCGTTGACCAGAAGTTCTGGAAGGGCGTGGAAACGCAGTTCTTCGGCAATCCGGTTCGCACCAATCCGCTGCTTGCTAAGCTCGCTCGACAGTTCGACTGCGAGGTCTATCCGGCCCGCTGTATCCGCCTGCCGGGGAACCGGTTCCGTCTGGAGATCGAGCCTCAGGTTGTGCTGCCGCGCAACGAAAAGGGCCAGATCGACGTCACGGCCACGGCACAGCTCTTGAACGACAAGGTCGAATCCTGGGTTCGTGAATATCCCGAGCAATGGCTCTGGTATCATGACCGCTGGGACATCAAGCGGTCGATCTAGGACCGACCCTCAGCCTGTTACCAACCGAGTCGATTCGCTGCAGCGCACGAGCGCGGCAGTCTGCCCGTAAGTCCGACTTTTCATCATTCATTTCACAAAGGTGGGCCGATATTTTTTGGGCTGCGCTGCGACCCGGTGCCCGTGCCGATTGAAGGTGACGCAACCTCATGTTACGGACGCCCAATTGTCTGTGACGTGTCGGGTTCTTTTGTCACATCTGAGGGATGAGGTTGCGAATGTCTTTTGACGAATTCCGTGATTCGAATCTGCGCGCAATGTTCGAAGCGGTTTCGTTGAAGAACCTTCAGTTGCAGCAGGCTGTTCGCAGCGGTGATGACCAGCTTGTTCGCGTGCTCGATCGCGAGATCGATCCGCTGATTTCGGCTCTCATCAGTTATCGCGCGACGGATTTCGACGACATCTATCTGCAGATGCGTTTGCTGACGAAACTCCTGCGTGAAGATGCCGATGACCGGACCTGCGTGCTTCGCCATGCGTCCATGCTGACGCTTCTGGTGGAGCGCTATTTCGGCCCGAGGCGGAGCCAGGAGATCCCGGCGCCGAAGGCATCTTCGGCGCGTCCTCTTCAGGGTGGCGACGACATTCAGCTGAACGAAGCCATTCTCAACAATCTGCCGGAGCATGTGGCGGTCGTCACGCGGGACTATCGCTATCTGTTTGCCAATACGGCTATGGCCGGCATGCTGGGCATGCGGCAGATGGAGATCATTGGGCGCAGTGTGTTCGATCTCTGTCTTGCTGATGGCAATGACGACTGGCTGCAGGATGCGCTGGACGCCGCCTTTGCAGGCCGTTCCGGCTCCTTCGTCGCCAGGATCTCGGCTGGGATGGCCAAAAGCGATATGCGTGGCCGATACGCGCCTTTGCGTGCAGCCGATGGCAGCGTCAGCGGTGCCATCCTGACGCTCGGCGAGTCGGAACCCGTATTCGGCGACGTCGCGGCCTGAAGGTGCCTGCTGGTTTGGCAGGCGGGCAGGGGCTTCAGCGCCCGACCGCCTGCAATTCTTCTGCCGTCACGCCCTGCAACAGGTGCTCTCGTTCAAAGGCGATGTGGCGGCGGATGCCTTCAAAGAAACCGCGGAGCATATAGCCGACGGCCTCCATGTTCACGCGGTCGCCAGAGCCGAGCTTGAGCAGCGCATCCGTCAGCTCCTCGGCAAAGCACTCATCCTCGCAATGCTCGAACTTCAGCCTCTCCAGCGTCGGCCCGAGGGCATCGGTCGCATCGGGGCTTGCCTCGAGCTGCGGGAAGAGGACCGTCTCCTCATAGTGGTGGATCCCCTTGATCAGGGGGCCTAAGGCCTTTGCCGCATAGATGCACTTCTGCCGGTTGATGCTCGCCGGCAGTGAGTCGGCGATTTCCTCCAGTTCCCGGCAGAGCGCGAGTTGTTCGGTATGGGCACGATATAGCCAGGCGAGATCACGCTTGCCCGCATCGAGCAGACGGTTCCCCGTCCTCGTATTGCTATTGTCGGCTTTGCCATTCTGCATGTTCGTCAGCATGTCCGTTCTCTCCAACGGGGTTCTCCGCCGCACGGCTCCCCAGTGCTCCAAGACACGCGCATCGGATCCTTGCATTTTGCGATCGAAAGCCTTGGTGCCTGAGGGATCGCGAACCCGATTGCATCTCCAAACCTCGCCAATTTTAGAGAGACCCGCATTGACTTGGATCAAGGTAGCTTGAGCCACCCAATGCGATTGGTGCATCCGACGCGGGAGGTTCGGCCCATTGGGCACAAGCCCCCGCGATGAGATCAGCAAGCGTTGGGGGATTCCAACAATGAACTATACGTTAGAGACACTGGTGATGGCGGTGCTCGCCTTCGCCGCGTTGCTCGGGGTGGCTTTCACCCAGGACAGCCTCTTCGCAGCCCATATGTGGGTTGCGTTCTTCGTGCTCACTGCGGGCACGATCGTCATGCTGCGTCGGATGCAGTTTGCTCCGTCCGTGGCATCCTCCTCCGCCTCCAAGCCCAAGGCGCCGCAGTCGGAATATTTCGACGAGGTCGTCCGCTACGGTGTCATCGCCACCGTCTTCTGGGGTGTCGTCGGCTTCCTGGTCGGCGTGGTCGTCGCCTTGCAGCTCGCCTATCCCGATCTCAACATCGAGCCCTGGCTGAACTTCGGGCGCCTGCGTCCACTGCACACCTCGGCCGTCATCTTCGCCTTCGGCGGCAATGCGCTCATCGCAACGTCGTTCTATGTGGTTCAGCGCACCTCGCGCCAGCGCCTCTTCGGCGGTAACCTCGGCTGGTTCGTTTTCTGGGGCTACCAGTTCTTCATCATTATGGCCGCCACCGGCTATCTCCTGGGCATCACCCAAGGCAAGGAATATGCCGAGCCGGAATGGTATGTTGACCTCTGGCTGACTGTCGTCTGGGTTGCCTATCTCATCACCTTCATGGGCACGGTGATGACCCGCAAGGAGAGCCACATCTATGTGGCCAACTGGTTCTACCTGTCCTTCATCATCACGATCGCGATGCTCCACATCGTCAACAACCTCGCGATCCCGGTCTCGTTCCTCGGCGTGAAAAGCTACTCGGCCTTTGCCGGTGTCCAGGATGCGCTGACCCAGTGGTGGTATGGCCACAACGCCGTCGGCTTCTTCCTGACCGCAGGCTTCCTCGGCATGATGTATTATTTTGTGCCCAAGCAGGCCGGCCGTCCGGTCTACTCCTACCGCCTGTCGATCATCCACTTCTGGGCTCTGATCTTCATGTATATCTGGGCCGGCCCGCACCACCTGCATTATACGGCTCTGCCCGACTGGGCGCAGACGCTCGGCATGGTGTTCTCGGTCATGCTCTGGATGCCCTCCTGGGGCGGCATGATCAACGGTCTGATGACGCTGTCTGGCGCCTGGGACAAGATCCGCACCGACCCGATCATCCGCATGATGGTGATTGCCATCGCCTTCTACGGCATGTCGACCTTCGAAGGCCCGATGATGTCGATCAAGGCCGTCAACTCGCTCAGCCACTATACCGAATGGACCATCGGTCACGTTCACTCGGGCGCACTCGGCTGGGTCGGCATGATCTCCTTCGGCGCGATCTACTACCTGACACCGAAGTTGTGGAACCGCGACCGCCTCTACTCGATGCGCATGGTCAACTGGCACTTCTGGCTCGCCACGCTCGGCATCGTTGTCTATGCCGCCGTGCTCTGGGTTGCGGGTATCCAGCAGGGTCTGATGTGGCGTGAATATGATGCCCAGGGCTTCCTGGTCTACTCGTTCGCCGAGTCGGTCGCTGCCATGTTCCCCTACTATGTCCTGCGTGCCGTTGGCGGTGCCATGTACCTGCTGGGCAGCGTGATCATGGCCTACAACATCCTGATGACCATCCTCGGCTATGAGCGCCAGGAAGCCCCGATCCCCGGATCGGTCGCTCCCGCCGCCCTGCAGCCGGCTGAATGAGGAGGGCTCCCATGTCCATTCTTGATAAACACGCAATCCTCGAGAAGAACACGAGCCTTCTCTTCCTCGGTTCGCTTCTGGTGGTCACCATCGGCGGCATCGTCGAGATCGCCCCGCTCTTCTATCTCGAGAACACCATCGAGAAGGTGGAGGGCATGCGCCCCTACTCACCGCTCGAACTGGCCGGCCGCAACATCTATATCCGTGAAGGCTGCTATGTCTGTCACAGCCAGATGATCCGGCCGTTCAAGGACGAGGTCGAGCGCTACGGACACTACTCACTGGCAGCGGAGTCGATGTACGACCATCCGTTCCAGTGGGGTTCGAAGCGCACCGGGCCGGATCTCGCCCGCGTCGGCGACCGCTATTCGAATGAATGGCACGTTCAGCACCTGACAGAGCCGCGCGACGTCGTGCCGGAATCGATCATGCCGAGCTACTCGTATCTGAAGACGACGCCGCTCAAGGTCGCCAATGTCACCATGGACCTGGAGGCCAACAGCCTCGTCGGTGTGCCCTATACCGAAGAGATGATGGCCCAGGCGGAAGCCGATCTCGCCGCCCAGGCCGATCCGAACGCCGATACGTCAGGTCTTCTGGAGCGCTATCCGAAGGCCAAGGTCGCCGATTTCGACGGCAATCCCGCGCAGGTTTCGGAGATGGACGCTCTCGTCGCCTATCTGCAGATGCTCGGCACGCTGGTCGACTTCTCCACCTATGACGACGCAAGCGGTTACCGCTGAGGAGAGCACCATGGAAACCTACACCGCCATGCGCCACTTCGCCGACAGCTGGGCTCTGCTCGCCATGACCCTGTTTTTCGTCGGAGTCGTGCTCTTCACATTCCGCCCGGGCGGCAAGAAGCCTGCCGACGACGCGGCCAGCATCCCTCTCAAGGAGGATTGAACAATGGCAGACAAGAAACACATCGACGAGATCAGCGGCGTCGAGACCACCGGCCATGAGTGGGACGGCATTCGCGAGCTGAACAACCCGATGCCGCGCTGGTGGGTCTATACCTTCTACGCGACCATCGTCTGGGCCATCGGCTACACGGTCATGTATCCGGCCTGGCCGCTCCTGACCGACAACACCAAGGGCCTGCTCGGCTATTCCAGCCGCGCCGAAGTCGCGCAGGAGCTGACGGCGGCGAAGTCTGCGCAATCGGTTTATCTTGAGAAGATCGCCGCCCTGCCGCTCGACCAGATCGTTGCCGACAAGGACCTGACCCAGTTTGCGCTTGCCGGCGGGGCTGCCGCCTTCAAGGTGAACTGCTCGCCCTGCCATGGTTCGGGTGCTGCCGGCGGTGCCGGTTATCCGAACCTCAACGACGACGACTGGCTGTGGGGCGGTGATCTGGAAGCGATCCATGCCACGATCGCCCATGGCATCCGCTACGATCAGGATCCGGATACGCGCGTATCGGAAATGCCGGCTTTCGCCGACATCATCGAGCCCGAGCAGATCAAGCAGGTTGCGGCCTATGTCGTCAGCCTGACCGGGACGCCGAACGATGCGGCCATGGTCGAACCCGGCCGCCAAGTCTATGCCGACAATTGTGCCTCCTGCCATGGCGAAGACGCCAAGGGCAATCGCGACTTCGGTGCGCCGAACCTCGCCGATGCCATCTGGCTGAAGGTCGATGGCGAGGCGCAGATCGCCGCCCAGATCCGCCAGCCGCGTCACGGTGCGATGCCCGGCTGGGCCGCGCGCCTGGGGGATACCACCGTCAAGCAGCTGACCGTCTATGTCCACCAGCTGGGCGGCGGCGAATAAGCTCACCCCTTGTTCCCAATCTCAGGGCCGCGTCGTGGACGCGGCCCTTTTTCGTGTAATAGAGAAAATCCTATGTGTTGCGACGCTTCGCCGCTGCTTGACTTAAGTCAAGGCGGGCTGGCCTTCGAGATGGGACAAGGCGAGCATCAGAAGAAGGTTCTCGTCCCATGAACATACACGCCGATCAAACCCGCGCCGCCGATGCGCCTGAGGTGGAGAGATTGGACGCCGAGGCGGTGATGTCGGCCAAGAGCCGCGGCCCGCTCTATGAGGCTCGCAAGAAGATCTTCCCGAAGCGTGCGGAGGGGACCTTCCGTCGCTTCAAGTGGATCGTCATGGCGATCACGCTCGGCATCTACTATCTCACGCCCTGGCTGCGCTGGGACCGCGGGGAATTTGCGCCCGATCAGGCTGTCCTCATCGATCTTGCGCATCGCCGCTTCTATTTCTTCTTCATCGAGATCTGGCCGCAGGAATTTTTCTTCGTCGCCGGTTTGCTGGTGATGGCCGGATTCGGCCTCTTCCTGGTCACCTCCGCGGTCGGCCGCGCCTGGTGCGGCTATACCTGTCCGCAGACAGTCTGGGTCGATCTTTTCCTGGTGGTCGAGCGCTTCATCGAAGGTGATCGCAATGCTCGAATCAAGCTCGAGTCGGCACCCTGGAGCTTCGACAAGATCTGGAAGCGGGTCACCAAACACGCCACCTGGATCCTGATCGGCGTCCTGACGGGTGGTGCCTGGATCTTCTATTTTGCCGATGCGCCTTCGCTCGCCATGGATTTCCTCACCGGCAATGCCGCACCGGTCGCCTATATGACCGTCGCCATTCTGACGGCCACGACTTACGTTTTCGGCGGACTGATGCGCGAGCAGGTCTGCATCTACATGTGCCCCTGGCCGCGCATCCAGGCCGCCATGCTGGATGAGAACTCGCTCGTCGTTACCTATAACGACTGGCGCGGCGAGCCGCGCACGCGCCATGCGAAGAAGGCGGTCGCCGCTGGCGAATCGGTTGGCGATTGCGTCGACTGCAATGCCTGCGTCGCCGTCTGTCCCATGGGCATCGACATCCGCGACGGCCAGCAGCTCGAATGCATCACCTGCGCACTCTGCATCGACGCCTGTGATGGCGTCATGGACAAGATCGGCAAGCCGCGGGGCCTCATCGCCTATGCGACGCTCGACGAATATCAGTCGAACATGTCGCTCGCGACCGGTGGCGGAAGCTGCAGCATTGACCCGAAGAAGGTGCGCAACGAAGACGGCAGCTTCTCCGACAAGATCCGCCACTTCGACTGGCGGGTGATCTTCCGCGCCCGCACCTTGCTCTACATGGGCGTGTGGACCGCCGTGGGTGTCGCGATGCTCGTTGCACTGCTCGGTCGGGATCGGTTGGAGGTCAATGTGTTGCATGACCGCAATCCGCAATTCGTGCTCGAATCCGATGGTTCGATCCGCAACGGCTATACGGTGCGCATCCTCAACATGATCGCTGCGCCGCGCGAGATCAAGGTGTCGCTCGAAGGCCTGCCGGATGCCAATATGAAGATCAACGGCATCAACCAGCCTGCGGCCCGCACGTTCACCGTCTCGGTCGAGCCTGATGAGGCCACGACGCTGAAGGTCTTCGTCACACTCGCCGGTGACAAGGTCACCGATGACAACCAGGATTTCCAGTTCGTCGCCCAGGATACCGGCAGCGATGAGCGCGACGTCTATGATGCAGTCTTTATGGGTCCGGGAGCAAAAAAATGACCGCTGAAACACGGAAAGCCTTCACCTTCACCGGTTGGCACATGCTGGCCATCATGCTCGCCTTCTTCGGGACGATCATCACCGTGAACTTCACCATGGCCTATTTCGCGACCTCGACCTGGAGCGGTCTGGTGGTGAAGAACACTTATGTCGCCAGTCAGGAGTTCAACGGCAAGACGGCAGCAATCAAGGAGATGCTAGCGACGGGCATTGCCGGTGACCTCTCGGTGGATGCCAAGGGCATGCGCTACCGGCTCACACTGCCGAAAAACGTGCCTGTCGTTGCCGACAGCGTGCTTGCGCATTTCAAGCGCCCTGTGGGCGAGCATCAGGATTTTGAGCTGGTCATGACGCCTGCCGGTGATGGCCTTTACCTTGCTGAAACGGCTGTTCTACCCGGAAGCTGGATCGTCGAGATCAAGGCGACGAAGGACGGCAAGTTGATCATGCATGAGGCGAAGCGGGTTACCGTTTCAGGAGAATGACGATGAGTTGCTGCGCGGCAGGCACCGAAGGCGCATTGGACATGGAGCGGGCAGGGGGCTCCCTGCCGTCGGCGGAAGAACTGAAGCTCGCCAGCCGTGCCGTCGGGCCGGGCCTCTGGCAGGTCGACATGAGCGTGCCCGCTGTCCACTGCGGCACCTGCATCACGACTGTCGAGGGTGTGCTGAAGGCGCTTCCCGAAGTCGAGCGGGCGCGCGTGAACCTCTCGACCAAGCGTGTCTCCGTCGTCTGGAAAGAGACCGTCGACGGCGTCGAGACCGACCCGGTCAATCTCGCCCGGGCCATCGCCTCGACTGGCTATACCGCCCATCTGTTCACATCAGCGGAAGAAGCTTCCGACGCGCTACGCAACAAGCTGATCCGGGCGGTTGCCGTTTCCGGCTTCGCGGCGACCAATATCATGCTCTTGTCCGTCTCCGTCTGGTCCGGCGCGGATGCCTCGACGCGTGATCTCTTCCACTGGATCTCGGCGATGATTGCAGCACCGGCCCTGATCTATGCCGGCCGCTTTTTCTACGAGTCGGCATGGAACGCGCTCCGCCACGGGCGCACCAACATGGACGTGCCGATCGCGATAGGGATCACGCTCTCCTATTTTGCCTCGCTCTGGGAAACCATTCATCACGGCGAACACGCCTATTTCGACGCGACGGCGTCACTGCTCTTCTTCCTTCTGATCGGCCGTACGCTCGATCACATCATGCGCGATCGGGCACGCTCAGCGATCAGTGGTCTCGCTCGCCTCAATCCACGGGGCGCCATGGTTCTCGCCGACGACGGCTCACGCGAGTATCGCGCCGTGGATGAAATTCGTGTCGGCGATCAGGTCGCGATATCAGCTGGTGACCGCATTCCCGTCGACGGCGTTGTCGTCTCCGGCGAAAGCGATCTCGACATGTCGATCGTCAATGGCGAAAGCGCGCCGGTCTCTGTCCGCCCGGGCTCGGAAATCCAGGCAGGTACGCTCAGCCTGACAGGCTCGCTGACCGTCCGAGCCACGGCAACCGCACAGAATTCTTTCCTCTCCGAAATCATTCACCTGATGGAAGCCGCCGAAGGGGGCAGGGCGCGCTATCGCCGCATCGCCGATCGCGCCGCGCAATACTATTCGCCTGCCGTGCACTTGCTGGCGATCACCTCCTTTGTAGCTTGGGGATTTTACGACGGCGACTGGAAACACGCGATGATGGTCGCGATTGCGGTTCTCATCATCACTTGCCCCTGCGCTCTCGGGCTTGCCGTGCCTGTCGTCCAGGTCGTCGCGGCTGGCCGCCTGTTCAAGGCGGGTGTGATGGTCAAGGACGGCTCCGCGATGGAGCGGCTTGCCGAAATCGAGGCCGTCGCCTTCGACAAGACCGGCACGCTGACGCTTGGCCGTCCGCGCCTCGTTGATGCGACCAAGATCGAGCCGATCGGCTTTGCTGTCGCTGCCGGTCTCGCAGCTCATTCCCGCCATCCTCTGTCGCGGGCGCTTTGGGCTGCCTATGGGGGCCAGCCACGGGGTTTCGACACCGTTCGTGAAGTGCCGGGATCCGGCGTCGAAGCTGAAACATCGGAGGGCGTCTGGCGTCTCGGCAACCGTCGCTTTGCCTGCGTCTCTGGTGCCGTTGATACGACCGACAAGCCTTACTCCGAGGTTGTCCTCTCTCTCGACGGGATCGAACGCGCGACCTTCCTGTTCGAGGATATGTTGCGGCCAAGAGCCCAGTCCTCGATCGCGGTCCTGAAACAGGCCGGCCTCGATCTTGGTATCCTCTCGGGCGACCGTGCCCCCGTCGTCGCCAAGCTCGCCGCCGATCTCGGCATCGAAAACTGGCGCGCCGGTCTCACCCCGCGCGATAAGGCCGAAGCCTGCGCGGAGGCATCGGCTCGCGGTCGCCGCGTGCTGATGGTCGGTGACGGCATCAATGATGCACCGGCGCTCTCGTCAGCGCATGTCTCGATGGCACCCGCTACGGCTGCCGATGTCGGTCGCCAGGCAGCCGATTTCGTCTTCATGCGCGACGGGCTGGAGGCCGTGCCCTTTGCGATCGAGGCCTCGCGCCGTGCGGGTCGCCTGATCCGCGAGAATTTCGCGCTCGCGATCGGCTACAATGTCATCGCCGTTCCGATCGCGCTGCTTGGTTATGCCACCCCGCTGATTGCAGCGGTTGCCATGTCCACCTCGTCGATCATCGTGGTCGCCAACGCGCTGCGTCTCAACCGGTTGAGCCTGGATGAAAACGTGCTCGCTTCTGGCCTTGCCGCGAGCGCATCGACAGCACCTGCCGATGGTGCGAGGATCGCCGCATGAATATGTTGATTTTCCTCATCCCGATTGCGCTGTTCCTCGGCGGCCTCGGTCTCTTCGCCTTTCTCTGGTCGCTGAAAAGCGGCCAGTATGAGGACCTTGATGGCGCGGCCTGGCGGGTCATTTCGGAGAGTGATGACAAGCCCGACGCTTGATACAGCGTTTAACGAACGGTCAATTTTCGCTCTTGCCGCATGCCTTCGCGGATGCGAGAAAGCCGCATCCATGAATTTGCATGCGGAGGCTTCATCGTGCAGCAAGCGGAAATCGGACTGATCGGTCTGGGAGTTATGGGTTCCAATCTGGCGCTCAACATTGCCGAAAAAGGCAATCGGATCGCAGTCTTCAATCGGACGCCGGCGCGCACGGACGAGTTTCTCGCAGAAGCCGGCGATCTGGCCGGCCAGATCATCGGTTGCCACACGATCGAAGAATTCGTTGCTGCCATCCGGCCGCCACGCCCGATCATCATCATGATCAAGGCCGGTGAGGCCGTTGACCAGCAGATGGCCGCGCTGATGCCGTATCTGTCGAAGAACGACATCATGATCGATGCCGGCAATGCCAATTTCCGCGATACCGTCGCACGCTTTGAAAAGCTCGCCGGCACCGACCTGACCTTCATCGGCATGGGTGTGTCCGGCGGTGAAGAGGGTGCCCGTCATGGTCCCTCGATCATGGTCGGCGGTACCGAGGAGAGCTGGAAGCGCGTCGAACCTGTGCTCACCTCGATCGCAGCCAAGTTCAACGATGATCCTTGCGTCGCCTGGCTCGGCACAGATGGCGCCGGTCACTTCGTCAAGACGATCCACAACGGCATCGAATATGCCGACATGCAGATGATCGCCGAGATCTACGGAATCCTGCGTGATGGCCTGAAGATGTCTGCCGCCGAAATCGGCGAGATCTTCGGCGAGTGGAACAAGGGCCGCCTCAACTCCTACCTGATCGAGATCACCGAGAAGGTGCTGAAGGCAACCGACCCTGAAACGGGCAAGCCGATGGTCGACATCATCATCGATGCCGCCGGCCAGAAGGGTACCGGCAAGTGGTCTGCCATCGAAGCGCAGAACCTCGCGGTTACGGCTTCCGGCATCGAAGCCGCTGTTGCCGGCCGTGTTCTCTCGTCGCTGCGCGAAGAACGAATGGCCGCCGAAAAGCTGTTCGGCCTGCCGGCGCTTGCCGATGCACCTGCTGATAAGGCCGCCTTCATCGCCGATCTTGAAAACGCACTGCTCGCCGCCAAGATCGCCGCTTACGCACAGGGCTTTGCCGTCATGTCGTCGGCGTCGGAAGAGTTCAACTGGTCGCTGCCCATGCCGACCATCGCCCGCATCTGGCGCGCCGGCTGCATCATTCGCTCGCAGTTCCTCGATGAGATCACCTCGGCCTTCACCAAGGATCCGAACGTGCCGAACCTCGTGGTAACGCCGGCCTTTGCCCAGATGGTAAAAGAGACCGACGGGGCGCTCCGCCGCGTTGTCGCTTATGCTGCACTCTCAGGCCTTCCGGTTCCTGCCATTACCTCGGCGCTCTCCTACTTCGACACCTATCGTCGCGGTCGCGGCACGGCGAACCTCATCCAGGCGCAGCGCGACTTCTTTGGCGCTCATGGCTTTGATCGCCTCGACGGCAAGGACCTGCATCATGGTCCCTGGGCCGGCCAGTTCTGATCGAACAACAGCATGAACCGAAGGGACCCGACATGAACAATGTCGGGTCCTTTTCTTTTTGGAACCCCTGCCATCGCCAGCCCTTTCATTGCCCTGTGAATGAAATGTCTGGCAGGTGGATTTCGTTAAAATGATAGCCGCTTGTTTACCTTTGGCTTAACGCCTGTGGCCTAGCGTGGCCCGGCGGTTAAGGAAACCGCTCGAAATGCAGGCGAATCATGATGGTGTCCGTTAATCTTTCCACAGTCTCTGTTGGTGCTTTTGCACTCCTGGCTGTCTTCGCGCTCGTCTACTGGCGGCAGTGGCGGCAGGACTCAACGCGCATCGAGTTCGCCCTGCTTTCGGCAGCAACAGCCGCCGGTTCTGCCGGTGCATTCCTCAGCATCTTCTCCAGCGGAGACTTCGGACTGATCACCGTCGGGCTCGCCCAGACCCTGATGCTGCTTTCGGCAACCGTGATGTGGCAGGCGCTCCGCGCATTCGACCACCGGAGCCTTAACCTCAAGCATGCGGT
This sequence comes from Rhizobium sp. TH135, assembly GCF_002855515.1. GTDB lineage: Bacteria > Pseudomonadota > Alphaproteobacteria > Rhizobiales > Rhizobiaceae > Allorhizobium. The sequence goes on along the minus strand of NZ_PKRP01000003.1, from coordinate 594,779 downwards.
AGCCGGTCCTCTGTTCTTCTTCCTTTTGACCGCGTCAGCTCCGTTCCTGCAGGACGATGTGAATGCCCGCTTCCAACTCGGCATGCTCGTCGGTGCTATCTATACTGCGCTCGCCGCCCGCGAATTGATGGTGTCCGAGACTGAAGAGCGCCTGATCAACCGGCCCTTCACCTATAAATGGTTCGGCCTCATGTCGGCGCTGCTCGTCCTTTCGGGCATCGCGGCCTTTGTCTGGCCGCTCGGCACGTCTGACGTCGTCGCCGCGTCGCAGCCTCTTTGGTTTTCTGGGATCGTGCTGGCAATGTTCCTGCATGCCGTCATCGCGCCGGTCTCCATGTTCCTGCTTGTTCGTGACCGGCTGCTCGTCGAGCACAATTGGGCGGCCGCCACCGATATGCTGACCGGCCTTGCGAACCGCGGCACCTTCCTCGACCTGCTGCAGACGCTGTCGATGAAGATCCGCGGGGAGGGCGCCTTCCTCTATGTTGACGTCGACCATGTGAAGCGGATCAACGACCGCTTCGGCCATTCCGGTGGCGATCACGTGCTGAAGACCTGTGCCGAGCTCATTCAGCGCGAACTGCCGGAGCATGCGCTTCTAGGTCGGCTCGCAGGCGCCGAATTCGCCGCCTATGTGCCGTTCTGCAAGGTGGAGGAGGCCGAGACGCTCGGCAACATCATCCGCGACAGCGTCGCACAGCAGATGTTCTTTCTCGGCGACGAGATGGTCGAGGTCACCGTGAGTGTTGGCGTCGCCCATGGGGCCGTTCAGGTGACGCCGGACGAGCTCCTGAAGCGCGCCGATGCGGCCCTCCACACGGCGAAGGTCCGTGGCCGCAATTCCGTTGTTGTCTGGCATGAGGGCGAAAGCCCGTCCTTCGCCTGAAAGCCGGCGAGGGATGGTGCTGTCTGGACTGGTAGCTCCTATCGCGGCCGTGCCTAATCCCAGCGCGGTTGGCTGACGCTCTGCAACAGTTGCGGTTCGACGCCGTCTATGCGCGCGATCACCGCCTTGGCGAGTTCCCGGCCGGCCTGGCGGACATCCTCCCGCGCGACGATGATCTCGGGCCTGATCCATCGGAGGATCGGTGTGCCCTGTTTCGCAACCAGATCCAGATCGTGGCCGACGCGCAGCCCGGCCGCCTCGATCCCGGCATTGGCGGCAATCGCACTGCTGCCGGAGGAGGAGATCATTCCGTCAGGGGCGTCCGGACCGCTCATCATATCCTGGACGCTCGCCCGGATCTGGTCTAGCGGCGCATCGATATTGATGTGCAACGGCACCTCTTCGGCGCCGAAGGCACGCAGGCCGCGCATAAAGCCATCGAAGGTGTGCTGGTAATAGGTGAGCTTGCTCGGCGGCGGCAACAGAGCAATGCGGCGTCGGCCCTTTTTGACCAGGCGTTCGACGGCGCTGAAGGCGAAGGCCTCGTTGTCGAAGTCGTGATAGGGATGCGCCTCGCGCATGTTCGTCCGTCCATGGGTGGCGAACGGCATGTTCTGCTCCATCAGCAACGCCACCCGTGCATCATCGGGCTCGGTGCGCGAAATGATCACGCCATCGGCCGAGCCTGTCTCGAGAATATAGCGGACCGGCAGCATCGGGTCCTTGGTATGGGCATGCGGCGTCACCACGATATGGTAGGGCGTGCCCGATAGTACCTCCGAGATGCCGACCACCATCTGGTTGGAAAAGCCCAGAATTTCCTCGTCGATGCCGAGCACCAGCGCAATGACGTTCGTCTTGCCTGTGCGCAGACGGACGCCCGCCCGGTTCGGCTGATAGCCCAGCTGGCGCGCCACCATGCGCACCCGTTCCTTGGTCTCGGCGCCGATATCGGGAGCGTCCTTCAGGGCCCGCGATACGGTGGTGATGCCGAGGCCCGTCATGAAGGCGATCGTCTTGAGCGTCGGCCGCTCCTTCGTCGCCACTGGGCGGTCTATGAGGCCGCCCCCCTGCTGATCTGTCATGTCGTCCCCGCCACTCGCACAAGCCACGCTTATAATTGGCTTTTCCTCGCCTGCAAACCTGGAGACCGGCACCTCCTCCCGGTGCGGTGAACGGAAAATCTGAAACGATACAGTGGATTTGTCGAGCGGTATTTTGTGCTGCGCTGCGAAGGCGTGCAACTTTTACGATTGTGCGCTGCGAAATGACGGGTCTTCGCGTCGCGAAGTCTCGCCAAAAGAGACGATGTATCGGGATAAATCATAAAGCGTTGTAAATGTGGGAATAAAATCAGTGATTGGTTGACCCTTGGGGTGCTCGTAATCCGAATCAAAGCGTTTTGAAGGGCGGTGTGCAGGTGCACCCTGACGATGAATGCGGAGGCGGGAGCATTTTTTCCGATCCGGCTGGTTGCGTCTGCGATTTCTTTCGCATAAGTTTTTCCGGCAACGTTTCAGTGAGGGAGGAGACTCATGAATTTTCGTAGCTTTGCGGCAGCTTTGGCCGCTACTGTTGTCATGCCGTTTGCGGCAGCACAGGCCACCGATCTCGAAGTAACTCATTGGTGGACGTCCGGCGGTGAAGCCGCGGCCGTCGCCGAGCTTGCCAAGGCATTCGATGCCACCGGCAACAAATGGGTCGACGGCGCTATCGCCGGTTCCGGCGGTACCGCCCGCCCGATCATGATCAGCCGCATCACCGGCGGTGATCCGATGGGCGCCACCCAGTTCAACCACGGCCGCCAGGCCGAGGAACTGGCTGAAGCCGGTCTGATGAAAGACCTGACGGCGGTTGCCGAAAAGGAAGGCTGGAAGGACATCATCAAGCCGGCAAGCCTGCTCGAGAGCTGCACGATCGACGGCAAGATCTATTGCGCCCCGGTCAACATCCACTCCTGGCAGTGGCTGTGGCTGTCGAACGCCGCCTTCGAATCGGCCGGCGTTGCCGTGCCGAAGAACTGGGACGAGTTTGTCGCAGCAGCACCGGCGCTTGAAGCCAAGGGCATCATTCCGCTCGCCGTTGGTGGTCAGCCGTGGCAGTCGGCCGGTGCGTTCGACGTACTGATGGTGGCCATTGCCGGCAAGGAGACCTTCGAGAAGGTCTTCAAGGAAAAGGATGAGGCCGTCGCAGCCGGTCCTGAGATCGCCAAGGTCTTCAAGGCTGCCGACGATGCTCGCCGTATGTCCAAGGGCACCAATGTGCAGGACTGGAACCAGGCCACCAATCTTGTGATCACCGGCAAGGCCGGCGGTCAGATCATGGGTGACTGGGCACAGGGCGAATTCGCTCTCGCCAATCAGGTTGCGGGCAAGGATTACACCTGCCTTCCGGGCCTCGGTGTGAACGAGATCATCTCGACCGGTGGTGACGCCTTCTACTTCCCCGTCATCGATGACGCGGAAAAGTCGGCAGCACAGGACGTCCTCGCGTCTACTCTGGTTGCCCCTGCAACGCAGGTCGCCTTCAACCTGAAGAAGGGCTCGCTGCCCGTTCGTGGTGACGTCGATCTGGCCGCTGCCAACGACTGCATGAAGAAGGGCCTCGACATTCTCGCCAAGGGCAATGTCATCCAGGGCACCGACCAGCTGCTTTCGGCTGACAGCCAGAAGCAGAAGGAAGACCTCTTCTCCGAGTTCTTCGCCAATCCGTCCATGACTGTCGAAGATGCGCAGAAGCGCTTCGCCGACATCATTGCTTCCGCCGAGTAATCGCGGGTGACCTGTCCGGCCAGGGGTGTCCCCTGGCCGGACATTGGCCATTATCGACCGGGTAGGGCATGAGCGCCCGTCTGCCGGCCGTGCGGGAAGCGTGTGCGTTTCAGCGTGACGGTCTTGGCTGGCCAACCCGTGTCCAGGACGAGGAGGACTGACCCATGGCAAGCCCGTCGCATGCCGGTCGACCTAACAAGCTGTTTCGCAATCTGAACGCCAAGATCGCCTCCATTCCCATGGTGTTGACCGCAATGGTCATCTTCCTGGGCGGCACGATCTGGACGGTCGTCTATTCCTTCACCAATTCGAAGCTCCTGCCGCGTGCGAGTTTCGTCGGCTTCGATCAGTACGAGCGCCTCTGGGACGCGCCGCGCTGGGTGATGTCGATCCAGAACCTGGCGATCTACGGCATCCTGTCGCTGATCTTCTCGATCGTGATCGGCTTCGTGCTCGCCGCGCTGATGGACCAGAAGATCCGCTTCGAAAACGCGTTCCGGACAATCTTCCTTTATCCCTTCGCGCTTTCCTTCATCGTCACCGGCCTTGTGTGGCAGTGGATCCTGAACCCGGATTTCGGGGTGCAGTCGATCGTGCGCTCGCTCGGTTGGGAGACGTTCACCTTCAATCCCCTCTATGATGCCGACATCGTCATCTACGGCATTCTGATTGCCGGTCTCTGGCAGGGCACGGGTCTCGTCATGTGCCTGTTGCTCGCGGGCTTGCGCGGCATCGACGAGGACATCTGGAAGGCCTCGCGTGTCGACGGCATTCCGATGTGGAAGACCTATCTCTTCATCATCATCCCGATGATGCGCCCGGTCTTCATCACCACGCTCGTGATCATCACCTCCGGCATTGTCCGCCTCTACGACCTCGTCGTCGCCCAGACCAGCGGTGGCCCCGGCATCGCCTCCGAAGTTCCGGCAAAGTACGTCTACGACTACATGTTCCAGGCGCAGAACCTCGGACAGGGCTTCGCCGCCTCCACCATGATGCTGCTGACGGTTGCCATCGTCATCATCCCCTGGGCCTATCTCGAATTCGGAGGAAAGAAGCGTGGCTAATCCCGGTTCTCTGAACACCACCGCCGCCGGTTTCGATGCCGTCTCCGATCGTCTCGGAGCCGGGCCCCGCGGCGCAAAGCCGAAGCGCACCTTCTCACCGCGCAACATCATGCTCTATGGATCGCTGATCTTCTTTGCGATCTACTATCTGATCCCGCTCTACGTGATGATCGTCACGTCGCTCAAGGGCATGCCGGAGATCCGTCTCGGCAACATCTTCTCGCCGCCGGTCGAGATCACCTTCGAGCCCTGGGTCAAGGCCTGGGCGACCGCCTGCACCGGCCTTAATTGCGATGGCCTGTCCCGCGGCTTCTGGAATTCGGTGCGCATCACGGTGCCGTCGACGCTGATCTCGATCCTCATTGCCTCGGTCAACGGCTATGCGCTCGCCAACTGGCGCTTCAAGGGTGCGGAACTGTTCTTCACGATCCTGATCATCGGCGCCTTCATCCCCTATCAGGTCATGATCTACCCGATCGTCATCGTGCTGCGCGAACTTGGCATCTATGGCACGCTGACCGGCCTCGTCATCGTGCACACCATCTTCGGCATGCCAATCCTGACGCTGCTGTTCCGCAACTATTTCACCTCGCTGCCGGAAGAGCTGTTCAAGGCCGCGCGCATCGACGGGGCAGGGTTCTGGCAGATCTATCTGAGGATCATGCTGCCGATGTCGCTGCCGATCTTCGTGGTCGCCATGATCCTGCAGATCACCGGCATCTGGAACGACTTCCTGTTCGGCGTGGTCTTCACCCGACCGGAATACTACCCGATGACCGTGCAGCTGAACAACATCGTCAATTCGGTCCAGGGCGTGAAGGAATACAACGTCAACATGGCCGCAACGTTGCTCACCGGCGCCGTGCCGCTCATCGTCTACTTCATTTCCGGACGCCTTTTCGTCCGGGGCATCGCCGCCGGCGCAGTCAAGGGTTAAGCTCATGTCGCACAGTGTATCGATCAAGGACCTCTCGTTGAGCTTCGGCGCCGTTAAGGTGCTGGAAAACCTCAATCTCGACATCGTCGACGGTGAGTTCATCGTTCTCCTCGGCTCATCCGGCTGCGGCAAGTCCACGCTGCTCAACTGCATCGCTGGCCTGCTCGAGCCGACCGACGGCCAGATCTTCATCAAGGGCAAGAATGTCACCTGGGAAGAGCCCAAGGACCGTGGCATCGGCATGGTTTTCCAGTCCTATGCGCTTTATCCTCAGATGTCGGTGAAGAAGAACCTCTCCTTCGGCCTGCAGGTCGCCAAGATGCCGAAGGAGGAGATCGAAAAGCGCGTCCAGCGCGCTGCCGACATCCTGCAGATCGGTCCGCTGCTCGACCGCAAGCCTTCGGCATTGTCCGGTGGCCAGCGTCAGCGCGTGGCGATCGGCCGTGCGTTGGTGCGCGACGTCGATGTCTTCCTATTCGACGAGCCGCTCTCCAACCTCGATGCCAAGCTGCGCTCGGAGCTGCGCGTCGAAATCAAGCGTCTGCATCACAGCCTCAAGAACACGATGATCTACGTCACCCATGACCAGATCGAGGCCCTGACACTCGCTGACCGCATCGCGATCATGAAGAGCGGCGTCATCCAGCAGCTTGCCGATCCGAACACGATCTACAATCAGCCGAGAAACCTCTTCGTCGCCGGCTTCATCGGGTCGCCGTCGATGAACTTCTTGCATGGCGATCTCGTCAACGAGGGCGGCGAAGTGTTCTTCCGGACCCACGACGTCCTCTTCTCGATGAAGGGATATCGCTCGGGGGAGCCACTGACCGGCGGTCGCAAGGTCGTGCTCGGCGTGCGGCCGGAGCACATCAAGGTCGATGAAGAGAGTGGCATCAGCGAATTGCACGAGGCCGTCGTCGATATCGAGGAGCCGATGGGCGCCGACAACCTTCTGTGGCTGAAACATGCCGGCCACACGATGTCGGTCCGCATCGGCGGCACACGTCGCTATGCGCCGGGTGCCAAGGTGCGGCTGGGCTTCGACATGGAAGTCGCTTCGCTCTTCGATGCGCAGACCGAAGAGCGCATCTGAACAGTTCCCCCTGCGCCCCGGGCTGTGACCGGGGCGCCTTTTTCTTCTGCAGGACAAGCATCATGACTGAGAGTGCAAACGGCGGCGTCATCGATCTTCACGGCGAATGGCATCTCGCTTGCGCCGATGGCGCACACGAGGCGGCGATCACGCTGCCGGGTGACGTGCATTCGGCTTTGCATGCGGCTGGCATGATCCCGGATCCCTATTTCGGCCGCAACGAGGAAGTGGTGCAGTGGGTCGCCGAGCGCGACTGGGTGATCGAGCGCCGCGTTGTCGTTCCCGATATCTCCGGCAGCTGGTATCTCGATATCGACTATCTCGACACGGTGGCCGTCGTCTTCGTCAACGATATCCCGGTGCTGTCTGCCGATAATTGCTTCCGTCGCTATCGCCCCGATGTGAGCCACGCGCTGCAGCCGGGCGAAAACACGATCCGCATCGTCTTCCATTCCAGCATCACGGCAGGCGCCGAGCGCCAGGCGCGCCAGCCGTTCTACATTCCCTATTCGACCGGTAATTGTCCGATCCCGAACGGCAACATGCTGCGCAAGCCGCAATGCCATTTCGGCTGGGACTGGAATATTGCGATCGCGCCGCTCGGGATCTATGGCACGCTGTCGCTGAAGAAGCTCGACCCGGCCCGCATCGAGCATGTCGAGACGGAGCAGGTCCACCATGCCGATGGCCGCGTCGAGCTCAAGGTTACCGCTACCATCCATTCCGTCGAGCCAGCCGTAGTGCCGATCCACTTCGCACTCGACACCGACCGTCTCCGCCTGGATGTCGGCATTTCTGCCGGCGAGACCAAGGTCGTGCATGTCTTCGAGATCGAAAACCCGCGCCTCTGGTGGCCATCGGGTTCCGGTGAGCAGGCGCTCTATGGGCTCACCGTCGACCTGCCGACCGAGACCGTCACCCGCCAGATCGGCCTTCGCACTGTCGAGCTGATCACCGATCCGGACGAGGCCGGCAGCCGCTTCGCGCTCAAGGTCAACGGCCGCGAGATCTTCTGCCGTGGCGCCAACTGGATCCCGGCGGACGCGCTATTCTCGCGTTCGTCCGAGGAGAAGACGACCGATCTGCTGAACTCGGCCGTCGCCGCGCATATGAACATGATCCGCATCTGGGGCGGTGGCTTCTACGAGGCCGACTGGTTTTACGATCTCTGCGACCGGCTCGGCCTGATGGTCTGGCAGGATTTCATGTTCGCCTGCAATCTCTACCCTTGCACCGAGGACTTCCTCGACAACGTCGCCCACGAGGTCGAGTACCAGGTCAAGCGGCTCTCCAGCCACGCCTCCATCGTTATCTGGTGCGGTGACAATGAGCTCGTCGGTGCGCTTACCTGGTTCCCGGAATCCCGCGACAACCGCGATCGCTATCTCGTCGCCTATGACCGTCTGAACCGGACCATCGAGCAGGGCGTCAAGAAGACTTATCCGCAGGGCATCTGGTGGCCGTCCAGCCCGGCGTCGGGCTATCTCGATTACGGCGATGCCTGGCATGCCGATGGTTCCGGCGACATGCATTACTGGTCGGTCTGGCACGAGAATAAGAGTTTCGATAATTACCGAACTGTCAAACCGCGTTTCTGCTCGGAATTCGGCTTCCAGTCCTATACGTCGCTGCCGGTCATCGAGAGCTTCGCCGACAAGGCCGACATGAACATCGCTTCGCCTGTCATCGAGCTGCACCAGAAGAATGCCGGCGGCAATGAGCGGATCGCGGGCACGATGTTCCGCTATTTCCGCTTCCCCAAGGATTTCGCCAATTTCGTCTATCTGAGCCAGATCCAGCAGGGTCTCGCCATCAAGACTGCCGTCGAATACTGGCGGTCGCTGAAGCCCCATTGCATGGGGACTGTTTACTGGCAGCTCAACGACACCTGGCCGGTCGCCTCCTGGTCGAGCCTCGACTACGGCGGCAGCTGGAAGGCCATGCATTACATGGTGCGTCGCTTCTTCCAGCCAGTCACGGTCGCCGCGATTCCGTCCGAGGACGGCAGCAGCATTGCGCTCTCCATGGTCAACGACACGCTCGACACCGTCACCATCGACGCCAATCTCTTCGTCCTGACGCTGTCGGGCGAGCGCATTCCGCTGAAAAGCGTGCAGGGTGATTGCGGCCCAGATGCCGCCGACCTGCTGGTCACGCTCGATGCCAGCGAGATCCCGGCCGATGGCCTGCTCGCCTGGAGCTTCACGGTTTCGAACGGCATGACCGGGGAGGGGCATTTTATCAACGGTACCTACAAGGCTCTCGATCTCGAGCCTTCCCGCATCGAGACCTCGGTCACCCCGACCATCGACGGCGCCTTTGAGGTCACGGTCACGTCCCAGGGCCTGGCACTCTTCGTCATGCTCGAAAGCGCGATCCCCGGCCGCTATTCCGATAACGCCTTTGACCTTTCGGCTGGCGAGAGCCGCCGCATCATCTTCAAACCGGACACTCCGCTTGCCGCCGGCACCGTGCCGGAGTTCCGCATCTACGATCTTTACAGCTGCCAGTCGGCGGATTGACAGCCATCATTTCTAAGGGACTGGGCGCCCGATCCAGGACCAAACGAGGAGGAGACTACCCCCATGACCAAACTCGGCTTTCAGCTTTACAGCGCCCGCAATTTCCAGCCCTTCAGCGGCATCTATCCGAAACTCCAGGCCGCTGGTTACAGTGAAGTCGAGGGTTACGGCGCCCTCTACGCCTCGCTCGCCGATGGCGAACTCGACGCCTTCCGCAAGGAACTTGATGACAATAACCTGACTATGCCGACCGCCCACTTCGGCCTCGACATGATCGAGAACGATCCGGCCCGTGTTATCAAGATCGCCAAGACGCTCGGCATCGAGGCGGTCTATTGCCCCTATCTGATGCCCGACCAGCGTCCGACGGACGCCAGCGGCTGGTTCGCCTTCGGCCAGCGCCTGCAGGCCGCCGGCAAGCCGCTGCGCGATGCCGGTCTCGTCTTCGGCTGGCACAATCACGACTTCGAATTCGTGGCTTTGGCGGACGGATCGACTCCGCAGGAGCAGATCTTTGCCGGTGGCCCGGAGCTCGACTGGGAAGCGGATATCGCCTGGGTTATCCGCGGCAAAGCCGATCCCTTCGCCTGGATCGAAAGCTACGGCAAGCGCATCAGCGCCGTGCACGTGAAGGACATCGCGCCTGCTGGCGAGAACACCGACGAAGACGGCTGGGCGGATGTCGGCCACGGCACGGTCGACTGGAAGGGCCTGATCGCGGCGCTGAAGAGCACCCGTGTCAAGCATTTCGTCGTCGAGCACGACAATCCTAAGGACATCGACCGGCTGATCACCCGCTCGATCGCCTCCTTCAAGACCTACTGAACCACTCGCAGCAAGCAGGACATTTCCATGGCACGCGAACTCGGCGTCGGCATCATCGGATGCGGCAATATCTCCACCACCTACTTCTCGCTGGCGCCGCTGTTTCGCGGCCTGAAGGTCGTCGCCTGCGCGGATCTTAATCCGGCAGCCGCCGAAGCCCGGGCAGCCGAATATGGCGTCAAGGCCCAGACCATCGATGAACTCCTCGCCAATGACGAGGTCGACATCGTCGTCAACCTGACGATCCCGGATGCGCATTATCCGGTCTCCAAGCGCATCCTCGAAGCCGGCAAACATGTCTATTCGGAGAAGCCGCTGGTGCTCTCGCTTGAACAGGGCGAGGACCTGCGCGCGATTGCCAAGGCCAAGGGCCTGTCGGTCGGCTGCGCACCAGACACCTTCCTCGGCGGTGCGCATCAGCTTGCCCGCGCCTATATCGACAAGGGCGGCATCGGCCGCGTCACCTCCGGCACCTGCCACGTGATGAGCCCCGGCATGGAGATGTGGCATCCGAACCCGGACTTCTTCTTCCTGCCCGGCGGCGGCCCCATCCTCGATCTCGGGCCCTATTACATCGCCAACCTGATCAACCTGATCGGTCCTGTAAAGCGGGTGGCTGCCCTGACCTCGATGGCCAACGAGACCCGCACCATCACCAGCCAGCCCCGCAATGGCGAGACGATCCCGGTCAAGACTCCCACCAACATCCATGCGCTCTTGGAATTCCAGAACGGTGCCACGATCACCCTGTCTGCCAGCTGGGATGTCTGGAGCCACCGCCACGCCAATATGGAACTCTACGGCACCGAAGGGTCACTTTACGTGCCCGACCCGAACTTCTTCGGCGGTGTGGTCGAGGCCTCCGGTCGCGACAAGAACATCCAGCAGCTCGAAGCCTGGGATCATCCCTTCGGTCGCAACAACCAGGAAAGCCCGCAAGGCCCGCGTGCCAACTACCGCACGGCCGGCCTCGCCGACATGGCGGTTGCGATCCTCGAAGGCCGCGATGCCCGCTGCTCGCTGGACCGTACCCTGCATGGTGTGGACGTGATGGTGTCCATCCTGAAGTCGGGTGAAACAGGTGAATTCGTAACCTTGTCGACAACCTGCACCCAACCTGCAGCATTGGGTATCGACGAAGCGCAGGCTCTGCTTAGATAAGGTCTGTGTCTTAGCCCCTCATCCGGCTGCCGCCACCTTCTCCCCGTAAACGGGGAGAAGGCCTGTGTGGCCGGCGTCTCGCCCTCTTCTCCCCGCTTGCGGGGAGAAGGTCCCGGCAGGGGGGATGAGGGGCGGACTCGAAGACAAGACCTTCTGGGAGAGAACCATCCATGACCTATACCCCCGCCGAAAACCGCTATGAGCGGATGACCTATAATCGCTGCGGCAAGAGCGGGCTGAAGCTGCCGGCGATCTCGCTCGGCCTCTGGCACAATTTCGGCAATGACACGCCGCATTCCACCAAGCAGGCGATCTGCCGCAAGGCCTTCGACCTCGGCATCACCCATTTCGACCTCGCCAACAATTACGGCCCGCCGGCCGGCTCCGCGGAAGAAGCGTTCGGCGAAATCCTCAAGACCGATTTTCGCGGTTACCGCGACGAGCTGATCATCTCCTCCAAGGCCGGCTACAATATGTGGCCCGGCCCTTACGGCGAGTGGGGCAGCCGCAAATATCTCATCGCATCCTGCGACCAGAGCCTGAAGCGGATGGGCCTCGACTATGTCGACATCTTCTATTCGCACCGCTTCGATCCTGACACGCCGCTCGAAGAAACCTGCGGCGCGCTCGACCACATCGTCCGCTCGGGCAGGGCGCAGTATGTCGGGATTTCCTCCTACAATTCGAAGCGCACGCGCGAAGCCCATGCCATCCTGAAGAGCCTGGGCACGCCGCTCCTCATCCACCAGCCCAGCTATTCGATGATCAATCGCTGGATCGAGGAAGACGGGCTGATCGACACGCTGGAAGAGCTGGGCGTCGGCTCGATCGTCTTCTCGCCGCTCGCCCAGGGCATGCTCACGTCCAAGTATCTGAACGGTATTCCGGAAGGCACCCGCGCGACGCAGGACAAGTCGCTCGACCCGGGCTTCCTCAACGAGCGCAATCTCGAAAACATCCGAGGCCTCAACCGCATCGCCGAGAAGCGCGGCCAGACGCTGGCGCAGATGGCGCTGTCCTGGGTGCTGCGTGGCGGCCACATCACCACGGCCCTGATCGGCGCGTCGAAGCCCTCCCAGGTCGAGGACTGCGTCAAGGCAATCGAGACGCCAGATTTCACGGCGGAAGAGCTCACTGAGATCGACGTCTTCGCCAAGGATGCCGACATCAACATCTGGGCCGCCTCTGCCGAGCGCAAGGGCCCGCCGCGGAAGAAGAAGTAAGGCTGAAGATGGCCCCTCATCCGGCTGCCGCCACCTTCTCCCCGTAAACGGGGAGAAGGGCACTGCGGTGACCGTCTCCGCCTTCTCCCCGCCTGCGGGGAGAAGGTCCCGGCAGGGGGATGAGGGGCATCGTTCACGTAAGATAAGCCACTAGGCAGGAGGAACCACACACCATGATCATCAACCCCATCCTGCCGGGCTTCAATCCGGATCCCTCGATCTGCCGTGTGGGCGAGGATTACTACATCGCCACCTCCACCTTCGAATGGTTTCCGGGCGTGCAGGTCCACCATTCTCGCGATCTCGCCAACTGGGAGCTCGTGACCCGTCCGCTCAACCGCGCGAGCCAGCTCGACATGCGCGGCAATCCTGACAGCTGCGGTGTCTGGGCTCCGTGCCTCTCGTACGCCGATGGTCTCTTCTGGCTCGTCTATACCGACGTCAAACGCTTCGAAGGCTCGTTCAAGGACGCGCACAACTACATCGTCACGGCGCCCTCCATCGAAGGCCCGTGGTCCGATCCCATCTATGTCAATTCCTCCGGCTTCGACCCTTCGCTCTTCCACGATGACGACGGGCGCAAGTGGTTCCTCAACATGCAGTGGAACCACCGACCCGAAGCCCGCAACACCATCGGCCACGCCAAGTTCGACGGCATCCTCCTGCAGGAATGGGACCCGAAGACGAAGAAGCTCATCGGCCCGATCAAGAACATCTTCGAGGGTAGCAAACACGGCCTGGTCGAAGGCCCGCATCTCTTCAAGCGCAATGGCTGGTATTACATGACCACCGCCGAGGGCGGCACCGGCTACGACCACGTCGTGACCATGGCCCGTTCTCGCTCGATCGATGGTCCCTATGAGATGCACCCGAACACGCATCTCATCACCTCGAAAGATGCCCCCGACGCCGTCCTGCAACGCGCCGGCCACGGTCAATATGTCGAAACGCCCGACGGCCAATTCTACCACACCCATCTCTGTGGCCGGCCGATGGCGCCGAAGCGCCGCTGCACGCTGGGCCGCGAAACGGGCCTGCAGAAATGCGTCTGGAAGGACGACGGCTGGCTCTATCTCGAACAGGGCGGCGTCGTGCCTGATGTCGAGGTGCCGGCACCTCATGGCGCGATCAAACGCGAAGAACCCGTCGAGATCGTCAGGACGTTCGACAGCGGAGACTTACCGAAAGAATTTCAGTGGCTGCGCACGCCGCAGCCGGAGCGCCTGTTCAGTCTGAGCGAGCGGGCAGGGCGCCTGCGCCTCTTCGGGCGCGAGAGTATTGGCTCCTGGTTCGAACAGTCGCTGGTCGCCCGTCGTCAGGAGCATCACCGCTTCCGTGCCGAGACGCGTCTTGAATTCTCGCCCGACACCTATCAGCAGGTCGCAGGTCTGACCCACTACTACAATCGCTACAAGTTCCACGCGCTGGGGATCTCGACCGACGAAAAGCTCGGCCGCTCGCTGATCATCCTGTCCTGCCCGGGTGACTACCCCTCCGGCAATCTGACCTTCCCAATCGGCATGGGCCAGTCTATCCCGGATGGCGCGATCGATCTTGCCATGGAGATCACCGACAACGACCTGCAATTCTCCTGGCGCCCAGCGGGCGAGGGTGCATGGCACCCCATCGGCCCGGTCCTCGATGCCGGTGTCGTCTCCGACGAAGGCGGCTTCGGCGAACACGGCTCCTTCACCGGCGCCTTCGCCGGCATGTTCTGCTTCGACATCACCGGGCAGGGCCGACCGGCTGATTTCGAGCGGTTCGTCTATCGTCGGGGGTGAGGGGCTCGCCATTCATTGATCGTCATCCTCGGCCTCGTGCCGAGGATCTACTGTGGTTTCACTTGTTCGACGGTCGCAGATGTTCGGGACAGGCCCGAGCATGACGCGCGGTGAGGCTATGTCGTACTTATGAGCCAGTGCATTCGTGTCGTGAGTGATCGCGGCGGCGTGAAACGGACTGTACGCTTTCGACATTCTCTGTAAGCTCCCCGCATGGACCACCACCATCACTCCCATCTCTTTCCCGGCGTTCCGCTCGCCCTCGGCTCGGCCATCCTCTTCGGCGCCTCGGCGCCGCTGTCGAAATGGTTGCTCGGCAGCGTGGATCCTTGGCTTCTGGCGGGCCTCCTCTATCTCGGTGCCGGGATAGGTCTGGCGCTCGTTCATTGGGGGCGGCCATTGCTCGGGCTTGAGCGGGTGGAAACCCCGCTCTCGCGCCCGGATCTGCCCTGGCTTGCCGCCGTGGTGCTGTTCGGCGGCATTATGGCGCCGCTCTTCCTGATGCTCGGCCTGTCGCTCACGACCGCGTCTTCCGCCTCGTTGCTCCTCAATCTCGAGGGCCTGGCCACGATGCTGATTGCCTGGCTGGTGTTTCGCGAGAATGTCGATCGACGGTTGTTGATGGGCGCGCTTGCCATTCTTCTTGGGGCGGCGATCCTGTCCTTCGACAGTGGCACTTTGCGGCTTGATCCGGGTGGGGTGTGGATTGCGGCCGCCTGCCTCTGCTGGGGCATCGATAACAATCTGACCCGAAAACTCTCGTCTGCCGATCCGGTGCAGATCGCGATGATCAAGGGGCTGGCCGCCGGCGGCACCAATGTCATCCTTGCCTTTACGCTCGGCGCCGCCATCCCCGACATGACGGTCATCGCCGCCGGCGCCGTGGTCGGCTTTCTCGGAATCGGCGTCAGCCTTGTGATGTTCATGCTGAGCTTGCGCCATCTCGGCACCGCGCGCACCGGTGCCTATTTCTCACTTGCGCCCTTTATCGGTGCCCTGATTGCCGTGGTTGTTTTCCGCGAGTCGCCATCCGTCTCGCTCCTTGTCGCGGCTTTCCTGATGGGGATCGGCTTGTGGCTGCATCTGTCCGAACGGCACGAGCATGACCATGTGCATGATCCCATCGAGCACGATCATCTTCACAGCCATGACGATCATCACAGCCATGTCCATGACGGCCCGGTGACCGAGCCGCATGCGCATTGGCACCGCCACACGCCGCTGCGTCACAAACACCCGCATTACCCGGATCTGCATCATCGCCATGGGCATGGGTGATGGGCGTCTGGAGGCGAGCGCACCAAAGACGTCGCAGTAAATTCAACGGTAGCGGATGCTCGGGGCAAGCCCGAGCATGACGTCCTGATAGGTTGGCCTCAGCCCAATCGCTCCGCATGCCACTTCAGGTGATCCTCCATGAAGGTCGAGATGAAGTAGTAGGAGTGGTCGTAGCGCTCGTGCATGCGCAGCGTTAGCCCGATATCCGTACCCTTTACTGTCTCCTCAAACTTCCAGGGTGCGAGACCTGTCTCCAGGAAGCTGTCTGCCTTGCCCTGATCAACAAGGAATTCCGGGAAGCGGGCGCCGTCCTCGACCAGCGCGCAGGCATCGTATTTGCGCCACTTGGCGCGGTCGGCGCCGAGGTACTTCTCAAACGCATCCTGCGTCCAGTCGGCGGTCAGCGGATTAACGATCGGGGCGAAGGCCGAGCAGCTCTTGAAGCGGTCGGGGTTTTTCAGCGCAATCGTCATTGCGCCATGGCCGCCCATGGAATGGCCGAAAATGCCCTGGCGGCTCATATCGGCGCGGAACTGCTCGGCGATCAAGGCCGGCAGCTCTTCCGTTATGTAGGAATACATCTGGTAGTGCTCGGCCCAGGGCGTTTCGGTGGCATTGAGATACATGCCCGCGCCCTTGCCCATCTTCCAGTTGGTGAGTTCGTCGGCGACGTCATTGCCGCGGGGGCTGGTGTCGGGGCAGACGACGATCAGACCGAGTTCGGCGGCCATGCGGCGGTATTCGCCTTTTTCCATGACATTGGCATGGGTGCAGGTGAGGCCTGAGAGATACCAGAGCACGGGACGCTTCTCGGCAATCGCCTGGGGCGGCACGAAGACGGCGAAAGTCATCTCGGTGCCGGTCGCATCCGACTGGTGCGAAAAGACGCCCTGCATGCCGCCGAAGGCGGTGTTCTGGGAAAGAATGTTCATCGGGAAGCTTCCTTGTCCTGGGAATGGGTCAGCCGGCGAGCGACACGGCCGCGTTGACAGCGGCGGCCACCAGCACGGTGTTGAAGAAGTAGGAGATCGTGGCATGCACGAGGTTCAGCTTGCGCATCGCGGTCGAGGTGATCACGACGTCGGATGTCTGGGCCGTCATGCCGATGACCAGCGAGAAATAGAGGAAATCGTGACCGCAGGGGTCTGGTGTGCCGGGAAAGTCGAGCCCGCCGCGCCGCCCGTTCTCATGGGCGCGGGAGGGCCGCCAGTAGACATGAGCGTAATGCATCGCCGCCATGGTGTGGATCGTCAGCCAGCCCAGCACGACGGCGGCAACGGCGAGCGCCAGTTCACCCAGTCCCGCCTGCTGTTCGCGGTTCAGCGCCAGAAACAGCGAGCCGATGGCAGCGACGATGGCGAGCACCGTGACGCCGAGAATGACGAAGGCCGGGGCGTCGGCCACATCGGCACGTTGCTTGAGATAGGACGGCGTCAGCCGCCGCAGGCGCAAAAAAGCGAGCGTGAGATAGACGGTGAAAAACAGGATGGCCGGCAACTCGATGGTGATATCGGGTTCCCAGATCGCCACGAAGGGCAAAGCCGAAAGCGCGATCACGCCCGCCACCATGAAGGAGCGGTAGCGGTGATCGAGCACTGAATTCATCATATTTTTCAAAGCGTCGCGCCGCCGTTATGGCCGTTGAATGAGGGTCTACTTCTTGATCCGGCGGCAGAGCCTGTCAAGCGTTTCGAGGAAGGCCGAGCGGTCACGCGGGGAAAAGGCAGCGTTGTAGCCCTTGCTCTCGCCGGTCTCGCGCAAGTGGGCTCCGAGATCGCGCATGGCCGTCGCCATGCCGATATTTGCGGTGTCGAAGATCCGCCCCGTCGGCCCTGTCACCAGTGCACCGGCCGCCACGCAACGACCGGCCAGCGGCACGTCGGCAGTGACGACGATATCGCCTTCGCCACAACGCTCGGCGATCCAGTCGTCTGCCGCATCGAAGGCGCCGGAGACGATGACGTTTTTGACCATCGGATCGCGCGAAGGCCGCAGGCCCGCATTCGCTACAAAGGTCACCGGCAGATCGTGCCGTTCGGCGACTTTCAGGATCTCCGGCTTCACGGGACAGGCATCGGCATCGACATAGATTTCGGGCATTTGATCAGTCGTCAAAAAATCTGCGATAGTCTCGCGCCGCATGCAGGAGACGGATGAGCTCGATCCCGTCCCCGGTGTCGAGTGGCTGGTAGATAATCAGGTATCGCCGGAAGGGGAATAGCCGCATCGCCGGATATCTTGGAAATCGTTGGACGCCTAGATGCGGACGTTCCGCCAATATCCGGTATCGCTCTTCCAACTCTGCGACGAAGCTATCGGCTGCGGCCTCATTGTCCGCCCCGATGAAGGACCAAATGCCGTAAAGATCCTCGACGAAGAGTGGTCTTCGCAGGATCCGCGGCATGGGTCACCGCCGCTTCCGAAATGCTGAGACCAGCTCGTCAGCCGATTCCATCATAACCGGCGGGCCACTTTCCAATCCGAGGGCCGCTTCGCGCTCCAGATCCGTCAGAAACCGCGCGGCCTCCGCCTCGCGTTGCTCTAGCAGATCAAGGCTGTAGCCGATGACGTCTGTCGTTGAACTGAACCGACCCGATTCCACTAGCCGCTCGACCAAAGCTGCTTGTTTATCGTCCAACATAATGCGGTCATGCTTCATCACGTCAACTCCGAGAGACTACGTCAGTCTATCATGATTTCGTATAACCAGCCATCTAGCGAAACGATCGTGAAAACCTACCCCCGCCGCAGCATATCAACATGCGGAATATCATCCTCCAGATATTCCTCCGAAATCACCTCGAAGCCCAGCGACCCGTAGAACTTCTGCAGATGGCTTTGCGCCGAAATCTCGATCGGCTCGCCCGGATGGCGCTTCTCCACCTCGGCAATTGCCTCGCGCATCAAGGCTTCGCCCAGTCGCTTTCCGCGATGATCAGGCGACACCGCGACGCGGCCGATGCGGGGGTGATGCCCCAGCGTCGGGCGCCAGAGCCGCGCGCAGGCGAGTAGGTCATCGCCATCCAGCAGCCGCAGATGCAGGCAGTCGAGATCGTTGCCATCCAGCTCCGGATAGGGGCAGTGCTGCTCGACGACGAAGACATCGACGCGCAGTTTCAGCATGGCGTAGAGGTCGACGGCGGAGAACTCATCGAGCCTCTGCACATCGACCGTGTAGGCAGGCCCCGTGATCAATAGACTACGACGCCCCGGATGCTCTCGCCCTTGTGCATCATGTCGAAACCCTTGTTGATGTCTTCGAGCGGCATGGTGTGGGTGATCATCGGGTCGATCTGGATCTTGCCCTCCATGTACCAGTCGACGATCTTCGGCACGTCGGTACGGCCGCGTGCCCCGCCAAAGGCCGTGCCCATCCAGTTGCGGCCGGTCACCAGTTGGAAGGGACGCGTCGAGATCTCCTGGCCGGCACCGGCCACGCCGATGATGACAGACTTGCCCCAGCCGCGATGCGAGGCTTCGAGTGCCTGGCGCATGACCTTGGTATTGCCGGTGCAGTCGAAGGTGTAGTCGGCGCCGCCGATCAGGTCGCCATTGCGCTTGGTCATGTTGACGAGATACGGCACGATATCGCCTTCGACTTCCTTCGGATTGACGAAATGCGTCATGCCGAACTTCTCGCCCCAGGCCTTGCGATCGGGGTTGATGTCGACGCCGATGATCATGTCGGCGCCGGCAAGGCGCAGGCCCTGCAGCACGTTCAGACCAATGCCGCCGAGACCGAAGACGATCGCGGTTGCGCCGATCTCGACCTTGGCCGTGTTGATGACGGCGCCGATGCCGGTCGTCACGCCGCAGCCGATGTAGCAGATCTTGTCGAAGGGCGCGTCCGGGTTGACCTTGGCGACCGCGATCTCCGGCAGAACCGTGTAGTTCGCGAAGGTCGAGCAGCCCATGTAGTGGTGGATCTTGTCCTTGCCGATCGAGAAACGGCTCGTGCCATCCGGCATCAGACCCTGGCCCTGGGTGGAACGGATCGCGGTGCAGAGATTGGTCTTGCGGGACAGGCAGGAATAGCACTCGCGGCATTCCGGCGTGTAGAGCGGAATAACGTGATCGCCCTTCTTCACCGAGGTGACCCCCGGGCCGACATCAACGACGATGCCTGCACCTTCATGGCCGAGGATCGCCGGGAACAGACCTTCCGGATCGGCACCCGACAGGGTGAAATCGTCGGTGTGACAGATCCCCGTGGCCTTGACCTCGATCAGCACTTCGCCCGCGCGCGGGCCTTCCAGCTGAACGGTCATGACCTCGAGCGGCTTTCCAGCCTGAACGGCGACGGCGGCGCGAACATCCATGGTTTTTCTCCCTGACAAATCGTTGGGCCGGACTTTCGCACGGCATTGCCATCCGGCTCAAGGGGCGAGCCGGATTTTATCAATAGTCTGATTTTTCTTGGCTATTCAGACTTCAGGATCGGGAAATGCTGAGCGGCATCCGCCCGCAGTTTCCCGGTCTGACGCGGGTCTTCGAAGATCTCGACCATGCGCTTGTAAGGTTTGAAGCCTGAGCGCTGGTAGAAGGCAAGGGCGGCCGGGTGGTCGAGATGGCAGGTGTGCACCCAGAATCGCTGAATGGGTTTCTCCCAGGCCTTCTCGATCGCGACATTCATCAGGATGCGCCCTGCGCCAGCGCCGATCAGGCTCTGGTCGAGCCCGAAGAAGGACAGTTCGCATTGCACGGCCTCGCGGAAGTCGAGTTCCAGCAGGCCCAACCGCTCGCCATCTCGCATCATGGCATAGATCTCGACTGCGGGGTCTCCGATGATCGCCAGCAGAGCATCGTCGGCCATCACTGCGCGCGAGACCCAGAGCCAGTCTTCGCCGACCCGGCGATAGAGCGCGCGATAGTCGTCGAGCGACGGCGAATGCCAGCGCTCGACCGTCAATCCATCCGTCGGCGGATTGGCGCGGAGCGCGGGTCTCGCCGTCATTTCAAGGCAGGTAACGATGGTCGCCAGCATGTCGGGCGCAACATCGTGATAGCCGGCGGAGAGGGGTGTGTTCGCGGTGTCCATGCGCTTCTTGGAACCTGAGCGCCCGGCGATGTCAAGCTTGGACGGTGATGGTACGCCTCAATCAAACAACCTGTCGCAGGCATAGATGACGGCATAGGCATGAATGGCGAGCGCTGCGTAATAGCCAAAGCCGGTCATCAGCCTTTCGGCTGCATTCATCGGCACCAGCGCCTCGCGCGGCTTGATCGATTTCGTCCTGATCAGGCTGAGCAGGATGAAAATCATCAGGCCACCGATCAGCATCGGCGCCTCTAGGCCGATCCGCCAGCCTGTCCACAAGATCACACCTGTCACGACGAAACTGGTGATGGCGAGCGCACTTTGCCCTTCGAAGACCTGGCGCAGAACCTGTCCGCCATCAAAGCGGTAAGTCGGCAGCAAGTTCAACAGGTTGAAGGCTCCGAGAATTACCAGGAAGACCAATGTCGGACCGTCCATGGCGGCCGGATGCGGAATGCCTTGCACCGACTGGTGCGCTGCGACCAGGATCGGCACCAGAAGCGCAGAAAAGCCCGCTCCCATGAGGGCGCAGGTCGCCACCTCGAAATGGCTGTTATAGGGCCGCCCACCGATCGCGATCCCGCCCAGAAGCGGCACGAAGATCATCCGGACGCTCGGATGGCCAAAGGCGCGGTAGGCCACCATGTGCCCGAGTTCGTGCAGCAGGATGACCAGCGTCAGGAAGACCGACATCATCAGGCCTGTGGCCGTCAGACTGAAGAACGGCCAGAGCAGAAGGGTGGAGATGATGACCAGCACCGTCTGCCAGGCCGGATGCTCGAAATGCAGGAAGCCTGAGCTGTGGCGTTCCTCGACATGGTCTTTCAGCGAGGCCAGTTCGCGGGACAGCGCCATTTTGCGGAAGAGATAGAAGGCAAGGCCGCGATAGTTGTCCGTCTGCTCGAATGTGACCCGGCTGCCCAGCGGCGCGCGCTCGACCTTCCGGCTTTCCCGGTAGCCTTCCCAGAAGGTTTGATCGAGCGTGCTGTCGCCGACCACCCTCAGGTCGCAGGAAAAGCAGGTGCCAGCGGTCATGGCGGTGCGATCGACGATCATGGTGCGTCGGCTCGGACGGCCGTGGCGGTCCGGGTTCCGGTAGGCGAACTCGATCAGATCCGGCTTGCCGTCGACAGGCTCCACGGAGATCACGTTCGGGTGCCAGGCCGTGAGATCACCGGCAGGCCGCGTGATGTTCCAGAGTTCCTCCGGGCGCTCGCGGATGATCCGGCTCACACGGATCGTCCGGCGCCCGAGCGGGGCTGCCATCAGGAGCCACAGCAGGGCGAGGTTGAACGCGGCCAGAAAGACTGCGGCCTGATGTGTCGCCAAGAAGGCTCTCCCAATGGTGAGGATTGATTGGCCCAACCTAAGCGAGAAGCCTTACGATTCCATCGCTGGAATCGCTCAAATGCAACATATCCTGCCGCTTGGCTCAGCCCGCTTCCGGCACCGTTTGAGCGGGGGATGCCCGCTTCTGCTCCCGCCAGAGAATGAAGAGGCCGGAACCCACGATGATCAGGATGCCCAGCCATTTCGATGGCGTTGGAAACTCGTCAAACAGGAGATAGCCGAGTGCAACGGCCGCAATGATTTCGAAATACTGGAACGGCGCCAGCACCGAGAGGGTCGCCATGCGGAAGGCGCGGACGACGAGCAGGTGAATATAGCCGGAAATCGCGCCCAGAATGATCAGCAGCCCGAGCCCAAGGGCGGAAGTCGGGAGTGCAATCTCGAAATCTGCATCGCCGGCTGCGGTTCCGAGCAGCAGCGTCGCCCCCATGAACAACGTTCCGCCGATGCCTGCCATGGTCTGCATGGTCATCGGTGAATCAGCCTCTCCGATCGCGCGGTTGAGGAACATATAGAGCGCATAAAGGAATGCACAGGCGACTGGGAGCAGGGCGGTTAGGCCGAAGACTTCATAGCTCGGCTGAATGACGATCATCGCACCGCCAAAGCCGACCGCAATCGCCAGCCATCGGCGCCAGCCGACCTTCTCCTTGAGGAAAACCGCCGACATCGCCGTCAGGATGAAGGGCTCGACGAAATAGATCGCGAAGACATCGGCCAGCGGCATGTATTTGACGGCCATGAAGAACATCAGACTTGCCGCGCCGTGGATTGCGCCGCGCAACAGATTGATCCAGGGGCGCTTGGCCGAAAAAGCGCCCATGCCGTTGATCGCAATCAGGAGCGGGAGCACCGAGGCCAGCTGGAAGAAGAAGCGATAGAAGGTGATCTGCCCCGGTGACATGCCCTCCACCGTCGCCATGTATTTGGCGATCGCGTCCATCACCGGCAGGACGAGCATGCAGCCCGCCATGAGGACCATGCCGCGAAAAGGAGTGGAAGACGAGCTGAGCATGGAAGAGACTCGGAAAAAGAGGAGCGTGCTGCGTTCGCTGAACAAGCATGACCCGCCCCTCGTAATCAAGTGAAAGAAACTCGGGAACAAAGGAATGACCTTCGCGTTTATCAGGCGTTTGTACGCATCTTTCGGCTGAGGCCATGTGGCGGGTTTACACTCGTGGGTGGCGCGCCGGGAAAGATGCGGGGTCTATGCATCCGCTAATGTAGCGATGTGAGATCGGAACTTTGTCAGCCGTCGGCACCTGGCTCGACGGAACGAAACGATCAGGAGGTCGCGAATGCCCGCACGCGAGCGTTTTTCCCGTATGACGGATTCGAGTGACGATACGCTTGGAGGGCGCCTTTCCGCGGCGCGTGACGCCTCCGGTCTTTCGCTTGCCGATGTCGCAAATCGCATCGGCGTGAAACGCGACAACCTTCTCGCCTGGGAAGCCGACCGCGCGGAGCCACGTCCGTCGAGCCTAATCGATCTCGCCGGCATTCTCGGTGTTTCGCCGATGTGGCTGATGACCGGAGTTGGCTCGGGTCCGATCCAGGAATCCGGAGACTTGCCGCTGGAGGCGCTGAAGCTGGAACTGCAGCGCCTGACCGATGCCCATCTTGAATGCGGGCGCCTCATCGAAAAGATCGCCCGACAGATCGAAACCTATGAAGAGCGAGACGAGCGTCGGCGGGATGCCGGCGATCTCGGCGGGCCCGTCATGGGGCGGGCGTAAGCCCTCAGGCGGCGTTCGTCGTCGGGCCGAAGACGTCTTCGAATGCCTCGCGCAACCGGATGTCGACATCCGCCATCATCACGGGCAGGCCAAGATCGACCAGGCTGGTCACGCCATAGGCGGAGATCCCGCAGGGCACGATGCCGCCGAAATGGGAGAGGTCCGGGTCGACATTGATCGACAGCCCGTGAAAGCTCACCCAGCGCCGCAAGCGGATGCCGAGTGCTGCAACTTTGTCCTCGCTCATGGTGCCATCCGGCAGGGCAGGCTTTTCCGGACGACGCACCCAGACGCCGACGCGGTCCTCGCGGCGCTCGCCTTTGACGTTCATGCTGTCGAGCGTGCGGATGACGACTTCTTCGAGTGCAGCTACGTAGGCTCGCACATCCTGGCGGCGGCGTTTGAGGTCGAGCATCACATAGGCAACGCGCTGGCCGGGGCCATGATAGGTGTACTCGCCGCCGCGGCCGGTGGCAAAGACCGGGAAGCGATCCGGCTCGATCAGGTCCTTGGAATCGGCACTCGTGCCAGCGGTATAGAGGGCAGGGTGCTCCACCAGCCATACCAGTTCGTCTGCCTTGCCATCAGCGATATCCGCTACCTGCCGCTCCATCTCCGCAACCGCGTCCTCATATCCGACGAGTCCGTCGGCGACTCGCCAGCGCACCGGGGCGGAGCCTTCTTGGGCGTGCATGGAAAGGTCGAGATCAGTGCGGAGCATGAAATTTGCCTTCGGCTGTGGATAGGCGCAAAGCCTTGTTTTTCCTTTATTTGGCAAGAAAAGCCCCAGACTTCAAGGGCTCCAGCCACCCCCATCCTGAGGGCTTTTCCACCGCCCATGACGAATTTTCAAAAATCTGTCACGGCGGGCTTGTGGACCCCAGAGGCTTTTGCTACATGCAGCCCCGCCGGAGCAATTCGGCGCCTACCACGATGCGGTCGTGGCGGAATTGGTAGACGCGCAGCGTTGAGGTCGCTGTGGGGCAACCCGTGGAAGTTCGAGTCTTCTCGACCGCACCAAAAAAGAACCCGGCCTTCGAGCCGGGTTTTTTGTTGTCCGTATGCACGACGCGTGATCTCGCTGCGATACTTCTCCAAGATTCCTTTATATCGATTGTGGCACACGGCTGGATGCAATTTTTCGTATATAATTTTTAGTTGTTGCTTAAGGTGAGGATCGGCATACGCTCATATCGTGTTTGGCAGGTTTGTGGTGGGCGTTATGTATCAAACACTTGCCGATTTGGCGATTATCGCTTTGAAGCGTGCGCCAGTCCCGCCTCGTGGTCTCCCTGCTTATGTAGTCTTTACGACTGCTGTAATCGTCCTGCTTGCGCTGGGTATGCAAAGGGTGGTCCACGCACAGACACCTTCGTCAGACGAAGGACGGGTCGTCGAGAGCATTGATGTTGTTCTGGCCAATCCGTCGCGCGACGCCGCTGCCAATGGTCGCATGATCGATCTAATACGGCGGAGTATCGGTCTCTTTCCCGGTGTAGCCTTCAGTCGGGCCGAAGTGGAGATCGCGATTGCCCGGGCATCCCGTCAGGCGCCGGTCGCATCCGCTGACCTTGTTGTTGATTCCGGGCGTTCAGGCGGGGTCGCTCTCACGATCAATGCGACGCTCAGCGATCAGATCCTGCAAGAGGATCGCGGTTACCTTGTCACCGGCGATGCCAAGGATCTGCCCATCCTTTACGATAGTGAAGGGACCATTATTGTCGGCAAGCTCGAAACCCTGACAATGCTCTATGGCAATGTCGATGCTTGGTATGGACGCCCCGACCTGTTCCTCAACGGGAATCCGCTGGCGTCTGGAGACACAGCCGGAAGCGGGGCGAGCGGATGGGGCGAAGGTTTCGTCCATACGGGTCTTTATGGGTTGACCCCGCTCAACGGCGACATCTACCTCTATGGCGGTCTGAGCGGGATCTTGAGCGGTTCGGCCGGCACTGAGCTCTTCACGGATGAAAGCCGCGCCTATCTCGGCATCGAGGATGCCTATCTCGGCCTCGTCGGCGGTGAAACCTTTGATTCCGGTGACCGGCTGGTCTGGAACGCCTCGGTCGGACGAAAGCGATATGCCATCGCCGACAGCATGATCATCGGCAATACCGCGTCCAATGGCGACGAGCGGGCTGCGCTGCAATCCAATCCGCGCTGGGCCGCCGACATGCTGGTTCTGGGGCAGTTGCGCTACAACAACAGTCTCGCCGAAATCTTCTATCTCGATCCGGACGAACTTCCGGTCGTCGATTCCCGGACGCGCATGGTGGGACTGAACGTCGAGAGCCTGATCGGTGGCGGTTTCAAGTTGGGCGGCAGCTATATCAGGGTTCTCGAGTCTGACTATTCCTACTTTGCCACGACGGCGCCCAATCCAGCGACTGCCACTCTGGGACGTGACGGACTGGAGGTGTTCAATGCGCGCATCCGTTGGGATCAGCCGAATGGCGACTTCTTCGGAAACGCTGAATTCGCCCTGCAGCGCAACGATAATTTTGACATGCATGCGACAGCGCTTGCGGCCGAAGTCGGCTACCAGTTCTCCGAACTCGCGTGGCAGCCCGTGGTGAGCTATCGCTATGCGCAGTTTTCCGGTGATGACCCCGGTACGGCTCGGTTCGAACGCTGGGACCCTCTGCTGTCCGGCGGTAACGGTGAACAGTGGGTCCAGGGCATCAATCATTTCAAGGTGTTTCAGGACAGCAACCTCGTCGCGCACCGCCTGCAGTTGCGCTTGAAACCTAGTCCTCGGGTCGAACTGGTCCCGCAGTTCTGGATCTTCACGGCCGATAGCGCAACAAACCTCGGGGGCAACCCGGCCCTCTCATTCCTCGGTTCGAAAGAGCTCGGCTACGAGGCCAATCTCACGGCCAAGTGGTTCATCTCGCAAAGGGTGATGTTGCAAGGCCATGTTGCCGCGACTTTCCCCGGTGAGGCCGTCAAGGAAGCGACTTCGGGTGCTGCCGATACCTGGTGGAGTGCCATGGCGTTCCTACGCGTGGCGTTCTGATTTTACCAACCACTGAGGAGGATGCCGGAATGGACAGACGGGATTTGTTGAAGGGCGTGTCGCTTGCGGCAGGAGCGGTGGCAGCGAGCGCGGTGATGGATGGTGTCGCGGGTAACACGGCCGCTGCGCAGATGGGGGGTGGTCGACCGGACGGAAATGCTGTGGTCGACATCACATCTACGCCAAGTGATTTTTTCATCTCCAATCGCTTCCAAGGGCGCACCTTCGTCGTGACCGGATCTGCGCGGGGGATGGGGCAGGCAGCGGCGATCAGGCTTGCGCGTGAAGGGGCGAATGTCGTCGGCGTTGACTGGATCAAGGATCTCGGAGAGGCGACGCACAATTCCATTCTGGCTGGCGGCGGAAAGAGCGTTTTCGTGTTCGGCGACGTCGGCGACCCCGCCGTCTCGGAGCAGGCCGTTGCCCAGGCCGTATCGCAGTTTGGCAAGCTCGACGGTGCTCTCAACAATGCCGGGGTGATGGACGGCGTCTATTCGGGTGATCCGATCAATTTCGACAAGCAGCGCGATCTGATCTTCGCTCCCATCCACGAGGCCAGCGATCTCTACTGGGATAATGTGTTCAAGACGAATGCGACCGGCGTGTTCTACAGCATGCGTGCGCAGTTGAAGCAGCTGGTCAAGCAGAGCGCCGGCGGAGCGATCGTCAATGTAGGCTCCATTGCCGGCATGACGGGTCTTTCCGGCAATCCGGCCTATGTGGCGAGCAAGCATGCCGTGACCGGACTGACCCGAAATGCAGCGATCGACTATGCGCCGTACGGGATCAGGGTCAATTCGGTGAACATGGCTGCCACCGATACGCCGATGGTGGCGCGTGCGGGTGAACTGGTTGCGCTTTCTTCGAAGGCTGCGACCGGTCCCACCATGGGGCGCATCAAGATCGACAGCATCCTTGCCTATACCGACAAGAAGCATCGTCCGGCGACTGTCGACGAGCAGGTGGGCATGATGTTGTTCCTGCTGTCTGACGAGGCGTCCAATTTTACCGGCGGCATCTACGCGACCGACGGAGGCTGGACGGCCTATTGAACCGACCGTTCAATGCGGCGTATCATCGGTGCAATGCCAATGATGCGCCGCCGGCCATCCTCGTCTGCATTCTGCCTGGCCGATGCCCGGCGAAAGGAGCGGTCCATGACCATCTCACTCGATGCTGCAGCCCAGGTCTATCGTGAAGCGGTGCGTCAGTCCGTGCGCAAGCATGCGACGTTCCATCTCGTCGAGGCGGTGCTGCTGGTGGTGACTGGTATCTTCGCGGCATTGTTTCCTGTGGTCTCGTCAGCGGCGGCGGTTGTCACCTTCGGCTGGTTGATGGTGCTCACAGGCCTGATCCAGTGCCTTGGACTGATCAGTGCCCGCCACGCGCCGAATTTCTGGCTGCAGTTCACTTCCGCCGTGCTTGCGGTGCTGCTCGGTATCCTGCTGCTGCGCAATCTCGGCGAAGGCCTTCTGCTGCTGTCCCTGCTTATGGTCGTATTTCTGATGATCGAGGGTATTTCCAAGGTGGTCTTCGCGATGACGGTTCGCCCCCTGCCAAGCTGGACCTGGATGTTGATCAGTGGCTGCCTGTCGATCGCTTTGTCCCTGATCTTGCTGGCCTCGATGCCGGTGGCGGCACTCTGGCTCGTCGGTTTGATTCTGGGCATCAACCTCATCGCTATCGGGCTCTCCCTTGGCGCTCTGGCCTGGGCCGTTCGCCAGAGCGCTGCTGGGTAAGGCTGCTCAATCGCCATCGTCGGGAATGTGGCTGTCGACGCCGAGTGTCGTGACGAAATTCTTCACCTCGCGGACCCCGCTCACGGAAAGCACCTTGAGTTCGATCGCCCGGCGTTCCTCGGCCGTGTCTACGGCGCCGCGCAGCGTCACGACATGGCCGTCGACATGGATGTCGAGGCCGGTCAGGACCGTGTCGTCGAAGCCTTCGAGCACTGTTGAAATGTCCGATTCGAGCTGGTCATCATCCTCGCGGCCTTCGGTCGTTGGGGTGTCAGGCGTCGCGAGATCCGGCTCGAAGCCTTCGTCGGTGACCGACTCGACCCTGAAGCCTTCATTGCGCTCGCGGTCGAAATTCGCGCCCGTCTCGCCGTAGCCGCGATTGTCGACCGGGGATGCTGTCGCACCCGGGCCATCGGCATAGGGCCAGCCTTCGCCGATATTGCGCTGATCATAGTCGCGGTATTCGTCTTCGCGGGAGAATTCGGTCTTGCGGTCGTCCTTGGCCATCGGGGGGCTCCTTCGTCACTCTGGTGACGGGATAACGCCGGGCCTTCCGCTTTGTTCGGCCGCGTCCGTCAGCGGGCCGTCTTTTCCCATTTCTTCAGGAGACGCTCCCGCTTCAGGCGGGACAGTTTCTGGACCCAGAAGATGCCGTCGAGCTGGTCTACCTCGTGCTGCATGCAGATGGCGGCGAAACCCTCGAGGTCTTCCTCCACCACCGCACCGTCGAGTGTCTGGTAGCGGACGCGCACTGCCTTTGGCCGCGTGACCTCTTCCGTCATGCCTGGCATCGAGACACTGCCCTCCGTGTGGGT
Organism: Rhizobium sp. TH135; assembly: GCF_002855515.1. Taxonomy (GTDB): domain Bacteria; phylum Pseudomonadota; class Alphaproteobacteria; order Rhizobiales; family Rhizobiaceae; genus Allorhizobium. The sequence continues at coordinate 565,541 of NZ_PKRP01000003.1, read as the reverse complement.
CATGACGTCGTTCGAGAACCACAGGATCTCCGGATTGACATAATCCTGCCGTCCGCCGAGTTCCGGCAGGTCGATGACGGTCAGCCTCTTGAGGATGCCGCAATGGGGTGCGGTAATGCCCACGCCGGGTGCTGCTTTCATGGTCTCGTAGAGATCATCCGCAAGCGTCGCGAGCTCGGGGCCGAAGTCGGTGACGGGCTCGGCCGCCGCTTTCAGGGCCGGATCGGGATAGCGTCGTATGGTCAGACGGGTCACGGTAAGCTCACTTCTGGCGGTGTGTCCGGGCAATCGGCTGTGGCCTGTCGGTCACGCTAGCAGGAAGCGCGGCGCTTTGCACAGCCATGCGCGTTTTTCCGCTATCTGCTTGTTGACTTGAGGGTTTTTGCGGCCATTCTCCGGGTCGTCGAGGCATGGTGCCGCAAAGCGTGAGGTTGGGATGACAGAGAACGACGACGAGATTCTCGACCGCCCGGCGGCCGAAGACAAGCAAGACGACATCTATGACGAGGAAGGCTCGGTTCGCCACGACTTCCTGACCATGGTCGGCGCGGCGATCGCCGACCGCGACGTCATTTTCCTGCGCCAATACGTCGCCAAGCTGCACGAATCGGAACTTGGTGACCTTATCGAGGCGATCCAGCCCGACCAGCGTCTGGCGATGATCCGTCTGCTCGGCGACGATTTCGACATGACGGCGCTGACGGAAGTCGATGAAGCGATCCGCATGCAGATCGTCGACCAGATGCCGAATGCGCAGATCGCCGCTGCCATCGGAGAGCTCGATTCGGACGACGCCGTCTACATTCTCGAAGACCTCGACGACGAGGACCGCGAGGAGATCCTCGCGCAGCTGCCGTTTACCGAGCGGGTGCGCCTGCGCCGCGCGCTCGATTATCCGGAAAGTTCGGCCGGTCGCCGCATGCAGACGGAATTCGTCGCCGTGCCGCCCTTCTGGACGGTCGGTCAGACGATCGACTATATGCGCGACGAGGAAGACCTGCCAGAGAGCTTCACCCAGATCTTCGTCATCGACCCGACCTTCAAGCTGCTTGGCGCTGTCAATCTCGATGCCATCCTGCGCACCAAGCGCCAGGTGAAGATCGAAACCATCATGCATGCGACCAACCACCCGATCCCGGCCGAAATGGACCAGGAAGAGGCGGCCCAGGTTTTCGAGCAATACGACCTTCTGTCGGCGGCCGTCGTCGACGAGAACGAGCGGCTCGTCGGCGTGCTGACCATCGACGACGTGGTCGACGTCATCCAGGAAGAGGCGGAGGAGGACTTGCTGCGTCTCGGCGGCGTCGGCGACGAAGAACTCTCCGACAGCATTGGCGAGACCTCCCGCTCGCGCGTGCCATGGCTTGCGGTCAATCTTGTCACCGCCTTCATGGCCGCCTCGGTCATCTCGCTGTTCGAGGCGACGATCCAGCAGATCGTGGCGCTCGCCGTGCTGATGCCGATCGTGGCGGGCATGGGCGGCAATGCCGGCTCACAGACCATGACCGTGACGGTGCGCGCGCTCGCCACCCGCAATCTCGATATCCACAACGCCTTCCGCGTCGTGCGACGCGAGGCAGGCGTCGGGCTCCTGAACGGCGTGATCTTCGGTCTTCTGATTGGGGCTGTGGCCGGCTTCTGGTTTCAGGATGTCAATATCGGCGGCATCATCGCCACCGCGATGCTGATCAACATGATGGCGGCTGCTATCGCCGGCATTCTCATCCCGCTCGCGCTCGACCGATTCGGGGCAGACCCTGCGGTGGCCTCCGCGGTCTTCGTCACCACAGTAACCGACATCACCGGCTTCTTTGCCTTTCTCGGCCTTGCCACCTGGTGGTTCATGTGATGCGGGGCACAGCGCACACGCCCTCAAGGGCTGCGTTATGGGCGAATGGCGGGGCAAAAAATTGACTTGTACGTAAAAGTCAATATCATGGTCTCCAGTACAGGATCGGATGACCGTGAAGAAATACTATAGCATAACAGAGCTCACGCGTGAATTCGGTGTTTCGACGCGCACCCTGCGGTTTTACGAGGACGAGGGCCTGCTGCATCCGGAACGTCGTGGCCGCACGCGCCTCTACCGTGCTGCTGACCGTCGGTTTCTGCAGGAAATCCTGCGCGGTCGCCGCATCGGCTTCACCATCGCCGAGATCCGCGAAATCGTTCACGTCTACAAGGAGCCGCCGGGCGAAATCGGCCAGCTCAAGCTGATGATGAAGAAGATCGACGAGAAGCGCGACGAGCTCCGCCAGAAGCGCCGCGACATCGACGAGACGCTATCCGAACTCGACCAGGCCGAAGAAGCCTGTCTCACGCGCCTCGTGGAAATCGGCGTCGGCACCTGACGCCGCCTGACCTCGCGCCACTCACCTGATCAGAACCAACGCCGCGTCCGCTTGCGATAGTGCTCGTAATCGAAGCCGAATCGCGCTTCGAGATGGCGCTCCTCGCTTGGGATGGCGAGCAGTCGTGTGGCTGCTAGCGACACCAGCGCTGCCACGAAAAACCAGCTGTTGCCGGACATCAGCCCGAGCGCGACCGTGAACAGCGTATAGCCGAGATAGATCGGGTTTCGGCTGTAGCGGAAGGGACCGCAGGTGACGAGATAACGGGCGCAGCCGCTGTCGAGCACGGGCGTCTGTCGTTCCATCAGCGTACGCACCGCCCAGATATCGAGCGTGACGGCGATAAGCGCAATCGCGAAACCGATCGACGGCAACAACAGCGGATGGGGCGAGGGGATCGGTGCCAGAGCCGCAATGCGTCCGGCCAGAATGGCGGTCAGGATGCTCGTCAGATAGAGCATCGGCGGCCAGGGATATTTCAGAGGCTTCGCACGGTAGGCATTCATTGAAGAACTCCCCGTTACGGCGCTGACTGACTCCTCAACGTGCAATCGTCGGCCAGCGTCTGTATGCGCTGATCCTGCTCCGGCAAGATTGCGCCAGACTGGAGGGGAGAGAAGAGGTTCTCCGCCTGCAGCCGTTCCAGCGTACAGGCGCAGAAGCGCTGGCAGAGCCCCGCTTCATTGCCCTGTTCGAGGCAGCTTGCTTCGCAGCTCCCGATATACTGCGCAACGGGATCGACGGCCGGCGGCGGGATGACGAAGCTTGCCAGATAAAGCCCCGCAATCAGCACCGGCTGATGCAGCAGATAGACGGTCAGCGAATGGCGTCCGCCCCAGCGCAGCCAGCGCGGGCCGGCCGGCAGTCGGTCGATCCAGCCGAGCCTGTCCCCATCTACCAGAAAGCGCGCGACCGCAATGCCTGTCAGCAAGGCGCCGATCCAGGGCAGGAGCGGCACATAGTCGTTCGAACGGGGCAGGGTTTCGGAGAGACCAAGGAACCAGAACCACGGTGCATCGAAGCTTGGCGACCGAAGGTATGCGGACAGGGCGAAGGCGACCACCGCTGCAAGCAGCGTGACGAGCGGCGGAAGCTTCAGAAACAGAAGACCAATCAGGCTGGAGAGCGCGATTGCATGCAGGATGCCGAAGAAGATCCAGCTGTCCGGCGTAAACCAGAAGGTCGCCACCGAAATGGCGGCGGCGGCTATCACGATCGTGCCGAGCCGACGCAGGAAGGGCTGCAGTCTCAGCGTCGGATACTGCGCCAGCACAAGGCTGAAGCCGGCCAGGAACAGGAAGCTAGAGGCGATCATCCGGGCATAGATCCGCAGGAAACCCTGGGTAGATGTGCCCGGCGCCAGATAGCCGAAGAATTCCAGGTCCCAGCTGAAATGATAGCTCGCCATGGCGATCAGGGCGAGCCCGCGCGCGGCATCGAGAGCCAGCAGGCGCGGCCGGGCGGAACCGGATCGGGGCTCAGTCGTGTCTGCCACGCAGTCTTCCTTCACGTCTCGTTCGTCAGGCGCGCTGCCCACGGGTTGGCTCAGCCTGCGGGGTCGGTGCCAAACACGGCAAAATCAAGGCTTTGCAGGTGTCCTCCCGCTTTCAGGTATCGCGCTCGGTCAGCAGAGCAAGGCGCGCCTCGGAGAAAAACTGCCGGCGCAGCAGGACGATGAAGACGAGCACGGTCGCCACCATGAAGACCCAGGGGCTGACGAACCAGCCGAGATAGCCGATCGAGTAGAAGATCGCGCGCAGGCCCATGTTGAAGTGGCTGGCAGCGATGATGTTCATCCGGATGGTGCGTTCGGCCGCGTCCATCGCCCGCTTCGGATCCTTGGCCGCTTCTTCGGTCATCGGGATCGCGCCGAACAGGATGGTGCAGTAGTTGAACAGGCGATAGGACCAGCCGAACTTGAAGAAGGAATAGGCAAAGAGGCCAATCAGCCCGCAGACCTTGAGCTCGAAGGTCGCCCGGCCGCCCTGGACGATAAAGGGTATGTCCCGGAGAATGGCGTCGACCTGTTCGGTCGCGCCGAGCAGTGCAAAGCAGCCGCCTATGGCAAAGATCGTCGTCGAGGCGAAAAATGCCGTTCCATTCTGCAATCCGCCCATGATCTGTGTGTCGATCATCTTCAGGTCGCGGTTCATCGAGTTCAGGATCCATTCCCGCCGCCGCTCGGCCATGGCCTTGGTCAGGCTGGTGCGCGACAGTATCTGCTGGTTGCCGGTGATCCGCGCATAGGCGAGCCAGAGCAGGACAAAGAGCGCCATGGCGCAGTAGTCGACGATGGTCATTGCGGCGAATCCTCAAGGCTGATCGCAGGCGCCATTATCCCGTCGACTGGCTTGTCCACAATGGGAATTAACCACGCGAAAGATATTGGTCCAAATTGAGGCAGGGTGAATGAGGCGGTCGTTAACGCTTCCACTGGCTAACTCATTGTAATTTCATAAATCCATGCAAGAGGCGCATGCCTGATACGCAAAATGCGCCTCCCTTTTGCCATTTTTGCAGTTGCGAAGCCTGCTCGATTTTAATAGATCAAGCATCAGAAAGCGGTCGGGGGACGGCTTTCCTTGTGATGTGACCTCGTTTGGAGTTTCCATGGAAGGCAGTTTCCAGAAGTCGTGCTGGGGTGTCACCTTCCGTGCCTTGATGGGTTTTGCCGGCGTTATGTGCCTGGCCTACCTTTTCGGCACGATCTGACATCCGCCACAGGCGATTGAACAAACAGCGCGGTCGTTTCGACCGCGCTGTTTGCGTTTCAGGGGCAAAACACCATCTCTGCCATGTCGCGGCCATGAAAGCCGATGTCGATTGCAAGGCGCATTCGTGTTAGGCGATGCTCTAGCCTTTGCGCTTTAATGTTCGCATGCGAGGAGCCCCATGTTTCTTTCGGTTTTCGACGTGTTCAAGATCGGCGTCGGCCCCTCGAGTTCCCACACCATGGGTCCGATGACGGCGGCCAACCGGTTTCTCGATCTCATTCTCTCCGACCAGTGGCCGCGCCCGGCAGGCGCCCATGTCGCAGCGCTGAAGGCCAGCCTGCATGGTTCGCTCGCCTACACCGGCATCGGCCACGGTACCGGCAATGCCGTCATCATCGGTTTGATGGGTGAGGCGCCCGACAGCATCGATCCTGATCGGATGGAGGGCATTATAGCCGAGGTGGAACGAACAGGTCGTGTCACGCCACCCGGCCATCCGGCCTATCATTTCCAGCCAAAGGACGATCTCGTCTACGACAAGAAGACCCCATTGTCCGGCCATGCCAACGGCATGCGGCTGTCGGCGCTGGACAAGGACGGGCGCGTCCTGCTCACCCAGATCTATTACTCGATCGGTGGCGGCTTCGTCGTAACCGACACCGAGCTGCTCGCCATGCAGAAGCAGAAGAAGCAGGCCTCGGCGCAAAAGGTGCCGTATCCCTTTGCCTCGGCCAAGGAGATGCTCGCAATGGCCGCCGCCTCCGGCATGACGATTGCGCAGATGAAGCGTGCCAATGAGGAAGTCGTCCGGTCCCGCGAGGATCTGGATGCCGGTCTCGACAGGCTTTGGGACGCGATGTCGAGCTGTATCGACCGTGGCCTGCGCCAGGACGGCCAGCTGCCGGGCGGATTGAAGGTCCGCCGCCGCGCAAAATCGATCCATGATCAGCTGCAGGAGGAATGGCGCTCGAACCGTCTCAACCCTGTTCTCGCCAATGACTGGCTCTCGGTCTATGCCATGGCGGTCAACGAGGAGAATGCGGCCGGCGGCCGCGTCGTGACCTCTCCGACCAATGGCGCTGCCGGCGTCGTGCCCGCCACGATCCGCTATTACCTGCATTTCCATCCCGACGCCGATCAGCAGGGCATTCGCGACTACCTGCTGACGGCTGCCGCCATCGGCGGGATCATCAAGCACAATGCCTCGATTTCGGGCGCTGAGGTCGGCTGTCAGGGCGAAGTCGGCTCGGCCTCTGCCATGGCGGCCGCCGGTCTTGCCGCCGTCATGGGCGGCACGCCGGAGCAGATAGAGAACGCCGCTGAGATCGCGCTCGAACACCATCTCGGCATGACCTGCGACCCGGTCGCCGGCCTCGTTCAGGTCCCCTGCATCGAGCGCAACGCGCTGGGCGCCGTGAAAGCCGTGACGGCGGCCTCGCTCGCACTCAAGGGCGACGGCGTGCATTTCGTGCCGCTCGATGCGTGCATCGAGACGATGCGCCAGACCGGCAACGACATGAGCGAGAAATACAAGGAAACCTCGCTCGGTGGTCTTGCCGTAAACGTCGTCGAATGTTGATGCGGGCAGGGGAATAGCCCTGTCCCGACCCGTCTGCCGTCATCCTCGGGCTTGTCCCGAGGATCTGCTACGCGAGCTTTGCCCCCGACGGTAAAGGTCGCATATCCAAACCATCGTTGACCGGATAGCCCCACCATTTGTAGATCCTCGGGACAAGCCCGAGGATGACGGTGCGTCGTGAAACACACCGAAACTGTTGAGCACGTCCCCCTGCGACACCCCAGCCCTTGACCCGACGCAGGGACCGGCTATCTCGGGTGTCATGGCACTGCATCTCCTCAAGCTCTGCGTCGGAGCCGACTCCATCGACGATCTGCGCGACTGGGTCGCCGAACGCTGCCTCGTGGCCGTGGCGGCGGGTCTTGAACCGCATAGCTCGCATGTCACCCGCATGGTGCCGAAGCGCATGGAAGAGCTGCTTGATGGTGGTTCGCTTTACTGGATCATCAAGGGCCAGTTGTCTGCCCGCCAGAAGCTGCTCGACATCAAGACCTTCACCGGTGGCGACGGCATTACGCGCTGTGAGCTGATCCTTGGCCCCGAGGTGATCGAGGTCGCGCCGGCTCCGCGCCGCCCCTTCCAGGGCTGGCGCTATCTCGATGCCGACGCCGCGCCGCGCGACCTGTCCGCGTCCGGTGCGAATATCGAGGATATGCCCGACGACCTGAAGCGGGAACTGGCTGAACTCGGGCTGCTCTGACGCCTGATGTCGCGGGCGTCACGGCTTGTCGCCCCGCATATCTGAGGATACCTTCATCTCCGGGTGGATCGTAGTCCCGGGGGAATCATGCCGTCATTGAAATCGCCTTTTCTCGCCTTGGCGCTGGGCTTCGGTGCATTTCAGCCTGTTGTCGCTCAGGAGCCGTCGATCGATTTGAAATTGTTCGGCAAACATGAGATTGAGGGAGGCCTCAGCACCTGCCATCTCGCCTTTTGGCAGAGCAACAAGGATCCCGAGACGGACAAGTATGCCTATCTGATCTACATGCCTTACGATAAGGACGGCGTGCAGATGCAAGCGGTCATCGAGATTGGTAAGGATAAGATCGCGCTGAACGAGGGTGCACGCGGCGATTTCGATCCGCCGCCGCGGCTCGGCTACCGGCTCTATTCCAGCGCCGACCATGCGACGCATGTGCTGGTGCGGATTGAAGAGGCGGTCGTCACGGGATCGCTGCAGACGGTCAGCAAGGCGACAGTTACCGTGGTCCGCGAAGATCTTCCGCCTTTCATTGCGGGTGCCAAGGGCGTCATCGGCTGTCCCGGCTCCTCGGCACCCGAGACGGCTCAAGCTGTGCCGGAGCCTGTCTCTGACGAGGGCGCCGCCGCTGGCGGACCTTCACCCTATACCGGTCCGGTCGGGCTGCCGCTCACCCCGCCTGTCACGCTCACGGCCACCAGCGAGGTGCCCCCGGCTGTTCGCAGCGAGATCGCGACCTATGCGCCCGACGAGTGCAGCGAGCCGGACACGCTCGCCTATCCCGGCCAGCGCTATGCGGTGAATGACAATTTCATTCTCTGGGAAGTCCCGTGTTTCCTTGGCGCCTATCAGGGCACGAGCATTTTCGCGATCACACAAAACCCGCCGGCCGACTGGGCAACGATGCTCAGCCTGCCCAATCCGCCGGCGCTGGAGGGCGAGAACAATGCGCAGATGATGAACCCGGAGGTCTTTGCCGAAAAGGGTGTCTTCATCTCGACCTCGCTTGGGCGCGGCCAGGGCGATTGCGGCACCTACCAGGTTTTCCGCCTGATGGACGCGCCGGGCGAGACCTTCGAGTTCCAGCTGATGGAATATCGCGAGAAGGTCAACTGCGACGGTGTCCAGTCCGAGCCGTCCGAATGGCCGCTCCAGTTTCAGGCTGGTGAGTGAGGGCAAGGCTCGGCAGGTTGCGTGGACTTTTTTGGTTCTGCGCCCGCGGGTCTGAGCCTTGCCATCGAAACAGCTGAATCGGGGACCATGAGCCGCAGGGTCAGGCCGATCGTTCGGGCCGGGACCGGGGGAATTTGCAATGTCGAGTGTCGAGGAGAACAATGTGAACCTGGAGCGCGGGGCGCGGCCTGTGCGCGGATGGCGCAGGATTGTCTGGCGGTCGGGCCTCACCCTTGCCGCGCTATTCGGTGCCTATGTCGGCATCCTGATCCTGTCGGGCAATTTCCATGAAGTCTTGCCCGGCCAGCTCTACCGCTCGGCGCAGCTCTCCGGTGCGCGGCTGGGCGAGGAGATCGACCGTTACGGCATCAAGACGGTCATCAACCTGCGTGGCGAGAATGTCGGCAAGGTCTGGTATGACGACGAGATCGCAGCCACCGCGGCGCATGGCGCCACGCATGTGAATTTCGGCATCTCGGCGCGCAAGGATCTGACGCCCGAAAAGGCGCAGCAATTGCTGACCCTGCTCAAGACCGCGGAACAGCCGATCCTGGTGCATTGCATGTCGGGCGCCGACCGCACGGGGCTGGCTTCCGTGATCTTCCTGCAGCAGGTCGCCGGCATCGACGAGGAGGAAGCTGAATGGCAGCTCTCGCCGATCTACGGCCATATCAATCTGCCCTTCCTCGCCGCCTATGCCATGGACGATACCTGGGAGCGGCTCGAAAAGGTGATCGGGCTGGACAGCTGAGCGTGGGCCGGTCGGCATGGTGTCTTTTGCGGGGAAACATGCTAAGGGCGCGGCCATGACGACAGAAACCGATTTCCTCACCCGCGACATACCCGGTCCCAAGCCCTATGGGCGGGCGGTGTTTGCGGTGGCCCCGATGATCGACTGGACCGACCGGCATTGCCGTTTCTTCCATCGGCAGCTCTCGGGCCAAGCACTGCTCTATACCGAGATGGTGGTGGCCGACGCGATCATCCATGGGCCGCGGGAGAAGCTGCTTTCGTTCAACGGTGAAGAACATCCGGTGGCGCTGCAGCTTGGTGGCTCGGATCCGGGAAAGCTGGTCGAGGCGGTCCGGATCGCTTCGGATTATGGCTATGACGAGATCAACCTCAATGTCGGCTGTCCGTCGGACCGGGTGCAGTCGGGGACGTTCGGGGCGTGTCTCATGCAGACGCCCGAGGTGGTCGAGGCCTGCGTTGCGGCGATGAAGAAGGTGGCGACGGTGCCGGTTACCGTCAAGTGCCGAATCGGGGTGGATGATCAGGAGCCGGCCGAGGTGCTACCCGATTTTCTCGCCCGGATGATCGGGGCGGGGGCGGATGCGGTTTGGATCCATGCCCGAAAGGCCTGGCTGAAGGGTCTCAGCCCGAAGGAGAACCGGGAGATCCCGCCGCTGGATTACGAGCTGGTCTACCGGATGAAGCGGGAGAACCCTGACGTTTTCCTCGGCATCAATGGCGGGATCAGCGATCTCGATCAGGCGGTCGAGCATCTCGCTGTCATGGATGGTGTCATGCTCGGGCGGGCGAGTTATCACAATGCGACGCTGCTTACCGAGGTCGATCATCGGATCTATGGCGCGGCGGCGAAGCCGGTCGACTGGGATCAAGTGCGCGATGGCATGATCGGCTATGCGGAGCGGGTGATCGCGTCCGGCGGGCGGCTCAACCATGTCACGCGGCATATGGTCGGGCTGTTTCAGGGCTATGCCGGCGCGCGGCGCTATCGGCAGATCCTGTCGTCGGAGGCGACCAAGCCCGGCGTTTCACCTGACTTGATTGCCGAGGCCTTTGCGGCTGTCGACATATCAGGCGGGCCGAAGACACAGGGCGCTTCGAGCAGCTCTGCCGCTGCGGAATAGGTTCTAGCGCGGTTTTCCGGCGCTTTTATGCCCTGAAATCGAAAATGGCGTCCCGGGGGACGCCATTTGAAATCTGTAATCAGGCAGCCTGGATGTTGACGGCCTTGGGGCCCTTGCCCATGCGGTCCGGCTCGGTGTCGAAGGTGACCTGCTGGCCGTCCTGCAGGGTCTGGAGACCCGAGGCCTGGAGCGCGGAGATGTGGACGAATACGTCCTTCGCGCCGCCTTCCGGGGTGATGAAGCCGAAGCCCTTGTCCTGGTTGAAGAATTTAACGGTGCCCTTGGTGGCCATGGGAGAGTTCCTTGTTCCCGAATTTCTTGTCGTCTGCGCCACGGCCGGCGGACCGGAAGCGGCTGGTTGAAGTTCCGCCGAAACGGAACCGTCGAGTGGTCGCGATAACGGGGAAAGAACGTCTACCGGCGGGAGAAGGCCCCCATGACCGCAGATGCGGTCCATACAAGTCAGTCCAGTCTCCGGGATCTTTGGTGCCCGAACGGAGAAAGAGGTAGGGGCATTTTCGGACCTTGGCAAGTATGAAAAGTCACACTGTGCGGTGCAGCAGCGTGGCAACGGGCTGAAATCCTTGAGTTTTGAGGGGTGGCGGTCGACCCCAGCCGCCCTCCTGCCACCCCCTCGACCCTGCCCGTTACCGATTTTTCGGTCGGGGACAGAGCGGTGTTCCGTCTTGAAGCAGCCGCCATCCGGGTTTAGGGGAGGGGTGGCTGGGCGCGGGAGTGGATGAGTATGGCGAAGACGGGTGCCGCAGTGATCGACCCTTACGAGCTCCTGGGCGTGGCCCGCGATGCCGACGAGGCCGCCATCAAGGCCGCCTATCGCAAGGTGGCGAAGACCGCCCATCCGGATGCCGGCGGCGACGCTGAGGCCTTCGCCAAGATCTCCGCCTGCTACGACCTGCTGAAGGATCCCGTGCGCCGCCGCGTCTTCGACGATACCGGCTATGATCCGCAGCTCGCCGAGCCCACCGACCTCAAGGGGTTGATGGTGCTGGAGACGCTGATCAACGACATGATCCTCGACGAGCGCGAGCCGGGCTCGTTCGATCCCGTCGCTGGCCTGCGCCGCAAGCTCACCGACGACATCCTCAAATGCCGCTTCCATATTCTCGAGCTGGAGCGCCACCGGGCGCGGGTGCGCAAGCATCTCGACCGGCTCGGCCGCCGGCCGGAGACCGACGTGCTCGGCTCGATGCTCCGGGCCCGGGCGCAATCGATTACCGATGCGATCAAGGCCTCGGAGGTGCAGATCGGCGCGATCGAGCGGGCCTATTCCATGCTCGAGGGCTATTCCTACGAGATGGAGCCGCTGCCTGTTGAGGTCGAGGCCGAGGATCTGCCGAAGGCGGCGGAGTAGGGGCTCCGTTTTTCCCCTCCCAAACCCTCCCCACAAGGGGGAGGGCTTAACCTCCCGGCACTGTTTGCGGTTGCCCTTGCCTGCGGCATACCTCCCTTTGTCGGCTGCGCCGACATCTTTCCCGCAGGTGGGGAGGCTGGAGGCCGGGGCCTCGTGCTTCGAGGGGCGCAATCGCGCCCACCTCAGCATGAGGGGATAAGCTGCGGGTTGCCACCCTCCCCTTGAGGGGGAGGGTCGGACCGCAGGTCCGGGGTGGGGTGACCACATGTCCGGATATCCGTTGTCGCCCGGCGCGGTGTCACCCCCACCCGCCGCTTTGCGGCGACCTCCCCCCTCAAGGGTGAGGTGGGTGTGCGCCCTCATGCGGCGGTGCCCGGAGTGGCGGCTTTGGGCTTTTCCGGTTTGCTGTGGTGCCAGGCGAGGCGGTAGAGGGCTGTCGTGTGCGGGTCGGGGTCGGTGGCCTGCCAGTCGGCAAGCGCTGTCCGTTCGCTTTGCGGATGCAGGCCGGGGCGGGTGTGGATGCGGTGGAGCATGGCCAGTGCCAGGCGAAGCTGGGCGGCAGTCTTGGTGTCTTCGGGCCATTGGCGGGGCTCGGTGGTGGGACCGACATGCGGCTCTACCTCGCCAAGCATGGTCTGAAGCAACGGGTGCGCCGCGGGTTTGGCCTTTGCCGCGCAGGGCGGCAGGCCTGCGCCCGAGGCCAGCGGCCGATCGGCGCGCTGCGGTTCGCCGGAGCAGTGCCGGTTGCGCCGGCATTGGCGCCGCCGGCAGGTGAGGGGGACTGCGTGTTCGTCGAGCACGTCGCGCAGCAGGCGCAGGTCCAGCGGTTCGGGCCTGGGGTCGTCGGCGGTTGTCGGTTCTGGCATGTCGGCCTCCTGGTGGTGAGGTGTTTCGGGAATTGGCGAAATAGGGAAATTCGAAGGGGCTATCTCCCCCCTTGCGGGGGAGAACGGAAAATCGAAGGCTTAGGCGAGCGTAAGCCGCCTAAACTTCTGATTTTCCAAGAGAGGGGCAGCGTTCCGTTGGCGCTCAGCTTACCGAGCCCCCCTCTTGCGAAATCTGAGGTTTGGCCCTGACCGGGCCAATTCCTCGATTTCGCTTTCTCCCCCGCAAGGGGGGAGATAGGCCGCCGCATGCTTCGCCGCCGGTCGGGATTGCTCCCTCCGGGTGGGCTGAAATTTGTCTCGGACGAGGCGCCAGAAGCAACCTGTCTAAGTAGTTTTATGTGGCTCCTTCCGGCGCCTCGTTCGGCGTCTATTCCCGCTGCATGCGTCTCTCTGGCAAGGCGGCGACGGTCCTCGGGTCAGGCCCGAGGATGACCGGGCGTAGGGTCCGGCTGCGACGTCACCGTGAGATGACGCTTCAGCCTGGCCGGTGGCCCGGGAGGTTCCCGCCGGATGGTGCACCAATCCGACCGGGACCCTCGCCCGGGGGATGATGCCATGGCCATTGGCGGCCCGGCGCTCATCCCCGCCGTTTGTTTCGCCCCGCTGTCTGGATGTTCGCGACAGCGCTGGCGCCTTGTCTGTGTGCCTCTGAGGCACGTCCTTCCGATCAGGGGTTTCAGGCGTCGGGCATCCGACCGTCCGCCATCACTTCCACCCCTTCGTCCGGAGGGAGACCGTTGCAGCGGGCCGGGGATTTGTGCCTGCGAGAGCACGCCACCCCGGCGCCGGCCCCGCCTCGCCTGACATCGCATCGTCAGGTGTATCCGAGGGCGGGACGGGGATGAGTCTACGAGGGTGGAAATGGTGGGGGATGAAAAAACATGTCGGGGTTTGATTTTGTTGGGGGATTTCTCAAGGTCATCCCCCTTTTTTCGGGATATGGAGTGGTTTGACGTGATCGCGCGGCCTCAGAAGGCTTGTGTCTGGATCCTCGGGTCAAGCCCGAGGATGACGATCTTTTTGGGGGATGGAAGTCGCGGGATTTGGTGTGCGCTACCCACGCAACCTTGAACGGAACCAGGGGCACTAGTGTTTTTTGGATCCCCATATCTCTTTGATTAGTGCCAGCGTATACTCAACTGCGTTCTGCGCAGCGACCTCTTGGAAATTCTTGGTCTTTTCCTCGCCCCAGTCGCAAATACCTTTGATAAGAGCAAAAGGTATCCCTTTGACGCTCGCTGAAGTCTGAATCCCAGCGGCTTCCATCTCTCCTCCAGCCGCTTTAGGGTCCATAGACATTATTAGTGCCTTGAAGTCCTTGTCGTCGACAAGCTTCTCTCCAGTTAGCATAGCTCCGACGTGAATCTTAAACTTCCAGGAATCTCCCGCCGAGTTTAAAGCGTAAGACGGTACCTGCGGGTGAAGTGTGACGCTTGGTCCGCGGAAATGAAATTTGCCCTCCCTAGCAGCAGCAGACTCATACATTCTTACCCCGTCAGCAACGATCACGTCACCAAGTGTCTGTTTTTTCTGATCTGCACCAAAGCATATGCCGGTTGAAATAGCATAGTCCGGCCGAATAGTATTGAATAACTCGTGAGATACGCGCTGGCTTCCGCCTACATTTCCGCTTCCCATTGAGGTGCGTATATAGTGAATATGGATCGTATCGTACAGGCTGTACGTATTGTAAAAATATTCACCCGCGCGGTTTTTTCCTATGTGTTGAAAATTGTTAATCAAAAGCAGTGATTTTATAATTTCATCTTCTATTTCCGTAGCGGAGAAGAGGACAATATTATTTCTAGCCATTTTTAACTTATCCTCATCATCCATCGCCTTTGCGAAGAGCATATCTGCGTCAATAAGATCTCGAGTAGTTGAAGCGATTACCTCACAATAGGCTATCGGATCGAAATTTTGACCAAGCGATCTGACGTGAATTTCTAACCGTCGTAGATATGGGATGTAGATGCTTCGATCTCTCGTTTGCCCATCATTGCGCGAAACTGTGCGTTGAACGATGCCCAGGAACCTGTTCTTTGCTTCTATAAATTTGTGAAAGTCATTGTGTAGAATAAACGAGAGTAAGGTTGATGCGTACTCTTCACTGACTATAAGGCGATCCAAGCCCAAAGCGCTTAGGATGCTAAAATTTAGGGCAATATCAAAGAAAGGGAACTGGTCAACGTCTTCTAGAACTGGGTCATTGAATAGGCCCGTTGGGCTGACCATGTCATGCGCGTCCGCATAGTGCATCTTGAATAACTTTGATGAAATATCTCCCAGAAGCCTAACTTCTTGAGGCTTTGGTTCTATTTTAGAAATAATATAGAGAGAATAGGTTGCCGCGAAATTTTCTTCCTGCAGCTCATTTTGAATAAAATTTCGTTGTGCTTTAACTCTGCTGATTTCATCATAGGTAATCCAGTTAGGAATTGCAGATGCAGAGACAAGGTGCGTCAGCTGCGCCTTAATATATCTGGTCGTGTCAAGCTTCGGAGATTTGCTAAACGCCTCCCTCAGTGGCTGATACCTCGCGAAGTAGCATTTGTAGTGATCCCTCCTATTTCCATACATATCCTTTCTGTTGTCCAGAAAGCTTTCAAAGTCATTCTCGGAATTAATTAGTTTTAGCTTACCTGATCTGCAAAGGTATTTGATTAGATCAATATTTCCACGGTCTTTGGAGAGCAGCTCCTGCGTTTGCGCGAAGGATGCGTACGTATTTCCCGCAGTCATCATGCAGCAGACTTTGATGAACTTCGAAAGCTCCGACTCGGTCCATTTCAAATTCCTCATACTCAGCAATTCCCGATTCAGGAAACTGAGGAATACGGATCTAAACGTCTTCTGAGAGTAATTGTTCATGTAGCAATCGGAATGTATATTTGGACCAGGCGTCCATATGATCAAACGAATTTGGAATGCGTTGTAATCCTCTCCACTCCAAATTGGTAATACCTAAAATTGAATTCGACAATGCGAATTCGTCCTTAATTGACACCTGAGATACTATGCCAATTTGCGCGTGTCTTTCTGGAGATATTTGATCCGACACCACTCCCAAGTATGAAATTTTCTCGATACTTTTTCCCAATTCGTTTGGCAGAAAGTAGAAGAAGTTCGAAATCTCTCTTACATTTGCGTTTTCAAATCCGACA
The DNA here is from genome assembly GCF_002855515.1 of Rhizobium sp. TH135. Taxonomy (GTDB): domain Bacteria; phylum Pseudomonadota; class Alphaproteobacteria; order Rhizobiales; family Rhizobiaceae; genus Allorhizobium. The sequence goes on along the minus strand of NZ_PKRP01000003.1, from coordinate 549,727 downwards.
CCGGACTGATCGAATAGATCGATGTCATCTTCTTTGATTGATCCAGAAATTCCAACAGAGTAAAAATTCGCAGTTTCCTTGTATTTTTCATCAAACTCAGTCGGCATATAGCAAATAACCGAATTTTTATGTCTAATTACAATGAAAAGTTGAATTTCTAAATACTTTGTCCGGTCAACTTTACCTTTTGGGAAAAAATCTCTCCTGAGGCTGCGCCAGTATCTCATTGGAACAACATCTGATGGCATAATTTTATTATGGAGCCGAAGGTTCATATCCTCCTTGAGGGCGCACATGACTGGAGTTTGGTCGACTTCTCTTCTGCGGTCCCGGCCTATATATATTCTTCGGTAGCTACGATCATATGCTCCCCCTTCCGCCAGTTCCCTTAATCCGAAAGTCGCTGGCGCGTAGCGGTAAAACCTTGATTGGGATCCGTTTTTGCGAATGTCCGTGGAGAGACGCGCTTGGATTGTTTTATGGGGGGTTCGGCCCGCTATCTGCTGGCTCAGTTCTTTATGCTGCAGGATGCAATCAACAATTTCACCCGCAGTTGCTGGTCGCCCCAGTATACGGAGAGCTAATTCCGCCACTGCTTTGTATCGTTGTGTTCCGACAACCGCAGAAGTCGTGTAAGGGGGTTTCATTGTCTCAAGCACCCGGATTCTGCGCAGAATATGCGCGTTTTAATTGTACCTGCTGATTTCAGACAATGGAAGTAAAAAGCTAAGACGTCTTTATCGGCCCGGGCGCCCCGTCTTGCCCTTCGTCCTCGGCTTGCGCTTGCCATCGCCCGGATCCTCGTAGGAGCCGGCGCCCGCGCGGGCGCGGATGATGGGGCGGGGGTCGTCGGACCCCCTCACCAAGTTCGCCTCGCCAATCGGCTTCGCCTCTTGGGGCGAACTATCCTCCCCCACCAGGGGGGAGGAGGGCGCGCGCGGCTTTTCCGGCAGCTTGCCGGTCACCGGTTTTTCGGTGCGGCCGACGGTCATTTCGTCGAGGGTGTTTTTGCGGAAATAGGAGCTTTCCGGGCCGGATTTCGGCAGGGGGACGGCGCCGTCGGTGCCGGCGCCCATGTCGTCGATATGGGGTTTGGAGAAATAGCTGCCCTTGCCTTCCGGGGTGCCCGACTTGTTTCGGCCCGAGGTGGAGATGCGGGGCTGCCCCTCATCCGCCCTGCCGGGCACCTTCTCCCCGCCAGCGGGGAGAAGGGGGGGGCTGCGGCCCTTCGACGTTTCCTGCGACTTGGATTCCTGCTTGGCGATTGGGTCGTCCATCGCGGCGAGTTCGACGGCCTTGAGGCGTTTGATTTCGTCGCGCAGGCGGGCGGCCTTTTCGAAGTCGAGGTCGGCGGCGGCGTTGCGCATGTCTTTTTCGAGCGCGTTGAGATGGGCCTGGAGGTTGTTGCCGACGAGGTGGCCGCCATCGGCGAAGCCCTTGCCGGAGACGCCGGAGATGTCGGCGCGGACGTGGTCGCGCTCGTAGACGCTGTCGAGGATGTCGGAGATGCGGGCCTTGACGGATTCCGGTGTGATGCCGTGTTCGGTGTTGTAGGCCATCTGCTTTTCGCGGCGGCGGGACGTCTCGTCCATGGCGCGCTGCATGGAGCCGGTGATCTGGTCGGCATAGAGGATGACCTTGCCGTCGACGTTTCGCGCGGCGCGGCCGATGGTCTGGACCAGCGAGGTTTCCGAGCGGAGGAAACCTTCCTTGTCGGCATCGAGGATGGCGACGAAGCCGCATTCGGGGATGTCGAGGCCTTCGCGCAAGAGGTTGATGCCGACAAGCACGTCGAAAGCACCCAAGCGAAGATCGCGGATGATCTCGATGCGCTCCAGCGTGTCGATGTCCGAGTGCATGTAGCGGACGCGCACGCCCTGTTCATGCAGGTATTCGGTGAGGTCTTCGGCCATGCGCTTGGTGAGCACGGTGACGAGGGTGCGGTAGCCCTTCTGGGCGGTCTCGCGGATCTCGCCGAGCACGTCGTCGACCTGGGACTTGGCCGGGCGGATTTCGACCGGCGGGTCGATGAGGCCGGTCGGTCGGATGACCTGTTCGGTGAAGACGCCGCCGGCTTCTTCCATTTCCCAGCTGCCGGGCGTGGCGGAGACGGCGACGGTCTGGGGGCGCATGGCGTCCCATTCCTCGAAGCGCAGCGGGCGGTTGTCCATGCAGGAAGGCAGGCGGAAGCCGTATTCGGCGAGTGTCGCCTTGCGGCGGAAGTCGCCGCGATACATGCCGCCGATCTGGGAGACGGAGACGTGGCTCTCGTCGATGAAGAGCAGCGCGTTGTCGGGAATGTATTCGAAGAGCGTCGGCGGCGGCTCGCCGGGTTTGCGGCCGGTGAGGTAACGTGAATAGTTCTCGATGCCGGCGCAGGAGCCGGTGGCTTCGAGCATTTCGATGTCGTAGCGGGTGCGCTGTTCCAGGCGCTGGGCTTCGAGCAGGCGGCCGCCCTTTTCGAGTTCGGCGAGGCGGATTTTCAGCTCGTCCTTGATCGCCTTGATGGCCCCGTTGAGGGCGGGGCGCGGCGTGACATAGTGGCTGTTGGCGTAGATCTTCACCGACTTCATGTCGCCGGTCTTCTTGCCGGTGAGCGGGTCGAATTCGGTGATGCTCTCGATCTCGTCGCCGAAGAGGGTGATGCGCCAGGCGGCATCCTCCAGGTGGGCGGGGAAGAGTTCGATCGTGTCGCCGCGGACGCGGAAGGAGCCGCGGACGAAGTTGATGTCCTGGCGCTTGTATTGCTGGGCGACGAGGTCGGCGAGCAGCTGGCGCTGGTCGATGCGGTCGCCGACCGACATCTGGAAGGTCATGGCGGTGTAGGTTTCGACCGAGCCGATACCATAGATGCAGGAGACGGAGGCGACGATGATGCAGTCGTCGCGCTCGAGGATGGCGCGGGTGGCGGCGTGGCGCATGCGGTCGATCTGTTCGTTGATCGAGGATTCCTTCTCGATGAAGGTGTCCGAGCGCGGCACATAGGCTTCCGGCTGGTAGTAGTCGTAATAGGAGACGAAATATTCGACCGCGTTGTCGGGGAAGAAGTTCTTGAACTCGGAATAGAGCTGGGCGGCAAGCGTCTTGTTCGGCGCGAGGATGACGGCCGGGCGCTGGGTGGCCTCGATCACCTTGGCCATGGTGAAGGTCTTGCCGGAGCCGGTGACGCCGAGCAGGACCTGGGTGCGGTCGTTGTTGGATAGGCCCTCGACGAGGTCCTTGATGGCGGTCGGCTGGTCGCCGGCGGGTTCGAAGTCGGAGGCCATGCGGATCGGCACGCCGCCTTCGGATTTCGCCGGGCGGGCCGGGCGATGCGGCATCCAGAGTTCGCCGTTCTTGAACAGCGGGTTGCCGCTTTCGATCAGGGCGGAGAGCGCCTCGACGGTCGCCGTGACGGCACCGGGGGCGAGGGATTCGGCTTCCTCGAGCGAGACGTCCATGCCGGCGATCGGATTGAGGCCGGCGGCGGCGCGGGTCTTCGGATCGGTGGAGGCGCCGATCGAGACGCCGCGGGAGGTTTTGGTCGAGGTGGTGTTTTTCGCGGTGGGTTTGGTAGTCGCCTTTTCGAGCGCGACCTTCTCCGCATGGCGGCGGGCCTCGATCTCGATCTTCTTGCGGTGTTTGCCGGCTTTCGAGGCCAATTCGCGCTGGCTCTCGACCGTGGAGGCTTCCGCCTCGGCCTCCAATTGCTTTACCCAGTCCGACACCGATCCGGACAGGGGCGCGCCTTCGAACGAGGCTTGCGGGGCTTCCTCGAATCCAGTCGAGGGGGCGGAGGATTTGGGAGATTTGGCCATGGCCGGAATATGGAGAAGGGCGGCGGCAAAGGGAAGGGGCGGGGCGGGATAATCAGAACGAAAACGCAACGGGGAAGAGGAGGTTGTTGCCAGCGTGGTGGCAGGAGGGTGGGGGTGTTAAAGCGGGACAGGGATGTGTTGCGAAGACTGGCGGGGTTGCGCATAGTGGCGCTGCAACCGATGGGAGACGCCGTATCCATACCGCTCATTCGCCCGCACAGCCGTCGATGTCGATGGAGCCGGACTGGTCCGCCGTCAGCGCGGTCGTTCTCGCCCAGAGCACGCGGCGTGAGAGCCTGCTGCGCCAAGAGCGAATGCTCAAGATTTGCGGTCTGGGCATCATTGCGTCGGCCTGCGGTGCCGGGCTCTGGCTGAGCTATCTCCGGTCCGAACCGGAAGTCTTGTTCGCGACGCTTTTTCTGGCATTGCTCGCGCTGGTCCCGCTCTTCACGATGATCGCGGCCAAGCAGCGTCGGTTCCAGACGGATTTCTACATCGCGATCCTGCCCCTGCTTCTGCCTGGCCTCGACCAGTGGTCGATTGTTACCAGGAAGCCGGCACGACAGATCGAGCGCATGCCGGGTCATTATTTCGTTCCGCGTGACGAGATCGACTGCGATTTTCATATCGAAGGCTCTCTGCACGGCATCCCGTTCTCGGTGACGCAGGCGGTTCTGCGGCATTCGCCGGCTGAAAACCCCGAGACAACATTTCGAGGCCTCATTGTCTGGACGCGGGTTGCCAACGCGTTTCCCGGCGACTTCGCTGCCTTGCGCCGTCCGCCGAAAGAACGTTCGCTGTGGCGGGGTACAGTCTTGCCGGACAGGCTGATGCCAATTCCAAACGCAACACATCTGAGGCGTTGGGCCTATGACTTTGTCTCAACGGATCCCGAGTCAGGCGATGTACGGTTGAACGGTATGGTCGGTGCGATCGGCACTCTGCTGACGCTGAAGCTGGACGACCTGCCGCAAGTGGCAATCAGGGGCGCGGACGCATTCGCGCTGCTTCCGCTGCCACGCTTTGGCTGGGATGGCGACACGCCAGCGCACACTCTCGATGTCGAGCGGGACGTCCGACCTTTTGCGGCCAGGCTGCTGAGTGTGTTGCAGGCCCTGGATGCGGTGCGGAAGGTCTAGACACGCTGCCTGGGCTGCCGGTTGAGCGTTTAACTCACGCCACCGACAGATGCTTGGCTTTTGCCTTGCGCTTCAGGTCCGCGGTCGGCTGGTGCTCGGCGATCCAGGTGTCCAAGGCGCTTGGGGGCATGGGGCGGGCGAAGAGGTAGCCCTGGGCGGTGCCGCAGCCGAGGCGGGCGAGGATGGCGGCGTCTTCGGGGGTCTCGACGCCTTCGACGACGATCTCCAGGGACAGGGACTGGCCGAGGCTGACCATGGCGGAGATGAGCTTCTGGTTGGTCTCGCTGCGGGCGACGTCCTTGACGAAGCTGCGGTCGATCTTCAGGCGGTCGACCTTGAGGCCGATGAGATAGGCGAGCGATGAGTGGCCCATGCCGAAGTCGTCGACGGCGAGCTTGTAGCCGGCCTGTTCCAGCTGCTTCAGCTGTTCGTCGGCAAGCGCCGGATCAAGGATCGCCTCTTCGGTGATTTCGACTTCCAAGGCCGAGGGGTCGACGTCGTGTGCTGCAGTCACACGGTGCAGCATCGAGGCGACGGAATAAAGGGCAAATTCGCGCGGTGAGACGTTGAGTGCGACGGTGACGTCCTTGAGGCCGAGTGCCGGCAGGCGGCGGGCGAGCAGGCAGGCGTCTCCTGCAATGCGGGCCGTCAGCTGTTCGGACAGATGCACCGTGCGGGCGGCATTGACGATCTCCGGCGGCGAGACGAAGCCGAGCTGCGGATGCTGCCAGCGGACCAGAGCTTCGAAGCCGGTGATGCGCCGGCTCATCAGATCCACCTGCGGCTGGAACCAAGCGCCGAGGCTGCCGGTGTCGATCGCTCGTTCGAGATCCTGCTCGATGATGCGTTTGCGCTCGGCATTGCGGCGCAGATCGGGATCGAATTCGCGCAATTGGCGACGGTCGCCACGCTTGGCGTCATAGAGGGCCATATCGGCGCAGGCGAGCAGCTCCTCTGCATCGTCTGCATGATCGGGATAGGCGGCAAGGCCGACGCTGAGGCCAACGACTGCCTGGCGCTGGTGCCAGTGGATTGGACGGCGGCTTGCCTCCAGCACTGCGGCAGCATGGGCGCGGGCGCGCTCCAGGGCTTCCGGGCCGCTGACCACCACGGCGAATTCGTCGCCGCCGAGACGGGCGATCAGGCTACCATCCTCGACGATGAAGGAGAGGCGGGCTGCGATTTCGCGAAGCAGGGCGTCACCGGCGCTGTGGCCGAGCGTGTCGTTGATCGACTGGAAGCGCTCGACGTCGAAGATCAGCAGCGCCACTTGCTCCTTTACGACCGTTGCGCGCGCGATGTCACCGGCCAGTCGCCCGTGAAAGAACATGCGGTTGGCGAGACCGGTCAGCGTGTCCCGATTGGCAAGGGCCTCAAGACGAGAGTTCTGGCGTAGAATATCGCTGTTGGCGCGGGTCAGGCTGTCGGCCAGGGCTGTTGCCTCATGACGCGCCACCTGACTGCTGACGAACATGTTTTCCGCCCAGATGCTGCGGCGGATGAAGACGAAGATCATCAGGGAGAGGCAAAGGCCGACCAAGACTTCGTTGAGCCGCCATATGCCAATGAGATTGATCATCAGGGAGATGAGGATCGGGATCGAATAGTTCAGCGCCAGTGGTGTGTAGCCGATCTGCTTGATGACAGAGCCGGCCGCCATGCCGCCCATCATCAGGAAGAGTGGTGCGTGTCGTCCGAGCGGTTCGAAATTCGCCACCGTCCAGGGAAGGGCTGCCCAGATCAGCCCGAGGGCAAGGGCGCCGAGCGACAGGATGGTCAGGCTTCCCTTGGGCGCCGACATCAGCGCGCCGCGCCGGGTCAGAGCCTGCATCGCATAGGCCCGTGCAGCGATCACGACGATTGCGCTACCGAACCAGGCGAGGCTTGCCCAGGTCGTTTCGTCATGAACGTGGAGGATAAAGATGCAGACGCAGAGCGTGATGATGTTCAGAACGAGGGTCGAACGATAGCCGTCAGCGATGTCCGCCACCTGGGCTTGCAGCACTGCCGGCATTGTCCCGCCGCTTCGGCTCTCACTCAACCACATAAAACAAAGCCCATACCGATCGCAATAAATACTCAATAACAAGAGCGACTTAACGGGATGTTACGGCAACTTTGCGCAATTTAACGAGAAATCATCGGCAACTTTTTGGCGACCTGACGACCGGGCTTACCTCGCGCTTAGCGGGCAGCCGAGCGTCAATGGCTGTGGCTCAAGTCTCCGCAGGTTGTAAAACAGGCTGTGGCCTTGTCTGACGGCTACACCATCCTCGTTCCATATTGTTATGACCAGATAGACAGCGCGACTCGGGGTCGCGTCACTATCCTCCCACGCACGAGTTTTCCATGCCGAGCTTTTCCCCCGCCGCTCTCTGGCCCATCCTGCTTCTCTCCCTCTCCAATGTTTTCATGACCTTCGCCTGGTATGGGCATCTGAAATACAAGACGTCCGCGCTCTGGATCGCCATCCTGGCGAGCTGGGGGATCGCCTTCTTCGAATACTGCCTGGCAGTGCCGGCCAACCGGATCGGCGCCGAGGTCTATTCCGCCGCGCAGCTGAAGACGATCCAGGAAGTCATCACGCTGATCGTCTTTTCCGGCTTCTCCGTGTTCTTCCTCAAGGAGAGCCTGACGATCAATCACGCGATCGGTTTTGCGCTGATCGCCGCGGGCGCGGCCTTCGTCTTCCGCGGGTAACGAGAAGGCGCGGCTTGCCAGCCGCGCCCCTCCTTCTGAAAGCATCTGCTTTCCTCAACGGTGTGCAACCACCGGTCCTGTCTCTAGCCGCCAGGCGGGCAGGACAATGGCGAGCATCAGCACCGTGTTGAGCAATACGTTGACCGTGGCGCCAGCGACGAAGGAGCCGGTGCTGTCGACGAAGAACCAGGCGAGTGTCGCCTCGATCAGCAAAAGGCGAGCGAGCCTGGGATCGACCGGGAGCAGCCGGTCGACGACGAGCCACATCATCACGCCCCAGCCGACCATGACCCCGCCGCCGATGGCAGCAAGCGCACGGGCCGCCTGGTGGTCGAGCGTCTGTTGACCGTCAAACGGCCAGAAGACGATATCGGTGAGCCAAGTCGCGGGCAGGGCGGTGGCCGGATGGGCGCCCAAGGCCACGAGCAAGCCGAGGAGTACGACGAAGAGGCTGTTCAGTTTCAGCCAGGTGGATGTGAATTCGGGGGACATTTGCGGTCTTCCTTCTTGGTTGCGATGGACCGACCATGCGAAGCGGAAGAGACTGCCGCAATTACCGCCGAGGTAAGTGACGGCATTGGCTGCGCGTGGCAGATAGTCAGGAGCCCTAGCTTCGAAAGAGGATCGTCATGGCATTGGAATTCGGCGGCCAGCTCCGGACCTGGCGTGGCAAGCGGCGCATGAGCCAGTTGCAGCTGGCGCTCGCCGCAGAGGTCTCTGCCCGCCACATCGCCTTTCTCGAAACCGGGCGGGCCAAGCCGAGCCGACGCATGGTGCTGCTGCTGGGAGATGCGCTGGAAGTGCCAAGGGCCGATCGGAACCTGATGCTGGATGCGGCAGGGTTTCGAGCCGCCTATGCCAGCCGTCCGCTGGATAGCGCTGCCATGGAGCCGATCCGCAAGGCGATCACCCATATGATCGAGGGGCATTCGCCCTATCCCGCCTTTGTCTTCGACCGACACTGGAGGGTGCTGGATGCCAATGCCAGCGGTCGTGCCATGCTGGCCGGCTTTGGGCTCGATGCCGGCGACAGCTTCATCGATTTTCTGCTTGCGCCCGGGCGAGGTCCTGACCTGGTGGAGAACTGGGCTGAGGTGGCGCATCACCTGGCGGCACGGTTTCGGCTGGAGAGCGCACATCTCGGCGGCGATCCGGTGCTAGAGCGGGCAGCAGCCGGGCTCGCCTTCGGACCGGAGCAGCAACATGACGAGCCGGCCAAGGGTGGCGACCTGCCGCCTGTCCTCACCGTGCGCTTTCGGCTCGGCGGACAGGTCTATCCGATGTTTTCGACGATGACGCAGTTTGGCACCGCCGAAGACATTGCGCTGGCCGATATCAAGATCGAGATGTTCTTTCCGACGGATGCGGCCTGCGAGGCGCTGTTCCAGCAGATGGCGGCCGGGTGATCCTCGTCAAGAGGCTGGCACGGGTGTCGGCTTGCCGTCGGCATCCAGCGCCACCATGACGAAGGTGGCTTCCGTGACCTTTTCCATGATGTGGGTGAGATAACGCTGGGCCCAGGTTTCGACCTTGAGCGTCATCGATGTACGACCGACGCGGGATATCTCGGTATAGACGCAGAGGGTGTCGCCGATCTTCACCGGCATGGCAAAGGCCATTTCCTGGACGGCGGCAGTGACGACGCGGCCGCGGGCACGTTCTGCCGCCCGGATGCCGCAGGCGAGGTCCATCTGGGCCATGACCCAGCCGCCGAAAATATCGCCGGCGGCATTGGCATCGGCCGGCATGGCAAGCGTACGCAGTGTCAGTTCGCCCGTGGGTTTCGCAGTCGCGTCGATCATGTCTTTTCGATTCTCTTTTTCTGTTGCGCGCCCAGAAAACGGGGCGTGTGCTGCAGGCGCCACTACTAAATTTTACGGGCGAAAAAGTGCCCCTCACTTTTCGTAGGCGCGCATTTACGGAAATTAGAACTGATAAATATCAAACTTTAGACATTATGGAATTTTTCGGGGGTGGAAGAATGAAAATCATGTCTCTGTCGGTGCGCCTTTATGCACTGGTCGCACTGGCTCTGGCAGTCCTTGTTGGTGCGCTGACTTACAGCCTGTTTCAGTCCTACGACACGCTGGTGCATGAGCGCCGCATGGGTCTGGCGCAGATCAATGACAACGCTGTCGCGATCCTGAACAAGTATCACAAGATGGAGCAGGAGGGCACGCTGACGCGCGAGGAGGCGCAGGAGCGGGCCAAGGATGTGATCGGCGCGATGCGCTATCAGCCCGATGGCTACATGTGGATCAATGACATGCAGCCTGCCATGGTCATGCATCCGATCAAGCCCGAGCTGAACGGCAAGGACCTGAGCCAGAACAAGGATCCGAACGGCAAATTCCTGTTCGTCGAGTTCGTCAACACGGTGAAGGCCGGCAAGGAAGGTTTCGTCGACTACTACTGGCCGAAGCCCGGCTTCGAGGAGCCGGTCGAGAAGCTGTCGCATGTCATCGGCTTCGATGCCTGGGGCTGGGTTGTCGGTACCGGTGTCTATTCGGACGACCTGGCGGTGCTGTTCCGCGGCACGGCGATCCGCTATGGCGTGCTGATCGGCTTTGCCACCATCGGTCTCGTCTTCTTCGCCTATCTCGTGGTTCGCAGCGTCGTGAACCCGATCAACCGCCTCAAGGGCGCCATGCAGGACATCGCCGAGGAAAAGGTCGATGTCGAAGTGGCCGACACCAATCGCAAAGACGAGATCGGCGGCATGGCGAAGACGCTGCAGGTGCTGCGCAACAGCGTTCGCGAGCGTATCGAGCTGCGGGACCGCGAGGTGCAGCAGCAGGCGAGCCTGAACGGCGAGCGCGAGCGCAACGAAATTAACTTGCGCACAGCATCCGAACGGCAGAACCACGCGATCAACGCGCTGGGTTCGGCGCTGGAGCGGCTGGCCGAGGGTGACCTCACCGTGCAGATCGGCGTGATCGGCTCGGAATATGAAAAGCTGCGCGACGACTTCAACCGTGCGGTGGAATCGCTGGGTGGCGTTATTGCCGCGATCAACCAGACGAGCGAGATCGTGACGTCTTCTGCCGGCAATATCAGCGAGGCGACCAACAACCTGTCGAAGCGCACCGAGCAGCAGGCAGCAGCCCTTGAAGAAACGGCGGCGGCGCTCGATGAGATTACCGCGACCGTTCGCACGGCGGCCGAGCGCGCCAACGAAGCACGCCAGATGGTGGCCGAGACGAAGACCAGTGCCAACCGTTCTGGTCAGATCGTGCGCAATGCTGTCGATGCCATGGGCCGGATCGAAGGGTCTTCGCAGAAGATCAGCCAGATCATCTCCGTGATCGACGAGATCGCCTTCCAGACCAACCTGCTGGCGCTGAATGCCGGCGTCGAGGCGGCGCGTGCCGGCGAAGCGGGTCGCGGCTTTGCGGTCGTCGCCCAGGAAGTGCGTGAACTCGCACAGCGCTCGGCCAATGCGGCGAAGGAGATCAAGGTGCTGATCAGCGCATCGGCGGCCGAAGTCGACACCGGCGTGGGCCTTGTGCGTTCGACCGGCGAGGCGCTCGTCGAGATCGAGGCGCTGGTCAACCGCGTCAACGAGAGCGTCAACACGATCGCGACCGCTGCCAAGGAGCAGGCGACGGGGCTGGCCGAGATCAACACCTCGGTCAACCACATGGACCAGATGACCCAGCAGAATGCGGCGATGGTCGAGGAGACCTCGGCGGCCGGCCAGTCGCTGGCGGAGGAGAGCTACAATCTGCGCCAGCTGCTCTCGCGCCTCAAGGTCAATGCCCAGCAGGCCATGGGCCATCGCCGGGCGGCCTGATCGTCGACAAGCATCGTCGGCACAGACGAACGAAAAGGGCCGGTGGAGTGATCCACCGGCCCTTATTTCTTGCGGCGAATTCCTGGCGAATTCCGTTCATGGCGCATTAAGCCGGGAGACCTTAAGCTGGTTAAAGTTGTCCCATATGGGGCCATCGAGGGTGAAATGAGTTTTGTGTTTTCGTCCCTTGGCAGCCGGCTCACGGTTGCTGTTTTCGCAGGCTTTCTCGTTACCGGCTGCTCCGGCAGCGACCGTGTGCCCTTTGCCGATATCGGCGGGCCAAAGGCGGGCGACCAGTTGATCGGCAAGGTGGATCGCGCCCGCGACGGACGCGTCATCGTGGGGCGGGTCGGTGATCCCCGGGCGGAGGCTGCGGCCTATGCCCCGGCGGCGGGCGCGCAGAATGGCGGAAGCCAGGGGCTCGATTATCTCGATACACCCAACATGGCCGAGAGCGACGGGCTGCAGGCGGCGCCTGTGATGGCGGCGGCGGAGCCTGAGATGGCCGATGGGGGCCAGGGCCAAGCGATGAGCGCGATGGTCATTCCGGATGGCGGCGTGAACATCGATGGCGAGCTCGGGATTGGGCCGGCACCGCAGGTGTCGGATCCCGGCTCGACGGAGATGGCAAGTCCTGTTGGCGTGCAGCCGCATATGGTGACCGAGGGCGGGGCGATGGCGATTGCCGAGGGCAATACCAGCCAGCCGGTGGTGGACGGGATCGGCTTCGACGAGCCGACGCAGATCGTGACCGGGCCGAGCGGGGCCCCGATGGCGGAGACGCAGGTTGCCGAGCAGATGCCGGAGGAGGGCGGGATCCTGCCGCTTTCGGTCGACAGCGGCAATTCCGGCCTGGAGGATCCGGTTCCGGTCGAGACCCGACGGGTCGCGGCAAAATCTGCGCCGGGGGGCAAGGATTGCTCGCTCTATCTCGATAAGCGGAACTGCCGCTGAGGCAGCCGTTTGCTTGTTGCGCTAATTCGGGAATTTCCTAAATCTTGAGGGTGCTTGTGGCGCGCGTTGGTGGTTGCGTGGAGGGATCCGGTTGCGAGGAGCGTACCGGGATGGGTAAGGCTGGGCTTGCGGGCGAGGTGGCGGAGGCCTAGAGGCAGGGCAGGTCTTGTGCAGCGGCCTGATGGTCGGTGTGCCCCCTCTTGCCTCACGTTTGCCCTTTCTGACTGTCCGGCCGGGCGGTCTGTCTTTTCCGGAGTGCCCCCATGCCGCCGATTGCCGATATTCTCCTATTTGCCGCGATGCTGGCTGCTGCGGGCGCCGTGGCCGGGCTCCTGGCAGGCGTGTTCGGGATCGGCGGGGGTGCGGTGCTGGTGCCGGTCTTCTACCAGGTCTTCGGTTATGCCGGGATCCCGGAGGAGGTGATCATGCATCTCGCCGTCGGCACCTCGACGGCGCTGATCGTGCCGACCTCGATCCGGTCGTTTCAGGCGCATCGGAAGCGCGGGGCCGTCGACATGGAGCTCCTGAAAGGCTGGATGATCGCGGTACCCTTGGGTGCGCTCGCCGCCACCGTGGTTGCCGCCTATGTCTCGAGCGAAGGCTTGCGGCTGTTCTTCGCGGTCATGGGTCTGGTGCTGGCGGCACGCATGCTGTTTCTGTCCAACCGGATGCATCTCGGCACCGAACTGCCGGGCCAGCCGGCGCGGTTTCTCACAGGCTCCGCGATCGGGCTGTTTTCAGGCCTGATGGGGGTCGGCGGCGGGGTGTTCAACAACACCTTCATGACGCTTTACGGACGGCCGATCCACCAGGCGGTCGCGACCTCCTCCGGCGTCGGCGTGCTGATCTCGATCCCGGCCTTTTTCGGCTTCATCTATGCCGGCTGGGGCGAGGCGGGCCTGCCGCCGTTTTCGACCGGCTTCGTCAACTGGATCGCCTTTGCGGTGATCTTCCCGATCGCCATGCTGGTCACGCCCTATGGCGCGCAGCTGGCGCACCGGCTGAACAAGCGGCAGCTGGAGATGGGGTTTGCGGTGTTTCTGCTGTTCGTGTCGGCGCGGTTTTTCTGGAGTTTGGTGGGGTGAGGGTGTTCCAAAAATGGTCGCTATCAAACAGCATCAAAGGTGGTATGGACTTACGATCTTTACCAATGATTGTGTGTGAAGTGGATGGGTGGGAACATGCAGCCGGAACAACTGTTGGGCTTTAGCGCCGAAGAATTGACATTGTTCAAAATCTTTCACCCGCATGCTCTCACCAAAACACTAGAGGCACTACGTCAAGGTGCGCGCTTCGTGCACTACACTAACGCTGATACCGCGCTTAAGATCATCTGTAATGAAGAAGTGTGGATGCGCAAATCGACTTGCATGAATGACTTCATGGAGATTGAGCATGGTTTTGATTGCCTCAAACGAGCTTATAGCAATCAAAAGGCCAAATTCGTTTCCGTTTTTGACTCCGCATTCCCTGGTTTTTCCAGCAAGCTTGAGGAACGGTTTAACGCGTGGCTACCTAGTTTCAGGAATAGCACGTACATTTCATGTATCTCAGAGCACGACGCATCGGAAGATGCGATTGGTAGGCTCTCCATGTGGAGAGCTTACGGCGGCCCTTCCGGTGTCGCGCTAGTTGTTCACGGGGGTCCGTTTCTGAGGCCTAGCGACGCGCTCAACGCATTTGCATCCCCAGTTGCATATCTGAGCGATCGTCAATTTGAGTTGCAATACGAGCAACTGCTGCAAGGGTTCGAGGACAATTTCTTACTATTGAGGGACCTTGGCGAAGACCAGCTTTTGCACGGGCTATTTGAGGTTTTCAGGCTCGCTACTTTGTGTACGAAGCACCCCGGATTTGCAGAAGAGCGAGAGTGGCGCATAATTTACAGTCCAAGTCTCTACGAGTCAGCCAAAATACGTCCCGCAGTTTTCACCTTTAATGGTGTTCCGCAGAAGATTTATAAAATTCCTCTCAAGAACGTGCCTGAGGAAGGCCTGTACGGAATTGAAGTGGCCGAGCTTGTCGAGCGCGTTATTGTCGGTCCGACGCAGTTCCCGTTGGAAATCCGCGAAGCACTTGCCATTACTTTATCGGAAAAGGGCGTATCGAACCCTCTCGATCTTATCTACGTGTCTGATATTCCCCTTAGAAACTGATTACGTGCAACCCGCTTGCTCTGCTCCATCGTGTTTGGCCAACGATCAGCGATGATCCTGAGGGGGGAGCGTACGCGACGCTCAATGCGCGAGGGCGGGTGGGCTCGACTCTCGGCCTCGGTCCTTCGAGGCCCGCTTGCGAGTGCACCTCAGGATGAGGGGGCCGTTTTCTGTGCGCCTGCTTCTCTATGGGTCAAATGTGGGTGCTCGGTGCTAAGTCCCCTCCCGAACCCTCCCCACAAGGGGGCGGGCTTAACCCGGCCTCGCCCTTTGTGGCTCGTGGCTTACACCACCACGCCCGTCCGATTGCTCGACATCGTGAGCTTGCGTTCCGCGCGCTCCTGCTGGGGGGAGCGGTTGTAGAGTTCGCGGTAACACTTGGAGAAGTGGGAGGCGGAGACGAAGCCGCAGGCGACGGCGACTTCGACGACGGGCATGGAGGACTGGACCAGCAGGTGGCGGGCGCGGTCGAGGCGGATTTCGAGGTAGTAGCGGGCAGGCGAGCGGCCCATTTCCTGTCGGAAGAGGCGCTCGATCTGGCGGCGCGAGAGGCCGGCGTCGTCGGCGATTTCGAGCAGCGACAGCGGTTCTGCGAGATTGGCTTCCATCAGCTCGATGATCTGCAGCACCTTGGAATTCTGCACGCCGAGACGGGCGCGAAGGGGTAAGCGCTGGCGGTCGTTGGCGGAGCGGACGCGGTCGGTCAGGTGCTGTTCGCAGACGCGGTTGACCAGGCCTTCGCCGAAATCCTGGCCGATCAGGTTCAACATCATATCGAGCGAGGCAGTGCCGCCGGCGCAAGTGTAGAGATTGCCGTCGACTTCGTAGAGGTCGGCATAGACTTCCGCTTGGGGGAAGGTCTCGGAGAAGCCGGGCAGGTTTTCCCAGTGGATGGCGCAGCGCTTGCCATTCAACAGGCCGGCCTGGGCCAGCACATGGGCGCCCGTACAGAGGGAGCCGACCGCGACATTGCGGTTATAGGCTTCGCGCAGCCAGGCATTGACCGACTTGTTGTTGAACTCCTCGACATAGATGCCCGAACAGACGATCGCCATGTTCGGGCGGTTTTCGCCACCGAGGAAACGGCGCTCGTCGGCGAGCGAGGAATTCACCTCGATGCCGATGCCGGAGGAGGAATAGACCTTCTGGCCATCGACCGAGGCGAGGCGCCACTCATAGGCGGCGTAACCCAGCATGCGGTTGGCGATGCGCAGCGTCTCGATGGCGCCGGCAAAGGGCAAAAGCGTGAAATGGGGGACGAGGAAGAAGACGATCGAACGCTTCTTGGTCTGTGGCTGCTGCTTGCTCATGATGGTGCCCCGTTGTCCTTGCTGCCGTTCCCTTGTTTTGTCGGCATGCTCCGCCTGAATTGATCGGCGCGATGGTCGCTTTGCGACATTGTCATGAAATCGCGCGCCGTGAAAGTATTCGGGATCGCTAACGAGCGACATTTTTCCGCGTTTTTCAGGCTGCGACGTCATGGATTGGGCGTGGGCGGCGGGGCTGGTCGCAGGTGGTTGAAAAGCTTTGGCTTCGCGGAATGGGAGGCGCTTTGCTTCCGGCGGGCTGTTTCGCCGGTTTGCGACGCGGAGGGGCGTCCGCGTCGCTGAGGGAGAAGGCTTTGGCCGGGTTCAGCGGTGCGTGTCGCCTGCAGGCCAGCCGAGATCCTTGCGCAGATCGAAGGGCAGGGCCTCCAGGGCTGCCTGCTCGAGTCGATAGCGGCGGTGCTCGGCGACCGCTTGGGCGAGACGGTTCAGTTTCGCCGCGAGGTGGCCGGCCATGGCCTTTGCCGTTGCACCCAGCATGGAGGCCGGGGAGGCGGTTCTGATCTCGGGGGTAACACTGCAAACCATGGTCATGGTCGTTTTCCTTCGTGGCTCGGTGGCCCTCTCTTCATCCGTTGTCTGGGGCCGGTTTCTGATATCGCGCAGTCTCAATCATCAATCAAACGAATGTTTCTGATGCCTATCATTCTGAAAACTGATCAATTGGCGATGGCGGGTCAGGCCGAGATCATCGCGCAGGGCGGGGCCGAGTGGCGCGAGCATGCGGCATGCGGCGGCATGCATGGCGCGACGGCGGGATGCCTCCTGAAGCGTGGCCAAGGTCAGCTGCAGGGTCTGGAGCGGGTTGCGAAACATGGCGTGTCATCCTCCTTTCTGATCGAGTGAGAGGAGGATGCGCCCGGATTGACATTCAATCAAACGCAATAGTATCGTCTTCAAGTTCAATTTTGTTGAAGGTCAATCCTCATGACTCTCATGTTGCGCCAGCCGCTTCCGCTTCTCGACAATGATGTTCTGCGCACTTTCGTGGCGATCGCCGAGACCGGCAGTTTCACCACCGCCGCCGACCGGGTGTACCGCACGCCCTCGGCGGTCTCGATGCAGATCAAGAAGCTCGAGGAGCAGCTGAATGTGACGCTGTTCTTACGCGATGCGCGCTCGGTGACGCTGACGGAGAGCGGCGAGGTGTTGTTGCCCTATGCGCGGCGGATGCTGGCGCTGTCGAACGAGGCGGTCGGGCGGTTTCGCATGCCGGAAATGAAGGGGGTCGTCAGGCTCGGCGCGCCCGACGATATCGGCGAGCGCTTCATGCCGACGATCCTGCGCCGCTTTGCCGAGCTCTATCCGCTGATCATGGTGGATCTGACGGTCGATACATCGGGTGCGCTTCGCCGGCGGCTCGCCGAACAGCGGCTGGATCTGACGCTGGTGAATTGCGCGCCGGGGCAGGTGGTGCATGAGGGCGAGGTGATCCACCAGGAGCAACTGGTCTGGGCCGGTGCCAAATGCGGCACGGCGCATTTGCGCGATCCGCTGCCCGTGTCGATCTGGGAGGATGGCTGCTGCTGGCGGGCGGATGCGCTGGCGCGGCTCGACAAGGACAAGCGACCCTACCGGATCGCCTATCTCTCGGCGCATACGATGGCGCAGCGCGCGGCGGTGATTGCCGATCTTGCGGTGGCGCCCTTGCCGCGCAGCTATCTCACCGACGACATGACGGCGCTGGGGTCCAAGCACGGGCTGCCGGAGCTCGGCTCCTTCGAGGTCAGGCTTTTGACCGGCAAGGAGACGTCAGAGACGATCCAGGCGGTGGCCGACAGCGTGCGTTATGCGTTTTCCGAGATGATCGGGATGGCGGCGTAAGTGGGCCCGATCGGTAAGCGATTGGCGATTTCTGGAATTAGGGAAATGCCGAATTGTGTTTGGCGCGGTAGGCGGTAGGCAATAGGATCTAGTGCGGATGAATGATGAGACGAAGGGGCTGCGGCTCGAGGATTTTGCGGGCCAAGCTTACGACAAGCTGCGTTATGGCGACACGGACCGGCAGGGGCATGTCAACAATGCGGTCTTCGCCACCTTCATGGAAACCGGGCGTGTGGAGCTGATCTACAATCCCGCCGACCCGCTGCTGGAGGACGGCTTTTCCTTCGTCCTCGCCAAGCTCGACATTGACTATATCGCGGAAGTGCTGTGGCCGGGCACGGTCGAGATCGGTACGCGAGTGACGCGTGTCGGACGGTCGTCGGTGACCATGCAGCAGGCGGTGTTCCAGAACGGCAAGTTGTGTGCGTCGGCGGAGACGGTGGTGGTGCATTTCGACCAGGCGACGCGCAAGTCGCATGTGTTTTCGGACGGCCAGCGGGCGAAGCTTGAGGGGTGGATGCAGGCGGGGTGAACTTCAGACGAGGTTGGCGAGATGCGCCGTTTCGCCGAGCGTGACCACAGCGCGGCTCTTCCACTGAGCGTTCTCTGCGAGATGCGTGATGCTGCCCGACTTGACCGGGAAGTTCACTCTCCCAAGGCTTTCGATCGGCATGCCGATCCACCACGCGATGACGAAGGTGAGCGCAAAGCCGTGGGTGACGATGATGTGGCAGTCGGCGGGGTCGGCGAGGATTTCGTCCATGGCGCGGTAGATGCGGGTGCCGGTCTGGCGGCGGGTTTCGGCGCCGTCGATGCCGCCGGTGTCGTCAAGGCTGCCTTGATCCGGGACCGGCAGGCGGCGAGTGTCGAGCCAGGCTTGTGGCTTTCCTTCGGCGACACCGTAGCTCATTTCACGCAGGTCCGGCGTCAGGCGGGGCGTCAGTTGCAACTGGCGGCCGATGATATCGGCGGTCTGGCTGCAGCGAAGGAGATCCGAAGAGGTAAGCAGCGGCGTCTCGCCGGCGCAGAGCTCGGCCAAGCGCGCGGCGATGGCGGATGCCTGGAGATGGCCGAGATCCGTGAGGCTGGTGTCGTACCAGCCGCCGACCTTCCCCTCGACATGGTGGATCGATTGCGGATGGGTGACGACGTAGAGGGTTTTCATGCGGGGCCTCCCGGACCTGGCGGCCCCACAGGTGGAGGCTCTGTTCAGCCCTGCTTTTCGTAGAGCACCTGGCTTTCCGTCAAGACCTCATCGAGGCGGCGGCCTTCCTGGAAATGGGCGAGGTGGTCGGGGAAGGTCACGCCTTCGGGGACCTTGGGGCAGATTTCGGGCGCGCGGAGACGCGTTTCGACCGGGATGACGCCGGCCCAGACGCGGGCGTCTACGTCGGCCGGGTCGTCGGAGACGCCGCCTGCGCGGATCTTGGCCGAGGCCTCCTCAATGCGCATGCCGATGACCATGGTGCCCTTGGCCTCCTGGGGGTCGTTTTCGCGCAAGACATCCGTGCGGCCGGGATAGAAGCGGTCGACGACGGCCTTCAGGGCCTCGGCCTTCTCCTCCGGGTCGTCGATGATATGGGCGGTGCCGAAGCACATGGCGGAGCGGTAGTTGGCGGAGTGGTGGAAGCCGGAGCGGGCGAGCACCAGGCCGTCGAGATGGGCAACCGTGAGGCAGACGGGGATGCCGGCCTTCTGGCTCTTCAGCATGCGGCTGGCGGACGAGCCGTGCCAGAACAGCCAGTCGCCCTCGCGCCAGTGGATCGTCGGCGTGCAATAGGGCTGGCCGTCGATGACATAGGCGACGTTACAGAGGAGAGCCGCATCGAGGACGGCATAGACGGCGTGGCGGTCGTAAGCTGCGCGCTCGTGCAGGCGTTTTGCCCGGTTGCGCGGGGTGACGGGGAAGGATTGTGGCTCGGGTCTCTCGTTCATGCTTGCCTCCTGACGGCTGATGCGGCAGGGATAGTCGTAGTGATTGGTCCAAAGAAGATCCATGATGGCTAAAAATATCCGAACCAATTCCGACTGGTCTGCGAGCACGCCGATGCTGCCGGCACAAGGGCCGCGGCGGCTGGCGCTTTATCGCTCGCTGCGCGGGCTGATCGAGAGCGGGCAGATGAAGCCGGGCGACAAGCTGCCGACGACGCGGGATATCGCCAAGCGGTTTGGCGTGTCGCGCGGGGCAGCCGTTGCGGCTTACGAGATGCTGGTGGCGGATGGCTTTGCCGAGGCACGGGTCGGGGCAGGGACCTATGTGGCCGAGGCCGTGCCTCTGGTGCAGGCGGCGCCCGAGGCTCAAGCCGTCGTGGAGGCGGAGGTGGCAGCGCCGCTGCCCGGCACGCTCGGATGTTCGACGGCGGACGAGACGACGCTTCGGATCTTCCGCATGCTGATGAACCGGCATCTGACGCAGCCTTCGGCCCGGCATTTTCATTACAACGATCCGGCGGGGAGTTATGCGCTGCGGGTGGAAGTCGCGGCTTATCTGAAGGCGGCGCGCGGGGTGGTGTGTGAACCGGACCAGGTGATCATGACGGCGGGCACGCAGCAGGGGCTGGATCTAGCGGTGCGGACGCTGCTCAAACCTGGCGATCCAGTCTGGATCGAGGACCCCTGTTATGCGGCGGCGCGCGAGCTCTTCGAGGGGGCGGGGCTGTCGGTGACGCCGGTGCCCGTTAATGGCGAGGGGATCGATGTGGCCTCGGGGATTGCGGCGCGACCGGAGGCGAAGGCGGTCTATGTGACGCCGTCGCATCAATATCCGCTGGGTGTGACGCTTTCCATGGCCAGGCGGCTTGCCCTGATCGATTGGGCGCGGGCGGCGAACGCCTATATCATCGAGGATGACTACGACAGCGAGTTCCGCTTTGCCGGGCCACCCTTGAGCGCGCTTCAGGGAATCGATGGCGAGGGGCGGGTGATTTATCTCGGGACCTTTTCCAAGACGCTGCTGCCGGGGTTTCGGTTCGGCTATCTCGTGGTGCCCCGGCATTTGCGTGAGCGGGTGCTGACCATTCGCCGGCTAACCGATCGATTTCCCTCGACGCTGGCCGAGGATGCGCTCACCGAATTCCTGCGCGACGGGCATTTTTCGGCGCATATCAAGCGGGCGCGCAAGCGGGTGAGGGCCGCGCGGGATGTGCTGGTAGAGGCGCTCAGGGAGGGGCCTTTTCAGGTCTCAGCACCCGAGCAGGGCCTGCATCTGGTGGCGGAACTTGCGCCCGGGGCGGACGATGTTTTGCTTGCGCGACAGGCGAGAGAGGCGGGCTTCGGCACCAAGGCGCTGTCGCCGCTCTATCAGGGACAATCCGGACGGCGCGGCCTTGTCATCGGCTTTTCCGGATTTCCGCCCGAGGTTTTGGGGGCTGCTGCCCGGCGGTTCTGCTCTTCGCTCGGCTGAGGTCGCAGGACGTCGCCGTAGTCAGGCGCTCGAGCCCGGCGACGGCGCGGTCTGCATGGCGCCTGCTATCCAGATGTCGAGAAACTGGCCGAGCATGATCTCGGCGGTTTGCGGCGGCGTGAGCCAGCCGGAGATTTCATAGACGATGACTTCGTGGAACAGCGCCTGCACGCCGCGGGCGAGAAGCTGCGCGCGTTCGGGCGAGGCGCCGGTCGCCGATCGGGCGCTGAACAGGGTGGCGACCTGGCCTTCCAACACCCGGCAGAGATCGAGGAAGGCGTCCGTATGCGGCCCGCGGGTGACGGCGGACTGGCTGAGATAGAGGCCGGCAAAGGCGTGTTCGCGGCAGAAATAGGCAAGCCATGGCGAGAGCAGGGCGCGCAGCCGGTCGGCCAGCGGGCGGTCGTCCGTGCGGTCGACCTCCGCCTTGCCGGCTTCGGCGAGCTTCTCGATTTCGGTGAGGCCGAGGGCGGCCAGAAGATTGGCCTTGTCGCCGAAATGGGCAAAGACGCTCGATTTCGCCACTTTCGCGGCGGTCGCGACCTGGTCGATGCTGGTCGGTTCATAGCCCTGTCGAGAGAACAGGTCGCGCGCGGCGGCCAGGATCTGCTCGCGGGTCTGGCGGCTGCGGGACTGGCGAAGCTTCATGCACGATTCCTTTTGGAAGAGCCTACGCCAAAAATATCTTGACCGAGGTCATTTTAATCATCATAAACTGACCGTGGTCAAAAACAAGAGGATCCCTCATGTCTTTCCTGTCGCGTGATGCCCAGCCGTCCCGGGTTCTGGTGCTGAATGGCAATCCCGCACGGGACACCCTGTGTGGCGCCATGGCGGAAAAGATCGCGGATGAGGCACGCAGGCGGGGCCAGACGGTGAGGCTCGTGCATCTCGAGGATCTCGAATTCGACGCCAATCTGCGTCAGGGCTATCGCGCCCGGATGGACTGGGAGCCGGACCTGCAGGCGCTCGCCGAAAGCCTCACCTGGTGCGACCGGCTGGTGATCGTGCATCCGCTCTGGTGGGGTTCGGCGCCGGGCAAGCTGAAAGGCCTGTTCGACCGCGTGCTGATGCCGGGTTTCGGCTTTCAGTATATCGAGGGCAAGTCGCTGCCGAAGCCGCTGCTGGCGGGGCGCAAGGCGCGCGTAGTCGTCACCTCTGATACGCCGACCGTCTTTCTCAAATGGATCTATGGCAATGGCTGGGTGAAGGTGCTGCGCCGGCAGATCCTGGCCTTTTGTGGCTTCAAGGATCTGAAGGTGAAGTATTTCAGCCCGGTGCGCGGGGCAAAGCCGGAAGCGCTGGCGAAGATGGTGGAGGATGCGGCGGGGATTTTGGGGTAAGGGGATGGGCTGCTTTGGGGCGGGGCGCGGAATGGTGTCTCTCGAAAGGTCGTCGAAAAAAAACGCCAGCACTGCCCGGAGCCATCACAATTCATATTGCGCCTTTTGGACAAATTAAATGTTGTGAAAATGCGTTCGTTCATCCGAGTGTGATGCCGAGCATCCGCAGTGACGCACGCTCAACAGTGGGCAGGACCGCTTTCAGCGCCGCATCGCCGTCGGCAAAGTTTTCGAAGATCATGTCTTTTTCGCCTGCATGCACAATGGCACAGCGGATCTGATAGACGAGTGCGGCGCCAGTTTGCCACTTACCTTGTCCATTGACCCTTTTCTTTTCAAGGCGCTTGAAGAGGGCGGTCACAAAGCGATTAGTATTCCTGAGACCGTCAAGAACTGTCCAACACTCTTCGAACAACTCCTGGTACGGTTCGGCAAGCGTCGTTATCTGTTTAAGCTCTGACTGCAGCGCCTCTACCGCATCGTTCAGTGCCGCCATAGGCTCTGCATCGAACCCCGCCAGCAACCTGCTTTTCACATCCGCGAGGAAGAGGGCCTCCATCACACGATAGAGTTCTAGAAAGCGGAACTTTAGAGGAGAGGTGGCGTACGAGTTGAGGAGGCAATCCATGGCGACTTTCAGACCTCGCCCAACTCCTGGTGCTTCGATAACAGCGCTGGTGGCCCTATCGAATTCGGTCGTTTCGCCGACCATCGGGTTTTCCGCAGCACACGCGACTTTTCGGAAGTCTACGCATGCGTTTTCGGAACCAAGTATTACTTCGACACCTCCGGCGAGAACCTTTGCGTGCTGATCCGGCGGGAGAAAGGCGACAGTTCTGACCAGTGCCATCTCAATGGCAGTGGGCAGCTCATCCTTCCAATCGACAGGGAAGCCGAATATCTCCGCATGACCTTCGGTGGCGTGATCAACAAACCAATACACCGGCCGCCTAATCTCTCGGTCCACTAGGGTGGCAGCAAGCAGATCTGCAGTCCCGGAAAGGATCTCGGCAGCCAAGGCTGCAGCCTCCGTCCCAAGCTTGATGGAACCCACAACGATAGGGCGTGTCGGATCAATGTCCTGAGCGTCACCCAAGGCTTCGCGGAGGTGCATATTTTAACCCATGCTTGCTGCTTGGGTCCAGCAGTCCCTCATGCTGCTAGTTCCTTCCTGCATAATATACTCACGAACGGCCCGAAACACGAGTCCACGGGTCCACTCGCCAACGTTGCTGCGCTTCGTGTCCACCGTCGTACGTATCCGTTCGAAGACTTCGACGCCGAGAGCCTCGACGGCATCTTCACGTGCTGCATCGATCAACGTGGCCATTGCCGTAGGCAGACGGTCTTGCAGTGTCTCATTTTTGTGGGCAAAGCCGGTAGCGGCAGCGAAGCCAAGCACGACGGTGTCGTTGCCAAAGAACCGGTTCTGCTCCTCTCCGAGTGCTTGGTCGAGTGTTATCACCCATTCAACGAACTGCCGAAAGCCGTCTCGTTGATTACCGTCGTCAGAAGTCAGATCGATACCAAGCGATTCAAGAGCTTCATCGACAACCATCGTCTCAACTACGAGGTTGGTTCGATCTACGTTCGGGCTCCGCTGCATCCAGGCCTGGAAAGCCTGTGCAAGTGTCGAGAGGTGGAACTGTCCCGGACGGACTCGACGCTTGTGGTCTTTAACGCGAAAGATTTCGATACCGTTGATATCTTTGATATCATTAGCAAGTCCGCCCGACAGGATGTCGATTTGGTGCTTCATCGACATTGGGCGTTGCCCAGCATTGAGCAACAGCATGCGGTAGGCGAGCGGAAAGAAGGCGATGTTGACCCAGATTTCGAGTCTAAGGGACCGCTGGAGGAACGGCCCGCGCTCGTCCAGCTCAAGCTCGTCGAGAGCTTGGCGGAGCGCATTCGTGCGCTGAAGGCCATCGATGATGTCAAATTCAGTGGGCAAGCTCTGTGTGATTGCCCCCTGCAGCATGTCGAGGTCTGCACGCGACGCTTGAAGGAAGCCCTCTTCCTTGTTGTAATTCTCTAATACCGTCTGGTCGATATCACGGACCGCGAGCACGATCGTCGGTAGTACGCACCCGAGCTTTAGGTCCGCGCGAAGGTTCTTGTAGGGTTTTGATCCGCGAATGATGTCGCGCTGGATCGCGAGGTTTTCTTCAGAGCCTTGGGTCTTATTGAGATACCATTCATAGTCTGCGCGAGCGCTCACCATGAAGTTCTGAATACGACTATCGTAGTCGATACCGATCACTTCAAACTGCATAAAATCACCCGCCTGCGAATAAAGTTCTCTACCACTTATCGCATATCTCTGCTTAATCGCAACTGCACGACGCATGCCGCGACGCGCAATTCTTAGTTGAGTTTATATGCACGGAATTCCAGTGGCAAAAGAATCGTTCAACTACCTTCCCGCAATCAGCCAGGGTCTGTGACAACGACGAACGGCACTCTGAGGGGAGCCTCCCTCAGACCTCGATTTTTGCGCTTCTAAACATTGGTTCCAATTGAACGTGGTCAGGGCGCGCATCAGGCGGATCGCGGGCAGTCAATTGTTCGCTGGTGCAACCTTAGCAAGATCTAAGCAATGCCACCTGAACGCCGCCGCCCCTACTCCCGCGACCGCCTTCTCCTCCGCCCGCCACCCTCGCCATCACCCTCCGCCAGCACCTTCCGCTCCGGCAGCATCACGGCTGCCGAAAGCTTCGGGAACGGATCGACCTTGTTCGGCAGGGCCATGGCGTCGATGAAGAGTTGCTGGAAATGCGGCTCGAGGGCTGTTTCGATCTTTTCGATGCGGGTGACGGTTTCCTCGATTTCGCGGCGGTAGTCACGATTGAGGAGGGCCATCAGGGCGCCGGTGCCGGCGGCGTTGCCGACGGCTTTGACTTCCGACAGTTCGCAATCTGGGATGAGGCCCAAGACCATCGCGTATTTCGGATCGATGAAGGAGCCGAAGGCGCCAGCGAAGCGGATGGTGTCGACGGTTTCGACTTCGAGCTTTTCCATCAGGAGCTTGATGCCGGCATAAAGGGCGGCCTTGGCCAGCTGGATGGCGCGCACGTCGTTCTGCGTCACCGTGATCTTCTGGGCGCCGTCATGCAGCAGATAGGAGAAGGTGCGGCCGTTTTCGAGGATGCGGTGGCTTTTCGCCGCCATGCCGCCATCGACAACGCCATCGGTCGAGATGACGCCGGAGAGATACATTTCGGCGACGACTTCGATGATGGCCGAGCCGCAGATGCCGGTGATGCCGGTCTTTTCGGCAGCCTCGGCAAAACCTTCCTCATCCGACCACTGCTCGACGCCGATGACCTTGAAGCGGGGTTCGAGGGTTTGCGCGTCGATGCGGACGCGTTCGATGGCGCCGGGCGCGGCGCGCTGGCCGCAGGAGATTTCAGCGCCTTCGAAGGCGGGGCCAGTCGGCGAGGAGGCGGCAACCGTGCGTTCGCGGTTACCAAGCACGATCTCGGCATTGGTGCCGACATCGACGAGCAGCATCATCTTGTCCTGGCGGTGCGGGCCTTCCGAGAGCGTGGCGCCGGCGGCATCCGCGCCGACATGGCCGGCGATGCAGGGCAGGCAGTAGATGCGGGCGCCATGATTGATGGCGAGATCGATCTCGCGCGACCAGGTGTGGATCGCGCCTGAGACGGCGAGCGCAAAGGGCGCCTGTCCCAGCTCGGTCGGGTCGATGCCGAGGAAGAGGTGGTGCATGATCGGATTGGCGACGAAGACGGCATCGAGAATGTCGTTGGGGTCGACGCCGGCCTCGGCGCAGACCTTGACGGTCAGCTCGTTGATCGCCTGGCGGACGGCCTTGGTCATGGCCTCGCGTCCGTCCGGGTTCATCATCACATAGGAGACGCGGCTCATCAGATCCTCGCCGAAGCGGATCTGCGGGTTCGACGTGCCGGAGGAGGCGATGACGCGGCCCGAGAGGAGCGAGACGAGATGCATGGCGATCGTCGTCGAGCCGATGTCGCAGGCGATGCCATAGGCTTCGTTGTGCAGGCCCGGCCAGAGCGCGATCATGTTCGGGCGCGAGGTCTCGAGATCGCGGTGGATGGCGGCGGTGACGCCCCAATTGCCCTTGCGCAGCGTCTTCTGGACCTCGGGCAGGAGATGCTGGGCGACGAGGATGTTCTTCAGGCCCCAGTCTTTCTCCAGCATCACGTTCAGGCGGTCGAGATCGCCCAATGGCTTGTGCATGTCGGGTTCGTCGACCTCGACGTAGCACAGCTGGATGGCGGGATTGCGCGGGAAGGTGCGGTCGGTCGCGGCCTTGCGAATGACCTGGGCGTTGACCACGGTATCCGGCGGCACGTCGACCACGAGATCGCCGAGGATCTGGGCCGAGCAGGACAGGCGGCGGCCTTCCGGAATGGTGCGGACCTCGGCGTAACGCTTTTCCTTCGGCCCGACGGGCGAGATGTGGTCGTTGGACGAGGTGATGCCGTGTTTGGCGAACTGGCCTTCCTGGACCTCGATCTGGCAACGGCCGCAGGTGGCGCGTCCGCCGCAGACGCTTTCGACATAAACGCCGAGCGTGCGCGCGGCCTCCAGTACGGAGGTGCCGACGGGGAAACGGCCACGCTTGCCGGAGGGCATGAAGAGGACGAGGGGATCAGCGGCGTCTGTCATTCTGGTCTTTCGGTTTCGAGGGACGTCTCCCTCATTTGTGGTATCGGGGGGGCGAATACCCCCTCATCCGGCGCTACGCGCCACCTTCTCCCCGCTGGGGAGAAGAGAGCTTTAGCCGGCCTTCCAGTTACTCCGTCGCAGCACCGCCACCGACACGCGCAGCACGGCCGCCGCGGCGGCCGCCGCCGGTGGAGGCAGAGGCGGGAGAGGCGGCCGGGGCTGCATGGGCGCCGCCTTCGGCGGGTTTATAGTCGCGGTAGGTCTTGATCCAGTTGTAGCAGTTCTCGTCGGTGCCATTGAGCACGTTGGCAGCGCGGACGGCTTCCATTTCCTGCGGGCGGCAGGGGTTCATGATGGCGGATGTCATGCCCGCACCGATGACCATCGGGATGAAGCCGGCATTGATGCCGTGGCGGTGCGGCAGGCCGAAGGAGATGTTTGAGAGGCCGCAGGTGGTGTTGACCTTCAGCTCTTCGCGCAGCCGCCGGATGAGGGCGAAGACCTGCAGGCCGGCCGAACCGATGGCGCCGATCGGCATGACGAGCGGATCGACGACGATGTCATGCGGCTTGATGCCGTAATCCATGGCGCGCTCGACGATCTTCTTAGCAACGGCGAAGCGGACGTCGGGATCCTGGGAAATGCCGGTTTCGTCGTTGGAGATGGCGACGACCGGGACGTTATACTTGGCGCAAAGCGGCAGGATGGCTTCGAGCTTTTCTTCCTCGCCGGTGACCGAATTGACCAGCGGGCGGCCCTTGGCGACCTTGAGGGCTGCCTCGATGGCGGCGGTGACGGAGCTGTCGATCGCGAGCGGCACGTCGACCAAGCCCTGGACGATTTCCATGGTCTGGACGAGCAGGCCTGGCTCGGTTTCGTTCGGATTGACCGAGGTCACGCCGGCATTGACGTCCAGCATGGTGGCGCCGGCGGCGACCTGTTCGAGCGCATCCTTGATGACGGTTTCGAAATTGCCGGCCTGCATTTCGGCGGCGAGCTTCTTGCGACCCGTCGGGTTGATGCGCTCGCCGATGACGCAGAAGGGCTGGTCGAAACCGATGATGATTTCCTTGGTGGCGGATGCGACGATGGTGCGGGTCATTTCAGTCCTCCGGTCGATGCCGGCTCTCGCACGGCGGGAATGGGATGTGCCGGCAATTGCCGGGAAAAAGCAATGCGGTCAGTGGGTCTGCGAGTGGGCCGCGCGCCCGGCCATTTCCTGCTGGTCCTGGACGGGATCGGCACCGATTTCGCGCATGCGCTGGGCGGCGATGTCATCGGCGCGGGCATGTTCGCGCTTCCAGGGCTGGCGGCCCTTGAGGATGCCCGACTCATGGACGATCTCGGCGACATATTCTTCCTGGCGATAGGCCATGACATGCACGCCGGAGACGCCCTCGATCTCCTTCACCTCGTTGATGATGTCGATGCAGAGCTGCTTGCCTTCCTTCTTCTGGTCCTGCGCGCCTTCGAGGCGAGCTATCACATGGTCCGGAATGTGGATGCCGGGCACGTTTGAGCGGATCCACTTGGCGGTCTTGGCCGAGGCGAGCGGGCCAACACCGACCAGGATGTAGCATTTTTCGTGGAAACCGAGGTCGCGGACCTTCGCCATGTAGTCGCGGAACATCGGCACGTCGAAGCAGTACTGGCTCTGGACGAACTGGGCGCCGGCCTCGATCTTCTTGCCCAGACGATAGGGGCGGAAGTCGTATGGGGGCGCGAAGGGGTTGATTGCCGCGCCCAGGAAGACCTTTGGCGGGGTCGTCAGCTTGCGGCCGGAGAGGAATTTCGATTCGTCGCGCATGGTGCGGACGGTTTCGAGCAGCGACATGCAGTCGAGGTCGAAGACGGGCTTGGCGCCCGGTTGGTCGCCGGCCTGTACGCCGTCGCCGGTCAGGCACATGATGTTGGCGACGCCCATGGCGGCCGCCCCCAGCACGTCGCCCTGGATCGCGATGCGGTTCTTGTCGCGGCAGGCGATCTGCATGATCGGGGCATAGCCCATGCGGGTCAGTAGGGCGCAGATTCCGACGGAGGACATGTGGCAGTTGGCGCCGGAGGCGTCGACCGCATTGATGCCGTCGACCCAGCCATCGAAGACCTTGGCGCGCTCATACACGTCTTCCGGATCGGCGCTGTCGGGCGGGTTGAGTTCAGCGGTGACCGCGAATTCGCCGCGGCGCAGAACGCGCTCCAGGCGGCCGAGGGAGGAGTGGCCGGGCAGGGGATCGAGCGGCAGGTGGACGCCAAGCGGATTTTCGTCGATCTGGGCCATGCTCTCAGACTTCCTTTGCCGTCTGTTTTTCCCGCTCGGCGGCGGCTTCTGCCGTTACGCGCAGCCAGGAGGATGTTTCGCGCAGCGACTGGTTGACCGGCTTCTGCACCTTCAGGATCGCGTCACCGGCGACCATGTTGCGCGAGCCGTTCCAGGCCTGGACCCAGACGCAGGGCATGTCGGGCTCGACTTCGCAATTGCCATTGGCGCGCACGCCTCCGCAGGGGCCGTTGCGCAGCTGCTTGGGACAGTTCATCGGGCAGGACATGCCGGTCGAGGACAGCACGCACTGGCCGCACATGCGACAGTCGAAGAGAAGACCCTTCACATTGCGCTCGACGAATGTGACCGGAGTCTCGACGCGGTTATAGCCAAGCTTCTTCCAGACGGGATGGAGGAAGAGGAAGGCATTGGCGAAATTGCGGTAGAACCATTCGAGGAAGCGTGAATTGCGGACCGCCCAGAGGCGGATGGTATAGGAGCGCCGGGCGCGGCGGTTGGGCGAAACGCCTGATGGTGTGAAGGCCCCGGTCTTTGCCTTGGCGGCCGGGGCAGCATTGCCTTTTTTCGGCGGGCCGGGATCGACGAGTACGGGCTCAGCCATTGTCACGGCCTCCGGCATGGACGAGAGCGACGAGGCGGGCCTTGTCGTAGGCGGCTTCGATTTCGGCGGAAGCGGCTTCGGCCTCGGCTTCGAGGTCGTCACCGACGGGCACGGGATCTGCTTTGCGCCAGTCGGCAAGATAGGCGTCGGTTTCGGCAGCGCCCGAGCGCATGGCGGCCATGTCGATCGCCTCGGTGAAGCGCAGCGAGAGCTCACGCTTTGCCGATTTGCGGCCCTGCTTGACGATGACCTGAGCGGGAATATCCCGCCAGAAAACGACGATCTTGTCTGCCATGCCACTCTCTCCCTTTGACGGCAGAATGCACGGGGGGCATTCGCCGGACTGCGCTTTTCACGACGTCGCTTGTCGCCAAAAACGACGCTGCTGCGAGTCCCGGTGTTTTTACCAGATTCGCCGCGTGACGCCGCACCAGATCCACGACCAGAGTGTCGGCGGGAAGCGGAGCGCCGAGGGGCCGTCGGGCTTCAGCGGGGCAAGGCGACCGGCAAGCGCGTCTTCGAGGGATCGTCTGGTGATGTCGAGGGAAGCGATGGTCAGCAGCAGCGGGTAGGTGGAGATGAAATCGGCTGATGCAGGCCGGGTGCGGACTTCGTAGAGCGTACCGCCGGTGTCGGTGCCGGCATCAACGAGGTGAAGGGTGGCGCCGAAATTCTCAGCGTCGTTTTCCCGAAGCGACCAGTAGCCGCCCATCTGGCCGCGATAGTTGGGATTGATGCCGGCATGCAGATTGATGACCGGGCAGGGCATGGCCGCGAGTTGCTTTCCCGACATGAGGCGGGTGGAGACGAGCAGGATGGTGCCCGGGCCGATCTGCTCGATCAGGTCCTTCGTCTCCGCAGCATTGATCGAGGTGACGGGGTGGATCGGGATGGTGTCCGGAAGGACGCGGTCAAACCCATGAAGGCTCAGCAGTTCAGCGACGCGGCGGTCGGCGAGGCGGCGCAGAAGACGGGCGGCGACCATGGTGCCGAGCTGGCCTGATGCGGCGACCCAGCCCAGCTTTCTGGCGCGGCGTCGGGTGATCTCGCCCTTGCCCTCGGCATTTTCCAGGATGACGTGAACATCCATGCCTGACTTCACGAGGTGCTGGACGACGATGGTCGGATTGAGGCCGCCGGCGGTCATGACGACCACCGGGCGGCGCAAGGTGTCCGTAACGGGCTGAGACATCAGACGACGAGCGAGACTACGGCAACTGCGGTGTAGACGACGAAGCCCGCGATCATCAGCGACAGGATCCCGATGACGCAGCCGGCGAGCACGCCGAGGCCATCACGCTGGGAATGCGCAAAGCCGAGGACGGCAAGCGCAAAGGCCGGCGGCCAGTTGCCGAGCGGGATTGGCAGGAAGACGACGATCGCAAGGATCAGGGCCAATACACCGATGACCCGTTCGGCGAAGCGGCTTTCGAATAGCCAGAAGCGGGGGATGACCAGCTTTTCGGCCCAGCGCATCCAGGGAACGAGACGCTTGACGATCGCCTCGAAGGTCTGCGGCTCTACGCCGTAATCGCTGACGACGCGGGGAAAGAAGACCCGACCGCCGGGCGACATGGCCATCTGCCAGGCGACGAAGACCAGCGGCAGGCCGAGGATGAAGGTGCTGCCGGGCGGCAGGGGCACGAGATTGGGGAGCGCAAAGACCAGGAGGAAGGCGCCGAAGGAGCGGTCCTGCAGGGCGATCGCGATGTCGCGGATCGTCACCTTGCGGTCCGTTGTGCGAGCCAGACGGACCAGAAGGTCCGAAAGGTTTTCGGGATGATTGTGTTCACGCGCGGTGACGAGACCCGCCACCCATGTTTCCGCCCTGTCGGTCATTCCTGATTCTCTGGGTTTCTTGTTGACCTAGCCTCACGTTTGCACGGGGATATTACAGGGGGATTAAAAGCCGGCCGGGTCGGATTTCACGCTTTCGGGAATGGTGAAGGGAGGGTGAAGAATGGAAAAAGAACGCATGAATCGTCCTAAGCCTCTGCCTTGATTTCTCCGCAAGCGCTTGTCACCTAGGTCGTCGTGTTTTGATCAGACGGGGACTCATGATGACTGCAACTTCTCAACGCTCCACAGCTGTCGTGGCCGTGCTGGTCGCGGTGACGCTTGGCCTTTCCTCCTGCGGAAACACGATCCGCGGGATTGGCAATGATCTCGGCAATGCGGTGGATGCGACTCAGGATGCAGGGCGCAGCGTCGCCAATTCGGTGCGGTGAAACGCCAGGTTATTTGGTCGGATAATCGTCAGGCGGCAGACGCCGAAAGGCGGGTGGCTGCGACGAGTTCGGGCTGGAGATCGCCGTAGCCGGTGAAGCGGTATTCGTAGTCCAGCTTCAGATAGTCCGCCGCCCATTTTGCCTTGGCTTGCAGTTCGGCGTCCTCGGTCTGGGCGAGATAGACGATCTTCGTGTAATTGCCGAAGACCATATCACGCAGTTCCGGATGGCGATCGAGCTTCAGCGGCTCGATGACAAAGGCCTCGAACTGGCGGGTGATCAGATCCGTCAGATAAAAGGCGGTGAATTCCGTTTCGCATTCGGCGAGGAATTTTTCCGTGCCGGTGAAGAAGGCGTAGCAATGCGGGCCTGAGAGCCGTTCGATGCCTTCCTCGTGACAGATCTTGTCGACTTCACCCTGGGTGCCGCATTCCGCATAGCCGATGAAGATATTTTCGTGGCCCGCCGCGCGGGCTTCCGCGATCTTTTCGCGAAGCGCTGGTGCGATGCGCTCTGGCCAGACATGCCAGATGGCGGGCAGGCATTCGAGCGTCAGATGGTCCAGTCCGTTGAGGGCTTTTACGGCCAGGATCTCGCGCGCAATCGCGCCGCACGCAATCACGTGAACCTTTTCCGATTTCGCGCGTTGTTCCATCGCAATCCACTCGTTACCAGACAGAAGGTACATTCACATGATGGCGAAAAAACTGACAGTCGGCGCAGCCCTCGTTCTCACCGTCTTCGCACTGTCGTCCTGCGGCAATACGATCCGCGGCGTTGGCCAGGATGCTGCAAATACCGTTGACGCGACGCAGAACGCTGCGAACAACGTCGACGCCGCCGCCTCCCGCTAAGAGCATTCGCGCGGGGGACACCGCTTTGAGCGCAGCTATATCAGGAGAGGGAGCATGACGCTCACGACCATCGCAAAGGCCAGTGCCATCTATATGCTGGCGGCCATCCTGTATGCCGGCGGGCATGTTGCCTGGCAAACCATGGCAACGTCCCCTCAGGGCGAGTACTACGCAAAAGCCGGCCTTTAAAAGGGCCGGCTTCGCCGTTTTCAGACTCAGGCGCGTGCGCCCATGCTGTTGTGCTTGCGGCTGATGAATTCCTTGGCCGTTTCGACCGCCACGGCTGCATCGCGGCAATAGGCATCGGCGCCGACGGCCTTGCCGAATTCCTCGTTGAGCGGCGCGCCGCCAACCAGCACGACGTAATCGTCGCGAATGCCCTTTTCCTTCATCGTGTCGATCACAACCTTCATGTAGGGCATGGTGGTGGTGAGCAGAGCCGACATGCCGAGAATATCCGGCTTTTCGCGTTCCAGAGCTTCGAGGTAGTTTTCGACCGGATTGTTGATGCCGAGGTCGATGACGTCGAAGCCAGCGCCTTCCATCATCATGCCGACCAGGTTCTTGCCGATGTCGTGGATGTCGCCCTTGACGGTGCCGATGACCATCTTGCCCTGCTTCGGGGCGCCAGTTGCGGCGAGAAGCGGGCGCAGAATGGTCATGCCGGCCTTCATCGCGTTGGCCGAAAGCAAAACTTCCGGCACGAAGAGAATGCCGTCGCGGAAGTCGATGCCGACGATGCGCATGCCTTCGACGAGCGCCTGGGTGAGGATGTCATAGGGCGCCCAGCCGCGTTCGAGCAGGATGTTCGTCGCTTCTTCAATCTCTTCCTTGAGGCCGTCATAGAGGTCATCATGCATCTGCTGCACGAGCTCTTCGTCGGAGAGTTCGGAAAGAATGATGTCGTCTTCGGCCATGGTGGTGCTTCCCGCTTCTTTTTCAACGCGATTCCGGTCGCGCCGGGCATGAGACTGCCCGATCGAAAGTTAAACCTCAAGTTCGTGAAAAACTCTTTTCGATTACGACGCGGCGGCAGTGAAAAGCGACGGTGGCAGACAAGTGATGGAAAAGCCGATGTCTGCATGACGCAAGTCGTTGGCGCATAAAGGATGGTTTCACAAGCGGATTGGATTAGCATAATGGAGGAGAGAAGCAGCGCGGACGAGCGCTCGAGCGAGGAAGCAGACATGGACGACATCACGGCAGAACCGGGCGCAGGCCGCCGCCAGCGCGGCGAAGGACGAGGGGCTGCGGCCAGAAGGGCATCGCGCAGCGGCGGCGGTGCCGGTCCGTCCATGCCTTACATCACCCGCAAGATTCAGCCGTATAACGTGCTGGACGAAGAAGGCCTTCAGCTGATCGAACGCAATGCCGACATTGTGCTCGAGGAAATCGGCATCGAGTTCCGTGAGGATGCCGAGGCGCTGGAGCTCTGGAGACAGGCTGGCGCCGACGTCAAAGGCGAGCGGGTGCATTTCCCGAAGGGTCTCTGCCGCGAACTGCTGAAGACTGCCCCGTCGGAATTCACCTGGCATGCCCGCAATCCCGAGCGCAGCGTCCGCATCGGCGGCAATGCCACCGTGTTTGCGCCGGTCTATGGCTCGCCGTTTGTCCGCGATCTGGAAGGCGTTCGTCGTTATGCGACGCTCGAGGACTTCCGCAACTTCGTGAAGCTCGCCTATATGGCGCCGTCGATGCATTCGTCCGGCGGTACGGTCTGTGAACCGGTCGATATCCCGGTGAACAAGCGTCACCTCGACATGGTCTACAGCCACATTAAGTATTCGGACAAGCCGTTCATGGGTTCGGTCACGGCACCGGAGCGGGCGGAAGATTCGGTTGCCATGGCGAAGCTCGTCTTCGGTGACGACTTTGTCGAAAACAACTGCGTCATGCTGAACCTGATCAACGCCAACTCGCCGATGGTCTTCGACGAGACCATGCTGGGTGCGGCCAAGGTCTATGCGCGTCACAACCAGGCTTCGGTCATTTCGCCGTTCATTCTGTCGGGCGCCATGAGCCCGGTGACCGTCGCCGGTACGCTCACGCAGATCCTTGCCGAAGTTCTGGCAGGCGCTTCGTTCACGCAGCTTATCCGTCCGGGCGCGCCGGTTCTGTTCGGCACCTTTGCGGCCTCGATCTCGATGCAGTCGGGTGCACCGACCTTCGGCACGCCGGAGCCGGCACTGGTGTCCTATGGTGCAGCTCAGCTTGCGCGGCGCATGGGTCTGCCTTTCCGTACCGGCGGTTCGCTCTGTGCGTCGAAGGTTCCGGATGCACAGGCAGCACACGAGAGCGCCAATACGCTCAACATGACGCTGCTTGCCGGTGCGAACTTCGTTCTGCATGCCGCCGGCTGGCTCGAGGGTGGTCTTGCCGCCTGCTACGAGAAGTTCATGATCGACCAGGACCAGCTCGGCATGATGCAGAAGATGGCGCAGGGCGTCGATCTGACCGAAGACGGCCAAGCGATGGACGCGATCCGGGAAGTGGGGCCGGGTGCGCATTATCTCGGCTGCGCCCATACGCAGGCCAATTTCCAGACGGCCTTTTACCGTTCGGCGCTTGCCGACAACAACTCCTTCGAACAGTGGGAGATTGAGGGTCGCAAACGCATCGAGGACCGGGCCAACGTGCTCTGCCGTTCTTGGCTCGACAGTTATGAAGCACCGGCGCTCGATCCTGCCATCGACGAGGCGCTGCTTGCCTATATCGCGAGCCGCAAGAATTCGATGCCCGACGCCTTCACCTGAAAGGGTCCCGTTGCCAGGGAGCAAGGCGGAGCCAACCAGGTCGCCGACATGATCCAGAAGGAGGTCTGGCGACCGCATTACAAGATCGAGGGGCCGCGATGAGCGGCCCTTCGGGCGTTTTGGGCAGGCTCGATGCGGCGCTCGCGGCATTCGGTCTGTCGTGTCGTGGTGTGGTGCGGTTTGATGCGCAAGAGCAGGGGCCGTCTCTGGCTGACGGGGGGCGCGCGGCGGCTGTCGTGCTGATCGGTGTTGTCGGCGGTGCCATGTGGCCGGTTTTCGACGGCTGGCGTGCGACGCAGGTGGACGGAGGCGGATCCGATCCGCTCGATCGGTGGTCGAAGATCGTCATCGACGGCGTGGCCGAAGCTTTCGGGGCGTCTGCCTGTTATCCGTCAGAGGCGCCTTACCAACCGTTTCAGGCATGGGCGATGAAGGCGGAAGGGCTGAAAGCCTCGCCGCTCGGGATCCTCATCCATCCGCGCTTCGGGCTGTGGCACAGTTATCGTGGGGCGCTTCTGTTTCGAGACTGGGACGAGGAGGTCGAAGCGCCTTTGGCGGTTGAGCATCCCTGCGATCGTTGTCTTCAAAAACCCTGCCTGTCCTCCTGTCCTGTCGATGCCATCAGCCCAAGCGGCTTCGATGTGGTCGGCTGTCGCCAGCATCTGGCGGGCCCTCTGGGGCAAAGGGGCTGCATGATCTCGGGGTGTCTGGCGCGCAATGCCTGTCCGGTCGGGGCCGAATACCGCTATCCGCCGGAACAGCTTGGTTTTCACATGCAGGCACTGAAACTGCCCGCATAGGGGACGCAGGTGATTTCGGGGATATCGGGTTTGCGGCCTTCACAATGTCCGGAATCATCGCCAAGAACAGGTTCACTCAAGGACCCGTGGAATTCCCTGCATGCGCAAGTGCCCTTCTCTCCTCGGCCTTCTGACCGGTCTGCTGCTGCCTTCACTGGCGTTTGCGGCTTGCGAGCAGATGCGCGAGGGGGCCGCGACCTATCTTGCTTGTCGCTTTGATCCGACGGGGGAGGATATACGCCTGCATCTCGCAGGACCCGATGGTGCGGCTTATGGCGGGTTTGTTGGCCTTCGGCGGCAGCTCTGGGCGGAGCGGCGGGTGCTGACATTTGCGATGAATGCCGGCATGTATCACGACGATCTCTCGCCGGTCGGTTACTTCGCCGAGTATGGCAAGGTGCTGAAACCGGCGGTGACCGGCGGCGGATGGGGGAATTTTCATCTGCTGCCGAACGGGGTTTTCCTTATGAAGGGTGGCAAGGCTTCTGTGATGGAGACGAAAGCCTTTGTCGCCAGTGGCGTGGTGCCGGATTTCGGCACGCAGTCCGGGCCGATGCTGGTCATCGACGGCAAGCTGCATCCGAAGTTTCTGGCCGATAGCGACAGCTTCAAGATCCGGAACGGCGTCGGTGTCGACGACCGCGGGCAGGTCCACATGGTCGTCTCACGGGTGCCGGTGCGCTTTTATGACTTTGCGGTGTTCTTTCGCGACCGCCTTGATGTCGCCAACGCGCTCTATCTCGACGGGACGATTTCGAGCGTGTTCATCGCCGAGGACAAGCGGATGGACCGGCTCTTTCCCATGGGGCCGATCCTCTCCGTCAGCATGCCGATCCCGCAGTAAGACTGGGGGTCAGACGGCGGCCTTCGGATAGGCGCGCTCGAGGCCACCGGAGCGATTGAGGCCAGTGCGGAACGAGGCGAAGGCCGGATGCTGGCTGGATCGGGCTGCTTCCATCAAGCGGATCTGGAGACGGGCAGGGGCATTGTCGCCGATCCATTCGCCTGCGCGCTCGAGCTTAAGCGAATTGAGAAAACGGGCTTCCGAGGCAATCTCCAGATAGACGTAGAGACCCTCAAGCAGGGCATCGTCCTGGGCCGGGTTCTCGAAGATCAGCTTCAGGAAGGCCTGATCCGGCTCCTGCAGGGAGGCGATCTTGGCAGCGACGGTGTCGCGATCCGGAAAAGCGGACATGGGTTTACTCCCTCACATGGTCATGGCTACCGGACAGGGGCACGCCCCGATCCATTAGCATGAACTACACCACAACAAGTTTGCCCGAGGCTTGCTGCGCTGGTGTGAGGGCGTGGCATTACTCGTGGCGGAGCGCGTCGATCGGGTTCATCTGGGCGGCGCGGCGGGCGGGGAAGTAGCCGAAGACCATGCCGATCGCTGCCGAGAAGACGAAGGCCAGCAGGATGATCGAGGGGCTGGCGACGAAGGGGACCGACATTAGGGTGACGGCCGTGTAGGCGATGCCGAGGCCAAGCGCGATGCCGACCACGCCGCCGAAGACGGAGAGCGTCACGGCTTCGACGAGGAACTGCATCAGCACCTGACGCTCGACCGCGCCGATCGCCAGCCGGATGCCGATCTCGCGGGTGCGCTCTGTGACCGAGACCAGCATGATGTTCATGATGCCGATGCCGCCGACGAGCAGGGAGACGGCGGCGACTGCGCCGAGCAGGCCGGTCATGAGCGTCGTGGTGCCGGTGAGGGTGGCTGCCATCTGGGTCATGTCATTGACTGAAAAGTCGTCGTCTCGGCCGGCAACAATCTTGCGGCGTTCGCGCAGCAGGCGCTCGACATCGGCCTGGACCTTTGCCGTGGAGACGCCGTCTTCCGCCGACAGAATGATGCTGGAGACATCCGTCGAGCCGCCGATGCGGCGCTGAAAGACCTTGAGCGGCATCATGACGACATCGTCCTGGTCGCTGCCCATGCCGCTCTGGCCCTTCTTGGCGAGAATGCCGATCACCTGGCAGGCGACATTCCCGACACGGATCGTCTGTTCGATGGCGGGCGTCGAGCCGAAGAGCTTGGAACGGACGGTTTCGCCGACGAGGCAGACGGCCTGACCGCCGCGCTCTTCCGACGCCAGGAAGGTGCGGCCGGAGGCCAGTTCCCAGTTTTGGGCGATCAGGTAATCGTCTCCGGAGCCGATGATCGAGGTCTGGCGGCTCTGGCCGCTGAAGATGACGGTCTGGCTGGACTGGTTGATGGCGGCCACGGCGCGTAGGCCGGGGATCTGCTCGCGGATCGCCTCGATGTCCCTGATAGTGAATTTCTTGGCGTCGGTGGCTGCACGGCCTGGTCCGAACTGGCCGGGACGGACGAAGAGCAGGTTGGTGCCAAGCTTGGAGATTTCGCTCGTGACCTGAGCCGTCGTGCCGTTGCCGATCGTGACCATGGCGATGACGGCGGCCACGCCAATGACGACGCCGAGCACGGTGAGGAAGGAGCGCAAGAGGTTTCGGCGGATGGCGCGCAGCGCCAGTTTCAGGGTTTCACCGAACATGGGCGCGTGCCTCCTCGATCCCGCTGTCGGACTGGATGTGGCCGTCGACAAACCGCAGGGTCCGCTTCGCATAGGCGGCGATATCGTCTTCGTGGGTGACCATGATCACAGTGATGCCGTGGTCGCGGTTGAGGCCGGTGATGAGTTCCATGATCTCGCGGCTGGTCTTGGTGTCGAGATTGCCGGTCGGTTCATCGGCGAGCAGGACGGCGGGGCTGGTCACGATCGCGCGGGCAATTGCGACGCGCTGCTGCTGGCCGCCGGACAGTTCCTGGGTCGTGTGGTTCTCGCGGCCGGCAAGGCCAACCTGCGACAGCGCCTTCAGCGCCCGCGCGCGCCGTTCGCGCCCGTCCATGCCGCGATAGACCAGCGGCAGTTCGACATTTTCGACGGCCGAGGTGCGGGCGAGCAGGTTGAAGCCCTGGAAGACGAAGCCCAGCATGTGGCGGCGGAGCAGCGTGTATTGCGCGCGGTCGAAGCCTGAGGTGTCGATTCCTTGGAAGAAATACTGGCCTGATGTCGGCACATCGAGGCAGCCGAGGATGTTCATGGCGGTCGACTTGCCGGAGCCGGACGGGCCCATGATCGCGACGAATTCGTTTCGCTCGATCGACAGGTCCACCCGGTCGAGGGCGCGGATGGTTGCCTCGCCGCGTCCATATATGCGGGAGATCTGGCGAAATTCGAGGAGCGGGGAGGAGGCCATGGCGCGCCTTAGCCGTTGCGGACGGCCTGGTCGGTGATGACCTGGTCGCCCTCCTTGACGTCGCCCTTGACGACGACCGTGTTCTGGCCGTCGGAGGCGCCGATCTCGATGTTGACGGCGACAGGTACGCCGTTGCGCAGCAGCCAGATGGTGCGCTCGTTGCCTTCGGGTTCGGGCGCACTTTGCGGGGCCTCGCGAGGCGGGCGGAAGAGGCTGAAGACGCCGCTGCCGCCGCCGGTGGTCTCCGTCGCGGTGGTGGCCGGCGGGGAATAGCGCAGGGCGGCATTGGGGATCAGCAGGCCGTTCTTCACCGACTGGACGACGATATCGGCCGTCGCGGTCATGCCCTGGCGCAGCAGAAGGTCGTCATTGGAGACGGAGAGAATGCCCTTGTAGGTTACGACGTCGCTCACGGTTTCAGCAGCGTAGCGGATCGAGGTGATCTCGGCGGGGAAGCGCTGGTCGGGAAAGGCGTCGACCGTGAAGGTGGCGGCCTGGCCGACGGCGACCTGACCGACATCGGCCTCGTCGATCGAGACCTGCAACTCCATCTGGCGCAGATCGCCGGCCAGGGTGAAGAGCGTGGGGGCTTCGAGCGAGGCTGCGACGGTTGCGCCGGTGTCGACATCGCGCGACAGCACGATGCCATCGATCGGCGAGACAATGGTTGCCTTGGACACCGACAGTTTCGCCTGTTCGAGGGCGGCTTCCGCAGAGATGACGTCGGCTTCGGCGCTCTGGCGCGCGGCAGAGGCGGCCTGGTACGTATACTCGGCGGTGTCGAGATCCTGCTGGGTGGAGACGCGGCTGGAGACGAGCGTGGTCTGGCGGTCGAGCTTGGACTTGGCGGATTGTTCGTCGGCGCGGGCCTTGGAGACCGAGGCGCGGGCGGACGCCAGAGCCGCCTCCTTGGCCTTCAGGTCAGCGTTCAGCTTGTCGGTGTCGAGGCGCGCCAGTACGTCGCCCTTCTTCACCTCGCTGTTGAAATCGGCGAGCACCTCACGAACCGTGCCAGACTGTTCCGAGGAGACGTCGACCTGAACGGTCGGCTCCACGGATCCGGTTGCCGTGACGACCACGGTCAGATCGCCAGGCTTCAACTCGGCGGTGGTATAGCTGACGGTCGTTCCGCCTGACGACCAGAGATAGGCACCGTAGCCGAGGCCGAGGATCGCAAGCAGCCCGAGGAAACGCAGGCCCCAGCGGGCCTTTGGCCGCGCGGCACTGGCCAGCATCGCCTTCAGCTCTTCCGTCTCGGACGAGGTCTTGGGGTTCAGGTTGTCGCTCACGTCTGCTCCGTCTCAATCATTCTGCTTTCCCGGACCTTGGACCAGGCCGGCGCCAAGCCCCTTGATCGGTATCAAGGGCAACAGCTTCCTTGGCTATGCAGATAGACTTTCGGCGGGGAAAGGACAGTGAAAGATTGGTAAGGTTGGGAGGAGGGGCCTGTCGCAGGCAAGGGCAGACAGGCCAATGGCGGAAGAGGTGGGATTCGAACCCACGGTACGGTCTCCCGCACGCCGGTTTTCAAGACCGGTTCCTTAAACCACTCGGACACTCTTCCGGACGGGTGCGTTATGCGCAAAGCCGTCGAACTTGGCAAGAGTGATTGTCGCTTGAAAAGTGGGTTCAGGTGGGGAGCGCGTGACCTCGCTGAGGTGCAATTCGGCAATCGGAGCCGGCCCCCACTTGATTAACCATCCGCTAACCATGATTGAAGCTTTCGGGCGTCCGGGATCGTTCAAATTGTGACTTTTCCCATTTTGGCCATTTTTGCACAGGCTTCATTGCGCGCAAGTGAGCGGGGCATGGGGGCCTCGCAGATGGGGCGCGATGTCAGCATGCCCCGCTGATCTGAAGTGGGACAGATGCAGTTTTCGATGCGTGGCCTGATGGCCAATTCGGGGAAGTGGTTCGGACTGGTGCTGCTCTGTGCCTTCACCGCCTCCTGTTCGACCACCAAGACGGCCGAGAAGCCGAAGCGGTCGAAGGAGTATTTCGCCGAATCGATCTATGGCGTGAAGGCCAGCCCGCGTCTCGTTGCGAGCGGTCCGGTCCCCAAGGGCGGCGGGCGCTACATGGTCGGCAAGCCCTATGTGGTGAAGGGCAAGACCTTCGTGCCGAAGGAAAATCCCGGCTATGACAAGGTCGGCGTTGCCTCCTGGTACGGCGATGCCTTTCATGGACGGATGACGGCAAACGGCGAGCTCTACGACAAGGAGCATCTGTCTGCGGCCCATCCGACGCTGCCACTGCCGAGTTATGCGCGGGTTACCAATCTGAATACCGGTAGCTCCGTCATCGTGCGCATCAATGACCGTGGTCCGTTCCACAAGGGCCGGATCATCGACCTGTCGCGCAAGACTGCCGACATGCTGGACATGAAGCATAGCGGCACGGGCGAAGTGCGGGTGCAGTATATCGGCCCTGCACGCATGGACGGGCATGACATGCCCTATCTCATGGCGTCCTATACCCGTAAGGGCGATCGCGGCCCGGTCATAGATCCGGGTGGCCAGATCGCATCGGGCGTGATGGTCGCGTCGAACGATGTAGCCGCACCGCAATACCAGCCACCTGTTGCCACGACCTATCAGACAGCACTGTCGGGCTCGACCCCGAGCGGCAGGGCAGCCAGCCAGACGCTCGACGCGCAGATTCTGATGCAAGGCGGCCAAGCCGTTGTCGCCGGCGGCGTGGTTTCGGGCGAGAGCTTTGCAGCCCTTCCGGAGTTCGGGCCCATGCCGATGCCACGGCCGCATCATATCGATGGTTACGATGGTTCGGGTTATGCGGCGGCCTATGTCGAGGCGGAGCCGCAGGCAGGCGCGCTTGCCTTCGATGCCATTCTCGTGCGCAATGACGGCCTCACCGAGCACTCGATTCTCTCCTCGGTCGCCAAGGGTGGCATCAAGCTCTCCAGTGGGCGCTGACCGCCCCGGCGGCGGCACAGGAGAGGCCGTGTGCCCTGCAGCTGAAGTGTGATCATGCGTCGTCCTTTTCCCGTCCTGCTGCTCGTCTCGATCCTTGCCCTTCCGGGATTTGCCGCCAAGGCGCAGACGCCGGCCACTTCTGCTCCGCAGCTGATCGAGACCAAGGCTACGCAAGTCTATCTGGTCGAGGCGTCGACAGGCACGGTGCTGCTCTCCAAGGGCGAGCGGCAGAGTTTTGCGCCGGCCTCGCTTGCCAAGCTGATGACGCTGGAAGTGGTGTTCGACGCGCTGAAGAAGGGCGAGATCCGGCCCGACACGATCTATCCGGTTTCCGAATATGCATGGCGGACGGGCGGCGCGCCGTCGCGGACCTCCACCATGTTTGCGGCGGTGAAGAGCCAGGTGCCGGTCGCGGATCTGGTCAAAGGCATTGCGGTGCAGACGGCCAACGACGGCTGTTTGATTATCGCCGAGGGCATGGAAGGCTCCGAAGGGAGGTTCGTTGAACGGATGAATGCACGGGCCGCCGAGCTCGGGCTTGCAGACAGCCGCTTCGGCAATGCCACGGGTCTGCCGCATCCCGACAACCGCTCGACACTCTATGATCTGGTGAAGCTGTCGCGGCATCTCGCCTCGACCTATCCGGATCTCTATCAGACGTTCAGCCTGCCGGAATTCGAGTGGAACAAGATCCTGCAGCGCAACCGAAATCCGCTTCTGGGCTTCGGCGCGGATGGGCTGGGGACCGGCTTTGCCGAGGGCAGCGGTTTTGCCATGGTCGCCTCGATGGAGCGGGGCGGGCGTCGGCTGTTCCTCGGGGTGAGCGGGATCGCGACCGACAAGGAACGGACGGATGAGGCGCTGCGACTGCTCAACTGGGGTTTCGACAGCTTCGAGATGCGCACGCTGTTCAAGGCCGGCGAGGTGATCGGCGAGGCGAGCGTCTATGGCGGCGCGCAGTCGACGGTGCCGCTGGTGGCGGCCGCGCCAGTCGACGTCTATGTTCCCGTCAACAATCCCGAGCGGCTTCAGGCGCGCATCGTCTATCGCTGGCCGCTCAATCCGCCGGTCGCGGCTGACCGTGAGATTGCAACGCTCAATATCCTGTCGGGCGACCGTCCGCTGGTCAGCGTGCCGCTGAAGAGTGCACAGGCCGTCGAGGTGGGGACGCTGCGTCAGCGCGCGTGGGATGCTCTGATCGAGCTCCTGTTCTTCTGGATCTGACGAAAATCTGCAGCGCTCGGGTGCTTCACGGTTTCGCTTGAGGTCATCTTGGGTTAGAGCCGTAGGCAAGCCCGCAAGGGGGCAATCTGGAACGCCGCTGGCGGGAAGAAGGCAAGCATTGACGACGGCGCGCGGATTGTTCGTGACTTTCGAGGGAGGCGAGGGGGCCGGGAAATCGACCCAGATTCGCCTGCTTGCGGAAGGCCTGCGCGCACGCGGCCACACCGTGGTGACGACGCGCGAGCCCGGTGGATCGCCGGGAGCAGAGGCGTTGCGCCATGTGCTGCTCTCCGGTGCAGCCGAGCCTTTTGGCGTCCGCATGGAAGCGCTGCTGTTTGCCGCCGCCCGGGCCGATCATCTTGATTGCGTCATCCGTCCGGCTCTGTCGCGTGGCGAGATCGTGCTGTGTGACCGCTTCGTTGATTCCTCGCGGGTCTATCAGGGTGTGACCGGCAATCTCGAGCCGCCGCTGATGGCCGCACTTGAGCGCGTCTCGATCGGGGCGACCATGCCGGATGTGACGCTGGTGCTGGATCTGCCTGCCGATGTCGGCCTGCAAAGGGCACGGCGGAGGGCCGGGGCTTCGACCGAGGCGGCGACGCCTGACCGGTTCGAGAAGGAAAAGCTCGAGATCCACGAGAAGCGCCGCCAGGGTTTTCTCGATATTGCCGCTCGCGAGCCCGAGCGTTGCCGGGTGCTCGACGCCTCTTTCGACGTCGACCACATCGCGCGGGACATCCTCTCCGAGGTGACGCTGGTGATCGCGAGACAGGCGGGTGGCGACCGCGACGGCCAGGCGGCACGGTCATGAGCGAGGAGAGGGCAGGGCTGCTCGACGGGGCGATCGCGCCGGTCAGCAACACGAAACTGTTTGGCCACGAGGCGGCGGAAGAGTTTCTGGCGCGCAGCTATCGTTCGGGCAA
Source organism: Rhizobium sp. TH135 (assembly GCF_002855515.1). Classification (GTDB taxonomy): domain Bacteria; phylum Pseudomonadota; class Alphaproteobacteria; order Rhizobiales; family Rhizobiaceae; genus Allorhizobium. The sequence goes on along the minus strand of NZ_PKRP01000003.1, from coordinate 504,815 downwards.
GGGTCACCATGCCGTGCTGATCGAGGGGCCGGAGGGCATTGGCAAGGCGACCCTCGCCTTTCGCTTTGCCAACCATATCCTGCGCCATCCGGATCCGGCGACGGCACCTGAGGCGATTTCCGATCCGGATCCCGAACACCCTGTGACCCGGCAGCTCGCCTCCGGCGCCAGCCATAATCTGCTGCACCTGTCGCGGCCGGTGGATGAAAAGACCGGGCGTGTCAGGACCGCGATCACGGTCGATGAAGTTCGCAAGGCCGGGCACTTTTTCAGCCAGACATCGGGCACGGGCAATTGGCGTATCGTGATCATCGATCCGGCCGACGATCTGAACCGCAATGCGGCCAACGCCATTCTGAAGATCCTCGAGGAGCCGCCGAAGCGGGCGATGTTCCTGGTGCTCTCCCATGCGCCGGGCAAGCTCTTGCCGACCATCCGGTCGCGCTGCCTGCCGCTGAAGCTGCAGGAATTGTCACCGCCGGCGATGGATCAGGCGCTGGGGCAGTTGGGCCTCACCATTCCCGCAGGCAAGCGCGATGCTGTCTTGACGCTTGCCAAAGGCAGTGTGGCACGGGCGCTGAAGCTGGTGAATTATGGTGGCGCCGACATCCTGGAAGCCTTCGAGCAAATGCTTGCCACTTCGGGTCCGACCCAGCGCAAGATGATGTTCAAGATCGCCGATGCGCTGTCGGGCAAAGACAGCGAGGTTGCCTTCGGCTTCTTCACCGAACATCTGGGTGATCACCTGGCCGAGACGGCGCGGACGCTTGCCATGACTGGCGATCTTGGCGGTGCCGAGCATTACGCACGGCTCTCCTCCGTCATCAACCAGCAGCTCGGCGTGGCGGCGGCCTATAACCTCGATCGCAAGCAGACGATCCTCGATGTGCTGGCAGCGATCGTGCGCTGATGCGCCCTGGCGCGTGTCTTCGTGGCGCTGCAGCAAAACGGATGTTCCTAAAGGCCGAGGAATGCTTTAAGAGCGTTCGACCCCATTTGTCGTCGCCGCAACATGGCCGGCCCTTTGTGCCGCCATTGTCCGGCCCGTGACATCGCAACCGACGAAAAGACACCAGGTAGACATGAGCGATCCCTTCTACATCACCACTGCCATCTCCTATCCGAACGGCAAGCCGCATATCGGCCATGCCTATGAGCTGATCGCGACCGACGCCATGGCGCGGTTCCAGCGGCTCGATGGCCGGGATGTGTTTTTCCTGACCGGTACGGACGAGCATGGGCAGAAGATGCAGCAGACGGCGCGTGCAGAAGGCATTACGCCTGAGGCGCTGGCCGAGCGCAATTCCAATGCCTTCCGCGAGATGGGCCAGTTGCTGAACTCGTCCAATGACGACTTCATCCGCACGACCGAGAAGCGCCATCACGAGACGGTGCAGGAAGTCTGGCGCCGGATGGAGGAGAACGGCGACATCTACAAGGGCGGCTATGCCGGCTGGTATTCGGTGCGCGACGAGGCCTACTTCCAGGAAGAGGAAACAGAACTGCGCGCCGATGGCGTGCGCTACGGTCCTCAGGGAGCGCCGGTCGAATGGGTGGAAGAGGAAAGCTACTTCTTCAAGCTCTCGGCCTATGAAGACAAGCTCCTCAAGCTTTACGAGGATCAGCCGGATTTCATCGGCCCGAACGAGCGCCGCAACGAGGTCATCTCCTTCGTCAAGTCGGGTCTGAAGGACCTGTCGATCTCGCGCACGACCTTCGACTGGGGCATCAAGGTGCCCGGCGACGACAAGCATGTGATGTATGTCTGGGTCGATGCGCTGACCAATTACATCACCGCGACGGGTTATGTCGAAGACGAGAAGGGTCCGCGCGCCAAGTACTGGCCGGCCGACGTCCATATCATCGGTAAGGACATCATCCGCTTCCACGCCGTCTACTGGCCGGCCTTCCTGATGTCGGCTGGTCTGCCGCTGCCGAAGCGCGTGTATGCTCATGGCTTCCTGCTCAACAAGGGCGAGAAGATGTCGAAGTCTGTTGGCAACGTCGTCGATCCCGTTGATCTCGTTGCGCATTTCGGCCTTGACCAGGTTCGCTACTTCTTCCTGCGTGAAGTTTCCTTCGGTCAGGACGGCAGCTATTCGGAAGAGGGGATCGCGACCCGAATCAATGCCGATCTCGCCAATGGCATCGGCAATCTTGCCTCGCGCTCGCTGTCGATGATCAACAAGAACTGCGAGGGCAGGGTGCCGACACCCGGCCCGCTGACGGCTGAAGACGAGGCGATCCTCAAGGTGGCTGACGACGCCATCGCGATCTGCCGCGAGGAAATGGGACGCCAGCAGATCCACAAGGCGGTTGCTGCCATCATCAACATCGTCAACGAAGCCGACCGCTATTTCGCGGCGCAGGCGCCCTGGGTGCTGAAGAAGACCGATGAGGCGCGCATGGGCACGGTGCTTTATGTGACGGCCGAAGTGGTGCGCCAGATCGCCATCCTCTTCCAGCCGATCATGCCGGCTTCGTCAGCAAAGATCCTCGATCTTGTGGCTGTGGCAGAAGACGACCGCATGTTCGCCAAGCTGGGTGCAGCCGGCCGTCTGACACCCGGCACGGAACTGCCGGCGCCTGCGCCGGTCTATCCGCGCTATGTTGCCCCGGACGCGGGCAAGGCGTGACGCGATGCTGATCGATACCCATTGCCATCTGGACTTCGCCGATTTCGACGCAGAGCGTGACGAGCTTGTCACGCGTGCGCATCAGGCGGGCGTCAAACAGATGGTGACGATCTCGACTCGGGTCCGCAAGCTTCCGACGCTGCTGGCATTGACCGAGCGTTACCCGAGTGTCTTCTGCTCAGTCGGCACGCATCCGAACAATGCCGGCGAGGAGCTGAATGTGACGGCGGACGAGCTGGTGGAACTTGCGGAAAGCCACGAGAAGATTGTGGCGATCGGCGAGGCTGGGCTCGACTATTTCTACGACACGCAGACGCCCGAGGACCAGAAGACGGGGCTGATCCGCCATATCGAGGCTGCGCGGCGCACGAAGCTTCCGCTCGTTATCCATAGCCGCAGCGCAGATGAGGATATGGCTGCGATCCTGACGGATGAGACGGGGAAGGGCGCCTTCCCCTTCATCCTGCACTGCTTCTCGTCCGGCCAGGCGCTTGCCGATACCGGCGTGGCACTCGGCGGCTACGTGTCCTTCTCGGGGATCGTCACCTTCCCAAAATCGGAAGAGCTGCGCGAGATTGCCAAGAGCGTGCCCATGGACCGGCTGCTGGTCGAGACAGACGCGCCGTATCTGGCGCCGAAGCGCTGGCGTGGAAAACGCAATGAACCGTCCTACGTGGTGAACACGGCGGAGGTTCTGGCCGAGGTCAAGGGCGTGAGCTACGCCGAGATGGCCGAGATCACCACAGACAATGCCTTCCGCTGTTTCTCGAAAATGCCACGGCTGGCGTGAGGGAGTTTGGATGAAGGTCACGCGCCGGTTCACGCTCTTGGGTTGTTCGTCGTCACCGGGCGTGCCCCGGATCAATGGCGACTGGGGCAATTGCGACCCCAACAATCCGCGCAACCGGCGGACCCGCGCATCCTTCCTGATCGAACAGATCGGAGCCGATGGCGGCAAGACAACTGTCGTCGTCGATACCGGACCTGACTTCCGCGAACAGATGATCCGTTCACGGGTCGCGCGTCTCGATGCTGTCGTCTACAGCCATGCGCATGCCGACCATCTGCATGGGATCGATGATATCAGAGGCTATTTCATCACCCAGAAGAACCGGATCCCGATCTATGCGGAACCGTATACGATGGCCCGGATCGAGGAAGGCTTCGGCTATTGCCTGAAGACGCCTGCCGGCAGCAGCTATCCGCCGATCGTGGCACCTCATGTCATCGAGGACATGGATCAGCCGATCGTCGTCGAAGGGGCTGGCGGTGCGATTACGATGATGCCGCTCATGCAGGAGCATGGTGACATTGTCTCGATCGGTCTTCGGATCGGCGATGTCGCCTATTGCTGTGATGTATCCGACTTTCCCGACGAGACGGTTGTCAAGCTCTCTGGGCTCGACCTGCTTTACATCGACGCGCTGCAGTACCGGCCGCATCCGAGCCACCTGTCGCTGGAACAGGCGCTCGGATGGATCGAGCGGATCGCGCCTGTTCATGCGGTGCTGACGCATATGCATACGCCGCTCGACTATGAGACCGTGATGGGCGAGACGCCGCCGCATGTCGAGCCAGGCTATGACCAATTTATTATGGAATTTGAAGTAAATATTTGATTTAGTTCATATTATGATTGCGGCAGAGTAGGGCGCTTGTCATCGGTTTTACGGCGCGAAATCCAGACGCATGTGGATCTCGTCGTGGAAGTGGTCACCGACCAGGAGAGCCTGTTTTTCAACGGCCCATGCAGTGAAGCCGAGGGCTTCGTAAAGGTCTATTGCCGCTCTGTTGTTGGCCTCGACACAGATGCGCAGCGACCGCAGATCGGACATTCCAGGGCTGCGGGTGTACTAGCATTGCGTCTGAGATCACGGCCTCGAGCAGATGTCTTGCCACGCCCGAGCGACGCCAGGATGGACGGACGTAGAGACCCCAGATCAGGCCGATATGTCTGGTCTTGTCGGCCCGGGAGCATGCAAGACCAACGACGCCGGCAATCACATCATCCGCGACAGCCGCCATGACATGGCCGTTCTCAAGTCTGTCTGCGACGCGCTCGAGAGGCTGGGACTGTTCCTCGGCGAAGGATGCGCCGAATGCATCTGGATGAAGACGGAGACCTTCAGATCTGATTTCTCTGAAGGCGCAGTCATCGGACGCTCGAAGGCGGCGCAGGTTGAGGGCTTGCAATGTCTGGCTCCCATCTGAAATGTTGAAGGACGATCTCGTGCTCAAAACAGGTCGATGGTTGTCCGGTGCATCGCCGAATGCAAGAGACATTGATGTTCGTTCGGACCATGGGCAACACTGTAAACGCCGCTTTTCCATACCTTTGGGCACGTACGCAAGTTCCATAATCTATCTTATGCGATCTTTGTGTGTGGGCTTGTGAGAGCAAGGTAGGCCTTCCCTTCGGTCCTTAGAGGTCCGCGACTTGAAGGATGGTCTTGGCGGAGATCTCCGTCTCCGAGGGATAGCCGAACGCGTTGTTGATGTAAGTGACGCCGTCGATCACCTTGTTGCGGTTCAGATGGCTGTGTCCGTAGAAATGCTTCGAGGATCCCAGGCGACGGATCTGGGCTTCGAGCCGGTCTGTGCCAAGGACGGGAAACAGTGCCTTGTGCTTTTCCGGATAGCGCGCCGGCATCAGGTCGATGCGCGGCACGAAATGCGAGACGCTATAGACGGCGTCATAGCCTGATGTGTCCGGGATCACATTCATGGCGTCGAAGCGCGCCGCGACGTCGGCAGGCGTGAGACCTTCCCAATTGCATTTGTAGAAATCCATCCAGCCGCGCCGGATCGTCGGACCGGGTTCGCCGAAGGAATAATCATACCAGGCGAGCAAGGGCACGATCAGTGACTTGCCGATGGCAAGCGGTCCGGTCTCGATGCCGTAGCCGTGGCAGAGCGTGTTCAGCGTCTCGAATTTCTCGAAGGAGGGTCCCTTCCCGCTTCTTGCCGTCCAGAGATCGTGATTGCCGGGGAGGAAGAGGAGCTTGGCGTAGCGGGGCGCCAGTTCGTCGAAACAGGCTTTCACAAGATCGAGCTGATCGGAGAGATCGCCGGCGATGATCATGACGTCGTTCGTGAAATCGGCACGCGAGAGAGCGCGGAGCCAATCCAGATTCTGGCGGTAATCAACGTGGAAGTCGGATCCGAGAAAGAGGCGCATACTCAAGGGATCCGCTGCGGTTTCGAAGACATCAGGACCTTCTAACGGATTCTGCGGTATGGGCAAGCGCACTGGCAGACGGAGGTCCTTGCAGACCTCCGCCTTGGCTGCTCAATCGACCACGGTTGGCAAAGGCGGGGCGGAGACCCCTTCCCGCCATTCGGTCGAAAGCTTGAGCGGCAGCGTCGCGCGGATGTCTTCTGCATTGGCGGCAATGATCAGTTCATAGTCGCCGGCCTCGGCAATCCAGGCTCGGGCGTCCGGATCGAAATAAGCGAGGTCGCGGATGCTGATCGAGAGGCTGGCGGTCGCCCTGCCGCCGGCTGGTATCGCCAGTTTGGCAAAGGATTTCAGTTCCTTGACTGGGCGCGGCAGGCGGGAGGCCTTGGGAGCGACATAGAGCTGGACCAGTTCGGCCCCTGCCCGGTCGCCGATGTTCCTGACCTCGACCTCGACGGTGACGCCATCCGAGCCCATGTCCGAGCCTGAAGCCCGGGGGGCAGACCATTCGAAGCGCGTGTAGGAAAGGCCGTAGCCGAAGGGGAAAAGCGGTTTTGCGCCATCCGCATCGTGGTGGCGGTAGCCGACGGCAAGCCCCTCCGTGTAGACCACGTGGCCGTTTTCGCCCGGATAGGTCTTTGGGTCGCCGGTCATCGCGGAGTTGTCGGAGAGGTGCTTTGGGAAAGTCTGCGGCAGGCGGCCGCCGGGTTCGGCATCCCCGAAGAGCACGTCGGCGATCGCATTGCCGGCTTCCTGGCCCGGATACCAAGCCTGAATGACGGCCGAGACCTTGTCGATCCACGGCATTTCCACGGGGCCGCCTGTCTGGAGGACCACGACCGTGCGCGGATTGACGGCGGCGACCTTCTCGATCAGCTCTTCCTGGCGACCGGGCAGGCGCATATTGGGCAGGTCGAGGCCTTCGGTATCCCACTCCCCTTCCCGGCCGACGACGAGGACGGCGACGTCGCAGGCCCTGGCCTGCTCCACGGCTTCGGCGATGGCCGCATCGCTGGTCGGTAGTTCGGCACCGAAACGGACGGCGCGGATTTCGATGCCTTCATAGCCCTCCGGCATGGCGCGGTAGTCGACGCGGATCTCGTAGGTTCGGCCGGCTTCCAACGATTTCTCGACACGGACTTCCGTGTTGCCGAGACCGAAGAAATTGTCGCCGCGGGCCCAGCCGGTTTCGCCATCGACCAGAAGTTCGCCATCGACATAGAGTTTCGCGAAGCCGGCATTGGTGAGGCCGAAGACATGCGTGCCAGCCTCCTCAGGGCGGTAGCGTGTGATGATGCGGGCGGAGAAATCACGCGGGTTGAGCGTGGCATCCGGCATGTCGAGCCAGAAGAACTGGCTTTCTTCAGCGGTGGACGCATGCACTGAAGGTCCGGACCAGTCGCGCCCGTGGAAGAAGTCGACGGAGACATCCCCCCGGATCATCTGGGTCAGGCGGTTGTTGCGGCAGGCCTTGAGGTGGATGACACGGTTGGTGCCCGACAGTGCGCTCTTGATGCCCTCGAGCGGGCTCACCTTGTAATGGGCGTTGATCTGGGCGCTGCCGCCGCCCATGACGCGGGGTTCAGCCGCGTTGGGGCCGAGGACGGCGATGCGGTCGAGGGCTGTCTTGTCCAACGGCAGGATGCCGTTGTTCTTCAGAAGCACCATGCCATCTGCGCCAAGCTTGCGGATGAGCGCACGGTGCTCTGGGCGATCGACGGCCTTCTCGTCTTCCATCGTCGCATCCGCGAAGGCGCCGACGCGTTCGAGGAGGAGCAGCATGCGGCGGGCGGCGGCCTTGACGGTTTCTGCGGGCACCCTGCCCTCGCGCACAGCGGCGACGAGCTTCTCGCCACGGTTGCGGGTCGGGCCCGGCATTTCGAGATCGAGGCCGCCTGTCACCGTGGCTTCCGTGGTGTGCGAGCCGAACCAGTCGGACATGACGATGCCGTCATAACCCCATTCCTCGCGGAGCAATTCGGTCAGCAGCCAGTGGTTTTCGCTGGTCCAGACACCGTTCAGGCGGTTGTAGGAGGACATGATCGCCCAGACGCCGGCCTGTTTTACCGCAGCCTCGAAGGGTGGCAGGTAGATTTCGCGCAGCGTGCGTTCATCGATATCCGACGACATCGTCTGGCGTTCGATTTCAGATTCGTTGCCGATGAAATGCTTGATCGTGGCGGCGATGCCTTGCGACTGGACGCCCTCGATATAGGCGACGGCGAGTGCCGAAGTGAGCATCGGGTCTTCGGAGTAGCATTCAAAATTGCGGCCGTTGAGGCCCGAGCGGTGAATGTTGACCGTGGGGGCGAGCAGCACGCGGGCGCTTTTCGTCTTGGTTTCCTCGGCAAGAGCCACGCCCATCTGGCGCACCAGTTCGGGGTTCCAGCTCGCGCCGATGCCAATCGCGGCGGGGAAGCACGCCGATTTCACACCGCCGACGAGCGAGCCACCACCGCGGGCGCCGTTCGGACCGTCGGTCACCTTGATCTTGGGGATGCCGAGACGCTCGACTGCGACCGTCGTCCAGAAATCGGCGCCGGCCAGCAGAGCGACCTGCTCCTCAAGTGTCATCTGGTTGAGCAGGTCATCGATCATGGCAGAACTCCTCATCAGGCCATCGCATCAGCACGATTCACGGCAACGTTGCAGCCGCATATCCCAGCTCTGCTTTAAAGCGTTTTTGATCGGGTCTTGTCCAGACCGGCTGGTGTCCAAGGAGGTGCCTGCGCTCACGATATCGCGATGAGCGACATCAAACCGTCACAGGACCTTTCCAAGAGGGCGAATCGTCCTATCCTTTTATTTCGGACTTCCTGAAACAAGGGGATGATGATGCGCATGCGGATTGGAATTGCCCTCTTTCTCACAGCCGGGCTCCTCGCTGCCCCGGTGTTTGCCCAGCAGGATACGAAAACAGAGGCTGCCGGCCTTGCCAAGGATGTGATCGAGCAGCAGATCACGGCCTTCCTCAACAACGATGCGACGACCGCCTATTCCTTTGCCTCGCCGGAGATCAAGTCGGTCTTTCCCAATGCCGAACGCTTCTTCGAGATGGTGAAGAAGAGCTACGCGCCCGTCTATCGGCCGGGCAATTATGCCTTCGGGCGCAATCAGGTTTCACCTGATGGCACGGTTGCCTATCAGGAGGTGCTGATCTCGGCACCTGATGGAAAGGACTGGGCGGTCTATTACGAGCTGAAGCGCCAGCGCGACGGGCAGTTCGCCATCAATGGCGTGCGCATGATGCGCGAGACCAATAGCCAGGGCATCTGATGGCAATCAGAGGGCGGGCGGCATGACCGCCCTGCCCTTTGTGCACGATCAATTGGGCTCAGACCGGGTCGATATCGCCGCGTGCCCAGGTCTCGATGGTCTCGGCCTTGAAGTCCTCGAAGCGGTCTTCGGCGATCGCCTGACGGATGCCTTGCATCAGCTCCTGATAGTAGCTCAGGTTGTTCCACGACAAGAGCATGCCACCCAAAGCCTCGTTGGAGCGCACGAGGTGGTGCAGATAGGCGCGCGAGTAATCGCGGGTTGCCGGGCAGGACGACTGTTCGTCCAGCGGGCGCATGTCTTCGGCGTGGCGGGCATTGCGGATGTTGACCTTACCGCGGCGGGTGAAGGCGAGGCCATGGCGACCGGACCGGGTCGGCATGACGCAGTCGAACATGTCGATGCCTTCGGCAACCGATTTCAGCATGTCGTCAGGTGTGCCGACGCCCATCAGGTAGCGCGGCTTTTCCGTGGGTAGCACCGGCAGCGTGATGCGCAGCATGTCGAGCATGACGGCCTGCGGTTCGCCAACGGCGAGACCGCCGATGGAATAACCCTTGAGGTCGAGTTGCTTCAAGCCTTCTGCCGAGCGGATGCGGAGCGCCGGCTGGTCACCGCCCTGGACGATGCCGAACATGGCCTTGCCCGGCTGGTTTCCGAAGGCGATGCGGCAACGTTCGGCCCAGCGGAGCGACAGTTCCATGGCGCGTTCGATTTCGCGCGGCTCATTCGGCAGCGCCACGCATTCGTCGAGCTGCATCTGGATGTCACTGTCGAGCAGGCCCTGGATCTCAATCGAGCGTTCCGGCGACATGTGATGGAGAGAACCGTCGACATGGCTCTTGAAGGTCACGCCCTGCTCGTCGAGCTTGCGCAGGCCGGAGAGCGACATGACCTGGAAGCCGCCTGAGTCTGTCAGGATCGGACCGGGCCAGCGGATGAGTTCATGCAGACCGCCGAGGCGGGCAACGCGTTCCGGGCCGGGGCGCAGCATCAGGTGGTAGGTGTTGCCGAGGATGATGTCCGCGCCGCCTTCCTTCACCTGGTCGAGATACATGGCCTTCACCGTGCCGACGGTGCCAACGGGCATGAATGCCGGGGTTCGGATTGTGCCGCGCGGCATGGTGATCTCGCCGAGTCGGGCCTTGCCGCTGGTGGCCTTCAGATTGAACGTGAAATTCTCAGACATCGGTCAGTCGTCTTTCCGGAAGAGCAGGCTAGAATCGCCGTAGGAATAGAAGCGGTAGCCGGTCTCGATGGCGTGGGCGTAAGCGCCCCGCATCGTGTCGAGGCCGGCAAAGGCGGAAACCAGCATGAAGAGCGTGGATTTGGGCAGGTGGAAATTGGTCATCAGCATGTCCACCGCCTTGAAGCGGTAGCCGGGCGTGATGAAGATGCCGGTCGCACCCGACCAGGCGGGGATGTTGCCATTGTCTTCGGCAGCACTTTCAAGCAGGCGCAGCGAGGTGGTGCCGACGGCGATGATGCGGCTGCCTCGGGCGCGCACGGCATTGAGCGCGGCGGCCGTCGAGGGTGAGATATAGCCGATCTCCTCGTGCATCTTGTGTTCGGCGGTATCATCAGCCTTGACCGGCAGGAACGTGCCGGCGCCGACATGCAGCGTGACGAAATGGCGCTCGACACCCGCGGCATCGAGTTTCTCGAAGAGATCAGGCGTGAAATGCAGGCCGGCGGTAGGCGCTGCGACAGCACCTTCCTCGCGGGCGTAGATCGTCTGATAGTCCGTGCGATCTTGTCCGTCTTCTGGCCGCTTGGCAGCGATATAGGGCGGAAGCGGGATATGGCCGACGGTGGCGATCGCCTGATCGAGATCGGGGCCCGAGAGATCGAAGGCGAGATCGATTTCGCCGGCCTCGCCCTTTTCCGCGACGGTCGCGACCAGCGAACCCATGAGGCAGGCAGAGCTGTCGCCCTGCCCCACACCGAAGTCGATGCGATCACCCTGCTTGATGCGCTTGCCGGGCTTGGCAAAGGCTTTCCATCTGGACGCACCGACGCGCATATGCAGCGTACAGGAGACGGCGATCTCCTCGGCGCCCTCACGATGGCGGATGCCTTCGAGCTGTGCGGGAATAACCTTCGTGTCGTTGAAGACCAATGCGTCGCCGGGCTTCAGGAACGACGGGAGGTCGTAGACATGGTGGTCTTCGAGCACCGGCGTCTGGTCTGGACGGACGACCAGGAAACGGGCGTGATCGCGCGGGCTTGCGGGCCTCAGCGCAATGTTGTCGTCCGGAAGATCGAAGTCGAAAAGGTCTACACGCATCGCTGTCTGTCAGAGTGTGGGTGGAAGATCTAAACGCGAAAACCCGCCCGGGTGCCAGGCACCGAGGCGGGCTTCGTGTGGCTTTAAGCCGATCAGGCGTCGGCGGCAACCTTCATCGAGACGATCGAATCCGGGTCGCTGACGGGCTCGCCCTTCTTGATCTGGTCGATGACGTCCATGCCTTCGATGACCTGGCCCCAGACGGAGTACTGCTTGTTCAGCCACGGTGCATCCGTGAAGCAGACGAAGAACTGCGAGTTGGCCGAGTTCGGGCTCTGCGAGCGGGCCATCGAGCAGGTACCGCGCACGTGCGGGGTAGCCGAGAATTCAGCCTTCAGGTCCGGCTTGTCGGAGCCACCCATGCCGGCACGGCCGGGGTTGAAGTCTGCGCCGCCCTTCTTGCCGAACTTCACGTCGCCGGTCTGGGCCATGAAGTCGGGGATGACGCGGTGGAAGACAACGCCGTCATAGGCGCCTTCGCGCGACAGTTCCTTGATGCGGGCGACATGGCCAGGGGCCAGATCCGGGAAGAGCGCGATGACGACCTTGCCCTTGGTGGTTTCCATCAGGATGGTGTTTTCCGGATCCTTGATCTCGGCCATGGTGTTTCTCCTTGGTTGGGGCTTGGCGCCCGGTAGATATCAGTTGCGACCGACGGTGACCTTGACCATGCGGTCGGGATCGGTGACTTCGCCGTTGCCGCCTTCGCCACGCTTGATCTTGTCGACATACTCCATGCCGGCGACGACCTTGCCGACGACCGTGTACTGGCCGTTCAGGAAGCCGCCTTCGGCGAACATGATGAAGAACTGCGAGTTGGCCGAGTTCGGGTCCTGGCTGCGGGCCATGCCGACCGTGCCACGCTCGAAGGGCACGCTCGAGAATTCAGCCTCGATGTCCGGCAGGCTGGAGCCGCCGGTGCCAGCGCGACCGGGCTCGAAACCGTTTTCCATGTCGCCGAACTGGACGTCGCCGGTCTGGGCCATGAAGCCCTCGATCACGCGGTGGAAGGCAACGTTGTCATATTCGCCCTTGGCTGCGAGATCCTTGATCTGCGCGACATGCTTCGGTGCGACATCCGGCATCAGCTGGATCACGACGGGGCCGTCCTTGAGCTGGATGGTCAGGAAGTCTTCGTTGGACTGGGCCTGGGCGGAGCCGAAACCGGCGACGGCCAGGAGGAATGCGGTTGCGAGTTGGACGAGCTTCATGATCACTCCCGTTCTGAAAAATTGCGGCTCAGCGGCCGTATCTGGAATTGAGGGCAGCCAGCACCGGGGCCGGCACGAAGGGGCCGACATCTCCACCCATGGCGGCGATCTGGCGAACTAATGTGGCCGTTATGGGCCGTGAGGCGGTCGCAGCCGGCAGAAAGATGGTCTGGATGTCCGGTGCCATGGTGGCGTTCATGCCGGCCAACTGCATCTCGTAGTCGAGATCCGTGCCGTCGCGCAGGCCACGCAGCATGATGCTGGCGCCATGACGTCGGGCGGCATGAATAGTGAGATCGGAGAAAGACACGACTTCGAGGTCCCCTGCCCGCGCCGGCAGAACCTCGGCCAGTGAAGCCTGTATCAACTCAGCGCGTTCTTCGAAGCTGAAGAGCGGCGTTTTTCCCGGGTGCGTCCCGATCGCCACGACCAGACGCTCCACCAGCTTCATCGCCTGCACGAGAACATCAAGATGACCGTTGGTCATCGGATCGAAGGAGCCAGGATAAAAAGCGGTCGCCATGAGAGCCCGTTCTTTGGTTTCGCCCGCCTTTTGTCATGGAAGGCCTGAGTTCGCAAGCGTGCAAGCGGAGGCTTAAGGTCACGTTTCGGGTCGCCCCCCGCCATTTTCCAGCGCTGAACCACAGATGAACGGCCCATTCAAGGTCGTTTCAGGCGGGGCACCATAGAAAGGCAGTGTTGCACCAACCCGCCAAGCCACAAGGTCGTTCCCATGCTGGTTCTTCTCATTGCCGCCGCCATTGCCGCATCCCTGCTCGTCGAACTCGGCCTGATGGTTGTTCGAGATCAGATCGAGGCGTCGCAATTCGATTGCAAAGATGAACGCCAGATGAACGGCGTGTTCAAGGGGACTTCAGGCGGTGGTTGGTAAACATCTTCCTACACTGTGCGGGAACTATTTCCGTGCGCAAACATTTTACGGCTGCGAATGCCGGTACGCAAAGGACTAAAGCAATGCATGACAAGGTTACCCTGATCAACCTCGTATGGATGATGATGATGACTGCCATGGTTGCCACCTCCGCAACCTTTTACATCAAAGACAGCGGCGACGCTGCTTTCTACGGCCCGCCGATGACCGCCCGCTACCACAGCTTCGGGCATTAATCGGAAATCAAATCTTCGCCGCTAGAAAAGCAACAACCCCGCTGAGAAAGAAAGGAAAGCCCATGTTTATCACCCTGTCGGTACTGGCTGCCCTGATCAGCGGCATGTTTGTTGCCTCCGTTGTTTCGGCGATTGCCGCACTCAAGCGCGAAGACGATGACTTCCGGGCCATGATGGAACGCCGCAAGGCATTCTGAGACCGATCCCAAGCGGTCACAGTCGGTGGATCCACACGCCGGCCCAATGAAGACCGCATCGAACTTGATGCAGACCTCCAGCAAAAAGCCCGCTCGGACATTGTCCGACGGGCTTTTCGTTATTCATTCGGTTGTTTGAAGCCGGCCCCGGAGGGCCGGCTCTTGATCATTCCGTCGGCGTTTCGCTGCCGGCATCTGCGATCGGGGCAGCAATGCCCTCGCCTTCAACGCCTTCTGCAGCTTCAACGACGTCCTCATCGCTTTCCGGCTCGCTGATACGCTCGACCGATACGACCTTCTCGTCCTTGGCGGTCGAGAAGATGGTCACACCCTTGGTCGCGCGGCTTGCGATACGGATGCCGTTCACCGGTACGCGGATCAGCTGGCCACCGTCGGAGACGAGCATCAACTGGTCTTTTTCCTCGACCGGGAAGGCCGCAACCAGCTCGCCGATTTCCGCCGTCTTAGACGTGTCGGTGGCGCGGATACCCTTGCCACCACGACCGGAGGTGCGGAAGTCGTAAGACGAGGAGCGCTTGCCGAAGCCCTTGACCGAGACTGTCAGCACGAACTGTTCGCGTGCCTTGAGTTCCTGGTAGCGGTCTTCCTGCAGCTCGCCCTCTTCGGCGACTTCTTCGCCGACCAGTGCGATATCGTCCTCTTCGACGCCGCTTGCGCGACGCTCGACAGCGGAGCGCTTGAGATAGGCCGCGCGTTCCCATGGCTCGGCATCTACATGGCCGAGAATGGTCATCGAGATCAGACGGTCGCCATCTGCCAGGGTCAGACCCCGCACGCCGATCGAGTTGCGGCCGGCAAAGACGCGGACTTCATCGACGGGGAAGCGGATTGCCTGGCCAAGTGCGGTCGTCAGCAGCACGTCGTCGTGCTCCGTGCAGGTTTCGACGCCGAGGATCTCGTCGCCCTCTTCCTCGAGCTTCATCGCGATCTTGCCGTTGCGGTTGACCTGGATGAAGTCGGAAAGCTTGTTGCGGCGAACCGTGCCGCGGGTCGTCGAGAACATGACGTCGAGGTTGCCCCAGCTCGTTTCGTCCTCTGGCAGTGGCATGATCGAGGTGATGCGCTCGCCGGGCTCCAGCGGGAACATATTGATCATCGCCTTGCCGCGCGAGGTCGGGGTGCCGATCGGCAGACGCCAGACCTTTTCCTTGTAGACGATGCCGCGCGAGGAGAAGAACAGCACGGGCGTATGCGTGTTGGCTACGAACAGACGGGTTGCGAAATCCTCGTCCTTCATGGCCATGCCAGAGCGGCCCTTGCCGCCGCGACGCTGGGCACGGTAGGTCGTCAGCGGAACGCGCTTGATATAGCCAGCATGGGACACCGTCACGACCATGTCTTCGCGGGCGATCAGGTCCTCGTCGTCCATGTCAGGACCGCCGTCGACGATCTGGGTCCGGCGCGGGGTGCCGAATTCATCACGAATTGCGCTGAACTCGTCCTTGACGATCTGCTGGATGCGAACGCGCGACGACAGGATGTCGAGATAGTCAGAGATCTCGGCGCCGATCTTGTTCAGTTCCTCGTCGATTTCGTCGCGACCCAGAGCCGTCAGGCGGGCGAGACGCAGTTCGAGGATGGCTCGGGCCTGCTCTTCCGAGAGGTTGTAGGTCAGGTCGTCGTTGATGCGGTGGCGCGGATCGTCGATCAGGCGGATCAGCGATTCCACGTCATGGGCCGGCCAGCGGCGGGTCATCAACTGTTCGCGGGCGGTCGCCGGATCCGGCGCCTTGCGGATGAGCGCGATGACTTCGTCGATGTTGGCAACTGCAATCGCCAGACCGACCAAGACATGGGCGCGCTCACGGGCCTTGCGCAGCAGATATTTGGTGCGGCGGCTGACCACTTCCTCGCGGAAGGAAACGAAGGCGCGCAGCATGTCGAGCAGAGTGAGCTGCTCCGGCTTGCCGCCATTCAGCGCCACCATGTTGCAGCCGAAGGAGGTCTGCAGCGGGGTATAGCGATAGAGCTGGTTCAGGATGACATCGGCATTGGCGTCGCGCTTCAACTCGATGACGACGCGGTAACCCTCGCGGTCGGATTCGTCGCGCAGGTCCGAGATGCCCTCGATGCGCTTTTCGCGCACGAGTTCGGCCATCTTCTCGATCATCGTCGCCTTGTTCACCTGATAGGGGATCTCGGTGATGATGATCTGTTCGCGGTCGCCGCGCATCGGCTCGACGCGGGCGACGCCGCGCATAACGACGGAGCCACGGCCGGTCTCGTAAGCCGACTTGATGCCGGAGCGGCCAAGGATCATGGCACCGGTCGGGAAATCCGGGCCCGGGATGATCTGCATCAGTTCCGGCAGCTCGATGGCCGGATTTTCGATCAGCGCCGTACAGCCGTCGAGCACTTCGACAAGATTGTGCGGCGGGATGTTGGTCGCCATACCGACGGCGATACCGCCGGCGCCATTGACCAGAAGGTTCGGGAACTTGGCAGGAACGACGACCGGCTCCGACATGGTGCCGTCGTAGTTGTCGCGGAAGTCGACCGTTTCCTTGTCGAGGTCGTCGAGCAGCGCGTGCGAGACCTTCTCTAGGCGGCATTCCGTGTAACGCTGGGCGGCCGGTGGGTCGCCGTCAACGGAACCGAAATTGCCCTGACCGTCGATCAGCGGCATGCGCAGCGACCATGGCTGCGCCATACGGGCCAGCGCGTCGTAGATCGCGGAGTCGCCATGCGGGTGATACTTACCCATGACGTCACCGGTGACGCGGGCGCTCTTGACGTATTTCTTGTTCCAGTCGAGCCCGAGCTCATTCATGCCGTAAAGGATACGGCGGTGGACGGGCTTGAGCCCGTCACGCACGTCGGGAAGTGCGCGGCTCACGATAACGCTCATCGCGTAATCGAGATAGGACCGCTGCATTTCCTCCATGATGGAAATAGGCTCGATGCCTTGCGGGAACTTGCCGCCGCCGGGAGTGCTTTGATCAGTCAAATCAGGTCACGATCTTTGTTCGGAATCACTGGGAAATTTATAGCGGAACACGCGCGCGCGCGCCAATTTCGAGGCTGGTTATAAACAGGCTTTTGCGGCTGCGGAAAGGCATTTCTCTCAATATCTTGGGCCTCAGCCTTGCAAGCCCACCAAGGCTTCGGCTTTATGGGCCTTCGCACAGGAGAATTCGACACCATGGCCATGACAGACACGATGATCAGCGCCTTTACCACCCTGCTGGTCACCGTCGACCCGCCGGGGCTCGCGCCGCTGTTTCTTGGCCTGACCCAAGGCATGACGCGGGCGCAGCGCCAGCAGGTCGCGGTGCGCGGCTCGGTCATGGGTTTTGCGATCCTCACCGTGTTTGCGCTGTTCGGCGCCACCATTCTCGGCGCGCTCGGGATCTCCATGGGCGCCTTCCGCATCGCCGGCGGCTTGATGCTGTTTGCCATTGCCTTCGAGATGATCTTCGAGAAGCGCAATGAGCGTAAGGAGAAGACCACGGATGATGCGATCACCAAGGATCACATCCACAACCTCGCCGTCTTCCCGCTCGCCATCCCGCTGATCGCGGGTCCGGGTGCGATTTCGGCCACGGTGCTGATCTCGGGCACCATGGACGGATGGATCGGCAAGCTGCAGCTGGTTGCGGTCATTGGCGTGGTGCTTTGCCTCGTCTTTGTCTCGCTTTACCTTGCCGAGCGCCTCAACCGCTTCCTGGGCGTGACCGGCCGGGCGCTGCTGACGCGCCTGCTCGGTGTGCTTCTTGCGGCACTTTCTGTCCAGTTCGTCGTTGACGGGGTGAAATCTGCCTTCATCGGCTGAGGAAACCCGTATGACACAAGATCCAGCCGTCTCGAGCCGCTTGCGATTCATCCTGAAGCAATTCAGCCGGCGGCTCTGGGTGCGCGCTTCGGCCATCGGTGCGATCGGCGTGCTGGCGGCGGTGCTGGCAGCCGTTGCAGAGCGTTTCGTCCCCTTCGAGATCCCGGGATCGATCAAGGCCGACTCGGTCGATACAATCCTCAACATCATCGCCTCCAGCATGCTGGCCGTGACCACGTTTTCGCTGAGCGCGATGACCTCGGCCTATGGTTCGGCGACCAGCAATGTCACGCCGCGCGCAACGAAGCTGCTGATCGAAGACACCGTTACACAGAACGTGCTTTCGACCTTCGTGGGCTCCTTTCTCTACGGGATTGTCGGCATCGTGGTGCTGCAGACCGGCGCCTATGGCGACCGGGGCCGCGTCATCCTCTTCGTGGTTACGATCGGCGTTATCGCGCTGATCGTCTTCCAATTGCTGCGCTGGATAGATCACCTGACCACGCTCGGGCGTGTCGGCGAGACGACAAGCCGGGTCGAAGATGCGGCAGCACGGGCAATCGAGGCGCGGCGGCAGAACCCTTATCTGGGCGGCAGCCCCCTGCAGGACAGAAAGGGCAAAGATGCTGATGGCATGACGCCGGTGAAGGCCGGCTCTATCGGCTATGTCCAGCACATCGACATGCAGGCACTCTCAACGCTTGCCGAGCGGAGCGGCGGTGAGATCCACCTCAGCGTCAACCCCGGCGCTTTTGTCTATGACGACAGCACCATCGCCTATTTTACGTCGGTGACTGCTGTGCCGGAGGACGACATCGCGCCGGAGGATGCCTTGCGACGCGCCGTAACGATCGGCAATGAACGCGACTTTGATCAGGATCCCCGTTTCGGACTGGTCGTGCTTAGCGAGACCGCGCAGCGCGCGTTGTCTCCGGCGGTCAATGATCCCGGTACGGCGATCGATGTCATCGGGCGCGCCACCCGGCTGCTCAGCACATGGGCCGAACCCGTCGAGGACCAGGAGCCTCAGTTCCCCCGCGTCTTCGTACCGGCTTTGACGGCTGACGACCTTTTCGAAGACGCTTTCATGATGATCGCCCGGGACGGCGCAGCCCAGGTCGAGGTTCAGCTTCGGCTGCAGAAAAGCCTCTCAGCGCTATCGCGCCTCGGAGGATCGGATTTTCGGGCCGCAGCACGGCGCCAGGCCACCCTTGCTCTGTCACGTGCCGAAAAAGCCTTGCCGATCGAGGCCGATCTCAAGCGGTTGCGCGACGACCTGAGCGACTAGACGCGGATCTCCCCTCCTGAAACGGCGAACGCCCCGCATGAGCAGGGCGTCCGGGAAATCCAGGTGTGGTTTGTTCGGCGGAACCCGCCCGCTCAGAACGGGATGTCGTCGTCGAGATCGCGCGAGAAGCCGCCGGAAGGGGCGCTGCCGCCGCGGCTTGCACCACCGGAGGAACCGCCACGCGACGGTGCAGGCGAACCGTAGCCGCCGTCGTAACCACCGCCGCCGCCGCCGCCGTAATCGGCGCCGCCGAAGTCATTGCCGCCGCGCGCGCCGCCAGCGCCATCACCGCGCCCCCCGAGCATGGTCAGGTTGCCGTTAAAGCCCTGCAGGACGACTTCCGTCGAGTAACGATCGGCGCCCGTCTGGTCCTGCCACTTGCGGGTTTGCAACTGGCCTTCGACGTAAACGGTCGAGCCCTTCTTCAAATACTGTTCGGCGACCTTGCACAGGCCCTCGTTGAAGATGACGACCGAATGCCATTCGGTCTTTTCCTTGCGCTCGCCGCTGTTCTTGTCGCGCCAGCTTTCCGAAGTCGCGATGCGCAGGTTGGCGATCGGCCGTCCGTCCTGGGTCCGGCGGATTTCGGGATCGGCTCCGAGATTACCGATCAGAATGACCTTGTTGACGCTACCAGCCATGACACTCACCTTACTGCCGCGCCGCCGCGGCGTTCAAAATCCAATCAAATGCCACCTTATCCCATCCGCTTCAGCGATTGGGCGGTGACGGTCTTAAATCCACAGCGAAAATGTTCTTTATTTGTTCTAGTCTTTCTCTATGATCCTGTCAACAGAATCGAAATTCCGCCGTGGGGGCGCCTTGCGCCTCGACTCGGGAGCTTCGTTGACTACATAAGGACAGTTCTCCCAGGAACAGTCCCCTTCTCTTTGCAGATCAGAGCCTGACATGAGCGAACTCAAGACCATTTCTATCCGTGGCGCGCGCGAGCATAATCTCAAGGGCATCGACCTCGATCTGCCGCGCAACAGCCTGATCGTGATGACGGGGCTTTCCGGCTCCGGCAAGTCGTCGCTTGCCTTCGACACGATCTATGCCGAAGGGCAGCGGCGTTACGTCGAGAGCCTATCGGCTTATGCGCGGCAGTTCCTCGAGATGATGCAGAAGCCTGACGTCGACCAGATCGAGGGGCTGTCGCCGGCGATCTCGATCGAGCAGAAGACGACCTCGCGCAATCCGCGTTCGACGGTCGGCACGGTCACCGAAATCTACGACTATATGCGCCTTTTGTTCGCACGCGTTGGCGTTCCCTATTCGCCGGCCACGGGCCTGCCGATCGAGAGCCAGACGGTGAGCCAGATGGTCGACCGGATCCTGGCGCTGGAGGAAGGCACGCGTCTTTATATCCTCGCGCCGATGATCCGCGGCCGTAAGGGCGAGTACAAGAAGGAACTCGCCGAGCTGATGAAGAAGGGCTTCCAGCGCGTCAAGATCGACGGGCAGTTCTACGAGATCGCCGAGGCCCCGACGCTCGACAAGAAGTACAAGCATGATATCGACGTGGTGGTCGACCGTGTCGTGGTGCGGCCTGACATCGCCAGCCGCCTGGCGGACAGTCTGGAGACTTGCCTTCGGCTCGCCGATGGTTTGGCGGTCGCAGAATATGCCGACAAGCCGCTTCCGCCGCAGGAGACTTCGGCCGGTGGCTCCGCCAACAAGTCACTCAACGAGACGCATGAGCGCGTACTGTTTTCGGAGAAATTTGCCTGCCCGGTTTCCGGCTTCACCATCACCGAAATCGAGCCGCGGCTCTTTTCCTTCAACAATCCCTTCGGCGCCTGCCCGACCTGTGACGGTCTCGGCAGCCAGCAGAAGATCGACGAGGCGTTGATCGTTCCGGAAGTGCATCGCAAGCTGAATGATGGCGCCATCGCGCCCTGGGCCAAGTCCAGCTCGCCTTATTACAACCAGACGCTTGAAGCGCTCGGCAAAGCCTTCGGGTTCAAGCTGACGAACAAGTGGTCGGAGCTGTCGGACGCCGCGCAGAAGGCAATCCTGCACGGCACAGAGGAAAAGATCGACTTCCATTATGCCGACGGCGCCCGCTCCTACACCACGACCAAGACCTTCGAAGGCATCGTGCCGAACCTCGAGCGGCGCTGGAAGGAGACCGACAGTGCCTGGGCGCGCGAGGAAATCGAGCGCTTCATGTCGGCGGCCCCCTGCCCGGCCTGCAATGGCTTCCGCCTGAAGCCTGAAGCTCTCGCGGTCAAGATCAACGGGCTGCATATCGGCCAGGTGACGAACATGGCGATCCGCAATGCAGGCTCCTGGTTCGAAGACCTGCCGGCGAAGCTTACCGACAAGCAGAACGAGATCGCGGTCCGTGTTCTCAAGGAAATCCGCGAGCGCCTGCGCTTCCTCAATGATGTCGGTCTCGACTATCTCTCAATGTCGCGCAATTCCGGCACGCTGTCGGGCGGCGAAAGCCAGCGCATCCGGCTGGCGTCGCAGATCGGTTCGGGCCTGACGGGTGTTCTCTACGTGCTGGACGAGCCGTCGATCGGGCTTCACCAGCGCGACAATGCGCGGCTTCTCGATACGCTGAAGCATCTGCGCGACATCGGCAATACCGTGATCGTCGTCGAGCATGACGAGGATGCGATCCTGACCGCCGACTATGTCGTCGATATCGGTCCGGCGGCCGGCATTCATGGCGGCCAGGTGATCGCGCAAGGCTCGCCGCAGGACATCATGGCGCATCCGAAATCGCTGACGGGCAAATACCTGACGGGCGAAATGGGCGTGAACGTTCCGGCGCAGCGGCGCAAGCCGAAGAAGGGCCAGCAGATCAAGGTGGTTGGCGCCAAGGGCAACAACCTGAAGAACGTGACGGCCTCGATCCCGCTCGGCGTGTTCACGGCAGTGACGGGTGTCTCCGGTGGCGGCAAGTCGACATTCCTCATCGAGACGCTTTATAAGGCGGCCGCCCGCCGTGTGATGGGTGCCCGTGAAAACCCGGCCGAACACGAGCGCATCGACGGGTTTGAATTCATCGACAAGGTCATCGACATCGACCAGTCGCCGATCGGCCGCACGCCGCGTTCCAACCCGGCGACCTATACCGGCGCGTTTACGCCGATCCGCGACTGGTTCACCGGTCTGCCGGAAGCCAAGGCGCGGGGTTATCAGGCGGGTCGCTTCTCGTTCAACGTCAAGGGCGGCCGCTGCGAGGCCTGCCAGGGCGATGGCGTGATCAAGATCGAGATGCACTTCCTGCCTGATGTCTATGTCACCTGTGACGTATGCCATGGCAAGCGCTACAACCGCGAAACGCTGGACGTGACCTTCAAGGGCAAGTCGATCGCCGATGTGCTCGATATGACGGTCGAGGAAGGTGTCGAGTTCTTCCAGGCAGTGCCGGCGGTGCGCGACAAGCTGCAGGCGCTGTTCGATGTTGGCCTCGGCTATATCAAGGTCGGCCAGCAGGCGAACACGCTATCGGGCGGCGAGGCGCAGCGCGTCAAGCTCGCCAAGGAGCTGTCGAAGCGCTCGACAGGCCGCACACTCTACATCCTCGATGAGCCGACAACCGGCCTGCATTTCCACGATGTCGCCAAGCTTCTGGAAATGCTGCAAGAACTGGTCAATCAGGGCAATAGCGTCGTGGTCATCGAGCACAATCTCGAGGTCATCAAGACGGCTGACTATATCCTCGATTTCGGCCCCGAAGGCGGCGATGGCGGCGGCCAGATCGTGGCCCAGGGTACGCCGGAAGAGGTGGTGAAGGTCGAGGCGTCTTATACGGGGCAGTTCCTGAAGGAGCTTCTGCAGCGGCGGCCAGTGAAGAAGGTGCAGGCGGCGGAGTGATCCGCCGCTGGCCGGACAGAAGACGGTCTGCCGTCTGCACGGTTTGTTTTGATTTAGCCAATTACCTAACTCTATCAAGCAAGAGGCATTTCATGACCAAATCCGGCACTATCCGCACCGGCATCGGGGGATGGACGTTCGATCCTTGGGACGACAGTTTTTATCCGTCCGATCTGCCGAAGAAGCGCCAGTTGGAGTATGCCAGCCGGCAGCTGACCGCGATCGAGGTGAATGGCACCTATTACTCGAGCCAGAAGCCGGCGACCTTTGCCAAGTGGGCGGCGGAGGTGCCGGAGGATTTCGTCTTTTCGCTCAAGGCCAGCCGGTTCTGCACGAACCGCAAGATCCTGGCCGAGGCCGGGCCGTCGGTGGAGAAGTTCCTGCATCAGGGCATCGAGGAGCTCGGCGCCCATCTCGGGCCGATCCTGTGGCAGTTCATGGGCACGAAGAAATTCGACGCTGACGATTTCGAGGCCTTCCTCGGCCTGTTGCCGAAGACACTGAACGGGCAGCCGCTTCGTCACGTGGTCGAGCCCCGGCATGAGAGCTTTCTGGTGCCGGAGTTCATCGACATGCTGCGCCGGCATGGGGTGGCGGCCGTGTGTGCCGACCATCACGACTATCCGATGTTTGCCGATCCCACGGCGGACTTTGTCTATGCCCGGCTGCAGAAGGGAACCGACGAGACACCGACCTGCTATCCGCCTGCGGAAATCGACGCCTGGGGCGAGCGGTTCAAGACCTATGCTGCTGGTGACGTACCCGGCGACCTGAACCTGATCGCGAAGGACAAGCCGGCGACGAAGGAGCCGCGCGATGTCTTTGCCTTCTTCATATCGGGCGGCAAGGTGAATGCGCCGAAGGGCGCGATCGAGCTCAAGAAGCGGATCGACTGACCTTCCCGGCTTCCTGCCTGTCATCAATTTGTGACATTGGCGAAACTGGACTAGGCTCGGTCGCAGAGTCGCGGTCATTTCTGCGCGCTGGGCCGGCATGCTCCCCTCTTTGGACGTGCGCGTCCAGAATATGAGAGTTCGGGGCACTTCCATGTCGGGCATCGCCGTCTTCATTCATCTTGCCGGCGCAGTCGCGCTGCTTCTCTGGGCGACCCGCATGGTCCGCACCGGGATCGAACGCGCCTATGGCGGCGTTTTGAAGGACAAGCTTCGGCATGCGGTTGGCAACCGGTTTTCGGCGGCCTTTGCCGGATTCCTGTTTGCCGTTGCCCTGCAGAGCGCGACGGCGGTGGCGCTGATCGTCGCCTCGTTTTCTGCGGCCGGCTATGTCGTGCCGGCCATCGGGGTGGCAACGCTGCTCGGCGCCGATTTCGGCTCGGCCTTTGTCGTCCGCATCCTGCGCTATGATCTGTCGCTGCTTGTGCCGGTGCTGCTTCTGGCTGGCACGATCGCGTTTCGGACATCGGAAGCGCGCGGCTGGCGACAGATCGGGCGCATCCTGTTCGGCCTTGGCCTGCTGCTCCTGTCGCTGCGCTTGATTGGTGAAGCGTCCGAACCGCTGCGCGATAGCAGCATCCTGCCGATCCTGTTCAACTATCTCGCCAGCGACTGGATCAGCGCCTTCGTGCTTGCGGCGCTGCTTGCCTGGTCATTCCATTCGAGCGTCGCTGCGGTTCTTCTTGTCGCATCGCTGGCCGACAAGCATCTGCTGCCGGATGCCCTGATCATCCCGCTGGTGCTGGGCATCAATTTCGGGGCCGCGATCATCGCCGCGCTGCTCACCAAGAATGCCGAGCCGAATGCCAGGATCGTGCCGCTGGGCAATGTCGTGATTCGGGGGATGATGACGCTCGTGGCGCTTGGCGGTCAGTTCGCCTTTTCTGTCAGCCCGGCCGTCTTCTCTTCCCAGCCCGGGGATGCCGTCGTTCTCGTTCACCTCGCCATGAACGGCGCCGTGCTGGTGCTTGGCCTGCCCTTTGCCGGTCTCGTTGCCGGTATGATTGAGCGTCTCCTGGCGCGGTCGGAGGATCGTGCCGCCAATGATGACCGGCTCTCGGCGCTCAATGTCGTTGATCTTTCCAACCCGCAGCAGGCGATCTCCAACGCCACACGCGAGGTTCTTGCGGTTTGCGACAAGACGGAGGTCATGCTGAACGGCATATTCGACCTGTTCGAACGCTGGGACGCAAAGAAGATGGAGCGGATAGCGACGCTCGACGACCAGATCGATACGATCCATCGCGACATCAAATTCTACCTCGCCCGCATCTCAGAGACGGCGCTCGACCAGACCTCGGCCGCCCAGTGCCAGAACCTTCTGGGTGCGACGATCAAGATCGAACAGGCGGCCGATATCATCTCGCAGAACATGCTGACGCGGGCGCGCAAGAAGAGCGAGCGCAATGTTGCCTTTTCGGCGGAAGGTTGGGCCGAACTCTGCGCCATGCACAATGAGGTGGTTCAGAATGCGCATCTTGCCTTCAACCTGCTGGTCACCCGCGATCTGGAACATGCGCGCCAGCTCGTCGCCCGCAAGGAGGCCATCCGCGGCCTGGTGAAGACCAGCGAGGAAAGCCATCTTCAGCGCCTGCGCCAGGGCAATGCCGCAAGCTTCGAATCGAGCTCGCTGCATATCGACACCATGCGGGACCTGAAGGAGATCAACTCGCTCTTCGTATCGATCGCCTATCCGCTTCTGGAAGGGGAAGGTCTGCTGCGGCGCAGCCGCCTGGTGCAGCCGGCGGAACTTTAGGCCTCGGATGGGCCTTCAGTCCGGGCGGACATGCGCCACAAGCTCCTCTGCCGTCATTCCCTGCCCTGCCCTCAAGGCCGCCTGGCCGTGCTGATGCACACCGGCGCAGGCCGCTTCGAAGGCCGGCATGCCATTGACCAGTCTGGCACCGATGATGCCGGCAAGCACATCGCCCGAGCCGGCTGTGGCCAGAGTTGCCGGCGCCTTTTCCTCGATCGCAGCGCGCCCGTCGGGCGCCGCGATGACGCTATCCGCACCCTTATAGACGACAATGCTGCCCAGCGCCTTTGCGGCGGCTAAGGCCTTTTCCAGCTTGCCCAGCGTGGTATCCGACGCGACGTCGGGGAAGAGCCGAGCGAACTCCCCTTCGTGCGGCGTCACCACCAGTCGCGGCTCACCATCCTGGAATGCTGATGACAACTGATCGGCAGCGTCCTTGAAGGCGGAGATGCCGTCGGCGTCCAGAACGAGGCTGCGACCGGCTTCGCCCACCATCACGGCGAAGCGGCGGGCCCGGTCGAGGTCGCCGAAACCCGGGCCGAGCACGAAGGTCGAACGGCGGGTGTCGGCCAGCCAGGCAGAGAGGTCGGCAACGGTATCGAGGCGCGACAGCATCACGGCCGTCAGATGTCCGGCATTGATTGCCAAGGCTGAGGCCGGGGATGCCAGCGTGACAAGGCCGGCCCCGGCGGACAATCCCGCCTTGGCGGAGAGCCTTGCCGCCCCGGTTGCTGTTTCCGGTCCGGAAAAGACCGTCAGGTGGCCGCGGCGATACTTGTGATCCTGGACCGAGACTGCCTTGTCCTGTCCAGCCCAGATATGGGGACCGTTGACCCAGAGCTTGCCCGCCTCGGCCTCGACGATCCGTCGGGGAATACCGATGTCGACGACGTCGAGGTCACCGCAGTGCATTCGCCCCGGAAGAAGAAGGTGGCCGGGTTTGCGCGTCATGAAGGTGACGGTATGGGCCGCTTTGAACGCAGCACCGCGAATGCCGCCTGTTGCGCCATCAATGCCCGAGGGAAGATCGATCGCCAGAACTGGAAGACCGACTGCCTCAATGGCGGCGATCGTTTGCCCCACGATCTGCGGGACATCTCGGGTCAGGCCGGCGCCGAAGAGGCCGTCGATGACGACGTCTCCCGCAAGCGGCTTAAAGACGTCGAGGGCTGCGACCGGGAGGCCGCAGACTATCTGTGCCTTGGCCGCGTCGCCCTTGAGGACGCCCACATCCGCGAGGCTGTAGACGACGACGTCCGCTCCTGCCCGCGCGAGCGCCGAGGCCGTGACATATCCGTCTCCGCCATTGTTTCCCGGTCCGCAGAGGACGACGAAACGCAGCGCCTGCGGATAGAGGCGGAGCGCTGCTGCGGCCACAGCCTCGCCAGCCCGCATCATCAGTGCGAAGCTGTCTATGCCCGACCGGGCCGCGGCGAGATCGACGCGCGCCATAGCCGATGGGGAAAGCAGGATTTCCGGAGTGCCGTGGTTCATGCGCAGAGGTTAGAGCATATTCCAAGCCTTGCGCAATGATGCACGATTTTGGGCAGAGCCAATTGCTTACTTTATATGCATTTGCACCTTTTATGCCCTTATCCATTCGGGATAACGCAAAGACCGCAAGGGGTTACGCTGCGGCCGCGCAATTAAAAAAGATTGGCCAAAATCGTTATTTTGATCGAAACGGGCTGGCTTTTCCGGCCAATTTGCTGGAGATTTGCCCGGTCGGATGGAGGAGGCGGCGGTTTTCGCGTAATTTTCGCGAAAGACTGGCACATTCCATGCATCCAGCCCGGCGGGCGGGGCTCATCCTGCTTTACTGAGGAAGCGGAGAGAAATTTTCTCATGAAAAAGATCGAAGCGATCATCAAGCCTTTCAAGCTCGACGAAGTGAAGGAAGCCCTTCAGGAAGTCGGCCTGCAGGGTATCACCGTGACGGAAGCCAAGGGCTTCGGTCGCCAGAAGGGCCATACAGAGCTCTATCGCGGCGCCGAATATGTCGTGGACTTCCTGCCCAAGGTGAAGGTCGAAGTGGTACTGGCCGACGAGAACGTGGAGGCCGTCATCGACGCCATCCGCAATGCAGCCCAGACGGGCCGCATCGGCGACGGAAAAATCTTCGTGTCGAATGTCGAAGAAGTCGTCCGTATCCGGACCGGCGAAACCGGCATCGACGCCATCTAACTCGGACCCGACACTTAGGGAGGTCGGGTTTAAATCGTCTGCTCACGCGAGGAACATAAAAATATGACGACCGCAAACGATATCCTGAAACAGATCAAGGACAACGACATCAAGTTCGTCGACCTGCGCTTTACCGATCCCAAGGGCAAGCTGCAGCATGTGACGATGGACATTGCCTGTGTCGACGAAGACATGTTCGCCGATGGCGTCATGTTCGACGGCTCCTCGATCGCTGGCTGGAAGGCCATCAACGAGTCCGACATGGTGCTGATGCCGGATCCGGCCACCGTGCACATGGACCCCTTCTTCGCCCAGTCGACGATGGTCATCCTCTGCGACATCCTCGATCCGGTTTCCGGCGAAGCCTATAACCGCGATCCGCGCGGCACCGCCAAGAAGGCCGAAGCCTACCTCAAGGCGTCTGGTATCGGCGATACGGTCTTCGTCGGCCCGGAAGCCGAATTCTTCGTCTTCGACGACGTCAAGTACAAGGCCGATCCGTACAACACCGGCTTCAAGCTCGACTCGACCGAACTGCCGTCGAACGACGACACCGATTACGAGACCGGCAACCTCGGCCACCGTCCGCGCGTCAAGGGCGGCTACTTCCCGGTTCCGCCGATCGACAGCCTGCAGGACATGCGCTCCGAAATGCTGACGGTTCTCGGCGAAATGGGCGTCGTCGTCGAAAAGCATCACCACGAAGTGGCGGCTGCCCAGCACGAGCTTGGCATCAAGTTCGACGCGCTGGTGCGCAACGCCGACAAGATGCAGATCTACAAGTATGTCGTGCATCAGGTTGCCAATGCCTATGGCAAGACCGCGACCTTCATGCCGAAGCCGATCTTCGGCGATAACGGCTCGGGCATGCACGTGCACATGTCGATCTGGAAGGACGGCAAGCCGACCTTCGCCGGCGACGAATATGCCGGTCTGTCGGAAAGCTGCTTGTTCTTTATCGGTGGCATCATCAAGCATGCCAAGTCGATCAATGCTTTCTCCAACCCGTCGACCAACTCCTACAAGCGTCTGGTCCCGGGTTATGAAGCGCCGGTTCTGCTCGCCTACTCGGCCCGCAACCGTTCGGCTTCGTGCCGTATCCCCTTCGGCTCCAACCCGAAGGCCAAGCGGGTCGAAGTCCGCTTCCCGGATCCGACCGCGAACCCCTACCTCGCTTTCGCCGCCATGCTGATGGCAGGTCTCGACGGCATCAAGAACAAGATCCATCCGGGCAAGGCCATGGACAAGGACCTGTACGACCTGCCGCCGAAGGAACTGAAGAAGATCCCGACCGTCTGCGGTTCGCTGCGTGAAGCGCTCGAAAGCCTGGACAAGGATCGCAAGTACCTGACCGCCGGCGGCGTGTTCGACGACGACCAGATCGATTCGTTCATCGAACTGAAGATGCAGGAAGTCATGCGCTTCGAAATGACCCCGCATCCGGTCGAATTCGATATGTACTACTCGGCCTGATTTTTCGGGTCACTCATCAGACGCCGGCGGATCGCTCCGCCGGCGTTTTTAGTTTCGAATGGTACCAATTGTTGGCAATCGCGCTTTCGCCCCGGGCACCGTCGCGCTAGCAGTGGTCATCCCTCCTCTGTTGTCACGGTTTTCCATGCCGGCCTCCCCGCAATCGCCCTCGCCGCGCCTCTATGACTGGACGCTCT
Organism: Rhizobium sp. TH135; assembly: GCF_002855515.1. Taxonomy (GTDB): domain Bacteria; phylum Pseudomonadota; class Alphaproteobacteria; order Rhizobiales; family Rhizobiaceae; genus Allorhizobium. Next base: position 475,427 of record NZ_PKRP01000003.1, on the reverse strand, counting down.
TCCTGCTGGCGCCGGTGTTCTTCTCGTCGAACCTGATCTTCGGGCGTGGCATCACCGGCGAGGTCGGGCCATTCACGACGGCGCTGCTGCGCTGGGTGGGGGCAGCGATTTTGATGTCGCCCTTCATTTGGCAGGAGCGGCAGGCCTGCCTCACCTTCGTGCGACGTCATACAGCGCTCTGGCTGACGCTCGGCATTCTCGGCATGGGCATCTGTGGCGGCGTGGTCTATTGGGCGCTGACGCTGACCACCGCCTCCAACGCGACGCTGATCTACACGACATCCTCGCTGTTCATCATCCTGTTCCAGTGGCTGTTTCAAAAGCGCGCGATCACGCGGCGGGAACTGGCGGGCATGGTGATTGCCTTTGCCGGGGTCGTGGCGATCGTTCTGAAAGGGCATCCGGAGGCGCTGCTGGAGCTCACCTTCAACATCGGGGATCTGGCGATCCTGGTGGCGGCCATTGCCTTTGCGGCCTATTCGCTGCTGTTGCGGCGTCCGTCCGTGCGCGAGATGCCACCGCTCCCGCTGTTTGCTCTGCTGGCACTTTCAGGCTCGATCGTGCTGGTGCCGCCCGGTCTGATCGAGATCGCCGGCGGCGGCCTTCTGCCGGATACGGGCATGGAGTTTGCCAAGCTTGCGGGCATCATTCTCTTCGCTTCGCTCGCGGCCTTCTATTGCTTTCAACATGCGGTTCAGGTGTTCGGGCCGGGCATTGCGGGCATGACGCTTTACCTGATGCCGCCCATGTCGATCCTGATGGCTGTTATCTTCCTCGGAGAGCGCTTCGAGCACTATCATGCAGTCGGCATTGTGCTGGTGACCGGCGGCCTCATTCTTGCGACCGCACCGAGGCGCAAAGCAGGCTAGGTGTCGCAGGTGACAATGACGTCACACACCATCCCTTGATTTTGCCGGGCTTTCTTCCCAAATATGACAGGGAAAGGAAGTCAAACCATGAAACAACGAAGCGCTAAATTTGGTATCGGGGACGTCGTGCGGCACAAGTTCTTTCCGTTCCGCGGCGTGATCTTCGATGTTGACCCGGAATTCGCGAATTCCGAGGAGTGGTGGAATGCGATCCCGGCCGAAGTTCGGCCTCACAAGGACCAGCCCTTCTATCATCTGCTCGCGGAGAATTCCGAGACGGAATATGTGGCCTACGTGTCCGAGCAGAACCTCGAGCGCGACCGGAGCCAGGAGCCGCTGCGCAATCCGCAGATCCAGCAGATTTTCGAGCCGCAGCAGAGCGGCCATTACAAGCCGAAGATGAACTTCGCGCACTGACATCCAGCAGATACCACGAAGCAAAGAAGCCCGCGTCTTTCGACGCGGGCTTCTTGTTATTCAATGCCTTGAAGGAGATCAGTTGCCCTGCTTGGCAGCGTTCTGGGCGTCGGTGATCGCCTTGTTGCGCTCTTCCTGCTTCTTCTGCATGGCTTCCTGCAGGAGGCGCTGGCGCTCTTCGGCCTGCGACTGCGACATCGCTTCGCCATCGAAGGCGCCGGTGAAGCCGGTCAGCGGGATCTTGATCGGGTTCGGCGCGCGGCGGAAGTTGATCGAGGTGAAGACGACCTCGCCACCCTTCTTCAGGCTGTCGATGATTGCATCCGTCAGCGGGATTTCAGCCGTGCAGCGGTCGGGCAGGCAGACGGCGTAGTCGAGCTTGGTGCCCTTGGCGCCATCGATCTGCATCAGGACGCCCGGCGGGATGAGACGCGCCGAGGGAACGGTGACCTGAAGCAGCTTGCGGTTGACCTTGCCTTCGACCGTGATCAGGCCAACGGCCGTGATCAGCTGGCCATTGGCGGCAACGAGCTGGTTCTGGACGACGCAGACGTCGGACTCTTCCTGCTTGGCGCAGGTCTTGAACCACTTCGCCTCGGAGGGAGCGGCTGCGGCTTCCTGGGCCTGCGCGACAGCCGGCATGGCGGCAGCGGCGAAGGACAATGCGAGTGCAGACACAGCCGTCCGCGTTGCGTTGCTAAGTTTGAACATCATACGTATTCCGTCTCCTGAAAACCCCTGTCGCGCGGACTTCGATGCCGCGTCATTCGCCTGTCTTGTCTGCCCTCACCTGTCGTTCAAATGAGGCAAATACATGACCCGGCGCTCCGGCTCACCTGTTACATTGTGGCGGCCGGAATATCCAGCGTTTCTTTGACGCCGGATCGACTCACCTCGTCTAAATCCCACCCGCTTGTGTTGGTTTTATGGTGATTGTGCTAGCGTCCGCGCACTTTGCAGATTCCATATCCCCGGGAGGACCGAGATCTTGCGCCGTCTCTTGTTTAGCCTTTGCCTGCTGCCCTTTGCCACCGTCGCCCAGGCGGAGCCCGTTCACGGTATCGCAATGCATGGCGAACCGGCACTCTCCGCCGATTACACGCATTTCCCTTATGTGAAGCCGGATGTGAAAAAGGGCGGCAAGGTCAATTACGGTGTCGTCGGCACCTATGATGCGCTCAACCCCTTCGTGCTCAAGGGCATGCGGACTACGGCGCGCGGCGTCTGGGACCCGGAATTCGGCAACCTGCTCTACGAGCCGCTGATGACGCGCTCCGCCGACGAGCCCTTCACGCTCTATGGTCTACTTGCCGAAACCGTGGAATGGGATGCTGACCGGACCTATGTGCAGTTCAACCTCAATCCCAAGGCACGGTGGCATGACGGCAAGCCGGTGACGCCCGAGGATGTGATCTTCACATTCGAATTGCTGCGCGACAAGGGCCGTCCGCCCTTTAACGGTCGTCTCAATGCCGTCGCCACAATGGAGAAGGTTGGCGAGCACGGGGTGAAGTTCACCTTCAATGATAAGGCGAATCGCGAGACGCCGCTGATCTTTGCATCCGCCACGCCGATCCTGCCGAAGCATGCGATCGATCCTGCCACTTTCGACCAGGGTGGGCTCGCCATTCCAGTTGGATCCGGTCCCTACAAGATCAAGGAGTTGCGACCCGGCGAGAAGGTGACCTGGGCGCGCGACACCGATTACTGGGGCAAGGACCTGCCTTCGAAGATCGGCTTCGACAATTACGACGAGATCACGGTCACCTATTTCCTGCAGGAAGCGACGCTGTTCGAGGCCTTCAAGAAGGGCGAGATCGACATCTATCCGGACGGTGATTCCAATCACTGGCAGCGGGCCTATGATTTCCCGGCAGCGCAGAATGGCGATGTCGTGAAGGAAGCTTTCAAGCCGGGCCTGCCAGCGGGCATGCTGGGCTTCGTCTTTAACACCCGCCGTCCGATCTTCGCAGACGTGAAGGTGCGCGAAGCGATCAACACGGCCTTCGATTTCGAGTGGCTAAACAAGACGCTCTACGGCAACGCGTTTACTCGCACGCAGAGCTACTGGCAGAACTCGGCGCTCGGTGCCTTCGGCAATGCCGCCGACGAGAAAGAGCTGGCGCTCTTGGGCACGGCGAAGGACAAGCTGTCCCCCGAAATCCTGGCAGGCACCTATACGCAGTCCGCGACAGACGGCTCTGGCGGCGATCGCAAGGCGCTGGCCAAGGCGGTGAAGCTGTTCAGCGAGGCCGGCTACAAGATCCAGGGCGGCAAGATGCTGGATGCCTCCGGCAAACCGCTTGCCTTCGAGGTGATGACGCAGAACGAAGGCCAAGAGAAGATGGCCCTCGCCTTCCAGCGGACGTTAAAACTGATCGGTATCGACATGGCGATCCGCACCGTCGACGACGCGCAGTATCAGGCGCGCTCCAACAGCTTCGACTACGACATGATCATCAAGTCCTACACCTCGTCGCTGTCGCCGGGCGCCGAGCAGGTCAACCGCTGGGGGTCTGAGTCCAAGGACGCTCAGGGGAGCTTCAACTATGCAGGTGTTGCCGATCCTGACATCGACCGGATGATGGAAGCGCTTTTGCAGGCACGCGAGCCGGCGGATTTCCAGGCTGCCGTGCGGGCCTATGACCGGCTGCTCGTTGCCGGACACTATGTCGTTCCGCTCTACCATATCGGCGAGCAGTGGGTGGCGCGCTGGAAGCATATCGGACGGCCGGAAACCGCGCCGCTCTACGGCTATCAGCGCCCGACCTGGTTCGACGCGCGCGTCCAGTAACCCCTAAGCGTTTGACGCTGTGTTTTCGGGCCGGAGCTTGTCTCCGGCCCGCTTTGCTTTAAGTGACGGGCATATCTCTGCCAGGAAAGGACACCCTCATGGACCGCATCACCATCGACCTCGTATCCGACGTGGTCTGCCCCTGGTGTTATCTCGGCAAGGCCCGGCTGGAGCTCGCGATTGCCGAGGTGCAGGACGAGGTCAGTGTCGACATCAACTGGCGCCCGTATCAGCTCAATCCCGATTACCCGCCTGAAGGCGTCGACCATCAGGTCGAACTGGCGAAAAAGCTCGGCGGCAAGGACAAGATGGACCAGGCGCATGCGCATCTGAAGTCGCTCGGCGCCGAGGTCGGCATCGCCTTTGATTTCGAGGCGATCAAGATCGGGCCGAACACGCTCGATGCGCACCGGCTGATCCATTGGGCCGGCCAGGAAAGCCGGGAGACGCAGACCCGCGTGGTCGATCTGCTGTTCAAGGCCAACTTCGAACAGGGCCGCAATATCGGTGACGCAGCCGTGCTGCTCGACATTGCGACCGAGGCCGGACTGTCGCGTCCCGTGATCGAATCGCTGCTGGGAGGCGATGCCGACGTGAACCATGTGCTGTCCGAGGTCGAAGCCGCCAAACAGATGGGCGTCAACGGCGTGCCGTTCTTCATCTTCGACCAGCAATATGCCGTAAGCGGTGCCCAGCCGCCGGCGGAGCTTGCCAATGCCTTGCGCGAAATCGCCAAGGCGAAGGCCGAGGCCCTGCGCAATCTGAATTGACGGTTGTAACGAACACTCGTATCCCGGTGAGGTAACCTCCTCCCCGGGATCATCACATTGTCCGCCGATACCACCCTCAAAGGCGTTTTCTTCGCCTTCATCTGCTTTGCCGCCTATTCCTTCAGTGATGCCGCCGTGAAGATGGTGGAAGGCCGCGTGCCTGCCTTCGAGGCCGGATTTATCGGCAGCCTGTTCGGTTTCGTCGCGATCCCCTTCCTGATGAAGCGCGGCGACCGCTATACGGATCTGGTGCGCAGCACCAACTGGCCGCTCTGGGGGCTGCGTTTTGTCTGTTCTGCTGTCGGGACGGTCGGCAGTATCATTGCCTTTACCCAACTCTCCATGGCCGAGGCCTTCTGCCTGATCTTCCTGCTGCCGAGCTTTGCGACGATCATGTCGGTGATCTTCCTCAAGGAAGAGGTGGGCATGAAGCGCTGGGCAGCCGTCCTGATCGGTTTCCTCGGCGTGCTCGTGGTCTTGCGGCCGGGTTTTCGCGAATTGGAGATCGGGCATCTGGCAGCGCTGATCTCGGGCTTTGCCGGCGCTGTGACGATCATCATCTTCCGCGCCATGGGGCCGCAGGAAAAGAATATCTCGCTTTATGGCGCGGGCCTGCTTGGTAGCGTCATCATCTGTGCGGCCTTCTCCCTGCCGGACTTTCAGGCGCCTGGCGGCTATGACCTGATGCTGCTTGCCGCTTTCGGCCTGCTGGCTGCCGTCGGCAATATCTTCATGATGCTGGCGTCGTTTTATGCCCCGGCCCCGATCGTCGGGCCGATCCAGTACAGCCAGATGCTCTGGGCCATTCTGCTCGGCTATCTCGTCTTTGGCGACAAGGTCGACTGGCCAATGGGCATCGGCATCGTGCTGATCGTTGGCTCTGGCCTGTTGACGCTGATCCGCGAGCGCAAGCGCGATACGCCGCTTCCGCCGCCGGTGGCCGGCAAGGGCGATGCGGCTCTGGCGATCAAGCCGGAACAGTCCGAGACTTGAACGAGGCCGGGCTTCAACGGCCCCTCCCTCGCCTCAACCAGCTTTCGCCAGTTCCGCCAGTTGCGTCATCACCACCGCAGCACCTGACAGCCGCTTTTCCGGTGTCGGCAGGTCGCGGGTGAGGAACACCGAGTGGTCGGGGCGGATCTTCGCCATCGCGCCCTGCTTGGCGATATAGCCGACGAGCGCTGCCGGGTTCGGGAACTGCTTGCCGCGGAACTGGACGACGACGCCCTTGGGGCCGGCTTCAAGCTTCTCGACATTGGCCTTGCGGCAGAGCGCCTTGATGTAGACGACCTTCAGCAGATGCTGGACCTCGACGGGCATGGGGCCAAAGCGGTCGATCATTTCGGCGCCAAAGGCATCGATCTCGCCCAGTTCGTTGATTTCACCGAGGCGGCGATAAAGGCCGAGGCGCAGGTGCAGGTCGGGTACGTAATCGTCTGGGATCATCACTGACGTGCCGACCTGGATCTGGGGTGACCAGCCGGTGTCGTGGATCTCGTCGACGCCCTTCACTTCGGCGACCGCCTCTTCCAGCATCTGCTGGTAAAGTTCGAAGCCGACTTCCTTGATGTGGCCAGACTGTTCCTCGCCGAGCAGATTGCCGGCGCCGCGGATGTCGAGGTCGTGACTCGCTAGCTGGAAACCGGCGCCGAGCGTGTCGAGCGACTGCAGAACCTTCAGGCGGCGTTCGGCGCCCGTGGTCAGCACCTTGTTGACCGGGAGCGTCAGGAGCGCAAAGGCGCGGACCTTGGAGCGTCCGACGCGGCCGCGGATCTGGTAAAGCTGGGCCAGTCCGAACATGTCGGCGCGGTGGACGATCAGCGTGTTGGCTGTGGGCACGTCAAGGCCGGATTCGACGATGGTGGTGGAGAGCAACACATCGTAGCGGCCTTCATAGAAGGCGTTCATGATGTCTTCGAGTTCACCGGCTGCCATCTGGCCATGGGCGACCGCGACCTTCAGCTCGGGCACGTTCTCATCCAGGAAGCTTTTCACATCCGCGAGATCGGCGAGACGCGGGCAGACGTAAAAACTCTGGCCGCCGCGATAATGCTCGCGCATCAGGGTCTCGCGGATGACGAGCGGATCAAAGGGCGAGATGAAGGTACGGACCGCCATGCGGTCGACCGGCGGCGTGGTGATCAGCGAGAGTTCGCGCACCCCGGTCATGGCCAGCTGCAGCGTGCGCGGGATGGGCGTGGCAGAGAGCGTCAGGACGTGTACGTCGGACTTGAGTTCCTTCAGACGCTCCTTGTGCTTCACTCCGAAATGCTGCTCCTCGTCGATGATCAGCAGGCCGAGATTGGCGAAGTTGACGCCGGTACCGAGCAGCGCGTGGGTGCCGACGACGATGTCGGTCTTGCCCTCGGCGACTTCCTTCTTTACGAGGTTCAATTCCTTGGTGCCGACAAGGCGCGAGGCCTGCTGGACGCGGATCGGCAGGCCCCGGAAGCGTTCGGAAAAGGTCTTGAAATGCTGGCGGGCGAGCAGCGTGGTCGGCACGACAACGGCGACCTGGATGCCGTTCATTGCGGCGATGAAGGCGGCGCGCAGTGCCACTTCAGTCTTGCCGAAGCCGACGTCGCCGCAGACGAGGCGGTCCATGGGGCGACCGGCGCCGAGGTCGGAGCGAACGGATTCGATCGCGGTTTCCTGGTCTTCCGTCTCGTCATAGGGGAAACGGGCTGCGAATTCGTCGTAGAGGCCTTCCTGGGTCGTTAGCACAGGTGCAGAGCGGGTCATACGTTCGGCAGCGATGCGGATCAGGGCCCCTGCCATGTCGAGCAGGCGCTTCTTGAGCTTGGCCTTGCGCATCTGCCAGGCGCCGCCGCCAAGCTTGTCGAGCTGCACTTCGGTTGCCTCGCCGCCGTAGCGCGAGAGCAGATCGATGTTTTCGACCGGCAGGAAGAGCTTGGCATCGTCGGCATAGCGCAGTTCGAGGCAGGCATGCGGGGCACCGGCCGCCTCGATGGTGCGCAGGCCGACGAAGCGGCCGATGCCGTGTTCGGCATGCACAACGATCGAGCCTTCGTCGATGCCTGCGACTTCCGAGATGAAGTCGGCGGCGCGCTTCCGGCGTTTGGAGCGGCGGACCATGCGGTCGCCGAGAATGTCCTGTTCGCCGATGATGACGAGACCGTCTGTCTCGAAGCCGCCTTCGAGGCTGAGGACGGCGGTGCCCGCCTCCCCCTTCTTCAGCTTGTCGACGTCTTTCAGGGCGGCGACTGGAACGAGTTTTTCCAGGCCATGTTCGTTCAGGACCTGCAGCAGGCGATCGAGCGAGCCTTCCGACCAACCGGATACGATGACCTTGACGCCAGCTGCGCGCTTATCGGCGATATAGCTAACGGCCTGGCCGAAGACGTTGGCGCGATTGCCTTCTTCGCTGGCTTCGTTGGCGCTCTTCGCCCAGCGCGGGGTCGGGCGGGCATTGACCTCGATGACCAAACGGCTTTCGCCACCGGCTTCTGCAAAGGGGGTAATGCGGATCGGGTCGAAGGCATCAAGCGACTTGCCGAACTCGCCGGCGCCGAGATAGAGCCGCTCCGGCGGGACGGGCTTGTAGGGCGTGCCCTGCGCGAGATGGCCTTTGCCAGGCGTGGCGGAGTTGAGGCGCGCCTCGTAATAGTCGCGGATCAGCATGGCGCGCTCGTCGGCTGCCTCACGTACGGTATGATCCGTGACGATACGGAAGCCGCGCAGATAATCGAACGTGGTTTCCAGCTTGTCGTAGAACATCGGCAGCCAATGCTCCATGCCGGCGTAACGCCGACCCTCGGAGACAGCGGCATAGAGGGCGTCGTCGCGGGTCGCGGCACCGAACAGCGACAGGTAGTTCTTGCGGAAGCGGCTGATGCTCTCGGGCGTCAGCGTCACCTCGCTCATCGGGTTCAGATCAAGCGAGCGGATCTGGCCAATGGTGCGCTGGCTCGCCGGATCGAAGGAGCGGATCGATTCGAGCGTATCGCCGAAGAAATCCAGTCGCACCGGCTCTTCTGCACCGGGTACGAAAACATCGAGGATGCCGCCGCGGACCGCGAATTCGCCGACTTCCCGTACGGTTGCGACACGATCAAAGCCGTTGCGCTCAAGACGGGCGGCAATGTCATCCATGCGCACCTGGTTGCCGGGCTTGGCCGAAAAACCAAGGCTATCGATCACATCCGCCGGTGCTACCTTCTGAAGCATGGCATTGACCGTGACGAGAACGATCGCCGGGTGCGGATTGAGATAGAGCGCAATCAGGCCTGACAGCGCCGAAAGGCGGCGGGCGGAGACGTCTGCGGATGGAGATACGCGGTCGTAAGGCAGACAGTCCCAAGCCGGCAGGCTCAAGACCGGGATGTCTGGCGCGGTGAAGCCGAGCGTCTGTTCGAGGTTCTGCAGCCGCTGGCCGTCGGAGACGATGTAGGCCACAGGGCGGCCCTGACGCGCGAGTTCGGCGAGGATGAAGGCATCCATGCCGTCGGGCACATGGGAGAGCGTCAGGGCGGATTGTGCGCCGACAATCCGCTTCACATCGATCAGGGACATCATCAGTTACTTTGCAGTGGTGTCTTCGCCCGTGACCGGGGAGAAATCCGGCCGGAGGGCGGCTATGCGTTCGAAGAGCGGCGTCTGGAGATGGGCGGGCACGGGATCGGCACCTGTGATGTAGCGGACGAGGTCATTGTCCTCCTCCTCCATGATATGCTCGAGTTCGTCGAGTTCCTGGTCGGAAAGCTCGCTGATATGGGCCTCGCAGAACTGGCCGAGCATCAGGTCCATTTCGCGGATGCCGCGGTGCCAGCAGCGGAACAGGATGCGCCGACGGCGCGGATCGAGGTCGGCACTGCTTTTCACCAGTCCAGTCATCTTGGCATCCTTCCAATTCTTGCGCCTCTATAGAGCAGCGACCGGCAAATGTCAGCTTGCCAAACCGGCATTTTGCGAGGCATTTTGCCCCCATCATGCGTCCCCATCTTCTCGATCCCCTCTTTGCCTCCGTGGCTTCGCTCAGCGGAGTCGGTCCCAAGCTCGCCCAGCTTCTCGCCACACTGCTCGGGCGCGAGGATGCCGAGGATGCGCGGGTCGTCGACCTGCTGTTCCTCGCACCGCACCGGCTGATCGACCGGCGCCACCAGCCGGGCATCGCCTATGCTCAGCAGGGATCGCTCGTCACCATCACGGGCCGTGTCGACCGCCACATGCCGCCCCCGCCGGGCAAGAACAACATGCCCTACCGCATCTTCCTGCATGACGAGACGGGGGAACTGGCGCTCACCTTCTTCCGGGTCAAGGGCAACTGGCTGGAAAAGGCATTGCCCGTCGAAGAGATCGTCATGGTCTCAGGGAAAGTCGACTGGTTCAACGGTCGGCCATCCATGGTTCATCCCGACCTGATGGTGAAGGCGAGCGAGGCGGAGAACCTGCCGCTGGTCGAGCCGGTCTATCCGCTGACGGCGGGGCTTGGACCGAAAGTGTTGCGCAAGGCGGTCGAATCCGCTGTCGAGAAGATGCCGGAACTTGCCGAATGGGCGGATGCGGCTCTCGCGGCCAAACAGGGATTTGCCAGTGTGCGCGACTGTCTGGTCGCTCTCCACAATCCGCGCGACGAGAAGGATATCGACCCGCAGGCACCCGCCCGGCGGCGTCTGGCCTATGACGAGTTTCTCGCAGGTCAGGTGTCGCTCGCCTTGGTGCGGCAGAAGCTGAGACGCGTGCCGGGCACCCCGATCAAGCCGACGGGCGAACTCAGCGGAAAGATCCGCGCTGCCCTGCCCTTTACGCCGACAAACAGCCAGGTGGCGGCGATCGACGATATCCTGAAAGACATGGCGACAGACCAGCGCATGTTGCGGCTCGTCCAGGGTGACGTCGGCGCCGGCAAGACGCTGGTGGCGCTGTTTGCCATGGCAGCCGCTGTCGAGGCGGGTGGGCAAGCTGTGCTGATGGCGCCGACGGAAATCCTGGCACGGCAGCACCATGCGACGCTCGCCAAGCTCGGTGCGGCGGCTGGCCTGAAGATCGAGGTCCTGACCGGGCGCACCAAGGGCAAGGAGCGCGAGGCGATCCTGGAGCGGATCGCATCCGGCGAGGCTCAGATCGTCATCGGCACGCATGCGCTTTTCCAGGATGCCGTGGTCTACCGGAACCTGACGCTTGCCGTCGTGGACGAGCAGCATCGCTTCGGTGTGCACCAGCGCCTGCGGCTGACCTCCAAGGGCATCTCCCCGCATATGCTGGTCATGACGGCCACACCGATCCCGCGCACGCTGGTGCTGGCTGCCTTCGGCGATATGGACGTCTCCAAGCTTACCGAGAAGCCCGCGGGCCGCAAGCCGATCCAGACTGTGACCGTGCCGACCGAGCGCGTACCAGATGTCATCGAACGGCTGAGGTCTGCCATTGCGGAGGGCAAGAAGGCCTATTGGATCTGCCCGCTGGTCGAGGAAACCGAGGAAAGCGAACTGATGTCGGCCGAGGAGCGGCAGGCGGTGCTTGCGCAGTTCATCAAGGCTCCGATCGGCTTGGTGCATGGACGCATGGCGGGGCCGGAGAAGGATGCCGCGATGCTCGCCTTCAAGAACGGCGATACGCGGCTGCTGGTGGCGACCACAGTGGTCGAGGTCGGCGTCGATGTGCCCGATGCGACGATCATGGTGATCGAACATGCCGAACGCTTCGGTCTTGCCCAGCTGCATCAGTTGCGCGGCCGCGTGGGCCGTGGTGACGAGGCCTCAAGCTGCATCCTGCTCTACAAGGGACCGCTCGGCGAGACCGGCAAGGCGCGTCTTTCGATCCTGCGCGATTCGGAGGATGGCTTTCTGATTGCGGAGGAGGATCTTAAGCTCAGAGGCGAAGGCGAGCTTTTGGGAACGCGGCAGTCGGGCACGCCGGGCTTCAAGATCGCCAGCCTCGAGCACCACGGAGATCTTCTGGAGATCGCCCGCAAGGATGCGGCCTATCTGCTGGATCGAGACCCGGAACTCACCAGCGAACGCGGAGAGGCGGTCAGGACGTTGCTCTATCTGCATCGTCGCGACGAAGCGATCCGCTTCCTGCATGCAGGGTGACGGAAGAGCTATTTGGAGCGGCCCGCAAGCTTGGGCGACTCAACCGGGTCGTCCGCCGCGAGGTCCTGAAACGCCGCCATGGCGTCTGCAGCCGTCGGCTTGTATTCCGGCGTCACCAGACCGGCAGAGATCAGGAGTTTCACACCCTCTTCCGGGCTCATGTCGAGCAGCATCAGCTTGCTGCGTGGCACGAACATCAGGAATCCGGCGGTCGGCACAGGCGTCGGCGCGAGGAACACGGCGACCATTTCCTCGCCATCCTGGTTGAGCTTAGCTGCAATCTCGCCCTTGGCATCCGTCGAGATGAAGACCAGCGCCCAGGTTCCGGCCCGCGGAAACTCGATGAGGCCGACCTTCTTGAAGGAGTTGCCCTGTTCCTTGAGCACCGTCTCGAAGATCTGCTTGGTGCTCTTGTATACGGTACGCACCAGCGGCATCCGGTTGAGGATGTTTTCGCTGTAGGAGACGATCGAGCGGCCGATCAGGTTTCGGCCGAGAAAGCCGACAAGCGTGATGAAGAGGATGGCAATGAGAAGCCCGGTGCCTGGCACGGCAAACTTCAGATAGGCTTCCGGGTTGTAGCGATCCGGAAGATAGGGTTTCACCCAACTGTCGGCCCAGCGGATGAAGGTCCAGGTGAGGTAAATGGTGATCGCCATCGGGGCGCAAATGATCAAACCGGTCAGGAAGTTGTTCCTGAGCCGGGTCGCCATCGAAATCCTGTCAGAACCTTCGGTCATGCCCACCGTCATTGTGCAGTGCCGTAACGCTGCGGACAATGCCGGAGTGACACCTAGGGCGCAAGAGCAAGAATTGGGGCAGCGGCCTGCCCCGATCCGGGATCACTCGACCGTGACGGACTTGGCGAGATTGCGGGGCTGGTCGACGTCAGTGCCCATAAAGACGGCCGTGTGATAGGCGAGCAGCTGGATCGGGATCGAATAGATCATCGGCGAGACGATCTCGGCGACCACGGGCAGAACGATCGTCGCCATGGTCGGGAGCTTGGAGGCGGCTGCCCCCTTCTCGTCGGTGATGAAGATGATCTTGCCGCCGCGGGCTGCCACTTCCTGCATGTTCGACACGGTCTTTTCGAAGAAGCGGTCGAAGGGTGCAATCACGATGACGGGCATGTTTTCGTCGATCAGGGCGATCGGGCCGTGCTTCAGCTCGCCGGCGGCATAACCTTCGGCGTGGATATAGGAGATTTCCTTGAGCTTCAGCGCGCCTTCGAGCGCCAGCGGATAGCTGGTGCCACGCCCGAGATAGAGCACGTCCTTGAACTTGGAGAGATCGCGCGACAGGGCCTCGATCTGCGGCTGCACCGCGTTCAGCACCTGGCTCATGATGCGCGGCATTTCTGCGAGGCTCTTCACGAGTTGCTTTTCTTCCGCTTCTGTCAGCGTGCCACGGGCACGACCGGCGGCGAGCGCGAGCGAAGCGAGAACGGCGAGTTGGCAGGTGAAAGCCTTGGTGGAAGCAACGCCGATTTCCGGGCCGGCGAGGATCGGGAAGACGGCATCCGATTCGCGCGCGATCGTCGATTCCTTGACGTTGACCACAGCACCGATCTTCAGGCCGTTGTCACGGCAGTAACGCAGCGAGGCGAGCGTATCGGCGGTCTCACCTGATTGAGAGATGAAGAGGGCCGCCTGGTCCTTCGACAGCGGCATTTCGCGGTAACGGAATTCCGAGGCGACATCGATTTCGACCGGCAGGCGGGCGTAACGCTCGAACCAGTATTTGCCGACCAGGCCGGCCAGATAGGCTGTGCCGCAGGCTGAGATGGCGAGGCCGCGCAGGTTGGCGAAATCGATCTCGTTTGCCGCGCCCCGAACAGTGTGATTGGCGAAGTCGACGTAATGCGACAGCGCGTGGGAGATCACTTCCGGCTGCTCGTAGATCTCCTTCTCCATAAAGTGGCGATGGTTGCCCTTGTCGATCATGTAGGCGCTGGCCGAGGAGATCTGCACCGGGCGATCGACCGGATTGCCATCGATATCGAAGATGTGCGCGCCCTGCTTGCCGATCACGGCCCAGTCACCATCATGCAGATAGGCGATGCGGTTGGTGAAAGGAGAGAGCGCAATCGCGTCGGAGCCGAGGAACATCTCGCCATCGCCGAAGCCGATCGCGAGCGGCGGGCCGGAGCGGGCAGCCATGATCGTCGAGGGATCGTCTTGGAAGATGACGGCGAGCGCGTAGGCGCCGGTCACGTGGCGCAGCATCTCGTGCATGGCTTCGCGGCGGCCAAGGCCCTGGCGGCGATACTTGGCCAAGAGCTGGGCGACGACTTCGGTGTCCGTCTGCGTGGTGAAGACGGCGCCTTCGGCCGCGAGCTCTTCCTTGATCTCGGAGAAATTCTCGATGATGCCGTTGTGGACGACCGCGACGCCATCGACGAAATGCGGATGGGCATTCGTTTCGTTCGGCACGCCATGGGTTGCCCAGCGGGTATGCGCGATCCCGATATTGCCTGGGAGCGGTTCGCCTGCGAGCTTGGTCTCGAGATTGAAGAGCTTACCTTCGGCGCGACGGCGATCGAGCTTGCCGTCGTTGATGGTGGCGACGCCGGCAGAATCATAGCCGCGATATTCGAGCCGCTTCAAGGCGTCGACGAGACGCTCCGCTACGGGCTTGTTACCGACGATGCCCACGATGCCGCACATGCAATTCTCCGTTTCATATCCATCACGCGGACTGTTCCTAGCGGTTCCGCCGCAATAGGCAATCGCACCTAAGGTCAAATTGCGTTTCGTCTCGTAATGCAACGCAGCATTACAAGCGGTGAAGTTTGGTTTGGCGCTCTTACTTGCCGGACTTCTTGGCAGCCTTGATTGCCAGATTGCGCTCGCGGATGACGGCGGCACGGCCGGGCTTCATCTCCTGCCGGGCACGACCGAAGGCGAGTGCGTCGGCTGGCACATCCTCGGTGATCACGCTGCCGGAGGCGATCAGCGCACCGTCGCCAATCGAGACGGGGGCTACGAGAGATGAATTGGAGCCGATGAAGGCACCTGCCCCGATCCGGGTCTCGTGCTTGTTCACGCCATCATAGTTGCAGGTGATCGTGCCGGCGCCGATATTGGTTTCGGCACCCACCACGGCGTCGCCGATATAGGTCAGGTGATTGACCTTGACGCCCTTGCCAATCTCGGCCTTCTTCACTTCGCAGAAATTGCCGACCTTCGAGCCTTCGGCAAGGTTGGCGCCGGGACGCAGGCGGGCGAAGGGGCCGACAGTGGCACCGGCGGACACATGGGCGCCTTCCAGATGAGAGAACGCATGGATCACGGCGCCGCCCTCGACGGTGACACCAGGGCCGAAGACGACATTCGGCTCGATCAGGGCATCCTGACCGATGACCGTGTCATGGCTGAGGAAGACCGTTTCCGGTGCGATCATCGTCACGCCGGAGACCATCAGCTCGTGGCGACGGCGCTCCTGCCAGAGGCGCTCGATGACGGCGAGTTCGGCGCGGTTGTTGCAGCCGGTCAGTTCGCTTTCTGGCGCATCGACGGCGACGGCCTTGCCGCCGAGCGAACGGGCGATCTCGACGAGGTCGGTCAGGTAGTATTCGCCCTTGGCATTGCTGTTGCCGATCCGGCTCAGGATGTCGAGCGCCTTCTGCCCGTTGATGGCCATGAGGCCGCTGTTGCACCAGGTGACGGCACGCTCGGCCTCGGTCGCATCCTTCTCCTCCCGGATCGCGACCAATTCGCCGTTTTCTACCAGCAACCGGCCATACCCCGCGGGGTTTTTCGTGTGGAAGCCGATGACCGCGACATCCGCACCGCCTGCGAGCGCTTCACGGGCAGCCTTCAGCGGGGCAGCAGTGATCAGGGGAACGTCGCCATAGGCGACCAGAATTTCATCATAACCGCGGACGATTGCATCACGGGCCATGAGTACGGCGTGGCCGGTGCCGAGGCGTTCGATCTGCAGGACGCTTTCGACAGCGAGTTCGCCGATCTTCGCGGCCGCCTCTACCTTCTCCGCGTCACGTCCGAGAACCAGAGCCACATCCGAGACACCGGAGGCTGCGATCGACGCCATCACGTGGGCGATCATGGGGCGGCCGCCGACCGGATGCAGCACCTTGGACATCGAGGACTTCATCCGGGTGCTGTCGCCGGCAGCAAGGACGATGGCAAGGCATGTGCGGGTCATGGATGGCTCCGGGCATGAGAAACGCGATTCTCACTAACGCCCGAGACGCAGGGCTGCAAGACCGGCGTTGCCCTCAGCTCCGATTGGCGGCCGCGTCGGCGGCCTTCAGGGCCGTGATGCGGCCGAGCTGGACGACTTTCTCGGTTGCGGCGCGGGCAGCATCCGCATCCTTCTTCTCGATGGCATCGACGATCGCGAGATGCGTCTCGATGATCGACTCGCCCCGCCCCGCCAGTTTCGGGTCGAAGGCCAGCGTGAAGGCGCCGTCGAGGGCGGCCTTCAAGAAGCCGATCATGCTTTCGAGAAAGGGATTGGCGCCGACGAGGGTGAGCAGCACATGGAAACGCAGATCTGCCTCCACCTGGCTCTGCCAGTCGAGATCTTCCGACCCGAGCAGGTTTGCATAGCGCCGCAATTCGGCGCAGTCCTCGGGCGTCGCGCGCAGGGCGGCGTAAGCGGCAGAAGCCGGCTCGAAGACCAGGCGGACGTCATAGAGGTGGTCGATGAATTCACGGGTGACGCCAGCCTTGAAATGCCAGCGAAGAACGTCTTCGTCGATGAGGTTCCAATGGCAGCGATCGGTCACCCTGGTGCCGACGCGTGACTTTGCGACGACCAGGCCCTTGGCGGTCAGCGTTTTCATCGCTTCTCGCAGGACCGAACGCGACACGTCGAACTGCGATTCCAGCTCGGTGTCGCCGGGTAAAGGTTCACCGATATCGAACTGCCCGCCGACGATTGCCAGACCAAGCTGATCGACCACGCGGGCATGGCTGGTGCGGAGATTCGTGACGATCTTCAGATCCCGAACTTCATCCTTGCGCATCCGTCACCCGTCCCCACTGTACCTTGGGACGGCTTGTTATATGAAACAGCAAAGATCGTGAAGTGAGTACTCAAGAATTTTCCTATTCACGGGAAGGCTAAAAAGAAAGGGCGCCGAAGGCGCCCTTTCCGCAAGTCTGATCCGCAAAACTTACTGCGGAAGCTTGTCGTCTACACCTTCGATGTAGAAGTTCATGCCAAGGATGGTGCCGTCGTCTGCCGACTCACCTTCCTTCAGCCAGGCCGTACCATCCTGCTTGTTGATCGGGCCGGAGAAGGGCTTCAGTTCGCCGGACTTGATCTTGGCTTCCGTGTCCATTGCCATCGCCTTCACGTCGTCAGGCATGTTGGTGTAGGGCGCCATCGAAAGGATGCCGTCCTTCAGGCCGTCGAAGGTCTGAGCGGAGGACCAGGTACCGTCGATCACGGCCTGGGTGCGCTTGATGTAGTAAGGTGCCCAGGTGTCGACGATGGCGCTGAGCTGCGCGGTCGGGCCGGCGGCGATCATGTCGGAGGCCTGGCCGAATGCCTTCAGGCCGCGCTCTTCAGCAACCTGCATCGGAGCGGTCGTGTCGGTGTGCTGGGTGAGCACGTCGACGCCCTGGTCGAAGAGAGCCTTGGCGGCATCAGCTTCCTTGCCGGGGTCGAACCAGGTGTTGACCCAGATGACCTTCAGCTTGAATTCCGGGTTGACGGTCCGTGCGCCATGCAGGAACGCGTTGATACCGGCGACGACTTCCGGGATCGGGAAGGAGGCGATGTAGCCGGCGACGCCGGTCTTCGACATCTTGCCGGCGATCTGACCGTTGATGAAGCGGCCTTCATAGAAGCGCGAGTTGTAGGTCGCGACGTTGGCAGCGGTCTTGTAGCCGGTCGCATGCTCGAACTTCACATCCGGGAACTTCTCGGCGACCTTCAGGGTCGCGTCCATGAAGCCGAAGGAGGTCGTGAAGACCAGGGCGCAGCCGGAGCGGGCCATGCGCTCGATCGCGCGCTCGGCATCCGGGCCTTCCGGCACGTTTTCGAGGTAAGGCGTTTCGATCTTGTCGCCGAAATGGGCCTGGAGCTGCTGGCGGCCGATGTCGTGGGCCTGGGTCCAGCCACCGTCAGTCTTCGAGCCGACGTGGACGAAGCAGACCTTCGTCTTGTCCTGAGCGGCGGCCGGTGCCGCGACGCCGACGATGGCGGCTGCCGAAGCGGCAAGCGCGAGGAGGATGTTCTTCATGATGTACCCCTGTCTGGTTAGGTTGAAGCTTTTGTTTTGATTATCTATCCGGCACGAACGGCTTGCCGAGGCAGGCTGGCGTGTTGATCAGCGTCGTGCGGCGATTATGGGAGATTATAATCAGCACCACAATGGTCGCCGCATAGGGCAATGCGGACAGAAATTGCGAGGGCAGACCGATGCCAAGAGCCTGGGCATGGAGCTGGCCGATGGTGACCGCGCCGAAGAGATAGCCGCCGGCGAGAACCCGCCAAGGCCGCCATGCGGCGAAGACAACGAGGGCGAGCGCGATCCAGCCGCGGCCGGCAGACATGTTTTCCACCCATTGCGGGGTATAGACGAGCGACAGCTGTGCACCGGCAAGGCCGGCACAGGCGCCACCGAACATCACGGCGAGATAGCGGGTGCGGATGACCGGAAGTCCGAGCGTGTGGGCCGAGCCGTGGCTGTCGCCGATGGCGCGCAGCTTCAAGCCGGAGCGGCTCTTAAACAGGTACCAGTTCACACCAGCCACCAGGAGGATGGAGAGGTAGAAGAACAGGTCCTGGGCAAAGAGGATCGGGCCGATGACCGGGATATCGGAGAGGAGCGGAATGACGATCGGCTGCATCTTGACGCCCGGCACACCGACCACGCTTTCGCCGACCATGCCGGAAACGCCGAGGCCGAGGATGGTTAGCGCAAGACCAGTCGCGACCTGGTTCGCGACCAGGGTCAGCGTCAGGAAACCGAAGAGAAGCGAGAACAGAGCGCCTGTCGCGATGCCCGCCAGCACGCCGATATAGGGCGAGCCGGTCATGTTGGTGGCGATGAAGGCGCAGACGGCGCCGATGATCATCATGCCTTCGACGCCGAGGTTGAGCACACCAGAGCGCTCGGCGACGAGCTCACCCATGGCGGCGATCACCAGAGGTGTGGATGCCGTGATGATGGTCAGAAGGATGGCTTCAAACATCGTCACGCACCCTTCGAAGCCGTGTTGCGGGCGCGATCAAATACGAGGCGCACTTTATAGAGAATGAGGGTGTCGCAGGAGAGTACGAAGAACAGCAGCAGACCCTGGAAGACGCGGGTCACCTTGTCGGAGACGCCGATCGACAGCTGTGCGCCCTCGCCGCCGAGATAGGTGAGCGCCAGCACGAAGCCGGAGGCGATGATGCCGAGTGGATTGAGGCGACCGAGGAAGGCGACGATGATGGCGGTGAAGCCGTAACCCGGTGAAATGGTCGGCTGCAGGTGACCGATCGAGCCGGAGACTTCCGAAATGCCGGCAAGGCCTGCCAGCGCGCCCGAGAACATCATCGAGAACCAGACCATCTTGCGGGACGAGAAGCCGGCGAAGCGCCCTGCCCGTTCGGACTGGCCGAGCACCACGACCTGAAAGCCCTTCAGCGTGTAGCGCATCATGAACCAGACGGCGACGGCCGCGATCAGGGCGAAGACGATGCCGAGATGGGCGCGGCCGGACGACAGGATCTCCGGCAGCACGGCCTCTGACACGAAAGAGCGCGACTGCGGGAAGTTGTAGCCCGCTGGATCCTTCCAGATGCCGCGGGTCAGCCAGTCGAGGAGAAGCTGCGCGATATAGACCAGCATCAGGCTGGTCAGGATCTCATTGGTGTTGAAACGCGTCTTCAACAGGGCCGGGATCGCGGCATAGGCGGCACCACCGATCGCGCCCATCACCAGCATCAGCGGCAGGAGGAGCGGCGAGGTCCACTCATAGAAGGTGATCGGCAGGATGGAGCCGACGATCGCACCGGCGATGAACTGGCCTTCGGCGCCGATGTTCCAGTTGTTCGAGCGATAACAGACGGACAGGCCAACGCCGATCAGGATCAGGGGTGCGGCTTTGACCGCAAGCTCATGCAACGACCAGACCTCGAGCAATGGCTCGATGAAGAAGCTGAAAAGGGCGGAGACCGGGTCCTTGCCGAGCAGCGCGAACATGATGCCGCCGAAGAAGACGGTGAGCGCCAATGCCAGAAGCGGCGAGACGATCGCAAAGAGGTTCGACTGGCGGGAGCGGCGTTCAAGTTCAATGCGCATGGGCCGCCTCCGGGGCAGTCTGGAGACCGTGGACGCCGCCCATCAGGATGCCGATGCGTTCGCGGGTCATGGTCGAGGCGGGATAGGCGTCGGACAGCCTGCCTTCGGAAATGGCGGCGATCGATGTCGCCACTTCGAAGATCTCGTCGAGGTCCTGACTGATGACGACGACTGCCGAGCCCGACTTGGCCAGATCGACCAGCGCCTGCCGGATGCGGCTAGCAGCACCTGCATCCACACCCCAGGTCGGCTGGTTGACGACGAGCACGGAGGGCTGGCGATCGAGTTCGCGGCCGACGATGAATTTCTGCAGGTTGCCGCCCGACAGCGAGCCGGCTGCCGGATCATCACCGCTTTTGCGCACGTCCATCATCTCGGAGATACGACGGGCCGCCTGCTGGACGAGACCATGGCGGATGAGGCCGATCTTGCCGCCCGAGAGATAGGCGCTCCGGTCAGACGCGTTGCGCGACAGGAAAAGGTTTTCGGACAGGCTCATGGCGGGAATGGCCGCATGGCCGTGGCGCTCCTCGGGCACAAAGCCGCCGCCGAGAAGGCGCCGCTCGTTGATCCCCAGACGGCCGACCGACTTGCCACGCAATCGGATCGCATCGGGGCTCTGCACCGGGTATTCACCGGAGAGTGCGTCGAACAGCTCGCTCTGACCATTGCCGGCAACACCAGCGATCGCCAGGATCTCGCCCGCTTTCACCGTCATCGAGACATTCTTGAGCGGCATGGCAAACGGCGTGCGCGGGCTGACCGAGAGATCAGTGACCTGCAACTGGATGGCACCGTCTGCGGGCGGCTCGACCTTTTCGACACCGGCGACATCGGCACCGACCATCATGCGGGCGAGCGAGGCCGGGGTCTCCTGGCGCGGATCGCAAGCGCCGGTCACCTTGCCGTGACGAAGCACGGTCGCGCGGTCGCAAATGCGCTGCACTTCCTCGAGACGGTGGCTGATATAAAGGACAGAGCGCCCTTCCGCCTTCAGCTTGAACAGCGTCTCGAACAGCTTGTCTGCCTCTTGCGGCGTCAGCACCGAAGTCGGCTCGTCGAGGATGATGAGTTTGGGGTTCTGCAGCAGTGCGCGGACGATTTCGATGCGCTGGCGCTCGCCGACCGAGAGATCGGCGACATGGGCGCCCGGATCAAGCGGCAGGCCGTAGGCGGCCGAAAGCTCGGCAGCCTTTTTGGACAATTCGGAGATGGAGATCTTCTCGTCGAGCGACAGAGCGATGTTTTCCGCGACCGTCAGCGCCTCGAACAGAGAAAAGTGCTGGAAAACCAT
The DNA here is from genome assembly GCF_002855515.1 of Rhizobium sp. TH135. GTDB lineage: Bacteria > Pseudomonadota > Alphaproteobacteria > Rhizobiales > Rhizobiaceae > Allorhizobium. The sequence goes on along the minus strand of NZ_PKRP01000003.1, from coordinate 453,959 downwards.
GCCGATGCCGAGACGGCGGGCGGCGGCTGGATTGGGGATGATCCTCTCCTGGCCTTCCCATCCGATCGTGCCGACAGACGGTGCGAGAATGCCGAAGAGCATCTTCACCAGGGTCGACTTGCCGGCGCCATTTTCGCCGAGAAGCGCATGGATCTCGCCATGGCCGATGTCGAGATCGATGCCGTCGCAGGCCTTGAAACTGCCGAACAGCTTCGTGAGGCCCCGCACGGTCAGTAGCGGCTTGTCACCCTCGGGCGGTTGTTGCGGCACAGGTCCCTCTTGCATTGCGATGCGTCCCGGCCGGGTCTTGCGCCCGGTCCGCCGCTCAATTCATAACCGGTTTGCGGCAGCGCACAATATATAGGCAAAAGTTTTTTTTGGTTTTGCCCAGCCATCACGGCCGAGCTTTAGTCCCGGCGCCCCAGGGCCGGGAAAATCTGCAGCACGCCGCCGATGGCATAGAGGTAAAGGCCGGTCAGGATCGTACCCCAGACGACCCAGGGGGGCGACTGGAAATGCAACAGGAGCGCATATCCGCCGAAGGCACACCAGAGCAGGAAGACCGCCATATTCACCGTCCGCAGCCGCTTGACCCGCACGGGGTGAAGGAAATGGATCGGAAGGAATGTCAGGAATACGGAGGCGAGAACCACGATCAGGGCCGTCGTTGCGCTGGCATCGATGACGAAGAGCGTAAAGATCAGCATGTTCCAGACGACGGGGAAACCGGAGAAGAAATACTCGTCCGTCTTCATGCCCATGTCGGCGTAGTAGATCGCGCTCGACACGACGATCAGGCCGGCGGCGACGAAGGACCAGGGCTCTCCGATCATGCCGCTCTGATAGAGCGCAAAGGCCGGCAGTAGAACATAGGTGACGTAGTCGATGATGTTGTCGAGCGTATCGCCGGACCAGTTGGGAAGTACTTCCTTCACACGCACCTTGCGGGCGATCGGTCCATCAATGCCATCAACGAGAAGCGCCAGGCCCAGCCACCAGAACATGTCCACGAAACGCCGTTCGGCTGCTGCGACAACGCCGAGAAAGGCAAGAAAGGATCCGGAAGCGGTCAGAATATGGACCGAGAACGCGCGGATCTCGGCATAAGGCACCCGCTTGTAGTTGAAGATCTTCATCCTTGCTCCAGTCGGCGGCATTTCGGAGGAAACGGTATCGGACGAAACGACGCAGTTTGCAACACAAGTGGCGGTCTATGCCCGCTTTTCGCGGGCAGGCGTTTCATACGACTGCGCCATTTGGGCCCATGGATTTTGTCGTGATCGGGATCTAGATACTATGACAGAGAAGACAATCGGGATCCTGACCATGACCTACGAATTCGACATCGCCGTCATCGGCGCCGGGCCGGCCGGTCAGATCGCGGCGATCGCCATGGCCCGTGGAGGGAGACGCGTCGTACTCGTTGGACCCGAGCCTGACGGTTCCGACCGTCGGACGACCGCGCTGATGGACCAGTCGCTCGCTATGATGGAGCGGCTTGGCCTCTGGGAGGAGTTGAGCACCCGGACCGCACCGCTCCAGGTGATGCAGATCATCGATGGGACGAAACGGCTGCTGCGTGCGCCCACTGTCGCCTTCCGAAGCGCCGAGATCGGACTTGATGCCTTTGGTTACAATACCCCGAATTCGGCTCTGCTTGAAACACTGTCGAAAGCCGTGGCGGCGGAGCCCTTGATCACGCGCAAGCCTGGTGCTGCTGAGACGATCCATGTTGGCGCCGATGCAGTGACGATCGGCATTCAGGGTGAAGAGCCACTGACCGCGGGTTTCGTGATCGGGGCTGATGGCCGCAAGTCCAAGACCCGCGAAAGCGCCGGGGTCGGCGTGAAGACCTGGTCCTATCCGCAGACCGCCGTGGTGATGAATTTCACTCACACGCTGCCGCACCAGAATATCTCGACGGAATTCCACACCGAATCGGGACCGTTTACGCAGGTTCCCCTTCCAGGGTTGCGTTCCAGCCTTGTCTGGGTGGTGACGCCGCAGGAGGCCGAGAGGCTGACATCGCTTTCATCAGAGCAACTTTCGACGGAAGTCGAGGGGCGCATGCAGTCCATGCTCGGCAAGGTCTCGGTGGAAGCCGGCGTGCAGGCCTGGCCGCTTTCGGGCATGACGGCTCGCCAGTACGGCAAGGGGCGCGCTGCCTTTATCGGCGAAGCAGGCCATGCCTTCCCGCCGATCGGCGCCCAGGGCCTTAACTTGAGCCTGCGCGACATCGCAGCTCTGGAGGAGATCCTGATCGATCACAGTGCAGCGCCGATTGCAGCCGACTGTGGCGACCGATTCGACCGCAAACGCAGGATTGATATCGCCAGCCGGACGGCGAGTGTGGACCTGCTCAACCGCTCGCTGCTGTCGGGCCTGTTGCCGGTGCAGATGCTCCGGGCTGCCGGTCTTCAGGTGCTGGCCAGTATTGCGCCTTTGCGCAACCTCGTGATGCAAGAAGGGGTGGCACCCGGGCGGGGGCTCAAGAACCTGCCTTCGATGCTACGGGAAAAGGTCCGCAGGTAAGTAACCCTGGGTGATGGCGAAGAGAAGCGCAGAGACGGAAAAGACCGAAATCACCGTGGTGATCAGGATCGTGGCGGACGCCCTTTCCTGCCAGACGCCATATTGCTGGCCGATGACGAAGACGTTTGTCGCCGTCGGCAGCGAGGCGAGCAGGATCGCAGTATAGACCCAGAGCGGGTCGAAATTGCCGACGAAACTCAAGACGACATAAACGAGCACGGGGTGCAGCACGAGCTTGATCGGCACGATGTAGCCGATCTCGGCCGGAATGCGCTTCAACGGGCGCAGTGCCAGCGTCACGCCCATTGCAAACAGGGCGCATGGGGCGGCAGCCTGGGCAAGGTAGTCGATCAGGCGCTGCAATGCGAGCGGTGGTTCGAATGCAAGCGCTGCGGCGAGGAAGCCGATGAGGGTCGCGATGATGAAGGGATGCGTGAGGATCTTCTTAACGACATCGAAGGCGAGTTGCGCGGGCGGCCGTTTGTCGCCACCGGCAAAGGCCATCATCGCCGGCGCGACCATGAAGTGGACAGCGTTTTCGAAGCAGAACACCAGCGCCACCGGGACGGCTGCCTTTTCACCAAAGGCAAGCAGCGAGAGGCCTGGGCCCATGTAGCCGATATTGCCATAGGCGCCGGCCAGCGCCTGCACCGTCGATTCGGCGATGTTGTTACCGCGAACATAGCGGCCGATGACGAAGACCAGCACGAAGATGGAATAGGTGGCAGCAAGACAGGCGGCGATGAAATCGATGCGCGTCAATTCTTCGATCGGCGTGCGCGACACGAGCTTGAAGAAGAGCGCCGGCAGAGTGACGTAGATGACGAAGAAATTCAGCCAGCCGAGTGCCTGGGCAGAATGGTCGCCGAGCTTGCCCGATACATAGCCAATCAGGATCAGGCCGAAGAACGGCAGGACCAGCGCGACGATATCCGCCATGGGCTTTCTCCCTCGGAGCGCGAAACTGCGCCCTGTCGCGACTTAGCCGATTTGCGAGAGGATTGGAAAGGTCTGCTGGAACCAGATCGCCAGGTCCGTGATGTAGCCGAACATGAAGGCGAGGCCTGTGAGGACAAGGAGCGCGCCCATAGCCTTCTCCACCAGGCCCAGATGGCGGCGGAAACGGGTGAGGAAGCGCATGAAGGCGCCGGAGAAGCCAGCTGCGATCCAGAAGGGTACGGCAAGACCGAGCGAATAGATGGCAAGCAGCAGGGCACCGTCACCGACGGTCTCCTTGGAGGCGGCCACGCCGAGGATCGCCCCAAGGACGGGTCCGATGCAGGGCGTCCAGCCAAAGGCGAAAGCCAGCCCCATGACATAGGCGCCCGACAGTGTTGCCGGCTTTCCACCGCCTGCGAATCGATATTCCGAGGACAGCAGGCCAAGCCGGAAGACGCCGAGAAAATTGAGGCCCATCACGATGATGATTGCGCCACCAATCTTCGACAGAATATCCATGTGCTGGCGCAAGAGGCCGCCGATCGTAGACGCCCCTGCCCCAAGCGAGACGAAGACGGTTGCGAAGCCCAGGGTGAAGACCAGCGAGGTCAGGAGCACGGTTCGACGGGCAGCGGCATTCTGAGCCTGCTCGCCATCGCGGAACTGGTCGACCGAAATGCCTGCCATGTAGCAGAGGTAGGGCGGCACGAGCGGCAGCACGCAGGGCGACAGGAAGGACAAGGCTCCGGCCAGAAGCGCGCTGAAAAAGGAAATATCGGCAATCGACACGATCAACTCCGGAACCCGAACCGGGCCCTTCCTAATCCCGCAACCCCATGCTTGCCAATCACCAATGCGTAAGCTGCGACAACGGGGCTGAATTTTGCTTGGCAAACTGCATTTTTGCGGTTGACCGGTCGGGGTCACCTGCATATGTTCCGCGCACTTCTTGAGGCGGCGCAAAATCCGCACGGGAGAGCGTAGCTCAGCCGGTAGAGCAACTGACTTTTAATCAGTAGGTCCAGGGTTCGAATCCCTGCGCTCTCACCACTGTTCAGAATTTCCGCCAGATCATTCAGATTGTAACGATCCGCTTAGCCGATCTCCAATCGCATTGTTCTATTCTGAGCCATGTTCTGGCTAGGGGTAGCCCATGCGCGTGATGGTATTCTTGATGATCGCGGCAGTGTTCAGCATTCTGGCGATCAAACATTCGGACAATTCGCTCGGAACCAGGCGGTTGACGGCGTCGCCGACCGAAGTCGCGACGGGCTGAAGCCCAATTTGTTGCGGATCAGCAACAAGTGCTGAGCTTCGGTGGTTGCTTGGGCCCAAAAGTCTGTCGAGCGGAACTGCTTTTGCCGCAATCTCGTTCAAGAGCTTCAGGCAGGAGCAAAAAACAATGCGTTACATCTTCATCCTGCTGGTCGCCTCGGTGCTCAGCATTCTCGCTTTCAAATACTCGAACAATTCGTTGGGCGGCGGCGAGCTGATGGCATCGCCAATGGATGTGACTGAGGCGCATTAATCTGACGTCTTGGTCATCCGTGTCCGGACGGCCAACTTTTTCATCTGTCATTTCGGCCTGGTGTTTTGTTCTGCGGTCTTCACCTACCAGAGACTGAGAAGGTGAATGGGCCGCCTGCTCTTTCAAGAAACAATAGAATCAGCCCAGCAGTTGCGTCAGCCAATCGCGCGACAGGCGGGTCTCAAGCTCGGCGGCGAGTTCATCGAGCGCTTCGTCGACCATGGCACGGTAGCTCTTTCCGCCGCCTTCGATCCCAAAGCTTTCCAACAGCTTGCGGCGATAGGGGTCGCTGGAGAACAATCCGTGCAGATAGGTCCCGATTACCCGTCCGTCAGCGGAGGATGCGCCATCGGGGCGTCCGTCTATCTCGATGGGCGCCCGCACGGTATCAGGCCCTTCGGTCACACCCAGATGGATCTCGTAGCCTGACAGCGGAACGTCGTGCTCAAGCGAGTGGGCCTTGCTATTGCGCACTGTCTTTTCTGCGGCCATCACCGTCTCCACATCGATGAGGCCGAGCCCTTCAACCGTGCGGGGTGCGCCTTCGAGGCCGAGGGGGTCTGCAACGCTTCGGCCGAGCATCTGGTAACCGCCGCAGATGCCGATGACCCGGCCGCCGCGACGCAGATGCATCTGGAGATCACGGTCCCAGCCATTGGCGCGGAACTCCTCCAGGTCAGCAATGGTCGACTTGGAACCCGGCAGAACGACAAGTCCCGCATCGGGCGGCAGTCGATCACCGGCCCTGATGTAGACGAGGTCGACTTCCGGCTCGGTTGCGAGCGGATCGAGATCGTCGAAATTGGCGATGCGCGACAGGACGGGAACCGCGACTTTCAGAGCTCCGCCATTCCCCTTGGCCAGCCGCTCCAGCACGACCGAATCCTCGGCGGGTAGCCGGCCTGCCGCTTTCAGCCAGGGGATCACGCCGAAGCAGGGCCAACCGGTGAAGTCACCGATCGCGGAAATTCCGTCGTCGAACAGGCTGACATCGCCGCGGAACTTGTTGATGATATAGCCGACGATCTGGGCGCGATCCTCGTCGGGCAGAATGGTATGCGTGCCGACGAGCGAGGCGATCACCCCTCCCCGGTCGATGTCGCCGACGAGCACGACCGGAACCTTGGCACGGGTGGCAAAGCCCATATTGGCGATGTCGCCGGCACGCAGATTTATTTCAGCCGGCGATCCCGCGCCTTCGACGATCACGAGGTCGCGGCCCTCACTGACGGTTGCGAAACTTTCGAGGACCGCTCCGAGAAGCTGCGGTTTCAAGCGCTGATAGTCGCGCCCCTTCGCCTGGCCGAACACCTTGCCTTGCACGATGATCTGGCTGCCGGTTTCACTCTGCGGCTTCAAGAGGACCGGGTTCATGTGGATCGAGGAGGGCGTTCGGGCCGCGAGCGCCTGAAGCCATTGGGCCCTTCCGATCTCGCCACCATCATCGGAAACGGCCGCATTGTTGGACATGTTCTGCGGCTTGAAAGGGGCGACCTTCAGGCCACGATTAGACGCCAGCCGGCAGAGTCCTGCGACGAGTATCGTCTTTCCGACATCAGACCCTGTCCCCTGCAACATGATCGTCCGTGTCATCGCATCCTGTCCTGTTTCCGCCTCGGCATAGATCGCCTGTTTTTCATGGTTTTGCCGCGATCTTGCCACCAAGGTTACTGCAAATGCGACACTGCGGCAGCCTGTCGCGGGCCTTTCGTGCGCAGTTTGTCATTTGCGACGCGTCATGACGGTTTGCGCTCTGGCGCAGCGTCTCCGAAGTGATTATCTGCGGCTCGAAATCAGCGCCCCGAAGAGGCGCAGCACCCTAGGAAACACCCATGCTCTACATCCTGCAGAACCGCAATAGCCTCGCCATCGCCTGGAACGGTCGTGCACCGCAGCGTCAGCCTGTCGCCCGTTGGGAAGTTCGCAATCCGATCAAGGCCGCCAAGGTCTGATCGACACTTCGGCACCTGGAATGCGGCGGTCCATCAGACCTTCGATTGCGGAGCAGGTGCGCCAGAATAACAAAACGCCCCGGTACGCGATACTCGATCCGGGGCGCAACCGACAGTAACGCGCCGGCCCCTCCATCTATCGTTACAGACGTTACTGGATCGTTATCGATCGGGGCCAGATCGCATTTTTTCAAATTTTTTTGTGCGTGCCTCCGAGCATGCAAACGCCCGTCATATTGACGCAGTTGAGACACGTTAAGTCTCACGTGAGAGGGCGACCCTCCCCAGCTTCTGATCCGCCGGATACAACTGCCCGTCCCTTGGGCGACCAAGGCTCGCGCCAGAGCCGAAATGCGGCAAAATCAGTCGCACCAATGGCTTGGGGCGGCGACCACCGGACCCGTTGGCTGCGGCGAGAGGTTGATTTTCAGAACCAAAGACGTAGGCTGATGGTCGTGACACGCGGTCGACAGGGCAATCAGCCCCTCATGACAAGGCCCGGTCACATGAATGGCGAGCCGGCGAGACGCGCCCCGGTCACCATTCGCTGTGAAGAGCAAATTGGCAGAGCGGTGCGCAGTAGCCGTCCCTGCCCTTTCCGATGAACGCTGCAAGATAAGACTGGGAGGTCTTAACTCCATGAAGAAGCTCCTTGCTTCCACACTTCTCGCCGCGGGCCTTTACGCAGTTGCCGGGTCCGCCCAGGCTGCCGAATGCGGCGATGTCTCCATCGCAGAAATGAACTGGGCTTCGGCCGGCGTCGCTGCCTATGTCGACAAGATCATCCTGGAAAGCGGCTATGGCTGCACCGTGACCGTCGTCACCGGTGACACCATGCCGACCTTCGCCTCGATGAATGAAAAGGGCCAGCCGGACATGGCTCCGGAATTCTGGGTCAATGCCGTGCGCACCGCTCTCGACCAGGCAATTGCCGAAGGCCGTCTTATCCAGGCTGCCCCGCTGCTCTCGGACGGCGGCGTTGAAGGCTGGTGGATCCCCAAATTCATCGCTGATGCCAACCCAGACATCAAGACCGTCGAAGACGCGCTGAAGCGTCCCGATCTCTTCCCGGCTCCGGAAGATCCGACCAAGGCTGCCGTGACCAACTGCCCGTCGGGCTGGAACTGCCAGGTTTCGACCGCCAACCTCTACCGTGCGCTTGGCGCAAAGGAAAAGGGCTTTGAACTTGTTGACACCGGCTCGGCTGCCGGCCTCGACGGCTCGATCGCCAACGCCTTTGAAAACAAGAAGGGCTGGCTCGGCTACTACTGGGCTCCGACCGCCATCCTCGGCAAGTACGAAATGGTCAAGCTCTCCTTCGGCGTTGAGCACGACAAGGCCAACTGGGATGCCTGCACGGCCGTTCCGGATTGCGCCGATCCGAAGGTGAATGCCTATCCGGTGTCCGACGTCTACACGGTCGTCACCAAGGGCTTTGCTGAAAAGGCCGGCGTTGCCATGGACTACGTGAAGACCCGCAAGTGGGACAACGCGACCGTCGGCAAGGTTCTCGCCTGGATGGAAGAAAACCAGGGCACCAATGAAGATGGCGCCAAGCACTTCCTCGAAACCTATCCGGACATGTGGACGACCTGGGTCGCCCCTGAGGTCGCCGAAAAGATCAAGGCTTCTCTCTAAGCCTGAACTGTCTGCAACCATGCGGCGGGCTTCGGCCCGCCGCGCTTTCTGCGAAGCGGCATGCCGCATCACGCCATTCAAACGACTCCCGACGTCGCAGACGGCATGAATTCCCTTCCGGAACTCGATTAGCCTCTCACTCGGGAATATGGCATCGCCGTCAGGGCCCATCGCAGCGTTTCAAACGTCATAAAGTGCGAGGGTCGACAAGGGGAACGAGATGGCTTCGACTTTATGTAACTACCTGCCCGAAGTGCTGTGCAGGTTTCCGGAAATCGACGATACGGTCATGCGCGTTGCGCGCAAAAGTATCGACGACAGTTTCAAGGGCTTCGTCCGTGCCTATGGCAACGTGATCGATGCCGTCACGCATCCACTGCAGCTTTTCCTGAACTGGCTCGAGGCGTTGTTCGTCAACACGCCCTGGTTCATTTTCCTGGCTGCGATGGTGCTCATCGTCTATCTGACCAGCCGCAACATGCGGATCGTCGCTATCACCGTCATCGGCATGCTGTTCATCGGTTTCGTCGGGCTCTGGGAAGACACGATGATCACGCTCGCGATCGTCACCGTCTCGACACTGCTCGCGATCGTCATCGGTATTCCGATCGGCATCATGATGGCGCGTTCTGATCGTGCACAGTCCCTGGTCAATCCGATCCTGGACGTGATGCAGACGCTGCCAAGTTTCGTCTATCTGATCCCCGTCGTCATGGTCTTCGGTATCGGCAAGGTGCCAGGCGTGATCGCGGTCGTGATCTATGCTGTGCCGCCGATGATCCGCCTGACCAATCTCGGCATCCGGCTCGTCGACCGCGAAGTGCTGGAAGCAGCCGACGCCTTCGGTTCCTCGCCAAGCCAGAAGCTGATGAACGTGCAGATCCCGCTGGCGCTGCCGACCGTCATGGCCGGCATCAATCAGACCATCATGATGTCACTTGCCATGGTCGTGGTGGCCTCGATGATCGGTGTTGGTGGGCTCGGCAAGAACGTTCTGCAGGCGATCTCCAACCAGTTCCTGACGATCGGCTTCCTCAACGGCTTCGCGCTTGTCGCCATCGCCATCATCTTCGACCGCGCCAGCCAGGCCTATGGCAAGCGTCTTCAGCGCCATACGGAGGTGGTCCATGGCTAGTCACGACATCGAGATCCGCAATCTCTACAAGATCTTCGGGCCGAACGGCGGGGCTTTCATCGATCAGGTGAAAGCGGGTATGTCGAAGGCGGAGCTCAACGAGACGCATGGCCATGTGCTCGGCCTCAAGGACATCAACATCCAGATGCCGGGTGGCGGCATCACCGTCGTCATGGGTCTTTCCGGCTCCGGCAAGTCGACGCTGATCCGCCACATCAATCGGCTGATCGAACCGACGTCGGGCGAAGTGCTGTATGACGGTGTCGATGTCTGTCGGATGAACCCTCTGGAGCTCCGGGAGTTCCGCCGCCACAAGACGGCGATGGTCTTCCAGAAGTTCGCGTTGCTGCCGCATCGCACCGTGCTGGAAAACACTATCTACGGCTTGGATATCCAAGGGATTCCACGTTCGAAGAGCGAGGATATCGGTCGCCGCTGGATCGATCGCGTCGGTCTCTCCGGCTTCGAAAGCCACTATCCGAACCAGTTGTCCGGCGGCATGCAGCAGCGTGTCGGTCTTGCTCGCGCGCTTTCGAACGACGCCGACATCCTATTGATGGACGAAGCCTATTCGGCGCTCGATCCGCTGATCCGCGTCGACATGCAGACAGTGCTTCTCGACCTGCAGCAGGAGTTGAAGAAGACGGTTGTCTTCATCACCCACGATCTGGACGAAGCGCTGCGGCTCGGCGACAAGATCGCGATCCTGCGCGACGGCGAAGTCATCCAGCAGGGCACCGGCCAGGAGATCGTCCTGCAACCGGCCGACGACTACATCTCCGCCTTCGTCAAGGAAGTGAACCGCGGCCGCGTGATCCGTCTCGATACGATCATGGGTCCTGTCTCCGGCCCGAGCGAAGGGCTTGCCCTGCCCGGCGGCACGGTTCTGGAAGCGGCAGCCCGGATCATGACGGATGCCCGCCAGTCGAGCACCATTGTTACTGACGATGCCGGCACGCCGATTGGCCGCGCGGACTTGCAGCAGATCATCTCCGCCATGGTCACGCCGAAGAGCCACGAAGACAAACAGCTCGCGGCGGAGTAGCGCTTTTCTCTCCCACAAGGGAGATGCGGCTCAACGGCCCCGCGCAGTGCGGGGCCGTTGTCGTTTTGGAGATTGAAACCATATAAAGACTTCTTTATATGATCAGCATGACAAAGAGAGGAACCGCCATGGCAACCCCGTCCAATCCGCTTTCCGAACTGCTGGCCGAAAAGGGCGTGCTGCTCGCCGATGGGGCCACCGGCACCAATCTTTTCGCGCAGGGTCTCGAGGCCGGCGAAGCGCCCGAACTCTGGAACGAGGCGCAGCCGGAAAAGATCGTCAAGCTGCATCAGGATTTCGTCGATGCGGGTGCCGACATCATCCTCACCAATTCGTTTGGCGGCACGCGCCATCGCCTGAAGCTGCACCATGCCCAGGACCGCGTGCATGAGCTGAACAAGAAGGCCGCTGAAATCGCCCGCTCGGTTGCCGACAAGGCGCCGCGCAAGGTGATCGTCGCGGGTTCCGTCGGTCCGACCGGTGAATTGTTGATCCCGCTCGGTGCCATGTCCTACGAGGATGCGGTCGCAGCGTTTGTCGAGCAGATGGAGGGCCTCAAGGCCGGTGGTGCCGATGTTGCCTGGATCGAGACCATGTCGTCGCCGGATGAAATTCGCGCGGCGGCCGAAGCTGCCGTCAAGGTGGGCATGCCCTACACGTTCACCGGTTCCTTCGACACAGCCGGCAAGACGATGATGGGCCTGCACCCGAAGGACATCCATGGTGTTGCACCCGACATCGGCGCCGGTCCGCTGGCGGTTGGCGCCAATTGCGGCGTGGGTGCCTCCGACATCCTGCAGAGCCTGCTCGACATGACTGGTGCGAACCCGGAAGCAACCGTGATCGTCAAGGGCAATTGCGGCATTCCGGAATTCCGGGGCGCGGAGATCTTCTATTCGGGTACGCCGCCGCTGATGGCGGACTATGCACGCCTTGCCCGCGATGCAGGTGCGAAGATCATCGGCGGCTGCTGCGGGACGTCCTGTGATCACCTGGCCGCCATGCGCAAGGCACTCGACGACTATACGCCCGGCCCGCGCCCGACGCTCGAAGTGATCGTCGATCGCATCGGGCCGCTGCGCAACAAGACTGCAGACGAGAGCGGTGCGCAGGAAAGCAGCCGTCGTCCCCGCCGTCGCGGCAACTGATCTCCACCAGAGAGCCATAACGAAAAAGGGCGCCCGAGGGCGCCCTTTCTGATTCCGGAATGCGATAAACGATCAGCCGACGAAGGCGCGTTCGATGACGAATTCGGCCGGCTTGTTGTTGGCGCCTTCGGTGAGGCCGGCCTTTTCCAAAAGTTCCTTGGTGTCCTTCAGCATGGCGGTCGAGCCGCAGATCATGCCGCGATCGATCGCGGGATCGAGCGGGGGAACACCGAGATCGGTGAACATCTTGCCGTTTGCGATCAGGTCCGTGATGCGGCCCTGGAAGGGATAGTCTTCACGGGTGACCGTCGCATAGTGCTTGAGCTTGTCGCCGACGAGCTCGGCGAGGAACTCGTGGTTCTTGATCTCCTCCACGAGGTCAAAGCCGTATTTCAGTTCGGCGACGTCGCGGCTGGTATGGGTGAGGATGACTTCCTCGAACTTCTCATAGGTCTCGGGATCGCGGATCAGGCTCGCGAAAGGCGCGATGCCGGTGCCGGTCGAGAACATGTAGAGGCGCTTGCCGGGGGTGAGCGCGTCGAGCACCAGCGTGCCGGTCGGCTTCTTGCGCATCAGCACCTTGTCACCCGGCTGGATGCGCTGCAGGTGCTGGGTGAGCGGACCGTTCGGCACCTTGATCGAGAAGAATTCGAGTTCTTCATCCCAGGACGGGCTTGCGATCGAGTAGGCGCGGTAGATCGGCTTGCCCTCGACCATCAGGCCGATCATGGCGAATTCGCCCGAACGGAAACGGAAGCCGGCCGGTCGCGTCATGCGGAAGCGGAAGAGATGGTCAGTGTAATGCGTGACGCTCAGCACCGTCTCGGCGAATACGCCTTCGGGCACGATCAGTTCGGCATTGTCGGTCTTCACAGGAGCATTCATAGGCTGTCGGTCCTATCGTTCTGTCGATTGGGAAGAGCCTATAATTCAGACCGTCCCATTCCACAATTCAGCCGGCATGCAGATTTCGCAGCCGAGATATCCATTAAAGCGAAGGCGGCATCCTTGACCGAGGTCAATTCGCCGCCCTTACATAGCGATTTTTATAAGTCTCAGGCGCCGGTGGAGCCAAGACGACGCCAGCTGAAACCACCAACTGCCTCGGAATCCCGAGCGGTCGGCTGGTAGCGCTGGGCAACGCCCGTGAGACAGTTTTCGGCAAGCCTGCGCTGGGCAACCGCATTGGTGACCGCGAAGCTGTCGAAGCCGGTGCGCAGCATCAGCGGCACCTGGTCGATCAGCACGTCGCCGACGGCACGAAGCTCGCCCGCATAGCCCAGCCGTTCGCGGAGCAGCGTTGCATGGCTGAAGCCACGGCCATCGTTGAAGGCCGGGAAAGCGACGGCGATCAGCGCGATGCGGTCGAGATATGGTTCCAGCTTCTTCACGTCATCGGCGGGCGCGATGAAGACGCCGAGGCCGACGTCATTGGTTTCAGCGACCGCTTCTAGGAAGGCTTCGAGCGGCAGTAGGGCTTGTTCGCCCTCGCCTGCTTTGCGCTCTTCCGTCTCGGTCACCCAGATGTCGCCTTCGACGAAACCGGTTTCTTTCCAGATCTTGGTCATGTGCTTTCCAGTCTCAGGCGGCTTCGACGGCGGCGTTGCCGTAGAGCGCATCCTTGAAGGGCTTCGGGCCGACGCGGCGATAGGCCTCGAGGAAGGTTTCCTTGGGTTCGAGGCGCAGGCCGAGATAGGTATTGACGATCGTCTCGACGGCGTCGGTCACCTTTTCCGGCTCGAAACCGCGACCAATGATTTCACCGATCGAGGAGTTCTCGTCGCCGGAACCGCCCAGCGTGATTTGGTAGAGCTCGGCACCCTTCTTCTCGACACCCAGCAGGCCGATATGGCCGACATGGTGGTGGCCGCAGGCATTGATACAGCCGGAGATCTTGATCTTGAGCTCACCGATCTCTTCCTGGCGGGCCTGGGAGCCGAAGCGCTCCGAGATGGCTTGGGCGACCGGAATGGAGCGCGCATTGGCGAGCGCGCAGTAGTCCAGGCCGGGACAGGCGATCATGTCGGTGATCAGGTTGGAATTGGCGGTCGCCAAGCCTGCCTTCTCCAGCGCCTGATAAAGCGGATAGAGATCGCCCTTGGCGACATGTGGCAGGATAAGGTTCTGCTCGTGGCTGACGCGGATCTCGTCGAAGGCGTAGCGCTCGGCGAGATCGGCTACCAGATCCATCTGTGCATCCGAAGCGTCGCCCGGCGTGCCGCCGATCGGCTTCAGCGAGATGGTCACCATAGCGTGGTCGGGGTGGCGGTGTTCCTGAACATTGTGGCGGACCCAGGAACCGAAAGCCGGATCGGCTTTCTGGGCACGGGCAAGCGCTTCCCAGCCGTCCGGGCGAGCAGTGAGTTCCGGAGGGGCGAAATAGGTTTCGATTGCACGGATATCGCCTTCCGGCAACTTCAGTTCGCTGTCCTGGATTTCGGCGAATTCAGCGTCCACCTGACGCGTCAGTTCTTCGACACCGGTCTCGTGGACGAGGATCTTGATGCGCGCCTTGTACTTGTTGTCGCGACGGCCATGCAGGTTGTACACGCGCACGATCGCGGTGATGTAGGTCAGCAGATCTTCCTCGGGCAGGAAGTCGCGGATCTTCTTGGCGATCAGCGGCGTGCGGCCCTGGCCACCGCCGACATAGACGGCAAAGCCGAGTTCGCCGGCCTCGTTCTTCTTCAGCTGGAGGCCGATGTCGTGCACCTGGATTGCGGCACGATCCTTTTCCGCGCCTGTAACGGCAATCTTGAATTTGCGCGGCAGGAAGGAGAATTCCGGATGCAGCGAGGACCACTGGCGCAGGATCTCGGCATAGGGGCGCGGATCGGCGACTTCATCGGCGGCAGCGCCGGCGAAATGGTCGGCGGTCACGTTACGGATGCAGTTGCCGGAGGTCTGGATGGCGTGCATCTCGACGCTTGCGAGATCTTCCAGGATAGCCGGCGTGTCCGAGAGCTTCGGCCAGTTGTACTGGATGTTCTGGCGGGTGGTGAAGTGACCATAACCACGGTCATATTTACGGGCGATATGCGCCAGCATGCGCATCTGCTTGGAATTCAACGTGCCATAGGGAATGGCGACGCGCAGCATGTAGGCGTGAAGCTGGAGATAGACGCCGTTCATGAGGCGCAGCGGCTTGAAAGCATCTTCCGCCAGTTCACCCGACAGGCGGCGGGCCACCTGGTCGCGGAACTGTTCTACGCGCGCCGACACAAAAGCGTGGTCGAATTCGTCATAACGATACATGTCTTACCTCAGGCCTCAAGCCGCGATGAATGCAGGGTCGGCATAACCATGCCCTTCCGCATATGCAATGGTCGGACCTTCGGCCCGGATACGCTCGCGAAGGCGCAGCGGACGCAGCTTGCCATCCTTTTCCTCGATCTCGATGACGTTGACATCGACCACGAGATTGCTGGCAAAGGCCTGCTTGCCGGCGGCTTCGAGGGCATCGACCGCCTCAGCATGGCGCGCGACAAAGGCTTCCTGCAGACGCTCGGTCCACTGGCCATTGGCGTCCAGCCATACGGCGATGCCGTCGGTCAGGCGGTTTGCTGTGAGAACCTTGTCTACCATCCTCAAATCCTTGCAAGTTGCGGTTCGGCCGAGACAAGCGCGCCAAGCGGCTCGGAACGGCTGAAATCGGCGCCGGCGACTGCGTCGCCGATGATGACCATGACCGGACCTGATAGCTCTGTGCGAGCTTCCAGGCCTGGCAATTCCTTCAATGTGCCATGCAGCAGGCGGCTGTCACGGCGGCCGGCATTCTCGACGACGGCGACCGTCGTGTCCTCGGCCAGGCCGCCAGCCATCAGGCGCTCAGCGACGGAGGCGGCAACCGTGCGGCCCATATATACGGCGACGGTGGCACCCGACAGTGCGAGACGCGCCCAATCCGGCAGCACATTACCCTGAAGATCGTGGCCGGTGGTGAAGACCAGCGACGAAGAGACGCCGCGCAGCGTCAGTGGCAGTTCGAAATCGGCGGCGGCGGCCAGCGCCGACGTGACGCCCGGCACGATCTCATAGGCGATGCCTGCGTCACGAAGGGCAGCCATTTCCTCGCCTGCACGGCCGAAGACCAGTGGATCGCCCGACTTCAGACGCACGACGCGTTTACCGGCATGGCCGAGTTCGACGAGGAGCGCGTTGATCTCGCTTTGAGACTTCGAGTGGCAGCCCTTGCGCTTGCCGACCGGAATGCGCTCGGCATCGCGGCGGCCCATGTCGACGACTTCGCGGGGCACCAGTGCATCGTAGACGATGACGTCACATTCCATCATCAGGCGGTGGGCGCGCAGCGTCAGCAGATCCTCGGCGCCTGGGCCGGCACCGACAAGAAACACGCGGCCTTCCACACGGTCAGCGGCAACGCCCTTGAGGATGCGGGTTGCTTCGCGCCGGGCGAGGCTAATCTCATCGGCTTCAACGTGGTCTGCGACCTTGCCCTTGAAGAAATCGCGCCAGAACAGCCGGCGCGGCGCTCCACGGGGCACGAGGCGGTCGACGGCGCGGCGATAGGAATTGGCGAGACGGCCGAGCTTGCCGAGCGAACGCGGCAGGAGACGGTCGATGTCGGCGCGGATCATCTGCGCGAGCACCGGGCCGACACCCTCCGTGCCGATCGCAACGGCAATCGGGGCGCGGTTGACGAGGGCTGGCGTGTAGAAATCACAATAATCGGGCTGATCGACTGCATTGGCCGGAATACGGGCGGCGCGGGCGGCGGCCACGATCTCGCGGTCGAGAGCGCCCTCACCCGTCGCGGCAAACACTAGGCGCGCGCCATCCACCTGGGAGGGCTCGAAGGGCAAAGCTACCTGTTCGATGCCGTGCTGGGCGAGGAAGGCGGCGTAATCCTCTTCTGGGGCATCGGTGTAGGCAACGATGCGGGCTTCGGTATTTTTCAGCAGGCGCGCCTTCGCATAGGCCTCGTTGCCGTTTCCGAAAACGGCGGTGACCTCATTCTCGACTTTGAAGAAAGCCGGAAAGACCGAAAGCTGTTTGTCCTGCTGTGCCATGAATCATCCGCTGCCAGAGTGCTGCACTATCGCGTTTTGTCTTTAACAATTGAAGAAACAGAAATTCCTTCGCTCAGCACCTTGCGTATTTCTGTCCTAGTGCCTCCGCCGTTGCGAGCAAAATGCACCGAGTTTCGCTCATACGGATCGCTCGCCCGGGCTAGAGCCATCAAGCGGGCCAAAAAGTTGGAGACAGAGCATCATTTCCCTTTCGGCGGCTCCTGTGCAAGCGCTAGGATCGCATTGCACAAGACTGCGGAGCGCGCCACCTTGACCACACCAGAACTTACCCGTCGGCTTCTCGACGTGATCGAACACGACATTCTTCCCCTGACCGCCCGTGGCGTTGCCGCCGGCAACAAGGTGTTCGGCGCGGCCATCCTGCGCAAGTCGGATCTTTCGCTCGTGCTGGCGGAGACGAACAACGAGCTCGAAAATCCGCTCTGGCATGGCGAGGTGCATACGCTAAAACGCTTCTACGAACAGGGCGAGCGGCCCAATACCAAGGACCTGATTTTCCTGTCGACGCATGAACCCTGCACGATGTGCATGTCGGCGATCACCTGGGCAGGTTTTGACAATTTCTACTATTTCTTCAGCCATGAAGACAGCCGTGACGCTTTTGCGATCCCCCACGATCTGAAGATCCTCAAGGAAGTCTTCGGCCTGGAGCCAGGTGGCTATCGCCGGCAGAACGCCTTCTGGCTGAGCCATGCGATGATCGAGATGGTGGCCTCTGCCAGCGACGCCGATCGGCCTGCCCTTTTCGAACAGGCGAGCCGGATCAAGGCGGAATATGACCGGTTGTCGGAGAGCTATCAGTCGTCCAAGGGCGACAACGACATTCCGCTCAACTGAGCGAGCCACACGGGATTACAATGGAAGCCTCGACCGATATCAATCGCCTGCTCGAGATCATGGCGGCGTTGCGCCAGCCCGAAACGGGTTGCCCCTGGGACATCGTCCAGACATTCGAGACGATCAAACCCTACACGATCGAGGAAGCCTATGAAGTGGCGGATGCGATCGAGCGCAAGGATCCGGATGATCTCTGCGAGGAGCTGGGCGATCTTTTGCTGCAGGTGGTCTTCCACGCACGGATTGCCGAGGAGTCCGGACAGTTCAATTTCGGCGACGTCGTCGAAGCCATCACACGCAAGATGATCCGGCGGCATCCGCATGTGTTTGCGCGATCCGATGCCGATACGCCGGAGGCGGTGAAGGCACAGTGGGACATGATCAAGCAACAGGAGAAGGCGGAACGTCTCGCAAGGCGCGCGGCCCGCGGCTCGGCTGATGATCCTGATACCGGCTATCTCGGCTCGGTGCAGCGCTCCTTTCCGGCACTCACAGAAGCTTTGAAGCTGCAGGAGCGTGCGGCCAAGGTCGGCTTCGACTGGTCGGAGGCTGCCCCCATTCTCGACAAGGTCGAGGAGGAGATCGGCGAATTGCGCGAGGCGCTGGCCGAAAACAAGCCTGACAAGGTCAAGGACGAGCTCGGCGATCTGATCTTCGCATTGGTCAATATCGGCCGGCATGTGGGTGCGGAGCCGGAACAGGCACTGCGCGGAACGAATACAAAGTTCCGCAATCGATTCAGACATATAGAAACGTCTCTTCAGGCATCAGGTGAGACGTTGGTCGATGCTTCCTTGGAACGCATGGAGGAGCTGTGGCAGGCAGCAAAAAGCATCCAGCGGCAAATTGGTTGAACCAGCATGAAGCTCACTGGACTTGATGTGGCCATTGCAGGCGCTGGCGTCGGTGGACTGGCTCTCGGCACCATGCTCGCCCGGTTCGGCGCCTCCGTGACACTCTACGACCAGATGGATGCGCCCCGTCCGGTGGGCTCCGGCTTCGTGCTGCAGCCGACGGGAGCTCAGGTTCTTGCGGCCATGGGTCTGCTCGATCCGGTTGCCGCACGCGGGCGACGCATCGACCGGATGGTCGGACGGTTGAAGGACGGCGGCAAGCCAGTGCTCGACGTGCGCTACCGGTCCGGCGAATTCGGGATCGCTGTCCAGCGGGTGGCTCTGTTCAACACCTTGTTCGAGGCAGCGCGCGCAGCCGGTGTGACTTTCGAGGCATCGGCGCGGATCAGCGGTATTGAGCCGGGGCCTCGTGCCCGCCTCGTCTTCCAGGATGGTGCGCGTTCACCGCAAGCAGACCTTGTGATCGATGCCATGGGGGCCAATTCGCCGATCGGCAGTCGGCCGGATAGCGAACTCAGTTATGGCGCGCTCTGGGCAACGGTGCCCTTCCCCGATGGCGGGCCGTTCCAGGAGAACCTGCTCGAACAGCGCTATGACCGTGCCTCATGCATGGCCGGTGTGCTGCCGGTCGGGACCACTCGCGAAGGGGCACCCGCCATGGCGACCTTCTTCTGGAGCCTGCGCACGGCTGACCATCCCGAATGGGTCAAGGCTGGCCGCGACGCGTGGCTGGAGGCGGTGGGCAAGCTCTGGCCCGATGCGCTTCCGCTAGCGGCTGTCGCCGAACCTATTCATGCGCGCTATCGCCACCAGACCCGCCCGCCGGTGATCGGGCGGCATGCGCTGAAGATCGGTGATGCCTGGCATGCGACAAGCCCTCAGCTCGGCCAAGGCGCGAACATGGCGCTGCTCGACGCTGCATCGCTCGCCTCGGCCCTCGTCCACGCAGAGAATGTCGACGCGGCGATCGCGCGGCATCTGCGGAAAAGACAGATGCATGTGCGCAGCTACCAGTTCCTCAGTCGGGTGCTGACGCCCTTCTACCAATCGGACAGCCGTCTGCTGCCTACCCTTAGGGATCATCTGATCGCGCCCATCACGACATTGCCAGGCGTGCGATCCATCATCTCGACGCTTGTGACGGGCGATCTTCTCGATCCGGTCGGTCGGCTGCGGCTCTCCGAGACATTCGGGCGGACTGCAGCGACCCTGTCGCACCCGTAATCGTCCATTCGCAGCAGTCGTTGCCCTTGGCTTGGCAGCGGGGGTGCAGGACCGAGACTTGGGTTGCGGTCAAGGTGGCGAAGAGGCGTTCGAAGACGGCGCCATGCCAGGGGCAGCCGGGGGTTGCCAGGGGGTTGTTCTGGATCGCAAGCTGAACGACCGGCCGCCTACAGCCCCGCACTTGGCCCGAGAACCGGCCGCTGCCGGCAAAGGTCCAGGCATGGGCGGAGATGGCGCGGCTAAGCAGCCGCTCAGAAATGGCAGTCGGCAGACGCGGCAGCAGCCAGCGAGCCGGCTTCGGAATGCGATTGACTAGCAGATAATGGCCCGTGCGGTCACCGGCTTGCGCCAAGACGCGGGTGGCGTCCTGATCCGACAAGGTATCACAGAGCACGGCGAAGAGCCGCTGAGGCTCTCGTTCATCCAGCATCGTGCCGGGTGGATCGACGAAACGATGGCCGATTCCCGCTCGGTCGAAGATCATACGCGCCGTCTCGTCGCCAAACAGCGCGGCGAGCGCCTGTCCCGTCTGGATGATGGCATTCGGGCCGATCCGGGCTGGCGATCTGGCTTCTGGGACACCATCTGCGACATCGTGGTCGTACGGTCGCGCCAAGCTGCTGTCAGACGTGGGCATCGTGGCTCTCCGGCCCTCCGCCGCAGGCAAGGACGGGTGTCCGCGCCTCTTCCGCCTCGCCGGCCTTGCGGGCACGTAGCTGGCTCGCTCGCTCAGAGGCCGCCTGCCAGTCATCCATCTGAGCCGGTGCGATCTTGCGGGTCATGTCGAAGCCGAAATCGACCTTATCCTTTGACTGCGGGCCCCAGTAATTGTGCTTGCCCAGATCGTAGAATTTCCGCTCGAAGCCGGCTTTCATGAAGGCCTTGAGACAGCCGAGAAGATACCGCCGCCGAAAGCCCTTGCCGCGCCAGGGGTAGTGGAAGAGCGCCTTGATCATGTAGAAGCGGCGGTAATTGTTCATGACCCGGTCGAGCAGTTCGGCGCGGTCCATGGCATCGGGTTTCATAATCGGCGTGACGAAATTGTATTTCGAGAAGTCGAAGATCTCGACCTTGTCGCCCAACTCCTGAAACAGCGGGGAGAAGGGCCAGGGCGTGTACATGGCCCAGTTGGCGAGATCCGGGTTCCAGTCGCGCGCCATGCGATAGGTTTCCTCGAGTGTCTCCGCCGTCTCGTTTTCCAGGCCGACGATGAACTGGGCTTCGGTGAAGATGTCGGCCTCGCGCAGCAGGCGGATCGCCTTCTTGTTCTCAGCGACCTTGGTCTCCTTGTTGAAGCGATCGAGCTTCAGCTGGGCGGCGGCTTCCGTGCCGAGTGAGACATGGACGAGGCCGGCCTTGCGATAGAGCGCCAGATATTCCTCGTCGCGGATGATGTCGGTGACGCGGGTGTTGATGCCCCATTTCACCCTGTTGGGCAGGCCACGAGCGATCAGCTCCTCGCAGAAGGCGATGAACTTCTTGCGGTTGATGGTGGGCTCCTCGTCGGCGAGGATGAAGAAGCCGACCTGATGGTCGTTGACCAGCTTTTCGATCTCGTCGACCACCTTTTTCGGGTCGCGGATGCGATAGTCGCGCCAGAACTTCCATTGCGAGCAGAAGGAGCAGGTGAAGGGGCAGCCGCGCGCCATGTTCGGAATGGCCACGCGCACGCCGAGCGGCACGTAGATGTATTGTTCCCATTCGAGCAGCGTCCAGTCCGGGTCGACGGCATCGAAGTTCTTCACGGTTGGGGCGGCGGGCGTTGCGATGATCTTGTCGTCGTCGGTGCTATAGGCGAGGCCCTTGATGCCCGCCCTCGCCTCCTTCCAGTTTCCAGCGGCAAAGGCGCGGGCGAGTTCGACGATAATCTCCTCGCCCTCGCCGCGGACGATCACGTCGATGTAAGGCGCCTCGGTCAGCACCTGCTGGTACATGAAGGTGGCATGGATGCCGCCGAGGACACGGAGCGCGTGAGGGCAGACTTCCTTTGCGATCTCCAGGCAGCGCTCGGCCATGTAGATCGACGGGGTGATAGCCGTGCAGCCGATGATATCCGGTTGCAGGCGGCAGAGTTCGTCGCGCAGCCGATCCTCGGTCATGTCGTTGGTCATCGCATCAAGGAAATGGATGTCGGTGAAGCCTGCCGACTTCAGCGCCCCACCGAGATAGGCGACCCAGGCGGGTGGCCAGTTGCCGGCGATCTCGGCGCCGCCGGAATGATAGTTCGGATGAATGAAGACGACGCGCATGACCACCTCCCATGTGTGTAAACAAAAGTTGACACACATGGCGGCGGGATCAGTTGACCTGGATCAAGAGGCCATCACGCCTTTGGTCAGCGCTCCCAGTCTTCCTTAGGCGCGGGCTGCGGTCCGCCGAGCTTACGCTCCAACTCGTTGGCCTGGCGATCGGTCAGGCGCACGTCGAGGCTGACGGAGCCGTCCTCGTGATCCTCGCGGCCATCGACGACCGCGTTCTCGTAGAGCCAGGAGATCACGGCATGTTTGTCGGCGGGAATGGTGATCGTCGCCTCGGTCAACACGCCGGAGAGGCGCTGCGAGATGATATCGAGCAGCGTGTCGACACCCTCGCCCGTTATGGCGGAGACCGGCAGGACGTTTGCGCGACCGGCTGCCTTCTGCAGAATGCCGTCGTGGTTCTCCGGGTCGAGGCGGTCGATCTTGTTCCAGATCTCGATGATCCGTTCCGAGCGCTCCTTCTCGTCGATACCGAGATCGTCGAGGATGCGCAGGACATCGGCCGACTGTGCGCCATTGTCCGGATCCGACATGTCGCGGACATGGAGGATGAGATCGGCTTCCAGGACCTCTTCGAGCGTCGCGCGGAAGGCGGCAACGAGGTGGGTGGGCAGGTCGGAGATGAAACCGACGGTGTCCGACATGATCACGGTGCGGCCATGCGGCAGTTTCATGCGGCGGAGCGTCGGATCGAGCGTTGCGAACAGCATGTCTTCGGCGAGCACGCCCGCACCGGTGATGCGGTTGAAGAGCGTCGACTTGCCGGCATTGGTGTAGCCGACGAGCGCCACGATCGGATGCGGCACCTTGCGGCGCTTGGCACGGTGGAGCTGGCGGGTGCGGACTACCTGTTCGAGCTCGCGCTCGAGCTTGATGATCTTGTCCTGCAGCATGCGCCGGTCTGCTTCGATCTGTGTTTCACCCGGTCCACCCATGAAGCCTGCACCACCGCGCTGACGCTCAAGGTGGGTCCAGGAACGGACCAGACGGCCCTTCTGATAATTCAGATGCGCGAGGTCGACCTGCAGCGTGCCTTCTTTTGTGGAGGCGCGGCGACCGAAGATTTCGAGGATCAGGCCCGTGCGGTCGATGACCTTGGCGCCCCATTCCTTCTCAAGATTGCGCTGCTGAACCGGGGTGAGCGGATGATCGACGATGACGAGGCCTGCATCGAACTCGTCGAGCAGCGCTTTCACTTCGGCGATCTTGCCGGATCCCATGAGTGTTGCCGGTCGAGGCTGGCTGACTGTGACGATCAAGCCTTGGACGATGGTGAGATCGATGGCGCGGGCAAGGCCGATCGCCTCTTCGAGACGCGCTTCATTCGAGCGGCTCGGGGCTGGCGGCGCGCCTTCGGGCAGTGCTTGCGCCTTCGCCTGCTTCAGGACGGGAACGAGCACGAGCGCCCGCATGTCATCCCGGCGCTTTTCGTCCTCCGGGATGATCGATTCGTTCTTTGTATCGCGGCTGGTGATGATCTCAGTCCTGTCCGGAAGAGGCTTCGTCGTTCTCGAACATCGTCATCGGCTGGCCGGGCATGATGGTCGAGATGGCGTGCTTGTAGACCAACTGGGAATGGCCGTCGCGACGCAGGAGAACACAGAAATTGTCGAAGGATGTCACGACACCGGTGAGTTTTACGCCGTTGATCAGGAAGATCGTCAGCGAAATCTTCTGCTTTCGTACGGTGTTGAGGAAAAGATCCTGCAGATTCTGAGAACGTTCCGCCATGGCGCCGCTTCTTTCTTTCTTGCCGGTGCTTTGCGACCGGTGTGATTATTGTTGCCAGCTGGTAAGCTCTGGGAATTGGCCCCTCGCCCCTCCGCCGAAAAAACGTGGTATCAAATCACCGTCTTTTCCGCAACGTCGAAAAAGGCGGAACGGATCCGTTCGGCCATGGCGCCGGGATGGCCGTTGGCGATCGGCTGACCATCGATCTCGACGATCGGGAAGCAGATGCTGGTTGCGGCGGTGATAAAGACTTCGCGGGCCGAGAGCATCTCTTCACGGGAAAACTCGCGTTCCTGCACGCTGATGCCAAGCTTTGCCGTCACATCCATGAGCCCGGTGCGGGTGATGCCGCGCAGGATGCCCTGTTCTGCGGGACGGGTGACAAGGACGCCGTCCTTGTCGACGATCCAGACATTGGTGGCCGCGCCTTCGGTGACCATGCCCCGGGCGTCGACGTAGATGGCTTCCTGTGCACCCTTTTCCTTTGCCGCCTGGCGGGCCATGGCGTTGGGCAGAAGTCCGACAGTCTTTATATCGACTCGGTCCCATCGATTGTCGGGAAGGGTGATTGCCTTCAGGCCCTTTTCGTTCTTCGTCGCAATCACCGCCGGATCGGTGATCTTGGCTGTGATGACGAGGCTCGGCGGGGTTTCCGCCGACGGATAGACGTGGTCGCGGCGGGCGACGCCGCGCGTCACCTGGAGATAAAAGAGGCCGTTTTTCACCCGGTTGCGGCGGGCGACCTCGCGGATGACCTGGGTGAGTGCGGCGCGGCTCATCGGGCGCCTCATGGCAAGCTCCGACAGAGAGCGATCCAGGCGATCCAGATGCCGGGTCAGATCGACGATGACACCGTGGCGGATTTCACAGACCTCGTAGACACCGTCGGCGAATTGATAGCCGCGATCCTCGATATGCACGCCCGCCTCGGAATGCGGCAGATAGCGACCGTTGACATAGGCAATGCGCGGCATGGGGTTGTGAACCTTCAGAAATACTGGATCGAAACGCGGAAGAGCTGCTCGACATGGCGAACGGCCTCTGCAGCGGCGAAGAGAACCACGCGGTCCTTGGCCTTGATCTTGGTGTCGCCATCGGGGCGGATCACGGTCTTGTCGCGCAGGATGGCGCCGATGCGCAGGCCTGGCGGCAATTCAAGCTCCCGGAAGGGCTTGCCGACGAGCGGCGAGGTTTCCAGCGCCTCGGCCTCAATCACCTCGGCCTTGCCCTTCTGGACGGCATAGACGGCGCGAATGCGGCCCTTGCGGACGTGCTGCAAGACGCGGGAAATGGTGACGGCGCGCGGGTTAATGTGGGCATCGATCCCGATCGACGTCGCCAGTTCGTGGAAAGACGGGCTGTTGATCAGCGCCATGCCGGACTTGCAGCCGAGGCGCTTGGCCATGGCGGCACTCAGGATATTGGTCTGGTCGTTGTTGGTGAGCGTCACCATCAGATCGGCATCCTGGATGTCGGCCTGCTGGAGGATGTTCTGGTCGAGTGCCGATCCGTGCAGGACGATGCCGTCCTTCAGCTGGTCGGAGACCGCAAGCGCGCGCTCACGGTCGTTCTCGATGATCTTCAGGCGGGTCTTCGGCTGCATCTCCTCAATGGCGCGGGCGACGTAGTAGCCGATATTGCCGCCGCCAGCGATGACGATGCGACCGGCTTCCTGCTCTTCATGGCCGAAAAGACCGAGCGTGCGGCGGGCGTGATCGCGCTGGCAGATGACATAGGCGAGGTCGCCGACCTGCAAGTGATCCTGCGAGCGCACGACATTCAGGCGGCCGTTGCGGTAGATCGCGCAGACCGTCGCCATGAGGTCCGGAAAGAGTTCACTCAGTTGATTGAGCGGAGTGTCGACGACAGGGCAATCTTCCATGCATTCGATGGCGAGCATGGCGATATGGTCGTCGGCGAAGCGCACGATGTCGGTGGCGCCGGGGAAGGAAATGCGACGCAGAACCATTTTGCCGACCTCGATTTCCGGCGAAATGGTCACGTCGATCGGCAGGTTGTCACGGCTGAAGAGATCGGAATATTCCGGCCGCAGATAGTTCTGCGAGCGAATACGCGCGATCTTGGTCGGGACGTTGAACAGCGAATGGGCGACCTGGCAGGCGGTCATGTTGATTTCGTCGTAGAGCGTGACGGCAATCAGCATTTCGGCCTGGTCGGCGCCGGCCCTCGCCAGCACATCAGGATGGGCGCCGTGGCCGACATAACCGCTGACATCCAGCGTCTCGGTGATATGCGAGACGAGCGAGGCGGAGGTGTCGATAACCGAGACGTCGTTGCCTTCCTGGGAGAGCCGCTCGGCAATGCCGTAACCGACCTGGCCCGCGCCGCAGATGATGACTTTCATTCTATGCTTCCTGCCCCAGGATCGGTTTTACCGGACTCGGTTCGACCGCTTATACGCCAAGCGACTTCAGTTTGCGATGGAGGGCCGAGCGTTCCATACCGACGAATTCCGCCGTGCGTGAAATGTTGCCACCGAAACGGTTGATCTGGGCGATCAGGTAGTCTCGTTCGAACATTTCGCGCGCCTCGCGCAGGGGCAGCGTCATGATATGCGTGTCGTTGCGGGCGGAAACCTTCGGCAGCATGTCGGAAAGATCCTGCGGCAGCATTTCGGCGGTGATCGGCGCATCGGGGCTGTCGCCCTGGGCGAGGATCATCAGGCGTTCGATGTTGTTGCGGAGCTGCCGGATGTTGCCTGGCCAGTCATTGGCCTGCAGGACCGCCATCGCGTCCTCGCCGATCTTGCGCTGGCGGATGCCGGCCTGCTCGGAGACCTGGCGCATGAACATGTCGACGAGGAAGGGAATGTCCTCGCGGCGCTCGGCAAGCGCTGGCACCTTCACCGGCACGACGGCCAGGCGATGGAAGAGGTCTTCCCGGAAGCGGCCCTCGGCGATCAGGCTTTCGAGATTATAGGCGCTCGACGAGATGATGCGCACATCCACCTTGACGCGCTTGGAGCCGCCGATGCGTTCGAACTGCTGCTCGACGAGCACGCGCAGAATCTTGTTCTGGGTCTCACGCGGCATTTCGCCGATCTCGTCGAGATAGAGAATGCCGCGATGGGCTTCTTCCAGCGCACCGATGCGGCGGGGCTGACCGGGCGTGCCTTCGGTGCCGAACAGCGCCATCTCCATCCGGTCCGGCGTGATCGCGGCCGCATTCAGCGATACGAACGGCCCGACCGAGCGGGCCGATCGCTTGTGGATCATGCGGGCGACCAGTTCCTTGCCGGAACCCGAGGGGCCGAAGATCATGATGCGGCTGTTTGTCGGCGCGACCTTCTCGATGGTTTGGCGGAGTTGCGAGACGGCGACCGAGGTGCCGATCAGTTCGATCGCGTCACCGGTGCGGCGCTTGAGTTCGGAGACCTCGCGCTTGAGCTTGGAGTTCTCCAGCGCGCGCTCGGCGATCAGGATCAGGCGATCGGCCTTGAAGGGCTTTTCGATGAAGTCGAAAGCGCCGCGCTTGATGGCCGAGACAGCCGTCTCGATATTGCCGTGACCGGAGATCATCACGACCGGCAGATCCGGATGGCGTGCCTTGATTTCGTCTAGCAGCGAAAGGCCATCAAGCCGGCTGCCCTGCATCCAGATGTCGAGGAAGACCAGACGCGGGACACGGTCGGATATGGCGGCAAGCGCACTGTCGGCATCATGGGCGGTGCGGGTCTCATGTCCCTCGTCGCTCAGAATACCGGAGACGATCTCGCGAATGTCCTCTTCGTCGTCGACTACAAGAATATCAGAGGCCATAGACCTTTTCCTTATCGCTTTCAGTGACCATGGCGGGGGCGTCTGCGCGCGGCAGGATGATGCGGATCATCGCACCCCTGCCCCGGTCGAAATCCACCGGTGCGTCGTGCAGCTCAAGCTGCCCGCCATGCTCTTCAATGATCTTCTTCACGATCGCGAGGCCAAGGCCGGTGCCTTTCTCGCGCATCGTCATGTAGGGTTCGAGAATGCGGTGCCGGTTCTCCGTCGGCAGGCCGCGGCCGTTGTCGATGACGTCGACCGTGAACCGGTCGAGTTCTTGATCGAACGTGGAGCGGACCAGGATCTTGCCGTGGTCGCCCAGTTCTTCCTTCGGCACTGCCTCGATCGATTCGACGGCATTCTTGACGATGTTGCCGACGGCCTGGGCCAGCATGCGGGCGTCGAAGCTGCCCTCCAGAGGCTCATCGCCGAAGCTGCGCTGGAATTCGATGTCGGCGCTGCCGATCTCGCGCAGGAAGACGGCATCCGTCAGGATCTCTCGCAGGTCTGAACGCTGTTTCGTCGGCTTCGGCATCCGGGCAAAGGCGGAGAACTCGTCGACCATGCGGCCGATGTCCTCGACCTGGCGCACGATCGTGTCCGTGCACTGGTTGAAGACAGCCTTGTCATCCTCGGCGATCTGCTTGCCATAGCGGCGCTTCAACCGCTCCGCCGAGAGCTGGATCGGAGTGAGCGGGTTCTTGATTTCGTGGGCGATGCGACGCGCCACATCGGCCCAGGCGGTGGAGCGCTGGGCAACGACCAGATCGGTGATGTCGTCGAGGGTGATGACGTAGGAATCGACCGAGCCCCGCGTCTCTTCCCGCGTCACCTGGACGTTGAGGGTGCGTTCCTTGCCGCCTCGGATCATGTTGATCTGCTCGCGATATTCGCCGCGATGGCGGACAGCGGCTTCGGCCAGCACGCGGTCGACCTCAGGTGCGACGAGCGCGAGCTTCTGCCCCATCAGCTGTTCGCCGGGTAGTGCGAGGAAGTATTCGGCAGAAGGATTGACGATCGTGATGATACCATCGTCCTCGACGCCGATGACGGCGGCCGTAACGCCCGAGAGAACCGCTTCGATAAAGCGGCGGCGGTCGTCGACCTCGTCCTTGGCTTCCAGGATCTCATCGCGCTGCGAGCGGATCTGCGAGACCATCTTGTTGAAGGTCCGCGACAGGCTGCCGACGTCGCCGTCTGCCGCGCGCACGGGCACTAGGACATTGAGATTGCCGGACGCGATACTATCGGCGGCACCGATCAACAGGCGGATCGGCCGCACGATGCGGTCCGCGACGGCGATCGCGGTCCAGATGGCGGCAAGCAGCACGATCAGTGCGAAACCCAGATAGAGAATGGCAAACGCGATCTGCAGCGTTGTTCGGCCATCCTCCATCGACTGGTATTCCGCGGTGTTTTCTTCCATCTGGCGCATCGCCTGCATGACCTTCGGGTCAACGGCTCTGATGGTGTAGAGGAAGGTTCCCGACAGGCTGTCGAGCTTGATGATGGCCCCGACGAGATTGGTGATACCAGGCGGGATCAAGGTCGGCTGACCGGCCGAGGCGCTCGCAAGCGCGTCCCGGGGAATCGCCGGCAGAGGCTTTTCCGTATCGATGTCAGCCTGAGTGATCGCAGAACCATCTTCCCGCACCAGGAAGGCGCCGAGCATGCCGCGACCGCGCGCCTGGCGGGTCATAAGCTCCACGAAGCCGGTACGATCGAGATAAAAGAGCGCGCGATTGCGCTCCAGATCGTTCGCCATGGAGATCGTCTGGCCCTGAAGGTAGCTGGCATTCTCCATCATGTAGGCCTGGGCGATGTTCATCGACGAGGAAACGATCGACTGCGTTCTGATCGAGAACCAGCGATCCAGCCCGACATTCAGCGTGATCGAGGCGAAAATGGCGACCAGAATCGCCGGCGTGATCGCGATCACGGAGAAGAGCGCGACGATGCGGACATGCAGGCGAGCGGCGGCACGCCCACGGTTGCGCGCCTTGAACAGGCGCATCACTTCCCGGCCGATGAGGAAGACCAGACCGACGATGAAGAGCGAATTGATGACCGCCGACGCCACCAGCACCCTGGAGGTGGGCTCGATCGGGGTCAGGCCGAGCAGGATCGGCAGGGTCAGGGATGCGCAGAGCAGCGCACCGCCGGCGGTCAGCAGACCAGGCAGCGCAAAAGATGCGCGGCGGTCGTGTGCCAGCGTGTCCACATCTGCTGCGGCGGCGTTCCTCACGCGTGCCATCATTTCCCCCGGATCCGCGCAATCGGATCTTATTGACGCGGCCGCGTGGCGGTTCCCGTCGACTTTGTTTCTGCAAGGCTCGTCACATCGCAAGCCATGAACGGCCACGTTCCATCACGATGAGACGTGACTTTTGAGCAACGCAATGTGGCGAAATTGCAACGGCGGTTCCGCAATTGTCAAGCGGAGCGGGAGCTTCGATAGACCGAGACGCCCAGCTCCCGGATCTTCTTGCGCAGCGTGTTGCGATTTAGGCCGAGCAGATCGGCTGCCTTGATCTGATTACCACGGGTGGCGGTCAGGGCAGCGAGAATCAGCGGATATTCCATTTCCGTCAGAACACGGTCGTAGAGGCCCGACGGCGGGAGGGCGTCGCCGAACGAGGCGAAGTAGGTCCGCATGTTCTCCTCGACGGCCTGCGAGATCGTCATCGTGCCGGAGGGCATGCCGACCTTGGCGATCGGGCTGTCGGAGACATCGGCACGCAGTTCCTGCTCGACGATTTCACGCGCGATCACATCCTGTGGATAAAGCGCCATGAGGCGGCGCACCACATTCTCAAGCTCGCGGACATTGCCCGGCCAGGCATAGGACTTCATCACTTCGAGCGCTTCGTGGTCGAAACGCTTCGAATCGAGACCTTCCTTTTCGCCCTGCTGGATGAAATGGCGGACGAGATCCGGAATGTCCTCGGCGCGGTCGCGCAGCGGCGGCAGGCGCAACGGCACGACGTTCAGGCGATAATAGAGATCTTCGCGGAAGAGGCCCTGGTTGATCGACTGCTTCAGGTCCTTGTTGGTGGCTGCGACGATTCGGACATCGGTCCGGATCGGGGTACGGCCACCAACGGTGGTGTACTCGCCCTGCTGCAGGACGCGAAGCAGACGGGTCTGGGCATCCATCGGCATGTCGCCGATTTCGTCGAGGAAGAGCGTGCCGCCCTCGGCCTGCTCGAAACGGCCAGTGGAGCGGGTCTGGGCGCCGGTAAAGGCACCCTTCTCGTGGCCAAAGAGTTCGGATTCGATCAGGTCGCGCGGGATTGCGGCCATGTTGATCGCGA
Source organism: Rhizobium sp. TH135 (assembly GCF_002855515.1). Lineage (GTDB taxonomy): Bacteria > Pseudomonadota > Alphaproteobacteria > Rhizobiales > Rhizobiaceae > Allorhizobium. The sequence goes on along the minus strand of NZ_PKRP01000003.1, from coordinate 422,994 downwards.
CGAAGGGACCGTTCCGGCGCTTGCCGTAATCGTGCAGCGCCTTGGCGACCAATTCCTTACCAGTGCCCGATTCGCCGGTGATCATCAGCGTCAGGTCCGTCTGCATCAGGCGGGCGAGTACGCGGTAGATTTCCTGCATGGCGGCCGAGCGGCCGACGAGCGGCATGCCGTCCTGCATGTCGTCGTCGAGACGCGCCGGGCGCTTTTTCGGCTCCGACAGCGCGCGACCGATGATGGCGATCAGCTCGGTGAGATCGAAGGGCTTAGGCAGGTAGTCATAGGCGCCCTTCTCGGAGGCCTTGATGGCAGTCATGAAAGTGTTCTGGGCGCTCATGACCAGAACTGGCAGGTCCGGCCGCGCCTTCTTGATGCGCGGCAGGAGGTCGAAAGCGTTTTCATCCGGCATGACCACGTCGGTCACAACCAGATCGCCCTCGCCTGCCGAAATCCAGCGCCAGAGGGTGGCAGCGTTCGAGGTGATCCTGACGTCGTAACCTGCACGGCTCAATGCCTGGTTCAGCACCGTGCGGATCGCAGCATCGTCATCTGCAACAAGGATCGTGGCCGTCATCAGTTCGTTCCCGTGGATTTGGCAAGAGGCGCATCGTCGAGCGCTGTCTCTTTCGACATGGGCATGAGGACCCGGAAAGTGGTGCGGTTCGCCTGGCTGTCGCATTCAACGATGCCGCCATGGCCGCCGATGATTTTGGCCACCAGCGCCAGCCCCAGACCGGAGCCGTTTGTCTTCGTCGTGATGAAAGGATCGAAGAGATGCGGCAACAGATCGGACGGCACGCCTGGCCCATTGTCATGGACGCAGAATTCGAGTGGCAGCGAGATCTTCTCGCGGGAGCCCGCGACCGAGAGGCGAATGCCCGGGCGATAGGCAGTCGTCAGCTGGATCTCGCCATCGGAGCGTTCGCCGATCGCTTCGGCAGCGTTCTTGACGAGGTTGAGGAAGACCTGCACCAGCTGGTCACGGTTGGCAAAGACCGGCGGCAGAGAGGGGTCGTAATTTTCGGTGATGCGGATGTTGCGGGCAAAGCCTGCCTTGGCGACGGCCTTCACCTGATCGAGGACAGAGTGGATGTTGATCGATTGACGGTCGACCGGGCGCTCGTCGGAGAAAACCTCCATGCGGTCGACCAGCGAGACTATGCGGTCGGTCTCGTCGCAGATCAGCCGGGTCAGTGCCCTGTCTTCGTCGGTTACCGCTGTCTCGAGCAATTGGGCTGCCCCACGGATGCCGGACAGCGGGTTCTTGATTTCGTGGGCGAGCATGGAGGCGAGCCCGGTGACGGAGCGGGCCGCGGCCCGATGGGTCAGCTGACGGTCGATCTTGTCGGCCATGGAGCGTTCCTGGAAGACCACGACCACATTGCCGGGCTGGCTCAAGACCGGCGCCACATAAAGGTCGACCAGCTTTTCCTGGCCGAGACGCGGCGAGCTCAGGTCGACGCGGTATTCATTCACAGGCGCGCGGCGTTCGCGAACCTGTTCGATCAGCGACAGCAGCGGACTGCCGAAGGGAATGAAGGTCGAGATGCGGTAGCGCGCCAAATGGGAAGCACTCGCGCCGAAGAAGGCTTCCGCCTCCCAATTGGCGAATGCGATATGGCCGTTCGCGTCGACCATCACCACCGGGTTCTGGATGGCGTTCAGCACGGCCATGGCGAGGCCATTGGTGCCCGCGTTGTCGTTCGCCGTCATGCGGCCTCCTGTCTGGCGCTGGCGTCGGCACTGCTCGAGAGCGCAAGCTCCAGAGCCTCGGCGACAAAACCGGCGTCCTTCGATGTCATGATTGCGGCCTTGGTTTCGCCCGCGAGATCGCGTGCGTGGCGGTCGAGATACCAGCCGAGGTGCTTGCGGGCATGGCGGACGCCGACCTCCGGGCCATAATGCTCCAGCATCATCCTGTAGTGCTCGACAACAAGGCCGGGGATCTCGGAAGCCTGAGGACCGGCATGACCAGCCAGGACACCGGCATGCCAGGGCCTGCCCTGACACGAACGTCCGACCATCACCGCATCAGCGCCCGAGCGGCGTAGGATGTCATGGGCATCCTCGACGGTCTCGACGTCGCCATTGGCGATCAGCGGAATGCGGATCACATCGCGAACAGCAGCGATGGCGTTCCAATCGGCGCGGCCTTCGTAGAATTGCATGCGCGTGCGGCCGTGGACCGTGATCAGCTGCACACCGGCAGCTTCCGCACGGGCCGCGATGTCAGGCGCGTTGATGGAGTTTACGTCCCAGCCGAGCCGCATCTTGACGGTGACCGGGATCTTGACTGCCTTCACCGTTGCTTCGATCAGCGAAAGTGCGTGATCCGGTTCACGCATGAGCGCAGACCCAGCATAACCACCGATGACCTTCTTGGCCGGGCAGCCCATGTTGATATCGATGATGTCGGCGCCGTTCGCCTCTGCAATCACGGCAGCCTCAGCCAGCCATTTCGCCTCGCGGCCGGCAAGCTGGACCATATGAGGCGTGAGCCCCGCCCCCTTGAGGCGCGACCAGCTTTCTGCTGCATTGAAGACGAGTTCGCGGCTTGCCACCATTTCGGTCACGACAAGCCCTGCGCCAAAGCCAAAGGCCAGTTGCCGGAACGGCAGATCCGTCACTCCGGACATCGGCGCAAGCACAAGCCGGTTCCGGACGGGAACCTTGCCGATGCTGAAGGGCGTGTCCAACGCGACGGAAATCAAATGATTATCTTTCAGGCAAAGAACGCATTTGCATTATTTTTAGACAGTCAGCTCTGGCTTGCCAAGAGGCAAAGCTCACGCATCGACAAAAAATCGTGCAAATGCTGGAAAAGCTGATGCCGAGCCGATAGAGCACGGTTGCGAAGAAAATGTGTCATGGACCAGGCAGGGCGATGGAGCAAGGGCGTAGCGGAACAATCGGGGTCGTGGTGGTTGCCGCAGGACGCGGCGAACGCGCCGGCGCCTCGGTCGAAGGACCCAAACAATATCGGCGGATCGGCGGCAAGCCGGTCATCTGGCACACGCTCAAGATCTTCCTCGACTGGCCCAGAAGTGGCCCGATCGCCGTGGTGATCCACCCCGAAGATCGGACGCTGCTCGAGGCAGCCGTCGCTGATTTGCCCCAACGAGAGGATCTGATCATCGTGACGGGTGGCACTACGCGACAGGCGTCGGTGCTGAACGGCTTGCGCGTCTTGCAGGATCGCGGCATCGAGCATGTGATGATCCAGGACGGCGTGCGACCCTTCGTCGATGCCGCACTTCTGGAGCGGATCGCCAGTGAACTCGCAGCTGGAAAAAGGGCCGTGCTGCCGGCCCTGCCCGTTTCGGACACGATCAAGCGCGCCGACACCTCTGGTGTCGTTGGAGCGACCGTTCCACGCAAGGATCTTTTCGCGGCGCAGACACCACAGAGCTTTCACTACGCGACCATCCTGGACGCCCACGAACGGGCAGCCGAGGAGCAGGCCGTGGATTTCACCGACGATGCCTCGATCGCCGAATGGGCGGGCCTACCGGTCCACCTGGTCGAGGGCTCGATCGACAATGTCAAACTGACCGTGCAAAGGGATATCGCCATGGCCGACGAGAAATTGCGGGGCTCCGCCCTGCCCGATGTCCGCACCGGAAACGGCTATGACGTACACCAGCTCGAAGCCGGTGATGGCGTCACGCTCTGCGGCATCTTCATTCCGCACGACCAGAAGCTCAAGGGACATTCGGATGCCGATGTCGCGCTGCATGCGCTGACAGACGCGCTGCTCGCGACCTGTGGTGCCGGTGATATCGGCGATCATTTTCCGCCCTCGGACATGCAGTGGAAGGGTGCGCCCTCGCGCATCTTCCTGGAACATGCCGCAAGGATCGTGCGTGAGGCCGGCGGCACGATCATGAACGCAGATATTTCGCTTATTGCCGAAGCACCTAAGATCGGACCCCATCGCCAGGCCATGCGGGAAAAGCTCTCGGAAATTCTCGGCATCTCGCTTGATCGCTGCTCGGTGAAGGCGACGACCAACGAGACGATCGGCTTTGTCGGCCGGCGCGAGGGGATCGCGGCAATTGCCACGGCGACCGTCGTCTTCCGCGGTGCAGAGTGATGGGGCTTTATCCGGCCGACATCGAGGCGCAGGCCGCAGAGATCATTGCCGCCTATCGACACCTGGGCTGGATGATCGCGACGGCCGAGTCCTGCACCGGCGGGTTGATTGCCGGTGCACTCACCGAGATTGCCGGTTCGTCCGCCGTCGTCGACCGCGGTTTCGTCACCTATACGAACCAGGCGAAAATGGATCTGATCGGCGTTTCAGCGGCAACGCTGGAGGTTTTCGGAGCCGTGTCGAAAGAGACGGCGCTGCAGATGGCGCATGGGGCGCTGATGCGTTCGGGTGCCGAGGTTGCTGTGGCCGTTACCGGCATCGCCGGACCGGGTGGCGGCTCGGCGGAGAAGCCGATTGGCCTCGTGCATCTCGCCTTGAAAACCCGCTCGGGTTTCATCGATCACCGGGAGATGCGCTACGGCGAGATCGGACGAGATCAGGTGCGGCTTGCGACCGTCAGGACTGCGCTTGAAATGCTGGCTGCTGCAGCTCAGACCCCGGCATAGATCTTGTCGGCACGCGCTTCGAAGGCTTCTGAGAACATGCGGAAGGCACGGTCGAACATCGAGCCCATGAGTGCGCCGAGAATGCGGTTCTTGAACTCATAGTCGATGTAGAAATGCACCGAGCAGCCGCCATCCGCCGTTTCTTCGAAGCGCCAGCGATTGTCCAGATACTTGAAGGGACCCTCGATATATTTAACATCGATGGCGCGCTCGGAGGGGGTCAGCAGGACCTGCGTCGTGAAGGTCTCGCGGATCGCCTTGTAGCCCACCGTCATGTCAGCCAGCAGCAATTCCTTGCCATCGCGTTCGCGGCGCGAGCGAATGGTTAGCGCTTCGCAGAGCGGCAGAAATTCCGGATAGCGCTCGATGTCGGCGACGAGAGCATACATGCGGTCGGGCGAGTGCTTGACGGGGCGGCGGGTTTCGAATTGTGGCATGAAGCGGGACTTAATGAGGAAGTCCCGCGAGATCAAGCAGGTGCGCCATTTCGCCGTGGGATTTGAGGGTTATCACCGGTATGGTCGCGCCGTGACGATCGATTTCCTGGATGATGCGCGGGGCAAAGCGGCGCTCGAAGTTCCAGATGTAGGAGAGGAATTCGCGGTCGGGTAAGGGTTCGGGGCAGCCTTCCGCCATATCAGGTCTGACTGTACCTTTGTAACGCGTCACTCTTTTCGCAACGCCCAGAAGGCATTTCCATCTGGAAAGCCGCAGCCAAATAATGAGGTCCGTGCGCGGTAGCCTTATGTCAAATGAAGACGAACCACTGCCGTCTATGACCCAGGCCTCGCCGGCGGCCAAGTCTCTCAAACGTTCACGTTGCTCTTGCCTGCTCCGTTCCTCCCAACCGGGCAGCCAGCGCACATCCTTGTCGAGCGAAACGTAGGTTAGATTGAGCGAGGATGCGAGGCACTGGGAATACGTGCTCTTTCCGGCTCCTGATGAGCCGATGACACAGATGCGGCTTGAGGCACGCAATCGCATCGCGGCATCATTTCCGAGCGGGATCACCAACATTCGGAGCACCCGTCAAGCTGCTGCCACGGGCCTGATCTGATCAAGACCCTTCGCGGTTTTGCTTGCCTGAGCAAGGTCGTAGGTGCGCTGAAGGTTCAGCCAAAATTCAGGACTTGTCGAGAAATAGCGTGCCAGCCGTAACGCGATCTCCGCCGTTACATGGCCATCGCCTTTGTCCAGTGATTCCAGCGCAGGCAAGGGTATACCGGTCTCCGTAGCCACCGTCGTGCACACCAGCCCGAAGTCAGCGATGAAATCATCGAAAAGGACGCGACCGGGATGGATGGGTTCTTCGGGCAATTGCAGCATCTCGCACCTCAGTGGTAGTCGCAAACTTCGACGTCGTAAGCATCCCCATCGACCCATCGGAAGCATATTCGCCACTGATCGTTGATCCGGATCGGATGCTGGCCTTCTCGATTGCCTCTCAGCTTCTCCAGCCGATTGCTCGGCGGTACGCGCAAGTCACCGAGATCGTGAGCGGCGTCTATTGCCATCAGCTTTCGCCGGGCCCGTTCGACTACGTCCGGCGGGAGCGCTCGAACGTTTGAGGTCTTGAAAAGTTGCTCCGTCAGTTTGTCCTTGAAATCTCTTATCATGATTTCATCCAAACCGACAGGGCAGCCTAGGTACGAACCAGTTGCAGATTCTCCCGCGCCGCCTTCAACCGTGCGAAGTCATCGCCGGCATGGTGCGAGGACCGGGTCAGCGGGCTTGAGGACACCATCAGGAAGCCCTTGGTATAGGCGATGTCCTCGTAGGACTTGAACTCTTCCGGGGTGACGAAGCGCTCGACCTTGTGGTGCTTGCGGGTCGGCTGGAGATACTGGCCGATGGTCAGGAAATCGACGTCGGCCGTGCGCAGGTCGTCCATCAACTGCAGCACTTCGTTCCGCTCTTCCCCCAGGCCGACCATGATGCCCGACTTGGTGAACATGGTCGGGTCGAGTTCCTTGACCCGCTGCAGCAGGCGCACGGAGTGGAAGTAGCGCGCGCCCGGACGGACGGTCAGATAGTTACCGGGTACGGTTTCCATGTTGTGGTTGAAGACGTCGGGCTTGGCAGCGACGACACGCTCCAGGGCACCGGGCTTCTTGAGGAAGTCCGGGGTCAGGATCTCGATCGTGGTTTGCGGCGATGCGGCGCGGATCGCCCAGATCACCTTCTCGAAATGTTCAGCGCCGCCATCAGCCAAGTCATCACGGTCGACGGAGGTGATAACCACGTGCTGCAGGCCCATCTGGCGGACAGCCTTGGCGACGTTATCAGGTTCGTCCAGGTCGAGTGCATTGGGCTTGCCAGTCGCGACATTGCAGAAGGCGCAGGCGCGGGTACAGATCTCGCCCATGATCATAAAGGTCGCGTGCTTCTTGTCCCAGCACTCGCCGATGTTCGGGCAGCCGGCCTCTTCACAGACCGTCACCAGCTTGTGGGAACGGACGAGTTCGCGGGTCTCGTGATAGCCCTTCGAGGTCGGCGCCTTGACGCGGATCCATTCCGGCTTGCGCAGCACTTCGGTGTCGGGCTTGTGGGCCTTTTCCGGGTGGCGCACACGCTTTTCGTCTGCGGGCGCCAGAGGTGCCGCGTTCGAAAGATTGGTCCTGTCGAGAATGGTGACCATGGTCAAAACCCTGTCCCGCCGCTCGTGCGGCTGATCGAGATTACCGCCGGACGAGCCGGGCAATGAAGAGAAGGATGCTGGCACCGACGAAGCTGGTGAGCAGGTAGCCGAGCCAGTCACCTTCGACAAAGATGCCGAGGCGACGGAAGATCGCGGCTGCGATTGCAGCACCGACGATGCCGATCACGATGTTCATGAAGACGCCGAAGCGCATGTCCATCAGCTTGCCGGCAAGCCAGCCAGCGAGGCCGCCGAAGAAGATCGTCGCGATAATGCCGACTTCAAACCCTGCCACGTCGAACTCCCTTCGGATCGTCAATTTGGAACCTGCCGCCCATATAGGCGGCGAGGTTCCGTTTCACAACCGGGCTTTAGGCGTTGAGCACCCGGCCATAGGCGTCGAGCACGCTTTCCTTCATCATTTCCGACAGCGTCGGATGCGGGAAGATCGTGTGCATCAGCTCTTCTTCTGTCGTCTCCAGGTTCATCGCGACGACAAAGCCCTGGATGAGCTCGGTCACTTCCGCGCCAACCATGTGGGCGCCGATGAGTTCGCCGGTCTTCTTGTCGAAGATCGTCTTGATCATGCCCTGGTCTTCGCCGAGTGCGATCGCCTTGCCGTTGGCGGCAAAGGAATAGCGGCCAACGCGGATCTCGCGGCCCTGTTCTTTGGCCTTGGCTTCCGTCAGGCCGACCGAGGCAACCTGCGGGTTGCAATAGGTGCAGCCGGGGATCTTGGCCTTGTCCATCGGGTGAACGTTCGGCAGGCCCGCGATCTTCTCGATGCAGATGACGCCTTCATGCTCGGCCTTGTGGGCGAGCATCGGGGGGCCTGCCACGTCGCCGATCGCATAGAGGCCCGGCACATTGGTCTTGCCGTAGCCGTCGATGACGATGCAGCCGCGATCGGTCTTCACGCCGAGCGTTTCAAGGCCGAGATTCTCGATATTGCCCTGGACGCCGACGGCGGAGATCAGGCGATCAGCGGTGATCGTCTGGACCTTGCCATCCTTGGTTTCGATATGGGCGGTGATCGAGTTTGCGCCCTTTTCGACCTTCGACACCTTGGCCTCGGTGATGATCTTCAGGCCGCGCTTTTCCAGCTGCTTGCGGGCGAAGGTGGAGATCTCAACGTCCTCGACCGGCATGATGTTGGCCATCAGCTCGACAACGGTCACATCGACGCCCATGGAGCGATAGAAGGAGGCGAATTCGATACCGATCGCGCCCGATCCCATGACAACCATGGACTTCGGCATGAAGTCCGGCTTCATCGCTTCGAAATAGGTCCAGATCAGCTTGCCATCCGGCTCGATGCCCGGAAGTGCGCGCGGACGGGCGCCCGTCGCGACGATGATGTGCTTTGCGGTGTAGGTGCCCTCGCCCAACACGCCCTTCGGAACCGGGTTCTGCGGCTCGACGACGGGCTTTGTCATCTTGCCGACCACGACTTCGCCGGGCTTGGTCAGCTTGGCTTCGCCCCAGATGACGTCGATCTTGTTCTTCTTCATCAGGAAGGCGACGCCGCCGTTCAGGCGGGCCGAAACGCCGCGTGAACGGGCGACCACGTCCTTGACGTCGGCGGTCATCGTGCCATTCAACGTCAGGCCGTAGGATTTTGCATGGTTGGCGTGATCGAGGATCTCGGCCGAGCGCAGAAGCGCCTTGGTCGGGATGCAGCCCCAGTTGAGGCAGATGCCGCCCAGATGCTCGCGCTCGATGATCGCCGTCTTCAGGCCGAGCTGGGCTGCACGAATAGCGGTGACGTAGCCGCCGGGGCCGGAGCCGATGATGATGACGTCGTAAGCATTCGACATGGGCGCTTCCACTCCTCGGTTTCCTGCGAGCCCCCGCTCCAGCGGAGGCCCGTTTCGGGACTGGAAGCGAGACCCTCAGGCTGCGGGTGTCTCGGCTTCCGGTTCGTGACGAACCAGCATCCCGTAGATTTCATCCTTGAGCTGCATCCGCTTCTTGCGCATTTCCACGATGTGGAAGTCGTCTGCAGGCTCGACATCGGTTTCGGCGCGGTGGATGGCCCGGTTTACCTCATGATAGGTTTCGAACAATCTCGCGAAATGACCATCCGTTTCCTTCAGATGACGCATCAGCGCGACGTGTTCCGGGAATTCCACTGCCAGTTCGTGCGGTGTGTTCGACATGATCCCATCTCCTCTTGCGGGTTGATGGGCTCAGGTTAGACGCAGCGCACAAGACCTCCTTGATTTTGATCAACGCGCCCTGATGGAGAGTTCAGGACGCCGTGTTTTCTTCAAAGCCCGAGCATCATGCGGACGATCGGCTCAAGGCCGCGTCCGATGGCGCGCGTGTTCTCGGCATCCAGGTGGATGCCGTCGAGCGGCGTGGTTTCTGCGACCGATCCGGCATCGAAAAAGGCACATCCGGCCTCATCCGCCGCATCGCGATACATGCTGGCCAGCATGGCGCCCTCTTCCACCGAGTGGTTGAACATGGCGCCGAACACCGAATTGGCCGTCTCGCGGATCGCAGGCGGCGCGACGATCAGGATTTCGGGCTCTTCGAACTCGAATCCCCAGTCGTGCTTCTGCACCTGCTTGACCAGACGCTTGACGCCGCTGGTCGCGCCGATGGCCGTTCCCTGGATGCCACGCTTGAGGTCATTCGTCCCCAGCATGATGATCACAAGATCGATCGGCTTATGCGTCGCGAGAAGCGTCGGAAGCAGCTTGGTTCCGTTGCGCTCGCAATCGCCCAGATGGTCGTCATAAGCCGTGGTGCGGCCGTTCAGGCCTTCGGCGATCACCCGGACCCCATGACCAAGCGCCTTTTGCAAGACGCTCGTCCAGCGGTCCTCGTGGGCATGACGACCCAGGTTCACCGGGTCGTATCCCCATGTCAGGCTGTCGCCATAGGCAAGAACGGTCTTCATCTTAACCGCCCCCGGATCAGACCAGCATGCCCATCGGATTTTCGATGTAGCGCTTGAAGGCGCCGAGCAGTTCGGCACCGAGCGCGCCATCGACGCAACGGTGGTCGGTGGAGAGCGTCACGGTCATGACATTGGCGATCTTCATCTCGCCATTCTTCACGACAACCCGCTCTTCGCCGGCGCCGACCGCGAGGATCGTTGCATGTGGCGGGTTGACCACGGCCGAGAAGCTCTTCACGCCCATCATGCCCATGTTGGACACGGCAGTCGTGCCGCCCTGATATTCCTCGGGCTTCAGCTTGCGGTCCTTGGCGCGCTTGCCGAGGTCCTTCATCTCGTTGGAGATGGTGGACAGGCTCTTTTCCTCGGCCTTGCGGATAATCGGAGTGATCAGGCCGCCGGGGATCGAGACCGCCACGCCGACATCGGCATGCTTGTGCTTGACCATATTGGTGTCGGTCCAGGAGACGTTAGCATCCGGCACGTCGCGCAGTGCGAGAGCCAGGGCCTTGATCACCATGTCGTTGACCGACAGCTTGTAGGCCGGCTTGCCGTCCTTTTCAGGGGCAGCGGCGTTCAGCTGAGCACGAAGCGCCATCAGGGCATCCAGTTCGCAATCCACGGAGACGTAGAAGTGCGGAATGGTCTGTTTGGATTCCTGCAGGCGCTTGGCGATCGTCTTGCGCATGCCGTCATGCGGCACGAGCTCGTAAGAGCCTTCGGCGAAGTTCTTGAGAACGGCTTCTTCCGACGCGCCCTTGGCCAGAACCGGGGCCGGTGCGGCAGTCGACGCTGCTGCGGCAGGCGCCGGGGCAGCCTTTGCACCACCGGTGCTGACCGCCTTTTCGACGTCGCTTTTGACGACGCGGCCCTTCGGACCGGAGCCCGAGACAGCCTTCAAGTCGAGACCGGCTTCCTTGGCGAGGCGGCGCGCGAGTGGCGAGGCAAAGACCCGCTCCCCGCTCGACGCTGCTGGAGCAGCCGACGCGGCGGCGGGAGCCAGCGCTGCAGCTGGTGCCGCGGCAGGCGCAGGAGCTGCTTCTGCCTTAGGAGCAGGAGCCGCCTCGGCTTTCGGTGCGGCAGATCCGCCACCTGCGGCGGCGGCAGCCACGTCCTCGCCTTCTTCGGCGAGGATCGCGATCAATGCGTTGACCTTCACGGCCTCGGTGCCGGCGGGAACAACGATCTTTGCGACGATGCCTTCATCGACGGCTTCCACTTCCATGGTCGCCTTGTCGGTCTCGATCTCGGCGATCACGTCGCCGGACTTGACCTTGTCGCCTTCCTTAACCAGCCACTTGGCCAGATTGCCCTCTTCCATCGTCGGAGACAGGGCCGGCATGGTGATATTGATCGGCATGACCTTGCCCCCTTACTTGTAGCAGACGGTTTTGACGGCCTGAACGACTTCGGCAACGCTCGGCAGTGCCAGCTTTTCGAGATTGGCCGCGTAAGGCATCGGAACATCCTTGCCGGCGATCGTCAGGATCGGCGCATCCAGATAGTCGAAGGCCTGCTGCATGACGCGGGTCGCAATTTCGGTGCCGACGGAGGACTGCGGATAGCCTTCCTCGACGGTCACCAGGCGACCGGTCTTCTTGACGGATTCGATGACGGTCGGCAGATCCATCGGACGAATGGTCCGCAGGTCGATCAGTTCGACGTCGATGCCTTCCTTCGCCAGTTCCTCGACGGCCTTGACCGAATAGGTCATGCCAATACCGAAGGAAACGATGGTCACATCCTTACCGGTCTTGTGGATGCGCGCCTTGCCGATCGGCAGGACGAAGTCATCCATCTTCGGCACTTCAAAGGAGTGACCGTAAAGGATCTCATTTTCCAGGAAGATGACCGGGTTCGGATCGCGGATAGCAGCCTTCAAAAGGCCCTTGGCGTCGGCTGCCGTGTAGGGCATGACGACCTTCAGGCCCGGGATCTGGCTGTACCAGGCCGCGTAGTCCTGGCTGTGCTGGGCGCCGACGCGGGCAGCTGCGCCGTTCGGGCCGCGGAAGACGATCGGCGCACCCATCTGGCCGCCGGACATGTAGAGCGTCTTGGCAGCCGAGTTGATGATGTGGTCGATCGCCTGCATGGCGAAGTTGAAGGTCATGAACTCGACGATCGGCTTCAGGCCTGCCATCGCAGCACCAACGCCGAGACCGGCAAAGCCATGCTCGGTGATCGGGGTGTCGACGACGCGCTTGGCGCCGAATTCCTGCAGCAGCCCTTGCGTGATCTTGTAGGCGCCCTGATATTCGGCGACTTCCTCACCCATGATGAAGACGTCAGGGTTGGCGCGCATTTCCTCGGCCATGGCTTCGCGCAGCGCTTCACGCACCGTCATCGTCACCATTTCGGTGCCGGCCGGAACGTCCGGATCGGCAGCGACTTCAACCTTCGGAGCAGCCGGAACGGCAGCTGCAGCAGGCGCTTCGGCTGCCGGTGCGGATACCGGCTCGGCGGCAGCAGGTGCTGCCTTCGGAGCGGGTGCCGCATCAGCGCTTTCACCATCCTGCAGCAGAACGGCGATCGGCGTGTTGACCTTGACGTTCTCGGTGCCGGCCGCGATCAGCAGCTTGCCGAGCACGCCTTCATCGACGGCTTCCACTTCCATGGTCGCCTTGTCAGTCTCGATCTCGGCGATCACGTCGCCAGACTTTACGGTGTCGCCTTCCTGCTTGATCCACTTGGAAAGCGTGCCTTCTTCCATTGTCGGAGAAAGGGCGGGCATCAAAATTTCGATCGGCATGGGTTCCCTCCCCGATTACAGAAGAATGTCGGTGTAGAGCTCGGAAACATCCGGCTCCGGATCGGCCTGGGCGAAATCGGCGCTGTCCGCAACAATGTCACGCACATCCTTGTCGATCGCCTTCAGCTGGTCTTCTGAGGCCCAGCCATTCTCGAGGAGACGGGCCTTGACCTGCTCGATCGGATCCTGCTCCGACCGCATCTTCTGCACTTCTTCCTTGGAGCGATACTTCGCCGGGTCGGACATCGAGTGGCCGCGATAGCGATAGGTCAGCATTTCAAGAATGATCGGACCCTTGCCGGAACGGCAATGCTCGAGCGCCTCATCGGCGGCTGCCTTCACCGCGCGCACATCCATGCCGTCGACCTGGACGCCGGGGATGCCGAAGCCGGAGCCACGCAGCGAGTAGTTCGACTGGGCCGTGGCGCGGGCCGTCGAGGTGCCCATGGCGTAACGGTTGTTCTCAACGATGTAGATGATCGGCAGCTGCCAAAGGGCAGCCATGTTGAAGCTCTCGTAGACCTGGCCCTGGTTCGCAGCGCCGTCGCCGAAATAGGCGACAGAGACGTTGTCGTTGCCGCGATACTTGTTGGCGAAGGCAAGGCCGGTTCCGAGCGAAACCTGTGCGCCGACAATGCCGTGGCCACCATAGAAATGCTTCTCTTTCGAGAACATGTGCATGGAGCCGCCCTTGCCCTTCGACAGGCCGCTGCGGCGACCGGTGAGCTCGGCCATGACGCCGCGAGCACTCAAGCCGGCTGCGAGCATATGTCCGTGGTCGCGATAGGCGGTGATGACCTGATCGCCTTCCTTCTGCGCCATCTGCATGCCGACAACGACAGCTTCCTGGCCGATGTAAAGGTGACAGAAGCCCCCGATGAAGCCCATGCCATAAAGCTGGCCGGCCTTCTCTTCGAAACGGCGGATCAGAAGCATTTCACGATAGGCGTGAAGCTCTTCGTCTGCTCCAAATTCAGGTGAGTTCTTCCCGGTGAATTCTTTGCCGGCCGATTTGGCGGAAGACTTCCGACCGTTCGCAGCTGCTGGCTTGCGAGGCGCCATGCATCCCTCCCATGGGTTATTATGGTCCAAAGTTGAACACAGAATAGGGAAGAAAGACGACGGCGGCAATGCCATAAATGCATGGCTCACATTCGCCGCAAGCAACTGTAATGACTAAAAAATTTACGATTAACTGAATTCAGGTTAATCAGAAATAGGTGTTGAAGATGACGATTTCATCCGGGCGGGACATGTTGAGCTGATAACGCGCCTTTTCGTCGATGATATCCTCATCCAGCGAGCCATCGCTCAACAGGCTGACTTCCTTTTCGAGGACAGTCCGTTGCGCCACCAGTTTGTCGAGCTCGGCTGCGCGCTCCTTGCGAACGCGCTCAAATTCCTGGCCGGCCCTGAGGCCATAATCGCCATGAATGGAATGATAGCCGAAATAGGACAGGAAAGCGATTGTGACGGCTGGGAGAACGAGACGACCGTATTTCTTTTTCTTGTGATGTCTGGTCCACATGCCGACAAATGCCCTGAAACGCGAAACTGAAATTCCCATTCAGATTAGCGGGCATGTCTTAACCGATCGTTGACCCTGTTCCGCACCTAAAAGAAAAAGCCCGCGCCGGGGAACCGGCACGGGCTTTCAGAATGGATGCAGAGGCGATCAGCCGCGCAGGATGGAAGACCCTGCGTAACGCGCCTGCGGGCCGAGCTCTTCCTCGATACGGATCAGCTGGTTGTACTTGGCGGTGCGGTCGGAGCGGGCAAGCGAGCCGGTCTTGATCTGACCGCAGTTGGTTGCAACTGCGAGATCGGCGATCGTCGAGTCCTCGGTTTCGCCCGAACGGTGCGACATTACGGCTGTGTATGCAGCGCGATGTGCGGTCGAGACGGCGTCGAGGGTCTCCGAGAGCGAACCGATCTGGTTGACCTTGACCAGGATGGAGTTGGCAACGCCCATCTTGATACCGTCGCGCAGACGGGCCGAGTTGGTGACGAAGAGATCGTCGCCAACGAGCTGGACTTGTCTGCCGATCTTGTCGGTCAGAGCCTTCCAGCCATCCCAGTCGTCTTCTGCCATGCCGTCTTCGATCGAGAAGATCGGGTACTTGGCAGCCAGCTCAGCGAGGTATTCGGCCATGGCTTCCGGCTCGAGCGTGCGGCCTTCGCCTTCGAGAACGTACTTGCCGTCCTTGAAGAATTCGGTCGAGGCGCAGTCGAGCGCGATATGCATGTCTTCGCCCGGACGGTAGCCGGCCTTTTCGATCGACTTCATGATGAAGTCGAGGGCGGCCGGAGCGGATGCGAGACCGGGGGCAAAGCCACCTTCGTCACCGACATTGGTGTTGTGGCCGTCGGCAGCGAGCTGCTTCTTCAGCGTATGGAAGACTTCCGAGCCCATGCGAACGGCGTCGCGGATGCTATCGGCGCCAACCGGCACGATCATGAATTCCTGGAAGTCGATCGGGTTGTCGGCATGGGCGCCACCGTTGATGATGTTCATCATCGGAACCGGCAGGACATGGGCGTTCGGGCCACCGACATAACGGTAGAGCGGCAGGCCGGAAGACTGGGCTGCAGCCTTGGCGACGGCGAGCGAGACGCCGAGGATGGCGTTCGCACCGAGGCGCGCCTTGTTCGGCGTGCCGTCGAGCTCGATCATCAGGTTGTCGATCTGGATCTGGTTTTCGGCATCATGGCCGCCGATCGCATCATAGATCTCGCCGTTGACGGCTTCGACTGCCTTTTCGACGCCCTTGCCGAGGTAGCGCGAGCCACCGTCGCGGAGTTCGACGGCTTCATGCGCACCGGTCGAGGCGCCCGAGGGAACAGCCGCACGGCCCATGCTGCCGTCTTCGAGGTAGACGTCGACTTCGACGGTCGGGTTGCCGCGGCTGTCGAGAATTTCGCGGCCGATGATGTCGGTGATGGCGGTCATGTTCGCTCCCTGTAGACGGAAATTGGACAAGGCTCTGAAGGCCGATCACTGGGCAAGAAGCCACCGGACCCGCCTGTGAGTCATCCTCTCTTATCCGATGATCGGGAAAATACAATGACGGATAGGAAGCGGAATGAACGAAATCTAATCGATTTAAACTGCAACTGCCTGCGGCGCTTTCGGTTCAACCGATTGAAGCGCCGCGGAAGGTCGATCAGGACGCCTTGGCGATCCCGTCAAAGGCGATGAGTTTTTCCAAGAGCCGGCGCATGTCAGTTATCTTGACCATATTCGGACCATCCGAGGGGGCGTTGTCCGGATCCTGATGAGTCTCGATGAAGAGACCGCCGACGCCGACTGCGACTGCCGCACGGGCAAGTGTCTCGACGAATTCGCGCTGGCCACCAGATGAGCCGCCCTGCCCGCCCGGCTGTTGCACCGAGTGGGTGGCATCAAAGACGACGGGCGCGCCCATGGCGGCCATGATCGGCAGTGAGCGCATGTCGGAGACGAGCGTGTTGTAGCCGAAGGAGGCGCCGCGCTCGCAGAGCAGCACGTTCGGATTGCCGGAACCGGTGATCTTGTTGAGCACGTTCTTCATGTCCCAGGGGGCGAGGAACTGGCCCTTCTTGACGTTGATCGCACGGCCGGTCTTGGCAGCGGCAACCAGCAGGTCTGTCTGGCGGCAGAGGAAGGCCGGGATCTGCAGGATGTCCACGGTCGGGGCGACAGCAGCGCACTGTTCTTCCGTGTGGATGTCGGTGAGAACCGGAACGCCGAATTCCTTCTTGATGTCGGCAAAGACTTCCATCGCCGTTTCGAGGCCAATCCCGCGCTCGGCGGACAGCGAGGTGCGGTTCGCCTTGTCGAAGGAAGACTTGTAAACGAGGCCGAGTCCTAGTTCGCGGCAGAGCTCGACGAGCTGGCCGGCGATCATGAAGGCGTGGTCGCGGCTTTCCATCTGGCAGGGACCTGCGATCAGGGCAAAACGGCCCTTCTGCGAGAAGACGGCCTTGCCCGTACCTTCGCCGACGACGACTTCCGAATTGGGAGAAACGCTCATTTCAACTCCTCGAAGGCGAAGGTCACGCCTTGCCCCTTTTCCGGCGCGACAACGAGGCGCGCGCCCGTTTTGTGATAGTGGACGCCATTAGCAGCGAGGCAGGCTTCTGTCACGCCAAGATCAACGGTGGAGATGACCACCGCTGCACCCAGGAGACCACGCTCGGACAGGGCAAGATCCCGGCCGTAATGGGCGGAGAAGCCTTCGGTCGTCAGAACATCGACAGCCGCATTGGCGGTTTCGATCGAGAGGCCGAAGGAGTGGGCGGTGACGTCGCGCTGCTCAAGCACCATTTCCAGCAGATACTGGAAGTCGCTCGGGTTTTCCTCGATCAGGACGATCCTCTTCAGACCGATCGACCCGTTTGGATGGACAGTCAGGACGCCGCGATCGGCGGGAAGCGGGTTCACGCGCTCACAGGCAAAGGCGAAGAAATCCGGCGCCCTCAGATCCGCGGCGAAGGCCAGTCGGAAGGAACCTTCCGCCGTTCGACCATCGGGGAAACGAAACTGCCGCGCGAATTCGAGCAGAGGACCGGCGCTCTGCCCCTCGGCGCGGTAGTGCGCGTCGTCGGCTGCCGCATCATCAGTCTTGACGACGAATGCAGAGAGCCCCTCACCGCGGCGAAAGCGGAAGGCCTGGTCGCGGGCCACAAAGACATTGTTGTTGCGCTGTGCCTCGAGGCAATCCTCGCGACTCCCGACGGCCAGTGGCTCGAGATAGGTATCGTCGGCGAAGAAGACGCAGGCGTTCTCTGTGCCGAAGGGATGGCGCGCGTCGGCGGCGACAGTGAAGCCGAGCAGGGACAGACGGTTGCGGCCCGTCTCGAGGTCGACCACGGGCAGGACGAGGTGATCGATGGCGCGCGGCGCAGACATGGGATGGGACATGACGTGTCTCTGTTTCAGAAGCTAGATTTAGGAATTGATCGGTCGGCTTGAAAGGGCCTCGACTGCCTGGCGCAGGGCATCGATCTGCTCACGGGTTTCGCGCAGTTCCTTTAAGACCTGCTCATCGATCTTGTGGTGCAGCGCGAGCACCTCGATCTCGGCCTTCAGATTGATCTCATAATCCTTGGCCGCCATGAAGCGATCGCGCTCCGTCTGACGGTTCTGGCTCATCATGATGATTGGCGCCTGGATGGCGGCCACCATGGACAGAATGAGGTTTAAAAAGATGAAGGGATAGGGATCAAGCGCCCGCGTCGCCAGGATCACCGTGTTGAGGAATACCCAGGCGACGAGGAAGAGCATGAACCCGATGATGAAGGCCCAGGATCCGCCGACCCTGGCGATCGCATCCGCGAGACGCTGACCAAAGGTGGCGCCGGCCAAAAAGTCCTCGCCGGCATTCGTCGAGACCGTCCGGCGTTCGCGCGCCTTGCTCAGAACCTTCTTCTCAGCCGAGGTCAGGTCGGAGGTCTGCTTGCCCAATACAATCTTCTCGATGTCTTTCAGCATATCCCACTTCCCGAAAGAGTCTCGCGCCATGCGAGACGTCTTTTTGGCAGCGCTGCGCGCCGATCCTGTCTTGTTGCCAAGTTTCATCCCGGGCTATCGCATTTTCTCACCGGCTCTTCACGGAAATTTATCCACTTGCGGAACACAAATGGAACATATAGTGTCTGTTCTGGATTTGTTTCACCCTAAGGGGCACCACATATGCTGACGCGCAAGCAACAGGAACTGCTTCTCTTCATCCACGAACGGATGAAGGAATCGGGTGTCCCGCCGTCCTTCGACGAGATGAAGGATGCGCTGGACCTCGCATCGAAATCCGGCATCCATCGACTGATCACGGCTCTCGAAGAACGCGGCTTTATCCGCCGCCTGCCGAACAGGGCTCGTGCGCTCGAGGTGATCAAGCTTCCGGAAGCCTATACGCCGAGCCTGCAGCCGCGTCGCGGCTTTGCGCCGAGCGTGATCGAGGGCAGCCTCGGCAAGACGCCGCCACCAAGCCTCACCAAGCCGCCGGTGGAAGAGAGTAGCTCGTCTGTCTCCGTCCCGGTCATGGGGCGAATCGCTGCCGGTGTGCCAATCTCAGCCATCCAGAACAATACGCATGACATCACGGTGCCTGCCGAAATGATCGGCGCTGGCGATCACTACGCCCTTGAGGTCAAGGGTGATTCGATGATCGAAGCCGGCATTCTCGACGGCGATACGGTCATCATTCGCAATGCCTCGAATGCCAATCCGGGTGACATCATCGTTGCTCTCGTCGACGACGAAGAAGCCACGTTGAAGCGCTTCCGCCGGCGCGGTGCCTCGATCGCGCTTGAAGCCGCGAACCCGGCCTATGAAACACGCATCTTCCCGCCGGATCGCGTCAAGATCCAGGGCAAGCTGGTCGGGCTCATTCGCCGCTACCATTGATGTCGGGCATCGGGTTTGTGGGCGGCCGTTTCGTGCCGCGGCTGAATGGATCGGGCGCCATGTGTTCTGCGTCGGCTTCTCCGGTTCGCCAGTCATAAAGCCGGTGCGCGGTCCAGGGCCGCGCCGCGCCCTCGAAAGAAGTTTTGATCGCCAGGCCTTGCGGCCTGCTTGCAACGCCTGAGATCTCGATGGCGCCAGTGGCTCTCAGGCTTGTCTGCGAGAAGAGAACCGCACCGGATCGGCAATAGGTCTGCCGGGTCTTTGCGGCGAGGACGACCAGATCGGCGCGGTCACAGGCTGCGCCGAGAAGTTCAGAGCGGTCGACAGTCACAATTGTTTTTCCGGATATCAGCTTTAGGGCGCAAGCCTGGCTTATGCAGACGAAGCGCCTGGTCTCGGCCGAGGCGATCAGGCGGTCGAAGATCATGCCTGCTTCCTCTTGCTGGGCATCCGTCCACGTTTCGCCCAGGCGCCAATCGGGTCCCGGCGGCAATGGCCCGAGGTCAAGCATCAGCGGCGGCACGGGTTTGTCGATACCGAGGACGGGCTGCCACTGATCGAAGAGGAAGGCAGAGGGGCGCGCGCGATTGGTGGCGAGGGTGGCTTCGGTATCCTCCCCTGTCCAGACGGCCACGAGGCGTGCGTCTTCGCTGATCATCACGTCGCTTGGCTTCTCCCGCGGTGCCCACCATGTCGCAGCCACTGTGACGGCGATCAACGCCGTGCCGACATGACGCAGACTTGTTCGCAGGAGCGTCAATAGCAGCATGCCGGCAACCGTCCCAATAAGGAACGAGGCCGGCAATCGCGGGAAGATGTAGCCTCCACCCCATCCGGCCACTGTGTGTGCGACCAGTAGCACCAGTTCCAATCCCTGCCCCATCACCCAGAAGAAGGGCGCATCGAGACCAAGCGGCATCATCAGCATCGCGATGAAGCCCGCGGGCATGACGACAATCGAAATCAGCGGCATTGCGGCGAGATTGGCTTCGAGGCCGTGAGTCGAGAGCCGGTGGAAATGGGTGATGGCGAAGATGGCGGTTGCCATTCCACCGATCAGGGAGGTTGCGAGTGTGCCGCAGACGAAGGTGGCGCTTGCCGCTGCAATCCGCATCCCGACAGACCGCGCAGGCGGAAGGATCGCGCGCGGCCTTGCCCGCCACCCAGCATAGCCCGCGATCAATCCGGCGGTCGCCGCAAACGACATCTGGAAGCTCGGCCCCATGACGGTTGACGGTTGGACACAGAGGATGGCAATCGCCGCCAGGGCGAGATTGCGCAGGCTGACGGCGGGCCGGTCGAAAAGCACGGCCGTCAGCATGATCGCGGTCATCAGATAGGCCCGGAGCGCCGAGACCTGATAGCCGGAGATCAGCACATAGCCAGTCGTGGCGATGAGCGCGCCCACCGCCGCGATCTTCTTGATCGGATAACGCTGGGCAAGAACAGGCACAAGGCTGAGCAGGCCACGCAAGCCGACGAAAAAGATGCCGGCAGCAAGCGCCATGTTGAGACCGGAGATCGCGGTGATATGCGCGAGGCCCGAGACCCGCAACACCTCTGTCGCGTCCTCCGACATGGAGCGACGCTCGCCGGTGATGATCGAGGCGGCGAAGGCGCCGGGGTCTCCCGGCAGGACCGCGCGGATGCGATTCGAAATGCGGTCTCGGAGCGAAAACAGGGCCGCATCAAAGCGGGCAGCGAGGCTCACGGCTTCCCCCTGCCCTCCCGGCTCCAGCTTCGGTGGACCGAGAAAGAAACCAACAGCACCGATTCCGGCAAAGTAGCTCTGGAAGGCAAAGTCGTTGAGACCCGGCAGGGCCGGACCGGAGGGGGGAGAGAGCCGCGCGCGGCCAGTAAGGCGCTCCCCGATCGCCGCCGGCACATGCTTGCTGCGGGCAAGGAGGTTCACCCGATCGGGCGGACGTCGCACCGTCGGCTCGACCGTCTGCAGGATCCGCACAGTGTAGCGCCATTCGCCGGCTGCGCCCTGCTCCCTTCGCTCGACAATGCCGCTCACGGTTGTGACGAGCGGCTGATCAAGGATCACAGTCGACAACCGGCGGGTCTCCCACTCGGCCAACAGCATGCCGATGACTGTCAGACATGCGCCCCATAGGATGATGTGCGTGGCAGTATGCCTGAGCGACCGCACGAGCGGGATCGAAAGTACGGCGAGGATAGACAAAAGGACCGAGGCCGAAGGCGGGCTCTTGACGGCAAACCAGATTGCCGCGCCGGCACCCAGGCACACCGGCACGAAGAGGAAGAGATGCCCATGGCGAACCTCGTCCGTTGTGCACTGCCTGATATGAAGCGCAATCCGCCCCAGTCGGTTACGGGTTAGAACTAAGGCTCCGGATGCTGTGGGACGATGCGCTGGCAGTTGATCGATGGCACGCGGCAGGTCCCTGCGGGCTGGCGTTTCGCCGGGCCCTGCATGTCCTACCCCCTGTCTTTCTGCCACGTCGACCATTCGGTTCGTCCGAGCGAAGCCACCCCATCCGGGCACAGGATAGGCGAAAAGCAGGAGCAATCATAGCGTGCGCAAAGTGGCGATTTTGCCGCCTATCCGGGCTTTAAACGATTAGGACCGATCGGTTCGATTGTTGCCGTTTTCGCGACGCACAATTTGCCCTTTGGATAGCTTGGCATTAACTTCGGTATCATATAGCTACATCGACACGCTTAACCGATGGCGGCTTTTTTGAGACGCCTTCCCGCCAATACCGGAGGATCAGCATGACGGACAAAAGCGCTTCTTTGAAACTCGGGGACAAGACGGTCGACCTGAGCGTCAAGGCCGGCACGATCGGCCCAGACGTTATCGACATCGCGGCCCTGTACAAGCACACGGGCACGTTCACCTACGATCCGGGCTTTACGTCCACGGCCTCCTGCGAATCCAAGATCACCTATATCGATGGCGACGAAGGCACGCTGCTGCATCGCGGTTACCCGATCGAACAGCTGGCGGAAAAGGGCGACTTCCTGGAAGTCTGCTACCTGCTTCTTTACGGCGAACTGCCGACGGCAGCGCAGAAAAAGGACTTCGACTATCGCGTGACGCACCACACCATGGTGCACGAGCAGATGAGCAAATTCTTCTCCGGCTATCGCCGTGACGCCCACCCGATGGCGGTCATGGTCGGCACGGTCGGCGCGCTCTCCGCCTTCTATCACGACTCGACCGATATCACCGATCCGCATCAGCGCATGGTCGCCTCGCTGCGCATGATCGCGAAGATGCCGACGATCGCTGCGATGGCATACAAGTATCACATCGGCCAGCCCTTCGTTTATCCGAAGAACGATCTGGATTACGCCTCGAACTTCCTGCGCATGTGCTTTGCCGTGCCTTGCGAAGAATACCAGGTCAATCCGGTTCTGGCGCGCGCCATGGACCGCATCTTCATCCTGCATGCCGATCACGAGCAGAATGCGTCGACCTCGACCGTGCGTCTCGCCGGCTCGTCGGGCGCCAATCCGTTCGCCTGCATCGCGGCCGGTATTGCTTGCCTCTGGGGCCCCGCTCATGGTGGCGCCAACGAAGCAGCCCTCAACATGCTGATGGAAATCGGCTCGGTTGATCGTATTCCGGAGTACATCGCCAAGGCCAAGGACAAGAACGACCCGTTCCGTCTCATGGGCTTCGGTCACCGTGTGTACAAGAACTATGACCCGCGCGCGAAGATCATGCAGAAGACCATGTACGAGGTCCTAGAAGCGACCGGTCACGGCGACGACCCGCTGATGAAGGTGGCGCTTGAGCTCGAGAAGATCGCGCTCAACGATCCCTACTTCATCGAGAAGAAGCTCTACCCGAACGTCGACTTCTACTCCGGCATCACACTGCGTGCGCTCGGCTTCCCGACGACGATGTTCACCGTTCTCTTCGCGCTCGCCCGCACCGTCGGGTGGATCGCACAGTGGAACGAGATGATCGAAGATCCGCAGCAGCGTATCGGCCGTCCGCGCCAGCTCTACACCGGCGCCCCGCAGCGCGACTACAAGGCGCTCTCGGAACGCTGAGACGCCTACATCGCAATCTTTGGAGAAGGCCGGCTCAGTCCGGCCTTCTTTCGTTTCAGCTGACGCCTTTGCGCCCAGGACAGTCGGATGCGATCAAACTCACCGTGATGGCTGCGCATTTCGCCGCTCTATGCCTTCATTTCCCGAAAGCTTTGTTCTAAGGAAGTCAACCTGCTTCGTCCCGGACGAAGGTTTACAATGAGGTTCATGCGTCCCGATGCTCGTCATTCTGCGAAAAGCTTCCCAAACAATCTTTGCCAAGATCTTGCTTCTCTTGCTCGTCGTTTCCTTCGGCGTGTGGGGCGTTTCGGCATCCCTGTTCAGCAACACGTCGGACACCGTTGTTGCCGTGGGTGATCAGACTGTGTCGTCCAGTGACTTTGCTTTCGCCTATCAGCGGCAGGTCTCGGATATGAGCAGCCGGTTTGGAATGCAGCTTACTACAGAGCAGGCCCGTGCCTTCGGCATCGAGTCCCAGGTGTTTTCGCAGCTTGCAGCGGGTGCCGCTCTCGACCAGCTTGCCTCGGACATGAATCTCGGTCTGTCACAGGATCGCCTTGCCCAGCTGATCGCCGATGATCCGGCGTTCAAGAACGCAGCCGGAAGCTTCGACCGCGCGCTATTCTCGTCGCGCCTTCGCAATGCGGGGCTGAGAGAAGACGACTATATCCAGGAGCGCTCGCGTGTCGCGATCCGCAGCCAGATCGTCGATGCGACCGCAGACGGCTTCGTTGCGCCGAAGGTGCTTGTCGATGCGCTGAAGGCCTATCGCTACGAAAACCGCGACATCAACTACCTGCTGCTGACCAACGCCAATATCGAACCGGTCAAGGCGCCCGACGATGCAACGCTTGCCGCCTGGTTCGAGACGACCAAGTCGGGCTACCGCGCGCCGGAATATCGCAGCTTCAACTATGTAAAGCTGGAGCCGGCCGACATCGCCGACACGGCATCGATCACAGACGAGCAGATCCGCGAAGACTATGAGCGCCGCAAGGCGACCTACGAGATCGCCGGCACGCGCACGATCGAACAGCTTTCCTTCGAGAACCGTGAAATGGCCGAGGCCGCCCTGCAGGAACTGCAGAACGGCACCAGCTTCGACCAACTGGTCACCGACCAGGGCAAGACCGCCGGCGACGTGCTGCTTGGTGACTTTACCCGTGACCGCCTTCCCGACCCGGCTCTCGCCGACGCGGCCTTTGCCGTCACGGCCGAAGGCGGCACCACCGCAGTGGTCGATGGAGCTCTCGGTCCGGTCATACTGCGCATCACCAATATCAAGGAAGGTCGCACCCAAAGCCTCGACGAGGTCCGTGAAGAAATCCGTGCGGCGCTTGCCGAATCTGCCGCGATCGCGGACATCACCACCGTGCATGACCAGTTCGAAGACCTGCGTGCAGGCGGCTCGACGCTGAAGGAAGCGGCGGAGCAGCTGAAGCTCCAGTCCTCGTCCGTCACCGATATCGATCGCCGCGGCCTTGATAACCGCGAGACGGAAGTTGCCGGCATTCCAGAGCGTGACAAGCTGCTGACCGAAGTGTTCCGCACCGATGTCGGCGTCGAGGCACTGCCGGTCAATCTGGGCAGCAACGGCTTCATCTGGTTCGAAGTCACCGACATCAAGGCCGAGCGCGATCGCGAACTGGCCGAAGTGCGCGAAAAGGCCGTGACCGACTGGACGGCGGAACAGCAGCGCATTGCGCTCGGCGCCAAGGCCGAAAGCCTGCGCAAGCGCATCGCTGATGGCGGCAAGCTGGAAGAGATTGCCACCGAACTCGGGCTTGCGGTTGAAAGCAAGGCAGGCATCACCCGCCGCAGCGATGACGCCGTTCTCGGCACGACAGCGATCACTTCCGCTTTCTCCGGCCCCCAGGGCACGGTGGCGACGGCTTCGGGTGCAGACCCGTCCACGCAGATCCTCCTGACGGTCACTGCCGTTCGCGATCAGCCGACCGGCGGCGTGCCGCTCAACGAAGACGAGCAGATCGCACAGGTCGCCAATGCGGCCGGTGACGACATTCTCGATCAGATGGTCGGCCAGTTGCAGTCGGAATATGGCGTGA
The DNA here is from genome assembly GCF_002855515.1 of Rhizobium sp. TH135. Taxonomy (GTDB): domain Bacteria; phylum Pseudomonadota; class Alphaproteobacteria; order Rhizobiales; family Rhizobiaceae; genus Allorhizobium. Next base: position 397,617 of record NZ_PKRP01000003.1, on the reverse strand, counting down.
CGATCAATCAGGCGCTGGCCCAGCAGGCCATCGTCCGGTAAGCGCCAGCCAGCGGGGGAGCTGCACAATGTCCGGGTTGAAACCCTTCATCGCCAAGATCGCCACGCGCCAGCCGCTCACGCGGCAGGAAGCGAGCGACGCCTTCGAGATCCTGATGTCGGGCGAAGCCAGCATGGCGCAGGTCGGCGGCTTCCTCATGGCCTTGCGCGTGCGCGGCGAGACCGTCGACGAGATCGCCGGCGCGGTTTCGATCATGCGGCAGAAGATGGTGCCGGTGGATGCGCCTGCCGATGCGATCGACATCGTCGGAACCGGCGGCGACGGCACCAATACCTATAACATCTCGACGCTCGCCGCGATCATCGTGGCGGGTGCCGGCGTTCCCGTCGCCAAACACGGCAATCGCGCGCTGAGCTCGAAATCGGGCACCGCCGATGCGCTCTCGCAGCTCGGCGTGAAGCTCGATATCGAGCCGGACCTCATCGGTCGCTGCATCCGCGAGGCCGGGATCGGCTTCATGTTTGCGCAGCTGCATCATCCTGCGATGCGCCATGTCGGCCCTGCCCGCGTCGAGCTGGGTGCCCGCACGATCTTCAACATCGTAGGACCCCTGTCGAGCCCTGCCCGGGTCAAGAAGCAGCTCTTTGGCGTCTACTCGCCCGAGTGGCTGGTGCCCGGAGCGGAAGCTCTGCGCGACCTCGGCCTGACCAGCGCTTGGGTTGTCCATGGCAGCGGCCTGGACGAGATCACGACGACCGGTCCGTCTCTGGTGGCGGCATTGAAAGACGGCGAAATCACCACCTTCGAGCTAACGCCTTCCGATTTCGGCGTGGAAACCGTCACGCTTGACGCCATCCGTGGCGGTGACGGCGCGGTGAATGCGGCAGCGCTGCGTGATGTGCTTGGCGGTGCGAAGACGCCTTATCGCGACGTCGCGCTTTGCAATGCAGCTGCCTCGCTGATCGTCGCCGGCAAGGCGAAGGATGTGGCCGAGGGCATGCATCTCGCTAGCCAGTCGCTGGACGGTGGTGGTGCTGCACGAGCGCTCGAAACGCTGATTGCCATTTCCAATTCCGCCACTCAGGGCTAAGCTTGCGACCATGACCGATATCCTGAAGCGCATAGAGACCTACAAGCGGGAAGAAATCTCGGCAGCGAAAGCCGCCGTTTCGCTTTCCGAACTCAAGGACCGGATTGCCGGTCAGGAAGCGCCACGCGGTTTCCACCGCGCGCTGGTTCGCGCCCGCGACGAGGGCCGTTTCGGCCTGATCGCCGAGATCAAGAAGGCGAGCCCTTCGAAGGGCCTTATCCGTCCGGATTTCGATCCGCCGTCGCTGGCGGCTGCTTATGAAGCCGGCGGCGCTGCCTGCCTCTCCGTGCTGACCGACACCCCAAGCTTCCAGGGCGCACCGGAGTTCCTGACAGCGGCCCGTAAGGCCTGCGCTCTTCCGGCGCTCCGCAAGGACTTCATGTTCGACGCCTATCAGGTTTACGAGGCCCGCGCCTGGGGTGGCGACTGCATCCTGCTGATCATGGCATCGCTCTCGGACGGCGAAGCGGCTGAACTCGAAGCGGTCGCCTTTGAGCTGGGAATGGACGTGCTCGTCGAAGTGCATGATGCCGAAGAGATGGAACGGGCATTGAAGCTTAGGTCACCGCTGGTCGGGATCAACAACCGCAATCTGCGCACCTTCGAGGTCAGCCTAACGGTCAGCGAAGAACTCGCTTCCATGGTTCCGGCAGATCGGCTGCTGGTCGGTGAAAGCGGCATCTTCACCTACGAAGATTGTCAGCGGCTGGAGAAATCCGGCATCTCGACCTTCCTCGTCGGCGAGAGCCTGATGCGCAAGGACGACGTCGCCTCTGCCACCCGTACGCTTCTGACCGGCAAGACCGGCGCTCTGGCGGCCGAATGACAGCCGGGTCCGGCGGACTGACGCATATCGGCGCCTCCGGCGAGGCCCATATGGTGGATGTCTCGGCCAAGGATGACACGGTCCGTATCGCGGTTGCCGAAGGCTTTGTGCGGATGAACCCCGCGACACTTGCGACTGTTATCGCAGGCAATGCCAAAAAGGGCGACGTGATCGGTACGGCTCGGATCGCCGGCATCATGGCCGCCAAGCAGACCAGCAACCTCATTCCGCTTTGCCATCCTCTGATGCTCTCGAAGGTTACCGTCGACATCACGGAGGATGCCGACCTCCCAGGACTTCGGGTCGAAGCGACCGTGAAGCTGACGGGCAAGACTGGCGTCGAGATGGAAGCGCTGACGGCCGTTTCCGTGACCTGCCTGACGATCTACGACATGGCGAAAGCCATCGACAAGACGATGGAAATCGGCGGTATCCGCGTGATGGAAAAGAGTGGCGGCAAGTCGGGCGATTTTCGCCATCCGGAGCGAAGCTGATGTCGCTGCTGCCGGTCGAGGACGCGCTGGCGCGGCTTCTGGCTGCAGCCCAACCGGTCGGCGACAAAGAAGAGCTATCCCTTCATGAGGCCAATGGGCGCGTGCTGGCGGGCGACCTGACCGCCCGCCTGACCCAGCCGCCCTTCAATGCGTCGGCCATGGACGGTTATGCGCTTCGGGCTGAGGATGCGACCGAGATTGGATCAGTGCTTACCGTCATCGGCGAATCGGCAGCCGGGCATGGTTTCTCGGGGACGGTCGGTGCAGGGCAGGCTGTGCGCATCTTTACCGGAGCGCCCGTGCCAGATGGCGCCGACAGCATCCTCCTGCAGGAAGATGCTGAGAAGCTGGATGACGGGCGTATCTGCACCCAGTTTGTGGTTACCCATGGCCGTCATATTCGCCCGCGAGGCCAGGATTTTGCGGAAGGCGATGTGGCCCTTTCGGCCGGGCTCTCCCTCGACTTTACCCATCTGACGCTGGCCGCGGCCATGAATCACGCGACAGTGCCCGTTTATCGCCGCCCCAGGATAGCGATCCTCGCCACCGGTGACGAACTGATGCCTCCCGGCGGCCAGCCCAGCCCAAGCCAGATCATCGGCTCAAACACCTTCGGTATCGCGGCGCTTGCCCGTGATAATGGCGCCGAGGTGATCGATCTCGGCATCGTGCCAGACAATCGCGACCTGTTGCGCGAAGCGGTGGAGCGGGCGCGCGCCCTCGGTGTCGAAGTGCTCGTCACGCTGGGTGGCGCCTCCGTTGGCGACCACGACCTTGTCCAGTCGACGCTGGTTGCGGCCGGGATGGAGCTCGATTTCTGGCGGATCGCCATGCGTCCGGGCAAACCCCTGATGGTTGGCCGGCTTGGCGAAATGCAGGTGCTTGGTCTTCCCGGCAATCCGGTGTCGAGCCTTGTCTGCGGGCTTCTGTTCCTTGAGCCGCTTCTTTGCCACCTCGGACATCGAAAGACGCCACGACGCATGGCCATGGCGAGGCTACAGGCCGCCCTGCCCGCCAACGACAAGCGGCAGGACTATGTTCGTGCGCGGCTGAGTGAAACCAGCGACGACATGCCTGTGGTCGAAAGCTTCGGCAAGCAGGACTCCTCGATGATGCGGATCTTTTCGCAGTCAGACTGCCTGATTGTGCGTCCGCCCAACGCGCCGGCAGTCGAGGCGGGTGACACAGTGCCAGTCCTCTTGCTGCGTCCATAACTGCAAGCCAAGCTACCCGCGCAATAGCCCAGAATGAAAAGACCCGGCACATGGCCGGGTCTCTGAAGGTCTGTCTGCAGTTCGTCCTCAGACGAGGCGGCTCTGTTCCAGTGCCGCACCGATGAAGCTTGCAAAGAGCGGATGCGGGTCGAGCGGCCGGGACTTCAGCTCCGGATGGTACTGGACGCCGATGAACCACGGATGGTCAGGGTACTCAACCGTTTCCGGCAGTAGGCCGTCCGGCGACATGCCGGAGAAAACGAGACCACAAGATTCAAGGCGATCCTTGTAGTCGACGTTGACTTCGTAGCGATGGCGGTGCCGTTCGGAGATGTCCGCCGAGCCATAGATCTCGGAGATCTTGGTGCCCTTCTTCAGCGAGGCCTTATAGGCGCCGAGACGCATGGTGCCGCCGAGATCGCCGACAGCCGAACGCTTCTCGAGCTCGTTGCCCTTCATCCATTCCGTCATCAGGCCAACGACCGGTTCTTCGGTCTTGCCGAATTCGGTCGAAGAGGCGTTCTCGATGCCGGCGAGGTTACGTGCGGCTTCAACGACCGCCATCTGCATGCCGAAGCAGATGCCGAAATACGGCACCTTGCGCTCGCGGGCGAACTGGGCGGCCAGGATCTTGCCTTCCGAACCACGCTCGCCGAAGCCGCCGGGCACGAGGATGCCGTTGACCTTTTCCAGCCACGGCGACGGATCTTCCTTTTCGAAGATCTCGGACTCGATCCATTCCAGCTTGACCTTGACCCGGTTGGCGATGCCGCCGTGGTAGAGGGCTTCGATCAGCGACTTGTAGGCGTCCTTGAGGCCCGTGTACTTGCCGACGATCGCGATCGTGACTTCGCCTTCCGGGGTACGGATGCGGTTGCACACCTCTTCCCAGGCATCCAGGCGCGGCTTGGGTGCCGGCTCGATGCCGAAGGCGGCCAGAACCTCGTTGTCGAGGCCTTCCTTGTGGTAGGCCATGGGGACGTCGTAGATGTTGGCGACGTCGAGAGCCTGGATCACGGCGCTTTCACGCACGTTGCAGAACAGCGAGAGCTTGCGGCGCTCGGCCTGCGGGATCTCGCGATCGGCGCGAACGAGCAGAATGTCGGGATGAATACCGAGCGCCTGCAGTTCCTTGACGGAATGCTGGGTCGGCTTGGTCTTTAGCTCGCCGGCTGCCGGAATGTAAGGCATCAGGGTCAGGTGAACGTATACGGCGGTGCCGCGCGGCAGGTCGTTGCCGAGCTGACGGATCGCTTCCATGAAGGGCATGGCTTCGATGTCACCGACGGTGCCGCCGATCTCGCAGATGACGAAGTCGTAGTCGTCATTGCCCTCGATGACGAAATCCTTGATCTCGTTCGTGACGTGCGGAATGACCTGTACGGTCGCGCCAAGATAATCGCCGCGGCGTTCCTTGTCGATGATGTTCTTGTAGATACGACCGGTGGTGATGTTGTCGGTCTTGGTGGCCGAGCGCCCGGTAAAACGCTCATAGTGGCCGAGGTCGAGGTCGGTTTCGGCACCGTCATCGGTGACGAAGACTTCGCCGTGCTGAGTCGGGCTCATGGTGCCCGGGTCAACGTTGAGATAGGGGTCCAGCTTGCGCAGACGCACGCGGTAACCCCGTGCCTGCAACAATGCTCCGAGTGCCGCGGCCGCAATTCCTTTACCGAGAGAGGAAACCACGCCGCCAGTGATGAATACATATCGCGCCATGGGCTTCACCGGATACCGTTTCAGATTCGATTCCGCCAGCCCCAATCGGGCTTGTCCCACATTTTTCGTGTGGAGTGGCGGAATTCAGACAAAAGAAAACCGGCGGACCCTTGAGCCCGCCGGAGTGATGGATGTCGTTCCGATCAGTTGTTCGGAACGGCGTTGGGGTCTGCTGCCGGGGCCGGCGTTGCCGGAGCCGCAGGCGTAGACGCTGCAGGCGCCGTCGTCGACGGCTGGGCCGGAGCTGCCGGAAGCTGGTCGAGAACACTGCCGCCGCCCTGGGTCGTGCCGTTGCCAGCCGGGATGCGATCCAGAATGTCGGTCGGGCGGGATTCGTAACGCGCAAGGATGCCAAGCGCCAGCGAGATGACGAAGAAGAGCGTCGCCAGGATCGCCGTCGTGCGGGTCAGGGCATTGGCCGTGCCACGCGCAGACATGAAGCCCGATCCGCCGCCGATGCCCAGACCGCCGCCTTCCGACCGCTGGATGAGAACGACGCCGATCAGTGCGACGACGACCATGAGGTAAATTACGAGCAATACGGTCTGCATGGAATGTCCATCCTGCCCAACAGGGGCAAAATCAATGAGGTTGGCGGCTCTTTACATGAGAGGAACGGGCAATGAAACCCCCTCTCCCGCATTTCAGGGCTTTGCCCTTCAGGCGGTGAGTTCCTCGTAGACCCGGTATATGGCGAGGAAATCCGCAGCCTTCAAGCTCGCGCCGCCGATCAGGGCACCGTCGACGTTGTCGACGGCCATGAGTTCCCGGGCGTTCGAGGGCTTGACCGATCCGCCATACAGAATGCGCATTTTCTGGCCTTCAGCGCCGAAGCGCTTGACGAGTTCGGATCGCAGGAAGGCATGGGCTTCGGCAACATCAGCCGTGGTCGGGGTCAAGCCGGTGCCAATAGCCCAGACGGGTTCATAGGCGATGACCGTGCGCTCGGACTTCGCCCCATCCGGAACGGAGCCGGCGAGCTGACGCTTGAGAATATCGAGGGTCTGGCCAGACTTGCGCTCGTCTGCGGTCTCACCGATGCAGATGACGGCGGTCAAGTCGGCGGCGTAGGCTGCTTCTGCCTTGGCACGCACCAGATGGTCGGTCTCGGCATGATCGGTGCGGCGCTCGGAATGGCCGACGATTACATGCGTTCCGAAGCAATCTGCGATCATCTCGGCAGACAGATCGCCGGTGTGGGCGCCCGAAGCGTTCTGGTGGCAATCCTGGGCACCGATTTCGAGAGCGCTGTCGGTGCAAAGCGCGGTTGCGACATAGAGGAGGGTCGCCGGCGGGCAGATCAGGCTATCCACCTTTTCCGCGAGCGGTCCCTGGACACCTTCAGCGATGGCCTTGATCTGATCGAGCGAAGCTCGTGTGCCGTTCATTTTCCAATTGCCCGCAACGAGCGGACGAACTTCCGGTGTCATGTCGCCTAAACCCCTATTTCGCTTCTGCGAAGTAGCAAATCTGAGCCCGGAAGGAAAGATTGCGGAGCGTGATTGGCTCGTTAATCGGGCGACATGGTGAAAATCTGGCCGGATGAAGCCTCTAAAGGCAGCAAAGCAGGAAGACCCTAGCGGATCAGCCAGTTGAGCATGGCACGCCAGTCGGACATCCGCACCGGCGTGCCGTGGGAGCCGGTTTCGAACAGGGTGAACCGGGCGGGCTGCCCCGCGGCTCTAAGCTTTTGATAGATGGCCAGCTGATCGTTGGCCGCATAGACGCTGTCGCGGCTGCCATGGGTGAACCAGATCGGAAGCCGGGCTTTGGCGGCCGCACTTTTCGGCAAGGCGGGATCCGGCGCGCCGCCGAGGATCGCCATACCCGACAGTTTCGCCACCGTCTGCGCGTCGCGCGAGATACCCCAGCAGATGAAGCTGCCCATGGACGCGCAGGCGAGGACGACGGGCTTGCCGCCGGATTGCGCCGAGGCGTGGTCGATCAAAGCGGCGATGTCCGCTACGCCCTTTTCGTCAAAGCTCCTGACCGAGGGGGCGTAATAGGTGCCGCCATTTTCGGCCGCCAGATTCTTCAGGCGATTGAAGTTGCCACCGAAGCTGATGTCGTTCAGCCCGAGGCGACGGTCACCGCCCCGCCCGTGGATGAAGATCACCGTGAAGGCCTGCGCCTGATCGAGACCGACCCTACCCACCTCCAGCGGTCCGGTGGACAGTGGCAGCGTCTGGTTTTCCTGAACACGGCGCACCTTGAGGGAAACGTAGCGATCCTTCACCCGCCGCTCGGGAACGCTGTCGCGGCCATTGATGTCGCGCATCTCGTCATAGTCGACGATCGTGAAGTCACCGCCATCCCTCGTTTCAAGCACGTTCTGCGCCGAAAACAGGTCGTCCTTGAAGGGACCTACAGCCTGCGCATGGGCACTGGCCAGAAACAGAAACGGAAAGAGAACGCAGGAAATCGCCGCAGTGCGTAAATGAGCTGTGGACATCTGCATGGAAGATGGGTTTCCTCTCGGCTCACGCTTGCCTTCGCGAAATGCGCCACGCAAAGCTGGCCCGAATTCAACATGCGCCGGCTCTATGGCCCTTCGCGCCTGCCCTGCCTTTCTGGCACAATCCGACCGATTCGCAGATGCGACTGGCCTGGTGCGGCGGCTTTCTGAAGGTGCCGCAGACCCGGCATCAAACAGCAACAGAGTATCGAACGACGCCATGGACGACAACGATCTCTTTTCCGGCATGCCGCTCGCCCAGAAGGTCGAAGCGGAAACTGTGACAGCGCCTACCCCTGCCCCCGCACCTGTTGCGCGGCCGGCCGCCCCTGCTTCGAATGCGGGTGCCGAGGAATACGGCGCTTCCTCTATCCGGGTTCTCGAAGGCCTCGAACCGGTGCGCATGCGTCCCGGCATGTATATCGGCGGCACGGACGAGAAGGCGCTGCATCATCTGTTTGCCGAAGTCATCGACAACTCGATGGACGAAGCGGTGGCCGGCCACGCCAACTTCATCGACGTGCATCTCGACACCCAGGGCTTCCTGACGGTCACCGACAATGGTCGCGGCATTCCCGTCGAACTGCATCCGCAGGTTCCCGGCAAGTCGACACTCGAAGTGATCATGACCAAGCTGCATGCCGGCGGCAAATTCGACGGCAAGGCCTATGAGACATCGGGCGGTCTGCACGGCGTCGGTGTCTCCGTCGTCAACGCGCTCTCCGACCTGCTCGAAGTCGAAGTCGCCCGCAATCGCAAACTCTATCGCCAGACCTTCTCGCGCGGCGTGCCGCAGGGCGGGCTGGAAGAACTGGGCGAAGTGCACAACCGCCGTGGAACGCGCGTGCGCTTCCATCCTGATCCGCAGATCTTCGGCGACCATGCGAAATTCGATCCCGGTCGGATCTTCCGCATGGCGCGGTCCAAGGCCTATCTCTTCGGCGGCGTTGAAATCCGGTGGTCCTGCGATCCGGGCATGGTGCCGGAAGGCGGCGACATCCCGGAAAAGGCGGTCTTCCACTTCCCCGGCGGCCTCAAGGACTATCTTGCCGCCACGCTCGGCAAGGAATTTACCGTCACCCGCGAGATCTTTGCCGGCAAGACCGAAAAGACCGGTGGCCATGGCGCGATGGAATGGGCTGTCACCTGGTATGGCGGCGACCCGGCTCTGCATTCCTATTGCAACACCATCCCGACGCCCGAAGGCGGCACGCATGAGGCCGGTCTGCGCATTGCGCTGACCAAGGGCCTCAAGAATTACGCTGAACTGACCCAGAACAAGCGCGCCAAAGAAATCACCACCGACGACGTGATGATTTCTGCTGTCGGCATGCTGTCGGTTTTCATCCGTGAGCCTGAGTTCGTCGGACAGACCAAGGACAAGCTCGCGACCGTCGAGGCCCAGCGTCTTGTCGAGAACGTGCTGCGCGACCCCTTCGACCACTATCTCGCCGACAATCCCAACGAAGCGGCAAAGCTGCTCGACTGGGTGATCGAGCGCGCGGAAGAGCGCCTGCGCCGCCGCAAGGAGAAGGAAGTCAACCGCAAGACCGCCGTTCGCAAGCTTCGCCTGCCCGGCAAGTTGGCCGACTGCTCGCAGAACACAGCCGAAGGTGCTGAACTGTTCATCGTCGAAGGTGACTCGGCTGGTGGCTCCGCTAAGCAGGCGCGCAATCGATCCAACCAGGCGATCCTGCCGCTGCGCGGCAAGATCCTCAACGTCGGCTCGGCGAGCCGCGAAAAACTGATGGCCAACCAGCAGATCGCCGATCTCATCCAGGCGCTCGGCTGCGGTACACGGACGAAATATCGCGACGAGGATCTCCGCTATGAGCGCGTGATCGTCATGACCGATGCCGACGTCGACGGTGCTCATATCGCATCACTGCTGATCACCTTCTTCTACCAGGAAATGCCGGAACTGATCCGCGGCAACCACCTCTATCTCGCCGTGCCGCCGCTCTACGTCATCCGCCAGGGTGCAAAGACCGTCTATGCCCGCGACGACGCCCATCGCGCCGAGCTGATGGAGACGGTGTTCAAGGGCAAGAAGGTCGAGATCGGTCGCTTCAAAGGCCTTGGCGAAATGATGCCGGCGCAGCTCAAGGAAACGACCATGGATCCGGCAAAGCGCACGCTTCTGCGGGTCGGCATCGATGATGTCGACTTCGAAGGCACGCGCGATGCGGTGGATGCCCTGATGGGCACCAAGCCCGAGGCGCGTTTCCGCTTCATTCAGGAGCGTGCGGCCTTCGCGGAGAACCTCGACATCTGAGCGTCGGGCGTCAGACGCCCGCCGCCGCCCGCTTGTTTCCCGATCCAGAATGCTCCATATGCAGGGCAGTTTTAACGGGACACTTCAGATTGTGAGCCAGGCTGATATTCAGACCCCGTCGAAAGGGCCGCGTTGGCTCGGTCAGGCAACGGCAAACCGCATCGCATTGATCACGCCGATCTCGGTGGCGCGCTGGCTGCTGGTACTGATCGGTATTGCGGCCATCTATTTCTTCCACGGATTTCTGGTGCCGGTGCTGGCATCACTGGTCATCGCTTTTGCCAGCTGGCCACTCTACCGACGACTGCTTGACCGGATCGGCGGTAACACGACCTTGGGCGCGACACTCGCCCTCTTGTTCATCCTGACCTTCCTGATCGTGCCGATCGGCGTTGCGATCTCCTATGCTGTCGAGGAAATCCGCCAATGGATCACCTGGGCCGTCGAGGCGAACACCACGGGTGCGCCGCCTCCGGCTTGGATCTCGGCACTGCCGCGTGTGGGCGAGTGGCTAGCGGCGAAGTGGACTGAACATATCGGCCAGCCTGGCGCGATCGGAGAACTCATCCAGATCGTTAGCGGCGCCAATATCGGCAATATCTACCGCGCCGTCATTGCGGCAGGTGACGGCATCTTCCATCTGTTGCTGACACTGCTTTTCATGCTGATCGCGCTTTTCTTCGTCTATCGCGATGGAGCGAATTTTGCACGCCAGCTCGACCTGCTCGGCGAGCGTATTCTGCCGAACCGTTGGGAGCGGATCTCACGCGTGGTGCCGGCCACCATCAGCTCCACCGTGACCGGCATGACTCTGATTGCCATCGGCGAGGGCATTATTCTCGGAATTGCCTATTGGCTGGCCGGTGTCCCCTCGCCTGTCACACTTGGCGTCATCACGGGCGTGATGGCGCTCATTCCAGGCGGTGCGCCGCTGTCCTTCACGCTGGTCTCGATCTACCTCGTCGCGAGTGGCGCGATGATCGAAGGCGTTGCTCTGTTCATCTGGGGCTCGGTCGAGCTCTTCATCGTCGACAAGACGGTTCGGCCACGTCTCGTTGGCGGTCCGATCAAGCTGCCGTTCCTGCCGACCTTCTTCGGTCTCGTCGGTGGCGTGAAGACCATGGGCTTCCTCGGTCTGTTCATTGGTCCGGTGCTGATGGCACTGCTCGTGTCGATCTGGCGCGAATGGATCCGTGAAGTCGAGCTTGCCGACGATGTTGTTCCGGACGAAGCGCAAGGGGAGCTGGATTTTGTCGCGGAACCCGCCGTTGAAAACCGCATGGTTTCCGCAGGCTAGCGCCTCATCGGCGATTGTCGATGTCAAGAAAACGGTGCGCTCACTCTTCAAGAGCGCACCCGGTAACGCCTTGCTTTGGCTCCAATCCTCTGTTTCGTCTAGCGCACCAAACATCCTGCCGGGAGCCCCGCGATGAAGACTGCTCTGATCATGATGACGATCCTCGGCTGCGACGACAGCGTCAGCCAGTGCGAATTCGTCGAGACGCCATCAGAGCGCTTCGTCTCCATCGAACTCTGCAATGCGGCATCGGAAGAGGTCCTGGGGCGCTATACCAATATCGGCTACCCAACCGCTGTGGCTGTCTGCCAGATGCCGCCTCCAGAAATTACGGAAGCTCTTGCAGCACAGGCCCCGTTGCAGCCGGGTGATAGCGCTACCTCTCCGGCTGTCCAACCGACAGAAGAGCAAGAGAAGACATTGAAGGACCGGGCGATCGATGCCGTACGCGAGGTTCTGCCCGGCAAGGCGGCAATCAAGATGATCTTCGAAAAGCCGATTCACGTCGTGTCTGAGAGCTATTCCTGGGTCGCGAAAAAGATAACGCCTTGATCTGATCAGGCTGCAGCCAGCGCAAAGCCACTGGCATAGTCCCGCGCCAATCTCCGCTCCTCTGCGATCGCGATCCGCTCGATCATGTCGATCAGCACGCGGGCCGAATCGCTGAGGTCACGGGCGTCTCGATAGCGTGCGACGAGCCGGTGCGCGATATGGTCGAGATCGAAACCATCTGCCGACTGGATGAGCGTGCGCCAGAGCATCACGGCATCAACGAAAAGCGGGCTGACATCCCGTGAGAGACCCGAGGATTCCAGCAGAGCCCGCACCGCATGAAAGCGGCCAGTCGCCAGAATGGAACGCACCCGCCGCTCATCCAGACCGGAAATTGCAACGATGGACGACGAGAAGAAGTCGGTGCGGCCGGCGCAGAGCGCATGCATCAGGAAGGCTGGGGTCAGACGACCGGCGCCGCGAAGCTGGTCTGTGAGGCGCGACAGTTCTTCACCATGCACGTCAGCCAGCAGCGCGATCGTTGCGCAGTCTCCGGCTTCCCGGGCAATGCGCTCGATCCGCCGGGTGCCTATGGCGCCGATCACCAGGCCTGAACCCGCAAGCGCATCGGCGACGAACTGCACCAGGAGCTGGCGAACGCCGCTTGTCAGATCGTCACGCTCAAGCAGAAGCGCCCGGATGCGCTCGCTATGGCCGTGGCGCTCTGCAATGCGGCGGAGCGTGAAGGCAGTGAGGCGTGCACGGGGATTTTCTAGCAGGACTTCGAGTTCTGCAGCATCTCCGATCTCGGCAAGCGCTGCAGCGACGCCGATACTGACGTCGTTTCGGGCTGCGATCAGCGCGCGGGTCTCAACGGTACCGCGGCCTGCGATATCCACGAGATCTGCATCGGAGAGAACCGGCGAATGGAGAATAACCGATGAGGCGATCTCTGGCTGGTCTTCGGCAAGCGACACCATCAGGGCGCGGGGCGCCCTAGCCTCTTGTGCAAGAACGTCGGCCAGTGCGAGGCGCACCTGCGGGGCGGGATCGTCCAGAAGATAGGTCATGGCCATCTGGGCTGCATGACGTTCTTCCGGGGCCATCTCGGACTTCAGGTAAGCCCGAGCCAGAGCGTTCGCCGCACGAGCCCGCTCCTGCGATTTCGCCGTCTCGACCCATTTGAGAAAAGCTGCAACGATCAAAGTCGAACCCACTCGCCACCTGTGCACACCCAAAACATTCGCTATCTCGGACACTAGGTTCAAAGTGTTTAAGAAACGTTCACCACGTTCATTAACCTCCTCCCGAAACCCCTGATATCTACGGGTCTGAGAGGAGGCACAGCACGCGCTAGCCTCGCTGGCCGGGACGCTTCAGCTCGAAGACCGGGCCCATACCGGCATAATCCATGTAGCCCAGCCTCATGATCGGATCTGCGAAGGCAAGATCGAATCGCCCGTCACGGATCACGCCATCAGCGATATGGATACCAACCACCTGGCCGAAGACTGCGTGACTGTCGGTCTCGTTTCCATCCATGTCTGGCAGGGTCAGGACCTTGGTCACCCGGCATTCGAGTGCGGCAACGGCTTCACCGACATAGGGCGCGTCGATGAGCCGGCCAGGCGCTGCTGTGACGCCTGCGAGCGCGAACTCGTCCGTCTCATAGGGTACAGCGGCCGAGGAGGCGTTCATCTGATCGATGAGCTTGCGGCTGACAAAGCTGGCGGTGAAGACCCGCGTCTCCTCGACATTGCGCAGACTGTCTTTGCGACCGCTCGACGAAAACATCACCATTTTCGGGCGATCTCCGACGGCATTGAAGAAGGAATAGGGCGACAGATTGTGGCTGCCGTCCCTGCCCTTCGTGCCGATCCAGCCGATCGGCCGGGGCGCCACGATCGCCTTGAAGGGATCGTGCGCCATGCCATGCGCATTCGATTCGGTTTCGTAGAACATCAATCCTCACCACCGTGCCAGGAGACGACATCCTCCAGGGCCGGACGCGGGCGCTCGACGATCGGGAATTCCGTCGAGCCGATATGGATGAAGCCCGCAACCTTCTCGCCTGGCTTTACGCCGAGGAGCGGATAGGCGCGTTCGTCGAAGGCAAACCATTCGGAGAGCCAGTTGGAGACGTAACCATGGGCATTGGCGGCCATCAGCAGGTTGAGGCAAACGGCGCCGGCCGACATGACCTGTTCCCATTCTGGGATCTTCGCATGCGGGGCGGCCGTCGAGATGACGCCGATGACCACGGGCGCGCGGGTGAACCGGGTACGCTCGACCTTGATCATCTCCTCAGACAGCGCCGGGTTCTTCTCCAGTGCCATTGCCAGAAGTTCCTCGCCAATGCGCGCACGCTCCTCGCCTCGATAGACGATGAAGCGCCAGGGAGCGATCTTGCCATGATCGGGAACGCGCACCGCGAGCGACAGAATCGACTCAATTTCACTCTTGTCCGGGCCGGGCTCGCACATCTGAAATGCGGGCACGGAACGACGAACTGCGAGATAATCGAGCAGTTTGATATCTTTTTTCATTATCTTGATGCCTTCATAGTCCTTGGGCGCGTCGGCAGGTCTTGAAATTGCCATGCGGTTCGGTTTGAAGTTGCCGGCATTGGGAAGGAAGTCAACACACAGTGCATCGCATGTCCCACCAACCTGTTGTCATCCGGCTGCTGCTCGGGCTTCTCGTGGCCTCTGCCGCGACCGTGCCGGCTTTTGCACAGGACGCCTTCGAAACCTTCAAGCAGCTCAACGGCTCCACCAAGATGCCGAAGCTGAAGGCTTTCTCGGCGCCGGGCATCGGCGCGATTGCCAATGTGACCCAGGGGCGCAGCGTAAAGCTTGACGCCAAGCTGACGAATGAAGGCGAGCCCATGCAGCATGGGTTGTCCTGGCGTGTCTTCAGCCCCATTCCCGGCGCCGATGGCAAGCTGCCATTGCTGGCCAGCGCGGAAGGTGGTTCCGCAGCCTTTCAGCTTGCTCCTGGCGACTACTTCGTCAACGTGTCCTTCGGTCGAGCAGGCGCCACCAAGAAGCTCAGCGTCCCGGTAGAAGGTGATATCGCCGACCAGTTTCTGGTGCTGGATGCCGGCGGCATGTCGCTCAATGCGATCTCGGGCACGGATACACATATCCCGGACAAACAGCTCAGCTTCGACATCTATTCGTCGGAAGTCCGCGAGGATGGCGAGCGCGGTCTGGTGCTCTCCGACGTCAAGCCCAACACAATCGTGCGCCTGAATGCCGGGACCTATCATGTCGTCTCGGAATATGGTGCGATCAACGCCGTGGTGCGGGCGGATATCACCGTTGAGGCGGGCGAGCTGACCGAGGCGACGATCCAGCACCGTGCGTCTCAGGTCGGGCTGAAACTCGTGTCCGAAGAGGGCGGTGAGGCAATTGCCGATACTGCGTGGTCGGTGCTCACGTCAGGCGGCGACATCGTCGCGGAAAGTGTCAGCGCCTTCCCCGTGATGGTTCTCGCCGAAGGTCAGTATACGGCCGTGGCGCGCAATAAGGACAAGATCTTCCAGAGGGACTTCGAGGTGAAGGCCGGCACCAACATGGATGTCGAACTGATGCTCGACCAGTCCTGACGATTCAAGCTGCCCGACGGAACTTCCGACGCTCTACCGGCGCCATGCTGAACACTGCACCGAAGAGACGCGCAAGCAGATCCTTGCGGTCGGCATGGGTGCTCAGCTCTTCCCAGGGAATCATCACACCAACACGTGCCCGGATGGTCGAGCCGGACAGGCGACGGAACTCACGGATCAGCAGCGAGACACGCAGCGTCAGCGAGATCTTGCTGGCGAGATGGAAGAGACGGCCGTTCTGTCCTTCGAAGAAGACAGGCACGACATTGGCCTTCGCGGCCTGAATGAGCTTGGCGGGGAACATCTTCCAGGGCAAATCCTCAGCGCGGCCGAATCCCTTCTTCGCTGTCGCCACGCCACCTGCCGGGAAAATCACGACGGTGACGCCCTCCTTCAACAGCCGAAGCGCCTCGTGGCGGGTCTGCATGTTGAGCGCGAGCGCTTCCTTTGTCTCCTCGAAGGAGACAGGCAAGGAGTAAGGCGCCATTTCCGGCACCTTCAGGAGTTCGTTGTTGATGAGGACCCGGAACGGGCGGCCGAGTTGCTCGGCAAGCGCCAGAACTGCAATGCCGTCACCGATGCCGAACGGGTGGTTAGCAACAATCACGATCGGACCGTCCGGGATGTTTTCCGGCGGCCAGGTTCCCTCAACCTTCAGATCGACGTGGATGAGGTCCAGCATCTTGCCGAAGACCCGGTCGGTCTTGCCGACGATGTCGTTGCGCCAGATCTCGTAGAGCCTGGTGAAACGATCGCGACCGGAGAGCCCTTCGATCGAGCGGATGAACCACCGCTTCAGCTTCGGGTCGCGTTCGTTGGCATAAGACAGTTCTTTGAATTTCACGCTGGAGCTCCAGGTGGACGGAAGATCATCGTTCCGTCATATGCCAATTCGATGACAGGCGTCTGACAGGGCGGTGACGCCCTGCCAGACTTTTCGCTCAGACCTTGCGGTTCGCCAGCTTGCGCTTGACATCAGGCGGTGTGGCTTCACCGGCCAGTACCGCCACGGCTTCAACGAGCGGCATGGACACCTGCTCCTGCGAACCCAGGCGACGGATGTTGACGGTCTTTTCTTCCGCCTCACGCTTGCCGCAGACGATGATCACCGGAACCTTGGTCACGGAATGCTCGCGGACCTTGTAGTTGATCTTCTCGTTGCGGAAATCCGTCTCGACCTGAAGGCCGGCATCACGCAGCTGCTCGGCGACTTCGCGACCATAGTCGTCGGCATCGGACGTGATCGTGGCGACGACGACCTGCAGCGGTGCGAACCACAGCGGCATGTGGCCGGCGAAGTTCTCGATCAGGATGCCGAGGAAACGCTCCATCGAGCCGCAGATGGCGCGATGGATCATGACCGGCTGCTTCTTCTCCGACTTGTCGTCGATGTAGAAGGCGCCAAATCGTTCCGGCAGGTTGAAGTCGACCTGCGTCGTGCCGCACTGCCACTCACGGCCGATGGCATCGCGCAGGGTGTATTCGAACTTCGGACCGTAGAAGGCGCCCTCACCCGGCAGAATGCCGGTCTTGATGCGGCCGCCGGACTGTTCCTCGATCTGCTTCAAGACCTCCATCATCACGCTTTCGGCGCGATCCCAGAGATCATCGGAACCGACGCGCTTTTCCGGGCGGGTCGAGAGCTTGACGACGATTTCGCCGAAGCCGAAGTCCTCATAGACCGAAAGGATCAGGTCGTTGATGCGCAGGCATTCCGCCGCCATCTGCTCTTCCGTGCAGAAGACGTGAGCATCGTCCTGGGTGAAGCCGCGAACGCGCATCAGGCCGTGCAAGGCGCCGGAGGCTTCATAGCGGTGAACATTGCCGAACTCGGCGAGGCGGACCGGCAGCTCGCGATAGGACTTCAGGCCGTGCTTGAAGATCTGCACGTGGCCCGGGCAGTTCATCGGCTTCAGCGCGAAGATCTTCTGGTCGGCTTCCTCGTCATCCGGATGCGTAAAGGCATGCGCGGATTTCACCGCGAACATGTTCTCCTGGTACCAGCCCCAGTGACCCGACGTTTCCCACAGCGACTTGTCGAGCACCTGCGGCGCGTTGACTTCCTGATAGGTGCCGTCGAGGCGGCGGCGCATGTAGGAGGTCAGCGTCTGGAACATGCGCCAACCCTTGCCATGCCAGAAGACGACGCCCGGGCCTTCTTCCTGGAAATGGAACAGGTCCATTTCGCGGCCGAGCTTGCGGTGGTCGCGCTTTTCGGCTTCGGCGAGAATGTGCAGGTAGCGATCCAGGTCTTCCTGTTCGGCAAAGGCAGTGCCGTAGATGCGGCTCAGCATGGCGTTGTTGCTATCACCACGCCAGTAGGCGCCGGCAACCTTCATCAGCTTGAAGGCCATGCCGATCTGACCAGTAGACGCCATATGCGGTCCACGGCAAAGGTCGAACCAGTCGCCTTGATAGTAGATCTTCAGATCCTGGTCTGCCGGGATCGCGTCGACGAGTTCGACCTTGTACTTCTCACCCTTGGAGGCAAAAACTTCCTTGGCCTTGTCGCGCGACCAGACTTCCTTGGTGAAAGGTTTGTTGCGCTGGATGATCTCCTTCATGCGCTTCTCGATCTTCGGCAGATCGTCCGGCGTAAAGGGCTCTTCCTTGGCGAAGTCGTAATAGAAGCCGTTCTCGATCACTGGACCGATAGTTACCTGCGTACCGGGCCAGAGCTCCTGCACGGCCTCAGCCATCACGTGGGCGGCGTCATGCCGAATAAGTTCGAGCGCACGCGGATCGGTGCGGGTGACGATCTCAATCTTGCCCTCGACGATGGGGTCTGAGAGGTCGCGCACCGTGCCATCGAGCGCAATCGCGACGGCCTTCTTTGCGAGCGACTTGGAAATCGATTCAGCGACTTGCGCGCCAGTCGTGCCGGCAGCGTATTCGCGGATAGAACCATCGGGGAAAGTGAGAGATACGGAAGCGGACATGCTATGTCTCCTGATCCAGTCCCGCCAACGAATGCGGGTGGTGAAAGGGGCGGGTTGGATCCCGCGATTTACCGGCGCTCCTTAGGACGAAAGCACTGCTGAGTAAAGGATCTTGCTATCCCTGCCCCATGAACCAGAAGTTCCGGGCCTCGGGCGGCAGTTGGCTGAGGACCCTTTCGAAGGTCGCCCGATCCACATGTCGGCGAAGGACGACAGTCACGTCCTCCAAAGCCGTTTCCGTCGAGAGATTGTGCTCATGGCGGAAGGCTCGCACTTCCTTCATCAGCGCATCGCGGTCAACGAAGGGCTTTACAGGCGCTTCGACATCCCAATCGCTCACGAAGATGGCGCGCAAGACGGGCGGCAGGACATTGGCGAAGGCTATCGCCTGCCCGACCGTCAGCCGGTGCCGAAAGACCTGCAGCACCGCCTGCAACATGGTGTAGGCCTGGTGCGAGGTCTGGATCATCGACGTTGCGACAAGGTCCTTCATGAAGGCGTCGAAGTCGGCGGAAGCCTGGCGATATTCGAGCGGCATCGGCATGCGTCGTCTCCGCAATGATTCGTGCAGCCGATCTTACTGCGAGGCCTGGGATTGGTTGAACCCTTATCAACCGAGCTTCTTGCGGCCGAAGGTCCAGAGACGCCAGGGCGCATACCACGCAAAGCGCTGCTCCAAGATCTCGGGAACCGGATCCGGTCCCCAAGTGCCGCCGGGCCCGCAGCGGACGACGCGAAACAGCGTTAACCAGCCACCCGACCACAGACCATGCCGGGCGACGGCTTCATAGCCGTATTCCGAGCAGGTCGGCATGTGACGGCAGGAGCTACCGACGAGGCTGGAGAAGGTGAGTTGGTAGAAGCGGATGAACCCCATGCCAAGCAGTCGGCCCGGCGTCTTGCGGAAGGGCCCGGACCAGTTCCGGCCACGCGGGCGAAGATCGTCCGGACCATGCCCACAGTTGGGGGCATTGCACATGATCAGCTCGCCTCGGCAGCCACGGCCTGGTGCTCGATCTGGTCGAGACAGTCGACCACGGCGTCAAAGGTCAGCATGGTGGAGGCATGGCGGGCCTTGTAGTCACGCACGGGTTTGAGGAAACGCATGTCTTCGAACCGACCGGAGGGTCCCTCGCCGTTCTCCTTGAGCATGGCAAGCATCTCCTGCCTTGCCTGACGGAGCTCCGCCGCAGTTGCTCCCACCACATGGCGGGCCATGATTCCGGAAGAGGCCTGCCCCAGCGCACAGGCCTTCACCTCATGAGCGAAGTCAGTGACCACGCCGCCTTCGACATTGAGGTAGACTTTCACGCGGGAGCCGCAAAGCTTCGAATGTTTTTCCGATACGGCCTGCGCATCGGGAAGCGTGCCGATGCGGCCGATATTGCCGGCAAACTCGAGGATCTTGGTGTTGTAGATGTCGTCCATGGTCAATCCACTCTGGCGCCTCTCCCGTATATAGGGATTGGCTGCTACATTGTCGCCGCCATCATGTCGCAGCCTCGGCCTTTATATCGTTTTCGTCGCCCACTATATCCAAGGGACTGGCACAGGACAAACGCAAGCCGACCCTTAAGGTTCGATCTTCTCACCGCAAACAGCGACAACGGACTTGCATTATGAGCCGCATTACGCATTTACAATCCGGCAAAGCCAAACCAGCGGCCCGTCTCGAACGGGACCGGGAGACCAAGGCCATGGACGCCATCGTCACGAAACTGACCACAGAAGCGCCGCGCCCGACGCGCGAAGAGGCCGAACAGGCAGTTCGGACGCTTCTGCTATGGGCCGGAGACGATCCGGAGCGCGAGGGCTTGCTCGACACCCCGGCGCGTGTCGCCAAGGCCTATGGCGAACTGTTCTCGGGCTATGCAGCCGATATCGAGGACGTGCTTGGGCGCACCTTCGAAGAAGTCGGCGGCTATGACGACATGGTTCTGGTGCGCGACATTTCCTTCTTCTCGCATTGCGAACACCACATGCTGCCGGTGATGGGCAAGGCCCATGTCGCCTATTTGCCGAAGGGCCGCGTTCTTGGCCTTTCCAAGATCGCGCGTGTCGTCGATGTCTTCGCCAAGCGCCTGCAGACGCAGGAGAACATGACGGCCCAGATCGCGCATGCGATCGACGAGACGCTGCAACCACGCGGGGTTGCGGTTTTCCTCGAGGCCGAGCATATGTGCATGGCCATGCGCGGGATCCAGAAGACAGGATCCACGACGCTCACCACAACCTTCACAGGCGCTTTCAAGGACAATGCCGCCGAGCAGGCGCACTTCATGTCCATGGTTCGCAGCCGCTAAGCCCGCGAGTACCCCATGTCCGGTTTCGTTTTCGACGCACCCTCCGCGGACAAGAAGATCCTCGAAGAGGGCCTCTCCTTCACGCCCAAATTCGACGACCACGGCCTTGTCACGGCGGTGGTTACGGATGCGCGCGACGGCGAACTGCTCATGGTGGCGCATATGAACGCCGAAGCGATCGCCTTGACCCTGGAGACCGGGATCGGCCACTATTTCAGCCGCTCGCGCGGCAAGATCTGGAAGAAGGGCGAAAGCTCGGGCAACCTCCAGACCGTCAAGGAAATGCGCGTCGATTGCGACCAGGATGCCATCTGGCTCAAGGTGGAAGTCGCCGGGCATGACGCGACCTGCCATACGGGTCGTCGCTCCTGCTTCTACCGCTCCGCCCAGACAGTTGATGGCAAGCCGTCACTGACCATTGCCGACGATCATCGCCATTTCGATCCGGATCACGTCTACGGCCACTGAGCGCCTTCCCGCATAACGAAATCGTAAGCAGACGGTGTCCTAATATAGTTCGGATTGTTCAGCTAATGGGGTAGCGGAGATGCTGAACTGGAGCATGATTTCAAATGGCGGCGCGGGCGGCGCGCAGCCGTCCAAAGATGGCGGGACAACGCCGCCGGGCGCTATCGTTCCTGAAAAGCGCCCAAAGGCAAAAGTGGCCTTGGCTCTGGGTGGTGGGGCTGCGCGCGGTTGGGCCCATATCGGCGTCTTAAGAGCCCTCGACGAGGAAGGCATCGAAGTCGGCATGATCGCCGGCACGTCGATCGGTGCTCTGGTTGGCGGATGCTATCTTGCCGGAAAGCTTGACGAATTGGAGGCTTTCGCGCGCTCGCTTACCATGCGCCGCATTGCCTCGCTGCTCGACCTCACCATCGGTGGTGGCGGCCTTCTGGGCGGCATGCGTCTTACCAAACGGATGCAGGAACATCTCGAAGGACTGACCGTCGAGGAACTGCCCAAGCCTTTCGTGGCGGTGGCTTCAGAGCTGAACAGCGGACATGAGGTGTGGATCGATGGCGGAAGCCTGATCACGGCGCTCAGGGCGTCCTACGCCCTGCCCGGCATTTTCGAGCCGGTTCACTGCAACAACAGAACCCTGATCGATGGCGCGCTCGTCAACCCGGTGCCGGTGTCTGTCTGCCGCGCCTATGAGCAGCCGCTCGTGATGGCCGTCAATCTGCATTACGATGTCTTTGGTCGCTCGGCCGTGGTCAAGCACAAGGCCTCGATGCCCTCCCAGGCCCACACTGAAACAGCACGCGCCCCGAACAAGGTCGGCCTGACCGGCGTGATGGTGCAGGCGTTCAACATCATCCAGGACCGCATTTCACGCGCACGCCTCGCTGGCGATCCGCCCGATCTCGCACTTCATCCGCGTCTCAACGATATCGGACTGTCAGAATTCCACAGGGCCGGAGAAGCGATTGAACGCGGTTATGAGGAAGCGAAAATCCGGGTCACCGAAATCCGCCGGATGCAGGAAGCCGTCCTGCGCTAGAGGCGGCGTTACCGCCGCCTCGTCACTCGGCTTTGTTCTCTCGCCGTATCAACCGGCGATATAGGCCTTGATGTGTTCGGCCTCTTGCTCGATCTCGCGGATGCGAGACTTCACCACGTCGCCGATCGAGATGATGCCGGAAAGCTTGCCATTGTCCTCGACGGGCACATGGCGGAAACGACGGGTCGACATCATTTCCATCAGTTCGTTGACGCTGGTCTCTTCGCGGCAGCGATAGACATTGGCCGTCATGAAGGCCGAAACCGGCTGATCGAAGGCATTCTTGCCTTCCGACCCGATCGCACGCACGACGTCACGCTCGGTGAAGATGCCGACGATCCGGTTTTCCATGCCGACCACGACGGCGGCACCGATCTTGTGTTCTTCCAGCACATGGGCGGCTTCGCCCAAGGTCAATGTCGGGCTGATCGTGATAACGTTGCGGCCCTTTTGGTCGAGTATGCTTCTGGCTGATGCAGGCATGCGTTCCTCCTCGCATAGAACACTCGGTCGGCAGCCCAACCCTCCTCAGACTGCCGGACCAAAATCGTGCCTTTTATTCAAGCGGAATGCAATAAGCGCTGGATCACGCCCTTGTGGCCTAGCGGCTATGGGGATCGAAAAGAGCAAAGCAGAAGAAGCCCAGGAGAAAGCCACCGATATGGGCATCCCAGGCGATCGCGGCCGAATCACCGCCGAGCATCGGCAGGCCGAGCGCGATGGCGACATTGCCGAGGAACCAGACGATGATGAAAACGCGCACGGTTTTATCGGCAAGCGCCTGCCCGACTGAAAGCAAAGGCGGCTCTGCACCGGTGATACGGGCGAAATTCCGCTGACGCTCGCCGAAGGCGAAACGGCAGGCAGCCCCCATCAGCGCGGAGATGACGCCCGAGGCCCCCACCATCAAGGAAGGAACGCCCCAATTGACGGCTGCGTGAAGGGCGGCGGCTGCCACGGAGGAGACGATCCAGAACAAGACAAACCTGGTCTCTCCGATTCGCCGGCAGACCGGCGTACCAAAAGCGGCAAGCCACAGACTGTTGAACGCGAGATGCTCGAAACTGCCATGCAGCAGCGAATAGGTGACCGGCGACCACAGCCAGGCCAATGACTGCTCCGAGAACGGATAGAGATAGCGAATGGGGGAGAAGCCGAACTCGACGGCAACCCACTGATTGAGCGGAGCCGAGATAACCAGCTCCTGCAGGGCGTAAATGCCGCAGATCACGCCGAGTGCTGCAAGCACGCCTGCCGGCAGATTGAAGATGGGTGGCTCAGGCGAGGAAACCGGCTCTCGGTCCGAGGCATAGGGCTCTCCTGTCGGAAGCGCTCCTCCTCGAGTTCCTGTCTCATCCTGCATCTGCGCTTCCTCTTCTTCAGCTCAACTCAGGTAATGCAGGCGGCGGATAAAAAAAAGGCCACCCGGAAACCGAGTGGCCGGTTGGCGCTCGACGAAACGTCGCGCCGACTGGAGTTGGTGCCGAAGGCTGCCCTTCGCGTCTGATGAAGACGAGATGCCATCTTGATACGAAAAGGGCAATCTCAACCTTCCCTTAACCTTAATTGCCAGGCAAATAACGTTCCGTCTCGAAAAAGCGCGCCCAAAAGCAAACACTATATTAACGGCTCGCCGCCTACTGTTAAGCGACAGAGGAACAGACAGATTCTCCATGATGTACTCTACGCAGGCAAGCCAGAGCAACACGATCGCATCGCCGGGACAGCAACGCGCCTTTCAGCGTGTCGCCGTCAGCCTGCAGGGTCGACTCATGCTTGCCACTTACGAAGAGTATGTCTGCAAGGTGATCGACATGTCCCCGGGCGACGTTCGCTTCGCTTGCGCGGGCATGCCACGCCCGGGTGAACGCGTGATCGCCTATATCGACCACCTCGGCCGGATCGAGGGGACGGTGGTCAAGCTGACCGAGGACGGCTTCGTCATTTCCATCAATGCAACGGTGCGCAAGCGCGAAAAGCTCGCGGCTCAGCTCACCTGGATTGCCAACAAGCACGAACTCGGGCTGCCGGAAGACCGCCGTCACGACCGACTGACGCCGCGCCAGACGCGGACAGAGCTCACACTCGAAGACGGCAAGACCTATCCCTGCCGCCTCATGGACCTTTCGCTTTCGGGCGCAGCCGTCGACATCGACATCCGTCCGCCAATCGGATCGGCCGTTCGCCTCGGCAACATGCGTGGCCGCGTCGTGCGCCACTTCATGGAAGGCGTCGCCATCGAATTCCTGACGTTGCAGTCGAAAGAAGCCCTCACCGAGTTCCTCTGATCCTCCACGACATCCAATGCGAAAGGCGCCTGCGGATCCCGCAAGGCGCCTTTTTCTATGCCGAAACAGAAATCGTGCCAGAGCGGCACAACATTTTTCAAAAAAATTCGATCGCAAAACTGGCCAGATATGCCCAGGCGAGTGAGCCTAGCGGGCACTCTGGCCGTTCGCGAATTGTCTGTCTGCTCGGCTCCAGCACACACCTCCCGATCGGCCAAGCATCGCCCTCGCCTGATCGCACCGACCGCAAACCTCTGTTTTATTGGCATTTATCGGCACTTGTCGCGACCCAGACGAAGAGGATCGTTAAAATGCCACTCAACTTTTCTACAAATTTTCTTCAATATATAATCAAATATAGCGCGAATACATGTAAATATAGAATCTGATTTTCAGATACTTCGTCGCTTATCTTACCGCTATTCTTCGCGGTCGGTCAAAATATCCATGTCATTGCTATCTCCATTACCGGGAGACAACCAATGACAACAAAGAAAAATCTGGGTATTGGAACTCTGGCCGCCGCTATCGCTGGTGTCCTCGCTTTTCAGGTTTCGGCCATGCCGGCCAACATGCAGGTGGTCGGAAAGGCCAACCCGCCGATCGGTCACTACGAATTCTGTCAGACCTATTCCGGCGAATGCGCCGGCAGCCAGGCGGATAGCGGGCCGATGGTTCTGACCGAGGACCTGTGGAAGGCGATCCTCGACGTCAACTACACCGTCAACAGCTCCATCACGCCGCTCACCGACATGGAAATCTATGGCGTGGAAGAGCGCTGGACCTATCCGCGCAGCGTCGGCGATTGCGAAGACTTCGCCTTGCTGAAGCGCAAGATGCTTGTCGACCGCGGCGTCGACCCGGCCGACCTGCTGATGACCGTCGTCCTGCAGCCGAATGGCGAAGGCCATGCCGTGCTCACGGTGCGCACGGACCACGGCGACTTCATTCTCGACAACATGCGCAACAAGGTGCTGCTGTGGTCGGAAACCGAATACACCTACCTGAAGCGTCAATCTTCGAGCAATCCAGGGCGCTGGGTGAAGCTCCAGGACGGACGCGCAGGCATCGTCGGCAGCGTGTCGCAGTAAACCACACGCCACCTCCGCTTCTGGCCCGGTCTGTCCCCGCCTACCCGCCCCCCGACCGGAGCCAATGAGCCGGTCCCGTCCAACCGGGACCGGCTCTCTTTTTGTCGAGCGCCCAGCCACGGGCCTCGGAAATTTCACCGAAAATTAACCACGTTCATCGAAGTCTCATTTCGGGATCAGCCACGCTATCGTGGTGGCGCCGAGGGGATGAACGACGATGCGGGCCGAAACCAGCAGACCGGAGGCGGAATCAGACGAGACACCCCTGATCTCGACGCGCTTCCTTGTCATTGCGATGCTCGCAATCCTTATCCTGGCCGCGGCCTCCTTCGCCATTAGCTGGTATGGCCGCGCCTATGGTGAGCGCTTGTCTCTGGCGGGGCATACCGAGAGCACCGAGATCGTCAACATCGTCATCGGGCGCGACGAACTCGCCTTGCCGGCAAACGTAATCCGCTTCGAGCCAAAGCGCCAAGGAGGCCCCGCTGAACGGGTGGATCTCTATCTTCTCTGGCCGGAGCTTACCGGATATGCGAGCGCGGAGCGTCGGCGCTTCGACGACCTGACGCTGGCAAACTCGCTGATCTTCCTGCAGATTTCACAGAGCACAATGTCGAGAGACATGTCCGGGCGTATCGAGCCCATCTATCGGCATCTGTTTGATGGCCCGCCTACGCCCGGGCCCGCCGGCCTGACCCTGCACACCTTCAAGAGCGCCACGGGCTACGAAGGCGAACAGCTACTCACCGGCACGCTCCCAGACGGCACGACCTATGCCATCCGCTGCCTGATGCCGATGACGCCCGAAGACGCAACCTCCAGCGACTGCCAGCGCGACATCCATGTCGGGGAAGATCTCACCGTCCTCTACCGCTTTTCCAGCCAAATGCTTCCGGATTGGGCCAAGATCGATCAGGCCGTGCGCCAATACGTGGCCGGTCGCGTCCACGCGGCCCCGGCTGCCGCGACGCTTAAAAATCAACTCAAAGCGTCAACCGACCGTTCATCATAAACCTCTTGGTAAGGCTAATTCCGTAGGGTCCCTCGAGATGGTCGCGATTGGGGGAGAGCGCCCTGTCGTCAATTGCTAGATTAAAAGAGTATCGTGGTGCATAAAGTTTTGGGAAGCTTCAACGTCGCAGCCGTTCTTCGCCGGCTTGTCCTCACGCTGTTTGCGGTCCTCGTGGCGAGTGTCGCTGCCGTCAGCGTCGCACAGGCCAACCCGAAATATGCAGGCATCGTGATCGATGCCAAGACGGGCAAGGTTCTCTATAGTGAGAACGCCGACAGCCTGCGTTATCCAGCCTCGCTTACCAAGATGATGACCCTATACATGGTCTTCGAAGCGCTTGAGGCCGGCAAGATTTCGCTCAACAGCAAGGTCCCGTTCTCGGCAAATGCCGCCAAGGAGCCGCCGTCCAAGCTGGGCGTTGGCACTGGGCGCAGCATCACCGTCGAGCAAGGCATCATGGCGCTGGTCACCCGCTCTGCGAACGACGTTGCCACAGCTCTTGCCGAATCTCTCGGCGGCTCGGAGCAGCGTTTCGCGCAGATGATGACCTCCAAGGCCCGCAGCCTCGGAATGACCAAGACGACCTATCGCAATGCGCACGGCCTGCCGAATACGGCACAGATGACGACGGCACGTGATCAGGCTCGCCTCAGCATCGCCCTTCGCCAGCACTTCCCCCAGTATTACGGCTATTTCTCCACCCGCAGCTTCCGCTTCGGCAAGCAGACGATCGGCAATCACAACCGCCTGCTCGGCCAGGTTCGCGGCGTTGACGGTATCAAGACGGGTTATACCCGCGCTGCCGGCTATAACCTCGCGACCTCGGCACAGGCAGATGGTCGTTCTATCGTCGCCGTCGTGCTCGGCGCAACATCCGGTGCTCGCCGCAATGCGCAGATGACCAATCTCGTGCAGCGTTATCTGCCGGCTGCATCTTCGAGCCGCGGTGGTGGCAACCTCATCGTCAAGAACGACACCTCGGTCGCGCCTGCTCAGGCAACAGCGTCGCTTGGCGGCGGCAATGTTCCGAGCCTGCCGCAGACCGGTCCGCTGCCGACCGTTCGTTATAGCGGTGTGGCACAGGCCTATGCCGCATCACCGGCAGGCAATGCTGCGAGTGCCGCACTCGAGACAATGCGTCCCGTTGCCCCCAGCGCCACGCCGGCGGTGCCTGTTCCGCAGCCTGCGCCTGCCTACATGCCGGATTCCGGTGCTGCCATCGCGCCAGCGGCGCCCACGCAGTCGGTCGCCGCAGCCTCTACAATGCCGCCGGACGTCGATGCGGTCACGACTGCATCAACCACGCCGAGCTCGGGCTGGGTCGTGCAGATCGGCACGTCACCCAACAAGGACTTGGCCATGGATCTCTTGCGCAACGCGCAGGAAAAAGGCGGAAAGGTATTGCGTTCCGCCACCCCCTTCACTGTCGCCTATGGCGATGGTGCCCAGCAGATCTACCGCGCCCGTTTTGGCGGCTTCGACGAACAGAAGGACGCGGTGAATGCATGTAACGCCCTGAAGAAGAAGGGAATCGGTTGCTGGGCAGCTGCCCAGTAACACGGTCACCCGAAACCTCGATTTGTACTGTTTACGAGGAATACGGAATGGCAACGAAAGACTTCCGACATCAACCGGTGGATGGTCAGGACAATAGCGGCCTGTCGCCTTCGAGCGGTGTGCTGCACCCCTTGCACGAGGCAGCCTACCGCCTTGCCGATCTGGGGCTTCGCGAAAAGCGCTCGAAGACCAAGGACCTGATCGGGCTTCTGCTCTCTCACGGCGCCCGGGCCTGGCGTTATTCCCAACCCGAAGCCAGCATCCATCTCCACGTGACGTCTCAGGCCGGACGCTTCCCGGTCATCATGCGCCTGCGCTGAACAGACGGATCCGCCGATGCCGCTCTACCGTCTCGGAGACAGGGTGCCGAAACTGCCGGGCGCCGGAAGCTACTGGATCGCGCCGGATGCCCAGGTCATCGGCGACGTGCAGCTCGGCGAAGATGTCGGCATCTGGTTCGGGGCGGTTCTGCGGGGCGACAATGATTCGATTTTGATCGGTGCCGGCACCAATATCCAGGACGGCGTGATGGTGCATACCGATCCAGGTAAAGGCGTCACGATCGGCGAGGGCTGCACCATCGGCCACCACGCGATCATTCATGGCTGCACGATCGGCAACAACTCGCTTATCGGCATGGGCGCAACCGTCCTGAACGGCGCTCGGATCGGCAATAACTGCCTGGTCGGGGCCAATGCGCTTATCACGGAAGGAAAAAACTTTCCGGACAAATCCCTGATCGTCGGCTCCCCCGCCCGTGTCGTCCGTACCCTCGACGAGGTGGCCGTTGCGCGGCTCAGACTGTCGGCGGAAAACTATGTGCGCAACTGGCGCCGATTTGCGGCGGACCTGCAGCCACTGTGAGCGCTGCCGTCAGGTAGCAATTTCCGCACAGGTCGCACAAAATCCCCTGATCTCGATCGTCGTCTTTTCCGGCTTGAAGCTGCGGCCACGGGTGATGGTTTCCAGCCGGTGGTCCACGTCGTGGTCGTGGAATTCCGTCACATGTCCGCACTTGTTGCAGATCATGAAGGCGACCGTGCCATGTCCCGAGCAGCCGTCATGAGGATGCGCACAGGCGACGAAGGCGTTCAGGCTTTCCAAGCGATGGACCATGCCGAATTCGACCAGCTTGTCGAGCGCCCGGTAGACCTGCAGCGGTGCGCGGAAGCCGTGCTCCCGCAAGCGGTCGAGCAGGGTGTAGGCCGAGAGCGGTCCGTCGCTGCCGACGAGGGCGTCGAAGACGAGGGACTGATTGCGTGTGAGATCGGTCTTGGTCATGGGTTCAGCCCCTCGAGCGAAGGTCGGTTGTCCTGGCGCCCGGTCGAGGCAGCAGGCTGATGATGAAGAGCAGGAGTGCAGCAACCACGATCGACGGTCCGGACGGCGTGTCGTAGGTCAGCGAGCCGAAGAGGCCCATGACGACGGCCACGGCGCCGATCACCGAGGCAAGCACTGCCATGACTTCCGGCGTCGTCGCAAAGCGTCGGGCGGCAGCAGCCGGGATGATCAACAGAGACGTGATCAGCATGATGCCGACAATCTTCATTGCGATCGCAATGACCAGGGCCATCAGGAGCATGAAGATCAGCCGCGCGCGTTCGGGCTGCATACCCTCGGCTTCAGCGAGTTCGACATTGACTGTCCCGGCCAGCAGGGGCCGCCAGAGCCAGGCAATGATCGCCACCACCACGAGGCCACCGATCCAGACGATGGCGACGTCGGTCGGTGTTACCGCCAGAATGTCGCCGAAGAGGAAGGCGATGAGGTCGAAGCGGACCCAGGTCATGAAGGCGACCATAACAAGGCCGATCGCCAATGTGGCGTGGCTGAGGATGCCGAGCAGGGCATCGGCAGAGAGACCCTGGCGCTTCTGGAGAACGATCAGGATCAGCGAGACGAGTGCCGCGACAACGAAGACGCTGACCATCAGGTTCAGCGAGAAGAAGAGCGAAAGTGCCACGCCCAGCAGGGCCGAATGGGCCATCGTGTCGCCGAAATAGGCCATGCGCCGCCAGATGACGAAACAGCCGAGCGGACCGGTCGTGAGAGCAAGTCCGACACCGGCGAGCATGGCGCGGACGAAGAAGTCATCCAGCATGATCGTGCTCCCGGTTCTTGTGGGGCCCATGGTCATGGCCATCATGGTGATCGTGGCCATGGTGGTCGTGATGGTGGTGCCCGTCTTCGGGATGGCAGTGATCGGTCACGCTGCCATCGGCGTGCTGGACGCGCCCATCGGGCAGATGTGTGTGATCGTGGTCGTGGCTGTAGACCGCGAGCGTCTGTGCAGCCTTGGCGCCGAAGAGCCGCATGTATTCCGGGCTTTGGCTGACCGCCGCCGGGGTTCCCCGGCAGCAGACATGGCCGTTGAGACAGATGACCGTATCGGTTTCCGCCATCACCACATGCAGGTCATGCGAGATCAGAAGAATGCCGCAACCGGTCGAATTGCGGATGGATGTGATGAGGTCGTAGAGCGCGATCTCACCGGAGAAATCAACGCCCTGGACGGGTTCGTCGAGAACGAGAATATCGGGCTTGCGGGCCATGGCACGGGCGAGCAGGGCCCGCTGGAATTCCCCACCCGACAGGTGCTGGACCTCTGCACCGGCAAGATGCGCGATGCCAACAGCTTCGAGTGCCGTATTCACTTCAGCGGAGGACAAGGGTGCCGTCAGGGTCATCAGGCGGCGGACCGTCAGCGGCATGGTCCAGTCCACGGAGAGGCGCTGTGGCACGTAACCGACGCGCAGGCCGGGCTTGCGCTCCACCCTGCCCTCGTCCGCCTTGGTCACCCCGATCGCCATCTTGGCGCTCGTCGACTTGCCGGACCCGTTGGGGCCGATCAAAGTGACGATCTCACCGGGGCGCACGGAGAAATCGACCCCGCGCACGAGCCAACGGCCGTTTCGGTAGACACCAGCGCCGGTGAGTGACACCAGCGGTGCGGCCTCCCGTGATTTCATGGCATTCATAGGTTTCTCGAGATTTTGATGTTGCCACCTCCTATGCCACACGTTATAGCATAACGCAACTTAAGTAATAGTATTACATAACCACCCTCAGGAGCATTGTATGACCCGCTATCGCCTCGGACTGGCTGCCTCCACGGCGCTGCTTTTCCTGTCGCCCGCTTTCGCGATGGCAGCGCCTGACGTCGTGGTCTCGATCAAGCCTATCCACTCGCTCGTCGCTTCGATCATGAAGGGTGTCGGCGAACCGTCGCTGATCGTCGAGGGTGCCGCCTCCCCGCATACCTATACGCTGAAGCCGTCCAACGCCCGGGCACTCGAAAATGCCGACGTCGTTTTCTGGGTGGGCCCTGGTCTCGAAGCCTTCCTGGATAAGCCTCTCGAGGCTTTGCCGAAGAATGCCAAGGTGGTGGAGCTCGAAGACGCGCCGGGCCTGACCAAGCTGCCGTTCCGCGAAGGCGGTGCCTTTGAGGGTCACGACCATGGTGACCATGCCGAGGCCGGCGAAGGCGCTGATGACCATGCGCATGATCATGGCGCCGAAGAAGCCGGCCATGACGATCATGCCAAGGCCGAACACGCCGATGATCACGGGCACGACCACGGGGCGGAAGACGCCGCTGCCGCCGGTGAGGTCAACGGGCACGAGGATCATGCCCATGAGGGTCATGATCACGATGAGCACGAGCATGGCGGCACCGACATGCATCTCTGGCTCGACCCCAGCAATGCCAAGGCGATGGCGGCTGAAATCGCGAAAAGCCTTGGTGATGCCGATCCGGCAAATAAGGCAGCATACGAAGCCAATCTCACGACCCTCAATGCCGAGATCGATGCGCTCGACACGGAGATTGCAGCGCAGCTGAAGCCGGTGCTGGAGAAGCCCTTCATCGTCTTCCACGATGCCTACCAATATTTCGAAAAGCGTTATGGCGTGCGGGTGGCCGGTTCTGTGACCGTCAGCCCGGAAACCATGCCGGGCGCCGAGCGGCTGTCTACCATTCACGCAAAGATCGAGGAACTCGGAGCGGCTTGCGTATTCGCCGAGCCGCAGTTCGAGCCGAAGCTGATCAGCGTCGTTACCGAAGGCACGCAGGCGAAGTCCGGCGTGCTCGATCCCGAGGGCGGTGCGCTGGAGGCTGGACCAGGTCTCTATGGCCAGTTGATGCGCAATCTCTCGACATCGATGAGCACCTGCCTCTCGCAGTAATCTGATCCCTCCCCCGGGCGAAAAAGGCGGGACTTCGGTTCCGCCTTTTTTAGATCATCTGTTGTTATGTTATTACATTAAATGGAGTCTCTCATGAAGAAGCTTCCCGTGACCGTCCTGTCCGGATTTCTGGGTGCCGGCAAGACGACCTTGCTCAACCATGTTCTCGCCAATCGCGACGGCTTGCGTGTCGCCGTCATCGTCAACGACATGAGTGAGGTGAATATCGATGCGGCGCTGGTGCGTGGCGGGGATGCAGCTCTGTCGCGCACGCAGGAGCAATTGGTGGAGATGAGCAATGGCTGCATCTGTTGCACGCTGCGCGACGACCTTTTGAACGAGGTGCGCGGGCTCGCCGAACAGGGACGCTTCGATTACCTGCTGATCGAGGCGACCGGCATTGCCGAGCCCTTACCGATTGCCACCACATTCGACTTCCGCGATGAACAGGGTCGCAGCCTGTCAGACATCGCGCAGCTGGATACCATGGTGACCGTGGTGGATGCCGCCAATCTTATCGGTGACTATTCCTCAAGCGACTTTCTCGCAGACCGCGGCGAGGCTGCCGGTGAAAACGACAATCGGACGCTCGTTGATCTCCTGGTCGAACAGATCGAATTCGCCGATGTGATCATCCTCAACAAGGTCGGCACAGCCACCCCGGTTCAGCTCGATGCGGCGCGCAAGATCATCGCGGGGTTGAATGCCGATGCCCGTATCATCGAGACCGACTTTGCCCATGTGGCCGCAAAGGACATCCTCGGGACCGGGCTTTTCGATTTTGCCAAGGCCGAGACGCATCCCCTGTGGTTCCAGGAACTGCACGGCTTCCGGGATCATGTTCCGGAAACAAAAGAATATGGGATCCGCTCCTTCGTCTACCGCGCCCGCGCACCGTTCGACCCCACTCGCTTCCGGGCTTTTCTCGATCGTTCCTGGCCGGGCGTCATCCGGGCCAAGGGCTTCTTCTGGCTGGCCACCCGTCCGCATCATGTCGGCGAACTCAGTCAGGCCGGCCCACTCGTCAGGACGACCAAGATGGGCCTCTGGTGGGCCTCGGTGCCCAAGTCTCGCTGGCCCGACGATCCGGGCTTCCTCAATGCGATGACACCCTATCTCGACCAGGAGTGGGGAGACCGGCGGCAGGAGATCGTCTTCATCGGTGCCGATCCCATGGATCAGCGTCAGATCACGGCGGAGCTGAATGATTGCCTCGTTGCAGCAGAAACTTTCACGCCGACGGCCTGGGAGGGCCTTGCCGATCCCTTCGCCCGTTGGGCCTGAGGATCAGATCTTTCCGCGCTTTTGCAGGACGGAGAGAACCACGGCCGCGCCGGCTTCACCGGCTGGCCGTTCCGTTTGCAGCTTGCGCCAGACGTCGTCATATCCGCTGAGCATCGCTGCACGTTGCGGTGTGTCCAGCGACAGGCGTTCGGCCCACCGCACGAGGCTCGCGGGCCGAAGCACGTCGTTGAAGTATTCCGGGACGACGGCATAGTCCGCAATCAGGTTCGGCAGGGCACCGGTCCAGATCTTGATGCGGTTGGCGAGCAGCCGGATGATCCAGTCGCCCTTGTAGGTCGATACGACCGGGACATGGGCAAGCGCCAACTCCAGGATGACGGTGCCGGAAGCCGCGATCGCGGCGTCCGCTTCCTCGAAAGCGCGCCACTTTCCCTCGTCGCCGACCAGGATATCGGGCCTCAAGGTCCAGTCCCGCGTGATGTCACGCGCGCGGGCTTCCTGGCGAGCCACTGTGGGCAGCACGAAGCGCGTCTCGCCGTTGCGGGCGACGAACTCCTTCATCGCGTCCCCGAAGACCGGCAGGAGCTGGGTGATCTCACTGCCACGCGAACCCGGCAACAGTAGAATGGTTTTGGGCTCTTCCTCGCCTTTGACCGCTCTCGCCTTGCGGGCTTCGCGGATGCGACGGATATCGGGGTGGCTGGACAGTCTATGGCCGACGAAATGGGTTTCCGGTCCACCGAGCCGCTGCATGACGGCGGGCTCGAATGGCAGGACCGCCAGCACGGCATCGACATAGTCGAGCATGGCCTTGGCGCGGTATTCCTTCCAGGCCCAGACGCTGGGGCACACATAGTTGACTACCGGCAGATCCGGCAGCTTGCGCCGCACCTTCTTTGCCACGCGATGGGTGAAATCCGGGCTATCGACGATCAACAGCAGATCCGGCTTTGCCTCGACGATCGCATCAGATGTCAACGAAATCAGTTTGATGAGGCGCGGGAGCTTCGACAGCACCTGGGTGACGCCCATGATCGAGAGCTCGGAAAAATCGAAGAGCGACCTCATCCCTTGCGCCTCGAGCGCATCCCCACCGACGCCGACGAGTTCGACAGGGCCTGGATGCATCGCCTTCAGCTGCGCAATGAGATCGGCCCCGAGCAAGTCTCCCGAGACCTCGCCGGCAATCACGGCGATCTTCAGCGGCTTGTCGCTCATGCTTGAAGCTCCTTGTTCGACCGGTCTATGCCGACGACAAAGATCCCGGCGGCATCCGCAGCCGCGATCATCGCCTCGCGCTCGACCACGAGGGCCCGCCCGGCTTCGACGGCAATGCCCGCCAGCCCTGCGGCTTTGGCGTTTGCGACAGTCGAAACGCCGACTGTCGGCAGATCTGCCCGAAGATCCTGCTGCGGCTTGCAGAGTTTGACCAGAACGCCCTTGCGGCGCTGGGAGATCCGTCCCTCCGAGCGCAGCCCCTTAACGCGGGCAAGCATGGCATCGGTGCCTTCGACGCCCTCTAGTGCTACGATGCGGCCACCGACCGCAACCGCCCCCTGCCCGACGTCGAGCCTGCCCAGCGTCTCAGCGGCATCCGCCGCTCTGTCGATATCCTTCAACGCATCCGCGTCCGGGGAAATCGTCCCGAGTGGTCCCACCGTTGCCAGGAGACCCGGCAGGATTTCATGCGCGCCGAGCACTTCGCAGCCTTGCGCCTCGATCAGCGCGATCACCATGCGCAAGACAGCATCGTCACCGCCGGCGAGCAATGTCTTGAGGGCACTCGGGAGCTTGAGAAGAGATTTCCAATTGACCCGGATCTCGCCGAAGGCCGGGCGTCGCTTGACGGCACCCGACATCACGACCCGGCGAATATCATGCTGACGGAACAGCGCAGAGAGACCCGCCATGTCGCCGACGCCGATGACAGCGGTGTCGAAGCCTTGCCAGATATCGTCGGCTTCGTTCTTCAGTCTGAGGACGATGGGATCCTCGCCTGCGTCACGAGCCGCTTCGGCCAGGAAGAGCGGCAGTTTTCCGCTGCCAGCGATGATCGCGAGGCGACCGGTCCGCGGCAGGCCGTCACGATGCGCGGCCGCCGTCATCAATCAGTTCTTGCCGCGATGGGGCGACGACAGCGCCCGGTCGCTTTCGGCCGCGATGAAATCGAGGATCTCGATCACGGGTGCACAGTCGAGATATTCCTCGCGGATGGCCGCAGCATTGGCGCGGGCAGAACCTTCGCTCTCGAAGATCTGCTTGAAGGCGCGGCGGACCTGATGGATCACCGAACGCTCGATACCCGCGCGGGTCATGCCGACGACGTTGAGGCCGCCCAGAATGCCCGGATTGCCGTTCAGCATGCCGTAGGGAATGACATCATAGGCCACGGCAGACAAACCACCGATGAAGGCCTGACGACCGATACGGGTGAACTGGTGCACGGCGCAGCCACCGCTGAGGATGGCCTTGTCACCGACGTGGACATGACCGGCCAGCATGACATTGTTGGAAAGGATGATGTCATTGCCGAGAATGCAGTCATGGGCGACATGCGAATTGGCCAGGAACAGGCAGTGGTCGCCGACGCGGGTGATACCGCCACCGCCGACCGTGCCGCAGTTCATCGTCACGCCTTCGCGCATGGTGCAATTCTGACCGACGACCAGAGTGGAATCTTCGCCCGCCTCGTGAAGGCTCTGCGAGACACCGCCAATCACGGCCATCGGGTGGATCTTGGTGCCGGCGCCGATTTCGGTCAGACCGGTAACCACGGCGTTTGAGATGAGCTCAACCCCGTCTTTCAGCGTCACGCGCGAACCAACCCGGCAGAACGGACCGATACGGACATTTTCGCCGATCACCGCGCCGTCTTCGACCACGGCCATCGGATGGATGACGGCGCTTGCGGCGATCTGGCTCATTTCTGATCCTTGCGCATGATCATGGCACCGATGTCAGCCTCGGCGACCAGCGCGCCGTCGACCTTGGCGTCGCAATGGAACTTCCAGATGTTGCCGCGCTGCTTCTGCTTCACGACGTGAAACTCGACGCGATCGCCCGGCACGACAGGCTTGCGGAAACGGGCATTGTCGATCGTCATGAAATAGACGAGATTTCCGCCCTCGCCCTGAAGCCGTGCACAGATAGCACCGGCAGTCTGCGCCATGCCCTCAATCAGAAGGACGCCCGGCATGATCGGGCTTTCCGGGAAATGACCCGTGAAATGCGGCTCGTTGGCCGTTACGTTCTTGATGCCGATGGCAGAATTGTCACCGTCGATCTCGACGATCTTGTCCACCAGCAGGAAGGGATAGCGGTGGGGCAGAAGCTTCATGATCTCGAGGATATCAGCCGATCCCAATTCGCTCTTCGCGAGTTCAGTCATTGCTGGCTCCTTTGTCTTTTGCGCGGCCATCATAGCGGCTCAAGGTGTCCGCCACCTCGCGCAGATAATCCTTCAATGGGCGGGCCGGTACGCCGCCGTATTTTTCACCCGGGGGCACGTCTGCGAGAACGCCGCTCATCGCGGCAATCTGTGCGCCGTCGCCAATCTTGATGTGGCCATTGACGCCAGCCGCACCGCCGATCATGACGCCATCGCCGATGACCGTGCTGCCGGCAATGCCGACCTGGCTGACGATGCCACAATGACGCCCGATGCGAACGTTGTGACCAACCTGGACCAAGTTATCGATCTTGGTGCCCTCGCCGATCACGGTATCGTCCATGGTGCCACGGTCGATGGTGGTGTTCGCACCAATCTCGACATGATCCTGGATGATGACACGGCCGACCTGAACGATCTTGAGCATGCCACGCGGGCCCGGCGCATAACCGAAGCCGTCCTGGCCAATACGGGCGCCGTTGTGAATGATCACATTGTTGCCAACGAGGGCAACCTGAACCGTCGCGCCGGCGGCAATCACGCAGTCGCGACCGATCCGGACACCCGGTCCAATCACAGCACCTGGGCCGATGCGCGTGCCGCTGCCGATTTCGACATCAGCGCCAATGACGGCCATGGGCTCAATTTCAACGCCGTCTTCAAGGCGCGCCGTCGCATCGACGAAGGCTGCTGGAGAGATTTTTGCCGTCTCGGACGTCATGCGAACAGGCGCAAGCCCCTGTGGATGCAGAAGACCGCCCGCAAGAGCAAATGCCGTATGGGCACTCTTGGCGACGAGAACGGGAATATGGGAAGGTACCAGGGAAAGCAGAGGCTTCTCGCAGAAGATCGCCGTGGCTTGGCAAGTCGTGAGTTCTTCACGGTTGCGGCGAGAGAGGATGTAGCAAACATCCCCATCCTTCGCCCGCGCCACCGGCGAAACGGATCGAACGATCCGTTCCCCGTGGCTCGCATCCTGCAATTCCGCCCCCGTGTGGGCTGCAAGTGCAGCCAAGGTCACCCCGGTATGGGGCGGAAAGAAATGATTATGCTCCATCAGCAAACGCTCCAGAACGTCAACCTGCCAGCAGTTCTGGACCGCCAGTGTTAGAACTGGTTCGCCATGCTGAAGCGGAATTCCTGGGTCTCGTCGAAGTCTTCCTTGGCGACCGGAACCGCGTAGTCGACGCGAAGAGCACCGAAGGGCGAATTCCAGACGAGGCCAGCACCGACAGATGCACGGAGAGACATTCCGGTCCCGTCGGCTCCCGTGTCACTCGCAAGTTCGCTTCCGAACAGCGTACCGGCATCAGCAAAGACTGCGCCGCGGAAGCCGAGATCCTGCGGAACCAGCGGAAG
The DNA here is from genome assembly GCF_002855515.1 of Rhizobium sp. TH135. Classification (GTDB taxonomy): domain Bacteria; phylum Pseudomonadota; class Alphaproteobacteria; order Rhizobiales; family Rhizobiaceae; genus Allorhizobium. Next base: position 359,277 of record NZ_PKRP01000003.1, on the reverse strand, counting down.
CGGGAATGTTGCCTCTGCGGACGCCGTGAAGTACGTCGTACCGCCGATCGAGTCATCGCCCATGCGAGGACCGATACCGCTATTATCGAAGCCACGGATTTCCTTGCCGCCGATCTTGAACTGATCAAAGACGTTCAGGTTGTCACCGAGGGCAACGACGTGACCGGCCGAACCAGCCAGCGAGCCTACGATGTCGAACTCGTCCGACAGGGTGTAGAACATGCGGGCGCGGATGAAGGCCTTGTAGTATTCGGAGTCGCCACCGAGACCGGCATATTCATGCGTAAAGCTCGCATAGATGCCTTCATGTGGGTTCTGGCGATCGTCGACCGTGTTGTAAACGATCGAGTGACCGAGGATCGACTGCTTCCAGGTGCCTTGCTCAATTACATCAAGGTACGGCTGAGCCGTATTTCCAGAGTTCGCACCATCGTTAATGTAGTCGATTTCTTTGTACGTATACCGAAGGGTGGTCGCAAGGTCTTCAGTAATAGGCGCGGTGACCCGAATGGTACCACCCTGCTCCTCGTAGTCGTAATAGGTGTTGCTGCTGGTCGAGCTCTTGAAGAGATCGAAGCCGGCGGCCAGACGGTAACCGAGGAAATAGGGCTCGGTGAACGAGAAGTTGTAGGTCTGCGTGTCGTCGAAGCCGCCACCGGCAGCAAGACGAATGAACTGGCCACGACCGAGGAAGTTCTTTTCTTCGACAGACGCTTCGAGAACCAGGCCACCATCGCCGACGGAGTAACCAGCACCGATGCCGAACGAACCAGTCGGCTGATCCTGAACATCAACAATCACGACCACGCGGTCCGGCGAGCTGCCAGCCTGGGTCGAGATGTTGACCGCGGAGAAGAAGCCGAGAGCTTCCAGACGGCGCTTGGCGCGCGAGATAGTCTCCTGGTTGAAGGCGTCGCCTTCGGAGATGTCGAATTCGCGGCGGATGACGTAGTCGCGGGTACGAGTGTTGCCACGCACTTCGATGCGCTCAACGTAGGCGCGCTCACCCTGGTCGACCAGATAGGTCACCCCGATGGTGTTGGTTTCGAAGTTGCGGTCACCACGCGGCACAACGCGGGCAAAGGGATAGCCAGCCGAAGATACGCGGCGGGAAATCGCTTCCATCGACTTCTGGACGTCGCGGGCGCTGTAGGTGTCGCCTTCACGCGTCTCCAGGAGGCCCTGAAGCTCCGAACCGTCGATGCCATCAACAGTCGATTCAACCGATACCGCACCAAAGCGATAGCGTTGGCCTTCGTCGACCGTGATGTTGATGGTGTATTCGTTGCCGGTTTCGTTCAGCACGGCCTCAGAAGAGATCACGCGGAAGTCGGCATAACCATGGTTGTAATAGAACTGGCGCAGCGCTTCTTCATCGGCGCGCAGCTTGTCTTCATTGTAGACGTCCTTGCGGGTCAGGAAGGACAGGATGCCCGATTCCTTGGTCTGCAGAACGGCGGCCAGACGACCGTCGGAATAGGCGCTGTTGCCGACGAAGTTGATCGAGCTGATCTTGGTGCGCTCGCCTTCGTTGATCACGAAAGCCAGGTTCACGCGGCCTTCTGCGACCGGCACGACCTGCGTCGTGACTTCGACGTCGCTACGGCCAATGGCGCCATAGGCTTCGCGGATGCGCTGGATGTCGGCGCTGATGAGGCTATCGCTGTAAGGACCCTGAGCCTGGGTCTGGACGATGCCCTGAAGCTTGTCGTCCTTGATCTTGCGGTTGCCGTTGAACACCACCTGATTGATCAGCTGGTTTTCAGCAACTGTGACGACGAGCGTACCGCCGGATACCGAAATCTGAACATCAGAGAAGAAGCCGGTCGCGTAGAGACGCTTGACCGATTCATCGATGTCGGCATTGGAGAAAGTCCGACCCGGCTGGATCGAAAGGTTGGAGCGTACAGCCTCAGGCCCAACACGCTGAGCGCCGCGTACGTCGATACGCTGAACCACTGCAGCTTCGGCCGCAACGGCCGATGCGAGGACGGCAATACCTGCTCCCGAAGACACAACACCAGCAGACAGCGCGACCGCCGATACTGCGTTCAAAAACTTTGAACCAGCCTTCATGTGTATACTTTACCTTCTTCCATTGCCCCGCAGTCGTTACCCGACTCCGGCCCGTGTGTGGTTTTAGCGGGTTTTACCCTACAAGCAAGTGTGCGAGTTAATTTCTGTTTACTTCATTTCAACGCGTGGCCCAATCGCCACTATCAATTTGAAACATCGTAAACAAACCCTTTCGCAGCTTGCAAGCTCCCCCGCTAGCCAATCAACCGGCTGATATCGTTCCAGGTGGCAAAAACCATCAGAGACAGGATCATGGCCATACCGATGCGGAAGGCGATTTCCTGTGCGCCCTGACCCATCGGCCTCCCTCGCACTGCTTCAATCGCGTAGAGAACGAGATGCCCCCCGTCAAGCACCGGAACTGGGAACAAGTTCAAAAGCCCCAGAGAAACGGAAAGAACCGCGGCCAGATTTAACAGGGCGATAACGCCGAGTGTCGCCATCTCCCCGGATGCCTGGACAACTCGCACCGGTCCGCCCAGCTGATCCGCGTTCATACGGCCCGCAATCATGTTGCCGATATAATCGAACGTGCCGGTCACGATATGGCCGGTCTGGCGGACTCCTTCCCACAGAGCCTGAAGTGGGGACAGTTCGACGATTCGGAAATTGCCAGCCTGCTGGTCGGTGATGATGCCGATCTGGCCGACTTCCATCTCGTTGCCGAAGCGATCGGTGGTGACAGCCCGTTGCGGAACCAGATCGAAATCGACTTCCTGACCATCGCGGCGGACCGTCACTTCGACCGGTACTTCCGGCCGCATTGTGATGTAGCGCACAACATCGTCGAAGGTCTCGATGGTGCGACCATCCAGGGCAACCAGAACGTCGCCACGCGCAATGCCGGCGACCTCCGCGGCACTGCCCGGCTTGATATCGGCCACAACAGGATCGGAGACCGGCTTGCCCATGGTTGCGAACATCCCGGCGAAGATTACGATGGCGAGCAGAAAATTGGCAAGCGGGCCTGCGGCGACGGTCACGGCGCGCTTCCACAGCTTTGCGCCGTTCAGTGTCTGAGCGCGTTCCTGCTCGGTCAGCTCTTCGGCCATCGAGCCATCAGGGCGGCTCGCAGCATCTGCGTCACCGAAGAAGCGTACATAGCCCCCGAGAGGGATTGCTGAAATCTTCCAGCGGGTTCCGTGGCTGTCCGTATAACCGATCAGCTCAGGACCGAAGCCGACGGAGAAGGCGAGGATCCGGATGCCCGACCAGCGCCCCGCCAGATAGTGGCCCATTTCATGGATGAAAACGAGCAGTGACAGGATCAGGATGTACGGCAGGATATACCCGCCGAGGAAACTGAAGATTGCGCTGATGTGATCCATCTATCCGTATCCTGATCTCGCACTTGGCGAAGGTTGACGCCGTCGACTGCCGGATTGAACCGATCCTCAAAGACCGAAGAGGAAGGCTCCCATGGACACGACGGCATTGGCACTTCCGGCGGAACTGCCGATGGCCAAGAAAAACGCGGCAAAACAGGCAAATACAAGGCCGTCAACGCGGTCCATCACACCACCATGGCCGGGAATGAGCTTGCTCGAATCCTTCACGCCAAATCGCCGCTTGATAAAGGATTCAAAGAGGTCACCGATCTGGCTTGCTATCGAAAGAGCGAGCGCCACCAGCACCACCCATATGCCGACGTCCTGGAAATGGGCCATTGCCACCAAAAGTCCACCGGCCACACCGGACACGGTCCCGCCAATGGCGCCGGACCATGTCTTGCCGGGCGATATGCGCGGGGCAAGCTTCGGGCCTCCGATGGCCCGCCCGACGAAGTAAGCCAGGATGTCGGTTGCCCAGACCACCACGAAGACGAAGAGCATGGCGATGAAGCCGAGCGAATCCTCACCCCGGATGGCGGACAGCGAAATGGCGCTCAGACCAGCATAGAACAGCCCGCCGGGCTGCCACCAGCTGACACGGCGCAACAAAGAGGGAATGGCAGATGTGATCACAAGACCAGCAAAGAGCGGCACGGTCAGTTCGGCCTGTCCAAACAGCATGTTGAGGCTGATCAACGCCATCGACAACCAACCGAAGGCATTCGCCCTCAGGCTGCCTTCCGCGAGCCGCGTAATCGTGGACCATTCGTAATAGATCAACAGACCGATCGCTGCCGCCACAGCCTTGAAGGCCAAACCGCCTAACCAGGTCGCCGAAAGGACCAAGACGATCATCACGATGGCAGAGACGATCCTGAGCTGCAGCTCGCGCGACATGGTCAGGGTCATGAGCCGACCGCCACGGCTTTCGCCGAGAGACCGCCGAATCGGCGATCGCGGGCGGCGTATCGTTCCAGGACGGAATGAAAGAGCGCCGGCGTGAAGTCGGGCCAGAAATCCGGCACGAACATCAGTTCCGCATAGGCCGCCTGCCAGAGCAGGAAATTCGACAACCGCTCCTCGCCGCTCGTGCGGATGACGAGATCGGGATCAGGGATACCCGCCGTATCCAGGCAGTCGTTGAGCTTCTGTGCGTCAATTTGAGACGGATCGAGCCGACCGGCCTGGACTTCTGCCGCCAGGCGGGCTGCTGCCCGTGCGATTTCGTCACGGGAGCCGTAGTTGAAGGCGATGACGAGGGTCATGGCCGTATTGCCGACCGTGGTCTCTTCGGCCTCGAGCAGCAGCGAGCGAATGTCGTCGCGCAGGTTCTGTCGCTCTCCGATCACCCGGATCCGCACACCCTCGCGATGGAGGTCAGCAAGGTCGCGGCGGATGAAGGCTTTCAGCAGTCCGAAAAGCTCGTTCACCTCGGCTTCCGGGCGCCGCCAGTTCTCGGAGGAGAAGGCAAACAGCGTCAGAAAAGCAACGCCCGCCTCGCCGGCAGCCTTCACGGTTTCGCGGACAGCCTCCACCCCCTTGCGGTGGCCGAAGGTGCGCGGCAAGCCGCGCGCATTCGCCCAGCGCCCATTGCCATCCATGATGATCGCAACATGCTGCGGGACGATGCGATGTTGAACTGTCGACATTGGCAAGGATCCAAGCGGCTCAGAGAGGACGATATACAGCGACTCTCGCTTAAACCTGCATGATTTCCTTTTCCTTCTCGACGAGCAAGCGGTCGATGTCGACAATCGTCTCGTCGGTCATCTTCTGCACCTTGTCAGAGAGGGAGCGGCTGTCGTCCTGGCTGATCGAACCGTCCTTTTCGGCCTTCTTCAAACCGTCCATGCCGTCACGACGTACGTGGCGGATGGCGACCTTGGCCTTTTCGGCGTAGTCGTGCGCGACCTTGACGAGCGACTTGCGGCGCTCTTCGTTGAGTTCAGGCAGCGGAATGCGCAGGTTCTGGCCGTCAACGATCGGGTTCAGCCCGAGATTGGCTTCGCGGATGGCGCGGTCGACGGCGTTGACCATCGACTTGTCCCAGATCGAAACGCCGAGCATGCGCGGCTCCGGCACGGTGACGTTCGCCACCTGGTTCAGCGGCACGCGCGAACCATAGGCATCGACCGTGACCGGATCGAGAATGTTGGCCGAGGCACGCCCCGTGCGCAGCGATGCGATGTCGTTCTTGAATGCATTGATCGCACCGTCCATGCGGCGCTTAATGTCGTTGAGATCAACCCCTGCGGTCATCATGGTTCTCCCATTGCTCTTTCAGTCGGCGACATCCAGCGATGCCGCCCTTGCCTGTGATCAGTTGTCGGTGACGATGGTCATGCGACCGGCGCCAGACAGGATTTCGCCGAAGCCACCCTTCTCATGGATCGAGAAGACGATGATCGGAATGTGATTTTCGCGCGCAAGGGCAACTGCCGCGACGTCCATGACGGCCAGACCCTTCTGCAGGACCTCGTCATGCGTCAGGCTGTCGAAGCGCGTCGCGGTGGGGTCCTTCTTCGGATCGGCGGAGTAGATGCCGTCGACCTGGGTTCCCTTAAAGATCGCCTGGGCGCCGATCTCGGCGGCGCGGAGGGCTGCGGCGGAATCGGTGGTGAAGAACGGGTTGCCGGTGCCGCCGGCGAAGATCACCACCCTGCCCTGCGCCAGATGGTGCAAGGCGGCGCGCTGCGAGAAGCTCTCACAGATTTCCGGCATGGCGATTGCCGACAGAACAACCGTGTCGATGTCGAGTTTGCGCAGCGAGGTTGCAAGTGCCAGCGCGTTGATGACAGTCGCCAGCATGCCCATGTGGTCGCCGGTGACGCGATCGCCGCCCTTGGATGCAACGGCTACGCCGCGGAAGATGTTGCCACCGCCGACGACGACGCCGACTTCGACGCCCATGCGGCGGGCTTCAGCGATATCGCCAGCGATCCGATCGGCCACTGCGACATCGATCCCGAATCCCTGACTGCCCATGAGGGCTTCACCGGAAGCCTTGAGGAGGACGCGTTTGAACAATGGCTTGGCTGACATGAAAGCTCCCGAGAACAATTCTGTGCCGGATACACGAAGGGCATCGCGTTGTCACGCGATGCCCCAATGTTTTCCCTTGAAGAAGGGGAAAAGCGCTATCAGCCCTTGGCGACAGCTGCGACTTCGGCAGCGAAGTCGGACTCTTCCTTTTCGATGCCTTCGCCGAGCAGCAGGCGAGCCATGCCGGTCACTTCGATCGGGGCGCCAGCGTCCTTCTCGGCAGCCTTGATGGCGTCGCCGACGGTCAGGTCCGGGTTGATGACGAAAGCCTGCGAGAGAAGAGCGACTTCTTCGAAGAACTTGCGCATGCGGCCTTCAACCATCTTTTCGATGATGGCTTCCGGCTTGCCCGAGGCGCGCGACTGTTCGATGAAGACGTTGCGCTCGCGCTCGGCGACAGCAGCATCGACTTCTTCCGAACGGATGGCGAGCGGGTTGGTTGCAGCGATGTGCATGGCGACCTGGCGGCCGATGGCAGCCAGTACGTCCTTGTTGCCGGTCGACTTCAGCGCGACGAGAACGCCGAGCTTGCCGAGGCCTTCAGAAGCAGCGTTGTGGACGTAGGTTGCAACAACACCGTCTTCGACCGAGAGCTTGACGGCGCGACGCAGCGTCATGTTCTCGCCGATATGGGCGATTGCATCCTTGATGGTGTCTGTGACGGACTTGCCGGTTGCCGGATAGGTGGCAGCGCCGATTGCGTCGACCGAACCGTCGGTGCCGATGGCAACAGACGCCACGCCGCGGACGAGTTCCTGGAAGGCATCGTTACGGGCAACGAAGTCGGTTTCGGAGTTGAGTTCGACGACAACGGCCGAGGTGCCGGCGCCGTTGATGCCGATCAGGCCTTCAGCTGCCGTGCGGCCCGACTTCTTGTCAGCCTTGGCGATACCCTTGGCGCGCAGCCAGTCGATGGCGGCTTCGACGTCACCGTCGTTCTCGATGAGAGCCTTCTTGCAATCCATCATGCCTGCGCCGGACTTTTCGCGCAGTTCTTTTACCAGTGCTGCAGTGATTTCAGCCATTGTGTGCCTCTTGTCTGTTCAGGCGGTCGACCCGTGGCCGCGAGGGGAACGGTGAACCGCTAGGTTGGGGACGAAATGTACCCGGATGTATGACAACGTGATGAAGCGGGTCACCACGGAAACAATCGGCCGCCTTCGACACCTTCTCGCGTGACGCGAATGGCATCTTGAAGAACGGAGGCCGCCCGCTGCTCAGGCGAGCTTGCAGGCGGCCATTCCCTTGACGGGAAAAAGCGGCGGTTACCCGCCACGTAAAGCGATTAAGCTTCTGCTTCGGTCTCGAGAGCCGGCTCGATCGGAGCTTCGGCAGACGCGCCGATGTCACGACCCGAGGCGCCCTGCTGGCGAGCGATGCCGTCGATGGCAGCGCGCGAGATCAGGTCGCAATAGAGCGAGATGGCGCGCGAAGCGTCGTCGTTGCCCGGGATCGGATAGTCGATGAGGTCCGGATCGCAGTTCGAGTCGATGACAGCAACAACCGGGATGCCGAGGCGCTTGGCTTCGTCGATCGCGATCTTTTCCTTGTTGGTGTCGATGATGAACATCAGGTCCGGGGTGCCGCCCATATCGCGGATACCGCCCAGAGCCTTTTCAAGCTTTTCGCGTTCGCGCTCGAGGTTCAGGCGCTCCTTCTTGGAGTAGCCAGACGCTTCCGAAGCCAGGATCTCGTCGAGCTTGCGCAGACGGGCGATCGAGTTCGAAATGGTCTTCCAGTTGGTCATCATGCCGCCGAGCCAGCGGGAGTTGACGTAGTACTGGGCCGAACGCTTGGCGGAATCAGCGATGATTTCCGAAGCCTGACGCTTGGTGCCAACGAACAGAACGCGGCCGCCACGAGCGACGGTGTCGGACACGACCTGAAGGGCGCGCGACAGCATCGGAACGGTCTGAGCCAGGTCGATGATGTGGATGTTGTTACGATCGCCGAAGATGTACGGCTTCATCTTCGGGTTCCAGCGGTGCGTCTGGTGACCGAAGTGAACGCCAGCTTCCAGAAGCTGACGCATGCTAAAATCAGGCAATGCCATGCCTTTTTCTCCTTTTCCGGTTTAACCCCCGCGAGACAAACAGCAGGCCTTTCAGCCAGCCACCGGGCGGAAACGACAGGATTTCTCCCTGACGATCCCAAGTCTCGCGTGTGGAATGACGCCGGCCATACAGGGGCGTCGGTCAAAAATCAATAGCGGAAGCGCCGAATTCCGGCAATCGAGCCGGTTTACTGGCAATCGCCGTCGGGCTTGCCGAGCACTTCGAGCTTGGTCAGCTTGCCGGCCAAGACGAAGTCGCCGTAGTCGAGCGTCAGGTCACGGGTCACGCCGTTTTCGTAGAGCTTGAAGGACTGGCTGTAGATCGGCTCCTGGTCGCCCCTCGTCTTCTCGTCGAAATAGGCGATCGAGACCGGCCAGTAGTCCTGCGTTCCGAGCGTTGCCAGAGCCTTGGCTTCCGGATCGGTCTTCGCCGACTTCTGCGGGCCGCCGACAATCGTGGTCGTCAGGAAGGTCTGATCGCCGTCTTCGGAACCGTCGAAGATACGCGATTCGAAGACGCGCTCGCCCTTGCGGGCGCGGGCGATCACTTCAAGCATGTGCTCGGCTGGAAAGCGGCTGTCGGCGAGCTCGATATCGCGCCTATCGGGTCCGGTCAGCTCGATCTTGACCTTGCCGCCGGCTTCGGCCGCTGCACCGCTGACGTCCTTGTCCAACTGGTCGTCGGTGAAGGATTTGTTCTCGAATCGGAACTTGCCAGCAGGCACGTCCTCGAAGGTAGTCGAACGCTGGTCGGTGACGCGCACGCCCTCGCCCACATCAATGCGGGTCACGAAGCGGAACTGGGTGTTGAAGCCCTTGCAGGCCGAACCACTGAATTCATAGACCATGCGACCGCGCACGGATTCGATCCCGGAGCGGTCGGATGCCTCTTTCAGCACGATCTCGTAGACGGCGCGATGCGGCACAAGGCCGACGGTCGCCGCATATGCCGCCTGCCCCGCCGCGCCAAAGGCAGCAAGGGAAAGCGTCGCACGGACCGCCATTCGCAAAGGAAACATCGACACCCTCCTGTTGGACTCGTCATCGATGTTATAAGAACACATCCGGCAAAAGCGAGACATGCTTTTCGTCGCCACAACTTTCTCAACTTTTATCAACAGACCGGGAATCGACCATGTCCGACACAATCGACGGCCGCCTTGCAGCGCTGGGCATCAGCCTGCCTGAAGCTGCTGCCCCTGCCGCCAATTACGTGCCCTATGTGATCAGCGGAAACCTGCTGTTCCTCTCCGGCCAGTTGCCGATTGAAGGCGGAAAAGTGGCGGTGACGGGTCTTGTCGGCGGCGATGTCGTGCTCGCCGACGCCCAGCGGGCGGCCGAACTCTGCGCCATCAACATCCTCGCTCAGGCGAAAGCCGCACTGTCCGGCGACCTGTCGCGGATCACCCGTGTCGTGAAGCTGAATGGTTTCGTCGCTTCGGCCCCGGGCTTTATCGAGCAGCACCTCGTGATCAACGGTGCCTCGAACCTGATCGCGAACGTGTTGGGTGACGCCGGCAAACATGCACGCGCTGCCGTAGGCGTTGCGCAACTGCCGCTGAATGCCGCCGTCGAAATCGACGCCATCCTGGAGATTGCGCTGTGAGTTCGGTTGACTGGATCAAGGACCTGCCGGTCGCCCATCGCGGCTATCACGACATGAACAGCCAAATCTGGGAAAACACACTCTCAGCTTTCAAACGGGCCATTGAGGCAGGCTTCGCCATCGAATGTGACATCCAGCTCTCGTCCGACAGCGTCCCCATGGTGTTCCACGACCACGACCTGCAGCGGCTCTGCAACATGAATGGTGAAGTGCGCGAACGCACCGCTGGCGAATTGCGCATGCTGTCGATCGGTGGAACCGCCGACAAGATCCCGACGCTTCGCCAGATGCTGGACCTCGTGAAGGGCCGGGTGCCGCTGGTGATCGAGCTCAAGGGCATCGATGCCGAGCATGATGACGGCTTCGTCGAGGCGGTACTTGAGGTGCTAGAGGGTTATGAGGGCAAGGTCGCGCTGATGAGCTTCGACTATCACCTCCTGCGCGCGCTGAAAGTGGCGGAATGCCCCTGGCCGGTCGGCCTCACGGCGGAAGGCGTCAAGCCGGAGAACCTCAGCGCCCACAAGGAAGCCATGGATCTCGGACTGGACTTCACCTCCTATTGCGTGGCGCATCTGCCGAATGATTTCGTCACCGGACTGCGTGAAAAGGGCACACCCGTGATTACCTGGACCGTCAGGGATGAAATCATGCGGGCACAGACCTATAACTATGCTGATCAGATGACATTCGAAGGCTTCGACCCGCGCCAGTCGCCGGCGATTGCCTGACGGGAGATCCATGGCAGACGAGGTGACGATCCGTGTAGTGCGCTCCTTCCAGGAGATCCCATCCAGTGAATGGGGTCTTCTCTCCGGGGCCTCCCGTTCGGAGCCGGGCTACAATCCCTTCACCTCGCATGCCTTCCTTTCGGCACTCGAAGAATCCGGCTCGGCGACAGCCGAGACCGGCTGGATGGGCCATCACCTTTTGCTGGAAGAGGAAGGGCGGCTTCTCGGCGCCATTCCCTGCTATCTCAAGAGCCACAGCCAGGGCGAATATGTCTTCGACCATGGATGGGCGGATGCCTTCCACCGGGCTGGCGGGCGTTATTATCCCAAGCTCCAGGCATCCATTCCGTTTACGCCGGCAACAGGGCCGCGGCTGCTCGTGCGCCATGGTGAGGATGTCACGCGGATCCAAGGGCTACTGGCGCATGGACTGCAGCAGGTGGCCGGTGAACTCGGCACCTCATCGGCGCATGTGACCTTCCTTCCGCAAGGTGAGCTATCTTCCCTTACGGAAGCCCAATTTCTGCATCGGACGGATCAGCAGTTCCACTTCATCAATCGCGGCTATGCGAACCACGAGGCGTTTCTCGCTGAACTCTCGTCGTCGAAGCGCAAGAACCTGCGCAAGGAGCGCCGGGCAGCCCTCGAAAACGGCGTCAGCATCGACTGGCTGACGGGAGCGGACCTCACCGAGGACATCTGGGACCAGTTCTTCCGCTTTTACATCGACACAGGCAGCCGCAAGTGGGGCAGGCCTTATCTGACCCGCCTCTTCTATTCGCTGGTCGGTGAGCGCATGCCCGACGACATCCTGCTGGTGATGGCGAAGCGAAATGGGCGATATGTGGCCGGCGCCATCAACTTCATCGGTGCGGAAGCCCTTTATGGTCGCCATTGGGGCTGCATCGAGGACCATCCCTTCTTGCATTTCGAGGTCTGCTATCATCAGGCGATCGACTTCGCGCTGGAGAAGGGTCTCGATCGGGTCGAGGCGGGTGCCCAGGGCGAGCATAAGCTGGCACGCGGCTATGAACCGGTTCTCACCCATTCCGCCCATTTCATCGCTCATCCGGGCCTGCGCCGGGCTGTTGCCGACTATCTCGCGCATGAGCGCCGTGAGGTTGCCCAGGCCGGCGAATATCTCGGCGAACACACACCCTTCCGCAAAGGCGAGCGGGTGCCGCGCGACGGCGAGGAATTCGACGGTTGAGAGCGCTGCCGCGCTCTTGAAGCCGGCGCAGGCTTGCCGTTAAGTGGCCCCGACAATCGAGGAGACAGCCATGACCGCCTATGATCCCAACAACATCTTCGCCAAGATCCTCGCCGGCGATATTCCATCGGTGAAGCTCTACGAGGACGAGGATACGCTCGCCTTCATGGACGTCATGCCACAGGCGCCGGGCCACCTTCTGGTGATCCCGAAGCAGGGTTCACGCAATCTGCTTGATGCCGATCCAGCGGTGCTGGCAAAGCTGATGCCAGTTGTGCAGAAACTGGCCAATGCCGCCATGGAGGCCTTCGAGGCTGATGGCATCTATATCGCGCAGTTCAATGAACCGTCGGCCGGCCAGACCGTCTTCCACCTGCATTTCCATGTCATCCCGCGTCACGAGGGCGTGCCGCTCAAGCCGCATGCCGGCGGGATGGCTGATGTCGAAATGCTGAAGGCCCAGGCCGAAAAGATCAAGGCGGCGCTCTGAGACGAGCGCCGCGTGACCAGTCCTGGCCAGACGTCAGGCGACCAGGCCGCCGACGACAACGACGGCGGCGATGCCGACCAGGACAAGGACCATGATGGGAAAGGAGCCGGTCGAGCTCCAGCTATCACGCCTTGATGACCGCTTGCTCAAATCATCCGGCAGAACCTTGAAGCGGGGCGGATCCCCGTGTTTCAGCTTTCGGAAGCGTACTACTTTTGACATTTCGCTTTCCTCCTGTTGATCAGGAATCCGATGTGGGGAGCGAAATGTGGCAATACCAGCCTGCTCGCGCGTCTGTGAACGCGTATGATCTCAGAGCCAGATCAGGCCCGCCCCCAGGATCGCCAGGGGCACGACAACGCCAACGATGACGCGCTGGCCGGACAGAAGGAAGGCTGCAAAGCCGATTCCGGCTGCCGCCAGGCGCAACCACAAGGGCGAGGCTTCCAGCGCACCGGTCGGAAAGACGACGAGTTTTGCCGTGACCGCCATGACCAGCGCTGTTGCAACCGCCCTCACCCAGTTCAGCGCCTCGGAGCCCTCCTGCAGCCGGTTGCCGGCCAGCACGCCCATCCAGCGCCAGAAATCCGTGGCCAGCCAGCCAGCGACGATGATCACCACATAAGGCCAGTAGTCTTCGATCATACCACCTCCTCGGTCGAGACTGCGGCATCCGGCTGGTCAGATCTCGCCTGTGCCTTTTCACCACGGATCACGTAGCGATCGAAGAGATAGGCAAGCGTTCCACCACCAAGACCCGCGATCAGGATATCAAATCCGGGTACGAGGACGGCGAGCACAGGGCCGGAGACCACGCCGACGATGAAGGCGACCTTGACGACCGATTGTCGGCCCGTGGCCCAGATGGACGCGGTGAAATAGACGGGCGTCAGGAAGAAGAGGAGGGCTGCGACGACAGGCGGAAACTGGGAAACCAGCCCGTAGCAGACGCCGACAAGAATAGTATTGACCGTCACGAGGGTGATGCCGAAGCCGGCGAAATACGCGACACGTCCCTCTCTCGGGACGTTCTTGAAGCTTCCCATCGCGAAGACCCAGGCGGTGATTGCGACGAAATGCGACAGGAAGAGCAGCAACCAGGTCGGGGTTTTCTCGGTGCGCATCTCCGGCACCAAGGACGCGACCATCGGCATCATGCGGATCGAGGACAGTGAGACGGCGAGGAAGATGGCGAGCAGGTTGGCGCCACTCGTCATGGTACCGATCAAGATCATCTTGGCCGGGAGAGCCCAGACGGTCGCCGTCATGACCATGGCTTCGGTGCGGCTCACGCCGGATTGAAGCGCAAAGGCGGAGAAGCCGACGAAGGAGATCATGAGGATTATGGCGGGCAGACTGAACAGCCCGCGCATGCCGGTGAAAAACCACCGTGTCTGTGAAATATCGGAAGTGGCCGAAGACATCTGAATTTCCGGTTCGGCAAAAAGAAAGTGCCGGGCGCTAAGCCCGGCACGGGTCTCTCAACTGATGGTGCTTACTTCTTCTTCGGCACCTTCGGCACGGCCGACCGCTTGGGCTGCTTCGGTGCTTCGTCGATCACCGCCACATCGCCCTCATCCTCGATCACCGAGGCCTTGGTCGCTGGCTTGCGCTTGGCCTTGGCGGGCTTTGCGGAGGCCACTTCGGCTTCGGGCTTGGGCTTGACGGGCGCCACTTCGGAAATCGCTTCCAGATCAAGCACCTCGGTGCCGCTCTCGTCGGTCTTTGTACCGACCTTCACGACGCCGCCCTTCTTCAGCTTGCCAAACAGGATCTCGTTGGCGAGCGGCTTCTTGATGTGCTCCTGGATGACACGACCCAGCGGACGGGCACCCATCTTTTCGTCGTAACCGCTCTTCGCCAACCAGGCGATGGCAGATTCGGACAGATCGAAGGTCACGTTGCGCTCGGACAGCTGGGCTTCCAGCTGCATGACGAACTTCTGCACGACCTGATGAATGACTTCCGTCGGCAGCGGCGCAAACGGGATCGTCGCGTCGAGGCGGTTGCGGAATTCCGGCGTGAACAGGCGGTTCAGCGCCTCCTCGTCTTCGCCGGTGCGCTTCGAAGAGCCGAAGCCGATTGCCGACTTCGCCATTTCCGACGCGCCCGCATTCGTCGTCATGATCAGGATGACGTTGCGGAAGTCGATCTTCTTGCCGTTGTGATCCGTCAGCTGGCCATGGTCCATGACCTGCAACAGGATGTTGTAGATATCCGGATGCGCCTTCTCGATTTCATCGAGCAGCACGACCGAGTGCGGATGCTGGTCGACGCCATCGGTCAGGAGGCCGCCCTGGTCGAAGCCGACATAGCCGGGAGGTGCACCAAGCAGGCGCGAGACCGTGTGCCGCTCCATGTATTCCGACATGTCGAAGCGCAGCAGTTCGACGCCGAGCGAGGCCGCAAGCTGCTTGGCGACTTCCGTCTTGCCGACGCCGGTCGGGCCAGAGAAGACGTAGGAGCCAATCGGCTTGTTCGGTTCGCGAAGACCGGCACGGGCGAGCTTGATCGACGTCGACAGAGCTTCGATGGCCTTGTCCTGACCGTAGACGACCGAACGCAGTTCCTTCTCCAGGTTGGCGAGAACCATCTCGTCGTCCTTGGATACGGTCTTGGGCGGGATGCGGGCCATCGTTGCGATGGTGACCTCGATCTCCTTCTCAGTGATCAGCTTGCGGCGCTTGGAGGCGGGCAGCAGCATCTGGGCCGCACCCGTCTCATCGATCACGTCGATCGCCTTGTCGGGCAGCTTACGGTCAGAGATGTAGCGGGCCGAGAGTTCGACAGCCGACTTGATCGCCTCGTTGGTGTAACGGAGCTTGTGGTAGTCCTCGAAATAGGGCTTCAGACCCTTCATGATCTCGATCGCATCATCGATCGACGGTTCGTTGACGTCGATCTTCTGGAAGCGGCGGACCAGCGCCCGGTCCTTTTCGAAGAACTGGCGGTATTCCTTGTAGGTGGTCGAACCGATGCAGCGGATCGCCCCCGAGGAAAGCGCCGGCTTCAACAGGTTCGACGCATCCATGGCGCCGCCCGAGGTGGCACCTGCACCGATCACGGTGTGGATCTCATCGATGAAGAGCACCGCACCCGGATAATCTTCAAGTTCCTTGACGACCAGCTTCAGCCGCTCTTCAAAGTCACCGCGATAGCGTGTGCCGGCGAGCAGCGTGCCCATGTCGAGCGAGAAGATGGTGGCGTCGGCCAGGGCTTCCGGCACCTTGCCCTCGACGATGCGCTTGGCAAGGCCTTCGGCGATTGCCGTCTTGCCGACGCCCGGGTCGCCCACATAAAGCGGGTTGTTCTTGGAACGACGGCAAAGCACCTGGATCGTGCGGTTCACTTCGTCGTGGCGTCCGATCAGCGGATCGATGCGGCCGGTCTTGGCCTTTTCGTTGAGGTTGACGCAATAGGCCTTGAGGGCCTCCTGCTTGCTCTTGGCCGAACCTTCCTCCGGCTCACGACCCTGCTTGGCCTCAGGCTCGCCCTCGTCCGAGCCGCGGGGGCTGCGGACCTGCGATGCGCCGGGGCGCTTGCCGATACCATGCGAGATGTAGTTGACGGCGTCGTAGCGCGTCATCTCCTGCTCCTGCAGGAAATAGGCAGCATTGCTCTCGCGCTCGGCGAAGATGGCGACGAGCACGTTTGCGCCGGTGACTTCTTCGCGACCGGACGACTGGACATGGATCACGGCGCGCTGGATAACGCGCTGGAAGCTGGATGTCGGCTTTGAATCCTCGTCGTAACCGGTGATCAGGTTGGCGAGATCATTGTCGACGAAGTCGGTCACGGTCTTGCGCAAGGCGTCGAGGTTGACGTTGCAGGCCCCCATTACGGCGGCGGCATCAGCGTCGTCGATCAGAGCGAGCAGCAGGTGCTCCAGCGTCGCATATTCATGGTGACGCTCGTTGGCGTAGGTCAGGGCCTGATGCAGCGCTTTTTCGAGGCTGGGTGAAAATGTTGGCACGTCTGATCCTCACTTCTTTTCCATGACGCATTGAAGCGGATGTTCATGTTGCCTGGCGAAATCCATCACCTGTGAGACTTTTGTTTCGGCGACTTCGTAGGTGAAGACACCACATTCGCCGACTCCATGATTATGCACATGCAGCATGATGCGGGTGGCAGCTTCCCTGTCCTTTTGGAAGAAGCGCTCCAGAATGTGGATCACAAACTCCATCGGGGTGTAGTCGTCGTTCAGAAGCAGTACGCGATACAGATCTGGCTTCTTCGTCTTCGGCTTGGTGCGAGTGATCACCGAGGTGCCGCGATTGGCGTTTTCCCCGTCACCCTGGCTTTGCATGAAGACCGGCTTGGCAGTCATTTCAGTTCATTCTCCGTTGTCCGGCCGGTTTGCCGTTACACATCGGTGCGGACGAACACTCAGCACAGTAAGGTAGTTCATTATGCGGTGATTTTAAGCCCCCCGGGCTGCCATGACGACAATTTGTCACGAAGCCCGGAAAAGCGAGAAAAGTGAACGATCAGGTTATACCAGCAGGCACAAATGACAAGACCGGCCGCGCAGGGCGCGGCCGGTCTCGCATGTTACACGCAAGCTTCGATCAGGCGGCAGCCGACATCGGCGCCATAGCCTTGCCGACCACGCCCTCGTAGGGCTTGTAGGCGATCTTGGCGAGTTCGGCGTACATCTCGCCCATCTTCGTCGCTTCGGCGACAAAGCTCTCGTACGAGGACTTCATGAAGGAGGTCTGGAGCTCGAAAGCCGCCTCGACGCTCTTCACCGATGTCAGTGCTTCCATATAGGAAGCCATGTCCTGAAACGACTTCTTGGAATAGTCCGTTGCTTCGGTGGCGATCGCCTGGAAGCCCTTCGTGACCTCAGAATAATTCTTCAGCATGGCATCCATGGCTTCTTTGCCCTTCACGTTGGCGTCAGAGATATTGAACATGTGAGCCTCCTCCTTCTGTTCGGCATATCAGAGGCCTCGAACATAGCAGTCGCACAAAGAGGGTCAAGTGAATTTGTGCATCGCACAACAATCGTCAATTGTAAGCCGGATAAGAAAAAAGGGGCCTGTACGCCTCGGTACAGCCCCCCTGCTTTACGCTCATTCCATCCAATCTTGCCGCCGATTGCGGCGACAAGAATGCGTTACGTCAGATCGACGTCGAGGATCGCCATCGAGAAATTATAGGAGAGATCACCGTCTTCGTCGTCCTTGAAGACAACGCCGAGAAACTCGTCACCGACATAGACTTCAGCGGAATCGTCCTTGCGCGGACGAGCCTTCACGCTCATCGTGGGATTGAAGGTGCGCTTAAAATAAGCGTCGAGCTTCTTCAGTTCTTCCGGCTTCACACTGTGTCTCCATGGACTGTTTTCGGGGAGTGTTTCGATTTGCGCGCTTGTCGCACGGCCTTTCCGCCGATGTAAAGACGCAAAGAAAAGTTTGCCCCGGCAAGCCGGGTCGTTCTGCGCCAGGCTGATCGCGAAACCGCTTCAGTCCTCCGAAGCGATCATCTGATCCATCGACCGCGCAGGCTCGGCGCAACCCGCCTCCCCAACCACGCGCGCCGGAACGCCCGCAACCGTCGTGCATCTCGGCACGGGCTTCAGGACCACCGAGCCCGCCGCGATGCGCGAGCAGCTTCCGACTTCGATATTGCCGAGCACCTTTGCCCCTGCCCCGATCAGAACGCCGTCGCCGATCTTCGGATGGCGATCGGCGCCCTCCTTGCCGGTACCGCCGAGGGTTACCCCATGCAGGATCGAAACATTGTCACCGATGCGGGCGGTTTCGCCAACCACAAGCCCGGTGGCGTGGTCGAGGAAGATGCCCTTGCCGATATGGGCTGCCGGGTTGATGTCCGTCTGGAACATGTTGGACGAGCGGCTCTGCAGGTAAAGTGCAAAATCACGGCGCCCGTTGTTCCACAGCCAATGCGCCAGACGGTGCGTCTGGATCGCGTGGAAGCCCTTGAAATAGAGCACCGGCTCCATGAAGCGCGTGCAGGCGGGATCGCGATCGTAGACCGCCTGGATATCGACCCGGAGGATCGAGCTCCATTCCGGCCAGTCGGCCATCATCGCTTCGAAAGCCTGACGCAGCACGATTGCCGGCACGTCGGAATGGTCGAGGCGCTCGCAGATGCGATAGATCACACACTCCTCCAGCGAGCGGTGGCTGAGCACCGTCGAATGGAAGAAGGCCGCCAGCATCGGGTCACGATCGGCCGCCACGCGGGCTTCGTGCCGCAGGCTGTCCCAGATCGGGTCCATGGACTTGACGGTTTCGGTCTTGAGGACGTCGTTGTGTGCGACCATTGCCGGTCTCCTCGTTCGTCTTGGAATGGCATTATATAGTCGAAGACAGATCGAACTCAAATGGGGCCCGCATGAAACAGTCGAACACCCTTGCCAATGGCTTTATCAAGGCTTTCGTCGATGGCGCGAAAGGGCTTCTGGTGATCGACAATCCGCAGCGGAAGAACGCGATCACGGCTGCGATGTGGCGAGCGATTCCGGACGCGATCCACTGGCTGCATGCCGAGGCTGGCGCCCGCGTCATCGTGCTGGCCGGCGGCGGACAGGCCGATTTCAGCGCGGGAGCAGATATTTCGGAATTTACCGAATTAAGGAAAGATGCGGCGACCGCCCGCATCTACGAAGCGTCGAACAGCCGTGCCTTCGCCACCATCCGCGAGGCCCCCGTCCCTGTCATCGCGGCTGTCAGGGGCATTTGTTATGGTGGCGGTTTCGGCCTTGCTGCGGCCGCCGATCTGCGGCTCGCCTCCGCCGAAGCGGTGTTTGCCGTCCCCGCCGCCAAACTCGGTCTCGCCTACCCTGCAGATGCCGTGCAGGATTTCGTGAGGGGGTTGGGCAGCCAGCTGACAAGAAAGGCGCTCTTCACTGGCGCGCCGCTCAAGGCGGAAGAGCTGATGGGGGCCGGCTTCCTGTGCGAGATTACAGCGACCGCCGATCTCGAAACCCGCACCGACATCCTCGCCGAGGCGATTGCGGCCAACGCGCCGCTGTCGCTCCGGGCCTCAAAGCTCGCCTTGCGGGCCGTCGAGCTTGGTGACGACGACCTTCTGCGCGAGGCGGAAATCATCGGAGCTTCGACCTTCGAGAGCGCGGATTATCGCGAGGGGCGCGCAGCCTTTGCCGAGCGCAGACGCCCCGTCTTCACCGGTCGCTGAGGCTCAACGGTCCGCTAGCGTGTCGTAAAAATCCAGCGCCGCTTTCTTGAACACGCGATCGCCAACGGCAAGCATGTGGTCCCGGTTGGGGATGTCGAGCGCGACAGCGCGTGGCATCAACTCCGCCAGTTCATGCGGCGAGCCGGCAATGTCATCCTTCGTCCCAACACCAATCAGGCAGGGAATATCGACTTTGGCGATATCCTCACGGCGCACGAGA
This sequence comes from Rhizobium sp. TH135, assembly GCF_002855515.1. Classification (GTDB taxonomy): domain Bacteria; phylum Pseudomonadota; class Alphaproteobacteria; order Rhizobiales; family Rhizobiaceae; genus Allorhizobium. Next base: position 339,351 of record NZ_PKRP01000003.1, on the reverse strand, counting down.
TCCCGCGACGTCCGGATGCAGGCTGCCAGCGCCAGCCGATCCGACTTGGTCTGGTCTGCAAAGGCACGGAACATGCGGCCGCGCTCATGCGTGACGTCATCCAGCGACGGAGCAAGCAAGGCGTCGGCGATCGGATCCCAGTCACCGACACCATCACACATGCCGATGCCGAGCCCCCCGAAGACGAGCGAGCGCACACGGTCGGGATGCTCGATGGCGAGAAAGGCGGAGATGCGCGCGCCCATCGAATAACCCATGACATGGGCCTCGGCGATGCCGAGATGGGTCAGGAGAGCTGCAGCATCCCCCGCCATGGATGTCGGATGGTAGGCTTCCGGATCATGCGGCTTGGTGCTCGCACCATGGCCGCGATTGTCAATCGCGATCACCCGGTAGCCAGCGTCCCCAAGCGTTCTCAGCCAACCCGGATAGACCCAGTTGACGCTCGCCGACGAGGCAAAGCCATGAATGAGCAAGATCGGATCGCCTGCCGGGTCGCCATCGTCGAAATAGGCAAGCTCGAGCCCGTCATTGTGAAAGTTGGAAAACGGCGGGGCGTCGAGATTCATGAATGGGTCCTTATTGCCTTGAGGCCGCAACCATAGCCAACAGCATCCTGACATCAATTGCCGCAGACCGATTTTCTGTGACTTTTGCCCGCCGCCGGCTCTACACTTTTCGGAAGGACGGCGCTAATGTCCGCGCAAACTCGCAAAGCATTCTCGGAGCAAGACATGGCCGGCCACACCATTCCCCATTTTCAGAACGACGGCGGTCATCGCGTGATCGAAGTCGGCGTGAAGGAATTCATGTGCACCGGCGCTTCCGTGCCCTTCGACCATCCGCATATCTTCATCGACATGGGACATGACAACGAGAAGGTCTGTTCCTACTGCTCGACGCTCTATCGCTACAATCCGAGCCTGAAGGCCGAGCAGACGAACCCGGCGGGCTGCGTCTTCCACGTCAAGGCAGCGTGACCCAAGCGTCACGATCGGCATAGTTCCCATGTCCATCAAGCACGCCGCCATCGTCGGAGCCGGGATGGCGGGGTTGACCGCTGCCCTGGCGCTCGCGCGCAAGGGTATTTCCTCAGACATCATCGAACAGGCGCCACAGCTCGGCGAAGTCGGCGCGGGTCTGCAGCTCTCGCCGAATGCCACACGGGTGCTGGCGTCTCTCGGCGTGCTCTCCGATCTGGAACAGCACTGGCTTGAGCCAAATGCTATCAGCCTCGTTTCGGGAAGGGACTTGCGCGCCCTGGCTTCGGTCCCGGCTGGCAGTTTCGCCCGCGAACGCTGGGGCTATCCCTATGGCGTCCTGCATCGCTCGACCCTACAGCAGGCGCTGTTGCGCGCCGTGCTCCATCAACCGCTCTGCCGGCTGCATCTCGGCCAACGGGTGCAGGGGATCGGCGCAGAAGCCCTGGGGTCGACCACCGGTCACAAGCCGGATCTCGTGATCGGCGCCGATGGCGCCTGGTCGGTCGCACGGGATGCCATTCCCGGCAGTCCCACAGTCAGCTTCTCCGGCAATATTGCCTGGCGCTTCACCATCTCCCAGAGCGGCGCTCCTTCGTTTCTGTCTCGCAATGGCGTGACAGCCTATCTCGGGGCGAAGGCGCATCTGGTCAGCTATCCGCTGAAGGAGATCGACGGCTTCAACCTCGTGGCGATCGCTGCCGGCACGAAGAGTGATGAGAGCTGGGCGATCGATGCAGATGCGGCACGGCGCGCCATGCTGCTCGAACAATTTTCCGGCTGGCACCTCGACATCAGGACAATTCTTGCCAGCGCTGAGCAGCCGACCTTCTGGCCGCTTTACGAGGCCTCCGACGGCAATTGGCACAATGGTCGCGACACGGTGCTGATCGGCGACGCGGCGCATGCGATGATGCCGTTCTCGGCCCAGGGTGCTGCGATGGCCATCGAGGACGCGTTCTCGCTTGCCGCCCATGTCGCCCGGGCACCCCTCCCCTTGGCGCTTGCCACGTTCTCGACCGAGCGAAAGGGAAGGGCTGCGCGGGTCAAGGCACGCGGCGACTTCAATCGCTTCGCCTATCACGCCCGTGGCCCGTTTCGAATCGGGCGCGATATCGTTCTTTCGCTTCGGCCGGCCGAAAAGCTCGCCGCCGATCTCGACTGGCTCTACGGCCATCGGATCGGCGACTGAGGTCAGGAACCGTCAATCAGACGGCAGCCGCTTCGGCAAAGCCGCGTTCGAGGTCGGCGGTGATGTCCTCGACATTCTCAAGACCGATCTGCAGACGGATCACCGCGCCATCGGTTGGGCCCTTGCGGATCTTTCGGTCATCCAGATTGACGTGCACCGCCAGGCTCTCATAGCCACCCCAGGACCAACCCAGCCCGAAGAGCTGCAGCGCATCCAGGAAGGCATGCGCCTTCGGCTTAATCTTTTCCCGGGACGGAGCCGGAAGCACGAAGGAGAAGACGCCGCTTGCGCCCTTGAAGTCGCGCTTCCAGAGCGCGTGACCCGGGAAGCTCTCCAAGGCCGGATGCAACACACGCGCCACGTCATCGCGGGCTTCGAGCCAGCGGGCGACGGAGAGCGCGCTCTTATAATGGTGCTCGAGCCTCAGCCCCATGGTGCGCAGCCCGCGGAGGATCTGGTAGCTGTCATCGGGAGCGCCGCAAATGCCAAGCGTGATGTTGGCTTCGCTCAGCGTCGGCCAGTGCTTTGCATTGGCCGAGACCGTGCCCATCAGAATGTCCGAATGGCCCGAAGGATACTTGGTCGCCGCGTGAATGGTCACGTCGGCACCGAAGTCGAGCGCCTTGAAATAGAGCGGCGTGGCCCAGGTGTTATCGATGGTCACAACGCAATCGTGCTTGTGGGCCGCGTCGGAAATCGCTCGGATATCCTGCATTTCCATGGTGTTGGAGCCGGGCGCCTCGGTATGCACCAATTTGGTGTTGGGTCGGATCAGCCGCTCGATATCGGCGCCGATCTCCGGGTCGTAATATTCGACTTCGACCCCGAGACGGGTCAGCATCGTGTCGCAGAAATGGCGGCATGGCGAATAGACGGAATCAACGATCAGCGCGTGGTCGCCCGCCGAGAGGAAAGCTAGAAACGGCACGGTGATGGCGGCGAGCCCCGACGGGACGAGGATCGTGCCGGCCGAGCCTTCCAACGCATCGATTGCGCGGCAGAGAGCATCAGTCGTGGGAGTTCCGCGCGTGCCATAGGTATAGGGCTGCGAACGCGTTTCCATGGCCCTCGCGTTGGGGAACAGAACCGTCGAGGCATGCACCACCGGCGGATTGACGAACCCGTGGTAGTCTTCAGGATCATAGCCGACATGGCACAGTTTCGTATCGGTGCCGGCGGCGGCCAGCCAGTCTTTGGATTTGCTCATGGATTCAAGATTCCTCACGGTCGGATAGCGTGGTTTTCGCGCCTCCGGGAGGGCCGGTCAAGTTGCACAATTCCGTGATCCGAAGCGCAAGTCTTGCTGCTTACGCATATCAGCACAGTCAAAAAGGCGTCATTTTCATCACTTTGGGCCAAAAACCACACATTTTTGCCTATTTGGAGGGCGATTTTGGTAAATTCGCGCTTTTGTGGCCAATTCGCGGCATAAAGACTTGACCCTGTCCGCATTTGCGACTGAGATATGAAGGCTCGCACCGGGAGGCCGTGAGCCGACGTGCGCTGTTGGTTTCAGCAGCAAGCCGTCGCTGGCATACAACAAGAGAAAAAAGGTTGGGAAAAATGAACAACAAGTTCCTGTCAGCCGCCATCGGCGCTGCGGTCCTGGGTTTTGGCGCGTCTGCTGCATCCGCTGCAACGCTCGATGACGTGAAGGCCAAGGGTTTCGTCCAGTGCGGCGTGAACACGGGTCTCGCCGGCTTTGCATCGCCGGACGCAGCCGGCAACTGGACCGGTTTCGACGTCGACTACTGCAAGGCTGTCGCTGCCGCCGTATTCGGCGATGCCACGAAGGTAAAGTACACACCGACCACCGCACAGAGCCGCTTCACCGCGCTGCAGTCCGGCGAAGTCGACATGCTTGCCCGTAACACGACCTGGACCATCAGCCGCGACACCGCGCTCGGCTTCAACTTCCGCACCGTCAACTATTATGACGGCCAGGGCTTCATGGTCACCAAGGCGCTCAACGTAAAGTCGGCCCTCGAACTCTCGGGCGCTGCCGTCTGCGTACAGTCCGGCACCACGACCGAACTGAACCTTGCCGACTACTTCAAGGCCAACAACCTCGAATACAAGCCGGTCGTTTTCGAAAAGCTGGAAGAAGTCAACGCTGCCTATCAGGCTGGCCGTTGCGACGTTTACACGACCGACCAGTCGGGCCTGTATTCGCTGCGTCTGACGCTGACCAACCCGGACGAGCACGTTATTCTGCCGGAAATCATCTCCAAGGAGCCGCTTGGCCCGGCCGTTCGCCAGGGTGACGACCAGTGGTTCGACGTCGTATCGTGGACGCATTATGCACTGGTGACAGCTGAAGAATTCGGCATCACCCAGGCAAACGTCGACGAAATCAAGTCGACCACCACCAACCCTGATATCAAGCGCTTCCTCGGCGCTGAAGCCGACACCAAGATCGGTACCGACCTCGGCCTGACCAATGACTGGGCCTACAACATCATCAAGGGTGTCGGTAACTACGGCGAAGTCTTTGAGCGCAACATCGGCACCAGCACCCCGCTCAAGATCGAGCGCGGCGTAAACGCCCTGTGGACCAAGGGCGGTCTGCAGTACGCTCCGCCGATCCGCTAAGATCCGGCTGACGTTTGCGAGGCGGCGAAAGCCGCCTCGCGCTTATCGGGACGACGGGTTCAGACCGGCACGGACGCTGCGGTCAGCAGCGCAATTAAAGAATGCCGGCTGTTTTCAAAAACAAGAACAGTTAAGGGCTCAAAGAAGCCCCGGGGATTTGGCACAGCATGACAGATCACGCCACCAGTATACCTGCCGGTGGGCAGAGCGTGGGCTCGCTGATCTACGATCCGAAAGCAAGATCGATCTTCTTTCAGGTCGCTACGATCGCCATCATGACGTTTATCGTCTGGACCATCGCGAACAACACCATCGAAAACCTCGCCCGGAGCAACACCGCAACGGGCTACGACTTCCTGAATGGCCGCGCCGGCTTCGACATCGGCCAGAGCCTGATCGCCTACACGGCGGATTCGACCTATGGCCGCGCCATTCTCGTCGGCCTGCTGAATACGATCCTTGTCGCCGTAACGGGCATCATCACCGCAACGATCATCGGCTTCCTGATTGGCATTGGTCGCCTGTCGAGAAACTGGCTGATTGCCAAGCTTTGCACGGTCTATGTGGAAGCGTTCCGCAACCTGCCGCCGCTGCTCGTCATCTTCTTCTGGTACTCGGGCGTGCTATCGACGCTGCCACAGCCGCGCGATTCCCTCGAACTGCCCTTCTCTACCTTCCTCAACAACCGTGGTCTGGCCTTCCCCAAGCCGATCTGGGGAGATGGCGCGGGTATTATCCCGATTGCGCTCCTGATCGGCATTGTCGCGACCATCGTCGTTGCACGCTGGGCCAAGGCCCGTCAGATGCGCACCGGCCAGATCTTCCCGACCGGATGGGTTGGCCTTGGGCTGATCGTCGGTTTGCCGCTGATCGCCTTCCTCGCCGCCGGCTCGCCGCTCACCTTCGACTACCCGGTCGCAAGCCGCTTCAACATGTCGGGCGGTGCGGTCATCGCGCCTGAATTCGTTGCCCTCTACCTCGCGCTCTCCTTCTACACGGCCGCCTTCATCGCGGAAATCATCCGCGCCGGCATCAAGGGCGTCTCGAAGGGACAGACGGAGGCAGCATCCGCCCTTGGCCTGCAGCCCTCGACCACGACGCGTCTGGTGATCGTGCCCCAGGCGATGCGCATCATCATTCCGCCGCTGACAAGCCAGTATCTCAACCTGACGAAGAACTCGTCGCTCGGTGTGGCCGTCGGCTTCCCCGAACTGGTTTCGACCGGCGGTACGACGTTGAACCAGACAGGTCAGGCCATCGAGATCGTCTCGATCTGGCTCGTCGTCTATCTCTCCATCAGCATTGTGACCTCGCTCTTCATGAACTGGTTCAATGCCAAGATGGCCCTGGTGGAGCGTTGATCATGGCACACGACCTTTCCTATGTGCGCCAGGACATGCTGGCACCCCTCCCCGCCCCGACCTCCGATGGCAGCATCGGCGGCTGGATCCGCAAGAACCTGCTCGCGACGCCGAAAGATGTGATCCTCACGATCATCGGCCTTGCGGTTCTCGCACTCATCCTGCCGGGTGCGATCAACTTCCTGTTTCTCGATGCAGCCTGGTTCGGCGCCGACCGTGCCGTCTGCGCCACGATTGCCCAGGGCGGCGTCCAGCCCGATGGTTGGAAGGGCGCTTGCTGGGCCTTCGTCGAGAGCCGCTTCTCGCAGTTCATCTTCGGGCGTTATCCGCTTGAGGAACGCTGGCGGGTGATCCTGGTGGGCGTGATGTTCATCGCCCTGCTTGTGCCGATGCTGATCCCGAAGGCACCGCGCAAGGGTTTGAACGCACTTCTGCTCTTCGTCATCTTCCCGGTCGTCGCCTTCTTCCTGCTGCACGGCGGCTTTGGCCTTCCGGAAGTGGAAACCCCGCTCTGGGGTGGTCTGATGGTCACGCTGATCCTGTCTTTCGTGGGGATCGCGGTATCACTGCCGCTCGGCATCCTGCTGGCGCTTGGACGCCGGTCGGACATGCCGGTCATCAAGATGATCTGCGTCGTCTTCATCGAAGTGGTGCGCGGCGTGCCGTTGATCACGGTCCTGTTCATGGCCAACGTTATGTTGCCGCTCTTCATGCCGACCGGCTGGACGATCGACAACTTCTTACGTGCGCTGGTCGGCGTGTCGCTCTTCGCGTCTGCCTACATGGCAGAAGTGGTGCGCGGCGGCCTGCAGGCGATCCCGAAGGGCCAGTATGAGGGCGCGGATTCGCTCGGCCTGTCCTACTGGCAGAAGACCCGCCTGATCATCCTGCCGCAGGCGATCAAGCTGGTCATCCCGGGCATCGTCAACACCTTCATCGGCCTGTTCAAGGACACCTCGCTCGTGTCGATCATCGGCATGTTCGACCTCCTCGGCATCGTCCGCCTCAACTTCACCGATGCCAGCTGGGCAACGCCTGTGACACCGCTCACGGGTCTGATCTTCGCAGGCTTCGTATTCTGGATCTTCTGCTTCGGCATGTCGCGCTACTCCGCCTTCATGGAGCGGCACCTCGACACCGGCCACAAGCGTTAAGAACAAGGGGAAAAACCATGGCTGAAGCCAATTCCGCTAAGAAGACCGTGTCGGGCACCGACGTAGCGGTCGAACTGATCAACATGAACAAGTGGTACGGTGATTTTCACGTGCTGCGCGACATCAACCTGAAGGTCATGAAGGGCGAACGCATCGTCGTGGCCGGGCCGTCCGGCTCGGGCAAGTCGACGATGATCCGCTGCATCAACCGCCTGGAAGAACACCAGACCGGGAACATCCTGGTCGACAACATCGAACTCACGAACGACCTGAAGAAGATCGATGAAGTTCGTCGCGAAGTCGGCATGGTGTTCCAGCACTTCAACCTCTTCCCGCACCTCACTATTCTCGAAAACTGCACGCTGGCCCCGATCTGGGTCCGCAAGATGCCGAAGAAGGATGCCGAGGAAATCGCGATGCACTTCCTGAAGCGCGTCAAGATCCCGGAACAGGCCAACAAGTATCCGGGCCAGCTTTCCGGTGGCCAGCAGCAGCGTGTGGCCATTGCCCGTGCGCTCTGCATGAAGCCGAAGATCATGCTCTTCGACGAGCCGACCTCGGCGCTCGATCCCGAAATGGTCAAGGAAGTTCTCGACACCATGGTGGGCCTTGCCGAAGAAGGCATGACCATGATCTGCGTCACGCATGAAATGGGCTTTGCCCGTCAGGTTGCAGACCGCGTCATCTTCATGGACCAGGGCCAGATCGTCGAGCAGAATTCGCCGGCCGAATTCTTCGACAATCCGCAGCACGAGCGCACGAAGCTGTTCCTCAGCCAGATCCTGCATTAAGCGGTCTTCCGCATTCGGAATCAAAGAGCCCGCCGCGACCACCGCGGCGGGCTCTTTCAGTTGTGGAGACGGCCGCTATGTTGCAGTCACGGGCACCAGCTCTGCTGGCGCGCCATGCGCGGCTTGGCGAGGCCTTCGGACACCAGGATTGAACCCAGCGAGCGGCCATCGCGGGTTGCCACGCGTAGCACCCCTGAGGCACCGCCTGGACCCGCCGTCTTCAGTGTCTCAAGATCGAATCGTCCGGAGCTCAACAGATCCTTCAGCCGCACCTTGGCGGCAAAGCCGCGGTCGCGCTCTTGCTGGCAGGCGGCGCCATCCGTTCTCGGCGCTGCAATGTCGGCCAGCACGACCTTGGTCTTCTTGTACCAGAAGGTATCACCGCTCATGACGCAGTTGTCGAGGCCCGACGTGCCGCAGAAATAGAACTTGCCGGCGAAATTCTCCCCCGTCAGTGGGCCGCCAGCGGCGGTCGTGAGTGCCGGGCGAGACGCAGGGACCGCAGCCTTCACGACACCAACCTCGGCCGGCGGTATCGGCGTTTTAGAGCCGTTCGGGGCTGTCCGCGCGTTGGCGGTCTTCTCCCGCTCACTGCGGGGCTCCGCCTTGGCTTCGGTCCGGGCTGCGGCTGGCTTTCGGTCTGATAGAAGGGGAGACAATTCCTTGAGCACAGCGGCTCTGTTGTCGTAGAGGGCGATCCCGCCCGCGACAATGCCGAGCATGACCAGCCAGGTTGTCATGCCCTGGCTGCTGGAAGAGCGGGTCGACTTGCGCCGTTTGGCGGGCGCGCGGCGGGAAGATGCGGTGCGACTGGACATGGTTAACCTCTCGTGAGCGGCATCATGACGCTCAAGGGTTTCCGAAAGGTTGGCAGCGGATGGGAAAAGATGACTATCGCCCGATCCTGCACAAAGCACCGGTTAAAAAATGAGGATAGACTCGGCACTCGTCATAACAATAATCGAGGATTGGCGATCCCTGCAGATGACAAATCGTCTATTTTTTCAACTACGTGGCCTTGGTTTCTTGTCCCGCCGCTCCCAACTGAATCATTTGTGAAATCTCAAACCCCGGCGGCACTGAAGCAACACCCGCTTGCACCGACATACCAAATCTGACACAGGAACGGCGACCTTTACGCAAAAGGCGAAATCGTGACTGGACAACCCGTCAAACGATTGCTCTTTTAGGAACCAATGGGGAGCGCGCTTGTTAAGCTACAGACAAGCGATACACGCGTATCATGCCGCGCTGAAGAGAAGCGTCGCAGTCAAAGGGAGCGCCACGATGGATGCCAAGACATTGGAAGTCACCGCAATGTTCACTTCATTGGTGAAGAACGGCCAGATCTCTCCGACTGAAAACATGGAGGATTTACGTTTCCCTGGTGAACTGCCATATATCCCTACGATTGCAACCTATGGCACCCCAGAAGTGCCAGTTCGCGTGGGGAATAGCAGTAATGCCGAATTGGGACAGCGTACTCAGGGAAATTTCAGCTGAGCAAGCACGTGCACGCGAATCGGCGCACGACATAATCCGGCGCCGCTACTTAAAGCGTCTCAATCGACATACAGGGCGAAATGTCATCGCCTATTACTCCGGATACCTCAGCAAGCGCATTGAGGGCACGGAAATCAACGACGAAGACAAAAACGGCTTTATGCTGTGCGTCCACGAGATGGACCGCAGCAAAGGGCTCGACCTTATCCTCCATACGCCCGGAGGCGATGGGCAGGCTGCTGTTTCCTTGGTCGATTACTTGCGAGGCATGTTTGGGGACAACATGCGTGCTATCGTTCCCCAGCTGGCAATGTCGGCGGGGACCATGCTGGCTTGCTCGTGCAAGTCGATCATCATGGGCAAGCAATCCAGCCTCGGTCCGGTGGACCCCCAGTTCGGCATGATCGGTGCCGCCAATCTTCTCAGCGAGGTTCGGCGAGCCTATGATGAGATCCTTGCAAATCCCAATGCATCATTCTTCTGGAATCCCATCCTCTCCAAGATCACACCATCGTTCATTGAGCGGTGCGAGCTAGCGGTCGCCGACTCAAACGAATTCATAGAGAGAACGCTTCGGACCAACATGCTTTCCACCCTCGGCAAGGCTGAGCAGGACGAGATCATTGGCAAAATTGTCGAAATCTTCGCGAACAACGAGGGCAAGGCCCACAATACGCACATTCAAGCTGAGAAGTGCAAGGAAGTCGGCCTCATAATTGAAGACCTCGAAGAGGATCAAGCTCTGCAGGATCTCGTTCTGACTATTCACCACTGCTATATGCACACGCTGATGAACACTCCAGCGTTCAAGATCATAGAAAATCACCGAGGAAAGGCACTCGTCCGCCAGCAGATTGTCCCAATGCAGTTAGTGCCTGGCTGAACCGCAGTGGCTTCCTAAACTGGGCGATTACATGCAGTGCGTAGCTACGGTGCGAGACACGTTTTGGTACCTCCGGGCCCACCAAATTTCTTGAATATCAAAGGCATTCAGGCCGTGGCTAGCCACGTCTGCATAACTGCTGACGAATAAATGCAAGGTCGCCCTGCGCGCCTTGGTCGCACCTTAAATAAAATCATGCAGTTAACTAGGGGAATGGCGATCCCTGTAGGGCTCGAACCTACGACCTAGTGCTTAGAAGGCACTTGCTCTATCCAGCTGAGCTAAGGGACCGTCTCGGGGCCGCGCGAAGCGGCAGAAATGTCAGTGCGTCCAGGGCTGAAGACGGTTGTAGCGGAAGTTGTCCGTGTAGGACACGACCTGGCGCTTGGCTTCCTTCGGCAGGATGACGCGGTATTCGATGCCTTCGCGCTTCGCATAGGCTTCGGCCTGTTCCAGCGTCTCGAAGGTCAGCTTTACCTGCTGGCGGGTGTCGCCAGATGTGGTGTAGCCCATCATCGGATCGATCTTGCGCGGTGCAGACTGGTCGAATTCCAGAACCCAAAGATGGGTCTTCGCCTTGCCGGACTGCATGGCGGTTTTCGCGGGGCGGTAGATCTTCGCAGACATGGCCTTATCCATCTCCAAGATTTTGCGGCAAGTTGCCCTGCCGCCGGACACCCGGCCCGCCGAATGCGGAAGGCCTTCCAATTCTGATCGGCGCGGCGAGATTCTAGACCCCATATCCATTGAAAAACAATGGCATTTATCCGCTGTTCGTAGATTGCTCGCGCACTACGAGACCGACTTTCTTCGAGGTTCCGTATATCCTCGTTGGAGCGCCTTCGCAACAGCATGATGGATGAATTGCAGAGCGGATGTCCATACTCACCTGATACCGCGACAGTCATCGAGACGCCACCTCTCTGCGGGCCGCGCAAACCAAATCAGCGCTGCCCTCACCTCGCGTATCGGGCAGCCTAGTTGGCCTTCTTCGGTATTTGCGCCGTCGAGGTTCCCGCCCAGGCCAGTTGATTGACGAAGGCGTTGCAGGCCTCGATCGGGCCCACGAGCATCACGGCGCTCATCAGATTGCTGTTCATCCGCTCGCGCGCTTTTTGAACATCCATCTCCGTCGCGCCGAGGGCGCGCGCACGGGCGAGATTTTGATCGGCATCCGAGCGCATGGCTGTCACGGCACCATAGCCGCCATAGGCCGGGCAATTCCGCGCAATTGCCTCCGCCGCAGCATGCCGGTTGAGATAGGCTTCCATCGGAGAAGCAGCCGGCTTCATCGTCTGGCAGCCAGTTACCACGAGCGCCATGGCGGCAATGGTATAGATATGTCTCATTATGATCGTCCCCACCCCTGGATACAACCATAAGGAATAAAGGGCGCGCATTACGGCAGCAAGGGGAAATTGTGGCGTCGCCACAAATGCACGCATGCTCTAACGCAGGCCGCAAAAGGCACGCGATTCGCCTACCGCTTGGAGATAAAAGTCGGGGCGGCGCACAGGCCTTGTCAGTATCGAGTTGGGAAGTTTTATTTGCCGGATGTCCGCCTGTTCGTCAGTTCGTAACAGCAGACTTTTGGGACCCTAGAACTCAGGATGTTCCTGATGGTCCGGCTCATTGCTTGGTCGGAGTGGAGAGATTCGAACTCCCGACCCTCTGGTCCCAAACCAGATGCGCTACCAGGCTGCGCTACACTCCGTTCAAGCAATGAAGCGGGAATACACGGTTCACCCCTCAGCCGCAACAGCAAAAAGCGGTTTGTTCGCGATTGAATCTTCAGGCGAAAACAAAGGCCGCTGCCCCGTCACTTGGGCAGGTCAAGCGGCAGCACCAGGCGGGCGGTCGGCTTGAGGCCGAGTTCGGCTGCATGGCCGCCGCGGATTTCAAGCGCATAACGCACCGGCTTGTCCGAGGACACGATCGCCTCGGAATAGGGTGTCGTGCGCTCGGCGATGCGGGCGATCTTGCCAGTATCGTCGATGAAGATCATGTCGAGGGATTCGGGAGTATTGGCCATCCACATGGTGACCATGCGCGTTTCGCCGAAATCAAAGAGCATGCCCGTACGGTCGGGAAGTGCCGGCCGCTCCATCAGGCCCCTCGCCCGCTGCTCGGCGGTCAAGGCCCATTCCACGTCCAGTGTGATGCGCTCCCCGGCTTCCGTCTCGAAGCTCAGTTGGCCGCGCTCAAAGACGACTTCGCTCAGTGCAACGCCGGCCAGAGAGAAAAACGCAAGAAGCGCCACGAAGGCGCTTCTGGTGATGGTCATCAGCTTGGTCATCGGCTCAGTGCGCACGCACGGCCGGGCCCGGATTGTCCGGGTGGATTTCGGCGGCCATCAGGCCCTTGTCGCCAGGCCCGAAGCGCACCAGAACCGTCTGGCCCGGGCGAAGCTCGGTCAGTCCGAATCGGCGAAGCGTTTCCATGTGCACGAAGATGTCCTCGGTGCCCTCGCCGCGCGTCAGGAAGCCGAAGCCCTTGGTGCGGTTGAACCACTTGACCAGCGCGCGCTCAAGACCGCTCGTCGGCGTCACCTGCACATGGGTGCGAACCGGCGGCATCTGCGAGGGATGAACGGCAGTCGACTGGTCCATGGAGAGGATGCGGAAGGCCTGGTAGCCACGATCACGCTTCTGGATGAGGGCGACGATGCGGGTGCCTTCGAGGATCGTCTGGTAGCCGTCACGGCGCAAACATGTCACGTGGAGCAACACGTCCTGCATGCCGTTGTCGGGGACGATGAAACCAAAGCCCTTGGCGACGTCGAACCACTTGACGACGCCGGTGATCTCCAGCAGGTCTACGGCTTCTCCGGACAGCTCTTCGTACTCGCCGAGCCCCTTTGATGAAATCCTGTCCGCCATTTCCCCAAGCCCCTCGAAAACGCGTCACATTGCTTAGTTAACTGATTCTTGAGATTCAGATTAACATTTGGTCAACGGATCTGCGCAAGCCCTAGTTTTACATTTCACCAGTTGCTTTTGCAGCCACAGCCTTGCTCGAAGCTGACGGCAGCCCCATATCGACCGCGTCAAAGGAGAACACCCATGCGTTACCTGCACACCATGGTCCGAGTGAAGGACCTCGAGGCCTCTCTGCACTTCTATTGCAACCTTTTCGGCCTCACCGAGATCCGCCGCTACGAGAACGAGAAGGGCCGTTTCACGCTGGTCTTTCTGACCGCCGAGAAGGATCTCGACAAGGCGAAGGTGGACATGGCCCCCTGCCTCGAGCTCACCTACAACTGGGATACGGAAGACTATACCGGCGGCCGGAACTTCGGTCATCTGGCCTATGAGGTCGACGATATCTATGCCATCTGCCAGAAACTGATGGACAATGGCGTCACCATCAATCGTCCGCCCCGCGATGGCCACATGGCATTTGTCCGCTCACCTGACGGCATTTCGATCGAGATTCTGCAGAAGGGCGAAAACCTTGCCCCGGCAGAGCCCTGGGCCTCCATGCCGAACACCGGCGCCTGGTAAGCACCACCGCCTCGCGCAAGTTTGCGCGCCTAGTCTCCAGTCTACACGAGGGCCGCCCCGGCGGCCCTTTTCCTTGCGCGCGAAGGTGACGACGGAGATCGACATGACTTGCTCATCCCAGCCCCCGAAACCCGCATTTGCGCTGATCGCTGTGTTCGCAAGCGCGCTGCTCGCGTCATGCCAGACCAGCGCTGACGAGGTGCTGTCGATCGGCGACGCGACACCGTCGGAAGAGGTTTCCGCAGCAGCACCCGGCGGCAAGTCGTTTCGGGATCCCTATGTGGTTTCCGTTTCGGGACAACCGGCAGCCGCCGCCATGCCCGCCGCGTCTCAAAACGAAACAGATCCCCCGCGCCTGAAACGCAAACCGGTTCCGCTGGCCGCGGCCTTTGCCGATATTGCCGAACCGCCGCCGGAAGTGCTTGCCCTTCAGCAGCAGGCTGCTCAGGGACAGGCGCAACCTGCCAGTCAGCCACAATCACAGGCTCAGGCGGACCTTGGTGAGATCACCATGCAGCCGACGGCGGTGAATGCCGGCAACAACAGCCTGTTCTCTGCCGGGCGGGCCAACCAGCCAAGCGCAGCGCAGACCGGTGACACGGGAACGGCCCAGGTTGCGGCAGCTGGGTCTGCGGCAAGCCCGAGCCTGGTGCCGGGTGACATGCCGACACTCGGCGTCAATGCCATGCGCAAGAGCCTGTTCAGTCCGTCTGCCGAACAGCAGGCATTGATGCAGCAACAGGCGCTTCAGGCGCAGACCTCGCAGCCGACAGCTGAAGGCCTGCCGCTCACCGAATCGACTGCGGTGCCGGCAGAGGAGCAGCCGGTTCTCAAGAAGCTCTCAGACCCGCGTCCCAAGCGGAAGATACTGGCCCTTCGCGAACCGACATCCGATGTGCCGGAACGCGTCCAGCTCACGCCTGATCAATTGCAGGCCATGGGTGCGGTCCAGGCGTTCGATCCGGCAGAGCCGCTACCGGCCGATGAACAGGTCGTGGCCGAGGCTGATGCGGGTCCGAAGAAGAAGGCATGGCTGCCCTCGCTCTCCGATCTCCTCAAAGGCGGAAAGAAAGCGGAGAAGGCTGCTGCGGCACCTTGATCCCAAGTCTTTCGAGAGTGGCTCAAGTCCTTCCAATCAAAACGTTTGTCGCTCGCGAGAGATCTGGATTTGATCGCTGTCACATTTTTTGCATGAAAGACATAAAAGCCGCTTGCGGTCCGGGAACAGCCTGATTATAAGGGCGCCACGAAGCAGACGCGCCCTTCGTCTATCGGTTAGGACACCAGATTTTCATTCTGGGAAGAGGGGTTCGACTCCCCTAGGGCGTGCCACTTCGTATCAGTCTCCCCAGCAGTTTAGTCGTCTACAGAGGCCTGTCGTGGACTGGCGTTTTCTGCCGAGTTTCGCCCGCTTTCCGCGCCTGATTTTTTCTCTCGAACTTCGCCAAGTTTCCGCTTGCGGTCATCCAGAGGCCTGACTATAAGGGCGCCACCGAAGCGCACGCGCCCTTCGTCTATCGGTTAGGACACCAGATTTTCATTCTGGGAAGAGGGGTTCGACTCCCCTAGGGCGTGCCACTTCGATCTTCCCTGACAATTCGCAACCTGTGGACAGCTTACGCGCAAGTGTTTGTTTGTGCTTGAGATACTGCCTCTGCGCATGCCTGTGGAAAAAATCGTCCCATGGCGTTTAAAGCCTCTTGCGCTTGCCGGAAGTTCCGGCCATAAGGGCGCCACCGAAGCGCACGCGCCCTTCGTCTATCGGTTAGGACACCAGATTTTCATTCTGGGAAGAGGGGTTCGACTCCCCTAGGGCGTGCCACTTCGATCTCCCCGACATCTGATCAAATCGTTCGCCTCACGGCGCCTTGGCGGCGTCCATGACGCGGAACTGAACGCGTCTGTTGCCTTGCCAGTGATCGGCGCTCAGGGTGCCTGCGACATGCACCTGGTTGCCACGGTTGTTCATCAGGAAATGGCCGAGGTCCGTTTCGGCTGCCCTAAAGGCGATCCCCTCCAGACGCTTTCCATCCATGCCTTCCAGCGTGATCTTTATGTGGGTCGTTCCCACGGGGCGAGCGTCTTTCAGCCGGTGCAGCGGCACGGCGAAGATGGGTTGCGGATGGCCCGAGCCATAGGGGCCTGCAGCCTCCAACTGGTCGACAAGCGCAAGTGTCGCGCCCGAGGCACCGATGGCGCCGTCGATCTTCAGCGTCTGGTTGGCGGCAAGCGCCGATACCTGAGACGTGGCCTGTTCGTCGAAGAAACTGCGCAGGCGTCCTAGATTCGACCGCTCGACCGTCAGGCCCGCCGCCATGGCATGCCCGCCGCCTTTGACCAGCAGACCCTCATCGACCGCAGCCCGGACCATCCGGCCCATATCGAACCCGTTGATCGAGCGGCCCGAACCGGTGCCTTTGCCCAGGGGATCGAAGGCAATGGCGAAGGCCGGGCGTTTGAACTTCTCCTTGAGCCTTGCTGCGAGCAGGCCGACGATGCCCGGGTGCCAGTTCTCCTTGGCGGTGACGATCACGGCTGCCCGCTCGCCCGTGCCGTATTCGGCCATCGCCTCGGCTTCTGCCTCGGCCAGCATGATGGCTTCCATCGCCTGGCGCTCACGGTTCAGTTCGTCGAGCTTTGCGGCGATCTCGTCGGCTTCTGCCGCGTCATCCAGCGTCAGCAGCCGGCTGCCGAGAGCGGCATCGCCGATGCGACCGCCGGCATTAATTCTGGGCCCGAGCAGAAAGCCGAAATGGTAGGGCGTCACGGGCCCGCCGATCCCCGCCACCCTCAGCAGAGCCGCCATACCGGCATTGTTCTGATGGCGGGCGGCGATCAGGCCCTTGGTCACATAGGCGCGGTTCAGGCCCTTCAGCGGCACCACATCACAGACGGTGGCGAGCGCCACGAGATCGAGCCAGGCGAGCAGGTCGAGGGAACGCGCATGGGGATGGCCGGCCTCTCGCAGAACCCGAAGTGTGGCCACCAGCACCATGAAGACCACACCGGCGGCGCAGAGATGACCCTGCCCCGACAGGTCGTCCTCACGATTCGGGTTTACCAGCGCATGACAGATCGGCATTTCGTGGCCCATCTGGTGGTGGTCGATGACGACAACGTCCACACCGCGCCGTTCGGCGGCCCCCAGCGCTTCGATGCTGGTCGATCCGCAGTCGACGGTAATCAGGAGGTTCGCGCCGCGCTCGATCAGCTGGTCGATGGCGGCAGCATTCGGGCCATAGCCTTCGAAGATCCGGTCCGGGATGTAGATCTCGGCCTCTATGCCGAAATGATGGAGAAAGCGGGCCATGAGCGCCGAGGACGCGGCCCCGTCGACGTCGTAGTCGCCGAAGATGGCGACTCTTTCCTTTCGATCGATCGCCTCCACGATGCGCTGCGCTGCCGCATCGCAATCGGTGAGCTTGGACGGGTCCGGCATGAGATTGCGAATGGTCGGATCGAGAAAGGCCGGCGCCTCGTCGACACCGACGCCCCTGCCGGCCAACACGCGGGCGACGAGCTCGGGAATGCCATGCAACTGGCTGATTGCAAGCGCACGGTTCTGGCCGGCCTGATCGGTGCGGGACATCCAGCGCTGACCGCTGGCGGAGTGTTCAACGCCGAGGAAGGCGCGGATGACGGGATCTACCGGTTCAGTCGACATTACTGCTCTTTGCGGGTGCGCAGGCGCTTGCAAGCCTGCACGACAGGGCCATGGGCGGCGGCACCGCCCTCACCCGTTCTATACCGATCGCAGAAAATCACCAGAGGCCGAAGCCCGAGAGCCACAAGGCTGAGCCGCAGCGTCAGGACATCAACCACGCGACCAGCGCAAAGGCGACGGCCATGAATGCGGCGAGGACAAACAGGAGAGCCCAATCGGCGCGTGTTTCGACGGAAGCCGCGGATTTTGAGCGCTCGCCTTCGCGAGACCGTGACGATTGATCGTCACTGTCCAGAACGCCGTCGGATAACTCAATCCACGGCGCTCTGCCTTTTACCAATCCCATCGACGAACTCCTCCCCAGGACCCGATAGAGGCTGGAGACTACGCCCGCATTAGACTTTTGGCGAGAGCCCAGGCAGGCAACCGCCAGGAATCATCTGATTAATGACGATTCTGCCATGGTCTGCCGGTTTAACGGCAGGCCGAAGGGCGCCACCGAGTCTCGTTCGGTTCAGGTTTTGGGGCGTTCGATGCGAATCACCTGCGGCTCGCCGATCAGGTAACCTTCGCCCTTGATGGCGCCGACGGCCTTGCGGACGGCACTTTCCATCGTCGCGTGGGTGACGAGGATGATCGTCTGGGGGCGATCCGGCGTCACCGGCTGCTTGGAATGCTGGACGATCGATTCAAGCGAAATGGCGTTCTCGGCCATCTTCGTTGCGATGCTGGCGAAGACACCGGTGCGGTCCTGAACGGTCAGGCGGATGAAGTAGCCACCTTCATGGCTCTGCATCTCGGCCTGACGATAGGGCTCAAGCAGATGGGCCGGACGGCCGAGGACGGGCACTTCCTGCGCACCCGGGCGGCTTTTCGCAATATCGGTGATGTCACCGAGCACGGCAGATGCCGTGGCATTGCCGCCGGCACCGGGGCCGACCATCAGCAATTCGCCGAGGATGTCGGATTCGAGCGCCACCGCGTTGGTCACGCCATCGACCTGGGCGATGACGCTGTCGAGCGGCACCATGGTCGGATGTACGCGTTGCTCGATGCCGCTCTCGGTCTTCTGGGCCACACCGAGAAGCTTGATGCGATAGCCGAGATCGGCCGCCGCATGGATATCCTCGATCGAGATGTTGGTGATGCCTTCGAGATAGATCTTGTCCGCCGAGATCTCGCAGCCGAAGGCCAGCGTCGTCAGGATCGACAGCTTGTGGGCAGTATCATTGCCTTCAATGTCGAAGCTCGGATCGGCTTCGGCGTAACCCAGGCGCTGGGCTTCCTTGAGGCAATCGGCAAAGGACAGGCCCTCACGCTCCATCCGGGTCAGGATGTAATTGCAGGTGCCGTTCATGATCCCGTAGATGCGGGAGAAATTGTTGCCGGTGAGCGACTCGCGCAGCGTCTTGATGACGGGAATGCCGCCAGCGACCGCCGCTTCGTAGTTCAGGAGGCGACCTTTTTCCTCGGCAAGCTTGGCGAGTTCAACGCCATGGCGCGACAGAAGCGCCTTGTTGGCCGTCACAACATGAAGACCGCGTCCAAGCGCTGCACGGACCGAGTCTTCAGCTGCCCCTTCAGAGCCACCGACGAGTTCGACGAAGACGTCGATGTCTGCTTGCTGGGCCATCTCCACCGGATCCGCATACCAGGTGATGCCGTCCATCAGGATGCCGCGATCCTTGGAGGCGTCGCGAGCCGAGACGGCAGTGACCACGATCGGGCGACCGCAAGCGACGGTCAGCGCATTGGCGCGGGTCTGGAGGATACGGACAAGCGAGGCACCGACGGTACCCAAACCCGCCACGCCGATTTTAAGGGCATTTGCCATGAGGCATTCCTGACGTCATCGAAAAGGAAGTGAGGCGGTCCTGACGGGACCGCCTGGGGCGCAACGTGGACTCAACGGTGGGCGTTGAGCGAAATCACGTTGTGCATGGTCTCGTCGGCCGTCGACAGGAACTTCTTGATGTTGCGAGCGGCCTGGCGGATGCGGTGCTCGTTCTCGACGAGCGCCAGACGCACATATTCGTCGCCCATTTCACCGAAGCCGATGCCCGGGGCAACAGCCACATCAGCCTTCTCGACGAGCAGCTTGGAGAACTCCAGCGAACCAAGATGGCGGAACTTTTCCGGGATCTTCGCCCATGCAAACATCGTGGCTGCCGGCGGCGGCACTTCAAAGCCAGCCTTGCCGAAGCTCTCGACCATCACGTCGCGGCGGCGCTTGTAGACGCTGCGCACTTCCGCGATGTCAGAGCCGTCGCCGTTCAGGGCGTGGGTCGCGGCCACCTGGATCGGGGTAAACGCGCCGTAGTCAAGGTAGGACTTCACGCGGGTCAAGGCCGAGATCAGGCGTTCGTTGCCGACGGCAAAGCCCATGCGCCAGCCGGGCATGGAAAAGGTCTTGGACATCGAGGTGAACTCGACGGTGCAGTCCATGGCACCCGGAACTTCGAGCACGGACGGCGGCGGATCGCCATCGAAGTAGATTTCCGAGTAGGCAAGGTCTGAGAGCACGATGATGTCGTGCTTCTTCGCGAAAGCGATGACGTCCTTGTAGAAGTCGAGACTTGCGACGCGCGCCGTCGGGTTCGACGGGTAGTTGATGATCAGCGCCAGCGGCTTCGGGATCGAGTGTTTCACGGCACGCTCGAGCGGCGGGAAGAAGGTTTCGTCCGGCTCGATCGAGATCGAGCGGATGACGCCGCCGGTCATCAGGAAGCCGAAGGCATGGATCGGATAGGTCGGGTTCGGGCAAAGAATGACGTCACCGGGTGCGGTGATCGCCTGCGCCATGTTGGCGAAGCCTTCCTTGGAACCCAGCGTCGCCACGACCTGCGTGTCGGGATTGAGCTTCACGTTGAAGCGGCGGGCGTAATAGGCCGCCTGGGCGCGGCGCAGGCCCGGAATGCCCTTGGACGAGGAGTAACGATGGGTGCGCGGGTCCTGAACCACTTCGCAGAGCTTGTCGACAATCGCCTGCGGAGTCGGAAGATCGGGATTGCCCATGCCGAGGTCGATGATGTCGGCCCCACCGGCTCGCGCGCTCGCCTTCAAACGGTTGACCTGTTCGAAAACGTAGGGCGGCAAACGCCGGACTTTGTGAAACTCTTCCATCTTCAACCCCTGAAACCGCGCGGCTCATAAACCGCGGCAGGCGCGCTCGTTTTCCCAGTGACCACACGCTCCGCAACGAACCGCAAAACCGGATGCGCGTGATGATATCTCAATCAAAGCGCTCGCAGGAAAATTTGTCGCAAATCCGACGCAAGGCCTGAATCGCCGACGAAATTTTATGTCAAAAACGCCTCGGTTGCTTTGCGAAAAAAACGCCGCCAGCGCAAGCCTTAATTGGCGATCTGCGCCTGGGTTTCCGCGCCGTGCTGGGCCGCGAGCTTGCGCAGTTCCGAAAGCTTCGCCTGATACTCGGCCTCGGAGATCGCGCCCGACTTGCGGGCAGCACCAAGCGAGGTCAGCTGAGCCTGGAGTGCGGTCGCTTCCTCGTTGCTCATTTGGACGCTTGCGGCGTTCAGCGAGCCGGCAAAATTCGGATAGCCGTCGGCATAAGCAGGACGCACGGCCGGCGCTTCCGGATTGTCAGGATCCTCGACATTCACCTGGAGTGCCGCAGGGGCCGCAGCAACCGTCGGGGTGGCAGGCGGAGCGGACTGGCAGCCGGCACCCGCCATCGTCGCCAGAAATGCGGCGATCAACGCCCGGCCCGAGAAACCCGAAAAATTGAACTTGCTGTGCACCATGGCCCCGACCGCCCGCGTTCGCGCGCAAAACTGACATTTCTCAAGGGCGCAACCGTCGATCATCATCGAAAGACTATGCGCCAATCGCTGGAACTTGTAGTCGTTTTCATGCAGGATAGGCAAACACAAAAGACACCAGAACAATCCTGGGGAGGATGGCATGGACAGGACGCGGGAAGAGGCCGAGGCGGGTGCCGCGTTCGATCCGAAGCTGATCGAGCCTTATATCATCAAGGATCCGCAGGCCTTCGCCGTCAACGCCGCCAAGGCGCTTGAGAACCTCGGCAAGGCCGCATCCGTGTGGCTGAAACCCCGTGAAACCGGCGAAATCGTCGATCCCGTTTCCGAGCCGGTGGCCGAGCTCGTGAAGATCATGGGCAAGGTGGCGGAATACTGGATGTCCGACCCGAAACGGACGCTCGAAGCGCAGACGCATCTGCTCAACGCGGTCTTCATCGTCTGGAGCCGGTCGCTGGCGCGATTCGCAACGCCGGAACAGCCGCTCGCCGATCCGTTCCCCAAGGACAAGCGCTTCTCCGACGAAGACTGGGAGCGCAATCCCTTCTTCGACTTCCTCCGCCAGACCTATCTCGTTTTGTCGCAATGGGCAGAGAAGATGGTCAATGATGCCGGTGGCCTCGACGAGCATACGCGCCACAAGGCGAACTTCTACATGCGGCAGCTCACGGCAGCACTTTCGCCCGCCAACTTCGTTGCCACCAACCCGCAGCTTTATCGCGAGACCGTGGAGAGCAGTGGTGCGAACCTCGTCAAGGGCATGCAGATGCTGGCCGAGGACATTGCCGCCGGCGGCGGAGATCTCAGGATCCGCCAGACCGATACCAGCAAGTTCGCGGTCGGCGAGAACATGGCAATCACGCCGGGCAAGGTGATCGCCCAGAGCGACATATGCGAGGTCATCCAGTACGAGCCGACGACAGAGACGGTGCTGAAGCGCCCTCTCCTCATCTGCCCGCCCTGGATCAACAAGTTCTACATCCTCGATCTCAATCCGCAGAAAAGCTTTATCAAGTGGTGCGTCGATCAGGGCCACACGGTCTTCGCCATCTCCTGGGTCAATCCGGACGAGCGGCACGCGAGCAAAGACTGGGAAGCCTATATCCGCGAGGGCGTCGATTTCGCGCTCGACACGGTGGAGAAGGCGACCGGCGAAAAACAGGTGAACGCGATCGGCTACTGTGTCGGCGGAACTCTGCTTGCTGCGGCCCTTGCCCTGCATGCGCAGGAGAAGAACAAGCGGATCGCCAGCGCAACTCTGTTCACCACGCAGGTGGACTTCACCTATGCCGGGGATCTCAAGGTCTTCGTGGACGAAGAGCAGCTGTCGGGCCTCGAAGAGCGGATGAAGTCGACGGGCTATCTCGACGGTTCGAAAATGGCAGCAGCGTTCAACATGCTGCGATCCTCCGAGCTGATCTGGCCCTATTTCGTCAACAACTACCTTAAGGGCCAGGATCCGATGCCCTTCGACCTGCTCTACTGGAACTCCGATTCGACCCGGATGGCGGCAGCGAACCACTCCTTCTATCTGCGCAACTGCTACCTCAACAACACGCTGAGCCAGGGCAAGATGCAGCTTGCCGGCAAGACGCTGTCGCTGAAGGACGTGAAGATCCCGATCTACAATCTCGCGACCAAGGAAGACCACATCGCGCCGGCGAAGTCGGTCTTCGTCGGCAGCAGCCTGTTCGGTGGGCCGGTCGATTTCGTCGTCTCAGGCTCGGGCCACATCGCCGGCGTCGTCAATCCGCCGGACAAGCAGAAGTACCAGTTCTGGACCAATGGGAAGGTTGCCGGCACCTACGAGGACTGGATGGCGAACGCCAAGGAGACGTCAGGCTCCTGGTGGCCGCATTGGCAGATCTGGGTGGAAGATCTCGCCGACGAACGCGTCCCGGCCCGCAAGCCGGGCGGAGACGCGCTCAATGCGATCGGCGATGCGCCGGGACGGTATGTTATGGCGAGGGTCTAGAATTCCTGAGAAGCAACGAGCCGTCTCGGCTCGAATGCTTCAAAATGCCAGTACCTCACCCGCAAATTCCGCCGGGTCGATCCTGAACTCCGCGGTCATGGCGCGATCTCCACGCTGGTTATCGCCCCGCTTTCGGTCACGAAGCTGTAGCGCAAGGTGATCGGACTGCCTGGAAAATTGCCGGAGACTTCGGCAGTGGCGATCACGGTGTCACCGTCGGCTTCAACGGTCAGCAGTTCGGAGCGGTCATCGTAGGCGGCTATGGTCTGCATCATCCAGGCGCGGATTTCTTGCGTCCCGCGATGCGTGCGGCTTTCGTCTCGGACGACGGCATCATTCGAAAATCCGGACAGCGCTAGCGCGAAATCGCGCGCATTCCTGCCTTCGAAATAAGCCTTAACCGGCCCGGTCATTGTGTTCGACATGGGATCAGATCTTTCGTTTTTTAGAGTGCGAAAGAGCGGCGCGCTTGCTCGAGGGCGAAGATGGCGATACGCTCGCAGAATGACAAGAACGGACGAAAAAGTAAGGTACCCACTAAAAAGTAAGGATGCCTTTCTGACGCCTGCCGACGGGGCCGAAGGCGTGGAGAATGTCCTGCGGATCCTTGAGGGACGGTGGAAGCTGGTGATCCTGTTTCATCTCTTCGGCGGCGCGGTGTTGCGCTTCTCGGAGCTCGAGCGATCCATCCCGGGAATATCGCAGAAGATGTTGATCCAGCAGCTCCGCCAAATGGAGAGCGACGGCATTGTCCGTCGGATCGTCCATCATCAGGTGCCGCCCAAGGTGGAGTATTGTCTGACGGACTGGGGACAGGCGCTCTGCCCTGCCCTTGATGCGCTGCTGACCTGGGCGATCAACAAGCCCGATGCCGATCCGGCCGCTTAAGCCTCTGCGAAGACAGCTATGATCTTCTCCCCACCCCTCATCCCTGCCCGGCTCGTGCGCCGCTACAAGCGCTTCCTCTTTGACGCCGTCCTCGAAGACGGCACCGAACTCACCGGGTTCTGCCCCAATACCGGCTCCATGCGCGGCCTGACAGAACGGGGATCGCGGATCTGGCTATCGCGCCATGACACCGCGACCCGAAAATACGCCCATGCGCTTGAACTGGTCGAAGCGGACGGCACGGTGGTCGGTGTCAACACGGCCCTGCCCAATCGGCTGGCGGAAGAGGCAATCCTCGCCGGGCTCGTTCCGCCGCTTGCGGGCTTCCGGACGCTCAAACGCGAGCAGCGTTACGGCCGCAATTCGCGGATCGACATTTTGTTGGAAGACGAAACCAAGGGCAGCGTGCATGTCGAGGTGAAGAACGTGCATTTCATCCGAGAGGCAGGTCTTGCGGAGTTTCCCGACAGCGTGACGACCCGAGGCGCCAAGCACCTCGACGAAATGGGCGACCTCGTTGAGGCTGGCCGTCGTGCGGCCATGCTCTTCATCATCCAGCGCGCCGACTGCGACCGCTTGAGAATCTGCTCGGATCTCGACCCCGGTTATGGCCGCGCCTTCGCCCGTGCGATTGCCCGCGGTGTGGAGGCCTATGCCGTGCGCTGCCACCTCGATCAGGGCAAAATCGTGCCTGAAAGCCTCATCCGGATAGACGAAGACGGGCTTGGTCGTTTATGAACGGCCAAAGCTCCTAGATTAGAACTTGCGAAAGCCACCCCATGGTCACCTATATCGACGCGGCGACGGCACCGCTGAAGAACACCGGCGCGATCCGTCTCTATGGCGCAAACGATTTCGAAGGCATGCGCCGCGCCTGCCAGTTGACCGCGCGCTGCCTCGATGCGCTGGCGCCTATGGTCAAGCCTGGTGTCACGACAGCCGCGATCGACCGGTTCGTCTTCGAGTTCGGCGCCGATCACGGCGCCCTGCCCGCGACCTTGAACTATCGCGGCTACAAATATTCTGTCTGCACCTCGATCAACCACGTCGTCTGTCACGGGATGCCCGATGACAAGCCGCTGCGCGATGGCGACATCGTCAACATCGACGTGACCTATCTGCTGGATGGCTGGCACGGTGATTCCAGCCGCATGTATCCGGTCGGCCAGGTCAAGCGGGCGGCCGAACGGCTGATGGAAGTCACCTATGAATGCCTGATGCGCGGTATCGCTGCCGTCCGTCCGGGCGCGCGCACGGGTGCAATCGGCGAAGCGATCCAGACTTATGCTGAGGCAGAGCGCTGTTCGGTCGTGCGCGACTTCTGCGGCCACGGCGTCGGACGCCTCTTCCACGACAGCCCCAACATCCTGCACTACGGAAAGTCGAACGAAGGTCCGGAACTCCGCGAAGGCATGATCTTCACCATCGAGCCGATGATTAATCTCGGCAAGCCGCATGTGAAGGTGCTGTCCGACGGCTGGACTGCGGTCACCCGCGACCGGTCGCTGACGGCGCAGTACGAGCACACGGTGGGCGTGACGGCCAATGGCTGCGAGATCTTCACCCTTTCGCCAACAGGGCTCGACCGGCCCGGCCTCGGGTGAGGCAACAGCGTCGGCACAGCTTACCGCAACTTGAACTTGCGCACGGCGGCAGTCGTGTCACTATATCCGTGCGGCTTTTCAGCCGCTCGACCATGAGGGTCAGGATTGGGGTGGCATGACGAGCAAGCTTCCGTTTTCAGACGAACCCTTGCGCCACGAGGGCGCGACAGCACAACCGGCCGGTGATCTCTTCGGCGCAGGCCAAGCGCAGATGAGGGACGGCGCGGACGAGCGCAGCTTCTTCGCCGAACAGCCGACGCGTGAGAGCAATCTGGCGAAGGCCGCCTCGACACGCGCCACACTGCAGCCAGAGGCGCATTACCTTGGCCATCGGGAACGGCTACGCAGTCGGTTCCGCGAAGGCGGCGAGACAGCGCTTGCCGATTACGAGATCCTCGAGCTCCTGCTTTTTCGGCTCATCCCGCGCCGCGACACGAAACCGATCGCCAAGGCACTGCTGGCACGGTTCCAGACGCTTGCCGGCGTGCTCGGCGCGCCTCCAGCCTTGCTGCAGGAGGTCAAGGGCGTGGGTGAGACAGTTGCGCTCGACCTGAAGCTGATCGCCAATGTCGCCCAGCGCATGCTGAAGAGTGAGCTTCGCGAAAAGCAGGTTCTGTCTTCTTGGTCGTCGGTGATCGACTACTGCCATGCCGCGATGGCCTATGAGACGACGGAGCAGTTCCGC
Source organism: Rhizobium sp. TH135 (assembly GCF_002855515.1). Classification (GTDB taxonomy): domain Bacteria; phylum Pseudomonadota; class Alphaproteobacteria; order Rhizobiales; family Rhizobiaceae; genus Allorhizobium. Next base: position 312,794 of record NZ_PKRP01000003.1, on the reverse strand, counting down.
ATTCTCTTTCTCGATAAGCGTAACGTGCTGATTGCCGACGAGATCCAGGGGCGCGGTACCGTCGATCACACGCCGGTTTATCCGCGCGAGGTTGTCAAACGGGCGCTCGAACTGTCTGCGACCGCTATTATCTTGGTGCACAACCATCCCAGTGGCGACCCGACACCGTCGCGGGCGGACATCGACATGACCCGGACCATCGTCGAGACCGCCAAGCCTCTCGGTATCACCGTTCACGACCACATCATTATCGGCAAGGATGGTCACGCCAGCCTCAAGGGCCTGCGGCTGATCTGACGGCCAGGCGCCTTTGGGCACCCCCAGATCGGGGGTGCCCCAACCCTTTGGCCCCTCCAGCATGATAACGAAACGGTGACGTTGCCCTGTCATACTGCTTCTTGATAATGTGCACTGCAGCATGGCGGCAGGCGAATCAGAGGCACCTCATGAACCAGTATGACTTCGTCGTGATCGGTAGCGGACCGGCCGGACGCCGTGCGGCGATCCAGGCTGCCAAGCTGGAAAAGAAGGTTCTCGTCATCGAAAAAGGCACGCGCGTCGGCGGCGTCTCGGTGCATACCGGCACCATTCCGTCGAAGACGCTGCGCGAGACGGCCCTGAACCTCACCGGCTGGCGCGAGCGCGGCTTTTATGGCCGCAGCTACCGTGTGAAGCAGGAAATCAACGCCGACGACCTGCGCCGCCGCCTGCTCATCACGCTCGACCACGAGGTCGAAGTTCTCGAGCATCAGTTCTCCCGCAACCGCGTGCAGCAGATGCGCGGCACGGCGCGTTTCATCGATGCGCAGACAATCGAGGTAACGAAAGAAGATGGCGAAGTGCTGCATGTGCAGGCCAAGTCCGTTCTCCTCGCCGTCGGTACCCGTCCTTTCAAGCCCTCGCATATTCCCTTCGACGGTTCGAGCATCATCGACAGCGACGAAATCCTCGAGATCAAGGAGCTACCGCGGTCGATGATCGTCATCGGCGCAGGCGTCATCGGCATCGAATATGCGACGATTTTTTCGGCGCTCGATACCGCAGTTACTGTGGTCGAGCCACGCGATACGATGCTCGATTTCATCGACAAGGAAATCGTCGAGGATTTCACCTACCAGCTGCGTGACCGCAACATGAAGCTGATCTTCGGCCAGACGGTCGAGGGCGTCGAAAAGGTCGATGGCAAGTGCCGCGTCACACTCAAGAACGGTCGTGTTCTAACCGCCGAAATGGTCCTTTTCGCTGCCGGTCGCGTCGGGGCTGTCGATTCGCTGAACCTGGAAGCCGCAGGGCTCGAAGCCGACAATCGTGGTCGGTTGAAGGTCAACCCCGAGACGTTCCAGACCGCCGTCCCCAGTATTTATGCGGCCGGGGACGTGGTCGGCTTCCCGTCGCTCGCCTCGACCTCGATGGAACAGGGCCGGATTGCGGCTCGTCATGCGGTCGGCGCACCGGCGCATGAACCACCCCAATTCTTCCCATACGGCATCTATGCGGTTCCCGAGATCTCCACCTGCGGGCTCACGGAAGAAGAGGTCATCCAGCGCAGCATTCCCTATGAAACGGGCATCGCGCATTTCCGCGAGACCTCGCGCGGCCACATCATGGGCCTCGACAGCGGCATGCTGAAGATGATCTTCTCGCTCAAGACCCGCCGTCTTCTCGGCGTGCATATCGTCGGCGAAGGTGCCACCGAACTGGTGCATATCGGCCAGGCGGTGCTCAATCTCAAAGGCACGGTCGAATATTTCGTCGAGAACACCTTCAACTATCCGACGCTCGCCGAAGCCTACAAGATCGCCGGGCTCGACGCGTGGAACCGGATGGGCGAGCTGAAGACGGAAAAGGTCGAGCGGCGGGCTGCCGAATAGAATCTAGCCAGCGATCAGTAGCCAATTGCGGACAGCAGGCTGCCGGCTTGAATGAGATCGGCTGCGTCGTGGCGCGACTCATGTCAGGATGGTTCTCTTTAAACCTTCCGGCTCCCCGCCGATTTTTCGCTGCATCGGCAGCAGAGATCCTCTCATGTTTTCAACCTTCGGCCAGATTGCCGGCCGCCCGCAATTGCTCGTTTTGTCCTTGATGATCTTTGCCCAAGGGTCGGCCTTCGGGGCGACGATCCCGTATCTTTCGGTGACCGCGATCGGCACGCTCGGGATGAGCGATCAGGCCTTTTCGCTGCTTGTGCTGGTCTCCTCGGTCTCCGCCGTCGTCATCAGCGTTTCGCTCGGCATAATCTCAGACCTCTTGGGCGACAGGCGCCATATGCTGATGGCGATGTCGACGCTGGGTGTCATCGGCTACGGCGCCATCTACCTGTTTCCCTCTGTCCCGGTCTTCCTCGGCGCGACCTCGCTGGTCGTGCCCTTCTTCTACGCCACCAGCTCGCTGCTGTTTGCCAGCGCGCGGCTGGAAACCGGCGACATCGAACCGGCGGATGCTGCGTCGATCAACGGTACCTTGCGCGCTGTGGTTTCCGCCGCCTGGGTGGTGACGCCCGCGGGGCTCGGGCTGGCACTTGGGGCGTCCGGCAACATGCTCGGCGCTTGGGGGATCGCCGCGCTGTTTTGCCTGTTCATCCTCATCTGCGCGACATTTGTCCTCAAAGCCCCGCCCAGTCGACCGGTCCGGGATACCTCGGCGCCCGGCTTTCTCGCAGCACTCAAGGAACTCGCCGCCCGCGACGTGCTGATCCGCATGGTTTCGATCGCAGCGATCACCTCGACCTTGCGGCTGAGCGGCACGGTCTGGCCTCTCATCCTCACGCTACAGCTCGGCGGCAAGACTGCCGATGTCGGGCTGATCGCCGGCATGACGGCACTTGTCGAGATCCCCTTCATGCTGATGTGGGCGCATTTGCTCAAGCGCCACAGCATCGTCGGCATGATCGTGACCGCGGCGCTCGGCTATGGCGGCTATATGGCAGCCCTCAGCTTCGCTTCCGCGCCGTGGCACATCTACGCGCTTGCACTGCCGGGTGCAGCCTTTGCAGCAGCACTTCTGGCGCTGCCGCTCAGCTATTTCCAGGATCTTTTCCCCGGACGCCCCGGCCTCGGCACGGCTTTCCTGCCGATCAATTCCTTCCTCGGCAATGGAATCAACGCGGCCGCCTTCGCGGTCGGCTCGCATTACCTTGGCTATTCCGGATCGGCGTGGCTCGGGCTAGTGCTCGCCTTGCTCGGCGTGATCGGTCTCTTGTCGGTGGAGCGGCGCGTCGCACGTGCCGGCGCTGAGACCGGATCCGCCTAGAAGCTCAGCAACTCGCCGTCTTCGGGCACCAGCAACCGGCTCTGATCGATAGGGGCCTCTGCAGCCACGTGCCTGAGCTCGGCGCGCGAGACCGTCGCGTGGTCGACCGCATCGAGATGGGTGACCACAACGGTGGCATTGCCGGAAAGCCTGACGGTATCGAGCACCATCTGACCGTCCATCACCAATGGCCCCTTGCCCTGCCACAGTGCACCGCAGCCATGGACGACAACGATGTCAGGCCTTTCCTCCGCCATCACGGCCTCCACCTCAGGGCAGAGGATCGTGTCACCCGCCCAGTAGAGTGTCGGCTCGCCGGTAACGCTGATCAGAAAGCCGGATACCTCGCCCATGTCTTCCAGTACCTCGGGCGGTCCATGGCGGCCGTCCGTCGCGCGGATGGTGACGCCCCCGACCGCCGTCCCGTCGCCGATCGCTCTCACATCGGAAAAGCCCATCGCCGCAATCTGATCCCGGTCCCGGGCGTGGCAGAGGACCGGGATGGACTTCGGCAGCACGCGTTGCGCTACCTCGTCGAAATGATCGGAGTGGAGATGGGAGACGAGCACTGCATCGATGCCATCCAGCAGCTCCTCGACTGGGCAAGGCAGATCGACGAGCGGCGACGGGCCACGGCCGGAATAGCTTTTCCCCTCGCCCTTGCTTGCCAGCCAGGGATCGATCAGCAGCCGGACATCGGCCATCTGGACGGCGAGCGTCGCACTGCGAATGAGCCTGATCTGCATCGTCACTCTCCCATCTGCAAACACGAAAAAGCCGCCCCGAGGGACGGCTTTCTCTTGATATCAATCAGGCACGAAGATTACTCGGCGTCGCCTTCGGCGGCCTTCTTCTTCGGAGCGGCCTTCTTCTTCGGCGCAGCTTCTTCGCCTTCAGCAGCGTCTTCAGCCTTGGCAGCAGCCTTCTTCTTCGGAGCTGCCTTCTTGGCCGAGGTTTCGCCTTCTTCGGCGTCATCTGCCAGAAGTTCTTCCTTGCTCACCTTCTTGTCGGTGACGGAGACTTCAGCCAGCAGCTTGTCGATGACCTTCTCTTCGAAGATCGGCGCGCGCAGCGAAGCGGCGGCACCCGGCGTGTTACGGAAGAAGTCGAGGATCTGCTTTTCCTGACCCGGGAACTGCTGCAGCTGAGCGAAGAGCGAACGCTGCATTTCTTCTTCGGTCACTTCGATGCCGGCCTTTTCGCCGATTTCGGAGAGAACGAGGCCGAGGCGAACGCGACGCTCGGCGAGCGCGCGGTATTCTTCGCGGGCCGCTTCTTCGGTCGTGTCTTCGTCAGCGAAAGTCTTGCCGGACTGAGCGAGATCGGTGTTGATCTGGCGCCAGATGTTCTCGAACTCGGCATCGACGAGCTTCGAGGGCGACTCGAACTTGTACAGAGCGTCAAGCTGGTCGAGGATCTGACGCTTGACCTTCTGGCGGGTGACGTTGCCGTACTGGCTCTCGATCTGGCCGCGAACGATTTCCTTCAGCTTTTCGACCGATTCGACGCCGAGCTTGGTGGCCAGCTCGTCGTTGATTTCGGAGGCGGCAGGAGCAGCCACTTCCTTGACGGTGATGTCGAAGGTGGCTTCCTTGCCAGCAAGGTTGGCAGCCGGGTAATCGGCCGGGAAGTTTACGGTGATGACCTTCTCGTCGCCAGCCTTGAGGCCAACGAGCTGATCTTCAAAGCCCGGGATGAAGCGGTTGGAGCCGATGACGAGTTCAGCGTCTTCGTCCTTGCCGCCGTCGAAGGCTTCGCCATCGACCTTGCCGAGGTAGTCCATGGTGACGCGGTCGCCTTCAGCGGCCTTGCCCTTCTTGGTCTCAAACGTGCGGGCGCTTTCGGCGATCTTCAGGATCTGCTCGTTGATCTCGTCTTCCGAGACTTCAACAACTTCACGGGTCACCTTGATGCCGTCGACCGACTTCAGTTCGATCGCCGGGATGATTTCGTAGGAGAGCGTGAATTCCAGGTCGGCCTGAGCCGACAGGATCTTTTCCGCTTCCTTCTCGTCTTCGGTCATGACGATTTCCGGCTGGGTCGCCGACTTTTCGCCGCGCTCCGACAGGATCGCCGACGGCTTGTCGCGGATGATCTCGTTGACGAGTTCAGCCATGATCGACTTGCCGTACATCTTCTTGACATGGGAGGTCGGCACCTTGCCCGGGCGGAAGCCGTTGATGCGGACCTTGTCCTTCACATCGGCCAGGCGCTCGTTCATGCGCTGTTCCATGTCCTTGGCCGGAATGATGACCTTGATTTCGCGCTTCAGCCCTTCAGCGAGCGTTTCGATAACCTGCATGTTCTTACCTTCATGTCGTGGCGGCCGTGCTCGGACAGCCGGTGGTTTTCCCTGAGCACGACGCCGGAATTGATTTTCCCGGACGTGGCTGCGTCGCAATTCGTCAACAATCTGCCAAGCAAAACGGCGCCGGACTGACGGGAGTCACACCTCGGTGTTCTCTCATCGATCCCGCGCGGCTTAGCTGGTGCGGGTAGAGAGACTTGAACTCCCACGCCTTGCGGCACCAGAACCTAAATCTGGCGTGTCTACCAATTTCACCATACCCGCGTCCAAAAGCGCATGTCGCATTCGCGCATGGCCCCTCCGGAGCGCGCGTCTCTATAACACCCGTTTTCCCGCACGCAAAGGAAAAATGACAGTATTGCAAGGCCCACCGGGCAGGCTTCACAGGCTTTGCAGCGGGGGAATGGCAGCACTCAGTAAAGCGGTTCTTCGTAGAGTGGCTCGTTGTCGAGCATCAGGGCGCGAATCTGTGCCTGACCGTCTTCGGAGACACGCACCGCGACCGAGACCCGACCCTGGTTGCGGCCATCCTCGATCGGCCTGCCCTCGCCTTCCGGGACGTAGAAGCGCTCGATGCCGTAGGAGACAGTGAGGTTGCCCGCGTTCTGCCACTCCCAGTCGTAGATGGTCACGGGCTGCGAGATCAGCACGACGCTGCCCGCCTCCTCGGCGAGCGGATCGAAGGAGGCAGCAGAGACCGTCCAGAAACCATCGACACCCGGCTTCAACCGCACATTCAGACTTGCGACTTCCCCGGTCTCAGGTCGGGTGCCGGTGATCGACGTCGTTGATATCGTGGAGATGTCATAGGTCAGGATGACATAGTCGCCACGCAGAAGATCGCGCGGATCGACCGGCGCTGTCTTCAGCAGCACATCCGTTCCGGATCTCAGAATGGATGCCCTACCTTCGATCATGTAGCCGAGGATCGCCGTCTGGACGATGGCGATGAACAGCGCGACGGCGGCAAAGGGTTTTGCAGCGATCATGACGTCACCTCTGCGACTGGACGGGAGAAGCGTTTCTCGAGGCGAATGACGATGAAGGCGAGGATCGCCACAACGAGACCCGCAAGCAGGAAGAAGGCCGAGGTTCCGAGTATGCTATCGATCGTCTCGTAGGACAGATAAAGGACCTCAGCTGCAAAGGCGCCGTAAGCGAGGAAACGGACCGCACCATTGTCGCGACCGTCGAGCGCAATCGCGGCGATCGACAGGGCGAGGATAATCACCCCAAGCACAGCGATCGAGACCGCATCCACCGCACTGCCCTGCACATAAGCAAAACCGCTCAAGGCGAGCAGCAGGGCATAGAAGCTGCCGGATGCACCGAGCCGCCGATGGATTGCCGCCAGGGGCGATACGGGCACCGTTAGCGCCAGGAAGACCAACGTTGCGGCAATACCCACGCCAAACACATAGACCTCGCTTCGATCGAGGATCGTCATCCACCAGATCCAGCTGACGAGGAGGATGTAACCGAAATGCTTGGCCCTGTTTGCGCCCGTCCAGTTTGCGAGGCCGAAAACAACGGCTGCTCCAAAGGGTGGCCACCAGGCCCAGATGCCATGACTGCCGATATCCCAGCCGAAACTGTCAAACCCACCGCCGAAGGTCACAAGCGAAAGCGCGCCCGTCACGACCGTCAGCGCGCCGGACCGGAAGAGTGCGGCAGAAACGGCGGCGACCGTGAACCACAGGAACATCGCGGAGAAGGTATCGCCCGAGAGATGGTAGAGCTGGCCGATCAAGGCGATGGCGCCGCCGAAGGCCGCAGAACCGAGCACAAGCGATCCAGCTGCGATCCGATCGGCACCGCGTAGCCAGGCAATCGCTGCGACCGCATGAAAGATCCAGATCAGGCCGATGATGCCGACGACCTTCACCAGACGCGGGATGAGTTCCCAGTTGGCCGCGATCAGCATCAAGAGAGACGCGGCGATGAGCAGGGCTGCGAACATCGATAGCACGCCGCCGATGCTGAAGCGTGCGCCCCTTTGATCGACGTCCGCCAGCAACCTCCCGGCTGTTGCCGCATCAATCAGTCCACGCCCGACCCAATCGTCGAGATCGCGTTTCAGCCTGCCCCTGTACATTCGCATGTCCCCGTTGTTCCCGACGACAATCTGAAACGGCAGCAGAGGAAAGACAAGGGAATGTAGCCATCTTCAATTCGGCATTCCAACGCCCATGCAAGAACCGCATGCCTTCCATGCTCTTTTTGCACTGCACAAAGCCGTATGTGTCGCCTATATTCATTCTCAACAGAGCGACGGAACTACTGGCGCTCAGATCTTCGACCAGCGTTACCTCCTCCCAATGCTGGATCGATTGGCCAACGACACTCCTCCTCCCAGTCGTTGGTCTGCAAAAATGACGCTCACCGGACCTCCTCCCCCGGTGAGCGTTATTTTTTTGCCCTCAGTTTCCCAAACCCGAAAGACTTGCCAACCGCATGCAGACGCGTGCCCATTTGCAGGGCGACGTCTGCCGAGATGCAAACGCTCAAAAAAGCATCAATTAACAAAGCGTTAAATCGATGGGTATGCGCAGAGCGCATGGGTGCTCTGCCGCATTATGTCTTCAAACGTTTCGCAACGCAGCATATATTCAGCTCAACAAATTCGAAGGGGCCCGCGGATGGGTCCAACCACCAAAGAGGTAAGCCCATGAACATCGCTCGCTCGCTCAACAACTGGCGCAAGTATCGTCAGACCATCACCGAACTCGGCCGCATGTCGGACCGCGAACTCCGCGACCTCGGCATTGGCCGCGAAGACATCCGTCGCGTCGCCCGTCACGCCGTCAACGGCTGATTGGTCCCGACTTCGGTCGGATCCTGAATAGAAAAACCCCGGATCTCCTCCCAGATCCGGGGTTTTTCTTTGTCTGCTCAGCGGCGCTGCTCAGTCTTCGCGGACGGCAACGATCACGTCGTGAATGAGCTTCAGCACAGCCAACGCATCGATCTCGGTGCAGATCTTCTGGCTTGGCAGATCACCATCCCAATCGGAGGGACCAAATCCGCGACCATCCGGCTTCTGGATCGTCTGGCCATCGGCGATGCCGCCGCAGATGACGCGGATCACGCCGCTACGGGTCTTGAAGAGTTCCGGCGCCACGACATAAACGCAGGCGCAGCTGTCGTGAACGACCATGCCGTCGTCGACCAGGCCTTCGTAGAAATCGATGTAGAACTGCGAGAGATCAAACAGCAGGCGCGCGCGGCTGGTGCCGGCGGCGTCTCGGATGTCTGCGAGCTGCGAACGGGTCATCACCGTCTGCATGGTGACATCGAGCCCGACGACCACGATAGGCCATTTTGCCGTCATCACGACGTCTGCCGCTTCCGGGTCCCCGTGGATATTGGCTTCGGCGGCCGGCGTCACATTGCCGTTGACGTCGAAGGCGCCGCCCATGATGACGATCTCCTTCACGAGATTGACGATCTCGGGGTCTTCCTTCAGCGCATTAGCGAGGTTGGTCATGCGGCCGACGGCGACGATGGTCACCTCGCCCGGATTGGCACGCACCGTCTCGACGATGAAGCGGTGAGCCGGGCGTGGGTCGGCATGAACATCCGTCACCTCGGGCACGCCGATATTGCCAAGCCCGTCATCGCCATGGATGAATTTCGGTGGCTCATGGCTGACCCGATGCGGGAGGAAGGTCTCGCCGGCGCCGCGTGAAACGGGGGCATCGATCTTCCATTCGCGCTTCAGATACAGCGCGTTGCGGGTCGTGATGTCGATCTCGGCATTCCCGAACACGGTCGTGATGCCGAGGAGGTCGATCTCCGGATGATGGTGCAGGAAGAGGAGCGCCATGGCGTCGTCGACGCCCGGATCCGTATCGAAGATGACCTTGTGCATGGGAGAAGTCCTTTTCTTGTTGTTGGCCAGCTGGCGCTGAGTGGGCGCGACGATAGACCCGCTGCATGACGACGGGAAGACTGGCGCTCAGGCGCCCGACTTCTTCTTTTTCCCGACATTGCGCAGCACGTGGCTGAAGTCGGAATTGTAGAGATCGCTGTCGCGGAATTCGACATGACCGAAGACCTTGCCGACCAGCACCAGTGCCGTCCGCGTGATCTTCGCCTTGCGTACCTCTTCCGCCATGTCCTTCAGGGTCGTGCGGATGAAGAGCTCGTCCGGCCAGGTAGAGCGATAGGCGATCACAACCGGGCAATCCTCGCCATAATAGGGCGTCAGTGTATCCCGGATATGCGCGAGGTTGCGGATCGACAGATGAATGGCAAGCGTCGCCCGCGACTTGCCGAGGATCTCCAGCGTCTCGAATTCCGGCATCGAGGATGCCTTCATTTCGGTGCGCGTGACGATGACGGTCTGGGCGATCTCGGGAAGCGTCAGCTCGGTCTTCAGCCGTGCGGCGGTCGCCGCGAAAGCCGGAACGCCCGGAACGACGTCATAGGGAATGCCTGCCGCATCAAGACGGCGCATCTGTTCGGCAATCGCGCCGTAGATCGAGGGATCGCCGGAATGCACACGCGCGACATCTTCGCCGCGTTCATGGGCTGCCACCATATCGGCGACGATCTCGTCGAGATGCATCGGGGCGGTGTCCTTGACGAGTGCATCCTCGGGCGCCGCCTTGACGATCTCCTCCGGGACCAGCGAGCCGGCATAGAGGCAGACCGGGCAGCGCTCGATGAGGCGAAGGCCGCGTACGGTGATCAGATCGGGGGCACCGGGCCCTGCGCCGATGAAATAGACGGTCATGCTTCATTTCCCTTCATGCCACTGTCTGCCTTCCCCGAATAACCGCGAGGGGTGTAAACCCAGGTCTTTCCGTCGCCGGTCGTCACCGTCCGGCTCTCTGACGAGCCGACCACCACGACGGTCAGCATGTCGACGTCGTCGACATTCAATTCTCCGAGCGGCACAGTGCGGACGTTTTCGCCTTCGCGCCCCAGATTGGTGGCGAGAATGACGGGTGTGGATGCCGGGCGGTATTTCAACAATTCGTCTCGGGCATAGGCGAGCTGCGTGCGGCGCTTCATCGAGACGGGATTGTAGAAGGCAATGACGAAATCGCCCTCGCCTGCTGCCTTCACCCGGCGCTGGATATGCTCCCAAGGGGTCAGAAGGTCCGAGAGCGATATGGTGCAGAAATCATGGCCGAGCGGCGCGCCGATGCGGGCAGCGGCAGCCTGCAGTGCAGAAATGCCGGGCGAGACCTGCACCTCGATGCGGCTCGCGCCATCGGTGATGCCGCCCTTGTCGAAGAGTTCGAACACCAGCGTCGCCATGGCATAGATGCCGGCATCGCCGGAGCAAACCAGCGCCACTGTCTTGCCCTCACCCGCCAGCTCCATGGCATGCACGACGCGGGCCTCTTCCTTGCCGAGGTCGAAATCGTGGCGGGTCTTGCCGTCGGCGAGCGGGCCGAGCAGGTCGAGATAGAGCGAGTAGCCGACGAGATCCGTGGAGGCCTGGACCATGCGCGAGACCTCGGGCGACCGCCAGCCCTCCGAGCCTGGGCCGATACCGACGACGAAAAGGGTGCCGCGGGCACGGCCGATCGTCTTCGCGTCGAGGATGTCAGCAGCCCTGGCGATCGCGGCCGTAGCGCCCTTCGACTTGATCTTTTCGACGACGAGTTCGCCCGCAGCGCCGACAGCCGCAAGGGCCGCCCCTTCCGCCACGCCGTGGCAGCCGACTTCGGCGAAGACCACTTCGGACGGGTTCTTCAGCCGGGGCGCCTCGGCCTCCAGCGTGCCTGCCGTGAAGAAGCGGGCCGGTATGTTGAAATGGGCGGCCACCGCATGGATCGCCGTCTCATCCGCCTTCAGATCGATCGAGCAGATGGCCGCCAGGCTTTCCTTCGCGAAACCACCCTTGGCCAGCGCTTCCTCGGCCAAGGCAATCGCCTCTTCCGGCTTTGCGTGCCGCTCGCAGCCCATGCCGAGCACAAGCGTCTTCGGATGATAAACGAGTTCCAGCTCGCCTGATGTCTTCTGTTGGTCGGTCACGGTCAGCGTCACGCGGGCCTCTTGTTTAAATGGAAGTCTTGATTGGGTAAGCCAGTTGGCGGATGCACCCTCGAGCCGGGCGCCAGAGCCGGCCACAAGTTCGGCCATCACTGCCTTGGCCCTCTCGGGATTGGCGAGCACATAGCCTTCCGGCGGCTGATCAAGCGCTAACCCGAATTTCAGGTCGCCGGCCGTCGTGATTGCGGCATGGGCACCGATGGCGGTCGCGATCTGTCGTGCGAGGTCATTGGCGCCATGGTGGCCGCCGAGCAGCGGCACAACAGAGGAACCATCCTCGGCGACGGCGAGCACAGGCGGTTCCGACTGTTTGTCAGAGAGCAGCGGCGCGAGGAGACGAATAAGCGCGCCAGAAGCCATCACAGCAACGATCGGTCGGCCGGCGGCAAACAGCGCCTGGACATGATCCTTGGCAGAGGCAAAACGAACATCCGCCTCCTCAACGCGGGCGGCAGCACCATGCAGTTCGCCGCCGATGTCCGCTGCAATCCGGCGACCCAGCGAAGCGGCGGCCTCACTCAGGATGACGACGACCGGTTTGGCCGGTGATGCGGCGATGTCCGTCATCACACCGCGCTTCCCAGCGTCTTGGCGAGTGCCGGATGCCAGCGTTCGTCGCCCTTATAGATCAGGATCATCGAAAAATAGGGCGCAGTGTCCTCGGCCACCTCGGCAAGCGGCGTGAGCTTTTGTTCGGCAAGGCTCACGCGCTCCGCATATCCGGCCTGCCCGGTCAGCCCGAGGCTCTCGATCAGCGCGCGGATACGGGCAAAATGCCGGCCGAGCTTGATGATGGCGACGGCGCTGGAGGCCTCGATACGGGCTGCAAGCTCGTCATCCGAGAGGGGTCCCGGCAGCACCGTCAGCACGTCGTTGCGGGCAGCAAGCGGCCGTCCGAGGCCTGCGGCAGCGGCCATCATCGAGGACACGCCGGGCACGACCTCGGTCGGATATCGATCCGCCAGGCGCTCGAAGAGATACATGAAGGAGCCGTAGAAGAAGGGGTCACCTTCGCAAAGGACGGCAACATCAGAACCGGCGTCCAGATGATGCGACAGCGTCTCAGCAGCCTTGGTGTAGATATCCTGCGCCGGAAAGCGCTCGACCCGCATCGGCACGATGATCGGCACCTCCAACTGCGCTGCGGTCAGATAAGGGGCTGCGATCTGGCGGGCGAAGCTCGGGCCGGTGTCGGGTGCCGGATAGGCAATCACAGGGCATTGCGTCAGAATGCGATGCGCCTTCAGGGTCAGCAGTTCCGGATCGCCGGGCCCGAGCCCCAGGCCGTAGAGTTTTCCTGTCATTCAGCCTCTCCCTTCACAACCGTCCACATCGTGACCGGCATCAGCGACTTCCAGCCGCAAAAGCGCCCGACCGGGGCCGCTCGCGAAACCTGGATACGCACGAGTTCACCGCCATACTGGCCGCGCAGTTCCGCCAGTCGCGCTTCACCCTCGATCGTCACGGCGTTGGCAACCAGAAGGCCGCCGACCCCAAGCGCTGCCCAGCAGGTGTCGAACAGCCCCTCCCCGGTAATGCCGCCACCAATGAAGATGACATCCGGGCGCTTCAGACCGGTCAGTGCTTCCGGCGCATGGCCCTCGACGATCTCCAGATCCGGCACGCCCAGGGTCTCGGCATTGGCGCGGATCATCGCTACCCGCTCTGGTTTCGGCTCGATGGCAATCGCCTTCGTGCCCATGCCCGCACGCATCCATTCGATGGCGATCGAGCCGCAGCCGGCGCCAACGTCCCAGAGCAGCGCGTTCGGAAAGGGTGCCAGTTGCGCCAGCGTCGCGGCGCGGATCTCGCGCTTGGTCAGTTGCCCGTCGTGACGGAAGGCCTCGTCCGGCAGACCTGGCACCGATGCCAGAAGCGGTCCGTCTTCAGCGCAATCGATGGCCAGCGTATTGAAGTCCGACATCGCAGGGCATGTCTCGGCCATTTCCAGTGCGGTCATGCGCAGAATGCGCTCGCGATGGCTGCCCATGTGCTCCAGCACATGCAGCACCGAGGCGCCAAAGCCACGCTCGGCGAGCAACACGGCGGCAGCCTGCACGGTGGAGGCGTCCGAGGTCAGCGCCAGAATGCGGGCCCGCGGCATGACGTGGCGATTGAGGAAGGCGAGCGGGCGGCCATGCAGGGAGATCTGCGTGACCGACTGAAGCGGCCAACCGAGACGGGCAGCAGCCAGAGAGAAGGCCGACGGACTCGGCAGCACCACCATTTCCTCTGCCGCCACATAACGCCGGAGCGTGGCGCCAATGCCGAAATGCATGGGATCACCGGTGGCGAGCACCGTGACCGGCGTGCCACGAAGCTTCAAGATCTGCGCCAGCGTCTCGCGGAAACCTGCACCCCAGGTGAGGATGCGTTTCAGCCCGGGCAGGCTGGCGCCATCGATCACAGCATCCAGCCGCTCTCCGATGACGAGCGTCTCCGCCTGCCAGACGACCGCCTGTGCCTCGGGCGTCAGGCTTTCCAGTCCGTTGTCGCCGATGCCGATGATGGTGAGCCAGGGGCCGTGCGCATGCTCAGACATTGGTGCCCAGCCCTCCTGCCAAGGCATTCACCGCTGCCGAGGCCATGGCCGAACCGCCGCGACGACCACGGACTGCGATATAGGGAATGCCTCTGGAATTGGCGATCAGTTCTTCCTTGCTTTCGGCTGCACCCACGAAGCCGACGGGAAAGCCGAGGATGATAGCCGGCTTCGGCGCACCAGCGTCGATGCGCTCCAGCAGGCGGAAGAGTGCCGTTGGCGCATTGCCGATCGCTACCACGGCGCCACCAAGATGTTCGTCCCAGAGGTCGACCTGGGCGGCGGAGCGTGTGTTGCCTATCTCCGCCGCCTTCGGTCGCACACGATCGTCATTCAAAAGGCAGAGGATCTCGTTGTCGCTCGGGAGCAGGCGGCGGATCACGCCGTGGCGGACCATTTCGACATCGACGAGGACAGGCGCCCCTTTTTCAAGAGCTGCAGCACCGGCCTCGAAGGCCCCGTCCGACCACCTGACTTCATCGGCGAGGTCGACCATGCCGCAGGCATGGATGAGGCGTATGACGAGCGGCTGGAGGACGGACGGGAATCGCTCGAGATCGGTTTCGTCGCGGATGGTGGCGAAGGACTGGCGGTAGATTTCGGCGGGGTCGCGGATGTAGTCGAGGGACGATGTCATGCTGCCATCTCCCGCGAAAGTTCCAGATGCCCGATCCCGAGCACCCAGCCCTCTTCGGCAATCGAAACGGCGACCTCGTTATCCGTCAGCACCGCCGGACGATCAAGCAAGGCGCCAAGCCGGCCATCCGCATCAAACCGCGCAAAGGTGTCAGCAACGGTCCGCACCTGAAGGGCGTCCTTGACCCCGTCGCCCTCTGGCAGCGCAAAGAGCGACGGGTATATCTCCGCGAAGACCACAGGTTTTTTGAAGGAGCCGGCAAATCCCGTCTCGAACGGCCATACGGCGATGTGTTCACTGTGGTCCCTCTCATCGAGGAAACGGGACAGACGCGCGATGCCAAGCAGGGTCTGGCTGCCAACGGACCCATTATAGGTCAGCTGCCAGACGGACTTCGCCCCCTTGGCAAAACACTCCGAGCGGCGGAATGCGAGCGGCGCGTTTGTCGGCGCGGGCGGCTTTTTGTCTGAGAGATCGGCATAGACATGCTGATGCGGCCGCCCCCAGAAGCGCGGCTCGCCGGCAAAATGGGTGGCGTTCCAGCGCGATGCGAGATCGAAGCGGTTGTTGCAGTTGTCAGGCGCATCCTCGATTTCGTCAGCAATCTTGCACCAAAGGGCCCGCCAGTCCGCAGCCCCTGTCAATCGCTCGGCGGTGCCTGCCGGATAGCCGAAGGCAAAGTCGAAGCCGCAGAGAAGGCGCTGGCCTTCGGCAAGCGCGGCGCCGACCACGACATTAAGTCGTTGCATGAAGACATGACGGGTCGGAAAATTCTCGTTCCAGTCGATCACAACCCGATCGCCCTCGCGCCGAGCGAGGCACGCCCAGAGCGAGTTCTTGCCCGTCACCGGTTGTCCGGCACCGGACCAGTCGACGATCAGGATGCGATCGAAGAGCGGCATTACTTTTTCTTCTGCATCGACTTCGGCCCCAGCGGATGGTCGGCATGGGGGTAAGGTGCGTGATGATGGTCGTGACCGTGACCATGGGAATGACCGTGGGCATGTCCATGGTCGTGTCCGTGATCGTGGCCATGGTGATGACCATGGTCGTGGTGATGTCCGTGACCATGATCGTGGTCGTGATGGCCACAGCCGCAGTTGGGACCATGCTCGTGCTGGGCAGCCTTGCCGGAGGACGGAGCGTCCATCACCGCCTGCAGATCGGCATCAGGGGTCTTGTCCTTGAGGCCGGCATACTTGCCACCGAGTGTGAAGGACGGCGCGTAGTCGAAGGTCGGCTCAACGGGCACTGGCTTCAAAGGTGCCGGTTCCGCATGGCTGTGCAGCGGTGTCCACGGCAGGCCATGCTCGCGACAGAAATCGGGATCGCGGCAGGAGGCGTCGCAATCCCCCTTGCAGGGACAGTTTTCCAAACCGCCGCCGATGCCCTCGACGTGGTGGTGATGGCTTTCCTGGGGCTGGCCCACGTCAGCCTCGAAGCCGAGCACCTGTTCGCGATACTTGCACATCTGGCAGTTCATCACCGCCGCGCCTTCGAGGATCTCCTTCACACGATCCTGGAACGCGTCGAGAACCAGCGGGTGGTCGTTCAGATAGCTCGCCTTGACGAACTGAATCTCCGGGTAACGCGCTGCCACCTCGTCGGTGTAGCTGTAGATGCGCTTCACCAGCACGCCGGTGAACAGGAAATACGGGAAGACGACGATGCGCTTGTAGCCAAGCTTGGCGGCATGGGTCAGGCCTGGCTCCACCAGCGGGAAGGTGACACCCGAATAGCAGGTTTCGCCCCAACCGAAGCCCATGCCTTCCCAGAGCATGCGCATGACCTTGGTGGCGTTGGAATTGGCGTCCGGATCAGACGAGCCGCGACCGACGACCATCAGCAGCGTGTCGTGTTTCTCGACGAAGCCGAGCGTCTCGTTTGCCTCATCGACGGCCGCCTGAATGCGATCACCAGCGGCGCGGATCATCTTCAGGTCGATGCCAAGCTCGCGGCCGTAGTTGACCACCATGCCCGGGTTCTGTGCCTGATAGGTGTTGAGCACCGAGGGAATGTCGTTCTTGGCGTGGCCGGCAGCAAACAGCATGCCGGGGACGGCCAGCACGCGGGTCACGCCCTGTTCGCGCAGACTGTCGAGACCGGCTGAGATCACCGGATTGCAGAATTCGAGATAGCCGTATTCGACCGGCATGTCGGGGTTGCGGGCGCGCAGCGCCTCTGCGATCACGGCGAATTCCTTCGCCGCATTCTGATTGCGGCTGCCGTGGCCGCAGACCATGATTCCGAGTTTTTCCGCCATAGGTTAAGGCCTCCCTGCTTCGTTTTGTCTGCCTGTACGAAGCGCCGAACCATCCACCTCTTCAGGCGTGGTCCATGGCCTTTGGGACAGCTCCGGAATTGGCCCCCTGATTGGGTCGGCCGCACCGGACTATTTCCAGCCTGTCGAACAGGCGCCGTCGCACATTACCCTGAGCTTTATCGAAGCCTAACCCAGCGGTCAAACCGGATTGCGGCGCTTTGTGTGACGGAAGCGGCAGTTCACAGAATGTCCCCTCTGCGACCCGCACGACACGGCCTTGCAAGGTTGCGCAGCCGAGGCGTTTGGTCCACAACGACGGCACCTTCCCTCACCCTGCACGAGTCTCCCCGTGGCCGATCTCGCCTTCCAAGCCCTGCTGCTTTTGTTCGTCGCTGCCTTTATCGCCGGCTTCATCGATTCGATTGCCGGTGGCGGCGGGTTGATCACCATTCCAGCCATGCTGATTGCGGGAATTCCGCCGCTGGAAACGCTCGGCACCAACAAGCTGCAGTCAATGTTCGGCGCGGGGTCGGCGACGCTTGCCTATGCGCGCAAAGGTCATGTGGATCTGAAAAAGCAGCTGCCGATGGCTGTCATGGCGGTCATCGGTGGTGCCATCGGTGCCCTGATCGCAACCGTGGTGCCGGGAGACGTTCTGCGGGTGCTCATGCCCTTCCTGCTTGTTGCCATCGCGCTCTACTTTGCGCTGAAGCCGAACATTTCCGACGAAGACCGCCATCAGCGCATGACACCCTTCGTATTCGGCGTAACGCTTGTGCCGCTGATCGGCCTCTATGACGGAGTGTTCGGCCCGGGCACCGGCTCGTTCTTCATGCTTGCCTTCGTCTCGCTTGCCGGATTTGGCATGTTGAAGGCGACGGCGCATACGAAGCTTCTGAACCTCGGCTCCAATGTCGGCGCTTTCCTGATCTTCGTTGCCAGCGGCGTGGTGCTCTGGAAAGTCGGCCTCCTGATGGGCGTCGGTCAATTCCTCGGTGCCCAGACCGGCTCACGCTTCGCCATGCGCCAGGGCGCCAAGATCATCAAGCCGCTGCTGGTCGTTACCTGCGTGGCACTCGCGATCCGACTGCTCGCTGACCCGACGAACCCGATCCGGGTGTGGATCGGGGTCTGAAGAGTCCGTTCTTTGCAGACCGAGAGCGCAGCACTATATTCACTCTCGGCAACTCAGGGCCCGCAGAGAGGAACCATGGCAAAGACAGCTCTCAATCTTGGAGCTCATTGGCTCAACTTCATCGATGAGAAGGTCAAGAGCGGTCGCTATGCGTCTGCGGAGGAGGTCGTGCACGATGCGCTGAAAGGCTTGGAAGATCAGGACCGCAAGCTTGCAGACGTTCTTCTACAAATCGATGAAGGCCGGCAACAGGCTAAGGCGGGAGTGTTTGTCGGCGACGATTTTCTCGACCGTCTGATCGAGACGGATGTCGAGGTCGATCACCGTTGAGCGGCCGCTATCGCCTTACGCCGAAAGCGGCTGATGATCTCAAGGCGATCAATGACTATACCGCGCGGCAATGGGGCAATGAGCAGCGTCGCAAATACCTCGGCGAACTCAGGCACCGTTTCAGATGGCTTGCCGAGCAACCTCTCCTTGGCCGAGCGCGACCCGAACTGCGTGATAACTGCTATTCCTATCCTCAGGGCGAGCACCTGATCTTCTACGCCATCCGGTCTCCCGACATCGAAATTCTGTCAGTGATCCATAATAGATCGCTCCCAGATTTTCTTCGGCGCTAAGTACTCAGCCCCTGGGCCGTTCGCCTATTAGTACTCGACCCCGATCTGAGCCTTGATGCCCGAGCGGAAGGGGTGCTTCACCAGTTCCATCTCGGTTACGAGATCGGCAAGCTCGATCAACTCGTCCTTGGCGTTGCGGCCGGTCAGAACGACATGCGTCATCGGAGGCTTCTCGGTCGCGAGGAACTCCAGCACCTCGGCCAGATCGATATAGTCGTAGCGGATGGCGATGTTTACCTCGTCGAGCAGCACCATGGAATTTAAGGGATCGCGGATCAACTCCTTGGCCTTCGCCCAGGCGGCCTGCGCCATCTCGATATCGCGCGCCTTGTCCTGGGTTTCCCAGGTGAAGCCTTCACCCATGGTGTGGAAGTCGCAGAGGTCCGAGAAATGCTTGAGGATCATGTCCCGTTCGCCGGTCGACATGGCGCCCTTGATGAACTGGACAACGGCGCATTTCTTGCCGTGGGCGATGTGGCGGAAGATCATGCCGAAGGCGGCGGACGACTTGCCCTTGCCCTTGCCGGTATGAACGATGATCAGGCCTTTCTCGCCCGTCTTCGTCGCCATGATCTTGTCGCGCGCGGCCTTCTTCTTGGCCATCTTTTCCGCGTGGCGGGCGAGATCGGCTTCGCCGCTCGCAGTGGTTTCCTCGGTCATGTCGTACTCCCGGTCTCGTTGAATTCTTTTGCAAACCAGATCCGCTGCGGGGCATCTCCCACCTTCGGCAAGCGACCGATCTCGCGGTAGCCCTCGCGGAGGTAGAAGCGCGGCGCCTGGAATTCGAAGGTGTCGAGATAGATCCCGACGAGACCATCCTCGCGCGCCATGGCTTCGGCTCGTGCGAGCAACTGCGCACCGATGCCGCCGCCGCGCGCCTCGGGCGAAACAGCGAGAAGCTTAACGAAGAACCAGCGCTGCAGATGGGCGCCGATCAGCCCGCCCAACATCTTGCCGTCAGCGTCCAGGGCCCGCAGTTGAACCTTGCGCCCCTCGAACGGGTGTCCCTGCGCTTTGGCTGCCTCATCGAGAATGGCATCGACGGCTCCGGTCAGGAGAGCGTCATCACCCTCCACCAGTTCGATATGCACCGACTTCGTCACACGCCGCCCTCGCTCTTCGGCAGCTCGTCGACGACAGTCAGCCAGTCGACGCGTTCGTCCCAGTGCCAGTGCTCACGGATCGGGACGGAAAGGCCGTCATCAAGACTCGCCACATACAAATCGATATCCTCAGGTCGGCGTTCCGTCTCGAAGGACATCGGCGAGCCGCAATTGCCGCAAAAGCCGCGGCGAACGCCGGGCGAAGACGCGTAGTAGCGAAGGCTTTCACCAGAGAGTTCTATTCCCTTGCGCGGAACGGTGAAGAAGGTGGTGACCGGCGAGGAGGCAGCGCGGCGGCAGCTTTCGCAATGGCAATGGCCGGAGGCTCGAACGAGGCCAGTTGTGCGGAAGCGCACCCCACCGCACAGGCAATGGCCGCTCAAAACCAACGGCTTTCCATCCTGAACGTCAGGCACGCACACCTCCATCGACCATTTCGCTCAACGTGAACTTGGCCGAATTGCTCTTCGGCGTCCACAGGCCTCGGTCGATCGCTTCGATCAGGCGCTCGGCCAGTTCCTTCTGGGCCGGTGCATTCTTCTCGGCCATGAAGTCGCGCACGCGCTCATCCAGAATGAAGGCCTGGTAGACGGCCTCGAAATGATGGTCGCGGACGGCACCCGTCGTTGCGGCGAAGGCGAACATGTAGTCCACCGTGGCAGTGATCTCGAAAGCGCCCTTGTAACCGTGGCGCATGACGCCGTCGATCCACTTTGGATTGACCACACGGGCGCGCACGACACGACCGATCTCTTCCTCGAGGCTGCGGATCACCGGCTTTTCCGGCCGCGAATGGTCGTTGTGATAGACCTTGGGCCTGACACCCGCCACATGTTCGATCGCCGCCGTCATACCGCCTTCGAACTGGTAGTAGTCGTCGCTGTCGAGCAGATCGTGCTCGCGGTTGTCCTGGTTCTGCACCACGGCCTGGACAGAGCGCAGCCGCTCCTCGAACAGCCCACGTTCGGCCTTCCCTTCCTCGCCCGCGCCATAGGCATAACCGCCCCAGACGAGATAGCTCTCGGCGAGATCGGCGCGGTCGGTCCAGCCCTTTTCATCGATGAGTGCCTGCAGGCCAGCCCCATAGGCGCCAGGCTTAGAGCCGAAGACGCGGTAGCCGGCGCGACGGGCGGCCTGTTTTGCATCGAGTCCTTCGGCGACCAGTTTGCCGGTCTCTGCCCGGACACGGGCCGCGATCGGATTGTCGCCCTCATCTTCGTCAAGGGCGGCCACGGCGCGCACCGCCTTGTCGAAGAGTGCGATTTGTTCGGGGAAAGCATCGCGGAAGAAGCCTGAAATGCGCAGCGTCACGTCGACTCGCGGGCGTCCGAGGATCGCCATCGGGATCACCTCGAAGCCGGTGACGCGGCGCGAGGCCATGTCCCAGAGCGGCTTGACGCCGATGAGGGCCAGAGCCTGCGCGATATCATCGCCGCCGGTGCGCATATTCGACGTGCCCCAGGCGGTGATGCCGAATGAAACAGGCCATTCGCCATGGTCCTGCACATAACGCTGGATCAAAAGCTCGGCGGATTTCTTGCCGAGTTCGTAAGCCGCCGGCGTGGGGACTGCGCGGCTGTCGACGGAGTAGAAGTTTCGCCCTGTGGGCAGGACGTCAGGTCGCCCGCGCGTGGGCGCGCCTGAGGGACCCGGGGGCACGAATTGGCCGGCTAGCCCCTTCAGCAAGCCCCGGATTTCGGCGGGGCCAGAGGAGACGACGGCGGGTTTGAGGCGGGTTCCGATTTCAGCGAGAACGGCTTGGGTGCGGGGCCATCCATCCGGGCAGGCGATCTCCCCCGCGACCAGCTGTGCAGCGAGGAGTTCGATGCGCTCGACGGCGTCGCCGGCCGTGCGCCAGGGTGCGTCGACGCGATCGGCGAGCATCTCGGGCTTCGGGCCTGTCCAGGGATCAGACATGACGCAGTCGAGAGGGTCGAAGCCTTCAGTCTTCAGCAGATCCCACGCGATTGCCCGCTGCAGGCTGGCATCACCCCCCTCGCCCTGACCGCGTGGCACCCGGGCAAGCGCGACGACGAGATCCGTCAGCAACCGCCCCTCAGGGGCTAGACCAAAGATGTGCAGCCCGTCGCGGATCTGCATTTCCTTGAGGTCGCAGAGATAGGCGTCTAGCTTTTCCAGCGCCTGATCTTCCGCCTCGCCCTTGGCGATGCCGGCATCCTGGTCGAGGCCGATATCGGCGATCAACTCCAGGATCTGCTTCTTCAAAAGGACCAACCGGCGCGGATCGCCGCCGGAGGCCTCGTAATACTCGTCGACCAGTGCCTCCAGGTCCTTCAGCGGTCCGTAGCTTTCGGCCCGCGTCAGTGGTGGCGTCAGGTGATCGATGATGACGGCGGAGGTGCGGCGCTTGGCTTGCGTGCCCTCACCGGGGTCGTTGACGATGAAGGGATAGAGATGCGGGAGCGGGCCGAACACGGCTTCGGGGAAACAGGTTTCCGACAGCGCCAAAGCCTTGCCCGGCATCCATTCGAGATTGCCGTGTTTGCCCATGTGGATCACCGCTTGAGCGCCGAATTCCCGCCTCAGGAAAGCGTAGAAGGCGAGATAGCCATGCGGCGGCACGAGGTCCGGGGAATGGTAGGTTTCCTTGGGATCAATGTTGTAGCCACGCGCCGGCTGGATGCCGATCATGAGCTTGCCGAAGCGCATCAGCGGCAGCGCGAAGGCGCCCTCGAGATTGAAGGGATCGGCCTCCGGGGCACCCCAGCGCGCGGTGACGCGATCCTGAACCTCTTTTGGAAGATCCTCGAAGAACTTCATGTAATCACTGACGGAAAGGCGTTCTCGAATAACGCGTCCGTCATTCGCCGCATTGGTCGGGCCGGCCATCAACGCCTGCATCAGCACATCACCGTCCGCGGGCAGATCGGCGAGATCGTAGCCTGCGTCGCGCATGGCGCGCATCACTTCGATCGTGCCTGCTGGCGTATCGAGACCGACCCCGTTGCCGAGACGTCCGTCACGGTTCGGGTAATTGGCCATGATCAAGGCGACCCGGCGATCCGCAGCTTCGGTCGCGCGAAGCTTCGCCCAGTTGGCAGCGAGCTCTGCGACGAAGCGCATGCGGCCGGCATCCGGCTCATGGCTGACGAGATTGGCTTCGACCCGCTCATCGAACCGCGCCTTCGACTTGAAGGAGACGGCGCGGGTCAGGACGCGGCCGTCGACTTCAGGAAGGGCGACGCTCATCGCCAGATCGCGGGCGCTCAGGCCCTGGCTCGAATTCTCCCAGGTGGTACGCGGCGAAGAGGAGAAGATCGCCTGCAGCACGACGGCGCCCGTCTCGTCGAGCACCGTCGACGGCTTTTCGGCGCCCGGGGTCGAGACGGCAAAGCCTGTCGTGTTGATGACCACCGATGGCGGGAAACGGTCGAAGATGGCGCGCAGCGTATCGACCGAGACCTGGTCCTTGAGACTGGAGACGAACACCGGCAGGGGAATGAGACCCTCGGCCTTCAAGGCCTCGACCATGGCTTCGACTGGCGCCGTCTCGCCGCCCTGGACGAGGGCGCGGTAGAAGCAGAGTGGGGCGATGGGCGGCAGGTCAGAGGGGGGCTCCGCAAACGCCAGCCTCTCCCATTCCTCAACCCCTATCACGCCCCTGCCCGGCCACCAGATGCCGGCCTTCAACAGCGGACGTGCAGGCTCCGGCCGGTCGGCGCCAGCGAGCAAGGCCTCGGCATAGGCGACGAAAGCGGATGCATTCCCCGCGCCACCTTCGGTCAAATAGGTCCAGAGAGCCTGTCGGTCCTCGTCTGAGCTGTTCTGGAACGGTGCGAGTCCGTCGTCCGGCTTGTCGTCACCGGGCAGTACGACGATGACAGCGCGACTGCGACGGGCGCAAGCATGCAACGCCTCCAGCGCGTAGTGGAAGTAGCTTGCTCCACCCAACGCTCTGACGACGATAAGCCGCGCATGGCGTGCCGTGCGTTTGATGTAGGTATCGACCGACATCGGATGCTTGAGCGTCATCAGGCTGGCAAGCCGCCAGCGAACCGCCTGCTCGCCCCTCGCCTCCACGGCGGCTGCGATCGCAGCCAACTCCGTGTCGGCCGCCGAGAGGAACAGCACGTCCCCCGGGGTCTGGCCAAGATCGATCGCCTCGTCGCCGTCGCTGATCGATCCCTTCTGGGCAAGCAGGAGATGCATGGATCAGCCGGCCGCTGCCTGAACGTCCTCGACGACCGCACCGAAATCCCATTCGTGCAGGCCGATGACGACGATGCGCGTCTCGCGCTTTTCGGCGCTCGTCCAGGGACGGTCGAAATAGGTGTCGATGCGGGTGCCGACGGCCTGGATGACGAGGCGCATCGGCTTGCCGGGTACGTCGATGAAACCCTTCAAACGCAGGATATCGTGCTTCTCGATAACCGGCTTGAGGCGGTCGATGAACTCCGAGGCATCCTTGATCGCGCCGAGCTTCAGCACGAAGCTTTCGAACTCGTCGTGGTCGTGATGATGGTCGTGGTCCTCGCCCGAGGCATGCAGCGCATCGTGCTCCAGTTCATGATGGGACTTGCGGTTGTCGATGTCATCTTCCGTGCTGGCGCCGATGCCGAGCAGGACGAGCGAGGGCACTTCGCCATTCTTTGCCTCGATCATCGAAGGCTTGCGGCTGGTGCGGCCGGTGACTTCCGCGCGCACCGCAGCAATGCCGGCAGCGTCGAGCAGATCGGTCTTGTTGAGCACGATAAGGTCGGCGCAGGTCAGCTGGTCCTCGAAGAGTTCTTCGATGGGGCTTTCGTGGTCGAGATTGTCGTCCTCGGCGCGCTGGGCGGCGACCGCGTCGTGGTCATCGGCAAAACGACCGGCGGCGACGGCAGCACTGTCGACCACTGTGACGACACCATCAACGGTGACGCGGGTCCGGATATCGGGCCAGTTGAAGGCGGCGACCAGCGGCTGCGGCAGCGCCAGGCCAGAAGTTTCGATGACGATGTGGTCGGGCTTCACGTCACGCTCGAGCAGCTTCAGCATGGTCGGCACGAAGTCGTCGGCAACCGTGCAGCAGATGCAGCCATTGGTGAGTTCGATGATGTCGTCTTCGGTGCAGTTGTCTGCGCCACAGCCCTTCAGCACGTCGCCGTCAACGCCGAGATCGCCGAATTCATTGATGATCAGCGCGATCTTCTTGCCGCCGGCATTCATCAGCATGTTGCGGATGATGGTGGTCTTGCCGGCCCCCAGGAAGCCGGTGATGACGGTGGCGGGGATCTTTTGCTGCAACATGGTTCAACCCTTCATTTTCAACGGCAAACCTGCCGCGATAAAATAGACTTCATCCGCCTCTGCGGCGATGGCTTGGTGGAGACGGCCGGCGTGGTCGCGGAAGGCGCGGGCCATCTTGTTTTCGGGCACGATGCCGAGGCCGACTTCATTGGAGACGAAGATGACGGTGGCCTCGAGTCCCCTAAGGCTGGCGGCGAGTGCCGCGCCGTCTGCGTCGACGTCACGGCCTTCTTCCAACATCAGATTGGTGACCCAGAGTGTGAGGCAATCCACGAGGATCACCCGCTCGGGCTTGTCGAGCGCCTTCAGCGACCCGACGAGATCCAGCGGCTCCTCATGCGTCGTCCAGCCGTCATTGGCACGGTCGGCCTTGTGAGTCTCGATGCGGGCGCCCATCTCGTCGTCCCAGGCGCGGCCCGTGGCCAGATAAACGCGATCCAGGCCGGTGCTGCGCGCCGTTGTTTCGGCAAAACGCGACTTGCCCGAGCGGGCGCCGCCGAGAACGAGGATGGATCGGGATTGGGATGCGGTCATGGCGTGCCAAGGCCCCACGCCGCACGCAGCTGACCTGCGGCGCATGTTCCAGACACGCGCGAAGAATAGATCGATGCACGATCCGCACATACGGACCGGCACCGGCGGGGCCTCAAGGACCCGCGGATGCAAGACGTCGCCACGACAACCTCCGTGCTGGCAACGGGGAAACCTCCCCAGTGTGGGCACCATGCCCGTGGATGGCAGGTCTCCTGGCTCGCAGGTCGTGGTCCTTGAAAGGACCGTCGGGTTCTCCTCGCCTTCCCAGGGTTTGTCGGCAACACGAAAGAGCGGACGATTCGTAGAGAAAGAGGCGTCCTGCCCCGGCTGATCGTGTTGCCACCCCAGTGGCTTTTCCGTTCTGCCGCTCTCGATTGGCCGGTCGCACCCTGCGACCCGTCGCCACCTGAAACGGCAGAGCGGATGGAGAACCCTCGCTGCAATACAGTCGCGGGGTCGGCTGCGTTCAGCATGCCCGGTTGGGGTCCACGCCTTCGCATTCCCTTTTGCTCTCCGGACAACATCTCTGTCGTCCGGAAACCATCCATCATGAGGATTAGGCCGAGGTCAGGTTCAAGTCAATCACGGCTGCGCCTTGCAGCTGCGTCATCGCGACCCAAGGGCCGATCATGGGGTCGCGGTGCAATCCGGCGTGACGGACGGATCACAGTCGGCGCGCAGACGGATCGTGCCGCTTGCTCCCTGCTCCACAGGTGTGCCGGACCCGATGTCAGCCGCACGACGCGCCGGCTGTGCGGGAGCCGCGGCACGCACGGCGGGGGCTTCGACAACCGGAGGGCCCGCCATCTCCTGGGGTGCAGGCTGTGCGGGGGCGGCCGGAGGTGCCACCGCAACAGGCTTTTGCGCCTCCACCTTGGGCATGACCGCCGCTGTGCGCGGCACTGATGCTGGCGCGTTCGGCACGATGACCGGCGCGGGGTCCGAAACAAGGCGGGTGGATATGGTCCTTGGCGGCTGCGACTTTCGGATGCGCGGCGTCGTCAGCGAGAAGGCGAAACGGATGCGCGCTGCGATCTCCTCGGCAAGCGCCTGGCGCGTCCAACGGGGATCGTCGGTCGGGCTGTTTACGGTGAAGAAGCCTTGCGCCACAGGTTCACCCGTCTCGACGGAGGTCGCCGTCACCGTGAACTTCGCCTGGGCGAGCCTGCGGCGGGCGCCCTCGCCAAAGCCGAGACGGTCGATCTTGACCAGCAGCACGACACGCTCGGCGCCTGCGGGCGCCCGGGTCGCAGAAATTGCTGAAGAGACGCGGCGATCTACGCTTTCGATCAGGTCGATCGGGATGCGGGCGTCAGCCATAACAGTGACATTGCGGACGTAGTAGACCAGCGGCCGGTCGATGCTTCGGCCATGCAGCAGCGTACAGGATCCCAACACCATGAGGAGCCCGACGGCTGCGGCGATGCGGAGACTGCGAGCAAACATGACGACCCCGGACAGGTGATTCTGGACCTGCCCGAGAATTCGCCATTTATGGTTAGTGGACGGTTAACTTGCGGGCTGAAGGGCCGCGAAGAGTGAGGCTGCCGACGCGAATTCGCCATACCGCGCCTCACGACGCGCTTCGGCCTCGGCATCCGAGCCCCAATGCTCGATTGTCCAGTCCTCGTCGAGATGTGCAAGCGACCAGACTTCGTCGAGGTCGAAAGCACCCTCGGCGAAAGCAAGGGTCAGAACAGCCGAGCCCGTCAGCGTCGTCACGACGTTAAGGCAGGAGATCTGGAAGGGATCGCGGTAGCGTTCGAGAGCACGCGCGTAAGCGGCCACAGCCTCGGCCGGCTGCTCCTGATGCATCACGCCCTCGACGAGAAAGAAACGGGCGCCATGGGCGGTCGCGACCCAGGACAGCACGGCATCCCAGCGTGCTGCCTGGCGGTCGATCAATTCCGTTGGGCCGTCGGCACGGTAGCAAAGGAGATCCGTGCCGGCGAACCGGACAATCTCGTCAAAGACCTCGGAAAGGCTGTTCGAGACAGCGTCGATAGCGGTGTTGGCAAGCTTGGTGACCGGCATGGTCGCCGGGTCGATAAACTCGCCCTGCCCGGCCCATTCTGCCACCACAAGTTCAGCCGCCTCGCGGGTCGGCAGCGTCAGCAGGTTCTTGGCCGGCGTCTTCACCGACTTGCCGTCGAGGGTGATCGAGAAGCCGTCCTCACGCTCCTCCATGCCGACGCTCTCGTAGAAGCGCTTCGGCAGCGGCCGCTTCATCTGGATCTGCGCCCGGCGCACCGGGTCCTCGTGGCTCGACTCCGGAATGAAGGTCCCGAAAATGTCCTGGCTGAGTTCGTCGCGCATCAAGGGCTCCTAGTGGATATAGGCCAGAAGGTCGGCGGGGCGTTCGACCACGGCATCGGCTCCGGCCTTCCAGAGCTCGTCCGGATTGGCGTAACCCCAGGCAACGCCGATCGCGGTCGCGCCTGCGGCCTTCGCCATCTGCATGTCGTAGATCGCGTCACCGATGACGATCGTTTCACGGGGTGCCATGCCTGCCTCGTCACAGCATTCCGTTACCATGGCCGGGTGCGGCTTAGACGGGCATTCGTCGGCCGTGCGGCAGAACAGGAAATGGGGCTTCAGCCCATGGCCTTCAAGGATCATTTCCAGACCGCGGCGCGACTTGCCGGTCACGGCGCCGAGCCAGATGTCGTCGCGCGCGATCAGGGCATCCAGCACCTCACGGATGCCGTCGAACATGGTCTCGCCAAAGCCGGAGTCCCGGCGGACATCGGCAAAGATCTTCTTGTAGTGGGCTGCCATGGCGACCGCCTCGTCATCGGCATGCGGCTTGCCGTCCATACGGGCGATCGCAATATCGAGCGTCAGGCCGATGATCGATTTGGTCGTCTCCAGTGCCGGCTCGGGCTTGCCGAAGGCGATGAAGGTGTGGCGCATGACCTCATGGATCAGGCCGGCGCTGTCGACCAGCGTGCCGTCGCAATCGAAGAGTACAAGCTTCATTCGCCGTCCCTGTCACCATCGCGCTGGTCGAGGCCGAGCAGGTTCCAGGTCTGGACCATGTGCGGCGGCAGCGGTGCCGTGACCTTCAGGCGACCACCATTCGGATGCGGCAGGTCGATATAGCGTGCATGCAGATGCAGGCGCTTTTGTACGCCGCCGGGGAAATCCCAGTTATGGTCATCGATGAAGTATTTGGGATCGCCGATGATCGGGTGACCGATATGGAGCGCATGAACGCGCAACTGGTGGGTCCGCCCGGTATAGGGCTCCATCTCCAGCCAGGCGAGGTTCTGGGCCGCCGTATCGATCACACGGTAATAGGTGATGGCGTGGTCTGCCCCGTCCTCGCCGTGCTTGCAGACGCGCATCCGGTCGCCCTCATCGGTCTGGTCCTTGGTGAGCCAGGTCGAGATCTTGTCCTCGTGCTTGCGCGGAACGCCCTTCACCAGCGACCAGTAGATCTTCTTGGTGTCGCGCTCGCGGAAGGCGGCCGTCAGCTTCTGAGCAGCGCCACGGGTGCGGGCGACAACGAGCACGCCTGATGTATCGCGGTCGAGGCGGTGAACGAGGCGCGGCTTTTCGCCCTTCCTGCTCGTCCAGGCTTCCAGCATCTTGTCGATGTGGCGATTGAGGCCCGAGCCGCCCTGCACAGCAAGGCCGGCGGGCTTGTTGAGCACGAAGACCTTCTCGTCTTCATGCAGCAGCATGCGCGACAGGAGTTCATGGTCGTCGCCATGCTTCAGGTCGTGGCTGGCGATCGGGCCGGTCTTCTTGGCGTCGACATCCATGGGCGGCACACGGACGACCTGGCCGGGCTGGACGCGGGCATCGGTCTTGACGCGACCGCCGTCGACACGGACCTGGCCCGAGCGCAGCAGCTTCTGAAGCGCGCCGAAGCCGAGACCCGGATAGTGGATCTTGAACCAACGATCGAGCCGCATGCCCGCCTCATCGGCTTCCACGGTAATATGTTCGATGCCTGCCATCAGGGAAATCTCTCGTGCTCGGGTTCTCCACCCACTTGTCCCGTGCCTTTAGTAGATTTCGGCCGGAAAGGGAAAGCGGAAATGCAGGCAGGCTGCTCAGAACAGGCTGCGCCCAAGGGCAAGGCCGCCAAAAGCGGCCGCAAGTGACAGGGTGACGCTTGCCGCGACATAGGCGAAAGCGGTCAGCACAGCGCCCCGCTCGACGAGCGCCATGGTGTCGAGGGAGAAGGATGAGAATGTCGTGAAGCCGCCGAGGAAGCCGACCACGAGCAGCAGCCGCATCTCCATGGGTGCTGCCAGTTTGCGGGCGACAAGCTCCGTCAGCAGGCCGATCGCGAAGGATCCGACGATGTTGACCGTGATCGTGCCCCAGGGAAAAGCGGGGCCCAAGAGACGCGTCATCGCCAGCCCGGTCAGATAGCGGGCCACCGATCCTGTCGCGCCACCGATCGCGACCAGCAGGATATGAAACATGGATGCCTCCGCTCGAACGGCTGTTGTCTCAAGCCGTTCAAACCCTTCGAGGCTAGCGCGTCAAGCCTTTGCCAGCGTCAGAACGTCGTCGACAAAGGCTTTCAGGGCCACCCAGTCGGTGAATTCGTGATCGCGGCTGACATCGGTCGGCGCATTCTCATGTTCCGCCATGCGCCGGATGATCCAGCGCTTGAAGAAATCATATTCGGTATAGCGCAGTGCGCCGGCCGCATGATGAACACGGGCGGGCTTCCAGCCGGTCTCGGCGAGCAGTCCGTCCGGAAAGTGCGTCGCCTCTTCCTGCTCCTCTTCGAACTCGCTGCGGATTAGCATCGAAACCGAGACGAAAGCGGAGGGTACGCCGTTCAGCCAGGACGCTTCCTGACGCACAAAGCTTGCAAAGGCGTGGGGATAGCGGGCCGCATGGACGGGCGCGCAGAGGATCGCCGCCTCGGGATGGCCAAGCGCGTATTCCGCACCCGAGGTGATGTCGAACAGCAGAGCCCGATCGCCCGCCGCTTCGATGTTAGCCGCAATGGCTTCCGCAATCTTGCGCGTCTGTCCCTCGATGGTCGCATAACCGACAAGAATGATCATGTCTCGGCTCCTCGTGTCTTGATGAGCCACTATCCCGTTATGAGGAAAATCCGCCTTGATCTGGCGCAATGAGGGCAAGAGTTCGGGCGTGATGATAGCGATTTGCAACCAATAGAATTTTATTCAAATATCATCATTCGACTTAAAGATGCATAGATAACCGTGGTTTATGCTAATATCGTTATGTAATCTGGAAAACGCCCATGACACAGGTTGTCACAGTCTCAGCACAAACCGCTGCCTATGCGATGGAACCGGTGAAACCGCCACAGCGCGTCTCCCGTGCCACGTATGTGGAAGAGCATACCCGTGTGCTGGCACAGCAGGCAGCACAGAGCGAAGATCTGAGACTGCGGGCTTTGGTGAATGTCGTGCAGCCGCCGGCACTCGCCCTCTATTTCCTGACGTCCACGCAGGCTCGCTATGAACAGGCGACGCTTGCCGAAACGATCGAAGCCTACAAGAACTCTGTAGCCTAACCTCTCCCTCCCAAGCCCATGCAAAAGCCGCGACCGTTTGACGGTCGCGGCTTCTTTTATGCCAGACTTGAGTGGATCAGTTGCTTCTGGCCGGGCCGACCGGCAGGACGACGTCCACGGCACCGGCCTTTTCGAAGGTGAGCGTGACGTTGACGGTCGCACCTTCCTTGAAGGCCTCGGCCACCTTGAAGAACATCAGGTGCATACCGCCCGGCTTCAGCTCGACGGTCTCGCCGGCCGGGATCGCAATGCCGTCGGTCAGCTGACGCATCTTCATGACGTCACCTTCCATCGCCATTTCGTGCAACTGCACTTCGCCGGCCTGGGCCGAGGTCGCAGACACCAGCGTGTCGTCTTCGCCGCCCTTGTTGGTGATGGTGATGAAACCGCCACCGACAGGCTGGCCGGGCAGCATGGCCTTGGTGAAACCGGCCGTCAGCTCAAGCTCTCCCGCGGTGACCGTCTCGAAGCCGCCTGGATCTGCAGCCGCCATGTGATCACCATGACCGGCGTGATCGCCATGCGCACCATGTGCGCCATGACCGTCCGCTGTGGCCTGCTCGGCAGGGGCGGCGTGACCACCATGGGCGCCGTGTGCCCCGTGTCCGCCATGCGCGTCGCCTTCCGCTGCCACGAGCTGCAGAACAGGCGCCGGACCATCGAGGTCATGGGGATCCTGGCCCGGTGCCGCGATCTGGTCCCAGGCAACCTTGCCATCCGTGCCGCAGAGCTGAACCGTCGGGAAGGCGAGGCCCGTCGCCGGATCGCCGGCAGCGATCTTTCCGTAGACGGTGAAGGTGTCGTAGAAATTGTCCGGCAGGTCACCGTTCTTGAAGCGGATTTCGACCGGGCCGGATTTCACGGCCTTGCCGTGGTTGTCGTAGCTGTTCTGGTAGTCGCCGGTGATGACTTCCACTTCCCAGCCGGCCTTCGGCATCGGCTTGGCGGAGATGAAGCCTTCCGGCAGCTTGATCTGGACTTCGTTCGTTGCCTTGCCGTCACAGCCATGCGGCACCTGAAGGGTGGCGGCGACATAAGAGCCGACTTTGGCAGGCTGGTTGGCGAAGGTCGCATGCGCGAACACCGATGTGGTCATGGCGAGCGTTGCGATCGTGGTTGCGAGAATCATTTGGGTCTTCATGGGTGTCTCTCCGTGCCGCGGTCCGTCTTGGCCGTCGGCGGTCGTCCGTCATTGTCTGTTGGTGAAAAACGATCAGACGGAGAGCGGCGGCCCGCGCAGGCGGGGACGGTCGAGGACATATCGAGAGCGATCCGTCGAGACGACGGGCCTGACCAGCCCAAGGCTTGAAAACGCACTGACAAGCCAGGACTGATCCGAGGGTGCAGGCAGGATGACGGCGCCCGCGAGGCGGCAGGCTTCGCAATCGCCGGCGGGCTTGGCGTGTTTCTGGCCCTGGTCTGCGATGCATAGGTCGGCAAAGCTGCCGTCGGGAAGGCTGTAGGCGAGCGACTGAACATCCGCCGCGATGGCGGCAGGTGTCCGATGACCGAAACCAACCGACAGGAAGACAATGGCGCAGAAGATGCGCAGGATGATCGTCGCTGTCTTGACCTTCGGTTTCATCGTCGTCCCCGTTCGGACCATTGCATTATCGCGATGCGCCCGTCCTGCCAAGTGGCGAGATGCCGCGCCTGTGGCCCACCCTCCCCGATGCCCGGCTGACGCAATCATGATGCCCGAGCGACAAAAATCTGCTTGCGAGCGACGCAGCCTCTTGCCAAGCCGCCACACTGCCAGATAATGCCTTCATGACCTTGTTGGGAGATACCGGTTTGATCCGGAGCCGAAGGAGCAACCGCCCCGGAAACTCTCAGGCAAAAGGACCACAAGGCGTCGACTGCACTCTGGAGAGAGGCCCGTTTCCAAAGCGGGCCGCGCCGAAGGGATAACAATCTCAGGCACAAGGACAGAGGGGGCTCATGAAGCGGCACAACCGTGCCCAGACTTGAGCTAGCGCGCGAGCGCTCAAACCCGGAGGCGACGTCTTGGACGATAAGACCCAACTCAAACGCACCCCCCTTTATGACTTTCACGTATCGCTTGGCGCCAAGATGGTGCCCTTCGCCGGCTACGACATGCCGGTGCAGTATCCCGCCGGCGTGCTGAAGGAACACCTGCACACCCGTTCCGCCGCAGGTCTCTTCGACGTTTCCCATATGGGCCAGGTCGAACTGGTCGCACCCTCCGGCACCTATGATGATGCCGCCAAGGCGCTAGAAACGCTCGTTCCCGTCGACATCCTCGGCCTCAAGGACGGCCGTCAACGTTATGGCTTCTTCACCGACGACAATGGCGGCATCCTCGACGATTTGATGATTTCCCGCCTCGGCGAGCGCCTGCTGGTCGTGGTCAATGCCGGCTGTAAGGATGCCGACATCGTCCATCTCAGGGCGAAGCTTCCTGATGGCGTTCAGGTTCTCGTGCATGACGACCGGGCGCTGCTCGCCCTCCAGGGTCCGAAGGCCGAATCCGTACTTGCGGCGCTCAATTCCGATGTTGCAGCCATGAAGTTCATGGACGTGCGCGAGCTTTCCCTCGGCGACATCCCTGCCCTCGCCTCCCGCACCGGCTACTCTGGCGAGGACGGCTTCGAGATCTCGGTGCCCGCAGACCGCGCCACCGATCTCGCCAAGGCGCTGCTCGACCAGCCGGACTGTCAGGCAATTGGGCTGGGCGCACGCGATTCGCTCCGCCTCGAAGCCGGGCTCTGCCTCTACGGCAACGACATCGATACGACCACTTCGCCTGTGGAAGCGTCGATCGAATGGGCAATCCAGAAGGTGCGCCGGAACGGTGGCGACCGTGCGGGCGGCTTTCCGGGTGCAGAGCGCATCCTCGGCGAACTTGAGAATGGCGTTTCCCGCCGCCGCGTTGGTCTGAAGCCCGAGGGCAAGGCGCCGGTGCGCCCACCGGCAAAGCTGTTCTCCGATGCCGAAGGTCAGACCGAGATCGGTCACGTCTCATCCGGCGGATTCGGCCCGAGCGCCGAAGGCCCGATCGCCATGGGTTACGTACCGACCGAGATCGCCGTGCCCGGCACCCAGGTTTTCGCGGAGGTGCGTGGCAAGCTGATGCCGCTCACCGTCACCGCGCTTCCTTTCGTTACCCCCACCTACAAACGCTGAAAAAATCTCCGGAGAGAACCATGTTGAAATTCACCGCTGAACACGAATGGCTGAAGATCGAAGGCGATGTCGCAACCGTCGGCATCACCACGCATGCCGCCGGCCAGCTCGGCGATCTCGTCTTCGTCGAACTGCCGGACGAAGGTTCAAGCTTCAAGAAGGATGGCACCGCCGCGACCGTCGAGAGCGTCAAGGCAGCCTCCGACGTCTACTGCCCGCTCGATGGTGAAGTGGTCGAGATCAACCAGGCGATCGTCGACGATCCGTCGCTTGTCAATTCCGATCCGGAAGGTGCCGCCTGGTTCTTCAAGCTGAAGCTCGCCAACCCTTCTGACGCCGACGCACTGCTCGACGAAGCCGCATACAAGGAGTTGATCGCCTGATGACGACCGAATTCCAGTTCACGGATTACGATCCCTACGACTTCGCCAATCGGCGCCATATCGGTCCTTCGCCCGCCGAAATGACCGAGATGCTGAAGGTGATCGGCTATCATTCGCTCGACGAGATGATCGACGATACCGTACCCGGCTCGATCCGCCAGAAGGTGCCGCTCACCTGGGGCGCGGCAATGACCGAGCGCGAGGCGCTCGACAAGCTGCGCGAGACGGCGAACAAGAACAAGGTCCTGACCTCGCTTCTCGGTCAGGGCTATTACGGCACCATCACGCCGCCGGTGATCCAGCGCAACATCCTGGAAAACCCGGCCTGGTACACGGCCTATACACCCTACCAGCCGGAAATCAGCCAGGGCCGCCTGGAGGCGCTCCTCAACTACCAGACCATGGTGACCGACCTCACCGGTCTCGACGTCGCGAATGCGTCGCTGCTCGACGAGGCCACCGCTGCTGCTGAAGCCATGGCGCTCTGCCAGCGCAGCGCCAAGACCAAGGCCACCGGCTTTTTCGTCGACAAGGACTGCCATCCGCAGACCATCGCCGTCATCCAGACGCGTGCCGAGCCCCTCGGCTGGACCGTCACCGTCGGTGACCCCTTCACCGATCTCGACCCGACGGAAGTCTTCGGCGCGATCTTCCAGTATCCGGGCACGCACGGCCATGTCCGTGACTTCTCTGGCCTGATTGCCCGTCTGCACCAGACCGGCGCGCTTGCCGCCGTCGCCGCAGACATTCTCGCGCTGCTGCTCCTGAAATCGCCCGGTGAAATGGGTGCTGATATCGCCATCGGTTCGACCCAGCGATTCGGCGTTCCCATGGGTTACGGCGGTCCGCATGCGGCCTATATGGCGGTCAAGGATGCGATCAAGCGCTCTATGCCTGGCCGTCTGGTGGGCGTCTCCGTAGATGCTCGCGGCAACCGTGCCTACCGCCTGTCGCTGCAGACCCGCGAACAGCATATCCGCCGCGAAAAGGCGACGTCGAACATCTGCACCGCGCAGGTTCTGCTCGCCGTCATGGCCTCGATGTATGCCGTCTTCCACGGGCCTCAGGGCCTGAAGGCGATTGCCCAGCAGGTGCACCAGAAGACGGTCATCCTGGCGAAGGGGCTGGAAAAGCTCGGCTACACGATCGAGCCGGAGACCTTTTTCGACACGATCACCGTCGAAGTCGGCCACATGCAGGGCCTCGTCATGCGCGCGGCTGTCGCGGAAGGTGTGAACCTGCGCAAGGTCGGCGAGACCAAGGTCGGCATCGCACTCGATGAGCGCACGCGTCCGGCAGTGCTGGAAGCCGTCTGGCGGGCCTTCGGCGGCAGCTTCAAGGTCGAGGACTTCTCGGCTGAGTACCGCCTGCCGACGGATCTGCTGCGCACCAGCGCGTATCTGACGCATCCGATCTTCCACATGAACCGCGCGGAAAGCGAGATGACCCGCTACATCCGCCGGCTCTCGGACCGCGACCTCGCGCTCGACCGGGCGATGATCCCGCTCGGCTCCTGCACGATGAAGCTGAACGCCACAGCCGAAATGCTGCCGATCACCTGGCCGGAATTCTCCGACATCCATCCCTTCGTACCGGCCGATCAGGCGCTGGGTTACAAGGAGATGATCGACGATCTCTCGGAAAAGCTCTGCGCGGTCACCGGCTACGACGCGATTTCGATGCAGCCGAATTCGGGTGCGCAGGGCGAATATGCCGGTCTGCTGACGATCCGCGCCTATCACCTCGCTCGTGGTGACACGCATCGCACGGTCTGCCTCATCCCGACCTCCGCACACGGCACCAACCCGGCATCTGCCCAGATGGTCGGCATGACGGTCGTGCCGGTCAAGTCGAAGGAAAACGGTGACGTTGATCTCGACGACTTCCGCGCCAAGGCGGAAGAACATGCGGCCAACCTCTCCTGCTGCATGATCACCTATCCCTCGACACATGGCGTGTTCGAGGAGACGGTGCGCGAGATCTGCGAGATCACCCACCAGTTCGGTGGCCAGGTCTATCTCGACGGGGCGAACATGAACGCCATGGTCGGCGTCTCCCGTCCCGGCGACATCGGCTCTGACGTGTCCCACCTCAACCTGCACAAGACCTTCTGCATCCCGCATGGCGGCGGCGGTCCGGGCATGGGTCCGATCGGCGTCAAGGCGCATCTTGCTCCTTACCTGCCGGGCCATGTCGTCACCGACGGTCGTCCGGGAGCGGTCTCGGCCGGCCCTTACGGTTCGCCGTCGATCCTGCCGATCAGCTGGTCCTACTGCCTGATGATGGGTGGCGAAGGCCTGACGCAGGCGACGAAAGTCGCGATCCTCAACGCCAACTATATCGCGGCACGGCTGAAGGGCGCCTATGACGTGCTCTATACGTCGGCCTCGGGTCGCGTGGCGCATGAATGCATCATCGACACCCGTCCGCTGCAGGCCTCTGCCGGCGTGACCGTCGACGATGTGGCCAAGCGTCTGATCGACTGCGGCTTCCACGCGCCGACCATGAGCTGGCCGGTTGCGGGAACGCTGATGATCGAGCCGACGGAATCGGAGACCAAGGCCGAGATCGACCGCTTCTGCGATGCGATGCTGGCGATCCGCGAGGAAGCCCGCGACATCGAAGAAGGCCGGATGGACAAGGCCAACAATCCGCTGAAGAACGCACCGCATACAGTGGAAGACCTGGTTGGCCAGTGGGATCGCCCCTACAGCCGCGAACAGGCCTGCTACCCGCCGGGCGCATTCCGAGTGGACAAGTACTGGTCCTCGGTCAACCGCGT
The DNA here is from genome assembly GCF_002855515.1 of Rhizobium sp. TH135. GTDB lineage: Bacteria > Pseudomonadota > Alphaproteobacteria > Rhizobiales > Rhizobiaceae > Allorhizobium. Next base: position 275,314 of record NZ_PKRP01000003.1, on the reverse strand, counting down.
CGACAATGTCTATGGTGACCGCAACCTGGTGTGCACCTGCCCGCCGATGGAAGCCTACGCCGAAGCGGCAGAGTAACAGCCTGAAATTTGCCATGAGAACGCCGCCCTTGAGGCGGCGTTCTTCATTTGTGGTGACACGCCGAAACGCCCTGTGATGGAACGGAATGGCCCTGTGCCCGTTCTTCAAGCTGTCCAACACAGGAGAACAGACATGCGCAATACTCTTATCCTCGCTGGTGCAGCGGCACTCATGACGCTCTCGGCGTCGGCCAATGCGCAGGAAACTGTCATCATCCAGCAGGCTCCGGTCGCCACCCAGTCGACGATCGTGGTGCCGGCACCGGTCGAAACCTATGTCATGGAGCGCGAAGTCCGCTCGGTTCCTTATGAAGGCGACGTGCTGATCGGCCGCGTGATCGAGGATCCGGTCGAGCTCTATCCCGTCGATGGCTATGAGGATTATTCCTACACTGTCGTCAACGAGCGCCGTGTGATCGTCGATCCGCAGACGCGTCAGATCATCCAGATCATCGAATAAGCCCGACGATCCCATCCAAAGACCTGAAACCCGGTGCGACGCGCCGGGTTTTTCTTTGCGGATTGGATCGCCAATTCAGTATGGAAGCGGCAAGCCTCCTGTCTGTCTGTATCGAAACCGATCATGTCTTCGGCGCAGCGTTGCCAAAGGGAAACCATCACCGTTCGCATTATGCTAACCGGCACAGTTTATTCTGATGTTCTGAATTTCGGTATGAACGCAGGATATAGCCATGAGCATTTCAGCCGTCATGGGCATTTCCCTTTCCGGCATGCAGGCGCAGCAGACACGGCTTGCGGCATCGGCGAACAATATCGCCAATGCGATGACACCCAAATACGACAAGCTGGAAACCCGATTTTCCAGCACGGCACCGGGCGGAGTCGCGGCGTCTGTCGCACCATCGGGTGAAGACACCTTTGCCGATGCTTCGAATGTGGATCTCGCTTCGGAAATGATGTCGCTCGTCGAGAGCGAACTGGGCTTCAAGGCCAATGCTGCCGTTTGGGAGACAGGCGCCGAGATCTGGGACGTATTGAACAGCATCAATAGACGCTGATTCGTCTTCCAATGCCTGTCCAAACCAGATGCCTCTTCGGAGGCTTCCGAATTGATCATGGTCAAGACGACGGACGCTCTCAGAACACCACAGTCGGCACGAGTATTTTTGGGCTATTCACGGCTCGGCGAGCAAAAGCACATCCGCCGGAGAATTCGGCGATTGCAAATTTCGCCGCTTGCGGACACAGTCTTGAGTTGCAGCAGGTTGCATAGAGGAATTCATGTATAACGACGCGCTAAATCGCCTGAAGACCAACATTCTCTCAGCGCATCACATCGATGGCCCTCGCCTCAGAACGCTGGTCGACCAGCACCTCGAAGACATCCTCCAAAGTGTCGTGCCCACCGACTACGTCGAGGACTGCCTCTTTCAGATCGACGAGGCCCTCGAGAGGCTGTGTGCCAGCCCGCAGGAGAGCCTTACGCTTCAGGTCTACCTACTGGGCGCGATCGAGGCCCTTCGGGACGAACTCCATCTTTGCGAGGTCGACATGGATGTCCCGCAGGCCGCCGTCGGCTTCTGACGACTGCCGCTTGCGGCCAGTGCGGCGATCGAGCCCGTCTGCAGCCGCCAGAGACACCATCTGCAAAAGATGATCGAGAAAGAGAGCCTCTTCGCTGAGCGGTGCCTTTTGCGATACCCCCCTGATGATCTCCCTGAGGCTACGCACCTGCTCTTCGACGATCGAGCGTACGTAGATATCGGAGGATGGGAATTGGCCATCCGTCATGTCATTCTCCTGCCATTCTTGCATAATTGATACTTCCATGGGGCAGCTCGGCGAAGGGAACGCGCCTGAGCGCCGATGCTGAAAACGGGTTGCCGGGGGCGAGTTCCAGGTCGAGCACACTGCCCGTGATGCCGTAGAGCTCATGATGCCGCAAAAGGCCCGCCATCGACGGCTTGGCCGTAATCGGCACAATCAGGGCTCCTTCCAGAACGCTGGGCGCCGCCAGCGGCATGACGTCCCAACCAGTTGTCACCAGAAGGTTGACCAGCTTCGGATGGGTTTCGACAACAAGCGTCTGGATGCCGGCAACCAGGCAATACTCCATCACCCCGGTCATCAGGATGTTGGAGATCGGCACGCCAGCGATTGTCTTTTCGGAAACCTCGGCAATGCAGCGCGTCCATTCGAAGATGCGCTGGCCGCGCGGCCAATCGGCCCCATCCATGAGGTGGGGGTAAACATCCGAAAGCAGGTGCGGCTTCAGCGTCGGGAGCAGCCGGCTGTAGCCCACAACGTCACCATCGACGAGAAGCGGCAGATGGATTGCCTCTTCACTGTCGAACTGATCGATCTCGCGATCATCAGCGCGGCGACACGCTTCCCAGCCCAGTCTTTCGACGAACTGCCGATGCCGGAAGCGCCAGACCTGCTCCATGATGTCCGCATAGCCACGCGTGTCTGCGCCCAGAATTGTCGCAAGCATCCACACCCCCAAAATCACCCGGGTGGACACTGCGGCATGGGGGAGAAATGCAATATAGGCAGTTCTGCCTATTTATCTGATTAAACCAAGCCTGATCGATTCGGCGATCAATTGAGCACGGTTCACCGAGTTCAACTTGCGGCTGGCGGAGGCAATTTCATGCTGGACAGTTTTCTCAGATATTCCAAGAATTTGGCCAATTTCCCAATTGGTCTTCCCAGCGGAGCACCACAAGATGACCTCGCGCTCACGGGGGGTCACTTTTGCGGCAGCTGCGGCGCTTCGTTCGCTGCTATCGGACATGAAGGCGCGCAACCGGTTGTGCGCATAGATTGAAACGATATGCAGCGCGCCCCGCTGCTCACTCGACAGATCGACCTTCTTCGCGCCGAAGGTCACGATCGCCTGGAAGCCGCCCACCGAGTGAAGCGGAACGCTGTAGCCGTCCAACATCCCGAACTCGGTCGCCTCGTTCATCACTCGCTTCGCCGACCGACTGAGCGGCTGGTCAGCCAGAGCTTCGGACCAGACGAAGGCCTCATTCGACATCTTGGTGCGATAGATGACGGGATCGACATGCACGTAGTTCTGCTGGACGTAGCGTTCGAACCAGCCATCCGGCCAGGCATTCAGCATGAAGTAGGGGTCGATGCGCTCGGTGGGCAGCGGAATGCCCGAGATCGCGTAGCAGTCCATACCAAAGGCCCTGGCCGCCTTGTCCAGGCTGGCCAGCACCGCATCGTTGTTGCGGGCCTGCGATGATTCCGTGATGAAATCGAACATCGCATTGGCCGTCGCCTGCCTGTGTGACATTGACACCCCCAAGGCAGAAAGGCTGCCTGCTCCGCTGTGATCTGTAGCACAATCGAATGGAAATCCGAGCGGTTCAACATTGGATTTCCAAGGGAATTCTTGGTCGCGGCCTGAATTGACACCGGCTTAACGAACTCGTGACAGCTTCTGCTGGCAGGACGATCAGAGCAGCGCCATCAACGCGTGCAAGAGAGCCACGAGACCGAAGGCGACAAGGACGAATGCCGAGATGCGCGAGACGAGAACCGCGAATCCCTCCGGCAAGCGCGAGCGCAACAGGCTCACGACACCACTCAGGAAGAACCACCAGGCAAGAGAGCCTAGAAAGACGCCGGCGACCAGAAGAAAGCCGGCTGCATCGCCCTCGCCGGCATTCTGACCGGCGGCAAGCCCAAGACCAGCGAAGATAGCGGCGAAGGTGAGGATCGTTGCCGGGTTCGCGATGGTGAGCAGGAAAGTCGCCGCCGTGGTTGTCAGCAAACCACGCGCGGCAACAGGCGCGGCGGAGACGTTGACGCGCGGCTTGAGGCTGCTCAGACCGAGATAGATGAGAAACAAACCACCGATGACCTGCAAGGGCAGCTGGATGAAGCCGAGTGAAGAGCCGAGCGCCGTAAAACCTGTCGCTGCCAGCGCCGCATAGACACCGTCGGCAAGTGCAGTCCCAAGACCGCCCGCGACGCCCGCCCAGAAACCACGCTCCAGCGTCCGGTTGATACAGAGCGCACCGATCGGCCCGAGCGGCGCGGCGATCGCAATGCCGAGCACCAGTCCCTTGCCGAAGACGAGCGCATCCATCTCAATCGGTGCCGATGACGTAGCTGCGCTCGCTCGCTGTGGACAGTGCGATCATCGTCTCGCTGCGCGCGATCAGTCGCTCACCCTTGAGATCGGCCAGGAAGGTTTCGATGCCGGTCAGATCGGCTGTGCGGATCTTCAGCATGTAGGACCAGCCGCCCGTGACATGGTGACATTCCAGCACGGCGGGATGTGCCTCGGCATAGTCGCGGAAGGCCGCCTGCTCCGTATCCTGGGGCAGCGTCACCAGCATGAAGGCGGTGATCGGCAGGCCAAGGGCCACCGGATCCACCTCCAGCGTGAAGCGCCTGATGGCACCTGCTGCAACGAGACGACGGATGCGCTCATTGACGGCAGAGGGTGAAAGTCCTACCACATCGCCAATGCTGGCGAGCGAGCGGCGGGCGTCTTCGGCGAGAAGATCGATAATTTTGCGGTCACTAGTATCCATGGCCGCAGTTTATTTAGCAAAAGCAGCGCTTCGCAAGATATTTTTTCGCATTTCGGCAAAAAAGAATGATTCGATGCATTCATCCATGCATCGTACCTCTTCCAACATGCAGGATAACCGCGCTGAGCCGGCCCGTCAGGCCGGTGTGGCCTGACGCTGCCTTGCAAGTTCCGTCAAGTCGGCAGCCTGGAGCTCGACCGACTCGCCGCAGCCGCAGGCCGAGGTCTGGTTGGGGTTGTGGAACGTGAAGCCTGAGCGCAGCGTGGTGGTCTCGAAGCCCATTTCGGTGCCGAGCAGATAAAGAACCGCTGCCGGGTCGATCCAGACCGACGCGCCATCCTTTTCGATCCGGTCGTCCCGTGCGCTGGGCTCGGTCACCAGATCGATGGTGTATTCCATCCCGGCGCAGCCACCCTTCTTGATCCCCACGCGGATGCCCTTGGCATCGGGACCGGAATTGTCAACAATCGCCCTGACGCGTGCGGCAGCCGCATCGCTCATGGTCATTACCTGAAAGCCCATCGGCACAGTCTCCAACAACAACCGGATTCAAGGTCCGGCGTTTCCAGTTGCAATGTAATGGACACGCCTCGCCCGTTCAATAGCTTAGGCGGCTCGGCACGGGCGTCGGCAGGAATTCCAGACCGGCAACGATCTGACGGTGATCAATCTGTGGGCAGCACCAGCACATTCTAAAACTTGATGTTTGTCAGAAGCTTGGGAACCACTGACTTCGCCGCACGCTATCGCCTGCGATCAAATTTCACGCAGCGAATCCGCCATTCGGATGCAAAGACGAGCAAATCGAGCCAGATCGCCTCCAAATTTTGACCATTCGGTAAAAATATTTCAGCCTCCCAGACCAAGCTACTGTTTCTGAATGTTTTTTCAGACTGGCACGGCGATTGCTTCGTTTCTGGCGAAACAAAAACGGCGCCCAGCGCGCCTCCAGAAGCGGAGAACAGGAATGGAAATCGGCGTCTTCATCCCGATCGGCAACAATGGCTGGCTCTTGTCGGAGAATGCCCCGCAATACAAGCCGACGTTCGAGCTCAACAAGGCGATCACCCTTAAGGCGGAACATTACGGCTTCGACTTTGCACTCTCGATGATCAAGCTGCGTGGCTTCGGCGGCAAGACGGAGTTCTGGGACTACAATCTCGAGAGCTTCACGCTGATGGCCGGCCTCGCCGCCGTCACGTCAAAGATCAAGCTCTTCGGCACGGCCGCGACCCTGATCATGCCACCGGCGATCATCGCGCGCATGGCCACCACGATCGATTCGATCTCGAATGGCCGCTTCGGCGTCAACCTGATCACCGGCTGGCAGCGTCCGGAATACAGTCAGATGGGCCTGTGGCCCGGCGATGACTATTTCTCCGACCGCTACGAATATCTGACCGAATACACGACCGTGCTGAAAGACCTTCTGACCACCGGTCAGTCGGATCTTAAGGGCAAGCATTTCCAGATGGATGATTGCCGGATGAAGCCGATCCCGGAAGGCGATGTGAAGCTGATCTGCGCCGGCTCCTCCAATTCCGGCATGGCCTTCTCGGCCCAGTTCGCCGATTACAGCTTCTGCTTCGGCGTCGGCGTTAACACCCCGAAGGCCTTCGCGCCCACCAATGAGCGGCTGCTTGCCGCCACCGAGAAGACCGGCCGCGACGTGCGTTCTTTCGTTCTGACCATGGTGATTGCCGAAGAGACCACCGAGGAAGCTTTCGCCAAGTGGGAGCACTACAAGGCAGGCGCCGATGAGGAGGCCATCAAGTGGCTCGGCCTGCAGAGCGCCGTCGACACCAAGTCCGGCTCCGACACCAATGTCCGCCACATGGCGAACCCGGTGTCTGCCGTCAACATCAACATGGGCACGCTGATCGGTTCCTATGCGGAAGTCGCCGCCATGCTCGACCAGATGAGCGAAGTCCCCGGCACCGGTGGCGTGATGCTGACCTTCGACGACTTCCTCGAAGGCATCGAGAAGTTCGGCAAATACGTGCAGCCGCTGATGAAGAGCCGCGCCCATGTCAACCAGATGCTGGAGGCGGCCGAATGAGCGAGGCCGTTGTTGCAGGCTATCAGCCGCGCCCGGAACTGACGAAAAGCGTCACGCTTCCGGCCCGCCCCGAACCGATCACGCTGAAGCCATCGGAAACGGCAGTCGTCGTGGTCGACATGCAGAATGCCTATTCGACGGAAGGCGGTTACGTCGATCTCGCCGGTTTCGACATTGCGGGCGCCAAGGGCACGATCTCAAACATCAAGAAGACGCTGGATGCTGCCCGAGAAGCCGGAGTGCTGGTCGTCTATTTCCAGAACGGCTGGGACCCTGATTATGTCGAGGCGGGCGGTCCCGGCTCGCCCAACTGGCACAAGTCGAATGCGCTCAAAACCATGCGCAAGCGGCCCGAACTGCAGGGCCAGCTGCTCGCCAAGGGCACCTGGGACTATGCGATTGTCGACGAATTGCAGCCGAAACCCGGTGACATCCTGGTGCCGAAGAGCCGCTATTCCGGCTTCTTCAACACCAATATGGACAGCGTGCTGCGGGTGCGCGGCATCCGCAATCTCGTCTTTGTCGGCATAGCCACCAATGTCTGCGTCGAAAGCTCGCTGCGCGATGCCTTCCACCTCGAATATTTCGGCGTGATGCTCGAGGACGCAACGCATCACCTCGGGCCCGACTTCATCCAGCAGGCGACCGTCTACAACGTCGAAAAATTCTTCGGCTGGGTGGCGACCGTCAACGACTTCTGCGGCGCGATCGGTCAGGCAGCGCCTGCCGATGCGGCCGAATGATCATCCCCATACGAACCAAGCCCCATCAAACCAAGAGAGTGTAAGAATGCCCAAGACCATCGTCGTTCCGGAAGGCACCCAGAAGCCGATCGCCCCCTATTCGCCCGGCGCCCTTGCCGATGGCATCCTCTATGTCTCGGGAACCCTTCCCTTCGACAAGAACAATGACGTCGTGCATGTCGGCGACGCGGCCGCTCAGACGCGCCATGTGCTGGAAACCATCAAGTCCGTCATCGAGACTGCCGGCGGCACGATGGACGACGTGACCATGAACCACATCTTCGTCACCGACTGGGCCAACTATCAGGCCGTCAACAAGGTCTATGCCGAATATTTCCCGGGCGACAAGCCGGCGCGCTACTGCGTGCAATGCGGCCTGGTGAAGCCGGACGCACTGGTCGAGATCGCGACCGTCGCGCATATCGGGAAGAAGTGAGGGAAAGCACGGCCCCTCATCCCCCTGCCGCCACCTTCTCCCCGCGAGCGGGGAGAAGAAACCAGACCGCAATCGCCTGCACCTGGGCTTCCCCTGCACAAAGGGCGGCCATCCCCTCTCCCCGCCTGCGGGGAGAGGGTCAGGGTGAGGGGCAAAGCCAGAGCAAAAACGCATGCATTACGACATCCACGGTCTGACCTCCCCCGATGCGCCGACCATCCTGCTCTCATCGGGCCTCGGCGGCTCGGGCGGCTATTGGGCACCGCAGATCCCTGCCCTGTCTGAGCGGTTCCGCGTCATCACCTATGACCATCGCGGTTGTGGCAAGACGGGTGGCGCAGTGCCAGAGATCGGCGGCATCGCGGCCATGGCCGACGACGTGCTCGAAATCGTCGAGACGCTGAAGCTCAAGAGTTTCCATTTCATGGGGCATGCGCTGGGCGGCCTGATCGGGCTGGATCTGGCGCTGCGCCGGCCGGAACTGATCGAGAGCCTCGTGCTGATCAATGCTTGGAGCAAGGCGGATCCGCATTCCGGACGTTGCTTCGACGTGCGCATCGCGCTTTTGGAAAACGCCGGTGTCGAGGCCTTCGTCAAGGCGCAGCCGCTCTTTCTCTATCCAGCCATCTACATGGCGGAAAACCCCGAGAAGATGGCGGCGGAAGAGGCGCATGCGCTCGCCCATTTCCAGGGTCGCGACAACATTCTGCGGCGCATCGCAGCGCTGCGGGCCTTCAACGTCGACGATCGCCTCGGCGAGATCCAGGCGCCGACGCTTGTCATCGCCACCCGCGACGACCTGCTCGTCCCCTATTCGCGTTCGTTGCGGCTCGCAGACGGCCTCTCGAACGCAAATCTCGTGCTCACCGTCGCCGGTGGACACGCCGTCAACGTCACCCATCCGCAAACATTCAACAGCGCGGTGATCGACTTCCTGTCGACCCTCGAACACGCTTGAAGGAAACGCCCATGCTGGCCACCAAGACCATCGCCCCCGTTGCCTCTGCACCGGACAGCGTCTCGCCGGAAAAGAGTGCGGCCTATCGCAATGGCATGGCCCGCCTCGCCGCAGCCGTGACCATCGTCACCACCGATGGCCCAGCCGGACGTGCGGGCTTTGCAGCAACCGCCGTCACCAGCGTCTCGGACAATCCGCCGACGCTGCTTGTCTGCCTCAACAAGGGCAGTTCAGCCTATCCTGCTGTCAGCGCCAACGGCCTCGTTTCGGTCAACGTTCTCGCCGCCGAGCATGAACCGGTCAGCCGGCTCTTTGGTGGAAAGACGCCGGTCGACGAGCGCTTCGCCGCAGCCAGCTGGCAGACCACAGACACCGGCACGCCGCGCCTCGCAGATGCCCTCGTCTCCTTCGAATGCCGGATCACGGAAGTGCACGACGGCAGCACGCATGACGTCTTATTCTGCGAAGTGCTCGACGTCACCACCCGCGAGGACGGCCAGGCGCTCGTCTATTTCGACCGGGCCTATCGCACAGTCTGAACAGCTTTGCCTAAAAGCAAAACGGCCCGCGTGATGCGGGCCGTTTTGTTAATTGCCTAATTCTCTCAATACCAGCCAACGGCGACCTGCGCCTCTTCGGACATGCGGTCCGGTGTCCATGGTGGATCGAAGCTCATCTCCACTTCGACGCCCGACACGCCTTCGACGGAACCCACGGCATTCTCGACCCAGCCCGGCATTTCGCCGGCAACCGGGCAACCGGGGGCCGTCAGCGTCATGACGATCTTGACCGTGCGGTCGTCCTCGATGTCGATCTTGTAGATCAGGCCGAGTTCGAAGATGTCGGAGGGAATTTCCGGATCGTAGACCGTCTTCAGCGCGGCGATGATATCGTCCGACAGGCGGGCGACTTCGTCCGCCGGGATCGCTGTGTGGATGATGCCGTCACGGACATCGGGCTTGGTTTCGGTGTCACTCATGGTGTTCATTCCTCAGGCGAAGAAGCTGCGGGCGTAATCCAGCGCGTCCGCCAGCGCATCGACTTCTTCCCTTGTGTTATAGAGACCGAACGACGCCCGGCAAGTGGAAGTCACGCCGAAGCGGGCGAGCAGTGGCTGGGCACAATGGGTTCCGGCGCGAACGGCAACGCCGCGACGGTCGATCATGGTGGAGACATCATGGGCGTGGATGCCGGCGAGCTCGAAGGAGAAGATCGCCCCCTTACCCGGCGCATTGCCGATGATGCGCAGCGAATTGATCGCCGAGAGACGCTCATGCGCATAGGCTCGCAGGCTTTCCTCGTGGGCGGCAATCGCCGGGCGCCCGAGGCTTTCCATGTAATCGAGCGCATAGCCAAGACCGATCGCCTGAACGATCGGCGGCGTGCCGGCCTCGAAACGATGCGGCGGCTCGTTATAGGTGACGCGGTCTTCGGCGACCTCAATGATCATCTCACCGCCGCCCATGAAGGGGTCCATGTCGCGAAGCCGGTCCATCTTGCCCCAGAGCACGCCGATGCCCGAGGGACCGTAGAGCTTGTGGCCGGTCACCGCATACCAGTCGCAGCCGAGATCCTGGACATCCACGGGCATGTGGACTGCCCCTTGAGAGCCATCGACCATGACGGCGATGCCGCGCTCATGCGCGATCCGGCAGACTTCCTTGATCGGGACGACCGTGCCAAGCGCGTTCGACATATGGGTGATTGCGATCAGCTTGGTGCGCTCGGTCAGGCAGCCGACAAAGGCTTCCATGTCGAAGGCGCCGTCATCGGTCACCGGCGCCCAGACGAGCTTGGCACCCTTGCGTTCCCTGAGGAAATGCCAGGGCACGATATTCGAGTGGTGCTCCATGATCGAGAGCACGATCTCGTCGCCCTCGCCGATATGCTTCATGCCCCAGCCATAGGCGACCGTGTTGATCGCCTCGGTCGAGGACTTTGTGAAGATCACCTCGCCGATCGAGGGGGCATTAAGAAAACGCCGCACCTTTTCGCGCGCCGCCTCGTAGGCGTCCGTCGCGGCATTGGACAGGAAATGCAAACCACGATGCACATTGGCATATTCGTGGGAATAGGCATGCGAAACTGCATCAATCACGCTTTGCGGCTTCTGCGAGGACGCCGCATTGTCGAGATAGACCAGCGGTTTGCCATAGACCTCGCGCGACAGGATCGGGAAATCCCGCCTAACGGCTTCGACGTCATATCCTGTCTTTACCGCGATCGTGTCAGCCATGATGCTCCAGCCAGTCGGTGATGATCTCTTCCAGGGCCTCGACGAGCGGCTCGTTTTCGAGCTCCTCGACGATTTCGGCAACGAAGCCGTTGATCAGCAGAGCGCGGGCCTTCTTTTCCGGAATGCCGCGCGACATCAGGTAATAGAGATGACTCTTGTGGATGTCGGCAACCGTCGCGCCATGGGCGCACTGGACGTCGTCGGCGAAGATTTCGAGCTCGGGCTTGACCGAAAACTCAGCGTCGTCGGACATTAGCAGCGTGTTGCAGGCCATGCGCGCATCGGTTTTCTGGGCATCCGGGGCGACCCGGATCATGCCCTGGAACACACCATTGGCGCGGTCGAACAACACGTTGCGGATGATTTCCGTCGAGGTGGTGTTCGGGACATCATGGCCGAGCGTCATGGTGACGTCTGTATGGGTGTCACCGCCGAGCAGGTTGACCGCGCGCATCATGAAATCGCAGCCTTCGCCTACCGTCTTCACATGCACTTCCTGGCGCACCAGCTTGCCGCCGGCATTGACAATGAAGAGGCGGAACTTGGCGTCAGTGCCAAGCTCGGCGCGGATTTGGCCGAGATGGGTGTCGGCATCGCCTTCGCCCTGCAGGATGATCCAGGTGATCTCGGCGCCTTCGCCGAGCTTCAAATCGGCGACGACCGAGGCGAGTGCTGCCGAGCCGCTCTGGCCGACATGGCGCTCGATGACGGTTGCCTTGGAACCCTTGCCGAACGTCGCCGGGAAACGCAGGTGCAGCTGGCCGGCGGCATGCACCGACTGCAGCTCGATCGGCGCTTCGATCTCGGCCTCGTCGGCCACGTCGAGCGTGAAGCCGTCACGCACAAAGGCGCCGTTGAGGCGGCCGATCGTGTCGTCGGCGTTGAAGGCGGTCAGGCCCTCTGCTGCTGCACCATCGGAAAGCGCGTCGCGATAGAGCGAAATGCTCACTCCGTCCGGCAGCGCTGCCGGCCTCTGGGCAACACCCTGCAACACGTTCAGCACATGGGCGCCGGCCACGAGCGGGTTGATCGCCTGGGCAACCGCCTGCGGCTCTTCGGCCGGGAGTGCGCGCAGAAGCGCCTTGAGGTCCGTGTAGTGGAAGGTCTCGACGCGGCGCGTCGGCAGACCCTGGCGCTTCAGCGCGTCGAACAGGCCGTCGCGCTTCAGAAGCACGGCGCCATCGCCCGGAAGGCTGCCGATCTGGTTGGTATAAGCGTCGATGAGCTGGGTCTCGGCTACAGTGAGCCGGTTGGCCGCTTGCAATGTCATCGTTGCAACTCCTTTAAAACTTGAGAGCCCTTAGGCGGCCTGACCGGTGATGTCGGCATAGCCGTTGGCTTCGAGTTCCAGCGCCAGGCTCTTGTCACCCGACTTGATGATCTGGCCCTTGTAGAGGACGTGCACGCTATCCGGCACGATGTAGTCGAGCAGGCGCTGGTAGTGGGTGATGACGACGGTCGCACGGTCCGGACGCTTCAGGGCATTCACGCCGTCAGCGACGATCTTCAGCGCATCGATGTCGAGGCCAGAATCGGTTTCGTCGAGAATGCAGAGCTTCGGCTCGAGCAGCGCCATCTGCAGGATTTCGGCGCGCTTCTTCTCACCGCCGGAGAAGCCGACGTTCAGCGGACGCTTCAGCATGTCAGGGTTGATCTTCAGTTCAGCCGAGGCTTCCTTGACGCGGCGGATAAAATCCGGCGTCGTCAGTTCGGCTTCGCCGCGTGCCTTGCGCTGCGAGTTCATGGCAACCTTCAGGAACTGCATGGTGGCCACGCCCGGGATTTCGACCGGGTACTGGAAGGCAAGGAAGATGCCCTTGGCAGCGCGCTCGGCCGGGTCGAGTTCAAGAATGCTCTCGCCGTTGTAGAGAATGTCGCCTTCGGTGACTTCGTAGTCTTCGCGACCCGACAGGATGTAGGACAGCGTCGACTTGCCGGAGCCGTTCGGGCCCATGATGGCCGCGACTTCGCCGGCCTTCACGGTCAGGTTCAGGCCCTTGATGATTTCGGTGCCGTCTTCGGCGATACGGGCATGGAGATTGCGAATTTCAAGCATAGAAAAATCCTTTCGGACGAATGGGGTCACGCGCCAAGCGCAGAGAAATGAGTAGGTGGTCGGTCGACCTTAGCCGACCGACCCCTCAAGCGAGATGTTGATCAGCTTCTGCGCCTCAACCGCAAATTCCATCGGCAGCTGCTGGATGACGTCGCGGACGAAGCCGTTGACGATGAGCGCAATCGCCTCTTCTTCCGGGATGCCGCGCTGCATGGCGTAGAACTTCTGGTCCTCGGAGATCTTCGAGGTCGTTGCCTCGTGCTCCACCTTGGCCGTCGAGTTCTTCACCTCGATGTAAGGCACCGTATGCGCGCCGCAGGTGTCACCGATCAGGAGCGAATCGCAATTGGTGAAGTTGCGGGCGTTTTCCGCCTTGCGGTGCATGGAAACCTGGCCGCGATAGGTGTTCTGCGACACGCCGGCCGAGATGCCCTTGGAGATGATGCGGCTCTTGGTGTTCTTGCCGAGATGGATCATCTTGGTGCCGCTGTCGACCTGCTGGTGGCCATTGGAGACGGCGATCGAGTAGAACTCGCCCTGGCTGTCGTCGCCGCGCAGGATGCAGGACGGGTATTTCCAGGTGATCGCCGAACCGGTCTCGACCTGGGTCCACGAGATCTTCGAACGGTCGCCACGGCAATCGCCGCGCTTGGTGACGAAGTTGTAGATGCCGCCCTTGCCGTCCTTGTCGCCGGGATACCAGTTCTGAACCGTAGAATACTTGATCTCGGCATCATCCATGGCAACGAGTTCGACCACGGCTGCGTGCAGCTGGTTTTCGTCGCGCTGGGGTGCCGTGCAGCCTTCGAGATAGGAAACGTAGGCGCCTTCTTCGGCGACGATCAGCGTGCGCTCGAACTGGCCGGTGTTCTTCTCGTTGATGCGGAAATAGGTCGACAGCTCCATCGGGCAGCGAACGCCCTTCGGAATGTAGACGAAGGAGCCGTCGGTGAAGACGGCGCAGTTCAGCGTCGCATAATAGTTGTCGGTGATGGGTACGACCGAGCCGAGATACTTCTTCACCAGATCCGGATACTCACGGATCGCTTCCGAGATCGACATGAAGATCACGCCGGCCTTCATCAGCTCTTCCTTGAAGGTCGTCACGACCGAAACCGAATCGAAGACGGCGTCAACGGCGATCTTCGAGGTCTGGACGCCGGCCAGCATTTCCTGCTCTTTCAGCGGAATGCCGAGCTTCTCATAGACCTTCAGGAGTTCGGGATCGACTTCGTCGAGCGACTTCGGGCCGGCAGCCGTCTTTGGCGCCGCATAATAGTAGATGTCGTTGAAGTCGATCTTGGGATAGTCGACACGCGCCCAGGTGGGCTCGACCATCGTCAGCCAGCGACGATAGGCGTCGAGGCGCCATTCGAGCATCCATTCCGGCTCGTTCTTCTTTGCCGAAATGAAGCGGACGATGTCTTCCGACAGACCCTTCGGGGCCTTGTCGACTTCGATAGTAGTTTCAAAACCATACTTGTACTGATCCACATCGATGAGGCGGACCTGATCGATCGTTTCCTGCACAGCAGCCATGGTCGTTCTCCAATCTTGCCGGGCCAAATTCCGGCAGCTTGTTAACGTTGGGCGGTGACCCGCCATACTTAAGGTTCCCGAGCCATCATTTCACCCCTCTTGGCAAGGGAAAAACGATGTTTGGCCCGGTTTTTCGCCGCTTTACGCGGCCTGCCCCGCCGGTTTGCGGCGGGCAGCAATCTTCACAAAGGCGCCCAGAAAGCGATCGATGTCGCTCTCCGTCGTATCAGGGCCAATCGACAGGCGCAGAGCCCCGGTCGCGGCATCCTCGCCCATGGCGGTCAGCACATGGCTCGCGCCGACCTTGCCCGACGAGCAGGCGGCTCCCGCCGACAGTGCGAGGCCTTCGAGATCGAAGGCGATCTGCCCGGTTTCCGCCTTCAGCCCCGGCAGATGGAAGAAACTCGTATTGCCGACCCGCGCCTCGCTGCGGCCGTAAATCACGGTTTCTGGCGCAGTTGAGAGCATCCCCGCCTCCGCACGGTCGCGCAGTGCAGCAATCCCGGCATTCCGGTTCAACAGATCTGCCGACATCCGCTCTGCCGCCGCACCAAAGCCCGCGATCGCCGGGAGGTTTTCGGTACCGGCCCGATGCCCCTTTTCCTGACCGCCACCGCGCACGAGCGGCTCCGGCATGAAAGTCTCGCCCTTCGACACCAGCGCGCCGACGCCCTTCGGGCCGCCGAGTTTATGCGCCGAAAGGATCATGAAGTCGGCGCCGACATCTGCGATCGACAGCGGGATGCGGCCAGCAGCCTGCACGGCATCAACCACCAGCAATCCGCCAAGCTTCTTTACGATGGCGGAGACCTCGCGGATTGGCTGGATGATCCCCGTTTCATTGTTGACCAGCATCACGGCGACCACCGGCAGCCCTTCGGACGCGTCATGGCCTGCCAGTGTGCTCGTAAGCGCATCAAGATCGATCAGCCCCGCAGGCGTCACGGCAAGTTCCGTCACGAGCTCCTTGGGGAATCGCCCGCCAGCCCGCACGGCCGGATGCTCGATCGCCGACACATAGAGGCGTCCAAGGCCGACACGCGATTTGCCCATTCGGTAAACCGGCGACAGAACCTGATTGGCAGCTTCGGTCGCGCTTGCGGTAAAGGTCACATGCGCGGCTTCCGCGCCAACAAGCGTTGCGACCGCGCGACGCGCCTTCTCGATCACGGCCCTTGCCGCACGCCCTTCGGCATGCACCGAAGACGGGTTGCCGGGCATGGCGAGCGCGTCGAGCATGGCGTCGCGCGCCGCAGCCATCAGGGGCGCGGTAGCGTTCCAGTCGAGATAGATGCGCTCAATAGCCATCCCCAGTTCGGTCTCCCATGCATCAGGCGGTGCATTTTCCTTGAAATTTCCGCCGGGCTTGCCTTATGACACCTTCACCCCGGATGCGACGCCATCCAGTTTCGAACGGTTCTAAACTTCGTTCTAGAAAAGCTGACTGACGCCGTCAAGTCAGCTTTCTAATTTGGTGTTGACGAACCGCAAAAATGTCAGGGACCGGAACCTTATGCCCGAAGTGATTTTCAACGGCCCCGCGGGTCGTCTCGAAGGCCGTTATCAACCCTCCAAGGAAAAGAGCGCACCGATCGCGATCATCCTTCATCCGCATCCGCAATTCGGCGGGACGATGAACAACCAGATCGTCTACCAGCTTTTCTACATGTTCCAGAAGCGCGGCTTCACCACGCTTCGCTTCAACTTCCGCGGCATCGGCCGCAGCCAGGGCGAATTCGACCATGGCGCCGGCGAGCTGTCGGATGCAGCATCTGCCCTCGACTGGGTGCAGAGCCTGCATCCGGATTCGAAGAGCTGCTGGGTCGCCGGCTACTCCTTCGGCTCGTGGATCGGCATGCAGCTCCTGATGCGTCGCCCGGAGATCGAAGGCTTCATGTCGATCGCACCGCAGCCGAACATCTACGACTTCTCCTTCCTCGCTCCCTGCCCGTCCTCCGGCCTGATCATCAACGGTGACAGCGACAAGGTGGCGCCTGAAAAGGATGTCATCGGCCTCGTCGACAAGCTGAAGACCCAGAAGGGCATCCTGATCACCCACAAGACGGTGCCGGGCGCCAACCACTTCTTCAACGGCCAGGTGGAAACGCTGATGGCCGAATGCGAAGACTATCTCGACCGTCGCCTCGAAGGCGAACTGGTCCCGGAACCGGCCGCCAAGCGGATCCGGTAAGATGATCCGGATCGTGGCCGATACAAATGTGCTGGTCAGCGCTTGTATCGGCCGCGGCCCAGCCTCGAAAGTTATCGAGGCGTGCTTGGACGGGCGTCTCGTCCCCTTTCTGTCCGGTCCACTTCTGCTCGAATACCGTGACGTACTCTCCAGAACAGAGCCCTTTGCAAACGGACGAATGTCCGCCAACGAACGGCTGGCGCTGCTGGAGATCTTTGTTTCTCGCTGCCACTGGCGCACCGCGCATTTCAAGTGGCGGCCAAATTTCGTCGATGAAGCCGACAATCACCTGCTCGAATTGGCAATCTCCGCCAACGCGCATATACTCGTGACGTCGAACATCCGAGATTTCGAAAAGGCGGAACTCAAGTTTCCGCACATCAAGATCGAGACACCAGCGGCAACTGTCCGGAGGCTTGAAGATGAACGCTTTAACCGTTGAGCTGACTTCAGAGGTTCACAAAAAGGTGGATCTGATTGCAGCTGAGAAGGGTGTCTCTCCGGAACGACTGGTATCAGAGATGGCAGCGGAAATGGTCAAGCAACATGAGGCCTACCGGCTGTTCGAGGAAATGGCGGCGCGCGGCAAGGGAAGAGAAGCGGAAGCTCTCGAGCTCCTTCGGCGTGATTAGACACTCTTTCGATTTCAGACTGCGATTTTGAATGACCTCACATCCGACCTTTGACGCCGTCGGCCTGGCAGGCGGTGGCAACCGTTGCTACTGGCAGAGCGGTTTTCTCAAGTCCTATAGCGAGCATCAACCGCTCAATCCGCGCTTTTACGTCGCCGTTTCGGCCAGCGCCTATCACGGCGCAATGCATCTTGCCGGCGTCGGCGACCGGGTGCGGGATGCCGCCTTCGCCTTTGCCGAACAGGGCCATCGCGGTGTTGACTGGCGGGCCCTCAGGCGACGGGAATCGCCGCTCGTCGTCGGCCGGCTCTTCCGGCAGCTGCTCGCGGACGCGTTCGGCGAACAAGAACTCGCCACGCTCAAGGCGGCACCGCCGATGTTGATCCAGCTCTCCGGCCTGCCGGACTGGATGCCCGGTGCGCTCGGTGCCCTGGGCTCCATCGGCGCCTACCAGATCGAAAAGCTTCTGACCGACGGCACCCATTCCAAAGCGGGCCTGCGGATGCGGCTGCGCCCCACCTGGATCTCGACGCATAATTGCGACTATCCCGGCGAACTGGTCGACGCGCTGATGGCGACCTCCTCTGTGCCACCCTTCATGCCGGTCGGACGCGTCAGGGGGCGCGCCTATCTCGACGGCGGCCTCGTCGACAACCCGCCGCTGATGAAGCTCACGGAAGTCGAAGCGAAGGGCTGGCAAACATTGCTTCTGACCACCCGTTTTGGCCGGAAGCCGCCCTCCGCCCCCAATCGTGTGGTGGTCGGCCCGAGCGAGGACATTCCTGTCGGCAAGTTCTCCGTCGGTGACGCCCCCGGCATCCGGCATGCTTATGAAGTGGGATTGCGGGACGGGCTGGCCTTTGCCCGGCAGGGACTGACTGCGGAGCCGGTCAAGTAAAGCTCACGGCTGCTGCGGCGCAGCCGAAAGCACGCCGCCGCTCACAGGCTCCCGGACCCCAGTCGTTCTAGGAAATGTCAGAGGCAGCCCCCTCGCAGAGCGGACCGCGAGATAGGCCCAGGCCTCCGCCTCCATAGCGTCCCCATCGAAGCCCGCCTGCTCGGCAGTGAGCACAGTCGCCCCCTTTTCGCCTGCAAGGTTTACGAGATCGTCCATGATCGTTCGGTTCAGGCGGCCCCCGCCGCAGATCACATAGGTCTTCGGAGAGCGGGGGAGATGGCCGGCCGACTTCAGGATAGCGGCTGCCGAGACATAGGCGAGTGTGCGCGCGCCATCCGAGAGCTCGGCCTCGTGGCCTTCGGGCGGCCGAAAATCGTTGCGGTCCAACGAGCGGCGCTTGCTTGCCGTGAAGAAGGGATTGTCCAGATAGCGCTCGGCAAGCGCCATGATGACACCACCTTCCGAGGCGATGCGGCCGCCATCGTCATAGGGAATGCCGGCATGGGCCTCGACCCATTGGTCAATCAGCGTGTTGCCCGGCCCGCTGTCAAAGCCGATGATCGTACCGTCGCGATCGAGAAAGGTGAGGTTCGAGATGCCGCCGATATTGACGAAACAGACCGGCCATTGATCCATCGGGATCTGATGCGCCAGTGCCTGGTGATAGACCGGCACCAGCGGCGCACCCTGCCCGCCATGAACCATGTCATTGGCGCGCATATCGTAGACAACGTCGATGCCGGTTTCTGCCGCCAACAGCGCCCCGTCGCCGAGTTGCACGGTGAGCGCTTCATCCGGCCTGTGCAACACCGTCTGGCCGTGGAAGCCGATGAAGTCGATATCCTCGCGCCTGAGCTTCTCTTGCTGCAGGAAAAGGCCGACCGCTTCTGCATGACGTAGAGTCAGGTCCCTCTCCATACGGGAGAGGTCGCCCGGCCGTTCGTCGCGTTGCTTAATGCCCTTCGCGTCTTCCAGCGCCTGCTTCAGCCGGTCGCGGAAGGCCGGCTCGTAGGGAACAGACAGGAAGCCACCGCGCTCAACGACCGCCTCGCCATCGGTGCGAACCAGCGCCACATCGATGCCGTCCATCGACGTCCCGCTCATCAGGCCGATCGCCGTCTTCATTTCCACCATATGCCACCCGATTCGAACGCCTGCGTTGCTGGACATTCATGACCGAGACGGGTGCACAATTCAAAAAACAATGCTAAAGCCCGCGCGGATTTTAAAGTGTGCCACCGAAAGACCAGAGAAACCGAAAGCAACAGCGTCATGACGAAGTTCAAGTCCGATTTCCTCCGCATCCTCTCCGAGCGCGGCTTCATTCATCAGATGTCCGATGAAACGGGGCTCGACGACCTGCTCGCCAAGGAAAGCGTGACGGCCTATATCGGCTATGACCCGACGGCATCCAGCTTGCATGTCGGCCATCTGATGCAGATCATGATGCTGCGCTGGTTCCAGCAGACGGGCCACCAGCCGATCTCGCTGATGGGCGGCGGTACCGGCATGGTCGGTGACCCCTCCTTCAAGGAGGAAGCGCGCAAGCTGATGACCATCGATACGATCGAGGAGAATATCGCCTCGATCAAGCGCTGCTTCTCGCATTACCTCGACTACAACCAGGGTCCGAAGGGCGGCGCCCTGATGATCAACAATGCCGAATGGCTTCGCCCGCTGAACTACCTCGAGTTCCTGCGCGATGTCGGCCGGCATTTCTCGGTCAACCGAATGCTCTCCTTCGACAGCGTCAAGACGCGCCTCGACCGCGAGCAGTCGCTGTCCTTCCTCGAATTCAACTACATGATCCTGCAGGCTTACGACTTCGTTGAGCTTAACCAGCGCTACGGCTGCCGGCTGCAGATGGGCGGCTCCGACCAGTGGGGCAACATCATCAACGGCATCGACCTCGGCCACCGCATGGGCACGCCGCAGCTTTATGCGCTGACGGCACCGCTGCTCACTACATCTTCCGGTGCCAAGATGGGCAAGTCGGCCTCGGGTGCGGTCTGGCTCAATGCGGACCTGCTGCCGGTCTATGACTTCTGGCAGTACTGGCGCAACACCGAGGATGCCGATGTCGTGCGCTTCCTCAAGCTCTTCACCATCCTGCCGATGGACGAGATTGCGCGTCTCGCGGCACTTGGTGGCTCGGAGATCAACGAAGCCAAGAAGATCCTCGCCACGGAAGTGACGACGCTGCTGCATGGTCGCGACGCCGCTGAACAGGCTGCCGAAACGGCGCGCAAGACCTTCGAGGAAGGGGCGCTTGCCGATACACTGCCGACGGTCGAAGTCGCGGCCAGCGAGCTGGAAGCGGGCATCGGCCTGCTTGGACTGATCGTCAAGGCGGGGCTCGCCGCCTCGAACGGCGAAGCCCGTCGTCATGTCCAGGGTGGCGCGGTCAAGATAAACGATGCCGGCGTCTCCGATGAGCGCATGTCTGTCGGCACTGCAGAGGTCACCGCCGATGGCGTGATCAAGCTTTCGCTGGGCAAAAAGAAGCACATTCTCATCAAGCCTGTCTGACTGCCTAAAAACACAGACTAAAAAGACCAGAAAAGCCCGCGATTGCGGGCTTTTCTGCGTTCGTAAACGCCCGTTAACTCATGGCGCGTTTTTCACCAGCCTATCGGGTCTGCTGCTTATGGCGGCAACCCCATGCACAAACGCATAGCAGTCGCATATTATTTGCACTGCACAATCTTGTTTTACGGGCGTATAAGAACGTCAATCGCTGATGCGGGAACGACCGCAAGATCAGCCACCAAGCTTCACCGAGGAAACGACCATGAACCCGATCCGCATTGCCAAGAACTGGATGAGCTACCGTCGCACGATGGCCGAACTGGGCAACCTTTCCAGCCAGACCCTGAACGACATCGGCATCACCCGCTACGAAATCCGCAACATCGCTTCGCGCTCCTTCCGTTAATCGGATCCTGCGCAAAGCAGCCTGTCAGACGGCACCGCTTGGTGCCGTTTTTGATTCCAGCCTTTCGAATGTGATCGACAGGCATAGTCGGAAGCCTGGCACCCGATGGACCTCGCGCCGCGAGCCGTGATATGGAGCCGCCCATGACAAACAGCTCCTTCTCCCCCATTCACATCATCGGCGGTGGCCTTGCAGGCTCGGAGGCCGCATGGCAGGCGGCAGAGGCCGGTGTGCCGGTCATCCTGCACGAAATGCGCGGCGTGCGCGGCACGGATGCGCACAAGACCGATGGCCTTGCCGAACTGGTCTGCTCCAACTCCTTCCGCTCTGACGATGCGACATCGAATGCCGTCGGCGTCATCCATGCCGAGATGCGGCTTGCCGGTTCGCTGATCATGGCCTGCGCCGACAAGCATCAGGTGCCTGCCGGTGGCGCGCTCGCCGTAGACCGTGACGGCTTTTCAGAAGCAGTGACCGCCGCCCTACATCAGCATCCGCTGATCACAGTGGTCCGCGAGGAAGTGACCGGCCTGCCGCCTGAGGATTGGGATCTCGCGATCATTGCGACGGGTCCTCTCACCTCGCCGGCACTGGCCGAGGCTATCCGCGAGCGGACCGGCAAGGATGCACTTGCCTTCTTCGATGCGATTGCACCGATCGTGCATACCGACAGTATCAACATGGATATCTGCTGGTACCAGTCGCGCTACGACAAGGTCGGCCCTGGCGGTACGGGCAAGGACTATATCAACTGCCCCCTCGACGAGACCCAGTACAATGCCTTCATCGACGCCCTGATCGAGGGTGATGCCGTCGGCTTCAAGGAGTGGGAAGGCACGCCCTATTTCGATGGCTGCCTGCCGATCGAGGTCATGGCCGAGCGCGGTCGCGAGACGCTGCGCCACGGGCCGATGAAGCCGATGGGCCTCACCAATGCCCATAACCCGACCGTCAAGGCCTACGCCGTCGTGCAGCTGCGCCAGGACAATGCGCTCGGCACGCTCTACAACATGGTCGGCTTCCAGACGAAGCTGAAATACGGGGCCCAGGCCGAGATCTTCCGGATGATCCCCGGGCTGGAAAATGCCGAGTTTGCCCGCCTCGGCGGCTTGCACCGCAACACCTATATCCATTCGCCGACCCTGCTCGACCAGAGCCTGCAGCTGAAGGCCCGTCCCGGCCTGCGCTTTGCCGGCCAGATCACCGGTTGCGAAGGATATGTGGAAAGCGCCTCGATCGGCCTGCTCGCCGGCCGCTTTGCGGCTGCCCAGCGCAAGGGCGAAGCGATCAGCGTGCCCCCGGCGACCACGGCACTCGGCGCACTGCTGAACCACATCACCGGCGGCCACATCGTCTCCGACGAGGAGCCGGGCAAGCGGTCCTTCCAGCCGATGAACATCAATTTCGGGCTATTCCCGGAGCTGGAACCCGGCTCGATCGTCAAGCCGGAGGGCGTCAAGCGTTTCCGTGGCAAGGACAAGACGATCATGAAGCGTCAGCTGATTGCGGCGCGCGCGCTCGAACACTGCAAGACCTGGCTGGGTGCTGCCTGACGGCAGCCTCAGCCGGTCGTGCCGGATGCCGCATCCGGCTCGCGGTCTGCGTGACCCACATAGTTGCCGAGCAGCCAGAGTGACACCTCCGCCACGACGGAGGCGTTCGCAAAGGTGAACTCGCCATTGTGGAAGGGCGCATCGAGAAACTCGACGGCAATGCCCTTGCCATTCGGCAGGGGCCGCACACGGACGGTGCCCGGCTCAATCAGATGGCAGGCGAAGTGGTTGCGCATGCTGCGCATGAAGCCCGCCTTGTTGTCATGCAGGCGAACAAAGACGGCCTTGCCGTCTGCTGTGGCGTGAAGACTGCGGATTGCCTCCTGGGGAAAGGCGCGACCAAACTCCATGATCGCAAGGCCCGCGTCCTGGAAGCCCTCGTCTTCCTGGCGCACCATGCGCGAGGAGAAATAGGCGAGCGCCAGGATGAGCGCAAAGACGATACCCCAAGTCACCATGATCCGCTCTCGCCTCCTTCGTCCCGCATTCTATCGCAATGCCTGCTAGCAGGCGAGCCTTGCGCGAACGTGGCGCCCGTAACCCTGCCGCCACGATGATGGACAGGCGTCAGAGACGCCCGGTCAACAGCAGACGCATCATGGCAAGCTGGCGGCGCCACTGCGGCGGCCGGATATCCGACGACAGGCAGCCAGCGCCCATGCTCATCGCCCGCTTGAGAACGGGCTCGGCGAGCGTCACAGGCAAAAATGCCGACAGCAAGCTCTTGGGAATGCGGCCGGCGGCACGGGCCTTGCGCAGATGGTCGAGGCCAAAGCCGGCGAACGCCTGGATGGCCGCACCCATCCGGTCATCGCCTGCTGCAGCGAGAAACGTCTCCCGATCCAGACCGACGGAAGCGAGGATCTGGGTCGGCAGATAGACCTGCCCGCGTGCCCGGTGGATCGGCATCAACAGGATCGCACCTGCCACTGCCAGGGCCACGCCTGCATGTCCTGCGATCTCTGCCACACCTTGGGCAGCCTCGGTGTCGAGCACCAGCGCTGCAAGCTGAATGAGGGCCGCCGCCGTCTCTCCGGCATAGCCTTCGAACATGGCGGTCGTTTCCATCGGGTCGTCATAGAGATCAAAAATGCGCGCATCGGCCATCGCAACAAGCGGTGCGACCGGAAGCCGCCAGGCTTGAACGGCGTGCAGCAGTTCGGCTGCGACAGGATTGGCCGCCGTCTCGCCATGGGCGGAGCCTTCGAGCAGGTCGCGCCAGTATTGCAGACGCACCTCGCCGGGCAAAGGTTCGCGCACCACGTCGCGGACACGGGCGAGTTCTCCATTGTAGGCGTAGAGAGCAACGATGGCCGGCCGCCGATCGGCCGGCGTCAGAAGGCTCGCAAGATAGCGGTCGCGATCCGTCTCTTGCAGGGCCTGCAGGCAAAGAGCCTCATTGGCCGACGGGGTCTCGCTCACAATACACCTTTCGAGGGACGGTTCAGACTGCGATCAACGCGGCCGCGACCGGACGCTGCTCGGCCAGCATGATGTTATACGTGCGGATGGCAGCACCGGTTCCCATCGGGTCGGTGGCGATACCCTTTGCCTTCAGTGCCGCCCTAAGATCGGGATTGACAAGGCGCAGTTGACGTCCTGTCCCGAGGATCAGGAACTCGATCCCGGTTTCGGCAAAGACGCGCTCCAGCGAGGCTTCAGTCAGGGGATCATCTTCCGTCTGCTCCCAGCCATAGACGCCGGAGGGCAGCAGCAGCAGCGAACCGCGATGCGACATGTCGGCAAAGCGGAAGCCACCATTGCCATAGGCATCGATACCGGGCCGACCGGGAAAATGGGCATCACGGATGGTGATGCCCTTGTCTCCGAAGCCGAAGACCATCGGCTCAGGCCCCTGCCTTTGCCGGCACCTTTTCACCTTCGGACTCGTCCCGCTGGAAGTTTTCCGGGCGCAGCTTGAAGGCAATCAGGATCGGGCCGGCGATGTAGATCGACGAGAAGGTACCGATCAGAACGCCCGCCAGCATGGCGAAGGTGAACGACGCGATGACTTCGCCACCGAAGAGATACAACGCACCGAGGGCGAGGATCGTACTACCGGCGGTCAGAACCGTACGCGAGAGCGTCTGGTTGATCGATTCGTCGATCAGCACCTCAAGCGGCATCTTCTTGTAGCGCCTGAGGTTTTCTCGCATTCGGTCATAGACGACGACGGTGTCGTTCAGCGAGTAACCGATGATCGTCAGGATGGCCGCGATACTGGTCAGGTTGAACTCGATGCCGGTCACCACGAAGAGGCCGAGCGTGAAGATCACGTCGTGCAGCGTCGCGATGATGGCGCCGAGGGCGAACTGCCACTCGAAGCGGAACCAGATGTAGATCAGGATGCCGAGCAGGGCCGCGGCGACACCGATCGTTGCGGAGTAGGTGAGGTCGCTGGAGACCGACGGACCAACGACTTCGACACGGCGGAAATCGTATTCGGCTTCCAGCTCGCCGCGAACCTTGGTCAGCGCCGACTGTTCGGCATTCTCGCCGCCATCCTGCGCCTGCAGACGGATCAAGGCACTGGACTCATCCCCGAATCCCTGCGCCTGGACTTCTCCGAGGTTCAACTGGCTGAGACGGTCGCGGATGTCGGACAGATCGGCCGTTCCATCGCGGGCCTGCACCTCGATGATCGAGCCGCCCTTGAAGTCGATGCCGAGGTTCATGCCGACGGTCGCAAAGCCGATCAGCGACGCCACGGAAATCACCATGGCGAGGCCGAAGTTGAACTTCCGCGCCGCCATGAAGCGGATGTTGCGGTTGTCGAAGAAGCCGGTGCGCACGCTCTTCGGCATGTGCTTCGGACGCTTCCAGCGATACCAGAACGCCATCAGCCAGAAGGTCAGCGTGAAGGCAGTGAAGACGGTTGTGACGATACCGATCGACAGCGTCACGGCAAAGCCGCGGACCGGACCGGATCCGAGGAAGAACAGAACAACGGCTGCGATCAAGGTCGTCAGGTTGGCGTCGACGATGGTCGCGAACGCCTTCTTGAAGCCGATATCGATCGACTGAATGAGTGGCCTGCCGTTTCGCGCCTCCTCTCGGATACGCTCATAGATCAGAACGTTCGAGTCGACCGCCATACCCATAGTCAACACGATACCTGCGATACCGGGCAAGGTGAGCGTCGAGCCGATCAGCGAGAGCGCGGCCAGGATCATCGCTATGTTGGCGGCAAGCGCGATGTTCGCCATCACGCCGAAGGTGCCGTAAAGCGCGACCATGAAGACGACAACGGCAATGCCGCCGATGATGCTGGCGGTGACGCCGGCATTGATCGAATCCTGGCCGAGGCCCGGACCGACGGTGCGCTCTTCGACCACGGTCAGGGTTGCCGGCAAGGCACCCGCACGCAGGAGAACGGCAAGGTCGTTTGCGCCTTCAACCGAGAAATTGCCGGAAATCTGGCCGGAACCGCCGATGATCGGCTCGCGGATGACAGGCGCCGAGATCACCTGCTGGTCGAGCACGATGGCGAACGGCTTGCCGACATTTTCCTGCGTTGCCTGCGCAAAGCGCTGGGCGCCGCGGCTGTCGAAGCGGAAGCTGACAACCGGCTCATTGGTCCGCTGGTCGAAAGAGGCCTGCGCATCGACGAGATTTTCACCCGAAATCAGCGCACGGCGTTCGATCAGATAAGGAACGGCCGGGTCGTCGGTCGAATAGAGAACTTCCGACTGCGCGGGCGGGCGATTGTTGATCGCCTCGGTCACCGGCATGGTCGTGTCGACCATGTGGAAGGACAGTTTCGCCGTCTGGTTCAGCAGGGCCTTGAGGCGCTGCGGATCCGTCAGACCGGGGACCTGCACGATAATGCGGTCGTCGCCCTGGCGCTGGATGAGCGGCTCGGTGGTGCCGAGCTCGTCGACGCGGCGGCGCACGACTTCCATGGACTGGGTCAGCGCCGAGGTGACGCGATAATCGATGCCTTCATCGGTCAAAGCCAGACGCAGCAAGCCGTCATCACCCTGCTCGATCGTGACTTCGTTCACGGTGCCGCCGGTCAAGCCACCGACGCTGACCGGATCGGTCAATGTGCGTAGCGCTTCGATGGCAGCGGGGATCTTGTCCGCATCGGTGATGCGCACCTGGATCTGCTGGCCGACGCCGGAAAGGCCCGTGTAGCGGACACCGGCTTCACGCAACTGCGTGCGCACGTCGCCAACGATCGTCTCGAGACGCTCCTTGACGATGTCCTGCCGCTCCATCTTCAGCATGATGTGCGAGCCGCCCTGGAGGTCAAGGCCGAGCGTCACTTTATGCGTGGGGAACCACGAGGGAAATGCTTCCAGTTCCTCGTCCGTGAAGGCATTGGGCAACGCGACAAGGACGCCGAGCGCGACGGTCAACCAGATGAACAATGTCTTCCAGCGGGAAATGTAAAGCATGGAACTCTCGGATTAAGGCATCGGAAAATGGCAAAGGCCGGCTCGAGGCCGGCCCAGCGGGATCAGGCGGCGGTTTCGGTCTTGACCGGTTCGCCCTTGACGCGGACTTCGGCCACATACTGGCGCATCGCACGAACCTTCACGCCGTCGGCGATTTCGAGTTCGAGTTCCTTGTCGTCGATCACCTTGGTCACCTTGGCAACAATGCCGCCGCCCATGATCACCTGGTCGCCACGACGGATGGAGGAGAGAGTTTCCTCACGCTTCTTCATCTGCTGGCGCTGCGGACGGATCAGGAAGAAGTACCAGACCACCATCAGCGGTGCGAAGAGCAGCAGCATCTCCAGTCCGGACCCCATAGCGCTCGAAGCGGCGGCGCCGTCCTGGGCAAAGGCCTGCGTGATAAACATGAAAGACTCCCTCTTGATGCGTTCTGTTAGAGCCGCGCGGCCCCCTCGTCAGGTCGCCGGAATATAGTGAGAGAGCCCGTGAATGCAACAGAAACAGCAAGCAAGCGTACCATTTTCGAGACCCCTACCCTTTATGCCCGCAATTCTGCGTGATACCGCCCGGCATCAGACTTTCGAAGCCGAAGCAGATGACGAGGAAGATGACGATGGCCGATCAGACCGTGGCAGCACTTCTGGCTGAAGTAAAACGTCTCGCCGAAGCCGTAGAGCGGCTTGCGGGCCCGCCACCCGCCATCAACGACTGGCAGGCAGCCGACTGCTTCGTCTGGTCTCCCGCCCGTCTGCATCTGCAGCCCGTCAAGCGTCCCAACCGTGTCGAACTCGGGCTTATCCGCGGCGTCGATCACGTGCGCGACATTCTGCACGAAAACACGCTGCGCTTTGCCGAGGGTTTCCCGGCGAACAATGTGCTTCTCTGGGGCGCGCGCGGCATGGGCAAGTCCTCGCTGGTCAAAGCCGTGCATGCCGACATCGTCAAGACCAATGGCATCACGCTCAAATTGGTCGAGGTGCACCGGGAAGACATCTCTACCCTCCCCGCTTTGCTCGACATCATCAAGGACGCCCCGCACCGGATCGTCGTCTTCTGCGACGACCTGTCCTTCGACCATGACGACACGGCCTACAAGTCGCTCAAGGCAGCGCTCGACGGGGGTGTCGAGGGACGGCCGGACAATGTCCTCTTCTATGCGACATCCAACCGACGCCATCTCCTCCCCCGCCACATGATGGAGAACGAGCAGTCGACCGCGATCAATCCGTCGGAGGCTGCGGAAGAGAAGGTTTCGCTGTCCGATCGCTTCGGACTATGGCTCGGGTTCCACAAATGCAGCCAGGACGACTACCTGACGATGATCGACGGTTATGCCGCGCATTTCGAATTGCCGCTGCCGCGCGAACAGTTGCACCACGAGGCGCTCGAATGGGCAACGACCCGCGGCGGCCGGTCCGGGCGTGTCGCCTGGCAATACATCCAGGACCTCGCCGGACGGCTGCGGATCTCCACCGACCGCGCCTAAGACCTCACAGCCCAGAATAGAGAAAGGCCCGGAACGCGAGTTCCGGGCCTTTTCACTTACCTGGTACGCAATACTCTATTCCAGGAAAGTGATGGGGTTGACCGGTGCTGCATCCTTGCGGACTTCGAAGTGCAGCATGGGTCGCTTGACGTTGCCGGTCATGCCGGATGTGGCGATCGTCTGGCCGCGCTGGACCTTCTGGCCACGCTGGACGGACAGGCTGTCGGCATGGCCGTAGACGGTGACCTTGCCATCGTCGTGGCGGACGAGAACCGTGTTGCCGAGTTCCTTGAGGCCGTTGCCGGCATAGATGACGACGCCGTTTTCAGCGGCCTTGATCGGCGTGCCCTGCGGAACCGAGATCGCGATGCCATCGCTGCGCTTGCCGTCGATATTGGCGCCGAAGTTGGCGATGACGGCGCCGCGGGCCGGCCAGCGATACTTGCCGATGCCCGTCATTTCGGGTGCAGCCGATTCTGGCTTGGCGGCGGCCACTTCCGTCACCGACTTGTTGGCGGCAGGCGCCTTGTATTCAGCCGGCTGGCCGGCGGCCGGAACCGATGCGGTCTGTACCGGGTCTGCGGCCGCAGCAGGCGCCTTGGCAACCGTCGCAGCCGATGTGCCCTTTGCGGGAACCGCGAGTGCCTGGCCAATCCGGATATTGCCGGTCGTCAGACCGTTTGCCTTTTTCAGATCGTCGACAGAGACACCGTTCGCCTTGGCGATGCGAGCGAGCGAATCGCCGGGCTTCACGATGTAGGACCCAGCGCCTTCGCCAGCGCCTGCGGTCGACTTGCCGGTTGCGGCCGAAGCGGAGACCTGCTGCTTCTCACGGGAATTCGGTGCACTCGGCAGAACCGCAACGTTCTGCTGCTGATCACCCGGCAGGACCGGCTTGCGGCCGTCGGTCGGCAGACCGGAGGCGTTTGCAGCGGCACGGGCGGAATTCGGACCGCCGAAGGTCGGGATGATGACCAGCTGGCCAGGTGCCGCATCCGATGCATGGGTCAGGCCGTTGGCCTTGAGCAGTTCCTTCTGCGGCACGCCGTAACGATCGGCAAGCGTCGCGATGGTTTCGCCCGGACGCAGCGTCACGCGGGCAGCACCGGTCGTCGACCAACCGCCCTGCTTCGGCGTGGAGCCTGTCGTGGTCGGCTCGGCAAGAACCTGGCCTGGATTGGCGGATGCCATCTGCTCGCCCTGCTGGGGTGCAGACGGGAAAGGCTGCGACAGCGCTGCGGCGCGTTCGGAATTGTTGTTGGAGACCGGAGCCTGGGCCATGCCCGAGGGCGCAGCGAGTTCCGAGCGCTGGACGGAAGCCGGCGTGCTCGCCGCACGCGCCGAGACCGGCTGTTCATAAGCTGGCGCTGCCGGCATCGGCTGGGCCATTGCCTGGTTCTGACCATACATGCCACCCCCATTGCCGATGCTCTCGGCGGGAACGGGCGGCTGGCCACGCATGGCGGACTGTCGGGGAATGGACGCAGTCGTCAGACTGTCCGTAGAGAAGACCGAGCTGAACCGCGAGGCATCCGAACTGCAACCGGCTGCAGTACCGGCCAGGAGCAGCGCACCGCACAAACGAGCGACGGGCAATCCAGCTTTCGGCGATACACTTTTACGCATGACTCGACCCACATATGACTCAACTTGATGTGGGATCATTAAAGCGCGTTAGTATTACCGGTCAGTTAACCCCGTGGATTCATTGTGAACGAATTCGACCATGCGCATATGAATGATGCAGAAAAGCGGCTTGTCCGCAGGCCATACGGACACACCGGACAGGTGTTAAACATCGACCTTACAGGTGCTGGGCAATCTTCGGCTGCAGAGGCAGGAAGGGCACTTCGAACAGGTCTTCGCGCTCGAAACGGCTGCCCGTCTTGGTCAGCCGGACCATGATGCAGCGCTCTTCCTCCACCATCAGCGGCACGAGCAACATGCCACCGGAGACGAGCTGCTCGGCGTAGAAGCGCGGCATGACGGGGTAAGCGGCGGTCGAGACAATGCGGTCGAAGGTCCCCTCGCCCGGCAATCCATTCAGACCATCCAGCTGGCGCAGGATCACATTGCGGATCGAGAGCTGCTCCAGGCGGCGCTGGGCACTGGCGATCAGCGTCTTGTAACGCTCGATGGAGATCACCCGCTCCGCGAGTCGCCCCAGGATAGCCGTGACGAAGCCGCTGCCCGTGCCGACCTCGAGGACGCGGTGACCGGGCTTCACCTGAAGCTGGGCCAAAAGCCGGACCGCGAGATCAGCACCTTCCATGAACTGACCGCAGTCGATCGGGATCGAGCGGCTCGAATAGGCGCTCTGCGCAAATTCCGGCGGGACGAAAACCGAGCGTGGTGTCTGTTCGACAGCCGTCAACAGGTCGAGATTGGTGATGCCTTCCGCCCGCAGTCTGAGAACGAGTGCGGCAAAACCTTCGCGCTCGACAAGAGCTGATCTCACGCTTCGTCTCCCGCAGCGAGCGCCTGGGCAACCAGATCCTGCACCGCGTAATCCGTCATGTCGAGCTTCAGCGGCGTCACCGAAATCTTCTTCTCGCGCAGCGCGTGAATGTCGGTGCCGGCGCGGAAATTGCCCTTGCGGTCACCGAAGCGGAGCCAGAAATAGGGAAGCCCCCGCCCGTCCTGGCGCTCCTCGACCGAGAGGCCGAAGTCCAGCTTGCCCTGCGACGTGACGTCGATGCCCTGAACTTCCTCCGGTTCGCAATTGGGGAAGTTGAGGTTGAGGAAGGTGCCGGGTGGCAGATCCACGGTCGACAGCTTCTTCAGAAGGTCGGGCGCCAGCGCCTCGGCAACATGCCACGGGATCGGCGCACCGGCCTCGTAGCTATAAGCCTGACTCAGCGCAAAGGAGCGGATGCCGTGAACCGTGCCTTCGATCGCGCCGGCAACCGTTCCGGAATAGGTGACGTCGTCAGCGAGGTTGGCGCCGGCATTGACACCCGACAAGACCAGATCCGGCTTGCGGTCGAGCACCTTGCGGATCGCCATGATGACGCAATCGGTCGGCGTGCCGCGCAGGGCGAACTTCTGATCTCCGAGCTCCCGCAGCCGCAAGGGCTCCGAAAGCGTCAACGAATGGGCCAGGCCGCTCTGGTCGGTCTCGGGCGCCACGATCCAGACATCATCGGAGAGGCTGCGGGCGATCCGCTCCAGGGCGCCGAGGCCCGTAGCGTGGATACCGTCGTCATTCGTCAGCAGGATGCGCATGGTCACTCCGGTCGCGGCGTGATCAGGCCGCCTTCTCGATTCTCTTGATGCCGCCCATGTAGGGCAGAAGCACGTCCGGCACGGTGATCGAGCCGTCCTCGTTCAGATAGTTTTCCATGACCGCGATCAGGCAGCGACCGACGGCCGTGCCCGAGCCGTTCAGCGTGTGCACGAAGGTCGTGCCCTTGCCATCCTTGTTGCGGTAGCGGGCATTCATGCGACGCCCCTGGAAATCGCCGCAGACCGAGCAGGACGAGATTTCGCGATAGGTGTTCTGACCCGGCAACCAGACCTCAAGGTCATAGGTCTTGCGCGCGCCAAAGCCCATGTCACCGGTGCAGAGCGTCATGGTGCGGAAATGCAGGCCAAGGCGCTTCAGCACCTCTTCGGCACAGGCCGTCATGCGCTCATGTTCGGCCAACGAGCTCTCGGCATCGGTGATCGAGACGAGCTCGCACTTCCAGAACTGGTGCTGGCGCAGCATGCCGCGCGTGTCGCGACCGGCAGAGCCGGCTTCCGAGCGGAAGGACGGGGTGAGCGCTGTGAAGCGGAGCGGCAGCTTTTCCTGGTCAAGGATTTCGCCCGAGACGAGGTTGGTCAGGGTGACCTCCGCCGTCGGGATCAGCCAGCGGCCGTCGGTCGTCTTGAACAGGTCTTCGGCGAATTTCGGCAGCTGGCCGGTGCCATACATGGCATCGTCGCGCACCATCAGCGGCGAGGACACTTCGGTATAGCCGTGTTCGCGCGTGTGCAGATCGAGCATAAACTGACCGAGCGCACGCTCAAGCCGAGCGAGGTGGCTCGTCAGGACCGTGAAGCGGGCGCCCGAGAGTTTGGCGGCGCGCTCGAAATCCATGTAGCCGAGGTTCTCGCCGATCTCGTAGTGCTCGAGCGGCTTGTGGTTCCAGGTCGGCTTTTCACCGACGACGCGGGCGACGACGTTGTCGTGCTCGTCCTTGCCCACCGGCACGTCGTCATGGGGAATGTTCGGGATGCGCGACAGGGCGTCGTTGAGCTCAGCAGTGAGCTGGCGCTCCTCTTCTTCGGCCGCCGGCAGCGTGTCCTTGAGCGAGGCAACCTCGGCCTTCAGCTTCTCGGCGAGCTCCATGTTCTTCTGCGCCATGGCGGCGCCGATTTCCTTGGAGGCCGAGTTGCGGCGCGACTGCATGTCCTGCATTGCCTGGGCGACAGAGCGGCGCTTCTGGTCGAGCGCGATCAGCGCGGCAGACAGCGGCTCGGCGCCGCGCTTGGCAAGCGCCGCATCCAGGGCTTCGGGGTTTTCACGGATCCACTTGATATCGAGCATCGTCGTTCCAGGTCTTCAGCTTCGACCGGGAGCGGAGTGGCCGGCGGCCATGTCCGGCCCCATGTCTCAATGGGTTGGCTGCGGCGGGACTGCCCGGATCGTCTCAGGCTTGCTCCGCAGAGCCGGCCTCGGCGAGTTCCGTGGCAGCGCGCTTCTTCTCGATGAGTCGCGCCGCATAGATCGCAACCTCGTAGAGAAGGATCGTCGGCAGTGCAAGACCGATCTGGGACAGCGGATCCGGCGGCGTCACAATGGCGGCGATGACGAAGGCAACGACGATGAAATACTTGCGCTTGTCGGCCAGCCACTGGCTTTCCAGAATGCCGACCCGCACCAAGAGGCTGGTCACGACAGGCAGCTGGAAGACGAGGCCGAAGGAGAAGATCAGGGTCATGATCAACCCTAGATATTCCGAGACGCGCGGCAGAAGCGAGATCGCGACGCCGCCCTCTTCAGGCGCCTGCTGCATGGCGAGGAAGAACCACATCACCATCGGCGTGAAAACGAAATAGACCAGGGAAGCGCCGAGCAGGAAGAGGATCGGGGACGCGACCAGGAACGGCAGGAAGGCTGCGCGCTCGTTCTTGTAGAGACCTGGCGCCACGAACTTGTAGACCTGCGAGGCGATCACCGGAAAGGCGATGACCATGGCGCAGAAGGCAGCGACCTTCACCTGGGTGAAGAAGAATTCCTGCGGCGCGGTGTAGATCAGCTCTGTCTTTGCGACGTCAAGACCGGCCCAGGATACGGCCCACTTGTAAGGGACGACCAGCAGGTTGAAGAGCTGCTTGGCGAAGTAGAAGCAGACCAAGAAGGCGACGAAGAAGGCGCCGAGTGCCCAGATCAGTCGCGAACGCAGTTCGATCAGATGCTCGATCAACGGCTGGGGCTTGTCGTCCATGTCGCCGCTCATGCGCGGTCCTCACTCTTGGGCTTGCGAGCCTTGGGTGCCGGTTTGGCAACGGCCGTCTCGGACGGGGCCGGCTTGGCGGCTGCCGTCTTGGCCACAACAGGTTTGGATTTTTTCGGTGCGGCCGCCACAGGCGCAGCGGCAGCGACAGGCGCCGGCTTTGCTGATTTCGAAGATGCCTTCACCGGGGTATCAGCCTTGGCAGCAGTCTTGCGCTTCACAGGTTTCGTCTCGACCGCAAGTGGCGTGATCGCAGCCGGGGCGGAGGTGGCAGGCGCGGTTGGCATTACCGATGCGGCTGCTGGAGCAGTTGCCGCAGCGGTCGCTGCCGGAGCGACCGGCTGCTGAGCCAAAGGCTTCAATTCTTCCGGTGGCTCACCGAGGCCAAGCGGCACATCGGGGAGAATCGAGTTCTCCTCATAGCCATCGTCGAGCGGAGCCAGCTTGCCGTTGGGGCGCGTGGAACGCTCCAGATCCGATTTGATCTCTTGCCCCATCTGGCGGAGCGGATTGAGCGTTTCGCGGATCGTGTTGGCGGGATTGAGCGAACGGATATCGTTGACCGAGTTCTTCAGGTCGTCGAGTTCGGCCTCGCGCAACGCTTCATCGAACTGGGCGCGGAACTCGCCCGCCGTCTGGCGAAGGCGTTTCGTCATCTTGCCGAAGGCCCGGATCATCGGCGGCAGATCCTTGGGGCCCACCACGACGATCAGGATGACCGCAATCACCAACAGCTCGGTCCAGCCTATATCCAGCATGCAAACGGGCTCCTGATGCCACGCCATGGCGCCTCAAGACGGGCGCCGGTCTTCCAAGATTTCAACGAAGAACGGGCAGCCCGAAGAGCCGCCCGTCCAATCGGCGAAAGCCGATCACTTTACCTCGTCGGCCTTGTGGTCGACCGTCTTCGTCACGGTGGGCTGTGCGTTGGAGGCGGTCTGCT
The DNA here is from genome assembly GCF_002855515.1 of Rhizobium sp. TH135. Lineage (GTDB taxonomy): Bacteria > Pseudomonadota > Alphaproteobacteria > Rhizobiales > Rhizobiaceae > Allorhizobium. The sequence continues at coordinate 240,210 of NZ_PKRP01000003.1, read as the reverse complement.
TTTCGCTCTCGTCCTCTTCGCTGATGCCCTTCTTGAAGCTCTTGATGCCCTTGGCAACGTCACCCATCAGTTCCGGGATCTTGCCGCGACCGAAGAGAAGCAGGACAATCGCCAGAACGATGATCCAGTGCCAAATGCTAAACGAACCCATGCCTGCCACTCCTTAGATTTGCGTTTCCCCGATGTAGGGGCTTTCCGGTGTCTTTTCAAACACCAAAATGTCTTTAGGCTCAACCGCAATCGTGACGTCACGCACACCCGGCGACAAGATATCGGCCCTGATGCGGGCGCGGACGGGGCGCTCCGTCCCGGGGACGGCAAGATCGAGCAATTCGACCACGCCGAGGAAACGGCGCGCAATGATGCGGGCGGGAATGCTGCCACCGCTTTGACGCACCGAGACGCCGGAGAGGCGCACGGCCACCTCGACCTCCGCCCCTTCGGCGATCCCGCCGGAATCAGCTGCTCCCAGTGGCGTCTCGACCTGTCCACCACGAACGCGGCCTGAGAATTCATTGATTTCGGAGAAGAAAGCGGCTGCGAAGATATCCTTCGGGCGACGGTAAAGGTCATCCGAGGTTCCGACCTGCACCAGGCGCCCATTTCGCAGCAGCGCGATGCGGTCGGCCATGCGCATGGCCTCTTCGGCATCGTGGGTGACGACAACAGCGGTCGCGCGCGTCTCACGAAGAATTGCGAGCGTGTCAGCCCGCACCGTGTCTTTGAGACGCGAGTCGAGCCCGGAAAACGGCTCGTCCATCAGAAGGACGCTGGGGCGCGGTGCAAGCGCTCGCGCGAGTGCCACACGCTGCTGTTCGCCGCCCGACAGTGCATGCGGGAATTTGTCCGCGTAGTGGGCAAGACCAACGCGCTCCAGGGCGGCCATGGCCTCTGCCACCGCATCCTTGCGGGGAAGCGCCGTCAGGCCGAAGCGGACATTGTCGAGGACGCACATATGGGGAAACAGCGCGAAGTCCTGGAACATCAGGCCGATGCCGCGCTTCTCCGGCGGCAGGAAGGTCGAGGGGCCTGCGACTTCGCGATCATTGATCACGACACGCCCGGACGCCTGGGCCTCGATGCCGGCGGCAATCCTCAGCAGTGTCGTCTTGCCTGATCCAGACGGGCCTAGCAGGCATAGCACCTCACCCGGCTCCGCCGTCAGCGACAGGCCACGGATCGTATCCTTGCCGTGATAGCGGTGATGTATGTCCTCAAACGTCAGACGCGCGGCAAAGGTCACGCCCGCCGTGCGCTGGCCGTCTCCATGCTGGGTCTTCGCTGGGTTCATTCTGCCGTCCGCGCGGCTCAGGCCGGATCGTCGCGGTCATCTGCACCGCAAACGAGCCCGGCATCACCGGTCACCGTTGAAAAAGCTGACCCTATTCCTCTGCTTCACCGCCCGGAGTCAAGAGGCCGAGCTCTTCGAGATCGAGCTGGGTAATCGGATCTTCCTCATCGGTCAGATCGTCATGGCCCATGGGAATGGGAATGTTAAAGTTTGCCGGGATCCGGCCAGAGAGCAGCCCTGCCCCCTTCAACTCTTCGAGACCGGGCAGGTCGCGCAGCTCTTCGAGCCCGAAATGGTCGAGGAAATCGCGGGTTGTGCCGAGGGTCACCGGGCGGCCGGGCGAGCGCCGGCGCCCGCGAAAGCGGACCCAGCCCGCCTCCATCAGCACGTCGAGCGTACCCTTGGAGGTCTGCACGCCTCTGATGTCCTCGATCTCGGCGCGCGTCACCGGCTGGTGATAGGCGATGATCGCCAGAACTTCGAGGGCGGCGCGCGAGAGCTTCTTGACCTCGGCCTCATCATTGCGGATCGCAAAGGAGAGGTCGGCTGCCGTGCGGAAGGCCCAATGGTCGTCGACCTGCACGAGGTTTACGCCGCGCCCGGCATACTCCTCCTTCAACTGGTGCAGGACCTCGGTGGCAATAATGCCGCGCGGCAGACGTTCTTCGATGAAGGCGGTTGAGACCGGCTGAGCAGAGGCGAAGACCAAAGCCTCGGCGATCCTCAGCGCCTCGCGCCGGTCGAGTTCGGCACGCAGGGATGCGGAGTGACCGCCCTCCTCCGCATCCACACCGTCTTCCGGCTCGAGATCATCGACATCGGCCATATCCGTCTCACTCCACCGATTTCAAAGCTTCGGCCTTTGGGCCGCTGCGCATGTAGATTGGTTGGAAGGCACCGTCCTGGCGGATTTCGAGGCGGCCTTCGCGGACGAGTTCGAGGGAGGCTGCAAAGGAACTCGCGATCGCCGTCACCCGATCCTCGGGGCTCGGCAGATAGCGCAGCAGGAAATGGTCGAGCGCGGTCCAGTCGGAGATCTCGCCGATCATCCGGGTCAGGATGCCGCGCGCATCCGACAGCGACCAGACCCTTCGCCTCTCTATCGTCACCTGCATAACCGCCTGGCGCTGGCGAATTAGCGCATATGCAGTGAGCAGATCGTAGAGCGACGCCTCATAGGCGCTGGTGGCACGCGAAGGCACATGCTCCGGCATCCCGCGGGGATGCACGTCACGGCCGAGCCGGTTGCGATTGATGAGCCGGGTCGCCGCCTCGCGCATGGCTTCCAGCCGCTTCAGGCGGAAAGCGAGCGTCTGCGCCATCTCCTCACCGGAGGGACCGTCGTCCTTCGCCTGCTGCGGGATCAGCAGGCGCGACTTCAGATAGGCGAGCCAGGCGGCCATGACGAGATAGTCGGCCGCGAGTTCGATGCGGATCCGCCGGGCGCTGTCGATGAAGAGCAGATATTGTTCGGCGAGCGCCAGCACGGAAATGCGGGCGAGATCGACCTTCTGGTTGCGCGCCAGGAAAAGCAGGAGATCGAGCGGCCCTTCGAAACCGGCCACGTCAATCAACAAAGCCGGATCACTCGCGGCCCTGTCTTCGGCTGTGTCCTGCCACAAGCTGTCCATCGGCGTCGGCGCCGGCGTTTCCCCTTGCGAGGGCCGGTTGACGATCGTCGGCTGGACGGGGCCACGCACCATCAGGCCACCGCCATCAGGTTGGCGAATTCGTCGCGAAGTGCCTGCTCGTCGGACGCATCTGGGCCGGCAAATGCCGCCTCGACGGCATCCGCCCGCTCACGGGCGCGACCGGAGAGTTCCGAGACAGCAGCGGCGACGGCCTTCATCTCGTCCATATGGCCATGGCAATGCAGGACAACGTCGAGTGTCGCGGCAATCCGAACCGCGCGTTCGCCGATCGTCCCTTCCAGCGCATTCATCGAGATATCGTCGGACATCAGCAGTCCCTCGAAGCCGATCGCCTTGCGCACGACCTCCTCGGTGACGATGCGCGAGGTCGAGGCCGGATGATCTGGGTCGATGTCCGTATACACGACATGGCAGCTCATGCCCATCAGCTCATGCGCCAGCGCCTTGAAGGGCACGAAGTCATGCGCCTCGAGCTCAGCGCGCGGGACGGTCACGACGGGCAATTCATGGTGGCTGTCGGCCATGCCTCGACCATGGCCCGGCATGTGTTTCATGACGGGCAACACGCCGCCGGCCTTCAGACCATCGGCTGCCGCTTGCCCCATCTTCGCAACCACATACGGATCGTTTGAATAGGCGCGGTTGCCGATGACGTTCGATGCGCCCTCGATCGGCACGTCCAGGACCGGCAGGCAGTCGACATTGATGCCGAGGCGATAGAGATCGAAGGCGTGCAGGCGTGACATGAGCCAGGCGGCGCGCAGCCCCTTCTCCGCGTCACGGTCATAGAGTGCGCCGAGATCCGCGCCTGAGGGATAACGCGGTGCGATCGGTTCACGGATGCGCTGCACGCGCCCGCCTTCCTGATCTATCAGGACCGGAACTTCGGCACCGCCGCCGACCGTCTCGCGCATTTCCGCGACCAAATCCTTGACCTGCTCAGCCTCACCGATGTTCCGGCCAAAGAGGATGAAACCCCAGGGCTGTTCATCGCGATAGAATGCCTTCTCATCAGCGCTCAAGCGCTGGCCGAGGCAACCGAGGATCATGGCTTTGGCGGGACGGGATTGTGCTGTCATAGGGAGACCATATCGGTGGGGATGAAAAAGCCGAAGGGACCGGGCGCGAGCTGCAGCCCCTCATACACAAGAAAAGAGGCGGAACACGCGGTTCCGCCTCTCGAAACGTCAGACATCAAGCCAGATCAGCGCGAGACGAGGCAGCTGCCGCCGGCAGAGCGGTACTGTTCGCAGAGAGCGACGGCTGCATCCTTGGAGCCTGCAACGACGCGCACCCGGTAGAAGGTGCCCTTGCCGGGAATATCCGCCTGGCGAATTTCCCAGGGCTTGCCGCCCAGCACGTTGCCGAACTTCGAAGACAGGTTGCGATAGCTCTTCTGCGCATCGGCTTCAGACGGCAGCGAGGCAATCTGGATCCCGTAGCTTCCGGCAGGTGCAGCCGTTGCCGGTGCAGCAGCAGCGGGCGACGCGGCGGCCACTTCAGCCGGCGCCTGAGCCTGCTCAGCAGGTGCAGTGGCTGCCGGCTCGGCCGGGCGCAGATTGCCCTGATCGGTCACGGTGCCCACGACATTGACCGGCTGATCCGCAGGGCGGGTGGTCGGGATCGGGGCGCGTGGAGCGGTCGGATCGGCGGCAGCCGGCGTTGCGATCACCTCGGCCACAGTCTGAGCTTCGGTGGTCGCCGGTGTTGCCGCCGCCACTTCGGTCGCAGCGGTTGCCGTTGCGGCAGGTGCGGCAGCCGGAGTGGTCGCTTCAGCCGGGCCACCCGGGGTGACCACGCGTGTATCGACGGTCCGGACGGTGTCGCCAGTGGCGGTGGGCACGCTCGGCGGCGCCAGAACCGGTGTTCCGGCGTCCGTCTGTGCCGGCTGCGCGGCTGCCGTTTCGACCGGTGCGGCTGCCGGCTCTGCCGGGACTTCCTGGGCGACCAGAGTGCCGTCCGGACGAACGATCATCGTGCGGACCTTGCGCGGCGTGATGGTCGCCGGATCCTCGGCAGCTGCCTGCTGCGGCTGGCCATCGGGGAGAAGGCGCGGATCCTCGGTCTCCCCGACCGGGGTCGCCAACTGATCGTTTTCGCCTTCCATCGGCAGGTTTTCCGGGATCAGCGTGCGCTGAACCACGTCAACAGGCTCTTCTTCCGAGGAGATCAGGCTCGGCTGCTTGGGGTCTTCGACCCCATTGCCGGCCACCCGGTCATAGACCGCCTTGTCCTGGTTCGGAACGGACTTGCCACCCGGATCTTCCGGCACGATCTTCACCGGCGACTTGTCAGCCGCGATCACCTGCGGCTCGCCGCTGCTCAGCGTGCCGACAGCGCCCGTGCCCAGCCAGGCGTAAAGGCCACCGGCGCCTGCGAGCAGGAGCACGGCGGCAGTGCCCGCCATCAGGTAAGGCTTGAGACGGCGGAAGCGGAAACCCTGACCTTCACCCGCAATGGTGATGTGGCCACGGCTTTCCGGCTCGAGCGCGTTTTGCGATGTCATGCTGCTGCGGAAATCTTCCTCCAGCGCCTTTTCGAAGGCGTCGAAATCGTCGAGCGGCGCAACTTGTGCGCGGGGTGCAGAGGCCACAGGTGCCGCCATCGGCGCGGCAATCCGGCTCGTCGCAATCGGTGTTGCCTGCGGCGGTGCGACAGGCTCCTCGAACAGCGTGGCCAGTTCGGCATCGATATCGATGTCGTAATCCGGCTGTGCAGGCTGGGCGGGACGGACGTCGGCAACCGGAACCTCGGGCACATCCATGCCGCTCAAAGTTTCCAGAAGATCGTCCTGCTCGGAAATTTCGGAAGGATCGAAGCCGAAGCTGTCTTCGACAGGCGCTACGGGCCGGATAGGCGCGCTGCTCTGGGCCGGTGCTTGCGCGGATACATAGGCGTCCGAGGCCGGGCGCGTGACCGCTGCGGAAAATGCCGAAGCAGGAACCGAGGGGGTTGGCGCAAAGGCCGGCGCGGAGGATCCGGCATATGCCGCTATCGACGGAGCCGAAGTTTCGGCACGGACCGGGGTCGCGAAGGCGGCAGCAGCGGCAAAAACAGGCACTGCGGCAACAGCCGGCGCGATGGTCTGCGGCTGCGGCTTCTGAGGTGCTACATCAAGCTCAGACAGATCGAGCTCGATATCATCGAGCTGCAGGTCGAATTCCTGATCCTGGAAGGGGTCGAATTCTTCATCGGCAACAACAGCCGGGGCGGCGCGCTGGACCACAGGCTCTGCAGCCTTAGGCGCGATCTCGACCTCTTCGTCAATGGCAAGCTCGTTCAGGAAGTCGAAGTTGAAGTCGGGTTCTTCGCGTTCTGCTGGGCTTGAAGCCTGCACGGGCGCCGCAACTGCGGGCGCAAAGCGCGGCTCTGCTTCGACGGAAAACGCGGCATCGTCCGAAACAGATGCCGCGGCCACAGCAGGCGCGGTGATTTCGGCGGTCGGCTGCGAGGCCGGAATGGGCTCCACAGGACCCGCGGCCCAATCGAAGGTCGCCTTGCCGAAGTCGAGAGCGACAGGCGACTGCGCGACCGAAACGGAGGGTGCAGCCGGCGCGTCGAAATCCGAGAGATCAAATGCCGGGGCCGCGCGCGGCGGCTCGACAGCAATCTCCGGCTCGGCACGGCGAACCGGCTGGGCAGAGAAATTGGCGAGCGGCAAACGCAGACGCGGCGGCTCGGGCTGAACAGGGCGCACGGGAGCGACAGGCACTTCGGGGCGGACATCCGCGTCGGCGACGGCAAATTCGAGTTCGTCGGCGAGATCGTACGTCACCTCAGGCTCAGCCACAGGCGCGAACGACACCTCTTCGGTGCGAACCTGCAGATCGTGATCGACTTCAGGCAAAGCCGCATCCGCGACATAGGCATCCTCATAGGACACTTCAGGCGCAGCATATTCGAAAGGCTCAGGCTCGTAAGCAGGTTCGGGTGCAACATAGGCCACGGGCTCCGGCTCAAAACGAGGCTCTTCGCGGTACTGCTGCGGCTGATAAGCCTCGACAGGCGCAGCACGCGACACCACCGGCTCAGGCACGGAAAGCGGAGGCGCATAGGACGACAGCGCAGGCGCGGCCTCATAGCCCTCGAACTCGCGCATCAACTCGTCTTCAAGATTGAAATCGGCCGAACCCATGTCCGGCGCCTGCGGCAGTATCACCACAGGCTCGCGCTTCAGGGGCTGATCGAACCCGACAATGCGGGCGAGCTCCGCCAACGGATCATCATCCGCGAAACCATCGCCCTGCGATCGCATGTTTGCAGCCTGCTTCTGTACCATACCCTGTTCCACTCACTCACGCGACTCAACGCCTGCCAGCGCAATGTGGGGAATTGGTGACGATACTATCGCATTTCGACCGGAGCTTCGGTGCCAGTAATGGCCAGTCCCGACTTCAACACGGAGGCGACAGCATGCACCAGCCCAAGCCTGGCGATGGTTAATTCTCTATGTTTATCGTTAACAAAGCGTAATTCGGGCGAATCCTTGCCCTTATTCCAGTGAGCATGAAGCGAGCTTGCCAGATCATGCAGGTAAAATGCAAGACGATGCGGCTCCTGCGACAGTGCTGCCGCCTCGATAATCCGCGGATATTCGGCAAGCTTGGCCACCAGCGACAGTTCCGTCGGGTCTTCGATCTGTCCCATTACGGCACTGGCAAGGTCGAGCTTCTCGATTTCGAGATCCGGGAACGCTTCCTTCGCCTGGCGCATGATCGACATGCAGCGAGCATGCGCATACTGCACGTAGAAGACCGGGTTGTCCTTCGACTGCTCCGTCACCTTGGCAAAGTCGAAGTCGAGCGGCTCGGAATTCTTCCGGTAAAGCATCATGAAGCGCACCGAATCGCGGCCGACTTCCTCGACCACTTCACGCAGCGTCACGAAGTCGCCCGAGCGCTTCGACATCTTGAACGGCTCGCCGTCGCGGTAAAGCTTGACCAGCTGGCATAGCAGAACGGTGAGCTTCGACTTCCCCTCGGATACGGCACGGTTGACGGCTTCCAGCCGCTTCACATAGCCGCCGTGGTCAGCGCCGAGAACATAGATCATCTCGGAGAAGCCACGGTCGAACTTGTCCTTGAAGTAGGCAACGTCGGCGGCGAAATAGGTGTAGGACCCATCCGACTTCATCAGCGGACGGTCGATGTCGTCACCGACCTCGGTCGAGCGGAACAACGTCTGCTCACGGTCTTCCCAGTCTTCCGGAAGCTGGCCCTTCGGCGGCGGCAGCGTGCCACGATAGACATGGCCCTTGAAGGTCAGGTCGTTGATCGCCGTGCGGATCTTCGCCGCATTGTTGGCATGCAGCGTGCGCTCGGAGAAGAAGATGTCGTGATGGACATTGAGCGTGGCCAGATCGTCGCGGATCATGGCCATCATCGCGTCGATGGCCTTTTCCTTGACGATGGCCAGCATCTCCTCTTCCGGCATGCCGTAGAGCTTGGTGCCGTATTCGTCCGCAAGCGCCTTGCCCACCGGAACGAGGTAGTCGCCCGGATAAAGACCCGCCGGGATCTCGCCAATGTCCTCGCCGAGCGCCTCGCGATAGCGCAGGAAGGCCGAACGGGCCAGCACCTCGATCTGTGCGCCAGCGTCATTGATGTAATATTCCTTGGTCACCTCATAGCCGGCAAAGCCGAGCAGGTTGGCGAGCGTGTCGCCAACGACGGCGCCACGGCAATGGCCGACATGCATCGGGCCCGTCGGGTTGGCCGAGACATATTCGACATTGACCTTGTGGCCGGTGCCAACCGTTGAGCGACCGAAACTTATCCCCTCACGGATCATCACCGCCAGCAGACGCTGCCAATAGGCGACCGACAGGCGGATGTTGATGAAGCCCGGGCCGGCGACGTTGACGTCTGCGATATCGGCATCCTGCTTCAGCTTCTCGCCGATCAGATCGGCCAGCGCGCGCGGGTTCATACCCATGCCCTTGGCAAGCACCATGGCGGCATTGGTTGCGGCATCGCCATGGCTCGCATCACGCGGCGGCTCAACGACGATGCGGCTGAAGTCGAGGCTGTCGCGCTTCTCGCGCACCGCCTCGATCTCATCGAGCGCTGCTTTGATCCGGATTTCGAAATCGGCGAAAAGGTTCATGGCGTATCCCTGCGCGCCGGAGCTCAGCCCCGGCGTTCTCTAAAGAATTTCGTCGGGTGCCTATCGCAATTCGGGAGTCCGGTCAAACAGCTCGCGATGCGTTCGCACCGCATAGGTGTCGGTCATGCCGGCCAGATAGTCCCCGACATGGCGGGCCTTCTGGCCGTCATTCAGGCCGGAAATATGGTTGACCCAGAAGTGGCTCTTCATCAGCTTCGGGTCGTTCATATAGGCGTTGAAGAGGTCGGTGACGATCTCGGCTGCCGCCGCCCGAATGCGCATGATGTCGGGGTGGCGATAGATGCGGCTGAACAACAGCTTCTTGATCGCCTTGTCGGTCTCGGCCATCTGGTCCGAGAAGGTGGCGATCGTCACCGAGGCCGCCCTGATATCCTCGACACTCTGCGGCTCTACCTGCTTCAGCCGGTCCTGCGCGACGCCGATCACATCTTCGACCATGCGGGTGATCTGCCGGCGCATGATCTCATGGGTGAAGCGATCGGCGTCCAGATGCGGATAGCGGTCGCGCACCTCCTTCATCAAACCTGCGAGGAAGGGCACGTCTTCCAGCATGTCGAAGGTAAGATAACCGGAGCGCAGGCCGTCATCGATATCATGGGTATTGTAAGCGATATCGTCGGCGATGGCCGCGACCTGCGCTTCGAGACCTGCAAAACTTGCCAGTTCCAGATCATGGATCTCGCAATAATCGAGGATCGGCTGCGGCACAGGTCCACGCGTCCCCTGCCCGTCTTTCGTCTTCAGCGGGCCGTTGTGCTTGACGAGACCTTCGAGCGCTTCCCAGGTGAGGTTCAGGCCGTCGAAATCGGCGTAACGCCGTTCGAGCTTCGTGACGATGCGCAGCGACTGAGCATTGTGGTCGAAGCCACCATAGGGCTCCAGCACCTCGTGGAGCGCATCTTCGCCCGTGTGCCCAAACGGCGTGTGGCCGAAGTCGTGAACGAGCGCCACACCTTCCGCGAGATCCTCATCAAGCTTCAGGGCACGCGCCAGCGCCCGGGCAATCTGCGCCACCTCGATCGTGTGGGTCAGACGCGTGCGATAATGGTCTCCGTCAGGGCCGATAAAGACCTGGGTCTTGTGCTTGAGGCGGCGAAAGGCGGTCGTATGGACGATGCGGTCACGATCGCGCTGGAATTCGGAGCGCGTGAGGCTTCCCCCTTCTTCAAAGAGACGGCCACGGCTCTTCCAGGGATTGGTCGCATAAACCGCCCGTTCGCCAGTACCGAAACCCAGTGCTGATTGATCAATCGTCATGCCTGTGCCGCTTGCTCCCCATTGACGCAACTCTTGTGCCTTCATACCTATAGCGGACAAAGCCGCAAGGCGATGCGGGTTCCGAAGCCGTTTCGGACAACGCTGCCTTATCAAAAATCGCGCAATTGCGTGACAATGCGGTGATTTGCTGAGACTAAGACCGTTTTCACCGGGCCTTGAACCCGGCAGGAGGCCAAATGAGCACCGAAACCGTTATCCTTTCCGAAGCCGCCGCGAAGCGAATCGCAGCGATCGTCGCCGCAGATGCCGAGAAGAAGGCTCTGCGCGTCTCCGTCGAAGGCGGCGGCTGTTCCGGCTTCTCCTACAAATTCGACCTCGACGGCCAGCCTGCCGGCGACGACATCGTGATCAGCCGTGACGGTGCAACCGTGCTCATCGACCCGATGTCGCTGATCTACATGGCGGGCTCCGAGATCGACTTCGTCGACAACCTGCTCGGCCAGTCGTTCCAGATCAAGAACCCCAACGCGGTGGCGAGCTGCGGCTGCGGCACCAGCTTCTCCGTGTGAGTGCATGATGAAAATTGCCACCTGGAACATCAACGGCGTCAAGGCGCGCATCGAGAACCTGTGCCAGTGGCTTAAGGATAGCGATCCCGACATCGCCTGCCTGCAGGAGATCAAGTCGGTCGACGAAGGCTTTCCTCGTGGCGAGATCGAGGCGCTCGGCTATCACGTCGAGACGCACGGCCAAAAGGGCTTCAACGGCGTCGCCCTCCTGTCGAAGATCAAGCCCGACGAAGTGAACCGCGGCCTGCCCGGTGACGACACCGACGAACAGGCCCGTTTCATCGAGGGCGTGTTTTCCGTCGAAGGCGGCGTGGTGCGCGTCTGCTCTCTGTATCTGCCGAACGGCAATCCGTCCGACGATCCGGTCAAATACCCCTACAAGCTCGCCTGGATGGCAAGGCTCGAAGCCTTCGCCCGCGATCGCATGGCGCTTGAGGAGCCGCTGATCCTGGCGGGTGACTACAATGTCATCCCCGAACCGCATGATGCCAAGGATGCGAGCCAGTGGGTCACCGACGCGCTCTTCCTGCCGCAGACACGGGCTGCCTTCCGCCGGCTGGAAAACCTCGGCTTCGTCGACGCCGTGCGCGCCACCAATGACGAGACACCGCTCTTCTCCTTCTGGGACTATCAGGCGGGCGCCTGGCAGAAGAACAACGGCATCCGCATTGACCACCTGATGCTTTCGCCCGAGGCCTCCGACCGGTTGCGCTCGACCGCGATTGAAAAACATGTCCGCGCCTGGGAAAAGCCGTCCGACCATGTGCCGGTCGTCGGGCATTTCGCATTCTGAGCTTCAAGACCTTGGCTTGCAGTCACAAAAATGGGCGCTGATGCGCCCATTTGCATATTCAGAACCCTGATGACGACGACCTGGCTAATCAGTCGCCCTGCTCGACAACCTGCGGCGCCAAGGCCACCGCCACGCGGCGGTCGTCTTCGGTGGCGAGCGAGAAAGCCCGTTCCTGCAGATCCTGCATCCAGGGACAATCCTTCGGGTTGCAACGCTCGAGCGCTGCCGTGAGGAAGGCAAGCCCGCGGACGGTCTGGCCTTCTTCGAAGAGCACATTGCCGAATATCGACATGGCGCCGGCATGGCCGCCCTTGCGCGCCATGTTCAGCCACTTCTTCGCCTGCTGGACATTCACGCGACCGCCCTCGCCGGCCAGGATCATGCGTGCCAGTTGAAACTGCGCTTCTGGCACGCCGAAGGTGGACGCGACCTGGAAGTAGATCTGGCGGGCCTGAGCGAGATCCGCCTTCACCGGGCTGTCCGGAATGCCCTGGCGATAGTAGCGGGCGAGCGACAGAAGAGCGTTGACGAAAAAGCCGGTATCCTCCGACCCGGGCTCGACACCCTGGTTGGCAATCTCGGCATAGATCTTGAAGGCTTCGAAGTCGTTTTCGACCACGCCGTCGCCGGCGGCATACATGTTGGCAAGCGCCCAGCGGGAACCGGTATGGCCCTTCTCGGCGGCGTAGCGATAGGCCTCGACGGCCTCTTCCTTCTGGCCCTTCTTGTAGGCATTGAAGCCGAACTTGAAGAGGTCGAAGGGGCCGGATTCCTTGCTGACGCCAGCGTTCATGTCGAAAGCACGCGCCGATGGGCTCGAGGACAGCAAAAGAGCTGCCGTCAAAAGCACCGCCGAAGACTTCCAGTCACGTCGCCGCATTGGTCCGCACAATTTCCAAGTCATGATAGACATCAGATCCCCCGCCCCGCATTTGCGGCGAGTTCAGCTGCGCCCGTTTCCAAGAATACACTCAACCGATGAATAGACGGTTCATGACCGAACTTGCGGTCGGAGCAGCCGTCATGGCTCCCTGTTGTTCTTGTCTGCATGATCGAGAGACTAGTCTGGATTTCCGGCAAGACCGGGGCGACCGAACATTCGCCTCCGATTTTCTCCGCCAGACCCGCCGACCGCCCCCCAAAAGCGACCGAAGTCATTGCTATCAGCACCCTATTCTTGCCCCAGAGGCTCATGTGAAACTCGTTACACCACCCGACGGAAACAGCGCCTGCCGTCTCTCGCAACACCGGTGCTCTCCGTTTGTGGCGGGAAATGGACAAATTCGGCACAGGCCCGCCCCGCCAAGAAGGATAGGCGCGATGTTGCAGAATCATCACATTCCGGAAAGCTGAAAGACGGCTGGGGAAGGTAAAACGAAAGAAGCCCGGACGAGCCGGGCTTCTGATTTGTCAGGTGGGCAAGGCTTAGAACGAGATGCGGTAGTTCGCGCTCAGAGCGTAGGCCCAGTCACCATCGGCCGTCGCGTTGAAGTCTGCGCCATCAGCTGTCGACTGCTCGCCAGACGTCAGGTAGGAGGCGGCAGCACCGATGCGCAGAACACCAGGACCATGCTTGATCTGCGCGCCAGCTCCGAGCGTCCAGGTGTCGGAGAAGATGTCGGCACCCGTGCCGACGCCACGATCCCAGGTCAGGCTGAGGGCGCCCGAGATCTTTTCGTTGAACTGGTGACCAACACCACCGGTGACCGTCCAGCCGTCACGCCAGAAGAAGTTCTTCTGCTGGTCGACGTCTGCGCCGAAAGCCAGCCCTTCAATCGTGTAGTTCAGCGTCTGAAGAACACTCCAATCGGTCCACTTGACCGAGGCGAAGGCAAGCCAACCAGGAGCGATACCGCTCTGCAGGCTAAACTCGAGCGATTGCGGCAGAGTACCGGTGCCGTTGGATTCGTACTGCGTTCCAAGTGGAATGGAGAAACCAGGGATGTTCACCAAAGGCGCACCAGAAGTAAACGTGCCTTCGGCGCTATGATCAACGGCAGAGCGATACATCACCTCTGCTCTCAGAGCGTATTCCTTGATCTCATATGCTGCACCTAGGCGATATCCGAAGGCACTTGAATCCTCGAGATTCAGCGTGCCGTAGTCTTTTACTTCAGTGTAATCGAAAGACTGAGAGAACCCACCGCCAAGGAAGTAGAGTTGGCCAGGGCCGACGTTGAAGTTGACCGCACACGTACCGCCAAGTTCCGTCGTATCGAAGCCCGACTCGATCACGGCGTTACCGCCGATTATCAGCGGAAGCGCAGCGAAACCACTCGAACCAGCACCAGCGACATCCGCCGCTCTATCCGCGTCCTGCGCATCATCCCCGTAGGAAGAGGCTGCTCCAAACGGCTCGGTATAGGTGATCGCACAAGAGAAGTTCTCGGATACACGGAATTTCGCGGCAAACGATGGGATTGCATAGTTGTCGCTGTACGCGTCGTCGGACGAAGAAGCTGCGTCGACGGTTGCAAACGCCCGATCCGGCATTACGTAAACAACACCACCGCGGCCAGCGATCGTCCCGTCCTCATACAGGATGTCCGTGTCGGCCTCGCCACGGGCGAAACCGCCAGCCTGCGCGCCTCCCACGAATGCGCATGCTGCGATCAGCCCAAGGGCGGTAGTCTTCATCAAGTGGTTCGCCATGTCTCTCCCCAATTCAGGCAAAACTGTGATTTTGCATACTAATCATGTGCGACAGGATGGCAATCGGGTGATGTGCGTCACAGCCATGTTCCATCGCAGAAATTTTTACGTAATGATTTTGACATGCATGGCAAACGCGCCGCCACTTGGATGAATTTTGCGCCAAACAAGTCTCATCAACAGACTATTGGCAAATTCTTCCAACACCAGACATCGCCGTTGCAGGTTCGCAACAGATCAGCCAGTGATCATGAAGAACGAAATTTGGGAACTTGCACAGCGCCTGATCGTCTCCAAGCCGTTGTCACGACATATATCGGTCAGAATCGTTATGCAGCGCAACAAATTCCGCCTCCATTGCCTCCCTGCGGCGGCAAAGCAAAAGGCCGGATCTGAGATCCGGCCTTTAGAATTTCATTCCCGAACAGGAATGGCTTAGCCGGCCTCGAGAACCCGCTTCAACGCCGTCTCCAGGCTCGCCTTCTGCACTTCCAGTTCCTGGTAGCGCTCGCGCTCGGCGGCGACGACGTCCGGATTGGCGTTGGCAACGAATTTCTCGTTGTTCAGCTTTCCGGAGATGCGGGCCATCTCCTGATCGACCTTGGCGATCGCCTTTTCGATGCGGGCCTTTTCGGCGGAGAGATCGATCAGGCTACCCAGCGGCAGGCAGGCTGTCGCCTCGCCGACCACGATCTGGGCGGCGCCCTTCGGCGCGACATCAGCCACGCTGATGGCCTCGACGCGGGCGAGCCGCTTGACCGCCGCATCGTGACGGACCAGCCGTTCCTGCGTCACGCCATTGGCACCGACGACGACCAGCGGCGCTGTCGCACCCGGCGGTACGTTCATTTCGGAACGGGCCGAGCGGATGCCGGTCACCAGGTCGATCAGCCAGTTGATGTCGGCAGCCGAATTATCATCGGAGAATTCCGGCTTCGGCCAGTCGGCATGGCAGAGCAGGGTGTCGCGCGACGCGCCCTCGCCTGCCGTATGCGTCCAGAGCTCTTCCGTCATGAACGGCATGAAAGGATGCAACAGCTTGTAGGTTTCTTCCAGCACATATGCCGCACAGGCCTGGGCTTCCTTCTTCGCCGCTTCATCCTCGCCCATGAAGACTGGCTTCAGGAGCTCCAGATACCAGTCGCAGAACTGGTTCCAGACGAAGCGATAGAGGCTGCTGGCCGCATCATTGAAACGGTAGCTTTCGATCGCGTCCGTCACTTCGCGTTCGGTGCGCGCAAGTTCCGTCAGGATCCAGCGGTTGATCGCAAGCGACGTCGTCTCGGGCAAGAAGCTCGGATCCGCCTTCACGCCGTTCATCTCGGCGAAACGCGTCGCGTTCCAGAGCTTGGTGCCGAAGTTGCGGTAGCCGGCAATGCGGGCAGGATCCAGCTTCACGTCGCGGCCCTGGGCCGCCATGATGGCGAGCGTAAAGCGCAGGGCGTCCGCGCCATACTCGTCGATCAGTTCCAGCGGATCGATGACATTGCCCTTCGACTTCGACATCTTCTGGCCGGCCTTGTCGCGCACCAGCGCGTGAACATAGACCGTGTGGAATGGCTCGACCGGATTGCCGTCCTCGTCCTTCATGAAGTGCAGGCCCATCATCATCATGCGGGCGACCCAGAAGAAGATGATGTCGAAGCCGGTCACCAGCACGTCGGTCTGGTAATATTTCGCCAGTTCCGGTGTGTTGTCCGGCCAGCCGAGCGTCGAGAAGGGCCAAAGCGCCGATGAGAACCAGGTGTCGAGCACGTCCTCGTCGCGGGTCAGAATCTCGCCGGGCTGGAAGTTCTCGAGCTTCTCCTCGACCCAGGCCTTCCAGGGGCCTTCATGGGCGATGTAGTGCTGGATCGCCGAATGCAGGGCTTCTTCTTCGGTCTTCTCAACAAAGACCTGACCGTCAGGACCATACCAGGCCGGGATCTGGTGACCCCACCAGAGCTGACGCGAAATGCACCAGGGCTCGATGTTTTCCATCCACTCGAAGTAGGTCTTTTCCCAGTTCTTGGGCACGAAGTTGGTGCGGCCCTCGCGAACGGAAGCAATCGCCGGCTCGGCCAGCGTCTTGGCGTCGGCAAACCACTGGTCGGTCAGCATCGGCTCGATGACGACGCCGGAGCGATCGCCGAAAGGCTGCATGATCTTCTTGTTCTCGACGAACTGAATGTCATTGCCTTCGTCGTCCTTGGTGGTGACGGCGAGACCTTCCGCGTTGATCGCATCGACGATGCGCTTGCGGGCTTCGTAGCGGTCGAGACCGCGATATTCTTCCGGGACCAGATTGATGTCGTCGACTTCGGCCTCGTTCGGCAGATGACCGGACTTGGCGATCTCAAGCGCCCGTGCTGCGTAGACGGCATAGTCCTCGCCGTCGTCGCGCATCTTGGCCTGGGTATCCATCAGGCGGTAGAGCGGGATCTTGTTGCGGCGGGCGACCTGATAGTCGTTGAAGTCATGCGCACCGGTAATCTTGACGGCGCCAGAGCCGAACTTCGGATCCGGATATTCATCGGTGATGATCGGAATCAGGCGGCGATGCTCCTTGGGTCCAACAGGGATCTCGCAGAGCTTGCCGACGATCGCCGCATAGCGCTCATCCGAGGGATGAACGGCAACCGCGCCGTCGCCGAGCATGGTCTCAGGACGCGTGGTCGCAATCGAGATGTAGTTGCGCTCTTCCTGGAACGTGACGTTGCCGTCCTCATCCTTCTCGACATAGGTGTAGGTCGCACCACCGGCAAGCGGATATTTGAAGTGCCACATATGGCCTTCAACTTCCTTGTTCTCGACTTCGAGATCGGAAATCGCGGTCTCGAACTTCGGATCCCAGTTGACCAGGCGCTTGCCGCGATAGATCAGGCCTTCGTTGTAGAGCGTGACGAAGACTTCAAGAACGGCAGCCGACAGACCCTCGTCCATGGTGAAGCGCTCGCGCGACCAGTCGCAGGAGGCACCGAGGCGCTTCAACTGGTTGAAGATCAACCCGCCCGATTCTTCCTTCCACTCCCAGACCTTTTCGATGAAGGCTTCGCGGCCCATATCGCGGCGCGAGAGGTTCTGGCCATTCTCGGCAAGCTTGCGTTCGACCACCATCTGGGTCGCAATGCCGGCGTGGTCCATGCCCGGCTGCCACAGCACGTCCTTGCCGCGCATGCGCTCGAAGCGGACCATGATGTCCTGCAGCGTGTTGTTCAGCGCATGGCCCATGTGCAGCGAGCCGGTCACGTTCGGCGGCGGGATCACGATGGTGAAGGTATCTTCGCCCGGCTTGGCGTTGGCACCGGCACGAAACGCATCTGCGTCTTCCCAGGCTTTCGCGATCTTCGGTTCGACGGCGGCTGAATCATAGGTCTTTTCGAGCATTTTCCGACCGGATTTTCGAGTTCTGGATGTGGGTTGGTAAATAGGACTGGCAAAACCAAGTCAATAAAAAAGGCCGCTCTTGCGAGCGGCCCATAATCCCGGAGGATGCTTCAATCAGCGTCGCGGACCGCGGGCGACGCGTTCGATTTCTTCGCGCACGAGGCGTTCCACCAGCGTCGGCAGGTTGTCGTCCAACCAGTCCTTCAGCATCGGGCGCAGCATTTCCTCGGCCATTTCATCGAGCGAGCGACGCTCGGTGCCGTCGAAGGCAGCGGCGAGTTCCGAGAAGGATCGCGACACCTGCTCGACGGTCGCTGCAGACACCAGCGCCGTCAGGTCGCGGCCTTCGCTTTCCCGCTCCGTGCTGGTGTCGAATTCCGGCGCCTCCAGGGACACCTCCTCAAGCACTTCCGGTGCGGGCTCTGCAACAACAGGTGCGGCACGCTCGACGCGCACCTCAACCGAGGCGCTGCGGGCCATCGGAGCTTCCGTTGCAGCAAACGGCGCATGCTGCTCGTCGGACTGGGCGTGCAGCGAACCGGACATCACGGGCACGGTCGGCAGCGCTGCGCGCAGATCCGGGTGACGGATCTCGGCCAGCCGCGCCGTCATCGAGGGCACATCGACCGTACGGGCATCATGGGCTTCCGCAACCGGCTCGCGACGCAAAGCTTCCGGCAGGCCGGGCATTTCGGGGCGGCTTGTTGCCTGCACCGGACGCTCCATGCGCTCGGAGGCCGAGCGGACGCGGGCTGCGAGGTCGGCAAGCGAGACGCTTTTCGGCATGTCTTCCGCCTGAGACTGCGGCGCTTCGCGACGCGGCTCGGCTTCGACGCGCGGAACCTCGCGCTCGAACATCGGGAACGAAGGGCCGGCATCGTTGGCTGCAATAAAATCGCCACCGTCATAGCCAAGATCGGCCTCGCCGGCGCCGTCCTTGTCTGCGAAATGCGACGGGTCCTGCGACAGGCTTCCGCCATTCACCGGATCGTTGCTTTCGATGATCCGGCGGATGGATGCCAGGATCTCTTCCATGGACGGTTCACGCGCTACGCTTGGCTGAGCCATACTAATCCCCGTTGTCCTCAGAAACTTCGGCCGCGTCGATTTTCGCCGGGCCGATTCGCGCTCACCCTAGGATACGCGCTTGCCGAAAAAAATCACGCCCTGACAGGGAATTGCCGTGATGCACAACTTTGTTGCGTCGATGCAAAAAGGCCCGCACGCGGCGGGCCCTGTAGCACTCGTCTTGGAGACTGAGATCAGAAGACGAATTCAGCCGCCTTGCGGAAGCCCGGCAGCGGCTTGATCGCCGCATTGAAATATTCGGTGTAGGAGGTGATGCCGCCATTCTTGACGTAGAGGCGCGCACGCGCCGCGTTGCCGTAACCGACGACAGCCACGAGCCGACCACCCTCGCGGAGCTGCGACAAAAGCGCTTCCGGCATTTCCTCGATGGCACCATTGACGAAGATCACGTCATAGGGCGCCTCGGCCGCATAGCCGCCTTCGAGCTTTGCCGAGACAACGGCGACATTGTCGTAGCCCAGTTCGGAGAGCTTTTCGGTCGCCTTGGTCACCAGCGCCTCGTCGCTCTCGGTCGCGACAACAGAGCCCGAGAGCAGCGAGAGCAGCGCGGCCGCATAACCTGCGCCACAGCCGATCTCCAGGACCACGTCATCCTTGGTGATGGCGGCGAGCTGCAGGAGCTTGGCGAGCGGCGACGGCTCCATGATGTAGCGCGGCGGATTACCGTTCTGGGCGGGACAGACCAGCATGTCCTCGTCGATATAGGCGAGCGGCTTCAGTTCGGCCGCGACGAAGGCTTCGCGCGGCACCGAAAGGAAAGCGTTCAGCACGGAATGGGACGTGACGTCCGTGGTCCTGATCTGGTTGTCCACCATCTTGGTGCGTGCTGCTGCGTAATCCATCATCTTATTCGCGCCCCGTATCGACCGGCCATAGCGGCAATTAACCCCCGTGTCTTTAATTGCAGGCAGAGGCGCTTTCAAGCCGGTCGACGCATCGCACACCATAATATCGCGGCTGCGCGCTATCGCAGCCGCGAGGGAGCCGGGTCAGTCGGCCAGCGTGTAGCTGTCGCTCTCGCAGAAATCGACTTCATCACGCACATCATAGAAGCTGTCATTCTCGAAGACGGCGCGGATCTTGTAGACGCAGGCGTCGCTGCCATCGGCGATGGTGAGCTTCCGCGTCTGGCCGCCAAAGAGCCCCTTTTTCTTCAACAGTTCCGAACGCGTGCCGCCATCAGCCGGCGTCGCATAAAACTGCACGATCATGTTCGGGGTCTGGTTGTCGAGTGTGAAGGACAGATTGTCGGCGAGCGCCGGAGAGCCGGTGAGGCCAAGAAGGGTTGCAGCGAGAAGAGAAAAGGTGTTGCGCATGAGAGAGGCTCCGATTGCAGGAAACCAGCTCATGAAAGAGCGTGCCCGCCCGCGCAATCGGGTGGATCGGCCAAGATCGGGCGCACCTGCGCCTGTGGCGGGATCGGCTCAAGTTTGGCCGATCGCATGCACAAAACGATGAGGCCGACAGCGATGTCGACCACGCAAGACTTCAAGTTTTCAGAAAGGTTCGGATGGAGGCCTCGCCCGGAATTGAACCGGGGTACAAGGATTTGCAGTCCTCTGCGTCACCACTCCGCCACGAGGCCATCCGAGTAGAAAAGTGCGTGTGGTGGCGCGGATTTAGACGCGTTCCAGAAAAACCGCAAGAGTCATTTTCCGAAATTAGTCCTTTTAATTTTCTGGAATGGCGTTCCTTTTGGTTCCAAACCTGAAGCCGTCGGTCCGACCACGTCTAAGCCAGGACACACCAATGAGCCGCACCCCGAACAATTGACAACCTTAGCTCAGCCGATCGAAAGTTCCTCAACCAACCAGCATCCAAGGGATTGAACCAGAACCGACATGCGTAAAGTCAACTTCGTTCTCATTGGTGCCGTCGGCGGAGCCGTCGCCGTCTATGTTGCCCTAACCGCATTTGCGCAGGACGTATATCTTCCGGCAATCTCGGTCTCGGACGGCGCTACACTGATTTCGGGATTTGGTGGCGCTTTACTCGGCGCCATCGCTGGTGGTGCGGTTTCAGCTTGGTTGGCCAAAGCTTCAGCAGACAGAGCGGATGACGCTGAGCGAGAGAACCGAATATCGCGAGAAACAGTCCAGTGCCTCTCTGTAATGTTGAAAGTCCAGGAAATCGCGGACGGGTACTACACTCAGCGCAAGTACATTTGGGATGGTTTAAACCTTGCGAACGAGAAGGGTGCAGCTCACCTTCCAAAATGGCAATTCGTTCAACAGCAGGCGGGCGCGCCTGTCACGGCGCCGATCTTTGACTCCGAAGAGTTAGTACCCTTCATCAAGGGAAAACGTCCTGACCTTGTGGACAGGTGCAGACTTGCATCCCGGCGATATGCCGTATTGGAAGCGACAATTGATCTATATGGAAGCAAACGAGCTGCCCTTCAGGATCTGCTCGTGCCTTACAGCACGGCCTTACCAGGCGGCGAAGTCATCACGTCATTGCCTACATCAGGAACAGTCGACTCTAAAAAGGCAAGCTTAATGATATTGGAGCTGGAACGCTTGCTCCAAGACATCATAAAAACAGTCAATGAGGACTTCGAAACTACTAAGCGACTTTGTGACGACGTTTCTGACGCAATCCAGGATATATATGGCAGGAAAGCCCTTGGGAAACTAACGCTAATAGACGATTGAGCCTGCATCTTTGTCCGCACCAGCCGCATGTACGAACTGAAACCATGGCCTAATCGAACGCCGGAAAGCGCCCCGTCCGGCGGGTATCAGGCGTCCGCGCGCCAGCGGCGGCGGTCGAGCAGGCGGGTCGCGGCCATAGCGCTTGCGGCTTCTGCGAGCCGCACGGGATCGGTCACACCCGAGGTATAAAGCCGGATCACGGCCTTGCCTACGGCCTCGCGGTGGCCGTCATCGGGATGTTTCACTTCGCCGCGCTCGGCGGCGCGCATCGCTATATCGATGATGTGAAAATCGTTCGGCGTCAGAATCATCGAACTCTCCGCCTGAATGCAATTGTTCATGTGGTGCTGCCTTTCAGGGAACGAAACGACGAATGCCGTGTTCTGTATCCCGATCGAATCCGTCCACCTTAATGAACCCTTACCAGCGGGTCATTTCACTATGACATGCGCCTCCCCTTATCCGGGAGGTCAGTTTCCGCGTCTTGTTCCGGATCCACTCTTCCGCCGGCTCCACCAGACCGTCAAACGACGGCGGCGACGGCGGACGGCGGGAATATCATGCGACAGCACGATGAGGCCGAGCGGCACCATCCAGAAGCCGAGGATCGGGAGAAAGCCGAGAAATCCGCCGCCGACCAGCGCAGTCCCGGTGACGATTCGACCCGCGCGCGAGCGCGGCACCGGAATTTCGAGCCCGCCCAAGACGAGACGCCCGCGCGCATGATCAAGGCGGTAGCGGCGTTCGGGCATGCTAAAAACTCCTCGATTTCAGGGGATTCCTAGCCCCATTCAGCGCCCCAGCAGATGGTGCGTCCCCATATAAAAACAAGAGGATGACATTTTTTTTGAAAAACCGCTTGGCAAACGGGGCGAGCATCAGTATTACCCCGCTCACACCGCGGCAAGCGGCTGTTCCCTGGTAGCTCAGCGGTAGAGCATTCGACTGTTAATCGACAGGTCGCCGGTTCGAATCCGGCCCGGGGAGCCATCTTATTCCAAGGCCCGCGCCTCAACAGGCAGCGGGCCTTTTGGTTTTTCTGGCCTTGCGATCGAAACTACCAGTTCTCGCATGGTGATTCCGGCAGTCGTCTCGAAACCCCCTCTTCACCTTTCGCTGTTATCTCCACTTGTAACGAAAAGGCATGCAAGGAGGACGGCCGATGTGGCTCGAGCTTCACGACGGGGACGGCTTTCCCTTCTACGTCAACATGGACAATGTGGTGGATTTCCGCTGGTACGAGCGGGAGGGTTATACCTGCCTGCTGACGACCGCCCCGGTCGCCGAAAAGCTGCATCGCCTTTATGTGCGCGAGAACGCCCAGCAGATCATGGCAATGATCCGCGCCGAGCAGGCGCGCCGCGCAGCTCCCGGCCGCTCCGCCGCCTGACGGCACTTCCGGGTCCCACAACGGCAACGCAGAATCGTGATCGCGGCGTGATCCCCTGACCGTCGCGTTTCGTATGGCTAGAAAAGCCAACGAAGAAGATATTGCATGCCCCACACCTCCCCCAAGACCCTCATCCTCTGGTTCCGCAAGGATCTCCGGCTCGGCGACAATGCCGCGCTCGCGACCGCAGCTGCCGAGGGTTTTCGCATTCTGCCTCTTTATATCCGCGAGCCCGAGGACGCCGGCACCGGGCCGCTGGGGGCCGCTCAGGCATGGTGGCTGCATCATTCGCTCACGGCATTGGCCAAAAACCTTGAGGATCACGACTCAAGGCTGACCTTCCACAGCGGCTCGGCCGAAACCGTGCTTGCCGAGTTGATCAAGGAGACCGGCGCTTCTGCCGTCTTCTGGAACCGCCGCTACGATCCGCCGGGCATCGCCATCGACAAGGCCTTGAAGGCTAAGCTGATCGCGGACGGGATCGACGTGCGCACCTTTGCCGGCCAGATCCTGCACGAGCCGACCAAGCTCAAGACGGGTGCCGGCGGCCATTTCCGCGTCTATACGCCCTTCTGGAAGGCGCTTGACGGCTCCGGCGAGCCGCACGAGCCGATCCCGGCGCCAAAGGCCCTGCCCGCTCCCGATCACTGGCCGAAGAGCGAGGCGATCGACAGCTGGGACCTTTTGCCGACAAAGCCCAACTGGGCCGAGAGCTTCGAAGGACATTGGCAGCCCGGCGAAGCGGGGGCCCAGACGCGGCTCACGGACTTTGTCGAAAAGGGCCTCAAGAATTACCGCAACGGACGCGACCTGCCGGCCAGCGAGCATGTCTCGCGGCTTTCGCCGCACCTGGCGCTCGGCGAAATTTCGCCAGCGACGCTCTGGCATGCGACGCGCGGGTTGCCCGACAGCTATCCGCTCGACGATGTCATCCATTTCCGCAAGGAGATCGTCTGGCGCGATTTCTCCTATCACCTGCTCTTCCACTTTCCGGACCTCGCAACCAAAAACTGGAACGCCAAGTTCGACGCCTTCCCCTGGCGCGATGCTCCGGACCTGCTTCAAAAATGGCAGAAGGGCCAGACCGGCTACCCGATCGTCGATGCCGGCATGCGCCAGCTATGGCAGACCGGGTGGATGCACAACCGCGTGCGCATGATCGTCGCCTCCTTCCTGATCAAAGACCTTTTAATCGACTGGCGCGAAGGCGAGCGCTGGTTCCGCGACACGCTTGTCGATGCCGACCCGGCATCGAATGCCGCCAGCTGGCAATGGGTCGCCGGCTCCGGCGCCGACGCCGCCCCCTTCTTCCGCATTTTCAACCCGACCAGCCAGGGCGAAAAATTCGACCCCGAGGGCCAATATGTCCGCCGCTTCGTGCCGGAGCTGAAGGACATGCCGAACAAATTCATCCACAAGCCATCAGAGGCGCCGCTGACGGTGCTGAGGGACGCAGGCGTCAGCCTCGGCAAGACCTATCCGCTCCCGATCGTCGATCACGGCAAGGCCAGAGATGCGGCGATGGCGGCGTTTCAGGGGTTGAAGGGGGAGTGAGGAGTATGGGGCGGGGGTTGTTCAAATCAACCGGATGCCTTTGACGCCTCGCTGGAGCGCCGCAGAAGGCGGTTCATTTTTCGCTGTCACTAATCGAGTTGACCATATCAAGCGACCAAAAATCGAGAGCCGATAGCGTGGTCCACCCCCGTGGGCTGGAGTCTTTCAGCTTGAGGGAAACCATTTCGTTGTATGGCCCGGCTCGGAGATCTAACCACCACCCCAGCACATCCTTCACCCGCCCCTCGGTCACCGGCTCATCCGTGATCGACAGCGTGATCGCATTGAGCCTAAAGCCGGGACCGAAACTAGCCGCGAGATCGCCGGGACTGATGCGGCGCACCGAGGCCGGGTCGCTGATGTCGTCAAAGGTGACCAGCAGCGGATAATGCTTGCGCGGCACGTCGCGAGACTGGCCGGTGCTCGCCACCATCAGGTCGAGATAGGGAAACATCTCCTCCTTCAGCATCGCTTTTCCCTCAAGTTCCGGAAAAAAGGCGGTATAGGCCGTCCATTCGGTATAGTCCTGCAGCAGCGCGAACAGATAGCGACCCTGGCCCAGATCGACCGCGACCGCCTCGCCCGAGACACCGCCGCGCTGCATGCCCGCCGCGTCGCCCACCCCCGTCCATTTCGGCGGAAACTCGATCCGCGCCGATGTCACCGAACTTCCGGACTTCATCCCCTCCGGAGTCATCACGGACACCGTCAGTTTCTGATGCCATTGCCATTCCGGGAAATCGAAGAGCAGATCGCAGCCGGCGATCGGCAAACACATGGCCAAAGCCGCGAAAATCCTCAGCATCCCCTCCCCGCACAACCTTGAGCCGTGTCATCATCAGACTTCCCGGTCAGGCGTGAAGATCCGATGAAGAGAATGCTTCAATTTGTAACGATCGGCACACGTCTAGGCCCTCACCAAACTCGCACTTGACCTATCCGTCGCCCCGCATTCAATAGACCACCTATAGACACCTCCGGAGGCGAGCATGTCGAGCGTGAGCGTTGCCAATGCCAAGGTCAGACTTGCCAGCCTTGTCGATGAAGCCGCCACCGGCGCCTTCGTCACAATTACCCGTCACGGCAAGCCTGCCGCTATGCTTGTCAGTATCGAAGTGGGAGAGGCAGCGAAACGTGCGATGGCGAAGCCCAAGCCAAACTTTGGCGAATTCCTGATGTCCTATCCCGGCCCCGCCGATGTTGGGGTCCAAACACTTACATCCGTCGCCTTCAGAACCTAGCCTCCTCCCCCGAACGCATTTTCCCTCCCCCCGCCGCTGCGCGAAAAGCCATTCCTTGCCATTCCCTGCCTCCGAGCCGAAAACACCGGTTCACTCCCGCGCCAGCCGCTCCGCCCGCATAATCTTGTCCAGAAGGACAAAATTGCAGCGTTCCCCGGTTTTCTTCCCCGCGCATTTGGTTCTAGTGTCCGCGTCAGACAAAAAAGGCAGACATCATGGCATTCCACCCCTCCGTGCTCGAGGCGATCGGCAATACGCCTCTTATCCGGCTGAAAGGCGCCTCGCAGGCGACCGGCTGCACCATTCTCGGCAAGGCCGAATTCCTCAATCCCGGCCAGTCGGTGAAGGATCGGGCCGCCCTCTTCATCATCCGTGATGCCGAGCGGCGCGGGCTCTTGCGTCCCGGCGGTGTGATCGTCGAGGGCACGGCCGGCAATACCGGCATCGGCCTGACGCTCGTTGCTAAGGCGCTCGGCTATCGCACCGTGATCGTCATCCCGGAGACCCAGAGCCAGGAGAAGAAGGACGCGCTGAAGCTGCTCGGCGCCGAGCTCGTCGAAGTGCCGGCGGTGCCTTACAAGAACCCGAACAACTATGTGAAGATCTCCGGCCGCCTGGCCGCAGAGCTTGCGAAGAGTGAGCCGAATGGCGCGATCTGGGCGAACCAGTTCGACAACACGGTCAACCGCGACGCCCATATCGAGACGACCGCGAGGGAAATCTTCGAGCAGACCGGCGGCGCCGTCGATGGCTTCATCTGCGCGGTCGGCTCGGGCGGGACGCTTGCCGGCACCGGCATCGGCCTTCGCAACATGAAGCCCGGCGTCAAGATCGGCATCGCCGATCCGGAAGGGGCTGCCCTCTTCGAATACTACAAGAACGGCGAACTGAAATCCTCGGGCTCCTCGATCACCGAAGGCATCGGCCAGGGCCGCATCACCGCGAACCTCGAGGGTTTCACCCCGGACTTCGCCTATCAGATCCCCGATTCCGAAGCGCTCGACATCGTCTTCGACATCGTCGAGAACGAGGGCATCTGCCTCGGCGGCTCCTCGGGCATCAATATTGCGGGCGCCATGCGCCTCGCCGGGGATCTCGGCCCGGGCCACACGATCGTGACGATCCTCTGCGACTACGGCAATCGCTATCAGTCGAAGCTCTACAACCCGGATTTCCTGCGCTCGAAGGGTCTGCCAGTCCCGGCCTGGCTCGAAAAGCGCCCCGCCTTCGACCTGCCCTTCGAGACCGTCTGACATTTTTTGAAAGCACTGCCATGACCACCATCGCCCTCTACCGCGACGATTTCTATCTCTCGACGGCGGAGGCGGTGGTGACTTCGGTGCATGAGGACGGCGCGGTCGAACTCGATCAGACCTGCTTTTATGCCGCATCGGGCGGCCAGCCTGGTGATACCGGCTTCTTCGAACGCGAAGACGGCAGCCGCATCCAGCTTGGCGAAACCCGCCACGGCGCCACCAAGGACGTGATCCTGCACCGCCCTTCTGACGGTGAGCCGCTGCCTTCCGTTGGTGAAAAGCTCGTCCTGCATGTCGATTGGCAGCGTCGCTACAAGCTGATGCGTATGCACACCGCCTGCCACCTGCTGTCGGTCGTCTGCTCCTATCCGATCACGGGTGCGGCCGTCGGCGAGGATGAAAGCCGGGTGGATTTCGACATGGGCGAGACCATCGATAAGGATCAGGTGACGGCAGACCTGATGAAACTCGTCGGTGAAAACCACCCGATCACGCTGCAATGGATAACCGACGAGGAGCTTGCGGCTAATCCCGGCATCGTCAAGTCGAAGAATGTGCGGCCGCCCGTCGGCCTCGGTCGCGTTAGCCTTGTCTGCATCGGCGAGAACTCCGCCGTTGACAGCCAGCCCTGCGGGGGCACACATGTTTCGGAGACCCAGGAGGTCGGCGCGATTCATATCGCCAAGATTGAAAAGAAGGGCAAGGAGAACCGCCGGTTCCGCATTCGCTTTGGAGCCCCGGAGACCTAAGCCATAGGAACACTACGGGAGAAGTGCATGTCCGGTGAAAGAAGCCGTTTCGTCGTTTCGGCGGATTGGGTCGAAAAGAACCTCGGGTCTCCCGGCTTCAAGCTCGTCGATGCCTCCTGGTATCTGCCGGCGCATAATCGCAACGGTGCCGTCGAATATGCCTCCGGCCACATTCCGGGCGCCGTCTTCTTCGATCAGGATGTGATTGCCGACACAACGACCGGCCTTCCCCATTCCCTGCCCTCCCCTTCGTTCTTTGCGCAAGCCGTCGGTCAGCTCGGCATTTCTGCCGAGGATACGATCGTCGTCTATGATGGCCCGGGCTTCTTCTCTGCCCCCCGTGTCTGGTGGATGTTCCGCGTCATGGGCGCACGGCGCGTCTATGTGCTCGAAGGCGGCATCGATGGCTGGAAGGCGGAAGGCCGCCGCCTCGAAACGGACCTGCCCGAACCTGCCCCTGTCACTTTCGAAGCCCAGTTCGACCGGGCAAGGCTCACCTCGTTCGACCAGATGTCCGGGATTGCCGACGAGGGCGACAAGCAGATTGCCGACGCGCGTCCTGCCGGCCGCTTCACGGGCGATGAGCCCGAGCCGCGCGAAGGCATGCGCTCCGGCCATATTCCCGGTGCCCGCAGCGTGCCTGCGGCATCGCTGTCGGAAAACGGCCGCCTCAAGGATCTCGCCACCCTGCGCTCGATTTTCACCGACGCCGGCATCGATCTCAACAATCCCGTGGTCACTTCCTGCGGCTCTGGTGTCACGGCAGCGGTCGTGACGCTTGCGCTCGAGAGCCTCGGGCATACCGACAATTCGCTCTATGACGGCTCCTGGTCGGAATGGGGCTCGAAGTCGGACACGCCCGTGGTAACCGGTCAGGCAGAACCGTTAGGATCGAAGACATCAGGACCGCTCACGGCCCATGTCACCCGGCTCGAAATGACCGCACCGCCGAAATCCAGCCTGCCGGTGCCGGTCAATATCCAGACGGCGATCATGCGCACGCATGAGATCCCGCTCCCCTTCTACCGCTTCCTGCATCGCCAGGTCGGCGCCCGCTGGCATTGGTATGAGCGCCTGCGTTTGCCCGACGAC
The DNA here is from genome assembly GCF_002855515.1 of Rhizobium sp. TH135. Taxonomy (GTDB): domain Bacteria; phylum Pseudomonadota; class Alphaproteobacteria; order Rhizobiales; family Rhizobiaceae; genus Allorhizobium. The sequence goes on along the minus strand of NZ_PKRP01000003.1, from coordinate 211,518 downwards.
CAGCTGAAGGCAATCATCCACCATCAGAAAGTGTCGATCTCGGTTCTCTATGTGAACGGAGCTCCTGCCGGCTTCTACGAGCTGTCCCAGGAAAGCGACGATCTCGTCGAGCTCTCCTATTTCGGCCTCTTCGAACATGCGCTCGGCCTTGGCATCGGCAAGTGGTTCCTGCTGCAGTGTCTTTACGCCGCCTGGACCAGCAATCCGAAGACGGTGACGGTCACCACCAATTCGCTTGACCATCCCCGTGCGCTGCAGCTCTACCAGCAGTTCGGCTTCTCGCCGGTCGGGACCTATGAAGCGCTGGTCGATCCGATGACCGACCAGGAACTTCTGGCGCTGATCAAGCGCGACGGCTAAAGGCCGTCGCTCAGTCCTTCTTCTTCAGCTTGACGCTGGTGGCTTCGGTTTCCTCTTCGGAAAACTCGTCAGCCACCTCTTCGCCGCTGGCATCCTCTCCGCCAGCGGTCTGGTTCTCGAACCAGTTGGCGATCAGACCGGCATGGAAGGCCGCCATCTCGTAGCAATAGGTGATCTCTCGGTTTTCGGCGTACCAGAAGGCGTTTTCCGTGCCGCAGGTCTTGCCGGTGATCTTGATGCCGTCCTTCAGACCATAGCCTTCGCCGAATACGGTCGCGATCGTCTCCAGCGCGCCCGCACTCTTCAGGAGATCGGCAAAGCCCTGCAGGTCCTCGTTGCCGGCAGGCTCGTAAGTCACCTCGAACTTGGTCTTGGCGCCTTCCTTCATGTTGGCGGCGAGCAGGCTCATCCAGCTGTCGCGCGCCTTCTGGTATTCGAAGGCACATTCCTGGCGCCGCTCTTCGGGAAAGTCCAGCGAATCGGCAAAGACCTTGAAGAATTCAGCATTCGCTCCGGTCATCATGCAAACGATCGCAAAGGCGCGCTGGCGGTCGAGGCCATGCGTGCCCATGAAGTCGTCCTCCTGAGGGCCGTCTTCCTTGGCCTCATCGAGCAGGAACCAGCCGTCGGCGGCGTCCTGGATCGTGGTGTTCAGGTCTTCGTCCTCAGCGCCGAGCAGCAGCACGGAGGAAAGCGCGTCGACGGCATCCTCCTCGCGGCCGAGCACCGGCAGGTTGAATTCCGACACCAGCATGTGGCCGGCCTCGTGGAAGAGGATGAAGATCGCGTTGTTGACGACGAAGCGCTGGCCTTCTTCCACTTGTTCCGCGGTCAGCTCGGCCGCCCGGACAGGCGTGGATGGCTGGAAAAGACATGCAGCGGACAAAGCCAATACCGCCGCAGCTGCGGACTTGATAGACGTCATGGGAGCCCCTCACCCGATGTTTGATCGCCGCATTATCTATCGCAGAGGTTAAGCGAGAGAAAAACGCCATTTTTGACAACATCTCCCCGCGCAGGAATCGGGTGGCGGCTCTGGTGCGGCTGAGAGGACAATGCGACATCCAACCTCAGGAGAGATGTCCATGACAACCGTCCACTTCATCCCCATGCCGTCCGCAGAAGCCGCCGCCTACCGGGAGGGTACCCCCGATGCCTATGGCCTTGCCCCGGAGCAGCGCATCTCGCCCGGCGGCTATCCCTGCCGCCATTGCCTCGGGCCCATCGCGTCGGGAGAGCCTTATCTCACCCTTGCCTACCGCCCCTTCCCGACGCTCCAGCCCTATGCGGAGACGGGTCCAATCTTCCTGCATGCAATAGCCTGCCCGCGCTACGAGGCCGCAGAGGTGCTGCCCCCGATGCTTGAAAGCCCCGACTATATCGTCCGCGGATATGGCTACGACGACCGCATCGTCTATGGCAGCGGCGGCGTGGTGGAGACTCGAGCGATCACCGAACGCGCCGGAGAGCTCTTCGCCAATCCCGATATCGCCTATCTGCATGTCCGCTCGGCCCGCAACAACTGTTACCAATGCCGGATCGATCGACCCTGATCGCGTCTGCCCTGGATTGACTGGCGCCACCGCCGGGCCGCCCTCCCGTGGTCCGGCAGGAACCTGCAGTGCCCGCCTGCGTTCCCGTTTGCGGAACAACACGGACGGAGACCTCAATGCAGCCCAATCCACCGATCCCCTATCGCGCCGACCTCGAAACGATCGATCCCGACGAGCAGACGGCCATCGCTGATATCACCGAGAGCATGCTCTACATCATCGGCAAGACGCATGAGGATCTCGGCCATGCGCAGCGCAGCGTGCATGCCAAGAGCCACGCCCTGCTGGAAGCGAGCGTCACCGTCCATCCCGATTTGCCCGCCGAGCTGCGGCAGGGCCTCTTCTCCCGGCCCGGCCACAGCTATCCGGCCGTTATCCGCATCTCGACCATCCCCGGCGACCCGCTGCGCGACAGTGTCTCCCTGCCAAGAGGGCTTGCGATCAAGCTCTTCGAGGTGGAAGGCGAGCGCTTGCAGGACAGCCTCGACGACACCACGCAGGACTTCCTCTTCGCCACGGCCCCCGCCTTCGCCGCACCGGATGCTGCAGGTTTTGCCAAGAACCTGAAGCTGATCTCTCGGACCACCGACCGGGTAGAATGGGCAAAGTCGGCCTTGAGCTGGATCCTCCGACCGATCGTCAGGGGTCTCGAAGCCATGGGTGCCGATGCCGGCGCGCTGAAAGCCATGGGGGGCTATCCCGAGACGCATCCTCTCGGCGAGCACTACTACACCCAGGTCCCGTCCCGCTTCGGCGACTATGTTGCCAAGCTCGACATCGTGCCGCGCTCGGCCAATTTCCGTGCGCTCACGGATCTCCGGCTCGACCTCTCCGAAGGTCCGGACGTGCTTCGCCATGCCGTGGCTGATGTCATGGAGCGCGAGGGCGGCGAATGGACCCTGCGCGCGCAGCTTTGCCGCAACCTCGAGACCATGCCGATCGAAGATGCCTCGGTCGTCTGGCCGGAGGAAGAAAGCCCCTATCTGGAGATCGCGACCATCCGGGTTGCACCCCAGACCTCGTGGTCCATGGATCGCTCCCGCGCGGTGGATGACGGGCTGACATTCCGCCCCTGGCGCGGCGTCGAAGACCATCGACCGCTCGGCAATGTGATGCGTGCCCGCCGACACGTCTATCCCATCGCTGCCGACCGACGGTCGCAGCTGACCGGCTGTCCTATGCATGAGCCGAAAACGCGCCCGATGCTGCCTTGAATGACCAAGGGCTCCGGCATGTGCCGGAGCCCTTCTGACGTTACGGGAGGAAACTTCCCTTAAGCGACGTTGAGAACCGCTTCGGGTGCATGGGCCGGATAGCCCAAGGCATCGGCCACCGGCTTGTTGGTGATGCGGCCCTTGTGGACGTTGAGGCCATTGCGCAGGTGACGGTCTTCTGCAATTGCCCGCAGGCCGCGATCGGCCAGCGCCAGACCGTGGACCAGCGTCGCATTGTTGAGCGCATGTGCCGAGGTTATCGGAACCGCACCCGGCATGTTGGCCACGCAATAATGCACGATGCCGTCAACGACATAGGTCGGGTCGGAATGGGTCGTGGCATGCGAAGTATCGAAGCAGCCGCCCTGGTCGATGGCGACGTCGACGATGACGGCACCCTTCTTCATGCCGGACAGCATTTCGCGGGTCACGAGCTTCGGAGCCGCAGCACCGGGGATGAGGACCGCGCCAATGACGAGATCGGCGGAGAAGCTTTCCTGCTCAAGCGCATCGATCGTGGAGTATACGGTGTGGACGCGACCGCCGAAGATGTCGTCGAGCTGGCGCAGGCGCGGCAGCGAGCGGTCGAGGATGGTGACATCGGCGCCGAGGCCGACGGCCATCTTGGCCGCATGCAGACCAACCACGCCGCCACCGATCACGGTGACCTTCGCGGGCAATACGCCCGGCACGCCGCCGAGCAGGATGCCGCGGCCGCCATGGGCCTTCTGCAGAGCCGTTGCACCCGCCTGGATGGCCAGCCGCCCGGCGACTTCCGACATCGGGGCGAGCAGCGGCAGACCGCCGCGCTCGTCGGTCACGGTCTCATAGGCAACGGCGGTAACACCGGATTCGAGCAGGCCCTTGGTCTGTTCCGGATCTGGTGCCAGATGGAGATAGGTATAGAGGATCTGGCCTTCGCGCAGCTGCACCCATTCGGAAGGCTGCGGTTCCTTGACCTTGACGATCATGTCGGACTTTTCGAACACGTCCTTGGCTGTGGCTGCGATCTTCGCGCCAGCGGCGATATAGGCGTGGTCATCGGCACCGATCCCGGCGCCCGCACCCGTTTCAATCAGGACATCATGGCCATGCGCCACATATTCTCTGACGGCACCGGGGGTCAGACCAACACGGTATTCATGGTTTTTGATTTCCTTCGGGCAACCGACACGCATGAAGCGTTCCTCTCTCTTATTCGCAGCCGAAGCTGCTTTGTTTCAGATACGGAAATTCAAACATTCTCCGCGCAAAATGTCCTTGCAAAGTGAAGGCCACGACCTCAGACAATTCGCAGCTTCTTGCGTCAGGAAGCCCTAAAACGGAGAAAGCTACGAATGGCGGACTTGGATGCCATCGATCGTGCCATTCTGAAGGCGCTTCAGGAGAATGGTCGAATGACCAATGCGGAGCTTGCCGAAACGGTGGGCCTGTCACCATCCGCCTGCTCGCGGCGCCACGACATGCTGGAAAAATCGGGTGTGATCAGCGGCTATCATGCACGCCTGTCGCACAAGGCGATCGACTACAAGATGATGGTCATCGTCCACATCTCGCTGTCGGGTCAGTTCGCCAAGACGCTGACCGAGTTCGAGGCTGCCGTGAAGCGCTGTCCGAACGTGCTCGTCTGCTACCTGATGTCCGGTGAATACGACTATATCCTGCGCGTGGCTGCCAAGGACCTTGAAGACTATGAGCGCATCCATCGCGACTGGCTCTCGGCGCTGCCGCATGTGGTGAAGATCAATTCCAGTTTTGCGCTGCGCGAAGTCATCGAACGCCCCAATGTGGGGCTTTGAAGACAATCCCGAAAATCCTAATGATTTGATTTAGACCGTTCTTACGGATGAGGCGTAGGTTGCCATCATTGTATTCACCAGGACGGCATCATGAGCAATAATCTCGGAATGGATGTTCGCAAATCTCCGCGCAGCCGCTGCCGGCTCGACAGCAAGATCCACTATTTCCAACAGCAGGCGGATGCGCGCGTGATCAACATATCACGCACAGGCCTTGCCCTTGAACTCAGCACCAAACTGACCGCCGCTGCCGGCAGCCAGGTCACCATCGAGAATGACGATATCGGCCATCTCGAAGGCGTCGTCCGCTGGAACTATGGCGGCCGAATCGGAATCATGTTCCGCCCCAACAGCAATTCGATCGCCAAGATCGCCGCGTATTTCCGCCACTTCCATCAGGAAGTCCGGCCGGTGCTGACGCGCTGAAACCCTGCCGAATTAACGGTAAATCGCGGGGATAAGCCCCCAAATACCTAAAATCTCCTAGGGAGTTTGCTCGCATTCTAATGACCTTGGCCAGATGCCGTTAAGGCGCCTGGCCGAGGCTTCCTGCGTTTCATTCAGTCATTTTGACGGAGCGCATAGGAATGCTTGCAGCCAAACTCAGCCCCGACGGGCGCCGGACCCAGCGCATTCGCTGCCATATCAGGGGTACCCTCGAATACATGGGGCATAAGCTGGACATCCGCATTCTCGACATTTCCAGAACCGGCATGGCCTTGAAGCTCGAAGGCTGGATCGAGGCCAAGCGCGGGGCAACTGTCGCGGTGCGCTGCGCCGAACTCGGGCATATCGAGGGATCGGTGCGCTGGTACCGGGCGGGCAAGATGGGCGTCGAGTTCGAGCAGACCAGCAATTCGGTTGCCCAGATCACCGCATACTTTCGCAACTTCCACCGCGACCCGCGCAACCTCGTGCCGGCCTGAGCAGCGGAAAGGGCAACGTCTCACCCCTGTCATTTTACAGGTGCAAGCATCTTGAAAGCGACTTAACCTCTGTCGCTTTCAGAACCAGTTTGTGAAGCCCTCATGCCGTCCCTGCTCGATTTCTATCCGCTGTCCCGCCGCTCCTTCCTGGGCGGCATCGCCGCCTCTGCCGCGCTCGTCACGCTGCATCCCTTCGCCGCCCGCGCCAATGGCAATCAGGCGCATCTCCGGCTGATGGAGACCACCGACATCCACGTCAACGTGATGCCCTACGACTATTATGCCGACAAGCCGAACGACACGATGGGTCTGGCGCGCACCGCAAGCCTGATCGACAGCATCCGCGCCGAGGCCGGAAACTCGATGCTCATCGACAATGGCGACTTCCTGCAGGGCAATCCGATGGGCGATTACATGGCCTATCAGAAGGGCATGAAGCCGGGCGACGTGCATCCCGTGATCAAGGCCATGAATGCGCTCGGCTATGATTGTGGCACGCTCGGCAATCACGAGTTCAATTACGGCCTGAACTTCATGTTCAACACGTTGGCCGGTGCGCAATTTCCCTTCGTCTGCGCCAATCTCACCAAGGGTCAGCTCGCCTCCGACCCGAAGCAGGATGCTCTCTACTTCAAGCCCTACCACATCATAGAAAAGCAGATCCGCGACGGCTCGGGTGCGACGAGCCCCATCAAGGTCGGCTTCATCGGCTTCGTGCCGCCACAGATCATGCTCTGGGATGCGAAAAACCTCGAAGGCAAGGCCCAAACCCGCGACATACTGCAGGCGGCGCGCGCCTGGGTGCCGCAGATGAAGGAGGAAGGTGCCGATATCGTCATTGCCCTCTCCCATTCCGGCATCGACGGGCACGGCGAGACGGAAGGCATGGAAAACGCCTCGCTCTATCTTGCCGGCGTCGAGGGTATCGACGCGATCTTCACCGGCCACCAGCATCTCGTATTTCCCGGCCCGAAGGATTTCGACAACGTGCCGGGCGCTGACGCCGTGAAGGGCACCCTGCTCGGCAAGCCCGCCGTGATGGCCGGCTTCTGGGGCTCGCATATGGGTCTCATCGACCTTCTGCTCGAAAAGGACGGATCAGCTTGGAAGATCGTCGACTTCACCTGCGAGGCGCGGCCGATCTACCACCGCGATGACAACCGCAAGGTCGTTGCCGACACCACAGACAAGGCCGAGATCGTCGCCTCGGTCGCCGCCGAGCACCAGGCGACGCTCGACTATGTACGCACGCCAGTCGGCAAGACGTCTGCGCCGCTCTATTCCTATTTCGCCCTGGTGGCCGACGATCCCTCGATCCAGATCGTCTCGATCGCGCAGTCGTGGTACATCAAGGACATGTTGAAAGATGGGCCGCACAAGGATCTGCCTGTGCTGTCGGCAGCGGCCCCCTTCAAGGCCGGAGGTCGCGGCGGTGCGGACTATTTCACCGACGTTCCCGCCGGCGATATCGCGATCAAGAACGTCGCCGATCTCTATCTCTATCCGAACACGATCCAGGCGGTGGCGATCACCGGCGAGCAGGTGAAGAACTGGCTGGAAATGTCCGCCGGCATCTTCAACCAGATCGAGAAGGGCGCGAAGGATGCGGCCCTCATCAATCCGGACTTCCCGTCCTACAATTACGACGTCATCGATGGCGTCACCTACCAGATCGACCTCACCAAACCTGCCCGCTACGACAAGGACGGCGTCGTCGTTCATCCGGAATCAAGCCGCATCGTCAACCTGCAGTTCGACGGAAAGCCAATCGATCCCGGCCAGACCTTCGCGGTTGCCACCAACAATTACCGTGCGGGTGGCGGCGGCAAGTTTCCGGAAATCACGGCCGACAAGGTGATCTTTGTCGGACCGGATACCAACCGCGACATCATCGTCCGCTACATCGTCGACCAGGGCACGATCAACCCGTCCGCCGACGGCAACTGGTCGTTTGCGCCGATTGGCGACACCACCGTTGTCTTCGAAACCGGACCGAAGGCCCGCGAGCATCTCGCCGGTTTCAAGGGCGCCAAGATCGAGGATGCAGGTGAAGGCTCGGACGGCTTTGCAAAGTTCCGGCTGACGCTCTGACCGGAGCAACATTGCTCGCTGCATGATAAAAACTACGGAATCGATTCAAGGTGTTGAATCGATTCCTTAAACCACTTTAGCAAGTGGCGCGGGTGCGAAATCCATGGGGCAATTCGACAACTGCTCCTCGAAGGCGCGGATCAGCCAGGTGCCGGCTGGCCCCGGCGGATTGTCGGTCCGGCGGATGGCATAGAGATTGTAGGATCCCTGTTCATAAGCCGGCAGATCCAGATGCACGATCCGGCCCTTGGCCAAATCTTCGCGAATGATCGAAGCCGGCAGTCCGCCCCAGCCAAGGCCACCGCGGATCAGCTGGTGCTTCGTCGCCATGTCGCTGACCCGCCATGTCTTGAAGGACAGCACGTTGAAATCGCGACCGGAGGTGAGGTCCGAGGCGTCGCTCACGACGATCTGGGTTTCCTCGCGCACGTCCTGCAGCGAAAGCGTCCCCTTGCGTGACGCCAAGGGATGATCGACGGCTGCAGCCGGTAGCAGGAAGTTGTGGCCGATGCGGGTGACGATCAGCGTATCGTCCTGCCGGGTCGGGGAGCCGCCGATCCCGATGGTCGCCCTGCCGCTCATCACAAGCTCCACCAAGCGCCCGAGTTCGCCAACCTCCAGGCGCAGCGAAACGGTGGGGAACTGCCGCTGGAACTCACGCAGCACCGCCAGCATGGCGCCCGTCGGCACGAGAACGCTGATGGCAACCGACAGCTCCGCTTCCAGCCCCTGATGCATGCTGCGGACCTTGGCGCGCATCACCTGCAGATCGCCCACGATCCGGCGCGCGTCGGTCAGCATGGCCCTGCCTTCGTCCGTCAGCCGCGGCTGACGCGTGCCCGTCCGCTCGAACAGCGTCACGCCAAGCTGGCTTTCCAGGTTGCCGATCGTGTAGCTCACTACGGACTGGGCGCGGTTGAGCTGCCGGGCGGCGGCCGAAAAGCTGCCGGTATCGGCCACAGTGAGAAAGACCTGCAACTGGTCGAGGGTCGGGTTGGCATCCATGGCGATCGGGCATCCATCCAGTTATTCGATATGACCAATCTAGATTATCACAGTTTCATTGATGCGTGCTCGGACATAGATGCATGGCAGGCCTGCTCCCAAGGGCCAGTCATCTTTCGAGGAAATTGCACATGTCATCCATCCTTCTCGTCACCTCCAGCCCGCGCGGCTCGGAATCCCTCTCGAACGCGATCGCCACCGAGCTCGCCGAGAAGTTTGCCGGTACGGCAGGCACGCTGGTTCGCCGTGATCTCGTCGAGACCCAGCTCGACCACGTCGACGGCACCTTCACCGCCGCCATCCGCAAGCCGGCCGATGCACGCAGCGCTGAAGAGGCTGCTTCGGTTGCCATCTCCGACGAGCTGGTCGCAGAACTCATGGCTGCCGATACCATCGTCATCGGCACCGGCCTCATCAACTTCAACATCTATTCATCGCTGAAGAGCTGGATCGACCATATCGCCCGCGCCGGCCTCACCTTCAGCTACACCGAGAACGGCCCGGTCGGTCTCGCCACGGGCAAGAAGGCCTATCTCGTGCTCGCCGCTGGCGGAATCTATTCGTCCGGCCCGGGCGCGCCGATGAACCATGCCGTACCCTATCTGAAGACGGTTCTCGGCTTCCTCGGCATCGAGCTGGTCGAGACGGTCTATGTCGAGGGCGTAGCATACGGTCCGGAAGCCGCCGAAAAGGCAGTCGCTTCGGCCAAGGCCAAGGTCGAGGAACTGGCGCGCGCCGCCTGACCTTAGATACTCAACGTCACGGAAGCGCGGCCCTTACGGTCGCGCTTCCTGCAAGATCCGCCTGAAAGACTTTACGCGCCGGCGGCCCTCACGCCCGGCAGATCCTGGTCAACGCGGGCAGACCGCTTGTCGAGACGGATGGCAAGCCTGGCGATCTTCTTCAATTCCGTCACGACCGTGTCGACCACCGCATTCGCCACCTCGCCCACCGGCAGTGGCCTACCCAGCAGGTAGCCCTGCAATTCGTCACAGCCCGCCGCACTCAGATAGCGGGCCTGCTCGACCGTCTCCACGCCCTCTGCCACGACCCGCATGCCGAGCCCGCTGCCAAGATCGATGATCGTACGGACGATGGCGTCGGCTGTGTCCTCCGTGCCGAGCGCCGACACAAAGCTGCGGTCGATCTTGATCACGTCGAACGGGTAGCGGCTGAGATAGCTCAGCGACGAATAGCCTGTGCCGAAATCGTCGAGCGCGATCCTGAGGCCAAGCATCTTCAGATGACCGAGAATGAGGCGCGCCCGCTGGTCGTCGTCAATCAGCACGCTCTCCGTGATCTCAAGCTCAAGCTGATGCGGCGAAACGCCGGAGGCTCCGAGATTGGCCTCGACCCTTTCGAGAAACTGCGGGTGGCGGAACTGGACCGGCGAGACATTGACGCTGATATGCAGGTGTTCAGGAAAACCCGCTGCCAGGCGGCAGGCTTCGGCAAGCACCCATTCCCCGAGATCGATGATCTTGCCTGACACCTCCGCCACCGGGATGAAGTCCCCCGGCTGGACCATGCCGCGATCCGGATGCTTCCAGCGGACAAGCGCCTCATAGCCGATGATCGCGCCATCGCGGGCGGCGACCCGCGGCTGGAGATAGAGCTCGAACTCGCTGCGCTCCAGCCCGCGCTCGATATCGGCCTCCAGCGCGCGCCGCTTCTCGATCAACTCGTCCATGCCCCGGCGATAGGCACGGAACGTGTTCCGGCCGGACTTCTTCGCATGATAGAGCGCGACGTCGGCGCGGCCGATCAGTTCGTCGAGTTCACCTGCATGTTCGGGGCAAAGCGCACCTCCGATGCTGACGCCGCATTTGATGCGCTCGCCCTGGCCGGTGTCAAAGGGTTGCCGGAAGGATTCGATCAGTCGACGGCTGACGTCTTCGAGCTGCGCTTCGAAATGGCAATTGCCGAGAATCACAGCGAATTCGTCGCCACCCAGTCGCGCCGCCATGTCAGAAGGACCGAGAACCTCGGTCAGACGCCGGCTGGTTTCGCGGATCACCTCGTCACCCGCCGGATGCCCGTAAAGGTCGTTCACATCCTTGAAATGGTCGAGATCGACGAGCAGAACCCCGCAGCCCCAGCCGTCGTTGGCTTGGGCGACATGCGCGGCCAGCGTCTCGGTGAAGAGCGCGCGGTTGGCAATCCCGGTCAGCGGATCATGCTGGGCGAGATGGCGCATGCGCCCCTCGACGGCCTTGCGCTCGCGCAGATCCACCAGGCAGCTGATGCGGATGTGGCGTCCGCGATATTCGATGTTGCGGCCACGCGCCTCGATCGGGATCGTCGTGCCATCCATGCGGACGATCTGGAATTCCCGCGACACGTCGGGCGCCGGGTTCGGGTCATCGATCAGCAGACGTCGGCCCGTTTCATCGACCAGATCGAGGATCGAGGTGCCGACAAGGTCCCTGATCTTCCGGGCAGTCAGCACTTCGAATTGCTCGTTGCCGTCGATGATCAAGCCGTCTTCATGCATCACGATGGCTTCGAATGTCGCATTGGCGAGCGCCGTCACCCGATCTGCTTCCTCCTGGTCGCGGACCTGCGCCTCAAGTTCGCTACGGCTGCGCTCCTGCTGCTGGATATTGTCCATCAGACTGTTGAAGAGCCGGGTGAGCTTCTCGGCCTCATCGCCGGGATCGACTGCCAAGCGGTCGCCGAGATCCGCCTTTCCGGAGACGAGCTTCGACAGCGCATCCTCGACATGGCCGACGCCCAGGCGCGTCCCGTGCTCGGCAATATTCAGGCCGATATCCTCGGCCTCTGCCGTCACGCGAATGGGCACAAGCTTGTCGAGCGTCCAGAAGAAGGCATAACCGAGACCGAAGGCCCAATAGAAATTGAGCGCAGACCCGAAGATCTGGATGTAAAGCTGGTCGAAACGACCGCCCGCGGGTAGCCTGTCGACGGGAGCCAGAAGCGCAAGCGCCACGGTTCCGGCAACGCCTGCAAAGGCATGCACGCCAACGGCACCGACCGCGTCGTCGATCTTCAGCTTCTCCTCCATATACTGGTTGCCGTAGAGCGCGACGATCGAACCGAGCGCGCCGATCAAAAGCGCGCCGCCGGGCTCGAGGAGGTGGCAGCCGGCCGTCACCGCGACCAGGGCGCCCAGCATGCCGCAAAGCGCCTTTTCCGGCAGCACGACACCGTCCTGCTTGGCACCGATCACGTAACCGACGCAGGTGCCCATCCCACCCGCCAGCACGGTATTGAGGATGATAGGGGCGACATCGGCATTGGCCGCGAGCGTTGAGCCGCCGTTAAAGCCGATCCAGCCGAAAAACAGGATGAGAGCCCCCGTCGTCGAGAGCACCGGATTGTTGCCGGCAATGCGGATCGGTCGTCCCTCGGCATCGAAACGCCCGCGCCGCGAACCGATCACCAGGCAGGCGGCAAGTGCCACCCAGCCGCCCGTGGCATGCACCACGGTCGACCCGGCGAAATCGACGAAGCCGAGATTGGCGAGAAATGCACCGGAATTGGGGCCGATGGCCGTGCCCCAGACCCAGTGGACGAAAACTGGATAGATGAGCGTCGAAAGAACGATCGAGCCGAGCACATAGGCAGAGAGCGACATCCGCTCGGCGACCGCGCCCGAGACGATGGTCGCCGCCGTGCCGCAGAACATCACCTGAAAAACAAAGAAGCCGGCAAGCCAGCTGTCGAGGCCCTTCAGCAGGAAATAGTCAGCATCGATGCCGAACGGAAGCACACCGGAGCTGCCGAAAGCCAGCATGAAGCCGATGGCGGCAAAGCCGACCACGCCGAAGACGAAATCGAGCAGGTTCTTCTGGGCGACATTGATGGAGTTCTTCGATCGGACCATGCCGGCTTCGAGGAGCAGGAAGCCCACCTGCATCATCATCACCATGCCGGCGGCGGCCATCAGCCAGGCGAGATCCGCCGAAGCCTTGGCGGCTTGGATCGTCACGGCCTCTTGTGCGGCTACAGAGGGTGTCGCCGCCAGAAGGGCAGCTCCCGTTGCAAACAAACCGAAACGAAGAAAAAGTCCGGAGAAAAACGCATTAATCACTTGAAAAACCCGAGCAATATCTCGGGCGTCAGTGTTGCGCTGCATCATTAACATTCGGTGACCGCAAAGAAACATTTCTTCGCGATACTACGGTAAGCCTCAGACGATACGCGTCTGTTCCCCGTCACCGAAGAGAGCCGGGCCGTTCTGGTCGATGATCTGCTGCGCCTTGCGGAAGGTGCAGTCGAGCGCATCGTCAAGCGAGGTGAAGACGTCGGCGCGGATGAACTTCCGCTCCAGTGTCCGACCATCCACCTCCCGCTCGATACGGCCGGCCAATCTGAACTGGCTGCCTTCCCGGATAGGTTCGGCGTGGATGACGCAGTCCTTATAGGTCTGCGGCTCGGCCATGGGCTTGGCAGAGGCCTCGGACGAGGCGCCACCGGTGAAAATGGAGAGGATGCTGGACAGGATCGACATGTTTTTCCCCTAGCACAGCGAGGGGCGACGCGGAAGAGCGGGCGGCGCGGCTTTCCGTCGCCAAAGGTCATGCTAAGCTCGGTCCGGGCGGCTGAGACCCGGGGTTGAGGGAATGCGGAGCATCATGGGCCTATCGCTTGTTGTCATCGCCGTCGCGATCGTGGCGCTTGTCGTGCTCTATCGCTGGCCGCCGACGCTTGCCCTGGAGCGGGAGGCGACGATTCTCGCCGAGACTTCGCTGGGAGCCATTGAAACCCTCATTGCGGATCAAGAGAAAGCCGTGGGTGCCTTAAGGACAGGCCTCGCCAAAGAGATCGTCTGGGCCGATCCTGCCCGGCACCAGAAAACGCCGATCTCGGTTGTCTATGTGCACGGCTTCTCCGCCTCGCCCGCCGAGGTGCGCCCCCTGCCCGATCTCGTGGCCAAGGCGCTCGGTGCCAATCTCTTCTTCACGCGGCTTGCCGGTCATGGCCTCGCAGATCCGGATGCCCTGGGCCTCGCGACGATCGAGGACTGGGCCCATGACATCGGTGAGGCTCTGGCAATCGGGCGCTTGCTGGGCGATCAGGTGGTGGTGATCTCGACCTCGACAGGCGCTTCGCTGGTCACCTGGGCACTTGCCCGCCCCGCGCTTGGCAACCAGGTCGTAGCCTCCGTTTTCCTGTCGCCGAATTACGGCGTGCAGGCCTCCGGCAGCTTCCTGCTTACCGGTCCGTTCGGCGCGCAGCTCGCAAGGCTGATCATCGGGAACCGCACCGGCTTCCAGCCGATCAGCCCGCTCAATGCACATAACTGGACGACCGATTATCCGGTGACAGCGCTCATTCCCATGGCGCAATCGGTGCGGCTCGCGACCCATACGCCGGTCGAAGAAATCCGCATTCCTGCCTTCTTCCTCCAGTCGGCCGCAGACAAGGTCGTACGGCCCGGCCGGACGGCGGCCATCGCCGCCCGCTGGGGCGGTCCGCATCGGCTCGTCGATCCCGGCCAAACCGGCGACGCCAACAATCACGTCATTGCCGGGGACACCTATTCGCCTCAGACAACCGAACCGATCGCGCAGACGATCCTCGACTGGCTGGGCGAACAGGGAATCAGATGATCAGGTTGGCGAGGATTTCGTTTTCGGTGATGTCCTCGAAACCGAGGCCTGCCTGATCGAAACGATCGAAGAGTTCGGCGAAGTTTTCGCGCTTGCCGGTCTCGATGCCGATCAGGATGGAGCCGAAGTTGCGGGCCGACTTCTTGAGATATTCGAAGCGGGCGATATCGTCCTCGGGGCCAAGCAGATTGAGGAAGTCGCGCAGGGCGCCGGGCCGCTGCGCCAGGCGCAGGATGAAGTATTTCTTCAGGCCCGCGTACCGCATGGCGCGTTCCTTGACGTCGGGCAGCCGCTCGAAATCGAAATTGCCACCGGAGACGACCGCGACGATCGTTCGGCCGCTCAGGGCCACGCGCGGCAGAAGATCAAGGGCTGCAAGCGCCAGCGCACCCGCCGGCTCAAGCACCACGCCTTCGACATTCAGCATGTCGGTCATCGTCACGCAGATCGCGTTTTCCGGAACGATCAGCACCTGATCCGGCCGGAAGCCCTTGAGGGCTTCGAAATTATAGTCGCCGATCCGGGCAACGGCGGCACCATCGACGAAATTGTCGACCTTGGGCAGCGTGACCGCCTTGCCGGCTTCCAGGCTCTTCTTCAGGCTCGGCGCGCCTGATGGTTCGCAGAAGATCATCGCCTCAGGCGACACCCGGTCAGCCAGATATCCCGTCATGCCGGACGAGAGCCCACCGCCACCGACCGGCATCACCACGAGATCGGGCGTCACACCTTCCGGCAATTGCTGCATGACTTCGGCCGCCACCGTCGCCTGGCCTTCGATGATATCGGGATGGTCGAAAGGCGGCACCATATAGCCGCCGATCGCCTCGACATGCTCGCGCGCTGCTGCATAGCACTGATCGAAGATGTCGCCGACCAGCCGGATCGTGATGAATTCGCCGCCGAAGATGCGGGTCTTGTCGATCTTCTGCTGCGGCGTCGTCACCGGCATGAAAACCACGCCCTGCACGCCGAAATGGCGGCAGACATAGGCAAAACCCTGGGCGTGATTGCCGGCAGAGGCGCAGACGAAGGTGGTACCGGAGGGGCTGTCGCCGACGATCTTGCGGAAGAAATTGAAGGCGCCGCGGATCTTATAGGAGCGAACCGGCGTCAGATCCTCGCGCTTCAAATACACATTGGCGCCATACCGCGCGCTTAAATGTTCATTGAGCTGCAGAGGCGTCTCGGGAAAGAGGCCGCGCATCGCCTCCAGCGCTTCGTCGACTTGACTGGGGCTCACGTCGCCCTCCGTTGAATTTTGGACCAAGCCCCGCTATGGCATACACATCGGGCAGAGACAAAGCCTCTTTGCGCTGCAACAGACGGAAGTCATTCCTTGAATACCAATCTGCTCCGCTCCGTCGTCTACATCGCCGCTCTCTGCGGGCTTTATTTGTCCACCGCGATGCTCATCCCGGCTATGGTCAGCCTCTATTATGGCGACGACGCCTGGTCGGCCTTCACGATTTCGGCTGCGATGATTGGCGGCCTGTCGCTGACGGCCGCGATGGCGACGCGCGGCGCACCGCCCGCCTTCACCAAGCGCATGGGCTTCCTTCTGGTCAACGTGCTCTGGGCCGTCTTTTCGGTGGTCGGCGCGATCCCGCTCTATCTTTCCGATCTCGGGCTGACCTTTGCCCAGTCGCTGTTCGAGGCCATTTCCGGCATCACCACGACAGGCTCCACGGTCATCTCCAACCTGCATCAAGTGTCGCCAGGCATTCTGATGTGGCGCGCTTTGCTCGCCTGGCTCGGCGGTATCGGGATCGTCGCGCTCGGCCTCTTCGTGCTGCCGTTCCTGCGCGTCGGCGGCGTCTCCTTCTTCAAGATGGAATCGTCTGACATCGCCGACAAGCCGTTTGCCCGGATCGCCACCTTCACCCGCGCCTTCATTGCCGTCTATCTGGGCATCACACTTGCCTGCATCGTCGCCTATGATGTGACGGCCATGGGCCATTTCGATGCGATCGTGCACGCCTTCACCACCGTTGCGACCGCGGGTTTCGGCAACTACGACAATTCCTTCGCCGCCTTCGACAGCCTGACGCTGCTCTGGGTTTCCACCTTCTTCATGACGCTGTGCAGCCTGCCCTTCTCGATCCTGATCGTGCTTCTGGTGCGCGGCCGCCTGGATGCCCTCAGGGACCCGCAGATCTTCATCTTCCTCGGCTATCTCATCGCCTTCGCGATTGCCGGCGGGCTCTACAATCACCTGCGCAACGGCGTAGATCTACCCATCGCGCTCACCCATTCCTTCTTCAACTTCGCCTCGATCCTGTCGACGACGGGTTATGCGAGCGAGGACTACACACTCTGGGGACCGTTTGCGGTCGCAGCCGCCTTCTTCGCCACCTTCATGGGCGGCTGCTCCGGCTCGACCGCGGGCGGCATCAAGGCCTATCGATTCGTCATCCTGTTCAACATCATCGTGACCGGCCTGAAGAAGCTCATCTATCCCAACGCCGTCTATTCCGTGCGCTATGGCAGCCAGACGGTCGATGCCGATGCGCAGCGCGCCGTCTTCCTGTTCTTCAGCGCCTATGTCTTCATCTGGGCGATCGGCTCGATGGCGATGGGGCTCGCCGGCTATGAATTTGCGACAGCGACCTCCTCGGTCATCACCGCTCTTTCCAATGTCGGCCCTGGCATTGGCCCGCTGATCGGACCGGTCGGCAATTTCGCCATGATGAATGACCCGGAACTCTACATCCTGTCGCTCGCCATGCTGCTTGGACGTCTCGAGGTCCTGACCGTGATCGTGCTCTTGGTGCCGATGTTCTGGCGGTCCTAACCCTCCGCCCTTCGTGATGCAGGTTTCCCGCGCCGCCGCTTGACGCGCCCTGTCGCTTCTTCCCACACTCCCGTCATCAAACACGGGAGAATCACGTGACGCTGAAACACACCGGACCGTCCCGTCACTTCGCCGCTGCCCTGCTCGGATCCCTCCTGATTGCGGCACCGGCCATGTCAGGACCGCTTCTCGATGCCGCGATCGAGGCGGAAAAGCTGGCCGCACAGAACGATGCGCGCGGTGCCTTCGAGGCGATACGCTCGGGGCTCGCCGCCTTCTCCCAGTCGCTGCCGCTCACTGTCCCCCGGGCGATCTTCGTCACAGAGGTGCCCAAGGCCTACCGCGCCTACACTCCGAAGGCAGAACCCGTCTTCCTCTCTGGCGAGAAGCTGATCACCTATGTCGAAGTCACCGGCCTCAAATGGCAACCGGCCGGCGGCAGCCAGCGCCAGTCGCATTTCACCGTCGATCTGGAACTCACCGATGACGAGGGCAAGACGCTGGCGCTACAGAAGGAATTCGGCAATTTCACCTTCACCGCCCATTCGGATGCGGTCGAGGTCTACACCCACCTCACCCTCGATGTGGCGGGTGCCAAGCCCGGCGGCTATGTGCTGCGCTACACGGTCAACGACGTGATCGCCGAGCGCTCGACACCGTTCGAGCTGCCCTTCACGCTGAAAGACAAGAGCTGAACGCCGCAGTCGGGCGTTCAGCCGGTCCGGTCAGTTGGCCATGGTCGAGCGATGCGCCCAGCCGGTCATGCGCTTCTCGATCCAAGCCATCAGCGCGTACATGGCGATGCCCTCGATCGCGAGCATCATCAGGCCTGCAAAGACCAGCGGCACGTTGAACTGGCTCTGGGCCGAACTCATCATGTTGCCGAGGCCGTAATTCGACGCGACCGTCTCCGAGACCACCGAGCCGACAAAGGCGAGCGTGATCGCGATCTTCAGCGAGCCGAAGAAATAGGGCATCGAGCGGGGAATGCCGACCTTCAGCATGATGTCCATCTTGCGGGCACCCAGCGCCCGCAGCACGTCCTCGGTCTCCGGCTCGATCGTGGCGAGGCCCGTTGCGACATTGACGACGATCGGGAAGAAGGAAATCAGGAAAGCCGTCAGCACCGCAGGCACCGTGCCGATGCCGAACCAGATGACGAGAATCGGCACCAGTGCCACCTTGGGGATGGCATTGAAGCCGATCATCAGGGGGTAGAGCCCGGCATAGATGGTCTTCGACCAGCCGATGAAGAGACCCAGCCCCAGCCCCGCCACGACTGCGATCAGAAAGCCTAGTGTCGTCGTGTAGAGCGTCTGCAGCGAATTCTTCCAGATCGGCGACCAGTATTGCACGATCGCCTCGAAGACCCTTGTCGGCGCCGGCAGCAGGGTCTGCGGCAGGGCAAAGACGATGACCGAGAGTTCCCAGATGACGAAGAGGCCGAGCGTGTAGAGAAAGGGAGCCGCCCGGACCCAGTTGATCCGCTGCGAAAGCGGCTTGGTCGCGGGTTTTGTGACCGTGGTTTCCATCGTCATGGTCATGCCACCACCCTCGCCTTTGCGATCTCGCCATGCAGGACATGCACCATGTCGTTGAAGGCATTGTCATAGGTCAGTTCGATGTCGCGCGGTCGCGCAAATGGCACGGTATGCTCCTTCACCACCTTGCCCGGACGCGCGCTCATCACGAAAATCCGGTCGGCGAGGAACACCGCCTCGCGCAGGTCGTGCGTCACGAGCACAATGGTCACGCCCTGGGCTGCATGCAGGTCGCGGATGACGCACCACAACTCTTCGCGAGTGAAGGCATCGAGCGCGCCGAAGGGCTCGTCGAGCATCAGAAGTTCCGGCTCATGGATGAGGGCGCGGCAGAGATTGGCGCGCTGCTGCATGCCGCCCGAAAGCTGCCAGGGGAATTTCGAGCCCACCCCTTTGAGGCCGACGATCTCCAGCAGGTTTTCCGCCTTCTCGACGTATTCCTTTTTATTCGCCCGCAGCCGATGACGATGCCGCTCGACGATCTCAAGTGGCAGGAGGATGTTTTCGAGCGTGGTGCGCCAGGGCAGCATGGTCGGATTCTGGAAGGCCATGCCGACGATCGAGACGGGCTTGGTCACCTGCTGGCCGGCGACGATCACGACACCCGATTGGGGGATATGCAGCCCCGTCACCAGCTTCATCAGGGTCGACTTGCCGCAACCCGACGGCCCGACCACGGCTGAAAACTCGCCCTTGTCGACTCGCATGGTGAGGCCGGACACGGCCAGCGTGCCGTCGGCGCCGCCATAGCGCATGTCGACATTGTCGATGGAAACGAGGTGAGACATGGGGGCTCCGGTCAAAATGGGATTTCCCAACCTCCCCTTGAGGGGGAGGTCGCTGCGAAGCAGCGGGTGGGGTGATCTCGCCAAGGGTCACCCCACCCCAAACCTGCGGTTCGACCCTCCCCCTCAAGGGGAGGGTGAGACCATTAAGGCAACATCCGCTCTTCCTTGGCCGGCAGGAAGCTTGCGTCGAAGACCTGCTCGGCCTTGACATTGCCCTTCAGCCCCATCGACACCTTCAGCGTCTCGATCGAGGCTGATAGACGCGCCATGTCGACGGTGCCCATGCCGTTTTCGACCACGTAAGGCGTCTTGATGTTCATGGCATTGGCCATATCAAGGCGCTCCTTCTCGATCTCGGGATTGAGCGTCTCGTTGCGCTTCAAGACGGCGGCGACACCCTCTTCCGGATTGGCGACAGCGTCGGCAAAGCCCTTGGCGAGTGCCTTGAGGAAGCCCTTGACGGCCTCGGGGTTTTCGGCGGCAAAGTCTGAGTTCACCAGCACGCTGTTGCCGTAGAGGTTCAAGCCATTGTCAGCCATCAGGATGGTCGAGATATCGTCGGCGGCAATACCTTGCGCCTTAAGGTTCAGGATCACCGAGAAGGCGAAGCCGAAGACCGCATCGACGTCGCCCTTGGCGAGCATCGGCTCGCGCACAGGAAAGCCGATCGATTCGATGGTGATCTTGCTGTCATCGATGCCGGCGGCCTGCTTGAAGGCCGGCCACTGGGCAAAGGCGCCATCCGGCGGCGGCGCGCCGAGCTTCTTGCCTTCCAGCGACTTCGGATCTTCGGTGACGCCCAGCGACTTGCGGCCGACGACCGAGAAGGTCGGCTTTTCATAGACCATCATCACGGCCTTGACCTTCTGGGTCGGATCCTCGTCAAGGAACTTGATGACGGAATTGATGTCGCCAAAACCCATCTGATAGGCGCCGGTCGCCACCCGCGGGATCGCCTCGACCGAGCCATTGCCCGAATCGATCGTCACATCCAGGCCTTCGGCCTTGAAATACCCATTGTCGAGCGCCAGCAGGAAGCCGGCGGCCGGGCCCTCGAACTTCCAGTCGAGCGTAAACTTAATGGCGGTCTCGGCATGCGCCTGGCTCACCGGCAGCGTGACGCCGGCCATCAGGCCGGCAGCGAGAACGGCCGCCGAAAAAAGACGTCTAGTGATCATGGATTTAGCTCCCCTTGTTTTTGATGAAGGCCATCAAAGCAGGAATCGAGGAGGCCGCAAAGCGGAAAATGCTCAAACTTTCGTCAATCAAGGATCTGCACAAATTTGGCGCATCTCAGCAATATCTGAAGCGGCGAGCAATGGTCGCCCCAGCCGAAGACGCTCCGGCTTTTCCTCCTCCTGTGCACGAGGCAAGGCCAGAGCCATTTGCGTCTTGTAATTGTATCCGTTTTCGAGATTCTGTCCGCCGATGCCGTCTGTTCGTTTTTGAAAGTCTTTTATGTTTGGCTATTTGACCGGTCTGCCTGCCTTTCTTTCTTACTTCGTCAGCGGCCTCGGATGTTATGCAGCATTTGCCGTGATTTACACGCGCATGACACCGCAGAAGGAATATCAACTGATCAGAGAGGGCAATCTTGCCGCCGTCGTGGCCTTCCTGGGCGCGCTGCTTGGCTTCAGCTTTCCCCTTGCGTCCGCCGCCGCCCATTCGGTGAGCCTTGTCGATTTCCTGATCTGGGCCGTGATCGGCATCGCGATCCAGGTCCTGGCATTCTACATCGCGAATTTCACGATGAAGGATCTGCACGGCAAAATCTCCGAAGGCAACGTCGCGGCTGGTCTGTGGGGTGGCGGGATCGCCGTCGCGATCGGCATGCTGAACGCTGCCTGCATGACCTATTGAGGTTCGGCTATGCCCAGACGTCTGATCGGGGATCACCCTTACCTCGCCTTCGGCACCATCGCGGCCACTGCCTTTCTGCTTCACACCTGCAGCAAGGATCAGGCTCTCGTGTTTACCTCTGCCGACCAGTGCCTGACCTCCGACATGGATCCGAGAGTGTGCAGGGCAGCGGCCGAGGATGCCAAGCAGGACCGCCTCCTAGCCGCGCCACGTTATCGGAACATGGCGGCATGCGAGATGAATTACGGTCCGCGCAATTGCCTGGAGCATGCCGGAAACACGGTGCCGTACAATCCGGATGGCAAGCCGGTGTTCATCCCGAAAATGGCAGGCTTTGTCCTCTCGTCCGGGATCAGGAACCTCGACGACTACCACGCGTTCCGGCGGAAAAAAGAGGAGGAGGAAGGCTCTTCCTCGAGCGGATCGACGGTTTACCGGAACACATTGGGACAGACGGTGACACCCGTTGCAGAGAAGCGCGGGGGAGAAAAAGGGACCGCAGCTCAGGGAGCAAACGACCCGAAGCAATTCAATGCAAAGACGCAAGCGGCAAGCAGAGGCGGTTTTGGCGTCCGCCTCTTCTCGGGCGGGTGAGATGAAGCGCTTGTGCATGCCCGCGCGCCCGGATTGGCGTGAGAAAGCCAATGCCGTTGGGTTTGGTTTTCATGAGATGTATGGCGAGCCCTATTGGGTCGACGATGCCGCCTATTGCTTCGAACTCGCAGAAATCGAGGACCAGATCGAGGGGCCCAGCCAGGAACTGCACGCGATGTGCCTCGATCTGGTCGCAGAGGTCGTCAGAAGCGAGCAGGCCCTCGATCGACTGGCAATTCCCCGCGCATTTCACGATGTTGTCCGCAGATCCTGGGAGCGGGCGGACCGCCATCTCTATGGCCGCTTTGACCTTGCCTATGACGGGAATGGTCCGGCGAAGCTGCTGGAATACAATGCCGACACACCGACTTCCGTGTTCGAGACGGCCTATTTTCAGTTCAACTGGCTGACGGACCAGATTGCCGCGGGCAATCTTGCGCCGGACACGGACCAATTCAATTCCGTGCAGGAGTCTCTGATCGAGGCTTTCGCCCAGTTCTCGCGCGACAGAATCTTCCATTTCGCCGCGATAACCGACAGTTCCGAAGATCAGGGCACAGCCGCCTATCTGATGGATTGCGCCATTCAGGCCGGCCACCGCGCCCAGTTTCTCGATATTCGCGACATCGGTGTCGACGATCAGGGACGCTATACGGACCTCCAAAATCGGGTCATTGACCGCTGCTTCAAGCTCTATCCCTGGGAGTTCATGTTTCAGGAAACCTACGCAGCTCAGCTCACCGATCATAGTGGCGTCTTCGTCGAGCCGGCATGGAAGAGCATCCTGTCGAACAAGGGGCTGCTGCCACTGCTCTGGCAGCGCTATCCGGGCCACCCCAATCTGCTTCCGAGCTTTTTTGCCGACGATCCTGCGGCAGCCGACCTCCAAGACTATGTCGTGAAGCCTCTGTTGTCGCGCGAGGGCGAAAATGTCCGGCTGGTTCGCGCCGACCAGGAGATTTTGTCGACACCAGGGGACTATGGCGCTGAGGGTTCTGTGGTACAGGCCTATGCACCGCTGTTCCAGAGCGACGCCGGCTATGCCGTTCTGGGGAGCTGGATCATCGGGGATAGGGCGTGCGGGCTTGGCATCCGGGAAGACAGGTCGCAGATTACGGCAAACCTCTCGCGTTACGTTCCGCATATCATCCGGGGATGACGGGTCACAGATTGGTCCAAACCTCTCCTCGGAAAGAGTGAACAGAAAATCGATATTCCAACCGACCGAACAGATTGGGAACTTATGGCAACCGGACTTCTTGCACTCCTCGACGACGTTATAGCCATCGCCAAGCTGGCCGCCACCTCACTGGATGATGTTGCCGCGCAAACCGCGAAAGCAGGAACGAAAGCCGCCGGCGTGGTGATCGACGATGCGGCCGTCACACCGACCTATGTGGTTGGCCTCGCTCCGGCGCGCGAACTGCCCATCATCGGCAAGATCGCGCTGGGATCGCTGCGCAACAAGCTCCTGTTCCTGCTCCCCGCGGCACTGATTCTCGGCTATTTCGCGCCGTGGTCCATCACACCGCTGCTCATGCTGGGCGGTCTGTATCTTTGCTACGAAGGGGCAGAGAAGCTTTACGAGGTCGTGATGCCGCATGGCGCCCATGATCATGAGGCGGCGGTTTCTGGCACTCTGGACCCCGTTGCCCTGGAAGACCAGAAAGTGTCCGGTGCGATCCGGACCGACTTCATCCTCTCGGCCGAGATCATGGCGCTGACACTCGCCAGCGTCGCCTTATCCAACATCTATACGCAGGCTGCAGTTTTGGCTTCCGTCGGCATCCTCATCACCATCCTGGTCTACGGTGTGGTCGCCTTGATCGTGAAGGCAGATGATGCAGGTCTCGCACTTGCCGGATCCTCGCATGGCTTCCTCAAACCCATCGGTCGTGGTCTCGTGGCTGGCGTTCCTTACCTGCTCAAGGGCCTGGCGATGGTCGGAACCGCTGCCATGCTCTGGGTTGGAGGCAGCATTCTGGTCCACGGGATCGCCGAGTTCGGCCTGCACGGCCCCGAACATCTGATCGAGGCCGTGGCCACCCGTGTCGCCAGCACCTCCAGTTCCCTGGCGGGCGTTTTGCATTGGCTCGCAACATCCGCCGCACAGGCAGTCCTCGGCATCCTCGCTGGAGCCGTGACAATCCTGGTGGTCCAGATTGCGGCCCCCCTGATCCGCCGCCTGCGCGCAAAAGCTTGATGGCCACGCCCTGCGAAACCTGGCCCTCGCCTGATATCGTCTGGACAATGACAAATCGCGGGGGCCGGGACTGCAGCCATTTTTGGCGGAGAGTCTCATCCAGGATTGCGGCTTGGGATTGGATTCATGGTGCGGACGGCGGGGGACCGGATGGAGCCGCCTGACACACTGATATCATTGAGCTATTTCGAACGCCCTGACGGCTCTTTGTAACGCCTTTTGTAGCGGAGGGCAACGGAGGTCAGGGTAACGGGCTTTATGCTATGGTCGGTCAACACGAGGCACAGTCCTCGATTCGTTTCTGATCTGCGAGACTTGCGGTACCCTTATGATCGATATCGGCAAACTCGATGATGAGACTGTATGCTTTACCCTAGTTGGACTTTACCTCCATCACTGGGCTGAGGTTGAGCAGGCAGTCAACGAAGCGATCGGCAATGCCTTGGACCTCGACTACATGCAGATGGTGGCAACCACCGCCAACATCAGCTTTGTGAACAAGGTGAACATACTCCAGTCAGCGATCGCCCTAGCTACTTTCAATGAGAAGCAGCAGAAGAAGTACCATACGGTCTTGGATGGCTTGATGCCCCCATATGGCGAGCGGTGCATGGTAGCGCATAGCCAGTTTGGCCCAATGCCCCATCAAAGGGGCGTGACTTTTTTCAAAAACGGCGTCAAAAAGAAGGTGAGTTTGCAGGAGGTCTATTGGAACGAAGACGCCTGCATTTCCCGCATTGAGGCACTCGTAGACAAGACAGAAGAGGTCAACGGCTTGTCACTCGAGTTGGAAAGACGCAAGGCGGCATTTTCCAGCAGTCTTGCGCGGCTATTTGTTGGTCCACCTCAGCCATATGGCGCGAAGCGGGCACTGGTAGAGGACGATTCCGAACCATCCCCATAGAAAAACAAACTGCCTGCGAAACGTGGCATAAATCCACTCAGGCTATTCCCATCTGTACACTCCGCTCATAACGGACAAGCGCGTTGTTGAAGTTCTCAACCATGTCATCAGGCAGGTCAAAGACCGCCCGCCAGTCCAAAATGCGAGGGTTTTCCTTAGTACCGCCGTGATCTGTTCCGATCAGAGCGACCATTTCGTCTAGCTTAGTCGGCAACTCGACAAGTTGCGCGAGATTGCTGCCTACCACATCGATCAGGGTCCATCGCAACTCCTCCCCTTCCTCGGGAAGCAGTGTGAACCGAAGAACTTCCTCATGATTGACAAACTCTCCTAGGGCCGCACCGATCAACATACAGACGTGGTGTATCTCCTCAGCATCTCCAGCCTCTCCCGGCTTACCAAATGCTTCGGTAAGACGTTCGAACAGGCGTGGAAGTGGCCCTACCAAATTGGACATCACCTGGGTTCGCTCTTGTATCCACCGGATAAACTCACCCGATTGAACAAGTGGGTATGGTCTGTAGTAGTCCCCTGCAACGAGATCATTGAAACGCCGCAGATGTGGTGTGGTGAATTGCCTCAACAATTCCGCCGCTAGGCGCCACTCCCATCCGGCCGCTTTATCGATCGCTATCCGCTGGATGATAGGTGAATACGCACTAAGAAAGTGGAACGAGGCCTTTTCGACCTCATGTCGAATGCGATCCCCTCGCGTACCTAGCTCAAGAAGCACACGCTCCTCATGCTCTTTTCGCCACGCAAAAAGCAATTCAGAAGGAAACCGAACTGCGTCACGATCAACAAGACCGTGGCAGTTGCGACAGAGCCAAATACCATTGGTGATCTCTGCGCGTGTAGCATCTGACATTGTGGGGTCGTACCGAAGCGACCCGGGCTTGGCACCAAAGATATGAGCGGCTTCGCCAATGGTAGTCGCTTTATCATCTGACGAGTTTGGACCAACAGTGTTGATGCCACAATCAGGATTTGAGCAGAGATATCGGGCGCGACGGGCAAGGACCTCAGCGGTCTGTCGGGAGAATTCTGGTATCGCCACGCTGTCTATTCCCTCTCTGTTCCGTCCTAAGAATAGACCGAATTTGTCTGGGCCGCACACAACATTCGGCTGTATCAAATAGAACGCCAAGCAAGGTTTTGACAGTTCGAAAACACATTATCGTTCCCCAATAAACGGAGGCGAGATTATTCCGCTCTAAGCGCCCTGAAAACGCTCGATCTGCTAATCTCTAAATCCACAACTATTTGATCGATCGTCTTGCCCTCAGCCTTCATCCTCCTCACTTCATCGGCTTTTCGCTGCGCGGTTGGTGCCCTGCCCTTGTACTTGCCTTCCTCCCTCGCCTTCGCGATCCCCTCCCTCTGACGCTCAAGCATGATGTCCCGTTCAAACTCCGCAATGGAGCCGAGGAGGTTCATCATCAGCTTGCCTGTCGGTGTGGAGGTGTCGATCCCGAGGGTCAGGATCTTTAGCGTTACGCCCTTGGTCTGAAGCGTATCCCTGATCCTGACTAGATCGGGCATCGAACGGGCAAGGCGGTCCAGCTTGGTGACGATGAACACGTCACCCTCGCGGGCATACTCCATGGCCCGCTCCAGTTCTGGCCGGTTCTTATCCACCGAGGAAACCTGTTCCTGAAACACCTTCTCACAGCCTGCATCTTCAAGATCGCGAAGCTGGGCAGCAAGGCCATAGGTCTGATCGAGGGTCGAGGTGCGGGCATAGCCGATGATGGTAGAGGGCATGGGTGAAGCTCCGAAGGTGCCATATGACTCTAAGATTTTGTGGCACCATCAGTTCCAAAAGTCAATGACCATTCATGTGACACTATTCCCGAGCCCAGACCGAGGGAGTCACTAGGGCGTGGTCTATTGGCACTGGTGTGCCTTCTGGGGTGCTGCAGCGCCTCTTAGCGGTGCGACTTCGATCAAGTACCAGCTGCCGATATTCAGGGTCACTGTGGTAACGCCTCTTGTTCGCCTCACGGCTGACCTCCAACCTCTTGGCTCGAAAGTCAGGGTCTGTCCTGTAACGCTCCTTGATGCGCTCCAGCTTCCGCTTCTGCTTCGCCTGATATGCTGCCTGCCTCTTCTCCAGCTTCGCCTGACGCGCTGCTTCGTCGTCCGACCGCTGAGGGATCTTCTGGAGCTGGTGCTGCTGACCATAATGATCATGGGCTCTTGCCTCGTAGTCGTCACCCCAGCGGAGATCGATCAGAATGTTGCTTTCGTCCATGGTGTCCTTTCTAAGACGCGACGAGCAAGCACCAGCCCCTAGAGGGGGGGGGGCATCGCTATGGCTCTCTATATGATTGGGGGAAAGAATTTTTGCGGCAAAACATCGTG
Source organism: Rhizobium sp. TH135 (assembly GCF_002855515.1). Classification (GTDB taxonomy): domain Bacteria; phylum Pseudomonadota; class Alphaproteobacteria; order Rhizobiales; family Rhizobiaceae; genus Allorhizobium. The sequence continues at coordinate 183,946 of NZ_PKRP01000003.1, read as the reverse complement.
ACCCCTCGTCAGGCTCGACCTCGAAGAAGGCAATAGAGGGAACCCGATAAGGGGTCACGAAGGGTAACCGGCAAGGGTGGCAAGAGGTGCCGGTCAGGGGGCGGGGTGTACAAGATGTACACCTCTAGAAATGTACACCCTTGGCTTCAGAAGTCGGCTTCTTCCTCGTCGTCGGTGAAGCCATCCAGATCGCCTTCAGAAAGCAGCCGTATGATGTCCTCGACCCTGCCCGGGCAAAGCTTCTCAATGGTAGCCGCCATGATCTCCGTGTTCTTGAAAAACTGGGGGCCAACGGCTCGTTGTATTCTGTCAGCGTATTCCTTCGCCTTCTGCTCCACGACATCCTCCCAATCTAAATCCATCTTCCATGTTCGGCCCTTGGCCAACGACAGAGCCGCATTCCAAGCCGAAGGCAGCGTTTGATCCGCCTTCAGCAACTCCTTCCTCACCTTCCGCATGTTGCCGATGGTGCTGGTAGGAAGTCCCGTAAGCTTGCTCTCCTGTTGTTTGGAGTAGATCCCAAGGCAGACCAGCATCCATGCGTGGTTGCTCCTCTGTGCCGATGTGAGGGGAAGCTTGATGTCGAGGTGAGAACCAGTGGCGAAAGCTAGTGCGTCTTGAGGTGTGCCTTCAAACCAACTGACAGGGATCGTCACCGGCTTCCCGGTCCGCCTCCGATACAGCTTGTAGGCCTTCACGCGATGATGGCCATCAAGGAGGATGATCGAGCCACCGCATCTCCAAACAGAGATGGGTCTCAGATCGTCCCCAGTGGTCAGGGTGTAGTGCAGGCTCTCAACGTGTCTGTTATCGATCTCCCCCGCTCCCCGTGCCTGAAACAGGGCTTCGATGTGGAGCAGGTCATTAGGATTGATCCTGTCTGGCTTGGCGGGATCGTCGCGCCCCGTAGCTTTCACCTCTCCCAACACCTTCAGTATGTCGGCAGGATCTCGCCACGGCAAATCAGCCGGTAATGTTCCGAAACCCTCCAATGAGGGCGCATTGTGTTCCTCGGTCGTCATCGTTGTTTCCATTGATTGTCATGATGTTCGTTTTGTTGTTGTCGTCTCCACCACCGACCAAAAAGAAACCCCGCAGTCGCAGGACCACGGGGCTAAGCTGACAATGGAAACGTGAGCGGGACAGAGGCCAACTCTCGGGTGTCGAGTGGTCACATAGACCGGCCTTCTCTCTCCCTATGTGAGGGGCATTCGTGCCTCTTCCCTATAGGGGTGGCAATCGGCCCTTGCCCTCAGGCTGCACTGCCTTTCCTGTCGAAACACCAGTGTCGGACCCCGCCATTCTTCCCCTCGAACCGCTCATGTCTCGACCAAAAGGCCTCGAACGAGTTCGTGCTGACATAGGCCCAGTGAGTCCCGGCGACCTCGACCAACAGCTTCAAACCCAAAACATCGATATTCCAGCGCATGACTTCTCCTTCGGGCTTTGTGCCCGTTGCAAATAAGGCCCACAGAGGGGCGTGATGTCCTTCGAAGGTCAGGCGAAGAAGAAATGAAAATCAGAGTTATGTCAACAAAAACATGTATTTAACCCACGCGTGGGACAGTTGCAGTCGTGGGTGGATCAGCTGCTGACGCTGCGGCAAATGGAAATCGTCAAGGCTTAGCCAGTCCGCTATCTACCCCAAGCCCAATGCAACGCTTTCAGACTGACAACAGCGACAGCCGCCAGCAGGAGTGTGGCCACCACCCCCAAGATCGAAGCTATTAAGACCGAGATCGGGTAGAAGGCTTTCTTGAAAGGAACGAACCTCATCGCTCCGCTCCTTACGTCCCGGATCTCCTTCATTGAAACGTAGAAGTCATCCGTTGCACAACCAAACTTGCGAACGTTGATGTTGCCAAAGTCGTTCTGATTTGGCGTGAGGATGTCATCTGCCAGACGGGCCGCGCATTCATAGCCCAACTGAGAGGTGACGGTCCGCCTCACGTCTTCCTGATAGTCTGAGAAGTCGTCCCACGCTTGTTTTCCACCAGCGAGCAGCCCAACGAGCAAACTAAACCGCGCTCCGCGCAGCAGCCATTTGCGGCCCCATTGGTTCTTAGGTCCGTCGTTGCCCACACTCATGCTCATAGCCGTGCCCCATGAACTTCGTCCCATCACGGCTCACAGACAAGCGCATATCGAGACGGGCCGCAACGGGACGACGCTGACCTTCTCCTCAACGATCACGCACATGCCATCGTTGCGGATAGACGGGAGGACTTCACGGGTGACCCAGTCTCAGAACTTGCGGGCCCGGTTTGCCGGAGCGCATGAGCAGCTTGTAGAGGCCACCCTCGGAGATAAGCTTCATAGGAAGGCCGCGTTGACCCTTTACCTGATGAAGGGTCACCTCATCAGAAGAGAGCGGTCTGACTGCGTTGCTCACGTTCTGGATTTCAAGGACGCGGCAGACATCAGCCGCAACGAACCACGGATTGCCACAGCCAAGCGCACGGCTCTATCCGCTTGCACTCGCTTCGTCAGGATCAAGGTAGAGTTCCTCAACCGGCTCGCTGTCCTGTGCCTCCGCTTCTTCTGTCAGGTCGTAGCGGGGGAACTTCGTTAGTTCCTTGGCCATATCGTCCAACGTTGGGATTTCGTAGATGTCTCCAACCTCGTCCGTCTCATGGCCACAGTAGGCGAACCTGAACCGCCGTTCTATCCCGGCCCTTGCGGCGATCCGCTTGAACGTATGACGCCAAGCGTGGTTTGGGGAAATGTCAGGATCGGTCACACCAACATCCTGACGGACCCATTCCCCAAGCTTCTGGCGAACAATGACATGAGGGGCACGAACCGGCTTCAAGGGGTCCGTGCTTTCTCTCCGTTTTTCATTGGGATCATAGAACAATGGTCCCTGTCCCTTCCCCCGAACGAAGTCCAGAAAGCCCTGCTCGATCAGATGTTCATGGATCGGAACCTTGCGCCACGACGAACCCTTGACTGAACCGTCATCCGGGGTGATTTCGATGATCCAGTGACCATCCTCCCGATAAACGCTTGATCCATGCAGTTGGGTCATTTCTCCGGGGCGGGAGCCGGTATAAGCGCATAGCCAAGGAACCCAGCGGCGGGCGGCTGCCTTGTCAGCCTTAACCCTCGTGAGGTTGGGGTCGAGGGTTGCCCGTAGTATTGCCTTCCATTCATCCGCCCTGAACGCCCGTTCCCGCCTTTTCATCTTCTTTCCAGCGGCAACGCGAACACCACTAAAAGGGTTCTTGTCCAGTTTCTTGTTTGTAACCAGCCAGTTGAATACAGTTACCACAGACCTGATCCAAACCTCGTTGACCACGCGGGCGCTACGATCCTCGGTCAGCAGCGTGTCCTTCCATGCCACGGCGTCATCGGCAGTGATAAGGGCAACGTCGCGTTTGTCGAAATGGTCATTGAGGTTCATGAACACGCTACGCCAACGTGTCACGGTAGCTGGTGCTGGGTTTCGTTCCTTTACCCAAGCGCTAAAGGCTTGCCAACTGTCCTGACCAGCCAGCTTCTTTTTCCTAGCGCCAACCTCAAAGCTGACTGAATTACCGAACCGTGATAGCCGTTCATCAGGGGAGTAGTCACCTCCCGCCCGTCTGCGAAGGAGGGCTAGAGCAGCGACAAGGTCAGTCTTCACTGCCGACAGGAACGCATCCATCGCGGTCGGTGAAAGGCGTGTCTGCTTCTCCGCAAGGAAGCTTGCGACCTCCCCAATCTCCAGCACCCGGGCATGAACGCGGCGCTTCACCATGGGGATGCTGTCAATGTCCTCAATGTCTTCGGTCCCAGCAATGCCGTCATAGGCGGACATCAGACGCTCATGGAAACTTTCCCATGTCTCGGGACTGCCCGGGTCTTCTTCTCGGCTTGAGGTGAACCAAGAGTACCACTCACCACAAAGGGCGCTTATCTGGCGTGGAGTGAGGTCAAGGACAGCGCCCGAGTTCACGGCCCTTAATTTCTCAATCCGCTGGGCAATAGTGGCGTCCCAATCCCGCAACTCGGCTTTGGCGGCATTCGCGCTCATGGCTGCGGGGCGTCTGAACCGTTCCTCTTGGGAAACGCCATAGGCTGATTTGTATTCTTCCCGAATGTCCTTGGGGATAGCCTTCCTAGCGAACCAATCCCCGTTCGGTGCTCTGCTAAGTGTCGTCATCGAAACCATGCTTTGTAGCGCCCTTTGTAGCGATGGGCGTCTGAAAAGCTCTGATATCAATCAACAATCTGAAACTACAAGGGTTTTCTTTGTAGTGGTGCGGACGGCGGGGATCGAACCCGCATGACCAAGGCCGAGAGATTTTAAGTCTCTTGCGTCTACCAGTTTCGCCACGTCCGCGTGCGGGCGTTTTCGATCAGTTCGGCGGATGCGTCAAGGGCGGCGGCAGGTGTGGGCGGCCTGCGGCGTGTCTTCGATCACTCAGCTGGCGAGTGCGTCCAGGAATTCCACGCCCATTTCGCGTTCGCTTCGCCATTTGACGGCGCAGTCATGGATTGTGCCGTCGTCGAAGCGGAGGCGGAACTGGGGAGGAATGTCGGCGGTCGATTCGAAGGTCACTTTTGCGCCAACGGGCGAAATGTTGCGAATCATGCAGTCGAAGGTGGAGTGGCCGCCGGGCAGAATGGCACGGCCGGCCTTCAAGGCCCTGAGACGGGGCTGGCGACGACGTTCGGGCTGGGTCACTGCTGGCTGGTTCATGGCATGTATCCGGTTATGCTTTACAACCAGCAGCATGCATCACAACGCTGAAGAGACCGTTTTGCAAACCGGTCGCATTTTAACGATTGCCCCGCGACAGAAGCGCGCGCAAGAAAAAAGGCGGAGCATGAAGCCCCGCCTTTCTGGATTGTCGTCTGTGCAGAACTCAGGCGAGCTTGGCAGCCAGCTTTGCGACATGGGCGCCCTGGTAGCGGGCACCTTCGAGTTCGATCTCGGAGGGCTGGCGCGAACCGTCGCCGGCCGTGATCGTCGAGGCGCCGTAGGGCGAGTTGCCCATGACTTCGCTCACACCCATCTGACCCTGGAAGGCGTAAGGCAGGCCGGCATAGAGCATGCCGTGATGCAGGAAGGTCGGAATGAAGCCCATGATCGTGGTTTCCTGGCCGCCATGCTGGGTGGCGGTCGAGGTGAACATCGAGCCGAGCTTGCCGGTCAGCTTGCCCTGCGCCCAGAGGCCACCGGTCTGATCCCAGAAATTGCGCATCTGCGAGGCGACCGTGCCGTAACGGGTGCCGGCGCCAACGATGATGGCGTCATACTGGTCGAGTTCGGACGGGTCGGCGATCGGGGCCTGCTGGTCCATCTTGTAGTAGGAAGCCTTGGCCACGTCGTCCGGCACCAGTTCGGGAACGCGCTTGACGGTGACGTCGGCGCCAGCCGACTTTGCGCCTTCGGCAACGGCGTAAGCCATCGTCTCGATGTGACCGTAAGCGGAATAGTAGAGAACCAGTACCTTGGCCATGTCGTATCTCCCTTTGAACATGCGGACCCGCCGCGCTGAATGGATGAGCCAGATGTAGCGCATTCCACGGTTGCGACCAGTCATGCCCTCGGGAACGCACTGTTCAATCAAACACCGCCTTTACTTCTCTTCTCAGACACAAAACGGTAACCTCTAAGCCTTCAACCGCCTGCCCCATCCCATAGGACCTCATCCATGACCTCCACGATCAAGACCGCCGCGATGCTCGCCATCGGCGACGAACTCCTGTCCGGCCGCACCAAGGACAAGAATATCGGCCATCTCGCCGATCTCCTGACAGTCGCCGGCATCGATCTGAAAGAGGTGCGCATCGTCTCAGACGAGGAGGATGCGATCGTCGAGGCGCTGAATGCGCTTCGCGCCAAATACACTTACGTCTTCACCTCGGGCGGCATCGGCCCGACGCATGACGACATCACGGCGGATGCCGTGTCCAAGGCTTTCGGCGTCCCCTGCCTGCATGATCCCGCCGCCATGAAGCTGCTCGGCGACATGTATGCGGGACGCGGGCTGGAATTCACCGAGGCGCGCCAGCGCATGGCGCGCATGCCGGAAGGCAGCCGCCATATCCCGAACCCGGTCTCGACGGCGCCGGGCTTCATCATCGGCAATGTGCATGTGATGGCGGGCGTGCCGCAGGTCTTCCAGGCGATGATGGCGCATGTGATCGACACATTGCCGGCCGGCCAGCGGGTTTTGTCCCGCTCCATCCCCTGCCCCTTCGGCGAGGGCGATATCGGAACCGCGCTCGGCGCCATCCAGAAGGCGCATCCGGAGACCTCGATCGGCTCCTATCCGCATTTTGACGGCATTCGCTTCTCCACCGAACTGATCGTCAGGGCGCGCGACCAGGCAGTGGTCGATGCGGCAGCGGCCGATGTCGAGGCGATGATCGAGGCCTTGCGTTCGGGGAAGGATGCGGCTGCCAAGCGCGATCTCGGCACCGGCGAGGTCGCCTAAGCTGTCAGGCCCCTCCCGACTTGACCGAGGTCAAGGCGGAACAACGTAACGGAACCCATAGTTATCTCATGCGGACAATACATAAGGGCCGCGAAGGGAGACGACCATGGGTTACCGGACACTTCTTTCCATATTGGACACCCCGAAGACCACGCGCCAGGTGACGGATTTCACCGTCGCCATCGCCAACCAGTTCCAGTCGCATGTGATCGGCGCGCATGCGGAAGCCGTCGCCATGGTGCCGCTCGTCGCACCGATGGAGATCCCGGACCCTGCGACCGTGCAGGCGCTGCAGGATATGGCGCATCAGGAAACCGAAAGCGTCGAGAAGATCTTTCGCGAGATCGGCACCCGCGAGGGGCTCTCGCATGAATGGCGCAGCTTCGTCACGTCCTCAGGCTTCAACTCGACCTCGCTGATCGACAGCGCCCGCAGCGTCGATCTGGTCATCGCCGCCCAGGGCGAAACCGGAATGCTGTCCGAGACGCGCTCGGAACTCGAGAGCTTCCTGTTCGAAAGCGGACGCCCGGTGCTGCTGATCCCGCATATCCTGAAAGAGCCGAAGCCGATCCGCCGGGTGCTCGTCGCCTGGAACGGCTCGCGGGAGGCGGCCCGCGCCACCTTCGACGCACTTCCGTTCCTGAAAGCCGCCGAAGTGGTCGAGATCTTCACGGTCGATGCCTCCGACACCGCCACCCAGACAGGCTCGATGGCCGGCGCCGAGATCGCCGCGTCGCTTGCCCGCCACGGAATCAATGTCACGCTCACCGCGTCGGAAAAGACCGGCCTTGCACCGGCCCTGGCGATCGAGAACCGCCTGTCGGACAGTTCCATCGACCTCCTGGTCATGGGTGCCTATGGCAACAAGCGCTGGTGGGAAATGCTGTTTGGCGGCGTTACCCGCACTCTGCTCGATTCGATGACGGCGCTGACGCTTCTGTCGCGCTGATCTGGGCAGAGATAAGGGCGCCAAGCAGGATGGAACACGGGCCTTGCCAGAGGCTTCGGATTCCCGCTAATAGCAACGGCCAAAGACTGGAGCCCCTCGGGGACGAGCTTCGCGCGGTACCTGCCGCGCGAAACGCGTTTCAGGACCGCGCATTTGGCGGCCCGCCCAAGGATCCGGTCCATGGCGCCGCAATCCGGCGCGGACGATATCATCCAGCCAGCGGAGCCCTCTTTCCATGTCTCTTCCCGATAAAGCCTTCCCCGTCTCCTGGGACCAGTTCCACCGCGATGCCCGTGCGCTTGCCTGGCGCCTTGCCGGCCTCGGCCAGGAATTCCGCGCCATCGTCTGCATCACCCGTGGCGGTCTGGTGCCGGCGGCGATCATCTCGCGCGAACTCAACATCCGCCTGATCGAGACGGTCTGCGTCGCCTCCTATCATGACTATGTCAACCAGGGCGAAATGAACCTCCTGAAGGGCATTACCGCCGAGCTGATGGTGAATGGCGGCGAAGGCGTGCTCGTGGTCGACGATCTGACCGATACCGGCAAGACCGCTCTTGAAGTCCGCCAGATGATGCCGAAGGCGCATTTCGCTTGCGTCTACGCCAAGCCGAAGGGCGTTCCGACCATCGACACATTCGTCACCGAAGTCTCCCAGGACACCTGGATCTACTTCCCCTGGGACATGGGCTTCACCTATCAGGAGCCGATCGCCAAGGGCTCGAAGGGCTGACAGCTCTCCTCCTTTATCACCCCAAAAGCCCGCGCATCGCCGCGGGCTTTTTTGTGCCTGCATTTCTCTCGGGTGTGACGCCACGGCTGAAAGACGGAACAAAACCGGCGCTCGGTCGTCTGGCTTAGGTATCCCATCCCTCCAGATCGAGATCGCCATGGCCATCCATTCTCCGCCCGCAGCCGGAAACGCCTATCCGTTTTCAGCACTTTTCGCCCCCTTCCCCTTCGTCTGCTTCACCCTGACGCTGATCACCGACATCCTCTATTGGCGGACGTCGCATCTGATGTGGAGCAACTTCTCCGACTGGCTGCTGTTCTTCGGCCTGATCTTCGGCGCGCTCGCCGTGCTTGCCGGGCTCATCGATCTGGCCCGACCGGCCACCCGTGCGCTTCGTCCGCGCTGGCCGGCTTCGCTTGCCTTCATCGGCATTCTGGTTCTCGCCATCCTCAACAGCTTCATCCATGCCGGTGACGGCTGGACCGCCATCGTGCCCTACGGCCTCATCGCCTCGACCGTCACCGTGATTGCCATGATTGCTTGCGTCTACCTCACGGCAGACCAGCGCGCGGCCGATGCCTGGAGAACACCATGAACCGCCATACCCTGCGCCATGCAGCGCTCGCGTCCACAGCCGTCCTCATCATCGCACTGACAGGCTGCAGCGACGACAATGACAATTTCGACATCACCAGCCAGATCGGCCCCGATCCGGTTCTTCCGGAACCGAGCCAATCGCTGGTGCCGGATCTCAAGGTCGCGCCGGTCGTCGGCTGGGGTGACAACGAGACGCCTGATGTCATCGAGGGCTTCACGATCACGGCCTATGCCAATGATCTCGCCAATCCGCGCACCGTGCACACGCTGCCGAATGGCGACGTGCTGGTCGTGCAGAGCAAGGCACCACCCGGCAAGCCGGTCGAGCGGCCGAAGGACGTCATCCGCGGCTTCATCATGTCGATCGCCTCGGGTGGCGGTGGCGGCGGCAAACCGACCAATCTCATCACCCTCCTGCGCGACACAGACCGCGACGGCACGGTCGATGAGCGCCACGACATCCTGAAGGATCTCAACTCGCCCTTCGGCCTCGCCTTCGTTGACGACACGCTCTATGTCGCGGCCGCCGACGCCGTGCTCGCCTATGATTACCAGCTCGGCCAGAACGAGATCACCACGCCGCCGCAGGTGCTCACACCCCTGCCCGGTGGCCCGATCAACCACCACTGGACGAAGGATCTGGCGCTCAGCCCGGATGGTCGTTTCCTCTACGCCTCGGTCGGCTCCAACTCCAATGCCGGCGAACGCGGGCTGGAAGCCGAAAAGGGTCGCGCCGCCATCTGGCAGATCGACCGGGAAACCGGCGCCTCGCGTGTTTACGCATCGGGCCTGCGCAACCCGAATGGCCTTGCCTTCAACCCGGAAAGCGGTGCGCTGTGGACCGTCGTCAACGAGCGCGACGAACTGGGTCCCAACCTCGTTCCCGACTACATGACCTCGGTCCAGGATCGCGGCTTCTACGGTTGGCCTTGGTCTTACTATGGCCAGCATGTCGATCCGCGCCTGCATCCGCCGCGGCCTGACATGGTCGAACAGGCCATCAAGCCTGACTATGCGCTCTCGAGCCACGTCGCGGCTCTGGGCCTCGCCTTCTCCATGGGCACAGCCATGCCTCAGGACTTTGCCAACGGTGCCTTTGTCGGCAATCGCGGCAGCTGGAACCGCGATCAGTTCAACGGCTACAAGGTGCTTTACGTGCCCTTCGAAAATGGCCGACCGACGGGTGAACCACGCGATGTGGTCACGGGCTTCCTGAACGCCGAAGAAGAGGCCCGCGGTCGCCCTGTCGGCGTCGGCTTTGATGGCACAGGCGCGCTTCTGATCGCCGACGACGCCGGCAATACGGTCTGGCGTGTGGCCGCCGAAGGGGCAACCGCCCTCGCCGCGCCGCTCGGCACCGACCAGATGCCGGCGGGTTCTCCGGTGGCCGCGGAACAGGCCGCAGCCGGCGATGCCGTTGAAGGCACAGCGCCCGCCACGGGTGCTACTCCGCCTGCCCCAGCGCCGTCTACCACAGCGCCGGCCGAAGATCCGGCTGTCGCGCCGACACCGGACGCACCCGCTAATACCGGTGACGGAACGCTTGCTCCGCCGACGCCGCCCCAGACGGATGTCCCGGCAACCGCCCCGGAAGGTGCGGTTCAGGATGCCCGCCCGCCGGCACCGGCACAGCCCTAATCGGTTGATCGGCAACTGTTGAAACGACAAGGCCCTCCGGATCACTCCGGAGGGCCTTGCTTTTGCGTCGTGTAGATACGGACGCTCCAGCCTCAGGCTGGCAGGCGGCGATCATAGTCGTCCTTCAAGGCCAGCCAGCCATCCCAGAAGGGCTCTGCCTTCGTGCTGTTCAGCTTGGCTGAGAGTATGTCTAGATGCATGTGCCAGCCAGCGCCGACCATCAGCAAATTGGCGCGGTCCGAAATCCGCCTGTGCGTCACCGTCAGCAACACCTCGGCGCCTTCAGCCTTGAGATCGAAGGCCACCTCGCCGCTCTCGCCCCAGGTGAAGACGAGACGCTTGTCCTGCTGCACTTCGAGAACGCGGCTCTTCATCCGCATTTCCTCGCCAAAACCATCCGGCCTGTGGCCGGGCGGGTCGGTGAGTTCATCATTGCGCCAGACCAGTTCGAAGGCAGCGCCCGCCTTTTCTTCCATGGCGCCGGCCGCCAGCCATTTGCGACGCATCTCGCCATCGGTGAGATAGCGCCAGATCCGCGAGGCGGGGCCGGGCAAGAGGCGCTCGATCACCAGCGTCGCCGGCTCGCTCAGCCGGCCATAGGGGTTGATGCCAAGTCTTTCCGTCATCGTCATTCTCCATCGGTTTGCTCTCGGGTGAATGCGGCATCCTCCGCACGGAGGAGCCGTTCGAGGACATCCAGCCGGCCGGCCCAGAAGTGCTCGTAGTCGCTCAGCCACTGGTGAGCGCCGGCAAGAGGCCCCGGTTCCAGACGGCAGAGATGGGTGCGCCCCTTGACCTCACGGCGGATCAGGCCGGCCGTCTCCAGCACCTTGATGTGCTTGGAGGCCGCGGCCAGCGACATCGCGAATGGCTCCGCCAATTCGCCGACGCTGAGTTCGCCCTTGGACAGGGCCGCCAGCATGCGGCGACGGGTCTGGTCGCCCAGCGCGTGAAAGATCGTATCGAGGGGGTGTTCTGATAATTCAACCATGTGGTTGAACATGCGCCTGCAATGGACCATTGTCAACCATATGGTTGAACAATTCCAAGCCTCGCGGATATCGCTCTCAGATGAGGATCAGTCCGCCGAGGACCAGCACCAGAAATAGGCCGCCGATGACAAGCGACCAGGCAGAGAGCACGACGCCGGGTTTGGCCCCGCCGTCGGATCGTGAGGCATAATCGGTGTCATCGCGTGGCTCCCCGCCATCCTGTCCTGGTTCCAGCGCCATCGGATGCTCCAATTTGATTGCCTTTGCGGCTAACCCCTGGCTTCAGCTGTCGGTTCCGCTGGGCATGCAAAGAAGGCCCGGCCTGGCGTGATCAATGTGGGCGCCACGGAACCCCCCCCCTTTCTTCTCCGTTCTCTTCGGACATAAGGAGAGGGCTTCCATGAACACGCGGTCGAAATTTCACTTGCTTGCACGGGCGGGCTACAGCGCACGCGGCATCGTCTTCCTGCTGATTGCGGCACTGGCCCTGTTTTCCAGCTTTGCCGGCGGCAGGCCGGATACACAGTCGGCGCTATCAGCAATCCTGCAGCAGCCTTTCGGGCGGATCTGGATTGGCCTGATCGGGCTCGGACTTGCCGGCTTCGTTGTCTGGCGGCTCGCCCAGTCGCTCGCCAACGCCGATGGCCAGGATGATGACCTCAAGGGCTATGCGATCCGCGCGGCGCTCTTCGGCAGTGCCATCACCTATGCGGGCCTTGCTGTCACCAGCCTGATGATGGCCCTGCAGATGTCGGGTGGTGGCGGGTCCGGTGGCGAAGAGGGGCTGGCCGCCTGGGTCATGGCCCAGCCCTTCGGCCGATATCTCGCCGGTATCATCGGCATCGGCTTCGTCATCGGCGGCGTGGTCACTGCCATGAAGGGGATCAAACGCCGGTTCGGTCGATATCTGGACCTTGATGCGGAGAAGAACTCGCCGGCCGTGCTCATCTCCATCTACGGCCTTGTTGCACGCGGAGCGGTCTTCGCCATCGTCGGCGTCTTCTTCGTCTATGCCGGCTTCACCGTCGACCCGGAGCAGGCAGGCGGCATGGCCGATGCCTTGGCCTGGGTGCAGAGCCTTCCGTTCGGCAGCGTCATCTATGCCGTGGTCGCAGTGGGTCTCGCCGCCTTCGGCATTTATAACTTCGTCGAGGCGCGCTATCGGCGCATCGAGGTGCCTGATGTCGCTGGCATCCGCCGTCAGCTACCGCTCGGTCGCTTCAACTAAAGGCCATGGAAGACCCGTCGATGCCGTCCCTCGCTGTCACACCAGCTTCTCGGACGGCACGACGGTCACGCCAGGTGCCGCCGAGATGGCAGCATCGAGCATGGCGCGGGCGATGGCCTCCGGCCGGTTCGCCTGCATGGATGAAGGCAGGACCGGCTTCAAAACCGAAAGCACTTTGCCTGCCCATTGCTCCATGGGCCGTGGCTCAGGACGCGGACCGTCTATCAGGCCGGGACGAACCAGCACGGTGCGCTCGAAACCGAGTGCCAGGATATCCCGCTCCGTCTCGCCCTTCACCCGGCTGTAGAAGAAGAGCGACTTGATGTCGGCCCCCTTGGCCGAGTTGAGCACAAAGCACCTGGCTCCATGAACTTTTGCCAGCTTGGCAATCTCGACCGGATAGTCGTGGTCGACGCGGTGGAAGCGCTCGCGCGATCCGGCGGACTTGAGCGTGGTGCCGAGCGCGCAGATCACCGCATCCGCGGTCCAGATCGACGGATCCTGCGGAAGCTTGTCGAAGTCCAGAATGGGTGCGGACAATCCCGGTCGGGACGGCAGAGGCTTGCGGGCCGGAGCGGTCACCGCGGTCACCCGCGGGTCGGCGAGCGCCAGTTCCAGCACATGACTGCCGACAAGCCCGGTAGCGCCCAACAACAACAGATGCATGATCCCGTCTTCCTTCATGTAAACAGCCGGCTCGGATCGGCCGGCCCCTGCCCGAGCTTGGGTCACGACCTCAATGCCCGGTCACACTGCCTGTTCCATCATACAAACGCAAAAGGCGCCGCATCGCTGCGGCGCCTTGTGTTGTGACCGGTAATCCGGAGCCTTGGCTCAGGCTGCCGTGCGGTAGCTGGCAGAACCGGACGATGCGCCGCCTTCGAGCTTGAAGCGGGCGAGCTGAGCCTGCAGCTGGCGAGCTTCGCCGGCAAGCACCTGGCTGGCAGCCGTGGTTTCTTCGACCATGGCAGCGTTCTGCTGGGTCATCTGGTCCATGTGGTTGACCGAGGTGTTTATCTCGCCAAGCGCTGCCGACTGTTCTTCGGCGGCACGGGCAATCGTCACGACGTGGTCGTTGACGCGATTGACCAGCGATTCGATCTCCTTCAGCGCTTCGCCAGTCGACAGAACCAGCGACACGCCACCCTTCACCTCGTCGGCCGAGGTGTTGATCAGGGTCTTGATCTCCTTGGCGGCATTTGCCGAACGCTGGGCCAGTTCACGCACTTCCTGGGCGACGACGGCGAAGCCACGACCGGCTTCGCCGGCACGGGCTGCCTCGACACCGGCGTTCAGTGCCAGAAGGTTGGTCTGGAAGGCGATTTCGTCGATGACCGAGATGATCTGGCTGATCTTCTGCGAGGACTGCTCGATGCGGCCCATGGCGTCGATCGCGTTGCGAACGATATCACCCGACTTGCCGGCGCTCGACTTGGTCTCGTCGACCATGTGCGAGGCTTCCTTGGCACGCACGGTCGAGGTCTTCACCGTGGTGGTGATTTCCTCGAGCGCTGCGGCAGTCTCTTCGAGCGAAGCGGCCTGCTGCTCGGTGCGGCGGGCAAGCTGGTTGGCAGCCGACGACAGTTCGCCGGAGTTGCCGGTGATGGTGCCGGCGGCAGTCAGGATGTTCTGCATGGTCTGGCGCAGGACGGCCATGGTCTGGTTGACGTTGCCCTGGAGTTCGGCAAACGCGCCCTGGAACTGGCCCTGCATCTCATGCGTCAGGTCGGCATCGGCAAGCGCTGCGATCACGCGGCGAACTTCCGAGACGCCACGGTCGACGCTTTCGACCAGTTCGTTGACCGAGGCTGCAAAGCGCTGCAGGTCGGCATCTTCGTAGGTCTTGGAGATACGCTTGGAGAAGTCACCGGCAGCGGCCGCAGCAACAATGCCGCTGATCGAGGTCTGCAGGTCGCGGCTCTGGGCATGCAGTGCGGCTTCCTGGGCTTCCATGGCGCGCATCTGCTCTTCATTGGTGCGGAAGACTTCCAGCGCACGGGCCATTTCGCCGATCTCGTCCTTGCGGTCGGTCCCGGGGATGGCGCTGCCGAGCTTGCCAGATGCCATTTCGGACATGATCAAGGTCAGGCTGCGGATCGGGTTGACGATGCCGCGGCGGGCGAGCAGGAAGCTGATGGCCACACCGGCGAGAATGCACACGCCCGCGGTCACGACCTGGAGCAGCATGGTGAAGCCGGAGGCGGACAGCGCGTTTTCACGCGAGCCCTTCAGCGTGTCGGCGGAGTAGGTCGAGTATTCCTTTACCGCGGCCGTCACCACCTTCTGGGCGTCGAGCGCCTTGCCGAGTTCCGTCTTCATCACGGCGAGATCCTGGCCGGCCGGCGTGGCGGCAACTGCCACCATGGCGCGGATCTGGGCGAAATAGGCGTCGAGTGTCGTCTTGATCTTGCCCAGCAGCTGGGTTTCCGTCGCATCCGCGGTTGCTGCGATCTTCGGCAGGCGAGCGAGCATTTCGGAAGACCGCTTGTCGGTTTCAGCGGCGAAGTCGGCGGCCTTTTCCGGCGCCAGCGCCAGCTGGTATGTCATGCGCGAGATCGCGATGATGTCGACGCGCAGGTCCATCGCCTCGCGGGCAACCTCTTCGCGCGCGCCGGTGTCCTTGAGGGCCGATCCCAGCGAGGACAGACCGCTTGCGCCGACCGCTGCAATTGCCGCAGCCGCCACGCCCATCAGCACCACGACAAGGCTGACCTTTTTCAGAATGGAAAGATTGGCAATACTCATGAAACTTACTCCGTGCGACCCGCCATCCTGGCAGGCGGCCTTGTGCGGCCGTGCATGGAGCTCATTCCATACTGATCACCTTCCTCACTACACGGGACATGTTTCCATTTCGTTGATGCGAAATAGAGGAATTACGCATAGGAAATACAGGGTATGGACCGACACCCGAGGGCCTGCCAGCGCCTGTCAAGCCCGTGATGTGTGCAGTGTGTCATCCCCAGCTTTTTCGCTGTCCGATTCGAAGTGGCCGAAAGAGCGCCGAAATAGTGGCTCGGCCCTGCAAACCAGCTCGTTTCGACACGAAATTCTGACTGTGACAATTGATTGCTGCCACAACATCTGCTGACCCTTGCGTCACACCGCACGAGAAAGCCGTGTCATTCCCGTGACTTCGCTCTTTTGCCCGTTATCCACAATCTAACACCACAACATATAGCGTTAACATTTCCTTCACAGACCACCCCTTGACGGAATCAGTCGGGACGATGTTAATGGACCCTGTTGCGGCGGCGACTGGACCGGGCATAACGAGGCCGGGTTTCATCAAACATTGTGGCGGCTTTCTTTGAGGTGGAACGACGTTCTGACGACGTCGTCCGCGACAGGAAATTTGTGCGATTTTTGACCGCCCGGCAGGGGGTCTGGGTCTGGCGGCAATAATCTGTTAGTACTATATTTAGTGTTTGCAGCCACCATCACCACAATATACAGAGTGCCATCATCTCCGGATGAATCACCTGACGGACGACCAAGTCAACGGCTGCGCGACTTTACCGTGCGACCGAAGCAATATTTACGCG
The DNA here is from genome assembly GCF_002855515.1 of Rhizobium sp. TH135. GTDB lineage: Bacteria > Pseudomonadota > Alphaproteobacteria > Rhizobiales > Rhizobiaceae > Allorhizobium. Next base: position 167,836 of record NZ_PKRP01000003.1, on the reverse strand, counting down.
CCGGTTTTCGGCGCCCTAGATCGAGGGACATAGGCAGATGCGCATTGAACGTCGCTTCACCAAACCGGGACAGTCCGCTTACGCGGAGATCGAGTTCCGCAAGGCCATCAGCGAGATCAAGAACCCCGACGGCTCAATCGTATTTCGTCTTGCCGACATCGACGTGCCCGCTCAGTTCAGCCAGGTGGCAGCGGACATTCTCGCTCAGAAATATTTCCGCAAGGCCGGCGTGCCGAAGATCCTGAAGAAGGTTGAGGAGAATGATGTTCCTTCCTTCCTCTGGCGCTCGGTTGCCGACGAGAAGGCACTTGCCTCGCTTCCTGAAAACGAGCGTTATGGCTCGGAAACCGATGCTCGCCAGGTCTTCGATCGCCTGGCCGGCACCTGGGCCTATTGGGGCTGGAAGGGCAAGTATTTCTCCTCCGAAGAAGACGCTGCCGCCTTCAAGGACGAGCTCTCCTACATGCTCGCCACCCAGCGCGTCGCACCGAATTCCCCGCAGTGGTTCAACACCGGCCTGCACTGGGCCTATGGCATCGACGGCCCCGGCCAGGGCCATTTCTATGTCGACCCCTTCACGGGCAAGCTCGTCAAGTCCAAGTCGGCCTATGAGCACCCGCAGCCGCATGCCTGCTTCATCCAGTCCGTCGAAGACGACCTGGTCAACGAAGGTGGCATCATGGACCTCTGGGTCCGCGAAGCCCGTCTCTTCAAGTATGGCTCCGGCACCGGCTCCAACTTCTCCTATCTGCGCGGTGAAGGCGAAAAGCTTTCCGGCGGCGGTCGCTCGTCCGGCCTCATGTCTTTCCTGAAGATCGGTGACCGCGCAGCCGGCGCTATCAAGTCTGGTGGTACCACCCGTCGCGCGGCGAAGATGGTCGTTGTCGACATCGACCATCCGGATATCGAAGCCTATATCGACTGGAAGGTGAAGGAAGAGCAGAAGGTTGCCGCCCTCGTCACCGGCTCCAAGATCGTCGCCAAGCACCTCAAGGCGATCATGAAGGCCTGCGTCAACTGCGAGGCTGACAACGGCGCTTGCTTCGACCCGAACGAGAACCCTGCCCTCAAGCGCGAAATCAAGGCCGCGAAGAAGGACCAGGTTCCGGAAAACTACATCAAGCGCGTCATCCAGTTCGCCCAGCAGGGCTACAAGGATCTTGATTTCAAGACCTATGACACCGACTGGGATTCGGAAGCCTATCTGACCGTCTCCGGCCAGAACTCCAACAACTCGGTTTCGCTGAAGGACGACTTCCTGCGCGCCGTCGAGAATGATGGCGACTGGAACCTCACCGCCCGCAAGGACGGCAAGGTCATGAAGACGCTGAAGGCCCGCGACCTCTGGGACAAGATCTCCTATGCCGCCTGGGCATCGGCAGACCCGGGCCTCCACTTCAACACGACGATGAACGACTGGCACACTTCGCCGGCAGCCGGCCCGATCCGCGCATCGAACCCGTGCTCGGAATACATGTTCCTCGACGACACGGCCTGCAACCTGGCTTCGCTCAACCTGCTCCGCTTCAAGGATCAGAAGACCAAGAACATCGACATCGCCGACTACGAACACGCCGTTCGTCTGTGGACCGTCGTGCTCGAAGTCTCCGTCATGATGGCGCAGTTCCCGTCGCGCCAGATCGCCGAACGCTCCTATGAATACCGCACGCTCGGCCTCGGCTATGCCAATATCGGCGGCCTCTTGATGTCCTCGGGCATCCCCTATGATAGCGCCGAAGGCCGTGCCATCGCCGGTGCGCTGACCGCCATCATGACCGGCGTCTCCTATGCGACGTCAGCCGAAATGGCTTCGGAACTCGGCCCCTTCCCGGGCTTTGCGCCGAACCGCGACAACATGCTGCGCGTCATCCGCAACCATCGCCGCGCAGCGCTCGGCCTGTCGGACGGCTATGAAGGCCTCTCCGTCAATCCCGTGCCGCTGGTCCACGCCGAATGCACGGATCCGGCCCTGATCGCCCATGCAACGGCTGCCTGGGACAAGGCGCTGGAACTCGGCGAGAAGCATGGCTACCGCAATGCCCAGGTCTCGGTTATCGCCCCGACCGGCACGATCGGTCTCGTCATGGACTGCGACACGACCGGCATCGAGCCCGACTTCGCGCTCGTCAAGTTCAAGAAGCTCGCCGGTGGCGGTTACTTCAAGATCATCAACGCTGCCGTTCCGGAAGCGCTGCGCACCCTTGGCTATTCGGAAAGCCAGATCGCCGAGATCGACGCCTATGCCGTCGGCCATGGCAACCTGAACCAGGCGCCGGGCATCAATCCCTCGACGCTCAAGGCCAAGGGCTTCACCGACGAGAAGATCGAAGCCGTCAACGGAGCTCTGAAGGCTGCCTTCGACATCAAGTTCGTCTTCAACCAGTGGACGCTCGGCGCCGACTTCCTCAAGGAGACCCTGAAGGTCTCCGACGAGCAACTCGCCGACATGAGCTTCAACCTGCTCGACCACATGGGCTTCTCGAAGAAGGACATCGAGGCCGCCAACATCCACGTTTGCGGTGCGATGACGCTTGAAGGCGCCCCCTTCCTCAAGAAGGAGCACCTGCCCGTCTTCGATTGCGCCAATCCGTGCGGCAAGATCGGCAAGCGTTATCTCTCGGTCGAATCCCACATCCGCATGATGGCAGCGGCCCAGCCGTTCATCTCGGGTGCGATCTCCAAGACGATCAACATGCCGAACGAAGCCACCGTCGAAGATTGCGGCTCCGCCTACATGCTGTCCTGGAAGCTGGCACTGAAGGCCAACGCGCTCTACCGCGACGGCTCGAAGCTCTCCCAGCCGCTCAACGCCTCGCTGATCGAGGACGAGGATGACGAGGACGGCGTAGACGAACTGCTGCAGCAGCCGATGGCGGCCCAGGCGGTCACGATCACGGAACGCATCGTCGAGCGCATCGTCGACCGCGTCGTGCGCGAACAGGAAAAGCTGCCGACCCGCCGCAAGGGTTACACCCAGAAGGCCAAGATCGGTGGTCACACCATCTTCCTGCGCACCGGCGAATATGACGACGGCCGTCTCGGCGAGATCTTCCTTGACATGAACAAGGAAGGCTCGGCCCTTCGCGCCTTCATCAACAACTTCGCCATCTCCGTCTCGCTCGGCCTGCAGTATGGCGTGCCGCTCGAGGAATATGTCGACGCCTTCACCTTCACCAAGTTCGAGCCGGCCGGCATGGTCACCGGCAACGACGCGATCAAGAATGCGACGTCGATCCTCGACTACGTCTTCCGCGAACTGGCGATCTCCTATCTCGGTCGCCACGACCTCGCGCATGTCGACACCTCGGACTTCTCGACCACGGCGCTTGGCCGCGGCATGAAGGAAGGCAAGGCTGACGTCGTTTCCAAGGGTCTGACCCGCGGTTACAAGCCGACGCTCGTCTCCAGCCACATGCCGGCAGCCGCCAGCGCCGAGCCCAAGGGTGCAGCAACCGCCGCCCCCGCCAAGGCCTCGGCCACCGTCACCGCCTTCTCGTCTTCGGGCGCCACTGCCCGCAAGCTCGAAGTGACGACCGCTGTTGCCACCTCTGAAGTCGTGTCCTTCAAGCGCGACTACGAGGAGCGCGCCGTGGAACTGGCCGAGGAGATCGCGTCGGAAAGCGTCTTCTCCGACGCCGCCGCCGACGAGGCAGCAGCCGCCAAGGCCGACGCCAAGAAGCTCGAGGCCTCGCGCCGCATGCGCTCGATCGCGCAAGGCTATACGGGCAACATGTGCTCGGAATGCCAGAACTTCACGATGGTGCGGAACGGCACTTGCGAGAAGTGCGACACGTGTGGCGCGACGAGCGGGTGCAGCTGATTAGCTGAGATTTGAGTGAGATTTCGGCCCGGGGGAAACCTCGGGCCGAAGTGCAAGGCGGAACGAAAGATATACGAATATGTAACATAAAGCGAACTGGAGCTCTGGATGCATTTTCGGGATTACCTGCGCCATGAACGTCTGTTTACAGATGATCCTTATCAACAAGAGCAGTTGAGGCCTAAGATCAGGCTTAGCGAACGTCCCCAAGCGGTGATGTTCGATAACGTTTACCGAAGCGCAAAGCACAAGATTTTCTGCCACATCTGCGGCTCCCACCGACATAAAAATGGGATCACTGGTCTGTTGGGAAGCGGTGACAGAATACTTTTTGGCAGCACGTGCGCGAAGGAGTTCTTCGGTAATGACGTGATGAGCCGATGCGCCGGGGAATTGCGGGCAAAGACGAAGAGGGCTCTCGACCGATTTTTAATCCTCGAAGTGGCTAACTCAATCGAACCCGTAGAAGCGTGGATAAATTCCTACAAGCCCATCGTTTTCCATGTGGAGCGTGCATGGGCTGACATCCACCTTCGTTACGAGGCACCTGTAACTGAGTTGATGAACCATCTTCAAAGAAATAAAGGGCGTCTTCTTCAGTCCGAGATCAAATCAGTCGGCGGCAGCGCGACAAGGCAACGCGACTTTGAACATCACACTATAATCACCACGATTGCCGAGCCTGAATCGATCAGGAATTTGCGGCAACTCTCCCAACGCCTCACCCTTATCGAGCAATTCATTTACGCTGTTAAGACGGTCAGAACCCAGCCTAGCGACCAGATGTTCTCCAATCTCTCTGGCATGTACCTAAAAACGATGAACGCAGCGATAGAGATTGATGCATGCCTGTCATTCACTAGAGACTTTTTCCAACAGCCGAGAATAACCATAATTGGCGCATGGCTGGAAGAAAAGCGTCGCAGTAGACTAGTGGATGTGAAGGTAATGACACGCCAAGACCTTAGTTACAAATTTGTAAAAATAATGGGTAGTGGCGTCGAGGCGCCACCCTCACTGGTTACGTCTTTGAATTCTACTGAAATTCCTGAAAAGCTCAGTTTACGTAACGCGTCTTCACAGATCGATATAGTTTCGCACTGCCGAAGAGGCTGAATTAATGGGGGCTAGCTACCTCTTCTAACCCACACCTCTCCCTTTTGTAGGAAAGGTTGCAAAATCGAAGGCTGAAGTGAACGAAAAGGCCTGTGTTTGGATCCTCGGGTCAAACCCGAGGATGACCGAGGGTGGGGAGGCTGCAGGTATCCTCCTCTACCGTCTTCATCGCACGACGCCTGAGGAGAATACCCAGCCACTCCCCTAAAGTCGTCATCCTCGTCCTCGGGTTAAACCCGAGGATGACCCGAGGATCCAAACACAAGCCCTTCAGCGGCAGCGACTGGCACAAGTGCCACCGGAACCCTAACATCAACTCGTAATGCCAAATCCCGCCAGCCCTCACGGAGCATGGGGGCGCTGCTGGGTCTTCTTCCCTACCGTCTTCACAGCACAAGGCCTGCGGAGAATACCCTTCCACTCCCCCAACGGTCGTCATCCTCGTGCTCGGGTTTAACCCGAGGATGACCCGAGGATCCAGACACAAGCCCTTCACCAGCGGCGGAAAGCACAGCCTCACAACTCGAAATACAAATCCCGCCAATCAGGATTGAACCCCTCGATCAGCTCGATCTTCCACTGCCGATACCAGCGCTTTAGCGACTTCTCCCTCTGGATCGCCGTTCCAATGCGGTCATGCTCCTCGTACCAGACCAGTTGCCGACAGCCATACTTGGAGGCGAAGCCCGGCGTTTGGCCTTCCCGATGCTCGTAGATCCGCCGCTCCAGATCGGATGTCACACCGATATAGAGCGTGCCGCGTTTGTGGCTGGTGACGATGTAGACATATCCCGCCATGCGTGCAGTGTGCTTGTGTTTGGATCCTCGGGTCAAGCCCGAGGATGACGGAGTGAGGGGGAGCGGCTGGTATCCTCCTCCACCGCTCCCATCGCACAGCGCATGAGGAGAATACCCTCTTCCACTCTAGGAAGGTCGTCATCCTCGGGCTTGACCCGAGGATCCAGACACAAGCCTTCCGAGGCCAGACAGTCACCTCAAACCACTCCGTCTTCCGAAAAAAAGGGGGGGACGAGTTTGACAAAATCCCGAACAAAATCAAACCCCGACATGTTTTTTCATCCCCCACCATTTGCACCCTTTTACACTCATCCCCGTCCCGCCCTCGGATACACCTGACGATGCGATGTCAGGCGAGGCGGGGCCGGCGCCGGGATGGAGGGTTGTCGCAGACCTAAAACCCCGGCCTGCTGCAACGGTCTCCCTCCGGACGAAGGGGTGGAAGTGATGGTGAACGGTCGGATGCCCGACGCCTGAAACCCCTGATCGGAAGGACGTGCCTCAGAGGCACACAGACAAGGCGCCAGCGCTGTCGCGAACATCCAGACAGCGGGGCGAAACAAACGGCGGGGATGAGCGCCGGGCCGCCAATGGCCAGACGATCATCCCCCGGGCGAGGGTCCCGGTCGGAATGGTGCACCATCCGGCGGGAACCTCCCGGGCCACCGGCCAGGCTGAAGCGTCATCATGTGACGCCGCAGCCGGACCCGCGCCCGGTCAATCTTCGGTCATCCTCGGGCCTGACCCGAGGACCGAAGACCGTCGTCGCCTTGCCAGAGAGACGCATGCAGCGGGAATAGACGCCGAACGGGGCGCCGGAAGGAGCCACATAAAACTACTTAGACAGGTTGCTTCTGGCGCCTCGTCCGAGACAAGCATGAACCGACCCGGAGGGAGCAATCCCGACCGGCGGCGAAGCTTGGGGTTTTTGACATCGATAGGTCACCCCTCATCCTGAGGTGCCCGACACAGTCGGGCCTCGAAGGACGAGGCCACAGATACAGCATCATCGAGGGATGCTTCGAGGCCCTCGCTTTGCGAGGGCACCTCAGCATGGGGGGCTAGGAATGCGCGGAGCCCATCTCCCCCACCAAGGGGGAGATGGGCCTCGCACACGCAGGTCCCTCTTTCATTCCGCTAAACGCAGCGTCCCAAAAAAGTCCGCCCTGCCCGGCCCTTCGGCACCCTCCGGCCAACGCTTCCTTAACGGCCTTGCGGTACATTACGATAGATTAAAAGACTGGACGGAGACCCGAGCGAAATGTCCAAACCGACCTTCCGCTTCACCCATTACGACCTGAAGGAACAGCGCGCCGGCACCATTATCGAGGTGACGCTGTCGGCCGTGAACAATGTGCGGCTGATGACGCCGACGAATTTCCAGCGCTTCAAGGAAACGCTCGATTACAAGTTTCTCGGCGGCGTGGCGAAGAAATCGCCGCTCAAGATCGTCATTCCGGAAAGCGGCCACTGGCACATGATCGTCGATATGGAAGGCCATCACGGGCTGGCCGAATCCAAGGTCAAGATGATCGCGGCCCCTGCCGTGCAGCCGAAGCAGAAGGCCTCTTGAGGCCTTCACCCCTCCCCTTGGCCACTGCCCTTCACCCCGCGTAATCGGCGGAGAGCGGACTAGCCCTTGCGATCTGCAAGGACCTCCCTGGCCGCCCGTTCACCGCTCAGCATCGCGCCATGCACCGTGCCGAAATAGTCGGCGCTCACATGTTCGCCTGCCAGCAGAAGGCGCGGGCCTGCAGGTTTTGACAGCGTGTCGTGATCGGCAGGCTCTGCACCGACAGCGGGGAAGGAGTAGGCCCCGAGCGCATGGGGATCGGTCGACCAGGCATGGCGGGCGATCGCTTTCGGCTCTGGCACGTCATCCCCGAACATGTCGCGCAGCACCGCCGTGATATCGGCGACAAGAGCCGCCTCATCCATGGCGTCGACATGGGCTGCGTAATCGCCGCTTGCGATCAGCGTCAGCACAGGCGCATCCTGGATCGACATCAGGTTCAGCATGTCGGCGAACCGGCCACGGTCATTCCCGGCATAGCCCAGGAAATGCTGGTCCTTCGGCCAGAAGGCCGCGTCGAAAGCAACCGAGACCTTGGCCAGCTGGCCGAAGCCGATGGCGGCAATCGCCTTCTGCTGCGGCTCCGGCAGCGGCGGATCAAAGGCGATGCGCCCCGCCTTGAGAACGCCGAGCGGCACGGTGACGATGCAATGATCGGCCTCGAAGCGGCCATTTTCCGTTTCGACGATGACGCCATCCTGCGTGTGGCGGATGCGATTGACCGGATGGCGGAGGCGGATATCGAGCCCCTTGCCCAGGAATGTCGGCAGGCGGTCATAACCTTCGCGGAGCACGGCGTCCGGCCCGTCGAACATCTCGCCGGCATCGACATGCAGGGCCGAAATCTGCGACAGGGCTGCCGCAAACTCGCCCTCATAGGTATCGGTGAGCGCCCAGTTGCCAATCGGCTCCTGAAGCAGGGCCGGGTCGAGAAGCTCGATGACATCGAGCAGCGACACGGATCCATCGCCATCGGCCTCCTCGACGGCTTTCTCGGCAATCTGCTCGAGATCGTCGAAGACATCGTCGATCTCGAAGTCCTCGGGCTCGACGCCACCGGGCTGGAAGAGCTGCCAGCGCTCCTGGTCGATGAAGAAGGGCGTGGCGCCGGCTTTTGCCGCGAGCTCAGCTGCCGGATTGCCGTTGAAGCCGTGGATGAAGTTGGCCCCGTGTTCGATTGGCACCCCGAGGCTGCGGTCGGTGAAGATACGACCGCCGATCCGGTCCCGGGCTTCGAGGATAATCACCTCGGCACCGGCCTCGGCGAGAGTCGTAGCGGCTGAGAGACCCGCCATGCCAGCGCCGACGACGATGACCTTCAGCCCCTTGCCGGCATCGGAGCTTGTCGCAGCCGCACCGCTTGAGGTTGGCGGCGAGGTTTGCGCCAGGGCACCGCGAACTGACCACGCGGTCGACAGGCCGGCGGTGGCGGCGAGCAGAAGGAGTAGCCTGCGGCGGATCAGATCAGGCCGCATCGACCGCCGGCTCCTCCTCTTCCGGGGCCAAATCCTCGGCGAAGAAGGCCCGACCGCGGCCGCCTTGCTTGGAGGCGTAAAGCGCCCGGTCGGCAATCGCCATGATCGGGCGGGCCGCTGCACCGTTTTCAGGCGCAATCGCAATGCCGAGGCTGATGCCGATATCCACCACCGCGCCGCTCGAGAGCGTGATCGGCTGGGAGATGGAGGTGATGATATGCTGGGCCAGCATCGCAAGGCGCGGACGGTCGCGGAAGGCGTTGATCAGCACGACGAATTCGTCACCGCCGACGCGCCCGACCAGCCCGTATTCGCCGACGGCCTCCCGCAGCCGATCGGCCACCACGCGGATGACCTCGTCGCCGGCGCCATGGCCGTGGAGATCGTTGACGGCCTTGAAGCGGTCGAGATCGCTCGCGATCACCGCAAAGGGCGCATGGGCAAGCCGGTCGGCGGCCTCGTTCAGCGCCTTGTCGAAGCAGAGGCGGTTGGCAAGCCCGGACAGGGCATCGCGATGGGCAAGTTCGCGGTTGCGGCGCTCGCTCTCCTCGAGCCGCTCCGAGAGGCGGCCGATATAGCGGCCGAGCACGAAGCTGGCGGCAAACAACAGACCGCAAAGCAGGACGACGGTCGGTACGACCAGTGTCCAGATATCGGCGCCCGGTTTGAAAAGGGTAAAGTCGAAACTGCCGAGAGTGTCACCATCGACGCCCTTTACCGCCAGCAGCCCGTCGCTGTTGCGGTTGAACTGTAGGCCGCCATATTCGAGCTGGCTGTTGATGTCGGCAACGAGTTCCGCGTCGATCGGCCGGGCTGAGACCAGAATGACGGGATCGCCCTCCGGCAGCGCCACCTCACCGTCGTCGGGCACGATCGCCATGGCCGTGGTCAGCATGACATCACCGTCAATCTCGGCGAAACCGAAGGCGGCGATGGCATGAACCTGCGAGGGGGGGACCTGCTTCTGGCCATAGCCGCCGTCGATCGTGGTGCGATGGGCGTGATGCTGGGTGAGCGCCAATTCGGCGATCGCCTTGAGATCCTCGCCGGGCTTGAGATCACGGGCGGTCAGATCCACCTCGTCCTGAACGGCCGACATCAAAAGGCGACCGCCGGGGCCGATCAGGAAGCTGCGCTCATGGCCGAAATCGTACCAGAGCGAGGAGACGAATTCCTCGACGACGTAAGAGGGGCGAAATTTCAGGGTGATGTATTTGACCGAGCGATCCCAGCGCGCCAGACCCAGCTGATCGCGGGCAAGAAGGCTGTGGCGATCCCGCAGGACGTTTTCCAGCATCAGGATCTGCTTTTCGACCGCGATATCGTCGGCCTTTCGCGACGCGATGTAGCCGATGAAAAGCAGCGACAGCGCCGAGAGCGTGATCAGCACCAGGGAGAAGAGCTTGACCAGCGTCGGCAAGCCAATGCGCGGCGGCTCCGTGCCTCCGGCGTGCAGATAGCTCAGTTCGGTCTTCTTCGGCATGCGCAATCCCTAGGTTCGGACAAGAACACTAGGGCATAGCGCTTAAAAGCAGCTTAAGCTGAAATGACGATAGGCAAGCGGCTTAGCCGCCTCCCCTCTCCCGGCGCAGTTTTGCCCACCAGTCGAGGCGCTTCTTTATCTCTCGCTCGAAGCCGCGCTCCGGAGGATCGTAGAAAGTCTGGCGTCCCATCTTTTCGGGGAAATAGTCCTGGCCGGAAAAGGCGTCGGGCTCGTCGTGATCGTAGCGATAACCCTCGTTATAGCCTTCAGCCTTCATCAGCTTGGTCGGGGCGTTGAGGATATGCTTGGGTGGCAGAAGCGAGCCGTGCTCCTTGGCCGCCCGCATGGCGGCCTTGTAGGCGACATAGACGCCGTTCGACTTCGGCGCGGTCGCGAGATAGACGCAGGCCTGGGCAAGCGCCAGCTCCCCTTCCGGTGAACCTAAATAGTCGTAGGCGTCCTTGGCGGCTTTGCAGACGACCAGCGCCTGCGGGTCGGCAAGCCCAATATCCTCGACGGCCATGCGCACGAGCCGGCGTCCGAGATAAAGCGGATCCTCGCCGGCATCGAACATGCGGCAGAGATAGTAAAGGGCTGCATCCGGATCGGACCCGCGCACGGCCTTGTGGAGCGCCGAGATCAGATTGTAGTGACCGTCCTGGCCCTTGTCGTAGACCGGTGCGCGGCGCTGGACGATTTTGCCTAAGCCCTCTGTGTCGAAGACCTCGCCCGGGCGGGCGGCGCGCCAGACTTCTTCGGCGAGCGTCAGCGAGGCGCGACCGTCGCCATCGGCCATGCGGATCAGGGTTGCGCGCGCATCCGCGTCGAGCGGCAGCGGCTTGGCTTCCGTTTCCTCGGCACGCTTCAGCAGCGTCTCGATGCTCTCGGCATCATGGCTCTTGAAGGTGAGCACCCGCGCCCGCGACAAAAGAGCCGCGTTCAACTCGAAGCTCGGGTTTTCGGTCGTGGCACCAACCAGGATGACGGTGCCATCCTCCATGACCGGCAGAAAGCTGTCCTGCTGGGCGCGGTTGAAACGGTGGATCTCGTCCACGAAGAGCAGCGTCTGGCGGCCCTCCATGCGGCGGAGCCGAGCGCTTTCGAAAACCTTCTTGAGGTCGGCAACACCCGAAAAGATCGCCGAGATCTGCTCGAAGGCGAGCCCCGCCTCACCCGACAGCAGCCGGGCAACGGTGGTCTTCCCGGTGCCGGGCGGGCCCCAGAAGATCATCGATCCCAGCGAGCCCGCCGCGATCATGCGGGCCAGCACGCCATCCTCGCCGGTCAGGTGTTCCTGGCCGGTGACTTCGGCCAGGTTTTTCGGCCGCAGACGATCGGCGAGCGGACGGCGCTCTGCCATTTCCTTCGACATCTGCGGCGCGAAGAGGTCACTCATCGGAAGATCTGCCGGATGCGCTGACCGTCCCGTTCGATCTCGACCCGCCAGAAGCCGGGATCGCTCTCGGCGATCTTCTGCAGATCCTCGACTGAGGCAATATCCTCGCCGTTGACGGCCACGACAATATCCCGGGGCTGGAAGCCGAGGCGGGCCGCGGGCGAACCGCGGACAATATCGGTGACCACGACGCCGGTCACTTCGGAGGCCATCTTCAGCTCATAGGCCAGACGCGGCGAGAGGTTGCCGGCGCGGAGGCCTGCAAAGGGGCTGCGGCCCTCGATCAGCTGGATGTCGCGCGGCCGGGTTTCGGGGGCCGCAGCAAGCGTGAGCTCGATGGTCTCTTCGCGACCGTCTTCCTGGACCGTCAACTCGGCTTTCTCGCCCAGTCCTGCCGTGGTCAGGCGATAGCCGAGGGCATCCGGGTGCTCGACGGGGATGCCGTTGACGGCCGTGACCACCTGGCCGGGCTTCAGACCCGCCTTGGCCGCCGGGCCATCCTCGGCGATGCGCACGACGAGCGCGCCGCGTACCGTTTTCAGGCCAAGGGCTTCGGCAACATCCGAGGTTACAGGTTCGAAACTTGCTCCGACATAGGGCCGCTCAAAGCTTGCCTCGCCGCGATCGGCGGCATCGAGGAAGACGCGGACGAGATTGGCCGGGATGGCGAAGCCAACACCGTTCGAGCCGCCACCGCGCGAGAAGATCGCCGTGTTGATGCCGATCAGCTCGCCGTTCATGTTGACGAGCGCGCCGCCGGAATTACCAGGATTGATCGCGGCATCGGTCTGGATGAAGAAGCCGAAATCGCCTTCGGTCACCTGGTTTCGGGCAAGCGCCGAGACGATGCCTGATGTGACCGTCTGGCCGACGCCGAAGGGGTTGCCGATGGCGAGCACGAGATCGCCGACTTCGGTCGCATCGGAATTGCCGATCGGGAGCGTCGGCATGACCTCGTTTGTTTCGAATTTCAGAACCGCGAGATCGAGGCGATCGTCCTTCAGCACAACCTTGACCGGGAATTCACGGCCGTCGGCCAGGGCCACCTTGATGTCGTCAGCACCGTCGATGACGTGGTTGTTGGTGACCACAACGCCATCGGCCTCGACGATCACGCCGGAGCCCAGAGAGGACTGCTTTTCGGTGCGGTTCGGCATGCGCTGGCCGAAGAATTGCTCGAGGAAGGGATCGCCGGCAAACAGGCTGGAGCGACGCTGGACGAGGCGCTCGGCATAGACATTGACCACGGCGCCCCGCGCCTGCTTGACCAAGGGCGCGAAGGAGAGCTGCATCTCAAGCTGGCTCTGCGGCACAGCCTTGTCCTGCGCTAGCGCTGGAGCGGAAAGCGGCACCACCAAGGCGGCAATCACGGCAATCGGTTTGAGACGGTCGAAGCGCGGCATGCAAAGATCCTTCATGCGATCATGGACGTTCTAGACCCGGTTCCTGCTCCGGCAAATAGGCAGAAGCAAGGACGACCAATCGCAGATGGGGATAACGTTTGCCCGGCTCAAGCCCCGACCGTTTCGATGATGCGCGTCATCAGGCCATGGAGCTCGTCACGATAGCCGGTGCGGGCGGAAGGGGCTGCCTCGTTCGATGTCATGGCGACGGTGAGACCCAGGCTTGGGGTGATGTAAAGCATCTGACCGCCATAACCCCAGGCATAATTTACCTGTTGGCCCGCCATCTCCTTCAGGAACCAGGCATAGCCGTAGCCATCGCCGTTGAAGACGGAATTGGTGCGGCGGATCCAGCTTTCGCGGATCCAGGCCTCCGAGATGACCCGCGTGCCGTCTTCGGTCACGCCGCCCCGGCGATAGAGTTCGCCAAAGGCATGCAGCGAGCGCGGCGTCATGGCCATCTGGTTGCCGCCGAGATAGAAGCCTTGGGGATCGCGATCCCAGGATCCGATGCGGAACCCTTCCAGCGGCTCCAGCCATTCGCGGGCAAGCGCCAATGTCGGTTTGCCCGAGACCTTGGTGAGAATGACAGACAGAAGATGGGTCGACGCGGTCGAATACAGCATGCCGCCGCCCGGCTCGTCGACGAAATCGGCGGCGAGCGCAAAGCGCGTCCAGTTGCGGCTCGCGACCCAGCGGCCGTAATTCGGTCCGGACATGCGGTCGAGGCCTGAGCGCATCGACAAGAGATGGCCAATGGTGATCTGCGACAGGCGCGGATCGGGATTGGCGGGAAACTCCGAGCGCAGCACGGTTTCGATGCGCTGGTCGACGCCTTCGAGCAGGCCCTTGTCGATGGCGATGCCGACCAGCGCCGAGACGACGCATTTCGAGGCGGATTTGATGTTGGTGGAGCCGGTGAGCGAATTGTTGCCATAGGCGCGCTCGCCGAGCGTTTCGCTATTGCGGGTGACGATGACGGTCTCCAGCGTATCCAGCCTGCGGGCGTCTTCGAGCAGCGTCGCGATGCGCGGGCGGAGCGCTTCTAGATTGGCGGAAGCCGGGGGTGCCGCGGGCTCGGTCGATTGCGCAAAAGCGCGGGCGGTGGAGATGACCGGCAGGGTGGCCATGGCGGCGAGGAGAGTTCTTCTGTTCATGACTTCGAACTTAGGCATGGTGGCCTAAAGATCAAATGCGCGATTATAGCAGCTCACCGTATCGTGAGGCCTGACCTGCGCCGACTGCATGGAACGATGGCCCGAGGACCGACGTTCACCGGCTAAATTGCACTCAAAGAGGAGGTTTCAATGCCCGACACCCAAGCCGCCGCGCGCGGCCTTGTCTTTGCGCTGCTTGCAGCACCGCTTCTCGCCGGTGCACAGCCGGCCAGTGCCGCTAGTTTCGATTGCAGAAAGCCGGATCTCGCAGCTGACGAGCAGGCGATTTGCCAAAACCCGCAGTTGAACGACATGGACGTGAAGATGGTCACGACCTTCGACCTGCTCTCCGGCCTGCTCGCCATGGGGGCGAGAGGCGATATGCAGGACCAGCAGATCAAGTGGCTGGGGCAGCGCGGCGAATGCCAGGGTAATCTCGACTGCATCGCTGCGGCTTATGCCGTGCGCATGGCGGAGCTCACCAGCATTTACGAAGGACTTCAGCGGCCGAAGTGACGCCTGGGTCGAGCAGCTTCCAGCGCATAGGCATTCACCTAATTGCCTATTTAGCGACGCTTTTGCACATAGAATTTACAGATCCTTGAAGGCCTCGGCATCGGCCTCGCCTCTCCATTCGCAAAACGTTGCGAACGCACCGTCAGAGGCGGCGGGGCTGATCAGTCGCCGCCAAAGAACTCTCCGCCCCCTCCCCCAACCATGCCACAAAAGCCCTGACTGCCGGGCGCTTTGCCGCCGGCGGCGCCACGGTGGCGAAATAGGCGGTGCCGAGGTTGAGGGCGCCATTGGGCCAGGATTTCAGACTGCCGTCGGCGACGAGGGTGTCGGTGATGGATCGCCAGCCGAGCATCAGACCGCGGCCGTCGAGGGCTGCCTGGACGGCTTGGACGTAGTTGTCGAAGATGTGGGACGGGCCGCGCGGCTTGGGCAGGTCGCGACGGGCAAGATAGTCGGTCCAGCCTTCCCAATGGCGCGCCTCGACGGTGCGGACATGGATCAGCGGGGCCGCGTCCAGCCCCTCGCCTCTTGCAAGTAAGTTTTCGACCAAGGCGGGGCGGCCGACGGGGCAGACGGTCTCGTGGAAGAGGCGGAGCGTCTCACCGTCGGTCCAGGTGCCGCGCCCGTAGCGCAGGACGAGATCGGTGCCGGGCCACATCTGCGGCAGGTCGGTGGGCGGGACCTGAACGTTGACGAAGAAGCCGGATTGGCGGGCATAGAAATCGCTGAGGCGCGGCATCAGCCAGTGGGTGGCGAGGCCCATGGTGCAGGCGACGGTGAGGCGCTGGTCTTCGAGGCCGGTGCTGGTGCGGATTTCTTCGATGGTGTCGGCGATGAGATCGAGGCCGTCGCGGGTGGCGCGGGCAAGCTGCTGGCCGGGTTCGGTGAGCCTTGCCGGCCGGGTCGAGCGGTCGATCAGGACGGCGCCGACATGGTCTTCCAGGGCTTTGAGGGCCTGGGTGACGGCGGGCTGGGTGACGTTCAGGGCGGTTGCGGCCTCGCGCATTGAGCCGAGCCGGGCGACGGCTTCGAACGTGGTTAGAAGGCGCAAGGGCGGCAGACGGCTCAACTTAACCTCCAGCTTAACTCAGTATAAGCATAATCGCTCTGGCTTCGCCTGCAAAGTCGGATGATGATCGTCAAATCCGATCTTCTCTTCCGCTGTCCAGACTTAAGGAAACGAGCGATGAATATGCATGTTGCGACCGGGGCCGTCACGCTGGCTGACAAGGGGCTTCATCTGCCGCTTGCCGAGGGTGGGCAGGCTTATTTCAATTACTACTGGCTGCGCGACAATTGCCCCTCCTCCTTCGACAGCACGACGCGCGAGCGCAGCTTCGACATCTTCCATCTGTCGGCTGCACCGCGCGCTGCCAGTGCCGAGATCGAGGACGGGAGCCTCGTGATCCGCTGGGCGGGCGAGAACCATGTGTCGCGCTATCCGCTGTCGCTGCTGGCGCTCTATACCGAGGGTAAACATCGGCCCGACCCCGCCGATCTGCCGCGCAAGGCGTGGTTCAGCGACCACTATCCCGAGATCCCGCGCTTCTCACAGCCTGAACTGATGCGTGATCCGAAGAAGGTGGCGGAATGGCTGGAGGCGATGATCGTCGAGGGGCTGACGATCGTGACGGACATGCCCGACAGCAACGAAGGGCTGACCGAAACCGTCAAGCTGATGGGGCATGTGCGTCCGACCTTCTTCGGCGAATATTTCGACGTGAAGACGCATATCAACCCGACCAACACGGCCTATACGGCGAAGGCGCTGGAGCTGCATACCGATACGCCGGCGGAAGAACATGCGCCGGGCATCCAGTTCCTGCATTGCCGGGCCAATACCGTCGAGGGCGGCATGAGCATCTATTCGGACGGCGTGGCTGTCGCGAACGCCTTCCGGGAGATCGATCCTGAGGGCTTCAAGCTCTTGTCGGAGATCGACATTCCCTTCTTCTGCGAACACGACACCTATGACATGCGCTCGCGGCAGCGGGTGATCGAGCTCGACAAACATGGCGAGGTATCCGGCCTCACGATCAGCCAGCATATGGCCGATCTGTTCGACCTGCCGCAGACCGTGCTCGACGACTATTATCCGGCCTTCTGCCGCTTCGGGAAGATGCTGCAGGACGACAAGTTCATGATGCGCTTCCTGATGAAGGCCGGGGAATGCATGGTGTTCGACAACCATCGCATCGTGCATGGCCGCATGGCCTATTCGGCCACCAGCGGCGACCGCTATCTGCGCGGCTGCTATGCCGATCGCGAAGAAATGCGCTCGACCTATCGGGCGCTGACGACGGAAGGACGGTTCAAGGCATGAACATCGCGGCTTCCAGAAACGATATGCTCGACGATGCGGCGCTGACCACGCTGCGTCAGGATCTTGCCGCTGCCTTCAGGCTTTGCCATCGCTTCGGCTGGAGCGAGTCGGTCGGCAATCATTTCAGCGCAGCGGTCTCGGCGAATGGGCGGAAATTCCTGCTCAATCCGCGCTGGCAGCATTTTGCTACGGTCAAGGCGAGCGATCTGCTGCTGCTCGATGCCGATGATCCCGATGTGATGAACCGGCCGAATGCCCCCGACCCATCGGCTTGGACCGTGCATGGCACGCTGCACCGGATGTTGCCGGAGGCGCGGGTGATACTGCATTGCCACTCGCCCTATGCAGTGGCGCTCTCCTGCCTGAAAGACCCGGCGCTTCTGCCGCTCGACAACAACACGGCGCGTTTCTTCGGGCGGATCGGCTATGACCTCGACTTCGGCGGGATCGCCGACGCGGCAGAAGAAGGCGAGCGCCTGGCGGAGATGATCCGCGGCAAGGCTGTGCTGGTCATGGGCAATCACGGTGTCTCGGTTGCCGGCGAGACGGTGGCGGATGCCTTTGAGGACCTCTACTTCTTCGAGAAAGCGGCGCAGACGATGGTGCTGGCACTATCGACCGGCAAGCCGCTGGCGGTGCTGTCGGACGAGATCGCTCAGGGCACGTCGGACGGGTGGATCCCCTATCGCGGCATGGCGGAGAAGCATTTCGCGTATTTGAAGTCGTGCCTGGATAAGGAAGATCCTTCCTGGCGGGATTGAAGGCTTGCCGGCACCCGACTCAACCGAAGAGGATTTCCTTCCCGTCGCCGATGGTTATCGTCAGGCCCTTCGGCGATTGCCGAGATAGATCAGTGCCATCGCGCCGGCCAGAAGTGCGATCGAAAGATAGCGGGTGGGGCTGAGCGGGATCGCGGCATTGTTCAACCAGCCGAAATGGTCAATCAGCAGGCTCATCGACAACTGTCCGGTGATGACTGCAACCGTTGCTGCGGCTATTCCGACTCGGGGTACCGCAAACACGCTGACGAGAATGTAGACCACCCCGAAGAGCGCGCCGATCAGTTGCCATTTCGGCGCGGTGACCAGCGTCATCGCATGGGGTGGTTCAAAGAAGAAGTACAAGAGGAATGAGATCGCGGCGCCGAGAACGAAGGTCAGCCAGGCGGTTTCCAGAACTCCCGCGGCATCGCCGAGGCGACCGTTGATCGACGATTGGGACGCGAGCGCGACACCTCCGCCCAGAGCGAGAACTACGGCAAGCAAGAAGGTCATGAGTGGAGAATCCCGAGTGCGACGAGAATGAGGGCGAGTGCGGACAGGCGATAACGGTCCATCTGTCGGCGCGGGGTGCCGAACAGCCCGAAATGATCGATCACCAGGCTGGCCGCCACCTGACCGCAGAGGATGCCGACCATCGTGATACCGACGCCGATGACCGGGGTCGCGAGAGTGAGAACTATGACATAGACGGGTCCGAGGATGCCGCCAGTCAGCAACCAGCGGGGTTGGGCCATGAGGTTCGACAGGCTGCGTTTGGGTGCAAAGACCAGAGCGACAGACAAAAGCAGGGCGCCGACCAGAAAGATCGACAGCGTGGCGGCCATGTGGCCGACGTCCTCGCCGAGTGGACCGAGCAGGCCCGCCTCGACGGATAGCCCCATTCCCGACACCACCACCAACATTAAAATTGCTATTTGGCCCATTCGGCACCCCATGCTGTTCAAGGGTGTCGATCTAAGCTATTGCCATGATGACAACAACAATACCAAATCTCAAAAGATAATTGCCCTATGAGCAATGATATAACCTTGCTAGCGCTCCGTCTCTTCATCGAGGTCGCGGCGACCGGCAGCTTCACTGCGACCGCCAAACGACGGGGCCTGCCACCGTCCTCGGTCTCGCGGCACATCCAGGGACTCGAACAGGCGCTCGGGCAGAAATTGCTTTATCGTCATACGCGCGCCGTGACTTTGACGGACACGGGCGTCGCCTATCTGAGCGAAGTCCGCGATGCTCTTGCTGCACTCGATATTGCCACCGACCAGGTGGCCGGGGCTGCCACCGAACCGCGTGGCCTGTTGCGCATCAACGCACCGGTCGCCTTCGGCCGGCGACATATCGCTCCCTTGCTCGCCGGCTATCAGGCCCGATTTCCGCAGGTCGAGGTGGAGTTGACGCTAACCGATGCGGTCGTCGATCCCGTGGCCGAGGGCATGGACGTGACGCTGCGGATCGGCGTGCTCAAGGATTCGAGCTTGACCGCCCGCAAACTCGCGGCGCAGCGCTATGTCGTCTGTGGGTCTCCCACCTATCTCGATTCCCGCGGAAGGCCCGGTTCCCCGGAGGATTTGGAGCGACACAACTGCCTGCTCTACAAGGGGATGGGCGGACGGGAGCGATGGCACTTCCGCGACAGCACATCGGATTTTCGCAATCATGAGGTTCATGGAAACCTGACCAGCAACAATGCCGAGAGCCTCGTGGAGGCAGCGTTGCAGCATCAGGGACTGGTGCTGTTCCCGACTTGGTTGCTGCATGACCATCTGCAAGCCGGTCGTCTGGAGGCGGTGATGCAGGACCATGTGGCTGCGGTCGATACAGTGGTGCACGATATCCACGTGATCCATGCGGAGAATCGCCTGCGCTCCTTCAAGGTCCTGTCATTCCGCGAGTATCTGTTCGAGCGGATCGGGACCCCGCCATACTGGGATGGAGCAGCCCAGGTCGGCCCGACCAAAGCATCCCCTACCCCATAAAAAAACCGCCGCCCGGGGGCAGCGGTTTCAAATCGGATATCGAGTGGCTCACTCCGGCAGCTGGCGCACCGCGCCCTTGTCGGCGGACGAGGCGAAGGCGGCGTAGGCCTTCAGCGCCGTCGTGACGTTGCGCTTGCGCTTTTCTTCCGGGAACCAACCCTTGGCATCCTGTTCAACGCGGCGGCGCTCCAGCTCGGCCGGGTCGACGACGAGGTTGATCGTGCGGTTCGGGATATCGATGTCGATCAGGTCGCCTTCGCGAACGAGGCCGATAGCGCCGCCCTGGGCTGCTTCCGGCGAGGCATGGCCGATCGAGAGGCCGGAGGTGCCGCCGGAGAAGCGGCCGTCGGTGATCAGCGCGCAGACCTTTCCGAGGCCCTTCGACTTCAGATAACTCGTCGGATAGAGCATTTCCTGCATGCCCGGGCCGCCCTTCGGGCCTTCGTAGCGGATGACGACAACGTCGCCGGCAACGATGTGGTTCGACAGGATCGCCTTGACGGCTGCGTCCTGGCTTTCGAAGACGCGGGCCGGGCCGGAGAACTTCAGGATGCTCTCATCGACGCCGGCGGTCTTCACGATGCAGCCGTCGAGCGCGATGTTGCCCTTGAGGACCGCCAGACCACCATCCTTGGAGAAGGGATGTTCGACGGAACGGATGACGCCCTTTTCGCCGTCGGTGTCGAGGTCTTCCCAGCGTGAGGACTGCGAAAAGGCCTGGGTGGTGCGGACACCGCCCGGAGCGGCCTTGAAGAATTCACGCACGGTTTCGGAATTGGTGCGGGTGATGTCCCAGCGGTCGATTGCATGGCCGAGCGTCTCGGCATGCACGGTCGGGCAATCCCGGTTGATCAGGCCACCGCGGTCGAGTTCACCGAGGATGCGCATGATGCCGCCGGCGCGGTGGACGTCTTCCATGTGCACGTCCTGCTTGGCGGGTGCCACTTTCGACAGGCAGGGCACCTTGCGGGACAGGCGGTCGATATCGTCCATGGTGAAGTCGATGCCGCCTTCATGGGCAGCGGCCAGGATGTGCAGAACCGTGTTGGTCGAGCCGCCCATCGCAATGTCGAGCGCCATGGCGTTTTCGAACGCTGCCTTTGAGGCCACGTTGCGCGGCAGAACGCTTCCGTCGTCCTGCTCGTAGTAGCGGCGGGTGATGTCGACGATCAGGTGGCCCGCTTCGACGAAGAGGCGCTTACGGTCGGCATGAGTTGCGAGCGTCGAGCCGTTGCCGGGCAGCGAGAGGCCGAGGGCCTCGGTCAGGCAGTTCATCGAGTTGGCAGTGAACATGCCCGAGCAGGAGCCGCATGTCGGACAGGCGGCTTTTTCGATCTCATCGACATCGGCATCGGAAATCTTGTCGTCGGCCGCGGCAACCATGGCGTCGACCAGGTCGAGTGCGACCTTGCGGCCCTGCAGGATCGCCTTGCCGGCTTCCATCGGGCCGCCGGAGACGAAGACCGCGGGGATGTTGAGGCGCATGGCAGCGGACAGCATGCCGGGGGTGATCTTGTCGCAGTTCGAGATACAGACCATGGCGTCGGCGCAGTGCGCATTGACCATGTATTCGACCGAGTCGGAGATGATCTCGCGCGACGGCAGCGAATACAGCATGCCGTCATGGCCCATGGCGATGCCGTCATCGACGGCGATGGTGTTGAACTCCTTCGCCACGCCGCCGGCCGCCTCGATTTCGCGGGCAACGAGCTGGCCGAGATCCTTCAGGTGGACGTGGCCTGGCACGAACTGGGTGAAGGAGTTGACGACCGCGATGATCGGCTTGCCGAAATCGCCGTCCTTCATGCCGGTGGCGCGCCACAGACCGCGGGCGCCGGCCATGTTGCGGCCGTGGGTGGTGGTTCTCGAACGATAGACGGGCATGGGTGTCACCTCGATGGCTTGTTCGCCGCCATGCCTGCACCCCGGGCGCCAAGGCAAGGCAGCCATTTTGGAACTGATCTAAGCCATGCGCCCTCACCTGTCACTAGCATCGAATGGCAAATCGGTACGCCTGGCGGTCACGGAGCGTGCGACTTCGTTCGCATTTGAGTGATCGGCTTAAGCCTGCGGCAAGATGTGTTTATTAGAGTTTACCGCGGAAGGAGGCGTCATGATGACCCGGAAACCCGCCCGCGTGATCCTGTTGAAAGATGCCCGCCAGAAGCTCAATCCCGAGCCTGCGCCGCGCTGGAGCCCGTTCAAGACGCTCTACCAACTGCGCCGCGTCTTTCTCTATGCCGGCCTCGCCGCACTCGCCGTCATTCATTTCGATAAACTTCCCTATTCCTACCTTGTTGTGCCAGCAGGCAACAAATTGATCGATTACAGCATCACCGGCGCCGTGGAGCCGCATCCCGAGCCGATCGAGGGGCGCTTCGTCACCTGCTCGGGCGCGCAGCGGGTCAATTGCGTCGTCGATGGCGACACCTTCTGGTACCGGGCAGTGAAATATCGGATCTCTGATATCAACACGCCGGAGATCGGGCGCCCGGAATGCGAGCGGGAACGCACGCTCGGGCTCGAGGCACAGGTGGCGCTGCTTAACAGCCTGAATGCCGGGGGGCTCACCATGGAGCGCCGGGAGCGGCGGGACGTGGACCAGTATGGCCGCAAGCTGCGCGTGGTGCTGCAGGACGGACGCTCGGTGGGCGACGCGTTGATCGCGCGCGGACTGGCCCATCGCTGGGAAGGCCACAAAGAGACCTGGTGCGGCTGACCGCTGTCGGCGAACCGAGCGGATTCTTACAGCTTGCCGAGACGACAGACCTACACGAAATTGTTCCCGCCTTGCTTCTTTTCGCGGCGGTGAAACTCTGGTCTCTATGCTTGCGTCTTCTATCTAGAGAGACAGAGAGAGCCTCAAGAGGTCTGCCATGCCCATTTACCACCCGCCGAAGATTGCCAGTTCCGAGATTACCCCGAAGTCGCTCTATCTGAGGCGGCGGCAGTTCATGGGCGTCGCGGCCGGTGGGGTTGCGGCGGTCGGCCTGGGCGCACCGGCAATTGCCGCTCCGCTGGCGGCCAAGCCGAGCATCTACAAGCTCGACGAGAAGCTGACCTCCAAGGAAGATGTGACGACCTACAACAATTTCTACGAGTTCGGCACGAGCAAGGAAGATCCGGCGCGCAATGCGGGATCGCTGACCACTCGGCCCTGGACGATCGAAGTCGGCGGGCTGGTTGCCAAGCCGCAGGTGATCGACATCGAGACGATCATGAAGGAAATCCCGATGGAAGAGCGCGTCTACCGGATGCGCTGCGTGGAAGCCTGGTCGATGGTGATCCCGTGGATCGGCTTCCCGATCTCGGCCCTGCTCGATCGGGTGGAGCCACTGGGGTCTGCGAAGTATGTCGCCTTCGAAACGCTCGTGCGGCCTGAAGAGATGCAGGGACAGGCCGGCATCTTCCAGGCGCTGGAATGGCCCTATGTCGAGGGCTTGCGGCTGGACGAAGCGCGTCATCCGCTGGCGATCCTCGCAACCGGGCTTTATGGCGAGACGCTGCCGAACCAGAACGGCGCGCCGATCCGCCTCGTCGTACCGTGGAAATACGGCTTCAAGGGCATCAAGTCGATCGTCAAGATCACGCTCACCGAGCAGGAGCCGCCATCGACCTGGAACAAGCTGCAGCCATCGGAATACGGCTTCTATGCCAACGTCAATCCCGCCGTCGACCATCCGCGCTGGAGCCAGGCGACCGAGCGACGCATCGGCGAGGCCGACGGCCTGTTCGGCGGAGCGCGCATCGATACCCTGCCGTTCAACGGCTATGCCGACGAGGTCGCAAGCCTTTACGACGGCATGGATCTGACGAAGTTCTTCTGATGGTTTCGCTCGCAATGCCCGCCCTGCCCGCCCGCTACAAGCCCGCCTCCGTTTGGGCGCTTTATGCGGTCGGGCTGTTGCCGGGGCTTTATGCCTTCTATCTCGGGATCTTTGGTGGGCTGGGCGCCGATCCGGTGCGCGCGTTTGAGCATCTTCTGGGGCTCTGGGCGCTCAGGTTTCTCTGCCTTGGCCTTGCCGTGACACCGTTGCGCGATCTGTTCGGCATTAATCTAATTAGCTATCGACGCGCGCTCGGGCTTCTCGCCTTCTACTATGTGCTGGCGCATTTTGCGGTTTACCTGACGCTCGACCGCGGCATGATCCTGTCGTCGATCGCCGGCGACATCCTGAAGCGGCCCTATATCATGCTCGGCATGGCCGGGCTTCTGATGCTGATCCCGCTCGCGCTGACCTCGAACCAGTGGTCGATCCGCAGGCTTGGGCCACGGTGGAACAAGCTTCACAAGCTCACCTACCCGATCCTGCTGGTGGCGATCCTGCACTATGCGCTGTCGCTGAAGGTGATCGATCCGGAAGCGGCCTTCTACATCGTCGTGACGATCGTGCTGCTCGGCTACCGGCTGGTGCGGCCGAAGATCATGGAGCGTCGGAGGGCCAAGCGCATGGCGGGTGCTGCCCGCTAGTGCGACGGCCGGCCGGAGCGCGTGAGACGACGCGCTTCAAAGAGGGCTGCCAGGGCGATGCCCAGGCCATAGGCCACGATATTCCACAAGGAGAAGATACGTCCGAGCAGGAGCGCGCCTGTCAGCGTCAGGCGGAATTCGTCGAGCCAGGGCGTGTGGTAAAGGCGGCTGAACTCCGTGAGGGCTGCGATAACCAGCGCGAGGATCGCCAGGCGTGCGAGCGGTTGTCGCGGCAGGAGCATGGCGATGAGGAAGAAGACCATCGCGCCCCAGAGGGTCGAGCCGCCATATTTGACCAGAAAATACGGCAGGCCGATCTCGTAGCCGCCGAGTCTCAAGGCCATACCACACGCGATGATGGCAAGCGCTATCCCCAGACGGCGTATGCGAAGTGACGTCGATGCCTTGATTTCGTCCATGGCCGCTTAGTAGTGAGGTTGCAACGGAATGCAACAGCGAAGGCGGTCGGGGATGACACTGGTGACAGATGGACGAAGCGGCCTCTTGAGCGCACTCGACCGCAGGCTGATCGACCAGACCCCGTATCCGGAACTCACCGGCATCAGCCGCTTCGTCGTCGAGTTCGTGATGTTCGGGATCAAGGAGGCGCGAGCGTGCCTGTTTGCCGGGTTGTTCTTCGTGTCGATCTTTGTCGTACCGCGCACAGGTGTGTTCGGCATTCCGCGCTATGACGTGCTGCTGATCATTGCGCTTGCCATCCAGATCTGGATGGTCTGGACGAAGCTCGAGACCATGGACGAGCTGAAGGCGATCTGCCTTTTCCATGTCGTCGGCTTCGCGCTCGAGGTGTTCAAGACGTCGGGCGCGATCCAGTCTTGGTCCTATCCCGATTTCGCCTATAGCAAGGTGCTCGGCGTGCCCCTGTTTTCCGGCTTCATGTATGCGGCCGTGGGCAGCTACATCATCCAGGCCTGGCGGCTCTTGGATGTCCGGATCCGCCATCACCCGCCCTACTGGATGGCCATAGGCGTGGCGCTCGCGATCTATCTCAACTTCTTCACCCACCACTATATCGGCGATTATCGCTGGTACCTGGCAGCGCTTGCGATCGGGCTCTATGCCCGCACCACCGTCACCTTCCGGCCCTTTGATCGGGATCGGCAGATGCCGATGCTGCTTGCCTTCATCCTCATCGGTTTCTTCATCTGGGTGGCGGAGAACATCTCCACATTCTTTGCCATCTGGCACTATCCGAACCAGCTCGGTGCCTGGTCGACGGTGCATCTGGGCAAGTGGAGCTCGTGGACGCTGCTGGTGATGATGACCTTCACCATTGTCGCCTCGCTGAAGCATATCCGGGCGACGATCCACATTCCGAAGTGATCACTGCAACTTTGATACGATTTTTTTCGCATGCCGTGTCGAAATCGGTTTAGCTCGTTCGTTGGGAAGCAGGATCGCAAAAGCGGCCCAGAGAACGAGAGGAGTGAAGACATGCGTGTCATGGTTATGGTGAAGGCGACTGAAGACAGCGAAGAAGGCATCATGCCGCCGCCGAAGCTTTTCGAAGACATGGGCAAGTTCAACGAGGAACTGGTGCAGGCCGGCATCATGCTCTCCGGAGACGGGTTGAAACCGTCGAAGATGGGCAAGCGGATCGCCTTCGACGGTGCGGATCGCCGGGTGATCGACGGGCCCTTCGCAGAAACCCGGGAGTTGGTCGCCGGCTACTGGATCTGGGAGGTGAAGGACATGGACGAGGCCGTTGCCTGGGTGAAGCGTTGCCCCAACCCGATGTTGGGACCGAGCGAGATCGAGATCCGGCCCTTCTACGAGATGGAAGACTTCGCCGAGATCGCCACACCAGAGGGACAGGCGAGCCACGACCGGGCGGCGGAGGGGCTGGCAGCGCAGCAGAAGACCAAGGGTTGAGACGCCATGAGCAAGATGATCTTCATCAACTTGCCGGTCACCGATCTCGATGCCTCGACGCGCTTCTACGAGGCGCTGGGGGCCACTCGGAACCCGCAGTTTTCCAACGAGAATGCGGCCTGCATGATGCTGTGCGACACGATCGGCGTGATGATCCTGACGCACGACTATTACGGCACCTTCACGAAACGGCCTATCGCAGACGCTAAAGCCACCAGCCAGGTGTTGCTGGCGCTGACAGTCGAGGCGCATGCGGATGTCGACCGGGTGCTGAGTGCCGCCACAGCCGCAGGGGGACGTCCGGATCCGAACCCGCCGCAGGACCACGGCTTCATGTGGAGCCGGTCGGTGGAGGATCCGGACGGGCATGTCTGGGAGATCTTCTGGATGGACCCAGCCGCCGCTGCCGGCGACACGACCGGTGTCGACGCCTGAGGCGATGGTCCCGGTTGACCGGGCGGCAGGGGTGTCCATACTCCGGCTCATGACTCGGGACGGAAAAGTGGTCACTTCCTCGGCGAACCGGCACTTTGTCGGCGCAGAGGCAGCAGCTCGGGATATCGAGGCTGTATATCGCATGGAGCGGGTCCGGCTGATCGCCGGGCTCGCAAAACATGTCGGCGACCTCAGCCTTGCCGAGGAGCTAGCGCAGGAGGCACTGGTTGCGGCGCTGGCGACATGGCCCGCCTCCGGCACGCCGCCCAATCCCGGCGGCTGGCTGATGACGACGGCGAAGCGGCGGGCGGTCGATCTCTGGCGGCGTCGCCGGATGATGGCGCGGCATGAGGCGTCGATTGCCCATGACATCGAGACCGACCGACCGGACGACTATGCGACCGTCGACGCTGCGCTGGACGACGCGATCGGCGACGAGCGGTTGGCGCTGATCTTCACCGCCTGCCATCCCCTGCTCTCGCGGGACCAGCGTGCGGCGCTGACACTGAAGATCATCGGCGGACTGACCACGGAGGAGATCGCCCGGGCTTTCCTCACCCAGGAGACGACGGTGGCGCAACGGATCGTTCGGGCGAAGAAGATCCTGCGGGATGCCGATGTCGCGTTCGCGGTGCCGATGGGACAAGAGCGCGACGCCCGCCTCGCCTCGGTGCTGGAGGTCATCTACCTTGTTTTCAACGAGGGCTATGCCGCAAGCCGTGGCGAGGATCTGATCCGGGTGCAGCTTTGTGAGGAGGCGATGCGGCTCGGGCGTATCGTGGTGGGGCTGGCACCACAGGAACCGGAGGCGCATGGGCTGCTGGCACTGATGGAGTTGCAGGCATCACGCTTCAAGGCGCGGGTGGCGGCCGATGGGAGTGCGCTGACGCTCGAAACTCAGAACCGCGGGCTCTGGGACCGGCTGTTGATCCAGCGCGGACTGGCGGGGCTTGCAGCGGTGGGAAAGCTCGGCGGCGCGGATGGCGTTTATGCGCTGCAGGCGGCGCTGGCTGCCGTGCATGCGCGGGCGGCGCGGTTTGCAGACACGGACTGGGGGATGAGTGCTGCGCTCTACGACCGACTGCTGGAGCGGAGCCCCTCGCCTGTCGTGGCCCTCAACCGGGCGGTGGCGCATGCGAAGGCCCGTGGTCCGGAGGTGGGGCTGGCACTGCTGGCAGAGATCGAGGAAGAGCCCTCGCTCCTGGACTATCTGCCGCTGCATGCGGCGAAGGGGGACTTCCTGTTCCGGTTGGGGCGTCTGGCGGAAGCGCGGACCGCGTTCGAGACGGCTGCAGCACTTAGCGGCAATGATCGGGAGCGCGCTTTCCTGCTGGATCGTGCTGGGCAATGCGGCCAGGATGGCGGCTGACATGAAAGGTACATCCGGCCTTTCGACCGGATGTCCATGCATCGGGCTGCGATCAAAACTGCTTTCTGAACATCAGACGATCGAGCGAGAGATAACCGCCGCCGAAGGCTGCGAAGAGGAAGGCGCCGCCGGTCCAGAAGAGCGAGGCGAGTTCCGCCTTGGACTGGACCTGATGCAGGAAGGTGTGGCCGCCATCGGCGAGACGCGCCATGGCTTGCGGGGTGAAGAACTCGCTGCCGGCCTTCAGCGCGTCGATACCGGCCTGGGTCAGGAAAGCATCGCCGTAAGGGTTGGCCATGTGGAAGTAGAGGGTGATGGCCAGCATCACCCCATTGGCCAGCGCTGCCGGGCGGGTGAAAAGGCCAAGCGCGATCAGGAGGCCGCCGAGGACCTGCAGGACGGCAAGTGTCGGGGACCAGAGCCAGCCCGGGTAGAAGCCGAGCTTTTCGACAAAGCCGACCTGGGCGAAGGGCGCCATGATCTTCGGCCATCCCTCGATCACCAGCATGCCGCCGACGGCAAGGCGGAAGATCGTCCAGGCCATGGGCTGAGCGATGCGGTCATAGAAGGTCGAGAGCGGCGGAATAATGAGATGGTTCTTGTCGTTGCTGAAAATGGATGCGTCAACCATGGGGAAACCTCGCTTACATCGATAATTCGATGGAATGAGGTTAGCGCTGTCTTGGCGATCTCCCTTGACGCAGATCAATTGTTTCCGTGTACATCCACTGATCTGCAATCTCTAATTCAGGCGGAGCCTATCGCCAGACATGGCCGGAGATTGCACGATGACTTGTCGTCCCGCTCCCAATGCCGAACTCTGCCACCTCTTTGCCGTACCGCGATCATCGATGACCTTGGACTGTTCTTGGTGGTCTCAACGAATGCCGATTGCGTGACGGGGATTTCCGCGTCACAAATTTCGGGTCCGCGACCATGCCCCAGGAGCGAGCGATGAAGCGTGTACTGTCGACACTGATGCTCACCGCTGCCTATCTCATGGTCGCCCCGCAGGTCTGGTCGCAAGACAAGATCATGATGGCTACACCGGTTTTCGGCCAGATCGTCGTCTATCCATTGCCGCCGGGATTTGCACCGAGCTTCGAGGATCTGAAGGGCACGTTCTACATCCAGGAATCGGTGCTGAGTGGTGAGAGTGTCGACGACTGGTCGCAGATGTTCACGATGACGGGCCTCAAACTGGGCAAGCAGACCGTGACCCTCGACCAGGCTGCGCAGAACATGGCGGGACCGTTTCAACAAGCGTGTAGCAAGGCCTTCTCAGCCATCTCCTATGGGCCGACCCAAATCGATGGCAGACCGGCGATGGTCATCCTTTTGAGTTGCGGTGCGATGCCGCGTGTGAATGGAGGCAGTGAGGCGCAAAGCGAGACCGCTTTAATCGCGCTGGTTCAGGCCCCCTTCGGCCTGATCACCATACAATGGGCGGAACGTGGGGATGCGTTCGATACACCGGCCAGCGATGAGGCCGACCGCTGGATGACGCGGATGGCCCCCATGCTGGCCATGCGCTTCTGCGATGCGGTCCCTGGTGAACAACCACCCTACCCGAGCTGCGTCTCGCGACCATAAACTGTCTAAGGCTACGACCGCCCGGCGCGCGCCCAAGTCACAACACGCAAAAAAGCCGGGTGATCGCTCACCCGGCTTTTTTATCCTTCCCTTACGGGCAAGAAACTTACGCTGCTTCAGCTTCGGCTTCAGCGGCGACGCGGGCCTTGTCGGCTGCGCCCTTGGCATCGACGTCGCGCTCGACGAACTCGATAACAGCCATGGCGGCATTGTCGCCCAGGCGGAAACCGGCCTTCATGATGCGCAGGTAGCCGCCGTTGCGGGTGGCGTAACGCGTTGCGATGGCGTCGAAGAGCTTCTTGACGGCATCGACGTCCTTGATCTGCGAGATCGCCTGACGACGAGCGTGCAGGTCGCCGCGCTTGCCGAGGGTCACCAGCTTCTCGACGATCGGGCGAATTTCCTTCGCCTTCGGGAGCGTCGTGACGATCTGCTCATGGGTGATGAGCGAAGCAGCCATGTTGGCGAACATCGCCTTACGGTGGCTGGCGGTACGGTTCAGCTTGCGGCCGGCTTTCTGGTGGCGCATTGCTATTCTCCTTTAAGTGCAGGCTCTGTCTCAGAGGCTGCCGTTTCCTGACACATACGGGCATTCGCCCGCAGTTTGACGGGGAAAGGCAGGCTTAGAGGCTGCCTTCACTGTTATTAATATTGGTCTTCGTAACGCTTCGCGAGATCTTCGATGTTCTCGGGCGGCCATGCCGGTACTTCCATACCGAGGTGCAGGCCCATGGAAGCGAGAACTTCCTTGATTTCGTTCAGCGACTTGCGGCCGAAGTTCGGCGTGCGCAGCATCTCTGCCTCGGTCTTCTGGATCAGATCGCCGATGTAAACGATGTTGTCGTTCTTCAGGCAGTTTGCCGAGCGGACCGAAAGCTCCAGCTCGTCGACCTTCTTGAGCAGCGCCGGGTTGAAGGCGAGCTCGGTGACGGCTTCCTCTTCGGCTTCCTTCTGCGGTTCGTCGAAGTTGACGAAGACGCCGAGCTGGTCCTGAAGGATGCGTGCAGCAAAAGCGACAGCGTCCTCACCGGTGACGGAGCCATCGGTTTCGATGGTCATCAGCAGCTTGTCATAGTCGAGAACCTGGCCCTCACGGGTGTTTTCGACCTTGTAGGACACCTTCTTGACCGGCGAGTAGAGGCTGTCGACCGGGATGAGACCGATCGGGGCATCTTCCGCGCGGTTGCGCTCGGCCGGGACGTAACCCTTGCCGTTGTTGACCGTGAACTCCATGCGGATCTCTGCGCCTTCATCGAGGGTGCAGATAACATGGTTGGGGTTCAGGATCTCAATGTCGCCGACCGTCTGGATGTCACCGGCGGTTACAACGCCCGGACCCTGCTTACGGACAACCATGCGCTTGGCATCGTCGCCGTCCATCTTGATGGCGATTTCCTTGATGTTCAGGACGATGTCGGTGACATCTTCGCGAACGCCCGGGATAGACGAGAACTCGTGCAGAACGCCGTCGATCTGGACAGCCGTAACAGCTGCACCACGAAGCGACGACAGGAGAACGCGACGCAGAGCGTTGCCGAGCGTCAGGCCGAAGCCACGCTCGAGCGGCTCAGCGACGAGCGTCGCCTTGGTGCGGCCGGAGGAGGAAAATTCCACCTTGTTCGGCTTGATCAGTTCCTGCCAATTCTTCTGAATCATGATTTTACCTTCCGTTCGCCATCACCATTCAATCGTGACGGCCGAATATGAGAAGCACCGGGAAGGCGAACCGCCTGCCCGGCAAGACGAAGAATGATTAGACGCGACGCTTCTTGCGCGGACGGCAGCCATTGTGCGGGATCGGGGTCACGTCACGGATCGACGTGATCATGAAGCCGGCAGCCTGGAGGGCGCGCAGAGCGGATTCACGACCCGAACCCGGACCGCAGACTTCCACTTCGAGAGACTTCATGCCGTGCTCCTGGGCCTTCTTGGCGCAGTCTTCAGCAGCGATCTGGGCAGCGAACGGTGTCGACTTACGCGAACCCTTGAAGCCCTTCGCACCAGCAGACGACCAGGCGATAGCATTGCCCTGTGCGTCGGTGATGGTGATCATCGTGTTGTTGAAGGTCGAGTTTACGTGGGCAACGCCCGACGAGATATTCTTGCGTTCGCGACGGCGGACGCGTGTGGCTTCCTTGGCCATGGTCTTCCTTTCAGTTGATCTAAACACCGCCGTAATGCCAGCGGCTACACCAATCGAGGCAACAGGATGAAGGCAGTGAGCACCAGGTCACCCTGCTGCCCACTGCCTTTTCCCAATGCCGCGAAAAATTACTTCTTCTTACCAGCGATCGCCTTCGCCGGACCCTTACGGGTGCGGGCGTTGGTGTGCGTGCGCTGACCGCGAACCGGCAGACCACGACGATGGCGCAGGCCACGGTAGCAGCCGAGGTCCATCAGACGCTTGATGTTCATCGCGGTATCGCGACGCAGGTCGCCTTCGACCTGGTAATCGCGGTCGATGGTTTCGCGGATCTGGAGGACTTCTGCGTCGGTCAGCTGGTGAACGCGCTTTTCAGCCGGAAGACCGACCTTCTCCATGATTTCCGATGCGAACTTCGGTCCAATCCCGTGAATATAGGTCAGCGCGATAACAACGCGCTTCGCAGTCGGGATGTTGACGCCAGCGATACGTGCCACGCCTATTCTCCTTGCTTCCAGTTGCCATCCGGCAAGTGGTGTCTCGTTACACGGCCCAGATGGACCGCAATTACAAATCGGGTTCTCAACAAACCAAAACGACCGAACCCGGTCTTCCAACGTTTTGGAAGAACGCGCCGATCGCAGTCATGTCGCGAGTTGGCGCGGTCTTTAACGGAATCGGTCGACAAAAGCAACCGGCCCCGCGAAGATTCTTAGAACTGACAGGCTTCAGAGCCCGGCCAGGATGGCCTCGATCTCGCCGGTGACGGCATCGATCTCACCCATGCCGTCGACCGAATGCAGCTTACCCTTGGCGTGGTAATAGCCGATCAGCGGCGAGGTTTCCTTGTAGTAGGCCTGCAGACGGGTGCGGACCGTATCCCTGTTATCGTCGGGCCGGCGCTTGAAGTGGGTCGAACCACACTTGTCGCAGACACCGTCGACCTTCGGCTTCAGGTTCTCGTCGTGGTAGCCGGCGCCACAGTTGGCGCAGGTGTACCGGCCGGCGATTCGATCAGCCAGGATCTCATCATCGACGCGGATCTCGATCACCGCCGAAAGGTCGAGGTCCTTGCCGCTCAGCATCGCCTCGGTGGCATCCGCCTGGACAAGCGTCCGCGGGAAGCCATCGAGAATGAAGCCATTGGCGCAGTCGGGCGCATCGATGCGCTCAGAGACGATGGCGATGACGATGTCGTCGGAGACGAGCTTGCCGGCGTCCATGACAGCCTTGGCGCGCTTTCCGACCTCCGTGCCAGCCGATACGGCGGCACGGAGCATATCACCGGTGGAGAGCTGCGGGATGCCGTGCTTCTCCACGATCCGCTGGGCTTGGGTCCCCTTGCCCGCGCCCGGCGGTCCTAACAGAATCAGTCTCATCGTCCCCTCTTTCCTCCACGCAACTTCGACTTCTTGATCAGACCTTCATATTGCTGGGCGATCAGATGTCCCTGAACCTGTGCTACAGTATCAAGGGTGACGCTGACAACAATCAAAAGCGAAGTACCACCAAGGGCTAATGGGATGCCCGTGCGTGCGATGAGGATTTCAGGCAGAACGCAGACGAAGACGAGGTAGACGGCGCCGACCACTGTGATGCGGGTCAGGACGTAGTCGATGTATTCGGCCGTGCGATCACCGGGGCGGATGCCCGGGATGAAGCCGCCATGCTTCTTCAGATTGTCGGCCGTATCCTTCGGATTGAAGACGATGGCCGTGTAGAAGAAGGCGAAGAAGGCAATCAGCGCACCGTAAAGCAGCATGTAGATCGGGTGACCATGCTGCAGGGAAGCGATGATGGTCGTTGCCCAGCCGGGCAGCGCCTGGTTGCCGGAGAAGCCGGCAGCCGTTGCAGGCAGCAGCAGCAGCGACGAAGCGAAGATTGCCGGGATAACGCCTGCGGTGTTGAGCTTCAGCGGCAGGTGCGAGGTGTCGCCCTGGAACATGCGGTTGCCGACCTGTCGCTTCGGATACTGGATCAGAAGGCGACGCTGGGCGCGCTCGACGAAGACGATGAGGGCGATGACACCGATCGCGACAACGATGACGGTGAGAATCAGCAGCGTCGACAGAGCGCCGGTGCGGCCGAGTTCCAGCGTGTGGGCAACAGCGGTCGGAAGACCTGCTGCGATGCCGGCGAAGATGATCAGCGAGATGCCGTTGCCGATGCCGCGCGAGGTGATCTGCTCACCGAGCCACATCAGGAACATGGTGCCGCCGAGAAGCGTCAGCACGGTCGAAATACGGAAAAACCAGCCCGGATCGGCGACGATGCCCTGCCCCGATTCGAGGCCGACGGCGATACCGTAGGCCTGAAGCGTGCCGAGCAGCACGGTGCCGTAGCGGGTGTACTGGTTGATGATCTTGCGGCCCTGCTCGCCCTCTTTCTTGAGCTGCTCGAGGGCCGGCACGACCGACGTCATCAGCTGCACGATGATCGACGCGGAGATGTAGGGCATGATGCCCAGCGCGAAGATCGCCATGCGCTCGACAGCGCCACCAGCAAACATGTTGAAAAGACCGAGGATACCACCCGACTGCCCCTGGAAGGCGGCGGCATAGGCCTCCGGATTGAGGCCAGGCAGCGGAATATGCGTGCCGAGGCGATAGACCAGCAATGCGGCCAGAGTGAACCACAGACGCTTCTTCAGATCTTCCGCCTTGGCGAAAGTCGAGAAGTTCAGGTTCGAGGCCAGTTGTTCCGCTGCAGAAGCCATAGAATTCTCCGCCAACCTAGACCGGCGACGGGAACCCGTCCGAACCGGAGGCTATTCGTTCAAACTGTTTTTCAGAAAACAGGGCGCGGGGAGAAGTTGCCGAGCAACCGCATGCCTCACACCCTTGTTTTCCAGATGACCCGGAAGACGAAACGACGTCCATTCCGTCCTGGGATCGTGAGGCTCACATATGGGAGCAAAATCGCCCGGTGTGAAGCACCCCGGGCGATTGTCTGTCACTTATTCAGCGGCTTCCTTAGCTGCTTCGAGCAGCTTGATGGAACCGCCAGCCTTTTCGATCTTCTCGACGGCGACCTTGGAGGCGCCGGCGACTTCGATCGTGAGCTTTGCCTTCAGTTCGCCGCCGGACAGGACGCGAACGCCGTCCTTGACGCGACGGATAACGCCGGCTGCCTTGAGCGAAGCGGCATCAACCGTTGCCTTAGCGTCGAGCTTGCCAGCATCGATCGCGGTCTGGATACGGCCGAGCGATACGGTGACGTATTCAGAAGCGAAGATGTTGTTGAAGCCGCGCTTCGGCAGGCGACGATAGATCGGCATCTGGCCGCCTTCGAAGCCGTTGATGGCGACGCCGGAACGAGCCTTCTGACCCTTTACACCGCGACCACCGGTCTTGCCCTTGCCGGAACCGATACCGCGACCTACGCGGATACGTTCCTTGGAAGCGCCTTCGTTGTCTTTGATTTCATTCAGTTTCATGATGACTTCCCCCGTCTCACTTCTCGTCGACGACGCGAACGAGATGCTGGACAGCACGGATCATGCCACGAACGGAAGGGGTATCTTCCAGGGTGCGGACCCGGTGCATCTTGTTGAGGCCCAGACCGACCAGCGTTGCGCGCTGGACTGCCGGACGGCGAATAGGCGAACCGATCTGCTCGACCGTGATCGTCTTTGCTTCAGTCTTCTTCGTAGCCTTGGCCATGGTTCAGACTCCTCTTATTCTTCAGCAGCGTTGCCAGAAGCAGCGCGGCGAGCCTGGAGGGTAGCATACTTCAGGCCACGCTGAGCAGCGACGTCCTTCGGATGCACCTGGTGCTTCAGAGCGTCGAACGTAGCGCGAACCATGTTGTACGGGTTCGACGAACCGGTCGACTTGGCGACGACGTCGTGCATGCCGAGCGTTTCGAAAACGGCGCGCATCGGGCCACCGGCGATGATACCGGTACCGGCCTTGGCGGAGCGCAGCAGAACCTTGCCGGCGCCATGACGGCCGTTGACGTCGTGATGCAGCGTACGGCCGTCACGAAGCGGAACGAAAATCATGTCGCGCTTGGCAGCTTCCGTTGCCTTGCGGATGGCTTCCGGCACTTCACGTGCCTTGCCATGGCCGAAGCCTACGCGACCCTTCTGGTCGCCGACGACGACGAGGGCTGCGAAGCCGAAACGACGGCCGCCCTTGACGACCTTAGCGACGCGGTTGATCGCGACAAGCTTGTCGACGAACTCGCTGTCGCGCTCTTCACGGTTCTGGCGATCATCGCGCGAACCACGCTTTTCTTGTGCCATTGTCCTTTTCCTTTTTCTTTTCCGGGTGCAATCGGCAGATTACGCAAAGTTCCACCCTGCCCTGTCGGGTCAAGGTGGAATCCGGTGTGACCGGCTTAAAGCCGGAAATCCACCCGAACGCAAGTCCGGGTGGAAATTCTATCTTAGAAGGTCAGACCACCTTCACGAGCCGCTTCGGCGAGAGCCTTGATGCGGCCGTGATAGATGAAGGCGCCACGATCGAAGACGACTTCATTCACGCCAGCCTTGACGGCGCGCTCTGCAACCAGCTTGCCAACGGCAGCAGCTGCTGCGATATCGGCGCCGGTCTTGAGCTCGGCCTTCAGGCCGCCATCGAGGGTCGAAGCAGCCGCAAGGGTCTTGCCAGCGACGTCGTCGATGATCTG
This sequence comes from Rhizobium sp. TH135, assembly GCF_002855515.1. Taxonomy (GTDB): domain Bacteria; phylum Pseudomonadota; class Alphaproteobacteria; order Rhizobiales; family Rhizobiaceae; genus Allorhizobium. The sequence continues at coordinate 131,482 of NZ_PKRP01000003.1, read as the reverse complement.
AGCGTAGATGTTCTTCGAAGAGCGATGTACCGACAGACGCGGACGGCCATTTGCCACCGCCTTGATCTGTCGCCGTACGCGGTTCGCACGGCGAACAAGTGCTTCTTTTCTGCTTGCCATTTCGCGCGATCCTTACTTCTTCTTGCCTTCTTTGCGGACGATCCGCTCTTCGGCATACTTGACGCCCTTGCCCTTGTAGGGCTCCGGACCGCGATATTCGCGGATCTCGGCGGCAACCTGGCCGACCTGCTGCTTGTTGATGCCGGACACGATGATTTCGGTCGGCTTCGGAACAGCGATGGAGATGCCAACCGGCGGCTCATAGACGACGTCGTGGCTGAAGCCGAGTGCCAGCTGCAGGTTCTTGCCCTGAAGCGACGCGCGGTAACCAACGCCGTTGATTTCGAGCTTGCGCTCGTAACCGTCCTTAACACCCTTCAGGATGTTTTCGATCATCGTGCGGGACATGCCCCACTTCGAACGAGCATCCTTGGAGTCGTTGATCGGCTGTACGACAACAGCGTTGTCTTCGAGCTTCACGGAGATTTCGTCATTTGCGACGAAGAAAAGTTCACCCTTCGGGCCCTTGACGGAGACCTTCTGGCCTTCGACAGAGGCGGTCACGCCAGCCGGAACCGGAACGGGCTTTTTACCGATACGAGACATAGTTTTTCCTGTCTGTTCGCTATGGAGATCCCCTGCCCGTCTTAGAAGACGGAGCAGAGTACCTCACCACCAACGTTCTGTTCGCGAGCCTGGTGATCGGCCATCACACCCTTCGGAGTCGAAAGGATGGTGATGCCGAGGCCGTTCGCGACCTGCGGGATGGACTTAACCGAGACATAAACTCGGCGGCCCGGCTTGGATACGCGGCCGATTTCGCGAATGACCGAAGAACCTTCGTAGTACTTCAGTTCGATCGTGAGCTCAGACTTGCCATTGCCGTAATCGACCTGGCTGTAGCCACGGATGTAACCTTCGGCCTGCAGAACGTCGAGAACGCGGGCACGGAGATTGGAGGCCGGAGTGGAGACGGAGCTCTTGCGGCGAGCTGCGCCATTCCGGATGCGGGTGAGCATATCGCCCAACGGATCAGTCATCGTCATATTGGCGTCTCCTTACCAGCTCGACTTCACAACGCCCGGCACCTTGCCGGTGTTGCCAAGCTCGCGAAGCGCGATACGCGACATTCCAAGCTTGCGATAGAATGCACGCGGACGACCGGTGACTTCGCAACGGTTGCGAATACGGGTCTTGGAGCCATCGCGCGGCAGTTCTGCCAGCTTCAGGGTGGCCTTGAACCGCTCTTCAATCGAAAGAGACTGGTTCATGATGATTGCCTTCAAACCGGCACGCTTTGCGGCCTGGCTCGCGGCAATCTTGCGGCGGCGCTTGTTCTTTTCAACTGCGCTTGTCTTCGCCATATCGAAGTTCCTCTTCTACGCTCGTCGTTACGGTTACTGACGGAACGGGAAGTTGAACTCTTTCAGAAGAGCCCGAGCTTCGTCGTCGTTGGTCGCCGTCGTGCAAACGATGATGTCCATGCCCCACATCTGATCAACCTTATCGTAGTTGATCTCCGGGAACACAATGTGCTCCTTGATGCCCATGGCGAAGTTGCCACGGCCGTCAAAGGACTTCGGGTTCAGGCCGCGGAAGTCGCGAACGCGCGGAAGCGCGATGTTGACCAGGCGGTCCAGGAACTCATACATGCGGGCGCCGCGCAGGGTAACCTTTGCGCCGATCGGCATGTTTTCGCGGACCTTGAAGCCAGCGATCGAATTGCGGGCCTTGGTGATAACCGGCTTCTGGCCGGCGATCGCTGCAAGGTCAGCCGCAGCAACAGTGGGCTTCTTGGAGTCGGCAGTTGCCTCGCCCACGCCCATGTTGATCACGATCTTGTCGAGCTTCGGGATCTGCATTTCGTTGGCGTAGGAGAACTGCTCCTGCATAGCCTTGCGAATGCGGTTTACGTATTCAGCCTTGAGCCGCGGCTCATACTTTGCCTCAGCCATCGATCACTTCTCCCGAACGCTTGGCCACACGAACCTTCTTGCCGTCAACGACCTTGAAACCGACGCGGGTCGGCTTGCCGTCCTTGTCGGCGATCGCGATGTTCGACAGATGGATCGAGGCTTCCTTGCTGATGATGCCGGCTTCCGTGGTCTGCGTCTGGCGCTGGTGGCGCTTGACAACATTGATGCCACGGACGACCGCACGGTCTTCCTTCGGCATGACCTGGAGGACTTCGCCCGAACGGCCCTTGTCCTTGCCAGCGAGTACGACGACCTTGTCGCCCTTGCGGATCTTATTCATCGCTTCCCGCTCCCTTACAGTACTTCTGGAGCCAGCGAGATGATCTTCATGTGGTTCTTGGCGCGAAGTTCGCGCGGAACCGGTCCGAAGATACGGGTGCCGATCGGCTCTTTCTTGTTGTCGATAAGAACAGCTGCGTTGTTATCGAATCGAATGACGCTGCCGTCAGCGCGACGGATGTCCTTGGCGGTGCGAACAACAACCGCCTTCATCACGTCACCCTTCTTCACGCGGCCGCGCGGGATAGCTTCCTTGATCGAAACGACGATGATGTCGCCGATGGAAGCGTACTTGCGCTTAGAACCGCCCAGCACCTTGATGCACATGACACGACGTGCGCCGGAATTATCCGCGACGTCGAGGTTAGTCTGCATCTGAATCATGTCAGGTCGCCTTCTTGTTGTAACCCGAACGGTTGGGCCGAGGCCCCCTATTCGGGCTTATGATAAATTTCTGGTGTGCGCGGGAAGATAAATACAGGGTGGTTTCCCATAGGGACCTTCCGTGCGCTCAAAGCAAAAGAACGCCCGATTCCGAGCGTTCTCTGCCAGTGGCCTGCTTCATACAGATTTCTGCGCAAGGTGCAAGCCCTTGCGCAGGAAGTCCGTAAATTAAGCCTGGGCGGCAATCACCGTCCAGCACTTGTCCTTGGAGATCGGTGCACATTCCTGAATGGAAACGACGTCACCGGTCTTGTACTGGTTGTTCTCGTCATGTGCCTTGTACTTCTTGGACCGGCGAACGGTCTTCTGAAGCAGCGGGTGGGCGAATCGACGCTCAACGCGAACGACAATGGTCTTGTCGTTCTTATCGCTGACAACTACGCCCTGCAGAATGCGTTTCGGCATATTTCTCGGTCCTTAGGCCTTGGCTTCTGCCGCCTTCTGGCGGGCAATGGTTTTCACGCGTGCGATATCACGACGGACTTCCTGAATACGGGAAGACTTCTCGAGCTGGCCAGTGGCCTTCTGGAAGCGCAGGTTGAACTGCTCCTTCTTCAGCTTTGCAAGCTCGTCGTTCAGCTGGTCAGCGCTCATGGCGCGTACATCTACGGCTTTCATCGACTTGTTCCTCACTCTGCAATGCGCTGTACGAAGCGCGTCGTGACAGAGAGCTTGGCGGAACCGAGGCGAAGAGCCTCGCGCGCGATCTCTTCCGATACGCCGTCGATCTCGAACATGATACGACCAGGCTTGACCTTGCATGCCCAGTATTCGACCGAACCCTTACCCTTACCCATACGAACTTCGGTCGGCTTTGCCGTGACCGGAACGTCAGGGAATACGCGGATCCACACGCGACCAGCACGCTTCATATAGCGGGTGATCGCACGACGGGCTGCTTCAATTTCGCGAGCGTTCACGCGGTTCGGTTCCAGAGCCTTGAGGCCAAATTCACCGAATGCCAGATCAAAACCGCCCTTGGCGACGCCCTTGATGCGGCCCTTGAACTGCTTGCGGTACTTTGTACGCTTTGGCTGCAACATTTTCTTACTTCTCCGAGCTTATCTTTCGCCAGCGTTCAATCAAGCGTTCTCGCGGCGACGGTCGCCACGATCACCGCGTTCACGGCTTGCGGGACCCTGGGCATCGCCCTCCATCGCACGACGTTCCGATGCCATCGGATCGTGCTCGAGGATTTCGCCCTTGAAGATCCAGACCTTTACGCCGCAGATGCCGTATGCGGTTTCGGCTTCAGCCGTACCGTAATCGATGTCTGCACGCAGGGTGTGGAGCGGAACGCGACCTTCGCGGTACCATTCGGTACGAGCGATTTCGGCACCACCGAGACGGCCGGCGCAGGTGATCTTGATGCCTTCGGCACCGAGACGCATGGCCGACTGAACGGCGCGCTTCATGGCGCGACGGAACGCGATACGACGCTCGAGCTGCTGGGTGATCGACTGAGCAACCAGCGTTGCGTCGACTTCCGGCTTGCGCACTTCAACGATGTTGAGGTGCGTTTCCGAGTTCGTCATCGTCGAGATCTTCTTGCGAAGCTTCTCGATGTCTGCACCCTTCTTGCCGATGATCAGACCCGGACGAGCCGAGTGGATCGTGACGCGGCACTTCTTGTGCGGACGCTCGATGACGACCTTGGCGATGCCGGCCTGCTTGAGCTCTTCCATGAGGTAGGCGCGGATCTTCAGGTCTTCATGCAGAAGCTTGCCATATTCGGCGTTGTCTGCAAACCAGCGGCTATCCCAGGTGCGATTGATCCCGAGACGGAAGCCAATCGGATTGATTTTCTGACCCATTATGCGGCCTCCCCTTTGGCTTCGACTTCACGCACCACGATGGTGAGGTGCGAGAACGGCTTTTCGATGCGCGAAGCGCGGCCGCGGCCACGAGCGTGGAAACGCTTCATGGTGATCGACTTGCCAACATAGGCCTCGGCGACGATCAGCTGATCGACGTCGAGATCATGGTTGTTCTCAGCGTTGGCGATCGCGGACTCAAGGGTCTTGCGGACCGCGCCTGCGATGCGCTTACGGGAGAATTCCAGGTCAGCGAGAGCGCGCTCGACCTTCTTGCCGCGGATGAGCGCGGCAACCAGGTTGAGCTTCTGGGGGCTGACGCGGATCGTGCGGGCGACTGCCTGCGCTTCGTTGTCTTTCAGCCGGCGTTCGGCTTTTGCCTTGCCCATCGTTACTTCCTCTTCGCCTTCTTGTCCGCACCGTGACCGTAATAGGTCCGGGTGGGAGCGAATTCACCGAACTTGTGGCCGACCATGTCTTCGTTGACAGAGACGGGCACATGCTTGCTGCCGTTGTAGACGCCGAAGGTGAGACCTACGAACTGCGGCAGGATGGTGGAGCGACGGCTCCACATCTTGATCACTTCATTACGACCTGTCTCGCGAACCTTCTCAGCCTTCTTGAGAAGATAGCCGTCGACGAACGGGCCTTTCCATACTGAACGAGCCATTTCTGACTACCTCTCTTACTTCTTCTTCAGGTGGCGCGAGCGCATGATGAACTTGTCGGTCGACTTGTTCGAGCGAGTCCGCTTGCCCTTGGTGGGCTTACCCCACGGGGAAACCGGGTGGCGACCACCGGAGGTGCGGCCTTCACCACCACCGTGCGGGTGGTCGACCGGGTTCATGACGACACCGCGGTTATGCGGGGTCTTGCCGCGCCAGCGGGTGCGACCGGCCTTGCCGTCGTTGGTGTTGCCGTGGTCCGGGTTGGAAACGGCGCCGATGGTGGCCAGGCAGGAGCCCGGAACCAGACGCTGCTCACCCGAGTTCAGGCGCAGGATCGCCATGCCGGCATCGCGGCCGACGAGCTGGACGTAGGTGCCAGCCGAACGTGCGATCTGACCGCCCTTGCCGGGCTTCATTTCGACGTTGTGAACGATCGAACCAACCGGGATGTACTGCAGCGGCATGGTGTTGCCGGGCTTCACGTCAACGGCCTTCTCAGACGCGATGACCTTGTCGCCGGCAGCGATGCGCTGCGGTGCCAGGATGTAAGCCTGTTCGCCGTCCGTGTAGGTCACGAGAGCGATGAAGGCCGAACGGTTCGGGTCGTATTCCAGGCGCTCGACAGTGCCTTCAACGTCGAACTTGCGACGCTTGAAGTCAACCAGACGATAGGTGCGCTTGTGACCACCACCGATGAAGCGAGCGGTGATGCGACCGTAGTTGTTACGGCCACCGCTCTTGGAGAGACCTTCCGTCAGCGCCTTGACCGGCTTGCCCTTCCAGAGGCCAGAGCGGTCGACGATGACCAGCTGACGCTGGCTCGGGGTCGTCGGATTGTAGCTTTTCAATGCCATTGTTCTTGTTCCCTACCTCAGACGCCCGTCGACACGTCGATGGACTGACCTTCGGCGAGCGTCACGACGGCCTTCTTGACGTCCTTCTGCTTGCCGGCGAAGCCGCGGAAACGCTTAGTCTTGCCCTTGCGGACGAGCGTATTGACGGCGGTGACCTTGACGCCGAAGAGAGCCTCGACAGCAGCCTTGATTTCCGGCTTGCTGGCACCCTTGGCGACGTTGAAGACGACCTGGTTGAACTCAGACACCATGGTCGACTTTTCCGTGATCGACGGAGATACGATCACGTCGTAGTGGCGAAGATCCGTCATTTGAACCGCTCCTCCAGAGCTTCCACAGCAGCCTTCGACAGGACGAGCTTGCCGCGGCGCAGGATGTCATAAACGTTGATGCCCTGAACCGGCAGAACATCGATGTTCGGGATGTTCGAAGCGGCGAGCTTGAAGTTGCTGTCGATTTCGGCACCGCCGATGACGAGAGCGTTGGTGAGGCCGAGCGAGGCGAAGGTACCGACGAGCAGCTTGGTCTTGGCTTCAGCCGCAACCAGGTTGTCGACGATGATCACGTCTTCCGACTTCATCTTTGCAGAGAGGGCGTGGCGCAGAGCGAGCGCACGAACCTTCTTCGGCAGGTCATGGGCGTGGCTGCGAACAACCGGGCCATGAGCCTTACCACCGCCGCGGAACTGCGGAGCGCGGGCCGAATGGTGACGAGCACGACCGGTGCCCTTCTGCTTGTACATCTTCGAACCGGTGCGGGAAACTTCCGAACGGCCCTTGGTCTTGTGCGTACCCTGGCGCTTCTTGGCCAGCTGGTAGCGGATCATGCGCGCGATCAGATCTTCGCGGGGATCCAGACCGAAGATTTCGTCCGACAGAGAAACCTTGCCGGCGTCCTTGCCCTCGAGGGTCTTGACGTTGAATTCCATGTGCTTGGCTCCCTTACTTCGCCGACTTGACGGCGTCGCGGACGATGATCCAGGAACCCTTGGAACCGGGAACAGCGCCCTTCACAAGGATGAGACCACGATCTTCATCGGTCGAAACGACTTCGAGGTTCTGGGTGGTGACGCGGGTCTGGCCCATGTGACCAGCCATGCGCTTGCCCTTCCAGACCTTGCCCGGATCCTGGTTCGAACCGGTCGAACCATGCGAGCGGTGCGAAACGGAAACACCGTGGGTCGCGCGAAGACCACCGAAGTTGTGGCGCTTCATGGCACCGGCAAAACCCTTACCGATCGTCGTGCCCGTGACGTCGACCAGCTGGCCGGCTTCAAAATGGCTCGCGGTCAGCTGCGCGCCGACATCGATGAGGTTTTCTTCGGAAACGCGGAATTCGACGAGCTTGGCCTTGGGCTCAACGCTCGCAGCGGCGAAGTGACCACGGAGACCCTTCGACGTGTTCTTGACCTTCGACGTACCGGCACCGAGCTGAAGCGCTACGTAGCCGTTCTTGTCGGCCGTGCGCTGAGCTACGACCTGTACGTTATCCAGACGCAGAACTGTTACCGGGATATGTTCGCCGGCGTCGTTATAGACGCGGGTCATTCCCACTTTCTGTGCAATCACACCTGAACGCATTGGTTCATTCCTCTTGAGAGTCGCGGCCGGGAAAAGTGATCCAGGCCTTTCCTCTTTGTTTAAGGATTCCACTCAGGCCCTTCCGAACCATCGGGTTTCCCGTTTCGAGAAGTCGTTGGCAGGTCTTGCCACGTACCTTCCTTGTTATTACGGCTCTCGCCGGAATCTCTTCTTAGAGCTTGATCTCGACGTCTACGCCGGCAGCCAGGTCGAGCTTCATCAGCGCGTCCACGGTCTGCGGGGTCGGGTCTACGATGTCGAGAAGACGCTTATGCGTACGCATTTCGAACTGTTCGCGGCTCTTCTTGTCGACGTGAGGCGAACGGTTGACGGTAAATTTTTCAATGCGTGTCGGGAGCGGTACCGGGCCGCGAACGCTTGCACCGGTGCGCTTGGCGGTCGAGACGATCTCCCGCGTAGAGGCATCGAGAACCCGGTGATCAAACGCCTTGAGGCGGATGCGGATATTCTGGCCGTTCATTCGACTTGTCCTTGTTTCTTTTCTTGCGTCCCGCATACGCAGAGACAGTGAATTACCATGACTGGCCGGCCCCAAATTTTCAAAAATCACAGCGGACACGCCTGGCGCCGCTGTCACTCTTTGTCGTCATGAGGAGCCCTGCCGAACTCGACCCGTCACCAGGCCTTGAAAACTGCAGCGCTTAGAACTGCGGTGCAAATCACCGCACGATTCTGATCGTGGCCGGCGACATACACCGCAATCGGCCGCTCGTCAATCCGCCTAGCCAGACGAATTGGCGACATGCGCATTGTCTGCATGACTGGCTTGCACCAACATTCAGACGGAAACGAAAAGCGGCCTCGGACACCAGGCCCGAGGCCGCTCTTTAAAAGGCTTACTCGATGATCGAGGCGACGATGCCGGCGCCGACGGTACGGCCGCCTTCGCGGATAGCGAAGCGCAGCTTTTCTTCCATCGCGATCGGAACGATCAGCTCAACAGCAACCGTGACGTTGTCGCCCGGCATAACCATTTCCGTGCCTTCCGGAAGCGACACGATACCGGTCACGTCCGTGGTGCGGAAGTAGAACTGCGGACGGTAGTTCGTGAAGAACGGCGTATGACGGCCGCCTTCTTCCTTCGTCAGGATGTAGGCTTCTGCCATGAACTTCTTGTGCGGCTTGACCGAACCCGGCTTGCACAGAACCTGACCACGCTCGACGTCGTCACGCTGGATACCACGAACCAGTGCGCCGATGTTGTCGCCGGCCTGGCCCTGGTCGAGCAGCTTGCGGAACATTTCAACGCCGGTAACCGTCGTCTTCTTGGTGTCGCGGATGCCGACGAATTCGACTTCTTCGCCAACCTTGACGATACCACGCTCAACGCGGCCCGTGACAACCGTACCACGGCCAGAGATCGAGAACACGTCTTCGATCGGCATCAGGAAGGGCTGGTCAACCGGACGCTCAGGCGTCGGGATGTAGTCGTCGACAGCCGCCATCAGCGCGCGAACTGCGTCTTCGCCGATTTCCTTGTTGCTGTCGTTCAGAGCAGCCAGAGCCGAGCCCTTGACGAACGGGATGTCGTCGCCGGGGAAGTCGTAGGACGACAGGAGTTCGCGAACTTCGAGTTCGACGAGTTCCAGAAGTTCTGCGTCGTCGACCTGGTCAACCTTGTTGAGGAAGACAACGATCGCGGGAACGCCAACCTGACGGGCGAGCAGGATGTGCTCGCGGGTCTGCGGCATCGGGCCGTCGGCGGCCGAGCAAACCAGGATCGCGCCGTCCATCTGGGCAGCACCGGTGATCATGTTCTTGACGTAGTCGGCGTGGCCGGGGCAGTCGACGTGGGCGTAGTGACGGTTGGCCGTCTCATACTCGACGTGCGCCGTCGAGATGGTGATGCCGCGTGCCTTTTCTTCCGGAGCTGCGTCGATCTGGTCGTAGGCCTTGAACTCACCGAAGTACTTGGTGATCGCTGCCGTCAGAGACGTCTTGCCGTGGTCGACGTGGCCGATCGTGCCGATGTTGACGTGCGGCTTGTTGCGCTCAAACTTACTCTTTGCCATTTTCGGCTCTCCATTTCTTGGTCCCCATCAGGGGAAATTCAGTATTCAATTGGATGGGCGGGGTATCCCGGTCACTTCTGACCGGAATACTTTGCCTGGATTTCAGCAGCAACGTTCGACGGGACCGGTGCGTAGTGATCGAAGGTCATCGAGTACTGGGCGCGGCCCTGCGACATGGAGCGCAGGTTGTCGACGTACTTGAACATGTTGGCGAGCGGAACGTGAGCATTGATCACGATCGCGATGCCGCGCTGTTCCTGGCCCTGGATCTGGCCACGACGGGAGTTCAGGTCACCGATTACGTCACCGACGTAGTCTTCCGGCGTCACGACTTCCACCTTCATCATCGGCTCCAGCAACTGGGCGCCGGCCTTCTTGGCTGCTTCACGGAAGCAAGCACGCGAGGCGATTTCGAAGGCGAGAACCGAGGAGTCGACGTCGTGGAAGGCACCATCGATGAGGGTGGCCTTGACGCCGAGCATCGGGAAGCCTGCGAGCGGACCCGAAGACAGAACGCTTTCGATGCCCTTCTGGACGCCCGGGATGTATTCCTTCGGAACAGCACCACCGACGATCTTGGACTCGAACTTGAAGTCTTCGCCATCCGGGTTCGGTTCGAAGACGAGCTTGACGCGCGCGAACTGACCGGTACCACCGGACTGCTTCTTGTGCGTGTAATCTTCTTCGTGCGTCTTCGTGATGGTTTCGCGGTAAGCAACCTGCGGAGCACCAACGCTGGCTTCGACCTTGAACTCGCGACGCATACGGTCGACGAGGATGTCGAGGTGAAGTTCACCCATGCCGGCGATGATGGTCTGGCCGGATTCCTGGTCGGTCTTGACGCGGAACGACGGGTCTTCGGCAGCGAGGCGATTGAGCGCGAGGCCCATCTTTTCCTGGTCGCCCTTGGACTTCGGCTCGATCGCGATCTGGATGACCGGCTCCGGGAATTCCATGCGCTCAAGGATAACCGGCTTCAGGGGATCGCAGAGCGTGTCACCCGTCGTGGTTTCCTTGAGGCCTGCGAGAGCAACGATGTCGCCTGCGAAGGCTTCTTCGATGTCTTCACGGCTGTTGGAATGCATCTGCAGCATGCGGCCGACGCGCTCGCGCTTGTCCTTGACCGTGTTCAGAACCGACACGCCCTTTTCGAGCTTGCCCGAGTAGATGCGTGCGAAGGTGAGCGAACCAACGAAGGGGTCGTTCATGATCTTGAACGCGAGCATAGCAAGCGGCTCGGCATCATCTGCATGACGCTCGATTTCGGCTTCCGTCTTGAAGTCGATGCCCTTGATCGCCGGAATATCCAGCGGGGACGGCAGATATTCTACAACGGCGTCGAGGAGCGGCTGAACGCCCTTGTTCTTGAATGCGGTACCGCAGAACATCGGGTGGAACTTGACGTCGATGGTGCCGCGGCGAACCAGGGCACGGATCTTGTCGTTGTCCGGCATGATGCCGTTCAGGTAGTCTTCCATCGCCTGTTCGTCGATCTCGACAACGGTCTCGATCAGCTTTTCGCGATACTCGTCAGCCTTGGCCTTCAGGTCTTCCGGGATCTCGACAACGTCCCAGGCAGCGCCGAGGGACTCGTCACGCCATACGAGGGCGTTCATCTCGATCAGGTCGACAACGCCCTTGAATTCGGTTTCTGCACCGATCGGGAGCTGCATGACAACAGCGGTGGCGCCGAGACGGGTCTTGATCATCTCTACCGAGCGGTAGAAGTCAGCACCGGTCTTGTCCATCTTGTTGCAGAAGATCATCCGCGGGACGTGGTACTTTTCAGCCTGACGCCATACGGTTTCGGTCTGCGGCTCAACGCCAGCGTTGGCGTCGAGGAGAGCAACTGCACCATCGAGAACGCGCAGCGAACGCTCGACTTCGATCGTGAAGTCAACGTGGCCGGGGGTGTCGATGATGTTGAAGCGGCGCATCTTGCCGTCGCGACCCTTCCAGAAGGTCGTCGTGGCAGCGGAGGTGATCGTGATGCCACGCTCCTGCTCCTGCTCCATCCAGTCCATGGTGGCTGCGCCGTCATGAACTTCGCCGATCTTGTGAGACTTACCGGTGTAGTAAAGAATACGCTCGGTGGTCGTGGTCTTGCCGGCGTCGATGTGCGCCATGATACCGAAGTTGCGGTAGTCTTCGATTTTATATTCGCGAGCCATAACGGACTGCCTTTCAATATTTAATCGGTGGATTACCAGCGGTAATGCGAGAAGGCGCGGTTTGCATCGGCCATCTTGTGGGTGTCTTCGCGCTTCTTGACGGCGCTACCGCGGTTGTTCGCTGCGTCGAGCAGCTCGCCGGAGAGGCGGTCAACCATAGTCGTCTCGTTGCGCTTGCGGGCAGCAGTGATGAGCCAGCGGATCGCGAGAGCCTGACGGCGCTCCGGACGAACGTCGACCGGGACCTGGTAGGTTGCACCGCCGACGCGGCGCGAACGAACTTCAACATGCGGCGCGACGTTGTCGAGCGCCTGATGGAAGATCGCAATCGGTTCCTGCTTGGACTTGTTCTGAACGACGTCGAAGGCACCATAGACGATGCTTTCAGCGACGGACTTCTTGCCGTGAAGCATGATGGCGTTCATGAACTTGGTGACGACGAGATCGCCGAACTTCGGGTCCGGATTGATTTCGCGCTTTTCTGCACTGTGGCGACGGGACATACTATTTGTCTCTCAACGGTTAGGACGCTTTAGAACGCGGAGGACCTCGCGCAGCGCCGGTATCTGATTAGAAGAAGAGCCGAAGCTTACTTCGGACGCTTCGCACCGTACTTCGAACGGCGCTGCTTGCGGTTCTTGACGCCCTGGGTGTCGAGTACGCCGCGGATGATGTGGTAACGAACGCCCGGCAAGTCCTTTACGCGGCCGCCACGGATCATGACGACAGAGTGTTCCTGCAGGTTGTGGCCTTCGCCCGGAATGTAGCCGATGACTTCGAAGCCATTGGTCAGACGGATCTTGGCAACCTTACGGAGAGCCGAGTTCGGCTTCTTCGGGGTCGTTGTGTAGACGCGGGTGCAAACGCCGCGCTTCTGCGGGTTTTCCTGCAGAGCAGGAACCTTATTGCGCTTTACCTGTGCCTGACGCGGCTTGCGGATCAGCTGGTTTACGGTAGGCATATACCCATCCCTTGCAAAATCTAGTCTCAAGCCCTTTCAGGCCCTTGTGGTTTGCCGTTTCCGGCGGCGGCCGCACAGTTTTCTTCATGCGCAAAATGTGGCCCGATCCGTTTTCGCGGATGGACCACAAAGAACAGAGGACGCACTACGAGAGTGCGTCGTGCGAGCAGCATTTCTGTCGTCAACGTGCGTTTGGAGACCTGTTTGAGACGAACTTCAGGACGCGTCGTCCCGAAAAACCCGGTCTCACATGGGCTCCGATGGCCGGGGTACTACTGTTTTCCCCCTTCAACGTCAAGTCACATCTGAGAATTAATGGCCAAAGCGCCCTGCCCCGCCGGGAGTCTCAGCCTTTCCGCGGGGGAAAATCACGGGGTCGAGACGATTTGGCTTGGCTTGCGGTTGGAAACTTCTAGATAGGTACAGGCAGAGGGTCAATCACCCTGCCCGGCTGGTCGAATCGGCCAAAGCCCGAGAATCGATCGCCACAACAGGAAGACCAGGCGCCATGATCACCAGTCCCGACAATGACAACAACCGCGACGAGCCGATGGTGTTCATCGTAATTGCCAAGGCCTACGAGACCGAAGGCGGCCAGCCGGTCGACCTGCACGTGATGCTGACGGCGCCCGATGACGATTCTGCCGTGCGGCTGACGCTGAACGCGCTGTCCGAGGAAGGCTTCATCGAGGCAGACCTCGACCAGATCGGCATGATCACCGGCGCACCGGACGAAGAGCCGCATGCTTCCGCCTATCAGGGCGCGCTCGAAGGCGAAGTCGCGATCATCCGCTTCACCTGAGCTTGCCTGCACAGCACTGTTTTGCCAGAGGCCGGTCCATCTTGACCGGCCTTTTCGTTTGTCCGCTCCAGGGCCTGTTCTGGTTGCCTGTGATGCTTTCTCAAGCCCCCTCACCGCTGATCGCCACAGATGCCAAGCCACAACGGAAAAGGCCGCCCGGATTGCTCCGGGCGGCCTTTGATCTTTGAACCCTTGTCGCCGATTACTCGGCAGCCGGAGCGCTTTCGCCGGCGAGGTTCTGCAGCATCGGGGTCGCAACGTCTGCGCCCGTGCCCTTCTTGCGTTCCTCGAGGATGAGGTCGTCGCGCGAAGAGGCGATGCGGCGGATCTGCGTCATGGTGCCGCCGGTACCAGCCGGGATGAGGCGGCCGACGATGACGTTTTCCTTGAGACCCTGCAGCGTGTCGGTCTTACCGGCGATCGCAGCTTCAGTGAGAACCTTGGTGGTTTCCTGGAAGGATGCGGCCGAGATGAACGACGGCGTCTGCAGCGAGGCCTTGGTGATGCCGAGAAGGACCGGATCGCCGTATGCGGGCTTCTTGCCTTCTTCGACCAGGCGGTCGTTGTTGTCATCGAGCTCGATGCGGTCGACGTTGTCACCCACGATGTAGTGGCTGTCGCCCGCGTCGGTGATCTCAACCTTCTGCAGCATCTGGCGAACGATCACCTCGATGTGCTTGTCGTTGATCACAACGCCCTGCAGTCGGTAGACTTCCTGGATTTCGTTGACCAGGTACGAGGCGAGTGCCTCGACGCCCTTGATCGCCAGGATGTCGTGCGGAGCCGGGTTACCGTCGAGGATGTAGTCACCCTTTTCGATGTAGTCGCCTTCCTGAAGGTGGAAGGGCTTGCCCTTCGGGATCAGGTATTCGACAGGCTCGACACCGTCTTCTGCCGGCTCGATGATGACACGACGCTTGTTCTTGTAGTCGCGGCCGAGGCGGATCGTACCATCGATCTCAGCGATGATGGCGTGGTCCTTCGGACGACGGGCTTCGAACAGTTCGGCAACGCGCGGCAGACCACCGGTGATGTCCTTGGTCTTGGCGCTTTCCAGCGGCGAACGTGCAAGCACGTCACCCTGGGAGACCTTCTGACCAGGCTCGACCGACAGGATCGCTTCGACGGACAGGTGGAAGCGGGCTTCGCCACCACGTGCAACCTTCAGAACGTTGCCGCTCGCATCCTTGATGACGATCGCCGGCTTCAAGTCGGCACCGCGTGGCGTCGAGCGCCAATCGATAACCTGACGCTTGGTGATACCGGTGGATTCGTCGGTGGCTTCGAGCACGGAGAGACCGTCGACGACGTCCTCGAAATGCACGATACCCTCGACTTCCGTCATCATGGGGCGTGTGTACGGATCCCACTCGGCCAGACGCTGGCCGCGCTTTACCTTGTCGCCATCGTCGACAAAGACCTTCGAACCGTAGGCTACACGCTGCGAGGACCGCTCGACACCACGTTCGTCGAGGATCATCACGGCCATGCTACGGCCCATGGCGATCAGGGTGCCATCGGAGTTGCGCAGCATGTTGCGGTTCTTGATCTGAACCGTACCTTCGTACGAGGCTTCCAGGAACGACTGGTCGACCACGGTCGCGGTACCGCCCAAGTGGAAGGTACGCATGGTGAGCTGGGTACCCGGCTCACCGATGGACTGTGCAGCGATAACGCCGACGGCCTCACCCATGTTGACAGGCGTACCGCGGGCCAAGTCGCGGCCGTAGCAGATCGAGCAGACGCCGGTCTGAACTTCGCAGGTCAGAGCAGAGCGGATGCGGATCGACTGGATGCCAGCCTTCTCGATTTCCACGACATGCGGCTCAAGGATCATCTGGCCGGCATCGACGATGCGTTCACCCGTGACCGGATGATCGATGTCGTCGAGAGCCGTACGACCGAGGACGCGGGCGCCGATGGAAGCAACGACCTGACCGGCATCGACGATCGCCGTCATGGTGAGGCCCTTGTCGGTACCGCAATCCACGAGGTTGACGATGCAATCCTGGGCCACGTCGACGAGACGACGGGTCAGGTAACCGGAGTTCGCGGTCTTCAGAGCGGTGTCTGCGAGACCCTTACGGGCACCGTGGGTCGAGTTGAAGTACTCGTTAACGGTCAGACCTTCCTTGAAGTTCGAGATGATCGGCGTCTCGATAATTTCACCCGACGGCTTGGCCATCAGGCCGCGCATGCCGCCCAGCTGGCGCATCTGGTTCGGTGAACCACGAGCACCCGAGTGCGACATCATGTAGATGGCGTTCATCGGCTTTTGGCGGTTGGTTTCCGGATCGAACTCAACGGCCTTAATGCGGGCCATCATGTCCTCGGCGACCTTTTCGGTTGCCTTGCCCCAAGCGTCGACGACCTTGTTGTACTTTTCGCCCTGAGTGATCAGGCCGTCATTGTACTGCTGCTCGTATTCCTTGACCAGCGTTTCGGTGTCGCCGACGATCTTCGCCTTGGTTTCCGGGATGATCATGTCGTCCTTGCCGAACGAAATGCCAGCCTTGCAGGCGTGGGTGAAGCCGAGCTGCATGATCCGGTCGCAGAAGATGACCGTGTCCTTCTGGCCGCAATGACGGTAGACCGTGTCGATCATCTTGGAGATGTTCTTCTTGGTCATTTCCTGGTTGCAGGTTTCGAACGGCACGTTGACGTTCTTCGGCAGAAGTTCGCCGATGATCATGCGGCCAGGCGTGGTTTCATAGATCTTCGAAACCGGCTTGCCTTCGGCATCGACGGTCTTGAAGCGGCCACGGATCTTGGCGTGCAGGGTAACGACCTTGTTCTCCAGAGCATGGTGCAGTTCGCCCATGTCGGAGAAGGCCATGCCTTCGCCCGGCTCGTTCTGGTTCTGGATCGACAGATAGTAGAGGCCGAGAACCATGTCCTGCGACGGAACGATGATCGGTGCACCGTTGGCCGGGTGCAGGATGTTGTTCGTCGACATCATCAGGACGCGGGCTTCAAGCTGAGCTTCAAGCGACAGCGGCACGTGAACGGCCATCTGGTCGCCGTCGAAGTCGGCGTTGAAGGCCGTGCAGACGAGCGGATGCAGCTGGATGGCCTTGCCTTCGACCAGGATCGGTTCGAAGGCCTGGATGCCCAGGCGGTGCAGCGTCGGTGCGCGGTTCAGGAGCACCGGATGCTCGCGGATGACCTCGTCGAGGATATCCCAGACTTCCGGCTTTTCCTTTTCAACCAGCTTCTTGGCCTGCTTGACGGTCGAGGAGTAACCCTTGGCGTCGAGACGGGCGTAGATGAACGGCTTGAACAGTTCGAGCGCCATCTTCTTCGGCAGGCCGCACTGGTGCAGCTTCAGTTCCGGACCGGTCACGATGACCGAACGGCCGGAATAGTCGACGCGCTTGCCGAGAAGGTTCTGGCGAAAGCGGCCCTGCTTGCCCTTGAGCATGTCGGACAGCGACTTCAGCGGACGCTTGTTGGCGCCGGTGATGACGCGGCCACGGCGGCCGTTGTCGAAGAGCGCGTCTACAGATTCCTGCAGCATGCGCTTTTCGTTGCGGATGATGATGCCCGGAGCGCGCAGTTCGATCAGGCGCTTCAGGCGATTGTTACGGTTGATGACGCGGCGATAGAGATCGTTCAGGTCAGAGGTCGCGAAGCGGCCGCCGTCCAGCGGCACGAGCGGACGCAGGTCCGGCGGGATGACCGGAACGACCTTCATGATCATCCATTCCGGACGGTTGCCGGATTCCATGAAGTTCTCGACGATCTTCAGGCGCTTCATCAGCTTCTTCTGCTTGAGATCCGAGGTGGTCTCGGCAAGCTCAGAACGCAGGTCGCCAGCGATCTTCTCGAGGTTCATCGAGGCCAGCATCTCGTAGATGGCTTCAGCGCCGATCATGGCGGTGAACTGGTCCTCGCCGAACTCGTCGACGGCGATCATGTATTCTTCTTCGGAAAGAAGCTGGTTTTCCTTGAGCGAGGTCAGGCCCGGCTCAGTGACGATGTAGTTCTCGAAGTACAGAACGCGCTCGACATCCTTCAGCGTCATGTCCAGCAGCGTGGAGATGCGCGACGGCAGCGACTTCAGGAACCAGATGTGGGCAACGGGTGCAGCGAGCTCGATATGGCCCATGCGCTCGCGGCGAACGCGCGACAGCGTGACTTCAACGCCGCACTTTTCGCAGATGATGCCCTTGTACTTCATGCGCTTGTACTTGCCGCACAGGCACTCGTAGTCCTTGATCGGTCCGAAGATTCGCGCGCAGAAGAGACCGTCACGCTCAGGCTTGAACGTACGGTAGTTGATGGTTTCCGGCTTTTTGATCTCGCCGTAGGACCACGAAAGGATCTTCTCCGGGCTCGCGATCGAGATCCGGATGGAATCGAAGTGCTGAGCCGGCACCGACGGGTTGAAAAGGTTCATGACCTCTTGGTTCATGCCTGTCTCCTTTTGGGGCTAGAAGCCCTCTTTCGGGTCTCGGTGGCGGCGGATTCCCGGGATGCCGCACCAGACCCTCAAATGACAATAACCGCGAAATGCGGCGAAACTCCCCTTCCCGTCCCGTATTTGGCCGCGGGTCAGTCAGGGGATGGCGTGCGCGGCTTGAACCACGCACGCCTTTGTCAAAGCGTTATTCGGCTGCGTCCGGCAGCTGACCGTCTTCCGGCAGGAGCTTGGAGTTCTCGAGTTCCACGGAAAGGCCGAGAGAGCGCATTTCCTTGACGAGAACGTTGAAGCTTTCCGGAATACCGGCCTCGAAGGTGTCGTCACCGCGGACGATCGCTTCATAGACCTTGGTACGGCCGGCCACGTCGTCCGACTTCACCGTCAGCATTTCCTGCAGGGTGTAGGCGGCGCCGTAAGCTTCCAGAGCCCAGACTTCCATTTCCCCGAAGCGCTGACCGCCGAACTGCGCCTTACCACCGAGCGGCTGCTGGGTGACGAGGGAGTACGGACCGATCGAACGAGCGTGGATCTTGTCGTCGACAAGGTGGTTCAGCTTGATCATGTACATGTAGCCAACGGTGACCTTACGGTCGAAGGCTTCACCGGTACGACCATCGTACAGAACCGACTGACCCGACGGGTCGAGACCAGCACGCTCCAGCATCGAGGAGACGTCGCTTTCATGCGCACCGTCGAAGACCGGGGTGGCGATGGATACGCCACGCTTGGCTTCTTCGGCGAGCTTGACGAGCGCGTCGTCATCGAAGTGCTTCACTTCGTCATGGGCTTCCGACTCGTAGATCTCCGTCAGTTCCTTGCGAAGATCGGTGATGTCGAGGTGCTTGCGGTAGTCTTCAAGCATCTGACCGATCTTCTTACCCATGCCGGCGCAAGCCCAGGCAAGGTGGGTTTCGAGGATCTGACCGACGTTCATACGCGAGGGAACGCCGAGCGGGTTCAAGACGATGTCGACATGCGTGCCGTCTTCGAGGAACGGCATGTCCTCAGCCGGTACGATGCGCGACACGACGCCCTTGTTGCCGTGACGGCCGGCCATCTTGTCGCCTGGCTGGATCTTGCGCTTCACAGCGACGAAGACCTTGACCATCTTCATGACGCCCGGGGGCATTTCGTCGCCGCGCTGGACCTTCTCGACCTTGTCCATGAAGCGCTGTTCAAGGCGCGACTTGGATTCGTCGTACTGGCCACGGAGCGCTTCGAGTTCGCCCTGCACCTTTTCGTCTTCGACTGCAAACATCCACCACTGCGAGCGGGGATATTCGGAGACGACGGCGTTGGTGAGTTCGACGCCCTTCTTGAAGCCCTTCGGGCCTGCAATCGAGACCTGGCCACGCAGCATGTCGATCAGACGGCCGTAGACGTTACGGTCGAGGATCGCCTGCTCGTCGTCGCGGTCCTTGGCGAGGCGTTCGATTTCCTCGCGCTCGATCGCCATCGCACGTTCGTCCTTTTCAACGCCGTGGCGGTTGAAAACGCGAACTTCAACGACGGTGCCGAAGGTGCCCGGAGGCATGCGCATCGAGGTGTCGCGAACGTCGGAGGCCTTTTCACCGAAGATGGCGCGCAGAAGCTTTTCTTCCGGCGTCATCGGGCTTTCGCCCTTCGGGGTGATCTTGCCGACCAGGATGTCGCCAGGAGCAACTTCCGCACCGATGTAGACGATACCGGCTTCGTCGAGGTTCTTCAGAGCTTCTTCCGAAACGTTCGGAATGTCGCGCGTGATTTCTTCCGGACCAAGCTTGGTGTCGCGGGCCATGACTTCGAATTCCTCGATGTGGATCGAGGTGAAGACATCTTCCGAGACGATACGCTCCGACATGAGGATCGAGTCCTCATAGTTGTAGCCGTTCCAGGGCATGAACGCGACGAGCGCGTTGCGGCCGAGAGCCAGGTCGCCGAGGTCGGTCGACGGACCGTCCGCGATGATGTCGCCCTTGTTCAGGATGTCACCGACGGTGACCAGCGGACGCTGGTTGACGCAGGTGTTCTGGTTCGAACGCTGGA
Source organism: Rhizobium sp. TH135 (assembly GCF_002855515.1). Lineage (GTDB taxonomy): Bacteria > Pseudomonadota > Alphaproteobacteria > Rhizobiales > Rhizobiaceae > Allorhizobium. Next base: position 111,392 of record NZ_PKRP01000003.1, on the reverse strand, counting down.
ACTTCTGCAGGCGGTAGATATCGACGCCAGACTTCGACGGATCGAGATCTTCCGTGGCGCGGATAACGATACGCGTCGCATCGACCTGGTCGACCACGCCGCCGCGACGGGCACCGATGGCGGCGCCGGAGTCACGGGCCACGATCGGCTCCATGCCGGTTCCAACGAACGGGGCTTCGGCACGCAGAAGCGGCACGGCCTGACGCTGCATGTTCGAGCCCATGAGAGCGCGGTTGGCGTCGTCGTTTTCGAGGAACGGGATAAGAGCGGCCGCAACCGAAACCAGCTGCTTCGGCGAAACGTCCATCAGGTTGATGGTGTCGCGCGGGGACAGCATAACTTCGCCAGAGTGACGGCAGACGACGAACTCTTCAACGAACTGGCCATCGGCCGTCAGTTCAGAGTTCGCCTGGGCGACGTAGTACTTCGCTTCTTCCATAGCGGAGAGATAGACGACGTCCTTCGTCACCTTGCCGTCGATGATCTTGCGGTACGGGCTTTCGATGAAGCCGTACTTGTTGACCCGGGCAAAGGTTGCGAGCGAGTTGATCAGACCGATGTTCGGGCCTTCCGGCGTTTCAATCGGGCAGATACGTCCGTAGTGGGTCGGGTGAACGTCGCGGACTTCGAAGCCTGCACGCTCGCGGGTCAGACCACCCGGTCCAAGAGCCGAGAGACGGCGCTTGTGGGTGATTTCCGAAAGCGGGTTCACCTGGTCCATGAACTGCGACAGCTGCGAAGAGCCGAAGAATTCGCGGACGGCAGCAGCAGCCGGCTTGGCGTTGATCAGGTCCTGAGGCATGACGGTGTCGATTTCGATCGACGACATGCGTTCCTTGATCGCGCGCTCCATGCGGAGCAGGCCGAGACGGTACTGGTTTTCCATGAGCTCGCCGACGGAGCGAACACGACGGTTACCGAGGTTGTCGATGTCGTCGATCTCGCCCTTGCCGTCACGCAGTTCGACCAGCATCTTGACGACGGCGAGGATGTCGTCCTTGCGCAAAACGCGGACGGTATCCGGGCAATCGAGGTCGAGACGCATGTTCATCTTGACGCGACCAACGGCCGACAGGTCGTAGCGCTCGCTGTCGAAGAACAGCGACTGGAACATGGCTTCAGCCGAGTCCATGGTCGGCGGTTCACCCGGACGCATGACGCGGTAGATGTCGAACAGAGCGTCCTGACGGTTCTCGTTCTTGTCTGCCGACAGCGTGTTGCGGATGTAGGCGCCAACGTTGATGTGGTCGATGCCGAGGATCGGGATTTCCTCGAAGCCGGACTCAAGGATCTGCGGAAGCGACTTTTCGTCGATTTCCGCACCGGCTTCCATGTAGATTTCACCGGTCGACATGTTGACCAGGTCTTCAGCAAGGTAGTTGCCGAACAGGTCTTCGTCGGAGGCCTTCAGGAACTTGACGCCCTTGTCGGTCAGCTGACGCAGAAGACGCGGGGTGAGCTTCTTGCCACCTTCGACGACGACTTCGCCGCTATCGGCGTCGACGAGATCGGAAATGGCCTTCGCACCCTTGAGGGTCTCCGGGTTGAACGGGAAACGCCAGCCCTTGCCATCACGCTCGTAGACGGACTTCGAGTAGAAGGTGGACAGGATTTCTTCGCCGTCCATGCCAAGCGCCATCAGCAGCGAGGTCACGGGGATCTTGCGGCGACGGTCGATACGGGCGTGGACGATGTCCTTGGCGTCGAATTCGATATCGAGCCAGGAACCGCGATACGGGATGACGCGGGCAGCAAACAGAAGCTTGCCCGAGGAGTGGGACTTGCCCTTGTCGTGGTCGAAGAACACACCCGGCGAACGGTGCATCTGCGAGACGATAACGCGCTCGGTGCCGTTGACGATGAAGGTACCGTTGTTCGTCATGAGCGGCATGTCGCCCATGTAGACGGACTGTTCTTTGATGTCCTTGATCGAACGTGCGCCCGTATCCTCATCAATATCGAACACGATGAGGCGCAGCGTTACCTTCAGCGGTGCAGCGTAGGTCAGATCGCGCTGGCGGCATTCATCGACGTCGAACTTCGGCGGCTCGAATTCGTAGGATACGAATTCCAGCATGGATGCGCCGGAGAAATCGGTGATCGGGAATACAGATTTGAAAACGGATTGAAGCCCCTCTTCGGGACGGCCGCCCTGCGGCTCGTCGACCATGAGGAACTGGTCATAAGATGCCTTCTGAACCTCAATGAGGTTCGGCATTTCTGCGACTTCTGGAATTTTTCCGAAAAACTTGCGTACGCGCCTGCGACCGTTAAAGGTAAGGGTCTGAGCCATCGTCGCTCCTTGTCAGTTTGCACCCGGGCCTGCAACAGACGGTGACCGCTGGCCAGGCGGCTCCGTCAAAAAATGGATCGCTCAATCTCGTCTCGAGATCCGGGCGGCCGGCCGGTTTGCCGGGCACGCGGGTCAAGACCATCCTCTTGAGAACCCATTACCCAGGAACCGTTTTCATACGGTTCCTGGGTAATATGTTCGGAGGAAACCGGCGGGAGAAGGAAACCTTCCCCCGCCGCATTCCGATATTACTTAACGTCGACCTTAGCGCCGGCGTCTTCAAGCTTCTTCTTGAGGTCAGCAGCTTCAGCCTTGGAAACGGCTTCCTTGACAGCCTTCGGAGCGCCTTCGACGAGGTCCTTGGCTTCCTTGAGGCCGAGGCCGGTGATGCCACGAACTTCCTTGATGACGTTGATCTTGTTGGCGCCAGCGTCAACGAGGATAACGTCAAATTCGGTCTTTTCTTCTTCAGCCGGAGCAGCAGCAGCGCCACCGCCAGCAGCAGCAACGGCTACAGGAGCAGCAGCCGAAACGCCCCACTTTTCTTCCAGCAGCTTGGAAAGCTCAGCAGCTTCCAGAACGGTCAGAGAGGAGAGGTCTTCAACGATCTTTGCGAGATCAGCCATGTTACTATTTCCTTATAGATGTTCGGTTCGACACGAACGGGTTAGGGTATGAACAGCGAAAAACCGCCTTACGCGGCTTCGTCCTTCTTTGCATAGGCCGCAAACACGCGAGCAAGCTGAGCTGCCGGTGCTGCCACAACGCCTGCGATGCGGGTTGCCGGGGTCTGAATCATGCCCAGCAGCTTTGCACGCAGTTCGTCCAGCGAAGGCAGGGTCGCAAGCGACTTGACTGCATCTGCGGACAAGGTGGTTGTTCCCATGGCGCCACCGAGGACAACGATCTTGTCGTTGGTCTTGGCGAAATCCATGACGACCTTCGGAGCCACAATCGGATCAGCGCTGAATGCAATCAGCGTCTGGCCCTTGAAGAGATCAGTGATCCCTTCGGCTTCCGTGCCCTGAAGAGCGATCTTGGCCAGGCGGTTCTTCGCGACTTTGACGGTGCCGCCAGCAGCGCGCATCTTCGAACGAAAATCGTTCATCTGCGCAACCGTGACACCAGCATAGTGGGCCACAACAACCGAACCGGAAGCCTTGAAGACTTCGTTCAGTTCTGTGACGAATTCGCGTTTTTCCGCTCTTTCCACTGTCTGTCTCCAGTTGATGGGACCGCAATCCTGCAGGCCCCACCGGGTTTGCCTTTGCCTCAAGGGATCCATGTATCAGATCCCAAGCGACGCTTGAGGATCCTGTCCCCTCCGGCTGGACTTAACGTCCTGCCATAAGGCGAATAAGGCTCGAACCGAACTTCAAGACGTCATCAGACGTTTAAATACCGGATCTCACCCGTCTCATGCAGGCATATATTAAGGCCCTTCGGCCGCCCACAATCTCGGACAGGAGTGCCTGGTTTTGACACCAGGCATTTCCGGCCCCGAAAGGCCGGAAACTTGGTCAGGCCGGAGTTTGCACTCCGGCCGAATTCATGATCAGGCGACCGTAACGGTGGCCGGGTCAATCTTGACGCCCGGACCCATGGTCGAAGAGATGGCTACGCGCTTGACGTAGTTGCCCTTGGCGCCAGCCGGCTTTGCCTTGACGACGGCGTCAGCGAAAGCCTTGATGTTTTCTTCGAGCGCCTTGGCGTCGAAGGAAGCCTTGCCGATGCCAGCGTGGATGATACCAGCCTTCTCGACGCGGAACTCGACGGCACCGCCCTTGGAAGCCTTGACGGCGCCAGCGACGTCCATGGTGACCGTACCGACCTTCGGGTTCGGCATCATGCCACGCGGTCCGAGAACCTTACCGAGGCGACCGACGAGCGGCATCATGTCCGGGGTGGCGATGCAGCGATCGAAGTCGATCTTGCCGCCCTGGACGATTTCCAGCAGGTCTTCGGCGCCGACGATGTCAGCGCCTGCAGCCTTGGCTTCGTCAGCCTTGGCGCCACGTGCGAAGACGGCGACGCGAACGTCACGGCCGGTACCGTTCGGCAGGTTGACCACGCCGCGGACCATCTGGTCTGCATGACGCGGGTCGACGCCGAGGTTCATGGCGATTTCGATCGTTTCGTCGAACTTGGCGACGGCACGTTCCTTGACCATCGAGATGGCGTCGGACAGGGCGACCAGCTTGGTCGGGTCCACGCCTTCGCGGATCTTCTGAATACGCTTTGCTACCTTGGCCATGATCAACCTACCACTTCCAGGCCCATGGAGCGGGCAGAGCCCTCAACCATCAGCATTGCGCCTTCGATGTCGGCGGCGTTCAGATCCTTCATCTTGCCTTCGGCAATTGCGCGGACCTGCGCCTTGGTGATCGTACCGACCTTCGCACCCTTGCCCGGAGTCTTCGAGCCCGAGGTGATCTTTGCTTCCTTCTTCAGCCAGTAGGTGACCGGCGGCTGCTTCATTGCGAAGGTGAAGGACTTGTCCTGGTAGTAGGTGATGACGACCGGGATCGGCATACCCTTTTCCATTTCCTGCGTGGCGGCATTGAACGCCTTGCAGAATTCCATGATGTTAATGCCACGCTGACCAAGAGCCGGGCCGATCGGCGGGGACGGGTTAGCCGATCCTGCCTTGACCTGGAGCTTGAGCTGGCCTGCAACTTTCTTAGCCATTACTCTCTGCCTTTCATTTCAGACCGGTTGCCCGATCCCATATGCCAGCATTCGCTGGCGGCTGCGGTTGCGTGGTACGTCTGGACGGTCCGGCTTAGAGACCGCCATCCTCCCACGCGGGTCGGGGAGTTGCCTCCCCTTCTTCGATCAGACCTTTTCGACCTGACCGTATTCAAGTTCGACGGGTGTCGCGCGACCGAAGATCGAGACCTCGACCTTGAGGCGAGAGCGCTCTTCGTCCACATCCTGGACGATCCCGTTGAAGGAGGCGAAGGGACCGTCGGAGACGCGAACCTGTTCGCCGATTTCGAAGGACACGGAGGACTTCGGACGCTCTACGCCTTCCTGGACCTGACCCAGGATGCGCTCAGCCTCGAAATCCGGAATCGGAACCGGCTTGTTGTCGGAACCGAGGAAGCCCGTAACCTTCGGGGTATTCTTGATCAGGTGGTAGGCTTCGTCGGTCAGGTTTGCCCGCACCATGACGTAGCCTGGGAAGAACTTGCGTTCGCTATCCACCTTGCGGCCGCGACGAACCTCGACGACCTTTTCGGTCGGAACGAGGATCTTTTCGAAGAGATGATCAAGGCCCTTCTGCTTGGCCTTGTGCTCGATGTCTTCCGCGACCTTCTTTTCAAAATTCGAATACGCGTGGACGATATACCAACGTGCCGCCATGTTCGTTCCCGCCCGATTAATTGCCGACGCTCAGCACGAGGCTGAGCAACCAGCTGATCAGCTGGTCCGCGCCGAAGAAGAACAGCGCAGCGAAAAACACCATCGCCAGGACCATGAGCGTCGAAATCATGGTCTCGCGACGCGAGGGCCACGTCACCTTGGACGTCTCGGAGCGAACCTGCTGCAGAAACGCGAATGGATTACCCTTGGATGCCATTTAATGCCCACGCATTTACGGCGCGTAAAGCCGACCTTGGTCAGCCCCACGCACCGCGTGTCTGTTTGAACCCTACATAGAGACCGTTTCCCCTTTTCACAAGAGGAAATGTTCTCCAGCACTTTTTCGGCTTTGCCAGATCTTTACGCTCGTCGCGGCCCTAAAGCGCGCCGTGCGACTTGGCAGGGGCAGCCGGGCTTGAACCGACGACCTGCGGTTTTGGAGACCGCCGCTCTACCAACTGAGCTATACCCCTAAGCCTTACACCGGACAGAAACGCTCCCGTCCGAGGCATGACGCACCCTTTAAGGCGGGCGCGCCGGATTGGCAAGTGTCTTTTTTCGGCTTTTCACCACTGCCGTCAGTGACATTGCTTACCACTGTCGCTCGAAGCGCGCATTGACGCGGGCGTTGGGCTTGTGAGCCAGATCAGACAGGGTCGCATTGAGCCGGATACCGGGGCGAAGGTTCTTTTCCAGGCCGATCTCCGCGCGAAACGGCGCCTTGTTGTCCATAAGGATGCCGCCCGTCACGATGGTGTCGATATCAGTGAATGCCAGGCGCAGATCCTGCTTGGCCAAAAAGGCTGATTCTCCGTCGCTGCGGCGTCCGGCTTCGAAGGTCCGGTTGAGGGACAAGACCGCTGGCCCCTCGGCGGCGATGGTCCGTGACTGGCGCAGCGCCGCCCGGGCAGCGCCACTCACCAGATCAAGGCGGACACCGACGGACGCGGGCGCCACGTCGCTCTTTCTGACGTCTACCTCGCCCCACAGACGCAGCGGCGGCTGGACGGTCCCGGGTTGGCTTCCCGTTGAGAGGCGCAGATTTGATTCGGACCCGAATCGCGGACGCCCGGGCAAGTCGAGCGCAAGGCCGGTGCGAATGCCGAGATCCTCCGGCGAGCCCGAGGCGCTCCACACAAAGGGGCTCTCCTCCGCCTTCGCCGCAGTCAAATGGAGAGCGAGCGGCACGAGCAGGGAGATGCAGACAACGGTGACAGGTGATTTCAGGGCCATGTTTTGCGGGTCCACAGAATGGAGCGCGGACTTGGCACGCTCGCGAATCACGATCGTTTCAGTCGTAACCGCATACGCTACGGACCAGAAGGACCGCGGCTGCATGGGAGCCATGCGGCGGCTCCGTCAGGAATTTCCCGACACCGTGCCGGTTGAAAAATGGTCAGAGAGCCGCCGCTTGCCAGACTCTCCGCTTTGACTGATACTCGTTTGCGGCGCCCCGCGGAGGACAGACATGATCCGTATCAGCAATGCCGCCCTGCCCGGCTCGGAATTCGACGACAGTGACCTGACAGAAGCGCGCTTCACCGATGTCTCGCTGAAGGAGGCAGTGTTCAGCAATGTCGATCTCGGGCGCTGCCTGATCACCGATGCCAATGCCGACCAGATGGTCGTGCGCAACGTCGCCATGAACGCCGTGGTGATGGAGAATGTGGTGATGCATACCGCAAGCGTCACCCATGTGGATCTCAATGGCAGCACGATCCGCTTTGCGAGCCTTGCCGATACCTCGATCGCCGAATGCGATCTCACCGGCATGACGATCAATGGTTATCTGGTCACAGATCTGTTGCGGCTTGCGGAAGAGCAGCTCCTCGAACGGGCCTGAGCTCCCCTCACCCATCAGACGAGACGGCTCACCTCATAACCGCGCTCTCGGTAGCGGTCCCTCATTTTTGCAAACATGGGGTAGAGTAGAGCGCCACTCCTGAACCATGAAAGATAGGGTTCGGGATCGGCCAACCACCATCCAGGCTTCAACTGTCTGGACGCCTCTGCACGATCCCAGAAAACTTGATCAGGCACGCCTGTATAGGACACACCAGCCAGCCACGGGGTGATCAAGGGGTTATGTGCGGCAGTGAATTTCTGTCTCTATCTCAATGAGACATCGTCGCCCGTCGAGCAAACCGCGACATCTCGCCCCTCGCCGAACTGGTCGGCTGTGCCGTCTAAAATGACACCGTCATCAAGCATATTCCAAGAGTGGTAGAAGATCGGGCGGCCATCCGGCAATGCGTACACCCCATCAACCCGCCGCCAACCGAATTGATGCTCAATGAAGCAGGCCACCTCGTAACAGGCGCCCCAGCACCCGGCGCCCCTCATTTCGTGGCGAAAGCTCTGGATCGAATTAGTTTGCGCGGCGCTGATCTGCATCTTGATCCCCAACGAAAAAGGCCCCGCTGTTTCCAGCGGGGCCTTCATTATCCCTTGCGGGACACTATTACTCGATGATCGAGGCGACGATGCCGGCGCCGACGGTACGGCCGCCTTCGCGGATAGCGAAGCGCAGCTTTTCTTCCATCGCGATCGGAACGATCAGCTCAACAGCAACCGTGACGTTGTCGCCCGGCATAACCATTTCCGTGCCTTCCGGAAGCGACACGATACCGGTCACGTCCGTCGTACGGAAGTAGAACTGCGGACGGTAGTTCGTGAAGAACGGCGTATGACGGCCGCCTTCTTCCTTCGTCAGGATGTAGGCTTCTGCCATGAACTTCTTGTGCGGCTTGACCGAACCCGGCTTGCACAGAACCTGACCACGCTCGACGTCGTCACGCTGGATACCACGAACCAGTGCGCCGATGTTGTCGCCGGCCTGGCCCTGGTCGAGCAGCTTGCGGAACATTTCAACGCCGGTAACCGTCGTCTTCTTGGTGTCGCGGATGCCGACGAATTCGACTTCTTCGCCAACCTTGACGATACCACGCTCAACGCGGCCGGTCACAACCGTACCACGGCCGGAGATCGAGAACACGTCTTCGATCGGCATCAGGAAGGGCTGGTCAACCGGACGCTCAGGCGTCGGGATGTAGTCGTCAACAGCAGCCATCAGCGCGCGAACTGCGTCTTCGCCGATTTCCTTGTTGCTGTCGTTCAGAGCAGCCAGAGCCGAGCCCTTGACGAACGGGATGTCGTCGCCGGGGAAGTCGTAGGACGACAGGAGTTCGCGAACTTCGAGTTCGACGAGTTCCAGAAGTTCTGCGTCGTCGACCTGGTCAACCTTGTTGAGGAAGACAACGATCGCGGGAACGCCAACCTGACGGGCGAGCAGGATGTGCTCGCGGGTCTGCGGCATCGGGCCGTCGGCTGCCGAGCAAACCAGGATCGCGCCGTCCATCTGGGCAGCACCGGTGATCATGTTCTTGACGTAGTCGGCGTGGCCGGGGCAGTCGACGTGCGCGTAGTGACGGTTGGCCGTCTCATACTCGACGTGTGCCGTCGAGATGGTGATGCCGCGTGCCTTTTCTTCCGGAGCTGCGTCGATCTGGTCGTAGGCCTTGAACTCACCGAAGTACTTGGTGATCGCTGCCGTCAGAGACGTCTTGCCGTGGTCGACGTGGCCGATCGTGCCGATGTTGACGTGCGGCTTGTTGCGCTCAAACTTACTCTTTGCCATTTGAATGCTTCCTGTGAACGAAACGGGGTTGCCCCGGCGAACCGGTTTGGTCCCGCCGTTTAAGGCTTTCATGCGCAATGCGCAAGCGTTAAATGACAAGCCTTCCGGAGGCCGAAATGCAGGGTTTCCACAGCCGAATCCTGCCGCCGCGCAAAGCACTTCACGCAAGGAGAGGTAACGGTGGAAAACCGTTTGAAAATCGGATGTTAGGGTTGAAAGGTGTCTGGAGCGGGTAACGGGAATCGAACCCGTGTATTCAGCTTGGAAGGCTGCTGCTCTACCATTGAGCTATACCCGCATATTCAGATCCGAGGACGAATGGTGGAGAGAGTTGGATTTGAACCAACGTAGGCTGAGCCAACGGATTTACAGTCCGTCCCCTTTAACCACTCGGGCATCTCTCCATTCTTTCGTCCGGATCTGGCGACCAAGCTTTGTAGTCCAGACCAGAGTGCGTCGCCCCCTGATCTGCGGCGGGTATATGACGGCCCAACCGGCTCATGTCAACACGAAGTTTGATGAAAAATTCCGAAAAGTTTCATAGGCCCGACACACACGGGATTTTCCGCACAGGTCTATGCCCGCCCCTTGCCCATGGTTATAAGAGCGCATGGCCAAAGATCCGAAAATCGACAAAACCGCCCGTGACACCCATTATGCGACGCTGCGCCGACAGGTGCGCGATGCCAAGCGTGAGCGGGGCGAAATCCCCACTCCCGGGCCGCAGAAGCCACGCAAGAGCAATGCAGACTGGACGCCGCCGAAGCTCGCGCCGGAGCAGGTTTTGCTCTATGGCCTGCACACCGTGCGCGCTGCTCTCGACAATCCCGAACGCAAGCTGATCAAGCTTTCGGCGACGCAAAATGCATTGGTGCGGCTCGAGATTCCATCTGTGGAAAACCTTGGCATTCCCTTCGAGACGGTGACACCACAGGATCTCGACAAGATCCTTGGACCGGAAGCGATCCACCAGGGCGTCATGCTCGAGACGCGCCCCCTGCCCCCGCGCCGGCTTGAGGCACTGAAGGACAGCCCGCTGATCCTCGTGCTCGACCAGGTGACAGACCCGCACAATGTCGGCGCCATCATGCGCTCGGCAGTCGCCTTCGATGCAGGCGCAGTCATCACCACGCAACGGCACAGCCCGACGGAATCGGGCGTGCTGGCGAAATCTGCCTCGGGTGCGCTGGAACTGATCCCCTATATCCAGGTGACCAATCTCGCGGACGCGCTGAATGAACTGCACAAGCTCGGCTTCTTCTCGGTCGGCCTCGATTCGGAAGGGCCCGCGCCGATGGAAGGCACCCTCACCGGCGACCGCATTGCGCTGGTGCTGGGATCCGAGGGCAAGGGACTGAGGCAGAAGACACGGGAAACCGTCTCTGCCCTCGCCCGCCTCGACATGCCGGGCGCGATCAAGTCGCTCAACGTCTCGAACGCCGCGGCCATCGCGCTCTATGCGTCGCGCCAGCATCTGGCGACCAAGGGCTGATGAGGCTCGTCTTCACCGACCTCGACGGAACGCTGCTCGACCATGACAGCTATTCCTTCGAGGCGGCGCGGCCGGCGCTCGACCTTTTGGAGGCACGGGGCATTCCCGTGATCCTGGCGAGCAGCAAGACAGAAGCCGAGATGCGTCCGATCGCGGAAGCGATCGGGATTTCCTATTCTATGATCGTGGAAAACGGCGCTGGCGTTGTCGGTCTTGGCAAAGACGCTGCGCCTCCCGATCGGCATTCGTCGAGTCCTTACAACCACCTGAAGTCGCTTCTTAGGGAATTACCTAAGGAGCTTGGCGCCTGCTTCGAGGGCTTTGGCGACTGGGACGTTGCGCGGGTTTCCGAGGAGACCGGACTGCCACTCCCCGCGGCCGAACTTGCGCGCCAACGGCACTTTTCCGAGCCGGGGCGCTTTACCGGCACCGAAGCGCAGAAGCAGGCTTTCATCGCACTGCTCGATGCTCAGGGGTTCACCGCGGTCCAGGGCGGACGCTTCTTCACCCTGATGCCGAAGACCTCAAAGGCCGAGCGCATGGCGGAGGTGGTCGCGCATTATCAGCGGAGCGTCGAAGAACCTGTTCGGACCGTCGCGCTCGGCGATGCGCCGAATGATCTTGCGATGCTGGAAGCTGCCGATTGCGGCATCATCATTGCCAATCCCGCACACAAGGCCTTGCCCGTCACGGAACGGGAAAGACAGGGGGCGATCCTGCGCTCGGAACAATCCGGCCCACAAGGCTGGAACATCATGATCCATCAACTCGTTGCCACGGGGTTTCTCTGAGCCGGCCGCAACCGGCGTCATCACGAAAGGACTAGAACATGGCGGATTTTCACCAGAATGGCGTGGTTGCCACCCTGCACAATCTCAGGGAGCGCTCGCTGGAACGGATGGAGAAGGAGCTCTCGGTCTTTTCGGCATCGCGACCGATCACGCTGATTCTGCCGTCGCTCTATTCCGAGCTCGAGGCCCCGGCCCTCGAGAACATCGTTTCCGAACTTTCCCAGGCGCCTTACATCGCGGAAATAGTCATAGGCCTCGACCAGGCGGATGAGGACCAGTTCCGTCGCGCCAAACAGTATTTTTCACGCCTACCGCAGAAGCATACGATCCTCTGGCATGACGGGCCGCGGCTTCGCGCCGTCGACGAGAAGCTGAAGGCGGAGGATCTGTCGCCCGATCAGCCGGGCAAGGGGCGCAATGTCTGGTTCTGCATGGGCTATGTGCTGGCTTCCCGCCAGGCGGGTGTCGTGGCCCTGCATGACTGTGACATCACCACATATTCGCGCGACATGCTGGCACGGCTCGTCTATCCCGTCGCCAATCCGCGTTTTCCTTACGTCTTTTCCAAGGGCTACTACCCGAGGATTGCCGATCGCTCGCTGAATGGCCGGGTCACCCGCCTGCTGGTGACGCCGCTCCTTCTCAGCCTTGAAAAGGTTGTCGGCCACCATCCCTATATCGATTACCTCAAGGCCTTCCGCTATCCGCTCGCCGGCGAATTCGCCATGCAGACGCAGATTCTGTCTGACATCCGCATCCCCTCGGACTGGGGGCTGGAGATCGGCGTATTGTCGGAGCTGTGGCGCAATTATTCCAACCATGCGATTTGCCAGGTGGATATTGCCGACGCCTATGACCACAAGCACCAGCCGCTGTCGCCGGAAGATGCAGCCAAGGGCCTGTCGCGCATGTCGGTCGACATCACCAAGGCGCTGTATCGCAAGCTTGCGACCGATGGCGTGGTGTTCAGCCAGGATTCGTTCCGTACGCTGAAGGCGACCTATTACCGGACAGCACTGGATCTGGTGGAAACCTATTATCACGACGCGCGGATGAACGGGCTGACGACCGATCGCCACCGGGAAGAACAGGCGGTCGAACTCTTCGCCGCCAATCTGATCGAGGCGGGTCAGGTCTATCTCGACAAGCCGAACGCCACACCCTTCATGCCGAGCTGGAACCGCGTGCAGAGCGCCCTGCCCGACCTGTTGCGCGACATCCAGGAGGCCGCGCGCCTCGACGCCGAGGATTGATTCTCTTGCCTTCCTGTCGCCCTGTCACATGGACGGGCGGCAGGTCAGTTCGCCGTCGACGGCGACAAGCGACGTACCGGTGGTCGAAAGCTTGCGCTCGACGGGATAGTCGATGACGCTCGGCCAGGCCTCGATGTCCTTGGCTGCGTTCGGATCCGCGTCGATGGCCGGCTGGTAGGCGGCGCGGCAATCCGGCATGGCGCGATCCGGCTCGAGGCCAAGCTCCTTGCGAATGGTTGCCGCGCAGGTATCCGCGGCGGCGATGAGCGAGCAGGAGGCCGCGTAGGTGCGCCTGTAACGCAGGGTGAGATCCTCGCCGACCAGCGTCAGGCCGGCAAACTCGCCAGCCACCACGTCATCCATCAGGCGCGTCCCGGTGCGGGCATCATAGATCACGAACGGCAAGCCACCATTCCAGCCATCGGCACCGCGGAAGAAGGCGTAAGGGCCGACTGCGCCCCAGATATAGCCAGCCGTATCATCCTCGATCTTGCGATCAAGCGTGGGGTTGAGCTGGCATGGACCTTCCGAGGAGGCGATGTAGAGACCGGCCGCTCCCTTTTCGCCGAGGTCGAGTTGCTTCAGGGCGAAATTCGGGTAGCGCAGACAGGTGAGCTTGCCCTTCATGTCGAAGCCGGTGTCCTTTTCGGCCAGTTCGACCTCGGCGCGTGTCGCGCGATCGAACTGTCCGGTGGCCTCTCCGGCATCGCGACAGGTGACGGGCGCCATACGGCCGACGGCGAACTGCAGTTCCTCGCCCTTGCCTCGCAATTCGTAGCGACCGTCCGAATACCAGAAGCCGCTGGCGGCGGTCTGCTGCGGAAGCGAGAGTTTCATGCCATCGGGAAGCGTGACGTCTGCCGCCTTTTCGCTGAAGGTCACGGTCAGGGAGGTGCCGTCCTCACAGCTGTATTTGATATTAGCCGCCCGGCTTTCCGCCGGAAGGATCAAAACGGCTGTCGCGGCCAGAGCCAGGCCGGCCAAAATCGGTACGCGCATCGGGTCTCCCTCGGCTGTTGGCCGACCATGCCAAAGAATTGCCCGCAAGGACAATGGCAAATGCGATCAATTCTGATGAGAAGTGGTGCCCCCGGCAGGGTTCGAACCCGCGACCCCCTGATTACAAATCAGGTGCTCTACCAACTGAGCTACAAGGGCAGTGGCCGCTGTTTAGGCGGAAATCGATTTGCGGTAAAGCAAAAAATCAGCGCAAGGTTAGCGCAAATGGTGAATATCCACGCCTCTCCCAGGCTGATCACGCCACCGGGAGCCGAACCGTTTTGAGGGCGAAACGGCTTGTGGTTACAGGTAGATGTCATGTACCACTTGGCGACATTTCATCAGGGCTCGCCATGTCTCGCACGTTCCGGTCGCTCGCCTTCATCGCTTCCAACACGGACGAAGCCCAGGCTTCGTGCCAGGAACTGATTCGCCTCTACGGCCATACCGAGCCGGCAGAGGCCGATGTGATCGTGGCACTGGGTGGCGACGGCTTCATGCTGCAAACGCTGCATGACACGATGAACAGCGGCAAGCTGATCTACGGCATGAACCGGGGCTCGGTCGGCTTTTTGATGAACGAGTATTCGACGGACAATCTCACCGAGCGAATCGCGATCGCCGTCGAGAATGATTTTCACCCGCTGAAGATGACGACCAGCAATGCCGATGGTTCGAGCTCGTTTGCGCTTGCGATCAACGAGGTCTCGGTGCTGCGGCAATCCTATCAGGCGGCAAAGCTGCGAGTGGTGATCGATGGCAAGGTGCGGCTCGAAGAGTTGATCTGTGACGGGCTGATGGTGGCAACACCCGTCGGTTCGACCGCCTATAATCTCTCCGCCCATGGGCCGATCCTGCCGCTGGAGGCGCCGCTTCTGGCGCTCACGCCCGTCAGCGCCTTTCGTCCGCGCCGTTGGCGTGGGGCGCTGCTGCCGAACAAGGTGACGGTGGTGCTCGAGGTGCTGGAGCCGGAAAAGCGTCCGGTGAACGCGGTGGCGGATCATACGGAGGTCAAATCGGTTCTGAGGGTGGAGATTTCGCAGTCGGAGGAAACTACGGCACGCATCCTCTCCGACCCAGATCGATCCTGGTCCGACCGGATCATCGCCGAACAGTTTTCCGATTGAGGTTCCGATGAAGGTGTTCCGCTCAGCCGCTTTGCTGGTTTCGCTCATGCTCTCGTCTCCGGCGGCCGCAGACGAGATCGACCAATTGCCGCTGACGGCGACTTTCGTGATCAGCGGCGGCTATTGGGAATCGGGGCCTGAGGGCGTGCCCGGTGTCGAGACTGCCGTCGCTGCCGGCGAGCGCGGCTATTACAAGCTCGTCGCCATCCGCCAGCCGGACCGGACGGCGCGCATCCATCTGCAGATGGTCGCCTCTGCTGAAACCGGTCTGCGGCTTGTCGAGAGCGTGGAGCTGGAAGAATTCACGACGCTCAAGCCCTATGTCACCGGCATTCGACCGGAAAGCATGACGGGGGTCTCCGGCACGCCCGGCTTTTTCGCCACCGTTTATCTCAAAACTGCACCAGACACCGACCGGGTCGAGGAATGGACCGTATTGATCGACGAGTTGGGGGACATCCGGGTGGAGCGGGCGAGCAACTGAGCGGCTGCCCCGTCGACCGAATAGAAAAAAGGCGGAGCGCCCGGCGCCCCGCCTTTTGTCATTCATGAACCGATTGCAGCCATCAGTCGATGTCTGAAACCTCGGAAGCCTTGCCGCTGATGCGGTGCGCAAGCGCTGCTTCCATGAACTCGTTGATTTCGCCGTTCAGGACGCTATCCGGATCCGTACTTTCGACGCCGGTACGCAGATCCTTGACCAGCTGGTAGGGCTGCAGGACGTAGGAGCGGATCTGGTGACCCCAGCCGATATCCGTCTTGGAGGCGGCTTCGGCATTGGCGGCTTCTTCGCGCTTCTTCAGCTCAACTTCGTAGAGGCGGGCACGCAGCATGTCCCAGGCCTTGGCACGGTTCTTGTGCTGCGAGCGTTCCTGCTGGCAGGCAACCGCGATGCCGGTCGGGATATGGGTGATACGCACGGCCGAGTCGGTCGTGTTAACGTGCTGGCCGCCGGCGCCCGACGAACGATAGGTATCGATGCGGCAATCGCTTTCGTTGATCTCGATGTTAATCGAGTCATCGACAACCGGATAGACCCAGATCGACGAGAAGGACGTGTGGCGGCGGGCGTTCGAATCGTAAGGCGAGATGCGGACCAGGCGGTGAACCCCGGATTCCGTCTTCATCCAGCCATAGGCATTGTGGCCCTTGACCAGGATGGTCGCGGACTTGATGCCGGCTTCTTCGCCGTCATGCACTTCCAGCACTTCCACCTTGAAGCCCGAGCGTTCGGCCCAGCGGGTATACATGCGCAGAAGCATGTTCGCCCAGTCCTGGCTCTCGGTGCCACCGGCGCCGGAGTGAACTTCGATATAGGTGTCGTTGCTGTCGGCTTCGCCAGACAGCATAGCTTCGACCTGGCGGCGGGCCGCTTCGGTTTTCAGCGCCTTGAGCTGGTCTTCGGCGTCCTTGACGACGCTTTCGTCGCCCTCTTCCTCGCCCATCTCGATCAGCTCGATGTTGTCGTTCATCGCCTGTTCGAGACGCTTCACGCCAGCAATGCTGTCATCCAGCTGCTGGCGCTCGCGCATCAGCTTCTGGGCTTCCTGGGCATCATTCCAGAGGTTCGGGTCCTCTGCCTTGTTGTTCAACCAGTCCAGTCGTCTTATCGCCTGGTCCCAGTCAAAGATGCCTCCTCAGCAGGCTTATGGCCTGCTTGATTTCGTCGACGACATTCTCGATTTCATTGCGCATGCGTTGCGTTCTCAACCTCTGAAACTGGTGAAAATCTGGCCCCTCGCATAGTTGCGCCCGGCTCTGATGTAAAGAGCCGGGCAGCAACTGATGGCAATGAGGGGGGTTAGAACAGGCCGCCGGAACCCGAGGTCACGGCCTGATTGGCCTGCGGCGAGTCGCGCAGGATCTCTTCCGGTGGTGCATAGCCGTCCATGCCGATGATCGAGAGCGTATCGGCCGGACCTGTGCCAGGCTTGAAGGCTTCGATGATCGTGTCCTGCTCGCCCTCAAGAGCAAACATGCCGGTGGTACGATTGACCGGGATGAAGCTCATGCCTTCCGGAACGAAGAACTTGCCCGGCGGCGTGTTGGCGGTTGCCATCTGCATGAAGTCGTTGAAGACGGGCGCTGCGAGCGAGCCACCGGTCGAGCCACGGCCGAGAGGCGCCGGCGTGTCGAAGCCGATATAGACCCCAGCCACGAGATCCGGCGTGTAACCGACGAACCAGGCGTCCTTCTCGTCATTCGATGTGCCCGTCTTGCCGGCGACCGGACGGTCGAGCTTGATCTTGCCGGCGGCCGTTCCGCGCGTGACAACACCTTCCATCATCGACGTGATCTGGTAGGCGGTCATCGGATCGAGAACCTGATCGCGGTTGTCGACGACGAGAGGCTCTTCCTGACCATTGAAGGTTTCGGCGTTGCAGGCCTCGCAGATCCGGTCTTCGTGGCGGAAGATGGTCTTGCCGTGACGGTCCTGGATGCGGTCGATCAGCGTCGGCTTGATCTGCTTGCCGCCGTTGGCGAACACGGCATAGGCCGAAACCATGCGCAGCACGGTGGTTTCACCGGAGCCGAGCGACATGGCCAGCACCGGGTTCATCTTGTCGTAGATGCCGAAGCGTTCGGCATATTCGGCCACCAGGTTCATCCCCATGTCGTTGGCCAGACGGACGGTCATCAGGTTTCGCGACTTCTCGATGCCGAGACGCAGCGTCTGGGGACCGGCCGAGCCGCCACCGTAGTTCTGCGGGCGCCAGACCTGGCCACCGGAGACGAATTCGACCGGTGCGTCGAGAATCACCGAAGCCGGGGTGTAGCCAGTGTCGAGAGCGGCTGCATAGACGAAGGGCTTGAAGGACGAACCGGGCTGGCGCATCGCCTGAGTGGCGCGGTTGAACTCGGACTGGGAATAGGAGAAGCCACCGGCGAGCGCGAGCACGCGGCCGGTATGCGGATCCATGGCGACGAGGCCGCCCTGTACCTTCGGCAGCTGGCGAAGACGATAGGCGCTTGCGCCTTCTTCCAGGGCTTCGACATAGACGACGTCACCCGGCGAGAGGACGCCTTCCGGCGACTTGGCAGATTTGCGGTCACCGGTTGCCGAGCGATAGGCCCATTCCATGTTGTCGGGAGCAATGCGACCACGGGCGCGTTCGGCAACAACCTTGCCGCCAGCTTCCTTAGCAGGCTGCAGGCCGATGTCGACGCCATCTGCGGCCACGTCGAGAACGACAGCCACCTGCCACTCCGGCACATCGGCAAGTGCCGGAATTTCGGCGAGCGGAACGCCCCAGTCGCCTTCGACCGGGATCTGCTTGATCGGGCCGCGGAAGCCACGACGCTGGTCATAGGTCAGCAGTGCCGACTGCAGAGCCTTGCGGGCCGAGATCTGCATCTGCGGGTCAAGCGAGGTGCGGACCGAGAGGCCGCCTTCATAGAGCGACTTGTCGCCATACTTCTCGATGATCTGACGACGGACTTCTTCCGCAAAATAATCGGAGGCGAAGAGCGACGAGCCGGAGCGCCGCAGGTTGACGCCGAGCGGCTGCTTCTTGGCATCCTCGGCTTCTTCGCGGGCGACGAAGCCGTTCTCGACCATGCGGTCGATGACCCAATTGCGGCGCTCGAGCGCTGCTTCGGTGCGGCGGAAGGGATGATAGTTGTTCGGTCCCTTTGGCAGGGCCGCGAGATAGGCGGTCTCGGCAATCGTCAGTTCGGTGACCGACTTGTCGAAATAGGTGAGTGCGGCGCCAGCGATGCCGTAGGCGTTCAGGCCAAAGAAGATCTCGTTCAGATACAGTTCGAGGATCTTGTCCTTGGAATAGGCCTGCTCGATGCGGAAGGACAGGATCGCTTCCTTGATCTTGCGGTCCATGGTCTGGTCCGACGACAGAAGGAAGTTCTTCGCCACCTGCTGGGTGATCGTCGAAGCACCGACCGGACGGCGGCCGGAACCGAGGTTCTGGACGTTGACCAGGATGGCGCGACCGAGGCCGTAGATATCGACGCCCGGGTGATTGTAGAAATTCTTGTCTTCGGCCGAGAGGAAGGCAGCCTTTACGCGGTCCGGGATCGCCTGGATCGGCAGGAAGAGGCGGCGCTCGCGGGCGTATTCCGCTACCAGCGCGCCGTTGCCGGCATGGATGCGCGTTGTCACCGGCGGCGAGTAGCTGGCCAGTACCTCATAATTCGGCAGGTCCTTGGTCACCCCGTTCAGATAGACGGCGACAACGGCCGCGACGCCGAGCGCCAGCACGGACGCCAATCCGAAGAGATATCCAATCAGTCTGATCATGTTTCCGCTACCGGCTCTGCTTCAGGTTTCGCGCGCCGCGACGAGCTTCGCACACCCTGTGGCGTTTTGCACGTCATGCCATGGTTGGCAAGTCATGCAGATTTCCTGCACAGGCAGGACGATTCGACAATGCCCGACCCGTGCGATCTTCCTGAATAACGGGCACAATGTGAGGAAAATAGGGCCGCCTGCCGCCGAAGCGCGGCTCGCTCACAGGTTCATTCCGGGGTGTGGCCTAACCGCCATTGGCGAGATCAGGCTGCCGATAGCGCTTGATCGCGTCGACCAGCAAACCGGCCACCTTTTCCCGCCAGACAGGATCGAGCAGAAGCTTCTCGTCGTCCTTGTTGGAGAGGAAGCCTAGCTCAAGCAGCACCGAGGGCACATCGGGTGCCTGAAGCACGCGGAAGCCAGCATGGCGGTGGGGATTGTTGATCAGCGAAATCTGGCCGTCGAAGGAGCCGACCACGGCCTGGGCCATGGCGATCGAGAAGGCCTGGGTTTCGCGCCGGGTCAGGTCGAGCAGGATGTCGCCCACCTCGGCTTCCGTTTCGGTCGGAAGCTCGACGCCACCGATCGTATCGGAGAAGTTTTCACGCTCGGCGAGCTGGGCGGCCATGTGGTCGGACGCCTTGTCGGAGATCGTGTAAACGGTAGCACCTCGGATGTCCGCCTGGCGCAACGTGTCGGCATGCAGCGAGATCAAGAGATCCGCGCCCTTCTGCCTTGCGATCAGGACCCGCTCGGACAGCGACAGAAACTTGTCGGTGTCGCGTGTCATCACAGCGCGGATGCCCGGCAGGCCTTTGAGCTTTTCGTTGAGGATCTTGGCAAAGGCGAGCGTGATGTCTTTTTCCGACGCCTTGGTCGACGCCCCCGTGGCGCCGGCATCGATGCCGCCATGGCCCGCATCGATCGCGATGACGAACTCGTCTGCCGCTGCCGCAGCGACGGGCACCGCGTCGGTCACGGCCGCGTCGGACGACTGACCCGTCCAGGCCTGGCCGGACACGAGTGCTGCGAAATCCTGTTCCGGAACCAGTTCAGCATCCAGCACCAGTCGATAGCCGTCACCATTCTCGTTCGGCTTCACGTCTGCGGTCACGAGGCGTGCGGGACGGGCAGCCGTCAGAACGAGCCTTGCGGAGGCTGCATCCATCGAACCGTAGCGAATATCGCTGAACAGGCCGGTGGCCTTCAGGTCAGCCTCAGCAAAGGCAAAGGCGGTGGCCGGCAGATCGACGACGATGCGGTCGGGATTTGCGATGTAACGGGTCTCGATGGTCGGAGGCCGGTCGAAATCCAGAACGATGCGCGTGCGGGCTTCGTCACCGGCAATCCGCGCGCCAAAGGCGACCAGCCGGTCGGATGGCGCGGCCGCCGTCACGGCCCGGGCGAGATCGGGCACGACCAACAGGGGCGCCACGACAAATAGGCTCGTCGCCAGAACGATTCGGCTCCAGAGCGCGAGTTTTCGTCCCGCCGACCGCGCCAAAACTCTTCTCAAATCCTGCCCCCGTCATGGCAGCAACAAAACTGTGACATGAATCACAAGTCGCACAGTGCGCCATTTTCCCAGATTGTCCGCCGCATGCTTCGTTGTGCCGGCCCGATGGCTGTCAAAATTGCGGTTAACAACCGCTTTTTCCCTCGGAATCACACAGAGTGAAGCACTTCCCCTAATTCACTGCCATTATGGCATAAATCCGTTTGCTCTTGCTATTGTGACGTAGAAAACATACAAGGCAAACGAGGGATAAAAGTGCAAACGGGATAGAGTTTCCGCCTACGGCTGCCAACCTCAGACAATGGAATTGGCGCCTGTTCAACCGGACATTCATCTGCCGTCTCCGCATTTTTTCCTGAAACTGGTTCAACACGCCGGCAAGGGTCGGCACAGCATCGGTGGCTCTCCACCAAAAGCTCTTTACCGAGCATTCATCGGTCCCCGAGGGGTCCATATCATTGTCGTTGACGTACGGTTTTTGATGTCTTTGCAGCAGGTTGACATGACCAGGAACGGATCGGGATCAGAAAGTGTCCCGTTGTCCGTCCGTATGCTGCAAACCCGGTCCTCCGTGCGTCTACATCTATATCCGGCGCACAGTCCGCTAGGTTCCAGCCGCTTTAAAGTTCAGCGCGCGGGTGGACCACCGACCGAGGGCGCCGAGGAGCACAGCTTAAATGGCAGACAAAATGCTAATCGACGCGTCTCACGAAGAAGAGACGCGCGTTGTCGTCGTTCGCGGTAACCGTATTGAAGAATTCGACTTCGAATCCCAACACAAGAAGCAGATACGCGGCAACATCTATCTGGCGAAAGTAACGAGGGTTGAGCCCTCGCTGCAGGCCGCTTTCGTTGACTACGGCGGCAACCGCCACGGCTTCCTGGCCTTCGCCGAAATTCACCCCGACTACTACCAGATCCCCCTCGCCGACCGTCAGGCGCTGCTTCGTGCGGAAGCCGAAGAGCATCGCAAGGAAAACGACGTCGAAGGCGACGAGATCCTGAGCAGTGACCCTGCCCTGCAGGACCAGCCTGACATCGGCATCAACACCACCAATTCCGTTGCCTCGGCAATCGTCGACGACGTGGCGGCCGAACTTGCAGCCGAAGCCGACGCAGATGTCGCTGCTGCAGCCGCTGTCGAGGAAGAACCTGCCGCAGAAGAACCCGCCGCGAAGGCCAAGCCGAAGCGTGTTCGCAAGCCGCGCGCCAAGAAGGCAGCCGCTGAGGAGAACGCTTCCGAAGAAGGCAGCGAAGGCTCTGACGACGTCGAAGGCGGCACGATCGCTGCCATGGTCGACATGGACGAAATCTCCGAGGAAGCCGGCGGACGCCGTGGCGGCCGTCGCGACGATGATGACGGCGACGATGATGACGACGATCACATCGAGGAAAAGGAAGAAATCGAATCCGTCGGCGCCGAAGACGCCATGGAAGAGGTTCCGGATCGCGTCTCACGCAAGCCGCGCAAGCAGTATCGCATCCAGGAAGTGATCAAGCGCCGGCAGATCCTGCTCGTGCAGGTCGCTAAGGAAGAACGCGGCAACAAGGGTGCGGCGCTGACCACCTATCTGTCGCTCGCCGGTCGTTACTCGGTCCTGATGCCAAACACCGCGCGTGGCGGCGGCATTTCCCGCAAGATCACCCAGCCGACCGACCGCAAGCGTTTGAAGGAAATCGCTCGCGGCCTCGAAGTTCCGCAGGGCATGGGCGTGATCCTGCGTACCGCCGGTGCAAACCGCACCAAGGTCGAGATCAAGCGCGACTTCGAATATCTGATGCGCCTGTGGGAGAACGTCCGCACGCTGACGCTCGCTTCGACTGCGCCGTGCCTGGTCTATGAAGAGGGATCGCTGATCAAGCGCTCGATCCGCGACCTCTACAACAAGGACATTTCCGAGATCATCGTCTCGGGCGAAGAAGGCTATCGTGAAGCGAAAGACTTCATGAAGATGCTGATGCCGAGCCATGCCAAGGTGGTTCAGCCATATCGCGACCTGCATCCGATCTTCGCGCGCTCGGGCATCGAAGCCCAGCTCGACAAGATGCTGCAGCCGCAGGTGACGCTGAAGTCCGGTGGTTACATCATCATCAACCAGACGGAAGCGCTCGTCTCCATCGACGTCAACTCCGGTCGCTCGACCCGCGAATACTCGATCGAGGACACCGCCCTCCAGACAAACCTGGAAGCCGCTGAAGAAGTTGCCCGCCAGCTGCGTCTGCGCGACTTGGCCGGCCTCATCGTCATCGACTTCATCGACATGGAAGAAAAGCGCAACAACCGCGCTGTCGAGAAGAAGCTGAAGGATTGCCTGAAGAACGACCGCGCCCGCATCCAGGTCGGCCGGATCTCGCATTTCGGCCTGCTCGAAATGTCGCGCCAGCGCATTCGCGCCTCGGTTCTGGAATCGACCACGCAGGTCTGCCCGCATTGCGCAGGCACAGGCCTCATCCGCTCACAGTCTTCCGTTGCCCTGCATGTCCTGCGCGGCATCGAGGAATTCCTGCTGAAGGCGACGACACACGACATCATCGTGCACACGACGCCTGAGACTGCACTCTACCTGCTCAACCAGAAGCGCGACACGATCGTCGATTACGAAGGCCGCTTCGGCGTTTCGATCGTCATCGACGGCGGCATGCCGGCACAGCATGGCGGTTCGCAGCACTTCACCATCGAACGCGGCGAAGCCGTCGAGAACCCGGTGAAGATCGAAAGCCTGATGTCGCTCCTCCCCGAGATCGAGGAAGAAGACGACTACGTTCCGGAGCCGGAGGAGGAAGACGAGGAAGAAGTCGTCGTCGTCGCCGCCAAGGCCGAGAGCGCACCGCAGCCGGCTCGCGCCGACAGCGAAGAAGGCAATCGCAAGCGCAAGCGTCGTCGTCGTCGTCGTGGCAAGAATGGCCAGAACGGCAATGGCACCCACGCCGACGCCCAGAATGGTGACAACGGCGCCGACCTCGATGACGAGGATGGTGACGAGGGCGAGGATGATGCCGGCGAAAGCAATGGCGAAATCCGCGCCGTCGAGGCCGAAGGTGATGGCAATGGCGACGAAGCCCAGAAGCGCAAGCGTCGCCGTCGCGGCAAGCGCGGTGGCCGTCGCAATCGTCCGGGCGAAGAAGGCTCGATGGAAGCTTCCGACGATAACGACGACAATGGTGACGGCGACGATGCCGAAGACCAGTCGGATGACGCCGTAGCCGCAGAGGCCGTCGAGGCAGTTGCCGCCGACGTCGTCGTGGAGGCTCCGGAAGCAGACAAGCCGAAGCCGCGCCGCACACGCAAGGCAAAGTCTACCGCAGAGCCCGAAGCTGTGGCCGAGGTGGCACCTGCCGCCGTTGTCGCTGCGCCGGTGGCACCTGTTGCCGAGACCGTCGTCGAAAAAGCACCGGTTGCCGCACCTGCTCCGGTCGCTGCACCGGCCCCTGCCCCGGCTGCCGAAGAGGCAAAGCCGGCCCGCGCCAACCGCGAGTCCAACGTGGCTTCGTCCGAACCGGTCGTAACTTCGGTCAAGGCCACGGAAGACAGCGCCGATGCCAAGCCCAAGAAGGGCGGCTGGTGGCAGAAGCGCGGCGGTTTCTTCTGAGACCCGCGCAGTCATGATTGAATGCAAAAAGGGCCCTTCACCGGGCCCTTTTTTTGTTGTCTCCAGGATCCGACCCGTCAGGCGCGGGCACGTGCGCGTTTCATCACTGATGTCGGACCCCCGGCGAAGGTGGTGTCATAAGCGTGGGCATAGCCGCATTTCTCCGCCACGCGGATCGATGCAGCGTGTTCCGGTGCGAGGATACAGAGTGTGTGGTCATGAGGATTGTGTGAGTCCATCCAGGCATGGGCGGCCAGCATGACTTCGGTCGCAAGCCCGCGCCCCTGGACGGATGACACCAGCGCCCAGCCGGCTTCGGGTTCCGGCCCGAGCGGCGGATCCATGTCGCGACGGAAATCGGCGAAGCCTGCTTCTCCGATATAGTGGCCATCTGCCCGGTCCTCGATCACCCAATAGCCAAAGCCGAGCGCGTGCCAATGGCCGATGTAACGGAGAAGCCGCGACCAGGTTTCGCTGGCGGTCGAGGGGCGGCCAATGATGTAGCGGTAGATGGCTTCGTCCTGCCACATGGCGACCATCGGCTCGAAATCGTCGACACGGTGCGCCCGCAGGTGCGTGCGCTCGGTCAGAATGTCAGGAGCCGCAGCGAGCGAAGTGATCCGCTTGATTGTCATGTCCGGCTCCCCTTTCTGTTCAGGCCACATACTTCAGAGACTGAATCAGCTGGCTCTCACTCTGATTCAGCAACTCGCGCGAAGTCGTTGACCATGAATCCATTTCGCTCAATGCCTAAGCGCTTTTCGGAAGCCAATTTTCCAGCCGATCGGTCGCCTCGACCATCTCTGCCATGGTGCCGGCGTAGGACAGCCGCATCGCCAGATGGCCCTCCACCGGGTCGAAGTCGCGGCCAGGTGTGACCGCCACATCCGTTTCGGCGAGGATGCGTCTGGCGAAACCCATGCTATCGTTCGTGAACCGCGTCGCATCGACATAGGCGTAAAACGCGCCGTCCATTGGCGAGAGCAGCGGCAGACCGATTTGCGGCAGGCGGGCCATCAGGAAATCGCGGTTGGCCTGGCAGGCAGCCTTGTAGTGTTCCAGCTCGTCGGTCGCGCTCAAGGCCGCGAGCGCTGCGATCTGCGACAGTTCCGGAGCGGAGATATAGAGGCTCTGAGCGACACATTCGACCGGTCGCACCAGCTCTTGCGGCAGCACCATCCAGCCGATGCGCCAGCCGGTCATGCAATAATATTTGGAGAAGGAGTTGATGATGACGGCATCGTCGCCGATCTCCAGCGCCGTCGCCTCATCCGAGCCATAGGTCAGACCGTGATAGATCTCGTCGGAGATCAGCGTGATCCCCTGCCCCTGGCAATAGTCATAGACGGCCTTCAGCTGCGCCTTCGTCGTTACCGTGCCGGTCGGGTTGGCAGGGCTGGCGAGCAAGACGCCCTTGAGGCGAACGCCCGCCTCGGCTTGCGCCTTCTCCAGGCTCTCAGGCGTGAGCGTATAGCCTGTGTCTGGGCCAACGGCGACTTCGATCACCTTCAACCCGAGGGCTGCCAGGATGCTGCGATAGGCGGGATAGCCGGGCCTTGCGATCGCCACGGCATCGCCAACGTCGAAGAGCGACAGGAAAGCGAGGTTGAAGCCGGCAGACGAGCCGGTGGTGACGACGATGCGGTTCCAGTCGACGGAGACATTGTGGCGGCGGCGATATTCTTCGGCGAGCGCCTGGCGAAGGCCAGTCATGCCCAGCGCATCCGTATAGCCGATGCGGCCACCCTCCAGTGCCTTGCGGGCGGCCTCAAGCGCTGCCTGGGGTGCCGGATGGCCGGGCTGGCCGACGGCCATGGAGATGACCGGGCGCCCTTCTGCCTTGCGGCGGGTGGCCTCCGCCAGGATATCCATGGCGTGGAAGGGTTCGACGGCACTACGCTTGGAAATGGAAATCAACGGAAGGCTCCTCGGTCACATGCCAGACATTTGCCGCAAAGCGCGTGGCATCACAATGGAGAGGCTGGACAAGGCGGTGCAAAAAAGCCATTCCGCAGGAAAGCATCAGGCTTTAGGCTGGGCGAAAGCCGGCCTGCGGGATGAAACGCCTGTGGTCGAAGACGACGGACGGCAGCAAGGACGAGGAACGACATGGCCCTGAAATTCAAGATGATCGCCAGCGCGGGTATCGCGCTTCTCCCGGCCCTTATGCCGCTTCCGGCCAGCGCGCTTGACGAGGCGCAGAAGAAGGAGTTCGGCGAATTCATCCGCGAATACCTGATCGAAAACCCGGAGATCATGCTCGAGGTACAGGACGCCCTGCAGAAAAAGCAGGACGAGATCCGCTCGCAACGCTCGGCCGAGGCTCTCTCGACCAATCAGGATGCGATCTTCAACTCGGCTTATGATCTGGCCATCGGCAATCCAAAGGGTGACGTCACCGTCGTCGAGTTCTTCGATTACAATTGCGGGTATTGCCGCCGTGCCCATGCCGACATGGAGGCCGTGATCGAAGAGGACAAGAATGTCCGTTACGTCCTGAAGGAATTCCCGATCCTCGGCCCCGACAGTGAAGCGGCCCACAAGGTGTCGGATGCCGTGCGCAAGCTGTCGCCTGACAATTACGGCGCCTTCTTCCGCGCCATGATGACACAGGATGGCCGCGCCTCCGAAGAGAGCGCGATTGCCATTGCCGGCGAGCTTGGCATTGCCGAAGAGGCGATCCGCGCCAAGATGGAAGAGAGCCCGAACACCGACCAGGTGCAGGAAGCCTACAAGCTCGCAACCAGCCTTGGCATCACCGGTACGCCGTCTTACGTGATCGGCAACGAGACCGTTCCGGGTGCCGTCGGAAAAGAAGCGATCGAGGCCAAGGTCGCCAATATCCGTGCCTGCGGCAAGGCCACCTGCTGAGACAGATCCTGCAACACCTTACCCTCCGATCTTAACCCTTCCCCGGTTTTCCGGGGACGGTTTGGCGTGATCACGGCAAAGGGCTTTCCCTGCAGGGGCTCTCGGTCTATAGGAGGCGGTTGAAAGTCGACGGAAGCGTAGATGAGCAAAACCATTTTCGTGCTGAACGGCCCCAATCTCAACATGCTGGGAAAGCGGGAACCCGGGATCTATGGCGGCAAGACGCTCGCCGACATCGAGGCGGAGTGCATCGCCGCCGGTGCCGAGCTCGGCCTCACCATCGACTTCCGCCAGTCCAATCACGAGGGCACCCTTGTGGACTGGCTGCATGAGGCTGCCGACAAGGCGGCCGGCGTCGCCTTCAATGCTGGCGCCTACACGCATACCTCGGTCGCGCTGCATGACGCGATCCGTGCCATCTCGCCGATCCCGGTGATCGAGGTGCATATTTCCAACGTGCATGCACGCGAGGAATTCCGCCACAAATCGATGATAGCGCCCGCGGTAAAGGGCGTCATCTGCGGTTTCGGACCTCATAGCTACATCCTGGCGCTTCAGGCGCTGAAAACAATCACGCAATAACAAGAATACAGGACATCCACCCATGGCTGAAAAGAAGTCGGGCATCGATCAGAAGCTGATCCGCGATCTCGCAAACATCCTCAACGACACGGATCTCACCGAGATCGAAGTGGAGCAGGACGACCTGCGCATCCGCGTCTCGCGCAACGGCACGCCTGTGATGATGCCGCAGCAGATGCAGGGCTATGCCTTCCAGGCGCCGGCCGCACAGGCTGCTGCTCCGGCCGCCGTCGCTGCACCCGCTGCCCCTGCCGCCCGCGACCTCTCCAACGCTGTCACCGCACCGATGGTTGGCACCGTGTACCTCTCGCCGGCTCCGGGCGCACGCGCCTTCGTTGAAGTCGGCCAGATGGTCAAGGAAGGTCAGACGCTGCTGATCATCGAAGCCATGAAGACCATGAACCAGATCCCCTCGCCCAAGTCCGGCAAGGTCGTCGAGATCGTTATCGATGATGCCAGCCCGGTCGAATACGGCGAGCCTCTCGTGATCATCGAGTGATCCGATGAGCGGTATCTCGAAGATCCTCATCGCCAACCGAGGCGAAATCGCGCTGCGCGTGCTTCGCGCCTGCAAGGAGCTCGGCATTGCGACCGTGGCGGTTCATTCGACCGCCGACGCCAATGCCATGCATGTGCGCCTTGCCGACGAAAGCGTGTGCATCGGCCCGCCGCCGTCGCGCGACAGCTATCTCAACATCCACCAGATCGTTGCGGCCTGCGAAATCACCGGTGCTGATGCAGTCCACCCGGGCTACGGCTTCCTGTCGGAAAACGCCAAGTTCGCCGATATCCTCGACGCCCATGGCATCACCTTCATCGGACCGACGGCGGAGCATATCCGCCTGATGGGCGACAAGATCACGGCGAAGAAGACCGCGGTCGAACTCGGCATTCCGGTCGTTCCGGGTTCTGCCGGCGAAGTGAAGCCGGAAAACGCGCTGGAAATCGCCCGCGAAATCGGCTTCCCCGTGCTGATCAAGGCAACGGCCGGCGGTGGTGGCCGCGGCATGAAGGTGGCAAAGACCGAAGAAGAGCTGGAAGAGGCCGTTTCGACCGCCCGTTCCGAGGCGCTCGCTGCCTTCGGCAACGACGCCGTCTACATGGAAAAGTATCTCGGCAAGCCGCGCCATATCGAAGTGCAGGTTGTCGGCGATGGTGCGGGTAACGCCATCCATCTCGGCGAACGCGACTGCTCGCTGCAGCGCCGCCACCAGAAGGTCTGGGAAGAGGCAAACTCCCCTGCCCTCAATGTCGAGCAGCGGATGAAGATCGGTTCGATCTGCGCCGAAGCCATGAAGAAGATGAAGTACCGGGGCGCCGGCACGATCGAATTCCTCTACGAAAACGGCGAGTTCTATTTCATCGAAATGAACACCCGCCTGCAGGTGGAGCATCCGATCACCGAAGCCATTACCGGCATCGACCTCGTGCATGAACAGATCCGCGTCGCTTCCGGCGCCGGCCTGTCTGTCACGCAGGACGAGATCGTCTTCTCCGGCCATGCCATCGAATGCCGCATCAATGCCGAGG
Source organism: Rhizobium sp. TH135 (assembly GCF_002855515.1). Lineage (GTDB taxonomy): Bacteria > Pseudomonadota > Alphaproteobacteria > Rhizobiales > Rhizobiaceae > Allorhizobium. The sequence goes on along the minus strand of NZ_PKRP01000003.1, from coordinate 82,099 downwards.
ATCCGCGCACCTTTGTGCCGTCCCCCGGCACGATCACGCATTTCCATGCACCTGGTGGTCTTGGCGTTCGCGTCGATTCCGGTGCCTATGCCGGCTACAAGATCCCGCCTTACTATGACAGCCTGATCGGCAAGCTGATCGTGCATGGACGCACCCGCGTCGAATGCATGATGCGTCTGCGCCGCGTGCTTGACGAATTCGTCGTCGACGGCATCAAGACGACGCTGCCGCTCTTCCAGGATCTCGTGTCCAACCAGGACATCGCCAATGGCGACTACGACATCCACTGGCTGGAAAAATACCTGGCCGAAACCTCGGCCAAGTAAAGACAATGGCTGGGCGACGCAGCAGGGACCGAAGCATTACGCCGGAGCTCCTGCTGCGCGCCTATTCCATCGGGATGTTCCCGATGTCGGATGCGGCCGACGACCCCGAACTGTTCTGGGTCGAGCCGGAGATCCGGGGGATCATTCCCCTCGACGACTTCCACGTCTCCTCAAGCCTTGCCAAGGCGATCCGCAAACGCCCCTTCGACATCCGCTTCAACACCGCCTTCGACCAGGTGGTGGACAAATGCGCGGAAGCCGCCCCTGACCGGCCGAGCACCTGGATCAACCAGACCATCCGCGAACTCTACGGCGCCCTGCATCGCCTCGGCCATGCGCACAGCGTCGAGACATGGGAGGGCGACGAGCTGGTCGGCGGGCTCTATGGGGTGTCGCTCGGGTCGGCATTTTTTGGCGAGAGCATGTTTTCAAGGCGCACGAATGCGTCGAAGATCTGCCTCGTGCATCTCGTTGAACGCCTGCGGGAACGCGGGTTTACGCTCTTGGACACGCAGTTCACCACCGAGCATCTGAAGACGTTCGGGGCGGTGGATATCCCGAAGGAAGCCTATGGGCTGTTGCTGGACAAGGCGATGGAGAGTGAGACGCTGCGGTTTTGAGGGTGAGCGATCACTGACGAAACGAATTAAACTCACAAATTTTAAACATCGGTCGATTTCGCATTGATAGTGCGCCCGTGAAGTAGATCAAATATGCAACCTTGCTGAACCTGCCATCTACCATTATCGGTCGGCATTGCAACCTTTCCGTCCTCTGTGTGTTTGAACGCCAAAATCAAAAAGTCACCGTTCACGTTACCTGTCATAGTCTCGCCTATTAAACGGACTTTGGCCTCAGCGCGGGCAACAGTTGTCTGGGACACAGAAACGATTTCAAAATCGACGAGCTTAACGAGTTCGACATCTTCTCGCAGGCGCCCTGCTAGACGACCATGTTTCTGATGCGTCATATTGACTGCACGCGTTGCCATAACGCCAAAGTTCCGAGCCTTCCAGCCGCTAAGGAACTCCCAAAACGCAAATGGTGGATCGTTTTTGTCCGAATGTTCCGCAGGCAACTTCTCCCACTTAAGCGGTACAAACGACTCAATTGCAGCTTTATCAGCCTCGTTCTTGCGTAAAGATGCAGCCAGCTCGCGCCAATCAAGTGAGTTGCGCTCAGAGTCTTCAGCTCTCCTCGCTTCCTCTTTGAGTTTGTCTCCTGCCCAGTCAACCAGCGCAATCATAAGCATCCACGCCTTTCCGCATACAGTACGGTTGGCATACCCTAAGGACCGTCCATGAAGGATACCGTGACGCAATGGCAGCGAAAGCACCTCGTCGCTCGACTTGCGGATCCCCTTAGTTATCAACGCAATGGCAGCAGGGAGCGAAGACGAGTGACCCACCATAGAATCAAACAGGGTTAGATCTGCATTCTTTTCGAATGGTGATGTACCCAACACATCTGATGCAAATCCGTCGCAAGCAATGAGGATCAGAGGAACGGCAGACCAGTATCGGCCTTCCTCAGTCAGAGCTAAAGCTTCCCGTAACTGATGCCATCGCCCATGGACATCGCTGAATTGTTTACTACGTGAAATTGCAAAAAGCTTCAGGGTATCTGGATCGAGTATCCACTGAAGTAGCACCTCCTCAGCTGCATCAATGTCACCTTGATCATGCTTGCTCAAAGCACCTCGCATTGCATCCACCGACATTGATGAGGTGGCGAACCAGCCTCGTTCGGCGAACGCTGTGTTAAAGCGGTCAGGCATTTCTAGGATTTCAGACTGAGCTACCAACTCACCCGCACTATTCAGGATTTTGACTGCATTTTCTCCGCCAAAGCCAACTTTGACCGCAAAGGCGGCGATTTGCTGAACCACTTCTGCAACAGAGCGCGCAGTCGTAAGTCGTTTTACCGAAGGCAGATCGCCAATTTTATCACTGTTCTTAGTCATTCGACCCGTCCCTTCATGACAGTGACCGAAAGAATAACATATCCGATTAGTTGAGTGCAAAATAGAATACACACTTTGAGATGTTGGCGGATGGCACCATTTTCTAGCGCCAGTGTTGGTACTCCACGCAGTGTTAGTGAACTTCCGCTCCGCCCCCCCCCAACACACCCCCGTCGAATTCCAACAGAACCCTGCACGCCTCCCGCAACTGTGCTACACCACGACCAATCCTGATGCACTCCGCCATTTCGGCGATCACCGAGTGATGACTTGCTTCGTAAGTCTTCGGGCCCTGAGAGACATTCCATGTCAAAGGCACCGATCGTGTATTTCGAAGCGGCGAGCCTTCTGCCGTCGTCGTGTCCTCCAACGTACCGCTGCTTGCCGAGGATCTGACGATCATCGCGGCCAGTGCCTCTTTCTGCAGCGCCTTCGAGATCGATCCGGCGTCAGTTCCGGGCGCAAAGCTCGATGACCTGGGTGCGGGCGAATGGGCGATGCCAAAGCTCCGGTCACTGCTGATGGCGACGGCATCCGGCAGTACCAATATCCTGGCCTATGAGGTGGACCTGAAACGGCCGGGCAACCGCACGCGGCAATTGCTCGTCAATGCGCAGCGGCATCAATCTTCCGCATCGTCATCATCGCCGCGAAGGCCCGCTTGGCCTCTGCGCCGCCGGCTGCCAGCGCCTCTGTCAGCGCGCCCGGCGTGATCTGTCAGTTGATGCCTCGTCTGTCCTTTCAGCAACCGAAGTTGCCTTGTGTTACTCCGACAGCTGGGCACCCTACCCGCCGGCCTTCCGCCGCCTCGGCCGCTTCAGCCTCCCCCGAAACAGCCCCCGCTTCTCGATCGGCTCGAAGACCGCTTCGGATCCTTCCGGATCCAGGATCTCGTTATCGGCCAGCCATCGTTCGATGTCGGACATTTCGGGGGTCTCATATGGCTTCAGTGTCTCGACATGCGATCCTGCATTCTGCGCCCGCAGCATCTCGATGGCCGCAATCAGTGAGCCGCATTGATGGATCGCCTGATCGATGGCGTCAGGCGTGGTGCCCAGATGCTCGGCCAGCAGATCATTCCTGAAGCTCGCGATCCTCGTGGAGAGCTGCTCTGAGGCGCCCGCCTCCAGGGCGACGTCACATTCCTGGTCGAAGCGCATCGATCTGTTGTTGATGTTGGACGAGCCGACGCGAAGATATTGGTCGTCTGTGATCATCAGCTTGGCGTGCACGTAGATCGGCTGGCCCTTCGCCGTGATCGGGTGATAGATCCTGAACCGTCCGAACTTATCGTGGCGGCGCAGGGATTCGACGAGGCGGGCGCGGGCCGTGTCCATGGCGATCTGGCCCAGCCAGTTGTCCGAGGTGGTCGGATTGATCAGGACGAATTCCGGCCCCTCCGGCTCGGCGAGCCTTCGTGCGATCGTTTGCGCCACGGCACGCGAGGCGAAGTACTGGCTCTCGGCATAGACCACGCGTTGGGCCGCGTTGATCATGTCGATCGTGAGATGCTCGATCTCCGTGACGGCGGTCTCGTCCTGATAGGCTGGACTTGTGCGGGCAATGGCGAGATCGACCTTGCCGAAGGAGAAGTGCGGAGCGCTGTCCTCAGTCGTCGGGACCGTCTCCACCAGCGGCACGTCCTTGCCGCCTGCGCGGGTCCATCGCTGGCGGCAGAGTTCGCCGAGCGCATGGGCGGCCGACCCCGTGAAGCGGCTCGATATGTCATGCCAGGGACCATAGGGCTTGCCGTTGGGGCGGCGGCGGTCAGGGTTGTCGTCCAGATGCTCTCGCGTGTCCCATCGATCGAGCGTCACGTCGATGCCGCCGCAATAGGCAACGGCATCATCGATCACCAGCATCTTCTGATGGTGGGAGCTGCCCAAGGGGTGCTTGCCATCCAGGCGAACGGAGATCTGCCTGTTCCATTTCCAGCGCAGAAGATAAGGAAGGTTGGACGGCCTTGCCCAGCTGGCGAGCGGTGCCGGGCTCCACAGCAGGATCCTGATTTCGAGACCGGGGGTGCGACGCGCAAGCCAGAGGAGGAAGTCCCCCACCCCGCGCGGGGCTCCATCATCGACCTTGGGGTGACCAAGGGTGATGGACGCATCGAAATCCCAGCCAACAAAAAAGATCGACCGCTTGGCCGCCATCATCGACGCGCGGACCGACGCAAAATAGTCATTGGCATCGATGAGGATCGAGAACTCGTCGGCTTTCTCGATGCGCCAGCAGTTCTGGGAAGGCGAGAAGATCGTGGGAAGCGCCATCGGATACTCCAGACACGGGGTCGCCACACTCGGCTAGCGCAATGGGGGCGATCCGTCCAGTGTTTAGGATGGTGGCCAGGTCCCCTGCCAGCGCAGCGATGGATCACATTCGAGTGGCAAGATCGAAACATGCTCAGAATTGCCGGTCTAGACTTGACGCACTGCTCGACTGGATCGCCGTCGCGCCCGGCTGAAATTTCCTCTTGAGCCGGGCCCAAGGTCATAGCCTAAAACCGATTCATCCGAAGACGGAGGGATTATGGCTGACAACAAGACGAAGGAAATCTGGCTGACTGCTGCTCAGTGTGCGCGGCGTATCGGTCTGACCGTACGGGCGCTCAGGATCTATGAGGCGGCGGGCCTTCTTTCTCCGCGCCGGACGGACAAGAACTGGCGGCTATATGGGGCGCAAGATCTCGCGCGGCTCACCGAAATCCTGACGCTGAAGCGGCTCGGGATGACGCTGGAGCAGATCAGCAGGCTGCTGCGCGGGCAATCGACCGATCTGGAGCGGGTCCTCTCCGTTCAGGCGCGCGCCCTGCAGGAACAGCTCTCACGCGTCCAGCATAGTCTTACCCTCGTTGACAGCCTCCGAACGAAGCTCGCTGCCGGGGACATCCTCTCCACGGAGGATCTGCTGATGCTAGCAAAGGATACATCGATGACTGACACATCTCCGAATGCCATCGCCTGGCGACGTTACGAACAGATGCGGCCCCGCACCGAACGCCAAATCGATCCGTTGCTCTATGCTGATTACGCCGGGCATTATCTCCTCGGAACGGTCGCCTTCACCATCAGGCACGGCGATAGCAGGCTCTATGCCCGTGTCACCGGCCAGGCGGAACTGGAGATCTTCCCGGAAGACGTGGACCGGTTCTTCTACAAAGCGGTACCGGCACAAATCGTGTTCACCCGAGATGCTGACGGAAAGGTGACGGCCCTGACGCTCCATCAGGATGGCCATGAACAGGTAGCACTCCGCGTCGGGGAAGACGTCGTAAGCGCGCTGGAGCAAACGCTTGCCGACAGGATCAAGGAAAAACGGCCCGTGCCCAAGAGCCGGCTTCTCGTCGAAGATCTCGTGCGCCAGCATCAGCGGGGCGAACCCGACTATGCCAAGATGTCGCCACCGCTCGCCGCGATCGCACGAGAACAGGCAGAGGCTATCAGGGGAGAATTGCAGCGTCTGGGTCCAACGACAGATATCGCCTTCAGGGGTGTGACCGACGAGGGCTGGGATGTCTACGATGTCAGTTTCGAAAACGGGCGTCAGGAATGGAGTTTCTCGCTGGCGGCCGATGGGCGCTTCAACGGGATCTTCATTCGAAGATTGACCTGACGTCCTTCGGAGACAAGCCTCGCCGCACACTCACTGGCTCCTGTGGTTGATCCGCGACCATCCCGCGCAACCAAACTCTCCCCCAGTCGTTCCCCCTTCGAACCACCAGATGCGAAGGGAACAGACGATGGCAAAAGATGATGCGACGGTGACGTATGATGGGCCGGCCGGTGGGTGGGGGTCGCTTCGCGGGATCGCCCGTATCGTCCGTGAAGAAGGCATCAGCCCTGGCGCCATCGCCACCCTTCTGGAGCAGAACAAGCCGGGTGGCTTTGCCTGCGTCTCCTGCGCCTGGACGAAATCGGCCGATCACAAACCCGTCGAGTTCTGCGAGAACGGCGCCAAGGCAACGCTTTGGGAACTGACGGGGCGGAAGGCTGGGCCAGAGGTCTTTGCCCGGCACAGCGTGACCGAACTCAAGTCTTTCAGCGATTACGATCTTGAGCAGCTCGGACGACTGACGCATCCGATGCGCTACGACCGGGCGAGCGATCACTATGTGCCCTGTTCCTGGGATGAGGCCTTTGCCGCGATCGGGCAGGAGCTTCGCGGAATGGATCCGAAGAAGACAGTGTTTTACACCTCCGGGCGGGCGAGCCTGGAGACGTCCTATTGCTGGGCGCTGTTTGCCCGGGCCTATGGCCACAACAATCTGCCCGACAGCTCCAACATGTGCCACGAGACGACATCGGTGACCCTGAAGAAGGTGATCGGCTCGCCTGTTGGCACTGTCGTGCTCGACGATTTCAAGCATTGCGATGCGATCTTCTTCGTTGGCCAGAATACCGGCACGAACAGCCCGCGTTTTCTGCATGACCTGCAGGCGGCGGTAAAGCGCGGCTGCCGGATCGTGACCTTCAACCCGGTACGCGAGCGCGGGCTGGAGCGCATGATCAGCCCGCAGGATCCAGTGGCGATGGTGAGCGGTCACGCGACCGAGCTGTCCTGCCAATATCACCAGGTGAAGCCGGGCGGCGATATCGCGGTGCTGCTCGGGCTTTGCAAGCATGTGCTGGCCGCCGACGATGCTGCACAGGCCGACAATCGTCAGATTATCGACCGCGCCTTTATTGCCGAGCATACGGTCGGCTTCGAGGCGTTCGAGGCGCGCGTGCGGCAGGTCGAGTGGGCCGAGATCGAGGTGGTGTCCGGCCTCACCCGGGCTGCGATCGAGGCGGCGGGCGCGGTCTATATCGAGGCGGACAGTACCATCGGCATCTATGGCATGGGCCTCACCCAGCATGTGCACGGCTTCGAGAATATCGCGACCTATATGAACCTGCTGCTGATGAAGGGGAATATCGGGCGCAAGGGGGCCGGCATGTCGCCGGTGCGCGGGCATTCGAATGTGCAGGGGCAGCGCACGGTCGGCATTGCCGAGAAGCCGGAACTGGTGCCGCTCGACCGGCTGGCAGAGCTCTTCGATTTCGAGCCGCCGCGCGAGAAGGGCATGAACACGGTCGAGGCCTGCGAGGGCATCCTCAAGGGCGAGGTGACCGCCTTCATCGGGCTTGGCGGCAACTTCCTGCGGGCGATCCCGGAACAGCGGGCGATGGAGGAGGCCTGGCCACGCATGCGGCTGACGGTTCAGATCGCCACCAAGCTCAACCGCGGTCATCTGATCAATGGCGAGGTCGCCTATCTCCTGCCCTGCCTGGGGCGGAGCGAAATGGATCTGCTCACCGGCAAGCCGCAGGTGGTGTCGATGGAAGACAGCCTCAGTTCAGTTCACGGCTCGGTCGGCAAGCGCAAGCCGGCGAGCGATCAGCTGAAGTCCGAGATCGAGATCGTCAGCCGGATCGCTCAGGCAACGCTGCCGGAAAACCCGAAGATGATGTGGAGCCGCTGGGCGCAGGATACCGCTCTGGTGCGGGACCTGATCGAGCAGACCTATCCGGACCAGTTCAAGGACTTCAATGCCCGGATCTTCACGCCCGGTGGCTTCTACCGGGGCAATTCCGCCCGTGAGCGGCAGTGGAAGACGGAAAGCGGCAAGGCGGAGTTCGTCACGCCCGAGATGCTCTCGGCCACTGGTTTTGATGCGGCACCGGGCCGCATGAGCCTGATCACCATGCGCAGCAACGATCAGTTTAACACGACTATCTATGGCTATAGCGACCGCCTGCGCGGGATCGAGGGCAAACGCGACGTCCTGCTCATCAGCCCGCGCGAGATCGAGCGCCATGGATTGACGGTTGGGGAACGGGTGACCCTGGTCACCGATGCCGGCGACGGTATCGATCGGCGGGTGGGCGGGCTGGAAGTGCTGCCCTTCGATCTGCCGGATGGCTGTGTCGGCGGCTACTACCCGGAGCTCAACCCGCTGGTGCCCCTCTCCCACCATGACCGCGCTTCGAAGACGCCGGCCTACAAGTCCGTGCCTGTCCGGATCGAACGGACGGGCTGATCTCGTCCCACCGAACCGGCGAAATCCGGACCAGACATCAAAAGATGGAACAATGTCGCTCCGCGCGTGTTGCGCCGAAAGGTCGCGAGCGCAGCGGGGGGACAGTGTGCTCGGGGCAAACGACGAATTCTACGCCGGACTGGGGTGGCAAGCATGAACCTGGATATCTATTGCGGCCCCGCGCCGTCGCCTGAGACACTGTGGAGCACCTGGAATTTCGATCCGCCGCTGCTCGCCGCCATCGGCGCCGTCTTTGCGCTACTGGTCATTTCCGCCGACAACGGGCGTCAGCGGCTGGCGGCCATCACCGCCCTTGTCGTCATGCTGATCGCCTTCGTGTCACCGCTCTGCGGGCTGGCATCCGCGCTGTTTTCGGCACGGGTGCTGCACCACATCCTGCTCGTGACTTTCCTTGCGCCGCTGGTCGTGCTGTCGATCCCGCCACGGTCCAGGGAACGCCAGCTTATGCCGGCACAGCTCTCGTTCATCGTGCACACGATCCTGATGTGGGTCTGGCATGCGCCGGGTCCCTATCTCTTCGCCCTCTCCTCACCTGCCGCTTACTGGTTGATGGAGCTGACGCTGATCGGCTCGGCTCTCTGGCTCTGGGCGGATATCTTGTCGCCGCGTCGCTCCGCAGGGGCAGCGCTTGCGCTTCTGCTCGGCACCACGATCCAGATGGGCATGCTCGGGGCGCTTCTCACATTTTCGCGCGAACCCCTCTTTGCCGCGCATATGGACACAACGCATCCCTTCGGGCTTTCGCCGCTTGCAGACCAGCAGTTGGCCGGGCTTCTGATGTGGGTGCCGGCCGCCCTTCCCTATCTGCTGGCCGCCTTGCTCAGACTGCGCAGCGTGTTTGCCGGACGAAGCTTCGATAGCGAGGCGCCACGTTGATGATTGCGCTTTTGAAGTTCGTGCATATTGCGGCGATCGCCATCTGGACGGCCGGGCTGATCAGCCTTCCGAGCCTCTATGTTCAGCGGGCGCATGTGACAAGCGATGATGCGCTCTATCGCATGCAGCGCATGACGCGCTTTGCCTTCGTGGTGCTGATCTCGCCGGCGGCCTTCATTGCGGTGGCAAGCGGCATCGGCCTCAGCTTCCTGAGAGATGTGTTCTCGCCATGGTTTTCCTGGAAGCTGGCCTTTGTCGGCCTGCTGTCGATGTTCCACGTCTTTTCGGGGCTGGTGGTGATCCGGCTGTTCAAGGACGGCGAGGTTTATCCGGCCTGGCGCTTTGTGCTGGCGACCGCAAGCTGCTGTGCCGTCGTGCTGGCCATCCTGGTGCTCGTGCTTGCCAAGGAGGCGCCTCAGGTCTCCCTCCCGGCCGTGATGTACGAGCCGGGTGGGCTGAAGCGCCTGCTCGATCCGATCAATCCTTGGGCGACACCATGAGGCCGATACCGTGATCGAAGATCAGCTTGCCGCCATGCCAGCCGGCAATCCCCGTCAGAATGGCTGCCAGAACCGAGAGCAACATGCCATGCGGCAGAACGACGTTTGGATCGATGAGGCGCAGGCCCCAGTTCGCACCGGCAACGGAGATCAGGGTGATGGCCGCAATCGCATGGGCCCAGCTGGCGGCGCGTGCCCGGATGCCGGGCACGAGCAGAAGTTCAGCCGTTCCGACGAGGCCCGCGGCGACACCCGCTCCAAAGGCCGTGCCGGAGGACCAGAGGCCGACGCGCAGCCAGAAGGGATCGGCCGTGAACCAGTAGAAGACATCGACGGCCAGCGTGCCGAAGACGAGGGCGATCGGGAAATGCACGCTCATGGCATGCAAGGGGTGACCGGCGACGGCTACCGCGGAGGTCTTGTCCTTTTCTTCCAGCTGTTCAATGACGGGATTGGCAGCGTCGGTCTGCGATGTTTCGGCCATGGGGGTTCTCCGTTTGCGGGGAAAAGGTCGGTGACCGGTGGAATGTTCCATCGCCTTGCACCGCTCTCTCTGGGGGCTCTGTTTCTCACCTCCTGTTCCGGCGATCTCTCGGCGCTTGATCCGGCCGGGCCCTATGCCGGGGCGATCGCCAATCTCTGGTGGATCATGCTTTTCGGGGCCGGATTGATCCTGTCGCTGGTGCTTGTTCTCTTCTGCCTCGCCTTCTTCAAACCCGGCTTCGGTCGCAGTCTCTCGCCCAAGGGCTGGATGATTGCCGGCGGCCTGTTCCTGCCTGTTCCGGTTCTCATCGCGCTCATGACATACGGCATGGCGCAAGGGGAATATCTCATCGGGGCATGGCAGAACGAGCCTGTCGTCGCACGCGTCGAGGCGCGCGGCGCGATGTGGCGTTGGGAGTTCGGCTATCCCGACACCGGCGCCGATATCGCAACCGACGGGACGCTGCACATCCCGGCTGGTGGCGTGGTCGAGGTTCGGGTCACCAGCGCCGATGTTGTGCACAGTTTCTGGATCCCCAGGCTTGCCGGGAAGATCGATGCCGTGCCCGGACATGAGACCGTTCTGCGCATCCGGGCCGATGTGCCCGGGCGCTATGGCGGCATCTGCGCCGAATATTGCGGCATCGGCCATACCGGCATGCGCTTTGCCGTCGAAGCCCATCCGCCCGAAGTCTACCGCCAACGCCTGACCGCGCTTTCCGCAGGAGTGCCCGCACCATGACCGACGCCAGACCCGAGACCGGGTATCAGACACCAGGGTCGGCGATCCGGCTGCACCATCAGCTGGATGCGATCTGGGGATCGGGGCGCGGATGGCAACGATTTTCGGCCGTGAACCACAATGTGGTCGGCATGCGGTTTATGGTGACGGCGCTGGTGTTCTTTGCGATCGGCGGCGTGCTTGCCATGCTGATCCGGGCGCAGCTCGCCTCGACCAACAGCGCCTTCCTCGACGCCGCCCAATATGCCCAGGTCTTCACGATGCATGGCGTCATCATGATGTTCCTGTTTGCGATCCCCTTCTTCGAGGGACTGGCGATCTATCTGTTGCCGAAGATGCTGGGTGCACGCGATCTCGCCTTCCCGCGCATGTCCGCCTATGGCTACTGGTGTTATCTCTTCGGCGGCTCTTTCCTGGTCGCAGCACTCATCTTCGGCATTGCGCCTGATGGCGGCTGGTTCATGTATACGCCGCTCTCGTCGCGGCCCTATTCGCCCGGCATCAATGCCGATGTCTGGCTGCTCGGCATTACCTTTGTCGAGATCTCGGCCCTGTCTGCAGCGATCGAGATCATGGTGACCATCCTCAAGGTTCGCTCCCCGGGCATGTCGCTCACCCGCATGCCGATCTTTGCCTGGTACATGCTAGTGGTAGCGGCGATGATGCTGATCGGCTTTCCACCGCTGATCCTCGGCTCGATTCTGCTGGAAGTGGAGCGGGCCTTCGACCTGCCCTTCTTCGACCCGACGCGGGGCGGCGATCCCCTGCTCTGGCAGCATCTGTTCTGGCTGTTCGGGCATCCGGAGGTCTACATCATCTTCCTGCCAGCCGCCGGCGCGCTCTCGACCATCATCCCGGTTCTGTCGCGCACGCGGCTCGAAGGCTACGGCCTGATCGTCGCGGCGATCGTCGCCATGGCGTTCCTATCCTTTGGGCTGTGGGTCCACCACATGTATACGGTGGGTATTCCGCATGTGGCGCTCTCCTTCTTCTCGGCCGCAAGCGCGCTGGTCGCCATTCCCACGGGGATCCAGATCTTTGCTTGGCTTGCCACCATGGCGCATGGCAAGCCGCGTTATTCGATCCCGATGCTGCATGTGTTCGGCTTCTTCTTCGTCTTCGTGGCGGGCGGGCTCACCGGTGTCATGCTCGCCATGGTGCCGTTCGACTGGCAGGCGCATGACACGCATTTCGTCGTGGCACATCTGCATTACGTGCTGGTCGGCGGCTTCGTCTTTCCGATGATGGCGGCGGCCTATTACTGGCTTCCGCACATCACCGGGCGCCAGCCGGTGCAGCATCTGTCGAAGCCCGCCTTCTGGCTGATCTTCATCGGATTCAACGTCACCTTCTTCATCATGCACCTGACAGGCCTGCGCGGCATGCCGCGACGAGTGTTCGAATATCCGCAGGCGGCCGGATGGGAGGTGTTGAACTTCATCTCGTCGGTCGGCGGCTTCGTCATGACCATCGGCTTTGCGCTGGTGGCACTCGACCTAATCATGCTCATTCGCCACGGTCGACCATTTCGCCGTGATCCCTGGGAGGCCGGCACGCTTGAATGGGCAACCCCCACACCGCCGCCGTCCTATAATTTCGGCTCCCTGCCGCATATCGACCGCCGCGCCGATGCGCTCGAGCCGCGGAGCCTTGGCCCGGAGCTTGCCGCTGGGCGTGGCTATCTCGGCTTCGTGCGCAATGGCTGGATGGAAACGCTCACCGTCGACATGGTGACCGGGCGGCTCGACCATGTCGTCGTGCTTCCCCGTCCGACCTATCTGCCGCTCTGGACGGCGATGGCGACGGCCGTCTTCTTCGCGAGCCTGCTGACCAAGCTCTACTGGCTGACGCCTGTTGCCCTCGTCGCGGTCATCATCCTCTTCTTCCTCTGGACGCCGGATACGGGGCTGAAACAGGAGATCGGCCCGCTGGAGGTCGGCCTTGGCGAACGGGCACTGCATCACCAGGAGGTGGCGCAACCGCCCTCCTGGTGGGCTGTCGTTTTTGCGCTTGCTGCGGATGCGACGGCCTATACGTCGCTCATATTCGGCGCATTCTTCCTCTGGCTTTCCGCCCCGAACTGGCCGCCGCCGGATCTCGACTTTACCTTCGTAGCGCCCTCGCTTGTCGGAGGACTGGCGCTGGTCACCGCCGCCGTTGCCGGGCGGCTAGCCGACGGAACACCGGGCCGGACGGTCACAAGCCTCTCGATTGCGCTTGCAGCCCATCTCACAGGCGTTGCATCGGTTGCCGTGATCCTGATGTCGATCCCGGCACCGACGGGGCATGCCGCCTCAGCCGCTGCCTTTGCGGTTGCCGCCCATGTGGTGCTGCATGCGGGCATCGGGGCCGTGCTGGCACTCTATGGGCTGTGGCGCTGGCGAGCCGGGTTTATCGGGCCGGCGCGGGTGCTCGATCTCAGGATCGGTCAACTCTGGCATGACTATACGGCGGTCGCCGGCCTCATCGGGCTTGCCTTCCCCTTCGTGCTGCAAAGCCTGACCGGGATCGGAGGGCGATGAGATGAAGGCACCTGCGTTTGTGCTTCTGCTAACAGGCTTTGTGATCTGGGCCGGCGCCTTCCTGCTGCTCTACGCCACCCAGGCGACTGGCTGCCACCTCGGCTGGCACCGGGTCGAAGTCGGCCCGATCTCAGCGCTGCGGCTGTTGCTGGCAGTGATGCTCGTCCTGGTGCTGGCGCTGATCGGCGGGCTTCATTGGTATGGGCAGCGAGCGCTCGGTGAACCGCAGACCGATGAGGCGAAGCTGCTGATTAAGATTGGCGGCATGCTGCAGGCAGCAGCCCTTGTGTCGACGCTGATCACCTATGGCGGGGTGTTGTGGCTGACCTTGTGTTGAAGTCGGGCAATCATCCCCGTCTGGCGGCATCGATCTTCGCCACATCGATCTTGCCCATCTCCATCATCGCTTCGAAGGCGCGCTTCGCCTCCGCGCCCTCGGCGGCCATGGCTTCGGTCAGGGTTCGCGGCGTGATCTGCCAGTTGACGCCCCATTTGTCCTTGCACCAGCCGCAAGCGCTCTCTCGGCCACCATTGCCAACGATGGCGTTCCAATAGCGGTCTGTCTCTTCCTGGTCTTCGGTTGAGATCTGGAAGGAGAAGGCTTCCGAGTGCTTGAACGCGGGCCCGCCGTTCAGGCCCATGCAGGGAATGCCGGCGACCGTGAAGTCGACCGTCAACACGTCCCCCGCCTTGCCGGAGGGATAATCGCTCGGGGCGCGGTGAACGGCCTTCACCTCTGAGTCGGGGAAGACGGTCGAGTAGAAGCGCGCGGCCTCTTCGGCGTCGCGGTCGTACCAGATGCAGATGGTGTTCTTTGAAATGGTCATGGCTTTCCTCCCCGATGAGATTTCCAGTCACTCCAGGTGACGCCACCCCATCGAGCGCCGGCTGCGCAAGGTCGCCGTGATCCCGCTTACTGCGGGATCGGTGCCCTCATCGTGCAGACGAGGCCGGTCGGGAGATATTCGACGCTGACCTGGCCGTCGAAATCGGCGGCGAAGATCCGCGAAATGAGCTTCGAACCAAATCCTTCCGTCTTCGGCGGATGGACATGCGGTCCGCCGCTTTCCTGCCAGACGAACTGGAAGGCTTCGTCGGGATTCTCCGCCTTGCGATCGACCTTCCAGCGAATGTCAATCTTGCCATTGCCATCGGAAAGCGCGCCGTATTTGGTGGCGTTGGTGGCCAGCTCGTGGATGGTGAGCGCTACCGTCAGGGCGTGTTTGGCGGTCAGGTCGAGGTCGTGACCGGAGATTGAGAAACGCTGCTCGCTCTGCACATGCGGGCGCAGCGCGTTTTCGACCACGGCACGGATCGGTGCATCCTGCAGGGCCTTCGTCGAAATCATGTCATTGGCCTCGGCGAGTGCTTGCAAGCGACCGGTGAAGGCATCGCGGCGATCGCGGATATCGTCGCCTTTCAGCGTCTGACGGGCGATAGCGCTAACCACGGCGAGCGTGTTTTTGATGCGGTGTTGCAGTTCACCGTTCAATAGCTCGAGCCGCTGCCGGGCGCCGGTAACGTCGGAGATGTCCTTGGATATAGACAGAATATGGGAGGGGCTGCCATCGGCGTTGAAGATCGGTGCCACCTGAACATCCCAGAAGCGGCTATTGCCCTTCACGGTGTTCGCTTCACCCACAAAGCGGGAGGGCTTGCCGGCAATCGCCGCTTCCACTGCCTGCTTGGCGGCGGTATTGCCATCGCCACTCCAGAAATCTGGCCAGGGGCAGCCCTTGAGCGGCGCGAAATCGTCAACTTCCATGACCCGCTTGCCGCCTTCGCTCATGAACTGAAGGCGGCCCTGGAGATCGAGCACCTTGATGCAGTCGCCGGAGCCACTCAGGACCGCTGCAAGCAGCGCGTCATTGCGGACCAACAGCGGATCAGCGGCCGTCAGTTCGCCTACCATGCTGTCAACGGCACCAGCCGCCGTTGCGGACTGCATCACAGGGTCAGTCATCTCTCATATCAGCCCAATTGAGACAGAAAATCTCTGCCGGAATCCTTGCTATCAAAAACGACAAGTAGCAACCCAGAAACGTCACTCCGGGGCACGTGAAGTGCTCCGTCAGTTCACGGTCAGGTCTGCCGTTTCGCCGAAGGCGATGATCAGCTTGGGGCTGGTCATGTCGCCGCTCTCCTCGTCGACCTGGATGGAATAGGCGGCGACGCCGAGGTGGCGGGCGGACATGGCGGTGGCGATCTTCTCCGCTGAGGCGGCGCTAGAGGCCTGCCGCATCTCGCCGGGCACGATGTTGCCCCGGTTCTTCTTGAACGGCAGGACGATAAATTTTTCGGAGAGAGACATGGGAGAACTCCTGTTCGTTCGCTTCTTGTTCTCCCTATTGGGGAGGAAGTCAACCACGAAGCGTCTTGCAGTTGAGGCGTCGGCAGGGAGCCGCTGTCGTTTCGCGGAGAACGTTTCTTCTCCGGCCACAGACCAGTCTGAGGACGGATTGCGGAAAATACAGGTGCTGCGCCCGGCGGTCCGCGAGCGCAGCTATCGCGTCTGGCTTGACCGACCGTGATGGCTTCAGAAGAGGCCGACGCCCGGAGGTGGGGTCACGGGGGTCGTCGGTGGCGGCAGGGGCTGGCCTTCAGGGACCAGATCGTCCTGCTGGAGGATGTCTGCCTCCGGCAGAGGACCGCCGATCACCTCGTTGGGGACTTCCACAGGCGCATCAAGCGGCGGCAAAGCCGTCTGGTTGGGATCTCCGCCCGGGACCGTCGCGAGAGACGGGTCCGTGGCAGGCTGTGTCGGATCGGTGGTCGGGGCCGGCGCTGCAGCAGAAGCCGGCTTGGCGGGCTCAGGGGCCGGCTTTGCCACGGCTTCGACGCCCGGCGGTGGCGGAACCTCCGACGTCGTCTTGCAGCCGGTCAGCCAGACGTCATAGATCGGGTGTTCTACGGCATTGAGTGCCGGGCTGTCGGCAAACATCCAGCCAGAGAAGATACGGCGGATCTTGCGGTCGAGCGTGATTTCATCGACCTCGATGAAGGCGTCGATCTTCTGGGCTTCGCTTTCGTCACGCGAATAGCAGATCTTCGGCGTCACCTGGAGGGCGCCGAACTGGACCGTCTCATTGACATAGACGTCGAAGGTGGTGATGCGGCCGGTGATCTTGTCGATTCCGGCGAATTCGGCGACGGGATTCTCGAGGCGGGCGGCATCGGCCTTGCCGGCCAAGCCGACTGATGCTGCGGCGGCAAGTCCGACAACCGGAACGGCCCATGCCCATGCACTCAATTTCATCGTCACGCTCGCTTTCGTGGATCCACTGGCCCAAATCGACCGGAAGCCAGATACAAGAAGGGCCTCGTTCAAGAGGCCCTAATGCCGGATTATGGCCAAATCGGGTATCAGCCGCCCGGCGTCCATGCGTCGTAGTCGCCGGTGACGCGCGGACGCTCGCCGGTGGCGGAGATGGAACCCTGCGGACGGTAAGCGGCAGCCGTGCCCGTCGGATTCGGGCGATGCGCCTTTTCCCACTCGCGCGGCTTGTAGTCTTCCTTCGACGGCGGGGTGTCGGTGCGGTAATGCATCCAGCCGTGCCAGCCAGAGGCAATCTTCGAGGCTTCGGCATAACCGTTGTAAATGACCCAGCGCTTCGGCTGGCCCCAGCTCGTCATCGGGCCTTCATAGTAGACATTGCCAAACTCGTCTTCGCCGACGCGCTTGCCATGACGCCAGGTGAAGAAGCGGGTCCCCATGGTCTGACCGTTCCACCAGGTGAAGATCTGCAAGAGAAGCTGCTTCATCGTGTATCCTTGGGCAATTACCGCAGGCCGCAGGACGGCCTTGTCGATCCTGTCTCGCTTATGCCGCCTCACTCTCGGCTTGTCCAGTGATTCCCCGTCGCACCCCCTTCATTTCAGCTTCAACTTGAAGCCGATATGGGAGGGCGTGAAGCCGAGCCGCTGGTAGAAGCGGTGAGCGTCCGTGCGCACCGCATTCGAGGTAAGCTGTACAAGACGCATGCCGTCGGCACGGGCCTTGTCGATGGAGAAATTGATCATGACAGCCCCAATGCCCCTGCCCCGCATGTCGGCCCGTGTCTGCACAGCCTCGACGATCAGGGATGTTGCGCCCCGCGCTGTCATGGTGGTTGTCACCATGGTTTGGAAGGTGCCGACGACTTCGCCGTCAAGCTCCGCGACATAGAGCGTTTCAGTCGGAGACGTCGAGATCTTGCGGAAGGCGGCGCTGTAGTCGGGCAGCGCCTGTGGATCGTTTGTGTCGCCATGGCCGCCGAGCGGGTCGTCGGCGAAGAGTGCGATGATCGCCTCCAGATCATTCTCGGTGGCTTCCCGGATCGTCGCTGTTTGCACTTGCATGCCTACCCTGTCCTTGCGCTAGTTAGGCTTTCCATAGCGACCCCGGGGGGACTTCTTGATGACAGGCATGCGACGACTGGTGACAATTCTGTGCGTAACCCTTTCTGCCATGGCGGCCGAAGCTCAGGAGGGCGGACGCAAGGCGATTGCCTATGTGCAGGCGCCGGAGATGAGCTCGGGGCTCTGCGCGGAAAAGGATGCGGCCAGCGCCATCGACTGTGCCGTCAAGCAGTGCATCGAGGGCGGCGGGACTGTCGAGGCCTGCGAGGTGAATGCGGTCTGTTCTCCCGGCAACTGGAGCGTCGACATCTTCATGATGGCCGATGGCGGGCCGCACTGGCACCAGTTTTCCTGCGGATGGCAGACGAAGGAACTCGCCATCAAGGCCGCCGACCTCGCCTGCAGCAATGCCAAGGAAGACGGTCTCATCGAGTGCACGGCCGTACAGCTGATCGACGAAGACGGCAAGGTGACGGAACCGCCCTTCAACTGAGCGAAAGGCAGACAAGAAAAAAGCCGCTCACTTGAGCGGCTTTTCCATGATCACAGCCTCGATCCCGCTGTCGGGACCGCCGCAATTCCTCGTTCGGTCGACCTCGACGAAATCATGTGCCTCATAGAAGGCTATCGCGCCGGCATTCTGGGGCTCGACTTCCAGCCGCAGGATCTCGGCATCGGGAAAGCAGGTCTCGATCTCGGCAAAGAGATCGCGGCCGATGCCCTGGCGCTGATGGTCCGGGTGAACATAGAGCTGGTGCAGGATCGCGGTCTTGGTCAGCTTTTCCGACACGGCCGCGAAGGCCATGCCGCCGATCCGCTTGCCGTCGTCGGCGACGAGATATTCGCCGCCCTTCACGTGAATACGCCGCTTGATCTCGGCCGGCGAATGCCAGGCCGCGATCAGCTCGGCGACCTTGGCCGGTCCGTAGAACCGGTCATAGGTCGCATGGAAACTCTGCGTCAGCAGGGCGCGTAGCGGTTCGACATCCCGGTCGTTGGCCGTGCGGACGAAGAACACCGATCTTACTCCTCGACGATGCCGAGCTTGGCTTTGACGAGTGCCTGGACGGCCTGCGGATTGGCCTTGCCGCCGGTCGACTTCATCACCTGACCGACGAACCAGCCAGCGAGTGTCGGCTTGGCCAGCACCTTGGCGACCTGGTCGGGGTTGGCCGCGATGATTTCATCGACGGCCTTTTCGATGGCGCCGGTGTCGGTCACCTGCTTCATGCCGCGGCTCTCGACGATTTCGGCCGGATCACCACCCTCGTTGAAGACGATCTCGAAGAGATCCTTGGCGATCTTGCCGGAGATGGTCTCGGCCTTGATCAGGTCGATGATGCCGCCGAGCTGAGCGGGCGAAACCGGAGTCTCTTCAATGGTTTTGCCAGCTTTGTTCAAGGCGCCCAGCAAGTCGTTGATGACCCAGTTGGCGGCCGTCTTGCCGTCGCGGCCTTCGGCCACGGCTTCGAAGTAATCGGCAATCGCCTTTTCCGAAACGAGCACCGAGGCGTCGTAGACGGAGAGGCCGAGTTCGGCAACAAAACGTGCCTTCTTGTCGTCGGGCAGCTCCGGCAGGTCCTTCTTCAGGTTCTCGATGAAGGCGTCGTCGAATTCGAGCGGCAGCAGGTCCGGATCGGGGAAGTAGCGATAGTCATGCGCGTCTTCCTTCGAGCGCATGGAGCGTGTCTCGCCCTTGCCCGGATCGAAGAGGCGGGTTTCCTGATCGATCGAGCCACCGTCCTCGAGGATCGCGATCTGGCGACGGGCTTCGTATTCGATGGCCTGGCCGATGAAGCGGATCGAGTTGACGTTCTTGATTTCGCAGCGCGTGCCGAATTCCCCGCCCGGCTTGCGCACGGAGACGTTGACGTCGGCGCGCATCGAGCCTTCGTCCATGTTGCCGTCGCAGGTGCCGAGGTAGCGCACGATCGAGCGCAGCTTGGTCATATAGGCCTTGGCTTCGTCGGACGAGCGCATGTCGGGCTTCGACACGATTTCCATCAGTGCGACGCCGGAACGGTTCAGGTCGACATACGACATGGTCGGATGCTGGTCGTGCATCGACTTGCCGGCATCCTGTTCCAGATGCAGGCGCTCGATGCCGATCTCGATATCCTCGAAATTGCCCTGACGGTCGGGGCCGAGCGAGATGATGATCTTGCCTTCGCCGACGATTGGGTCCTTGAACTGCGAGATCTGGTAGCCCTGCGGCAGGTCCGGGTAGAAGTAGTTCTTGCGGTCGAAGATCGAGCGTTTGTTGATCTGCGCCTTCAGGCCGAGACCGGTGCGCACGGCCTGGGCCACGCATTCCTCGTTGATGACGGGCAGCATGCCGGGCATGGCAGCATCGACAAGCGAAACGTTGGAATTGGGCGCATTGCCGAAGACGGTCGAGGCGCCGGAAAACAGCTTGGAATTCGACAGCACCTGGGCATGGACTTCCATGCCGATGATGACTTCCCAGTCACCGGTGGCACCGGGGATGAAGCGTTTCGGATCGGGCGTGCGGGTGTCTACCAGGGTCATCGGATGCTCGTGTCATGCGTGGACGTGTTGTCTCGTGAGGTAGAGCAATTGGGCCGAAGGTGCAAGGCTGGAGAGGCCGCAACAGCCTGCGTTTCAGGACTGGGCCAAGTGAAGCCGAACTTTAAGTCTTCACGGGCTAGGAAGGATCATGTCTGTCACCATGCTCCCCTTGCCGGCCTTGCTGGGCATCCTCTTCATTGTCTGGAACTTGGGCGTGCTCTGCCTCTTCGGTCTCGACAAGCGCGCGGCGATCCGTGGCCTATGGCGAGTGCCTGAGCGACGGCTTGTGATCGCGATCATTCTGTTCGGGGCCCTCGGCGCCTTCATCGGTCAGCGATTGTTTCGTCACAAAACGCGCAAGGCACCGTTCAACTGGCTGGTCCCGGCGATGCTTACCATCCAGATCGTCGCGTTGGCAGCGCTCGGCCTCATGCGCTTCTCTCAGAATTCCTGGCCGTAGCCGGTGCCGCCTTCGTCCGACAGCAACTTGGAAAGACCGACCGATTGCACATCCCGGTCGAGCTTCGGATTGTAGCTGACAGTCAGCCAGTTCACCGAATAGCCGCGCTTTTCGAAGAATTTCAGGGCATCGCCGTTCATGGCGTGCGTCTGGAGGCGGGCGACGGAAAAGCCTTGCGCCTTCATGCCCTCCTCCACCGCATCCAGGAGAGCCGTGCCGAGACCGCGACCCTCAAAATCCGGATCGATCCAGAAGTCGGTGATTGTCTCGTCCATGTCCTCGCGGGCCGCCCAGCCCGCTGGGATGCCTGATGCTTCGACGACGGTGATAGTGATCCAGCCCTCTTCTGTGAAGCGCGCAAAGGCATCGCGAGCGTTGGCGACCATCTCGGCAGCCTCGCCGACCGAGGCCATCGCCTTGCGCCAGGCGCGCATGCCGATCTCCGTCAGGAGCCCTGCATCACCCTCTCGAGCCTTGCGGATCGTGACCATCCTCACCTCTTCGTTGTGATCAGTAAAACACCGGTGATGATTCTTGACCAGAGTGTGTGTCCTCAACGCAATGGACGCGAAAGTCGGCGCTGTGCTATCTGCATTCCGTCTACAGGAGTTTTGATGTTCGGTTTGTCCGAGTCCCGGTAAAGGCCCTGCCCCGCTCCTTTCGGAGCGAACGGCCAGGGCCAGAAAACGAAGCCCCGACGCCCTGCGGCGCCGGACACGTTTTCATGCGCGCTTTTCAGCGCGCTTCTCCGGACATCACACCATGGACATTTCACGCACGGATCAGCGTATCCTTCATCTCATGGCTCAGGGCGGATGGATCGAACTCCACCGCGATGACAGACGCAAGATCGAGAAGGCCCTGTGCTTCTCCCGCGACGGCTGGCTCTATCCCGGCTTCGACATCGAACTCTTCCGGCGGCTGAAACGCCTGAAGGCGATCAGCTCGAAACAGGGCAAGCCTTATCGGATAACCGAACGGGGCTTGAGGCTTGTCAGGGCTGAGCTGGACAATAGGTGAGCTTAGTCGCCAGCACTGCTTGTTGCGGTGCTGGCGTCTCTTTCACTCAGTTGGCCCGGTTGCAAACATGCGCTATGCTGCAAGGATGATTGGGCCAAAATCGAAACCTTCGGATGAATTAGACTTCGCGCCCCCGTCTGGGGACGCGTCTGCGAAGGAATACGAAGCCTGGAAACTCCAGAAAGTCACCAAGGCGCTCAAACAGTGCGAGGATCGTGAGGCCATGATCCCGGCTGCTGAGGTTTGGGAGAGCTTTGGCTTTGAACGTTAAGTTCTCACCACAAGCTAAAGCAGATCTCATCGCCATTCATGCGTATATCGCCGACCAAGACGCTTTGGCCGCGGCACGGATCCTGTCGCGGCTTCGGCAGGTGACAGACACTCTAGGTCATTTCCCGACGCTCGGGAGACCGGGTGCAATCTCGGAAACCCGGGAGTTTGCAGTCCCTGGCCTCCCCTACACCGTCGTCTATCGGGTCGTGTCCACGGCAGAACTCGACATCGTGACAATTCTTCATCAGCGCCGGCTCTATCCGCCGTCGGAGGAATGAGCCACCGTCCAGCTTAGAGAGCTTTCAGAACACCTGCTGCATCTTCACCTTTTCCACCATCATGCCCATGGATGGGGAATGCTGCATACCGCGCCAGACGATGGAAAATCCTAAGTCCTTGTAGAGCCGGATGGCGCTTTCGTTTGCGGCGTGGGTATCGATCCGCGCCCGCTTCAGGCCTTCGGAGCGCATCTCCCGCAGCGTTGCCGAGACAAGGGCGGAGCCGATGCCCAGCCCCTGATGGGCGGGGCTGACCCAGAGATCGGAGATGTAGTCCCGCGCGCCTTCGCGGGCGGTCCAGCCGGCGATCTCGCCACCGAGTTCGCCGATGGTGATCAGGCTGAAACGGTCCTGGGCAAAGCGGCGGAAGCTCAAGCGAATGCGCACCATCATGTCGACGCCATAGGCGTTCAACACCGGATTGGCCGCCCATGCCTCGAAACCGACACGGCCGACGCTGTCTGCATCGGCCGCTATCATGTCCCTGATGACGAAGTCCTTTACCACCACTTGGCCGGCGTGAACTTGCCGGCTGCCTGTTCTATGACGTGGGCGGTCTTGAAGAGGGTTTCCTCCTCAAAGGGCTTGCCGATGACCTGAAGGCCGAGCGGCAGGCCCCGGCTGTCGAGGCCCGCGGGAACGGAGATACCCGGCAGGCCCGCCATGTTCAGCGTGATGCTGAAGACGTCCTGCTGGTACATCTTGACCGGATCGGCCGCGAGTTCCTTGTCGCCGATGGCGAAGGCAGACGACGGCGTGATCGGCGTCAGGATCGCGTCGACGCCGGCTTCGAAGGCGAGTTCGAAGTCGCGCTTGATCAGCGTGCGGACCTTCTGGGCCTTCAGGTAATAGGCGTCGTAGTAACCGGCCGACAGCACATAGGTGCCGATCATGATGCGGCGCTGAACTTCCTTGCCAAAGCCGGCAGCGCGGGTCTTTTCGTACATGTCGGCAATGTCCTTGCTGTCAACGCGCAGGCCGTAGCGGACGCCGTCGTAACGGGCGAGGTTCGACGAGGCTTCGGCAGGCGCCACGATATAATAGGCCGGAAGGGCGTATTTCGTGTGCGGCAGGGAGATGTCGACAATCTCGGCTCCGGCTTCCTTCAGCCAGGCGATGCCCTGTTGCCAGAGCGCCAGGATCTCTTCCGACATGCCGTCAATGCGGTATTCGCGGGGGATGCCGATCTTCATGCCCTTCACGGAGCCGCCGATGGCCTTTTCATAGTCCGGCACGGGTAGATCGACTGACGTCGTGTCCTTCGCATCGGTGCTGGCCATGGACTTCAGCAGGATCGCGGCATCGCGCACGTCACGGGCGATCGGACCGGCCTGGTCGAGCGACGAGGCGAAGGCGACAACACCCCAGCGCGAGCAGCGGCCGTAGGTCGGCTTGATGCCGACGGTGCCGGTGAAGGCGGCCGGCTGACGGATAGAGCCGCCGGTATCGGTTGCAGTCGCACCTGCGCAGAGATGGGCGGCGACGGCAGCGGCCGAACCACCGGACGAGCCACCCGGAACAAGCTTGTCGTCGGAGCCCGAAGCCTTCCAAGGGTTCACGGCCGGGCCGTAATAGGAACTCTCGTTCGACGAGCCCATGGCGAATTCGTCCATGTTAAGCTTGCCGAGCATGACGGCGCCGGCGTCCCACAGATTGGTGGTGACGGTCGATTCATATTCCGGCTTGAAGCCGTCGAGGATGTGGCTGCAGGCCTGGGTGTGCACGCCCTTGGTGGCGAAGAGATCCTTGACGCCGAGCGGAATGCCTTCCAGCACACCAGCCTTGCCGTCGGCGATACGCGCGTCGGACGCCTTTGCCATGTCGCGGGCGATGTCGGGCGTGACAGCGACATAAGCGTTCAGCGCGCCATTCGCTGCCTCGATCGCGGAAATATAAGCATCCGTCAGTTCGACGGCCTTGATCTCCTTTGCGGCGAGTTTCGCGCGGGCTTCGGCGATGGTGAGGCTGGTCAGTTCGCTCATGGTCGTTTCACTTCAGACTGTCTTCGCCCTTCGGGGCGGAAAATTCGGGAGGCTGGCTCAGGGGGCAGAGGTCGGTCTTATTCGACGACCTTCGGCACCTGGAAGAAATTGCGGTCGGTGGCCGGCGCATTGGCGACAATGGCATCGGCCTTGTTGCCGTCGGTGACCACGTCTGCACGCTTCTTCATCGCCATGGGCGTAACCGATGTCATCGGCTCGACGCCCGTGACATCCACTTCGTCCAGCTGCTCGACAAAGCCCAGAATGCCGTTCAGCTCTCCGGTCATGCGCGCAGCATCCTCCGCACTCACGGCGAGGCGGGCAAGGCGGGCGACGCGCTTGACGGTGGCGAGGTCAACAGACATGGCATTCTCCGGATAAGCTGTTTTCTTCGCTATAATGGCCGTCAAGCGCTGAGGCAACGGGGTTTGTCAGACCTCGACGGCTGAGCCTGCCTGCGGGGCGACGACGCGGGTGCGGGTTCCGTCCATGCCAGCGACGAATTTCTCCGGCGTCTGGTCGATGATCGGGAAGGATCCGTAGTGGCAGGGGATCGCCGTCTTGAAGTCGAAGAAGCGCTGGCAGGCCAGTGCCGCGACCGCACCGCCCATGGTGAAGCGGTCGCCGATCGGAACGAGACCGACATCCGGCTGATGCAGTTCGTTGATCAGCTTCATGTCGGAGAAGATGTCGGTGTCGCCCATGTGCAGGACCGAGGCTTCGTCCTCGAAATGCATCATCAGGCCGTTTGCATTGCCGAGCGCGTGGGAAACGCCGTCTTCGGTCACTTGCGCGGAGGAATGCAGTGCATTGGTGAAGGTGACCGTGAAGCCTTCGAAATGGATCGTTCCGCCGGTGTTGCCCATTTCCAGCTTGTCGACGCCCTTGGTGCCGAGCCAGGCGGCAAGATCGGCATTGGCCAGAACCGTGGCGCCGGTTTCCTTGGCGAGCTGGACCGTGTCGCCGACATGGTCGCCATGACCGTGGGTCAGCAGGATATGGGTGATGCCCTTGGTCATGTCCTTCCGGTCGAGACCGGCAAAGCCCGGATTGTGGGTCAGGAAGGGGTCGATGAGGATCGAGGCCTTGGCCGAGTCGAGGCGGAAGGCGGCATGGCCGAGCCAGGTGATTTTCATGATGTCAGTCTCCGGTCTTGAAATGTCGGTCGGAATATATGGCAAGCCGGGCCTTCGGCAACGGGGCGTCGAGTTGCCTCGCCGGTCCGGACGGTTTAAGCGACGAGCATGACAGCCGTAGCGCTGAGTGCAAGAAAGGAACGACCATGGCCGATGACGACTACGTGTATGACGAGGCGACCGGCGAATGGCGTCCGGCGTCCGAGGTTGCAGCTGCAGCAGCGGCCAAGCCCACTGCCCGCGACGCCTCCGGAACCGAGCTTGCCGATGGCGATTCGGTGGTTCTAATCAAGGACCTCAAGGTCAAAGGTGCCGGCCAGACGCTGAAGCAAGGCACAGTCATCCGCTCGATCCGGCTGACGGATGATCCCGAGGAAATCGACTGCCGCTTCGACGGGATCAAGGGCCTCGTGCTCAGAACCGAATTCGTGCGCAAGCGCTAAAGAACAGGACGGGTGGGCATGGCGACGCTGACGATCGAGGAACTGGCAGCACAGTTGAAACCCGGTGAGGCAATTGCCGGGCTCGACCTCGGCACGAAAACCATTGGGCTATCTGCCTCCGATCTCGGCCGGCGCTTCGCCACCCCTCGCCCCGTGATCAAGCGTGTGAAGTTCACGCAGGATGCCGAGGTGCTTCTCGCCTTTGCTGCCAAAGAGAAGATCGTCGCCTTCGTGATCGGACTGCCGGTCAATATGGACGGCTCATCCGGACCGCGTGTACAGGCGACGCGCGCCTTCGTGCGCTCGATGTCGGAAAAGACCGACATCCCCTTCGTCTATTGGGACGAGCGGCTGTCAACGGTGGCGGCCGAACGGGCGCTGCTGGAAATGGACGTGTCACGTGCCAAACGCAGCGAACGGATCGATTCCGCCGCTGCGAGCTTCATCCTTCAAGGCGCGCTGGACAGGCTTTCGGGACTTGCCCGCACTTCGGACAGCGCTGCCGACTTTTCCTGACGGGCAATCCACCAGGCCTTGATCTGCTTGCGGCGGCGGAAGCCGATGATCGCAAACAGGATCAAGCTGTCGACGATGATCGCGCGCAGGACCAGCGGCGGGATTGTTTCGGGCGCGATGCCGAGCACGTTTCCATAGATCTGGAAGACGAGATCATGGGCGTCGCGTGTCAGCATGAAGATGCCGAAGCTCATGTCATAGTAGGACAGACCGTACCAGGCGCCCAAGATCGTGATGGGCAAAGCCCACAAGAGCAGAAGTGTCTTCATGCCGTTTCCGCCTTTTGATCGAACGGCAAATCATTTGCCGCCGGCCAGCTTTCCACCAGCCATTTCAGTGACGCCATCGCCGTCAGCACGGTCGCAGGGACGGCGATATCGAGCGCCAACCCCGAGAAAAACACCATCATCATGATGGTCGCCACCGGCCGTGCACAAACAGCGTCCGTCACCACTGTACCCTTTAACGTCTGTCCCGCCCAAAAGGTGGCCCGTTCGGCGTCGCTGCGCAACGCAAACCCTTTGTTAAGGTTAACAGCGCCTGTGGATGAGCAGTTTCAGCCACTTGGCTGAAAATGTCGCCCGGACACGAATTTCGATTGAATGCAGGGTTTTCCGGGTCTACCCCTCCCCTGCCCGCCATCCTGGACCCGCCATGCTGATCATCTTCGAAAGCATCCTGCCGATCTTCCTGCTCGTGATTCTCGGCGTGGTGCTGAAGCGAACGTCACTGATCAATGAGAGCTTCTGGGGCGGGCTCGAGCAGTTCGGCTATTTCGTCCTCTTCCCGGCGCTTCTGTTCCAGACGCTGTCATCGGCCGACTTCTCCGCCTTGGACAGTGGCAGCGTGGGTTTTGTCTCCTTGCTCGCCGTTGGCGTGATGACGGGTCTTGTGCTGGCGCTCTGGCCACTTCTCAAGCGGAGCGGCATGGGCGGGCCTGCTTATACCTCCGTCTTCCAGACCTCGACGCGCTGGAACGGTTTCATGGCGCTCGCCATTGCGGAAAAGTTGACCGGTGCGACAGGTCTGACGGTCATCGCGGTGATCATGGCCTCCATCATCGTGCCGCTCAACCTGATCAATGTCGGCATCATGGTCTGGTTTTCCGGCGAAAGCCGCAATCTCAAGACCTTCGTCGTGCGAATCGTCACCAACCCCATCATCATCGGTGCGGCACTGGGCGTTGCCGTGAACCTTGCTGGGCTGACCGTCTATGCGCCGCTGATGACTGCGGTTGACCTGGTCGCCAGCGCCTCGCTGGGCTTGGGTCTTGTGACCGTCGGTGCGGGGCTGAGGATCGCCGACGCGCTGAAGCCGCAGCCGAGCGTTTTGCTGACACTGCTGCTCAAGCTGATCGTTTTTCCAGTCGTCGCGGTCGCCCTTGCCCTCGCCTTCGGGCTCTCAGGCGAGATCGTCGTGATGATCGCGCTGGGTGCAGCCGTGCCGACCGCGATGAACGGCTATGTGCTCGCCAAGCAGATGGGCGGTGATGCCGATCTCTATGCGGCAGCGGCCACCGTGCAGACGGTCGCTGCCTTTTTCACGATCCCTGTGATCCTCTATCTCGCGGCTCAGGTGGCGGGCGGATAAAGCAGGTCGAGCACGTAGCGGGAATCGAAGCGCGCATCGAGCACGCCATAGGTATGGCGCCAGCCGCCAGCCAAGCGTGATTCGAGGAAGGCATCGGCGATCTTGCCGGCGCCCAGGCGATAAAGCTCGGCGGCACCGGCCGCGAGCGCCAGTTGCTCAATCAGCAGACGGCCGGCGGCCTCGTCGCGCTCGGCAAGCGCCGTTGCGGCACGCAGGACTTCCACGGTCTTCTTGCCCGAGGGACCGAGATCCCGCTCGAGACCGGCAAACAGCGTTTCGAAGAGATCCTTGCCGCGGCTCAGCACACGCAAGACATCCAGCGCCATGACATTGCCGGAGCCTTCCCAGATCGCATTGACCGGGGCTTCGCGATAATGCCTCGCAATCGGGCGTTCCTCGACATAACCACTGCCGCCGATGCATTCCATGGCTTCGTAGATCAGCGATGGCGCGATCTTGCAGATCCAGTATTTGGCGACGGGCGTCATGACGCGGGCGTAGGCTGCATCGACAGGGTTTTCACGCGCCTTGTCGAAGCTGTCGGCCAAGCGGAAGGCAAGTGCGGTGGCAGCAGCAACATCGAGCGCCATGTCGGCCAGGACACGCGTCATCATCGGCTGATCGATGAGGTTCTTGCCGAAAACGGCGCGGCCGCGCACGTGATGCACGGCTTCGGCCATCGATGCACGCATCATACCAGCAGAGGAGAGCGCGCAGTCGAGGCGTGTCAGCGTCACCATGTCGAGGATGGTGCGCACGCCGTCGCCCGGTGTGCCCAAGAGGAAACCGAAGGTCTCGGAGAACTCGACTTCGGAAGAGGCATTCGAGCGGTTGCCGAGCTTGTCCTTCAGGCGCTGGAATTCCAGCCCGTTGGCGGAGCCATCTTCCAGAAGGCGCGGCACGAGGAAGCAGCCCATGCCATCCTTGGTCTGGGCGAGCATGACGAAGGCGTCGCTCATCGGGGCGGACATGAACCACTTGTGGCCAGCGAGGCGGTAGATCCCCTCGCCCACCCGTTCGCCAGTCGTGGTGTTGGCGCGGACATCCGTGCCGCCCTGCTTCTCGGTCATGCCCATGCCGATGGTGACGGCGCTCTTCTGCATCGGCGGCTTGTTGCTGCTGTCGTATTTGCGCGACAGGATACGCGGCGTCCATTCCTTCTGGACAGCCGGCGATGCAACAAGGGCAGCGACCGAGGCACTGGTCATGGTGAGCGGGCAGAGATGACCCGATTCGAGCTGGGCGGTGAGGAAGAAACGGACGGCACGCGCCTTGTGCTCATGGCCACGGGCTTCCGGCGCATTTTCCCAGACGGAGGAGTGCAGGCCGGAGGCCATCGAGCGGCGCATCAGGGCGTGCCAGGCGGGGTGGAATTCGACGACGTCGAGGCGTTCGCCGCGCACGCCATGGGTTCTGAGCTGCGGCGGGCTGGCATTGGCCATACGCGCCAGTTCCTGGGCTTCCGGCGAAGTGACGTATTTGCCGATTACGTCA
Organism: Rhizobium sp. TH135; assembly: GCF_002855515.1. GTDB lineage: Bacteria > Pseudomonadota > Alphaproteobacteria > Rhizobiales > Rhizobiaceae > Allorhizobium. The sequence continues at coordinate 52,588 of NZ_PKRP01000003.1, read as the reverse complement.
TATTCCTCGCGCAGCGGGCGCGACAGCGAGGATGTCAGATCGACGAGCAACGGATCGGACCGGTAGGCATTGACGCCGGACCAAGGTTTGGGCTGGTTCAGCGCTGCGAGTTTTTCTTCCGTCCGGTTCATCAATCCTGCCGATCTCATGAGAAGGCGCGCGCTGGGCCGCCAACGCTTCGCCTTCATAATTCCACTGCGGTCGAAGCATCCAGGGCGCATCAAGGCGCCGGTGTTCCCTACCTTCTGTTCGCTCTATTACATGGGGACCGTGCGTCAATCCACCTAGCATGTGCTTGCCCGGCCCGATCCCACACTTTATAGACCGCGTGACATCTCAGGAGGACGTCCATGGTCTTCTTTCCCCATCGCCATCTCATCGGCATCAAGGGCCTTACCGAGCAGGACATCACGTTCCTTCTCGACAAGGCAGACGAAGCCGTCAAAATCAGCCGCCAGCGGGAGAAGAAGACTTCCACGCTGAGGGGCCTCACCCAGATCAACCTCTTCTTCGAAGCCTCGACGCGGACACAAGCCTCGTTCGAGCTCGCAGGCAAACGCCTTGGCGCCGACGTGATGAACATGTCGGTCGGCAACTCGTCTGTCAAAAAGGGCGAAACGCTGATCGACACGGCCATGACGCTGAACGCCATGCGGCCGGATGTGCTTGTGGTGCGCCACTCCTCTGCGGGGGCTGCCGCCCTACTCGCGCAGAAGGTCGCCTGCTCGGTGGTCAATGCCGGTGACGGGCAACACGAGCATCCGACCCAGGCGCTGCTGGACGCGCTCACCATCCGGCGCGCCAAGGGCAAGCTGTCGCGCATCATCGTCGCGATCTGCGGCGACGTGCTGCATTCGCGCGTGGCGCGCTCCAATATCCTGCTGCTCAATGCCATGGGTGCCCGCGTCCGCGTCGTCGCACCCGCGACGCTGCTGCCAGCCGGCATCGCCGACATGGGCTGCGAGGTCTTCCATGACATGAAGGAAGGGCTGAAGGATGCTGATGTCGTGATGATGCTGCGTCTGCAGCGTGAGCGCATGTCGGGCTCCTTCGTGCCGTCGGTGCGTGAGTACTTCCACTTCTACGGCCTTGATGCTGAAAAGCTGAAGGTCGCCAAGGAGGATGCACTCGTCATGCATCCGGGACCGATGAACCGCGGCGTCGAGATCGCTTCGGAAGTCGCCGACGGTCCGCAAAGCGTGATCGAGAGCCAGGTCGAGATGGGGGTCGCGGTTCGCATGGCCGTCATGGAGACGCTGCTGGTGTCGCAGAACCAGGGACCGCGTTCGGAGGGAATGGGCGCATGAGAAAGCCTCTTCTTCTCAAGAATGTCCGGATCGTTGATCCCTCGCGCACGCTCGACGAAGTCGGCACCATCATCGTCGGCCATGACGGACTGATCGTCGCTTCTGGCGCGGATGCCCAGAACCAGGGCGCGCCTGAGGGCGCCGAAATTCGGGATGCCCGAGGCCTCACCGCCGTTCCGGGTCTCGTCGATGCCCGCGTCTTTGTCGGCGAACCGGGTTCGGAACATCGCGAGACGATCGCGTCGGCGAGCCGTGCGGCAGCAGCTGGGGGCATCACCTCCTTCATCATGATGCCGGAGACGGACCCTGTCATCGACGACATCGCGCTTGTCGAGTTCGTCAAGAAGACCGCCCGAGATACCGCCAGTGTCAATGTCTATCCGGCAGCGGCTCTGACCAAGGGCATGACGAGCGCCGAGATGACCGAGATGGGTCTCTTGCAGCAGGCCGGTGCGGTTGCCTTCACCAATGGTCGCTACGGGCTGAACGACACACAGGTGCTGCGGCGCGCGATGACCTATGCGCGCGAATTCGGGGCCGTCATCGCGCTCGAAACGCGGGAGAAATATCTCGCCGCCAATGGCGTAATGAACGAGGGGCTGCTCGCCAGCTGGCTCGGGCTTGGCGGCATCCCGCGCGAAACCGAGATCATTCCGCTCGAGCGTGACCTGCGCATCGCAGCACTGACGCGGGCAAAGTATCACGCGTCGCAGATCTCGGTGCCGGAATCGGTCGAGGCGATCCAAGTGGCCCGCAAGCGTGGCGCCAAGGTCACCTGCGGCATCTCGATCAATCACCTGAGCCTCAACGAAAACGACATCGGCGAGTATCGGACCTTCTTCAAGCTCTACCCGCCGCTGCGCTCGGAAGACGATCGCATGGCGATGGTCGATGCGCTGGCCAAGGGCCAGATCGACATCATCGTCTCCTCGCATGATCCGCAGGACGTCGACACCAAGCGCCTGCCCTTCGGCGAGGCTGCCGACGGGGCGATCGGGCTCGAGACCATGCTCTCGGCTGCCCTTCGCCTGCATCATGCCGGCCAAGTGCCGCTGATGCGGCTGATCGATGCCATGTCGACGCGGCCGGCTGAGATCTTCGGACTGCCGGGCGGCACGTTGAAGGTGGGTGCACCAGGCGACATCGCGCTTATCGATCTCGACGAGCCGTGGCTGGTGTCGCGCGACAGCCTGCTTGCGCGCTCGAAGAACACGCCCTTCGAAGATGCTCGCTTCTCGGGCCGGGCCGTTGCGACCTTTGTCGACGGCCAGTGCGTCCATAGTCTTTAACGAACAGGGACACGGATACCCATGATCGACTTTTCCGCTCTCGGCTGGGCCAATCTCGCCATCGTTCTCCTGTTCGGTTACCTGCTCGGCTCCATCCCCTTCGGTCTCGTTCTGACGAAGATGGCCGGCCTCGGCGACCTGCGCTCGATCGGCTCGGGCAATATCGGTGCGACCAACGTCTTGCGCACCGGCAACAAGAAGCTCGCGGCTGCGACGCTTCTTCTCGACGCGCTGAAGGCGACGGCGGCAGCGCTGATCGCGCATGCGGTGTTCGGGCATAATGCGGCGCTGTTCGGTGGTTTCGCCGCCTTTATCGGCCATCTCTTCCCGGTCTGGCTGGGCTTCAAGGGTGGCAAGGGTGTCGCGACCTATATCGGCACCCTGCTCGGCGTTGCTCCGCTGATGGTACTCGTCTTCGCCGTCGCCTGGCTCTCGGTCGCTTTCATCACCCGCTACTCTTCGTTGTCCGCGCTCGTCGCCACACTTGTCATTCCGGTTGTATTGTGGATACTCGGGGTTGAAGAAGCGGCCGTCGTGACAGCCGTGATGACGATCATCACCTACTGGCGTCACAAGCAGAATATCGAGCGGCTGATCGCGGGAACAGAAAGCAAGATCGGCAAAAAAGGCTAGAGGAAAGCCATGAGGTCAGACAGCGCAAGACGAAAAGGGATTGCGCTGACGGACCGCCAGAGGATCGCCTGGCTGAGGCTGATCCGCAGCGACAATGTCGGCCCGGCGACCTTCCGGGACTTGATCAACCATTTCGGCTCGGCCGAGGCTGCTCTCGACGCGCTTCCCGAACTCTCACGCCGAGGCGGCTCGACCCGCGCCATCCGCATTGCGACCGTCGCGGATGCCGAACGAGAGATCGAAACGGCCCACCGCTTCGGTGCGCGCTTCATCGGCATCGGCGAGCCGGACTATCCCTCGGCTCTCAGACAGATCGATGCTGCCCCTCCCCTGATTGCGGCCAAGGGTGATCTTGATGTCGCCACCCTACCCGCAGTCGGCATTGTGGGATCGCGCAACGCCTCGATCAGCGGCACCAAATTCGCAGCGATGATGGCGCGGGAGATCGGTCGCGCCGGCTATTCCATCGTGTCGGGCCTTGCGCGGGGGATCGATGCGGCGGCGCATCGGGCAAGCCTTGAGACCGGCACGATTGCGGCCATGGCCGGCGGGCTCGACCAACCCTATCCGCCCGAGAATATCGATCTGCTCGACCAGATCTGCAGCGGACGGGGACTTGCCATCTCCGAAATGCCCTTCGGCTGGGAGCCGCGGGCGCGGGATTTTCCCCGGCGCAACCGGTTGATCGCGGGTGTTGCGCTTGGGGTCGTGGTGATCGAGGCGGCCGCGCGCTCAGGCTCACTGATCACGGCAAGGCTTGCCGGTGAGTTCGGGCGGCTGGTCTTTGCTGTGCCCGGCTCGCCGCTCGATCCTCGTTGCGAGGGGACAAACGGGCTGCTCAAGGATGGCGCGACGGTTACCACCAAGCCGCAGGACGTGTTGCAGGCACTCGCCCCGATTTCAGAGCTCGATCTCTTCAGTGCAAGTGAGGCCGACGAACCCGGAAGAGACGATGGCGGTGAACGGCCACTGGCGCCGCCCCCGAATGACGACGAGCGTCTGGTCATCATCCAGGCATTGGGCCCGACACCTGTCGAGATCGACGACATCATCCGGCATACGGGGCTCGCTGCTTCATCCGTCTATCTGGTGCTGCTGGAACTCGATATCGCCGGACGGCTAGAGCGGCATGCGGGAGGCTTTGTCTCGCTGAGCATGATGGATTGACAGCGCGCGACGGCCGGACTGGACGTCTCCCGCCTCCACATAGGCCATCTCGATCAGGTAGCACAGCATCTCGGCGCCTTCGTTTTCCGCAACCAGCCGCAACTCCGCGAGCATCTGGCGGATGTAGGCAATATTCTCCATCGTGCGGGTACCGCGACCATTCGTCTCGACTGTGTCTCGTGCCATCGCTCTCGCCCGTCAACAACGGAGGCCGCTACAACCTGGCCTCGCCTTTCCCTGCAAAATACAATAGATCATTTATCTCAGATTGCAATCTACCCAGCATCTCCCAAAAGTTGCATTGTGTTGCGAGCCAATGCCAGAGATCATCGATTAAAAATAACCAAGGGTCGGCGGTTTCGGGTTCATCCCTGGAAAAAATTGTGGGCGGAGCGGAAGGCCCGGTCTTGGAATTCGGCAACCACGGAACACCAAGGGCGAACAGCCCTTCGGGCAATCTCGAAATCGGCAACCTGAGGGCGTCGGTCTCGTCAGGCGGTGAGGCTTGCTTGCTCTCCCGTTTGCTGTCCCCGGAGGCTCAATTCAGGGTTATTGCATGGGTTCTAATCCACGATCTTTGGTCTCAGCCTCTTGACCGCAGGCGTTTCGCCCTCCATGTCGGAAAACCGTGTTCCGAAGACTGTGGTGCGGTGCCGCGGATCGGATGCGTTGAAGGTACATCTGTCCAATGAACGTCGTAGTCGTAGAATCCCCGGCCAAGGCCAAGACGATCAACAAGTATCTGGGTCCCGGATACAAGGTGCTCGCCTCGTTTGGCCATGTGCGCGATCTGCCAGCCAAGGATGGCTCCGTTCTGCCGGACCAGGATTTCGAGATGTTCTGGGAGGTCGATACGGCCTCGCAAAAGCGGATGAAGGACATCGCCGATGCGGTGAAGTCCTCTGACGGCCTGTTCCTCGCGACCGACCCGGATCGCGAAGGGGAAGCCATTTCCTGGCATGTGCTCGACCTCCTGAAGAAGAAGCGCGTGATTGGCGACAAGCCTGTGAAGCGCGTCGTCTTCAACGCGATCACCAAGAAGGCCGTGCTCGATGCCATGGCCAATCCGCGCGACATCGACACACCGCTGGTCGATGCCTATCTCGCACGCCGTGCTCTGGACTATCTCGTCGGCTTCAATCTCTCGCCGGTTCTCTGGCGCAAGCTTCCCGGCGCTCGCTCTGCCGGCCGCGTGCAGTCGGTGGCGCTGCGCCTCGTCTGCGACCGAGAGACCGAGATCGAGCGCTTCGTTGCTGAGGAATACTGGAACATCTCCGCGCTTCTGAAGACGCCGCGCGGTGACGAGTTTGAGGCGAAGCTCGTTTCGCATCAGGGCAAGCGCATGCAGCGCAACTCGGTCACCAATGGTGATCAGGCCGCTGGTATCAAGGCCCTGCTCGAAGGTGCAGCCTTTGCCGTCGACAGCGTTGAGGCAAAGCCGGTCAAGCGCAATCCGGGCCCGCCCTTCACCACCTCCACCCTGCAGCAGGCAGCCTCCTCTAAGCTCGGCTTCTCGGCATCGCGCACCATGCAGGTCGCGCAGAAGCTCTATGAAGGTATCGATATCGGCGGCGAGACCGTCGGTCTGATCACCTACATGCGTACCGACGGCGTACAGATGGCGCCCGAAGCGATCGAGGCTGCCCGTTCGGCCGTTCTTGATCAGTTCGGTCCGCGCTACGTGCCGGAAAAGGCACGCATCTATTCGACCAAGGCGAAGAACGCCCAGGAAGCCCACGAAGCGATCCGCCCGACCGACTTCAACCGCTCGCCGGACAAGGTGCGCCGTTTCCTTGATGCCGACCAGCTGCGGCTCTACGACCTGATCTGGAAGCGCGGTATCGCCAGCCAAATGGCGTCTGCCGAAATCGAGCGTACGACGGTCGAGATCCTGGCTGACAACAAGGGCGACAAGGCCGGGCTGCGTGCCGTGGGCTCCGTCATCCGTTTCGACGGCTTCATCGCCGCCTATACCGACCAGCGCGAAGAGGGCGAACCGGCGGAGGATGGCGACGACGAGGATGGCCGCCTGCCCGAGATTAATGCCCGCGAGGCCTTGGCCAAGAACAAGATCAATTCGAGCCAGCATTTCACTGAGCCGCCGCCGCGTTACTCGGAAGCCTCGCTGATCAAGAAGATGGAAGAGCTCGGCATCGGCCGTCCGTCGACCTATGCCGCGACGCTGAAGACGCTCAGCGATCGCGAATATGTCATCATGGACAAGCGCAAGCTGATCCCGCATTCCAAGGGACGGCTGGTCACGGCCTTCCTCGAAAACTTCTTCACCAAATATGTCGAATACGACTTTACCGCCGATCTCGAAGAGAAGCTCGACAAGATCTCCGCCGGTGAATTGAACTGGAAGGACGTGTTGCGTGCCTTCTGGCAGGACTTCTTCGCCCAGATCGAAGACACCAAGGAACTGCGCGTCACCAACGTGCTCGACGCCCTGAACGAGGCGCTCGCTCCGCTCGTCTTCCCGAAGCGCGAAGACGGGTCTGATCCGCGCATCTGCCAGGTCTGCGGCACGGGCAATCTTTCGCTGAAGCTCGGCAAATACGGCGCATTCGTCGGCTGCTCGAACTATCCGGAATGTAACTTTACCCGTCAGCTATCCTCTGAAGGTGGTGCCGAGGCAGAGGCCAATGGCAGCAACGAACCGAGGGCGCTGGGCAAGGATCCGGTGACCGAGGAAGAGATCACGCTGCGCTCGGGACGTTTCGGACCTTACGTCCAGCGTGGCGATGGCAAGGAAGCCAAGCGCTCCTCGCTGCCGAAGGGCTGGGCGCCGGCTGACATCGACTTCGAGAAGGCGCTCTCGCTGCTGTCGCTGCCGCGCGACGTCGGCGCGCATCCGGAAACCGGCAAGATGATCTCTGCAGGTCTCGGTCGCTACGGACCCTTCGTGCTGCATGACGGCACCTATGCCAATCTCGAAGGCATCGAGGATGTGCTGTCGATCGGTCTCAACCGCGCCGTCACCGTGCTTGCCGAAAAGAAAGCCAATCCGGGTGGCCGTGGCCGCGCGGCAGCGGTGGCTCTGAAGGAACTCGGCGACCATCCCGATGGTGGCGCGATGACCGTTCGTGACGGCCGTTTCGGACCCTACGTCAATTGGGGTAAGGTCAACGCGACGCTGCCGAAGGGCAAGGATCCGCAGGCGATCACCGTCGAGGAAGCGCTTGTGCTGATCGCGGAGCGCGCGGCGAAGGATGGCGGCGGCAAGGCCAAGGCGAAGAAGGCTCCGGCCAAGGCTGCCAAGGCAAAGTCGGAAGACGGTGCAGCGGCAAAGCCGAAGAAGGCTGCTGCCAAGCCAAAGGCTACAGCCGCCAAGAAGGCTCCGGCCAAGGCCGCTGCCAAGGCGAAAACAACAAAGAAGAGTGCGACTTGAGCAAGAGATTCCGCGACCCCTCCGAGACACCCGGCTCCGGCAACCGCAAGAGCCGGCGAGCGGAAGGCGCGGCCAAGTCGAGGAGCGAGAACCCCACCGCCCTGATCCACGGTGAGGTCCCGCCGCGTGAAGTGCTGATGCAGTTCATCACGGACAATCCGGAGCGCGCTTCGAAGCGGGAGATCGCCAAGGCCTTCGGGCTCAAGGGCGAGCAGCGGGTGGAGCTCAAGCAGGCGCTGAAGGATCTCGAAAACGACGGGCTGGTGCAGAAGAGCCGCAAGTCGCTGACACGACCGGGCGCCCTGCCCCCGGTTACCGTGCTCGACATCACCACCCGCGACAAGGACGGCGAGCTGATCGGCCGCCCGGCGGAATGGCCCGACGAGGCCGGTGCGGCACCCGCCGTGCTCATCCGCCAATCAAGCTCCGACCGCTCGAAGGGCAAGACGCCAGTTGGCGGCCTGGGCGACCGGGTGCTTGCCAAGATCTTCGCCAACAAGGACCGTTCCGGTCCTGCCTATACGGCCCGTGTGATCAAGATCCTCGACCGTCAGGTCGGTGCGGTCATGGGCGTCGTGCGGATGATGCCGGATGGTGGCGCACGCCTGATGCCGATCGAGCGGCGCGGCGAGGAAATGCAGATCGACGCCACCGATATCGGCGAGGCCAAGGATGGCGATCTCGTCGAGGTAGAAGTCGGGCGTGCGAGCCGCCTTGGGCTGACGCGGGCCAAGGTGCTCAACGTCGTCGGATCGGTCGCCTCGGAGAAGGCGATCTCGATGATCGCGATCCATGCGCATGGCATTCCGCATATATTTCCGCAATCGGTGATATCAGAGGCCGAAGAGGCGAAACCCGCCTCCATGTCGCATCGGGAAGACTGGCGCGACCTGCCGCTGATCACCATCGACCCGCATGATGCCAAGGACCATGACGACGCCGTCTATGCCGAGCTGGACACGTCACCCGACAATCCTGATGGCGTGATCGTGACGGTGGCGATCGCCGACGTCTCCTATTACATCCGGCCGAAATCGGCGCTGGATCGCGAGGCGCTGAAGCGCGGCAACTCCGTCTATTTCCCGGACCGCGTCGTGCCGATGCTTCCCGAACGGATATCCAACGATCTCTGCTCGCTGCGCGAGGGCGTCGACCGGCCGGCGCTTGCCGTGCGCATGGTCTTCTCGCATGAGGGCCGCAAGGCGAGCCACACCTTCCACCGCATCATGATGAAGAGTGCGGCCAAGCTGTCCTATCAGCAGGCGCAGGCGGCGATCGACGGCAAAACGGACGAGAAGACCGGCCCGCTGCTGGAGCCGATCCTTAAACCCCTGTGGCATGCCTATGAGGTCATGAAGCGCGGGCGCGACCGGCGCCAACCGCTCGAGCTCGATATGCCCGAGCGCAAGATCATTCTGCGGGAAGACGGCACGGTCGACCGCGTGCATGTTCCGGAACGCCTCGACGCACACAAGCTGATCGAGGAGATGATGATCCAGGCCAACGTCTCGGCTGCCGAGACGCTGGAGAAGAAGCGCCAGGCGCTGATCTACCGCATCCATGACGCCCCGACGCTTGCCAAGCAGGAAGTGCTGCGCGAGTTCCTCGCCACCCTCGGCATGTCCCTGGTCAAGGGCGGCAATATGCGGTCCAATTCGTTCAACGGCATTCTGTCCAAGGCGCAGGACACGCCGCACCAGACCATCGTCAACGAGATGGTGCTGCGCAGCCAGAGCCAGGCGATCTACAGTCCCGACAATATCGGCCATTTCGGCCTCAACCTGATGAAGTATGCCCACTTCACCTCCCCCATCCGCCGGTATGCCGACCTGATCGTGCACAGGGCGCTGGTGGGGTCGCTGGGCTTGGGCGAAGGCGGGATCACGCCAGACGAGGAAGCGAGCCTCGAGGATATCGCCGCCGAGATCTCGACCTTCGAGCGCCGGGCGATGGCCGCCGAGCGTGACACCGTCAACCGGCTGATCGCGCACCACCTTGCCGGGCGCATCGGCGATGAGTTCGAGGGACAAATCCGGGGCGTGACAAAGTCCGGTCTGTTCGTCGCCCTGCCGCAATTTGGCGCAGATGGCTTTATCCCGGTTTCAACACTGGGCCGGGACTACTATATCTACGATGAAGCACATCAGGCCCTGACGGGCGAAAAGTCCGGGCTGGGTTATCAGCTGGGCGATACCATCGAGGTCAAGCTGGTGGAGGCCGTGCCTCTTGCTGGCGCTCTGCGCTTTGAAATGCTGAGCGAGGGGCGCAAGATGCCAGCGGGCACGCGGTCCTTCCACAAGTCGGGACGACGTGGCCAGAAACAGCCAGGCACACGCCCGCCGCGCTCGCGACGTTGACACTCTCGCCCCGGAGGCAACCATGACCGCCAACCAGACCCATGTGACGATCCAATACGGCGCAGAGGAGAAGATCGAACGCCCGCTCGGCCGGTCGATCAAGCGCGGCATGCTGAACCAGTGCCCGGCCTGTGGCTCGGGCAAGCTGTTTCGCAGCTATCTGAAGGTCGTCGACAATTGCGCGGCCTGCGGCGAGGACTATCACCATCATCGGGCAGACGATCTGCCGGCCTATCTGGTGATCCTGATCCTCGGCCATGTGCTCGTCGGCGGCTTCATGGCGACCGATCTGGTCTTCGTGCTGCCGGCCTGGGTGCATTTCGCGATCTGGGCACCAATCGGGGTCATCACCTCGCTGCTCTGCCTGCAGCCGATCAAAGGCGGCGTCGTGGGCTTGCAATGGGCCCTGCGCATGCACGGCTTTGGCGGCGAGGCTGACGACGTCGAGCCGTCCTGACGGCCGGCTTGAGCCCACAAAAAGCCGTCACCTGACTTTGGTCGTTTACCGATAGGACTGAGATTTACGGTACACCGTGATTCGCGGTGCCGGGTGCCAAGCAACTTGACAGTCGGACCATTTCCAGTCTGAACATGCCGCGCCGATCATGGACGCCTCGGGAGCTCGTAAGCGAAAATGCCATTGACCATGCCGACATCTTGCCCGCAGCCGGCCGCTGTCTCCCCCGAGGTCCAGTCGGTTCGCGAGGTGACAGATGTCTGAGACCAATGGGCTGAACGGTCACCGCGAGGAAATCCACTGGCCTTCGCTGGTTGCGGCCATCTCGGCGATCTCCGCCGTCGGCATTGCGATCGGCCTTGGCCTTCCGCTGCTCAGCATCATCCTGGAAAAGCGGGGCATCTCCTCGACCCTGATCGGGCTCAATTCCGCGATGGCCGGCATTGCCGCCATGGCGGCAGCACCCGTCACCACCAAGCTTGCACACAAGCTGGGCGTCGTGCCGACCATGCTGTGGGCGGTCGTGCTGTCCGCCATCAGTGCCATCGGCTTCTACTATGCCACCGAGTTCTGGATGTGGTTCCCGCTGCGCATCGTCTTTCATGGCGCGACGACCACGCTCTTCATCCTGTCCGAATTCTGGATCAATGCAGCAGCCCCATCGCGCAAGCGCGGGCTTGTCATGGGTATCTATGCCACCATGCTCGCCGTCGGCTTTGCCTGTGGCCCCCTGCTCTTCTCCGTGCTCGGCAGTGATGGCCTTCTTCCCTTTGCGGTCGGCGCCATCGCCATCATGGCTGCGGCCATCCCGATCTATATCGCGCGAAACGAAAGCCCTGTTCTGGGCGACAAGCCGGAGATGCACTTCCTGCGATACATCTTCCTGGTGCCGACCGCGACGGTGGCCGTTTTCGTCTTCGGCGCTGTCGAGGCGGGCGGCCTGTCGCTGTTTCCGATTTACGCGACCCGCACCGGCTTCACGGAGACGGAGGCAGCCCTGCTGTTGACCGTGATGGGCATCGGCAACATGGTCTTCCAGATCCCGCTCGGGCTTCTCTCGGACCGCATGCGAGACCGGCGCTTGCTGTTGTCGATCCTCGCTGCCGTCGGCCTTGCAGGTTCGCTGACACTTCCGTGGCTGTCTGGCCACTGGCATCTGATGGCGATCGTGCTGCTGTTCTGGGGTGGATGCGTGTCGGGTCTCTACACGGTGGGCCTCAGCCATCTCGGTTCGCGACTCACTGGCGCTGATCTCGCTGCCGCCAACGCCGCCTTCATTTTCTGCTATGCGGTGGGCACGGTTGCCGGTCCACAGGCCATCGGGGCTGCCATCGACATTACCGGAAATGACGGATTCGCCTGGGCAATCGCGGGTTTCTTCGCACTCTACGTGGTGCTTTCCCTGGGGCGCCTGCTTTTTAACCCGAAACGCACTTGACTTTTCGGGCGCGATTTGTAGTTTCGCGCCAGATTTGCCGTGGGCCTCGTTCGGTCGTCCACGGCTTCGTTTATTAGAGGCAGGACGACCATGGCCAAGGCTACAACCATCAAGATCAAGCTTCTGTCGACGGCTGACACGGGTTTCTTCTACGTTACTACGAAGAACAGCCGCACCATGACGGACAAGATGACGAAGACCAAGTACGACCCGGTTGCTAAGAAGCATGTCGAGTTCAAGGAAACCAAGATCAAGTAAGATTTGATCTGAGGCTTTTAAAAAGGCGTGCCGCTTCCTGCGGTGCGCCTTTTTCTTTTGCCCTGCTCCCTGCCCCGCCACCTGATCGTCATGAGCCCAAACGAAAAACACCGGCTTCCTTGCGGAAACCGGTGTTTTTACAATAGGGGGTCGGTCGGTATGTGACACGGCACGAGGAACCGTTTTGACGTCGCATACCAACCGACCGACCCCACGACCCAGGAGATGCGGCGGACCTGAGCATCATGGGGTATCCAGAACCTCCGTAGAGGCCTTGTCTGCTGGGTTCAAGTTCTCCCAAGTAGAGACAAAAATCAACAGTTTATTAACCGGTTGGCGGAACATCGCTCCAATATGGTTAAATTAGCCTCCATTGAACTTGCGATATGCAGACGATAGTCAGTTCTACACACATTAAAACTTGAGAATACCGTCAGTGATTTCTCGAAACCTCAAGATTAGTTTTGAACCCGCAGAGAGAGAGCCGTGCGACGGACATGTCTTCCCCACGAAGCAGAGCCTAATATTCAATTAAATACAAAACAGACTAAGCACATGTGGGCGCATGAGGGCTGAGGCCAACCTCTCGGACGCTAAAGACTATTCCGAAGGCAGGAGATAACTCCCTTTGTAACTGCTCAAAAACGCAGCAAGATTTGGCCAGCATGCACAGCGCAGCGCCACGGAAAAAGCTGTGTACATTGTCTGAGACAGTTGTCCTGATTTCCGCAAAGCCAGATTTGCGGGTCCGCTACAGTCAGGCTGCCGCGGCCACAACCCTGTTGCGGCCGGAATTCTTGGCCTCATAGAGGGCGCGGTCCGCCTGCTTCAGGAGCTGCTCCGGCGTATCGACGCCCGGGCCCAATGTGGCAATGCCCATAGACGCCGTCAGCATCAAGGGGGTTTCACCGGATCGCAGCTGGAAGGGTCGCGCCTCGATCATGCCACGCAGCCGCTCGGCAACGGCGGCCGCCATGTCTGCCGGCGTGTCTGGCATGACGACGACAAATTCCTCGCCACCGAAACGGCAGGCGAGATCGGCACCGCGCACGGTGGAGCGGATCCGGCCGGCGAATTCCTTCAGCACCTCGTCGCCGGCATCGTGGCCATAGACGTCGTTCACCTGCTTGAAACGGTCTATATCGGTGATGCAGATCGTTAGCGGTCGGCCACGGACCTTGGCGCGGGCAAAGAGTGTGCGCAGATGCGTGTCGAGGTAGCGGCGATTGTGGAGGCCCGTGAGACCATCGGTGACGGCGAGCTCGATTGTCTGGCGCACACTGTTGCGCAGGCGATCATTGTAGCGCTTGCGGCGAACCTGGGTGAGCGTGCGGGCAATCAGCTCATTGGGATCAAGCGGGCGGACGATGTAGTCGTTCACGCCGAGATCGAGCGCGCGGATAATCATCTGTTCGTCGCCCTGCTCGGTGATCAGCAGGATCGGGATGAAACGTGTGCGCTCCAGCGACCGGATCTGCGAGCAAAGGCGGAGTGGATCGTAGTCATCGAGATTGCCGTTGACGATGACGAGATCGAAGGCGTTTTCGGCCGCCTCAAAAACGGCTGCCTGCGGATCGGACATGGCCGAGACTTCGGCGATCGGCTTCAGGGCCTTGATGATGCGCTCCTGAGAGGCGCCACGGCTATCGACCAGCAGCACCTGCGCCTGCTCTTCCAGCCGGCCATCCTGGAGCCGCAGCACGTCACCGATGCCGGCCTCGCGGGTCGTATCGTGGCGAATGCGCAGTTCGTCGCTCAGCGTCTTCAGACGGACCAGGCTTTTCACTCGGGAGATCAGCTGCAGATCGTTGACCGGCTTGGTCAGAAAGTCATCGGCACCGGCCTTCAGGCCGCGGACACGGTCGGACGGCTGATCGAGTGCGGTGACCATGACAACAGGGATGTGGGCTGTGCGTGGATTGGACTTCAGGCGCTCGCAGACTTCAAAGCCGTCCATCTCCGGCATCATGATGTCGAGCAGGATGACGTCCACCTGGGTGCGATCACAGATATCGAGCGCGTCGCGACCATTGCTCGCGGTCAGGACGTCGAAATACTCCGCCATCAGCCGCGCTTCGAGCAGCTTCACATTGGCAGGGATATCGTCGACGACCAGGATGCGGGCAGTCATGTCACTTAATCCTCACGCATCTCCGAGATAGGTCTTGATCGTCTCGATGAATTTCGGAACGGAAATCGGCTTGGAAACATAGGCTTCGCAACCACCCTGGCGGATACGCTCCTCATCGCCCTTCATCGCAAAGGCGGTGACCGCGATTACCGGGATGACATGGAGCTCCGGATCATCCTTCAGCCATTTGGTGACCTCAAGACCGGACACTTCCGGCAACTGGATGTCCATCAGGATGAGATCGGGATGGTGGCGACGTGCGAGATCCATGGCTTCCATGCCATTGCGTGTCTGCACGGTTTCATAGCCGGATGCCTCGATCAGATCGCGGAAGAGCTTCATATTCAGCTCATTGTCTTCGACAATCATCACCTTTTTCGGCATTCACCCGGTCCCTTGTCCCGCGCTTGAAGGCTTCCGGGGAATGGATTTCCCGGCGCGAGTTGCTTCTTCCGTCATCAAGCATGCTAGTGCAATTTGGTTTCGAAATCGGTAATTTGCCAGAGCAACAGGAAAAGACTTTATGAAAAACAGAGATATACCGGCCGATGCCGAAGCGACTGCCGTGGCAGTGCTCGGCTGGCTGGCCAATGAACCGGATA
Organism: Rhizobium sp. TH135; assembly: GCF_002855515.1. Taxonomy (GTDB): domain Bacteria; phylum Pseudomonadota; class Alphaproteobacteria; order Rhizobiales; family Rhizobiaceae; genus Allorhizobium. The sequence goes on along the minus strand of NZ_PKRP01000003.1, from coordinate 37,558 downwards.
TGCTCTCGCGTTTCCTCGCGCTGTCCGGCGTTCAGCCAGGGCAATTGCGCCAGGCGGTGGGCGACCCGGCATTCCTTGCCGGCATGCTGGAATTCCTGATGCAACACGAGCCGACGCTGATGGCATTTTGCGAGGCGACCGAAACCAAACCCGAATCGGTGGTTGAGGCCTATCACCGCTATGCCGGTCCGAGCTTCGACTCTGCGGACTTCTGATGCTGACCGATCTCAATCACATCCGCCTTTCGGATCGGCCACTTGTTGTCTGCGACGTTGATGACGTTGTGCTGCAGTTTGCAACACCCTTTGAGGCCTTTCTCGAAACACGCGGCCACCGGCTTCTGCCCCGCTCGTTCAAGCTGACCGGCAATATCGTGAGCGGAACGGACGAAAGCGTGGTGGACGCGCCTGCGGTCAAGGCGCTGATCGACGACTTCTTCATGGAGCAGGAGCGATGGCAGACGCCATTTGCCGATGCTGTCGACAGTCTCCATGCCTTGGGCAAGGATGCCGACCTCGTCTTTCTCACGGCCATGCCACAGCGCCATGCGGAGGTGCGGCGCCGGTTGCTTGACCAACTGACGCTCAGCTTCCCGATGATTGCCACCGAGGAAGCCAAGGGGCCTGTGCTGGCCGCTCTCCACGGCGCGAGGCCCCTGCCCGTCGCCTTTGTCGATGACATGGTCCACAATCTGCACTCGGTCGGCGATCATGTGTCAGACTGCCTGCTGGTCTATCTTCCGCCGCCGCTGGAGATCTTCCGCTTCGCGCCCAAGCCGCAGGAGACAGTCCAGCGTGTCGAGACCTGGCCGGAGGCGGCGGCCGTCATCCGGACGCATTTCACGGCTTAGGGACGGTACGTCACTGTCATCGCGACGGGGTCTCTTGCCTCGCCTTGCTGACCGGCTTATGGTCGAGATGTTCAATATTTGTTCCTGCCATGACCCGCATCGACCCTGTTCATTCCGGCTTCTGTCGAGACTGCCTGACCGGGCAGGCTGAGGGTTCGCGCCGTTGCCGATCTTGCGGCAGCCCGAGGCTCGTCTACCATCCCGAACTCTTTGACCTTTCGATCGCCCACATCGACTGCGACGCCTTCTATGCCTCGGTCGAGAAGCGGGATAATCCCGACCTGATCGACAAGCCTGTTATCATCGGCGGCGGCAAGCGTGGGGTTGTCTCCACCGCCTGCTACGTGGCCCGCATCCACGGGGTGCGTTCGGCCATGCCGATGTTCAAGGCGCTGGAGGCCTGTCCGCAAGCGGTGGTCATCAGACCCGACATGGAGAAGTATGTGGCGGTTGGTCGCCAAGTACGGGCCATGATGGAGGAACTGACGCCACTCGTGCAGCCGATCTCGATCGACGAAGCCTTTCTCGATCTGAGAGGCACGGAGCTGCTGCATCACGACCCGCCGGCCCGGGTGCTCGCCCGGCTTGCCCGACGCATCGAGCAGGAGATCGGGATTACCGTCTCCGTCGGGCTCTCCTACTGCAAGTTCCTCGCCAAGGTCGCTTCCGATCTGCAGAAGCCGCGCGGCTTCTCGGTGATCGGCGAGGCAGAGGCTCTGACATTCCTGGCGGACAAGCCGGTGACGATGATCTGGGGCGTCGGCAAGGCCTTTGCGGCGACCCTGCAGGCCGATGGCATCCGGACGATTGGCCAGTTGCAGATCATGGACGAAACCGAGCTGATGCGGCGCTACGGGGTCATGGGGCAGCGCCTCGCGCGGCTCTCCCGTGGCATCGACGATCGCACCGTGCATCCGAACGATCCGGCCAAGAGCGTTTCGGCGGAGACCACGTTTTTCGAGGATATCCACCGGCTTGACGATCTCGTCGTTCATCTGCGCGCCCTTTCCGAAAAGGTTGCCTGGCGGCTGAAGCGCCACGAGATTGCCGGGCAGACTGTCGTCCTGAAACTGAAGACCGCCGACTTCAAGCAGCGCACCCGCAACAGGCGGCTGGATGATCCGACACAGCTGGCCGACCGGATCTTCCGCACGGGCATGGCTCTGCTGGAGAAAGAGACCGACGGGACGAAGTTCCGGCTGATCGGGATCGGGGTCAGTGACCTCGGGGATCCCGCACGCGCCGATCCGCCCGATCTCGTCGACGAACAGGCGACACGGCGGGCAGCGGCGGAAGCGGCGATGGACAAATTGCGCGACAAGTTCGGCAAGGGTACCGTGCAGACGGGTTACACCTTTCCATCCAAACGATAGGCCCACCCGTGACGCATGCAGCCATCGGCATCGACAAAGACCAGCCTCGGCGTGCGGGCCATCCGACCGGACGGCTGCGGCTGTTTCGGATTGCGGCGGCCCATCGACGCACGGGCCGCAACGACCTGATGCTTGGCGCCATCCTCGCCTTTGTCGCCGGGGCCATGAATGCCGGCGGCTTCCTGGCCATCGGGCACTATACCTCGCATATGACCGGTATCGTCTCCTCGATTGCCGACAACCTGGCACTCGGGCTCTTTGGCCTCGTTGGCTCAGGCATCGCGCTTCTCATCAGTTTCACGCTTGGGGCTGCCTGTTCGGCCATCCTGATCAACTGGGCACGGCGTCATGCGCGGCGACAGCAATATGCATATCCGCTGGCGCTCGAATCCGGGCTGCTGATTGCCTTTGCGGGGATAGGCGCTGTCGTGTCCCCTGCGGCGGCGGCCCCGGTTACCGCGGTGCTCCTCTGCTTCGTGATGAGCCTGCAGAACGCGACGATCACCAAGATATCGGGCGCGCGCATCCGCACGACCCACCTCACCGGCATGATCACCGACATGGGGATCGAGCTTGGCAAGCTCGCCTATCGTGCGCTCGCCCGCGTTCTCGACCACCCCCCGATCGTGGCGGACGGCCGAAAGCTCTCCATCCTCCTGCCGATCGTCGGCATGTTTTTCCTGGGCGGGCTTGTGGGGGCGCTGGGCTTCAAGCACCTCGGCCATGCGTTTTCGCTGCCGATCGCTGCCCTGCTGCTGGCCGTCGCCTCTCCGCAGCTTAGGCCACGCCCGACTGCTGGCCTTTGATCTCGAAGTTCGATGTGACATCTGTGGACAGCTGATCACAGCGACGTGACAGGGCAAAGCGCCGCCGTTTCACAAAACTTTTCTTAAACATCGTCTCATACACTTCGAGCGTTCAGTTTTGCGTTTCAAGTGGTCGACCATGTTCCAGCGTTTCGTCCTTGCCTTCAGCCTTTCCCTCATGACCAGCACGGCGCTTGCCGCAGACGGTCCCCTGCAGATCTATGTGTCCAAGGCGGACCAGACGCTCACCGTCTATGACGGCGATGTGGTGGTTGCGACATCCAAGGTTTCGACCGGCAAGCCGGGCCATACGACGCCATCGGGCATCTTCTCGATCCTGGAAAAGCGCAAATATCACGAGTCCAATCTCTATTCGAACGCGCCCATGCCCTTCATGCAGCGGTTGACCTGGTCCGGCATCGCGCTGCACGAGGGCAAGGTGCCGAACCATCCGGCCTCGCATGGCTGCGTGCGCCTGCCGAATGGGTTTGCGAAGACGCTCTTCCAGATGACCGAGCGCGGGGCGCATGTGATCATCACCGATGATCCAGTAGCGCCGCGGCCGATGACCCATGCCAACCTTTTCACGCCGAGGCTACCCGTCGATGACGGGGGGCTGCTGTCGGATGTCGAATTGCGTCCCGGACGCGTAGAAGCGGCGCTCAAGCCAGTGGAAGTGGCGATGAATTCCGTGCCGCCGCGCAGCGGGGCCGAGGTGAAGCTGGTCATCGAGGAACCGCCGCCGCTCCGCATCCTCATCACCCGCCGCACCCAGCGCGACGTGGCCATGGATGTCCAGCGGCTGCTGAACCAGCTCGGTTTCGACCCCGGCATTCCGGACGGCTTGCTTGGCACGCGCACGATTGCAGCGATCAAGGACTTCAAGGAAAAACATGCCGTCGCCAAGGATGGCGAGATCCTGTCGAAGCCTTTCCTTGCCGCTCTCTACATCGAGGCCGGCGAAGACCATCCGCCGATGGGTCAATTGATGATCCGACAGAAATTCCAGCCACTCTTTTCTGCGGCCATCGACATCAAGGAGCCTGAAAAGGCGCTCGGCACGCATTTCCTCGAGGCAACAGCCGTAGATCGGTTCAAGCGCAAGGCCGACTGGCGCGGCGTGACGCTGGACGATCACCTGGCCGCCTCCACACAGGAGCGGCTCGGCATTACCGAGCCTGCAGACGACCCTGCTATCTTCACGGCCGAAGCGGCCCTCTCGCGTATCGTCATCCCGGACGAGTTGCGCGCCCGGATCGAGACCATGCTGAGCGAAGGCTCGTCGATCACAATCCAGGACACGGGTCTTGGACCCGAGACCGGCGATGGTACGGATTTCATCACGGTGACCCGGAGCAAGCCGCGGGTTTAAGCCTTACACAAGCTCCACATCGAGCACGCCTGGCGTCGAGCGCATGGCGGCGGCGATTTCGGGTGAGATGCGGAAGCGCTCGGTCAGTTCGACCTCGATCTCGCGCTGCCCCTCGTCCTTGATGACGATGAAGGAGACGAGGCCGTCGCCTCTCGCATTCAGACGCGCGGCCACGGCGCGCAAGGGGCCGGAATCGCGGACATAGACGCGCATGGCCTTCTGCATGCGGATCGACTGTTCCTCCAGCGACTGGGCCGTCTGGACGCGCAGTCCGATACCCTCAGGGCGCTCCTCGGCCTGGACGGTCAGCACCAGCGACTTACCGGGCTCGAGCAGGTCGCGGTACTGGTTGAGACCTTCCGAGAAGAGTACCGCTTCATATTGTCCGGAAGCATCCGAGAAGGTGATGATGCCCATCTTGTTGCCGGTGCGGGTCTTGCGCTCCTGGCGGGAGATAACGGTGCCGGCGAGACGGCCTGCAGAGGCGCCCTGTTTCACCGCGACCGAGAAGTCCGCGAAATTCTGGACGCGCAGCTTGTCGAGCAAATCCCGGTAAGCATCGAGCGGATGGGCAGACAGGTAAAAGCCGAGCACCTGGAATTCGCGCATCAGCTTTTCGGAGGAGAGCCAAGGCGTATAGGGCGCAAAGGCGATGCGCTCGGGCCCACTTGCGCCGCCGGAGCCGAACATGTCCGACTGGCCGCTGACGGCATTTTCCTGGGCGCGCTGGGCATAACCCATGATGCGGTCGATGCTGCCGACGAGTTCGGCGCGGTCGCGACCGAAGCAGTCGAAGGCGCCGGCGGCGATCAGGCTTTCAAAGACGCGACGGTTGATCTGCTTCGGGTCGATCCTGAGGCAGAAATCCTCGATGCTCTCAAAATGCTTATCGCCGCGCACCTCGACGATGTGGTCAACGGCGCCTTCGCCGACGCCCTTAAGGGCGGCAAGCGCGTAGTAGATGCGGTTCGGCCCGGTCTGGAAGTGCCGGTAGGAGGTCTGCACCGAAGGGGGCACGACTTCGATGCCAAGGCGGCCGGCGTCCTGGCGGAAGTCGACCAGCTTTTCGGTGTTCGACATGTCGAGCGTCATCGAGGCGGCGAGAAACTCGACCGGATAATGCGCCTTCATATAGGCGGTCTGGTAGGAGACGATGGCGTAGGCTGCGGCGTGTGACTTGTTGAAGCCGTAGTTCGCAAACTTTGCGAGCAGTTCGAAGATGTTGTTGGCCTGCGGCTTGGAGACGCCATTCTTCATCGCGCCGTCGACAAAACGGGCCGACTGCTGGTCCATCTCCGCCTTGATCTTCTTACCCATGGCGCGGCGCAGAAGGTCGGCTTCGCCGAGCGAATAACCCGACAGGACCTGCGCGATCTGCATGACCTGTTCCTGGTAAACGATAACGCCCTGGGTTTCCTTCAGCAGATAGTCGATCTTCGGATGGATCGAGGCGACTTCTTCTTCGCCGTGCTTGCGGGCGTTGTAGACCGGGATGTTTTCCATCGGGCCCGGGCGATAAAGCGCCACCAGCGCAATGATGTCCTCGATGCAGTCGGGGCGCATGCCGATGAGGGCCTTGCGCATGCCGGCACTTTCCACCTGGAAGACGCCGACCGTTTCGCCGCGTGACAGCATCTCGTAGGTCAAGGTGTCATCGAGCGGGATGGCTGCCAAATCGACCTTGATGCCGCGCTGCTCCTCGACGAAGTCGACGGCCGTCTTCAGGACCGTCAGCGTCTTCAGGCCGAGGAAGTCGAACTTCACGAGGCCGGCCTGTTCGACCCACTTCATGTTGAACTGCGTGACCGGCATGTCGGAACGCGGATCGCGATACATGGGCACCAGCTTCGACAGCGGGCGGTCGCCGATGACGATACCGGCGGCGTGTGTCGAGGCGTGGCGGTAAAGGCCCTCGATCTTCTGGGCAATCTCGAGCAGACGGGCGACTACCGGCTCTTCTGCGGCGGCCTCCTGCAGCTTGGGCTCCTCCTCGATCGCCTTGGAGAGAGGCGTCGGGTTGGCCGGATTGTTCGGCACGAGCTTGCAGATCTTGTCGACCTGGCCATAGGACATTTCGAGCACACGGCCGACGTCGCGCAGCGCCGCACGGGCCTGCAGCGATCCGAAGGTGATGATCTGTCCCACCTGCTCGCGACCATATTTCTTCTGGACGTAGCGAATGACCTCTTCGCGACGTTCCTGACAGAAGTCGATATCGAAGTCGGGCATCGAGACGCGTTCCGGATTGAGGAAGCGTTCGAAGAGCAGCGAGAAGCGCAGCGGGTCGACGTCAGTAATCGTCAGTGCATAGGCGACCAGCGAGCCCGCACCCGAACCACGGCCAGGGCCAACCGGGATATCATGCTGCTTCGCCCATTTGATGAAGTCCGCAACGATCAGGAAGTAGCCGGGGAACTTCATGCGCTCGATAACCGAGAGCTCGAATTCCAGGCGTTCGCGATATTCTTTCTCTTCGTAGCCGGGCGCCATGCCGAGGGCTGCAAGACGGTGGTCGAGCCCCTCCTCCGCCTGACGGCGGAGCTCCAGCGCCTCCTCGCGTTCTGCTTCTTCCGGATCATCGCTGCCGCCGGTGAAGCGCGGCAGGATGGGCTTTCGGGTATCCAGCACAAAGGAGCAGCGACGAGCGATCTCGACCGAATTCTCCAGCGCTTCCGGCAGATCGGCGAAGAGCTTCATCATGTCCGCCCGGCTCTTCAGATAGTGATCGGGCGTCAGGCGGAACCGGTCGTCATTCGAAACAATGGCGTTGTGGGCCACGGCCATCAGGGCATCATGGGCGTCATAGTCGTCCCGCGACGGGAAAAAGGCCTCGTTGGTTGCGACCAGCGGCAGGTCATGTTCATAGGCCAGCTGGACCATGCGGCGCTCATGCGTACGGTCGTAGTCACCGTGGCGCTGCAACTCGACATAGAGGCGATCGCCGAACAGGCGCTTCAGCGACAGAAGACGGCTTTCGGCCTGGGCCTTGTGGCCATCCTTGAGAATACGATCAATTGGCCCGCCGCCCGCGCCCGTGAGCACGATCAGGCCTTCGGTCCCGCTCTCCTCGAGCCAGGAGAGCTTCACATGGGTCGGTTGCCCCGCATCGCCGCCGAGATAGGCACGGCTGACGAGATCGACGAGCCGCTCATAGCCATCGGCATCCGATGCCAGGACGACAACGGCCGGCAGATCCGGCATATGGCCATTGCCGCCGCGCTTCTCACCGGTCGAGTCCTCCATGTCGATCGACAGCTGGCAGCCTATGATCGGCTGGATGCCATCGCCGAGCGCCTTCTGGGAGAACTCAAGCGCAACGAAGAGATTGTTGGTGTCCGTGATCGCGATCGCCGGCTGTTCGTCGGCGACTGCCTTGCCGAGGATCTTCTTGAGCGGCAAGGCGCCCTCAAGCAGCGAATAGGCGGAATGCACCCGCAAGTGCACGAAACCCGGGCCATCACCGAGTCCACCGGACGCCTGCCTGTCGACGTTGTCCTCGCCCATACCGCTTCATTCCTCATTACCTGAATCGGTCGGGATTTTCGGTCTTTGCGGCTGTGAAGTCCAGAAGGAAGTCGGGCGGCAAGAGCTTGGTCACCAGCTTTGCCGCCGCAGAATGTCAGAGCGCCATCATCAGCAAAGCCATGCTGGATACGAATACCGCCATCGAGGCAAATGCAGCAACGTCACGAAGAATTTCGGTCATTTCTGTCTCCTTGTCCCTTTATGTTTTTAGTTTGTTCTTCTCTTGTTCCAATGTCAACCTAAAAAAACCGCAGCCTCGGTGGAACAAAATCCACCGAGGCGCAGCGGCATCGGGAAAGGGAAAAGAAAAGGGGCTGAGATCAGACGTCGAGTTCGACGACCTTGCCGTCGACCAGGGTCACACAGCGATCCATCCGACGGGCGATGTCATGATTGTGGGTCGCGATCATCGCCGACAGGCCCGACTGTCGCACCAGCGCCTCAAGCGCCGAGAAGACGTAGCTTGCCGTTTCCGGATCGAGATTTCCGGTTGGCTCGTCGGCGAGCAGGACGAGCGGGGCATTGGCGACGGCGCGGGCGATTGCCACACGCTGCTGCTCACCGCCGGAGAGTTCGGCCGGACGATGTTCGGCGCGATGGCCGACACGCATGTAGTCGAGAAGCTGCTTGGCCCGTTCCGCGGCTTCGCCCTTCGAGAGGCCGGCAATCAGCTGCGGCATCATGACGTTTTCCAGCGCCGAGAATTCCGGCAGGAGGTGGTGAAACTGGTAGACGAAGCCGACCGACTTGCGGCGGATCGCGGTGCGCTCTTCGTCACCGAGCTCCTGGCAGGCGACGCCGCCAAGAGTGACCTCACCGCCATCCGGATGCTCAAGCAGGCCCGCGACATGCAGGAGTGTCGACTTGCCGGTGCCCGAGGGGGCGACCAGTGCGACGGTCTCGCCGGTCCGAAGCGTGAAGTCGGCGCCCTTGAGGATCGACAGCACAGTCTCACCCTGACCGTAATGACGATCGATGCCGGCGAGCGAGAGAACCACGTCTTTTGCCATTGAATTCGGCATCCTCATTCGTAACGCAAGGCCTGGACAGGATCCAGGCGCGAGGCCCGCCAGGCCGGGAAGATGGTGGCCATGAAGGACAGGCTGAGCGCCATGATGACCACGGACACGGTTTCACTGGCATTCATGTCGGCCGGCAACTGACTCAGGAAATAGAGTTCGGGATCAAAGAGCACGGTGCCCGAGACCCAGGAGAAGAACTGGCGGATGCTCTCGATGTTGAGACAGACGACGACGCCCATTACGACGCCGGCAAGCGTGCCGGCCGTGCCGATGGCGGCCCCGGTCATGAAGAAGATCCGCATGATCGCGCCCGAGGTCGCCCCCATGGTGCGCAGGATGGCGATATCGCTCGACTTGTCCTTCACCAGCATGATCAGGCCCGAGATAATGTTGAGGGCTGCCACAAGCACGATCAGCGTCAGGATCATGAACATGACGTTGCGCTCGACCTGAAGGGCGGAAAAGAAAGTCTGATTGCGCTGGCGCCAGTCGGTCAGGAATATCTGGCGGCCGGCGGCCTCCTCGATCTGCGGACGCAGTTCATCGACGGCATCGGGATCGGAGATGAACAGCTCGATCGACTGAACGATGCCTTCGACGTTGAAATAGAGCTGCGCTTCCTCGAGCGGCATATAGATGATCGAGGCATCGTATTCTGACATGCCGATCTCGAAGATCGCCGAGACCGGATAGGATTTGACGCGCGGATTGACGCCCAGCGGCGTGACGTCGCCTTCCGGCGAGACCAGCGTGATGGTGTCGCCGGCGGAGAGCCCCAGCTGGGCTGCCATGCGCGAGCCGATCAGAACACCCTGCCCCGTGGCAAAGCCGACCATGTCGCCCGAACGGATGTTGGACGAGACGACCGACAGCTTGGTGAGATCATCCGGACGGATGCCGCGAACGAGGGCGCCGGTGCCGGCCCCTTCGCGACCGGACGCAAGCGTCTGCCCCTCAACCAGCGGCAGCGCCATAGTGACACCCGGGACAGCGGCGAAGCGCTCGGCGAGACCGGCATAGTCGCTGAGCGGCTGGTCAACCGCCTGGACGATCATGTGGCCATTGATGCCGAGGATGCGCGACACGAGCTCGGTGCGGAAACCATTCATCACCGCCATGACGATGATCAACGTCGCCACACCAAGCATGATGCCGATGAAAGAGAAGCCGGCGATCACGGAAATGAAGGCTTCCTTGCGGCGGGCACGCAGATAACGCCAGGCCACCATGCGCTCAAAGCCGGAAAAGGCGCGCGCCGATCCGGCCTTGCCCGTTTCCACCGTCTCGTTGCCAGCGGCCGTCGTCGCCATGGTCTCTCCTTGCCTCGGGATCCCGGTTTCGGTCACCCAACCTCAATCCGGCCTGAGTTTACCTCAGGCCGTCAGCTTGTTGATCGCGGCTTCGATCGTCAGCGTCTCGCGAGCGCCGGTCTTGCGGTCCTTGAGCTCGACCTCGCCAGCGGCGGCAGCGCGCGGACCGGCGATGACCTGCGTCGGAACACCGATCAGGTCAGCGGTCGCGAACTTGGTGCCCGCACGATCGTCGGTGTCGTCATAGAGCACGTCCTTGCCGGCATTCTGCAGGGCGACATAGAGACGATCGCAGGTGCTGTCGCAGCCTTCGTCGCCCGGCTTCATGTTGATGACAACAGCATCGAAAGGCGCAACCGAGGCCGGCCAGATGATTCCGTTCTCGTCATGCGAGGCTTCGATGATGGCGGGAACAAGGCGCGTCGGGCCGATACCATAGGAGCCCATGTGGACAAGGTGTTCCTTGCCATCAGGACCCTGCACCTTGGCACCCATCGGCTCGGAGTATTTGGTGCCAAAATAGAAGATGTGGCCAACCTCGATGCCGCGTGCCGAAAGGCGTTCATTCTCGCCGATGGCGTCGAAGGCTGCCTCGTCATGCATTTCCGACGTGGCGGCGTAGACCGAGGTCCACTTGTCGAAGATCGACTGCAGGCCATCGACGCTGTCGAAATCGGTGTCAGCGGCCGGAATGTCGAAATCGACGAAGCTCTTGTGGCAATAGACCTCGGACTCGCCGGTGTCGGCGAGGATGATGAATTCGTGGCTGTGATTACCGCCGATCGGGCCGGTGTCGGCGCGCATCGGGATGGCGCGCAGGCCAAGGCGATCGAAGGTGCGCAGGTAAGCGACGAACATCTTGTTGTAGGAATGGATGGCGTCGGCCTGGGTCAGGTCGAAGGAATAGGCGTCCTTCATCAGGAACTCGCGCGAGCGCATGGTGCCGAAGCGCGGGCGGATCTCGTCGCGGAACTTCAGCTGGATGTGGTAGAGGTTGAGCGGCAGGCTCTTGTAGGACTTCACCGACGAGCGGAAGATGTCGGTGATCATCTCCTCATTGGTCGGGCCGTAGAGCATCGGGCGGTCCTGCCGGTCGCGAATGCGCAGCATTTCCTTGCCGTAATCCTCGTAACGGCCGCTTTCCTGCCAGAGTTCTGCGGACTGCAGCGTCGGCATGGAAAGCTCGATGGCGCCTGCACGGTTCTGCTCTTCGCGGATGATCGCGTTCACCTTGTCGAGCACGCGCTTGCCGAGCGGCAGCCAGGAATAGATGCCCTGGCTCTGCTGGCGGATCATGCCCGTCCGCAGCATCAGGCGGTGGGAGACGATCTCGGCTTCCTTGGGGTTTTCCTTCAGGATCGGCATGAAATAGCGCGACAGACGCATAACGAATTCCAGATGGTTGTCGATGCCGCCAGATCGGCGGAATCAGCGATTGAAACGGGTTGTCAGGAAGCGTTCATAGCCGGTTGAACATGAGAAGAAAACCCGCAAGCGCCGTTCGGTGCGCTCGCCCACAGAGAGGCATTGGCAAAGGCCATTCTGGATTGGAGAACGACAGTATGCGGGCCGACAAACACGAGAAAACCGGTGCTTAAGTGACCGCCATGCGACAAAACGATGACGCTATTTTTTTTTGGATGAGTGTAACAATTCTGCAAGATTCAGGGGTGACAACGGTCACTGATTGGGCTAGGTTCAGCCCATAAAAGAGGCAGGGAGTACAAATCTTTGCCACACTCGCGGTCAAGTCTTGGGAGGATCAGATCTAGGCGCGCCCGTTCGCAGCCCCTTAATTGGTGAAGGATCACGCGAAGCTTCGAACAAGGTCTTTTGACCTTGTTTTTTTTTGCCTTGTTTTCTGATGTGACGGTTTTGGCCGCCTAGAAGGGCCTTTTAAGGCTCGACGCCCGGCATGATGATCGGCAGATCCTTGAAGCCGATGCCGAAATAGGTGCCGGCAACATACCAGGCGCCATAGATAAGACCTGACACAACAGTCGTCGTGAGGAATATCCGAGCCGCCCGGAATCGGGTCGGGGCGCTTGCAACCGTACCCGGAACGACATTCTCGTCCTCATCCTGGGTGCGCAGGCCGATCGGCAGGACCGCAAACAGGGTCAGCCACCAGATTACGAAATAAACCGCCAGTCCCGACAGGATCGCCATGATGTCTCGCTCCAGACTTGATCGGGCATAGGCTTGCGCGCTCATGCCGTTTGTCACCCTATAATCGCGGAAACCGGCGGGCACAAAGACAAAAGCGTCGCAGGCAGCGTCGCCCCCCGATCAACAAGATATCAGAACTGCGTCATCGCAGCGTCAGACCTGTTCGAGTTCGATCAGTGTGCCGAAGAAATCCTTCGGATGAAGGAACAGCACCGGCTTACCATGGGCGCCGATCTTGGGCTCACCGCTTCCGAGCACGCGAGCGCCTGTCGCTGAAAGCTGGTCACGGGCGGCCAGGATGTCGGTCACCTCGTAGCAGATGTGATGCATGCCGCCGGACGGGTTCTTTTCCAGAAAGGCCGCAATCGGAGAAGCTTCGCCGAGCGGCTCCAGCAGCTCAACCTTGGTGTTTTCCAATTCGACGAAAACGACGGTCACGCCATGTTCTGGCAAGGCCTGCGCCTGGGCCACCTTGGCGCCGAGCGTATCACGATAGCTGGTGGTCGCGGCAGTAAGATCCGGGACAGCGATGGCGATGTGATTGACGCGGCCGAGCATGGTTTCCTCCTGGCGTTGCGGGCAAAGATTAGGTCATCCCTGCCCGCCTCGTCCCTCAGACTTTGGTCAGGAACACCGTGACGATCGGCTTCTTGCCCCAGACCTCGTTGGCCGTGGAGCGAACCGCGCGGCGAATGGCTTCGCGAACGGTGTCCAGATCCTTGCGGCGGCTGCGCGGAATGCTTTCGACGGCGCCGAGGACAGCGTCATACAGCGTGTCTTCCATCAGCTCGCCCTCGTGATCCACTTCCGGCAGGCCGAAGGGAACGACGTCGGGATCACCGAGGAAATCGAAGCGGCTGTCGAGAAGCACGCTGACGGCAACGTGGCCGACATAGGAGAGCTTCTTGCGATCGGCGATGCCCATTTCCTCGATATCGCCGACGAGCTTGCCGTCCTTATAGACGCGGCCGAAGGGAGCCTGGTCGATCACTTCGGCGGGGCCCGGCGCGATGCGCAGGATATCGCCGTTGCGGACATGGGGAACGGTGGGGATGCCGGCCTGCAGTGCTAGATCCTTCTGGGCAACCAGATGGGCGGCTTCGCCATGGACGGGCACGAGCATTTGTGGGCGAACCCACTCGTACATCTTCAAGAGTTCGTTGCGGCGCGGGTGACCCGACACGTGAACCAAGGCTTCACTGTCCGTGATGATGTGCACGCCCTGCTCGATGAGGCCATTCTTGATCTCGAGGATCGCCTTCTCGTTGCCTGGGATGGCGCGCGAGGAAAAGACCACGGTGTCGCCGGCGGTGAGCGCCACGTTGCGCATCTCGTCGCGCGAGAGCTTGGCGAGTGCTGCGCGTGCCTCGCCCTGGCTGCCCGTCAGGATGACGACGACCTTGTCGCGCGGGATGAAGCCGTATTCGTCCTCGGCGATGAAGGGGCGAATGCCCTCCATGATGCCGATGTCCTGGGCCACGTTCGTTACGCGCTTCAGCGAGCTGCCGAGCAGCAGGACTTCACGGCCTGCTGCTTCTGCGGCGAGCGCGATCGAGCGGATGCGGCCGACATTCGAGGAGAAGGTGGTGATGGCGACGCGGCCTTCGGCAGCCTCGATGATCTTCTGCAGGCCAGCGGAGACCTCTTCCTCGGAGGGAGAGACACCATCGCGCATGGCATTGGTGGAATCGCACAGCAGTGCGAGCACGCCTTCGTCGCCGACCGCACGGAAGCGTCCTTCGTCGGTCAGCGGTCCAAGCGAGGGGTTATGGTCGATCTTCCAGTCACCCGTGTGCACGACATTGCCGAGCGGCGTCCGGATGACCAGCGACATCGGCTCGGGGATCGAATGGTTGACGCCGATCGCTTCGATCTCGAAGGGACCGACATTGATGCGGTCGCCCTGCTTGAAGGGCGTGATCGGGATTTCGGCGCGCGAGCCTTCGTAGTCACGCTTGGCTTCCAGCATGCCGGCGGTGAAGCGAGAGGCATAGACCGGCACGTTGAGGCCAGGCCACAGGTCGTTCAAGGCGCCGTAGTGGTCTTCGTGGGCATGGGTGATGATGATGCCCTTGAGGTTCTTCTTCTGCTTCTTGATGAATTCGATATCGGGAAGCACGAGGTCCACGCCCGGCAGATCGGGACCGGCGAAGGTCACGCCGCAGTCGACCATGATCCACTGGCGATTGGACGGCGGGCCATAGCCGTACAATGCGAGGTTCATGCCGATTTCACCCACGCCGCCCAGCGGCAGGAAAACCAGTTCGTCGTTCTTGGCCATTCTTCTTTCCGATCCAGTCTACCCGAAAAACACATCTCCGGCGGCAACCGACATCATTCCGTCGGGGCCCCGGTCGAGCAATAAAATTCCCTTATCATCGATTCCGGAAAAGATACCGGAAATCGAGCGATCCGGCAGGTTCACCGTGATTTTCTCGCCGATGCCGCAGGCGGCAGCGCGCCACCGCCGGACGATCTCGGCAATGCCCCTGCCCTCGTCCCAGACATCAAGCACGTCCGCCATCTCGACGAAAAGGCGGGCGAAGAATTCCGGCGGCGAGATCGACACGCCCTGATCGGCGAGCGACGTGACCGGATAGAGCGTCAGATCCGGGCGATGGGCAATGTTGATGCCGATACCGATCGCAAGTGCCATGCGGCCCTCGGCGACGCGTTCTGCTTCCAGCAGGATGCCCGAGGTCTTCTTGCGGCCGATCAACACGTCGTTCGGCCACTTTATGTCGACGGGCTCACCACCCGGCGGCATCACCGACTGCACGGCGGCATGGACCGCAAGCGCCACTGCAAGGGGCAAGGAGCCGAGTTGCTCTGAAGGGGCCGGATCGATCAACAAGAGGGACGAATAAAGATTCCCGCGCTCGGACACCCAGGGGCGCCCACGACGGCCACGGCCTCCGGTCTGGCGCTCGGCTGTGAGCCATAGAAAACCGGAATCGCCCGCGCGAGCGCGGGCGAATGCTTCCGTATTGGTGGACGAGACTTCGTCTAAGGCTTCGTGCCGGAAATCATCGAGGGAAATCCGGCGCGGTCTTCCGAGGCTGGTCAATTAAACAACGTCTTTGCAGCGGCTTCCGCAGCGGTCCCGAGCGGGCCGCCGAAGAGGACATAACCGAGGACGAAGAAGCCAGAGAGGCCAAAGACGAGGCGCAGCTCGACCGAGGTGCGGGCGAATTCACCCTTGGCTTCGTCGAACCACATGACCTTGATGATGCGCAGGTAGTAGTAGGCACCAATGACCGAGGCCAGAACGCCGATGATGGCGAGCGCGTAGAGCTTGGCTTCGATGGCCGCCACGAAGACGAAGTACTTGGCGAAGAAGCCTGCAAGCGGCGGAATGCCGGCGAGCGAGAACATCAGCGCGGTCAGCACGAAGGCCATGAAGGGACGCGTGGTCGAAAGGCCAGCGAGATCGTCGATGCTTTCTACATTGCCGCCTTCCTTCTGGCGCATCGCCATGATGCAGGCGAAGGTGCCGAGCGTCATGACCAGATAGATCATCATGTAGAGCAGAACACCGGCAACACCGGTGTCATTGCCGGCGGCAAGACCGACGAGCGCGTAGCCCATGTGACCGATGGACGAATAAGCCATCAGTCGCTTGATGTTCTTCTGTCCGATCGCGGCGACCGAGCCGAGTACCATCGAAGCAATCGCGATGAAGACGACGATCTGCTGCCATTCGGCGAAGATCGGCAGGAAGGCGTCGATGACGATACGCACAAAGATGGCCATGGCGCCGATCTTCGGGGCAGCCGCCAGGAAGGCGGTGACCGGTGTCGGGGCGCCTTCGTAAACGTCCGGCGTCCACATGTGGAACGGAACGGCCGAAATCTTGAATGCCAGACCGGCGAGGACGAAGACCAGACCGAAGATCAGGCCGAGCGAGGGTTCGCCCTGCGAGAGAACGGCGGAGATCTGTTCAAAGCCGGTGTTGCCGGTGAAGCCGTAGACCAGCGACATGCCGTAGAGCAGCATGCCCGAGGAGAGTGCGCCGAGCACGAAGTACTTGAGGCCGGCTTCCGTCGAGCGCAGGCTGTCGCGGTTGATGGCAGCGACGACGTAGAGCGCGAGCGACTGCAGTTCGAGCGCCATGTAGAGCGTGATCAGGTTGTTGGCCGAGATCATCAGCATGACGCCGAGGGTCGCCAGCACCAGCAGGACCGGGAATTCAAACTTATCCAGGTGGTCGAAGCGGGCGTGACCGACCGCCATGATCATCGCCGTCACCGAACCGATGAGGGCGAGGATCTTCATGAACGTCGCATAGCCGTCGGCGATATAGGCACCGTTGAAGGCTTCGCCTTCGGCGCCCGAAAACACCAGCCAGGCGCCGGAGAAGATCAGGAGCGCGATCGCCAGCCCGGTGACGACACTGTTCGACTTATCGCCCGAAAACACGCCGATCATGAGCAGCACCATGGCGCCCACGGCCAGGATCAGTTCCGGCGTGACCAGATGCAGGCTTGCAATGAGAGTTTCAACGGTCATGTCCAAAGGATCCTGTCGTCAGTTCGCAATCAGCGCCAGAGACTGGGCTGCTTGCAAGGCTGCGGAGTAGTTGTTCACCAGATTGTCGACGGAGGCTGCGGTCGCATCGAGGATGGGAGCCGGGTAGACGCCGAAGAAGATGGTGAGTGCGATCAGCGGGTAAAGCACGAGCTTTTCGCGGGCATTCAAGTCGAGCATGGCCTTCAGGCTCTCCTTCTCAAGCGCACCGAAGACGACCCGGCGATAGAGCCAGAGCGCATAGGCGGCCGAAAGGATGACACCGGTGGCGGCAAAGAGCGCGACCCAGGTGTTGACGCGGAAGACGCCGATCAGGGTCAGGAATTCACCGACGAAGCCCGAGGTGCCTGGCAGGCCGACATTGGCCATGGTGAATACCATGAAGGCGAGCGCATATTTCGGCATGTTATTGACCAGGCCGCCATAGGCCGCGATCTCGCGGGTATGGAGACGGTCGTAGATCACGCCAACGCAAAGGAAGAGCGCGCCGGAGACGAAGCCGTGGCTGATCATCTGGAAGATCGCACCCTGCACGCCCTGCTGGTTGGCGGCAAAGATACCCATGGTCACGTAACCCATGTGGGCGACGGACGAGTATGCGATCAGCTTCTTGATGTCTTCCTGCATCATCGCGACCAGCGAGGTGTAGATGATGGCAATGACCGACAGCGTAAAGACGAAGGGCGCAAAGAAGTCGGACGCCAGCGGGAACATCGGCAGCGAGAAGCGCAGGAAGCCGTAGCCGCCAAGCTTCAGGAGGATGCCCGCCAGGATGACGGAACCCGCCGTCGGTGCCTGAACGTGTGCGTCTGGCAGCCAGGTATGAACAGGCCACATCGGCATCTTCACCGCGAACGAGGCGAAGAAGGCAAGCCATAGCCAGGTCTGCATCTGCGGCGGGAAGTCGTGCTGCAGGAGCGCTGCGATATCGGTCGTGCCGGCATCCCAGTACATCGCCATGATGGCGAGCAGCATCAGCACCGAGCCGAGCAGCGTGTAGAGGAAGAACTTGTAGGACGCGTAGACGCGATCCTTGCCACCCCAGACGCCGATGATGATGAACATCGGAATGAGGCCGGCTTCGAAGAAGACGTAGAACAGCACGATGTCGAGCGACACGAAGACGCCGATCATCAGGGTCTCGAGGACCAGGAATGCGATCATGTATTCCTTCAGGCGCTTCTCGACCGAGGTCCAGCTCGCGAGAATGCAGAAGGGCATGAGCAACGTCGTCAGGATGACGAACAGCATCGAGATGCCGTCGACGCCGACATGGTAGGAGATGCCGGTCCCGAGCCAGGCGTGCTTCTCCACCATCTGGAAGCCGGTGTTCGAATTGTCGAAGTTGATCCAGATGAAGAGCGACACGACGAAGGTGAAGACCGTCGTCAGCAGCGAGACGTTCAGGATGTTGCGGCGGCCGAGAGAGGTGTCACCACGGGTCAGCAGGAGCAGAGCCACGCCGACCAGGGGAAGGAAGGTGACCGTCGAGAGAATGGGCCAATCGGTCATCAGAGGGAGCTCCCGAGCATCATCCAGGTAACGAGGGCCGCAATGCCGATCAGCATCGCGAAGGCATAGTGGTAGAGGTAGCCAGACTGCAGGCGGACGACCCTCTGGGTCAGGCCACCGACGGCCGAGGCAACACCGTTCGGGCCATAGGCGTCGATGGTGGCAACGTCACCCTTCTTCCAGAGGAAGCGGCCGAGCGCCTTGGAGGACCGAACGAAGAGGAAGTCGTAGAGCTCGTCGAAGTACCACTTGTTGAGCAGGAACTGGTAGAGCATCCACTGCTGTTCAGCGAGCTTCTTCGGCGCCGACGGGTTCTTAATATACATGTACCAGGCGGTGACGAAGCCGAGTGCCATGGCGACGAACGGGCTCCACTTCACCCACTTCGGCACGTCATGGAACTCTTCGAGAACCGTGTTGGTCGGCAGCGTGAAGAGCGCGCCCTTCCAGAATTCGGCATAGTGATGGCCGAAGAAGTAGTCGTGGAAGATCACGCCAGCGACGACTGCACCGATGCCGAGCAGCAGAAGCGGCAGCAGCATAACCATCGGCGACTCGTGGACGTGGTGCATGACATCGGCGGAAGCGCGCGGCTTGCCGAAGAAGGTCATGAACGCCAGACGCCACGAGTAGAAGCTGGTGAAAAGGGCTGCGATCACGAGCAGGGTGAAGGCGAAGACGCCGACCGAGGTATGGGAAGCGAAGGCCGATTCGATGATGGCGTCCTTGGAGAAGAAGCCAGCAAAGCCGATGATCGTTCCGGGGATGCCCACGCCGGTCAGCGCGAGCGTACCGATGGTCATCGCCCAGAAGGTATAGGGGATGTGCTTACGCAGACCGCCCATATAGCGCATGTCCTGCTCGCCATCGACGGCGTGGATAACGGAACCTGCGCCTAGGAACAGGAGCGCCTTGAAGAAGGCGTGCGTGAAGAGGTGGAAGACGGCCGCGCCATAGGCGCCGACGCCGAGTGCCACGAACATGTAGCCGAGCTGCGAGCAGGTCGAATAGGCGATGACCCGCTTGATGTCGTTCTGCACCAGACCGACGGTCGCGGCGAAGAAGGCGGTGATCGCACCGACGATGGTGACGAAGGTCAGCGCATCCGGCGACAGCTCGAACACAGGCGACATGCGGGCGACGAGGAAGACGCCGGCGGTGACCATGGTTGCGGCGTGAATGAGCGCCGAAACCGGGGTCGGGCCTTCCATGGCGTCCGGAAGCCAGGTGTGCAGCAGGAACTGCGCAGACTTACCCATCGCGCCCATGAAGAGCAGGAGGCAGGCGCCGGTCAGCGCATGGCTGCGGTCGAGCTGCATGCCGAAGAGGTTGAGGACAACTTCCGGAGCGGCTGCAGGATCGGTCGGCAGATAGGACTGGGCCGAGGCAAAGATCGTCTCGAGGTTGATCGAGCCGAACATCACGAAGAGCGCCGAGATGCCGAGGATGAAGCCGAAGTCACCGACGCGGTTGACGATGAAGGCCTTCATGGCGGCAGCCGAAGCCGACGGCTTCTTATACCAGAAGCCGATCAGCAGATAGGACGCAAGACCTACGCCTTCCCAGCCGAAGAACATCTGCAGCAGGTTGTCCGACGTGATGAGCATGAGCATCGCGAAGGTGAAAAGCGAGAGATAGGCAAAGAAGCGCGGCCGATGCGGGTCGTGATGCATGTAGCCGATCGAGTAGAGGTGCACGAGGCACGACACCGAGTTGACGACGACAAACATGACGGCCGTCAGCGTGTCGATGCGGAAGGCCCACTCGACGTCGATGCCGCCGGACTGGATCCAGCGCAGCACGGGGACCTTGATGACCTCGTGGGCCTCATGGCTCATTGCGACGTTGAAGAAGACGATCCAGGACAGAACGGCCACGATGATCATCAGACCGGTGGTCACATATTCCGACGCCTTGGCACCGATCTGGCGGCCGAAAAGGCCGGCGATCAGGAAGCCGATCAGGGGGAGAAAGACGATAGCCTTGTAGATCATGACCCAATCAGCCCTTCATCATGTTGACGTCTTCGACGGCGATGGAGCCGCGATTACGGTAGAAGACCACCAGGATCGCGAGACCAATAGCCGCTTCGGCGGCTGCCACCGTCAGGATAAACAGCGCGAAGACCTGGCCGACGAGATCGCCGAGGAAGGTCGAGAAGGCGACCATGTTGATGTTGACCGCGAGCAGGATCAACTCGATCGACATCAGGATGACGATGACGTTCTTGCGGTTCAGGAAGATGCCGAAGACCCCGAGGGTGAAGAGCATGGCACTGACCGTGAGGTAGTGGGAAAGACCGATTTCCATAATTCTGTTCCTTGACCTCTTGCTCGGCTCAGACGCCCTGGCCCGGCTTGACCTTGACCACCTTGACGGCAGTTTCAGGCGTGCGGGCGACCTGGGCGGAGATGTCCTGGCGCTTGATGTTGGTGCGGTGGCGCAGTGTCAGCACGATCGCGCCGATCATGGCGACGAACAGGACGAGGCCCGCGATCTGGAAGAAGAAGACGTAGTCGGTATAGAGCACGTCGCCCAGCGCCTGCGTGTTCTGACGTTCGGCCACAGCCGGGATCGGCTGGGTGATCGCGTTCAGCGCTTCCGGGCTGATCGCGCTGCCGCCAATCACGACGACAAGCTCGACTGCCACGATGAGGCCGATCAACGCGCCGATGGGGGCGTATTTCGCAGCCCCTGCCCTCAGTTCCGTGAAGTCGATGTCGAGCATCATCACGACGAAGAGGAAGAGAACCGCAACCGCGCCGACATAGACGACCAGAAGGATCATCGCCAGGAATTCAGCTCCCGTGAGGAGCAGAAGGCCCGAAGCGTTGATGAAGGTCAGAATGAGGAACAGGACCGAATGGACCGGGTTCCGAGCCGATATCACCATGAAGGCCGAAGCCACCGCGACAAAGGCGAAGAGATAGAAAAAGAGAGCCTGAAGACCCATGTTGGTGCCTTTTCATCTTCCCCCGGACGAGGGCCCTGCCCCGCCGCCCGATAAGGCGTGACCGATATCCCCATCGGCACGCCCGTTACAAAATTCATTCATGTGCCCCGGCGAAGCCCCGCGCTCCGCCCAAGGCGATCGATCCCTAAGGGATCAGCGGTAGGGAGAGTCCATCGCGATGTTGCGCGCGATTTCACGTTCCCAGCGGTCGCCATTGTCAAGCAGGCGTGCCTTGTCGAAATAGAGTTCTTCGCGGGTCTCGGTGGCGAACTCGAAGTTCGGTCCCTCAACGATCGCGTCGACCGGGCAGGCTTCCTGGCAGAAACCGCAATAAATGCACTTCACCATGTCGATGTCGTAACGGACCGTGCGGCGCGTGCCGTCATTGCGGCGCGGGCCGGCTTCGATGGTGATGGCCTGGGCAGGACAGATCGCCTCGCAGAGCTTGCAGGCGATGCAGCGCTCTTCGCCGTTCGGATAGCGGCGCAGCGCATGCTCGCCGCGGAAGCGGGCCGATACCGGGCCCTTTTCGAACGGGTAGTTGATCGTTGCCTTCTGCTTGAAGAAGTAGCGCATCGACAGGAAGAATGCGCCGACGAACTCCTTCAGGAAGATCGAATTGATAGCCTGGGTCAGAGCAGCCATCTTGTTCTCCTAATCAGCCAAGTGTCCGGGCGGGCGTCATTACGCCCAACCCATCAGCTTCAGCACGAATGCAGTGATGATGACCATGGCGAGCGAGATCGGAAGGAAGACCTTCCAGCCGAGACGCATCAGCTGGTCATAGCGGTAGCGCGGAACGAATGCCTTCACCATGGCGAACATGAAGAAGACCATGGTCGCCTTCAGCACGAACCAGATGATGCCCGGGACCCAGTTCAGGAACCAGACGTCGACCGGCGGCAACCAGCCTCCGAGGAAGAGGATCGTGGTCAGCGAGCACATCAGGACGATGGCCGCGTATTCGCCGAGCATGAACATCATGTACGGGGTCGAGCCGTATTCGACCATGAAGCCGGCAACGAGTTCGGATTCGGCTTCCGGAAGATCGAAAGGCGGGCGGTTGGTTTCTGCCAATGCCGAAATGAAGAAGATCACGAACATCGGGAAGAGCGCCAGCCAGTGCCAGTCGAGGAACGAGGCCGGGAGACCCATCATCGTGCCGAGGCCGTTGTTCTGGGCAACCACGATGTCGGTCAGGTTGAGCGAACCGACGCAGAGCAAAACGGTGACGATGACGAAGCCCATCGAGACTTCGTAGGAAACCATCTGCGCTGCCGAACGAAGGGCACCGAGGAACGGGTACTTCGAGTTCGACGCCCAGCCCCCCATGATGATGCCGTAGACTTCGAGCGAGGAGACGGCGAAGACGAAGAGGATGCCGACATTGATGTTGGCGATCACCCATCCGGCGTTGACCGGGATGACGGCCCAGGTTGCGAGCGCCAGTGTGACGGCGACGAGCGGAGCGAGCAGGAAGACGCCCTTGTTGGCGCCTGCCGGGATGACCGGCTCCTTGAAGACGAACTTCAGAAGGTCGGCGAAGGACTGGAAGAGACCCCAGGGGCCGACGACGTTCGGACCGCGACGCAGCTGAACGGCTGCCCAGATCTTGCGGTCTGCGAGCAGGATATAGGCGATGAAGACCAGAAGGCAGACGAGCAGCAGAAGGGACTGCCCGATCATGATGGCCGCCGGCCACACATAGGTGGAAACGAAATTATCCATGGTCCCCTGCCCTTACTCTGCCGCGGCCTTGAAATTGTTGCGGGCCAATGCCGAGCACTCTGCCATGACGGCCGAAGCGCGTGCGATCGGGTTCGTCAAATAGAAGTCTTTGACCGGCGACGCAAACAGAGACTTGCCCATCGTCCCGGGTTTTTTCGCCAGTGCAGCAATATCGGCCGAAGAGCCGGCTGCGATCTCGTCGATCTCGGCGAAATGCGGGTAGGCTTCATATAGCTGGCCACGCAGCTGCAACAGCGAATCAAACGGCAGCTTCTTGCCGAGCACGTCGGAGAGCGCACGCAGGATCGCCCAGTCTTCGCGGGCCTCGCCCGGCGCGAAGCCGGCACGGTTGCCCATCTGGACGCGGCCTTCGGTGTTGACCCAGGTGCCCGACTTTTCGGTATAGGTCGCGCCCGGCAGGATGACGTCGGCGTAATGCGCGCCATTGTCGCCGTGGCTGCCGATATAGACGACGCACTTGGCTGTCTTGGCCGAGAAATCGAGTTCGTCGGCGCCGAGCAGGAAGACGACGTCGAGCAAGGACAGCATCTGACCGGCAGCAACTGCCCCCTCGCCCGGCACGAAGCCGAGGTCGAGAGCGCCGACTCGCGAGGCTGCGGTGTGCAGGACGCAGAAGCCATTCCACTCGTCGGTCACTGCGCCAACATCGGCTGCCAACTTGGCGGCGTTCGCGAGAACGGCCTTGCCATCAGGACCCGACAGGGCGCCCTGGCCGATGATGATCATCGGGTTCTTGGCGGCCTTCAGCGCTTCGGCGAAGTTGTTCTTGCCCGAGACGAGTTCGGCCAGAGTTTCGGTGCCAGCACCGAGATATTCGTAAGGGTAGCGCAGGTCGCCGCCTTCGCCGATCAGGGCGATAGGCAGGCCACCGCGGCGCCAACGCTTGCGGATGCGGGCGTTGAGAACGGCTGCTTCGTAGCGCGGGCTCGCACCAACGATGAGGATCGCATCAGCGGCTTCGATGCCTTCGATACCGGCATTGAAGACGTAGGTCGAACGGCCGAGCGACGGATCGAGTGCCGTCCCGTCCTGGCGACAGTCGGTATTCGAGGACCCGAGAGCGTTGAGGAGCGACTTCAGCGCGAAGATTTCTTCGACGGAAGCGAGGTCACCGGCGACAGCACCGATCTTGTCAGCCGAGGTCGACGCAACTGCCGACTTGATGGCGGCGAATGCTTCAGCCCAGCTTGCAGGCTGCAGACGGCCATCCTTCTTCACGTAGGGGCGGTCGAGACGCTGGGTCTTCAGGCCATCCCAGATGAAGCGGGTCTTGTCGGAGATCCACTCTTCGTTGATCTGCTCGTTGACGCGCGGCATGATGCGCATGACTTCGCGACCACGCGTATCGACGCGGATCGCTGAACCCAGCGCGTCCATGACGTCGACCGATTCGGTCTTGTTCAGTTCCCACGGACGAGCCGTGAAGGCGAAAGGCTTCGAGGTCAGCGCGCCGACCGGGCAGAGGTCGACGACATTGCCCTGCAGCTCAGACGTCATTGCCTGCTCGAGATAGGTCGTGATCTCGGCATCTTCGCCACGGCCGATCAGGCCGAGTTCGGCAATACCGGCCACTTCGGTGGTGAAGCGGACGCAGCGCGTGCAGTGAATGCAGCGGTTCATCACGGTCTTGACCAGCGGTCCGATATACTTGTCTTCGACGGCGCGCTTGTTCTCGGTATAGCGCGAGCTGTCGATACCGAAGGCCATGGCTTGGTCCTGCAGGTCGCATTCGCCGCCCTGGTCGCAGATCGGGCAATCCAGCGGATGGTTGATCAGCAGGAATTCCATCACGCCTTCGCGAGCCTTCTTGACCATCGGCGTGTTGGTGAAAACTTCCGGAAGTTCGCCGTTCGGGCCGCCACGCACGTCGCGCACGCCCATGGCGCAAGAGGCTGCCGGCTTCGGCGGGCCACCCTTTACTTCGACAAGGCACATCCGGCAATTGCCGGCAACCGACAGTCTTTCATGGAAACAAAAGCGCGGAACCTCGGCGCCGGCTTCCTCGCACGCCTGCAACAGCGTGAAATGATCCGGAACCTCGATCTCTTTACCGTCGACCTTCAGCTTTGCCATATTCGCCTTCCTGCCTCACGCTTCCGCGCATCTTGCCGTGGCATTCCTGCCGCGACTGACGACCCTCGTCCCTTCCGGATGAAAAGCCGCCCGTTTTATCCCTCAAGCCCAGCGCATCGCCCCCGCGCCGCCGGACCCTAATCTCACTTGCCTGACCGAGCCTTGCCGCCCGCCAATCGGCGCGCCTGGCCTGCCCAGTCGTCTCGCAGCACGCGGCCGTCGAAACCCAATTCCTTGTCCAGCGCAACAAGCGCCGCCTCGTCCATCGCCACCAGATCCTGATAGCGGGTTATGCCCCTGCCCTTCAGGACCTGCTCGACCTTCGGGCCGATACCGTCGATCTTCTTCAGATCGTCGGCTTTGCCGGAGGCCTTTTTCGGCTTCGGTGCCGGAACGGCGACCTCGACCTTCGGCTCTGGCTTCGCCTTGACCTTCGGTGCGGCCGCAGGTTTCGCGACAGCCTTTGCCTTTGGTGCCGGCTTCGGCTTTTCCACCTTGGCAGCGACCGGTTTAGCCGGCCCCTCAGCCTTGGCCTTCACCTTCGACGCAACAGGCTTTTCCACCTTCACCTTCGCCGGAGTAGGCGCTGGTTCTGGGGTCTTAGCAGGCACCTCGACCTTGGTCTCGGGCTCGGCCACCGTATTTGCTTCGGCCGCCTTGCGTTCTTCTTCCAGCTGCCGCGCGAGCTGGCCTGTCACTTCCATGGCGCCTTGGAGGGAGCCGAGGAAGAACTTGCTCATCTGCGCCGCCATGCCGAAGCCGAAGGCGGTTGCGGCGGCCATTGCGGCCGCCGGATTGGTCATCAGGTCGTCGAGACCTTCGGGAGCGCGAGTTTCCGACGCCGGTTCGTCCGACCCCTTCTTCCCGCCCTTGTCCGAAGAGCTCGTCATCCCTTTTGTCCCTTACTCTGCCGCTTCCATGACCACCCCGTGCGCGATCGCGTTGCGGGTGTACTGGTCGATGCGCTTCTCCATCTCGGGACGGAAATGCTTGATCAGGCCCTGGATCGGCCATGCGGCGGCGTCACCGAGCGCACAGATCGTGTGGCCCTCGACCTGCTTCGTCACCTGGAAGAGCATGTCGATTTCACGCTTCTGGGCATTGCCCTTCACCATGCGTTCCATGACGCGCATCATCCAGCCCGTGCCTTCACGGCACGGCGTGCACTGGCCGCAGCTTTCGTGCTTGTAGAAGGCCGAGAGGCGCCAGATCGCCTTCACGATGTCGGTCGACTTGTCCATGACGATGACAGCGGCGGTGCCGAGGCCGGAGCCCAACTCGCGCAGACCGTCATAATCCATGATGGCGTCCTTCATCTGGGCGCCCGGTACGCAAGGTACCGACGAGCCGCCCGGGATGACGGCGAGCAGGTTGTCCCAGCCGCCGCGAATACCGCCACAGTGCTTTTCGATCAGCTCCTGGAAGGTGATCGACATGGCTTCTTCGACCGTGCACGGCTTGTTGACGTGACCGGAGATCGAAAACAGCTTGGTGCCGGCATTGTTCGGGCGACCGAAGCTCGAATACCAGGACGCACCGCGACGCAGGATGGTCGGCGCAACCGCGATCGATTCGACGTTGTTGACCGTCGTCGGGCAGCCATAGAGACCCATGTTGGCCGGGAATGGCGGCTTCAGGCGCGGCTGGCCCTTCTTGCCTTCAAGGCTTTCCAGAAGTGCGGTTTCTTCGCCGCAGATGTAAGCGCCGGCGCCATGATGCACGACGATGTCGATGTCATAGCCGAGCTTGTTGTTCTTGCCGAGCAGTCCGTAGTCATAGCATTCGTCGATCGCGGCCTGCAGGGCTTCGCGTTCGCGCATGAATTCGCCGCGGACATAGATGAAGGCATGATGCGCGCCCATGGCGAAGGAGGCGATGACGCAGCCTTCGATCAGGGTGTGCGGATCATGGCGCATGATCTCGCGGTCCTTGCAGGTGCCAGGCTCCGACTCGTCGGCATTGACCACGAGGTAATGCGGGCGACCATCCGATTCCTTCGGCATGAAGGACCACTTGAGACCGGTGGGGAAGCCTGCGCCGCCGCGACCGCGAAGACCGGAAGCCTTCATCTCGTTGATGATCCAGTCCCGGCCCTTTTCGAGGATTTGCTTGGTGCCGTCCCAGTGGCCACGGCTCATGGCGCCCTTCAGGGACTTGTCCTTGAGGCCGTAGATATTGGTAAAGATGCGATCCTGATCTCTCAACATAACCTAACCTCTCAGCGTGGCTTCTTGCCGAAGACCTTGATGTATTCCGCTTCGCCGCCCTTGGCGAGCGCCTTGGCCTGCTTTACCCAGTCGTCCCGCTCGATGCGGCCGGAGAACTTGAGGTAGGTGTCGACCCACTCGCGTTCTGCCTTCTTCCACTTGGCGATCTGCTCGAACGTGTAGATGCCGAGGCCGTTCAGTGTCGCTTCGATCTTCGGACCGACGCCCGAGATCATCTTTAGATCATCGGGAGCTGCCGGACGCTCGATGCCAGCAGGACGGTTTTTCTCGTCCATGACCGGAGCAGGAGCCGGTGCGACTTCCTTTTCGACCGGGCGTGCCGTGTCGGCGGAATCGCCCTTCTGCTTGACGTTTTCCGCTGCCGCCTTTTTGGCGGTAGCAGGCGTCTTCAGGCTCTTGTCTGTTTCGGGCGCATCGGTCACCGGCTTTGCGGCGTTGGCCGGCGGAACGGACGTTTCCTCGGGCTTGGCAGCAGCAGGCGTGTCGCTGAAGCGGATCGGTTGGATGTCATCGGTCAGCGTCGTCGGGCCACCGACAGGTGCCGAGAAGATGCGATCGACCTGCGGGCCCGGCTTGACGTCGGAACCCTTGCCTGCGGCGAAGCGATCGATGATGTGCTCGAGCTGGGTCACGGTCAGGTCTTCATAGGCGTCCTTGAAGATCATCACCATCGGCGCATTGACGCAGGCGCCCTGACACTCGACTTCTTCCCAGGAGAGCGTGCCGTCGGCGTTGCGCTCGAAGGGCTCCGGATGGATCTTCGACTTGCAGACGTGGATCAGATCTTCCGCGCCGCGCAGCATGCAAGGCGTCGTGCCGCAGACCTGGATATGGGCCCGGGTGCCGACAGGCTTCAGCTGGAACTGGGTGTAGAAGGTCGCGACTTCCAGGACGCGGATGTAAGCCATGTCGAGCTTTTCAGCGACATACTCGATAGCAGCCTTGGTGACCCAGCCTTCCTGTTCCTGTGCGCGCATCAGAAGCGGAATGACAGCCGATTGCTGGCGCCCCGCCGGATACTTGCGAATGGTGGCCTCAGCCCAGGTGGCGTTTTCCGCGTTGAACGAAAACGCTGCGGGCTGGAATTGCTCTTCGGCTAGTCGACGAACGGACATACTTCCTCACGCCTTGTCTCAGTTTATGGAACCACACCGCGTATTCGTCACATTGGCGAATTCGCAGGCATAGGCCGAATTGTCTTTCTGAACGAATACGAAGAGCTTCGAGCCGGTCCAGCTGGAACTCTTAATCTCGTATCCATCCTGGATCAGCTTGGCCATCGATACAGTCTCGCGCGACGATACGTTACCCTGTTCCTGGGCCACCACCTGGGTGGCACCGAGACAGATCAACGTTGCGGCGAGTAGCTTCAGCATCAGCGGTCAACTTCCCCGAACACGATGTCGAGCGAGCCGAGGATCGCCGAGACGTCGGCCAGCTGGTGGCCGCGGCACAGGAAATCCATGGCCTGCAGATGTGCATAACCCGGGGCGCGGATCTTGCAGCGATAGGGCTTATTTGTGCCGTCGGAGACGAGGAAGACGCCGAACTCGCCCTTGGGGGCTTCGACAGCGGCATAAACCTCACCGGCCGGCACGTGATAGCCTTCGGTGTAGAGCTTGAAGTGGTGGATCAAGCCTTCCATCGAACGCTTCATCTCGCCACGCTTCGGCGGAACGACCTTGCCGTCCAGCGACGAAACCGGGCCGGTCTTGGCATCGCCGAGCAGGCGATTGACGCACTGCTTCATGATCTTCACCGACTCGCGCATTTCGAACATGCGGATCAGGTAACGATCGTAGCAGTCGCCGTTCTTGCCGACCATGATATCGAAGTCGAGATCGGCATAGCACTCGTAGGGCTGCGACTTGCGCAGATCCCAGGCAGCGCCGGAACCGCGGACCATCACGCCCGAGAAGCCCCAGGCCCAGCAGTCGTCAAGGCTGACAACGCCGATATCGACGTTACGCTGCTTGAAGATGCGGTTGCCGGTGAGAAGATCGTCGATGTCGTCCAGCTTTTCCGGGAACTGATCGCACCACTTGCCGATATCCTCGACGAGATCATGCGGCAGGTCCTGATGCACGCCACCCGGACGGACATAGGCTGCGTGCATACGGGCACCGGAGGCGCGCTCGTAGAACACCATCAGCTTCTCGCGCTCTTCGAAGCCCCAGAGCGGCGGCGTCAGCGCGCCGACGTCCATGGCCTGCGTCGTGACGTTCAAGAGGTGCGAGAGGATACGGCCGATCTCCGAATAGAGAACGCGGATCAGCTGACCACGGATCGGGATCTGGATGTCGAGGAGCTTTTCGACGGCCAGCGAATAGGCATGTTCCTGGTTCATCGGCGCGACATAGTCGAGACGATCGAAATAGGGCAGCGCCTGCAGATAGGTCTTGGTCTCGATCAGCTTCTCGGTGCCGCGATGAAGCAAGCCGATATGCGGATCGACGCGCTCGACGATTTCACCGTCAAGTTCCAGCACCAGGCGGAGAACGCCGTGGGCGGCCGGATGCTGCGGACCGAAGTTGATGTTGAAGTTGCGGACGTTGTGTTCGTTCATGGTCTCTGCCCTTCCGCTCACTTGGCCGCTTTTTCATCGCCGGGCAGCACGTAGTCCGTGCCTTCCCAGGGCGAGAGGAAGTCGAAATTGCGGAATTCCTGCTTGAGCTCCACCGGTTCGTAGACGACCCGCTTGGCGTTGTCGTCGTAGCGAACTTCGACGAAACCGGTCGTGGGGAAGTCCTTGCGCAGCGGATGGCCTTCGAAGCCGTAGTCGGTAAGGATACGACGCAGGTCCGGGTGATCCGTGAAGAGGATGCCGTACATGTCCCAGGTTTCGCGCTCGAACCAGTCAGCGCCGGGGAATACCGAACAGGCGGACGGGACCGGCTTAAACTCACCAGTCGCGACCTTGATGCGGATGCGCAGGTTCTGGCGCGGCGACAGCAGGTGGTAGACCACGTCGAAGCGGTCTTCGCGCTTCGGGTAGTCGACGCCGCAGATGTCGATCAGGTTGACGAAGCCACACTGGACGTCGTCGCGCAGGAAGGTCAGGAGCGAGATCAGGTTTTCCGACTTGGCCGTCAGCGACAGCTCGCCGAAATTGATTTCGCTCGACGCGATCAGCGCACCACGCATTTCTGCGAGGTAGGAGGCAAGCTCGTTCAGGGCTTCACTCATGTTTTCAGTCCCTTCGCCTTACCGCTCGATCGTGCCCGTGCGCCGGATCTTCTTCTGCAGGAGCATCACGCCATAAAGCAGAGCTTCTGCCGTGGGGGGACAGCCCGGCACGTAGATATCGACCGGCACGACGCGGTCGCAGCCGCGCACGACGGAATAGGAATAATGGTAGTAGCCGCCGCCATTGGCGCATGAACCCATCGAGATCACGTAACGCGGCTCCGGCATCTGGTCATAGACCTTGCGGAGCGCGGGCGCCATCTTGTTGGTCAGCGTGCCGGCGACGATCATGACGTCGGACTGACGCGGGCTCGCGCGAGGCGCAAAGCCGAAGCGCTCGGCGTCGTAACGCGGCATGGACAGCTGCATCATTTCGACGGCGCAGCATGCCAGACCAAAGGTCATCCACATCAGGGAGCCGGTACGGGCCCAGTTGATCAGCTCGTCGGTCGAGGTGACCAGAAAGCCCTTGTCGGCGAGCTCATTGTTGATCTCGCCGAAGAAGCGGTCATCGGCGCCGATCGGCTTGCCGGTGTTGGGATCGATGATACCCTTCGCCTGCGGCGCGATCATCGTCGTATCGGACTGGATCACTCCCATTCGAGCGCCCCCTTCTTCCATTCATAGATAAAGCCGACGGTGAGAACACCGAGGAAAACCATCATCGACCAAAAGCCGAACCAGCCGATCTCACCGAACGACACTGCCCAGGGGAACAGGAAGGCGACTTCGAGGTCGAAGATGATGAAGAGAATCGACACCAGGTAGAAGCGGATGTCGAACTTCATGCGGGCATCGTCAAACGCATTGAAGCCGCACTCGTAGGCCGAAAGCTTCTCCGAATCGGGCGCCTTGTAAGCCACGGCAAACGGCGCCACCAGAAGCGCGATACCGATAATCAAGGATATGCCGATGAAGATGGCGATCGGAAGGTAAGAACCGAGCAGTTCAGTCATCATATCACCCTGCTTGTCTCGCATGCCATGAGGCATCTAGGGCGGAGTCGACAAGCCGTAAAGAGAGTTGCAACGCGCCGTGGTTAGCGCAGGCAGCCACCCAGCGCAAGTCCAACCAAAGCCTTTTCACCGATACCGGATAGCACCTTACCAGCGGGTAAAATGCCTGTCTCGCGCAATCGCGCGTGCAGCGCAAAAAGACACAGCAATGATGCCGGCACCGGAGGCGCAAGACATCATAAAATCACCTGGAGAAAAGAAGTGGCGCGAGTGACGGGGCTCGAACCCGCGACCTCCGGCGTGACAGGCCGGCACTCTAACCGACTGAGCTACACCCGCGCATTTCATGGGGTTGGCCCCATGTCTTCGCTGCCTTAAGCAGCATGCCCTGAAGGCTTTGGAATGGCGCGAGTGACGGGGCTCGAACCCGCGACCTCCGGCGTGACAGGCCGGCACTCTAACCAACTGAGCTACACCCGCGCATTTCCAAATCGGGGTTCAAGGCGATCCCCGTCGAGCGGCTTGCCGTTCGATGAGCGGCTCTCTACGGGGTTCATCTGGAGGTGTCAAGCAGCTTTCAAGACAAAACCGTGACCGCCCGATTTTTTGCCCAGCGCCCTCCCCCGGGCTTGCCGGGAGCCTCCTGTTCGCGACAACGCGCCGCAGGCGGAAAACAAGGATTCTCGTCGCTTATCCACATGACGCTGATGGCCGGATGACAAAAAAACAAAAAATCTGCACAAACGCTCTTGCAGATTTTGCGCGATCCGCATAGATCACGGCCACCGACGCGGCGGACATGATCCGGTCAGCGCACGGGCGATTAGCTCAGTTGGTAGAGCGCCTCGTTTACACCGAGGATGTCGGGAGTTCGAGTCTCTCATCGCCCACCATTTTTCCTCCTCGTATTCTTCTCTGCATTCAATCCTTGGTCCTACGGTTTCGGATGTGCATGCCCTTGCCTTCCCTGATCTCCACCTCGAATGCACCCGCCTTGCGCACGAGATCGCTGAGCTTTGTGGAGCCGTAGGTGCGAGAATCAAAATCTGACTTGAGGTTTGAAAGCTGTGTGCCGAGGGCGGCTAGAGCTACCCAGCCATCATCGCTGTCAATATCGGCCAAAAGACGCCTGATGATTGGGACTGCAGCGCTGGCTGGCTTCAAGGACGGTGGAGGCTTCACATCACCTTCGCCCGAAGGCTCAATGGCCAAATTTTCCGTGTAGATGAAGCGGCTGCAGGCTTGGCGAAAACTCTCCGGCGTCTTCTGTTCACCGAAGCCATAAACATCTGCGCCCTGTTCGCGAATGCGCGAGGCAAGCCGGGTAAAGTCGCTGTCAGAGGATACGAGGCAGAAGCCAGCGAATCTGTTGCTCTGGAGCAGATCCATGGCGTCTATTACGAGCGTGATGTCAGAGGCATTCTTTCCGGTCGTGTAAGCAAACTGTTGCTGCGGCACGATGGCATGGCGCGTCAAAGTCTCTCTCCAACCCTTCATGCGGGCATCAGAGAAATCGCCGTAGATGCGCCGGACGCTCGCCTC
Source organism: Rhizobium sp. TH135 (assembly GCF_002855515.1). Classification (GTDB taxonomy): domain Bacteria; phylum Pseudomonadota; class Alphaproteobacteria; order Rhizobiales; family Rhizobiaceae; genus Allorhizobium. The sequence goes on along the minus strand of NZ_PKRP01000003.1, from coordinate 4,405 downwards.
GCCGAGTCGCGCAATTTCTTCAAAGAGCCGATCCGCAATCTTGCTGGACGTATTGTCTGCATCAATTAGGACGGCGAGCCGTTCCGTCTTCTCTTTCGTTGCCATGCACGCCTCCCAGCATCGTGGATCCAGACAACGCTGAAACCAGAGCGTAGTCGACTGATTGCATCACAACCAGTCGACACATGATTGGCAAGGGCTACCGCAGAAATGAATAGTGCGTGGGCCCTCAGTCCTGCGCCAGGACGATCACCATGTCTTTCTCTGTGTAAGCGAGCAGCTCCGAGCGGTTCGGGTTCACGACGACGCCGCCGAGATTGCGCTCGTCTGCATCCCCTGCCCGCTGGCGGCGGTGGCCGATGGCGATTTCGCCTCGACGGAGCGCCGAGAGGGCGACAGTGAAGAAATTCACAGGCTGCGAGATATCCACATAGTCGCTCATGGGGCGCATGTAGATCTCGGAGCCTTCTACATCCAGCAACTCGTCGAAGATCGCCGCCATGAACTCGTTCTCGGAGGCCTGGGCCAGCATCAAGCTGACAAGCTTGTTGCTGACGACAAAATCATCGGCGCGGGTGACTTCCGCAAGCTCGCGGTTGCGGACATCCGTCATCTCGCTCACCACATTGATGTGGAGGCCGGCGCGCTCGGCGATCTTGCGCAGGTGCAGAAGCGTGATCAAGGTGCGGGTATCGGCCGATTGCATCGACATGTCGTCGCTGTAACCCAGGACCAGCACGTGGTCGTAGGACGGGATGTCGAGCGCTTCGAGTGCCGACCGGCTGCTGGTATCGATCACCACATGGGATACGCTCATATTGTCGTTCGGCAAGGTCAACGCGGCGATATCGGCCTCGAATTTCGGGGTGCTGGCAGCCACCGTGAGAACGGATCCAGGGGCGACGTAGCGACCGAGCTCGGACGCGATGATCGGACCACGGCGGTTCCAGCCGAGGACCAGGGTGCGTTCTGCGGTCGGGGCTTGAGGATTCGCCTGGAGGATCGCGCCCTGGGCAATCTGCGGGGCACCGTTCCATGTCTGAATGGATGCGTCGTCCTCGGCAATGATCACCAGCCGCTCACCGGGAGCGATCGTGCGATTCGGAGACGGGTTGAGATGGATCTTGCCTTCTGCATCGCAGATGCCGATCAGGGTGCTCGTTTCGTAAGACATGACCGCCGCACCGAATGGCTTGCCCTCCAGTGCCGGCTGGGGGAGCGTGTAGATCTCGCAACCGTTGAAATCGAGCAGTTCGGTATAGACTGCGGACAGGCCCGACTGGCGGCTCGTATGGACCACGATCCTGGAAATGAGATCGTCGGCCAGCACCAGCTGCAACTCGCTGCCGCCGACGATTCGCGCGACCTCCGTATTCTGCGCATCCCGGATCTCGCCCGCGATCGTATAAGGCTCGGGACGGCGGTTAGGGTCGTTCACCAGAGCGAGAACCGACTTGATGACCTGGGAATCGGGATCCTCGCTCTCGGGCGACAGGACGATGATCGAGCGGGACGTGTGCGGGTTGACGATCGACAGATCGAAGAGATCGGTCGGGTCGCCGCTGCGGCAGATGATCTTGGTGTTCTTGAGATCGCCCACCTTGTCGGCGATCTCCTCTTCCATCTCCACCTTGTCCTTGTTCGCCATGATGACAATGCGCGGACGATGACGGCTCTGGTTGGCGATGACGAGCTCGGAAATGACGTCGAAAATCGAGGCCGACCAGTTGAGGATAATCGTGTGGTCGCTTTCGAGGACGCGCGAGCGGCCCTTGCGCAATTCGTCGAGCTTGTTTTCCAGGCCTGAACTGATGACACCGATCAAGGCTGAGAAGACGAAGATGCCGGCCAGCGTCACGACCAGCGCGACGAGCCGGAAGCCCCAGCCCTGGTCGCCGCCCATGGTGCCTGCATCGAAGGTTCGCATGAGCGATTCCCAGGTGCCTTCGATGAAGCTCACCGGTTCGCCGCCTTCCGGCGCAATGCCGGTGAGCGCGAGGAAGGCGCCGGCCAGGCTGATGACCACCAGCGAGATCAGCGCCAGCCAGCCAATCAGCGCGATCGCACCACCGGCCATGCTCTTGTCGAACTCATAGCGCAACCACCGCGCCAATCTGCACTCGTCTTCTTCGTCATATCCCGACCCCCTGATGGAACGTAGAACGCCGGGATCGCAGGCGGGCCGTTAACATTCGGTGAGAATGGGAAGCAGGGTGGCCGATGGACCCTGAAAAAGTCACAGGCGCGTGAGTTGCTGGTGATCGAGAGGCTGGCGGCAAATGCAGGCACCACGCAAAAGACCCGCAGACTTGCATCTGCGGGTCCTCCAAAATTCGCAGTCTGTCAGGCCTTACTTGCCGCCAATCGGGCGGGTCGCAGCGGCCTTTTCGACCATGGCAGTGACTTCCGCACGGCGCGCGCCCTGAAGCGGCATGCGCGGCATACGGACGCGCTCGGAGCCGCGGCCCATGATCTGTTCGGCGAGCTTGATCGACTGGACGAGGTCGTGTTCGGCATCGAGATGCAGAAGCGGCATGAACCAGCGGTAGATGCGGCGGGCTTCCATCCAGTCGCCACGGTCGGCGGCAGCGACCAGCGCCACCGATTCGGCCGGGAAAGCGCTGGTGAGACCAGAGACCCAGCCCTTGGCGCCGAGCATCAGGCCTTCGAGTGCCACGTCGTCGAGGCCGGCAAAGATGTCGTAGCGGTCACCGAAGGCGTTGATCAGGTCGGTGAAGCGGCGCGGATCGGGCGCGCTTTCCTTGACGGCCTTGATGTTCTTCACGCCGTCGAGCGCTTCCAGCACTTCGGCACCGATGTTGACGCGGTAGGCCGGCGGGTTGTTGTAGAGCATGATCGGCAGGCCGGTCGCTTCGGCGACCGTCTTGAAATGGGCGACCAGTTCATGCGGCTTCGGCACATAGACCATGGCCGGCAGGAGCATCAGGCCATCGGCGCCGATCTTTTCCGCATCGCGGGCATAGGCCGAGGCGCGGCGGGTGTCGAATTCCGATACGCCAGTGACGATCGGCACGCGGCCATTCACCACCTCGACGGCGGCCTTCAGGATGGTGCGCTTTTCTTCCGGATCGAGCGAGTTGTTCTCGCCGCAGGTGCCCATGACGATCAGGCCGTTCACGCCATCGTTGACGAGGGCGTCGAGCACGCGCTGGGTGGCGTCGATGTCGACCGAGAGATCTTCATGGAATTGGGTCGTTGCGGCGGGGAATACGCCGTGCCAGCCAGTGGTCATGGGAAGCTCCTGTTGATGAGGTGAATTCACCGTATACAGTTTGTCGACAAAAGCAAGGGGCGTGTTTCAGGGACTGCTGAAACGGTGGATTTGCGGGGTCAGAGGTTCGGGAGTTTGGCGGCAGCAGTGATGTTGCGCGCTACGTAATCCTGGATCTGGCGGACGATCTGGTCGGCATGGGCAATCGACAGCCGGTCCGCCTCTTCCACATCGCCGGAGCGGATCGCCTCGATGATCTTCTCGTGCTCCTCGACATAGCGGCGCGGCAGACGGTCATCGAAGGTCTGGTAGTAGAGCCTGAGGATCCGGCGCCCCTCGTCGAGCAGGCGGGCAAAGAAGGTCGTGTAGTAGGGATTTCCGGCGCGCTCGGCGATGGCGACGTGGAATTCCCTGTTCGCCTCGATCATGGCGAAGGCGTCCTGCGCCTCGACCGCCTGGGCAAAGGCCTCCTGGTGGCGGACGATTTCTGCCATGCATGCCTCGCCGGCGCGCTGGGCAGCACCCCGCGTGGTGACGCGGTACATCAGGCAGAGCGCCTCGAAATAGGTCGGCAGGCTGGAGAAATCGATGACGGCGACGATCGTGTTTCGATTGGGCAGGCTGGTGACCAAGCCTTCGGAGGTCAACCGGAGCAGCGCTTCGCGAATCGGTGTGCGGGACATGCCGAAATGTTCGGAGAGACGCGTTTCGTCGAGCGGACTGCCCGGTGGGCGCTCCATGGTGAGGATTTCGTGGCGCAGCGCCTTGTAGACCGATTCGGTGCCGGAGCCGCGGGCGCGGGGCCCCTCGCCCTTCATGGTCTCGGTGTCTGCGCTGCTTGCCTCGTCCATGCCTGTCGTCCCGCTCTATCGGCAACCGCCGCAGCCTACCGTTCGGCGCCAGAACAGCTGTTAACGGTCGCGAAAGTCAAGGCTGGCATTCACGGGGCGGTATGACGGCCTCACGCTTGGAGTTCGCGGCGGGCCTCGAGATACCATTCGACGAAGGCTTTTACGCCGTCTTCGAGCTTGGTGGTCGGCGTGTAGCCGGTCAACGCCTGCAGGAGATCCGGGGCTGCATAGGTGCGCGGCACGTCGCCCTTCTGCATCGGCAGCATGTGGCGGATCGCCGGCTGGCCGAGCGCCTTTTCTACCAATTCAACGAAGTCCATCA
>NZ_PKRP01000002.1 GCF_002855515.1 Rhizobium sp. TH135 | reverse complement strand
CGACAAGTCGGTGACCCTGGTCAACCGCACGGTTTCCAACGCCTCCTAATTCAAGGGTGCGTGGTGGGCCTCGGGGCTTCGGCCCCGGGGCCTTTTTTTTGCGTTTGGAGGGATGGTGTGAAGGACCTGCGGCCCGTCCCGTTCAGTGGGGAGGCTCGCTGACTTCGCCGACGGCATCCGCAAGGCTCGTCGACAGCAGCACTGCGCGGGTCTCATCTGCGACGCGGGCGAAGACGCGGCGGATCTCGCAATCGGTTTCGCCATCGCAATCCTCGCAGCGGCGATAGGCCGTCAGCGACAGGCAGGGCAAGGGCGCGACGGGACCGTCGATCAGGCGCAGCACTTCGCCATAGGTGATCTCGCTTGCCGGCCGGTGCAGCAGATAGCCGCCCTGCTTGCCACGACGGCTTTCAACCATGCCGCCGCGTTTCAGGTCGAGCATGATCTGCTCGAGGAATTTCTTCGGGATCTTTTGTTTATCGGCGATATCAGGGATCTGGATCGGCTCACCCGGCTCGGCACGGGCGAGAAGTGTCAGCGCCCGCAGCGCATATTTGGCTTTCTGTGTGATCATCGATCGTCATTGTCCGCCAGGGCCGGCCCGGAAATCGTGCCTCCGGCCATAGCGCAATTCGGCATGCCGTTCCACGTGTCATTTGGGCCCTGCGGCACGAATTGCCGCGATATCTCTCTGCGAGAGAGATATTTGCTCTTTGTTCGCGGCTCGGCGCACGTCGATTTCTGTCCGTCACCCTGCTCTTGCCGGATAATGTCGACACTGAGCAGGGATCCTATCATGACCTTCGACACTTCCGCAGACCTGGCCAGGACGCTGGACCAGCAACTGGCATCCGCAAACCTCACCGACCGGTTGCGCATCGTCGCCGCCCTTGAGGGTCGTGCCGTTTTCACCACCTCGCTCGGCATCGAGGATCAGGTGATCTCGGCGGCCATCGGCCTTGCCGGGCTTCCGATCGATGTCTCGACGCTGGAGACCGGACGGCTTTTCAAGGAAACGGTCGACCTCATCGCCGAGACAGAAGAGCGTTTCGGCATTTCCATCAAGCGCTTCTACCCCAAGCCTGACGATATCGATGCCTATGCGGTGAAGTATGGCCTGAACGGTTTTTATGAGAGTGTCGAAGCGCGCCATGCCTGCTGTCATGTGCGCAAGCTGGTTCCGCTGGCGGAGGCGCTGTCAGGCGCTCGCTTCTGGATCACCGGTTTGCGCCGTTCCCAGTCCGGCAACCGCGCGGCCACACCCTTTGCCGAATATGACGCGGAGCGCGACCTGATCAAGGTGAACCCGCTGGCCGACTGGTCGCTCGACGACATCAACACCTATGTCGAGGCCGAAAGCGTGCCGGTCAATCCGCTGCATGCCCGAGGCTATCCGTCGATCGGCTGCGAGCCCTGCACCCGGGCGATCAAGCCCGGCGAGCCGGAGCGCGCCGGCCGCTGGTGGTGGGAAAATGACGAGAAGCGGGAATGCGGGCTGCATGTTCCGGAGGCCGCTTCATCCGCAATCCCGACGCCGGCCTGACGCTTCCGAAGCGGATCAGGCGCACAGGAAGACAGAGATTTCGGGCGACAAGCCCAGAGAAAGAAAAAGAAGACCATGCACGTACACACATCCGAATTCGATCCGCATTCCAAGGATCCCGCGACCAAGCCGCCGCTCGATCCGCATCTGAAGGCGCTCGAGAACGAAGCGATCTACATTTTCCGCGAAGTGGCAGCCGAGTTCGAAAAGCCGGTCATGCTCTATTCGATCGGCAAGGACAGTTCGGTTCTCCTGCATCTGGCGCGCAAGGCCTTCTTCCCCGGCCGTGTGCCCTTCCCGCTTCTGCACATCGACACCGGCTGGAAATTCCCGGAGATGATCGCGTTTCGCGATGCGACGGCGGAGAAGTTCGATCTCGACCTGATCGTGCACACCAATCCGCGCGGCAAGGAAGAAGGCATCGGCCCGTTCAGCCATGGCTCGTCCTATCATACCGACGTGATGAAGACGGAAGCGCTGCGCCAGGCACTCGATGCCGGCAAGTATGATGCAGCCTTTGGCGGCGCACGCCGCGACGAGGAAGCAAGCCGCGCCAAGGAACGCATCTATTCCTTCCGCACGCCCGACCACAAATGGGATCCGCGCAACCAGCGCCCGGAACTCTGGAACATCTATAACGGCATGATCCGCCGCGGCGAGAGCGTGCGCGCCTTCCCGCTCTCGAACTGGACCGAAGTTGACATCTGGCGCTACATCCAGGCTGAAAACATCGAGCTGCCGCCGCTTTACTATGCGAAGAAGCAAAAGTATGTCGAACGCGACGGCATGCTGATGTGGGCGGAAGATCCGCGTTTCGAAGCGCTTCCGGGCGAACAGATCCAGGAAGGCATGCTGCGCTTCCGTACGCTCGGCTGCTGGCCGCTGACCGGCGGCATCCGTTCGAATGCGACCACGCTGGATGCGGTGATCGCCGAACTCGAAATCGCCACCGTCTCCGAACGCCAGGGCCGCGCCATCGACCGCGACCAGGCCGGATCGATGGAAAAGAAGAAGCGCGAAGGATATTTCTGAGATGACCGCCCAAGCCAATACCGCCCTCGCCTCCGAGGCTCCGCTCGCCGACACCGCACCGGTCATCCGTGATAGCCGCCCGCTGCGTCTCATCACCTGCGGCTCGGTCGACGACGGCAAGTCGACGCTGATCGGCCGCCTGCTCTGGGATACCAAGGCCGTCAAGGAAGATCAGGCCGCGACGCTGCGCCGTGATTCCGGCCAGCAAAACGATCTCGGCCTGCCGGATTTCGCGCTTCTGCTCGATGGTCTGCAGGCCGAGCGCGAACAGGGCATCACCATCGATGTCGCCTATCGCTATTTCGCCACCGACCGCCGCTCCTTCATCGTTGCCGATACGCCCGGCCATGAGCAGTATACCCGCAACATGGCAACCGGCGCCTCGACGGCGGACCTCGCCATCCTGCTGGTCGATGCACGTGCCGGCCTGCTCGAACAGACCCGCCGCCACGCCACCATCGCCTCGCTGATGGGCATCAAGCAGTTCGTGCTGGCGGTCAACAAGTTCGACCTCGTGGGTTATGACCGCGCCGTGTTCGACCAGATCAGCACCGATTTCAAGGCGCTGGCGCTGTCGCTCGGCGTGCGCCAGGTCACCGCCATCCCGATGTCGGCGCTGAAGGGCGAAAACGTCGTCTATTCCGGCAAGTCGGTCATCCCGTGGTATGAAGGCCCGACACTGGTCGAGACGCTGGAACTTGCCACCCTGCGCTCCGGTCAGTCGACCGGCTTCCGCCTGCCCGTCCAGCGCGTCTCGCGTCCGGGCGAAAGCTTCCGCGGATACCAGGGCACGGTCGCCGGCGGTTCGGTCAAGCCCGGCGACAGCGTTGCCATCCTGCCGTCCGGTCAGGTGGCGAACGTCAAGCAGATCGTCACCTTCGACCTGGTGCGCAATGCCGCTGTTTCCGGTGACGCGATCACGCTGGTGCTCGACCGCCAGGTGGATGTCGCGCGCGGCGACATGATCGTCTCGCTCGATGCCCAACCGCAAACGGGCCTTGCCTTCGACGCGCAGATCGTGGCGCTGCAGCCCGACGGCATCGTGCCCGGCAAGCGCTACTGGCTGAAGGCCGGCTCGCGCCGGCAGCGCGTGCAGGTGCAGCCGGTACAGCAGCTCGAGCTGAAGTCGGGCAAGTGGCAGGCGGCCGAAATGCTGCAGATGAACGCGATCGGAAAGGTGCATCTGTCCTTCGACGAAACCGCGATCTTCGACCCTTACGAGCTGAACCGCGGCACCGGTGCCTTCATCCTGATCGACCCGGATACCAACAACACGGTGGCCGGCGGCATGATCACCGCCAAGCGCACCGAACTTGGCGGTTTGAACGCCCATGACGGTCGCGTCATCCTGTCGCTCCCATCCGATCTAGCCGAACAGCTGCTGGCAACCGAGCTGCTCGCCAGCCGCCGTGACGAGGTGGAAACCCGCCGCGTCACCACGGCTGAAGCCCGGCAGTTGCTCGACGACATCGACGGCTGACAGCCTGATCCAGCGTCTATGGAACGGCCCGCCTTGCGCGGGCCGTTTTCGTTTCATGTCGATGCAGCAAGCCCGCTTTTCTTCCTGAAACGACACGCTAATATAAACAGCAAATCAGTTTGGGGTGGGCATGCATCGAAACAGGCATCAGGAAAGGGAAGTGCTGATTGGCCTTGCCGAAACACTCGCCACGAGCGGCGTTTCGAAACTCCTGCTGCATGCCTGGGAGCGGCGCTACGGGATCACGCCCGCCGAACGCAGCCCGACGGGACGGCGCTTTTACACCCGTGAGCAGGTGGAGCGCCTGAGACTACTGAAAAGCTGCAGCGATGCCGGCCATCGGATCGGTTCTCTCGTGCCGCTCTCGACAGAGATGCTGTCGCGGCTCGAATATGAGCTGGAAGCGCGCAACGCCCTCTCCGACATTCTGGATGCCGTGAAGGCCCTGGATAGCGAACGGCTGCAGAGCCTGCTGCAGACGCGGGCGGAGCGGGATCCGCCCGAGCATTTCATCCGCGCGACCGTCTTGCCGCTGATGCGGGAAATCGGCTCGCTGTGGGCGGCGGGCGATGTGACCATAGCCGCCGAGCACATGACGACGGCGCAGATCAAGCGCATACTGGGCGGGCTCTTCGATCGCTGTCCGCCACCTGCCGTCGACGCACCGCGTCTGCTCGCAACGACGCCGGAAAAGGAAGAGCATGACATGGGGGCGCTGGTCGCCACACTGCTCGCACGTCTCAAGGGCTGGAATGCGCTGTTTCTGGGCGCCAACCTGCCCGCCAGCGAGATCGTCGATGCGGCCCATCGGCGGAATGTCCGCTGCGTCTGCCTGAGCGCGCTCACCGGGCGCAAGGCGCCTCTCGAGCGGCATCTGGGTGAATTGCGTGCGGCGCTTTTGCCCAGCATCGCGATCTGGCTCGGCGGCGCTGCCTATATGGCAATGTCGGACATGCCGGGCGTCTTGTTTCTCCAGGATCTCGATGCATTCCTCGACATGCTGGCGGCAAAAGCGACGGATCTTCGCGAAGCCGTCTAAGCAATCCCCCCTCACCTGACCCCACTTTTTTTTCAAGAAGCTGCATTTTCGACCCGAAAAGGTAGACAAGGCGCCGCTATTTTAGTGTTTCATTTATCTCTTGTATGCATTTTCACGATATCTAATTCTCGTAACGTCAGCGGGCAGGGCCGCTGGCATCAGTCGGAGGGACTATGGGACTGTCTGCTTTCGTGAATTCGGGGAACGCTGCCAAGATGCTTGCGCTCGATGCGCTGCAAGCCAATGTCATGGTGGCCGACGCCAAGCTCAATATCAGATACATGAACCCAGCGGTCATGGAGCTGCTGAAGGAAGCCGAGTCGGATCTGAAGAAGGAGCTGCCGAAGTTCAGCGTGGCATCCCTTATCGGCAGCAATATCGACGTCTTTCACAAGAACCCATCCCACCAGCGCAATATGCTGGCGGCCCTGAAGAACCGTCACAGCGCGACGATCACCGTGGGGAACCGCGTGTTCGACCTTCTTGTCACACCGCTCCAGCAGGGTGCCAAGACCGTCGGCTTCGTCGTCGAATGGGCGGATGCCAAGGCACGCCTGCTGAATGTGGACTACGCCGCGCAGATCGCCGCGATCAGCCGCTCGCAGGCCATCATCGAGTTCTCGGTCGACGGCAAGATCATGAGCGCCAACCAGAACTTCTTCTCGCTGATGGGCTATGCGCCGGGGGAAATCATCGGACAGCATCACAGCATGTTCGTCGACAAGGGCCATGCGAATACAGAGGAATACAAGAAGTTCTGGCAGACCCTGCGCGATGGACAGTACATCGCCGCAGAGTTCCCGCGTGTGACCAAGTCCGGCAAGGAAGTGATCATTGCCGCGTCCTATAACCCGATCCTCGATATCAACGGCAAGGTGGTGAAGGTGGTCAAGTTTGCGACCGATGTCACGGCCCGCGTGCGCACGGTGAGCTCGCTCGGCGACGCACTGAAGCGTCTCTGTTCCGGTGATTTTGCCTTCCAGCTGACCGAGCCCTTCGCGGCCGAGTTCGAATTCTTGCGCCATGATCTCAACCGCTCGGTGTCCCAGCTCTGCGATACGTTCCGCGAGATTTCGGCCAGCGTCGATGTGATCAGCCAGGGCACGCAGGAAATCGGCCAGGGTGTGGGCGACCTTTCGCGCCGCACCGAAAGCCAGGCGGCCAATCTCGAGGAAACGGCAGCCGCCCTGGAAGAGATCACCGCAAATGTCGGCTCATCTGCCCAACGCGCCCAGGAAGCGCGCGATGTCGCGGGTTCGGCCAAGGCGAGCGCCGAGAAATCCGGTGAAGTCGTGTCGCAGGCCGTGGACGCCATGAGCCGTATCGAGGATTCCTCCTCGAAGATCTCCAACATCATCGGGGTAATCGACGAAATCGCCTTCCAGACCAACCTTCTGGCGCTCAATGCCGGCGTCGAGGCAGCACGCGCTGGCGAGGCCGGTCGCGGCTTTGCGGTGGTTGCTCAGGAAGTTCGCGAACTCGCCCAGCGCTCAGCCAAGGCCGCAAAGGAGATCAAGGACCTGATCCAGAACTCGGCCAGTGAGGTTTCAACCGGCGTTAAGCTGGTCAGCGATACCGGTGGGGCGCTGAAATCGATCAGCAAGCTGATCGTCGAGATCAACGACCACGTGGTGGCGATCTCGACTGCCGCACGGGAGCAGTCGTCGGGCCTGGTGGAAGTCAACAGCGCCGTGAACGGCATGGACCAGACGACGCAGCAGAACGCGGCGATGGTGGAAGAGAGCAGCGCTGCGGCCTCGACCCTTTCCAACGAAACGCAAAAGCTGCGCGGCATGATCAACCAGTTCAATCTGGGCAATCACCATGGTGGCAGCACGATGCATCGCAGCGCCCGCGCCGCCTGATCGGGCCAAGAAACGAAGAATAGCATGCTCAGGGGTGGCCTTTGGTCACCCCTGTCGTGCTGTCGATCCCCGCTGCACGAGCTGATAGCCGAGATCGACCAGCTTTGCCGGAGACGCGCCCGAGCCGGCCGCCCGGATGATCATATCGACCGCGCGATAGCCGATCTCGTAACGCGGGACGCGCACGGAGGTGATAGCCGGGAAGGCAAAGCCTGCATAGTCGAGATCGTTGAAGCCGCAGATGCCGAAATCCCCGGGGACGGAGAGCCCGCGCCGCTGACATTCGAAGAGCACGCCGAGAGCGATGTCATCGTTATGACAGAAGGCGGCATCGGCATCCGGGGCCTCGGTCTTCAGCCGGTCGAGAAGATGGCATCCCAGCCCCACGCTTGTATTGCCATCGATGGACAGAACGAGGGACGGGTCGAACAGGCCGGCCTCTTCGAGCACCGCCTGGAAGCCTTCCAGACGCCGACGGGCGCGGAAATCCCAGGCGCCGCCGAGCATGGCAATGCGCCTGTAGCCCTTTTCAATCAGATGCCGCGTTGCCGTCTCGGCCGCCAGGCGGTGATCGATGCCGATCGCCATGTCCGAGGGTTGCCGGCTGACATCCATGATCTCGACGACCGGACAAGGCGCCCGCCGCAGGAGATCATCGATCGCAGCATCGCCGATCTGGCCCACATGAATGAGGCCAGCAGGGTTTTGCGAGAGAAAGAAGCGCAACTGGCGAAGCTGATCCTCGGCGTCGGTATCGGCGCTGGCATATTGGATGCGCAGATCGGAGGAGCGGACGCGATCCTCGATGCCGCGGATCAGGGCCAGGAAGGCATGGCTGGTCAAACCGGGAGACATGACGCCGACGAGACCACTGTTCTTGCTGGCAAGCGCCCTTGCCGCGAGATCGGGCACATAACCCATCTCCTCGACAACCCTGAGGATGGTATCGCGCAAATGGGGTGAGACTTTTTCAGGATCGCGCAGAGCTCGGGAGACGGTGATGGCGCTGACACCCGCCTGATGGGCGACGTCAGACAAAGTGACCTTATCCTGGCGCTGACGACGTTTTCTCGTACCTGGAAGCATGCTCACCGAACCAGCTTGGATTGCAATCATTGGTGGCAATTTCAGTTTCTATAGCGCCACAAAATGCGGCACTGACTACAATTCAAGATAGCCTAATCTATATGCCTCAGCAACGACTTGCAGGGATTTCCCCCAAGCTTTGAGTTGAGCCGGAGATACGTATTCACTACCACTGTTTGCAGAATATACAATGTTACGCAAACAAACTGCCAAGGCCAGGATCCGACGACAGCATACGAGCCCTCGGCCATGCCGAGGCAAACGTGTTTTCGGTGCGGGGGATTGTTCGGGAAAGTAAGCTGGTCGGAGTGGAGTGATTCGAACACTCGACCCCCACGTCCCGAACGTGGTGCGCTACCAGACTGCGCTACACTCCGTGACCAGCGGCGCCTCTATAGACCAGCGTTTTTCGTTGCACAAGCAGGGAAACGCAAAAAGCGGCGAGAAAGTTGAAATATTCGTGACAGCCTTCGGCATCTCACTGATTTCATTTCCATATGAGCGAGTACTCGATGCTGCGGACAGCGGGATGGCGGACACCTCGGCCCCACCTGTTGCGCGTCGCCAGGGTGCCGTTGCTCAGAAGTCACCGGTGGAAAAATTGCGGATACACGTCCCTCTTTCCATTTCGTCTCGAAGCGTTTCGCAGTAAAGCAGTCGTGGGTCGGTTGTACTGGGCGGTGCGTCTTGGACGACTGTCGAGGCCGACCTTTGAGGGGTTCCAGGGACAGTGACAATGAATTTGCTGAAGAGCACGACATCGGGATTGATCGCCGCACTTTGCCTTGCCGCCGCAGGCTGCACGACGACGGGAGGCCTGCCGAAAAACGAGATCGAGACGCGGTGGAACGGCCAGCAGGCCGGCGCCTTCTTCGCCAAGTTCGGCCCGCCGGTCTCGGATGCCGCATCTGGTGCCTCGACGCTCTATACCTGGCGCGGTGGCTTCAACACCCGCGTCGTGCCGGCAACCTACGAAGATCTCGGCGATGGCAAGAAGGGCAAGCTGCTGACCCGCGCGCGCACCGAATATCTGCGCTGCGAAGTCCAGCTCACGGTCTCCTCGGATTATGTCATCCGCGGCGTGCGCACGGTCGTCGATCGTCCGGGCACGAACGGCGGCAAGAGCTATTGCGCGGAATTCCTGACGGCCGAGTAAAATCGACTGACTGACGAGCAAGACCGAAAGCCTCCCGCCTGATGGCGTGGAGGCTTTTTCGTGTCTGCAGATTGGAAGATCGGTGATTGCCGTGTCTGGAGACGGCGCTTCTCGCCCGAAGGGCCTCATGCCCTTGCGACGCCCGGTCAAGGCGGATGTGGGAGAGCGCCGTGGATGACACTCTCCCCAATACGCAATACAGAAACCGAGCGCTTCGCGACGCATTACCTTGGTGGAAGCGACTTCTTTATAGAGAGATCAAGGTTAACAGTTGGCTTACAGAGCGCAGAATTTATAGTTAATTTTCAGTGACCTAGGCATATCGATCCGCGGCATGTGCGGCAAGCGCCGGAGCCTGCAAAAAGCCTTGGAAACCAGCGCCTGCAGCGTTTCGTGATCATGTCAGCACTTGACGATGTTCTTGTTTTGTTCAAGATCATATTCCATGACCCAGACGATCGACACGCTTGGAAAAGCACTGCGCCACAACATGCTGGTGGTTACCACCTGCCGGGAGTGCCAGAACCAGGCCCGCTTCATGGCGAAGGACCTCGCGACCTTCTACGGCCATGGGCGCGACCCCTTCTCGCTCAAGTTCCGCTGCAAGCAGTGCGACACGCGCAACTGCAAGATCACGCTGATGGACAACCCTTACGACCGCACACCGGAGACGATTGTCTGGCGGCCGGTGAAGGTGAAGCTTTGAGGTTCAGGCCTCGACTTAGAGACAACGTGAAAGTGCAGCAGGTCCGTATTTCTACGGAGACGCCTTCACCAAGGCATTAAGGATTTCGAAACCATAAAGATCGCGACAGTCATTTCTCGTGAATGATTTCTGAGTTCCCTTTTCAGGCGGTCCTTTCCATGACGAGCATCCTCACCAATCTTTCGGCCATTACAGCATTGCAGACGTTGAGAAGTCTTGCCTCCGATCTTCAGGGAACCCAGGACCGAGTCAGTTCCGGACTGCGCGTCGGGGCCGCGGCAGACAATGCCGCCTATTGGTCAATCTCGACCACCATGCGCTCCGACAGCATGGCCATTTCTGCGGCGGCGGATGCGCTAGGCCTTGGGGCAGCAAAGGTGGATACAGCCTATGCCGGCATGACCTCGGTGATCGACGTGCTGACCGAATTCCAGGCACGTCTGGTGGCTGCAACCGAAGAGGGCGTCGACAAGGCCAAGGTCCAGACGGAACTCGACCAGATGAAGCAGCAGGTGCAGTCGATTGCCGAATCCGCCAGCTTTTCGGGGCAGAACTGGCTGACCACCGACATCGCCGACATGTATGACGTCGACATCAACAAGACACAGGTCGTCTCCTCTTTCGTGCGCGATGCCAACGGCGGGGTTGCGACCAAGACCATGACCGTCGACCTGTCGAAGATCTCGCTGTTCAATAGCACGCAGGGCGGCCTGCTGCAGCGGGACGGCCGCGACATCGATACAATTGGCATGATGCGCTCCCTGGCGACCTACAGCGACGGGACGGAGGTCTGGTACCCACGGGGAAGCGCTGCTCTGCCAGCGCAACTCTCCAACAGAGTCTTTTCTGGTCCACTCGACCTAACCGGCGCTGGCGACGCCATAATGTTCGACGTCACGGTCGACAAGGATGAGCCCTCGCATGGCATCTCACCGCCCTACGATCCCGGCAAGACAACGATGGGCGTCACGATCGATAAGGCGTTTCTCGACACCCATTTCCCGAGCTGGAATGGCGTGATCGAAGACTACAAGGATTTCGCCCAAGCGTTGAACATGGCTCTCTCGGTTTACAACACTGGGGCGTCCGCTGGCCTCCACTACGTCAGCGGCTATGCAGGAGGTATCAAGCCCGATGTGTACCAGATACGCACTCAGGAAAATTCTGGACTCGACGGTTCCTATATCGAGATCAGCAACCTGACCTCTCAGGTTTCTTCGGGGTCACACGGCTTGAGCAACACTTCCGCCCAGGCACCGCGTGGCTCACAGATGACCATCCCCTTTACAAGCTTTGAAGTCTTCCGTGATGGCGAGGATCCTGATGGGATCGAGGTCAGTTTCGATTTTTCGGTCAATTATCAGCCCGCAAAGTCCTATTCCTTCGACCGCACCTATGTGAACAACCTTCTCGGCAAAACCGATGGCACCGTGTCAAACGCCACCGAAATGGTGACGCTGCTTAGCTCTCTGATGCAGGCGGATTGGCCGAATGTGATCATCTCCGTCGATGGCGCGGGTGGGGTTTCGATGGTGCTTGACCCGCTTGTCGATCGTAAGGCCGGCGGCGGCACGCGCATAGGCTTCAGCAATATCAACGTCAGCCACGAACCGATCCCGACGCTCAACTTCCTCGAGATCGACATCGTACAGAACCCGAACATGGTGCGGACCTATATCGACTACATGGACAAGGCGACGGCGCGCGTGGTGGATGCGGCAGCGACACTGGGTGCGCTGCAGACACGCATCGACATGCAGGCGGAATTTGCCGCACGGCTCGCTTCTAACATCGACAGCGGGATCGGCCGCTTGGTTGATGCGGACATGAACGAGGAGTCGACCAAGCTGAAGGCGCTTCAGACTCAGCAGCAGCTCGCGGTGCAAGCACTGTCGATTTCCAACACCGCGCCGGACATGCTGGTTCAACTCTTCCGCTGAGGCAGCATGGATTAACTCAGCGAAGAGCGGATCTGTCGATATGTGCGGCGATCAGCATCGCCACGAGATGCACCGTGTTGCGCGCGCCATAGCGCTGCTTCATCTTGTCCAGCCGATGCTCGACCGTACGATGCGACAGACCGAGCAGGACGGCGATCTCCTTGGCGGTGGAGCCCTCAATCAGGAGCTGGACGATCGCCTCATCAGAGGTGTCAAGCGTCTCGCGGGTCTCCGGCTGGCCGAGAAGGAATTGCGCATAGGATGAGGAAATAACCCATTGCGAGCCACTGGCATTCTTCTGGGGCAGCAAGATGCGATCATAACCGAGGCTGACGCCAAGCAGGCGCGTCTTGACCAGCTCAGTTGATGGCTGCTGGCGCTCGACCACTTCCCTCAGCCGCGGGATGACGGACTGTTCCATATAGGCGCGGTCCTTGAAGTCGCCGACACGACAGTCCGTGAAGAGACCGTTGATATTGAGGATGCGTGACGTGAAACCAGAATGGCGGACGGTACGCATGTACCAGTCGAGCGGATCCGGACCGGTGACCTCGAACAATGTCAGGCGCATCTTGATGGACAGAAGATTGAGCACACCGCGATAGATATCGTCGGCCCGGGCGGGCCGCTCCGGTGACGTCAGGATCCAGGCGTCGAGCATGCGGCCGACTACGACAGAAAAGGGTGTTACGCGGGCCATGAACTCAATGCGGGAATCGATTGCCCTATCTTGGTACAGCCCAAAGTCGCAACTCGCAATCTTCGAATGTGCTCATCTTAGCAAATACAACCACTCTCGCCGGCAGGTTGCGCGAAGGTCCCAAGCGTAGAAAACCAAAATGAATAAACGCGTGATGCCGATCACTTCTGTCCTCTATTCTCCAGCGAATTCAACAAACTTTAACCATACGCATAAATAACGGTTTTAAATGAAACCAACCAATTTGTGGGGAAACGGTGGGAGAAAGTTCGGTCATCGTTTATGTTCCACCGGTCCTGTTCGGTCTTGTTGCAGTGACTTTCCTCGTTCTATGGCGACAGAACATCGTGACCAACTGGCAATGGGGTGCAGGCTTCGGTCAGACCGCCCTAGGCTTCTCGCTCTCGACCTTTCCGATCGAACCGATCTTCGACGCCTTCACTTCCGGCATGATCTTCATCGGTGCTGCCTATTGTTACAGCAGCGCGGTATTCGAGCATTTCCAGGCACCATCCTTCGATCGCGAACGCCGGTGGTTCGTCGGCGCCTACACGCTTCTTCTGGTCTACTGCATCTTCGTCCTGGAAAGCCTGCGCTACCAGATCTTCCTCACCGATATCGCCTTTGCCTGTCTCATCGGGCTCGCACTCACCACTGCTATCCCAAAAGCGCGGCGCAGCGTCGACAAGATCCTTCTTGCGTCGATTGGGCTCGCCTTCGTCGATACGGTGGCGCGTGCGGTCTATTTCTTCTTCTTTTACGGCGATGCCAGCGACGACTTCGGCGATTTCGTCGACTCCGCCTATAATCTGGCGGTCCATATCACGACGATCACCATCTGCATGACCTTCCCCTTCTCTGCACTGGTGGCGAGCGGCGTTTCGGCCATGGAACGCCACCGCCAGGCGGCAGAGCGGGACCCGCTGACGGGCCTGTTAAACCGCCGCGGCTTCGAGACGGCGCTGACCGAGTTCGGCGTATCCGGACTTCGTGAAGGTGCCGTTCTGGTCTGCGACATCGACCACTTCAAGCAGATCAACGATACGCTTGGTCACGCCACGGGAGACGCCGTGATTTCGGCTGTTGCCGACATGCTGCGGCAGGTGACCGCTGCGAGCGCCGTTACCGCGCGTTTCGGCGGGGAGGAATACGTGGTGTTTCTGCCAAGCACCTCCGTTGCCGAGGCGCGCACGTCGGGCGAGCGGATCCGGCAGACGGTATCAGAGAAAGACTGGCGCTTCTTCGGTCTTGCCAGGCCTGTCACCCTCAGCATCGGGATTGATCGGATCCGCCCGGATGAAACCGATCCGCATGCCGCCATCGCGAGGGCTGATCGGGCGCTTTATGCTGCCAAGGCTGCCGGTCGGAACCGGGTTTTCGAGGCGGGCGATGGGGCAGATTTGCACGCATCGGGTTTGGCTTCCGCCTAAGCCACCTCGCGGCTTAGATCACGGCAGATCCGGATAGCCCGCGGCGATTGCTGCCTGCTCGTGGTCGAGCAGGATGTCGTAGGCGCCCTCCTGCAGCACAACCACATCCTTCAGGCCGAGGATTGCGCGGGCATCGGCGAGCGCGGGGGCGATGATTGCGGCCTTGAGGGCGGCGCGGAGGGTGGCAAGTTCCTCGTCGGAAGTGGACAAGCGGGTGATGAAGGGGAGATTGGGGCCGGAGGGGGTTACTCCCAATACCGCGAGGCCCTCCAGCCGTTCCGGGGCGTGGCGGCGCAGGAGGTCGAAGGTGATGCAATCGATGGCCGCGATATCGGCTTTGCCGCTTAGCACCGCCTCCATGCTGGCGAGGTGGCCACCGGTCTCGACGACGTCGGCGAAGAAGGGCTTTCCCCCGGCATGGGGGGCGACGGCGGCGCGCAGGAGATTGTAGCCGGAATTGCTGCCGCGCTCGTTGATCGCGACCTTGAGGCCAGCGGCGGCGGCGAGGTCTGGCGGGGCGCTCTCTTTGCGCACGACGATCACGCTCACCATCGTCGGCCCATCGCAGCCTGGCGCTTCATAGACAGGTGTTGCAACGAGGCGGACACGGCCCCGCAGATGCTTGACGAAGGGAAAGCCGCAGGTCTGGGCGAGAAGCAGGCGTGGATCGAGCCAGGCGTCGTGATGCGGGATCGCTTCATCCAGCGCTTCCGGCACGCCGGTCACGCCCGACTGGCGGAGCTGGTCGCGGAGGAAGCTCCAGAGGTGACGCTGCGCCTCCATCACCACCTGAGGGGCGACATACATCGAGAGGCTGGCAAGCCTCGTCTCGGACGCGCCGGTCAGGAGTGCCTCGGATGGGTCGGTCGGTCGTGCTTTCGGAACAGGAAGCGGCGGGCGACATCGCTGTAGCCGCGATAGACGAGACCGCCATTCAGCCTCACCAGGAAATCACGATGCCGCTCGTAGAAGTCGGGCAGCATGTACCAGGGCAGTGCCGGCACGCGGTGATGGAGGACATGCAGGTTGTTGTAGAGGAAGAGCAGGCCAAACAGCGGGGTCTTCTCGACGATCGCCGTGCGCTCCTCATGGTCATCGGCGAAGCGGTGCTCGGCATAGGAGCGCAGGCGCGAGAGCGCCGTGCCGCAATAGATGAAGCCGAAGAAGAAAAGCAGGAAGGGCATCTCGCAGACGGCGAGCACCCACCAGAGCACGACGGCGACACCCAGACCGTGCCAGGCCCAGAGACTGCGGCTGTCACCCTCGCCGCGGATCACCTTGATCGCCTCATGCCAGAGGAAGGAGCCGAGGATGATCGCCGGGCCGACGGTCAGGCGGCCGGCCAGCGTCAGGTTGAACTCGCGCAGCGTGCGGCCGAACCAGCCGAAGCGGTCCCAGTCCTTTGCCGTGAAGTAATAGGATTCCGGATCTTCGATCGGATCGGTCAGATGCTCGTCGCGGTGATGGGCAAGATGGCTCTGCTTGTAGACATGATAGGGCAGCCAGAGCGAAATCGGCGGAACGCCGATCGCATCGTTGATCCAGACATGGCGGGTCGGATGATTGTGGATCACCTCGTGCTGCAGCGAACCATGCCAGGCAATCAGCCAGGCGCCGAGCGGTATCAAGATCCAAAGCGGGATGTCGCGCCAGAACCAGGTGAGGCCAAGGAAGCCCCCGTATATCAGAGCGGCCAATGCGACGGTCGGCCATTCGATGCGCGCGATGCGCGGTATTGCGATCTCACCTTCGGCAAGATGTGCCATGCAGTCCCCGTATGAAAGTCCCCATGGAACCTGAAGCTAGCGAGTTTGCAGATGATTCGCTCCAGCAATTGCGCCACGCCGCGCCGCGAAAAGAGCAGGAAACGGCGAAAACCGGCCAAAAATCAGCTCTTATCGCGGGAAAGACGCCTAATCTGGACAGGGTGAGACTGAGAACGGCATTCCAACCGGCACGGATTGCCACCCCCGGCCTAATCGGCTAGAGCGAAAGCTTCCTGTATCTCTCATATTTTAACCGGTGACGTCGACGCCCCATGGCTGCAGAACCCCAGAGCCAGCTCGAGGTTTTCCTGGAGAACAGGTCGGCCCTGGTGAGCTATGCCGCCCGGTTGCTGGGTTCGCGTGACCAGGCCGAAGACATCGTGCAGGACGCCTTCCTGCGGCTGACGCCGATCGATTCGGGTGACTATGCGCCGCGGCAGGTCTTGTCCTATCTCTACAGCATCGTCCGCAATCTGGCCCTTGATCAGCTGAAGCGTCGCAATATCGAGACGCGTGGCCGTGACACGGATCCTCCGTTCTGGATCCTGCCACAGGACCCGGGCTCGCCGGAGGAGTCTGTTCTTTTCGCCGATCAGGCGCGGGTTGCGTCGGAGACACTGGACGCATTGCCGCCCGAGACCCGCCGGGCCATCGAGCTCTACCGCATCGAAGGCTGGACGCTGGAGGCGATCGCCTCTGAACTGAACGTTTCGGTCGCGACAACGCACCGGATGATCCGCAGTGGCATGGTGAAGATCGCCCTGTCGCTCGATCGGGCGAGCCATTGAAAAATGTCGGGGGGCGCATGAAAAAACACATCGATCCGATCGTATATCCTGCAGGCAGAGATGAGTTCGCCGCCAAGGCGGATCATAGTCGTGCCCGCATCGCGCGCTGCCTCGGGGTGGTGGCGAGCCAGAGCCAACAGGGGACAGCCACGCAGTGAGTGTCACGGATCAGCCAGAACAGCAGGACGCCATGCTTCTCGAAGAGGCGATGGACTGGTTCATGTTGCTGCGTGATGCGCCAGCGGACCCTGCGCTGACTGCCGCCTGGGGAGAGTGGCTGCACGCTTCGGACGCCCATGCCGCGGCCTGGGCCCGGATCTGTCGCACCTGGGCGGCGCTCGGCGAAAGGCCGGTTGCGTCGCCCGAGATCGCGCCGAAGGCTTCTCGTCCTTCGCCGGAAACTCAGATTCCGATGCGGAACTCGGGATTTCTCCGCCGCGGTCTTGGCCTTGCCGGCGCAAGTCTGATGTCGCTTGCGCTGATTGCCGGTGCTTTTGGACCGGCGCTGCAGATCAGGCTGGAGGCAGATTTCCGTACGGGCGCGGGCGAGACGGAGGTCGTCACGCTTGCCGATGGATCGCGGGTGACGCTTGCGCCGGAAACGGCGCTGGCCGATGACTTCAACGGCACATCCCGCCATGTCCGGCTGCTTTCGGGTGAAGCCTTTTTCGAGGTCGAGCGGGATACCGCCCGACCGTTCGTGGTCGATGCGCAGGATGCTTCCGTGCGGGTGCTCGGCACGGCATTTAGCGTGCGCGACACGGGCCATGGCACGCGGGTGGAACTGGCGCATGGGTCGATTGCGCTTAAACCGCAGGGCGCGCCAGACGCCGAAGAACTCGCGCTCGTGCCCGGCGACGTGGTGACCGTGGATCGCAAGGGTGGCAAGGCGGAGTTGAGCCGGATAGAGCCCTCCGATATCGCGCTCTGGCGGGAGGGACGGCTTGCCGTCACCGATCAGCCACTCGGCGATGTCGTGGCGCTCATCCAGCGCCAGCACCCGGCCTGGATCATGCTGCCGGAAGGCGATCTGGCGGCGCTCCGGGTCACCGGTCTCTATGACCTCAGCGATCCCGACCGGGCGCTGATGGCGCTGGCTGCGGCGTTCGGTCTGCAGGTGCGCACGGCATCTCCCTATCTCCGTATCGTCACCAGCCGCTGAAATAACGCCCATAATTCAGTAGCTTAATCATCATTTCGCGAACCGATCGCAAAAAGATGAATGTTGTCTGAAAAACTTGTCTCTTTCACTCGTATTTAACCTCGAACACGGCGTTGAGCCGGTTTGAGTATGGGGACGAGTATGACTGTGACGAGACTTTCTGCGGATCGCGACGCCTTGATCGGGGCTGCGTCGCGCCGGCTTCTGACCACAACGGCCTGCGCGCTGGCGCTTCTGGCCGGACCTTTGACGATGCCAGTCATGGCGCAGACGGCGCCTATGAATGCGGCGACCCGCGCCTATGACATTCCGGCGCAGCCGCTGGCCAATGCGCTGAGAGCCTTCGGCCGCCAGTCCGGCCTGCAGGTTTCCCTGCCGGCAGAGGCGGCACGGGGCGCGAATTCCGCCGCCGTCTCCGGGACGCTTTCGACCGAGGCTGCGCTGTCGCAGCTCTTGTCCGGCACCGGACTTTCCTATCGCATCAGCAATGGCACGGTCGTCGTCGGCGATCAGTCTTCTGCCGTCACCGGTGGCGCGCCTGCAGCCGATGGCTCAACCGTGATTGGCGAAATCAACGTCACCGGCCAGCGGGCCGAGACCAGCGTCAGCTCCGTCAATATCGGTGCCGAAGAGCTCGCGGCGCGCAATCCGACCAGCGTCGCCGACGTCTTCCGCGACGAGGCGGGCGTCAGCGTCGGAAGCTCGATCCCGACCTCGCAGAAGGTCTATGTCAACGGGTTGGAAGAAACGACGCTCGCGGTCAGCATCGACGGCAGCCGCCAGAACAACCGCGTCTTCCACCACAATGCCACCAACCTGATCGACCCGTCGCTCTTGAAGGCCGTCGACGTCGATGCCGGCATCGCGCCGGCCGATGCAGGTCCGGGCGCGCTTGCAGGCTCGATCGCCTACGAGACCAAGGACGTGAAGGACCTGCTCACCGCAGACGGCTTCGGCGGCATGGTGTCGGAAACCTACAATTCGAACAGCAACACCTTCACCACCGGCCTCGGCGGCTGGGCGATGCAGGACGGCTTCGAATTCCTCGGCTTCCTGAACTATGGCAAGGGTGACAACTACGAAGCGGGCAATGGCGACGAGGTTCGCGGGACCGAGACGAACCTATTGAGCGGGCTCGGCAAGTTTGCCTATGAGGCCGAGAGCGGCGACCGGTTCGAGTTCAGCCATGAGCGGGTGCGCGACGATGCGGAGCGACCCTATCGCGCGAACGCCAGCGTGGTCACGACGGGCCGCACCTGGGAGCCTCCCTACCGCAACTACAAGATTGACCGCGACAACACCGTCTTCACCTATACGGACACGACGCCGGAAGGCTGGTGGGACCCGACGGTGCGGCTGGCCTACAGCCATAGCTCGGTTGATACGCCGATCTTCTACGACGACTTCGATGCCAGCACCGACTACACATCCTATGACGGACAGGGCGAGAGCGGCAGCCTGAACGGCAAGTTCGAGAACAAGTTCGCGCTGGAAAACGGCAACATCGTCGCCGGTCTAGACTTCTACCGTGACAAGATCGAACTCGACACCGAACGCGATACTGAGGATGCCACCGAACGCGCCCGGAACGTCGGCATCTATACCCAGGTGCGGATCGAGCCCCTTGATGCCATGCGGCTTTCCTTCGGCGGGCGTGCCGACAAGCAGTGGTTCGAAGGCACGACCGGCGAGAAGTGGGACCACTCCGGTCTCAGCGGCAACGCCTCGGTTGAATATGACCTGACGAGCTTCCTGACGGCCAAGGCCGGCGCGAGCCATGTCTGGGCGGGTATTCCGCTTGCGGAAGCCTTCATCATGAACCCGAACTGGAACTATGGCGCAGAGGGGCCGGAGGTCACGACCGCCAACAACGCGACCGCCGGCCTGGAGTTCCACCATCAGGGCTTCACAGCCGAGGGCAGCCTCTTCCGCAGCATGATCCAGGATGCGCGCGTCGCGAAATGGGCCGCTGCTCGGTCCAACCTGAACTACGATGTCGAGACCTGGGGCTTCGAAGTGGGTGCTGGCTATGACTGGACCGACGGCTTCATCAAGGTGAAGTATGCCAGGATCAACGCCGAGATCGACGGCAAGCCTGCTGATTCCGACACGGGCAACTATCTGACCACACCGGTTGGCGACATCATCACCGTGTCGGCCGCTCATACCTTCAGCGACTGGGGCCTCACCGTCGGCGGCGACATGGAATTTGCGCCGGAATTCGAAGACGGCGCGAACACCTATGCGGCCTATGAGGTGGTCAATCTCTACACCGAGTGGAAGCCGGAACAGCTTTCGCACATGACCTTCCGCGCGGAGGTGCAGAACCTCCTGAACGAGACCTATGCGAGCCGCGCCACTTACGGCCAGGAGTTCGGCAACGTAACCCCGCTCTACGAGCAGGGCCGGACCTTCCTGCTCTCGGTCAAGGCAACCTTCTGATCAGACTAGACAGCCCTTCGCCGGGAGACCGGCGGAGGGCTTTTCTGTATCGAGTGACGAGGACAACCTCGATGAGCGAGTTGGAATCCAAGCGGGATTTCCGCCACGGGCTTCGCGGACCGGATGCTCGGCCGACGGGAGCGTGGTCATGATGGCGCGCGCCCAGACCCAAGCACAGGCCCAAGCACGGTCAGATCCGCATGCGATCGCAGCCGCTGCCACATTCCAAAGCTTTGCCAATTGCTATATCCGCGAGATCGATGCCGGCTGCGCGGCTTGCATGGCACTCGACGGCTGCGAGCGGCGCTGCCTCGACTGGTATCTCACAGCACAGCGGCTGCATCTGCGCGCGGTTCTTCAGGCCGAAAGCCAGGTAGGCCCGAAGGCCTTCGGGCCGCTCTTCAGTCGCCAGCAGGGGGAAACTGGCTGGCAGCCGATCGATCCGCTCTGGGCGGTGCAATGCCTGGTGCAGGATCTCGCCGAAAAGACCAAGGGTGAAAGCCGCCCGGGCGCCGGGCTCGAGCTGATGCTTAGAACACTGCAGAGCTGCGCGCGGATCGCGACGCTGGCAGACGAGGCGCAGGATCGGCGCGACAACCAGCCGGAAGGTTTCCTCGAAAGCGAGCAATCGCTTACCTTCGGGCACTGGATGCACCCGACGCCGAAGAGCCTCACCGGCATGAGCGACTGGCAATCGGCGGTCTATGCCCCCGAAGGTGGCGGGCGGTTTGCGCTCAGCTATTTCGCCGCACCGCGCGATATGGTGCGGGCCTGCTCAGTCGCGGGCGATCTCAATGCGATCGTCGGCGCCATGACGGGCGATCTGCTCGATGCGGTGCCGCTTGGCGACGACGAGATGCTTCTGCCCATGCATCCGTTGCAGGCCGAGGCACTGTTGCTTCAGCCACGCATCCAGGTGCTGATCGAGGCAGGTCTTCTGCGTTCGCTCGGCAGTGGCGGGGTTCTCTTTACCGCGACCTCTTCGGTGCGCACCATCGCCTCCGACGACTGCGACTGGATGCTGAAATTCTCGCTGCCGGTGAAGATCACCAATTCGCTGAGGCTCAACCGGGCCCATGAGCTGGAAGCCGGCGTCGTCATGGCGCGGTTGGTCGAGCTGCTCGATCTTGAGACCCGGCTGCCGAAGCTCGGCTTCCTAAGGGATCCCGCCTATCTGACCCTCGATCTTCCAGGCGCGGCCGAAAGCGGCTTCGAGTTGATCTTGCGGGAAAACCCCTATCGAGGCGAAAAGGGCGTGGGCGTGGTGAGCCTCGCGGCGCTGACGGCGCCGGCACTTCCTGGGCGGCGCCAGCGGCTTGCGGCGCTCATCGAGCGTCTGGCCGATGAGGCCGGGATTTCCCCAACCGAGGTCGCGCATCAGTGGTTCGACCGCTATCTCGACTGCGCCGTGACGGCACTTGTCCGGCTCTATGACGAGACGGGCATTGCGCTCGAAGCGCATCAGCAGAACATGCTGGTCGATGTCTCCCAGGGCTGGCCGTCGAAGGTGATCTATCGCGACAGCCAGGGCTTCTATCTCTCGGAGCGGCACAGGCCGGCGCTGACCTCCGCCCTGCCCGAACTGGCCGAGGTCTGCGACCTCTTTTATCCCGACGCCGAGATCCGCCGACGCTTCGGCTATTACCTTGTCGTCAACCAGGTCTTTGCCGTGATCCACCGGATGGGCGCCGAGGGGCTGTCCGACGAAGCCTGCCTGCTGGCCCGGCTGCGCGGCCATCTGACGGCGCTGACCAAGACATTGCGCGGCAGTGGGCTCGATTTCGTCCGCCATCTTCTCGACGACAGGACGATCATCACCAAGGCCAATCTCGGTGTCCGCATCGCTGGCTTCGACGAGCTCGAAGGCGGGGCGGGAGCCTCGCTGTATCGCGAGATGCCGAACCCGCTTCATCCCGCCAACCTCAAGACCGCGAGGCTCGACGATGCCCTTGCCTCTTGACCTGCCCGGCCAATCGGAGGAGCGCGTGCTCCGTCAGCTCGTCTCCGCGCTCATCTTCGAAGGCGTGGCGCGGGTGGACGATGCCGGTTCGAACGACGGCACGACGCGGCTTCAAATCGGCACCGGCGAGGCGCGCGCACGGCTGCATCAGGGGCCCTTTGGACGCCCCCGCATGGCACCCGGCTCGCTGCAACTGCGATGCCCGCAGACGCGCGCCTGGACCGGTGGCGCGCTCGATCAGCTGGTCGATCTCGTCCCGGCCCCTGAGGCGGCACGTTTGACCCTGCTCAAGGAATTGCAAAGCACGATCGTCTTTCTGGAGCAGGACAGCGCCCTGCCCCAACCCGGTGACCGCCGGTCGCTGCCCTTCGACCGGCTGGATTGCGCGCTTTCCGAAGCACATCCCTATCATCCCTGCTTCAAGTCACGCACCGGCTTCAGCATTGAGGATAACGCCCTTTTCGGCCCGGAGGCCGCCCGGCCCTTCCGGCTGCATTGGCTGGCGGTCGCACGCGTGCATGTGCGCGAGGCGCTGCCGGCTGACGTGGAAACCTTCTGGCGGAGGGAGCTGGGCGAGGCACATGCGGCCCGGCTGTTCTCGCGGATGAAGCGCAAGGGCGTCTCGCTCGACAGCCATGCGCTTGTCCCTCTGCACCCCTGGCAGTGGCGGCATCTGAAGGACGGGCTACTGGCCGGCTGGATCGCCGACGGACGGGTGGCCTCGCTTGGCGAAAACGGCGATCCCTACCGGGCGACGCAATCGATCCGGACGCTCATCAACCATGCCGATCCGACGCGCGCGCATGTGAAGCTGCCGCTCGACATCGTCAACACGTCCTCGATGCGCGTGCTGGAGCCGCATTCGATCGTGACGGCACCGCATCTCAGCCGGTGGCTGGCCGGGCTTGTTGCTGACGATGAGAAGTTCCGCAGCCGCTATCCGCTCGACGTCCTGCAGGAATATGCCGGCATCCGCGTCGATGCGCATGGCGCGCTCGATGGCAAGCTCGGGCTGATGCTGCGCGAAAGCCCGAAAATCCTGCCCGGCGAACAGGCGGTGCCCTTCAACGCGCTGATGATGCTGGAGGCGGACGGCAAGCCGTTCATCGCGCCCTTCATCGCACGGCACGGGCTCTTGCCCTGGCTGCACCGGATGCTGGAGGTCGCGGTTCTGCCGGTCTGGCATCTTATGGTGCATCATGGCGTGGCGCTGGAGGCGCATGGGCAGAACATGATCCTCGTTCTGCGCCATGGCTGGCCGGAGCGGCTGATCCTGCGAGATTTCCACGAGAGCGTCGAATTCTGCCCGGCACTACTGAGAGGCCCGCAAGACCTGCCGGATTTCGCCACCATCGACCCCGTTTATGACGGGGCACCCTCGGATGCCTATTACTGGACCGACCATGCCAACGAGCTGCGCGAGCTGGTGATGGACTGCCTGTTCATCTACTGCCTGACGGAGGTCTCGCTGTTGATCGAGACGGCCTATGGCCTTTCCGAACAGGCCTTCTGGGATCTGGTGAGCGAACTGCTCGACAGCTACGGCGAGCAATATCCCGAGAAGGCGCGGCTTGCGCTCTTTGCCCATGACAGCACGGAAATTTCAACGGAATCGCTGCTGTCGCGCAAGCTTTTCCGCGACCGCAGCCTCTATCGCCACCGGGTGCCCAATCCGCTTGGGCTCAAAGAAAGGAGCGACCAGCCATGATCCTGATCGACGGGACCTTCCATAGCCAGACCGAAATTGACGCCAAAGGTGAGGCCTTCCTTGCGGCAACCGGCATCACGGACCCGCGCCTCAGCGTCGCCGTCTGCCTGCCCGAAACCATCGACTGGCTTTCGGCCTTCTTCGCCATCAAGCGGCTTGGGGCAAGCATCCTGCCGCTTCTGCCCGGCACGCCGCTGGCGACCGCCCGCAAGCTGGCCAAGGAGGCGGGCTGCCACCGGCTCTATCACGGCGGAACCACTGCCGAATGGCTGGGCGAACCCGACGGCGAGAGCCCAAATGGCCGGCTGTTGCAGATGAGCTCGGGCACCACGGGGGCGGCGAAATGCGTGGCGCGCGGATGGGACGATATCGAGCGGGAGCTGGAAGACTATGTGAGCTTCTTCCGCGAGCCTCAGGAGATGACGCCCGTCGTCGCCTGCCCGACCACCCATTCCTACGGGCTGATCTGCGGGCTTCTGGTCGGCTTGAAGCGCGGGCGCGTGCCGCATGTGGTGAACACCGCCAATCCCAAGCATCTGATCAAACTGCTGCGCGAAACCGAGCGGCCGATCCTCTATTCGTCTCCCGCCATGCTGCACACGCTGGCGCGGCTCCTGCCATCAGGCGAACAGATACATGCGATCATGACCTCGGGCACGCTGTTGCCGGAGAGCTGGTTTTCCACCATCCGCGCCAAGGCCGAGCGCTTCTACCAGCAATATGGCTGCTCGGAAGCCGGCTGCGTTGCGATCAACAGCGACCTCACCCATCCCGCCGACATGGGCCGCATCCTGCCGCGTTTTACGCTCGCCGAAGCGGGCACCTCGGATGCGCCGGTCGAGATCGTGCTGGATGGGATCACCAGGATCGAGACCAGGGATCTCGGCTATGTCAGAGCCGACGGCATGCTGGTCTTCATCTCGCGGCTCGATGACACGGTGAATGTCTCGGGCCTCAACGTCTATCCCCGCGATGTCGAAGACCAGGCGATTGCCGTCGACGATGTCACCGATGCGGTGGCCTTCCGCGTGCCCGACAGTTTCGCCGGCGAGCGGGTGGCGCTGGTCTATTCGGCGAACCGGATCATGCCGTCATCAGAGCTGCGCGAGCGGCTGATCGCCGTTTTGCAGCCGCATCAGGTGCCGATGCATCTCGTGCAGGTGGCCGAGGTGCCGCGCCAGGCGAATGGCAAGATCAGCCGCCGCGAGATCGCAAGGCGCTTTTTGGACGGAGACTTCAACGATCAGAAGGAGCGCGCCTCGTGACCCGAAGCGACATCATCGACGCCATCGCACAGGTGCTGGCCGGGCCCATGCAGCATCGGCATATGGAGGCGTTTTCTCCCACGGCGCGGCTCAACCAGGACCTCTATCTCGACTCCGTGCTGATCCTGCAGATCTTCCTCAATCTCGAGCTCGAGCACGGGTTGATGGTCGATGATGCCGTGATCAGCCGCAAGGACGTGGTGACGGTCGCCGATCTCGCCGATCTCTTGCTGCCGGAAGACGACGCGGCACAAGCCGAACCGGAACCTGTCGCAGAGCCCATGGCGGAATTCGAAGGCGGGGTGCATGGCGAGGAGTATTACGACATCAAGGTCCACTGCTTCGTCAGTTGCCTCTGCGACGGCTTGAAGCGGCGCGGCATCGACCACCGGCCCTTCTATTTCGGCATCTGGGATGCGCCCTTCGGGATCAGCCCGCGCTACGAGCTGCTCTATCACGACGCGACCGTCAGCCATGAGCCCTTCCGTCTCTGGTTCGAGCGGCTCTACCGCGCGCCCGTGACGCCCTGGTACGACCATTCCCGCTCCAAGGACGAGAACATCGCGACCTTCCTCGATCTGCTCGAAAAGCGGCGGGAAACCGAGGGCGTGATGGTGATGCTCGACCTCTTCCACCTGCCGGAGCGGGAGAACAAGTTCAACCAGAACCCCTTCCCGCATTACCTGATGCCGGAAATGACCGAAGATCCTGTTGTCTGGTTCATCCGTGACCCCGACTATCGCTGGGAAGGGCCGATCGAGCGCGCAAAGGTGTTGAACGCGATTGCCCAACCGTCCGTCGCTGGCGGCTATCATTTCGACCGCGCCGCCTTCCAGCCGGCCGCCGATGCCGATGTCGCGGCCTATCTGAATAACTGCCTGATCCGCGACCGCAATCCGCTGATCGACGCACTGAGATCCATCCTCGCCGCCCATGTCGAAGGGCGCGACGGGCTGACGCTTCAAGACCTGACATCAGGGCTTCGCGAACTGCCGGTGCTCGCCATCCGCAAATATGCCTATGAGCATGGCTTTGCCTTCATCTGGCGGGCGGCAAAGCTTGCCAACAGCGAGTTCGAGCACTGGTGCACCGAGATCGAGGCGCTGCATCAGGAGCTGAAGAACATCCACTTTGCCGCAATGAAGCTCGCCCAGACCGGCGACCGGCGGCTGATCGAGGACGTGACGCGCCGGCTCGACCGCGCCGATCACTTCGAGACCCCCATCAAGACACGGCTGGGCGCTGCCTTCGACGCCTGGAGTGCCGGTTTTCAAGACACAGCGGCTCCGCGCCTGAAGGCGCTGGGCTGATCCATGACCATCTGACATCTGGGAGAAACGACCATGACCATCCGCCCCTTTACCCGCCGCGCGTTGCTTGCCGCCGGCCTCACCCTCGGCGCCCTGCCGGCGCTGGCACTCGATGTCGAGACCTATGCCGGCAAGGTTACCGTCGAGGGCACGCCGTCCAAGGTTGCCGTCTTCGACATTGCCGCCCTCGACACCCTGCTGGCCATCGGCGTGATGCCGGCGGGCATTCCGGAGAACCTCTATCTCTCCGAACTCTCCGACCTGAAGGGCAAGGCCGAGGTTGTCGGTGACATCTTCGAGCCTAATCTCGAAGCCTTGAGCGCGCTTGCGCCTGACCTGATCATCGTCGGCGGTCGCTCCTCCGGCAAGGAAAAGGAAACGGGCAAGGTCGCGCCCTCGCTCGACATGACCATGGACGGTGTCGATGTGGTCGACCAGGCACGCGAGCGGGCCACGACCTATGGTGCGATCTTTGGCAAACAGGCGGAGGCTGAGAAGGCGGTTGCGGAATTCGACGCAGCGCTTGCCCGCGCCAAGGCCGCCGTTCAGGGCAAGGGCAAGGGTCTGATCCTGATGACCAACGGGCCGAAGATCACCGCTTACGGGATCGATTCCCGCTTCGGCTGGGTGCACAAGGCGCTCGACCTGCCGCCGGCAGTGGAGGATGTCGAAGCCGCCACCCATGGCGAGCCGGTCTCCTTCGAGTTCATCGCCAAGGCCAATCCCGACTGGCTGCTGGTTCTCGACCGCGCGGCCGCTATCGGCGCCAATGACCAGAATGCCAAGGCAACGCTCGACAATGCGCTGGTCGCAGAGACCACGGCCTGGAAGAGCGGTCAGGTGATCTATCTGCCCTCGGCGGATTTCTACATCGCAGCCGGCGGATTGAAGGCCACCGAACGGGTGCTGGCCTCCATCGAGGCCGCCTTCTCCGCCAGCCAGTGATGTCTGCCATCGCTGATACACCACATCGCCGCGTGATGATTGGCGCCGGGCTCTGCCTGGCGCTTCTCGTCGTGTTGAGCCTTGCCATCGGCGTGCAGGAGCTGTCGCTCTCCGGCACTGACAGTGCGATGCCCTTTGCCGATCTCATGGCCATCAGCCGGCTGCCGCGCACGCTCGCTGCCGTCCTCTGCGGTGCGGGGCTCGCCGTTGCCGGCCAGATCATGCAGACGCTGACGCGCAATCGTTTCGTCGAGCCCTCGACGGCAGGTACTGCCCAGAGTGCAGCGCTCGGCATCCTGATCGTGACGCTGTTTCTGCCGGCTGCGGGCCTCGGGGTGAAAGCACTCGTCGCCAGCGGCTGCGCGCTCATCGGCACGGCGCTGTTTCTTGCGACCGCCCATCGCCTGCCGCCGGAACAGCCGCATCTCGTTCCGCTCTTCGGCCTCGTCTATGGTGGCGTGGTGGGGGCTGCCGTCACCTATGTCGCCTGGCAGACCGATCTCCTGCAATATCTCGACATTTGGACCAATGGCGAATTCTCCGGCGTACTGAAGGGCCGTTATGAGCTGCTCTTCGTCGCAGTCGTCATCGTCGCGGCGGCGATCCTGATTGCCGACCGGCTGACGATCATGGCGCTTGGCGAGGACCAGGCGACCAGCCTCGGCATCGATTATCGCCGGATGACCCAGATCGGGCTGGTGCTGGTCTCCGTCATGTCGGCGCTCTCGGTCATCGTCGTCGGGCTCATCCCCTTTGTCGGCCTGGTCGTGCCCAATCTCGTCTCACGCCTCTCGGGCGACAATCTGCGCGGCACGCTGCCGCTCGTGGCGCTCGGCGGGGCGATCCTCGTTCTCGCCTCCGATATTGCGGGCCGCGTCATGCGCTTTCCTTACGAGATCCCCGTCGGCACCGTGATGGGCGTGATCGGACCGGCGGTCTTCCTCTGGTTCATCCTCAGGGAGCGTCGCGATGCGTGACCGGATCATCATCGGCCTTCTTCTCTGTCTTGCGCTCTCAGCCATCATCGCCTTCATGACGGTCAATCTGCGCGGCAATATCGCCTTTGCGCTGGAGCTGCGCGGTATCCGGCTCGCGGCGCTAGTGACCGTCGCCGTCGCCATCGCGCTCTCGACCGTCACCTTCCAGACGATCACCGGCAACCGCATCCTCACACCCTCGATCATGGGCCTCGACGCGCTTTACCAGTTTGGTCAGGCAGCGCTCGTCTTTGCGCTGGGCGGGCTGGGTTATGTCTCGCTCTCGCCGCATCTGAAATTCGGCATGGAGGCATCCGCCCTGATGCTGCTTGCCATGCTGATCCTGTGGCCGGCGTTCAAAAGCCGGATGGACTTGACGCTGATGCTGCTCGCCGGCGTCGTGATCGGCGGCCTCTTCCGCAGCCTGACCAATCTCCTGGCACGGCTGATCGATCCGCAGGAATTCGCCGTTGCGCAGCGGGCGATGTATGCCAACTTCTCCGCGCCGAATACCGATCTGCTCGCCATCGCAGCCCTCGTCACGGTGCTGGCCTGCGACTTCCTCTTTTCCCGCCGCCATCAGCTTGATATCGCCGCACTCGGACGCGACACGGCGATCGGCCTCGGCGTCGACTGGAACCTGTTAGTGCTGGTGCAGCTCATCACCGTGTCGCTGCTGGTCGCCGTTTCCACTGCGCTCGTCGGCCCCGTTACCTTTTTCGGCCTGTTGATCGCAGCGCTTGCCGAACGGCTCACATCCTCGCGCCGGCATGCTTCCGTCTTCGTGGTTGCTATGCTGCTCGGCGTCATCGTGCTGGTCGGCGGCCAGACGCTGTTGCAGCACGGGCTTGGCCAGGCCGGCACACTCTCTGTCGTCGTCGATTTCTTCGGCGGCCTTGTCTTCATCCTGCTTCTGTTTGCGAGGCGCACACGATGATCGAAATCCAATCCGTCAGCCTTGATCGCGAGGGACAGCGCGTGCTCGAGGGCATCGACCTCACCCTGCCCCGAGGTGGCCTGACCGCCCTGGTTGGCCCGAACGGTGCGGGCAAATCCACCCTCCTCTCGCTCGCCGCCCGGCTGTTGCCGCTGCAGCAGGGATCCATCACCATCGACGGACTGCCGGTCGGCTCGACACCCGGCAAGGTACTGGCCAAGAAGCTCGCGATTCTGAGGCAAGACTCTGGCCCCCCGCCGCGCGTCACCGTGCGCGAAATGGTCGGCTTTGGCCGCTTTCCGCATACTGGCGGGCGGATGACGGCGGAGGACAAGGCGATGGTCGAGGAGGCGCTTGCCCGCTTCGAACTCGAAGGCCTTGCCAACCGCTCGCTCGACCGGCTCTCCGGCGGGCAGCGGCAGCGGGTGATGGTGGCGATGACCTATGCGCAAGGGACTGACTATATCCTGCTCGACGAACCCCTGAACAATCTCGACATGTATCACGCCCGCCAGCTGATGCTGGAACTGCGCCGGCTCGCCGACGAGACCGGCCGCACCATCGTCATCGTGCTACACGACATCAACCATGCGTCTGCCAGCGCCGACCGGATCATCGCGATGAAAAACGGCCGCATCGAAGCCGATGGGACGCCTGACGCGATCATGCGCTCGGAGGTGCTGGAGGCGATCTACGGGTTTTCGGTGCCGGTGGTGGAGGCGGGCGGCATGCGGCTAGCGCTGCAATATGCGCGGCTGGGGTCAGCGTGAAGGGGCGGATTTGACGGTGGCTGGGGCGCCAGGATTCGAACCTGGGAATGTCGGTACCAAAAACCGATGCCTTACCGCTTGGCGACGCCCCAACAGGATTGCGAGGCCGCGGGCGGCGCTGCAAATCGCGGCCTGATTATCAAAGCCTAAGCCGGGCGGCAACACCTTCACGCTGGGACTTTGCAGTTTTTCCCGGAACGATGCGGCGGGCAGGTCGTTTCTCTCACATCCCCACGAGAGAAACCCCGACGAAAGGACATCTCATGCCCTCCATTACTTCCGCCCGCATCCTGATCATCGCCACGCATGGCTACGAGCGTTCCGAGCTGCGTGTGCCGCTCGAGCAGCTGACGGCCAAGGGCGCTTCGGTCAGCATCGCCTCGCTCGAAAAGGCGCCGATCAAGAGCTGGGATGCTGAAAACTGGGGCGACACCGTCGACGTTGATCTGACCCTCGACGAGGTCAAGATCGATGATTTCGACGCGCTCGTCATTCCCGGCGGCCAGATCAATCCGGACCTGTTGCGCAAGGAACAGAAGGCCGTCGACCTGGTGAAGACCTTCATCAACTCCGGCAAAACGGTTGCGGCTGTCTGCCATGGTCCGTGGCTGCTGATCGAGGCCGGCGCCGTCAAGGGCCGCAAGGCGACCTCCTTCTCGTCGATCAAGACCGACATGATCAATGCCGGAGCCGACTGGCGCGACGAGGCCGTGGTCACCGACCAGGGCATCATCACCTCGCGCAATCCTGACGATCTCAATGCCTTCGTCGCGAAGATCGTCGAGGAGATCGAGGAAGGCCGCCACGAGCGCCGCGCGGCCTGATCTCTCAGGCCAGATCTAGAGAACAACGCGAAAACCCGGCGGGCGACTGCCGGGTTTTTCTCATCTCCAGGCAGTCGAGCGACTGTTTGTTCTGGCTAGCCGGGGACCGCCGGTATTTCCCGTTTCAGATCCGGCTCGTCGTGAATGAAGGTAAGTTGCAGGGTCGCCATGCGCTCGGCGGCGGGATCACGGATCTCGCCCAAACCCTCCGGCGGGTCGACGGCAATGCCCGCCTCCGTGAGGACCGTGACCAGCTCGGCAAAGGCGCTGGCCGGGAGCGTCAGGCGGATCGTGTTCATCAGGTTGGAATACATGCGCGTGTCGTCGATCCAGCCGCCGAGGCGGTTGACGGTGTCGAAGACGAAGCTTGTTGCTGCCTTTCGTTCGACACGCGTGACAGCCGACAGCATGACAATAGCCATAGGACTTCCCTTCCCTCTGATCAGAGACTGCAGCAGGCTGCGGTGACAAATCAAGTGTGCTGTGGAATAGGCATGTACACGCCTTCCGGCGCCAGATCAGGTCACGGACATGAAGAAGCAGAAGCAGCCACACAGGAAGACAGGACGCAACAGCGCGGGCGCAGGCCATGGGCAGGCGGCGAAACCTGCGGCTGGCGCTCCCGCTTCAGGCTCTCGCGCTCTGGCCGCTGATACTGCGCTTTCACCTCGGGCCCTGGACGGCAAAATGCAGGGTGGGCGTGCGCGCTTCCTGGCTGGTGTGCAGACGCGGGCCTTTCAGGCCGCGTTTCTCGTCTTCCTTCTCGGCGTGGCAACGGTCGCTGCCTCCCTCGTCATTCAGCATGAATTCGCCTTCTTCGAGCTCGGTTATCTCTTCACGCTTTCCATCTACGACCTCGTGCTGGCCATGCTGGGCCTATCCGTCGCCATCGGCATGGCAGAGCGTCGAAGCGAGGTCCTGGCGATCGCGCTTGCCTTCCTCGGCGTCGTTGCGCCCATGCTTGTCTTCTTCGACCCGATCTTCCATGCGATCCTACAGAGCCCGCTCGGTCACGAACTCTTCCTGATCGCGCCCGTCGCAGTGATGCTCTCGGGTGTGGTGCTTTGGCTGCCGGCATCTCTGCGCCGGTTTGTGGCGCCAGTGGCCGCGGTCGTGGTTGGCTTTTCGCTGTCGCTCTTCATCGGGCTTGATGATTTCGGCATCGGCATCAAGGAGTTTGCCTTCTCCGCCGTCCTCGGGGCCCTGTGGATCCTGTTGGTTCCAGGCCTGATGCTGAGGCCCTTCCGGGGTGGGTGGCTGACTATCCCTGCCCGGATCATCGGCTCCTGGCTGATGGTAATCGCCGTCATCGTCACCGTCTCGCTCTATGTGCCGCTTGCCCCCGATGCGCCGCCGCTTGCCGATCCGAGCCTGCCCGACGGGGGTGTGACGCTTGACGCCCCGGCGCTGCCGCCGCTCGATCCCGCGATCGAGGAAGGGCTGATGGAGGCGCCGGATGGTTTTGACGGCGCACCGCCAGACGGCGGCATTCCGGCACCGGAACTCGGCGACAATCCGCTTTTGGGTGGTGGGCGCAATAACCAGCCTTGAGCTTGGTCGCTCGCTTTGTCTGTCGACGCCCTTCGCGCAAGCCGTTACACCTTGGGCGAAACGCCTCCTGATTCCGGTAGATCCGCATGCTCGTCCGCTATGACCGTCCGGTGTCCCGCTCCGCCTTTCTTGCGCGGCGGCTGGCCTTGTTTGCGCTCGGCATGCTGGTTGTCGTGGTGGTGGCGCATCGCTTCGGGCCGCTCGCCACGCCGGATTTCGTTCTGTTGGTGCTGGTTTGCGCGGTGCCTGCCGCCCTTTCCGTGCCGCTGGCGCTTCTGGGATTGGCCAGGCTTTGGCAGGTTGGGGCCCTGGGCGGGGTCGCGGCCGCCTGGGCGCTCATCTATGCGGCGCTCCCGCTCGGACTGCCGGCCTATGGCTATTATCTCTACATAACCAAGCCGCCGCTCACCGAAGTGGCAACCGATCTGTCCGACCGGCCCGCCTGGGTTTCCGTGCCGACTGCGGAGCAGCATCTTCTGCCGCGCCCTGCCATGCCCGAGAACGCCGATGCAGCTCAGCTTGCCGCCTATCCCGGCCTCAATGGGCGCCGCTACGAAGGGGCGATCGACCGCGTCTATGAGGCCGTGCGCAAGGTGGCGGCGGAAAACCGGCTGGTGGTGACGGCAAGCCGCGGCGAGGAATATGGCCTGCCGGCGCTGGAGCTGCGCCCGACGGCGGAAAGCCCTGTTGTGGTCGAGACACCCGGGGGTGTTACGCCGCCTGCCGCCGACGAGGCCCTGCCGGAAAGCGGGCCTCTGCCGACCGCGCGGCCGGAGCCCAGCTTGCTCGTGCCGCTTTCCGACGGCGAGCCGGAAGGCACGGCGCGCCTGCAATTTTCCACCCGCACGCTCGTGTTCGGCCTGCCCTTCGATGCGGTCGTGCGCTTGCGCGAAGAGGCGGAGATGACCCTGGTCGATATGCGGGTCGCCTCGCGCTACGGGCCGCATGACCTTGGCATCAGCGACCGGATCGCCGAAGATTTCCTGCATGCGCTGGATGCGGAACTTTTGGGGATTGCGGGGAACTGAGGTTCGCCCGGCGCTGTGCAAGCGCTCCCTGAAGACGAGGGTCGGCTTGAGAGCAATCGTGCATGCTCAGCCCGGTCGATATTCGCCCAAGAGTTTCGGCGGGCCGTCCGTGGCAATCAGCCCCTTCTCCACGAGATCCTCGATATGGGCGAGCACCGAGAGGGCTGCCGCCCCATGCAGGCGCGGATCGGTCGTGGCGTAGATGACCTTGACCATGTCGGCGATCAGGCGGTCGCCCTTGCGGATCCGCTCCAGCAGGGCGCGTTCGCGCAGGCGACGGTGGGTGTGCAAGGCGCGGACGAAGGCGTGGGGCTCGGTGACCGGGCCGCCATGGCCGGGAAGATAGAGCCGGTCGTTGCGCTCCAGCAGCCGTTCGAGCGAGGCCATGTAGTCGCTCATGGCGCCATCCGGGGGTGCGACGATCGAGGTCGCCCAGGCCATCACATGATCGGCGGAAAAGAGGATGCCGCTGTCTTCGAGGGCGAAAGCAGCGTGGTTGGCCGTATGCCCCGGCGTGTGCACGGCGGTGAGGCGCCAGCCATCGCCTTCGACGGTCGCGCCGTCGGCAAGCGCCAGGTCGGGGACGAAATCGGTGTCGGAGCTTTCGGCGAAGGGGTTCACCTCGCCTTCGAAGAGCGGTCGCGACGGTCGGTGCGGGCCTTCGGCGACGATCACGGCGCCGGTTGCGGCTTTCAGCCGGCGGGCGAGCGGGGAATGGTCGCGGTGTGTATGGCTGACGGCGATGTGGGTCACCTGCCTGCCCTCAAGGGCTGCCATCAGCGCTTCGAAATGCGCATCATTGTCAGGCCCGGGATCGATGACGCAGAGGGATTGCCGGCCTACAATATAGGTGTTGGTGCCGTGAAAGGTGAAAGGGCTGGGATTGGGCGCGGTGAGGCGCTGGACGCCATCTGCCACCGGCGCCGCCACGCCATACTGCGGCTCGAACTCGGTGATGAACTGCGGCACCGGCTGATTGTCGGCCAAGCTCATTTGTACTCGATCTCAATGAAGCTCATCGGCTGGTCGCCGCCATTGATCACATTGTGCTCGACGCCGGCATCGCGGCGATAGGCCTCGCCGACTTTGGCAGTGACGCGGCGTTCGCCCGAGGCATCCTCGATGAGGAAATGGCAATCGGTCATCGGCACGACGACATAGCCGAGGCCATGGGTGTGATGCCCGGTCGCGGCACCCGGCTCGAAATCCCAGCGGGTGATGCGGGTGACGGCATCATCGAGAACAACAGTCGGGATGGCGGGCGGACGGGCGGAATAGCCGGGCATGGGTGGGGACTCCGGAGGGGACGAGAGCGCGCGGACATGCGGTGTCCGGACGTTAGCCCCTGGCCAGCCTGGGGGCAATCGCCCCTTGGCAAAAGCGGATGGTTACGCGCGGCCCCTGCGATGTGCAGGTCGCGGGCGCGTACGGTCCGGTTCTTCCGGCTGCGGACCGACGACCTCCCAACCCTTCAATGCAGATGCTTGAGCTTGTCGGGATTGCGCATGACGTAGATGGCGGTGATTGCGCCGTCTTCGATCTGCAGCGCCGTCGTCTGCAACTCGCCGTCCGCCTCGCGGGTGACAAAGCCCGGCAGGCCGTTGATGAGGCCGACACGCAGGAGTGCTGATCCCGCAGGCCAGATCTTTTCCGAGAGATAGGTATGAACCTTCATCACCGCCTCGTGGCCGAGGATCGGTGCGATCGCCGCCTGTCGCTTGCCGCCGCCATCGGAATGCAGGCCGACATCAGCCGCCAGCATGGCGGAAAGTGCCGTCATATCGCCGCTGCGCGAGGCGGTGAAGAAGGCCTCTGCCATCTCCAGCCCGCGCTTGGCGTCGATGGTGTAGCGGGTTCGTGCTTCCCGCACGTTGCGGCGTGCTCTGGCTGCGAGCTGCCGGCAGGCGGCGACGTCGCGGTCCAGGGTTTCGGCGATCTCCTCGAAAGGCAGGCCGAAGACATCGTGGAGCAGCAGGGCTGCCCGCTCTAAGGGCGACAGCCGCTCCAGCGCCAGCATCAGCGGCAGGGTCACGTCCTCTGGCTCGTCCTCGTCTTCGAGCACCGGTTCCGGCAGCCAGGGGCCGATATAGGTCTCGCGCGTAAGACGGGCCGATTTCAGCTGGTCGAGGCAAAGCCTTGTGACTACGCGGCGGAGAAAGGCCTCGGGCTCGCGGATCTCGTGGCGATCGGCCCTCATCCAGCGGATGAAGGCCTCCTGCAGCATGTCTTCGGCATCCGTGACCGAGCCCAGCATGCGATAGGCGAGCCGCATCAGCTTGCGCCTCAGGGGATCGAAACTCGCCGCCGCATCTCTATGCTCGGAGGGGTGCATCAGGCAGCAACTCCTTAAGCCCGGCTCGCCGGTGTCTCG
The DNA here is from genome assembly GCF_002855515.1 of Rhizobium sp. TH135. GTDB lineage: Bacteria > Pseudomonadota > Alphaproteobacteria > Rhizobiales > Rhizobiaceae > Allorhizobium. Next base: position 757,485 of record NZ_PKRP01000002.1, on the reverse strand, counting down.
ATCCAGAGACCGAAGCCGACGGCAAGCCTGTTCCAGCCGTTGATGACATTGATCATCAGCGTCAGCTTCACCTGCTCCTCCTCGGTAAAGGCCGCCTGCAGATCCCGACGCGCAGTCTCCTGCGGATGGCCGGTGGCAAATGTGGTCAGCGCTTCGGTCCAGGCCAGCGCTGCCCGCTCGCGCTCCGAATAACACGGCGCCTCGCGCCAAGCCGAGAGGAGATAGATGCGGCTCTCCGTCTCGCCTTTGGCCCGAGCTTCGGCCGTGTGCATGTTGATGCAGTTGGCGCAGGCATTGATCTGGGACGAGCGGATCTTGACGAGTTCGACGAGGCTTGGCTCGAGGCTTGCGGCGATATCGGTCGAGACGGCCATCCACTTCTTCATCAAGGCGGGGGCGGCTGCGAAAGGATCGAGTGTTGCAGTCATGATGGCGGTTCCTTCTGTTGGGTACGACATCATGACGAGCAGGGGACGGTCAATGTGACATGGGTGGGGATTTTTTTGTTGGGCGTCAGTGAAAAACGACCGTCGAAATCGCGAAGCTGTTACGCCGCCAAACGATTGACGCGGGTGTTTCACCCAGTCGGCTTCTTCAAAGGTCCGACACGGTAGTAAGGGTTTGCTGAATCAAAGGCTCTTTTCGGCTCGCCAGTTCCTGGCGAAAAAAGGTCTTTGATCAGAACACCCTGCTTTCCGAAGAGATAGTCGACGCCTGCGCAAAGATGCGCGACGGCACGATAGTCCAGGCCATTGAACTCGCTTGCCGATAGAAATGAAGCGTTGTCCCATGCCTTGCCCCTGAGCTTTAAGAAGCCGGATTTGGCCAGGTATTCGTCTCCCGCCGCCTGGTTGAATCCCAGATCGCCTTGGCATGCATCTCTGATCACAATCGAGAGGGTTACGTTGCGCAACGTGTCTGCATCAGGATTGCCCAGCGGTTCCGAAAACTTTCGCAGATACATGTTCTTTGCGGGATCATTGGTCATCGTCTTGCGCCAGTGCTCGGGGAATTTTGGTCCCGCATGCACCTGTGCCACACCACTGCCCCAGACGATCGCCGCGCCGGCAGCAACACACAGCATGCGGCGAAAAGTTGCGAGGTGGCGTCTGAGCTGCTTGTCATTCATTCGATAGGCCCCACTTGATTTTTCGAAATCATAGGACGCAACCGGTTACTTTTACAACCATTTTCCGCGCACGCATCGTCTACGGCGAGGCCCGTCCCTTCACGCCTTCGCCTTGATCGCCGCCTGGGCCGCAGACAATCTCGCGATCGGCACGCGGAACGGCGAGCATGACACATAATCCAGTCCGACATCCTCACAGAAGTGGATCGAGGTGGGGTCGCCGCCGTGTTCGCCGCAGATGCCGAGTTTCATGTCGGGCCTCGTGCGGCGGCCGCGTTCGGCGGCGATGCGGATGAGTTCGCCGACGCCGTCGAAATCGAGCGAGACGAAGGGATCCTGGATGATGATGCCCTTCTTCTGGTAGGTCGGGATGAAGCGGGCGGCGTCGTCGCGGGACATGCCGAAGGTGGTCTGCGTCAGGTCGTTGGTGCCGAAGGAGAAGAATTCGGCGGCTTCGGCGATGATATGGGCGCGGATCGCGGCGCGCGGCAGCTCGATCATCGTGCCGACGAGATAGGAGATCTCAAGTTCGGCCTCGCCCATGACTTCGGTTGCGACGCGGTCGATCACGGCCTTCACATAGTCGAGCTCTGAGCGCAGGCCGACCAGCGGCACCATGATTTCGGGCACGACGGCAGCACCCGTCTCGCGGGCGGCGGCAACGGCTGCCTCGAAAATGGCGCGGGCCTGCATTTCGGCGATCTCGGGATAGGAGATGGCGAGCCGGCAGCCGCGATGGCCGAGCATCGGGTTGAACTCGTGCAGCGCATCGATGCGGCGGCGCATGAAGCCGGGTTCGAGGCCCATGGCGTTGGCCACTTCCTCGATTTCCTCGTCCGACTTCGGCAGGAATTCGTGCAGCGGCGGATCGAGCATGCGGATCGTGACGGGAAGCCCGTGCATGATGGTGAAGAGCTCGGTGAAGTCAGAGCGCTGCATGGGAAGCAGCTTGTCGAGCGCGGCGCGGCGGCCGGCCTCGTCTTCGGCGAGGATCATCTCGCGCATCACATGGATGCGCTCACCCTCGAAGAACATGTGTTCGGTGCGGCAAAGGCCGATGCCCTCTGCCCCGAAGGAGCGGGCGGCGCGGGCGTCGGCAGGCGTGTCAGCATTGGTGCGCACCGTCATGCGACGTGTGCGGTCGGCCCATTGCATCAGCTGGGCGAAATCGCCCGAGAGTTCCGGCTGGAGCATGGGCACTTCGCCCTTCAGCACCTGGCCGGAGGAGCCATCGATGGTGATGATATCGCCTTTGGTGAGCGTCACGCCCATGCCGACCAGCTTTTCGTTGCGCAAGTCGACGCGCATGGTGCCCGCACCGGAAACGCAAGGAATGCCCATGCCGCGGGCGACGACGGCTGCATGGCTGGTCATGCCGCCACGGGTGGTGAGGATGCCCTGGGCGGCGTGCATGCCGTGGATGTCTTCGGGGCTGGTTTCGACGCGCACGAGAATGACCTTGCGGCCTTCGCTTTCGGCTTCGATAGCCTCTTCGGCCGTAAACACGATGGCACCGGTCGCCGCTCCCGGCGAGGCTGGCAAGCCCGAGCCGATGACATGGCGGGTAACGCGCGGGTCGATGGTCGGATGCAGCAGTTGATCGAGCGAGGAAGGCTCGATGCGCATCACCGCCTCTTCTTCCGAGATCAGGCCTTCCGCCACCATGTCGACTGCGATCTTCATCGCGGCCTTGGTCGTGCGCTTGCCCGAGCGGGCCTGCAGCATCCAGAGCTTGCCGCGCTCGATGGTGAATTCGAGATCCTGCATGTCGCGGTAGTGGGCTTCGAGCCGGTCGCAGATCGCGCAGAATTCCGAAAAGGCCTCCGGCATCAGCTTTTCGAGCGAGGGCTTGTCGGAGCCACTGTCGATGCGGGCGGCCTCGGTGATCGATTGCGGCGTGCGGATGCCGGCAACAACGTCTTCGCCCTGCGCATTGACCAGGAATTCGCCGTAAAGCTCCTTGGCGCCGGTCGAAGGGTTGCGGGTGAAGGCAACGCCGGTGGCTGAGGTCGAGCCGAGATTGCCGAAGACCATGGTCTGCACCGTGACGGATGTGCCCCAGCCTTCAGGGATCGAGTGCAGCATGCGATAGGTCTGGGCGCGCGGGTTCATCCAGCTGGAAAAGACAGCGCCGATCGCCCCCCAGAGCTGGACATGCGGATCCTGCGGGAAAGGCTGTCCGAGTTCCTGCTCCAGCACTTCCTTGTAGAGCTTCACGACATCTTGCCACTCGGAGGCCGAGAGATCCGTGTCTAGTTCGTGGCCAAGCCTTGCCTTCTCGTCCTCCAGGATTTCCTCAAAGACCTCGTGATCGAGGCCCATGACGACATCGCCATACATCTGGATGAAGCGGCGATAGCTGTCCCAGGCGAAACGGGCATCGCCCGAATGCTCGGCAAGCGCCTCGACCGTGTGGTCGTTGAGGCCGAGATTGAGGACGGTGTCCATCATGCCGGGCATGGAGGTGCGCGAGCCGGAGCGGACAGACAGGAGAAGCGGTTGGCTAGTGTCGCCGAAGGCGCGGCCGGTGGCGGTCTCGATGCCGGATATGCCCTGGAGAACCTGGGTCTTCAACTCGTCGGCGAGGGTCTTGCCACTCGTGTAGAAAAGGCCGCAAGCATCTGACACGATCGTGAGGCCGGGCGGAACTGGCAGACCAAGCGCCGCCATTTCGGCGAGATTGGCCCCCTTGCCTCCCAGCTGCTCGATCTCGGCCCTACTCCCCTCGGCCGCTCCTCCGCCGAAGGTGTAAACCCACTTACGCATTGCCCTCTCCACCCGAACAGGCTTGTTTTTCCATCGTTTACAGCAATTGTGACGGATTGGAAACGCCACTCCGTCAAGTTTATGCTGCAATGCATCATAATTGCGGCAGATCTGGCCCTGAAGGCTCACGCGGATGTGAAATTGCGTGGAGAGACGTGAAAGACGGATGCCGAGGCGGCATTGTAAGCAAAGCGTACAAGTACGGGGACATATGGGGACCAGAATGACTGTTCACTGGACACGGCGCCAGCTCTTACGGCTGGCCGGGACGGCAACACTGACGGGGGCGCTCACCGGGGCGCTGAAGGCCGAGGGGATCGAAATTCAGACCGAGCTTCCGGCCGCACAGACGCCTGAGCTACCTTTCGGCCTGACGCGACCTGTGCATGTCGGCGAGGTTTGCCTGCGGGCAAAAGATGTCGCGCGGCTCAAGGCCTATTACACCAGCATGCTGGGGCTCGACGTGCTGACGGATGCCCCCGATGCCGTGACCCTCGGCGCCGGTGGGACGCCGCTCCTGCATATCCTCGCCCGGCCGGATGCGACGCCTGAGGCGCCGGGGCAGGCCGGCCTCTATCACACCGCCTTCCTGATGCCTGAACGGGCCGATCTCGCGCGCTGGCTGGTGCATGTGGCGCGGACCCAGGTTCCGCTCACCGGTTTTGCGGATCACTCGGTATCGGAGGCCGTCTATCTGACGGATCCCGAGGGCAATGGCGTCGAGGTCTATAGCGACCGACCGCAGGAGACCTGGCTTTGGGCCGGCAACACGGTCACCATGGGAAGCAAGGAACTTGATATCGACGACATCTTCCTCAAGACGAAGACGCGCACGGACCGCGACGAATACACGAGCGCGCCGGCCACGCTGCGGATCGGCCATATCCATCTGAGGGTCGGCGGACTGGAGACGGCGCGGGCATTCTATGCCGATGCGCTTGGTCTCGACGTGGTGGCCGGCAGCGACGAGCGCGGCGCGACCTTTCTGTCGTCGGGTCGCTATCACCACCATATCGGCGCCAATATCTGGCAAAGCCGGGATGCCGGCCAGCGTCAGGACGGAATGACCGGGCTCGACTGGTTCTCGCTGCACACGAGTGTTCAGGCGATCCTTGATGCGCGTCGCGCGGATCTTCAGGCCAAGGGCTTTGCCGTCAGCGCCATCGACGGCGGATTCGAGGCGCTGGATCCCTGGGGCACGCGGGTTCGGCTGCTCAAGGTTTGACGTGTCTGAACCGGGCAATTGTTACAGGGTCATCACGCAATGCAATAAACGGTCACGCAAAATGACCAGACAAATCAATTGAGGGTGATGCGCTCCGGGCCAGCGTTTGCTAGGTGGCATTCTAGTAAATTGTAATCCGGAATCAAAAATGACCCTGACCAGCCCGGTTTCCCTGACTGAGATCCCGCAGAACAACCTTTACCGCAAGGGCGACGTCTTCGTTCTGTTCGGCGAATTGTTCGGTCGTGGCTATGTCACGGGCCTGCTCGACCAGGCCAAGAAGGCCGGCATGGAGATCATCGGGATCACCGTCGGCCGCCGCGACGAGAACAACAAGCTTCGCCCGCTGACGGATGAAGAACTCGCGCAGGCCGAGACCAATCTCGGTGGCCGGATCATCAACATTCCCGCCATGGCCGGCTTCGACCTCGACTCGCCTGAGGGCGAGCCGACGCCGACGGACCTTCTGTCCTCGCTGACGCTGGAAAACTGGGAAACGGAAAAGCTCGACTGGGCGCATATCGAAAGGTGCCGCCAGGTTGGCGTTGAACGTTTCCAGGATGCAGTCGCCAAGATCATGGCCGAGTTGGAAGGCATGATCGCCGATGGCAAAAACGTGCACTTCGCGCACACCATGGCCGGCGGCATTCCGAAGGCGAAGGTCTTCCTGGTACTCGCCAACCGCATCTACAAGGGCCGCGGCGCACGCCACATGTCCTCGCAGGTGCTGCTCGACAGCGATCTGGGCAAGCTGATCCTGCAGAACTTCGACGAAGTTTCGGCCAACACTTTCCGTCACCTAATCGAAGGCAGTGCGGCGATCCGCGCCCGCATCGAGAAGAGCGGCGGCCAGGTGCGTTACTCGGCCTATGGCTATCACGGCACGGGCATCCTGATCGGCGACGAATATCGCTGGCAGACCTATACGAACTACACCCAGGGCTATGCCAAGATGAAGCTCGAGGCGATTGCCGAAGAGGCATTTGCTTCGGGGATCAAGGCGACCGTCTTCAACTGCCCCGAGATCCGCACCAATTCCTCCGACGTCTTCGCCGGCATCGAGCTGCCGCTTCTGCCGCTCTTGAAGGCCTTGAAGAAGGAAAACGGTGGGGCGCGGGCCGAGAAGGTCTGGGCTGATTGCCAGAACCTGCTGGTCGAGGGGGCGACGATCGACGACGTTCTGCAGAAGATCGCAGACTTCCAGGCCAGCGACGTGATGATCCCGTTCTACGACTTCAACAACTGGCCGATGCCCAACAGCCAGGGCCAGTCGGACATCACCATCGGCACCTCGGCCGAAATCGCCCAGATGCACAAGGACAGCAAGGCGCTGATCTCGGACTATCTGAGCGTGCTCGTGGTCGAGGCGACCGGCGCGTTGATCTTCGGCGAAGTGGCTAATCCGTCGGCGCCAGTGCTCTGGCTGAACCATGACATGGTGGCACGGCAGATCAATTCGGCTGGTTAAAGTCGGTATTGGCGCATAGAGAACAGGATTGTGCCGGGAGCCTTGCTTCCGGCATTTTTTGTTTCGGTGGATCGTCATCCTCGGGCTTGTCCCGAGGATCTACTGCCGCCGCTCTTGCCCCGACGGTCAGCGCCCTCCCCTCAGCGCCCCATTTATACCCCACTTGGCAGATCCTCGGGACAAGCCCGAGGATGACGGCGGGTGTGGGCCGGGCAGTGCCAGCCATTGACCGTGAGCCGCCCCGTCGAGAAGGGGCCTTTTCCGGGGGCGAACCGATCGCCGGTTTGCACGGCTGGACTTGGTTCACCATTGCTGGCAGGCAGATGACTGATCATCAGACAAATCGAGTCTTCCCGATGCATTTTCAGCCGCAGTATCGCGTCTATATCGCCTTCTTTCTCTTTGCCATGTCGACGGGATCGCTGTTCTCGCGGCTGCCGGACCTGCAGGTGCAGCTCTCCGTCAACAAGGCGGAGCTGGGGCTGACGTTGATCGGCATGGCGATCGGTTCGCTGATCTCGCTCACCCTCTCATCCCCGCTGATCGTCCGGCTCGGCTCGCGCACGACGCTGGCCATCTCGCTGCTCGGCGTGATGGCCCTCTTGTCGCTCATCTCGCTCCTGCCGTCCGCGCCCTTCGTCTTTGCAACGCTTTTTGCCGTCGGACTTCTGGCCGGTGCGCTGGAGATCTGCCTCAATGTCGAGATCGGTCGGATCGAGGCGCAGGCAGGTTTCGGCATTATGAACCGCGCGCATGGCTGCTGGAGCCTCGGTTTCTTCGTCACCGCCGTGACGGCTTCCCTGGTACGGCAGGCGGGGGTGACAATGCAGGTGCATATGCATGTCCTGCTCGGGCTGATGTTCATCATCGGCGCGATCACGATCGCCGGCATGAAGAATGCGCCTGTCCTCACCACCGCAGGCGCCGAGGACAAGGCACCGCATTTTGCGCTGCCGACGCTGGCTCTCCTGCCGCTCTGCATCATCGGCACATCGGCCTTCCTGATCGAGGGTGCCGGCATCGACTGGTCGACGATCTACATGGAAGAGGTCTTCGACGTCTCGCCCTTCATCTCCGGTTCGGGGCTGACGCTGTTTGCCTTCTTCATGGCGCTCGCCCGCCTCACCGTTGACCCGGTGGTCGACCGCCATGGTGCGCGCCTTGTCGGGCGGGTACTGCTGACGGTCGCGGCTCTCGGCATCGCCATGGCATGGCTTGCGCCCTCGCCTGTGCTCGCACTGATCGGCTTTGCACTGATGGGCGCCGGCTGCAGCGCGGTCTATCCGATGGCCGTCTCGGCCGCGGCCCAGCGCACGGATCGGCCGGCGGTGATCAATGTCGCGGCGATCGCGCAGATGGCCTTCGTGGTCTTCTTCCTCGGCCCGCCGCTGCTCGGCTTCGTCGCTGAAGCCTTCGGCATCCGCAACGCTTACTTGGTCTGCCTGCCCTTGGTGCTCGGTTCGATCCTGGCCAGCGCGGCGCTGCCGGTTGGGCCTGCACGGCGGGAGAAGCTGGCGGCTTGAGCCTTTAGCGGGTGAGGAAGGTCAGCTCTTCCGGCGTCGGATCGCCGAAGATCTTGATGCCGAGCTTGGCGTCGGAGACGTAAAGCAGCGCACGCTTGCCATCCTCGGAATAAAGCACGCGGATCCAGCTCGTTTCACAGGTGCGCGGCTCGCAGGCGCGGAAAAGCTGCATGCGCCTGTCCTTGACCGCGACCTCCTCGGAAGCGAGCGCGACGTAACGCGGTTGGCGCACCAGCGCGCGCACCCAGAAGGGCAGACCGGGCTTGCCCTTGATCATCTCCATCAGACTGTCGCGATGGGCCGGAGAGGTTGCCAGCACGCTCGGCAGGTAGTTGCCGGCGAGCGAGGTGGAGGCCGTTTGGGCGTGGAGGGGGCTGACGCCAAAGGCTAACAGGATGCCGCTGACAAGGACGTGTTTTCTCACACCAGATCCCTCTCGCGCAGCGCCTCCGCCGTCTGCAGGTCGACGGAGACGAGTTGGCTGACGCCCTGCTCGGCCATGGTGACGCCGAAGAGGCGGTTCATGCGGGCCATGGTGATGGGGTTGTGGGTGATGATGACGAAGCGGGTCTCGGTGGAGGCGGCCATTTCGTCCATCAGGTTGCAGTAGCGCTCGACATTGTGGTCATCGAGCGGCGCGTCGACTTCGTCGAGCACGCAGATCGGTGCAGGATTGGTGAGGAAGACGGCGAAGATCAGGGCCATGGCGGTCAGCGCCTGCTCGCCGCCCGAGAGAAGCGTCATGGTCTGCGGCTTCTTGCCCGGCGGGCGGGCGAGGATTTCGAGGCCGGCTTCGAGCGGGTCGTCGCTTTCGATCAGCTGCAGTTCGGCGGTGCCGCCGTTGAAGAGGTGGGTGAAGAGACGCTGGAACTGGGCGTTGACCACGTCGAAGGCGGCGATCAGGCGTTCGCGGCCTTCGCGGTTGAGGCTCTGGATTGCGCCGCGCAGTTTGCGGATCGCGTCGATGATGTCGTCGCGCTCCTTGATCATGGCGGCGAGCTTGTCGGACAGTTCCTTCTGCTCTTCCTCGGCGCGCAGGTTGACAGCGCCTAAGCGCTCGCGCTCCATCTTCAGCCGGTCGACATTGCGCTCGACCTCACGCAGATCGCCGATCTGGGAGGGATCTTTCAGGCCCGTCAGTCGGAAGGCCTCATGCGGGGGGACGTTCAGCGCTTCGGCAATACGGGCCTCGGCGTCGACGCGCCATTCGCGGGCGGAGACGAGGCGCTCTTCGGCGCGGCCGCGCTTTTCTCTGCTTTCGGCCAGTTCGGCCAAGGCGGCGGCGGCCTTCTGGTCAGCCTCGCGCTGGCGGGTCTCTGCCTCGATCAGGCGGTCAGCGGCGTCGCGGCGGTCCTTCTCGGCCTTGTCGAGTGCCGTCATCAGGTTGCGGCGCTTGTCCTCGAATTCATCGGGCGCCATTTCGAGATCGGTGATTTCCTCGCGGGCTTCCGCCTCGCGCTCGCGCAGGGTCGCAATGTGCTCCTCGGCGGATTTGGCGCGGCTCTGCCAGTTCTGCTTTTCCTGGCGGATCGAGAGAATGCGGCGGCGGCGCATCTCGTCTTCGCGGGCAAGCCCCTCGAAGCGGGCACGGGCTTCGGCCAGAAGGCCGCGATCGCGGGCGACAACGGATTCTGCCTCGCGCAGGCGGGCGTCGAGAGCGGAGAGGTCGGGCGTCTCCTCCATCTCGATGCGGGCGGTTTCTTCCTGCTCGACGATCTCCTCGATCTGCGCTTTCAGGCCGTTGACCGCCTCTTCAATGACTTCACGGCGGCGGATGAGATCGCCCGAGGCGCGCTCGGCCTGAGCGAGTGCATCGCGGGCTTCGGCGAGCGCGCGGATCGTCAGGCGGCTCCGGTCACGGGCGTCGGTGAGGCGGGCCTCTTCGGTGCGGATGGCGTCTGCGGCTTCGGCCAGGCGATCCTCTGCCTCGACCATCTGGTCGCGGGCTTCCTCGGTCTCGACCTCGATTTCGGCCAGGCGATTCTTCTGGGCAAGGCGCAGGGCGGCCGCACTTGGGGCATCGGCGCCGGTGACATGGCCATCCCAGCGATAGACGGCACCGTCGCGGGTGACCAGGCGCTGGCCGGGAGCGAGCTTCGACATTAGGGCAAGCGCATCGGCTTCTTCAACGACGCCGATCTGGCGGAGTGCGCGGGTGAGCGGCGCCGGTGCACGGACATGGGCGATGAGCGGCTTGGCGCCTGACGGCAGAGCCGGGTCCCCTGCCCCGTCGCCATTGCCATGCCAGTGGGCCGGGGCGGACTGGTCAAGCGCACTGTCGAGATCGTCGCCCAAGGCGGCACCCAGCGCCGTCTCGAAACCGCGATCGACGGAGAGTTCGTCGGCAACCGGCGGGAAATCGCCCGTGGTCGTGCTCGCCAAGATGCGGGCGATGGTGCGGGCTTCGGTCTCCAGACCGTTGACGCGGGCGCGGGCTGCTTCGAGCGGCTGGCGCAGATGGCTTTCTGTGCGGCGGGCTTCGGTCAGCGCTGCCTCGGCCTCCATGGCCGCACTCTCGGCATCGGCAACCGCCTGCTCGGCGATCTCGACCATTTCGCGCTTTTCGTCCGGATCGGGCAGAGCTGCGATGCGGTCGGAGATGTCGGAGAGTTCGCGGGAGGCCTCCGACACCTGACGCTCGAGACGGGCACGGCGCTCGGTCAGATCGCGGATGGCGCGTTCCAGCTGGTTGCGGCCGGCGGCGGCCTCGGCGCGTTCGGCGGTCAGGCGGGTAAAGTCGCGTTCGCTGTCGGCAAGGGTCGCGGCAGCGGCCTCGAAGGCTTCCTTTGCCTCTTCACCGAAGCGACCGGCATCGGCAAGGATTTCTTCGAGCTCGGCCTCTTCCTCGGCCAAGCGATTGATGACCTCGGCATTCTCCGAGACGAGACGTTCCTCGCGGCGGATGTCTTCGTCGAGCTGGGCGAGACGGCGGGTGAGTTCGTCGCGGCGGCGCAGGATGCGACTGGCTTCCTCGTCGAGCTGGCTGCGGGCGATCTGCAGGCGCTGGAGGCTTGCTGCACACTTCGCCTCCTCCTCGCGCAGTTCCGGCATCTTGAGGCTCGCAATGGCTTGAAGCTTTGCCGCCTCCATCTGGTGGTTCGCCTTTTCGGCGACCGTCGACATGGCCTGGTTCAAGGCGCTTTCGGCCTCGCCCTCGGCCTGCTTGGCCTGCGCCCAGCGGATGTGCAGGAGCATTGCCTCGTGCGCGCGGATATCGGCGGAGAGCTGTTTGAAGCGGTTGGCTTGGCGGGCCTGGCGCTTCAGGCTCTCGATCTGGCTTTCGAGCTGGGCGGTGATGTCTTCCAGGCGCTCCAGATTGGTCTCGGCGGCGCGCAGCCTGAGTTCCGCCTCGTGGCGGCGCGAATGCAGGCCGGAAATGCCAGCGGCCTCTTCCAGCAATTGCCGGCGGGCCTGAGGCTTGGCCTGGATCAGCTCGCCGATGCGGCCCTGGCCGACCATGGAGGGCGAGCGGGCGCCGGTCGAGGCATCGGCGAAGAGAAGCTGCACATCCTTGGCGCGGGCCTCCTTGCCATTGATGCGGTAGACCGATCCATTGCCGCGCTCGATGCGGCGCGTGACCTGGATCTCGTCGGCATCGTTGAAGGCGGCGGGCGCGGTGCGGTCGGAATTGTCGAGATAGAGGCCGACTTCCGCCGAGTTGCGGGCGGGGCGGTTGCCGGAGCCGGAGAAGATGACGTCGTCCATGCCGGACGCGCGCATGTTCTTGTAGGAGTTCTCGCCCATGACCCAGCGGAGTGCTTCGACGAGGTTCGATTTGCCGCAGCCATTCGGCCCAACAATGCCGGTCAGGCCGCGCTCGATGATGAATTCGGAGGGTTCGACGAAGGACTTGAAGCCGACGAGGCGGAGACGGTTGAATTTCATCGTGTCATGCCCCGCGCCATCGCATGAAAAACGGGCGCACGGGTTTCCCCGGCGCCCGTCGTCAGAACGGAACGTCGATCAGAGCAGGCTGTCGATGAGGGCCGACATGGAGTCAACCGACATGTCCCCCGAATAGGCCTTGCCATTGATCAGGAAAGTCGGGGTCGACTGAACTCCGAATTCCTGGGCGCCGCGATCGCGGACTGCCGACACATCACCGGCAAGCTGGGCGTTCGTCAAGCAGGCGTCGAAGGTCTCCTGTGTAAAACCACCGAGCTTGGAAAGCTGCAGCATGGCGCCACGGACGTCGCCATCCGTCGGAGCAGCCCAGGTGCGCTGCTGCTTGAGCAGCATGGAAACGAAGGGGAAGAACTTGTCTTCCGTCGTGCAGCGGGCCAGCATGAAGGCTGCGAGCGAGGCGGTGTCCTGCGGGAACGGGAATTCGCGCAGCACGAAATAGACCTTGCCGGTGTCGACATACTTGGTCTTGATCGCTTCGAAGGTGTTTTCATGGAAATGCGCGCAGTGCGGGCAGGTCATCGACATGTATTCGATCACCTTGACCGGAGCGTTCGGGTCGCCCAGCGCCATTTCCTTCAGCGAGCCGGGCTTCAGAGCCGCTTCCATATCGACATCGCGGTCGGCGGTCGGGATCTCGGCGGAGGTGGTCGAGGCCGTGGTCTCGTTGCTGACGGCCGGCTTCGGTTCAGCGCTGGCGGCCTTGTCTTCAGCGTCGCTGCAGGCGGTGAGCGCGAAACCGACGGCGGCGATGGCGATGCCGCCGAGCAAACGGCGCTTGGTGATCGAGAGTTCGGAAGTCGACATGGGTCAGTTACCTGCTTGCAAGGGTCTTGGATGGGTCCACCGTTATAACGGCAAAAGGCGCCAAACAAGGCAGGCACCCCCTCGAAAAATCAAAGTTCCGTGACCTTTTTGCTGCCAGCCCCGGAGGAGGATGCGTGTTCTTTGGCAGGTATGGGAAAACCGCCTGCGAAATTCGCTTGCCGCAAGCGCCACGCGTAACGGATGATGCGGGACCTTGCCGGACAGAATCCAGCGCGCTGATGCTAGTGACAGACAGATCTGATCCGCCGTGAGGGCTGCAGATGGATCGGGGCCATCACTGGTGACAAAGCATTGGGAAAAACCCAATGTTGGCCGGTATGTTCATGTTTTACACCTTCTAACAAGAGGTTAACCTGCTTAAGGGAATTCATCCATTCATTGTCAAAGTAGCTTTTCAGATGCTGTTGCCGAAGAGCCGGGGGATCGCACCCATCCCCGCCTATAGTTTGAGCCTCGCGCTTGCCGCGCTCTGCCTGACCGTCACGACCGTTCCAGCTGCTGCCCAGCAGTCGCAGAATGTCGCGCCACGGGCGGGAACAACGTCGCTTGAGCAGATCGAAGCGCAGCGCCGCCAGCTCTTTGCGCGGATGATGGAGGCACCCGACGATCTCGACACGGCCTTCGAATATGCGGCACTCTCGTCTCAGGCAGGCGATCTCGAGGGTGCGATTTCGACGCTGGAGCGCATGCTGATCTATGCGCCCGGTCTGCCCCGGCTGCAGCTTGAACTCGGCGTGCTCTATTACCGGCTCGGTGCCTATGAGACGGCGCGGCAATACTTCGACGGGGCGAAGGCTGCCGGCGATGTGCCGCCCGAGGTTGCCACCAAGGTCGACCAGTATCTTGCCGCGATCGACCAGAAGAGTGATCCGTCTCAGTTCTCAGGCATGCTGCGCGCCGGGCTTCGCTATCAGAGCAATGCCAATGCGGGGCCTGGCAATTCCACGGTCACGCTGAACGGCCTTTCATACACGCTCGACAATCTGAGCGTCGCTGGTGAGGACTACAATGCTTTCGTCAATGGTGCCGTCCGTTATCGCTACGACACCGATATCCAAGGGCTTGCGCTGGAGGCAGGGATTTCCGGCTATGCGGCGGGATACCGCGACCGTGACATGCTGAACACGGCGGCGGCCGAAGCCTATGCCGGGCCCGTCTTCGATCTCGGCCGCTTCGGGCTGGACGACCGGTCGGTCTCCGTCATGCTCTTGACCAGCGGCGTCCTGATCGAGGGTGATCGCTATCTCGCATCGGCCGGCATCTCGACCAATTTCGACTGGCAGGTGACGCCGGTCGACAGCCTCTCGGCGAGCCTGCAATATCGCTATGAGGACTATTCCAACACCAAGTCGCGCAAGACGGCGGAGCTGCAGAGCGGCGACCGCTTCGATGCGCAGGTCTCCTGGTCGCACAATGTGACAGCAGATTTCAGCCTGACCGGCCGGCTCCTCACGTCACGGCGGGATGCCGAGACGGGCTATCTCTCGTCCACCGAAGTGGGCGGCGCGATCTCAGGTACTTACCGCTATGCGGCGCTGATCGGCGATGGTCCGGCCTGGATCGTCGGGCTGGAAGCAGCCGTTGCAGGTCGCAGCTATGACGACCCCGACACCATGATCAATTCGGGCGAGAGCCAGCGCGACACCGAATTCAGCCTGAACCTCAAGCAGATCACGCCCTTTACCGAGCGCGTGGCGTTGGTCGCCGAGGCCGGCTACCGCAAGGTCTGGTCGAATTATGACATCAAGTCCTTCGACAACATCTCGGTGTCGATCGGCATCCAGTCGGCTTTCTAGGAGCATCACGATGAAGACGAACACGCGTCATGCCCTGCTTTGCACCTCTGCCGCTCTGCTGATGCTGGCGGGGGCTCCGGCGCAAGCCGAGACCGACGTTGCCGGCGTCACCGCCGCCGTCAATCCTCGGGCAACCGCGTTTGATGCTTCAGGCAAGCCGCGCCTGATCTCGCTCGGCGATGCCGTCATCCGCAATCACCGGATCGAGACCAGCGGCGAAGGCCTGGTGCAGATCCTGCTGGCCGACGGGACATCGTTCACCGTCGGACCCAACTCCTCCGTGGTGATCGACAGCTTCGTCTACGATCCGGAGAAAAACACGGCCTCGCTGGCTGCCACCATGACCAAGGGGGCGTTGCGTTTCATCGGCGGCAAGGCCTCGAAGGCGAGCGGCAATGTGAAGATCGACACGCCGATCGGGACTGCCGGCATTCGTGGCGCCGTGGTCGACATCAATCTCAACGGCCAGACGCCCGACGGCCAGCCGCTGCCGCCGCATATGACGTTGGTCTATGGCAAGGAAGTGCAGCTGACCGGCAATGGTTCGCCGCAGCGCCTCTTCAAGCAGGGCTTCTCGATCGTCGCAGGCGACGGCCAGCCGCGCGTTCAGCGCACGCCGCCGCAATGGGTGAGCGGCTTGCAACAGACCCTCGCCGGTCGGCCCGGCCAGGGTGGCGGCACCAGCAATACGCCGACCGACCAGACGGTCGCGAGCAGCACGGTCAGCCAAAGCAACTCGGCGCAGCTGCCTTCGGAAAACACGATCCCGGTGCCGCAGCCGCGGCCGATCGTGACGACGCCGGTGGAAGAAGTGGCGGGAGAGTCGCAGCGGGATGTGGGGCCGCGGCCGGATGTGCCGGTGGATCCTGTTGACCCGGAGCCAGAGCCGGAGGAGCCTTGGGACGGGTCTGCGCAAGCGGTGACCATCATCGACAATGACGGCGATATCGAACGGGACACTATCTCGGGCAACTTGACGACCGATGGAGACGGTCGGCTGACCGGCACCTTCGGGCAGTTGGGACAGGTATCGCTAGAAAAGCCAGCCACCAGTGACACGCTGACAAGCGAAGCGGTGAACGGCACGATCGGCAGCCTTGGGTCCGTCAGCGGAACGGCCTATACCGGCAGCGGCGAATTCATCGCCTATTTTCTCGAGGCCGACGGCGGCGAGGCCGTCTATATCGTCGGCGGCAAGGCAGCGGATGCGAGCGCAGTCTTCTCTTCAGGCGAAGTCTTCCGCTATTCCGTGCAGCGTGATCCGCTAAATGGCGGGACATCGATTGGAGGAGTGACGGTGCCGTTTACAGGATCATTTCAGTCCGGCGAAAGCACACCGGTTCGCGCCTCCGCCAGTGACCTTTATGTAGCCGGCGTGAGCGGAGACGACGCGGTTGCACGACTTCTGCAGGGCTCGCTTTCGATATCCGGCGATGGATCGACCCAGCGCAGTCGAATCCAGGTGATGGCCGGCAGCTTCAAGGACAATGACGGCGCCTACGAGATGACAGGGCGCGTCTCTGGATCATACCAGAGCAGCGATCCAGATACGAATTCGGGCCCGTCAAAGTACGTGGCAACACTCGGCAGCGGCTCGGGAGACCACATCTTCGGCGCGGACGGCGAGTATCTGGTGCTGGCAACGGGCGGCATCGACGACTTCGGAGCTCAAGAAGACATCTATGACGGCGTTCAGGTTGCGAGCCGCAACAGCGCGGCGACAGCAGGAACCCGCAGCTTCGACGGCCAGTTGAACGGCTTTTCCTCAGGGGTGGCGAACACGACAGACGGCGACAGCGTGGTCTTTAACGGCACGACCGAATTTACTTTCGACAAGGACGCAGGAACATTCAATGGCTCGATCATCGACACGTCCAGCAATAGCAATTACTTCGCGGACTTCCTCGACAACCCGGGTTATGAACAAAGCTATCTGACAGACCAGCTTATCGCTGGAGTGGATTCCTGGGGCGAAGCCTATATGGTTTCGTCCGCGGTCGTGGCCGCCAAAATCTTCGACGACAATTCCAGTGCTGAGATCTGCAATTCCTGTGATTTCATGACCTGGGGTTGGTGGGGCAAGCAGTCGGGGCCGGAGAGCGGCTACAGCGTCCACCTCGGCAACTGGATTGTCGGAAAGCAGGTGGAAATCATCCCCTCTTCCGTGACCGGCACCGCCACGTATTCCGGCCATGCCGTGGGCACCGTCGTGAATGATGGATCGCAATATATCGCAACCGGCGATCTGTCGGCCACGATGGATTTCGGCGCGCGGAGGGGCACAATCGAGATCAGTGACTTCGACGGAAAAGCCACTTTCGGAGCGGAAGTCAGTTTCGAATCCGGTGCCAATGCTGTCTCGACCTTGACCAGCACATCCATGATCGGGATTGCCACCAGCGTCACCGGCGCCTTCGCTTCTAATGGTACGGACCCGGTCAAGGGCATCATGGGCAACTTCACGGCAACCGACGGTACTTGGTCCTCCACCGGCATCTTCGCCGGGAGCACTGCGGACATCCCCCAGTGACAGCGGCGGCACAGGGGCGCCCGACGATGGCCAAGGCCCCCAGCCCGCGCCGTCGCCTCTCGTCCTCGCAGCGGCGCAAGCTCGGGGTGATGCTGATGGGGGTGGCAGCACTCGTCGCGGTTATCACCGCGCATGCGGCCTTTGCTCCCCAGGCCTTCCGGCTGACTTCGCTCGTGTTCGATACCTATCAGACCATCAAGCCGCGCGACGCGACCGATCCGCCGGTTGCGGTCATCGATATCGACGAGGCCTCGATCGGTACGCTCGGGCAATGGCCCTGGTCGCGCCGGACGGTGGCGGAGATCGTGACGCGGGCAAGCGGGCTGGGTGCGGCTGCGATCGGCTTCGATATCGTGTTTTCCGAAGCGGACAGAACGGCACCTGCCCGTCTGGTCGAGGAGATGCGGCGCCAGGGGATTGCGATCGAGGTCGGCCCTGATCTCCCGGATCCGGATGCTCAATTGGCAGATGCGGTTGCCGCGAATGCCGTGGCGCTCGGGATCGCGCTGACCAACGAGACATCAGCACCGGCCCCTGAACCGAAGGCGGGCTTCGCCTTCGTCGGGCCGGATCCGCAGGCGCGGCTTCTGCCCTATTCCGGCGCACTCTCCAATCTCTCCCTGCTCAGCGAGCGGGCGACGGCGATGGGCTATTTCTCCTTCCCGCCGACGCCCGACAACATCATCCGCACCTTTCCGCTGATCTCCAAAAGTGGCGACAGGCTCTACCCGGCGCTGTCGATCGAGACGCTCCGGATTGCCCAGCAGGCGGGGTCCTTCGTGTTGCGCTCGGCTGGTAGCTCGGAGGGCTCGGCGATGACGGACCTGAGGGTCGGCGCGCTCGACATTCCCGTGTCCGCCGATGGCGAGATCTGGATCTATTATTCCGGCCTGCCGAACATGCCGGTGATTTCAGCTGCCGATCTCTTCGATCCCGCAAAGGCCGCGACACTTGCGGGCCAGATCCAGGGGCGCATTCTGCTGGTCGGCACCAGTGCGGTGGGCCTGCGCGATATTGTGGCGACGCCAGTCGATCCGGCCATGGCGGGTGTTAAGGTGCATGCCGAGATCATCGACCAGATCGCGAGCGGCGTCTTCCTGCAGCGTCCGGACTGGATGATAGGCGCGGAACGGGCAGCGGCCATCGCCGTCGGGCTTGTGCTGCTTCTGGTGCTGGCGACCGTCACCCCTGCCCTTTCGGTGATGACCGGCCTTCTGCTCGCGGGGCTCGTTGGCGGTGGGTCGTGGCTTGCCTTTTCGCGTGCGCTGACGCTTTTCGATCCGCTATTGCCGCTGGCGAGCCTCGGCGCGGTGCTGCTCACGGCTCTGCCGCTCCTCCTGATGCTCACCCATCGGGAAAAGCGCTTCGTGCGCGAGAGCTTCGGGCGCTATCTTTCGCCGACGCTGGTCGAACGGCTCTCGGAAAACCCCGAAGGCCTAACGCTCGGCGGCGAGGACCGGGAGCTCACCATCCTGTTCTCCGACATCCGCGGCTTCACCACGCTGTCGGAAAAGCTCACCCCGACCGAGCTTACCGGGCTTCTCAACAACTTCCTGACGCCGATGACCGACGTGCTTTTGCAGCGCGAGGCGACGATCGACAAATATATCGGCGATGCGATCATGGCTTTCTGGAACGCGCCGCTCGACATCACCGACCATCCGCAAAAGGCTTGTCTCGCCGCACTCGACATGGTCACAGCGCTGGAGCGGCTGAACAGCGAGAGCGGCATGCGCCTCAAGATCGGTATCGGGCTCAATACCGGCATGGCCTGTGTCGGCAATCTCGGCTCCGACCAGCGCTTCAGCTATTCCTGTCTCGGCGACAGCGTCAATCTGGCCTCGCGTGTCGAGGGCATGACCAAGCTCTACGATGTCTCGATCCTGGTGACCGACGATGTGCAGGCCCGGACGACGGGCCTGCTCTTCGCCGAAGTCGACCGTGTGCGCGTGGTCGGACGGCAGGCGCCGGTGACGCTGCATGCGCTGATGGGGGCTTCATTGGACACCGCCTTGGGGCAGACAGAGCTGCTCGAACGTCACGGGAGCTTCATCGCCGCCTGGCAGGCCGGCGATCTTGGCGCCGCACGTGAGTATCTGCGGATCCTGCAGGCCCTGCCGCCAAACGCGCTTTCCGGCACGCACAAGCTCTATCAGGAGCGCCTTGAGACGCTGCCTGAGACGGCACCGGACGGTTGGGACGGCGTGTTCACGGCAAGCAGCAAGTAGATCCCATCACTCGTGCAGCGCCTGGACCACGCGGTTGGCGATCGTCAGACGCTCGGCCAGCGTGGTGGCGCAGAGGCGGTGGACGAGAAGCGCCAGTTCCGGATCCGACTGTTCGAGGTAGCGCAATTGCCGGCGGGCAAGGCGGTAGACGGTCGAGGGCACTTCGGCCACCACGTCTGCCGTGCGCGGACCGCCGCGGTAGATGGCAATCTCGCCCAAGACGACGCCGGGTTTGACCGTGCGAAGACGCAGGCGCTTGCCGTTGCCGAGGACTGCCTCGACCTTGGCGCGGCCGGTCCAGAGCAGGAAGAGATCGTCACCCGCCTCGCCTGCGCGGATGAAACGATCACCAGGCTGCAGGCGGATTTCCTGCATGGAGGCGACGAGATCCTTGAGCCTCGTGCTCGGGCCGATGGTCTGGGCCAGATAGTCCTCGACATCCTGCCAGGTTTCCTCGCGGCTGATCGCAGAGAGCAGGCGGTCCTCGCAGCGCTCCAGCGCATGGTCGAGGTCGCGTTCTCGCCCGACGGAGGGGTCGGTGGAGAAATCAATGCCGTTTCTCGCCAGGGTCTGTTCGATATCGGGTGACAGACTGCTGAAGATCAGTTCGACCTCGCTTCCGGCGAGCAGGTTGCGGATCTTGACGAAGGTGGCGGCAGCGGCGGCATCCATGCCGCTCACGCGGCGGAAGTCGATGACCACAAAGCGGAGCGACAGGCGGGTTCGATCCAGCAAACGCTGGCGGATCGCCTCGACCACCTGTTCGGCTGTGCCGAAGAAGAGGAATTCCTGCAGCTCCAGCACCTGGACCTGCTCGCCTTCGAGCTCGATCAGGCTGTTTTCTGCCGGCGGCCGATCGATGCTGCTTTTGCGCTCGCGCAGCGAGGCATTGACGCGGATGACCGAGAGGCGGGCATAATTATAGACGAAGGTGACAATGGAGAGGCCGAGGCCGAGCGCCATCCCACCCATGAAGCCGAAGGCGGCCATGCCGAGTGGAATGGCGAGCACGACCAGCCACTCCATGCGCGGCAATTGCCGACGCGTGCGCCACAGCCAATCGTGGATCAACTCGACACCGAGCGCAATCATCAGGCCAGCGGCGACGAAGGTCGGCATGGCACCGGCGAGTTCGCCAGCAAAAGGCAGCATCAGGGCCAGCATCAGGGCGGTCGCGACGCCAACCGAGCGGGCCTTCGCGCCCATGCGGTTGGCGAGCAGGGTCATGGAAAGCCCAGTGAAACCGGGGGCGCCGCCGAAGCCGCCGGCAACCAGGTTGGCCATACCGGTGGTGCGCAGTTCCGCATCCGCATCAATCTCCTGGCGGGTGGCGACTTCCAGCCCGCTGGTATTGAGCAGGAGGCCGACCATGCCGAGAAGGGCGACAGAGATGATTGCGGGCAAGGCCTGCAGGACGACCGCCCAATCCGCCGTCATGACGACGTCAGCCGGTTGCGGCAGGGCAAACCCGTCACCGGGCGGCAGGGCGGGCAGCCATTGCATGGCGCGTGCCTGGTCGCTGTCGACGCCGATAACGGCCAGCATGGCATAGAACAGCAGACCTCCGCCGAGCAGGACCAGCGGCATGGTGAGCGGGCTTGTCGAGCGGCGCAGCGCAAAGACCATCACCACCGCAAAAACGACGGATACATAGAGATTGGCGAGCGCCTGTTGGCCATCCGGTCGGACCAGAAGGTCGACAATGGCGCGGTCGCCGACAACCATCATCACGGCACCCTGGATCAAGAGCCAGCCGGAGCCGGCGAGAAAACCGGCGACGACCGGATAGGGCATGAAACGCACGAGGCGGCCGAAGCGGCAGAGGCCGAAGATCCAGAAGACGAGGCCGGTGACGACGGCACTGGAGCCGAGAATGGCAAATGCCGTGGCGACCTTGACCTCTTGCGGGGCAAATTCCAGATGGGCAGCGCTCGCCGCGATCGCCGTGGCCAGGATGGCGATGCTGGCTTCCTGCACCTGACCGATGCTGGAGGGATAGCGGCTGCGGAGCGCAATCCAGAGCGCCATCACGATGCTCGACAGGAGGATGACGCCGACGCCCGTGCCGAAGCCGGCCGCAAGCGGCCCCGCAAAGATCAGGGCGGCAAAGGCGATGCTGGTGCCGAGACCGTCAATGCCGGCAATGACGGCGAAGAGCACAGGCGCCATGAATGGTGCAGATATGCTCGGGACCGAGAAACGCCATCCCTGCCGCTGTGGGACGGCAGCGATCGCGCTTTTGCGATCCGGGAAGGGGGTCGGATTGTGGAGGTTCACGGCTTTTCCTGCTGCTGGAAGGCATTCGCGGCCGGACATCGAAGTCCGATCGCACGAGTGGTAGACCCGGCAGGAGTGGCGGGCAACGCGACGATCCGGATCGGCCCAAACTTGGCCGCAGAGGTCAGCAGACATGCGGGCGGGAACCGGGAAAACCCATGTGATTCAAAGGTTCAAGTCGGGTGGCAGGACCTGAGGGCTACTTCCGCTTGGCCTGCAGGACGGCCGTGCCGAGACGCTCGACTGCGCGACGGAGATTCTCGTTCTCGATCCCGTCCATCATCGCTTCCAGGCGCTTAGCCTTTTCGCCTTCGAGTTTCCTGATCTTCGGCCTGACACTCGCGTTCGAAACCGGTTTCTGGACGATACGGACCTGGCCGATGGCGGGATAGCCGAAGAAGCCATTAATGCGGGCAATCAGCTCGCCCTGGGCATGGGAGAGGAAGAGCGCGCGGGCACCCTCGCAGGCAATCGTCAACACGCCGGGGCGGTGCCCGCCGTCCTCGGGCAGGTCCGAGCGGCGCGGCCAGGCGATCTTTTCCGGCCGGGTACAATCGGCAAAGTTTTCGCCGACGATGTCTTCCCAGGAGCCGAGCAGGGCCGTGTTGATGCCGGCACGGCGCGCCAGCACGGGATCGACGATCCCGTTGGCGATGTCGGCAATCTGGTTTGCGCCGTATCGGCTAGGCTGATCCTTCGACATCGTCACTCACTTTCGGCGTGGCCGATACGGCAATCACCAGCCCGACCCAGAGGAAAAGAGCGTTGTAGATGGCGTGGCCGAAGATCTGGTTCACCATGCCGCCCCATACATACACGAAGGCCAGCATGATCGCCACGAACAAGCGCGGGCGGTACAATTCATCCCGCGGACAACGCCATGAAATCCACACGGGAGATATAAGCAGCAAGACCAGGACCACGAGGCCGGGAATGCCATTGTCGAAGGCGGCCGTGATGAAGCCGTTGTGCCAGTGATTGTAGTCGTAGCCGAGGAGCCCTATGAAATGGCGCCGGTTCTGGAAGCCGTGGCCGGCAAAGGGTGCCTCCATGATACCGGCAAGACCATGCGACCACATGGTCAGCCGCTGCGTGTAGGAATCGCCGAGCGCCGCGGTGCTATCCTGCTCGACATAGACGGCCCAAAGATCGGCAAAGCGGTGCCAGCTGTCGGAGACATAGACGCCCAATCCGGCCAGAACCAGAACACCCACGGAGACGGCGCAGAGTTGCCAGATGGTCATGCGGCTGCGGAGAAAGAACAGCCAAAAGAGCGCAAGCCCAATAATCGGCACCGGCATGATGCTCTTCGTCTGCGAGAAGAGCACGCAGAGAAAGCCTGTGCAGAATCCTGCGGCGGCCAACCAGCGGTAACGCTTGTCGGGATCATTAAGCCCTAGGAGAGCGAAGCTGGAGAAGATCGCCCCCATCGCTGCAAAGGGAATTGCGTTGCCGGTTCCAGCTTCTGCCCGCATATCGAGGATGAGCCCCTGATAAAGCGCGAAGGGAAGCGTCACGAGGCCCCACGCTGCCGAGGCGATCCAGATCGTGCGTAGTAGGCTTTCCCCGGGCACCACAGCCAGTCGTGCGGCAACGAAGAAGGGCAGCAGGAAGATGATGTGCTTGAGCGGCTGGCTCCACTCATTGCCGGTCCTGGGGAAATAGGTCCCGTAGTGCAGGAGATAATAGATAAGCTGAACCAAAAAATAGATTGCCGCGAGACCGATGAACAAGCCGATGGCACCGTCCAATCTCGGCTTCAAATTTCCCGTCGCCATGTAGATCAGCGCAAGGCCTGCAGAGGCAATGAAAGTCAGATGCATCACGGCATTGTCCATGGCCGACAGGCTCAGGATGGCGAAGAGAGCCAATATCGTATTGCGCCCGAGGGCGGGGAACTGTAGCTGCATGGGGTCTCCGGAGCATCACTGACGGGCCTTCACCGTCCGCGCCCGGTCTAACCGCATCGGGGTTGCCGTTCAACCAATGAAGCAAGAAATGAGCACTGTCCTTCTCGCCTGGTATGACCGGCATCACAGGGAGCTTCCCTGGCGTATCTCGCCGGCCGCTGCCAAGCGCGGCGTCACGCCGGATCCCTATTACATCTGGATGTCCGAGGTGATGCTGCAGCAGACGACCGTTGCGGCAGTGAAGGCTTACTTCGCCAAGTTCATTGCGCGATGGCCAACGGTCAAGGATCTGGCGGAAGCACCAAACGAGGATGTCATGGCGGCCTGGGCGGGGCTTGGCTATTACGCCCGCGCCCGAAACCTGAAGAAGTGCGCGGAGGCCGTGGCATCAGAGCATGGCGGTGCCTTTCCCGATACCGAAGAGGGTTTGCGCGCGCTTCCTGGCATCGGCGACTATACGTCGGCCGCGGTTGCGGCGATCGCCTTCAACCGGCCCTCGGCTGTGATGGACGGCAATGTCGAGCGGGTGATCTCGCGGCTCTTCGCCATCGAGGCGCCGCTTCCGGGATCGAAACCGCAGATGAAGGCGAAGGTCGCGGAGCTCACGCCGACCGACCGGCCCGGGGACTTTGCCCAGGCGATGATGGATCTGGGTGCGACGATCTGCACACCGAAGCGGCCGGCCTGCGCGCTTTGTCCGTTCAATGATGCATGTCTGGCGCTAGCCATCGACGAGCCCGAGCGTTTCCCGGTCAAGGCCGCCAAGAAGGCGAAGCCCGTGCGGCGTGGAGCTGCATTCATCGCGGTGGATCGCGAGGGGCGGCTTCTGTTGCGCAAGCGGGTGGAGAGCGGACTGCTGGGCGGCATGACCGAGGTGCCGACGACCGAGTGGACTTCGCGGCAGGACGGGGAGACCGGGACAGAGGCAGCGCCCTTCCCGGCCGACTGGCAGGCGGCCGGCAGCATCTCCCATGTCTTCACGCATTTCGAGCTCAGGCTCTCGATCTTTCGCGTCGGGCCGATAGACCGTCCATCCGATAATCACGGTTTCTGGGTGCCGGTCACCGAACTTGATGGGGAAGCGCTGCCAACTGTCATGAAGAAGGCAATTGCAGCCGCTATTCCAACCGCCTTTCCAACTCCTAAGGGCTAAGACATGACCGAAATCCGCCATATCGTCTTCGACATCGGCAAGGTGCTCATCCACTACGATCCGAACCTGCCTTTCTCGCGGATCATCCCGGACGCCGACGAGCGGGCGGACTTCTTCGCGCGGGTCTGCACCCATGACTGGAACATCGAGCAGGACCGCGGCCGTAGCTGGGCCGATGCAGAAGCGCTGCTGATCGAACAGTTCCCAGAACGGGAAGAGCATATCCGCGCCTTCCGGAAATACTGGGCCGAGATGGTGCCTCACGCCTATGACGACAGTGTTGCCATCATGACCGGCCTCATCGATGCAGGTCGGGACGTTACCATGCTTACCAACTTCGCCGCCGACACCTTCACCGAGGCGCGCAAGATGTATCCCTTCCTCAACCTGCCGCGCGGCGTCACGGTTTCGGGCGAAGTCGGGCTGATCAAGCCCGACGTGGCGATCTACGAGCGGCATGCGAAGGATTTCGGACTGTCGCCAGAGCATTCTGTCTTCATCGACGACAGTCTGCCGAATGTCGAAGGCGCGCGTACTGCCGGCTGGCAGGCGGTGCATTTTACCGGAGCGGAAAAGCTGAAGGCGGATCTCGGCGCGCTCGGCGTGAAGGCCTGAGAGCGAGGCGCTGGCGCGGGTGGAGTTGGCGGACCCCTGCCCGCGCCAGATCGATCTCAAGAGATCGAATGCAGCCCAGATAGAAGCTTCGACTTGCACGAAGCTGATCACAAGTATGTGATGTTATTCTAATATTTTTGTCGTAGCAGTGTGCCGGCGCGCGGAGACGCGCCGGTCGCTCGCTGTTTGAAACTGGTTATTCCAGGCCGCCCATGCGGCTGCGAATGACCGCGCGCAGATCGTCGATCGGCTTCAGGGCACCCTTCTCTTCGACATGCCAGAAGGTCCAGCCGTTGCAGGCATCCATACCCTGGACGCGGGCGCCGACGCGGTGGATGGAGCCGGCCTCGCCGTTTGCCGTCAGCGTGCCATCGGCGCGGATGATGGCCGAGTGGCGGCGCTTGGCATCGGTCAGGACCTGGCCGGGCTTCACGAGGCCTGCTTCCAGCAGAACGTTGAAGGCGACGCGGGGCTCGGCCTTCTTGCCGGTGAGAACGGTCAGTTCGACCTTGCCCAAAGGCTCGACGGCGGCGATGCGGGCCGAGGCTGCATCGATATAATCCTGCTCGCGTTCGATGCCGACGAAATGACGGCCGAGACGCTTGGCAACGGCCCCTGTCGTGCCGGAGCCGAAGAAGGGATCGAGCACGATGTCGCCCGGCTTGGTGGAGGCCATGATGACGCGGGCAAGCAGGGCTTCCGGCTTCTGGGTCGGATGGACCTTCTTGCCGTCGTCGCCCTTCAGGCGCTCGCCGCCCGAGCAGATCGGGAAGAGCCAGTCGGAGCGCATCTGCACGTCGTCGTTCGAGGCCTTCATCGCATCGTAATTGAAGGTGTAGCCCTTGGCCTTCGGATCGGGCGAGGCCCAGATCATTGTCTCATGGGCGTTCTGGAAACGGCGCCCCTTGAAATTCGGCATGGGATTGGTCTTGCGCCAGACGATATCATTGAGGATCCAGAAGTTGAGATCCTGCAGCGTCGCGCCGACGCGGAAGATGTTGTGATAGCTGCCGATGACCCAGATCGTGCCGGTCGGCTTCAGCACGCGGCGGCAGGCCAACAGCCAGGCGCGGGTGAAGGCGTCATAGGCTTCGAAAGAGGCAAACTGGTCCCATTCGTCGTCGCAGGCATCGACGAGCGACTGGTCGGGACGGTGCAGGGCACCGCCGAGCTGCAGATTGTACGGCGGATCGGCGAAGATGACGTCGACGGATTTGTCGGGAAGGGCTTCGAGGGCGGAAACGCAATCGCCCTTGATGATGCTGTCGACCCAGGCCAGCGGGTCGGACGAACGGCGGAGTTCGGCAATCGGGAATACAGAAGCCATTGGTTACTCACTCTTACGCTGACGCAGCACGGGATGTGAGGCTTATGGTTACCGAACTTGGTTACTGAAGGGTGAAGAGGGGGTGAGAATTTGTGCGGGGGCGGGATGTGGGGCACGCTTGTTTGGCCGCCTGCAAGGTTAAACCGGGCAAAAGCTATGTGAATAGCTGCAGCAGGATCGAGGGATTGCTGAGCAAGCCACCCACGATTAGGCCAGCCACCCCCAAGCCGATGGCGCCGCCGATGCCGTGCGTCTGCCAGCCGACATAGGCACCAATGGCGCTCGCAGTCAGCATGACCGTTGATGCCCAGATGATGCCTAGAAAATGCTGCCAACGAGATTTTGAAGGGCCTGTCTGCTCAGCCATACGCTATGTCCACGACCTCTTAAATTTCAACCTAGAGCATACATGCGAGCTCTGACACTGAAAATACAGGGTCACGCGCCCCTATTGCTAGATCGGAACTGATAGCCGAACGCAGCCGCGCGCTCCCTCTTCTCCCCAGCGGGGAGAAGTGCCGAGCGCATGCGAGGCGATGAGGGGGCTGCCCGGTAAAGCTTTACCGCTCCGCCCCCTCATCCGGCGCTACGCGCCACCTTCTCCCCGCTGGGGAGAAGAGGAGTCTCAGCGCCCTGCATCCCAGGCCTTCACCACTGCCCTCTTCGCCTGCGCCCGCCAGACGCGGGTCAGGTTTTCCCGCGCCCATTCGATATCGAGCCGATCCGGGCGAGCCAGCACCAGGCGATGGGGCCGGTGATGGTCCGTGGTGAAGAAGGTGTCGGGGTCCATCTCGATCAGGTGATCGCGCTCCTCGAAGGGCACCTTGAAGACCGGGCAGTCATGGGTTGGGTTCCAGAACAGCATGGCCTTGCCGTTGACCTTGAAGGACACGGCACCCCAAGAGGTGGTTTCCTCCGTTGTCGGCAGGGCAAGGATGAGCTGGCGGAGCATATCGAGGGTGATCATGGTGGGGCCTCTGGGCGGGAATTCTGCCAGAGGAAGAGCCTCCTGTCATCGCGATGGGCGCATGTGGTGCATGCAGGGTTCGGGGCACCCAAGGCACCCACCTTGCTCATGGCGAATTCTCCAATATAGTTGCATACTGCAACATCTTTGGAGAAGACGATGACGCTGCATGCCCCTGACGTCGCCGAGATCCGTTCTGCCTCTCGCATGCTGGTGCGCAAGCTCGGCTTCATGGGCAAGACGCTCGCGCAGACCGAGCTTTCGCCGTCCGCCGTGCATGCGCTGATCGAGATTGGTGCGGCACCCGGCATCCCGGCGCAGGCGCTTTGCGGTCTGCTCAACCTCGACAAGTCGAGTATCAGCCGGATGCTGCGCCAGCTATCCCTATCCGGAGACGTCGAAGAGCGAGCCGACAGCTGCGACAAGCGGGTGAAGCGGCTGCATCTGACGCCTCAGGGCGAGGCGCGGCTTTCGCAGATCCACCGGTTTGCCGAACAGCAGGTGACGCAGGCGATGGGCCGCCTGACGCCCCGTGAGCAGGCAACCACCCTCGACGGGTTGCGGCTTTATGCCGGCGCGCTGTCTCCGCCGTCGGGAACGGCCTCCTCAGGCATAGAGATCGCGGCGGGCTATCGGACCGGCCTGATCGGCCGGATCACCGACATGCATGCAAGGCACTATGCCCGAAGCTCGGGCTTCGGCCAGAGTTTCGAAAGCCTGGTGGCCTCGGGCCTTGCCGAATTCGCAGGCCGGCTGGATAGGCCGTGCAACGCAATCTGGTGCGCGCTTCGCGGCGGCGAGATCGTCGGTTCGGTCGCGATCGACGGTGAGGATCTCGGGGGCGGGCTTGCGCATCTGCGCTGGTTTATCGTCGAGGACGGCCTGCAGGGATTAGGTGTCGGGGGTCGATTGCTGACGGCCGCCATGGCTTTCGTCGATGAGCAGGCCATTCCGGAAACCCATCTGTGGACCTTTGCCGGCCTGAACGTCGCACGTCATCTCTACGAGGTGCAGGGGTTTCGCTGTGTCGAGGAGCGGCAAGGCAGCCAGTGGGGCAGCGAGGTGCTCGAGCAACGGTTCGTGCGGCCGCTTGGTGCCGGTGGAGCGCGCCTGCCTCTCGATCAGGGCGCGACGCGCACGCCCGTATAACCTCCATCCGCGACATGATCGCAGAGGCCCGCCCATTCGCAGCCGGAACAGGCTGTGCGGATCTCCCCGGTGGCGAAGGTTTTTCTGAGCCCGGCGAGCAGTGTTGCTGATGGCGTGAGGCGGGCGCCCGACGTCAGCGGGCTGCCGATCAGGCGGGCGACAGCGTCTGCTGCTTCGCGGTCCCGCTCGATGACGCTTGCGCCATGGCAATGAGCCTCGGGATCTGCGGTGAGCGGGCCGCAGATATCGTCCGGCCCCGCCACCAGCTCGATCTCCTCGGCGGACGAGAGCCTTGCGGCAATCGCCTCGTAATTCTCGACGAACGCGGGCGAATAGCCCTTGCCGACATAGGTCAGCATGCAGAGCAGATGGTGGGCGCGGAGCCGGACGGTCATGCGTGTTTCAGTCGGTTGTCAGAAGCTCAGAGGTCGAGCGGTTGTGTGTTGCGGCGGGCAAGCGCCAGCAGCAGGGCGGCGGCCAGCGCGGATTTCAGCACGGCACCGAGGATGAAGGGGGTAACGCCGAGTGCCAAGCCTTTTTCGACGCCCAGGAGCCAGGCGAGCCAGGCGCCGCCGATGACGAGGCAGAGGATGTTGGCGGAGAGGTGGGCGAGGAAGCTCTTGACCACGTGGCTGCCCGTCCAGCCTTTTTCGGCGAGATAACCGGCAAGTGCCGCGATGATCGGGAAGGAGACGAGATAGCCGGCGGTCGGGCCGACAAAGGGCGCAAGCCCGCCTCCGCCATTGGCGAGCACCGGCAGGCCCATCATCGCCTCGCCGAGCCAGGCAAGCACGGTCAGTGCGCCGAGGCGCCAGCCATAGAGCACGCCGATCATGGTCAGCGCAAAGGTCTGCAGGGTGATCGGCACCGGCACCATGGGCACCGATATCTGCGAGGCGAGTGCAAGCACGCCCGTGCCGAAGAGGAGAAGCGCGGCCTGCGTGGGCAGCGATCGGCCTGAAATGCCGAGCGGATCGAAGCCGCGGACGGCGGGCGCGAGGATGGTCGTCATGGGCAATCTCCATTTTATAGATAATATGAAGTGACGGAGAGTCTTTTATCTATGGAATCAGGTGCTGCCAAGGTGGTGGCTTCACGAATCTCGGGGGAAAGTTGTTAAATTAGGGATCAGATTTGCTGATCGCAGCGCGATCTGCATCAGCCATTCAATTTTATCTATAATTTTGCGCCAGGGAATGAATCTCCCCGCTCACCCTTCCCTATCCAGGGGCGAGAGGGTGCCGGCATGCGAATGAGGGGGCGAAAGCTGCAAGCGCGACACCCATCTCCCCCTTGGTGGGGGAGAAAGCGATTTCGATGAATTAGGCGAGCGCAAGCCGCCTAAACATCAGAAATCGCAAGTGAGGGGGTCGGTTATGTCGTGCCCGCTGCACCGATCCCCTCACCAGCAAAATCGAAGGTTTAGGTGGCTTGCGCTCACCTAAACCTTCGATTTTGCAACCTCTCCCACAAGGGGGAGAGGTGGGAACCTGGCTACCCGTCCTTCTCCCAGATGGGCAAGGCCGAAAGCCTCACCCCCGCCCGCCGCTTTGCGGCCCCCCCCTCAAGGGGAGGTCGCCGCGGAGCGGATCGGTGAGGCTCAGCCGACGATGGCAAAGCCTTCGGTTTCGGCGCGGCCAGGAACCGGCATCGGCGCGCGGCCGATCCATTGGACGTGGCGCTCCAGGATGCGGGCGGCTTCCGCGGCATCGCCGGATTTCAGGGCTTCGAGGATGGCGCGGTGGTCGTGGTCGGTGCGGGCTTCCCAGGTGGCACGCCAGGCGACGAAGAGGAAGCGGGCGGAGACGGCGTGCAGGTCGTCGATGACTGACAGTAGTCGCGGCATGCCGCAGGTGGAGACAATCAGGCGGTGGAAGCGGCGGTTGGCTTCCTCCCAGGTGCGAACATCCTTGGCATTGTCTGCATCGACTGCGGCCTGTTCCGCGGCAGCCAGCACCTCTGACGTGAGGCTTGGGGCAGCGTGGCGGAGTGCCAGGACTTCGAGGGCGGCACGCATCTCGGCCACTTCGCGCACCTGTTTCAGGTCGAAGCTTGCGACACGCACGCCGCGACGGGGAATGCTGACGACGAGGCCTTGTGCTTCCAGCCGGCGAAACGCCTCCCGCACGGGCACATGGCTTGCGCCGAATTCCTCGGCGATATGGTCCTGGGCAAGGCGCGAACCCGGCACGAGTTCGCCATGGATGATACGCTCCGCCAGCGCGCGGCTGATGCGGCTCGTAATCGTATCCTCCGGAGAATCTTCGGGCTTTTTCGGCATGAGTTCCTGCATAGTCAGCGGCTGCCGGCTTGTCGAGGGAGTGGCAGCGCGCGCGTCAGTCAAGCGCCCGCAAGATCGCCTGCCAGTCCTGCCGTCCGCCGAGAATGCGCAGGATGGTCACTTGCCCCTCCAGTCCAAGATAGACGATCAGATGGCTGCGATAGGGATAAATCCGGACTGGCGGCGTGAATTCCAAGCGCTCGCGAAACAACGCCGGAGATTGCCCAATCCGGTCGAAGGCCTGCACGAGTTCGTCGAGGTAACGATCGGCCTGATCGGGGGACCACGTTTCAGCGCCATAAGCCCAAACTCTTTCCAGGTCGCGCACGGCTTCAGGCGCGATCGTATAACCGCGACTAGCGGGCGCCATGGCTTTCGCGCATCCGGCGTTTGAAGGCTTCGGGATCGAAGGGTTCGGGGGGACCGCTTTCAACACCCTTGGTGATGGCGGCTTGGAGTTGGTCAAACGCGGCCAACCGCTCCTGGTCCTTGCGAATGAGGTCGCGAATGTAGTCGCTGGCATTGCCGTAGCGACCGCTCTCGGCCTGACGCTCGACCCAGGCCTTCATCGGATCGGGAAGGGATACGTTCATCGTTGCCATGGTCTGCCTCCAATCATGCTACCAAGATGGCGGCGATGGCAAAGTTTGTCAAAGCCTTCCCCTCACCCATGCCTCGCGCGACTATCCTCCGGCGCCTCGGCGCGATCATCAAGGCCATAGTCACGCAGAACATCGGCGACGCGGAGACGATAGGCGGCAAACACACCGCCGCGGCCAGCGGCCTGGGCGGCGCGGTGTTCTTCCGTTTCGCGCCAGCGGCGGACCGCCTCC
This sequence comes from Rhizobium sp. TH135, assembly GCF_002855515.1. Lineage (GTDB taxonomy): Bacteria > Pseudomonadota > Alphaproteobacteria > Rhizobiales > Rhizobiaceae > Allorhizobium. The sequence continues at coordinate 725,577 of NZ_PKRP01000002.1, read as the reverse complement.
TCATCGCGCCAGAAGGACAGTGACAGGAGCTTTCCGCGGGTCGTCAGGCTCTCGAAGCGCTCGACCGACAGAAAGCCGTCCATCGTTTCCAGTTGTTCGCGCAGCTCACCGGCGAGATCGAGATAGCGGTGGCGCTCGCCGATGAAGGGGATGACTTCGAAGATGACGGCGATCACGGCTGCACCTTCAGGGACGGCGGGCTGGAGACGTTCTTCAGGAAGAGCCGGTCTTCCTCCAAGATGAAGCGGGCGTTTTTGGCAAAGTCGTAATTGGCCTTGCCGAGCGGATCGGCGGCGAGCCTTGCTCGGTAGGCTTCATAAGCTGCCAGGTTTTCGATGTTGTAGATGCCATAAGCCGTGGTCGCGGATCCCTCATGCGGGGCGAAATAGCCGATGAGGTCGGCGCCGCAGCGAGGGATTGCCTCACCCCAATTGCGGGCATAGGTGGCGAAGTCGTCGCGGCCGAAGGGGTCGATGCGATAGCGGATGATGCAGGTGATCATGGTGGGCTCCTCGTAGTTGACGAGCTGGGTCTTGCCACGGCGCCGACGGCTGATGCTTCGATCGCGGTCGAAGTCTCGCCCGTGTTTTCCATGCTTCATAGTTCGACCGGGATCGAAGCATTGGCTACACTCGACATGCAGAATGATGCCAGCCCAAGGAGACGGACATGGCGGAAGGACCTGACATTGCGCGGATTGCCTCGTTGATCGGCGATCCCGCGCGCTCGAACATGCTGCTGGCACTGCTCGGCGGTCAGGCACTGACGGCAACGGAGCTTGCTGGGGCGGCGGGCGTGACGCTGCAGACGGCGAGTTCGCATCTCTCCAAGCTCGAAGAGGGCGGACTGCTTGCCCAGCGCAAGCAGGGCCGGCATCGCTATTTCGCGCTGGCCGACGGCCATGTCGGCGCGATGATCGAGAGCCTGATGAGCTTTTCGGCGACGCGCGGCCATCTGCGCCATCGCGCAGGCCCGAAAGAGCCGGAACTGCGCAAGGCGCGGATCTGCTACGACCATCTGGCCGGCGACTACGGCGTACGCATGCTGGACAGCCTGATCGCACAAGGGGCGATCCGCGCCGAGGACGAGGCGCTGACGCTGACGGGTGAAGGCGAGAGCCTGCTGGTGGGTCAGGGGCTCGATATCGGCAGCCTTCGGGCCAAACGACGGCCGCTCTGTCGGGCGTGTCTCGACTGGAGCGAAAGGCGCACACATCTGGCCGGCGCTCTCGGAGCGGCCCTGCTGTCGCATTTTTTGGAGCGGGGCCATGCAAGGCGGGTGGAGGAGAGCCGGATCATCCGGTTTTCGCCGGATGGAGAGCGGCGGTTTCTGGCGATGTTTCCGGCAGCGGACTGAACGGGGAACAAGACGCGCGCAGATGCACGGGAGGGGGCATTGCTGCCCCCTGCCCTTGTCATTCAGATGTCTTCGATGAATTCGACTTCACCACTGGCGATATCATAGACGGCCGCCACGACGCGGACCGCGCCCGAGGTCACGAGTTCGCTGACGATATGGCTTTCATCGGCAATGCGGCGAGCGCCGGAGATCGCATTGAGGCGGACAGTCTCGGCGACGAGCCCCTCCCCCTTGTCCTTGGCGGAGAGAACGACCGGGAGGATCGGCTGGACCATCTTGCCGATCGAGCCACCGGGCACTGCACCCTTGGTGACTTCATCGCAGGCGGCGGTGACGGCGCCGCATTTGCTGTGGCCCATGACGACGACCAGCGGCGACTTCAGATGTTCGGTACCGTATTCGATCGTGCCGAGCGCACCGGTGTCCAGCACGTTGCCGGCATTGCGGATGACGAAGAGTTCGCCGAGCGTCGAGCCGCCGAAGACCAGTTCAGGGCTGACGCGACTGTCGGAACAGGTGAGGATGGTGGCCCAGGGATGCTGGCCGCCGGTCAGTTCGCCGCGGGCCGCGACAAGATTGGAGGCGCAGGCCTCGGCGTCCTCGACGAAACGCCTGTTGCCTTCCTTCAACCGCGACAGCGCTTCTGCCGGCGTCGTCACCGGTGAGGTCGCGGGCGCTGTCGTGGCGGCGCGTGCGGGCGCACTGCCGATGAGGGCGGCGGTGGTCAGGCCGACGCCGGCGAGCTTGAAGAGGTTGCGACGGTGAAGGCCTTGCGTTTCGCATTCCTGGCACATGCTGGATGTCCTGTTGATGATGGAGTGGCCGGACGGCCGAGGGCAAGCTCGCTCGCTGATCCGGGCGAAATTGTGATATGTTAATATTATGATCTATAATTAATGTTTTGCGCCTCAGAGGTTGCGGGGATGCGTTTCCATTGCATCCAGAAGGCGCTTACAAAACAAACCTACCGTATGGTATGTTTATTCTCAATCAGAACCCAAGGATGTGTTTGTCATGAGCCCCGCCCTTACCGCCTATGGCGCGCTTGCCGCCGCGATCGTACTGGAAGTCATTGGTACGACGCTCCTGCAGAAGTCGGCGCAATTCACCAAGCTCTTGCCGACGGCGGGCATGGTGATGTTCTACGTCGTGTCCTTCTATCTGCTCTCCCAGGCCCTGAAGGGCATGCCGCTCGGCATCGCCTATGCCATGTGGGGCGGGCTCGGCATTGTCCTGACCGCTCTCATCAGCGTCTTCTATCTCAAGCAGAGCCTGGATCTCGCAGCCTTGGCTGGTATCGCCCTGATCGTGACGGGCGTAATCGTGATGAACACGCTGTCGAGCACGGTGTCGCACTGATGGCGGCTTCCCCCTCGCCGGCCGACGGAACGCTTTCGGCCCATCACCGCAAGAAGCAGCCGGAGCAGGTGCGCCGGGCACTGCTCGATTGCGCCGCCCAGATCGCGGCGGAAGACGGGGCAGCCGCGATCACCATTCAGGCCGTGGCGACACGGGCCGGCGTGACCAAGGGCGGATTGCTGCATCATTTCGACAGCAAGCAGGCGCTTCTGGCGGCCGTCTTCCAGGATCTGCTCGACAAGATGGATCAGGAAATCGACCGGACGCTGGCGGATGATCCGGCCTCGCGCGGACGCTTCACGCGGGCCTATGTGCGCGCCTGTTTCTCCGACCGGCTGCTCGGCGACCGCAGCCTCTGGGGTGCGCTGTCGGTCGCGATCGTGTCTGAACCGGCGCTGCGCGCGCTGTGGTCGGCCTGGCTCGACCAGCGCATGGCGCGGCATGCCGAGACCGACGGCGATCCGAGGCTCGTTGCCGTGCGGCTAGCCGCCGACGGTGTGTGGCTTGCGGACATGATGGAGAAGGACGGCGGGCTGAAGCGCTACCCTCAGGATTTCGAGGCCGTGCTGCTGGCGATGGCTGAGGCTTGAAACCAGACGACCCTCGCGACCTTCCGCACGGCAGACCTGCATGACGCGTGATTGTCCTTGCCCTTCCGATCGTGTAGGGAGCGACTTTCCTTGGACCACATGACGGATGTTTCCATGAGCGGCTTCGACCTCACCCTTTTCGATTGCGACGGCGTGCTCGTCGATTCCGAGATCATCGCGGCCAAGGTCGAGTCGAAGCTTCTGACGGAAGCCGGTTACCCGATCTCGGTCGAGGAAATGGGCGAACGCTTTGCCGGTATGACCTGGAAGAACATTCTTCTGACGATCGAAAAGGAAGTCGACATTCCCCTGTCGGCGAGCCTGATCGACAAGTCGGAACAGTTGCTCGACCAGAAGCTGGCGCGTGAGGTGAAGGTGATCGAGGGCGTGCAGTATGCACTGTCCCGGATCACTGGCCCGCGCTGCATCTGCTCCAACTCATCCTCGCAGCGCCTCGACATGATGCTGACGAAGGTCGGGCTGAAGGAATTCTTCGCGCCGCATATCTATTCGGCCAAGGATCTCGGCGCCGACCGCGTCAAGCCGAAGCCCGACATCTTCCTGCATGGCGCGGCACAGTTCAATGTCAGCCCGTCCAAGTGCATCGTGATCGAGGATTCCGTGCACGGCGTGCATGCGGCGCGCGAAGCCGGCATGCGGGTGATCGGATTTACCGGCGCCTCGCACACCTATCCTTCGCATGCAGACAAGCTGACCGATGCGGGCGCGGAAACGGTCATCGCCCGTATGCAGGACCTGCCAGGCGTGATCGCTGCCATGGCCGAATGGGAAGGCGTTTTCTGAGCCAGGACCGCTTGGCTATCACGTCCTGATCGTCAGGGCGCCTGGCATGATTTCCGCGACGAAGCCGCCGCGGATCGGAGCCTCGCCGTCGACATCGATCGGAAAGCGGGCGGCGTCTCGCGGCCGAACCTCCACCCGACGGCCCTTGTGGAAGCTCAAGAGCGGATGGCCGACATGACCGGCCTTATGCAGGCGTCCCAGTAAATTCAGAAGACCGAAGACATTCTCTTCACGCATGACGGCAATTTCGAACTGGCCGTCGGCGACATCGGCGTCCGGCGTGATGTGCATGCCGCCGCCGAACCAGCCGCCATTGGCGATCGCCGTTAAGGCGAGTTTGCCGTGATGCACGCGCATGCCATCGATCAGCACCTCGAAGTCATAGGGCCGGTAGCGCAGGATCGCGAGTGCTGAATGGACGAGAAAGCGCAGCGGGCCGTTGAGGATGCGCATGCGACCCGGCGCGTTGACGGCCTCGACGATCTCGCCGGAAATGCCGACACTGGTGATATTGGCGAAGTAGCGGCGTTGCTCGGCACCGGCTGTATCCCGCGAAATAAGGAGACCTGCATCGATGCGGCGCAGGGGCGCGTTGGCGATGTGGTCGGCAAGGGCGGCGGGATCAGAGGCAAGCGCGAAGTTGCGGACGAAATCGCAACCCGTGCCGATCGGCAGGAAGGCGAGCGGCATATCAGGCCGCGTGGAGGACAGCACGCCGTCAACGACATCGCTGATCGTGCCATCACCGCCTGCGACCAGCAGGAGATCGTAGGGACCTGCGGCAAGCTCGCGGGCAAGCCGGCGAGCGTCGCCACTGGAGCGGCTCTCGTGGATCTCCATATCGGGAAAATGTCTGCGGAAGGCGGCGGACAACGGCACCCATTGCTTCCGGCCCAGACGACCGCCCGCAATGGGGTTTCTCACGACTGCAATTTTCAATCAGGTCTCCCCCGGAAGGCACCCCATCTAGGGCACTTCCACGCGCGCAAATGCCGGCTTGCGAATGTTCCCCACGGCAAGCGTCGGGTCGCAAACTAGCATTCGGCGAGGCGCGAGAGCAAGGCGAGGCGGCTGGCCCAGACTATGCCTTGCACAGGGTTCGACAGATGCTCAGCCCTGCCGCCAACTGTGCGTCGAGGCAACGTGCCGGCTGCTAAGACGTGGTTCGCCAAAGAGCTTCTGGCGCAGCGGTCCCTCGCGATATTCTGTCTTATAGAGGCCGCGCTCCTGCAGGCGGGGGACGACGAGTTCGATGATGTCGTCAAAGCATTCCGGCACGACCGTGCGGGAGAGATTGAAGCCGTCGACGCCGGTATCCTCGACCCAGTCGACCAGCCACTCGACCACCTGATCCGCCGAAGCGACCAGCGGCGGCTGGCGGCTGCCGAGCACCATCTGCTCGATCAGCTTGCGCTTGGTCCATTGCGGCCCTGCGGCGCGGTCCATGGCCTTGATGTTAGAGGTGATCGCCTGGCTTTTGCCGGTCTCGACAGGTTCATCCATGTCGAACTTGTCGAAGTCGATGCCCATGGATGCGGCGGCATGGGTGAGTGCGGCCTCGGAGCTGACGTAACGCTTGTAATCCTCGAACTTGTCCTGCGCCTCCTTCTCGGTGCGGCCGGTGACGATGGTAGCGCCGAGGAAGACCTTGATGTCGTCTCCGCTTCTGCCGAAGCCTTCCGCCCTTGCCCTGATATCGGTGACGATCTCGCGCACGCCCTCCTTCTTCTGGCCGTTGACGAAAACGCATTCGGCATGGGTGGCGGCAAACTGGCGGCCGCGCGGCGAGGAGCCGGCCTGGTAGAGCACCGGCGTGCGCTGCGGCGAGGGTTCGCTCAGATGATAGGCATCCACCTGGTATTGGCGTCCATGATGATGGACGGGGTGGACGCGTGACGGATCCGCATAGACCTGCGCGGCCTTGTCGGCGACCACGGCGGCATCTTCCCAGCTGCCTTCCCAGAGCTTGTAGACCACTTCCATATATTCATCGGCGAGATCGTAGCGATCGTCATGGGCCATCTGGCCATCGAGGCCGATCGCGCGGGCCGCGCTGTCGAGATAGCCGGTGACAATGTTCCAGCCCATGCGGCCGCCGGTCAGGTGGTCCAGCGTCGCCATCCGGCGGGCAAACAGGAAGGGTTGTTCATAGGTCAAGTTGGCAGTGACGCCGAAGCCGAGATGGCTTGTGACCGAGGCCATGGCCGGGACGAGCATCATCGGGTCGTTGACGGGGACCTGGACTGCACCGCGCAAGGCCGGCGCCGGACTGCCGCTCAAGACGTCATAGATGCCGACGACATCGGCGAGGAAGATACCGTCGAAGAGGCCTGCTTCCAGGCGCTTGGCATAGTCCGTCCAGTAAGCGAGGCTGTTGTATTCCATCGACCGGTCGCGCGGATGCGACCAGAGGCCCTGCTGGATGTGGCCGATGCAGTTCATGTCGAATGCGTTGAAATGGATCTCGCGTGCCACTTGTGTTTTATCCCTCTTCCATGCCTCGATAGATCCGATGGCTTGTGGACGCCCCGTCACCTATCTTATGTTCCCGTCCACTATAGAAGACGCACAAGACAGATTTGGCAAGGGCTGAGATGAACGATACGGCAGGCAAGTTCGAGAGCCATGATGAGCATCGCCAGGCACGCGCCATCGCCGAGCGTGTGCGGCTGGAACGCGATAGCCGCGGCTGGTCGCTGGCGGAGCTATCCGTCCGGTCCGGCGTGTCGAAGGCGATGATCAGCAAGGTGGAGCGATGCGAGGCAAGCCCGACGGCCACCGTGCTCGGGCGCTTGTCGGGCGCATTCGGCCTGCCGCTTTCAGTTCTGCTGGCGCTGGCCGAGCGGGAGGGAGACCAGTTGGCCCGCCATGCGGAGCAGCCGGTCTGGACTGATCCGGATACGGGCTATACGCGCCGGACCCTGTCTCCCGCCAATGGCGGCCAGCTGGAACTCTTGGAGGTGGTGCTGCCGGCTGGCGTCAAGGTGCCCTACCCGGCTTCCGCCTTCAGCTTCCAGCACCAGCAGATCTATGTTCTCGAGGGAAATCTCGACTTCATCGAGGGTACACGCAGCCATCGGCTTTCGACCGGCGACTGCCTGCAGCTCGGCGCGCCCGCTGACTGTGTCTTCATCAATGCCAGCGATCGCGCGATACGCTATCTGGTGGCGCTGACGCGGCGGGTCTAGGCGCCGATCTTCAGATTCGGCGCCTGTCGTTAGGAACTTACTTCTTCTTCGGCTGTTCGAAGCCGATGAACACACGGGTCATGCCGGAGACATTGCCGGGCACGTTGATCGCCTTGGTGTAGACGAACTGTGTCGGCGTGTTCACGTCGGCAAGCGATACCGGATACTGCTCGAGCTCGTTGAAGACTTCCTGGCCGCCATCGGTGACGGTGACGCGGACCGGCAGGTTGATCGTGCCGGCCTTGCCCTGCGGACCGGAGACGAGACGTCCCTGGATAAGCGCGTTGACGGTGAGTGTGGTCTCCGTGCGGGCGCAAGAGCGCGTCGAGTCGGCGAGCGAGGCCTGGAACACGACCTGCTCGGCATCGCCTTCTTTGCCGCGGGCATAGGAGCGATAAACAGCGGTGCCGTCACGGAGCGAAATCTGGGGGCAGAAACCCTGTACGAAAGCCTGCTGTGCAGGCGCTGCGGCGGGCGTCGCGGCGGCCGGTTCAGAGGACGAAAGCCCAAGACCGCCACCGAGGCTGCCAGCATTGCAACCCGAAAGAACCATCATCAGCGAAACGGCGACAACACCGCGCGACACGTTTACAGACACGAGACTTCACCTTCCGCATGCTCGGCCAGAGGCCGAAAAACAGTCAAACTTGAGGCTTTTCAGCGCCCTCGCGGATGGTCTATACCAGCGGCCACGACAAAAATCGATTGGGTAGCCGGCAATTTGCGTCAAATTTCAACCGGTCCTCAACCTCAGGCCTGCGGGCCGGCTCCGGCAAGCCCGCTTGCGATTGCCGGGCTTGCGAAATCTTGGCGAGCGCACTGGCGCAAACGGGCAAACCTCACTATCCGAAACGCCATAGATTTGACGGCGGCTTCGGCTCCGACTTTTTGAACGATAGGGATGAGCGACGTGGAATATATCTCGACCCGCGGCGAGGCTCCGAGCCTCGGCTTTTGTGACGCACTTCTGGCAGGCCTTGCCCGGGACGGCGGGCTTTATGTGCCGCGCGAATGGCCGCACATGTCGAAAAAGACGATCCGCGGGTTGCGCGGCAAGTCTTATGAAGAGGTCGCCTTCGAAGTCCTGCTTCCCTTCACCAATGGCGAGATCGAGCCGGAGATCTTCCGCGGGATGATCGACGAGGCCTATGCGACCTTCAAGCATCCGGCCGTCGCGCCGCTGGTGCAGACCGGGCCGAACGCCTTCGTGCTCGAACTCTTCCACGGCACGACGCTCGCCTTCAAGGACGTGGCGATGCAGCTGCTCGCGCGCTTGATGGACCATGTGCTGGAAAAGCGCGGCGAACGAGCAACCATCGTCGGCGCCACCTCGGGTGATACGGGTGGAGCCGCCATCGATGCCTTTGCCGGCCGCGCCCGCACCGACATCTTCATCCTCTTCCCGCATGGCAAGGTCTCGCCGGTGCAACAGCGCCAGATGACCTCGTCGAATGATGCTAACGTGCATGCCATCGCGCTCGAAGGCAATTTCGACGACTGCCAGAACCTCGTGAAGGCCATGTTCAACGACGTCGCCTTCCGCGACCGCGTCAAGCTTTCCGGCGTGAACTCGATCAACTGGGCGCGCATCATGGCGCAGGTGGTCTACTACTTCACGTCCGCCGTCGCACTCGGCGCACCCGACCGCAAGGTGTCCTTCACCGTGCCGACCGGCAATTTCGGCGACATCTTTGCCGGTTACGTCGCCAAGAAGATGGGCCTGCCGATCGACAAGCTCGTGATCGCCACCAATGACAACGACATCCTAGCGCGCACGATGAAGACAGGCCGCTACGAGATGAAGGGTGTCTCGGCGACCACTTCGCCATCGATGGACATCCAGATCTCGTCGAACTTCGAACGCCTGCTGTTCGAGGCCTATGGCCGCGATGCATCCGCCATCCGCTCGTCGATGGAAGGGCTGAAGCAGTCCGGCTCTTTCGAGATCAAGCCGGACGCTCTGAAGTTCATCCGCAAGGACTTCCGCGCCGGCCGAGCCACCCAAAAGGAGGTGGCGAAGACGATAAAGGCCGTGCTCGACGAGACAGGCTATCTGCTCGACCCGCATACCGCGGTTGGCGTGCATGTCGCGAAGAAATTCGAGAAGCCGCAGAGCCCGATGGTGGTGCTCGCGACCGCCCATCCGGCGAAATTCCCGGCGGCAGTAAAATCGGCCTCCGGTATTGACCCCGCGCTTCCGACATGGCTTGCTGATCTGATGGACAGGGAGGAGCGCTTCGAAATCTTGCCCGCGGACCTTAAAGCCGTCGAAAGCTTTGTCGGCGCACATGCCCGTGCGGACAGTTGAGAAGCGCAGAAAGACGGACCATGAATGTTGAGTGCACCCGGCTTGCCTCGGGTTTGACTGTTGTAACCGAGAACATGCCGCATCTGGAAAGCGTGGCTCTCGGCACCTGGATCAAATCCGGATCGCGCAACGAGACGGAGGGCGAGCATGGCATCGCGCATCTGCTCGAGCACATGGCTTTCAAGGGCACGAACAAGCGGACCGCCCGGCAGATTGCCGAGGAAATCGAGAATGTCGGCGGCGAAGTGAACGCCGCCACCTCGACCGAGACCACGTCCTATTACGCCCGCGTGCTGAAGGACAATGTGCCGCTCGCGGTCGATATTCTCGCCGACATCCTGACCGACAGCGTCTTCGACGAAGAGGAACTGGAACGCGAAAAACACGTCATCCTGCAGGAAATCGGTGCTGCCGACGACACGCCAGACGATGTCGTCTTCGATCGTTTCTCCGAGGAAGCCTATCGCGGCCAGACCATCGGGCGCAGCATTCTGGGCACGCCTGAAACGGTGCAGTCCTTCTCCAGCGACCAGATCCGCGCCTATCTCTCGCGCAATTACACCACCGACCGGATGTTCGTCGTCGCCGCCGGCAAGGTCGACCACGACGCCTTCGTCAAGCAGGTCGAGGAGCGCTTTGCCTCACTGCCGACGACCCCTTCGGCCACGCCGGTGATGGATGTGGCGCGCTATACGGGCGGCGAGTCGCGTGTTGAACGCGACCTCATGGATACGCAGGTCCTGCTCGGCTTCGAGGGCAAGGCCTACCACATGCGCGACTTCTATTGCTCGCAGATCCTGGCCAATATCCTGGGCGGCGGCATGTCGTCGCGGCTCTTCCAGGAAGTGCGCGAGATCCGCGGTCTCTGCTATTCTGTCTATGCCTTCCACTGGGGCTTTTCCGACACCGGCATCTTCGGCATCCATGCCGCGACCGGCGGCGAGAACCTGCCGGAACTGGTGCCGGTCATCATCGATGAATTGCGCAAGTCTTCCGAGCGCATCGACCAGCAGGAAATCGAGCGCTCGCGGGCGCAGATCCGTGCGCAGCTGTTGATGGGCCAGGAAAGCCCGGCCGCCCGCGCCGGCCAGATCGCCCGGCAGATGATGCTCTATGGCCGCACCATTCCGAACCAGGAGATGATGGAGCGGCTTGCCGGCATCACCACCGAACGCCTGACCGACCTCGCCGGACGCCTGTTCTTCGACACGGCCCCGACACTTTCGGCGATCGGCCCTGTCGACCACCTGGTTTCGCTCGATGAAATCGCAGGCGCCCTCACCCAACAGCCGGCCGGTATCCGCAAGGCTGTCGGCTGAACGCCGCATCCAATGAACTGGACCGGCGGGATCTTCGCCGGTTGTCGCTCGGGGATTGACCATGACGCGTTCGGTCTTTCGGTTTCTGTCCCGGCAGTCGGACATGCCGGAGCTTTACGGCGACCGGCATATGCTGCGCCTGCCGCGCTTTCGCGATTTCGAGCCATGGCACCAGTTGCGACGGGAGAGCCGCGCCTTCCTGCAGCCGTGGGAACCCCTGTGGCGTCCGGATGAACTCACCGAGCGGGCCTTCCGGCAGCGCGTGCTGCGTAATGAACAGGAATTTCACTCCGGCATGGCGGTGCCCTTCTTCCTCTTCGACAAGGAGGAAAACACCTTGCTGGGCGGGCTTACCATCGGTCTTATCCGGCGCGGTGCGGCGCAAAGCTGCATGATCGGCTACTGGATGGGCGAGCGCCATTCGCGGCAAGGCCACATGTTTGCCGCACTTCAACTGGCTATTCCCTACATCTTCGGGCCACTCGAGTTGCACCGTATCGAGGCAGCCTGTATTCCGGACAACGTCAACAGCCTGAGGCTACTCGAAAAGACGGGATTTGAGCGGGAAGGTCTTTTGCGCGACTATCTTAAAATCAACGGGGAATGGCGCGACCATCTGCTCTACTCCCGGATCGGCGCTCCGAAGGCGCGGAACGGCAAGACGTCCTCATGACACATACCGCAAACCGATTGCGCGCCGTGCCTCGCCTGGCCGCTCTCTGCATGGCTGCGTTCGCAGCGCTTTATGTCGGGCTTGCCGCCTCGGCGGCACTAGCCGTCGAACCCGTGAAGATCGCGCGTGACGACAATGCGCTGGATCTGACAGCGACGACGGAAATCTATACGAACCAGGGCGAGGCCTTCCAGGTTTCCACCGCCGCCGGTGCAGACGGCATCCGCCGACGCATCGAGGTGCGCTCGTCCACCGAGGGACACCAGGGCGACTGGGCCGTCTTTGCGCTCGCCAACGTCTCGGAAGAGCAGCTCGAGCGCGTGATCGTTGCGCCGCATTTCCGCCTGTCAGGCTCACGGCTGTTCTGGCCTGATCTGGGCTCGCAGCGGATCATGGCGATCACGCCATCGGAAGGCTTTGCGCTCGACCGCGTGCCGAGCCCGGATGCCGACGTGTTCCGCATCACGCTGAACCCCGGCACGGTCATCACCTTCGTCGCCGAACTCGCGACGCCGGAATTGCCGCAGATCTATCTCTGGGAACCGGATGCCTACAAGGACACGGTCAACGCGTTCACGCTCTATCGCGGCATCGTGCTTGGTATTGCCGGCCTGCTGGCGGTGTTCCTGACCATCCTCTTCGTCGTCAAGGGCACGTCGATGCTGCCGGCGGCAGCTGCGCTCGCCTGGGCGGTACTCGCCTATATCTGCGTCGACTTCGGCTTCCTCGAAAAGCTGATTTCGCTCACCGCTTCGGATGTTCGAATATGGCGCGCCGGGGCTGAAGTTGCGCTTGCCTCATCGCTGGTCATTTTCCTCTTCACCTACCTCAATCTCAACCGCTGGCACGTGCATCTCGGCTATGCGACGCTCGCCTGGATGCTGGGTCTGACGGTGCTGTTCGGCGTCGCGATCTTCGACCCTTCGGTGGCAGCCGGCATCGCGCGCGTCTCCTTCGCGCTGACGGGCGTGGTCGGCATCGGTCTCATCATATATCTCGGCATCAACCGCTACGACCGCGCCGTGCTTCTGGTGCCGACCTGGGCATTGATCTTGGTCTGGTTGTTCGGCGGCTGGATGACGGTGACCGGCCAACTCGACAACGACATCATCCAGCCGGCACTCGGCGGCGGACTGGTATTGATCGTTCTCCTGATCGGCTTTACGGTCATGCAGCACGCCTTTGCTGGCGGCGCCTATCAGCAGGGTCTATTTTCCGACCTGGAGCGCCAGTCTCTGGCGCTGACCGGCTCCGGCGACACCGTGTGGGACTGGGATGTGGCCCGCGACCGCGTGGTGACGAGCCCGGATGTTTCGATCAGGCTCGGCCTGTCGCCGGGCACAATGCACGGCCCCGCACGCAACTGGCTGCCGCGCCTGCATCCCGATGACCGCGACCGCTTCCGCGCCACGCTCGACGTGCTGCTCGAACACCGCAAGGGACGCCTCAGCCACGAATTCCGCATTCGCGCCGAGGATGGCCACTTCCACTGGCTGAAGATCCGCGCGCGGCCCGTGCTCGGATCGAACGGCGAAGTCATCCGCTGCGTCGGCACGATCATCGACGTCACCGAGCAGAAGAACTCGATTGACCGGCTGCTGGTCGATGCCATGCACGACAACCTGACGGGCCTGCCGAACCGCGAAGTCTTCCTCGACCGGTTGCAGGCGATCCTGTCGCTCGCCTCGACATCCGAGAGCGTTCGACCGACTGTGCTTGCCATCGACATCGACCGGTACAAGCAGGTGAACGACGCGCTCGGCATCGCTGCCGGCGACAATATTCTGATCGCGATCACGCGGCGCCTGCGCCGATTGCTGAAGCCCCAGGACACGCTGGCGCGGCTTTCGGGAGACGAATTCGGCCTGATCCTGGTGTCCGAAAAGGACCCCGCCAAGATCGCCGACTTTGCCGATGCTGTGTCCAAGGCGATCATGGTGCCGCTCAACTTTGCCAATCGCGAGATCAGCCTGACCGCCTCGATCGGCCTTGTTTCCTGGGTGGACCAGCAGGAGAGCGCTGCCAGCCTCCTCGCCGATGCGGAGCTTGCCATGTACCGGGCGAAGCGCACCGGCGGCAATCGCGTCGAGCCCTTCCGCCCGGCCTTCCGCACCGTCAGCACCGACCGGCTGCAGCTGGAGACGGACCTGCGCCGCGCCATCGAGCGCAAGGAGCTGTCGATGGCCTACCAGCCGATCGTCAGGCTCGCCAATGGCGAGATTGCCGGCTTCGAGGCCTTGATGCGCTGGGACCACCCGAAGCGCGGCACGATCTCGCCGACCGAGTTCATTCCGATCGCGGAGATGTCTGACCTGATAGAGCCGCTCGGCATGTTCGCGCTGGAACGTTCATCTAGCGACCTGATGGAGTGGGAACGCCAGACGGGTGAACTGCCGATCTTCGTCTCGGTCAACCTGTCGTCGGCCCAGCTGATCTCGAGCGAGATCTACAACGACATCCGCGCCATGCTGGTAAAGACGCAGTGCGATCCGAAGCGGATCAAGCTGGAGCTCACCGAAAGCGTCGTCATGGAAAACCCGGAACAGGCGCGCCTGATGCTGGAGAAGCTGAAGGATACAGGCATCAGCCTGGCGCTCGACGATTTCGGCACCGGCTATTCGTCGCTCGCCTACCTCACCCGCTTCCCCTTCGACACGATCAAGCTCGATAAGGCGCTGGTCTGCGACCAGTCGGACAAGAAGTCAGTGCTCCTGCGCTCCGTCGTCTCGATGGCGCGCGGGCTCGACATGCAGGTGGTGGCCGAGGGCATCCAGACCGACCAGGATGCTGCCGACCTTGCGATGATGGGCTGCGACTTCGGCCAGAGCTACCTGTTCGGGCCGCCGCTCGGGTCGGAATCGGTGCTCAGGCTGCTCAAAGAACGCTTTCCGCTGATGAAGCGGGCGTGAGGCGGATGGTCTTCACGTGCGCTGGAGGGCGACGTGAAGGCCGAGGCCGACGAGGATTGCGCCCCCTGCCCTTTGCAGATTGCGTTGCAGTGATGAAACCCGCGCCAGGCGTCTGGTGACGGTGCTGGCGGCCATAACGCAAGCCACATCGGCGATCGTGAACATCACATTGACCAGGGTGCCAAGGATCACGAACTGCAGCCAGACAGGGAAGCTCGCAGCAGGGTCAATGAACTGCGGCAGGAAGGCGAGGAAGAAAATCGCCGTCTTCGGATTGAGTACCTCGACCAGCATGCTTTCCAGGAAAGCACGGCCCGTCGATTTCTGCGCCAGCACTGCAACGGGCGTTGCGCCAACCGCCCTAGCCGCGCGGAACATGCGAACGCCGAGATAGATCAGGTAAGCAGCCCCTGCCAGCTTCACCGCCAGATAGAGCGTTGGGACGACATGGAAGAGCACCGACAGACCCGCTGCTGCGGCCACCACATGCACGTAACAGCCGACATGAATCCCTGATGTCGCCATCAGCCCTGCACGGCGGTCCGCTGCCAGCGTGCGGGCCGCGACATAGAGCATGGCGGGGCCCGGGATGAAGGCGAAGACGGCGGTGGTGATGAAGAAGGCGATGAGGATGTCGGTGGAGGGCATGGGGTGGGGTCTCAATTGGGCCGGACCCGCTGGTCAGGCACCAAGAGAATGACTACGCTCACTCAGCTTGCAAGCGGAAAGAACGCAACCAGCAGACTTGCTCCTTCAAGCGTGCCCCGCATCCATCGACAGCATGGCCGGGTTGATGCCCATAAGGGCTAGCGCCCGGTCGTATTTGTTGTCGAGGCTGCGGTCGAAGATCAGGCTTTCGGTGGCCGCGCAATGCAGCCAGCCGTTCTGGGCGATCTCCTCTTCCAGCTGGCCCGGCCCCCAGCCGGCATAGCCGAGCAGCATGGTCGCGTGGCGCGGGCCTCGGCCGTCTGAGATGGCGCGGACGATGTCGAGGGTGGCGGTGAGCGAGATGTCGTCGCTGACGGGGATGGAGCTGTCGGAGAGATAGTCATCGGAATGCAGGACGAAGCCGCGGTTCTGCTCCACCGGACCACCGCACTGGATGGGGAAATGGCGGGCGTGATCGGGCAGCATGATGGCGTCGTTGCGGTCGATCAGCTCTAGATGCAGCAGGAGATCGGCGAAGGTCACCGATTGCGCGCGGTTGATGATGAAGCCCATGGCGCCGGCATCCGAGTGGGCGCAGATATAGACGACGGCGCGGGCGAAATTGCCGTCTGCCATGCCCGGCATGGCGATCAGCAGGTTGCCATCCAGGAAACCGCGTTCTCTCAGACTGGTTTTAGACGACAATGCCATGCCCGCCTCCTTGGCTGCCTCGACGGCAATCGGCTTCATGCGTGGTTCAGATGTGGTCTCATATCCAAGATGAGGCAGAAGCGGATTGTGATCAACCCAAAATGATGAGCATGAAGCAAGCGTGACTGGCCAAGGCGAGAGTGATCTTCTAGAGCCGGTTAAATGAACTCGAAAACGGCAGTAGACATGTCTCGTTTCAGCCTGTCATGCGGCTTGCGCAGCGCTCGGCTCATGATGCTTTCCCTTGCGATCGGGCTTGCCTCGCTGGTCACGGCGGGTCCCGTAGCGGCTGCCAGCAGCGAATGGGCTGTCAATGAAGGTGGGCGGATGCGGCTGATCCTGCTGCCCGAAACCGGCGACGGCGTGCGGCACGGAGCCCTGGTGATCGAGCCGAAGCCAGGCTGGATTACCTATTGGAAGGAACCCGGCGACGTCGGGATCCCACCCGCGATCACGCCGGCTCCGGGCGTCTCCTACACGGTCGACAGCGTCGGCTTTCCGGTGCCGAAAGTGCTGATGAACGGTGACATGATCGATGTCGGCTACGACCATCCCGTCACGCTGCCGCTCACATTGAAGGATGCGCCGAACACATCCGGCGTGACCCTGAGTGCCTTTGTCGGCGTCTGCCAGAACATCTGCATTCCCTTCCAGGCCGATCTGACTGTTCCGGCGGATGAAGGCGGCACCGCCAATCCGGTGGAGGCGGCACTCATTGCTTCCGCGCAGTCGAAGGTACCGCCTGGCCCCTCCCCGGACTTCCATGTGATCGGGCATGAGCTCAAGCTGGACAACAAGGAGCTTGTCATTCGACTGAAGATGCCGGTTTCCGCGGAGGTGCCGCGCGTGTTTGTCAGCGGTCCGAGCGGGCATGTCTTCGTCAAGGCCTCGATGACTGCGGGGGCCTCGGGGGAAACGGTACTGACATTGCCGATCAAAAAACTGCCGAAGAAGTATCGGATCGCCGGCAAACACTGGGGCATCCTCGTCGTCAGCGACAGCCGCGCCATGGAAACCGTGCTTGCCTTTGAATGACCTCCACCTATATTCGCCTCGACCGCCGTCCGGAGGGGTTTCGGGCGGCTCAACGTAAGCGAGGACGATTTCATGACCATTGCCATTGGCGAAAAGCTGCCCCAGGCCACCTTCAAGGAAAAGACCGCTGACGGCCCGGTGGAAGTCACCACGGAACAGCTGTTTGCCGGCAAGAAGGTCGTCGTCTTTGCCGTCCCCGGTGCGTTTACCCCGACCTGCACGCTGAACCACCTGCCCGGTTATCTGGAGAACCGCGATGCGCTCATGGCGCGCGGCGTCGACGCGATTGCCGTGGTCTCGGTCAATGACTGGCACGTGATGGGCGCCTGGGCGCAGCATTCGGGCGGCATGGGCAAGATCCACTTCCTCGCCGACTGGGACGCCGGTTTCACCAAGGCAATCGGCCTCGACATCGACCTGTCTGGCGGCGGTCTCGGCGTACGCTCGAAGCGCTATTCGATGCTAGTGGAAGACGGCGTGGTGAAGAGCCTCAACATCGAGGAAAACCCCGGCCAGGCGACCGTGTCCTCAGCGGCCACGATGATCGAGCAGCTCGGCGCCTGAGCGGCAGAGCCTATCTTCCGACTTCGGAGGCCCGGGAAACCGGGCCTCTTTTCGTTTGAGCCCCGATATCAGTGGGCGAGGTCGAAGACGAGAATGCCAGCCAGACCGCCATCGGTGGCGCTTACGATACGCTCGCCGACTTCAATATGTTTCGGGTGCTTGAGATAGTAGTCGCGCACCATCTCGTCCTCGAAGGTGACGATGAAGCCGTCGTTGTAACCGCCACTCAGGCCCTCGGGCGAGACATTCGGTCCTGCCTTGACCTCCAGCATCCCCGGGACCACGTCACTCAAGGCCGTAATTGCGGCATAGATCGCCTGCTTCTCGGTCTCCTGAACTGCTGCCTTGAAGCGCAGGAATACGCAGTGCTGGATCATGGATGCCTCCCGTCGTGTTGGTTTGCGGGGAGCATAGGGTGAACGGAGGAAAGGGCAAGAGGGCGGCGCGACGCGCCATCCTCGCCCGACGCTCACTTCACCAGCAACGACTTCGGAAAGCCACCCGTCTTCTTGAAGGGCTCCATGCCTTTGCGGGCAAGCTCGTCGGCGCGTTCGTTTTCAGGATGGCCGGCATGGCCCTTGACCCAGTGCCATTTGACCTTGTGGCGCTGGTTGGCGACGTCGAGTGCCTGCCAGAGTTCGCCATTCTTGACCGGCTTCTTGTCGGCGGTCTTCCAGCCGTTCTTCTTCCAGCCGAAAATCCACTTGGAGATGCCGTCCATGACATATTTGCTGTCGGTGTAGAGGTCGACTTCGCAGGCGTCCTTGAGCGCATTCAGCGCTGTAATGGTGGCGAGCAATTCCATGCGATTGTTGGTGGTATCCGCCTCGCCGCCGCAGAGCTCCTTTTCGGTTTCGCCATAGCGCAGAACCGCGCCCCAGCCGCCAGGGCCGGGATTACCCGAGCAGGCACCGTCGGTGAAGATGTCGACATGTTTCATGAAATCAGTCCGTATTCGGAGGCATTGGTCACGGCGCGATGGAAGCGTAGCTTGCGCAGATATTCGAGCGGGTCCTTCTTGACCACCAGCGCGCCTTCGGGCGTCGTCAGCCAGTCATAGAGGCGCGTCAGGAAGAAGCGCAGCGCCGAGCCGCGGCAAAGGACCGGCAGGCTTGCGATCTCGTCAGCGGACAGCGGGCGCACCGAGAGATAACCCTCGATCATCGCCTTGCCCTTGGTGATGTTGTAGGCACCGTCCTTCTCGAAGCACCAGGCATTCAGGCAAATCGACAGGTCATAGACAAGGAAGTCGTTGCAGGCGAAATAGAAGTCGATCAGGCCCGAGAGATCATCGCCGAGGAAGAAGACGTTGTCGGGGAAGAGGTCGGCATGGATAACGCCTGATGGCAGCTCTTTCGGCCAGTGGGCGGCGAGGAAATCGAGCTCGGCGCCGATCTCGTCTTCGAGCCCGGTCTCGACCTCGTCGGCGCGGGCCTCGGACTTTGCCCAGAGCGTCTGCCAGCCTTCCAGCGAAAGCGCATTGGGGCGGGTGAGTTCAAAGCCTTCGCTGGCCACATGCATGGCAGCGAGCGCCTTGCCAACTTCGCGGCAGTGCTGGGCTTCCGGCTTGCGCAGCCACATGCCTTCCAGGAAGGAGATGAGAGCAGCGGGTCGGCCGGAGAGTTCGCCGAGCAGCGCGCCATCCTTACGCGGCAAAGGCAGCGGGCAGGACAGGCCGCGTTCCGACAAATGATGCATCAGGCCGAGGAAGAAGGGCAGATCGTTGCGGTCCACGCGCTTCTCATAAAGCGTCAGGATCAGCGGCTGCTTCGTCGTGTGCAGCAGGAAATTGGTGTTCTCGACGCCTTCCGCGATGCCCTTGTAGGACAGGAGTTCGCCCGCGTCATATTGCGCGAGGAAGGCCTTGAGATCGATTTCGTTGATGTCGGTGTAAACTGCCACAGCTTTGAGGTTCCGTGCCGCTTCGGGGATGGCCGAGTCCTATAACGGGTGCGGCGCGCATGCCAGCCCTGGAACGACACGGGGCACAGGAAATGGGGCGTGCGCCAGCTCCATCAGGCTGACAGTGCATAGCCCTTGGCGTTGTTGTGGTTCCCATCGTCCTTCATTTGGCGCTCTGCTGCCTGCGCGAGGAAGCCGGAGCGTGTCAGACCATGCGCTTCTGCATGGGAATCAATCGCACGCAGCAGATCCTCTGCCAACGTGATGTTGACGCGAACTGCCTTCTTGGCAGGACCTCTGAGCGGAATGAGAACGGCCACGGCATCGCTGTTTTCCGGATCAGACATGATCGCCTCGAGCGAAGAAGGCTCGGGGATCGCCTCACCGTCCTCGACCATGCCTTCGACATGGAAAGCCAGCGCCTCCTCCGCCATTCGGCGTGCATCGTCCAGATTCGTGCCAGCCGTCGCTACGCCCGGAAAGTCGGGAAAGGAGACGCCATAATCGCTGTCAGGATCCTTGTGGATCAGGCCGATGAAATTGTGCATGCGATCACCTCAGCTTCAACCCAGACTGTTTCTCGATGTTCTTCAGAGTTCCGATCGGCAGATCCCTCTTTGGATGGGGCACAGTCACGCGGCCGGGCTTTGCGTCATGTTTGAACTGGACATGACTGCCCTTGGTGGAGACTTCATACCACCCGTCTGCCTTCAACGCGGCAATGACTGCTGAACTCCTCATCAGATGGTTATACACACTTGATGTGTACGCTTCAAGTTGCTCAGCCTGTCCCAAACCGACGCAAATTTTACAGCTCGCTAATATTATTCCTGTAGTATTCCCTCAAATAATGACCGGAATGACGCAATGGACCTTCCGCCAACCGCCCGCATGGCGCACGATTTTGCTGCCGCCATGAGCCTCGCGCTCATTGTGGTCGATAGTCACGGCGACATCCGCTTTGCGAATGACGCGTTCTGCAGCATGTTCGGCTACGAACCGGATCAGATCCGGGGGCATCCGGTTACCATGATCATTCCGGAGCGCATGCGCGGTGCCCACACGGTAGGCATGGCCAATGTCGCAGGCGGCGCCAAGCCGGGACTCGGTGGCAAGCCGGTGGAAGTCTCCGCGCTGCGGAGCGACGGGTCTGAATTTCCGATCGAGATCACGCTTTCCACCTGGACTGCCGAGGACGGGTTTTGGGCGGGTGCTGCGATTAAGGACATATCCGAACGGCGCGAGCGGGATGCCCGCCTGATGCGTCTTGCCTCTCACGACACCCTGACCGGGCTGCAGAACCGTCATGAATTCATGACCGTGCTTGCGCAAAAGATGGCTTCTGGCGAGCCATGCAGCCTGATCCTGATGGATCTCGACGGCTTCAAGGAGGTCAACGACACGCATGGCCATGTGATGGGGGACAGCCTGCTGCAGGCGATTGCCGTGCGCATCCCCTACCTGCTGGGCGACACAGCTACCGTTGCGCGCCTTGGCGGTGACGAGTTCGGCATTCTCTATGCGCCATGTAGCGATCCGCTGGTCGTGCAGCAGGAGGCAGTGAAGATCCTTGAGGCCTTTCGAAAACCGTTCAGCCTCGGCGGAATGCATCTGGAACTGGGCGCGAGCCTCGGCATTGCGATTGCGCCTGAGCATGGGGCTGACGCGGACGAGCTGCTGGCTTCGTCCGATTTTGCTCTCTATTGCGCCAAGGCAGCGGGGGGACGGTCTTACCGCTTCTTCGAACCTGCCATGCGCAGCGAGAGCCAGGCGAAACGGGATATGCGCGACGAGCTGCGTCACGCCATGCGCAATGGCGATCTCGAGCTCTATTTTCAGCCGCAGGTGGAGCTGACTACGCGACGGATCGTCGGTTTCGAAGCACTCATCCGCTGGAACCACCCGCAGCACGGACTGCTGCTGCCCGGTCGTTTCCTGCCGGCGCTGGAGCAAAGCACGCTTGCTGCCGAAATCGGCTGGTGGACGATCGACGAGGCCTGCCGGATGGCGAAGTCACTCAACGCAGGTGGCGGAGATTGCAAGGTGGCCGTCAATCTTTTCCCGCAACAGTTCCGCGCCGCGAACCTGCGGGATCGGGTAGTCGAGGCCGTGCAGCGACACGAAATCTCTGCCAATTGGCTGGAGCTCGAAGTTACCGAGGAGGTGACGCTGAATGACGACGAAGCCAGCCTGCTGACGCTGAAGGCCATCCGCGACATCGGTGTCGGCGTCGCCTTCGACGACTTCGGAACCGGCTATGCGTCGCTGTCTTCGCTGCAGCGCTATCCACTTTCGACGTTGAAGATCGATCGGGGGTTCATCCGCGATATCCAGACGTCCCCGTCAGACGCTGCCATCACCCGTGCCCTGGTTGCGATGAGCCGCGAAATGCGTCTGGACACCGTGGCCGAGGGGATTGAAACCGAAGCGCAGGCCGCGGTGCTCCTGGCAATGGGGTGTCTGCAGGGACAGGGTTATCTCTTCGGTCGACCGATGCCGGCGCGCGATGCGCTGTCGCTCTATCAGCAGACGGCAGGACTTCACCGGGATATGCGCGCAACCGGTTTCCACTAAGCGCGCAGGGTACCCGAGCTCAGCCGTTGACCCAGGCCATGTCCTCGCGCGTCAGTTCGACGTCGCGCAGTTCCCGATTGACGAGGAAATGCTCGTTTTCCTCGGCCGTGATCGCAAGCTCTACCTTCGCGTCAAAGCGCTGGCGGAAGGCGTCGATGATCTCGTCGACGATGACCTCCGGCGCGGAGGCGCCGGCGGAGATGCCGAGCGTGCCGATTTCACCGACATAGTCCCAGTCGATCTCGGAGGCGCGCTGGACGAGCAGCGAGCGGGTGGCCCCTGCCCTCAAGGCCACTTCGACGAGACGTTTGGAGTTGGACGAATTCGGCGCACCGACGACGATGAAGAGATCGCAGCCGGGGGCTGCGTGTTTCACCGCTTCCTGGCGGTTGGTGGTCGCGTAGCAGATCGAGTCTGCTGATGGTGCCGTCAGGTTCGGGAAGCGCTCCATCAGGCGCGCGATGACGCCGGCGGTATCATCGACCGAGAGCGTGGTCTGGGTGACGTAGCCGAGATTATCAGCGTCGAGCGGCTGATAGGCGTCCGCGTCTTCGACGGTTTCGACGAGGGAGACCGTGCCTTCCGGCAGTTGTCCCATGGTCCCGATCACCTCCGGATGCCCGGCATGGCCGATCAGGATGACATGGCGACCGAGGCGCTCATGGCGCATGGCCTGCTTGTGAACCTTGGAGACCAGCGGGCACGTGGCGTCGAGATAGAACAGGTTGCGGCTTGCCGCATCTTCCGGCACCGACTTCGGCACGCCATGGGCGGAGAAGACCACCGGCTGTTGGCGATGCTCGGCCGGGATCTCGTCGAGTTCTTCGACGAAGATGGCGCCCTTGGCTTCCAGGCCTTCGACGACGTAGCGGTTGTGGACGATTTCGTGGCGCACATAAACCGGAGCCCCGTAGCGCTTGAGAGCGAGCACGACGATCTGGATGGCACGGTCGACGCCGGCGCAGAAGCCGCGCGGGCCACAGAGCCTGATCGTCAAAGGGGGTCGGTTCTGGTGCATGTTCATCGGATCAACCGGCAATCAGGACAGCGATAATGGCGAGGGCGGCGGGAAGCGCCTGGATGACGAAAATCTTCCGCGAGGCCGTTGCACCTCCATATAGGCCGGCGACCAGCACGCAGCCAAGGAAAAACAACTGAATTTGAGTGCCGACGGCAACATCCGGGTGGAGCAGGCCCCATAGAAGGCCGGCGGCGAGGAAGCCGTTGTAGAGGCCCTGGTTGGCCGCCATGACCTTGGTCGCTTCCGCCTGCTCGGGCTTCATGCCGAAGGCGCGGCGCCCGGTCGGGGTGGTCCACAGAAATATCTCAAGGATCAGAATGTAGATGTGTTCGAGCGCGACGAGCGCTACCAGCGTAGAGGCGAGATAGGACATGCAGTTTCCCCGACACGGCGGTCTATTCGCCGTCTTCATCCGGTCCTTCTAGCGGAAAATCTTCCGTGGCTCTATCGGGATTTCCGACGGATCAGGCCTGCAAGCACGACCGCGACCAGGGCAAAGGCAAGGCCGTACCAGGTGATGACATATTGCAGGTGGTTGTTGGGCAGGTCGATCTGGGTCACGCCACCCTTGGGTAGGCCGCCTGCGACCGGCGTCGAATCGGCATCGAGGAAGAAGGGCAGAACGCGATCGGCCGGCAGGTCGACGGAAGCCGCCATGCGGGCGCGGTCCTTCCAGTAGAAGATGTTGGCCGCCTCGTCATTGTCAGGAACCAGCGAAGACGGCTTTTCCGAAAGTTCGGCCCGGGCGAGACCCGTGATCGTCTGTTCGCCATCGACCAGGCTCTCGGGACGCGTTGCCGGATCCTTGCGGTCATAGGGGACGAAGCCCCTGTTGACGAAGAGGTAGCGCCCATCGGCAAGCTCAAGCGGCGTGTAGAGGTAAAAGCCCGATTGGCCCTGGAAGGTCGCAAGGAAGTGGCGTTCCTTGTCGTTCAGGTAACGACCGCTCGCCGTTGCCTGCCGATAATCGACCGCTTCCCCGGCTGCCAGCAGCCTTTCCAGTTCAGCAATATCGACGGGTGCTGCGGTGCTGCGTTGCTGGATGTCGGCAAGTAGCGCTTCCTTCCAGTGCAGGCGATTGACCTGCCAGGTGCCGAGCGACAGGAGGATGACCAGCGCTGCGGGAACGAGCACCAAGGCAATCCAGAAACGCCAGGTGCGGCGGCCGGTCCTGCCCCCCTCACCCATGCCCTCCGCCATGCCCATGTCAGCCACGGTCGATGACCCCTTGAGAGGCGTTGTGCTTGTATTGGAGGGCAATCAGCAAAGCTTTCAGGAAGCGCATCAGCCAGAGGGTGAGCGCCACGCCGAGCGGCGCGAAGACGAGGATGTGGAGCCACATCGAGGGCTGGTAGGTCAGTTCCACCCAGACTGCGAAACCAACGACCAGAAGGTCGGCAAGCAGGATGACGAAGATTGCCGGGCCATCGCCCGCATCCACCCAGGAGAGATCAAGGCCGCAGGAATTGCAGCGGGCCTTCGGCTTGGTAAAGCCGTCAAACAGCTTGCCGTTGCCGCAGCGCGGGCAGGACGCCGTCAGCGCCGCCTTGACCGGATCTACCGGCGGAAATTTCGCTTCGTCTTCGGTCATGGTGTGATCTCGATCGGCGTGCCATCAGGCACGGAATTCCAAATAATATCCATATCCGCATTGGTAACGGCGATACACCCATCCGTCCAATCGAAACGCTGCGTCAAATACGCCAACCAGCCGAGATAGTTCCTCTGGCCATGGATCATGATCATGCCGCCCGGGTTTTTTCCTGAAGCTTCGGCTCGGGCTATGTCAGCGGCATCTGGATAGGAAATGTGCAAAGAGAGATGATAGGCACTTTTGTCATTGCGCCAGTCGATCCGATAGCGCCCCTCCGGTGTGCGCTGATCGCCCTCTTCGCTCTTGTGCCCCTCCGGTGCGCCACCAAGTGCAATGGGAAACGTCGCGAGTATCGTTTGTCCCTGCATCAGGGAAAGACGCCGATCGGATTTGTCGACCAGGATATGGCTGGCGATTTCGGTCGCTGCGGAGGATGTAGAAGTCTGAAACCACACCGCAACAGTAGATGCGGCGGCCAAGACTGACGCATAGAATAGACTGGAGACGTTCGTTGCCATGGCTGCATCTTCCGTGAGCATCCAAAGGGCATTCCGTGACCCGAGCAGATGGCAAAACAAAGGCGGCTGGGTTGCAGCCGCCGTTGTCAAAATCAACCTGAAACCACATGCCTCAATGGGCGAGCGGTGCGCCCCAGTCGCCCCAGATATAGATGGCGAAGAAGAGGAACAGCCAGACGACGTCAACGAAGTGCCAGTACCAGGCGGCAGCTTCGAAGCCGAAATGCTGCTGCGGGGTGAAGTGGCCAGCGAGCGCACGGAACAGGCAGACGATCAGGAAGATCGTGCCGACCAGAACGTGGAAGCCGTGGAAGCCGGTCGCCATGAAGAAGGTCGCGCCGTAGATCGAATTCTTGAAGTCGAACGGCGAGTGCATGTACTCGTAGGCCTGGACGAACGAGAACAGGATGCCGAGCACGACCGTCAGCGCGAGGCCGGAGACCAGGCCCTTGCGGTCATTGTGGAGCATCGCATGGTGTGCCCAGGTCACGCAGGTGCCGGACAGCAGCAGGATTACGGTGTTGTAGAGCGGCAGGTGCCAGGGATCGACAACTTCGATGCCCTGCGGCGGCCAGGTGCCACCGGTAAACTCGACGCGGCTTGCCTGGATCGCCTCGTTGGCGAAGAGGCTGGCGTCGAAGAAGGCCCAGAACCAGGCGACGAAGAACATCACTTCGGAAGCGATGAACATGATCATGCCGTAGCGCAGATGCAGCGAGACGACCCGGGTGTGGTGGCCTTCGTGGGCTTCCTTGATGGTATCGGCCCACCAGGCGAACATCGTGAAGAGCACGATGGCGAGGCCGATAAAGAAGAGCCACGGGCTGGCGAAATTGATGCCGAACAGGTTCAGCGAGCCGCCATTCAGGTAGCGCATGTAGCCGACGCCACCGAAGGTGAGGACGAAGGCGCCGATCGAGGCCAGGAGCGGCCATGGGCTCGGATCGATGATGTGGTAGTCGTGGTTCTTCTGGTGCGCTTCGGCCATTTCAGCAATCCCCGAATGTCAATTTCATTACGAGTTCCGGCGAACCGGAGCCCTCTCACAGTTTCGGCTGTTCCTTGTCTTCACCGACCGACAATGCGGCCACCGGCTCCTGATCATCGCGCGGATAGAAGGTGTAAGACAGGGTAATCGTTCCGATGCCCTTTGTCTCTTCCGCCTCTACGATGGCGGGATCGACGAAGAAGACGACCGGCATTTCCAGTGTTTCGCCCGGCTGCAACGTGGTCTTGGTGAAGCAGA
Organism: Rhizobium sp. TH135; assembly: GCF_002855515.1. Classification (GTDB taxonomy): domain Bacteria; phylum Pseudomonadota; class Alphaproteobacteria; order Rhizobiales; family Rhizobiaceae; genus Allorhizobium. The sequence goes on along the minus strand of NZ_PKRP01000002.1, from coordinate 699,255 downwards.
AGCACTGGACCTTGTTGAAGTAGGCGCCAGCTTCGCCGGGGGTCACGTTGAAGATCGCCTCACCGGTGACCGGATGTGGCGAATTGTTCGTTGCGGTATAGGTGATCTGGACGGTTTCGCCGATCTTCGGCGTCACCTTCTTGTCGACCGCCTTGAAATCCCAGTTCAGACCGGGAGAGGCATTCGCATCGAAGGTCACGTTGATCGTGCGGTCAAGCACGACGTCGGACATCTGCTCGACGCGCTGGGTCGTGCCGCCGTAACCGGTGACCTGGCAGAAAAGCTGGTAAAGCGGCACAGCCGCATAGGCCATGCCGACCATGGCGCCAACGAAGACGACGCAGGCGCTCGCTACGCCGAGATTTCGGCGGCTGGATTGCTGGATGTGGTCGTTCGATTCGGTCACGATCTTTGCCTCGTCAGCCCACGTTGCCGATCTTGATGATGGTCACGACATAAAAGATCACGACGAGAGCCGCGAGCACGACGCCGAGGGCAATGTTGCGGCCACGGCGCGACTTGCGCTGCTTGTCGTTGAGTTGAACGGTTTCGATCACAGTGCACCTCCGAGCGAGCCGACAAACGGCGCGAGGTAGAAATCGATCATCAGAGCCGCGAAGATCGCGAAGAGATAGAAGATCGAATAGGCGAAGAGCTTCTTGGCCGGTACCATCTTTTCGTCGCCGTCGGCCATCCGCCAGACGGCGATGGAACAGTGCACGAAATAGGCGCCGAGGAGGCCGGCAAAGATGCCGTAACCGATGGAGGCGAGACCCGTGACTGTCGGCAGCACGCCGGTGACGGCCGTCAGGACGGCATAGACGGCGATCTGGCGCTTGGTCGAGGGGATGCCGGCAACGTTGGGCATCATGGGGACGCCGACTGCGCCATAGTCCTTCATCTTGAACAGAGCGAGCGCCCAGAAATGCGCCGGCGTCCAGAGGAAGATGATCATGAACATGATGACGCTATCGAGGGCGACGCCACCGGTGACGCAGGCCCAGCCGACCATGGGCGGGAAAGCGCCGGCCGCACCGCCGATGACGATGTTCTGCGGGGTCGAGCGCTTCAGCCACATCGTATAGACGACGGCGTAGAAGAAGATGGTGAAGGCGAGCAGGCCAGCGGCGAACCAGTTGACCGCAAGGCCGAGAATGCCAACGGAAAACACCGAGAGGACGAGGCCAAAGGCGAGAGCCTCATGCGGCGTGACGCGGCCGGCCGGGACCGGACGGGTCGCGGTACGCGTCATGATCGCGTCGATATCGGCGTCGTACCACATGTTGAGCGCGCCGGACGCACCAGCGCCAACCGCGATGCACAGGATCGCGATAAAGCCGATGACCGGGTTGATCTCGCCCGGTGCGAGCAGCAGGCCGGCCAGCGCCGTGAAGACGACGAGCGACATGACACGCGGCTTGAGAAGCGCGAAGAAATCGCGGGGACCGGCCTCGGAGAGGCGAACCTCACCTTCCATGCCGAAAACGTCGCCACTGTCGATAACCGTCATACTCTCGAATTCCGTCTTGCTTGCTGTTTTGTCGAGCGCCGCGATCCCCTGGACCGCGGCGCCCGAACTCTTTTCAGTGAGCCTTCCGGCTTACTTGATCTTCGGCAGCTGTTCCCACTGGTGGTACGGCGGCGGCGAAGACAGCTGCCATTCCAGCGTGGTTGCACCTTCACCCCAGGGGTTGTCGCCGGCGACGCGCTTCTTGGCGAAGGCTTCGAAGACGCCGTAGAGGAAGACGAGAACCGCAAAGGCCGAGATGTAGGAGCCGATCGACGAGACATAGTTCCAGCCGGCATAGGCATCCGGATAGTCGATGTAGCGGCGCGGCATGCCGGCGAGGCCGAGGAAGTGCTGCGGGAAGAACACGAGGTTCACGCCGACGAACATGATCCAGAAGTGCAGCTTGCCGACGAACTCGTTGTACATGTAGCCGGTGATCTTCGGGAACCAGTAGTACCAGCCAGCGAAGATCGCGAAGACGGCGCCGAGCGACAGAACGTAGTGGAAGTGAGCCACGACGTAGTAGGTGTCATGTAGCGAGCGGTCGAGGCCGGCGTTGGCGAGCTGGACGCCCGTGACGCCACCGACGGTGAACAGGAAGATGAAGCCGATCGCCCAGACCATCGGGGTCTTGAAGGTCAGCGAGCCACCCCACATCGTCGCGATCCAGGAGAAGATCTTGATGCCGGTCGGCACCGCGATGACCATGGTTGCGAAGAGGAAGTAACGCTGCGCCGAAAGAGACAGGCCTACCGTGTACATGTGGTGAGCCCACACGACGAAGCCGACGGCGCCGATGCCGACCATGGCGTAGGCCATGCCGAGGTAGCCGAAGACCGGCTTCTTCGAGAAGGTCGACACGATGTGGCTGACGATACCGAAGCCGGGCAGGATCAGGATGTAAACTTCCGGGTGACCGAAGAACCAGAACAGGTGCTGGTAGAGAACCGGGTCACCACCGCCTTCAGGCGAGAAGAAGGTCGTGCCGAAGTTACGGTCGGTCAGCAGCATGGTGATGCCACCGGCGAGAACCGGGAGCGACAGCAGCAGCAGGAAGGCAGTAACCAGAACGGCCCAGGCGAAGAGCGGCATCTTGTGCAGCGTCATGCCCGGAGCGCGCATGTTCAGGATCGTGGTGATGAAGTTGATCGCACCGAGGATCGAGGACGCACCGGAGACGTGGAGCGCAAAGATCGCAAGGTCAACAGCCGGACCGGGCTGACCCGAGGTCGCAAGCGGCGGATAGAGCGTCCAGCCACCACCGACGCCGTAAGCGCCTGCCGGACCTTCGACGAACATCGAGAGCACGAGCAGCAGGAAGGCCGGGACGATCAGCCAGAAGGAGATGTTGTTGAGGCGCGGGAAGGCCATGTCCGGAGCGCCGATCATGATCGGGATCATCCAGTTGGCAAAGCCGCCGATCAGCGCCGGCATAACCATGAAGAAGATCATGATCAGGGCGTGGGCCGTCGTGAAGACGTTGTACATGTGCTTGCCGCCATCGATGGCAGCATCACCTTCGAAGCCGTAGACCATCTGGGCCAGACCGTGGAAGATCTGGATGCCCGGGTCCTGGAGCTCCATACGCATGGCAACCGAGAGAGCGGCGCCGATGATACCCGCCACGATCGCGAAGATCAGATAGAGGGTACCGATGTCCTTGTGGTTGGTCGACAGGAACCAGCGGGCGAAGAAGCCCGGCTTATGGTCGTGATGTGCGCCGTGCGCGTGTTCGTCGTGGGCAACAGAGCCAGCCATTGACCTCACTCCTCTCAGTTCGTGATGTTTTCAGCTGTCTGGACGGCGGCGGGAGCGCCATCGACAGCAGCCATGAGAGCGCGATTGGCGCCGGAGAGATCCGAGGTCGCGGCCTGCAGCCAGGTCGCGTACTGCTCGTCGGTCACGACGCGGATCGCGATCGGCATGAACGCATGGTCCTTGCCGCACAACTCCGAACACTGGCCGTAGTATAGACCTTCACGGTCAGCGCGGAACCAGGTTTCGTTCAGACGGCCCGGGATGGCGTCGATCTTGATGCCGAAGGCCGGCATTGCGAAGGCGTGAATGACGTCGGTCGGGGCTGCCGTGACCAGCAGACGAACGGTCTTGCCAACGGGAACGACGACTTCGTTATCCACAGCCAGAAGGCGCGGGTAACGGGCAACGTCTTCCTTGCCGATGGCAGCGCGGTCGGTTTCCTTCAGCATGTAGCTGTCGAAGGACACGGCCTGCTCGCCTTCATACTCATAAGACCACAGCCACTGGGTGGCGGTTGCCTTGATGGTGATGTCCGGGTTTTCCGGCATCTTCAGCTGGTAGGTCAGCAGGTTGAAAGACGGGATCGCAATCGCGAAGAGAATGAGAACCGGAGCAACCGTCCAGACAATCTCGATCGCAGTGTTATGGCTCGTCTTCGACGGCACCGGATTGGCGGCAGCGCGGAATTTGACGACCACGAGGATCAGAAGAATCAGAACGAAGATGGTGATCGGAACGATGAACCACAGTGTGTACTGCTCGAACCAGCTGTTGAACTCCATGATGGAGGTGGCTGGTTCCTGCATACCCATCTGCCAGGGCTTCGGCTGATCGGCGAAGCCTACAGAAGCGAAAAGCAGACAGGCCAAAGCGGCCAAGGCTGCATAGGTTCTCTTCATCACGGTTTGGTCTCCCACAAGCGCTTGATCCACATCAAACCATAGCGCAAAAATCATGCTAGTGTCGCCGTTTCAAATCACAGATTGGCCGCAATCGCAATACGCCCGGACGAAAGCCGGTGCGGCATTTTTGCGCTTCATCAAATGCATGCGACCTCGATGCACAGGCTTTAACCAGTTGGGGCACCATGAGGCGCATGATTGCGCTTCCACATCCAAAACGCAGTCCCAATTATGCCGTAGTCGGCCTTAAAACAGGCGTCGGGGCTTCCCATTTGCGCACCCCGACGACAAGAATGTCGGCAATGATTCGTTTTCCAGAGGTTTTCATGGGTCTGCCTAGACTTGCCTGGTCCAGCCTGACCGCGAGCGCCGTGCTGATCGCCGCTCTCGCGACGCCGGCACAGAGCCAGCAACCGCAACAACAGCCGGGTTCGATCCGCTCCAACCACGGGGCTTGGTCTGTCATCTGCGACAAGCCGGCAGGTGCATCCGAAGAGCAATGCGCTCTGATGCAGAACGTCATTGCCGAGGATCGCCCGGAAGTCGGGCTCTCCGTCGTCGTCTTGAAGACCGCCGACCGCAAGGCGCGCATCCTGCGTATCCTCGCCCCGCTCGGTGTTCTCCTCAAGGATGGCATGGAGCTCTTCGTCGACGGAAATAATATCGGCCGCGCCTATTTCACCCGCTGCTTCTCGGAAGGCTGCTATGTGGAAGTGGAGATCGACGAGGAACTGATGAAGATCCTGCGCGCCGGCAAGGCTGCCGTGTTTGCGCTGCGCGAATCCGCCGACCAGGATCGTGTCGGTATTCCGATCGAGCTTGCCGGCTTCGGCGAAGGTTATGACAAGCTGCCCTGAGCGGCCGGTCGCCGGATCGTGATGACTTTATAGATCAGGGGCAAGTCCGGCGGGCTTGCCCCTTTTTCGTTGCGCGCCTACATGCAGAGCCAGCGACCCAAGGAGACCCGCATGACCCAGGACCTTCTCTCCCTCTTCGATTGCGATGAAGGCACGCTGACGCGGCGCGTCGCGGATGCCTTGAAAGGTGCTGACGATGGCGAGCTCTTCGTCGAGCATGCCCAGGCGGAATCGGTGACTTTCGACAATGGTCGGCTCAAGGGTGGCTCCTTCAACACGGACCAGGGTTTCGGGCTTCGCGCTGTGGCCGGCGAGGCTGTCGGCTATGCCCATGCCGGCGAGCTGTCGCTGTCAGCCCTCTCCCGCGCCGCCGATGCCGTCGGCGCCGTGACCCATGGCCATTCCGGCTCCTATGCGGCTGCCCCGCAGCGGACCAATGCCAAGCTCTATGGCGACGGTAATCCGATCGGCTCGCCGACCTTCGAAGAGAAGGTGAAGCTGCTGTCGGAGATCGACGCCTATCTGCGCGACAAGGACCCCAAGGTGCGGCAAGTCTCAGCGACTGTCGGCGCAAGCTGGCAGGTGGTCGAGATCCTGCGGGCCGACGGACACCGGGTGCGCGATATCCGTCCAATGACCCGCATCAACATTTCCGTCGTGACAGGCGAAGGCGACCGCCAGGAAAGCGGCTCGTTCGGGGTCGGCGGCCGTATGGGTTTCAATGATTTCCTGACTGAGGAAAGCTGGCAGCGCGGGGCCGACGAGGCGTTGCGGCAGGCGCTCGTCAATCTCGAGGCTCAGGAAGCGCCTGCTGGTACGATGGACATCGTGCTCGGCAATGGCTGGCCAGGCGTCATGCTGCATGAGGCTGTCGGCCACGGGCTGGAAGGCGACTTCAACCGCAAGAAGACCTCTGCCTTTGCCGGTCTGATGGGCGAGATGGTGGCAGCACCTGGCGTCACAGTCGTCGACGACGGCACGATCAACGACCGGCGTGGCTCGATCACCATCGACGATGAGGGCACGCCATCGGCCTATAACGTGCTGATCGAGAATGGCAGGCTGGTCGGCTACATGCAGGACCGGCAGAACGCCCGGCTGATGGGCATGAAGGCGACCGGCAATGGCCGTCGTCAGGGCTATGCCCACCAGCCCATGCCGCGCATGACCAACACCTACATGCTTTCCGGCGACAAGAGCCCCGAAGAGATCATCGCATCCGTCAAGAAGGGCATCTATGCCGTCTCCTTCGGCGGCGGCCAGGTCGACATCACCTCGGGCAAGTTCGTCTTCGGCTGCACCGAGGCTTACCTCATCGAAAACGGGAAGATCGGCGCCCCGGTCAAGGGCGCCATGCTGATCGGCAACGGGCCGGACGCCATGCGCCGGATCTCGATGATTGGCAACGACACGAAGCTCGACACCGGGATTGGCAATTGCGGCAAGGCCGGCCAATGGGTCCCCGTCGGCGTCGGCCAGCCACACCTGCGGATGGACCAGATCACGGTGGGCGGGACGAAAGCTTGAGAGAAAACGCGCTCGTTCCCGAACTCGCAGTGAGTGACTGGCGAACGAGCCGCGCCTTCTACCACGATCTCATCGGCTTTGAGGTGGTCAATGAACGCCCTGAGGAAGGCTTCAGCTTCCTCAGGCTTGGCGACGCGCAACTGATGATCGACCAGATCGGGCTCGGCCGGACTTTCGAGTTGGCGGAAGCGCCGCTGGATCGACCATTCGGTCGGGGAGTTAACCTACAGATCCGCGTGCCTCATGTTCGGCCCGTTCTCGACCGGTTAGAGACAGCTGCAGTGTCTCTCTATCTGCCTCTCGAAGAGAAATGGTATCGGCGCGACTATCACGAGGTCGGAAATAGACAATTCGTTGTCACCGATCCGGATGGCTATCTGCTGAGGTTGTTCGAGGATCTCGGGATGCGGAATCTCGCACCTTAGTTTGTAGACAACCATCTCATAGAGACTGCTGTAACCCCAACAGAACCAATCACCCCCGTGCCGGCATCAGCACGCAGTCGTAGCGCTGGCGCACCAGCTTGTCGCAGGCAATGCGGGCTTCTTCCTTGGTCTCGAAACCGGTGAAGCGGGCGCGGTAGAAGGTGATGCCGTTGCGGGTGACCATTTCGGTGTAGGTGTCGAGATCCTGCAGCGGGGTGCCGACCTTCTGGCGGGCCTGGGAGAGAAGATCCATCGCGGCCTGTGCGGAGGTGGCGGCGGCAATCTGGATCTGCCATTTGCGATCGGTTGCCGTTGGCGTGCTCGCCGTGTGCTGCGGGTCGACCGGGGCGAAACGGCTTGCCGGGGTGGCGACCAGCTCTGCGGCGGCCGTTTCCGATGGGGCATAGGCAGCGGCAGTTCCCGGGGCCGAGGTGCCGGTGGCGCCGGCCATGCCCTGCACGGCGGCGACTGCCGACTGGCGCGAAGCGGGAACCGGAATATCGTCACCCAGGCGGGCGAGATCCATCTGAACGCCGGTCGAGCGCGAAACCAGCAATTGCTCGCCCGACGAGGCCTTCTTGATGTTGGCGTCGATCAGGCGTTCCATGATCTTGTCGCGGCTTGCCGCCGTTCTGCCGCCCATGACGACGCCGATCACGCGGCGGCCATTGTGTTCGACAGCACTCACGAGGTTGAAGCCGGAGGCATTGGTGTAGCCGGTCTTGATGCCGTCCATGCCCTTGTAGCGATACATCAGGTTGTTGTGGCCGTTGATGGTCTTGCCGCGGAACTTGAAGCTCTTGGTGGCGAAGAGTTCGTATTCCTTCGGGAAGTCCCGCATCAGGGCGACGCCGAGGGTCGACATGTCGCGCGCGGTGGTGAACTGCTGCGCATGCGGAAGGCCCGAGGCGTTGAAGAAGGTGGTGTTCATCATGCCGAGCGAGCGGGCCTTGCGGGTCATCAAGGCGGCAAAGCCTTCTTCGCTGCCGCCGAGCTTCTCGCCGATCGCGGCGGATGCATCATTGGCCGACTTGACGATCATCGCCAGCACGGCTTCGCGGACCGTGATGCTGTCACCTGCCTTGACGAAGAGTTTTGTCGGCGGGCGGGAGGCTGCGTGTTTCGAAAAGGGAACGGGGCTGTCCCAGCTCAGCTTTCCGGCGCGGATGGCGTCGAAGACCATGTAGACCGACATCATCTTGGTGAGCGAGGCCGGGTGATTGAGGTCATCGGGGTTTTCGGAGGCGAGAACTTCACCGGTGCGGGCATCGAGGAGGAGTTGGGCGCTGCCGGCATGAGCGGTGCTCGAGAGGGAAAGGATCGCTACGCAAAACGATAACGCGATCAGCAACTTGCTCATGAAAACTCCAATGCCGCCGGATTTCAATGATGACAGAGACTGGTCCGATTCGATCGACCCGCCGTCTTGTGGTTGAGGCCCTATGGCAAGAATGGGGCGACAATCAGCCGATCGGAATCAAATGCAACCATCAGTCCACAGAAGGTCGCCCGATCATGGTGAATGGAGGGTTAATTCACAGGGCGAATGCTCGCAGTGGCGGTCACGAAGCCGTCAGCGGGCAAGCGATACCGCGCCTGTGCCTTCTTCTGCCAGCCTGTCTGCGGGATTGACGAGCTGACAGCGCTGAAGAGACAGGCAGCCGCAGCCGATGCAGCCGTCAAGATCGGTGCGCAAGCGCTGGAGGACACGGATGCGGGCATCGAGCCTTTCGGCCCATCCCGTTGCGATGCGGCGCCAGTCTTCGGGCGTTGGCGTGCGGCCTGCCGGAAGCGCCGACAAGGCGTCCGCGACCTCCGACAGCGGCAGCCCCACCTCCTGCGCAGCGCGGATCAAGGCCAGACGACGCAGGACATCGCGGCCATAGCGGCGCTGGTTTCCACCGGTTCGATCGGCAGAGATCAGGCCCTTGCGCTCGTAGAAATGGATGGCCGAGACCGCCAGTCCGCTGCGGCGGGCGACGTCTCCGACGGTCAGATGCATTTTTTGGCTCGCCATGGCTTTACCTCAACTTCGGTTGAGGTTGTAGCATGGTCGGAAATCGCATTCTATCGCATCCCGCAGAGAGAGTTCGTTCATGACCGATACCCCGACCGAGAGGCTCGCCGTCACGCCCGCAACAGCCGTGGACAGCACCGGGGAAGCCCAATCGGCGACCGTTGACGAAGGAGGCTGGCTCGATCTGCTGCAGCCTGCCCATCTCGCCACGACCCTGATGCTGAGCATGGGTGTCGCGCTCTTTGCGTTCAACGGCTTCTTCGTCTCGACCGTCTTGCCGAGCGCGATCGCGGAGATCGGCGGCGGGCACCTGATCGCCTGGTCGGTCTCGCTTTACCTGATCGGTTCGATCGTTGCCGGGGTGACGGCTGCCCAGCTGAAGCAGCGCTTCGGTGCGCGGCGGGTACTGATCGTGGCCACCCTCCTCTTCATCGCTGGCACGGTGGTTGCAGCCATGGCAACGTCTATGGAGCAGGTGCTTGTCGGCCGGGTCGGACAGGGGCTGGGCGAAGGCGTCGTGGCGGCGATCTGCTATGCGTTGATCCCGGCGCTCTTTCCTGCCCGGCTGGTGCCCAAGGTCTTCGGGGTCGAAGCCCTGGTCTGGACCTGCGCCTCCTTCGGGGGCCCGTTTGCGGCCGGCTGGATGGCCGAGAGCTTTTCCTGGCGCATGGCTTTTCTGATCAATGTCCCCTTCGGTCTCATCTTCATCGTGCTTGCCGCCTTCACGGCGACGAGACGCGAAAAGGGTCTCGAGGCATCGGGCCTGCCACTCTCGCCGCTCGTGCTGCTTTCGCTCGGCATGCTGATGGTCCTTTACTCCGGCATCGTCGGGCAGGCCTTGATGTCGGCAGCCCTGGTCTTTGCGGGTCTCGCCCTGCTCGGCTTCAGCGTCATCAGGGACCGCCTCTCCCCATCCAGCCTGATGCCGCACAGCGCCTTTGGTCTTAATTCCACAGTCGGCACGGGTCTCTGGCTGGTCCTCCTGATGCCGGTCGCCCAGGCAACGAGCAGCGTTTACTTCGTCTTTGGCCTGCAGCGCGGCTTCGGCTTCGGTCCGATGGTGGCGGGCGGCCTCGGCGCTGTGATGGCGATGAGCTGGAGCCTCGTTGCCGTCTTGATCGCCCATATCGGGGCGGGGTCGGCCCGGCGGCGCGCCATCGAGGCAGGGCCCGTTCTGCAATGTGCCGGAATGATCCTCGTGGCGCTCGGCTTTCATCAGGGGTCTCTGGCGCTCCTGATTGCCGGGCAGATCGTCGTCGGCGCGGCCTTCGGCGCGAGCTGGGCATTCCTCAGCCAGATGCTGATGGAGGCAAGTGCCGCTGGAGAGCGTGACAAGACGTCGGGCCTGATCCCGACGCTGCAATCGGCAGGTTTCGCGATCGGGGCAGCCTTTGCCGGACTTGCCGGCAACAGCCTTGGCCTGGCCGAGGCTTCGACCAACGAGACGACGAACATCGCATTTGCCGTCACCTTCCTCATCCCTGTCCTGTGGACAGTCCCGGCCGTTCTGCTCGCCAGGCGCTCCACCCGGCTTGCCGAGGGCGTTTTGCCGCCTTCAGCATAAATTGAGGCGACCTGTTGAACCTAGTTTAAGGACTTGAGGGCTAGCCTCCCGGCCATTGTGACCAATGGTATTTCAGGCAGGGCAATGGCGGGACGGATCGGACAGCGGGTGAAACAGGCGGTGATTACCGCCGGGCTGGAGGCGTCCTTTCTGATGTCGCGGCTCGGCGTTGGTCGTAGCCTCAAAGGGCGGGGCGTGATCTTCACGCTGCATCATGTCCGGCCGGACGAGGCGGGCGCCTTCCAGCCGAACCGGCATCTGTCGATCACACCGGAGTTTCTTGATTCCGCCATCCGGGCGCTCGCGGCACGCGGCTATCGGTTCTTGCGTTTGCAAGATGTACCGGCAGCCCTTGCCGCCCCCGAGGGGGAGGCTCCCTTTGCTGTCTTCACCCTCGACGATGGCTTTCGCGACAACCGCGATCATGCGCTGCCGGTCTTCGAGCGCCACGGCGTTCCTTTCACCATCTTTGTCTGCAAGGGGCTTTCGGAGCGCAGCCACACGATGTGGTGGGACACGGCAGAGGCGCTGATTGCGGCAAAGTCTCGCGTGGCGCTCTGCCTGCCGGCGGGCCGCATCGACCTCGATTGTGGTACGGCGAGTGCAAAGTCAGCCGCTTTCGATGCCGTCGCGCGTGCGCTGATGGCGGGCGATGAGGCGAAGGGCGTGGCGCAGCTTGACGCGGCAGCCAATGCTGCGGGGATCAATCCGCATGCCCTCGTCGCCGAAGCTGTGATGGACGGGCAGGAGCTCGCGGCACTTGCCAGTCACCCACTCGTCTCCTACGGCGCCCATACCGTGAGCCACCGGGGCCTTGCCCAACTGACCGATACCGAGCTTCTGTCCGAATTCAACGCAAGCGCCGAATATGTGGGGGCGATCACCGGAGAGCGACCGGTGACCTTTGCCTATCCCTATGGTGATGCCCGCAGTGCAACGGTGCGGACCGCCGGCTATGCCGACTGGGCGGGTTTCAAGCTCTCGGTGACAACCCGCCCGGGCACTTTGACGCCGGCCTCGATGGCGAGCCCGCAGCTCCTGCCGCGGATCTCGCTCAACGGGCTCTACCAGAAGGGTCGTTACGTCGAGGCTCTGGCATCGGGGCTGCCGTCGAAACTCGCCGGCGGCTGACCCCCTCCCCTCGCCTCAAGGGTACATGCGGACCTTCGACCAGCCGTCGCCATCACGTCGAAACTCGATGCGATCGTGCAGGCGGAACTTGCGGTCGTGCCAGAACTCGATCGAGCTTGGAATGATGCGGAAGCCCGACCAATGGGGTGGGCGCGGCACATTTCCGAGCGCGTATTTCGCGGTGTATTCCGCAACTGCCTTTTCCAGAGCGAAGCGGCCCTCGAGTGGACGGGACTGTTTCGACGCCCAGGCACCGATGCGGCTGCCGAGCGGGCGCGACTCGTAATACTCGTTCGCTTCCGCGTCGGATACGACTTCGACCTCCCCCCTCAGGCGGATCTGGCGGCGCAGCGATTTCCAATGAAAACACATTGCCGCCTTTTTCTGGCCGAGAATTTCCTGTCCCTTCTGGCTCTCGAAATTCGTGTAGAACACAAAGCCTCTGACATCGAAGCCCTTGAGAAGCACCATACGCACATTCGGTAGACCATCCGCATCCACGGTGGCGAGCGCCACCGCATTGGGATCGTTGATCTCCGAGGCTTCGGCGTCCTTCAGCCAGGTGGCGAAGAGGGCAAAGGGTTCGCTCTCTTCCGTGAAGTCACCAGTTGTTAACCCGATATCTGACATATTGTGTAAAATGCTCCCGATATGCATATTGGCCGCCGATGACGAAGCACTGGATCGTAGGCCCCTTGAAAGACATAGCAAAGTCGGTCGAGCGTACAAAGGGTTGGTGCATGCGTAGAAGCTCGATCTTGCTCATCATCACTGCGACACTTCCGCTCAGCGGATGCTTTGGCAGCAGCATGGACCTGTTCGGTTCGGACACCGTCGACAGCTCGATCTCCACCTCTACCGTTGCCAAGAAGGGCAATGGAACGAGCCATTCCGACGAATTGACGGTGCAGAGCGCCGTGTCGTCGGCGGATCTTTCCAAGACCGAAGGCAAGCCGCTTCCCTGGGCGAACGCGACTACGGGCAGCGCTGGCGTGGTGACCGCCATTCAGGAAGAGAAAGGCGATGGCGTGATCTGCCGCAACTTCTCGACCACGCGCCACTCCTACGAAGGCATCGCCTATTTCTCCGGCAAGACCTGCACAGCAGGCTCCGGAAGCTGGCAGCTGATGAGCTTCGACCGTCAATCGTAAACGGCGGAGCGATTTCGGTCGCATTCGAAAGAATTGCTTAAGCAAACCCGAAGAAATAGGCCTCCCTGCCCTCACGCAGCGTAACCTTCGATTAGCACTCGCGTGCGAGGCTTTCTCCCAACTGTAGCGACCGGACCCGCATGTATCAGAGGGGACGGCATGAGAGTTCGCGGACAAGGCGCCATGATCGGGCCTTGCCGCCTGAGGTGTGTTGGTGTCCTCGATGCGTGATTTCTACTCGATCCTCGGCGTGAAGCGTGATGCGGGCGCGGACGAAATCAAGGCTGCATGGCGCACGAAAGCGAAATCCGTGCATCCGGACCAGAACCGGGACGATCCGCTGGCGAACAATCGCTTTGCCGAGATCGGCCGGGCCTATGAAGTGCTGAAGGATCCGGCCAAACGCAGCCGGTATGATCAACAACGCATGAAGGTGGAAGCCTTGGAACGCGAGCAGACGATCATGCAGCAGCGCCAGTCGGCGCGCGAGGCAGCCGAGAAGGCCAAGCAGGCCAAGGCCAATGCCGAACGCGTGCTGGAGGAACTTGCGCGCGCCGAGGCCGAGAAGGCTAAGGCCGATGCCGCCCAGGCTGCCAAAATGAAGGCGGCGAAGGAACAGGCCGCCGAAGCGAAGGCCAAGGCACAAGCCCAGGCCGGTATGAAGGAAGAGACCGCGGACGCGACAGCTTCCGGAGCCTCCACAAGCGGTGCCGACAAGGCTGCGGGCACGGCTTCCGGGGCAACAGGTGGCTCGACCGCCGGTCCGAGCGCTTCCGTTGGCGGCACTGCATCCGGCCCCGAGGAAACCGTCTCCCGCATTTTTGGCGACAGCCCGGAAGCGGCGGCCGCCGCCGAGAACCTGCGTCGTGAACAGGAAGCGGCAGAGCTTTCCGAGGGAATGCCGCTCAAGCCGGCAGCCTCTCCCCTGCTCGCGCCAATCGAACTTTTGAGCTCTTTCGTCCGGCGCCTGCGCGGTGCTCCGCCGCCGCTGCCGGAAAAGGCACCCGACATCTTTGCTGATGCCGTTGTCGCGATTGCTGACCTGCTCGAACAGAAATCCGTATCGATCACGCTCAATGACGGCCGCGAAGTGCGCGTGCCGCTCGACGGCGTGACCGAGGGTCATGTCGTGCGCCTGAAGAACCAGGGTCTCAAGTTCCAGGGCCTGCAGCGCGGCGATGTGGCCGTCACCATCAAGGTTCTGAAGGCAGAGCGCTTCCTCGTCGACCAGTTCGACATCCGCACGGTGTTGCCGATCACACTCGAAAATGCCGTGCTTGGCTGCGAAAGCCAGGTGGAGGGCCCTGATGGAACCATGGTTCCCGTGACGGTGCCGGCCTGGTCGAATTCCGACCAGGTGATCCGCATCGACGACCTCGGCCTGCCCAATGGCGAGGGCGGACGCGGTGCGCTCGTCGTCGAGCTGCGCGTCATGCTGTGGGAAAAGCCGGACGAGAAGGTGACTGACCTCATGCGCCTTATGCGCGAGGGTCTTTACATCTAAACGGTCTCCCCTAGCCTACCTTTGGTGCGTTTTTGCCTGACATATGAAGGATTTCTGACGAAGGCGGCGATTGTCGAGGGACCGATCGACGGATGTCGGGCTGCAATCTTGAACGCCGGAACGGCCTGTGCCATAGGCAATTCCACAGAAAGCATCAAAGGGTCCCGATATGGTTCAAGGTTCCGGCCTTATGGCAGGCAAGCGCGGCGTCATCATGGGTGTCGCCAACAATCGCTCGATCGCGTGGGGTATCGCGAAGGCCTGTCGCGACCAGGGTGCCGAGATCGCGCTGACCTGGCAGGGTGACGCGCTGAAGAAGCGTGTCGAGCCGCTGGCCCAAGAACTGGACGCCTTCCTTGCCGGCGATTGCGACGTGACCAATCTCGACAGCATCGATGCCGTCTTCACCAATATCGAAGCGCATTGGGGCAAGATCGACTTCGTCGTGCATGCGATCGCCTTCTCCGACAAGGACGAGCTAACCGGCCGTTATATCGAAACGAGCCGTGACAACTTCACCCGGACGATGGACATCTCCGTCTACTCGTTCACCGCCGTTGCAGCCCGCGCCGAAAAGATCATGAACGATGGCGGCTCGCTTCTGACGCTCACCTATTACGGCGCCGAGAAGGTCATGCCGCACTACAACGTCATGGGTGTGGCGAAGGCCGCACTCGAAGCGTCCGTACGCTATCTCGCCGTCGACATGGGCGGGCGCGGCATTCGCGTCAACGCGATCTCGGCCGGCCCGATCAAGACGCTTGCGGCCTCCGGCATCGGCGACTTCCGCTATATTCTGAAGTGGAACGAGTATCACTCGCCGCTGAAGCGCAACGTCACCACCGACGAGGTGGGCAAGTCGGGCATGTATCTCCTGTCCGATCTTTCGACCGGGGTTTCCGGCGAAGTGCACCACGTCGACTGCGGCTATCACACGGTTGGCATGAAGTCGGTCGACGCGCCCGACATCGTGCTCGGCAAGGACTGACATCGGAGACTGCGCCGTGCTCATCTACATGATCCGTCACGGCCAGACCGACTGGAATGCCGAAGGCCGCATGCAGGGGCAGAAGGACATCGGCCTCAACGATATCGGCCGCCAGCAGGCGTCCGAAAACGGGCGCAAGCTCGCGCAAATCCTCGGAAGCCATGCCGGGGATTTTGATTTTGTGAGTTCGCCACTCGGACGCACCCGCGACACGATGGAACGCGCGCGCACCGCCATGGGCTTGGCCCCTGGCGAATACCGGCTCGACGACCGGCTGAAGGAACTTTCCTTCGGCGCCTGGGAAGGATCGACGCTGCCTGAACTGGCCGAGGTGTCGCCCGAGCGCGTTGCCGAACGGGCCCGGCAGAAATGGGGTTTCATTCCTCCCGGCGACGATGCGGAAAGCTATGAGATCCTGTCGTGGAGGATTGGTGCCTGGCTGAAATCGGTGGAGCGCCCCACCGTCTGCGTTAGCCATGGTGGCGTCATCCGCAGTTGCTTCCGCCTGATCGGCGATGTCAGCGAGGACGAGGCCTGCGAAATGAACATCCCGCAGGACCGGATATTGAAGATCGACCGCGATCAGAAGACCATCGGCTGGCTCTGATCGCCGATCTCGGCCGCTCTGTTGAGGCGGCCCTCTGCCTGCATTACTGCAGGACTTCCAGATCGTCGACGACGCGCTTGCCGTCTACTTCCGTGTAGAACACGATGACCTTCTGGCCGGGCTCCAACCCTTCGAAGTTGAACTCCGCCGGAACCGCATAGGTCTTGCCGTCCTCGAGGACGAGGCTCATTCCATCGACATTCACGTCACGGATCGTCGACTCGACATCGGCGCTGCCAGCGAGCACAGCGACGGGGGAAAGGAAGCTTGCCGTGGCAAGAAGCAGGGATATCACGACACGCATGCGAACCACCTTCGACCAAATCGATGCTGAAAACGACTGCAAAATAGCCTCCCGAATGTGGCGGAATTCGCCCGTGATAGTGACTTTTCAAGGGGATTGTGGACCCGAATGGCAGCCGGGATCAAGCGCCATCAGTCGGTTATCCTTGGGGGAATGTTCGGTTTAAGCTCTGTGAAGGCATGATCGGAAGAAATGCCAAGGCGATCGACAAAGTACAGGGAGGGGAAAAAGCTCGCGTCTACCGAAATCCTAAATTAACCGCCACACCATAGACTTAGCGCAGTTGGGATCAGGGGAAACCTAGACTTGCGTAAATTGATGAAGGACCCGCGGGCCGAGAGCAGATGGGGCAACGGCATGCTCTGGCTGATCGGCGGCGCCTTGCTGAGTGTCCTGATCGTGTCGGTTGGGCTGATGATCGATCGGCAAACCGCGCTGAGCGAACGGGGCCGGATCGAACATACGGTGCTGGATCGCCTGCTGCATGTGAAGTCCCAGATCAAGAACAAGGTTCTTCAGGACCGGGATCTGGCTTTGGCGCTCGCAGACGATATCGCAGACGACAACACGCTGTCCCCGACCGAGCTCAACCGGACAATCCGGCAAATCCTTGCCAACAATCCGCATATGAAAGCGATCCAGTTCCTCCCGCTGGACGATCCCGGGCGCATGGCTTTCACGGCCTCAATCACGAGCCGAGACCGAAACTTCATCATCGATATTCCCGTGCCCCCGCTATCCTGGCAGAGCACCAATGAGTGGGTATCGCTGGTCATAGAAGTCGACGCAGATCGCTTCTTCGACCATTACGGCCTGCTGACCGAAGCCGAGCTGCCCGACCATGAAGAGCATGACCACACCAAGCTTGCAGTGACGCTACCGCCGGTCTCCGGCACCGAACGCATCTTTGGGGATGCGTCCATCTTCGCTGAACAGCCTGTCACAGTGTCTGTCGAGGATGAGGGCTTGCCCTTCGAGATCTATGGCGTGCCCGGCGACGGCTGGGACGCGGCCATGAACCGTCTGCTGCCAAGCCGTCTGCTGGTGCTGGCGGGCGTGCTGGCGATGATGATCTCGGTGCTGCTCGCGGTCTTCCTGCTCAGCGAGCGCAATATGAACATCGCGCGCCTCCGGGGACGCGAACAACGGCTGCTCGAGCTGTCGCAGCGTTTCCAGCTGGCTCTCGAAACGTCAAATATCGGCATCTGGGAAATCGACAGCACGACCCATGCGCTGATCTGGGATAGCCGCAGTGCTGGCCTGCATGGCCTACCGGAAAGCCTCTCCGACGACGAAGATCGGCTTGCCGACTGGTTCGCCTCGCTGCATGCCGATGACATCGGCAAGGCAGAACAGTTCTATTTCGACTGCGTCGTTGCCGGCACGGCCGACCAGTGGGACATCAGCTACCGGATCCCTCTGTCCGACAACAGCTTCCGCTACCTGCGCTCCGTCGGTGCCCGCACGCTCGACGGCAGCATCACCGGCATCGTCTGCGACGTGACGACCGATACGCTGGTCACGCAGTCGCTGAGCCGGGCGAAGGAGAACAGCGACATCAAGAATGCCGAGCTCGAACTCGCACTCGAGGAACTCTCGAGCCGTGAACACCAGCTGGCCGAAGCCTCGCAGCGCCTGGATCTTGCGCTCGGCTCCTATAGTTGCGGCACCTGGGAAGGTGACCCAGTGACGCGGAGCGCCATCTGGGACGAGCGTATGCACCAGCTCTACGGCATCCCGTTCAGCGACAAGGCCGTTCCCGAGCATGTCTGGCTCTCTCGTCTGCACCCCGACGATCGCGGCGATATCCAGCTCGCCACGAAACGGGCGGTGACACTCGACCAGATCATGAACACGACCCAGCGCGTGGTCCTGCAGAACGGCGAGATCCGCTATATCCGCTCCGTCGGCCAGCCGCATGTCGGTCGCGATGGCAAGAAGAAGCTGATCGGGATTGCCTTCGACGTGACCGCCGATGCGCTGCTTGCCGAGCAGCTGCGCAATGCCAAGGCGGAAACCGACATGCGCAACATCGAACTGGAGCTCGCGAAGAACCGCATCGAGTTCAACGCGCTTCACGATCCGCTGACCTCGCTTGCCAACCGCCGCAAGCTCGATCTCGAGCTTGACCTGCTGGTTCGCAATGGCGAGCGCCCGACGAACAAGTTCGCCTTCCTGCATCTCGACCTCGACCGGTTCAAGGAAATCAACGACACGCTGGGACATGCAGCAGGCGACGCCATGCTGGTACATGCCTCGCGCATCCTGATGAAACACGTGCCGCGCGGCGATCTCGTCGCCCGTATCGGCGGTGACGAATTCGTCGTTCTCGCCCGCCGTCAGACCACCGTGGACGAACTGGCGGCACTGGCCAACAAGATTATCGAGGAAATGCGCCAGCCGCTCGACTTCGAAGGGTTTGACTGTCGCTGCGGCGTGTCCATCGGCATTGCGCAGGCACAAGGTGCCTCGCCCGATGCGCGCAAGGTTCTCATCAACGCCGACATCGCGCTTTATCAGGCCAAGGAAAAGGGCCGGAACTGCTACGAGTTCTTCACGCCCGATCTGCAGGCCAATATCGTCGCCAAGAAGCGCATGGCCGACGACATCCTCGCGGGCTTCGACCGCGACGAGTTCATCGTTTACTACCAGCCGCAGTTCGAGGCTTCGAACATGCAACTCTGCGGCGCAGAAGCGCTGATCCGCTGGCGTCATCCCGATCGCGGCATTCTTGCTTCCGGCAACTTCCTGAAGGTCGCCGAAGACCTGAACGTCATGGCCCGGATCGACGAACTGGTCCTGCAGACGGCGCTGAAGGATCAGATGCGCTGGACGGCGCTCGGCATGCAGGTGCCGCGCATTTCGGTGAACGTGTCCTCCAAGCGTCTGCATGACGACAACCTCATCGAACAGTTGCGCGGCCTGCAGATTTCGCCCGGCTCGATCTGCTTCGAACTGGTGGAATCGATCTTCCTGGACGAGAGCGACACGCTCGCCTCCGAAAATATCGAGAAGATCAAGGCACTCGGCATCGATATCGAAATCGACGATTTCGGCACCGGCCATACCTCGATCGTCAGTTTGTTAAAGCTGAAGCCGAAGCGGCTGAAGATCGATCGTCAGCTCGTTATGCCTGTCACCGTGCAGCCGCAGGAGCGCAGTCTCGTGCGCAACATCGTCGAGATTGCCCGCTCGCTCGGCATCGAGACCGTGGCGGAAGGCGTGGAAACGCAGGAACATGCCGGCATTCTGCGCCAGCTTGGCTGCGACTATCTGCAGGGCTATGCCTTTGCCAAGCCGCTCTCGTTTGAGGATTTCACCCGTTTCGTCGACCGTCTGCCGCAGCGCAAGGCGTCTTGAGCACACGCGTCGGTGGATCATGCCGCCCGTGGTGACACAGTGTTGTCGCAAATCAGCGGCAACGGGCGCAAAAGCGCTTCACAGAAATTGTGGATTTGCTCTATGAGTGACGCCATCCAAGGCAAGGCCTGCCGGACGATGTTCCGGCAGGAGAGAATGGAACGGTAGCTCACGCATGTCGCACAACACCTTCGGTCACCTCTTCCGCGTCACCACCTGGGGCGAAAGCCACGGGCCGGCGCTCGGCGCTGTTGTCGACGGCTGCCCTCCGGGCGTCCGTTTCGCCCAAGAAGACCTGCAGGTCTTCATGGACAAGCGCAAGCCGGGCCAGTCGCGCTTCGTCACCCAGCGGCGCGAAGACGATATCGTGAAAGTGCTGTCCGGCGTCATGCCGCAGGAAGACGGCACGATGATCACCACGGGCACGCCGGTGTCGCTGTTCATTGAGAACACCGACCAGCGCTCCAAGGATTACGGCGACATTGCCAAGCGCTATCGCCCCGGCCATGCCGACTATACCTATGACCTGAAATACGGGATCCGCGACTATCG
This sequence comes from Rhizobium sp. TH135, assembly GCF_002855515.1. GTDB lineage: Bacteria > Pseudomonadota > Alphaproteobacteria > Rhizobiales > Rhizobiaceae > Allorhizobium. The sequence goes on along the minus strand of NZ_PKRP01000002.1, from coordinate 679,098 downwards.
CGGCGGCGGACGCTCGTCCGCGCGCGAGACGGCGGCGCGTGTGGCAGCCGGTGCGCTCGCCCGCCTCGCCATGCCTGGCGTCACCATTCGCGGCGCTCTGGTGCAGATCGGCACGCACAAGATAAACCGCGACAACTGGGACTGGGCGCAGGTCGACCAGAACCCGTTTTTCTGCCCTGACGCAGCCATGGTACCCGTCTTCGAGGAGTATCTCGACGGCATCCGCAAGGCCGGCTCCTCCGTCGGCGCTGTGATCGAAGTCGTCGCCGAGGGTGTACCTGCCGGCATCGGCGCACCCGTCTACGGCAAGCTCGACCAAGAGATCGCCTCGGGCCTGATGTCGATCAATGCGGTGAAGGGCGTCGAAGTCGGCAACGGCTTCGAGGCGGCCGAGATCACCGGCGAGGAAAATGCCGACGAGATGCGGATCGGGGCCGACGGCAAGCCCGTCTTCCTGTCGAACCATGCCGGCGGCGTGCTGGGCGGCATTTCGACCGGCGAGCCGATCGTTGCGCGCTTTGCGATCAAGCCGACCTCGTCGATCCTGACCGAGAAGCGCTCGATCGATGCCGATGGCAATGAAGTCGATGTGCGCACCAAGGGCCGGCATGACCCTTGCGTCGGCATCCGCGCCGTGCCTGTCGGCGAGGCGATGCTCGCCTGCATCATTCTCGACCATATCCTGAGAGACCGCGGCCAGAACGGCCGGACCAGATGAGGACTTCCCATGAGCTATGACCAGAAGCGCGTCGTCGAGGCGATCCGCGCCTTTGAAGCAGGCGAAATCGTCGTCGTCACCGACGATGACGGCCGCGAGAACGAAGGGGACCTGATCGTTGCTGCCGTCCACTGCACGGCCGACAAGATGGCCTTCATCGTGCGTCACACCTCGGGCATCGTCTGCACGCCAATGCCGAAGGAAGAGGCCAAGCGCCTGAACCTCTCGGCGATGGTGGCCGAAAACGATAGCGCCCACACCACCGCCTTCACCGTTTCGGTCGATTTCAAGCACGGCACGACGACTGGCATTTCGGCCGACGACCGCACACTGACGGTGCGCAATCTCGCCAACCCGAATGTCGGCCCTGCCGATTTCGTGCGCCCCGGCCACATCTTCCCGCTCGTCGCGCGCGAAGGCGGCGTTCTGATGCGCTCGGGTCATACGGAAGCCGCAGTCGACCTCTGCAAGCTTGCCGGCCTGCCACCGATCGGCGTGATCTGCGAACTCGTCAATGACGACGGCACGGTGACCCGTGGCCAGCAGGTGGCGGACTTTGCCGTCAAGCATGGCTTGAAGCAGGTCTCAGTCGCCGATCTCATCGCCTATCGCCAGCGCAAGGAGACGCTGATCCAGCTCGTCTCCAAGTTCGACCTGCAGACCCCTTATGGTCCGGCGATGGCCTATGCCTATTCGCTTCCCTGGGATCCGATGCAGCATCTGGCTGTCGTCTTCGGCGATATCCGGGACGGCGAAGACATTCCGGTGCGCCTGCATCTCGAGCATGTCGGTCAGGACGTCTTCGGCACCAACCGGCAGGTCGACGGCATCATGAAGCGGATCGCCGACAAGGGGCGCGGCGTGATCGTCTATCTGCGCGAAGGCTCGGTCGGCGTGGGCGTATCGACCACCGCGCGTGGCGGCAAGCATGACCGCGAAGATCATTCGGAGGCCCAGGCCCGCGAGAGCGAATGGCTGGAAATCGGTCTTGGCGCGCAGATCCTCAAGGATCTCGGCGTCACCTCGATCCGGCTCTTCTCATCGCGCGAACGCCATTACGTGGGTCTTGAAGGGTTCGGGATTCGCATTGCTGCGACCGAGATCGTCTGAGGCTTGGTGGGTCTTTCTTGATCCATTGATGCCGTGGCGGCGACTTACAGCCGCCTGATCACCCCATCCCGGAACTTCGATCCGACCCTTCCCCTTCAAGGGGAGGGTGGGTTGCCGCAGGGCTCTTGCCGACCTTCCAGCATGTCGCCGCCGCAAGCAGCGGCCACCCACCTCCCCTCTTGAGGGGGGAGGTCGACGCGCGGCGGCGGGTGGGGGTGACCCGGGTGCCGTGGGCACGCCAAAAGGCTCAGAGGCGTAATCCTCCCACACAGACGTAGAATACGATCAAGACCCGATCGGCCCCTCGACCACCGGCTCCGGCCTGCCCTTCCAGCTCAGCCGCCAGACATCACCCTGGCGGACAGACTGAACGGCGGCGGGACGCAGGATGGCGAAGCAGGTGCCGCCTTGATGGCGGACGGAAGGGTAGATGATGCCGTTCAGGCCTGCCCGTCTTGCCTCGAGCGCCAGGTGGTTTCCTTGCGGGTAGCCGATAGACTTGTCCGGCGACAGCGCCGGATGACCGGGCGCATCGCTCAGGTCGAGAAAGGCGCCGGAGACGCTGCAGACCATCTCGGCATAGTCTGCCACCGCCTGAAAGACGCCGGTGCGGGCCAGAAATTCCGTCATGTGAAAGGTGATTTCGGCGAGGCAGGTCTCGACCGCAAGCGCTGCATACCAGGCACCGCGCGTTTCGCCATTGAAGCGATTGGCCTCGCGGGGCTTGGCATAGGCGAAGCTCGCATTGATGAAATGGGCATGGGGCACGTCGTAGACAAGTTCGTTGGCCGCAAGATCGGAAATGCCGGTCGCCTGCGCCTGCATGCGGCTCGAGGTGGCGGCTTCGATTTCGGCAAGCTCGGCCAGTTCTTCAGCGGTATCGGCGAGCGGGGCCAGCACCGGTTCGCGCAGGCGCGCGGTGGAGACGAGGCGCACGGTCCGCGGATAAGCAACCGTCGAGACCGGCAGACCGGCGATCTGCACTCAGAGCCCCCCGCGCACGGCGTCGACGTAGCGGCGAACCTCGAGCATGTGGGGAATGCCACCCTCGATCATGGCGGCGACAGGGGTACGGCGATCAAAGAGCGGGCCAGAGTTTTCGAGGCTCGGCCAGCGATCGGCCATGGCATCGAGGAAGAGCAGATGCAGCGCTTTGTAGATGCCCAGAAGCGCCGAGATCCGGGTCATCTGATCCTGGCTCAGTGTTTTCGTCACGCTCTCCGGCTTCAACCGCTCCCAGGTGCTGAGGGAGACCCCGAGCAAGGCGGCCGCCTGCTGGCTGGTCAAGTCCCACTGCACCACGAGACGACGGAATGCCTTCAGCGCTGCGGCCGAGAGCCGCTTGCGGTCCGCCTCGGAGGCAAAACCTTGCGAGACTGCGAATGGAGCAGTGTGGCGTTCTGCGGTGTTCAGCACACGAGAGATCCTTCAGATGACATAGCAAATATATGTCATCTGAAGGTATTTACAAGCTTGGGTAATTGGAAGGCGATCTTATGGGTGTGCGGCCGACTGGCCGCTAGACCACCCGACGCGCCATGCCGACAGAGCGTGGGGCTGTCTCATTGAAGCCGAACTGTGAATAGAGGCGGTTGGCGGGGACGTCGGCGATCAGGCTGACATAGGCCGACTTCGGCAAGGTGGCGATGAAGTCGGAGAGCGCCGCCATGATCTGCTTTGCGAGGCCCCTGCCCTGATGATCCGGCAGGATGGCGATGTCGGTGGCCTGAAAGAAGCAGCCGCCGTCGCCGATGATGCGGCCCATGCCGACCGTTTCTTCGCCAAGCATCAGGCAGACGCCGAAGATGGAATTGGGCAGACCCTTTTCGGCGGCTTCACGGGAAAAGGGCGTGAGGCCGGATTGCAGGCGCAGGCGCATGTAGTCGTCGATGGCGGGCACGCGGGGTTCGATGCGGTAGGCACTGTTGTCGGTCACGTCGGATCTTTCTGTCTTAGGTGTTTGGGTTTGTTCAGCCGAGCCAGCCGGGCTGCAGGCGCACGGCTTCCATGCCGGCGAAGCGGGCGACACGCTGGAGTTCTGCCTCCAGCTTCTCCAGACGGCCGGCGCTCGGCTTGACGCCCGGCTCCAGCCAGAGGCGGCGGACATCGAGTACACCTTCCTTGCGCTCGGCCTTCATGTCGATGCGGCCGATCAATCGGTCGCCTTCGAGCAGCGGAAAGACATAATAGCCGTATTGGCGCTTCGGCTCGGGCACGAAGACCTCGATGCGGTAGAAGAATCCGAAAAGGCGTTCGGTGCGGTTTCGGTCGCGGATCAGGGGATCGAAGGGTGAGAGGACACGGATGCGGCCCGGGGGCTCGGGGGCGTCGAGCAGTGCAGGCGCCTGAGATGCGAAGGCGAAGGAGGCGCGCGGTTTCCCGTCAACGGTTTCGAGCAGCAGCTCTTCCAACTCGTCGCGATGCGCCATGACCCAGGCCTTGGCTTCATTCGGCGTGACGATGTCGAAGAAGGCGGCGATCTCGCCTGACGTAGCAAAGCCGAGGCGGCTGAGGGCTGCCCGGCAGGCCCAGTCGACGAAGGTCTCGTGGTCGACTTCGGCTGCGTGATGGTCGGCCGGGATTACGCGTTCAGCGAGGTCATAGACTTTCTGAAAACCCTCGCGCCGCGCGATCGCAAGCTTGCCGGTGTGCCAGAGGAATTCGAGTGCGGTCTTCGACGGATGCCAGTTCCACCAGCCGCCGGACTTGTGGTCCTCGGCCTTTACATCCCGCGCCATGACCGGGCCATGGTCACGGATACGGGCATAAGTCTCCTCGAAGGCCTGGTCGAAGCCCTCCCCCTGCCATCTCGCCCAGTTCTGCCGAATGCGCTCCTCGCGGCGGACGAAGCGGTGTTTCCAGTAGGGGAAGAAGGCCGAGGGGATGATCGAGGCATCATGCGTCCAGTGCTCGAACAGCGAGCGGTCTTTCTCGGCCAGATGGGCCAGATCGGACTGGCGATAGGTCTGGTTGCGGGAAAAGAGAATCTGGTGATGCGCCCGCTCGACCCACTGGATGCTGTCGACCTGGACGAAGCCGAGATCGTGGATCAGGTCATAGAGCCCCTCGCGCCCGAGCGCCTTCGTCGGCGAGCGGGACAGGCCCTGCCGTTCGAGGAAGATTTTTCGCGCCAGCGTGTTGGGGACCGGAATCGACATGGCATCAGGCTAGGACATGTTCGCGGTTTGTTCAATCGTTGAATATCGGAGGTTGTGGATTACGGGTGCTGTTGATGGCAGAGGGCAGCCCCGCCCCGCTAGCGGGTCGGGTTGATGACCTCTGGCACCGCCATCCTCGTCGGTCTATAGGATCACAAACTGCCCTCGGAGACCCGACATCTTGCATATCCGCTTCGATAACGCAGACCTGCGCTTCGGCGATCGCGTGGCGCTTCAGCCGCTCTCGCTGTCGCTTGTCGAGCCGCGTATCGGGGTGATCGGGCTGAATGGTTCCGGCAAGACGAGTTTTGCGCGCCTTGTTGCGGGTCTCGCCAAGCCGTCATCGGGCAAGGTGACGCTGGATGGACTGGATACCGTCACCGACGAAAAGGCAGCGCGGGCGAAGACGGGGTTTATCTTCCAGAACCCCGGCAACCAGATCATCCTGCCTGTCATCCGCGACGACATCGCGCTCGGGCCCCAGTCGCGGGGGCTTCATGCCACGGAAGTGGATCGGCTGGTGGACGAGGCGCTGGCTCGCTTCGGCATCAGCGATCTCGGACCGCGGCGGCCGCATGAGCTATCGGGCGGGGAGTTGCAGCTTGCGGCGCTTGCCGCCGTCTGCGTCAACAGGCCTGACGTCGTCATCTTCGACGAGCCGACAAACCAGCTTGATCTCAAGAACCGCGCCCGGGTGAAGGCCGCGATCGAGGGGCTTGGCGAACAGGCCGTAGTCATCAGCCACGACCTCGAGCTCGTTGCGGATTTCTCCCGCGTGCTGGTCTTCCATCAGGGGGCGCTCGCGTTCGACGGTCAAGGAGGCGACGCCATCGCCCGCTACCGGGAGATCGCCGGATGCTGACGAGCCTGCATGTCGAGGGGCAAAGCCTCCTGCATCGCATCCCGGTGAAGCCGAAGCTTTTCGGTTTGATGGCCTTTGGGCTGGCGCTCTATTTCGTTGACCAGCCAGTCATGCTCGGGGCGGCCCTGTTGCTGACCGGTCTGGTCTACCTCTCCACGGGTGTCGGACTGTCCGAGGGCTTCAAGCGGCTCCGGCCTGTGCTGTTCACGATCGCCTTTCTGGCGGCGGTCAATCTCCTGCTGCTGTCGCCGCTTGAGGCGCTGATCACGACGCTCAGGCTCATTGCGATCTTGTTTATGGCCGCAGCCGTGACAGCTTCCACGACGATTGCCGACTTCATGGGAGCGGTCACCGATCTCGCCCGACCGCTGGAGCGGCTCGGCCTCATGAAGGCCGCCGATCTCGGGCTGGCGCTTGGGCTGGTGCTGCGTTTCGTGCCGGAGATTGCGGGACGCTACGAGGCGCTGAAGGAGGCGCATGCGGCGCGCGGCATCCCGGTGAAGCTGTCGCGCATGCTCGGGCCGCTCATCATTTCGACGTTGAAGGATGCCGATCGGATCGCGGAGGCGATTGACGCGCGCGGCATTCGGGGCCAGTAACGGGGCGATCTTTTTCGGGGACCTTTCATGACCACCAGAGACCTAGTGCTCGCCGCACTGTTCACCGCCATCATCATCGTGCTCGGCTTCATTCCGCCCGTGCCGATCCCGCTGCTGCCGGTTCCGATCACGGCCCAGTCGATGGGCGTCATGCTCGCCGGCTGCATCATCGGTGCCAAGCGCGGAGCGCTGTCTTACGCGCTGCTCGTCGTGCTCGTCGCCGTCGGCCTTCCCGTGCTGTCGGGCGGTCGCGGCGGTCTCAACGTGCTGATGGGGCCGACCGGCGGCTATATCTTCGGCTGGATCATCGGTGCCTTCGTCACCGGCTTCCTCGCGGAAAAGCTCGTGCGCGAGGGCCAGTCGGCCGTCAAGCAGATGACCGGCTTCTTCGTCGCCAGCGTCGTCGGCGGTATAGGTATCGTCTATCTCTGCGGCATGCCGTGGCTCTCGGTCGTGGCCGGCACGCCTTTCGACAAGGTGGTCCTCGGCTCGCTCGCCTTCATCCCGGGCGATCTGGTCAAGGCCGCGATCGCGACACTTGCAGCCCGCGCCGTGATCGTTGGCTATCCGCTTCTGCCGGCTCGCGCGTAACACCCAGAAAGCGTCGTTCAAGAATCGAAATGCCACCGCTAAGGTGGCATTTTCCGTTTTGGGTTCTGGGGGATTTGAACCGTGACGACGTCGACGACTGCCAAACTGATTTTCGCCTGCGCTTTCCAGGCTCTTGCCGCCACGTCCACGATGGCAAACGATTCCATGGCCACTCTCGAGGCAGGCGGCCTGGTGTTCACGCGCAGCGAAGAGATCACCATGGCGAAGGAAGATCTCTACATCTCGCCGGAAAAGGTGGAGGTGAAATATCTCTACCGCAACACCAGCGACAAGCCGGTCAACACCATCGTCGCCTTCCCCATGCCGAAGATCGGCGGGCCGGTGGAGATCATGTCGGCGGTGCCGGACGAGCAGAGCGACAACTTCATGGACTTCTCCGTGGTCCAGGACGGTGAGGCGATCGAGCCGAACCTGCAGCAGCGCGTGCTGGTGCGCGGCATCGACTTTACCGCTGATGTCGAAGAACAGGAGATCCCGCTGCAGCCGCTTCTGAAGGAGACGACGGAAGCGCTGAAGACGCTGGAGCCCGATGTAATCAAGGGCTGGCTGGCCAAGGGACTGATCGTCGACCTGAACTACGGGATGGGCGGCACATCCGAGCCGGAATACGTTCCCGTCTGGGAGCTTGAATCCATCTACTGGTGGGAGACGACCTTCCCGGCCGGTGCCGAGGTCGAGGTCGAGCACCGCTATCGCCCGAGCGTCGGCGGAAGCGCTGGTCTCGTCTTCATGTGGGACGGCAAGCCTTCCGATTCCTATGCCGACTACCAGAAGCGCTACTGTGTCGACGAAGACTTCCTCAACGCCGCGATCAAGCTCGAAAAGAAGCAGAACCCCGATGCCGGCGTCTATTATTTCGAACAATGGCTCTCCTACATCCTGACGACCGGAAACAACTGGTACGGGCCGATCGGCGACTTCCACCTGACCGTCGACAAGCTGAATGAGGATTCGATCGTCAGCTTCTGCGGGGAAGGCGTGAAGAAGACAGGGCCGACCACCTTCGAAATGCGCGCCAAGGACTATTATCCCTCGAACGATCTCAACATCCTGCTGGTCGTTACGAACAAGGTGGCGACGCAGGACCAACCGTAACAGTTGCGTTTGCGATCGAAATTCACGCATCAGGCAAATTCGCGGATGATCTGGTAACGGCTTGTAAAATCGTTTCGAAGAGGATCCCGGCTGATCGGTCGTTTCCGGTGTCCCCCTGAGCGCTCCATGACGGAGACGCAAACGCCCGAACGGATCATGTCACCGCTGCATCGCGACGCCGGGTCTCCGGCCGTCTGCCCATTTCGCGCGCCCGAAAGTCACGACATGTTTCTCAACAACCTTTCTCTCAGCAAGAAGCTGATCCTTACCTTTTGCACCATTATGGCCGGATGTTTCCTGGCCTCTGTCGTCGTCTTCGTCCAGGCTTATACGGCAAAGACCACGCTGATCGAACAGGACCGGGCACAACGCATCGTCAACCTCGTCGATGCGGCGACCACTGCCATGGCCGAGCAGGCGGCCAACGAACGCGGCTATCTGCTGTTCGGCAGCGAAAGCACGCTGGCGGCGGTTGCGACAGAGCGTAAGGCGCTCGAGGCCGCCCTTGCCGAAGCCCGCACGCTTGCCGGCAATGACAGCGCGCTCACCGCGCGTTTGGATGCCATGCGCGCTGCCGCAGACGCCTATGCCACCAAAGTGGCCGATCCACAGATCGCCGCCCGCAAGGCGGGGAAGACAGCCGTTGAAGACATCGCCGCGATCGGCACCTCTGACGCGACCGGTGCCCTCGATACGTTCCGGGCTGCCGCCACGGATATCAAGGGCGTGCTGGCCACCGAAACGGCTGCGACCCGCGCGCGGCTCGAGGCTGCACACTTGGCGCTGGAACTGGCGCTGGTGCTGGGTGCCGGTGTTGCCGGTGTGTTTGCCGTCGGCCTGATCTGGCTGCTTGCCCGTTCTATCGTCACGCCGATCACCGGCATGACCAATGCCATGACGCGGCTCGCAGCCGGCGACCACGCCGTGGATGTGCCGGCTGTCGACCGTGGCGATGAAGTGGGCCGCATGGCCAAGGCCGTGCTGGTCTTCAAGGATGCCGCGATCGAGAGCGCGCGCATGTCCGACGAGCGCCGCACCCTGCGCGAACAGGCCGAGGCCGACCGTCAGCGGGCGGAAGCCGAAAAGGCCTGCGAGGCCGAGGAAGTCCGCTTTGCCATGACCGAACTGGCACAGGGGCTTTCGGCGCTGTCCGACGGTGACGTGGTGTTTCGCCTGGAGAAAGCCTTCGCGCCGCATCTCGACAGCCTGCGGGGGAACTTCAACGAGTCGCTCGAGAAGTTGCATGCGGCGCTGAGAACAGTGGGTGCCAATGCGCAGGCGATCCATGCCGGCGCGGCCGAGATCCGCTCTTCGGCCGACGATCTTGCAAAGCGGACCGAGCAACAGGCGGCCTCTGTCGAGGAAACCGCTGCCGCCGTCGAGCAGGTCACCAAGACCGTGCGCGACACCGCCAAGCGCGCCGAAGATGTCGGGCAGCTGGTCGAGAGCACGCGGTCCGGCGCCGAGCGCTCCGGCGAGGTCGTGCGCAATGCCGTGTCTGCCATGACCGAGATCGAGCAGTCTTCCCAGTCGATCTCCAACATCATCGGCGTGATCGAGGATATTGCCTTCCAGACCAATCTGCTGGCGCTGAATGCGGGCGTCGAGGCTGCGCGCGCCGGAGAGGCGGGGAAGGGCTTTGCGGTCGTTGCCCAGGAAGTGCGGGAGCTCGCTCAGCGCTCAGCCAATGCCGCAAAGGAGATCAAGGCGCTGATCTCGAAATCGACCGCTCAGGTCGGCAATGGCGTGGCACTCGTCGGTGAGACCGGCACGGAACTCGAGAAGATCGTCAGCGCGGTGCAGGAAATCAGCCACCACGTTGGCGCGATCGTGGTTGCGGCGCGCGAACAGTCGACCGGCTTGCAGGAGATCAATCTCGCCGTCACCGCCATGGACCAGGGCACGCAGCAGAATGCGGCCATGGTCGAGGAGCAGACGGCCGCCTCGCATACGCTGGCAGCGGAAGCAGACTCGCTGAACACGCTGCTTGCGCAGTTCCGGCTTGGCCAGTCTGTTGCAGCACCTGCAGGGAAAATGACGCAGCATCGTGTAGCCGCACCTTCACCCGCCCCTGCTCGCCAGCCTGCTCTCCGTCAGCCGGCCGCGGCTTCCGCTTCGCATAACCCGGCCCCCTCACCTGCCCGGGCACTGGCCGGCAAACTCGGCCGGGCATTCGGCATGGGGTCTGCGGCACCCGCCGAACCGGCAAAGCAGGACTGGACGGAATTTTGATTTCAAGGCCGGGCTGCGAAGCCCGGCGGCCTCCCGCAGGCGTGTCTTTATCCTCAATGAGGCTTTAAGAAATACTGCAAAATTTAGCGGTTCTTGCTCAAAGAATTAACGATATTTCGCCATCCTGCCGCGATTGACGGGGCCGTACCAGCGGCCGTGGGGATGGGACAAACTATGCTGAATTCGTTGAAGAAAATACCGCTCTCGGTGCAGATGGTGCTCGGGATCGGGATCGCGGTGGCCGCCATACAGGCAGGCACCGCAGCCTATGAAATTTCCGCCGAGCGGCTGAGCCTGACGGACAAGGCGGCCATGCGCGGCGACGCTGCACTTGATATGCTTGAGTCCGTGCATACGCAGGCCATGTTGAACCGCAAGGAAGTTGGCGAAGACGATCCGGCAATCGAGACGCTCGATGGGACGATGGAGCAGTTCTCCAATGCCGGCGGCAGCGTCAAGATCTGGCTGGTGATGGGCCCGAAGGTCATCGACTTCCAGAGGGCGCAAGGAGAAACCGAGTTCGAGAGCCCCCGTGACGCGCTCGACCAACAGACGATCGACAAGCTGCAGACGCTGAACAGTCTTGAAGGCGAGACTTTCCGCATGACCCGCCCGGTCGTGCTGGGACAGGGCAGCGCTTCGGACGAGAAGTGCGCGGCCTGTCATACCGCACAGATGAATATCCAGCCAGGAGAGGTCATCGGCGTCTACAGCGCCGAGGTCAATCTGGCCCCGGAACTCGCCGCCTGGCGCGACAATGTCTGGACGCGGGTGTGGATGGGCGCCGGCGCGATCGGCCTGATGATCGCACTCGTGGTCGCCATGCTGCGCATCACGGCCATCAACCCGCTTCGCAACCTGACCCAGGCGACGGAAAAGCTTGCGGGCGGTCACCTCGACATCGAGATCGAAAATCGCGAGCGGCGCGACGAGCTTGGTATCATGGCCCGAGCGCTCGAAGTCTTCCGTGACAATCTGCGACGCAACAAGGCCTTGGAATCCGAAGCGGACCAGGCCCGGCAAAAGGCCGAGGCGCACCGTCTCGAAGTCGAGCGCCGCGCCGAGGACGAGGCGGCCGAACGGCTGCGTGTGGCCACGGCCGGACTTGCCGGCGGGCTTCGTCGTCTCGCGACCGGTGATCTCGCCTTCCAGATCGAGCAGCCCTTTGCCGAGAGCTTCGAGGCGCTGCGGCATGACTTCAACTCGTCTGTTCGAGAACTTGCAGCCACGATGGACATGATCCGCCAGACGGCAGGGATTATCGATGGTGGTAGCGCGACCATCGCCGGTGGCGCACGGGACCTCGCCCGCCGAACCGAAAGCCAGGCGGCATCGCTTGAGCAGACCGCCGCGTCGCTGAAGGAAATCAACGCGACCGTTGCTGCCGCCAACCAGCGGGTGGCGGAAGCGCAGACCGTTGCCAAGAAGGCCAATGGCAGCGCGCTCACCTCCGGCAAGGTGGTGACCGAGGCGGAAGAGGCGATGCATCGCATCGAGGAAAGCGCCCAGCAGATCTCCAACATCATTGGCGTGATTGACGAGATTGCCTTCCAGACCAACCTCCTGGCACTGAATGCCGGTGTCGAGGCCGCCCGTGCTGGCGAAGCCGGCAAGGGTTTCGCTGTGGTGGCCCAGGAGGTCCGCGAGCTCGCCCAGCGTTCTGCGAATGCGGCAAAGGAGATCAAGACACTGATCCAGAACTCCACGTCTCAGGTGGAGAACGGCGTGCGCCTCGTGCATGGGACGGGTGAGACCTTGCTGGAAATCGGGGCCCTGATCCAGACGATGAACGAGCACATGGACGCGATCGCCGACTTCACCCAGGATCAGGCGAGCAATCTGCGCGATATCGGCGGGGCGGTCGACACACTCGACATCGTCACCCAGCAGAACGCACAGGTCTCCGAACAGTCGAGCAATGAAGCAAACAGGCTTGCTACAGAGGCTGGCTCGCTCAGCCAGATGATCCAGCGTTTCAAGCTGCCATCAAAAAGTGACGGACACCGCCGGGCCGCGTGACAGGCGTCATAGTCGGCACATTAAAATGAGAAAGCCCGCGGCTTGCGCCACGGGCTTTCCGTTGGCCTGAACTCAAAAACGATCAGGCTTACCGGTCGTCTTCGACATCATCGACGACGTCCGTCATGGGGCGGTCCGCACCGTCCGCATGTTCGTGGATCCACTCGCCTTCGGCATTCTGCCAGCTGATTTCGGCATCGCCATCGGTCAGTTGCTGGGCGCCTGCGGCTTTGCGGGCTGCAGCCACCGCTTCGTCGTGCGTCGGGTATGGTTCCGAATAGACGTTGCCCAAACGGTAGGCATAACCTTCGTCATGTTCCACGACGTGATAGGTCACCTTGACCATGGCTGGTCTCAGTTCCAGCGCCAGCGGCTGTCACGGGCCGGCGGAGTGGAATTGGCAAGCAGGTAACCGACGACACCGCCGACGATGCCGAGCGTGATCAGGCCAGCCGAGGTGGCGGCAGCCGGATGACGGCGAACGACGCCAGCGACCGTGTCTGCGCCTTCGCGGGCATAGTCAGCCACGACATGGGCCGTGCGGGTTGCGCCGTTGACCACGTCAGATGCGCGGTTGCGGATGTCATCGCGATCGTAGCCGGTGACGGAAGAGGCCGCGCGGCCTGCTTCGTCCAGCGCTTCGGAGGCGCGGTTGCGCACGTTGCGGCTGCTGCGGCCTGCTTCGCGGCTGATCATGTCCTTGAGATCATTCATCTGTTCGCGCAGTTCACGAAGTTCTGCCTGGAGGTTGGAAGACGCCATGGTGAAACCCTTTCCGTTGTTCGTGGTGTTGCCGAAGAAACGTTGCGAATGCCGGATGGTTCCATTTGCAGAATGTCTGCCCGCGTCTGAAACGAAAAACGCCCGGTGCGAGGCACCGGGCGTCAAAAAGCGAATTGTGCTGGACGATTACTTCGTCGCGGCTTCGTACATTTCCAGGACGTAATCCCAGTTGATCAGGCTGTCGACGAAGGCTTCGAGGTACTTCGGGCGCGCGTTGCGGTAGTCGATGTAATAGGAGTGTTCCCAGACGTCGACGCCGAGGATCGGCGATGCGCCGTGGATCAGCGGGCTTTCGCCGTTCGGGGTCTTGGAGATTTCGAGCTTGCCGTCCTTGACGGAGAGCCAGGCCCAGCCGGAGCCGAACTGGGTGGTGCCGGCAGCGACGAAATCGGCCTTGAACTTGTCGTAGCCGCCGAGGTCGCTGTCGACTGCAGCCTGCAGCTTGCCAGGAAGCTTGTTGCCGCCGCCATCCTTCTTCATCCAGTTCCAGAAGTGGATGTGGTTGTAGTGCTGGCCGGCATTGTTGAAGAGGCCGGCATTCTTGCCATAGGACTGCTTGACTACTTCCTCGAGCGACAGGCCTTCGAGGCCCGAATCCTTCAGGAGGTTGTTGCCGTTGGTCACATAGGCCTGGTGGTGCTTGTCGTGGTGAAACTCGAGCGTTTCAGCCGACATGAACGGTGCCAGCGAGTCGTAAGCATACGGGAGGGCGGGCAATTCGAAGGCCATGTGAGATCTCCTTTTGGCAAATGGATTGCGTTTTGGCAGGTGACGGGAACATAGGTGCGGAACATCGCTCAGGCAACCTTCGCTCTTCCAAAATCCGGCCTTCAAGCGAAAGAAATGTCTTCCGTTTTTGGACTTGCGCGACTTGGCGTTCCGGCCGACGCTCCGCGCCACGATGCACCCAACCGAGGTACCCCATGTTCCGTTCCCGCCCGCTTCTCGCCGCTACAGCACTTGCCCTGATCAGCCTTTCCTCACCGGCGCTCGCCTCGTCGGGCGATGCCTGGGAAGCGTTTGCCAAGGATGTTGCGGCCAAATGCACTGCGCTTGCCGAGGGGCGGATCGAACAGCCGAAGGTGGTGGTCGATCCGTTCGGGACGGAGAGCTATGGCGTCGCGATCCTGACGGGGAAGGCCGTCGGGGCGGATGCGGTCGTCAGCTCGATCTGTGTCTATGACAAGAAGAACCAGAGAGCGGAAATCGGTGGCGAACTACCGGCCGACCAGGTGACGATTACCGTCCCTTAAACCTCAGGCCTCGTAGACCTCGGGCTCCGGCAGGCCTTCGATCGGAAAGCCGAACTCGGCGCGGGCGATCTTGCATTGCTCGTCGCCGGGCATGCAGGTGCGGCAGACATGCGGGCGCACGAGATAGACGGCGCAGCCGACATGTTTGCCGACCTCGCCGGTCAGTGCTGCACAGCGTCCATTCTCGAACTTCATGCCGCTCTCGTCCTTGGCGATCATCGCTTCGGGAATGGCGGCGATCTCCTCGTCGCTTTCCAGCGAGAAGCGCGGCCAGTCTGCGGAATAGGCACAGCAGGCGCCACAGGCCTGGCAGTCGAAGATCTCGGGCGGAGAGGTTTCGAGCATGGGTTCAGCGCCTCGCGGCGCGGACGCGCATGAGATTGAGGGCGAAGAAGCCGGTGAAGACCAGCATCAAGAGACCGACGAAGACCGGGCCGGCATCGATGGAGACGAGATCCATGGTGAGGCCCGTGGTGCCGGAACCGGCCGCACTGCCGATCGCGTAGGCCAGCGCAAAGACTGCGCTGCCGGAGACGAGAAGACCGCCTCGGAAGCGTTCTCCGAGCAGCGTCAGTGCTGCGGTGTAGAGCGAGAAGCTGGCTGCACCGAGGATCGAGATGGTGATCAGCAGGGCTGCCTGGGACGTCATGAAGGGCAGAAGAAGGAAGGCGACGGCGGCGATGGCTGAACCGGAGACGGCGATGACGGGCCGCGACAGTCGATCCAGCAACCAGCCGACAAAGGGCTGGGCAAGAGCCGTGGGCAGGGCCACCATGGTGACGACGAAGGCCGCGAAATTCTGGCTGTAGCCGCGCTCGACGAAATAGAGCGGGATCATCGAGATCGCCGCGATATCCGAAAAGCCGAAGGCGACGACCATCAGGGTGAGGACCGGCGCCATTTTGACGAAAGTGAGGAGCCCGCCGGCTTCCGAGGCTTCCGGCTTGGTCTTGGCATAGCGGCCGAGCATGACCGAGGCGAAGGCGACGAGTGCCACATAAGCTGCCGTGAGCGCAAAGGCGAAGCCATCCTCGATGCCAACAAGTGGAATGGCGAGCGGACCTGCTGCAAAGCCTGCACACATGCCGGCGCTATAGGCCCCCGACACGCGGCCACGCAGGCGATCCGGACAGGCGGTGTTCAGCCAGGCTTCGGAGACCGTGTAGATGATGCTGGTGCAGAAGCCGAGCAGGAAGCGGGCGGCGAACCAGATCCAGAGTTGGTCGAAAGCCGAGAAGGTCGCAAGACAGACGGAGACGCCGAGCAGCGAGGCGACGATCAGCCTGTCGCCGCGCATCCTCTGCGTCAGCGTCCCGATCATCAGCGTCGACGAGGCGAGGCCGAGCGCGAAGACCGAGGCGTTCAAGCCCGCCATGCTGGAGGAGACACCCCGGCTTTCGAGGATCAGCGCGATCAGCGGATAGGTGAGCCCCTGCCCCACCGCAAAGGCGGTGACACCGAGGATGACGACCGCAATCGCCGCCCAATCGGGCGCGCAGTCGGGTGCGATATCCGTGGTGTGTGCCGTGTGCATGGAGCCTCCGAGGCGCGCTTCAACGCCCGTCGATTGAAGGCCCGGTCTAGCGGGGCGTTTGGGGGAAGTCCAGAGAGGGATGGGCTAGGGTGCTTACCCTCACCCCGCCGCAATCACACCCGGCACGTCCTGGCCCAGCGCCGCAAACACCGTCTTCAGGATGCCTGCGGAATCCAGGCCTGCCTTGGCATACATGGTTTCGGGCTTGGCCTGGTCCATCCAGACATCGGGCAGCACCAGCGAGCGGACTTTGAGGCCGTTGTCGAGCAGGCCCTCGTTGACGAGGAAATGCATGACATGGCTGCCAAAGCCGCCGACGGCGCCTTCTTCGACTGTCACGACCACCTGGTGGTGGCGGGCGAGCTGGCGGATCAGGTCGTGGTCGAGGGGCTTGGCGAAGCGGGCGTCAGCGACGGTGGTCGAGAGGCCGGCAGCGTCGAGGTCTTCGGCGGCGAGCAGACAGTCGGCGAGGCGCGTGCCGAACGACAGAAGCGCCACCTTGGAGCCCTGCTTGACGATGCGGCCCTTGCCGATTTCGAGGATATCACCGCGCTCCGGCATGGGAACGCCCACACCTTCGCCGCGCGGATAGCGGAAGGAGATCGGGCCTTCGTCATAGGCCGCTGCGGTGCGGACCATGTGCTTCAGCTCTGCCTCGTCGGCAGCGGCCATGACCACGAAGCCCGGAAGTGCTGCAAGGAAGCCAGTATCGAAAGAGCCGGCATGGGTCGGGCCGTCGGCGCCGACGAAACCGGCGCGGTCGATGGGGAAGCGGACCGGCAGGCCCTGGATGCCGACGTCATGGACGACCTGGTCGTAGCCACGCTGCAGGAAGGTGGAGTAAAGCGCGCAGAAGGGCTTGAAGCCTTCGGCAGCAAGACCAGCGGCAAAGGTCACCGCATGCTGTTCGGCAATGCCGACATCGAAGGTGCGCTCGGGGAAGAGCGACTGCAGCTTGTCGAGGCCGGTGCCCGAGGGCATGGCGGCTGTAATGCCGACGATCTTGTCGTCATGGCGGGCTTCCTCGACCAGCGCATCGGCGAAGACGGCGGTATAGGCCGGCGCATTCGGCTTGGCCTTGGCCTGCGTCCCGGTGATGACGTCGAACTTGTTGACGCCGTGATACTTGTCGGCAGCGGCTTCGGCGGGCGCATAACCCTTGCCCTTCTGGGTCACGACATGGATCAGCACGGGGCCCTTGGCATTGTCGCGGACATTGCGCAGCACGGGCAGAAGGTGGTCGAAGGAATGACCGTCGATCGGGCCGATATGGTAGAAACCGAGTTCCTCGAACATGGTGCCGCCGGTGACATACCCACGGGCGTGTTCGACGGCGCGGGTGATCGCGCGGTCGACGGTCTTGCCGAGATAGGCGGTCAGTTTCTTGCCGAACTCGCGGAAGCCCATATAGCTGCGGCCGGAGGCGAGGCGCGCGAGATAGGCACTCATCGCGCCCGTCGGCGGGGCGATCGACATATCGTTGTCGTTGAGGATGACGATCAGTCGGGCGTCAAGGGCGCCTGCGTTGTTCAGTGCCTCATAGGCCATGCCGGCCGACATGGCGCCGTCGCCGATGACGGCGATCACCTTGCGGTCGGTCTTCGACAGCTCGGCGGCGACTGCCATGCCGAGGCCAGCGGAAATCGATGTCGAGGAATGGGCAGCACCAAAGGGATCGTATTCGCTCTCGGCGCGCTTGGTGAAGCCGGAGAGGCCGTCTTCCTGGCGCAGGGTGCGGATCCGCTCCCGGCGGCCGGTCAGGATCTTGTGCGGATAGCACTGGTGTCCGACGTCGAAGATCAGCCGATCATCCGGCGTCTCGAAGACCTTGTGGATTGCGATCGTCAGCTCCACGACGCCGAGGCCTGCCCCCAGATGACCACCCGTTTTCGACACGGCATCGATCATCTCGTCGCGCACTTCGCGCGCCAGCTGCGGCAGATCGCGGTCCTCGATGGCCTTGAGATCTCTCGGGAACTCGACCTTGTCCAGCAGCGGCGTATCGGGCATGGATGTCACGGGGCTCTTGCCTCTTCAACTCGTTTGGGTGCGCGATAGCATCCCAAGACGAACTGGGCAAATATCCGACACCACGCTGTTATATAGACGTCAACGGCCCTCCGGCAAAGGCACGAACTCCTCTTCGTCCCCCGGAACGATGTCGAATCGGCCAGTTCTCCACTCCTCCTTGGCCTGTTCGATGCGCTCCTTGGACGAGGAAACGAAGTTCCACCAGATATGTTTCTGCGTGCCGAGTGCAGCACCGCCGAACAACATGACGTGACAACCGGTCGCGCCGCCGATGAGCGTAATCTCGTCGCCGGGGCGGAAGACGAGAAGCTGGTCGGGGGCGAAGCGGTCTCCGGCGATCTCGATTTCGCCTGAGAGGATGTAGAGGGCGCGCTCTTCCTGGGTGGCGTCGAAGGGGAAGCGGGCACCGGCCTCAAGGGTCAGATCGACATAGAGCGTTTCGGAGAAGGTCTTCACCGGCGAGCGTAAGCCGCCCATGGATCCAATGACAACGCGACCCGAGGCGCCGCGATCGGCAAAGGTCGGAAGCTCGCGCTTGGCCGTATGGGCAAACGCCGGTTCGATTTCTTCCAGCTGGTCGGGCAGCGCGATCCAGGTCTGCAGGCCGGACATTGAGAGCGGATGACCGCGCAGGTTCTCCGGCGTGCGCTCCGAATGCACGATGCCGCGCCCTGCCGTCATCAGGTTGATGTCGCCGGGGGCGATGACCAGCTCGGTGCCGAGGCTGTCGCGATGCTTGATCTCGCCGTCGAAGAGATAGGTGACGGTGGAGAGGCCGATATGCGGATGCGGCCGCACATCCATGGCCTCGTCCGCCTTCAGGATCGCCGGCCCCATGCGGTCGAAAAAGATGAAGGGGCCGACGAGGCGGCGGCGGACCGAGGGCAGCGCGCGGCGAACGGAAAAGCCGCCGATGTCGCTGGAGCGGGGGATGATCAGATGTTCGATGGCGTCGCAGGCAAAGGCGTCACCTGGGACGGGATCGTTTCCGGGAAAGAAGGACATGGGAAACCTCTTCGTTCAATCCGGTGAAGACTAACAGGTCTCGATGAGGATCATAGAACGGATCGACTGCGCGCGCGGTGACGCATCGTTCAGTATTCGTCGGACCGGAGGAGACGGCTATTCCTTGACCGGAATGTGGAGACCCACCTTCACGTCGCGCAGGACAACATTGGTGTGCATGCGGCGGATCTGCGGGTTCTCGGCCATCAGCTGGGCGCTGATGTCATCATAGTGCTCGACGTCGCGGGCGGTGATGATGGCGACGAGATCGACCTGGCCGGTGACGTAGTAGACCTGCTGGACATGTTCCTGCTTGTCGGCCCAGGCGCGGAAGCGCGTGAGCGCATCATAGTTGTCACGCTCGATTTCCATGCCCGTGATAAAGGTCATCGGAAAGCTCGTCGCCTTGCGGTTCACCACCGCGATCTCGGCGGTGATGATGCCCTCGTCGCGCAGACGGCGCAGGCGGCGCTGCACAGCCGAGGGGGACAGGCCCACCTTGTCGGCAATCGCTTCCGCCTTCAGCTGGCAGTCCCGCTGCACCACTTCGAGGATGCTTCGGTCGAATTGATCGAGCTTGTCCGGCATGCGTTCTCCCTCCTCGCGCACCGCATTTTTCGCTGCATAACCGATTGCGACGGATTGCGCCATCTTTCCGCAGCATCCAACGCATTCATGCAGGATTTTCCCGCCACACGCCGGAAATGCGCTCGAAATCCGCAGCTTCAGCCTCCTATGGTCTCGGAATTGCCAAACTACCTGGGATCAAGATGACAGGAACTGCCCCGGCCGCGCTCGACGTGCACGACATCCACAAGAGTTTCGCCGGCATTGAGGTTCTGAAGGGCATCTCGGCCAAGGCCAATCGTGGCGACGTCATTTCGATCATCGGCTCGTCCGGATCCGGCAAGAGCACGTTCCTGCGCTGCATCAACCTCTTGGAAGCCCCAGACCGCGGCCGCATCATTATCGGTGGTGAGGAGCTGAAGCTCCGCCCTTCCCGCAAGGGCAGCCTGGAGGCCGCCGACCGCAAGCAGTTGGAGCGGTTACGCACCGGGCTTGGCATGGTCTTCCAGAGCTTCAATCTCTGGGCCCATCGCACGGTACTCGAAAACGTCATCGAGGCCCCCGTTCACGTTCTGAAAATGCCGCGTCGGGAGGCGATCGAGAAGGCCGAAGCACTGCTCGCCAAGGTCGGGCTCTACGACAAGCGCGATGCCTATCCGGCCTTTCTCTCCGGCGGCCAGCAGCAGAGGGCCGCAATTGCCCGCGCGCTTTGCGTCGATCCGGCCGTGATGCTGTTCGACGAACCGACGTCGGCGCTCGATCCGGAACTCGTCGGCGAAGTGCTGAAGGTCATCCGGGATCTGGCCGAAGAGGGCCGCACCATGCTGCTCGTCACGCATGAGATGAGCTTTGCCCGCGAGGTCTCCAGCCATGTGATGTTCCTCGACAAGGGGCGCGTCGAGGAAGAGGGATCGCCGGACCAGATCTTCGGCGACCCGAAAAGCGCCCGTTGCCGCGAATTCACCCGCAGCCTTGGTGGGCGCGGGTCCACTGCCTGAACACCCATTTCAACCTTCAATCCAATCGGGGAAAACGACGATGAAACTGATCTCCCTTCTTCTCGCCGGTGCCGCCTTCGCCGCAACCGCCGTCACCGCCCAGGCTGAAGTCCGCTTCGGCATCATGAACGAGGCCTATCCGCCCTTCTTCGCCAAGGATGCCTCCGGCACCTGGAAGGGCTGGGAAATCGATTTGATGAACGCCGTTTGCGCGGAAATGAAGGAGACCTGCTCGGTCGTCGACGTTTCCTGGGACGGCCTGATCCCGGCGCTGCAGACGAAGAAGTTCGACGTCATCTGGTCGTCGATGTCGATCACCGAGGAGCGGTTGAAGACCATCGACTTTACCGACAAATACTACAACACGCCGAGCAAGCTGATCGGACCGAAGGATGCGACGCCGGGTGCTACGCCTGAGGCGGTCGACGGCAAGACGATCGGCATCCAGGTCTCGACGGTTCAGTCGGCCTATTATGCGAAGCACTTCGCCGACAAGGCCGAGGAGCAGACCTATGCCACCCTGGACGAAGCCTTCCAGGATCTTTCCGCCGGCCGCATTGACTATGTCTTCGGCGATGCCATCCCACTTGCCGATTTCCTCAAGACCGATTTCGGCAAGGATTGCTGCGCCGACATGGGCGACGTGGCGGCTGATCCGTCCGTTCTCGGCACCGGCATCGGCGGTGGCTTGCGCAAGGAAGACACCGAACTCAAGGCCAAGCTGAATGCGGCGATCGCCGCCGTCCGCGCCTCCGGCAAGTATGACGAGATCACGAAGGCTTACTTCACCTTCGACGTCTACGGTCAGTAATCGGCAGGGATTGCGGACGAGATGGCGACAGGGTCGATGACGGCATGGCAATTGCTGGCGCTTCAGCCTCCGGGCTGGGGCGGCGCGCTGTTGACCGGTGCTGCGACGACCGTTGCCATTTCGGCCTGCGCCTTCTCCATCGGGCTGGTCATTGGTCTCTTCGGAGCGATCGGCAAGCTTTCCGACAATCGCCCGGTGGGACTGCTCCTCAAAGGCTATACCTCCGTCATCAGGGCGGTTCCGGAACTGATCCTGATCGTCGGGCTCTATTATGCCGGCACCGATGGCCTCAACCGACTGCTGATGGCCTCCGGGTTGCCGCCGGTCGAGGTCAATGGTTTCGTGGCAGCCGTCGCCGTGCTTGGCTTCGTGCAGGGCGCCTATATGACCGAGGTTCTGCGCGGCGCGATCCTTGCGATCCCGACAGGACAGCTCGAGGCGGCGCGGGCCTTCGGCATGTCGCCATTGCTTCGCTTTCGTCGCGTGACGTTGCCGGCACTGCTTCCCAACGCTCTGCCCGGCATGGCCAATCTCTGGATGTCGGTCACCAAGGACAGCGCGCTCGTCGCCGTGGTCGGCTATCAGGAGCTGGCACTGACGACGCGGCTCGCCGGCGCCAATACCAAGGAGTATTTCCTCTTTTTCCTGGCGGCGGCCGTTCTCTATCTGGTCATCACCCTTCTCTCCAACCTCGTCTTCCATGGCATCGAGCGCCGCGTGCGCCGGGGCCAGCGGCCGGCGCATTGAGGGAGGGACACAGATGAATTTCGAGTGGATCGCGAAATATTGGCCGCTTCTGATCGAGGGCGCCTTCCAGACGGTAGCGCTGCTGGTCATCTCGGTCGGCTTCGGTTTCGTGCTGGCGGTGGGGCTCGCCTTTGCCAGGGTCAGCGGCGGGCCAATCGCCCGCAATCTCGCACTCGGTTATTCGACCGTGTTTCGCGGCACGCCGCTGCTCATCCAGCTCTGGCTTCTCTACTACGGCGTTGGTTCGCTGCTGCCGATGGTGCCGGGACTTCGCCAGAGCTTCCTCTGGCCGATCCTGCGCGAGGGCTTCTTCTTCGCCGCCCTCTCCTTCACGCTGAACTTCGCCGCCTATCAGTCGGAAGTGCTGCGCGGTGCGCTCTTGTCCGTGCCGAAGGGGGAGCTGGAAGCGGGACGCTCGCTCGGCATGAGCCCCTTCATGCTGATCAGACGCATCTGGCTGCCCCGGGCGATCCGCACGGCGCTGCCGACGATTGCCGGAGAGATCGTGCTGCAGCTGAAAGCCACACCGCTCGCCTTCACCGTGACCGTGATGGATCTCTACGCGGTCGCCTTCAAGGTTCGCCAGGACACGCTTCTCGTCTACGAGCCGCTGCTTGTGGTCACCCTCTTCTATGTCGCGCTGACTGCGCTCATCACCCGCGCCTTCGGGGTGGTCGAGGCGCAGGTGCCGATCCGCCGCTGAGGCGGCTTGAAAGTGAAATGCCATGACGAAAACCTTCGTGACCCATCCCCTGCCCGCGTCTGCCGGGCCTGAAACGCGGGCCCTCGATTCTGGCCTGGTGATCGATCCCGCGACCGGGGCGATCGCGCCCAATGTCTCGATGTCGGTCAACAATGTGCTGATGCCGGGCGATGGCGCATTCTCCGCCGATGGCGTCGCTGACCTCGCCGATCTGCCCTATCTCTATGCCCGCTGGACAAACCCCACCGTGCGGCAGCTGGAACAGCGGCTGGCGGGCCTCGAAGGTGCCGAGGATGCGCTGGCAACAGCCACCGGCATGGCAGCGATTGCCGGCACGCTGTTCACCTTCCTCAAGGCGGGCGACCACCTTGTCGTCTCGGATGTCTGTTATGCGGGCGCCGTCGAACTGACGCAAAGGGTGTTGCCGGATTTCAGCATCGAGGTGACACCGGTCAACATGGCGCGGCTCGATCTCGTTGAGGCAGCGATGCGACCGAACACGCGGCTCGTCCATTGCGAGAGCCCCGTCAATCCAATCCTGCGCATCGTCGATCTCGAAGCGCTGGCGGCGATTGCCCATAGACACGGGGCGCTGATCTCGGTCGATTCAACCTTTGCCACGCCGGTTGCCACACGGCCGCTCACGCTCGGCGTCGATCTCGTCATCCATTCGCTGACCAAGTTCATCAATGGCCATGGCGACGTGCTGGGCGGGGCCGTGATCGGGCGGAAGGAACTGATCGCCCGTATCAGGGGCCGCGCCGGTGTCTATCTCGGGGCATCACTCTCGGCCCAATCGGCCTGGCTGATCATGCGCGGGATCGATACGCTTTATCCACGCCTGCGCATGGCGTCAGACCGCGCCCTTGCCGTCGCCAGTTTCCTGGAAGGCCATCCGGAGGTCGAGCGTGTGATCTATCCGGGTCTCGCCTCCCACCCGCAGCATGATCTCGCGAAACGCCAGATGGATGTCTTCGGCGGCATGATCGCATTTCGCACGCGCAACCCGAAGGCCGCCGCCGAGCGGCTCGCGACAAGGCTGCGTGTTGCCCACTATGCCTTCTCGCTCGGTCACCAGCGCAGCCTCGTCGTGCTACTCGATACCGAGGAGATGATGACCTCGACCTTCCGCCTCACGGGCGACGCCCTCACCGACTACCGCGCCTATGCCGGCGACGGGCTATTCCGCCTGTCGATCGGCCTCGAGACACCAGCAGATATCATTGCCGATCTCGACCAGGCGCTCACCCCATGACCGCATCCGACGGAGACTTAGCCATGACAGACACCATGATCCTCGACGGCGGCATGAGCCGCGAACTTTTGCGGCTTGGGGCGGAGCTGAAGCAGCCGGAATGGTCGGCGCTGGCCCTGATGAACAGTCCTGACATCGTGCGCCAGGTGCATGAGGAGTTCATCGCGGCCGGTGCCGATGTCGTCACCACCAACTCCTATGCGCTGGTGCCCTTCCATATCGGCGAAGAGCGGTTCCGCAAGGATGGCCCGGCCCTGATCGCGCTGTCGGGTGAACTGGCAAGGGAGGCGGCAGACGGGGCTTGCCGCAAGGTGGTGGTCGCCGGATCCCTGCCGCCGATCTTCGGCTCCTATGAGCCGGAGAATTTCGACCCCTCGACGGTGCAGGACTATCTGAAGGTTCTCGTCGAAAATCTCAGCCCCCATGTGGATGTCTGGCTCGGGGAAACACTCAGCCTGATTGCCGAGGGCGAGGCCGTGCGCAAGGCGATCCAGGCCCAGCCGAAGCCGTTCTGGATCTCCTTTACGCTGGCCGACGATGCCGCCCAGATCGCCGGGGGCGAGCCGAAGCTGCGCTCGGGAGAGACCGTGCGGGCGGCTGCCGAATGGGCGGCAGGCTCGGGCGCTTCGGCGCTGCTCTTCAACTGTGCCAAACCCGAAGTGATGAAAAAGGCCGTGGAGACGGCAGCCGCCGTCTTCGCCGAAAAGGGCGTGAAGCTGAAGATCGGCGTCTATGCCAATGCCTTCGAGACCGAAACCGACGACAAGGCCGCGAACGAAGGGCTGCACGATACCCGCGGTGATCTGACCGGCGACGTCTATTCCCGTTTCGCCTGCGACTGGGCGGAAGCGGGCGCGACCATGATCGGCGGCTGCTGCGGGATCGGGGCTGAGCATATCCACCGGGTGGCGGGGGCGCTTCGAGCCCGGGCGTGATCGGCGGTGGCGGCGCCTAAGCCGCCACCCGAGCAAATGACCAATTGTGTCATTCCTGTGTTTTTTTCTCGTCGGCGGTCTTGAACTCCGGATGACAGGCCCCATTTGAGCATTTGCGGACCGGGCCCCTCTGACGACGGATTACCCTCGTGATGTCGGACCGCATCGAGCACGCTCGATGCCATGCCCGGACCGGACCTCTCTTCAGCGAGACCGTGCGCGCGTTGCATCGAGCACCGGTCAATGCAACAGAGGTCACACAATTGGAACTCCTGCTCATTCTGTTTCTCGGCAAGCCACTCTGGATGTGGTTGCTGTTCATTCTCCTCGTCGTGGCACTTCTTGCCTTCGACCTTGGCGTCCTCAACAAGAAGGACCATGAAATCGGCATCGCCGAAAGTTTGAAGCTTTCGGCCATGTACATCACGCTGGGCGTTCTCTTCTCCGGCTTCATCTACTGGCAGATGGATACGACCGCCACCGCGCAGTATCTGACCGCCTTCGTGGTTGAGAAGACGCTGGCGATGGACAATATCTTCGTCATTGCGCTGATCTTCAGCTTCTTCGCCATCCCGCGCGAATATCAGCACCGCGTGCTGTTCTGGGGCATTCTCGGGGTCATCGTGCTGCGCGGCATCATGATCGGGCTCGGTGCGACGATCGTCGACCAGTATCACTGGGTTCTCTACTTCTTCGCCGGCTTCCTGATCCTGACGGGCGTCAAGATGCTGTTTGTCGCCGACAAGGAGCACAAGATCGAGGACAATGCCCTGATCCGCTTCCTCAAGCGCCGGATGAACGTGACGGAGGAAATCCACGGCCACGCCTTCATCGTCAAGAAGCCGGATCCGGTCACGGGCAAGATCAAGCGTTTCGCCACGCCGCTCCTGCTGGCGCTCGTCATGATCGAGATCGCGGACCTGGTGTTCGCCGTCGACTCCGTGCCGGCCGTCTTCACGATCACGACCGATCCGTACATCGTCTACACGTCGAACATCTTCGCGATCCTCGGTCTGCGCGCCCTCTACTTCGCGCTGGATGCCATCCTGCACCGCTTCGCCTATCTGAAGTATGCCCTGTCGGTGCTGCTGATGTTCATCGGCTCGAAGATCTTCATCGCCTGGGGCATGGGCTGGGAGAAGTTCCCGCCGGAGTGGTCGCTCGGCATCACCTTCCTCATCCTCGGCGTGGGCGTCGGATACTCGCTGTGGAAGACCAGCGGCCCCAAGGCCGTGGAAGCGAAGAACCCGGCCGAGTAAGCTCGGATCTCAGTACCCGAAAACGACAAATGGCCCCGAAAGGGGCCATTCTGCTGTGTGCGGCTTTGTGTTTGGTGATCGGCTACGAGATAGCCGCGCTTAGATCACGCGCCGTCGAGGGGCTCGCTACCGGTCGGCTTGCCGGCGCGGTCGAGGCGGATCTTCTCGATGCGGTTTTCGGCAGCGGAGAGCAGTTGCTCGCAATGCTTCTTCAGCAGCTCGCCGCGCTCGTAGATGGCGATGGATTCGTCGAGCGCCACGTCACCGCGTTCCAGCCGCGCCACGATGCTTTCGAGCTCGGCCACGGCCTTTTCGAAGGAAATGCCGGTGAGATCGGCGGGAACAGTGGCGTCGGACATACTCAACCCTTCATCAGTCTTAAGATGTGCAGGCCTGCCGATTCGGCGAGGCCTTCGAGATCATAGCCGCCTTCGAGCAGGCTGACGACCCGGTTATGGGCGAAACGGTCGGCGACTTCCAGCAGCCTGCCAGTCGCCCAGTCGAAATCCTCGCCCACCAGATTGATCTGGGCGAGCGGATCGCGGTGATGCGCGTCGAAGCCGGCGGAGATCAGGATGAAGTCGGGCGAGAAGTCGTTGAGCGCGGGAAGCACGCGGCTCTTGAAGGCTTCACGGAAATGATCCGAGCCGACATTGGGCGATAGCGGCGCATTGACGATGTTGCGATGCGTGCCGGTCTCGTCCTTTGCGCCACTGTAGGGATAGAGCGGCATCTGGTGGGTCGAGCAGAAGAGCACCGAGGGATCGTCCCAGAAGATGTCCTGGGTGCCATTGCCGTGGTGCACGTCCCAATCGACGATCGCGACGCGCTCGACACCATAGGTCTTCTGCACATGGCGGGCAGCGATCGCCACTGTGTTGAATAGGCAGAAGCCCATGGCCTTCGACTTTTCCGCATGGTGGCCCGGCGGACGGCCCGCGACGAAGGCGTTGTCGGCCTTGCCGGTCATCACGTCATCGACGGCGGCCATCGCGCCACCGATTGCGGTCAGCGCCACCTGCAGGCTCTTCTGCGAGGCGTAGGTATCGGCCTCGAGCTGGTTGATGCGATCCTCTTCCTCGGGGATCTGGCGCATCACCGCGAAGAGATGCTCCTCGGGATGGGCGAGGGTCACCGCATCTTCGTTCGCCTGAACAGCATTGATGCGCTCGAGACGGGCGAAGTTCGGATGCTCCAGCGCGATGTTGAGCGAACGCAAGCGATCGGCGCGCTCTGGATGGCCCTCGGGCGTGTTGTGCTCGAGGAAGATCGGGTTCTCGTAGAGACGGGTGGCCATGGGGCATCCTTCCTGGGTCGGGGGCAACATAATGCGCTCGGCCGTCATCTTCCACCTCGCATCCCGGTTTTACCCAACCCACTGCGGCGTCACGCCAGCACCGGGCGGCGGCACAGACCTTGTGAAGGCGACGGTGATGCCGTTAGATGCCGCTAACACTTGGATAAGATTGGGGGAGCGCATGGACGAGATGGAACGGGTGGAGGTGAGCGCATTGGTCGTCGCCTATCGCGACATCGGTCCGACGGGCGAGATGCGCGCTTCGGCCTATGTTGAGCATGCCGAGGAAGCTGTGCGGCATTTCTGGCGTTATCGCCCGCCGCTGGAAAACGAGCCACTTTACAGCACCGCCAAGTTCGAGGTCCGCCTGCACCAGCCGCTGCGGGTCGAGGATGCCGTGCGAATGATCGTCCAAGTCGACAAGATCGGCGGCAAATCCGTCGGCTTCGAGGTGGCGATGGAAAAGGACGGGCAGACGGTGGCCGAGATCGACGTCACCTGGACCGCGCGGGACGCAGATAGCGGCGAGCCAGTCGCGCTGCCCGAAGACATACGCGACTGGCTCTATCGCTACGTTCCCTAAGAATCGTCCACTTGCTGCGGAGCAGGTCGAGTTTGGTCAGGCCGCGATGGTCTGGCGGCCGCGCATATGTGCCCCTGCACCTGCGGCCGGCGAGCCAGGCTCGCGTCGGGCTGTGCGACGGTTGAGCTTGAAGATGTCGACCAGCGTCTTCATCTTGACGGCCCCGAGCGCCATGATGTCACTGGCCGTCGAGATGCTGGATACCAAACCGGCATTCTGCTGGGTCGCCTGGTCGAGCTGATTGACCGCGTTGTTGATCTCGCTGAGGCTCGAGGCCTGTTCATTGGCTCCGGTCGCGATGGCATCGACATTGACGTTGATCTCATTGACGAACCTTTCGATCCGCTCAAGAGACGAGCCCGTGGCATTGACCAGGCGCACGCCTTCGGCGACCTCGTTCGTCGAGTTGAGGATGAGGGCGGAGATCTCCCGTGCGGCGGCAGCAGAACGCTGGGCCAGTTCGCGGACCTCCTGCGCCACGACTGCAAATCCCTTGCCGGCGTCACCTGCACGCGCTGCCTCGACACCTGCATTCAGCGCCAGGAGATTGGTCTGGAAGGCAATCTGGTCGATGACGTCGATGATGCTGCCGATCTCTTTCGAGGCGTTTTCGATGCGCCCGATCGCCTCGACCGTGGAGCGTACGACTTCGACAGACTGACCGGTCGCTGTGCGGGCCTCCTTCACGATGTCACGGGTATCGCGGGCCCGAACCGACGCCTCCTTGACTGTAGCGGTGATTTGTTCAAGCGCGGCGGAGGCCTGTTCGAGGGCTGCAGCCGGCTGTTCGGTGCGACGGCCTAGGGCTTCGGCATCGTCCTTCAGGCTCTGGCTGTTTTCGGTCAGGGCTCCTGTCTCGCCGAGCACGCTTTCGAGGGTCTTTTGGAATTCCGCGATTGCGGTGTTGAAGTCGGTGCGCAGGCGTTCGAATTCTGGGATGAAGGGATCGTCGATCGTAACGCGGATATTGCATTCGGACAGTCGGGCAAGACCTGCGGCAATGGCATCCACCGCCCGCACACGCCCCGTAACGTCGATTGCAAACTTCACCACCTTGAAGACCCGGCCATCCTCGTCGAAGATCGGGTTGTAGGAGGCCTGGATGTAGATCTTGCTGCCATCCTTGCGGATGCGGGTGAATTCGCTCGACTTGAATTCGCCCGCCCGCAGATCCTTCCAGAAGGACTGGTATTCAGCGGATCGGGCGTATTCGCCATCGCAGAACATCGAATGATGCTTGCCGACCACCTCTTCCAGCTTGTAGCCGACGGCCGTGAGGAAATTCTGGTTGGCGGTGAGGATGTGGCCGTCCGGGGTAAACTCGATCGTTGCCTGGGCGCGCGAAATCGCGTCGAGCTTGCCGCCGTTTTCCAGTTCAGCCAGTTTGCGTTCGGTGATGTCTGTCGCGAACTTGATGACCTTGTAGGGCTTTCCGCCGCGCATGATCGGATTGTAGGAGGCCTCAATCCAAATTTCGCGGCCTCCCTTGCCGTAGCGCTTATACTGCGCGCTGAAGAATTCTCCTCGGCCAAGGCGTGTCCAGAAATCGCGATACTCCGCTGACTGCGCGTAATGCTTGCCAACAAACATGCTGTGATGCTTGCCGACGATCTCGTTCAAGGAATAGCCAACCGCGCCGCAGAAGTTCTCGTTCGCTGAGAGAATGGTACCATTGATTTCGAACTCGATGACGGCCTGGGATCTGTCGAGGGCATTGAGAACAGCCCGGGGTTCATTTCTGAAAAAAGTCATGAGAGACATGGTTGCACCTATCGATTCTGATGTACCTATAGTTTATTTCCTCTCGTCTATATAAATAGTTACTAAAATTCACGAGATCGTGCCTGAATTGAACATTCCTGGTGAGAATTGGGTGTGAAACCGTGCTGCAGGCGCGGACGATGAATAGCCCAGCAGGAAGGAAAGCGTCTCGGACTTGGGCTGACGGCGCGGGGCGACCAAAACTCCTCTCCAGTGCTTCCGAAGAGACAGAATTGATGGCGGTCCAACTGCGAATAAGGGGGAAAAAAACGAAGCCCCCCGGGCCCGAAACCGGAGGGCTTCTAATCCTGCAGGCCTGAAGGAGGAGGAGGAGGGCCCGCAGTGTTTTGTCGGAGCGCGCTGCTTGGGAGGGGATGATCGCATTGCGCCGGCCAGTGAACATTAGCTGCAATTGCTTAAAGCATCGCTAATGAAACCTGGAATGGCCATCCCGTTGAAAATCGCAACCCTGTTTGACCTGGAGTGACCGGTCCTGAGGCCGGACCGCGAAAAAGACTTGCGCGGCGGCGCATCTCACCGCATTGACGGGGCATGAAGAAGCTCCCAGAACCCCAGCGCCTCGACCAGCTCCTGGTCGCCCTCGGCCTTTTCGCCAGCCGCTCCCGCTCCCGTGACGCCATCCAGCGTGGCACGGTGAAGGTGGACGGCAAGGTGGTGGCGAAGCCCAGCCTCGTCTTTGCCGCCACGCACCAGTTCGATATCGACGATCCTGCCCAGGATTACGTCTCGCGCGCGGCGCTCAAGCTCGACGCCGCACTCGACCATTTCAACCTCTCGCCAGAAGGCTGCCACTGTCTGGATGTCGGCGCCTCCACCGGCGGCTTTACCGAGGTCCTGCTGAAGCGTGGCGCAGCACACGTGACAGCGATCGATGTCGGCCATGACCAGCTGCATCCGCGGCTTGCCAGCGATCCACGCGTGACCAATCTGGAAGGATTGAATGCGCGTTACCTGGAGCCCGAGGACTATGACGATCAGCCTTTCGACTTTCTCGTCTCCGACGTCTCGTTCATTTCGCTGAAGCTGGCACTGGCCCCTGCCCTCGAGCAGGCCGAGCCTGGCGCCCATTGCCTGCTGCTGGTCAAGCCGCAGTTCGAGGCCGGCCGCGAAGCGATCAGCAAGGCGGGGCTGCTGAAAGAACCGGAGACCGCACCGGTGGTCGCCGCAGAACTGGAGCGCTGGCTGATTGAAGACATGGGCTGGACGAGCCTCGGTCTCATCCCCTCCCCGATCGCTGGTGGCGATGGGAACGAGGAATTCCTGCTTGCCGGCGTAAAGCCTGATGATGCCGACGATGGCGACGACGATCAGGACGACGAAGAGGACGCAGCATGAGCGCCGAAACCGTCACGATTTCGAGCCTCGGCGCCAAGGGCGACGGGGTGGCGCATGGCGCCGATGGGCCGGTCTTTGTGCCCTTCGCGCTGCCCGGCGAAACGGTCTCAATCGCGAAGGTGAAGAACGAGGGCACGATCATGTCCTTTGCCAGTACCTCGCCCGATCGCGTTCAGCCGCCTTGCAAGCATTTCGGTCCTGATGGCGTTGGCGGTGTATGCGGCGGCTGCTCGCTGCAGCACATGGCCAAGCCCGCCTACAATGCCTTCAAGCGGCAGGTGCTGATCGATGCCCTGAAGTCGAAGGGGATCGAGGCGCCCGTGGGCGAGATCTTCGAGGCCCATCCGCATCAGCGCCGCCGCCTCGTCTTCACTGCCCGTCGGCGGGAACAGGGCCTCGTCATGGGCTTCATGCAGGCGGAAACGCATCATGTCGTGCCGGTCGAGGAATGTCCCATCGCGTCGGACGGGCTGATCTCCCGGTTGGACGCGATCAAGATCATTGCCAATGCCTGCGGGGCCGAGCACTTCCGCATCACCGTGACCGAGACGACGACCGGCCTCGACATCTCGCTCGATGGTCTGCGCGGCGGGCTGGGCGACCAGGAACGGCGCGCGGTCACCAATGCTGTGATCAAGCTCAAGGGTATCGCCCGCGTGTCTGCCAATGGCGAGATCGTCATCGAGCCGCACAAGCCACTGCTCGACTTCGCCGGGGCCCGTGTGGTCCTGCCGCCGGGTGGCTTTACCCAGGCGACGCACGAAGCGGAGGAGCACATGGCGGCACTCGCGGTTGCCCATATCGGCAAGGCGAAGAAGGTCGTCGATCTCTTCTCCGGCGTCGGCACGTTTGCGCTTCGATTTGCCCGCACATCCTCCGTGCTCGCGGTCGAATCCGACGAGAAGGCTGTGAAGTCGCTGGATCTTGCCGCCCGCAATACGCAGGGCCTGAAGCCCGTGACGGTTGAGCGGCGCGACCTCTTCCGTCGTCCGCTGATGACCTCGGAGTTCAAGGGCTTCGATGCCGTCGTCTTCGACCCGCCACGGGCAGGTGCCGAAGTGCAGTGTGCGGAACTCGGAAGGTCACAGGTCAAGAAGGTCGTCGCGATCAGCTGCAATCCGCTGACGCTTGCCCGTGACCTGTCAATCCTGATCGCGGGCGGCTACCGGGTCGACAAGGTGACGCCGATCGACCAGTTCCTCTGGTCTCCGCATGTCGAGGCCGTCGCAACGCTCAGCAAGGGCTAATCCGCAACCGCAATCAAAGGTTGCTTTCGGTTTCTTGCGCCATTCCTGATTTTATCCTTTGATCCCGCTATTCATAAATAACGGGATCAAAGGGGGAATGACGATGTCTGAAATCGCAGCCCATGGGCATGGCGTTCGTGGAATGAGCCGCGAATCCCTGCAGGCGCTTGCCGGCAATGCCGATCCGGGCAAATTCGGCAAAATGTTTCCGCGGCTGGCGCCGCTGCATGCCGAGGATGATGCCCTCTTCAAGCTCGCGAAGGCGATGCGGGACGAAAAGGGTGACACGGGCGACCACCCGACATTGCCGGCCGGCTATACCTATCTCGGCCAGTTCGTCGACCACGACATCACGCTCGACACCACACCGCTCGACAAGCAGCGCGCCGATCCGCTGGCGACACAGAACTTCCGCACACCAGCGCTGGATCTCGATTCCCTGTATGGGGACGGCCCGGGACTGCACCCCTATCTCTACGCCAAAGATGCGGTCGGCAAACCGCCGGGGCCGAGATTTCTGATTGGCAGGGCCGATGCCTCGGCAGGCTTTGCCGGTACGATCCCGGCGCTGCCGAACGACTTGCCTCGTAATGCCCATGGGCGGGCGCTGATCTTCGACGAGCGCAATGACGAGAACCTGCTGGTGGCGCAGTTTCACCTTTTGATGCTGAAGTTCCACAATGCCGTAGTCGACCACCTCGAGAAAACCAATTCCGGCCTGAAGGGCATGGCGCTCTTTCTGGAAGCACGGCGCATCGTCACCTGGCACTATCAGTGGATCGTGCTTTTCGATTTCGTCGAGAGGCTGACGGAGCCGGGATTGATCCGCAAGATCAAGCATGAGGGGCGGCGCTTTTATCGTTTCCGCAGTCGCCCCTATATGCCCGCAGAGTTCGCGGCGGCCGCCTATCGCCTCGGGCATTCGATGGTGCGGGAAGCCTATAGTCACAACGCGGTCTTCCGACCCGACGGGTTTACGGACGGCACGCTCGATCTGATGTTCAACTTCACCGGAAAATCCGGCCAGATCGTCGGCGAACTTGCGCCGGAGGTGCCGCCCGGCCCGGTTGGCCCCTTGCGGTCTCTGCCATCCAACTGGGCGATAGACTGGCGCCGTTTCTTCGATCTCGAAACGCGGCCTGAAGCCGATTTCACGCTTAATCATGCCCGCAGGCTCGATCCGCTCATCGTGCCGGCGCTGCATACACTGCCGGGCCACCCGGACGACATGGAGACGGTTGCCGCCCGGGAGTTCGTGCTGCCCTTCCGCAATCTGAGGCGCGGATCGCAGATCGGACTGCCCTCGGGCCAAGATGTGGCGCGCGCCATGGGTTTCGAGCCGCTGAGCGACATGCAGCTCTCGCGCGGTGCCGATGGCGAGGCTGCCGCGCAGAACGGGTTCCTCAAGGCGACGCCGCTCTGGTACTACGTCCTGAAGGAGGCCGAGCAGTTGCATGAGGGATTGAGGCTCGGGCCTGTCGGATCAACGATCGTCGCCGAGACCTTTCTCGGGCTGGTGCATGGCGATCAGAATTCCTTCATCTGGCAGAGATCCGACTGGACGCCGCATTTGCCATCCAAGACGCCCGGGCATTTCACCATGGCGGATCTCGTCACCTTCGTCGACGACATCAATCCGGTCGGTGACGGCAGGGGGGAAGATTGATCTGGGGGCCTCCCCGGCGTGACCGGGGAGGCCCAATGGCTCAGCGGCGCAGGAACGCCAGCACGTCATCGATGAAGCGTTGCCTGTGGGTGGCAAAGAGCCCGTGGGGCGCACCCTCATACTCAATCAGCGTGGACTGGTTGATACCGGCTGCCGCGGCACGACCTGCGGCATCGATCGGCACCGTCTTGTCGTCCGTGCCATGGATGATCAGGGTCGGCACGTTGAAGGCGGCAAGATCCGGACGGAAGTCAGTGGTCGCGAAAGCCTTGGCGCAAGCGAGCGTCGGCTTCAGCCCCGCCATCATCGCCTGGCGGACGGACCAGTCGAGCACCTCGGAGCTGACCGCCTTGTCGAACATGCCGACGCCGTAGAAGTCCTTGAAGAAGCCGGCAAAGAAGTGAGCGCGATCCTCGACCATGCCCTCCGTCATCTCGTCGAAGGTCGACTGGGGCGTGCCGTTCGGATTGTCCTCGGTCTGCAGCATATAGGGCACTACAGAGGACACCAGGACCGCGGAGCGCAGGTTGGCGCCACCGTGGCGGGACATGTAGCGCGCCACCTCACCGCCTCCCATGGAAAAGCCGAGAATTGTCGCGTCATTGGCTCCGGTCGAGGCGATGACGTCGGCCAGATCGTCTGCCATCGTATCATAGTCATAGCCGTTGAACGTCTGTTCCGAGCGGCCAAAGCCACGACGATCATAGGCAATGGCGCGCATGCCTGCATCGGCGATCGCCATCGACAGATCATCGAAGGTGTCGGCGGTCAGCGGCCAGCCATGCAGGAGGATAACAGGGCGGCCCTGCCCCCAGTCCTTGGTATAGAGTTCGATACCGTCACGGGTCTTGATGCGGGGCATGGTCACGTCCTTTTCTGTTTCGAGACAGGACGAACGGCTGCTACCCGCAGCAGGTTCCTAACGAATGTCGCGGGCTTCCAGAAACAGAGAACCCGCGTATGGCCATTCAGTAGGTGAGAAGCGTTCCGGAGCCGGTGACGTTGGCGCAACGGCAGCGGCCGCCGACGCGACCGGGTTTTGCCGGGCAGGACACCTGCCCGCCGCCACCGACGCTGCCGGACTGGTCGACGACGCAGATGTAGCGCTGCGGGCGGACGCCTTGGGTCTGGCGCGGAGTCTTATGGGTTTCGATGATGACGCCATTGGTATCATTGATCAGCACGTAGGGAGACTGGCCGCTTGCCAGCGTTTCGGCCGATGATGGGGAGACGATGAACAGCAGGCTGAGTGCGACACAGAACAAACGCAACATGAAAACCTCGATAAGACGGCTTGATTTCGACGGACCGCGATCAGATGGGACGCGCAGCAAAAACCGAACGCCCGAGATAGCCCAGAGTTGGAGAGACTAGCGGCAAAGACTGAACACAGGCTGAACCATATCTTGCCTGAAACGGAAAACGGCGCCACGCGGGCGCCGTTCCCAGGCTAAGCAAGTGCTGATCAGGCGGCGCGACGATGGCCAGAGGATGTGCCGGAGGCCCGCTCGTCGATGCGGAACTGGTTGAGCAGAGCCGTGAGCGCTGCTGCTTCCTGGGCAAGGCCGTGGCTGGCTGCCGTCTGTTCCTCGACCATGGCGGCGTTCTGCTGCGTGCCCTGGTCCATGGTGTTGACGGCAGTGTTGATCTCCTGCAGGCCGGTCGACTGTTCGCGCGAGGCGGTGACGATCGCGTTGACGTGGCCGTTGATCTCCTGGACCTCGCGGACGATAACGTCGAGCGCCTTGCCCGTCTCGTTGACGAGTTCGACGCCGTGCTTGACCTGGGTACCGGAGGCGCTGATCAGGGTCTTGATCTCCTTTGCAGCGTTCGCAGAACGCTGTGCGAGTTCACGGACTTCCTGGGCAACCACGGCGAAGCCCTTGCCAGCTTCACCGGCACGCGCGGCTTCGACACCGGCGTTCAAGGCGAGCAGGTTGGTCTGGAAGGCGATTTCGTCGATGACGCCGATGATGTTGGAGATCTCGCCGGAAGACTTCTCGATGCCCTGCATGGCATCGACGGCCTTTTCGACGATTTCACCTGACTTTTCGGCGCCGGCACGGGCACGGGTCACCAGCTGGCCGACTTCTTCGGCACGGCGGGCGCTGTCCTTGACGGTGGTGGTGATCTCTTCGAGGGCGGCAGCCGTCTCCTCGACCGAAGCTGCCTGCTGCTCGGTGCGGCGGGCGAGATTGTCGGCAGAGGAGCGGATTTCGGCAGCACCGCCATCGATGGCGCGGGCGTTGCGGCCGACGGTGGCCAGCGCATCGTGGAGCTTTTCGACGGAGGCGTTGAAGTCGACGCGCAGGCGGTCGAGGTCGCCGGCAAAGGGCGTTTCAATGCGCGATACGAGGTCCCCATTGGCAAGGCGACCGAGGCCATCAGCCAGCGAGTGGACCGCGAAGGAAACCTGCTCGGCTTCGCGCGTCCTTGCGGCTTCGCGTTCGCGGCGCTCCTGTTCGGTCATGGTGCGGGTTTCATCCGCTTCGCGGGCCAGGCGACCGCGCTCGATGATGTTGTCGCGGAAGACGGCAACGGCAGCGGCCATCTGGCCGATTTCGTCCTGCCGGGCGGTGCCCGGAATTTCGGCCGAGACATCGCCGCCGGCGAGCTTGCCCATGACGCCGGTCATGTCGACCACCGGACGAACCACGAGGCGCGACAGCAGGGCTGCGAGAATGCCGATCATGGCGACGACGCCGACGAGGGTGGCGACGGCTGCGGCCGTTCGGAATTCGCCGATCGCGGCGAAGGCGAGATCGCGGTCGATCTGCACACCGAGATACCAGTCTTCGCGCGGCAGGCCCTTGATGGGCAGGAAGGAGACGAGGACGTTGGCATCGGCGAAGGTGGTTTCCGTGATGCCGGCGCCAACTGCGGGTGTCTGGTTCGGGAAGGCATCCTTCAGCGTCTTGGTAACGAGGTTGCCGTCACGATGGACGAGGATCGTGCCGTCCTGCTTGACGAGGAAGGCAGAGCCCTTGCCGCCCATGTCAACCGAGTTGACCATGTCGACGAGCGAGGTCAGCGAGAAGTCGGAAGCGGCAACGCCGTAGAGCTTGCCGTCCTTCTTCACCGGAATGGCGGCACTGATGATCAGGTTGCCGGTCGAGGCGTCGGCATAGGGGTCGGTCAGGACCATCTTGTCCGCCTTGACGGCGTCCTGATACCACGGGCGCTTGCGCGGATCGTAGCCTTCCGGCAGCGGCTGGTTCGGCACGCTGGTGAAGACGCCCTGCTCGTCGCCGACATAGGTCGACATGAATTCGCGGATCAGGACCGGGTTGTCGAATGCGGCGGTGATGGCAGCCGCATCGGGCGCCTTGGCTGCGGCATTGCCGGCAAGCTCGGTCAGCATCACACGGGCGCCAAGCCAGTTCGCGATACTCTGCGAGGCCTGGAGACCGGAGCTATCGATCTCGCTCTTGACGGCCGCACTCGTCGCGTTGCGCTGGAGGCTGTCGATATAGAAAGAGAAGCCGGAGAGGGCAGCCACCACCACGAGGGAGGCAACCACCAGAATCTTGGTCATCAGGTTGGAACTGGTCTTCACGGTACGGTCCTGCAAAAACTCTTCGCGCCACTTCGGCGCGAGGGTCACGGGGCATTGTGTGATCACGGCACCATCATGGTGCAGGAACGGTGGATTTGCCGCTCTCTCACAGATACCCCGCAGGATTTAACGGGTACTTAAGCGAAGTCCGAAAAATAAGTAGGCCTCACATACGGCCGACGGTTTTATCCGCGGCCCTTCATGAAGGCTTCGAAGGCGGAGCGAGCTTCGGCGCTTTTCAGCTGGGCGACGAAATGCACGAGCTCTTCCTGCATGCGGGTTCGCACCTCGTCAGCGCTGCCCTTGACCAGAGCACGGGCGATCTTCATCGCGGCTGGCGGCTTGGACGCGAGCGAGGAGGCAATCTTCATGGTCTCAGTCTCGACCTGATCCGGCGAGACGACCTTCCAGATGAGACCTGCCTCTCGGGCCTGTTCAGCGGAGAAGCCTTCGCTCGCGGCGAGCATGGCAAAAGCGCGCTGGTGGCCCATGATGCGCGGCGCAATCAGGCTGGAGGCGGCTTCCGGCACCAGCGCCAGATCGACAAAGGGCGTCTTGAACAGGCTGCGGTCGGAGGCAACCGTCAGGTCGCAATGCATGTGCAGCGTCGTGCCGATGCCGATCGCGAGACCGTCGACGCCGGAGACCAAAGGTTTGGTGACTTCGGTGAGCGCGCGCAGGAGGCCGAAGGCGGCGGGTTCGCCGACCGCGCCGGCCATGGCGAAGCCGAGGAAATCGGCCATGTCGTTGCCGGCGGAGAAGCAACCCTCGGTGCCGAGGAAGACGATGGCGCGGATCGTGTCGTCCTGCTCGCCCTCCAGCAGACCTGCGGTCAGCTTCTGGTACATGGCCTGCGTGATCGCGTTCTTCTTGTCCGGACGGTTGAAACGCAGGACGAGGACGCCGGGATGGGCTTCTGGGCGGGTGATCTGGATGTGGTCGGTCATGGGCGGTCTCCTTCTCTTCTCCCCAGCGGGGAGAAGTACCGAGCGAATGCGAGGCGATGAGGGGGTCTTGCGAGGCTTCGCCTCCCCCTCATCTCAAGCGCAAAGTATTGCGCTGAGGCCTTCGGCCACCTTCTCCCCGCTGGGGAGAAGAGGACCCGCGGCCAGCGTCTTATGCAAACAGCGCGCGTGCTGCTTCCAGGCTCGCAGCGCCGTTGACCACACGATCCTTCAGCGCCGCTGTCTCGGCGATCAGGTTCTCGGCGGCGAAGCGGCAGAGCGCCAGGCGGTTGTCGCGACCGTGGTCCTCGTCGGCGAGCGCACCCTTCGCGAGGTAGACACCGGTCAAAGCCAGACCGAAAAGGCGCTGGTAGGGTGTGGCGCCTGCGAGCGCTGCAGACGCGTTGCCAGCGGCGAGCTGCGAGAGCAGCCACTCGGTGGCATCTTCGAGATCCGACAGGCTCGCGTCGAGGCGGGCGGCGGTCTCGCCAAAACCTTCGAGATTGGAGGCGCGCACGGCGTTCACTACCTGCTTGAGTTCGGTGATGTAGCCGCGGACATGGTTGCCGTTGGAAAGCGGCAGCTTGCGGGTGACGAGGTCTGCGGCCTGGATGCCGTTGGTGCCTTCGTAGATCGGGGCGATGCGGCTGTCGCGCCAGTAGCGGGCGGCACCAGTTTCCTCGATGAAGCCCATGCCGCCATGGGTCTGGATGCCGAGCGAGGCGACATCGACGCCGGCATCGGTGGCGAAGGACTTGGCGATCGGGGTGAGCAGGGCTGCGCGTTCGGCCCAGTGGCGGGCCTCGTCGCCGTCAGCGTGGTGGCTCATATCGGTGGCGTGCGCGCAGACGTAGCAGATTGCGCGCGAGCCCTGGGTCAGCGCCTTCATAGTCACCAGCATGCGGGCGACATCCGGATGTTCGATGATCGGCGACATGCCCTGTCCGGTCCAGCCGGGAGCCTTGCCTTGCGTGCGGTCCTTGGCGTATTGCACGGCCTTCTGGGTGGCGGCTTCGCAGATGGCGACGCCCTGCATGCCGACGGCGAGACGAGCATTGTTCATCATGGTGAACATGCAGGCAAGGCCCTTGTTCTCCTCGCCGATCAGCCAGCCGATTGCGCCGGCTTCATCGCCGAACTTGCCGTCGCCATATATCATGGTGCAGGTCGGCGAGCCGTGGATGCCGATCTTGTGCTCCAGCGAATGGCAGTGGAGGTCGTTGCGGGCGCCGATTGAGCCGTCGTCGTTGACGAGATACTTTGGCACGAGGAAGAGCGAGATCCCGCGTGTGCCAGCGGGTGCGTCGGGAAGACGCGCGAGAACGAGATGGATGATGTTCTCGGTGATCTCGTGTTCGCCCCAGGTGATGTAGATCTTCTGGCCGAAGATGCGGTAGGTGCCGTCATCGCGGCGCTCGGCGCGGGACTTCATGACGCCGAGGTCCGAGCCGGCATGGGGCTCGGTGAGGTTCATGGTGCCGGTCCATTCGCCGGAGACCATTTTCGGCAAATACTTCGCCTTCAATTCCTCGGAGCCGTGCGCAGTCACCGCGTCGACGGCGCCCATGGTAAGCGTCGGTCCGAGCGCAAAGCCCATCGAGCCGGAATTCCACATCTCAAGAGCGGCGACATTCAGCATATGGGGCAGCCCCTGCCCGCCGAAATCTTCGGACGCTGTCAGTGAGTTCCAGCCGCCTTCGGCCCAAGCACGGTAGAGATTGTCCCAGCCATCGGGAACGACGACCTTGCCATCGACCATGCGGGCACCCTGTTTGTCGCCGATCTCGGCGAGCGGTGCGACTTCGTCGGAGGCGAAACGGCCGGCTTCAGAGAGGATGGCATCAACGAGATCGTCACTCAGCTCGCCCAGCTTGCCGTCTTCGATGGCCTTTGTCAGGCCGGCGACATGCTTCAGGGTAAACGCGAT
The DNA here is from genome assembly GCF_002855515.1 of Rhizobium sp. TH135. Classification (GTDB taxonomy): domain Bacteria; phylum Pseudomonadota; class Alphaproteobacteria; order Rhizobiales; family Rhizobiaceae; genus Allorhizobium. The sequence continues at coordinate 638,475 of NZ_PKRP01000002.1, read as the reverse complement.
CTCTTCAACGGGCGCCTTGTACATGACGTGCTCCTCCAACTGGCGTATGGTTCAAGGCCACGCCCAGTCTCCACCCAGGAAGCGCGGCACATTCTTCCCTTTGGCTAATTGATTTTTACGTAAACGTCAAATCTTTTGGATGCGGCAGGAGGTCTCGTCCACCGTCGGCAAGCGGGCACCGAAAGTTCGAGGACAAAGTCTCAAACAAAGATGCGTGAAAGCTGGGCTGCGACGGAAGCGCGGATCGACGACAGCGCCAGTGAAAGACAAACAGCGACAAGGACTTGAAGACGAGAGGACCGCGGGCATCCTCGGGTCGCATCAATGAGCAATTTGCGATGCACTCGCTTGCCCGGATTTCGTCACATCACTGTTACCCGCGATGGCTAGTCGGAGGTGAACTTCAACCCATAGGAGGCTCAGCGATGACCGAGACCAACACCAATCACCTGTCCTGGGACGAGTGGGACGAGCTGCATAATCCGCCGCCGGCCGTGACCGACTTCGACCGCGTCGTTGAACGCGCCGTCTCCCGCCGCGGGTTCCTCGGCGGCATCCTGGCCATGGGCTCTGCTGCAGCCGCCATGGGCACGCTCGGCAACCTGATGAGCTCGACCTCGGCCCAGGCGCAGGAAGCCGCATCGCGCTTCCCGTTCAAGCCGATCGCGATTGCGACCGACAACACCGTGCATGTGCCGGAAGGCTACAGCTGGAAGCCGCTCGCCAAGTGGGGCCAGCCGCTGTTCTCCAACGTCGCCGACATTGATCCGGTCAATGGCGTTTCGCTCGAGGCCTCCGACAAGGTCTTCGGCGAGAACACCGACGGCATGGAACTCTTTGTCATCGGCAATGCCCAGGTGATCGCGGTCAACCATGAATATGTGAACAACGAGACGAACCTGCCCAACAATGAAGAGGGCATGCCGAAGAGCCTCGACGACGTGAAGATCCTGCAGAACATGCAGGGTGTGACCGTCATGGAAGTGACCGAAGGCGCCGACGGTTTCGAAATCGTGCTCGACAGCAAGTTCAACCGCCGCATCCATCACAACACACCGATGAAGCTGTCCGGTCCTGCCGCCGGTTCCGACCTCGTCAAGACGGCCGCCGATCCCAATGGTGTCGACTGTCTCGGGACCTTCAACAACTGCGGCGCCGGCAAGACGCCGTGGGGCACCTATCTGACCTGCGAAGAAAACTTCAACGGCTATTTCGGCACAACCGCCGCCGACCACAAGATGCCCGACGACTACAAGCGCTACGGCATCGTGGCCGAGACGCGCTACGGCTACGAGAAGTTCGACGAGCGCTTCGACGTGGCGAAGAACCCGAACGAGCCGCGTCGCGCAGGCTACATCGTCGAGATCGATCCGTCGGATGCTTCCTCGACGCCGATCAAGCGCACCGCTCTTGGCCGCATCAAGCATGAAAACGCTGCCGTGGTCATCGCACGCGATGGTCGCGTGGTCGTCTACATGGGCGACGACGAGCGTGGCGAGTTCCTCTACAAGTATGTCTCCAACGGCATTTATGTCCCGGGTGGCGACACCTCCAAGCTGCTCGACGAAGGCATGCTCTACGTTGCCAAGTTCTCCGACGAGGGCACCGGCGAATGGCTGGCTCTGACGCCTGAGACCACCGGCATGAAGGCCGACGAGATCGCCGTCTTCACCCGTCAGGCAGCCTCCAAGGTTGGTGCCACCACCATGGACCGCCCGGAATGGGTTGCCATCAATCCGGTTGCGATCGAAGCCTATTGCTGCCTAACCAACAACTCGAACCGCGCCGTTCTCAAGGATGGCAAGATGCGCACCAATGCCGGTGGCGACGTGATGGAAATCAACGCCGTCAACCCGCGCGAAGGCAATGAATACGGCCAGATCGTGCGCTGGTACCCTGAGAATGACGACCATGCCGACGGCAAGTTCAAGTGGGACCTGTTCGCCATGGCCGGCAACCCGGTCGTGCACAAGGACGGCGCCTATGCCGGTTCGTCCAACATCAACGAAGGCAACATGTTCAACTCGCCTGACGGGATGATGTTCGATTCGACCGGTCTCGTCTGGATCCAGACGGATGGTGAAGATTCGAACGAGGGCGACTTCGCAGGCCAGGGCAACAACCAGATGCTCGCCGGCGACCCGGTCACCGGTCGTATCGAGCGTTTCATGACCGGCCCGAAGGGTTCGGAAGTGACCGGCCTCACCTGGTCTGCCGACAAGCGCACCATGTTTGCCGGCATCCAGCATCCCGACGCGCCGTTCCCGGATGGCGAAGGCAAGCTGCCGCGCTCGACGATCATTGCGATCAAGAAGGACGACAACGCCAAGATCGGCTGACGTCGCGAAAGGCAGGGCGGCACGACCGCCCTGCCCTCGTCACCCAATGACAAAGGCCGCCGACCGAGGATACCGGCGGCGGCCTTTGTCATTGCAGAGAATGGTCTGATCAGGCGGCGAGGCGCTGCGCGTTGCGCGGGATCTCGACGTCGATCTCGAGGATCGAGACGTCTTCGTCGCGGTCCATCTTGATCTGCACCTTGTCACGATCGAATTCGACATGCTTGGCGATCACGGCGAGGATTTCCTCGCGCAGGATGGCCACCAGATCGCTTTCCAGTGACGCCCGTTCATGGGCGAGCAGGACCTGCAGTCGCTCGCGCGCCATCGGGGCGGAACGCTGCTTGCGGAACAGGGAGAAAATGCTCATGCGGCCCTCCGCGCGAAGATCTTGTCGAGGAGGCCACGCTTCTCGCCAGGGATGGTGATCGGAACGGTCTCGCCGGCCAGACGACGGGCAGCGTCGAAATAGGCGAGTGCAGGCGCGCTGCGGGCATCAGCCAGCGTCACCGGAGCGCCGATGTTGGAGGCGCGCAACACGTCCATGCTTTCCGGAATGATGCCGAGCAGCGGGATCGACAGGATCTCGAGCACGTCATCGACCTTCAGCATGTCGCCGCGCTGGGCGCGAACGGCGTCGTAGCGGGTGAGCAGGAGATGCTTTTCCATGCGCTCGCCACGCTCGGCCTTGAGCGTCTTGGAATCAAGCAGACCAATGATGCGGTCCGAATCGCGGACCGAGGAAACTTCCGGATTGGTGACGACGACGGCCATATCTGCATGGCGCATCGCAAGCGTCGCACCGCGTTCGATGCCGGCCGGGCTGTCGCAAATGATCCAGTCGAAATACTTCTTCAGCTCGTTGATGACCTGCTCCACGCCTTCGGCGGTCAGGTTGTCCTTGTCGCGGGTCTGCGAGGCAGGAAGCAGGAAGAGCGTTTCCAAACGCTTGTCGCGGATCAGCGCCTGCGGCAGCTTGGCATCGCCCTGGATGACGTTGACGAGATCGTAGACGACGCGGCGCTCGGCGCCCATCACCAGATCGAGATTACGAAGACCGACGTCGAAATCGACGACGACAACTTTTTCATTGCGCTGTGCCAGCGCTGCACCGAGAGCGGCCGTCGAGGTGGTCTTGCCGACCCCGCCCTTGCCGGATGTCACGACTATCACCTTGCCCATATGGTTCTCCTGTCTGTCCCCGCTCAAGTTCACGTCATTCTCTCTGTCATGATTGCATCCCCCTCCAGCCAAAGCTGAACTGGATGCCCTTTCAATTCTGGATCCATGTCGTCGGTCATCGCGTAGACGCCGTCGATTGCAACCAGCTCGGATTCGAACTTACGACAGAATATCCTTGCGTCGGCATTGCCAACGCATCCGGCGAGTGCTCTGCCGCGCAGCGCGCCGTAGATATGGACGGAGCCACCGGCAATCACTTCGGCGCCCGACTGGACCGAACCGATGACCGTGACGTCACCCTGTGTGTAGATGACCGACTGACCGGAGCGGATGGTTTCGCGCACGATCATCGACGGGGCGGAAACCGGGCTCTGCGCTACCGTCACCTGCGGCGGCGCCTGCTCTGCCGGCTGCTTCTCCACCTTGCCCTTGGGCTTGGCGGCCGAGGCCTCCGGCGCTTCTTCGCGCGGAACCTCGTAGTCTGCGGCGGGCTTGCCGCCCTTCAACTGTGGCGGCATGCCCGGCTCGACCAGCGACGGGCGACCGCCCTCGATGCCCATGATCGAGACATTGCGCGCTGCGAGTTCGGCGATCAGCGCCTTCAACTGCGGACGGTCGATCTCGATCTCGGACACGTCCAGCACGACGGGGCGACCGAGGAAGAAGCCGGCCGAACGGGCCGCGAGATCGTCGAGACGGACAAGCCAGTCGTCGAACGGCGGATCCGGCGTCAGAACGACGGCCAGGAAGGATCTGCCCTTGATGCGGATGGAGCGGGGTTCGGTTAGCACTTTGGTCATCTACGTAAACAAATCGTTGATGAAAGGAGTAGCGCCGATTTGGTTAACAAATGGTTAACGCGGGGATTTTGCCGTTAGGAAACAGGCGGATCGGACTTACGAAAAAACCGCCCGCGGCACAGGGCCGGGGCGGTTCGATGTTAACCCTTTCCGGCCTCTTGAGGAAGCCGGATCAGTCCGTGCGGTCGATCAATAATAAGGCGACAGGCACTGCTGGCGGGGGCCGTTATACGGCTGGAAGGTGTTCGAGTAGCTGTCGTAGGAACGATAGCGAGCCTCACACCAGCTGTAGTGACGCGGATTGAGACCGGCGCGCGGCGCGACCGGAGCCGGACGCGGCTGGGCGATAGCACCGCCGATGATGGCGCCGGCTGCGAAGGCTGCAAGCGGATACCAATAGCCATTGTGGTAACGGTAGCCTGCGCGGCGATCGCGGTAACCGCGGTGACCGTTCCAGTAGCGAGCGCGCTCGTAGCGGTCGATGCGGCGATCGATACGACGATCAATGCGACGGTCGATCCGGCGTTCATAGCGGTCTCGATACTGCACGGTGGTGGCATCAGTGGTCGCTGCTATCGGAGCCACCGGGCGGATGACCTGCGCCTGGGCCGGGACCATACCCGTGATGGCAAGGATCGATGCGAGTGCTGCCACGGCGGTCGTCTTCAATGCAGTCTTCATGGTGTATCTCCCTGCATGTTTCTCAGGGTCGTCCGGCGCGGATGAAACCCGCCCCTCGACCTGTGAAAACCAATTTATTGGAGCCAGCCTGAACTCAAAATTAACATGTCGTTCATGACTCGCGCTTCGCACGCCAGGGCTTTCAGGCCACTTGCGCGCGCAAGTGACCGTCAACGGAGCAAGCCAGATTTTGTTCCTTTAGCCCTCAATAGTAGGGCGAGTGGCACTGCTGTCGGGGCCCGTGATAGGGCTGGAAGCTGTTGCTGCGCCAGTGGTAGGACCGATAGCGTTCGGCGCACCAGCTGTGGTGACGCGGATTGATGCCGCCAGCGTAATTCACCACATGGCGACGCGGGATGGGGCGATCGACAATGACCCCTGACCGCATGGAGCGCGGCGAGATCCAGAGGCCGTTGTGATAGACATAGCCCGGGCGATGCAGCCGGTAGCCATGCGCGCGATAGCCCTGGTGGCGCGACACGACGGTGACGCGCTGATAGTGTCGATAGCTGGTATGGCTTTCATAGATGCGGACTTCGATACCGCCGGCATGCGCCTCAGGACCCGACACCATGACACCGGCAACGGCGAGGCATGCGGCGGCGAGAGCAGAAACAAGCTTCATGCGTGATCCCCCTTGACCCGGAGCCACCCATCGCCCGCCCCGGCCCTCATGGCCGACGCCTGGCCGGACCGCGATATCGGTCGGGCAGCCTCCACCAGAAGATGCTAAACGGCCAGATAAGCCGCTGCAAGTGGCAGGCGAGCCTTGGCGCCATCGTGCAATAGGAAGAGGTCGAAACCGCTCCGGTTCCGCCCTCTTTTCACACGCAATTGATCGGAGATCGTCCGCTCAGACTTCGATCTCGATATCGCCCTTGGGCCGCGAACAGCAGGCGAGGATGTAGCCCTCGTCGATCTCGTCGTCGAGAATGCCGCCATTGTGGTCCATCTCGACCTCGCCTGACAGTTTCATCACCTTGCAGGTGCCGCAGAGACCGGATTCACAGGCTGCCCCGATGCGGACGCCCGCCGCACGGGCCGCCTGCAGGACCGTGTGGCCTGGCGCGCAAAGACCGTCCTTGCCGGACATCGCAAAGGTGACCTTGGTCGGCTGCTCGCCATCGGCATAGATGACGACTTCCGGCAGTTCCGGCTTGACCGGCTGGAAGGCTTCCTCGTGATACTGCTTCATGTCGAAGCCGGCACCTTCGAGCGCTTCGCGGACCGTTGCCATGAAGGGCGCGGGGCCACAGCAGAAGACGGTACGTTCGAGGAAGTCGGGTGCCAGAAGCGCGATCTTCGCCTTGTCGATGCGACCCTTCAGGCCCGACCAGAGCTGGCCGCGACCCAGTTGCTCGATGATGAAGCCGAGCTGGAAGTTCGGCATGTCGCGCGCCTTGGCCTCAAGCTCCCAGCGGAAGATGATGTCGTCGGGCGAACGGGCGCAGTTGAGGAAGGTGATGTCGCTGTCGGGGGCCCGGTCGCTCAGGTCGCGGGTCATGGACATCATCGGCGTGATGCCGGAACCGGCGGAGATGAACAGATACTTCTTGCCCGGATATTTGGCATAGGAGAAATCGCCAAGCGGGCCGAAAGCCTTCAGCGCCATGCCGGGCTTCAGATTGTCGAACATCCAGCGGGTGCCGATACTGTCCTTCTGAGCCTTGACCGTCACGGCGATCGTGTAGGGCCGCGACGGGCTGGAGGAGAGCGTATAGGTGCGCATGACCGGCTCGGGACCGACGGGGATCTCGAGCGTGACGAACTGGCCCGGCATGTAGCGGAACCAGAGGCCCGGCTTGTTCGGCTTGAAGGTGAAGGTCATCACGTCGGCGGCTTCCGGCGTAACGGCGACACACTCCAGGAGATGCTCCCGGTCGGACCAGGGGCGCATCTCATCGACATGGCGATACTGGGTGACAGCGATGTTCATGATCAGGCCACCACGGAGAGGCGAGCCTTGTCGCCCTGAAGGCGGCCCGTCATGAAGTTGGAATACCATTCGACGAACTGCATGACGCCGCCTTCGTGATCGACGGAATAGGGACCGGGCTCATAGGCCGGCGAGCGAATGCCGAAGGCGTTTTCCTCGACGATCGAGCGGTCCTGATCATTGGTCATGTTCCAGACATGGGTCAGCTCTTCCAAGTCGTAATCGACGCCTTCGACCGCATCCTTGTTCACCAGCCAGGTGGTGGTGACGGCCGTCTCTTCGGCCGACAGCGGCAGGACGCGGAAGGAAATCGCGTGGTCGCCGAGAATGTGGTTCCAGGTCGTCGGGTAGTGGAAGAGCAGCATGGTGCCGATATGGCTGATCGGCACGTCGGCGGAGAGCGGCTTCTTCACCGCGCGCTGGCCGGACATGGTGTAGCTCTCGGCGTCCTGAATCAGCGGCATACGGGCGGTGCGGAACTGGCCTGTCGGGTCCATGTTGAAGGCGGACGGCAGGCCGGCGGCCTCGCAGCGCGCCCAGTGCTCTGAGATGAACGGGTCATCGCCGGCACCCTGAACGCCGGTTGCGGTCGGAGCTTCCGGATAAGTGCGGCAGAGTTCGGGATGGTTGCTGGCGCAGTGGTAGCACTCGCGGTTGTTTTCCCAGACGAGCTTCCAGTTGCCCTTCTCGATGATCGTGTTCTTGTGGGCGACTTTGGCTTCCCAGAGGCGGTGCGGCGCGAGATACGGCTCGATGGAAGCGCGCATCGGGGCGAAATCTGGAGCTTCGTTGGCGAGGCAGACGAAGATATAGCCGCCGACGCTTTCGCAATGGACGGTCTTCAGGCCGAACTCGGCCTTGTCGAAAGTCTCGCCCATCTGGCGGGCGAAGACCAGCGAGCCGTCGAGGTCATAGGTCCAGTTGTGATAGGGGCAGACGAGCTTGGCAGCGGCACCCTTGTCCTTGGTGCAGACGCGGTGGCCGCGATGGCGACAGGTGTTGTGGAAGGCGCGGATGGCCTGATCCTTGCCGCGCACGATGACGACAGGGTAATCGCCGATCTGGGCCGTGAAATAATTGCCGGCGCGCGGGATCTCGCAGTCATGGCCGATGAACAGCCAGTCGCGATACCAGATCATCTCCATGTCGAGCTTGAAGTAATCCTGATCGATGTAGAAGGGCTGCTCGAGCGAGAAGCCTTCGCGGCGGTTCTTCAGCTGGCGCAGCACGTTGGCCTGCAGGTCCATGTCGTCCTCGTTTTCAAAACTCGGGGGAGAAAAGAGCACAGCCTGCCATCGCCCTGGGAAGGCGGTTTGCATGGCTATCTCCGGTCGCCCGCCGCAACCTCAAATGTCCATCTGCCGAGGCTGGTTTCCGGGCTCAGGAGTGGTCCATTCGCGGACCGCGTCGGCGCCTTCCCAGGGTCGCCCCCAGTGGCCTTTTGCCAAAACGCATTCTCCACCACCGTTGCGGGGGCAGCGCCGGATTTCGACCGGCTTCCCGATTTCCCACCCTCCCTAGCAGGGCAGCACCTCGAGCTCACAATCATCTAATCACAGGGCGTAGAGCGGCGCTGCATTGCGGAACGACACGCCCGAAATCGTTTGCGACATGACGACAGAATGCCCGCGAAAACACGAGGAGACGAATTCTCCTGTAATTTCCGTGGCGTAGAGTAGAAGCTAGGAAATGTCGGGAGACGGGATGGCGCAAACGCGCGATCAGGGGGTGAGTTTCAAGATTTGCACTGCGGCAAGCCTCGCGAAACCTCGCTCATGTAGAATACCATCAAATCATGATTAACCATGCTGCGCTAAGCTCAAGCAATCAGTCCGGGTACGTCAGAGCGTCAAGATGCAGAAACTGAGATACTACGCGGCTCCCAAAGCGGAAACGAAAACGCCGCCATCCTCAAAGGCAGTCCATACCGAGTTCCTCAGAACCGGTCGGATCTCGCGTAGCCGTGAGGACTGGCTGCCGGACGAGCGACGCTATCTTTCCTATGAGGAAGTGGCGGCACGGACAGGTCGGCGGCTGGAGCGGGCGGCAGAAACGACCCATGAGCGGATCAACGGCTTCCATCGCTCGATCAAGTTTCCGAAGGTCATCTTCCACCGCACGCTGAACAACAGTCCGCATCTGGGCTACTGTCACGTGACGGCGGCGCGCACGAATTTCGCGCAATATGCCGATGTCAAATGGGCCTTCTACATCGCCAATTTCTTTGCCGAACTCGGCGGCCAAGAGGTGTTCTTCGAGCAGATCAAGCAGAATTACGGACGGATGTATTTCGCCGTGGCGATCAAGCCTGAGGCGGAGGCCAAGTCGATGGCTATCGACCGTTCGTTCCGCAACAATGGCCTGCTGTTCCAGACCGTGGATCCGAAAGAGGCGCTGCGGAACGTGCTGATGCTCGGCGCACGAGACGCCGAGCTCAGGAAGATCATCGCAAAGCTTTGAAAGCGGACTTTGGCGCTCAGGCGCCGAAACCGCCGACCGGCTTCTTCTTGTAGAGCAGCCAATCCTTCGACACGTAATCGCTTGCGCCGTAGATCGTCACGGTATCGCCGCCGGCTGCCTTCGAGGTGGCGAGCGCCTTTTCGGCGAAGTTGGTGAAGTCGAAGGCGTTCGGGGCCTGCTCCGAGAAGCAGATGCCGAAGGACATGCCGAGCTGGCCCATGCGGGCACCCGTCGACGAGCCGACGAAATTGGTGGCCTTGAGCTTGGCGCGAACGAGATCGACGACGCGGCTGATCTCTTCCTGGTCCGACGTGTAGAGCAGAAGACCAAAGCGGCCGGCATCGAAGCGGCAGGCGAGATCGCCACCGCCGGACACGGCTTCCAGCACCTTGGCAACCTGCATCAGGAAGCGCTCGGCAACGGCTGGGCCCATCTGCTCCTGGATACGGGCGTAGTCGTCGATCTCACCGATCGCGACGCCGCAGAGCACCGGCATTTCCGGGTTTGCATAGATCTTGGCGACGGCCTTGTTGAAGGCGCGGCGGCTGGCAAGGCGGGTAACCGGATCCACGAACTTCGCGGCTTCGGCCTCTTCCGCCTCACGCTGCAGGTCGGCCAGCGATGCGGTCTTATCGACCACGGCGCGCACGACATTGCTGTTCTGGTGGGCGCGCTTTTCCGTCGCGGCCTTCAGCATCTTGATCGACTGGCCAAGCGGCGTGCCTTCGAGATCGGCTTCCGTCAGGATGGTCTTGGAGGCATGGCCGATGACGCGGCCGTAATCGGTGAGCGAGATTTTCTCCTCGTTGAGGAGCGAGATAAAGTTGCTCATCTCGGCGCGAACCTGGCCATTCTGGCGGCTCAGCAGCCCGTCTTCGTGGTGATGCGGCAGGTATTTGCGGCCGAGTTCGTCGAGCGCTTCCTGGGACTTGATCTTACCGAGGGCGATGAATTCGCGCACCAGCTCCGGATTGCTGCCCGAATAGGCCTCGTAGACCAGTTCGTAATTGCGCGGCAGACCGTCTATGCCCATCTGATGCATGGCGGTCGCGACGCGTAGCGCAATGCTTGCGGCCGGATTCTTGACTTGCTGCATCTGTCCACTTCCCCGAATGACGCTTTTCCGTCTCTTGGATAAACCATAGGCGAACAATTCTTTCTTTCGGTTACGCCGGTAGTTAAAATTCGAACAGTTAGCGTACCCCCTTAAAAAAATAGGGTGGAATCTGGGATTGCTTGCGCCGAAAAAGAGGTTTGCCGCCTTGCCCGGCTCGGGATATGGACGGGCAAAGGCAGACTGGAAGGCTCGGAGACATGGCGCGGATCATCCCGATCGCAACAGATACGGACAGAGCGGAGGCGATCGCAGCTGCCACCGACGTGCTGTTGCGCCACCGGCCCGTGGCCATCCCGACGGAGACCGTTTACGGGCTTGCCGCCGACGCCACCCATCCGGCAGCCATCACTTCCATCTACGAGACCAAGGGGCGCCCGCGCTTCAACCCGCTGATCTGCCATATGGCGGATCTTGCCATGGCGGAGCGTTATGCCGTGTTCGACCCGATCTCGCGTAAGTTGGCCGAGGCCTTCTGGCCCGGGCCGCTGACGTTGGTGCTTCCGCTGAAAGAGAACTGCGGCATCCACCTGCTGGCCACAGCCGGGCTCGACACGGTCGGCATTCGCGTGCCCGTCGGGTTTACAGCAAAGCTCATCCGCAGCTTGGGGCGACCGCTTGCGGCCCCCAGCGCCAACTCATCGGGGCGCATCAGCCCGACGACGGCCCGGCATGTCGAGGCCGATCTCGGCCAGAAGATCGAGGTCATCGTCGATGGCGGCCCCTGCCCCGTCGGGGTGGAATCGACGATCGTGAAGGTCGAAGAGGGCGAGATCCGGCTGCTGAGGCCGGGCGGGATCGAGGCCGAGGCAATCGAAGCGGTCACGGGCAAGACCGTCATCCGCCCCAAGGCCTCCGGCACGGCAGCAATCGAGGCGCCCGGCATGCTCGCCTCGCATTATGCACCTAACGCTTCGGTGCGACTGAATGCGACAAAGGTGTCGAGCACGGAAGCCTTGATTGCCTTCGGCGCGAGCAACATATCCGGAGCATCGACCGCGACTGCGGTATTCAACCTCAGCCCCAATGGCGACCTCGCCGAGGCCGCCAGCAACCTCTTCGACTTCTTGAAGCGTGCGGATGCGAGCGGGGCTGGGGGCATCGCGGTCGCACCGATCCCGGACGAGGGTCTGGGCGAGGCGATCAACGACCGGCTGATGCGGGCGGCTGCACCCCGCGGGACCGAGGGATGACTGAGATGACCGTGACCATGAGCCTTGCAGAGCGTCTGCGCGCTTTCGTCGACATCGTCGGCGAGGCCAATGCGCTGACCGCCGCCCATGATATCAAGCCCTATCTGACGGAGAACCGGGGGCTCTATCACGGCGCCTCGCCGCTGGTGCTGAAGCCTGGCTCGACGCAGGAGGTTTCAGCCATCCTCAAGCTCGCCTCCGAGACAGGCACATCGATCGTGCCGGTCAGCGGGCGCACCGGGCTTGTCGGCGGGCAAGTGCCGCGCGAAGACGGCCACGACGTGCTGCTCTCGCTGGAGCGAATGAACAGGATCCGCGAAGTCGATCCGGTTGCAGACGTGATCGTCGCCGATGGTGGGGCGATCCTGGCCGACGTGCAGAAGGCGGCCGAGGCGCATGACCGGCTGTTTCCGCTGTCGCTCGGCTCGGAAGGCTCTTGCCGGATCGGCGGCAATCTCGCGACCAATGCCGGCGGAACGGCGGTGCTTGCCTATGGCAACATGCGCCAGCTCTGCCTTGGGTTGGAAGTCGTGCTGCCGACCGGCGAGATCTGGGATGGCCTCAGGCGCCTGAAGAAAGACAATAGCGGCTACGATCTGCGCGATCTCTTCATCGGCGCAGAAGGCACGCTTGGCGTGATCACCGGCGCAGTCCTCAAGATGGTACCGCGCCCGCGCGGGCGGCAGGTGGCCTATGTCGGGCTTGCATCGCCGAACGCGGCGCTCGCACTTTTCGAAAAGGCTTCGCAACGCTGCGGCTCGGCACTGACCGGCTTCGAGCTGATGCCGCGCATCGGCATCGAATTTACCACGAAGCATATCCCCGGCGTGCGCGATCCGCTGGCCTCCATCCATCCCTGGTATGCGCTGGTCGACATCTCGACCTCGGATTCCGCCGAGGCTGCAGACACCATGATGCACGAGCTGCTCGCCGAGGCGCATGAGGCTGGACTGGTGTCAGATGCGGCGATCGCCAGTTCGATCGCCCAGCAGGATGCCTTCTGGCACCTGCGCGAAAGCATGTCGGAGGCGCAGCGCCCTGAGGGCGGTTCGATCAAGCATGATGTCTCCGTGCCGATCTCGCGCATCCCGGCTTTCCTCGCGGAAGCCGACGCTGCGGTGCATGCGCTGATGCCGGATGCCCGCATCTGCGCCTTCGGGCACCTGGGCGATGGCAACATCCACTACAACATCAGCCAGCCAGTCGGCGCCGACAAGGCTGCGTTCATCGCCCGCTGGCGCGAGGTGAATGCGGTGGTGCATGCGGTCGTTCACAAACATACCGGCTCGATCTCGGCGGAACACGGTGTCGGCCAGTTGAAGCGCGACGAGCTTGCGGCCAGCCGTCCGGCCATTGAGACCGAGCTGATGCGTCGCATCAAGCAGGCCTTTGATCCCGCCGGCATTATGAACCCTGGCAAGGTGATCGGCTGATCCGATGACCGGCTCCCCTCGCCTTTCGCTCCGGATTGACCTCGCCAACGGCGCCCGGCTCGGGCCGGGCAAGGCGCAGCTTCTGGCGCTGATCGAGGAGCATGGTTCGATCCGGGCAGCAGGAGCCGCCATGGGCATGTCCTATCGGCGGGCCTGGCTGTTGGCCGACGAGATCAACCGCATGTTCCGCGAGCCTTCGATCTTCACTCGCCATGGGGGCAAGAGCGGTGGCGGCGCGGGTTTGACGCCGTTCGGCGAGACGCTGCTTCGCGCCTGCCGACGGATGGATGCGGAGAGCCGCAAGGCGCTGTCGGCGGAACTAGACTGGCTCCAGAGCGTCGAGGCCGTGGATTTCGTTGCCGAAGGACGCAAGGTCGAAGACGACGGCTGAGGGCATATCAGCCTCGTTCAGCCAGGGCTCGCCGGAACAGGCCTTCCGAGGCGATCGACACCGTCTTGAACAAGAGATGCACCGGCTTGCCGGGCGCAAGCGCCAGCTGGCGCAGGGAACGACGCGTGACTTCGGCCACCATCGTCTGGCCCTGGCAGTCGACGGTAATGGTTGCACTTCCGCCCGATCCCTCCGCCACTGCCACAACACGGCCAGAGAGCCGATTTAGGGCCGAGAGGCCTTCTCCCGGTTCGGTGGCGACGACGATATCGGAGACGGGAACGAAGACGCGCACTCGGGTGCCAATGGGCAGATGGGTTCGCCGCAGGAGAAGGGGACCGGCCGGGGAAAGCGCTTCGGTGAGACCGTCCTCCTCATGGTGACCGGTGATTTCGGCCTCGATAAAATTGCCGGCGGGGAGATCGCCGGAGGCGCGGGCAACAGTCGCCAAGGCCTCGTAGGGTCTACCGACGGCCTGCGCTCTCCCATCGGCAAAGGTGACCACCGCATTTGCGAGCCGCGCCACCTCCTCGACGGAATGGCTGACATAGAGGATCGGCACGCCGAACTCGTCGCGGATGCGCTCGATATAGGGGAGGATCTGGGCCTTGAGGCCGCTGTCCAGCGCCGACAGCGGCTCGTCCATCAACATCAGCTTCGGGCTTGCCATCAGGGCGCGGCCGAGCGCCACGCGCTGCTTTTCGCCGCCGGAGAGATTTGCCGGGCGGCGGGTGAGCAGGTCGGCGATGCCAAGCAAGGTGGCGATGCGGTCGAGGTCTTCGCGACGCTCGGCGCGTGGCAGGAGGCGCTCGCCGTAGCGCAGGTTCTGCAGAACCGTCAGATGCGGGAAGAGACGACCCTCCTGGAAGACATAGCCGATGCGGCGGCGGTGCGGCGGCAGGAAGGTCGCGGTATCGCTCCAGCTCTCGCCGTTGAAGGTGATGCGCCCCTCCTCTGGGCGGGTCAGGCCGGCGACGATGTTGATCAGCGTCGTCTTGCCGGAGCCGGATGCGCCGAAGAGGGCCGTCAGGCCCTCGCCTAGCATCAGGTCGGCCTGAAGCGTGAAGTCTCCCTGGCGGTGGCGGATTGCGAGCTCCAGCATCAGGTGGCTCCTACGCGGGCGGCGATACGCCGGGAGAGAAATTCGGAGGCAATCAAGGCGCCCAGCGACAGGACGACGGAGATCACCGTCAGGCGCATGGCGGCGAGGTCACCGCCCGGCACCTGGGTATAGGTGTAGATCGCTGAGGCGAGCGTCTGAGTTTCGCCGGGGATGTTGGAAACGAAGGTGATGGTCGCCCCGAACTCGCCCATGGACTTGGCAAAGGCGAGGATCGCGCCGGCCGCAATGCCGGGCAGGATGAGCGGCAGGGTGACGGTGAAGAAGACGTAAGCCGGCGGGGCGCCGAGCGTTGCGGCAGCCGCTTCCAGGCGGCGGTCGACGGCATCCATCGACAGGCGGATGGAGCGCACCAGTAGCGGAAAGCCCATGACGGCTGCGGCAAGAGCGGCACCCGTCCAGCGGAAGGAAAATACGAGGCCGAAGGTCTGTTCGAGGAAGGCGCCGACCGTGCCCCGCCTGCCAAATGTGATGAGCAGCAGATAACCGGTGACGACAGGCGGCAGGATAAGCGGCAAATGTACAAGGCCGTTCAGAAGCGACTTGCCCCAGAAGTCCTTGCGCGAAAGCAGCCAGGCGACCAGCAGTCCCAGCGGCAGCGAGAAGGTGACGGCCACAGCCGCAACCTTCAGGCTGAGCAGCATCGCGGTCCATTCTTCAGCCGTCAGGGTCAAAAGGGGCATCCCGGATGCGTGGTCGAGGTGGGTTCAGTTGGTTTTGGCAAGCACGGTAAAGCCGGCGGCCGCGAAGATGGCATGAGCGTCTGCCCCTCGCAAGTAAGCCAGGAAGTCGGCTGCAGCAGGGTTCTTGCCGTCTGTGGTCAGCGCCGCCGGGTAGATGATTGCGGGGTGGCTTTCCTCGGGGAAACGGTCGAGGATTTTCACGGATGGGTCGACCCTCGCATCCGTCTCATAGACGATGCCGAGCGGCGCCTCGCCGCGTGAGACGAGCAGCAGGGCGGCCCGGACATTCTCTGCTTGGGCGACCTTGTCTTTAACGCTCTCCCAGACACCGAGGGTTTCGAGCGCTGCCTTGCCATAGGTCCCGGCGGGGACGGCATCGACATTGGCCATGGCGAGGCGCTCATCGCCGAGAAGGGTGGCGAGCGGAAAATTCGGAACGATTGTCGTCGTCAGCTCCGAGTCCTTCGGAGCGACGAGCACGATCCGGTTACTCAGGAGATCGAAGCGGCTTTCTGTCTTGATCCGGCCTGCCTGATCGAGGTGATCCATCCATTTGAGATCGGCCGAGATGAAGATATCCGCCGGTGCACCCTCTTCGATCTGCTTGGCGAGGGCCGAGCTTCCGGCAAAGGAGAACCTGACATCCGTACCGCCTGCGGCCTTCCAGGCCGTGGCCACTTGCTCGATGCTTTCCTTGAGGCTTGCAGCTGCAAAGACGGTCACAGGCTCTTGCGCGCGGGCGGGTGCTGCAAATGCTGTTGCCGCTGCTGCCGCCAATGCCGCAAACAATGCGGCTGTGATTGGCTTGAAAGACCTGACCAAGGTCGCCTCCCATTCGATATATCCCGATGGATATATCGATAGCCAAAAACAAACCCGCCGACAAGAGCCGGCGGGTCGCGTTGAGAGTTCTGATCAGGCTTTCAGCTGTGCCAGACTGAAAAGAAGATCGGCCGAGATGCCGGCACTTCCACCGCTCAGGATGGAAAGCGCTGGGCTGTTGGATGTGGCGTTTTCGGTATCGTACATCGCGGAATAACGCTGCAGGAAGCGTTCCAGCTTGGCCGGATCCTGAAGATCCGACAGTTCCATGTTCTCGCCGATGATGCGCGCCTGCTGGTCGACATCCATGTTGGAGAACTCGTCGGAATAGCCGAAGGTGGTGCGGAAGACCGCCATGAGCGCGTCGTCGGCGATGAGACCGTAGGCATCGGTGATGGTCGGCGCGGTGCGCTGGAAATAGAGCGCCAGGCGAACAGCTTCGTTGCTCTCGCCCTCGGTCTCTTCCAGTGTCTGGCGCAGATACTTGTTGACCGTCTCCATGGTCTCGCCGCGCTGCTGGATCGTGCCCATGGTCTGGCGGGTCAGATTGCCGCTTGCATCGAAATTGAAGGAGGCGACGAGCTCGGCCCAGCGATTGTCGGTCTGCTGGTTGACGAAGCTCTTGCGGTCGGACAGATCGGAGGCGAATGCCTGCTTGAGGAAGTCGTCGGTTACCTCTTCGGGATCGAGGCCGAAGGCGCCGATGACCACGTCGAGCACTTCGCGATCCGCCAGCAGCTCGGACACGGTGTCGATCGACTGGATCTTCTCCTGGTAATTCTCGGCCTTCTTGGTTGCGGCTTCCTGGGTCGAAGTCTTCTCGGTGCCTTCGAGGAAGCGAACCTCGTTGATCACATATTGCTTGGCGATCATCGTCGCGGTCAGTGTATTGTGGGGCGCAAGCGGCACGGCGGCATTGCCTTCGCTATCGAAGTTGAAGAGCTTCGACATCTCGATCAGACGGCTGTCCTTCGATTTGTTGGCATAGCTGTTCGGATCGGTGAAATCGCTGGTCAGTGCCTGCTTCAGCTCACGAACCGAGAACTCGTTGGCCTCAAAGCCGAAGGTGCGCTGCAGGACAAGACGCATGGTCGTGTCGGCGAGCAGCGCATCAACGTTTTCGACCTCGGCGATATTGGTCTTGAAGAGTTCGGTCAGCGCGTCTTTGCGCTCGAGATCGGCATCGTCATAGAATGTAGCAAAGCCCGAATTGGTCGATGCAAGCTGCGTCGACCCCTGGGCCGTCATGCCTGAATCGACCGTGCCATCGGTGCCGAAGTTGAACTTGCCGGCAATGGCCACCCAGGCATCGCCACCATTGGTGGCGGCATAGTTGGCCGGATCGGAGGTGTCGCTCGTGACGATCAGCTTGAAGGTCGAAGCGCCCATGGAGCCTAGTTCGAAGGCCGTCTTGACGTAGTTGAAGAGGCGCGTGTCCGCAGTCAGCTCATCGACCGAGGTGATGGTCGAGATCTTCTGCTCGTAATAGGCACGCTCGCGCTGACGATAGTAGTCGGTGACGTAGATCTGCTCTTCCTCGACATAGAGCGAGACGATCGCTTCCTTCTGAGCTGCCGTCTGGGCGGTCGTACCCGACAGGGTGCCGTCCGTATTGAAGCTGAAGGCCTGGGCGAGCTTGAGGAAGCTCGACGCATTGGACGCGCCGTTCGCGACCATCTGATTGACGTAGCTGTCCGGATCCGAGGTGTCGCTGGTCAGGATCTGGGTGAGATGGTCCTTGGTGTAATAGGTGCCATCGATCCCGTAGGCATCGAGCGCAAACGTCATCAGGCGGCTGTTGTTGACCAGCCCGCTGACATTGGTGACCTTGTCGATCATCGTCTCGTAATAGAAGGCCTCGGCCTCAAGCGTGTCGCCCTGGGCGGCCAGCGAGGCCTCGTATTTCTCCAGCATCTCGGCCTGTTGTGCGTCGGTCTGGAGATCGGTCTTTTCCGCCGAGAATTGGAAGGAGGCGGCGAAGTTGCGGTAGCGCTCGTCAGTCAGCTGGTTGGCGAAGCTGGCGTCATCCGAAAGGTCGCTTTCCAGCACCTTTTTCATGAAGGCCTTGGCATAGGTCATCTCTTCGAGACCATGCGCCTTCATCGCATAGGAATATAGCTGGTAGTCGTCGAGGAATTCCTCGAGCGTCGTGACCTTGCTGATGTTTTCTTTGAAATACTCCGTCTGGCGCGCAACCAGCGGATCCGATCCCGTGCGATTGAGGCTCGCCTTGATGTCACGATTGACGAGATTGTAGCTCAGATAGGTCGAAACCATCAGATTTCCCTGCAGGACGGAACGCGCGCGAATCACAGTATGACGCGAAATCCTTGCCTCAAGCTTTATGAAATCATGAAGAAGCAAAGGGTCGGTCTGGCGCCCGATCGGCGCCTTTGGCCCTCGTCAGCCCTTTATCGTTTCGGGATGGAACAGGCCCTCGTCATATTTCACCATTTTGAAACCGTGACCGGTACGACAAAACTAACCATTTGACTGCGCAAGGTTTTCTTTACCGCATCTTTTAAGCTGTCTCCAACAGCGGCTGGCTATGTTCCAACCCACAGAGGACGAAAAGTCCCGAACAGACGAGCACATGACGCGCTCTCGGGTAAAACAAGGGTAGCATGAAGATGACGAACACCGTTTTGAAGCCAGCATGGGCCGGCGCCACTCTGCGTCTGGATCCGTCGCGGTTCCCCCAGCAGGTTACTTACGCATTGCGCGGTGCGCTGGGCGACGTCACGATCACGATTGACGAGCGCGGCGCCGTTCTGCGCAAGATCCTTCCCGGCAGCGGACTGCCGCTTTCCTTCGCTCTTCCGGCCCGCGCCTTCAAGGGCGTTGCTGCGCGTGCCATCGACCACGGCGACGGCGAAGTCACCGTGACGCTCGAACTGCATCACGAGGACCCGGATCTCTGCATTCCGCTGCTCGTCGCCCACGATCTCTGCGACATCGCCGCCGACTGGCGCGGCTGGGCTGATGCCTTCCGGATCCCCATGCTGATGGTGGAAGCCGATGGTGTTGCCCGCCCGCTCGAAGAGCATCTTGGCGAGGTTCGCACCAAGGAGACGCAGCCGCGTCGCCGCCATTCCTATTTCGCAGAGCGCCGTCCGCGCTTCCTGGTTCGCCGCACGACCGGCAAGCTCGGTGTAACCATGAAGATTTCCGGAAAGGAAATCATCGCAAGAAACTGATCCTGTCCCAGGACTGGACATGCAAGAGGCCCGGAAGGCGACTTCCGGGCCTCTGCTTTTGAGGGTCTTTTGCAGACAGCCGTGCCGAAATGACACGAGCGCACCCAGCTTATTAGCGCGACCTGAAGAGAGATCAGGCGAAAGGGATGGCCGCGACAAGCCCGAGAAAAATGATCAGGCCGACGCGATTGTTGGACTTGAACAGCGCAAGGCACTGGGCGCCGTCGTCGATATCCAGGACCTTGATCTGCCAGGCAAAGAGGGCACCGGCCACCAGCAGGCCTGCAATCGCGGGCCAGGCGGCACCGGCGACAATGACTGCGGACACCAGCAAAACCAGCGTCAGGCCATAGAGACCGGTGAGCCAGATCTTGGTGTCGCGATCGAAGAGCCGTGCTGTCGAGCGCACACCGACCAGTGCATCGTCCTCGCGGTCCTGATGGGCGTAGATCGTGTCATAACCGATCGTCCAGGCAACCGCCCCGACATAGACCAGGATCGCGGCCAGCGAGAGATTGCCGTGAAGTCCGGCCCAGCCCATCAATCCACCCCAGGAAAAGGCAAGGCCGAGGAAGAATTGCGGCCAGTCGGTGAAGCGCTTGGCGAAGGGATAGATCGCGACGATGGCAAGCGACAAGATGCCGAGCAGGATCGAGAAACCGTTGAAGCAGAGCAGCACGGCGAGCCCGACCAGCGATTGCACGACCATGAAGATCTTTGCATTGCGGCGCGAGATGCGGCCTGACGGCAGCGGGCGTGACCGCGTGCGGGCCACCAGATTGTCGATGTCGTGGTCGACGAGGTCGTTATAGGTGCAGCCGGCGCCGCGCATGGCGACCGAACCGACAAAAAACAGGAAAAGGTGGAAGGCGAAGAGCGCGAGATTCAATCGGCCTTCGGCCGCGAGAACGTTGGCAGCCAGTGCTGAAGACCAGAAACAAGGCCACATCAATAGCTGCCAGCCGATCGGGCGATCCCAGCGGGCAAGCTGGGCATGCGGCCAGAGCCATCGCGGCAGGATGCGATAGACGAAATTGTCAGAGGGCGCGTCGATGACGCGATCGATGTTCGGATCGGCGGTGCTCATGCCCCTGTTGATAGAGCATGGGCGGGGCCAAGAAAACTGCCCCCTGCCCTCCCGGCTCGAAAATCGGCTGCGGCCTTTCGTCAGTCGAAGCTGACGCCGAACTTGTAGCTGGCGGAGACGCCGAACATCAGCTGGTTCTTGGAGCCCCGCTCTTCGACGAGGCTCGAATCGGCAGCCGGACCTGAGAGGCGCTTGTATTCGGTAAAGGCGCTCATCGAGATCTTGTCGGTGGCATCCCAGGTGATCGCACCGCCGGCACCGTAAGAGGTGATGCCGCCATCGGGATCATACTGGCTGAGGCCGGAGGCAGCGGATTCCGCTGCGTTCACGCCGTAATAGGCGTCCGTATAGCCGCTGGTGGCAAAGGTCATGCGCGGGCCGGCGGAGACGCGCAGATTGGGGGCGATATCGGTGAAGGCATCGACCGCGATATCGGCGACGAGGCCATCATGGGCGCGGATGCCCTGGCGCAGTTCGCCGCGGGCACGCATCCAGTCGGTGACATAGACATCGACGAAGCCGCCGAGTTCACCGCCCCATTTAACTTCGGAGAGGCCGCGCAGGGCGTCGTCCGTGCCATCGTCGCGGCCGGGCAGGAACTTGCCGACAACACCGGCGCGCAGCACGTCCGTGTCGTAGATCGCAAAGCTCGGATTGTCGTTGCGCGAGGAGAAGCGCGGCGCGCCGCCGCGACCGACCGAAATGATCGGCGAGAAGAAGAACTTGTTGTCCTTGGCGCCTTCGAAGGTCGGGGCCGAGATGCCGGCGCCACCGAGCGTCACATACCAGTTGCCGGAGAAGAAGCCTTCAGCGTGTACTGGCGAAGATATAACCGCAGTCGACGCGGCAAGAAGGGCGACGAGACGCACCTTGTTCATGATGACCCCCAAGAAAACGCAGAACACATGACCCGCAGATCACGACTTCATCTTCGTTCAATATTTCAGAAATGCGTTACGGGAACTTTAACCACGTCGCCGCCTGCCCTGTCGGCAATAAACAGGCAACACCATCAGCCACTCTGATCGGTCCATCAGGCAAGTTTCTGGATTTACGTCGAAATCGGGATTTTTTCGGTCTGCGGCCCCTCTTGTCTGCGGATTCGTGTTTCCATGGCGTGTTTCGCCTTGACCTCGCCGCCGGCTGCGACTTTGCTGCAAAGCAACGAGAATAGGAGACCATCATGGCCGTCGACACATCTGCCCGCACACCCACCTTCACCTATGTGGATGGAGACTGGTTTACCGGCAACCCGCCGCTGATCGGCCCCGTGTCGCACGCCATGTGGCTGGGCTCGACGGTGTTTGACGGGGCACGCTGGTTCGACGGCATCGCGCCCGATCTCGACCTGCATTGCCAGCGCGTCAACCGCTCGGCCGAAAACATGGGCATGAAGGCGGTCATGGCAGCTGAAGAGATCGAACGCCTTGCCTGGGAGGGCATCGCCAAGTTCGACGGCAAGACGGCGATCTATATCAAGCCGATGTATTGGGCAGAACACGGCCAGATGGGCTCGGTGGTTGCGGCCGATCCGGAATCGACACGGTTTGCGCTCTGCCTCTTCGAAGCGCCGATGCACACCGCGAAGCCTTCCTCTCTTACCCTGTCGCCCTTCCGCCGTCCGACGCCGGAATGCGCGATGACCGATGCCAAGACCGGCAGCCTCTATCCGAATTCCGGCCGCATGATCATCGATGCGCGCAAACGCGGCTTCGACAATGCGCTGGTGCGCGACATGAATGGAAACGTGGTCGAGACTGCCTCCTCCAACGTCTTCATGGTGAAGGATGGCGTCGTCTACACGCCCGCTGCCAACCGCACCTTCCTCGCCGGCATCACGCGTGCCCGCGTCATGGGGCTGCTGCGCGAGGCGGGCTTCGAGGTGCGCGAGGCAACCCTTTCGGTCGAAGACTTCATGAATGCCGACGAGATCTTCCAGACCGGCAATTATTCCAAGGTGGTGCCTGTGACGCGGCTCGACGACGCGCAATTCCAGGAAGGCCCCGTCACGCGCAAGGCGCTGGACCTTTACATGGACTGGGCAAAGTCGACGGCCGGCACAGACGGCTGATCGGCACGCGCCGCCCTTCCCCTCTGGGCCGCTTGATCGCGGCCCCTCGCCTCTCTATCTCTCGCTAAGCTGAATGTTTCCATTCCCGGAAGGATATCCCTTGTCCGTCTTCAAGAACCTGCCCTCCCCGCCCGTCGTCGCCAAGAAGCCCGTTTCCGATACCCGTCACGGCGTCACACGCACGGACGATTATGCCTGGCTGCGCGCCGACAACTGGCAGGCGATGTTCAAGGATACCTCGATCCTTGACCCGGAAATCCGCTCATACCTGGAAGCCGAGAACGGCTACATGGAAGCGGCGATGGCTGACACGAAAGAGCTGCAGGGCCAGCTCTTTGCCGAGATGAAGGGACGCATCAAGGAAGACGACTCGTCGATCCCAATGAAGGACGGCCCCTTTGCCTATGGCTCGGCTTTCGTCACCGGGGGAGAGCAGCCGCGCTATTTCCGTATTCCCCGCGACGGCAGCCCGAAGGACGAGACAATCCGCGACCTGCTGCTCGACGGCGACAAGGAGGCTGTCGGCAAGGATTATTTCCGCTTGTCCGGCATCGACCATACGAGCGACCACGCTTTTGGCATCTGGGGCTATGACGACAAGGGCTCGGAATACTACACGCTGCGTATCCGCGATCTCGCTACCAAGCAGGATCTCGACGACGTGCTGGAAAACACCGCCGGCGGTGGAGTCTGGGCGCCTGATGGCAAGAGCTTTTTCTATACCCTGCAGGACGAGAATCACCGGCCGTCCAAGGTCTTCCACCACATCGTGGGTCAGCCGCAATCCTCCGACCGCCTGGTTTACGAAGAGAAGGATCCCGGTTTCTTCATGGGCGTCGGCGGCTCGCTGCTCGACGACTTCATCTATATCGACATCCACGACCACGAGACCTCGGAATACCGCCTGCTCTCGACCAAGGACCTGACGGCTGAGCCCCAACTGGTCGCCGAGCGCGAGGAAGGCGTCGAGTATTCGATGACGGAAGGCGGTGATGTCTTCTACATCCTGACCAACGCCGACGATGCCAAGGACTTCAAGATCGTCGAGGCGCCGGTGACGGCTCCTGGCCGGGAGAACTGGAAAGAGGTCGTGCCGCACGAGCCGGGCCGGCTGATCCTCAACCATATGGCTTTCGCCCGCCATCTCGTCTGGCTGGAGCGCCGCGAAGGCCTGCCTGTGATCATGATCCGCGACCGCACGTCGGGCGAGGAGCATTCGATCGCCTTTGCCGAGGAAGCCTATTCGCTGGGGCTTCAGGGGGCTGCTGAATACGAGACAGACGTCATCCGCTTCTCCTATTCCTCAATGACGACGCCTTCGCAGCTGTTCGACTACAATATGGCGACGCGCGAGCGCACGCTTTTGAAAACCCAGGAAGTGCCATCCGGTCACAAGCCGGAGGACTATGTCACCCGCCGGGTGTTTGCCGAAGCCCATGACGGCGAGAAGGTGCCGGTCACCCTGCTCTATCGTCGCGACACCAAGCTCGACGGCTCCGCGCCCTGCCTGCTCTATGGCTATGGCGCCTATGGCATGACCATTCCCGCCGGCTTCAACACCAATTGCCTCTCGCTGGTGGACCGGGGCTTCGTCTATGCCATCGCCCATATCCGCGGCGGCAAGGACAAGGGATTTTCCTGGTATGAAGACGGCAAGATGGAGAAGAAGGTCAACACCTTCAAGGACTTCATCTCGGCCGCCGACCATCTGGTGAAGGAGCAGTTCACCGCCTACGACCGGATCATCGCCGAAGGCGGATCGGCCGGTGGCATGCTAATGGGGGCGGTTGCCAACATGGCGCCAGAGAAGTTTGCCGGGATCATCGCTGCTGTGCCCTTCGTCGACGTCTTGAACACCATGCTCGACGACACGCTGCCGCTCACCCCGCCGGAATGGCCGGAATGGGGCAATCCGATCGAGTCGGAAGAGGAATATCGCTGGATCGCGGCCTACAGCCCTTACGACAACGTCGAGGCCAAGGCCTATCCGCCGATCATCGCGCTCTCCGGCCTCACCGACCCGCGCGTCACCTATTGGGAGCCCACCAAGTGGATCGCGCGGCTGCGTGCCACCGCTCCCGATGCCGGGCCGTTCCTGCTGAAGACCAACATGGCCGCCGGCCATGGCGGCAAGTCGGGACGTTTCCAGCGCCTGGAGGAAATCGCGTTTGAATATGCCTATGCGATCAAGCTGGCGGGGAAGATGTGAGGCGGTGACGCCGATCACATTCTCCAAGCAATAACGGGTGTGTTTTGGGCATTGCTTTGGCAATGCCTGAAACAGTGATGCCTCAAGCTCATGATTCGGCGCGCGTACTTTCACTCGGGCCGTTTCGCAAGGGCCAATCGTCATGACGCAATGCGGGACGCAAGCTTCGCGCAAGGTTGAAAGGTTAACAAAAGGTTAATTCTTCAACCGAGGTGTCCGCCATGAGGATCGAAAGCGGCTTAAGCAGCTACTCGTATCAGAGCCGCCACGTGCCGAGCACGGTCGGCGCGGAGGATGCTGCACCCGAAACGGCAAACACACCTGCCCCGCGCGCAAGCGGTGCCAGCACCTTCTCCAGCACGCTTCTTTCCAACCAGCTTGCCTCGGCACTGTGGACGGTTGAAGGGTCGCGCAAGGCTGCGGTCGAGATCAGCGCAAACCAGAACCGCAGCCGGCTTGAAGACACCTCGCGCATTCAGGCGGTCGAGGCGGCTTACCGGGAATACGAAATATCCCCTTCGGCCTATCAGGAATTCTGATCTGACGATGTGGTCAAGAAGGCCGGCCGGCATGATGCCAGGCCGGCCTTCTTGCGTACAGCCATCGGCTTATCAAGCATGCTTGTGATCTGAAGCCTCTTCGTGAGTGTGCGCGTGGCCCTCGTGATCATGTCCATGGCTCGTCTCGCCTACACCGCAGCAGGACGAGGACAGTGTGACCGGCTGGCCGGCGCGCCATTCGGCAAGGCTCTGAGAGAGGATCTGGACCGAGGAGCTGAG
The DNA here is from genome assembly GCF_002855515.1 of Rhizobium sp. TH135. Taxonomy (GTDB): domain Bacteria; phylum Pseudomonadota; class Alphaproteobacteria; order Rhizobiales; family Rhizobiaceae; genus Allorhizobium. The sequence goes on along the minus strand of NZ_PKRP01000002.1, from coordinate 612,978 downwards.
GAACAGACCCGCCATGATGCCAGCGACGATCAGGTCGGGCCAAGCAGTGGCTGTGCCCCAGACACCGACGGCGGCAATCATGACGATGACATTGCCGATCGCATCATTGCGCGAGCAGAGCCAGACAGAGCGGACGTTCGCATCGCCGTCCTTGTAGGACATCAGCAAGAGAACACTTGCGACATTGGCCGCGAGCGCCAGGAAGCCGATCACTCCCATGACCGGCGCCTCAGGTACGCCGCCCTGAAAGACACGCCAGATGGTGGAGCCGAAGACCCAGAGGCCCATCAGGAAGAGGCTGACACCCTTGGCGGCGGCAGCCATGCTGCGGGTCTTCAAGGACGCGCCGATGACGGCGAGCGAGATGCCATAGGTCACGGCATCGGCAAAGAAATCCAGCGCGTCGGCCTGCAGCGCCTGGGAACGGGCGAGCTGTCCCGCCGTCATCTCGACAGCAAACATGGCGGCGTTGATGCCGATCACCAGCCAGAGCCGGCGCTTATAGATCTCGGACATGCCGTCGAAAGGGGCGTGGTCATGGCCGCAGGCAGCACTCATATGATTCATCCTTCTGGTCTTGATGTGGTCACGCATCAACCTTAGGATCTCTAGTGACTAGAGGTTCAAGAGGTTTTTTCATGTATTCGATCGGCGATCTCTCCAAGCGCGCTGGCGTGAAAGTGCCGACCATCCGCTACTACGAGCAGATGGGTCTGATCTCGGCGCCGGATAGAACCGAAGGCAACCAGCGGCGCTACGAAAAGAGGGAGCTCGACCGGCTGACCTTCATCCGCCATGCCCGCGATCTCGGCTTTCCGATCGAGGCGATCCGGGAGCTGCTCACACTCAGCCGACACCCGGAAGAACCCTGCGAGCGGGCGGATCGTATCGCACGCGAGCAACTCGACGATGTCAGAGAGAAGATCGCGCGGCTGAAGAAGCTGGAAGCGGAGCTTGCCCGGATCGTCTCGCATGGCGAATGCCATACGGTGGGCGATTGTTATGTGATCCGGGCACTGTCGGATCACGGGCTGTGCGATCAGGAGCATTGAGGGCGGCTGCAATTCGGGGCGACCAACAGGGAAAGCTCAACGGCTCGTGGTAGACCTAACCCGCTCAGTCAGGAGGGTTGGATCAATATTTCTACCCGCATAAAAGAAGCCGAGGACCAAAACATAGTTTTCTCGCGCCACGAAGGCAATGCTGAGGCGCCGGCGAAAGCCGATAATGCGTAGTCCCTGCACAACGCCGCCACGTAGGCTCCCGCGTTCCGGATAGGTACAGAGATCGTTTAGGAAAGACCTGATGGCACTGACATACATCCAGGCGCGCGCCGGTCCCGCCTGTTCGGCGATGTAATCATAGAGCTGATTGAGTTCCTCGGCCGCATCAGGATGAACAATCAGCGGCCGCGTCATGCTATCGATCGCTTTGGCGGCTGTGGTGGCGAGCCTCAAGGCGCGCGAACATCTCGTCGCCGGAGATCAGGCGATCAGGGTTTGCTTGGGCATCGGCGAAACGGGCGGGAACTTCAACGTCAAGCCAGTGGTCTCTCGCACCGCCAAGCTCTTCGAGTAGTTCGAGCCCAGCACTGACCACGGCAGAGGCATCGGCAAAACGACCGCTCGCTAACTGGCGTTCGATCCTCTCGCGGTCACTGTCATCGAGCTTCAGACTGATCGTCATATCTGCGATCTCCAATCGTCAGAACTATAGCATACTAACAAGCCGGAAACACCTCGCCTCCCCCGTTGACAATCGATTCAATTCGGCGCATCACAGCCGCCATGATCGACATCCGCGCAAACATCTCCTGCACGTATTTTTGGGCCTACCGGTAACCGGCGGCCTGACAAGATCATATTGTCAACAGGCCGCCGTCAGGCGGCCTTGTTGTTTTCCGGACGACTTTCCCCCTGACGGCACGAAATGAGACCAAGGGAAAGTGACATGACCGAAGATACAGACCTGACCCTCCCCCGCCCGCCGATCGTGGCCATTCGCCACGCCAAGCCGCGCGACTTGCCAGAACTCAACGCAATGATCCTGGCGCTCGCCCAGCACCATGGCGATGCCTCGGCGATGACGCCAGAAGTGCTGGAGCGCGACCTTTTCGGGCCGATGCCCTGGATCCAGGCGCTGGTTGCCGATAGCGGCGAAGAGGGCCTGATCGGCTACGCCATCCTCGTGCCGCTTTACAAGGCGCAGGAAGGCAAGCGCGGCATGGAGCTTCATCATCTCTTCGTGCGTGACGGCCAGCGCGGCAACGGCATCGGCCAGCATCTCGTCGACCGCGCCAAGCAGATTGCGCGTGCCTCGGGCTGTGACTTCCTCTCGGTCTCCGCCGCCACCGGAAATTTCGCCGCGCATCGCTTCTACGAGAACATGGACTTCATTCCGCGGCCGGTGACCGGCATGCGTTACCTGCAGGCACTTAGCTGAGCCGTAACGGACAGACGCGAGGAGACCTATCATGGCCCGCATCGTGATTGCCCTTCAGAACGATTACGCCGACTGGGAGCCTGCGCTCCTGATGGCAGCCACGCGATACTGGCTCGACTGCGAAGTCGTGACGGCGAGCCCGGATGGAAAGCCCGTGGTCTCGATGGGTGGCCTGAAGGTGACGCCCGACATCGGCTTTGACGCGATCGATGCCAAACAGTTCGACGCGCTGATCATTCCGGGCGGCTATGCCTGGGAAAAGGGTGTGGCGTTCGACTTTACCGCGCTTGCGACTGAATTCCGCGACAAGGGCAAGGTGCTGGGCGGGATTTGTGCGGCTGCCAGCGCACTCGGCGCGACCGGCGTTCTCGACGACGTCGCGCATACCGGAAATTCACTCGCCTCGCACCAGAAGCATCCCGGCTATCGTGGCGAGGCCCATTACATCGACCAGCCGCAGGCAGTGGGCGATCGGAAGATCGTCACTGCAGCGGGATCGTCGCCCGACACATTCACGATCGAGGTGCTAAAGGCGCTGGATCTCTATGGGCCAGAGGCCGAGGCGGAACTGGCAGCCTTTGCCGCCGAACATCGTCGCTGAATAGATTGCCGAGCGTCAGTGCCTGACGGGCGGGTTTTCCGACCACTTCTGTAGTGTCGTCTTAATCAGGATAAGGGCTGCCTGCTGGGCATGATCGCGCTCGCGCGGATCGACGATGGCCGAGAGGCGTTTTTCGAAGGCGCCGACAGTCTCGTGCACCCATCGATGCAAAGCAGGATCGGGATAGTTGTCGAGCAGGGACCGGAGCGCATACTCCATCCGCCGGCGTTCAATGCTCATATCCCCTCCACAGTCTTTTCGACGACAGAAGGATGACAGGCAAGGCTTGCGCGATGCTGAACAGAATCGTGAGAGATTACTGCACGGCGGGAATGGCCTTGAGATAGGCGGCAATCGCCTCGCGGTCAGCGGCGGTCAGCTCCGCCATGTTCTTCTGGACCTCGACCATCGAGCCGCCGACGCTGTCGTAATCGGGCGTGAAGCCGCTCTCCAGATAGGTCACGATGTCGCCTTCGCTCCAGGAACCCATGCTTTTCGAACCGGGCGTGATGTTCGGGATCGAGCCCTCGCCTTCCGGATTCGGCCCACCGGCCAGCCACTGATCGGACAGGAAGCCGCCGAGCGCATTGCGCGGCGTGTGACATTCGCCGCAATGACCGGGGCCTTCCACGAGATACTGGCCACGCTTGACCATGTCGGAGGCATCGGCCAGCTCGACGCGCGGGGCATCGGTGAAGAAGAGGAATTTCCAGCCACCGAGCACGACCCTCTGGTTGAAGGGGAAGCCCAGTTCGTGCGGCGGGGCCACGGCGTCGCTGGCGGGCAGCGTCTTCATGAACCCGTAGAGATCGTTGATATCCTCAGGCGTCATGCGCACATAGGAGCCGTAGGGGAAGGACGGGTAGAGATGTTCCCCCTCGCGGCCCACGCCACGGGTCATCGCGTCGCCGAACTCAGCAAGCGTCCAGGCGCCGATGCCGGCTTCCGGATGACTGGAAATGTTGGGGGCATGGAAGGTGCCGAAATCGCTCTTCAGCGGCGCACCACCGGACAGGATGAGCCGTGCGTCGCCGGTCGCACCGGCCGGGGTATGGCAGCTTGTGCAGCCACCGGCGAAGAAGACCTCCCGACCATGGGCGAGATCAGGTTCGCCGAGATTGGCCCAGACGGCAGCATCCTGACGATCGGGCGCTGTAATCAGCAGGAACGCGCCGAAACCGGCAACACCGAGCGCGGCAAGCGTGCCCAATCCCTTGACCAAAGTCGATGCCATCCCGGCCTCCATCGTCTCAGTGCTGCGCCCACTGAGCGCAATGCGGCGGGCGATCCGAATTGCCGGATAACGCCCGCCGGGAGGTTCTTACTTCTTCAGGCGATAGGTCTGGTGGCAATCGCCGCAGGTGGCGCCAATGGCCTGCATGGCAGCGCCAACGCCTGCCTGGTCGGCCGGCATGGATGCCAGCTGCGCTTCTGCAGCGGCGGTGAGCTTGGCCGACTTGGCCTTGAAGTCATCCATGTTCTGCCAGATCGCGGGGGCAGCTTCGGAGTCCATGCCGGTTTCGCTGCCGGCGGGGAAGTGGTCGGGGAAGGTCTTGCTGACTTCGGCCAGTGTGGTGAGCGCGGCCGTCACGGCTGCTGCATCATAGGGCTTCTCGCCCTTGGCGATGGCGCCGAGCGCGCCCATGGCACCGCCGACCTTCTTCATTTCTTCCTGACGGACGACTTGCGGTTCGCCCGCAGCGATCGCTGCGGACACGCCAAGACAGATCGCCGCCGCGGCGGACAGAACGACTTTCAACTTCATCAGCTTTTCTCCAGAGTTCGGCCGGGCGCACCGGCGATCGTTAGCGAGCCGTACATGTTTGCAACCTCGGAACTGTCGTTTGAAGTCACAAAGCAGTGATAGGCGCCAGCCCAGGCAACTTTCGGATATCTATGACGAATTTGCGTCAAGTTGCTGTCAGCGATTTGTCAGGAAAGGCTAACTCACCGCTGCTTCGTGATTGTCCGCTCCAGACGCCTATCCGGCTCGCGGCCATGCCCGGCAATCTCAATTCGGTCATCGAAGACCGAAAGGACGGCGAAGGCATTTTCATGTTCCGTGTCGACCATGCCGCAAAAATTGACGAAGTGGACGCCGTTCAGCTCGGCATAATTTCCGACGTGATGGTGGCCGCATAGGTACGCAAGTGCGGATGAGGAACCGGCGATCAGCGCGGCAAGCTCCTCGGCATCCCAGAGCGTGTGATCAGACGACGGATAGACGGGATAGTGACCGAGGAGGATGACATCTTCGCCGCTGGCCTCGGCGTCCGCAAGCCGCTCGGCAATCCAGGTTATCTGGCTGTCGGAGATGCCGGCATTCCAGTGATGGGCGTTCGGTGCACCCTTCTCCTTCAACTCAGCCAGACGTTTCTCAGCCTCGGCACGCCGCTCATCCCCTTCCGGCGGGGCAAAGAGCGAGATCTCGCTGCCGTCGGTCACCAGCAGACGGACGCCCTTGAGCTCCACTTCGTGATAGGGAGCGGGCATGCCGAGTGCAGCATGGATATCCGTCAGGCGATCGGGTTCGACCAGGAAGTCGTGATTGCCGGGCAAGAGAATACGCGGTGCTTCCAGACCGTCGAGTATCTCGAGGACGGGCTCAAAGTTCTCCCACCCCCGATCGATGAGATCGCCCAGAACTAGGACGGCATCCAGATCCTGGCTGTTGAAATGATCGACAGCGGCGCGCAACTTGTCGAGCGAGCGGCGGAAGTAGCGATCGGAGACAAGATTGGGGTCAAGGTCGGCATATTGCGGATCGGCAATGATGCCGAGCCTCAGGCAGGGAGTGTCAGTCGTCATGGGTTGCACCGCTTGCTGTTCGGGGCGGAGCCTTACGGATGGCCCATGACGACCGGATGACACTCAGCCCGGCAGGTTGGGCTGGAGCTTGGTTTGAGGCATGAGGCCAGAATAAAGCGTCATGCAGATCAGCGTGAGCGGAACGGCGAGCATCGCGCCCACGGCACCCCAGAGCCAGGTCCAGAAGACGATGGCGATGAAGAGCATGAAGGCGTTCATCTCCAGGCGCTTGCCCATGACGGAAGGGATCAGCAGGTTTTCCAGAACGCCGTCGAGGATGAAGAAGATGAAGGCCGGCAGAAGGCCGATCAGGACACCTTCATGGACCAGCAACCCGCTCACCGCCATGGCGACGGTCACCATGGCGATGCCGAGAAAGGGAATGAAGCTCAACAGGAAGGCCGCAACGCCCCAGAGCACCGGATTGCCGAGGCCACCGACGAAGGCGACCACGCCGGCCACCGCTCCGAACAGACCATAGACGATGACGGCCGTTGCAAAGTAGTAGCCGAGCGATTCCTCGACTTCGTTCAGCATGCGGATTGCCTTCAGGCGGCGATCGCGTCGCGAGAAGGCGCGGATCAGGGCGCGGCGAAGTGGCAGGCGCGACGACAGGAACAGCAGCAGGCCCGCGATGAAGATGAAGAGCTGGACCAGTGCCGGCCCGACGCCCGTCGCCACGGTCGACAGAATGGTGCCGGAGTTCTGCAGCATGGCCTCCATCGAATCGGGGCCACGCGAGAGTGCCGCCATAGGACGCTCCAGCCACGGGATCTGCTGCAGATACTCAACCGTGCGGTTGATCATATCAGGCCCGTTTTCGATCAGCATATTGACCGGCGTCCAGACGATGCTGACCAGGAACAGGATGATCATTAGGAAGAGGCTGGAGAGAATGATCGCCGTCAGCGTGGGGGGAACGCCGAGGTTTCCAAGGCGGTCAGCCGCAAGCCCGAGGATCAGGCCGACAACAATCGCCATGGTGAGAGGGATCAGCACGAACGAGGCGAGGTGCAGCGAAATGAGGGCGAAGATGGCGAAGAGACCGACGACGCTCCAGGAGACGACGTAATCAAGGCCCGTCTTGTGGAAACGGACCTTGCGGGACGGCTTGGCTTCTTGAGGAACTTCAATGTTCACCGGACGTCCTCCGATGAGAATTGGCAGGCTGAGTTGACTTGAACACGACGTTGTTCCCCCTTCGAGATGCCTCTCAACGTTCGGGAACAATTTCCGTTCCACCTGGGGAAATAGAGGGTGTGCAGGGGCCGATCCCGGCCCCTGTCAGGTCAGGCGTTTCCGCCGACGAGGGTGATGCCGATGCCCCAGGGATCTGTGAGACGATGGCCCTCGGCACTGCGGTCGACCCTGATCTCCAGTCCTTCCAGCGTTGCCAGAACCTTGTCGAGGGTCTGCTTGTCGTTGAAGGCGAGCGTATAGTCCTGCAAGCCGGCCATTGCGGTGGTGCGGGCGGGTGCGTTGCGGCTGTTCCAGACATTGGCGGCGACATGGTGGTGATAGTCGCCAGCTGCAAAGAAACTTGCACCCGGATAGCTCGCCATCTTCTTCAGACCGAGCACGCCTTCATAGAAGCGGTCCGCCTCCGGGACACTGCCGACCTGGAGATGGATGTGGCCGAGCGCTGCCTCGGGCGACATGCCACCCCATGGGGTCTTGGCGGCGCTGTCGTAAAGCGCCTGGAGGTCGAGGCGGTTGGTTGCCATCTCCACCGTGCCATCGGCGTGGTAGGTCCATTCTGTCGGACTGCGGTCCCGATAGACCTCAATGCCATTGCCTTCCGGGTCGGACAGGTAGATCGCCTCGCTCACCAAATGGTCGCTTGCCCCGTCGAATTGCAGGCCGAGATGGGCGGCGTGGGCAAGCCAATGCGCCAGCTCGGCACGATCCGGCATCAGGAAGGCATTGTGAAACAGGCCTGCGGCATTGCGAGGTGACGGGGCAGCATCGCCGCGCGTCGTCAGGGTCAGGAGAACGCGGTCACCGGCGCCGAGTTCGACACCGCTTGCGCTCTGTTCGATGCGCTTCAGGCCGAGCGCCTGCTCGTAAAAGCCAGCCATCGTTTCGAGGTCGCGGACAACGAGATGGGCGCGCCCGACATGGACGGGACGGCTCAGGGCAAAGGATTCGGTGTGTTCGGATACGGCGGTCATCGGGTCTCTCCATCTGCCGTTTGGCGGCGATATCTCCTTATATGGTGCAAACCATCGTTCACATAAGCGGGCATTTTCTCGAAAGATCGTTCGATAAAGATTGACGACGACGACCGCGTCAAAGTTGATCCTGATCAATGCGGCATGTGCCGCCCGGACGCATTGTCTCGCCATAAAGAGGAAACACCCGGCGGGTGACAAAGGAGAGAACAATGTACAAGAAGATCATCGTTCCAGTCGATCCGGCTGCCATCGCCATCGGCGAGAAGATCCTGGCCAAGGCCAAGTCCCTGCTCGATGACGGCGGCGAGATCGTGCTCGTGACCATCATCGAGGACATTCCGGGCTATCTCGCCATCGATGTGCCCGTTGACCTGATCGAAGGCGCCATCAACGACGCCAAGGCCAAGCTGGTCACTCTCAAGCAGAAGACCGGTGTTGCAGCCCATATCGAGATCCGCTCGGGTGCCCCTGCCCGCGAGATCCTGGCAACAGCCGAGGAGCACAAGGCCGACCTGATCGTCGTCGGCTCGCATGTGCCCGACTTCTCCAACTACTTCATCGGCGCGACGGCTGACCGCCTGGTCCGTCACTCCAAGATTTCCGTGCTGGTCGACAGGTGAGATGATGGACAACCCGGTACAGGCCATGGACACAGCTCATTTCGAACGCATCCTGCTGGCTCGCAAGGACGAGATCGAGCGGCGGCTGAAGAAGATCGACACCGACCTCGGCACGCTGAAAAGCGCCGATAGCGCGGAGCGGGCCACAGAGGCGGAGAACGACGAAGTGCTGGAGGAATTCGGCCAGGTCGGCGAGGAAGAGTTGAGAGCAATCGACGCCGCGCTGGATCGCATCACCAAAGGGCAGTATGGTCAATGCATGACATGCGGAGAGCCGATTTCGATCGAACGGCTGAAAGCCGTGCCGCACACACCTTTCTGCAAGGACTGTGCAGCCTCCCATTGAGAGGCCGTTTTCGAGGGGCGATGGGCAGGCCGGAGTGATGAGCTCCGGCCTGTTTCTGTATTCCGGTTATTTCTTGCGCATGGCTTCGGCAAGTGCTGCACCGAGGCCACCCATCGCCGGCTGTTCCGGTTTCGGCGGACGGGCGTTGGAATGCTTCATGGCGCTGGCATTGCCCTTGGCATCGCCGCGCATGGAGGGTTGTTGCGCCTCGCCACCATCTTTCCGCATGGTGAGCGCGATGCGCTTGCGCTTGACGTCGACTTCGACGACGCGAACCTTCACGACATCGCCGGCCTTCACCACCTCATGCGGATCCTTGACGAAGCGATCGGCGAGCTGGGAGACGTGGACCAGGCCATCCTGATGCACGCCGATATCAACGAAGGCGCCGAAGGCGGCGACGTTGGTGACCGTGCCTTCCAGCGTCATGCCGATCTTGAGGTCGGTGATCTCGTCGACGCCTTCGGCAAAGGTCGCCGTCTTGAAGGACGGGCGCGGGTCGCGGCCGGGCTTTTCCAGTTCAGCGAGAATGTCCTTCACCGTCGGCAGGCCGAACTGCTCGTCGATGAAACGCTTGGGGTCGAGGCTCTTCAAGGTGGCGCTGTCGCCCATCAGGGAGCGCAGGTCGCGACCGCAGGCGGCGACGATCTTCTTCGCCACGCCGTAGGCTTCCGGGTGGACTGAGGAGGCGTCGAGCGGTTCCTTACCGTTCGGGATGCGCAGGAAGCCGGCGCATTGCTCAAACGTGCGGGCACCGAGGCGCGGGACCTTCAGGAGATCCTTGCGGCTGCCGAAGGGGCCGGTCTCGTCGCGATGGGCGACGATGGCTTCGGCCGTCGTCTTGCCGAGACCCGATACGCGGGCGAGCAGCGGGGCGGATGCCGTGTTCACATCGACGCCGACGGCATTCACCGCATCTTCGACGACGGCATCCAGCGAGCGACCGAGGCGGCCCTGGTCTACGTCATGCTGGTACTGGCCGACGCCGATCGACTTCGGCTCGATCTTGACGAGTTCGGCGAGCGGATCCTGCAGGCGGCGGGCAATCGAGACGGCGCCGCGCAGGGAGACGTCGAGATTGGGGAATTCCTTGGCTGCGGTTTCCGAGGCCGAATAGACCGAGGCGCCGGCTTCAGACACGATGACCTTGGTGGGCTTTGGCGCGGTTGACGGAAACTGGGCGAGCATGTCGGCCACCAGCTTTTCCGTCTCGCGGCTGCCAGTGCCGTTGCCGATCGAGATCAGCTCGACATTGTGCTTGCGAATGAGGCTCGCGAGTTCGGTCTGGCTGCCGCGAATGTCGTTGCGCGGCTGGAAAGGATAGACGGTCGTCGTCTCGACGACCTTGCCGGTGCCATCGACCACCGCGACCTTGACGCCGGTGCGGATGCCCGGATCGAGGCCCATGGTCGGGCGGGAGCCAGCGGGGGCGGCGAGCAGCAGGTCCTTCAGGTTACGCGCAAAGACGTGGATCGCTTCTTCCTCGGCCCGCTCGCGCAGTTCGCGCATCAGGTCAAGCGAGAGCGACACGGAGAGCTTCACACGCCAGGTCCAGCCGGCGACCTCCAAGAGCCACTGGTCGGCGGGGCCCTTGGCCGCAACCTGGTAGGCGTTGGCGATCATGCGCTGGCTGGTCTTGATCGGGGACGTGTCGTCGCGGTCGACTTCGATCGAGAGCGACAGGAATTCCTCGTTCCAGCCGCGCAACATGGCGAGCGCCCGGTGACCGGGCACGGTTGCCCAGCGTTCGAAATGGTCGAAATAGTCGGAGAACTTGGCACCCGCCTCGGCCTTGCCGTCGACGAGCTTGGAATAAAGGATCGCGCGGTCCTTCATGTCGTTGCGCAGTCGGCCGATGAGATCGGCATTTTCGGAGATCTGTTCGGCGATGATGTCGCGGGCACCTTCGAGGGCTGCCTTCACGTCGAGGACTTCTTCGGTGATGTAAGCCGTGGCCAGCTTCTGCGGGTCGCTGGTGCGGTCGGCGAGGATCGCATCGGCCAGCGGCTGCAGCCCCTTTTCGCGGGCGATCTCGGCGCGGGTGCGGCGCTTCGGCTTATAAGGCAAATAGAGGTCTTCGAGTTCGGCCTTGGTGGTGACCTGGGCGATCTTGCGGGCGAGGTCGTCGGTCATCTTGCCCTGGCCGTCGATACTTTCGAAAATCGATTTGCGGCGGGCGGCAAGCTCGCGGAGATAGATCAGCCGTTCGGCGAGATTGCGCAGCTGCGTGTCGTCGAGACCGCCGGTCACTTCCTTGCGGTAGCGGGCGATGAAGGGAACCGTGGCGCCCTCGTCAAGCAGTCCGACGGCCGATGTGACCTGGTCAGGCCGGGCGTTGATCTCGGTGGCGATAAGGGCGGCAATGGATCTGATGTCGTCGGCCATGGGTCATCCGTCTGATCTGGTAAGCGGCGGACCATAGCGGGCGAATGCGGCAAGGCAACGGGCCTGCGGCCCACTTCACAGGAAAGCATGGCCTTTGGAGGTCAATTCGGCTTGACCTTTGCCCCCTTCCCCCTTAACCGCCGGGCATTCCCTTGTGGCACTGGAGGCTGGTGATGAAGGTTTTGTTGATCGGAGCGGGTGGACGCGAGCATGCGCTGGCCTGGAAGATTGCCCAGTCGCCTGATCTCACCAAGCTCTATGCAGCCCCCGGCAATCCCGGCATCGCGGAAGAGGCGGAACTCGTCTCCCTCGATACTGAGGATCACGGCGCGGTCGTCGCGTTCTGCAAGGACAAGGCGATCGACTTCGTCGTCGTTGGGCCGGAAGCGCCGCTGGTCGCCGGCATTGCCGACCGGCTGCGCGAGGCGGGCTTTGCCGTCTTCGGGCCGTCTGCAGCCGCTGCCCAGCTTGAGGGCTCCAAGGGCTTCACCAAGGATGTCTGCGCCCGCTTCAACATTCCGACCGGCGCCTATCAGCGTTTCAACAATGCGCCGAAGGCAAAAGCCTATGTGCGCGAACAGGGCGCACCTATTGTCATCAAGGCCGATGGTCTTGCTGCCGGCAAGGGCGTGACGGTTGCCATGACGCTCGACGAGGCGTTGGCTGCCATCGACGATTGCTTCGAAGGCGCGTTTGGGGCCGCTGGCGCCGAAGTCGTGGTCGAGGCGTTTCTTGATGGTGAGGAAGCAAGCTTCTTCTGCCTTTCCGACGGCAAGTCCCTTCTGCCGCTCGCAACCGCGCAGGACCACAAGCGGGTTGGTGATGGCGATACCGGCCCGAACACCGGTGGCATGGGCGCCTATTCGCCGGCTCCCGTCATGACATCAGAGATGGTCGAGCGGACGATGAAGGAGATCATCGAGCCGACCATGCGCGGCATGGCCGAGATGGGCCATCCCTTCCAGGGTGTCTTCTTCGCGGGGTTGATGATCACCGCCAAGGGGCCGGAGCTGATCGAATACAATGTCCGCTTCGGCGATCCGGAATGCCAGGTGCTGATGATGCGGCTGAAGAGCGATCTGCTGCCGATCCTTTACGCGTCTGCCACCGGCACGCTGGATCAGGTGACGGCCGAATGGAGCGATGACCCGGCGCTCACCGTCGTTCTTGCCTCCAAGGGCTATCCAGCCTCGTATGAAAAGGCGACGCCGATCGCTGCTCTGCCGGAAGCCGGCCAGGGCGCCAAGGTTTTCCATGCGGGAACGGCACTCAAGGACGGCCAGCTTGTTGCGACCGGTGGGCGCGTGCTGAACGCCACGGCGCGCGGCGCGACGGTCGCGGAGGCTCAAGCCGCCGCATACCGGCTGGTCGACGCGGTCCAGTGGGACAACGGTTTCTGCCGCCGCGACATCGGCTGGCAGGCGATCGCCCGCGAAAAGGCCTGATATCACGGGGTTTCAGCCGCATTTCGATCGGGAATCCGTCCGTTCGTTCAAATTTTATCGATGCTTCTGACCGGATCGAAAGAAACGGTTGCTAATGTTCTTCCCAACAATCGGGGAAAAACGTGATGCGCCGTATCGTTTCGACATCCATGATCCTAGCCGCCAGCATGCTGGCCACGCCCGCCACGGCAGGCTCGATCTTGACCGTTACAGGACTTGCGACGACCCAGCCGAGCATTCTTGCCGTGGCGTGTGGCCACTGCCCGGCTCCGGAACAGAGGATCGGTAAGTCGGACTATACGGTGCCCGCCATCCCGACTGGCAACCAGACTGCCGAAGTGGTCGACGTGGATGGCGAAAAGAAACTGAAGCGCGTCGAAAGCTGGTTTGGCGGTTCGCCCGTGGTTGTCTACAGCTCTGCAGCCGGCTGGGCTACCGACGGCTCGATGGTCGTGGCTGGCGCCCTGCCTGCGCCGAGCGAGATCGACCATGACGCGACGACCGCTGCGGTCGATGTCCCCGCTGACGAGAAGGCCGCGCCTGCGCTTGCCGGCTTTGAGCTTCGTCTCAACTGATCCCCATCCGCCCGCCAAACGATCCGGGCGCGGCGGTTTCTCGTGGTCGACACGGACATAACGCCCGGCCCAGTCCCGGGCGTTATGCCGTTACCCCCAATAATTTACCCATCCATTCTAATAGCCCGATATTCGAAGGTGCTTAAAGCCCTCTCAATCTTTGGGGGCGAGACTGTGTCCCAAATCTTCGGGACATGACGTGCCGATCCGTTCGACTGATCCATCTCACTGGCGCCCGAACCGCTCGACAGACGAAAGCTCTCTCGCCCATGAAAAATCTCCGGATATCGCTCCAGCTGATCCTGCTGATCGGCGGGCTCATGGCGGCCTTCGCCGCCGCCACCTATTTCCAGGTCCGCTCGTCGACGACGACGATCTACCAGCAGCGCTATGAACTTCTGCGCACCCAGGTCGAGACTGCTCTCTCGGTGCTGAAGGACTTCAACGACCGTGCGGTCGCAGGCGAGTTCACCGTCGAGGAGGCCAAGACCCGGGCTTACGACATGCTGAACAAGATGCGGTTCGAGCCGGACGGCTATTTCTTCGGATACGACTACGACGTCGTGATGCTCTTCCACCCGACCTCGAAGGATGTGGGCAAGAGCAACAAGGGCAAGCCCGACGCCAATGGCTTTGCCTATCGTGACGAACTGGTTCGTCTGGGCCAGCTGGGCGGCGGCTTCGTCGAGTTCATCGGCCCGAAGCCGGGCAAGGATCCGGAGGATCGCTCCTATCCGAAGGCATCTTACGGCAAGGCCTTTGAACCCTGGAAGGTCGTCATCGTGACCGGCCTTTACACTGACGACCTGAAGGCCGAAATCCGCTCCAGCGTGATCAAGACGATCAGCTGGTCTGCCGGTATCTTTGTGCTGGCGCTGATTGCCGCGTACATCGTCATCCGCAACATCACGACGCCGCTCAAGGCGATCCATGATGCGCTGGAAGCGGTCGCCGACGAAAATGTCAGCATCGCCATTCCGCATACCGACATGAGCAACGAAATCGGCATGATGGCCAAGGCCACCAAGAGCCTTCAGGACAAGGTGCGCGAGCGCCATGCACTGACCGCGCGCCAGGAAGAACAGCAGCGCGAGCTCGACGGTGAGCGCACCCAGAATGCAGAGGCCCAGCTCGCCGAAGCCCGTCAGCAGGCGCATGTGGTCGCCACGATCGGACAGTCGCTCGAGCAGCTTGCCCATGGTGACCTGACCGTGCGTTGCGCGGATCTCGGGTCGAAATATGCCGGTCTGCGCGACAACTTCAATGATGCGCTTGCCCGCCTCGAAGAGGCGATGGCCCGCGTCAACCTGAAGGGCAACGACATCGCTGTCTCGAAGGAAGAGATCCGCCGCGCCTCGGGTGAACTTGCGACCCGGACCGAACGCCAGGCAGCGAACCTCGAAGAGACTTCCGCCGCTCTCGACGAGCTTACCGTCGCTGTCCGCCAGACGGCGGATGGTGCGCGGGAAGCCGCCAACCGCGTCGGCACCGTCAGCGCCGAAGCTCGCCAGAGCGACGAGATCGTCGGCAAGGCGATCAATGCGATGAGCGGTATCGAGCAGTCTTCGGCCGAGATCACCAAGATCATCGGCGTGATCGATGAGATCGCCTTCCAGACCAACCTTCTCGCCCTGAACGCCGGCGTCGAAGCGGCCCGTGCGGGCGAAAGCGGCAAGGGCTTTGCGGTTGTTGCGCAGGAAGTACGTGAGCTCGCCCAGCGCTCGGCAGCGGCTGCCAAGGAGATCAAGGATCAGATCGCCCGCTCGTCGGCCCAGGTCGAACAGGGTGTGCAGCTGGTCGGCCAGACCGGTGAGGCGCTGAAGCGGATCTCCGACCAGATCGCCAGCGCCAACGACATCGTCTCGAAGATCTCGCACAGCGCCCAGGAGCAGGACACGACTCTGCGCTCGATCTCGGCCTCGATGAACCAGCTCGACCAGGCCACCCAGCAGAACGCAGCCATGGCGGAGGAAACCACGGCGTCTGCCGAGGTTCTCGCCAACGACACAGGCGACCTGCTGAGCCTGATCCGCAGCTTCAAGACCAGCCAGGCCGGCGCCGGCCAGCAGCAGTATCGCATGGCGAGCTGAGGCCAGGACCATATTGGAAACAAAGAGGCCGCCGGGGCAATCCGGCGGCCTTTCTCGTTTCAGGCGAGATCTGCGAGGCGCGCTTCGAGCCGGCCTAGTTCTCGATCGGAGAAGACCTCGATCCCGGCCCGGCGCATGAGGGCTGCGGTAACGCCGAAGCCGGGATGGCGGGTGCTGGAAAACGAGCCATCATAGATGAAGCCGGATCCGCAGGACGGACTGCCATCAATGAGGAGCGCTACGGCGCATCCCTGCTCGCGGGCAAAGGCCACGGCCTTTTTCCCACCCTGGATGAATTCTTCGGTCACATCGCCGCCCGTGACTTCCAGCACCCGGGCACGACCGGCCAGCACATCCTCTCCATTCATGCCGCCTTCAATCTCGGCGGGTGGACGGGGTGTCGGCAGGCCACCAGCCTGTTCGGGACAGTAACCGACGAGCCGTCCCTCGGCCTTCCAACGTTCAATCAGGGGATCGTGGAGGGGTTTGCCCTTGCCGTCGTAACGGACAGGGCGGCCAAGGAGGCAGGCACTGATGAGGATTTTGGGGGGCATCAGAGTTTATGCCGCCTTCACGGCGATCTGAACGCCGGTTTCGTCCTGCAGAAGGCGGATGACGGCGAAGAGATTGTCGGCGCGCGGATTTCCGGACGGGCCGAACATGCGCATCAGGCTCTTGGGCGGCAGACCGGACTTCTGGCCCAACTCGATAAAGCCGATCGTGGCGTTGATATAATCGCGCAAAAGCGCGCGACCGGTTTCGACATCACCCGACAGCAGGAGCTCGATCGCCTCGCTCAGCAGTGCGGCGCGAAAAGCCGGATCCGACTGCGCTCGATCGCGGACGGTTTCCTTGAAATCCCTCGTCAAAGCCATCTCAGCCTGCCTTTCGCTTTTTGTATTCTGCCCAACGAGCCTGCGCCGTCTTGATATCTGCCTGTTGCCGCTTCTTGGTTCCACCGGCGACCAGAATGACGAGTCTATCGCCGTCTCTGCCGAAGTAGATGCGGTAACCGGGTCCATAATCGATGCGATACTCCAGGACACCTTCGCCCACCCCCTTGGCATTGGAGAAGTTTCCTAGCGACATGCGGGTGATAGCCGTCGTCACCTTGAACCGCAGCCATGGAGTCCAGCCCTTCGAACCAGAGCCCGAAGGGACTGCGTCCTTGATCGTCGAGGAATTCACCGATCTCCATGGCCATATGGTAACATATAGGCTACCATTATCAATCGAAAAGACCCCGCCGAAGCGGGGTCTCAAATCGTCAGCCTGTGATCTTGGAGAAGTCTGCGACCGTTGCTGTCGCCTCGCGGATCGCCTTCAAGAGCGCCAGGCGGTTGGCGCGGATGGCGGCGTCCTCGTCGTTGACCAGGACATCCTCGAAGAATTTGTCGACCGGGCCGCGGAGCGTCGAGAGTGCCTGCATGGCGGAGCGGAAGTCTTCCGATGACACAGCGTCAGCTGCCGACTTTGACGCTGACTGGATGGCGGCGAAGAGGGACTTTTCCGCGTCGAGCTTCAGCAGCGCTTCCGAGACGCCATCGGCGACGACGGTACCCTTCTTCTCTTCGGCAGCCAGCAACTGGGTGGCGCGCTTGGTGCCGGCGAGCAGGTTCAGGCCGTCCTCCGAAGTGATGAAGGCGGTCAAGGCTTCGGCCTTGCGGGCGACCATCAGGAGATCGTCGGCCTCAGGCGTCAGCACGGCATCGATGATGTCGTGGCGGGCGCCTTGGTCGCGGAGATAGACCTTGAGGCGGTCGTGGAAGAAGGAGAGGAGGTCGGCATCCTTGGCGACGGACGCCAGGGGCAGCCTAATGCCCTTCTCCAGGATCATGCGCACGACGCCGAGTGCTGCACGGCGCAGCGCATAGGGATCCTTCGAGCCCGTCGGCTTTTCGTCGATCGCCCAGAAGCCCACCAATGTGTCGAGCTTGTCGGCGAGCGCGACGGTGAGGCCCACCTTGTCTTCCGGCAGGCGGTCGGACGGTCCGTTCGGCTTCCAGTGGTCTTCGATCGCAGCGGCGACGGAGGCGTCTTCCCCCTGCAAAGCCGCATATTTGCGGCCCATGGCGCCCTGGAGTTCCGGGAATTCCCCGACGGCTTCAGTACGAAGGTCAGCCTTCGCGAGCACCACGGCGCGGTCGACGAGGGCAGCATCGGCGCCGCCGATCGGCGCCAGGACCTTGGCCAGTTCGCGGATGCGCGCGACGCGCTCACCCTGCGTGCCGAGCTTGGCATGGAAGGTCACGTTCAACGCGTCGAGCTTCGCCATGCGCTGGTCGAGCGGCTTCTTCAGGTCGAGATCGAACTTGGCAGCCGACGCCTGTAGCGTGTCGAGGTCCGGCAGGTCGCCCTGGTCGCGCTTCCAGAAGTGCAGCGCATCCGAAAGGCGGGCGCGCACGACCTTACCATTGCCATGCATGATTTCCTTGCCGCCATCGGTGGCCTGGATGTTGGAGATCAGGATGAAGTGGTTGGAAAGCTTGTCGCTCTCACCCTGCGGGCGCACGACAAAACACTTCTGGTTGGTCTTAATCGTCAGACGGATGATCTCGGCCGGGATCGAGAGGTAGTCCTCTTCAAACGTGCCGAGCAAAACCTGCGGCCATTCGACGAGGCCGGAGACTTCCTCCAGCAGGCCTTCGTCCTCGACGAGGTCGAGGCCATTGGCAAAGGCGATGTCGCGGGCGTCGTGCAGGATAATGTCCTTGCGGCGCTCGGCATCGAGGATGACCTTGGCGCGTTCCAGGCTCGAAACATAATCGTCGAAGCGCTTGACGGCGATGGCATCCGGCGCGTGGAAGCGATGGCCATAGGTAACGTTGGAGGCCACGATGCCATCGATCTCGAAGGGGATCACCTGGACTTCGTCATGCTCGGGGCCGAAGGTGCAGACGATGGACTGCAGCGGGCGCACCCAGCGCAGGCTTTCCATGCCCTTGCCCTCGATGCCGCCATAGCCGGAGCCCTTGGGCATGGAGGCAAAGCCTGAACGCATCGACTTCGGCCAGGGGAAGGCCCTGATGATACCGGGCATGGCATCGGCGATGATCTCTTCGGCCGCACGGCCGGGCTTTTCCATGTAGGCGACATAGAAATCGCCCTTCTTCGGATCGGTCTTGACGATGGCCTGGTCGATCGAGGTGAGGCCCGCGCCGCGCAGGAAGCCGTCGATGGCACCCTGAGGTGCGGAGACGCTCGGGCCCTTTTTCTCTTCCTTGATATCGGCGGAGCGGGCCGTGAGGCCACGGATATCCAGCGTCAGGCGGCGCGGGGTCCAGTATTCGCGCGCACCCTCATAGGTCAGACCGGCATCGACAAGCGCATCGGTGACCATCTTCTTCAGATCGCCAGCCGCCTTGCGCTGCATGCGGGCCGGGATTTCTTCGGAGCGGAGTTCGAGCAGGAGATCGGGCATCGATTGAGACTTTTTCGCTTGTTGCAGAAGGCTGCGGCGGACTTAGCAAGCCGCGCGGCAAAAGTCATCCATGGATGCGTGCAAAATGGTTGGTGGATCAGGCGGCTGAAAGCGTGTCACCCCCACCCGCCGCTTGGCGGCGACCTCCCTCCGCAAGGGGGAGGTGGGTGGCTACCACCCTCCCCCGCCACCGCCGCCACCGCCGCCACCGGAGGAGCCGCCGGAGAAGCCTGAGGACGACGAGGAGCTGGAAGGAGGGGGTGTCGGAATGGTGGAGGCGATGGTCGAGGTCATGGAGGAGGAGAAGCCGCCGATGCGGTCGCCAAAGCCGCCGGGATTTGTGCCGTGGTACCAGCCGGGGCTGTAAGCGGCGGCCGCGGCGCCGGCTGCTGCCGTGGCAAGCCAGGTTTCGAAGGCTTGCGACCAGGGCTTTTCGACGCCGAGAGCCACCGCATAAGGCAGGAGCTTTTCGAAGTGGCTAGGCGACATGGTCGGGGCGCCGGCCATGTTCATCCGGTCCTTTTCGGCGAGCGTCAGATAGATGCGCAGGCCCTCGATGCCGTCCATCAACTTGCGGCCAAGCGGGGTCGGCGCGCCCATCAGGAAGAAGAAGAGCATGTTGATCAGAAGGATGCCGCCGAAGGCAATGAGGACCGGGAACTGGTGGGTTGCCTCCAGATCCATCCACATCGAGATCAGCATCAGCCCGAGGGTCGAGAGCGCGACGAAACCGATCAGTGCGAGCGCGAGTACGGCGATGATCTTGCTGAACAGCGAGCGACCGCCGCGGAACATGTTGACGAGGCCGATGGTGAAGGTGCCGAAGAAGATCGAGAAGAAGGTCGGGACGAAGATCAGCGCGTAGACGTCCTCGCTTAGGTCGCCGAAGATGAAAAGCGAGGCGACGACGGCGATCGAGAGGCCGATGCCGAGCGAGGTATAGCCGGCATTGCCTTTGTAGTACTTGTTCCGATGTTCTTTCTCGATGGCCTGGCGGAAGCGGTTGCCAACCGATTGCACCTTCTTGCCGTTGGCCTTGTCGATGACGAGCGCGTCCCCGGCAGAGGGTATCTCCGCCACGAGGGCGGCTTCGCCGGCCTGCAGCTTTCCGGTAATGGCCTTGCCCGTGCGGCGGATCGTGATGCGGCTGTCGAGATCGTCGAGCTCGACATAGCCCTTGACCGCGAGATCGAGCGCGGCAGCGGACAGTGCCGTCCAGCCGGCACCCGAGAAGCCCTTGTTATCGATGTAGTTGACCAGCGCTGGCGAGATGCCTTCCGGCGGATCCCAGCGCGGTATGACGACGCCCTTCGGCGGGTCGCGGCCGACCGTTGCCCAGGAGCGCAGGTAGTAGAGGAAAATCACGGCAAGGCCGCCAAAGCCGATGATCGTGTTGAGATTGTCGCGGATGAACCACCAGGTGCTGTCTTCTGACGAGGGGGCAGCGACCACGCCCTTGTCGAAGGCGAGCACGATGGTCAGGCCTTCGCCAGGACCGAGTTGCCGTGTGGTCTGAAACTCAAGGCCATCCGATCCCGGGACTTCACGGGCATTCTGAGCCTGCGAGCCAACAGGCCCGGTGAAGAAGGTGGTCTTTGTCGGGACCGCACCGTCGGGCAATACGACTGTGGCCCCGGCACGATCAATAGGAAACAACCAGCCCGTGCCCGTCACATTCCAATAGAGCTCATCGTGATCGTCGAAATAGCGGATTTGACGTCCAGTCCGGTAGGTGAGCGTGTAAACATACTCGCCTGGACGCAGAAAAACGTCAGCGGACCCCGTATAGATCCGTATTCCGCCGGTGACGTTTTCCGTGTGGAAGTTCTCTGAGCGGCCGTCCCGCTCGACCGAGATCAGGTCGAAATCGACCTTCTGGCGGAAGCCGCGTGCGTCCTGGGCGTAGAGCGGAAAATCGCGGAAGATGCCGCGCTGGATCTTGTCCCCCTCAGCATAGACTGTGATCGTTTCCGTCACCTCGATCGTGGCATCAGGAGCCACCGTGATATCGGCGTGGTAATCGCGGATGACTTCCTCGGCCTGCGCGCCGCATGCCATCCAGAGAACAAGAAGGAAAGCGGAGCACAGACGGAGGAGAGACATCATTTCTGGTCGTTCCTGACGAGGTCGACGCCGAGCGAGGCGAGCGCATCCCAGTAGCCGGGATAGGTTTTGCCAACGCAGGCGGGATCAAGGATGGTAATGTCGCGGATCTTCAGGCCCGCGAGCGCAAAGCTCATGGCGATGCGGTGATCAGCGAAGGTGTCGATGTCAGCCGGCAGCGACTGGCCCGCGAGCGAGGGGTCGGAGAAGACCAGGAGGTCGTCGCCCTCTTCCCTCGCCAGGCCCTCGCGGATGTTGTTGAGACCTGTCGAGACGGCGCGGATGCGATCGCATTCCTTAACGCGCAGGTTCTCGATGCCAACGAAGCGCACCGGCGTCTCGTTGAAGGCGGCGAGCACGGCAATCGTCGGGATCGCATCCTGCATCTGGCTGCCGTCGATGACGGCGGGCATGTGCGGGAACTGGGCGATCACGTCATAGGCCTTGGCATCCGGCTGGGTGAAAGCGTCAGACGGTGTGCCGATGTCGATCTGGCCCTTGGTCAGCACTTCCGCGCCCCAGAGATAGGTCGCAGCAGACGCGTCCGGCTCGATGTGGAAATCGGTTGCGGTGTATCCCGTCGGCTCGATGCGCCAGGAGGCCGCTGTCGGCTGCTCGACCTTGGCGCCGAAGGCACGCATGGCCGACATCGTCAGGTCGATGTAGCCGCGGGCGCCGATATCGGCACCTGCAAGTTCGATGGTGAACGGCTCGGAACCGCAGGCGGCTGCCATCTGCAGGGCCGAGACATACTGGCTCGACAGACCAGCATCGATGACAACGTGGTTCTTCTTGAAGGCGCCATTGGCGTCGATCGCAACAGGCGGGCAGCCCGAGGGGGCGGCGATGGCCACGCCAAGCGACTGCAGCGCCTCGACGAGCGGCTTGATGGGGCGCTTGCGCATGTGCTCGTCGCCATCGACGACGTAGCGACCGTGGCCGAGGGCCAGAGCGGCAGTCAGGAAGCGGGTGGCGGTGCCGGCATTACCGAGAAAAAGCGGGTCGGCAGGCGCCTTCAACTCGCCGGTGCTTGTGACGACGAAGGTGGTGGCATCCGGCTCCTCGACGGTCACGCCCATCTGGCACAGTGCGTCCGCCATGTAACGCGTGTCGTCGCTCTTCAGGGCGCCGGTCAACCGGCTCGTCCCCTTGGCGAGGCCTGCCAAGAGAAGCGCGCGGTTGGTGATGGATTTCGAACCCGGAGGGCTCACCTTGCCCGTCAGGGCATGGGTGGGCGGAAGGATGGTCACACTGTCAGTCGTCATGGATCCCAGTCTCTACACATCGTCCCAGGCAGGCTTGCAAACAAGCCTGCCTCGTTTTTTTCTTCTGTCGCGGGTTCTGGTCGGAAAACCGCAGAACACTTTTCCGGAACCCGCTCTAGCGGACGTCAGAACTTGACCGTCGGTACCGCACGGTCGGCCTCGTTGGCAATCTCGAAATAGGGTTTCTTCGAGAAGCCGAACTGGCCGGCAACGAGGTTGTTGGGGAAGCTCTCGACCTTGACGTTCAGATCACGCGCGGCGCCATTGTAATAGCGGCGCGACATCTGGATCTCGCCTTCGACGGTTTCGAGCGACTTCTGCAGTTCGAGAAAGTTCTCGTTAGCCTTGAGATCCGGATAGGCTTCGGCGAGCGCAATAATCTTGCCCAGTGCGGCTCCAAGCAGGCCTTCCGCCTGGGCGCGGCCCGCGACATCGCCTGCCGGCACGGCCTGGGCCTTGTTGCGCAGCTCGATGACACTTTCGAGCGTGCCCTTCTCGTGGCCGGCATAACCCTTCACCGTCTCGATCAGGTTGGGGATCAGGTCTGCACGGCGCTTCAGCTGCACATCGATGCCCGACCAGGCTTCCTCGGCCATCTGCCGGGCCTTCACCAGGCCGTTGTAGATGAAGACGAGGTAGGCGCCGATGGCGGCGAGGATGGCAAGTGTCGTGAACATGGTGTGCAAGGCTCCCCAGCTGAATTGGCCGCACGTTAGCGGGTCATGGATGCAAAGTCATGATGCAAGTTTCATTCGATATCAGCCAAAAGCGTGCGGGAATGACACGACCGATGGTTCAAATTGCGGGGAATTAGGAACCGCTCCATTAATCCGTAACCGCTAATATGGGATTCCAAGAGGTTTTGCAGCGGAGCTGTCGCATGCAAGCAACGACCTGGAACAATCTGCCCATGTGGGCACTGCTCGCAAGCCGAGACATTCTCAAGGCGGCGATCCCCGAACGACGGCTCAGCGACACGCTGAAAAGCATTCTCGGCGTGCTGACGTCACTGCCGCAGCTCGATCTCTCCGACATGGCGGCCATCTATATCCGCGAGGCGGGTCAGGATCGGCAGCGGCTCTTTCACAACAACACGGCAGACCAGATGGAACTGCCGCTCGACCTGCCGTCGGGCGCACGCATGCCCGAATGCATCGCCGAGCGAGAGGATCTCATCCCCTACTGGATACCGATATCGGTTGCCGGCGATCCGGATTTCGGCACGGCCGTCTTCTTCAGCCGCAGCGAAAGGCCGATCAACGTCGAGAGCCTGTCTGCGCTGCGGGTACTCGCCCAGGAGTTCGGCCCGATCATCCAGCTGCGCAATGGCTGCACGGCCTCTCTGATCGACATGGTGGAGTTGTCGACCGACGAGATCTACATCTTTGATCCGCTGAGGTTCACGATCAGCCGGACGAATGCGACTGCGAGCGTGCGTACCGGCTATTCGGCGGAGGCGCTCTGCGGCATGACACCCGCCTCGCTGAAGGTCGGGCTATCGGAGCTGGACTACCGCGCCAAGCTGATGCCGCTGGTCGACGGGAGCGCACGCAGCATCACCTTCGATGCGATCCAGCGGCGGCGCAACGGAACGGTCTATCCGGTCAAGGTGCATGTTTGGCGAATTCGCGGCCCGTCCTCCGACCTGTTTGCCGAGGTGGCGATCGCGACCGCCGACCAGCGCAAGGCCTTTGGGCTGCTGGAGCAGGTCTTCGATGCGATCCCAGGCGGGATCGGCGTCTTCGACAATCGCTCGCGGCTGTTGATGGCCAATCGTCGGCTTTATGACTTGATGAACATTCCGCCCGAGATGTTCCCGCCGGGGTCCAAGTTCGAGGACATCCTGCGCTACAATGCCAGCCGAGGCGAATGGGGCGACGGTGACCCCGAGGCCATGGTGCGCGAACGCGTCGAGCAGGCAGCGCTTGGGCTTCCCTACAGTTTCGAGCGTGAGCGCAAGAGCGGCAAGGTGCTGACCGTCCGTTCCGAGCCGCTGTCGAACGGCGGCTATGTGCTGAGCTACAGCGACATCACGCTGCGCAAGCGGGCGGAGAAGGAGCTGATCCGCAACCGCGACGAGCTGGAAAAGACGGTGCGCCAGCGCACGGCAGAGATCGCGGCCCAGGCGGCGGCGCTCGAAGAGGCGCTGCAGCAGGAAAAGAACATCAATGCCATGCAGCGGCAGTTCGTGGCGATGACCAGCCACGAATTCCGCACTCCGCTTGCGATCATCGATGGCGCCGCCCAGCGCATCCAGCGCAAGAAGGGCGAGATGGACGCGCGCTTTCTCACCGACAAGACACAGCAGGTCCGCTCTGCGGTTGCCCGCATGGTGGAGTTGATGGAGAGCTTCCTGTCGGCGGGCAGGATCGATACCGGCAAGATCGAGCTGTCGCTCGTCGACTGCTCGCTGCACAAGCTGATCGAGCAAGCACTCAAGCGGCAGAAGCTCTCATCGCAGCATCACCGCTTCGATGCCCAGATCGAGGGCCTGCCGCCGGTGATCCGTTGCGACGCGCTTGGGATCTCGCAGGTCCTGACCAACCTGCTGTCCAACGCCGTCAAATATGCGCCGCGCGCGCCTGACATCACCATTCGTGGCTGGGAAGAGGATGGTTTCGTCTTCCTTTCTGTCAAGGACGAAGGCGTCGGCATCGACGCCGAGGATGTGCCCAAACTCTTCCAGCCCTATTTCCGCGCCCGCACCTCGACCGGCATTGCCGGGACGGGCATCGGCCTGTCCCTCGTCAAGCAGATCGTGACGCTGCATGACGGAGATATCTTCGTCGAAAGTGAACGCGGCAAGGGCACCTGCTTTACCCTCGTGCTGCCGGTCCAGGGACCGGTCATCCCAGAAACGATCGAACCGGCGCCGGAGGTCAGCGTCGCTTGATGTGTCGTGATCAGAAAGGACAATGCCATGATCACAGTGCTTTGCGTTGAAGACGAAAGAGACGTCCGGGAACTGATCGTCGAGGAACTCGAGGAGGCCGGCATCCGCGTGCTGCAGGCGGAAAACGGCAAGGAGGGCCTCGACAAGATCCTGACCCAGCGTCCCGATATCGTCATCTCTGACATCACCATGCCGGAAATGGACGGGATCTCCATGCTCGGCGAACTGCAGATCAACCACCCGCAATTCGCCAACATGCCGTTCCTGTTCCTCACGGCGCTGGCCGACCGGGAAAAGATGATCGAGGGGCTCGGCGCCGGTGCCGAGAGCTACCTCACCAAACCGATCGACTTCGATGTGCTGATGGCGAAGATCAACGGCCTGGTAGTCCGGATCGAGAACCGGGTGGCGGCGGGGCTGGAATTCTAGGAGGGCGACTTTCGGCGCGCAGCAACCATCCGGCCATGCGCGCCGGCGTGGCGTCACTTCTCGGTATAGACGGTGCAGAACAGTCGCAATCCCGACTTGGCGCGCTTGAAGACGGTATAGGAGGCTAGCTCGAAGCCTCTGCTTGCCCAGTATTTCTTGTTCTCTTCGAGGTTGTTCCAGCCATCGATGCGCCAGTCGATGTTCTGGCTGTTCGGCTGGTAATGCAACCGCACCAAAGCGCTCTCCACGCCGAGACCGCGCTCGCCACTGTCCTTGCATTCCATCTTGGTCACGATCAGGCCGTTAACGCCGAGCTTGTCAGCGTATTTGAAAACGACCTTGCCCGACATCCAGTCGGATGTTTCGGCATTCGCCAAGCCGGCGCCAGAGATCAGCGCAGCCGAAAAAGCAGCCATAGTCAGAAGAGAGCGAGCCGTATTCATCATTTCCCTTTCCACGAATCGAAGGGATGCTAACCGACTTCTGTTTCAATTCAAGGTTGATCGACCGCTCGCATGCAGGCGGCTGCGGAGCCGCCTTGCTGGCTCAAGCCGCCCGACCGAAATTCGCGCCACCCGCATCCGTCAGCAGGAAAGCCTCGCCGCAGCTTTTGGCCAGCGCGCGCACGCGGCCGATATAAGCCTGGCGTTCGGTGACCGAGATGACGCCGCGGGCATCGAGCAGGTTGAAGATGTGGGAGGCCTTGATGCACTGGTCATAGGCCGGGAAGACGCATTTGTGCAGGCGCTGGTTTTCGCTGTCGGCGGGAGCGCCGGCGGCGAGCAGGGCCTGGCATTCCTTCTCGGCATCGATGAAGTGGCGATGCAGCATCTCGGTGTTGGCGAATTCGAAGTTGTGGCGGGAATATTCCTGCTCGGCCTGCAGGAAGACGTCGCCGTAGGAGATCTTCTCTTCGCCTTCGCGGCCGTTGAAGTTGAGGTCGTAGACGTTGTCGACGCCCTGGACATACATGGCGAGGCGCTCGAGACCGTAGGTGAGTTCACCGGCGACCGGCGAGCAGTCGATGCCGCAAACAGCCTGGAAGTAGGTGAACTGCGAGACTTCCATGCCGTCGCACCAGCATTCCCAGCCGAGACCCCAGGCGCCCAGCGTCGGGCTTTCCCAGTCGTCCTCGACGAAGCGGATGTCATGCAGCAGCGGATCGAGACCGATCGCCTTCAGCGAGCCGAGATAGAGCTCCTGCAGGTTGGACGGATTCGGCTTCAGGATGACCTGATACTGGTAGTAGTGCTGCAAGCGGTTCGGGTTTTCGCCATAGCGGCCGTCCGAAGGACGACGCGAGGGCTGGACGTAAGCGGCACGCCAGGGCTTGGGGCCTAGCGCACGCAGCGTGGTGGCCGGATGGAAGGTGCCAGCGCCGACTTCCATGTCATAGGGCTGGAGCACAGCACAACCCTTGTCTGCCCAGTAGGCGTGCAGCGTCAGGATCAGCGCCTGAAAGGAGCGCTTGGGGTCCATGTGCGGGGCAAGGGGCGTGTTCATCGGGCTATCCATCGGCTTGGCTCATGTCGAGGCCCGTCTGGTGCCATGAGTGGGCGGAAGGGTCAAGCGTCTCGGTTCGTGGCGTCCTCGCCAGTGCCGATCACACGTCGAGTTCGTCCGCGTTCTGCAGCTTGCCGACCAGGGAAAAGGCCACGCCCTTGGGCTCGAAGCGGATCGCTGCCTGGCCCTGGAAAAGAACGGATACGACGCGTTCGGTCAGGCGTGAGCCGAAGCCGCGGCGTGTCGGCTCTGTGACCGGCGGGCCGCCGCTTTCCTGCCAGTCGAACGTGAAGCCGTTTTCCGACTGCTTGTCCCACTGAATGGTCACGCGGCCTTCCGGACGGGACAGCGCGCCATATTTCGTGGCGTTGGTCGCAAGTTCGTGGATCGCCAGAGAGAGGCCAAGCGCCTGCTGGGCCGAGAGGTAGACCTGGGGGCCATCGATCGCAATCCGGTCGTCGCCATCGACATGCGGCGCAACCGCGGTTCGCGCGATCGCCGAAATTTCGGCAGCCGTGACACTCATGCCGGTGAGCACGTCCTGTGCCTTTGCCAAGGTCTGGATGCGCGCACCGATCGTCGTTGCCGCTTCGGAAATCGACGTCGCGCCACGCAGGCTCTGGCTGATGATCGACTGCACCATAGCCAGCGTATTTTTCATGCGATGGGCGAGCTCCCGGTTGAGGAGCTTCAGCTCATCTTCATACTGGCCACGCTCGGCCAGATGCTTCTGGGCCTCGTGATAGGCCTCTTCCAGGGCGTTGCGGTCGACCACCGCCTGGGTTGTCTCGGTGACCGTGTTCAGAAGACCGGCAATCTTGCCGTCATCGTCGTAGAGCGGGCTGTAAGAGAAGGTCCAGAAAGTTTGCTCGTCATAGCCGTTGCGCTGCATGACCAGCGGCAGATCTTCCTGCCAGGTGCCTTCGCCGGATAGCGCTGTCTGAATGAAGGGATAAATGGCGTCCCAGACATCGGACCAGACTTCGCGAAAAGGCCTGCCCATGGCGTGATCTACGCGGTTGCCGAGCATCGGCGCATAGCCGTCGTTGTGGAACTGCAGCAACTCCTCGCCCCACCAGAAAGACATGGGCTGGCGGGTGGAGAGTACGGTCCGTACGACGGATTTGAGTGAAACGGGCCAGCCTTCGACAGGTCCGAGGGACGTCGCAGACCAATCGACCGCATTCGAATGCCGCGCGACGCCACATCTGACCCCCAGGAACTCCTCGCCGATCTTCATCAAACTCCCGCGTCACGATTTATGGCAAGCCTATAAAGCGCCCAGTTAGAAATTGTTCCATCGCCAAGTCAAAAAAGTCCGGGCACTCTTATCTGGCGAACCAGCTTAGTCGTCATCCTCGCGACGCGGGCGATATTCGCCCGTTTCGGGATCCTCGATCAGCGTTCCCACGGCATCATTTTGACGTTCCTTTTCTTCGGCCCGCGATTTCGCCGCCAGCTTCTCTGCATCGGAAACGAAACGGCGGTAGAGCAGCCAGGCGCCGCCCACCAGGATCGTCATAAATATCAGCTGCGCCATGTCCCCTCGCCTATCAGCCCTCGTCCTCTGCTGCGGTCAAAGACCGTAGCGGCGCCATAGTGCCTTTTCTTCAAGCGTCTCGGCAAGACCGGCAACGGCCTGAACCGCGATCTCATCGGGAGCGGCAAAGGCGCCGATGCCGGGGGCGCGGCGACCGAAGAGGCCCTTCGGTGCGCCGACGAGTTCGAGGCGCGCGTCCTTGCCGTAGCGCGTCTTGATCTCCTCGCGCATGCCGCCCAGGCGGTCGACGAGGCCGAGCTCAAGGCCCTTGCGGCCGGTCCAGAACAGGCCGGAAAACAGGGCGGGATCATCCGCCAGCTGCGTGCCGCGGCGCGCCTTGACCATGTCAATGAAGATCTCGTGGATCTCCGCCTGCAAGGTCTTCAGATATTCGATGTCGCTCTCCTTTTCCGGCTGGAAAGGATCGAGGATCACTTTGTTTTCGCCCGACGTGTAGACGCGGCGCTCGACGCCGATCTTCTTCAGGAGTTCGGGGAAACCGAAGCCACCGGAGACCACGCCGATCGAGCCGACGATCGAGGTCGCGTCGGCGATGATCTCGTCACCTGCAATGGCGATCATGTAACCGCCGGAGGCCGCGACATCCTCGACGAAGACGATGACGCGCTTGTTCTTCTCTTCGGCGAGCGCACGGATGCGGTCGTAGATCATGCGCGACTGGACGGGAGAACCACCCGGCGAATTGATCGAAAGCGCCACGGCAGGGCTGTCCTTCATCGAGAAGGCCTTTTCCAGCTGGCCGGCGATGGAGGCGAGGTTGAGTGCGGGGCGGAAGCGGGAGCCGCCGCTCATGATTGGCCCGTGCAACCTGACGACCGGAATGACGACGCCCTTTTTCTGGAAGCGCTTGGGAACCAGCCGTTTCAGAAAGTCTGCCATGGTCGCGTTTCAACTCCTCACAATCTCAAATCTGACCCGAGATGTAAGGAGCCGGGGGCCGAACACAATGGTTCAGGCGAAAAATCAGCCTTTTCAACGTAGCCGTGAATATCCGGTGCGCCCATTGTTGAGATCGTCGACCACGGGGGCGAAGGCGTGGCTATCGGGCCGGTCATGCATCAGGAGCGGCGCGCGCATCTGCAAACGGGCCCGCGATCCCTTGATTGCCGTGACGAGGATGCGCGTTGCGTTTTCGCCCTCGCGCGGATGGATGGCGGTGATCTCGACCCCGCCGAAGCGCCTGCCGCAGGCAGCGATGATCTCGCCGATCGACTGGGGACGTGCAATCAACGAGAGCTGACCACCCGGCATCGCAATCGCACCGGCGGTGCGGATCCAGCTTTCGAACAGGTTTTCGGTCATGGCATGGGCCTCGGCCTTCAGCACATCCGGCGTCTTCCGGTCGCCGGGATCGTTGAATGGCGGGTTCATGATGACGTGGTGGAAGCTGTTGTCGGCAAGCCCGACTGCAAGGCGCGCCCGGCCGGTCAGCGTGACATCGGCTTCGATGACCTCGGCCCGCATCGCAAGCTCGGCGTTTTCGGACAGAGCCAGGCTCTTGCGGGCAAAACCGGCCATGTCGGCGGAGCGTTCGACAAGCACGACGGAGGCGTTCGGCAGACGGGCCGCCACGGCAAGCCCCGCTGCCCCTGCTCCCGCTCCGAGATCTGCGATCCTGATCGGCCGATCATCATCCACCAGGCAGGCGAGCATCATGGCATCCATGCCGGCACGGTGGCCGCGCCCGACGGGCTGAACGAGATGGAAGCGGCCGCGATGAAAGGCGTCGATCGTCTCGGATACGGACTTGTCGAAGATGGGGTCTACGCTTGCCGCCATGGCACACTCACATCTCGCGGTCGCGCAGTTCTGCCCCGAGGCCGGCATCGGTGAGAATGCGGCGGGCCTGATCGACGCAATCGGAATCGACCAGCAGGCGACGCTGCAACATGCCGAGCGAACCTTCGAGGATGCTCATCGACTGATCGGCGATCATCGAGGCGATGCCGGCGTCGCGCATCAGGCTTTCAGCGAAGGAGAGCAGGACGACGTCGTTGCTGCGAATGATCTCATGCATCGATTTCAGAACTCACTGTTAACGGCAAAACCGTGTTCAAGCCTGCAACCGAGGCAATTCGCCCCTTGCCGTGGCCTTCCCGGCTTTTTATTGTCGGCGACCAAACTGAACAGGAGTCCGGTGCGTGGGCGTAGTCATACCGCTTGAGGAAAGCAAAAACAAACAGGCATCCGTCAAGCCTCTGGTGGACCTGACGAAAAGCGGCATGGAGCGCGTCAATCAGCTGATCCTGTCGAAGGCGGGCTCCGATGTGCAGATGATCCCGGAGGTTGCCAACCACCTGATCTCGTCCGGTGGCAAGCGCTTGCGGCCGATGCTGACGCTCGCGACGGCGGCGATGTTCGGCTATGAGGGCGACCATCACATCAAGCTCGCGACCTCGGTCGAATTCATGCACACGGCGACGCTTCTGCATGACGACGTGGTCGACGAGAGCGATCTGCGCCGTGGCAAGAACACAGCGCGGACCATCTGGGGCAACCAGGCAAGCGTGCTGGTCGGCGACTTCCTGCTCGGCCAGGCGTTTCGCATGATGGTCGAAGTTGGCTCGCTCGAGGCGCTCGACGTGCTCTCGACCGCAGCCTGCGTAATCGCCGAAGGTGAAGTGCTGCAGCTTTCCGTCGCCAAGAATATGGAGACGACGGAAGACGACTATCTCGCCGTCATCCGCGCCAAGACTGCGGCGCTCTTTGCAGCAGCCGCCGAAGTCGGCCCGATCGTTGCCGGCACGGATCGCGCAACGCGCAGCGCGATGAAATCCTATGGCATGAATCTCGGCCTCGCCTTCCAGCTGGTCGACGATGTGCTGGATTACGGCGGCAAGGCAGCCGAGACCGGCAAGAATGTCGGCGACGATTTTCGCGAAGGCAAGATCACGCTTCCGGTCATCCTTTCCTATCGCCGGGGCACGGCTGCGGAACGCGACTTCTGGAAGGAATCGATCGAAGGTGGGCAGAACGACGACGCAAGGCTCGAAAAGGCGCTCGGCCTGATCGGCAAGTATGGCGCGCTCAACGACACGATCCAGCGGGCGCAACATTATGGCACGATCGCCAGGGATGCACTCGCGCCGCTGCCGGAAACGCCATGGAAGAGCGCGCTGAACGATGTGATCGATTTCTGCATTTCCCGCGTGAATTGACGCAGACACTGCGATCGCCTTGCGGGGCTGCTTCAAAAAAGCCATTCTATTCGTGAATCATCGCGTATCGTCCGTGCGCGGGCGACATGCGCTCGTCTTCGGTTGTTGAAAGGCTCTTTCATGCGGCAAAGCTCCGCCCTTCGCTATCTCGCCGGCACAGCGCTCGCGCTGCTCCTCAGCGTCTCGCAGGTTCCGATGGCGGCCGCCCAGGCAACCGCCCAGCCGGAAGAGACGGAGAGCTTCGACGTCGACAGCGTCGATTCCTTCGCAGGCGCCTTTCTGGCGGCCCGGACGGCTGAAACCGACCGCGACTACGCAAACGCGGTGAAGCTCTACAAGAAGGCGCTTGATATCACGCCGAACGAGCTGGAACTGCAGCAGCGCCTGATGATCGCGCTGATCATGAACGGTGAATTCGACGAGGGCGCAGAGCTTGCCGAAGTCTTGGAGAAGGATCCGGCCGTGGAACGGGTGACCTCGGTCGCTCTTGGCTTCCGCGCGATCCGCGACGGCGACTATTCCGAGGCGCTCAATCACTTCAAGTATGAGGGACCGAACGATCTCGACCGCCTGATGAACCAGCTTCTGATCGCGTGGACGATGGTCGGCGAGGGCAAGGGCAAGGATGCCCTGAAGCTCGTTCAGGATCTCAATGGGCCGAGCTGGTACGGTATCTTCCAGAACTACAATCTCGGCATCATGGCTGCCATGAGCGGCGATCTCGATACGGCCCGCAAGGCTCTGACCGAGACCGTGACCGATCGCAATGGTGGGGCCACGGCGCCCGACACCTTTGCGCGTGCCGTCATTGCGCTTGCCACGCTCGAGGCTGGTGCTGGCAACAAGCAGAAGGCGCTTGATGCGCTTGCCGCCGGCGACGAGTTGATCACCAATTTCGCACCCTTCAAGGCGCTGCGTGATGAGATCGAGGCCGGTCGCCAGCCGAAGCCGGTTGTCGCCAATGCGGCCCAGGGTGCAGCCGGCGTACTGTTCTCGATCGGCGGCGCGCTGAACCGCGAGGGCGCCGAAGACACGGTCATGCTCTATCTGCAGCTCTCGCACGCACTGGACAAGGACGCGGCCGACACGCTGATCCTGCTCGGCGGCATTGCCGAGAATGCCAAGCAGCCTGAAAAGGCCATCGCCTTCTACCGGCAGGTGCCGGAGACTTCGCCGATGCGGCGAATTTCCGAGCTGCAGCTCGGCCTGACGCTGGCCGAAACCGGCAAGGTCAAGGAAGCCCGCGAACATCTGCAGGGCCTGATCGCCTCTGATCCCAACGATATCCGCAGCTATCTGGCGTATGGCAGCGTGCTCTCCGACGCCAAGGATTATGCGGCGATGGCGGAGAATTACGACAAGGCCGTTGATATCATCGGCCCCAATCCGGCGCGGAACCACTGGTCGGTCTTCTTCCAGCGCGGCATCGCCTATGAGCGCCTGAAGAAGTGGGACAAGGCAGAGCCGAATTTCAACAAGGCTCTGGAGCTCAACCCCGACCAGCCGCAGGTTCTCAACTATCTGGGCTATTCCTGGGTCGACATGAACCGCAATCTCCAGGAAGGCCTGGAGATGATCAAGAAGGCCGTCGAACTGCGCCCCGATGACGGCTACATCGTCGACTCGCTCGGCTGGGCTTATTACCGCCTCGGTCGCTTCGAGGAAGCTGTGGTCGAGCTGGAGCGGGCAATCGAACTGCGCGCCGGCGATGCCACGATCAACGATCACCTGGGCGACGCCTACTGGCGTGTCGGGCGCAAGCTCGAAGCCAAGTATCAGTGGAAGCGGGCGCTGGCCTCGGAGCCGGAAGAAACCGAAGTTCCGAAGATCCAGGCGAAGATCGAGAAGGGCCTGCCGCCGATCGAGGCCGATGCCGCCAAGGTTGACGCCAAGCCGGCGGAAGAGCCCAAGAAAGACGACAAGAAGACCTGATCCGCATGAACCCCGTTTCAGAGCGCAGGCCGGAGCGTGTTGTCGAGACGGCTCCGGCGAAGATCAATCTCGCGCTGCATGTGACGGGCCGGCGGGACGATGGCTATCACCTGCTGGACAGTCTCGTGACCTTTGCCGAGGACGGCGACGAGCTGGTCTTCCAAGCATCCGGCAGCGACAGTTTCCGCGTCACTGGCCGTTTTGGTTCTGAACTCTCTGAGGACGACAATCTGGTTCTGAAGGCACGCGACCTGCTGCGGGTGGCCCTTGATGAAAACGACCAGCCGCATGGCCCTGTCTCCATCACCCTCGACAAGAGCCTGCCGATCGCTTCTGGCATTGGCGGAGGCTCCGCCGATGCGGCGGCGACGCTGCGGGGGCTTCTGAGGCTCTGGAAGGCGGAACTACCGGGCGAGAGGCTGCAGCAGATTGCGCTCCAGCTCGGTGCCGATGTGCCGATGTGTCTCGCTTCCACACCGCTGCGCGCGCGCGGGATCGGTGAGGCGATCGACACGGTTGCAATGCCGTCCGTACCGCTGGTGCTGGTCAATCCGCTGAAGCCGGTGTCGACGCCGGAGATTTTCCGCAGCCTCAAGCAGCGCGACAACGATCCGATCGGCGAGATGTTCATGCCGGCCGATGTTTCCGCCTGGATGCAATCGCTCTCTGCTCTGCGTAATGACCTGCAGCCGCCGGCGGAGGCACTGGTGCCAGAGATTGCCGAGGCCTGTGATCTGCTTCGCCAAAGTCTTGCCGGATACGTGCGCATGTCCGGCTCCGGAGGCACCTGTTTCGGGCTTTACGAGACCGAGGCTGCGGCGATGAAGGCAGCGCTTGCGCTATCGGTCTACCGGCCGAACTGGTATGTGCTGCTCACACGCACCGTTCCGGGAGACGCCTGATGAGCCGCATCGACGAGAGCCGTCCCTTCATCCCCGTGGGCATTGCCGTGCTCACCGTTTCGGATACGCGCAGCCTTGCCGACGATAAGTCGGGGGATACGCTCGTCGCGCGCATTGAAGAGGCGGGGCATCGGCTCGTCGCCCGCGCCATCGCCAAGGACGACAAGGCCGAGATCCGCAGTCAGGTCGAGGCCTGGACGAAGGATAAAGAGATCGATGTCGTCATCACGACCGGCGGCACGGGCTTTACCGGACGCGATGTGACCCCGGAGGCGCTGGAGCCTTTGTTTGAAAAGCGCATGGATGGCTTCTCGGAAGTTTTCCACCGGATCTCCTATGACAAGATCGGGACGTCGACGATCCAGTCGCGGGCAACCGGCGGCGTGGCGAATGCCACCTTCATCTTCGTGTTGCCGGGCTCGCCGGGCGCCTGCAAGGATGCCTGGGACGGGATCATCAAGCTTCAGCTCGACTATCGCCACATGCCCTGCAACTTCGTGGAAATCATGCCGAGGCTCGACGAGCACCTGCGGCGTGGCGGACAGGGCTGATCAGCGACGCGCTTCGCGGGCAACCCAGGAGGGGATGATCTCGGAGGCGAGACGACGCGGCTTGTGGCCCTTCGCCAATTGAAGCAGTTCCCTGCCCTCGCCTGCCAGACCCTGCGCCTGGCGCTTGGGAATGAGCAGGCCGTTTTCGAGGAGCGGACGACTGCGCGTCAGGCGACGGTAGAACGGCAGCCGGTAAAGACGCGATTCGGAAAAGCGCGCGGGCGCCTTGTTGAGCGCCACATATTCCGCGACCTCGTCCACCCAGCCCTGCCCCAGGCGGGCACCCGGCTCGATCAGCAACAGCCATTCGCCACGTGCCGTCGCCAGCACGTCCTTCATGTCCCATTGCTGATAAAAGCGGCAACCGGCAGCGTCAGCCACCACGGATGAACCGTCCTTCGATCCGTGATCGAGCACGATGACATCGCTGACAAGGCCTTCGACCGCACCGGCAACCAGCACAGACAAGGTCTGTGCGAGCTCGGGTTCCTGGTCGTGGCATTCCATGATCACTGTCAGCATTGCCTACATCTATCGCATTGCACAAAGTTTTGCCACAAACAGTTTCTTGAAGTTTGTTCTTGCATTGTTCTCATTTCAGCGCTAGGAATAAAGTCATCAAGCGGGGCGGAAAACCTGCGAGGAGCAAACATGAACGAGCTGTCTCTTGTGAGCCAGGCTGCCTTTCAGCCCGGCAATACGGCAGATATTGCCGATGCCCTGATGAGCGCTTCGGGCATGCGGATCGAGATCGATCGGCGTCGTGGACGCGCGGCCGGTATCAA
Organism: Rhizobium sp. TH135; assembly: GCF_002855515.1. Classification (GTDB taxonomy): domain Bacteria; phylum Pseudomonadota; class Alphaproteobacteria; order Rhizobiales; family Rhizobiaceae; genus Allorhizobium. The sequence continues at coordinate 576,989 of NZ_PKRP01000002.1, read as the reverse complement.
TCCAGCAGGCCGGTTCGAGACACTCGAGCGTGTCGCCGTTGATGACGGCTGGCAGATGCTCGAGGACATGCCGCCCTTCAAGACCGAGGTGCAGGTCGAAAAGCCGCGCACGGTCATCACCCGCAACGATTCACCCGATATTCCGTTCGATCGCTCGATCAATCCTTACCGAGGTTGCGAACACGGCTGCATCTATTGCTTCGCCCGGCCGACCCATAGCTATATGGGCCTGTCTGCCGGTCTCGACTTCGAGGCCAAGCTGTTTGCCAAGCCGGATGCACCGCGTCTGCTGGAGCGGGAGCTTTCGAAGCCGGGCTACAAGGTGAAGCCGATCGCGATCGGCACCAACACCGATCCCTACCAGCCGATCGAGCGGGAATGGCGGATCATGCGCCAGGTGCTCGAGGTGCTGGACAAGGCAAACCACCCTGTCGTGATCGTGACGAAGTCGGCGCTCATCCTGCGCGACATCGACATCCTGAAATCCATGGCCGAGCGCGGCCTGATCAAGGTCGGGATCTCGGTGACGACGCTGGATCGCAAGCTGGCACGGACGATGGAGCCGCGCGCTTCGACGCCAGCGAAACGCCTGGAAGCAATCAAGACGCTTTCGGAGGCCGGCATCCCCGTGGCCGTGATGATGGCACCGGTCATCCCCGCTCTCAACGACCACGAGATCGAACGCATTCTCGACAGCGGCAAGGCTGCCGGCGCGTCCGAGGCGAGCTATGTGCTGCTGCGACTGCCGCTGGAGGTGAGCCCGCTTTTCCGCGACTGGCTGCTGCAGAACTATCCGGACCGCTACCGGCATGTAATGTCGCTGGTCCGCTCGATGCGCGACGGCAAGGATTACGACGCCGAATTCGGCAAGCGGATGAGGGGAGCCGGTCCCTATGCCTGGCAGATCAGCCGCCGCTTCGAGATGGCGACCAAGCGGCTCGGCCTGATGCGCCGCAGCCTGCATCTGCGGGAAGACCTGTTCATCTCGCCCAATAGCGACGGGGTACAGCTCTCGCTGCTCTGACTTGGGTTTTGTTTTCGTATTCCGGTGCTGTTGTCCGCCGCCTCGCACCGGATGTAGTCCCTGGTAAGCCGCCCCTGTCGCTATGATCGGCGATCGGGACCGGGGACTTGCAGGAGGTCGGGTGCGCGTGCGATTTCTGCCGCATGAAACGACGCACGCCACCCGATTCTCCTGGCCTCTTTCCAGACCTGCCTCTCGTCCCGGATTTCTCGCTGGAGAGCCGTGCGAAGCGAAAGGATCTCTGGCCGGTCGCTGGGACCGACGAGGCCGGACGCGGGCCTCTGGCAGGCCCTGTCGTGGCGGCAGCCGTCATCCTTGACCCAAAGCGCATCCCCGAAGGCCTCAACGATTCCAAGAAGCTCTCCGCCGCCCAGCGCGAGGTGCTCTACGAGCGCATCCTCCTCGACGCCACCGTCTCCATCGCATCGTCTTCACCGCGACGCATCGACCTCATCGACATCCGCAAGGCGAGCCTTGATGCCATGCGCCGAGCAGTGGCCGGTCTTCAGCTGGAGGCGCGTCATGTGCTGGCCGACGGACGTGACGTGCCCATGGGGCTACTCTGTAGCGGGGAAGCGGTGGTCAAGGGCGATGCGCGTTCCGTCTCGATTGCCGCAGCCTCCATCGTCGCCAAGGTCATGCGCGACCGGATGATGGCCCGGGCCGGCCTCGTCTATCCGGACTATGGGTTTGAGGTGCATGCCGGTTACGGCACCGATCGCCACCGGAGCGCTATCGTCACCCATGGCCCCTGCCCACTTCACCGCATGAGCTTCCGGCCGCTGAAGGCCGTCACGGCTAATGACTGTGAGATCCTGCAGGACTGACGGTCGAGTTCTCTGCCTCCTCTGGGAGGCAGCGGCCATTCCCATAAAGCGCCAGTAAACGCCCCAATAGAAAACGCCCCGACCGAGAAATCGATCGGGGCGTCAAATAGACAGTATCGTCGTTGCGGTCGGCTGAACTCAGTTCAGGCGCGACTTGACCTCACCGATGGAGGCCTTGAACAGCGACTGCTGTACGCCGTCATCGGCCTTCTTCGCGAGAACCTTTTCAGCAGCAGCAATGGCGAGGTCGACGGCAGCAGCGCGAACGGCATTCACGGCTTCGGTTTCGGCCTGCTTGATCTTCTGCTCGGAAAGAGCGTTGCGACGGGCAACGAATTCCTCGGTCTTCTGCTTGGCTTCGGCGGTCAGGGCAGCGGCTTCGCGTTCGGCGGCAGCAACGATGGCTGCAGCTTCGGCTTCGGCTTCCTTGCGCTTGCGCTGATATTCGGCCAGCAGGTGCTGGGCCTCTTCACGCAGGCGCTTGGCTTCGGCGAGTTCGTCGCGGATCTTGTCCGCGCGCTCGTCGAGGGCCTTCGCCATCATGCCCGGAACCTTCAGGTAGGCGAGCAGGACGAAGAAGAGAACGAGCGCAACGAGTGCGAAAAATGAAGCGTCCATGATGCTTACGCTCCCTGCTTGGCGATGCCGGAGACGGCAGCCTTGATGTCGGCTGCGGTCGACTTGGTACCGATCAGTTCTTCAACGATCGTACCGACGGTGTCGATGGCAATCGTGTCGACTTCAGCGAATGCACGGGCCTTGATGTCGGCGATCCGGCTTTCGGCAGCAGCGATCTTGGCGGAGAGTTCCGTCTCGATGGCTGCGCGCTCGGCGTCGGCCTTGGCCTTGGATGCATCACGCGCGGCGGAAGCGATCTGGCCGGCTTTCGCCTTGGCCGCGGTCAGCTCGCGCTCGTATGTTTCGATGGCTGCATCGGCTTCGGACTTCAGACGAGCGGCCTCATCGAGATCCTGAGCAATGCGGTCGTGGCGGTTTTCGAGAATGCCGCCGACCCGCGGAACGATGACCTTCTGCATGAGCATGTAGAACACGCCGAACGTGATCACCAGCCACAGAAGCTGCGAAGGATAGGTCGAGAAATCGAACGGCGGGAACACGCCGCCGCCATGTCCCGCGTCTTGGGCCACGCCGGTCTCGGTGTGAAGCTGGCCTTCTGCCGGGGTCTCTTGGGCAAAGGCGGGGGTCACAAACATGCTCACCTCCAGGTGTATGCTCAAATGCGCGAGATCACGGCTGCCTTTTCGGCGCGCCGTGATCCCAAACTCCAGCCGTTATTAGACGGCGAACAGGAGAAGGAGAGCGATGAGCAGCGAGAAGATGCCCAGAGCTTCCGTAACGGCGAAGCCGAATACCAGACGGCCGAACTGGCTGTCGGCAGCCGACGGGTTGCGCAGGGCACCCGTCAGGTAGTCACCGAAGATACGGCCGAGAGCGAGGGAGGTACCAGCCATGCCGAGGCATGCGAGACCCGCGCCGATGTACTTTGCTGCTTCCGCTTCCATATGGATACTCCTTCGAATGGGTTGTTGCGGCTGTTTTTGACGCCCGGTTGGCCGGGGCCAGCGACTTTATTCTCAGTGACCACCATGCACAGCGTCGTTCAGGTACATGCAAGTCAGTACCGCGAAGACGTAGGCCTGCAGGAAGGCAACGAGAAATTCGAGACCAGTCATGGCGACGGTCATGATGAGGGGCAGGATGGAGCCCGCGACGCCGACGGCACCGGCGGCACTCATCGACACGACGAAGCCCGCGAAGACCTTGAGCGTGATGTGACCGGCCAGCATGTTGGCGAAAAGACGGACGGAGAGGCTGATCGGGCGCGACAGGAAGGACACGACCTCAATCGTCGAGACCAGCGGCAGAAGCGCTACCGGCACGCCAGACGGCGCAAAGATCGAGAGGAAGTGCAGTCCATGCTTGTAGAAGCCATAGATCAGGACCGTCAGGATCACGAAGAGGGCCAGAGCGAAGGTTACGATGATCTGGCTGGTGATCGTGAAGAAGTAGGGGAACATGCCGAGCAGGTTTGCAGTCAGCACGAACATGAACAGCGAGAAGACCATCGGAAAGAAGTGCATGCCCTTGGAGCCGGCGCCTTCGCGCAGCATGGAGGCGATGAACTCATAGGCCATCTCGGCGACCGACTGCATGCGCGTCGGGATCAGACCGCGATTCGAGGTCGAGAAGTAGAGGAAGCTGGAAGCGGCGGCGACGGTCGCAACCATGAAAAGCGAAGCGTTGGTGAACGAGAAATCAATTCCGCCGATTTCGATCGGGACAATCTTCTGAACCAGGAACTGATGAGTAGGATCGTTTGCCACGTTCTGCTCTTTCGCTTTCGCCGCCGAAGCGGTCAATTCTCATTCAGGCTGGCGCGTCAGCGGCCGTCGCCCTTGTCTTTAAAGTCCATCCTGCGATCGGCCGGATGCGGCGAGGCCACGATCCCGACAACGCGCATGACGTTCAACACGCCGGCACAGAAGCCAATCAGCAGCATGATGATCATGCCCCAAGGCCCCGTACCCACAAAGTAGTCGAAAAGATAGCCCAGAATCGCACCAACGATGATCGCAGAGATGAACTCGCTCGAGATCTTCATCGCCATACCATAGCCCTTGCGGGTCTGATCGGCGTTTACCTCGGCGCGTTCCTCGTCCCTGACCTTGCCATCCCGCACTGCGAGTTCGGCGGCCAATCGTCTACGGCGCTCTTCCAGATCTTCTTCCCGGTGGTCCGTCATGGCTCTCTCCGTCCGTTACCTGTTTCAGGGGCCGTTTATGCGCCCGATTTGAATGCAGAAACGGCGAGATAGAAAGCCTTCTGGCCCGCTTTGAAGTCGGGCGCACCATAATTTTGAGGCCCTGCATAGTCAAGGCGTGACAGCACCAAGTTTCACCACAAATTAACCCCGAAAAATCATAGACTTAAGTCCAAGATGCCGATTCATCGCAGATGACGGACGGCAATTCCGGTCAATTGGCCGCAAGGCTGGGCCAGAATCTGCCACATTGGTGGAGAACGAGCGCGCATAACGTCCGCGATGGCAGACCGTTCGGCAGTAACGGTTGCGTGGGATGCACCGACATGGGAGGCTGCGTGACCTTGCCCGCCCCGAGACGACCATGACACGCTTCCTCATCCACATCGGAATCAGCATCGTCATCGGCTGGATGATCGGCGTGCAGGCGGCGTTCACCTTCGGTCCCGAGGGCAATCTGACGCCGATGCTCTACATCTTCGCCGCAGTGCCGCTCACCTATCTCGCGACATTCCTGATCGTGCCGCTTCTCAGCGGCTGGCTCGATCGGCTGCGCTGACCGGATCAGCTCCAGCCGCCGCCATAGGTGCGGTAGAAGATGTGCTTGCCGATCTTTTCCACGCGCTTCATCGTCGGGCCCCAGGCCGGGCGCACATAGGTGGCGTGGTAATGCGTGGCCGAGCCGACGTCCTTGAACCAGATCTTGCCGGCGGTGACGGCCATCGCGATTTCCTTGGCGATCTTCCAGTGGCGCGGCGACGCGACGATATCGGGGATGCGGTCGCAGGCGAAGGAGAACTGGCAGCGGTTGCGCCAATCTTCGTTCTGATAGACCACGCCGCAGATGGTGTCGGGATAATGCGGATTGCGCACGCGGTTCAGGATGACCTGGGCAACAGCTGCCTGACCCTTTACCGATTCGCCGCGGGCCTCGAAGTAGATGCCTTCCGCCAGGCACTTCTGCTCCTTGTCGGAGAAGACGTTGGCCGGCAGCGGCGTTGCCGCCCAGGCGTGATCCTGCGGATCGATGTCGGGAATGAAGCGACCCTGATCCGGCTGCTTGTCGGCGAGGATGCTATCGAAGGGCGAAACCGAGGCATAATCCGGCGGCGGCGGGGCATAGGCCGTGGCCAGCACGTCTGGAACGCTGTTGGTGACGAGATCGGCGATCATCGGCGTGAGCGATGGATCGACCGGGGGCTTTTCGCGCTTGAAGTAGAAGCTCGCGAGTTCCACCGGCTTGGCCTTGTCTTCCTCGCGGGCGAAGACGGACGGCGTCTTCAGTTCCGGCTCCATGAGAGAGCTGGTGCGCTGCAGGATCGAGCCGGCGGAGAAGGCGCGCGGCGGAAGCATCTGCTCGACGGCAACCACCCTGCCCTTCTTCTGATCACGGGTGACGCGCATTTCATCCGGCAGCGAAGCAGGATCCGCCTTGCCGCCGTCAAAGGCGATGCGGCGGCCATCGGGCAGGATGAGGCCGGCGCCGCCGGACAGCGCTTCCGAGGCCTCGCCTTCCGAGAATGCGAGATTGGCTTCGTGGATCGAACCCGCCGGCGTTGTGGTCATCACCATGCGCCAGTTGCTGGCGCCACGGTCGACGCCGGTCAGAAGCCCTGCCAGATCGGCCTGGGCGGCAACGGAGGGGAAGATCAGCCAGGAAGCAAGGCCGAAGACCAGGGGAGAGGTCCAGTTCTCCAGCCGGGAGAGGACCTTCTTCGAAGGACGAAACTTGGGACGCAAGGCCACACTCCAACTCATACCGATACGGGTCCGGCGTTCCGGAACTCGACAGGATTACATTAGAGAAATATCTCCTGTTAACCTTGATGCTTGGTTAACGGCGGATCACAGCTTCGGGAGCAGCAGCCGATAAACGCACAAGGCCGCCGATAAAATTCGGCGGCCTTGTAGTCATCCACAGGTGTGTCGCTCAGATGATGACGTGCGAGCCGAGTTCGATTACGCGATTGGCCGGCAGGCGGAAGTAATCCGAGGGGTCGGCTGCCGCTTCTGCGAGCGCGATGTAGAGGCGGTCCTGCCAATGGGGCATACCCATGCCGGCACCGGCCACCAGCTTGCGGCGGCCGAGATAGAAGGAGGTCGACATAATGTCGAACTTCAGGCCACCGCGGCGCAGGCTCGCCAGCGTCTTGGAGACGTTCTGCGTCTCCATGTAGCCAAAGCGGATCTCCACTCGGGAAAAACGCTCGGACAATTCCTCGACGGCAAACCGCTCTTCTTCGGCGACACGCGGGCGCCCGAGCGTGCGGATGGTCAGCACGATGTTGCGCTCGTGGATGACGTGATTGTGCTTCAGATTGTGCATCAGCGCCGCCGGGGCCCGGGTCGGGTCGCTGGTCAGGAAGATCGCTGTCCCGGCCACGCAGGCGGGGCCATGCTCGCTCTTCCGCTCGATCATCGCGATGAAATCTTCCAGCGCCACATCATCCCGTCGGGTCTTCTGGAAGATGATCGCGGAGCCGCGGCGCCAGGTCCACATGACCACGGTGAAGGCTGCCGCGAAGAGAACAGGAATATAGCCGCCGTCGTGGATCTTCAGGAGGTTGGCCCCCAGGAAAACCAGTTCCAGGATCAGAAGCGGGGTGAGCACGGCGACCGCAAGCGGCAGGCTCCAGTTCCATTTCTTGCGCACGAATTCGAAGGCCATGATGGTGGTCACGACCATGGCACCGGTAACGGAGATGCCATAGGCGGTCGCGAGCGCCTCCGAGCTTTCGAACAGCAGGACGAGTGACAGGACTCCGACCAGCAGCAGGGTATTGACCGAGGGCAGATAGATCTGGCCGGTCTGGGTTTCCGACGTGAAGAGGATCTGCATGCGCGGCAGGAAGCCGAGATGGATCGCCTGGCGCACCAGCGAGAAGGCGCCGGTGATGACCGCCTGGCTGGCGATGATCGTGGCAAAGGTCGCAAGGATCACGATCGGCAGCAGCGCCCAGGACGGGAACATCAGAAAGAACGGATCGGAGGCCGTCGAGGGGTCGCTCAGGACAAGTGCGCCCTGGCCGAGATAATTCAAGACGAGTGCCGGGAAGACCAGGGCGAACCAGGCAAGCTGAATGGGCTTGCGTCCGAAGTGGCCGAGGTCTGCATAGAGGGCTTCTGCACCTGTCACCGTCAGGAAGACGGCGCCGAGGACGACAATGCCGAGAAAGCCTTCGCGCACCAGGAAGGACGCGGCATACCAGGGATTGAAGGCGGCGAAGATGCCGACATCATCGAAGATGTGATAGATGCCGCCGGCTGCCATGACAATGAACCAGACCGCGGTGATCGGGCCGAAGAAGCGGGCGACCGCGCCCGTTCCACGCGACTGGACCGCAAAGAGGCCTATCAGGATCGCGAGCGAAATGGGCACGATGAAGTCCGACAGGTCCGGGGCGACCAGCTTGAGGCCCTCGACGGCAGAAAGAACCGACAGGGCCGGCGTGATCATGGAATCGCCGAGGAAGAGGGCGGCACCGATCAGGCCCAGCACCATCAGGATCGGCCCATGCCCGTTTGCCGTCTTCGACAGGAGGGCCAGCAGCGACAGCGTGCCGCCTTCGCCGTCATTGTCGGCGCGCAGCAGGAAGAGCACATATTTCAGCGTGACGATGATGGTCAGCGACCAGATCATCAGCGAGATCAGGCCGATGATCTCGACGCGGGTGATGCCGTCGACGCCGATCGGCTTCAATGCCTCGCGAAAGGCATAAAGCGGGCTCGTGCCGATGTCGCCATAGACGACGCCGACTGACCCGAGAGAGAGGAGAAGAAGACTGCGTACATCCTTCGGGCCAGCCTGCGGCTGGTGATCGATCTGCTGCATGGGGTTCCAGGCTCGTCAGAGCCAGCCTTTCCAACGGAAAAACAGGAAGGGGATGATGGCGGACAAGAGCATGGCAAAAAGTGCCATGGGGTATCCGAAGCTCCATCTCAGTTCCGGCATGAAATCAAAGTTCATGCCGTAGATTGATGCGACCAGGGTCGGCGGCAGAAAGACCACCGAGGCGATCGAGAAGATCTTGATGATGGCGTTTTGCTCGACATTGATCAGACCGAGCGAGGCATCCAGCATGAAGGTGATGTTGTTGCCGACAAAGGCCGCGTGTTCGCCAAGCGACTGGATGTCGCGCGCGACGATGGTACAGAGTTCGGCGGCATCTTCTTCCCGTCGCACAATCGGCTGCGACTGCAGGAAGATGACGAGACGCGACAGGGAGACCAGACTGTCGCGCAGTTTGCTGACCATCTGGTGATGGCTCGCAATATCCAGGAGCTTGTCTTCCAGGAAGCGCGGCGGGCGGCGCTTGGCGGCCTTGCGATTGACGAAGATGGTGATCGACAGCGCATCGAGGCGGGCAGCCAGCGTTTCCAGGATCTCGGCGGTCCGGTCGACGATGGTCTCCAGCAGATGACCGAGGAGCGTCGCGCCGGTGTCGCACTGGCCATTCAGCCGAAGGAGGCTGGCGCTGAACAGGGCGAAGGATTTTGGCTCGGCGTAGCGGATGGTGATCAGCCGGCCGCGATAGAGAATGAAGGCTACGTCTGTCAGCAGCGGATAGCTGGAATCTGCCCGGTAGAGCAGAGACGCGGTCATGTAGATCGCCTCGTTTTCGACATAGAGGCGGCTGGAGGGCTCGATATCCTTCAGCTCTTCCGGAGTCGGGAGCGGAATGCCGATCTTGCCCTCAACGAGGTGTTCTTCCTCGATGGTCGGCTTGATCAGGTCGATCCAGATGATGTCTTCGGGGAATTCGCCAAATGTCGGCTCGATGCCGATGACTTCGACACTTCCGTCTCTTCGATAGGCCCTTATCAAGGACTGGTCACCTTCATGGCACGCCGCGCGTTGAAGTCGTGGACACAATCATAGACCCGGAACGAAAGCCAAATCAATTGCTGCAGCACAGCAATGCAGCCGACGCACGGCTGGAGGCTTACACGCACCGAATCTTGCGGCCCTGTTTGCCCGATATCACTCGAAGACGATCGCGGGGGCGGCTCGGCCGGAACGGGCCTTGACCTGTTCCCAGACCTTGGTCGCTATATCGCGATAGACCTTGGCCTGCGGACCGTCGGGCTCGCTCATGACGACAGGTGTGCCGGCATCCGACGTCTCGCGGATCGAGATCGTGAGCGGGACTTCACCGAGGAAAGGCACGCCGATGGTCTCGGCTTCCGCCTTTGCGCCGCCATGGCCAAAGATGTCGTAGCGATTGCCGGTATCCGGCGCGATGAAGTAGCTCATGTTCTCAACGATGCCGAGGACTGGCACCTCGACCTTATTGAACATGTTGAGCCCCTTGCGGGCATCGATCAGGGCCAGGTCCTGCGGCGTGGAGACGATGACGGCGCCTGATAGCGGCACCTGCTGGGCCATGGTCAGCTGTGCGTCGCCGGTGCCCGGCGGCATGTCGACCACGAGCACGTCGAGATCGCCCCACGCCACTTCGCGCAACATCTGCATGAGCGCCGACTGGACCATCGGTCCGCGCCAGATCATCGCCGTGCCCTCGTCGACGAGGAAGCCCATGGACATGACCTTGATGCCGTAATTCTCCATGGGCACAATGATGCGGTTCTCGATCTGCTGCGGGCGACCGGTTATCCCGAGAAGGCGCGGCATGGACGGACCATAGACGTCGGCGTCGAGGATGCCGACGCGCAGACCGTTGGCTTTCATCGCAAGGGCGAGGTTGACCGCTGTCGTCGACTTGCCCACGCCGCCCTTGCCGGAGGCGACCGCGATGATCGCATCGATGCCCGGGACGCCGGCCTTGGTGCGTTGCTGGCCGCTCGGAGCGGGACCGTGATTGTGAGTATGTCCGTGGCCCTGGGCGGGAGCGGCCGGCTGGGGACGCGGCGGCGGGGCGGAACCCTGCTTGCGCTCTGCCGTCAGGCTGACCACGGCACCGTTCACGCCGGGGATGGCCTTGACCGTACGCTCGGCCGCCTGACGCAGCGGCTCCAGTTCCTGGGCGCGCTCGGCCGGCACATTGATCGAGAAATAGACCTTGGCGTCGGAAATGAAGACATCGGAGACCATGCCGAGGTCGACGATGTTGCCTTCGAGATCCGGTCCCCGGATCCCCTTCAGCGCCTCAATCACCCGATCACGCGACAATTCGGTCATTTCGATATTCTTTCCGCTCGGACATTCATCTGTGCACGTTCAGATAATGGAGCGGGAGGCTTTCGCCAACTGCAAATGCGATGCCGAGGGTGCGACCATTGCCGCAGAAACAGACAAGCCGCCTGCGGAGAGCACCCCCCGCGGCGGCTTGTCAGGCTGCACCCGTTCTCGGGTGTCACGCTACGTCCCCTCTGGACTGACACTTTGAATGCAGGAAGCGTGCCAGACGCGAATATCCCGCAGCACAGGCGTTTCGCCTGTGGAGGATCTCAAAAGCTGGAGGGGATGCCGTGAAAAAGGGCGGCGCCGCAGCGGGCCGCACAAAAAAGCACCAGCGTTTACACTTACTTGATCAAGCCGAGGCGCAGGGCTTTGGCGACTGCCTGGGTGCGGTTCACAGCGTCCAGCTTCTTGGTGGCGCGGTTCAGGTAGTGGTTGATCGTGTGTTCCGACAGCGTCAGGATCTCGGCGATCTCGACGCTGGTCTTGCCGGCTGCAGTCCAGTTGAGGCAGTCGAGCTCGCGATCGGTCAGCATGTCGCTGTTGCGGCTGTCCATCTCCCGGATTTCAGCGAGACGGTTGAAGACATGCGCGGCGATATAGGCGAGCTGCATCATCTCCAGCGTGTCGAAAAGCTCGCGGTCACCGATAAAGGAGACGGCGCCCCGTGCGCCGGTGGAATCATGGACCGGGAAATAGGCACCCCGGGTCATACGGAAACGGTGGAAGAGCGCCTTTGAGACCTCACCCGACTTGGGATCGCGCTGCGTTGCCACGTCGTCGATGTCGAAACGCAGCGGAATGGAGGCGCGGCGCAGATGGGCGAGCACCGGGCTGCCGGACAGAAGCGCCACTTGATCGAATTCGGTCAGCAGATCGGCGGGCCAGTTGGTGATGATTGAGCTGCTGCCGAGTTCCTGGGCGGTTGCGCCGGGCATGTTCAGCACCATGAAGGCGCGGGCACCATAAAGCTCGGTCACGCGTTTCATAAAACGGAAGACGTCGAACTGGGTCTTGAAGCCCTTCACATCCGTGATCAGGCCTTCGACGCGTGCAGATGTTGCGATATCCGGGGTCGTCATCACATCCACGTCCTGACCGGGTCACCGGCCATGATTATCGGGGAGATTGTCCAAGACGTGTTCGTCAATTTCTGCTTCACCTGACATTGGCCAAGATCGGGACCGCGTGGCGAAACCTGAGCTTCCACCAATCTCTCCGAACCCGCATAGGTAATTCTTCTTCGGACCTGCATAGAGAATGAGTGAGGAACACCCAAAGGCGATACCAACGCCGAATCTGTTCCCTTGGGTTGCCGAAGCATAGACTTGTAAAGCGCCAAGGGTCCAGATACCCCATGAATTTTACCGTAAACCCCTGTCTGCGACGTTAGTCGCACGACAAGGTCAAAATGAATAGCGACAAGGAGGACATCCGTGATCTCAACCGAAAGCTTCAACGGCAGAATGCTCACCGAAGAGGTGATGGAACTGGGTGAAGGCCCGGCCTACGATCCGATCTCCGGTTCGCTCTTCTGGTTCGACATTCTCGGCAAGACGCTGTGCGAACTGGATGTCGAAGGCGGACAGCTCAAGAAGCACGCCCTGCCCTTCCTCGGCAGTGTGATCGCGGTTATTGACGACAAGCGGCAGCTGATCGCCTCCGATCAGGGGCTGTTCCTGCGCGACAGCGCAAGCGGCACGCTTTCTTCCTATGCCGCGATCGAAGACAAGCCGCAGAACCGTTCGAATGACGGACGCGTGCATCCGAGTGGCGCGCTCTGGATCGGAACGATGAGCCGGACGGCAGAGACCGGTGCGGGCGCGATCTATCATGTGAGCGGCACGACGGTGACGAAAATCTTCGATGCGGTCAGCATCCCCAACGGCATCTGCTTCTCGCCGGATGGCTCGGTTGGCTATTTCAACGATTCCAAGGTCAATCACATGATGCGGGTCGCACTCGATCCGGCGACAGGCCTACCGATTGCCGCACCCACGGTGTTCATCGACCAGTCGCAGCGACAGGGTGTCATCGACGGATCGGTTGTCGATCTCGAAGGCACGATCTGGAACTCGAACTGGGATGGCGCCGCTGTCGACCGTTACGCTCCGGATGGCCGGCATATCTCCCGCTATGCAGCACCGGTTCGTCGCCCGACATGCCCTGCCTTTTATGGCAAGGCGCTCGATCGGCTTGCCATCACCTCCTGCTGGGAGGGACTGAGCGACGAGGAGCGCGCCGAGGACAAACTGGCGGGCGTGACCTTCGACCTCGGCGTCAGCGTCAAGGGAAAACCCGAGCCGCTGTTCAAGCTCTGAGACGCGCGCCACGCAACATGAGCGGGGTCGCAAGCGGCCCCGCAAACCACTTTTCCGGCTTTTTGTTCCGGTCGATCTGCTAAAATATTCAAGGACTAAAGGGCGGAACGATCATGGCCGCCAGACATTTTCCTCTCGAACCGACGCCGCCGAGCCACTCAATGCGAGGCAGCGTCAGTCGCAGACCATCTCAGAGGAAAGGTAGGTCCACCATGAACAAGTCCTTCAAGACGCTCGCCGCCGCCGTACTGCTCGGCTCGACCGCAATCGCTCCCTTCGCCGTCGCCCAGGATGCTACCCCGGGTGCCACCACCACGCCGCCGGCCGCCACTGAAACGGCACCGGCTGGTACGGTCGCTCCTGACGCCACCACTGGCGCCGCTTCCGGCACCATGGGCACGACCGCTGCAGCGGGCACGGGCACCTATTTGACCGAACAGGCGGAGAACCACATCTCTGTGGCCGACTTCATGGGTCAGGCAATCTACACTGCCGACAACCAGTCGATCGGTGACATCAACGACCTGCTCGTTGACAAGGAAGGTGGCGTTGTTGCAGCCGTAGTTGGTGTTGGCGGCTTCCTCGGCATCGGCGAAAAGAATGTCGCCGTTCCGTTCGAAAACATCACGATCACCCGCGTGGTTGATGATGCAGAAGCCATGACCACGACCGATGGTACGGCAACGACCGGCACTTCGACGACGACCACGACAACGACGGCTACCACCGACAACACCGCAACCAACGCGGAAGAAGTCGCTGATGCTGAAGTTCGTCTGACGACGACCGAAACAGCAGACAGCCTGCGCAACGCTCCGGAGTTCCGCACTCTGGACGACCAGGCTGCTGATGCCGGCACGATGGGTACCACCGACGGCACCACCACCTCGTCCACGGATAATTAATCCGGATACGAGGGACATATTACGGTCCTGAGGGGCGGCGCTTCGGCGCCGCCTTTTCTTTTGCGTAGATTTCGGGAATCAGGCGGTTGCGCGGTCAACGAGCGCGAAGTCGTGATGGTTCTCTGCGAGGTAACGCAGGGTCGCGGCGGCGTCGACCGGCTTGCCGAAATAGTAGCCCTGCCCCATGCCGCAGCCGAGTTCGCGCAGCTTCCGGGCTTCGGCATCCGTCTCGATGCCTTCAGCCACGACTTCGAGGTCCAGGCCTTCGCACATGCTGACGATGGCCTTGATGATATGCTCTGACGTGCGATCAGTGGTGATGGCCGACACGAAGGCGCGGTCGATCTTCACCTTGTCGAAGGTGAATTCACGCAGGCGCCCAAGGCTCGACTGTCCCGTGCCGAAATCATCCAGCGAGATGCGGATGCCGGCATCCTTCAATTCCTTGATGATCCGCCGGGCCGTATCGGCCGAGGACATGACGGCCGTTTCCGTTATCTCAAGCTCCAGACGTCGGGGGTCGAAACCGACGCTGTTGAGGATGGAGAGCGTGTTGAACGACGTCCTCAGATCCATGAGCTGGACCGAGGAGAGGTTGAAGGAGAGGAAGAGGTCGCGCGGCCAGGCAAGCGTGGCTTCGGCAGCCTTGCGGAGCAGCGTCTCCGACAAGGTATCGATGAAGCCGCGTTCTTCGGCGAGCGGCACGAAGACGGCGGGTGAGACGAAACCGAGATCAGGATCGATCCATCGGGCGAGCGCCTCGAAGCCGACGACGCGGTTGTCGCGCAGGCGTACGATCGGCTGGAAATGCACATCGACCGTGTCGTTGATGATGGCGTTGCGCAGCGCCTGTTCGAGCTGCGTCGCCTGTTTCATCTCCTGCGCGATCTCGCGGGAATAAACGGTGATCTGGCCGCGGCCACGGCGCTTGGACCGATAGAGAGCGGTCTCGGCGCTCTTCATCAGCTCCTCGAAATCTTCGCCGGCAAAGGGATAGACGGCAAAACCGAGGGAAGCGGAGAGGCGCACATTGCGGTCGCCAAGATCGTAAGGGGCGGAAAGGACATCCTTGATCAGCTGACCTGCACGCTCGGCGCCCAGGCGCTCGAACACCAGCGGCAGTACGATCGCAAATTCGTCGCCATCATGTCGGGTCACGATCGCCCCATCGGGCACGCAGGCCTTCAGGCGGTGTGCGACCTGGCAGAGTATCTCGTCGCCGGAGGCCTGACCGAAGAGATCGTTGATCGGCTTGAAACCATCGAGATTGACGATGCCGACGGTGAACGGTGCGGGATCGGCGGCGCGGTCGGCGGCGAGCTGGCGCACCTTATCGCCCAGCCTGTGGCGGTTGCCGAGGCCGGTCAATCGATCGGTATAGCCTGTCGTCTTCTGGTCGCCTTGGCCATGCGGCTCAGGCGCTCGTCCGGCGGGACCCATTCATGCTTCCTGGTACGGTTCCTTGCACGTGCCAGAATGGGTCTAAAACATTAAAATAATCATATCGATACTGCGGAAGGCGGCTCCCTGCCCTCCCCAAAAATCGGGTAATCAGGCGGTGGACGCGAGCCTTGCAATGTCCGGCACAAGGCGTCGGATCGCCTGATCGACAACATCAGGGCTGAGCGGCTTGAGGATCACATCGTTCATGCCGGAGGCAAAACAGGCCTCGCGGTCGCGATCGAACGCCTGGGCGAGCACGCCGATGAGCGGTGTCTGCAGGTTCACGTCCTCGGGCGACTGGCGGATCCGGCGAGCGGCTTCAAAACCATTGATACCGGGCAGCGTCACATCCATGAGGATGATGGCGGGGTTCAATTCCGCCCGAAGTCGAACGGCCGTCTCTCCATCCGCGCAGATCCGGTAGGCAAAGCCGAGGCCCTCGAGGATCTGCGAGAAGACGATCTGGTTGATCTCGTTGTCTTCGGCGACAAGGACGAGCGACGACGTTGGCGGCGCGGCAGGCTGCGGCGCAGAGGCTGCCTTCGGCACACCGGTCGGTGCAGCTGCAGGCTCTGCTGCGGGCTCTTCTTCGGTGGTGATTTCCCAGTCGTCGGTCGGCATGGGCGGCTGGCGCAGCGCGGTCAACCGGTCAAGGACACTGAACGCGAGGTCACTCGCGATGTCGAAGACCGGCAAGGTGATGTAGTCGACATCAACCGCCTGCAGGAGTTCCAGGCACCGCATGTCGAGGTCCACATCGACAATCGCGAGGTCGATGACCACCCCCACCGATTGTGCGACCGTCAGGAAGGCATCGAGTTCCGACTGGTCGCGGACACAGCAGCTGTCGAGGCCGAGGAGTTGCAGGATGTCGAGCGCCCTTGCCTCGAAGTCGCGGTCGGCAGTGACGAGAAGGGCCTTGCGTCCGTTCAGGCGCCCATCGATCAGGCTGTGACCGGCGCCCTCATCGCGCTGCGGGGCATCAAATGCTGCCTCCTGAGAGGCGGGCAGATTGGCAGCGCCACCGACCTCACCAAGGCTTGCCACGACCAGATAGCGCCCCGGCTTACCGACGCGCTGGACATGCACAAGGATCGGGCGCGGTGGGTCTCCGTAAAGCCGCATCGGGAGGGTGAGCGAAGATGTAACGCCGGTGTCCAATACGTGGCGCGAGACGGTCACCAGCCGGTCGGCGACATCCGGTTCAAACAGTGTCGCGATCGTGCCGCCGAGCGCATTGTCAGGCCCCACTGAGGTGGCCGAGCAGAAGACCTTGTTGACGGCCACGAGCTGGAGATTGCGATCCTGGACGAAGACCGGATGAGCGAGATTGTCGAGGATTTCCTCGGTAAGCTGGACGCGCTCGATATCCGCACGCCACTGCTCCTCCCGGCGCTTCTGCTCGGTGATGTCGGTCATCACGCAGAAGCCGAAACCGGATGGCAGGCGACGCTTGGAAAACTTGGTCCAGCGCTTCTCGTCGTCGCAGGCCTGGATCTCGTAGCGTTCCTTCCAGTGGGCGGCGATCTGGCGGGTGAGCCATTCCTCGCGGCTGAGTGCTGCACCATCGGACTGGCCGCTCGCAGCATGGCGCAGGCCAAGGTCGTATGCGGCTCCGAGGATGTCCCTCAGGCGCGAACCGGGTTCGAAAAAGTTTGATGGCAAAGGCAGGAACTGGCGGGCGCTGCGGCTTGCGAAGATCAGGTGATCGTTGCGGTCATAGATGATGAAGGCCGAGGAGAAGGCCTCCGACACGGCGTCCAGCAGGGCAGCGTCGAGAGCGGTCTCGGCCGACGAATTGTCGGGCCCCTGCCGTCGCTTGTCCTGGCCGGGGGCCTGTGGAAACTCGCTCACACTGCTGCCTCTAGGAACCTCGCCATCCGAAGACAACGAGAATTTGGGGGGCTGATGCCATGATGGAGACATGCCGGACCGCGTTCCAGGCAGGGAGATATGCGAGGGACACTCCGGCCCGTATCCTCATTCCACCGCCAGCAGACCTGCTGAAGAGACATTGCAAGTCATTGTTCAAACTAGAGACATTCCGTTAAGGCACGCTTAATGATGGGCATGGCGGCCACCGCGATACGATTTCGTCTTTCGTCGGAGCTCCGAATCCGGGAAAATGGCCGCATGATCATCAAGCAACTCTCCGAGACACTCATCAACCAGATCGCCGCCGGCGAGGTCATCGAACGACCGGCCAGTGCAGCGAAGGAACTGATCGAGAATGCGATCGACGCAGGCGCGACCCGCATCGAGGTGGCGACGGCCGGCGGCGGCAAGACGCTTTTGCGGGTCATCGACAATGGGTGCGGCATGGGGCCTGAGGATCTGGCGCTCGCCATCCGCCGGCATTGCACATCGAAACTCAGCGAGACGCTGTTCGACATCCGCTCGCTCGGCTTTCGCGGCGAGGCCCTGCCCTCGATCGGATCGGTCGCGAAGCTGACGATCACCAGTCGTCCCGCCGGCGCCGACAGCGGTGCTGAAATTGCCGTGGTCGGTGGCAAGGTAGGGGATGTGCGCCCGGCAGCGGCCAATCCGGGCACGACGGTCGAGGTGCGCGATCTGTTCTTCGCCACGCCTGCTCGGCTGAAATTCATGAAGACGGAGAAGGCGGAAGCGGGTGCGATCAGCGAGATCGTCAAGCGCATGGCGATCGCCTTTCCAGCCATCCGCTTCGTGCTGTCAGGCACCGACCGCTCGACGCTCGAATTTCCCGGCACTGGCGACGATCATCTCGCGCGCATCGCGCAGGTGCTTGGTGCCGATTTCAAGGACAATGCGATTGAGCTCGATGCCGAGCGCGAGGATGTGCGGCTATCAGGTTTTGCCGGCGTGCCGACCTTCAACCGGGGCAATTCCGCCCATCAATATGCATTCGTCAACGGACGCCCCGTGCAGGACAAGCAGATCCTATCTGCGATCCGTGGTGCTTATGCCGAGACCATTCCTCAAGGCCGCTATCCGGTAGCCGTGTTGTCTTTGACGCTCGACCCCGCGCTCGTGGACGTCAACGTGCATCCAGCGAAATCGGATGTGCGCTTCCGCGATCCGGCGCTGGTGCGCGGGCTGATCGTCGGGGCCATCCGGCAATCTCTTCAGCGCGAGGGCGACCGGGCGGCAACGACCGGGGCCGGCGGCATGCTGCGTGCTTTCCGCCCTGGCTTCTCGCCGCAGCCGGCCCAGGCTTGGTCACCGGCCAGTTCGCCATCGCGGCCGCTTTATGGGACAGCGCCGAGCTTTGGCAGCGGGTTTGCGGCCGCTGCTGCACCGGCTGCACGCGGTTTTGGCGAAGCG
This sequence comes from Rhizobium sp. TH135, assembly GCF_002855515.1. Taxonomy (GTDB): domain Bacteria; phylum Pseudomonadota; class Alphaproteobacteria; order Rhizobiales; family Rhizobiaceae; genus Allorhizobium. Next base: position 558,245 of record NZ_PKRP01000002.1, on the reverse strand, counting down.
GCGCAGGCGGCATTCGACAGCCTCACCGTGCCGACAGCCCGAAGCGAACCGATACCCTCCCCTGCCCCCCAGAGTGCCACCGTCGAGGCGATCGCCAGCTATCCGCTCGGTGCTGCGCGAGCGCAGGTGCATGCCAACTATATCGTGGCGCAAACGGAGGACGGTCTTGTCATCGTCGACCAGCATGCCGCCCATGAGCGGCTGGTCTTCGAGCAGATGCGCAAGGCGCTGACGGGTCGGCGACTTCCCTCGCAAGGGCTGTTGATCCCCGAGATCGTCGACCTCACGGAAGAGGATTGCGATCGGCTGATGACGCATGCGACAAGCCTGGAGCAGTTGGGGCTGGCGATCGAGCGTTTCGGGCCGGGTGCCATTGCCGTGCGCGAGACCCCGGCGATGCTCGGCGAGATGGATGCGACCCAGCTGGTGCGCGACCTCGCCGACGAGATCGCCGAATGGGATACTGCCGACCGGCTGTCGGCCAAGCTCGAACATGTGGCGGCCACCATGGCCTGCCACGGGTCCGTGCGCTCGGGCCGGCGGCTGCGGGTCGAGGAGATGAACGCACTTCTCAGACAGATGGAGCAGACGCCGGGCTCGGGTCAGTGCAATCACGGGCGGCCGACTTATGTGGAGCTCAAGCTTTCCGATATCGAACGGCTGTTCGGACGGAGCTGAGCGTGCCACGCACGGGTTTTGACGTGAGCCATCTTTCATTCGCCGGGAGGGCGCTGTATTGCAGTTCCGTGACACGCGGCGCAGGAGAAGAGTGATGAACCGTTTCGAAGGCGGCGGAAACCGCGAAGCCAAGATCCGCTATCTCGATGCCGATTTCCAGATCCTGACGCCGGGGACCTTCGTCACCTGCGCGATCACCGGGCGCCCGGTGCTGGTCGACGAGCTGAAATACTGGAGCGTGGCGCGGCAGGAAGCCTATGTGGATGCTGCGGCATCTTTGGAAGCGGAAAAGCGCGCCGGCGCGCTTCCCAACCAGCGCCGCTGAGCCTCAGGCCTTCTTGCCAAGGCGCCTGCGCCGGCAGGCCTCGATCGCCCGGTCGATGATCAGGTCCGGAGCCTTCGGGTCATCGAAGACCATGTCGATCTCCACCACCCGCGATTTTTCCGACAGCTCCGCCGACCGGCCGTGACCGCCCGACAGGCGGACACTGTCCTTTGCCGTCGTCACCAGTTGCAGGCCCTGGCGTTCGGCGCGTGACAGCAGATCCGAGATCTCGTCGTCAGCGAGATGATGATGATCGGGAAAGTCCGCGCGGTCGACGATGACTGCGCCGAGCTCTTCCAGCGTTCGATAGAACTTCTTCGGATCGGCGATGCCTGCGTAAGCGAGCACTGACCGACCGGCGAGATCGTCCGCCGCCTGGGGCGTGACATTGGCGACCAGAACCGGCTTCCCGCTGCGGGACGCCTGGCGAACAAAGCGGTCTGCCGCATCTCCCTTGCCGACCTTCAGGATCGCATCGAGCTGGCGCATCTGGACCTCAAGGGGCGCGCGTACGGGGCCTGAGGGCACGACCCAGCCATTGCCGATGCCGCGCCGGCTGTCCACAACGATCAAGGCGTAATCCACCAGAAGCCGGGCGCTCTGGAAACCGTCATCCATAATGACGAGATCAACGCCCTCGGCCACCAGCTTTTCAGCGCCCGCGACCCTGCGGCGGGAAATGACGGTCAGCGCCTCGCGGGCGAGCAGCAGCGGCTCGTCTCCGACAGCCGTGGAGCGATGGTGATGCGGGTCAACGACGGTGGTGACATCCAGCGAGCCGCCATAACCGCGGCTGAGGAAACCGGGGGTCAGCCCCCTCGCCTTGGCGGCGCGGGCAATCGCGATTGCGGTCGGGGTCTTGCCGGCACCGCCGACGGTGAAGTTTCCGATGCAGACGACCGGCACGGGTAAAGCGTGGCGGCGGCGATGCTGCATGATGGCACCGGAGATGCGGCCATACACAAAGGAGAGCGGATAGAGGTAGATCGCCTGCCAGCCGGTCTTGGTCCACCAGAAGGGTGGTGCCTCGGATACCATTCTCGTCCCTGTCGTGACCCCGGCGCCCCTCTGGCACCGCCTCATGCGCGCAACAAGAACCATTGCAACGCCGAACCGTCAAGCACAGGCGTGCCGAAATGGCACGAGCGCTGTCAGTTGAGGACGGCTTCGAGCTCGGTGATATCGGCGAGCACCATGTCGGAATGCAGGGTAAGCGTCTCCCGCGAGCCGGTGCCGGAGAGCACGCCGATCTTCAGGCCGGCACCGGCATTCTTGCCCATGTGCAGGTCGTGATTGTTGTCGCCAACGACGGCCACTTCTGCCGGTGCGAGCCCGGTCGCGGCGCAGAAGCCGAGCACCATGCCGGCTTCCGGCTTCTTGCCATGGCCGCTGTCATAGCCGGCAACGAAAGCAATATATGGCAGGATGCCGAAGCGCTCGGCAGCGACCCGGATCGAGCGTTCATTGTCGCTGGAGGCGATACCGAGACGAAGGCCCTTGCCGTGCAGGCGGGCGAAGAGCGGCTGGAGTTCGGTCACAGGCACCGAGAGTTCGGCGGCCTTTGCGAAGCAATCATCGATCTTCGGCACCAGAGCTTCTAGCGCGAAGGGCGAGCCGGCATTAATCATGCCCTCTGCAATCTCGACCGTGTTGCCGGCGGCAAAGAGGCTGTCCGGCACGATGGCACCGCTCACGGGATCCATGCCGCAGACCAGCAGCAGCCGATCGGCGAGCGCCTCGTCGCCATCGGCGGCCATCAGCGCCACCTCGCGATTGACCGGTCCCCAGCTGGCGTCAAAATCGAGCAGCGTGCCGTCCTTGTCGAACAGGATGCCGGCAATCCTTTGCGTCTGCTGCATGGGGAAGATCCTGTTTTAGGTTCAGCTCTGGCTGGCGCTGCGCGGCTCGAGCTTGGCCTTGACGGAGAGAGGGCTGATATAGGGCTCGAGCCCCTTCAGCGTCGCGCTCAGGGCACCGCGCATCTCCTGCATGCTTTCAAGGCCGGCATCGATCATCTTTGACCGCGCCACCTCGTTATTCAGGAGGAAGTGGACGGCCTTCGCGAGCATTTCGGCATCGCGGACGATGCGGGCCGCCCCCTTGCGCACCAAGCGCTGGTAGCTTTCGCGGAAATTGCTGACCTGCGGACCGGACAGAACCGCACAGCCGAGCATGGCCGGCTCCAGTGGGTTCTGGCCACCATCGGCGGCAAGCGACCGGCCGACGAAGGCGACTTCGGTCAGGCGCAGATAAAGGCCCATCTCGCCGATCGTGTCGCCGAGGAAAACATCCGTCTCAGGCGTAATAACATCGCCACGCGTGCGGCGGGCAACCACGAGGCCCTTTTCCACCAGCATGGCCTCGATCTCGTCGCTGCGCTCGGGATGGCGCGGCACGAGCACGGTCAACATGCCCGTATGGGCCTTCAGCGCACGATGCACCATGGAGGCGATCTTCTCTTCGCCATCAAAGGTGGAGATGGCGGCCCAGCTCTTGCGGTCGCCGATCTGCTGACGGTAGCGCTCCAGCACCTGCTCGTCGCAAGGCGGTGCATCGCTGTCGACCTTGATATTGCCGGATACGCTGACGGGCCAGGCGCCGAGATCGCGAAAGCGTTCGGCATCGAGATCCGACTGGGCAATGACCAGCGCCAGCTTGCCAAAAAGCGTTTCGGCGATCGACGGATGCCGCTTCCAGCGATCGAACGAGCGATCGGACATGCGGGCATTGACGAGGATCTGCGGAATATGTCGGCGATGCAGCTCGGCGAGTGTCGTCGGCCAGATCTCAGATTCCACGCCGATGGCGATATCCGGCTGCCAGTAATCGAGGAAGCGGCGGATCGATGGCAGGAGGTCGAGCGGTACATATTGGTGAAGGACCATGTCGCCGAGACGGTTCTTCGCCACTTCGGCCGAGGTCACGGTGCCGGTGGTCAGGAGCACGTGGATATCGCGGCGGCGCAGTTCGCGCATCAGGGCGACGACGGCGGTGGTTTCACCGACGCTTGCGGCATGGATCCAAACGAGTGGGCCGACAGGGCGCGCGAGGCTCGCATGGCCGAAGCGCTCTCCGCGACGGGCCTTGTCTTCCTTGCCCTTGGCCGCGCGATAGGCAAGCATCGGCCCCGACAGCGGATAGGCCGCAAGGCCTAGCCAGCCATAGGATGTCAAGGCGAAGGAGGCTAGGCCATCGCTCAGTGCCATCGATCGGACCTGCTCATCTTCATCGACAATGCCATTCTTCCCGGTCAGGAGGCGTCGCTACGCAACAAGAGAGATGCAAGAAGACTGAGTTCAAAACGTGACCCTTGCGGGTCGTCCGGGCGGTCTTTGGAAAACCGCCGGCCTTCGGCTTACTTGTCCGAAGGGTTCAGCATTCGGTGCATGTGAACGATGAAATAGCGCATATGCGCGTTGTCGACCGTCGCCTGAGCCTTCGCCTTCCAGGCCACCAGGGCGCTGGCGTAGTCGGGGAAGATGCCGACGATGTCGAGAGCGTTCAGATCGCGGAACTGGACCTCTTCGAGGTTCGACAGTTCACCGCCAAAAACCAGATGGAGAAGCTGCTTGTTTTCGTTGGTTTCCGTCATAGTTGCGGCCTTTTCTCATTCTCAGTCAGTCGGCTTTCATCTGCGCGATTTCGCTGCAAAGGTCAACTCCGAGGAATTCGCGTGATGTTCTTGAGCAATGCCGGAAGAAGCTCCGCCGATGCTGCACAGAGCACCGGATGGGTCACATCTTCGCGATTATATACCAGTGCCTGTCCGTCGAGATCGGTGATCGCACCACCGGCGCGCGCAAGGATCAGATCGGCCGCCGCCAGGTCCCAGTCATGCGAGCTCTTCTTGACCAGCGTGGCGTCGATGCGCCCGTCGGCCACGAGCGCCAACCGGTAGGCAAGCGACGGGATATGATCGACGCGTTCGATGCGAGGCCTCAGCACCGGGCTGAAGCTGGCAACCATATCCTGGGCGGAGGCGACCTTCAGGCTGCCTTCGATACCGGCCGTGGAGACCGTGATGTCCTGGCCGTTGCGGCGGGCGGGGCCATCGGCTGTTGCCGTGAACTCCTCCCCGAGCGAGGGGGCAACGAGGATGCCGGCGACGGGTTTGCCCTTGTGGACGACAGCAACCGAGACGCACCAGGTGTCCTTGCCGGCCAGGAAAGCGCGGGTGCCATCGATCGGATCGATGACGAAGAGGGTCTCGCAGGAGAGGCGCGCCGGATCGTCGTCCGTCTCTTCCGACAGCCAGCCATAATTCGGTCGGGCGTGGCGGAGGATTTCCTCGAGGATCTTGTTGGCGGCGTAGTCGGCGGCGCTGACCGGCGAGCGGCCCTCGTTCTTCCACCAGACTTCGGGCGACTGGCCGAAATGGGCCATCGCCACCTTGCCAGCTTCCCGGGCTGCATCGGTGATCAGCGCGAGGTCGGCCTGCCAGTCGAAGCGCAGCCCGTCCGATGTCTGTCGATCAGAGCCCGGCAAGGGTCATGCCCTCGATGGCGAGCGTAGGAGCTGCCACACCGAACTTGCGGTCGATATCGTTGGCCACCGTGATGCGCATGAACATGTCCTTGAGGTTCGATGCGATGGTGATCTCCGACACCGGGTAGGTGAGCTCGCCGTTTTCGATCCAGAAACCGCTCGCACCACGGCTATACTCGCCGGTGATCATGTCAACGCCCTGGCCGATCATGTCGGTGATGTAGAGGCCGGTACCGACGCTCCGGATCAGCTCCTCCGGCGAGATGTCGCCAGGTTCCAGCGCCAGATTGGTTGAGGACGGAGACACCGAGGTGCCGCCCCGCACGCCACGGCCATTGGTCTTCAGGCCAAGCTCGCGGGCGGCAGACGAGGACAGGAACCAGTGCTTCAGCACGCCGTCCTCGATCATCGTCAGCGGCTTGCCGGAGATGCCTTCGCCATCGAAGGGGCGCGACGAGGAGCCACGGACCTTCAGCGGATCATCGGTGATGTTGAGGCCTGCCTTCAGGACCTGCTGGCCCATCTTGTCGCGCAGGAAGGAGGTCTTGCGGGCGACCGAGGCACCATTGATGGCCCCGGCGATGGTGCCCGCGAAGCCGCGCGCGACGCGCGGATCGAAGACGACGGTGAGGTTGGATGCCGTCGGAACCTGGCGTGGGTTCAAGCGGCGGATCGCCCGCTCGGCGGCGCGGCGGCCGATTTCTTCCGGGCTGTCGAGCTCGGCGAAATAGAGACGGCTGTCGAAATCGTGGTCACGCTCCATCTTGGTGCCCTCGCCGGCGATGACGCCGACCGAGCGGGAGAAACGCGAGCCGGCATAGCTGCCGGAAAAGCCGTGCGATGTCACAAGCACGAGGCCACCCATGCCGGCCGAGGCACCGGCGCCGAGCGAATTGCTGACGCCGTTTACCGAACGGGCCACCTCTTCCATGGCGAGCGCGCTTTCGCGCAGCTGGTCGCTCGACACTTCCGTATCGTCGAAGAGCTGAAGGTCAGGGATGTCGCGGGCAAGATCGCTCTCGTCGGCAAGACCCGCGAACGGATCCTCGGGCGAGACCTTGGCCATGGCGACTGCGCGCTCGGCAAGCGCCGTGAGGTCGAAGCCCGGATTGGCCGACACCGACGCCACCTGGCGGCCGATGAAGACGCGAAGCGAAAAGTCGTCGCTCTCGGAAGCCTCTGTTGACTCGACCTTGCCGAGGCGGACGCTGACGCCCTTTGAGCGGGAGCGCACGACCACCGCATCAGCCTTGTCCGCACCCGCCTTTATGGCGAGATCGACAAGCTGTTCGGCGCGTTCTAGGAGATTGGCGGAATCGATTTGATTGGGCATGGGTTGGCCTTTCCTTCCTGCTCCATTTATTGTGCCTGAGATGGGGCATCAAGGGCGGTTCGGGCTTTTCCGTTCACTTGCCCGGCATAGGTTCCATTCCAGTCCGCTCGATCCCGGAAAACGAGGAGAATACCCTTGGCCAGCGCAACCGAAGCCCTGTTTGCCCAACCGCTGCTCCTTCTCGGAGGAGCGGTCATTGCAGCGCCGATCTTCCGCAAGCTCGGCCTCGGAACGGTGCTAGGCTATCTGGCCGCCGGCGTGGTGATCGGCCCCGTCCTGCATCTGATCGGCGGGTCAGGGGAAATCCTCGCGGTGGCAGAACTCGGGGTCGTGCTGCTGCTCTTCATCATCGGGCTCGAACTGAAGCCGAGCCGCCTGTGGCACATGCGCCGCGACATCTTCGGGCTGGGCACGAGCCAGGTGGTGCTGACAGGTCTCGTCGTGACGGCGCTGGTCTATGCGGCAGGTCTGCTCGACTGGCGCGGCGCGCTGGTTGCCGGCTTCGGTCTGGCACTGTCATCGACCGCGTTTGCGCTGCAATTGCTCGAAGACTATGGCGACATGAACAGCCGCTACGGGCAGCGTTCCTTCTCCATCCTGCTTTTCCAGGATCTCGCCATCGTGCCGCTGCTGGCCATGGTCACGGTCCTGAGCTCCCAAGGCGGCGAAGCGCAGCAATCGCCGCTGATCGAAATCGGGATCGCCGTGGCTGCCGTGATCGGCATGATCCTTGCCGGGCGCTATCTGCTGACGCCGATGTTTCAGATCATCGGACGGACGGGCGCGCGCGAGGTGATGATCGCAGCCGCCCTCTTCGTCGTGCTCGGATCCGCCTACCTGATGCAGGTGGCCGGACTTTCCATGGCCATGGGGGCGTTCCTTGCCGGTGTCATGCTGGCCGAATCCTCCTATCGTCACGAACTTGAGGCGGATATCGAGCCATTCCGCGGGCTGCTTCTGGCACTCTTCTTCATCGCGGTCGGGCTATCGATGGAGCTGCAGGTGATCGTCGACAATCTGGCTCTGATTGTCGTTGCCGTGCCTGTGCTGATGGCGGTGAAGGCGCTCGTCATCTATACGATCTGCCGCCTCTCGGGCTCGTCGCGCAACGACGCCATCCGGATCGGCATGCTTCTGCCCCAAGGCGGGGAATTCGGCTTCGTCCTCTTCACCACCGCCGCAGCCGCTGGCCTCTTTTCCGGCGCGCAGTCATCGCTGTTGATCTCGATCGTGACGCTCTCCATGGCGCTGACGCCGCTGACGGCCAAGATCGGCCAGCGCCTCCTGGTGCGGGAGACGGGCGAGAAGGAGGAGATGGAGGAGGATTTCGAAGGTGCTGGCTCCGACGTGCTGATGGTAGGCTTCTCCCGCTTCGGACAGATCGCCGCCCAGATCCTGCTGGCGAGCGGCCGCGATGTCACGATCCTCGACGACAGTCCCGACCGCGTAAGACAGGCGTCGACGTTCGGTTTCCGGATCTATTTCGGCGATGGCACCCGGCTCGACATGCTCCGCGCCGCCGGCATCGAGAGGGCAAAAATCGTCGCCGTCTGCACCCATAAAAAGGAAATCACCGACAAGATCGTCGATCTCATTCGCTCAGAATATCCTGACGTGCGGCTTTTCGTGCGTTCCTATGACCGCATCCACAGCCTGGAACTGCGGGCTCGGGACGTGGAATACGAAGTGCGCGAAACCCTCGAATCCGGTCTGCTCTTCGGCCGCCGGACGCTCGAAGGGCTGGGTGCGACCGAGGACGAGGCCTATGAAATCGGCGAGGACATCCGCCGCCGCGACGAGGAGCGCCTGAGGCTTCAGGCCCAGGAGGGCATGCTTGCCGGCCGCGAACTGATGCACAAAAGGCCGGTGAAGCCGGAGCCTCTGATCAAGCCGAAGAAGCCCATCCAGACCGTGGTAGCGGAAGAGGAGGTCCCCGCCGCCTGATCCTCAGCGGCGGACGAAATCTTCCATACGTGCGGCAAGCTCCCGCTTCAGCGGGTCCTTGAGGCGATCGGAGATTTCGAGGATCTGGCGCGCCTTGAAGAAGTCGAGGACCTTGTAGGCGTTGACCTCTGGCCGGATGTAGATGTCCGGCTGGCAGATCTTCATCTTCAGGGCGATATGCGACTGCATCATCAGCTGCGAGGCACCGAACAGGCTGTCGATGCGGTTTGGCACCAGCGAGCCGTCTCCCTCCGGCGCGCCGATGACGTCGATGGCGACCATGATGTCGACCTTGCCGACCAGGTGATCGTAGGGCACCGGATTGAAGATGCCGCCGTCGATCATCAGCCGGCCGTCGATGGTAACAGGGGCGAAGAGCGCGGGAATGGCGGCAGATGCCGACAGTGCCTCGTAGAGATCACCTTCGCTGCGCACCAGTTCGCACTGGCCGTAATAGTCTGTGGCAATGACCGTCAGCGGCAGTTTCAGGTCGGCAAAGGTGTCGGGGATCTGGGGCGGCAGGAAGGCCCGCAGCAGGCGCGGCAGGTTGAACTGGCCGAAGCGAAAGCCGCCAAGGGCACGGATGCTGGCCGGCCTCAGGCTCCAGAAGCGGTTCAGCACCAACGACCTGTTGTCGGCGAGTTCAAGCGTGTAGTCGCGGATGTCGCGGCCGCTCATGCCGGCGGAATAACCCGCGCCGAGGATCGCGCCCATGGAGGAGCCGGCGATCAGGGCGGGCTTGATGCCCAGTTCGTCGAAGACCTCGAGCACCGCGATATGCGAGAAACCGCGCGCGCCCCCTGCCCCGAGGGCGAGGCCAATGGTTGGATCGGCCTTCACGGCTGTTGACGGGATCGGGGTTTCAGCGACGAGATCCATGGGCCAGCTTTTCTCCGTTTCGGGGATCAGGCTGGCCTATAGGAAAAGAAGTACATTTTCGTGTCACCGAAGGTGCGCTCTTCCAGGAAGGCGAAAACCGGATCGACGGACACCTGCACGTCACCGCGCTCTTCGAGGATGACGAGGGCGCCCGGCGCGATCCATCCGCCCTGATGGGCAGACAACAACGCCTTTTCGCCGAGACCCTTGCCATAAGGTGGATCGGCAAAGACCAGTTCGAAGGCCTCGATGTTGTTGGACGGGCCGAGATCGGTGGCGTCGCGCCTCAACATGCGCGCGCGACCATGCAGGCCGAAGGCATCGATGTTTTCCCAGAGCAGGCCACGGCCCTCGACGCTGTTCTCGACGAACAGGGCCGACTTGCAGCCCCGCGACAGCGCTTCTATGCCGACCGCGCCTGTGCCGGCGAAGAGGTCGAGAATGCGCGTGCCATCGAGCACGCCCGGATGGGCGTGCGCGAGGATGTTGAACAGGCTTTCCCGCGTCCGGTCGACGGTCGGCCGGATGTCATTGGACTTGGGCGTGGCCAGCGTGCGGCCACGGAACTCACCGCCAACGATGCGCATGACGGCTTACCTCTTGCCCTTGGGCGCGCCCGTGCGGGGACCGGAGGGCTTGCCGCCCGGGCCACCAGAGCGTGGGCCACCGGCAGGGCGTCCGCCCGGCTTGCCGCCGAAGCTTTTGCCGCCACCAGGCTTGCCGCCAAACGACTTGCCAGCCGGTCTGCCAGCCGGCTTGCCGAAGGACTTGCCAGCGGGCCGGTCACCAAATGGACGGTCGCCCGCAGGTCTTGCGCCACGCGGTTTGTCGCCGAAAGGCCTGTCACCGGCCGGACGCTCGCCACGGGGGCGATCATCACGGGGGCGATCATCACGGGGTCTGGCGTCACGAGGACGGTCATCACGCGGCCTGTCATCGCGGGCGCGATCCGGCGTGAACCGTTCCGTGCGCGGACGATCCGGCTTGTCGCCGAAAGGTTTGCGAGGACCGCGATCACCAAAATCCTTGCGGGGGCCGCGGTCGCCGAAGTCCTTGCGCGGGCCGCGGTCTGCACCTTCACGACGCGGCGCGCGGTCGTCGCCTTCCCGGCGCGGTGCGCGTTCTGCACGGTCGCCGAAATCACGGCGAGGGCCGCGATCCGTTCCTTCGCGGCGCGGGGCGCGGTCGTCACCGTCGCGACGGGCGGGACGGTCGCCGAAGCCACCGCGCTTTTCGCCACGGCCGCCATCGCGACCGCCGGGCTTCTGGTCCGGGCCGTCGGCGCGGATCCAATCACCCTCTTCGTCACGGGCGCGGGTAATCTGAACGGTCGATGTCGGACGGTCGTCGAAGCGCTCTGCGGGCTTTGCGCCACGCGGATCGGGCTTGCGACGGGCAGCGGCAGCGGCAGCCTTTTCACCGAGCGGGCGGGCGCCGGGCGCCATCCAGACGTTTGCGGTCCGGCCCTTGGTGTTGGTCACGGGGCGCTTCGGCTTATCGCCAAACTTGTCGCCAGGCTTGCCGTCGTCGCGGCGGGTGTCGAGACGTCCAAGCGCGCGCTCGCGCTTGTCGCCCTTGTCGGCCCAGTCCTTCGGCGCGGCGCGCTTCTTGTCTGCCGGGCGCTCGTCACGACCCCAGTCGGCCTTCGGCTCGCGGCCGGGCTTCTTGGCAGGTGCGGCAGGCGCGTCCTCTTCGTCCGTCTCCACGCCATGGGCGTAGATCGGCGCGTCGAAGTTTGCCTTGGATTCCTCAATCAGGCGGGGGCCGAGCTGATCGCGCAGCATGCGGCCGCGGACTTCGAGCACCTGACCTTCCGGCAGATCGCCGAGCTGGAACGGGCCATAGGAGATGCGGATCAGGCGGTTGACCTCGAGACCGAGCGCGCCGAGCACGTTCTTGATCTCGCGGTTTTTGCCTTCGCGCAGACCCATGGTGATCCAGACATTGTGGCCCTGCTTGCGGTCGAGCGTCGCATCGATCGCGCCGTAGAGCACGCCGTCGACGGCAATGCCTTCCTTCAGAGCATCGAGTGCCGGCTGATCGACATCGCCATAGGCGCGCACGCGGTAGCGGCGCAGCCAGCCGGTGGTCGGCAGTTCCAGAACGCGGGCGAGGCCACCGTCATTGGTGACCAGCAGCAGGCCTTCAGTATTGATGTCGAGGCGGCCGATGGACATGACGCGCGGCAGGTCTTCCGGCAGGTTCTCGAACACCGTCGGACGACCTTCCGGATCGGAATTGGTCGTCACCAGGCCGGCCGGCTTGTGGTAGAGCCAGAGGCGGGTGCGTTCGATGCCGCGGATCGGCTGACCATCGACCTCGATCTTGTCGGCCAGGGTCGCGTTCAGGACCGGTGTTTCAAGCACCTTGCCGTTCACGGCCACGCGGCCTTCCATGATCATGCGCTCGATATCGCGACGCGATGCAACGCCAGCGCGGGCGAGGAGCTTCGAGATGCGTTCGGGCTTCATCGTGTCGTCGCCAGCCGGCGCCTCGGCGCGCGGGGCGCGGGCGGGCTTGTCTGCGGAGGCTGCGGACGGCTTTCTGGTTTGCGGCTTGCCGCTGCGGTCGGAGGGCTTGCCCCCCGGACGCCTGGACTTGTCTTTGAATGTCATTTGCTGTTTGCCTGTCGTTTGGGCTGTCGTATCAGAGCGCGCGGCTCTGGTTAAGTGGAAAGTTCGTGCATGGGGAAGACAAACGGCTTCATGGAAGCGGCCTTTGAGGAGGCTCGCGCCGCCGGCGAGCGCGGCGAGGTTCCGATTGGCGCCGTGGTCGTGCATGACGGCGAGATCCTCGGGCGCGCTGGCAACGAGACGCGGGCGCGGAACGACGTCACGGCCCATGCCGAGATCCTTGCCATCCGGCGGGCGGCAGCTACCCTGGGTGACGAACGGCTTATCGACGCCGACCTTTATGTCACCCTCGAGCCCTGCACGATGTGCGCTGCGGCAATCTCCTTTGCCCGGATCCGGCGACTCTATTATGCTGCCGGGGATGTGAAAGGCGGCGCGGTCGAGAATGGCGTGCGTTTTTACCACCAGCCGACCTGCCACCACGTTCCGGAAGTCTATTCCGGCATTCGCGAAAGCGAAGCTGCCGAGATGCTTCGGGGCTTCTTCCAGGAAAGGAGAGACTGATGATCTTCGTTGCGCTCATCGCGTCTGTCGCCGGCATGGTCGCCATCGCGGTCTGGGCCTATCGCCATGTGGCGCCGCATACCGATCGCCTGCCGATGCAATGGTCCGCCAACGGTACCGTCAACTGGCGGGCACCGCGGCTGGTTGCGATTGCCGCGACCCCGGTCCTGATGCTCACGCTGATCGCCCTGATCTTCGTGTTTTCGCGCCATGACCATGCCGAGCGTGACATGGCTCTGCTCTGGATCTCCTTCATAGCGCCTGCCTTACAGGCACTGCATATGGCGCTGGTGGCGCGCACGGTCGAAAACGAGGAATGAGAGTGCGGGCTCCTGGCAGCCTCACGCGATCCCGGCAAAATCCCTGAGCGCCTGGCCGGTCATGCGGTAGCGGATCCATTCGGACTGCGGCTCGGCACCGATGGCATCATAGACGCGGATCGCAGGCTCGTTCCAGTCGAGCACGCTCCACTCGAAACGGCCACAGCCCTTTTCGACGGCAATGCCCGCGAGATGCTTCAGAAGCATCTTGCCGGCACCCGTGCCGCGATAGTCCGGCGAGACATAGAGATCCTCGAGATAAAGACCGTTCTTCGCCTGCCAGGTGGAATAGCTGTAGAACCAGACGGCAAAGCCTGCCGGTCGACCATCGCTTTCCAGGATCACCGCCTCGGTGACTGAACCTTCGCCGAAGATCGACGCGCGGATCGTCTCCTCGGTCGCCTCCACCTCATGACCGGCCTTTTCATAGACGGCCAGCTCGGTGATGAAGCCGAGAATGGTGACGGCGTCTTCAGGCGTTGCAGGGCGGATGGCGAAGGACATGGGAACACCTCAAGCAAAAGGGCAGGTCGTTTCCGCCCTGCCCTGGAAAATTTGAAATCGGAATACGCTTATTGGAAGGGCATCCACCAGGAGCTGTTCTGCTGGGCAGCCTTGGCTTCCTTCTTGCGGCGCTTTTCCTTCTTCTGTTCCGGTTCACCGAGATCGGTCAGCGCCACGTCCTGGGTCTGGCGATATTCGGTCGGCGGATCGGAGAGAAGACGGCGCTGGTCGAGATAAGCGCCCTTCTGCAGCGCGCGGGCATCGCGGAAGGCCTGCCACTTCTGCGTCTCGGTCATCGTGCCGGCCGTGCCGTAACCGGCGAGCAGCGGCGAACGATAACGCGGGTTGTCGGCGTTAGCGTCAGCTTCGGCCACAAGACGTTCGCGCGCCTCTTCCGGCGATTCCACCCATTCCGGATTGTTTTCGCGGCTGGCGACGGATGCCTGCGGCGCGACGAGCGCTGCGGTCTGTGTGCCGCCCGGGGGAAGCACGAGGTCAGGACGTGGATTGTACTTCGTGCCCTTGTTGGCAGGCTCGCGCGGGGCGATCGATACGGCCGAGCCGACATCGTCCACCAACTGCTCCATCGCCGTCTTGTCGGTGCCATAGGTCGGGCTGCCGACGCAGCCAGACAGGCCAGCGGTCACGCCGAAAAGACCAACCACACCGAGGCCAACTCTGAACAAATATGCCGAATTCATGAATGCCTACCAGCCTCGCCGCAGTTACATCAGTCATGCCGAATGCTAGCGACCAGCCCTGCCGGTCGATTTCGGCCAATTTCAGGCAGTTTTACCGGATGACCCACGAAAGCGCAAATCATCCGGTCACATTTCCTTATCCGAGTGCTGCAAGCTCGCGCAGCGCCTGGGCGTCGCGGGCCGAAACATCGGGGTATTCGGGATCGGAGCCGACGTCCCGGGTGATCTTCCAGGAGCGGGCGCACTTCGTGCCTTCGGCGAGCTTCGGCTCTACGGCGACCTTGGTGCCATCATCGAGACGGAAGGCTTCATCAGGGCCTTCGCCTGCGACAACCTGGATATCCGAGGTGATGCAGATCTCCGCGAAATCGAGACCGTCGAGAGCCTTCAGGAGCTCTGCATCCGCGACATGGACGACCGGGGCTGCTTCCAGCGAGGAGCCGATGCGCTTTTCCTTGCGCTCGATTTCCAAGGCACCGGTGACGGCGCGGCGGACGGCGCGAACGCCCTTCCACTTTTCGGCAACCGCCTCGTTCGACCAGTCGCCCGGCACCGTCGGGAACTGTTCGAGATGGACCGACTCGGCGTTCGGATCGCGCGAGAGCCACGCCTCTTCCGTCGTGAACGGCATCATCGGGGCAAACCACAGGACCAGGCAGTCGAAGAGCTTGCGGATGACGAAGAGGGCCGAGCGGCGCTTCAGGCTCGACGGGGCGTCGCAATAGAGCGTGTCCTTGCGGATGTCGAAATAGAAGGCCGAGAGCTCGACATTGGCGAAGTCCGACAAAGCACGGACGATGCGCTTGAAGTCGAACTCGTCATAGCCCTTGCGGACGATCTGATCGAGCTCGGACAAGCGATGCAGCATCAGCTTTTCGAGTTCCGGAAGATCGGCATAGGCGATCTCGTCGCCATGGTCATGGGCGAGCGTGCCGAGCATCCAGCGCACAGTGTTGCGGATCTTGCGGTAGCTGTCGATGTTGGTCTGGATGATCGTCTTGCCGAGGCGCTGGTCTTCCCAGTAGTCGGTGTTCATGACCCAGAGACGCAGGATATCGGCGCCGGATTCCTTCATCACATCCTGCGGCGTCACCGTGTTGCCGAGCGACTTCGACATCTTGCGGCCGTCTTCCGCCATCGTGAACCCGTGGGTGACGACAGCGTTGTAGGGCGCACGGCCACGGGTGGCGCAGCTTTCGAGCAGCGACGAATGGAACCAGCCGCGATGCTGGTCGGAGCCTTCAAGATAGACATCGGCCGGCCATTTCAGGTCCGGGCGGTCTTCGAGCGTGAAGGTGTGGGTCGAGCCAGAGTCGAACCAGACGTCGAGGATGTCGGTGACCATCTGCCACTTGTCGCCATCATGCTCGCCGGCCAGGAAACGTTCCTTCGCACCTTCGGCGAACCAGGCATCGGCGCCTTCGACTTCGAAGGCTTCGAGGATGCGGGCATTGACCTTTTCATCCTGCAGAACATTGCCTTCGGCATCGGCGAAGACGCAGATCGGGACGCCCCAGGCGCGCTGGCGGGAGAGGACCCAGTCCGGGCGCTGTTCGATCATGGCGCGCAGGCGGTTCTGGCCACCTGATGGCACGAAGCGGGTCTGGTCGATGGCGGAGAGCGCACGGGTGCGCAGCGTCGTGCCGTCGGCCAAGTCCTTGTCCATGTAGACGAACCACTGCGGCGTGTTGCGGAAGATGACCGGCTTCTTAGATCGCCAGGAATGCGGGTATTCGTGCTTGATCCGGCCACGGGCGAAGAGGTTGTTCGCCTTGATCAGCGCATCCATGACCCGCTTGTTGGCGTCGCCCTTCTTGCCGTTGTCGTCGAGCACGCGGGCAGCACCGCCTTCGGCGGACGGGCCGAAGCCGGGGGCGTCCTCGGTGTAGAAGCCGGCGTCATCGACCGGGAACGGGATCTTCACGTCGATGCCGCGGGCTTCGAGCGCACGGACATTGGCCATCCAGGCTTCAAAGTCTTCGCGGCCATGCGACGGAGCCGTGTGGACGAAGCCAGTACCGGCGTCATCGGTAACGTGGTCGCCATCGAGCATCGGAACGGCGAAGTTGTAGCCGAGGTCGGCCAGCGGATGGGCGCAGGTGATCGCGCCGAGGTCGGCAGCGGTCACATCGCATACCAGCTTAAAGGTCACCTTAGCCTTGGTCGCAGCGTCTTCGGCGAGGCGCTTGGCGAAAATCAGCTTCTCACCCGGCTGCGGGCCAAAATCGTTGGTGGCATCGGTGATCTCATAGAGACCGTACTCGATCTTCGAGGAGTAGGAGATCGCGCGGTTGCCCGGGATGGTCCAAGGGGTGGTGGTCCAGATGACGACGGAGGCGGTCTTCAGTTCATTTTCACGATCAGTGACAGCCGCCAACTCTTGGTCGATGGTTTCGTCATCTACGAAAGCGACTAGATCCGCGCGCACTACCGGGAACTTCACCCAGATGGTGTCGCTCTCGACCTCGGCATATTCCACCTCGGCCTCAGCCAGCGCCGTGCGCTCGACGACCGACCACATGATCGGCTTCGATCCGCGATAGAGCTGGCCGGACATGGCGATCTTCAGGAGTTCGCCGGCGATGCGGGCTTCCGAGTGGAAGGCCATGGTGGTGTAGGGATTGTCGAAATCGCCCTCGATGCCGAGACGGCGGAACTCGTCCGACTGGATGTTGATCCAGCCCTGCGCGAACTCGCGGCATTCCTTGCGGAATTCGTTGACCGGGACCTCGTTCTTGTCCTTGCCCTTCTCGCGATACTTTTCCTCGATCTTCCATTCGATCGGCAGACCGTGGCAATCCCAGCCGGGCACGTAGTTGCTATCGAAACCACGCATCTGGAAGGAGCGGGTGATGACGTCCTTCAGCACCTTGTTCAGCGCATGGCCGATATGGATGTTGCCGTTGGCATAGGGCGGGCCGTCATGCAGGACGAATTTCTCCCGGCCGGCGGCCGAGGCGCGGAGCTTCTTGTAAAGGCCCATCTGCTTCCACTTCGCGGCCATTTCCGGCTCCTTCTGAGGAAGGCCGGCGCGCATCGGGAATTCGGTCTCGGGCAGATAGAGGGTCTTGGAGTAGTCGATCTTTTCAGGGGTATCGGTCATGGATCAGCCATCGAATGGGGCGACCTCAAGCGGTCGCGGAACTATGTCATGGATTGGCGGCAAGCGGGCGCTAAGGCTTTCAGACCCAACGCCAAAAACCCGGACCTTCCCGCAGCTCTTCAAGCCGCCGGGAGGGCCGGGCCAATAATTCGAATGATCCGGGCCGCCGAAAGATACGTCATGGCCGCGTTCTTTAGGGGTTTTTCGCGCCAAAAGGAAGGGGCAAGATGGGTTGTCGCATGACCGCTTTCACTCGCCGCCGTCAGCCTCGACGACCGCGCGGAGGGCGTCGTTGATGCGGTCCTGCCAGCCGGGGCCGTCCTTCTGGAAATGGGCGAGGACGGCGCTGTCGAGCTTGATGGAAACGAGTTCCTTGACGTCGGGTGCCGCGCGGCGCTCGACCACCGGGGCTGCCGGCTTCTTCACGGGCTTGAACAGCGCCTCGGCGGCATCCTTCGGGTTTACGGGTCTGCGTGGCGTCATGGCCATGGGGGTGCCTTTCGGGCTGTATCGAGATTGGATGGGCCGCACTAGGTCTGAATGCGGCCGAGGCGTCAAGCGGTGATGGCGTGGCCACCGGGCATTGCTCAGCCGGAACGTGAAAGGTCGGCGAAGAAATCCGCCTTGCCGAGCCTTCGGGCGATCAGAATGCCGACGAGCAGAGCGGCCACAAAGATGGCTGCCGAAGGGTGGCCGAGGCCGAGTGCGGGGATCGAGGCGCCGGGGCAGAAGCCGGCAATGCCCCAGCCAATGCCGAAGACGGCCGAGCCGCCAACCAGCTTCGCATCAATGGTGTTCGCTTTGGGCAGTCGGAAGCTCTGGTCGAAGAGCGGCTTGTCGCGCATCCGGAAAAGCAAGGCGTAGCCGGGGGCGGCCACCGCGAGCGCACCGGCCATGACGAAGGCGAGGCTCGGATCGAAACTGCCGGCGAGGTCGAAGAAGTTTAGGACCTTGGCGGGGTTCGCCATGCCGGACAGGGCGATGCCGGTTCCAAAGAGGGCACCGATCAGGAAAACGATGAGGAAGCGCATCAGATCGCGACCTCGAAGACGTGACGGGTGAGAAACACGGTGAGGATGGCGAAGGCCATGAAGGTGGCGGTGGCCGCAATCGAGCGGCGCGAGAGGCGGGCCATGCCGCAGATGCCGTGGCCGGAGGTGCAACCGGAGCCGAAGGTGACGCCGATGCCGGCGATCAGGCCGCCGACAATGAGAGCTGTGGTGGACACAGGAACCGCGTAGTCGACCTCGTAGCCACCGAGCGAAAGCGCAAGCGGTGCAAGGATCGCGCCGGCGAGGAAGGCTGTTTTCCAGGACCAGTCCGAGCCGAGCGGCGGCAGGATGCCACCGATGATCGCGGTCATGCCGGCAATCCTGCCCCAGGTCAGCATCAGGAGCAGCGCCGAGAGCCCGATCAGCAGGCCTCCGGCAAACGACATCAGGGGGGTGAATTCGGTCAAGGCGGTCTCCAGCTTCGCCCGTCGGATCACGGGCCTATCTTACATATGGCCATGCATATGTGACGCTGAGTGGATCGGCAACTCACATCGCCGAAAACGCTTGTGACCTTGCTCAGAAGGCGATGGCCGTGTCCAACGGGCCGAGGGGTGACACGCCCGCGAGCAGCGCCCTCGCCTCCTCCGCATCCTTGTGGATCTGGGCGACGAGCGGATCCAGCCCGTCGAACTTCCACTCGTCGCGCAGAAAACCGAAGAGCGAGACGGAACAGACCTCGCCGTAGAGATCGCCGGAGAAATCGAAGACGAAGGTTTCGAGCCAGGGATCGCCATTGCTGGTGACGGTCGGGCGATAGCCGAAGCTCGCGACACCGTCGCGGATGATGCCATCGGGCCGGCGGAAGCGGACGGCGTAGATGCCGGGCTTGAGCGTCGCTTCCGGCGGCAGATGCATGTTGGCAGTTGGGAAACCTAGGGTGCGGCCAACCTGCTGGCCCTTCATGATCTCTGCTTCAACCGTATAGCGATAGCCGAGCAGACCGGCCGCCTGAGCGACGTCACCCTCGGCGATCAAGCCGCGGATGCGGCTCGAGGAGATGACCTCGGCCCCCTCGTCGCGGAAGGCATCGACGAGGCTGACGCCGAAGCCGTGGCGGCTGCCGGCCTGCATGAGATAGGCGGGACCGCCTTCCCTGCCCTTGCCGAAGTGGAAGTCAAAACCGGTCACGACTTCGCGGGCACCCAGCCAGTCACCAAGGATCGACTGGACGAAATCCTCGGCGGAGCGCTGCGAGAATTCGCGGTCGAAGGGATATTCGATCACCGAATGGAAGCCCATGGCTTCGAGAATGCGCGCGCGCAAGGACGGCGGCGTCAGGCGGAAGACCGGCTTGTCGGGATTGAAGACGGTGCGCGGATGCGGTTCGAATGTCAGCACCAGAGCGGGCACACCGAGCGTTTCGGCCCGCTCCAGCGCGCGCTTGAGCACGGCCTGGTGGCCGCGATGCACGCCATCGAAATTGCCGATCGCCACCACGCCGCCGCGCAAGGCAGCCGGCAGTGGTTCTTTCTTCTCGTTGCGGTGAAAGACGGTCATCGCAGGTCCCGCCTCATGCCAGCCTGTGCATCCAGAATTGCGGCGCGACCTTCTCGCGGTCGAGGAAGAGCTTGAGCCGCGCCTCATCAGTTACGTTGTTCGTCGCGTAGTCGGCGGCGTGGATGCCGCCCGAGATGTAGAGCAGATCGAGGCCGGCATCGACGGCACCCTTGACGTCGGTCGGCATGCCGTCGCCGATGGCGAGCACGCGGGACTTATCGAATTCGCCCCGGGCTTCGCGAGCGGCCGCCAGCGTCGCCTCATAGATTGGCGAGTGCGGCTTGCCGGCAATGCGGGTCTCGCCACCGAGTGCGGTGTAGAAGGCGGCAACGGCGCCGGCGCAGGGGATGATACGATGGCCGCGCTCGACGACCAGATCAGGGTTGGCGCAGATCAGGGGGACCTTGCGGGCGACGAAGTCTGTCAGCAGGTCGCGGTAGTCTTCCGGCGTCTCCACCTCGTCATCGAAGAAGCCGGTGCAGACGACGCAATCGGCCTCTTCCTTCGACACCACCTCGACGTCGAGACCGTCGAAGAGCGGGAGGTCGCGCTCAGGGCCGAGCAAGTAGACCTTCTTCGGGCCGGCGGCGATCAGGGTGCGGGTGACATCGCCCGAGGTGACGATACGGTCATAGGCCGTGTCGGGAACGCCGATGGCGCGCAGCTGCGGGATGACGCCGATGGCAGGCCGCGGCGAATTGGTGATCAGCACGACCGTGAGCCCCTTTTCGCGGGCGGCCGTCAGGGCTTCGCCGGCGAGTGGGAAGGCGTCGATGCCGTTGTGCAATACGCCCCAGACGTCGCAGAGAATGACGTCGTAAGCGTCGGTCACGTCGCCGAGGGTGGTAATGCTGCGGGTCATCATCTGTCCTGACTGCTGAATGTGTGTCCGGTGACATGGCAAAGGACGGGCGGCAAGGCAAGGGGCAAGCGTCGCGACGCCCGAAAATGGCAGCCGTTGCCTTCAGCGTCAGAGAAGGAAACGGGCCGCCAGCCCGAGTGCTCCTGATATGAGCAGCGTCTTGCCGATGCCGAGATGGAAGCGGAAGATCATGACGGCCGAGATGACGGCGATGACCAGGGCCTGCCAGTCGAGCGAGGACCAGACCGGCTGCGGAACGGAGAGTGTCAGCGGTCCAAGATTGACCAGATCGACCGGCTCCACCCGGGTAAAGACGACATGCAGCGCGAACCAGACGGCGAGATTGAGGATGACGCCGACCACCGCGGCGGTGATCGCTGAAAGGGCGGCACTCAGCAGTCGGTTGCCGCGCAGCCGCTCGATATAAGGGGCACCGGCGAAGATCCAGATGAAGCTCGGGATAAAGGTAGCCCAGGCGGCAATGAGACCACCGAGCAGGCCGCCGACGAGCGGATCGAGCGCCCCGCTCTGACGGAAGCCAGCCAGGAAGCCGACATAGGAGAGGACGAGAACCAGCGGTCCCGGCGTCGTCTCGGCAAGTGCGAGACCATCGAGCATCTCGCCGGGTTTCAGCCACGCATAATGATCGACAGCCACCTGGGCGACATAGGCAAGCACCGCATACGCGCCGCCGAAGGTGACGAGCGCCATCTTCGAGAAGAATGTCTGGACCTCGGGAAGCGCCGTTTCGGGAAGGGTCAGCCACAGGATTGGCAATGGTGCGAGCCAGACGCCGATCCAGAACAGAAGTGCCGCAAGCTGGCGCAGGAGGGGTGGCCGCGCGCTTACCTCTTCCACAATCTCGCCAGCCGCCGACGGAACGCCCCGGGCATGGACAAGACCAATTGCGGCAGCGGCAAGCACGACGAGCGGGAATGGCAGGGAGAAGAAGAACAGAGAGATGAAGGCCGCGGCAGCCAAGCCCCGATGGAACCCGGTCTTCAGGGCCCGCTTGCCGATGCGGATGACGGCTTCGACGACGACGGCAAGCACGGCAGCCTTGAGCCCGAAGAAGAGACCGGCGACGAGACCCGTGTCCTGATAGAGCGCATAGAGCGTGGAAAGACCGAGGATGACCGCCAGCCCTGGGAGGACGAAGAGCAGGCCGGCGACGATGCCGCCGCGCACGCCATGCAGCAACCAGCCGATATAGGTGGCGAGCTGCTGAGCTTCGGGGCCCGGCAGGAGCATGCAGTAGTTCAGGGCGTGAAGATAGCGATCCTCATTGATCCAGCGCTTTTCCTCGACGCAGATCTTGTGCATCAGCGCGATCTGCGCCGCCGGGCCGCCGAAGGACATCAGGCCGATGCGGGCGAAGGCGGAGACGAGTTCGGGAAATGTCGGTGAAACGGAGGCATCGATAGAGGCTTCGGTTGCGTGGATGTCGGTGGATTTCGCCGGCATGCAGCAGTCCCTTTTTTCACGAGCGCGCTTGACTCGTCCGCAGGCTGTTCTTATCTCAGCCTCGCTGGCACTCTCCAGGGGGGAGTGCTAACAAATTCCGATGCGATGCCCTCCAGGGATCGCGAGTGTCATTTGATCGAGGGATTAGACAATGGCAAGCACCAATTTCCGTCCGCTGCACGACCGCGTTGTAGTCAAGCGCGTCGAGTCCGAAGAAAAGACCAAGGGCGGCATCATCATTCCTGACACTGCCAAGGAAAAGCCGGCTGAAGGCGAAGTCATCGCTGTTGGCCCGGGCGCCCGCGACGAAAGCGGCAAGCAGGTTGCTCTCGACGTTAAGGTCGGCGACCGCGTCCTGTTCGGCAAGTGGTCCGGCACCGAGGTCAAGCTCGATGGCGTCGACCTGCTGATCATGAAGGAAGCCGATATCATGGGCGTCATCGGCTGATTTCAGCGCGATCACCCATCTTCCTTTTTAACCAAGTCAACAATGGGCTAGAAGCCCGGGAGTTTGAACATGGCTGCTAAAGAAATCAAGTTTGGCCGCACCGCGCGCGAAAAGATGCTGCATGGCGTCGACATCCTCGCAGACGCCGTGAAGGTAACGCTCGGCCCGAAGGGTCGTAACGTCATCATCGACAAGTCCTTCGGCGCACCGCGCATCACCAAGGACGGTGTATCCGTTGCCAAGGAAATCGAACTGGAAGACAAGTTCGAGAACATGGGCGCCCAGATGGTCCGCGAAGTTGCTTCGAAGACCAACGACATCGCCGGCGACGGCACCACGACCGCAACCGTTCTTGCCCAGGCCATCGTTCGCGAAGGCAACAAGGCCGTTGCTGCCGGCATGAACCCGATGGACCTGAAGCGCGGTATCGATCTGGCCGTTGCTGAAGTCGTCAAGGACCTCCAGGCCAAGGCCAAGAAGATCTCGACTTCGGAAGAAGTTGCCCAGGTCGGCACGATCTCGGCCAATGGCGACACGCAGGTCGGCAAGGACATTGCCGAAGCCATGCAGAAGGTCGGCAACGAAGGTGTTATCACCGTCGAAGAAGCCAAGACCGCTGAAACCGAACTCGAAGTCGTCGAAGGCATGCAGTTCGACCGCGGCTACCTGTCGCCCTACTTCGTGACCAACCCGGAAAAGATGGTCGCCGATCTCGACGACGCATACATCCTCCTGCACGAAAAGAAGCTCTCGAACCTCCAGGCCATGCTGCCGGTTCTCGAAGCCGTCGTTCAGACCGGCAAGCCGCTCGTCATTATCGCTGAAGACGTCGAAGGCGAAGCTCTTGCAACGCTCGTCGTCAACAAGCTGCGTGGCGGCCTGAAGATCGCTGCCGTCAAGGCTCCTGGCTTCGGCGATCGCCGCAAGGCCATGCTGGAAGACATCGCCATCCTGTCGGGCGGCACTGTCATCTCGGAAGACCTCGGCATCAAGCTCGAGTCTGTCACCCTCGACATGCTCGGCCGCGCCAAGAAGGTCTCGATCACCAAGGAAAACACCACCATCGTTGATGGTGCTGGCCAGAAGTCCGACATCGAAGGCCGCGTTGCCCAGATCAAGGCGCAGATCGAAGAAACCTCTTCGGACTACGACCGCGAGAAGCTGCAGGAACGCCTTGCCAAGCTCGCTGGTGGCGTTGCCGTCATCCGCGTTGGCGGCTCGACCGAAATCGAAGTCAAGGAACGCAAGGACCGCATCGACGACGCGCTGAACGCAACGCGCGCCGCCGTTCAGGAAGGCATCGTACCGGGCGGTGGTACCGCTCTGCTGCGTTCTTCCACGAAGATCACCGTCAAGGGTGCAAACGACGACCAGGAAGCCGGCATCAACATCGTTCGCCGCGCCCTCCAGTCGCTGGTTCGCCAGATCGCCACCAACGCTGGTGACGAAGCTTCGATCATCGTCGGCAAGATCCTCGACAAGAACGAAGAAAACTACGGCTACAACGCCCAGACCGGCGAATTCGGCGACATGATCGCCATGGGTATCGTCGATCCGGTCAAGGTTGTCCGCACTGCCCTGCAGAACGCAGCTTCGGTTGCTTCGCTGCTGATCACCACCGAAGCCATGATCGCCGAACTTCCGAAGAAGGAAGCTGCTGGCGGCATGCCGGGCGGCATGGGCGGTATGGGCGGCATGGACATGATGTAAGACCTTCGGGTCTTACCATCGGGTCCATCAAAGCCGCCCATCACTTAAAGTGGTTCAGCGCGTCAAGCGCGCTGAACAGGCGGCATGGACATGATGTAAGACCTTCGGGTCTGACATCTGAGCCATCCGGTTCAGTCTTTCGGAAGGGCGGCCCTCGGGTCGCCCTTTTTGCGTTTGCCGTTAAGCAACCGCGCCCAAATTTGGCATCGGGTTTGGTCAGGTCCGACGGTTGACACCAAAGTCTCTAATATAACAATGTGTGGGGAATCGCAGGCAACATGCGAGATGTGAGGAACCAATGCATGGCATCGCGCCATCATTATTTCATATATTTCTAATACTCGTCAAAGATAGACTTGGGAGAGTTCTGCACCAAAACGAGGCATCGACCGTTTTCACGCTGAATAAATCGTGGTATCCAAGTCGTTAATTCCGGCGTGTTCAGGATGTTCGTCTTCAACCTTCTTGTGGGGGAAGGTTGAAAAACTTGGTTGGTGCAACGTGCACCACACGATGACGTGCGTCTCTGCGGCCGGAGCAGCACGCGACGATGCAGACCGTCCAGCTTTGTCAGTCGGGTCGACTGTCGGGTCTGGCGCTCGACGGCATGCCTTCCCGAACAGGGGCGGGAGCGCATGGTTCAAGCGGTTCCGATTGGAAGCGCTTGAAGAGCATGGCGGACGGATATCCGTTCGTTGAAGTGGTGCCGGCCTGGCCGGATGGGGGTTCGGCTGAGGGGTAGAAAACTCCCGGCCGTGAGAATTGGGGCCAGTTCTGGCTATCGACTTGGGGAAAGCCTTGTTCAAAATAGCAAATGCAGATCTTGCGACCACCTTTAGGGTGAGCGAACAGGATGGAGACGGCCTGCTCGGGCAGCACGCCTGCCGCTTTGGCCTGTCGGAAGACTGGACCGGTGACCTGACCAACGGGCTATTGAAGCTCGGGAACCATGCCAAGACCCTGCATGGGCTCGAAAACCATGAATGCGGCCTGCTGACGGTCATGCGGTGCTACGAACCGGGTGACCGTGGGCACATTCTTCGGCTTTTCGAACAGGCCGCTACGCAGCCTTCGCGCTTCTGCTATTCGACGACGATCGTCTCTGGATCACAGCATCGGCAGCCGGTGTTCTGCATCGGCGAGTCCTCCGGCTTCGAGGGCAGCAGCGGCAACATGGTCGGGCTCTTCATCTTCCCGCGTTTCCAACTCCCACCGACGGTTTCCGTATTGCCGGTCTGAGCTACCCGCTTTCGCTTACATGGAGTTTTCAACGAGCGGACGCCCCTGGGCTGTCAATAAGCACGTCTGCAACTTAAATCCGAATAGCGAACGAGGCGCGCACTGTCGTTTCGTTTTTGTGAACGAACAGTCAAAGACTGTTAACCTATGCCTGCGACAAAAAAGCAGGCATCTAGGCGGCAGTTACTGGAACCGCCACGGCTGGGGTTTCAGCGTCAACGCTAAACGGAGTTCCCCCAATGTCCGCCACCAACAATGGCCTTCTCGTTCTCGTTCGCATTCTCCTGTCCTTCATGTTCATCATGGCTGGCTACGGCAAGCTCGCCGACCCGGCTGGCACCGCCGGCATGATCTCGGGCGCAGGCCTGCCTGCCGCCGACCTCCTGGCCTATGCTGCCGGCCTCTATGAGCTGGTTGCCGGTCTCTTCATCCTCGTTGGCTTCCAGACCAAGATCACTGCCTGGACCGTCGCTCTCTTCTGCGTCTTCACCGGTCTCGTCTTCCACACCGGCACCGTTGCCATTGAAGGCTGGCCGGAAGGCGCACTCGGCTGGATCAACACGCTGAACCAGATCATGGTCATGAAGAACGTCACGCTGGCCGGCGGTTACATCGCTCTCGCCATCATCGGCGCCGGCGCCTACTCGATCGACGCCCGCCGCGGCTCGGCTTCTGCCGTCACCGCCTGATCCCTGCCCCACAAGGCAAAGAGAAACCCGCTGGAGCGCTCCGGCGGGTTTTTTCGTATCGCTCATTTGCACTTAAGACTTTTGCGCCAGCCAGACTGTCGCGCCACCGCATGTGGGATCTTCGACCACGTGTCGCAGGACCTCAAAGCCGTTTTCCGACAGGAGGGACCGATACTCCTCGGGATCGAGGCTGGCGTGATACATCGGCTCGCCCTCGAACTCGCCGATTGCCACGCCGGCCGCGGGCCCCGAGGTGAACATCAGCGTAGCGCCGCTTGCGGCATGTGATGCGAAGCACGGGAACATCGCCCGCTGCGCCTCGGGCGTCAGATGGAAGAAGCTGTGCCAGGCGACAATCGCATCAAATGTCCGCCCCAGCGCCAGATCCCGCATATCGCCGACATGAAAATCATGTGCCGGGAATCGCTCTCGGCAAAGGCGGATCAGAGGTTCGGAGACGTCCAACCCGGTGACCAGAAAGCCTCGATCAATCAGGTCCGCCGCGATGGGTTCGCCGGAGCCGCATCCGAGATCGAGCACATGGGCACCGGGCTGCAACGGCACGACAAGGAGGTCCAGCCAGGGACGCTCGAAGCCGTTCTTCCCCCGGACGCGATCGAAGGCCTCCGCATGACGCGCATACAATCCGGGGATGGCATCCGCGTGTGACATGGGGCCCTCAGAGTACGCCGCTGATGGCCTCGACGATGCGGCCGATCATGGGGTTTTCGTCGTGCTCCGGCTTGCGGGCGCGCACGAGACAGGCCTCGGATCGCAGGATCACGCCATCCGACAGCACCTTCAGATGGTTGGCGCGGAGCGTCGAGCCGGTCGAGGTGATATCGACGATGATATCGGCCTGGCCGGCAGCGGGGGCGCCTTCGGTGGCGCCTAAGCTTTCCACGATGCGATAGAGCTGGATGCCGTGCTGGCGAGAAAAGTGCTGTTGGGTCAGGCGCCAATATTTTGTGGCGATCGCCAGCCGCCGGCCATGGCGGGTGCGGAATTCGGCGGCGACATCGCCGAGATCGGCCATGGTGTCGACATCGTACCAGACCTCGGGAACGGCCACGACGACATCGGCATGGCCAAAGCCGAGACGCGCCGCGATCTCGACACGGGCGTCTGCTTCCGCCAGCCCTTCGCGGATCAGGTCTTCGCCGGTCACGCCGAAATCGACCGTGCCATTGCCGATCTCGCGCGAGATTTCGGAGGCCGAGAGATAGGCGATCTCGACATCGTCGAAACCTTCGACGCGGCCGCGATAGGAGCGGTCATTGCCGACAGCGACGATCTTCATGCCGGCCTTTTCGAAGATGGCGGAGGCATCGTCCTTCATGCGGCCCTTGGAGGGCAGACCGATGGTGATGGTCATGACGCGCTCCTCTCGGTCTCAATGCGATCCAGCCAGAGCGAGAAGCCAACGGCCGGGATATGCGTCTCGGCACCGAGCAGCGTCAGCAGCCGGTCGAAGCGGCCACCGCCGGCAAGCACCGCGGGTTTGTCCTTCACCGCCACCTCGAAGACGAGGCCTGTGTAATAATCCAACGGGCGGCCGAAGGCGGCGCGGTAGGTGATCAGGTCGAGATCAACACCGGTGCTGGCGAGCGCTGCGACGCGCTCGTCGAAACGGGTCAGTGCCGGCCCGAGCTTCAGACCAGCGGCATCGGCAAAGCCGGCAAGGGCTGCCGACGCATCGCCAAGCGGCAGCTCAAGCGACAAAAATTCACGCAGCAGAAGAAGGGCGGCACCGTCGAGGCGGGTCTCCGAGAGCTCCAGCTTTTCCTTCAGGCGGCGGGCGATCTCGGCGGGCGTGCGGCTGGCATTGGTGAGATAGCCGGTTTCCTGCATGGTCGCATCGATATGAGCGATCAGCGCGTCCTGGTCACCCTTTGACAGTAGGGCAGAAACCTCCGGCGCAAGACCCGGCACCGGCGTCGGCGTTGCCAGGGTGCGCAAGAGCTGGTCGATCTGGATCGGGTTGCCGAAGGCCTGGATCAGGCGCTTCTGCCAGCCGGCTGGCAGGCCAAGTGCCTTGACGACAGCTTCGAAGACCGACTGATCACCCAGGGTGACTGCAAGCGGCTTTGTCGGCAGCAGGCGGGTGAGGATGGCGACGCTGTCCGAAATCGCGCGGGCATCCGAGGCGGCGACCGCGATGTCACCCAGATCCTCGATGCCGGCCTGGTAGAATTCCTGCGGGCCCTCACGACGCTGGCGGAAGACTTCACCGAGATAGGCATAGCGCTTCGGCGTGCCGGTCGCGGTTTCGATATGGCGCAGGCAGACGGGGATGGTGAATTCCGGGCGCAGGCAAAGGCTTTCGCCACGCTCGTTTTCGGTCAAAAAGATGCGCCGGCGCAGGTCTTCGCCCGCCATGTCGAGGAAGGGGGCGGCCGGCTGGATTACGGGTGTATCGACACGGGTCGTGCCGCGCGAGACGAATTCCTGCAGGATGGTGCCGGCGAAATCCGGCATGTCGGTTAGAGGCATTTCAGCCGCCCTTCGCCCGACGGCGATCTTCTGCCTGGGCGGCCAGGATCTCCTTGACCTTGGCGACGAGGTCCGCCTCGGCCACGACTTCCTGCGCGACGCGGGCTTCGCGCCATTCGGCATTGTCGGTGATCTCGCCGGAGAGGCGCTTGCCCTCGATCAGGTCCTTGATCTGAACGACGCCTTGAGCGCGCTCGTCGCCGCCCTGGATGATGGCGATCGGGGCGCCACGGCGGTCGGCATATTTCAGCTGGTTGCCGAACTTCTTCCAGTTGCCCTGATACATTTCGGCGCGGATGCCTTCAGCGCGTAGCTGCTGCGTGAAGCGCTGGTAGCGGCCCATGCTTTCGACATCGCCATCCATGACGGTGACGAGGACCGGGCCCAGCACCTCATCCTGGCCGAGCTTGCCGAGGTTCTTCAGCGCCGTCATCAGGCGCGAGACGCCGATGGAGAAGCCCGTGGCCGGGACAGGCTGGCCCATGAAGCGCGAGACGAGGCCATCGTAACGGCCACCACCGCCGACCGAGCCGAAGACGACCTTTTCACCCTTTTCATTGGTGACGTCGAAGGTGAGTTCAGCTTCGTAGACGGGGCCGGTATAGTATTCGAGGCCGCGGACGACGGAGGGGTCGATGATTACCCTCATCTGCTCATCTGTGGCTTCCGAACGATATTGTGAAGTTTCCGTGGAATAATTGGCTGCAGCCAGCAGATTCGACATGACGCTCAGCTCATCAAGTCCAGCATCCAAAGCAGAGTTGCTGCCAAAGCTGTCGCGGATAAGACCGAATGTTTGGCTCAGGCTGCCCATTTGGCTCATCAACAGGTTGACGAGCTTGTCGGCGTACTCCTCAGAAAGCCCGGCGCCCTTAGTGAAATCACCAGATTCATCCTTGCGGCCTTCACCTAGAAGCAACTTCACACCATCTGCGCCGAACTTGTCGAACTTATCCATGGCGCGCAGCACATTCAGACGACGACCGGCATTCTCCTCGCCGCCGAGGCCGATGGCCTCCATCACACCGTCCAAAACCTTGCGGTTGTTGACCCGGATCACATAGTCGCCACGCTTGATGCCCAACGCTTCCAGCGTGTCGGCCATCATCATGCACATTTCGGCGTCGGACTGGACGCCCGGCGCGCCGACGGTGTCGGCATCAAACTGCATGAACTGGCGGAAGCGGCCCGGGCCAGGCTTCTCGTTGCGGAAGACGTAGCCGGCGCGATAAGTGCGGAACGGCAGCTGGATTTCCTGGAAATTCTCCGCGACATGACGGGCCATCGGAGCGGTCAGGTCGTAGCGCAGCGACATCCACTGCTCGTCGTCGTCCTGCAGCGAGAAGACGCCTTCGTTCGGGCGGTCGCTATCAGGCAGGAACTTGCCGAGTGCATCGGTGTATTCGAAGAGCGGGGTTTCGATCGGGTCGAAGCCGTAGCGCTCATAGACCTCGCGGATGGTCTCCATCATCTGGTTGGCAGCACGGATGTCGGCAGCCTCGCGATCGACGAAGCCGCGCGGCAGGCGGGCCTTCAGCTTCTGGGGCTTCTTGTTCTTATCGCTCATGATGACAACCGGAATTTTCGTTTCAAAAAGGTGCCGGTGTCTTAGAGGATCAAGGATTTGGCGGCAAGGGCGAAGGCAGGTGGGGTGAAGGCCGGATGCTGGAAAATGGGTGTGTTCGGTGGTATATTCGCGCTGGAAACCAGAGGTCGGGCCGATGAACAAGCGTTTCACACTCGATATGCCGGAAGAAATGCACAAACTGGTGCTGCAGTATGCGGCAGAAGCCGGGGCTGAACCCGATGCCTATCTGCTCGAAATGATAGAAGAGCAGTTGGAGGACGCGTACTTCCTGCGTCGCGCCCAAGAGGTTCTGGAAGCCAGGGAACGTGGTGAAAGCCGAACCTATACTCTGGACGAAGTGAAACGCGAACTTGGTCTGGAAGATTGATCTCGACGACACGGCCAGGAAGCAGCTTGCCAAAATCGGCAAGCCCGCCGCTGCGCGCATTGTTTCTTATCTTGAACAGCGGATTGCCCCGCTTGATGACCCAAGGCAACGGGGCCGCGCTCTGCAGGGGCCGGAGTTCAATCATCTCTGGCGCTACAAGGTTGGCGACTACCGCATCATCTGCGATATCCAGGACGGCAAACTCATAGTGCTCGTGGTCGAGATCGGCCATCGCAGCTCCGTCTATCGGTAAGAAATGATCCTCGAAGCCCTGAACTATGCCGCGAGCTGGCCGCTGACCTCGGCCGCGCACCGTCCGTTCATCCGCTCCTCCGTCAATCTCTGGGCGCGGGCAAACCGCTGTGCTTCGGCCTGGGCCGAGCACGAGAGCCGGACGAAGGCGGCCATTCTCGCGACGGCTGAAGGATGCCGACAGCGGCGGACGGTGGTGGTGCTCGGGTCCGGACTGTTGCGCGACGTGCCGGTCATGGAGCTTTCGCGGCTGTTCGACACGGTGGTTCTGGTCGATCTCGTGCATCTCGCCAACGTTCGGGGCTGGCTCACGGTCAAGCGGCTGAAGAATGTCCGGCTGATCGAGCGGGATCTTTCGGGGCTCGATGCGCTATTCGCAAACCAGCCGTTGGAGCCGCTCGCGTTTCTCCGGCAGGTGCCCTATCTCGACCTTGTCGTCTCAGCCAATCTGCTGTCGCAGATCGGGATTGGCGCCGCGCGGCGGTTGGACGATCGTGCCGACAAAGGTCCCCTCCTTCGTCAGGTGATCGGCGCGCATGTCGAGGGTCTGGCGCAGGTTTCGGCCGAGACCTGCCTCGTCACAGATGTCAGCTACACGGTCATCGACCGCAGCGGGGGACGTCACGAAACGGTCGATATGATGCACGGAGCAGATCTTGGGGATGTCCGGGCCGAGTGGGACTGGCCGGTGATCCCCTTCGGCGAGGAAAGCCGGGACTACCAGATCCTGCATCATGTGATTGCCCGGTAAGTCTGCCGGCCTTGCTTTCGTCCCGATCGCAGCCCATCTTCCCTCCATGACATCACTCGCCCGCCTTCTGCTGCTGATCGCAGCTCTTGCCTATGGCGCCATGCCAATGACCGGCATGTCGGCCATGGCGATGCCTGCGGCACATGCGATGGATGCGAGCGGTGATCTTGGCGAGCCGCTCGCTGCATCAATGGCGATGGCGGATATCGATTGTCCGCATTCGGCTGCGGGGCTTTCCGTTGCGGATGCTGCTAATGGTGATCTGGGTCATCCATCCAAGCCGATGAAATCGGTCTGGCATTGCGCGGCCTGTCTGACGCTGCCCGCGGATACCGTGCTTACCGACAGCGGCAAGCCGGCGCGAGCCGCAGAAGCGTCAGCGCTTCCCTCAAGGCTCGTGTCACAGCTGCGTGCTCCGGCAACGCCCCCTCCCCGCGCCTGATCCGATGAGACCGCGCAGCCTTTGGCTTCGCGCAATTCGATCATTGATCAGCACAGGAGATTTCAATGCTGAAGAGCTTTTTCGTTGCGGCATCGCTTGCGACCGCGCTTTCCACGTCTACTGTCCTTGCCCAGGACAACACCATGCATCAGGGCCATAACATGTCCTCGATGGACCATAGCAGCATGGATCACGGCGCGATGGGCGGCAGCGTGTCGTCCAAGGCCTTTGCCGAGGCCAATGCGAAGATGCACAAGGACATGGCCGTGCCGCTCACCGGCAATGCCGATGTCGACTTCGTGCAGGGCATGATCCCGCATCACCAGGGCGCCATCGACATGGCCAAGATCGTGCTCGAACACGGCAAGGATCCCGAAATCCGCAAGCTCGCAGAAGAGGTGATCGCGGCCCAGGAAGGCGAGATCGCCATGATGAAGGCGTGGCTCGCCAAGAACGGCCAGTAAGCTCCGCCCAATCTCGAAACTGTAATGGCGCTCACGGGCGCCATTGCTTTGCCCGAGAGACGGATTAGTCTCGCGCTTCCTGATCGATAAGGAGGCGTCATGTCTAACCGCCCTGTCTCCGTGATCGGCTTCGATGCCGATGACACGCTCTGGCAGAACGAGCAGTATTACAAGCTGACCGAAAGCCATTTCCGTGGCCTGCTCTCCGAGTTTGCCGAGGGCGAGCACGTGTCCGAGCGCTTGCTCGAGGCCGAGAAGCGCAACCTCGCCCATTACGGCTTCGGCATCAAAGGTTTTACCCTCTCGATGATCGAGACAGCGCTGGAGATCACGGAGGGTCGGGCGCCCTCCTCCGTAATATCAGAGATCCTTGCCATCGGACGCGATCTCTTGAGCCACCCGGTCGAATGCCTGCCGCATGCCCGCGATGCCCTGGAGGCGCTTTCGGGCAAGTATTTCCTGGTGCTGATCACCAAGGGCGATCTCTTCGACCAGGAGCGCAAACTCGCGCAATCAGGGCTTGGCGACTATTTCGATGCGGTCGAGATCGTCTCCGACAAGACGGCCACTACCTATCGGCGGATCTTCGGCAAACATGGCGAAGGGCCGGAGCGAGCCATGATGATCGGCAATTCGCTGAAGTCCGACATCGTGCCGGCGATAGCGGCCGGCGCGTGGGGTGTTTTCGTGCCGCATGAACTGACCTGGGTACTCGAACATGTCGACAAGCCCGAGGAGGCGCCACGCTTCCGCGAGATCCCGGATCTCGGGCATGTGCCGGATCTCGTCGCCAACCTGCAGCATTGAGGCCCCATGCGATCCTTCGACGAAATTTATGCGCTCGCGGTTGCCCGCAAGGGTGAGGCCAGTGTCTTGGAGAGCCTGCAGCATCCGAAGCCGAAGGCCGAAATTGTAGCCACGCCGGCCGATCGTTTTCTGGCGCTGATGACCAAATGCATCTTCCAGTCCGGCTTCAACTGGAAGGTTGTTGAGGCGATGTGGCCGGGTTTTGAAGCGGCTTTCGACGGCTTCGACATCGGACATTGTGCGATGTTGCACGACGAGGATTTTGCCCGGCTCGTCTCGGATACGCGGATCGTCCGGCATGGGCCGAAGATCCGGGCGGTGCAGGAGAATGCCGTGTTTCTCTCGGGGATTGCCCGGGAGCATGGCTCGGCCGGCGCCTTCTTTGCCAGTTGGCCGACGGAGAACTATGTCGGCCTGCTCGACCTCCTGCAGAAGAATGGCTCGCGGCTCGGTGGCAATACGGGCCAATACTTCCTGCGCTTCGCCGGGATCGACAGCTTCATCCTGTCGCAAAGCGTGGTGAACCGGCTTATCGCCGAGGGCGTGGTCGACAAGGCGCCGACGTCGGCCAGGGATAAGGCAGCCGTTCAGGCGGCGTTCAATGCCTGGCGGGCACAATCCGGTCGCTCGCTGACCGAGATCAGCCGGATCCTTGCGGTCAGCATCGATTGACGGTCAAGGGCGCACGAGCCGGGCGCGCAGTTCCTCGGTCGGCGCGCGACGGCAGCAGCCCTCGATATGGTCGTTGACCAGGCCCATGGCCTGCATGAAGGCATAGACCGTGGTCGGGCCGACAAAGGTCCAGCCGCGCTTCTTCAGGTCCTTGGACAGGCGGATCGAGGTGGGCGAGGTCGGATTCGCTCTCAGTGTCGCGTAGTCCATGCGCGGCGGGCGCTCGGAAGCGTCGGGTTCGTAACTCCAGAAGTAGCGAGAGAGCGAGCCAAATTCCGCCGTGAGGTCGATCGCGCGGCGGGCGTTGTTGATCGTCGAGACGATCTTGCCGCGGTGGCGGATGATGCCGGCATCTGCGAGGCATCGGGCAATGTCGTCGTCACTGAAGCGGGCGACCTGATGGAAGTCGAAGCCGGCGAAGGCAGCGCGGAAGTTCTCGCGCTTCCTCAGGATCGTCAGCCAGGACAGGCCGGACTGGAAGCCTTCGAGGCAGATCTTTTCGAAAAGCCGGACATCGTCGGTAACCGGGCGGCCCCATTCCTCGTCATGATAGCGGCGATAGTCTTCAAGCCCGCCGTGCCAGAAGCAGCGATCGAGACCGTCTTCTCCCCGGATCAGGCCTTCCGCGATCATGTCCATGCGATTCTCCCCCGATGCGGGAACGCGTTTACCATTTGTTCACGATTTTTCCAAACCAGGCGCTAACCCTTCCGAAAGGTTTACAGCCTCGATCGCATTTTCATGAACGCCTCTTTACCAATTGGCGGGCCTCGCTCTGGCACGATCCGGTGGAATTGGTGGCATGTCCTGCCGCCGCATCCGGTCCCAAGTTCATGAGTTGTCCGATGTCGAAGAAATCCCTGCTGTTGGCCGTTCTGGCCTGCCTGCCGCTTGCACTGCCCGCCCATGCCAATGACCGCTATCAGAGCCGTCCGCCGGTGATGGTGAGCCCTGATCTGCAGGCGTTCTGGGTGTTGCAGTTGGGTGGCGTTCCCGCGCAGACGCGCAGTTCCGCGATGCCGCAGCGCCAGCGCCAGGTCGTTCCAGCAGGTCGCCAACGGGTGGTCGTGCAGCCGCAGCAGGTGCTTCGCCAGCAGCCGGTGCAGCAGCGTCGGGTCGTGCAGCAGCGGCGCGTGCTTTTTCCGCAGCAGCAGCCGGCAGCACAACAGGTCGCGATGCGGCCGGACAAGCCGGTTCGCACGCAGATCGATCCGCAGTTCCTGCCGCAGATGGTGCAATATCAGACCGAGCAGAAGCCGGGCACGATCGTCATCGATACGCGTGAACGCTTCCTCTATCTCGTGATGGCAGACGGCATGGCCAAACGTTATGGCGTGGGCGTCGGCAAGCCGGGCTTCGAATGGGCCGGCACGCATAAGGTCACATCAAAGCGCGAATGGCCGGACTGGCGTCCGCCGCAGGAGATGATCGCCCGCGAAGCAGCCAAGGGCCACTTCCTGCCCGCGCATATGCCCGGCGGTCCGGAAAATCCGCTCGGTGCCCGGGCGCTCTATCTCGGCTCGACGCTGTACCGCATCCATGGGACCAACGCCCCCTGGTCGATCGGCAGCGGCGTTTCCTCCGGCTGCATCCGCATGCGCAACGAGGACGTCACCGATCTCTACGAGCGGGTGAAGGTCGGCACCACGGTCATTGTGATCTGAGACACTCATCATATCACAAAAGGTGGATTAGCCCTTGCTTTGCAAAAGGAAGAAGCTAGGCTCAAAGCCCTGCAAATTCAGGGGACAGAATATGCTCAATACGATTTCGAAGAGCGTCACCGCCGCCATTCTGGCGGTGACCTTTGCCATGCCGCTGCCGGCGTCTGCCATCAGCCTCGACCGCATCCAGACCACCAGTGACGTGACGCTTGTTGCGCAGCAGCGCAAGGAAGTACCGGAGAAGTTCAAGCGCAAGGTCGTGCGCCTGACGACGGATGAAAAGCCGGGCACGATCATCATCGATACGAACAACAAGTTTCTCTACTATGTCGAAGGCAACAACCGCGCTACCCGCTATGGCGTGGGCGTCGGTCGTGAAGGCTTCGGCTGGTCGGGCGTGGTGAAGATCGGCCGCAAGGCGGAATGGCCCGAATGGCGCCCGCCGGCAGAGATGCGCCGCCGCGAAGCCGCCAAGGGTCATATCCTGCCCGTCGTGCAGGAAGGTGGACCGGACAATCCGCTCGGCGCGCGCGCCATGTATCTCTACAAGGGCGGCCGCGACACGATCTTCCGCATCCATGGCACCAACCAGCCCTGGACGATCGGCCTCAACATGTCGTCCGGCTGCATCCGCATGATGAACAAGGATGTCGAGCATCTCTATGATCGCGCCGATATCGGCTCCAAGGTCATCGTGATCGGCCCGGGCAACCGCCAGGGTGACGTGTCCTTCGACGACAAGGGCGTGGACATCCTGCGCACGATCTTCGGCGGCTGAGGCCAGCCTCCTTTCCGATGCATGAAGAGGCCGCGCCAACGAAGCGCGGCCTTTCTCGTGTCATGAAGCTGTTGCCTCGGCGGTGCAGTCTCCGCTGGCAACGGGGTTCGGGGCCCCGATGCCGACATGCATCGTTTTCGGGGACTTCAGTTCATGACCTATCGTTCGCTTTCACTCGCCCTCGCCGGTGGGATCTTCACGCTGATCGCCACCGTGCCGGCGAGCGCTGAAATGGGTGTCTCCGTCTATGGCGGCTTCCAGACGGCTCCGCACAGCGATATCGAGGTCTCGGACGGTCCAGACTTCCGCGCCGGCTGGGAAGGCAAGTCGTTTCAGACACCGCCCTATTACGGTGTTCGCGGAACCTGGTGGATGACCAATCTCAGCAAGCCCAATCTCGGTCTCTCAGTCGATTTCACCCATGCCAAGGTCTATGCCAATAGCGAGACGCTAGCCTCCTCCGGCTGGTCGCATTTCGAATTCTCAGATGGCATCAATCTGCTGACGCTGAACGCGCTCTATCGCATGCGGATCGAGGGGACGAAGTTCGTGCCTTATGTCGGCGCGGGTGCCGGCATCAACGTGCCGCATGTCGAGGTGACGCGTGGCTCTGGCCGGACCTTCGAATATCAGCTTGGTGGTGCGACCGTGCAGGCGCAGGCCGGTGTGGCCTATGATTTCAACGAGAACTGGTCGGCGTTCGTCGAGTACAAGGGCAACTATTCCTGGGTCGATGTAGACATCGATTCCGGCGCGTCGCTTAAGACCAATATCCTCACGAATGCGGTGAATGTCGGGGTCAGCTACAGGTTCTGAACCTCAACGCTTCACATCGCAGAAGATCGAGCCCTCATGGGTGATGATCGTCTCGGCGCCGGCGGTACCGCCCATTTTCAGCTTCTCGACCTTCATCGCGTAGCGGCCCTTAAAGCGCATCTCGGTGTCGGAGCTACGGTCGGTGATCATCGACATGGTCACCCGGTAGAGGGGCTCCCTTTGCGGGGCGAAGGCATGGATGCTGAAGCGCAGGTCGCGATCGTCGATCCAGTACTGCCTGAGCATTTCCGAGGTAATCTGGAAGCGCCGGAAGCCTGAGGGTGCGGCCTTGTCCTTGACGCCGGCCATGCCGCGGAAATGCACCAGCTTTTCCTGGTCCTTATTGCTGAAGCCGCTCTCCAGAGACATGTCGATCACCGTGTCGGATGCGGCACAGTATATGCGCTCGATCGCCTCCGCCGGTGTCACGAACGGACAGAGGAATGCGAAAGCTACGACTAGACTCTTGTTTGCCATGAAGGCCTCCCGGGATGCCCCATCCCAGGACAGTTATTGCAGAAATCGCTTAACAATTCGCTCAGGCCGACACGCGGCGATCAAGCGCTGAGGGGCGCGGGCCGCCATAAGCCCAGTTCAACAACTCAACCGTATGAACAACCGGAATGCCTGTGGCCGAGCCGATCTGGGTCATGCAACCGATATTGCCGGCGGCGATGACATCAGGCTTCGTGGACTCGATGTTCTTCACCTTGCGGGCCTTCAGCCTGGCGGAAATCTCGGGCTGCATGATGTTATAGGTGCCGGCGGAGCCACAGCAGAGATGGCCTTCCGGCGGGTCCTTGACGGTAAAGCCGGCAGCTTTCAGCAAGAGTTTCGGCGCAATGGTCACCTTCTGGCCATGCTGCAGAGAACAGGCGGAGTGATAGGCGACCGTGATGCCCTTGGTTTCTGCGATCGGCAGATCAAGGGTGGAGAGATATTCGGTAACATCCTTCGCGAGCGCCGAGACCCGCGCCGCTTTTTCGGCGTAAGCCCGGTCGAGGCGTAGCATGTGGCCGTAATCTTTGATGGTCGTGCCGCAGCCGGAGGTCGTGACGATGATCGCATCGAGGCCGCCTGCTTCGATGGCGCGGGTCCAGACGTCGACGTTGCGGCGGGCGCTGTCGAGGGCCTGTTCCTCGCGGCCCATATGGTGGACGAGCGCGCCACAGCAGCCTTCGCCCGGGGGTACGACGACCTCGACACCGAGACGGGTCAGAAGCGAGATCGCCGCTTCGTTAATGCCAGGATCGAGGACGGGCTGGGCGCAGCCGGTGAGGATCGCGACGCGGCCCCGACGCGCAGCGATTGCCGCATGAGTGGCGGGCTTGGCGAAGTCCGAGGGTGGCGCGACCTTGGTGGGCGCGAGCCGCAGCATGGCGGCCATCGGCTTGAGCGACTTCACCTGGTCCAGGACGCCGGCGAAGGGGCGGCCGAGGGCGGCGAGTTTGAGCGCCAGTCGGAAGCGGCCCGGATAGGGCAAGACCATGGCCAGCATGTTGCGGGTCAGCCGGTTCATCAGCGGGCGGCGATAGGTCTTTTCGATATGGGTGCGGGCATGGTCGACCAGATGCATGTAGTCGACGCCCGAAGGACAGGTCGTCGTGCAGGCAAGGCACGAAAGACAGCGGTCGATATGGGTGACGATCTGCTCGTCCGCCGGGCGGCCGTTTTCCAACATGTCCTTGATCAGGTAGATGCGGCCGCGCGGGCTGTCGAGCTCGTTGCCGAGCGTCACATAGGTGGGACAGGTGGCGGTGCAGAAGCCGCAATGCACGCATTTGCGCAGGATGCTTTCGGCTTCCGCGACATGGGGATCGGCGAGCTGTTCGGCGGTGAAATTGGTCTGCACGCTTTTCCTCCCCCGGAGCGGCCGGCATGGCCGCTCCCATGACTTCTAATCAGATCCACCAGCTGGTGGGACGGGCAATGGGTTCGCCGGCAGATGCCTTCTGCAGGCCGATGACGCAGCGGACGACGATCCAGATGGCAACGCCGAAGATCAGGATGACGCCGACGGCCACAAGCATCAGGAAGGAGGCGATCAGCGCATAGAGCAGACCGATCCAGAAGGTCCTGATAGCGTAGGTGTAATGCGTATCGATCCAGGCCGCGCTCTTACCGCGGTTCACATAGGCCATGATCAGTCCGACGATGCCGGTAAGGCCGACGACGAAGCTGACGAGATATAGGACATAGACAACCTGGACATTCATGCGGCCAGGCGAAAACCAGCCCTCGCCGCCAGAGCTCGTGGGCGGTTGGTATTGCGGATCAGTCATGACAAAACTCCTTCACGTCATCAGACCGGGATTGAAGATCCCGTGTGGGTCGAGTTTTGCCCTGACTCGGGCGGAAAGCAAAGCGACGGCAGGTGCTTGCGGCTCGAAGGCCGGGATTTCGGAGCGGATCTGCGGTGCGGCACGGAGCAGCGTGGCATGGCCGCCGCCCAGGGTGCGGATGCCGTGGCGCAAGACCTCGGCCTCGGGATCGGCCTCCATACGCATCCAGACGAGACCGCCCTGCCAATCGTAATAGGCATCGATTCCGGCCCGGAGCCGAAGACCCGCGACCAGCTTCCAGGCCTGCGACGGCGCCATGGACAGGCGCCAGAGCGGCCGGGCCGTGCCATCGGAATAGGGCATGACATCGCGGATTTCCGCCCAGAGCGCTTTCGTCTCGCCCGCGTCGAGACGGCTGACGGGGCCGAAGCCAGCAACGGCCGCCATCAGCTTTTCGGCACGCACAGTGACGGAGGCTTCCAGGCCCTCCAGGCGCATGACGGTGGCGGCACCTTCGGGCAGCTTGCCGCCGACGACGCGACCACGCACGCTTTCCGGCAGATGGGCAGCACCGGAGACTTCGACCGAGAGGGACAGAGCCGCGGCGAGCGCCTTCATGGCCTGCTCATCGTCCAGGCCTGAGATGACGATGGTCGCAGCCGTCTTGGGCACGGGCAGGACCTTGAAAGTGACTTCGGTGAGGAAGCCGAGCGTGCCGTGGGAGCCGGCAAGCAGCTTGACGAGGTCCAGGCCGGTAACGTTCTTCATCACCTTGCCGCCGGCCTTGACCGCTTCGCCTGCCCCGTTGACGAAGCGGACGCCGAGCAGATGGTCGCGGGCGGCACCTGCCGTGAAGCGGCGCGGACCGGAGCTGTTGACGGCAAAGAGGCCGCCGATCGTGGGCGTGCCCGAGGTGCCCATAGCGCCACGATGATCCATGGGTTCGAAGGCCATGGCTTGTCCGTTTTCGGCAAGAGCTGCCTCGATCTCCGCAACGGGCGTGCCGGCGCGGGCCGTGATGACCATTTCGGCGGGATTGTATTCGACGATGCCAGACAAGGCTGCGGAGGACAGCACTGCCTCTGCGGCAACCGGGTTGCCGAAGCCCGCACGGCTGCCGCCGCCACGGATTTGGAGCGGGGTAGCGCGGGAGGCATAGTCGCGGATGAGGTCGGCCGCTTCGGTTTCGGTCGAGGGGGTCAGCATGCTTGGCATCATGCTCTCCCCTCCAGCGGAAAGACCTTGGAGGGGTTGAGGATCCAGTCCGCATCGAAGGCGGAGCGTACGGCCATCTGCTGATCGAGATCGACCTGGGTGAACTGGTGCAACATCAGATCGCGCTTTTCGATACCGACGCCATGTTCGCCGGTGAGACAGCCGCCGGCGTCGACACAGAGTTTGAGGATTTCCATACCTGCGGCTTCCGCCTTGGCTGCGTCTTCCGGATCGTTGATATTGTAGAGGATCAGCGGGTGCATGTTGCCGTCGCCAGCGTGGAAGACGTTGGCGACCCGGAGGCCATATCGGTCGATTATCTCGGAGGTCTTGCGCAGGACGTAAGCGAGCTTGCTGAGCGGCACGGTGCCGTCCATGCAGATGTAATCGGCGATGCGGCCGGTGGCGCCGAAGGCGGATTTGCGGCCTTTCCAGATCAGGGCCGCTTCCGTTGCCGACTGGCTTTCGCGCACGGTTTTCACACCATGACGCTTGGCGATCTCGACGATCGCGGCCAGCATGGCGTCCATCTCGGCTTCCGAGCCCTCGACCTCGACGATCAGCAGCGCTTCGACATCCAGCGGATAGCCGGCCTTGGCGAAGGCTTCGCAGATCTCGATGGCCGGCTTGTCCATGAACTCGATGGCGACCGGTATGATGCCGGCGCCGATGACATCAGCGACGCAGGATCCGGCTTCCTCCGCACTGTCAAAGCCGAAGAGCACGGGGCGCGCACCTTCCGGCTTGGCGAGCAGGCGAACGGTGGCCTCGGTGACAATGCCGAGCTGGCCCTCGGAGCCGCAGACGAGGCCGAGCAGGTCATACCCTTCGGCATCCAGATGCTTGCCGCCGAGATCGACGACAGTGCCATCGACAAGCACCATTTTGACGCCGAGCAGGTTGTTGGTGGTGACGCCGTATTTCAGACAGTGGGCGCCGCCGGAGTTCATGGCGATGTTGCCGCCTATAGTGCAGGCGAGCTGCGAGCT
Organism: Rhizobium sp. TH135; assembly: GCF_002855515.1. Taxonomy (GTDB): domain Bacteria; phylum Pseudomonadota; class Alphaproteobacteria; order Rhizobiales; family Rhizobiaceae; genus Allorhizobium. The sequence goes on along the minus strand of NZ_PKRP01000002.1, from coordinate 516,292 downwards.
CGGGTCGGGGGCGTAGAAATAGCCGTCGGCACCGACGGCGTCAGAGATGGCGAGGTTGGTGACGCCGGCCTGGACCGTGGCGCAGCGATTGGCGTAGTCGACCTCAATGATGCGGGTCATGGCGGAGAGGCCGAGCACGACGGCATCTTCCTGCGGGATGGCGCCACCCGAGAGCGACGTACCAGCGCCGCGTGGGACGACGGGGATGCCGTAGCGATGACAGTACTTCATCACCGCCGCGACCTGGGCTGTCGTCTCGGGCAAGACGACGGCAAGCGGGCGGCGGCGATAGGCGATGAAACCGTCTGTCTCGAAGGGAACGAGCGCGTTCCGCTCCTCAACAAGGCGGCCTTGCGGCACCAGCCCCTTCAGATCGGCGAGGATCTCCGCACGACGCGAGAGAACCTCTGGCCGCGGCGGCAAAAAGGCGATGGCCTCGCTCATGTCGGTCTCCTCCCTGATTGCCCGCGATCCTAGCTGCATCGAGGCCAGCGCTCAACTGGTCAAATTTTCTTACCACTAGGACTTTCGCAGGGCAAATGCTATGCACTTATGACTAAATCGGAAAAAGTAGCACGCACTCATGACCAATCTCGGTGATCTCGAAGTCTTTGTCCGGGTGATCGCAGCCGGCAGCATGTCGACGGCGGCGCGCGATCTCGGTCTTTCGCCCGCCGTTGTCTCCAAGCGCATCAAGCGGTTGGAGGACAAACTCGGCACGCGGCTCCTGCAGCGCACGACGCGGCAGATCTCGCTGACAGAAGCCGGCCAGGGATTTCACGAGCGGGTGCTGACAGTGTTGGGCGGGCTGGAAGAGGCGGAGGCCTTTGCGTCGGGGCGCTCCTCGGAAGTCAACGGCACGCTGAAGATCTCGGCATCGACCTCCTTCGGTCGCATGCATGTCGCGCCGCACTTAAAACCCTTCATGGAGGCGCATACGGATCTCGCGATCCATCTGGTGCTGTCGGACGAGTTCACCGACATCGTCGGCGGCGGATTCGATCTGGCGATCCGCATCGCGGAACTCAACGATTCCTCGCTGGTCGCACGCAGGCTCGCCCCTGTGCGCCGCGTTCTGTGTGCGGCGCCAAGTTATCTTGCAGAACACGGGACGCCTGAAACACTCGACGACCTGAAGAAGCATCGCTGCCTGCCCGCGCATAATCATGAGTCCTGGCGCCTGGAAGGGCCGAACGGGCCGGTCACGCTGCGTCCGGAGGGCATGCTGATCACCAATTCCAGCGAGGTGCTCCGCGAGGCAGTGATAGCCGGCCTCGGGATCGCGCTGCGCTCCACCTGGGATGTCGGCGCGGAACTGAAGAGCGGCAAGCTGGTGCAGGTGCTGCCGCAGTATGAAAGCTCGCGCAACGTGGCGCTGTCTGCGGTCTATCCGAGCCGCCAGTTCCTGCCGGCCAAGGTAAGGTTGTTCATCGATTATCTGGCGGAGCTTTATGGGCCGGTGCCCTATTGGGAGCGCTAGGTTTGGCCCACGAAATAAACTCCGCAACTTCTGAGGTTTCTCTGAACATATATGACGCGATAGGCACCTCAATCGTGAGGGGCTTTCGGCAGTCGTCAACAAAACTGCTGTTTCACCTTGCTCTCTATCTCTCGTTCATAGGCGGGAGCATATGGCTGACATGGGAATTCTATGTCACGGACGATGCCAGATTTCTGGTCGTTCTTGCTTGCTTGGCTTTCCTTGCCGTCGCCCTCGGCGCGACGATACATAGACTTCTTGTGTTGAGCGGAGACGTGGTGATCCTCTCCCCAGAGGGCTTCCACGACCTGCGTTTGACGGCGAAGCTTGTACCTTGGAACCTCATCGAGTACGTCTCGGATTGGCGCTTGCGCGGCAATTCTGCCTCTACAATCATTTTAAAGCTTCATGGCGATGCAGAAGACAGCCTCCCACTAACCCTCTATGGTCGATTGATGCGCCCCTATGAAAGGCTACTTGGGATCCAGGGCATCGCTGTGCATACCTGGACCCTCGACATCTCCCACGTCAGGCTCTTGCGACTCGTCCACGCTTACCTGGCAGCGGCGAAAAAGTCAGATGGCGCTTAACAATCCCACACACTCAACCGCCTGAGAGCCCACCCGGGACCGAACTCCAGAAGCCGTATTTCTTCGAGTGATTGCGCCGTAGCTCCGCGAGGAAGGCGGCATGCGTCGAGAGGCCGTGGCCTTCGGGCAAGTTCGGCATGAGGCGTGCGAGTTCGCCGACGTAACGCCCGGCATGAGGATAGGCCATGCCGATGCCGCGCCGCAGGATGTCCTCGACGAGCACACGGTAAAGCACCACGGCAGCCAGCGGTTCTTTTGCCGACAGCGCTTCTGCGGCGGGGGCGAGGTCGTCGTAGTGGCGACCTTCCCAATCGTGCTGGTGGCGCAGGACATGGGCGGCGGCGAGATCGAGGCGTGGCCAGGCGAGGAAGAAGTCGAGGCCGAGATAGATGTCCTCGTGCTCTTTGGCGAGCGCCAGGGCCCGGTCGAGCTCGTCGAATTCGGCGAAATCGTCGAGCTTGGACAGGTAAAGTTTCAGCACTGCTGGATCGAGGGTTTCGCCGAACTCCCGCCAACGCAGTTCCTGCGCGTCTTCGCGGCGCTTCAGCTTGTCCAGGATCTCGGCTTCCAGCAGGCGGCGTTCATGGGCGCCGTAGTCCGGACCGACGGAGGCAAGCACGCCATTGACCGGGATGAGGCGCACGCCGCGGGGGCGCTCGCGCACCCATTCCAGCGCATCCTCGAAGCGGCCGGCCTGATGCAGCATGTCGGCGACGGCCAGCGTGTCGCGGCGGTTGTCGGGCTTCTGGCGTTCGAGCGCCAGGAAGTCGTCGATGTCACCCTGATGCAAGGCGAGAGACTGCAGGAGATCCAGGGCGCCGAGCTTCAGGGGCTCCGATGGCAAGAGCGCGCCCAGCACCTTTCGCCAGGCCGATGCTGCCGGGGCCGAGACGACGCCCGTGAGCGCACGCAGAAAACCAGTGTGTTCGCCGTAGCGATCCCGAAGCCGCAGGCGTTCCAGATGCGGCACCAGCAGGGCCTGCTCCTCGGCGCCAACGGTCTTAATCAGCTCAAGCGTAGCGAGTTCCGTATCCTCGAAGACCTTCCAGAGACGGGCATTGTCAGTCGCGAGACGGGCAGAGACAGGGAAGCGCAGGGCGAGGAAACGAAGAATGCGCTCGGCTGCGGCCTGGGGATCGGCCGACCCGAGCTCCGAGAGAATGTTGCGGGCAAGGGCTGCGAATTCACCGGCGAGGTCACGGGCGCGTGCCCTGTTGATGCGGGTCGTCGACTGGTCGATCGCGTCGAGGCGCTTGTCGATCAGGCGCGCCATCTCGTCCGGACCTGTTTCGCCGGCGAGCGCCGTCTGCAGCCTCGCCTTCAGCGCCTTGTTTGCGGCGGACTCCTCCAGGAGAATATCGACCAATTTCTCGAGCCCAAGGCCTGATAGCCCCTTCTTGTCGAGTTTCGCCTTGGTCTGCTTCGCCATTCTGCCTGCTACCTGCCGTCGTTCGCGGCTTTATATCGACCAGAGAGGCGCAGCAGCAAGGGCTGATCAGCCTTCCCGGTCATGACTGCGGCGGATCCGTCTGACGATCCACCAGACGCCGAGGACAGCGAGCGGCACCGAGAGGCCGGTGATGATCGCGGGATCGAATGGCAGAGCGTCGTGTGGGATGGCTTTCACGGCGTAACCGACAAGGCCGACGACATAGTAGGAGATGGCGGCGACCGAGAGGCCTTCGACCGTCTGCTGCAGGCGAAGCTGCATTTCAGCGCGGCTGTTCATGGCGGTCAAAAGGTCGGAGTTCTGCCGCTCCAGTTCTACATCAATCCAGGAGCGAACCAGCGCCGTGGCGCGCGACAGCTTGCGCGAGAGGTTGGCCTGGCGTTCCTCGACCGACTGGCAGGTGCGCATGGCGGGCGCCAGGCGCCGCTCAAGGAAGGCGCCCAGCGTCTCGTAGCCGGGCACCGGCGTTTCATCGAGCGTCTTGATGCGCTCGCGCACGATGCCGTCATAGGCGCGACTTGCCCCGAAGCGGTAAAGGCTCAAGGCGGCATTGGCTTCTAGCTCCGCGGCGAGGCGCGTGAGTTCCGAGAGCATCTCGTCGGACTCATCGCGAGCATGGGCCTTCATGCGTTGGGTGACGGCGGTCAGCCCGTCCTCGATGCGGCGGATCTCCGGTGACAGCGTCTGGGCAAGCGGCAGGCCTAACATGGCCATCGTACGGTAGGTTTCGATGTCGAGCAGACGCTGGACAACGGCGCCGCGCCCGGCCTCGGTCATGCCGCGATCGATGACAAGGATCTGGGTGAGGCCATGTCCATCCTGGCGGAAGTCGGTGAGGACGGCGGCCTGGCCGTTCTTGAGTTCGCTGTAGCAGAGACTTGCCGGATCGAAGGCAGCGCGGGCATCGGCGATTTCAGGACCATCGGGGCGCAGTTCCAGGCGGATCCCCGAAATCAGCGGACCAGGGGCGATGAAGCCGTCGCCGAAAGGATGGATCGGCACCTCGCCGCCAAAGTTTTCCGGCAGCGGCCCATCCCAGAACCAGGTGGAAAATTCGGTGTGGCGCTCCCAGCGCAGTGTGCCCTGCCCCCAGGCGAGCGAATGATAACGGCCATTTTTTTCCGGCGGTGCGACACCGCGTGCCCGCGACAGTTCGGAAATGGCCGCGTGATGCACGGCAGATCCGCCATCCATCATGAAGGCGAGCTGAAAGATGACCCGGCCGGATTTCACCAGCGCATAGGGCCGCGCGTGGATTTCGCCGAGCGCCAATGCGCGCTCCGGTGCCATCGGAAATGCGAAATCACCCTTTGCCACGCCGACCGTCTCCCTTGCCCTGCCTCAAGCTAGCAGCGACCGGGGAGAACCGCAAAGGCGCATTCGTCACAGTGCGGCAGGACCGGGTGTCGCGGGTTGCAGCTGATGCAACTGGGCAAATTATTTGACCAATTCTGGCCCGGCTTGTTAAGTGGCCCCATGGAGGCCGCGATGAGCGAAAGCGACGACAGACTGTTTTCAGGGGTGAGCCACAGCCGCACGGCCGACGAGGTGGTGCAGCAGATCGAGCTTCTGATCCTCGACGGGGTGTTGCGCGACGGCGATCGGCTGCCGGGCGAACGTGAACTGGCACAGTCTCTGGAAGTCTCACGCCCGATCCTGCGCGATGCGCTGAAAGAGCTGGAAAACCGGGGGCTGCTGATCAGCCATCATGGAGGTGGCACCTTTGTTGCCGATATCATTGGTCAGGTCTTCTCCAAGCCGATCATCGACCTCATCTCCCGGCATGCGCGGGCGACGCGCGACTATCTCGAATATCGCCGCGAGCTGGAGGGGCTGACAGCCGAACTTGCGGCGCAGCGCGCGACGGAAACCGACAAGGCGCTGCTGACGCGGATTATCGAGGACATGCGCCGCGCCCATGAGGATCTGGACCCCGAAGCCGAACTCGCGGCCGATGTGGACTTCCACAACGCGGTCGGCGAAGCGGCCCACAACATCATCCTCCTGCACACGATGCGTGCCTGCTACCGGCTTTTGTCGGAAGGCATCTTCTTCAACCGCAAGGCCGTCTTCTCGCTGCCCAATGCGCGAGAGCGACTGCTGGAGCAGCACGTGGCCATCCATGATGCGGTGCTATCAGGCGACCCGCAGAGGGCCAAGGCTGCGGCCGAGGCGCATATCGACTTCGTCATGCGCTCTGCCGACGAAAGCGCGCGTGCGGACGAATGGGGCCGCGTGGCCAAGCTCCGGCTGATCCAGCGGGACGGCGGGCGGGCGACCCGTACCAGCGGAAACTCCAAGACCGACGGGAAATCCTAAGTCCGCCTTCACGCCATCCTCGCAACCGGCCAAGCGGTTGGAATCGCGACGGGATGGCGCGTCTGCATCGTTTGCGAGCCACAGTCCGTTTGCGACAAAGTCCGCTCCTCGCGAAATTTTCATCTCATATTCGAAACATTTATCTCCTTATCGCGTTATCATTCCCACTCGTTCAGAACGAAATTTTCAAGAGTGGGGATTATGGCATTACCAACGGATCCGGATGAGACGCCGCGCATTGCGCTCGTTTCCACGCATGGCTACGTGGCTGCACAGCCGCCTCTCGGGGCCGCCGATACAGGCGGCCAGGTTGTTTATGTTATTGAACTGGCGAAGAAACTTGCCCAGCTCGGGCACAAGGTCGACATCTTTACCCGCCGCTTCGAGGATCAGCCAGAGATTGACGAGGTGGACGAAAACGTCCGCGTCGTCCGCATTCCCTGTGACGGCCGCGACTTCATTCCGAAGGAATATCTGCACCGGCATCTCAACGAGTGGAACGAGACGGCGCTGCGCTGGATCGAGCGCGAAGGCCTGAGCTACCTCTTCATCAATAGCCACTATTGGGATGCAGGTGTCGCGGGACAGCGACTTTCGGAGGCGCTTCGCGTGCCACATATCCACACGCCCCATTCGCTCGGCATGTGGAAGAAGCGGCAGATGGAAACGGACTATCCGGAGCAGGCGGACAAGTTCGAGCAGGAATTCAACTTCAAGGAACGCATCCAGCACGAGCTGATCGTCTATCGTAGCTGCCAGCTGGTGATTGCGACGACGCCGATCCAGCTGGACATGCTGACCGAGGATTACGGGCTGCCGCGCAATCGCGTGCACATGATCCCGCCCGGCTACGACGACAATCGCTTCTATCCAGTGTCGGAATCCTCCCGCCGGATGGTCCGCCAGCGCTTCGGCTTTGAGGGCACAACAGTGCTCGCGCTCGGGCGGCTCGCGACCAACAAGGGCTATGATCTGCTCATCGACGGCTTTTCGGTGCTGGCCGAGCGCGTGCCGGAGGCGCGGCTCAGGCTGGCGCTCGGCGGCGAGAACATAGATGCCCAGGAAGAGACGATCCTTGCCCAGCTCAAGCAGCAGGTTGCGGATCTTGGTCTGACGGAGAAAGTCGAGTTTACCGGCTTCATTCCCGACGAAGACCTGCCGGACATGTATCGCGCGGCCGACCTGTTCGTGCTGTCCAGTCGTTACGAGCCCTTTGGCATGACGGCCATCGAAGCGATGGCGAGTGGAACGCCGACGATTGTGACCATCCATGGCGGGTTATTCCGGGCCGTAAGTTACGGTCGCCATGCGCTGTTTGCCGATCCGTTCGACAAATATGATCTTGGGATCACCATGATGAAGCCGCTCAAGCATCCGCGGCTTTACGGACGGCTGTCGCGCATGGGGGCCCACAAGGCCCGCGGCCTGTTCACCTGGACCGGAATTGCCCAGCAGCTTGTGGCTCTTGTGGAAGGCCGCCCGGTGGCGCAAGCTCTGGAAGAAAGCGACTGGGCAGAACCATGGAACGACGGGGATTGAAACCGATACGCCTCTTCTCCTCCGATCTCGACGGGACGCTCGCGGGTGACCGCGACGCGTCGCGCGAGTTTGCGCGCCTGTGGGAGGCGATCCCCGAGGCGACGCGACCGCTTCTTGTCTACAATAGCGGTCGCCTGATCGAAGATATCATCGAGTTTACGGCAGAAGAGGGATTGCCGGCAGCGGACTTTCTCATCGGCGGCGTCGGCACGATGGTGCATTCGAGCGCGTATCCGCACCTGACGCTGGAATATCAGACGCTGATCGGGGAAGGCTTTGACGTCGACCTCATCGAGGCCGAACTTGTGATGATGGAAAGGCTGAAGCGGCAGCCGGCACAGTACCAGCATGACTACAAGTCGAGCTGGTATCTGCATGACGCGACAGCAGAGGAAATCCTGGAACTGGAGCGCTTGCTCACCGGTTCCGGACATCGCGCACGCATCATCTATTCCAGTTCTCGGGATCTCGATGTGCTGCCGGATATTGCCGACAAGGGACAGGCGCTCGCCTGGCTGTGCCAGCGGCTCGATATCGGCCTCGACGAAGTGGTCGTCGCCGGGGACACCGGCAATGACCGGGCGATGTTCGAACTTAACGAAGTGCGCGGGATCCTACCGGCCAATGCGCTGCCGGAACTCGCCAGCCTCGCACAGGCAAGGGCCGGCATGATCGCAACACAGGGGAATGCTGCCTGGGGCGTGATTGAAGGATTGAGCCTGCTTGGCGTGTTTGCGTCGTCTGATGCGGCCTGAATGTCGGAAAAAGCGACTTTTGGGCACAGAATGTCGCATTGTAATGAACGCATCGCGCGCGCACCTGATAGGCAAGCAATAACCATCGCGTGAGAAGTGCCGTGAGGCGGCAACATCAGGCGTATTATGACAGCATTTTGGCGTATTCTAATCAACGAATCGAGGTGACAACTCCTTGGGTATCATTGGCCGCATCACATCCGACCTCAAGCTCATGCTGCAGCGTCCGCCGCGGCAGCAATTTGCTGCGATCTGCCATCGCACGAAGAAGAAGACGGGCGATCTGGAGGTTCTGCTGATCACGAGCCGGGATACGGGCCGCTGGGTCATTCCAAAGGGTTGGCACATGCCAGGCAAGCAGCCGCATGCCATCGCCGAACGGGAGGCCTTCGAGGAGGCCGGCATCAAGGGCAAGGCATCGCTGGAGCCGATCGGCTACTACACCTACATGAAAAAGATGCGCGGCGGACATAAGGTGCCGACGCGGGTGCAGGTGCATGCACTCGAAGTGAAAAACCTGATGAAGGAATTTCCGGAAAAGGGAACGCGCCGTCTCGAATGGGTCAGCTGCGAGGAAGCAGCCTCTCGTGTCGACGAGCCGGAGTTGAAATCGCTGTTCGCAGACTTTGCAAAAATGGCCCTCCCTGCCGCACCAGCGATGAAAAAGGCTGTAGGACAAGCCTAAAAAGCACTGTCACAAAACTGTCATATTGCGAGCCGGCGCCTTTGCCGCTAGGGGCTTCTGCAATTCGATGAATTCGTCACACGTGGCTGATTGCTCACGACCAGGCTTCATCATCACCCGTTAGACTGCAGACTGAGGATCCGGACAGGGCCTCTGCCGGAGACACACAGCATGGGCAAGACCAAGCCGAAACTCGTCAAGCCAACCCTCGACAAGGATCTCGACAAGATCGCTCATGTCGAGGAAGCGGCACATCACGTCTCGCGTGGCTTTGCGCCGCTCGGCATCGCGCTGATCTTCCTGGTGCTGGCAACCGTGCTTGCAGGCGCAGCCGTCATGGACCGACCCGGGGCGACCATCATCATCGCAGCCGCGGCGATCGGCGCCTATATGGCGATGAATATCGGCGCAAACGACGTGACCAACAATGTCGGCCCGGCCGTCGGTTCGCGCGCCATGACCATGGGCGTGGCTCTTGCGATCGCCGTCGTGTTCGAAACTGCCGGCGCGATGATCGCCGGTGGCGACGTCGTGTCCACGATCTCGCGTGGCATTGTCGATCCGGCGAAGATGGCAGATGCCGATACCTTCATCTGGGCCATGATGGCGTCGCTTCTGTCCTCGGCGCTCTGGGTCAACCTTGCGACCTGGATCGGGGCGCCCGTGTCGACGACACATGCCGTTGTCGGTGGCGTTCTGGGTGCCGGCATTGCCGCCGCCGGCATGTCGGCAGTGGATTGGGGTGTCATGGGCGGCATCGCTGCGAGCTGGATCATCTCGCCCGTGCTCGGCGGCATCATCGCGGCGCTCTTCCTCGCCTTCATCAAGGAATTCATCATCTACCGCGAGGAGAAAATCGCCGCAGCTCAGCGCTGGGTGCCCGTGCTGATCGGCATCATGACCGGCTCCTTTATCGCCTATCTTGCGCTCAAGGGTCTGAACAAGCTCATCGCCATCAGCCTCATGCAGGCCTGCCTGATCGGCCTTGCCTTCGGCATCCTGTCCTGGTGGCTGAGCGTTCCCCTGATCCGCCGCCAGTCGCGCGGGCTCGACAATCGCAATCAGTCGCTGCGCAAACTCTTCCAGCTGCCGCTGATCTTTGCAGCCGCCCTCCTCTCCTTTGCCCATGGTGCCAATGACGTCGCGAACGCGATCGGGCCGCTCTCGGCCATCGTGCATGCAGCACAGGACCATGAGATCTCGGGCGAGGTTGCCGTGCCGCTCTGGGTCATGGTCATCGGTGCTGCCGGCATTTCGCTCGGCCTGCTGCTCTTCGGTCCGCGCCTCATCCGCCTCGTCGGCGAGCAGATCACCAAGCTCAACCCGATGCGTGCCTTCTGCGTGTCGCTCTCGGCCGCCATCACCGTCATCGTTGCCTCGGCATTGGGACTTCCGGTGAGCTCGACGCATATCGCTGTCGGTGCCGTCTTCGGCGTCGGCTTCTTCCGTGAATGGTACACGCGCAATTCCAAACGGCGCATGGCCTATATGCGCAACAAGGCGGAGCGTTTCGAGATCGAGCCGAAGCCGGAACGCAATCCGGAGGAAATCCGCCGTCGCTATCTCGTGCGTCGTTCGCATTTCATGACGATCGTCGCGGCGTGGATCATCACCGTTCCTGCCTCTGCCGGCCTTGCAGCCGTCCTGTATTGGGTTATGTCTCACCTCGTCATTTGATCCCGGAGACGAGACTTCCATGCGTGCCAACTACCGGATGCAGCGGCTCTATGTGACCGCCGATCTCGCTGAAACCCAGGCCTTCGAGGCGACGGCGGAGCAGTTCAACTACCTCGCCAACGTCTTGCGCTTCGAGGACGGGGCCGAGCTTCTCGTCTTCAACGGGCGGCATGGCGAGTGGCGGGCGAGCGTGCATTTCCCTTCGCGCAAGAAGATCCTGCTCACACCTGTGGAAGAAACGCGTCCGCAGCCTGCCGATTGCGACCTGCATTTTCTCTTTGCGCCCCTGAAGGTGGGCCGGATGGATTATCTGGTGCAGAAGGCCGTCGAGATGGGTGCTGGGCTTCTGCAGCCGGTCATGACCCAGCATGTGCAGGGCAAGATCGGCAGTGTGGAGCGGTTGCAGGCCAATGCTGTCGAGGCGGCCGAGCAATGCGGCATTCTCGCCATTCCCCGGGTCGCCGAGCCGGTGAAGCTGCGCGATCTGCTCGAGCGCTGGCCGGCGGACCGCCGGATCATCTATTGCGACGAGGACAGCGCGACGCAAAATCCCCTTCCCGCTCTCTCCCGCATCGAGGAGAAATCGCTGGCCCTGCTGGTCGGGCCGGAGGGTGGCTTCTCGGAAGACGAGCGGGTTCTGCTGCGCTCCCTGCCCTTCGTCACGGCCATTCCGCTCGGGCCCCGGATCCTGCGCGCCGATACGGCCGCGGTTGCCGCGATGGCCGTCGTACAAGCAGCCATCGGTGACTGGCGCTAGCCGTCTGCAGCGCCATTCCACGTTCCGGTTTTTTGAGCGGTGCTTGAGAGAATTTCACTTGCGCGGCACATAAATCCGGTTCAATCAGCCATCTGTGATGGGCCTTCTCGTGCCCTCCTGCGACGCCCAGCAAGGTAGCTTTCATGGCCCGTGACACGACCGACCAGACCCCCCTCGGCACCCTCGATGACATGGCGGCCTATATGGACGCAGGGTCGAAGCCGAAGGAGCAGTTCCGGATCGGCACCGAGCACGAGAAGTTCGCCTTCTTCCGCGCCGACAACAGCCCGGTCCCCTATCACGGGGAAGCCAGCATCTCGGCGCTGCTGACAGGCATGCAGTCCAAGCTCGGCTGGGAGCCGATCATGGACGGCGAGAACATCATCGGCCTTGGCGAACAGCATGGCATGGGCGCAATCTCGATCGAGCCGGGCGGCCAGTTCGAACTGTCCGGCGCGCCGGTCGAGACGCTGCACCAGACCTGCAAGGAATCGAACCAGCATCTCGCGGTCCTGCGCGATGTGGCCGAACCCATGGGCATCCGTTTCCTCGGCATTGGCGGCAGCCCGAAATGGACGCTGTCCGAGACGCCACGCATGCCGAAGTCGCGCTACGACATCATGACCCGCTACATGCCGAAAGTCGGCAGCCAGGGTCTCGACATGATGTACCGGACCTGCACCATCCAGGTGAACCTCGACTTCTCGTCGGAAGCCGACATGCGCCAGAAGATGCGGGTGTCGATGAAGCTGCAGTCGCTGGCGACCGCGCTTTTCGCTTCCTCGCCGTTCACCGAAGGCAAGCCGAACGGGCTTCTCTCCTGGCGCGGCGATATCTGGCGCGATACCGACAACCGGCGCGCTGGCGTTTTGCCCTTCACCTTCTCGAAGGACTTCTGTTTCGGCGACTACGTCGCCTGGGCGATCGATGCGCCGATGTATTTCATCGTCCGTGACGGAAAGTATCACGACTGCACGCACATCACCTTCCGCCAGTTCATGGACGGCGCGCTGAAGGGCGAGATCGCTGACTGGGAACCACAGCAGGGCGACTGGACCAACCACCTCTCCACGCTCTTCCCCGACGTTCGGCTGAAGCGTTTCCTCGAAATGCGCGGCGCAGATGGCGGTCCGTGGCGGCGCATCTGCGCGCTGCCGGCGCTCTGGGTCGGCCTGCTCTATGATGAAACTGCGCTTGCCGCTGCGGATGATCTCACGGCGGACTGGACGGTCGAGGATGTCATCGCGATGCGCGATGCAGTTCCAGCTCAGGGGCTGAAGGCCTCGGTCGCCGGACGGCCGCTGATGGACGTGGCGCGCGACGTTGTCGAGATGTCACGCTCTGGCCTCAAGGCGCGTGCCCGTTTGAATTCCGAGGGACAGGACGAGAGCGTTTTCCTCAACACGCTGGACGAGGTGCTCGCCAAGCGCACCACATTGGCGGACGACATGCTGGCGCTGTATCACGGCCGCTGGAACGGTTCCGTGGAACCCGTGTTCGAAGAATATCAGTACTGAGGCATCCCTAGCCCCCTCGCCTCGCCATTTCAGCAAAGCGGCAAAAAGCGGTTTGCCTGGAGACCTTTCCGGATATAGTGCTGAATCATCTGCACGCATCCGGGGAGATTTGCCATGCTGCCACTGTTCGACATGATGCTGCAGGCGCAAAATGGCATGGCGATGGACGCCATGGCCAAGCAATATGGTCTGGCGCATGAGCAGGCGGCCAAGGCAGTTGCGGCGCTCATGCCGGCCTTCGCGTCGGGCTTCAAGCGCAACACCACCAATCCTTACGATTTCTCGGCCCTCGTCCAGGCGATGACCTCCGGGAACTATGCTAAATATTTCGAGGATATGAGCTCGGCCTTCACCCCACAGGGCATCGCCGACGGCAATCAGGTTCTCCAGCAGCTGTTCGGCTCGAAGGAAGTCTCGCGCGCGGTTGCCGCGCAGGCAGCGCAGCTGACCGGCATCGGACAGGACATCCTCAAGCAGATGATGCCCGCCATGGCCGACACGCTGATGGGCGGGCTTTTCAAGCAGACGACCGGGCAGCTCCCGGGTGCCAACGCCTTTGCCGGGACGCCGATGGCAGCGATGATGCAGCAATGGCTGGAAAGCACCGGCCTGCAGCCGAAGCCGCAGCCCCAACAGGCGGCGATGGCAGCCGCGATGTTCGACAACCCGTTCATGCGCGCCTTCCAGGAGATGATGGGCGGGCAGAAGAAACCCGAGCCACAGGCTGCCGCGAACCCGTTCCTCGACAACCCCTTCACCAAGGCCTTCCAGGACATGGCGACGGCTTATACCGCGCAGATGACCGGGCAGCCTGCCGAAGCGCCCAAGGCCTCGCCGGAGCCTGCAAAGACGCCGGAAAAGGAAGCGCAGGAAGGCTTTGCCGCGATGATGAACACCATGTTCGACAGCGGGCTTGAAGTGCAGAAGAGCTACCAGAAGAGCATGGAGCAGATCTTCGACACCTATCTCACGGCGTCGCGGAAAGACGAGACGGCAGCGCCACAGCCGAAGGGCTGACGCGCGCTTACGCTTCTCCCATCCTCAAACGAAAAACGGCGCGGTCTCCCGCGCCGTTTCGCATTTCAAAGGCCGTCTGACCTCAGAATTCTTCCCATTCGCCATCGGACTTGTTGTCCTTGGCCTGGTTCAGCTTGGCACCGAGACCGATGGAAATCTTGTCCATCAGGGAGCGGGCCGGAGACGCGACGGCGCGGTTGCCGTCTTCGGCCGGGGCCACCTTGGGCTTAAGGAAAGACCGGGAGGCTGGCTTGGCTGCACTCGCCGCAGGCTGCTGTGGTGTCGGCTGAGCCGGGCGGCCGAAGCTCGTGTCGCGCTGGTCAGCGAAACGGTTCTGGATGGTCGAGGCATTGGCCTCCAGGGTGAACTGACCAACGAGGCCCGAGAGCATTTCGGCGTCTCGCGTCAGGCCCGACATTTCGGCATTCGTCTGTTCGGCTGCCCGCGCGTTCTGCTGGGTAACGTTCTCCATACGCGCCACGGCGTCATTGATCTCGTTGAGGCTTGCCGACTGCTGCTTGGAGGTCGAGGCGATCGAATGGATGTGGTCGCCAATCTGCACGACCTGACCGGCGATCGACGAGAGCACGGTTCCGGTTTCACGCACGAGACCGACGCCGCTTGCGACTTCCTCGCCGGACTTGGTGATCAGGCTCTTGATGTCCTTGGCCGCGGTTGCGGATCGCTGGGCAAGCTCGCGCACTTCCTGCGCGACGACGGCAAAGCCCTTGCCAGCTTCGCCTGCTCGCGCTGCCTCGACACCGGCATTGAGCGCCAGGAGGTTCGTCTGGAATGCGATCTCGTCGATGACATTGATGATCTTGGAGATCTCGCTCGACGCATTTTCGATGCGCTGCATGGCATCGATGGCGCCGCCGACGATCTCGCCCGAGCGGTCGGAATTGGAGCGTGCTTCACGGGCGAGGCGCGATGCGTTTTCGGCGCGCTCGGAAGAATGGCGGATCGCCTCCATGATCTGGCGGATGGCGGTCGAGGTCTCGACCAGAGCTGCCGCCTGCTGCTCGGTGCGATGGCTGAGATCGGCCGTCGCCGAGCTGACCGTGCCGCTCTTGCGGTTGATCTCGGCGACATTGCCGTGCACGGCGGAGACCGTGCCGGACAAGCGCTCCAGCGATGCGTTGAAATCGAGACGCAGCCGGTCGAGATTGCCTGCCAGCGGCTTGCGGATCGTGCCCGTCAGGTCACCATTGGCCAGTCGCTGCAGGCCGGTGCCCAGAACGTCGATGGCCTCGGTGAGCTCGGCTTGCGCTGCGGCGCGTTCTGCCTCGCGCTGGTGACGTTCGCTTTCGGTGGCCGAGCGGCGGCTTTCGTTTTCCGCCTCCAGTACGCGCTTGTCGATTTCGGCCTTGCGGAAGACGGCGACGGACCGGACCATGTCACCGATTTCGTCGGAACGGTCGATGCCCTTGAGGTCGAGGTCGGTATTGCCATCCGCAAGCTGGCCCATCGAGGCGACCAGCTCGGAGATCGGGCGGGTGAGGCTGCGCGAGAAGACAAAGCCGACGAGCGAGCCGATGAGGACGAGAACCGCGCCGATGCCGACGGATTTCAGGCCGGCGGAGACGAGCTGCGCGTTCACTTCTTCTTCGCCGATCAAGGCAACGACCGACCAACGGACATCGCCGAAATCAAGCGGTACGCTGGCGGCCTGGCTCGTAATGCCGCGATAGCCCTCAATGGCGCCGCTCGCATCCTGGCCGCCCATGACGGTTGCCAGCAGCGGAGAGCTCATGCTGACCTTCATGCTGTCGACATCAGGCGTGCGCGCACTGTCAGAGACGAGCAGGCCGTTCTTGTCCACAAGAACGGTTTCACCGGTTTCGCCGAGGCCGCGCGTATTGGCGAAGATGCCGTTCAGCTGATCGTTCGGCAGCTGATAGGCCAGCACGCCGAGTTTGCGTTCATTCATGATGATCGGCACCGCGACGAAGGCTGCCGGGGCCCCCATGGACGGCTCATAGGCCTCGAATTCGGAATTGGCGAAAGCCTCGGGGTCGTCGCTCTCCAGAGCCTTGCGGAACACCTGTGCCAGTCCGGTATCCTTGTAGGGACCGGAGATCAGGTTGGTGCCGAAGTCGCGTTCCTTCTGGACGGTGTAGACCACATTGCCGTCGGCATCGATCAGGAAGATATCGTAGTAGCCCTGCGCCTGAAGGTGCTTCAGGAAGGTGGTGTGGCCCTGACGATGCGCGCGGTCATAGCTGTCCTTCTTGGCGCTATCGAGATTGAACTTCTCGCCGACCGGATTGGGGTTTTCGTCGATATAGCGTTTCTGAAGCTCTGCGGCCGGATTGTCACCCAGCTTCGGCCAGGCACCCGTGATGCCGAACAGCGCTTGCTGGGTCATCATGTCGGTGGCGGTTGCGCGGGCGTCGAGGCGGATGGCCTCCAGGAAACGCCGCGCCTCGTTGCGACGGCCGTCTGCGGTCGCCTCAAGCTTCTGATAGACCTGTTCATCAAGGATCCGGCTTTGCTGAACAAGGCCGATCGCCACAGAGGCGCTCAGGATGACGAGAGCGAACAGCGTGGCCGCCAGGGGCAGCTTTGTCGATATACGCATGAAGGGTCTCCGCAAGAGGTAGCGACGTCAGGCGTTTTCATCGCTGACATATGGCCGTTAGCAACAGGTTACTTCCCGCTGCTTATCCCTTCATATTTCACAATACGCATCGTTATTTTAGCGTTTACAAAAAAGCCCGGTCCGAAAATATCGGGACCGGGCAAGATGCAGGGCTATTGGCTGTCACCCTGCGGGGATGGGAAGCGGGCTCAGTCGCTCTTCTGGCCGCGCAAGGATCGCTCGGCGCGGCGGCGCGCCAGGCGGGTCAATTGCAGCGAAGGATCGTCAGTCAAACCGTGGCGGCGCAACACGTCCTGAACATCTCCCCGGCTGAGGCCGAGGTCGTTCAGCAGACGTTCGTCGAGGTCGGCAAGGCTGTTCGCAGCAAGACGGTTGCGAAGCGCGACGCGAAGGGATCCGAGCCACACGTTCAGACGAGCGAGGCGCGCGGCAAGCGTCCGGCTCGGCGGTTCGGTGACAAGCCCGAGGTCAAAATCGAGGATCCGATCGTTCGTGCGCATGGCGTTATCCTTTCAGCGGGCACGAGAAGATTGCCCCGTCCGCGCAAGCGGACAGGCGATGAGGTTTGGGGGTGGAAGCTTGGCCGGAAACCGGTCGGTGAGGATTACAACCGCGAAGATGCCGAAAGCATATTGATCAGTCCAACGAATGTTTCTAATGGTAATCATCAACACTTCTGATGGACCATTGCCATGTCGGCTCCCCTCGATATCGATCAGCTTCAAACCTTCATCGCCATCGTCGACACCGGCAGCTTCACAAAAGCTGCGGGACGCGTGTTCAAAACCCAATCCGCCGTCTCCATGCAGATGCGCCGTCTCGAGGAGCGGGTCGGCAAGCAGCTCTTCATCAAGGATGGACGCGGCAACCGTCTGACCGCCGATGGCGACAAGCTGCTCAACTATGCGCGGCGCATCATCCGGCTGAATTCAGAGGCGATCGCTGCCTTCGACGACAACCGTCTGGAAGGCACGCTGCGGATCGGGACTCCGGACGATTATGCCGACCGTTACATGCCCGAGATTATCGGGCGCTTCGCCAAGACGCATCCGAACGTAGAGCTCTACATCGTCTGCGAACCCTCGATGGACCTGGCCGACAAGATGGCCAAGGGCGAACTCGACATCGCGCTGGTCACGCATAATCCGCTGCTCAGGCAGTCGGATGTCGTGCGCACCGAACCGCTTTGCTGGGTGGGATCTGCCAATCATCCGCTGAAGGACGATGCACCCGTGCCGCTTGCGGTCGGACGTCGCGATTGCCAGTGGCGGCAGCTTGCCTGCTCGGCTCTCGATGCGGACGGACGCGATTACCAGATCCTGTTCACGAGCTGGTCTTCAACCGTGGTTGCGGCGGCCGTGCTTGCCGGCATGGCGGTTTCGATCCTGCCGGAATCGGCGCTACGCACGGGCATGAAGGTGCTCACGGCAAATGACGGTTTTCCGCCGCTCCCGCCCGTACAGATTGGCCTTATGAAGCGCCCGGGGCTCTCGACCTCGCTGGTCAATGCGATCACCGACCACATCACCGCCTGCCTCGACAACATCACGCCGGCGCAGGTGGAAGACGACATGGACGGGGAGCCGAAGACGTATTCGCGCTACTATCCGCGCCTTCGTGCCGGCAACATGATTCCGGGCTGGTGAGATCCTCCGCTCAGTAGGCGAAGATCGATGACCTGATGATGCGGCGCCATTGATCGAGATGGGCGCGCGCTATGTCTTCCGGCTGCTGGGTTGCAAAGCGGATGACTTCGCCAGTCGCGAGGATCATCAGCTTGAGATTGACGCGGAAGCGCTCGAAATCGCTCTCCGGGATAATGTGCGACAGATCACGGTAGAAGCTGGCGATGATCTGGTCGTGGAAATCGCCCGAGAGCTGGGAGAGATCCCGGTCCGTGACGATCGCCTGCCAGAGCGCCATGTAGATCCGCTGCTCCCGGAACATGGCATGCAGTTCCATCAGGCTTTCGGATGCCCGGTCTGAGGCCTCGTCCAAGGTCTGGACGCCCGCAAAGATCTGCCGGATGAAGCCTTCGAGCTGACCCGAGAAACGGTCATGCACGGCCTTTATGACCGCCACCTTCTGGGGAAAGAACTGGTAGAGCGAGCCGATGGAGATGCCTGCCCGCTGAGCAATCTCGCTCATGGTCGTCTCAGCAATCCCCTTCTCCAGAAAGAGCGAAACGGCTGCCTCGAGGATCGCCTCGAGCCGCTGGATGCTGCGTTCCTGTTGGGGGGTTTTGCGCGGCTGCAGTCGACCGTCCATGGTGTGCTCGCTCAAGGCTATCGTCCCACGGGCTCATCCCGCGGTTTCATGTCGCTAAACGGATAGGGAGCGGTTCTGGCCAAAAGGTTAACGCTGGCCCTTCGTCCCCGACCTCTTGACCTTTACACAAAAAAGGTCGGTCGAACGCGTCATCCTTCGATGCGCAGATGTCGCTCTCGCGCAAGGTCGAAGATCTGGATGCCGTCCTTTGGGCGACCGCGACGGCGCCATTTCGGATGCTGGAGCGTGTAGGTCGCGTCGTCGTAGCCCGCCTTCCAGTGCTCCTCGATAGAGCTGCGGGAGAACTCTGCATCCATAGCATGGGTGGCATGCGAGGCACGGCGGTGGATCAAATGGACGATGGTCACGTCGTATTCGTGGCCGATGGAACGCAGGATCTTCGCGTCCTCGTCATCGCGGAATTCCGGCGGCAATTTTTCGAGCAGGCGCTTAGCTGCGCGGCGGACGATCTGGCGTCTCGCGAAATCGTCGGTGTTCATACGGGTTCGGCTGGAATAGCGGATCTCCTTGATCCGGCTCTCGACTTCGAACTGGTCGCGCGGCATGTCTCCCCGCGCATTGAACAGGTCGACCTGGAAGATCTCCAGATCATGCGAGGCGTCGTTGACGTTGAGCACATGCTGCAGTGGCGTGTTGGAAACGAGACCGCCGTCCCAATAATGGCGCCCGTCGATCTCGATTGGTGGGAAGCCGGGCGGCAGCGCGCCGGAGGCGGCCACGTGCCGGGCATCCAGACGCGTCTTGCGGTTGTCGAAATAGGCGAAATTGCCGGAGCGGATCTCGACCGCGCCAAGACTGAGGCGTGTCTGGCAATCGTTCAGGAGATCGAAGTCGACCAAGCGCTCCAGTGTCCGCATCAGGGGCTCGGTGTCGTAGGCGCTCAGGCGGACATCCGGATTGGTGAGCAATTGATACGGTGTGGGGAGGCGCGGCGAGAAGAAGCCGGGAATGCCGAATGCCGCTGCTGCCAAGGCCGCTGCATCGTTCTGGATGCGCCTGAGCGAATTGTCCTCTGCCGTCCAGCCGAAGTTCAGGCTGGAAGAGACCGTGTGCCAGAAATCCCGGAGATTGGCGATCCGCCGCTCGCGTGGGCTACCGGCAATGATCGCCGCGTTGATCGCTCCGATCGAAATGCCCGCCAGCCAGTCCGGCTCGACCTCGTTTTCATGCAAGGCTTCATAGGCACCGGCCTGGTAGGCTCCCAGCGCACCGCCGCCCTGGAAGACGAAGATGCGATCGGTTGCGGTGTTCGTGCCGGTGTCGGCGCCAGTCTGTGCCATATGCCTGCCCAATGATTGCTGCAGTGCAATAGATAGGCCTGCCGTGTCGAGGATGCCAGTCCGATGGCTTCAATCAGCGTTCACTTTTGCAGCATGTCTTTCACATCAGACCCAAAAGAAATTCGACGCACTCGTCCGGTTTCGGATTATGACATGGCCAGTGCATTCTCCATCAAGGAAAGCCAGATGATCCGCTCGTTTGCCACCGCCCTGATCGGCGCCACTCTGCTCGCCTCCTCTCCTTGCTTTGCCGACGAGGCCTCTGTCGACCAGCAGATCGAAAACCTGCTCGGCGATGCTGCCGATTACAAGGAACTCTTCTACGCTTTCAAGGTGGCGCTTGAAGAGGAGAAGTCCGACATCGTGGTCAGCCTCATCAACTATCCGCTGACCGTGAACATCGACGGCGACGAGGCCACTTACAGCTCGGAACAGGAATTGCTCGACGCCTATGATTCCGTGTTTACGGAGACGATCGTCGAAGCCGTCTCCAACCAGGAATACGGCGATCTCTTCGTCAATTCCGAGGGCGTGATGATTGGCAATGGGGAAGTGTGGATTTCCGGTATCTGCGAAGACAGCGCCTGCACCAGCGCTCCGCCGCGGGTTGCCGTCATTCAATCGGGCAACTGAACCGCGCCTGTAGATGCAGGAGAGGCGGCATCCTGGATGCCGCCTCTCCACGTTTGAAAGCCGAGATCAGGCAGCGAGATCAAGCACGATGCGGCCGTCGATCTTGCCCTCTTTCATGCGGTCGAAGATCGCATTGATGTTTTCCAACTTGTCCCAGCTGAAATGCGAGGCAACCTTGCCTTCGCCGGCGAATTGCAGGCTTTCCTCAAGATCCTGACGCGTGCCGACGATCGAGCCGCGTACGGTGATGCGCTTCAGCACGGTCTCGAAGACAGGAAGCGAGATGAAACCGGGCGGCAGGCCGACGAGCGACATCGTGCCCTTGGAGCGCAGGAAGCCATAGGCCTGTTCCATGGCCTTGGGCGAGACAGCCGTCACCAGCGCGCCATGCACGCCGCCGGTCGCCTTCTGGACCTGCTCGATGGCATCTGCCGCCGTGCCGTTCACCACCATATCCGCGCCGAGGTCGGTTGCGAGCTTCAGCTTGTCGTCGAAGATGTCGGCGGCCACTACATGCATGCCCATGGCCTTCGCATATTGCACGGCCATGTGGCCGAGACCGCCGATGCCGGAGATGACGACCCATTCACCGGGCTTCACCTCGGTTTCCTTGAGGCCCTTGTAGACGGTGACACCGGCGCAGAGCACAGGTGCTGCCGGGCCGAATTCGAGATTGTCCGGAAGACGGCCGACATAATCGGGATCGGCCAGGCCATATTGCGCGAAGGTGCCGTTGACGGAGTAACCGGTGTTCTGCTGGCTGCCGCAAAGCGTTTCCCAGCCGGTGCGGCAGGGCGAGCAGCAACCACAGGCGGTGTGCAGCCACGGTACGCCGACGCGGTCGCCTTCCTTGATGCGGGAGACGCCGGAACCGAGCTTGGCGACATAGCCAACGCCCTCATGGCCGGGAATGAGGGGGGGCTTGGGTTTGACCGGCCAATCGCCATTGGCGGCATGCAGGTCGGTGTGGCAGACGCCTGTCGCCTCGTATTTTACCAGGATCTGGCCGGGGCCGGGATCCGGGATGGGCATTTCGTCGATCACCAGCGGCTTGCCGAATTCGCGGACCACCGCAGCCTTCATCATCGATGCCATGTCACTCTCCCGTGGGTTTCTCGTCATTCCCGCAGCGCTCGAGCGGCGGGTATGGGGAGAAGGTATGCGCGGGATGGGTGCGAGCAGTTGATCGGTATCAAACGGCCAGAGATTTCATCGGATTGTCATGATCGGGAGCCTCAGTGAGGCTCCCGAAACAGATGCTCAGGCGAGGTTCTTCTTGAGGAACTCCACCGTGCGTGACCAGGCGAGGTCGGCAGCCGCCTTGTCGTAGCGGGCAGACGACGTGTCATTGTTGAAAGCATGGTTCACGCCGTCATACATATGCAGCTCATAGGTCTTGCCATTGGCATCCAGCGCCGCCTTGTAGGCGTCGATACCAGCATTGATGCGCTCGTCGAGACCCGCATAATGCAGCATCAGCGGAGCCTTGATCGACGGCACCTGATCGGCCGGGGCTTGCGAGCCGTAATAGGCGACGCCGGCACCAAGCTCGGGTGAGGCCACCGCCATGCGGTTCACCATGCCACCGCCCCAGCAGAAGCCGATCGCACCGACCTTGCCATTGGTCTTCTCATGGGCTGCGAGGAAGGCGCGGGTCGCCTCGCCATTGGCTGTGGCATTCGCCATGTCGAGCGACTGGAACATCGCACGCGCCTCGTCTTCATTGGCAGGCGTGCCGCCGTTCGGCGACAGGAAATCGGGAGCGAGCGCGACGAAGCCTTCGAGCGCCATACGACGGGCGACATCACGGATATGCGGATTGAGGCCACGGTTCTCGTGAATGACGATCACGGCGGGAAGTTTGCCGGCGGCGTCCTTCGGGATCGCGAGGTAGCCCTTCATCTCACCTGCGGCACCGGGATAGGTCACGTCTGAGACGTCGAGGCGCGCGTCGGTCTCTTCGACCATGGCGGCATTCGCCTGGTTGGCGGCGAGCATGGGCATGATGGCGGCGGCGGCGGCACCGGAGCCGGCGAGCGCCGTCAGCCGTTGCATGAAGCCACGGCGGTCGAGGGTCAGGTGGGTGTATTCGTCATAGGCTTCGATCATGGCCTGCGTGATTTCGGGCTTCGACATGGCACTCTCCTTGGGGGACGGATTGGATGCCCTCGCAAGATAGTGCCGCCGCCTTTTGCGCCCACACACGTTGCCGTGAAGGCCTCAGCTGGTGGCCATCCACGCGGCGAGCCACAGCCAGAGCAGAAAGAGCGATACAAAGCCCAGCATGAAGAACAAGCGGCGCAGCGGCAGATTGCCGGTGAGCTGCATCCCGGCCTGGACATAGCGTGCGACAACGAAGATCCAGGCGAGCACGACGGCAACGAGGTTGTCCGCCTCGGTCATGTATAGCAGGACAGACACGGCGTAGAAGAGAACCGGCAGCTCGAACTGATTGGCGATCGCGCGGTTGACTACGCGGCTCTCTTCCGGCTCGGCGAGGTTCTCGCGGAAGGCAATGCGCTCGACCTTGCCGGCACGCACCACGGCGGCGCGGCGAATAACGAGCAAGGCATAAAGACAGAAGACGAGAAAGGCATGGGCCACGAGGGGCCAGAACATTTCAAAACCAGTCATGGAAAAATCAATTCCTCAAATGTACGGCGTGCAAGGCATCATTCATCCCTTGCCGGCTTTGGGCCAAAGGCCAGTCGCAGGGCGAGGATGCCGGAAATGACAAGGGCGGCAAACTTCAGACGTGTCAGCCAGGCATGCGCTTCTGCGAGAAGATCAGCATTCCCGGGCGCCTGCACGGATGGCGGAAAAAGGAGGAGGCTGACGACGTTCTCGGCATAGTCGACGACGACATAGGCGATCGGCAGGGCCAGAAGAGCGGGAAGAAGGCGCGCGGCCGGCCGGCCATAGAGGCTCGCACCCGGCGCCGCGCGTCGGATGAGCAGAATAAGAAACAGCCCGAGTGTGGCCGGCAGCAGGAGATCGGGGCCGAGATGCATGGCCCGCAGAAGAGCTGCGGCCTCCGGCTCGCTCTCCAGCATCATCTTGAGTGCAAGCAGCCCCTGCCCCGTGCTCTCGATGTCGAGATCGGGCATTGCCCTTCCGCCGGTCAAATCAGCGAAAGGCCACGCAAAGCTCAGGTTCATCCAGGCGAGGAGCGCGGACGACAGGGCGCCGCTCGCCCAGAGGAGCGGCGTCCTGGTTGGTCCGGGCAACTGCCTCAGGATCATGCGGCGCCCGGATAGTTCGGGCTTTCGCGGGTGATGGTCACGCCATGCGGATGGCTTTCGCGCAGGCCCGCACCGGAAATGCGCACGAAAGTCGCCTTTTCCTGGAAGTCCTTGATGTCCTTGCCACCGACATAGCCCATGGCGGCCTTCAGGCCACCGGCGAGCTGGTGGAGGACGGCCGAGACCGGACCCTTGTAGGGAACTTGGCCTTCGATGCCTTCAGGCACGAGCTTCAGCGTGTCGCGCACTTCCGCCTGGAAGTAGCGGTCGGCCGAGCCACGGGCCATGGCACCGACGGAGCCCATGCCGCGATAGGCCTTGAAGGAGCGGCCCTGGTAGAGATAGACCTCACCCGGGCTTTCGTCCGTGCCGGCAAGCAGCGAGCCGACCATGACGGCGGAGGCGCCCGCAGCGATTGCCTTCGCAACATCGCCCGAGAACTTCAGACCGCCATCGGCGATAACGGGAATGTCGAGCTTGTTGGCTTCTTCAACGGCGGCCATGACGGCTGCAAGCTGGGGAACGCCGACGCCGGCGACGACGCGGGTGGTGCAGATTGAACCGGGGCCAATACCGACCTTGACGCAATCAGCGCCTGCATCGATGAGCGCGCGAGTGCCCTCGCCCGTCGCCACATTGCCGGCAATGATGCGGATGGCGTTCGACATCTTCTTCACATGGGCGACGGCATCCAGAACCTTCTGGCTGTGGCCATGGGCCGTATCAACGACGATTACATCGCAGCCGGCGTCGATCAGGCGCTCGGCACGCTCAACGCCGTCATCACCGGTGGAGATGGCGGCAGCGACGCGCAGACGGCCCTGGGCGTCCTTGGCAGCATGCGGGTTGAGCTGCGACTTCTCGATGTCCTTGACGGTTATCAGACCGACGCAGCGGCCTTCATTGTCGACCACCAAGAGCTTCTCGATGCGGTGCGAATGCAGAAGGCGCTTCGCTTCCTGCTGATCGACACCATCCTTGACCGTCACGAGGTTTTCGCGGGTCATCAGTTCGTAGATCTTCTGGCTCGGGTCAGACGCGAAACGCACGTCGCGGTTGGTCAGGATGCCGACGAGGCGGCCGGGGCGGCTTGCGCCCTCGACAACCGGGATGCCGGAAATGCCATGGGCACCCATCAGCGCCTTTGCTTCGGCAAGCGTTGCTTCCGGGCCGATGGTCACCGGATTGACGACCATGCCGCTTTCGAACTTCTTCACCTGGCGAACTTCTTCGGCCTGTTCGATGGGCGTGAGGTTCCGGTGGATGACGCCAATGCCACCGGCCTGGGCCATGGCGATCGCGAGGCGACTTTCAGTGACCGTGTCCATGGCGGAGGAGAGAATCGGCAGCGAGAGATCGATGTCCCGGGCGATGCGTGTCGCGATGTTGGTCTGCCCCGGCATCACTTCAGAGTGCCCCGGCTGCAGGAGGACGTCGTCAAAGGTGAGCGCTTCTGCGCCTGTTGCCGACATTACGATGCGTGCCATTGCCAATTCCTTCGTTTGAATAGGCAGAATCCGCCCGGAAAACGGGGATCCCCGTTCGGTCGCTTCTGCATGAAATGCTTGGAAGTTGGCGAGGGCTGGTAACACGTTCATGACAGGAAGGGAATAGCAAAACGTGGACGCATGGCGCCGTGATTGGCCACGCCGCGGCCCATACAGAAAAATCGGCGATCATTAGAATTTTAAACAGCGCCTACACGGTCTTTGAAGCCCTCGCTTATATAAGGGACCTGCTCTCGGGGCTGGGGGCACAACAAAAAACAAGAAGACCAGGGGATCCGGTATGACTGCATTGAAGAAGCGTGCCCAGGCACTCGAAAACCAGTTTGCCCACCAGGCAGAAATCCAGTTCAAGGCGCGCGTTCGCGGCAGCAAGATGCTCGGCCGCTGGGCCGCCTATACGATGGGCCTCGACGATGTCGAAGCCTATGCGCGCACCGTGGCCGTCAAGCAGGTCATCGAGCCACATCGGCTGCTCGAACAACTGCGCCAGGACTTCAGCATCGCTGGGGTTGATGTGAGCGACGCCGACATCGACAGCCGCATTCACAATTTCATCGAACAGGCGACGGACGAGATTTTCGCCGGCAAGTAAGGCTAGGGTTGAGGGGCCGCAGCTTTGCCGCGGCCCCTTTCCTGCCGATCGATATCAGATATCGAACTGATAGGCCTTGGGCACGAAGCGGTAGCCCTGATCGACCTTTTCGACAAAGCCCACGGCCGGGAACGGCATGTGGTAGCCGAGGAAGGCGAGCTTGTCGGTTGCCAGCATGTCGAAGACCTTGGCACGCGTTGCTGCTGCTGCTGCCTTGTCCATGTCGAAACGCACTTCCCAATCCGGACGCTGAAGCGACAGCACGAAGTGGTTTGCCGTATCCGCGGTCAGCACCAGCTGGCGGCCTTCCGATTCCAGACGGTAGATCATGTGGCCCGGCGAGTGGCCGAACGCCGCCATGCCGGTGATGCCGGAGACCACTTCGCCACCGTCGCCGATGAAGGTCATCTTCTCGGCCATCAGCGCGACATTGGCGAGCACACCCTTGTGGCCGTTCTCGGCCGGGGTGCCGACGCGGGCCGGATCGGCCCAGAAGTCGTATTCCGCCTGACCCGTCACATAACGCGCATTCGGGAAGGACGGCTGGCCGCCTTCCATCAGGCCGCCGATATGGTCGCCATGCATGTGGGTAAGCACCACGGTCGTCACGTCTTCCCGCTTGTAGCCGGCAGCCGTCAGGCCTTCGACCAGTCGGCCAAGACCGTTTGCACGACCACCTTCACCGAGACCGGTGTCGAAAAGGATGACATCAGAACCGGTGTTGACGAGCACGGGGGCGAAGCTGTTGACGAACTTGTCGGAGGGCAGGAAATTCGCCTCAAGCAGCGCGCCGACCGTTTCAGGCGACTGGTTGGTGCCGAAGGTCTCCTGGGGATTTTCCGAGGGGCGTGCGCCATCCTTGACCACGACGACCTCGAACTTGCCGACATTGAAGCGGTGGGTTTCGGGCGGCATGGCGTGGTCGATATCCATCGAGGTCTCCGTACCCGACTGCTGCGCCATGGCAGCCCGGGTCATGATCATGGGGGCCGCCAGCGCTACACCGGCACTTCCCAGAAGCATACGTCTTTTCATCGAAATCATCGAAATCTCCTCAATCAAATTCCCTCGCCCCTGATGAGGCTGACCTCGACATAGGGGAAAGCGGGGCCGCGAGTAGCGCCCTCACACCATCGTGATGCCGATGGAAACCCAAGACGGGAACAGCACCGGTGCAAAGAGGCTTCCCGGCTTCGACCTCTGCGGTTTCAACCGCAGATCGATTGCGCTATGAGAACCCGTATCCACCGCTTCGGCGGTCCTGCCCGGAATGCCGATGAACCGCATCACGCCCCTCATTCTCGCCGTCGCGCTCTTCATGGAGCAGATGGATTCGACCGTGATCGCCACCGCCCTGCCGACCATCGCGACCGATCTCGGCGTCGGGCCGATCACGCTCAAACTGGCGCTCACCTCCTATATGGTGGCACTTGCGATCTTCATTCCGGTGAGTGGCTGGATGGCAGACCGATACGGGGCCAAGCGGGTGTTTCGTGCGGCAATCCTCGTCTTCATGCTGGGTTCGCTGTTCTGCGCGATGTCGGATTCGCTCCTAACCTTCGTCGCCGCACGTTTCCTGCAGGGCATGGGCGGCGCAATGATGACGCCGGTCGGGCGGCTCGTTCTCCTGCGCACGACGAAGAAGAGCGACCTCGTCTCGGCCATGGCGCTGCTGACCATTCCTGCCCTGCTCGGTCCGATTACCGGCCCACCCGTCGGCGGCTTCATCACCACCTTCTTCAGCTGGCACTGGATCTTCCTGATCAACATTCCGATCGGGCTTGTCGGCCTGTGGCTATCCAGCCTCTACCTGCCCGAGATCGAGCCGATCGAGACGGGGCGGATCGACTGGACGGGCTTTCTGCTCAGTGCCGCCGCTGCATCCGGCCTGGTGTTCGGCCTGTCGGTCATGAGCCTGCCCGCCCTGCCCGTCTGGGTCGGTGCTGCGGCGACGGTGGTCGGGATACTCTCGATGATCCTCTATGTGATCCACGCCCGGCGGCATCCGGCCCCGCTGCTCGACCTCTCGCTCTTTGCCAACCGAAGCTTCCGCGCCTCGATCATTGGCGGCACGCTGTTTCGCATCGCAGCCGGTGCCACGCCCTTCCTCTTGCCCTTGATGCTGCAGCTCGGTTTCGGCATGTCGGCCTTCGAATCCGGCATGACCACCTTCATCGCAGCCGTCGGCGCGATCTCCACCAAGTTCATCGCAAGGCGGGCCTTTGCCGCTGCTGGCTTCCGCAACGTGCTGATCCTTGCCGGCATCTTCGGGGCGATCACCACGGCTGCTAACGCCCTCTTCACGCCAGCGACACCCATCCTCGTGATCATGGCGGTGCTTTTGATCGGCGGCTTCTGCCGCTCCTTTTTCTTCACCGGGGTCAACACGCTGGGTTATGCGGAAATCGAGGACCGGGCGGCATCGCAGGCGACCTCGCTCACCTCCGTGCTGCAGCAGGTGAGCCTTGCGCTTGGCGTCGCCGCCGCTGCCTCGATCCTTGAGGCGAGCACGCGTATCACGGGCGAAACGCTGTCGCTTTCAGACTTTCACCTTGCTTTTGCGGTTGTCGCTGGCTTGTCGATCTTCGCGATCCTGCCCTTCTTCGGCCTGCCACGCGATGTCGGCTCGGCCGTCTCCGGTTATCGCCGGACACCGGAAGATGAGACGATCAGCGTGAAGTGATTATTCAGGGCGCTCGCAAAGAGCCGACAGCTTGTTGCCATCGGGATCGCGCACGTAGCAAGCATAGAAATTGGGATGGAAATGGCGAATGCCGGGGGCGCCGTCATCCGTGCCGCCATGGGCGATTGCCGCTGCATGGAAGGCATCGACTGCCGCTCGCGAAGACGCCTCGAAGGCCGGCATGGAGCCATTGCCGACGGTTGCCGCGCGGCGATCGAAGGGATGATTGATCCAGAACCGGCAGCGGTTGTCACCGGCAGTGGCATAACCCGCTTCGTTCTCGTCCGTTTCGCGACGCTCGACGCCGAGCGTTGCCAGGACCGCATCATAGAAGCGGATGGCGCGGGGCAGATCGTTGATGCCGACGGTGATGTAGGTAAACATGACGAACGCTTCCTCCGCTTGACCTTGGCCTAACCCACCGGCTCTGCCTTGCCCTCAGTCCTGATCCAGATCCTCGGTGGCGGGCACATCCTCGCGCGGATCACGGGCGAAACCTTCTTCATCAAGCTCGACCACGCCCGGGCCATTACGCCCCTTGAAGCCCTTGGCCAGCAGGAACATCTCGACCGATTCCTGTCGCGACGACGCCGGCTTGATGTGCAGCACCTGGCGGAAATTCTGCTTCAACATGTTGAGAAGATCCTTCTCCGTGCCGCCCTGGAAGGTCTTGGCGAGGAAATGTCCGCCTTCGGCCAGAACCTCCACGGCAAAGTGTGCCGCGACTTCGCAGAGATGCATGGTGCGGATGTGGTCGGTCTTCTGGTGTCCGGTGGTGGGGGCCGCCATATCCGACAAAACGAGGTTGGGCGTGCCGCCGACGGCCTCGATCAGCTGGCGCGGGGCGTCGGGATCGAGGAAGTCGAGTTGCAGGATCTTGACGCCCGGGATCTGTGCCATTTCCAGGAAGTCGATGGCCGCAACGCGGATATCGTCATCAGAGGAATCGGTGACCTTGGCGGCGATCTGCGACCAGCTGCCGGGGGCAGCGCCCAGGTCGATGATGCGCTTCGCCCCTTTCAGGACCTGATGCTTCTCGTCGATTTCCAGCAGTTTAAAAGCTGCGCGGGCGCGGTAGCCCTCGAGCTTGGCGCGCTGGACATAGGGGTCATTGATGTGGCGCTCGAGCCAGCGCCGCGACGACGCCTTGAGCTTGCCCTTCTTGACCTTCTGGCCAAGCTTACGGCCGGTTCTGTTACCGGCAATGGGTGGTTTTGCCATGGTCAGCGCTCCCTGGAAACTGGAGGACGGCGGTTGCGGCCGCGGCGCCAGACGCCGTCATCGGCCATCATATCGGTCAAAAGCCCCTCGCGCAGACCGCGATCGGCAACGCGCATGCGGCTCGACGGCCAGCGGCGACGGATCGCCTCAAGGATCGCGCAACCGGCAAGCACGAGATCGGCGCGATCAGGGCCAATGCAGGGATTGGCGGCACGGCCGGCATAATCCCATGAGAGCAGCTTGGACTGCATGGCGGTCACCTCGGCATCGGAAAGCCAGAGGCCATCGACCTTGCGGCGATCGTATCGGGGCAGATCGAGATGCACACCGGCCAGCGTCGTGACGGTGCCGGAGGTGCCGATCAGGTGGAAGTCCTGCGGGAAGCCGTCAGGACCCGCGGGCAATTCGGGGCAATCGAAGCGGGCCAGCATGCCCTCGACCTCGCGGGTCATCGCCTCGAAAATGTCGGGCGTCACGTCGCGGCCGCCATGGCGCTCGGACAGCGTGACCACGCCGACGGGCAGCGACGTCCAGTGGGTAATGTGATTGGCAAGCCGGCTGGAGCGATTGTCGCCGATCTTGATGACCGCGATTTCCGACGAGCCGCCGCCGATGTCAAAGAGCACGACGGACCGCGCCTCACGCCCGACCAGCGAGGAGCAGCCGGACACGGCGAGACGGGCTTCGGTCTCGCGGTTGATAATCTCCAGGTTGAGACCGGTTTCCGCCGTCACCCGCTCGAGGAAGACCTCACCGTTTTCGGCCGCGCGGCAGGCTTCCGTTGCAATCAGCCGCATGCGCCTGATCTCGCGACCGGCGAGCTTCGAGGCGCAGATGCGCAAGGCCTCGACCGCCCGGTCCATGGCGTCTTCGGACAGGCGACCGGTGGCGGCCAGTCCCTCGCCAAGACGAACGATGCGCGAGAAGGCATCGACGACGCGGAATTGTCCGGGACGGGTCGGCTGGGCAATCAGCAGGCGGCAATTGTTGGTGCCGAGATCAAGGGCGGCATAAAGGTCGTCGGGCGCGCCATCCTGGACGGAGCGCCAGCGACCAGGCGCCTGGAGCTGGGCATTTTGCGGAACCGAGCGCGGCTGAGCTGCGGGAGCTGCCTGCGGCTCGGGTCGGAGCGGCTTGGCGACCGCCGCCGACGGCGGCTCGGAACCGGCGAGCGGGCGCACATGACCCGGCTTCGGGGCTGCGGCATGGCGGTTGCGATTGCGTTTGCGCTTGCGGCCGGAGCGTTGGCCAGACGGATCAGACAGGCCGGCGGCATCGTGGCCCATGTCTCTCTGCTGATGGCGCCTGGGCTCAACGCCCTCGCCACGCCTGACATCGCCGCGATCTGCTGACGAAGCGGGACCGGCATTCGGGAGACCGGCCGAAGCCGTGCCTGCGTCCGGGCCTGCCGGGGACGTGTTACCGTTCTGATTGTCGTGCTGATGTTCCGACGGCGCAACGCCGCCTTTGCCGCGCCTGCGGCGCTTTCGCTTGCGGATGGGACCATCCGCAAAGGCTGATTCGGAACGTCGCTCGGCCACCGGCGTGCCCGCCGATCCTGCCGAGGCAGAAGCATCGCGACCGTTCCTGACCGGTCCCGACTTCTTGCCCTTGCCGCGCCGGCGAGGAGACCCGCCCTTGCGCTTGCCTGTCGACGTCCCCTCGCTGTTCGGCTGTCCGCCGCGATTGGGGTCTGTCACTGAAGTTATCCACTGCACCGCGCAAGGCGCCAAAACCGACGCATGCCGCTGGTGTCATCATTCGTTTCGTTGGACAAAGCATACCAGCGCCTGCCCCGCGCGCCAAACGGTTTTTCAGAAGCGCTTCAAAGGGCTGCCTGCGCGACGCCGCCCCGGCCTTTCTCCCCTCCAACACGCCTGCGCGTGGACCACTTTTCGCCTCCTGTCATTTTTTTGAAATTCGGTCTTTGCAATGCCAGATGTTTTGGCTATAAGCCCGCTCACCGGTCGCCGCGGCGACACCCTGGTGGGGAATAGTTCAACGGTAGAACGACGGACTCTGACTCCGTTAATCTTGGTTCGAATCCAGGTTCCCCAGCCACTTTCCTTGTTAAAATTCAACATCTTAGCTGCATGTCGCCAGTGACGGGAATACCCCCGCACTGCACCCCCAACAAAGGGCGCTTTGGCGATGTCAGATTTCCTGCGGCGTGAAGCCGATTCCTACTATTTTCGGCGGCGGGTCCCCACATCGCTTCGGGCGCGGCTTGGACAAACCGAAATATACCGCTCTTTAAGCACCAGCGTGCGACGTACAGCCAGAGCGCGAGCCGCCCACCTTTTCATCGGCACTGAGAAGCTGTTCAACATGATCCTGGATGAAGATGATGAGTTTCCCCTCACCGACGACGATATCCGGGCTGCAATCCGCGTATGGCTGGACACACCGCCGTGGCCCCAGCGGCTCCGGATGGTGGACGAGATGCCACCCGGGCGTTTGAGGTTACATCATGAGACCTTGCCGCGAACGCTTGTGATGATGAACGCTGACGAGGGTACGCGGTACAGTGCCGCAATCAGTGAAGAAGCACATTGGGCTTTAGAACGCTCCGAGTACCAAGACATCAAAGGCGGGGAACGTCTCCGCAGAACGGTGGCAGCGCTTGAAAAACAGCTACGCGAGTATGTAGACCAGCGGATGCATGTTGTCTTTGGACAGGAGACGGTTGCCACTGCTTCAGTGCAGACCGTAGCTGCATCAGCGCCCCCGGAACCAGTCGCTAATATGACGAAGCTCTCCAGCTACATCAAGGAGTGGCAAGCGGACATCATAGCCGGGTACAACCATAACAAGCCACTCAAGGACGCAGATCAATATCGCCAGAGCGTTCAACTGTTCATCGGTCTGATGGGTGACCTCCCAGTGGGACGGATCGATAATGAGAAAGCTGCCGAGTTCAGGGAGCTCTATCTTCAAATGCCAGCTTCCCATGGGAAAGGCTCAATTGCATCGCCCAAGAAAGAGCTAGCCCGCGCGAGGGCAAACAAAACTACGCCATTGGTCACTATGAAGACGGCGAAGAGGCACTTCAGCGGACTGTGGTCGCTCTGGAAATGGCTTGTGTTCAAGAAACATGTCCCCGTCAGCCTCCAACCTTTTGCAGGACATTCATTCCCAGGAACCAAGGCGAAGAAATCAGCAAGAGATGATTGGTCTCTCGAAGACTTGGAACGTCTCTTCAGGTCGAAGGAATATCGTCAGGCTTCGGATACGAGCGCGCTGCACTGGCTCCCTCTCATTGCCCTACACACGGGTATGAGACTGGAGGAGATATGCCGCCTCCGACCCGCGCACGACATAATAATCAGAAACGGCACCCTGTGCATCGACATTAAGCCGCACCTAGAGGAGGACGGTTGTCCGCCACAAGGTCGGGGAAGCCTTTGAATATTTACTATGCCTGATGCCGCTCTGTGACAGCGTGAGGCTCACAAACGGTGAGTTCTATGATTTCCCGTTCTGGACGCTGAAGACCTCAAACTCCGGCGCTTCTGCTCGAGGCTTCGTCGTTGAACATCCCATAGAGAAGGACCACATCGAGCTTTTCGCATTGGGCAAGCCCCGAGATCGGTTCTCGATCCGAAAGTTTGCTGCTGGCGCACACGGCACTGTGGAGGCAGTCGCGAACGGGAATGCTCAAATTTTCGGTGAGGGCGAGGGAAGCGTGGAATGGGTGGCTCAACTGAAACCTAGTCACGCTCAACGGATCGCGCAGGATGTCGGCGGATCGTTCTCTCGCATCGGGCTTATAGAAGCGGAATGGTTGCGCAAAAAGACCGAATGAGCGGAGTTGATCGCTTCGATAGGAGGCAGCACACTATGCAAAGTCGGTCGCTCTGCTATTCCCGAGCATGCCATGGGGCAACACTCAGCAAATGCGGAGATACGGTCACGGAAATAATCTCCGATGCCTCAAGCCTGTTGAGGATCTCTACCCATCTCTCGCCAACCTCGTTGAGACTGATAGCAATCTCGTGGGTTATTATCTCCCCTCCAGCCATTTCTCCGTAGGACATTCGTCCGCTGCCAAGGTCGAGTAGGCACTCTGGATCGGCTTCCTCATCTTCATCCCACCAGTCTTCTTCCTCTGGATCGTCAATTCGCAGCCGTGTCACACCATGGGGCTCGCCGTCCAATCCAAAATCGGTTTCCCTCTGCCATGAGGCACTTCTGCGGGGATGAAACGTCAGAAACGAGAAACTGGATTCCAGGTCGCCCATCGCGAATTGCCAATGAGTCCGGATCTCGTCCCACGTCCCTTGAGGAGAGAGGCTTTCGAAATACACCTCGGTACGCATTTTCGACATGTATTTAATGACTCGGATACGTGCATCTCGTCCTTCTGCCTGACAGTTAGATAGCCACTTAACCAAGCTGGAATCCCTAAGGAAACTAGCAATCTGGTGATCGTTATCCTGCGCAAATAATGACCGCAGCGTCGGAACTAGATTCATGTCCAGCGCCCTCCGGAAGAAGTGCTCATCCAGAATATTGTGTTTGCCTACTCGAACCGTGACCGTCTGCGCACTGTGCGAGAGGATCTCATCTCCATAGTTTCGGCGGACCCATTCCTTGATATCGATAGCAAAGAAGGAATCAACGCTACCTACGTAGATCACCAAGTATGTAGGTTGAGGGTTCATATACCAGAACGCGAGATGGCTGGTGTTTAACGACACCGAAATGTCATTTGCGGCATGAAATGCCGCTTGGTCCAGCGTCTTGGGCATGATGCCCTTCATTTGAAACCATATGGAGACCGGAGTTACGATCTTCCCACGACCAGCCGCAGCCGCCTGTGTCAGATGGAGGCCGATATCCCGACCAGCGCGATCTGTTGCGTATTCCATGAACAACCCGTAGGGCGCAGCTATTTGGCGGAACTTTGCCATGTATTGCGTTTCGAAATCGTCCGTTGCGCCGATCTTCATTACTGGTCATCCTGAGGGCCGTGATTGGTCGATGACAACATATAAGGAAGTTTCAGAAATTCCGTGCTGAAATTGTTGACACCCCCACAAACTACCACCACATTGTTGACGCGACATCTTGCAAGAGTTTGAATCTATTACTGAATCAGGATCGTGCGTGCGGCTCCAGGTTCTCCAGGCGAGCCATCTTAGGTCGGTTTTTCGCTGAAAATCAGCGACTATTTCTCACAGAAAAAAGCGACGCCTTCTCAACAACTTGAGCATTCGTGGTTTCTGTTCTTGACGCCATACGTCGTGCTGAAGCGGGTCTCCTAAAATTGGCTGGGGACCCGCAAGCGATGTCCGTTATGGGGCACGCCTTCAGACGGTCCGCTTTCGGGCCCCTAGAGGCGAATAGCTGCCGGTAAAGGAGGAATCTCACCGACAGCTTCCGACCCCTTTTTCGTCGCTCAGACTGCATTGGTCACACGCCGGAATCTGGCGTTCTTTCAGTAGCCTGAGAACGGTGGACCCGGGCCCGTCAACGCACTGGCAGTGGTGACGCGTTCAAGAAAGAAACCGCCTTCGGCGCGATTCTCTGTACGCAACGGAACTGGCCGCCTTTCAGTTCTAGTGCGAACTCCTGACAAAAAACCCTCCGGATCACAGATGATCAGCTTGCCGCAATTGCGTTGGCTGCGATCGCTCGCTCAGCCAGATGAATGGTTTAATCAAGGTTCGGTCACATAACTTATTTAAACAGAGAGCCTTGATTTGCAGCCATTATTTTAGTTTACTTACAATTACTACGAGCATGCAGTTTAGTTTGGCGCGGCGGTACCGGGCGGCCTCCCGCTTGGGGGGGGGGGGGGGGGGAGTGCAGCATGCTCTACGCAACTAGGATTTGCGGGCTCGCAGCGTTCACTGTCGCGTGGATGCTATCCGCGCCTACGCAGGCTCAATCTCCGCTAACCGTCGTCGTGGAGACGGAAATCCTCAAGAGCGATCCGTTGCCGGGAATCAAGACGCAGCAGACCGTTAAGGTCGATTTCGCGCGAAAGACCATTAGTCAGGATTTCAAGACCGGTAAAACAGATCTGGGCATCACTCAGCTCGACAGCATACGCAACGACTTCAAGATTGAAGACGTGGTCTTTGCCAGCGGCAAGGCGACATTCACGCTGCAAGGGCAAGCGGGTTCAGGCGTCGGCTTTCTGCCCGACATCGATTACCGATTCAACGTCACCCTATGGCCGGATGGCCATTCGATTGTCCGCGGATGTCACGACGGTTACCCGGCATACCGGGTCACGGTAGCGGGACGGCAGGAGTATTTTTTCCCGCACGGCGAATTCGAGCTCAGCAAACTCTTAGGAGCCTGCGACATCAGGCTCCCCGAAGTCGAGGCCGACAAACCCGGCTTGACAGTGACGTCGACGCAACTCGTGCCCGATGGCGCTGGGACTGGTGCAATCTTCTTCGAGGCATCGTCGCGACACGCCGCAGTGCGTCTGTTCTTCGATGATCCTGTGAAGCGTAGCACACGCGCGCCAGTCTATGCGATTGCCCCCACCCAAGGAAACGACTCCTTAGGATCTTACGCCGTGCTGCGCCGCGCATCCGAGCAGCTTCTGGCCGATCAGGGCAACTTGGGCGCTGTTTCATCCGCCATCATCAAAGGCAGTTGGTCGAGCCTTGTTCAACCGATCATGCTGCCTCATGCAGACTTCCGCTTTATCGTCAGGGCTGATTCGGAAATCGTCAAAGCCATCAACGAGCGTTTGAAAAAGCGGGTGGTGGAACTCAACGAGGAACTGAAGGCCGTGAACACGGCGACGGATCAGGCCGCGGTCTTTCAAATCGCGGCCAAGCTGCTGAATGAGGCTGCAAACGATGACGCCCTCCGGGTTCAGGTCGATTCGACCGGGCGCCGCATGGCTCTTCCGGATCCGACAAAATACGCGTCTGGTTTGGCCTGGTTGATGGCCTACGCCCATCAGAGCGAGGGCCATGCCGCGTTGGCCGGATGTCAGCCTAACTCAGAAAGCGTTCTGCCGTTTAAGGAAACCGGCGACACAACCGTGCTGCGTGCATACTTGGATGTCCTCGCTCAGGCGAACGAAACCCGCGTGTTTTCGGCAGTCGCGGCGGGCTTCCTGATTCCCTCTTCAGGAAGCAAGATATTTATCGCGGACACCGCGCTGAAGGCGTTGAATGCCATCGGAAGCGCTGTGTGGCAAAGCGACATTGGGAGTTTCATGGCGCTTGGACAGATCGAC
This sequence comes from Rhizobium sp. TH135, assembly GCF_002855515.1. Lineage (GTDB taxonomy): Bacteria > Pseudomonadota > Alphaproteobacteria > Rhizobiales > Rhizobiaceae > Allorhizobium. Next base: position 479,246 of record NZ_PKRP01000002.1, on the reverse strand, counting down.
CCTGCCCGAGTCCAGCTCGCGCGTTGCAAAGGTGCGCGCATGCTTCGCGGTCCGATCGATCCCGCCGACTTCGTTATCGAGCGCAGCGTCATGTATGGCGTCGCATCAACTGCTATCGAAGCGGCTCGGGTCGGTCAGCAGAAGGTTCGCTTTTTCGACGCCGCTCGCGCCGTCACGCAGTTGCTTGGCGTCGGGATGGTCGATCTCGCAGACGACGTAGATATAGACAACAACGCGCCTGTTGTCGTGCTCGCGCGCGACCTCATTGCATCTAACGGCTGCATTCCCGAGAACGCCGCGCTGCTTCCCGAGCCTCGTGACCGCGCGCTGTTGCGCCATATCAACGCCGAACTTCTTGTCTTCAACCAACCGCGCATCAAGCAGTTGCTCGCGAGCCCGCAGGGATGGTTCGACCCGGTGACGATGGGCCGCTTCAAGGCGCCCGAGAGTATGTCTGCAGCCCTCTACTTCGATCTTCGCATGGTGGTCGCCGAGCAATACCACGTCGAGAAGCTCTTACGCGGTGAAAAGCTGACGCAGGAAAAGGCGCGTGACGATGCGCTTTCGGCGGCGGAGCGTGCGCTTCGCTGCATCGCGGGCAACGCGCTGTTGCGGAAGCTGCGGGACTCAGGGGTTGGGCTTCAGCATCTTGATCTTCTGGCGTCCGTCGACAGCTTGCTCAAAGCTGCCACCGCGTCCGCATCTTTGCCGCCGTTCGAGCAGCGCTTTTCGTCACTGCGCTGGCGGATCGCCATCGGCTCCGCCTATGTCTTCGCCTTGCATCGTCCGGACGACATCGGCAGCGAAGCATGGGGCAGGCAGTACGTGGCCTATTTGCGCACGCTGTTCGACTCCATGCAGGCCGACGGCCGACGCAACTCTGACGTCCCAGCGGGCCTCAGCGCCCGAATCGAAGGCGTTTTTCGCGGCGCGACGGCGCGCTGGGACGAAACCAGTGGCCTGTCGCAAGTCAAAGGCGCGATGCAGGCGTTCCTTGCACGATCCCCCGACACCGAACTCTATCGTTGCGACCGTTCGGGCGCGGTGCCGATCCTCAAGACCAGCCCGTTCCCCCGGAGTGTTTCGCAACGAGAACGCATCCGTCGCCTGCGCCAGCATGGCATTGGTATCGTTGCACTGCCGTTTGAACTGGCGGCGGAGGGAGGTGCTTTGCAGCCCCACTTGGCGATAGACTCAGCCAATGCCGAAGATTTCTGCGCCGCACTGGAGATTAGGCACTCGGCGTTGGAGTGCGCCGTATCGCCGACGACTTCCACCGGGTGCAGCGTCAACACCGCCGTTTCGCCAGGACGAGACGGAAAGTCCCGCCTGCTGTTGATGGAGAACGCTGTCGGCCTGCGCAGCGATCTCGGCCACCTTGCGCCATTCTTGATGCCCGAGCTGCTGCGCCTGCCGGGAACGGTCGGCCAAGATGACCTTCAACGCGCAGTGGGCGAGTCGGCCAGCCGCGAATCCATATATCGCCGCAACCTCGCTCTGGCCTCGATTCTCAAAAGTCAGACGCGTGCAACACTTCGCGCGCTCAAGGTCAACCAGGAGCCTGCATTCTGGAAGGACCTCGTGGCGCAAGCGGAGGCTCCTGGCGCGAAGAACCCGACCCTCGTGAAGAAGGACGGGACGGCCGACGACGCAGCGATTGAGACATTCGCCGAGGATCACGAACTCGAAGCGCAAATAGCACGCATTGATGCAACCGAAGCCACGCTCGCGAATGCGGTCAAGCCCCTTGCGCAGCCCGCCACAGCCTCCGATGACACCGCGGTCGAGTCCGCTGCCGATCCCGACGATACGGAAACGGCGGGAACCGCCCTCGATAGGCTGAGTGAACTGGAGCCTGGGGAGACAGGCCTTGGCTTCGAGCTCGTGGAAACGGGTCAATCCGAGGCAGGCGATAGACTGCATGATGCAGTTCTGGTCCACCGGCGTTGGCAAGTTGCAAGCTCGGCCGCGATCTGCCCGGCCAACACCGACCCCCAAGCCACCTGCGCAGCGCCTCTCGCGACTGAAGGCGCTGCAGAGCCTGCCGCCATCAGCGGGGAACGCACGCCGCAACGCATTCCGCTTGGCCTGCGGGTCACGGGCCTTGCACTCGACGGGGACGGGCGCCTGCACGTAATCAGCACGCTGGGCGATGCTGATATAGACGTCGATCCGCAGCAGACAAAGGCTGCACTCTACGAACTTGGCCTGCCACGCTCGATCGACCTAGACGCCGTCGACTTCGAAGTCTCGCGCGACATGCGCACGGTCACCCTTAAGGTGAACCTGTCGGTAGCGGGCACCGATGGGCTGCCAATTTCCTTACCTCTCGTCAGGGATGGAGATCTTGTCGATCCGTCAGACGCTCTCAAGGAACAAGCGGTTGCCACGCTCCAATCGCTCCTGATCAGCCAGGCCGATCGGCTTCGATTGGATATTGCCATTGCGGCGGGAGGGGATCTTCCGATCGCCGTGCGACTGAAGGCAGGCTCTGTCAAACCGAACATCGACTGGGCTGGCGGTACATTGACGGCCGCCGCGGAACTTGAACTTGCGATTGGCGGCACGCCAGGTCTCGTGGCCGGGGCAACCGCAGAGTTGTTGATCGATCGAAGCGGTGCTGCTGTCCGCCGCATTTCCTTCGCCGCTGTCGATCCCAAAGCTTTGGTCGATGCGGTCAAGAACCTTGGGCCGTTCAAGGCCCTCTCCGCAATCCCAAGGCTTTCCATCGTCCCGGAAGTTGCCGGCGGCCAGCTCGCTTTCCACGTGCGGGCAGTTAAGGAATTTGATGGCTGCGAGGTCGCCATCGAGGCATCGGTCGATCTGGCAAATCCCAAGCTCGGCTTGGATGCACTGTCTGACGGCATCGCCAGGGCCGCTCGAGATACCGCGATATGCCAGGCCTCCAAGCAGATGAGCGATATCGCCAACTACCTGTCGAACGAGCAGCTCGATCTGTTTGGTCTCAAGGTCACGTTCGACTTTGATGCCGTGCAGGCCCGAGGCGGCTTCGCCTTCGGTCGGCTGCCACTGCCGTTGGAGTTCGTGGCCGGGCAGTTTAGTGCCTGCGATCAGCCTCCAACGCAGGCCCGCCTGGAAGGGTTCGCGATCGAAATCGATGAGCAGCTCGCCAGCTTCAAGGTTGATCTGAGCGGGCTCAGCGGACCGGAACGCCTGGCCTTGGGCGCGGCTCTGCGTTGCCGCTTGATGGCGGCGGTCGGCCCCGTGTCGGGCTTCCTGAGCATAGGCAATGTCGAGATCGGTCGCGGCATCGCTGCCGCTGACCTGACTTTCAGCGGACTGCCCTTCCTTGGCAACATCACCATACGCGTCGACTTCGCCGATCCCGCGGCCGACCCAATGCGGGTTCTGTACGGAGCCATCGTCGACAAGGCGCAAATCACGCTGGCCACCAAACTCGAACAGGCGGCCAGGAATGGTCTCGATCTCCCTGGTGTAGGAGCATTTAAACCCGAGCCCGGCGGGTTCACGTTCGACCTGATCGACAAAGACAGCCTCACGCTGAAGGACGACGGTTCCCTTTCAGTGACCGGCAGGCTTCTGATCGCCGACAGCTATGACGTAAGGGCGCGCATCGTCTTCCCTCTCGATCCAGGAAATCTCGGAGCCTTCCGCATCGAGTTGCCAGATGGTGTCGAGACGGCCTTGCTGGACCAACTCGTCAGCACCGTGTCGAACCTCCTGCCGTTCCCGGGTAACGGCGTGAAGGTTATCGCGCCGCGTGTCGCCAAGCTGGACGATACCGGTCATCGTTGGGGCCTAGTGTTCGGTTTGACCGTTGAGATGGAGCTCGGAGGGCAAGGGTTTCGTATCGCCGTGCAACGCGTGGCGATATCGCTGGACGGCGTCGATCTGGATCGGGAGATCCGGCTCGGGCTCAAGACGCCGATGTATTTCGGCCCAGTCGCATTGTCGCAGATCATCGTCATTTATCATACCGGCAGCGACGGCAGCGCGAAGGGCCTTGCCCTCGGCGCCGACCTGACCGCCCTAGAGCCTCAGCTCGCCAACGTCCTCAAGATAGAATCCATCCTGGACCTCCGCGACATTGATCGAGCGCGCTTCGATCTCAAAGGAAGACTGATCGCGTTCAATTCCGTCGCCCTGCTCGAAGCCACAGGGCTCGTTGACCTGGCCGGACAGGAAGCTCGCTTTGATGCCGCTACGACCGACGCCATAAAGGCGATCATCAAGGCTTCGGCCGAGGGCGAGATCGTCGGCCGCGGAGTAAACCTCTTCAAGGCGAAGTCGTCGATGGAATTGTTGGGTGTCGATATGAGCAGTTCGCTCGTAACATTCTGTACAAAAGCATGCGATCCGCTGTTTCCCGACGGTGGATCTGCGAAGCTAAGCGTTAGCCAGAATTTCCTTTTCGGGACCGGCAATCTCGAAGCTGCGACAGATCTCGAATTCAGCGATCCGGGGCTGAAGGCCGGTGTCGGTCTGGATCTGTTCGGCTGGAAGCCCGGCAAGGCGAGTTTCTCGGCCAGCACTAATCGCACGCGCCTGGAACTCAGTTTCCTTGGTCTTCATGTCGGCATCACGACGCCGACAGTCGAGCTGATGTCGCCGGCGTTGATCGCTGACGTACTGAAGAGCCTACTCGACATCGATCTCAAGAATCTGCTCAAGCTGCCCAAGGATATCGAAATATCTCTGATGAAGGGTGACGGCTCCATCAGCTCAGTCAACCCTGCCGGCAAGGACGGCTCTAGTCAGGCCCCAGGCGGTTCGGACAATGGCGGCGAGGGAGCGGCGGTGCCGGCCGGCATGCCGGCAGGACCGGGGCCTGGCACGGTACCTGCGATTCCGGGTGCCAATGGCGTGCCGCCCGCCGAGGTCAAGAGCACGGGTCCAGCGCAGCCATTCTGGGGTGAAAGCGTCACGGGCATCTACTGCGAGGAGGTCTCGGGATCCGACAACAATGGACGCGTCATCGCGGATGGCGATCGCTACGAACTCTGGGGTCAGGTGTTCAATCCGCCGTCGGCCGCTCAATCCCCGATACTCCAGGGTGTTCATCCCCACCCGAGACCGTCGCCTTGGCACAGTCCCAGCCTTTCTGCTGAAGCCGCGCGGAAAATCTGTGTGGTAGGCAATGGCGGCCGCACATTGGAGCTGTCACCTGATCTGGCCAATGTCGGCGTTGCGCGGGCGCCCATCGGCTCGCGCGGAGGCGGCTGCGAGAACAACATTCCGGATTTCCGTTATTTCCGCTTCGATCGTAGCGACGAAAAACGACGATCGCAGTTCACAAATGCCCAACGCGCGGTGCTTTGCTATCAATTAGGCGCACGGCGTTTTGATATCGAAGCCCGGCTGCTCTGGAAGCTGAACGGCGGCTATCTCGCGATCCTCTATTGTCCGTTTGTGCCGCCGGAGCTCAAGTTGACACTGGAGACGATGCCGGGTTGGTCGGCCGCCTGCGGCGATGGCCAGCCCGGATACATCGATCTGACAGCCGTCGGCGACGAAGCCACGGTGATCGGCGATCGAACAGAACTGGAGCTTATCGAAGACCGGCTGCGCGGGCAGTTGATGAACAGCGGTGCGCCAGCAAAGCCTCACGAGGTAATTGACAGCGGCGAATTCCCATTCGGTAATGCAGTCGTTCGGTTTGAGCAACGAAACGTTTTCGGTGGCGATGGACAGATCGAGGCAATGCGTTTCGATATCGAACTTCCGACCGAGGAGGCCGGGGCTACCCGCGTCGAATTCCTGCGCCTCGCCAAGCCAGATGATCTGAATTCCAGCCTCTGGCTTTGGCTGCAACCTGATCGCAAGGGCATACGGGCCGAGTTGCTGCGCCGCTGGCTCAGCAACGGCAGAAGGCTCGACGTGATACGCTCTTGGCCTGCAGAAGGCTGGCTCGCCCTTCGGCAGTCGCAGGAGGGCAACGCGGAAAGACAGGTCTGGTTGAAGGACATGGGTGCCGCTGAGCCCGGCGTTTGGACGCTCGACGCGCCTATTGCGCCGCCGGGAAGCACCACCCCGTTTGGCACTTCGGAGGTCGGACCTTGGATGGACGGTCTCAAAGCACTGGTTCCGTACTTCAAGGACCAACCGTCCTGGACGCTAACGCTTGGAGCCGCACGTGAGACCGGCATGGCCGTTTATGCTTTCTGGGCCGGGGACAATGCTGTGGTTACCGATGCGTTCGCCGACCGCATGATCGTCCACCTGCATCCGCTCCCGAAGCTCCCCCCAGCCAAAGAGGCTGTTTGGACGGGCGGTGCAAAGCCGCCAGGCCGTTCATTGTGCGGCACGGCGGCAGGCATTGTCCCGAAGATGCGAGAACTCGCCGAGCCGACACTCGTCAATCGCGTCGCGCTGATGAGCGCGCTCACCGATGCTGATGCGATGACAAAGAAGGCAGGCGTGAAGGTTCATGTTTTCGGAGTCTTGGCCGAAGTTCTAGGAGAATGCCAGTGACTGGCCCCGCAGCACAGGTGCGACCCGTCGCGCACAACAAGACTTCGCTCAATCACAAGATGCGTCAAACCCGGGACTGGGCCGGCCATCACCTATTCGACCAGCATCTATCGCTGTCATGGTTAGGTTGGATCGTGATGATGCTTCTGGCGCTCACCTTGGCGCTTGGGACCTATGGCGGATTGCAGAGAATTGCGCAGGCCCGCCTCTTGCGGATCGCCGAAACGGTCGACCTGGCCCAGGCGTTCTGTTCGGGGATGCCCGCACTCAATCAGCATGATTGCGCGGCGAAACCCCAGGAGCCAGCAACGCTCGCGCCGTTCAGCGATGAAGTAATCTGGAGCATGTTGATCGACGCAGGCGTAATCGGCCCGGACACCGTGGCCACTCCAGCCGATCTCGTTACGCAGGCCGGCACCGATCAGGCGCTGGCAAACACGTATAAAGTGCTGAAAGACCCCAAGCGCCGACGGGAGCTCGGTACGAACCTGTTGATCGCTTTTAGTCGCGGTGTCTGTAACAACGATACGTCCCGCGACGCCGACGCGGACCGCGTAGACCTCGCCGATGCCGCCTATGCACCCGCGGTCGCCTATTTCATGACGCGGCTCTATCCATCCGACTACGCCGATGCGTCAGCGCTGAGGAACAGCGCGTTCATGGCGAACGCAGCGGCTGGAGAGTTCGACCTTTCGGTCCTTCGCATGTCGGTGCCGAACTCCGTCACGGACAGCGAAATTACCAATGCGATGCTGCTCAAGTCGCAGGCCACTGACGGCACTGGTTACCGATATGGCAAGGACCGGTGTGGTTCACAGCCAACGGGCGCCGATAACTCGCCCCTATCCGAGCAGGACATGTGGCGCAGCTTCGATCAGATGGAGAAGCTCCTTACCTGGGGCATTGGCCAGATGCGCGCGACGGGCGAGTACAGAAGCGGCGTCTTTTACGTCACACTGATTACTGGGTGGGAGCAGTTCCTGATCTTCCTGGTTGGTTACTTCGCACTCGTTCTTTGCTTGGGTCGGCTGTCGGCTGCGACGATCATGATGAAAATCTCGCAACGCATGATCAGGACTGGTGCCGAAGTCGATCCCGGCCGCGACAACGTCGTCAAGCTTTTGGCGCGAGCTGGGGCACAAGTGCGCTCGCTCGACCCTGGCGAACGCGCCTATTGGAAAGATCAGTTGATGGACGAAATCGCCTCGGCGCGTTGGCCGATGCGTTTTGCAGTCGCCACATTGCCTGCTCTCGGCTTCATCGGAACGGTGCGCGGCATCATGAACAGCTTGACCGGGGCCGATTCAATCGTCTGGGCGACGACGGCTTCCGAGCGAGCCCAGGCCATCAGCACGCTCTCTGCCGATTTGGGACTAGCGTTCGCAACTACGCTTCTCGCTCTTGCCTTTGGCATCCTGCTTTCACTGCTCGCTGCCTTGGAGGTGCGTTATTTCGAGCAATCTATCCTGCCGCTCTTCGGCCACTACGCGTTTGATCCCGACGACAGCGGCAATGAAGAGGCAGAGACAAAACGTGACGGTGTGAAAGGTATCCAACCGTCACCAGCCGGCCCGGCAGATCTAGGCAGGCCTGCATGAGTGACGATGACGACATCTTGATGATGAGTCTGACTGATGCGCTGACCTGCGTGCTCGCCGCATCGGTAGCCCTGTTTCTGATTTTCGTCGTATTTATCAAGCTCGTGCCGTCGGCCGCCTCCAGTTCGGGAAGCTCCAGCATGTCGCGGATGCGCTCCGCAGTTGCAGCCGACCTGAAATCAGGCGATTCCACCGCCCTGCTTCGTATCACGTCCTCCGACTGCTCGACTATCGACGGACTCACGGTCGGCGACACCGCCGACGATTCTTGGGTGATCCGGAGCAGCCAGATAGGTGGCTCCTATTGCGCGCGACTCGCTCGACTACGCGAAGGGTTGATCAAACCGATTTATGTCATCTCGTCGTCCATGCCGGGGTCTGCGATGTCAATGCATCTTGAGGTTGGTTCCGAAGGGTGGCCACAGTCGTCGGCCTTTCCACTGGATCCCAACCGCTTTGTTGCTTGCTCGGGCGGCAGGGTCGTGCTCGCGCTGATCCATAACGATGACGACTATATAACGGCGCCAACAAACGCAGGCTGTCCCTAATGCCCCGCAAGCGCATCCGTGATCGACCGCCAAGCTTGGCGCTGAGTTTCGTCGATACCGTGTCCGGCGGGTTTGGAGCGGCATTTTTTTTGTTTCTTATCTTTGCCTCGCTGCCGATCGAGAGCGAGGCACGGAAATCGGGAGGTGGCCAGCGCTTCCTTGAGATTTGGATGTTTTGGCCCGACAATGCCGGCGTGGCAGAACTTTATCTGACGCACAACGACAATCGGCCGATTCGCTTCACCAGCAGTTTGTTGCAGGAAGATCCGGCGACAGGTCGACTGAAAACAGATTCGGTCGTGCACCCGTTCTGGAGGGAGGGCTTCGCGTCCGGCTTTTCGTGGTTTGGTGAAGCGCACATGTCCGCAGCCGCAGCGCCTGCCGACGGGGCAACGGAAATGCGGGCCACGCGCTTCCGACTCGGCGACCATTGTCCGGGCAATCTGCGCATCTCCGCTACGGTATTCGGGCGCCGCAGCGCAGCCGATTGGTTGACGGGCGGGCCGCTTCCTCCTGTTCCGGTCAAGATCGAACTGATCGTGTCGCCCGGCCACGGCGCGAAGGAGATCTATGAGGGCGAGGCACAAGTTACTTCCGGCAGCATTGAGACGCCAATTGAACTCAAGCGAGACGCGAAGGCCGATTTCAATGTCAAGCTCCACGAGGCGACTGGCGAACAAGCATGGTGCGAGAAACGTTAGAGCGTCGCTCGTCAGACGGCCGAATTGGGGCGCATTGCCCGGATGCTGGCGGCCCGTTGCGCGGTGGCTTTCATGCAGAATTGTCCAGGAGCTGCTAGTTCGCTATCCACCCCAAGCTGGCCATTCAGCTCGCATAAGCCGAACGGCAACTTTGAGGAAATTTCGCAGCCCGTTACAACGGCTAGAATGGGCGCACAAAGCTGCCACGCATCAGCGCTGCGGACCACAAATTTCAGGTCCGAAGGCGGAAATTATTTCCGCTATCCCTGCCGTTGACTGATACCCAAAGCCAGGGCACAAAGGTGGCATCCAGGGTCGCTCGCGATGGGAAAATATAAGGAAACTAAAGGCGATTTCGCTAAGCATCTGAAATCATGTGAGAATCCAGGCTCTCCAGGCAGGCCATTTTAGGCCGGTTGTCCGCTGAAAATCAGCGGCTATTTCTCAGAGAAAAAAGCGACGCCTTCTCAACAACTTGAGCAATTGTGGCTGCGGTTCGCCAGGGCGTCCGTCGTTCCGAACGGGTCTCGCGAAAATTGGCTGGGGACCCAGACATTCTGCATTTGGATGGACATCGAAATTTGGGTATCTCAAATAGCTTGGGGCGTTTCCATCAGCGGACATTGGATCGGCCCACCTCTTTCGTGGTCCAAGCCAACTCACGTCATGATAACGAAATCCTTGCCCGATCGGCTGTCGGGGGCAAGCGGCGCGTCGGTGAGGATGAGGATGGCGCCGGGATGCAGGACCTTTTGCATGGTTGCGACGAAAGACGGGTCAGCGGAGATGCGGGAGATAAGGTTTGCTGCCGTGCTGACCACGCCCGCATCTTCGTCCGAGTTCGCGAACGCAATCCAGCGCATACCTTGTGCAGCCTGATCGAGACTGTCCAGCAGGAAGACATGACTGCCGAGCTTGTCCCTACCGCTGACGGTGATCTGGCCCTCGGCGCGGATCTGCGAATTCTCCACCAGGAGGGCACGTCCGTCATAGGTTGACATGATCACCGATACCACCGGCTGCTTGCTCAGGTCCGTCCAGTCGCTCGGGCGCTCCTTGCCGTGCAGTGCCGCGACCGCGCCTTCAAACTCCCGGGCCGCATAGGCGCCGAGCACCATGCCCGGATGCGTCATGTTATAGGGGTCGGTGGTGGCACCCGAGATAATCACCGGCGTGCCGAGATGGGTGATGCCGAACAGGCGCTCCGAAAATTCCATGGGCAGGCGCACGCAGCCATGCGAGGCTGGATAGCCCGGGAGATTGCCGGCATGAAGCGCGATGCCCGACCAGGTGAGCCGGTTCATGTTCGGCATTGGCGCATCGTCATAGGTGCTGGACTTGTGGTGCTTGTCTTTCTGCAGGACCACGAACACGCCGGTTGGCGTCTCATGACCCGGCTTTCCGGTCGAGCAGGTAGAGACGGCGATGCGGATGCCGTTGCGGTAAACGTGGACGCGCTGCTCCGGCAGGGAGACGACGATCGCCACCGGCCCGGTCCGCTGCCGCTCGGGATGCCAGGTGAACTCGCCGGGCTTCAAGGCCGCGACCTCCTTCATCACTTCCCCGGCCAGGAGTGCGGCGGGACTGCCAAGAAGCGCGACCGCCGACATCCCCTTCACAAAAAGACGCCTGCCCTTGTCTGCCTTCCTCATGGTCGATCTCTTGTTCACAATTTCGACGGGAGAGAGCATTTCAGGGTCGACCGCGGGTGTCCAATGAGTTTCTCTCTTGAATTTTAAATAATCCTCATGAAACGTTAGTTTCAGGCGCATCCACTCCTGCCTGTGGCGGCGTAGTGGGCGCCGAACTTTAGAGCTTGTTGCCGCCTCAAGGATCACGCGATGGATTTCAGGCATAACCTCAGGGCCTTGCACACGTTCGAAACGGTCTCTCGCCATCTCTCCGTCGCAGCGGCAGCGGAGGAACTCGGAGTGACCCAAAGCGCCGTCAGTCACCAGTTGCGTCTGCTCGGAGAAATCGTCGGAGAACGGCTGATCCAGAAACATGGCCGCGGCATCGCCTTGACGGATGCCGGCCGAGACCTCGCGCGACGCCTGCAGCCGGCCTTTGCCGAAATCGACCGCTCGCTGGCCGAAGCGATCGGCGGCACGCGCGATCGCGTGCGGCTTGCGATCTGCAGCAGTTTCGCCCAGGCCTGGCTCGTGCCGCGCCTTCAGTCCTTCTATCAGGCCCATCCGGATATCGATCTGCAGATCCTGATGTATGCGCAGGATCCGGAGCTCTCCGATGCCTCGGGCGATGCCTTCGTGACGACGCTGCCGAGGGACAGAGGCTACCATGCACAGCTACTCTGGCCGGAAAATCTCGTTCCCGTCGTGGCTTCATCTGTTGCGGCACGAAAGAAGGGCTTCCGCTACATCACCACCGAGCTGCAACCCGGCAAGATCGGAAGCGACTGGCAGGCCTATGCCCGTTATGCCGGAAGAGCCGATCTCCTGCCGCTCGACTGTCGATGGCTGTTTGCCTCGCATTATGTCATTGCGCTCGAAATGGTGCGCCGGGATCTCGGCGCAGCACTGGTTCCAGACTTTCTCGCACAACCAGAACTGGATGCGGGACAGCTTGCACTTCTCGATCCGGCGAAGCTCCCGACACACGAGGACTACCACCTCTGCATCAAGGAGAGCCGCCGCACTGAGCCTGCTCTGGACGCGTTGATCCGCTGGTTCAGGCTGGAGCTCGGAAAATCCCAGCGATGCGCGCAGAAGGAGACCCTGAAGCTGGTGCAACCATGAGACTTTCTCATATTAGACTAATTTAATTCACTGGTTCGCAAGCTTTCAGCATGCCAGTCTGAGGACATCGGAAGGTTGCAAGGCAGCCATTCTAAGCCTTCCCAACGGGAGATGTCCGATGCGTCGGTGGCGTGCGTTCTTGGGTGGAGTGATTGCGGCGGCGCTTCTTGTCGTCGCCGATGCGGGGCCACAGACGGCGGTCGCGCAGGAGCGGAATGTCCGCGTCGAATTCGGCCGAGGCCAGAGCTCGACGGTCATCCGTGGCACGGTGCGCGGCTATGAAGGCGCAAATTACCGGATCAACGTCCGGGGTGGCCAGCGTCTCGCCGTCACGATGGACAGCTCCAACGGCAGCAACTACTTCAACATCCTCGGCCCCGGCGGCGGCGACGCGCTGTTCAACGGCTCGATCTCGGGCGATTTTGCCGACATCATCGCTCCCGATAGCGGCGACTACGTCGTGCAGGTCTACCTGATGCGCAATGCCGCGCGTCGCAACGAGCAGGCGCGGTTTACGCTTCGCATCGAAGTGACGGGCGGCCGACCGATCGCGCCGCCCCAGCCAAACTTTGCCGACGGCCTTTCGGGCGGGCCGGATTTCTTTCAAGTGGCCGGCATCTCACCGGGCGATGCCCTGAACATCAGAACGCGGCCCTCGGCGCAGAGCCCGATCGTCACCCGGGTGGTCAATGGAGAGATCCTGCGCAACGGCGGATGCCGGATGACCGGCCAGACGCGCTGGTGCCGTGTTTCGCGCCCCGATGGCAGCGCATCCGGCTGGGCGGCCGGTCGGTTTCTGATCGAAGCGAGCAACTGAGAGGCTCGCGAACGGTAGGGCAGACACAACGACAATAGGGGGAGAAGGCATGAAGACGTACCTGGTCACCACCAGCATGATCTGCATCACAGCCGCAGTCCTGTCCGGCTGCACCTCGGATGGCAGTTCACAAATGCCGCCGATGGCGTCGACCCAGCCCCTGATGGACGAGAGCGTTCCGCCAGCGGCCCGCAGTGCCTGCCTCGCCGCCGTGTCGAACACCACGAACAACGGCGATGTGCAGATCACGGAGATGATCTTCTCGGAAGCCAATTCGCAGGTGACCGTCGGCGTCGGTCCGACGCGGGCGCCTTGGCGCTGCCTCGTTTCGAACAGCGGCGTGGTCGCGAACGTGATGTCGCTGACGAACGAAGGTTCGCTCTGATCGGACCGATGACGGTGCCGGCCTCCCGGCATCGGCTTTACGCGCAAGAGGTGGCAAAGGCCACCGGATGGCATCTGTCATGCTCGACCGTAGAGGGAACTCCATGCTGCGCCTGACTTCGCTTGCCCTTCTGTATCTGCCGGCATCCGTGGCCGCATCGGCCGCCGACCCGGTACCGGTGCCGGACATCGGACCGGACCAGTTGTCGTTCTCGATCACGAACATGGATCCATCCGTGGATCCGGGCACGGATTTCTACCGCTATGCCGCAGGCGGGTGGCTCGACCGCGTCGAGCGGCCGGCCGATCGCGTCAGCATCGATACCTTCGACTTCATGGGTCGGAGACTGACTGCGCAGATGCAGATCCTGATGGCAGAGGCCGGCGAAAAATCGGCGACAGCAGAAAAGGGCAGCCCGCTGCAGCAGGTCGGCGCCTTCTACAATGCCTACATGGACACCCCAGCGCTTGACGCGAAAGGCATCACGCCGATCGAGCCGGAACTGGCGCGGATCGATGCTATAGCAAGCATGGACGATCTTGCGACCTATCTCGGACGCTACATCACCGTCGCCGGTGAGGTGGCTCTGATCGGCCTCGTTCCGTCGACCGACCAGGCCGATACAACGAAGACGGCTCTCTTCCTTGTCGAGGGATCCCTGATCTTCAATCAGGAAAACCTCTACGACGCCCCGCCTAGCTCGGAACTCGACCTCGCGCTTCGCGGCAACCTGAGGCAGGTGCTGGAAACCGCCGGCTATGACGCAGAGCGCGCCGCCGCGGTGGTCGACATGATCGCCGATCTCGAACGGGAGCTGCATTCGGCCACATTGACGCCGGTCGAGGCCATGAACCCCGCCAACAGCTATCAGCCGAAAGGCTTCGCGGATATCCAGGCGGAGATCCCCACCCTTGATCTCGGCAAGGTGCTGGCTGCTGTCGACGTCGCGCCACCGGACAGGATCGTCCTCACCCAGCCGCGCTATCTGGCCGCCCTTGAAAATATGCTCAAGGACCGTCCGATCGGGGACATCAAGGACTATCTGAAGGTCAGGGTGATCAACCACTTCAAGCCGTATCTCGGCACCCGCTTCGATGCGACCTCGAAGGCGTGGAACAGGATCGTCTACGGCATCGATCGGCTTCCACCCCGGTCGGAGCTGGTGCAATCGGCCCTGCAGTCCAATCTCGGCCATCCGGTTTTACGCCTGTATGTCGAGCGCCACTTCACCGAAGATACCAAGGCGAAAGCACGGGACATGGTGGAGCGCGTCCACCAGACCTTCCAGAACCGCATGCAGACGAGAGACTGGCTGGCACCGGAGACCAAGAAGGCTGCCCTCGAGAAGCTGGAGAAGCTGTCCTACAAGATCGGCTACCCGGAAAGCTGGATCGACTACGGCTCGGTGGAGATCCGCGCGGACGACCTTGTCGGCAATATCATGCGGCTCACCGCTTTCGATGCGGGCCGCACCTATGCCAAGCTCGGCAAACCCGCCGTCAGCGAAGACTTTTCCGACAGCCGCACGACGCTGCCTGTGATTATCAATGCCGGCTATAGCATGTCAAAGAATGGCTTCGAAGTTCCGGCGGCGATCCTGCAACCGGCCGCCTTCGAGGCGGAAAAGGACGCAGCCACCTACTTCTGCCGCATCGGCGCCGTGCTCGGCCACGAGATGACCCATGGCTTCGACAGCCGCGGCCGGCTCTACGATGCGAAGGGCAATCTAAACGACTGGTGGAAGCCTGAAGATGCTGCAGCCTTTGAGAAAGAAGCGCAGAAGCTGGTAGAGCAGGCCAGCGCTTATGAGGTGCTGCCGGGGCTGAAGCTCAACGGCGCGCTCAGCGTCGGCGAAAACATGGCCGATGTCGGCGGCATCAACTTCGCCTACGAGGCGCTGCAGGATTATCTGGCCGAGCATCCGGAAGAAAACGTCAGCATCGATGGTCTAACCCCGGCACAGCGCTGCTTCATTTCCTGGACCCAGTTCTGGGCGATGAAGGTCACGGATCAGGCGATCCGCACTGTCTTCATGAGCAATGCCCATCCGCCAGGATTCTATCGCGCCACCGCGGCCCTCAAGCATGTCGATGCCTTCTACGAAGCCTTCGATATCAGCGAGGGTGACAAGGAATGGCTCCCGCCGGAGCGACGCGTGAGGGCCTGGTGAAGCTGCCATCAGATCTTGAAGCAAATAGGTGCAAAGGAGAGTGACCATGAAACGCATCATCGCATTGTTTGCGGCGACCATACTGGCCTTCCAGGTTGGCATGCCCCAGGCCGAGGCCGGCATGAGCGACAAGGACAAGGCAGCCGCCGCCGCAGCGGCCATCGCCCTCCTCGGCATCGCCGCCCTGGCACACAACAAGCATCACTATCAGGAGGGTTACGAACCCGGTGATGGCGAGGAGATGGCGGAGTTCGAACGCGGCTATCGGGATGGCGTCCATGGCTATCCCTATTGGGAGCAGAACCGCACCAGGGGATACGCCGAAGGCTATCAGGCCGGCAACACGGAGCGGGAACATTCGATGGCCCATCGCCAGCAGGCAAGCGGAGCCAAGGCGCCGCCCATGGCCTATCAGGGCTGCGCCCAGATCGTGGCGCAGAACTTCGCTGTCGGCACGCATCAGGTCCACTTCACCAAGGCGCGCTCTCCAGGCAAGCATGAATGGCTGATCGAAGCTGCAGTCGGGCGGCAGTACATGACCTGCAAGATGCGGGACTCTGGAGAACTGATCGATCTCACCGGCGGCCGCCTCTGAAATGCCTAGTGGGTCGCAGCGCTTCATGCTGCGGCTCATTCTCACGATGAAAAATACGTCAAAGAGGGGTTTTGCAATGGACTATACCGGCATCCTGGCCTTGATCTCGTTCCTCACCGGCAATGCCGAGGACGGATTTTCCTCCTTGAAGGTGGCTACCGCAGGGAACGCGCCGATCACCCAGATCGTCTGCCCCCGCCCGCTTCCCGTCAACGAGATCGAAGGCAAGACCGTCTTTTGCGGAACGGTGCAGGTTCCCGAGGATCATGCGAGCCCTGACGGCAGAAAGATCAGCCTCGAATTTGCGATCCTGAAGTCGCATTCGCTCTATCCCGAAAGCGACCCGCTCGTTTATCTCCAGGGCGGTCCCGGCGCCAGCGCGATGGTGCAAATCCCGCTGCTCGCCGGTGCCTTCGAACCCTGGCGCAAGACGCGCGACGTCATCTTTTGGGACCAGCGGTCGGCCGGTCTCTCGGGCCAGTCGGTCAAGTGCTTCAATGCCTTGGCCTCCAACGCGGCGAAAATTGCCAAGAAGGAATATACGACCACTGCCATCGACGGATCGAACGAGAGCAACAACACCATCGCCGATTGCCTGCGGGAAATCGAAGCCGCCGGCATCGACATCTCCAAATACAACACCACCGAAAATGCCAAGGACGTCTCAACGATCATCCAGGCGCTCGGCTACACGAGCTACAACATGTATGGCGTGTCCTACGGCACGAAGCTCGCGCTCGAAACCATGCGGGTCGCGCCTGAGGGCATCCGCGCCGTGATCATCGACGGCGTTGCCCCATCCTGGGTGAAGCTCTACGATACCTTCGCGCAGAAGGTCAGCGAGCCGATCGAACACGTGGTCGAACAGTGCAAGGCGGATGAGACCTGCAACGCCACCTTCCCGGAACTCGACAAGGTGATCATTGAGACGCTGCATGCCGCCAAGGCCGGCAAGGTCATCCACCAGGGCAAGCCGATAGAGCCGAAGACGATCTTCCGTCCCTTTGAGGAGCGCAACGCGAAATACGGCAACCTGTCGATGACGCCTTACCTTCCCGCCTTCATCTACGAGCTTCATCGCGGCAAGGAGATGCCGACCGTCGACCTGCTGGTCGGTCGCGACTTCGTCATGCCGATGCCCGGCGACGATGACGTCGCCAAGGCCTCCGCAACGCTGCCCAAGGCCCAGCGTGCGTTGATCGGGACGCTCGCGGACAATGCCGTGATTTCGGCGAGGATCGACCGCTCCAACCAGAATGTCGTGGAAGAACTGCGCGACGAGATCGATGCGGAAAAGAACTATGGCCGTGTCGCCACCCTCTTCGACTCCGAACTCGAAAAGGCACTGATTGCCGCACGCGGGAGCGATGACGCAAAGGCTGCCAGCATGGTTGCCGACTACGCCGCCCTGCAGAACATCAATGCGTCCAAGGAAGCGCTTGTCACATTCGTCAAGACTCATACCAGCGGCGAGGCCTCAACCCGTCTGGCGGCCCTGATCGACAGCATGAGCGAGGCCGAAGTCGCCGGCTACTTCGCCATCATCCAGCGGGATATAGCCAAATCGGAGGAAGCCTTCTTCGGCGACCTCTACCTCTTCAACTATGCCTGTCAGGA
This sequence comes from Rhizobium sp. TH135, assembly GCF_002855515.1. Classification (GTDB taxonomy): domain Bacteria; phylum Pseudomonadota; class Alphaproteobacteria; order Rhizobiales; family Rhizobiaceae; genus Allorhizobium. The sequence continues at coordinate 461,606 of NZ_PKRP01000002.1, read as the reverse complement.
GGACCTGCCATTCAACAGTTTCGAGGGCTATCAGAAATTCACCGCCGCCCAGGAATACCCCTATATCGGCGATGATGCCGACGAAGCGGCCCGCTTCGTCTTCGGTTCCTGCATTCCCTTCAAACAGGTTCAGCGCGACAACTGGCAGGTCCCGGTAAAAAGCGACATTCCAACACTCTCGATCGGCAGCCTCTACGACAGCCAGACACCGGCAAGCTGGGCCAAAGTCGCGACCGAAGAACTGACCAATGCACAGGTCTTCATGATCCCCGAGGCCGGCCATGGCGCCCTGCTCTACCAACCTTGCGTGGCAGACATGGGCGTGGCCTTCATCAACCAGCCCGGTCGCAAGCTGTCGAATGATTGCGCGGAAAGCATCAAGATCGAGTGGCATATCCCGGACTGGGCAAAGGCAGCAAAGTGAGGTCAGCCACTTGGCTTACCGGCAACGAACCAGGGATTTAAGGAATGCAACAGAGGGTGCTCGGCCACTCTGGCTGCGGATCCTGCAGTTTCCGCTGATACGGATCGTGGTGCTCGCCCCTGTGCTGTTCGTGCTGATGGGCATCAGCAACGGCTTCTGGGGCGGGCAGTTTGCTGACCGCCCGCTGCTTGCGATCGGCAGTGCTGCTGTGATGGCAGCTCTTGCGATCGTCGTTTATGTAACATTCGTCCGCTTCGTCGAAAGACGCCCGGTCAGCGAATTGGCGCGGGCACCGCTGGCGCGCGAACTGGGAGGGGGGCTTCTAGGGGGCGCCGGTCTCTATACGCTGTGCGTGCTAATCCTGATGGTGCTCGGCGTTTACCGCGTCGATGGGATCAACCCCTTCCTCCTCATCCTGCCGTCAATCGCTATGGCGATCAGCTCCAGCGTCTTCGAGGAACTGCTGCATCGGGGCGTGATCTTCCGCAATTTGGAGGAACTCGCCGGAAGCTGGATTGCACTCCTGGTCTCGGCTCTGATTTTCGGGCTCCGTCACCTCGGCAATCCGGAAGGCACGCTGATCGGCGCGCTGGCAATCACCGTGGAGGCCGGTCTGCTGCTCGCCGCGCTCTTTATCCTCACCCGGCGCCTTTGGCTCAGTATCGGTTTCCACATGGGCTGGAACTTCGTGCAAAGCGGTATCTATTCGGGCTCCGTCTCCGGTGCCTTCGAACAGCCCGGTCTGTCCAAGTCGACACTCGAAGGACCAGAATTCCTGACAGGCGGCAGTTTCGGCATGGAGGGCAGTGTGGTGGCGTTTGGCCTCTGCACCCTAGCCGGTCTGGTCGCACTGCACAGGGCGGCCAGACGCGGCAACCTGGTTCCATGGACGTTCAAGCTCAGATGAATCCTGCTGCAGACTGTGGCGCAAGTTGATGACTATGAGTGAGATCTGAACTCTCAGAGAGGCATATGGACATGAACTTTGCAAACGGGCCCACCCGCCTGCCCTTCAGTCTGATCGTGTATATCATTTGGGCCACGATCACCATCTACGGCGGGATCTGTCTGAGCGGCGGGCAGAAACAATCGCTCACCGAAGGCCTGTCGAGAGGACCGCTCTGGAATGTCGTCGCCGCCTTTCTCTTCCTCGTCGCCGTCATACTGTTCGCCGGATGGCGCGACCTGAAGTTTGTGGCTCCGAAGCCGATGAGTTCGCTTAGGATCATGTGGCTGCCGGCACTCTACATCGTGGCGTTCCTCGGCCTTGCTGCGGCCATCGGATTGCCCCCCATCGGTCTGATGCTGATGATCCTGGTGAGCACTTTGTTCGTCGGACTGTCGGAGGAGACGATGTTTCGCGGCATCCTGTTTCAGGCGTTGCGCACGCGCGTAAACCTCTGGCCTGCAATGATCTGGACCTCGGTGCTCTTCGGCTCTGTTCACATCCTCAACGCGGTGACGACGGGGGAATTGCTGAACGCCATGCTGCAGGCTTTCACCGCGACCCTCAGCGGTTTCGCCTTCATGGCCATTCTCGTACGCACCGGATCGATCTGGCCGGCGATCATCTACCACGCTCTTTGGGATTTCGGGACATTCTCAATCTCTGCCGGGCAGCAATCGGGCAGTGACATTCCTACAGGCGATGTCGGGGGCTGGGCGTTCCTGCTGCCCGTTGCGCTGGTGCTTCCAAATTTTCTCTACGGAGTCTATCTTTTGAGGAATGTCCGAAACGACGATGTTCTGAGTACAGACTAGCGATGCGACGCTTGGAGGCTGCAGGGGCATCGCCAAACCCTTGCAGTCCGTGGCTTCGCTGCTGTTCCCAAGATTGTCAAACTCTCTGACGAGGTCGCCGCTGGCCATCAAAAGAGCGGAGCCCGTATTTCCCTGCTGTCATAAGGCTCTGCTTGAGTGCGCTTCCATTGATCATTGGATGCCTGCAGTTAAAGGCCGAAAACTCACAAAATCAAATGGCTTGCTTCAGTTTCGGCTCGGCGTTCCCGAGCGGAAATAATTGCCGCTATCCCGCCGTGTTGACGTCGGCCCAAAGCCAGGGCACAAAGATGGCATCCACGGTCGCTCGCGGCAGGAAAACAGAGGGAAATCAAAGGCGATTTTGTTAAGCCTTTGAAATCATGTGAGAATCCAGGTTCTCCAGGCAGGCCATTTCAGGTCGGTTTGCGCGTGAATCTGTCGGCGGTTTCTCACAGAAAAAAGCGACGTCTTCTCAACAACTTGAAGAATTCTGAGGGCCGGTCATCAGGCCATCCTTCGTGCTTGAAGCAGGTCCCGCAAAGTTGACTGGGGCCCCGCAATCCAAGTCCGGATACCGACCGTTATTGGCCGTCCCAATCGATCTCGCGATCGAATGGCAACAGAGAAATGGCCTGGCACTTCAGCCGGTGGCGCAGTTCAGCTCGCACCGTTGTGTCTGCGGGATCCGCGCAACGCATTTCTCTGGCCGCCACTTCTCCAGCCCGCGAGCGGGACATGGGATACTCCACTTATGTCCCAGGCCCATAAGCCTGATGGGTTCTACCAGGCTAATCTCAAGCCCGCAGGGCATCTAGGATGACTGTCGAAATCAGAGGGGGTGGCGAACCGGAGGCCGGTCAGGCCAGATCCCTCAGACCCGACTGATCGCTAGATCGATTTCTCATCTGGAGTTTGAGCACCATGCCTCGCAAAAACATGGCGGCAGCCAGTCTCGTCAGCGCAAAACGATGGTCAGTTGTTCTGGGACTTGCCGTGGCTTTCGCGTTCACCAGTATTCCGCTCGCGCTGAACACTGCGTCGGCCCACCATGGCTGGCCAACCTTCGACACCAGCAGGCTGGTCTACATCGCCGGAACCGTCTCGTCCGAGGGCGTTTGGGGCAATCCGCACTCGGAGTTCGATGTAAAGCTGGATGCGAGCCTGCCACCCGACACCCCCGAGCTTCCCATACCGGAGGAATTGCAGCATCCGGAGGACAGCGTGCGCGTCAACCGCGCTCTGGCGTATGACGGCAGCCTTGGGGAGCTGGAGATCGTCATCGCACCACCGGCATGGTCTGGGCGGTGGGGGCTGGATCGCCCGCTGAGGGTCGGCGAGCGTTTCCAAGCCGTCGGCTACATCAACCGCAGCGATGAAGGTCTCTTTCGTCCGGTGGTGTTCTCGTACGGGGATAATGCGACACCGGTGAACCAGGTTCTTGGCAACACGCTCCCCGAACGAGCCCCTTTGCCGGACTAAGCGCCAACACTAAAGAGAACCGAAGCCCGTGTTGAACTCAGCTCTCGAACTCCTTCAGACTTCGAGCCTCGGCCAGACCGTTCGGTCTGCAGGCTATCTGTACGCCGCGCTCGAAACCTTTCACGTCCTCGGGATAGGGCTGCTGATCGGGTCGATCTTTGCTATCGACCTGCGGCTCCTGGGTCTCGGCAGACAGTCTGTGTCTGTGACATCAGCCATGCGGCACCTGTTGCCAGTGTCCTATTTCGGTTTCATCACGGCATTCATCACGGGTGTCGCGTTGCTGAGCGCCCAGGCAACGATGATCGCGGCCTCCGGGGCGGCGCCCTGGAAATTCTGGCTCCTGGTTGCGGCAGGCGCAAATGCACTGGCCTTCCATTTCGGCGCTGGCCGCGGCATGGCGCAATGGGGCGAGGCTTCGATGCCACCGTTTTTCGCACGTGTCGCGGCCTTGCTCTCCATCTCAGCCTGGACCGGCGTGACGTTCGCAGGCCAGATGCTCCCCTACACCTGACGGAGTCGTATCATGACCGAATTCCTGAAGACCTACGCCCGCCACTTCCAGAGGCTCCTGATGGTCGGCGGGCTCATCGGTTCGCTCGCATATTCGGTGTTCTGTGCGCCGGTCATTGCCTTTGCGTGACACGGCAAAACGCTACTACTTCTGCCGCAACGCATCGACGACAACCCTGAAGGCGGGTGCGTTTTGGTGGCGGCTCGGATAATACAGGTAGTAGCCCGGAAAGGGTGGCGTCCAATCCTCAAGGAGCGTCACGAGCGTACCGGCTGAAAGTTCCGCAGCAACCAGATCGTCTGGAACGTAGGCGACACCGAGACCTTTCACGGCCGCATCAACCATGGGATAGGACGAATTGAACGTGAGCTGGCCCACGACCCGAACGCGCAGTTCCTGCCCATCTTTCTCGAATTCCCAGGCATAGAGCCCTCCGCCGGTTGCCTGGCGCATGTTGATGCAGTTGTGGCTGACCAGATCCTGCGGGTGCTGAGGCATGGGTTTATCCGCGAGGTAAGCCGGCGATGCGACGACCAGCATGCGCCAGTCCGGGCCGATCCGGACGGCGATCATGTCCTTTTCGATGCTCTCACCGAGCCGCACGCCGGCGTCGAAGCCGTCTTCAACGATGTTGCGCAAGCCATTGTCACGGCTGAGTTCGACCCGGACATCCGGATAGTCCTTCAGGATCGGCTGCAGTTTCGGCCAGACCACTGTTTCCAGCGCGTGATCAGACAGCGTGATGCGAACGGTGCCAGCCGGTTTGTCACGCAGGTCCGAGAGAGCTTCCAGCTCGCCACGGATCGCCGTGATACGCGGCAAAAGCGCATTGAAGAGACGCTCACCCGCCTCCGTCAGCGAAACGCTGCGCGTGGTCCGGGTGAGAAGGCGCAGGCCCAGACGCGTCTCAAGTCGCTTGATCGTGTGACTGAGAGTCGACTGCGTGATCCCGAGCTTGGCCGCCGCTTTTGTGAAGCTGCGATCTTCAGCCAGCGCCAGGAACCAGAGCAGGTCGTTGAAGTCTTCCCTTGCCATCCAGCATCCTCGCTTTTCGCCATTCATGGTCGTCGTCGATAAATCTAAGCGACCAACGCCGACTAATGCATATCAAATGCACTTGATAATGTGTCGCATGGAATAGTCCGCAGACTGTTCCCGCCCCTTCTCCCCGAACCGATCGAAGGACCCCACCATGGAACTCAACATCAACGGAACACCGCAGCAGGTGGATGTCGAAGCCGACACTCCCTTGCTCTGGGTGCTGCGCGATACGCTCGGGATGACCGGCACCAAATACGGTTGCGGTCTCGCGCAATGCGGCGCCTGCACGGTCCTCGTCGACGGGCAGCCGACCCGCTCTTGCGTCACAACGATCGACACGGTGGTTGGCACGCAGATCACCACCATCGAGGCCATCACCGAGGATCCCGTCGGTCAGAAGGTGGTCGAGGCCTGGGTGGCAAATCAGGTGCCGCAATGCGGCTACTGCCAGTCCGGCCAGGTGATGGCCGCGACCGCGCTCCTCAAGGAGACACCGCAGCCGACCGACGACGACATTGCGGCTGCCATGGTCAATCTCTGTCGCTGTGGAACCTACAACGCGATCGCTGCCGCCGTGCGCGAAGCGGCCCAGGCTTGATTGGAGGGATCACGATGAACCAGATTCATATCTATACACCCGCAAACACTGCCAGCGATGAAAAGCCGTTCAAAGTCTCGCGTCGCGGCTTCCTCGGCACGGTTGCCGGTGCGCTTGTTCTCGGCGTCACCGTACCCGGTGCGATCCGCCCCGTGATCGCTCAGGCCGCCGCAACTGTCACCCCCGGGACCCGCGTCCCAGCCTTTATCGAGATCCGGCCCGACAGCACGGTGTTCTTCCGCAGCGCCTTCATCGAAGGTGGTCAGGGCATCTTCACGGCAATGGCCCAGATCGTCGGCGAAGAACTCGATGTCGACCCCGCCAATTTCGTGGTCGAGACAGCACCGCCCGGCCCGGACTACGGCCTGATCGGCGGCTTCCGCTTCACCGGCGGCAGCTTCTCTGTCCGCTCGAGTTACGACATCATGCGCAAGCTTGGCGCGTCTGCGCGTGGCATGCTGCTTCAGGCCGCCGCCGAGCGACTGTCGGTCCCGGTTGCAGAGCTTTCGACCGAGCCAGGTCGCGTGGTGCATGTCGCTTCGGGTCGCAGTGTCGCCTATGGCGAAATCGCCGAGGCCGCCGCAGGTCTGCCTGTTCCGGAAACGGTAACACTGCGCGAATCCAAGGACTTCCGCTGGATCGGAAAGCCGGTCGAACGGCTGGACATCAGAGCGAAGGCGACGGGCAAGGCCCAGTATGCGATCGACACCAAGGTCGACGACATGCTTTTTGCAGCCGTGCAGCACAGTCCGCGGCTCGGTCAGGAACCCGGCGCAATGACGAACGAGGCCGAGATCAAGGCGCGCACTGGCGTGCATTCCATACACACGCTTCCCGGAGCCGTAGCCGTCGTCGCCGATAGTTGGTGGCGCGCGCGCATGGCTGTCGAAGCGCTACAGGTCTCGTGGACTGAAGCAGCAGCCGGAACGCCCCACGCGATGCCCGCGGATTTCTCCAGCATGGGGCATATGGAAAAGTTGAAGGCGACGACCGGTGACGGCGTGACCTTCGAGGAAGAAGGGGATGCCGCTGCCGCCCTTTCATCGGCTGCGAAGGTAATCGAAGCGACATACGACGCGCCCCACCTCGCCCACGGCCAGTTGGAGCCGCCCTCGGCCGTCGCCCGCTGGAATGAAGACGGCACGCTCGAACTCTGGATTCCGAACCAGGCGCCGGAAATGTTCCAGGGCGATGCAGCCAAGGTCGCCGGCATTGCGCCGGAGAAGGTCATCATCCACTCGCCGATGCTGGGTGGGTTTTTCGGTCGCCACTTCCTTTACCAGAGCGCCAATCCCTACCCGCAGGCCATCCTGCTTTCAAAGGCGGTCGGTCGTCCCATCAAGCTCGTCTGGAGCCGCGAGGAGGAGTTCCTGCGCGACACCCTGCGTCCGATGGCGGCAGTCCGCTTCCGCGCGGGGCTCGACGAGGACGGCAATCCGACGGCGTTCTCGGCGGTCGCCGTCGGTGAAGGTGCCACGGGACGCTGGTATGGTCGTCAACCGGACAAGGTCGACAGTTCGGCGGTCGAGGGCATCGCCGGCAAGGTCTATGCGATCCCCAACAAGCGGATTGCCCAGATCCATGTCGACGATCCCGCGATAATCGGCTTCTGGCGCTCGGTCGGCCATTCGATGAACGACTTCTTCTCGGAGACCTTCTTCGACGAGATGGCGGATGCCGGAGCCAAGGATCCCTATGAACTGCGTCTTGCGCTCCTGAAGAACAGTCCGCGCCATCTGACGCTGTTGCAGGCGGTGGCCGAGCTATCCGGCGGTTGGAAGCGGGGTCCCTTTGCAGCCGAGGATGGAACCCGCCGCGCCCGGGGCCTTGCCATGACCTCGCCCTTCGGCAGCGAAGTGGCAACGATCGCGGAAGTCTCGCTGTCGGATGGCCAAGTCGTGGTGCACGACGTCTGGGTCGCAATCGACCCGGGCACCGTGGTCAACCCGCGGGTGATCGAGCATCAGGTCAACTCGGCCGTCGCGCTCGGCGTTTCCTCCGCACTTCTGGAAGAAGTCGTCTATGTCGACGGCCTTCCCCAGGCTCGCAACTACGACGGCTATCAGATCCTGACGCCGGACCGGATGCCGAGAGTGCATGTCCGCATCATCGAAAGCGGCGCACCGATCGGCGGCATTGGTGAACCCGGTCTTCCGGGCGTGCCTCCCGCCATCGCCAATGCCGTGGCCGTCCTTGCCACAGAACGACCGCGCAGCCTGCCGCTGTCGAAGACGACATTCCAGGAGAAGCAGGGATGATACTGAGTACTTTCAAGCATATCGCCGCCGCAGTCATCGCCACCGTCCTGCTGGCCCTTCAGGCTCATGCGCAGGATGCAGCGGACGGACAGAGGCTGTTCCAGCAACGCTGCGGCGCCTGTCATCAGGTGGACAGTACGCGCAACGGCGTCGGCCCCCATCTGCAGGGCGTTGTCGGCAGGGTAGCGGGGAGCCTGGAAGGCTTCCGCTATTCGCCTGCAATGCAAAGCTCGGGCATCACCTGGGATGCGGCCCAGCTCGATACCTTCCTTACCAATCCAGCCGGATTGGTAAGGGGAACGCGGATGACCCAACGCTTCGCCAAGGCCGACGAACGCAAGGCAATCATCGACTTCCTCGCCACGCGCTAACCCATGCGCACCAAATCCCACAACGCGATCTCCCGCCCTGAACCACAAGGCGGGAGATCCTCATTGATGGCTCTCATCGATAAATGCATGCGAGACAGCCCCGCTAATCGACCCAATTGAAACTGGCTACAAGGGACGCGAAAGAGGGCATGTCGCCGCTTTCGAAGGATGATGTAGACCATGGCCGAGCTGACCTATCGCGACACATTGAAATCACCGGCAGCCTGGGGTGCCGTCGGCTCCATGGCGCTGACGGTTTCCGTGCTCATCGCCTCGGAATTCATGCCCGTCAGCCTGCTGACACCAATCGCCCGCGATCTGACCATGCTCGAGGGACAGGCCGGACAGGCGATCTCCATTTCAGGGTTCTTCGCCGTCGTCACCAGTCTGTTCGTTGCCCGACTGACGGCGGGCATCGATCGCAAGACGGTTCTCACCTGGTTTTCCGTACTGCTGGTGCTTTCCGCCGTGGTGGTGACCTTTGTCCCTAACTACTGGATCCTCATGGCAGGTCGTGCGCTGCTTGGCATTGCGATTGGCGGCTTCTGGTCCATGTCGACGGCCATCGTCATGCGGCTCCTGCCGACTGATCAGGTGCCCAAGGGCCTGGCCGCACTGAATGCCGGCAACGCTATTGCCGCCACGATTTCCGCGCCGCTTGGCAGCTTTCTCGGCGAATTGGTCGGCTGGCGTGGGGCCTTCTTCCTCGTTGTGCCCTTGGCTCTGGTCGCTCTTGCCTGGCAGTGGATGACCATGCCCGGTCTCCCGGCAGAGGACGAGAAGCGGACAGCCAACGTCTTCCGCTTGCTGGCTCGCCGTCAGGTCGCACTCGGCATGACGGCCATCCTGCTGCTGTTCATGGGCCAGTTTGCACTCTTCACCTATCTCAGACCATACCTGGAGAGCGCCTCGGGGTTCGGCGTGACCTCGCTCTCGCTTGTGATGCTGCTGATGGGACTGGCGGGCGTGGCCGGAACCTGGAGCATCAGCCGCCTGCTGCCGCACTGGCTCTATGCGCTCGCGATCGGCATGCCGCTGACCATGGCCCTCCTTGCCGTCGGGCTTGTGGCGGCTTCAAGCTCGCCACTTGCAGTGACGCTCCTCCTCGGTGCCTGGGGCTTCGTCGGCACGGCCGCTCCCGTCGCCTGGGGGACTTGGCTTGCCCAGGTTTTGAGCGACGACGCCGAAGCCGGTGGCGGTCTGCAGGTTGCTGTCATCCAGTTCGCCATCACGCTCGGTGCTGCACTCGGCGGCCTGCTGTTCGACCATATTGGCTGGTGGAGTTCATTTCTCTTGGCTGCACTCCTGCTTGTCGGTTCTTCGCTTGCGGCCTTCGCCGCGCGCTCCAACTGGGAGAAGGCAAAATGAGCAGGGATCATCGACTGACCCGCAGAACACTACTCCTGGCCGGGGCACTGAGCCCCATCCTCCCCCACGTCACCCATGCGCAGGACCGCAACCTGATGAAGATACGTTTCAGCTTCAGCGACCAGGATTTCACCGCCACATTATATGACAACGTATCGGCGCGCGATTTCGCGTCCATGCTGCCACTCGACGTCGAGGTGTCGGATTATTCGACGAACGAGAAGATTGCCTACCTTCCGCGCAAGCTCAATCCTGAGGCACGGGGTCCGTTCCCCAATCCCGCAATTGGCGACATCTGCTACTACGTGCCCTGGGGTAATCTCGTTCTCTATCACGGGGACTATTCGTCGATCCGCGATCTCGTTCGCCTCGGACGAATTGATGGCAGTGTGGAACCCATCCTCACGCGCGGCACCTATCCGATGCACATCACCCGTATTTCCTGACAACCCGGCGAAAGGACAAGACCCATGCTGGCCACCATACTCCATGGCAAAGGCGACATCCGCTGCGAAGAGGTCGCTGAACCCACGATCCTCAAGCCGACGGATGCCATCATCAAGCTTGCGGCTTCCTGCGTCTGCGGCTCCGATCTCTGGCCCTATCGCGGCCTGCAGCCAATGAATGGCCCCGCCAACATGGGCCATGAATATTGCGGTGTCGTCGTCGAGGTCGGCGAGGCCGTGAAGACGATCAAACCCGGCCAATTCGTTGTCGGCTCGTTTTGCCTCTCGGACAACACCTGCCCGCATTGCCGCTTCGGTTTCCAGTCCTCCTGCGAGCAGCGGGAATTCATGACCGGTGCGCAGGCGCCTTACGCCCGCGTCCCGCTCGCCGACGGCACACTGGTCGCGACCCCGCACCTGCCCGATGAGGATCTGATCCCAAGCCTGCTGGCCGTTTCGGACGTTCTCGGCACCGGCTGGTATGCCGCCGATGCAGGCCGCGTTTCGGAAGGCTCGACAGCCGTCGTCGTTGGCGATGGTGCCGTCGGCTTGATGGGTGTTCTCGCCGCCAAGCAGATGGGCGCCGAACGGATCATTGCCATGAGCCGCCACAAGAGCCGCCAGGACCTGGCGCTCGAATTCGGTGCCACGCACATCGTGTCTGAGCGCGGCGATGACGGCGTGAAGCGGATCAAGGAGATCACGGACGGGGTCGGCGCCGAATCCGTGCTTGAATGTGTCGGCACGCAGGAATCCATGTCCCAGGCGATCAGTTGCGCCCGCCCCGGCGGCCATATCGGCTTCGTCGGCGTTCCCCATGGAGTCCAGATCGCCGGTCAGGACCTGTTCTTCGCCCAGAAGAGCCTGATGGGCGGCCCTGCCCCCGTCCGCCGCTTCCTGCCTTACCTCATGGATCTGGTGCTCAAACGCGAGATCAATCCGGGCCGTGTCTTCGACCTCGAAATCCCGCTCTCCGATGTCGCCGAAGGCTACCGCGCCATGGATGAGAGGCGGGCGATCAAGGCCCTGCTGCGACTGTAGCGGCTGCTGCCGGCGCTGTTTGCGAAGACAATCAGACTCCACCCATCAGCGTTGCCGGAAATGATTTCCGGTGGCGGGGATGTACCTTTATCACGCGTGACTTGGCTCAAAAATGCTCATCCATCCACACAAGGCGTTCGACAGCGATGATCCGCAGGAGCTATTGGGCTTCGCCCTAGAGGTCTCGCGGACACATCCCTGTGCGCTGGCAACCCTGGTCGATGTCAAGGGCGGCGCGGCCAGATCGCTGGGATCACACATCGTGGTCGCAGCCGACGGACGTTATGCCGGATACGTCTCGGGAGGATGTGTGGAAGCGGCGATTGCCGCAGAAGCCCTCCTCGCGATCCAAGATCGGAAAGATAAGCTCGTCAGCTTTGGCAAAGACTCGCCCTTCAAGGATATCGTCTTGCCATGCGGCGGCAGCATCACCGTTGCCATTCATGTGTTGAAGGATGTTGCAAGTTTGCAATCGGCTGTCATCCGTCTCAGCGAGCGGCATCCTGCGGCTCTTTCCTATGACCCGAACGCGGAAAGCCTTACCCACTCGGACCTTGTGCAAGGGACTGGGTGGAAGGACGGCATCTTTATCACCGTCTATCATCCACCGATCCGAACACTTGTGTCAGGTGGATCCTTGGAAGTGGCTCGCTTCACCGCCTTGATGAGAGCAGCAGAGATGGAGGCCGTCACTGTTCCGGACAGATTTTAGAGCGCGGATGTGAAACTATTGGTCGACGGCTACACGGCGATCGTTCTGATGCATCATGACGTGGACAAGGAAATGGGACTCCTGAAGGTCGCTCTGGAGAGCAATGCGTTCTACATCGGCGCGCTTGGCAGCAGACGGACGCACGAAAAACGCATCCTTCGTCTTCGTCAGCTTGGCTACGAACAATCCGTGATCGACCGCATCAAGGCTCCCATCGGGATGTTTGGCCCAGCCCGTCGCGCGACCTCACTGGCAATTTCCATACTGGCGGACGTGGCGGTTGCCCGCGAGAAGACACTCGGCCATTGAGGCCAAGCATCCGTCTCACGTGTCGCCAACACAAAAGCTGCCTGCTAGCATCTGCGCAGCAGCCATCCTTGATATCATTCCCCTAGGTGAGAGCATCTCCTTCCCATGGCGGGTCTTCAGTATCCGTAGAGTTACGTTGATGACGCTGAATAGTCGGCGTCGCTGACCTGCTCCAGCCAGTCGACCGCCTTCCCGTCGAGGCTCTCCTGAATTGCGATGTGCACCATCGCGGTTAAGGGGGCTGCGCCATGCCAGTGCTTTTCTCCCGGTTCAAACCAGACGACATCTCCGGGGCGGATCTCTTCAACCGGCCCGCCCTCGCGCTGCGCCCGGCCGACGCCAGAAATCACAATGATGACCTGCCCCAGGGGATGCGTATGCCAGGCGGTTCGGGCACCCGGTTCGAATGTGACGGTGTTGCCCGCTGCCGAAGCTGGTTCCCGCACTGGGAACAGGGGATCGATCCTGACTGCACTGGTGAACCAATCCGACGGTCCCTTCACGGAAGCCTGACTACCAGCTCTGCGAATGTCCATAAGTATCCCTTTTTGCGATCATGAGGTGCTGCGATTGACGCAGAATGCCATGCGACGGCGCAAATGATTAGTTCTCATTCAGCCTGACGCCTATCGATGCAGACCATGAGCCGGGGATGCGAACGCGGCTGGGATCCTCACGTTGTTCTCCCAACAGAGATCGGCAAGGCCGATTGTCCGGCGAATTTCATGAGCGCCCGACGATTGATCGACCAGACCGATAAGTTCAAGTGAGATGCGGGGACTTATGTTTGGGACGGTAAGCGCTCACTTGAGGGTGGTGAAAACAACTTCAATCCGGAGACCCCCGACATGAACAGCAATGTACCCACTACGCAGAACGGAAATGATCAGTTGGACCTTGCACGTCGCGACCTCCTGAAGGTTGCCTCTGTCGGGGCAATTGCATCCGCTCTCGTCCCCTACGCCTCGGCCGCGTCGGCTCAGACGGGAGACGTCTGGGACAAAGTCTTCCCGAAGAGCGACTTGGTCGACCACCGTAAGGTGCGCTTCACGAACCGCTACGGCATCGAACTGGCAGGCGATCTCTATATGCCAAAGAGCCGCGGAACCAGCATGCCCGCGATCGTCGTCGGAGGTCCCTTCGGCGCTGTCAAGGAACAGTCCTCGGGCCTTTACGCACAGGTGATGGCAGAGCGCGGCTTCGTGACGGTCGCCTTCGACGGATCCTTTACCGGCGAAAGCGGAGGCCAGCCGCGCAACATCGCATCGCCTGATATCAACACCGAAGACTTCAGCGCGGCGGTCGACTTCATCGGAAACCTGCCCGACGTCGACCAGAAGCGCATCGGCATGATCGGCGTCTGCGGCTGGGGTGGCATGGCTCTCAACGCGGCAGCCGTAGACAAGCGTGTGAAGGCCGTGGTTGCCAGCACCATGTATGACATGACCCGCGTCATGTCGAAGGGCTACAACGACGTCGTGACGCTTGAACAGCGGACTCAAAGCCTTGAGCAGATGAGCCGGCAGCGCTCTGCCGATGCGAAGGCCGGCAGCCCGGAACACATGAAGGAATACAACGTCCTGAAAGGCGGCGAGCCGCAGTTCCAGGTCGACTACCACGACTACTACATGACGCCGCGCGGCTACCACAAACGCGCAGTCAACTCGGGCAACGGCTGGTCACTGACCACGCCCTTGTCCTTCATGAACATGCCGATCCTCTCCTATATCGCCGAGATCTCGCCCCGACCGCTGCTGCTCGTGCATGGTGAGAATGCCCACTCGCGCTACTTCAGCGAAACGGCGTATGCGGCAGCGGCTGAACCCAAGGAACTGCTGATCATTCCTGGGGCAAGCCATGTTGATCTGTACGACAAGGTGAAGATCATCCCGTTCGACAGGTTCGAGGCGTTTTTCGAACAGCATCTCAGCGCGTAAGTGCAAGCACTGCATGCGGAGGTACGTTCACCTCCGCATGCTGTGTCAGGGGCCGTGATCTAGGTACCGACGATGTTGTACTGGCGTAGTTCCGTCCTCTAGAGCGAACCGACCGACGCTTAGATCCGTATCACGAGCCACAGAGCATGATCCGGACAATATCGGCTCGCGATCCAGCAACGAGGTTTCAGAATTCCAAATGACATACCCGAAAAGGGGATCAAAGCGCCGGAAGCGTGCTGCCTTAGAGAGGGATGCGGATATACGCATCTTCGAGGCAATCTATGACGTCTTCATTCTCCGACATGAACCGAAATGGAAGCCATCGAAGCAGGAGTTCGATTTCTTCGGTTCGATGGTAAAGGCTCAGATTATCTTCGGTGGGAGCAAAAGGTAGAACGCGACGACTTCGACTGGTGCCACAAAGTTCGCGTTCAGCCAGAAGAGCCCGACATCATTTCGGAGGCCTTGTCCCCCTGATCTACAACGCCTTGGTCAACGCCGGCGTAGTTGGCCGCAAATCGTCATGGGGACCCCCTTAGCCGCTACAGATTGTTGAGGTGAAGCTGCATCAGTTCATCATAGCAGGACTGGTTTGCGGCAAGAACCGGATGTCCGTTCAGGAACTCGGGACCTCTTGCGGGAAAGGCAAGGGTCTTGCCGCCGGCTTCTCGAACAAGGCAAAAACCTGCCATGCAATCCCACGCGCGCATATGCGGTTCGTAGTACCCGACCAAGCGGCCTGCTGCGACATAGGCCAGCATCAGCGCGCCAGATCCATTGCGGATGAAGTTGCCGCCCCGCTCCATCAGGCCTGCGATGATTGCGCCGACCCGTTCGGGGGTGACGTAGTTGTTGCAGCCTATCCCCGTCATTGCATTCTGCAGATTGCGGCTGGGATCAAGGCGCATGGGCTTTTCGTTCAGCGTCGCACCCAAGCCCAGCGCCGAGGCGTAAAGCTCATCCGAGCAGGGCACATGGATCACGCCAACGACTGGCTCTCCATCCCGCACGATCGCGACGGAAACACACCAGGTCGGCATACCGTTGACGAAGGGGGCCGTGCCGTCGATCGGGTCGACAACCCAGGTGAAACCGGAGGAGCCTTCGTCGTGGCCGAACTCCTCGCCTAAGAACCCGTCATTTGCGTAGATTTCGGCAACGCGCTCCTTGAGGAAGGTTTCGACGTTTCGGTCGGCGATAGAGACGACGTCCTGCAGGTCGCGCTTCGTCTCGATCACCAGCGTGTCTCGACGATTGAAGTAGTCGAGCGCCATGGCGCCCGCTTCCGCCGCCAGCGTCTTGGCGAGGGCAAAACGCGCTGCGAGTGCCGTATCATTCATTGTCATTCTCTTCTTCCTTGGTCTTTTTCTAAAAAATCATCAGCCGCTGATCACGGCAATGCCACGGTTCTTGAACGCCAATGTGACGTCGCTCGTGGCGGCATGGGCATGGTCGACATCGTGATCGATGACAAAGAGCGTGCCGACATCGGTCTCAACCTCATATTCGACATGACCGCCGAGATAGGCGGAGTGCAGAACGCGGCCCCTCAGGCCCTCTGCACCGGCAGCGTCGATCCGGATGGCATCGGGCCGCACGGCGAGTTTGGCAGGGCCCCGGCCCGCCTTGGACTGCATGCGATGCTCGAGATTGCTGACGCGCACCAAGACTTGGCCGCCCTCCGATTGGACCACCTCACAGGGCAGCACATTCGCCTCCCCCATGAAGTCGGCAATGAAGGGCGAGGCCGGTGCTTCGTAGAGTTCGCGCGGTGCCCCCGACTGGGCGATCTCGCCATCCTTCATCACGATAATCCGGTCGGAGACGGCAAGCGCCTCGTCCTGGTCATGAGTGACATAGACGGCTGTGAAGCCAAGGCGTTGCTGGAGATCGCGGATTTCCGTGCGGACGCGGCGCCTCAAGCGTGCATCGAGGTTGGAGAGCGGCTCGTCGAGCAACAGGACCTGAGGTTCGAGAACCAAAGCACGAGCGACCGCGACGCGCTGTTGCTGCCCGCCCGACAGTTCTGCTGGAAGGCGATGCCCCATGCCGGCAAGGCCAACGAGTTTGAGGCCTTCCTCGGCCTTCTCACGCGCGTCCTTCTTGCCCGATCCTGATGACTGAAGGCCGTAGGCGACGTTTTCCAGCGATGTCATATGCGGAAAGAGCGCATAGGACTGGAAGACCATGGACACGTCGCGTTCGTTGGCCGGCAGCATGGTCACATCCTTTCCGCCGATCAGGATCTTTCCGGACGTCGGGTGCTCCAGCCCCGCCAGCATGCGCAGCGTCGTCGTCTTTCCACAACCGGAGGGGCCAAGCAGGGTGACCAAGGTGCTTGGCTCGATGGTGAGCGAGAGATCGTGAATGGCGGTGAAGGCGCCGAAGGTCTTGCGGACATTCTGGAAGGTGACGGATCCGGCTTTGACATTGATCATGCGATTTTCTCCTGACCGAGAGGAACGGGACTGTTGTTGCCGAGACCGGCAATACGGTTTTCGCGGCGCAGCTTGCGTTCGCCGACAAGGAGCTGGAAACCGGCGATGACGGTGATCATCACGACGATCAGCATCGAGGAATAGGCGATCGCCACGCCGTATTCGCCGTTTTCGACAAGGCCGACGATGTAGGAAGTCGCCATGTTGTGTTCGGCACTGACGAGGAAGATCACGGCGCTGATCGAGGTGATGGCGCGAACGAAAGAGTAGACGAGGGCTGCCGTGATGGCGGGGCGCAGCAACGGCAGGATGATCTTGCGCACGGTGCGGAAACTGTCGGCCCGCAGTGTCAGCGAAGCTTCATCCAGGCTCTTGTCTAGCTGGCTCATCGCCGCGACCCCGCCGCGCACGCCAACCGGCATGTTGCGGAAGACGAAGCAGGCAATCAGGATGAGGGCCGAGCCTGTCATCTCAAGCGGCGGTAGGTTGAAGGCCATGATGTAGCTGACGCCGATGACCGTTCCCGGGATGGCGAAGCTCATCATCAGCGCGAACTCGAAGAGGTTCCGGCCGGCGAATTTCTGCCGGACGATGATGTAGGCCGTGAGCAGACCGACAGCGGCTGTCAGAGGCGCGGAGATCAGCGAGATTTCCATGGTCGTCCAGAAGGAATTCCAGGCGACACCCGTCCAGGCGATCGAACCGTCCTGAATGCTGACGGAAAACGCACGGGCGTAGTGCTTGAGCGTCAGTGTGTTGTCGAGACCCCAGGTGGTGACAAAGCCACCGACGAGGATCATGCCATAGACGACGACGGTGAAGAGCATCCACGGAATGACAATGGCGTGCACGCCGATGGAGATGCCACGCGGCAGCGCGATATGGGCGCCGCTGTCACCCTTGCCGGTGACGGTCGCAAAATTCTTTCCCGACAGCCAGAGGCGCTGGGCAAGAAAGGCCGACAGAGTGAAGAAGAGGAGGACCAGCGCCAGGACGGCGGCGCGTGAGGGATCGTTCTGCGAACCGACGACGGCAAAGAATATCTCGGTCGAGAGCACGCCATTGCTGCCGCCAAGCACCAGTGGATTGCCGAAATCGGCCATGCTTTCAATGAAGCCAATCAGGAAGGCGTTGGCGAGGCCCGGCTTCATCAGCGGCAGCGAAACACGCCAGAAGGTGCGCCAGCGATCGGCACGCAGCGTCTGCGATGCTTCCTCCATCGACGGGCTGACGCCCTCGACGACACCGATCAGAACCAGGAAGGAGATTGGGGTGAAGGACAGGACCTGGGCGATCCAGATGCCGGTCAGACCGTAGAGCCAGCGGCCAGGTTCGATTCCGAACAAGCTCGAAAGGGTCTCGGTGACCACGCCGGCACGACCGAAAAGCAGGACGAGCGCGAGACCGATGACGAAGGGCGGCGTGATGATCGGCAGGACGGTCAGCAGCCGCAGTCCCTTCTTGAAGGGGAAGCGAGTACGGGTGGCGACGAGCGCGAAGGCCAGGCCGAGGAGCGTAGAGGCAGACGCCGTCATGATGGCGAGCGTGAATGTGCGCCAGGCAACGCCGCAGCGTCCGTCACCAATGAGGCAGCTCAGGCTCCAAATGCCCGGATCCTGCATATTGCGGATGAAGCCATCCGGCTTGAAGGAACCGTCGAAATCCTGGACGGCCGCCACCAGCATGCTGCCGATCGGATAAAAAACGAAGACGAAGACGAGGAAGACAAGCAGCGAGATCGACCCGACGACGAAGGCATCGCCCTTCATCACGCCGCGCTCGACGAGGCCGAAGGCGAACATGAGCACAAAGACGATCGCCATGGTGACGGCGCCGGCGCCCATGGATGGCTGCCCATCGGATAGTGCTCCGAAAAGGGTTTCACTGATCCCCCAGGTCCAGCCGGAGAACCCGACCGCAAGCCCCTGGAGGCAGAGATAAACGATGCCTGCTGCACCTGCTGCCGCAAAGAACGCGCCACGGCGCATCGGGTCGGCAATGAAACGTGCTGCGAAACCGAGACCGAAGAACAGGACGACACCGAGAAGCCAAAGGCGACCGTGACCCAACAACTGCAGAACACCTGGCGCAGTGCTCTCCGTGAAGGGAAAGTCGCCGAGCCAGTCCAAGCCGAAGAAGCCGGATTCCAGCCTGTACCAGGGAAGCAGAATGAAGGACGCGGCTCCAAATGCCAGCAACAGGTCCAGTCTGCGGTTGCCATGTCTCATGGTCGACCTCATCAGTAGAAGCGGAAGAAGGAAGGGGGCCGGCGGTCCAGAAACCGCCGGCGAATAGGGTCAGGCGTCAGTTGGCGGCGGCACCGATTTCACGGTCCCAGCGCTCAAGCAGTGCCTTGCGCTTTTCCGGATCGCCATAGGTCTTGAAGTCGTAGTCGATGAGCTTGATGTCCTCGAAGCGCGGCGCTTCCTTGGGGATCTCCGCGGTCTTGTTCGAGGGAAGCTGGAAGGACTTGGCGTCCTTCATGCGGGACTGGACTTCCGGCTTCAGCGACCAGTCGTACCAGGTCTTGGCGTTCTCCATGTTGCGAGCGCCCTTGACGATCGACATGGAGCCGATCTCGTAGCCGGTGCCTTCGCACGGTGCGATCGACTTGACCGGGAAGCCCTCGGCTGTCTGGGCCACCGCATCATGCATGAAGACGATACCGAGGCCGGTCTCGCCGCGGGCAGCAGCCTTCACCGGCGCAGAGCCGGACTTGGTGTATTGCGAGATGTTGGCGTTGAGGGACTTCAGATATTCGAAGGCCTTGTCTTCGCCCATGATCTGCACGAGCGAGGCGAGCGCGGTATAGGCGGTTCCCGAAGAGTTCGGGTTAGCGATCTGGATCTCGCCCTTCAGCTCCGGAGCAAGGAGGTCGGCCCAGCATACCGGTTCCTTGTAGCCCTTCTGCTTGAAGATCTCGGTGTTGTAACCCCAGCCAAGCGCACCCGCATAGACGCCGACGGTTTTAAATCCAGAGCTTTCGGCCTGGCTTTTGGCCCAGTCCTGTAGCTGGTCCAACATCGGCGACTTGTACTCTTCCGTAAGCCCTTCCGATGCTGCCTGAAGATGGGGGTCACCGGTGCCTGCCCACCAGAGGTCGGTCTTCGGATTGCGGGCTTCGGCGCGGATCTTGGCATAGGCCTCACCGGAGGACATGCGGACCATATTGACCTTAATGTCATGGGCCTTTTGGAAATCGCCCTGCATCTGTTCGCAGATAACGACGTCGGCAGCGCAGATGAGGTTGAGCTCACCGGCGGCCAAGGCCGAGCCGGCAGACAAGCTCGTGCCGGCAAAGAGTAGAGTGGACAGTATAGTCAGTCGCATGGGTATCCTCCTGTTGCTTGCGTCTGAAGTCGAAGAAAACGGACAAGCCTTCGGCGGCGGTGCCTGGAAGGCACCGTGTCTGGGATCGTCCGGTCGTGAAAAATCAGTTCGTCGGATTGATCTCGCTATCGAAGCGGCTCAGCAGTCGACTTCGCTGTTCGGGTGATCCGAAGGTGGCAAAATCATAGTCCACCATCTTGATCATCGAGATGTCGGGAGCGGCCGGCGGCAGCATGGCCCGGGCGTTGGATGGGACCTGGTTCTGACCTGCGGCAGCACCGGTTGCCTGGCCCTCAGGGCTCAGCGCAAAATCAACGAAGCGACGTGCCTCTTCCAGATTGCGGCTGCCCTTGACGATGCTGACCGCACCGATTTCGTAGCCGGTGCCCTCGCAGGGCGCGACGATCACGAGCGGAGCGCCCGCCTCCTTTTGCGTGACAGCATCATGCATGAAGGAGATGCCGATGGTGATCTCTCCCCTGCCCGCCGCCTTGACCGGCTCGGCACCGGCCTTGGTATATTCGGTAATGTTGCGACCGAGTTCGCGCATATAGCCAAACGCCTCGTCTTCGCCGAGTAACTGCACAAGCGTCACAAGGGTTGTGAAAGCGGTGCCTGACGAATGCGGGTTTCCTGACAGGATATGGCCGCGATAGACGGGCTTGGCGAGATCCCTCCAGCAGTTGGGTGCCGGCAACCCTGCCGAAGAGAGAAGATCTGCGTTGTAGGCGAAGCCCAGTGCTCCAGCATAGAGGCCGACGGATGTGCCGCCAGACAGAGAGAAAAAGTTTCGCGCCCAAGGCAGAAGGTCTGCTTCCTGTTGGGGCCGATGGGGCTCAAGGAGCCCTTCATAGGCGGCCTGCAGGTGTGTGACGCCGGTGCCGCCCCACCAGACATCAACGGTGGGTGCAACTTTCTCAGCCCGAACGTAGTCAAGTATCTCCCCGGTGCTCATCCGCGGCATGTTGACCGCAAGGCCGGTCTTCGCCTCGTAGGTCTTCTCCATGACGGCGCACCAAACTTCGTCGACACCGCAGAGAATATTCAGCGTGTCGGCAGCCTGGGAACCCGTAGCAGAGGCCAAGGTCACGAAGACCCCTGCGCCGAAGGCGGTCAATAACTTCACGTCGTCCTCCCTTGGAACCTCCCCGTTCCAATGAATAAAGCATGTCCATATCGGCCCGGGCTGGCAACCCGGAGAATGGTTACCGATCTTTCAACACGGCCGCCTCCATGCGTTTCAGAGATTTCAAATATTACAATTGTGACGTTAGGCGATAACCAGCAAATCTTTGGCGTTTTCTCCCTGCCCGGTTATGATGCCCATGGGAGGACTGCAACGTGTTGAACCAGAGGGTAAAAATTCTGATCGTCGAGGACGATCCGGATATGGCGGAGCTTATCTGTGATCTGGTGGAGGCAGAAGGCTGGATACCAGTGACCGCCCCCTCTGCCGAAGCGGCACAGGAACGGATGCAGCATGAAACCGTACAACTGGTTCTGGTCGACCACAATCTACCGGGCCTTTCGGGCCGAGCCTTCGCGCAGCGTTTGAGGGCGCAGACCGATGTCGGTATCGTCATGGTGACGGCAGCGGGAAGCGCGACCGATCGGGTGCTGGGGCTCGAAACTGCGGCGGATGACTACGTGGTCAAACCCTTCGAACCGAACGAACTCACAGCACGGATCAAGGCCGTTCTCCGTCGGACCCATCCGCAACTTCGCCACGACAGGGAGAGTGAGCGCGATCAGGCGTCAACCGCGCTCAGGCTCGGCGAATGGGCCGTCGATCTCAGTCAACGCCGTGCCGTTTGCCTCGTCGATCCGACAAAGACGCTGACAGCAGCCGAGTTTGCCCTGCTCGAGATCCTCGCCGAGACGCCGAACACCCCCGTGAGCCGTGCCCAGATTCTCGACCGTATGGGCGCTGACTCCGACCGTTTCGTTGATCGCAACGTCGATGTCCTGGTGCTGCGTCTCAGGCGTAAGATCGAGCGGAACCCAGACCTCCCACGCCATATCCAGACCCGGCGCGGCAAGGGCTATGTCTTGCATACAGACGACGCTGGATTGGTGCCTTGATCAACCGCGCATTCCTCTCGTCCATCGCCTTTCGATTGCCCTTCGCAATCGCATTCATTTGCGTCTCGGTTCTCCTCCTGTCGACCGTCGCCATCTATGGTCTACAGAGGGCGCGCAGCGAAATGTCGGCCTACAGTGTGCAGGCCTTCTCAAGTCTCGCCAAGGCCTCGCTCGTCTCAAGGCAGGTTTCCGACCTCGTTTCGAGCGCACCTTTCCTGATGAATGCAACGTCCCCCTACCGTGTCTCGAGTGAAAGCCGCGCAGTGGTTGCCCAGGTGGGCACACTTCTTCAGACCATGGCACCGGATAAGCCGGGCGCTGCCATGCCAGGCACCGGCGCTCACCGGATCATCGAACTGCTTGAGAGCATCGAGGCCCAGACACTGGCACTTGCGGCAAATGCAGATGCCGCACAGGTACACAAGGCCGAAGCGGCCGTCGCACTCGGAGAGATAGCGACCGCTCGCGCCATTCAGGATCAGGAGCTACGGCAGCGTCTGAACGATATCGCACAATCAGCCTCCACGTCGGACAGTCTCTTCCAGCTTGGCGAACTTCAACGACGCTTCGTGGCAGAGACGACCGTCCGAATGCTGGTACCAGGCCCCAACTTGAGGGTCTCGCCTGAGCAACTGGAACCCTACCGGCGGATCTTTGAGGCACAGACCCGTTACCTCCTGGAGATGTTCACCATCCGCGCATCCGTCTCACGCCTGCATACCGTCTCCCGTGACCTGTCACATGCGACGGAAACTCAGAGCGAAATGGTTGCAAACGCTCTGAACCAGAATCTTGAGGCAACCTCCAGTGCCCTGCGCCAATTGCTTTTTATGATCGTGCTTGCATCCTTCGCGGTCGTCATCCTTGCAGTTCTCTCCATCCGCTCGGTCATGCGCGTATCGCACGGCATTGGTGACCTGTCGCGCGGCATGAATGCCTTGGCACGTGGAGAGGAAAATGTCGGACCACCGGTCTATGCCGGGACGGAGACGGAACTGATCCGCTTGCTCGACGCGTTTCGCGCTTTTAAGGAGAGCGTCGATCGCGTGTCCCGTCTGAGACGCACGGCAGAAGCCGCTGCTCGGACTATCCGATCCACTTTCCGGTCGATGAATGAAGGCATTGCCCTCTTCGATCCGACTGGCCGACCGATCACGATGAACCGTCGCATCATCGAACTGATGCGCCAAACGGGATCGTCGCGAAAAATGACGCTGCGCCGGTTCGTTGGAACGGTCCCGGAGATCGATCCGCTTCTCATGCCAAACGAAAACGAGAGCGGCTCGCTTGTGGAGCGTCAGATGCTGCGGCACCGGTTTGTTGACGACCAGGTGGTGGAGATTTCTGCTTCAAGGCAACCTGACGGCGGCGTGGTCCTGCTCGCCCGCGACGTGACGGCCATGGATCGCCAGGAGATCGAGGCGGCCCGCGCCCAGCGCCTGGATGTGGTCATGCGCATGACGCATCAGGTAAGCCACGAGGTTGGCAATATGATCGGCATCATCACCGGCAGTCTTGGCCTACTGGAGCGCGAACCAGAGTTCACCGAACGGCAGAAGCGGCACCTCGGGCGCATACGAAAGGCCGCTGAACGAGGGCGCGCACTCGCCTCCAGCATGTTATCCGTCGGTAGCCAGCAGCAGATACGGCCAGCCTCGATAGACATCGCCTCGATCCTTCAAGGGATGGCTGATGTTCTGGAAATGGCAATTGGCGCCCGCAATCGTCTGGAGCTGGAGCTCGCCGCCAATCTGCCAACCGTTAGCCTTGATCCCGCGCTGCTCGAGCAATCCATTCTGAATCTTTGCCTCAACGCGTCGGCCGCAATGCCGGATGGCGGAACAGTCCGAATTGAAGCGCGCGGGGAGGCAAACACGGTCACCATCGCAGTCATCGACGAAGGTGTCGGCATGTCGCCCGAAGTTCTAGACCAAGCGATGGAACCCTACTTCACCACGAGGTCGAAAACCGGAGGATCAGGCCTCGGGCTCGCCATGGTCTATGGATTCGTCCGCCAGTCTGGTGGTGAAGTTAGGATCACCTCTCGCTTAGGCGAAGGCACACGCGTGGAGCTTTGTTTCCTTCCGTCGAAGTCGGATGCGACGTCGTGGCAGGCTGAACACGAGCGGGTCCGAGCTCACCATTGAAGGCCTTTAGCCCTCACCATTCAACCGAGCATCACAGGAACCTGGATAACCGAAAGCGGAAATAATTGCCGCTCTCCCGCCATGTTGACGTCGGCCCAAAGCCAGGGCACAAAGATGGCATCCACGGTCGCTCGCGGCAGGAAAACAGAGGAAAATCAAAGGCCATGTTCTTAAGCCTTTGAAATCATGTGAGAATCCAGGTTCTCCAGGCGGGCCATTTTAGGCCGGTTTTTCGCTGAAAATCAGCGACTATTTCTTACAGAAAAAAGCGACGCCTTCTCAACTACTTGAGCAATCCCGGCTGCTGTCCTTTAGCCCATCCGTCGTTCCGAAACGGGCCTCGCGAAAAATTGGCTGGGGACCTTCGCAGCATGCGGTATATCCATAGCCTTGTTGTCTTTTCCGGCCACAATCTTGCTCAACGATAGTGAACACGCGGGGGCCCACCGCTTGCGCAATTGATATCAGATGGCCGTTTTGCGGTGAACTGGCAGCGAAAATGTAAATGTCGTTCCAACGCTCGCCCCAGTAGCGTTCATCACGCCCTCATGAGCATCGATGATGGATTTGCAGATCGCAAGGCCCATGCCCATCCCTGAAGCTTTGGTCGTAAACATGGGTTCGAAGATCTGAGATGCGATCTCTGGGGGGATCCCGCTGCCGAAGTCTCGTACCGTCACCACGATCTCGGTTTCGGTATATGTCGAGGCAATCTCGATCTTGCGTCTATGGCGAGGAAGTTCGTTCATCGCTTCCATACCGTTGTGCACGAGATTCAACACCACCTGCTTGAGCTGCGTCGCATCGCCCAGCACGGTGGCTTCGTCCGCGGAAAGGTCGAGACGGATTTCAGTGCCATGGCGCTCGACCTCGGATCGTGCGATGCGCAACACTTCCAGAATGACCTCGTTGACGTCGACAATCTCCTCGACCTTCGGGGCCTGCTTGGAGAGTGCCCGCAAAGCGCGGATGATGTCATGAGCACGCGAGACGCTGGTCTCGATTTCGGTCAGCACGCTCAGTGTTTCCGCGATATCCGGTTCGGCGCGGCTCAACCAGCGAAGGCCGGCGCCGGCGTTTGAGGCAATCGCAGACAGAGGTTGGCCGAGCTCATGCGTGACAGAGGCGGCGATACCGCCGAGCAGCGTCAGGCGGGCGTTCTTCTCGAGTTCGGCTCTGGCGCCGGCAAGCGCCTGCTCGCTGCGTGCGCGAAGCTCGTTTTCCTGCAGCAGCTTGGTGTAGAGCCTGGCGTTCTCCAGAGAGATTGCCGCTTGAGAGGCCAGAAGCTTGAGGAGCGCCACGGTGTCAGCAGCAAAAACACCCTCCAGATAGTCGTTCTGAAGGCAGAGCAGGCCGGTCAGTTCGCCACGGCGCAGAAGCGGCACGCAGAGGATCGAGCGTCCGGTGGCGGATTGTTTGTCGGCGGCCCAGGCTCCGAAGTCGGAGCCGGAAATCACGAATGGGGTTCGTGTCTGTAGGGCGCGGTCGATCACCGAATAGGGTGGGCTCAGGCCATAGCGATCCGGATTTATGGTGCTGACGCGCACGCTGTCTCCTTCGGTCCAGGCGGACGCCTCTGCCTCCAGCTTGCCATCGGCGATCTTCAGCAACAGCCCCCGATTGGCGCCGGCATGAACCAGCATTCGCGTCATCAGGGTTTCGATCACCCGATCGAGAACAATCTCTTCCGAGAGCGCGAGCGAGGTGCCAAGGACTGTCTCCAGGTCGCCGGTGGCCGAAGCCAGGCCAGAGGCGATAGGCGGACGCCGCTCTGAATCGACGGCAAAAGAACTCCTGAGGCTTCTTGCCTTGCGTCCTGCGCCCCAGCGCTCATAGGCTTCCGAGGCAAGCGACAAATAGGCATTGGCACTGATGCGATTGCCCATCTCCAGGCAGCAGGCCCCGGCACGCTCAAGCGCCAGCGCGTGCTCATGCTCGAAGCGCGAGGATCGTGCAGCGGCGGCGGCTTTTTCGTAGAGGACAAGCGCCTCGGCGTAATTTCCGTTTCTGCGGGCAATCTCGGCATCGAGAAGCAGCAGCTTGTCGGCAAAGTTCAAGGGATTGAGGTCTGCCCAGAGCGCGAGACGGGAGCGGACTTCGTCGAGACGATCATCGGCGGTTCTTTCTGCGGATGCGTCTCGTGCGCGGGCAGCAAGAGCGAGGCCGAGATAGAACTTGCAGATACCCGTGTCGATATGGGCAAGCAGGAAGATGCTCAATGCGTCGGCGGCCATCAGTTTGTCGACCGCTTCCGCATAGGCTCCGTTGTAGTAGAGCGAGGTACCTTCATAGAAGGCAACCCAGAAAGCGGTAGTCGGGGAAACCACGGGGGCCGTCTGCACGAGACTTTCTGACGACTGGACAGAGCCCTGCCCGTCCGCGAGATCGACGACCAGACGGAGCTGTGCTGCCAGAATATGCTCGATGTCGGTGTAACCAAAGCGCCGGGTAACCGCGATCGACTCTTCCGCCTCTCGCCGGATCTTCGGGATTTCCTCGCCCATCGCAATCAGGTCGGAAACCAAGTGATTGCGTGCATAACACACCCAGCCAACATCGCCCGCCGCATGGGCCGCATCGAGCGCTTCGCGCACGCGTTCCAGGGCGTAGGGCATCGAGCGGGTCCAAGGCGAGACCTGGTCAACGGCAAGCAGGACAGACGTCCGATGCTCCTCAAAGCCGTATTTATCGAGAAGCGCGCGGCCGGCGAGTCCGAAGCTCAGACCGTCGGCATAGGCGTCGTATTTGTCGGAGATCATGGCGCCGAACCAGGCAAGGCCATGGGTGGATTCCGGGCTGGCGCCATGATCGAGTGTGAGCTCGACCATTTTGGCGAGATGCAGGAAGCGCAGCCCATCCGTCGTGAAAACCGATGAGATCAGTGGTGCCAGCAGCGACATTGCGGCCCTGATGCGCGGATCCTCCGTGAGAGACATGTGTTCGAGGTCGGAAATCTGCCTCCCGTCCAGTCGCCGCCGGATGGCGCGATAGGCATCATCCTGCTCCGCTTCGCTCGACCCGCGTGCTAGCTTCACGCCGAGTTCGTCGAGACCCAGCAACGCTTCGTCGATTGCGCCATCGTAATCGGATTTCAGCGTCAGCAGGTTGGCGCGAAGGCGGAAGACAGCGCTTCTGTCGAGTGCGGATCGCGCGTATGGCAGGAGCTCGTTGAGCCGGCGTTCTGCGGCTTCGAGCGAGGCAGATCCCAGTAAAGCCTCACACAGCTGAGTATGCGCGCGGAATGAGAGGCCGTAGTCGTCTGTCCAAACGTCCTCCCGGATCAACTTGACCGCCGTCTCGCCGTAGCGGACCGCCTGACCAAAGGCTGCGGAACGTCTTGCATGAGCGAGAGCGGCCAGAAGCGCCTCGATGAACGGCTTTCGCATTTCGAGCGGCAGATCTTCGGCCCGAGATTGCTCGATCTGGTTGGCGATCGCGAAGGCCGCGGCATTGGTGCCACTGTCCCACATCGCCATCATCACCTCGACCAGATGACGATGGCGATCACGCCGCGTCGCCTCGTCCATTAGGGAATAGGCAGCCTCCTGAATGCGGTCATGGGCGAAGCTGAGTTTTGAAGGCGACAGCACGACGAAGCCCGAACGCGCCAGAGGAGCGGCAAGTTGTTGCAGGTTTTCGTCGGACAGCCCAAGCGCCCTGGCGAGCACGGCCTTTTCTGCTTCCGGACCGATGCAGGCCATCGTCTGCAGAAGACCGAGTGCCTCTGGCCCCTCCTTCTCGAGACGGGCTGTGACGAAGGAGATGATGTTTTCGCTCGCTGGATAACGTGCCACGTCTTCGACGCGGCACAGCCAGGCCTTCTCGGCCGGCGAGAAATAGACGACGCCATCCTGAACGAGTGCCTGCAGCAGTCTTCGAAGATAGAAGGGATTTCCACCGGTCTTCTCATGCAGCGTTTCGGCCAAATCGGTGAGAGCATCCGGGGCATCCGAAAAAATCGTTTCGAGCATCTGCCGTGTGGACTGGAGAGAGAGCGGCCGCAGATAAAGCTCGGCCAACTCAGCCATCGAAACGCGTGCCTCCGCCATCAAGCGGTCGGACAGGCCTTGAGCTTCACCGGACTGCTCGCGCCGGGCAACGATCAGAAGAAGCCCGGTGACTGGCTCGTTCACCAGGACCGACAGGAAGGAGCGGGTGGCTTCATCAGCCCATTGGACATCGTCGAGAAACAGCACCATCGGGCTGATCGTCGCTGCCGCGACCGATAGCACCGTGCGCAAGGCCCGCTGCAAGCGGAGTTGGACCATTGGCCCTGGTATCTCGATCCGGCTCGCCTGGGGTCCGGTCAGAATTTCCACGGCTGGCAGGAGATCGACCAGCAAGGATGCATTGCCCTGAAGCTCGCGGGCGAGTGCTTTTCGAAGTGATGCAAGGGTCACATGATCCGCGCGGACTGCTTCGTCTATGAAGGCGCTAACGGCCTGCACGATTGGACCATAAGGGACTTCCGACTGATGCTGGTCGCTCTTGCCCTGGATGAACAGGGCCCTATCATCGGCCATCTTGGCAAGACTCTGGATGAGACTCGACTTGCCAACGCCGGGTTGGCCATGCACCGAGATCATCGACGGCTTGCCATGAACCAGGAACCGATCGAGTACATTGGCGAGGATCTGTTCCTCGTCGCCACGGCCGAAGAGCGAAGAGGTCAAGAGCTGTGCGAAAGGCGCGTCGACGCGTCCGATCTCGAATTGGCTGATCGCGCCGTTCTCGCGCCATTCCTGATCACAGCGCGAAAGGTCAAGTTCCAGTGCCAGGGCGGACTGATAGCGAGCAGCCGGCTCTTTCGCGAGTAGCCGCTTGAGAATCTGTCCAATCACCGGCGGCAGATCTGCGAACATGCTGCTGGCATCCATGGGTGCTAGTGCCAGATGAGCATGACGCCATTCGACCGGCGAGTTGGCTGCCAGTGGGAAGATGCCTGTCAGATGCCTGAAGAGGATCATGCCGAGCGCGTAAAGGTCGCTCCTGCTGTCACACTGCGGTGCAACCGGTCGCAACTGCTCGGGCGCCCGATAGATGATCTCGTCGATCACGCCGAGTGTCTGGGCGGAGGCCGTGGCGGGCATCGCTCGCAAACGCACAGCACCCTTTTCATCGATGGCAAAATCGATCGGATGGAGAGAGCCGAGCGGTGCGCCATCAGCATGGGCTGCGGCAAGCGCCCGAACCATGGATAGCGCCCGTGGCAGGAACTCCTGCAGCGGAACGGGCGAAGGTGACAACAATCCAAGCAAGATGCTTTGTGTATCGAAGACAAGTACCCGGTGTTCGTCTTCTTCGAGAATGGCGGCGGGGGTATCGAGCCAGATCTCGGCATTTGCATAGCGGCGCAGGCGCAGGTCGGCCTGAGGCGAGCGCACCGGCTCCCTGGATCGGGGGAGAAAGAGCGCATCCCATTCGCCATCGTCTTGCGACAGACGATAGAAGCTTGCTCCGGCAGACTGCCAGACAAGAGTTTGATTGCAGGCTCGAAGCCACGCTCGATCGAACATTCCGCTATCTCTGGCTACTTGGAGCATGGTCATAACCCGACGTGGTTGCCCATTGTGCTGTCGTAACATCGACGAGCCAAGACTGTCTTTGCCCCACGTGCTGTCGTAAAGGCCGAGTTTGCTGCGAATGCGAAAACTTGGCATTGCGGACAGCAAATCGGAGTTTTATGATAAATGCTTATAGAGGGGCAAAGGCGCATGTCGTCACTACACGATCATGGCATTTTCAAATTCCCTCAGGCGGGTGTCATCAACTCTTCTGTGGATCGGCGGTGGCGTAATCTGGGCGCGGAGGTGCGTGCGCATCCAGCCTGCGAAATACCCGACATTTGCAGCACCCAGATGGAGATCACCCTGGCTCTCCAGGGAACGCCGACGGGCTTCGTGCATCGCCGGGGTGACGGTCGATTTCAGTCGACGGCGGTCCGCAGCGGCACGCTTTGGTTCTGCCCGATCGGTGTCCAGGAAGATTCCATCCGGATCACCGAGGCATTGCCCGAGATCCTGCATCTCTATCTACCCGAGCACCAGTTCGCCACGGTCGGTGAGCTGACATCGCAGCCCGTCGCATCCGGCGACATCGCTTATCTGGCAGACGTAGCCGATGAATTTGTCCGGCAGATCTGTGTGCGCGTCCTTCAGGAAATGCGCCACGAAACGGCAGCCGGGGACCTGCTCGTCGAACAACTCTCCATGGCGCTTACTCTGCATCTTCTCTCGCGTTATTCGGGAAACAGCCTCGCAGTCACGTCGGCAGACGTGAACGGCGCCTTGAGCCCGGCCAGACGAAACAGGGTCATCGACTATGTCGAGGAAAACCTGGAAGCCGATCTGACTGTGGCGGAGCTTGCCGAAGTCGCTTGCCTAAGCCGCTATCATTTTGCCCGGTCATTCAAGGCAGCGCTCGGGCAGTCCCCGTCGGAGTACGTGGCCAATCGACGGCTGCTGCTTGGGCAGCAACTCCTGGAAGACCCGACCCTCTCGCTTGCGGAAATCGCTTTCCGTTGCCGCTTCTCCTCGCAGGCCGCTTTCGGGCGCGCGTTCCGGCGCCATACCGGCATGTCCCCCGGCGACTATCGCCGGCACAGGAACTGAACGCGCTGCCGTTCCCGAGCCCATAGCGTCAAGGACAACCGCTGGAGATCAGCGAAACGTCCAAAACGGCTTAGTAACCGACAAGAGACCGACCTCGGTCCAAGGCATTCTCTCCTCGTCACTGCTTCTCCCAAGCACCGAGGAAACGAAAATGACCATTCAAGCCAAAGCCGCCCCCGGCGCCCGCCTTCTGAACGCCGCCGATCACACGCTGATCATGATCGACTTTCAGTCCCAGATGGCCTTTGCCACCAAGAGCATCGATGCCGTCAACCTGCGCACCAATGCAGCGCTTGTTGCCAATGCCGCGAAGACCTTCAACGTCTCGACGATCCTGACCACCGTTGCCGAGAAGAGCTTCTCCGGCCCGATGTTCGACGAGATCACCAGCACCTTCTCGGGTCAGCCGATGCTCGACCGCACGTCGATGAACACCTGGGAAGACGCGGCCGTTATCGCCGATGTCAACCGGATCGCCAAGAAGCGCATCGTGCTTTGCGGCCTCTGGACGAGCGTGTGCATCGTCGGCCCGGCCCTTTCGGCGCTCGACCAGGGTTTCGAGGTCTACGTGATCGCCGATGCTTGCGGCGATGTCAGCACGGAAGCGCATGACCGCGCCATGGACCGCATGGTGCAGGCCGGCGCCCAGCCGATGACCTCGCTCCAGTATCTGCTTGAACTGCAGCGCGACTGGGCTCGGGCTGAAACCTACGAGGCAACCACCGGCATCGCGAAGAAGCTCGGCGGCGCCTATGGCCTCGGCGTCACCTACGCCAAGACGATGTTCAACGCCGCCGAAGGCCACTGACCCCGTCCCGCCGGTCGCTCCGCGTTCCGCCTCCCAACCGGAGCGACCAACCACGCCTGGCGCGGTTCCCCTCCCGCGCCAGGCGTAGGTGGACGACACGTTCGCAGCACCAACGCATGCATTCGATCTCACGCCGAAAGGAAACGGTGATGAAACTCTACCTCATCTCACTCGCAGCAGGGCTGCTCGTCGGCGTGATCTACGGCGTCCTTAACGTGCGCTCCCCTGCTCCGCCGGTTATCGCGCTGGTCGGCCTGCTCGGCATCCTCATCGGCGAGCAGATCGTGCCACTCGCCAGAGGCGCTCTCGTTCGGCAACCGATCACGACATCGCTCCCGAAGCACAGTGAAACGCGGACGACGACCGACCTCAGCGAGCCTCGTAGGCCGCAGGACCGGGCGGGCTGAGCTCCTCGCACGCGTACCGAAGCCCTCCCAATTCAGAAGGAATACTGTGATGGACGCCGACCTCATCCTCTACCACGGACTCGTGACCACGCTTGACCGCTCCAATCCGTCGGCGACGGCGATCGCGATCAAGGATGGCAAGTTTCTCGCTGTCGGCAGCGACACCGAGATCATGAAACATGCCGGTCCGCAGACTAAGACCGTCGACTTGCGCGGAAAACGCGTCCTGCCCGGCCTGAACGACAATCACACCCATGTCGTCCGCGGCGGCTTGAATTTCAACATGGAACTGCGCTGGGACGGCATCCGCTCACTGGCCGATGCCATGGACATGCTGCGACGCCAGGTGGCGGTGACGCCTGCGCCCCAATGGGTGCGGGTGATCGGCGGCTTCACCGAACATCAGTTCATCGAGAAGCGGCTGCCGACGATCGACGAGATCAATGCGATCGCACCAGACACGCCCGTCTTCCTGCTGCATCTCTATGATCGCGCGCTGCTCAATGCCGCCGCCGTTCGCGCTGTCGGCTTCACCAA
The DNA here is from genome assembly GCF_002855515.1 of Rhizobium sp. TH135. Taxonomy (GTDB): domain Bacteria; phylum Pseudomonadota; class Alphaproteobacteria; order Rhizobiales; family Rhizobiaceae; genus Allorhizobium. The sequence continues at coordinate 428,984 of NZ_PKRP01000002.1, read as the reverse complement.
GGACACCAAGGATCCGCCGGGTGGCGAGATCACGCGCGACTCCGCCGGCAATCCGACCGGGTTGCTGCTCGCCAAACCCAATGCTGGCATTCTCTATGCGACGCTCGCCAAGGGACCGAAGCTTCCCTTCGACTACCAGGTAAACTCAACGCGCCATTTCATGCGTGAGCTCAACCGACTGGGCGTGACGGCCGTGATCGATGCAGGCGGTGGTTTCCAGAACTATCCGGATGATTATGCCGTCATCCAGAAGCTGGCGGACGAGGACCTGCTAACGGTTCGCCTCGCCTACAATCTCTTCACCCAGAAGCCGAAGGAGGAGAAGGAAGACTTTCTCCGATGGACCTCCTCGGTCACCTACAAGCAGGGCACCGATTACTTCCGCCACAATGGTGCCGGCGAAATGCTGGTCTTCTCCGCCGCCGATTTTGAGGATTTTCGCCAGCCACGTCCGGACATGCCGCCGGAGATGGAAGGCGATCTTGAAGAGGTCGTGCGGGTGCTTGCGCAGAACCGCTGGCCCTGGCGCATGCATGCGACCTATGACGAGACCATCTCGCGGGCGCTCGACGTTTTCGAAAAGGTCAACCGCGATACGCCGCTGGATGGCATCAACTGGTTCTTCGACCATGCGGAAACAATTTCCGATCGTTCGATCGACCGCGTGGCGGCTCTCGGCGGCGGTGTCGCGGTGCAGCACCGCATGGCCTATCAGGGCGAGTATTTCGTTGAGCGATACGGCCATGGTGCCGCCGAAGCGACGCCGCCGATTGCCAAGATGCTCGATCGCGGCGTGCATGTTTCGGCGGGCACGGATGCGACCCGTGTTGCCTCCTACAACCCTTGGGTCTCGCTCTCCTGGATGATCACAGGCAAGACCGTGGGCGGCATGAACCTCTATCCCAGACAGAACTGCCTCGACCGGGAAACGGCGCTTCGCATGTGGACCGAGAAGGTTCAGTGGTTCTGCAATGAAGAAGGGCGTAAGGGCCGCATCGAGGCCGGTCAATTTGCCGACTTGATCGTGCCGAGCAAGGACTACTTCTCTTGCCCGGAGGACGAGATCTCCTTCCTCACCTCCGACCTCACCATCGTCGGCGGCAAGGTTGTCTACGGCGCCGGTGACTTCAGCGGCATTGATGCGCCGCCACTCCCTGCTGCCATGCCCGACTGGTCGCCGGTCAGAACCTTCGGCGGCTATGCCGGCTGGGGCGAGCCGCAAGGGGCTGGCAAGAACTCACTGCGCCGCCATGCGATTTCGTCCTGCGGCTGCGCCAACGACTGCGGCGTGCATGGTCACGACCATGCCGGCGCCTGGACCGCCAGCCTGCCCATCAGCGATCTCAAAGGCTTTTTCGGTGCGCTCGGCTGCTCCTGCTGGGCCGTTTAGGGAACAAGACGATGACAACAATCACACGTTTCGAACACACCACTCCGCCGACGCGCCGCAATGTGCTCAACGGGTCGACGGCAAAGGTCCTGATGCTGAGCGCGCTTTGCTCGGCCTATATCCAGGGTGGCTTGACGAAGCTCCTCGACTTCGAAGGCGCCATTCAGGAAATGACCCATTTCGGCCTGCTGCCGGCACCCCTCTTTGCAGCCGGCGTGATTGCCTTCGAGCTCGTGACATCCGCCATGGTCATCACGGGCTTTCATCGCCTCGCCGGAGCCCTGGCGCTGGCTGCCTTCACGCTCGCGGCGACCTTCATCGCCCTGCAGTTCTGGACGATGCCGGAGGGTCCGGCACGCACGGGCGCCACCAATGCCTTCTTCGAGCATCTCGGTCTGGTCGCCGCCTTCCTTCTCGTCGCCGGCATGGATGCGAGCGGTCAAACGTCCAAAAAACCGGCCTAGGCGACAAGAGCGGTGAGCACCCAGGCCCTAGTCTCCGATCATCCAATCAGCAGGAACCAAGTGATGGATCAGAAACACGAATTCCTCTTGTCCCGGCGGCAGGCACTGCTCGCGGGCGCCACCCTTTCGCTGGCAACGACGCTCCCGGTCTTTGCCTCGGAAACCCTCAACGCACTTCAACAGGAAGGAACGATACCAATGACCGAGAATTATGTGACCACCAAGGACGGCGTCGACATCTTCTACAAGGACTGGGGTCCGAAGGATGCACAGCCGATCGTCTTCCATCACGGCTGGCCGCTGTCGTCCGATGACTGGGACGCGCAGATGCTGTTCTTCCTCCTAAATGGCTACCGCGTGATCGCCCATGACCGCCGTGGCCATGGCCGCTCGCAGCAGGTGAGCGAAGGTCACGATCTCGACCATTATGCCGCCGATGCCTCGGCCGTTTTCGAAAAGCTCGACCTGCGCAATGCCGTCCATATCGGCCACTCTACCGGTGGCGGTGAAGTGGCGCGTTACGTCGCGAACTTCGGCGAACCGCAGGGCCGTGTGGCGAAAGCCGTGCTGGTTGCCGCCATCCCGCCGATCATGGTGAAGACGGAAGCCTATCCGGGCGGTCTGCCGATCGAAGTGTTCGATGGTTTCCGTTCGGCTCTCGCTGCCAACCGTGCGCAGTTCTTCCGCGACGTGCCGGCTGGCCCCTTCTACGGATTCAACCGTGATGGTGCGACCGTGCATGAAGGCGTGATCCAGAATTGGTGGCGCCAGGGCATGATGGGCGGCGCAAAGGCGCATTACGACGGCATCAAGGCCTTCTCGGAAACCGACCAGACCGAGGACCTGAAGAATATCTCGGTGCCGACGCTCGTGATGCATGGCGACGACGACCAGATCGTTCCGATCGCCGCTTCTGCCGAGATTTCGGTCAAGCTTCTGAAAAACGGTACGCTGAAGGTCTACAAAGGCTTTTCGCACGGCATGCTGACCGTCAACGCGGACGTCATCAATCCGGACCTTCTGGCCTTCGTGAAGAGCTGAGCCGGCTTGTGCCTCAGAGGCCGCCGCCTGACCCGCGGCGGCCTTCGTGTGTCTACACCCTGCCCGTTTCGCAGCAGGGCGCACCATTGCACCGAACCTTCGAGAGGTGATCGTCATGACCCAATTGCAGCCTGACAAAGCGGAGGCAGGCAGTGCGCTCGCTCCGTTCCACCATATGGCCTTCGCTGTCCTCTGGACCGCAACCGTCATCGGCAATACCGGCACCTATATGCGAGACGTCGCGAGTGCCTGGCTCGTCGCCGATCTCTCAGCCTCTCCGGGTGCCGTGGGCCTGATCCAGGCCGCAGGGACACTGCCGATCTTCCTGCTGGCGCTGCCGGCGGGCGTACTGGCCGACATTCTCGATCGGCGCAAACTGCTGATGGCGATGCAGGTCGTGCTGCTGGCGGTCAGCCTTGCCCTGACGCTGCTTGCCTGGCGCGGGCTGATCACCGTCGAGCTCCTGATCGGCCTGACCCTTGTCGGCGGAACGGCCGCAGCCATTGCCGGTCCCGCGTGGCAATCGATGGTGCCGGATCTCGTTCCGAGATCCCAGTTGCGCAACGCGATCGCACTGAACTCCGTCGGGATCAATGTATCACGGTCGATCGGCCCTGCGATCGGCGGCATCCTGCTCGGCGCTTTCGGTGCGGCCATTGCTTATGCAGCGGATCTTGCCACCTACCTCTTCGTGATCGGCGCGCTTCTCTGGTGGCAAAGCCCACGGGCCGAGGGCAGCCATATCCCCGAGCACTTTTTCGGCGCCTTCCGTGCGGGGCTGCGCTATGCCCGCTCGAGCCGCAAGCTGCATGTCGTGCTGCTGAGGGCTGGTGTCTATTTCATCTTTGCAAGCGCCACCTGGGCGCTCCTTCCTCTCGTTGCCAAGGATCTGCTTGGGGGTGGGGCGAGCTTCTTCGGCCTGCTGCTCGGCTCGGTCGGAGCCGGGGCCATCGGCGGAGCAACTATCCTGCCGAGACTGCGCAACCGTCTCGATTCCGATGCCATTCTCCTGGGATCTGCGATCCTCAGCGCCGGTGTCATGGTTGTGCTCACCTTTGCACCGCCGCAGTGGTTGGCCTTCCTTTGCCTCTTCCTGCTGGGCAGCGCGTGGATCGCGGCGCTCACCGTCCTCAATGGTGTTACCCAGGCTGTGCTGCCCAACTGGGTACGCGGACGTGCACTCGCGGTCTACCTCACCGTCTTCAACGGTGCGATGACTGTGGGCAGCATTGCCTGGGGCATCACGGCCGAGTCGATGGGATTAACGACGACACTGCTGATTGCGGCTGCCGGCTTAAGCTTGAGCGCAGTTCTGATGCACCTGATCAAGCTGCCGCTGGGCGAGGACGACCTCTCCGCGTCCCACCATTGGCCAGAACCCATCGTGGCGGAGAGCGTGGCCCATGATCAGGGACCCGTCATGGTGCAGGTCGAGTACTCGGTTACCGCAGACGACCGCCCCGCATTTCTTCGGGCGCTCAACCTCCATGCCGAAGCGCGACGCAGAGACGGCGCCTATCTCTGGGGCGTGAGCGAGGATGCGGCAAAACCCGGGCAGATCGTTGAATGGTTCTTCGTCGAATCCTGGGCTGAACATCTCCGCCAACACGAGCGTGCGTCCCACGCAGACGCCGAGATCCACGGCCAGCTCATCGGCTATCACCAAGGCGAGGAGCGACCGACTGTGCGGCACCTGATCGCCATTCCGGTGAGAACTCGGGACCGGAAATAGACAACGGCGGGGCGCCTCGGCGCCTCCTCAGGTCTGCGGCTGGACGCTGATTGCCCGCTCGATGCAGGCGATCAGGGCTTCCGCCTGATAGGGCTTTTGCAGCACGCAGACGGGCGCCTCGATATGCTGACGCACCGGAGCTTCGGCAAAGGCGGTGATGAAGATGACTGGGACAGGGTCCCGGCGTTGCCTGAGCGCTGCGAAGAGTTCGATCCCGCTCATGCCCGGCATCTGGACGTCGGAGATCAGGCAGGCCGAGCGGCCGTTGCTGGGCGAATGGAGGAAATCTTCAGCGGAAGAATAGGTCGCGACGTCGAAGCCGCAGGATCGCAAGAGGCTGCTCGTAGCACGAAGGACTTCGACCTCGTCGTCGATCACTGAAATCAGCCTGGGAGCATGCACCTTGATCTGCCAATCTCCGGTCGGGACCGGGTTTACCTCGCATGCCTTAATAGACGTATTACATAACTTTATCGACTATACCTGAGTTTATCTGCTCGCCGGCGCGCCCTGATTTCGTGAGATCGCTTCCGACATCTTCACCAGATCGGCAAAGGTTTTGGCCATCATCTTGCGCATGATCTTGCCGCGATGGATCTTGACGGTGATCTCGCTCAGGTCCAGTTCGCCGGCAATCTGCTTGTTCATCAGGCCGCTTGTCGCCATCTCCATGATCTGGCGCTCGCGTGGGGTGAGCGATGAAAACCGCTCCTTCAATTCAGCCTCGAGCTTGGTCTCGCCCTTGGCCGCAGCCCGGGTCAAGCAGGCGGCGGCGACAGCGTCGAGCATGTCCTGGTCTCGGAAGGGTTTCGGCAGAAAGTCCGCGGCTCCAGCCTTCATGGCCCTCACCGACATCGGTATATCGCCATGGCCGGTCACAAAAACGATCGGGATTTCGACGCCCATTTCCGAAAGCTTCTGCTGGAAATCCAGCCCGCTCGTGAAGGGAAGACGGACATCGAGGATCAGGCAATCGGCTTCTTCCAGGCACTGCACGTCGCGGCACAGATCAAGTGGCGTGGCATAGCACTTCACCCGATAGCCGACCGAGCGCAGCAGGCTATCGACAGAACTGCGAACGAGTTGCTCGTCATCGACGACCAGAACGAGAGGGCTCACGGACATCCTTCGCCTTCCAGTGATTGTAAGTGTTCAGCCTGTTTAAAACCCGCACCGATGATCCGGCAACTATACGTGGGTATGCGAGGCTAGCACTGCAGTCTGACGTCGATCAATTCCCGTACAATTTCTTTGAATCACCGTTCGCATGAAGATCTCCCCATACACCAGAACCAACGGGGATCGTCATGTCAGCACTACCATTTCAGATCGACGACAGCCTTCACCGAGCGCCTATTGACGCGGTTTCGCTTTCGTCACAGCACCACCAGCTTACCCGCCTGCTTGCCCATGCCATGTCCCTCGTTGAGCAAAACGAGGACACTGCGATGGATCTCATCCGGAAAGTATCCGCCCTCGTCGAAAGCCCTGGTCTGCCCGAGACACCTGCGTCCTCGACCCGTGGCGGGTTGGCTCCCTGGCAGATCGGTCGGGTCAAGCGGCATATCGACAAAGAGCTTGCCGGACGCATCAACATCGATGAACTGGCCCAGATCACGCGCCTGAGTACCAGCTATTTTTCTGCCGCCTTTCGTGCCAGCTTCGGGACATCCCCGCATGACTATATCTGCCGGCGGCGCATCGATCATGCCAAGCAGTTGATGCTCACCACCGACACTGCGCTGTGCGAAATTGCGCTTGATTGCGGCTTCGCCGACCAGTCCCATCTCTGCCGCGTCTTCCGCCGCATTACGGGCCAAACGCCCGCCGCATGGCGGCGCAACAGACGGATCGCCTGAGGACTGCATCTGCTCTACCGGTCTTGCTATCAGGTTGCACGCGGTCCTGCGTGCGACGACGTCATGATCCCTCATTGTGCCGAAAGCACCTTCCGCTCTGATCGCGCCTTTCGAGCGCGATACTGCCAACCGGCAAGACCTCACCATCCAACAAATCTCCAAGCCCTGCCCGCAGCAGAGCACGCCACAGTGTCTGGCAGCAGGTTCTGCTGTTCGGCGTGAAGATGCCTGATCGGCCCTGTAAAGCAACGGGACCGAAGCCGATCTTGGCCCGATCCCGTTCTCGATGGCTGGCTGTGAGCCTGAACGCACCCGTTTGCAATGCGCTCCTTATGTGTTGCGGCAGATCTCGAAGAGGAACCAGACACGCTGTTCGCCCTCGTCGATCCACTGTTCAAGCAGGCTGGTTGAGGCAACATCGCCATGCTCCGCACAGAGGCCATGCGTCTGACGGGCAAAGGATACGAAACGCTCGTTGTCGTCTCGAAGCTCGGCCAGCATATCCTGCGGTGTCACATAGGCCGCATCGTTGTCGAGCAACCGCTGGAGCCTGGCGATATGGCCGCTGGAGCGGATTGTCGTGCCGCCGAGCTTGCGGACCCGCTCGGCGATCGCATCCGTCATCGCGAAGATCTGGCCCGCCTGCTCATCGAGGAGCAGGTGATAATCGCGGAAGGACGGCCCACTCATGTGCCAGTGGAAGTTCTTGGTCTTGAAATAGAGCGCGAAGGTATCGGCAAGCAGGCCGGTGAGCGCTGCGGATAAGTCCTTCACCGCTTCGGGTGGAAATCGGGACGGGGTATTGAGGGCGGCCTTGCGGCGCGCTTCGACTGTGAGAGGCTCCATGGGTCATCTCCTGTTCGTCATGCGGTGGGTGCTGGGTCTCCGACAGACGCCTCCGGCGCCGGCCCGGCCCTGCGCGGCAAGTATACGCCGCCCGCGAAAACCAGCCCATTAGCCGCTGGTATGCTCGTCCCTATACATCGGGATGATGTGGGGTGATTGGCACGTGTTGCCCGCTGGCCATCGCCAGCATTTTGCACTCGGGGAGCAAGCTGACGCTACACCGTTTTGCCATCCGGCCCTCGCCGATCGATGCCTTGACCCAAACCATGGGTCATCCCCGCCCTCCCTTCGGCATGGCTGCATCATACCAATGTTGGTGACGAGCGAACTCAGGTTCAATGGAACCTCATCCCCCTCACTGGCACTCTGAACTGGCTGATCAACGACGCAGTCTTCTCCTCCCGGATGCGAGATCAGCGGCCTACCAGGTCTCCCGCCAGAGACCTGTTTTGCAGCAGCAGTCAGATGAAACCGGCCGAAGATCGGCCCTCACTCAACCCTTGAAGGAACACGACCATGAAGACCATCCTTACCGCTCTCTCCGCCGCCGTGATCTCGTTCGCAGCAGGCACGGCCGCCTTCGCGTCCGTCCAGCCGATCCCCGGCTCGATCACCTACGACAACAGCGATGTCATGCTCGAAAAGGCCCCCGCCGGCTCGACTTTCTTCCACACCTTCTCCAACGGTGACGGTCGCGATGTCCGCGAAATCTACAAGGTCAATGCCGACAAGTCGGTGACCCTCGTCAACCGCACCATCTCGAACGCTTCCTGACCCCCAAGCGCCTGCAGACCAGATCGGTCGAGAGCAATCTCGGCCGATCCGGCTGGCACTCTTCAATCCAGCGCTCTCATCGCCTGAGCGCCATTAGCAATCACGAACTTGAAAAGGAGCACATGATGCGAACCATCATTCTGGCCGTCGCCGCAGCATCCGTCAGTGTGATCGGCGCACTGGCAAGCCTACCGCCCGCCGAGGAACTGACGCGCGGCGAATTCATCTGGTCCGAGGAAGGCAAAGCAGAGCCGGACTCCATGCCACTATGCTCCCTGCCGACACCCGGACCCAATATCGCCATGCCGACGATCGAGATATACAAGTCCAGCAGGCTGCAGGCTGCGCAGGACCCAAACTGGTAGGCGTGCTAGCCACGTCAATGGTCAGTCCTCACTTGCGCCCAGCGCTGCATTCGTCTGCGCCAAGATGAGCAGTCGTTGACGACATAACGCGGAAATGATTGCCGCTCTCCCGCCATGTTGACGTCAGCCCAAAGCCAGGGTACAAAGATGACATCCACGGTCGCTCGCGGCAGGAAAACAGAGGAAAATCAAAGGCGATTTTGTTAAGCCTTTGAAATCATGTGAGAATCCAGACTCACCAGCCAATTCTCCCTAAAATCCTTGATTTTCATGTTTTTCCGTCCCGCCGGATCCCGTTTTGGCGTCATCGGCCACCTGATGCCCAAAGGTGAGCCCCAAGTCGAAATCGGCACTGGGTGACCTTCGGGCCTGATACAGGGTGTCTTCGTCATGCTGTCCGCCACGGGGTCGAAAATCTTATCCGCCGCAGAAACATCTGCTTCTGGCGGCCACGCATTCCAGCAAAATTCTTTGAAATTGCGAGCGCTTACGGAGATCTGCCAGACGGCCACCGCTTATCCGACCGTTTGTCTCTGAGAGATGGAAAAATGTGAGAAAGCGCCGACTGAGGCTTCCCTGCCGAAAACCGCGCCGACACCGATCAGGACAGGTTCGTCCACGCCGATTGTTCGCATGGCATCTGCCAGGCCTCCAAGGTGCCCGGCCCAGCGGCGTTCCTGCATGCGGCTGACGGAGGACACGACGACGACCGGGGTCTCGGACGACATGCCGTTCTCGCTCAGCCGTTGCTCGATTTGCCCTGCCATCCGCCCACCCATGTAGAAGACGGATGTCTGGTTGGCTTTGGCGAGCGAGGGCCAGTCCAGGGTTCGCGGCAGTTCCGCTTTCCGGGAATGGCCGGTAACGAAACGAACCTGCTGGGCGTGGTCGCGGTGGGTGAGCGAGGTCTTCAGAGACGCCGCCATTGCAGAAGCCGCGGTGATGCCCGGCACGACGTCGACGGCAATCCCTTCGCTTTCCAGTTTGGCAATTTCTTCGCCCGCGCGACCGAAGATCATCGGATCTCCCGACTTGAGTCGGACGACACGTTTGCCGGCTTTTGCAAAACGCACCATCATGTCATTGATGTCGTCCTGACGGCAGCTTTCCCGCCCGCCTCTCTTGCCGACGAGAAAGCGTTTCGCCTCGCGTCTGGCCAGTTCCAGAACCTCTGGCGAGACCAGATCGTCGAAGAGGATGACATCGGCTGCCTGCAGCGCCCGCATGGCTTTCAACGTCAGAAGCTCAGGATCCCCTGGACCAGCGCCGACCAGGGTCACAGAACCGGCGCGCGGCTCAGTTGCGATCTGCTCCGCCGTGGCGAGCAGATCATCGGCGACCGCTTCCTCGGGCGGCTCGTTGGTCGAAAGGCTCCGGGCAACGAACCGCTCCCAGAAGAGCCGCCTTGGCCCACCGGGCGCAAGCCGGCGATTGACCGCTTCTCTGAGCCGATGTGCAAGGCTTGCCCATTGCTTCAAGGACGGCGGCAAGAGTGTTTCGATCCGCTGGCGGATGGCCTGGGCGAGGATGGGGGCAGCCCCATCCGTCGAGATCGACACAATCACCGGCGAGCGATTAACGATCGAGCCGAACTGAAACTGGCAGAAGGCTGGCTTGTCGATCACGTTGACGGGGACGCCCGCCGCACGCGCCGCACAAAAGAAGGCGCGCGCCTCGTCCTCGGTTTCGCAGTCCGCGAGTGCCAGCGAGGCTCCGGTGAAGATGCCACAATGCCAGGGATGGGCATGGTGGGTCAGTGAGGTGCGCTCGATCAGCGCCGTCATGGTCTCGCCGAGATCATCTGTTTCGCAATAGAGTTCGACCTTGGCACCGCAGGCCTGCAGCAACTCGGCCTTCCAGGCGGCACCATCCGATCCGCCGGCAATCACCGCTCGTTTGCCTTGAAGGCTCCAGAACACCGGAAGCTTGGCGAGCGGCGAAATTCGTTCCTGTCCGTCACTCGGCGGCAATGGGTTGCGTGGCATCCAGGATTCTCCTGATTTCGGGGCGGCACGAGCCGCAATTCGTTCCAGCACTCAAGGCAGCACCGATTGCTTCCACCGACCGGCAGCCACCTCGTGCAGCCGCGTTGATCTGGTTGATGCCGACCGAAAAGCAGGAGCAGACAATCGCGCCCTTGTCCGACCGGCCGGCGGCCGGTCGACCGGCAATCAGCATCGAGCGCGCGCTGCGATCCGAATGGCTTTGCCAGAGCTGATCCACCGCCCATTGCCGCGAGACAGAGACCGGGTTCGACGAGACGAACAGGCCGGCCGACAGTTTCTCTCCCTCGAAGGCAAGCAAGCGGTGGTCACCGGCTCGCTGGTCCATGTAGCCGGAGGATTCATGATGATCCTCCAGCTGCAGGCTGCGCCGCAGCCAGGTCTCCCAACCCTCGGCAGGTGGATCACCTGCAAATTCCACGCGGTAGCCGCCTTCAGCTTTTGCGATCGACCAGTAGGCAAACGGCAGATCGAGCGGGCGCGTTGCCGACACCAGGAAACCGTGGGCTTTCGCCACGTGGCGGGTGACGGACGCGGGAGCCATTTTCAACGCCGGTTGGCCCGAGATCGGATCGACGCGGGAGGAGACCAGTGTATCGACGCGGGCGCTGGGCGCCGTCTCGCCCGTCCAGTGCATCGGCACGAAGATCGAGCCGCGGCTCTGGCGTTCGGTCAGCAGGGCCCGTACAAGGATCGACCTGCCGTTTGCGCCTTCGACATTCACCAGATCAGCATGGCCGATTCCGGCTTTATCCGCGTCCGCCGGATGGATCTCGCAGAAGGGTTCGGCGATATGCGCGGAGAGCCGGGCGCTTTTCCCCGTTCGCGTCATCGTATGCCAGTGATCGCGGATCCTGCCCGTGTTCAGGGTGAAGGGATGGCATTCATCGGCCTCTTCAAGCGCCGGTGCAGTGACAGGCACAAAGCGCGCCTTTCTGTCGGAAGTGAAGAAGCCCCCATCGGCGAAAAAGCGGGCAGTCGATGATCCGTCTTGCCGCAAAGGCCATTGGAATGGCAGGAGCGCGTCGTAGGTTTCCGCGTCGATCTCGGCATGAGCGCCAATGTCGAAATCGCGCTCGCCCCCGTTCTCGAAGGCGGAGAGCGCCGCGTGCTCGGCATAGATATCGGTTGGATCGCGATAGTCGAAACCAGGACCGAAGCCCAAGCGCTTGCCAACCTCTGCCAACTGCCACCAATCGGCACGGGCCTCGCCTGGAACGGGCAGGAATGGCCTCTGCCGGGATATCCGCCTTTCGGAGTTCGTCACGGTCCCGGATTTTTCGCCCCAGCCGCTGGCCGGAAGCAGGACATGGGCGAGACGCGCCGTGTCGGTATCCTTTTGGATATCGGAGACCACCACGAAAGGACAGGCCTCAAGCGCTGCCTTGACCGCATTGGCATCGGGCATGGAGACCACAGGATTGGTCGACATGATCCAGATCGCCTTGATCCGCCCATCGGCGACCGCCTCGAACATGTCGACGGCCTTCAGGCCAGCCCGCTCCGCAATAACCGGCGACTTCCAGAAGCGTTGCACAAGATCGCGGTGCATAGGGTTCTCGATCGCCATATGGGCCGCGAGCATGTTGGCGAGCCCGCCGACCTCGCGGCCACCCATTGCATTCGGCTGGCCGGTCAGTGACAGCGGCCCCATCCCGGGTCGACCGATCCGCCCTGTCGCCAAGTGACAGTTGATGATGGCGTTGACCTTGTCTGTGCCGACCGACGACTGGTTCACACCCTGGCTGTAGCAGGTGACGACCTTTTCAGTCTGTGCGAAGAGGCGGAAGAACTGGCGGAGAAGCATACCGGAGACGCCGGTCGCCTCAGACAGATCCGCCATGCTTCCGCGCGAGGCGGCGAGCAGCGCTTCGCCAAACCCGGAGGTATGCTTTCCGACATAGTTTTCGTCGATCGCGCCTGCCTCCGCCAGATAGGCAAGCAGGCCATTGAAGAGAGCAATGTCACCGTCAGCCCGGACCGCGAGATGCAGATCGGCAATGTCGCTGGTCGCGGTTCGGCGGGGGTCGATCACGACCACCTTCATGGCAGGACGTGCAGCCTTGGCCGCCGCCAGGCGCTGGTAGAGGACCGGATGGCACCAGGCCATGTTGGAGCCAACGAGGACCACGAGATCTGCAAGCTCCAGGTCCTCGTAACAGGCCGGTACGGTATCGGCGCCGAAAGCGCGACGGTGGCCGGCGACGGACGAGGCCATGCACAGGCGCGAATTGGTGTCGATATTGGCAGAGCCGATGAACCCCTTCATCAGCTTGTTGGCGACGTAATAGTCCTCGGTCAGCAACTGCCCGGAGACGTAAAACGCGACGGAATCAGGGCCATGATCGGCGATCGTCTGCTGGAAGGTCGAGGCGACGAGATCGAGCGCCTCGACCCAACCGATGCGTTGGCCATGGATTTCCGGATACAGCGCGCGACCTTCGAGGTCGAGCGTTTCGGCGAGCGCCGACCCCTTGGAGCAAAGACGACCGTAATTGGCCGGATGGTCCGGATCTCCCCGCACGCTGACCTTCCCCTTGTCGTCAACTGCGGCGATCACGCCGCAGCCGACGCCGCAATAGGGGCAGGTCGTCTTGGTTTCACAGGCCATGTCTGCGGCTCCGCGTGTTTATCATCCCAGTTACTCGGCCGCGACCAGCATGCTGTCGAGCATGATGGAGAGATGACCGTCGATGTTGCGGACGGGGATGGTCTTGACCTCGCCTTCGTCGGCCCCGAGCGCCCGGCCGGTTTCCAGCGAGATGACCCAGTTGTGCAAGGGGCAGGTCACTGCCTTTCCATGGACGATGCCTTGCGTCAGTGGGCCGCCCTTGTGGGGGCAGTGATCTTCGATGGCGAAGACTTCGTTTTCGGCTGTGCGAAACACCCCGATCTTGCCTTGGGGGGTCTTCACGCAGCGCGCGCCGCGTAGCGGAATATCGTCAATGGTGCCGATTGCGATCCAGTTTCCGTTCATCGCCTCACTCCGCCGCCTGATTGTAGTTGATGGTCGCCATCGGCTTGAACTCATGCTTGTCCTTGCCGGAGACGCGCTCGGACCAGGGGTCGACCTGGGCAAATTTCTGGCTGAAGACGAAGCGGTCGTAGTAGGCGCGGCGCTTGTCGGCATCCTCCATGATCTGCCGGCGGATTTCGTCATGGCCGATGCGTTTTGCCCATTTGTAGATGCGCTCGAGATAGCGGCCCTGCTCGCGGTACATCTGGGTGAGCGCCACGATATGCACCAGCGCCTCGTCCTCGGTCTTGACCAGGCCCAGAACGTCCGTGCCCTTGATGTCGAGCCCGGCAGCGCCAGCGAAGTGGATCTCGAAGCCACTGTCCACGCAGATGACGCCGATATCCTTGCAGGTGGCTTCGGCGCAGTTGCGCGGACAGCCGGATACGGCGAGCTTCAGTTTGGCCGGTGTCCAGGAACCCCACATGAATTTCTCGATGCGGATGCCAAGCCCGGTCGAATCCTGCGTGCCGAAGCGGCACCAGTCGGAACCAACGCAGGTCTTCACTGTGCGCAGACCCTTTGCGTAAGCCTGGCCTGAGACAAAGCCTGCCTTGCCGAGATCGGCCCACACAGCGGGCAGGTCTTCCTTCTCGATACCGAGCAGGTCGATGCGCTGGCCGCCAGTGACCTTGACCATGGGGATTTCGAACTTGTCGACGACGTCGGCGATGGCACGAAGCTCGGCGGCATTGGTGACGCCGCCCCACATGCGAGGGACGACGGAATAGGTGCCGTCCTTCTGGATGTTGGCGTGAACGCGCTCGTTGATGTAGCGCGACTGATAATCGTCGGCATATTCGTCCGGCCAATCCGAGACGAGATAGTAGTTGAGCGCCGGGCGGCATTTGGCGCAGCCGCAAGAGGTCTTCCATTCCAGTTCCTGCATGACGGCGGGAATGGTCTTCAGCCCCTTGGCCTTGATCAGACGGCGCACATCGTCATGGCCAAGTTCGGTGCAGGAGCACATCGGCGTGACGGCGGCGGGATTGTAGCCGTCGCCCAGCGTCAGGACCATCAACTGTTCGACAAGTCCTGTACAGGAGCCGCAGGAGGCGGATGCCTTGGTATGGGCGCGCACGTCATCGAGCGAGGTCAGGCCCTTGGAGGAGATCGTCGTTGTGATCTTCCCCTTGCAGACGCCGTTGCAGCCACAGATCTCTGCATCATCCGGCAAGGCTGCAACGGCCGCCATAGGGTCCAGCGGAGTTCCCCCCTGATAGGACTGGCCGAAGATCAGGGTGTCGCGCATCTCAGAGATATCGGTTCCGCGCTTCATCAGGTCGAAGAACCAGGAGCCATCTCCCGTTTCGCCATAGAGCACGGCGCCGAGGATCTTGTTGTCCTTCAGCACGAGGCGCTTGTAGATGCCGGCAGAGGCATCGCGCAGCACGATTTCCTCGCGGTCCGGCGCTTCTGCAAAGTCGCCGGCGGAGAACAGATTGATGCCGGTGACCTTAAGTTTCGTATTGACGACCGAGCCATGATATTCGCTGGTGCCGCCGGTTAGGCGGTCGGCGAGGACCCGGGCGGCTTCATAGAGCGGTGCGACGAGGCCATAACAGGTGCCACGATGTTCGGCGCATTCGCCGAGCGCAAAGACATTCGGATCCGAAGTCATCATGCCGTCGTCGACGACAATGCCGCGGTTGACGGCGATGCCGGCTTCCTTGGCAAGGCTCGATGCCGGACGGATGCCGACGGCCATGATCACCATGTCGCCGGTGATGATACGGCCATCTTCCAGCTCGATGCCCTCAACCTTTTCGGTGCCGAGGATCTGCTTGGTGTTGGCCTTGGTGATGATGTCGATGCCGCGTTCGGTGAGCGCCTTTTCCAGGAGATAGGCGGCAGCCGGATCGAGCTGGCGCTCCATGATGGTCGGCATCAGGTGGATGACGGTGACATCCATACCCTGCCGCTTCAGGCCATAGGCTGCCTCAAGGCCGAGCAGGCCAGCGCCGATGACGATGGCCCTCCCCTTGCCTTCCGCGATCCTCAGCATGGCATCGACGTCGTCGAGATCGCGGTAGGGCAACACGCCGGGCAGTTGATGGCCAGGCACAGGGATGATGAAGGGCAGCGAACCCGTGGCGATGACCAGCTTGTCGTAAGGGACAGTGATGCCGTTCGCCGAGGTGACCGTCTTCGCATGACGGTCGATCTCCGTGACCCTTGCGCCCTTATAGAGGGTCACGCCATGGGCGGCATACCAGTCGTCATTGTGGATGACGATGTCGTCATAGGACTTTTCGCCTGACAGCACCGGCGACAGCATGATGCGGTCGTAGTTGACGCGCGGTTCGGCGTTGAAGATCGTCACGTCGAAATGGCCGGGGGCCTTTTCGAACAGTTCTTCCAGCATGCGCCCCGGCGCCATGCCGTTGCCGATGATGACGAGTTTTTCAGCCATTGATTTTACTCCGCGGCTTCGACGAAGCGGTGGCGTTCGTAGAGGAACTTCAACACGGCTTCGCGGGATTTGAGGTAGGTGCGGTCCGCAGCCAGCGCGATGCGGTCGCGCACCCGCGGGATCGGGACCTCAAGCACCTCACCGATGCGGGCGGCAGGGCCGTTGGTCATCATGACGATGCGGTCGGACAAGAGCACCGCCTCGTCGACATCATGCGTGATCATGATCATCGTGTTGCCGAGGCGGGCGTGGATCTCCATCACCGCATCCTGCAGGTGGGCGCGGGTGAGCGCGTCCAATGCCCCGAAAGGCTCGTCGAGCAGCAGGATCTTCGGCTCCATGGCGAGCGCCCGGGCAATGCCAACACGCTGCTTCATGCCACCGGAGATTTCCGCCGGACGCTTGTCCTTGGCATGGGCCATCTGGACGAGATCGAGGTTGCGCATGACCCAGTCATGCTTTTCCGCCTTCGTCTTCTTGCCCGCAAAGACCTTGGAAACGGCAAGATTGACGTTTTCGTAGACGGTCAACCAGGGCAACAGCGAGTGGTTCTGGAAGACCACGGCGCGTTCCGGACCGGGTTCATTGACCTCTACATTTTCAAGGAGGACGGCGCCGGCGGAGACTCGCGTCAGGCCCGCGATCAGGTTGAGCAGCGTGGACTTGCCACAGCCGGAATGGCCAATGATCGAGACAAACTCACCTTTGTCGATTGTGAGGCTGACATCTTTCAGGACTTCAGTCTTCGTGCCGCCACGTTCGAAGCTTTTGTCGATGTGGTCGATCTTGAGATAGGCGTTCATGGTCGCTCTCCTCAGTTCTTCGCAGTGCCGCGGGTGATGACGTTGCCGAGGAGGGCGACGAGCTTGTCGAGGACAAAGCCGGTCACGCCGATATAGGCGAGCGCCACGATGATGTCGGAGAGACGCGAGGAATTCCACGCATCCCAGATGAAGAAGCCGATGCCGACGCCGCCGGTCAGCATTTCGGCGGCAACGATGGCCAGCCACGACAGGCCGATGCCGATACGAAGACCGGTGAAGATGTAGGGGGCAGCCGCCGGCACCATGATGCGGATGAAGAATTCCAGCGGGTTGAGGCGGAGCACACGGGCGATGTTGCGATAGTCGTCTGGAATGTTGCGCACGCCGACGGCGGTGTTGATGATCACAGGCCAGATCGACGTGATGAAGATAACGAAAACCGCCGACGGGTTTGAATTCTGGAAGGCCGCAAGCGACAGCGGCAGCCAAGCGAGCGGCGGTACAGTGCGCAGGATCTGGAAGATCGGGTCGAGACCGCGCATGGCCCAAACCGACTGACCGACGACGGCACCGAGAAAGACGCCAACGATGGCGGCGAGGCCAAAGCCGATTGCCACGCGCTCGAGCGAGACGAGAACGCGCCAGGCAAGGCCGATATCCTGGGGCCCGTAATCAAAGAACGGGGCAGCGATCAGATCATAGCTGTCGATCCACACCTGTGATGGTGGCGGCAGCGTGGCGCCGGGATTTGAGCAGGCGATCTGCCAGATGCCGAGTAGCGCGATCAGCACCACAAGCGGCGGCAGGACATTGCGACAGATGGCTGCGAGTGCCTTCTGGAGGTCGATCTTGCGGGCCGGGCGTTGTGCGATCATGACGACCGTGCCTGTCCTGGTCGCTGAAATGGCCGTCGCCTCGGTGTCAATCTTGCGGGCGGTTGCGGTCATGGTGTGGTCCTTTTGGGCGGTTGGTGTTCGGTTCATGTCGAGAGATTGCCCCTCACCCGGCTGCCGCCACCCTCTCCCCGCGAACGGGGAGAGGGGAGACAGAGCGCCGGCCTTTGCACTTGCCCCTTCTCCCCGCTTGCGGGGGAGAAGGCCCCGGCAGGGGATGAGGGGCAGGCAAACTAAGCCCCGGCCTTGATTGTCAGGCTATCGAGATAGGCCTTCGGGTTTTCCGGATCGAAGACCTTGCCGTCGAAGAAGGTTTCTGGACCGCGCGAGCTCGAGGCCGGGATGTCGGCGGCAGCGATGCCGAGATCAGCGGCTGCCGCGCGCCAGATGTCTTCGCGGTTGACCTTGTCGACCAACGCCTTGACGTCGGTGTCGGGTTCGAACTTGCCCCAGCGGATGTTCTCGGTCAGGAACCAGGCGTCGTGGCTCTTGAAAGGATAGGAAGCGTGGTCCTTCCAGAACTTCATCTCGAGCCCGGTGTTCTCGGCGAGACGGCCATTGCCGTAGTTGATCGTGCCCTTGAGGCGGCCGGCGACATCCTTCGGCGGCACGTTGAACCACTGGCGCTTGCCGAGGATCGCCGACATCTCTTCCTTGTTGTCCATGCTGTCGGCCCAGATCTGGGCTTCCATCACCGCCATCATCAGCGCCTTTGCGGCGTTTGGATTCTTTTCGATCCAGTCGGTGCGCAGGCCGAGCGCCTTTTCCGGATGGCCCTTCCACAGCTCGCCGGTGGTGCAGGCGGTAAAGCCAATGCCCTGGTTGACGAGCTGCTCGTTCCAGGGCTCGCCGACACAGAAGGCATCCATGTTGCCGACCTTCATGTTGGCGACCATCTGCGGCGGCGGCACGACGATGGTGGAGACATCCTTGTCCGGATCGATGCCGCCGGCGGCCAGCCAGTAGCGGATCCAGAGGTCATGGGTGCCGCCCGGGAAGGTCATCGCGACCTTGATCTCATTGCCGGCTGCTTTCTTGGCGGCAAAGGCTTCCTTCAGCTTGGAGGCATCGAGCTGAACACCGGTCTCGGCATATTCCTTGGCAACGGAGATGCCCTGGCTATCGAGATTGAGCCGCGCAATGATCGACATCGGCACGGGCACATTGTTCTGGGTAACCTTGCCGGTCGATATCAGGTAGGGCATCGGCGTCAGGATATGGGCGCCGTCGATGCCGTTCGCTTCACCGCCAAGCACGAGATTGTCGCGGGTGGCTCCCCAGGAAGCCTGTTTGAGAACTTCCACTTCGGTGAGGCCATATTTCGCAAACAGCCCCTTTTCCTGCGCGATGATCAGCGGTGCGGCATCGGTGAGCGCGATATAGCCGAGCTTCACACCGGTCACTTCAGGCCCGGCGGTTGCGGCGAAAGCGCCCGACGGAAACGCAAGGCGGGCAGCACTTGCCAGTGCTGCGGCAGAGCCGATCTTGAGAATCTGACGCCGGCTGATGCTCGTTGCTGTGGTCTTGGTCATAGCTGTTTGCCCCTCTTTGTCTGTTGACGGAGATCCGGAAACGAAAAAAACGCCGCGTGCTTTCCTGCGGGGTCCTGGCGGGAGGAGCCGGACAGCAAGAAGCCTGCGACGTCATTGTCTGATGGTTATCTGCGCCTCTGAGGCGCTCATCCGTCCCGCGATCGCCGTTGACCGTGGACATAGAGAGTAAAGCAAAGGCCGTGCCAGTTTCACCTGGCGACGGTTAAGCGTCCGAAAAACAAGCGCTGTTTTAAAGGAAGGTGCGACCGCCTCTCGACGGTCACAAGATCAGCCTGCTCGTTCGAGGGCCTGACTTTTCGTGCAAATGCCTCAGGTTTGTGCACCGCAGCGCATCAGCTATCGACCGTCCTCGGGCTAGACGACAAGCTTGATCGGACCGGAAATCGCTCGACGTAAGCCTCCACATCATCTGGATCGAAGAGGTTGCCATCCATGAAGCCATCATAGCCACCGGACGCCTTTTCGCTCGCCGCATCCGGTATGGCGGCATCCTGCCCCAACGCTGTGATGTAGAGGTCAGGCCGGAAAGCGCTCCGCGCATGCATCATGCCTTCATCACTGAAGTCTGCCTGACCCCAGCGAAGCATCTGGCTATAGATCCAGCTTGCCTGATCTGGCCGCGGATGATTGGCGGCCCCGCGATGGAAGAGGAAATAATCCGGGACGACCCGTTTTGTCCCCTGCGCATCGAGACTGAACTCGCCACTTAAAACGCGGCGAATGATGCTCGTGGGCGCTGCGATGTATTCCGGCGCGCTCAGGATATCGGCAAGCTCGTTGTGGTGATCCGGGTCATCGCACCAGCGCGCCGCCCGATCGAGCGCGACGATCAGACGGGAGACCGTATCGGCATTGGCATCGGCCCAGTCGGGGCGCATGCCGAGCACCTTTTCAGGTGCCAGAGGCCAGATATCCTGCTTGGCAGCCACGATGCGCCCCGTGCCCCGTTCCGACGCAATCATGTTCCAGGGCGCCCCGACGCAGAAGCCATCGATCGCGCCGGCCGCGAGCGCATCCGAAGTCAGCGGTGGCGGAACCACCACCAGCTTTACGTCCCGGTCCGGATCGATGCCGCCCGCCGCCAGCCAGTAGCGGAACTCGTAATTATGCGAGGAGAAGGGATAGGTCATCCCGAGTGTGGGCACTGGTTCGCCCCGTGTTCGCATGTCGGCGAGCACGGCCGCCAGTGCCCTGGCATTGGCCAGGGCATCCGCATCGTCTGCCAGCCCCGTCAAAGACTTCATCCGTTCGAAGATTCGGGCGGACAACGTGATGGCATTGCCACCGCGACCGAGGGAAAAAGGCGCGATGGTCGGCGAGGGATTGGAGCCAAGCCCGAGCATGGATGCGACGGGCATCGGCGAGAGCATGTGGGCAATGTCGAACTGGCGGAAGGCAAGTCGGTCGCGGACATTCGCCCAGGTAACGTCCCGGACCAGCTCGAGGCGCAGTCCCTCCCTTTCAGCAAAGCCAAGCTCTGCCGCGACGATCAGGATCGAGGCATCCATCAACGGGATGTACCCTGCCCTGAGCGTTCTCTGCTCCTTGCCACGCACAGTCACGGGCGCATGGATGACAGTATCGCCGGATTGGGTTGAAACCATCTCGCTCACCAGCATTCTCCGATCCACGCCGCGCTCACAGCAGCAGTCCTGCGGCCGTCACGACGCTCTGGGCGATGTCGGCCAGCTTCTTCTTCTCGTTCATGGCGGTCTGTCGAAGCAGAGCGAAAGCCTGCTCCTCGCTCAAGCCCCGCATTTTCATCAGGATGCCCTTGGCGCGCTCGATAACCTTGCGCTCCTCGAGCGCATTTCGCGCCTCGACCAGTTCTCGCTGAAGGCGGCTGAAGGCATTGAAGCGGCTCACCGCCATGTCGAGGATCGGCTTGATACGCTCTTTCTTCAGCCCATCGACCACATAGGCCGATACGCCGGCATCGACGGCAGCCTCAATGGCGGCAGTATCCGAGCGATCGACAAACATGGCAATCGGCCGCGAAATCATCCGGGTGAGCTGGAACATATGCTCCATCATGTCACGATTGGGGTTCTCGATGTCGATGATGATGACATCAGGATCCATCGTCTCGATCAGCCGCGCGACACCCTGCATCTCATGGATCACCCGGACATTCAGATGCCCGGCTTCGTTCAGCCCTTCTTCGATGATCGAGGCCCGAATGGCATTCTCGTCAATGACAAGGATCGTCAGATCAGTTGAAGATTTTGACATGCTCACGCCACGGCTGCCACGGACAACCACGAGTGCTGCGTGGTTCGCAGACATCTCTCTGGAGCCACTGCTGCGTCCAAAACGCGCCGTGGCTTCCTTGCAACTGCATGAGTGGTCGTGTGTACGGACAATGCGGTCTCCCACTTACATCCCCCAGCATAAAGCAATTTTCACGCCAGATTTCTCGTTTAATATCGGTGGATGGGATGACAACGCTGAACTGTTCGGAAGGCGGAGGAGTATTCCAGATGGTGAAGCAATTCCCGATGCCAGGGATGAGGCGAGAGACAGCATACTCACTTCGCACTCGTCTTTCCGAGGCCTTGGGAATTCTGCATCAAGTAACGTGCGCTATGGGGCAACGGTGTGGTCTCGCTCTATGGTCGCAACGAGCGCAAAGCGA
This sequence comes from Rhizobium sp. TH135, assembly GCF_002855515.1. GTDB lineage: Bacteria > Pseudomonadota > Alphaproteobacteria > Rhizobiales > Rhizobiaceae > Allorhizobium. Next base: position 407,236 of record NZ_PKRP01000002.1, on the reverse strand, counting down.
CCACGCGAAAATGCTCCCCTCACCTTCTGCTTGACGCTTTAGAGCGGAAATAATTGCCGCTCTCCCGCCATGTTGACGTCGGCCCAAAGCCAGGGCACAAAGATGGCATCCACGGTCGCTCGCGACAGGAAAACATAGGAAAATCAAAGGATATTTTTCTAAGCCTTTGAAATCATGTGAGAATCCAGGTTTTCCAGGCGGGCTGTTTTAGGTCGGTTTTACGCGTGAATTCGTCCGCTATTTCTCACAGAAAAAAGCGACGTCGTATCAACGACTTTAGCAATCCTGGCTGCTGCTCACCAAGCCATTCGTCGTCCTGAAACGGGTCCCGCAAAATCGGCTGGGGACCCGCAGCTCTTGATATCTCTACACGCAGATTTCTATCTCCCCAGCACTCCTGCCAGCCAGGCATAGGCTTCCCGTACATCGTAATCGCCACTGTGCGGGGTCATCCACGGCAGCCGGAAGTCAACGGATTTGACGTCGTCGTCCATGCGGGCTGCCGCGGCCAGTGAGAGTTCCACCGCGAAGGATGTGTCCCGGTCGATCATGCCGTGGCGGATGTACCAGTAGGGTGCCGCCTGCGCCTCGGTGCGCAGATAGGCCATGGGATTGATCAAGCGCACCTGCTCGGCAAGCGCCGCTCCCGCACCGCTTGTATAGCTTGCCCAATCCTGGCCGGTATCGTCGGGACCGGAACCATCCCCTTTGACTTCGTTGTTGTTCCAGCCGAACGCGCTGAAGTTCGAATAGGCCTGAGTGGCCGCGCCAAACAGCGAGTTCTCGCCGTCAACGCCTTCATTCCCGGTATTGGCGCTGCGGTCGAAGGCGGGCACGTTCTTCAGCGCGGAGGTCTTGGCGACGAAACCAAGGAACGCGTCGAAGTCGAGTGCCGTTACGGCGCCGTTTTCGACGGTCACCCAATCATTCTGGAGAACGAGCGTCTTCTCGCCGCCTCGCTGCCGCAGCGTGATTTCGAAATCTTCGCCACGTGCGGGGATCGTGCCGCCTGCTGCGACATGGCGTTCGACTTCCTTGCGAACCTCATCGGTGATTGCGGCCTTCATGGTCGCAGAGGTGAGCGGCGTGCCGTCGGCGCGGGTCAGCTTCAAGCCGTCTAGATAGGCGGGATAGGCGGCAGCGAGCTCGGCTGACGCGGCCTTGGCCCGCTCTCCCCAGCGATTGTCTGCTGTATTTTCTTCCGTGCGGATGCCGCTATAGAGCCATTCATAGGCCATGTCGGCGTGACCGAGATCGGTGATCGGGCAATAGGCAATGACGGCGAAGACGTCGTCGTTGAGACTGCTTGTCCCGTCTTCCGCAACGCCGGCAGCACCAAGCTCGGCCAGATGACGCAGATAATCCGGGCTGTTGCCGCTCGCGGCAACCACGGAAGACAGACCGCCGCCGCCGGAGGTTCCGGTGATGACGATGCGCTCCGCCGATCCGGGAAGGGCTGTATCGTTGAGCCTCAGGTAACGGATAGCTGCCTTGGTGTCGATCACGGCTGCAGGCGCCTTACCCGGGAGGCTGCCGTCGGCCGCCAGAATGCCACGTCCGCGACTGCCGATATCAACATAGACATAGCCGGCGGCGAGCGCTGCGCCGGCCTTGTCCGTATCGCTGTCCGATCGGTAGGCGCCACCGTCTTGGATATCGGACTGCAGTTCGCTGGCGAACCATCCTCCGTTGTTGACATTCAGGATGATTGCCGAGGTCTCGGATGCCGTTTCAGGAACGAAGATGCTGAGCTTCTGGTATGTCAGCGGATCAGCCAGCGTTTGCGTGTCGGCGCCCGAGGGGCTTCCGCCCGGCCCCATCCTGCGAGCCGGCTGTTCGGATGCCATGGCGACAGGCTTGCCGACATAGACCGCATCATAGCGGCGCAGCACCATGGGCTTGCCGTCCACAGTGACGTTGACGACCGCAAAGCGCGCGGGATCAAGTGTCAATGTCTTGTCGAAAGCACCTTCAGCCATCGCCTCACCCGCCGTCAAACTCGCTATCATGCTCACCCCGCCCAATAGGCCGCGCATGGTTCTCGATAAGGGTTTCATCAGGTTCATCCTCTTTCCAAAGGTGGCAGGCGCATTTGGTGATTGTCCATCAGGACAGACCAGAGCGCCAGCTCAGGCCCTGACCTGCCGGAACAACCAGTCGCGGATATGCTCGATCTCGTAGGCGATCCGCCAGGTATTGACGTGGTTGGCGCCGGGGCTGTCCTCCTGGCCTTCGAGATGCACCGTGCCGGTGGCGAAATGTGCATAAAGGATCGGCGTGCCGCCGGACTTCTCGAGTTCGGCTGCAGCGGCAGAGAGTTCTGCGGGCGTCGCCCGGCCATTCCATTCCGCCCGGGAGACCTTGGCACCTTCGGCTTCCAGAACCTCCATGATGGCGTTTTGCCCCGGATAAGCCTTGACGTCGCCGGCGCTGACCACGACCCACATCTTGTCGGTGGCGAGCGGCTTGCAGAGTTCAGCAGCCCACTGGCAGGCGACGAGGAAGGAGGCGGCGAAGAAGTCGGGATATTTGATGTTGATCGCGATCGACAGCATGCCACCGCCCGACTGGCCCGTCGTGTAGAGCCGGTTCGGGTCAATCGAATACTCGGCAGCAACGGAGTTCACGAGCCCGACCACGAGGTCGAGATAGGGCGATTCTTCCGACTGGTCGTTGACGAACTGCTCGGGAAACTGCGGCGCCACGACAAAGCAGGGACGCTTTGCCTGTTCCGCTGGATCGGCCCAGATGACAGCGCCCAGACCCTGCACCAGCGTGCGGTCGACCTCGGTCGAGGTCACGCCCGCATCATGCATGAAATTGACGAGCGGATAGCGCTTCGACGGGTCGTAGTCGCGCGGGATGAAGAGATTGTAGGCGAGCGTGTTGCCGGTCGCCGGATCCGTGTAGACGAGCGGCTTGAACTCGTCGACGATCAGGTTCTTCTGGGCCGTATTCGACACAGGCGTATCATTTGCAGCAATCTCCTCGCCCGCAACCGTCTTGACCGCCTTGGCCTGAACCACGCTCGCCTCGGCCTTCTTGTGAACGATGTCGCGCTTCACCTGGCTATAGGTCGGCGCTGCCGCGTCCTCGGGCGACAATTCAACAATGACGAAGCGGCCGTTGCCGCCCTCGGCGGAAAGATCTGCCGTCGTGTTGGCATAGACGCGGGTTACCGTGCGGTCGGCAACGGCAAATGCGTCCGCAGACAGAGCGGCCGTCTCGATCTCCGTGCCGTATTCGAGCGCCAGCGCCGTCAACCGTTGACCATTGCCGAAGACCTGCGTGATGGCGGTCACCGCCTGAATACCCGCGCCGCCCTCGACGGCAAGGACAAGACGGGGCGTGGCAGCGGCAAGGCCAAGGCCTGCAAGGCTGACGAGGAAGATGCGTCTGTTCATGGTTTGCTCCAAAGTCGTGGAAGCGGCCATAGCGGCCATGGATTGATTGCCTGTTGAACGGCGCCCTCATGCGTTTCCGTCGCCGGCCTAAGAATATTTCTAGGAAGGCTCGCCTCGCTCCCGCCGCCAGCTGCGCCAGAGATGGAAGCCGGTCGCCAGCACCACTGCGCCGAGCAGCACGATACCCATCGCATTTCCGATGAGCGAAGCGACCTGGGCGATCTGGCTGGCGAAGACATAGCCGAGCAGGCTGTAACCGCAGCACCAGCACACGGCACCGAGAACGGCAGCAAGTGTGAAGGATGCCCAGGGCAGAGACAGTGCGCCCGAAAGATATCCCATATAGGGACCAAGCGGGCTGAACACGGTGCGGCTCAGGAAAACTGCCACCGGTCCCCGGCGGTTAAGCAGCGCCTCCGCCTTGCCGAACAGCCCTTCCATGCGCGGATACCGACGCAGCTTTGCCAAAAGCGGTGCACCACCCTTGCGCGCCAGCCCGTAGGCAAGCTGGTCGCCGATCACGAAGCCGCCAAAGGCTGAGATCTGAACCTGCCACAGCACCAGGTCACCGCTGGAGGCAAAGCCGCCCGCGGTCATCACGAGGATCGAGGAGGGAACCGGCAGCGCCAGGCACGACAGCAGCAAGGCACCCATGATGAGCCACAGCCCATAGGTTGGAACGAGTCCGAGCAAAATATCAGTCATGGTCGCCAGCCCCGGCCTCTCCGCGTCCATGCTCCAGACCGGGCGACATGTCCTCGCGCCCACCGTGATGCCGCCACCGCTCCGTTTCGAGCGCAGCCTTGGCCTTGCGGATGCGCGCCTCGAGCTCCGGCAACGTGATGCCCATATGCTCGACCACATCGGCCAGCGTCGGCTGCTTGTGATCCGGTTCAAGCTGCATCTCGCGGATGATCACCTCGCGTGGCAGGTCCCAGGACTTGGCCACATAATAGGGGGACATCCACGGCGCGAGAGATTGCTGCTGATGGGCGGGATCGGAGAAATAAAGGAGTTCGGATACGAAGCGGGCGCCGAACCAGCTGAACCCGGCAAGACCGATGACCAATACGGCAGTCGGCAATGGATGCCGGGTCAGAAGAAATCGGAAGAAGCGCATGGGTTATCCTGGCAACTGCATTGGCGCTTGAACGGAAGCTCACGTCGTTTCCGTCGCTGTTCCTATGAGAAAGATCGGCCCTCCGACGGAAAATCTATTCACGACCGTTCAAGAAGGCAGTTCTTGTCGCCAACCTTCGTGAGTGCTTGGGTGATCACCTTGACGCCGCCGGGAGAAATCAGTCCTGTATTATTTTGTCCGGCACGCTTGATGCCGGCCATGCCGGCGATACGGTCGCTGGCGCCGGCATCGACCCAAAAGAGGAACTGCGCCCGCTTGCAGGACGAAGATGCATGTCTGCTGGAAGCCTTCGCCGCCGGCGATCAGCGCGCGGCGCAAAAGCTTATCGAGCGCCTGTCGCCTAGGGTCCTTTCCCAGGCGCTGCGCCTGCTTGGCACACGCGCCGAGGCCGAGGATATCACGCAGGAGGCCATGCTCCGACTGTGGCGGGCGGCTCCGACCTGGCAAGCGCGGGCCAAAGTCAGCACATGGCTCTATCGCGTGACGGCCAATCTTTGCCTGGACCGCCTGCGGGGCCGCCGAAACTCAGTACCGTTCGACGCCGTTCCGGGTGAAATGACTGCGGGCGATCCATCCATCATTGCGTCGCTGCAACAGGAGGCGCGACTGGATGCCCTGCGCCGGGCGCTGGCCGAGTTGCCAGAACGGCAGGCACTCGCCGTATCCTTGCGTTTTCTCGAGGGACTGGGCAATCCGGAGATCGCCACGATCATGGATATCGGGGTCGAAGCGGTGGAATCGCTGACCGCCCGTGGCAAGCGTGCTCTGAGCGCAGCATTGTCATCGCAGAAGGAGGCTTTGGGTTATGCCGATGAATGACGACCGACTGGAAGATCTACTGGGTGACCTCCGCCGCATTGAGGCAACGCCCTCGGACGCTCTAACTGCCAAACTCATCGCTGATGCGCGGCGCGAAGCTGAACTGCTGGCAACAGTGCGCAGCACCACCGTAGAAAGCCCCACCGGCTTTTCGCTGCGCATCCTGATCGAAGACCTGCTCGGCCTGATCGGAGGCTGGCGTCCTGCGCTTGGCATGGCGGCTTCGCTGTGCTGCGGCATATGGCTCGGTGCGGTTGGCAGCGACCTGACGATGCTTCTCAGCGGCATAGGCCTCGACCGACCGGCTGTCACCTTCGACCTCCCGGAAAATCCCATACAGCTCCTCGGAACACCGTAAACCTAAGCATAGTGACTGACGAAATGGATGACGAGATGACCAATAGACTGTCAAACCGCCTGATCGAGGCAATTCCATCGCGCATCCATCGACGCATTTTCATCGGATCGCTAACCTTCAACGCCCTGATCATCGGCATCATGATCGGCGACGCGCTATTTATTCACCCACCCCAGCCTCTACGGTCCGTCGAAGTCTCACGCAACATGCTGTTTGACGCACTTCCAGGACGAGATCGCGAGCAGGTCGCCGATCTGCTGCGCCAAGATCCGAGCTTTCGCGATCTCGCAGAGACCAACATCGCCGATCTTCGGACCGTATTGACGGCAGAACCTTTCAATCCGTCTGCTCTGGAACGGTTGCTATCGGAAAAGTCCGAGCGCATGAAGACTGCTGAGACCTTGCTTCAGACCGCACTCATAACGCGGCTGGCAACTCTTACGCCAATTGATCGTCGTGACGTGGCAGAACGGCTTGGACGCCGCCCCTGAGGATCCAGAGCTGAGTATTGGGCCAAGGAATGAATGCCTTAGAGAAAGCATGATCCAGCCCCGAATTGGGTGCCTGAGTATCAAGCGTTCAAATATCCAGCTTCTTCAAGTGGGCGGAAATAATTGCCGCCTTCCGGCTATGTTGACGTCGGCCTCGCAGCAGGAGAACATAGGAAAATTAAAGGCTCCATTCTAAGGCATTGAAACGACGTGACAATCCGGGCTCCCAGCCAAACTTTTTCAGCTGAAAATTGCGTATCCTCAAAGGGCTGCGAAGGCAAATTTCCGGTTATCGGCATCATGTGGGAATAGCCGCCACAGTTTGGCTCGCTTCGCTTAACGCCCGCTAAAGTCGAAGAAAGAGGCGCAGCCGAAGACCACGCTTCCTCCCTTGCGCTCATCCATTTCAATGCAATCCAAAAAGCCCGAGCAATTCCTCTCGCTGGCGCACGAAAGCAGGCGCGCTGCGATCGCGGGGGCGGGGCAAGTCGATGTCGATCAGCTGGGGCTCTCCGCCCTTCTCGCGGGGCAGAATGAGGATTCGGTCGGCAAGGAAAATCGCTTCTTCGAGATCGTGGGTGACGAGCACTGTTGTCACGTCCTCCTCTTTCCAGATTCGGGCGAGTTCCTGCTGCATGCCGATCTTGGTCATGGCATCCAGCGCACCGAGCGGTTCGTCGAGCAGCAGGATTTCCGGCTGGACAGCGAGCGCGCGGGCGATACCGACCCTTTGCGCCATGCCGCCCGAGAGCTGGCGCGGATAGGCGGTTTCAAAGCCATTGAGACCAACAAGATCGACGTAACGCTGCGAGATGAAGTGCGCCTCGTCGCGGGCGAGGCCTCTGGTCTCCAATCCGAAGCCAATGTTGTCGATGACCGTCAGCCACGGCAGAAGGCGCGGTTCCTGGAAGATGACGGCCCGTTCGGTGCCGACGCCGCGGATGCGACGGCCGTCGATCAGGACATCGCCGCTGTCCGCATCTTCAAGGCCGGCAAGAATGCGCAGAAGAGTCGTCTTGCCCGAACCGCTGGCACCGACGATCGCCAGGCTTTCGCCCGAGCGGATGGTGAGGTTCAGATCCTTCAGGACCGGCAGCGGCTGTCCATTGAGGGTGAAGGTTTTGGAGAGGTGACGGATCGTCACCTCTCCGCGAATGCTGTTGGACTGAGCGAGCGCCATGGTCAGTTGCTCGCCGTCTCAGGGGAATAGAGGATATCGCTGGCCGAGAGCTGGCCTTCCTTCAGCTTGCCTTCGCGGACGAGGACGTCGATCCAGAACTGGAGGTCGCGCTCGACTGCCTTGCCGCCAGGGCGCACGCCATAACCGCGGAAGAACTGCGCGATATCGGGGTTTTCGCCGCGTTCGGCCAGGGCCTTGGCGAAGATCTTCTTGGTCTCCTCCGGGTTTTCGCGGGCATAGTCGAGGGCGCGCTCGGACTGTTCGACGAAGACCTTAGCAGCTTCGGGGTGCTTTTCGATGAAGTCGCGGCGCAGGACGATGAAGCCGCCGGCGATTTCGCCGAGCACATCCGTGTCGTCGAAGATCGCGCGGAGCCCGCCCTTCTGCTTGGCAGCCCCCTCGAAGGTCGTCTGCCAGTAGCCAAATGCCGATACATCGACCTGACCGGAGCGCAGGACCTGCTCAAGCTGCGGGCCCGGGACAACGATCTGGTTGGCGGAATCCGACGACAAACCGACGGAATGCAGAGCCTCGCGGATCGTGTAGTCGAGATGGGCACCGAGCGTATTCACGGCGACGGTCTTTCCGGCGATATCCTTGATCTCGCGGATGGGACTGTCTTCCAGCACGTAGAAGATCGACTGGACCTCGTCATTGATGCCGTTCGAGGGATAGGCGGCGACAAAGTCGTTGCCGCCGATGATCGAGTTCAGAACAGCAGAGGTGGCAGCACTGCCGATCTCGACATCGCCGGAGGCCAGCGCGATGAGCGAGGCCGGGCCGCCGGTGGCATAGCCGACATTCTCGATGGTGATGCCGGTGCCATCGAAGTAGCCCAGCTCGGCAGCCAGTTCATGGGCGGACAATCCGCCCTGGCTGGCGAGATAGCGAAACTTGACTTCCTCGGCAGCGAAGGCGGAGCCCGAGAGGGCTATTGCGAGCGCTGCGGAAAGAGCGAGCTTGCGGGAGTGGAAGGTCATGGGAGTTTCCTTGGATAACGTGATGGAGGATGCATGCGATATCTGGTCAGGCCCAGCGGCACAGTCGCCGCTGCAGAAGGACGAGAGCGGCATTGGCGGCGAGGCCGAGCAACGCGAGAAGCAGAATGGCCGCGAACATCAGCGGGATCTGGAAGTTGTATTGGGCATTCATCACCTGGAAGCCGATGCCCTTGTTGGCACCGATCATCTCGGCTGCGATGAGGAGCAGCAGCGCCGTCGTCGCGGAAAGCCTGAGGCCCACGAAGATGGCGGGCACCGAGGCTGGAAGCACGACACGACGGAATATCTGCAGAGAGCCGGCGCCATAAGTGCGCGCCATCTCGATAAGCTTCTTGTCGACCTCCTTCACCCCACCGGTCGTTGACAGGAGGATCGGGAAGAGCGTCGCCCAGAAGATGACGAAGACCTTGGAGGCTTCCCCGAGACCGAGGAGCAGGATGAAGACCGGATAAAGGGCGAGCGCCGAGGTCTGGCGGAAGAACTGCAAGAGCGGATCGAGTGCCCGCTCGACAGCCCGCACCTGCCCCATGAAGAGGCCGAGCGGAATGCCAAGGCCAACGGCAGCAACAAAGGCAATGCCGGAGCGCTGCAGGCTGATCGCGATGTCATCGACGATGGCGCCCGAGGAGAGCGCCTTCCACAAGGCACCGATGATCTGATCGAGCGGCGGGAAGACGGATGCGTTCACCCAGCCGAGTTTCGACGAGGCCTGCCAGAGGATCAGGAAGGCGATCACGAGACCATAGCGGCCCAGGAGCGGCCCGATCGCTGCCGCTGCCTGAATAAGCCAGCGGGGTGCGGTGTCGACATTCGGGGAGAGATTGAGGCCATAGGCCCTCCCGTGATGGATGTCTTCATAGGACATGGGCGACCTCCTCATTCGGCGGCCTGCACGACCTGATGGTCGGCGGCATGTCGGTTGATCGGGAACGGCAGGCCTAGGTTTTCGCGGAGCGTCCGGCCCTCATAGGCGGTGCGGAAGAGCCCGCGGCGTTGCAGCTCGGGGATGACGAGATCGACGAAGTCGTTGAGACCTGTCGGAAGCCAGGGCGGCAGGATGTTGAAGCCGTCAGCCGCTTCGTTCTCGAACCATTGCTGCAGCGTGTCGGCAATCTGTACGGGCGTTCCGACGATGGTGAAGTGACCGCGTGCCGATGCGACCCACTGGTAGAGCTGGCGGATCGAGAAATTGTTCTCGTCGGCGATCTGGCGGATCAACGCCTGTCGGCTCTTCATGCCCTCGGTTGGCGGTGCCGGCGGAAGCGGGCCGTCGAGATCATATCCCTTGAGGTCGAGCGTGCCACCTGTCAGGCCATTGAGCAGTCCGATGCCGTCTTCCTCCAGGATCAGTGAGGTCAGTCGATCGTATTTCTCGCGCGCCTCTTCCTCTGTGCGACCAACGAAGGGCGAGACACCGGGCATCACCAGCACGTGGTCTGGACTGCGCCCGAGCCCGCGAGCACGGTTCTTGATGTCGCGGTAGAATTCCTGCGCCGTCTCGATGTGCTGATGGGCGGTGAAGATCACCTCTGCCGTCGCAGCGGCCAGACCACGGCCGTCATCGGATTGGCCTGCCTGGACGATGACCGGATGCCCCTGGCGCGAGCGAGAGACGTTGAGCGGTCCCTTGACCTTGAAGTGCTCGCCCTTGTGAGCGGCATCATGCAGCTTGCCGGGATCGAAGAAGACACCCGTTTCCTTGTCACGAATAAAGGCATCATCCTCAAAGCTGTCCCAGAGCTTCTTAACGACATCGACATGCTCGGCGGCGCGCTTGTAGCGGTCGGCATGCGGGAGCTGTTGATCACGGTTGAAGTTCTGCGCCGTGGTATCGCCTGTCGTCGTCACGACGTTCCAGCCAGCCCGGCCGTCCGAGATGAGGTCAAGCGAGGCGAACTTGCGCGCCGTATTGTAGGGCTCCTCATAGGTCGTCGAAGCCGTCGCGATGAAACCGAGATGGGTAGTGAACGGGGCAAGCGCGGAAAACAGCGTCACGGGTTCGAAGCCGGCGACCCGTGCATTGCCACCTTCGCGCGCGCCGCCGAAGCCGACGGCCAGACCGTCGGCGAGGAAGTAGGCGTCGAACAGCCCCCTCTCCGCAGTCAGAGCCAACTGCTTGTGAAACTCGAAACTGACGGCGCCATCCACCGGCTGATCCGGATGCCGCCAGGAGGCGATATGCTGTCCGCCACCGGGAAGAAATGCGCCTAATCTGATCTTGCGTGTCATGGCTGATCCTCTCTCACTCGATTATCGAATGAGGTCAGCCTACATTGTCTATAATTTATATAGAGAAATGGGATTGCAAAGATTCAGCCCCTCGGCAAATGGATTTTCGAATGTGACACCGATCTGAGACATCTGCGACACGGACGCAAAAAGGCTGACGCACTTGGCCCACTCGATCCGGGAAACGGCTTGAACGCTTACTTCATAAAAACTATGTACGATGAGCAAAATTACCCTTGGGCCCCCTCGGCCGGATATCTCCGCAATGCTCACCAATAAAGGCAAGTATGGTCTGAAAGCGCTGGTCGACCTCGCGGGTCTGGAGCCAGGGCAGACGGCGTTCGTCACCGACATCGCGACGCGAAACAATATTCCGAAGAAGTTCCTCGACACGATCCTGCTGGAGCTGCGCAACAACGGCTTCCTGCGCTCGAAGAAGGGGCCGAATGGCGGCTATGCGCTGTCAAAACCCGCAGATGAGATCATGATCGGCCAGGTCATCCGCGCCCTTGACGGGCCACTTGCGCCAATACGCTGCGCCAGTCGTACGGCATTCGAAGCCTGCGACGATTGCCGTGACCCGGCATCATGCCAGATCCGGATTTCCATGACGCAGGTTCGCGATGCCATGGCCGCTGTTCTCGACACAATGACGCTGACGCAATTCGTAGCATCGGAACAGCCCGATCAGGATCTGATCGCCGGCGAGTGATCCGCGGAACAGCGCGAACGCGCCGTGTCCAGTGCGAGGCAGAACCGATCGATCTGTGCAAGATCGATCGGGGGATCGTCCACCTGAATGCCATCGATCAGGGAGGCTGCCTTCTGGATCATTGCGTCCAGAAGTTCGAGTTCGATTGCGACAGAAGGATCTGCCCCTGAGGTCAGTGTCTTCGCGCTGACTCGTCCGTGGGCTGCGGCAGCCATCAGAAAGGCCGTCATCAGTTGCGCCAGACAGTCCGCATTCACACCGAGGGAGAGAATGTAATCGGGATGGACGGTTAACTCCGGTGATGCGTCGTCGCCGCCAAATAATACGCGCTTGCTGTCGAGAATGGCGGCCATCGGTTCAGAACCTGATCCAGACGCCCTTATGATTTGCCAGTCCGCAGCACCGATCTCGAAATCCGAACCACCATTGTCCAAGGCGAAAGCCAGACCCGACGGCACCAGCCTCGGTGGCGGGACACCCTCGCGAGGGGCGCTCAAGTCGAAGACATCGCCCAGCACAACCCGTCCGTAAATCGCCCTACGCTGTTCTGCCGATCCGCTGGTCCGCACCAGTTCCAGGGCCACAAGATGCCGGAGCAGTTGCTCCGCCGCCTTTGCGTTCCAGATGGCCAGTCGGCTGACAGCCTCGGCGACGATGAGGTTCGAGATATCTGCTCCCCCGAAGCTCGCGGGAATGGACATGGCGAGAAGCCCGGTCGTGGGCAGATTGGAGGCCTGATCCGGATTGTGACCTGTCGCAGAGGGTCCCAAGCGATCGAGTGCGGCCAAGACATCGGCCTCCCGCGTCAAGGCAACCGGTACGGGTCGCAATCGATCGGCCGTCGATACCACCATCAAACAGACCTCCTCCACTCAAGCCAGAGTTACGTCACTGCGTGGTATTTGCCATTCTGATACAGGAGCGAACTCCCACCGCTCAAGCGTATCGAAAGGACGCGACCGATCAGGATGACATGGCTATGTCGCTCGATCGCCTCCTCAACTTCGCAGTCGAGTGCTGCAACTGCATCTTCCAGCACTGGCGCTCCGCTGGCAAGCCTCGTCCATTCGGCCCCAACATAGCGCTCGGGTCCCTTCAATCCACCGATGCCCGCAAAGCGGTTTGCAATATCCTGATGGGCCGCACCAATCACATTGACCGCGAAATGGCGATAACGCTCCACGACGGGCCAGGTGGAGGAGGATCTGTTGAGGGACACCAGCATACGCGGGGGATCGACGGACAGAGCCGTCGCAGAGGTGACCGTGGCGCCCGAGCGCTCAGCACCTTCACCTGCCGTGATCACGCTGACACCGCCACCCAGCGTTCTCAAGGCCTCCTTCAGACCGGCCGCGTCGGCTGGTCTATCGGACACCAGTCGATCTGACGCTGGGCGAAGGCGCGGCTCACTGAATTCACTCGCGATAAAAACGTTCATCTGACCTCTCCGTGCAGACTGCATCTCAAGCATGGGTAACAGCCGAGGAACCGAAGCAGTAGACAAGCGTTTTTAATCTCCATATATTTTATAGAAAATATGCCCAGCTCTACCACCCGCGAACCGGAAGGAAGACTGCCATGTTGAAGATCAGGATGTCGTCCCCGAGACTGCAGGCGCAAACGCCGCGCCCCGGCTCCCGTGTCGCAATCATCGGCGGCGGATATACGGGCGCGATTGTTGCCAAACTTCTGGTGGAGCGCGGGGTTCGGGACATCGAAGAGGTGACCGTCTTCGAGCCCCGCGAGCAGCTCGGATGTGGCCTCGCCTATAATGTCAACAACATCGATGTCCGCCTGAATGTCGCAGCACACAGAATGCGCGCCATCCCCGGCTCTCCGACAGCCTTCCTCGACTGGCTGCAGACCAGCGGAACGCTCACCGTCGATCCGGATGCCGTGACCCCGGAGGGTATCTTTGCTCGGCGCCACGATTTCGGACGGTTCACGCAGGCACAACTTGCGCCCCATCTCGACAGTGGCGCGGTGCGACACATCCGCGATGTCGTTCGGGTCGTCGAGCGAGAGAATGAGCAGTGGCGGATACGCGGGGCTGACGGCACCATCGTCCTGGCCGACATTCTGATCCTTGCGACCGGGCATCCACCCGCCTCTAGGCCGGCCTTGTTCGACAACCTCGATCCTCTCACGGCTTCTCGTGTGGCCGATGTCTTCGCTCCAAACGCATTTGACGGCATTGAAAAATCCGACCCGATCCTGATCGTAGGTTCGGGGCTTACCGCGCTCGACGCGCTCAGCCGGCTGGATGCCCTTGACCACGATGGGGAGGTCACGCTGCTTTCCCGCTCAGGCCTGATACCAAGGCCGCATGCCGGCGGAGGCTTCTCGCCCTTCGGTGACTATCGCAGCGTCGAGCTGACCTCCGCTAGGAAGCTTCTGGCAAAGGTGCGAGCGACCGTCGCAGATGCGCAAGCGCAGGGCATTCCATGGCAATCCGTTTTCGATGCGCTGCGCCAGCATGCCCAGGAGCTCTGGCAGGGGCTACCAATGCCCGAGCGGCAAAAGTTTCTGCGCCGCTTGCGTCGCTGGTACGACGTCCACCGCTACCGCATGCCGCCACAGGCGAGCCTCGCCCTGGAAAAGGGCCTCGATACAGGCCGCGTCGCCGTGGAGCGGGGTGATCTCGCAGCCATCACCCGGGATGGGAACGACCTACTAGCCGGGATCGAAACCCACAACGGCGGGGCCAAGGTTCGGTGTCGCCGCATCCTTCTGGCCACCGGGCCGGAATTCCGGAACTATGCAGCCCATCAAAGGTTTCTGCTCGGCATGCACCGGGATGGCTTCATCCAGTCAGACGCACTGGGCCTCGGCCTTGCCTGCGACACGGCAGGCCACGCACTCACCGTCACCGGAGCACCAGTCACCAGCCTCTTCGTCGCTGGCCCTCCCGCCCGCCCGGCTTTCGGTGAACTCACAGGTGTACCTGAAATTGCGACCCAGGTTGCGGATATAGTGGACAGGATCATTCGCTGTTGCGTCCGCGAGACGAGGACGATCGTGATCAACCCATCTGCGTGAACGTTTGGCGTCTGCTTTTGGGTGAATAATGACGGGAGCTCAACGTCCGAGATGATGGCGCAAAGCGGAAATTATTTCCGAAACGGTGCCGGAAGCAGACTGTGGGCTCCGATGCATGGACCGTCCAGTCCACTCATCAAAGCTCCGGCGCCCCATACATCACGGATGCTCGTTGCGACGCTCCGCTTGGGCAACGTTAGGATTGCCCTCAGCGCGATCTCGCTGGAGGCATCCGGGCGAAGAGAATGAGAGCGAGCGGCGTTGTCGGTGTATTGCGGGTCAGCCGCTGCGGTTTGAATTGGGGCGGGCCTGCCTCAGACAGGCCCGCCTTGGTGGCTTCAGGCAGCCTGTTCTTCGGCTACGACCTGCTCCAGGCGTGTCTTCCTTCGGCTGCGCCAGTCTCCGAGGAACAGCAGGATGGGAGCCGCGATGAAGACCGACGAGGACGCGGCGATGAAGATGCCGAACACCATGGGCACGGCAAAACTCTCGACCGCGCTGCCGCCCCAGATCGCCATCGGCAGCATGGCGAGGAAGGCCGTCGCCGAGGTGTAGATACTTCGGGCGAGCGTTTCGTTGATCGAGAGATTGATCAGGTCGCGGAAGGGCATGGTCTTGTAGAGGCGCATGTTCTCGCGCATGCGGTCGTAAACCACCACCTTGTCATTGACCGAGTAGCCCACCAGCGTGAGCAGGGCTGCGATCGCCGTCAGATTGAAGTCGAGGCCAGTCAGCGCAAAGAAGCCGATCGTCTTCGTCACGTCGAGGATGAGCGTCGCGATCGCTCCGACGGCAAAGGGCCAGTCGAACCGCACCCAGATATAGACGAGCATGGCGAGCGAGGCGAGGATGACCGAGGTCAGACCGGCAGTCGCCAGTTCGCCGCTCACCTTCGGGCCGACCACTTCTGTCCTTTCGATCTTCGCCGAGGGATCGATCGTCTGGATCGTCTCGCGCACCTTTGAGACCGCATCGGTCTGGGCCTGCTCGCCGCCCGGCTGGCGTTCGAGGCGCAGCATGACGTGGTTGCTATCGCCGAATTCCTGCAAGGCGACTTCACCCAGGTTCAGGCCCTCGATACCGGAGCGAAGACCAGAGAGGTCGGCCGGCCCCGATGTCGAGAGTTCGAGCTGGATGCCGCCCTTGAAATCGACGCCGTAGTTGAGGCCCGGCGTGATGAACAGGATGATCGAGGATATCGACAGGAAGGCGGAGACCCCGATGCCGAACAACCGCGCTTTCATGAAGTCGATCTTCGTGCCGTCCTTGATCAGCTTGAACGGCAACAGCGGCTTGATGGCGATCGTCTTCAGCTTGTAGCGGCGGGCGATCGCGACCATCGCGACCCGCACGACCGAGACGGCCGTGAACATCGAGATTGCGATGCCGAGACCCATGGTGACGGCAAAGCCACGGACGGGACCGGAACCGAACCAGAAGAGCAGAACGGTGGCGATGAGGGCCGTAACATTGCTGTCGATGATGGTGGAATAGGCCTTGGCAAAACCGTGGTCGATGGCCGCAAAGGCCCCTCGCCCCTTGCCGACCTCCTCGCGGATACGCTCGTTGATCAGGACGTTTGCATCGACGGCGAGGCCGATGCCGAGCACGATTCCGGCAATGCCCGGCAGGGTGAGCGTGGCCCCGAGCATCGTCAGACCCGCAAAGGTCAGGACGACGTTGAGCGTCAGCGCCAGAACGGCGAGCAAGCCCCAGGTGCCGTAGAGGGCGAGAATGAATGCAACGACGAGGCCGAAGCCAGCAAGGCCGGACATGATGCCCATTTCGATCGCGTCGCTGCCGAGGTCCGCTCCGACCGTGCGCTCTTCGATGACGGTAAGCTTGGCCGGCAAGGCGCCCGCGCGCAGCAGTGCGGCAAGCGTATTGGCCTCATCGACCGAGAAGTCTCCGGAGATCTGTCCCGCACCGCCGGTGATCGGCTCGCGGATGACCGGCGCGCTCAGCACCTTGTCATCGAGCACGATCGCGAATGGACGGCCGACATTGTCCCGGGTGATGCTGGCAAAGCGGTCTGCGCCGACGCCATCGAAGCGGAAGGAGACGACGGGCTGGCCGCCCTGGGGGTCGAACTGTACCCGGGCGTCGGTGAGCCGGTCGCCGGCGAGGAGGACCGTCGACTGGACGGGATAGGCCCGGCCGTCGTCATCATGAAGCGTCTCGACACCGGCTGCTCCTTGTTCTCCCAGCAGATGGAAGCTCATCTTTGCGGTGGTTCCGAGAAGCGCGCGCAGTCGCGCCGGATCCTGCTCGCCGGGGAGCTGAACGAGAACGCGATCGGCGCCGACGCGCTGGATGGTCGGCTCGGCAACACCGACCTGGTCAACGCGTTGGCGAATGACTTCAAGGCTCTGCTCGACCGCCTGGCTCATGCGTGCGGTGATGCCCTGCTCGCTCGGCGCCAGTCTCAACGTGTCGGAACCGCTCGTGGAGACATCGAGCTCGGGCGCCCCACTGCCCGTCAGCGTGACCGTCGGGTTGTTCAGAACCGCGAGCGCTTCGGTCGCAGCACTCATCTGTGCGGGATCGGCGAGGACCACCACCACGGCACCGCCGTCGCGACGAATGCTGCGGGTCTGTATGCGGGCTTCCAGAAGGGTCGAACGAACCTCCTGGGTGAGGCTCTGGAGCCATTCGTCTGTCAGCGCCGGGCGGTCGACTTCGAGAACGAGGTGGGAGCCGCCGCGCAAGTCGAGGCCGAGCGATACACGCTCATGCGGCAGCCAGGACGGAAGTCGGGAAAGGGTCGTATCGGGCAGCACATTCGGCAATGCGACGAGCAAACCCAGCAGGATGACGAGCATGTAGCCCACCACCTTCGAGAGGGAGTTTTTCATATGGAATCCAGCATGTTGCGACCGCGGCATCCAAGCCGTGGCACAAACGGGTCGAGCCATCGTCAAGATGGCGGCGAAACGGTCAGGCGGTGTGCTGGATGACAGGGGGTGCGCGCGAGCGATAGGCTAGCGGCAGAGAGAAGGAGGCGCTGTCCGTGCCAGAGCGCTGGATAAGGTCGCCGTGGCGGCACATCCAGAGCGTCTGGATGTCGGGGCAGAGAAAGCCATCGCCGGAGCCAGATGGCCGGAGCTTCGGCCGCGAGGATTGCTCGGAGACTGTCAGGAAACGTGTGTCACCGGCTCCGCGGGCCGCAACCTGCCCATTGTCCGAACGCGACATGGCGCCGGTGGTCGACAGGCCAGGATTGAAACGACCAGAGGCATCCCCGCCCAGTAACAGGAGCAGTGACGCGAAGAGGCTGGCGATGACGGCTAGGACGTGTCCGCGCTGTGGCGGCATGTCTTGCCTCAGGTTTCGTTCGTCCATGAACATCCTTCCAGGGGAGGATGTGGCACATCACGAGACCTTTTTCCACCCGGCAATCGCGCGGACGCGGTCAAATCGGGTCGCCTGTGGCCCAATCAGGCGAGGAGAGACTCGATCCTAGGAGCGCGCTGGCGGGGTGCCTACCGTGAGGCCAGACGCGCCTGGCGGATCAGATCTGCCGCTTTTTCCGCGATCATTACAACCGGTGAGGCGGTGTTGCCTGAGACGATGCGGGGCATGATGCAGGCGTCCACGATGCGCAGGCCCTCAAGTCCATTCACGCGCAATGCTGGGTCCACGACAGCATCCGGGTCCGGACCCATTCGGCACGTTCCGACGGGATGGAAGATGGTGGTGGCGATGTCGCCCGCCTTTTGCAGCAGGGCTTCGTCGTCCTGGAACTCACGGCCAGGCAGGATTTCCTCGGGCTGGAAGGGACGAAGGGCAGCAGCCGACATCACCTGTCTTGCCTGCCGGATGGCGGCGATCGCCACGGAACGATCCTGGTCGGTCGAGAGGTAATTCGGACGGATCTCCGGCTGTAGGGCCGGATCAGCCGACGTTATGTGGCAGGTACCGGCGCTGGTCGGGCGCAACTGGCAGACCGAGACGGTGATCGCCGGGAACGGGTGCAGAGGATCGCCGAGTTTGTCGGTGGAGAGCGGCTGGATGTGATATTCGATGTCGGGCCGGTCTTCGTCCGGACTGGAGCGCGTGAACATGCCGAACTGGCTGGGTGCCATCGACATCGGCCCTGAGCGGTAGAGGGCATATTCGGCAGCGATCTTCATCTTGCCGCGCCAGGAATTGGCCAGCTGGTTCAGCGTCACCGTGTTCTTCACCTTGAAGACCGTGCGGATCTGCAGATGATCCTGAAGGTTGGCGCCGACGGCTGGCTTCGGCATGGTAACATCGATGCCGAGCGACCAGAGGCGGGTGGGGTCGCCGATGCCGGAGAGTTCCAGAAGCTTCGGCGAGTTGATGGCGCCTGCAGCGAGGATCACTTCGCCTGACGCCTTTGCAGAGAAGGCGCCTGCGGGCGTGCGATACTGGACGCCGGTCACGCGTTTGCCTTCGAAGGTCAGGCGTTCAACCAGGGCATGCTGGACCAGGCGCAGGTTGGGTCGCTTCAGGGCCGGCCTTAGAAAGCCGCGGGCCGTGTTCCAGCGGACACCTTTGTGCTGGTTGACGTCGAAGAAGCCGGATCCTTCATTGTTGCCGTCGTTGAAGTCGGCGCGCGGTTCGATGCCGAATTCGCGGGCACCTTCCTGGACGGCTTCGAGTATGTCCCATTTCAGGCGCTGGCGGCTGACCTTCCAGGCGCCACCCTTTGCGTGCATGTCTCCTGAAGGCCCGTGATAGTCCTCTGACTTCCGAAAATAGGGCAGCACATCCGACCAGCCCCAGCCGGGATTGCCAAGGTCGCGCCAGCCGTCGTAGTCGGCGGCCTGACCCCGCATGTAGATCATGCCGTTGACCGAGGTGCAGCCGCCGAGCACCTTGCCGCGCGGATAGGCAAGGCTGCGGCCGTTGAGCCCGGGTTCGGATGCGGTGCGCATCATCCAGTCGGTGCGCGGATTGCCGATGCAGTAGAGATAGCCCACGGGGATCTGCACCCAGTGATACCGGTCCGATCCTCCGGCTTCCAGGAGCAGCACGCGGATCGTCGGATCCTCCGTCAGGCGGGCGGCGAGTACGCAGCCCGCGGTCCCTGCCCCGACGATGACATAGTCATAGTCGCCATCGAGCCGTATCGTGTCCGGCATGGTCTGTCCTTTCGTTGGCGATTAGGATCGCCTCTGTTCGTCAGTGGTCTTGGGCCGGCCTAGGACTTCAGGCGCAGTGCGCTCCAGAAGTCCCGCATCTGGTCGGCCAGGGCCGTGTAGAGCCCGTATCGCCTGCGAAAATGTTCCGTCCGCTCGGTATTCGGCTGAAAATCTCTGGCAGAGCGGGTCATTTCAGCAACGGCCTCTTCGTAGGAGGCATAGAGGCCGATCGCGACTGTGGCACCGATCGCAGCCCCCAGAGCACCGGTCTCCCGGGCCTCGGCAACGGTGAGCGGGATTTCCAGAACGTCGGCCATCATCTGCGGCCAATGGGGGCTGCGCGAGCCGCCGCCGGACATCACCGCGCGGTCGACGGCAAGCCCGGCATTACGCAGCACTTCAATATGCCGTCGATGCTCGAAGCAGACACCTTCGAAAAGTGCTCGGAGCATATGGCCTTCGCCATGCCAACCGGCCAGCCCATAAAAGCCGCCGCGGAATTCGGCGCCGAGGCGCGAGCCGAAGATGAAGGGATGGAAGAAGGGATCGTCGGCGCGGGGTACGACCTTGCCGACCTCCTCGTTGCAGCGGTCGAAGGCCTTGTCTCCGTGGTCGCCGCGCATGCGATGCACATACCATTCGAGATTGGCGGCCGATGTCGCGCTCGACTCGATGTTCACATAGCGATCCTTACCGAAGGTGGTGACCATGAAGACGTCGGGGCTGATGACCGGCTCATCGGCAAAGACTTGGTTGATGCTCCAGGTCCCTGCGATGACCGAGGCTTCACCGGCATGGATCACGCCTGAACCCATGGCGCTTGACACGACGTCGAAATAGCCACCGATGACGGGCGTGCCTTGCGCCAGACCCGTTGCTTTGGCGGCCGCTGCGGTGACCCGGCCGACAATATCTGCGGACTGCACACGCTCGGGGAAGAACGGCATGGCATCCTCGAGGTGGTAGAGGCCGAGCAAAGCCCCATCGAGTTCGCCCTCCGGCATGGCGAGGAGGCCTGCGCCACTCAGGTCTGAGATGTCGTTGGCCAGTCGATCCGTCAGGCGGAAGTTGATGAAATCCTTGCAGAAGAGGACCGCACCGATCTGCGCATAGGTCTCCGGCGCATGGCGCTTGACCCAGGCGAGCAGGCTCGGGGTCTGCGATGGCCAGGGGCGCTGGAGGCAGCGTGCCTGGAGCGCGTCGCCGTTTTCGCGGTCGAGTTCTGCGGCGATATCGGCAGCACGGCTGTCCAGCGACTGGATGCCCTTCAGCGGCTGGAAGGCCCGATCGAGCAGGTAGAGGCCATTGCCATGGCCGGCACATCCGATCCCCAGAATCCGGGTCGGATCGACGCCGGACCTCGCGATGACCTCTCGGATCGCCGCGCAGCCGTTTTCCCAGAGTTCGGAGAGATCACGCTCGACATGGCCGGGCTCGGGAAAGCTCGACTGGCCGTCGATGGCGCAGTGGGCGATCTGGTGGCCCTCCGTGTCGAAAAGCACGGCCTTGATGACCGTGTTTCCGACATCGACGCCCAAAATGTAGTTCTTCTCAGCCACGGTTATAAATGTCCCATGCTTCTTCGCCGCTGGCGCGCTGATGGATGATCGCCATCAGAGCCTTCACGACCGCCTTCGGATTGTCATGCTGATAGATGTTGCGTCCATAGACCATCCCGTTTGCGCCTTGAGCCATCAGGGCCGCTGATTTGGCGAGCACGACGCGCAGATCTTCGCGACCACCACCGCGGACCAGAACCGGGCAGCGCGCCGCTTCGATGACCTTGTGGAAATCCTCGGGATCGCTGGTCGGATCGGCCTTGATGATATCGGCGCCCATTTCGGAGGCCAGACGGACCAGCGTGACGATCTTCTCGGCATCGCCGTCCACCTGATAGCCGCCCCTGATATCATTGGGCAGCATCACCAAGGGCTCGATCATCAGCGGCATGCCATAACGGTGGCAATCGGCGCGCACGCGGGAAATGTTTTCGACGCATTGACGGAAGAGTTCCGGCTCGTCCGGCAGCATGAACAGATTGACGACGACGCAGGCCGCATCCATTTCCAGCGCGCCGATGATCGGTTCGTCATGGTTCTGCAGTTGCGACCACATGCTGCGGTGGCGCGTGGAATTGTAGGGGTTGCCCATGTCGATGCGCATGACGAGTGCCGGCTTGTCGCGCTCGGGTCTCGCCTGCAGCAGATCGGCCTGGCCATAGGCCATCTGGATGGCATCGGGACCTGCTTCGACGAGCTTGCCCACCACGCCTGCCATGTCCTCCAGGCCGATCAGGAAGCTCGGCTCGTTGCAGACACCGTGATCGATGGCGACGTCTAGGCAGCCGCCCTGACGGAACAGCCTGTTCATTCGTGCCTTCTTGGATATTCGCATCATGACGCCTTGTCCTTTTCCTTGCATCTGTCCTGAAGCATTGCGACCGAGACCCCGTAATAGGTCCCGAGTTCATCGATGAGTTGCCGCCGCTCCGCCAACATCTGCTCACCCGACCAGGCGAGTTCGCGGGCCATGACGGTCAGCAGGGTGTCGAGAATTTCCAGATCGATCTGGCCGGTGATCGCAAGGCTCGTGCGGCGGAGCACGATGTCGGCCAGGTGGTGGACATCTTCGCCCTGGATGAGCCAGAGGATTTCGGCGAGCGTCATCACATTTGTGGAGGACAAGGGAACGTCGTCCGGGTGTCCGTCGCAGAAGACCATGAGATCGAAGGCGCGCGATCCATAGGTGGATGCCAGGTGATCGGCGCGGGCCTTGCCGATCGGAAACTCGCGGGAGAGTATCGCCGACAACCGCTCGCCATCCGCCGGGTAGTTCCGGCCGCCACCGATGGGACGGTCAGCCGTCGTCGCGATCCGGGGACGGCCGAGGAAGGCGAGCACCTCGTCGGTCACCTGTTCGCCAAAGGCGCGGAAGGTCGTCCACTTGCCGCCGACCATGCAGAGCTGTGGCGGATCGCTCTCGACACGGTGAATGACATGGCTGCGCGAGATCTTGCCCGTGAATTCCGCATCGCTGCGCGGCAGCGGACGGATGCCGCTGAAGCTGAAGACGATATCGGAGGCAGCTATGGCGAGGTCCGGAAAGACTGTGCGGATGGCGGCGAGGATGTACTCGCGTTCCTCCGGCTCGCAGCGCGTCCGGCCCGGCTTGTCGACCTTGATATCCGTCGATCCGGCCAGTACGCGGCCGAGATAGGGAAAGAGGATGCAGACCCTGTTGTCGGTATTCTCGAAGAAAATCATATGGCCGTTCAGGGCCTGATAAAGGGCGTCGTTTGCGAGGATGAGATGCGAACCCTTGGTGCCGGTGACCGTCTTCTCGGCAGGTGCTGCGCCATCGCTCAGCGCCGTGATTGTCTGGTCGATCCAGGCGCCTGTGGCATTGACGATCATGCGGGGACGCACGACGATGAGTTCGTTCGAGCCCTCTGCCGAGAGCTGGTAGCTGTCGCCGATGCGCAGGAGTTTCGCGTAATTCAGCGCGATCGCCTGGGGTGCGTCGCTTCGCGTGTCGAGGACGAGTTCGAGCGCGAGGCGCTCCGGCTGGCTGATCCAGGCATCGTAATAGGTCGCGGAATAGCGAACCTGAGGCGTCAAGGCCGGCCAGAGGGCCCGGGTGCTGCGGGCATTGCGGAACTGGTGGCGCGGGAGAAGCCGGTTCTTGCGGGTGACGAAATCATAGAGCGAGAGGCCGGCCTTGATCGCAAGCGCCCCACGGCTCGATGGTTTACCGACCGAGCCGAAAAAGGTGGCGGCAGCGTTGAAGAAGCCGCTGAAGATCGAGTGGATCGGGATCGTCGTCGGCAGGGGGTGGACCATGTGGGGAGCCAGCCTGAGCAGTGCATCGCGTTCGGCAAGCGATTCCCGGACGAGATTGAATTCACCGTTTTCGAGATAACGCAGGCCGCCATGGATCATGCGCGAGGGGGCGGCACTGCAGCCGGATGCGAAATCGTCCCGCTCGACCAGAAGCACGCGCAATCCCTGCAGCGCCAGATCGCGATAAGCGGCAATGCCATTGATGCCGCCGCCGACCACGACGGCATCGAAATCGCCGTCCTGTCGAATTCGCCTGAGCGCGTCCTCGCGGAATGTGGACATGGAAGTACCGTTCGCTGGTTTTGACGCCAACGTCCCAATTCTCTGTTGTGGCTGTGGTGGTTACCGGTCGAGTTCGACCAGATGGTCTCTTATGCCGGCCGTGATGGTCGACAATTCATGTTCTGCCAGGCGCAAGCGTGCGGCACCCGCGTTCTCGATCGCCTGGGTGGGGTCGCGCGCACCGCACAGCGAGAAGGTGATGCCAGGCTGGGCGAGCGTCCAGGCGATGACGACCTGGGCTACCGATGCTTTGTGCTGATCCGCGATCGGGTCGATCACCGTCATCAATCTCGCGACCTTCTCCCGGTTGCTGAAGCTGAAGCGCGGATTGCCATGCCGCTGGTCGTCATCCGCAAAGACACGGTCCGGACCGATCTTGCCTGAGAGCAGGCCAAGCGCCAGCGACGAATAGCTGAGAATGGAAACCCCGTTGTCGATGCAGGTCGGAACGAAGCTCGTCTCGATATCGCGCTTCACCATGGAGTATTCCTCCTGGATCGCGTCGAGCGCACCGGTTGCGAGATAGGCGGCCAGATCTGCCTCAGACACATTGCTCGCGCCGATCGAGCGGATCTTGCCCTCGTCCTTGAGGCGGAGCAGTTCTCCGACCGTCTCGGCAATCGGCGTCGTCGTATCCTGCCAGTGGGTGACATAGTGGTCGATGTAATCAGTGTCCAAACGGCGCAGGCTTTGTTCGACTTCGTAGCGGATGGAGGACGGCCCCAGGTAGCGGTGAACCGGTTTGCCGGCCTGCTCGAAGAAGTAAGTCCCCTCTCCCACATGCCAGACGAGACCGCATTTGGAGACAAGCACGACCTTGTCGCGCTGGCCTGCAATCGCCTTGCCGACGATCGTTTCAGCCAGCCCCATCCCATAGGCGGGTGCCGTATCGATCAGCGAGACGCCGGCATCCACCGAGGCTCTGATGGCGTCGATCGATTGCTGCTCGTCGGTGCCGCCCCACATCCAGCCGCCGATCGCCCAGGTGCCGAGCCCGACGGCCGATGCCTCAATGCCGCTTCGGCCGATGGGCCGGGTCAATATTCCTTTGTCCGTCACCGGATCATCCTTCCCCATGTGTATCGAGTGCCCGGGCGATTTCTTCGTCCACCACGAGCGAGGTCAAAAACCGCCCGGCAAGGGTCGCGGCCACCGGGCCCGCCTTCAGGCTGCCAGCCGCCACGCCGATGATGGTCGGGCAGTTGGCAAGGTCTGCCGGGTCGAGTGCGACGACCCGCGAATTGAGATCGATCTCGGCGAGCGAACCGTCCGCCTTGATCAGATGTGCCAGAAATTCTCCGGCAATGCCCGCATCGATCAGCGCCTGGCCACCCCGTGCCGGATCCGGCAGAAGGTCGTAGTAGCCGGAGCCCGGTGCCTGCACGGACCCGATACCAACAAGGGCCACTGTCGCCTGCCGGGCGAGATCGAAGACTTCCCGGATCGAGGCGACATTCATCAGGAGGTCGCGCTGCTGCCCGTCCTCGGCAAACAGGGGGGCGTGGATGAGTTGCGCCGTGCCACCCAGCTTGTCGGCTAGTTGCGTCGCCAGATGATTGACATCGGTATAATGCTTGCCCTGCACCCCGCCGGTGAGCGGCACGACCCGGACATGGAAACGACGCTCGGCCTCGAGGTTTTCAACGACGGCACTCACCGCCTTGCCGCCGGTGATGGCGATGACATCGCCATCCCGAAGCGTTTCGAGGAGATGGTTGGCCGCGACCCGTCCGACCATCTGCAGCGTCGTCTCCGGATTGTCGGAGACGGTGGGCGTGACCACCGACTGCTTCAGGCCGAAGCGCTGGGTCACGTCGTTTTCCATATCGACCAGCCGCTGAAAGGGGCTGGAGATGCTGATCTTGACCATGCCCGCCTTGCGGCCAGCGGCGATCATGCGGTTCACCTTCGTATGCGAGAGGTTGAGCTTCTCGGCGATCTCCGACTGCTTCACTCCCTCGATGAAATGCAGGACGAGGACCGAATACATCTGGCGCTGCTGATCGAATTCATCCCTGTTATCCACCATGACGCGTCGTCTCCTCTTGCTCTCGGGTGCTCAGCGGCGACGCTTGACCAGGTAGTGGTCGAACAACACTGCGGTGAGCAGAATGCTACCTTTGATGATGTCCTGCCAGTAAACGGATACGTTGAGCAAGGAGAGCGAGCTGGAAACCACCGAAAGCAGGACCGCGCCGAGGATGGCACCGAAGATCGTGCCGGCACCGCCCGATAGGCTAGCGCCACCGATGACGGCCGCCGCGATCACGTTCAACTCCATGCCGACGCCGAAGCTGGGCTGGGCGGAGCCGAAGCGGGCCATGTAGATGACGCCGGCCACACCGCAGAGCGCAGAGCAAAGCGTGGTGGTGGCGAAGACGACGCGGCCGACGCGGATGCCGGAATAGGCGGCCGCCTTGGGATTGCTTCCGGTATAGAAGACCTTGCGGAAGGCCGTGGTCCGGCGCAGCAGGAAGTCGAAAGATACTACGACGACCACGAAGATGATGATGACGAGCGGGATGCCGTAAACAACGCCCTGGCCGATGAACTTGAACTCGGGCGGCAGGGAAAAAAGCCCGAGCGGTCGACCACCCGTCGCCAGCAGGCAGACGCCGCGGGCAATCACCATGACGCCGAGCGAAACGATGAAATGGTGCAGGCCGACCACGGTGGTCAGAAAGCCCATGAACATGCCGATGCAAGTTGTGACCGCGATGGCAAAGGCGGCGGCGGCCCAGGGATCGATCCCGTTCAGGAACAGCCAGCCGGCGACCACCATGGCGAGCGCCGTGACGGAGCCGACCGATAGGTCGATGCCGCCCGAGATCAACAGGATCGTCATTCCCACGACCACGATGCTCTCCACCGCAAAGGCCATGGCCATGGCGCGGAGATTGTCGACCGTCAGGAAGTAAGGCGAGATGAAAGACATCACCGTGAACAGCGTCAGGATGATCACGATCAGGCCCGTCTCGCGTGCCTTGATTGCGGGTGTCCACCACTGAACCCGGCGCTCGGCGGCCGAGCCTGCGTGCTGCTGTGTGTCGATCGTTACCATTTGTCCCACTCCCTCATGCTTTGCCCTGGGACGCGGTAACGTCCACGGGCGAAGTATCGCCCTGGGTCAACTGACTGCTGATCGATGCAAGCTGCATGATCCGTTCTTCGGTCATCTCGGCACCTGTGACCTCACCCGTGATGCGCCCCTCGCGCACCACCAGGACCCGGTCGCTCACCCCTATCAGTTCGGGGAGCTCGGAGGAGATGACGATGACACCGACGCCCTCATTGGCGAGATCCCGGATCTGACGGTGTATCTCCGCCTTGGCGCCGACATCGACACCCCGTGTCGGTTCGTCGAGGAAGACCACCTCAGGCTCGACCGACAACATCTTGGCGAGCGCAACCTTCTGCTGGTTGCCGCCGCTGAGCGTATTGACGGCGTCGCCCACCCCATTGGAGCGCAGCTTCAGACGCGTCCCGTAGTGCTCCGCACGCGCGGTTTCCTGTCGGCGGCTGATCAGACCGAAGGGATTGGCCACGCGTTTCAGATCAAGCGCCGAGACGTTGCTGGCGATGGACATGTTGAGAAACAGGCCGTCGCCCTTGCGATCCTCGGAGACATAGACCAGCCCCTCGCGGATGCTGTCGCGATAGTCTCGGAGAGAAAGTTTCCGGCCCTTAAGCACAACCTCGCCTTCAGCCTTGCCTTCCAGCCGGCAGATGGCGCGTACGATCTCGCTGCGTCCTGCCCCGATCAGGCCGGCCAGGCCGAGGATCTCGCCCTTGCGTAAGTCGAAGCTGACGTTGGAGACCCTGCGCCCCTCGGTCAGATTGCGCACCGAGAGGATGGCACCATCCGACTTGGCGTCCGGGGCCTGCTTGGGCGGATAGAGCTTGTCGAGCACGCGCCCGACCATGCTGTTCACCACATCTTCCGGGGTGATCGCCGCGACCTCCGCCGTCTT
Organism: Rhizobium sp. TH135; assembly: GCF_002855515.1. Lineage (GTDB taxonomy): Bacteria > Pseudomonadota > Alphaproteobacteria > Rhizobiales > Rhizobiaceae > Allorhizobium. The sequence goes on along the minus strand of NZ_PKRP01000002.1, from coordinate 379,662 downwards.
GATGTGGCAACCGTCGCGCATGATGGTGATCCGGTCGCAATGCTGGAAGATCTCCGCCATGCGGTGGGAAATGTAGATGATCGCGATGCCGCGATCGGCGAGGCGACGCATGATCTTGAACAGCGTCTGCGCTTCGGTTTCGGTCAGGGCCGCCGTCGGCTCGTCGAGGATCAGAATACGGCAGTCGAGCGTCAGCGCCTTGGCGATCTCGACGATCTGCTGCTGCGATATCGAGAGATCGCCGGCACGGCGCCTCGGATCGATATCGCCGATTTCCTTGAGGATCTCACCGGCGCGGACGACCAGTGCGCGATAATCCATCAAAAGCGTGCGGCTGCGGCCCGTTTCGGCCATGAACATATTTTCGGCGACAGAGATCTCCGGGCAGAGGGCGATTTCCTGGTGGACGAAGCCAATGCCGAGCCGATTGGCGGCATTCGGCGAAGCGATGCGAACGGGGGCACCGTCGAGACGGATCTCGCCGCGGTCGGGCTGCAGGATGCCGTCGATGATATGCATCAGCGTCGACTTGCCCGCACCGTTTTCGCCGGCCAGCGCATGGATCTCGCCCCGGCGCAGTTCCAGTTGGGCGCCACGCAGGGCCTGGACCGGTCCGAACGACTTGTGCACATCCGTCATGCTGAGGACGACCTCGGCCATGACATCCCTCCCCTTCCATCACTTCGACTTCCCCGGCGCCGCGAGACGCGCCGCCGGGGTCATGCAGGTCGGCGCTCAGCGCCCCTTCATGTATTCGTTGAGATCGAAGGATGCGGCGTTCGCCTTGGTGATGACGGCAAAGCCATTGTCCATCGACGGCACCTGCATCGGGTTGAAACCCGAGACCTTGTAGTCGTTGAACGGATCGATGAGTTCCGGATGGGCGCCGAGGAAGGTGTTCATGAAGCCCATGAAGCCCTGGATGCCCTGGTTCGGATTGACCGACATGTGGATGTTGCCCTGCTTGATGTGTTCGAGCGTGGTGGGCGTGATGTCGGCGTGCAGGATCAGGACCTTCTTCTTGGCTTCGAGCACGGCCGCAACCGCACCTTCGGCAGAGCCGGCTTCAGGGATCCAGAGCGCGCCGAGGTTCGGATTGGCCTGCAGCATGGCGGCGACCGCCTGATAGGCCGCGTTGGAATCCTGGTTCGTCGCCTGGCGACCGACCAGCTTCATGTCCGGATGGGTGCGTTCCATGTAGTCGATGAGCGCGGTCACACGCAGATCGTGGTTGCTCTGGCCCGGGTTTTCGAGAACCGCATATTCGCCCTTGCCGCCCAGCGCCTTGACGATCTCTTCGGCCGCAAACTTCGCCTCGGCGACGTTGTCGGAGGTGATGTAGGCCGTGCGCTTGGACTTCGGCGAGTCTGCCGCAAAGGTCGTGACCGAGATGCCGGAGTCGATGGCCCGGTTGATCGGCTCGATGAACGGATCTGACTGCATCGGATGCAGCAGGATGCCCTTCGGCTTCTTCACGACTTCCTGTTCGAAAGACGCGATCTGCTTGGTGATGTCGTATTCCGGCGTGCCGGTGAAGGCAGCCTCGCAGCCGAGTGCCTTGGCGGCCTGCTTGAAGCCTTCGAAGACCGGAACCCAATAGGGATGGCCGGAGACCATCACGTTCATGACATAGGTTTCACCCGGCTCGCAGGCAAACTTTCCTTCCGCATAGGCCGGCAGAACGGACCCGGCAATGGCGGCGGCGGCAACCAGGCCGATGGCGGTGGCGGCCTTCAAAGACTTCAGCATTTTCCCCTCCCAGAGATCAAAGACAAGCGCAATAAAATTCAACTGTCAGAATTTATTGCGTGACGTGATCTCTAATGCACGCCGGTCCTCGCGTCAATCATGTCTGCATAATATTTTTACAGCTGAAATTTTTTTCACTCAAGGGCAGCGCAACGGAGAGATCGCACGGGGACTACAGGCTTTTCGGAGGATCGATGGCATGCTCGGCACAGGGGAAAAGCGGCGCCGCGAGAGCGCAAGTCGAGCCGTGGGTGGCAGCTTCGCGGCTGACACCTCGAGCGGGCCTCGTGAATGGCTGTCGCCATTCAGGCTACTGGCTGGGGCTTCATCTGGCTGCAGGGTGCATCGTGAGCCATGGCAGGCATCTGACAGACGGACGGAACGTGGCGTTCAAGCATAATCGGCAAGCATCGCGGACAGTGGCAGGCGGACGCGCAGTTTCATGCCGAGAAATGCAAGGCCGGTAATCTTCCGCTGCAGAAACATCTTGTCGGGCGACGGCAGGGCCCAGAGTGCCCGGTCGGCGAAGAGTGGCACGGACCTTTCCCTGACGGCGACCAGCGGTCCCCTGTCGCCGAAATCGACAAGGCCTCCTGGACCCTTCAGGAGATGATCGAGCACGATAGAGGTCATATTGTCCAGCGTGCGCCCATGGCGATCAATCTGTGCCGTCGACAGGTATTGCATATCGACCAGCGCATCGCACACGGATTTGACGCTGCCGGCAAGCGTGGCCCGCAGCAGGACGCGGTAGGCTTCGGCGCTTTCGGCGGAAACGGGGCGCACGGCGCCGAAGTCGAGCAGGACGACACGCCTTTCCCCAGGCTGCCAGAGATAATTGGCAAAGTTCGGATCGGTCTGCATATGGCCGAAGGTGAAGAGTTCGCGCAGCGCCAGATCGGACATCGCCGTCATTGCCGCGTCGCGGTCTGCTTGCGGCGCCGACGCAAGGGTTTCGAGCGGAACGCCGTCGACGAAATCCATCGGTAGCACCGTCGGCCGCAAGAGTTCTTCGACCGGCGAAGGCACGACAAAACGTGGGTCGCCAGTAAGCAGTCCGCCGAACCTGCGCATTTCCTCGGCCTCCCGCAGGTAGTCCGCCTCCTCGCGCAATTGGCGCTTGGCTTCGGCCAGATGCGGCGCGATGTTGAGGCTGGCCGGCAGCAGACCCGACAGGCGCAGGAAGGTCGCCACGTTGTCGATGTCGGAATCAATGCTTCTGGCAACGCCTGGATATTGGACCTTGACGGCAACCTTGCGACCAGAGGCAAGCACTGCCCTATGCACCTGACCGATCGATGCTGCCGCGATCGGGGTCATCTCGAACTGGCTGAAATGGCGCCGCCAGTCCGGACCCCAGGCACTGGATAGTGCTGATGTAAGCTGGCCAGGTGGCATGAAATGCGCAGAGGCTCGAAGCTGCGAGAAGACGGACTGGAGCTCCGGCGGCAGAAACTCACCGGGCTCCAGCGACACCATCTGGCCGAGCTTCATGGCAGCGCCCCGCATGCGAGAGAGCTGGTCGGCCGCCTTCAGGGCATTCGACGGCGTCAGGAGAAGATCGCGAAGATGGGGCCTTTCGCCAGCCGCAAGGCGGCTCAAACCTTCCGCGACCATTCCCGAGGCGACGCCCCCGGCGATCTGCCCAAGTGCCGCCAACCGGCTCAATCGGCCCTGCGGGACCGGTCTGTAGCGATCACGGTCACTCATAGCGACGCCTGCAGGAGGGCTGGAATTTTCTCCTTGAGCCCGAAGAAGCCTTTTCGGCAATAAGGCCAGCTGCTGCGGTCCCAGTCCCGCAGGTATTCTGTAAGCACGATGCCGCGTTGGGCGAACTCTGCCTGAAGCGGCGCGATGGATGAAGCGACTGGTCCCACGGGCAGGAAAGCGGTCGCAATCTGCGTGCAGCCGCTCGACTTGGCCGTGTCCGGGAGGGCAGTGGTCGAAAGGTCCTGAGTAATTGCCGCCTCCGGCCATACCTCGGAGGCGCGTGCGAGGCCGTCGGCAAGGGCTATCCGGTCCCAGTCATTCCGGCCTTCTAGAGCCGCGATCACCTTCACAGGGAGCGCGCGGATCTGGTCGATCCGCTCGACGGACAGGTCTTCGGTTGTGAGCAGGAGCAGCGTCGCGGCTGAAGGGTCCGGCGCACGCATCTGTCGAATGGGTGTGGGTTGCGGCACGTCCAGGGTATCTGCGGGAATGCGGGCCGTGCGGGCGAGATCCTTCGGCGCAAAGCGGCCATCGGTCATCGACCTGATCCGCTCGGCATCCGCCAGATAGGCCTTGCCGGCGGTATGAAGGCCGGCGACCCAGCGCCAGGACAAAGTGTTCGATGCCGGATCGGCGTCGATCAAACGGTCGAACATGAGGGCGGCGCCGAGTTCCCAGGGCAGGCCGAGGGTGAAGATCCAGATCGAGGCAAACTGCATGCGCGCCCAGTTGTGCAGGTAGCCGGTTTGCTCCAGCTCGTCGGCCCAGGCGTCGAAACAGTCTATTCCGGTGCGACCCTCCACCGCCGCTGCGTAGCGCTTCCGGACATCGTTCAACGTCTCCAGGCGCACTTGTGCGCGGTCGAGCGCTTTGCCGTAATCCTCCCAGAGGGAAGGCCTCTGCTCCAGCCAACCTTTCCAGTAGGTGCGCCAGAACACCTCGCTGACGAACTTTTCGGCCGGGACCAGGCCATGCCGCTCAAGCACAGCGTCGACGACCTCCCGTTCGCTGACCAAACGCCTGCGCAGCGCGGCAGACAGCTGCGATACATGCACATGGCCGCCCTGCCCGTTTTCCTTGTTGCGCAACCGCGCATAAGCCCCGGCCGCAGCCGGCAGGAAGGCATCGAGACGGCGCAAGGCCGCGTCGCGGGTCAGGGGAATTCCGGTATCTGCCATGCTGGCTCCAAGCTCTTTCAATGCCGATGGCAGACGCTTCTGCGGTCCGGAGATGGAGCGACTTGCCTGCCACATCCTCTACGGATGTCGGAGGCAGACGGACTTTGGGGTGGAGAAAGATCTGGAGCGAGAGAGACCTCTAGCAGGCTTTTGCTTCTGATCTTATGGGGGCCATCTGCCTGTCGCTCTCGACCAGGTCTGCGACCATCGTCCAGAGATGATACAGCGAGCTCGCCGGGATCGTGCCGGCGGTCGGCTTATTCGCGAGATCCAGGCAGTCATGCCAGCAGCCGTCGGGGGCATCGGCCATGTATGTGGCGAGCATAGCAGAGGCCACGTCGGCCGCCTGAGCCAGATAAATCCCAAGCCCGAGACGCTCGTGGAGCGCCAGGAATGCCTTCAGCATCTCAACCTGCGGCCAGAGCCGACGCGACGGGCTGACTGGTCTTGATGCGGAAACGGCATCGACCAGGAAGAGCGAGTCATTCGTTCGTCCGATCGTGAGCGCGGTGGACAGCAGGTCCAGACAGATCGCGGTGTGGTCAGTGTGCGCGAGGGTGTCGTGGCGCTTGGTCAACCACACCCATTCGCACATATGACCGGGTTCCAGTCGGTCGGATCCATATTGCTCGGCGAGTTCCCAACGAGGGCCGAAGAATTCGTGCAAGGGGCCCTTTGGTCCTACGAGGAAATGCGAGCGCAGCAGGGCAAACGCCTTGCTCTCCGCCCGCATATGCGTCGAGGTCCGATTGTTTTCGCAGAGTGCCAGCGTGGCTTCGAGGTAATGCATGTGCGGGTTCTGCCGGCGTGGCAGGGTGCCGTCGCTGTCTTCGGCCCAGCCGCCGAAGGCATCCTTCAACGTCCGGTCGATGGCGATCACCATCTGGTCGATCTGATGGCGATAAAGGTCCTTGCCGGTCGCTGTCAGCAGCCAGGAGAGGGCGAGAAGGACGCAGGCATTGTCGTAGAGGTCCCGAACGGGATCGGTCACTGTCTTTGTGCGGCGGTCGAAGGCGCGCGCATAGCCGCTACGCTTGCCCCCGACCCAGGCGACACGGTGGAGATTGGCGAAAGCACGCTCTGCCATGGCAAGCGACCCGGACGGGGCAACGCCAAGATGGGCGGCATGCGCGTGCACATAGATCTGCCGTGCCACCGTACGTGTTCGCACCCCACCTGATCTCTGGGGCGATCCGTCGAGCTCGAGATGCTCGACGAACTGTCCGCAGCTGTCGTCGAAACCGGACTTAGCCCAGGTCGGGAGGATCTCTTCCAAGAAGTAGGATTTGAGCAAAGCGAGGGTCATGGCCCGGAGCCTTTCGGACCAAGCCCCTCGCCGCTCACGATGTCGCGCCAATCGGGCGCATAGTCTCCAGAAGCCGGCTGATCTTGATCGTGGTGAAATTGGAATAGGTGTCGGAGACGGCATAAGGCAGGGCGATCAGATCGCCATGGCGCATGGCACCGCAGGAGTAGACGACGTTCGGGACATAGCCTTCCCGCTCCGTCGGTTCCGGCTGCAGCAGGGGTTCGACCGTGCGCGACAGGATGATGCTCGGGTCGTTCTTGTCGAGCAGCGTCACGCCGATCGCGTAGCGCCGCATCGGTCCCACGCCGTGGGTGAACAGAAGCCACCCCTCGTCGATTTCGACCGGTGAACCGCAATTGCCGATCTGGACGAACTGCCAGGCGAATTCCGGCTTCATCAGCAGCCGTCCTTCGTCCCAATGATGCAGATCATCCGAATAGAGCAGGAACAGGTTCTCGCTGTCTTGCCTGGCAATCATCGCGTAGTGCCCGTCGATCTTCCGGGGAAAGAGCGCCATGCCCTTGTTGCGGGCGGCCGGACCATGGAGCGGCGTCAGGGTGAAGTTGAGGAAATCCGTGGTCTCGAGAAGCTCCGAGCGGATCGAGGAGCCGCTATAGGCGGTGTAGGTCGCGAAGTAGATCGTCTTGCCATCGTCATCGAAGGCCACAAAACGGGCATCCTCGATGCCGTTGGATTGCGCCTCGGTGACCGGGAAGATGACCCGCTCGCTGAGTTCGCTTTCGCTCTTGAAGGCAAGCCCGATGCAGCCGGCGGGCGCCAGGCCATCGCTTGCGTGGATATCGGGCAGGCCAGCCAGCCGCGTCGGGGCATCTATGGTCACCGCCCCCTTCGGATCGATAACACCGGAGCGGAAGGTCAGGGACGAGATATGCCCCTCGCCGACAGCCCTCAGACTGATGATCACCCGCGTGCTGCCATCCGGAATGCCGGATTGATCCGGGTGAGGCACGATGCTCGGGTTGAACAGGGCAGCTGACTCAAACGAATATTCGTTCATGAAATAGGCGCCGACCAGTTGCCGCTCCTGCTGGCTGAACTGCTGGTGGTGCTGGAAGGCATCTTCCATGGCATCGGCCCGCAGCTCGAACTGGCGCAGCAGATTGCGATGCCGGCCGTCGAAATTGGCAAGGATATCGCGCAGCTGGTTTGCCGTGGCCGTCGGGTCGAGAGACAGCACGCGGTCGACGATTTCGTTGGCCCTCGTCTTGTCACGCGGATTGAGATGCCGCGGCTCGGTCGACGGTTTGAAAGGGCGAACGATGACCCGCGTGGGATCAGGCTTCAAATAGAGGGCCTGCCGATTGAGAAGGCTTGAATGGGGCAAGGAAGATCCTTCGGAGTTCTGGGCATGGGAGGGTCGGGTCAGGACAATTGCCTGACGCCGATCCTCGGAAGCACGGGGCGCAGCATCTGGTTGGCGCGGCCGATCTCGATGCAGGAGATCAGGTAGCAGAGGACGGATTCCGCCCCCCGGTTTTCGTTGGGACGATCGGCATGCAGCCCATCCCGGCAACTGCCCGTCTCGGGATCGACGAGCGAGATGCCGTGGTCATTGCTGCCGGTGAACCAGTCGAAGGCCTTGTTGGCAGCCTCGATCCAGGTCTTGTCGGAGGTCGCCTCATAGGCAGCGAGACAGGCTGACACGGTGGCCGTCGCCTCGACCGGCTGCTGATCGAACAGTTTCGGTGCCTGCCCGATCTCGAAGAAGCCCTCCGTGCCGACAGCGCGGAACTGGCCTGCCTCCCCCGTCTGCTGGGTCATGAGCCATTGCAGCGTCGCCACACCGGTCTCGACGAAGGCGGAAACCTTGGTCGCCTCACCCGTGATGATCAGGGCCTGGCTCAGGCGGGCATTTTCATAGGACAGCCCCTCCTCGAACCAGCGGCGCTCGCCTTTCGACACCCGGCGTTCCAGGTCCATCAGGTTTTCCGCGTGCCGGACGCGCAGCATGCGGGCGTGGGCATCTTGCGGGTTGGCGGTGCAGTAGTCGTTGAGGCCGAGCAGGGTGAAGGCCCAGGCGCGCGGGGAGCGGAAATCGAGCGTGGCGGTCATGGCCCGCGCGAAGAGGGCACTCGCCCAGCGACGACGAGGTGCATCGGTGTCCGAGAGCGTGCAGGCTCCGAGCGCCCAAAGCGTGCGTCCGTGACTGTCCTCGGATCCCTCGTCTTCGAGCCAGCGGCGATCGAAGCTCATGAAGTTGCGGAAACGGCCGGTATCCGGATTGAAGGCATGTTCGACGAAGGAGGCAAAGGATGCCGTCATCCGGTCCGCTATGCCAGTCTCGCCAACTGCGGACAGCAGCGAAGACAGAAGTAGTGCCCGCGCATTGTCGTCGACGCAGTAGCCGTGGGATCGGTCCGGGACCGAGAACACAGCATGCTGGAAGATGCCCGTATCGTCGCACATCGTGTGCAGATGGCCGAGTTTCAGGGCCGTCTGCTGTGGCGGACGCTTGATCCGCAAAGAGATCAGATCGCTGACCAGCTTCGGTCGATAGGCCGCGCGGGCTTTCGCCATGCTGTCGAGATAGAGTGTGGCAACATGCGACCAGATCATTGACCGGCCGGCGTCATAGGCATGCTTCCGCATCGCCGTCCTTGCAACATCATCACCAAGCAGGGAGGCAATTGCCTCGCCGGTGGCGGCTGCATCGCCGAAGGGCACGAGGATGCCTCGGCCATCCGCCAGCAGGTCGCATGCGTGCCAATAGGGCGTCGACACGACCGCACTGCCCATGCCGAAGCTATAGGCGAGCGTGCCCGAGGTCATCTGCGCCTCATCGAGATAAGGCGTGACGTAGACATCGCTCATGGCGATGAAGTCGAGAAGCGTCGGCAGGTCGACAAAACGATTGAGGAACTGGACGGCGTGATCGACGCCGAGCCGCTCGGTGCGTTGGCGCAGGCCGTCGCGATAGCTGTCGCCCTGCGTGCGCAGAAGGGTCGGATGCGTCGCGCCGAGCACGACATACACCGCGTCGGGGCTCTGCTTCAGGATCGCCGGCATGGCGTCGATGACCACCTCGATGCCCTTGTTCGGGGAGAGAAGGCCGAATGTCAGGATGACGGGGCGGCCGGCGTAACCGCGCTCGACCTTGGCAATCTCAGGATCGTGGAAGGGACGATCGGGAATGCCATGGGCAATGACATCGATCTTCTGGGGAGCGACGCCATAGATTTCCGTCAGCAGGGTGCGCCCCTTCTCGGCCATGACGACGACACGGCTGGAGTGGGCGGCGACCTTCTGCAAGACGCGGTGTTGCGAGGGTGTGGGTTCGGCGAGGATGGTGTGGCAGGTGGTGACAACAGGGATACGCAGATTGTCGAGGAGCGCGAGGATGAATTCGCCATCAGGGCCGCCGAAGATTCCGAACTCATGCTGGAGCGAAATGGCATCGAAGCGCCCTTCATTGAGCACGCGTGCGGCGGTCACGTAATCTTCGATCTCGTCTTCACGGATCTCGAAGATCACTTCCTCCGGATAGGCATAGCTCTGCTTGGGGTCGGTCACGGCGACGATGCTCGTGCGGATCGGCTCCGCCGCATCGGCCATTGCCTGGGAGAGATCGCTGGTGAATGTCGCGATCCCGCATTGGCGCGGAAGGGAATTGCCGATGAAGGCGATACGTGTCCGGTTTGTCATCTGCGTTCCCTTCAGAACTTGGTGGCGATATCTCGCCGATATTTGCCGGGGCGCAACGCGCGTCCAGATCGTGGATACATGCGCCTCGGCTCAGGGATCAGAGCGATCCGACGGCCTCGAGATCCCGCTCCAGGGCGACGCGTCCCTGGTGCAGTTCGGCATTCCACAGCCGGTATTGCGGGCTGTTCTGGTAAGCCGGCATGGGGGCTTCGATCGTGTAGGTGACGGCAGCAGCCGGCGAGAGGCCCTTGGTGGTAACGAGACGAACCATCTGTCCGACGGTAAAGCGATGAGAGGGCATGGGCGTTCTCCATTGGTGAGCAAAAGGTGAGTTCAGACGCGACGGTTACCGGCCTTCGGTGCGGGCCAGATGGCGAGATCAGTTTCTCCGGCTGGCCGGCTGCTTGTCTTTTTCGAGCGCTGCGTCGAGGTCGGAGGGATCGATATCGATCAAGCTCTTCTTCTTGCCGGTCACGACCTCGATCACGGTTGAGATCCGCCGATAGGCGAGCCAGGAGATGCCGGTGATCTGTTCTTCATCGTCCTGAACCTGGTAGTCGCCTGCTGGATAGGTTCCATCGAGGCCCGCCAGCGTGAAAGGGCCATCGAAATGCACCGTCCTGGTCTTCGTTCGGGTAAACATGCAAAGCTCCATTCTCTTGGTCGATCCAGGGGGCAAACGCTGGCGGATATCGCCGGGTCATCAGGACCTTCATGGTTTCGGCGTCTGAAAGGGCCGTTTCCTGTGCGCGAACAGGAGAATGCTGCAGACCTCGCGCGGATCGATCGGACGCCTGATCTTGACGACATTCCGCATGGATGCACGCGCGGCATCGAGGCTTGAGCGAACATCGGCCAGGACGACGATTTTAGAGTGTTTCTCCATCGTCGACCTCCAACGCGGAGGTCCGGGGTGTGCGCGCCTCAGAAGCACTGCCACCCTCGTTTTCCCACCGCGACAAGGCGATCTCCTGTGACGGACCACCCGGCCTGTTCGGTAAGGAGAAGCCAATCCGCATGGTCCTGCGCTCGCCAATCCGGGCAGCCGGTGCCTGTTCAGCCAAATCGTCCGCGCCTTGCTCGACCTCCTGACTGGAAGCCGCGTGGGTGGACCGCTTGCGAAGCGCCGACAGGATGCGCGGATCGGTGATCGAGCCGACAGACCTCGAACTCAGCCGGACTACCATGACGAAGCGAAGAACCGTCCTTCAGGACGTTCGCCGGTCTCCGTCTTCATGATTGGCAACACGATTTCCAAATGCATGGACGTCTCCTCAGCCCGAAGGCACGGGTATGCGTGACCTGCCTGAAATCAGTTTGCGATGCGAAGGGACGAACCTACCGCACCCGCGTCCAGTTCGATCATCGATCGGTTGTTCTGCTTGTACATCGCCTGCGCGATCGCGATGATCTTGGTGCGATACCGATCAAAGGCCATCAGGTAGCCCTGCTCATGCAGTCTCGGCGCCGGAGCAGCCTGATCGAGCAGTTCGACGGGAAACAGAAACAGGATCTGGTTCAATCCGTCGTGACCGATAAACCGGATGACACCGCGGCGCTCGTCATAGCTTCTGGTCGGGTTGTTAAAGGACAGCGTCATGATTAGATCTCCACAGACTTGGATTGATACCGTGTTGTCGAGACACTTGTTGCCCAGGCGCTGAGCGCAGCAATTAGACGGTCGGGCTCCCGAATTCCCTTCTGATAAAGCTCCATGACATGGCGTGCGGCGATCCGGTCAAGCTCAGCCATGGGCTCTTCAAACTGAAAACCCGTTTGTCGCAGCACATCTCTGATGATGCTGACGTCCGCATTGTCGATGGACTGCTTGATGTCGTCGGAAGACATGTCGTCCTCCTTTGTTGGGGCTCGGGTGAGTGCCGCCCGGAAAATGACAACGCCCTTACAATGGCTGTCATTGCACTCAATATGGCGTCTAAATCAAAAATTGCAAGGACAGCAACCTTCGTTCAAAAGGTGTAACCGCGATCACCCTTGTTTTGTTCCGCTTATAAATGACGACAGTCCGATTCAGGTCGGAACTATCGAATTCTATGCCTTCGGCGCCTGCGTTTGCTGCTGGGTGAACAGCGACCAGGCGGAAATGAAGAGCGCTGCAATCAAGGGGCCGATGACGAAACCACTGATGCCGAACAGCGAGATCCCGCCAACGGTCGATATGAGGACCACATAGTCCGGAAGCCTTGCCCCTTGCCCCACCAGTGGCGGGCGAAGCAGGTTGTCGACCAGGCCGATAACGAGGGAGCCGATCACCACCATGATGATGCCCTTGATCCATGCGCCGACAAGGAAAAGCCAGATCGCAGCGGGGATCCAGACGATCGCGGCGCCGACGGCCGGCAGCATCGACAGGAAGGTCATGACCACACCCCACAAGAGTGCAGCCTCGATCCCGAGCGCCCAGAAGCTGATCCCGCCGATGGTCCCCTGGATGATCGCGATAATGACATTGCCACGGACGGTCGCACGCACCACGGCGGCAAACTTGTCGAGGAACTGCCGCGTGTAGTCGTCGCTCAGCGGGATGGAATGGCGCATCATCCGTCCCAAAGAGGCGCCGTCGCGAAACAGGAAGAACAAGAGATAAAGCATCAGGCCCATGCTGATGAAGAACTGAAGCGTGTTCTGCCCGAAGCTTAACACACCGCCTGCGATCGACTGCCCCGCCTCCATGACGCCGGAGGAGAGCTTTGCCCAGAGCTCGGAGAAGCCGCCGAGCTTCAACGAGTTCAGCCAATCGTCGACGAATGTTGGAAGCACCGACTGAAGGCGCAGGAGATGCGCATTAAGGTCTATCTCATTGCTGCTGACGCGCTGATAGAGGCTGGTCCCCTCCTGGACGAGCGAAGCCAAGAGGGCGAGTGCCGGCAGGATGACGAGGCATATGCAAAGAAGGACCGTCAGCAATGCCGCGATGGTGCTTCGGCCGCCGAGAAAGCGCTCCAGGCGCTTGTGCAGCGGGAAAAACAGGATCGCCAGAATAACGGCCCAGAGCACGGCCGTGTAATAGGGAACGAGAAGCCACAGGAAAGCGACCGTCACGACGACAAGCAGCACATAGAAGCTCGCTCTCTGGATGGACATGGCGGCACGTTCCTTCTGTCAGTGCTCGCAAGAGCATCTGGAATTCATCGAGGCTCAGTGGTCGCCCGGCTCACGCGCTGCGTAACCCGTCACGCAATCTCTTCCGTCACGACCTCGAAATGGGTGAGTGTAGCAGGGCCGAATGCGGTCGAGAGGGCGACATCGGTGGCATCGCGACCTCTCGCCATCAGGATGCGCCCGATGCGGGGCTTGTTGTGCCGCGCGTCGACAGTCCACCAGCGGCCGCCGAGATAGACCTCGCACCAGGCGCTGAAATCCATGGGGTGCGGATCCCTGGGCACGCCGATATCGCCGAGGTATCCGGTGCAGTAGCGGGCGGGGATGTTCAGGCAGCGGCAAAGCGTGATGGTGAGATGCGCGAAATCGCGGCAAACACCCGTCCGCTCGGTAAAGCCGCCATAGGCCGTTCGCATCGGGTCAGCCCTGTCATAGTCGAAAACGAGATGGCCGTGGACGAAGTCCAAGATGGCTTTCACCCGCGGCCAGCCCAAAGGCGTCTCGGCAAACTGCTGCCAGGCGAAATCGGCCAAGCGGTCGGTGTCGCAATAGCGGCTGCCCAGCAGGAAGACCAAGACATGATCGGGCAAGTCCTGGATCGGGAGTTGCACGGCCTGTTCGGGCAGAAACTCCGGCAATCCGCTATCGCTCACCTCGAAATTGGCCGAGATCACCGTCCGGCCGGGCGGCGCCACGATCCGGCTGCAGGCATTGCCATAGGCATCGAGATAGTCGCGATGGGAAATCGGGCGGCTAAAGGAGAGGTTTTGTTCGGTAAAGAGATCCCGTTCTCGCGATGGGTGAATTTTCAGGACGAGCAGCATCGGCGTCTCGTTCTGGCATTCATATTCGATATGAAACCCTGCGCGGATCCTCATGATACCGCCTTTCTGCAATAGCTGGCCGGACTCAAGGGACGCAACGATCCGCAGGCGCTGGCGTTCCGTTCGATCGCTGCGCTGATCCCAGACCTTGCCGTTTCGGCCTCCTCAGAGACCATAGTACAGATAGATTGCATAACACGACGCGAAACCCACGATGATGTTCATCGGCAGTCCGATCTTGACGAAGTCGCTGAAGCGGTAGTTGCCCGCACCATAGACAAGCGTGTTTGTCTGATAGCCGATCGGCGTTGCAAAGCTGGCACTTGCACCAAACATCACGGCCACGACCAGTGCCCGCGGTTCGACACCCAGTTGCTGTCCGAGGCTGATGACGATGGGCGTCAGAATGACGGCAACCGCATTGTTGGTCACGCATTCCGTCAGCGTCGAGGCAAGCACATAGACGAGAAGCAAGACGGCAAAGGGCGACACCGTCGACATGATCGGCATGGCCGCATCGACCACGAGAGTGACCGCACCTGTCTCCTGCAGACCCTGGCCGATGACCAGCATCGCGAAGATGAGGATCAGGATCCCACCCTCGATCGAACCCCAGGCTTCATCCGCATCGATGCAGCGCAGGATGAGGATGGCCGGGACAGCGATCATCGCAAGGATCGCAATGTCCATGACGTTGAAGGCTGCAAGTACAACAACAAGCCCCAGCGCCAGAAGCGCAAGCGGCGCCTTGGTCGGACGGAAGGCACGCGCCGTCGAGCGGGTGACGGATACCAGATCGCTTTCGTGTGACAGTTCGTCGAGCGCTTCGGCAGTCCCCTCGAGCAGCAATTTGTCTGCGGGGCGCAAACGGACATTGCCGAGATCGGGTCCCGGAACATGCCGGTGACGATGGGCACCCAGGATGCGGACGCCAAAGCGGCGGCCAAGGGACAGACTGGAGAGGAGCGTACCGTAGCTGAAGCGGCCGGGTGCCACGACGGCTTCCACGACAACCTTCTCGCCGTCGCCCGCCGTTCCTCGCCGTTGCCCGACCCGCAACCCTTCGAGGTTGTTCAAGGTGAGCAGCTCGGGGGACTTGGCAAGCACAATCAGCGCGTCACCTTTCTTGAGTTTAAGGGACGGCACGTCCTTGCGAACAACATTGCCCTCAGATCGCAGACCGACGATCCGCAGACCGGGCTGCTTGAATTCCGCGATCTCACCGATGGTTTTTTCGGTGAAGGGACCATCGGTCATCACGGTCAGTTCCGAGAGGTATTCGGCATCATCCTGGCTGGCCAGTTCGCTGCCCTCTTCGCGCCGATCCGGCAGAAGGAACTTGCCCAGGACCAGCATTGTGAGGATGCCCGTCCCGGCCGCAGCGAGACCGACCGGCGTGATCTCGAAAATCGAGAACGGCTCCATGCCCTGGCTGCGCGCGACGCCATCGACCAGCAGGCTGGTGGAAGTGCCGAGCAAGGTCAATGTGCCACCCAGGATCGCTGCATAGGATACGGGGATCAGGAGGCGCGTGGCGGCGATGTCGAGCGCTGCGGCAAGCCGGATCACGATCGGGATCAGCACCAGGACCACCGGCGTATTGTTCATGAAGGCGGAGGCTGCGAGTGCCGTCAACAGGAAGACGGCGAGCGCCAGCTTCGGATAGGTCTTGGCCCGTTCGAGAACGATGCCTGCGACGCTTTCCAGCACCCCTGTGCGGACCAGTGCGCCCGTCAGGACGAACATGGCCGCGATGGTCAGCGGTGCAGAATTGGAGAAGACCGCCATCGCCTTGTCGGTCGGCACGAAACCGAGCACGATGAACAGCGCCGCACCGGCCGAGGCTGTCACTTCGGCCGGATATTTCTCCCAAACGAACATCGCAAAGAGCAAGACCACCAGCCCAAGCGCAACCTGAGCCTCATAGCCCGCGAAGTACGTCATCATCATTTATGTAAAGCCCCCGAATAATCACGTTGCTAAACGCGCAGCCCCGATGCTGGCTCCACGGGTCGGAAAAAATATCGGAGACCGGCGCTAGGCGCCGCGTTCAGCGGTAGCGCTGCATGAACCGGCTATCGATGCGGTGCTTCCAAAGGGCCACGCAACGACCGAGGATCGCGAAGCCCCATTTGTCGGCAATGGCCCGTCCGTCGGCGAGCGAGATCAGGACCAGCCAGAAGGTTTGCGGACGATAGGGCGCGAGGCTTTTATCCACGAGGCTCCGATGGATGTTCTCGGCCAGCACCGGTCCCTGACGCACGGCGAAAACGCCGGCCTTCGGACGGGGGCTCGGCAGGGATGCAACGTCGCCAGCCGCGAAGATCTGCGGATGGGATAGGGATCTCAATGTCTCGTCGACGCGGATGAAACCCTTTTCGTCGAGTTGGAGGCCCGTCTCGCGCAGGAAGGCGGGCGCGCCGCTCGACGTCGTCCAGACGACCTCGTCCACCGAGAGCCGCCGTCCGTCCCGCGACACGAGCTCGCCGTCGCGAAAAGCCACGACATCGAAAGCCGGATGGTGAGCGATGCCTGTTTTGCGCATTTCGCGTTCGAGCAGTCGCCGCGACCAGCGGCTACGCTCCGGAACCGGCTCTGCGGCACGCCCGACGAGGGAAACACCGATACCGCGTCCCTGCAACCGGCGTTTCAGCGCAAAGGCCACCTCCACACCCGCCACCCCCTGCCCGACCACCGCCAGTGTCGAGAGCCGTCCCTCTCTCGCCAGCGCATCGAGCCGCGCAAGCCGATCGGCAAATCTCGCGATCGGCTTCACGGAGATGCCGGTCGATATACCCTCGGGCAGTGATGGGGTGGAGCCGATATCGATCGAGAGCAGGCCGTATCCGAGGCTTTCGCCGCTCGCGAGCGAGACCACGCGGCGTTCCGGGTCGATGCCAGTTGCGGAGGTTTCGAGGAAGGTAACGCCAGCGCTTTTGCATAGGGCGGCCAGATCGATGTGGAAGTCGTCGAAACTGTATTCCCCCGAGATGTGGCCCGGCAGCATGCCGGAATACGGTGCATGGCGAGAGGGTGAAACCAGCGTGATCTGCGCGCCGAAGCCGAGCTCGCCCAGCCGGCGCACCACTTCGACATGGGCGTGGCCACCGCCGAGAAGGACGACTGGGCCTGTCCGTGCACTCGTCTCAGCCATCCGAGGTTTCCTTGATGCCGATCCGATGAACAGGACCGCTCGCAGCCTCGGCATCGGCTTCGTCATGGGTGACGAGAATGACCGGTAGGCCGGCGGTCCTTGCGCGCTCGAACACCAAGGCGCGCATCTGGGCACGCAGCTCCATGTCGAGTTTGGAGAAGGGCTCGTCGAGCAGCAGCAATCGGGGCCGCGAGACGAGAACGCGGGCTAGCGCCACCCGCGCCTTCTGTCCGCCGGAAAGCGTGGCCGGGTCGCGGTCGGCAAAACCTGTGAGGTCCATGTCGGCCAGAATGTCTGCCGCGATCTGCCGGCGCTGGCGGCGATCCGCGACATCTGCCGGAATGGCGAAAGCAACATTCGCCCCGACCGACATATGCGGGAAGAGCAGCGGGTCCTGAAAGAGGATCCCGGCCCGGCGCGCTTCTGGTGCCAGCGACAGCAGATCGACGCCGTCGACGGAGACGGCGCCCTTCGCGTGGAACGCCGGATCGAGGAACCCACCGACATAAGACAGCAAGGTGGATTTGCCGGATCCCGATGGTCCCATGACGGTGAAGACCGAACCGGAAGGCACGTCTGCTGTGAGCTCGATCAGGCTGACATCGCCGAGGCGGATCAGGATATTCGCAAGTGAAAGGCCGGGGGTGGGCTGTCGCTGGAGCATCGTCACACCCTCATGTCCCGGCGATTGCGGTGGAGGGCCGCGGGGATCAGAGCCGCGAGCGCGAAGGCGAGGAAGGGCAGGATGGTCTGCAGCAGGGCATAGACTCCGATGACGCGACGGTTGTTGCCAGAGGCGAGAGCGACGGCCTCCGTGGTGATGGTCGAGAGCCGCCCCTCGCCAATCAGCAATGTCGGCAGATACTGCCCGACCGAGACGGCAAAGCCAACGGCGAGCGCCGTCAGGATCGGACGGATCAGCATGGGCAGACGGACCGACAGGAGCACCGAAATCCGCGACCGGCCAAGGGCCGCGGCGATGATCTCGTAACGGCGGTCGAGTGCCCGCCAGGGATCGGCCAGCGAGAGGAAGACATAAGGCAGCACGAAGACGAGGTGGACGAGCACGAGGGCTGTGAGCCTGTATTCGCCGCCGCCACTGCCAATGAAAAGAAGCTGCAGGCCGAAGACAAAGGTGATCTGCGGCACGATCAGCGGCAGATAGAGCATCAACAGCGCCTTCTCGCCGACGCTGCGTCCCGTCTGAAGCTCGCGTTCGAGGCACCCGATGGTCAGCAGGATGGCCATGAGCGTTGAGGCAAGGCCTGTCACCAGCGTCGTCACCAGCGGGTCGGCGATGCGCGGCAGGGCACTCATCCAGCTCCTCAGCGTGAAGCTCTGCGGCAGGAGATCGGGAAACTGCCAGAGGCCGGCGAGAGACCAGAGGGCCAGAGTTGCAAGGCCTGCAAACACCGCGCCGCCGATCAGGCCGACGGCCAGGATCGATGCGCGGCGCAGGAACTGGTCACGCAGGAACCGCCATCCTTTTTCTCTCGTGCGGCGAAGCAGGACGGACGCCAGCCGCTCCAGGACAAACCAGGTGAGCAGTGCGGACAGCGTTAGGCCGAGTTGCAGAACGGCACCGGCCGAGGCGAGGAAACGCGCGGACAGATCCGGATCATTCATCCACTGGACGAGCCGGGTTGCCAGCGTGCCGGGCAAGTTAGGGCCGAGGATCAGGGCCACGTCCACGACAGAGGACGAGTAGGCAATGACAGCATAGACGGCAAAACGGATCTGGCGGTAGAGCGCCGGCCAGAGCAGGTAGACGAAGCCTGCGATGCGTCCATAGCCGAAAGAGGCTGCAAGCCTCCGAGCCGCCGGGAGTTCGACCTGCGGCAGGGCTGCAAGCGTGACGAGAAAGAGGAAGGGCGTTTCCTTGATCACAAGGCCCGCGATCATCGTCAGGCCCATCGGATCATGCGGGATCAGAATATCCGGCGGCCGGTCGATGCCGAGAAGTGGCGCGACGAGGCGGATGAGGAAGCCTGACGGGGCAATCAGGAAAGCAAAGCCGAAGGCGGCGGCCGCATGCGGAACCGCCAGCAGGGGCGACAGCAGATGCTGCAGGCGCGACAGCGTCGGTGTGCCCGCGTAACTCGCAATGAAGATCAGCGTGATGCCGAGAGAGATGAACGTGGCGGCGAGCCCAGTTGCCACACTCAAGACTGAGGCTGTGGCCAGACCCGGTGTCGCCACAAGGGCTCGAAAGGGTTGCAGGCTGAGGTCATCTCCGCCGAGCGCGGGCAGATAGCCGAAGGCCGGCAGCAGCGTGCCGAGGAGCCCGAACGTAATCGGCAAGACCAGAAGGCCAAGCGTGAGGGCGACCGCACTCCTCGGGAGACGTGCGGTCAGTCCGGCTAAGAAAGAGCAATCGGTCGCTCGGGCTGTCACAGCTTAGTTGCCGCTGGCGTAGCGCCGGCGCCATTCGACCTCGATACGCACCATCCAGCTCGCATGCGGCTCGGCAATCACCGGGCCGAGCTTGTCCGGTGTCAACGTTGCGACGCCGAGGTCTAGGGCTGCGAAGGCGGCACGATCCGCCTCCGGAAGCTTCGGCATGGCAAGAACGGTTGGGTCACCCCAATAGGTCGGGTCCTGCTTGCGAAGCTGGGCTTCCGGCGAGATGAGGAAATTCGCTGTCAGCAGCGCCCCCTCCTTGGCATTGGCATTGTAGGGAATGGCGACGAAATGGGTGTTGCCGAGCGTGCCGCCGGAGAAGGTGAAGGAGCGTACCGTCTCAGGCAGCTCGCCCGCCTTGATGCCGGCAGAGGCTTCGGACGGATTGAAGGCGAAGATGATGTCCAACTCGCCGTCAGCCAGCTTCTGCTTCATATCAGGATAGTTCTGCGGGAAGGTCTTGCCCGAACGCCAGGCCACCGGATGCAACTGGTCGAGATAGGCAAACAGCGGCTCGACATCCTGCTCGAAGCTCTCCTCGGCCACGGGCTTTGCCAGCTTGGCGGGATCGGCGATCACTTCACTCAGCACCTGTTTCAGGAATGAGGAGCCAATGAAATCAGGGGGCGCGGGATAGGAGAAGCGACCGGGGTTGTTCTTCGCCCAGTCGAGCAGTTGGGTGGCATTGTCCGGCAGGTTTGATGCGTCGGTGCGGGCGCTGTCGTAGAAGAAGACCATCTTCGCGCCGCCCCAGGGGCTTTCCAGCCCGTCCGTCGGCTCCGTAAAGTCGGTCAAGATGGTGGGCTGGTTCTCGATATCGACATAACGCCAGTTTGGCAGCGCCGTTGCCCAGCCGGGGGTGAGAAGCAGATCCTGTTGCTTCATCGAGACGAAGTTCTCGCCATTGATCCAGATGAGATCGACCGACCCGCCCTCGTTCTTGCCGGCGGCTTTCTCGGCGATCACCTTGGCAACCGCGCTTGCGGTATCCTCGAGCTTTACCTGCACCACGGTCACACCGTAGCGTGACTGCATTTCGGCGCCGACCCATTCGAGATAGGCGTTGATGTTTTCAGACCCGCCCCAGGCGTTGAAATAGACCGTCTGGCCGGACGCTGCCTTTTCGAGGGCAGCCCAATCGGTCAGCTCGGGGCCAGCGGCCTTCGCCGGAATGATACTTGTGGCTGCCATCAGTGCGGCGGCGAAAATCCCTGTCATCAATCGCATTGTGTGCCCTACTCCCTCAAAATCGACCGCCGGACGCTGAGGCGTTGCGGCTCCTGTTTGAATTACGGTTCAGAAATCCGGCGGATCTCACGTTTTCTTGCCAGACCCCATCTGTCGTCGTGCGAGTGCGGCCTTGATCTCCTCGCTCGGCGCCGGATCATGCATGGCGCCTGCCATGGCGGTCAGATCATGGGTGATGCGCATCTGCTCGACGAAGGCCCGGCATCCCCGGCACATGGCCAGATGCAGCTTGATGTTCAGCCGCGGCCAGAAGCCGAGATCGCCATCGATCAGAAGGCTGGCACGCTCGGCGACTTCACTGCATCGAAACATGGTTCAGCCCTCCCCGGACATGGTGAAACGAAGTCTCATGGCGACGTCCTGCGCTTGCGGATCTGGCGCACGAGCGTCGGGATCAGCGCCACCAGCGCCAACGCGAAGAAGGCGAGCGTGATGTCGCGTGTCACGAGATCCGAGATCTGCGCTTCCCGACCGCTCGCCTGTGCCGCCACCAGCACACTGTCGACACCCTGGCCGAGATAGGCATAGGCGAAGGTGCCGGGCAGGATGCCGAAGAAGGTCGCGGCGATGAACCGGCCGAGGCTGATGTCGAACAGGGCGGCCGCGATGTTGACGACGAAGAAGGGAAAGACCGGCGCCAGACGGATGACGAAGAGATAGCCGAAGGCATTCTCACGAAACCCATCCGCCATCTTCTTGACCACGCCATCGACCCGGTGGCGCAGAAAGTCGCCGAAGGCAGAGCGCGTGGCGAGAAACAGGAGCGCCGCACCGATCGTGGCACCAATGGCAACCAGCGCGCCGCCGATCATCCAGCCGAAGAGAAAGCCGCCGAAGATGGTCAGCACGGAGGCTGCCGGAAAGGAGAAGGCGACAGCCAGAATGTAGACGGCGAGGAACACCAGCGCGGACCAGAGAAAATTGGCATCGACATAGGCCCTCAGAGCCTGACGTTGTTCGGCCAGAAATCCGAGGCTGAGATAGTCCTGCAGGCCGAAGGCATAACCGAGTGCCAGACCCGCGACGATGAGGACGACAGGCGTGTAACGCCAGAGGCTGCGGCGGCCGATAGCCTCCTTCGAGGGGGTGGGTGCGTCCTCCGGGGGACGGCCGTGCTGCGGGGAACGGCTGTCAGTCATCGTGGTTTCCTTGAAACGCCCGCGCGCCTTGTAAGATCACCGGTTCCGGCGCGACTGATCCCCCATGGTCACTATGGCTTGATGGGGTCGAATGCTGCTGGACATGGAAGGCGATTGTTTTGCTAATGGCGCCCGGGCTGAGGCAGGGGGCGGCGTGGCGCAGGATGAAGGTGACGATCTGGCTCTGGCGCGGCACCTCGTTGACGGGGATGCCGCAGTCTTCGAGCTGCTTTATCGCCGGCACAATGCCGCGATGATCCGCTTTTGCGCGGGCATCGTCCGGTCGCGCGACATCGCGGAAGAAGTCGTCCAGGACACCTGGGTGGCTGTGCTCGGCCGCATCGATCTCTTCGAGGGACGCGGGTCGCTCGCAAGCTGGATCTACACGATCCTCCTCAACAAGGCGCGCAGTCGCGCTCGCCGCGAAGGCCGCATCGTATCCTTCGACGATCTGGGGGATGGCAACGGTCTCGGCGAGGCTTTCGACGGGCGCGGGCACTGGCGCACCAGACCCGAGCTCTGGGAAGACCTGACGCCCGAGCGCCACATCGAGGGTCGAAGCGTTTTGCAACACGTCGAGGCGGTCATCGAAACGCTGCCGCCCGCGCAACGGGCGGTGCTGATCCTGCGCGGCCAGCAGGAGCTCGATCCGGCGGAGGTCTGCGCGTTGCTCGACATCTCCGAGGGCAATATGCGCGTGCTTCTGCACCGGGCACGGCTGACGGTGCGCAATGCGCTCGACCGGCTGAATGCGGGCCTCTGACCGAGATAGGGCAAGGCTCATCGGTCACCTCCCGAAAAGGCAAGCCAGCCCTGGCGCCAGCGGATGACTGTCGTCAGCGCGCAAAGGGCAGCAAAGCCATAGGCGATCAGCGGGAAATGGTGCGGCAGGAGACACATGACGACGAAGACCGCGATCGTCTCGAAGCCTTCGGCCAGACCGCCGGCGTAGTAGATGCCCTTGGTGGGGAATTCCGGCGCCTTGCGACCAAGTTTCGCGGCGACCGCCGAGAAGGCGAGGAAGGAAGAGCCTGTGCCGACGAAGGAAACGATCAGGACGGCAGCTGGCAGCGCATTGACCTCAGGGATCGCCACCGCAAAGCCAAGCGGGATCAGCGCATAGAAGACCATGTCGAGCGCGATATCGAGATAGGCGCCACGATCCGTCGGCCCCAAAATGCGGGCGACGGCGCCGTCGAGGCCATCCAGCGCACGATTCACGAGGATCAGCAGAAGCGCCACAAGAAAATAGCCGAAGCAGAGTGCGGCGAAGGCTCCGAGCCCTGTGAGGAAGCCGACAAGGCTGATCTGATCTGCCCGCACCCCGCGATGCGCCAGGAATTCGGCGACGGGCTGCAGCGCTGCCTTCTGCAGCGGCAGGATTTTCGCATCGATCATCCGCGCCTCCAGGTCTGGAAGCGTTCGAGCAGTGACAGGAGAAAGCCGTTGATGTGATTGCGTCGCCATTGGCCGGCGACTAGTTTGTTGGCCTCGGCGAGCGTCGGATAGATGTGGATCGTGCCGAGGATCTTGCCGAGGCCGTGGCCATGTTTCATGGCGAAGACGAATTCGGCGAGCAGATCTCCGGCATGTTCACCGACGATGGTGGCGCCCAAAATCTTGTCCTTGCCCGGCACGGTCAGCACCTTGACGAAGCCACGGGCGGATCCGTCCGCAATTGCGCGATCGAGATCGTCGATACCGAAGCGCGTTACCTCATGCGGGATATTCTTCTCCTTCGCCTCGGCCTCGGACAAGCCCACCCGGGCCACTTCCGGATCGGTGAAGGTCGCCCAGGGGATGACGCTGTAATCGGCTTTGAAGCGCTTGATATCCCCGAAAAGCGCGTTGATCGCCGCAAACCAGGCCTGATGCCCGGCGACATGGGTGAACTGGTAGGGTCCTGCCACATCGCCTGCCGCCAGGATGTTCGGATGCAGTGTCTGGAGGTAGTCGTTGGTCTCGACGACCCTGTCGACCTTGATGCCGAGGTCTTCGAGCCCGAAGCCCTTCAGCCGCGGCGCGCGTCCTACCGCAACGATGATCTCGTCGAAGCCGATGCGGAACTTGGTCCCCTCCTTCTCGACCTCGATCCACTTCTCGCCGGCATCTGTTCCACAGGCGACCGCCTTGTGGCTGGTCAGGACATTGACGCCATCGGCCTTCATCGAAGCCTCGACCAGCGCGGCTGCATCCTCGTCCTCGCGCATCATCAGGCGCGGTGCCATCTCGATCTGCGTGAGCTTTGAACCGAGCCGCGCGAAACTCTGCGCCAGCTCGCAGCCGATCGGCCCTCCGCCCAGAACGACGAGCCTCTGCGGCACGGCAGGGCGATCGCGGAGCCGCTCCCACATGTTGTCCGAGGTGAGATAGCCGATCTCGGCGAGGCCTGGGATCGGGGGCACGAAAGGCTGCGCACCGGTTGCGATGATGATTGCGCGTGTCGTCAGACGCTGCGTGCCGCCATCGTTCAGCGCGATCTCCACCGTCCAGGGATCGATCAGCTTTGCATAGCCCTGCAGGACTTCGACGCCGAGGCCGGTGTAGCGCTCGACGCTGTCGTGCGGCTCGATCTCGGCGATCACCTTGTGGATCCGCTTCATCACGGCGGAGAAAGGCACCTTGGGCTCGACCGGCTCCAGACCATAATGGTCGGCGTGGCGCATCTGGTGCGCCACCCTGGCGCTCTTGATCAGCGCCTTCGAGGGCACGCAGCCGAAGTTAAGGCAATCGCCGCCCATCTTGTTCGCCTCGACCAGCGTCACCTTCGCCTTGGCGGCGGCCGCGATATAGGCCGAGACCAGACCGGCAGAGCCCGCACCGATGACAACCAGGTTGCGATCGAAGCGCTTGGGCCGTTGCCAGTCGGAGCCGGGTCGGGTCGTTTTCGGCTCTGTGCGATCCATGCGTACCTCTGCGAGATAAGGGGGCTTGTAGTGACATGACACGCAACCAAGCCGATTGTTACACGGCCACGGTCATTTTTCTGCAGCTCCTCGAAAACGGGCAGGCCAAGCGACACTGCAAGCCGCTTCAAACATAGACAAAGACGATGCGCGGGCGCCCGCTTTCTCAGAACCGTACAGCTCGCGACCAAAAATGGGCCAGTTGATAAAACCGAGGTATCGAATTCAGAAGAATCTTAAGGAACAGATGCTCAATTAGGCACTCAAGGGAGTGCCCAACATGCGCGTCATCGTTTCCACCATCGTCTGTTTTGTTTTTGCGTGCCTTTCCGCGTCCGTTGCGGCGGCCGCCGAGGATTGGGTCGCCGCGCGCTCCACGAGCGAAGTCTCTTACACGACCGACAAGGAAACTTGGGTTCCGCTGCGCAAGGGCATGGCAGTTCCGAACAAGGCCTGGATATCAACAGGTCCGCGCGGACGCCTGCAACTGGTTCGGGGCAGCGAGAGCATCGCTTTCCAGCCCAATACGCTCGCCTCGATCATCACCCGGGGCAGCACGGCCAACCGCAAGACCGAAGTCGTGCAGCAGGTTGGCGAGATCAGTCTGGAAATCGAAAAGCGACAAAAGCCGCATACGACTGTGCAGACACCGTTCCTCGCCGCCGTGGTGAAGGGCACGCGTTTCACCGTCCAGGTGGGCAAGAGGGATGCGGCCGTCGCCGTCGATCGCGGCCTCGTGCAGGTGACCAGCTTCCGCAGCGGCGAACGCAGCGAGCTTTCCGCCGGCCAGGGCGCCCGGGTCGATGCTAAAGGAATGACGGTCGCGGGGATTTCGCAGAAACCAAGTATCAGCCGTGTCGCTCCCTCGTCTCCTGCAGTGCCTGCCGTCGGAAGCGTGAAGAGCGATGCCGCGATGTCGGACAAAGCCAGCAGCACATCAAATGGCAAGTCCAAGGCCGAGAGCGCTGGCAAATCCTCGGACAAGGACAATTCGTCGTCGAACAGCAATGCCGACGGCAACGGCAAGGGCAATTCCGGCGGTAATGGAAATGGCAATTCCGGAGAAAACGGCAGCTCAAGCGGCAGCAACGCTGGCGGCAATGGCAACGCTGGTGGCAACGGTAACGGCAATGCCGGCGGACACGGCAAGGGCAAAGGCAAGGGCGGTAACGATGACGATGACGACTGACCCGAGCGCTTCAGCCGTCGGCGAGCCTTCGGTCTGCGCATGACGGGTCGCGCCACAACTTTGCGCGGCACCCTGTCGTCCCTGACCTCACTCAGACTCGCCATGATCGCGATGATCATGGCGCTCCCCTTCCTGCTGCCATCGCTCTCCGTCGTGCAGCATGTCGACAACGAGTTGATTGCCTTCCGTGCCGCTGCGGCTCCTCGTGACGCCAGCGGCGACTTCGTCTTCGTTGCCATCGACAAGAAAAGCCTGATCGAGGTCGGGACCTGGCCTTGGCCACGGGATGTGCATGCCGAGCTGATCGACCGGCTGGTCGCGGCCGGCGCCCGAGACATCTTCCTCGACATCGATTTCAGCACGCCTTCCCGGCCGAAGAGCGATGCCCGGCTGGCAAAGGCGCTCGAAGATGCCGGCGGCGGCGTGATCCTGCCGATGTTTCGTCAGCAGTTCGGAGCACAATCAAACGCTCCGTTGACGCTGACCTCCCCCATTCCGCTCTTTGCGGAAAACGCCTGGACGGCACTGGTGGACGTTTCACTGGATGCAGACGGCCTGATGCGATCCTTCCCAGTGACGGATCTCGTTGACGGCATCCCGACACAATCGGCACCGGCGGTCCTGGCCGGCTACAGCGATGCGCGCACGACCCGGCTCGACATCGACTTTTCCATCAACCCGGAGACCGTGCCCACCTATTCCGTCGCGGACGTCCTGTCCGGGGCAGTGGCAGGCGACGCTCTGAAGGACAAGGCCGTGGTGGTCGGTGCCTATGCCACCGAACTGAAGGATCTCTTTGCCGTGCCGGTCTATGGCATCCTGAGCGGGCCGATGCTGCATGTGCTTGCGACCGAGACCCTGGTGCAGGACCGGTTACTGACGCGCCTGCGGGCAGAGCCGATCGTCCTGCTGCTCGCAGCCCTGATCATCGCTTATACGCTGACCTTTCATCGCCTTTCGCTGGCCGTACCGCTCGCAGCCTCGGCGGCGATCGTGACCATCGGAGAGGCGGCGGCCTTTCTCCTCTACAAGAACGAAGCGATCGTCTTTCAGACAGCCACGATCTGGGCAGTGCTGGCCTTCGGTTTCCTGATGCTGATGGCGGAGAAGATCGGTCTCAATGGCTGGCTTGCCGAACTGGCGATCACCGAGAACCGGGACATTCGCCGAGTGCTCAAGCGGGTGATCAACGACAGTGTCGACCCGGTCATCGTGCTTGACCAGCAGCGCAATTTGCTCGATGCCAGCCACACCACTGCCGACATGCTGGAACTGGACGAGCCGGTCACCCGCGGCACCAATCTGAGCAGCTTCGTGCCGCGCGCACTGATGGACGCAGTCCTTGCCCTCGAAGCAAACCATGCTGCCGAGCCCGACCGGGCGCATAGCGCGCCTCTGTCCTTCAGCATGCCGGGACGGACCGGGCGCCGTCATCTCGAAGCTGTCATCACCATTTCGCCCTACGAGAGCGGCAAAGGCCAGGGCCATTCTTCCGTCGGAACCCATGTCACCTGCATCAGCCTGCGGGACATGACTGCACGGCATCTTTACGAGACCAAGCTCGAGGAGATGGCCCGCGTCGACGATCTCACGGGGCTTCTCACCCGGCGGGGCCTCGGCGATGCCATGGCGAAGGATGGTCGTGGTTTCTCGGTTTTTGCCATCGACCTCCACCGCTTCGGCCATCTGAATGAAACGCTCGGCCGGGAAAAGGGTGACAGCGTGCTGCAGGCCGTGGCTGCGCGCCTGCGTCGCCATGCCGGTATCGATGGCCTTTGCGCGCGGCTTGCAGGGGACGTGCTCTGTCTGGCGACGCCGGGCATTGAAGGTGAGTCCGCTCTGGCCGAAAGCGCCGAGGGGCTGCTAGCCCTCTTCGATGCGCCTTTCGGCGTCGAAGGCATCAAGATCGAACTGAATGCACGGGTGGGCGCCTGCAGCGGGTCGTTCGATCTCGGCGATCCCGGCAAATGGGTGGAGGCAGCAGAACTCGCGCTGATCGAAGCGAAGCGGGTCGGCGGCAGCGGCTGGCGGGCCTATGATCCCTCATCGGCGCTGCGCCGAGCGCGCTCGCGACTTCTGGAAGCGGAGATGCGTGGCGCCCTGGAACAGGGCCAGTTCTTCCTGCTCTATCAGCCGCAGGTCGCGCTGAAGACCGGGCGACTGGTCGGGGCAGAGGCACTGTTGCGGTGGCAACATCCCACACTCGGCATGATCTCGCCGGCGGAATTCATCAGCATCGCAGAAGCCAACGGCTTCATCTGCGATCTCGGTCAGTTCATGTTCAAGGAAGCCTGCAAGGCGGCCACCAGCTGGCCGGCGCATGTCAGCGTCGCCGTCAACATTTCACCGGTGCAGTTTCTGCGCGGCGACCTGCTTTCCGATATTCGCGCGGCGCTCGCCATCAGCGGGCTCGCACCGCACCGCCTCCATGTCGAGATCACGGAATCGATCTTCCTCGAAAAGTCGGAGGAGCTTCTGGATAAGCTGGAGGCACTGCGCGGTCTCGGCGTGACCATCGCGCTCGATGATTTCGGCACCGGCTATTCGTCGCTCAGCTACATCTCCAGCTTGCCGCTGGACAAGCTCAAGATCGACCAGTCCTTCATTCGCGAGATGGTGAGCGACAGCGCAGCACAGACCATCGTGCAGACGGTCACCACACTTGCGCATGGTCTCGGTCTCAAAGTTGTCTGTGAAGGCATCGAGAATGCCCTGCAGTGTGAAATGCTGGCCGCGATGCAATGTGAAGAAGGACAGGGCTATCTTTTCGGGCGACCGCAATCAGCCCGCCAGATCCAGGCGCTTTCGGCAGCCCATTCGCTGCTGGCAAGCAGCGATGAGATCGGTGTCAGTGGCCTGGCGCAGGCCGGGTGAGCACGAAAGCCGCGCAAGCGACGAGGATCAATCCGATCACGAGCTTGAGCCAGTGCTGGGGCGGCCCGAAGAAGAGAACGATGCCGTAGCTTACCGCCATCAGCGAGACCGAGGCGATCTTTGCCTTCTGGGAGATGGCCCCTTCACGGCGCCAGTCGATGAGCGGCTGGCCGAAACGCGGGTGGTCCAGCAGCCATTGCTCGAAGCGCGGAGATGAGCGCGCGAACAGCGCTGCCGCCAGGATCATGAAGGGTGTCGTGGGCAGGACCGGCAGGAAGATGCCGATGACACCGATCCCGACCATCAGCCAGGCGCAGCCAAGAATGAGCAGGCGCATCAAATCCCCTTCGCTGGCTGCCGTCGCTTCGACTGGAGATATGGCATGATTCGGGATCGGCAAGGATTTTGAGGATTGCGGCAAATGCGGCGATTTTTCGTTTGCGCCGCAACAGGCTGAAATGCATCCTTGCCCGGCAATCCCACCTTCAGGAATTCAACTGACATGTCCAAGGTTACCCTCGTGCTCGGCGCCGGCATTATCGGCGTTTCCACAGCCATCCATCTCGCCCGTCGCGGGCGTTCGGTGGTGCTGGTGGACCGCCGCGGCGCTGGCGAGGAAACCTCTTTCGGCAATGCCGGCCTGATCCAGCGTGAGGGCGTCGTGCCCTATGGCTTCCCGCAGGACTTGAGCCTGCTGATCCGCTACGGCTTCAACAACCGGATCGACGCGCATTATCATGCGAGCGCCATCCTGAAGCTCGTGCCGTTCCTGTCGCGCTACTGGTGGCATTCGAACAAGAGCCGGCATGAGGTGATTGCCCGCGCCTATGCGCCGCTGATCGAAAATTCGATCACCGAGCATCAGGACCTGATCCAGGCGGCCAAAGCCGACCACCTGATCCGCAAGGACGGCTGGATGGAGATCTTCCGGACGACGGCCAAGCGCGACAGCGAGCTTGCCGAAGCGGCTCGCCTCGCCCGCGAATACGGCGTCAGCTACCGGGCCTTGAACCGCGAAGAGCTTGCCAAGGAAGAGCCGCATATTCGCGGCGATTTCGTCGGTGGTCTGAAGTGGAACGACCCCTGGTCGGTCACCAATCCGCATGGTCTGACGCAAGCCTATCTCACTTATTTCCAGTCGCTCGGCGGGCGCTTCGTCAAGGGTGATGCCACATCACTGGAAACAAGCGCATCCGGCAAGGGCTGGCGCGTGAAGACCGATGACGGCATGGTCGAGGGCGACGATGTGGTGCTGGCACTCGGCCCCTGGTCGGAGGAAGTCACCCGTAAGTTCGGCTACCGCTTCCTGCTCGGCGTCAAGCGCGGCTACCACATGCATTATGCGCCAGAAGGCAATGCCGTTCTCAACAACTGGACGATGGATGCCGAGCGCGGCTATTTCCTGGCACCAATGGAAAAGGGCATCCGCCTGACGACGGGTGCGGAGTTTGCCAATCGCGATGCGCCCAAGTCTCCCGTCCAGCTCGCCCGGGCGGAAAAGGTGGCGCGCGAGATCTTCCCGCTCGCCGACCGGCTCGACGCCGAACCCTGGATGGGCGCACGCCCCTGCACGCCCGACATGATGCCGGTCATCGGCAAGGCGCCGCGTCACGAGGGCATGTGGTTCGCCTTCGGCCATGCGCATCACGGCCTGACGCTGGGGCCAGTGACGGGCCGTCTAATCGGGGAAATGATGGATGGGGAAAAGACATTCATCGACGCCAAGGCCTGGAGCCCTGAGCGTTTTCGCCCCTGAAAAACAAAGCTTTTCTAGCCCCCTTCTCAGGGGGCTAGCCTTTTTGGCGCCGAGGTGGTAGTCATTCCGAATAATTTGATCAAATTGTTTCCCGGTGGAAACAGGCCGGAACGAAGCACGCGTCGCAAGAACGCCGCCGGTCGAGGGGATTAGGAAGAGACGGACAGTGGCATGCGCCGGTGTTTGATCCATAACGCGAAAAGCGTCTATCGTTAGCGGACCAGCATCCGTTCGTGCTCCATTGCGCGTTTCGAACCCGATCGACATCAGCCACACGGTGATCCATGGACATGGCCGAAGAGGCACGCGAATTCTTCGCGGCAAATCCCGATATTGAAGTACTTGAAGCATTCGTCATCGACGTGAACGGCGTGCCACGCGGCAAGTGGATCCCGCGTGAGCGGGCCATCGACGTGTTGACCAAGGGCATGGCCATGCCCCGCTCGGTCTATGCGCTCGACGTCTGGGGCCGTGACGTGAATGCAGCGGGCCTCGCCGAAGGTACGGGCGATCCTGATGGCATCTGCTTCCCCGTTCCCGGCACACTGTCCCGCGTGACCTGGCTGTCGCGCCCGACGGCGCAGGTGCTCTTGCAGATGTACACGCCGGAAGGCGAGAGTTTCTATGCCGACCCGCGTCAGGTGCTTGGCCATGTGCTCGACCGCTTCAAGGCGGCGAAACTGACCCCCGTAGTTGCCACCGAACTCGAATTCTACCTGATCGACCCGGTGCGCTCGGCGCTCGACCCGGTGCGCCCGCCGAACACACGAGACGGTCGCTGGCATACCGGCCAGACGCAGGTGCTGTCGATCTCCGAACTGCAGGACTTCGAAGAGGTCTTCCACGGCATTTCGACGGCCGCCCGCGCCCAGAATGTGCCAGCGGATACGACGCTGCGCGAAAACGGTCCTGGTCAGTACGAAATCAATCTCAACCACGTGCCGGATGCGCTGGCGGCTGCCGATTACGCGGTCCTCCTGAAGCGGATCGTCAAGGGCGTGGCGCGCGCCAGCGACCTCGACGCCACCTTCATGGCCAAGCCCTACGGCACCCAGGCCGGCAGCGGCATGCATGTGCACTTCTCCGTTCTCAACGAGAGGGGCGAGAACATCTATGTCGGCGAGAACGGCCCATCGGACGCCCTCTTCCATTCGGTCGGCGGTCTCTTGGAAAGCATGGGCGAGAGCATGGCGATCTTTGCGCCGCACCAGAACTCCTATCGCCGGCTGCGCCCATCGGAACATGCACCGACCTATGCATCCTGGGGCTTCGACAACCGGTCGGCTGCCGTGCGCGTCATCACCGCGTCAAAGCCTGCGACCCGCATCGAGCATCGCGTAGCCGGATCCGACACCAATCCCTATCTCGTTCTGGCGATGATCCTGTCGGCGGCGCTCGCCGGGATGAAGGAGAAGCTTTCGCCCGGTGGCGCGATCTCCGGCGACGACCATGCCGTCAACCACGAGCCGCTGCCGACCAACTGGGACTACGCGCTGCAGCGCTTTGCCAAGTCGAGCTTCGCCTATGCGGCGCTCGGGCCGAAATACCGAAGCCTTTATACCGCCTGCAAGCAGCAGGAACTCTCGGAGTTCTCGCTGCGCGTTACCGACGTCGAATACGACGCCTATATCCGGACCGTGTGAGGTGAAGCCATGACCAAGTCGATCGGACCCAATCCCGGCCATGCGGCCACCTATTACGCAGCCTCTGCCCGCGACAAGCGGGTGCGCCCGAAGCTGGATGGCCAGCACACCGCAGACATCTGCATCATCGGCGCCGGCTTCACCGGCATTTCGGCAGCCCTTGAGCTGTCGGAAAAGGGCTATGCCGTCATCGTTCTCGAAGGCGATCGCATCGGCTTCGGCGCTTCGGGGCGCAATGGTGGCCAGATCGTCAACGGCTATAGCCGCGACCTTGAGACTATCGCCCGCCGCTATGGCCAGGAAAAGGCGGATCGTCTCGGCGAGATGTCGCTCGAGGGTGGCCGGATCATTCGTGAGCGTGTGGCCAAATACGGGATCGAATGCGATCTCGTCGACGGCGGCTTCTTCGCAGCCTTCACCGACAAGCAGGTGAAGGAGATGGCGGACGTCCGGGCACACTGGATGAAGCACGGGCATGACGGGCTGGAGATGGTCTCCAAGTCCGAGGTCGGCAAGTATGCCAAGACCGACCGCTATGTCGGTGGCATGATCGACCGGCATGGCGGCCATATCCATCCGCTCGACCTCGTGCTCGGCGAGGCGGCAGCGGCCGAAAGCCTCGGCGCCAAGATCTTTGAAAACTCAAAGGTCGTGCATCTCGACACCGGCCCGCAGCCCTTCGTCTGCACGGAAGGCGGCATCGTCAGGGCCAAGCACATCCTGGTCTGCGGCAATGCCTATATGGCCGGCATAGCTCCGAAGGTGACCGAGAAGATGATGCCGGTTTCCAGCCAGGTGATGGCGACAGAGCCGCTCGATCGGAAGCTGATCGAGGAACTGCTGCCGTCCAACTATTGCGTCGAAGATGCGAACTACGTGCTCGACTACTATCGTCGCACGGCCGACAACCGCCTGCTTTACGGTGGCGGCATCGGTTATGGCGGCCAGGATCCGAAGAACCTGACGGGCGTCATCCGTCCGAACATGCTCAAGACCTTCCCGCAGCTGAAGGACGTGAAGATCGACTATGCCTGGAGCGGCAATTTCGCGCTGACGCTGACGCGCATCCCGCATATGGGCAAGCTGTCGGACACCGTCTACTTCTCGCATGGCGACAGCGGCCATGGCGTGACGACGACGCATCTGCTCGGCAAGATCCTCGGTGAAGCGGTGCACGGCCAGATGAGCCGGTTTGACGTCTGGTCGTCGCTGCAGGCCTATCCCTTCCCGGGCGGCCGGATGTTCCGCGTGCCGTTCACGGCGCTTGGTGCCTGGTATTACGGCATGCGCGACCGGCTCGGCGTTTGAGGAGAGAAGAGATGACCCGTACCGTCACCGTCGCCGCCACCCAGATGGCCTGCACATGGGATCTGCCCGGCAATATCGCACGGGCCGAAAAGCTCGTGCGCGAGGCAGCATCCAAGGGTGCGCAGATCGTGCTGATCCAGGAGCTGTTCGAGGCACCCTATTTCTGCCAGGACCAGATCGCGGAGTTCTTCGATCTCGCCAAGCCTGCGCATGACAACGCGCTGATCGACCACTTCTCAGCACTGGCCGAAGAGCTCAACGTCGTCATTCCCGTCAGCTTCTTCGAAAAGGCGGGGCAGACCTTCTTCAACAGCGTGGCCATTGTCGATGCGACCGGCGACGTGCTCGGCATATATCGCAAGAGCCATATTCCGGATGGTCCTGGATATACCGAGAAGTTCTACTTCTCGCCCGGCGATACCGGTTTTGATGTCTGGGAGACGCGGCATGCGGCGATCGGCGTCGGCATCTGCTGGGATCAGTGGTTCCCGGAAGCGGCCCGCGCCATGGCGCTGCAAGGCGCCGAACTTCTGTTCTATCCGACCGCGATCGGCTCGGAGCCGCAGGATGCGAGCCTCGACAGCTCCGGCCATTGGCAGCGGGTGATGCAGGGGCATGCGGCGGCCAATATCATGCCGGTCATCGCGTCGAACCGCATTGGCAAGGAAGACGGCCGCAAGGGCACTTCGCTCACCTTCTACGGCTCGTCCTTCATCTGCGACCAGACGGGTGCGATGGTGGCGACCGCCGACCGGGAGACGGAGACGGTGTTGACGGCGACCTTCGACCTCGATGGCATCGCAAGGCAGCGTGCCAGCTGGGGCCTCTTTAGAGACCGCCGGCCGGAGCTTTACGGTCCGCTGATGGGCTACGAGGGCTGAGGCTCAGGCTTCCGCCTTCAGACCGTTG
This sequence comes from Rhizobium sp. TH135, assembly GCF_002855515.1. Taxonomy (GTDB): domain Bacteria; phylum Pseudomonadota; class Alphaproteobacteria; order Rhizobiales; family Rhizobiaceae; genus Allorhizobium. Next base: position 345,580 of record NZ_PKRP01000002.1, on the reverse strand, counting down.
AGCGCATCGGCGACGATGCCCTCGACCGGCTGATCAATGGAGACTGTGACAACGCCCGGCTCACCCGTTGGCACTTCCAGGGTAGCGAGCTGGCTATCGAGCAGCGTCAGCGGCATGAAATGACCTGTGCGGGCGCCCATGCGGCGTCCGAGCAATTCCCGCGAACCATCGAGATAGACGAAGGACAGGCGGCCGCCAGTCGCGGCGCGCAGATGCTCGCGGTAGATCTTCTTCAGCGCCGAGCAGGACACGATGATCCCCTCCCCGCGCGCCAGAGCATCCGCCATGCGCTCGCCGATCACGGTGAGCCAGGGCCAGCGATCCTCATCCGTGAGCGGCGTTCCGGCCGCCATCTTTGCGACATTGCTTTCCGGATGCAGCACGTCGCCTTCAATGAAGGGAAGCCCGAGCCGCTGTGCCAGCGCCTCGCCGACCGAAGACTTCCCGCAGCCGCTGACGCCCATGACGATCACCGCCTGCGGGGCGGTTGGCAGAATTTCTGGCGGCATTCTCTTCCTCTTTATGCACCCTCATCCAAGGGTGGCGACAATAGGAAGGTTCAGGCGAAATGCAATCCGCTCTCGCTGTTCGCGCCCTTCGCGGCCACCCGTTCCCTTGCCGGTCGGACCTCCGCCCGGATAGCGGCCGCGATCTTTTCCGCCATCATGATGACAGGTGCATTGGTGTTGCCGCCGATCAGGCGCGGCATGACGGAAGCGTCGACGACGCGCAGCCCTTCGACGCCGTTGAGCTTCAGGCTGACATCGACGACCGCGGCCGGATCCGAGCCCATGCGGCAGGTGCCGACGGGGTGATAGATCGTATCGGCACGGGCACGGATGACGGCGTCGAGTTCCGCGTCGGACGGGCCGGCGGGATAGAGTTCGGCACCGCGATACTTGTTGAGCGCCGGGGCGGCCATGATCTGCGCCATCACCCGGGCGCCCTTTCGCAGCGCCTCGAGGTCGCGTGCATCCGAGAGGAAGGCGGGATCGATCAGCGGTGCGGCCATGGGATCGGCGCTCGCGAGGCGGACGGTGCCGCGCGAATGGGGGCGCAGCACACAGACATGGCAGGAATAGCCGTAGCCCCAATGCATCTTGCGCACGTGATCATCGACCATGGCGACCAGGAAATGCAGCTGGATATCCGGCCGATCGAGTGACGGATCGGTCTTCAGGAAGGCACCCGATTCCGCGCAGGTCGAACGCAGGTGACCCATGCGCTCGGTGCGCCATTCATTGGCCGCGCGCATCAGATCCCGCGCCGCCGTCAGGCCCATGCCGAACATGTCAGTATCCGGCGAGCGGAAGATCATCGTGTAATCGAGATGGTCCTGGAGATTTGCACCGACCTCAGGGCTGTCGGCAACGACACTGATGCCGAGAGAGGTGAGATGATCGGCGGGACCGATGCCTGACAGCATCAGGATCTGCGGGGATTGCAAAGCGCCTGCCGAGAGCAGGACTTCGCGGCCCGCGCGGACAACCCTTTGCTCCTTGCCATGGCGATAGGCGACACCGACCGCCCTACCACGCTCGACGATGATGCGGGTGACCTGCGCCTCGGTGATAACAGTCAGATTGCGGCGGGTCATCACGTCGTGCAGATAGGCACCCGAGGCCGAGCAACGCTCGCCGCGTTTTGGACCGTTCCAGAACTGCGTCGTCTGATAGACGCCCGCCCCTTCCTGAACCGGACCGTTGAAATCGTCGTTCTGTCGGTATCCGCTCTGTTCGCAGGCCTTCAGAAAGGCCTGGTTGACCGGGCGCGTCCAGTTCTGGTCGCAGACCTGCAGCGGTCCGCCCCGTCCGTGCAGATCGTCGGCACCGCGGATGTTGTCTTCCGACTTCTTGAACCAGGGCAGCACATCGTCCCAGGACCAGCCCTCGCAGCCGAGTGCGGCCCATTCGTCATAATCGCGCGCATGGCCGCGCACATAGAGCATGGCATTGATGAGGCTCGATCCGCCAAGCCCCCTCCCTCGCGGCTGGTAGCCCCGGCGACCGTTCAATCCGGATTGCGGCACCGTGGAGAAACGCCAGTTGGCACTCTTCACATGGCCGGGCACGACCGCAGCTGCAGCCATGGGCACGCGAGCAAAGATGCCGTCGCCGCGCCCTCCGGCTTCGAGAAGGCAGACGGTGAGAGAGGGATCCTCGCTCAGTCTCGCCGCAAGGACCGACCCGGCCGAGCCCCCGCCGATGATCACGTAATCGTACATGCTCTCCCCCAGAGACCACCGGCAGCACAGCATTTCCACTGCGCCTACATTAAGCAGATTTAAATTGCCGTGAACGTAAGCGTAGCATAGCGGCGGGGGGACGCAAGACTGTCTCAAAGGCTTGCCGCGCAAAGAAAAACCCGCCTTGCGGCGGGTTCAACCAGACTGGCGATTTTGGATGGTTCAGGCGGCCGGTGCGGCTGCAACACGGCGCGGCTGCAGTTCGTCGATGCCGAGCAGAAAGTTAATCTGCGGGCGGGCCTTGACCAGGTCGTCGATCGTGTATTCGGACAGCACGTCGAAGAAGGCATTGAGCGCCTTGCGCAGCGCCGAGTTCAGACCGCAGCTGTCGATCAGCGGGCATTCGACGTCACCGTCATCCTCGAAGCACTCCGCCATGGCGAAGCTGTCTTCGGTCACCTTGACGACATCGAACAAGGTGATCTTCTCGGCAGCACGACCCAGGCGCACGCCGCCGTTGCGGCCACGCACGGTTTCGACCAGACCGGCCTTGTTCAGCGGCTGCAGAATCTTGAACAGGAAGAGTTCAGAGACGCCATAAGCCCTGGCGATTTCCGGGATCCGGCTCAGCTGGTCGCTGTTGGCTGCGCAATACATCAGCATGCGCACGGCGTAATTTGTCTGCTTTGTCAAACGCATGCACGATTCCTCTGTTTTGTTGGCTCTTATATAGCGCCTTTTGCAGTTTTGAACAATTCCAAAATACTCAAGTTCACGACTCACGTGTCCGTGATTAAAGTCGAGTACAATTGACAGCTTATATGAATTCATGAATATCCCCCTCAACAATCCAAGAGGGAGGCTATGCCATGACATCTATTCGCACACTCGCACTCGGTGCTGTTTCCGTTCTGGCTCTTTCGGCCGGCGCAGCGCAGGCCGAAGGCGAGGTCAACATCTATTCCTACCGCCAGCCGGAACTGATCCAGCCGCTGATGGATGCCTTCACCAAGGAGACGGGGATCAAGACCAACGTGCTCTTCCTCGACAAGGGCCTCGTTGAGCGCATCACGGCGGAAGGCGCCAATTCGCCGGCCGACGTGATCCTGACGATCGACATCGCGCGCCTGACGGAAGCCAAGGACGGCGGCGTGACGCAGCCGCTCAACGATGACGACATCAACAAGCAGATTCCGGCACAGTATCGCGATACCGATGGCAACTGGTTCGGCCTGACGACCCGCGGTCGCGTGGTCTATGCTTCCAAGGACCGCGTCTCGGAAGATGCGATTACCTATGAAGAGCTCGCCGACCCGAAGTGGAAGGGCCGTATCTGCATGCGTGATGGCCAGCACTCCTATAACATCGGCCTGTTTGCCTCGATGGTCGCTCATCATGGCGCCGACTACACCGAGAAGTGGCTCGCTGGCCTGAAGCAGAACCTCGTCAAGAAGCCTGACGGCAATGACCGCGCCCAGGCCAAGGCAATCCATGCCGGCGAATGCGATCTCGGTCTCGCCAACACCTATTATCTCGGTCTGATGAAGACCAATGAGAAGGAGCCGGAAGAGAAGGAATGGGCCGCTTCGGTCAAGGTTCTCTTCCCGAATGCTGCCGATCGCGGCACGCATGTGAACATCTCCGGCATGGCGCTGGCGAAGAATGCCCCGAACAAGGACAACGCCGTCAAGCTGATGGAATTCCTTGCCTCGGATGAAGCACAGTCGATCTATGCCGAGCAGGTCTTCGAATATCCGGTCGGACCGAACGCAAAGGTCTCCGAAATCGTCGCCGGCTTCGGCCCGATCAAGGCCGACCCGCTGCCGCTCGTCGACATCGCCGCCAACCGCAAGACGGCGTCGGAACTGGTCGACAAGGTCGGCCTGAACGAAGGTCCGACGCAGTAAGCTTCGGCACATCCCAAAAAGCAGAAGGGGCGGTCTTGGACCGCCCCTTCTTGCATTTCGGCACAGGGGGATTGCGTTTCCGTTCGCCCGTCTAGGACCCGCCGGCTCCGACCTCGCGGGCATGATCGTCGATCGCCTTGCGCCGCTCAGCTGTTCCAGGATGCGTGGAAAGAAAGGTCGAGTCTCCGTCGAGCCCGAGTTTCTCCTCCAGCAGCGCGAAGAAGCGGCCGATGGCGCGCGGATCGCGTCCCGCCTTCGCCATCAGTTCCACCGAGATACGGTCTGCCTGGTTTTCCGCATCGCGCGAATGCGAAAGCGACATGAGAGCTGCACCATTGGTCAGGATATCCTCACCGGCCGCACCAACATCGCCTGCAATCAGCATGATCAGGCCGGCCATCCCGGCCGCCCGGTACAGCTGCCGAAGCGAATGCTCTTCCTCGACATGGCCGATCTCGTGGGCAAGAACCCCGATGATCATGTCCATGTCGCCATCCGCAAGCTCGATCAGCTCATCGGTGATCACAAGCGTGCCATCCGGCAAGGCGAAGGCGTTGGGTCCGATGACGCCGCCATGGCGGAAGTTCAGGTTGTAACCCGCGCGTCCGCGTGACGAGAGATCCGCGATCCCGTTGAAGGCCTCGCGGATTTCTGCCTGTCGGGCATCCGGCAGTTTGCTGTCGTCGAAAATTGCCTGATCGAGCGAGAGCAATGTGCCGCTCGCCATCCATTGGGTCACCGCTGGCGGTGTCACCAGGACGGCAACCTCGACCAGCGCCGGCACCGCATAACGATAGATCAGGCCGGCGAACAGGAAGACGGCAAGCACGAAGGCGATCAGCCGCGGATGAAAGCGCTCCAGTTCGTGGACGAAGCCGCTTTTCCCATGCCTTTTCAGCCAGAGATCGACGGCCTCGTTGTCTTCGGTCTCGAACATGGAGCCGTCGACAAAACTGATCCTGCGCGGAATGCGACCGACCCGGGCGGATATCTCCGTCCGGGCCAGATCTCCGATAGAGACCGGATCGCCCCCTGCAGCCAGCCGGACATAGAGCGTCTTGCTCTCGCCCAGCAGGACGGCTGGTTCCGCGCGGCTGGAGCCGGGCGGATGCCAGCGACCGGAGGCGATGCGCTTGTCGTCAGAAGCCAAAGTCGAATCCTTCGAGATCGAGATATTCTGCCGTCACGGCAGAACCGGAGGCCTGCATCGACGATACCACATCATCGAGTTCCCCATCGACCACGATGCCGGAATGCTCGATCACATAGCGATGTTCGCGAACCGCTGCCCAGGGGCGCATCAGGCTGAGGGTGAGGACCGTCACCACCAGGTTCGAGATGACGATCCAGAAGTAGCGCAGGCGTCCGAGATCGGAGAACAGGGTGTGGCGGCTATCGAAGCGGGTGGCGTTCATCACCACGTTGCGAACGCCGATGCGGTAGAAGATCGCGGCCACGCCCCAGAGTACGATCGCCGGGACCAGTGCGCCATAGATGCCGAGAATGAGATCCAGTTCCGGATCCATGCTGGTACCGGCACCTTCGACCGCGCTGTAGTAGGCCGCGATGCCGAGCAAGCCGCCGACCGCAGCACCAACCAGCATCAGCAGGAAGGCAGGCAACCAGACGCGGTAGAGCGCGCCGATCTTCGGATCGGTGTCGAACGCGCGGTCGCCATAGCGCAGGTTGTTGAAGATGTAGCGATAGAGCCAGCGGCTGGCGAAGGGTGCGAGAATGCCGAGCGAGAAAAAGGACACGAGACCGCCGACGATGATCGCGAAGAAGGCACCGCCGGTCTTGCCGACGAAGTCGAAGCGAATGTTCCGGTAGCTGGTGACGCGTGCGTTGAAGCGCAGGCTGCGCATGACGATCCACGGCAGGAGGACCAGCATCAGCAGCGCCAGGATACCGCCGATGATCGGGCTGAAGGTCAGAAGCAGATTGTAGGCGACGATGTAGCCGAAGACGATGGCACGGCCGATGAAGATCTGCAGGCCACGGGCGTGGTAGTCGAAGGAGTGACCGTCAATGAACGAGTTTCCGTAGAAATAGCGATTGCGCCGGACCTTGGCCCAGGCCGAATAAATGCCGACCGTAATGATGGTCAGCAGGATGTTGACGATCCAGATGCCGAAATACTCACCGGCGCTGCCACGAAACTCGCCGCGACGCAAATTGGCCGCGCGGCCAAAAACTGCCTCTTGCATGAAATGTCCCTCATGAAATCAAAACCGGCACGTCGCTATCCCCCGCGACGCGCGCCTGAACATTGATCATGAGACCACCACGCACTCAAGTGCGCTAGGACACTTCGGACGCCTGCAGGCTTCAGGTTTCGGCGATCTCGATGCACCACCATTTCGGCCGGCCACCCTTGTAGGAATGATAGGCGGGTTTGAGATCGGCGGCGCTTGTCCGATCGAAGACACCCAGCAGGAGCGCGACCGTGGGCTGGTCATCGATAGCGCCGAGCGAGGAGCCACACGTGCCGCAAAAGGCGCGCGACGAGATGTCGGATGAGCGCCAGGTGGCAGGCTCCCCTGAAGGCCCGATCCAGCGGACGGCCTCGCGCGGGAATTCGACCCAGCTGGCCGTCAGGCTTCCGGTGTGACGCTGGCACATCTTGCAGGAACAGGTGTGTGGTCTGGCAGCCGGCGCATCGGCTTCGAAGCGAACCGCTCCGCAGAGACAGCCTCCGGTGTGGATCTTCTTTTTCGGCATGGTCAGCCCTCCCGACAGCAAAGCTATCAAGTGGCAACAGGCTGACAAGAGAACGCCACCCCGTCTTTCGACGGAGTGGCGCAAATGTGATCGAACGGGTGGTTCGCTTACTTCATCGTCGGCATGACGAATTCGGCACCGTCCTTGATGCCCGACGGCCAACGGCTGGTGACCGTCTTGGTGCGGGTCCAGAACTTGATGGAGTCCGTGCCGTGCTGGTTCAAGTCACCGAAGGACGAGGACTTCCAGCCACCGAAGGAGTGGTAGGCGAGCGGAACCGGGATCGGCACGTTGATGCCGACCATGCCGATGTTGATACGGCTGGCGAAGTCACGGGCAGCGTCACCGTCGCGGGTGTAGATCGCAACGCCATTGCCGTATTCATGCTTCATCGGCAGGTCGAGGGCTTCTTCATAGGTCTTGGCGCGAACGACCGAGAGGACCGGGCCGAAGATTTCGGTCTTGTAGATGTCCATATCCGGCGTGACGTGGTCGAAGAGGCAGCCGCCGACGAAGTAGCCGTTCTCGTAGCCCTGGAGCTTGAAGTCGCGGCCATCGACCACGAGCTTGGCGCCGGCTTCGACGCCGCTATCGATCAGGCCCTTGATGCGGGCCTGGGCTTCCTTGGTGACGACGGGGCCGAGATCGGCCTTGTCATCGGTGTAAGGGCCGATGCGCAGGCTTTCCACCATCGGGGTCAGCTTCTCGATCAGGCGGTTGGCGGTTTCTTCACCGACCGGAACAGCGACCGAGATCGCCATGCACCGCTCGCCGGCAGAGCCGTAGCCGGCACCCATCAGCGCCTGGGCGGCCTGATCGAGGTCGGCATCCGGCATGATGATCATGTGGTTCTTCGCACCGCCGAAGCACTGGGCGCGCTTACCGTTCATCGCTGCCGTGCCATAGACGTAACGGGCGATCGGGGTCGAGCCGACGAAGGAGACGGCCGAGATGTCAGGATGGGTCAGGATACCGTCGACGGCCGACTTGTCACCATTGACGACGTTGAGGATGCCCGCGGGAAGGCCTGCCTCGATCATCAATTCGGCGAGACGGATCGGAACGGACGGATCGCGCTCCGAAGGCTTCAGGATGAAGGCGTTGCCGCAGGCGATTGCCGGGGCAAACATCCACATCGGGATCATGGCCGGGAAGTTGAACGGCGTGATGCCGGCGCCGATGCCGACAGCCTGGCGGATCGAATACATGTCGATGTTCGGGCCGGCGCCTTCGGTGAACTCGCTCTTCGACAGATGCGGAATGCCGATAACGAATTCGCAGACTTCAAGGCCGCGGACGATATCGCCCTTAGCGTCTTCAATGGTCTTGCCGTGTTCGCGCGAAAGCGTCTCGGCAAGGCTGTCCATGTTGTCGTTCAAGAGCTGGACGAACTTCATGAAGACGCGGGCGCGGCGCTGGGGATTGGTGGCGGCCCACTTGGCTTGTGCGGCCTTGGCATTCTCGACGGCAGCGTTCAGTTCCTCGGCGCTGGCGAGCGAGACTTCGCCCTGCACTTCGCCGGTGGCCGGGTTGTAGATCGGCTGCTTGCGACCCGAGGTGCCGGCGACATGCTTGCCGCCGATGAAATGACCTACCTGATACATGGGTATCCTCCTGGATTGTTATGGAGGCAGTATGCGCTTTGATTTCTACAAATCAACGCGATGATTTACGCATCTGTTGTGCGCAGATTGAAGCAAGGTGGTTTTCTTATTTCCACAGAGAGGCCTCGATAAGTGCACGGTGTGCCGAGATTCCGGCCATCACGCCCGATGCGCTGGCGAGCGTTGCATTGTGCATGGGACTTGCCGCGTCGCCGGCTGCAAACACGCCGGGCTCACTGGTGCAGCCCATCTGCACCTTGATGTGAAAGCCTTGTGGCCCCTCTTCCAATTCCAGGCCGAGCTTCGATGCCAGCGGCGAGGCGATGGACACCTTTGATTGGGCAAAGAGGGCGTGGACTTCCACAATGCGTCCGTCAGCCAGGCGAACGGCTTCAAGCCCCTGCCCTTCGCCGATCAGTTCCACGACGCGTTCGGTCTCGATCGTGGCACCTCGGGCGGCGAGCATGGCCTGTTGTTCTTCGTCGAAGGTGACCCCGGGTTCGACAAACATGGTCGTGCGGCCCCAATCCGGCAGGATGCTGCCCTGATGGGCCGCAAGCGGCGACGAGGCGAGGATGCCGATCGGGCCGCCGCCGATCTCGTAGCCATGGCAGTAAGGGCAATGCAGGACTGTGCGACCCCAGCGCTCGGTCAGGCCCGGGATGGGCGGGAGCGTATCAGTGACACCGAGAGCGAGCACGAGAACCTGCGCCTCAATGACATGGCCATCGGCCAGGCCGACCCTGAACCCGCCCAGGCACCGCTCGGCGCTCTCCGCCTCTCCTTCCAGAAGGGTGAAGTTTGGATAGCGGGAAAGCTGCTCCAAAGCCCGGCGGCGGATCTCTGAAGGCGCCACTCCGTCCTGTCCGAGGAAGCCATGCGAGGCTTCGGCAAAACGATTGCGCGGGCGCGCCGCATCGATGAGCAGGATGTTGCGGCGGGTGCGGGTGAGCTGCATGGCGGCCGAGAGACCGGCGAAACTTCCACCCACGACGACGGCATCATACTTCACGGCAGACCCTTTCATGTAACTTTTGATGTTATGTATCTTATTAAGTTACGTGAACCTTCGCCGTCAAGTGATGTAACTTGACTTGTTGCATGACGATGGCTCCGCTACGGATCAGTCAACAGTGGAGGAAACGCCGATGCGCGGGGATAGCCGCCTGTCCCGCATGCTGCATGTGCTGATCCATCTCGGACGCCGCAAGGAAGCGGCAACGTCCGAGATGATCGCCAAGATGCTCAACACCAATCCGGTGGTCGTTCGCCGGACTATGGCGGGTTTGCGCGAACGCGGTTATGTGCAATCCGAGAAGGGACATGGCGGCGGCTGGAAGCTCACCAGGAGCCTGGACAAGATCAGTCTGCTCGATGTCTATGAAGCGCTGGAGCGGCCGGAACTCTTCTGCCTCGTCAGCGCGTCCGACCATCCCGGCTGCCTTGTGGAGCTATCGGTCAACGAGGCCCTCGAGGACGCCCGGCGAGAGGCCGAGGCGCTGTTGCTCTCGCGTTTCGCGACGCTCAAGCTCTCTGATATCGCCAGCGATTTCGACAGACGGATGGACATGCTGGGATTGAGCAACGGCGCACATGGCTTCGACACATGATGCCTGGAGATGCGGAACGGAGGAGGCCTTGGCATGAACTGGGATGACGTTCGCATCTTTCTGGCTGTCGCGCGCACGGGCCAGATTCTGGCCGCCTCAAGACGTCTGGGCCTCAACCACGCCACGCTGTCGCGCCGGCTGACGGCGCTGGAAACGGCGCTGAAGACACGCCTCTTCATCCGCCGCACGAATGGCTGCGAACTGACCGCCGAGGGCGAAGCCTTTCTCGCCTCCGCCGAGCGCATGGAAACGGAAATGCTGGAGGTGCAGGCCAGGCTTGGGCGCACCGATACGCAAGTTGCCGGTACGGTGCGCATCGGCGCCCCCGATGGTTTCGGCGTCTTCTTCCTCGCCTCGCGGCTGGGCGCGCTGATCGAGCGGCATCCGGAACTGAAGATCCAGCTTGTGCCGGTGCCGCGCTCGTTTTCGCTATCACAGCGCGAGGCGGATATTGCCGTGACGCTGGAGCGGCCGGGTCAGGGGCGGCTCGTTTCGTCGAAGCTTGTCGACTACACGCTCGGCCTCTATGCCTCGAAAGGTTATGTCGAAGCGCATGGCTTGCCGACGACGCCGGAGGAGCTCAAGGCCCATCGACGGATCGGCTATGTGGAGGACCTGATCTTCACCCCCTCGCTGAACTTCACCGGCGAGGTGATGCGCGATTGGAATGCGGGTTTCGAAATCTCGTCTGCGATCGGCCAGACGGAGGCGGTGCTGGCGGGTGCGGGCATCGGGATCCTGCACAGCTATATCGCGCGGCAGCACGAGAGCCTTGTGCGCGTCCTGCCTGATATCACGCTCCGGCGGGCCTACTGGACGACCTTCCATGAAAGCGCGCGGGAACTTGTGCGCGTTCGGGCGGTCGTGCAGTTCCTGCAGGATGCCGTCGAGCAGGATCGGGCGATCTTCAGCTGATGCAGCTGGACAATGCGCGGAGCGCGTTTTGAGGACGCTTTTCCGTCACGATCGACGCAGATAGACTGCACCGGTCTCATCACCCATGGATACTGACATGCGCCAGCCCTTGCTTCATCTCGGCCTTCCCGCCTTTCTGCTCGCACTTCTCTCGGCACTTCCCGCCCAGGCCCATGTGATGGACGGGCCGCTCGGCGGGTTCGGCTCGGGCTTCGGCCATCCCCTCGCCGGTTTTGACCATCTGCTTGCGATGCTCGCCGTCGGTCTCTGGGGCGCGCAGATGGGCGGGCGGTCGGTCTGGACGCTGCCGGCGACCTTCCCGATGATCATGTGCGTGGGCGGGATCATCGGCATGACCGGCGTCCTGCCGGACCAGCCGATCGAATACGGCATTGCCGTTTCGGTCATCGTTCTCGGTGGTGCGATTGCGGCGGCCTGGCGAGCGCCGGAATGGGCGGCGCTGGTGCTGATTGCAGCCTTTGCGCTGATGCATGGCTATCCACACGGCGTCCTGGCACCCCGCGCCAGCGACCCGGCCGCCTTTACCGTCGGCTTCGTGGTCTCGACCGGCGTGATCCACGTGATCGGGATTGCGATCGGCGCGGCGCTGAAGCCAATCGGCGGCGGACGGCTGGTCCAGGCGCTGGGCGCTGCCATCTCGCTTGCCGGCTTCTGGTTCCTGTTTGGGCTCGTGACGGGCTAAACCAGCTCCCGGCCCTGCAGACCAAGCGTTTTGCTGCATCGCGATAGCACGGTTTCTGTTGACAAACCGGGCTCAAACCGCACAAACGACGGCACCGGCTGCGACCGTTTCATCGGCGTGGCCAGCGCAACCGTGAACAGCTCAGGCACAGGCTCTCCATGACCACGAATACCGCACTTCTCGACTTCCAGATCGTTCCGAATGCCTCGCCCATGCCGGAAGCCGAGCGGCTCGCGGCTTTTGAAAACCTGGGCTTTGGAACGCTGTTCACCGACCACATGGCGGTCGTGCATTGGCATGTCGACAAGGGCTGGCACAGCCCGGAGGTTTCCGCCCGCAAGCCGTTCCAGGTCGATCCGGCCGCAAGCGTCCTGCACTATGCCCAGGAAATCTTCGAAGGCATGAAGGCCTACAAGGCTGCCGATGGCCGCATCACGCTCTTCCGCCCGGAAGAAAATGCCCGCCGCTTCAACAAGTCGGCCGAGCGCATGGCGATGCCTGATGTGCCGGAAGAGCTGTTCCTCAAGGCAGTCGAAGAACTGGTGAAGATCGACGCCAAGTGGGTTCCGGAAGGCGAAGGCAGCCTTTATCTGCGTCCCTTCATGTTTGCGAGCGAAGCATTCCTCGGCGTTCGCCCGTCGCGCGAATACATCTTCTGCGTCATCGCCTCGCCTGTCGGCCCCTATTTCAAGGGCGGCAGCAAGCCGGTCACGCTGTGGGTCAGCGAGCACTACACGCGCGCTGCTCCCGGTGGCACGGGTGCGGCCAAGTGCGGCGGTAACTACGCAGCCAGCCTTCTCGCCCAGAAGGAAGCCGCCAGCCGTGGATGCGACCAGGTCGTCTTCCTCGATGCCGCCGAGCACAAGTGGATCGAGGAACTGGGCGGTATGAACGTGTTCTTCGTCATGGACGACAACACCGTGGTCACGCCGCCGCTCTCTGGCACCATTCTGCCCGGCATCACGCGCAACTCGATCATCAAGCTTGCCAATGACAATGGGCTGAAGGTTGTCGAGCGCCCCTATTCCTTCGACGAATGGATGGCGGATGCCCGCAGCGGCAAGCTGCGTGAGGCCTTTGCCTGCGGCACGGCTGCCGTCGTCGCCGCGATCGGCACCGTGCGCCATCCGGGCGGCGAATTCGTCATCGGCAATGCCGGCACCGGGATCGAAACGGAAAAGCTGCGCAACCAGCTCACCGGCATCCAGCGCGGCTCAGTTGCCGATGCCCATGGCTGGGTGAAGGAAGTCACGCGGGTCTGAGACCTCTAGAGCGTCCTCGAAGTTTGAACCCCGCCACGGTCCCGTGGCGGGGTTTTTCGTTTGCTGGAGACAACGACGTTCTAGAAAATGGAACGTTGACCGGCGAACAATGAATTTTTCAATCTCGATCCGATGCGACACATGGCGGATGTGACGGGGAAACGAGGAAACGGGATAAAGGATGTGAAGACCAGTTCGGGCATGGAGCTTCCAAGGCGGGTGGCCATGGCAACGATGCATGGCAAGGAGCAGGTGTTGAAACTGCCCTTGGCTGCCATCGGCATAGAGCTCATCCTGCCGTCGAGCCTCGACACGGACCAGTTCGGCACCTTCACCCGCGATCGCCCCCGCGCCGGCTCAATGCTGGAGGCGGCGAGAGCCAAGGCGCAGGCCGCGATGCAGGAAACGGGGCTTCAGGCGGCAATCGCCAGCGAAGGCGCTTACGGGCCGCACCCGACCATCCCGTTTCTCGCGGCTGGCCGCGAGTTGATCCTGTTTGTCGATCGCGAGCAGGGTTACGAGATCGCCGAAATGGCGATCGACGACCGTCCGACCTTCGGCCATTGCCAGGCCGCCTCGATTGCGGATGCCCGGGCCTTCCTCGCACGGATCGCCTATCCGGGACAGGGAGTGATCGTCGCGCCTGTGGGCCGGCTGGCCGAGCCGGTGGCAAAGGGCATCCGCGACGACCTAGAACTGCAGGCTTCGATCTCGGCGGCTGTCACGCTCTCCGATCAGGGCATGGCGCATATCGAAACCGACATGCGCGCCTTCATGAACCCACGCCGTAGGGAGGTGATCGGCGCGCTTGGTGCGCAGTTGGCATCTCGACTGGCCACACCTTGCGCCACCTGCTGCCATCCGGGCTGGGGCAAGGTTAGGACCGAATATGGCCTGCCCTGCAGCCTCTGCGGTAGCCCGACCGCCCTGCCTCGCCGCGATGTCTATGGCTGCGTCTCCTGCGATGCGGAGGAGAAACAAGAGCTTTCCCAGGGCGCCTTCGCCGACCCCACCTACTGTCCGCTCTGCAATCCCTGACGGGGATCATTCCTACACTGCTGAATCCTTGGGGAAATATGTCAACCGAAGTTGACAATCAAATTTGCCTTTTATTAAGTTCTAATGAAGCCGAGTCCTTGTTGCCCACCGTGTCGCAGTCGCATGCATGACGCATAAACCTTGCACCGATGGAGCTCCCCTTGCAGGCAGATCAACACGCCCAACCACCGTGTTCCCTCAACTTCTTTCCACTGATGCACCGGAAGGATCTGGTGCATCAGGCCGCACGGGCGCTGGATCGCCTGAATGGGGCAAGCGCCGACCGCTACTGGATATCCCTATGCCGTTCGCTCGGCGCCGAGTTGACATCGCTCGGCTGTCCGCATGAACGCGCTGGAGGGGAAATCCTGGCGTTCCAGGAGGCTGTTCTGACAGCCCTCGTGGCGATGAACCGAGACAACCGGTCTTCGGCAATCATGCAGGCATGAGGGTGGTGAGCTGTGGCGCGAGCCGCTGCATGACGGCGGCAGATCTGGCGTTGCGAATTCGGGCGCCGATCTGACCGTCTTCAGACCAGATGACTTCGCCATGCAAGACGCCGAAAGCGTTGCCATGGAGGATGAAAGCTTCGGCCTCCTCCAGCCTTAGGCCGTCACTGAGGACTAGTCGCAAGCCGGTTTGGCTCCAGTCGGATATGGATGCCTGGAAATGGCACCCGTACATCAGCACCAGGGCGTCCATCTCGCAAAGCGAACGCTGCTCGTTTCGACGCTCCATCGGCTCTCCCATTGTTCGGGATAGTCAGAGCATCAAACGGGGCTGCCAGAAAGCGGGAAGTGCCGGAACCCTTGTTTTCGGGTAAACGCAAAGGATCGAATTTTAATCGATCGTCGCGCCGCAGCGCTGCCAAAGCACGCAATTGCGGGTATAGGCCAATGACATATCTGGACTTTGGGAGAGAATGGTACGGTTGGGGGGTCTCGAACCTCCGACCTCAGGTGCCACAAACCTGCGCTCTAACCAACTGAGCTACAACCGCACATGACCGCGTCGCTGACGCCGTCGAGGGGTCACATACGAGCAGATGGATTTTTTTTCAAGCCCTTTCTGCGCATTGCGTGAAAAGGCTCGGGATAAGAAAAAGGCCGGGCTATGCGCCCGGCCCAAGATCCTTGGGAGGATTTCTGAAGTCGCGTCAGGCGATCAGGCAACCTTGAGCGAGGACATGACCTTTTCGGCGGCTTCCTTGCCCGGCTTGGTCATCGTGTCGGCAACCTTCTTGGCGGTTTCCTGGATGGCCTTGGCCTGTTCGATCGTCACTTCAGCCTGCTTGCGGATGAAAGCGGTCTGCAGCTCGACGAGCTCGGCAACCGACTTCACTCCGAGAAGCGCTTCCATGTGGGAGAGCGAAAGATCAGCATTGGTGCGCATGGCGTCGATGGCCTTGAGGCCGAGTTCGACGGTGCCGGCCTGAGCCGTCTGGACGGTGGCTTCCACGGTCTTCGTGGCTTCTTCCGTGGCAGACTTCATCTTGGCATAGGCTTCCTTCGACTGGGCTGCACCCTTTTCGGCGAAGTCACGGAAGCTTTCCTGCATCTTCGAAGGATCGAAGGAGGAGAAAGAGAAGATATCCTTGGTGTTCATGGCGCATTTCCTCTTGTCGCGGGATCCTTGGTGACCCCTCATGTTTCATTCATGAACCCTATATAGCACCGGATATTGTGCATTGCAATATCATTGTGCACTGCACAATTAGATTTTCTGCATGTTGATAATCCGGCCGGATTAACCTTACCAACCGAAAGGCGCCCCACTTTCTGGACCCAAAGGCACTGCCTAGCTATTAAAAATCTGTTAATTTGCTTGCAGGCCATGAAGTGACAGGTCCCGAAATGCCCGCTCAATATCCGTTTATCGACGTCGCCGTGCACGACCTCATACGACCGCGCCTGGCGCGCGGCGAGGCGCTCGTGCTGTTTGCGCCGCGTCTGGAGCGGGTGCTCTGGTGCAATGGCGCGGGTGCGCGCTTCTTCGGCGCCCCGTCCATCTACGACTTTCTCGAGGAAGGTCCCAATCGTGGCGACATCACCTTCCGGCAAATCGAGACAGCGACCCAGCAGCTGGTGGCGGTAGGCGATACGCGCAGCCTGATGCTGCGCATCAGCTCCGGTTTCCAGAAAGTGCCGGTGACGGCGGTCGCGGAATGCGTGGAAATCCGCAAGGGCGAACCGACGATCCTGCTTGCCGTGCCGCCGCTCAAGCGCACCGATGGCAGCTTGCGCCAGCTTGCTCTCGAATTGATGAGCGGCTTCGACGATCCCGATACGCATATGGCCGTCCTCGACGGAGACGGCGGTCTGGTCGCGAGCTCCGAAGGCTTTGCCGGTCTCGGCATTACGCCTCAGACGGCGCGCATGCTGGTGAACCTTGTCGAAGCCGATGCCGACCGGCTGGTGAAGCGTCCGATCCCGACGGGCCGCGGCTATCTGCCCGCCGCGATCGGCAAGATCGCCGATGAACCCGGCCTGCACCTCCTGTTCACGGTCGAGACGATCCTCGGCCAGATGGACCCGAGCGACGATTTTTCGAACGACGCGGATGAAGACCTTCCGATCGCAGTGGCCGAGCCGGTTCGCGCCGACGATACGGTTGCGGATGACGTCAGCGCGCCGTCGGCCGGCGATCTCGACATACAGTCTGCCGATGAGACCGAAGCGGAAGCTCCGGCCCATGCCGAAGACATGCCCTCGCCTGCTGTGCCGTTCGAGAGCGTGATGGCGGCGATCGGTGACATCGAGGAAATCGAGGCCGGAACGGACGATCTGGACGAGATCGACGTCGCCGATGATGATGCGTCGGAAGACGATATCGCGCCGGAAGAGGCTGATGATGTCGTCGAGCCGGAGCCTGAGAGCGCGGCGGTCGAGACGGTGGAGAGCCCCGAGACGCTGGACGAGGAGGCATCCGTTCCTGTTGAGATCGTGGCAGAGGAACCCGCTCCTGTCGTCGAGCCGGTGCAGGCTCCTCGCCTGTCGGCTCCCCCAGTAACGCCTGCACCTGTTGCAGAGCCAGAGCGTTTCATCTTCAGCCAGGACCGCCGCGCGACACGTTTCGTCTGGAAAATCGATTCGGAAGGCCGCTTCAGCGAGGTCTCCTCCGAGTTTGCCCAGGCCGTCGGCCCGCGTGCAGCCGATATCAACGGTGTTGCCTTCTCGGATCTCGCCGCTCTCTTCAACCTTGATCCCGAGGGCAAGATCGGCGAGTTGTTGAAGAAGCGTGACACGTGGTCGGGCAAGACGATCTACTGGCCGGTCGAGGGAACGACGCTTGTGGTTCCGGTCGATCTCGCGGCCCTTCCGACCTATACGCGCAATCGCGATTTTGACGGTTTCCGTGGCTTCGGCATCGTGCGCGTCGCGGATGCGCAGGAGGATCCCGATGCGATCGGCATGACCTTCGTCGAGTCTGAGGTTTCGGCGGACGCATTCTCCGACGAGCCGCCTTTGACCGACAGTGAACGGGCCGAAGAGCTGGCCGAATTCTTGAGCGAGCTCAGCGAAGGCGAGAACCATCCGCCGGAAGACTTCGTCGAGGAACAGGTTGCAGAAGCGGGTGAGCAGAGGCTTGAAGCTCTGGCAGACGACGCGGAAGACAGCGGCGACGACCAGGCGCCTGAGGCTGAAGACGACATCGAAGCCGCGCCGACGCACCAGATCGACGAACCCGCGCCGAGGCCTGCCGGCTTCGAGCCGCCGGTGCTCCGGGTCATGGAACCGCGCAAGCCTGCTATGCCGGACAAGGTTGTGCAATTGCAGGATCATCGTCAGCGCCAGCGCGACAGCCTGACGCCGGGTGAGCAGGCTGCCTTCCAGGAGATCGCGCGCAAGCTCGATCCGCTGGGGCTCCGCGCCAAGGTGGAACAGTCGCTGACGGCGTCGGAACCACCTGTCTTGCGCACTGAGGCGTCCGCTCCGGTCGTGAAGGCACCCGAACCGCCGGCCACGCCTGCAGCCCCGATTGCCGCAGTCGAGCCGCCGTTGCCGGAACCGCAGATTGAGCGTCCGACGGGCAAGCGCGAGCGTAGCCTGACGGCCGAGATCATCGACCTGATGCCCGTGGCGCTGCTCGTCCATGTCGGCGACCGGCTGATCCATGCCAATCCGGAATTCTTCAACCTCACCGGCTATAAGACCCTTGCCGAGCTCGAAGAGGCCGGTGGTCTCGACACGCTGATCCAGCGCCGTGATCTCGAAACACCCGGCGACGAGGCCGGCCAGGTCGTGGCGCTCTGTGCCGATGATCGCCTGTTGCCGGTCACTGCACGGCTGCAGTCGGTGCGGTTCGAGGAAACGAGCGCGCTGATGCTGGCGCTGATCGCCCAGCCGGAACTGCAGACGCAACCGGAGCCGGATGCCGAGCCGGCAGTGGTCACACCAGCGCCTGTCGCGGCACCGGTCCAGACGGTAGAAGTCACCCGCCTCAAGGTGGAAGTGGACGAGCTGCGCTCGATCCTGGAGACGGCGACCGATGGCGTCGTGATCCTGGATGCAGACGGCGATATCCGTTCGATGAACCGGGCGGCAAGCGCGCTGTTCAACTTCGACGACATGGAAACGCGCGGCAAGCCCTTCGTCATGCTCTTTGCCCATGAAAGCCAGAAGTCGATCCTCGACTATCTAAATGGGCTTTCCGGTCATGGCGTTGCGAGCGTCTTGAACGACGGGCGCGAAGTGATCGGCCGTGAGGCCTCCGGGGGCTTCCTGCCGCTGTTCATGACGATCGGGCGCCTCAACTCGTCGAACGGTTACTGCGCCGTCATCCGTGACATCACCCAGTGGAAGCGCACGGAAGAAGAGCTGCGCAACGCCAAGCGGGCGGCCGAGACGGCAAACGCGCACAAGACCGACTTCCTTGCCCGTGTCAGCCACGAGATCCGCACGCCGCTCAACGCGATTATCGGCTTTGCCGACATGATGGCGAACGAGCATTTCGGCCCGGTCGGCCATCCGCGCTACGGCGAATATGCCCATGACATCGTGCGCTCGGGCCGCCATGTGCTCGACATCGTCAACGACCTCCTGGACATCTCGAAGATCGAAGCCGGCGAGATGGAGCTCGACTTCTCCTCCGTGGGCTTGAACGAGATGGTGCAGGCGGCAGTCTCGATCGTGCAGCCGCAGGCAAACAGCCAGCGGGTGATCATCCGGACAGCCTTGTCGCAGGCCGTTCCGAACGTCGTGGCAGATGGCCGTTCGATCAAGCAGATCGTGCTCAACATTCTGGCCAACGCGATCCGTTTCACGCCGTCCGGCGGGCAGATCATCGTGTCGTCGGCCTATGAACCGAATGGCAGCGTGGTTCTGCGCATCCGTGATACCGGCATCGGCATGTCGCGCAGCGAGCTGGAGCAGGCGATGAAGCCGTTCCGCCAGGTCTCGACCGGCACGCCGCGCAATCGTGGCGACGGCACGGGTCTTGGCCTGCCGCTCACCAAGGCCATGGTCGATGCGAACCGGGCACAGTTTGCGATCTCCTCGACGCCGAACGAAGGCACATTGGTCGAGGTGACTTTCCCCTCGCCGCGCGTGCTGGCCGATTGAGGTCCGTGCGGGCGGCGCTTAGCAGGCCTCGCGCGGCATGGTGATTTCGAAGGCGGCACCGTTTAGGTATGCTTGATCAAGTCGGATCGTCGCTCCGTGGGCGGCAAGCACTGCCTCGACGATGCGGAGCCCCATGCCCGTTCCGCCCTCCTCTGCGCGGGTTGTAAACAAGGGGCGGAAGATGACGTCTGCGGTCTCCATGGGAATGCCGGATCCGTTGTCTTCTATCCGGAGATGAAGTCCGCCCGCGTCTTCGCTCAGCGTAAGTGTCACGCGTGTCGCGCCGTGCTGGAGCGCGTTTTCCGCCAGGTTCGCCAAGGCGATCGTCGTTGCCTCAACCGGCAAGGGGACCGATCTTGGCGCGGCTCCGTCGTTGACAATCTGCAGATCCGGGAAACGCCCGGCGAGTGTCGTGACGACGCCAGAAAGCTGCGAACTGCCGCCGGCAACGGGCGTTTCGGCATGGGCGAGCTCGCGCAGGCGGATCAGCAAACGGTCAAGGCGGCGGGCGTCGGAGACGATGTTGTCGAGAAACAGGCGTCGCTGCGCGGGCGTCATCGGCTCGCTGTCCGTCTCGCTCTCCCGCAACAGTTCTGCCGCACCGGCGATGGCGGTCAGCGGCGACTTCAGCTCATGGGAGACATGGGCGGCGAAGGTTCGGACATAGTCCGTTCGCTCCACCAGATCGCAAGCGAGATCGAAAATGCCCTGGGAAAGTGTGGCAACCTCGCGGGTGCCATAACTTTCGAGCGGGCGGATGGCTTCGCGGCCATCGAGAGCGATCTCCCGGCTGCGCGCCACGAGGGCATCGAGCGGTGCCTTGATGGCCCGGACGAGCACGTAGCCAATGACCACGGTGAAGGCGAGGACGACACAAAGGGCTCCGAGCTCCGTGATGCTCAAAGGTTTCACATCGAGTGCCGCCGGGCGAAACCAGGCCAGCAGGAGGACGGGAAGAGCCATCACCGTCAACAGGACGGAATAGATGACGAGTGCCAGCGGCGGGCGCCATTTGGGAGTGATGATCAGGCGTGATGTCATGATGCGGCACCGGCCTGGTGAAAGCGGAAGCCGACCCCGTGAACGGTCGCAATGACCGGCTGGGCGGAGACTTCGGCGGCCTTGGCGCGGATGTTGCGGATGTGGCTGTCAATGGTGCGGTCGGAGACATGGACGCCGGGATCGTAGGCAGCCTGCATCAGCTGCTCGCGGGTGAAGACCATGGCAGGCCTGGTCATAAGGGCGTCGAGGATGGCGAACTCCAGCGCCGTCACCTGGAGAGCGCAGCCGGCCAGGTGGACCGTTCGTCCTGCCCGATCGAGCACCACTTCGCCGACAGTCAGTGTCGCCGAGGCATCGGCGGCGCCATTGCCCGTCCCGGTGCGCTTGAGAATAGCCCTGATGCGGGCGATCAGTTCGCGCGGGCTGAAGGGCTTCGTCACGTAATCATCGCCGCCCATTTCGAGACCGAGGATGCGATCGATCTCCTCGTCGCGCGCCGACAGGAAAAGGATCGGCAAGGCGGAGGTCTTGCGAATTTCGCGGCAGACCTCCAAGCCGTCGATATCAGGGAGACCAACGTCGAGCACGACGAGATCGGGGCGGGCGCGACGAAAGGCCGTGAGGGCTTCCTGGCCCGACCGGCCGACGACCGGCCGCATACCGGCCCGCTCAATGGCAAAGCAGATGACATCGCGGATATGCGGCTCGTCGTCGACCACCAGTATCTGCTGCATGTCTCTGCCCCTCCGCCGCGCCTTCCGCCTGCCTGATCCAATGCTCTTAATCTGCCGTCCCGGACCTTGCGAGGTAATTTTCGAGCCTCTGGGCCCGCCATGTCCAGCTTCGCCAATCACGTGACCGGATCCGGAAATCGAACAGAAGGTCGCTGCGCAGTTCTTTCATGCGTGCCAGCTTGAATTGGGGAATGTGGTGAAACGAAGCGCGTTCGAGATAGAAATCGATCGCCGGGAGGGCCGCCGGGCCGAGGGAACGCAGATAGTAATCATCGAGCCACTCGCCGCCACCATCCAGATCGCTGGAATGCTGAACATTGTAGCTTGCGACATAGGCTGGAATATCGGTGACAGCCACCCCGTAGAGCACCACCAAAAGGCTCGCGCCGTTTGTCGCAAAGAGCCAGAGGTTGCTCTTGTCGAGGAGGATCCGCATCATGATCAGCGCAAGGCCAATAGCGACCAGAAGCATCCAGAGCCCTGCAGCCACGCGCATGCCGGTCAGCGAAAAGGCTTCCACATAGAGGTCGAGCCGCAGGATGGCTGAAATGCAAAGCAGGATGTTCTGGCCGATCCAGAGATAGACCAAGCCCCGGATCAGGCGCGCGCGGGCGCCATCTTCGCCGCGCCCGATGGCCACCAGCACGAAGAGGGCGGCAAGCAGCGCCGTGACCACCAGCGGATAGGCGCCGCGATGGGCGTACTGGGCATGGGACATGCCTTCCGGCAGGTCGAGACCGCCCCAGAGATAGGCCGCGTCCAGCACGGTCTGGATTGCAAAAAGCAGGTTGAACAGCAGAAGCGCCCGGAGCACGACGGGCTCGCTGATATGCGAGGCGCTGCCGATGCGGATGTCTGTATCAGCGCGGTTGCGGCAGCAGCGACGGGCGAGCCTCGGGCGCAGGAGAAACCAGACCATGACGGCAATCACCGACCAGAGGAAGATGCGCTGGATATTGATGTAAGACAGGAGCGCCGCGAGGTCGATCGCATGAAGGGCGCGCTCAATGAGGGGATTGGCGCCAGCGAAGAGACCGACGAAGATGGTGCCGAGCGCCAGCGGCAAGACCCAGAAGCGAAGCTCAGTGCCGATGCCGCGGGCGGTTGCCGGGATCGTTCCGGCCGTCATAAGCCGTCCCGTGCCACGGATGGTTCGAAGCGGGATGGCCAGTGTGAACCTCGCCAGAACGGGGGGAATGGCGGAGGGCAACCGCGGCAGCAGGCCTGCCGCCGCCAGCGCCAGCAGGGTGATCGCAAAGGCCGATACAATCCGCGAAGAAAGCGTCGCAGCTTCGATCATCGGCAGCATGCACAGAAGCGCCAGCAAGGCAAAACGCGCCACCCTCGTCGGCCTGACCACGCGTGCCACCTGGACGATGGAGGCCACGAGCAGCAGGCAGAACACGAAGCGGTTGATGCCCGGCTCCTGGCCGAAGAACAGAAAGTCTGCGGCAACGACCAAACCGACGAGCAGCAGAGGAGCGAGATGCCCCTTCAATCGCGGGAGAAGGGAATGACTGTTCGGCACATTGTGCTCCTGTGTTCTTTCGATGGGAGGCTGAGGCACGCGGATCCGGCCGGCGCGTCTGGTGGATCGGGACGCAGCTGCGGGGGATCATCCACGAGCCACCAACCCTCCCGGATGAGGCGAGCCGGCAAGCGGGGGATGGGGAAATCGGGATCGTTGCGGGGTGAGGTCATGGGCGCAGAATGCAGACGGTGTTTGCAGATCCTGTGCAGATGACGCGCAGCTTGTGAGGATTAGTCCTGGCTTGACCGACCGTTGGCAGAGGACTTGCAAGCGCGCCTTGCGCCCAATAGCCTCTGACTTCACTCAAGCGGACCCCGGACGGAGACGACATCGGCATGGCAACCTTCAGCGTTCTCCTCGGCATCATGATTGCGATTGGGATCGGTGCGATGAGTCCCGGCCCGAGCTTCGTGCTGGTTTCGCGTATTTCGGTGGGGAACTCCCGCCTGCATGGCCTTGCGGCGGCAATCGGCATGGGCCTTGGCGGGGCGTTCTTCGCCGTCCTGGCACTGGCCGGCCTCGTTACGCTTCTGGAAAAGGTCGAGTGGCTCTATCTCGTTCTGAAATGCGCCGGCGGGCTCTATCTGGTCTATCTCGGCATCGCTATCTGGCGTGGCGCACGTGAACCGATTGAGCTTGCCTCTGCCAATGGACGCGGCTCCATTAGCGTTCCGCGGGCGCTCGTTCTCGGTCTCGTCACCCAGGTCAGCAATCCAAAGACCGCCGTGGTCTATGCCAGCATCTTCGCCGCTCTCATGCCGCAGGAACCGCCGCTGGCACTTGTTCTTTCCCTGCCTCCCCTGATCCTCTTGATTGAGGCCGGATGGTATGCCGTGGTCGCGATTGCCTTTTCAGCGCCGCGATCGCAGCAGGCCTATCTCAACGGAAAACTCTGGGTCGACCGGCTGGCGGGAGCGGTGATCGGCGCGCTCGGGCTTCGGCTGATTGGCGAAAGTCTGGCAGTTCTGCGCCGGTAAGACAGGCGTGACCTTCCGGCAGGTTTCCATCGCTGCCGCTTTCGGCTAGAGGAAAGCCATTCCCGCATTTGCAAGGGCCGATCGCTTGTCCACACTCCCGCGCCCGGGCACAGCCCACCCCGCCATTTCCTCCGGTGCACCCGCCGGAAAGCGGATTGGTACGGCGACCGTCGCAGCACTCGTCGCTGCCGCAATCGTCTCCATGCCCATCGTCGCCATCTTCGTCATCGGCTTTTCGGCGGACCCTGAGAACTGGCAGCACATGATGACGAATGTCATCCCCCGGGCCGGGATCCGCACCTTCTGGCTTTTGCTGTTCACGGGGATCGTCACGGCTGTGGTCGGCATCGGGAGTGCCTGGCTGGTGGCGGCTTGCGAGTTTCCGCTTCGGCGGCTCCTCTCTCCAGCGCTGGTATTGCCGCTGGCCATTCCTTCTTATCTGGCAGCCTATGCCTTCGGCGAGTTCCTCGATTTCACGGGCCCCGTGCAGACCGGATATCGAGCGCTGTTCGGCTACACCTCGTCCCGCGAGTACAGTTTCTTCGACGTGAAGTCGCTTTCGGGTGCCGTGCTGGTCATGTCGGCGGTGCTTTATCCTTACGTCTATCTCGCCTGCCGCTCGATGTTCCTGATGCAGGGCCGCGCGGCAGCGGATGTTGCCCGCACGCTCGGGTCCTGCCCGTTGCGGGTCTTTGCCCGCATCCAGGTGCCGATGGCGCGGCCCGCCATCATGATCGGCCTGACGCTGGTGATGATGGAGACGCTGAACGATATCGGTGCGGTGGAATATCTCGGCGTGCAGACGCTGACCTTCTCGGTCTACGATACCTGGCTCAATCGGGGGAGCCTTGCCGGTGCGGCGCAGATTGCCTGCGTGATGCTGGTGATCGTTGCGGGTCTCCTGATCGTCGAGCGCATGGCGCGTCGACGTCAGCGTTTCACGAGCCACAAGACGACGGCGGTCGTGCCGGATGCGGTGCGGCTTCGGCTGACCGGAATGAAGGCGGCGCTTGCCGTGCTCTTCTGCTCGGTCCCGATCCTGATCGGCTTCTTCGTGCCCGTCTTCGTTCTCGGTGGATTTGCCCTGCGGCGCATCGAGGATTTTCTCGAACCGCGCCTCTTGGACGCGCTCTGGCATTCGACGCTGGTCTCGTCGGCGGCGGCGCTGATCACGGTGGTTCTGGCCTTTGTCTTGTCCTATGCCGCGCGCACTGATCGCTCGCGTCTCGCCAAGGGGGCCGGACGGCTGGCCGCCCTCGGTTACGGCATTCCCGGCACCGTGCTCGGCATCGGCGTGCTGATCCCGCTTGCAGCCTTCGACAATGCGCTGGATGGATGGCTGCGCCAGAGCTTCGGCATTTCGACGGGCCTTCTCCTATCCGGTACGGGCTTTGCCATTGTCTATGCCAATACCGTGCGCTTCCTGACCATGGCAGAGGGGACCGTCGATGCGGGCTTCCAGAAGCTCTCGCCGCATCTGGATATGGCGGCCCGGACGCTTGGCCGATCGGGTCTGCAGACGCTGCGGCAGGTGCTTCTGCCGAACCTGCGGCCAGCAGTGCTGACGGCTGCGCTGCTGGTGTTCATCGAGACGCTGAAGGAGCTTTCGGCCACGATCCTGCTCAGGCCCTTCAACTTCAACACGCTGGCGACCCTCATCTACGAAGATGCCTCGCGCGGCATGGCGCAGGACGCGTCCGTGGCCGCGATGATCATCATCGCGGCTGGCCTCATTCCCGTCATCCTGGTGTCGCGCTCGCTCGACGAAAAGCGCTGATCAACGTCATCCCGAATAAAAAAAGGGCGGCCGAAGCCGCCCTTAGTCAATGCTGTCGAACCGGAGTGGTCGAGCGATCGACATTCTGTCGGAGGCGAGGCCTCGCCGTGTCTGATCGCGCATCTCCAAGTTGGGCTCAGTCTTGCCGAATGCCAGTTAAGAGAAACTTACCGGGCGGGTCGCCCAGCTACCCAACATTTGAGGTATTGCCCTGAAATTGCTGTGTTTCGGGACAGATTTTCGTCAGGAGCGCAGCTGCGGTAGGTCGGCGAAAAGGGAAAGCGCTTCCGGATTGGCGAGCGCTTCCTTGTTCTTGACCGGGCGCCCATGCACCACTTCGCGCACCGCGAGTTCGACGATCTTGCCGGATTTCGTGCGGGGAATGTCCTCAACCTGAATGATCTTGGCAGGCACATGTCGGGGTGATGCGCCAGTGCGGATCTTGGTCTTGATCTGCTTGTCGAGCTCTTCCGTGAGGCTCAGTCCTGGCGCGAGACGCACGAAGAGAATGACGCGCACGTCGTCCTCCCAGTCCTGACCGATGCAGAGCGCCTCCACCACTTCGTCCATCTGCTCGACCTGATTATAGATCTCCGCCGTGCCGATGCGCACGCCGCCCGGATTGAGCGTCGCATCGGAACGGCCGTGGATGACAAGGCCATGATGCTCCGTCCATTCGGCGAAATCGCCATGGCACCAGATGTTGTCGAAGCGCTCGAAATAGGCCGCCCGGTATTTGGCGCCATCGGGATCATTCCAGAACATGACCGGCATGGAGGGGAAGGCACTCGTGCAGACGAGTTCGCCCTTTTCACCGCGCACCGGCTTGCCGTCATCATCCCAGACATCGACGGCGAGGCCGAGGCCCGGGCCCTGGATCTCTCCGCGCCAGACCGGCTTCAGCGGGTTTCCAAGCACGAAGCAGGAGACGATGTCGGTGCCGCCGGAGATCGAGGCGAGCTGGATATCGTCGCGGATCCCCTCGTAGACGAAGGAGAAGCCTTCGGGCGAGAGAGGCGAACCGGTCGAGGTCATCAGCCGGAGGCTCGACAGATTATGCGAGGTCTTCGGCGTCAGCCCACCCTTGCGCACGGCGTCGATGTATTTGGCCGAGGTGCCGAAGATCGCGAAACTCTCGTCGGCGGCATAGTCGAACAGCACATTGCCGTCGGGATAGAAGGGTGAACCGTCATAAAGGCAGAGGGTCGCGCCGCAGGCGAGGCCTGACACCAGCCAGTTCCACATCATCCAGCCGCAGGTGGTGAAGTAGAAGAGCTTCTCACCGGCCTGAAGGCCACAGTGGAGACGGTGTTCTTTCAGCTGCTGCAACAGGGTGCCGCCGGCGGAATGCACGATGCATTTCGGAACACCGGTCGTGCCGGAGGAAAAGAGGATGTAGATCGGATGGGAGAAGGGCAGACGGCGATACTCGATATCCCGGACGGAGAAGCCGGAGATGAACTGGTCGAAGCTGCGCCCGTCGGGCAATCGCGCAAGCAGTGCTGCGGTGTCACCGGCATAGGGCACGATCAGGACCGGGACGTCGAGCTTGGCGGCGACGTTGACGATCTTGTCCGCAACATCCTGGCGCTTGCCATTGTACCAATAGCCATCGCAGGCGATGAAGAGCTTGGGCTCGATCTGACCGAAGCGGTCCAGCACGCCCTGGTCGCCGAAATCGGGCGAGCAGGAGGACCAGATGGCACCGAGCGACGTTACCGCCAGCATCAGGGCAACTGTCTCGGGCATATTCGGCATCATGGCCGCGACACGGTCGCCCTCGCCGATGCCCATGGCTGCGAGCGCCTGTTGCAGGCGGGAGACTGTGGCGGTGAGACGCGACCAGGACCAGCGGTCTGAGACCTTGTTCTCGCCCCGGAAGATCAGCGCATCGCCATCGCCGGCATGGGCCAGGAGGTTCTCAGCGAAGTTGATCTGCGCCTTCGGGAAGAAGCGCGCCTTTAGCATGTCGCCATCATCGGCGAGTGCGACATCCCCCTTGTCTCCGACCACACCGCAATAGTCCCAGACTGCCGACCAGAAGGATGCGCGGTCTTCGATGGACCAGGCGTAGAATGCATCATAGTCGGCGAAGCTCAATCCCTCGCGGGTGGCGCACCAGGCCATGAAATGGGTCAGGGGCTGTGCCGCCTTGAAAGCGTCGGACGGCGTCCAAAGGGGTACCTGTTCAGTCATTCCGCTCCTCCTCGTCATGTCTTTTCTATAGCATACCGCAATGCGATACAAAGCCGTGAAACCAATGGACGACCGTCCATTCGTTGCACGGGCGGCGGAATTCCTATATCCGCCACAAGAACTAGACGAAGCTCTTGGACACGGCCAGAATGACATTCTTGCGACGCGCCGGACAATCTGAAAGCCCTGGATCCGCAGGCCGTGGCCGTCGTACCCGACGGCTGCTGAAGCTCGGACTTCTGGTGCTGGCTCTGGGCGCCATCGTCTCCATCTCCTTGCGCGTCGCTGCCCCCTATCTGATTTCAAGCTCGGTGGTGCGCTCGGCGATCGAGTCTGCCATGGCGCAATGGGCGGGCCACCCGGTTTCCATCGAGGATGTATCGGAACTACGCTTCTGGCCGCGACCCGAGGTGACGATTGAAGGCGTGACCATCCGGCGTGACGATCTGCCTTTCGTCGAGATCGAGAGCCTCACTGCCGAGTTCAGCCTCTTGTCCGCGGTGAAAGGCCAGCCCGACTTCAACGACTTCCGTTTCGAGCGCCCGCGGATACGGATCGAGCGGGATATCGATGGCCGGCTGGACTGGAGTGGCGACGGGCTTTTGAACGCCGCCGTCCGAAGTGCGCAGGCCGGGCAGGTGGACGAGCCGCTACGAGACGGGGCGGAGGAACCGGAGATCGGATCGATCGAGATCGTCGATGGCGAGGTCACCCTGATCGATGCGAAGAGCGGCTCAACGGTCGTGGCTGACGGGATGAATGCCAAGATCGATTGGCCGCGTCTGACGGCGGCTCTTTCCGGTCAGGCGACGTTCACCGTTGCAGAGCGTCGCATGTCACTCACCCTGGCCACGCCGACCCCGCTGCTTCTGCTCGGGGGTGCCGCCAGCGAGGTTGACCTTTCCGCCACGCTTCCCGGCCTCAGCGGGCAGGTCAAAGGATTGATCGACCTCAACCAATCGAGCCTCGATGAGGCCGATCTCGAGTTGCGCATCTCGGATGTGCCGCAGGCCGCCGCCGCGCTCGGATTGCGGCTCGCCGGTACCGAACGGTGGCAGACCGCCTCGCTCACCGCGCAGGTGACAAATGCAGAGGAGGAGTGGCGGTTCGACAACCTGGCATTCGAGATCAATGACAGCCGCGGCGACGGCAGTCTGACCCTCAAAAAGCGAGGCGATGCAAAACCGCTTCTGAGCGGAACGGTGGCGGTTGACCTCCTCAATCTCGACGATTTCCTGCAGGCGCTGTCGATCAGTCTCGAGGACCGCACCGATGTGCGGCTGCCGAGCCTCACTCGCTGGGTCGACGTCGACATGCGGCTCTCTGCCGGTTCCGCGACGTTCGCGAGCTTTCAGCTCGAAGACCTCGGCGCAAGCCTTATCGGTGGCAACGAGTCACTGAAGCTGGTGATCGGAGACACGCAGTTGATGGGCGGCACCTTGTCCGCGCTGCTCAGCGGCAGCGGCGAGGGCTTCGACAAGGGCGCGGACATCGCCATCATGCTGGACCGCGTCGATCTGGGATCGCTGATGTCCCGGGTAGCGCCCGCAAGCCTGTCGCTCAAAGGCATCGGGTCGGTGACGCTCAATGCCAAGTTGGTGGGGCCTGGCTGGCGTCGCAATATCGAGGCGATGTCGGGCAGTCTCAGCATCCGTGCCGACAATGGCGCACTCCTCGGCTTCAATGCAGACGGGCTGCGACGCTTGTCGTCGGATCGTGCCTATTTCCAGCTGAGTGCCGCCGGTTCGGGGGAGTTCGACTATCAGACGCTGGACATAGCCGTGCGGTTTTCGGACGGCTCGGCGGAGGTGGGCAAGGCGCAGATCGTTGGCGAGACAGAAACCTTCGTCCTTTCCGGGATCATCCCCTATAGCCGTCAGGCCCTGGCCCTGACAGGCACGCTTTCGCAGCCGGGGACAGCGCCGCAACCGGATTCGCCGCCATTGCGCTTCTTCATCGGTGGAGCATGGCATGATCCCGTGATCTCGCCCATCCCGCCCGTTCCCGTCACGGGTCAATAAAGGTCTCGCCCTGGCCTCGCCTGCTGTTTCATTCGAGACTGCAAATACTAGAATGGACCGAGTCGGGGATCCGGGGGACGAGACGTGCAGTCAGTGTTATCGGGGTTTTTCAAACTGGCGTTGGCCTCGCTGCTGGCCGGCAGTCTGTTGTCGTTCTTCGGCATCACGCCAAGGGCGGTGCTCGACAGCATGGGCGTGACGGCACAAGATCTGCACAATGGCATCATATCGGCCTTTGCCTGGGCCGCGCCGCGCATGGTGATGGGGGCAGTTGTCATCCTGCCGATCTGGCTCACCACCTATCTTCTGATGCCGCCCCGGGGTTGACCGGGGCAGCCTTCAAGAGCTTCAGGCCAAGGTGCCACGGGCAGCGACGTGCTCGTCCCGCTGACGCTGGAGTTCGCGCTGCTTGGTGCCGATGGAGGCGATGATGACGCCGATGGTGACAATGCCGATCAGGATGGTGCAGATGGCATTGATCTCGGGCGTGACCCCGAGGCGGACCTGCGAATAGATCTTGATCGGAAGGGTCGTGGCGCCCGGACCAGTGGTGAAGCTCGCAATCACGAGATCGTCCAGGGACAGCGTGAAGGCCAACATCCACCCGGAAATGACGGCGGGCAGGATGAGCGGCAGGGTGACCTTGAAGAAGGTCTTGACCGGCGGGCAGCCGAGATCCTGAGCTGCTTCCTCGAGGCTCGTGTCGAAGGTGAGCAGGCGAGACTGCACGACGATCGCGACGTAGCACATGGTGAAGGTGGTGTGGGCGATCACGACCGTCATCAGCCCTCGGTCGATACCGATTGCGACGAAGAGCAAGAGCAGCGACAGGCCGGTGATCACCTCGGGCATGACGAGTGGTGCATAGACCATGCCGGAGAAGAGCAGCCTGCCGCGAAAGCGCGTGTAGCGAACGAGTGTCAGGGCCGCGAGCGTGCCGAGGATCGTGCCGAGCGTCGCACTCAGAAGGCCGACCTGCAGCGTCACCCAGGCCGCACTCATGAGCCCGTCATTGCGCCACATCTCTCCATACCATTTGAGCGAAAAGCCGCCCCAGACCGTCACCAGTTTCGACTCGTTGAAGGAGTAGATCACCAGGATCAGGATCGGGATGTAGAGAAAGGCGAAACCGAGTGTCAGGATCGTCGCGTCGAATTTTCCAGGTCTCATCGGTCCGCCCTCACACTTTCTGCTGCTGGTTCTGGAAGATCGCGATGGGCACGACCAGAATGAGGAGCAGCAGGACGGCAACGGCGGAGGCAAGCGGCCAGTCGCGATTGCCGAAGAACTCGGTCCACAGCGTCTTGCCGATCATGAGCGTATCGGCGCCACCGAGCAGATCGGGGATGACGAATTCGCCTGTGATCGGGATGAAGCAGATCATCGAGCCGGCGATGACGCCAGGGATCGAGAGGGGGAAAGTGATCTTCCAGAAGGCCTTCCAGGGCGGGCAGCCGAGATCGCTTGCTGCCTCCAGCAGCGTGCCGTCCATCTTTTCGAGGGCCGAATAGAGCGGCAGCACCATGAAGGGCAGATAGGAATAGACGATGCCGATGAAGACGGCGATTTCGGTGCGGAAGATCTGCACCTGACTTCCCTCGTCCATCAATCCGACTGACTGCAGGAGCACGGTCAGCAGGCCCTCCGGCTTCAAGATGCCGATCCAGGCGTAGACGCGGATCAGGAAGGAGGTCCAGAAGGGCAGGATCACCAGCATCACCAGGGTCGGTCGAACGGAGACGGAGGCGCGCGCCATGGCGAGCGCCATGGGGTAGCCGATCAGCAGCAGCAGCAGGGTGGAGATCAACGCGATCCGCAGTGAGGACATGTAGGCGTTGACGTAAAGTGGGTCCTCCGTGAGGAAGAGATAGTTCTCGAAGTCGAGCTGCGAGATGAAATCGCCAATCGCCGAGAAGCTTTCCAGCACCGGCGTATAGGGTGGCATGGCAATCTCGGTGTCGGACAGCGAGATCTTCACGATGATCAGGAAGGGCGTCAGGAAGAACAGCACCATCCAGAGATAGGGAATGATGACGACCAGCCAGCGGGCTAACCCTGGTTTGGAGGCGGTGACACTATCGGCCATGGGGCGCCCTCCTCAGCGGGTCAGAACGAGGCCGGCATCGGCCGACCAGGACAACCAGACCATGTCACCGAAGGTGATCGGGCGATCGACGAGACGGGCGACATTGGCCTGTGCTGCGCGGAACATGCGGCCATCGTCGAGCCGGACGATGAAGACAGAGAAGTCCCCGAGATAGCCGATATCCCAGACCTCGCCATGCAGCGAGTTGGCCACAGTGCCCTCAGGTGCGGTGGTCGAGATGCGGACCTTTTCCGGGCGGATCGCGAAGGCGACTGCATCGCCCTTCACCGCTTCGCAGGCCTGATCGACGGTGATCTTCACGCCCTCGCTGTCGATGTGGACGAGTTCGGCGGCGCCATGGGTTTCCTTGGTTTCGACCTTGGCCTCAAGGATGTTGATGTCGCCGATGAAGTCCGCAACGTAACGCGAATTCGGTGCCTCATAGATTTCGGCGGGCGTTGCCACCTGGACGAGGATGCCCTTGTCCATGACCGCGATGCGGTCGGACACAGTCATTGCCTCTTCCTGGTCATGGGTGACGATCAGGAAGGTGAGACCGAGCTTGGTCTGGATGTCCATCAGCTCGAACTGGGTTTCCTCGCGCAGCTTGCGATCGAGCGCGCCGAGCGGCTCGTCGAGGAGCAGGACCTTGGGGCGCTTGGCGAGCGAGCGGGCGAGCGCCACGCGCTGGCGCTGGCCGCCGGAGAGCTGATTGGGCTTGCGCTTGGCGAACTGGTCGAGCTTGACCAGCTTCAGCATTTCCTGAACGCGGGCCTCGATCTCGGCCTTCGGCAGATTGTCCTGCTCGAGGCCGAAGGCGATGTTCTTTTCGACCGACATATGCGGGAAGAGCGCATAGGACTGGAACATCATATTGGTGGGACGCTTGTAGGGCGGCACGCCGGAGAGATCCTGCCCCTGGAGCAGGATACGGCCGGATGTCGGCGCCTCAAAGCCGGCGAGCATGCGCATCAGAGTGGTCTTGCCGCAGCCCGATGGTCCAAGCAGCGAGAAGAACTCGCGCTCGTAGATATCCAGGCTCAGATTGTCGACCGCGATGAAATCGCCGAAACGCTTTGTGACATTTTCGAAGCGGATGAACGGTACGGCATCCGGATCAGTCCAAGGAGAGAATTTACGCTTAACAGGCCCCAGTGTCTTCGCCATTACCCGATCCCAGCCGTTATTCTTGTTGCCCCTATCCGCAAGTAAATCGCCGGGCGCTTTTGGCGCCCGGCGATTTGTGTTTGATCAGCTACCGGTTTTGATCGTCGTCCAGACCCGGTTCAGCACGCGTTGTTCGCGCGAGCCGTAAGGCGAGATCGTGAAGAGCTTCGCCATGACATCTTCCGGCGGGTAGACAGCCGGATTGTCCTTCACTTCCGGATCAAGCAGATCCTTGGAGGCCAGATTGCCGTTGGCATACTGGACATAGTTGG
Organism: Rhizobium sp. TH135; assembly: GCF_002855515.1. GTDB lineage: Bacteria > Pseudomonadota > Alphaproteobacteria > Rhizobiales > Rhizobiaceae > Allorhizobium. Next base: position 312,311 of record NZ_PKRP01000002.1, on the reverse strand, counting down.
AGGCCTTGGCGATCACGTCGGGCCGCATCAGGAAGTTGATGAACTCATGCGCTTCGGCAACGTTCTTGGCATCCGCGGGGATCGCCATGTTGTCGAACCACATGTAGGTGCCTTCCTTCGGGATGACGTAGTTGATCTCGACGCCATTCTTGGCTTCCTCGGCACGAGCCTTCGCCTGCAGAATGTCGCCCGACCAGCCGATCGTCACGCAGACGTCGCCATTGGCGAGATCGTCGATATAGGCGGAAGAATTGAAGGTGCGCACCGAGGGGCGGATCTTCATGTAGACTTCGCCACCGGCTTCCAGATCAGCCGTTTCCTTGCTGTCCGGGTCCTTGCCGATATAGTTCATGGCAATGGCGAAAGTCTCGTCCGAGGCATCGAGGATGTTGATGCCGCAGGACTTCAGCTTCTCGGCATTCTCAGGCTTGAAGATCGCATCCCAGCTGTCGACCGTGAAGTCTGCGCCGAGCGCTTCCTTGACCTTGGCGACGTTGTAGCCGATGCCCGTGGTGCCCCACATGTAGTTGACGGCGTATTCGTTGCCGGGGTCGTATTTCGCCAGACGCTCGCTGACCATCGGCCAGAGATTGGTGAGGTTGGGCAGCTTCGACTTGTCGAGCTTCTGGAAAACGCCGGCCTGGATCTGACGCGCGAGGAAAGGCGCTGTCGGCACGACAACGTCGTAACCCGAGCCGCCGGCGAGAAGCTTCGTCTCAAGCAGTTCATTCGAATCGAAGACGTCGTAGACGACCTTGATGCCCGTTTCCTTGGTGAAATCGGCAAGGACGGATTCGTCGATGTAGTCGGACCAATTGTAGACGTTGACGACGCGTTCCTGCGCCTGGACAGCCGATGCGATGAAGATCGTCGCCAGGGCTACCGACGCCGTACGGATGAAATGAGCCTTCATTTTTTCTCCTGTTCCAGCCTGCGGGAGCAAGGAGCCCCCGGTGCCATTCCCGTTATTTTTTAAGAGACTAGAAAGGAATTGGACGGGCGACAAGCGAAATTCTTCGCAGTCGCGAATGCTTTATCGGGGGGATTTCACTTACTGGAAATCGAAAGCAGAGAGGCCCGTGACCATTTCGTCGAGGCCGAGCGGCCGGGTGAGCGGCGGCTCCGCACGGGCGAGACAGCCCGACCTTTCGCACAGACGACAGGCCGGGCCGATGGCGATTGCGGGCACGGAGCGGTCCGGAAGGGCGGCGGCATAGGCGACCTCGTCCCGGCTCGATGCATCGCAGCCGACGAGCAGCGCCGTGCGGCGGATACGTTCGCCGAAGCTTGCCTGCGGGCCCTCCAACGTGCGCGACATGGTCAGGAAGGCGCTACCATCCGGCATCTCGACTTGCTCGACCAGAATCTGGCCCGGCTGGGAAAAAGCGGCATGGACATTGAGCTTGGGACAGCCGCCGCCGAACTTCGAATGCGGAAAGCCTGCTGCGCCTGCCCGGCGGAAACGGTTTCCGGCATTGTCGATCTCCATCATGAAGAATGGCACGCCCGTAGCACCCGGGCGCTGCATCATGGTCAGCCGGTTCGCAGCCTGTTCGAAGGAGACATTGAAGCGTGCACGCAGCACGTCGATGTCGTAACGGGCGCGGATGGCCGCCGAGAGGAAGGCGCCATAAGGCATCATCAGGGCATGCGCGGTGTAGCGCGCCAGCTCGAAGCGGGCGATGCGGCGCGCCTCGCCGGAGGAGAGCTCCAGGAGTTCAAGCTCTGCCTGGACATGTTCGCCGAGCGCCAGAAGCACAACTTCCATGGCAACCTCGCGCAGCTGATCGAAGGGTGACAAGCGCTCCGAAAGGAAGAGGCGCATGGAATGGCGGTCGTAGCGGCGGCGCAGCGAGGGCATGGTCTGGACGGGAAGCGCGCGCACCACAATGCCATGCGTGGAGCGCAGCCAGGCCTTGAGGGCGACGGCCAGATCATCCCCGGCTGACAGGCCAAGACCGGCGTGGAAACTCTCGGCCGCCTCGTCGAGCCGGACGAAATAATTCGGTCGGCGCTCGAAGACTTCGCGGACTTCATCGATCGGCAGGCGGGCACCTGACAGAGAGGTCTCGTGCCCCTCGCGGGCGAGGAGATCAGCGAGATCAGAGAGGCGTGCCGCTTGTTCTCTATAGGCACGGTAGAGCTTGACGATACCGCTCGCGGCATTGGGTGCGGCCTCGGCCACTTCGATCAGCTCCTGATCGCCAGGGAGTTCGCCCGACAAGAGCGGATCGGCGAATACTTCGCGCAACTGGCTCGTCGAGCCGCCTGCCTCACCCTGCAGTTCGTCCAGATCAACCTTGTAGACGGATGCGAGCTTGAGCAGCAGCTGGACCGTGAGCGGGCGCTGATTGCGCTCGATCAGATTGAGATAGGAGGGGGAAATCTCGAGCGCCTCGGCCATGGCTGTCTGGGTCAGGCCAAGGCCGTTCCTGATACGGCGGACACGCGGGCCTGCGAAGATCTTGCGCTCTGCCACTTTACAGCTCCTTTACAAGAATTGCCGAACCCGGCGCCTCACTCGTCTTGACTGAATTTACAAATTTACACGCGCGCTTTGTCAAAGACAAGACAGCCTAACCTCTTTCATCCCGTTGTTTTATCGAATTTTCTGGCTGTATTTTGCAGTGCGATGTAAATCTAGTCACATCAGAAGCAACCAAGGCAACCCGAAGAACTTCACTTGGTCAGCGCCGCGCAGTGACAGGGAGACACGTCATGACTGAATTTTACAATCTCGTTCCGAATGCCCCTAAGGGCCGCTATGACGGCATTGATCGTCCCTACACTGCAGCAGACGTGCAGCGCCTGCGTGGCTCCGTCGAGATCAAGTACACGCTTGCCGAAATGGGTGCGAACCGCCTGTGGCAGCTGATCAACGAGGAGCCCTTCATCAACGCGCTTGGCGCGCTCTCGGGCAATCAGGCCATGCAGATGGTCCGCGCCGGCCTGAAGGCGATCTATCTCTCCGGCTGGCAGGTTGCTGCCGATGCCAACACGGCCTCTGCCATGTATCCGGATCAGTCGCTTTATCCGGCGAATGCCGCACCGGAGCTTGCCAAGCGCATCAACCGCACGCTGCAGCGCGCCGACCAGATCGAAACGCAGGAAGGCAAGGGCCTTTCCGTCGACACCTGGTTCGCACCGATCGTTGCCGATGCAGAAGCCGGTTTCGGCGGACCGTTGAACGCTTTCGAGATCATGAAGGCCTTCATCGAAGCAGGCGCTGCAGGCGTTCACTTCGAGGACCAGCTCGCGTCTGAAAAGAAGTGCGGCCATCTCGGCGGCAAGGTTCTGATCCCGACGGCTGCCCATATCCGCAACCTGACGGCTGCCCGTCTGGCCGCCGACATCATGGGCGTCCCGACACTGATCGTTGCCCGTACCGACGCGGAAGCTGCAAAGCTTCTGACTTCCGACATCGACGAACGCGACCAGCCCTTCGTCGACTATGATGCCGGCCGCACGGCGGAAGGCTTCTACCAGGTCAAGAACGGCATCGAGCCCTGCATTGCGCGTGCAATCGCCTACGCTCCTTACTGCGACATGATCTGGATGGAGACCGGCAAGCCGGACCTCGAACAGGCCCGCAAGTTTGCCGAAGCTGTGCACAAGGTCCATCCGGGCAAGAAGCTCGCCTATAACTGCTCGCCTTCCTTCAACTGGAAGAAGCATCTCGACGACGCGACGATCGCCAAGTTCCAGCGGGAGCTCGGTGCGATGGGCTACAAGTTCCAGTTCATCACGCTCGCCGGCTTCCACCAGCTGAACTACGGCATGTTCGAACTGGCCCGCGGCTACAAGGATCGCCAGATGGCCGCCTATTCGGAGCTGCAGGAGGCGGAATTCGCAGCCGAGGTCAACGGTTACACCGCCACCAAGCACCAGCGCGAAGTCGGCACCGGTTACTTTGACGCCGTCTCGCTTGCCATCACCGCCGGCCAGTCCTCGACGACCGCGATGAAGGAATCGACCGAAACCGAGCAGTTCCGCCCGGCGGCCGAGTAATCCGAGGCAATTGCCCCTCACCCTACCCTCTCCCCGCAAGCGGGGAGAAGGTGGCGGCAGCCGGATGAGGGGCCGAGCTTCACGAGATCAACAGTTCAAAAACCCCTGACACCAAGAGGAGAAATGCCATGACACCCCAGACCCGAGTCAAGGAACGCGCCGAAGAACAGTCCTCGGCCATGAGCAGCGATCAGCAGGCGATGATCCGCATGCTGGCAAACGACCTGCACCGTCTCAACCATTCGATCATGAAGGCCGTCGATGCCGGCGTTTCGGTCGAACTCGTTCGCTCCGCCCGCCATCATGGTGGCGACGGCAACTGGGGTGATCTGCTGATCCCCGTCATCGTGACCCAGGGCAGCCATCAGGCCGCCTGAGCCGAAGTCTATCCCTCGTCCGGCACCTGACCTCCGGACCGGTTCCCGCACGATGCCGCCTCTTTAGAGAGCACCGGTCGTCGTGCGGGTTTTTCGTTTGGCCTTAGCCGGTGGTGCTCGGACGCTTGCCGGCCAGGATATCCCGGTGAGACTTCAGGAGTTTCGCCAGGCGATCGGCAACGGTGCGGATATCGCTTCGATGGCGGTCATCATTGTTCATGACGATCCATTGGCGGTGGCGAAGGTCGGATATCTCGTCTCCCGCCCGCTCCAGGGTTGGATCGAGATCGCCAACGAAGCATGGCAGAACGCCGATGCCGGCTCCTGCCCTCACCAGATCCCTCAGCGAGCGCGGGCGATTGACGGTGGCAACAATCTGCTCTGCCGCCTGCTGGCGCGGCCAGCGCAGATAGGCGGAGACGGCGTTCTCATCATCGATCGCAACCCAGGGCTCCGGTCCCATCCATTCCCTGTTGCGCGCCTTGTAGGCGGCATAGGCCACCTCGCCTGCTGCTATTGCGGCGAGGTTCGGTTCCTCAGGTTCAAAAGCGCGGATGCCAATGTCGCTTTCCCGATGCGCGAGGCGGGCACGCTGTTCGGCGACATGCAGGTCGATGCGGAACTCATCACGCGGGGTGCGGATCAAGGACATGTTCTGGCAGAGCAGCCAGGCGATCCAGGTACCGAGACTGATGCGCACCAGCGACTGGCCAGCCGTGCCGCGCCGCCACTCCTCCACGCGCCTGCTGCCCGCCTCAAGCTCGACCAGATGCTCCAGCAACTGGCTACCGTCACTGGTCAGGCGGTAACCGGTTTGGCTGCGGAGGAAGAGTTCGCGGCCGAGGGCCTGCTCGAGTTCGACCATGCGCCGGCCGAGTGTCGCTGCACTCAGACCCGTGGTTTCCGCAGCCGCAGTCAGGCCGCCCTGACGGGCGACTGCGAGAAACAGCTGATAGGCGTCCCAGGCTATGTCTTTCATGGATGAAATACATAGCACATTCTTGTCCGTTCATGCATCCAAATATGGAGACTAAAAGAGAGGACGGCATCAACGAGAGGAGATCCGTCATGCATGAAACCTATGTCGCTCTGGCCATTGCCTCACTGCAGAAAGAGTTCGGCGAGCGTGGCCGGCTATCCGAGGATGAATTCTATGCCCGCTACAGCGAGGCGCCGTGGCAGCGGATGGTGCGGCTCAGCCGTCGTCTTCTTGATCGAGTGCGGTCGCGAAAGCTGATGGAGGAGACCCTTACGATCGACCACCACGCTTGCCATCTGGCGAAAGCTTGACCAAGAAAAAGCCCGGCGCGATGCGCCGGGCTTCTAGTCTTGCACATCATTCGGTTCAGGCAGCTCGGCCGACAGAATGCCCGCGCTCTGCTTCAATCCGGAACTGCTGCAGGAGATCGCGCAGAGCGTCGGTCTGGGCCGAGAGGTCCTGGGTGGCCGCCGTTGCCTCCTCGACCATCGCGGCATTCTGCTGGGTCATCTGGTCCATGCGGCCGACGGCGCCGTTGACTTCGTGCAGGGCGCCGGACTGTTCGCGGCTGGTCTCGGCGATCTTCTCGATGTGTTCGCTGATCGTCGCGATCTGGCCGCCGATGCGCGACAGGACCGTGCCAGTCTGCTGGACATGGGTGGAGCCGCTCGACACTTCTTCGGCCGAGCGATTGATGAGCGCCTTGATCTCCTTGGCGGCACCGGCTGAGCGCTGAGCGAGTTCGCGAACTTCCTGAGCGACGACCGCAAAACCCTTGCCTGCTTCACCGGCGCGGGCTGCCTCAACGCCTGCGTTCAGAGCGAGCAGGTTGGTCTGGAACGCGATCTCGTCGATCACGCCGATGATATTCGAGATCTGCCGCGAGGCTTCCTCGATACGGCCCATGGCCGAAATGGCGCTGCCGACGACGACAGCGGATTCATCGGCATTCTTCTTGGCCTCGCGGACGACGCCGTTGACCATTTCGGCACGCTCCGAGGACGAACGGACAGCGGCGGTGATTTCATCGACGGCGGCGGCTGTCTCTTCCAGAGAGGCGGCCTGCTGTTCGGTGCGGCGGGCGAGATCGAGCGCCGACTGGGCCATCTGGCGGCCGTTGTTCTGGATCTGGTCAACGTTGCCGGAGATCTGGTGCATCGTATCACGCAGACGGGATAGCGACAGGTTGAAGTCGTTGCGCAGCTGTTCGAGGCGACCGTGGAAGCGGCCTTCGATCTCAAAGGAGATATCGCCATTGGCGAGACGTTCCAGGGCCTTAGCAAGCTTGCCGACCGCATGTTCGATCTGCTGGTCGAGCGCCTGCTTTTCCTCGTCGTTGCGGCGGCGCTCGGCTTCCGCCTCCATCTGCTCGCGCTGGCGCTCGGATTCAATCTCAAGCTTGCTGCGGGCATTGGTCTTGAAGACGGCGAGCGCGCGGGCCATGGCGCCGATTTCGTCGCCGCGCTTGTCGCCGGCAATGCCGGCCTCGAGGTCACCTTCGGCCAGCCGCTGCATGGTGGCGGTGATGCGGGCAATCGGGCGCTGGAGGGTCATGACAAGGGCGATGCCGCCGATCACGGCGAGCACGACGCCGGCGATCATGGTGCCGATCGACAGGCGGTTCGCCTCCTGGCGTTCGGTGCCGGCGACGTCCTTTTGCAGGTCCGCGAAAGAGGTCAGCGATGCCCAGATCGAATCCATGGTGCGGCTTGCTTCATCGAAGCTCGCGATGCGCTCGGCGCTGGTCTTCACCAGACCTTCCGTGTCGGCCGTCAGGTTGGCCAGCAACGGTGTGATGGCTGCGGTGAGGCTGTCGTAGAAGGCCTTGTCGGAGATGCTGCCGCCGAGCACCGTGAGATTGTCGCCGATCAGCTTGATCTGGCGCAGAATCGGCTCGCGGGTCTTGTCGTCCTTCACATTGAGGAAGGTCGCGGTCATGATGCGCAGATCGTAGACATCGGCAATCAGGGTACGGCTGCCGACGAGGATATCGGCTGCCTGCACGGCACCAGTCTCGACCGCTGCGAATTTCTGGACGGATTCGGCGTATTTGGTAGCGGCGCTCTCCTGCAGAATATCTTGGAAACCGCGGAAGCGGGCGAGGATGCTGCCCACAGCGCGGCCAGCTTCCATGCTGGTGTCGCCTGCTCCAACCACCTTCTTGATCTCGTTGATCGCCGTCTGAAGCTCCTTGCCCATGCCCTTGTGTTCGGGGGGCAGCGCATTGGCGATCTTGCGATGGGTCTTGACCAGTTCCGGCACCTGCTTTTGCAGATAGGGGAACTGGGCCTCCGGCAAGCCGGCGGAGAAGTAACCCTTGCTGACGTCTGCGAGCTGGCGCGCGGCGGCCGAGAGGCGATCGGCCTCCTTGAGCGCGCTCTTGGCGTCGTTTTCACCGCCAAGCACGGCACGCTGCAGTTTCTGTGCCTCATCGGAGACGCGGATCTGCTGAGCCATCAGGCCCTTGAGATGTTCCTGAATGGCGGCGGCGAGCTTGACCTCGGCCTCGTGCAATTGCCAGAGCGTGTCGATCTTCTGGTTGACGTTGCCCGTGCCGGCGATTGCCTCGTCGAGGAAATTACGGCCCGTGCCGTCACTGCCGATTTCGGCGATATTCTGATTGAGTGTTGCCTGCTGGCCTGAGAGTTCGGAGATCACGACGCTGCGCGTTTCCTCCGAGGTCTGGTCGAGGAAGCGGGTCATTGCGGCGGTGACGTTCTTGAAACCGTTCAGCGACCGCATGGTGCCGTTGGAGATCTCCATGCGCTGCTGCAGGAGGCCGGACGCATAGAGCCCCATCAGACCGACAGCGGTGATCGAAAAGACGAAGGGAAGCACAAAAGCCAGCACCTTGGTCGAAATCGAAAAGCGCGAAAGAATATGGTCGATCAAAACAGTTCCTCCAACAACAAGGTGCTGCGCTCGCGGCGCATGCCCCTCAAAATTGACAGCACCGATCAGCATCGGCGCCGTCTACACTCCACTCCGAAGACTAGGGTTGCAGTAAAAGTCTCAAGACGGAGTTAAGGTGGTGGGAGGGTCCCGGCGCGGGAGAGGACAGCCAAGACGGGACGAGGCTAGCGCTTCATCGGCGCTGAGCATGCGAGCAGGTCGGCTAGGCGCATGCGTCAGGGTGCACGCGGGCCGCCTGCAGTTCATCTGAAGCTTGGAATTAGCCGAGGAGACCGATGGCGAGAGCGGCAACGGCGCTTGCGGCATAGAGGCAGAGAATGGTCACTTGACGAAAGCGGGCGCGCTCTTCGTCACGGGCACGGGTTGCGGCAATGGCGATGGCACGGGGCTTGCGGGTCTCATGGTTCATGGGGCGCGGTCCTTGATGCGGCCAGGGAAGGTCATGCCCTTGCGGGCGTTTGCCGGCCAGACCTCATGTCGCGACATCTGGGGACGTCACACCGGCATTCAGGCAGGATGACCGACGCATGTTAACAAGTCCTGAATTACCAAGGAAAGCTTGCCCGGAGCGGGAGAGACGATCAGACGCTTTCGCCGGCGGCATGGCCTGAAGCCCAGGCCCACTGGAAATTATAGCCGCCCAGCCAGCCCGTGACGTCGACGCATTCGCCGATGAAATAGAGCCCGGGCATGGTTTTCGCCTGCATCGTCCGGCTGTCGAGCGCATTCGTATCGACGCCGCCGAGGGTCACTTCCGCCGTGCGGTAGCCTTCCGAACCCGCCGGCTTGATCGGCCAGCGGCGAATGCGCTCGGCAAGCGATGACAAGGCCTTGTCGGGGAGATCTGCGAGCGGACGCTCCAGCTTGGCAGTCTCCGCGAGATATTGGGCGAGGCGCTTGGGCAAATGCTGGGCAAGCACCGTCTGGACCTGCTGGCGGCCGTTTTCGCGCTTCGCCGCCTTCAGGTGTTCGAGGAAATCCACGCCCGGCTCCAGGGAGAGCAGGATCTCGTCCCCCTCGCGCCAATAGCTCGATATCTGCAGGATCGAGGGGCCGGATAAGCCTCGGTGGGTGAAGAGTAGCGCCTCGTTGAACCGGGTCTTGCTGCAGGAGACATCGGCATCAACGGCGACGCCCGAGAGCTCCGACAATTCGCCGAGCAGATTGGGTTCGAGCGTGAGCGGCACCAGCGCCGGCCGGGTGTCGGTCACGGGCAGGTCGAACTGCTCGGCAATCCGATAGGCGAAGCCGGTCGCGCCCATCTTCGGGATCGATTTGCCGCCCGATGCCATAACCAGACTTGCCGCATGGATAGGGCCTTCGCTCGTGGACAGACGGAAGCCGTCTGGGCCGTTCTCGACATCCGAGATCTCGCAGGAGAGTTTCAGGTCGACATGTACCGCGCGCATTTCTTCCAGCAGCATGCGGATGATGTCTTTCGCGCTGTCATCGCAGAACAGCTGGCCGAGCGTCTTTTCATGCCAGGCGATCTTGTGGCGATCGACCATGGCGATGAAATCTGCGGGCGTGTAGCGGGCCAGCGCGGATTTGGCGAAATGCGGGTTCTGCGAGATGTAGTTCTTCGGCGCGGCATGGATATTGGTGAAGTTGCAGCGCCCGCCGCCGGAGATGCGGATCTTCTCGCCCGGGGCCTTGGCATGGTCGAGCACGACAACGGAACGGCCGCGCCGACCTGCCGTGAATGCCGCCATCATGCCGGCGGCACCGGCTCCGATGATCGCGACGTCATACTTCCTGGCCATGATACTGCTCCCGGGGATCTGCCGCCTGTCTCGACAAACTTATGATCAAAGTCAACGCGTCCCCCTCGCCAAAGGCCAAAGTCTGGCTATGATGGCCCTCATTAACAACCAACCGGTGAGACATGCCCGCGAAGAAGTCCATGCTGAGACCCCAGAACGCGCCCTCCAAGAAAGCGGCCATCCCGCCGGATCCCGGATCGAAGCGCGGCGTCTCGAGCTGGAAGGAAGCGGCAACCTGGCTGCGCGCTCGCGGCATCGAAGACATCGAATGCATCACGCCCGACCTTGCCGGCGTTCCGCGCGGCAAGATGATGCCGTCGTCGAAATTCACATCGAACACGTCGCTGGCGCTTCCCTCGGCACTCTACCGTCATACGATTTCGGGCGAATATCCTGATGAGACGGAGAACTTCCGCTATGAGCCGCGCGACAGCGACCTGAAGCTGCTGCCGGATCTTTCGACGCTTTCCGTCGTGCCATGGGAGACCGATCCGACGGCGCAGGTGATCTGCGACATCGTCGATGTCGACGGCAAGAACGTCTCCTATACGCCGCGCAACGTTCTGAAAAACGTGCTGCGCCTTTATGACGAAAAGGGCTGGAAGCCGGTCGTCGCGCCGGAAATCGAGTTCTATCTCGTCGCGATGAACGACGACCCGGACTATCCGCTGCATCCGCCGAAGGGCCGCTCTGGTCGCTCGATCATCGGTGGCCAAGGGTATTCGATCGCGGCCATCAACGAATTCGACGAGTTGATCGACGACATCTACCACTTCTCGGAAAAGCAGGGGCTCGAGATCGATACCCTGATCCACGAGGAAGGGCCGGCACAGCTGGAAATCAACCTTCGCCATGGCAATCCGATCGAGCTTGCCGACCAGGTCTTCATGTTCAAGCGCACGATCCGCGAGGCGGCGCTCAAGCACGGGATCTATGCCACCTTCATGGCCAAGCCGATGCAGGGGCAGCCGGGATCGGCGATGCATATCCACCAGTCGGTGGTCGATGCCAAGACCGGTAAGAACGTGTTTTCCAACCCCGATGGCTCTGCCTCGCGGGAGTTCTTCCACTTCATCGGCGGCATGCAGAAATACGTGCCGAGTTCGCTGGTGATGCTGGCGCCATACGTGAATTCCTATCGCCGCCTGACGCCCGACATGGCGGCCCCCGTCAACAATGCTTGGGGCTATGACAACCGCACGACGGCCTTCCGCGTGCCGGTTTCGGATGCCGCCGCACGGCGTGTCGAAAACCGTCTGCCGAGTTCGGATGCCAATCCCTATCTCGCACTCGCGGCTTCGCTCGCCTGCGGCTATCTCGGGATCATCAAGGAGATCGAGCCGACGGCGGCAGCCGAGGGTTCGGCGAATGAGGGATCTGTCGATCTGCCGCGCGGCCTCCTGGAAGCGGTCGCCCTGCTCGAAGGTGAAGCCGACTTCAACGAGGTCTTCGGGCCCGAATTCATCGGTCTTTATGCCGGTGTGAAGCGCGGCGAGTTCGAGACCTTCATGCAGGTGATCAGCCCGTGGGAACGCGAATTCCTCCTGCTGAACGTATGAGGATAGCAATCCGATGACATGGCAAAGCCCGATTGCACCGGGGATCTCCTGGTATCAGGCGAGCGTTGGTGAGCGGCCGGAATATCCGGCCCTTGACGGCTCGGTTACGGCCGACGTCGCGATCATCGGCGGCGGCTTCACGGGGCTGCAGGCGGCCTACAATCTCGCACGGCTTGGTGTTTCCGTCGTGCTGATCGAGGGCAGCCGCTTCGGCGATGGCGCTTCAGGGCGCAATGGCGGCCAGCTCGGTACCGGCCAGCGGGCTTGGCCGGCTGAGCTGGAGGCCGAGCTTGGTTTCGAGCGTTCCAAGGCGCTGTTCGATCTGGCGGAGAATGCCAAGCACTACCTGCTCGATTTTGCCGAACAGCACGGCATCGACATCGAATATCTGCCCGGGCAGATGAATGTCTCGCACAAGCGGAACGGCGAATCCGACTACCGGCACGAGGCCGAGATCATGGCGGTGCGCTACGGCTATCCGCATGTCTCCTTCATGGACCGGGAGGAAACGCATGATCGTGTGGGCTCCACGCGCTATCACTTTGGCGTTCGCGATACTGGCACCGGGCATATCCATCCGCTGAAACTGCTGGTTGGCCTGGCGAAGGTCGCGGCGGCCGCCGGGGCTCGCATCCACGAGATGACGCCAGCAAGCGCGATCCGCCAGGCTGGTGGCAAGACCATCATCGAGACGCCGAAAGGCACTATCACTGCGGACCGCCTGCTGATCGCGACCAATGCCTATATCGGCAATCTGGAGCCGGTGACGGCGGCCCATGTCATGCCGATCCGGTCCTTCATCGGGGCAACGGAACCGCTCGACCGCTTCCCGCAGGTGCTGCGCGGCTCAGAGGCCGTGGCCGACAGCCGCTTCGTGGTGCGCTACTTCCGCAAGAGCCGCGACGGGCGGCTGCTGTTCGGCGGGCGCGAGGCCTATACGGCGGACAGCCCGCGGGATATTTCCAGCCATATCCGCCGGCAGATTGCCGAAATCTATCCGGATCTGAAGACGATCGAGATTACTCATGGATGGGGTGGCTCTGTTGGCATCACCCTGCCGCGCAAGCCTTTCGCCCGGGACGTGATGCCGGGCGTGACCTCGCTTGCGGGATATTCGGGGCACGGCGTGATGCTCTCCAACTATTGCGGCAAGATGTATGCCGACATGGTGGCCGGCAATGCGCGGGAACTCGAGCTGTTGAAGGACCTGAAGATCCCGCCGTTCCCCGGAGGTGCCAGCCTACGCAAGCCGCTGCTGTTCCTGGCGCTTACCTGGTATGCCCTTCGAGACCGTTTCTGAGAATGGCAGATCGGCAGGCCGATGAACTGGTGCGCGTCGCGACCGTGTTCAACGCCGCCGAGTTTGGCGTGACACGCTCGTTCCTTGCCGCGCATGGCATCCTCATCGCGGCCGAGCCGATCCATCTGATCAACAACTACTCACACCTTGCGACCGCGCTAGGTGGCATTCCGATCCTGGTCCCCGCGTCGCAGGCAGGCGAGGCCGCGGAATTGTTGATCGAAGTCGAGGAAGCCGGGCACGGCGGCAGGATTAGCCCTTTCCGCAGACTGGCTTACATACTTCTGTTTGGTGTTCTCTGTGGCCTCGGCATCGCGCCGCCGTCATCCGGGCGTGTGATTCATTGTCGCAGAACGGCGCTCGCACAGGGCTTCGAGGCCGTGTAAAGACAAAATCGCTGCCGTGAGGGTGGCTTTTTTAAATCGATTAGATTAGAACCGGTCCAACCAGATTGCCGAACGAGAGATGCCGCATGAGCAGCCAGATCATCCCCGTTGAACCCTTTGACTATGTCGTCTTCGGCGGCACCGGCGACTTGGCCGAGCGGAAGCTTCTGCCGGCCCTGTTCCATCGCCAGCTCGCGGGCCAGTTGACGGAACCGACCCGTATCATCGGTGCTTCGCGCACGGCGATGACACATGAAGAATACCGGAAGTTCACGCTCGATGCCCTGCACGAGCACCTGAAGGCCGAAGAGCTCGACGAGGCCGAAGTCGCGAAGTTCCTCGAGCGCATCTATTACATCCCTGTCGACGCCAAGTCGGATCAGGGCTGGGAAGACCTCAAGAAGCTGCTCGACCAGGGCAAGGACATCGTGCGGGCTTTCTACCTTGCCGTTTCGCCGTCGATCTTCGGCGATATCGCCGACAAGATCCGCGACCACAAGCTGATCACCAAGTCGACCCGCATCGTCGTCGAAAAGCCGATCGGCCGGGATCTCGCCTCGGCGCAGATCCTTAACGACACGATCGGCAAGGTCTTCAAGGAAGAGCAGATCTTCCGCATCGACCACTATCTCGGCAAGGAGACGGTGCAGAACCTGATGGCGCTGCGCTTTGCCAACGCGCTCTACGAGCCGCTGTGGAATTCCGCCCATATCGACCACGTACAGATTACGGTCGCCGAATCCGTCGGCCTCGAAGGCCGCGTGACCTATTACGACAAGGCCGGTGCGCTGCGTGACATGGTGCAGAACCATATCCTGCAGCTGCTCTGCCTCGTCGCCATGGAAGCGCCCTTCTCGATGGATGCCGAGGGCGTTCGCGACGAGAAGCTCAAGGTGCTGCGCTCGCTGAAGCCGATCACCGAGGCCAATGTCGAGAAGCTCACGGTGCGCGGACAGTATCGCGCTGGCGCTTCCGCCGGCGGTGCCGTCAACGGCTATCAGGAAGAGCTGGGCTCGGCCTCCGACACGGAAACCTTCGTGGCGATCAAGGCCGAGATCAACAACTGGCGCTGGGCCGGCGTTCCCTTCTACCTGCGCACGGGCAAGCGTCTGGCGACCCGCATGTCGGAAATCGTCATCGCCTTCAAGCCGATCCCGCATTCGATCTTCGGCGATGCTGCCGGCCGTATCGAGGCCAACAAGCTCGTCATCCGCCTGCAGCCCGACGAAGGCGTCAAGCAATGGCTGATGATCAAGGATCCGGGTCCGGGCGGCATGCGCCTGCGCCACGTGTCGCTCGACATGAGCTTCGCCCAGGCTTTCGACGTCCGCAATCCGGACGCCTATGAACGCCTGCTGATGGACGTCATCCGCTCGAACCAGACGCTGTTCATGCGCCGCGACGAAGTCGAGGCGGCGTGGAACTGGTGCGATCCTATCCTGAAGGCCTGGGAAGAGATTGGCCAGCGGGCGCAGGGCTACACGTCCGGCACCTGGGGTCCGAGCCAGGCTATTGCGCTCATCGAGCGTGACGGCCGCACCTGGCATGAAAACGACTGAGGCCGGGATCTATGGCGCATCAGATGAAGACATTCGAAAGCGGAGCGGCTCTTGCAGCTGGCCTCGCTGATGCGGTCGCTTCGGCCTTGTCCGCAGCGATTGCACGAAGCGGCGAAGCGACGCTTGCCGTCTCCGGCGGCTCGACGCCCAAGGCTTTCTTCGAGGCTCTGTCGACGCGGGCCCTCGACTGGGCCAAGGTGAAGGTGACGCTGGTCGACGAACGTTTCGTGCCCGAAGACAATCCGCGTTCGAACCATCTGCTGGTGAAGACGCATCTTCTGAAGAATGCGGCTGAAGCGGCAGAGTTCGTGCCGCTCTACCGTCCGGAAGCGACGATCGAGGTGGCTGCAAAGACGGCCTCCGGCATCGTGCCCGGCATGACGAAACCCTTCGACGTTGCGATCCTCGGCATGGGCACGGACGGTCATACCGCCTCGTTCTTTCCCGGCGGCGACCACCTGGACGCCGCGCTCGATCTGAAGCAGCCGCGCCGCGTCATGACCATGGAAGCGCCAGGTGCGGGCGAAGCCCGCCTGACGCTGTCATTCTCCGCTCTTCATGATGCCGGCCTGCTGGTCGTGCATATCGAAGGTGCAGAAAAGAAAGCTGTGCTGGACAAGGCGCTTGCCGGCACGGACGAGGCAGAGATGCCGATCCGGGCCGTTCTTGAACGGGCCCAGACAGCCACCGACATCTACTGGGCGCCCTGAGGGAGAGCCCTCGCCTGCCGGAGCTTTCGGCAGGTGATGCGCATAAGACGAGTTTCACGGCCGAGGAGGCCTTTGCGCGATATGTGCCTTGAGCGCCCGCGCCAGATGAGGAGCCATATCTCATGAGTGCAGACAGCCGCATCGAAGCCATCACCAAGCGGATCGTCGAGCGATCGAAGCCGACACGCGAAGTCTATCTCGACCGCACACGTCGTGCCATTTCCAAGGGCGTGCACCGATCGACGCTGTCATGCGGCAACCTTGCCCATGGCTTTGCCGTCTGTTCCCCCAAGGACAAGGCAGCGCTTGCCGGCGATGTCGTGCCGAACCTCGGCATCATCACGGCCTATAACGATATGCTCTCGGCGCATCAGCCCTTCGAGACCTATCCTGCGATGATCCGCCAGGCGGCATCCGAAGTGGGTGGAGTGGCCCAGGTGGCGGGCGGCGTTCCGGCGATGTGCGACGGCGTGACCCAGGGCCAGCCGGGCATGGAGCTCTCGCTCTTTTCGCGCGATGCAATTGCCATGTCGGCAGCCATCGGCCTGTCGCACAACATGTTCGACAGCTCCGTCTATCTCGGCGTCTGCGACAAGATCGTGCCGGGGCTGATGATCGCGGCCCTCACCTTCGGGCACCTGCCGGCCGTCTTCATTCCGGCTGGACCGATGACCTCCGGCCTGCCGAATGACGAGAAATCGCGCATCCGCCAGCTCTATGCCGAGGGCAAGGTCGGCCGCGCCGAACTGCTCGAAGCCGAATCCAAGTCCTATCATGGCCCGGGCACCTGCACCTTCTACGGCACAGCCAATTCCAACCAGATGCTGATGGAGATCATGGGCTTCCATCTGCCCGGCGCCTCCTTCATCAATCCGGGCACGCCGCTGCGTGACGCGCTGACCAAGGAAGCAACCAAGCGGGCGCTCGCCATCACCGCGCTCGGCAACGAGTTCACACCGGCCGGCGAGATGATCGACGAACGCTCGATCGTCAACGGCGTGGTCGGTCTGCATGCGACGGGCGGCTCGACCAACCACACGATCCACCTGATCGCCATGGCCCGTGCCGGCGGCATCCAGCTCACCTGGCAGGATATTTCGGAACTCTCCGACATCGTGCCGCTGCTTGCCCGCGTCTATCCGAACGGGCTTGCCGACGTGAACCACTTCCACGCCGCTGGCGGCATGGGCTTCCTGATCAAGCAGCTGCTCAAAGCCGGTTACGTGCATGACGATGTGCGCACCGTCTACGGCCAGGGTCTCGCCGCCTACACCATCGACCCCAAGCTTGCCGAGGACGGCACGGTGCATCGCGCGCCGTCCGCTGAGGAGAGTGCCGATCCGAAGGTCCTCACCACGATCGACAAGCCATTCCAGGCGAATGGCGGCTTGAAGATGCTGACCGGCAATCTCGGCAAGGCGGTCATCAAGATTTCTGCCGTCAAGCCGGAGCGTCATGTCATCGAAGCCCCTGCGATCGTCTTCAACGACCAGCAGGCGCTTCAGGATGCCTTCAAGGCCGGCAAGCTGGAGAAGGACTTCGTTGCCGTCGTGCGCTTCCAGGGTCCGAAGGCCAACGGCATGCCGGAGCTGCATCGCCTGACGCCGCCGCTCGGCGTGCTGCAGGACCGCGGTTTCAAGGTGGCTCTCGTCACAGACGGGCGCATGTCCGGCGCATCGGGCAAGATCCCGGCAGCGATCCACCTGACGCCCGAGGCTGTCGACGGCGGCGCGATTGCCAAGATCAAGGACGGTGACATGGTGCGGCTGGATGCTGTTGCAGGCACGCTTGAAGTTCTGGTCGACGCCGCCGAGTTCAACGCACGGCCACTCGCCACGATCAATCTCGACGACAACGAGTTCGGCATGGGACGCGAATTGTTCGCCAGCTTCCGGCGTATCGCAGGTCCAGCCGACCAGGGTGCCAGCGTCCTGTTCTAAGCGTCTCAGTTCATAAGAATAACTTCAATGGCCGCGAGCGATCGCGGCCTTTTCTGTATGCGCTTTATTGCACCAATTTCGTGTAGAGGCGTGCCGGTACGCGCCACATTAACACATTCGACACTTCTAATTTTGTATATCTTGTTGCAGAAACACACGCGATATCAACAAGTTGTACAAATTGACGATCCTGCACCAGCATCCTCGCCCTTTGTCTACCTTTTGAATGCGCGGTCCGGTTTCTGAAGCAGGAAATTGGCCAAAGGACCAAGGCAATATGTTTGGAATGTCCAGCAACACCCGCTCGCAACTCGAATCGCTTGAAGTCATCACCGCGAACATCATGATCGCCGACGAAAAGCTCAACATCCGCTACATGAACACCGCCACCAAGGCGCTTCTGAAGGAAGCGGAAAGCGACCTGAAGAAGGAACTGCCGCGCTTCGACTTCGACAAGCTTATCGGCAGCAATATCGACATCTTCCACAAGGACCCAAGCCATCAGCGCAATATGCTGTCGAGCCTGAAGAACCAGCACAAGGCAACCATCTGGGTCGGGCACCGAGCCTTCGACCTGATCGTCACGCCGCTGAAGAATGGGGCCAAGACCACCGGATTCGTCGTCGAATGGGCGAATGCCAAGGAGCGCCTCCAGAACCTCGATTACCAAAACCAGATGGAAGCCATTAGCCGCGTTCAGGCGATCATCGAGTTCACGCCAGAAGGCGAGGTCGTTTCGGCCAATCAGAACTTCCTCGACGCCCTCGGCTACCGGATGGACGAGATCAAGGGCAAGCAGCATAGCCTGTTCGTCGATCCCGAATATGTGAGGTCGCCGGACTATGCTGAGTTCTGGAAGAACCTGCGGGCTGGCAAGTTTCAGGCGGCCGAGTTCACCCGCTATGGCAAGGGTGGGAAGAAGGTCGTCATCAACGCCTCCTACAATCCCATCCTCGACGATCGTGGTCGCGTGACCAAGGTGGTGAAGTTCGCAACCGATGTGACCGAACGCGTACACGCGGTCGATACCATCGGCGATGCGCTGGGACGCATGGCCCATGGTGACGTCAGCTTCACTCTCGACAAACCTTTTGCCACGGATTTCGAAGCCCTACGGACCAATCTGAACGAAGCCGTGACGCAGCTGGCAACCACCCTCGGTGCCGTTGCAAAGTCGACCGACCAGATCGACAGTGGCAGCCGTGAGATCAGCTCCAGCGCCGAGGACCTGTCGAAGCGGACCGAACAGCAGGCGGCATCGCTGGAAGAGACGGCAGCCGCGCTCGACCAGATCACTGTCAACGTCAACAACGCGTCGAAGCGTGCCGAGGAAGCCCGTCACGCCACCCAGGCAGCCGACACCAGCGCCACCCGCTCCGGCCAGATCGTGGCCGAAGCCGTGGGCGCGATGGCCCGCATCGAGCAGTCGTCGAACCAGATCTCGAACATCATCGGTGTGATCGACGAAATCGCCTTCCAGACCAACCTGCTGGCGTTGAACGCCGGTGTCGAAGCAGCACGTGCCGGTGAAGCCGGCAAGGGTTTTGCGGTTGTCGCCCAGGAAGTGCGTGAGCTCGCCCAGCGCTCGGCGCAGGCGGCAAAGGAGATCAAGGAACTCATCCGCAACTCGTCGGAAGAGGTCAAGAACGGCGTGAAGCTGGTCAGCGAGACCGGCGAGGCGCTGAAGACGATCCAGGACAACATCGTCGCGGTCAATGATCACATGCAGGCAATCGCAAGCTCGGCCCGCGAACAGGCAACCGGCCTTTCCGAGGTCAACTCGGCCGTCAACCAGATGGACCAGGTGACCCAGCAGAACGCCGCGATGGTCGAGGAATCCAACGCTGCGAGCGCGACACTGGCGACAGAGACCCAGCGACTGCGTCAGTTCATCTCGCGGTTCACGCTCGGCAAACATTATGCCGGACAGCATGCGCCAGCAGCGGCGTCCCACGGTGCGGCAAGAGCCCATGCTCCGGCGGCTCCGTCAGCCGTGACTGCTGCACCTCGTCGTGCAGCCGGGCGACCGGCACCGACACACGGCAATGCCGCGCTGAAGCAGGACGAGTGGCAGGAATTCTGAGCCCAAAACCGGTCGCGCTCGCTTCGGCGGGCGCGACGTCCATTCAAGGCCTTGGCGTTTTGGCAAATCCCTTGCCGAGAATTGGGCCGGTCGGTTTGCCCGTCGGCGATCCGCCCAGAGGCTCCACGGTGATCTCGTAGAGTTGCTCCTCCAGCGGGCCTGGCAGGTCGGGGCCATCGACCGTTGCGGTGCGCCAGCCATCGAGGACACCGAGCGATACGGGTCCGGTATCCTTCGAGGGCAAGGTCCAGAGTTGAAGAGATTGATCTGCCGCTACCGATACATCGGAGAGCGGCGTCACCTTCGCGGTGTCGTTGCCGAAATCCTCGATCATCACGACAGGTTCGCCTGCGGCATCCATCAGGATCGCGATGACCTGCGGCTCGGAGCGTGTGACCAGCGTATAGGACAAGGCGCCAACGAGCAGCAGAGAGGCAGCCGCCGCCGACATGCCGACACCGCGCCACCAGGCAAGGCGGTTGTCGTTGACGGCGGATGGTGGGGCCGACTTCAGAGCCGGGCGCTGCTGCGGTCCGAGCTGCGCCTCGATCCGGGTCCACAGATCGGCTGATACTGTTGCTGTCGGTCCGACGAGGTCGAGTTCGAGAAAACGATCGCGCGCCTCACCGACGGCGCGGGCGAGGTTTTCATCCGTTTCCATTTCCGCATCGATCGCACGTCGCTCGGCTTCATCCACGAGGCCGAGGACATAGGCGTCTGCGCGTTCGGCAAGCGTGTACCAGGTGCTCATGCCATGCACTCCCTCAAGGCCGAGAGTGAACGCCGGATCCAGGCCTTCGCGGTTCCGAGCGGCAGCTTCAGCCGACCGGCGATCTCGCCGTGACTGTAGCCGGAGACATAGGCCATGATCACCGTCTTGCGGCGCAGGCCGTCCAATCGTCCGAGGCAAGTGCGCAGGCGGCTTGCGGTATCCAGCTGATCGAAAAGATCGTGATAGAGCGCATCGGCACCCTCATCTTGCAGGCGCTCGAGACTGTCGGTTTCGGCCAGATCCTCCCGGCCACCGTCTCGAAGAGCATTGAGCGAGCGCGAGCGGACGATCGAGAATATCCAGCCGCGCGCAGAGCCCCGAGAGGGATCATACTGCCAGGCCTTGTTCCAGATCTGCAGGAAGGCTTCCTGGACGATTTCCTCTGCCAGATCGTGGCGGCGCAGGATGCGCTCGGCGACCGTCACCATGCGCGCCGCCTCGCTTTCGTAGATGACGGCCAATCCCTTGCGATCACCGGCGGCACAGGCTTTCAGCGCTGCGCCGAGCTCGTCTTGCTCATTCCCCATCCAGCTTCCTTCCAAGGTCCTGTGCGGAAAGTAGCTCGCACGCCTGATTTGGCAACCTGCCCCGCGCGCACCAATGGAGGAGCCGCTCGCTGTCATCGTCACATCCATCGCTTTTCTCCTTCATTCACAAGACACCGGAGGCGCCTTTCTGGATGCAGCAGAAAAAAATCTTCCGGGCGCTGCATCCAAAACGCAGCTGCCGTGTGTCTAGGGATCAGGAGGCACCAGACCGGTGCCACCGCCATTCAAATGGGAGAGTTTTCATGACCAGCATCCGTATCCTCAGCCTTGCCGCCGCCACCGCCCTTACGGCCTTCGGAGCGCAGGCCGCCCAGGTCGTCGGTCTCGCCGGTGACAAGACCCTTGTCATGTTCGACACAGCCAAGCCTGAAGTCTCCAAGTCGATGGATGTCACCGGCGTTGACCGTCTCGTCGGCATTGACTACCGCCCGGCCAACCAGACCATCGTCGGCGTGACTGCAGACAATGTGATCGTCACCATCGATCCGGCAACAGGCGCTGCGACCGAACTTGCCAAGATGGACAAGCCGCTGACCATCGGTGACGCGCCTGTCGTCGTGAACTTCAATCCGGCCGCTGACCGCCTGCGCTACATGACCGGCACGACCAACCACCGCGTCCATCCCGACACGGGTGCAGTGACCGTCGACGGCAGCCTTGCCTTCGAAGAGGGCGACATGCACAAGGGCGAGACCCCGAACACTGTCGCGGCTGCCTATACCAACTCGGTCGGCAAGCCGGAAAAGACGGCGATGTACAACATCGACGCGACGATCGGTGCGCTCATCCAGCAGACCAAGCCGAATGACGGCACGCTGAAGGCAATCGGCAAGCTCGGCATCGAAGGCAGCCCGACCTCCTACGCCTTCGACATCGAAGCAGGCGCCGAGGGCAAGAACACCGCATGGCTGGTCGCGGACAGCGCCCTCTACACGGTGAACCTGGAGACGGGTGCAGCCACGAAGGCCGGCGACATCACCGGCGCCCCGGCGGCGATCAAGTCGATCACCGTGATCCCGGCGATGTAAGTCGAACAGGCCCCGCGATGCGGGGCCTGAAGAAACCGAGCTGAAAACAAGAAGGCCTCCGTGACACTGTCGCGGAGGCCTTTTCGTCAGAGCATCGCCATGTATTTTGGCAGATCCCGCATGCTCGGGACAACGATCAAGGTGTGTACGTTCCCGCGCTTGTAAGCGTTCAGGAAGCGATTGTAGTCTTCGAAGACAACGCAGCCCGAACTGTCGCCGCGGCGGCGGAGCAGATAGGTGTGGGTCAGGAAGCCATCGCGATTGTACATCTTGGCGTCACCGACCGGGTTCATGCGGATCGCCTCGATGCCGTGGAAGCGGGCTTCGCGCATGCGCAGCTTGTAAACGTTGGGCGGGGTCGGACCGTAGTTCTTCACATGCACGAACTTCGGATTGTCGCGCATATGGCCACGCCCGGAATGCGCCTTGAGCTTCTCGCCGTTCGGCATATGGACGACGGAATCTTCGATAACATAGACGGCGATCCGGCTTCCGGGACCCGGCAGGTTGTTCTTGCGCTGGAAGATGCCGCCTGCCCCGTCATCCGTGGTCACCGGATTGTCGGGCTTGGCATAGGCCAGCATGTCCATCAGTGTTTTTTTCTTCGGCTTTTCCGGCGCCGTGGCAGCAGCTGGGGCCTCTGGGGCCGGCACGCGCTCGACACGGGGCTTGGACTGCGGCTTGGCGCCGGGAAGCGGGCCATCATCCGGAAGAGCACCGTGATCTTCGGCCGCGGGCTCGGACAAGAGCTCCTGGAAGGGCTCTTCACGCGGATCCGCGGCTGCCATCATCTCAGGCGCGGAAGGCACGGCGGCATAGCCGAGCGCAACGGGGGTGGCCGCTGTCGTATCGCTCGGGATTGACGCAGTGACGACCGGATCGATGTCATCGACGCCGCTGCGGCGCTCACCGGCTGCTGTTGCGAGGGCCGCCTGCTGGCGGCCTGCCTCTGCCTGCAGAAGGGCGTCGCGCAGAACGGCGAGTGCCTGGGAGCCAGTCACACTTTCGACGCGTGCGAGGAGCAGCCGGTCAGACTTATCGACTTCTGCAAGCCGCATGGCGGCCGGGAGCATGAGAAGACCGAGATGGTCGGTCGCGGCCATCGCCTCGGCGAAGCGATTGTGCATCTCTTCGAGAGCCGCAAGGTTCGCGGCTTTTGCCGGCGTCGCCTGCGAAGGGACCGGCTTGACGAGAGCAAGATCCGGCTTCGGCAGGCTGTGACCTGCAATTGCCGGTGCCTGGATGGTGGAGGATGATAGCCCCTTGAAGACAGCGAGGCTCGCGGTGCCCCAGAAGAGGCAGGCGAGTGAGATGCCCAAGACCGTCGGCAGGCTGGAGCCGCGCGTCTTCCTGCGCGACTTCGTCTTTTGAACGGCGGCACGATCGCCACCGGTGACCTTCAGGGTCGAGGACGCCATGATACTTGAACTCGCTTACCAAAACTCTGGAGAGCCGACCGCCTAACAGCGGAAACCGACTTTACTGGGACAGGCAACCGCAAGGTCGTCCTGTCGACTGTCCTAAAGAATGAAGAAGTTTGGTAACCAAGAGGTTTACGCCCGGAGGTTTCTTGTCACATTCCGGGCGCGGCGTTCGAAACAGTCTCAAACGTGACGGGTTAGTCCGCCGTCGACCTTGAGGTTCTGGCCGGTGATGTAGGCGGCGCCATCAGATGCCAGGAAGGCGATGGTGGCGGCGATCTCCTCGCTCGTCCCGTAGCGCTTCATTGGAACACCATCGCGACGCTCCTCGGTCGCGGGCAGGCTGTCGATCCAGCCCGGGAGCACGTTGTTCATCCGGATGTTTTCAGCCGCATAGGTATCGGCAAAGATTTTGGTGAAGGAGGCGAGGCCTGCGCGGAAGACGGCGGAGGTCGGGAACATCGAGGAGGGCTCGAAGGCCCAGGCGGTGGAGATGTTGATGATTGTGCCGGACTTCTGCGCCTGCATGATCGGGGTGACGAGACGGGTCGGGCGGATGACGTTGAGCAGGTAAACATCCATGCCCCTCGCCCACTGCTCGTCGGTGATCTCCAGGATCTGCGCGCGCGGTCCGTGGCCGGCACTGTTGACCAGAACGTCGACGCGGCCATAGCGCTCCATCGTGCCGTCAACGAGGCGTGCGAGATCCTCCGGAGACTGGTTCGAACCGGTGATGCCGAAGCCCCCGAGCTCGGCGGCAAGCGCCTCACCCTTGCCGGAGGACGACAGGATGGCGACCTTGAAGCCATCTGCGGCGAGACGCCTTGCAGCGGCCGCCCCCATACCGCTTCCCCCTGCTGTGACGATGGCCACCTTTTCACTGGACATGCATGCTCTCCCTTTTCTGTTTCCGGAAGATCGGAGGTCCGTTCGGTGATGTCCAGTCAGAAAAGCTGAAGGCCGATGCAGCCTTCGCTGCACCGGCCCAGCCGAAAACTTTCGCGCTCGCTTGTTACCAGCTGCGGACGTCGAGCACGCGGTCCTTGTGCGCAGGGTGGGTCGAGAAGACGAAGATGCGGTCGAGCTCCTTCTGCGTCAGCAGGCGCAGGAAGCGGATCTCGGCGGTGTTGTTGGCAAAACTCTTCATCAGGATGGCGCCGACCTTGTTGATGCGGGCGTCCGGGATGTCGAGATAGAACTGCTTGGGCAGGTTGACCTGCGTGATCAGGCTGATCACGGCACCGCTTAGCGAGATGCGCAGCACGTCGCAACGGCGCGCCGCCATGTGGGTCATGCCGTTCTCTGTGTATTCGAGGCGCCCGGCATTCATCGTATCCTCCATGCGATACCGGTTTTCCCGGTCATACATGAAGGATTCCTCCTTTTTCAGGAAATGAGATCCGCCACCTGCCGTTCTCATCGTTTCATGCCCTCGTCTTTTGTCCGTTGTTATGGGCAAAAAGCTACCAGCCACTGTTTAACAGTCGGTGTTGGCGGAGAGGTCATTCCTGACAGCAAAAAAGCCCTGTTATCGGTAAGGATAACAGGGCCTTAAGGAAGGCGATGACGAAACGTTCAGCGGCGATAGGTCTGCCCGTCGGCGTCGAAGAGATGAAGCTTGGTCTTGTCTGCGGAGAACCGCAGTGTCTGGCCCTTCTTGACGTCCACGATGCCGGGCAGCTTGACCACGACCGGCTCTTCTTCGACCGGACCGTTCACATAAAGCAGCGTGACTTCGCCGAGCGCCTCGACGATGTCGACGACGCCCTCGAAAAGGAATTCGTCGCCGGTGGCGATCGCCAGGTCTTCCGGTCGCACGCCGAAGCTTGCGGCCTTACCCTGGTCAGACGCAGACGTTGCCACATCGACCGTAACTTCCGAGCCGTCCTTCAGCTTGATCCGTGTTGCATCCCCCGTGCCGATGACGGTCACCGGCATGATGTTCATGGCGGGCGAGCCGATGAAGCGGGCGACGAACAGGTTTGCCGGACGCTCGTAGAGTTCGAGCGGCGGTCCCACCTGCTCGATCCGGCCGGCTGAGAGCACGACGATCCGGTCCGCCAGCGTCATCGCCTCGACCTGATCGTGCGTGACGTAGATCATCGTCGTATCGGCCATCTGCTCGTTCAGCTTGGCGATCTCGATGCGGGTCGCGACGCGAAGAGCTGCATCCAGGTTGGACAACGGCTCATCGAAGAGGAAGACCTTTGGGTTGCGGCAGATCGCACGGCCGATGGCGACGCGTTGACGCTGGCCACCGGACAGCGCCTTGGGCAGGCGATCCAGATAAGGGCCGAGCTGCAGGATGTTAGCAGCCGAGCGGACGCGACGGTCAATCTCTTCCTTGCTTTCGCCCGCAATGCGCATGCCGAAGGCCATGTTGTCGTAGACCGTCATATGCGGATAGAGCGCATAGGACTGGAACACCATGGCGATGCCACGCTTGGACGGGGGCACGTCGTTGACGAGCTGGCCGTCGATGTAGAGTTCACCGCCGGTGATGTCCTCAAGGCCCGCGATCATGCGCAGCAGTGTGGACTTGCCGCAGCCCGACGGGCCGACGAAGACCACGAACTCGCCTTCCTTGATCTCCAGATCGATACCGTGCAGGACCTTGACCTGCCCGTATGCCTTGCGGATATCCTTGAGTACCAGACCCGTCATGCTATCCTCCCCTGTCAGGCGTGACGCGCGAAATAGGCGCCCCAAGCCGGCAATTCTACCTTGTTATCGTTGACGTTACTGACAAACCCATGGCCTTCCAGCTCGACCCAGTTGCCCGCCGGCATCGAGAGCGAGGCCTGATCCGCGCCCATATTGAACATGCAGAGCAGCTTCTCATTGCCGAAGGCGCGGGTGTAGACGAGCGTGTCTTCGCCCGCCTCATGGAAGGTGATGTCGCCCTTGGCAAAGGCCGGATACTGGCGGCGGAAGGCCAGGAAGCGGCGATAGTGCTCCAGCACGGATTCCGGCTTGCCGACCTGCGTGTTGACCGAGCGAAGCACATGCTCCACCGGGATCGGCAGCCAGGTCTTCTGCGCCGTCGAGAAACCGGCCTGTACGGCATGATCGTCCCAGACCATCGGCGTGCGGCAACCGTCACGGCCCTTGAATTCCGGCCAGAACTGAATGCCGTAAGGGTCTTGCATATCCTCAAAGGCGATTTCGGCTTCGGTGAGGCCGAGTTCTTCGCCCTGATAGATGCAGACCGAGCCGCGCTGGGTGAGCAGCAGGGCAGACGCCATCTTGGCATAGGCATCGCGGTCGAGGACGGTCGCGCCCCAACGGCTGACATGGCGCACCACGTCGTGGTTGGAGAAGGCCCAGCAGGCCCAGCCTTCGGGGGCGGCGGCTGCGAAAGCATTCTGCGTATTCTGGACAACAGACGGGGTCAGCGGTTCCGGCGCCAGGAATTCAAAGGCGTAGCACATCTGCATCTTGTCGTTGCCGGAGGTGTATTCGCCGACAATCTCGAGACCACGCTGGCTGTCACCGACTTCTCCGACCGCTGCAATCGCCGGATATTCGTCCAGAAGCGCGCGGAAGCGCTTGAGAAAGGCGATATTCTCAGGGCGGTTCTTGTCGTAGATGTGTTCCTGGAAGTTATAGGGATTGACCGCGGGCGCCGTCGAGGCATTGCGGCGCTCAGGCGCCAGCGCCGGATTGTCCCTCAGTTCCTTGTCGTGGAAATAGAAGTTGATGGTATCGAGACGGAAACCATCGACGCCGCGATCCAGCCAGAAGCGGGTGGCGGCCAAGAGTGCATCCTGCACTTCCGGATTGTGCAGGTTCATGTCGGGCTGCGAGGTCAGGAAGTTGTGCAGGTAGTACTGCATGCGGGTCGGGTCCCACTGCCAGGCAGAACCACCGAAGATCGACAGCCAGTTGTTCGGCGGCGAGCCATCCGGCTTCGGATCGGACCACACATACCAATCGGCCTTGGGATTAACCCGGCTGGACCGGCTTTCCACGAACCAAGGATGCTGATCCGACGAATGCGACATCACGAGGTCGATCATGACGCGAATGCCGAGGCGATGGGCTTCGGCGATCAGGCCGTCGAAATCCGTCAGAGAGCCGAACATCGGGTCGACGTCGACGTAGTTCGAGACGTCGTAGCCGAAGTCCTTCATCGGCGAGGCGAAGAAGGGCGAGATCCAGATCGCGTCTGCGCCGAGCTCGGCGATATGCGTCAAACGGGCCGTGATGCCTTTCAGGTCACCGATGCCGTCGCCGTTGGAATCCTGGTAGGAGCGCGGATAGATCTGATAGATCACCGCGCCGCGCCACCAGTCCTTGTCGGGCGTCATGACGGGATTTGAAACTGCACTCATTTAGACATTCCTGTTGGCTTGGTCTTTCGTCCCGGCGTCAGCCACCCTTGACCGAACCGGCAAGGAGGCCACGCACGAGATAGCGTTGCATGAAGAAGAAGACGAGGAGCGGCACGGCGATCGACACGAAGGCCGCCGTTGCCAGGATTTCCCAGTTGCCGCCGCGGGTTCCCAGCAGTTCGACGATCTGGTTTGTCATAACAGTGGTGTCGCCGGTCGCATCGATCAGGAAGACCTTGGCGACGAGCAGATCGTTCCAGGTCCAGAGGAACTGGAAGATGGCGAAGGACGCTAGCGCCGGGAAAGAGAGCGGCAGGATGATGCGCGTGAAGATCTGGAAGTCGGTCGCACCGTCCACCTTAGCGCATTCGATGATGTCGCGCGGAAGCCCGACCATGTAATTGCGCAGTAGATAGATCGCGAGCGGCAGACCGAAGCCGGTATGGGCGAGCCAGACGCCGAGATAGCCCTTGCCGATGCCGATGGAGAGATGCAGGCGCAGCAGCGGAATGAGCGCGAGCTGCAGCGGCACGACGAGAAGTGCGACGACGGCTGCGATCAGCAGTGCACGTCCCGGAAATTCCATCCAGGCCAGCGCATAAGCGGCGAAGGCGGCGATGACGATCGGGATGATGGTCGCCGGAATGGTGACGGTAAGCGTGTTGAAGAAGGCCTTGGCCATCGAGTCCGTGGTAGAGCCGGAGAAAAGCACCGTCTGATAGTTGTCGAGGGTGAATTTCGGCGGCAGTTCGGCCGTCACGAAGATGCGATCGCCACGGCTGCCGGTCAGTTCGATATCACTTTCCAGGCGGTAGTCGCCGTTCGCCTGCACCGTCACGCGGCCGCTGTCGCCGAGGGTAGCTGTCGCACCCGGTTCGTATTCGCTGATGGCGCGCGAGGAGGTGCCCCAGGCCGAAATTTCCGCCTCGGCAGTGGCTCCACCTTCGCTCAGCACATTGCCTTCGATGACCCAGAGATTGCCCTCCTGGCGCTGGGTCGACGGTGCCGCCGTTCTCAAGACGAGGTTCTGCTCCTGGGAGAACAGCGAGCTCCACCAGCCGCTGGTCGATATCTGATCAGCGGTCCGGAAGGACGAGATGAAAAGGCCGGTGGTCGGGAGCAGCCACAGGATGACCAGTGCCGCTACCGAGATATGGACGGTCCAGACGAGACCGGATTTCTTGCCTGCGATCTTTGCCATGGTCCCGCCTCCCCTCAGCGCATTTCTTTTCGAGCGTTGTAGACGTTCCAGACCAGGATCGGCAGCACGAGCAGCATGATGACCATGGCGCTGGCCGAGCCGACACCCCAGTCATTGGCGCGGAACAGCTTGTCGAACATGTAGTTGGCGAGGACCTGGGTCTCCCACTGGCCGTTGGTCATCGCAAAGACGATGTCGAAGACCTTGAGCACGACGAGCGTGATCGTCGTCCAGACGACGACGACGGTTCCCATGATCTGCGGGATCTTGATCTTGAAGAAGATCTCGAAATCGTTGGCTCCGTCGATCACGGCGGCTTCGATGGTTTCCTCCGGGATACCGCGGAGGGCAGCCGAGAGAATGACCATGGCGAAGCCGGTCTGGATCCAGATCAGCACCACCATCAGGAAGAAGTTGTTCCAGAAGGGCACCGTCAGCCAGGTCTGCGGTTCACCATAGGGATAGGCAAAAGTGAGCACGGAGTAGATTGATATGACGGCGCGGTAGGCGAGCCAGACACCGGCAAGCGTCACGGCCGCGCGGACGACCACGCCGAACTTCGAGCTGCCGCCGCGATAGCCAATACCGCCGGCGAGCGGGCGCAGCAGCTGGTAGATGCCGTAGGCGACAAAAGCGATGAAGGCGACCAGTAGGAGTGCAGGAAGCACGCGCAGAACGAGGACGGTGCCCACTCCGCCATCGAAGGAAAGCCACAATGCATTCAGGATGCCGATCTGCTCCTCGCCTGCAGGGCGCGTGTCATAGACCAGCTTGAAAATGACGGAGGCGCCGACGAAGGAAATCGCCATCGGCATGAAGATCAGCGATTTGGCGATGTTGCCCCAGGAGATCCGGTCGGTAAGCTGTGCGGCGAGCAGACCGAAAGCGGTCGACACGGCCGGAACGACCGTCAGCCACAGCAGATTGTTGCTGATCGCTTCCCAGAACTTCGGTTCGCCGACCATCCTCTGGTAATTATCGAGGCCGACGAATGCGCCACCAGCGCTGCGATCGGTCACCGAAAGCCAGAGCGTGGCCACCACCGGATAGGCCAGATACATGCCAAGAGCGAAAATTGCGGGAAACAGGAACAGCCACGGCCGAACCATATTGGCGCGGTTGATGTTGCGCCCGGCATGCTCACCCTTTGCGGGGAACAGCACCCTGTCGATGAACATGTTCGACAGATAGAAATAACCGACACACCCACCGACACCGATGACGATCGTGATCAGAGCCTGCAACGCTGGATTCATGATGGTCTCCCCCTCCGCATGCCTTCTGATTATTTTGTGCGAGTGCCGGACCCAATGGCCCGGACACTCGTGTGGCAGCTCTGCTCTACGGCAGCTTACTTGATGCCGTCCCAGGACGTCTGGATCGACTTTGCAACATCTTCAGCAGACTTGCCACCGACATAATCGACCATGCCGGTCCAGAAGCTGCCGGCACCAACGGCGCCCGGCATCAGGTCGGAACCGTCAAAGCGGAAGGTAGTTGCCTGCAGCAGGATGTCGTTCATCTTGCGGACCGTCGGGTCGGTGAAGACTTCCGGGTTCACGCCCTTATGCGGGGTGAGGAAGCCCTTCTGTGCCATCCAGACTTCGTGGGCGATCGGCGACTTCAGGAATTCGATGAAGGCGCGGGCAGCCTTGCTGTCCTTGGTGATGGTGAAGGTGGTACCGGCACCGAGAACCGGGCTGCCGAGGTTCTTTTCGGCATAGGCGGGGAAGTAGAAGAAGTCAGCATCTTCACCGACCGACGTGCCTTCGGGGAAGAAGGACGGGATGAAGGAGGCCTGGCGGTGCATGTAGCACTGCGGCGGCGATGCGAAGAGACCCTTCGGGCTGTCGCGGAAGTCGGTCGATGCAACGGCACCGGCGCCACCGACGACGAACTTGTCGTTCTTGGCGAACCAGCCGAATTCGTTGATGGCGTTGACGACAACCGGATCGTCGAACTTCATCTCGTTGGAGACCCACTTGTCGTAGTCTTCCGGCGATGCCGTGCGCAGCATCATGTCTTCGACCCAGTCAGTGGCCGGCCAACCGGTGGCGGCACCCGAGCCGAGACCGATGCACCACGGCGTACCGCCGTCAGCAACGATCTTTTCGGTGAGAGCCTTCAGCTCTTCCATGCTCTTTGGCACTTCGTACCCGGCATCTTCAAAGTTTTCCGGGGAGTACCAGACGAGCGACTTCAGGTCGGTCTTGAAGGGGAAGCCGTAGAAAGCCTTGTTGCCGTCCTTGCCGGCGTAGGTGCCGAGGTCAACCCAGGACTGACCAGCTGCATAGTTGTCCTTCAGCCAGGATGCGTTTTCAGCACCAAGGTCGGTCAGGAAGCCGCGCTTTGCCATGTCGGATGCGAGACCCGGCTGCGGGAAGATTGCAATGTTCGGAGCGGAGCCTGCTTCGAGGTCGACAACAACCTGCTGTTCGAAGCTGTCGGAACCGGTGTAGCGAACATCAGCGCCGGTGGCGGCTGCAAAATAGGCCAGAACGCTTTCCACGAGCACCTGGTCCGGGCCGAGCCAGGGTCCAAAGATCGTGATCTGTTCGCCAGCAAGCTGGGTCTTCTTCAGCTCTTCGAAGCTCGCCCAGTTGAACTTAGCGTCCTCACCCGGCGCGAACTTCAACTCCTGCGCGCCGACAGAACCGGCCACGAGCGCAGCGGCTGCCACGGTCATCAAAAACATCTTCTTCATGTGATTTACCTCCCATCACATCGGACGGCCAAACGTCCTTGGTCAGCGCATTATCCTCAAAGCGCTTTGGCCCCTATTTCATCCCATTGGGTTCCATATTGAGTCAAGCGCTTTTCTGGTTCTGCCGCATTTTGGCGCAAGGCTTCGCACGCCCAGCGGCATCTGCATTGATTTAAAGCATTTTTCTCTTGTCGCCGGCCCGGCGTCTGCGCCATAGTCGAAGCGCTTTGGCCACCTGTGGAGGGAACTGGCGGCCCGGCAAGGGAGAGGAATGCCTGCAGTGAATCTGAAAGAATTGTCACAGATGCTCGGCCTGTCGCAGACGACAATCAGCCGCGCTCTCAATGGCTACCCTGAAGTCAACGAGGAGACGCGCCAACGCGTGCTCCAGGCTGCCAAGGACACCGGCTATCGTCCGAACCGGGCGGCACAACGTCTGGCAACCGGCAAGGCGGGATCCATCGGGCTGATCATGCCGATTTCTCCCGACCATAGCTCGGACATGCACTTCGCCGAATTCCAGAGCGGGCTCGCCGAGGCGTCGATCGTCCATGATTTCCATTTCGTCATCATGCCGTCCCGGGCTGAAGAAGAGGAACAGGCGATCCGCTGGCTCGTCTCGAGCGGCAGTGTCGATGGCTACTATCTCGCCTATGTGCGCGAGAAGGATCCGCGGATCGCGATGGCGAAGTCCTTGTCCCTGCCCTTCATCGTGCACGGACGATCCTCCGGTCTCGATCTGGATTACCCCTTCCTCGACGTGGACAACGAAGGCGCCTTTTACGATGCGACACGCTTCCTGCTCCAGCTTGGGCACAAGCGCATTGCGCTCCTGAACGGTCAGGCGGAGCTCGACTTTGCCTATCGGCGTCGACTTGGAACGGAGAAGGCGCTTGCTGAGAAAGGGCTCCTGCTCGATCCCCGGCATACCCGGCACAGTTTCATGGGCGACGAGCAGGGCTATCGCGGCATGAAGGAGATCCTGGGCTTACCCGATCGTCCGACCGCGGTTCTGTGTGCCAGTACCGTGCTTGCGCTTGGGGCCGTCCGAGCGATGAACGAATTCGGGCTGAAGCTCGGGACCGACATATCGCTGATCGCCCATGACGACGAGCTGCCGCTGCTGAAGCCGGAGAACTTCTCGACGCCGCTGACCACGACCCGGTCGTCGCTGCGGGCAGCAGGAAAACGGGTCGGCGAGCGACTGATTGCCATGATCAACCAGAGCGAACCGGCCTTGCCGGAGCAGGAATTGTGGAAGGTGGAGCTGGTGGTGCGGGCCTCGACGGGACCGGCGCCGGCCTAAGACACGGCGCCCAGTTCAATCCGTCAGAAGCTCGGCGCTGCCACACCCGCCCGACGATGGGCGGCAATCACGGTGTTGGCCATCAGCATGGCGATGGTCATCGGGCCGACACCGCCCGGAACCGGGGAAATGGCCTTGGCGACGGGCTTGCATTCGGCAAATGCGACGTCACCCACCAGCTTGAACTTGCCCTCGCCCTTTTCGGGTGCCGCCACGCGGTTGATGCCGACGTCGATGACGGTCGCACCCGGCTTCAACCAGTCAGCCTTGACCATTTCCGCGCGGCCGACGGCGGCGACCAAGATGTCGGCCTGACGGGCGAGTTCGGGCAGATCGCGGCTTCGCGAATGGCCGATCGTGACGGTGGCGTTTGCATTGAGAAGGAGCTGCGCCATCGGCTTGCCGAAGAGGTTGGAGCGGCCGATCACCAAGGCGTTGAGGCCCGAGAGATCGTTGCCGTGGATCTGGCGCACCAGGATCATGGCGCCAGCCGGGGTGCAGGACAGAAGGCCGGTCTTCAGGTCGCCGGTTGCCAGCTTGCCGGCGTTGACGATGTGCAGGCCATCGACATCCTTTTCCGGCAGGATCGACTGGATGACGGGCTCGCTGTCGAGATGCTTGGGCAGCGGCAGCTGAACGAGAATGCCATCGATGTCAGGATCGTCATTGAGCGAGGCAACCAGCGCCATGAGGTCGGCTTGACAGGTGTCCTCTGGCAGCGTGTGCTGGATTGAATTGAAGCCGCACTGCTTGGCCATCCGGCTTTTGGCGCCGACATAGGCATGGCTTGCCGGGTCATCCCCGACGATGACGACTGCAAGGCCCGGCTTGCGGTGGCCGGAGGTCTTCAGCGTCGTTGCCGCTGAGGTTACCGCTTCGATTACCGAAGCGGCGGCTGCCTTTCCATCGATTACCGTGGTCGTCACTGTGCTCAATCCCCGTCTTCCACTGGCAGCAAGCTAGCGCCAACGCAGGGGCACCATTTGCCTGTCACCGTCCTATGCTGTCAAATTGCGGCATATTGCAAGGCAGGAATTTGCGGGGTGCCTCAGGTGGTAGGCGTGTTTTGATGGCGCAGCCGGTAGCTCACCACATGGGCAAGGAACACGGGAATGCCGAGAACATAGCGCCGCCAGAGACGCGAGGGCTCAAGCCACAGGCGGAAGAGCCATTCGGACCGCAGCCGTCGCATCCAGCGCGGCGCACGCGCCACCCGCCCGGAGACGAAATCGAGCAATGCGCCCACGCTGATCACAACACGGGCATGTTCACTGGTTAGGTGCCGGTCTACCCATTTTTCCTGCAAGGGCGTGCCCATGGCAACGAGCAGCAGGTCGATGCGGGCAGTCTCGATGCGTTTCAGGATCAGGGCCGGATCGGCCCGGTCGAAATAGCCGTCCGAGATTTCGACGAATTCGTGCCAGGGAGTCTGTCGGCGGAGGTTTGTCGCCGCGGACTTCAGAACTGCAGAGGTCGCTCCGAGCAGCCCTACCCGCAGGGGCCTGGAGATGAATGTCAGCGCTGCCGGCACGAAATCAGTGCCGTTGAGATTGGCGGAGAAGCGACCGCCGTGCAGGAAATGCGCAGCGATATCCACCCCAATACCATCCGGCAGGACCAGAGAGCGCTCCAGAACTGCGCGGTATTCCGGGTCGCCCACCATGACATTGGCGTTGTTGGCATTCAGGAAGGCAATGTGGGTGAAACCGTCTCGGGCGACCAGCTTCTGCTCCAGATGCACCAGAGCCTCGTTCCAGCCGAGATCACGGACCGGCATACCGAGAATGGGCAGCACAGGAATTGCACGCTCGGCGGAGCCGACCGCAGAAATTTCTACCGGCTGCTTCCGGGCGGAAGATGAAGAAGGTCGCATGGCGGGTCCCGAAGATCTGAGGCTCGGAACCTATCAGCCATCGCTGAAATTCAAGTGAAAAACGGGGCTAAAACTCTCAGGATCGGATTAAGGCTTCGTTCACCATGTTGGCAAAACGAGGCCTAAGCCTGATCAGTGGCCAGACGAAGCCGGCGCCTCTTCGACCTTCTCGCCTTCGACGACAGTGGTCATCTCCATGGGCTTGGACCCACCGTCAGCGGCCTTGCGGGCGGCGTCCTTCGAGACATAGTCGAGCTGCTCGATCAGCACCTGATCGACCATGCCTTCGCCCAGTCTCGCATTCATCTCGACCTTGATCTTCTCGCGGAAGTCATTGACGTCGAAGGCGGAGACGTTGCCGATGTCGACCATCTTGTTGCCGACAAGCAGGGTGAAGAGCTGGTCGGTCATCAGTTCGGTCGTGGGCAAGTCCTGTCCCTTGACCTTTTCCTTGTCCATCATGAAGGAAATGCGGGTCAGGAAGTAGCCGGTGACATCGCCATTACCGATGACGGGAATGGTGATCGGCTCGCCCCGGATCAGCTCCAGGGCGGCCTTCTTGGTTTCTTCCTCGCTCGGGCCGGCAGGGGCTGTCGCCAGGAAGATCGAGCCGTAGACGGCTCCCAGCGTGACGATGCAGACCCAAAGGCCGATTCCGAGTATCTTGCCCATCAGAACTCGCTGAACTGGAACTGTTCCTGAGAATAGGTGCCGTCACCATCGGCGTCACGGACAGCATTCTTCAGGAGATCGGCGACGGCGCGAACGGCTGCGAGGTGGGCCTCGACACGGCGCGCGTTGAGGGCGAGCTTTTCCTTGAGAGCATGGAGCTGCTCCACATAGTTGACGGCGAACTCGCGCGGATCGGTGTCACGGAACAGCATCGTCAATTCGTAGAGGCAACGGCTCTTGTGCGCGTTGGAGACCTTGAAGTCGAATTCCGGATCCTTACCGATGCGCTCGTTTTCGTTGTCGATGATGCGCTCCAGGCGGCTCAGTACCGTCTTGACGCGATATTCGCTCGAAACAACTTCCATGAAATTCTGCCCTATCTTCCTAAAACAATCAGTTGTTGCCGTCAGCGCCGGCACCCAAGGTGCGGCGCTCAAGATCTGTCACCCAGCTCATCGCCAGACCGCGATCAGTCTCGTCGGTGGAGGCGTTCACGGCGTCGGCGTCCTCACCACGAACGCGCTGAAGAGCTGTCTCATACATCTGCTCTGCAATGCCCACGCCGCCTGACTCAGCAATGGTCGAGCCGAGCTGTTCGGCCATCATGCTCTTCCACATCTCGCCAGCATTGCCCTTGCCGTACACTTCCTCGCTCTCGTCCGGCAGCATGCTCTGGACGAAGTTCGTCAGATAAACGGCCTCGAAATCGCGATAGATCTTCGGTGGCTTGCCGGTGTCTTCGACCTTCTCGGCCGTCGCTTCCGTGCGAGCTGCATTGGTGGTGCGGTTCAGGATGTCGACGGTCGCGCCGAAACCTGCGCCCTTTTCAGCGAGACTGGACGCCATGAAGTTGGCGCGATTGATCTTCAACTGTTCCTGGGCGGCGGCGACTTGCGCCGGATCGGCGGCGCGGATCACGTCCAGCACCAGATCGCTCGGAGGAGAAATGGCCACGGTGACATCCTCGATTTTTTGTTCGAGGCGACTATCACTCGTGAAGCTTGCTGGAGGCTGGTGTGGCGAACTTGATGTCGATCAGGTCGTAGATCGCGTCGTCGTCACGCTCGCGTTCTTCGTGATCGCGGGCATCCTTCATGTTTTCTTCCAGCCGGTCGCCCTTGGCACGCTCGCGCATCAGCTTCATTTCCTGAACCTGCTGCAGGCCGTGCAACTGCTTGTCCGTGTTGGAGAGGCGGTCGAAGCGGTCGGCATAATTCTGCGCAAACAGCCGGTGCAGCGGCTCGAGCGAGCCGATCGCCTCCATGACGTTTTCCATCGAGCGGGCGTTCTCCTCGATGCGCTGGGCGGTAATTCCAAGATCGCTTTCGGCCATGCGCTCCATATGGCGCTGCACCGCGACCAGACGCTTCAGCTTGTCGGATTTCTTCTGTGTTGCCATGGCGTCCTCTTCAGAAGTTGAAGATCATCGGAAAATACTGACCGAACTGCATCACCATGGCAGCAATGGTGAAATAAACCAGTATCAGGCCACCGAGCAGCAGATACGGGGTCGAGATGTAGAAGACCGGCACCTGGGGAGCGAGCTTGTTCACGAGGCCGACGGCGAAGTTGAACATCAAGCCGAAGATCAGGAACGGACTGGCGAGGCGCAGCATCAGCATAAAGGTCTGCGACAGCGTATCGGTCAGCGTGATCAGCATCTTCTGGCTGTCCGGCATGCCGCCCAGCGGCATCACGGTGTAGGAATCGACCAGCGCACGAAACACCACGTGATGGAAATCCAGCATGAAAAGGACGAGGAGCCCGCTGAACGAGATGAGGTTGGTCATCTGGTTTTCGGAGGTGTCTTCCAGAATGTCGGTGGCGCCCGGTGTGTTGAGACCGATCGCCATTGATATCGCCGAGCCGGCAAACTGCAGTCCCAGCACATAGAGGCGCGGGACGAGGCCATACATCACACCGATCAGCAGCTCGGCGAAGATCACGCCGACGAGGGTCGCCGCGGTACCCTGGACGCTCGGGTAGATCGTGTCGAAGAGCAGCGGCGTCATGGCCATGGAGACGGCAAACGCGAGGAAGAACCGGATGGTGGTCGAGATTCGGGCAGAGGAAAAACCCGGAAGGGTCATGATGCAGGCGCCGATGCGACAGAAAATCGCCACCAGCACCAGCACAGTCCCCTGCGGGTCAGCAATCATGAAATGGAGCCCAAAATCTTGATCTCGATGCCCTTGGCCAGTTCGACATGGGACAGAACGGGCAAGGTCGCAAAGAGTCGTTCGATGATCATGCGCACATAGGACCGCGTTTCGGGCGATGTGACAAGCACGAAGGGCAGACCGCGGTCCATGAATTCACGGATTACCTGGCTTGCCTGCTCGGAAAACTCTTCCAGGCTGCGGGGATCGATGTCGAATTCGACGATCTCGCCCTTGGCGTCGCGCTTGAGGGCCTGGTGGAAGACGAGGTCCCACTTGGAGCCGAGTCGCAGGACGCGAAGGACACCGTTGTCGGTGAGGTCGCCGCAGAGCTGCTGGGCCATGCGGACACGGACGTGTTCGACGATCTGCTCAGTCTTGCGGACATGCGGCGCAAGCTCTGCCACGGCTTCCAGAATGAGGTGCAGGTTGCGGATCGAGACGCGTTCGGCCAGCAGCAGCTTCAGCACAGCCTGCAGACCCGAATAGGACATGTGCGACGAGCAGATTTCGTCGGCGAGCTTCTTGTATTCGGGATCGAGGCGATCGATCAGGACCTTGACGTCCTTATAGGACAGGAGCTGCGGCAGGTTGTTGCGGATGACTTCCGAGACATGGGTCAAGACGACAGAGACGTTGTCGATCGGGTGGAAGCCTTCGCGCTTCAGTTCCTCAGTGAAGGTTTCGAGGACCGAGACCGCCGGCATGCCGAAGGCGGGTTCGCGGATTTCGTCGCCGGGAACATTGGGCCTGCGGCCGGAACCAGTGACGACGAGGACTTCGCCGACGCGCAGGTTGTTGGAGGCGACCGTCGTGCCGTGGATACGGATCTGGTAAGCCTTTTCCGGGATCATGATGTCGTCTGTCACCTTGATCTCGGGCACGACGAAGCCGTACTGGCTGGCGAACTTCTTACGCATCTTGCCGACGCGGAAGGCCAGTTCCTGGTGTGCACCCAGAAGACGGGTCGAGACGAGCTTGCCAAGCGCGAGTTCGATTTCCGAGGTCTTGAGGACGGACTTGACCGAATCCTTCTCGGCTTCCTTGTTCTGGATGACCTTCTTTTCTTCCTGATCGCGCTTCAGCTGGTTTTCCGCTTCGAGCTGGCGGGGGATGAACCATGCACCAAAGGCCATGAGGCCACCGAGTGCGACGAAGGGAATGAACGGCAGGCCCGGTACGATCGCGAGGGCCCCCATCAGGCCTGCTGCCACATACAGCGCGCGCGGATAGCCGCTCAGCTGATTGACGACGGCCTGGTCGGTCGAGCCTGGTGTGCCGCCGCGCGAGACCAGAAGGCCGGCTGCCAGCGAGACGATCAGGGCCGGAACCTGCGAGACGATACCGTCACCGACGGAGAGCTTGACGAAGACGTCGGCTGCTTCGCCGAGTTCCATGCCGTGGCGGAAGTAGCCGATGATGATGCCGCCGGCGACGTTGATCGCGGTGATGATCAGGCCGGCGATGGCGTCGCCGCGGACGAACTTCGAGGCACCGTCCATGGCGCCGAAGAAGGAGCTTTCCTGCTCAAGTTCGCGACGTCTGTGCTGGGCTTCCTTCTCGTCGATGATACCGGCGGACAGGTCGGCATCGATCGACATCTGCTTGCCGGGGATGGCATCGAGGGTGAAGCGGGCGCCAACTTCCGCGATACGGGTGGCGCCCTTGGTGATGACGATGAAGTTGACCGTGATCAGGATCAAGAAGACGATCAGACCGATGACGAAGTCGCCGCCCATCACGAGGTTCGAGAAGCCTGCAATGACGCCGCCAGCTGCGTTATGGCCCTCGTGGCCATGGGTCAGGATCACGCGCGTCGTCGCGATGTTGAGCGACAGGCGGATCATGGTGGCGATCAGCAGGATGGTCGGGAAGGACGAGAAATCGAGCGGTCGCTGGATCCACAGCGAGACCATCAGGATCAGAACGGAAAGCGCGATCGAGAAAGCGAGACCGACGTCGATGAGGAAAGGCGGGATCGGCAGGAACAGGATGCACAGGATCATCACGATCCCAAGCGCGAAGCCGATGTCACGCCCGCTGGGGCTTACCTTCGGAATTACGAGTGCAGGAGGTTGCGCCATTTCCGTTCCATCTCTTCATGAGAAGTCATCCGGAAGATCATGCTTCCGGCAGTCTGCCCCAGAGAGATAACGGTCGAAGCTTGCGCGAGGGTGTCAGGCGCCCGGCTAGAACCCGGATTGTATTCGCGAGAAGACCAGCGTTGTGAAGAGATTGATCTGCGCCCCGACAAAGGGGGCCGAAATGCCGATGGTAATCATGATCGCGAGGATCTTCGGCACGAAGGTCAGGGTCATTTCCTGAACCTGGGTGAGCGCCTGGATGAGGGCGATGACGACGCCGACGATCATGCCCGCCGCAACGGCCGGGCCGGACGCGATGATGATGGTCCAGATCGCAGCCTGGAGAATGTCGAGAGCGTCTGCCTCATTCATGAGACGGTATCCTTTCGGAGCGGCGAATCATGCCATCCACCCCGAAAGGCCTAGCATATCAAGAACCGGTCGTCGTGGTGCTTGCAGTGCCGACGCGAACGCCGACAATAATCGGGATTTCCTTGCCGTCCGTCGTGGTCGCAACCATCGTGTCACTGTAGACGCGGACGGAGGCCACGACACCGCTGGTCTTTTCATCGGCGCTCGTGATGGTCTTGCCGATGTAGGACGAGGCATTGGTCAGAGCATTGCCGGTGATCAGAGTCTCGAGGTTCGAGTTCATCTGGATCGACTGCTCGACCTGCGAGAAGGTGGCAAGCTGGGCGATCTGCTCGCTGGCGTCCATCGGATCCGTCGGATCCTGGTTTTTCATCTGGGCAATGAGCAGCTGCAGAAAGCTGTCATAATCCAGAGACGCCTTGGCAGAGGCTTGGCTTGCCGCGCTGCTGGATGTCGACGACGTGGATGTCGTGCTCGTTGTGGTGGTCGTGCCGGTGACTGCGTCTACCGCCATGGCGCAATTTCCTTGCGGATCTGTTCGATCGTTGCCGGCGCCATTTCCTGATTGTTCAGGATGCGGTCCTCGATCGGATACAGCTGACGGATGGCCTTGAGAGCATCAAAGGCGCGGCCGGATGACACCATGCCGTCGATGCGCTTCAGTTCGGCGAGGATTTCCTCGTTCTCGAAGCACGACAGCAGCATGATCACGGACTTACGGAACATCGCAAGCGACTGATCCTTGCCTTCCGGATTGATGAGCATCATCTGAGCGATGAAGTACAGCTGACGCAGCGGGGTCGTGGCCTGTTCGGGCTGGAGAACGTGGTTCTCAAGCAGGAAAGTCACATCGTTCAGGAACTCGAGGGCAACCTTGCGGTCGACGCGCAGAACCGCTCCATTGATGAAAATACGTTCGCCCGACTTGAGCGAGATGCGCAAAGTGCTCTTCATTTAAGTCCATCCCTGATGATGGTTGTCACGTCGATAATGCCCTGGAAGTTTTCCGACTCGCGTTTGCGGATCCGGTCACATTCTTTCAAAATCCAGATGGCGATGGAAATCAGATTGGCGCGGATTTCCTCGCCCAACTGGTTTTCCGGGTTTTGCAGATCTTCGATCAGCCGGACCCAGACCCGGCGCGTATAGAAAAGTGCCTCGATCGCTTCGCGGGAGTAACCCTTCTTGTCCCGCGCCGCGCTAAGAAGCTGGATGCAACGGTCAAGGGCCTGACGTTCGCGATCCTTGGCGTCAGCGACGCCATCCTCCATAATTTCGGCATATGAGAACTGGTACATTCAGTTGCCCTTCAGGTTCATTTCACCCTTTGCTCATCAAAGGTAGTTGACAAGGCTCAGCGCCTGGATCTTCGAGGTCAGCGTGTAAGATGCTTCCACCATGGAAAGCAGAGAGTTAACGCGAGTCGAGGCTTCGTACGCATCTACTTCAATTTTGCTCGACAGGCTGGTCTCGATTATATCCACCTGAACCTTGAGCGAGGCATCCGCCTTCTCAACTCGGTTCTGAGAAAGACCGAGTTCTGAGCGCGTGGAGTTGATGCCGGTGATTGCGCGGCCGGTGTAGTCGATGGCCTTGTTGATCGCGACCGTCACAGCATTGGCCGGAGCCCCGATACTCATAAGTTCCGTGGTCAACACTGCAGCCAGCGCGAAGTAACGGAAGCCGTCTTCATTCGCGGATGCAGAGGTCTGGACGGTTTCGGACTGCGTGATGCGGCTCGTCATCGCCTCATCGGTGGCGCTGGACCAGTTGGTGTTCCAGTCCGGACCGGTGAACATCGGCTCGAGCGTGGAGGTGATGAAGTCCTCCATGCTGGGCGCTGCACCGCTAGCCGCAATCGTTGCCGTATTGGCCGTGTCGGTGGGCGCAAAGCCGAAATAGGCAGTGAATGCCGTGTCGAACGCGGTCTTTGCGGCCGAAGTCTCGGTGTATTCGGCAAGCGGCTGGACGTCGGTGTTGATGCCGGCGAACAGGAATTCGCCGTTGGCCGACTGATTGGCCATGCTGGTCATGGTCGACAGCGAATTCTTCACCGTCATGACGGTGGTTTCGATCGTGTCGCTGTTCGACGAACCGGAGATGGTGATCAGCGCGTTGTTCATATCCTCGGCGGCCGTAGCAATCTGCTTCAAGGCTTCCTGAGAGGCCGAGAGACGCTGGGTCGCGATCGAGTTGTTGCTGATCATCGAGTTCAGCCGCAGGCTTTCCCGGTTGAGGTCGACCACCGTCGACGTCTTGCTGCCGAGCTCGGCGCCAATGTCGGCGTAGAAACCCGTGCTGACTTCCTGCTGGGACTTCAGGAGTTCGTTCTGGGCCTGCCGGATCGTCAGGCGCATCGATGTCTGGGTCGATAGGTTAGAAACGCTGGCTGTCGACATCAGGGATTACCCCGCCATTTCGAGAACGGCCTTCAGCATCTCGTCAACGGTAGAGACGAGCTTGGCCGCGGCCTTGTAGGACTGCTCTACATCGAGCAGCAGCGATAGCTCTTCATCGAGGCTGACTGCCGTCTTGGAAGAGTAGGTCTGGAAGGTCCGCTCATAGAGCGCCTGCTTGTTTTCGTTCGCCGTCGTCGCGTTCGAGCGCAGTTCTTCGAGCCAGCCGATCGAGTTGCTGGCGAAGGACAGGACACTTGCATCCGTCTTCAGGTCGGCATCGGCGGAGAAGCTGCGGTTGGCCGCCAGCTCATCCACATAGGAGTTGATGAGGTCGGTGAAACCCGAGGAACCATCGACATTCTGAACATAGGCCGCACCATTGATCCCGCCGTCGCGGATCAGCATCGGGTCGCCGCCGGCATCGGAGCGAACGGCCGGGTTGACTTGAATGAGGGCAGCCAGTCCAGATTCGACAGTGCCTGTTGCCGGAACAGTGCCGGTCGGCCAGGTGAACAGGCCGGGCAGTTCACCACCGCCACCTGTGTCGGTCTCCTGGAAGGCCTCGACCAGGCCACGAGCAATTTCGTCGAGCTGGGTCTGGAAGGTCGGAGCGATGACATCGCGGATCTGAACCAGCGAAGCCAGCGAACCCTGGCCGTCCGTATTGCCACCGACGCCGGCGCGGACCGGTGTGCCATCGATGTAGATCGCGTTGCCGGACACGGTTGCGTCGTAGGTATAGGTGCGGACGAAGCTGACTTCGCGCGGATCGGTCTCGAACAGCGTCGTGCCGTCATAGGTGTAGAGAACCATGTCGCTGTTGTCGCGCATGTTCACGGAAACGCCGATGATCCCGGAGATTTCCTTGAGCAGCGTGTCGCGGCGATCGAGATAGTCGTCGGCAGCCCCGCCGGTTGCCGTCTGGCGCACCACCGTGTCGTTGACGATCTTGAACTCGGCGAGCAGCTTGTTCAGCGTCTCCACCTGCTCGAACATCTGAGCGTCGGTGTCTTCGCGCAATTCCTGCGTCGTGGTGGTCGCGTTGTTGAGCGAGTTCACCACGTCGATCGCATCCGTCACCACCGTGGAGGCGAGTGCATATTCGCCTGGCGATGCCGCAAACGACTGGAGGCTGCTCTGCAGATTGGCAAGATAGGCAGACGGCGAGAGTTCGTAGTCATTGCCGCCGAGCGCATCGGAAAGCGTGGTCAGTCCATCGAGCAGGGTCGACTGCGCACTTTGCTGCGCAGTCGAGGATGACATCTGCCGCAACAGAGCCATCTGCTGCGACCGCTCGTTCTGCACCGACGAGAAACCGTATACGGACTGCGTGACCACCGCGTCACGGCGAACGTAGTTTTCGTTGCCGGTGTTGGCGATGTTCGTCGAGATTACGGACGTCTGCTGGGACGTATTCCGGAAAATCGAATTGGCCGTATTGAGCGACGATGCAAGCGACATAGGACTAACCTACTCTTTCGATTATCTCTTCAGGTTGACCAGGACTTCCATCAATTCGGAGCCGGTCTGGAAAACCTTGGAGTTTGCGGTGTAATTCCGCTGGGACTCGATCATGGCCGTCAGCTCTTCAGCGACGTCCACGTTGGAGTCTTCGAGAGCGCCGGACAGGATCGTGCCAAAGCCGCTGGAGCCGGCATAACCGAGGATGACGACACCGGAATCGTTCGACTGGGTGTACATGTTGCCGGCAACCGGATTGAGGTTGTCCGGGCTCTGGACGCTCGCAAGAGCGACGCGGAACTTCGGCACCAGGTCGCCGTTTTCGTAGGCGATCGAGACGACGCCCTTGTCGTCGATCTCGTAGCCCTTGACCTTCGAGGCAGCGTTACCGTTGACCTTGCCTTCTTCAACGGAGAAGGCAGACGCGAGCTGCGTCGTGTCGCCGATTTCCAAGGTGATATCCGGCACCACAGCACCGTCGATATCGAAGGTCTGCAGCGTGAGGGGCGTCGGGCTCAATGCCGTATCAAGCTGGCCGTCCGTGGTGAAGAAGAGGCTGGTCACGCCGAGTACCGTGGCCGGAACACCGGGACCGGTTGCTTCTACCGTCCACTCGTTGTCGGTGACTTTCGTGTAGGTGAATTCAATGAGGCGGCTGGAACCCTGGCTGTCGAACACCTTCAGAGAGGTCGTCTGCACAAAACCGTCTTCCGCACCGTTGGGCAGGTTGACGTTGAGGGTACCCGTCGTCGAGGCGACAGCGGAGATGCCCGAACCGGACAAATCTACGTCTTCAAGTCCATCGAAGCCGTTCACGACGATGGTCGGATCAGCCGTGGAATCGTATTCGTAACCCTGGAGGGTATAGCCTGCGGTGTTCTTGAGCGTGCCGTCATCCTGGAGAACGAAGGAACCCGCACGGGTCATGTAGGGAGTGCCGTCGTCGCCCTTCACGATGAAGAAGCCGTCGCCATTGATTG
Organism: Rhizobium sp. TH135; assembly: GCF_002855515.1. Taxonomy (GTDB): domain Bacteria; phylum Pseudomonadota; class Alphaproteobacteria; order Rhizobiales; family Rhizobiaceae; genus Allorhizobium. Next base: position 267,420 of record NZ_PKRP01000002.1, on the reverse strand, counting down.
CGAGGTCCGTCTCGGAGGTCGTGTAGCTGAAGGTGCCCTGGCTCGAAATCGAGTAGCGGACATCGGTCTCGACGCCGCCGGAATTGTAGGCGCCGTTCGTGGTCGGCAAAATCATGGATGAAAACTGCACCGAGGCCTTCTTGTAGCCGACGGTGCTGGAATTGGCGATGTTGTCAGCGACAGTGCTCAGCCGGTTCGACTGGGCGTTCATGCCGGAGACACCCGTTCGCATGGTTCCGTAAAGGCTCATGTCAAAATCCTCGTTTTATAGTCAATGGGAGAGTATGAGGTGGGCCTTGCGTGAAGCTGTCTGGCTGGAGGGCCCTGCCGTTTTTTCACCTCGTGGCGAGGAAAAAACTGCGGCCGCACAAGGGCGGCCGCGGGATGTAATCATCAGCTCCAGTCGATGCAGTAACCGAGGAAGCGTTTGGAATCGACGGGGTCGAAACCGAGCTTCTTGCGAAGCTTCTTGCGAAGCTTGGAGATGTGGCTTTCGACGACGTTCTCTTCGACTTCTTCGTCGAAGATGCCGTAGATCGCGTTGAAGATCTGGGTCTTCGAGACGCGACGACCGCGGTTGGAGACCAAATATTCGAGAATGCGGCGCTCGCGGCGCGGCAAGGGGAAGACGTCGCCGGCGATCTCGGGATCGCGGCCGTCGGAGAAGACCTTGATCGGGCCGATCTCGGTGAAATTGGTGATCGCCCGCAGACGCCGGCGGATGGCCGCAGCGCGTGCCAGGATTTCGCGAGGATGGACCGGCTTGCGCACGACATCATCGACGCCGCAGTCGAAGAGTGCGAGGGTTGCCTCCAGGGATGGCTGATCGCTGACTGCGATCACAGGTGCCTGGGTCCGGTCGCGGATTGCCCGCGGCAGTTCCAGGGTCGCCTCGCCCTGTCCGAGAAGGAATGCTTCAACCGCCGCGATGTCGGAATCGGCCGCCGTATTGACCCATTCCCCGAACTCGCGTGGGTCGAAACCCGTCGAGGGAATTCCCTCGCGCCCAAATAGTGATGTGTATCCGTCTTTCACGAGCTCGCGCTCATCTACCACGACGATCATTCAGCCGCCTCCGAATCAGTGTGGTGTTTCGATGCACCATGGGTACGAATCGGGGGATTTATGAACAACTAGGAGAACTTAACCATAGTAATTAACGATTGATTAACCATTTGGTGCCGATTTGAACTAGATATAGTAGCTATCCGGGTTGTAAGGCACTATTTTCCAGTGGAAAAGTTAACGCAAGTTTCGCACAAGCTCTTGCTAATGCCTCTTTCATCGCAGTCTCGCCACATTTCGCAAATCGGCACAATCGTGGCTGTCAAACAACCTTCGATTGTTATTCACCGCAAAATTGTCGCGCATTGGGCGTCCAGCTTCCATAGCCCGTCGCCACCAAATTTGCGATCACGCGACACACGTAGCGCTTCTGGGCCGGGTCGTTGTTCGGCCCCGCGTGGTACCTTGCAACAGCCATGGTCCACGTTTCGTGACGGCTATGCAGATTGCTGAGAAAGCGCGCTGCATATTCCACGTTTCGCCGAGGGTCAAACATCGCTTCTACGGAGCTGAAATGCTCTCCGTGGAAGTGCTGATTGATCTGCATGCAGCCGACGTCGATGAGGACCGCGCCGCCTTCCCTCGCCCGCTGGAACGCCTCGAGCGCTTCCTCCAACTCATCGAAGTAATAGGCTTTGCCTTCGACATTCATGGCGAAGGGCTGAAGGCTGCCCTTGCGCCCCGTCTCGGTGAGACCCACCGAATAGAGGATGCCTTCGGGTATGCCGAACTTGGCGGCGGCCGCACTGATGGCGCCCTCACAGGCCCCAAGGCTTGCCGCTGCCTCAGACGTAAAGCTGATCAGGGCGAGTGCTGCGAGCGTCGGTAGCCGGAGTATCCGTCGTTTGAACCAGGCGCTCATCTGCCGTCCGTACCCCGTTTCCTGCAGTCTCACCCTGCTGCTGCCGTTCGCTGCCACCCTGGTTTCCGGACTGGAATGTCTGCTGGCCAGCTTGCTGGTTTTGCGCACTGTTCTGACCGGTATCGGCGCTGCGATCGACAGTCGCGACCTGCATGTTCACCTGCACCTGATCGACCACCAGACCCTGCGCGCGCAGGGCCTTCAGGATGTCGCTCTGATCGTTGGAGAGCTGGCGCAGCGCTGCCGGATTGTCAACGGTCAACTGGACGCTCAGCTCCTCACCCGATAGCCGCAAGGTCGCGGTGACACTTCCAAGGTCGATCGGTGTCATCTGGATCTTCAAGGTATGCACGACCTTGCCCTGGCTGGACTGGGTCGCAGCGTTGGCCAGTTCAGAACCCGGTGACATGGCGCCGACCCACTCACTGTCGCCCAGCATGGCCGCTGTGATCGAAGCACCGTTGGTCGTCGAGACCGGCGCGATATAGCGTCGGCTGTCGACCACGGTAACCGTCTCGACTGCCTTCTGCTCGGTCTGTTCAGATCCTTCGCTGCGCAGAAGTACGGGCTCTCCCTTGCCATCAGCCCTAACGAAGCGGAAGTCGCGATTGCCTTCCGAGCCACTGTCATCCGCGGTGGAGGCATCTGTCTCCCCCTCTGAGACGGCGGCCACGGCAAGGCCTTCAACGGCCTTTTGATCTGCCTTAGCGCTCTTCTCGCCCTTGACGGGTTCCTCGTTCTTCTCTGCGATCTTGGCTTCACCGCCGGCCAAAAGCTGCAGCACATCTGCGAGGTCAGTGGCCTTCGCCTCGGCGCCTGCAGTCTCGCCGGATGCCTGTTCGGCCGAAACCTCCTCGGTGCCTTCCTCGCCCTTGCGGTCGCGAACGGCGGCCATGGCCTTGGCGAGCTCAGCCTTGAGTGCGGGATCGAGACCTTCGATCTCGACCTCGGGCTCCTTGCCCTCTTTGGCGCTTCCCTTGCCCTGCGCCTTGGCGTTTGCCAGAAGGCGCACGAGGTCGCCCATGGACACGTCGTCCGGCAGAGCTTCGAGCTCTGCAAGCAAGGCATCGTCGATGCCAAACAGGGATGGGTCGGCGCCGCGCGTGGAGGTCTTGGCCGCCGGAAGATCACCGTCGGCGTCTACGCTTGCCGCATCTTCGTCAGAATTTCCGCCCTGCGACGTGCCACGCTCCTGCTCTCCCGAGCTCGAAAGTACCTTCGAGAAGCTGCCGCCGTCTTCCGCCCTGTCACTACGACCGGAGGCGGATTGCGACGCGGCGCCATCCGAAACAGGCAATCTGGGAGCTGAGAGTGCATCCATCATGATCAGGGGCCTTCTTTCTGGAGAAGATCGTCTATGGCATCGAGTTTGGACCGTCCCGCATCGACGAAGGTTCGCAGTTCGGGATCGATCTCGGCCTGCTCGGCCGGTGGCGTACCGGACTCTGCCGCCGCGGGCTGTACTTCAGCCTCACCGGGGGCTGCGTCTGCCGCCTGCGGCTGGGCAAAGGGATCCTGCAGCTCCTGGTCGGTCGCAGCAGCCTCAACCGCTTCGCCTGCCTGCGGAGCGTCTACCGGCGGGGGCGCCTGCGGGGCGGCGGCTGGTTCCGGCTTGCGCAGAACCTCCTTGGCCACGGTTTCGGCGGCCTGGCGCAGCGCGCGGTCGCGAGGCGAAAGCGCGTCTTCCGGGATATTCATCAGGACAGCCATGGCATCGTCGACATTCTCGGTCGGGACGCCGACGAGGCTGCCGTAGAGTTTGGCAAGGGCGTCTGCGCCCTCTTCGCTGCCGGACAGGAGCTTTGCCTGGTCGGCGGCCATGGTGGCGAGTTCCTTGCGACCTGCGATCGCCGCTTCGCGCGCAACGCGGAGGTAGACCTCACGGCGCCGGTCGATATCCATATAGCCCAGCGTCGCGTCGATGTCGGCGGGCTTCAGCACATCGTAGTGCTCGACGACGAACCGGACGAAAAGATCGGCAAATTGGCTGGCATAGGGCGAATAGAGGAAGCGGCGTGCGTAGCCATTCGCATAGAGCGACGCCTTGTCGACGATCTTGGCGTCGACGGCGACGGCGAGCGAACGGCGAAGGGCTGCCTCTTCGACAATGGTGCCGGGAGCCGTGAGGCGCGCCCAGTCGTAGAACTTCAAGGCGGCAGCCGGATCCTTGGCAAGGGTGACATTGCCGGCAACGAGCGCGAGATACGGCCCGATCTTGGCGTTCTTGTATTCGACGGCCATGTCGCCCAGTGTCTTGGCGATCAAGGTGCCCTTGCCGGTCAGATATTTGCGTAAGGCATCGCTGACGCGGTTGTCGAAATTGCCTTCGATGTCACGGGCAACAAGCAATTCCAGCGTCGCGGGATTCCCGCCGCTCATCGCATAGATCAGGGCCGCATCGACGTTGCGCGGATCCTGGAAGATCTTCGGATCGGCCGTGCGCAGCCGCTCGTCGATCGTGCCCAGCATGAAACGCTGCATGTCTGCTGCGGAATGGTCACCCCTGATGACGGTATCCTGGACGAATTGCAGCGAACGCAGCATCCGGTAGGGTTCGAGCGTCTCGTCCACCGACTGCGCATGGCTCGGCGATCCGGCAGCAAAAGCCGCCAGACCGGAGAGCAGAACGCAGAGGGACAGTCGCCGAATGGCCATGCTCAGCCCTCGTCCGCTTCGATCAGGATTTCGATGCGGCGGTTGGCATCCGCGAGCGGATCATCGGCAACCTGTGGGCGGCGATCCGCAAAGCCGGAAACCTGTTCGACGCGGTCCTCGCTCAGGCCGCCACGCACCAGCATGTAGTATGCGCTGTGGGCGCGGGCCATGGAGAGGCGCCAGTTGTCGTTTTCCGTACCCTTGAACTGGCGGGCGTCGGTATGACCGCGGATGACGATACGGCCGGGCTTGTCCTGCAAAAGCTTGCCCAGTCGTTCCATCGCCAGCACCAGTTCGCGGCGCGGGACGGCCGAGCCGACATTGAACATGGCAGCGTCGCTCTGATCGCTGATGGTGACGAGCAAGCCGCCTTCCGACGGTGTGACCAGGAGCCCTTCGGCGAGCTTGCCGGCGGCGCCGCCGAGCGTTTCCTCAATCTCTGCCTTCAACTTGTCGGCTGCGGCGAGCTGGACCTCGAGCTGCGCCTCTGCCGTGGCATCTACCTTGGCGGTCTCAACCTTGTCTTCGGTCTTGGTCTCGGACTGGTCGGTTTCGCCGACGTCGCTTTTCGGCATGTCGGCTTCCGCCGGCTTGTCGCCAGTCAATGCCTCGGAGGGGGTTGCCGGATCCACAGGCTTCTGTCCGGGAACGACAAGGGCGATCTGCTGCTCAGGCTCGGTTGACGGATCAACCGGTTCGGTCGCCGGCTGTGCTGCGGTCTGGGCCTGCTCCGCCGGTGTCGGCGCATCGGTCGGCTCACCCGGCGGGCCGTTGGCCGTCTGCACCTGCTGGGTCCAGAAGTCGGGATCGAAGGGATCGCGATAGGCTTCACCGCCCTGCGCACCGGTCGACGGGCCGGAATCGGCTGCACCGCCCTCGCCCTTGGCGCTGACATTGGCCTGCTGGCCAACTTCCTGCGCGATTTCGGCCAAAACGGAATAGGGATTTTCGAAGAAATCGGCCTCGGAATAGTTGGCCTCGTCGCCGGACGACGCCGTCTGATCGTCGCCAGTTGCGGCGGCCGAACCGACCTTGTCCTCGTCCTCGTCGACCTGGGACCGTTCCTTCTTCTCTTCGCCTTCGCTGGTCTCGACCGGTTTCTCCAGGCCCTTTTCTGTGGGCTTTTCGTCAGAGAGCTTGATCGGATTGAAGTAGCTGGCGACCGAGGCCTTGGTTTCCTCGTTCGCGGCGTTGACCAGCCACATGACGAGGAAGAAGGCCATCATCGCGGTCATGAAGTCGGCATAGGCGATCTTCCAGGCGCCACCATGGGCACCATCGTGGTCACCCTTATGGCGCTTGACGATGATGATCTCGTTTTTGCCGTGGTGGTGATTTTCGTCGCTCATGCCAGCACTTTCTTCAGGCTCGCCGTAAAGGCGGAGATGCGGGTCACAAGCGCCGCGTCACCGAACTCGGCCGTCAGGTCGAGATCGTCATCCTCCGTGTGGCGAAGGAAGCTCATGTGCTCTGGCATTTCGGACTGCAATTTCTGGAACAGCAGGCGCGGACCCTTCACTTCGATCGTACCCGCGTCGCCAGAGGAGATGGCTGCCTGGAGCACGACGGCGAGATCCTTGACCGCCTTTTCCGCAAGCGCCTCGCCGATCACCGGCGCCAGGGCAACAGCCGCCTGTTCGCTAACGGCAAGAGAAAGCTTCTGGATCAACTCGGGAAGCTTCGTGCCGACGATGGTTGCGAACTCGTCGCGCAGCCGTTGGTCGCGTTCGGCGAGCGCCTGGGCGTGGGCAATCTCCATCGCCTGTCGGTCGACCTCGAAACGCTCGGCGGCAGCCTTTTCGCCAGCCTCATGCCCTTCGGCATAGGCTTCGCGTCTGAGAGCTTCGACATCAATCGGGTCAGGTTCGGGCAGTGCCGGAAAGTCCATGTCGAACGCATCGACGCTCGGCAGATCGAAAGTCGGCGCCGACGTCGGCGGTGCCGGCGGCGCAACGTCGCTGGAAAAATCCTTGAGATAACGGGCCAGTGGCATGCTCATCGGCAATCGCCTCCATCGGCGACATGGCGAGGCCAGGAAACGCGGCCTTCCGCGAGAAGAAGATCAAACTTCAGCATATCCGTACGCGTTCTCTCATCTTCCGAAGTTATTCGAAGCTCGTTCGGCACGGATTGGCGCTCTTGTGCCACGTGCTTTCCTAAAACTAGGGGTTCAAACTTGCGCGAAGATGAATGACGTTTGCGGCCACCTGCTTCAAATCGACACGAGTGCGCCGGACGCTTGCGCATCCGGCGTCTCAACTGTTAGCGCTGGAAGAGGGTGAGAAGCTTTTCGGCGCTGCTGTTGGCGATCGAGAGGGCCTGGATGCCGAGCTGCTGCTGGGTCTGCAGGGCCTTCAGGCGTGTCGATTCCTCGTTCATGTCGGCATCGACCAGACGTCCGATACCCTTGTCGATCACGTCCATCAGGTTGGAGACGAAATTGTCCTGCATCTCGATGCGCGAGGTGATCGCGCCGAGCGTGGCGGCGGCATCCGTCAGCTGCTGGATGACGTCGTCGACGACGGCGATCATGTCGTCTAGCTGTTCCTTGGTCGTGTTGGTGTCGATCGCGATTTCATCGCCGCTGGTCGGTGCGCCCATGTCGAGGAGATAGTATTCGCGGGCACCCGTACCGGTGTTGCGCAGCACATCGGCATCGATCGACTTCGTCAGAAAGCCTCGCGAGGCATCCTGGATGTCGATCAGGACCGATTCTTCGGTATCGAAGTCGAGTGTCGTGACCTGAACGCTGCCATCGGCACCGCGAACGAAGGACGAGACAACCTGCTTCGTGCCGAGCTCCGCTGCATTGGTATTGTAGAGCCAGTTCTCACCGGAGAAGGATGCGGACTGCGCTGCGGAGATCAGCTGATTCTTCAGCTGCGTCATTTCTTCGTTGATTTTGTTCTTGTCGACGCCCGGCTCGCTGGCGGCCACGAGCTTCGCTTTGATGCTCGACATAACGTCGACGACGTTGTCGAGCGCCGTGTAAGCGGTATCAACGGTCGCCGCACCGAGGCCGAGCGCGTCGGAAACGGTCGAGAGCGCCGCATTGTCGGAGCGCATCGTGGTGGCAATGGACCAATAGCCGGCATTGTCGGCTGCGGTTTCTACCCGGTAGCCCGAGGAAACACGCCGCTGGGTCGTCTCGAGGTTGTTGTCGATCGAACGAAGCGTCTGCAGCGCCGCCATGGCGGCCGCATTGGTCATAATACTGGTCATGCTTGGTGCCCCTAAGCGTTCAGGACTGCGCATCCGGCGCTGGCCGGCAAGACGGGAGGGCATCATGCAGACCACTTAAGCGCGCGGTCCCCGTCACTGTTAACAAATCGTTAACAGCGGCAGTTAACAAAGAGACCAAGGGCATGGCAAGGCATCGGATTGTCTTTTGTAGTCCAAACGAAAATGCCAAAAGTTTCGCGCAAGGCTCAAACGAAAATCCGCGCCTCTTGCGAGGCGCGGATTCAAACCGATAACATCCGACACAGTCAGGGCGGGACGAAGTCGCCCCTAGCCAGAGCGCCGCTTACTGACGGAAGAGTGTCAGGATGCTTTCGGAAGAGGTGTTGGCGATCGAGAGCGACTGGATGGCCAGCTGCTGCTGGGTCTGCAGTGCCTTCAGGCGGGTCGATTCTTCGTTCATGTCGGCATCCACGAGGCGACCGACACCACTGTCGATCGAGTCGGTGAGAGCCGCGACGAAGTCTTCCTGCATGCCAATTCGCATGGAGATCGAGCCGAGAGCAGCAGCCGCGCTGGTCATCTGCTGAAGGCCGTATTCGACGAGTGACAGGGCTTCCTGCATGCCGGCGGTCGTCAGGCCGGTGATGTCGAGCTGGTCGATGGAAACGCCTGCGATTTCGGCAGCTGCGACACCGGCCGTTCCGTCATTGTCCCAGTCGACGAAGGCGTCGAAGGTGTCCGAAATGCTGCCGATGATACCGGAGTTGTAGTCGATCAGACCGGCCGCATCACCACCGAACAGGACGGTCATGCCATCCGGCGTCGTCGCATCGAGGGAATAGAGCGTCGTCGAAACCGAAACATTGCCGCTGGAGTCGCGGATGAAGCCGGAAACGACCGTCACATCCACGGGGGCAGTCACTGTGTCGGTGCCGGTAGCAACCCAGTTCTGGCCGCTGAAGCTTGCGGATTCGGAGATCGAGCGAAGCTGCTCCTGCAGCTGGTCGATTTCTTCCTGGATCTTGGTCTTGTCGACGCCTTCTTCGGTGGCGGCAACAACCTTGGCCTTGATTTCCTTCATCACCTCGATGGAGCTTTCCATCGCGGCGTAGGCGGTGTCAATTTTCGCGGCGCCGAGGCCGAGAGCGTCCTGGACGGCGGAGAGCGCCATGTTGTCGGAGCGCATGGTGGTTGCGATCGACCAATAGGCGGCGTTGTCAGAGGCGTCGCCGACACGCAGACCGGAGGATACACGCGCCTGGGTGTCCTGCATCTTCGAGTCGATCGAGCGGAGTGTCTGAAGTGCAGCCATCGCTGCGTTGTTTGTCAAAATGCTGGTCACGGTCGTGTCCCTTAATGGCTAGATCTGGGGACATCCCGGTCTTTCCGGGAACGATGACGCGGCGTAATGCCCTTAACCATTTCTTCGTCTTGGTTAACTCATCGTTACATGACCTCATGTAACCGGCTTATGGTTAACGCATGGTTAATCGAAACTGTAAAAATCCTTAATACGAAAAAAAGCCGCCCCGGAGGGCGGCTTCCATATTGGAGCTCTTCAGTCTTAACGGAAGAGCGAGAGGATGACTTCTGTGGAAGAGTTGGCGATCGAGAGCGACTGGACGGCCAGCTGCTGCTGGGTCTGCAGTGCCTTGAGGCGGGTGGACTCTTCGTTCATGTCGGCGTCGACGAGACGGCCAACGCCGGAGTCGAGCGAGTCAGACAGCTTGTTGACGAAGTCTTCCTGCAGTTCGATACGCATGGAGATCGAGCCGAGGTCTGCGCCAGCGCTGGTCATGTTGGCGAGCGCTGCGTCAACGAGCGTCAGGGCTTCTGCCATGTCGTCGTTTTCAAAGTCGGTGATGTCGAGCGTGTAGACAGACATGCCGGCTACGTCGGTGGTCGCACCAGAGTTGGTCGTACCGTCGGGCAGGGTGAAGGTCGTGGTGGTCCAGTCGGAACCGACAGTACCCAGGATACCGGTCACTTCGTCGATTGCGCCCGTCGCGTCGCCACCGAACAGGATGGTCATTTCGCCAGCAGTGGTAGCGTCGAGCGAGTAGGTCGTGGTCTTGACCGATACGTTGTTGCCAGCGTCGCGAACGAAGCCGGAAACGACGGTCACATCGGCAGCGCCGGTTGCCGTGTCGGTGCCGCCAGCGATCCAGTTTTCACCGCTGAACGAAGCCGATTCTGCGATCGACATGAGCTGCTGCTGCAGCTGGTCGATTTCTTCCTGAACCTTAGCCTTGTCGACGCCTTCTTCAGTGGCGGTGACCAGCTTGGCCTTGATTTCCTTTACGACGTCGATGGCAGATTCCATACCGGCATAGGCAGTATCGATCTTCGATGCGCCGAGACCGAGTGCGTCAGACACGGCAGACAGCGCCATGTTGTCGGACTTCATGGTGGTGGCGATCGACCAATAGGCAGCGTTGTCGGAGGCTTCGCCGACGCGCTGACCGGAGGAAACGCGGGCCTGTGTGTCTTCCATGTTGCTGCCGATAGAGCGCAACGTCTGGAGTGCGGACATGGCGGCGATATTGGTGAGAATGCTCGTCATAGTAGTATTGCCCCTTGAATGGCTGACTAAGAAGGGACATTCCGGTCTCTCCGGTAACGGCGCACAGCATCATGCCTGCTAACTGGCTGATTTTTAAGAGTTAGCTCGCCGCTTCGATAGGCCTAGATAAAACTATCAAGGTTAATGAAGGCCTAAACGAAAACGGGAAATCGAATTTTTCTGAAAATTTCTGCAACCTTCACGCGTGCGCGCGCGTAGCAGATTATGTTTAACAAAACGGAAAGGCCGCATTCGTTTCCGAATGCGGCCTTTGCCTTGCCTCGTGTCCAGGTCAGCCCCCGGATGTTGAAGCTCTCCCTTCGCACGCCTCTGGTCAGCCACCAAGGCATATCGGCGTCGGGACAGTCTAGCCGGCCCGTACGGGCCGGCCCGTTCTTTCGATTAACGGAAGAGCGACAGGATGTTCTGCGAGTCGCTGTTGGCGATCGAGAGCGCCTGGATTGCCAGCTGCTGCTGGGTCTGCAGGGCCTTGAGGCGGGTGGACTCTTCGTTCATGTCGGCGTCAACGAGACGGCCAACGCCCTTTTCGATGGCGTCAGACAGCTTCTCGGAGAAGTCGGTCTGCAGCTCGATACGGGAAGAGATAGAACCGAGCTTTGCGCCGGCGCTCGTCATCTTCTCGAGTGCGGCATCAACCGAAACCAGTGCGGCGTCGATATCGTCGTTCTCGACGTCGATGTCCTTCACAGCGATGGTTGTGTAGTCGGTGCCGTCAACGGTGATCGTGTCGCCGTTTGCGCCGAGAATGCCGTTGTCATCTTCAACTTCGCCGTCGGCGTCGAAGGTGTACAGCATGGACGTGTTGTCCATGGTGTATTCGGTCGTCTTGACGCTGACGTTGCCGTCAGAGTTACGGACGAAGCCGCTGACAACAGTCTTCGTGTCAGCCGTGCCCGCGATCCAGTTTTCGCCGTTGAAGGACGAGCTCTTCGCGATCGAGACAAGCTGTTCCTGGAGCTGCGTGATTTCGTCCTGGATCTTGGCCTTGTCGACGCCTTCTTCCTTGGCGGCAACGATCTTGACCTTGATTTCCTTGACGACGTCAATTGCGGAATCCATACCGGCATAGGCGGTATCGACCTTTGCAGCGCCGACGCCGAGAGCGTCGGTCACAGCGGACAGTGCCATGTTGTCAGAACGCATGCTCGTCGAGATCGACCAGTAAGCAGCGTTGTCAGATGCCTTGGAAACCTTCAGGCCGGTCGAGATGGCGTTCTGCGTCGCTTCCATGTTGGAAGAGATCGAGCGCAGGGTGGCGAGCGCGGACATCGCGCTGGAGTTGGTCAGAATGCTGGCCATGTCAATTTGTCCCTTAAACGAGATACAAGAGGGGACATACCGGACTTACAAAAATTTACCGGTCACGGACGTTCGGCATCATGCCTTTGGTATTTTTCGTTGCTACCAGACCCGTCGTGCGAGCTCCAAACTCGCAGCCAATACTTGCCAACTTCTTTACATTTTGAGGTAGCCCAAGGGGCGCTTGGGACGTGGTGAATCGTCCGTAAGAGAGCGTGGTGAAGCAATCGTAAGCGCTTATAGTTAACTTAAACGAAGGATCGGACCAAGCTGCCGACAAGCAGGTTCCACCCGTCGATCAGGACGAAGAAGAGGATCTTGAACGGCAGTGAGATCGAGGTGGGCGGGAGCATCATCATACCCATGGCCATGGTGATGGTCGCGACGACCATATCGATGACCAGGAACGGCAGAATGATGAGAAAGCCGATCTCGAAACCGCGGCGGATTTCCGACAGCATGAAGGCCGGGATGAGCACCCGGTAGTCGACCTTGCCGTCGACGATGGTTGCCTGGCCACGTTCGTTGGCGATGTCGACAAAGAGCGCGAGATCCTTGTCACGCGTGTTCGCCGTCATGAAGGTCCGGAAGGGCTCTGCGATGAGGGCGACGGCCTCACCTTCCGTGATCTGATTGCTGAGCAGCGGCTGCACGCCTTCACGCCACGACCGGTCCATGGTGGGCGCCATGACATAGAAGGTCATGAACAAGGCCATGCTGGTCAGGATCATGTTGGAAGGAGTGGTCGCAAGCCCCATGCCGGAGCGAAGTATCGAAAAGGCGATCAGAAAACGCGGGAAGCTCGTGACCATGATCAGGATGCCCGGCGCCACCGACAGCACCGTGAGCAGACCGAAGGTACGAATGATCCACGCCGCCACCGATCCATCGATCGGGGTGTTGAAGATATCCGTCGGGAACTGCTGGGCCACAGCCAGTTCCGGCGCCATCATCATGACGGCGACGAAGATGAGAAACCGAATCATTCGATCACGAGCGTTCTGAACATTACCTTGGATACGCGGCCTTCCGAGCGCAGGTCAACTCGCTCCTGAAGGTCATCCTTGAGATATTGAAAGCCCCGTGGGCCCTCGACCTGTTGCAGTGATACCGTGCGCAGATAGGCCATGATGTCCTGGTGGACATCTTCGGCAATCTTGACGTCCGGAGGCCCGTTGAACATCAACGCGACTTCAAGCCGGATCCAGTTCTCCGAGGGGTAGGCAAGGTTGGTGGTGATCGGTTCAAGCGCGACCACGCCGTTGGCTTCCGTCGAGATCGGAGGGAGCCCCTCCTCTTCCTTCTTGGCCTCGCCCTCCCCGCCTGAAGCAGCCGCCTCTGCAGCCTTGGCTGCATCTTCGGCCTGCTTCACCTGCGGGGCGAGCATATTGCCGATGACCCAGCCGCCACCGCCGCCGACAGCCGTCAGCACGACGAGGGGGATGACGAGCGCCATCATGCCCGACTTCTTCTTGCCTTCGCCTTCCTGAGGTTCTTCCATTTAACTGTCCTCGGATCCGGTCAGAAGGGCGAGTAGATGTCGACGACCTGCTGGCCGATCGGCGGCTGCTGGACCTCGGTCAGACGGCCACGGCCACCATAGGAGATGCGTGCTTCGGCAATCCGGTCGTAGGAGATCTCGTTGTCTGCATTCACATCCTGCGGACGAACGATACCGGCAACGTTGAGGATGCGCAGTTCGTGGTTCACCCGCACTTCCTGGGAACCGCTAATCAAGAGGTTGCCGTTTTCGAGCACGCCGGTGACGACGGCTGCGACGAGCAGGTTCAAGCGTTCCGAGCGCTCGGTCGAGCCTTTGCCGGACGAACTGGTGGTGGAATCGGTCGAGAGATCGCCCGACGTCCCGGTGTCCGTGGAGAAGCCGAGGAAGTTCGAGATCTCCGCACCCCAGGACAGGCCGGTGTTGTTGTCACGGCTCCGGTCCGTTTCGTTGTTGAACGAGGCGCGGTCGTTGATCTCGATGTTGACTGTCAGGATATCGCCGATGTTCAGCGCGCGGGCGTCCTTGAACAGGGCCGACTGACTGTCGCTCCACAGCGAATAGCCGCTGGCCGTCTGGGCCTGCTGCTTGGGATACATGGCCATCTGCGGCGTCTGGCTATAACGCAGTCCGGACCCGATCGGGCTCATGGAAGGCGCGTTGCCGATTTCCTTGATGGTCTGGCTCTGGCAGCCAGCGAGGAGGAGAACGGCCAGCAGAGCCGGGAAACGCTTCATCATGATGGGTCCTTCGATGTATTGGGGTCGCCGGCGCTCGACATGATCGAGGCGACTTCCGCCGCCTTGTCCGGGCTCATCTCGGTCAGGATGAGGCTCGACTGGCGAGGCGGCAGCTTCATGATGATGGCGGCGGCGAGGATGACATTCGTCTCCTCGAGCTGGGGTGCTGCCGCATCCGGCGCCATCTTCTTGTAGATCTCCACGAGCTGGCCTTCGGCCTGCTTCATGAATTCGTTGCGGCGCGTGAGCCAGTCCTCATACTCGGCGCGGCGCTGTTCCAGGATGGCGATGCGGCTGTCGACATCGGCCTGGAGCTTTTCCAGCTCCTGCTTCTGCAAGAGGTAACGCTGATCGCGTGCGGCATCGGCGATGCCGGTGCAGAACTGGCGGATTTCGGCTTCCGTCGCACTTTCCGGGGGCTGCTGCTGGCCAAGGGCTGTCTGCGCGAAGGCCGGAAGGGTAACAATCGCGAGGACTGCCACAGCGTTGCGCAGTGCCACGCGAGAGAAATGAAGCTGGTTCGGCTTGATCATTGCAGGACGAGCTCCGCTTGCAGGGCGCCGGCGGACTTGATCCCCTGAAGGATCGCGATGACGCCGTCCGGCTTGACGCCGATGCTGTTGAGGCCGCTCACGAGGGTTCTGAGATCAGGGCCATCGACGATGGCGATCTGGTCACCTTCCTGGCGGATGGAGATATCGGTCTGAGGCTGGACCGCCGTTTCCCCACGGGAGAACGGTCCTGGCTGAATGACCTGCGGTGTTTCCTGGACCTGCACGGTCAAGGTGCCGTAGCTCACGGCAACGCGCGAGACGCGGACATCGGCGCCGATAACAATGGTGCCCGTGCGCTCGTTGATGACAACGCGTGCCGGCGAGTCGGTCGCCACGACGAGATTTTCGATGTCGGCCATCAGTCTTGCGAGGTCTGCGGTCCGGGGCTTTTGGACCACGATCTCCAGACTGTCGCGGGCTTCGGCGATCGGCGCGCCGTAATTGGCGGCGGCATAAGCATTGATGGTGTCGGCCACGCGCAAGGAGGTGGTGAAGTCCGGATTGCGGAGCTGCAGCACGAGATTGACGCTGTCCTTGAACTTGGACGGCAGCTCACGCTCGATGATCGCGCCTGTCGGCACGCGGCCGGAGGTCGTGATGCCCTGCTGGACGGCTGCAGCATCACCCTGCGCGTTGACGCCGGAAACGACCACTGAGCCTTGCGCCACGGCATAGATCTGGCCATCAGCACCGGTGAGCGAAGTCATGACCAGCGTTCCGCCGCGGAGCGAGGTCGAGTCACCGAGCGAGCTCACGGTCACGTCGATACGGCTACCGGGGCTGGCGAACGGCGGCAGATTGGCCGTTACCATGACGGCCGCCACGTTTTTCGCGTTCGACTGGCCGCCCTGGGTGGAAATACCGAGGTTCTGCAGCATGGCGCGCATGGACTGGTCAGTGAAGGGCGAGGAGCGCAGGCTGTCGCCGGTTCCCTGCAGGCCCACCACGAGACCATAGCCGATCAGCTGGTTATCACGGCCAGACTGCAGCGAGGCGATATCCTTGATGCGCGAATTGGCGCTGAGTGCCGGCTCAAGAGGAGCCAGAACCAGCGCCATTGCACAGAATGCGATCCGTATGGGTGCAATCAGTTTCATTTTGCCATCACCTGTACGGTACCATCGGCCATGACCGTGCCGGAGACGATCGAGCCGGAATCGATGTTGCGGACCTTGACGACCTCACCGACGGAAGCGTCGGTCAAAGGGGTACCGCTTGCGCTGATCAACATGTTGCCGATGGCGAAGGTCAGACGAACGCTGCTGCCGCGCTTCACCGCAAAGGCTTCGCGCAGGCCATGCACCGGAATGGTTCGACCGGGAAGCAGCGTGCGCTTGGCGACCATGCCGACCACTTCTTCCCGCACACGGGCGTAGCCGCCCGCGAGGTTGGGATTGGTGACAGCGACGACGTCGATCTGCTCGGCGGAAATGGTTTCGCCCGGATAGATCACCTGTTTGGGGATCACAGCCGTGTTTTGTGCCAGCGCAGTGCCGGCGGCGAAGCCAAACGCTGCGACGGCGATTGCCGCCGCCCGCAGGGCATGTCCGAATATCCGGCGAAACCTCATGTTTGCCTCCAGTTGTCTTACTTGAGGTTCTTGCTGACGATCTGAGCCATCTCGTCGGCAGTGGTGATGACCTTGGAATTCATCTCGTAGGCGCGCTGCGCAGAGATCATGTCCGTGATCTCCTTCACCGAGTCGACGTTCGATGCTTCCAGATAGGACTGCTTTATGTAGCCAAAGCCCGGATCTTCCGGCGCGCCGACGATGGCGGCACCCGAGGCTGCGGTTTCGGCAAACAGGTTGTCACCGAGCGGCTTCAAGCCCGCCTCGTTGACGAAGTTGGCGATCGTCAGCTGTCCAAGGTCGGTGTAGTCGGCATCGTTGCCGATGCGCGCCTGAACCTGGCCGGTGCGGCTGATGACGACTTCGCTGGCATCCTGCGGAATGGTGATCTGCGGCGTTACCAGGTAGCCGTCGATCGTCACGAGCTGGCCTTCGGCATTCATGTTGAATGCACCCGAGCGGCTGTAGAGCGTGGTGCCGTCAGGGCTTTCGATCTGGAACCAGCCGCGACCGATCAGCGAGAGGTCGAGTTCGTTGCCCGTCTGGGTCAGCTGACCCTGGGTGTGGATGTTGCGGACGGCCGCCGTCTGCACGCCGAGACCGATATTGGCGCCTTCCGGCACGATGGCCTGGTTGGCACGGTTCGGCACGCCCTGGGCGCGCTCCGTCTGATAGAGAAGGTCGGAGAATTCAGCACGCGCCCGCTTGAAGCCGGTCGTGTTGATGTTGGCGATGTTGTTCGCAATGACCTCAAGATTGGTCTGCTGGGCGTCCATACCCGTGGCTGCGATGGCGAGCGCTCTCATAGTTTGGTACCCCTGTCAGATCTGCATCTTGGTGATTTCGAGATAGGCGTTGACGATCTTGTCGCGGAACGCGATCGCCGTCTGGAGCGACTGCTCGGCCTGCATGACGGCATCGACGACCTCACGGGTGTTCGCCTTGCCCATCAGACCGTCGAAGGAGGTTTGTTCGGCCTGCTTCAGATTGTCGGATGCTTGCATCGCCATGCTGTTGAGCGCCGAGAGAAAGGTTTCTCCGGTCGCCGTGCCAGGCGTTGTGCCCTCGGCGGTGAGGCCCTTGGTCGAGAAGGAGCTTGAAAGCGAGTCCAGGCCGTTGATGCCTGAAAGAGCGCTGGTCTTGGTCACGGATTCAATCATTGCGAGGCCTTCAGGAGCGCTATGGTCTGGGAAATCATCTCGCGTGTCTGCTTGATGGTCTGCAGATTCGCTTCGTAGCTGCGGTTGGATTCGCGCATGTCCGCCATTTCGATCAGGACATTGACGTTCGGCATCTTGACGATGCCTCGCTCATCCGCGGCCGGATTGCCGGGGTCGTATTCCTCGATGAAATCGGCCAGATCGACGCCGAGCTTCTTGACCTCGACGGTCTCTGCACCGGTGATGCGATCGAGTTCGGCACCAAAGCTCACCGTCTTGCGGCGGTATGGATCGGCGCCGGGCGTGTCACCGGTGGTGCGGGCGTTGGCGATGTTTTCGGAAACGATGCGAAGGCGGGTCGACTGGGCTTCAAGCCCGCTTCCGGCAACCTTCAGCGTTGCGAGCAGGGGATCGGTCATCAGCGTTTCACCGTCATTAGCATCATGCGATGGAAGGAAGACATCAGCGAGGTATTGAGCTCGTGATTGCGCTTGATCTCACCCGTCTTGCGCAACTCGTCCGACAAGGCGACGGTGTTGCCCGATTCCTGGATGCCGATCTCCTTGTTGAGATCTTCTTCTTCGACAGCGATGTTACGGTCACTGTAATCGGCAGCGGCCATATGGCCCGGCTGCGTCACGGCCATGCCCTGCACCATGCCGGTCTTGTCCAGAACCGCGCTGAAGGGCGTGATATCCTTGGCCATGAATTTCGGCGTGTTGACGTTGGCGATATTGGTCGCAACAACCTGCTGGCGCACCGAGAGCCACTCGGCCTGTCGGGAGGCCAGCTCGAACAACTGGATGGGATTCATTCACATCACTCCGTCTATTATTGATCGGAGCCTAGGCCAGTAATCTTGCGTGGGACTTGCCCGTCCCACACTTCTTCAATTGTTTTGGACAACCTCACCCGTAGAGGTGACGATGACCCACTTGCCCTCACGCTGTTCAAGCGTCGCAACGCGGCTGTTGTCGGGCAGGATGGAGCCGATGCGGACCAGATACATGCCGGCCTTGTCCTCGATCAGCGCACGACCATTGGCGACATGCAGCAGGCGGAAGCCGGACTTGCCCGGGAAGGGCTGTGTGGCCGCGGTGTCCAGACCCTCGGGCTTTTCCAGACCGAGGGTCGGAACAGTCGCGGTGACGATCTGATCGACTTCGGGGTCGCCTTCACCATCGCCGCCTTCGTCGTCACGATCGACCAGAGCAAGCGGGGAAACGCTGAAAACGTCTCGGCCCGGGCCCTCCGGCAAATCGCGGGTGCGTTCCCAATCGGCAACCTGGATGCCGAATTTCTCTTCGTTGAAGAAGACGTACCAGGGAAAAAAGGCCGCGCCGCAGGCGAGCGCGATGCCGGTCATGGCCAACACGCGGTCGATTGTCGGGATCCGGCGACGGGTGAAGACCGGGCGCAGCGGAGCCACGGGCTCGTCAGCATCGAAATCGGTCATGGTCAGCCCCTTTGTCTCATACCCTGCCCGCCGGCGGCCGCCTTCAAGGCATTGGCCAGATCGGCATAGGCATCGAGCACCGGCTTTTCGCCGGGCGTCTGCTTCAGAATGTCGTAGATGACCGGCACCTGCTTGATCGCCATGTCGAGATCGGGGTCGGAACCGTTTCGGTAACCGCCGATCAGGCGGAGATCGCGGGTTTCCTCGAAGCGGTGGATCAGCGCCTTCAGGCGCGACACCAGCTTTTCCTGCTCGGAGGTCCAGGCCTTGCGGGCGAGACGCGAAATCGAGGTGAGCGGATTGATGGGCGGGTAGCGCCCTTCGTCGGCGAGCGCACGGTCGAGCACGATGTGGCCATCGAGAATACCGCGCGTGGAGTCGGCGATCGGGTCGTTGTGGTTGTCGCCATCGACAAGGATCGAGATGATCGCAGTGATCGTACCGGCACCTTCGGCACCGGGACCTGCGCGCTCAAGTAGGCGCGGCAGTTCCGTGAACACGGAAGCCGGATAGCCACGGGCAATCGGCGGCTCGCCGGCTGCGGTCGCGACTTCGCGGATCGCATGGGCGAAGCGGGTCACGCTATCGACGATAAAGAGAACGTTCTGGCCCTTGTCGCGGAAATGCTCGGCAATGGTGATCGCCGTCAGCGGCGCCATCTTGCGCAGCATCGGGCTTTCATCGCTGGTGGCGACCACGGCAATGGACTTCGCCATGTTGTCGCCGAGCGTGTCCTCGATGAATTCGCGGACTTCGCGACCGCGTTCGCCGACCAGGGCGATGACGACCTTGTCGAAGGCATCGGCACGCGCGAGCATCGACAGAAGCGTGGATTTACCCACGCCGGAGCCCGCGAAGATGCCTAGGCGCTGGCCAAGGCAGAGCGGCGAGAAGATATCGATGGCGCGGACGCCTGTCTTGAAGCCCGTTTCCACGCGGCTGCGGGTCATGGACGGTGGTGCCGTCGTCGAAATCGGCCGCCGCTCCGGTCCGGGTGCCAGCGCCGGTCCATTGTCGATCGGGTCACCCAACGCGTTGATCGTGCGGCCACACCAGCTGTCATCAGGCGCGACACGGAAGGCGCCCTTGCGGATCACGACGTCATGGATGCCGATCGGTTCTCCGGGCTCGATGGGGCAGACATAGCAAACGTCAGGCTCGACGCGGACGACTTCGCCCAGATGTACGCCGGTGGCCGAGCGATGGGCGACGAACTCGCCGAGGCGCACATGCCGCGACAGACCGGTCACCGTATAATGTCCGGCAGCGATCGTGCGGACATGCCCGCCCTGGGTCACAGAATTAGCCGGGCGCGAATAACGCTGCGACAATGCCGCCAGTTGTCCGAGCTTGGGGGAAAGCGGAAATTCGTCTGGTGTCGGCGCGCTCATGTCCATCCGATCTCAGGCTCAGTTGCCGCCGCCGAGGACCTTGATCGCCTCGCTCGTGGTGCTCTCGCTGGTGCTGATCAGGGCACTGATCGCTTCGAAGGCGCGGTTCACCTGAATAAGCTGCGTCATCTCGCTGATGCCGTTGACGTTGGAGTTCTCGACATATCCCTGAAGGATCGAGATTTCCGGGTTGTCGACAACCGGCTGCGGATCGTCGACCGTAGTCACGCCACTGTTTTCGAAGCGGAGAAAGCCGTTGCGGACGTCGGCCGTAAAGACGCCGAGGGTTGCGACCACACGGCCGTCCTGCATGATCTGACCGCTGGCACCGACTTCCGGCGGACCGCCGGCACGGTTGAGCTGGATCGGCGCGCCGCCGGCATCCAGGACGGGATAGCCGCGGGTGGAGACGAGCTCTCCGGTATCGGTCATCGTGAAACGGCCGTCCCGCGTCAGAACCTGACCGACCGGCGTATCGATCGCGAACCAGGCGTCTCCCTTGATTGCAAAGTCGAGGACGTTGCCGGTTTCCATCAACTCCCCGCTCTTCGTGGAGAGATAGTCGTTGCCCTGGCTGACGAAGGCGATCTTGGCATTCATTTCATTGCCAGTGCGGCTCAGCATCTCGTCGAACTTCACATCCGTCGAGCGAAAACCGACCGTGTTCACATTGGCCATGTTGTCGGCGATCGTGGTGAGACGGCGCTCGAGGGCCATCTGCGACGACAGGGACACGTAGATACCGGATTGCACTGTTTTGCCTCCGCAGGTGAAGAATATCAGTAAATCATTATTTAACGCAGGATAGCCTACGCTCCATTCCACTCTTCTTGCGGCAAAAGGCTTGCGCGAAACTGTCGAGGGAACGCCCGGAAATCCGGGGGGAAGCGCAGCCCAAAATTGGCTCCGTGATTCAGCCTCACGCAAGGCAGGGGCTCTATCGCTTACGGTGAATAGTAACGTTCGGGTGCGGGCAAAATGAACTTAATCGTCGGTTTCATCATCACACTGGGCTGCGTCCTCGGCGGCTTCATGGCCATGGGCGGCCACCTAGACGTCCTCGTGCAGCCGTTCGAGCTCGTCATCATCGGCGGTGCCGGTGTCGGCGGCTTCATCATGGCCAATCCGATGAAGGTCATCAAAGACACTGGCAAGGCCATGGGCGAGGCCTTTAAGCAGACGGTTCCGAAGGAGCGCGACTATCTCGACGTTCTCGGCGTGCTGTACTCCCTGATGCGCGACCTCCGCACCAAGTCGCGCAACGAGATCGAAGCGCATATCGACAACCCGGAAGAGTCCTCGATCTTCACGGCAGCGCCGAACCTCCTGAAGAACAAGGAGCTGACCGCATTCATCTGTGACTATGTCCGCCTGATCATCATCGGCAACGCCCGAAGCCATGAGATCGAAGCGCTGATGGATGAGGAAATCGAGACCATCCACTACGACAAGATGAAGCCGTACCACGCCATGACCGCCATGGGCGACAGCTTCCCGGCAATCGGTATCGTCGCGGCCGTTCTCGGGGTTATCAAGGCGATGAGCAAGATCAACGAATCCCCGGAAGTTCTGGGGGGCCTGATCGGCGCCGCGCTCGTCGGCACCATGCTCGGCATCTTCCTGTCCTACTGCCTCTGCAACCCGATCATCGCCCAGATCAAGATGGTTCGCACCAAGCAGCACCGCCTCTACATCATCGTGAAGCAGACACTGCTCGCCTACATGAACGGTTCTGTTCCGCAGGTGGCCCTGGAATACGGCCGCAAGACCATTTCTTCCTACGAGCGTCCGTCTATCGACGCCGTTGAGCAGGAAATGATGAACCCCGGTGGCGGCGGTGAGAGCAAGGCGGCCTGATCATGACGGAAGCACAGACTGACACAGCACCGCAGATGGACCGCGCCCTTCTCGCCAAGCTGACCGGCGGGCTGGGTGATTCCAAGACGCTGCAGAAGCTTTGCGCAGATTTCGGCCAGCTTTACGTGGAGTTCCTGCCCGACGTCTTCCACAGCGAGACGGGCCTGACGATGCAGGTTCATTATAACGGCCACGAAAGCGGCCTCATGACGGACCTGATCGCCGATCTCGGTGACAATGTCTCGCTGGCCGACGGACAGCTGCGCAACTGGTCGCCGAACTTCGTGCTCGCCTGCGGCAACAGTTTCGTCATCACCTTGATGGAGAACCTGCTCGGCGCCCTGCCTGAGACCATTCAGGAGCCGATCGAACGCCCGCTTTCCCAGATCGAACTTGATCTGGCCGTGATGGTCTACGACAAGATCGCCAATGTCCTGCGTTCCGGCGTCAACGCTGCCGGTGGCTTCGAGCCGCTGCTCGAAAAGGCTCACAACGCTGAAGATCGCCCGAAGCCGGACGAGGATCACGTCGACGAATATGCCGTGACGGTCAAGCTCGGCATTACACTCGGCACGGTGACCTCCGAATTCTATCTGGTCATTCCGCAGAAGGCGCTGCTGAAGACCGTCGTTACCATGCCGAAGTCCAAGGGCCAGGCCGGCAAGTCGAAGAAGGAGTGGCAGGAGCAGATCGCCGAACAGGTGCGTCGCTCCCAGGTCACCCTGGAAGCGCGGATCCGGCTCGACTCGCTGACGCTGGCCACCGTCTCCCGCCTGATCGCCGGCGATGTCATCCCGTTCCGCGACAAGGGCGACGTGATGGTCGATGTCAGCGCCAACGGCAAGAACCTCTACGTCTGCGAATTCGGCCGGGCGGGCGACCGCTACACGGTCCGGGTGAAGGACAATGTGAGCAGCGAAGATGAAATTCTAAAACATTTGATGAGCTAGCAATTTACCCGGGCTTGACCCACGGCAGCTTGAGGCAAGTTTCAAGAGGAATAATCAATCCATGGCAACGAAGAAGACACCACCGAAGGATGACGACGCGCTGGCGATGCCGGGCGCGAGCGACAGCGATTTCGACCAAGCGGTCGATGACCTTCGCGGCGTCCTGAAGGCAGATGCAGACGGCGGACTGGGCGATTTCGGTTCCGATCTCGGCCTCAAGGACGATCCGCTGGCAGCGTTCGAATCAGATTTCGGCGGCGGCGCTGCAGCGGCCCCGAGCGATGACTTCGGACTGGGCGATTTCGGCGGTTCCAGCGATCTCGGCGGCGGTAGCGACTTCGGTGGCTCCAGCGATTTCGGCGGGTCGAATGACTTTGGCGGTGGCGATTTTGGCGGCTCGACCGGCAGCCAGCAGGAGCCAGGCAGCGGTCTCAGCGCCAATCTCGACCTGATCATGGACATTCCGATCGAGGTCCAGATCGTGCTCGGATCCAGCCGCATGCAGGTTTCAGGGCTTATGAACCTCGAGGAAGGCGCCATCATCGCGCTGGACAAGAAGATCGGCGAGCCTGTCGAGATCATGGTAAATGGCCGCCGCATCGCGCGCGGCGAGATCACCGTTCTCGAAAACGACGATACGCGATTTGGTGTCAAACTGATTGAAGTGATGGCGACCAAGACATCCTGACCCATGATGGGCCAGAGAGGACAAGACCATGATGGACTTTGACGATTTTGGCGGCCCCTTAACCGGAAAACCCCTCTCCCAGGCCGATAAGGCAGCCGCAGTGCTGCTGGCCATGGGGAAGGGTGTCGCCGGCAAGCTGCTCAAGTATTTCACGCAGGCCGAGCTGCAGACGATTATTGCGTCTGCGCAGACCCTTCGCACGATCCCGCCGGATGAACTGACCGAACTCGTCAACGAATTCGAGGACCTCTTCACCGAGGGCGCCGGCCTGATGGACAATGCGAAGGCCATCGAGAGCATTCTCGAGGAAGGCCTGACGCCGGAAGAAGTCGACGGACTGCTCGGTCGTCGCACCGCCTTCCAGGCGTTCGAAGCATCCATCTGGGATCGCCTTCAGGATGCCGATCCCGATTTCATCGCCCGGTTCCTGATGCGCGAGCATCCCCAGACCGTTGCCTACATTCTCTCGATGCTGCCCTCCTCCTTCGGTGCAAAGGTTCTGCTCAAGCTGCCGGAAAGCCGGCGCGCTGACATCATGAACCGCACGGTCAACCTGAAGAACGTCAGCCCGAAGGCTGCCCAGATCATCGAAAACCGGGTCCATGACCTGATTGCGGAAATCGAAGCCGAGAAGAACTCCACCGGTTCGGCCAAGGTCGCGGAACTGATGAACGAACTGGAAAAGACCGAAGTCGACACGCTGCTCACCTCGCTCGAATCGATCAGCAAGGAATCGGTCAACAAGGTTCGTCCGAAGATCTTCCTGTTCGAGGATCTGCTCGTCATGCCGCAGCGCAGCCGCGTCCTGCTCCTCAACGACATCTCGGGCGAAATCCTGACCATGGCGTTGCGCGGTGCGAGCGCGGAAATCAAGGAATGCGTGCTGGCCTCCATCAGCCCGCGCTCACGCCGCATGATCGAATCGGATCTGCAGGCAGGGACTGCCGGCATCAATCCGCGCGAGATCGCCATCGCACGACGCGCCGTTGCCCAGGAAGCCATCCGCCTTGCGAATGCCGGTCAGATCCAGCTCAAGGAAACCGAGGGCGATACGCAGGCGGCCTGATCGGTCACCTCTGTTGAAAACCACAAGCTTTCTGTCACCCGCCGATTGAACCCCAATCGGCGGGTGTTTACGTTCATGTCGCCGGGAGTTCTCCGGCGAGCCGTCGGTGCCCGCCACCGGTGACTGGATCAGCCAGGGCATCGATCCCGCCCGGTGCACGCCTCCTGGAGGGCAGCGGTCATGGCCGAAGATGACGACGAAGACAGCAAGACAGAAGACCCGACCGAGAAAAAGCTTCGGGACGCGCTCGAGAAGGGGAATGTCCCGACCTCGCGCGAGGCGCCGCTCTTTGCCACCGCGCTTGGTTTCTATCTCTACGCCGTCTTCTTTCTGCCCGATGCCATTGGCCGCCTCGGGCAGACCCTGAAGGACATCTTTGAGCGTCCCGACCAATGGTATCTCGGGACGGCCGTCGACGTGGTGTCGCTCTTTACCCACCTGGCATGGGAAATCGGTGCATTCCTGGCACCGATGCTGATCATGCTGGTGCTGTTGGGGGTAAGCGCGAACGTCGCTCAGAACATGCCCTACTTCGTGCTCGAGCGAATCAGGCCGCAGATGAACCGGATTTCGCTGTTCGCCGGCTGGAAGCGGATCTTCAGCGCCCAGGGCATGGTGGAGTTTGGCAAATCGATCTTCAAGATCGTCGTGCTCTCCGTGATCATGGTTTTTGCCCTGAAGAGCGACTATTTCGGCGTCATCGACACGATGTTCTCCGACCCGCAGGTCATCTTCGTCAAGTTCTCGGAAATCCTGAACAAGATGATGATCATCGTGGTGATGGCAACGGCGCTACTGGCGACCGTCGACGTCTTCTGGACGCGCTATCATTGGTATGAACAGCTGCGCATGACCAAGCAGGAGGTCAAGGAAGAGTACAAGCAGGCGCAGGGTGACCCTATCGTCAAGGCGCGCCAGCGATCGATCGCACGTGACCGCGCCCGCAAGCGCATGATCGCGAGCGTGCCGCGTGCGACACTGGTGATCACCAACCCGACCCACTATGCCGTGGCACTGCGCTATGTCCGCGAGGAAGGCGATGCTCCGGTGGTCGTTGCCAAGGGGCAGGACCTGGTTGCGCTCAAGATTCGCGAGATTGCCCGCGAACACGACATTCCAATTTTTGAAGACCCGCCGCTCGCGCGCTCCATGTTTGCGCAAGTCTCGGTGGATAGCGTCATTCCGTCAATATTTTACAAGGCAGTCGCAGAACTCGTGCACCGGGTCTATGCGTCGAAGGCCCCCAAAAGACGGATACGCTAGGCCCGATGAAGAAATGCTCATATACCAACCAGCGTGAACGCATTGTGGCCGAGGCGATCAGCCCCGTCGCGAGCGAGTTGCGCCTTCTCGATGCTGCCGACCTTATTTCACTTCTGCGTTTTGAACTTTATGGCAATCTGTCGGACCTCGTCTCGTCGGCAGCAGAGCTCTATTTCCACCCGGGCACCGTGGTTTTCGGTGCAGGTGGAGATTATCGGCTGGAATGGGGTGGCCCACCGGAAATCGTGCTGGATCTCGAGATCAAGCCGCGCGGCATCACGATTTATTCCCAGCTGACGCTCACCAACGAGCAGGCCGGGCTCGACATCAAGCATATCGCGTTTCACGATTCGTCCGGCGATCCGGACACCAACACGCGCATGCTCGAAGAACGCCTGCAGGAGGCGCGTTTCGTAAAGGGACAGACGTCCCCCCTCTACGGATGAGGTTTGATCAGGTGATGTAGCCGAGGCGGATCGCCTTGGCGATCGCCTGGATGCGGTTGACCGAATCAAGCTTAATCGTGGCAGAGCCGAGATAAGCGTTGACGGTATGGACCGAGAGGCCGAGGCGCTCAGCGATTTCTTCACTGATACGACCGTCGCCGGCCAATTGAAGGCAGGCGATCTCGCGTTCGCTCAAGGTCTCCGACGGTGCTGCACGCCGCTCGTCCAGCGACAGGATGTCCGTCATCACCTTGTAGCAACGGCTGTGCACGGCAAGGATGAGTTCACCAGGAAGATCGGCCCCACCGATCGTCGGGAAGACGACATAGCCGTTTCCGACAGCTCCGAGGCGGACAGGGAATGCGACGCCGGAATAGGGCAGCAGGCGCTCCTGCAGCTGGACGGCAAACGGGGTGAAGTCCGAGGCATCGAGGAAGCTCGTCTTCTCCTCTGCGCTCCAGAGCAGCGGCAGGGTCGATGTTTCGATATGCGCGAGCAAGATGTCACCATACGCGGCGACGAAGGCGTCACGGCCGCTGCTGAGGCCGCTGCTCCAGTTCTCGAATTCGGGGTCGAGACGCCGCTTGTGCGGCAGGCTTGCGCCTCCGACACGAAATGCTGCAAAACCGCGCGCGTTCAATGACCGCTGCAGGGATACCAGTTTTGGGAAGATGTCCGAGCGGGAGGTAACGGGGCGCTGGCCGGACCAAGTCGCATCTTCGAGGATGGCTCCGCCTGGTCTGGTATTGGTGGCCATTCCTGCTCCCTTAGACGAGATTGTTGCGGACCGCATAAGCGATCGCTTCCGAGCGTGTCTTCGTTGCTGTCTTACGCATGACGCTGGTGATGTAATTGTTGATCGTATTGCGCGAGATGCCAAGGATCGTCGCGATTTCGTCGCTCGTCTTGCCTTCTGCAATCCAGAAAAGGCACTCAAGCTCGCGATCGGTCAGGTCGAAATCACGATCGCTCTTGTGGCCCTTGTTCGTGGAGAGGCTGAGCGCATAACCTGCGAGCAGCCCGACTTCCCGAAGCCTTTCGGGTGAGAGCACATAGTCCTGCGGGAACAGCAGCATCAAAGCGAGACGGGTGCGGCCGACATTCATCGTCACCGTGCAGTACTGACGGCTGATGCCGAGCGGCACATGCGCGTCGTCGGGCAGGATCGCGTATTTGGGCTGCAGGACCGAGAGGCATTTCTCCAGCTCGGTCGATTGGGAATAGCTGGTGGCCAGTTCGCTTTCGAGGCGACGGACGAGGTCAAACGGCCAATCGGCAGCGACCACGAAATCGAGGCCTTCTTCCTGGACAAGGTCGTAACGCGCCAGAAGGTGACGCGAGGCGCCGACATAGTCACACAGAACCCGCAGGCACTGCCCCATATCGCCCGAAAGCGCCGGCGTTGCCAGCTTTCGGATCAAGACGTCCTTCGACGAAGAGCCTTTTTGCGGAGGCTCCATAGGAGCAGCCGCACGAGCCCGCCCCTCTTGGCCCTCCGTTGTCAGCTCGGCATCCATTCAATGTGCCCCTTTGAACAGCCTTGCAGTATCGCAGTCTTCCCCGCGAAAGATCACGGACGACTCAGACCGCTCCGTAATCTCAAGCTACCGAATCATGTTCACTGTAAAATATAAAGTGGCAAAGGTCACAGGTGTCTTCGGTAATCTTGGACGGCTGGAAGCATGCCCGTCTGTGGGCCATGTTGCAATCCCGCATGCTGATGGGCTTACAACGCAAAACCGCGCCCAGGGGGCGCGGTTGGTACTCGTTTGTTCTTGATTGTCAGGCTGCGTTGTCCACAGCCCATTTGCGAAGGATCTTGGCGGCGCGCTCTTCCGAGATTTCCACCATGCGCGACAGGCGCCGCTCGGGACCTTCCTTGACCCGGCGGTTGAAGCCGCCATTCGGATCGTCGTCCATGGTGAGTAGGTCGTCGGTCGAGTCGAAACCGAAATCCGAACCGAAGCCATCCATAAGGCCGCCGCTCGATCCACCGCCCAGCGCCGGAGAGAAGTCCGGAAGCTCGAGACCCGCGGCCTGCTCGCCGATACCACCAGCGAGTGCCGTTTCTGCTCCGCCGCCGCCTGCGGTGCGGATCATCGGACGGATGCCCATCCAGACGATCAGGAAAGCGACAGCAACGAAGGCGAGCGAGTTGATGATGCCGCCGAGGTTGCGGCTGAGGATTTCCATGAAGCCGGGGCCGGTCGCGGATTCTTCCAACAGCTGGTTTTCGAGGAAGTCCATGGCGGTCAGAGTGACCACGTCGCCGCGCTCGCCGTCGAGGCCGGCAGCCGAGCTGACGATCTTCTGCATCTCGGCAAGATAGGCGTCGATCTTCGCCTGGTCGACGGGCTCGCCGACCATCTTGGCGATGCGACCGCGGTTGACGACAACGGCAACCGACAGCTTCTCGACGGTGTAGCTATTTTTGACCGTGGCGACCGTCTTGCTGTTGATTTCGTAGTTGGTCTGCTCTTCCTTCTTGTCCTGTTCATCCGAGGACTGAGGACCGCCGCCACTTGCTTCAGGTGCCGCCTGGGGAATGTTCTGTTCGACCGTGGCTGCCGTATCGGACTGGCTTTGCAGCGACTTCTGCTGCTCCTTGGTCACACGGACAGACCGTTCGACGCGCGATTCCGGATCGTAGATGGTTTCCTGGATCTGCTGGCTGTCGGTGTTGATCTGGGCCGTGACGCTGGAGCGAAAGTTGTCCATCCCGAGGAATGGTGCGAGCGCCTTGTCGATGTTGGTCTCGATCTCGCGCTGGACGGACTGGACGACGCCGAGCGAACGCGAGGCTTCGCCGCCCGTCTCGTCGCCGGCTGCCAGAAGCTGGCCGGTCGAATCGAGAATCGTGACGTCCTCGACATCGAGGCCTGGGACGGAAGAGGCCACCAACTGACGAATGGATGCAGCAGCCTTGCGGCCGGCATCCGAGGAGGCACGAATCATGACGGAAGCCGTCGGCTTCTGTTCGCCTCTTCGGAAGTTGCCGATATCCGGCATGACGATGTGAACCCGTGCTGCGGCAATGCCCGAGATCTGCTGGATGGTGCGTGCGACTTCACCTTCCAGAGCGCGAACCCGGGTTACTTCCTGCATGAACGAGGTCAGGCCGAGGGAGCCGACATTGTCGAAAAGTTCATAGCCGGCATTGGCGCTGTTGGGCAGGCCGCGTTCGGCGAGCAAAAGACGCGCCTTTCCGGTCATGCCGGCGCGCACACTGATGCTCTGACCGTCCGCACCCGTTTCAAAATCGATGCCCGACTCAGCCAGCGCAATGCTGATCTGGTTCAGATCGACGGGTTCCAGACCGACGTAAAGGTTCTCGTAGGAGGGTTTGTTGACGTAGAGGGCGCCGGCAATGATGATCGCAAAGGAGACAACGGCCACACCAGCCATCGCCAAAATCTTCGCCTGACCCATCGCCGCGAAATTTTTTGGTATCTGAAGTAATTGATTTAACAGATTCATTCTGTCTCGCACCATCTACAAGAAGGTTCGGGCGTTTTTGCCCTTGGCGCGACAATAGAAATCGAAACTTGTGCGAACGTTTCGCGGGGCGGGAAAGCCGAATTCATTTCGGCTGATCGCAAACGCAGAATCTGCGGCCCGGCCGTCCTTTAGAGGACGGTTAGAAGAAGTCGAAGTCGCCAGCCGCCTTGACGAGCGGTTGGGAATGACCATGACGAAGACCTGCCCCCAGGGCCTTCTGCATGTCGGCAAGCTTCACCAGGCTCAGCGCCGTCGTCATGTCGATCATCCAGTCGGACGGGATCGTCGCCGTGATGGTATCGACGAATTCGGCCAGGCCCCGTGTCTTCTGAACAGCCAGGTCAATGCCCTGCAATACTTTCAGGCTTTCGGGATGCTGCAGCACCGTTGGACCACCGAGTTCAAGGAGGTGCGGCTCCACACGCTCGATCAGATAAGCTACGTCGTGCAGCTCGCTGACGATGCGCATGAGGATCTCCGGAAGTTCTTCCTGAGTGTCCTGGTTTCCCGCCAAGTGTTCGTTTTGCATCCGATGTCCAGTACTAGAAGAACTCGATTGAAGTTTCCACCGGCTTCGAAACAGGAACTGGACGCTGCTCCAGCGCCACCGTCTTCTGTGTTTCTGCGCCCGTGAGCGGATACTGTCTTGCCCGACCGCTGACCGGCCAGAATTCCAATTTGCGGCCGTGGTCTCCGCCCGTGGAGGACCCAACCACCTTGATGCCTTCGTCGCGCAGGAACTGCTGGGCGAAGGCGGCATTCTGTTCGCCGACGTTCGAGAAGGTCGCGATCGTCTTGGCGCCACCGAAGATCTTTGCCTCAAGGCGGTCCCTGCGGGCGCCCTGCTTCAGAAGACCGTTGATCAGGAGTTCCATCAGGTGAACCCCGTAGCGGGTGGCGTCACCGCCACCGGCTCCCGGCACGGCCGAACCCGGCAGCAGGAAGTGGTTCATGCCACCTACCCCTGCAATCGGATCCCGAATACAGGCAGCAACACACGAACCGAGGATGGTCGACAGAACCACGTTTGGGTCCTTGCTGACCTTCCACTCCCCTTGAATTATGTGGACGCGCTTTGCTGCACCGTCTTCAGTCATTTTAGGGCTCCGAATACAGCCTCGATGGCTGCCTTCATTTTTTCAATGGTGAACGGCTTTGCCAGGACGTTGTTGGCGCCCAGCTGTGCGGCCTTCTGGACCAGCGCGCGGTCACCCTGCGCGGTCAGAATGATGAAGGCGGCCTTCTTGGTATTCGGGTTGGTGCGCACGGCCTGCAGAAGACCCAGACCGTCCATCTTCGGCATGTTGAAGTCCGAGATGACCAGGTGATGGGGCTGCTGCTCCATGATCTTCATGCCCTGCTCGCCGTCGCCGGCGGCAGTGATCTGCTTGAAGCCGAGCTGGGTCAGCGCGTCGCTGAGCAGCAGGCGACTTGTGACCTGATCGTCGACGATCAGAACTTTGATTTTTTCAGCTAGGGACATTATTCGATACCTTCTTTTCGGGCAGCAGTGAGTTTGAGGATTTCCTCGCCAATGGAGGAGAGAGGTAGTTGATGCTCGACAGCGCCCAGCTCATAGGCGACTCGAGGCATCCCATAGACCACACAGGTCTTTTCGTTCTGGCCAACGGTGCGAGCACCGGCATGACGCATCTTCAATAGGCCGGACGCACCATCGCGCCCCATGCCCGTCAGGATAACCCCGACGGCGTTCCGGCCAGCGAGTTCTGCGACGGAATCAAACAGGACATCCACCGAAGGACGATGTCCGTTGACCGGCGCGCGCTCGACGAGGCGGCAGCAGGGAGCCGAGGCATTCGACACCTGCAGATGCCGTTCCCCACCCGGAGCCAGATAGATCTTGCCGATCTCAAGCCTTGCACCATCCGTGGCCTCCTCCACCACAGGGGCACAGAGACGATTGAGACGTTCGGCAAAGCTCTTGGTGAAGGTCGGCGGCATGTGCTGCGTAATCACCGTCGGGGGGCAATTGCGCGGGAACTTCTGCAACACGGCGATCAGTGCTTCCACGCCACCGGTCGACGAACCGATCGCGACGATCTTGCGGCCGACCCGGAAGTCCGCGACCGGGGCTGCCGACACGGGCTGCACATGCGGTGCGGCGTGGTGGCGGTGCTGAGAGCGGGCCGCAGCCTTTACCTTTTCGGCCAGTTCGCCGAAGGGACGGGCATCACCCGGCTGCGGCTTTGCCACGCAGTCGAAAGCACCGATTTCCAAGGCCGCAAGCGTTGCTTCGGCGCCGCGGTGGGTCATGGTGGAGACCATGATCACCGGCATCGGCCGGAGCTTCATGATCTTTTCCAGGAACTCCAGTCCGTTCATGTTCGGCATCTCGATGTCGAGTGTAACGACATCGGGATTGAGCTGCTTGATGGCCGCGCGGGCTTCCATGGCGTCGCCGGCCTGGCCGATGACGCTGACATCCGGGTCCTGACTTAGCACGGCCGTGATCAAGCCGCGCATGGTCGGGCTATCGTCGACGACGAGAACGCGAGCAGGTGCTGCCATTATTTGCGCCCTCCGTTCTTGCCCAGGTAGCGATAGGTCGTGATGCCGATATTGTCGAAATCGTTCTTCGAGTCGCCGGAAACGCGCTCCGAATGGCCGATGTAGAGATGGCCACCGATCGGGAGCAGGTCCGCAAAGCGGGTCCAGATCCGCATCTGTGTCGGTTCGTCGAAGTAGATGACGACGTTGCGGCAGAAGATGACGTCGAACTTGCCCTTGAATGGCCATTGGGCCATCAGGTTGAGCTCATTATAGGTGATCAGCCGCTTCAGGCGCTCGTCGACCTGGAACTTGCGACGTCCGGCGATTTCGACTTCCTTGAACCACTGCTTGCGCATGGCGGGCGACACCGTCTCGAGCGCCTGCTCGTCATAGGCACCCTGTCGGGCGATGGCGAGGATCTTGGGGTCGATGTCTGTCGCCAGGATCTTGAAGTCGTAGTCGAGGACGTTCGGGAAGGCCTGGAAGACGGTGAGCGCGATCGAATAGGGTTCCTGGCCGTCAGAGCTTGCTGCCGACCAGATACGCACTCGGCCACCGGACTTCGCGCGCTGGATCAGACCCGGCAGAACCTCGTCGCGCAGATGCTCGAAGTGATGGTTCTCGCGGAAGAAGCGGGTGAAGTTGGTCGTCAGATGCGACAGCATTTCGCGGCGCTCGCCTGCCCCTTCCTGAGAAGCGACGAGTTGACAGTAGGCGCGGAAGCCGGAGAGGCCGAGATTGCGGATATGCTTGGAAAGGCGCGAGTAGACAAGCGAGGCCTTGCTGTCGTTCAGCGCGATCCCCGCATCCGAATAGATCATGGCAGCAATCTCGTTCAAATCCCGCCGGGTCAGCGGGTATTCGCCGCTGGCCAGGACCTCGTCGTCCGATTGACGGGATGTACTCATTGCAAAGGTCATGCAGCCTCGCTTTCGGCGGCTTCGTTGAAAAGTGCACCAAGCTCGATCAAGCAGATCATCCGCTTGTCGATGGCGAGAATGCCTCGGGCATATTGTCGTTCGAGGTCGGAGGAGACCTCCGGCGTCGGCTGTATGTCGTCGTCGGTCACGGTCAGGATGTCCGAGACTGCTTCGACGAGCAGTCCCACGATCCTGGACTTGACCTGGGCCACGATGATCACGTGGCGGGCGGTCGGTTCAGCGGGCTTCATGCCCAGGCGCAAAGACAGGTCTATGATCGGCAGGACGGCACCACGCAGGTTGATGACGCCCAAGACATAGTGCGGGGAGTGCGGCAGCGGGGTCGCCGGGGACCAACCCCGGATTTCACGCACCGACATGACGTTCACGCAAAACTCCTGATCGCCGATACGGAAGGCGATGAGTTCACGGTTTCCCTGACCTAAGTTTTTGACCGCATACGACATACTATTACCCTGCGACGGCTAACGACATTTCCTGCTTGAGTGACTGACCACGCGAGGCGGCGACGACGGCATCCACGTCCAGGATGAGTGCCACTCGACCATCACCGAGGATGGTTGCGGCTGCGATGCCCGGGACATGGGTGTAGTTGGCTTCGAGCGACTTGATGACGACCTGACGCTGGCCCTGAATCGCATCGACCATGAGGGCGCGCTGGCCACCGCCTTCGGATTCCACCAGGAGGGCGACGCCTTCCATGGGGTTTGCCTGAATGCCGCGGAAGTTCAGGATCCGGCCGACATCCACCAGCGGGCAGAAGGAGTTGCGGATCGAGATCAGGCGCTGGTTGGCACCGAAGGAGTGGATGTTCTGCGCTTCCGGCTGCAGCGTTTCGACGATCGCGGTGAGCGGGACGACCAGGGTCTGGCCGGCGACCGTGACCACCATGCCGTCGAGAACGGCGAGCGTGAGCGGAAGGCTCATGGTGAAGGTCGAACCGAGGCCCGGACGCGAGGTGATCGAGATACGACCGCCAAGTGCCTGGATCGAACGCTTGACCACGTCCATACCGACACCACGGCCGGAAATGTCGGAGATCTTGTCGGCGGTCGAGAAGCCCGGTGCGAAGATCAGGTTGTCGATTTCTTCATCGGTCAGATTGGCGTCGGCAGCGATCAGTTCGTTGTCGATGGCCTTCTGGCGGACGCGTTCGCGGTTGATACCGGCACCGTCGTCGACGAGTTCGATGACGATACGGCCCGAGCGATGCTTTGCCGTCAGCTTGATCGTGCCTTCCGGCTCCTTGCCGGCGGCCGCACGCTTTTCGGGGCTTTCGATGCCGTGGTCGACGGCGTTTCGGATCATGTGGGTCAGCGGCTCGGCGAGCTTGTCGATGACCGTCTTGTCGACTTCGGTGTTTTCACCTTCCGTGACCAGGCGGATCGACTTGCCGACCATATCGGCCACTTCGCGAACGATACGCGACATGCGCTGGAAGACCGGCTTCACCGGCTGCGCGCGGATCGCCATGACCGAGTCCTGGATCTCGCGGGTGAGCTGCTGCAGCTCTTCGAGGCCCATGTTGACGGCGGACGTGCCGGTTGCATCGTTTTCGATAACGCTCTGCGAGAGCATTGCCTGGTTGATGACGAGCTCGCCCACCAGGTTGATCAGGCGGTCGACGCGGTCGAGATCAACGCGGATGGTCTGACCGGCCGTGTTGTTGGCCTGGGCGGCGGCAGCGGCTGCTGCGGCTGCAGCGGCGGCGGCAGGCGATTCCTTCTTCTCGGTCTTGGCAGCACTTGCCGCCATTTTCATGACGTTGGAGGCCGTCTCGGCAGCTTCGACGGCTGCTGCTACGGTTTCTTCCGGAGCGTCGGCGCTGTCGTCAAGAGCAGACAGGTCGAATGGAACCGGCACCATCGGCAGTTCTTCCGTCGGGGCGGCTGCTTCAGGCTCGCGGAGCTTTACGTCGAGGTCGCAGTCCCACTCGGCAAATTCGAAGACCTGGCGGATGCCTTCTTCGCCCTTTTCCGCCTTGATCTGGATGGTCCAGTGGAAATAGGCGGCTTCCGGATCGATGTCGTCGAGCGACGGCAGGTCGTCCATGTTGCAGTTGATGCTCATCTCGCCGAGGCGGGACAGATCGCGCAACAGGAGGGCGGCTTCGTTGCCCTTCGAATAGAGGTCGCGGCGTGGCTTGAAAGTCACGTCGAATGTGGAGATTTCAGCGGCTGCTTCATCTTCGCCGCCGAAGCCGTCGAAGGTGAAGGGGATCGGCTGGAAGCCACTGTCATCGCTCGGCGCGGCCACTGGGGCCGGTGCAGCGGCCTTCGGAGCCGGCTTGGCTACGGCGACAGGCGCTGCAGAGGGAGCTGGCATCTCGCCGTTGGCGAGCGCTTCCAGTTCCTTGACCAGGCCGCTCGAACGGCTTTCGTCGACACTTCCGCCGTCGCGCGAAGCGCTGACCAAGTCGGCCAGAACGTCGGCCGACTTCAGCATCACCTTCATGACTTCAGGGCCGGGTTCCAGCTTGTTGGAACGAACGCAATCAAGAGTCGTCTCGAAGACGTGCGCGAAGGCGACCAGGTCGTCGAGACCGAAGGCGCCAGCACCGCCCTTGATGGAGTGGACCGCGCGGAACACGGCGTTCACCGTTTCCGGATCCCGATCTCCATCATTCATTTTCAGAAGACCGGATTCCAGTTCTGCGAGCTGCTCCTCGCATTCCTGGAAAAAGATCTCTTTGATTTCGTTCATATCCATAGGAGAAAATCCCGGCTTAGGCGGTTACACGCTCGATGGCATCGATCAGTTTGGTCGGATCGAAGGGCTTCACGATCCAGCCTGTCGCGCCGGCCTGGCGAGCGCGGTTCTTCTTTTCGGCATCGCTTTCCGTGGTCAGAACCAGGATCGGGACAGCGCGGTACTTTTCGTTCCGGCGGACACCCTCGATGAAGCCGAAGCCGTCGAGACGCGGCATGTTGATGTCGGTCACGATGACGTCGGGATTGCATTCCTCGAGCACTTCCAGGCCCTCGACGCCATCTTCGGCCTGGATGGTCTCGAAGCCAGCATTGTTGAGGGTAACCAGAAGCATGTTTCGGATGGTTCTGGAGTCATCCACTGTGAGCACTTTTTTCTTCATTGCCGGATCTCCTTAGCGAGCAGATGGTCGATGTTCACGCCAATTAGTTGAAGGGTTTTCAGAAAAGCCTCAGAGGCCTTTCCGTACGAGAAGGGGTGCTTTTCGGCTTCCCAGGTCTTGGCCGCGGCCATCAGAACCTGCACGCACTGAGCACCGACACGTTCGACGCCGGACGCGTCGATCGTCAAAGGAGCACCGCGCATCGAGAGAATATTGGCCTTGAGATTGGAGGCCTCATTAAGGTCCAACACAGCGGCCAGCTTCAGGGCCTTCTGTTCGCCTTTCTTACTTGCCATCATTTCTTTCCTTGTGTCCCGAGGCTGCGGCAACCAGGCCCAAACGTGGGTCCCGGGAGAACCATTCCCCCGGACAGATTGCCGAAATTCCCGCCCTTAACTTCCTTTTGTAGCGCATGGTGGTAAACAATCCCCTCACCCTCCAAGCCCTGCGATATGAACCGGAAAGCCGAAATCCGCCGTTTCGTCTTCCAGCATTTCTGATGTCGAATATTGCGCGGTCGGCGCTGCCGCAGACGGCTGCTCACGATGGGTCGAGAGCTGGATGCGCGCAGTCTGCGTCTTCGGAGCGCGCGTCTGGCGCTCGATGTGGAACTCGCGGATCGTCGCGCCGAGTTCCAGAATGACCTTGTGGAGATCATCGGTGCCTTCGACGGACTGGCGCGCCACGACGGCGTTGCTGCCGATCTCGGCGCCCAGGCCTGCAACGGTCCCGGCGATGCCTGCGAGCTCGGTCGCCTGACGGTCGGTGCGGGCTGCAATATCGGAAACGGTGCCGCTGATATCGCCCACCTGCAGAACGATGTCGGCGATGGCGCCTTGCGTTTTCGCCACCATATCGACACCGGCCTCGACCTGGTTCTTGGTGGTCGCAACGAGCGTCTTGATTTCGCGGGCAGCATCGGCGGAACGCTGGGCAAGGGCCCGGACTTCCTGGGCTACGACCGCGAAGCCTCGGCCACTGTCGCCGGCACGGGCGGCCTCGATGCCGGCGTTGAGTGCCAGCAGGTTTGTCTGGAAGGCGATTTCGTCGATCGCGCCGATGATGTGGCCGATCTGTTCGGCGGAGGCCTCGATATCAGCCATGGCCGAGATTGCCTGGCCGACCACTTCGCCACTGGCTTCGACGGATGTGCGGGTTGCGGCAACGGTCGCTTCGGCGCGCTTCGTCTGGCGGGCACTGTCGCGCACGCTCGATGTCAGATCCTGGAGGGCGCGGCTGGTCTCGTCCAGCGCGCCGGACTGGTCCTGCGCGCGACCCGCATAGGTGCGGGCGGTCTCGACCATCTGGCCGGTCGCATCGCGGAGATGGGAGAGCTTCTCTTCGGAAGAGAGAAAGGCGGTCTGGAGCTGTTCCAGCGCCTCGTTCATGCTTCCGGCGAGATCGGCATAGGCCTCTGGAACGTCTGAGGCAGCGCGCACGGTGAGGTCACCGGCAGCAAGGCCATCGACAACAGGGCGGAAGATACCTTCGAATTCGGCGCGGTCATGCTCACGCTGCGCGGCCAGATCCCGGTGATGTTTGAGACGCAGTTCGTTGAAACGCAGCGATACGGCGATTTCGACATCGACCATGACGAGCCGGACGAGCGCGGCCACGAGGTCCGTGACCTCGCGCTGGCGGCGGCGGCTGGAAGGGAGGAGGCCCCCGCTATTCGCGTCACCGATGGCGGCTGTCAGCAGATGCTCAAGCACCACTGCATGGCCAGCGACATGCCAGCGCGGATCGAGACCCATGCGGCTTTCGCTGTCGGAAAGCACCTTGACCCGCTCTGCATAGAGAGCATCGAAACGGGCATCGGTGAGAACGTCCCAGTGGGACGAAAGAAGATCGTGCAGCCTGTCGTACTGGCGCTCGCTGGAGAAGACACGCGCGGCATCCGGCGATGACTGAAGGCGCTGGAAAAGGTCGCGAAGCGCTGTCTTCAGGGGCTGGGAAAGGACATGGCGGTTCTGGCGCAGAAGCTCGCACTGGGCCTCATCGAGACCGGCAAAGCGCAGTCGGTCCCGCAGGCTGCCCGCCTGTGATCCCGTCGCCCGCTCCGTGGACATCCCCTGACCCGTCATTCGTCCCGCACTATGGCCACCCAGAGGGGGCCTTCCATCGGTCCAACGATCGTGCAGTCAAAAATGCGGGTGCACAGGTGCTCGGGATCCGATCCCTATCGCCGTCCGCATCATGTCTGCAGGTTCATCGAACTGCTTCCATGTGAAATACAGACCGGACCAGAACCGGTACGACGGGATGGCGTCATGCCCGAAGGAAACTCTGATGCGAGTCCCACTCCGACGTGTCGCCCAATCTTTATGGTTAATTCCTTGCTTGAAGGTTAATGAAATCTCCACATCAAGCCGCAATCTCTAATATGAGAAAATAATGTTTTAATTTGTCCTGAGGGGCCTTCGGGCTTCGCGGAACAAAGCCAACGCTTGCCTCGTTGCGCCGAAAAGCAACAGGAGTGAAGCGTGAACGCGAGAGCTATCTGGAAAGGCCACCTTTCGATCGGCGATCTGGGATGCGCGGTGGCACTTTACTCCGCGGTCAACGGTGCAGAACGCGCCGCGTTCCACATCATCAATCGAGATACGGGACATCGTGTGCGGCGCGAATATGTGGACGGGGACAGCGGGCGCCCGGTGGACAAGGACGATCTGGTCAAGGGTTACGACACCTCCGAAGGCCAGACCGTGATCCTCGAGCCCGACGAAATCCGCGATGCCGTGCCGGAGAGCGACAAGCGGCTGGAGCTATCAGCCTTTCTCGCCTGCGACCAGATCGATACGCTTTACCTGGAGCGACCCTATTTCCTCGCGCCGGCCGATCGGCAATCGGTCGAGGCCTATGAATTGATCCGCAACACGATGGAAACGCAGAGCGTGGCGGCCATTGCCCGCACCGTGCTGTTCCGGCGTGTCCGCAGCGTGCTCATCCGGCCCCAGGGAAAAGGTCTGATCGCCACCACGTTGAACTATGATTACGAGGTGCGCGATCCGGCCGAAAGCTTCGAGGGCATTTCGAAGGTCAAGATCGAAAAGGAGATGCTCGAACTCGCGCAGCACATTATCGGCACCAAGATGGGCGAATTCGACCCGGGCCAATATGAGGACCGCTACGAGGCGGCACTCACCGAACTCGTCAAAGCCAAGATCGCCGGTCGCAAGCCGAAGAAACTGCCGAAGCGCAAGGCCGAGAACGTCACGAGCCTTCTCGATGCTCTGCGCAAAAGTGCGGGCGCGACCGAGGAGAAAACTCCGGCTAGACGCAAGACGACAGCGACCTCTGGGACGAAGCAGAAGAAGGCCGGCTGACCATGTCGCTCTCCGAATATCGCCGCAAGCGCGACTTCAAGGCCACACCCGAACCCAAGGCGGCAAAGGCCAAGAACAAGGGTAACAGCTTCGTCATTCAGAAACATGCCGCGCGGCGTTTGCACTACGACCTGCGGCTGGAGATGGACGGCGTTTTGAAAAGCTGGGCGGTGACGCGTGGGCCGAGCCTCGTGCCGGGTGAAAAGCGGCTCGCCGTTCATGTCGAGGACCATCCGCTCGCCTATGGCGACTTCGAAGGCGTGATCCCGCCGGGGCAATACGGATCGGGCGAGGTTATCGTCTGGGACCGCGGCACGTGGGAACCGCTGTTCGACGTGCGGAAGGGCTACAAGAAGGGCCATCTCGAATTTTCGCTTGATGGAGAGAAGCTCGGAGGACACTGGCATCTGGTGCGCATGGCCGGGAAAGAAGGCGAGACGCGCGAGAACTGGCTACTGATCAAGGGCGAAGACGAACTCGCCCG
Source organism: Rhizobium sp. TH135 (assembly GCF_002855515.1). GTDB lineage: Bacteria > Pseudomonadota > Alphaproteobacteria > Rhizobiales > Rhizobiaceae > Allorhizobium. The sequence continues at coordinate 227,279 of NZ_PKRP01000002.1, read as the reverse complement.
AACGCCAGACGATCCCGACATCGTCGAAGAAATGCCGCTTTCGGTGAAGAGCGGCCGACCGATCGAAAGCCTGAAGGGTGACGGGAAGGCTGCCGTGTGGAACTCGCGCAAGACATCCAGCAAGGCAGCGAAAACGGCTCCTGCTCGAAGCACGTCTTCGAAGGCGGAAGATCTGAAGATCAAGGGGGCGAAAGCGGGCAGCCTGCCGGAGTTTCTTCCCCCGGCCCTTGCGACACTGGTCAAGACGGTTCCCAAGGGAGACCGCTGGCTGCATGAAATCAAGCTGGACGGGTATCGGATCGAGGCGCGGATCGACCACGGCAAGGTGCAATTGCTGACGCGCACGGGGCTGGACTGGACGGATCGCTTCGGGAAACGGCTGGTCTCGGCGCTCAAGGCGCTACCCGTCCAGTCGGCCATGATCGACGGGGAGATCGTGGTCGAAAGCGGCAACGGCAGCAGCGATTTTTCGCTTCTCCAGCAGGATCTGAGCGAAGGACGAGACGACCGCTTCACCTATTACGTCTTCGATCTCATGCATCTCGACGGTCAGGACCTGACGGGTGCGTCTCTCACCGATCGCAAGGCAGCGCTGGAGCCGCTGATCGCGGATGCCGGCGAACCGTTGAAGTTTTCCAGCCATTTCGACGAAAGCGGCGAGCTCGTGCTGAAACACGCCTGCCGCCTCAGCTTGGAAGGTGTGATCTCCAAGGTCGCTTCCGCGCCCTATCGGTCTGGCCGGGGCCGCGACTGGGTGAAATCGAAATGCACGGCGCGCCAGGAGCTGGTGATCGGGGGGTATGTCCCCTCCTCTGTCTCGGACCGGGCGATCGGATCTCTGATCATGGGCGTGAACGAGGCGGATGGCCTGCGCCATGTCGGGCGGGTGGGGACCGGTTATACGCAGAAGCTGGCGCGGCAGGTCTTCGACAGGCTTCAACCGCTCGTTCGAGAAAAGAGCCCGTTCAAGGACAAACTGACCGGCCTTGAGCGCAAGGATGCCGTTTTCATCGAGCCGGAAGTGGTGGCAGAGATCGAGTTTCGCGGCTGGACCGGGGACGCCCATCTGCGGCACGCCTCGTTCCGTGGCCTGCGGGAGGACAAGGCGGCAAGTGATGTCGTGCTGGAGACACCTGCTCCGAGCACGTCCACCAAGAAGACCGGCAGTCGCAAAGGCGGCTCGGCAGCGGCCAAGCAGGAACAGGCGGCTGTCCAGGCGGCGCGCCGGCGGATTACCCTCACACATCCTGACAGGCTCTACTGGCCGGAGGCGGGTGTCACCAAGGAAGGCCTGGCGGATCACTACGCGCTGGTCTGGCCGCGCATTGCGCCCTTTATCGTCGATCGGCCACTTGCGCTCCTGCGCTGCCCGGAGGGTCATGAGAAGACCTGCTTCTTCCAGAAGCATGGCTGGCGCGGCATGCGCAAAGAGATCATCACCATCCGTGACCCGAAGGACGATGAGGCATTGGTTGCCATTCGCGATCTCGACGGGCTTTTGGCGCTCGTGCAGGGCGCAGCGCTGGAGATCCACCCTTGGGGATCACGCGGCGGAGACCTGGAGCGACCTGACATGGTGAACATCGATCTCGATCCCGGTCCTGATGTCACCTGGGAGCGCGTTATCGAGGCGGCTTTCGAGGTGCGCCAGCGCTTTGCCGATCTCGGGCTCACCGGCTTCGTCAAGACATCCGGTGGCAAGGGCCTGCATGTCGTCGCACCGCTCAAGCCGAAGGCCCAATGGCCGGAGGTCAAGGCAGCGATGAAGGCGCTGGCGGAGAGCATGAGTGCAGACAGCCCGGAGGACTATGTCTCGACGATCAGCAAGGCGAAGCGCAAGGGCAAGATCCTGATCGACTATCTTCGCAATGGTCGCGGGGCAACGGCTGTTGCACCCTACTCCACGCGTGCCAGGCCCGGCGCGCCGGTATCCATGCCGCTATCCTTCGACGAACTCAGTCCTCAGATCCTGCCGAACCACTTCACCGTCGGCAATGTGCCGGCCCGGCTTGCCGAAAGCGATGGGGACCCCTGGGAGGATTTCAGAAGGGCGGAAGCGCCGCTTCAAGGAAAGGCTAAGGCGAAGACGCGCCGCTGAACGTTCTACTTTCTGTGGGCTGGCTTCTTCTCGGACGCGAGGCTGCGGCGGAGCGCCTCCATGATGTCGATCACGTTGTCCTTGCGCTCGGGCTCGGGCGCCTTCTTGGGCTTCGTCCGCTTCGACTTCTTGGTACGGTTTTCGATGATCTCGTAGAGATGCTCCTCGACCGGATCGCGCACCAGCTTCGGGTCCCAGTCGCGCTGGCGTGCCTCAACGAGCTTCTTCATCATGGTCTTGGCGCCGGTTGCCGGTGAGGCATTTTCCGACAGCTTGAAAAACGGGGCCGAGTCCCGGACTTCATCGCCGTAGCGGAGCGTCCAGACCACCATGCCCTGATCCCTCGGGACGAGGAGAACGGCATGCTCCCGGCGATAGAGAACGAGACGGGCAATGCCGCCGGTGTCGGTCTTCAGCATGGCTTCGCGAATGACGGCGAAGGCCTCCTCGCTCACCTTGTCGGCAGGTGCGAGATAGTGGGGGCTGTCGTACCAGATCCAGCCGATCGAATTGCGCGGGACGAACGTTTCGATGTCGATGGTGCGCGTGCTTTCGAGCGCGACATCCTCAAGCTCTTCGTCTTCGAACAGGACATAGTCGTCCTCCGCGCGCTCGTAGCCTTTGACCTGGTCCTCGTCGTCGACGGGCTTGCCGGTTTCGGAATCGACATAGCGGCTGACGACCCGGTTTCCGGTCTTGCGATTGATGTTGTGGAAGCGGAGCTTGGCGCTTTCCGTCACAGCGGGCGTCATGGCGACGCGGCAGGTGACGAGGGACAGCTTGAGATAGCCTTTCCAGAACGCGCGCTGCGCCATGTCTCTCTCCTTCGCGTGGCGGTCCATCCGCAGCGCTGCCCCGGAAAACGCGAGCAGGACGGAACTGTTCCGAGGACTGTTCAAATCGGCGGTTGCACCGGGAACCGTTTGCCCTTCCTGGCGTTCATCTGATGCCTGTTCCTCTTCAATGATGAGCCGGAGGATCTGAGGTCGATATGAGGGTATCGCAGACAGATCCGACCGGGGAGCCGGCGGGCGTGACGAGACCGCGCTCGGCGGATGTTTGGGCATGTGGAACGGAAAGCGGCGACGACGGAGATTTACCATGGCTGAACGAGATTATGACTGGATTGCCCGGCGAGCCTACTCGCTCTGGGAAGAAGAGGGTCGCCCAGATGGTCGGGACGAAGATCATTGGCAGACAGCTCTGAGCGACTGGGAAACCCTTAATGCTTCCGCGACCGAGACAACGGCGAAGGCCGGCCGGCGCATTGCTGAGGCACAGGCATCCGCAGTGCAGGAAGGCCTTGTGATCACAGAGGAGCCGGTTCAACCGGTCCGCAAATCGGCAAGGAGCCGGAAAGGGTGACGAAGGTGGCCGGACTCGATCTTTCCCTAGCCCTCAGCCGAGCGCAATTTATTCAACGCGTGCGTGATGCCTATCATCGTGAAGATGAGGAGATTCGCCCCCGCCGCAATTACCCCACGCGCGTGCCCTTGCACGTCCTGGCGGTGACCTCGGAAATCTATCCCCTGATCAAGACCGGCGGCCTCGCCGATGTGACCGGCGCGCTTCCGAAGGCGCTGTCCACCTATGGCATCGAAACCCACACGCTGGTGCCCGGCTATCCATCCATCCTTGCGCTCGCACGGCTGCACCCGCCCCTGATGGAGTTCGACGATCTGCTCGGTGAGAAGGCAACTCTGCGCCATCTGGAGATCGACGGCCTCAGCCTGTTCGTGCTCGATGCGCCGGCGCTTTATGAGCGGCCGGGCGGCCCTTATGTCGACGAGCACGGTGTCGACCATGCCGACAACTGGAAACGTTTTGCCGTGCTTTCGCTGGCGGGCGCCGAAATTGCGGCCGGCGCGCTGCCCGGCTGGAAGCCTGACCTGGTGCATACCCATGACTGGCAGTCGGCACTCACATCCGTTTATCTCCGCCAGATGGGATCTGACGTTCCCGTCGTTCTGACGATCCACAATCTTGCTTTTCAGGGGCAGTATTCCGCCTCGCTGCTGCCCTATATCGGCTTGCCGCCCGAGGTCTATTCGGTCGAGCAGATGGAGTATTTCGGCGATATCAGCTACCTCAAGGGTGGCCTTGTGACGGCCGATCACATCACGGTCGTGAGCCCCACTTATGCGCGGGAGATCCTGTCGCCGACCTTCGGCATGGGCCTCGACGGTGTGCTGAACGCCCGCATGGACCGGCTTCAGGGGATCGTCAACGGCATCGACAACGAGGTCTGGAACCCCGCCACGGATCCCTATCTGCCGTTCCGCTACGACATGAAGACGCTGCGCAACAAGAAGAACAACAAGGCGCTGCTGCTCGAGCGCTTCAACCTGGAACCGGGCGATGGCCCCCTGTTCTCGGCTGTCACGCGCATCACCTGGCAAAAGGGCATGGACATGCTGGCCGAGGTGGCGGACGAAATCTTCCATTGGGGTGGGCGACTGATCGTTCATGGCCAGGGAGACCATGACATCGAGGATGCGCTCAAGGCTACCGCCGCCCGCTTCCCGGGACGAATGGCAGTCTCGATCGGCTTCAACGAGCCGACCGCGCACCTGATCCATGGCGGCTCGGATGCGATCATTCAGCCATCGCGCTTCGAGCCCTGTGGCCTGACGCAGCTTTACGGCCTGCGTTATGGCTGCGTGCCGGTGGTATCACGGACAGGCGGTCTTTCCGAGACGATCATCGATGCCAATGATGCGGCGATTTCGGCACGGGCGGCGACCGGCTTCCAGTTCCATCCGGTTCGCCCGGAAGGACTTCGCCATGCAATCCGGCGTGCGGCTGACGCTTACGGCGACAAACGGAAATGGGCGCGCCTTCAGTTGCAGGCGATGCGGGCCGATTATTCGTGGGATCGCAGCGCCGAAAGCTATGCCGAGGTTTATGGACGGCTCACGGAAGCTGCAGTGGAATTGCGTCACTGATCAGACGCAGCGCCAGACAGTCGTGACAAAGGGCCCGGAACTGATCCGGGCCCTTTGTTTATTACAGGGTCGATCGCGGGAGTGTTTCCGCGCTAGATCAGAGAGGCCGTGAGCCTCATCTCCAATCGTCCATATGCTGATCGCCATCCGCGTTGAACCGCTCGCGCGCGGCGATGGTCCGCTCCAGCGCGGCAATGTCCTCGCCGACGGCGGGAACGGGATCATCGGCTATGGCTTCGAGGACGGCGGGATCGATCGTGCCCGCGCGGATTGCCATGCGCAGGGTTTCCCGCGTCTGGCGCTCCGCCTCCAGTTGCGCGAAGAGCGCAATGATCAACCGATCGCGCGGATCGGGAAAGCGGCGCCAGCGTGGCGGGCGCACCGTATCGGACATGATGCACTCCTTTTCGACAGAAGAAATTGCTCCCTGAGGAAACATTTGTAGCCGCCCAATGTTCCCCTCTCGCACCATAGGAGACGGGTTCATGGAAACAGATTTGAAGACACTCGAGGCAAGGCTCAACGCCCACCGTGAAATCCTGATTTCACTGTTGAGCGACATCCTCATCACCCCGGATCAGGCTCCGGAACTGCTGCGCAACCTCGAGCAGGAGGTGCTGCTAAGGGACGGCGCTGAAGATCCTGGGGCCGAGCCATCCGCCGGCACCGGGCGTGGTCATGAAAAGGGTGAGACTATTCGCGATATCCTGGAGACGGCGAAGGCACGGGCATCGGCCCTGCGACGGGCTTCATCCGACCTTGGCGAACCCAATGGCTTCACCGAGGCGCTGAACAAAAGCGATTGATCGGTCACGGGTGAGGCTTTCCCTGGCTCTCCCTGTAAGAGCGGCCGCTCGGACACACACGGCCCTCCGAGCGGCACCTGCGGTTACTTGTCCTGAGAGTGGTCGATCACATCGAAATTGGCGTCCCAATCCTTCGGCGGATCCTTCTTGCCGGGCGGCCACTTGTTCACGGTCGCATCTTCGGAGCCGGTGATGACAGTCGGCTTGGCGCTGACGACGCCGTCGCTTTCGCCCCCGGCCTGCGTGCCCGCGAACTGGCCTTCGGCATCCTTGTGAATGCGGTCTAGATCTTCATCTCGACGATCTTCAGTCATGGCATCTTTCCTCCGGTGATATCGTGATCAACACGACACCGACGCCAAAGGTTCCGAGCTGTCACTCACCGTCATCAGCGGATGCCTGGGCAAGGAAGGAAGACAGTGGGGCAACGAGGGTCCAGCGGAGCCCTGCCGGGTCGAAGTCGACCGAGACCTGCCCCCCGAAGGAGCTTGCCGCGTGACGCTCGATGACCGTCGAGCCGAAGCCTCGGCGGGTTGGCGGATTGACCGGCGGACCATGCTGTTCGGACCAGAGGAGGCGCAACCTTGGCTCCTCCCCTTCCTCCAGGGGCGCCAAAATTTCCCACTCGATGCGGAGCCGGCCTTCGAGAACGGACAGGGCTCCGTATTTGACCGAATTGGTGGCAAGTTCGTGGAAGACGAGGCCGAGGTTCTGAACGGCATTCGCGTTGACCAGGAGATCAGGACCGCGGCGGGAGATCCGGTCACTTGACCCTGTCACGGTCGTCAATTGCAGGTCGACCAGCGAGGCGAGCGGAATGCCGCCCCATTGCTGTTTGGCCAGCGCTTCGATCGACTGGGCGAGACCAGCCAAGCGGCCGCTGACGGCACGTTGAAATTCCTCAACGTCGTCGGTGCCGCGCGCAAGCTGCCGCATCATCGCCTGTACGAGCGAGAGGATATTCTTCGTCCGGTGCACGAGTTCCTGCAGGATGAAATGGATGCGGTCTTCGGCTTCCGCACGGTCGAAGGAGGCATTGGACAGGGCGACAGCGACCTGGTTTGCCTCGACGATCTTGGTCCTTTCCGGTGAGACGATGTCTCCGTGGCCGATCCGGTCGGCCATGCAGGCGATCTTTCGGATTGCCGAGCGCAGATGATGGGCCGCAACCATGACAACGCCGAGTATCAGCGTGAGGAAAACAAGACTTCCGATCAGCAGGCTTTTCCAGAGCGCGACGAAGGAACTGTTGAGACTGTCTACGGGTCCCCAGACGATCGCACGCCAGGGCCAGTCGGCGACCTTGGCATAACCCATCAAGTGTTGCCTGCCGTCGCGGTAGAAGACGGCGCTGTTGTTGGATCCATACATGAGCTCAAGCCAGCTCTGGTCCACCTCGGTGCCAGACGGCCGATTATCCGCCCCGCTCGACACGACGATGCGGCCCTTGCCATCCACAAGGGCGGCTGACCAGCCAGGTGAGAGCGCGTTTCGGGAGGCGAGGCTTCCGAGACTGGCTGCATCCTGGGTCAGGACAACGGCGTCCACACCGGCCGGGCCGCGCTCGCCGAGCGGCCTTGTCAGATTGACCACCCAACGCTCGCTGGTTGCGCCCAGAAACACGTCTGAAATTTCTACATTGCCGGACCTGAGAGCAGAGCGCACGGACTCCGGGTTAGCCATGGGCCGAAGCGGCGTTCCCCAAGGCAAGCGAGTGTTGACGATCTGGCTTCCGTCACGTCGTGCCAGGATCACGTAGAGCGAGCTCGCCTTCAGGCTTTCCCCTACCCGCGTATGGAACGCCTGGAGATCGCCCTGTTGGAGCTCCACCGAATTGGCCAAGAGGGCGAGCGTGGTTTCCATATCTGCGATCTTGCGTTCCACCGACTGGCTGATCGCATGCGCATCATCTGCCACGTTGGTGCGCAATGCCTCGAACTGTGAGCGCTCTAGCTGCATCAACAGGAAGGCTACAAAGGCGAGGAGCGGCAGCGTCGAAAGCACCGCCATGACCGCGAGATATGAGCCGATCGAGGCGGTGGGAAAGGCGCCCAGGAATGATCTGGCCAGCCGGTTCACACGACGCCCCTGCTGAAGGACTGATGCAGATTGATGATTTTCACACCGAACCAAATGGACATGGCGGCGTTAGGTCCCTGATACTGAACAAGGAGGATGCCATGATCTTCAAACCGCAACTTTTCCACGGCGAAACGCCGGTGGTGGCGGACGAAAATCCGCCCGAGACCACACTGGAACAACGGGTGGCAGACGCGCTCGCCTTGACGGCCGGGACAGGTGCGGAGGGGCTGAAGGTCGTGGCCAGCGGAGCAGAGATTTTTCTCTTCGGTGCCGTTGCCTCTCGCGACGAAATGGATCGTGCGGTCGAGGTGGTCTTGACGGTTCCGGGCGTGGAGAAGGTGACGGTACGGATGCAAAGCGACGAGGCGCCGTGACAGCCCCCGCCGTCCGGCATTTCGATCTCTACGATTTTGAGGCCCGCGCTTACGCAGATGGATGGCTGAACACCATCCATGCATGCCTCGCCGGGCCGCGTCTGCGCTGATCGAAGTCACTGATATTCCGATACTTTCGGCCGGACTTAAGTCAGGCGCGCCCACCCATCTTGGAAGAGTTCTCCTGACCCCAGGCATGAACGATGCCGGCAACTTCCAGCATCCGCCCCTTCAGGTCCTGCTGACGCAGCACAGGTATCTTGCGCTTGTCGACCTGGCTCTCGGAATAGCTGCGAGCTGCTTCAACAGCGAGCCTATGGCTCGGATAGATGGGTGATTGGCCTTCCTCGGACAAAAAGCACCAGCCACCGGCCTGAGGGATGATGTCACAATATACCTGGGTCATGCCGCACTCCTCCTGATATCGCCAAAACGTCCAAGTGCAGCAAACGTTCCCGCCGGGAGGCGCTATTTTTGACTGCAAATTTTGGTCATCCGCACGCCACGATGAGCGAATGGGGCGGAAAGCTTGCGAGATCCCGGATATCCGACGCGGCCTCGCGCGGCATGACGTGGATGGTGTCGCCACGGACCGGGGGCAGCGTGACATGATCGTCGCTGAAGTTGCAGCGCAACTGCCAGCGCCTTTCGCCCAATTGCCAGTCGATGGCAAGTCGCCCTTCCTCCGCGGTCAGCAGGTGGCCTACACCGCCACCGATGTTCTCAAGAAGTGGCACGAGATGGGCGCGGCGCTTGCCGAGCAAGTCCCGGAACTGGGCGGCCGCGCTTCGGCCAGCGGCGGTGTCCGCCTCCTGCCAATCGAGTTTCGAGATGTTGAAGGTCTGGACGTCATTGGGATCGCGGATTTCCTCCAAGGTCAGATCTTCGGTGCCGAAATCACGCGCCTGACGCAATCGGTCTTCGGGTGCGTTTTGGTCGAGATCCGGGGGATAATCGCCAAAAAAGAAGAACCGGCCTTGAGAGCGGAACTCGTCACCCATGAAGAGAAGCGGGATCTGCGGTGACAGCAATAGCAGTGCCAGCAACCTTTCTCCGAGATCGGACTCGACGAGGCTCCAGAGCCGCTCGCCTCGACCGCGATTGCCAACCTGATCGTGATTTTGCAGGAAGTTGACGAAGGTAACCGGAGGCAGATGTCCACTCGGCTCGCCAACCAGCTCGTCTCCCTTTCCTTCGATCCGTTCGCCCTGGATGGTAAAACCAGTTGCGAGTGTCTTTCCGATCCGGGGCCAGAAGTTGTCGGCGAAGACGCTGAAATGTCCACCATGTTCTCCCGTGGCCCAGGCATGGATCAGGTGGTGATAGCCGTCGTTCCAGACGCCGTCGTAGAGCCGGACGGAGTTGTCTTCGTTGCGCTCGTGCAGTCTCGTGATGCTGCGGCCGTCCTCGACCACGAGATGCACGTGGCGGTCGGACAGCGTATCCCGGATACGGAGCGCCATCTCCTCCAGGATGTGGGGATCGCTCGCATTGTCCTCGATCTGATGGACAGCATCGAGCCGCAAACCGTCGAGGGAAAATTCCTTGAGCCAGTAGAGGGCGTTTTCCAGAACGAGATCCCTGGTCGCCGGCTGAGAGACATCGAGCCTCGGCCCCCACGGAGTGCCCTCGTCGGTAAAGACATCGGGTGCGTAGCGGGCGAGATAGTTCCCGTCAAAGCCGACGTGATTGTAGACAACGTCCAGGATGACCATGAGGCCAAGGCCGTGCGCTACGTCAATGAAAGCTTTCATGTCGTCGGGCGAACCATAGGCAGGATGTGGCGTGTAGAGCAGGACGCCGTCATAACCCCAACCGCGACTGCCGCCGAAGGCCGCCACCGGCATCAGCTCGATCATCGTGATACCGAGCTCGGCAAGGCGAGGCAGTTTCGTTGCTGCGGCGGCAAAGGTCCCCTCGTCCGTGAAGGTGCCGACATGGATTTCGTAGATGACGGCTTCAGACCAGGGCCGGCCCTTCCAGCCGGTGGTCTTCCAGCGATAGGCCGTTGGGTCGACCACAAGGGAGCGGCCATGCACATCGCTTTCGAGAGCGCGGCCCGCCGGGTCTGGAACGCTCATCCCATCCGGTAGGACGAAGGAATAAGGGGTGCCTGGTGCAATGTTTGTGGCGACCAGTTCGTACCAGCCGTCCCCCACGGGCGACATCGGAACGTCCTCATCGATCAGGCGAAGGCTCAGGGCCTGGACCGCCGGCGCCCAGATCCGGAAGCGCATCTCGCCGGGCGCGGTGTATTCCGCTCCCCAGCTTTTCGGGGAAACACGATGATCGCACTGGATGGCTCGTTCCTCGGCGTATGCTCCCGATCGCCGCTCGTCCATCCACTCGCCCTCCCGCTGATGTCATCAGCGCAAAGAACCACGCGGCATGCGGAAGGTTCCGAAGCAGGTGACGTGCCTGGAATACGACGTTAGCCGGGTTCGTTCAGGAACAAAGCCTAGGTTCGGCGAATTGGTCTTTACCGGACGACCTCAACCGCATCCCGCGGAAAGGCGTCCCACAAGGGAGATGACCATGCCCATCAATGATCCATCATCACCGTTTGGCGATCAGCCGCCGATGCCGGCCCCCACATGGGCACCGGAGGTCCCGGTCGAAGAGCCGGAGCCGGACCTTCTGCCCGGCGAATTGCCGAACCCCAATCCGGACGAGACACGCGACCCGCCGGTGACAGAACCCGGCGTCGGAATCTGAGCAGAGGCCGCGCGGGCCTTAGCGCAGGCCCGCAACCCTTTCCCAGCCCTTCTTGCCGGCAACCCAATTCTGCCAATCGGACACCGAGCCGTAGAAGACGTTGAGGTCGATCTTGCCGTTGACGCCCTGGGAGAGGCCAGAGCCGGAATACTGCCAGAAGACCCACTTGCGATCCGGATAGATCTTGGAGGGATGGGCAGCGACCGAACGCAGCCAGAAGGGATAGTCCAGGAACTGACCACGGAGGTTGTCCTTGTAGAAATCCGGGGCCGTGTAGATCACGGGGCGCTTGCCGTAGTGACGCTCGAGGCGGTCCATAAAGACCTGCATCTTCTCACGGGCCTTTTCCGGAGACAGCCGGAAGCGGCAGCTGGATTCACCGTTGTATTCGACATCGATGACCGGCGGCAGCGCGTCGGGATCGCGCGGGACATTGCGGATGAACCAATCGGCCTGCTCGGAGGCGACGCGGCACCAGTAGAAGAAGTGATAGGCGCCGCGCTTCACGCCGGCTTCCTTCGCCCGCTTCCAGTTGGTGTGGAACATGGGATCCAGATGATCGCCACCATCGGTCGCCTTGATATAGGCGAAGTTGGCGCCCTGGCTGCGCAGCGTTGCCCAGTCGATATTGCCCTGCCAGCGGGATACGTCCACGCCGTGAACGGCATGGTGCTTCGGCTTGACCTTGCCGAAGTTCATCGGCTTGGCATCGCTGAAACGCTGGTTGTAGACCCGGTGGCGGCCTGCGGAACGGGCGGGCGACTGTTCCGGTGCGGCCAGCGGCGAAACCGGCGGCGCAAGCATGGCGACCGGACGCTGATCCGGCACCGGCATTCCCGCCGTCATCGTCGCGGATTCGAAGTGGGCCTGGTTTGACGTGTCACCAGCCCAGGCGAGCGCTTGTGGTTGTGCGCCTGCAGATGCCGCTGCGATCGACCCTGTCTGCTCGTTTACGGCGACGGCCGGGGTGGGCGCGGCAGCCGCGGCCTGGACCGGTTGTGCTGGACGGGATTGCAGCCCCAGAACTTCGATCGGATTGGTGCGCGCGCTACAGCCGGCGAGCACCAGACAGCCGAGAAGGAGCGAGGAGAGGACCTTGGAACGCATGGTACACGGACTCGAACACTTGGGCCGGGCGCATGCGAAGGCGGACACCCGGAGCTTCTGGGAATTGCTAACAAAGCTTTACCGGAGAAAGGTGAATGCAATCTTTACGGGGTGGAGCCGGGCCAAGATGGCGGCGGCCGTTCACGGATATGTGCGTTTGAGCTGCAATCCCGAGTGCGCGGCGTGGCGTAACGGTTGCAGTCACCCGATCAACAATCTTCGAGAGTCTTGCCCATGCTGCACAGGCGATCCTTTCTTCTGACCTCACTCATGGCGATCAGTGGCGGCACTCTCGTCGTCGCGGCCGAAGATCATTGGGAGGCCTTGCGGTCGGGCAACGCCTTCGTTCTCCTTCGCCACGCGATTGCACCGGGTACGGGCGATCCGCCGGGCATGCGGATCGGCGCCTGTGAGACACAGCGGAACCTGTCAGCTGAAGGACGCGAGCAGGCAGGGCGGATTGGCGACCTCTTCCGGGACAATGGTATCCGCGAGGCATCCGTCCAATCCAGCCAGTGGTGCCGGTGTCTCGATACGGCAGACCTGCTCGGCCTTGGGTCCGTCTCGCAGCAGCCGCTTCTCAATTCCTTCTTTGGCGAGCCGGAGAACGGCAGCGCCCAGACTGAGGCACTGAGGACATGGCTGACGTCCCGGCCGTCGGATCTTCCGCTGGTGCTCGTCACCCATCAGGTCAACATCACCGGCCTGACTTCCGTTGTCCCTCGGAGCGGGGAACTGGTCTTCGCCACGTTCGATGCGTCGGGTGCTGTGAGCGTTATCGGTCGACAGTCCGCCGGGGCATGACGGGGAAAAAAGGTCGCGGCGAAAAAAAGAACCGCCGGTGATGAAAAGCATTGCAACAAGCTTAGGTGCGGCGGCAATCCGGACTTGCCCCGGCGGACGCGGCCGGCAGGGTCCGGCGTTTGCATCATTCTCCAAAATCAAATCGGCGAGGAGTCTAAAATCTGCATCTTTCGAGTGCAGACGCGTTGTTTTCGTTCCCATGGGGGATGGACGCGGTGTAATCGCCGTCACGGCGGAGCCACGTGCGGCATGCTAGCTTCGCCCTGCAACCGGAGAGCGGTGGAGAATGGATGTTTCGCGGGCGCGGCTGGACGACCAGGCCTATGAGGATGCCATCCGCTATTGCGCCAACAGCATCCTTCCGATGCATTTCGGCGAAAAGCTGATCAACAAGATCTTCGGCCGCAATCTCCAGTCCCATGCCGCGGGCCTGCTCGCCGTGATGCATTGCGAGGCAGAGCTTGGCCTCGGCGAGCGACCGACACTGACCCGGATCCAGGCAGAGATGGGTCGCTCGCGCACCCTCTCAGGCTTCTTCGCGCTGCTGCGGTTCGCCCGCTTCATAGAGACGATCGATCATGCCGAAGACCGGCGCGCCAAAATGCTGACCGCGACCACCCCTGCTCGACGGGCTGAAGACCTGGCTTTCCCATCACATGACCTGCGCCGAAGTGGCGGGCCTTCTCCCGACGGGCAGCACCCACAGGCTCAAGACAGACGACGATTTCTCCCTGCGCTACATCGCAGCGGCGCGCTTGATGCTGGACAGGGTCAGGACGCATATCGCATCCCGCCGCGATGCATGGTCCTGGTTCGACAGTTTTGATTGCGGCGACCGGATCGCGCTTGCCTTGTTGCGTGCCCATTACGAATATCCCGGCGAGCAGGAGACGCGCTGGTTCCTGCTTGAGACGCGGCAACTGGCCGAGCGGCTCGGCATCTCGCATTCGCACCTGCGCAATGTGCTGAACGGGGCAGAGGGATGCGGCTTTATCCTGCAGGATCGTCGGAACCACCAGATGGGACTCACGCCGCAGATGCTGGATGATATCCGCGAATTTCATCTCGCCTTCTGGAGCTGGGTCGCCGAAAGCGCCGATCAGGCCGACAATCTCAGGCGATCCACCGCCTGACGGTTTTCAACTGCAGCCTCCGTCCGCAGACTTGCGGCCATGACGCGGCGCACAATAGGATGGCGAGAGCAACGAAAGCAGAGGGGATCAGATGGACGAAGCGCATGACACCAGCCAGCTTGAAATGGTGGTCCTGATGACACCCGACATGGCAAACTTTTCCGGCAAGGTGCATGGCGGCGCCCTTCTCAATCTCCTCGACCGCGTCGCCTATTCCTGTGCCTCGCGCTATTCGCAGCAATATGCGGTGACACTATCCGTCGACCAGGTCGTTTTCCGCCAGCCGATCCATGTCGGCGAACTCGTGACCTTCCGTGCCTCGATCAACCAGGCCGGGCGAACCTCGATGGAAATCGGCATTCGGGTCAAGGCCGAGAACATCCGGACCGGCGAGCGGCGCCACACCAATTCCTGCTATTTCACGATGGTCGCCGTGGATGCAGAGGGTCGGCCGACGGCTGTTCCCCGTTATGTACCGGAAAGCGAAGTCCGCAAGCGCCGGCAGCGGGCCGCTGAAACCCGGCGTGCGCTGCGCCTGGAATTCGAGGCGCGCTTCAAGGAAGCGAGCGAAACTGCCGAGGAAGCGCATCGGACCGGCTGAGCGGTGGTATCACCGCGTCGCTGTAGACGGCGATATTGGTATCGACGCTCGTCTAGATTCGCGAGAAGGCCGCCAGGACTGTGCGCTCGGATTGCAAGAGATAGGCTTCGAGCGCGACAGCCGCCGCCTTCGGGTCGCCCGCCTCTAGCTTTTCCAGAATGGCGGCGTTCATTTCTACATACGGCGCGTGCAGCAGTTCGGGCTCTTTGAGGAGGCCGAAGCTCAGGCGCAGTTCTGCTGCGATCTGGGCATAGAAACCGTTCAGCCGCTGGCTGTCGGCAAGGTCTACAATGGCCGCATGAAACTTCATGTTCTCGCTGCCGACAGCCGTCCAGTCGTTTTGCCTGGTCGCGGCGCGGGCTGCATCGACAGCCGAGCGCATACGGTGAACGGCTGGATGATTGGGGTAGGCATTGGCCAGCGCCTGGCCTTCGACCACGCGGCGCACACGGTATATGTCGATGATCGAGGCCATGCTTGGCGTCGCGACAAAAACGCCGCGGTTCGGCTCGTGTTGAAGCAGGCCTTCCTTGGTCAGAAGGCGAAATGCCTCGCGCAGCGAATTGCGGGACACCTCGAAGTCGGCACTGAGGGCGGCCTCCGACAGACGTTGACCCGGTTTCAGTTCGCCGCGGATCAGTCTGTCGCGGATTGCTTCCGCGAGGCGTGGTGCCAAGGCTGCCGTCGTGTCCGTCTCTGCCATCAGTTTCCCCAGTGACCGGATCGCCCGGCATGTTTTGCGGCCGATCACCGACACCTCGATCGGCTCACAGCTCCGCTGCCTTATCCTCCAGTTGCGAAATCGCAGCAAGACGGGAGCCAAATACGGCCAAAAATTGTCCCCCATTGTCTGAAAACTGCTGATCCGAGCATCAATCTGCTCAACATTGCGGCAACTAAGTAGAACGATCAAATAAAATCGTTGAACAATATTGACAGAATTGTGAAACCGGGAGACGCTACTCTCGCAGGTGAACAACAAGCTCCGCGCAAAGCCGGGGCCAGGTCAACCGAGAGGGAACCATGAAACAGACAACCACTACGGGCGATCAGGCCCCAACGGGCGGTATGTCCGCCAAGACGCGTCGCGGCGCTTTGATCGCTGCAATCTTCCTTATGGCGACCTCCGCCATCGGACCTGGCTTTATTACCCAGACCGCTACTTTCACGACGAAGCTGGGTTCTGCCTTTGCTTTCGCAATCCTCGCGTCCATCCTGATCGACTTCGTCGTGCAGCTGAACATCTGGCGGATCGTGACGCTGACCAAGATGCGCGCCTCCGACATCGCGAACGCGGCCATTCCCGGCACCGGCTACGTGCTGGCCATCCTGGTCATCGTTGGCGGGCTGTTCTTCAACATCGGCAATATCGGTGGCGCCGGTCTCGGCCTCAACGCGCTTCTCGGCCTCGACGCCAAGCTGGGCGGCTCGATCAGCGCGCTGATCGCGATCGGCATCTTCCTGTCACACCGCGCGGGTGTCGCGATCGATCGGCTGATCGTGGTCGCCGGCATCGCGATGATCATCCTGACGGTCTACGTGGCCTTCGTCTCGCAGCCGCCTGTGGGTGATGCGCTCTACCAGACCTTCCTGCCGTCCACGATCGATTTTGCCACGATCACCACGATCGTCGGCGGTACGGTCGGCGGCTACATCACCTATTCGGGCGCGCATCGCCTGCTCGACAAGGGCACTGTTGGCATCGAGAACCTCGGTGCCGTGAACCGCGCCGCTCTCTCCGGCATCGCCGTTACGGGCGTCATGCGCTACGTTCTCTTCCTCGCGATCCTCGGCGTTGTTGCGAGCGGCGTTGTCATCGACGTCTCCGGCAAGGGTGCAAACCCGGCAGCACAGGCCTTCCAGGCTGCGGCTGGCGATGTCGGTCTTCGCATCTTCGGTGCCGTACTCTGGTTTGCTGCGATCACCTCGGTCATCGGTGCGGCCTATACCTCGGTCTCGTTCGTCACCGTCTTCAAGCCTGACATCAGCGAGCGTGGCCGCAACATCGCAACGGTCATCTTCATCGCCGTCTCGCTGTTCTTCTACGTGATCATCACGACGCCGCCGGCGCAGATGCTGGTCTTCGTCGGTGGTCTGAACGGTCTCATCCTGCCGATCGGCCTGTCGATCTTCATCTATGCCGCCTGGGCACGTTCTGACCTGATGGGTGGCTATCGCTATCCGCGCTGGCTGCTGATCCTCGGCGCTCTGACTTGCGCGCTCACCTGGTACATGGGCTACAAGTCGATCGGGCCGATCTTCGCGCTGCTGACCGCGGCCTGAGAACGAGAAAAGGGAGGACGACATGACCGCCATCGATCTGAACAGCGACCTCGGCGAAAGCTATGGCGCCTGGGCCATGGGCGATGACGAAGCGATGCTCGCAATCGTCTCCAGCGCCAATGTCGCCTGCGGCTTCCATGCCGGCGATCCTGTCGGCATTCTGAAGACGGTAAAGGCTGCCGCGGAGCGCGGTGTTTCGATCGGGGCGCATGTCTCCTACCCGGATCGCGTCGGCTTCGGCCGGCGCGACATGGATGTCACTTCGGCGGAACTGACCGCCGACGTGATCTACCAGATCGGTGCGATCAAAGGTGTCGCAGCGGCAGCGGGCGTCACCGTCGGATACGTGAAGCCGCATGGGGCGCTCTACAACCGTATCGCCCATGACGCCAAACAGGGCCAGGCCGTCATCGACGCTATCAAGGCGATCGATCCTGACCTGGTTATGATGGGGCTCGCAGGTTCGCCAATTCTCGATCTCGCGCGCGCCTCAGGGCTCAAGGTGGTTGCTGAAGCATTCGCCGACCGTGCCTACACGCCTGCAGGTGCGCTCGTATCCCGGCGCGAAGCTGGCGCCGTGCTGCATGATGCCGGCCTCATCGCCAAGCGCATGCTGCAGCTCGCGCATGACGGCACGATCGAGGCGATCGATGGCTCGACCATTAAGATCGATGCGCAGTCCATCTGCGTGCATGGCGACAGCCCCGGCGCCGTGGCCATCGCGCAGGGAATCCGACAGGCCTTCGAAAAGGACGGCATCGCGGTGCGCTCGTTCCTCAATCGCTGACATCCGCAAGGAGAGACCTCGATGATCGATCTTGAAACCTTGCGCCATGTCGATACGACCGCCGCACGGACGGCCCGCGAACGCTATCGTGCGGGTGCCGTCGAGCCGACATCCGGCGTGGCACCGGGCTTTACCCAGGCGAACATGATCGTCTTGCCGCGCGACTGGGCCTTCGACTTCCTGCTTTATGCGCAGCGCAATCCGAAGGCCTGCCCGGTGCTCGATGTTTCCGATCCGGGCTCGCATGCGACCGTGCTTGCCAAGGGTGCCGACTTGCGCCGCGATGTGCCGCTCTACCGGATCTGGCGGGATGGCAAGCTCGCAGAGGAAGTAACCGATGCGACCGAAGCCTGGGCCGAACATCCTGACCTCGTCAGCTTCCTGATCGGCTGCAGCTTCACCTTCGAGACGCCGATGATGGAGGCGGGCATCGATATCCGCCACATCACCGACAAGTCGAACGTGCCGATGTACCTGACCAACCGCGCGTGCCGTCCGGCAGGCCGGCTGCATGGCAATCTCGTGGTTTCGATGCGCCCAATCCAAGCCTCTCGCGTGGCGGATGCGGCCACTATTTCGGGCCGCTTCCCGGCGGTTCATGGCGCGCCTGTTCATGTCGGCGCACCGGAAGAACTTGGAATTGCGGATCTCGGCAAACCCGAATTCGGCGATGCCGTACGGATCGAACCCGGCGAAGTGCCTGTCTTCTGGGCCTGCGGGGTAACGCCCCAGGCTGCCGTGATGGCGTCTAAAGTCCCGTTTGCCATCACCCATGCGCCCGGGCACATGTTCATCACCGACATTCCCGATTCCGCCTATCACGCCTGAGGCTTCGAATGCGCTTTCTCCCTGTCAGCCTGACCGTTCTGATCGTCGAATTGAAAGACCTCGACGAGACGCTTGCGCTCTTTGCCTCGCTGGAAGCCGATCCGGTTGACGGCGTTGTCGACATCGTGCCGGCCGCGCGCACGCTCATGATCCGTTTCCGTCCGGACATGCTGACGGCAGAAGCGCTTGCTGCGGCCATCGCCCATCGCGATCTCTCGGCCAAAATCCCGCCCTCGGACATGCTGGTCGAGATCCCCGTCACCTATGACGGTGAGGATCTGCATGATGTCGCTGAGCTGACAGGGCTATCCGTTGCAGAGGTGATCGAGCGCCATACGACGAGCGAATTCACGGTCGCCTTTTGCGGTTTCGCACCCGGCTTCGGCTATCTCGTCGGCGGTGATCCGGCGCTCCAGGTGCCGCGCCGGCAGAGCCCGCGCACGAAGATCCCGGCAGGATCTGTAGCGCTCGCAGGCGCCTTTTCCGGCGTCTATCCGCAGGCGAGCCCCGGCGGCTGGCAGATCATTGGCACCACGCCGGTGAAGATGTGGGACCTGACACGCGAGCCACCGGCCCTTTTCCAACCAGGCTATCGGGTGCGCTTCTTCGATCTGGCCAAGCGGGCACAGACCACGATTGCCGAGACTGCTCCGGCTACAATCGCGACCGCTGCGGTCGAGCATTCAGCATCAACCACCATCAGGGTCACGGCGGCGCCCATGCCGGCGCTGGTGCAGGACCTCGGCCGCTTCGGTCAGACGGGCCAGGGCGTCTCGTCCGCAGGCGCACTCGACCAGGGTGCGTTTCGGGCGGCCAACCGCATCGTCGGCAATCCGGTAGAGGCTGCCTGTCTGGAGATCACGCTCGGTGGATTTGCGTTCGAGGTATCAGGCCCCACTGTCATGGCACTGACTGGCGCACCCTGCCCGCTTACGATCCGTGACGTCAAAGGTCGCGTGATCGAGGCTGCGAGCTATCAGCCGGTCTCGCTGGAAACCGGCGACACCGTCACGCTTGGCTTTGCCCCCAAGGGTGCCCGCAGTTACCTCGCCTTCCGCGGCGGCCTAGACGTTGCACCGGTCCTCGGCAGCGCTTCGACCGACACGCTGGCGATCGTCGGTCCCGACCCGGTCGGCGTCGGTGCCGTGCTTGCCATCCGCACCGTTGATCGCAGCCTCTCACCCGTATCACTCGACGAGAGCCCTGCCTTCGACTGTCCGGCACCGGGCGAAGTCGTCACGCTCGACGTCGTGATGGGTCCGCGCAGCGACTGGTTCACCGAACGAGGCATCGAGACCCTGGCGAGCCAGGTCTATGATGTGACGCCACAGTCGAACCGGGTCGGCATCCGGCTTTCAGGGCCAGAACCACTCGAGCGCAAGGACAAGGCAGAGCTTCCCAGCGAGGGCACGGCCACCGGCGCGATTCAGGTTCCGCATAGCGGGCAACCGGTTCTGTTTCTGGCCGACCACCCGCTGACCGGCGGCTATCCCGTCATCGGCACGGTTGCCGAATATCATCTCGATCTCGCCGGGCAGATCCCGGTGAATGCCAAAATCCGCTTCCGACCCATCACGGACTTCGCCGAGATCACGCCCGCCAAGGCATGATCTCGCACCGAAGACGATGGCGCCCAAAAAGACAGTGAGGAGACCCCGATGAAGAAAGTGCTGATTGCCAATCGCGGCGAGATTGCCGTGCGCATCATCCGCGCCTGCCGCGACTACGGGCTCCAGTCCGTCGCCGTCTATGCCGATCCTGACATGGATGCGCTGTTCGTGACCTTGGCAGACGAGGCCTATGGTCTTGGCGGCAGCCGTCCGGCAGAGACCTATCTCGACATTCAGAAGCTCATCGACATCGCTCGCCGCTCCGGCGCGGATGCCGTGCACCCGGGTTACGGATTTCTCTCCGAACGGGCGGAATTCGCCCGTGCGGTGCAGGAGGCGGGCCTCACCTGGATCGGTCCGGACCCGCATGTGATCGAAGCACTCGGCGACAAGGTCGAGGCGCGGCGGATCGCGCTTTCCGTCGGCGCACCGTTGGTCGCCGGCAGTGAGGGGCCTGTCGAGACGGCCGAAGAGGTTGTGGCTTTTGCCAAGCAGTACGGGCTTCCCGTTGCGATCAAGGCTGCCCATGGCGGCGGCGGGCGTGGCCTCAAGGTCGCCTGGAAAATGGAAGAGGTGGCCGAGCTCTATCACTCGGCCGTCCGCGAGGCGGAGGCCGCCTTCGGGCGTGGTGAGTGTTTTCTCGAACGTTTCCTCGATCGGCCGCGCCACATCGAGGCGCAGGTTCTGGCCGACAAGCACGGCAATGTGCTGGTGCTCGGCACTCGTGACTGCTCGCTGCAGCGGCGCAACCAGAAGCTTGTCGAGGAGGCCCCCGCACCATTCCTCAGCGAAGTTCAGCGCCAGTCGATCCATGATGCGGCGCGGAAGATCTGCGCGGCTGCGGGTTACTCCGGTGCCGGAACGGTCGAGTTCCTGCTCGGCGTCGATGGCACTATCTCATTCCTTGAGGTGAATACCCGACTGCAGGTGGAGCACCCCGTGACCGAAGAGACGACCGGCATCGACCTCGTCGTCGAGCAGTTCCGGATTGCCGAGGGCAAAGCGCTCGAAGTCTTGGAGACCCCTGTCCCGCGTGGCCATTCGATCGAGTTCCGCATCAATGCCGAGGATCCCGGTCGCGGCTTCCTGCCGACGCCGGGTGCGATCACGCGCTTCGACCCGCCTTCGGGTCCAGGCGTGCGTCTGGACACGGGCGTTGTCAGTGGCTCAACCATTCCCGGGACCTTCGATTCTCTAATGGCAAAGCTCATCGTGACCGGGGCTACGCGCGAGCAGGCGCTCGCCCGTGCTCGACGGGCACTGGCCGAGTTCAAGATCGAAGGTGTGGCGACCGTTCTTCCCTTCCATCGCGCCGCGATGGAAACTAGCGACTTCACCGGTGAAGACGGGTTCCGCGTTCACACGCGCTGGATCGAGACGGACTTTGCCGAGACGCTGGCATCGGCTCCCCGACCGGAACCTGTATCGGACACGTCGCTGATCCGCACCCATGTGGAGATCGACGGCAAACGTCATGAACTGGGCATTCCGGCAGTCTTGCTGTCAGGGCTTGGCGGCCTTGCCGGTGCTGGTGGAAATGCGAGCGCACAGACCTCCGTAAAAGCCGAAGATGCCGACAGCATCACCGCGCCCATTTCCGGGACGCTGCAGGCCTTCAAAGTGGAGGACGGGACCGAGGTTCAGGCTGGAGATCTGATTGCCGTCATGGAAGCGATGAAGATGGAAACCCAGGTGACGGCTGCGCGCGCCGGACGTATCCGGTTCAAGGCCGAGGCCGGCGCCTATCTGCAGGCGGGCCACGAGATCGCGCGCTACGAGGGATAAGTCGAAGCGCCTCACCAGAAGCCCCCTAAATGACAAAAGGCCCGCCTAGGGCGGGCCAACTGTTCGGACATAGAAGGCTTAGGCCTTGTCGACGACGTTCTTCACGGCTTCTTTCGCCTCGCCCTTGGCCTGCTGGCCATGGCCCTTGGCTTCCTGGGCAGCGCCCTTGGCTTCCAAGCTGTGATTGTCGGTAGCGTCGCCAACGGCCTGCTTTGCCTTGCCGGCCAGTTCATTCGCCTTGCCGGAAATCTTGTCGGATGTGGAACCCATAATCGTTCTCCTTGTTTGCGGTACCGCCCAGCTTTCAAGTCGCTATCCGGTCATGTGCCGGGTAAGTCCGTTTCTGGCTTCTCTACGATCCGCTTGCATCTACAATGCTTGAAGGAGACGATCGTTCCGGTGACGCGCTCACGCGGCACCGATCTTTTGGGTTCTTAGTCCATTCCTCAGCGCTTGTAGGCGCCGAGACCGGGGCGATAGGTCTTGTCGTCGAGGAACTGCTTCAGGCCTTCAGCGCGTCCATTGCTCTTATCGAGGAAGAGCATCTGCTCGAGCTTGGCATAGATGTAATCGTCGGCCTGCTCCCAGGGCATGTTGCGCACGCGCTTGAACGTATCCTTGGCGGCCTTGAGAACAGTGGGGTTCTTTTCGAGCAGGCTGGCGCAGAGGGCGCGGACGCGGGTTTCGAGATCGGCGAGCGGCACGGATTCGTTGACGAGGCCCATCTCGCGCGCCTTCTGGCCGCCGAAGGTCTCGCCCGTCATGATGTAGTAGAGCGAGTCACGGTGGTTCATCACCTCGGCTACGGCGCGCGTGACATTGCCGCCCGGCAGGATGCCCCAGTTGATCTCAGACAGGCCGAAGGTAGCTTCGTCAGCCGCAATCGCGAGGTCGCAAGAGACCAGCGGCGTGAAGGCGCCGCCGAAGCACCAGCCGTTGACCATGGCGATCGTCGGCTTTTCGAAATACATCAGGCGGTTCCACCAACCACCCGACTGGCGGCGGCTCTTCAGAACGGCCGCGCGGCCCTTGCCATCGTTCTCGCGGAAGTATTCCTTCAGGTCCATGCCGGCGGACCAGGACTGGCCAGCGCCGCGCAGGACGAGCACGCCGCAGCGGTCGTCGGCTTCCAGTTCGTCCAGCACTTCGAGCATGCGGACATTCAGCTTCGGGTTCATCGCATTGCGCTTTTCCGGGCGGTTCAGCGTCACGAAGGCGATGCCGTTGTCGAATTCGACCAGAACCGGATCTGGCGTGGTGTTCGTATCAGTCATGTTTGGCTCCTTGAGGCATTTCGTTGGGCGCTGTGGCCTGTTCAATGGTGTTCAGCTGTTGGCATGGGTCTCGCGCAGGATATGCTTTTGCGCCTTGCCCGATGCCGTTCGCGGGATCTGGTCGAGGAAGACAATGCGGGCCGGGCGCTTGTAGGACGCCAGGCGCTCGGCACAGTGTGAGAGGATCTCATCTGCCGACGGGCTCTCGCCATGGGCCACGATGAAGGCCACGCCGCACTCGCCCCATTTGGGATCCGGCAGCCCGAGCACGGCCACGTCCCTGACCTTGGGATGGGCGCCGATGACGGCTTCGATCTCGGCCGGGAAGACGTTTTCTCCACCGGAGATATACATGTCCTTCAGGCGGTCCGGGACATGGATCACGCCGCCTTCGGCGCGGCGCCCGAGATCGCCGGTGCGATACCAGTCCCCGACGAAGGCGCGGGCCGTCTCGCCTGGCTTGTTCCAGTATCCGGGGGTGACCGAGGGGCCCTTCAGCCAGATTTCGCCGACGTCACCGTCAGCGACATCCTGGCCATCGTCGCCAACGAGGCGGACGGCGAGGAGCGGTGCCGGGAAACCGACGCTGCCGGGGTGGCGTGCGACTGCATCGCGGTCCAGCGGCATATGGATCGTCGTGCCTGCTTCGCTCATGCCGTAGCCGTTGACGAGCGGGATGCCGTCTTCGAGGAAGGTCTCGATCAGTGCCGGAGAGAGCGGTGCTCCGCCGATGAAAATCGCCTGCAGGGCTTTCAGCGCCGTCGGATCCCAGGCCGGCGCATTGCGCAGTGCTGCTGCCATCTGCGGAACGGCAAAGTAATGGGTGACGCCGAGGGCTGGATCACCGAGGACCGAGAGCGTCCGCTCGGGCAGGAAGCGATCCGAAATCACGAGGCGACCGCCCATCATCAAGGTCGTGCGCCCGATCGCGACGAGGCCGATCGTGTGGAAGAAGGGAAGATCGCAAAGTGCCACGGAGCGGCTTGTGACCTCCCCCACCAGCGCAAAATTCACAGCCGAGGCAAAGGCATTGCGACGGGTTATGATGACGCCCTTGGGGCTGCCGGTGGTCCCTGACGTGTAAAGCATGATGCAGGGTGCATCCGCTTCGGTGGGCTTAGGCTCAGCCCGCTCGGTGCCGGCCAGCCTTCCGACCCACCCGCCTTGTCCTTCGAGGGCAATGGTGCGCGGCAGCTGCTGCTCGACATCTTTGAGAACCGCGGAGAATTCGACGTCGTGCAAAAGCAGAACAGGCTCGCAATCAGCGATGATCTGTCCGAGCTCGGATGCTCCGAGACGCCAGTTCAGGGGGACAAAAACGTGGCCCGCGCGCTGGCAGGCGAGGCACACGGTGATCTGTTCGATCGAATTGCGCCCGAGAAAGGCAATGCGCTGCGATGCCGGCAGACCGCTCGTGAACTGGGCGATCAGCGCGGCTCCGCGGCCGACCGCCTCGTCCAGTGCTGCATAGGTCTCGGAGCGGCCCGTTGCGACTTCGTAGACCGCCTGCCGCTCGGGGCTGACCATGGCGCGATAGATCAACGGGTCATCCGTCTCCAGTCCGACGGATCCCACTTCCATCGCCATCGCTTGGAATTCAGGCTGCATATTCATCCTCCCATCGCCACCCTGAAGGGCCTCCTTGGCGAATTGTATGTTGAACATACTAATTACGCACTCCGCATTTGACAAGTGGGAATTTGACTGTTGCAGTCGAAAGTGATCATGAATGATTTGCAAGTTCCATGCCGCATGATTGGAAGAGGAGCCATGACTCGACACAATGACCTGAAGCCGGCCAATGACGACGACGTGTTCGAAGTCGGCGCTCCCTTGCGCACAGGCCGTCTCGACGAAATTCTCGGCTTCCACCTGCGCATGGCCAATGTCGCCATCTATCAGGACTATACGGCGGCGATGGGGGACATCGGTCTCACCCAGAAGCAGTTCGCCGTACTTGAGCTGATCGCGGCCAATCCGAAAGTCAGCCAGATCGATATCGCCAATCAGCTGAGTATGGACCGTGCCACGATGATGGCGCTGGTGAACCGGCTGGAGGGGCGAAACCTTCTGGAGCGCCAGCCCTCGCCGGTCGATCGGCGGCGTCAGGAATTGCTTCTGACGGGCGATGGGATCGAGATCCTGAAACAGGCCCGCAACATTCAGGAACAGCACGAACTGCGCTTCACATCGCGGTTTTCGGCCGAAGAGCTGGAGCAATTCATCGACGGGCTCAAGCGTATCTACGCAGATATCATGCCCCGGTCGAACCAGACCGACTGATCTGGTCTGTCACCATCCCCAAACAAAACGGCCGCCCAGAGGGCGGCCGTTTCTGTTTTCAGGATCAGAAGGGGTAGTGCTGGTTCGGATCTTCGATGGTGATCCAGCGCAGCTCGGTGAACTCGGCAATCGCTGCCTTGCCACCGAAGCGGCCGTAACCGCTGCCCTTGACCCCGCCGAACGGCATCTGCGGCTCGTCGAAGACGGTCGGGCCATTGATGTGGCAAATGCCAGACTCGATGCGAGCGGCGACAGCCAGCGCGCGACGGATGTCACGGCTGAAGACGGCACCGGACAGGCCATATTCCGTGTCGTTGGCGACGCGGATCGCCTCTTCCTCGCCGCTGACCCGGATGATCGGCTTGACCGGGCCGAAGCTTTCTTCCTGATACATCCGCATGTCGGACGTGACGTTGTCGAGCAGGGTTGCTTCGACAACGCTGCCTTCGCGCTTACCACCGGCAACAAGCTTTGCACCCTTGGAGACGGCGTCTGCTATCAGCTCGTCCATCTTCTTCGCGGATTCAAGGCTGATGAGCGAGCCGAGCACGACATGACCATTCGGATCACCGGCTGGCAGCTTGGAGGCCTTGGCTGCGAGCTTGGCGACGAACTCGTCGGCGATCTTTTCGTCGACGATGATGCGCTCGGTCGACATGCAGATCTGGCCCATATTGGCAAAGGCGCCGAAGGCTGCAGCGTTCACCGCCGCATCGATGTCGGCATCGTCAAGGATGACGAGCGGTGCCTTGCCGCCGAGTTCCAGAAGAGCTGGCTTCAGGTTGCGGCCGCAAAGCTCGCCGATGATCTTGCCGACCTTGGTGGAGCCGGTGAAGTTGACGCGCTTGACCGCCGGGTTGGTGATCAGGGCTTCAACGATCTTGCCCGCATCTTCCGGCGCATTGGTGATGACGCTGATTGCACCCGTCGGCAGACCGGCTTCAACGAGGCACTGGGCAATCAGGCGATGGGTGCCGGGGCACTGCTCGGATGCCTTGAGGATGACAGTGTTGCCGCAGGCGAGCGGCATGGCGACGGCGCGGGTGCCGAGAATGATCGGTGCGTTCCACGGCGCGATGCCGAGGCAAACGCCGACGGCCTGACGCATGCCCATGGACAGGGAGCCTGGCTTGTTGGACGGGATGACCTCGCCGGAGATCTGCGTCGTCATCGAGGCAGCCTCGCGCAGCATGCTGGCGGCAACCATGACGTTGAAGGCGCCCCAATGGCCGGTCGCGCCGGTTTCCGCGATCACCAGCGCGGAAAACTCCGCTGTTTTCGATTCCATCACATCCGCTGCCTTGAGCAGGATCTTGCGACGCTCGCCGGGGCCGGTCTTCGACCATGCCGGGAAGGCAGCAGCCGCAGCGTCGGCCGCAGCGGCGGCGTCTTCCAGGCTTGCGGCCGAAGCGGTCGTGGCCACTTCCTGCGTAAAGGGATTGATGCGGGTAAAGGTCTTTCCGCCTGAAGCCTGCTTCTCGGCTCCGTTGATCAGCAGCGATATATGCATATTCATGGGTATACCTCCTCCATTGTTGTAACGTTCAGAACCCACGCCACCAGCCGGTGACGTTGCCAGATCACCACTCTCGATTGATCATCGAGCCCCCGGGCAAATGGCAAATTCAGGCACCGGGCGTCTCCGCCACCCGGCTATTTTGTAAGTCTAACAAACAATTTAATTTTGACAAGTGGCGCTGGACCGGTGATTAGTAGGGAAGCCCGACGTAATTTTCCGCCATGGCCGTGGACGCGGCTTTCGAATGGGTCAGGTAGTCGAGTTCCGCCTCCTGGATCTTCTGACCGAAGTCTCCCGTATCAGGGAAACGGTGCAGCAATGTGGTCATCGACCAGGAGAACCGGACGGCCTTCCACACACGTTTGAGTGCGCGAACCGAATAGGCATCGATGCCGGCGTCGGACTTTTCTTGATAGTGCTCCAGCAGGCCACTGATGAGATAGTGCACATCCGAAGCCGCGAGATTGAGGCCCTTGGCGCCCGTGGGCGGCACGATGTGGGCGGCATCGCCGACCAGGAAGAGCCGACCGAAACGCATGGGTTCGGCCACGAAGGAGCGCAGAGGCGCGATCGATTTTTCGAAGCTCGGACCGGTGACCATGGCTTCGGCATGGTGGGCCGGGAGACGGCGACGGATCTCATCCCAGAACCGATCGTCGGACCACATGTCGACCGTGTCTTCGAGCGAGCATTGGACGTAGTAGCGGCTGCGGGTTTCCGACCGCATCGAGCACAGCGCAAAGCCACGCGGATGGTTGGCGTAGATCAGTTCGTGATTGACCGGCGGCACGTCGGCGAGAATGCCGAGCCAGCCGAAGGGGTAGATTTTCTCGAAGGTCTTGATGGCACCTTCCGGCACCGCCTTGCGGCTTGCACCATGAAAGCCGTCACAGCCCGCGATGAAGTCGCAATCGATCCTCTGGGAGATGCCGTCTTTCTCGAAGGTTACATAGGGATGATCCCCATCGAAACCGGAGGGGGAGACATTGACGGCGTCATAGATCGTCACCCCGCCATCGCGCTCGCGACGGTCGATCAGATCGCGGGTCAGCTCCGTCTGGCCGTAGACCATGACACGCTTGCCGCCGGTCAGATCAAAGAGGTCGATGCGGTGATCGCGGTTGTCAAAGGTCAGCGAATAGCCGTCATGCGGCAGGCCTTCCCGGTGAAGGCGTTCGCCGACGCCTGCACGATCCACGAGGCCAACGGTGCCTTCCTCCAGCACGCCGGCACGGACACGAGCCAGAATGTGATCCTTGCCGACGCGATCGATGATGACATTGTCGATGCCGGCATTGGTCAGGAGTTGTCCGAGCAGCAGGCCTGACGGGCCCGATCCGATGATGGCAACTTTGGTCCGCATGACTTTCCTCCCATGGCGCACGCAACTTGTCTTTCGCCAAGTTTTCGGCCGAAGAGCGAACCGCCACAATGGACGCATCGCGTCTTTTGTTGCACAAATCGAACATGACCAAACGCAAGTCTCCGGCGAAAGCGCCAATCCCGACCTATGAGCTCTACGGCGAAGACGATCCTGCGGGATCGCGCTTCTGGGTGCATTGCGAAACGATTCCGGCCCGCAGCGCCCTGCATCACTGGGAAATCGGCCTTCACAGGCACGAGTGCTACTTCCAGATCCTGCTGGTGACTGGCGGGTCGGGAGACGCGGTCTTCGACGGCGAAGTTGCCCGTTTCGAACCCGTTTCCGTCGTTACCGTGCCGCCGGCGGTCGGTCATGGGTTTCGCTTCTCCCCCGATATCGACGGCTATGTGTTCACCTTCCTGGCAAGCCGCCTGCCGGTCCGTCCGGGAGAACCGAATGCGCTCGGGCGGTTTCTCTCGACGCCGCTGATCACGCGGCTTGCGCCTCAGGAACCGGACGGCGACCTCGTTCTTGCTCACCTGATACGGGTCGTGGCCGAGTGGCAGGGTCGCCTGACGGGACGAACGGTCCTGATGGAGACGGGGCTTGCTGCAGCGCTTGCCCTCACGGCTCGGCTTGCAGCCCAGGACCGGATGGAGACCGAGGGGGCGGATGACAACGACCGGCGTCTCGAGGCTTTTTCTTCGCTTCTGCACCGAGAGGTGCGCAACCATCGTCCGGCGTCGTTTTATGCAGATGCGCTCGGGATCACCCCCACGCATCTCAACCGCGTTCTGAAGGCGAAGACGGGCTTTGGGACGCAGGAGCTCGTGGCGCAGCGCCTGATCGAGGAAACGCAGCGCGAGCTCCTTTTCACACCCGGGAGCATCAAGGAAGTCGCGTTCCGCCTCGGGTTTTCGGATCCAGCCTATTTCTCCCGCTTCTTCAGCCGTCAGACCGGCCTGACGCCCGGGGCATGGCGTGAGCAGGAACAGGTGAGGCTCGGTTCCCGCGAGGAGAATGCGGACGGCATCAGCGCGCGCTGAACAGGTCGATCAGTACCTGTCGCATGGCATTCATCGGCCATTCGCGCGTTTGTGCCGCAGGCAACATTCCGGGGTGGAAGCCCTCGCTCTCGAAGCGGGCGATCAGCTCCCGGTCGGCGGAGACGACATGGATCGGGACAGCGCGCGACGCATTCGGTCCCGTGATGATGGCGGCGGGCTGGTGATCGCCGAGGATGACGAAGACGGCATCCTTGCCGAAACGCGCCATGTAACTGCCCAGCGTTTCGAGCGAATAGTCGATTGTCTGGATGTACTGGCGGCGCACACGCTCCGGATCTGCCCAGACCACGGAGGGCGGATCGCCGCTTTCTGCCTGGGCGTTGAAGACCGAACCGTCACCGACCGTTTCCCAGTCGATGAGGCGAGGTACGGGCGTCCAGGGCGCGTGGCTCGATATCAGTGCGATCTCGGCCATGACCTTTTCTCCCGCCGCGCGGGCAGGCGCACGACCGAGGCGTTCGAAGGCGGAGAGCGTATACTGGTCCGGCATCGTCACCCAGTTGAAGGGCTTGCCCCGATAATCCAGGTCAGCGGCTGCCAGAACCTGTCGGTAGCCGTAATAACCCGCTTCGGGCCAGTCCATCGTGATCGCCGGCATGGCGGCAACAGGTTTCCAGCCAGCTTGGCCGAAGAGCTGGTTGAGGCTCGGCTGGCGGCTGATCATCAGGCGGTCGTAACGCGCCTGGCTGTCGACCCAAAGACCTGAGAGCAGCGTGCCATGGGCAAGCCAGCTCAGGCCGCCCACCGTGGGCGATGTGACCCAGGCACTTGCCGAGGCAAGACCCGCCGCGCGGATCTCCGCGTCCACCTGTTCCAGGCGCGGCCGCATGATATCGGCGTAACGTGGATCCTCGACAGCCGAACGACCGTAGGATTCGACGAAGATCAGGATGAAGTCCTTGTTCGCCAGACCTTCGAACAGACCCTCGCCGCGGCTTGGTCCCTCCCCCTTCGAAAGCGCCGCCTCGAACACATGCATGTCCTGCACGGAGCGGACGACAAGGGCGAGCCGATTTGTGAGATAGGACGGCATGCGGGCCTCGACCCGCGGCATGCCAAGCAAGGTCGCGGCTCCGCCCAGGACCAGAACAGCTCCGAGACCGAGGATCAACCAGGATCGACCGGGACGCGGGATATCTGCCAGCCAGCGGGCCGCGACGAGGAAGAGGACCAGCAGCAGCACCAGGCCGAGAAGTGCTGCTGCCACGCCTGCGAAAGCCGCCAGTGTTCCGAGCGTACCGGACATCAGGTTCCAGCCGTCCGCCAGCATCTTCACGTCGAGATAGGGATTAAAGGGCCGCTGGAAGGCGGCCTGGGTGCCGATGTCGGCGAGCTTCAGGAAAAGGATGAGGAGGAGCAGAATTCCGCAAAGCAGCGCTGTCGGCCGGCGCCAGGTTCTGGGCACAAGGAGCAGCAGGAGCATGACGAGAGGCCATTCGAGCGGCAGCCGGGCGAAGGCCTGCACACCGATCGCATCGGGATGATCCGGCAGGGTAAAGGCAAGCCAGGCAATGGCCGTCACGATGAGGGCGCCGGCAAAGATCCGGATGGTGCTGACAGGCCGCGTCATCGACAAACACTCCGTCCGCGGAACTTACGGTCGTCGCACAGGGACGTTTCTGCCGTCATCGAAGTCTGCCGCCTTACCTTTTGCGTATAGTTGTGTGACTGCTCATTGACGATCCACGGAAATTTGCCTGTTTGTCCATCCTTCGCATCCTCACGCCGCTCGCTCTGATCGCTCTTCTGGCCTTTCTGTTGTCCAGGATCGACCTCGACGCGCTGCAATCGGCGTTTTCGCAGGTCTCGGCTGTGCATGTGATCGCCGGCCTTGCCCTGGTGCAAGTGCAGATCGTCGTTTCGGCGCTCCGTTGGCGGTTTACCGCTGCCCGCCTCGGCGGGAGCTTCCCCATTTCGCTGGCCATCCGTGAATACTACGTGGCGAGCTTCCTGAACCAGAGCTTGCCCGGCGGCGTGGCGGGTGACGCCATCCGCGCGTTTCGCATGCGCAGTGCCGGCCCCGGCGGATGGAAGGCGCCGGCCAAGGCCGTGCTCTTCGAACGGCTTTCCGGGCAGATGGCCTTTTTCCTGCTGGCTCTTGTCGGCCTGTTCGTCTGGCCCCTCGTTCTCGGTGGGGAGACTGAAGGACGCCAGGCTTTTCACCTGGTGCTTGGCTTCTTCCTCATCGCGGCAGTGATCGCAGTTTGTATCTTCGTCGCCAGACGCCGCCTGACATGGGTGACCCGGATCATGGGGGATGTCACCGATGTTTTCCTTCGCGACCGAGCCCTTCTGGTCCAATCGGGCACAAGCCTGCTGATTGTCTCGACCTATGTCGCGACCTTCTTCATCGCGAGCGATGCTGTGGGTGCGCCGCTCCCCTGGGAGGCAGCACTGACCATCGTGCCACTCTGCCTGATCGCCATGCTGATCCCGGCTGGCTTCGGTGGCTGGGGTACGCGCGAGGCGGCGGCGATGGCGCTGTGGCCGATCATGGGTGCCTCTGCGGCCGAGGGGCTGGCAGCCAGCATCATCTATGGTGGGCTTTCCCTCGCCGGGGCGCTGCCTGGCCTTGCGCTTCTCTCGCTTGAGGCGATCAAAGCTCGGCCGCGGCGCGCCTGACGCGCCCATCATGGGGCCTCTATGCGGGCGTAGACATCGCCGGACGGCGCATCAGGCGGCATCTGCGAGAGTTCGACGAGAATTTCATCCGCCGTTTTCCAGCGATCCCAGACGAAGCGATGTTGCTCGCCGACGACGCGATTGAAGCGATAGCCGCCGAGACCCATCAGCCGATCAATGGCATTCGAGGCCACCGACGGCATGGCGGGGATGTATTCGAAGGCGATCAAGGGGATCGGCTTGGACAGGCCATGAAGGATCTCCGCCTCCGCGCCCTCGACATCGATCTTGCAGAAGGTCGGCAGGCCGTATTTCGAGATCAGGTGGTCGAGTGTCACCATGGGAACCGTGACCTTGCGGTCCCAGACAACCTGGGCAAAGCCCTTGCTCTGCTTCACCGTTTCCACAAAGCTGCTGGAGATGCTGGTGACCGTCGGGTGACGGCTGGAAATCAAGAGATCGATTTCGCCAGCCTTGCGCCCGACGGCCACCCGTTCGAAGCCCGTCAGCGCGCCTGAAAACCGGCTCTCGATGAAATCCGCGAAGGCCGGCTGCGGCTCTACCGCGACCACACGCGCACCGAGATCCAGCAAGGTACGGCTGCGGCTTCCGACATGGGCTCCGATGTCGAAGACCAGGTCGCCGGGCTTGACGACAGAGGCATAAAAACGCCGCAAGGCGGAGCGCCGCCAGGGCTGGCCGTAATAGACGACCAGAGAGCGGGCGAGACCGAAGGAGGTGGAGAGGCGCTGGACGACACCACTCATGGAGCGACCGGCCTTCGCAACAGGTAGAGGACATCCACCGAGAAGGAATAGACCAAGGCCACCAAGGCAAAAGCGGCGGCTGCGGTCGAGTATGGCGGGGTGACGAAGGGGATCAGGATCAGGCAAAGCACCGAGATCTGGATCACACAAACCAGCTTTCGGCGGAAAGATGGGAACAGCTCACCGTTCAATCGCGGCAACATGATCCCGGCTGCGACGAAGCCGTAGCGCATCAGGCCGATCAAAAGCACCCAGAGCCCCGCCTTTTCCAAGAGCGCTGCCGCAACCGACAGGACCAGGATCAGGAGCGCATCGATTTCCATGTCGAAGCGGGCACCGAGTGCGGATTCGTGGCCGTAGCTGCGGGCGAGATAACCATCGACACCGTCCAGGGCGAGCGAGATCAGCACCACGCCGACAAGCGTCCAGAGGGCGACATCGGCCCCTGCCAGGCTCTCAAAAAACAGAATGGTCGCGCCTGTCAGGCTGACGAGGCACGCCCGAAACGCCGTAACCAGATTCGCTGGACCAAAGCGGCGGTGCGGATGATCGGGCAGCGCATAGACGACAAGCGCAAAGATCAATGCCAGCGAAAGGATCACGGAGGCGACGAAGTCCCAGCCGAGCGGCAAGCGGAACGACACGGCCACCGCCACGACCGAAGTGCCTACGAGCAGGCCGGAGAGGCCGCCAAGGGTATCCCTCAGCAGCCCGCGACGCTGCCGCATCATCGACGCCCAGTCCACTGGCGCATGCGTCCAGGGGCGACCAAATCCATCGCCAAGCCGTTCAGGCTCGCTTGCCATCCTGTAATCCTCCCTGCCCGCTCGAAGCTTACTCTGCAGCGACCAGTGTTTCCAGATCCAGCATATGGCCGGCGCGGAGTGTCTTCGTGCGCAGGTAGTTTTCGTTCTCCGCGGTGACGCGTCCGGTCACGGGTGAGCGCGCCTCTACCTCGATGCCGCCCAGTTCAAGGCCGGCGATCTTGGTCGGATTGTTGGTGTAGACGGCGACCCGGGCGATCCCAAGATGACGAAGCATGGCGACTGCCGCCTCATAACGGCGGTGATCCTCGGCCAGACCGAGTTCGGCATCAGCGTCGATCGTGTCGAGACCGAGATGCTGGTAGCCGTAGGCGCGCATCTTGGCGCCGATGCCGGTGCCGCGACCTTCCTGGTCGAGATAGAGCAAAACGCCACCGCCGGCCTGCTTCAGCAGGGTGAGACCATTGCGCAGCTGGTCGCCGCAGTCGCACTTCAGCGAGCCGCAGAGATCGCCCGTGATGCAGGAGGAGTGGATGCGGATCGGCACGGTCTTCGACACGTCCGGCTTGCCGACGATGATTGCCACCTGATCCTTCTGGGCCAGACCGCCGCGGAAGACGACGAAGTCAGAATCGCCGAGATCCTTGAGCGGCACGCGGGTGCGAACGATCTTCTCGAAGCGCTGGCGGGCGACATCGGCGCCCTTCAGGCGGCTCGATGCAATCTCGCAGCACGCAGCAAAGCGATCGCCGATCGCCGTGACGTCAGCCAGAACCATGGCGGGAAGCAGCAGGGCCAGACGCGCCAGTTCGGTCGACTGCGTTGCCAGGGTATCGGCGGGCTGCCAAACTGCCGGACGCTCAGCGCCGAGTGCGTAAGCCATACGCGACGCATCATCGAAGGACAGACCTGCGAGCGGTGTCACCACGTCACGGTTGCCGGAGATACCGAGGCGCGTGGCGCGCGGTGCAGTCAGCAACAGGCTATGGCGGTTTTCGGTGACTTCCGCGAACTGGTCGAAGAGGGAGGGCGCTACGCAATCCAGCGCCACGACCGCTAGCTTTCTCTCCCCCTCGGTGACAACGACGGGCCGCCCGTAGCGCAACTCGGCTACGGCGCGTTCAACTTCGATCTCGGCGGTCGGAAAATGAAAGGCGGGCTGGCTTGAAATGGACATGAGGCATACTCTCCCTATCAGTGGCAACCATTACGCCGGAGTTCCGGCGACGGTTTGCGCTACCGTCGTAAATTTATTTTGATGACGGCTATGGAACAAAATGCCCGCTGTCGCGATACGTTCCAGTCGGATGAGTAAATAGGGCGTGGGGGTCGCAGTTTGAAGTTCGAGATCAATGAACAAACCGTATCCGACGGTGAAACCGTGTCTGCGCTCTGGTTTGAAGCCAAGGAAATCTGCCAGCTGCGCCAAGAGCGCCTGCCAGCACGCTCTCCAAACGACGTTCTCGTGCGAACGCTTTATAGCGGGATCAGCCGTGGGACCGAGTCCCTGATCTTTCGAGGCGAGGTGCCGGAGAGCGAATTCGAGCGGATGCGCGGACCGCACATGGAAGGCACCTTCCCCTTCCCGATCAAATATGGCTATGCGGCCGTGGGGCAGATTGAGGCCGGGCCGGAAGAACTGGTCGGCAAGAAGGTCTTTGCGCTTCACCCCCATCAGGACCGCTTCATCCTTCCCGTCGACCAGGTGACGCCACTGCCGGACATGCTGCCGCCGCGTCGTGCCGTGCTCGCCGCCAATATGGAGACGGCGCTCAATATCGTCTGGGATGCCGGCATCCAGCCGGGAGATCGCGTGGCCGTCTTTGGGGCCGGCGTGGTTGGCTCGCTGGTTGCCTACCTCTCGTCCCGTATCGTGGGCACCGAGACTGTGCTGGTCGACCTGGATACGAAAAGGCAGGGTCTGGCGGCGGATCTCGGCCTGACATTTTCCGAAGCCGACCGTCTCGACGGCGAATTCGACGTACTGGTGAATGCCACGGCGTCTGCGGGTGCTTTGCAGAATGCCATCGCACACGCCGGTGTCGAAGCGAAAATCGTCGAGGCCAGCTGGTATGGCGATCGGCCGGTGACGATATCGCTCGGCGGCTCGTTCCATTCCAAGCGGCTTTCGCTCGTCAGCTCGCAGGTGGGATCCATTCCGCCCTCCCGACGGGCGCGTTGGAGCTATGCCCGCCGGATGGCCAAGGCGCTCGATCTGCTGCTCGACGTCAAACTCGACCGTCTCATTTCCGGAGAGACCACATTTTCTGAACTGCCCGCCGCTTACGCACGTATCTTGTCCACACAGGACACCTTGTGCCATCGCATCCGCTACTGACGAAAGAGAGCTCATGTTCGCCGTTGAAGTTCGAGACCACATCATGATCGCCCACAGCCTGCCGCGCCCGGTCTTCGGTCCGGCCCAGGGAATGCACGGAGCGACCTTCGTCGTGGATGCCGCGTTCTTCACCCGGGATGTGGACGAGGATGGGTTGGCAGTCGATATCGGTGCTGCGACGACGGTGCTGTCCGAGGTGTTGAAGCCGCTCAACTACCAGAACCTCGACGAAGTCGAGGTGTTCAAAGGTAAGGTGAGCACGACGGAAGTCATCGCCAAGCACATCTTCGACCAGTTGGCGCAGGCAGTTTCCGACAAGCGTCTCGGCCCTGGAAGCCACCGCATTTGCCGGCTGAAAGTGACCCTGCACGAATCCCACGCCGCCCGCGGCTGGTACGAGGCCGATCTTTGAGCCGTTCGCTGGTCTTTGCCTATCCGGGTGATCTTTCGCTGAAGACCGGTGGCTATGGCTATGATCGTCAGGTGATCGATGGGCTTCAGGCTCTTGGCTGGCAGGTGAAACTCCTGCCGCTTGGGGACGGCTTCCCGGTGCCGACGGAGGACACGCTCCGCAGCGCGGGTGAGGCTTTGTCCTCCCTGCCGGACGGGGCGCTCGTTGTCATCGACGGCTTGGCCTTCGGGGTGCTCGATGCATGGGCTCAGGTCGAGGCTGACAGGCTGCGGATCGTTGCGCTCGTGCATCATCCGCTGGCGCTGGAGACCGGCCTGTCGGACGACGAACAGCGCCATTTTCACGAACGCGAGCGGGCGGCTCTTGCCACTGTCCGTCACGTGGTCGTCACCTCACCGATGACGGCGCGCGAACTTGCGGCAAATTATGATGTCCAAGCTTCCGATATCACAGTCGCGCTTCCCGGCACGGAGAAGGCCGCAACGGCGCAAGCCTCCAGCTCGATGCCGCACATCCTGTCGGTTGGAACGCTGTCACGCCGCAAGGGCCATGACGTGCTTCTGGCTGCGCTGAAGTCGGTGGAGGATCTCCCCTGGCAGGCGACGATCGTCGGCAGCAAGACGCTGGATCCGGCAACGAGCGCGGCTCTGGCTCATCAAGTAGAGACGCTTGAGCTTGGCGAGCGGGTGACGCTCGCAGGCGAAGTCGCGGATCCGCGAACCTATTTCGCCACGGCGGATATCTTTGCGCTCGCCAGCCGCTACGAAGGCTATGGCATGGTGTTCGCCGAGGCGCTCTCGCATGGGCTTCCGATCGTGGCCTGCCATGCCGGCGCCGTGCCTGAGGTCGTGCCAGAGGATGCCGGCATCCTCGTTCCTGTCGATGATGTCACGGCATTTGCGTCAGCCCTCCGCCGATTGCTCAGCGATCCGAGGGAACGGCAGGCACGGGCTGCCGCGTCTCTGCAAGCGGGCGCGCTTCTGCCGGACTGGGCGCAGACGGCCAAGATCATTTCCAACACATTGGACAGAATAGCATGAGCGGTTTCGACAAGGACTGGCTGGCATTACGCGAACCCGTCGACCTGAGGGCGCGCGACGCATCGATGGTCGAGAGGTTTTCGCGCCATCTGGAGGAGGTGCAAGCATCCGTGATCATCGATATCGGCTGCGGAACAGGCTCCACCTGGCGCAGCCTCTCCGACCGCGTGCCGCGGACCGCGCAGTGGCAGCTACTCGACTACGATCCCCTGCTTCTAGCGGAAGCGGAGCGTCGTGCCGGCGGCGCCGGCGACGTTGCCTTTCGCCAGTTTGATCTGAACCAGATCGAAGAACTACCGCTTGCGGAGGTGACGATGGTCACGGCGTCCGCTCTGTTCGACCTGTGCTCCGCCGACTTCTGCAATCGTTTTGCCGACACCCTCGCCCGCAGCAAGACCGGGGTCTATGCCGCGTTGAACTATGATGGGGTCATGGAATGGTCGATCCGGCATCCCCTCGACGGGCAGGTGACCATTGACTTCAACCAGCATCAACGTCTGGACAAGGGCTTTGGCCCGGCGCTCGGCCCCGATGCTACAGAGCATCTGAGGCTTGCGTTCGAGAACCTGCGCTACCGCGTTACCGTCGCCACCAGTCCCTGGGTCATGGGGCCTGACGAAGCTGCGCTTCAGCTCGCTTTTCTAGAGGGGCTGGAGAAGCCATTGCTGGAAATCGGCAGCCTGACGACGGACGAGATCAAGGCCTGGTTGCAGTTCAGGCGGGAGAAGGTGCGAGAACCCGGCAGTTCATGCGTGGTCGGCCACACGGATATCCTCGCCCTGCCGAGAAACTGAACGTGACGGGCCCTTGAGGTCACAGTCGAAGAGAATGTCGCTGCCGAGGCCATAAACCTTGGCGGCGGGCCGATGAGCGCTGGAGAGCCGCTCAATCGGTGACAGTGCGATGCCGGCAGGGCCAGAACCGATGATCAAGGGCGCGATCGCCACATGTAGGCGGTCAACAAGCCCGGCTTCAATGAAGCGGGCGATCGTCCGGGCGCCGCCTTCCACGAGGATGCGCCTAAGACCACGGGCAGCGAGTGCGTCGAGAATATCCTGCGGATCAAGTCCGCCCTCGCCCCGCTTCACCCTGATCACGTCGGCGTCGTAGGCTTTGGTCGGCGCATCATCTGACTGGATGAGGATCACGGGCGCACCACCATCGGCGAACAATTGTTCGTCTCCGGTGAGTTCCGCACCACAATCGATGACGACGCGAACGGGATTGGGGCCCTTCACGGCCCGAACGGACAGGCGCGGATCATCGCATTTGACGGTTCCGACACCAACGATGACGGCCTCCACCAAGGCGCGACAGCGATGCAGATGCGCAATTCCTTCAGGTCCCGAGATATCCCGTGCGTCACCGGACGGGGTCGCCACGCGACCATCCAGCGATTGGCCAACCTGGGCGAGGACAAAGCCATCTTCGGCTGCGGCAATGTGCGCATAGAGGGCCATGACAGGGTCGGCATCATCCGATATCGCATGGCCAGCGCTGCCGCGCATCGCAAGCAGGCGTGCCCACAGCTGATCCGTCATGTCGATCTTACGCATCGAGATCCCGTCCTGAATTACAAAATACGATAGAGCGTTCGGTCACGGCGGATCACGTGGTGGAAAATCACCGCCGCAAAATGCAACGCGAAGAGCGCCAAAAGGATCCATGCACTCCATTCGTGGATGGCCGACAAAGTGCCGGCAATATCCGGCGACTTGCCGATCGGGCTCCACACGGTGAATAGGCCAAACCAGTTCAGCGGAAATCCGTGCGCGTTCGTTGCCAGGAAACCCGACACCGGCATGACGATCAGGAAGATGTAGAGAAGACCGTGGACGAGGTGGGCGGCGGCCATCTCCAGCGGCGGCGCCTCGACCAAGGGGGCCCCGCTCGTCAGCCGTGTTCCTATTCGCAGCAGCATGAGCCAGAGCACAAGGAAGCCGAGGCTCTCATGCACCAGATAAAAGTCGAGCTTCACGTCGTCCTTGACGAAGCCGATCATGAGCCCGAGCGGCCATGTTGCCAGCACGAGACCTGCAATCAACCAATGGAGGACGCGCAAGCGCCCTGCATAGCGCTCGCCCTCAGCGGTCAGCTGTACTTCGCTCATTGGGCCATGCTCCACCTTAAACCGTTTAGCGCCGCCAGCCTCCTCGCCAGCACAGCATCGGTTACTCCGGCACAGAGAATGTGTCGGTTCCACGACAATGTAAACGGAAGATGACGGTCGTTAGATCAGGTCACGCTGTGGTGATCACAGTGTTGGCGGTGCTTTCTGGAAGAAGACATAGGAGCCCTTGGCAACTTTGAAGATATCGCAGTTGCGCCGAACCTTGCGCTCGCCTTCCAGACGGAAGACCCCGAGCGATCCAGAGAACCCGTCCGGAGACATGATGCGCTCGGGTGCGAAGGCGACCTCGCCGAAACGCCCGGCAAGACCGATCGCCATTGCCATGGCATCGAAACCATATCCTGCCTGGGCAGAGGCCGGCATGCCATAGCTTGCCATATACCGGCTGCCGATCCGGGCCTGCACATTCTGGTCATAGCGACAGACGATGGCGCCGGTCAGCTTCGGCTCGTTCAGGTCCTGGGGCGTGAGCACGGAACTGGCGACCACGCGACGGCCAGGGCGCGGAGGCTTGGCGGCATCGGCCTTCTTCAAGACTTCGCCGGGCGATTTGACGCCGGGCATCAGCACGACCATGTCAGCCTTGCTCCAGGAAGCCAGCGCCTTTGCCGGAAGAGCGCCGCCGGCAAGCTCGACGATCGGCTCGACCTTGCCGCCGAACGCCTTGACCTGGCGGGCAATCCGCTCGGCTTCCAGCTTCTCGGCCGGCGATGACGCCAGGATCACGGCATGCGTCGCGCCTTCGGCCATGGCGAAGGATGCGCTCTCGATCAGGCTGTCGGACGGGCTGGATACGAATGCGTAGACATCCGGAGGCAGGACAGCGTCATTGGTCTGGAACGCGACCATCGGGACCTGAAGCCCACCTAGGCCGCGCTGGATGGCCTCGAATTCCGCACCGCGCGCGGTGGTGATGATGAGAGCGACCTGCTGGCGTGCGAGCGTCTTGGTGGCAGCCTCGATCGCCTCAGGCTTATCGAGGGTCTCCAGCATTGTCAGCTTGACGACGTCGGGGCCGAGCGTGTTGACGGCCAGTGCCGCGCCATCGCGATACTCGCTGTCGGCCTGGCGGCTGTGCTGATCCTGACGGCGGATGCCGAGGTAGGCAATCTTGACCGGACCGGAACCCAGTGTCTGATTGTAAAGCCCGGTCGTGCTGGCGGCTGTCGAGGCGGCAGCCCCGGCTTCGCCGCTTGCAGGCTTGAAGTCGTCCGTCTGACAGGAAGCGAGACCGGCGAGCGCCAAGGCCAAAGCTCCGGCGCGCAGGAAGCTCCGCGTGGTAATTTCTGATCCGACCATGATTTCAGCTATGTTTCGCTTCCGATCCCGTTGCGGACCGTAAGCACTGACGCGCAGCGGCGCAAGAGTGAAGGCGTTCCATATCTGGGCAGATTGAGATCATGGTAACTTTAGCAGGCCTTCTCACCGGTGAGACGGGAGACGTCAGCGAACCGCGGATTTCCCTTTTATTGCAGGACCTGTGCGCGGCTTGGTTAAAACTGAGTTGCCGCAACCCAATGCATTTTACTATAATATAGTTTTGCATATTTACAGTATATATTCCAAGCATCGGAACCAATAATTCAATCAATACAGCTATTCTACGATCAACAATCGGAGAATAGCGATGTTCAAGAAGAATAAAAACACTGTCGCAGCCTCGGTCTTCGCAGTTGCTTCGCTGCTCTCGACCAGTTCGATCGCCGCGCCCATCCTGCCGGGCACGCTCTCAGCCTACTCCACGGTGGCGCAGACGCTGGTGCTGGGCATGAGCCCATTTGCCGCATCCTTCGGCCAGAACCTTCAAGCGACGATCGCCGAGCGGTGGCAGCAAGCGGCAAAGACGCTTGCGCCAAGCGCACCGATGCAGAATATCGCTCTGCTTCCAACCGAAAAGGCACTGTCGACCGGCGCCGTTGCCTCAACGTCAAAGACCGCTCCATCGAGCCGCAACAAGCCGCAGCCCGACGATGTCTTCGGGTCGGTCGCCATTCCCTTCAAGAAGCTGGGTGCACTGAAGAAGGCAGCGCCGACCTTTGCCGAAATCGCCAAGGGTACGGCCCTGCGCTGCGGTGGCAAAGACTGCTTTGATGCAGAGGCCATCGTGCACCGGACTGCAGCCGGCAGCGGCATGTCGTCCATTCGCGATAAGCTCAATTTCGTCAATCACGAGGTCAACAGCCGCATCACCTATCGGAAGGACACTGACAGCCATGGTCAGCTCGACAAATGGTCGTCGCCTTCCCAAACGCTGGCATCCGGCTTCGGCGACTGCGAGGACTATGCGCTTCTGAAGATGGCCGTGCTCGAAGCCCAGGGTATTTCCCTGCAGGACATGACGGTTGTCATCCTCTACGACAAGAAGCGCCACTTCTACCACGCCGTGCTCTCGGTCGAGGTTCAGGGCGCCCACTACATCCTCGACAACATGCGTGATCAGGTGCTGGTCGACAGCCGCCTGCCTGACTATCAGCCACTGTTCTCGATCTCGAATGGTCGCGGCTTCCTGCATGGGACCCGCACCAAGGGCAAGGCCATGGCGATGAAGAGTTTCGACAGCATTGCTCCCGGCGAGGGCGGCGAACTCTGAGCAAGGCGCAATCGGCGCCTCTACGGTGATCGCTCAGCCGCGCACGACGTAGCCGATCACCATCTGCTTCTGATGCGTTGGGGCCATTGCGAGGTTCATCTGTCCGGCCAGCTGTTTTCCGGCGCAGGTTGCGGTGAAGCCTGTCGTGACCATCTTGCCCTTGGCTGACAGGCTCTGGATCGCGTCATCGACCTGCGTATCGAGGACGAAGCGGAAACCGGCCGAAAGCTGCGCGATGTTCCCAAGCACCAGCCGCTGCTTCAGCATGGTCATGAATGGCTCATTGAAGAACTGGATCTTCTTGTCGCGCGTGAGCACGATTGCCGGCGTTGGGCAGGCCTGGATCAGGGTGTTCAGGTGATCCAGCGAGTAGACATTTTCCATGAGCGCCAGGCGACGCCACATCCAGCGGAAGGCAACGACCCGCAACATGGATGCGAGATTGCTGTTCTCCCCGACCTGGGCTGCCGCCTGATCCACCACATCGCCCATCGACTGCCTGGAGCCGTTCAGGAGCCAGGAGAGGCCATCCCAATAGATGGTTTCGAGACGGATGCCGCGCCGGGCTCCACCCTTGCCGATGATGGCGCGGAACTTGGGCTCCGCGTCACTTTCCTCGATTTTCTGCAGCGCCGCCGGATTAAGATCGGGCTGCTCTGTCTGAAACAGATGCCGGTCCGG
Source organism: Rhizobium sp. TH135 (assembly GCF_002855515.1). Lineage (GTDB taxonomy): Bacteria > Pseudomonadota > Alphaproteobacteria > Rhizobiales > Rhizobiaceae > Allorhizobium. The sequence goes on along the minus strand of NZ_PKRP01000002.1, from coordinate 184,470 downwards.
AAGCGACATGTTTCACCGTTCAGTAAGGGCGACGGACTGCGCCTTGTTGATCGGCTTCATCAGATAGCTGAGGATCGTCTTGCGACCGGTCATGATCTCAGCGGAGGCGACCATGCCGGGAATGATCGGATAGGACTTGCCGTCGCGCATCAGCTCCGACTGGTCGGTCTTGACGTGCACCAGGTAGAAGGTTTCCCCCTTCTCCTTGTCGACGATGCTGTCGGCCGACACATTGGTGACCTCGCCTTCCAACCCGCCGAAGATCGAGAAGTCATAAGCCGTGACCTTGACGATCGCCTTTTGTCCCCGGGTGATGAAGGCGACGTCGCGCGGCGAAATCTTGGCCTCGATCAACAGCGTGTCTGCCGTCGGGACGATACCGGCCACCACAGTGCCCGGATCGACATAGGCGCCGATCGTATTCACTTCCAGCGTATTAACGATGCCGTCCACGGGTGAGCGAATATCAGTCCGGCTGACGCGATCGGTCGCGCCACGAATGGTCTCGTCGATCACCGAAAGCTCGGCCAGCGTCTGGGCCTTCTCAGTCAAGGCCTGCTGGCGCAGCTGCAAGGCCAGTTCCTCCACCTGGAGGCGCGCTTCTTCGACCGCCCCGCGCAAACGCTCGAGGCTTTCCTGATAGACCGTAATCTGGCCGCGCTGGTCGGTCAGTTCACGCTCCAGGGTAATCAGCTCCGTCTGGGCCACGAGGCCTCTCTTTGCGAGAGGGCTCATGAGATCGTACTGGCGGGTTGCCTGCGCGATGTTCTGCTCGAGGCGGACGATATTGGCCTGCGCCTCGCTCAATTCGTTCTCGCGCTGGCGCACGCGCTCGCCCAACACGCCGGCCTTGTTGAGATAGGCCGCCTTGTTGGCAGCAAACAGTCGTTCTTCGTTTTCGCAAACCTTGCTTGCGACTGATTTGACTTCGTCGGGGCAGATGAAGGCGGTGTCATAGGCACCCACCTCTTCCAGGGCCAGGCGGGCGATCTTCGCGCCCAGGGCCCGGGCCTTGGCGACGGATTCGCCGAGCGAGGATTCCGTCGTGGTGTTGTTGAGCTGGACGATGAGTTCGCCCTTTCGAACGACCTGACCGACCTGCACGGAGATGGTTTCCACGACACCGGCTTCGGAAGACTGGATGATCTGGGTCTTCGAAACGGGGATGACCTTCCCCTCCCCGCGAGCAATCTCATCAATCTCTGCGATGGCAGCCCAGGCGAGGAAGATCACGATCAAGGCCGCGACCAGACCGACGATCATGCGGGCCATGAATGGCGGGGTATCTGCAACAGGGCGGCTCATGGCTTAATCCCCTTCTTCTGCATCGCTTCGATCACCTGCTTCTTCGGCCCATCAGCCACGATGCGGCCCTTGTCGAGCACGATCAGGCGGTCGACGAGGTCAAGCATGGTGAAGCGATGGGTTGCGATCAGCAGGGTCGTATCCTTGTCGAAGGCAGTGCTCAGGCGATTGATGAGATGGCGCTCGCTTCCCAGGTCCATGGCGCCCGAGGGCTCGTCCAGGAATACGATCTTCGGCTTGGTGAGCAGCAGACGGGCAATCGTCATGGCCTGCTTCTGGCCACTGGAGAGGTTCGACCCGCGCTCGCCGACCGGCATGTCAAAGCCGCGCGGATGACGGGAGACAAACTCCTCGACCCCGGTCATGCGCGAAACTTCGAGCAGCTCTTCATCGGTTGCATCGGCGCGGCCGATCAGGAGGTTTTCCTTGACGGTGCCGGAGAAGAGATCCGAGGACTGGCCGGCGACAGCGACGGCCGAGCGAACCTCCGACATGTGATACTGGCGAATATCGACGCCATCGATCAGCACTCGGCCCTCTGTCGGCACGAAGAGGCCATCGAGCAGGCGGCCGAGCGTCGTTTTGCCCGACCCGATACGGCCGATAATGCCGACCTTTTCACCGGGAGCGACCGAAATCGACAGCTTGTTGATCACCGGATTGTCGGATCCCGGATACTGGAAGGTCACATCCTGGAAGCTGAAGCCACCATGCTTGATCTCGCGGTTGACAAAACCGACGGTCGAGGGCCGATCTTCCGGCTGCTCCATGACCTGATCGAGGATGCGCAGCGACAGCGTTGCCTGGCGGAAGCGCGCGAGCGTCATGGCGATCTGCCCAAGCGGCGCACCAGCGCGGCTGGCCAGCATGACGGTTGCGACGATCGCGCCCATGGCGAGGCGGCCTTCGGAGAACTCATAGGTCCCGGCGATCACGATGAGCACGCCGACGATCTGCTGGATCAGCGCCGTCAGGTTGATCGCGTTGGTGGAGATATGCTTGATCTCTTCGCTGGTGCGGCTGGAATGCTTCATCAGTTCCTGCCAGCGGCGCAGCATCGTCGCTTCGGCGCGCAGGCTCTTCAGCGTCTCGATGGTGGAAATGGTTTCCACCAAGAGAGACTGGCGCTTGGAGGCCTCATTGGAGGCTGCTGCCATGCGGTGGCCAATCTGGGCCTGGGCACGGAAGCCAATGGCGACAGACAGGATCAGCGCTACCGCGGGGATGATCGCGAGCCAGCCGGAGATCAGATAGATGACAATGAGGAAGATGAAGACGAAGGCCGTATCGATCATCAGGCCGATCGTGTTCGACGTGAAGAATTCACGCACGAACTCGTATTGCATCACCCGGTTGGCGTATTCACCCGTCGACATCGGCCGCGATGCGAGCGTTGTATTGAGCACCTTGTCGAAGATCATCTGTGACAGGCGCAAATCGGCATTGCGCCCCGCATGATCGATCAGGGCTGCCCGCGCTTCTTTCAGCAGATAGTCGAAGAGGTAAGCGAGCAAGATTCCGACAGCGAGCACCCAGAGTGTCGGGATCGCCTTGTTGGGCAGCACGCGGTCATAAACGTTCATCGTGAAGAGCGGCGAGCCGAGCGCAATCAGGTTGATGAACAGCGCCGCGATGATGACGCGCAGATAGGTGCGCCAATAGGGCATCAGCGCGCGCACCAGCCAGTGGCGCTTCTCGATCTGGTCGGCGGCACCAATCACCGCCTCTTCGCCATCGTTGCGATAGAAAAGCGTGAAGGCGAAGGCCGACACGGGCGCAAGTGCCAGAAGTTCCTGATGGGTCAGGCGGGCAGCGGCCGTTCCTTCGCGAATATCGAGCGTGTAGATCCCGTCATCGCTGACTTCGAGCAGCGGCAACGTGCCGCCATCCTTGAGGACCACGATCGCGGGACAGTCGAAGTCGTTTTCGCGAATGGCGCGTTCAGCGACGTTCATGACCTGCAGGCCGATGCGCTCGGCAACATGCTCTACGTCGTCGAGCTGCAACGACTCGACGATTTCATCCGGCAATCCGGAGAACAAGACGGTATCCGAGCTGGGCCGACCGTAAAATGTGGCGACAGCCTTGAAGGATGCACGAAAGCTCAGGCGGGCACGAGGGCCCGCCGGTTCGATTAACGAATTTAACATGTCATCCTATCGGATGGGCGTTTACTGGAGCGGCGCCAGGAGGTCCATCGGAATTCCTGCCTTTTGCCGCGGATCCCGCTCGACATAAGCCCCATTCGGGGTCGTCTTTACGGAAAACTCGTTGCGGGCGTAGCCTTCAGCCTGGCCAACCGCCTTAACGTTCATCGTCTTCAACAGCGAGCCAGAGGCTGCCAGGATCTTGTACTCGGCGAAGAGCGCGGCCACACGGGCGGTCTCGGCAACGATGCTGGTGTTGAAGCGCGTGTTCTGTGCATCGAGCACGTCGAGCAGCGAGCGCTGGCCGATCTTGAACTGCTCGCTATAGGACGAGACGAGCTGGGCGTTCTGCGACGACTGCGAATTCAGGATCTGAGACAGTTCGCCACGGCTGCTGCGCTCGTTCCAGGCCGAACGAACCGATTCCTCAAGTTCGCGATGAACCTGGTCGGATGCATAACGCTGTTCGCTGGCGCGGCGGATCTGCTCCTGCTCGCGGGCCTGATCGATGCCGCCACGATAGAGGTTCCAGCGGGCGACCAGACGAACCTGGACGTCGTTGGTGTTGCCCTGGCTGCTGCCGACATCATTGCCGACGCTGGCGCGGCCTTCGAGGTCGACGGTCGGGGCGTAGTTCGAGCGCGCGGCACGCACAGCTGCATCAGCCGCATCGATATCGGCGCGGGCCGAATAGATGCGCGGATTGTTGGCCTTGGCGGTCGCAATCGCATCCTGCAGCGAACGCGGAATGAACTTGCCAACGGAGCCCGGAACCTTGGCATTGGCGATCGGCTCGCCAACGGTCTTGAGGAAACGGATCTTCGTCAGTTCCAGTTCTTCCTGTGCTTCGCGCAGACGGGCGCGGGCAGCCTCGAGGCGCTCACGGCCCTGCAGCGCGTCGACTTCAGTCAGCGCGCCACCGGAGATACCCTGGTTGATATCGCCGAGAATGCCATTGTGGAAGTCGACATTCTGCTTGGCGACGCCGACGATCTTGGTCTGCAGGATGTATTCGAGATAGTCCTGGACGACCTGGAGAGCGACCGTTTCCGAACGCTCGAGAACGCGGAAGGAGGCGCCATCAACGCGGGAGGCCTGCTGATCGAGCTGGGCACGGCGGCCACCGCCATCGAGCAGACGCTGCGTGATCGTCAGGCCGACTTCGGAATTGTTAAAAGTCTCGTAGTCCTGGGTTGCCGATCCCGTGCTGTCGTTCGACAGACGGCGCTTTCCCACGCTTGCCTCGAGATCGACGGAGGGGAGATAGAGACCGCGCGCCTGGCGCAGCTCGAACTCGACCGCCTCGCGGTTCTCGACCGCCTGCGAAATCTGCGGGTTGGTGGTGAGAGCCTTCTGGATCGCTTCCTGCAGCGACATCGCGCTCGCGGGCGTCACAGACGCAATGGCAAAGGCTGCCGAGGTATACAAGGCTGCGAATAATGTCTTTTTGGTCAACAACTGAGTGCCCCTACCCAAATCTTCCGTGGGCCAACATATATACCGGGGCGATGACTGCTGGGAAGTCCAATCGACCTGTCCAAAAGATGCACCCAATTTTGATCTGTTGAAACAAAATTGCGCCGAGGAACAAAAGCCGGATTTTTTTACCCGAAGGTCACTACCCAAGCGCTTGCAATCTCGTTGAAACAACTCGTTTTCCGAATTGTTTTGCTCGCTTTCACAATTAACCCTTTGAGAATGTTCCCACACTTCCTTGCCGTAACGTTAAAGTTCCGGCGGAACTGTCTCCCAGACGCAACAGAGGCTGCACGCTTTCTGGGCCAAGACGCCAGCATCGTTCTCGTTCGGCGCGAGTCTTTCCGAGTCGGAAGGCAGTAAAAGATGTCTTTGTTCGCTAGGAAAACAAAAAGGGCGCCGAAGCGGCGCCCTTTTCACTCGCGATATTCTTCGAACCATCAGTCGTGCGGTGTGACCACCGCATGCTTGTCGTCGAAGAGGACCTTGATGGCCGTGTCGTGGTTCTGCAGCACGACGACATCCTTCCAGGTGTCCTGACCGGTCTGGACGCTGACGGTGGTGTTGCCCTCATCGACCGTGGCGCGCAGATGCGTTTCCACGGTTGCGTCAGGCTGCTCACCGAGCAGGCTGTCGAGCAGGGCCGTCACGTCGAGTACATCGCCTTCTTCCGTGCTGAAGTCGGTGATGACATCGGCAACGTCGAGCTCATCGAGAGCGGTACCGTCAAAGACGAAGGTGTCGGCGCCGGCACTGCCGGTCATCACCACCTCGCCCATGCCGCCATGCAGCGTCAGGCCATCGTTTTCCGATCCGAAGATCGTGTCGAAGCCGACTTCGAGGAAGTTGCCGGTCGAGCCGTCGGCGAAGGTGAATTCACCCTCGGCGAAGACCGTCTGACCATCTTCCTCGCCGCCCGTCTGGTCGGTCGTCAGCGAGATGCTGGCAACACCATTGGCAGAGAGGCTCGAAAGCTCGCCCTCGTCGCTGATGCCGTCATTGTCGGCATCTACCCAGACCTGCAGCTTGGAGAAGGCATCGTCGCTTGCGTCGATCTTGCCGTCCTTGTTGCTGTCCAGCGAAGCAAGAGCCGCCACGCCGCTGGCAAACTTGCCGCCATTGAAGTCCGGCGTGAAGATCTCCGAGCCGTTGTCGATCAGGCCATTGCCGTCAACGTCATAGGCCAGGATGCCATCGTCACTGGTCCAGGCGATCTGGTCGGCGTTGCCATCGGCATCGATGTCGAAGGTCACACCGTTGTCGATCGACGAGAAGGCGAAGCCATTCTTGTCGAGGTCGAGGATGATCGGGTCGTTCACGCCCACAAAGTTCTCGGGCTTCAGGTTGCCATACCCAACACCCTTAATCGTCATTACATGCTCAATTGAGAACTCATCTGTGTTTAGTGTCGCGTATCCGGACTGCGTCGAGTCGACCTTCATGGTAAACAAGTACGCATCAGCGTTCGAAGTATTCGAGCTATATACGATGACGGTATAGAAGCCCTGAGGAATATCATCGATTGTCTGAAATATCCTTTGCTCGATTGATGCGTTGTGACCATCATTCGCAGACGCATTAGTGCCAGTCATTATCTCGATAACAGAACCCGCAGCAGTCACATCTATCAAAGATGAAGCCGTGACAAAATTACCACCAGTTACCGGAACAGCAGGCTGACCTGCCGTAATGGCAATTCTGTGCACACTCACATCAAAGTTGTTTATGGTTGCCGATGTATCGTTTTCTGAATTGTGGTTGGCATTCGTGTAGATGACCTTGCTATAGGCATTCATGTCTACAGTTGTCTTGCTCGCGATGGTAATAGAATCCGCAACGGCGGCGACCGAAACCGCGAGATCCTTCGAGACAACTTCCGTGTCGCCACCGTTTATTTCCTTCGACGTCGCACGAACCTTCAGCGTGAAGTCGTCATCCGAGTTCGCCGGAGGCGTGATCTTCAGCTGCGACAGCGTCCAGCCCGTGATGTTGGCAACCGAGCTGCTACCCGTTGCGGTGAACGTCCTGGTTCCGTCGGTTAGAACCGCTCCAGCCGGGATATCCGAGATCTCAAGCTTCAGGGTCTCGGAGCCGTCCGTATCCGTCAGGCTGGAAGAGACAGACAAGGAAATCGCAGTGTCTTCATTTCCACTCGCAGAAGAGACCGTCAGCGACGGAGCATCCGCAACGGCGGTGACCGAAACTGCAAGATCCTTCGTCACAACTTCCGTGTCGCCACCGTTTGTTTCCTTCGAGGTCGCATGAACCTTCAGTGTGAAGTCGGCATCCGAGTTCGCCGGAGGCGTGATCTTCAGCTGCGACAGCGTCCAGCCCGTGATGTTGGCAACAGAGCTGCTACCCGTCGCGGTGAACGTCCTGGTTCCGTCGGTCAGAACCGCTCCAGCCGGGATATCCGAGATCTCAAGCTTCAGCGTCTCGGAGCCGTCCGTATCCGTCAGGCTGGAAGAGACAGACAAGAAAATCCCCGTGTCTTCATCTGCAATCGCCGGTGACACCGTCAGCGACGGAGCATCCGCAACCGCGGTGACCGACACTGCAAGATCCTTAGTCACAACTTCCGTGTCGCCACCGTTTGCTTCCGTCGACGTCGCACGAACCTTCAGTGTGAAGTCAGCATCCGAATTCGCCGGAGGCGTGATCTTCAGCTGCGACAGCGTCCAGCCCGTGATGTTGGCAACAGAGCTGCTACCCGTCGCGGTGAACGTCCTGGTTCCGTCGGTCAGAACCGCTCCAGCCGGGATATCCGAGATCTCAAGCTTCAGCGTCTCGGAGCCGTCCGTATCCGTCAGGCTGGAAGAGACAGACAAGAAAATCCCCGTGTCTTCATCTGCAATCGCCGGTGACACCGTCAGCGACGGAGCATCCGCAACCGCGGTGACCGACACTGCAAGATCCTTCGTCACAACTTCCGTGTCGCCACCGACAGCTTCCGTGGAGGTCGCACGAACCTTCAGCGTGAAGTCGGCATCCGAGTTCGCCGGAGGCGTGATCTTCAGCTGCGACAGCGTCCAGCCCGTGATGTTGGCAACAGAGCTGCTACCCGTCGCGGTGAACGTCCTGGTTCCGTCGGTCAGAACCGCTCCAGCCGGGATATCCGAGATCTCAAGCTTCAGCGTCTCGGAGCCGTCCGTATCCGTCAGGCTGGAAGAGACAGACAAGAAAATCCCCGTGTCTTCATCTGCAATCGCCGAAGACACCGTCAGCGACGGAGCATCCGCAACGGCGGTGACCGACACTGCAAGATCCTTCGTCACAACTTCCGTGTCGCCACCGACAGCTTCCGTGGAGGTCGCACGAACCTTCAGCGTGAAGTCGGCATCCGAGTTCGCCGGAGGCGTGATCTTCAGCTTCGACAGATCCCAACCGGTGATGTTTGCCGTCGTCGAACCAGCCGTCGCCGTGAAGGTCTGACCAGAGGCACCCGTCAGCTTGGCGCCAACCGGGATGTCAGAGATCTCAAGCTTCAGGGTCTCGGAGCCGTCCGTATCCGTCAGGCTGGAAGAGACAGACAAGAAAATCCCCGTGTCTTCATCTGCAATCGCCGAAGACACCGTCAGCGACGGAGCATCCGCAACTGCCGCCACAATCACCGTCACGACGATCGGAGCGGACACGTCACCGTCGTCATCCGTGACCGTCACAGAGAAGGTCTCGGTGCCGCTCCAGTTCTTATTCGGGGTATAGGTGAACTCGCCCGTCTTGGTGTTCAGCAGCAACGAGCCGTTCGCCGGACCGCTAGAGATGGAGAAGCCATTCTGGCCAACTCCATCATCCCCGATAATCGCCGCAATGGTCCCGCTGACGAACTTGTCTTCCGTGGTTTCAAAGGTCTGCGGCGCACCAGATGGCGCACCATCAACCGTCACCACGAACTTGCCTGCGGCAAGCGACACGGCATCGCCGTCAAAGTCCTGCGCCTGGATCATCGAGGAGAAGTCGACATCGCGGTCGCCCTGACCATCGATCGGCTTGTTGAGCGTGAAGGTGCCCGAACCATTTGCCGCCAAGGACAGCGTGAAGACCGTCGGACCGTTTTCACCCGCTGTCGCGGTCAGGATATTGTTCGCAACGGTGTAAACCAGAGTCAAACCGCCAGACTGGAGGACCGGAAGGCCTGAGGTGCTGGACTTCATGCTGAAGGTCAGACCCTCATCTGCCCCAACGCTGACGAGAGGAGACAGATTGAAGTTCGCGCTGGTCGGTGCTGCCGAGCCGGGCGTGCCGGCCAGACCGGCGAACGTGGAGGCATATTCCCCGCTCAGTGTGTTGCCAGGAGTCAGGTTTTCAGCAATCCCGCCATCACCTTCGACCTTCCCGAGGTTCGTCAGGTTGTTGCCGGTTGGCTTGATGCCATAGGCCTGGATCGTGAAGGCCTGATCGCCAGGCGCATTAGCCCCGCTCTCGATCTTCGCGATCTCGTTCTTAATCTGCTCCAGCGCTTCGGTGGCGCTGCTGCTATTGTTGGTCTCGTTCTCATTCGGCTCACCATCCGAAAGGAAGATGAGTTCGTTGACATTGGCATTCGCCAGAGGGCCGTCAGGAGCGGTGGTTACCTTCTCCAGATCCACATCGCCGAAACCGGTATTCGCCGCGAATTCGATGTAGGCGATCTGCTTACCGGCAGGCGCGGTAATTGTCAGAGTGCCAATGCCATTTACGGTCTGGCTGCCATTCGCCGGCGACGTTCCATCTGTGAAATGAACCGTGTAGCTGAACGTGGTCGATCCATTCCAAACTTTATCCTCCAGCTTGAACTGTGCGCTGGTGACTGGGACGCCGTCGAAGTTGCCGAGATTCGCATACTCGCCGGCACCATCATAGTTGTTGAACGCGCCGAAATCGAAACGCAGGCGCTCGCTTCCGCTCAGGTTTTCGCCGTCAACGCCCCATCCATAGGTTAGGCTTCCCTCGGCATCGCCAAGCTCATTGCTTGACGTCCAGCCGGACACCATTGCGACCTGGGTAGAACCGTTGAAAAGGATGTACGCTTCGTCCCGGGAGCCGCCCACGCTTGCATCGAAATCATCGGTGCGGTTGTCGACTTCAAGAACTCGAGCAGGAATACCTTCGATCCAATCGAGCGCTTCCCGCATTCCGGCTTCGTAGTTGGTGCTCCCACCACTTGAGAGGCCTGCGATATCACTCAGAGCGTCATCGAGGGCAGACTGATCCTTCACGCCGTTTCGGATGAGATCATAGGTGCCTACAGACTCCGCATCTCCGCTGAACTCGACGATATGGACACGTACGTCCTTAGCGCCGGTTGCCGCCAGATTTTCCAGGAAGTTCTTTACCTGAATCTGGAACTGCTGGACGTTGACGCTGCCCGAGGTATCCAGGACGAGGACGAAGTTGGCGACCTTTGCCTCGACCGGTGCCACGATTTGCGGCGTGTCGATCTTCACCTCAACCACGGAGGACGTCACCGTCGGGATGTCGTCGCGAACATCAATCACGAACTTGCCAGCCGTGAGCGTCACGGTGTCGCCGTCGCCGTCCTTGCCGACGATGAACTGTGAGAGATCAAGAAGCGAAGACGGCGTACCGCTGCTGAGCAGGTTCTCGGCATCGTTGAATGCGCCATCCGAACCCGATGCGACATTGTTCAGCGTCGGGTGGTCGATCTGGTCCTTCAGTTCGAAGGTATAGGAGGTGCCCTCCGCGTTCAGCTTGAGGGTGAAGACTTCACGGCCATCAGCCGTGCCGGTCAACGTCTTGCCATCGCTGCTCACCGAAATCAGGATCGGCTTGCTCTGCGAGGTCAGACCGGTCGGCTCATTGGTTGCCGCCTTCAGAGAGATCGCTTCGGTAGCATGAGCGCCGTCAGCACCGAAGTTGAAGAGTGACATCAGGGACGCGACGGTAACGGGCTTGCTTGCAAGACCGTCTCCGACGACCGCAGTGCCGTTTGCAATCGCAGCGGCTGAGTCCGACGCTGCCGTCAGGAGGCCGTCTTCGTCGACGACCACACGGACGAGAGAGGCCGATGTCGCAACTGTCGGGCCGTGATCGGCAAACTTGATGTTGCCACCAAGATCGATCCAGGCGCTGTCGACATGCTTGTCGCCATCAGCATCGGTGATCGTTGCGGTTGCTGTCAGCTTGACCAGGTTATCTGCCAAAGACGTCAGATCGGTTTCGTAGCCGGAAGTGTCGGAGCGGCCGTGATCGATCTCCATGAACTGTGTCAGGGTGACCTTGCCAGAGCCGTCGACTTCGATCGAGAACACAACGCCCGCTGAGGTTTTGCCGACAACCTTGCCCTGCGACATCTCAAGCGTGATGTCGCGGCCATCGCTCTTCAGGCCAGAGGCGGTGTTGGTGACGCTCAAGGCATAGCTGACGGAAGCCCTGCCTGCGCCATCTGCGCCGAAGGATTGTGACGCGATCGAGAAAACGGAGCCGAATGCTGCGCTGCTGACGGCAGTATCCTTGACATTAATGCCAATTGTTTCGCCGTCCTGCGTTGTCAGAACCACGTCGCCGTCATTTGCGGCAACGATGTCGATCTGCGGACCGTCATCCTGGAAGACGATACGGCTGCCAATTTCGACAGTGTCGGTGGCCTTGTCGCCATCGAAGTCTTTGACGGTGACTTCTGCCAAGATCTTGTTCGCGAGGGTCTCCTCGTTTGTGCGGCGGTCGCCATCCGACGCGTCGTTGCTTTCGTCCGAATCCTTCTGATCATCATGCTTGATCGAGACATACTGGACCATCGACAGCGTGCCGTCGTTTGCAATGTGGATTGCAAAGGCAGCCGGATCCGGGTCCCACTGACCTGGCTGGCGAACGTCATTATCGCCATCGTTCGGCTTGTCATAACGGCCGACGACCAGTCCGCCTTCGATGAACAGGTAGATGTCGCGACCGTCCGTCGTCTGCAGACCTGAATAGGTACCATTTCCGTTGGACAGCTTCAGCGCCCACGTCACCGTGGCATCGTCGTCAGCACCTTCGTTGACGACGGCCGTGACCATGCCCTGCTGCGTGGCGTACTGAGGCGTCATGTCAGTATCATTTCCTGGCAGGGCCACGCGGCCGAAGAGCGCCACGACCGCATCAGCGCTCGTCTCGTCATCGCCGGCGTCGGAGCCAACCGTTTCATCGACGATGAGGAGCTTGCCGCCGGTACGAGCGTCAACTTCCGGAACGTCGTCGCGGATCTTGATCGAGAAAGCACCATCGAGAGAGATGCTGTCTTCGTCACCATCGGTCGCCTTGATCAGCGCGCCGAAGTTAATGTTGGTGACGTCGCCTGCAATTTTATCCTGCAGGTCGAAGTTTTCGTCGGAGTTCGTCGGACGCTCGCGGAAGTCGTCGCCAGGCGCATCGTGGTCCAGCTGATCGTGGAGCTCGAATTCGAAGGAACCGTTGGAGTTTAGTGTGAGCGAGAAGACGTCACGGGCGTCTTCGCCGGCAATTGCCGTCAGGACGTTGCCATTGATCTCATAACGAAGCGTGTCGCCATGCGAGGAAAGGCCAAGCCCTGCAAGCGCCTGGAGTGCCAACACTGCCTCAGAGCCACTGATGAAGGAGAAGGAAACCGGGCCGTCGGCGCCGGGCTTCACAAGGCTCTCCAGCGAGCCCTTGATGTAAGCCGGTCCGCTGTCATTGCCGAGGTTTGGGTCACCTGTATAGGAGTTATCCCAGAACGCGGTGTCGTTCGGGCTCGTGCCGTTCGACAGGGCAGTCTTGATGTCGTCTTCATCGATTGTGAAGACGAGGTCGCAGCCGCTGAGAACCGGTACATCATCGACAACGATGATAGAGATCGTCGCGGGACCGGTTGTGTCACCGTCCGAATCTGTTGCCGTGAACTGGAAGTCGAGCTTCAGGCTATTCTCGCCGGCGCCATCTGCATGGTCGAGGGGGCGCAGCAGGGTGAAGGTGTAGGAACCAGAGCCGTTGTCATCAAGGACGACCTGAAACACGGGCGAATTGTCGAGCATCTTGGCGCTGACGTTTTCAGTGTCACCTGCGGAAACACTTTCGCCATAGGAGCGGTAGGCGGTAAGGGTCTTTCCATCCGCGCTGTACTCATAAACGAGTGGCACGCCGCCTGAAGTCAGCACGGGCGAGACTGACCTTGCTGCGGCTTCAACGCCGTCACCTTCGCCTTCGGACTCAGGGATCACAAACGAGACAGAGCGATTCCCCAGAGAAGCAACAGTCCCAAAGTCGGCTTTGTCATCAAGATCTCCGTCATCCGCACCCCAGGAGATGCCCAGCGATCCTCTGGCGACGTTTGTGGTCTCGTCTACGAACCGGCCTTTGCCCGGACCGTCGCCGAACGAACGCTGCTCGTTCGAACCGCGATTGTAATAGTCGCCGTCGTACTCGCCGGTGGTGTCTTCGTTGCCGTTGCCGGCCACATCCCGCTGTTCTTCTTCGACAACACCGTAAACCGGCTCACCATCCTCATCGGTCGGAACATCGATAACCGGGCTGTCGTCGTTCACCGTCACCGTGAAGCTCGACGAAGCCTGATCTCCATCGCTATCCTGCGCGGTGAACGGAAACTCGATGGTGATGTCGTCTTCAGTCGAGCCATCCGGATGGTCCAGATTGCCCTTCAGCGTGAACGTGTACGATCCGTTTGCGGCATCGGAAACCGAAACCTCAAATACGTCTTCTCGGAAGACGAGCGGCTGCTCGGCCGAGTCGCCAGGCGCCTCATCGGAGACCTCAACCTCGCCACCCTTAGCAACAAGCTTGTAGGCGATAATGGTCGTGCCATCGGCAGAGAGCTCGTATCGGAGCTCGATGCCATCCGAAGTATAGCCCTCCGAAATCAGAGCATTCAGTGTTGCCTGCGTGAAGGCAACGCCACGATCAAAGGGGTTCGAGAGACCCGTATTACCGGCGACGTTATCGTCGTCCGAACCCCAATCGATGCCGAGCGAGCCAGTGAAGCTGGATGCGCCACCGGTCTGCCCGTCGTTGATGTTGCCACCCTCCAGATAATCCTCGTCGACGCTACCGGCGGCTGCACCAAAGAACGTGGGCTCCGTATCACCTTCCGCGCCCAAGACTACGCCGGTCCGCAGCTCGTCGCCGAAGCTCGTGTCGCCGAGCAGATCGGCGAGCGCCAGATCTTCCGGGCCTGCGTCGATCGGGTCGTCGTTGAAGTTGCGGCTGGCGCTCGGCGTGCCCTGGGCGGAGAATGTCCCGTCCGGGCCGGCTGCGACGTTGATGTTGGAGCCTTCCAGGGCTGCGAAGAGAGCCACCTGCGGAAGTTCGACATCGCCGATCACGAAGGTCGGGATGTTGGCTGCACCGCCGAGAACGACGATCTCGGTGCCGTCGGCGAGGACGAGAACCAGGTTCTCACCGTCGACTTCGAATTCCAGGTTGTCGAGTTCGATGCCGGCCGGCAGCGTCACGACGTTCTGTTCGTTCGGCTTGACTTCGGTCGGGATGGTTGCCGCCGCAACTTCAACCGGAGGCGTCTGCGCCGGCAGGCGGTCGGTGCGGGTGGCGTCAGGCGCTTCGGCCTGAGCGACCTCGATGCCGCCTACGGTCTCGCTGGCGTAACCCAGATGCTGTTCGACCGCAGAGTCGAAATCGTCAGCTGCGGAAGTATTGTCGATGCTGGACAGGCGCGGATCTTCGATGGACATGGTAACTCACCCCTTAACAAGTTGATCGCAGTTAAATCGCGGTCTCGGGGCGGGCGCAACGGTTTCTTAACCCTGAAGATATAACCGGTTATGCTTGCAGCGACCATTATTGAAAAAGAAGTTAATTTCGGGCCGAAAAACCCTTTTATTTCTGCAATTTACTCAAATTTTAGCGATCGGACTGCAGCCAATTCGGCCGCCTGGATCTACCCCGCTTCATTGCCTGTATGGGCCGGTCGCCGGCCAATCTGAAGGCGCCCTTCCTCATAAACGCAAAAGCCAAGCTCTGCGGGAGCCCGGCCTCAACGACAACTGGAGCTATACTTGGCTCAGTCTTCCGCGAAAATGGGATCGCTGACGAAGGGGCCGCCCTGATAGATGGCAACGGCATCATCGGGCTTCGGCTTGGGGACGGTTGCATCAATCTCGGCCCGGAAGCGCTCGGCATTGTCCTTCGGATGCCAGCCCAGGTAGGACACATGGGAATTGTCCCACCAACGGGTGTCATTGTCAGAGCAGCCCCAGATGACCGGGCAGCCGAGACGCGGGGCGCGGAAGATGCATTCGATCATCGATAGAAAGTCGTCATAGCTCATCCAGGTGGAGAGCATCCGGTGGTTCTTCGGCTTTTCCATGCAGCTGCCGATGCGCACCAGCGCGGTCTCTTGGCCGAACTTCTCGAAATACATGCGCGCCAGCGCCTCGCCGAAGCATTTCGAGACACCATAGAGACCGTCCGGTCGCAGCGCGGCTTCGTGGTCGAGGTATTCGTCCTGACGGTAAAAGCCGATCGTGTGATTGGAACTGGCAAAGAGAATGCGCGGCATGCCGTTAGCCCGTGCCGCCTCATAGAGATTAAAGAGGCCGAGCAGATTGGCATTCATGATCTTGGAGAACTTATCCTCCACTGAGATGCCGCCGAGATGGATGATGGCGTCGCACCCTTCAACGAGCCGGTCCACGGTCTCGCGGTCGCCGAGATCGCAAACCACGGCCTCCTCGTGATCCGCGATTGCACCGAGTTCAACGATATCCGAGACCCTGACGATCTCCGCGAGCCCCTTCAAGCGCCCACGCATCGCGCTGCCCAATCCGCCGGCAGCTCCCGTCAGCAAAAGTCTCTTCACGCCGCACTCCTCCCTGATGTGATTTGTCAACTTATCATACAGGTTGCCCTTACCCGGTCAATATCGTAGACCTTGAGGGCCACAGGCTGGCCAAAGCTGGCGCAAGCATGGAATATCTGCAGCCGGGGCGTTTCGAAGACGGGGAAGTACGGATGGCATTGCAAGCAAGGAACGAGGCGGGCGCGGGCACCCTGGTGCAGAGACTTGGCGATACGCTTAGAAAAGCAATCGGTGCCGGCCAGTTCCCACCGGGCAGCAAGCTGCCGAGCGAAGCCCAGCTGTCAGAAGCGCATGGCGTGTCGCGCACCGTCGTGCGCGAGGCAATCGCGTCGCTGCGGGCCGATCGGCTGGTGGAAGCTCGCCAGGGCGCCGGTGTTTTCGTGCTCACCCCTCAGGAGCCGACGCCTGCCCCCTTGCTGATCGGCAATGTGGATCCGGCACGCGTTTCGTCCATGATTGAACTCTTGGAGCTCAGAACGGCCGTGGAGGTTGAGGCCGCAGGGCTCGCCGCATTGCGACGCTCCCCCGCCCAAGAAGAAGTCATTCTTGAACGGCATTACGCCATTCGGGCCTGTCTCGAGGCTGGCCAATCGACCACAGAAGCCGATTTCGCCCTGCATCTTGCGATCGCCGAGGCAACCAACAATCCACGCTTCCGCGAATTTCTCGCCATGATCGGCAAGAATGTCATCCCGCGCGCGGCACTCCGCGACGAGGACAGCGAAGAGGATCAATCGGCTTATCTGCGCCTGATCGACGCCGAACATGCCGATATCGTCGAGGCGATTTCGATCGGGGACGGGGACGCTGCGCGAGACGCCATGCGCCGCCATCTGCGGGGCAGCCAGGGTCGCTATCGCGCGCTTTTGCGAGAGCAGCGCCAACCTGTACGATAACATTTGACACAGGCGCCATGAATACGTATGACAACTTGGCCGGAGGAGGCCAAGAGAGGACATTCGAACATGACGCCGCAAGACATCAAGGCCGCGCTCGGCGCCGGCCTTCTCTCCTTCCCTGTGACGCATTTTGATGATGCAGGGAATTTCAAGTCCGACAGTTATGCCGAGCATGTGCATTGGCTGTCTGGTTTTGATGCGCCGGTGCTTTTTGCGGCCGGTGGCACGGGAGAGTTCTTCTCGCTGACGCCATCTGAGGTTCCGCGCGTCGTTGCCGCCGCCAAGGAGGCCGCCGGCAAGACGGCTATCGTTTCGGGCTGCGGCTATGGCACCGAGGTCGCCATCGAGATCGCTCGCTCCGTCGAAAAGGTCGGCGCCGACGGCATCCTGCTCCTGCCGCATTACCTGATCGACGCGCCGCAAGAGGGCATGTACCAGCACGTCAAGCGCATCTGCCAGTCCGTCGGCATCGGCGTCATGGTCTACAATCGTGACAATTCGGTTCTCGGCGTCGAGACGCTGCAGCGCCTGTGCGACGAATGCCCCAACCTGATCGGTTTCAAGGATGGCACCGGCGATATCGGCCTTGTGCGCCAGATCACCGCGACGATGGGCGATCGGCTCACCTATCTGGGCGGCATGCCGACGGCCGAACTCTTCGCAGAGGCCTATCTCGGCGCTGGCTTCACGACCTATTCATCCGCCGTCTTCAACTTCGTGCCCGGTCTCGCCGTCGACTTCTACAAGGCATTGCGCGCCGGCGAACGCGAGCGCTGCGAGACGATCCTCAAGGACTTCTTCTACCCGTTCATGGCCATCCGCAGCCGACGCAAGGGTTATGCCGTCTCGGCCGTGAAGGCCGGCGTGCGTCTGCAGGGCTTTGCCGCCGGCAGGGTGCGCCCTCCCCTCGATGACCTGACGGCGGAAGAAGAAGAGATGATGGCCAAGCTTATCGCGCCGTGGAAGCGCTGAGCAAAGGACGCGCAGATATGAAGATCGCAGAGGTTCGCACCCATCTTCTCGAGCACCGGCTCTCGGTGCCGTTCCAGAGCGCCTCCATGCGCTTTGATCGGCGAGCGCATGTACTCGTGGAGATCATCTGCGACAACGGGTTGACGGGCTGGGGCGAATGCCTCGGTCCGGCCCGGCCGAATGCTGCGGTGGTTGCAGCCTATCGCAACTGGCTGATCGGCATGAACCCTCTGGAGACCGAAAAGATCTGGGCGGTGCTCTATAACGCCCTGCGCGACCAGGGCCAGCGTGGCCTGACACTGACCGCGCTGTCCGGCATCGACATCGCGCTCTGGGATATCAAGGGCAAGCATTTCGGCGCATCTGTGTCGACGCTGCTCGGTGGGCGCTTCCGCGAAAGCGTGAAGGCCTATGCCACGGGCAGTTTCAAGCGCGACGGCGTCGACAGGGTCGAAGACAATGCGAATGACATCGCGCTCTACCGTTCGCAGGGTTTTCACGCCTCCAAGATCAAAGTCGGCTTCGGCATCGAGGAAGATCTGCGCGTGATCAAGGCTGCCCGCGACGCCGCGGGTTCGGACATGCGTCTGATGGCTGATGCCAATCACGGCTATGGCGTGCTGGAAGCCGTCGAGTTCGGACGGCGGGCCGCAGAATACGGTCTCGACTGGTTCGAAGAGCCTGTCGTCCCCGAACAACTTGCCGCCTATCGCGAAGTGCGGGCCAAACAGCCGATCCCGGTCGCGGGCGGCGAAACCTGGCACAGCCGCTGGGGCATGAAGGAGCCGATCGAGACCCGCGCGGTCGACATCGTTCAGCCGGATCTCGCCGGTGTCGGCGGGTTTACCGAGGCAAAGCGCGTGGCGGATCTCGCAGCACTGCACGGCATTCGCGTCGTGCCACATGTCTGGGGTACGGCCGTCCATATTGCAGCGGCACTGCAGTTCATCGCGGCGATGGTCCCGGATCCCGTCCGCGTCAATCCGATCGAGCCCATCTTGGAATTCGACCGCACGGACAACCCGTTCCGCCAGGCCGTTATCCAGACGCCGATCGAACACGAGAATGGCGTGGTCACTATTCCCAATGCTCCCGGGCTTGGCATCGAGATCAACCGCGATGCGCTCCAGGAATTCAAGATGAAGGACGAGGCATGAGCCTGATCCGCCCCCTCTCCGGTCGCAAGCCTGCAATCACCCTGCCCAAGGGTGCGATCGACACGCAGATGCATGCCTATCTGCCTGGCTATCCGGCCCTGCCCGGCGGGCCCGGTCTTCCAGCCGGAGATCTGCCCACGCCGGAGCAGTATCGCCAGTTCATGGACTGGATCGGGATCGATCGCGTTATTGTCACGCAGGGCATGGCGCATCAGCTTGATAATGCAAATCTGGTCGCATGCCTGGAGCAGTTCGGGGACATCGCCTGGGGCATCGCAGCTGTCGATGCCAGCACCAGCGAAGCCGAGCTCGACCGCTTGTCTGCGGCTCGCGTCCGTGGCGCGCGCATCATGAACCTGCCGGGTGGTGCTGCCAATCTGACCAAGCTCGAGGAAGTGGACGCGATCGCCGCAAGCCGCGACTGGATGATCGCCATCCAGTTCGATGGTAGCGACATCCTCGACTACGAGGCACGGCTCTCGAAACTGAAATCCCGCTGGGTACTCGACCACCACGGCAAGTTCTTCTGTGGCGTCACACCTGACAGCCCGCAGGTCAAGGCCACCAAGCGGCTGATCGACGGCGGCCGTTGCTGGTTCAAATTCGCCGGCGCCTACGAGTCCTCGAAGACAGGCGGGCCCGACTTCGCCGACGTTGCGGCCGTCGCCCGCGATATCGCGGCGCACGCGCCCGAACGCATCGTCTGGGGATCCAACTGGCCCCACAATCTGGCGCGCGCACAGGCCGACTATCCGGACGATGCGGCTCTTGCTGACACCGTGCTCGGCTGGCTGCCAGACGAGGCGGCCCGCCAGCTCGCGCTCGTGGACAATCCGACAGAACTTTTCGGCATCGCGCCTTCAGGAGACCGATAGCCGGACTGCAATCCGCCGGAACGGGAGGTTTCGGCGGGCTCAATCAAAGAGGAGGAAGACCAATGAAAACTGCCGCAATGCTCAGCCTCGCCATAGGGCTTACCCTCGGCGCAGGCGCTGCCTTCGCCCAGGAAATCACCCTGCGCTCCGCCGACATCCATCCGGACGGTTATCCGACGGTCGATGCCGTGAAATTCATGGGTGATCTGGTGAAGGAACGCACCAATGGCCGCATCGCCATCCAAGTGATGAACAATGCCGCGCTCGGCACCGAGAAGGACACGATCGAGCAGACCCGCTTTGGCGTCATCGATATGAACCGCGTCAACAGCGCGCCGTTCAACAATCTCGTGCCGGAAACGGTCGTCTTCGGCCTGCCCTTCCTGTTCCGCGACACCGAGCACATGCATAAGGTGGTCGATGGCGAGATCGGCGACGAAGTGCTAGCAGCCTTCGAACCGCACGGCCTGATCGGACTTGCCTTCTACGATTCCGGCGCGCGTTCCTTCTACTCCACGAAGAAGCCGATCCAGAGCCTGGCCGACCTCAAGGGCATGAAGGTCCGCGTTCAGCAGTCCGATCTCTGGATCGCGATGATGGAAGCCTTTGGTGCCAACCCGACGCCGATGCCCTTCGGTGAAGTCTACTCGTCGCTGGAAACCGGCGTCGTGGACGCAGCCGAAAACAACTGGCCGTCTTACGAGTCCTCGCGCCACTTCGAGGTTGCCAAGAACTACACGCTCACCGACCATTCGCTGACGCCGGAAATCCTCGCCATTTCGAAAGTGACCTGGGACAAGCTGACACCGGAAGACCAGACGATCATCCGGGCAGCCGCCAAGGAATCCGTCGGCAAGATGCGTGAACTGTGGCAGGCCCGCGAGAAGGCCTCGGAAGAGAAGATCCGTGCATCCGGTGCAAACATCATCACCGTCGACAAGGCAGAGTTCGTCGCCGCCATGCAGCCGGTCTACGACAAGTTCGTCACCGATCCGAAGATGAAGGATCTCGTCGAGCGCGTTCGCGCCGTCAAGTGAGACAACAGACCGGCCGCATCCACGATGCGGCCGGTTTTTTCTTATTCTGGATTTCGGAGGGATCCATGTTGCGTTTCATGCGAGCCATCAGGCCCGGCCTACACTGGCTGAGCCTCGCCTGCCTCTATCTGGCCGGTATCGGCGTGGTCCTGATGACCGTAATCATCGGTTGGCAAGTCTTCGGTCGCTATGTCCTCAACGACACGCCAAGTTGGTCGGAACCGCTTTCGCTGCAGTTGATGTCCTGGTTCATTCTGCTGGGGGCTGCCGTCGGTGTGCGCGAAAGCGTGCATCTCGGGCTCGACATCGTGCGCTACAACATGGCGCCCCGCGTCCAGCGCCTGATGGACCTGATCAGCCTCGGCCTCATCTCCGGCTTCGGAGTCGCCATGTCCTACTACGGCGCCCAACTTGCGGCCGGCACGTGGACCGCACGGATCCCGGTTCTCGGTTGGCCCGGCGGGATCGACTTCATCCCGCTCATCGTCGGCGGGGCCTTGATCTCCATTTTTGCGCTGGAACGCTTCATCGACACGCTGATCGCGCCCGCCGCGGTGGTCGCCGATGATGTGGCCAAGGCCGAGGTACTCTGATGGCATATTCGATCCTTTTCGGCACCTTCGCGATCCTGATGGTCCTCGGCATGCCCATCGCGTTCTGCCTCGGCATCGCATCGTTTGCCACGGTGCTCTATCTCGGCATTCCGCCGATCGTGATTTTCCAGCAGCTCAATTCCGGCATGAACGTGTTTGCCATGATGGCGATCCCGTTCTTCATCTTCGCGGGCGATCTGATGGTCCGCGGCGGGATCGCCTTCCGGCTGGTCCGCTTCGCGTCGGGTTTCGTCGGCCACATGCGCGGCGGCCTCGGACAGGTCAATATCGTATCCTCGACCCTGTTCGGTGGCATTTCGGGCTCGGCCGTGGCCGACGCGTCGGCGATCGGTGGTCTGATGGTGCCGCAGATGGCGGCTCGCGGCTACGACCGCGGTTATGCCGTCAACGTCACGATCAGCTCGGCCCTGATCGCCCTGTTGATCCCTCCGTCGCACAACATGATCCTCTATTCGATCTCCGCGGGTGGTACCGTCTCGGTCGCGGACCTGTTCACGGCCGGCATCATTCCGGGCATCCTGCTGACCATCGCCCTGATGATCACGGCCTATGTCGTGGCACGCAAACGCGGCTATCCTGCCGAGCCTTTCCCGGGTTTCGGCAAGCTGTTGATCTTCTTCTTCGCCGCCCTGCCGGGATTGCTACTGATCGCGATCATCTTCGGCGGCGTCCGCTCTGGCGTGTTCACGGCCACCGAGAGTTCGTGCATCGCCGTCATCTACGCCTTCCTCGTCGCTGTCTTCGTCTATCGCGAACTCGACTGGAGCGGCTTCGTGGAGGCGATCCTGGGGGCCGTGAAAACGACCTCGCTTGTTCTCCTCGTCATCGGCATGGCCGCCGCCTTTGCCTGGCTGATGTCGTTCCTGCAGGTCCAACTCACGCTCATCCAGGTGGTCAAGTCGATCTCGGACAATCCGATGGTCGTGCTTCTCCTGATCACGGTGGCGCTTCTGGTGCTCGGCACCTTCATGGACATGGCGCCCCTGGTCATCATCACGACGCCGGTCTTCCTGCCGATCGTCCAGGCCTTCGGCATCGATCCGGTGCATTTCGGTGTCATCATGATCCTGAATGCCGGCATCGGGCTGATTACGCCGCCCGTCGGAACCGTACTGTTCGTCGGCTGCGCCGTCGGCAAGATCTCGATCCGGGAAGCCATGCAGACCATATGGCCGTTCTTCGGAGCCTGCGTTGCGGTGCTGCTGATGGTCACCTTCATTCCGGAACTCTCGCTCTGGCTTCCCGCGCAGTTCAAGTGATCCTCCGTCCTCCCCGAAGAGGATCCTTCGACAGGGGCTTCGGCCCCTGTCTTTCTTTGCGCTGACACTATGCGCAAAGTCTCATCGCAGTTTGCGCATCAAGCTGCGCAAACTGACAGATTATCGCCGTTTCGATTGTGCCTGAGCCTCGCTAGACTGGCTGCACCTTCCTTTTCAACCGGTGGATCATGACAGCGCCAGCCCCTTCGGACAAAGCCCTCGTCCCCTTCGTCAGCGTCGAGAACATGATGCGGCTCGTGCATCACATCGGGATCGAGCGCGTGCTCACCGAGCTGACCGATGTCATCGAAGCCGATTTCCGCCGCTGGGCTCTGTTTGACAAGACACCGCGCGTCGCCTCGCATTCGCGGGAAGGCGTGATCGAGCTAATGCCGACCTCGGACGGCGAGATCTATTCGTTCAAATATGTGAACGGCCATCCGAAGAACATGGCTGAGGGCCTGCAGACAGTCACCGCCTTCGGCCTGCTCGCCGATGTATCGACCGGCTATCCAGTCCTATTGACGGAAATGACCCTGCTGACGGCGCTGAGAACAGCGGCAACGTCAGCCATGGCCGCGCGACACCTGGCACCCAAGGGTGCCACGACCATGGCGATGATCGGCAATGGAGCCCAGGCGGAGTTCCAGGCGCTGGCGATGAAGGCGGTGCTGGGGATCACCCATATCAGGCTCTTCGATATCGATCCGAAAGCAACGGAGAAGACCCGGCGCAACCTCGGGGGCTCCGGCCTGCAGGTCACGGCCTGCGCAACGTCACAGGCTGCGATCGAAGGTGCGCAGATCATCACCACCTGCACCGCCGACAAGCAGTATGCCACCATCCTGACGGACAACATGGTCGGCGCTGGCGTGCATATCAACGCGATCGGCGGCGACTGCCCCGGCAAGACCGAGCTGCATCGCGATATCCTCTACCGTGCCGACACCTTCGTCGAATACCCCCCGCAGACGAGGATTGAGGGCGAGATCCAGCAGATGGATCCCGACTATCCCGTGACCGAGCTCTGGCAGGTCGTGACGGGCGAGGTCGAGGGGCGGCGGAGTGACAAGCAGATCACGCTGTTCGACAGTGTCGGCTTTGCGATCGAGGACTTTTCGGCCTTGCGATACGTGCGCGAGCGGGTTCGCGGGACCGCCTTCTTCCAGTCTGTCGACCTGATCGCCGATCCGGACGATCCGCGCGACCTGTTCGGCATGCTCCAGCGGGCCAAGGACTGAGCACCCCCCCAAGATCTAGGGGTTCGTGCAGAATTTAAGTTGGCGGAAATATTTGCGGCCTAGTGTCCCTCATCTCCAAGGAGTCTGGCCGGATGAATGAAGTCGAACGCCTGAACATACTCCATCAGTACGGCATTCTCGATACGCCGCATGAGGAGCCCTTCGAACGGATCGCCGCCCTGGCGCGTCTGATCTTCGATACGCCGATCGTGCTCATCTCGCTGCTCGACGACGATCGCCAATGGTTGAAGTCGAATATCGGTCTGGACCTTCGCGAAACTGAGCGCGAGCATGCCATATGCAACGAGACAATTCGCAGCGACGACGTTCTGGTGATTGCCGACACGAGGCAGGATAGTCGGACGGCGCGAAACCCTTTCGTCATCGGAAACCCATACGTCGCGTTTTATGCAGGCGCTCCACTGGTGACTTCGGAAAAAGCTCGCCTCGGTTCACTCTGCCTCATGGATCGTGAACCGCGACACTTCGACGAGCGACAAATTGCAATCCTTCAGTCGCTTGCAGCGCTGGTGATGAGGGAAATGGAGCTCCGGCGACAGATCGATCAAGACTGGCTCACCGGTGCCACATCTCGTATGGCCTTCCACGGTACTTTGGAAAGGCTTGTCGAACGCATGGCGCCGCCATCGATCGGCCTGCTCAGCTTCGATATCGACCATTTCAAACAGATCAACGACCGGTTTGGTCATATGGCTGGGGATCGTGTGCTGATCGAGGTTGTGGACGTGTGCCGTGGCGTTCTGCGTGATGGCGATATTCTCTCGCGCATAGGAGGCGAGGAATTCGCTGTTCTCTTGCCGGGGGCCACGGCCAAGAGCGCAGTTGCCGTCGCCGAGCGTCTGCGCCAGGCGATCGAAGGTTCGCGGCGACCAGAGGTAGACGGCGCTGTCACGGCAAGTTTTGGTGTCACCATGCTCGATAAGAGCGACCAGGGTCTGGCAGATCCCTTGCGGCGCGCGGACGAAGCCCTCTATCAATCCAAGGCGAGCGGCCGAAATCGCGTCACCTGTTCATGGGCCATGCCAGCGGAGATACCCGGTGGTGTTGGTAGGACGCGCAAGGGATCTTGAAGCATTTAGTCGTCTCTCGGCAGGGATCCGTTCACGCCGGGCCGAGGAGAATATCCTCGGCTTCTTCACGCTCCATGTCGAGCACACGCTTGGCCAGATCGAAGCCGAAACCTTGGCGGGCGAAGGAGGCGATCTCTTTGCTCCAGCGGGCGTCGTCGGCTTCCACATCCGGCCGGCGGAAGGGCCCGAAGGCCTTCTTGCGCGCATAGACGACGGCCGAGCGAAAATCATCCGCGTCCACAAGGACGGCCTCGACGATACTGCGGTCCACACCCTTCTCAGCCAGCTTGCGGGCGATTGCGCGCTTGGAGCGGCCGCTGCGTGCCGCTGAATTCGCCCGGATCTCGGCATAGTTCTGGTCGTCCAGCGCCTTCATGCTGCGCCCGAAGGCAAGGGCCGTGTCTGCCAGCGCATTCAGCTGCCCCTCGCTGATGTCCTCGAATTTGCTGCGCGCCTTGCGCCTGATGGCGTCGGCGAGTTCGCGTTCGGTCATCATGCGCTTGGCGAGCCGGTAGGCAGCCGAGTTCTTGGCCCAGGCCAACATGCGTGGCGTCGGCTGATCTTTAGGCGCTTTCGACGGTTCGTCCATGGACCCGGTCTCCCAACTTCGCGGGCGATCGTCAACAGCCATCTCGACTCCGTGGATGGATCAATGAGACCGCAGCCACTCCGCAAGCTCGGCTTCGGCGCGCTCCAGGGCACTGTAGTTCAACAGCTTGCGCAAAAGCGCGACCGTCACCGCCCTTGCCCTCAGATTGAAGCGCCCCTCGTCGCTGTCCTCGACAGACATCTGGTACACGCCGAGCTTTTCGTAGAGCTGCTGAAGACGGTTCTGGACGCTGCGGATGGACAGGCCCCTTCGGCGCGCGATCGTGCGGTCGGTGAGGCCGAGCGCGATGTCGACGAGGATCTCGTATTCGCTGTCGCTGAAGCCACGGACCTGGCCGAGGCTCTTCTGCTGCATGCCGCGCACCTCACGGTCGATGACGCATTGCGCCTCGACGAAAATGCTGCGGAGCGCGAGTTTCAGGCGCTCGTCGGAGGCCGATTTGAGAACGTAGCCGTAGGCTGCCCCATCCGGCACGATACGGGAGACGCCGCGGACATAGGCTTCGTCGGAATAGTTCGACCAGAAGAGGATGCGGGTATCGGGTCGTTCCTTCCAGATGGTGCGCGCCGCTTCGATGCCATTGCGAGCGTTCATCTGCAGGTCCATGACGACATGGGCGGACTTGTGGTCGCGGGCAAGGCGCTCGCCTTCCGCCCCATTGCCGGCCTCGATGACCTTGTCGCATTCGGGAAGGGCGGCACAGACCGCCTCCAGCAAATAGGACCGGTGCAGCGGATCGTCTTCGACAATGAGAACCTTCACTTCATGTCCTCCAGCAATCCCGCCTTGGCGAGGGTGAGCGGCATCTGCACGCGCATCACAGTCCCTTTGCCCTCGCGCGCCGCCCCCAGCGTCAGCTTGGCGGAGATCAGTCGCGCCCGCGTGACCATATTGTCGATCCCGCCGCCGGCGCTGCGATCCGAGCGGGAAAGCCCCTGCCCGTCATCGGCCACCTCGATCGTCAGGGCATGTGCCGTACTCTTCAACTTCAACTCCAGGACATTTGCCTGCGCATGGCGCACGGCGTTGTTGATGGCTTCCTGCGCAATCCGGAACAGGGCGATCCGGACAGACTGGTCGATGGTGTCGATCAGACCATCCGTGTCGTCGCTGAGGCTCCAGGCAAGCTGCGAGCCGTGATCGCGCACCGCGCGGTCGAGATGGTTCTCGATGGCGTGGGCGAAACCGAAGAGCTGCAGCACCGAGGGCTTGGCCTCCTCGATGATTTCGCGAAGATCCTGCATGCAATGCTGCAAGCCGCGTCCGACCGGCTCCAGCGCCTCGCCCTTCACCTCGCCTTCCTGCATCAGGCGATCGATGCGCCGCGACAGGCGGGTGAGGTCGGCGAGCGTCTGATCGTGCAGATCCATGCCAATGCGCTGCCGCTCGCGTTCCAAGGCTTCGGTCAGGCTCAAGGCACCCGCCCGCAGCCCCTCCTCGCGGGCGCGCGCCTCCGCCTCGACGATCGCCGATTGCTTGGCCTGTTCGGCGGCTCTCAGGGCAAAGAAGTATGGCGCGAGCAGGTCGGCGATCGACTGGGCATTGGCCACGTCCTGCTCGGTGTAGAAACCGACCGCATGCGACGAACAGCTGAGCGCGCCAATGACTTCACCGCGCACCTTGAGCGGCACATGGAGACGGCTGCGCAGATTGTGCTCGAAGATTGGGCGGGTGAAGGGAGTATCGACGTGGTAGCGCGTCTCCTGCTGGGCATCATCCGTCAGAAGGAAGTCGATCTCGCCCCAGAGCAGGGTGCGGATCGGGCTGCTCGCCACGGGAGCGGGCGTGGTCTGACCCCAGAAGGTGTCGAGGCCGGTCTCATAGGCTGTGTGGTAGAGGCCGTTGACCATGGTAATGCAGACATCGAGGTGGTCATGCGGCACGATATGCGATACTTCGACGCCCACGGCCTTGATGGCCGACCGGAAATCGAGCTGACCGGCCAGGAGCCGCGAAATGCCGAGATAGTGATCGAGCAGCGCTGACGGCGCGATCTTGAGCATGATGTCCTCCCCGCGGCCACTCCCAAGGCCGCATCTCCTTCATAACACATCTCGATAGGGTGGTCGTCCTGCGGGATCCCGCAGGACTTTGCGTAATTCCCGCAAACGTCCTGCCGTCCCCAACCTGTACAGGCCTCGCCGTTCGATCCATCCTGATCCTGCCGAGAAGAGGAACTCGGCGGGGAATTCAGACCGGGCCACGTCCGGCTGTTTGGAGGAAACCGGCGCCAAGAGCGCCGGACAACAGGGAGTGAGATCATGAAGACCAGCAGATACCTTCTGGCGAGCGCGGCACTGTGCCTTATCGCCACATCCATGCCCGCAATGGCCGATACCTCGGCCAAGAAGATTGCCCTTTCGAACAACTATGCCGGCAATTCCTGGCGTCAGGCCATGCTGACCAGCTGGGAAAAGGTGACCGGTGAAGCCGTGAAGGCCGGACAGGTCGCAGCCGCCGACGCTTTCACGACCGCCGAAAACCAGGCGACCGAGCAGGCAGCCCAGATCCAGAACATGATCCTGCAGGGCTATGATGCCATCGTCATCAACGCCGCCTCGCCGACGGCACTCAACGGCGCCGTGAAGGAAGCCTGTGACGCCGGTATCACCGTCGTCTCCTTCGACGGCATCGTCACCGAACCCTGCGCCTGGCGCATCGCTGTCGACTTCAAGGAAATGGGCCGCAGCCAGGTTGAATATCTCTCCGGCAAGCTGCCGCAGGGCGGCAATCTGCTTGAAATCCGTGGTCTCGCCGGCGTCTTCGTCGATGACGAAATCTCGGCTGGCATCCATGCCGGTGTCGAGCAGTTCCCGCAGTTCAAGATCGTCGGCTCTGTGCACGGCGACTGGGCGCAGGACGTCGCGCAGAAGGCCGTCGCCGGCATCCTGCCGAGCCTGCCGGAACTGGCCGGCGTCGTGACCCAGGGTGGTGACGGCTATGGTGCCGCCCAGGCGATTGCGGCTGCCAACCGTCCGATGCCTGTCATCGTCATGGGCAACCGCGAGGACGAGCTGAAGTGGTGGAAGGAACAGAAGGACGCCAACAAGTATGAGACCATGTCGGTCTCGATTGCGCCCGGCGTATCCACGCTTGCCTTCTGGGTCGCCCAGCAGATCCTCGACGGCAAGGATGTGAAGAAGGACCTCGTGGTGCCCTTCCTGCGCATCGACCAGGACAACCTCGAAGCCAACCTGGCCAACACTCAGGCCGGCGGCGTCGCCAATGTCGAGTATTCGCTCGAAGACGCCCAGAAGGTAATCGCGTCCGCCAAGTGATCGAATGGAAAACCTCCCCGGACCGTCCGGCCTTAGGGCCGGGCGGGATGGGGAACCCTTGGCGCATGAGTGAGAGAGTTGTTCAGAATGAATGCCATGCTCGATAAGGGCGATGGACGGCCCGTCGTCAGCGTTACCGATGCAAGAGTGAGTTTCGGCGCGGTGAAGGCGCTTGACGGCGTCACGCTGGACATCGGGGCTGGAGAATGCGTCGGCCTCGTCGGCCACAATGGCGCCGGCAAATCCACCATCGTCAACGTCATCAATGGCGGGCTTAGCCCGCATGAGGGGACCATCCGATACGGTCACGGCAGCGGAGGCCACAGCATCAATGCTGCGCGCGAGGCCGGGATTCGCTGCGTCTTCCAGGAACTGTCGCTCTGCCCGAACCTGACGATCGTGGAAAACACCCGCGTGATGCATCGCAGCCTGAAAGGCTGGGGTTGGCGCAAGCGGGGTGCGGCCCTGATCGAGAGCAAATTGCAGGAAATCTTCCCGGGTCATTCGATCGATTGCCACGAGGCCGTCGGCACATTGACCATCGCAGAACGGCAGATGGTGGAGATCGCGATCACCTTCTGCGAGATCGGCAGCCCTGTCCGCCTCGTCATTCTGGACGAGCCGACGTCGTCGCTCGATGCGCGGCTTGCCGAGCAACTGCTCGCCTATGTCGAGCGCTTCGTCCGCGATGGCGGCGCGATCCTTTTCATCTCCCATATTCTCGGCGAGATCCTGTCGGTCTCCAGCCGCATCGTCGTCATGAAGGACGGCAGAGTGGTCAGCCAGAGGCCGGCCGAGGAATTTTCGGAACACGGGTTGATCGAGGCCATGGGCAGCGTGGTGAAGACACGCGAGGCCCGCACACACCTGCAGAGGACGGACACGGCAAGTGTGCTGACCGCAGCGCCGGTGCGTGGACGCGGCCTCCCCTTCGAGGCCATGAAGGGTGAAATCGTCGGTTTCGCTGGTCTCGGCGGGCACGGCCAGACGGACATGCTGGTTGGCCTCTTCGAATCCCGAACCGGCAACTGGATGCGGGCCGATGACCCCGAAGTTGCCTTCGTCGCCGGCGACCGTGCCGTCAACGGCACCTTCACGCTGTGGAGTATTTTAAGAAACCTTAGCATCGGCATCCTGCCGGACCTATCGCGGCTACAGACGCTCGACTTCGATCGGGAGGAGACGCTGGGCCAGACCTGGAAGGAGCGGATCGGCATCCGCACCCCCGACATGGACAATCCCATCCTGTCGCTCTCGGGCGGAAACCAGCAGAAGGTTCTCTTCGCCCGGGCGCTCGCAAGTCGTGCACCAGTGGTCTTGATGGACGACCCGATGCGCGGGGTGGACTTCGGCACCAAGCAGGAGGTCTATGCGATATTGCGCCAGGAGGCGGACGCCGGGCGAACCTTCGTCTGGTACTCGACCGAGATGGACGAGGTCTGCCTCTGCGACCGCGTCTATGTGTTCAACAACGGCATGATCGTTGCCGAACTGAAGGGCGACGAGGTGACGGAAGAAAACATCCTCTCCGCCTCCTTCCAGGAGGCCGCATGACGAAGTTCTTCTCAGCCGACGGCCTGCGCCTGCTGATCCCAGCCCTTTCGCTGGTCGGTTTGCTCGCTGCGGTCTTCTATCTCCAGCCGAGGGCCATGAGCTATACGGGCCTCAACCTGCTGTTCAATCTCGCGGTGCCGATTGCGCTCGCAACCATCGCCCAGATGCTGATCATGACGGTCAACGACCTCGATCTGTCGATGGGCACCTTCGTCAGTTTTGTCGCTTGCGTAACGGCCACCTTCCTGCAGTCCTCGCCTCTGCTGGGTGTCCTCATTCTAATGGCAGCAATCGGCGTCTATGCGCTGATCGGTGTGATGATCCACCTTCGGGATCTGCCGTCGATTGTCGTGACGCTCGGCATGAGTTTCGTCTGGGGCGGACTTGCGGTCCTGATCCTGCCGGCACCCGGCGGCGAGGCGCCCGGCTGGATCCGGACGATCATGACGGTCAAGCCGCCGCTGCTTCCGATGGCGATCGTGGCCAGCATCCTGATCGCCGTTGTCAGCCACTATGTCATCATGCGCTCGTCCTTCGGCGTCGTCTTGCGTGGGGTCGGCGGCAACAGCCGCTCGGTTGCCCGGGCCGGATGGTCGATCATCGGAGCACGGGCGGCCGTCTATGGTCTCGCCGGCTTCTTTGCAGTGCTCGCCGGCATGGCGCTGGTGGGGCTGACGACCTCAGCGGACGCCAATATCGCGCTGCGCTATACGCTGCTCTCGATCGCCGGTGTCATTCTCGGCGGCGGCGAATTCGTCGGCGGGCGCGTCTCGCCCATCGGTGCCGTTATCGGTGCACTCACCCTGACGCTCGCCGGCTCATTCCTGTCGTTCCTCAGGATTTCGCCGGACTGGCAGATCGGCGCACAGGGCGCGATCCTGATCCTCGTGCTGACGCTGCGTCTTGCCCTCAATCGCGCCGAAGGCCGGAAGGGCAAGTCATGACCCAGGCACTCTCCACGCTCTTCGCCCGGACCTGGATCTGGTCCTTTATCGCGGCCGCCAGCGTCTTCCTTGTCACCATTGTCTTCACGGGCGGGGCGAGCACCGTCGGACTTGCACAGGCGGCCCTCACCTTCGGCGCATTCTCGGTGCTGGTCGGCCTCGGCCAGATGCTGGTGATCACGCTCGGTCCCGGCAATATCGACCTCTCGGTTCCTGCCAACATGACACTTGCGGCGACGGTTTCGCTCAAGGTGATGAATGTCGAGAACAGCATGATCCTGACCGGGCTTGTCGTTGCTATCGGAGTCGGGGTCGCGATTGGGATCGGCAATTACGCGCTGATCAAGCTGCTGCGCATTCCGCCGATCATCGCAACGCTGTCGATGAGCTTCATCGTGCAGTCGACGGCGATCTGGACAAACCGGGGACTGCGCATCAAGCCGCCGAGCTGGCTTGCGGACTTCACCACCTCCTCGACGGCAGGCATCCCGAATGTCGCGCTCGTTGCCTTGGTGCTCTCCGCGCTCGTCTGGTACGTGATCAATCGTACCGTCTATGGGCGCTCGATTGCCGCGATCGGCCAGAGCATCCGCGCCGCCCGCATGGCCGGGATCCCGATCGACGGCACGCGACTGGTCACCTACCTGCTCTGCGCCGTGCTCGCTTCGCTCTGCGGCTATCTGCTCGCCAGCTTCTCCGGCGGTGCAGCACTCAACATGGGCACGGAATATCTCCTGATGTCGATTGCCGTCGTCGTTATCGGCGGCACGGCGGTTGCCGGCGGCAATTCGAATGTTCCGGGGATATGGGGCGCCTCGCTCTTCATGTTCCTTGTCGTTTCGATGCTGAATACCTACGGTTTTGGAGCCGGCATCCGCCTCATTCTCACCGGTCTCATCATCATCGCCGTCATCATGCTGCCGACCACGCGCAGCGCCGGCAAAACTTGAAGCCCTGCCAGGATCGTCCTATGGAAAACCCGCATTACGAGATCCGTGACCCCCGCTTCTGCGACCTGCTTGTGTCCAGCGCCGGCCTGGATGAGCTTTACACCGGTTGCCGATGGGCCGAGGGTCCCGTATGGTTCAATGATGGCGGCTATCTGCTGTTCAGCGATATTCCGAACGAGCGCGTGTTGCGCTGGATCGAGGGGGCCGGCATCTCGGTCTATCGCGCGCCGTCGCATTTCATCAACGGCAATACGCGCGACCGGGAGGGACGGCTCGTTTCCTGCGAGCACGGCGGGCGTCGCGTCATCCGCACCGAGATCGACGGCACGATCACGACGCTTGCCGATCACTACCAGGGCAAGCGGCTGAATTCCCCCAATGACGTGGTGGTCAAGTCGGATGGCAGCGTCTGGTTCAGCGACCCGTCCTACGGCATCCTCTCCGACTACGAAGGCTACAAGGCCGACGAGGAACAGGCGAGCCGAAACGTCTACCTGCTCGATCCTTCGACTGGTGAGCTTTCCGTCATGGTCGACGACTTCCTGCAGCCGAATGGGCTCTGCTTCTCGCCCGACGAGAAACTGCTCTACGTCGCCGATTCCGGCGCCAGCCACAAACCGGACGCGCCGCGGCATATCAGGGTGTTCGATGTGACGGATGGGAAGCGGCTGACGAATGGACGGGTCTTCGCCCATATCGACAAGGGCATTCCCGACGGCATGCGGACGGATGTCGAGGGGAACCTCTGGTCGAGCGCTGCCGACGGCGTGCACTGCTTCCACCCCGACGGCACGCTCCTCGGCAAAATCCTCGTGCCGCAGGCGGTCGCCAATTTGACCTTCGGAGGACCGCGCAAGAACCGCCTATTCATCACGGCCTCGACCTCGCTTTATGCGATCTACACCGCGACGCGGGGGGCGCAGGTGCCCTGAGTCGAAGTGTCGTATTGGCGCCTGCGCTCAGGCAGGCGTCAACAGCCGATCACTTCCTCGACGCGATATAGGCGCGCCAGCCGCCGAGATCCGTGACTTCCTGCGCGCCCTGGATGGCATAGGGCTCGCAGAGGAAGCCTGAGACCTGGGCGCCATCGTCGAGCGTGACCTTGCCGATGCCGAGGGGTGCAGGGATGTTCTGGACGAAGCGGCCGAAGGCAGCGGGCGTCACCTTCCAGACCTCCACCTCCAGTCCCTTGCCGGCGAAGCCCGGCTCGCGGATCAGGCCCGGCTTGGGCGGCGTGGTATTCGGCAGGACGAAGAGGCGATAGTCGCCGGCTGTGCGGCAGGTCTTCACCAGCTTCCCGCCGGGGCCTGTCAGCTCGTGGTTCAGCGGCATGCCGGTCAGATGCGCTCCGACGACCGTGATGGTGACAAGGCCATCGTCCGGTTCGGCCACCTTCGAGGCTTCCGGCAGGGCTGCAGTCTTGTCCTTGCCCATGCCGGAGGCGCAAGCGCGGTGCATGGCATCGGCAAAGGGGGCCAGCGCATCGTCGGAGAAGGAGGGGCCGAAGAAGGTCACGCCACTCGGCAGGCCATCCGAGCCGAAGCCGCCCGGCACGGCGATTGCTGCATAACCGAAGAGATTGGCGAAGTTGGTGTAGCGACCGAAATGGCTGTTCTTGACGATCGGGTCTGCAAGCATCGCCTCGACTGTATAGGTGGTCGGCGAGGTCGGCAGCATGAGGACGTCGAGCTTCTCCCATTCGACAAGTGCCTTCTGGCGGAGATGGCCGAGCTTGTACTGGCCCTCGAAAGCCGCGACCGCGTCGTAACCCCTCGCACCCTCGATGATGGTGCGCACTGTCGGATCGAAATCATCGGCATTGGTGCCGATGAACCCCTTCACTGCCGCCAGACGTTCGGCGACCCAGGGGCCGTTATAGAGCAGTTCGGCCGCCTGGCGGAACGGCGCGTAGTCGAAGGGGACGATGGTTGCGCCGAGCGATTTTGCCCGCTCGATCGCCTGATCGTAGAGGGCTTCAACGGCCTTGTTTCCGAAGAATTCGCGCTCGGCTCCTTCGAGCACACCGATGCGCAGGCCTGAACCCGGCAGGGCCACAGGCGACGCCTTGCGGGAATAGGGATCGCCGGCGTCATAGCCATCCATCACCCTGCGGATCGCGACGCCATCACCGACCGTTGCAGCAAAGACCGTGACGACATCGACGCTGCGGCAGGCCGGCACGACGCCGACATTCGGCACGAGGCCGGGTGTCGGCTTGATGCCGACGAGGTTGTTGAAGGCGGCGGGCACGCGGCCGGAACCTGCGGTATCGGTGCCGAGCGCAAAGCTTGCGAGACCCGCCGCGACCGTGACCGCCGAGCCGGAGGAGGAGCCACCGGAGACATAGGCCTTGTCGAAGACGGAGCGCGGGGCACCATACGGAGACCGCGTGCCGTTGAGGCCAGTGGCAAACTGGTCGAGATTGGTCTTGCCGATGACGAGGGCGCCCGCAGCCTTCAGTCTCGCAACGACGGTGGCATCCTTCTCCGGCTGGTAGGCGAAGGCCGGGCAGGCTGCCGTGGTCGGCAGGCCGGAGACATCGATATTGTCCTTCACGGCGAAGGGCACGCCCCATAGCGGCAGACTGTTCGGCTCCGGCGCGCGCTCCATCAGGGCCCTTGCGGCTGCCCGCAAATCATCATCCGGCGTCTGCGTGATGAAGACCGCCGGATCGTCGGAGGCCTTGCGGCGGGCGATCACCTCCTCGACGAGATCGAGAGGGGTCAGCCCGCTGGCATAGGCGGCCCTGAGCGAAGCGAGATCAAGAATAGTCGGCAGCATTACAAATCCTCCAAGATGACCAGGACATCGCCGGCCTTGACGTTGCGACCCGGCCCGGCACGCAGGTCCCGGACTGTGCCGGGGGCATGGGCGGTGACGGTGATTTCCATTTTCATCGACTCGATGATGGCAAGCGTATCCCCAGCCTGCACGGACTGGCCTTCCTCGACCAGCAGTTTCCAGACATTGCCGGGCACGGCACTTTCCACCCCGAAGCAGCCTTCGGGGATATCGCCGCCGAGGCTAACGCCTGCGCCGTCATCCACCTGGAACGAGTCGAGCCCCTCGTCCTTCCAGCGCTTTCGCTCTGCCTCAAAGGCCGCCTGCTGCCCCTGCTTGAAGGCGCCGATGCTCTCTGCATTGCGGGCCATCTCCGCCTCGTAATCGGCATAGGAGAAGGTGCCCTCCTCGATGCGGATCGGATAGCCGCCATGCGGGAAGGCGGCGCGGGCTTCCGTCAGTTCTTCGTGGCTCACGGGGAAGAAGCGGATCTGGTCGAAAAAATCGAGCAGCCAGGGCTTGTCCTTGGCAAAGACATCCGTCTGCCGCCAGGTGTTCCAGACCTGGATCGTGCGGCCGAAGAGCTGATAGCCGCCCGGCCCCTCCATACCATAGATGCACATATAGGCGCCGCCAATGCCGACGGCGTTTTCCGGCGTCCAGGTGCGGGCCGGATTGTACTTCGTCGTCACCAGTCGATGGCGGGGATCGATGGGGGTGGCAACCGGCGCGCCGAGATAAACATCGCCGAGGCCCATCACGAGATAGGAGGCGTTGAAGATCGTGTCCTTCACCGCCTGCTCGTCGGGGAGTCCATTGATGCGGCGGATGAACTCGATGTTGGAGGGGCACCAGGGCGCGTTCGGGCGCACGAGCTCCTGATACTTGCGCATGGCCAGTTCTGCATCCGGATCGTTCCAGGAGAGCGGCAGCCAGACGGTCCGGCTCGGCACCTTGACGGCGGAGACCGGAGGGAGGCTCTTCTCGATCTCGGCGAGGGCGCCCAAGAGTTTCGAGCGGGACAGCGTGGTGCTGTCATAATGGATCTGCAGCGAGCGGATGCCAGGCGTCAGATCGATCAGGCCCTGAAGCCGCGCCTCCTTGACCGCCTGCATCAGCAGATGGACGCGCATACGGATGCCGATATCGAGCTGCATCGGGCCGTATTCGACAAGCAGGTTGTCATCGCCCTGTCGGCGATAGACCACGGGAACGGTGCCCGCCTCTGTCGCTCCGACAACTGCCGACCCCGCTGCTTCCGATATGCGCTTCACTGTCGGCCCCGCGAGCGGATCGCTTGCTCGCACCACGGCATGAAACCGGATTTTATCTCCCGGCTTGAACTGACCCATCTTCCACTGCTCGTCGCGAGCAATCACTGCCGGGCAGACAAAGCCGCCGAGGCTTGGGCCGTCGGGGCCGAGGATGATCGGCATGTCACCGGTGAAGTCGATCGCCCCGATCGCATAGGCGTTGTCATGCAGGTTGGAGGGGTGAAGCCCCGCCTCGCCGCCATCGGTGCGCGCCCATTTCGGGGCCGGGCCGATCAGGCGGACACCCGTGCGCGCCGAGTTGAAATGCACCTCG
Source organism: Rhizobium sp. TH135 (assembly GCF_002855515.1). Classification (GTDB taxonomy): domain Bacteria; phylum Pseudomonadota; class Alphaproteobacteria; order Rhizobiales; family Rhizobiaceae; genus Allorhizobium. The sequence continues at coordinate 147,925 of NZ_PKRP01000002.1, read as the reverse complement.
TAAGGCGTCGAGAAGAGTGTCTCTATGTCTTCCTCCAGGAAGAAGTCGGGCGCGCCATGTGGACCATAGAGCACGCCGACGAACCATTCGCGGGTCAGTTCAGCCGGCTGGGTTGCCGGCAGGACATCGGCCTGGCTCCGGCGTGCTAGGCGCAAGACATGGCCTGCGCGCAGCGTGCCGGTGGCATTGCCGCCGAACTGGCCGAGGCCGAAGGTGGCGCGGGAGCCCATGACCAAGGGTGCATCGAAGCCGCCGGAGACCGCCAGATAAGCGCGCTGGCCGGCACCGGTGATGCTGCCGATGGCCAACGTCTGGCCGGCCTTGACCTGGATCGCCTGATTGTGGGGCAGCTCGACGCCGTCGAGCTTCATCGGCATGACCGCGCCAGCGAGCGCGATCACGGTGTCGGAGAAGAATTTCAGCACCGGCCCCGAGACGGTGAGTTCCAGAGCCGCCGTATGATCGTGGTTGCCGACGAGCCGGTTGGCATGGCGGAAGGAGCGTTCGTCCATCGGGCCCGAGGGCGGCACGCCGACATGCCAGAGGCCGAGGCGGCCCGGCAGCTCCTGCAGACTCGATTGCGCGCCGGGGGAGATCACCTCGACGACATCGGGCACGAAGGCGAAATCCTTCAAGGCCGTGGTCGCAACATCGCCGCTGCGGAACAGGTCGGAGGCGACGATCGCCTTCAGATATTCGAGGTTGGTCTCGATGCCGGCAAGCGAGGTTTTTTGCAGTGCGGAGGAGAGCGCCGCAATGGCCGTATCCCGATCCGCGCCCGAGACAATCACCTTGGCCAGCATCGGATCGTAGAAAGGCGTGACTTCGGTTCCCGTCTCCACCCAGCCATCGACACGAACGCCCTCGGGGAAAACCACTTCGGTCAGCAGCCCGGCACTCGGGCGGAAGCCGGCATGGGGCATTTCGGCATAGAGGCGCGCTTCGATAGCCGCGCCCCTTGGCACAAGATTTTCCTTGCCCGTCAGCACATCTTCGCCGGCGGCCTGGCGGATCATCCATTCGACGAGATCCACACCGAAGACGGCTTCCGTGACCGGATGCTCGACCTGCAGACGGGTGTTCACCTCGAGGAAATAGAATTCCTCGCGGGCGGGATCATAGATGAATTCGACCGTGCCGGCGGAGGCATACGCCACCTGCTGGCCCAGCGACACGGCAGCGGCGTGCAGGCGCTGGCGCACGGCATCGGACAGCCCCGGGGCCGGGGTTTCTTCGATGACCTTCTGATTCCGGCGCTGCAGCGAGCAGTCGCGTTCGCCGAGCGCAATCACCCTGCCCTTACCGTCGCCGAAGATCTGCACCTCGACATGGCGGGCCTTGGAAACGAAGCGTTCGAGATAGACGCGAGCATCGCCGAAACTGGATTTCGCCGTGCGCTGGACGCTGTCGAAGGCTGCGGCAAGCGCCTCCGCATTGTCGCAGAGCTGCATGCCGATACCGCCGCCGCCGGCTGTCGATTTCAGCATCACCGGATAGCCGATCTGCTCCGCTGCGGAGAGCGCCTCTTCCCGGCTGTCGAGTAGGCCGGAGCCGGGCAAAAGCGGCACGCCGCTCGCCTTGGCCAGTTCGCGGGCCGTGTGCTTCAGGCCGAAGGCGGAGATATTGTCCGGCGTTGGACCGATAAAGGTGATGCCCTCCGCCTTCAGCCGCTCGGCAAAGCCGATGTTCTCGGAGAGGAAGCCATAACCGGGATGCACGGCTTGCGCACCCGTCTGACGGCAGGCGGCAATCACGGCATCGACGTTGAGATAGCTGTCGCTGGCGGGTGCGGGGCCGAGGCGCACCGCCTCGTCGGCCATCAGGACAGCCTTCGAAAAGCGGTCGGCATCGGAATAGACCGCAACGCTTGCGATCCCCATCTTCTGAAGCGTCTTGATGACGCGCACGGCGATTTCGCCGCGATTGGCAATCAGGACCTTCTTGAACATCAGGCCGCCTCGTCGTCCCAGACGAGCACCCGGATCGGCGTGGGATCGAAGCCGTTGCAGGGGTTGTTGATCTGCGGGCAATTGGAGATGACGAGCAGCACGTCCATCTCTGCCTTCAGCTCGACATAGTCGCCGGGGGCGGAAATGCCGTCGACTATGGTCATTTCGCCTGAGGGTTCGATCGGCACGTTCATGAAAAAGTTGATGTTCGGCACCACATCGCGCTTGCTCATGCCATGTTTGGAAACCTCGATGACGAAGTTGTCCCGGCAGGCATGCAGGTATTTCGTGTAATGGCCGAAGCGGACCGTGTTGCTCTCACAGGAACAGGCGCCGGCTGAGGTATCGTGCCGGCCGCAGCTGTCGGCAGTGACCGTCAGCATCACACGGCCTTCGTTGGAGATCACCTTGGTCCCAGTGGAGATATAGGCCGCCCCCTGTTCGCGCATGGTGTCCTGGCTGGAATAGCGCTCGGAGAAATTATGGGCGTTGTAGAAGAGCGTATCGACGGCCTGCTGGCCATAGGTGTCCTCGATGCGGACCACCTGGCCCTTTTTGATGAAGGTCGAGAAGGGTGCTTCGGCAGCGATGTAGTGATCCTGCGCGGTGTTGGAGAGCGTGCGGGCGGGAGAAGTCTGGATGAAATGGGTCATGATCGCCTCTCCTCTCACAGGGCCGCAAAGGCGTTGTTTTCAAAGCCCCTGACGGCTTCAGCGGTCGCCGTTCGGCACAGATCATCCGCCGTCGGTTCAATGGCCGCGATCCGGGTGATGGTCACAGGATTGGGGGCATAGATCGGGTTCGGGTCGAGCGGATGCGGGCAATTCGAGAAGCCGACGATCATGTCCATCTCGGCGCGCAGATCGACATAGTCGCCTTCGGCAACGAGTTCCGGCTTCCACTCGAATTTGCCATCGGCATCGACGCGGACGGGTGCGAAAAGGGCGAGAGCCGCCGGAATGTCGCGCTTGTCGAGGCCGGCCTTAGTCGCGATCAGCACGAAGTTGTCGCGGGTGTTGCGCAGTGCCGGGCCGTTCTGGCCGGCATAGTTCTTCGCGTTCGAGGATGCTGTCGAGCCGCCCATCAGCACGTCATGAGCGCCGGAGCTGTCCTCGGTGATCGAGAACATGACCTTGCCCATGTCGGAGAAGATGACACGGCCCTTTCCAAGCCCGGTGGTCCACTGCACCTTGACGGTATCAGGCAGGTTCATGCGCTCGGTCGGGTCTTCGGCATTCCAGGCGACGACCGATACGGTCGACAAACCTTCGTCGAGCGCGATGCGCAGCGTCTCGTTGGCTTTGACGCGGGTCCACCAGTACCAGCCGCCGGGCAGGTTTTCCTGGTGCACGATCTTGTCGGCAGCAATTGCGGGCGCGGGCTTTACGCTCTTGGCCGGCAGCGCCTTCGGTGCGAATTCCAGCCCCTTCTTCTGATGCTCCTCGTAGCGCGCGCGGTTGGCGGCGATCTCTTCAGGGGAACGTCGGATATGCATTGTCATCTCCAGTGGTTTCGTTGGCCGGGTCGTCCCGGCTATTGACCCTTTGAAGAGACCGGGCCGTCCCGGTCGGGGCGAAAGAGGGAGGCCTCGCCCGCCTTGCGGGGCGGCCAGATGGCGATGTCGCGGGTGATCGTTGCGCCGTAGCGGAGCTTTTCCTCCGGGCGGTCGCGGGGACGCTCGAAGGCAACGACGCGGGTCGCCAGCGTGAAGGCCTCGCGCATGTCATGGGTGACCATGACGACGGTCATCGGCGCTTCGTGCCAGAGCGTCTTCATCAGCGTATGGATTTCAGCCCGAATGCCGGGATCAAGCGCGCCGAAAGGTTCGTCGAGCAGCAGAACCTTGGGCCGCATGATCAGCGCCTGGGCGAGCGCCAGCCGCTGCTGCATGCCGCCGGAGAGTTGGGCCGGATACTTGTCCTCGGAGCCGGCAAGCCCGACCGCCGCGATCATCGCTCGGGCTTCGTCCTTGACCGTGCGCTTCGCGGCTCCGAACAGGCGGGCGGCGAAGCGGGAGGCTTTCAGCTCCTTGCCGAGCATGACATTGCCGAGAACGGTCAGATGCGGGAAGACCGAGTAGCGCTGGAAGACGACGCCGCGGTCAGGCCCTGGCTCCTGCGGCAGGGCCAAACCATCGAGCAGGATCTCGCCCTTGGTCTGGCGCTCCTGGCCGAGCAGCAGGCGCAGGAAGGTGGACTTGCCGCAACCGGACGGGCCGACCAGCGCGACGAAGGCTCTGGATTCGATCTCGATCGAGACATTCTCCAGCACGATCTGGTCGCCATATTCCTTCCAGAGGTTCTGAACTGAGAGCGCGCTCATTTGCCCTTCTCCAGTTCGGACCAGGGGAAGACCGCGATGCGCAAGCGATCGAGCAGGATGTCGGTGAGGATCGCGAGAAGCGTGATCCAGAGCACATAGGGGAAGATGACGTCCATCGAGAGATAGCGACGGACGAGGAAGATGCGATAGCCGAGGCCGCTGTCGGAGGAGATCGCTTCGGCTGCGATCAGGAAGAGCCAGGCGGGGCCGAGCTGCAGGCGGAGCGTGGTGATCAGGCGCGGCAGGATTTGCGGCAGCACCACACGCAACGCGATCTGCCAGGACGAGGCGGAAAGCGTTTCGGCTTTCACAATCATCTCGCGCGGCAGCGATGTCGCCGTCAGCGCCAGATCGCGGATCATGATCGGTGCGACACCGATGACGATCAATGCAATCTTCGACGCCTCGCCGAGGCCCATGACGATGAAGAGGATCGGCAGGAGCGCCAGCGGCGGGACCATGGAGATGGCACCAACGAAGGGAGAGAGAGTTGCCCGTGCATAGGGCAGGATGCCGATGACGAGGCCGAGGAGCAGCGCGATCGCGGTGGCGATGCCAAGCCCGGCAAAAAGGCGCCCCAGGCTCGCCCAGGTATCCGACCAGAGCAGGTAATCGCCGGTTCTGACGTCAGCCGTGAAGGCCATACGGCTTATACCCTCCCAGAGGGCAGCGAAACCGGGCAGCAGCTTGTCGTTCGGGTTCTCGGCGAGCCGTTCGGCGGAGCCGATCATGTAGGCGCCAAGCACCAGCACGAAGGGCAGAAGCACGAGCGTCAGGCGCGCGCCATTTCCGGGATGAGCATTGATCCATCGCATCGACCACTCCAGGATTTCAGGGAGGCGGGAGCCGCCCGGACGACAGGGTCAACCGGGCGGCATGGATCTGCCTCAGAGCGCGCCCTTGGCGGCCGCGTCCATGTAGGTGGTGGTGAAGCGGAACTTGACGTTCTCCTTGTCGCCAAGAACCGAGCCGTCTGCCAGTTCGATACCGATGACATCGGCAGACGGCGCGCCGCTGCCAAGAAGGCCCTTGTCGAAGAGGAAGGTACGGACGAGATCCATGGTCTTGGACAGATCCGGGGAGGCGGTGAAGGCCACCGCATCAGCCGGCTTGTCGAAGAGCTTGGTGGCGGCCATCTGGGCTTCGAAGCCGGCGAGGTCCGTGCCGGAAGCTGTTCCCATCGCGGTCCGGGCTGCTTTGCCCTCTTCGGTATCGGCCGTCATGACGACCATCGTGTCGTACCAGATCCCGGCCAGCGCCTTGCCGAAGTCAGGGTTGTCCTTGAGCACATCGGTATTGGCGACCATCAGGTCGATGATCTCGCCCGGGATCTGCGAGCTATCGAATACCTTCTTGGCGGAGGCGTCTTCCAGGATCGTTGAGACCAGCGGGTTCCAGGTGACGACCGCCGTGACGTCAGCCGTCTGGTAGGCGGCGACCATATCGGCATCCGAGGTGTTGACCACCTTCACGTCGCGCTCGGAGGAGCCGATGCTTTCTAGCGCGCGGGCGAGCAGATAGTGGGAAACCGAGAACTCGACGAGATTGACGTTCTGGCCCTTCACATCCTCGAGCTTGTCCTTGTCCTTCAGGATCAGTGCATCGTTGCCGTTCGAAAAGTCGCCGACGATGACGGCTGTCGTGTCGACGCCGCCGGCGGCCGGGATCGACAGGCCATCCATGTTGGTGAGCGTCACCGCGTCAAAGGCACCGGCGGTATACTGGTTCATCGATTCCACGTAGTCGTTGAACTGCGTGACCTCGATGTTGATGCCGTATTTGTCGGCCCATTTCTTCACGATGCCGGTGTCGTTGGCATAGCCCCAGGGCATCCAGCCGACATAGATCGACCAGGCGACCTTGAAATCCTTCTTCGGCGCGGCTTCGGCCGGTGTCATCTGGCTGAAGGCGAGAGCGCCAGCCAGCGCCGTGATCGACAGGAGTGTCTTGACAGTCTGCATGTAGAAATTCCCCTTTTGCGTCTTCGAAAAGGGATCGGCATGGACCATCGCGCCGCCAATCCCTTGGCTTACGAGGTCTCCCGGGCTTTTGTCCCGCCGTGCACCCGATGGGATGTCTCTCCATCGGGAGCCGCTCTCGGACCAGCCACGCCCTGCGGCGCCGGAACCCTAGCGGCTAACTCTGCGAATAAAGGAGCAAGGGGCGTGCCAAGTCTGCTTCTGGCTCCAGACACGGCAAAACCGGCTCTCCAGCCGGTTCTGATCGTCACCGATGCATGTGTGGAAGGCAGCCATGCCTGAGAAAGAGGCAGAACGAACGTTTACGCCAATCAGGAGATTTTCGCCCCAATACCTGATTCATGCGAAAACCGCCCGTCCAGGGGGACGGGCGGTCCTCGGTCATGCCATGTGTGGGATATGACATGTCCGGATCGGCCCGGCGGAGGCCGATAGGGAATGTCAGGCGACCATGGATTTGAAAGCGCCGGACTGGCTCTCGACCCATGCCTCGAAGCTCTGGGGTTCAACGCCCGTCAGTGCCTTGAAGTCACCGGTGATGTGCGCCAGACCGCCATGGCCGACCATGGTATCGATCGAGGCGAAAACGCGTGCAACAGGTTCCGGCAGGCCTGCACCGACCATACCCTGCACGAGCCCTTCGACCGGGACATCGATGACTGCGATTTCCTTGCCGGCGGCGGCGGAGATCAGCGAAGCCATTTCGCGATGCGTGTAGGACGTGGATCCCGTCAGCGTGTAGACCTTCTTCTCGCTGCCGGCTGCAACGAGTGCTGCGGCGATGGCACGGGCGATATCATCGCGCAGGATGTGGGCAACCTTGCCTTCGCCGGCCGCCGAGTACCAGTGGCCCGAGGCGAGTGCCGGACCGGCGCTCATCATCACGTTTTCGAAGTACCAGTTGTTGCGCAGGATCGTCCAGGCCGGCAGCGCGCTCGCCTCGATGGCAGCTTCTGTGCCTTCATGGTCGGGTGCGAAGAGCAGCGGCGAATTCTTGGGCTCGGGCATCGAGGTGTAGAGCAGATGCTGGACGCCAGCCTTTTCGGCAGCGGCGACAGCTGCACGGTGCTGCACCAGACGGTGACCCGGGCGATCGAGCGTGTCCGTGCTGATGATCAGCACGCGCTGTGCGTCTGCAAATGCGGCCTGCATGGAGGCTGCGTCGTCGAAATCCACGCGACGCGTCTGAACTCCCTTGGCCGCGAGATCAGCCAGCTGTTCAGGCTTGCGGCTTGCCGCGATGATGTCGGAAGCCGGCACGGCTTCCGTGGCCAGGAGGTGATGAAGAACGCGCTGGCCGAGCTGGCCGGATGCGCCGGTGACGAGATACTTGGCTGTCATGTCAGTTCCGTTCGATGTGCCCATGAATTTTAGGGCTGGTTTAAATTTCAGAGTAGGTCTAAATTACAGATCAGCATTCTGCCGTAAAGTAGGCAGTTTTTTAGAACCAGGTTCTGAGGACGATACCCATGACCGCACATGCCAAGACACAGCCCGATTACACGGCGGCGATCGGAACGGCGATGGCCATGATGAGAGAACCAATCAATACAGTGTTCGACGCGGCGAACTGCCCGGTCCGCGACGTCTTCTCTCACATCGGTGACAAGTGGGCGTCGCTCATCCTGCAAACACTCGGCTTGAAGCCGCATCGTTTCGGGGAGTTGAAGCGGGCGATACCCGATATCTCGCAGGCGATGCTGACGGGCACCTTGCGGAGCCTGCAGCGTGATGGGCTTGTCCATCGCGAGGTATTTCCGACACAGCCGCCGAGCGTCGAGTACCGATTGACGGAACTCGGACAATCCTTGCTGGGGCCGGTGGCGGCACTGGTCGTGTGGACGGCTGAGCATCATGGACGCATCCGCGAAGCGCGCGCCACATACGATGCGGACAACCCGCCTGCGAAGAAAAAGGTGGCGGCCGCCTGATCGACGAGGGCCGATAGCATTTCCGTAACCATGCAGATGAACGAAATCGACACAAGACGCCTCTAAATTACCCGTAACTTTATGGGGGTAATTTATGCTAGGGCGTTTTTTCCGTGACCGCAGCGGCAACTTTGGTGTGATGACGGCGCTGATGCTGGTGCCAGTCATCGGCGTTGCCGGTTTTGCGATCGATATCAGCAATGCACTGATAGTGCGAAGCACGCTGCAGGCTGCCGCCGATGCGGCGGCGATTGCTGCCGTCGCGGAAACCTCCGCAGGTGTCATGCAGGCCATGCAGATGAAGTCAGATGGGCAATTGTCCGCAGCTATCGAGGACGCAAAGAAAGTCTTCATCGGACACGCCAAGATGTCTGAAGAGTACGAGCTCAAGAACTTCGATGTGGATGTGGTGAAAACCGGCACGCAGGTGAAGGCGATCTTCACCTTCGATGCGACGGTTCCTACATCGCTTGCCCGCATCCTTGGCCAGTCCGATGTTACCGTAGGCGGCAGGGCGGAAGCCGTGTTCCAGACGGATACGTTCCGCGACTTCTACCTTCTTCTCGACAACACCCCATCCATGGGCGTCGGGGCCACCCCGGCCGACGTGACCAAGATGGTCGACAACACCAGGGACAAGTGCGCCTTCGCCTGCCATATCGTCAAAGACGGCGTGGAGGACAAGAACAGCTATTATTACCTCGCCAAGAGGTTGGGCGTCACCATCCGCATCGACGTCGTCGCCAAGGCGACTGCGGCCTTGATGGAGACGGCAAAGAGCTCGCGCAAGAGCTCCAATCAATACCGCATGGCGGTCTATACCTTCGGCGAGAAGGCCGAGGACACCAAGCTTCTTCAGGTTGCGTCCCTCACCGACAATCTCGACCAGGTCAAGGCGAGCGCATCCGGGATTGGGCTCATGTCGATCCCGTACCAAGGGTATGACAACGACCAGCAGACCGATTTCGACCGGGCGCTGAAGAACATCGGCGAGCTTATGGGGACGGCAGGAACCGGCTCGTCGGCCGGCAATCCGGAGAAGATCCTTTTCTTCGTCTCCGACGGCGTAGGCGATGCCTACAAGCCCAGCAGCTGCACCAAGAAGACGACGAACGGGCGCTGTCAGGAACCGATCGACACCACGCAATGCGAGGCGTTGAAGAGCAAGGGCTACCGGATCGCCGTTCTTTACACGACCTATCTGCCGCTGCCGACCAACGACTGGTACAACAAGTGGATCAGTCCGTTCCAGAGCCAGATCCCGACACGGATGCAATCCTGTGCATCGCCGGGGCTCTTCTTCGAAGTCAGCCCGAGCCAGGGGATCACCGAGGCGATGAACGCGCTCTTCCTCAAGATCGTCGCCACACCGCGCCTTGCGAGCTGACGGTTGCCGGCCTGTTCATGTGAATGATCAGGCCGGGCCCATCGAAATGCCATTGCCATCCGAAAAGATCAGGCCATGGCGTTCGAGCGCCTGCCGTATTGCCGAAAGCGAGGTGGGGCGCGTGGAGCGCTCCCCTTCGCCCTCGATACGGCGGATCGAGGAGACGGACACGCCGGATTCCCGGGAGAGATCGTCCAACGTCCATTGCAGCATGGCGCGGCCGGCCCGGATCTGCATCGGTGTCAGGGTTGTGCCGACGGCAGGTTTTCCATTCGCCAGTCTCTTGAACTCGCGGTGGTCGATGATCATGCCCAGCCACTCGTGCGGGCGGCCACTCTTGTGCAGGATCGGCACCGCGCGAGCGTGAAACCACTCATACTCGCCATCGGCCTTGCGTATCCGCTGGTCGGCCTCGTAGGGCGTGAGATTGGCTACGGCATATTGCCATGCCGCCATCATCGGCTCCCGATCGTCCGGGTGAATTGCGCTCACCCAGTTGCCGTTCAAAAATTCGGATTCTCGCTGGCCTGTCAGTGCAGTCCAACCATTCGAGAACACGGGTTCGCCACTGGCTGTTGCGCGCCATTCCATAGTCGCGACGGAGCCGATCAGCGCTCGGTAACGCCCGAGGCTCTCATCCAGCGCCTGGCGGTTCTCGTGCTCCTGGGAGACATCCTGCAGCAAGCCAATGGCCCGAACTGGGCGCTGGTCGGCATCGAGCACGACTTCCGAACGGAATTCGACCCAGCGGACCGTTCGATCGCCACGAATGATCCGAAAATTGCGGTTTACCGGCACGCCCGAACGAATGAGGGGCCAGAGGTCCTCGCAGCGCGATCTGTCTTCGGGGTGAACCTGATCGAGAAGATCCTGCATTCGGAAGGGCTGCGGCGTCTCCAGACCCATCACTCGCAGAAGCCCCGGGCTGCTGGTGCATTGCCCAGTGAGAAGATCGCAGGTCCAAAATCCGGTGGTGCCGCGCTCTTCCAGCAGCTTCAGGAAGTGGGCCGATGAGACGCCGGAAACTCTGCGAGCCGTCGCATACAGATCCCCATCCTGGCCTTGGTTCGCTTCAGCCTGGGCGGAAGGTTCAAGAAAGCTTCTCATGTCAGTCTAGTCGCGTCCATCATGCCATCTGCGAAGGGGTATCGACGTCTGCGCCTCAACGCCTTCTTCGCCTGCCAAAAGAACGCTAACGGCGCCAGGAGCGGTCGACAAGTGCCAATTGACACATTGGTATTAGACAGGCGCAACCCTGCGGCAAGTCACCACAGCTGGCGTCTGCGAGGGCGTGTATCGCCGTCGAATTGTTCTTGATGCAGAGAACGGTGGCGGCCGATTGAGCAGACTTGTCGCGGCCCCGCGATCATGGCAGGAAGCTGATGAAGCGCCCGAAAGCAGCATGAGAGAAACCTGAATGTCGAACGTCATCAAATTCGAGCGTCCACCCGAGGACAAGCCGCCCAAGCCGAAAATGACGGTTTCGCCGACGGCGCGGAAAGCCCTCACCTGGGTCGGCGTCGCCGCAGCACTCGTGGCAGCCTGGGGTTATTTCACGCTGTTCGGCGGTGGAGCCCCGCTCTGACGCATAGCCGGGCCGTTACGACGGCCTGACTGCGTCCGGGACCAATGCGCCGCGCGCGCCGATGACGTTCGCCGCCAACCTCGCCCCGGCCGTAATCGCATCCGCGACCGACGCGCCGGCGAGTTCTGCAGCCAGATAGCCCGCATTGAAGCTGTCGCCAGCCGCCGTCGTGTCGACGACCTGCTCGACAGGCGGGATGGCAGATGTCGATATTTCGCCATTGCTGCCCGCAAAGGTCACGTAACCCGCACCATTCTTCACGACCACACGCCGCGCACCCTCCGCCAGATAACGTTTGATCGTGGCTTCAGGATCGGCATCGTCGAACCAGGTCGCCTCATCCTCGAAGGAGGGAAGGCAAAGGTCGCTCACCGCGGCTGCGCGGTGGATCCAGCCGCGCATGCTCTCCGGGTTGTCCCAAAGCCGCGGCCGCAGATTGGGATCGAATACGACAGTGCCCCCACGACCGGCGAACTGGCTCAATGCCTCGATCAGGGCGAGGCGATCCTGGTTTGACAGGATGGCCAGCGTGATGCCGGACCAGTAGGCCAGATCGGCCCCGTCCAGTGCGCGGGCAAGGGCTGCGGGATCGCTCGCAAGCTTCTTCGCGGCGCTGTCGCTCCGCCAATAGGTGAAGCTCCGCTCACCGTCCTTCAGGGTGATATAGTAGAGGCCGATCGTCTTGTCGGCGAGCTGGGCGATATGGTGGGTGCCGATATCTTCGGCCTTCAGAAAGTCCAGCATTCTCTGTGAGAGACCGTCGGTGCCGATGGCTGTGACATAATCCACCTGCCAATCAGGCCCCAGGCTGCGGCGGAGATAATAGGCCGTGTTGAGGGTGTCACCGGCAAAGCCCATGTTGAGGGTTCCAGGCGTGCCGGTCTCCGACAGCTCCCCCATGCATTCGCCAATCGATACGATCCGTCCCATGCCTTCCCCCCTCCTGTCGTTCTGATTCTGCTTAGCGCGCCAGCCAGCCGCCGTCGACGGGCAGGATCGTGCCATGAACATATGCAGCTGCATCCGATGCCAGGAAGACGGCCGCGCCGCCCAGCTCCTGCGGGTCTCCCCAGCGACCGGCGGGGATGCGCGCCAGGATATCGCTCGACCGCTTGGCATCCTCGCGCAGGGCCGTCGTGTTGTTGGTGACGAAATAACCTGGGGCGATTGCGTTCACATTGATGCCCTTGCCCGCCCATTCGCAGGCAAGCAGCCGGGTGAGACCCGCAAGGCCACTCTTGGAGGCGGTGTAGGACGGAATCCGGATGCCGCCCTGGAAGGACAGCATGGATGCGATGTTGATGATCTTGCCGCCACCGTTCGGGATCATGCGCTTCGCCACAGCCTGGGACAGGAAGAACGCGGTCTTGAGATTGACATCCATGACCGCATCCCAATCCGCCTCCGTGAAATCGATGGCATCGGCGCGGCGGATGATACCGGCATTGTTGACGAGGATGTCCACGGATCCGAACGCTTCGACAGCAGCGTCAACAATGGCGTCAACGGGCTCGATCGTCGAGAGATCGGCGGAGAAGGACGCGAAGCGCCCGCCGACATCAGCAATCTGCGCTTCGGTTTCAGCCATGCTCGATCGACCAACACCGAGAATAGCCGCCCCGGCGCTTGCCAGCGACACGGCAATAGCCTGGCCAATGCCCGTATTGGCGCCGGTGACGATGGCCGTGCGGCCGGAAAGGTCGAAGTTTGGCTTCATGGTGCAACTCCCGGAATATGTCGCAAGGTGAGCGCTCTAGAGGTCGAGGAAGAGGTTGGGGTCGAGGTGCTCGATGTCTTCAAGCTCTTCGGTGAGGCGTCCGACATGCTGGCTCATCGCTAGAACGGCGGCGCCATCATCCCGGCGGCGGATGCCATCGATGATCGCCGCATGCTCGGCGATCACGAGATCGAGGCGGCCCTTCTGCGGCAGGGTGAAATAGCGATAGCGGTCGATCTGGACCTTGACCTGCGCGACTACTGCCCAGATCCCGGGATAGCCGGCGATCTCGGCGATCAGCTGATGGAATTCGGTATCGATCTGATGGAAGCCCGCGATGTCGTTGGCTTCCGCCGCCTTCACAAGGGATGCCTGATTGTCCTCAAGCTCTGCTAACCGGTCATTCTCCTTCATCGCAACGATTGCGAGGGATACCGTGGTCGCCTCGAGCGCCCGACGGATGAGGATCGCCTCGTAGAGCGCCCGGCGCGGGATGCGTGAGACGAAGGTTCCCGACTGGGGATAGATCTCCACCAAACCCTCGTCTGCCAGACGAAGAAGGGCTTCGCGTACCGGTGTGCGGCTGACGCCGAAGCGCTGCCCCAGCTGCTTTTCGTTCAGCATGTCGAGCGGCTTGAATTTCATGCTGACGATTTCGTCGCGCAATGTCGCATGAATTTGCGTCGCAGCTCTGCCGGCGCGGGTCCTGCCGCGCTGGTGCTCTGGCGGAACCGCCATCATTTTCAAGCCTCTGACATTCTGTTCCGACATGCGTCCTCCCGCAACTGAAATACTAGTATATCAGTTGCGGGTGCGTGTAAATCCGCGCGCTGGCAGGCACCGGCGACTACGCCGAGGCGACCATTAAATCTACCGGCGTCGAAGGCACCCAAGGTGCCGATCACTTCTCCGCGCAGATCGCGTAGCGGTGCTGCGTGCCGCGCTCCAGCCCCTTGAAGAAGGAGAAGTTCTTGCGTTGGGCTTTATGGATCGCCCGCATGTCCTGATCGATCGTGACCGTGGAGAAGCCGGCTTCCTTGAGCAGATCTGCGACGGCATCGGCATGGGCACCGCCGGAGAAATGCACGCGCGACAAGATCCGGTTGTGTGTCTCTGCCATATCGGCATTGGGCGCGCCGTGCATGGCATCGCGAGCAAGACCGACACGGCTCGCGAACCTCGTCGCTGCCTTGAGCAAGCGAGTGAGCCTCGACGTGTTGACGAAGTCACCGTCGACGATCACCAGCTTGCCGCCGGGCTTCAACACGCGGTGCCATTCCCGGAAGCATGAGAGGGGGTCGACGAGCGTCCAGACAAGGTGGCGATTGGTGATCACATCATAGGAGTCATCCGCCTCCATCGTGCGCTCGGCATCGCCCATGAGAAAGCGGATGTTTCGCCCGCGAGCCACAGCCTTCGCACGTGCCCGCTCCAGCATGGGCTCTGCCCAATCGAGGCCAGTCACCTTGAAGCCGAGGTCGTCGAGCAGGTGGGAAATAACGGCCGTGCCACAGGCGAGGTCGAGGGCCGCTCGCGACTTTCCCTCTCCCAAATGCTTGCGGAACAGGGCGTGCCAGGCAGCCCTCTCCTCTTCGGAAAAGATCTCATGACCTGGCTGGGTGTCGAATGTCTCGGCGCGGAGTGACCAGTAGGCTTTGATTTCGTCGCGAAGGTCATGGTTGGAAAGAGAGCTAACGGCCTGCATTTTCGTGTTCTTTCGGATCGGGACTGAGAGGCTGGAATACTTCTAAAAGATAATTCTTGACTGTTAAAGTCATAAAAATCTAGATCACGTCATAATCACAAGCAGGAGAACTGATCGTGTTCAAAATGGAGAAGGTGGCGTCTGCCGCCGCGATTTCGCTCGCCCTTTTTTCAGGCGTCGCGCTGGCCGGCGAGACGGTGAAGATCAAGGACATCACCGGTCGTGAAGTCGAAGTGAGCGTTCCGGTGGAACGCGTCATCCTGGGTGAAGGTCGGCAGATCTATTTCACCGCAGCGCTCGACACCGACAATCCGTTTGGCCGCGTCATCGGCTGGCGCGACGACTTCAAGAAGGCCGATCTCGACGGCTACAACATCTATCTGAAGAAGTATCCGGAGATGGAGAAGATCCCGACCTTCGGCGGGATGAAGGACGGTACCTTCGACATCGAGCAGGCGGTCGCGCTGAAGCCTGACGTCATCATCATGAACACGGAAGCGAAATCGGCTACCGAGGAAAGCGGCTATATCGAGAAGCTCGCCGCTGTCGGCATTCCGCTCGTCTATATCGACTTCCGCGAGAAGCCGATGGAGAACACCGACGATTCCATGCGGATCATCGGCAAGCTGTTCGGCGAGGAAGAACGCGCCGAGGAATTCGTGAAGTTCCATGACGAGCAGATCGCCAAGGTTACCGACGTTCTGGCCAAGCAGACGGACCTGAAGAAGCCTGTCGTCTTCATGGAACGTGCCGGTGGCTATTCCGACGATTGCTGCATGTCCTTCGGCAACGAGAACTTCGGCAAGATGGTCGAACTCGCCGGTGGCGTGAACATGGCGAAGGACTTCATCCCAGGCACATTCGGCACCGTCAATCCTGAGCAGATCATCGCCTCCAATCCCGACCAGGTCATCGTGACCGGCTCCAACTGGGAGCTTTACGTTCCCGGCGGCAAATGGATCGGCGTGGGTCCGGGTGCTGACAAGGCAGAGGCTGAACGCAAGCTCTCCGAGCTGATGAAGCGCCCCGGCTTCACCGACATCAAGGCGGTGAAGGACGGCAATGTGCATGCCATCTGGCACCAGTTCTACAACAGCCCCTACCAGTTCGTTGCCGTGCAGCAGATCGCCAAGTGGCTGCACCCGGATCTGTTCAAGGATCTCGATGCGGACGCCACCTTCAAGGAAATGCATGAGCGCTTCCTGCCGGTGGACTATCAGCCCGGCTACTTTGCCTCGCTGAAGGCAGGCTCCTGATACCCATCCGGCCGGCGGGAAACCGCCGGCCGCTTGCCCTTGAGGGCACGAAAGACAGGAAGAGATTTATGGCTACCACCGTCGAAACGGCCCTTCCGGCCTCGAGCGACACCTATCGCAGCCTGACGGCGAAACGCCTGGCAATCCTTGCCGGGCTTTCACTCTGTCTGGTGCTGTCGATTGCCGTCGACATGGCCTATGGCCCTGCACGCTATACGTTGTCCGAAGTCGTTTCGACGATCTGGGACCCCGCCTCGGCGGGTAACCAGCTGCGCGTCGTCATTTGGGATATCCGCATGCCGATCGCCTTGATGGCGGTGACGGTAGGCGCCTGTCTGTCGCTTGCGGGCGCCCAGATGCAGACGATCCTTGCCAATCCGCTTGCCTCGCCGTTTACGCTCGGCATCTCGGCTGCGGCCGGCTTCGGCGCAGCGCTCGGTCTCGTCGCAGGCGTCGCCGTGTTTCCGGCTGCGGTTCAATACATGGTGCCGATCAACGCCTTCCTGATGGCGATGCTCGCCTCGCTGTTCATCTATGGCGTCTCGACCATGCGTGGCGTGACGGTCGAGACCATCGTGCTGCTCGGTATCGCGCTGGTCTTCACCTTCAACGCGCTGCTCTCGCTGCTCGAATATCTGGCCTCCGAACAAGCGCTTGCCGCCGTCGTGTTCTGGACCATGGGATCGCTGACGAAGGCGACCTGGGGCAAGGTCGCCGTCACCTTCGCCGTTCTCGTGTTCTGCGTACCGCTGTTTGCGCGCCGCGCATGGGCACTCACGGCACTTCGGCTCGGTGACGACAAGGCCGCCTCCTTCGGCGTCAATGTCCGGGCACTTCGGCTTGAAACCATGCTGCTCGTCAGCTTGCTGGCAGCCATACCGGTCTCCTTCGTCGGCACGATCGGCTTCATCGGCCTCGTCGGCCCGCATATTGCGCGCATGCTGCTTGGTGAGGACCAGCGCTTCTTCCTGCCGGGCTCCGTTCTCTGCGGCGCGCTACTGCTTTCGGTGACGTCCGTCGTCTCCAAAATGCTCATCCCCGGCGCGATCATGCCGATCGGTGTGATTACCGCACTCGTCGGTGTGCCCTTCTTCTTCTCCCTCATTTTCACCAATAGGAGGCGCGCATGGTAGCCCTCAGGCTCGAAGCAGTCGGCGCACAGTATGGCCGGCACCGCGTCTTTGCCGACATCACCACCGGCGACATCACAGGCGGTGTGCTGACGGCGGTCATCGGCCCCAATGCGGCCGGCAAGTCGACGCTGTTCAAGCGGATTGCCGGACTGCTGAAAGGCGAAGGGGTCGTGCATCTCACCGGCGAGGAAAGCCTGCGGCCGATCTGTTACATGCCGCAGGACACCGGCGCGAATGCCGTGCTCACCGTTTATGAGAGCGTGCTGCTCGCCTCCAAGCAGGGTTCCGGCTGGAAGGTCGCTGACAGCGAACTTCTGGAGATCGACCGCATTCTTGCTTCTCTGCGGATCGCCGATCTCGCCTTCCGTGATCTCGGCGAACTTTCCGGTGGCCAGCGGCAGCTGGTCGCGATCGCCCAGGCGCTCGTTCGCAAGCCGGAAGTGCTGTTGATGGACGAGCCGACTTCAGCGCTCGATCTCTTCCGCCAGATCGAGGTGTTGCAGTTCATGCGCAAGCTTGCAGCGGACAGCGGGATCGCCGTCCTCATCGCTCTCCACGACCTGAATCATGCGATGCGCTATTGCGATCAGTCGCTGGTGGTGGCGGATGGCCGGCTGATCGCGAGCGGGCCGACCACCGAGGTGATCACCCCTGCCCTGCTGCGAGACGTTTACCACGTAGACGCCCGCATCGAAGCCTGCACGCAAGGGCGCCCGCTCGTCATCGTGGACGCAGCACTGGCGTAAACCTGAAGCGGGCGCTCAGCTGAGCCCCATGTAACGGCCGGGCTTGTGGTTGATCGCCAGGATCAGGTTGGCAATCGCCGCACCGAGGACCGAAAGCGCCAAGCGATCGGCCGGCAGCACGAAGAAGGCTATGGCGAGGATCGTCAGGTCCACGCCGAGCTGGAAGTAACCGGCGCGCAGCCCCGTCTTTTCCTGCAGATACATGGCGAGGATATTGATGCCGCCGAGGCCGGTGCGGTGGCGGAAGAGCATCAGCAAACCCGTGCCGATCAGCCCGCCTCCGATGACGGTGGCATAGAGCGGATCGAGATGGGAAAAGTCGATCCACTGGCTGTTCAGCTTCGATAGCACGGACACGAGCGCGACGGCCGTGAAGGTTCTGAACGTGAAGGCCCATCCCATGCGCTTCACGGCCAGGATGTAGAAGGGCAGATTGACGACGAAGAAGATCACACCGAAGCCCCAGCCACTGACATAGGACAGAAGCAGGGCAAGGCCGGCGCTCGAACCGACCGTCAGCATGGTTTCGGTATAGATCAGCGTGCCGAGCGACACGAACATCGTGCCCGAGATCATCGCAAGCACGTCTTCATAGAGGCGATGGCGCTCGGCGCCCGCCTGGTTCACGGTGGTGGTCGCCATGATCTCAGCCCAGAAGCGGTTTCAGCACATTGGCGACGCGCGGGATGTCAGCGCTTTTCAGGCCCGCAATGTTGATGCGCCCGGAGGTCGGCATGTAGATGCCGTGATGTTTGCGCAATGACAGAACATCGGCTTCCTTGAGAGGCAGCAGCGAGAACATACCCTGCTGTTCGGCGATCTGCGGCGCCAGCTGCCACCCTTCCCCGAGTGCTGCCGCCAGCTCGCGGCGCAGGCCGTTCAGTCGGTCGCGCATGCTGTTCAGTTCCTCGATCCAATCCTGGCGCAGGCTCTCCGTCGAGAGGATCGTGCGGACAACGGCAGCGCCATGGTCAGGCGGCATCGAGTAGCTGGTGCGGGCCATGGTCACGAGGTTGGAGCGGGCAGTATCGGCCGCTTCCTGGGTCTCGGCGACGGCAAAGATCGCGCCCGTGCGCTCGCGGTAGATGCCGAAAGACTTGGAGCAGGAGACAGCGACGAGTGCTTCAGGTGCGGCCGCAATGATCGTGCGCAGGCCGGCGACGTCTTCCTCGATACCGACGCCGAAGCCCTGATAGGCGGAATCGATCAACGGTATGAGACGCCGCTCCGCAATCACGGCGGCAAGTTCATCCCATTGTGCCGCGGTGAGGGCAGCACCGGTCGGGTTGTGGCAGCTTGCATGGATAAGCACAGCATCACCACGGGGCGCGCTGCTGAGCGCCTTCATCATGCTTGCGAAACGCACATCCTGGGTCGGCACATCGAAATACGGATAGGTTTCGACGGCAAGGCCGGTGGCGCCGAAGATGCCGGCATGGTTCGGCCAGCTCGGCAGGCCCAGATGCAGGCGGCCGCTTCCGGCGCGTGCAATGAGGTCAGAAGCGAGGCGTAGCGCGCCGGAGCCGCCGGGTGTCTGGACGCCGGCTGCAAACTTGCCATGCCCCTTGCCGCCGACGAGATCCCAGAGCAGCTCGAGAAACACGCGGTCGCCTTCCGGCGCGACGTAGGACTTACTTTCCTGTTTCTCCAGGAGTTCCTTCTCCGCAGCCTTGACCGACCGCATCACCGGCGTGCGGCCGAGATCGTCGCGATAGACGCCGACGCCAAGGTCGATCTTGTCGCTGCGTTCATCGGCATTGTAGAGCCCGATCAGGGCAAGCAGCGGGTCATTGGGCTGGGAGGCGAGCTTGTCGAACATCGGGAACCTTCATCGAAGAGCGATTGTGCTCGGATAGAGATATCAATAATTGCGCGCAAAGTCTCTGCGGATTTCGGCATCGGGCAGATGCTGATGCCTAGGTTATTGCGGCTATGCGTTATTATGCGATAGAAATTTGCGTACATCCGCTCAAATGAGAGAAATGATGGAAGCCGGCGCTATCACATTGGACAAGATCGATCGCAGGATCATTGCCTGCCTGCTCGACGACGCGAGCCTGAACAATGCGGAACTGTCGGAGAAGGTCGGCCTTACAGCTGCACCACTGTCAAGACGCCTCGCACGGCTCTATTCGAGCGGCATTATCCGCCAGGCTGTGATCATCGAGCCTTCGCGCGTGGGGCTCGGCTTGCAGGCCTATGTGGAAATCACCCTCGACCGTACCACGCCTCAGGTCGGGGAGCGCTTCATCGAGCATGTCGGCAAGCTGTCGGAGGTCGTGGAGATCCATGCGGTGGCAGGAGATTTCGATTTTCTGCTGAAGATCTCCGTGCGCGACATGGCCGACTTCAAGCGGCTAATCTGGCAGGAGTTCGATCGGCTGGCGGAGATCAAGACCATCCGGTCGACCATGGTCTTCGACAGCCCGAAAATCTCTCATGGCTACCTGCCCTGAAGGAACGCAATGCCACGATCTGGAAGCTTTGAGATGCGAATTTCCGCTCGGGCTTTGCTAATGTGTTAAGGGGTTTTGTCCATGGTGAGCGCTGGTACGGGCGCGCTCGTTTCTGACTTCAGACCCCATGGTAGCCTCCTTGACGCAATCTGACCTCGCACGCGGAAATCCAAGCCTCTTGCACGGCACCGGACCCTCTCCTGCCATGGCGGTGACGATGGACGGCGTGATGGGGCATTTGCATCATGCGTCGGGTTCCACAGGGGTCGTGTTCTGCTCGCCCTGGGGCTTCGATGCGCTGTGTACGGTCAAGTTTCATCGGCTGATCGCAGACGACCTCGCCCGCCGGGGATTTCCCTCGATCCGCTTCGACTATCCCGGCGAAGGCGATTCACTGCCGGTCGAGGAAGGAGCGACCTTTGCGACCTGGGTCAACGCCGCGGTCCAAGCAGCGGCGGAACTGCGCAGCCGAACCGGGTGTACGCAGATCCTCTATTACGGCATGGGCATCGGTGCTGCGGTCGCGCTCCAGGCCGGACGGCAAGACGATAAACTGGCCGGCTATATGCTTGCGGCCTCAGCCCTCAGCGGACGGCGCTATCTCCGCGAGGTGGCGCTCCGGGAAAAGGTTATCGAGGACGGGATTGGCATCGACTTCGGTTATCCGCCGGGTTCGACCGTGCTTGCCTCCTTCATCATGGACCCGCAGCTGGCTGCCGACCTGAAGGCCGTCACGGTGGCGGTCGATACCGTCTCGCCCAACCTGCCTGTGCTCGTTCTGGCCAGGCCGGAAAATGCCGCCGACCGGGACCTCGCGGAGGCGCTGAGCGCTGCCGGAGCTTCCGTCACCTGCACGGAGTTCACCGGCTATGGCGCCATGCTGGACGGGGTCGTCACATCGCCTATGCCGATGGCGCTGATCGAGACGATTGGGGACTGGTTCAACCGGGCCATCCCGGCCGAGGCCGTTTCCAGACCTTCCGATGCGGTGGAGGCTGAGCCTATGATGCTCAGCACAACCTCGTTCCGTGAGCAGGCGGAGATCGTCGATACACGTCTCTTCGGTGTCTTGTGCCAGCCTGCATCCGGCACCGAAAGCGCCGTGATCATTCTGCTCAACATGGCCTATGCACCGCATAACGGCTGGGGCAATATCTGGGTCGACACCGCACGGACGCTTGCGCATCAAGGCCTTGCAACGTTCCGGGTGGATCTCTCCAATATCGGCGAAAGCCCCGCCGACCCGCGCGAGCCCGATCAGGTCGTCTATTCCGAGACGCAATTGAACGACGTGCAGGCCGTCATCCGCCATGTCCGGAGCATGAGCAAGGCACCGATCCTTCTCGCCGGCATTTGCAGCGGGGCGCATTCGGCTCTGTATGCCGGGGCTGCCAATTCGGAGGTGGCGGGCATCGTCTCGATCAATCAGCTGCGGCTCGTGCTCGATCCCGACGAGGATGTGGAATCGCTGCTGATGGCGGGTGCGCGTCCGCTCAGCGACTACAAGCGACGCGCCTTCAGCCTCGGCACTTACAAACGTGTTCTGAGCGGTGACGTGGACGTTCCCAAGGCGGCTCGAAACATTGCCAGCCACGCCAAGGACAGGCTTTCGCGCGGGGTCTCCCCCTATCTCGGAGGACTGACCAAACTCGGACGCTTGCGCGGCCAGTTGTTCGGCATCCTGAGGCGACTGGAGGAGCGGAAGGTTCCGGTCACCTTCATCTCATGCCGCACCGATGGCAGCCTCGACCAACAGCAGCTCTATTTCGGCAAGTCGCTATCCGGGCAGCGTGCCTTTCAGGGCTTGAAGCATATTCTCTTGGAAAACGCCGACCATACGCTGAGCCCACCCGCCATCCGTCGGCAGCTCATCGACATCCTCGCCGAGGCGGCGGTGGAGTCATCAAGGCGGGGTTGATGGCCAGAGGGAGCCGTCTCGAAGACGCTCCCTCCAGCCTTGTCATTTCAATCAGCCTGATACGACCAGCTTGCGCTTTGCCATGCGGGCGCGGATCGATTCCACGTCAGCACGCGGCGTCGCGGTGAAGAGAGTGCGGGTGTATTCGTGCTGCGGGTCGGAGAAGACCGCATCGCGCGTGCCGTATTCGACCGCCTCGCCGTAATACATTACCATCACCTCGTCGGCGATGTAGCGAACGACCGAGAGGTCGTGGCTGATGAAGACGTAAGTGAGGCCAAACTCTTCCTGCAGGTCGGCGAGCAGATTGAGCACCTGAGCCTGAACCGAGAGGTCGAGCGCCGAGACAGGCTCGTCGAGCACCAGCAGCTTCGGATTGAGCATCAGGGCGCGGGCAATCGCGATGCGCTGACGCTGGCCGCCAGAGAACATGTGCGGGTACCGGTTGTAGTGCTCCGGACCGAGGCCAACCTTGACCAGCATCTCGGTTGCCCGTTCGCGCCGTTCGGCAGCGCTCATCTTGGTGTTGATGAGCAGCGGTTCGCCGAGCACATCGCCGATCTTCTGGCGCGGGTTGAGCGAGCCATAGGGATTCTGGAAGACGATCTGCACCTTCTGGCGCATGTCGGCTGTCAGGTGGCCGGGACGGGTATCCACCTTCTGGCCATCGATCAGCAGTTCACCTGCCGTCGGTTCGTCAATGAAGGTCAGGATGCGGGCAAGGGTCGACTTGCCGCAGCCGCTTTCGCCGACGATGGCGAGCGTCTTGCCCTTGTCGAGCTTGAAAGAGACGCCCTTCACCGCATGGACGATCTTGTCCTGCTTGAACATGCCCTGCGGCACGCTGTAGTCGCGCTTGATGCCGCGGATCTCGAGCATCGGGGTTTGGATTGCGGCGGTCATGCGGCACCTCCCGTTTCAGCGGCGGCCAGGAAGTCGGAGACCGTGGTCAGGCGGTCGCCGGTGGCGTTTTCCGGAAGTGCGGATAGCAGCGCGCGGGTATAGGGGTTCGTCGGGTTTTCGAAGAGCGAGAGCACGTCGGCTTCCTCCATCTTCTTTCCCTTGTACTGGACGATGACGCGGTCGGCGGTCTCGGCCACCACGCCCATGTCGTGGGTGATCATGATGAGGCCCATGCCGGTCTCGGCCTGGAGCTTCATCAAGAGATCGAGGATCTGCTTCTGGATCGTCACGTCGAGTGCCGTGGTCGGCTCGTCGGCGATCAGGAGCTTCGGATTGCAGGCGATGGCGATTGCGATCATCACGCGCTGGCACTGACCACCCGACATCTGGTGCGGGAAGTGGTTGAGGCGCTCCGCCGGATCAGGCAGGCCGACCAGCTTGAACAGCTCGATGGCGCGCTTGTGGCGCTCCTTCTTGCCGAGGCCCATGTGCAGGCGCAGGACTTCCTCGATCTGGAAGCCGACGGTGAAGCAAGGATTGAGGCTTGCGACCGGCTCCTGGAAGATCATAGCTACATCCTTGCCGATCAGCTTGCGCCGTTCGGCGGCCGAGATCTTCTGGATGTCGCGGCCCTGGAATTCCATCTTGTCGGCGGTAATCTTCGCAGTCCAGGGCAGAAGGCCCATGACGGCGAGCATGGCAACCGACTTGCCGGAGCCGCTCTCGCCGACGATGGCGAGAACTTCGCCCGGCTCGACCGACAGCGAGACGCCGTCGACCGCCTTGAACCAACCGCTGG
The DNA here is from genome assembly GCF_002855515.1 of Rhizobium sp. TH135. GTDB lineage: Bacteria > Pseudomonadota > Alphaproteobacteria > Rhizobiales > Rhizobiaceae > Allorhizobium. The sequence goes on along the minus strand of NZ_PKRP01000002.1, from coordinate 124,139 downwards.
CCGTCTCGAACTGGACGGTGAGATTCTGGATATCGAGAAGTGCCATGATCAGGACCTCTTCAGCTTGGGATCGAGCGCATCGCGCAGGCCGTCACCCATGAGGTTGATGGCGAGAACGGTGATCAGGATGGCAAGACCCGGGAAGGTGACAACCCACCAGGCGCGCAGGATGAACTCGCGCGCTTCGGCGAGCATCGTGCCCCATTCCGGAGCCGGCGGCTGGGCGCCCATGCCGAGGAAGCCGAGGGCGGCTGCATCGAGGATGGCGTTCGAGAAAGAAAGCGTCGCCTGGACGATCAGCGGTGCCATGCAGTTCGGCAGGATCGTCTTGAACATCAGGCGAAGCGGGCTTGCACCGGCAAGCCGTGCCGCCGTCACATAGTCACGAGTCTTTTCCGACATGACGGCTGCACGCGTCAGACGGACGAAATGCGGCTGCAGGACGAGCGCGATCGCGATCATGCCGTTTGTGAGGCCTGGTCCCAGGATCGCGACGAGCACGAGTGCCAGCAGCAGCGACGGGAAAGCCAGGATGATGTCCATCAGGCGCATGATCGCGGTGTCGAGCCAGCCGCCGTAGTAACCGGCGATGACGCCGATCGCGATGCCTGTCGTCAGCGACAGGGTCGTGACGAAGACGCCGATGAAGAGCGAATACTGGGAGCCGTAGATCAGGCGCGAGAGAATGTCGCGGCCGACCGGATCGGTGCCGAGCACGAAGCTCCAGTTGCCGCCCTCAAGCCAGGCCGGCGGAAGCAGAACCGCTTCGCGATACTGCTCGAACGGCGAATGGGGTGCGATCACGTCGGCGAAGACGGCGATCAGCACGAGGGCGACGAAGACGACGAGGCCGATCACGGCGCCGCGGTTTTCGGAGAAGTAGAACCAGAATTCGGCCAGCATCTGGCGGCGCATCTGAGCGCTCGAAACCGGCTGGCTGGTTGGTGTCTCTGCCATGGGACTTTATCCTTCTAGTGGCGGATGCGCGGGTTGATCAGGCCGTAGAGCAGGTCGACGATGAGGTTCACGACCATGATGATGCCGGCAATCAGGAGGAGGCCTCCCTGGATGACCGGGTAGTCACGGCGGAACACACTGTCGACCATCCACTTGCCGATGCCCGGCCAGGAGAAGATCGTCTCGGTGAGGATGGCGCCTGCGAGCATGACGCCGATCTGCAGACCGATCGTGGTGATGACCGGGATCATGGCGTTGCGCAGTGCATGCAGACCGACGACGCGGAAGGGCGAAAGGCCCTTGGCGCGTGCCGTGCGGATATAGTCTTCCGACAGCACCTCAAGCATGGCCGAGCGGGTCTGGCGCGCGATAACAGCGAGCGGGATGGTGGCGAGCACGATCGAGGGCAGGATCAGGTGGCTTACGGCCGAGCCGAAGGCACCCTTCTGGCCCGACAGCAGGCTGTCGATCAGCATGAAGCCCGTGACCGGCGGGAAGAAGAACATCAGCGAGATCCGACCCGATACCGGTGTCCATTGCAGGATGCCGGAGAACAGGATCATCAACAGAAGGCCCCACCAGAAGATCGGCATGGAATAGCCGACAAGGGCAATGCCCATCATGGTCTGGTCGAAGACGGAGCCACGCTTGATGGCGGCGATGATGCCGGCGGGAACGCCGATCGCGACGGCCAGCAGGATCGCACAGAGCGACAATTCAACGGTGGCCGGAAACAGCGCGAAGAACTGGTCGATGATCGGGCTCTTCGAGACGATCGAAGTGCCGAAGTCACCGGTCAGGACGCCGCCGAGATAATCGAAATATTGCACCACGAGCGGACGGTCGAGGCCGAGCTGGGCGCTGATCTGCGCATGGCGCTCGGGCGACATGACGCGCTCGCCAGACAGCAGCGCGACCGGATCGCCCGGCAGAAGCCGGATGAAGGCGAAGGCAATGATCGAGACGCCGATAAAGGTCGGGATCAAGACGGCGAGCCGTCGCAGGAGAAAGCCAAACATGTGTGAGACCTGTTGTTTAAGGGAGGTCGAACCACGGCACCAAGGCCGTCTGTGGTTACCCGAAATGCTTCACCTGAGCTTTCGAGCATGACGCGAGATTGGTCTCGCATCAACGACAAACGCCGCGGGCCAAGGCCCGCGGCGAAAGATTGCGTGTTTCGATTACTCGGCGATGTCGACGTTTTCGAAGGTGAAGTCGCCAAGCGGGCTCTGAACGAAGCCAGAGACTTCCTTGCGCATCGGGACGATCGAGAGCGAATGGTCGATCGTGGCCCAGGGTGCTTCGCGCTTGAAGACGAGCTGTGCTTCTTCGTAGAGCTTGGTGCGCTCGGCCTGGTCAGAGGTGACCTTGGCCTTCTTCACCAGGGCGTTGAACTCCTCGTTGCACCACTGAGCGCGGTTGTTGCCGCCAACAGCTTCGCAGCCGAGCAGCGTGTCGAGGAAGTTGTCCGGGTCGCCGTTGTCGCCGGTCCAGCCGAGCATGACGGCGCCGTCACGATCCTTGGCCTTCGAACGGTCGAGGTATTCGGCCCACTCGTAGGAAACGATCTCGACGGTGACGCCGATCTTGGCGAAGTCGTCCTGCATGATTTCAGCGGCGCGACGTGCGTTCAGCATGTACGGACGCGAAACCGGCATGGCCCAGATCTTCATCGACAGACCGGTGACGCCAGCTGCTTCGAGTTCCTTCTTGGCAGCATCCAGGTCGTATGCGTCGTCCTGGGTGGACTGGTTGTAGGACCACATTGTCGGCGGGATCGGGTTCTTAGCCGGTGTCGCCATGCCCTGGAATACGGCATCGACGATGGCTTCCTTGTTGATCGCCTTGTTCAGAGCCTTGCGGACTTCCGGCTTGTCGAACGGAGCCTGGGTCGTGTTGTAGGCGAGGTAAGCCACGTTCAGGCCTTCCTGCTCCATAACCGTCAGAGCCGGGTCGGACTTCATGGTCTCAACGTCGGCAGCGTTCGGGAACGGCATCAGGTGGCATTCGCCAGCCTTGAGCTTCTGGTAACGAACAGCGGCGTCCGTGGTGATCGCGAAGACGAGATCGTCGATCTTCGGCGCGCCACCCCAGTAGTCGGCGTTCTTCTTGTAGCGGATGACGGCGTCCTGCTGGTAACCGACGAAGGAGAACGGACCCGTGCCGACCGGCATCTGGTTCAGCTGTTCCTTCTTGCCTTCAGCTTCGAGCTTGTCGGCGTATTCCTTCGACACGATCGACGCGAACGGCATTGCGAGGTTCGCGAGGAACGGTGCTTCCGGCTTGTTGAGCGTGATCTTGACGGTCATGTCATCGACCTTTTCGATCGACTTGATCAGCTCGGGGAAGCCCATGCCTGCGGCATATTCCCAGGAAGTGCCAGCAACATACTGGTTCCACGGATGATCAGCCTTCAGCTGACGCTCCAGCGAGAACACGACGTCGTCAGCGTTGAATTCGCGCGACGGGGTGAAGAACTCGGTGGTGTGGAACTTGACGCCCGAACGCAGCTTGAAGGTGTATTCGGTGCCTTCAGCGTTGACTTCGTAGCTCTCGGCCAGGCCGGCTTCAGCTTCGGTCGTGCCGGGCTTGAATTCCATCAGGCGGCTGTAGATCGGATGCGCAGAGGCATCGAAGGTAGTGCCGGCGGTGTACATGCCGGGGTCGAAGCCCTCAGGCGAACCTTCCGAGCAGTAGACAAAGGTCTTGGCGCTGGCAGCACCCGACAGAAAGGTGGCCGCGGCAAGTGCTGCGGCGGCAAGTGCGAACTTGGTTTTCATGAGCAGTCTCCCAAAGGCGAAAGGCAGATGCCTTCGCCGGTTCTTTTGGTCCCGCGGCGCGTGGATCGCGCCCGTGTTTTGAGAAGGTCGGGTTTCAACCGGTCTTCCGGCGATCGAAGGACGGCAGTCGCGCGTCGTAAACTGACAAGCGGCAAAGACCATCCATCTGATCACTGACGCAGTGTCTTATCGCCTTCGGAAACGTTGTAAAGAGAGATTCGGCTCAATTCCGTCACAGAATTGGTCTGGTTTTCGCCACAATAGCTTCGATGCAGTGCGGAAATTTTGTCGGAATGGCGATCAGCTAATGAAGCCATCAAAAGTTAGCGATTCAAGATAGTGCCGCAGAATCAAGGCCTCACGCTTTGCGAGTCGCAAAAAGAAAACTCATGACTGCCTGACGGTGCCGATGTAGCAACGCGACAAAAATTTATCAACCGATCAAAAAAAAGAACATATCGGACGGGCGTCCGCCCTGTGAATCAAGGGGGAGAGGAGGAGGGACTTGGGGAACCCCTCCTCCTCTCTTTCGGTCACGCTGTGTGGGGAGAGCGACCGAAGAAGAACGCATAGGCAGCCGGCAGCACCAGAATGGTGAGCACAGTCGCAACCAGGATACCGCCCATCATCGCGTAGGCGAGCGGACCCCAGAAGATGCCGCGGGAGATCGGGATGAGCGCGAGAACCGCCGTGAGCGCCGTCAGCATGATCGGCCGGAAGCGGCGCACGGCGGAGCCAATGATCGCTTCTCGACGATCCATGCCGGCCGCGATGTCCTGGTCGATCTGGTCGATCAGGATGATCGAGTTACGGATGATGATCCCGAGCAGAGCGATGACGCCGAGGATCGCGACGAAGCCGAAAGGGGCGCCCGAGATCAGCAAGGCAGCGGCAGCGCCGATGATCCCGAGCGGACCGGTTGCGAGCACCAGCATCGCCTTGCCGAAGTGCTGGAGCTGAACCATCAGCAGCACGACAATGACAAGCAACATGATCGGGGCCTTGGCCGCAATCGAGTTCTGGCTCTCGGCACTGTCTTCCGCACCACCCTGGATCTCGATGGAATAGCCCGCGGGCAGGCTGTCGCGCAGCGACTGCATTTCCGAGAACATCTTCAGGGTCACGTCGTTCGACTGGACGCCATCCGGCAGCGTTGCACGAACGGTAATCGTCGGCAGACGGTTGCGCCGCCATTCGATGCCCTGCTCGAGCGTCGGCACGACCCGGGCTATCTGTGACAGCGGAATGAATGCGCCCAGATCCGTCGGCACATAGATCGAATTCACGGCCGTCAGCAGGCGGCGGCTCTCCTCCGGTTCGCGCGCAACGATCGAAATCGTTTCTTCACCAGCCCGGACATCGGCCAGCGGCGCGCCGCTCATTGTCGCCTGCAGCATCTGGCGCAGGCGCTGCGAGGACACGCCGAGTGCCCGGGCACGATCCTGGTCGACGACCAGCGTCATCGAGGGAACCGGCTCCAGCCAGTCGTCATGCACGGCTTGCAGCAGTTCGTTCTGGCTGAACCGCGCCTTCACCTGATCGGCGATGCGGCGGACCTCTTCACGCTCGGGACCGCTCACGCGCATCTGGACGGCCCATCCCGTCGGCGGGCCGAGGAAGAGGCGATCGACCTTGCCACGCACCGAGGGGAATTCTTCGGCCAGCATCATCCGGAGCTTGGTGATCAGCCTTTCACGGGCCTCTTCGTCCCTCGCCATGACCAGAAGCTGGGCATAGTTCGGGTTGCGCAGCTGCTGGTCGAGCGGCAGGAAGAAGCGCGGCGCCCCCTCCCCGACATAGGTTGCAACAAAACGCTGGTCCTCATCGGCGAGGATCGCGGTTTCCAGGCGTTTCGCCTCGGCTTCGACCTCCTTGATCGAGGTTCCCTCGGGCAACCACATGTCGACGAGGATTTCCGGGCGCGAGGACTGCGGAAAGAAGTTCTTCGGGATGAACTGGAAGGACCACAGACTGACCGCAAAGATTGCGAGCGTCGAGCCGATGACGATGATGCGATGCTCGACGGCCCAGGACACGACCGAACGCAGGCGGCGGTAAAAGGCTGTGTCGAAAGCGTCGTGATGGCCGCCGGTATGCGTCCTCTGCTTGAGGATCATGTAGCCGAGCCAGGGCGTGAAATAGACCGCGACGAACCAGGAGATGACCAGCGATATGCCGACCACATAAAAGAGCGAGCGGACATATTCACCGGCGGTGGATTCCGCAAAGCCCACGGGGATAAAACCCGCCGTGGTGATCAACGTGCCGGTCAGCATCGGGAAGGCTGTCGACGAATAGGCAAAACTCGCCGCATCGAGCTTGTTGAGCCCCTCCTCCAGCTTTCGCTCCATCATCTCGACAACGATCATGGCGTCGTCGACGAGCAGACCAAGCGCAATGATCAGAGCGCCGAGTGAGATGCGCTGCAGATCGAGCCCGAATTCGTACATCACGGCGAAGGTGGCAGCGAGCACCAGTGGGATGGCGATGGCGATCACCAGACCAGAGCGCCAGCCGATCGACACGAAGGAGACGACGAGAACGATCAGAAGCGCCTCTCCGAGAGCTTTCATGAACTCGCCAATCGCTTCGCGCACGACTTCGGGCTGATTGGAGATCTGCGAGACCTCGAGGCCGATCGGCAGGGTGCCCTCGAAGCGCTCCAAAGTCTGCTCCACGGCATCGCCGACGTCGGTGACCTTGAAGCCCTTGGCCATGACCACGCCGACCTGGACGGAATCCTTGCCGTTGAACCGGAATTTGCGCTGATAGGGATCTTCCAGACCTTCTGTCACTGTGGCGATGTCGCCGAGGCGCGTCACCTGGCTGCCGGAATTCAGCCGAAGCTCACGAATGTCCTCAGCCGCCGAGAAGCCACCGTCGACCGAGATGCGCACGGAGCGCGACCCGGTATCGATGGACCCTGTCGCATCGATGGCATTTTGTCCGGCCAGCGCGTTCTGCAGATCAGCGAAGGTGAGGCCACGCTCGGCCAGCGCCTTGGACGAGACCTCGATGAAGATTTTCTGTGGCTGGTCGCCCAGGATGACGGCCTTTTCGACACCCTGGGTCGAGAGCAGCACGTCACGGGCCTGGATGGCATATTGCTTCAGCTCCGGATAGGTGTAGCCATCGCCGGTCAGGGCGTAGAGCGTGATATAGGTATCGCCGAATTCATCGTTGAAATAGGGGCCGAGCAAGCCTTCCGGCAGCTCGTTCTCGATGTCGCCGACCTTCTTGCGGACCTGGTAGAAGGCATCTGCCACATCGTTGGCATCCGTGTTGCCCTTGACCTGCAGGGTGATGATCGCGGAGCCCGGGCGCGTGTAGGACTTTACCCAGTCGAGATAAGGCGTTTCCTGCAGCTTGCGCTCAATCTTGTTGACCACCTGGTCCTGCATGTCGGTCAGCGAAGCGCCCGGCCAGAAGGCCTGAACCACCATCACACGGAAGGTGAAATCGGGATCTTCCTTCTGCCCCATGCGCATCAGCCCGAAGAGGCCCGTCAGCAGGATCAGGCCGAAGAGGAAGCGCGCGATGCTCGGATGGCCGATCGCCCAGCGGGACAGGTTGAACGAGCCCGGCTCTGCAGGAGAGTGTGTCATGATATCTGGATCCAGAGGGTAAAGGTCGCTGGGCTCAGCGGGTGGCGGCGTCAGGCTTTGCTGCCTCGGCGGCCTGCGGCAGGTTCTCATCGGCAAGCCGCACCTTCATGTCTTCCGTCATGAACTGCGTACCGGCCACGACCACGAGATCACCCGGGTTCAAGCCTGCGGAGACCTGGATTCCCGTGTCGGAGAAAGTGTCGATGGTGACCGGGCGGGCATGCACCGTGGCTGCCATCTTGTCGACCGTCCAGACGATGGTCTGATTGGACCCATCGCGGGTCAGCGCTGAGAGCGGCAGCTCGAAGAAGCTCTTGTCCGACGGTGCAGTCGCGGTCACGCGCGCCGTCATGCCCAGCAGGATTTGCGGGTTGTCGGATAGCGAGATACGCACCGCAAAGGTGCGCGACGTGGCATCGGCGCTGCCGGCGACCTCGCGGACGGTGCCATCGAGGGCAAGCCCGTCCTTCGACCAGAAACCGACCTCGACCTTCTTGCCCGGGGCAAAGGCGAAGATCTCGTTTTCCGGCACGGCGATCAGTACTTCCTTCTCGCCGTCCGCAGCGACTGTGACCACCGGGCTGCCGGCTGCGACCACCTGGCCGGCATCTGCGCCAATCGTTGTGACGATGCCGGGTTTGTCAGCCTTCAGCTCGCCATAGGCAACCTGGTTGCGGGCCTGTTCCAGCGAGGAGCGCTGGCTGTCGCGCGTGGCAAGTGCCTGATTGTAGGTGAGTTGCGCCTGTTCCAGCTGTGCCTTGGTGGTGACCTGCTGGCGATAGAGCGCATCGGCCCGCTTCAAGGCGAAATCTGCGGTCTCCAGCTGCCGCTCGGCGGCGGCCAGGCTTGCCTCGGCGCTGCGCATCTGGAGCTGATAGTCGGTGACATCGAGGCGCGCGAGCACGTCGCCTGGCGCCACGCGATCACCGATATCGACAAGGCGTTCGATGATCTTGCCGGCAACCCGGAAGCCGGTCGCGGCTTCACTGCGGGCCTTGACCGTGCCTGAGTATTTCAGCTCCCGGTCCGTCGACGGGGCCTGAACCTCAACCACCTTGACCGGCCTCAGGCTCGGTTCCTGGACAACTTCGGCCCCTCCTTCGGTACAGGATGTGAGACCGAGGGTGACGAGCAAAGGCAGGGCAATCAACGAAAGGCGGACGCTGGCGGACATGGTGGTTCCTCCCCGGAGGGGCTCAGACTTTGAGGGCTCGGATGGCGAATTCGGTCAGGTCTTCAGGGGCGGCCCGATTGCTCTTGCCGATGCATTGGGCCACCATCTGGGGATGATGGAGAGGCGAGGTTGCGGCGCCGAAGCACCGGGCAGCATGGGCCGGATCGCCCTTGACGAATTCGCCGTTCTCCATGCCGTCGGCGATGATGCCGGTGAGGATCGCCTGGATTTCATCGATGTGCTTGTCGATGACGCCCCAGCTCTGCTCAATCGCAACCACGACCATTTCATGCACTTTGCGCTCATCGAGCATGGTCGAGACGGTGAACTCGAAATGGTTCATGGAGTAGCGACGCAGCCTCTCCTCGGCACTGACGGGAAGGTCGGCCGCGGCCTTGGCGAGCGTCAGGCTCTGTTGCAGCATGCGGGCGCAAACGCCCTCCAGCAGTTCGCCCTTGGAGCCGAAGAAGCGATAGATATTCGCCGGCGACATTCCGAGTTCCTTCGCCACATCGGCGACGGTCGTCTTGCTGTAGCCATAGTGACGAAACTGCGCCTCCGCGGCCTCAAGGATGCGGGTCGCGGTATCTGCTACATCGGGTAAAGGCGAAGCATTTTGAGTCATGGCGATTTACGACTGACGAATTTTGAATTTCGTCAGTCGTAAATCATAAATCAGCATCGGTCAATATGTTCGGATTGACGACTGGCGATTTGTGAGCCGCTCACACGACCACAAGTCGTATCAATGTAGCCCTAACACGCACAGTCTTACGGAAAGCTAAAGTGGCATAGCGCGCCACCCACGCACCTCCCCGTGCGTCTACAGCTTCGCACAAGCTCTTTGCCACAGAAGAATAGGTGGTGTGAGGTAAGTAAACTTCCTCGGCTCACGAGCGTCTGAGGGACAGAGGGATGCAACGCTATGACTACTGCAGCTGCTGCAGATTTTGCTTATCCTCCAATCTCCACTTTACGGCTGGATGATATGAAAATTCAAAACGATGAGCTTGTTCATCAGACCTGGGCCTTCTCGCGGGAAAACGGGGAAGTCATTGCTCCAGTCGTACGCTTGCTGCCGAACGGCATAGTCGGCGGCTACATCCATCCCTTCGAGCGTTGCTGGGCGCTGGTCGACGGCGCTCTTCGTTTTCAGAGCATCACCGGCCAGACCACGACCATATTTGACGAAAGCGAGCGGGATGAGCACGGCCTTCTGCGGCTAACCGGGGGCTCCAAGGTCGACCCGAATGTCGTGCATGTGCTGAAACGCGTTCAGATGCCGACGGCGCGAGACTTCGGGCAGAGCGCATCAGACGACGTGCCCGAACTTCGGCAGGCAGAAGGCCTGCCGGGCCGCAAGCGCCGCAACCTCGTCGTTCTGCGAGCCAATGCGCAATCTCTTCATATTCACTGGGCGCGCAACATCCCGGAAGAGGACCGCAACTGGGATCTCTGCATCAGCTGGTATGGCAAAGAGGTACCGTCGGACTTGAAGGAGTGGGAGTATTTCACCCACCAGCCGAACGACCGGAAGTTCTCGGCGATCTACAAGCTCTTCTTAGAGGGCAGCCCGCTGCTCGATTATGAGAACGTCTACATGCCGGACGACGACCTCATGATGACCTGGGCCGACATCAACAAGCTCTTCAACATCTTCCGTATCGGCGGGTTCGATCTTGCGCAGCCTTCGCTGGTCGCAACCTCATACGTCACACATCCGGTCACTGCACAGAACCCCGAATACCTGGTGCGCTATACAAACTTCGTGGAACTGATGTGCCCCGTCTTCAGCCGTTCGTTTCTGCAGATCTGCCTTCCCACCTTCGAGGCATCGTTCAGCGGATTCGGGCTGGATCACATCTGGTCGCAGCTCGGCGGCCGCGTGCCCGGACGCATTGCGATCATCGATGATATCGCCGTGGCGCATACCCGGCCGCCGAACAAGAACTACGATGTCTTGGCCGCGATCATGGAAGAGCGCTCCATGGCCGAACTCTACCGCTCTTCGAAAACCTACGAAAACTATGGCGGCGTAATCCGGAAGTATGCGTTCGGATAAGATGGCCCTCCAGGAGCTCAGCATGCAGTTCAAGCCTAAAGCGATCATTCTTGCCGGAGGGCTTGGCACCCGCCTGGCGGAGGAGACCTCGACAAAGCCCAAGCCCATGGTCGAAATCGGCGGGCGGCCGATCCTGTGGCACATCATGAAAATCTACAGCGCCCATGGCATCAATGATTTCATCATCTGCCTTGGCTACAAAGGTCACGTGATCAAGGAATATTTCGCGAATTATTTCCTGCACATGTCCGACATCACCATCGATCTGCAGAACAACCGTGTGGAAACCCATGCGGCGAAAGCGGAGCCGTGGCGGGTTACCCTGGTGGATACCGGCGAGACCACGATGACCGGTGGTCGACTGAAGCGCGTCATACCCTACGTCCAGAACGATCCCTACTTCTGCCTCACCTATGGGGACGGTGTCGGCGATGTCGACATCACCCAGTTGGTCGAATTCCATAAATCCCACGGCCTTCGGGCGACAGTCACCGGAGCCCAGCCTCCCGGTCGCTTCGGCGCCCTGAAGCTGGAGGACGACAAGGTCGTTTCCTTCATGGAAAAGCCCGTTGGCGACGGCAACTGGATCAATGGCGGCTTCTTTGTCCTGACGCCCGATGTCGCCGGACTCATCGCAGGGGACGAGACGACCTGGGAGCAGGAGCCGCTAGAAAGTCTCGCCCGCGATGGACAGCTTGCCATCTATCGCCACTACAATTTCTGGCAACCGATGGACAGCCTGCGCGACAAGACGCAGCTGGAGAAGCACTGGGAAAGCGGCAAAGCGCCCTGGAAGATCTGGTAGGTCGCTGCCGGCGGCCTTAGCCCTGAATACGTACAACAATGATCAGGGCAGCCTTGCCCGAACCGACAAGAGATGCCAGTGAGCCTTGAGACCACATTTTCCAACGCCCGCGTCCTGATTACAGGGCATACCGGTTTCAAGGGAGCCTGGCTCAGCGCCTGGTTGATCAGTCTGGGTGCGAAGGTTTGCGGCTACTCGCGCGATATTCCAACCACGCCTTCTCTGTTCGAACTCTCAGGCCTGGCAGGCGAGATCGAGCACCATATCGGGGATGTGCGGGATCTCGAGAAGTTGTCCGGCGTCATCCAGACCTTCCGTCCTGATTTCGTCTTTCACCTCGCCGCCCAGGCCATTGTTTCCGTCTCCTATGACGATCCGCTGGAGACCATCACGAGCAACGTGATTGGTACGGCGCATGTGATGGAAGCTCTGCGCAAGGTCGATTGGCCCTGCCATGCCGTCATCATCACCTCCGACAAGTGCTATGACAATGTGGAATGGGTCTGGGGCTATCGCGAGACGGATGCCCTTGGTGGCAAGGACATCTATTCCGGATCCAAGGGCGCAGCCGAGCTGATCTTCCGCTCCTATTTCCACTCCTTCTTCCAGGGCAAGAACCATTCGGTGCGGCTTGCCACCGCCCGCGCCGGCAATGTGATCGGCGGGGGAGATTGGGCGGCCAATCGGATTGTGGCCGATTGCATTCGCGCCTGGGGAGCCGGCAAGACGGTCGAGATCCGTTCTCCTGCCGCAACGCGTCCGTGGCAGCATGTTCTGGAGCCACTCAGTGGTTATCTGACACTTGCGGAGGCACTCTCCTTGTCGGACCGTCTGAACGGGCAATCCTACAATTTCGGCCCAAGGGCGGAGCAGAACCGAACCGTGGTCGATCTGATCGGCAGCCTTGGCAAGATCTGGCAGCTGGAAGAAGGTCTCGCGCCTTATGAGGTCACGGGTAACATTCCATTCCATGAGGCGAGCCTGCTGAAGCTCAACTGTGACAAGGCCCTGCTCGACCTGAACTGGGAAGCGAACCTGAAATACGAGGAATGCGCCGACATGACCGGCTCCTGGTACAGGCGCGTTCTCAAGGGCAAGGAGCAAGCCCTTTCGGTGACCCTGGAGCAGATTGCAAGCTTCACGAGGTTTGCGCGCGATCGCGAACTCGTCTGGACGGCCGACCGCTGACATGACAGCCCCCTTCCTCACGGCGCTGAAGCGAATTTCAACCCCCAAAGGGGATGTGCTGCACGGGATGAAGGCCAGCGATGCGGGGTACGAGAGTTTTGGAGAGGCCTATTTCTCGCAAGTCTTTTCCGGCGACACGAAGGGATGGAAACGACACCTGCGCATGACGCTCAATCTCGTCTGCGTCGCAGGCGCGATCCGGGTGATGGTGCGCGATGGAGATGGCCGCATGGTTCTCGATACCCAACTCTCACCCGATGCGCCGGATCTCTATAACCGACTGACTGTGCCACCCGGTTACTTTGTCGCGTTCCAGGGGGTAGCACCGCACACCTCCACGCTTCTGAACGTGGCCTCTATTCCCCATGATCCGGACGAGGCCGAGACCCGTCCGCTGGATGCCTTTGGAGATGTGCCGTGAGACCGGCGCGTATCCTGCTGCTTGGAGCAAGCGGCATGCTGGGCAGCCGTTTTGCCAGTCAGCTCCTCGGCCGCGACGTCGTTACTCTAGACCGCTCTCTGCTGGATGTTACGCAACCGCGACAGCTGATCGAAGCGGTCATGGAGACGCAGGCGTGCATCATCATCAATTGCGTGGCCGACACGGATGTCGAGCGGGCGGAAGGCGAGCCGGATCGCGGATTTGCTGTCAATGCGTTGTTTCCGGGCCTTGTCGGCCAGGCAGCGCAGCGTATGGATGCGCTTCTGGTGCATTTCTCCTCGACCGGCTGCTATGGACTTTCCGAAGTTGGCAGCGAGCCGCATTCAGACTTCTCGCCGCTTCATCCCACGACCGCGCACCACCGAAGCAAGGCCCAGGGCGAGGCTGCCGTTCTCGCCAGTGGTTGCCGGCATCTGATCCTTCGGCTCGGCTGGCTCTATGGCGGCAACCTTGCTCATCGCAAGAACTTCGTATGGGCTCGCATTATTGAAGCCCGTCAAAAAGCCGAGATCTATTCGGATCCCTACCAGATCGGCTCACCGACAAACGTTGACGACGTCGTCCGCCAGACTGAGATCTTGATCGAAGAAGGCATCGAGGGGACCTTCAACTGCGTGGCAGGCGGCGCAGTCTCCCGATTTGACTACGTGCGGCACATTCTGCTTGCCGCCGGGCTTTCACCTGTTCTTCTGCCGAAGCGGTTCGTCCGTCGGGCACCCGTGTCGCCCAACGAGGCGGCGCAGAACAGCAAGCTCACTCTCCTTGGCTTGGACCGGATGCCGGAGTGGGACGTGGCCCTGAGCGCTTACGTGCAGACACTGCTGGAACAGGAAAAGGCGGCTCCATGAAGCCAGACCACGAGGTGATCATTCTCGGCGCCGGAATTGCCGGGCTGGCAGCGTCTGCCCGCCTGCGGGAGCATGGTGTCGAGGCCCCACTGTTCGAGGCAGCCTCTCGTCCGGGTGGCCTGCTGGACAGTTTCACGCTTGAGACGCCGGAGGGAAGCTGGACCTTCGACAATGCCGTGCATCTGTCCTTTGCGTCCGAGCCGGAGGTGCGCGAAATATTCGACCGCACGCCCTATCTCAGCCATGAGGCGCGTTCGCTGAACTGGGATGGGGGATTGTGGATCCCGCATCCCGTGCAGAACAACATGTATCCCCTGGCCGCCGATGAGAAGGCCGACCTGGTGGTCGATCTCGCCCATCATCTGGCGCAGGTTTCACCGGACGCACCGATCGAAAACTATCGCGACTGGCTCTACAATCAGTACGGCGCCAAGATCGCCGAGCGCTGGCCTCTGCGATACACAAGGAAATACTGGACGCTTGACGCGGCAGAGCTCGGAACCGGCTGGATCGGCAACCGCATGCGCCGCGCGGATCTGCGCGAGGTCGTGCTGGGAGCGGTCTGCGAAAACCCACCCAACACCTATTATGTCTCGACGATGCGGTATCCAGAGCGGGGTGGCTATAGGGCATTCCTTATGCCGCTACTCGAAACGGTTGACGTCCGGACAGACATGAAAGCGGTCGAGATCGACAATCGGAGCCGCAGCATCCGCTTCGAAAATGGCGAGGTGCAGCTGTACGGGCGGATGATCTCAACCATGCCTTTGCCCCTGCTGATCCAGATCATGACGGATGTGCCGCCGGATATCCGCGCGCTTGCGGATACGCTGTTTGCCACGTCCATCGACATTGTCTCGATCGGCTTTCGGAAGCCCCGCGTTTCGCCGAGCCTGTGGTTCTACATCTACGACACCACCATTCTCGCGTCCCGGGCCTATTCGCCGAGCATCAAGTCACCTCACAACGCGCCGGATGGCCATTCCTCGCTGCAGTTCGAAATCTATTCCTCACAGCGGATGCAGCATGGCCTGTCCCCCGAGGCGCTGATCGAACACTGCTTGCAGACGGTGGAGACCATGGGGCTTGCGGAACGTGACGAGATCGTTCTCACCCATCACAAGCACCTTCCCTTCGGCAATGTCGTCTTCGACCTGGGGATGGAGAAACGCCGCAATGCCGTGCGCGCGTGGGTCGAAAGCCAGGGCATTGCCCTCGCTGGGCGCTTCGGCGAGTGGGACTACCTTTGGTCCAACCAGGCCTTCATGTCAGGCCGGGCCGCCGCTGATGCAATAGCCAGGTGAAGTCCCCACCACCACCAGTCACTCATCCGTTTAAGCCACGCACAAGATTGCTAATGCACTACGGCTGTTGGGGACTGAAAGGGCTGCTATCCGCGCAGTTGGGCTAGAGAAGCTTCCGCTCAGGTGCCTCGATAACCGGAGGCCTTTCATGAATCGCGTGATACTCGCCCGCTACTCGGAACCGTTGGAGTGGATCAAGCTGATCCCGGACGACTTCGAAGTCGTGATCTACAACAAAGGCGAACCGATAACCTCTTCGGAGATCATCCAGCGCGCCACGCGGATCATCGACCGTCCGAATGTGGGCCGCGAGTCGGAAACCTATCTCAATCACATGCTGAATGAGACCGAGGATAACGACGATTTCACCGTCTATGCGCAGGGCGACCCCTTCGAGCACAGCCCTGACTTCATCAATCTTCTGCATACCTGGAAGCATTGGCAGGACTTGCAACCCATGTCCTGGCAGTGGCTTGAGGACAAAATGGTCCCGCCGACCACGCTGCTGGCGGAATACCAGCGCGGCCTGTTCGGACGCCCTCGCGTCAGGGTGGAGCGCTTCTCCTTGCTGACATGGGGCCCGATCGATTTCGTCGACCAAGGTGCCTGGGGCATGGGCAATGTTTACCGCGTCATTCATGGCGGGCTGCCTGACGGTACCAACATCGCGGCGCACTTCCTGCGCCTTGCAAAGCTCGACGAACTGGCCGCCAAGGCGGACCAACACTCGATCGGCGTCTTCTCGTACGGCGCGATCTTCGCGGTGCGCAACAAGCGCGTGGCCGCGATCTCGCCTGAGGCGCTGAGCACCATGCTGAAATACACCGTATCCGGCGTTACAGTGTATGGTTACATCCTGGAGCGCCTGTGGCTGCACCTGCTCGGCGAAGACTTCGTCTTGCCGAAGATCTCGCCACCACCGCTCTGAGCGGCTAAAGTTCTGAATTCCAGACGACCAGGCCGGTTTGCTCACGCAGATCGGCCTTGTTGTTTTTGGGGTCGAGAGTGGCCGCATCACGCGTTGACGCGAACAACGGCGGGGGCCTCGATGCCAAACACCGCAAACATCATGCATATGTATCTTACTGAAAAGAAATGGTGCCCGGAGGCGGATTTGAACCACCGACACGCGGATTTTCAATCCGCTGCTCTACCAACTGAGCTATCCGGGCATCTCGGCTTTTTGGAAGCCTGCCGGTCTTTATTTCAAGACCGCCGGGGTATTTCCCCGGGAGCGAGCGGGGTTATAACATCTTGTTCGGCCATGTCCAGCGCCTTCAGCCACTTTTTTGAAGAAGATGTGAAAATCGCAGAAAGGTGAGCGGGAACAAAGGGATCGCAGAGGATGGGCGACCGGGTTTCCGGGCGCTGGAGCCGTCAGTCGCGGTAGTCGTCGTCGGCCTTGGCTTCGTCGTCTGCCACGGGAATGGCATAGGAACCCTTCAGCCAGCGCGACAGGTCGAGATTGCGGCAGCGGTCCGAGCAGAAGGGATAGTTCTCGCGCGTCGAGGGGCGACGGCATTCGGGGCAAGGCAGTGCCTTGCGCAGCGGCTCGACCTTGGCGGTCCGCTGTTCGTCTCCTTCCGCCATGGTCAGCCCTCCGTCCAGCCCGTATGCACGTCATAGCCCTCGCCCGAGAGCATCTGCAACGTCTCGAAGAGCGGCAGGCCGACGACATTGGTGTAGGAGCCGACGATCTTCTGGACGAAGCTGCCGGCGATACCCTGGATGGCATAGGCGCCAGCCTTGCCGCGCCATTCGCCAGAGGCGAGATAGCATTCGATGTCATAGCCGGAGAGGCGCTTGAAGCGGACCTTGGTCTCGACGATCTTCTGGCGCAGCTTGCCATCAGGGGCGATCAGGCAGACGCCGGTGAACACCCAGTGGCTGCGGCCCGAGAGCAGATGCAGCGCCGAGGAAGCCTCCTGCATCAGTTCCGCCTTGGGCAGAATGCGGCGCCCGACCGCGACCACGGTGTCGGCAGCGATGATGTAGCTTCCGCCCCAGGTCAGATCCTTGCGGACCTGCTGGTAGGCAGCGCCGGCCTTGTCTGCGGACAGGCGGCGGGCGAGCGTGCGCGGATGTTCTGATTTCTTCGGCGTCTCGTCGAGATCCATCGGCATCAGGCGTGCGGGCTCGATGCCCGCCTGCTTGAGGAGATCCACGCGGCGCGGCGACCCGGAGGCCAAAATCAGCTTCTGTCTCAATTCCATCCGAACGCGCTCCTCAAGCCTCAGCTTTTGGCCTAAGGCTTACTTGAAGCGGTAGGTGATACGGCCCTTGGTCAGGTCGTAAGGGGTCATCTCGACCAGAACCTTGTCACCGGCGAGAACGCGGATACGGTTCTTGCGCATGCGGCCGGCGGTGTGGGCAATGATTTCGTGTTCGTTTTCGAGCTTTACGCGGAAGGTGGCGTTCGGCAGCAATTCGGTAACGACGCCGGGGAATTCGAGGACTTCTTCTTTTGCCATAGAGCGGTTGTCTTTCCTGGGGTTTTAAAGCGGGGCGCGCGAAGGGCCCCGAAAATGTGGGCGGAAACTACACAATCGCCCGGCATTTGTGAACCTTGTAGATTCGGCTTTTGGAATTTGTTTCAAGAGGGGCAAAACCGCCGCTAATCTGGGGCGAGAACCAGCCTGTCACGGATCAGCTTCGTCAGGCGGTCCCGCACGTCGCGATAGGCGGAGAGCCGCTGCTCGCGGCTGCCGGTCTCGACCGTCGGATCCGGCATCGGCCAGTATTCCACCTCGACCGCTGATGACCGTGTCAATTCGAGCGCTGCGTGATGAGCTTCAGGCGTGAGAGTAATCACGAGGTCGAAGTAGTCGTCTTCCATATCCTCCAGCGTCTGGGGCTGGCGCCGGCCGAGCGACAGGCCGATCTCGTCGAGCACGACATCGACGAAGGGATCGCGTTCGCCTTTCTTCACGCCGGCAGAGGCAACCCAGGTGCCGGACGGCAGGGCCTGTCTCGCAATTGCCTCGGCCATGGGGCTGCGGATGACGTTCTGGCCGCACATGAAGAGGATCGCGCCGGGCCGCGACGGACGGCGGCTGTCGTCTGCGCCCTCGCTCATCGATCCTAGCCCCGCCAATAGAGAACGCAGACCAGGGTGAAGAGGCGGCGTGCCGTGTCGAAGTCGATCTTGATCTTGCCAGAGAGCCTGTCCATCAGCGTCTGGGAACCGTCGTTGTGGATGCCGCGACGGCCCATGTCGATGGCTTCGATCTGCGACGGTGTCGAGGAGCGGATCGCCTCGTAATAGCTCTCGCAGATCATGAAGTAGTCCTTGATGATCCGCTGCAATGGCGTCAGCGACAGGATGTGCACGGCGACATCCTCGCCGGCTTCCGTCTTGATCGAGAAGACGAGCTTGCGATCCATCAGTGACAGAAAGAGGTGGTATGGGCCGCCGGGATGGCCGGCGGGTTCGAAGGTGTTTTCCTCGATCAAGTCGAAGATGGCGACCGCCCGCTCATGCTCGACATCGGGTGTCGAGCGCCCGATGGTCTCGTCCAGCACGACATCTGAGAGCCGGAAGTCGCCCGCCGCCATGTGCTAGTCCCCGAGATTGAGGCGAATGGCGACGGAGCGGGCATGGGCATCGAGCCCTTCCGATTTCGCGAGCGCAATTGCCGCCGGCGCAAGCTTGCGCAACTGCTCCGGCCCGAGCCGCAGGATCGAGGTCCGCTTGACATAGTCCAGCACCCCTAGCCCCGAGGAAAAGCGGGCTGAGCGCGCCGTTGGCAGGACATGGTTCGAACCTCCGACATAGTCGCCGATCACTTCCGGCGTATGGCGACCGACGAAGATTGCGCCGGCATTGCGGATGCCTTCAATCAGGGGTTCCGGATCATCCACGGCGAGTTCCAGATGTTCGGCGGCGATGCGGTTGGCCAGAGGTATCGAATCCTCCAGCTTCTCGACCATGATGATCGCGCCGAAATCGCGCCAGCTGGCCGATGCCGTCTCGGCACGCGGCAGGGATTTCAGCTGCCGTTCAACAGCCGCTTCCACCGCTTCGCCGAGTGCGCGGTCATCGGTGATGACAATCGACTGGGCACCGGGATCGTGTTCCGCCTGGGCGAGAAGGTCGGCTGCCAGCCAATCCGGATCATTGTCCTTGTCGGCAATAATGAGGACTTCGGAGGGACCGGCGATCATGTCGATGCCGACGGTGCCGAAGACATGGCGCTTGGCCGCCGCGACATAGGCATTGCCCGGACCAACGATCTTGGCAACCGGCGCGATGGTCTCTGTGCCATAGGCAAGGGCGGCAACCGCCTGGGCGCCGCCGATGCGATAGATCTCAGTGACGCCAGCAATGCTGGCCGCCGCCAGAACCGTCGGGTTGATGGCACCGCCGGTGGCCGGCACGACCATGACGACGCGGGGGACGCCAGCGACCTTGGCCGGCAGCGCATTCATCAGCACCGAGCTCGGATAACTTGCCGTGCCGCCCGGCACGTAGAGGCCGACGGCATCGATCGCCGTCCAGCGCGACCCGAGCCCAACGCCAATCGCGTCTTCGTAGATGTCGTCCTTCGGCATCTGGCGGGCGTGATGGCGCTCGATGCGCTCGGCGGCAAGCTTCAGGGCGTCGATCAGCTCAGGCGCGGTGGAGGCGAGTGCTGCTGCGATCTCTTCATCCGTCACCCGCATGGAAACAGTCGAAAAATCCACGCCGTCGAAGCGTTTGGAATAATCGGCGAGTGCCGCGTCGCCACGCGCGCGCACATCGTCGATGATCTTGCGCACGACATCGTTGACGTCGTCGGAGACTTCACGCTTGGTCGTCAGGAAGGCCGCAAAACGCGCCTCGAAATCTCCCGATGCCTGATCCAGCCAGATTGCCACGCCCCGTATTCCCTCTCAAGCAGTCTCAATTCAATCAAGCCGCGACGATTGCGCGCCGCTCGGCCTCATCAGCCAGCCTCGTGTTCCGGCCGTGTCGTCGTTTCCCAGGCACCGCCGGTATCTGCCAACTGGGCCTCGATGCATTCCACTTCAAGCGCGATCGTGCCGCCACCGGCGAGCAGCAGTTCGACCACACCATCAGGCCCCTCGCCCTTCGGTACGTAACGGATCGCGAGAAGGCTCATCACTTCGTCGGCCTTGCTGCGATCGAAACCGATCGAGCGAACCGCCTCGACGCGCTTGAAGCTCAGAGCCGCACGACGGCGCTCGAAGCTCTTTGACGCACGCGCTGCCTTTTCCCAGACGAAGCGATTGGCCGCCAGCGAAAACAGGCCAGAGCGGGCCGAAAAGCTCAGGTCACCGACCTTGAACACGGCATCCTGCATATGGGCCGAGATGATCGAGAGATCATCGGCATCGAGCGCCAGCAGTTTCAAGTCCGTCATGTCACCTCACAGTATCGCCTTTCGGCGGTGCCCGTCGAATTTCATGTTTTCGACATAGGTTGCGGCTTGTCCAGTGGCAACGGGGCAAAAAGACTTTTCGCCCCGCATCGCTGCGAAAGAGTGCGACCGAGCCGAGGCTCAGTCGCTGATGCGCTCAACGATGGCGCCGCAGCGGGTGAGCTTTTCTTCCAGGCGCTCGAAACCGCGATCAAGGTGATAGACGCGGCTGACCATGGTCTCGCCTTCGGCGGCAAGGCCCGCGATGACCAGAGACACCGAGGCACGCAGATCGGTTGCCATGACCGGGGCGCCACGCAGGCGGGTGACGCCCTCGATGCGGGCGGTCTGGCCCGACAGCGTAATCTTGGCGCCGAGGCGGGCCAGTTCCTGCACATGCATGAAGCGGTTTTCAAAGATCGTTTCGGTGACATGCGAGACGCCATTCGCACGGGTCATGAGACCCATGAACTGCGCCTGCAGGTCGGTCGGGAAGCCCGGGAAAGGTTCGGTCACGATATCGACCGGGCGGATTTGATCGCCATGGCCGATGACGCGGATGCCACCCTCGACGGCCGAGACTTCGGCGCCGGCGCGACGGATTGCCTCAATCGCAGTGTCGAGGAGCGTGATGTCGGTGCCCGACAGCGTCACGTCGCCGCCCGTCATGGCGACAGCCATGGCATAGGTGCCGGTCTCGATACGATCCGGCAGAACGCGGTGCCGCGCGCCGGAGAGGCTGGTGACGCCCTCGATCGTGATGGTCGAGGTGCCGGCACCTGAAATCTTCGCGCCCATGGCGTTCAGGCAGTTGGCGAGGTCAACGACCTCAGGCTCGCGGGCGGCATTGCCGATCACGGTCGTGCCGCGGGCAAGCGAAGCTGCCATCAGCATGACATGGGTCGCGCCGACCGAGACCTTCGGGAAGGTGTAGCGGGCACCGATCAGGCCGCCCTTCGGCGCCTTGGCATTGATGTAGCCGCCGTCGATTTCCATCTCGGCGCCGAGCGCCGTCAGGCCCTCGATGAAGAGGTCGACCGGACGCGTGCCGATGGCGCAGCCGCCCGGCAGCGAGACGCGCGCCTGGCCTTCGCGGGCAAGCAAGGGGCCGATGACCCAGAAGCTGGCGCGCATCTTCGAGACCAGCTCGTAAGGTGCGGTGGTATCGGCCACGGTGCGGCAAGTGAAATGCACTGTGCGCGAATAGGACCCGTCCTGATGTTCGCGGCGACCGTTCACGGCGATGTCGACGCCGTGATTGCCGAGAATGCGGATCAGGCCTTCGACATCGGCGAGATGCGGCACGTTTTCGAGCGTCAGCGTATCGGACGTCAAAAGCGAGGCGATCATCAGGGGAAGCGCTGCGTTCTTGGCGCCCGAGATCGGGATGATCCCGTTCAACGCATTGCCACCAACAATCCTGATGCGATCCATGAGAGCCTGCGATACGGGCGAGAAATGCCCGCCTTTCCTTGAGAAGGTGTGAGGGGAAGCCAATCCGGCGAGGCTGGCTCTTTAGACGAAAAGTACAGAGGGTTCAATTGACGCTGCAACGCTCGGTTAATCACCGGGTTTGGACGAATTTGCGGCAGGATCGGCGGAACCTACATCCCGATCACCGCCCTCGCCCGCCGCCGCGGGTTCTACCGAAGTCGCATGCGCCGCTGGCAGCCCCACGCCGTCTTCGGCCTCACCGGCTCGCCGCGCCCGCGACTGCTGCTTGCGACGGGCGAGATTCTCTCGAAGTTTTGCCGCCGCGCGTTCCCGCCGCCGCTGTTCGGCATCGGAGAGCACACGTTTTCCACGATCGGCGAGCGGCGCGCCTTCGAGCCGGCTCTCGTCCGCTTCGCCCTTGTTTTCCGGGTCATTTGTCATGAGCGCGTGATATCCGATCGGATAAAAATCGAAAAGTCCCTTCCGCCCCCGTTACAAAACTTGGCTACACAAACGCTTTACGGCTTGCGCTGCCCGAAACTCTATGGCAATAGGCGCCTCGTTCCGGGCCGACCACATGCGTCGCCCGCCAGATGCTGCTATAGCTCAGGGGTAGAGCACTCCCTTGGTAAGGGAGAGGCCGAGAGTTCAAATCTCTCTAGCAGCACCATTCTTACCCGCATCCCCCGCCCACGTACTTCATCACCCGCAAATTGCAGTCGTTCGCGAGCCGTCGGCTTACGCCCATTCGATGCATAAGAACGACCCGTTCTCGCCCTCACGCCCCTCGCGGTGAGAGGCCGTTGAACACCAAATCCAGATGGGACCTCACATAAGCGGCAATGTCGACGGCACGTCGGCCGTCGAAGATCAGATGGTCCATCATCAACGCCAGGATCGGCGCGACGATGATTTCGGCGTTGGCGCCTTCGCAGTCACGGAATTCGCCGGCAGCGACGCCCTCTTCCAGAAGTCTTTGCGTACACGTGATGAGAGGGTCGACCAGTTCTGCGTGGTGCATGTCGATGACCTGCGGGAACCGCGCTCCTTCGGAGATGACGAAGCGGAGAAGTTCCCGCGCGCGCCTGTCCTGGGTGATGCGATCATAGGCGAGAAGCAGAAAAGATCGGAGACGCTCGGCATAGCCGCCCTTGAGCGTCTCCATATTGCGGAGCAGCTCTTCAAGCGGCACCGAAATATGCGCAATCATCGCCGAGAAGAGATCCTCCTTCGTCGGGAAGTACACATAGATGGTGCCCTTGGTCACCCCTATCCGATCGGCGATATCTTCGACGCGGGTCGCGGTGAAGCCATGGGCGACAAACTCTTCGAAGGCGGCATCGAGGATTTGTTTGGGCCGGAGCGCCTTTTGCGCGGCCCTCGTTAACTTCTTTTCGTTCAGCATCAATATACCTTGTTCCGCAGCCTGCGCAAAAATTCATTGACTAACCAGTCATTCAAATATAGCTCTGAGCCATCAAACTTCAAGGGGCATCCATGCGACGGTTCCGTTCAATCCTGATGGTGGCGTGCTCCTGCGCCTCCCTTATTGCCTGCGCTCCCACCGAAGAAGCCGCTGAGAAACCCGCCAGACTGGTGGAAACGGTCACGGTCAAGGCGGAGCCCTGGTCCGACAGCATTACGAGCACAGGCGAGATCAACGCGCGCGTCCAGTCGGAACTGTCTTTCCGGATCAGCGGACGGATCACCGAACGTCTGGCTGATGTCGGCGACAAGGTCGAGGCGGGTCAGGTCCTGGCGCGTATGGATGCCGAGGAGCAGGAGGCCGATCTGCAGGTCGCGCTCGCCTCGCTGCAATCTGCCGAGGCCCAGCGGACCCAGGCGCAGCAGGCGCTGGAGCGCCAGGAAAGTCTCTTTACCACGGGTGTTTCAACGCAGGCGGCGCTGGATGAAGCGCGAGAAGCACTGCTGCGTGCAAAGGCGACCGTCGATTCGGCACAGGCACAGGCCGACACGGCCCGCGACACGCTTGCCCAGACCGAATTGAAGGCAGATGCGGACGGTGTGATTACCACGCGCAATGCAGAAGTGGGCCAGGTCGCACAGGCCGCGCAATTGATCTTCACGCTCGCCCAGGATGGGCCGCGGGACGCCGTCTTCAATGTTGACGAATCCTTGCTGCTCGGCTTCGGTCGTGAGTTCGAGAGCGAGGTCGACATCGTGCCGCTCAGCGGCGGCGACCCGTTGAAGGGAACACTGCGCGAAATTTCACCGACCATCGACCGCAGCACCGGCACCATCCGGGTCAAGTTCAGCGTCGAAGAAGGTGCAAAAGTCAGCCTTGGAAGCCCCGTCATTGCGGTGGCGCGCTACAAGCCGGTGACGGCAATCCGACTTCCCTGGTCTGCGATCGCCTCGGATGCGGGCCGCACAGCCGTCTGGGTCGTGGATCCCAAGACGTCGAAGGCCTCGCTGCGCCCGGTCGACATCATCACCTATGGCAACGGATATTTCTCCGTCAGCTCGGGCATTACACCGGGAGACATCGTCGTGACGAGCGGCAACAAGTTCATTAGCAACGGCGAAGTGGTTGCATTTGAGGGAGCAGTCCAATGAACACGCTCTCAAAATTCGCCGTACTTCTCCTGGCCGGCAGCGCCCTTACGGCCTGCCAAGGCGAGCAGGAGCCTGAGGCCACCGCTCCCCGCCCGGTGCTCTCCCTCGTCGCCCAGGTGGAACCTGCCGTTCAGCTGTCGCTGTCGGGAACGGTGGAGGCCCGCGTCGAGACCGAGTTCGGCTTCCGCATCCTCGGCCGGGTCGTCGCGCGCAATGTCCAGACAGGCGATCTCGTGAAAAAGGGCGACGTGCTCGCGGCCATCGATCCGTTGGCGCTCGAACTCGCCGTCAAGAGCGCCCAGTCCGATCTCGCCAACAGCGAGGCGCAGCTTGCCAATGCCATCACCACCGAGCAGCGCCAGAAGACCCTGTTCGAAAGGCAGTCCGGCGCCAAGGCAGCCTATGAGACGGCGCAACTGGAGCTGAAGACCGCCGAAGCGGCGGTCGCCAAGGCCAAGGCCAATCTGGGCAAGGCAACCGAGCAACTCGGCTATGCGCAGCTTATCGCCGAGTTCGACGGCGTGGTTACTTCTACGTCCGCAGAGATCGGCCAGGTCGTCTCGGCCGGCCAGGCGATCGCAACGGTTGCCCGGCCGGAGGTGCGTGACGCCGTCATCGACGTTCCAGAAGCGCTGGGCGCGAGCTTGCAGGCAGGCGCGCCATTCGAGGTAGCCTTGCAACTCGACCCGACACTGCGCGCGAAGGCCGTAGTCCGCGAGATCGCGCCGCAGGCCGATGCGATCACGCGCACCTATCGCACGAAACTGACCCTTATCGATCCGCCCGATGTCATGCGATTGGGTTCCGTGATCACGGCAACGAGCAGCAATGGAACGGCACCGGCCATTCGCCTGCCTGCCTCGGCCATCAGGACCGAGGATAACAAGACCTCCGTCTGGATCGTCGATCCGGCGAGCAAGACGGTCGCCTCGCGCGCCGTGACCATCGAAGGAAGCCCGGCTGCCGGCGGCCGTGTCGCCGTGGTTTCCGGGGTGGAGGCCGGTGACCGTGTTGTCACTGCCGGCGTCAACAGTCTCGAAGAAGGCCAGTCCATCCGCGTCGATCAGGAGATGACCCAGTGAAATCCTTCAACCTCTCCGATTGGGCGCTCGAACACCGTTCGCTCGTCTGGTACTTCATGATCGTCTTCGTGTTGGCTGGGACCTTTTCATACCTCAATCTGGGGCGTGAGGAAGATCCGGCATTCACGATCAAGACGATGATCATCAATGCCCAATGGCCGGGCGCCTCTGCCGAGGAGGTGACGCTGCAGGTCACCGACCGGATCGAGAAGAAGCTCGAGGAACTCGATGCGCTCGATTACACGAAGAGTGTGACCAAGGCCGGCCAGACCACGATCTTCGTGGAGCTCCTGTCGTCCACAAAAGCCAGCGAAGTCACGGAGAACTGGGTCCGCGTCCGCAACATGATCGCGGACATCCAGGGCAATCTGCCAAGCGGCGTGCTGGGACCGTTCTTCAACGACAGCTTCGGTGACGTCTACGGCAATATCTACGCCTTCACCTCGGATGGCCTCAGCCAACGCCAGATGCGCGATCTCGTCGAAGATGCGCGCGCCAAGCTCCTGACCGTTCCGAATGTCGGCAAGATCGACGTCATCGGGGCCCAGGACGAGGTGATCTATCTCGAATTCTCCACGCGCAAGATCGCAGCGCTCGGGATCGACCAACAGCAGATCATCGATACGCTCCAGGCCCAGAACGCCGTCACGCAATCGGGCGTGGTCGAGGCGGGTGCCGAGCGGATTGCGCTGCGCGTCAGCGGCCAGTTCACCTCCGAGGAAAGCCTGAAAGCGATCAACCTACGGATCAATGATCGCTTCTTCCCGCTCACCGACATTGCAACGATCAAGCGCGGTTATGTCGACCCGCCATCGTCGCTGTTCCGGTTCAAGGGCGAGCCCGCGATCGGCCTCGCCATCGGCATGAAAACGGGTGCCAACCTGCTGACGTTCGGCGAACAGCTCGATGCCCAGCTTGACCGGGTCGTCGCCGACCTCCCGATCGGCGTCAATGTCGAGCGCGTGTCCGATCAGCCGGCGGTGGTTGAGGAGGCCGTCTCGGGCTTCACCACGGCCCTGTTCGAGGCGATGGTCATCGTTCTCGCCATCAGCTTCATCAGCCTTGGCGTCAGGGCCGGCCTGGTGGTCGCGATCTCCATTCCGCTGGTGCTCGCTATCACCTTCGTTTTCATGGAATACACCGGCATCTCGCTGCAGCGCATCTCGCTCGGGGCCTTGATCATCGCGCTCGGCCTGCTGGTTGACGACGCCATGATTGCCGTCGAGATGATGGTCTCTCGTCTGGAGGCCGGCGATACGCTTCGGAGTGCGGCGACGCATGTCTATACCTCCACCGCCTTCCCGATGCTGACCGGAACGCTGGTGACGGTTGCTGGCTTCATCCCGATCGGCCTCAACAACAGTGCTGCCGGCGAGTTCACCTTCACGCTGTTCGTCGTCATCGCAGTGTCGCTGATTGTGTCCTGGGTGGTTGCCGTTCTCTTCACACCCCTTCTCGGTGTGACGATCCTGCCGAAGACAATGCAGTCTCATCACGAAACGAAGGGCCGCTTCGCGAGCATGTTTGCGTGGCTTCTCGCGCTTGCCATGCGCTGGCGCTGGATGACGATCATTGCGACTGTCGTGACCTTCGCGGTGTCGATCGGCGGCATGAGCCTCGTCCAGCAGCAGTTCTTCCCGGCATCGGATCGCGTCGAACTGATCGTCGACTGGGACCTGCCGCAAAACAGCACGATCGCCGAGACCAATCGCCAGATCTCCCAGTTCGAGCAGGAAAAGCTGGTCGGCAATCCCGATATCGACCACTGGTCGACCTATGTCGGCGAAGGCGCGCCCCGTTTCATCCTGTCCTACGACGTCTCATCTCCGGCCGCCTGGATGGGACAGGTCGTGATCGTGACCAAGGATCTCGAAGCGCGCGATCGCGTGCGGGCGGATCTGCAGGACTACCTCTCCAAGACCTTCCCCGGGACGGATGCCTTCGTGAAGCTGCTCGATATCGGCCCGCCAGTCGGCAAGCCGGTCCAGTATCGTGTCGCTGGACCCGATATCCAGAAGGTCCGTGACCTCGCGCGTGAGTTTGGCGCGATCGTCAACAGCCATCCCGAGCTGACCAACATGACGTTCGACTGGAACGAGCCCTCGCGCGTGGTCAAGATCGACGTGCTGCAGGACAAGGCCCGTCAGCTCGGCATTTCCTCTCGCGATATCGCCAATGGCATCAACGGGATTGTCGAAGGATCGTCGGCGACCAAGGTCAAGGATGACATCTACCTTATCGACGTCATCGGGCGGGCCCAGGATTCCGAACGTGGCTCGATCGAAACGCTGAAGAACCTGCAGCTTCCGAGCTCCAGCGGCAATTCCGTGCCGTTGTCGGCAGTCGCCAAGTTCCGCTACGAACTCGAACAGCCCTTGATCGCGCGGCGTGACCGCATTCCAACGATCACCGTCAAGGCGGCCGTTATCGGGTCTACCCAGCCGGCCACCATCGTCGAGGAGCTGAAGCCGCAGGTCGAGACTTTCACCAAGACGCTGCCCGTTGGCTACACGGTCGAAATCGGGGGTTCGGTCGAATCCAGTGCCGAATCTCAGGGGCCGATCATCGCCGTTGCTCCGCTGATGCTGTTTGCCATGGCAACGATCCTGATGATCCAGCTGCAGAGCTTCAGCCGCCTGTTCCTGGTCTTCGCTGTCGCTCCGCTGGCGCTGATCGGTGTCGTGGCGGCACTGTTGCTGAGCAATGCGCCGATGGGCTTTGTTGCGATCCTCGGCATTCTGGCGCTGGTCGGCATCCTGATCCGAAACTCGGTCATCCTGGTTGTCCAGATCGAGCAGTTGAGAAGCGAGGGCATGGCGCCCTGGCGCGCCGTCGTTGAGGCAACAGAACATCGCATGCGGCCGATCATGCTGACGGCAGCGGCGGCGACGCTGGCCCTGATCCCCATCTCGCGTGAGGTCTTCTGGGGTCCCATGGCCTATGCCATGATGGGCGGCATCGTGGTCGGCACCGTGCTGACGCTCCTCTTCCTGCCGGCACTCTACGTTGCCTGGTTCAGGATCCCCGCCGAGGAAGCTGCTGAACACGCCGAGACGCCGAAGGCAGAGGCGGTCTGACAGGACATCGCATCACGGACTGCGGCGGGAAGCTGGCCCAGTCAATGGGTTGAAAAGAAAAGGGTCGGCTGCAGCCATCTGGCGGCAGCCGACCCTTTCATCATTTGAGTGCTGGCCTTTTATTTCGTCGCGAGCGTTTCCGAGATGCGCTTGAAGAAGTCCAAGTTCTCGCGCTCGTAGCCGAGCGGGCTCGCGGGAGCTGCGAGCTTTACGATCACCAGATTGTTCGACCGATCGACATAAGTGTACTGATTGTAGAGGCCGACGGCGGAATAGGCGTCCGAGCCGCTGATCGTCCACCACTGGTGGCCATAGCCATAGCCCACCTCAGGATCGACCACCGCGGAATCGGCGGGCGCAACGGTCGAGGCTTTGACCCAGTCTTGCGGGACGACCTGCGTTTCCCCGACCTTGCCGTTTTCCAGCATCATCAGGCCAAACCGGCCATAGTCGCGAAGGGTGGCATTGAAGCCGGCACCATAGAACTCGCGACCAACCGCGTCCGAACCGTCGAGCACGTAGAAGGCCTGCGCTTCCATGCCAGCCGGCTTCCAGATCTTTTTGCTCATATAGTCCGCGCCCTTCATGCCGGTCGCAGCTTCGAGGACGCAGCCAAGAACGGACGTATCGAGGGTCGAGTAATTGAAGGTGCTTCCCTGTTCGTTCAGCGGCTTTGCCTCGTTGCGCGCGTAGTCGCACCAGCGGTACTTGTAGCCGACCAGCGAATTGTCATGGACCTTGGTGAGCTGGGTCTCGCTGCCGAACTCGTAGATCTCCTTCCAGTCGATGCCGGAGCGCATGCGCAGGAGATTGAGGATCGTGACATCAGCATAGGCCGTGCCCTTCCAGTCGGGCAGGTAATCGACGACCTTGTCGTCGACGCTTTTGATCTTGCCTTCGGAGATCGCGATGCCGATCATTGTCGCCAGCATGGACTTGGCCATGGAAAAAGACATGAAGCGGGTCTGCTCACCGCTGGTGTTGCGGTAAATCTCCTTGACGATCTTTCCGTCCTTGATGACCAGCAGCGCGTTTGTCGCCGTGCTTTCGAGGAAGTCTTCCAGCCCCTGCTCCTTGCCTTCGAAGACGAAGCTGTCGCCGATGTCGCGCTCGTCGCGCGACAATTCTCTCCTGGTGTCCCCCGCCGCCACAGGCCGCGTGGCGAAAAGCTGATCCATGTGCTGGAAAGTCAGGTAGTTCAGTTCCGGCATGAGCATGGCGGCTCGGCCATTGATCATCGTCGGCGTCTCCCAGCGCGACGGTTCGGCCGCCATAGCGGTGGTCGAGATTGACAGCGCAAGGCCAACAGAACAGGCTAGTTTCGATTTCATGAGAACTCCTCCTTTGTTCGCAAGGCATACAAACTAGGTGAAGCGCATGGGGCACTCTATCCAGGTCCCTCCAGGGGATACGCTCAATAATTGGGCAGGAGTTGCATGGACCTATCGGAGCCAGGCGTTCAACGACGTGACCGAGCAGGCGGGCGCCGTCGGAGGATGGCAGATCGCCAGCAACCAGTTGGGGCGGGGCCGCTATGCGGCGCTCTCGGAAACGCTGTCGATCGGACAGATCACCATCACGCGCGACCGCATCAATCTTCCGATCGGCCAGGAGACGATCAGTCCCGGGGGACGTGTGTCGCTGTTCTTCCCGCTCCGATCCGAAGGGGGGTGGCGCGTCGATGGCCGGTGTGAGACGGACGCCGTCATCGCCATGCGGCAGGGGCTGACCCATCTGCTCGTTGCGCCCGGCAGCGACAGCGAACTCCTCCATGTGGAAATGCCGGCCTCTCTGCTCGCTCTCGATACGGATGAACCTGTCATCCAGTCCAGAAGGCTGCGGCCGGAGAACGAATTTCTGCGCGACTGGCTACTTTGCCTCCTCGGCCAGGCGCCGGCTGGCGGTAGGCTCGACACATCAGCGGCGGCTGCGCTGGAGGAGGTTCTCCTGATGCGCCTTTCAAGCTGTGCCGGTGCTTTTGCACCCTCGCCCAACCAGAGGATCAGCCGGTCTGCTGCGATCGACCTTGTCAGCCAACTCGAACGCGCGCTCCTTGAAGTAGACGACATCCCCGAGACCTTCGGAGCGCTCTGCGAACGCTGGTCCCTTGCACAGAGCGAGGTTGCGGAGGCAACGCTCGCCGCCTTCGGACAAGCCCCTGATCGATGGTACCGGATGGCGCGGTTGAACGGCGTTCACCGTGATCTCAGGGCGCGGTCTCGCGGCCTGACCGTAACCCGGGCTGCCACGCGCTGGGGCTTCTTTCACCTCGGGCGCTTTTCGGGTGATTATGCATCCTTCTTCGGCCGACATCCGCGGGAAACGCTCAAGGCAAACTGACGCCGAAATCGGCGGCGGCCTTGCGAACCACGTCGGAGACTTCCGTCAATTGCTTGGCAATCGGGCTCGTCTTGCGCCAGATCATGCCGATTGTTCTTGAGGGCTGCGGATCCTCGAAGCGGGCGATGGAGACGTCGGCGGAGCGGGTTTCGACCGGCATGGCGATTTCGGGGATCAGCGTGACACCGATCCCGGCGCCGACCATCTGGACCAGCGTAGAGAGCGAACTGCCATCGAGGATCTCGCGCGGACGTACCGAGCCCATGTCGCAGAAGGAAAGCGCCTGCTCGCGAAAGCAATGCCCCTCTTCCAGCAGCAGCAGGCGCATTTCGCGCAGCATGTCGCTGCTGGGGACGGGCTTTCCGGCATCCGCCCTCGGACGGACGAGCACGAAGTTCTCCTCGAACAGCGGCATCTCGGTGAGCGATGGCTCGGAGATCGGCAAGGCGACGATCGCGGTGTCCAGGCGACCTTCCGCCAGCTCCTGCAGAAGTTTCGGCGTTACGGTTTCGCGGACATGGATGTCGAGATCGGAATTCTCGCGGGTCAGCGCCGAGATCATTCCGGGCAGCAGATAGGGCGCAACTGTCGGGATGACGCCAATGCGCAGACGTCCAACCAACTGCCGGCGATGGGCGCGGGCGAGATCACCCAGTTCATCGACCGACCGCAGGATATCGCGCACCCTGAGCAGAAACTCCTCTCCGAAGGCCGAGAGGCGAAGCTGCCGCGCAGCGCGCTCGAAGAGCTCCGCGCCGAGGGCTTCTTCGAGCTCCTTGATCTGTACGGACAAGGCCGGCTGGGAGATCGAGCAGGCCTCGGCGGCCCGCCCGAAATGCCCGTGCCGGGCCAGCGCCTCGAAATAACGCAGCTGCCGGAGGGTGAAATTTATCATAACCATATCCTATGGAACTGATCACATTTTCCAACTTACATTAATCGTTCCACTTTGCTAGAACAATTCCAGAAGTCGTCGGGGGCCACCTCAGTGGTGCTAGTCTCCAGCTTGCCCCTGCACGGGACCAAGCGGACGACGGATCAGGCGGGGCGGTCCAAAGTCCTGCCGCCAGTTCATCGGATTGTGATGCGGACGTGCTCTTCAAGGGAGTGTCAGCAATTCGATCCTGGAAAAGCGGTTTCTTCAAGGAGGTACACAATGGATACCCTGAGCAACAAAGGTACCGGCAAATGTCCGGTCATGCATGGTTCGAACACGGAAAGCGGCGCGACCGTCATGGCCTGGTGGCCGAACGCGCTGAACCTCGACATCCTGCACCAGCACGACACGAAGACCGACCCGATGGGCAAGGGCTTCGATTACCGTGAAGCCGTCAAGCAGCTCGACGCCGCAGCCCTGAAGGCCGACATGAAGGCCCTGCTGCGCGACAGCCAGGAATGGTGGCCGGCTGACTGGGGTCACTACGGCGGCCTGATGATCCGTCTCGCCTGGCACTCCGCCGGCTCCTACCGCCTGGCCGACGGCCGTGGCGGCGGTGGCACCGGCAATATCCGTTTTGCTCCGCTCAACTCCTGGCCTGACAATGCCAGCCTCGACAAGGCGCGCCGCCTGCTGTGGCCGCTGAAGAAGAAGTACGGCAACAAGATCTCCTGGGCCGACCTCATCCTCTTTGCCGGTACCGTTGCCTATGAAGACATGGGTCTGAAGACCTTCGGCTTCTCCTTCGGCCGTCCCGACATCTGGGGCCCGGAAAAGGACGTCTACTGGGGTGCGGAAAAGCAGTGGCTTGCCCCCTCCGACAGCCGCTACGAAGACGTTACCAAGCCGAACACGATGGAAAACCCGCTCGCCGCCGTGCAGATGGGCCTCATTTACGTGAACCCGGAAGGCGTGAACGGCAAGCCTGATCCGATGGCGACCGCCGCACAGGTGCGCGAGACCTTCGCCCGTATGGCGATGAACGACGAAGAGACCGCAGCGCTGACCGCTGGTGGCCACACCGTCGGCAAGGCACACGGCAATGGCGACGCACAGGCACTCGGCGTTGAGCCGGAAGCTGGCGACCTGGAAAACCAGGGCTTTGGCTGGATGAACCCGAACCAGAACGGCAAGGCGAGCCTGGCCGTCACCTCGGGCATCGAAGGCGCATGGACCGCCAACCCGACCGTCTTCGACATGGGCTATTTCGAACTGCTGTTCGGCTATGACTGGGAACTGACACACAGCCCCGCTGGTGCACAGCAGTGGCAGCCGATCGGGATCCGCGAAGAGCACATGCCGGTGGACGCCACCGACCCCACGATCCGTCGCATGCCGATGATGACCGATGCCGACATGGCCATGAAGGTCGACCCGGCCTACCGCGCCATCTGCGAAAAGTTCATGGCGGATCCGGCCTACTTCCAGGACACGTTTGCTCGCGCCTGGTTCAAGCTGACCCACCGCGATCTCGGCCCCAAGGTTCGCTACATCGGTCCGGAAGCACCGACCGAAGAGCTGATCTGGCAGGATCCGGTTCCGGCTGGTGCCAAGAACTACGACATCGGCGCCGTCAAGGCAAAGATCGCCGCTTCCGGCCTTTCGATCGCCGAACTGGTTGCCACCGCCTGGGACAGCGCCCGTACCTATCGCCAGTCCGACATGCGCGGCGGTGCGAACGGTGCCCGCATTCGTCTCGCCCCGCAGCGTGACTGGGAAGGCAATGAGCCGGCCCGTCTCGGCAAGGTTCTCTCGGTGCTCGAACTGATCGCCGAGGAATTCGGCGCCAGTGTCGCCGATGTCATCGTGCTGGCCGGCAATGTCGGCGTCGAGAAGGCTGCCAAGGCTGCCGGTTACGACGTGACCGTGCCGTTTGCTGCAGGCCGTGGCGATGCGACCGCCGAGCAGACGGATGCCGCAAGCTTCGCCCCGCTCGAGCCGCTGGCCGATGGCTTCCGCAACTGGACCAAGAAGGACTATGTCGTCAGCCCCGAAGAAATGCTGCTCGACCGTGCACAGCTGATGGGCCTCACAGGCGCTGAAATGACTGTCCTGCTTGGCGGCATGCGCGTTCTCGGCGCCAACTATGGCGGCACCAAGCATGGCGTGTTCACCACCCGCGAAGGCCAGCTGACGAACGACTTCTTCGTCAACCTGACCGACATGGGCTTCACCTGGAAGCCGACGGGCAAGAACTCCTACGACATCTGCGACCGCAAGACCGGTGAGAAGAAGTTCACCGCGACCCGCGCCGATCTCGTGTTCGGTTCGAATTCGGTCCTGCGTGCCTATGCTGAAGTCTACGCCCAGGACGACAATCAGGAGAAGTTCGTGAAGGACTTCGTTGCTGCCTGGGTCAAGGTGATGAACGCCGACCGCTTCGATCTCGAAGCCTAAGAGCTAAGGCTCCGAGGCTCGTGCCCGAGCACCGGAACCGATAGAGGAAGCCGGAGATGCAAGCCGCATCTCCGGCTTTTCCTTTGCTCTGAGCCGAATTTTGCGCTGACGCTTCTGGGCGAGCGGACGAAGCCGATCCGCCAAAATCTTTGCTTACAGCCGCATGGATAAAACAACACCGCCCCGGCAGGCCGGGGCGGTGTCTCTCTGGCGCAACGAACTGCGTATTCAGAAGCCGCTGGCAAGCCGACGACGAAGATCCTTGATGTCGGGCTCAGCGACCTGCGCAAGGCGGCGCTCCCAGGACAGGGCGGTTTCAACGATCACACCAAGGTCGTCATAGCGCGGGACCCAGCCGAGAACCTGCTTGGCGAGGCTGGAATCGGCCACGACCAGCGGCGCGTCTCCCGGGCGGCGGGGCGCATAGTCCACCTTGAAATCGACATTCGTGGCGCGGCGCACTGCCTCGACGATATCGAGCACCGAGTACCCCTTGCCATAGCCGCAATTGGCAACAAGCGGACCGCCGCCCCTGCGCAGATAGGTCAAGGCCTGCAGATGCGCGTCGACGAGATCGTTGATGTGGATGTAGTCGCGAACGCCTGTGCCGTCAGGCGTGTCATAATCCGTACCATAGACCGACATCGCGGATCGCTTGCCGAGAGCTGCCTCGCAGGCCACCTTGAGCAGGTGCGTGGCACCCGCCGCGGAATTGCCGGCGCGGCCCTTCACATCGGCACCGGCGACGTTGAAATAGCGCAGAGCGACGTAGCAGAGACCATGAGCGCGCGCCGTGTCACGCAGCATCATCTCACTCATCAGCTTGGACTGCCCATAAGGCGATTCCGGCCGGAGCGGCGCATCTTCGCGCACCGGCAGCGGCTTGTCGGGCAGGCCGTAGACTGCCGCCGTTGAAGAGAAGATCACCTTGTCGATGCCGGCCTTGACGGCCGCCGCGAGCAGACGTCGGGTGTTTTCGGTGTTGTTCTCGTAGTAGTTCAGCGGATCCGAGATCGATTCCGGCACAACGATCGAGCCGGCGAAATGAATGATCGCCTCGATGTCGTTTTCGGCGAAGACCTGTCTGAGCACGTTCGGCTTGCCGATGTCGCCAAGATAGAATCGTGCTGCCGGCGCGACCGCCCAGCGAAAGCCGGTCGACAGCCGATCGACGACGACGACCTCCTCGCCCGCTTCGAGGAGAGCCCAGACCATGTGGCTGCCAATGAAGCCGGCGCCACCCGTCACCAAGATCGCCATGACTTTTCTTCCCGTTGTTCTTGTTATCGGGGATAGAAAAGCAGGCACACCTTACAGAGTGCTTATGGACGGCACTCAAGCTCTTGAAACAGCTTCACTTTCAGGATTCGTCGTTAAGCCTGGGTGAGGACATCCGCTCAAATTTTAGCGAATGTCCTCATCCCGTCCGATATCTGCCTAGAGAGCCTTCACATATCGGCTCAAACGCTCTGCGGCATCGGTGATCTGGGCGGGGTTGCGCAGGAAGCAGGCGCGCAGGAAGGGCAGCCCGCCCTCGCCAAAGGCCGTGCCGGGTGCCATGCCAACGCCCGTTTTGTCGACGATGTCGAGAGCCGCCTGGCGGCTGTCGGTGATGCCGTCGATTTTCAAGAAGGCGTAGAGCGCGCCTTCGGGTTTCAGGGTTTCGACCCGGTTAGTCGCGATCAGGGCATCGCAGAGAATGTCGCGTGAGGCGGTCGCTCGGGCGATGTTCTCGCGGATGAAGTCGTCGCCCTGATCGAGGGCTATGACGGCACCCCGCTGCATGAACTGGGCGACGCCGGAGGTTGAATACTGGATGAGGTTTTCGAGCGTCTGGCCGAGTTCCGGGGGAGCGACGATCCAGCCGACGCGCCAGCCGGTCATGGACCAGTTCTTCGAGAAGGAGTTGGCGAACATGATCTTGTCGCCCGCCTCCATCACGTCGAAGAAGGATGGCGCGCGCTCTTCAGCGCCATAGTAGTAGAGCGCATAGATCTCATCGGCGAGGATCCAGATCCCGTGACGTCGAGCGATCTCGAGGATCGCCTTCACGTCTTCGCGGCTTGCCGTCCAGCCCGTGGGATTGGACGGCGTGTTGATGAACAGCGCTTTCGTCTTCGGCGTGATCGCCTTTTCCAGCAGCTCCAGATCGAGCGTCCAGCGACCATCGGTGAAGGAGAGCGGTACGCAGACGGACTTCGCGCCGGCAAGATCGATTGCAGAGACGATGTTCGGCCAGCAGGGCGACAGATAGATCATCTCGTCGCCGGGGGAGGTCAGCGCCTGGACGGCAAGCGCGATCGCCTGCATGCCCGATGCCGTGACATAGAAATGCTCGACCGGCAGATCGACGGCGAAATGGCGCTGATAGTAGCGGGAAAGCGCCTGGCGAAGCTCGGGGATGCCGCGCTGCCAGGTGTAGAAGGTCTCGCCGCCGAGCAGAGCTTCGCTTGCGGCGCGATTGATGAAGTCGGGTGTCGGAAGATCGCCCTCGCCCGCCCAGAGCGGTAGCAGACCGTCACGACCCCGCGCATAGTTGATAATCTCGACGATACCGCTTTCCGGGGCGGCGAGTGCGCGGGGGCTGAGGCTGTCCAGCAGGGTCATGGGGTCTTCACTCCTTCGATCAGTGCGGCATGTCTAGCTGATCGCCGGGCAAAAATCCCATGATATTCCTTGAGGCTGATATCGATCTCGCTGATGGGTTCGGCGACCCGCATGCGGGTCACCTTATGTCTTCAGCGGGTCTTCAGCAGGTCCCGGATCTCGGTCAGGAGCTGAATGTCAGCCGGCGGCGGTGCGGCTTCCTCTGCCTTCTTTTCTTCCTTCTCCATGGACTTGCGCAGGGCGTTCACGCCCTTGACCATCAGGAAGATGATCCAGGCGAGGATCATGAAGTTGATGACGACGGTGATGAAGTTGCCATAGGCGAAGACTGCGCCCTGCTCGCGGGCCGCAGCCAGCGAATTGGCCGTTACGTTGCTGCTTAGCGCAAGGAAGTAGTTCGAGAAGTCGAAGCCGCCAAAGATGACGCCGACGACCGGCATCACGATGTCCTGTACCAGCGAGTTGACGATCAGGCCGAAGGCGCCGCCGATGATCACGCCGACGGCGAGATCCATGACGTTGCCGCGCGCGATGAAAGTCTTGAATTCTTGCAGCATTATCCCCTGCTCCTTTGTGGTCCTAAACGGAGTGGCCCCTGATGGCCGATCTCCTGGCCATGGTTAATGAAACTTTGTCCATTCGAAAATGGTGAATTTTCATTTCTGACGGTTTCGCTTCGACTAAGGTCAATATCCGAAACGATTTCAAAAGCCGCGGACTTGTCCTAAGGTTCCGCCTTGGGCGCAGTCGAGGAGGAAAAGGTGTTCCCAGGCTGGATCATCGTTGCGTCAGCGATAGGTTACCTCTTGTTCCTGTTCGCCGTGGCAAGCTACGGCGACCGCAAGACGCGCGTGCATGGCGTTCCAGCGGGTGGCCGGCCGGTCGTCTATGCCCTCAGCCTTGCCGTCTACTGCACCTCCTGGACCTATTTCGGCGGCGTGGGACTGGCGGCGCAGCACGGCCTCGAGTTCATGGCGATCTATATCGGCCCGATCCTCATGTATACGCTGGGCATGCCGATCCTGAGACGGATCGTCGAACTCGCCAAGACGGAAAAGATCACCTCCGGCGCCGACTTCGTCGCGGCACGCTATGGCAAGAACCCTGTTGTCGGCATGCTGGTGACCGTCATCTATCTGGTCGGCATCATCCCCTATATCGCCCTCCAGCTAAAAGCCGTTTCCAGTTCGGTCGCGGCCGTGATGGACCCGACGGCCTATGGGATCGGCACCGGCAATCTCTATTTCATCGACCTGCCGCTGATCGTCGCCTTCATTCTTGCCTGCTTTGCCGTGATCTTCGGCACCCGGCATACCGATGCGACCGAGCATCAGGACGGCCTGATCCTTGCCATCGCGATGGAATCCGTCGTCAAGCTCGTCGCCTTCTGGACACTCGGCGTTTTCGTTATCTGGACCATGTTCGACGGCCCCGCCGACCTCTGGCAGAAAGCGACCGAGAGCGAGGCGGTCATGGCGGCGCTGTCGCACGAGACGCCAGCCAGCCGCTGGATCCTGCTGATCGCGCTCTCGGCCTTCGCCATCATCATGCTGCCACGCCAGTTCCATGTAACGGTGGTGGAGAACCGGACACCCCGCGAATTGAAACTCGCGGGGATCTTGATGCCGATCTACCTGATCGCCATCAACATCTTCGTGCTGCCCGCGGCGATCGCCGGCATTCTCATCTTCGGCGGCAGCGGAGACGCCGACCTCTACGTGCTGTCCCTGCCGCTTGAGGCCGGATCCGGCTTCGTTTCACTGCTGACATTTATCGGCGGTTTCTCGGCTGCGACCGCCATGGTGATTGTCGCTTCCGTCGCGCTCGCGATCATGGTTTCCAACGACATGGTCCTGCCGATCTTCCTCCGGCAGAAGCTGTTGGGGCGGCCAAGCCAGCGCGAGGATTTTGCGAAGACGCTCTTGCATATCCGCCGCACCGCGATCTTCGGCGTCTTGCTGCTCGGCTATGTCTATTTCCGGTCCGCCGACAACACGACCGGGCTCGCCAAGATCGGCCTTCTTTCTTTCACGGCCATCGCGCAGATCGCACCCGCGATGTTCGGCGGGCTGATCTGGCGGCGGGCCAATGCGCGCGGGGCCATTGCCGGCCTCACCATCGGGTTTCTCGTCTGGGCCTATCTGCTGTTCCTGCCCAGCCTTGGCGCGGAAGACCATTCCTGGATCGCCTCTTCGGTGCTGGCTTTCCTACTGCCGGGCCTTTCGATGTTCGAACCGCAATATGCGGATCCGCTGGTCAATGCGACGATCTTCAGCCTGCTGATCAATACGCTCGCCTTCGTCATCGGGTCGCTCAGCCGCAACCCGCGTCCGGTGGAACGCATCCAGTCAGCCATCTTCATCAAGCGCCAGCCGCGCTCAAACTTCGCCACGCGCGGCTGGAAGACAAGCGTCGCCGTCGGCGACCTGAAGGCTGCCATCGCGCGCTATCTCGGCAACGAGCGCATGGAGAGGTCCTTCCGGTCGTACGAGCAGACGGTCGGGCGCAAACTCGCAGACGACAGCCCGGCGGACATGGCTTTCATCCATTTCTCCGAACAGCTGCTCGGCAGCGCTATCGGCTCGTCCTCGGCGCGCCTGGTGCTGTCGCTCATCCTGCAAAAGGCCGAGGACCCTTCCGCCGATACTGTTTGGCTGCTGGACCAGGCTTCGGAAGCGCTGCAATACAATCAGGACATGATGCAGACGGCGCTAGCCCAGATGGAACAGGGCATCGCCGTCTTCGATGCGTCCGACCGGCTGACGATCTGGAACCGCCGTTTCCGAACGCTCCTCGATCTGCCCGAACATGTCGGGCAGGTCGGTTTTCCACTGCTCGACATGATCACGATGCTGGCGCAGCGGGGCGATGTGCCAGCGGGCGACACACAAGCTGTGATCCGCAGCTTCCATCAGTTCGACAGGCCATTCCAGATGGTGCTGGGCGGCGGCAAGCGGATCATCGAAGTCCGCTGCAACCTGATGCCTGACAAGGGGTTGGTCGCCACCTTCAGCGACATCACCGCCCGCGTGGAAGCCGATCAGGCGCTGAAACAGGCCAATGAAACCCTGGAACAGCGCGTCAGCGAGCGCACGGCGGAGCTGACACGGGTGAACCATGCGCTCGCCGAAGCCCGGGCGGCTGCCGACGAGGCGAATATCGGCAAGACCCGCTTCTTTGCGGCGGCCGGCCACGACATTCTACAGCCGCTCAATGCCGCCCGGCTCTACTCCTCCTCGCTCGTGGAGCGACTGGGCGATTCGGAAAACAGTGCGCTGGTCGAGAACATCGACTCTGCGCTGGAATCGGTCGAGAGCATTCTCGGGGCCGTTCTCGACATTTCGCGGCTCGACACGGGCGCCATGAAGCCGCGCTTCTCCAGCGTGCCGCTCAACAGCCTGTTGCAACGTATCGAGACGGATTTTGCCCCTATGGCGCGGGAGAAGAATTTGAAACTCGTGGTCATCCCCACGACGCTTTCGGTGCGCTCCGATCCCACTCTGCTTCGCCGGCTCGTGCAGAACCTCGTCTCCAACGCGATCAAGTACACGCCATCCGGCCGCGTGGTCGTCGGCGCCCGGCGTCAGGGCGACAAGGTGCTGATCCAGGTAACGGACTCCGGCATCGGGATTCCCGCGTCCAAATTCCGGACCGTGTTCAAGGAATTCGCCCGCCTCGAGGAGGGCATGCGGACCGCCTCTGGCCTGGGCCTCGGTCTGTCGATCGTGGACCGCATCGCAAAGGTTCTGCAGCACCCGGTGGAGCTCGCTTCCAAGCCTGGCAAGGGCACGACCTTCAAGGTCGTGATGCCACTCGATATCGCCAAACCGGCTGCGAAAGGCGTTATCCCCCTCGATGGCGGCAGTCGCTCCACACCGACACTCCAGGGCTTCCGGGTGCTCTGCATCGACAACGAACCGAAGATCCTCGAAGGCATGCAGCTCCTCATTTCGGGTTGGGGCTGCAATGTCGAATGCGCAGGCTCGATTGCGGAGATGGACGAGCTGCTGAGAGCGGGCGTCCCGCCGGATCTCGTCATTGCCGACTATCATCTCGGAGACGGCAGCGGCACGGGTGCGATCCTGCGACTTCGGGCGCTCACCCAGTCCGACGTGCCGGCGCTGCTGATCACTGCCGACCGCTCGGCAGAAGTGCGGGCAGAGGCCGAACGGCATTCGATCACGCTTCAGCACAAGCCGGTAAGGCCTGCAGCCTTGCGCGCCTTCATCACACAGGTTTCCTCTCAGCGCCGCGCTGCCGCGGAGTGAGGGGTGACCTGAGCGCTGCCTAAGCTCCGGCCGCTCTCACCAGCTCTTCAGCGCGCGCAAGGTCGGTGTCTTCTTGAACATGTGGTCGTTCATCCGCCCCATCAGGCGGTCGAGCAGGGAGACTGCCTCGACCACGGCCGGGCCCTTGTTGAGCATCACACATTCGGCGCGCGCGGCCATGGCGGCATCGGTCATCTCACCGCGCGTCGGGATGCCTTCCTTGACCATGTCCTCGAGCACCTGTGTGGCCCAGATGCAGGGAACGGATGCCGCCTCGCAGATCCAGAGGATTTCTTCCTGCATCTCCGCCAGCCGCTCGAAGCCGATTTCGGCGGCGAGATCGCCACGGGCGATCATGACACCGAAGGGGCCGCGCCTGCGGGCTCTCGCCATCAGCTCCGGAAGGTTGGTGAGCGCCAGCGGCTGCTCGATCTTGGCGATAAGGCCGAGAGGCCGATCCTGCAAGCCATGACGGGCAAGCACGGTGTCGAGGAGATCGATATCCTCGGGGCGGCTGACGAAGGAGTAGCCGATGAGATCGGCGCATTCGATGACGGTGACCAGATCGGTTTCGTCTTTTGCCGTGAGCGGCGATAGACCAAGGGCCGTATCGGGCAAGTTGATGCCCTTTTCGGGTTTCAGCTTGGTGCCGCCGGACTTCGTTCGCCGGATCAGGATGACTGCCTCGCCCTCGGCCAGACTTTCCACCACGGCTTCGAGCTTGCCGTCGTCGTAGCGCAGTCGATCCCCGACAGAAAGCCGGGTGACCATTTCAGGCAGGGAGACGGCCGCAGAGAAGGATATGCGTTCATCTACGCGCGGCGCGCCGGACGCGACCAGTCGAACGCGGTCTCCCGCCTGCAGGCGGGCCTTCTTTTCGACGGAGGCAACCGCGCCTGTTCGGATCTTGGGACCTGCAATATCCATCAGCACCTTGATGTCCCGACCGACGATAGCTGCCGCATCGCGCACGAAAGCGGTCATTGCGCGCCAGGCTTCGGGACCGTCATGGGCGCAGTTGATGCGCGCCACATCCATCCCGGCACGGGCAAGATCGAGCGTGAGGTCGGGGCCGTCGGCTGCCTGGCTGGGCAGCGTGACCATAATGCGTGTACGACGCCCGGCTGGCGTAGCGCCGAACAAGGCGAGGCTTTCTGCCTCCAGCCTCGCTTCGCCGGCAAAGAAGTCAGCC
This sequence comes from Rhizobium sp. TH135, assembly GCF_002855515.1. Lineage (GTDB taxonomy): Bacteria > Pseudomonadota > Alphaproteobacteria > Rhizobiales > Rhizobiaceae > Allorhizobium. The sequence goes on along the minus strand of NZ_PKRP01000002.1, from coordinate 81,703 downwards.
TCCAACGGCATCGCAGGGGTTTTTTCGGTAGTCTTCGCGAGGCAAGACAGGGCCGATAGAACCGCATCGATGGTGGGCAGCACCCGCCCTTCAAGCCGCCCCATCGAGGATAGGCCGAGTGCCATCAGCCGGCGTTGTAGGGAGCGTATGTCGTGGCGACGCAAGGCGAGATAATGGCCGAGATTGGCAATGGCCAGATCGTCGGTTTGCCCGGCGGTGACGGACTGAGCGGCTTCGGTCAGGATCGCCTGTCGAAGTGCCATCATCTCGGCATGAATTTCGGCTGCCCGGGTTGAAGCGTCCGTTTTGTCTCTCATGTCATCGCAGCCCTGTTGGGATCTTGCGGCGACCCTAATCCGCGCTCGTTGACAGGCAAATGACAGAGATCAACGGGACGAGGTTAGAGCCTGAGGGACCAGATAGTCGCGTTGCTGACGATGCCGGGCTCGGCGATCAGCCTTAGGGACCGAACCGGCTCGAAGCCTGCAATCCGCTTGGTGCCCGCGATCCGGCCTCCATCGGCGAAGACTTCCAGCGATCCGTAGTCCACGAATATGCGCAGGCGCCGGACGTTTGCGGCACGAGACAGATAGCGCGGACCCGGCGGCTCCTCCGGACGGTCGAGATAGCCATGCAGGATTTCCAATCCCTCTTCGTGCTGGGCGATGGCGAGGCGAATATCGGGATGATCGAACTCCAGACGGAATGCGCCCCCCGCCTCCGAGAGATCAAACGTGATCTCGGCCGCACCGTTCGGCAGCGAGACGACCTGTCCCGCCGCCAGCCTTGTGCGGTCCAGCATGCGGGCGCGCAGGCTCTCGGCGGCGCCAATCGGCGGCGTGAGCAGCGTGTCACCTTCCAGCGTCAGTGTCCGCGGCAACGTCATGGCGGAGGGAAAATCGATGGTGGGTCCGGTATCGGCCCAGTTGCCCAGCCAGCCGATACCGACGGGTGTATTGCCATCGACGAAGGCCTGGAAAGCATAATTGTCGGTGCCGAAATCGAGCTCACGGCCGAAGGATTTGGCAAAGTTTCGCCCATCGAACCAGCCGATATCGATCATTGTCAGGTTACGCCTGCCGGTCTCCTTGTCCTCGCCATTCATCAATCCGTAGATCAGCGCCCAGCGGGTCGCGGGGTCACGATGATCCCCGTCCATGGGCAGTAGGCAGGGGCATTCGAGCGCCGAGGTCTGATATCGGGTCTCGGTATAGAGCTTGCCGATATAGGTCCAGCCATCTGCCGCCGTATTATCCTCGGTCTCGTAGAGCAGAACAACACCACCCTCGGCGCTCTGGCTGCCGAGCAGCATCTTCCAGAGACCGTCAGGTCCCCGGAAGACATAGGGGTCGCGGAAATCGAAGGTGAGGCCTTCGCCATCCGGTCGTCGGGGAAGGAGGACTTCGGCCGCACCTGCACTGAAGAGGTCCGTGGAGGTCGCCGTCAGCTGGATTTCCTGTTCGGGAATGCGGTCGGCAATTTTTTCGGTGAAGAAGACGCGGATACCGGGACCGTCGGTGCGCGCGATCGCCGAGCCGGAGAAGGCGCCTCCGCGTTTGTCGGGTCTGACGGTCAACTCCTCGGAAGGGAAGAGGAAGACCGGCAGATGTCGCCAGCGCAGATAGTCCGAGGAAACGGCATGGCCCCAATGCATGTTGTTCCACGTCCGGCCATGCGAATAATGCTGGTAGAAGAGATGCGGCCTACCGCCGAAGCGACCGAAGCCGTTGGGATCGTTCATCCAGCCGAAAGGCGGGCGGAAATGATAGCCGTCCGGTAGATTCGGCGGCTCGTTGGCAGGGTTGGTGTGGATGACCGTGATGCCGGTTTCCAGCACATCCGACGGCGTGAACCAATAGGCGACCGAAACTGACGTCACCTGCGTGTCATAGGCGAGCGTCACCGTTCCGCCACCGAAGACGTGGTAGATCCGGAACGAGTTTTCCTCGGCATTGACCGCCTGGACCTCACCGAATTTTCCGTTGACGCTGTAGAGAGAAACAGATCCCGGTTCATCCGGCGTGACCGCCTTCAACCAGAGATGCAGAACCGCATTGACGGGAAGTTCGACGTCGATAGCCCTGTGGCCGTCCGGTATGCCGTTCGCAGTCGTCATGCGCTTCTCCCTTTTGAATGTTCCCGCATGTCTCAACGGCATGGCGGGCGGGCCTGTTCCATTCTCCGTTGTCACAGAGGCTTCAGAAAACCGTCACGGCGGCTTCACTCGAAGCACCTAATGCGACGGGAACGACATTGAAGATCGGAGCCCTGCTCATGCGTCTCGCCGTTCTCGTCCTTGGCCTTTTGCTCTCCCTCGTCACCGGGGCAGCGAGCCTGGCGCCCATTCCGCCATCCAACCGGGCGGCTCTCATCCACGAACGGCTGACCCAGGCTAATCTCAACCGTGATCATGTCATGGTCGTGGCTCATCGGGCGGGCTGGAAGAAGGATGGAGTGACCGTCCGGGCCGAGAATTCGTTCGCAGCCATCGATCACGCGGCTTCCACCGGCGTGGAGATGGTCGAACTCGATGTGCGCCGTTCGAAGGACGGCGTGCTTGTGATCATGCATGACGAGACGCTGGACCGCACCACGACCTGTCGTGGCAAGGTGGCAGAGCATACACTAGCTGAACTCAGGTCTTGCCGGCTCGTTGTGGAAGGTCAGCGGAAACTGACCGACGAGCATGTGTTCACCCTCGAAGAAGCCATGTTGCATGCGCGCGGCCGCATCCTGATCAACATCGACAACAAGCTCGAACCGGAAGCCCTCGTCGAAGTCGCCGATCTTGCGCGCAGCCTTGGCATGCCGGATGGCGTGCTGCTCAAGCTTGCCGTCTGGAATGCCGAGCGTCTGCAGCTCGCCCGCGACATCCGCCGGGCAATCGGGGCCGATATCGCCTTCATGCCGATCCTCGCCGACGACGCGGTGACTGAACCGGCCTTCATCGACCGCACGCAGTCTGCACTCGGGGCGCCGGCAGCGGAGCTTGTGCATTGGTATCGGGATGCCTCACAGCCCATCACTGCGGATGGCGGCCCCCTGCTCTCGCCGCTTTCCCGCGCAGCCGCGATCCGCAACGACGCGCATTTGTGGATCAATACCTACCCGATCACCGATCGGCCGGAGGGCATGGTCGCCGGTGGGCGCGGCGATTACCTCGCATTGTCCACCGGACGGCCTGAGGATGTCTGGGGTTTCTTCGTCGAGCGCGGAGTGACGATCATCCAGACGGATGAGCCGGAGGCTGTGATCGCCTGGCTTGAGCGCGAAGGCTTGCGTCGGTCGTATGAGTTGACGAACTGAGGCCTCACACTCGATCTGAAACAAAAAAGGCGGCCCGAGAGCCGCCTTTTCGAATCCATTCAAATCTAGAGTTCAAGCGGCCTTGGCAGCTTCACCGTAAGGGTTGAAGCGGCTGTAGAAGGTTTCGCCCTTGGCGGCCATGTCCTTGAGGAGCGGCGTCGGCGTGAAGTGCGGGCCGTAGTCCTTCGCGAGACGTTCGCAGAGCTCGACGAAGGTCTTCACGCCCATCCCGTCGATGTAGGACAGCGCGCCACCGGTATACGGCGCAAAGCCGAAGCCGAGGATGGAGCCGACATCGGCTTCGCGCGGATCGGTGACGATGCCTTCCTCGACGGTGCGGGCGGCTTCAAGTGCGATGGTGGCGAGGAAGCGTTCCTGCAGTGTCTTGACGTTGACATCGTCAGGCTTCTGCTGCGGATGGAGATCCTTCAGGCCCGGCCAGATGTGCTTCTTCGCCGGCTTGGCCGGATAGTCGTAGAAGCCCTTGCCGTTCTTGCGGCCGAAGCGTTCTTCCTTCTCGACCATGCGGGCGACCAGCTCCATGTGGCGCGGGTCGACCGCCTTTTCGCCGAGATCGGCGACGGTCGCCTTGAGGATCTTGTAGGAGAGGTCAATCGCCACTTCATCGTTGAGCGCCAGCGGACCGACCGGCATGCCGGCGAACTTCGCAGCATTTTCGATCATGACCGGTGGCACGCCTTCGATGAGCATATTGTAGCTCTCGGCCATGTAGCGCAGGACGCAGCGGTTGACGAAGAAGCCGCGGGTGTCATTGACGACGATCGGGGTCTTCTTGATCGCACCGACATAGTCGAGGGCGACAGCGAGCGCCTTGTCGCCGGTTTCCTTGCCGAGGATGACTTCGGTCAGCATCATCTTCTCGACCGGCGAGAAGAAATGGATACCGATGAAATCGACCGGGCGCTTGGAGTTTCTGGCGAGACCGGTGATCGGCAGGGTCGAAGTGTTAGAGGCGAAGATCGCGCCTTCCGGCAGCACGGCCTCGACCTTTTCGATGACTGCTTTCTTCACGTCGCGGTCTTCGAAGACGGCTTCGATGACGAGATCGGCGTCAGCGAGCGTGCCGTAATCGTCAGACGGAGTGATCAGTGCGAGCAGCTTGTCGCCCTCGTCCTTGGTGAGCTTGCCCTTACCGACGGCACCTGCAACGAGACCCTCCGAATGGGTCTTGCCCTTGCCCGCGGCTTCCATGTCACGGTCGATCAGCACGACATTGATGCCGGCCGCAGCCGTCACGTAGGCGATCGAGGCGCCCATGAAACCGGCACCGACGACGCCGACCTTCTTGATGTCCGACTTCGGCTGACCGGCCGGGCGACGGGCGCCCTTGTTCAGCTCCTGCATCGAGACGAAGAGCGAGCGGATCATCGAATAGGCTTCGGTGGTCTGGACGATCTCGGTGAAGTAGCGCTGTTCGATCCTGAGACCCGTGTCGAAGGGCACCTGCAGGCCTTCATAGACGCTCTTTAGGATGGCAAGCGCTGCCGGATAGTTGCCGGCGGTTTCGCGGCGCAGGATGGCCGAAGCGGCTGGCCAGAGCTGGGCTGCGGCCGGGGTCCAGATGCCGCCGCCTGGAACCTTGAAACCCTTTTCGTCCCAGGGAGCGACCGGCTTCAGACCGTCCTTGATCATCTGCTTGGCAGTATTGATCAGTTCGCCAGGCTCCACGACTTGGTGCACGAGGTTCATCGCCTTGGCACGGGCGGCCGACAGCGTCTGACCGGTGGTCATCATCTGCAGGGCGTCCTGCGTGTTGGCAAGACGTGCGACGCGCTGCGTGCCGCCGGCGCCGGGGAAGATGCCGACCTTGACTTCCGGCAGGCCGATCTTGACCGACTTGGCGTTGGACGCCACGCGGCCATGGCAGGCGAGCGACAGCTCGGTCGCGCCACCCATGCAGGTGCCGTTGATGGCGGAGACCCAGGGCTTGCCATTGGTCTCGATCTTGCGCCAGAGCCACGTCATGCGACCGGCGGCGTCAAAGAGCTTCTGGACAGCCGCGGCCGGATCCCTAGCCTTTTCCTCTTCGAGCATGGAGAACATGCCCTTGATCATGGTGAGATCGGCACCGCCCGAGAAGGAGGACTTGCCGGAGGTGAAGACCACGCCCTTGATGCCGTCGTCGGCCACGGTCTGGTCGAGGATCTTCTCGATCTCGTCCATCACTTCGACGGTGAAGACGTTCATCGACTTGTCGGGCATGTCCCAGGTGACGAGGGCAATGCCGTCTGCGTCAGTCTCGATGGTGAAGTTCTTGTAGGTCATGATGGGATTCCTCTTCCCTGAAATTCGATGTTGCGAGGAGCATCCCCCTCACCCGGTCTCCGCTTCGCTCGGCCACCCTCTCCCCGAGAGGGAGAGGAGGATTGGCCAGCGCTGCGGCGACCCCTCTTCTCCCCAGCGGGGAGAAGGTGCCGGCAGGCGGATGAGGGGGAGCTTCCCCCCTCAAACGCGCTCGATAACCGTCGCCGTGCCCATGCCAGCGCCGATGCAGAGCGTGACCAGCGCGGTGTTCAGATCGCGGCGTTCCAGCTCGTCGAGCACCGTGCCGAGGATCATCGCGCCGGTCGCACCGAGCGGATGGCCCATGGCAATCGCGCCGCCGGCGACATTCATCTTCGAATGGTCGACATTGAAATGCTGCATGAAGCGCAGGACGACGGCGGCGAAGGCCTCGTTCAGTTCGAACAGGTCGAAGTCGGAGATCTTCATGCCAGTGCGCTTCAGGAGCTTTTCCGTCACGTCGACCGGGCCCGTCAGCATGAGCGCCGGATCAGAGCCGATATTGGTGAAGGCGCGGATGCGGGCGCGGGGCTTCAGGCCCATGCTCTCACCGCCGGCCTTGGAGCCAACGAGGACGGCCGCGGCACCATCGACGATACCGGAGGAGTTGCCGGCGTGGTGGATGTAGTTGATGCGCTCGATTTCCGGATGGGCCTGGATGGCGACGGCTTCGAAGCCGCCCATTTCGCCGGGCATCTGGAAGGAGGGGTTGAGGCTTGCCAGCGACTGCATGTCGGTGCCGGGGCGCATGTGCTCGTCGCGGTCGAGGATCACTAGACCATTGCCATCCTTCACCGGGATAACGGACTTGGCGAAGTTGCCGGCAACCCAGGAAGCAGCGGAGCGCTTCTGGCTCTCGACGGCATAGGCATCGACGTCGTCACGGGTGAAGCCATACTTGGTGGCAATCAGATCAGCGGAAACGCCCTGCGGCATGAAATAGCCGGGGAAGTTGACCGAGGGGTCCATGTACCAGGCGCCGCCCGACATGCCCATGCCGACGCGGGACATGCTTTCGACGCCACCGGCGATGACGATGTCATCGGAGCCTGCCACGACCTTGCCGGCGGCAAGGTTGATCGCGTCTAGGCCGGAGGCGCAGAAGCGCGAAATCTGGATGCCAGGAGCAGCAAAGTCATAACCGGCCTCGAAGGCAGCGGCCTTCGGGATCACAGCGCCGGCTTCCATGACTGGATCGACGCAGCCGAAGATGATGTCGTCGACGGTCGACGTATCCAGGCCGTTGCGGTCGCGCAGCGCTTCCAGTGTCTTGGCGGCCAGACGGGGGGTTGGCACTTCGTGCAGCGATCCGTCCTTCTTGCCGCGCCCGCGGGGCGTGCGCACATGGTCGTAAATGAAGACTTCAGTCATCGTCTCTCTCCCTTGGGCGCACGGGGCGCCGGAATTTTTTCCCACTTCTCCCCAGCGGGGAGAAGTGCCGAGCTAATGCGAGGGGATGAGGGGGCCGATTGCGCAAGCGCCCCCTCATCCCGGGCGCAACGCGTTGCGCCTAACCTAATGGGCCACCTTCTCCCCGCTGGGGAGAAGGGGAAGATCAAAACGCTTCGGCGGCCATTTCCATCAGGCTGTCGGCGCCGGTTTCGATGCGGGCCTTGCGCAATGCCGTCTCCGGCATGACCTTTTCCATGTAGAAGCGGCCGGTCATCAGCTTGTTCTTGTAGTAGTCGGCATCGCCAGAGCCTGCGGCCAGGTTCTCGTTAGCGGCCTTGGCCATCTTCGCCCACATGTAACCGAGCACGACGAGGCCGAAAAGGTGCATGTAATCGGTCGAACCGGCACCGGCGTTGTCGGGCTTGGCCATGGCGTTCTGCATGAACCACATGGTCGAGGCCTGCAGGTCGTTCAGACCCTTCTTCAGGCTCTTGGTGTAGGCCGACAGGTTCTCGTCGCCACGGTTCTCTTCGCAGAAATCACCGATTTCCTTGAACAGCGCCATCACCGCACGACCGCCATTGAGGCCGAGCTTGCGACCGACGAGGTCGAGTGCCTGGATGCCGTTGGCGCCTTCGTAGATCATTGCGATGCGGGCATCGCGGACATACTGGCTCATGCCCCATTCTTCGATATAGCCGTGGCCGCCATAGACCTGCTGGGCCATGACCGCGTGGTCAAAGCCCTTGTCGGTCAAGACGCCCTTGAGGATCGGGGTCATCAGGCCGAGCACGTCGTCGGCAAGCTGCTTTTCCGCAGCGTCGTCCGAACGATGCGCGATGTCGGACTTCAGCGCCGTCCAGAGCGTGAAGGCGCGGCCGGCTTCATTGAAGGCCTTGATGGTCAAGAGCACGCGGCGGATGTCCGGGTGGACGATGATCGGATCGGCCTTCTTCTCGGGCGCCTTGACGCCGGAGAGAGAGCGGCCCTGGATGCGTTCGCGGGCATAGTTGGCAGCGTTCTGATAGGCGATTTCGGAGATCGACAGGCCCTGCAGGCCGACGCCGAGGCGGGCTTCGTTCATCATGACGAACATGGCTGCGAGGCCCTTGTTCTCGGCACCGATCAGATAGCCGGTCGCCTCGTCATAGTTCATCACGCAGGTCGCGTTGCCGTGGATGCCCATCTTGTGCTCGATGGCGCCGCAGGTCACCGTGTTGCGGGCGCCTACCGAACCGTCGTCGCCGACCATGAACTTCGGCACGATGAAGAGCGAGATGCCCTTGGTGCCCTCAGGCGCGCCTTCGATACGGGCCAGCACAAGGTGGATGATGTTATCCGACATGTCGTGTTCGCCGGCCGAGATGAAGATCTTCTGGCCGGAGATCTTGTAGGAACCGTCACCGTTCGGAACCGCCTTGGTGCGCAGCAGGCCGAGGTCGGTACCGCAATGGGGCTCGGTGAGGTTCATCGTGCCGGTCCAGATGCCCTCGACCATCTTCGGCAGATACTTCTGCTTCTGCTCGTCGGAGCCGTGCTCCAGGATCGCGGCGATCGCGCCCTGGGTCAGGCCCGGATACATCATCAGCGCCATATTGGCCGACGACATGTATTCACCGACAGCCGAATGCAGGGTGTAGGGCAGGCCCTGGCCGCCGTATTCGGCAGGCACTGCGAGGCCCAGCCAACCACCCTGACAATAGGCGTCATAAGCCTGCTTGAAGCCCTTCGGCGTCTTGACCGAGCCGTCATCCGAACGGACACAGCCTTCCTGGTCGCCGGAGAGGTTGAGCGGGAAAAGCTGCTCTTCCGCCAGCTTGGCGGCTTCGCCGACGATCGCCTCGATCATGTCGGGGGTCGCGTCTTCAAAGCCCGGCAGGTTGTTGTACCGCTCGAGACCAAGGACGTCGTTGAGAATGAAAAGCGTGTCGTTTACGGGGGCCTTGTAGACAGGCATCGGTCATCTTCCTCCAAAGACTTCGGTTCCGACGGGATCGGACTGTTCTGGCTTATACAAATAATTGACGTGCGCGTAAACGTCAAAATTTTTAGGCGCGGCATTTTTGCGAGATTCAGCCGTCACTTTCGCTTTATCCGCTCGTCCTAAAGAAAGCCGCTTGTGCGGGGCGTGACGCGGCAACGCAGATGCATGCCGCATCGTTTTTCCGGAGAAGCTTAACGGCTTGTTTACCATGTTTCATGAAAGGTTGCGTTTGAAAGCTGGTGATCCATCCGCGATTCCGACTCGCCTGCCTGCCGTAACGTCAGGCGCCTCTGTCGAAGCCGAAATGGACCACCCGGACGCATTCGGACGCTAGCGTCGTCCGGCATCATCGAGGCGAGCAGAACCATGAACGGATCGCGATCCCAGACCCAACGGCCCGGCAGCCCATCCTCCCTGGATGCGTTGAGCCGCACGATCGAAGGGCTTGAGGCGCGCATCGAAGGGTTGATCGGCCAACAGGCTGCCCGCAGCCGCGCAGACGAGCCCGTGTCACGCGTCCTTCCCGGCCGCCGTGCCGACGATCCTGTGCGCAGCGACCGCGACCAGCGGCCGGATCCACTTGCCGAAATCCGCCAGCGCCAGCGGGCGCTCGAGGAGAGCCGCAATCGTGGCGGCGACCGCAGGCTTTACAGCCGCAGCGATGAACCGCCGGCCCGCGCACCGTTGCGCCAACCCCTGCCCCCGCTTGCCGACCCGCAGCCAGCCTATCCGCCACGCGCGGCTGCGCCGGCCCGCGCCGGCCTCGAGTTCACCGAAGCCCTGAGCGGCTTGCGCCAGGAGTTGAAGCAGGACATCGCCGAGAGCCTGTCGCGGGAGATCGCAGGTCTGCGCAACGAGATGCGCTCCATCCGCGTACTGGCCGAAGAGAGCCGCCCGCAGGATGACATGCGCCAGGATATCGCACGCCTCGCCGAGAGCCTGCAGCGGCTCGAAGGCATCAAGGCCCCCGGCACGGATGGGCTGCGCCAGGACTTCAACGAATTGCGCTCATTGATGGATGGCCTTGCCCGCGAGGATTCCGTCCGTCGCATGGAGCGCCGCTGGGACGATGTCGAGGTTCGCCTCGACGGGCTCGACACCGGCGCCATGCGTGACGAGATCATTCGCATTGCCGACCGGCTCGATGACATCAAGTCGCAGCTTGGCGGCATGGGCGACACGCGCGCAATCCGGGCGTTGGAAGAGAAGCTCGTCACGGTCGCAGCCGCGCTTGAACATATCGGTGCGCATATCGACCCGAACGAACGCATGGTCATGGAGCAGTTCGCAGCTCTCGACACGCGTCTTGACGAGATCACCCGGGCGATTGCTGCCGGCAGCCGCAACAGCGGCCCGGGCAACGATCCGGCAACCTTCCATCGCCTGGAGGACCGGCTCTCCGGCCTCGCACGGCAGATCGAGACACTGTCAGATCGCCGCGCGCCGCAGCACGACGCGTCCGACGAGATGGCAGAGCGGCTGGAGCTGTTGACGGCGCGGATCGAACAGCTCTCTGCCGAACAGGGCGCCGTTCGCATCGAAGAACGTCTCGACCAGCTCTCCTACATGCTGGAAAAGGTTCAGAGGCCCGCTCCGGCACCGGAACTCACCGGCTACCTCGCTGACATCTCGCGCAAGATCGACGCGCTGGACGGCGGCGCGGGCAATGATCGCCTTGCCGACCGGCTGGAAATCCTCGCCCAGCGGATCGAGGAGCTGGATGCGCCCGCGCCAGTCGCAATGATCGACGACAGTGCGCTGCGCAATCTGGAAGATCGACTGAATGCCGTCGTTGACCGGCTGGAAGAGACGAGCTCGACAGGCCCTGTCGGCGGCGAAAGTGCCAGCCTGAAGGGGCTCGAAGACCAGATCGCTCACCTCTCCACCCTGATCAGCCAGCCTTCGCCGGCCGATCCGGAAGTTGCCGGGCGCATCTCGGCGCTCGAGGACTATGTGGCGACCAGCGACGAGTACATCATCGAGGCCGCCCGTCAGGCAGCCGAAACCGTCATGGCCAACTTTGCCCACCGGTTTCCGGCGGGAAGCCAGGCGGCCGCCGCCGACATCTCCGCCCTTTCTGCCCTCTCCGACCATCTGCGGCAGCTCGAAGACTATACCCGGCACTCGGAAGAACGCACCCACCGCACCTTCGAAGCACTGCACGACACGCTCGTCCAGATCGCCGGCCGCCTCGACGACCTGCATCATCCGGAACCGGCTCCGCTCTTTGCCCAGGCGCCTCTGCCGACCCCGCAGCCGCTCCGGGCCGCCGAAAGCCCGGCGGCTGTCCAGCCTCCGCGTATGGTTGCCGAGCCGGCTCCTCAGGCCTCGCACCCGATCGATGAGGAACTGCTGGCAGCCGCTGACGACTTTGCCCAGACCATGACGGCGCTGCCTGTCATCGATGCTGCGCGCGAGAAGAAGGCCTCCAAGCCGAGCCTGCTCGCCGGCCTCGGCAAGAAACTGATGCCGGCCAAGAAGGCCCCGAAGGCGACCGTCGAAGCACGGCCCGCCGTCGATCCCGCGCCGTCGGTCGATGCCGTCGACGTGCTGCCGCCTGACGATGCCAATGAACTGCTGGAGCCGGGTTCGGGTGCACCTGATGTGCGCAAGATCCTGGAGCGCGTTCGCGCCAGCCAGCAGGCCGCCAAGTCGGGTCCGTCCGCCGACGAAAGCAATGACCGCACCGACTACATCGCTGCTGCACGGCGTGCCGCCCAGGCGGCCGCCATGGAAATGGACCGCGCCCAGAAGGTTGCACCAACCGGCAACAAGATGATGGCCGACGTGAAGGCCAAGTCGAAAGCTGGAGAGGCCTCGCTATTCGCCCGCTATCGCCGCCCGATCCTGATGGCCGTCGGCGCCATCCTGCTCGCAGCCATGGCCATGCCGCTGGTCAACACCCTGACCCGCAGCGAAGCGCCTGTCGTGCTTGAGGAAGCCGTTCCGGACCAGACGAGCGAGATCACCCCGACGGATCCTTTGCCGGCCGAGGAAGCCGGCAACAGCATGGACGCATCCGCGCCGATCGAGAGCGCAGCGGTACCCTCCGCCGAGTTGGCCACAAGCGAACCGCCTGCCGAAACAGACGAGCAAGTCGCGGTGACGCCGGAGCCCGTCGTTGCTGCCGCACCGGTTCAGCTCGGCAACGCAGCACCGGTAAATGCCATGATGGCGCCCGCACCGACTGCGCCGGGCCAGACACTGGAAGCACCGGCCTCGGCTCCTGCGGCCGACACGCTTGCAGCAGCGCCGGCCGCCGAGCCGGCAAAGGTCGTGGTCGCTGAAGAGATCCAGCCTGCCTCTACTCCCGCAGCAGAGATCGTCGTTCCCGCCGAGATCACCCCGCCGTCGCTCTCCATAGCCGCAAAGAACGGCGATCCGCTGGCGCTATTCGAGATCGGTGCGCGCTATACCGAAGGCCGCGGCGTCGCGAATGATTTTGCTGAAGCTGCCAAGTGGTATCGACTGGCGGCCGACAAGGGCTTCGCGCTTGCTCAGTATCGCCTCGCCAATTTCCTGGAAAAAGGCACCGGCGTCGCGCCGAACATTGCTGAAGCCAAGCGCTACTACGAAATGGCGGCGAATGCCGGCAATGCGAGCGCCATGCACAACCTCGCCGTCATCTATGCCTCCGGCAAGGACGGGGCGCAGGATTATGCGAAGGCTGTCGAATGGTTCGGCAAGGCCTCCGACTACGGCGTTTCCGATAGCCAGTTCAACCTCGCCATCCTCAGCGCGCGTGGCAATGGCACGACGCAGGATCTGGTGACCTCCTACAAGTGGTTTGCGATTGCCGCAAAGGGTGGCGACACCGATGCCGCGCAGAAGCGGGACGAAGTGGCCAATGCCCTGAAGCCCGATCAGCTGGAGCGCGCCCGCGCCGAAGTGGATCTCTGGAAGGCCAAGGAGCTGAGCCCGGACGCCAATTCGGCCAATACGCCCGACGAATGGGCCGGCAAGGGCCTGAAGACCGCCAGCGTCGACATGAAAAAGGCGATCCGCAACATCCAGGCCATTCTCAACAAGAACGGCTTCGATGCCGGCACGCCCGACGGCGTGATGGGCGCAAAGACAGTCACCGCGATCAAGGCTTTCCAGACCTCGATCGGCGAACAGCCGACCGGCCAGGTGACGGACAAGCTGGTGACGGAACTGCTCGCCCGTAACAAATGATCGGCCTGTCATAAAAGACCGCGATTGAGGGTCTATGACGGGCTCGCGAATTGACTTGATTGGCCTTGAGGCGCAAGAAAGAATTCGAAAGGGAGCAAGCCCGATCAAGGACTTGCACCCGCCCAGCATGAGAAAGAGCAAGGGGCTGTAGACCCTGACGTGACCGCGCCATCGTGCGCGGCTACCTGCATTTGAGGTCCTGACGTGACGATCTATCTGCCGATCGCCGAATTGTCGGTCAATGTCTTCATCATCCTCGGCATGGGCGCGGCTGTTGGCTTCCTCTCGGGCATGTTCGGCGTGGGCGGCGGCTTCCTCATCACACCGCTTCTGATCTTCTACAACATCCCACCAGTCGTCGCCGTCGCAACCGGTGCGAACCAGGTTGTCGCGTCCTCCGTCTCGGGCGCCATCTCGCATTTCCGGCGCGGGACGCTGGACATGAAGCTCGGCACGGTCCTGCTGATCGGAGGCCTTGCGGGGGCGACGCTGGGTGTGTGGATCTTCTCCTGGCTGAGGCGCCTCGGCCAGCTCGACCTGATCATCTCGCTGCTCTACGTGGTCTTTCTCGGCACGGTCGGCGGCCTTATGCTGGCGGAAAGCCTGCGCGCACTCCGCCGCGCGGCCCGCAATGAACCGGCACCGCTGAAGCGGCCGGGTCAGCACAACTGGGTGCATCGCCTGCCCTTCAAGATGCGCTTCAAGAAATCGAAGATTTATCTGAGTGTGATCCCGATTCTGGCGCTCGGTTTCGGCATCGGCATCCTGACCTCGGTCATGGGTGTCGGCGGCGGCTTCATCATGGTGCCAGCGATGATCTATCTGCTCAGAATCCCGACGAATGTCGTCGTCGGCACTTCGCTGTTCCAGATCATCTTCACCACCGCCTACACGACCATCGTCCAGGCGGCGACCAACTATTCGGTCGATATCGTGCTGGCCTTCATCCTGATGGTGGCTGGCGTGATCGGCGCGCAATACGGTGTTCGGGTCGGACAGAAACTACGCGGCGAACAGCTGCGCGCGCTGCTCGGCCTTCTCGTGCTTGCCGTCGGCGTGCGTCTCGCGATCGAACTGGTCGTCACCCCAGACGACTTTTACTCGCTGGCGATCGGAGGCTGAGATGAGAGCGCACCTCCTCGCCCTTGCGCTTCTCGCCACGATCGGGATTTCGCTTCCGGCGTTCGCCCAGGATCCTTTGACGTCGCAGTTGGCCGAAACCGAAGGCCTCGACATCGGCACCTCCACGAGCGAGATCGCGATCACCTCGGACTTTTCCGGCGCCGATCTCACCATCTTCGGAGCGCTCACCAATACCGACCAGTTGCTGCTCGCCATCGGCCAGTATGATGTGGTGGTGACACTGGAGGGGCCACGCGACTGGACCACCGTGCGCCGCAAGGAGCGGCTCTTCGGCATCTGGGTCAACCGCACATCGCTGACCTTCGAGCAGATGCCGATCTCATACTCGCTCGCCAGCACGCGGCCGGTGGAGGAAATCGCAGCCGATGATGTGCTGACCTCGCTCGGCATCGGCATCGACCACGTCGCGCTCACGCCCACGGGCTTCATCAGCAATTCCGTCAATCTCGGCGAGTTCCGCGATGCCTTCCGCAGATTGAAGCAGACCGGCGGGCTCTATCAGCGTGACACGGGCGGTGTGCGCTTCGTGTCGTCGAGCCTCTTCAAGGCGACGCTCAGGCTCCCGGCCAACATCCCGAACGGGGTGCATATGGTGCATGCCTATCTGTTCAAGTCGGGCGAGTTCATCGCGGAAAAAGAACTGCCGCTGCGCGTCATTAAGACGGGCCTCGAAGAAGCGATCACCGAGGCGGCCCACCAGCAGCCACTCGCCTACGGCACATTTGCCGTTCTGCTCGCCCTGGTCACAGGCTGGGCTGCGAGCCTGATCTTCCGAAAGGACTAACGGCATCAGCCGGCGGCGCTATGCGGTCACGCCAGGCTGAAAGGCCGAATTAGCCGAGAAGGTTGCCGTAGCGCACCGAGTAGATCCGGTCGCGGCCAAGCAGATGCGCGATAAGGTCGGTGCGGGCGAAGAGGCCGGTGAAGGCCTTGTGGCGCAGATCGAGGCCGCCCGTTGTCACGCCGAAGGATGGCATGACCATGCGCAGGCCGTCGGTCGCAAAACAGGGACGGCGGACGGATTTTTCGCGGCGACGGACGGTGGCTGAGGGATGGAGATGGCCGGCCACTTCGCCTTTGCCATGGGCGAGCGAAGGTTCGTGGCGGAAGGTGAGGCCCGCGAGCGAGAACTCATCCATCGACACCCCCGGCAGAGCCGTCGTGCCGTCCGGGTCATGGTTACCATTGATCCAGACGATGTCGCGTCCACCGGCGAGGCCAAGGATCATTTCGCGGAAGACCGAGGGCATCAGGGCCGACCCGACGCGGTCATGGAAATTGTCGCCGAGGCTGACAATGGTCGCCGGCTGGTAGCGATTGACGACGCTCTCCAGCAAACGAAGGGTCGCGAGCGTGTCATAGGGCGGCAGAAGCTGGCCACGCCTTGCGAAGGCCGCGCCTTTTTCAAGATGCAGGTCAGAGACGACGAGCGTGCGATGATCTGGCAGGTACATGGCACCGGTGAGATCGCAGACGGCGGCCACGCCCGAGAGGGCGATCTCGGTCGTTGTCTCCACTGTCTCGATCGGCGCCAGGCGCCGGGCCGTCATACCCGTCATTTACTCATTCCGCAGCATCCGGCCTCGTCATAGCCGGTCTGTCTGATTCACGCCATGGCCTCGGCGATCAGATCGTCTGCCGCCATCGAAAGCACGTGTTCCTGGGCCTCGCCTGCCACAGGCTCCTTGCCGATCTCCAGCATGACCGGAACGGCGAGTGGCGAGATCTGGGTCAGGCGCTTGTGCAGGATGTGGCCCTTGATTCGCTCCAGCATATCGGCAAGGCGGGCAATGTCCAAAAGTCCGGCGGCGGCATCCTGTCGCGTTGCCTGCATGAGGATGTGATCGGGCTCGTGGCTGCGCAGCACGTCGTAGATGAGGTCGGAGGAGACTGTCACCTGGCGACCGGATTTCTCCTTGCCCGGATGGCGCTGTTCAATCAGACCCGCAATGACGGCACAGTTGCGGAAGGTGCGCTTCAGCATGAAGCTCTCGTCGAGCCAGGTTTCGAGATCGTCGCCGAGCATGTCCTGATCGAAGAGGTCTGCGAGGCTGAGTACTCCGCGCGCGATCAGCGAGCCCATGTCCTCCAAGGCCCAGATCGCGAGGGCATAGTCGGTTGCGACGAAGCCCAGCGGCTTGGCCCGCATGCGCTCCAGCCGGCGTGTGAGCAGCATGCCGAGCGTCTGATGCGCGAGCCGGCCTTCGAAGGCATAGATCACCATGTAGAAGCGCTCGCCGCGCGGGAAGGTCTCGATCAGGAGATCGCCGCGCTTCGGCAGAACCGACTTTTCGGCCTGCAGCGCCAGCCAGTCGCGCACCTGGTCCGGCAGTCCAGTGCGGCGGGCGGGATCATCCAGCATCGCGCGCACCTGTTCGGCGAGATAGGTCGAGAGCGGGAACTTGCCGCCGGCATAGGCGGGGATCTTCGGGTCCATCGAAAAGGCATTGGAGACGAGGCATTCGTTGTCTCGGATGCCTTCGAAGCGCAGCACCTTGCCCGAGAAGAGGAAGGTATCGCCTTGGGTCAGTTGCTCGAAGAAATACTCCTCGACCTTGCCAAGCGTCATGCCGCCTCGGCCGATCGAGCCCAGATGGTTGCGCTTGACCAGCCGGACATTGAGCATCGGCATCTCGACGATGGTACCGAGGTTGAGGCGATACTGCTGGGCGACCTGCGGGTTGGAGACGCGCCATAACCCGTCCTTCCGGCGGCGGATGCGGGCGTAGCGCTCGTAGGTGCGTAGTGCATATCCGCCGGTCGCGACGAAATCGACGATGCGGGCGAATATCTCGCGCGGCAGGGCGGCGTAGGGAAGCGCCGTGGTCACCTCGCGGTAGAGTTCATCCTCGTCGAAGGCATCGGCACACGCCATGCCGAGAACATGTTGAGCTAGGACATCGAGCGAACCTTCGCCGACCGGCGGCGTATCCTGCGCGCCTATGTAATTGGCGTCGAGTGCCGCCTGACACTCCATCACCTCGAAGCGGTTGGCCGGCACGAGAATGGCGCGCGAGGGCTCGTCCATGCGGTGGTTGGCGCGGCCGATGCGCTGGGCAAGGCGCGAGGCGCCCTTGGGCGCGCCAACATGGATGACGAGATCGACGTCACCCCAGTCGATGCCGAGATCGAGGGTCGAGGTGGCGACGACTGCACGCAGCCGGTTTTCGGCCATGGCGGCCTCCACCTTGCGGCGCTGAGAGACGTCGAGCGAGCCATGGTGCAGGGCGATCGGCAGGTTGTCGTCATTGACTGTCCAGAGCTCCTGGAAGAGCATCTCGGCCTGGGAGCGCGTGTTGACGAAGAGCAGTGTCGTCTTGAAGTCCTTGAGAACCTTGTAGATCTCGGGGATGGCATAATGCGCCTTGTGCCCGGACCAGGGGATGCGATCCTCGGTCTGCAGGATGGTGATATTGGGTCTAGCACCACCTTCGACGGTGATCAGCCCCGCGTCCGCCTCGCCCTCTTCCGGCTGGGCCACCAGCCAGCGCCGCAGATCCATCGGCTGAGCAACAGTCGCAGAAAGGCCGATGGTCTTTAGACCAGGAGCGAGTTTCCTCAGGCGCGCAAGACCGAGCGACAGCAGATGGCCGCGCTTGGAAGTCACCAGCGAATGCAACTCGTCGAAGATAACGTAGCGCAGGTCCTTGAAGAAACGCTCCGCGTCCGAATGGGAGATGAGCAATGCGACCTGTTCGGGCGTCGTCAGAAGAATATCCGGCGGATTGGTCTTTTGCCGTTGACGCTTGTGAGCCGGCGTGTCGCCGGTGCGGTTCTCGATGGTGATCGAAAGCCCCATCTCGGTGACGGGCTTCATCAGATTGCGCTCGATATCGACAGCGAGCGCCTTTAGCGGCGATATGTAGAGCGTGTGAATGCCTGTGAAGGCCTCGCCCGGCTTCTTGCGGCCACGCTCGGTCAGTTCAGTCAGCGACGGTAGAAAGCCGGCCAGCGTCTTGCCGGCACCGGTGGGTGCAATCAGGAGCAGGCTTTCGCCGCCGTTCTCGCCGGATCTCGCCCGGGCGAGCAGCTCCAGCTGATGGTCGCGCGGCTGCCAGCCCTTTTCGCCGAACCAACGGAGGAAAGGGGCAGGCAGGAGAGCAAGTGCGGAATCAGCTGTCGTCACTGCCCCAAGGTAGTGGACGGGCGGTGAAAGAGAAGAGGCGAAAGAGGTATCACCTCAGCGCAATATACCGATCCGAGCGGTGGTTGATCGCGAGGAAGAGGTTCAGCACCACGGCGCCGATTACCGAGTAGAGCACCACGGAGGGGCTGACGACGGCAAAGGCGAGCGCCATGACGCAGAGGTCGAAGGCAAGCTGCACGAGGCCGGCGCGAATGCCGAAGCGGTCCTGGATATAGACGGCGAGGATACCGAGGCCGCCGAGGCTGGCGCGGTGGCGGTAGAGCGCGAGCAGGCCGAAGCCTAGCAGAAGGCCGCCGAGGATCGCCGCCCAGACCGGCGCAATGCTCTGAATGACGAGAAAGCGGCTCTCGATTTCGACGATGAAGGAGGTCAGGCCGACGGCGGCAAAGGTCTTGATGGTGAAATCGAGGCCGACGCGACGCAGCGATAGGATGTAAAAGGGCAGGTTGAGCACGAAGAACAGGAGACCGAAGCTCCAGCCGCTCCAGTAATGCAGGACGAAGGCGAGGCCGGCCATGCCGCCGGTCAGAAGCCCGACCTGGGCGAGGAAATAGAGGCCAAGGGCGGCGATCAGGCTGCCAGCCACGAGGCCCTGCAGATCTTCCGCCGGTGTGTGGCGGGTCGGGTTCGAATTCCAGATTCCCAGCATGCTCGTCAACTGCGCCATGTCACGTCTCCAGAAAGCGATCTCGGAGCCCAAATGGTACTCGAGATCCCCTGGAAAACAAGGACGATAGGTCAGCAAAGCTGACCTATGGAGCAATTCGCAAGAAAGCTGCTTATCTTGCCGTCCGGCTCGCAAGAAACAGAATGCCAAAGACCGGTTTTCCGCCATCCATGCGAATGGTGGTGCGGGTCAAAACGAGGACTTCGAAGCCGTTTTCGGCAAGACGCTGCCGGACATGCTGTTCGGTATGGGCATAACGCAGGCTCGGCGCCAGCAGGAAACCATCTCCCTCGCCCGCGTCTTCAACCGAAAATGCGAAAAGTGCACCGGGCTTTGCAAGCCGTGCCGCCAGCGCAAAGGCATTGGCGAGATCACCGAGATACATCAGCACGTCGGCTGCAGAGACGAGGTCGGCGCGGTTTTCGGCCAGGCCGTCTCCAAAGAGGCCTGAGCCGGCCGCATCGAGCGACAGATCGGCCTTTGCAAGTAGGTCGTATAGGCCCTTCTCCTCGGCCTTGGCCAGCATGTTGAGCGAGAGATCGAAGCCCTCCAAGTGAGCAACCCGATCGCGGATCTCGGCCCCGAAGAGACCCGTGCCGCAGCCGAGATCGATCGCGATGTCGAACCGCCGGTCGTCATGGTCAGCAATCAGCCGGGCGAGCTTGGCCGGAACGGTATAGTCGAGCCGTTCGACGAGTGCCGCATCGAAGCGATCGGCATAGTCGTCGAAGAGGGCCTCGACGTAACGGGAGGGTGGCTGATCCGGGACGTCTTCAGCGCCGAGAAGCGCGAGTTTCAGCCGCGCTCCGAAGATATCCTCCGGGTCGAGTTCCAGCGCGCGTCGCAATGCTGGCACGGCCTTCTTTGGCAGGTTCGCCTTCTCGGCATAATCGGCCAGCCGGACGAGGCCCGCCGGCCAGTCGGGCACCAGTTCCAGCGCCTGCTCCATCAATTCCGCCGCTGCCTCATGTTCGCCATTCTCGGCAAGCATGCGGGCATAATCGGCGCGGCGGTCGGCGATCACGTCGCCGGAGGAGAACTGGGTGGGGTGCATCGAAGAGATCCTCACGCCTTCCAGCATGGAGTGGGTCAGCATGGAGACGGCTCGCGGTCTTGACCGATCGCCGGAAAAAACTCAAGTCCTATCGCAAGCCCTGCTTCGCCGGCTTGCAGGGCGGGCGGGCCGCGCCCATATCAGCGGATGACAACAGGAGATATGCATGGCTGATGGCATCAATCGATTTCTCGGCGACACCCCGGGCCGCACGCTCGTCAAGCTGATCGTCGTCTCGCTCATTGTCGGCTTCGTCATGTCCGTCTTCGGGCTCGATCCGGCCGACCTCCTGAACGGCGTCCGCTACTTCCTGATCGATCTCTGGTATACCGGCTTCGACGCGCTTGGACGGGTCGGGCAATACCTCCTGATCGGTGCGACGATCGTCATTCCGGCCTTCATCCTGCTGCGTCTCTTCGCCTCCAGGAACTGAGTGTCCATGTCGCACGCCACCGTACCCCGCCGCCGGCTGATCCTGATTTCGGCCGGTCTCCTGACAGCCGCAATTGCCGGCTGCCGCTCCACCGATATCCTCAATCCCGATGACGGCACGTCGCGAGCGGAAACCACGGCCGCGCTGCCGATGGTCAACCGGTTACGCCAGTCGCGCGGCCTCTCTTCCTTGTCGCGCAGCCGACCGGCGGAAGCGGCGGCCATCGCACAAGCCAAGCGCATGGCACGCGCCGGGGAGATGTCGCATCTGATCGGCTTCAACGACAGCTTCGGGGCCCGCATGAAGGGCCATGACGTTCCCTTGCCGGCTGCGGAAAACATCGCGGCCGGACAGGACACGGTCGAGCGCGCGGTTCAGGCCTGGATCGATTCCAAGCGGCATCTCGACAACATGCTCGGTGGTTTCAACGGCCTTGGCGTTGCGGTCGCCTGGGATTCCGCTTCCGGCAACCGCCCCTACTGGGCCATGGTGCTCTCGGCCTGAGTGATTCTCCTGCTCCGGTCCCGTCCGGAGCTTTCCATGCACAGCCCATCCGCTTTCCCATCCCGGCCGATCGAGGTCAGCCATCGCAGCGTGCTTGCAATTGCGGTGCCGATGACGCTCGGTTTCGTCACCACGCCGCTGCTCGGCCTCACTGACACTGCCGTCGTCGGGCGGAGCGGTGACGCGGCGCAACTGGCGGGACTTGCGATTGCAGCGGCCTTGTTCGACCTGCTGTTTGCCAGCCTGAATTTTCTCCGGGCCTCGACCACGGCACTTGTTGCACAGGCGCAAGGGCGTGGCGAGACGACCGAACTCTTCGCCGTCTTCTGGCGGTCGATCGTCTTGTCCGTGGGCTTCGGCCTCATCATCCTCATCGCATCCCCCGCCATTGTCCGCTTCGGCCCGGCGATGATGGGTGCGGATGGCGGCGTGCAGGCGGCGGCTGCAACCTATATCGGCATCCGCATTCTCGCCGCCCCGGTGACGCTGTCGAACTTCACCCTGCTCGGTTTCGTGCTTGGACGCGGACTGGGCTCCGTCGGTCTTGCGCTGCAGATCCTGCTCAATGGCGTCAACATCGCCATGTCGATCCTGCTCGGCATCACCTTCGGCTTCGGCATCGCTGGTGTCGCCTGGGGCACTGTTATCGGCGAGGTTGTCGCCATGCTTGCCGGCTTTGCCTTCATCTTCTGGCGTTATGGGCCGGCCGCCGTTCCCCATGTCTCCATGGTCACGGACCGTGCAAAACTGATGGCGCTCTTCCGGCTCAACCGCGATATCCTGATCCGCACCTTTTCGCTGATCACAGCCTTTACGGTCATGACTCGGATCGGCGCCGGCTTCGGCGCGGTGACGCTCGCTGCCAATGCCGTTCTCATGAACTTCTTCATGATCGCGAGTTTCTACCTCGACGGCATGGCTACGGCAGCCGAACAGATCACCGGCGAGACGATTGGGGCACGGCAGCGGTCAGCCTTCGAGCGGGCGGTCAAGCTCACGGGGCTCTGGTCCTTCGGGCTGGCCTTGGCCAGCGTCGCCTTCTTCCTGATCTTCGGAAATGCGATCATCGGCTTCATCACCACGGCCGGCGATGTGCGCAGCGTTGCCGAGACCTACCTCGTCTACGCGGCGCTGACGGCGCTCACCGGAGCGCTCGCCTTTCACATGGACGGCGTTTTCATCGGCGCGACCTGGTCATCGGAGATGCGCAACATGATGCTGTTGGCGCTCGCCGGCTATCTCGCCAGCGTCGCCGTGCTCGTGCCACTGTTTTCCAATCACGGGCTTTGGATCGCGCTCAACGTGTTTCTCGGTTTGCGCGGTCTGCTGCTTCTCGCAAGGTTAAAGCCGAAGACCGATCAGACCTTCACCGACAGCCAATGATCGAGCCTCGTGTCCCGCAGTTCGCGGATATTGGCGACCGTTTCGCGATCGAGCAGGGTCGAGAGACCTTTCACGATGCGGCCCGGCAGTGCCGGCCCCTCATAGACCATGCAGGAATAGAGCTGCACGAGATCGGCGCCGGCGCGGATCTTCTCCAGCGCCGTTTCCGCCGAGGAGACACCGCCGACGCCGATGATCGGAAGGGTGGGTCCAACGCGCTTCCGCATCCGTGCAAGGACAGCGGTCGACTTGTCGAACAGCGGGGCGCCGGACAGGCCGCCCGCCTCGCCTGCGAGCGTCGCATCAGCAAGGCCGTCGCGGGATAGCGTGGTGTTCGAGACGATCAGGCCATCGAGATCATGGGCGGCTGCGACCTCGGCGATGTCGTCCATGCCTTCCTCGGTCAAGTCAGGCGCAATCTTCAGGAAGACCGGCAGGCGTTTGCCCGCCTTCAGGCCCTCTTCCGAGCGAGCGGCGAGCACGGCCGACAGCAGAGCATCGAGGCTTTCCTTTGCCTGCAGGTCACGCAGGCCCGGCGTGTTGGGCGAGGAGATGTTGGCGGTGAAATAGGTGGCCACCGAATAGAAACGGCGGATGCCAGCGACGTAGTCGGCGATCCGGTCCGTCGCTTCCTTGTTGGCGCCGATGTTGACGCCGACAATGCCGGAGCGATTGCCGCGCGCCGAGAGACGCGCCAGCGCTGCGGCATGGCCCTCGTTGTTGAAGCCCAGGCGGTTGATCACCGCGCGGTCGTGCTCCAGGCGGAAGATGCGCGGCTTCGGATTGCCAGCCTGCCCCTTCGGCGTCAGCGTGCCGACCTCGGCGAAACCGAAGCCGAGAGACAAAAGTGCATCCGGCACTTCGGCATTCTTGTCGTAGCCGGCGGCCATGCCAAGCGGATTTGGGAAACGGATGCCGGCGACCGTCTGGGCGAGACGCGGATCGGCGGGCGCCTTGCAAGCCGGCACCAAGCCGGTCTTGAGCGCTGCAACCGAAAGACCATGCGCCGTTTCGGCATCGAAGAGGAAGAGGCCTCGACGGCCGAGCGAGAAAAGGTCAAGCATCAGCGGTTCTCCTCGACGAGGCTTGGAAAGACATGCAGGCCATCATCCCCGAGGGCCAAGGGCTTTTCCCAGAGCACGGCATCGAGTGGAAGATCGGCATAGAGATGCGGGAACAGATCGCCGCCACGTGACGTCTCCCACTTCAGGGCTTCGCCAAAGAGAGTGGCGTCGACAGCGACCAGCAAGAGATCGGCCTGACCGGCGAAATGCAGCCGTGCCGTCTCGATCGCCTGGGCAGCCGTCGAAAAATGGATGTAGCCATCCTTGAGATCGATCGACGCGCCTTTGAAAAGCCCGGCCGTGCGGGCCTCCTGCCATAATTCTCTCGGCACGATCTTGTATATGGTCTTGTCCAAGGTCCGGTCTCTCGCAGATCATGAGGGTCGAGGCGGTTTGCCGCAAACGCGGACAAATGTCCACGCCCGGCAAGACGGACGAGAGGAGGAGGCATCCATGGCCATCAATCAGACAACAGTCCTGACATTCGCTTTTCTTGCGCTCGGCACTCCCTTCGCCATAGCACAGCAAGCCGCGACCGACCGCTATACGCTGGAGAAATCGGAGAGTGGCTTCGTGCGGCTGAATCGCCAGACAGGTGCAGTGACCCTTTGCACCGAGGCCGATGGCACACTCACCTGCCGGATGGCGGCGGACGAACGGGCAGCCTATGAAGAGGATCTCGCCCGGCTGGAAAAACGGGTAGAGGCTCTGGAGAAACAGATTGCCGATGGTACGGCTGCCAGAAGCGGCGAGCTTCCGAGCGACGCCGAGATCGACCGATCGATCGGGATCATGGAGCGCTTCATGCGGGCCTTCTTCGGCCTTGTACAGGAGTTCCAGGGCGAGGAGCAGCAAACGCAGCAGGGCGCCGTTCCAGATCGAACCTGACCTCTACAAGGCCTGCTTTCGCCCATTCGTTGCACGACCATTGTCTAGTGCCTCGGCAAGCGCTAAAAGAAGGGCACGCAATCGCGCGCAATATGACATCGCTCTTGGGAGGGGGCTGTGACATGGCTGCATCGACCTTTATCATCGCCGACGATCATCCGCTGTTCCGTGGTGCGCTGCGCCAGGCCGTGACCGGCATCGACGGAACACAAACCATCATCGAGGCCGGCGATTTCGAAGCGGCACGCCAGGCGGCCGCCGAGCATTCGGACGCAGATCTCATGCTGCTCGATCTTGCCATGCCCGGCGTCTCCGGCTTCTCCGGCTTGATGTCGCTTCGCGCGGAATTTGCGAGCCTGCCGCTGGTAATTGTCTCGGCCACGGACGATGCCGTCACCATCCGCCGTGCGCTCGAGCTTGGAGCCTCCGGCTTCATCTCGAAATCGGCCGGCATCGACGAGATACGATCGAGCATCCAGTCTGTGCTTGAAGGTGACATCGCCACACCCGCAAGCTACCAGGGCGGGCAGGAAACCGATCCCGATGTCGCTGACCTCATCAATCGCCTGAGAACCCTTACACCACAGCAAAGCCGCGTGCTCGGCATGCTGGGTGAAGGCCTGCTCAACAAGCAGATCGCCTATGAACTCGGCGTGTCGGAAGCAACGATCAAGGCACATGTTTCGGCCATCCTGTTGAAGCTCAAGGTGGACAGCCGCACACAGGCCGTCATCCAGCTCGGCAAGATCAATATGGCCATGGTTGCCTGAGCCGAGCAGAGGATTTTATTCCTTTTCGGCTTTACTAACCGTGTTCCATCCTCTAATATTTGCGCCAAAGCCGGACAATGCAACTCGATGTATCCGGCGCTGAAGAGGCGCGAACATGCTTTCGCATGACAGCATATGGGCCGCGATCGATCGGCTGGCGGAGCAGCATTCGCTGACGCCATCAGGTCTTGCGCGCCGGGCGGGCCTCGACCCTACCTCCTTCAACAAATCCAAGCGTGTCGGCGCCGATGGGCGCATGCGCTGGCCCTCGACCGAATCCATCGCCAAGGTGCTGGAGGCGACAGGCGCCAGCCTCGACCAGTTCATGCGATATGTCTCTCCCGAAGCCTTGCGCGGCAGCCCCCTGCCCCAGGGCACGTTTCCCCCGCAGGCAAGCTCGATCCCCCTGTTGGGCATGGCCCAGGCGGGTGCGGGCGGCTTCTTCGACGATGGCGGCTTCCCCGCCGGTCAGGGCTGGGACCTCGTCGAATTCCCGGCAGCGCCCGGCCGCAACAACGGCGTCTATGCGCTGGAGGTCCAGGGCGAGAGCATGAAGCCGCTCTACCGCGACGGTGACATTCTGATCGTCGAGCCCGGCGCCCAGGTCCGCCGTGGCGACCGCGTCGTGGTGAAGACCCGCGAAGGCGAAGTCATGGCGAAGATCCTTGCCCGCCAAAGCGCCAAGTCGATCGAGTTGCAGTCGCTCAACCCAGACCATCCGCCGCGCACTCTCGACATGAGCGATGTCGAATGGGTGGCGCGGATCATCTGGGCAAGCCAGTAGGAAAACGCACCTATGCGACGCATCGGCACCTTCATCGCAGGCGCGATCGGGCTCCTTCTCTGGGCCTATCTGGTCGTGCAGGCCGGCGAGAGTCTGCGGGAAGATCCCGTCGACTACAACATCGAGGATCTCGACGTGCCGGATCCCTCAGAGCTCGATCTGCCTGAAGTCGGAGTAGCAGACGACGAGATGATCGAGCTTGCTCCTCAGGCGGAAGCACGGCGCGCTGTCCGGGCGATCGAGCCAGAGACTTTCGGTTCCCCTGCCTTCACAGACAACGGAGATCTGGAACGTGTGGCCGCACGGGCGCCGCTCTCGCCGGTCGAGGAGCGGGCACGGCCTAAGGTCGTTCTCCTACATCGCCCGCTCAGTCTTTCTGCCGGGATCGTTGCCTTCAGCGATGACCAGCGCATTCGCCTTGCCGATATTGCAGAGACTGATCCGGACAGGACCTGTCTTGCGCAGGACGGCACGTCCTGGCCCTGTGGGGTCATGGCCCGCACGCAGCAACGGCTTTTCCTGCGCAACCGGTCTCTTACCTGCGAGACGGGTTCTACTGCATGGCAGGGGGAGATCCGCACGCGCTGCTGGGTCGGTGTTCAGGATGTCTCGTCCTGGCTTGCAAAATACGGATGGGCTGAGGCCGAACCGGGCTCCGCCCTTGCCGTACTCTCCGAGGAAGCCCGCGCCGCAAAACGCGGGCTTTTTGGTGACCCTGTGCGGTAATGCGAAGACCGCTACTCGGGACAGCGAGACCACATCCCTTGAAAGGCCTCACTGCGCCTCCTACTCTCTGGCGACTGCAACTGGAAAGCACCTTACATGAACAAGCCCGTATCTCCGGAAGAAGCCCTGATCTTCGTCATGGTCATGGCATCCGCCGTCGACAATGCCATGGCCGAAAAGGAACTCGTGCGCATCGGCCAGCTGATCGACATTCTTCCGGTCTTCGAGAATTTCGATAAGGAACACCTGATCGAGGTTTCGCAACGCTGCGCCACCCTGCTCTCAGGGCCAGAAGGCCTCGATATCATGCTTGAAACGATCCGCGACGCACTGCCGGACTGGTTGCATGAGACGGCCTATGCGCTGGCTGTCGAGATCGCCGCCGTCGATCTCTCGGTACGCGCCGAGGAATTGCGCCTGCTGCAGATGCTGCGGGATCGCCTGGGGCTCGACAAGCTGGTCTGCGCGGCGCTGGAACGCAGCGCCTCTGCCCGCTACCGCCGGATCTGACGGCTCTCAGTCAGTTCTGCCGTTCGGTGGAATTGCTTCAGAACAGGCCGGCCGGGAAATAGCGGAGATAGATCTCCTCCAGCCGGCCGTCCTTGGAAAGGGCTGCGAGCGCGCTTTCGAGAGCGGCCATGAGCGCGGCATCCTGGCCACCCACCATGATCGTCATGCCTTCGCCCAGATGCCTTTCCGACAGGAAAGGGCCATCGAGGAAACGGCAGCAGCCGGCTGCCGCCGGGCTCATCATCCAGAAGGACAGCTGCAGGGCATCGGCAAAGACCGCCGGTACCTGCTTGTCCTTCAGGGCCTTCATCAATGCGTCCTGATTTTCGAAAGCGACGGCTTCGATATCGGGGAAGAAGTTGTTCAGCATCGCCGCGTGGGCGGTATCCTTGACCACGCCGACCTTGCGGCCGAAGAGCCCCTCGGCATCCTGACGCGGCAGCACCGTGTCGCCTTGCATCAGGAAGCGGGCCGGCAGGAGCAAATAGGGACGGGTGAAATTGAACCGCTGCCTCAGCTCCGGCGTCACCGCAATACCTGCCATCACCGCCTCACCCTGCCCCGCTTCAAGCGCCGAGACGAGCTGCCCATAGGGAAGAGCCTGGATTTGGCAACGCGCCTGCAGGCCGAGTTCCTCGCAGAGCGCTCTGGCGAGGTCGATGTGGAAGCCGGACAGACGGCCGCTCTGGTCGGTGAAGTTGAAGGGCGGGAAATCGGTGGTCGTCAGAAAGCGAAGCCGCAACACGCTGCTGACATCAGGCCGCACCAGCCGCTCGCGGGCATCGAACAGGATCGGAAGATCCGTCGCTTGAGCCCGGGCTGGGGGTGCCGACAGAAGGAGGCACAGCAAAAGGCCGAAAATCATGGCCCACAACCCCATTAAATCTAGGGATGTAACTTTTGCGCGCATCTCTATCATCATCAACCGGGGTATGAGTGGGGCGTTATTCCGAGCGAATGACGTGTAGCAGCTTGGTGTGGACGAGGGAATATGGCCCGCGGATCGTCGCCGCGCGCCATGGGTCGACGCGAGAGCATGACCAACGGAGCGTGGACCGCGCGACCGGCCCCTCAAGGTTTGACCATCTGAAGACGGAAGCCGGTCTTCTGCATATCCTTGGGATTTCCAAGCCGCTGATCGCGCGAATGGCGCAGCGGGCTGCAACGAATGGCACCTCGATCGAAGTGGAACTGCTGGCGAGCGGTGCGATCGAAGAAGAGGCCTATTTCGCTGGCCTTGCGCGCATGTATGGCCTGCCCTTTCTCGCCGAGATCGATCCCTCCCTGCTTTCCGATCACGCCTATGGCGACACGCAGCTTGTCGAGCCGCGCATGCTGCGCTTGCATCATAAGGACAGGCCGCCGGTGGTCGCGGTAGCACCGCAGATCCTGCATATGGAAGGCCTTGCCAGACGCTTCGGACGCCACGCAAACGGCGCCGGCAGCCTTGTCGTCACGACGCCATCCGCCATCCGGAGAGCCACCTGGAAGGTGGGGGAGGCCCGTCGGGTTAGCCATGCCGTGCGCGGATTGTTCGAGAGCGTACAGTCGCTCTCGGCGCGGCTGGTGGTCACCGGCGACCAAGGTTTCGTCGCAGGCGCAATCCTCTGCTTCATCAGCCTGCTTCTAGTCTTCGCACCCCTGCTCGCTATCGTCGCTGCCCATATGCTGCTGTCGTTCTTCCACACGGCGGCTCTCTTCCTGCGGATCATGGCGGTTTCGCATGGCAAACGGCACCCGAAGGCGGAAGTCTCGCTCGAAAGCGCCTCTGACGCCCTGCCGGTCTACACGGTGATGGTCGCGCTGTACCGTGAGGCTGCTGTCGTTCCGCAATTGATCGCAGCGCTCGACGCGCTCGACTGGCCCCGCAGCCTGCTCGACGTGAAGCTGGTCTGCGAGGCGGATGACCGCGAGACGCTGGAGGCAATCCGCCAGGCGCGTCCCGGGCCGCATATCGAGGTGGTGGAAGTGCCCGATATGGCGCCGCGCACCAAACCGAAAGCCCTCACCTATGCACTTGCCGGAGCGCGTGGCGAGTTTCTAACTATCTACGACGCAGAAGACCGGCCGCATCCGCAACAGTTGCGAGAGGCCTTCCATGCCTTCCGGCTTGGCCCTTCAGAGCTCGCCTGCCTGCAGGCGCCGCTGGTGATCGGCAATGCGGGAGAAAGCTGGATCAGCGCAATCTTTGCGCTCGAATATTCCGCGCTTTTCCGTCGGCTACTGCCGGCGCTTGGCTTCTACCGACTGCCGCTGCCACTCGGCGGAACGTCGAACCATTTTCGAACGGCCCTGCTCCGCGAAAGCGGCGGCTGGGACCCCTTCAATGTCACGGAGGATGCCGATCTCGGCATGCGTCTCTGTCGCATGGGTTACCGCTCTTCGACGCTGACGCTTCCGACCTATGAGGATGCACCGACGGAGTTTCGCGTGTGGCTCGCCCAGCGCACCCGGTGGTACAAGGGGTGGCTGCAGACATGGCTGGTGCTGATGCGCCAGCCTCTGCGCACCGCTCGCGACATGGGGCCCCTCTCTTTCCTCGTGTTCCAGCTCCTCGTCGGCGGGATGTTGGTCGCTGCCTTGAGCCATCCGGGCCTGATCGTCTTCGTCACGCTGTCCGTGCTTTCGCTGATGCAGATCCCCGCGCCGCAGCCAAATGTCTTCACGACGATGATGCTCGCCATGGATGTCTTCAACATCCTCGGCAGCTACGCGGTCTTCTTCGCGCTGGGCGCGACCCCGATGACCGACCGGGAGAAGAAGGGCATGGGCTGGAAATGGGCGATGATCCCGATCTACTGGATGGCCGTGTCGCTCGCCGCCTGGAAGGCGGTCATCGAGCTGAGGCTCAAACCCTTCCACTGGAACAAGACGCCACACAGACCGTGCCATAGCGGATCTCTACCGCCCGGCCTCGTTCAACCGAACCAGTCCGCCGAGGCGCTGACATCGGCATTCGACAAGGTGTGATCTCCCGCCACGATTAGCAGTTCGACCTCGGCACCCCGCGCCTGGAGTTGGGCCGCGAGATCGGATGCCTCGCCGGCAGCTGGATCGTCGGCGCCCGTCCGGATACGGATGCGGGTGCCCTGAAGATCGACATCCGGCGGATCAGCCAGTACTGGCACCGGACGCAGCAGCAGTGCATCCTGCACGAGGCCCGGATGCAGCATGATGGCTGCGGCGAGGAAATTCGCGCCATTGGAATAACCGGCGAAACACAGGCGCGTGGTGTCCAGGCCGTAAGCCTGCGTGGCCTCTTCAACGAAGGCGGCGAAGGCTTCCGCTTCCGCGCGGATATCCTTCTGATCGAAATCCCGGGGGCCGAAGCGGCGGAAGAAGCGTGCGATGCCCTCCTCCGTCGAGCGGCCTCTGAGGCCGATCAGAGTGGCGGAAGGCGCCAGTTTGCGCCCAAATGGCAGGAGGCTCGCCTCGTTGCCGCCCGTTCCATGCAGGAGCACAAGCGTCGATCCATCCGGTGCCTCCGGCTCATGGATCCGGTGCACAAAGGGGAGGTCGCGATAGATGATGCGCGGCTCACCCGGAAGCCCGAATTGCGGCAGCATGGGCACGATGTCTTCAGGGCGCAGATGAAAGTGTTCGGGGATGAAGAGCTGGCTGCCGAGCGTGTCCGATGGCTCGTCGATCGCAAAGCCCGGTCCATCCGAGGCAAGTTCGATCAGCCCGCCGGCGGGCTCTCGGACATAGAGCGAGTAGAAATATTTGCGGTCGTGCATGTTGATCGTGTCGTCACCGTGCGATCTGAGAGCCGTCCCCTGGGTTTCGACGGCCGCCCGATCGGTCATGCGCAGGGCGATATGATCGATGGCGCCCGTGCCAAGAGCCGCCGGCCAGAAGCCGCCCGCATCGCGCACGTCCACCGCCTGCCCACTCATCGAGGTCAGCCGCGTGATCGTGCCTTCGGTTGCCGCGACTACAAAGCCGGCATGCCGGCAGAGGAAGTTGACACTGTCAGACGGTTTTTCCGACAGCAAGGTCGCGGCGCGGAGCCGGGTGATCGCGTCGCCCGGCTCGATGCCGCGTACCGCCCAAGTCTCCCCTGGCTCGACCTCCGTCGTCCCGACGAGCTTTACGATGATGTCATCAGGGTCGGTCAGCCTCAGCACCGGCTCGCCGAATTCGGTTGCGGGACCTGTGGCTGCCACGCCGAACTGCAGCGCGCGCGTCAGCCAGAAGCCGATCGCTTCGGGGCGAATTGCAAAGGCGATCTCGCTTGCCGCACCATGGCCGACGCGCCCGGGGGAGCCGTCTTCCCAGGCCAGGAATGTCACCAGCGAGCCGGGGCTGGCCACGTCATCGCCGTAAAACAGGTGAAGCTGGGTCGCGTCCTCGAAACCGCCCGTGCGCTTGACGAGCCTCAAGCCGAGGAAGCCGCAATAGAAGTCCACATTGGCCTGGATTTTCCGGGTGATCGCCGTGATGTGGTGCAGGCCGCTGGTCATGCTCGTCTCCCTGTTCTACCCTCCCTTATAACAAATCGAGACGAGGAAAAGACCATGGTGACACTGCTCGGCATTTCAGGAAGCCTGCGCAAGGGCTCGCTCAATACGGCGCTCTTGAAGGCCGCAGCCGGCCTGCCGGCCGAGGGTTACGCTCTGCAGACAGCCGGCATTCATGGGATTCCGCTCTACGACGGAGACCTGGAAGATGCCGAAGGCATTCCTGCCGCCGTAACAGCCCTCAAGGAAAAGATCATCGCCGCCGACGGCGTGATCCTGTTCACGCCCGAATACAACAACGGCATCCCCGGCGCCTTCAAGAACGCCATCGACTGGCTGTCGCGACCCTCTTCCGACATGGCCAAGGTCTTCGGCAACAAGCCCTTCGCTCTCGTCGGCGCTTCTCCCGGAAATTTCGGCACGCTGCTCAGCCAGAATGCCTGGCTTACGGTGCTGCACACGCTCGGCTGCCGGACATTTTCAGAGAAGCGGCTGATGGTGTCGCGGGCACATACGCTGTTCGATGGGGAGGGAAAGCTGACAGACGAGGCCATGGCCAAGCGACTTGGGGATCTGCTGGCGGCGTTTGCGAAGTTTGCTGGAAAATAGCTGGGAAAGTTGGAGCGGGTGAAGGGAATCGAACCCTCGTATTCAGCTTGGGAAGCTGCTGCTCTACCATTGAGCTACACCCGCAACGGGGATGAGAAATCCAACAGTTCGGCAGGAGTGTCAAGCCGGATGGGACGGAAAGGGGCGCGAATGCTGCGCCCTCTTTTGTCAGGGCAGGCGGAAGTGCTTGGAGAGTTTCAAGCCCTGTGCCTGGTAGTTGGAGCCGAGCCCCGTGCCGTAGAGGCCCTCCGGGCGCTCCTGCATATGCTCGTAGACCAGGCGGCCGATGACCTGGCCGTGTTCGAGGATGAAGGGCACTTCGTGGCTTCTGACTTCCAGAACCGCGCGGCTGCCTGAGCCACCGGCCGGCGCATGGCCGAAGCCCGGGTCGAAGAAGCCGGCATAGTGCACGCGGAACTCGCCGACCAAGGGGTCATAAGGCGTCATTTCGGCCGCATAGAGCGGCGGTACATGCACGGCCTCGTTCGAGACTAGGATATAGAATTCGTCCGGGTCGAGGATCAGTTCGTCGCGGCCGCGGCTGTAGAGCGGCTCCCAGAAGTCGAGCACTTCATGGGCGCCCTTCAGGTCGACGTCGATGACCGAGGTATGGTGCTTGCCGCGATAGCCGATCAGCCCTTGCGGGCCGGAACCCTTCAGATCGATCGACAGCGCAATGCCGCCGCCCGAAACATTTGGCATGTCGCTCGCGACCAGCGTTTCGGCCTTGTGCAGGTCGAAGAGCTCCGCCTCGCCCAGCAAAGCTTGGCCGGTGCGGAAACGGATCTGCGACAGGCGCGAGCCACGGCGCACGATGATCGGGAATGTGCGCGGCGAAATCTCAAGATAGAGTTGGCCCTTGTAGCCGGCCGGCACCTTGTCGAATTCCTGAGCGTAGTCGACCATCACGCGGGTGAAGATGTCGAGGCGGCCGGTCGAGCTCTTCGGATTGGCGGACGCCGAGATCTCCGCTGGCAGGTCGAGGCTTTCCATCAAGGGCACGATGTAGACGCAGCCGGTTTCGAGCACGGCCCCGTTTTCGAGGTCGATCTCGTGCAGGGTCAGCCGCTCCAGCTTTTCGGCCACGGTGTGGCCGCGGCCCGGCATGAAGCTCGCGCGCACGCGGATCGCCTTGCCGCCCAGACGCAGGTCGAGGCTTGCCGGCTGGATCTGGTCCTTGTCGAGCATAACCTCGCTCTTCAGCTGGCCGCCACCGAACAAGGCGCCGATCGCGCGATCGGACAAAATCCCGGGTTTCAAGGTCATGATCTCAATCCTGTTTGGGCCCGACAAAACCAAAGCCCACCAATTGACGCAAGGCCCGCGAAGGCGTAAGGCAGCCTTATCCCGTGGTGATTTGGCCGGTCGGCTTGCAGCCACGTTAAACAAGTGGCTAAATAGACCGGGTTTACGAAACCGGTCCGTTCACGCGACCGGTTTTTTTGTGTTCGAAAGGCACGTGCATGAGCAAGAACTGGCGCCCGGCCACCACCCTCGTCCATGGCGGCACGCTGCGCTCTCCCTATGGCGAGACGTCTGAAGCGATCTTCCTCACCCAGGGCTTCGTCTATGAAAGCTCGGAAGCGGCAGAAGCCCGCTTCAAGGGCGAGAACGACGGCTATATCTACGCCCGCTATGGCAGCCCGACCAATGACATGTTCGAAAAGCGCATGTGCATGATGGAAGGCGCCGAGGATGCGCGTGCGATGGCGTCCGGCATGGCAGCCGTTGCTGCTGCCGTGCTCTGCCAGGTCAAGGCCGGCGACCATATCGTCGCTGCCCGCGCGCTGTTCGGCTCCTGCCGCTATGTCGTCGAGACGCTGGCACCGCGCTACGGCGTGGAATGCACGCTGGTAGATGGCCGTGACCTCGCCAACTGGGAAGCCGCCATCCGGCCGAACACCAAGGTGATGTTCCTCGAAAGCCCGACCAATCCGACGCTTGAGGTGATCGACGTCGCAGGCGTAGCCAAGCTCGCCGACCAGATCGGCGCAAAGCTGATCGTCGACAACGTCTTTGCGACCCCCCTCTTCCAGAAGCCGCTCGAACTCGGCGCGCATGTCGTCGTCTATTCCGCGACCAAGCACATCGATGGCCAGGGCCGCTGCCTCGGCGGTGTGGTGCTATCGTCGAAGGAATGGATCA
Source organism: Rhizobium sp. TH135 (assembly GCF_002855515.1). GTDB lineage: Bacteria > Pseudomonadota > Alphaproteobacteria > Rhizobiales > Rhizobiaceae > Allorhizobium. Next base: position 47,254 of record NZ_PKRP01000002.1, on the reverse strand, counting down.
ACGAGAACCTGCATGACTATTTCCGTCACACGGGTCCCGCCATGTCGCCGTTCAACGCCTGGACGCTGTTGAAGGGCATGGAAACGCTTCCGCTGCGCGTGAAGCAGCAGACGGAAAATGCAACCGCGATTGCCGATTTCCTGGCCGAGCAGAGTGCCGTGGGGAAGGTCATCTACCCAGGTCGCAAGGACCATCCGCAGGCCGATATCATTGCCAAGCAGATGACCGGCGGCTCGACGCTGGTCTGCTTCGAGATGAAGGGCGGCAAGGAAGCGGCCTTCAAGCTGCAGAACGCGCTGGAGATCATCAAGATCTCGAACAATCTCGGCGACGCGAAGAGCCTGATCACCCATCCGGCGACGACAACGCATAAGAACCTTTCCGACGAGGCCCGGGCAGAGCTCGGAATCTCCGGCGGCACCGTTCGGTTGTCCTGCGGCATCGAAGACACGCAGGACCTGCTGGAAGACTTTGCCAAGGCCATCAAGAGCCTCTGAACACCGTTCAAAGCGCTTCATATTGCAACAATTTCAGCCGCGATAATCCTCGCGGCTGAGCAATTGCCCTTGACGGGTCCGGTTGCGTCGTTATCCCTTGAAAGCATCGTGACGTTCGGTGGCTGATCTTGTTACCGCCACAAAGAGCGCCATTTCTGTCATGATCGCAGGCAAGTTTTCGCAGGGTCCACGCATGTATCGCGCACTGACACGGGACATAGAGGTTCTGGTCGAACCTTACTATCTCGAGGAACAGTCGGACCCGGATGACAGTCGCTATGTCTGGGGCTACCGGATCGTGATCTCCAATCACTCGGCGAAAACCGTCCGCCTTACCCATCGCTATTGGCACATCACCGACCAGAACGGCCAGGTCGACGAGGTCAGCGGCCCCGGCGTGGTCGGAGAGCAGCCGCGCCTTGATCCCGGCGGCACCTATGAATACTCCTCCGGCTGCCCGCTCGATACGCCATCCGGCATGATGTATGGCACCTATCGGATGGAAACCGACGACGGAGAAAGCTTCGACGTCGAGATCCCCGCCTTCTCGCTCGACAGCCCAGGCATGGTGCGCACCCTCAATTGACGATTGGCAGTTGAGTTGACCGGCGGCTGCCGCTATCTCGGAGGCTCGATCAGCATCGTCAGCCAAAGGTCCCGCCCGGCATGAGCATTACCCATCTCGTCACCCATAGTGGCGGCTTTCATGCCGACGAACTGTTGTCGTCCGTCATCCTGACGCGCCTTTTCCCCGATGCGACGGTCGTGCGCAGCCGCGCGCCGGACTGGATCACACCAGCATCGGACCGCATCATCTATGATGTCGGCGGTGCCTATGACGCAGATAACAGGATCTTCGATCACCATCAGCGCGGCGCGCCACTGCGCGACGACGGCCAGCCTTACAGCTCCTTCGGCCTTATCTGGAAGCACTACGGTCGTGACTACCTCGCCGCCGTGGGCATTCCCTCGGGGCATGTCGAGGCCATTCACAAGGGCTTCGACACCAAATTCGTGCTGCCGGTCGACCTCTTGGACAACGGGGCGCTCAGCCCTGCAACGGCCGGACCGCTCGCGGATCTGACCCTGCCGAGCCTGCTCGAAACGCTGAAGCCCGTCTTCGACGACAAGCAGCCTGGCGCCGATGATCGCGGCTTCCATGCGGCACTGTCGATCGCTCGCGCGATCGTGGAAGCGGGCATTGCACAACGCGCCTCCAAGCTGCGGGCTGAAAGCATGGTGCTCGACGCCATCGCCGCAACGGGTGACCGTCGCATTCTCGAACTGCCGATGGGCATGCCTTTCCGCCCGGCGATCGTGAAAGCCGGGGCCGACCATCTGCTGTTTGTCGTGCATCCGCGCGACAAGGACTGGTGCATCACCGGGATCCGCAAGGTGGAAGACAGCTTCGAGCAGCGGGCCGACCTGCCCGCCGCATGGGCGGGCTTGAGCAATGGTGACCTTGAGGCCGTCTGCGGCGTGAAGGGTGCCAGCTTCTGTCACAACGGCCGTTTCATCGCCGCTGCCAACTCGCGCGAGGCGATCCTCGCCATGGCAGACATCGCCGTGAAGGTCGCGCTCGAGACGGCATAGACCGATAGCTTCCCAAGCCCAACCGTTGAGCAGCTAGCTCCGCGGCCGAAAGAGCGCGTCAGCGCTCACGCCGCGCTGCTGTCGGCGTCCTGCTGTTCGGCGCGCAGGAGAAGGCTGAGCACGTCGCGCTGCGACATCGGCCGACCGAAGAGATAGCCCTGGATCAGCTGCGGCGACAGGGGCGCAAGGGTTGCCATCTCGCTTTCGGTCTCCACGCCCTCCAGCACGCATTTGAGATGGAGGTTGCGGCAGAGCGTGATGATGGCAGCCACCACCTCCCGGGAGGTGACGCTATCGGCGACCTTGCGCACGAAGCTCTTGTCAATCTTGACCTTGTTCAGCGGCAACTGGTCGATGTATTCGAAGCTGGAATAGCCCGAGCCGAAATCGTCGAGCGCGATCTTGAAGCCGGCGGAGGAGAGGTCTTCCAGCAAAATGCGGGACGTGGCGATATCCTTCATCACTGCCGTCTCGGTGATCTCGAACTCGATCCTTGCGGGGCTGATGCCGCGTGCATGGACCTGGGCAACGAGGGAGAAGACGAAGGCACGGTCGGCCAGGTCCTGGGCTGAAAGATTGAACGAGATGGTGATCTCATCCGGCCAAAGCTCCAGCGCATCAAGCGCCTTGCCGAAGAGAATGCGGGTGACCTGCTGGATGAGACCCGCCCGCTCGGCAGCCCGGATGAAGCGGTCCGGCCGCACGGGACCGAGCGTCGGGCTTTGCCAGCGTGCAAGTGCCTCGAAGCTCACCACCCGGCGGGCGGCAATATCGAATTGCGGCTGGAAGAGGAGGTGGAACTCATCCTCCATGCGCGCCTCTCTCAACGCCCGTTCAAGCGCCAGGCTCTCGCGCATCTCCTTGTCCTGATCGACGGTGAAGATCGTCGACTGGTGGCGGGCAAACTGCTTGCCGCGATAGAGGGCGAAGTCTGCCTTCTCATAGATCTGTCTTGCGGTGATTCCCATTTTTGGAAACTGCGCAAAGCCGATCGTGCCGCTCACGGACAGTTGCAGCGGCTGGAAATCATAGTCCTGGGAGATGTCGTGGATCAGACTGTTGCCGAAGTCTTCGACCTCGATTTCACCTGGATCTCCTTCGATCACGATGGCGAACTCGTCTCCGCCGATGCGACCGAACTCGAGGCCTTGTCGCTGGCGAAGCTTCAGCCGCTCGACGACCTCACACAACAGATGATCGCCGACAGCGTGGCCGTAGATGTCGTTGATCGACTTGAAGCCATCGAGATCGAGAATGCCAACCCAGAACGGCTTCCTCTCTTCGACAAGCTCATCGATGCGGGAAAAGACCGAACGGCGGTTGGCAATGCCTGTCAGGCTGTCGCGTGCCGCCAACTGGTCGGCGAGCAGTCGGGCATCGATCTGCCGAAGGATCGCCTTGCGCAGGAGGCTCGCCATGCCGAAGGCGGCAAAGGAGGTTGCCAGACCGATGAAGACGAATTGCTTGGCCACATCGGGGGAGGCCTGAGCGGAAAACCAGAACAGGCTGCCGATGGAGAGGACGACGCTGGCCAGCGTTGCGCGCAGGGTGACGCCTGAGGTGGAGAACACCACCGCCATCAGCACGAAATAGATGAGCTTCTGCTCCTCAAAATGCAGAAGCATGTAGGCGAGTACATTCGAATACATCAGAAGATTGGTGGCGAAGCCGACGGCTTCAAGCCGCTGCAGCGAAGTCCGGCCGGCTGGCAGAAGCAGCCAACGGAAGGCCGTGTAGGAAACGGCTGTGAGCCAACTAATGCCGCCGAGGATCAGAAGACTGAAGCCGCTTTCGTCCTGCCAATGGAGCCAGCTGACCAGGAAGTAGTAGGCGGCGCCCGGCAGGAGAAACCCGCGCACGATGGGCCGATAGGCTTCGGCCATGGCACGTCGTCTGGTGGCACTCGTCCATACCCGGTATTGGCGCTTCGCGGAGATGCTCAGCTGGGCCAGAGACCAAGCATGAGCCTGAGGGTCCTTCCCTGCGACCAATTCCCCGCGACGTCCAGCCGCGTCCTGTGACGAATGCATTCAAGGTGTCCCCAAAGCGCTAAGGCCACCCTAGGAGATATTCATTTAGAATAGCTGAATAGTATAGAAAGAATGTATCGCAAACAAATCTGCAGTGATCGCCGACACATTCTTCGTGCAAAGGGCCCGTCTTTGGGCCCTTTGCCATCGCCTGTCTTTGTTAGACAGCGGTGAGTTCGTCGGGAGAGAACTCGTAGTTCGTCGAGCAGAACTCGCAGCTGACGGTGATCTTACCGTCTTCGGTGCTTGCTTCGATCTCCTCTGCATTGAAGCCCTGGAGAACGCCTTTCAGGCGCTCTCGCGAGCAGCTGCAGCGATCATGCACGGCCTGCGGCTCATAGGCACGCACACCGCGTTCGTGGAACAGGCGGAAGAGCAGCCGTTCAATGCCGACCTGGGGATCGGTGAGCTCGTCGGCGTCAATGGTCTCTACCAGCATGCGCGCTTCATCCCAGGCGTCATCGCCATGCAGATCGGTATCGCGATCATCGCCGTCACCGCCGTGCAGGTCGGGCTGGCGCATCCGCTCGGGCGCTTCCGGCAGGAACTGCGCGATCAGACCGCCGGCCCGCCACGTCCGGCGCGGCTTGCCGTTTTCGTCACGATCGAAGAGTTCGGCTGCACCGAGGCGCACCCGCGTCGGGATCTGCTCCGACTGGCGGAAATAGACACCGGCGATATCCTCGAGCGAGGTCCCGTCGAGCGGCACGATGCCCTGATAAGGCTGCATGTAGGAGCCCTGGTCGATGGTGAAGGCCAGCACGCCCTCGCCAAGCAGCTGTTCCGGTGAAGCCCGGCCCTCAGCCACGGCATCGGCCACCGCCTGCTCGTCGAAACGGGCATAGGCGCGGACGCTTTCGGGCGAGCTGAAATCGGCGACCAGCAGATCCACCGGGCCGTTGCCCTTGGTCTGGACCGTGAACTTACCTTCGAACTTCAGCGACGTGCCGATCAGCACCGTCAGCACAATCGCTTCGGCGAGAAGGCGGGCCACCGGCGCCGGATAGGCGTGGCGATCGAGGATGGTGTTGATCAGCGGACCGAGCTGCACGGTGCGACCGCGCACGTCGAGACCCTCCACCTGGAAGGGGACCACACGATCGTCACCGGCGAAACCGAATTCGCCGAGTTCTGCTTGTTTCATCGCCATGAATGTACTCCCGGCACACGGGGCGCCATACGCTAGGCCTGAGAGGCCCGATCAGAAAGGGCACAGATGGGATCACCTGCGCGAAACGTCAAGTCACCCGAAAGGCGCCCGAAATCCGACCTCAGATGGCGCCGAGGCACCAGGCGAGGATCGACTTCTGCGCGTGCAGACGGTTCTCGGCTTCGTCGAAGACCACAGACTGTACGCCGTCGATCACCTCGTCCGTCACTTCCTCGCCACGATGGGCCGGCAGGCAGTGCAGGAAGAGCGCCTCGTCATTGGCCTTCTTCATCAGCTCCGCATTGACCTGGAAAGGCTGGAAGACATTGTGGCCGCGGGCCTTGTGCTCCTGGTTCATCGACACCCAGGTGTCGGTGATGACGGCATCGGCACCGGTCACCGCGCGGTCGGCATCATGGCACAGCATGATCTCGCCGCCATTGTTGCGGGCCCAGTTGAGGATCTTGTCATCCGGCTCCGAGCCGAGCGGCACGGCCATGTTCATCTTGTAGCCGAAGCGGGCCGAGCCTTCGACCAGCGAATGCAACACGTTGTTGCCGTCGCCCGTCCAGGCAAGCGTCTTGCCCGTGACCGGGCCACGATGCTCTTCGATGGTCATGATGTCTGCCATGATCTGGCAGGGATGGGTGAGATCCGTCAGCGCGTTGATCACGGGGACCGTCGCATGCTCGGCCATCTCCAGGAGACGGGCATGATCGGTGGTGCGGATCATGATCGCATCGACATAGCGGGACAGAACCTTGGCGGTGTCACCAATCGTTTCGGCACGACCAAGCTGCATTTCGGTGCCGGAGAGGAACAGTGTCTCGCCACCCAACTGGCGCATGCCGACATCGAAGGACACGCGCGTGCGGGTCGAGGGCTTCTCGAAAATCATCGCCAGCATCTTGCCGGCAAGCGGTTTGTCGGCGGTGCCGGCCTTGGTCGCCTGCTTGCGAGACTTTGCGTCTTCGAGAATACCGCGGAGGTCCCCAGCCGTGACAGCGGAGAGATCGAGAAAATGCTTGGGAGATGCCATGAAAGAGGGTCCTGTCTTAGGCAGACGCTGCAACTGCGGCCTTGGCGCGGATATGTTCGGCGGCCTGTTCGATACGGGCGATGCCGTCACGGGCCTCTTCAGCCGTGACCGTCAGCGGCGGCAGAAGACGAATGACGTTGTCGCCTGCGGGAACGCCGAGCAGGTGCTCGTCACGCATCGCCAACAAGAGTTCGGTGTTCGGGACCTTGGCCTTGAGGCCGAGCATCAGGCCTTCGCCACGCACGTCCTCGATCACGTCGGGGAACCGGTCCTTCAGCGACGCCAGACCCTGGCGGAACACGAGTGCGGTGTCGCGCACGTTCTCAAGGAAGCCATCTTCCAGCACGACATCGAGAACGGCGTTGCCGACCGCCATGCCAAGCGGGTTGCCGCCATAGGTCGAGCCATGCGTGCCGGCCTTCATGCCGTAGGCCGCCTCTTCGGTCGCAAGGCAGGCGCCGAGCGGGAAGCCACCACCAATGCCCTTGGCGACAGCCATGATGTCAGGCGTGATACCGGCCCATTCGTGAGCAAAAAGCTTGCCTGTCCGGCCGACGCCGCACTGGACTTCATCGAGGATCAGGAGCAGGCCATGCTCGTCGCAAAGGTCGCGCAAGGCGCGCAGCATTTCCACCGGGATCGGACGGATGCCGCCCTCACCCTGAACGGGCTCCACCAGGATTGCAGCCGACGCATCGCTCATGGATGCCTTGACCGCTTCCAGATCGCCGAAGGGCACCTGATCGAAACCGGGGGCCTTCGGGCCGAAGCCTTCGAGGTACTTTTCCTGGCCACCGGCGGCAATCGTCGCGATGGTGCGGCCGTGGAAGGCGCCTTCCATCGTGATGATGTGGAACTTCTCAGGATGCCCCTTGGCAAAGTGGTAGCGGCGCGCGGTCTTGATCGCGCATTCCAGCGCTTCCGCACCCGAATTGGTGAAGAAGACGCGATCAGCAAAGGTGACGTCCGTCAGGCGTTTGGCCAAAACTTCCTGGCCCGGCACTTCATAGAGGTTCGACAGATGCCAGACCTTGTCGGCCTGATCCTTCAGAGCGCCCACGACATGCGGATGGCCGTGACCGACGGAAGTTACCGCCACACCGGCTGCAAAATCGAGGTATCGCTCGCCACTCTCCGTCACAAGCCAGACGCCCTCGCCTCGCTCGAAACGCAGCGGCGCCCGATTGTAGGTCTGGTAGAGCGGCGTAGCTTCGGCCATGGCTGTCACAATCCTTCTCGACGATCCGTCACACGCGACGGCGGGACGCCTCAGAGGTCCCGGAAAAATTAAAAATGCCGCCTCGCGGCGGCGGGGGCACTATCGGCATTCGCCCCTGCGATGTCAACGTTTTCTGCAGGAATCGCAGGAGTAGGCACGGATTCGGCCGACACGCGCAGCACGAGCGCCTGGGCAGATTCCACCTGTTGCATACTTGACTCACTCGGGAAGCAAGTTGGGGAAAACCGCGAAATCGATTCCAGATGATTCCTGCGACTCTTGTCACGGAGTCACCCGACCTCTAGGTTAAATTTCATTAATAGATTGCATGCGGCGGAAGTGCTCACCGACAGTATCGAGGCGGTTTTGTTTCGGATTCGTTCGAAGCAACGGTGACGGATTCTGCCATCACAGACGCGAGCGGCGGAGAGAATTGGCATGACGACTATGCAATGGACTGACGACAGGGTCGAGAGACTGAAGCGGCTGTGGGCTGAAGGCCTCAGCGCGAGCCAGATTGCAGCACAACTCGGTGGCGTAAGCCGCAATGCCGTTATCGGCAAGGTGCACCGCCTTAACCTTCCCGGCCGTGCAAAGGCGGGCGGCAGCTCGTCTGCGGCCCGTCCGGCAAAGCGCCCGGCGCAGACCCAGCGTCCGGCCGCCTTCCAGAACCGTCCGGCAGCCACCACGACCACCCGCACGGTGACCCGCGCTGCTGGCGCAACCATGCTGAAGGAAGAGGTCGAAGTCGAAGCCTACGAGGAAGTCGAAGTTCGCCGCTCTCTCAACGTGGTCGTGCCGATCTCGCGTCGTCTGGCGCTGACGGAACTGACCGAGCGCACGTGCAAGTGGCCGATCGGCGACCCGATGAAGGACGACTTCCACTTCTGCGGCTGCGAGATCGCTGATAGCGCACCTTACTGCACCTATCACGCGAAGCTCGCCTATCAGCCGGTCAGCGAACGCCGCAAGGCCGCCCGCTAATCCATCGGCAAGATCGAGACATGCAACGGGGCCTTCGGGGCCCGTTTTCTTTTGGGCTCTCGCCTGAAACGAAAAGGGTCGCAGCGGATGATCCGTGCGGCCCCTTAATCGAGAAAAAACTAGCTTGCTCAGGCTTCCATGGAATAACCCGCGCCGCGCACGGTGCGGATAACATCCTGCATGTTCGAGAAGTTCAGCGCCTTGCGCAGGCGCCCGACGTGCACGTCGACGGTGCGTTCGTCGACATAGATGTCGTGACCCCAGACACCATCCAGCAGCTGGGAACGCGAGAAGACGCGACCCGGCGATGCCATGAGGAATTCCAGGAGCCGGAACTCGGTCGGTCCGAGGCGAACCTCGCGGCTCTTGCGATGGACGCGGTGCGTCTCGCGGTCGAGCTCGATATCGCCGCAGCGCAGGACGCTGGAGAGAACCTCGGGCTTGGCGCGGCGGAGCATGGCCTTGACGCGGGCCATCAGCTCGGGCGTCGAGAAGGGCTTGACGACATAGTCGTCCGCGCCCGTCGCCAGGCCACGCACCCGCTCACTTTCCTCACCACGAGCCGTCAGCATGATGATCGGCAGGCGCTCGGTCTCGGGGCGGACCCGAAGTCTGCGGCAGAGTTCGATCCCGGACACGCCCGGTAGCATCCAGTCGAGGATCAGAAGGTCTGGAACCCGCTCCTGCAAGCGGATTTCAGCCTCGTCACCCCTGAGGATCGTCTCGACCTCATAGCCCTCGGCTTCAAGGTTATAGCGAAGGAGGACCGAGAGGGCCTCCTCGTCTTCCACCACGGCAATTTTCGGCTGCATCAGGCATCAACCCCGCTGGACAACGTCACTCGGTGATCGCGCCGACGGAAGAGGTCAGGTCTTCCTTCGGGCGCTCACCTTCCGGCTGCGCACCGGTCGTCATGTAATAGATCGTCTCGGCGATGTTGGTCGCATGGTCGCCGATACGCTCGATGTTCTTGGCACAGAAAAGAAGATGGGTGCAGCTGGTGATGTTGCGCGGATCTTCCATCATGTAGGTCAAGAGCTCGCGGAACAGCGAGGTGTAGATGGCATCGATCTCCTCGTCGCGGTCACGGATCGACTTGGCCTTTTCGGCCGAGCGCGTGGTGTAGACGTCGAGGACTTCCTTGAGCTGAGCCAGCGCCAGATCCGAGAGATGCTCGAGACCACGGGCGAGCTTGCGCGGCACGCCGGTCGCCTGGACGGCGACAACGCGCTTGGAGTTGCTCTTGCCGAGATCGCCGACGCGCTCGAGGTCGGCGGCGATGCGAAGAGCGCCGATGATTTCGCGCAGGTCGGAGGCAACCGGCTGACGCTTGGCGATGGTGATCACGGCCTTGTCGCCGATCTCGCGCTCCATGGCGTCCATCAGGACGTCATCGGAGATCACCTTCTGGGCAAGCGCCGCATCGGAATTCACCAGAGAACGCACGCTTTCGGCGACCATCTGTTCTGCCAGACCGCCCATTTCGGAGATGCGGCGCATCAGGAACTTCAGTTCCTCGTCGAAGGCCGAGTAGATGTGAGAGGAGCCCATTTGAAACGTCCTTGAAATTGAGTTCAACCGTGGATGACGTCGAGGCTCAGCCGAAGCGGCCCATGATGTAATCCTGGGTGCGCTGGTCATCCGGATTGGTGAACATCTTGTCGGTGTCGTTCTCCTCGACCAGTTCGCCGAGGTGGAACATCGCCGTGCGCTGGGAAACGCGTGCGGCCTGCTGCATCGAGTGCGTCACGATAACGATCGTGAAGTTTTCGCGCAGTTCGTGGATCAGCTCCTCGACCTTGGCGGTCGCGATCGGGTCGAGCGCCGAGCAGGGCTCGTCCATCAGGATCACTTCGGGGCTGACGGCTACGGCGCGGGCGATGCACAGACGCTGCTGCTGACCGCCGGAGAGGCCCGTACCGGCCGAGTCCAGACGATCCTTGACCTCGTTCCAGAGACCGGCCTTCTGCAGGGCGGTCGCAACGATCTCGTCCAGGTCGGACTTGTTGCGGGCAAGGCCATGGATGCGGGGACCGTAGGCCACGTTCTCGTAGATCGACTTCGGGAACGGGTTCGGCTTCTGGAAGACCATGCCGACCTTGGCGCGCAGCTGCACCGGATCGACCTTGGCGTCGTAGATGTTTTCCGCATCGATCATGATGTTGCCTTCGACGCGGCAGCTCGCGATCGTGTCGTTCATGCGGTTGATGCAGCGCAGGAAGGTCGACTTGCCACAGCCCGACGGGCCGATAAAGGCCGTGACGGAACGGGGGCGGATGTCGATGTTGACATCCTTCAGGGCGTGCTTGTCACCGTAGAAGACCTGCACATTGCGGGCGGTGATCTTGGTTTCAGTCATAGGTGGCGCTTTCGTCGTGGTCATCTTAGTCGCGAGATTGTTCATCATGATACAGCTCCTTACCAGCGACGCTCGAAACGGCGACGAAGAATGATTGCGATCAGGTTCATCAGGATCAGGAACACCAGGAGGACGATGATGGCACCGGAGGCACGCTCCACGAAGGCCGGGTCGCCACGCTGCGTCCAGTTGTAGACCTGGACCGGCAGGGCAGAAGCCGGCTCGAAGAAGCCGTCCGGCGGGCCTGCCGGGTATTCGCGGACGAAGGCGACCATACCGATCAGCAGCAGCGGCGCGGTTTCACCGAGCGCACGGGCAAGACCGATGATCGCACCGGTCAGGATACCCGGCATGGCGAGCGGCAGGACGTGATGGAAGATCGACTGCATCTTGGAGGCGCCGACGCCGAGGGCCGCATCGCGGATCGACGGAGGCACGGCCTTGAGTGCCGAACGGGTAGCGATGATGATCGTCGGCAGGGTCATCAGCGTCAGGACGAGGCCGCCGACGATCGGTGCCGACTGCGGCAGACCGACGAAGTTGATCAGGACTGCAAGACCAAGGATACCGAAGACGATCGAGGGAACGGCCGCGAGATTGGCGATGTTGACCTCGATCAGGTCGGTGAACCAGTTCTGCGGGGCAAATTCCTCGAGGTAGATCGAGGTGGCGACACCGAGTGGCAGCGCCAGCACCAGGACGATCAGCATCATGTAAGCCGAGCCGATGACCGCAATGCCGAGGCCGGCCGCCTCCGGACGCGTGTCGGATGCGTCGGGCGCGGTGAAGAAGCCCCAATTGAACTTGGTCACCAGAATGCCGGCTTCCTTTAGCTGGTCAGCGAGGACGAGCTGTTCCGGCGAGACATTGCGATCGAGAGCAGCGCTCTCCATCGTCACGCGACCCTTGTAGTAGCCGTCGATACGGCCACCAGCGAGAAAGTCAAAGGGGAAGGTCTGGCCGATGACAGAGGGGTCGGCGAGAACGAAGCGGCGAAGATCGGCGGCCGCTTCCTTCGAAATGAGCTCTGCTGCAGCCTTAGGGGTGAGACCTTCGGCAACAAGTCCCTTGTCTTCAAGGGCCTTGGCGACAGCCTGCTCGATGAGCGGCGCATAGCCAAAGGTACTGACCTTGGCAATCTCAGCTGGATCGCGGTTGCCAGCCTTGTCGAGCCTTGCCGGGTCCATGTAGACGTCGAGCGTGATGAAGGTCTGCTGGAACGACGACAAGCCGTTCGACATGATGGAGAGCAGCAGTCCGATGAGGGCCACGATCCCGAAGGTGACGGCAGCCTTGCCCCACAAGCGGAAGCGGACTTCCTCCTTGTTGCGACGTCGCGTGCGATCATCGACCGTCAGAATAGACTTCTTTTCCGTAGGCATGGGGGCGCCGATGGCGGTGATATCGGTCATTCGTACTGCTCCCGGTACTTGCGGACAATGTAGAGGGCCACGACGTTGAGGCCGAGCGTGATGACGAAGAGGGTAAGGCCGAGGGCGAAGGCGACCAGGGTCTCGGGGCTGGCGAATTCGGTGTCCCCGGTCAGCTGACTGACGATCTTGACCGTCACCGTAGTCATGGCCTCGAAGGGATTGATATCGAGTTTGGCAGAGGCGCCGGCGCCGAGAACCACGATCATGGTCTCACCGATGGCACGGCTTGCGGCGAGCAGGACCGCACCGACGATACCCGGAAGGGCTGCTGGCAGCACGACCTGCTTGATGGTTTCCGACTGCGTGGAACCCAGCGCATAGGAGCCATCGCGCAGAGCCTGCGGCACGGCGTTGATGATGTCGTCCGACAGCGACGAGACGAAGGGGATGATCATCACACCCATCACGAGACCTGCGGTCAGGACGGATGAAGACGAGGTGCCGAGGCCGAGCGGCTCTGCGAAGTAGTCACGCAGGAATGGACCGACGGTGACCAGGGCGAACAGACCATAGACGATGGTCGGGATGCCCGCCAGGACCTCGATCGCCGGCTTGACGATGCTGCGGGTGTTCGGACCGGCGTATTCCGACAGATAGACCGCAATCATGAGACCGATCGGGACAGCCACGATCAAGGAAATGATCGAAACGTAGAAGGTGCCCCAGAGCAACGGCAGGATGCCGAGTTCAGACCCACCGCGGAACTGGGGGTTCCAGACGGTCGAGAAGAAGAACTCGCTCGCCGGATACATGGTGAAGAAGACATAGGTCTCGAAGACCAGCGATCCGACGATGCCGACCGTGGTCAGAATGGCGACCAGCGAAGAGAGCATGAGCACCGTCTTGACGAAGCTTTCGCTCAGATTGCGTGCGCGCAGGTCTGGGTTGACGCGAACATAGGCCAGCGGCAAAGCCGCAACGGCAAGCGCAAGCACGGCAATCGTCATCAGCAGATGGCCAAAGTCCGACTGGCTGCGATAGGCCTTGGCGGCTTCGAAGACTTCGACGGGAACCTCGGCACCGAGAGCCACGCCGACTTCGGCGAGCCGGGCACGGACATTGCCGGCATCGAGCGCCTCGACGTCGACATCGGCACCGGCTTCTGCGGCGCGCGCTTCGACGGCAGCAAGACCGTCGGCAATGCGGCGAACATCCGCCATAACGAGGCTTTGGGCGCCACCTTCAGGCACGACGCTATCAGGAATGGTCGCACTGATGCGGCTTTCGACGATGGCCGGCTGAATGAAAAGCCAGGCCATGAGCAGCAGCAGCGCCGGGACGGCAGTGACCAGAGCCACTACCTGGCCGTAGTAGCCGGGCAGCGAATGAAGCTTCGCGCCGCGCGCGGCAGAAACCGAAAGAGCCTGCCGTCGGCCGAGAACGAAGCCGAGTGCCGCAAGCACTAGAATACAGAGGACGATGATGCTCGCGTTCATGTTACCCGCCATTTCCCCAACAGAAAGAAACCGGCGGCACGAAACGTGCCGCCGGTCGCTTGATCAGATTAGTTCAGGGGCGCCATCGGCGTGCGAGCCTTGACGGCTGCCTGCGTTGCAGCCAGTTCCGGGTCGGAAACCAAGCCGTAAGCAGCAAGCGGGCCGTCCGGGCCAGCCATTTCGTCAGAAACGAAGAACTCTACGTATTCCTGGAGACCCGGGATAACGTCGAGGTGAGCGTTCTTGACGTAGAAGTAGAGCGGACGCGAAACCGGATATTCGCCCTTGGCGATGGTTTCAACCGAAGGCATGACGCCGCCCATGGTGGCTACGCGCAGCTTGTCGGTGTTGTTCTGGTAGAAAGACAGACCGAATACGCCGATGCCGTTCTTGTTGGCGTCAACGCGAGCGAGCGTCTCGGTGTAGTCGCCGTCGATGTCAACGGAGGTGCCGTCGGTGCGCAGAGCCATGCAGCCCTTCTTGCCGGCATCCTTGTCGCCGCCGGCAGCAGCAACGAGAGCTTCGAGCGTGCCGTTTTCTTCGCAACCAGCTTCGATGACCTTGACGTCGAACACTTCGCGGGTGCCGTGCTTGGTGCCCGGGATGAAAGCGAGGATCGGCTGAGCCGGCAGGTCGGCGCGGATTTCGTTCCAAGCCTTGTACGGGTTGTCAACCAGCTGGCCGTCCTTGAGGACCTTGGCAGCGAGAGCATTGTGCCAATCCGACGGGGTGAATGCGTATTCCGGACCAGAAATGTCAGAGGCGAAGACGATGCCGTCGTAGCCGATGCGCACTTCCTGGATGTCGGTCACGCCATTGGTCTTGCAGAGCTCGATGTCCGACTTGCTGATGCGCGACGAAGAGTTGGCGATGTCGATGGTGTTCTCGCCCACGCCTTCGCAGAGCTTCTTACGGCCGGCGCCAGAACCGCCCGATTCAACAACCGGAGTTCCGAAGTCGGTGTTTTCGCCGAAGGCTTCGGCAACGATAGAGGCATAAGGCAGAACCGTGGAGGAACCAGCAATCTGGATCTGGTCGCGGGCAATGGCAGCGCCGGCGAAGGCCACAGAGGCCGCCAAGGCAGCTACGGAAAGTTTCAGAGCGTTCATGATCATCTCCCAGAATGGGCTTGTGTGTCTTTGCGGCCGTCGCGGCATCTGCCAAGCGTCGGCAGGTGCGTTCTAGCGGCTCTAGGCTCACGCTTTTATGTCAGTTCAGTGAAACATTTGTGACAATTAAAACCATGGAAAAACAATGGGATGCAAAAACAGCCCGTTGGAGGATTGCAGTTTTATGTCAGAAACGGACGGTAAACTCGCTCCCAGTGCCGAGCTCGGACTTCACGATCAGGCGGGCGCGGTGGCGGGTGAGGATGTGCTTGACGATGGCAAGGCCGAGACCGGTCCCTTTTTTCGACCGGCTGTCCTCGACATTCACCCGGTAGAAGCGCTCGGTGAGACGCGGCACATGCTCCGTCGGGATGCCCGGACCGTGGTCGCGCACGCTGACCTCCGTCGCACCGCCCGGCTCCTGCCGCAGCGACACCTCGACCACCTTGCCGTCCTGGCCATACTTGCAGGCGTTCTCGATCAGGTTTTCGAAGACCTGCACCAGTTCGTCCCGTTCGCCCATCACCTCGACCTTCTCTTCCGGAAGATCGAGTTTGATCTCCACGCCCAAATCAGCCGCAAGCGGTGCGAGACTGTCGCGCACATGGCCCAGGATCGGCGCCAGCTCTACCTTCTGGTCGGGCGGCAGATGCGCCTTCAGCTCAAGCCGCGACAGAGACAAAAGATCATCCACGAGACGGCTCATGCGGTTCGCCTGATCGAGCATGATGGCGAGGAAGCGGTCCTTTGCCTTCGCATCGTCGCGGGCCGGGCCCTGCATGGTTTCGATGAAGCCGCGCAGTGAAGCCAGCGGCGTGCGCAACTCGTGGCTGGCATTGGCGACGAAGTCGCTGCGCATTCGGTCCAGGCGGCGCAGTTCGGAGATATCGCGGAAAGACAGGAGGAAATAGGGCGTCGCATTCGTCTCGTCTGACAGGACGCGGGCGACGCGGACGATATAGACCCTTTCCGAGGGCAGGCGTTCAGAGTGCTCGATCTGGTTGGGTGCGCCGGTCTCGATTGTCTCGCGGATCATGTCGAGGATGCCGGGCGAGCGCCAGCGGGTCGAGACATGCAACCCGATCGGTGGGGCGCCGAAAACCTTGTCCGCCTCATTGTTTCCGGCGATCAACTCAGCCTCAGCGTTGAGCACGAAGATCGGCATGTCCAGAGCATCCAGTGAGGCCAGGATCAGAGGCAGCGGCTCTTGTGGCGTCGCGGACGCGACCTGCACGGGCGCGATGATGGCTTGATGCGCTTCTGCCGGAAGCTGCCGGAACACCACCAGGAGAAACAGGAGCACGAAGAGCGTGACGGCATAGCCGGTGGCAGCACCGGTTGCCCAGGCACCCAGCGCCAGCGCGGCCGCAGAGAGAATGTAGACCCAAGCGGACAGAACCCGCCGCAGATCGCCACGCCAACCCTCGCCTGTTTCGCCTGCGTGGTCTGCCCCGGTGTCGTTTGTCATTGCGCGCCGCGCGCTCCGCTTCGTCATCATCGATGCCTGATAACCGTGATTCATGACAGAAGTTACACCACAGGGCCATTGTGCCCGCTTGCTTATCCCCGGCGCAGCCATCGGGCCCAAGCGGGAACCGGGAGGCTTGAACTTCATTTCGGCTTAGGCTCAAGTAGCGAAACAAGATCAGACACTGGACAGGGGGAAGATGATGGACGCGAAGACGGAGAGCCGGGCAGTCACCTTGACGGTCGGCGGCAAGCAACGGGTCTACGACATCGACCTGCCGGATCTGCCGGACTGGATCGAAGACGAGGCCCTGAGATCCGGTGGCTTTCCCTATGACAAGAAGCTGTCCCAGAAGGACTACGATGCCGAGCTGACGGCCCTGCAGATCGAACTGGTGAAGGTGCAGTTCTGGATGCAGAAGACCGGCGAGCGGGTCATGGCGCTCTTCGAAGGGCGCGATGCGGCCGGCAAGGGCGGCGCGATCCACGCGACACTCTCCTATATGAACCCGCGCTCCGCCCGCGTCGTCGCGCTGACCAAGCCAACGGAAACCGAACGCGGCCAGTGGTATTTCCAGCGCTACATTTCCCATTTTCCGACGGCCGGGGAATTCGTCCTGTTTGACCGCTCCTGGTACAACCGGGCCGGTGTCGAGCCGGTCATGAACTTCTGCACCCCGGAGCAATATGAGGGCTTTCTCGAACAGGTGCCGCGCTTCGAAAAGCTGATCGACCGGGAGGGCATCCGCTTCTTCAAGTTCTGGCTGGATACCGGACAGGAAATGCAGCTCAAGCGCTTCCACGACCGCCGGCATGATCCGCTGAAATGCTGGAAGCTGTCGCCGATGGATATCGCGGCGCTTCACAAATGGGACGATTACACCCAGAAGCGCGACCGCATGCTCCGGGAGACGCATACGGATCGTGCTCCCTGGACAGTGATCCATGCCAATGACAAGCGGCGGGCACGGGTCAATCTGATCCGCCACATGCTTCTGTCGCTGGATTATGAGGGCAAGGATCTGCAAAAGATCGGTAAGCTCGACAAGAAGATCATCGGCAGCGGGCCGGACTTCCTGAAGTGAGCGAGCTGGCGCAGGGCACTAGCCTGCGCCAGCTATACCTCACTGGCCCGGCAGAATGCGGATGGCGTAGAGGTTTACGCCTCGGCCGCCGCCTGCGAGATCCGCATTGATCAAAAGACGGCCCGGCGTCGACGGCGCCATGCCATTGTCAAAGGAAACTCGGAAGAGAGCATCGAGCTTCTGCGGGTTCACCGTGAAGCGATGACGCGGGCAATCGCCCATGCGCGGGAAATCGCATTCAACCGAGATCTGGACGGGCTTGTCATCCGTCGACTGCACCGTGAGTGCGATCGTCGAGGTGCGGCCCGCCAATTCCCGCAGGATCTCGGTCGGCACGGTCACTTCCACAACACCCGCTGCATCACCGCTGCGCGACACAATCTGCGCGGCACTTCCGTCGCTTGCCGTCACGATATCGACCAGCGCGTTGGCGCGTGGGCGAAGGGCGGAGACCTGCTGGGGCTCGAAAACCTCGATCCAGTCATCGGAGAAGCCACCTCGGGCATCGATGGCCTGCGGCCCGGTCGGCGCGGCCGGAGCGGTCGCTTCCGGTGTTCCGGAGAAATCCTCCGACTCGACCCGTGGCGGCGGATTGGGAACGGATGTGTCGCGCTCCGCCTCGGACAAGAGCAGACCGGAGGAATAGACCCACCAGGCACCGATGCCGAGCGTTGCCACGAAGATCGACATGATCAGAAGGCGCGCCACAATCCCTCGGCGACGACGGGGCGCCTTCAAGGGGCGCTCGGACCGCATGTCCGGCATCGGACCTTCATCATCGACATGGGTGTCGCGATCGACCCGCGGAGATGCCTGGAAATCCTCGTCGAAACCTGGCTCGCGCGCCGGTTCGGGCGCACGGCTTGCAGGCTCGACAGACGCAAATCCCGGCTCAACGCGACCGGTGCGGCGCTCTGCCTGCGAGGCGGCGAGTGGGTCAGCCGCGACTGCAGCGGGCGCCGCGGTCCGGGGTACTGCCACGGGCGCTAACGGCTCTGCCGGCGGATCCGGCCTCACCTCAAGGCGGGCACGCTCCTCCAACTCGATTTCATGAATCAGCGCCTCCAGCCGGCGGCGCTGATAGTTGATTGCTTCCGGATCATCGATATTCTGCTTACGCAGGCCCGTTTCCAGAGCCTGGCGCGCCGACTGATAGACGCGGGCGCGCGCTTCCGCATTTGTACGCTCGGAGCGCTCCAGGGCGTTTCTGATGGCCGTTTCCAATCCGCTCATTGGCCGCCATACTCCTTTTGGGGTCGCCCCAGCCACATCGTCATCATAGTTCAGATTCGGTAAACGCTCGATTTTTCCAGCACAAGCCCGGAAGATCGCTATGGAGCGCAATAAACACAGGAATGAGGCCGGAAGCTTTGGCCATACAGAGGAACTGCGTCGGATCCTTCAGACTGGCACATAGGCCACGCACCCGCTTTCCTCGCGGCGAAGGATCTGATATTTGACGTTTGCGTAAACGTAAACTTCATGGGAGGTGAAGTCATGGCCCTGCCGTCGATCCTGAAAGACAATCTGAGGCTCCCCGTCGTCGCCTCGCCGCTCTTCATCATATCGCATCCGAAGCTGACGCTTGCCCAGTGCAAGGCCGGCATCGTCGGCTCCTTCCCGGCGCTCAATGCGCGTCCGGAAGCGCAGCTGGACGAATGGCTCGCCGAGATCACCGAAGAGCTCGCATGCCACAACGCCAAGAACCCGGACCGCCCGGCCGCTCCCTTTGCCGTCAACCAGATCGTGCACATGTCGAACAAGCGGCTCGAACACGACCTGATGATGTGCGTGAAGTACAAGGTGCCGATCGTGATCTCCTCGCTTGGCGCGGTGCCGGAGGTAAATGCCGCGGTACATTCCTATGGCGGGATCGTGCTGCATGACGTCATCAATAACCGCCATGCCAATTCGGCGATCCGCAAGGGCGCGGACGGCCTGATCGCGGTTGCCACCGGCGCGGGCGGCCATGCCGGCACGCTGTCTCCCTTTGCGCTGGTCCAGGAAATCCGCGAATGGTTCGACGGGCCGCTGCTGCTTGCCGGCGCGATCGCCAATGGCGGCGCGGTGCTCGCGGCCCGAGCGATGGGTGCCGACATGGCCTATATCGGCTCGCCCTTCATCGCGACGGAAGAGGCCCGCGCCTCTGACGAGTACAAGCAGGCGATCGTCGACGCCCATGCCAACGACATCGTCTATTCCAACTACTTCACCGGCATCCATGGCAATTATCTGAAGCCGTCGATCGTGGCTGCCGGCATGGATCCCGACAACCTGCCCGTGGCCGATCCCTCGAAGATGGACTTCGACAAGGCAACCACAGGCGCCAAGGCCTGGAGGGATATCTGGGGCTGCGGCCAAGGCATCGGGGCCGTCAAGGCGGTCGAGCCGGTGGCAGCCGTCGTCGACCGGCTGGAGCGCGAATATTTAGACGCAAAAAAGGCGATTTGCGGCTGAAGCCACCCCTGCTAGCGTCCCCGCAGAATCGTTTTGCGGGGACATCGTCATGCATCTCAAACTTACTCTTTCGCTCGCTGTCATCATGGGCAGCGGTGCGGCAGCCTTTGCCGGCGACGGTGCCTTCAA
The DNA here is from genome assembly GCF_002855515.1 of Rhizobium sp. TH135. Taxonomy (GTDB): domain Bacteria; phylum Pseudomonadota; class Alphaproteobacteria; order Rhizobiales; family Rhizobiaceae; genus Allorhizobium. The sequence goes on along the minus strand of NZ_PKRP01000002.1, from coordinate 27,267 downwards.
GGAATTCAAGTCCTGGCAGGTCTCCTGCAGCCAGACACAAAGCTGCAGCATGCGGCAATACCTGTCGGACAATCCTCTCTCCAACTTCGAACTGCAACGACGCGGCGGACCGGAAAGCCCGGTCTCCCTCGTGTTTGCGCCGAGCGAGAGTGCCATTCTGGAGGCTGGCAGCCTCGAGGTCAGCATTGCCATCGATGGCGGTGCGCCGCTTCCGATCAGCGCCAAGGACGTGACCGTCGATACCGGCAGCGGGACGGTCTCCCTGAGCGGCGACTTCATTGGCAACGGCCTGATCGATGACTTGAAGAACGGGACCACTGCCACGGTCGAGATCAAGGCCAGAACGTCCAGCCTTTCCGCCGACATACCGCTCGCAGGTGCTGCTGCCAGCCTCCTGTTCATCGACGAATATCAGAAGCGCATCGGCCATACCGATGCACTCAGCGCCAAAGGAGACAAGGCGCCCAATCCGCCACTGCCGATCCAGGAGCTTCGCAGCATCGCGGAACTGCCGGAGGCGGTCCGGGCGCATTTCCAAGAAGGCGGAGCCTGCGCTGATACGGATCCTCTGATGTTCGACGGCAATTCGATGTCACACAATCTGGATGAGAACACGACCATCTATGTGACACCCTGCGGAATGAGCGGAGCGTACAACGTTCCCTTCCAGGCCTTCGTCGATTCCTTCGGCATGGTCACGACACTCGCGTTCCCTGTAATGCTGGACGGCGCACCGAGTGCCACGGCCCAGGCCTACAACCTCGGCTATGATTACGAGGACAAAAGCTTCTCGTCATTCTTCAAGGGACGCGGGGTAGGCGATTGCGGCACATTCAGCGAATGGAAGCTTTCCGAGGGCGCCATGGCGCCGCAGCTGGTGCTGGTCGAGGAAGCCTTCCGCGACTGCCCATCGGAAATCAGCGAAAACGAAACCATCGACCCTGCGGAATGGCCGAAGACCTGGCCGCTGAAATAGGATCTGTTATCGCGCAGTGGGCGGGGAAATTTTCCACGCCCACTGAAATGCGTCTTGAAATCAGCAGGCAATCCCTGTATCAGCCCATCACCAAACGCGGCAGGGATATTCCTGTCCAGCGTAGGCCGCTTTAGCTCAGGTGGTAGAGCACATCATTCGTAATGATGGGGTCGCAGGTTCGAGTCCTGCAAGCGGCACCATTTTTCCAACCAAGTTTCACCAAGCTCCCCTTCCCCCTCAGGGCTTTCTGTGCCAAGAGCGCCGTCGGGCGCGAGTGCCGTAAACTTTAGTACGGGCTCGGGCGGGTTGATTGACGTCTCTCCTGCTGCAGCGCGATTACGCTGCCGTCCACTTTCCCATTCCTCAGCATCCTGCGCATGAAAAAGGGCCCCGCATTGCGAGGCCCTTCAATCGTCCATGGATAATCGGAACGGTCAGATCCAGTAAGGCGGGACGCCATAGTAGTCGTAGACCGAGCGACCGTTGTCGCGGTACCAGTCCTCGCTGTCGTCCTTGTAGCGGGGTGCGGCTTCCACCTGTTCCTTGGTGAGATCGATGCGATAGCCATCGAGGCTTTCGTCATAGGTCAGCTTTTCCCAAGGGAGCGGGTAGTAGTCGTCGCCGATGCCCCAGAAGCCGCCGAAGCTCAGGACTGCATAGGCGACGCGGCCGCCGCGCTTTTCAAGGATGATGCGCTGGATCGAGCCGATGCGCTCGCCATCGCGGCCAAAGACCGCCGTACCTTCGACCTTGTCGCTGGCAATCAGGCTCGCCGTGTCCTTGACATAGGGATCCTGGCCGCTGGTCGCTGTTCGATTTTCCTGCAACATGGGGATATCCTCCTTCTGGTTGTGGATGAAAGGGTAACGGCGAACCGCGAAGCATGGTTCCTTTCGAGAAGGGGCAAAGCCCGGACAGGATTGTTGACGTTTACGTTAAGGTTAGATAGCGTTTGTGCGAGTTGCACTGTCGGCGCGGAAACGCGTAAGCTTTCGGGGACCTGAGGAGGAATCGGCCCCGAGACGGGCATGCAGACAACGAAGGTTTCGGGAGGAACATGATGACGGAAACTTTGAGCCGCCTGAGCGGCCGCGCCGCCGACAAGATCTGGGTCCAGTCTTACCCGGCTGCGGTGCCGGCCGAGATCGCGCCGCATGCCCACCAGTCTCTGGGCGCCCTCTTCGAAGCGAGCTGCGCAAAATTCGCCGACCGGCTGGCTTTTTCCAGCATGGGCCGGTCTATGACCTTCCGCGAGCTTGAGCAGCAGTCCCGCAAGGTCGGCGCCTGGCTGCAGTCGAAGGGGCTTGTCAAAGGTGACCGCGTTGCGGTCATGACGCCGAACATCCTGCAGAACCCGGTCGCCGTCTATGGCATCCTGCGCGCGGGCATGATCGTGGTGAACGTCAATCCGCTCTACACACCCCGCGAACTCGAGCATCAGCTCAAGGATTCCGGGGCGAAAGCGATCGTCGTTCTGGAAAACTTCGCCCATACGGTCGAGCAGGTGGTTGCGCGCACTGACGTCAAGCATGTCGTGGTCTGCGCCATGGGCGACATGCTGGGCCTGAAGGGCCATATCGTCAATCTGGTCGTGCGCAAGGTGAAGAAGCTGGTGCCGGTCTGGTCGATCCCGGGCCATACGAACTTCAAGGCCATGCTGTCCGAAGGCGAAAAGCTGCAGCTGAAGCCTGTCGACGTGATCTCGAGCGACGTTGCCTTCCTGCAGTATACAGGTGGTACGACCGGCGTCTCCAAGGGCGCGACACTTACCCATGCCAATCTGCTCGCCAACAAGCAGCAGATCGCGCTCTGGCTGGAAGCAGCCTTTGCCGGGCAGTCCCGTCCAGACGTGTTGAACTTCGTCTGCGCGCTGCCGCTCTACCACATCTTCGCGCTGACGGTGAATTCGCTGATGGGCGTGGCACTCGGTGGCCATAACCTCCTGATCGCCAATCCGCGTGATATCCCGGCCTTCATCAAGGAGCTGCAGAGCTTCAAGGCGCATGTCTTCCCGGGTCTCAACACGCTGTTCAACGCGATGATGAACAACCCGGAATTCAAGAAGATCGACTTCTCCTCGCTGATGCTGGTGCTTGGCGGCGGCATGGCGATCCAGCGGCCGGTGGCCGAACGCTGGCTGGAGATGACGGGGCGTCCGATCACCGAGGGTTACGGTCTGTCCGAGACGTCGCCGGTTGCGACCGTCAATCGTCTCGACGCGCGTGAATTCTCCGGCATGATCGGCCTGCCGCTTCCTTCCACCGACATCGAGATCCGCGACGAGGACGGCAACACATTGCCGATTGGCGACGTGGGCGAGATCTGCATCCGCGGACCGCAGGTCATGGCCGGCTACTGGCAGCGTCCGGAAGAGACGGCCAAGGTCATGAGCGATGATAGCTTCTTCCGCTCCGGCGACATGGGTCTGATGGACGAACGCGGCTATGTGAAAATCGTCGACCGCAAGAAGGACATGATCCTCGTCTCCGGCTTCAATGTCTATCCGAACGAGATCGAGGAAGTGGCCGTCATGCATGCCGGCGTGCTGGAATGCGCGGCTGTCGGCGTGCCGGATGAGCATTCCGGCGAGGCGGTGAAGCTCTTCGTCGTCAAGAAGGACGAGAACCTCACCATCGACGAGCTGAAGGCCCATTGCGCCGCCAACCTCACCAATTACAAGCGTCCGCGCTATATCGAGTTTCGCACCGAACTGCCCAAGACCAATGTGGGCAAGATCCTGCGACGCGAGCTGCGCGACGGAAAATAAATCGATTTAAATTTGGGGAGGCTCTAGCCTCCCCTTCGTCTTGATCCCGTCTCAAGTCGCTAATAAGGTCCCCGGCATTCATCGTCGAACCAGGGACATTCCGATGCAATCCATCATCGACACGCTGACGAGCACGGTCGCCGCCACTCATGCCGAAGACCTGCGCGCATCCTTTGCCGCCGATCCGCAGCGCTTCAGCCGTTTTTCCGCCTCGCTCGACGACCTGTTGATGGATTATTCCAAATGCGCCGTGAATGACGAAGTTCTCGACCAGCTCGAGCAGCTCATCACGGTTGCGGGTGTTGCCGAGAAGCGCGACGAAATGTTCTCGGGCGCGCCAATCAACTTCACGGAAGGCCGCGCCGTTCTCCACACAGCCTTGCGCAACCGCTCGAACCGCCCTGTCATGGTGGACGGCCGCGACGTCATGCCTGACGTCAACGGTGTACTCGACGCCATGGGCGCCTTTGCCCACGGCATCCGCTCCGGCGAGATGGAGGGCGCCACCGGCAAGGCGATCACCGATGTGGTCAATATCGGCATCGGCGGCTCGGATCTCGGCCCCGTCATGGCCACGCTTGCGCTCGCCCCCTTCCATGATGGCCCGCGCCTGCATTTCGTCTCCAATATCGACGGCGCTCATATCGCCGACACGCTGAAGACGCTGTCTGCCGAGACCACCCTCTTTATCGTCGCGTCGAAGACCTTCACCACCATCGAGACGATGACGAACGCCCAGACGGCGCGCGCCTTCATCGCCGATGCGATCGGGGAAGCGGCCGTCGGCCACCATTTCTGTGCCGTCTCCACTGCACTCGACAAGGTCGCCGCATTCGGGATCGATCCCACCCGCGTCTTCGGTTTCTGGGATTGGGTTGGTGGTCGTTATTCGATCTGGTCGGCGATCGGCCTGCCGCTGATGATCGCGATCGGACCTGACAACTTCGGCGATTTCCTTGCCGGCGGCCATGCCATGGACGAGCATTTCCGAAATGCGCCCTTTCGCCAGAACCTGCCGATGCTGCTCGGCGCACTCGGCGTCTATCACCGCAATGTGCTGAACTACGCCACGCGGGCGATCCTGCCCTATGACCAGCGCCTGTCGCGTTTCCCGGCGTACCTGCAGCAGCTCGATATGGAATCGAACGGCAAGAGCGTCACGATCGACGGCAAGCCGGTCCAGGGCGCGTCCGGCCCCGTCGTCTGGGGCGAACCCGGCACCAATGGCCAGCACGCCTTCTACCAGCTCATCCACCAGGGTACGAGCGTGATCCCGGCCGAGTTCCTGATCGCCGCCAACGGCTTCGAGCCGGAGCTGCGCCACCAGCACGAATTGCTGATCGCCAATTGCCTGGCGCAATCGGAAGCGCTGATGAAGGGCCGTACCCTTGCCGAAGCCAAGAGCCAGCTGACCGCCAAGGGTGTTGCCGACGAGGAAGCCGATTTCCTCGCCCCGCACCGCGTCTTCTCCGGCAACCGCCCGTCGATCACCTTCGTCTACGAGCAGCTGACCCCCTTTACGCTGGGGCGCCTGATCGCGCTCTACGAACACCGCGTCTTCGTCGAAGGCGTGATCTTCCGCATCAATTCCTTCGACCAGTGGGGCGTGGAGCTCGGCAAGGAACTGGCGACGGGGCTGTTGCCTGTGGTGCAGGGCAAGGTCGCGGCCACGGGGCACGACAGCTCGACGGTCGGGCTGGTCTCGGCGCTGGCGGAGCGGAAGATGGGGTAAATTGGGAATTGAGCTGGGCTGAGGACAACGCAATCCAGACTGCGGGGTAAGCGGCCCGTGCACAATGACCAACTGACCATCACCGAGGCTCAAGCCCGCTCCCTGATCGCGGCTCAGTTTCCGCAGTTCCGGGGCCAGGAAATCCGTTGCCTTGAGACCGCTGGCACGGTCAATGCGATCTTCCGGATTGGCGAGAGATATGCGGCCCGCGTTCCTCTCCGGTTCATGAATCCGGCCGACTGTCTGCGTAACCTGGAACAGGAAACCGAGGCCAGTCGCGAGTTCCATGAGTGCTGCCCCTTTCCCAGTCCGGCACCTGTTGGCATCGGGCGACAGGGCGCAGGATTTCCGATGCCATGGCTGGTGCAGACCTGGATCGACGGCGACATCGCCACTCCTGGCGGCCTCAGCGCTTCACCTGATTTCGCGCGCGATCTGGCGCGCTTGATTTGCGAATTGCGCAGGGTTGACCTGAAGGGAAGGACCTTTTCCGGTCCCGGTCGAGGCGGAAAGCTGACTGATCACGATGATTGGATGGAGGTTTGCTTCGTAAAGAGCGAAAACCTTCTGGATGTCGCTCACTTGCGCCGCCTGTGGAGACGCCTTCGGGCACTTCCCCCTTCACGGGCAGACGCGATGAGTCACAAGGATCTCATACCGACGAACCTTGTGGTGCTGAAGGGTCGCCTGATCGGGGTGCTCGATACGGGCGGCTTTGGTCCAGCCGATAGAGCGCTTGATCTCGTTGCCGGGTGGCACCTCATGAACCGGGATGCTCGCACGATCTTCCGTGAAGCACTGGAGGTCGATGACGTCGAATGGCAGCGAGGTGCCGCCTGGGCGTTTCAGCAAGCCATCGGTTTGGTCTGGTACTACAAGGACACCAACCCCGTCATGGCCGATCTCGGCAGAAGCACGCTTTCTCGACTTGTCGAGGACGAACCATGAGTTTCCGACTTCGCGACTTTGCTGACAAGGTCCACCAACGATAGGTCATCGCAGGAAATGTCCCGGTCAGCGTCGGATCTCTGTCTGAAAATCTGCTGCCCAGGATTCTGCTCGATGCCTTACCGCCCTGCCAGCATCTTATCCAGTGCATCCTGCAACCTGTCGACAGACGCATCGTCGAAATGAGAGCGGTAGAACTCAATGCCCTGCCGCGCCTTCTCGGTGAAGTCTATGCGGGAGGTATCGGTCGCCAAATCCATCTGCTCGCCGGTGACTGCAGAGATCTTCAGGGTCATGCCGAGAAAGGCCGAGCTTTCGTCAAACGTCATCTCGCCGTCGCGGAGTTGTCCGTTCATCCAGTCGAACAATTCCTGCCGGGTCAAGCTGGTGAAATCGAGCGTGCCATCTTCGCCGCGGCTATCGACGGGTTCATCACGCGTATCCGCCGTCTGCTCGGATAGGATAGCCTCGAACTGCTGATCCTCGACGCGAGACCCCGCAGGGTTGCGCGACCCAGAGAACAGATAGCTGGCACCCGTCTCGACCTTCATGATTGCCTTCCCTTTTGCTTTGCGCAAATTGGCAATCGTGTCTTGCGTAAGGCTGTAACGACACCAAGGCGCAGCAGAGAACCTCGCGGTCGCAGCACCCTGGCACGCGGCCTTCTTAGAACGGCTGATCGAACGCCCGCCGCAAAGCGCGGTCACCCCGGCGTCGTTTCCGGCGAAAACCGCTGCCAGTCTATTTCCGGTTCGCGGCGCTTCGATTTGCCCGCAGCCTGGAGCAGCGAGAAACCGCGTCGCAGTTCGATTTCCATCTTAAGGGCTAAGTTTCTTGCCCTGCTTGACGGGCGAAAGACGCGAGGCTCGGCGGACCTGACAAAGGCTGGCGTCTCCGGTGCGTCCGGCAGGAAGCGCATCTGCACCACCTGGGCGGGCTCGATCATCTGGCCCTGCATCCAGGGGCGTTGCCAGAGGTAGGAATCGATCAGGCGGTAGTGCAGTGTTTCCGACAGCATGCGCGCTGCCGCCTCCGGGCCGATGACATAGCCTGCCAGACCGACGCGGTTGCGGTAGATACGGCTCGCGCTCAATCCGCCGCTCGCCTGCCATGTCGGGCGCTCGGCGATGATGTGCGGCTCGGGCGTGAATTCGAGGTCGTAGACGTGACGCCAGTCCCGGTATCTTTCCTCGATCATCGCCAGAGCGGAGGCGATCGTATCGGCGAGAACGGCGTCATCCTCCAGCACCAGCCCGAGAGCCTTGTCCTCGACAATCTCAGCCCATGCCTTCCGATGCGAGTGAAACCAGGCGATATCCTGGGGTAGCGTCGCACCCGGCCAGGTCTGCGCGGCCTCCAGGCACAACGCGTCGGTCAGATCCGTCGCTTCAACGGCGTCGACGAAGGAAAACGGCAGGCCGAGACGCTGCATCTGTGCGGCCTGAAAGGCGCGCCGGCTTTCGGCGCCAATCCTGCTGATGATCCTGATCTTCAAGCGTGATGGCCTTCGAGATTATAGATGTCGGAACGCGGATCGGGCTCTCAGAAGCCAATCTCAGCCGCCGTTGGCGGGTTGGCCCCTGCCCTCGACACAGTAACAGCGGCGGCCTTCGCCCCAACGGTCAGCGCCTCGCGCACAGCCTCTTCCGAGAGCGTCGCAACCTTTTCCTTGGTCAGCAATCCCTGACGCTTCAGGGAGGCGAGGATGCCCGCATCAAAGGTGTCACCGGCGCCGACGGTGTCGACAACCTCAACCTTGTTGGAGGGCACAGAAACTTTGAAGTTCGCTGTGTAGCCAGTCGCGCCTTCCGCACCCTTGGTCAGCACCACGAGCTTGGCGCCGCGCGTTAGCCAGTAGGCGGCGCGTTCGTCCTGGGTGCCCGGGAGATCGAACCAGTCGAGGTCCTCGTCGGAGAATTTCAGGATGTCGGACATGTCGGCCATCCGGGCGATGCGGGCCTGGTGGGCGGCCTTTTCCTTGATGAAGCCGGGGCGGATGTTCGGGTCGAGCGAGATGACGCGGGTCTTGTGCTCGCGGGTCATCAGCGCCTCATAGGTCGAGCCGCAGGGTTCCGGGATCAGGCTGATCGCGCCGAAATGCAGGGCCTCGCAGCTGTCGTCCAGGGTGGGCAGGTCGGCTTCGGTGATCATCCGGCCGGCCGTGTTTTCGTCGTAGAAGGCATAGGATGCCTGGCCGTTGGTCAGCTTGACGAGCGCGATCGTGCAGGGGCGCGAGAGCGTCGCACAATAGCTGAAATCAACGCCGGAAGATTTCAGCGTGTCACGCAGGATGTCGCCCAGCATGTCGTCGGAGAGGCCGGTGAAGAAGCCTGTGTCGATGCCGAGGCGACCGAGGGCAATTGCCGTGTTAAAGATCGCGCCGCCGGCATAGGGCGAGAAGGCCCGCTCGCCGAGCGTGGTTTCGCGTGGCAACATGTCGATCAGCGCTTCGCCGCAACACAGGATCATCTCGACCTCCCAAGGATTCCGTTTCAATCGATTTAAACCACGCCGCTCCCATTTTCCAGTGCGACTTTGGGCATTTGCTCAGGCGAGCGACGAAATCCCACCATTGCGACCCGACCAGGCGAGCGGCGCATCGAGGAAGGCCTCGACCTCCGACAATGTCTTCTCGTCGAAGAGCTTCTGCTCGCGGGCGACGGCGAGAACGTTGCGCCAGGTTGCGATGTAGTTGAGCTTCACCTTACCGTCGTCGAAGCGCTGCTGAGCTTCGGGGAAGATGCCGTAGAAGAACAGCGCAATGCCGTGATCGACGACGCCGCCGGCGGCTCTGATCGCATCGATGAACTTGAACATGCTGCCGCCGGCCGTCGTCAGGTCCTCGATGACAAGAACACGCGATCCCTCTGGCATATGCCCTTCGATCTGGGCATTGCGGCCGTGCCCCTTCGGCGCCTTGCGCACATAGATCATCGGCAGACCAAGGCGATCGGCGAGAAGCGCCGCGAAGGGAATACCCGCCGTCTCGCCGCCAGCGATACAGTCGAACTGCTCGAAGCCGGCATTGCGCATCAGGGTGGCTGCGGCGAAATCCATGACGGCGGAGCGCACGCGCGGATAAGACAGGAGCTTGCGGCAGTCGATATAGACGGGGCTCTTCATGCCTGATGACAGCTTGTAGGGCTCGGCCGCATTGAAATGCACCGCCTTGATCTCCCAGAGCATCTTCGCCACGAGTTCGGCCATGACGGCGGGGTCGGTGAAGGGGGTCTGGATCATGGCGCTCTCCTGTCTGATACGGTCAAAAGCGCAATAGCAGCAAGCTGCCCTGCCCGCCAGATGCAGGCCCCATGGAACAATCGTCCTCAGCAGATCTTTAGTGGTCACCAACCCACAAAGGATCCTGAAGACATGGACAACGCCCTCCTCATCCAGCCGCTCGTCGCCCTGATCGCGGGTATTCTCATCCTGATCATGCCCCGCCTCCTCAACTATGTCGTGGCGATCTACCTGATCGTTGTGGGCGTGCTTGGCCTCTGGCCGCAGCTTGCGACGATGGCACCCTGATCCCTAGGACTGCCAGCCCTGATCGACCCGACCAAGAGCCTCGTGGGCCCACACGAGGCTCTTCATGTATCAGGCAACATCCCAATGGATCGGGAACATAGGGTCGAAAACCGTCACCGGCCCCGCACCGGTGAAGATCTTGCCCGGAAACTCCACTGGCGCGTCTCGCTTCACCAGCGTGATCGTCTCATCATTCGCAGCGAGGCCATACCAGGCGGGGCCGTTCAGCGAGGTGAAGGCCTCCAGCTTGTCGAGCGTGTTTTCCTGCTCGAAGACATGGGCAAGGCAGCTCATGGTGTTGATCGACGTGTAGATGCCGGCGCAGCCGCAGCCGCATTCCTTGAGCGGGTCGACATGCGGGGCGGAATCCGTGCCGAGGAAGAAGCGCGCATCGCCCGAGACCGCGGCCTTGCGCAGCGCCTGGCGGTGGTTCTCGCGCTTGGCGACCGGCAGGCAATAATAATGCGGGCGAATGCCGCCAACGAGGATGTCGTTGCGGTTGATGATCAGGTGATGGGTTGTAATAGAGCCGGCAAGGTTGCGATCGGCGCTGCGGATATACTGCACGCCATCCTCGGTCGTCACATGCTCCATGGTAATCTTGAGCTCCGGCAGGCGCTTGCGCAGCGGATCGAGCACCGTGTCGATGAAGACCTTCTCACGGTCGAAGATATCGACTTCCGGTGTCGTCACCTCGCCATGGACGCAGAGCGGCAGGCCGATCTTCGCCATGCGCTCCAGCACGGGCATAGCCTTTTCCATGTCGCGCACGCCACCATGAGAATTTGTCGTGGCGCCCGCGGGATAGAGTTTCACCGCCGTGATCAGGCCGGAACGCTTGCCCTCTTCCACGTCGTCAGGGTTGGTGTGCTCTGTGAGATAGAGCGTCATCAGCGGCTCGAAGCGGTCGCCTGCAGGCAGCGCCTTCAAGATACGCTCTCGATAGGCGCGCGCGTCTTCCGTCGTCACCACTGGCGGCACGAGGTTCGGCATTATGATTGCGCGGGCAAAGTGCCGGCTGGTGTCGCCGATCACGCCCTCCAGCATCGCGCCGTCGCGCAGATGCAGGTGCCAGTCGTCGGGGCGGCGGATGGTGAGGGATGACATGGGCGGGGCCTCCGGCTTGACGAGAACTCGCCGCCCTTAGCATGTCCGCCCAGCCGGATCAAAGGATCAGGCGACCCGTTCGTTCGCCGATGCCATCGTCTTTTCCGCTTCCTCGGCCTGCTCGCGGCGATCCTGCTCCATGATCGCCTGGATGCGCGGCAGTGCACGCTCGAAAGCGGCCACGCAATCCGGATCGAACTGGGTGCCGGCGCGGCCGAGTATATGCTCCACGGTGCGCTCGAAGCTCCAGGCCGGCTTGTAGGGGCGCTCGGTCGTCAGAGCATCAAAGTTGTCGGCGATGCAGACGATGCGACCGGAGATCGGGATCGCAGTGCCGACCAGACGGTTCGGATAGCCCTGCCCGTCCCAGCGCTCATGGTGACTGGCGGCAATCTCGGATGCGAGTTGCAGCAGCGAGGAATGGGAACGCCCGAGAATATCGCTGCCAATCTCGGCATGCGACTGCATCTGGCGATACTCCGCTTCTGTCAGGCGGCCCTGCTTGAGGAGCACGGTGTCGGGCATGGCGACCTTGCCGATGTCGTGCATGGGGGCCGCCAGGCGGATGTCGTGGCACAGCTGTGCGGAGAGGCCGAGCTCGATAGCGATTGCTTCGGAATAGGAGGCGACGCGCAGCGTGTGGCGTGCGGTTTCCGGATCCTTGTAGCCGGCGGCCAGTGTCAGACGATGAATGATCTCCTGCTCGCGCTCGCGCAGTTCGCCAACGGCCCGCTCCACCTCGCGGCGCAGCCATTCCGCCTGGTCGGCGAGTTGGCGGCGGGCGCGGGCAAGGCTCACGATATTCTGTACGCGCGCCTGGAACTCCACGGGGTTCACCGGCTTGGTCAGGAAGTCGATCGCACCGGCATTCAGCGCGGCCATGCGGGTCGTCATGTCCTTGTCGGCCGTGACGAAGATGACTGGCACTTCGGCATATTTCTCAAAGCGGACGATCTCGGTGTAGAGCTCGACGCCGTTATAGACCGGCATCTGGTAATCGATGATCGCAATGTCGAAATCGAGCTCCGGCAGGGCCGACAGCACGGCGTCGGGGCTGGCGAAGGGCAATGCCTCGCAATTGTCCAGCTTGCCGACGAGCTTCGTCAGGAGCTTCAGATTGGTGCTGTTGTCGTCCACCAACAAAATACGCATGAACGCCTCCTTGCTTCTCAGGCAACCAGTTTGAATTTGAGTGCGAGGATTTCCTCGCCGAACATTTCGATATCTGCAGGCGCCGGGGTCTGGCTTCTGAGCGCATTGGCCTTCACGGCGAGATCGTTCAGACCGACATTGGAGGCCGCACCCTTGATCGTGTGCAGAACACGATCGATCTTCTCGGGATCGTTCTTGCGCAGAGCCTCGTTCAATTCGTCCATGAGGCCGGTCGCATCGTCGAAGAAGGATTCGACCAGTTCTTGGAAGACGTCTTCGCCGAGCGCATCCACCAGCTCCGCATGGCGGGCTTCATCCAGCCCTTCGATGCCCAGACCCGGCATGGACTGGAGCTTCATCTCGCCGAGATCCAGCTCGGGCAGCTCAAGCTTCTGGGGCGCCGTGGTCGTGGCGGGCATCGAAAGGGGTTCGCGCGTCGAAGAGGTTGAATGAGCAATCACGTTCTTCAATCTTTCAAGAGTAACAGGCTTGGATTCGAAACCCTTCATGCCGGCTTCGAGGCAACGACGGCGGTCGTCGTCGGAGGCATTGGCGGTCATGGCGATGATCGGCGTTTCTGCGGACGGGCCGCCTTCGGCAATGATCCGTTTCGTCGCCTCGATCCCGTCCATGACCGGCATCTGCATGTCCATCAGGATCAGGTCGAAGGCCTGCTCGCGGGAGATCGAGACGGCTTCGGCACCGTCATTGGCGATCTCGACATCCTGGCCGAGACGGGCGAGGAAACGGGTGGCGACGATCTGGTTGACCTTGTTGTCCTCGACGAGAAGGATACGGCAGCGCGGCAGGGTCTCTTCCGCCACCACCTTGGCGGCAAGTCCGTTCGCCTCTTCCCGGGTCACCGGCACAACGGACAGCTCGAACCAAAAAATGGAGCCGACGCCGACGGTGCTGCTCATGCCGAGCTCGCCGCCGAGCTTCTCGACGATCTGCTTGCAGATAGTGAGACCGAGGCCGGTTCCGCCGTAGCGGCGGCTGATCGATGCATCGACCTGCGAGAAAGGCTTGAACAGCTTGTCCAGCCCGGCCTCATCGATGCCGATACCGGTGTCTTCCACCTCGAAACGGATCATCAGCTTGCCTTCGCGGTAGAAGTCGCGCAGGCGCAGCGTGACGGTGCCCTGATGGGTGAACTTCACGGCGTTGGACAAAAGGTTCAGCAGAACCTGACGCAGGCGCGTTGGATCAGTCTTGACGTAGAGCGCGTGGAGGGAATCCGGCAGATCGAGGATCACGGTATTGCCGTGGTCGTCGGCGCGGCCCCGGATGATGCTGACGGTACTCTCAGCGAGTGCGCAAACGTCGAAGGCGCGCTCTTCAAGCTCCAGCTTGCCGTGCTCGATCTTGGAGAAGTCGAGGATCTCATTGATGATCTCGAGCAGCGCCTCGCCCGAGGAGCGGATCGTCTTGACGCTGGACAGCGCATCGTCGGGAAGCTCTGAAAGTTCCAGGAGCTCGGACATGCCGAGGATCGCGTTGAGCGGCGTGCGGATCTCATGGCCCATGGTCGCCATGAACTGCGACTTGGCGCGGTTGCCGCCATCGGCGGCCTCATAGGCCTCGCTCAGCTGCGTTGCCATGACCTGAAGCTCGTGGCTCGATCGGCGGACCGAACGGAGCTGGCGATTAAGGGTCACGACCAGAAAGACCACCGACACCATGAGCAGGCTCAGCATCACCGTGGAGGTGCGCTCGAGGTCGAGGATCGTCGAGCGGCTCTCTGCACGCTCGTGGCTGACGCGGGTGTTGGTGTAAAGGAGGAAGTCCTCGGCCGTGCGGCTCATGGGGACGAGCGACGCCTCGAACTGCTCCAGCTGTTCGGCGGCCGGCGGCGTGCCTGCCGCATAGGCATCGAACATCGGCTGTGCTGCCTGGACGGTCTTTGTTATGCCGGCGATATAGCCGCGGATCTTCTCGTCGCCGGAAAAATAGGTGCCGAACTTCGCCTGATCGAGGATCGCTGTGCGCGAATAGAGAATGTCGTAGCGCAGGGCGAGCTCATCGAGCATTTGCGGGTTCTGTTCGCCACCGCGCACATTTGCCATGCTGTGGCTGAGTTGGCGCACTTCCCGATCCAACTGGTAGACCGACCAGAGCGAGTTTTCCCGCACGCCATCTTCCATGATGCGGTACTGGCGGGCGATATCGACGAAGAGAACCAGAAGAACGAGCAGGAGCACGGCAGACACGGTCTGCAGGACGAAGGCAACTGTGCCTCCGCCTGCAAATTTCCGCGCTGTTGCTCCGGTCATTGTCACTGGCCGACCTCGATTTCCTTGATCTGCCAGACGGAGCGCGAGAAGTACTTCTCGTTATAGAGGTCCGCGTCGAGATCGAAGGGATAGACCAGCATGAGCGGGCCCTTGTCGCGGATGGACATCGGCTTGCCGTCGAGCTTGGTGGCAAGAATGGTATCGAGCTTGGCATCTTCAGCCGGCACATCGGCGGCGTAATCGTTGAGCGCGCGGACCTTGAGGCTGGTGCCGGTCGCGCCGACCGCGGCGAGGATTTCGCGCAGCAGCGGGCCTTCGAAGGTTACCTTACCCTCGGTCCAGGGTGTTTCCATTTCGCCCTTGCGACCTTTGAGCGCTTCGAGCATCGCAAGATCGAACTGGGCGGTATCGCCGGCATTGGTGTTGGAAATGGTGCCCTTCACCGTGAGGACGACAGGTCCGGTCGGCGCATCCAGCGCAAGGGCGGCCGTTGCAGTCAAAGCGCTCGCAAGAAGCGCGACGAGAATGCTCTTCATGGTTCTGCTCCTCTTGTTAGGCCGAACGCCGTTCAGGATGGACGGCTGCTGCACCCAGATGGTCGGCCAGCAGCTTGCGGAAGGCGACTGCTTCGACCGGCTTGTGCAGGAAATCGGTGATACCTGCCGCCTTGGCCTCTTCGCGCAAGCGCGGCTCATCATCCGCTGTGACCATCACGACCGGCACGTCTCGGTAGCGATCCATGAGGCGAACGGCCTTGACGAACTGCAGTCCGGACATGCCCGGCAGCATGTGATCGACGATCAGCATTTCGAAGTTCTCGGCATGACACAGCATCAGGGCCGTGTTTCCATCCCCGGCGACCTTGATCTCTTCGACCGTCACCTTCTTCGCGAGATGCTTGATGATCATCGCGTTGGTCGGATTGTCTTCGACAATCAGAATGGCCATGTTCTACCCCCTTTGAAAGCACCCGATCGAGGCTTCCAGCAACCTCGTCAACACAGCGGGTGCCGCGTTAACCTTTCATGGAGGAGTTGTATCAGGGGGAGGCTGAAATTCGCTGAACCAAACCGATACAATTTTACGGATGGCACATTTAATTAGAACTTAATAACTTTCGAAGGTGCGACTACGCCTGAAAAGCGGCACTTTCAGAACAGGTCGAAGGTGAAATCCGCGGTCCGGCTGCGCTCCAAAACAAGCCTGCCATTGGGCAGATCGTTGCTTTCCACTTTCGCTTCGATCTGTGCCGGAGTGAGACCGTAATGGACCCAGCGCGCAATGAGCCGCCGCTCCAGTTCCTCGATCGGCGGCGCAACCATGACTGTCAGATCGAAGAGGTCGGCAAGACCTGCCCACCGCCCCTGATCGAGCAGAAGATAGTTGCCTTCCGCGATCACGATGCGATCCTCCGGCGCAATACAACGGGCAGCCGCAATCGCCAGTTCTCTCGACCGATCGAAGACGGGCACAAAGACCTCTCCACCGGCCTTCACGGCCCGCAGCAGGTCGGAAAGACCGCGCACGTCGAAGGTGTGCGGCGCGCCCTTGCGGGCGAGATCGCCGCGTTGCTCGAGGATCGCGTTGTCGAGATGGAAGCCATCCATGGGCAGGACCGCGCTGCGCAGTCCTCTCTGCGTGAGGATCTCATGTAGCCGATCCGCAAGTGTCGACTTACCGGCTCCCGGAGGGCCGGCCACGCCGACAAGCAGACGGGCGCACCCATGCGCCCGCCTTTCGATCTCCGACAAGAGTTCGTCGAGCACCTGGCTCATGCCGCCCGCTCGGCCTCAGGCGCCGGCCGCGCACCCGTCATGAAGGCAACAGCATCGGACATGGTGTAGTCCTTGGGGTTGATGACGCAGAGACGCTTACCGAGCCGGTGGACGTGAATGCGATCCGCCACTTCGAAGACATGCGGCATGTTGTGGCTGATCAAGACGATCGGCAGACCGCGCGAGCGCACGTCGAGGATCAGCTCCAGAACCTTGCGGCTCTCCTTGACCCCGAGTGCTGCCGTGGGCTCATCAAGAATGATCACCTTGGAGCCGAATGCTGCCGCACGAGCGACCGCCACACCCTGACGCTGGCCGCCCGAGAGCGTTTCCACCGCCTGGTTGATGTTCTGGATCGTCATCAGGCCAAGCTCTGAAAGCTTGTCACGGGCGATCTTTTCCATCGCCGGACGATCCAACTTGCGGAACACACTGCCCATGATGCCCGGTTTGCGCAATTCGCGGCCGAGGAACATGTTGTCGGCAATCGAGAGCGCCGGCGACAAAGCGAGGTTCTGGTACACGGTTTCGATGCCGGCGTTACGAGCATCGATCGGCGAGCGGAAATTGATCAGCTTGCCTTCGAGTTTGATCTCGCCCTCATCAGGCGAAACGGCACCGGAGATCGCCTTGATGAGCGAGGACTTGCCGGCCCCGTTGTCGCCAATGACCGCGAGGATTTCGCCCGGATAGAGATCGAAATCTGCCTGATCGAGGGCGGTGACGCGGCCGTAACGCTTGACCAAGCCGCGGGCTGTGAGAATGGGGTCCTTGGTCATCAGCCTGCTACCTTTCTGATCCATTGGTCGATTGCCACGGCGGCGATGATGAGAACGCCGATCAACAGGTAGGTCCATTGCGGATCCGTACCAATCAGGCGCAGGCCGAGCTGGAAGACACCGACGATCAGCGCGCCGAAGATCATGCCGAGGATCGAGCCACGTCCGCCGAAGAGCGAGATGCCGCCGATCACCACGGCCGTGATGGATTCGATATTGGCGAACTGGCCGGCGGTCGGAGAGACCGAACCGATACGGCCGATCAGGGCCCAGCCGGCGAGTGCACAGATAAGGCCGGACAGGGTGTAGACGGAGATCAGCATGCGCTTGACGTTGACGCCTGCCAGTTCTGCTGCATCCGGATCGTCGCCGACCGCATAGACGTGGCGACCCCAGGCGGTGTGGTTGAGCACATACCAAAGGAGCGCAACGAGGAGCACCATGGCGATAACGCCATAGGTCAGCACCGCGCCGCCCATGCGGATATTCTCGCCGAAGAATTTGAGGATCGGCGCGTTGGCGTCGATGTCCTGGCTGCGGATCGTCTCATTGGCCGAATAGAGGAAGTTGGTGGCCAGAACGATCTGCCACATGCCGAGCGTGACGATGAAGGGCGGCAACTTCATGCGCGCTACGAGCACGCCATTGATGAAGCCGCAGAAGGCGCCGACGCCGAGACCGCAGATCACGGCAAGCTCAGGCGGGAGGCCGTAGCGGAAGGCAAACTGGCCCATCACGACCGAGGAGAGCACCATGATGGCGCCGACAGAGAGGTCGATGCCCTTCGTCAGGATGACCAGCGTCTGCGCTGCTCCGACGATGCCGACGATGGCGACCTGCTGGAGAATGAGGGTCAGCGTGAAGGCGGAGAAAAACTTCCCGCCGAGAATGAGGCCGAAGACCGCAATCGACAGCACCAGCACGATCAGCGCGACGGCTGCCGGGCTCGAATGCAGGAAATGCTGGAAGCGCTCAAGAGCACTCTTTTCATGACGGTCGAACGAGGCGACTTCGGTCGAACTCGACGACAGGACCTTCTCAAATTCTTGCGTGGTCCGCGTCTCGGGATTGGCCGGCTGCATGTGGGTCATCCTCCCTGCCGTTGTCTCTAATTTTTACATGAAGGATACGCCCGGCCTGCCGCCGCGCAAGGCCGGGCGTTGCGCCTACCGGCGAGAGTTTGCTCTCGCCGGCGTTTCAGTTCAGGCGCAGGAGGCTGAAATCAACCCCAGCACTTGTCCGTGCCAGCCTTGGTGTCGATGGACTCGACGCCAGCTGCCGGCTTGTCGGTGACGAGGGCGACGCCCGTGTCAAAGAAGTTCTTGCCTTCGGTGGCAGCCGGCTTCTCGCCGGTGTCAGCGAACTTCTTGATCGCTTCGATGCCGAGCGATGCCATCAGCAGCGGATACTGCTGCGAGGTCGCACCGATGACGCCTTCAGCGACGTTCTTGACGCCCGGGCAACCGCCGTCGACGGACACGATCAGCACGTCACCTTCCTTGCCAACGGCCTTCAGCGCTTCATAAGCGCCGGCAGCAGCGGGTTCGTTGATGGTGTGAACGACGTTGATGGACGGATCCTTCTGGAGAAGGTTTTCCATGGCGGTACGGCCGCCTTCTTCATTGCCGTTGGTGATGTCGTGGCCGACGATGCGCGGATCGGTTTCGTCGCCGATCTTGTTGATGTCGGCGGTGTCGATGCCGAAGCCCTTCATGAAGCCCTGGTTACGCAGAACGTCGACCGACGGCTGCGAGGGGGTCAGATTGAGGAAGGCGATCTTTGCGTCCTTGGCAGCGTCGCCAAGGGTGGCAGCTGCCCACTTGCCGATCAGCTCGCCGGCCAGAAGGTTGTCGGTGGCGAAGGTCATGTCGGCGGAATCGATCGGCTCCAGCGGCGTGTCGAGGGCGATGACGAGGAGACCTGCGTCACGAGCCTTCTGGACAGCCGGAACGATGCCCTTGGTGTCGGATGCGGTGAGCAGGATGCCCTTCGCGCCGTCAGCAATGCAGGTTTCGATAGCGGCAACCTGGCTTTCCGAGTCGCCGTCAACCTTGCCGGCATAGGCCTTCAAGGTCACGCCGAGTTCGGCGGCCTTGGCGGTCGCGCCTTCCTTCATCTTGACGAAGAAGGGGTTGGTGTCGGTCTTGGTGATGAGGCAGGCGGAAACGTCGGCTGCCTGTACCGGCGCGGCGAAGACAACGCCGAGGGCCAGTGTCGACAGAGCAGCAGTGATCAGAGACTTTTTCATTTGGTATTCCTCCCGAATGGTGTCGGCCAGCTCCTCCGGCCGCAACGTGTCGGCACGGACCGCCCCTTGACGATCCGATCGGGTGCCATCAGGCATCCACTCCTCCACGAGACCATTTAGAACATCAGAACATTTGGGCTGTCAATAAATAAATCCAGTTGAATTATTAAATCGGTGTGACATTCTGCGGGGGCTTTCGTAAAAGGAAGCGGTCGGGAGGAGCGGCCTCAAGTGTCACAGGATGATCATGCACGACTGGCGGATCCGGCGCCCAGGGTGAGCGCCGGCGGCGGCTCGAACCAGGTGCGCGTGCGCGCCTATAACGAGCGGCTCGTGCTTTCGCTTGTCCGCCAGAATCCGGGCTGCTCGAAGGCTGACATAGCCCGGCTGACAGGCCTTTCAGCCCAAACCGTGTCCGTCATCATGCGGTCGCTCGAAAGCGACGAGCTGCTGGTGCGCGGCGAGCCCATCCGGGGTCGCGTCGGCCAGCCTTCGGTGCCGATGTACATCAATCCCGAGGCTGTCTTTTCCTTCGGCGTGAAGATCGGACGACGCAGTGCCGATCTCGTGCTGATGGATTTCGCTGGCAATATCCACAAGCAGCGCCACCTCACCTATCGCTATCCGCATCCTGACCACCTGCTCCCCTTCATCTGTGATGGGATTGCAGAGATCGAAGCCCAGATGGATGCGACCATGCGGACGCGAATTGCGGGCATCGGCATCGCCGCCCCCTTTGAACTCTGGAACTGGGCCGAGGAAGTCGGCGCTCCCGAAGGAGCCATGGACATCTGGCGCGAGGTCGACCTGCAGGTCGAGGTCCAGGCGCGGATGGCGCATCCCGTCTACCTGCGCAACGACGCGACCAGCGCCTGCGGCGCAGAACTCGTCTTTGGCGCGGGGCAGCGCTATCCCGATTTCGTCTATTTCTACATCGGCTCGTTCATCGGCGGTGGCATTGTCGTCAACTCCGCCCTCTTCGTCGGCCGCACCGGAACTGCCGGCGCGATCGGCCCGCTCCCCGTGCGCGACAAACACGGCCAGACCCGGCAGTTGCTCGATATCGCCTCGATCTTCGTGCTCGAAAATCTGCTGCGCGAGCGCGGCATCGATCCGCAGCCGCTCTGGTATGCCGCAGAGGAGTGGATCGACTTCGGCGAGCCGCTGGAAATCTGGCTGCAGGACACGGCAGCCGCCCTCGCCCAGGCCGTCATCGCCGCCGCCTCGATCATCGACTTTGCCGCTGCCATCATCGACGGCGGCTTCCCGGCCTGGGTCCGCCATCGTCTGGTGAAGGCCACCATCGAGGCCATGAACCGCCTCGACCTTCAGGGCGTGGTCATTCCGGACATCGTCGAAGGCGAAGTCGGCGACCAGGCCCGCGCGATCGGCGGTGCCAGCCTGCCGATCTTCGACCGCTACCTCATCGATCAAACCGTACTGTTCAAGGATACCACCCATGCTGAAGGGAATTGATCCCCTCCTGAGCCCCGAGCTTCTCGCCACCCTGCGCGCCATGGGCCATGGCGACGAGATCGCCATCGTCGACGGCAACTACCCGGCGCTAGAACATGCGCGACGTCTGGTGCGCCTCGACGGCCATCACCTCGTGCCCGTGCTGAACGCGATCCTGAGCGTGATGCCGATCGATGACTTCGTGCCGGAAGCAATCTTCCGCTCCGTGGTCGGCGGCAAGCCGGACCAGGTCGATCCCGTGCACCAGGAAATCATCGACTGCTGCGCAAAGCATGAGCCGAAAGTAGCGGTAACGAAGCTGATCGGTGCGGATTTCTACAACAGGGTGAAGGCCGCCCATACGGTCGTGCAGACCGGCGAGCCGCGGCTCTATGCCAATGTCGTCCTGCGCAAGGGTGTGATCTACCCGTAAGCCTCAGCCCTCGAGGGCGCGCGAGATCCGTCGGGACAGTTCCACGGGGTTCTTCAGAACGATGGCACGGCTGGTGCGCTCCACTAGCTGCTCGCGCGCCAGCCTCGACATTTCGCGCGACACGGTCTCGCGGCTCGCGCCGATATGCTCGGCCAGCTCCGCATGCACGAGCGGTGGCGAGATAATGCGTTCGCGGCCACCGTCGTTTCGCACGCGCGACAGCCTGAGCAGCGTGTTGTAGAGGCGGTGCTTGGTGTCGAGGAAGGACAGCTCCGACAGACGGTCGTTCATGGCGCGGATGCGCTTGGACAGGAGCTGCAACAAGGTCAGCGCGACGTCTGATCTCTGCCGCAGGATGTCGTGAAAGACGATGCAGGGAATGACGGTCACTGTCGCGTCGCTGACGGCCATGAGGCTCGCCGAGCGCGCCATGTCGTCGATCGCCGCCTGCTCGCCCAGAATATCACCGCGCTTGAAGCTGCCGAGGATCGCTTCCTTGCCGACAGAAAATCTGAGGACCGCGCGGATCTCCCCTGTCTGGACCACGAAGACATCCTTGGACATGTCTTCGAAATCGACCAGGCTCTCCCCCGCACTCAAGGTGCGCGAATGGCAGCGAGCAAGCCATTCACGGTCTTCTTCCGGCGAGAGGCCAGCAAAAATCGCACAACCGCGCAGTGTCGGCGGCGTAGTTGCCGGAAGCGGCAGGGCGGAACCTGTCGTAGCGTTTGCTTTCATTTACAGATTACTTGTCGTGTTCATGACGGTGAGGCTTACTTATTCGCTGGCCTTGATCGATAGCAAGATGCCGAAAACCAAGACCCTTACAATTCGGCTACCGGATATCGTAGAATTTCATTCAATTTGGAACAATGCAGAAACGCAGCTGAGAAAGTCAACCGATCGCCCCTGAAGAGGGTCCCCAGACATCCGTCAGCGCGAAGCCGCGCTCGAAGGGATCGAAGGGATCCAGCGCCACCTGGTGCAGACCGAAGGTGAAGCCGCGACCACTGATGGTCGGGATGACCGCCGGGCGTCCGGCAACTTCGGCAAGGGCGGAGAAGCCGACTTCGAACTCGGAGCCGATGATCGACCGCGACAGCATCGTGTCGCCGACCTTCACCTTGCCACGCGCATGAAGCGTCGCCAGGTTTGCCGAGTTGCCGGTACCACAGGGCGAACGGTCGACACGGCCCGGCCACATGGTCGTGCAGGTGCGGATTGCGCCATCAGGATCAACATCGCGGAACATCACATAGGCCACGCCCGAGATCGCCGGGATTTCGGGATGGACCACCGGGATCTTCCGATTGATCTCTTCTTTCAGGATCATGCCGGCTTCGACCAGCGCCCGGGCATTGCCCTTCTCGATGGTGAGACCTACCTGGCCGACATCGACCAGCGCATAGAAGATGCCGCCGTAACTCAGGTCGAAGGTGATACGGCCCCATTGCTCGGTGTCGAGCGTCACATCCAGTTCGTGGACGAAGGACGGGACCATGGTGAGCTTCACCCGCTCGCAGCGCCCATCGCTGCAGGTTGCCGTTGCCTTGACGAGACCGGCTGCCGTTTCCAGCATCACGATCGTCTCGGGCTCCTGCATCTCGACCATGCCGCTTTCCAGAAGCGCCGTCGTCACGCAGATCGAATTGGAGCCGGAGCTCGCATGGGCCTGATCCGGCTGCAGGATGACGAAGGCTGCATCGGCTGCGGGGTTCTTCGGCGGCAGCAGCAGGTTGACGGACCCGATGGGCGCGCCGCGCGGCTCGAGCACCAGCATGCGTCTCAGCGCCTCGCCCTTGGGATCCGTGTTCAGCCAGAGCAACTGCTCCGCCACGGTTTCCCCGGGGATCTTCGGCACGCCGCCGATAGCGACCTTTCCGATTTCACCTTCGGCATGTACGTCGAGCAGCTGAAGCGTGCGCTTCCATCTCATGTCATAATTCCCAAAGTCGGTCGATACGCCCACACAGATGCGGGCCCTAGCCCTTCAAGAGCACAGCTGACTGCCTGACCTCAAGGGGAGACGTCACAGGTCACGACCTGCAACGTTGCCGGAAACTGTTAATTCAGCTTGACCGCATATCCAAGTGCTTTGTTGAATGAAATGCGGAAACGGCAACGCTGCCGTAGGCGTCATTGAAGCCGGTGACGAGACCTCGTCAGGCCGCGGCAAAATCGTCGTGATGGAGCGTCAGACCCGCTTTCACATGGGCAAAGACGACAGCCGAGCTCGCACCATTGCCGTCGGCATCATAGGCAATCGCGCCAGTGGCCGTGTCATGGAGAATACGCTGATATGCCGTCGTGGCGACGGTTCCCGTCCCGAAGTTTTCCTCGAGCAAGGTTCCGAGATAGCCGATATCGGAAAAAACATTCGCGTCGATCAGGATCTGGTCCAGGGTCCCGTCGAAATCCATGATTCGGTCCGCATTGCCCGTTCCAATCTCACCGAAGACGAACATGTCGGCTCCGGCTCCGCCCGTGAGTGTGTCGGTGCCGAGACCGCCGTAGAGCCAGTCATCTCCGACGCCTCCGTCCAGACGATCATTTCCGGACCCGCCGAAGAGGTTGTCATTGCCGGTCCCGCCGATGAGGACATCATTCCCACCGTTCCCGTATACCGTATCATTACCGCCGGCACCGTTGAGGGTGTTGGCTCCGCTGCCACCCGTCATGACGTTATCGAGTTCATTGCCGGTTCCAGAGAAGGAGCGAGACCCGAGATAGGTGAGGTTCTCAACATGAGCGCCGAGGCGGTAGCTCGTCAGAGTCGTCTGTACCGTATCCGTGCCACCACTTGCGATTTCCGCGACGACGTCGCGCACATTGTCCACCACGTAAGTGTCGTTACCGGCACCACCGGTCATGCGGTCGATGCCGGATCCGCCATTGAGGTAGTCGTGACCGTCGCCGGTCGACAGAACATCGTTCCCACTCCCGCCATAAACGGTATCGTTGCCCCCACCGCCGGAGATGCTGTCGTTGCCGGTGCCACCGGACAAGACATCGTCTCCGGTTCCGCCCCAGATCTTGTTGGACAGGTCATTTCCCGTGCCAATGAAATTGCCATCGCCTATGTAGACGAGGTTCTCGACCCAGGATGTCAGCGTGTAAGCCTGGAGGCTCGTCCGCACGGTATCGGTGTTGCCGTTGCGCGCTTCCGCCACGACATCCCCGATGGAATCGACGATATAGGTATCGTCTCCGACGCCTCCGACCATGCGGTCGGCGCCCGCTCCGCCATCGAGCATATCGTGGCCGGCACCTCCGATCAGCGTGTCGTTACCGCCCGCACCGCGCAACGTGTCATTGCCATTGCCGCCATCAAGATGCTCCATGGCATCTGTACCCGCGAGCGTATCGGCAGATTGCCCGCCCCGCTTCACGATTGGCGTCAACTGAACATCGTCGTTGACGATCGAGACTGTCGCAGATGCCGTGGTAAGGCTCAGGCCGAGCGACGGGGATGAGAGCGTGAGGACAAAGTTCTCCTTCAGCTCGAAGGCCGTGTCGGCGGCGAGGTAGATGGTGATGGTTTTCGATATCTCACCGGCGGCGAACGCCACGGTGCCCGACTGTGCGCCGGCAAAATCCTGCGCATTCGCGGCGCTGGAGCCCGTTCCTGCCACACTCCAGGTCAGCGTTTCTTCCGAAAGTGCTGCCTTGCTCAGCGATACGGTGAAGGTAACGGCCGTCGGCTCACCCGATCCTTCGGTCACTTCGATCGTATCAGCGCTCACCGAAACGAGCGCCGGCAGCAGGTTGGGATCAAGAAACGACTCAAAACTCCGCTCGACATTGAGCGAGTCGATGAAGCGCTCCACCGCCGTCACGGTATCGGTACCGATCACGAGTCCCATAAAGGTAAAGGTTGCCGTCGCCACGCTGTAGGTCCAGCTGATGTTCGACCAGCTGTCGTTGAAAATCACGACATCGCTTCCGGCACCGCCGTCAATGGTGTCGTTGCCGGCGCCACCGGCGATCGTGTCATTGCCATCCAGTGCCCGGATGGTGTCATTGCCGCCATTGGTGGTGATGACGTTATCGCGGGAATTGCCCTGTACGGTGTCGTTGCCGTTCCCGGTAACCGCATTCTCGATCCATGCGCCGCGTGCGATTGAAATGTTCATCGTCATGCTGTTGGCCGACGAGAAAGAGCCAGGCGCCAGGTCGAGGCTGCTGGCGGTATTCCAGCCGGACAGGTTCAACGTATCGGTGCCGCCAGCATCCCAGATGCAGATGATCGGATTGAGGTTCTGGGTGAAGTCGAAGATCGCCGCTGTCGTTCCCGTGACATTCGATTGGAAGCCGTAGACCGTATCTCCCGTGCGTGTGGTCGTATCGACACCATACATGGCCTGCATGGCCATGATGTCGTTCATCATCGGTGTCTGCGGCGAATAAAGCTTCGCGTCTGCGCCGACCCAATCTGCCCATGCGACCAGACCTTGGCCGTTTGCCGAGCCCGAACCCCAGGACGGGCCGAAATAGGACATGACCGAATAAACCGTCGAGTCCTGATAGGACGAGGGCGTATCGGCGCTGCCGTTGTAGTCGCCCATGTGCTCGAGGCCGAGCGCGTGACCGATTTCATGGACGAAGGTCAGGAAGCCATGGGCACCGATCTTCGGCGTCATTAGGTCGTTGGTACCCTGGCTGGAATTGTAGGCGCTGTTGATCCAGACGCTGCCAACGGTCGGGAAATAGGCATGGGCGTAGGAGACGCCCGATGTCGAATTGCCGAACTCGATATTCGAGGCGGTGCTCGTCGTGCCGGCAGCAACTTTCTGAATGGAGGTCGCGATCACATCGTCCCAAAGCGTCAGCGCAAGTTCGGCGCGCGCCTGCTGGGTCGCATTGAAGGCCGAAAAGCCCGTTCCCTCGCCATTGTAACGCGCCATGCCGGTGACGACCGTCGGAAATGAATAGGTAATAACCGATCCGGACCATTTGGAACCCGAATTGAGCTGGTTGATCAGCTGCTGATCGGTCCAAGAAGACAATGCCATACGATGCTCCACCATGCTTTCACCGCACCAGCGGTGATTTCGCATCCGGAAGCTATCATTCGTGTTTTAGAGTCTGGTTACGGAAGGCGGTAAACACCACCCAACCGTTGTGCCAACAATTTTAGCGAATTGGCGGCAGCCCCATTTTCAGGCGACGGTGAAATCGTTGTGGTCAAGCGCGGTTCCACTGGTCAACCGGGCAAAGACGACCGGATCAATCGCACCGCTGCCATCGGCGTCGTAGAAGATGTTGCCGGAATTTTGATCATAGAGGATGCGCTGCTCCGCCGCCGTCGCCTCACTTCCCTGCCCAAACGCGGATTCCAGCAGCACGCCCAAATCTCCGGCATCGGTGAAGACATCAATGTCGAGCAGAATCGTGTCAGCGGCACTGTTGAAATCACCAATCGTATCCGCATTCTCGTCGCCAAAGGCATCAAAGAAGAATATGTCCGCACCCGTGCCGCCGATGAGGATGTCGTTGCCCTCGCCGCCTGAGAGCCAGTCATTGCCGTCGAGGCCGGAAAGCAGGTCCTCGCCCTCGCCACCCGTCAGGACGTTGGCCAGCGTGTTGCCGGTTCCCGTGAAGTTACCTGAGCCGTCATAGGTCAGGTTCTCGACATGCGCACCCAGCGTATAGGCCGACAGCGTCGTGAACACCGTGTCCGTGCCCGCAGACACCAGTTCCGTCACCAAGTCGCCCATATTGTCGACATAGTAGCTGTCGTTGCCGACGCCGCCCGCCATCGTGTCGGCACCGCCCTCGCCGTCGAGCAGGTCGTTGCCGATCCCGCCCACAAGGCTGTCATTGCCGAGACCGCCGTAAAGACGGTCGTTGCCTGCTCCACCGTCCAACGTGTCTGCGCCGGTACCGCCCGTCATCATATTGGCATCGGCACTGCCGACACCCTTGAAGGCAGCGCTACCGATGTATTCCAGATTGTCTACATAGGCCGACAGCGTGTAGCTCGATGCCGTCACCCGCACCAAGTCGATGCCGCCGTTCAATGCCTCCGTGATTACGTCCTTCGCCGAATCGACAAAATAGGTATCGTCGCCAGCACCACCGCTCATCTGGTCGTTGCCCGTGCCACCGTCGAGGATGTCGTTCTGCGCCCCGC
>NZ_PKRP01000001.1 GCF_002855515.1 Rhizobium sp. TH135 | reverse complement strand
TCAGTTGTTACGCTCTTGGCGCGGGGTGGAGCAGCCCGGTAGCTCGTCAGGCTCATAACCTGAAGGCCGCAGGTTCAAATCCTGCCCCCGCAACCACTGAAACTTGTAACCGGCGCCATGAAGTCTCCTCCTCAGCGAGGACTGCCTCGAACCGGTGCAAATCCGCCATCTTCTCTGCCCTGTCCTTGAACTCCCCCGCCCTCACACGGCGGGCGAACTCGTTTGCGTGCTGTTCGCGCAGACCGGCCGTATAATCCTGGAAAGCCTGCATTGAAGCCAGTACACCAGCAAGGCGGCCATGGATGGTCAGCTCCGCCGACTTGCCGTCGGCAGACGGCGCGATCACGACCTTTTGGACCAGCTCTCTCAAGAAGTTGAAATGACGCTGCACGTCGTCATGTTCGCTCGCACCGGCGCGGGCCACCGCCGTCAACGCACCGATCGCCGCCGTAAACATCGACGGATTGACCGTAAAGGTCTTGGGCGGACCGGACCGCTTCTTCTGCTGGATTCGAAGCGAAGATTCGATCTCGTCACGCTGACGCTGAAGGTCATCAAGCATCTTGTTGAACGCTTCGATTTGCGGCTGGCCGTTGAGGATACGATCGGTGACCTGAGTCGCGATGGCTTCTTGCTTTCGCGACACGTCGTTGAGTTGGCTCTTTAGCTTCTCTTGATCGCGTTCCCCGGCTTTCGCTGTGGCCGCCAATTGCTTGTTGATCTCGTCCTGCAGGCTTGCAGTACTGCCGACTGACAAAAGGCGGGCCGGGATTGCGTCGAGAACCCGCGTCTCCAGTTCGGCTCGACTGATGGTCTTCGAGTTGGGGCAAATACCATCATCAAGATGGGCGATCGGCAGGTCCTTCTGACGATTGGTGCACCCGTAGCGATTTTTGGACATGATGGCATACGGCCCTGCGCAATGCGCGCACTCGAGCAAACCGCTGAGCAGGTAATTGGGACGATGCGTCCGATTGAGGCGATTTGTCGTTGTATGATTGAATTGCGCTTCGACCTCGATTTGCCTCTGCTTTACCTTTGACCATAGTTCATCATCGATGATGCGGAGTTCGGGAACTTCGGAAACCACCCAGTCGCTCTCATCATTCATGCGCGCTTCGCGCTGTTCCGTTTCCGGGTTCTTGCTGAACTTTCGACGGTTGAAGATGAGACGGCCCACAAAGGTCTCATTGTTAAGAATACCGGTGCGCCGCTCCCTGCTGCCGCGAATTGCGGTGTCACGCCACTTCAGCCCCCTCGGACCAGGCACCGGTGGGACACGGTTGTTGAGCTCGACCGCCATCTCCTTCGGAGACCGGCCAAGAACGTACTTCTGAAAAATCCAGCGGATGATTTCGGCTTGTTCCTCATCGATCTGGCGAAGGCCTGGAATGCGGTCGCCATGCTCGTCGTAGACCAGCTTTGCTCGGTAGCCATAGGCAATCCCACTGGCCGCCTTGCCCTTGCGGATTGCCGTCTTCATACCCTCGCGGGTCTTGTAGCGAGTCTGCTCGATCATATCGTGGCTGATAATTGCGCGGAGGCCGAGTTCCATGTCGTTGACCGGCGCAACATTTTGGACTGTGCAGAGTTCGACACCCTTATGGCGCAGTTGCTTCAGGATGCCCGAGCTACGCTCCATGTCGCGCGAGATACGATCCACCGACATGCAGAGAAGAATGTCGACACCGCCTCGCTTGACCGCCCGCAAGACGTCTTGAATGCCAGGTCGCATCTTGAGCATCGTGCCGCTGACAGCGCGGTCGTCATAGATGCCAGCAACGGTCCAGCCCTGATGTGCTGCGAACTCGCTTGCGAGGTTGACACTCATTCTGCTCCATGTCTCCCGACATTCGACCCCACGCCTGCCAGCAAGCTCGCCTTTGACGCTATCTTCGTGAGCAGATGGCCGCCTGTGGTCACTGACCTTATCGTTGCAGCGATCGGTGATGCCGCCTATCTTCGCGTTGCCCTGCTCGGCGTGACCGCCGAACTCGGAAGCCTGGTGCGGACCGCAGGTCTTTCCGCCGGTATCGTGCCGGAAACGTTCGTCGGGCTCGATACCGCCCGGGGCTGTATCAGCGCGGTCAAGACTGCCTTGCTCTCTCCCAACTGCCTCTTCGTCATCGGCCTCGTCGTGGCGCGCTTCGCTTCAGCCCTTCTCTCCGGCCGCTTTGAACCCTCATGGCCAAACGCACGCGGACTGCTGGCACGCTTCACTGGGGGCGTGCTGATGGGTTGGGGGGGGCATGACCGGTCTCGGCTGCACCGTCGGTGTTTTGCTCTCGGGAATTCAAGCAGGGGCCGTCTCGGGCTGGATATTCCTGATCTTCAGTACAGCGGGCGCCGTGTCCGGCTTGCTCGGCATCCGGCGATTTGGCTAATCGTCCACGACTTGCTGGCTTATCGGCAGCCGGCCTTGGCTAGGTGCCTCGGTTTCGGCCGGGAGTACAGGATGTTCTGATCAGCCGCCGCCAACGGTCATAACGACGCTGGTCTCGTCTCGGTCGGCTCGACTAGGAACAGGACGGCGCGCTTACAGCTACAGCCGGGCTCGAGGCTTGCGCCGAACTGACCCAAAATACGAATCCAAATCGCCCGTTGGCACCTTTCCGCCTCTGCTCAGTTATCTGCCTAAAGCCAATATTCTACAGGGTGATGGTATGTCTCAACGTTTGAAAGTGAAGGAAATGGTGATGCAGATGCACGAGAGGAACCTCGTGCTCATGAACATTCTCCGCGATATCGCCGAAAACGAGACATCGGGTCATATCGCCACTGACGCGACAGACGAACAGATCGCCCGACACTCTGCTGACAAGGCGCTGCGTCGGAAAGATATACTCGGAGAAATTTCGCACATCCTGCATCAAGAAGACATGGCACGCCGCGTAAAGGCATAAGTCGCTTCGACTTTGACGCTATCTGGACCTGCGGATGTCCAACAATTTTTCGAGTTTTTGCCATTCCTACGTTTGACATCACCAACGGAGTGAAGGGCCATCTCGTTCTTCCTTGCGTACGACAACTACCGAAAGATCGCAGGGTTAAGGGAAGAATTGGGCTAACGCAGGCAGATCGATTTCGGCTGGCGCCAATTTGCCAGGCGGAATAGTGATGCCTGCTTTGGGCAAGGGATCGGCGACCACTTGAGCAACATCGACTCCAGAATGCTTGCCGGGCTTTTGGTTGTCGGTGATCAGCAGGTTGATTGCCTGATCGCTGATGATGTCCAGCGCTTCATAGCTATACAGTAACGACAAGCGGCACATTTCAATCAGATTAGGACGTATGACATGGCAGATCCTGTTAAGGATGCGACAGAGTTGAAGGCGATTCTCGGCGATGTTGTCTCTCAAGTGAAAACACGTGCGCCTGGAATTTACGACGAGGCTGTCGCGGAAGCTAAGGAGAAGGATAAGCCAACCCCGCGCAAGGCAGACTTTAAAAAGTTCGGCATCGCAGTATTTACCAGGACCGGCCAGCTAGCCGCCGCCGGCAATGCCAGCATCGGCTTTCCGATCCAATCCATATCCAAGGTCTTCGCCCTTGAGCTTGCGCTAGAGGCGCTCGGCGAGGCTTTGTGGAAACGGATCGGCCGTGATCCATCGGGCGACCCCTTCAATTCCATTATCGATCTTGAGCGCGCTAAGGGTGTTCCACGCAACCCGTTCATCAATGCCGGTGCATTGGTCGTATGCGATGTTCTCGCCGGTCTCGGAGGAAGCGCAGATCCAAATCGTCATGTGGTTCGCTTTGTTGAAAGAATGCTCGACGGTGAGGCGATGACGCTCGACAAGGATGTTATGGCCAGCGACCGTACCGGCGGCGACCTCAACCGATCGCTGATGTTCATGGCGAGACACCACGGCAATCTGAATCATCCGGTAGACAAGGTTATGGAAGCCTATATCCACCAATGCGCCATCACGCTGGATTGTCGTGGACTTGCCAAGGCAGGCCGCTTTCTCATCCTTGACGACCCCGAACAAGAGAACGATGCAACCCTGGCAGCTGCGCGGCGCGCTAGGCGGATCCTTTCGGTGATGATGCTGTGTGGCCAATATGATGGCTCAGGTGACTTCGCCTATCGGGTTGGATTGCCAGCCAAATCGGGCGTCGGCGGGGGAATTCTTGCCGTTGCCCCCCACTGCGCCTCAATCGCCGTGTGGTCGCCAGCACTCGACTCAATGGGCAACAGTTGGCTCGGCACACTGGGGCTAGAGTTGATCAGCTCCAAGACCGACTGGTCTGTCTTCGGCAGGGCGCGCCGGTGAATTGCCAGCCAACACGAATTTCTTTGATAGAGCCGGCTCGTTCTGGTCGAAGAGCTTCGGGGAAATCACCTCAGGAGCGCCAAGCGCAGCGACATGGCCTTGCAGGCATAGCTTGACGAGGTCTGCGCCCCATTGCGGATTTAAAATGACTACGGGATTTTGTTACATAATTCGGCTTACCCCACAAAGGACCAACTGAATGCGAATTTAGGACTTATCCGCCTATAGTGACGCTTATGATTGAAAAATTCGGCCTGATCGGTTGCGCAACATCACACGTCGCAGCCTACCAAATTGCAGATCGGGCGCACACGACGTCACTAAAGCACCTTTCAGTGTGCCGCCACCTTCAATTTGGCCTGCTCGAGTGACCAGTACTCCATATCGAAAAGGTCGGCCTCCCCAATCGGCGTGAACTTGCCGTAGGCCTCGGCTGCGTTGATTGCACGTGTCGCTTGCTCGCAGAGGTCTCCGCCGATCCTTGCCGCTTTTTCCGTGCTTCCAAGCGCATACATGCCCTTGTGCCGAACAATGATCACGCGCGGATAGGCGTCGAGCATCTGCTTCGGCTCGCTCTGCCGTGCGGCATTGCGCTCGAAATACGATCTGTAGCGTGCCGCATAAGCCTCGAGTGCTTCTACGATCGCCGCTTCGCTTGCGTCTGCCTCTATGATCATCGGCCAGGGCTTGATCCGGATGACGTGGTCGGGCGTCACCGTGCCTCGCTGTGCGATCTCCTCGAGATTCTCTCTGGCGGTATAGTCCCTAATGGAGGATGTCGAGCGATAGTCCAGGAAGATGGCTTTCTCGAATGGTGAGTTCGGCTGGGAGAGGGCGCGTTCCAAACGAAGCTTTAGGCCCTGATCCTGCTCACCGTCATTGTTTTGCGGTCCAGTAAGGGTGACACCGGCTCGGGCAAGCTCTTCCTCCGCCATCGTCACGAATCCAATCATAAGCTCATAGGACGTACGGGCGTCGTTCGCGAAGGTGAAAAGCCCGTGGTTTTCAAGCCATAGCCCCTCGCAGCCCGGATTTTCCCGATAGATGAGGTCGCCTGCAATTGAGAGGTCAAATCCCGGCATGACGTAAGGGACATAGGCGACGCGGCTGCCGTAGATGCGCTTTACGGTTTCGCGCATGTCCGGCTGGTCGGCCAGCGCGAGAATGGCCGTCGCGTGTGTGTGATCGACAAATGTGAAGGGCAGGAAGGCGTGCAATAACGCCTCAACTGATGGGTTCGGTGCATCCGCTGAGATCAGGTTCCGGCGTAGCAGCGCAACCATGTCGGGATCGGAGAGCTTTGGTCCATCGCGCACTTCAAGCAGGGGAGCGAGGTGCACGGCAGGGAGCCCTGGTGCTTTGATCGTGTCGAGATCCCATCCGCTGCCTTTGATGTGCATCAGTTTCGAGCCATCATCGGCAACGACTTTCACCGATGTGTTGCCGCCTCCGTGCAGGACGAGGTCCGGATCGCCACCGATGATGCGGGAGGAGTAGATCCGAAGGCCGAGAGCATCACTTTGGCTGGTAGCGCGTGCGGCTTCTGCATAGCGATTTGCGTCTTCGTCGTTCCAGCGGCTTTGCATCGGCATATCCTGTCTCTTGAATGAAGTCGGCGGGCAGCCGAAGCCGCCCGCCGTAAGTTCGTCAGTTTGTTAGAAGTCGAAGTTGCCGATGTTGTCCTTGGTAAAGACGGTCCGCTCCGGAAGCAGGATGATGCCATTGCCATCCGCCTCGTAGTCGTAACCCTGGACGCTGTTCGCCGAGACTTCGACGGTGCCGACGCCGGGGATATCCAGCTTGTCGCCAACCTTCATCGGTCCGTTCTTCAGGACATGATCGGCGACGTAGACGGAGATCTTGCCCTGCTGCGTCACGTCCCAAAGGCCGAAGCGCTGGATCGTGCCGCGCTCGATATAGGGGCGCATGACATTCGGCGTGGAGAAGCCGACAATCGTCACACCTTCGGCACGCTTGAGGTTTTCGGCGGCCTGCGCTGCAGCAGGAAGCGCATTGGCGTCAGGCGCGATGATCGCATCGAGGTCGGGATAAGTCTGCAGAATGCTCTCGGCCGTCTGCAGGGACTTCTGCGCATCATTGTAGCCGTATTGGGTGGTGACGATCTCCCAACCCGGGTGCTCCATGGCAATCTTCTGCTTTGCGGCTTCCGCCCAGGCATTCTGGTCGGTGACGGTTGGGCTTGAGTAGAAGAAGGCGACCTTGGCCTTTTCCTTCGTCACGCCCTCGGCTGCCATCTCGACCAGCAGGCTACCCAGCTGCTCCGGCGTTCCCTGGTTAATGTAGTAGCTGCGGCAATCCGGGTTGACGTCGCTGTCCCAGGTCATGACCAGAACATCGCGTTCCATGGCGCGCTTGAGGGCAGGGCACAGGCCGTCAGGCGAAACCGATGACACGATCAGGGCATTGTAGCCCTGGTTGACGTAGTTGTTGATGAACTGCACCTGGCCCGAAACACTCGGCTCGGTCGGTCCGTCATAGGTCACCTTGGCGCCGAGCTCTTCGCCGGCTTTGACGGCACCTGCGCCACCCGAGGTGAAGAAGCCGACACCGACCAGCTTGGGGATGAAGGCAATCTGGTTTTCGGCATTGGCCGAGCCTACGCCCAGCATGGTTCCGGCTGCAAGAACGCTCGCCAGAGCGCCCGATTTTAACATGATCTTAATCATTTACTTTCTCCTCCTGAAGTGACCGTTGCCGTAGGCTTTTTCTGTTGCCGGGCAACGGCGATGAAATCGGCCAGCATTGCGCTCCCATGGCGCAATGCGACCGCGACAACCAGCAACCCTCCCGAAAGTGCGCTGGAAATCTGGCTGGGAACCCCGGCTGCCTGCAGACCCTGCTGCAGATAGCCGATGACGAATGTTGCGAGGAGCGTGCCGAGGATGGAGCCTTGGCCGCCATAGATCGATGCGCCACCGAGTACTGCCGCAGTGACTGCCGGCAGCAGCGTCGCGGAACCGAGATCGACGCGGGCCGAGCCGAAATAGGCCGACATCACGAGGCCGGCGAGTGCCGCAGAAACGCCTGTGATCACATAGGTGATTGTCTGAACGCGCTTGACGGGAATACCGGCGAAGCGTGCTGCGTCCTCGGACTGACCCGCGAGGAAGACAGTGCGACCGAAACGGGTGAAATGCAGCAGGACAACAAGAACAAAGGCGAGCGCCAGGAAGAGGGCGAGCGACGCCGGCAGCCCGAGAAACTCGGCATATCCAAAGGCGTTGAAAGCCTCAGGGAAGTTGCCAATGCCCTCGTAGCCGCCAGCACCGACAAGGCCGGATGCAACTGTGGCCGTGCCCTGGAACAGATAAAGGCTTCCCAGTGTGACAACGAGGGGCTGGATCTTCGACAGGTGAATGAGCGTCGCATTGAACAGGCCACACAGGCCGCCCGTCGCGAGTGCCAAAGCGATCGCCAGCGGTAGAGGGACGCCGTAGAATGTAGCAACGCCGAAGATGATGGCAGCCAGCCCGATCACCGAAGCGAAGGAAACGTCAATGCCACCGGCAATGATGACGAGCGTAAGCGGCAGGGCGACCATCCCGATCTGGATGAAGTCGGACGTGCCATAGACGAGGTTGGCGACGTTCAGGAACCTGGGATTGATCAGCCCGAAGACCGCGAGTTCGACAACGAGCATGGCAAGGAGAGCGGTCTCCCATCGGAAGAAGAGATTCTTCATCGGGCAGCCTCCGCTGTGCTTACAATTGTCTGTTCGGGAGATGGCGAACGTTCATGGACCGCATAGCGGCGGGCACGGATGCGCCGATCAATGAGCTGCCGGATCCGTCCATCGAGCAGCAACACGCTCAATAGCAGAGCGCCGGCGATGAAGTCGTTCCAGTAGGCGGGAATTTTCAGGAAGACGAGCGCACTGTCGATCGAGGTGATGAAGATCACCGCGGCAAAGACGCCAGCGACCGAGCCCGTCCCACCAAGCAGGCTGACGCCGCCGAGTACGTTGACGGCAATAGCCTTCAACTCGATCCCGTTGCCAGCCTGGTTCGGAATGAATCCGATCTGGGCTGCAAAGATGAGGCCGGCAAGAGCCGAGCAGATGCCTGTCGCCACAAAGGCGGTGAACTGAACACGGTGCACCGGCACACCCAGATGGTGAGCGGCCGCCTTGTTGTCGCCGACAGCGTAGAAGAAGCGACCGAACCGTGTCTTGCGAAGGCCAATCCAGGTCAGAACAACGAGCGCGAGGACGACGACCGTAAGAGAGGACAAGCCAAACCCGAGATTGGCGGCCAGTGCCTTCAGGCCTTGCGGAAGGTCTTCGATCCACCGACCGCCCGTCATGACCAGCATGATTCCACGGTAGAGGCCAAGTGTTCCAAGTGTCGCCACGATGGAGGGGATGCCGAGATAGGCCACCATCAGACCGTTGAATGCGCCGGCGAGGGCGCCTGTCAGAAGGCATGTAGCGATTGCCAGCGGCAGGCTCATGCCGGCATTTAACGAGAGACCGAGAACGGCTGCGCTCAAACCGAGGACCGAGCCACTTGAGACGTCGATGTTGCGTGTCAGGATGACGATCATCGTGCCGAGCGAGATCAGCATCAGGACAAGGCTGCTCGAAAAGACAGAGGAAAGTGTCGCGCCTGAAAGATAGCCCGGTGCCGCAGCGCCGATGGCGGCATAGGCAAGGGCAAGAACGACAAGGAGGGTTGCGACGCGGTTCTTGGCAAAAAGGTCAAGCATGACGGGCCTCCGAAGCGCCGAAGGCAAGCCGCGCAATCGCATCGACCGAGATGTCGTCCTTCAGTTCGCCACCTTGCCGTCCGAAGGCCATGACTTCGACCCGGTCGGCCAATTGCTCGATTTCGTCGAAGTCGGAGGAGATGAGGATGATCGCCACCCCTTCGAGGGCGAGTTTTTCGATGAGATTGTAGATGTCGTTGCGCGCCGCAACGTCGACGCCACGTGTCGGTTCGTCGAGGATCAGCACCTTAGGTCGTGCTGCAAGGCATTTCGCCATGAGGACCTTCTGTTGGTTGCCGCCCGACAAGCCGCGCGCTTCCTGGCCGGGGCCGCTGCATTTAATGCCCATGGACTGGCGAAACGCCTCGAAGCTCTTTTTCTCGGAGCTTGGCCGTAGGAAGAAGGGCAGGCGGTGGACAAGATAAGAAGAGACGTTCCAGAAGAGGGGGGCTTCGAGGAAAAGCCCGTGCTGCTGGCGATCCTCCGGCAAATAGACAAGCCCGCGATCGATGCAGATGCGCGGAGACCTCTTCCTGAGCTCCTGTCCATCAAGTGTGACTGTTCCTGTCGACTGACCTCTCAGACCGAAAAGGGTCTCGGCAAGCTCTGTTCGTCCCGCGCCAACGACGCCGGCAAGCCCGAGGATCTCGCCACTGCGGACCTGAAGACTGATGTCCTGAAATCCTTCGCCACTCAATCCGGACACGGAAAGGCGGGGCGCGTCAGTGTTGTCTGCGACGCGTTGCTCTCGAATCCTCGAAGGTGTCGCGCCGATCTGGACTCGGCTCATCGCTTCGACGATGGCTGCATCGGTATAACTGTCGAGAGACCCTGAAAGTACGATGACACCATCGCGCAAAACGCTGATCGTCCCGCAGATTTCCCGGATCTCGCGTAGCTTGTGGGAGATGAAGAAAATGCCGACCCCCTGCGCCTGCAATTTGCGGACGCGGTCAAACAATGCGCTGGTTTCAAACGGGGTCAGTGCCGATGTGGGTTCATCGAGAATGAGGACGCGTGCATCGCGAACAAGGCCGCGCAAGATCTCGACGATCTGTCGTTCCGCGATCTCCAAGGCTGCAGCCTGTCCATCGAGATCAAGGGTTACGGAGAGCTCGGCGATTAGTTGCTCGACACGGGGGCGAAGGATCAGTGGCGAGGGCCGGAGGCCAAGGCAGATGTTCTCCAGAACAGTCTGGTTGGGCAGAATGTGCGCTTCCTGCGGCACGAGATAGAGACCGAGTGCCTGGGCCTGGGCGGGCGACGCATGTGTTAGTACTTGTCCGTCGATCTCGATCGAGCCTGAATTGGCCGCGATCACGCCTGACATGATCTTCATAAGCGTGGATTTGCCCGCGCCATTGCCGCCGAGGAGAGCGTGAACCTCTCCAGCCTGCAAATCGAGCGAAACGCCTTTCAGCACGGGGATTGCGCCGTAGGATTTCCAGATTTCGGTGAGCTTCGCGACCCTCCCGGTCGTCTGGCTACCTGTCATGCTGCACCTGTTCATATGTATGTTCTGGTAATCAAATGATCATATCGCTTCGGGTTCGTCAACATGTTCACGAGAGCTGGATAGCTCCTGATGTCACGATGGTGCGCTGCAAATCATGAATATTTAGAGGAAATCAAATGATTAGGTGCGAGAGAATTTTTTCTGCCAAACTCGACGTTGACGGATCAGATGTTTATTTGATACTCAAATGATCAATTGAGGCGGAGGGAGCCCTGGCGCATGGCATCGGAAAATGGTGAATGGAGTTATGCGGACGCAGATGAGGAAATCCTCACGCGGATCGCATGGTACTATTACAACGATGGCCTGACGCAGAATGAGATCGGCGACAAGCTCAATATGTCGCGGATCAAGGTTTCCCGGCTCCTGGAAAGCGGGCGGCGATCCGGGATAATCCAGGTGCGCATCAACTCGCGCTACCAGGGTTGCCTTACGCTCGAGCGGCAAATCAAGGAACGTTACGGACTGCTGGAAGCCTATGTTGTTCCGCAGCTCCCCGATCAGGATCCGAGCGATCGCCTTGGTCAGGCTGCTGCACAATTCCTTATGCAAAGGCTTCAGACGAATGATCTGCTCGCCGTCGGCTGGGGGGCAACGGTTTCGAATACGATCCAACGCCTCGGACATCTGGCGAACGAGCGCAATATCGGCCTTGTCAGCCTGACCGGGGGTGTCGGTACCTATGTCGACGGCATGCGCACAGCCAACTGGGGAAGCAGCGTCCACCTTGTTCCTGCGCCGCTTGTCGTTCGCGATCCTGATGTTGCGCGCAATCTTTCTTCCGAGCCTGCGGTTGCCAATCTCCTCGATATGGCGCTCAACGCGTCCTACCAGCTGGTGGGTATTGGTGAACTGTCCGCAGCCTCGACAGTCGTGCGCTCCGGCTATGTGAGCCCCGATGAGGTGGAGCCTCTGCGCCGGAAGGGTGCTGTCGGCGATATCCTGTGCCAGTTCTACAATGAACGTGGCGAGCCGCTTGATCTGCCTCTCCATGACAGGGTTATCGGCGTCAAGCTGGCCGCCTTGTCACGCGCCGAGAAGGTCGTGGCGGCAGCTGGTGGTACGCACAAGGTGCAAGCCATCCACGCCGCATTGCGTGGCAAGTTCGTCGGCATCCTGATTACCGACGAGACTACGGCTGCGGGCCTCCTTGAAATGAAGGACTGAAATCATGACCACTTCCTATTTGCTCGCAGTCGATGCCGGAACGGGCAGCGGGCGCGCTGTTATCTTCGACGAGAACGGAAACCAGATCGCGAGTGCACAGCAAGAATGGTGGCATAAGGCAGATCCGCGTTTTTCCGGCTCCATGGATTTTGATGTCGAGGGAAACTGGTCTCTTCTTTCGCATGCCATTCGGGCGGCCATCGCCGAAGCCGGTATCAAGGCTGGTGAAATCAAGGCTGTCAGTGCGACCAGCATGCGCGAGGCGATCGTCGCCTATGATCGGAGCGGCCGGGAGATCTGGGCCTGCGCCAATGTCGATAGCCGCTCTGTCAACGAAGTCCGGGACCTGAAGCGGGAGTTCCCGGAACTGGAGCGAGAGCTCTATGAAAAAAGCGGACAGACCTTTGCGCTTGGGGCTCTGCCCAGGCTTCTGTGGCTCAAGCGAAACCTGCCGGAAATCTATGGCCGAATTCACCGCATCAGCATGTTGTCCGATTGGGTTCTGACCCGGCTCTCCGGTGTCATCGCCAGCGAGCCCTCCAATGCCGGAACGACCGGCCTATACAGTCTGACGGCGCGCGACTGGCTACCAGACGCCATGGCGAAGGCCGGCCTGCGCGATGACATCTTTCCAGAGAGCGTGGAGCCGGGAACCATGATCGGTCGGGTGACCGAAAAGGCCTCGCTGGAAACGGGACTTGAGGCGGGAACACCCGTCATCATGGGCGGTGGCGACTGCCAGAGCGGTGCCGCGGCAATCGGCGTTGTGCGCGAAGGCGACTGCGCCGTGCTTGGCGGCACGTTCTGGCAGCAGGTCGTTAATGTCGGTCTCGATGTATCCGATCCGTCGATGAACCTGCGGATTAACCCGCATGTTGTAACCGGGCTTAACCAGGCCGAGGCGATCAGTTTCTTCGTGGGCGCCGTTATGCGCTGGTTCCGTGACAGCTTTGGCGCGGAAGAAATGGCCGCTGCCGGACCAGACGGAGACGCCTATACGCTGCTGGAGCAAAAGGCAGCAGCTATTCCGCCTGGCGCCTACGGGATCATTCCCGTGTTCTCCGACGTCATGCATTACGGCAATTGGTACCACGCTGCGCCTTCCTTGCTGAACCTGTCGATCGATCCGGACAAGTCCGGCAAGGCTGCCATCTTCCGGGCCTTGCAGGAGAACGCAGCCATCGTTGCTGCACGCAATCTCGATGCGATCTTCAGGCTGACGGGGAAGACACCCGAAAGGATCGTTTTTGCTGCCGGTGCGTCGAAGTCTGCCTATTGGTCACAGATCCTGTCTGATGCCACGGGGCTGCCTGTCGTGACACCGGTCGTGAAGGAGGCAACCGCCCTTGGATGTGCTGCTTCCGCTGCGATCGGCATTGGCCTGAGACGCGATTTTGTCGAGGCTGCGGAAAGCTGGGTTCGCTGGGACAAACACTTCGAACCAAATCGCGCGCACAAGGCCATCTATGATCACGCGAGCGACCGTTGGGCACGGGCCTATGCTTTGCAGCGCCAGCTCGTCGATGAGGATATTACCACGGCCATGTGGAAAGCACCCGGCCTCTGAATTTCAAGATCGAACAACCAGTCAGGATAAAGATATGCTCATTCAAATGGTCGCAATTCACGTCAAGCAAGGCCATGTCGACGAGTTTCTCGATGCTTTTCGGATCAACTATGAGGGCACCCGCCGCGAGCCGGGAAATCTTCGTTTTGACGTGCTGCGCAACCCGGAGGATGACCATAGCTTTGTGATTTACGAGGTGTTCAGGTCCGCAGAGGCGCTAGATGAGCACCGCAAGACCGCGCATTACCTGGAATGCGTCCGCCGCATTGATCCCATCATCACGGGGCCGCGCACAAAAACCTTCTACAATGTCGAGATGGCGGATTTTCTGACGGCCTGACCCATTCAGTTAGCGCGGCCTTGCAATCGGATGGCATGTCGTGCTTTCCGGTGAACGAATTTCGGACGGACATGTTGAATGCCCGTCCGTTTTGCCTGATCCTGCTTCAGATGGATCTGATGGCACCGCCATCCACGCGGATCTTGCTTCCCGTCACATAGGAGGCTGGCTCGGAGGCC
The DNA here is from genome assembly GCF_002855515.1 of Rhizobium sp. TH135. Classification (GTDB taxonomy): domain Bacteria; phylum Pseudomonadota; class Alphaproteobacteria; order Rhizobiales; family Rhizobiaceae; genus Allorhizobium. Next base: position 1,083,979 of record NZ_PKRP01000001.1, on the reverse strand, counting down.
AGGAAGACGGCAACGGCGGCAAATTCCTCCGGCCGTCCATAGCGTCCGGCCGGAATGCCGGCTGCGGATTCGGCCGCGATCTCCTCGACACTCTTGGCTGAGCGGCTGGCTGCCACTGCGTCGAGTTCGTCCACCCGTTGTGTGTGAATGCGTCCCGGAAGAACCACGTTTACGGTGACGCCGTCTGCGGCGACTTCCGCAGCGAGTGTTTTCGACCAGCCAATCAGGGCCGAGCGGATGCCGTTCGACAGCGCCAGCCGTGCGATCGGCAGTTCTACGCCGGAGGAGGCGATTGATATGATCCGACCCCATCGCTTTTCCCGCATGCCGGGCAGGAGGGTGGTGGTCAGGTGGAAGATGTTTGCGGCCATCGTCTCGAAGTGGTTGATCCAGTCCGTTCGTTTCGCATCGATGGCTGCGGCCGGCGGCGGGCCTCCAGAATTGTTAACGAGGATGTCGACACCGCCTGCCGCCATGAGCGACTGGACGGCCTTATTCACGCTGTCGATGTCCGAGAGGTCGAGCTGCAGCGGGATGACAGGACCGGCCGTTGGTGCGAGCTCGGAAGCCCATGCCGAGATCGCTGAGGTTTTGCGGGCGGCGGCATGGACTGTCACCCCTTCTTCGGCGAGCCCTCGGGCGATCGCGGCACCCAGTCCGCGGCTTGCACCCAGCACGAGAGCGGTTTTGTTTTTCAAGCCGAGTTCCATCAGCCGAGTTCCTTCAATCTTCTGTCCTGTCGCGCGATGAGGCGCTCGATCTCGCTGATATCGGTGGCAGCAAGGGCTCCCCCCGGTTTGCGCAGTGCCGGCGTGGCGATCGCGCCGCGTTTCGCCATGATGTATTTCCGGATGGAAAGGCCAAGGACCGGTTGCTGTTCGTAGCGAGCAAGCGGGAGATAGGCGTCGAAGATGTCCTGCGCGCGCTCCGGATTTCCCTGCTCGCTATAGCGAACGACGTCGCGCATCATTTCGGGATAGGCAAAGCCGGTCATCGCACCGTCTGCCCCGCGCGCCATCTCTTCCGGCAGGAAGACGCCGCCATTGCCACACAGGATCGAAATGCGTCTCTTGCCGGCCGTCTCCGAAGCGGTGCGTAGTGCGGTGATCTTGGAAAGACCGGGCCAGTCCTCGTGTTTCAGGCAGACGCAGGTCGGGATCTGGTCGATGATCGTCTGGATCACGGAGACGGGGATGGTGACGCTCGTGACGAGCGGGAAATCCTGCAGCACGAAAGGCGTATCGCCGATGAACTCCGCCGCTTGCTTGTAGTAGGTGACGATCTGCTGATCGTTGCGCAGTGACGAGGGGGGAGCGATCATCACGCCAGCCGCGCCATCATCCATGACCATCGAGGTCAGGGCCTGCATCTGGGCAAAGCCCGCAGCAGAGACGCCTGCCACAACCGGCACGCGGCCATCGACCCTGCGAAGGATACGTCGCACATAGGTCTGTGATTCCTCGATGGTGAGCTTTTGCGCTTCGCCCATCATCCCAAGCACGGTCAGTCCCGTCGCGCCGCGCTCGAGGTAGAAATCGACCATGCGGTCCGTGCTGTCCAGGTCGAGATCACCCGTCCCGGTGAAAGGGGTGAGGGCTATGACGTAGACGCCTTTTGCCTCTTCATTCAGCCTCATCATTGGCTGTCTCCTTGATGTTTTGGATATCGTGCATGGCCAAAAAAGCCTTCGGGCTGGCTGATCATCTTTTCGAGCCCCATGCGCTCGATCAGCAACCGGGCTTGTCTGTCGGCTTCTGCGACGACCTCATCGAGTTCGGTCAGCAGAGGGCGGCCTCCTTCGAGCAGGATCTGCCCGTCGATCACGACGGTGTCGACGTCATTGCCATTGGCAAAATAGGCCAGGCGGAAAATGGGCATCTGGTGAGGCGCCAAGTGGGGGCGCTGCATATCGACCAACACGATATCGGCTTTCTTGCCGACCTCGAGGGAGCCGAGGTCCCGGTCTAGCCCCAGGGCGGTCGCCGCATCGATCGTCACCATCTCAAGGGCCTTGCCCGGAGGCAGGACCGAGGGATCGCGAAAGTGGGTGCGGTGATAGTGCATGCATTGCTGCATGTGCCGGAACATGTCCGCCGATCGGTCCGGCGCGGTTGCATCGGAGCCGATCGCGACCACGGCACCGGCCTCGATCAGTTCGATCGCGGGGCATCGGCCAAGAATGGAGGCAATGGCGCTGGGGTTATGGGCGATGCGGGTGCCGGTATCGGCGATGATTCGGATTTCTTCGGGCGTGATGTCGATGGCGTGGGACAGAAGCGCATCCGGTCCGAGGATGCCGAGCTTTTCGGCGCGGGAGACGGAGCCCTTCCAATGACCATCCTGGGTAAACACCACGCCCGCTTCGCGCGCGAGTGCCCGCACGGCCTGCGTTTGGGCGACTGCGGCTTCGTAGTCTGCGGCTGACATGTCGCGCTGGTGCTCGTCACGCAGAACGGGGGTGAGCAAGGCGATCTTGAGACGTCCGCGCCCGTGCCACAGATCAAGCAGTTTCCGGCTGACGGCAAACTGCTCCTCGAAGGTGACCGGTCGTTCTGACGCCTGGCCGTCGTGCCAGGACGCATAGGTTCGCGGATGTGGAGGGCGGGTTGGCCCGACGGCGACAACCGAGCGCGTGCCGATTGCGACCACGCCCTCGCAATGGGCGCTCCCATAGGCGACGTCATCCGTCCGCATGATCGTGTCGCCGCCACCGAGAAGCGAAACGCCGGTGGTAACGCCGAAGCGCAGACGCTCAAGGGCGGCAAGCCGCGCCTCCGCGAACCAAAATTCCGGTGTCGAGCCGACGGTATAGGCAGCGTTGCAGATCTCTTCCCAGTGATTGCCTTGCTCCATGCCCATGGTCTTGATCAGACCGTGGCCGGCATGGGCATGCACGTCGATCATCCCGGGCATCACCACCTTGCCTTGGGCGTCGATATGGCGCTCGGCCTGGTATTCTCTGGCGATCTCGTCCGTGTGCCCGACCGCGACGATGCGATCGTCGAGAACGGCGAGCGCACCCTTGTCGAGCACGCGGCGACTGCCGTCCATGGTGAGGACGGTGCCGCCGCTGATGATCAGATCGACGCGCCTCATGATGCTTTCTTCCCGGACTGGAAGTCAGGGAGCCGCGTCACGTCGAGCACGCAATCCTGGCGCATGCGCCAGTTTGGCCACGAGCCGGACAGGCCTGTCACCCTCAGCGGATTGTAGAGATAGAGCCATGGGGGATCCACTTGCAGCGCCCGGAAGGCCTGCTCGAAGATCTCCGCACGTTCAGTCAAATCAACAGTTGCCCGGCCCCTATCGAGCAAGTCTTCGGCCTCGGCGTTGTGAAAGCCCAGCCACCAGGAGCCCTTAGCCCTGTGATCGATCTTCTCCGCGAGGATGCGGAAGGTGCTCAAGGGGCTGGAATCGAAAACGCACATGTCGCGCACCTGCTTCAGGCGGACACCATGCGCATAGGCTTCGCGGTCTGTGTGGAGGTGCACGTTCAGTGTCACGCCAACGGTGGCAAGCTGCTCGGCAAGAGCGGCCGTCAGTGCCTCGGCTTCATCGGGAAGGCGTGTCGGGCAATCGACCTCGATAGTTATGCCTTCGCTAAAGCCGGCCTCGGCAAGCAGATTTTTTGCCTGATCCCGGTCAGGGCGCAGATCCTCCGATGGCAGGCTGCCGAAATGCACGGGGCTGACGAAGCCGGTCAGTGGCTTTGCTGCACCTCTCACCACCCGATCGATCAGGGCCTGGCGGTCGATCGCCAGATTGAGAGCGCGGCGAACGCGGCTGTCGGTCAGCGGTCCCTTGAAAGCATTGAAGAGATAGATGATGGCGACGGGGACGAGTGATGTGACCCGCGTATGCTGGCCTGTGTCCTCGAGCGCCTTGGAGGCTTCGAAATCGAGGCTGTTTGCAACCTGCGCCTGGCCGGAGATCAGCATCTCCAGCCGCGCTTCCCGGTTTGGTTCCAGGCGGAACGTCAGTTCGGCATTGGCTGGTGTCTCGCCATGCCAGCCCTCGAAACGTTGGAGGTGTAGGGCATGGCCTGGTTCGTAGGAAATCAGGTGATACGGGCCTGTACCGACCGGCTTTGACGTGTCTCCCGCCTCGTAGCGGTCCAGTGCGGAGGGAGCGACCACGTAGCCGTAAACAAGGATGTCGAGGAGATCGGCGATCGGCTTCGACAGGCGGATTGCCACCGTCAGGGGATCGACTGCCTCGATCTCCGCGTCGCCGAGATACTGATGCCAGACCCCGGGCGCGCCGAGCGTGTAGCCCTTGTCAGGACGGGCCATGCGTATCAGCGATTGGCAGACGGCCGCCGCATCGCAGCGGGTGCCATCGTGAAAGCTCAAGCCTTCCCTCAGCCGGAACGTCCAGTGTCGCGCATCCGGTGTGACATCCCAGGAGCTGCTGAGTGCTGGCACATAGCCGCCATCCTTGCCATAGCGCACAAGTCCGTCGAACAGCGCGTCGAAGACGGCCAGCATGTCGTTGGCATCGGTGCAGTCATGCGGATCTTCGAGGGCAAGGCGCGGTTGAACAATGACGGCGGGCGAACTCACTGGCTTTTCCTTTCGGCATCATTCCGATCGTAGAGGTGGCATGCCACGGCGCTGCCATCGGGCTGGGGTGTCAGAACCGGACGGTCGACTGCGCATCGATCAAAGGCCATGGGGCAGCGCGTCCTGAAGCAGCATCCGGAGGGCAGGCGCAGGGCGCTTGGCACTTCGCCGACGATCTGGATCTTCGGCTTAGCCAACGACTTGTCGATGGTCGGCGCGGCCGACAGCAGAACCTGCGTGTAGGGGTGTTTCGGCTGGCTGAACAATTGGTCACGGCTCGCCGTCTCCACCATGAAGCCGAGATACATGACCCCGATCCGGTCGGCGATGTGGTGAACCACCGAGAGGTCGTGCGAGACGAACAGATAGGAGAGGCCGAACTCGTCGCGCAGGTCCATCATCAGATTGAGGATCTGCGCCTGGATCGACACGTCGAGCGCCGAGACGGGCTCGTCGGCAATGATGATCTTTGGCCGGACCGACAGTGCGCGTGCGATGCCGATCCGCTGCCGCTGACCTCCCGAAAACTGATGCGGGTAGCGTCCAGCCTGTTCGGCATTGAGGCCAACCTTTGCCAACAGCGCAATGGCTTCGTCATGGAGTTCGCGTCGGCTGAGCTTGCCCCCGGCCTGAGCGCGTCTCGGCTCCATCACGATGTCCCTGACCCGCTGCCGCGGGTCGAGAGAGGCATAAGGGTCCTGAAAGATCATCTGCAGCTTGCGGCGGATCGGGCGCATTTCGCGAAACTGCATGCGGGAAATGTCTTCCCCGTCAATCCGGATTTCGCCCGCGGTCGGCTCGTAGATCCGGGCAATGGTCTTTGCCACGGTCGACTTGCCGCAACCGGATTCTCCGACCAGCGCCATGACCTCGCCGGGCGCAATCGACAGGTCGACACCGTTGACCGCCCGCAATTGCTTCTGGGGAGCGAGAAGTTTTCCTTTCCCGAACTGTAGCCGATCGAAAAGACCTCCCACGGGAAAGGCTTTGACCAGGCCTCGGACCTCGAGCACAGGGGTCGTCATAACGCCGTCTCCTCCAGCGGGAAGTGGCAGGCTGCATCGAGCGAGCCGCGCACGGGGGTGAGCGCCGGCGTTTCTGTCGAGCAGATGGCCTGGGCTCTGAAACACCGGTCCCTGAAACTGCACCCGTGCCCGAGGGTGCGAATGTCCGGCACGGTGCCGGGTATTTGGCTGAGGCGTTCCCGGCGATCGGTGATCTTCGGAATGCTGTCGAGGAGCCCGCGCGTATAGGGATGGGAAGGGGACTGGATGATCTCGCTCGTTAGCCCCCGCTCGACGACCTTTCCGCAGTAAAGCACGACCACTCGGTCCGCCATCTCGGAGACAACCGCGAGATCGTGGGTGACGAGGATCATGGCCGCTCCGCGCTCGACAATCTGGCGCCGCATGAGCTTCAAGATCTGGGCCTGGACGGTGACGTCGAGCGCCGTGGTGGGTTCGTCCGCGATGATCAGGCGGGAACCGGCCAACAGCGCAATGGCGATGACGACGCGTTGGCGCATGCCGCCAGAAAACTGGTGCGGATAGGCGTCGAGGCGGCTGGCGGCCTCCGAGATGCCGACGTCTTCGAGCATCTCGATGCAGCGTGCACGTCGCGCATTCTGATCGAGATCCGTATGCAGGCGCAGCATTTCGTCCATCTGGCGCCCGACCGTGTAGACCGGGTTGAGAGACGTCATGGGGTCCTGGAACACCATGGCGATCTCGCCGCCGCGGACCGAGCGCATCTGGTCCTCGCTCTTGCGTGTCAGATCTTCGCCGGCGAAGACAATGCTTCCTGCCTCGATCCGTCCGGGTGGGTCGATCAGGCCGAGAATGGAAAAGCCGATCACGGATTTGCCGCCGCCGGACTCGCCGACAAGGCCGACGACCTCGCCCGGGCGGACGTCGAAGCTGACGCCGTCCACGGCTTTCACCACGCCGCCGAATGTATGGAAATGTGTCTTGAGATCCCGGACTTCGAGAAGTGCTTCGCCCATGGTCGCTATCTCCTTCGTCATCTCAGGCGCGGATTGAGTTCGTCCCGCAGAAAGTCGCCGAACAGGTTGATGCCGAAGACGAGGAACATGATGAACAGCCCGGGAAAGGCAGAGGTCCACCAGATGCCCGAGAACAGGACGTCGAAGCCCTCCTTGACGAGCAGGCCCAGCGAAGGCTCGGTGATGGGGACGCCGACACCAAGGAAACTGAGCGAAGCTTCGATCAGGATGAAGGTGCCAACCTGGATCGTCGCAACCACGATGAGCGGGGTCATCACGTTGGGCAGCACGTGGCGCAGGATGATCTCGCCGTTCCCGAGCCCCGCCACCTTGGCCGCCTGGATGTATTCCTTCTGGATCTCGCTCAGTGTCGATCCGCGAACGGTACGGGCATAAACGACCCAGCCGACGGCGGTGAGCGCGATCAGAACCATGCCGATGCCCGTCCCGAAGGCCGACATCAGGAAGAGCGCAATCAGCATCGACGGAAACGACAACTGGATGTCTGCGATGCGCATGATGATGCTGTCGACGATGCCGCCATAGTAGCCGGAGATCAGCCCGAGTGCCGTCCCGATCACGCAAGAGAAGATCATGGCGGCGAGGCCGATGAAGGCGGAAATCCGGGCGCCGTAGACGATGGATGCGAGCACGCCGCGGCCCTGCCCATCCGTCCCGAGCAGATACCTGCTATCGCCACCCTCTAGCCATGCCGGCGGCTTGAAGCTGTCCATCAGCTCCAGTTGGGAGACGTCGTAGGGGTCCTGGGACACGAGAAGCGGTCCGAGCGTCGCAAGCAGGGCGAAGAAGGCGAGCAGTACGCTTCCGAAGACCGCCGGCAAGTTTCGGCGGTAATGAAAGAAGAATTCTGAAGAGAAGAACCCGGTCATGCGATCCTCACTTCACGGTAATGCGCGGGTCGATCAGCGTGTAGACGATGTCGACGATGAAATTGATGGCAACGAAGATGAAGGCTGTCAGCATCAGGTAGACGACGATGACGGGGCGATCGCCGCGGTAGATGGAATCGATCAGCAGCTTGCCTGTGCCTGGCCATGCGAAGATCGTTTCGGTGATCGTTGCAAAAGCGATGAGGTCACCGAGCTGGAGGCCAAAGATCGTGACCACAGGAATGAGAGCGTTCTTCAGGCCGTGCCTGAACAGAATGTTCTGGCGGGATGCGCCTTTGGCACGGGCAAACCGCATATAGTCCTGTCGCATCACCTCCATCATGCCCGCACGGGTCATGCGCAGCATGATCGCGAGGGTGGCAAGCGCCAGGGTGACGGATGGCAGGATGATGTGCGACCAGCCGTCTGCCGTGAAGATGGATATGCGGAGGCCCAGAATTTCCACCGTGTCGCCGCGTCCGGAGGAGGGCAAAAGCTGATAGCGGACGGAGAAGAAGAAGATCAGCATCATGCCCACCCAGAACCCGGGAAGCGAAATGCCGAGCAGCGAACCGGCCATGATGCCGCGAGACACCGGCTTGTTCGGATTGGCCCCGGCATAGACGCCGAGCGGTACGGCGATCACTGTCGCCAGCATGATTGCCACGAGCACCATCTCGATCGTTGCCGGCAGACGCTCCAGGATGAGGTCCATGGCGGGCTGGCGGAACACATAGGAACGCCCGAAATCGCCCTGCAGCATGTTGCCGAGGAAGATGAAGTACTGGCTCAGCAGGGATCGATCGAGACCCAGCAGACGGCGGGCCTGTTCGATCTCGGCGGTCGTGGAATCGATCGGGATCACCATGAAGACGGGATCGCCGGTAAAGCTCATCATCAGGAAGACGATGACCGATACGCAAAAGAGTACCAGCACCATCTGCAGGAGCCGCTTGATCGTGTAACCCAGCAAGGCAGTGTCCCGTCATGAAGAAGTGAGAAATTCGGGACTGTCGCTTTTGATCTCGACAGTCCCGCGCTCGTTTCGGGTCGGCCTATTCCTTGACGTCGATCTCGTAGGCCCAGAGGAACTTGTCCGCACGCGGTGTCATTTCGACATTGGTCTTTGCGGCATAGAGATCCTGCTCGTAGTGGATCGGGATCATCGGGATGTCTTCCATCAGGATCTTGGTGACTTCCTGCAGGTATCCGTCGCGTTCTTCGAGCTTGGAGGTTGCATCGGCCTTGTCGATCAGCTCGTCCACCTTCGGATTGGAATAGGATCCGCGGTTGACCTGGCCATAGCCTTCCTTCTTGTCGCGCGAGTAGAACATCACGCTATACATCGAGCCGCCGTCACCGGACGGAACGTCCCAACCGCTCATGATCATGCTCGACTGCTCGCTCGGGACCCGGATGTAGCCGAAGAAGTTGGACTTCGGCATCAGGTTGAGCTTGAGATCGACCTTGATCTTGCCGAGCATCGACGCAAGCGCCTGGGCGATCTGCTGGTCGTTGACATAGCGGTTGTTGGTGGTGTCGAGGGTCACCGTGAAGCCATCGGCATAGCCTGCCTCCGCCATGAGGGCGGCCGCCTTCTCTAGATCGAAGGGGTACATGTCGCGGAAGCTTGCGCCATCGACATAACCGGTATGGGAAGCGGGGACATATTGCTCTGACGGCGTCGACAGTCCGTTCATAGTGATCTTGTTGATCGCATTGACGTCGATCGCGCGGACCATGGCTTCACGGACGCGGCGATCCATCATCGGGTTCTTGTCGAGCGCGATGGTGGGGCTCTTCTCACGATGGTCGATGGAGACCACGACATTGAGTAGGCTCGGCTTGGTCATGACTTTGTAGCGGTCATCCGCCTTGACGCGGTCGACGTCTCGGACGTTGAGATCCTGGATGACATCGACTTCGCCGGTGAGCAGGGCTGCCGTGCGGGTGGCGCCATTGGTGATCGGACGGAACGTGACCTCTTCGATCTTCGGCGCGCCAGCGAAGTAGTCAGCATTGGCGGCAAGCGTAATGTGATCTTCCTTGATCCATTCGACCAGCTTGTAGGGACCGGTACCGACAGGCTTCAGGTCCAGCTGCTCGTCACCCACTTCCTTCGCATACTTTTCGCTGAGGATCAGGACGGCTGCCAGATCGTTCGGCAGAACCGCATAGGGCTTGGGCGTCTTGATCTCGACCGTGTAGTCATCGACCGCCGTAAAGGACGCGATGTTGGCGCCGAGATTGGCCATCAGCGACTTCTTCAGCCTGTCCAGGGTGAAGACGACGTCGGACGCCTTGAAGTCTTCGCCATTGTGGAACTTGACGCCCTGGCGCAGCTTGAACACCCAGGTCGTGTCATCCTTGAGCTCCCAGCTCTCTGCAAGGCCGGGTCCGAAGGACAGATCGGCATTGCGCCGGACCAGGGGGTCGTAGATGTGGTAGAACAGGATGTTGCTGGACAGCTCCTCGCCCGCCTGGGGGTCGAGATTGACGGCGTCCGACGTCAGGCCGACGGTCAGTTCCTTGGCATGGACCAGGCCGCCCAGGGCCGTCGAGCTCAAGAGGACGAATGCGGCAAGGGCCGCGATACGTCCGGATTTCATGCGCAGATTCAGCATTTTCGTTCCCCTTTTTTGGTATGCCGACACGTATGCATGCGAGTGTTCACCGAAGTACGGATTGCACCTCGATCTGGTAGCCTTCCGGGTCTTCCAGCACGAAGGCTCGAATTCCGAGAGAGACGCTGTCCTTTGGTTCCGTCAGCCCGATCGCGTTCTGGCTTGAGAGATAGCGATGCCAGGCATCGACATCCGGCACGCGGATGCAAAGCTGCACGGGCTTGATTGGATTGGCGCGATGCATTCCACGGGTCTCGTCGACAAGACCGACATAGGCATGCTCGGCAATCTTGAGGATCTTCGACCACCCCTGATCGATCTCGAGCGGGAAGCCCATTACGCCTGTGTAGAAGTCGAACGCTCTCGGCAAATCGACGTAGTAGAAGAAGGTGATGGCCTTCTCGACGATGCCGTTATCGGGCCGGGCGGGTGCCTCAGTCATGTTGTGAGATCCTTTGGGAACCATGTGCTTTCGCCGCGGCGCAGATAGCGTCCGCTGCCGGGCGTGTTGATGACCGAGCGGCCGTCATAGGCAAGCTTGCCTGCGTGGTAGGTCGCGTCCACCCGAGCGGCGAAACGTCGTCCGTCATAAGGGCTCCAGTTGAGGCCATCCTGAGCACGGCTGGCGTCCCAGACATCGTCCCTCTCGGCGAGGATCGTGATGTCGGCATCGGCACCGGGGACGAGAGCCCCCTTGCGTGGATAAAGGCCGAAGAAGCGGGCGGGGCGTTCAGCGAGATACTCGGCGCAATAATGCGCTGCATCGACGCCGCGCTCTTTTGCGACGGTATAGAAGGCAGGCAGCAGCGTCTCCATTCCGGGTACGCCCGCACCGGCATCGAAGATGCTGTCGGTGAACTTGTTGTCGATCGGCCAGCTGGAATGATCGGAGCTGACAAAGGCAATCCTGCCCTCCACGAGTTCCTGCCAGAGCCGATCGATCTGACCGGGGCGAATGGGTGGATTGACCTTCATCCGCGCGCCGAGTTCTTCACCGTCGCGTTCGGGATCGAACCAGAGATAGTGGACGCAGAGCTCGCCGGTCGCCCTGAAGCCCTCTTGCGCATAATTGTCGACCAGCCTGAAGCCGCGCGGCGTGCTGATATGGACGATATGCGCATGCCCGCCGGCACTGGCAGCGAGTTCGAGGAAGTGCACGGTCGATGCCAGTTCCGCGACTTCAGGCCGGCTCGGCGAATGTGCTGTGATGCCGTTTCGACCCTCAGCTCTTGCGCGCGAAACCCGAGTGCGGACGATTTCCTGGTCTTCGTTGTGCAATCCAAGCGGTAGGTCGGTTGCCGAAAGGGCTTCCAGCAGGTCGAGGGCGAGTGCCGCATCGATCCTCGGAAAACGGGTGGGGCTACTTTCGAAAGCGGAGATCTTGAAGGCGACGACGCCACCATCGGCGAGCGATCGCACCTCGTCGATGGATTGCCCGGGCATGACGGTGCCGTAGAGCGCGACATCGCAATGGGCGAAGCGTTCGACAGCTTCGACCTTGGCGTCCAGGTGCTCCCTCGCGCTCAGCGGGGTCGGGTTGTCGTAGGGCATATCGACGATGGTCGTCACCCCACCGGCGATGGCGGATCTAGTCGTCGGCTCGATCCCAGGAAGGCCAAGATAGCTGCCCGCATGCGTTTGTCCGTCAACGATGCCCGGCAAGACAAAAGCGTCTCCAGCATCGTGAACGGTGTCTGCCGTAGGTGCTTGGCCTTCTCCGATTGCGTGAATGATCGAGCCTGAGACCGCGACCCAGCCTTTGGGGATGGTCATCTCAGGCGTGACGATCCGCCCACGAATGACGAGATCAATGCTCAAAACGCCCTCCTGCGATAGCCGAGTTCAGCCTGCATGCAGGCAAGGGCGACGCCGGCCTGAACCGGGTCGATGACGGGTAAGCCCAGTTCCGCTTGCAAAGCCTCCCGGTAAGTCCCGAGGCCGGCGCAGCCGAGGATGACTGCCTCGGCACCGTCCTCATCTCGAAGTACGGAGGCGATGCGCGTAACGGGAATGACCGCGCTCTGGGCGATGAGTTCAGCAACGGTCATATTGATCGACCGATCGCCTGCGAGCCTGCCGTCAATTCGCAAGGCCTCAAGGTAGCGCCGGTGGCGCTCAATCGAGGACGGACCCATCGACACTATCCCGAAGCGCTGTCCGAGGCCGAGCGCTGTCAGATAGGCCGCTTCGGCAATCCCGACGACCGGGACATTCGTGGCGGCTCGCACGGTGGAAATGCCCGGATCCGAAAAGCAAGCGATGACAATGGCGTCTGCCTTTGCCGCCTTCGCAGCCTCAACCAGCATCGGCACGACTTCGGCGACATGTGCATCCGTCTCTATGCCAACAGGGGCGCCCTCAAGCTCAGTGCAGCGGATCTCGTGGCCGTTGCCTTCGAACGGTTTCAGGCATGCTTCCATCGAACGTGTGACGGCCTTCGAGCTGTTCGGATTGATCACCAGGATCTGCGCCACGGTTCCTCCAAAGACGGCTCTCCCAGGCCGTCAAACTGTGATATGTATCGTGATATACTACGAAATATCTCATGTCAAAGGCCGGCCGTCTTGCGAAGTCAGAAAAAGTGGAGGAAGACAGGGAAGGGCGAGAAGCCTTATGATCCACGAGCGGGTCCAACAGATCCCACGAGCTTGGAGAGAAGCCGTCTTGCAGAGCCTCAGCGTTGAAAGTGATACCTCGCCGGCCCGGCAGAAGAAGATATCTCTGACGGAGACAGCCTATCTTTCGCTGCGTGCGCGGGTGCTCTCTGGCTCTTTGAGGCCCGGAGCCGAGTTTTCGGAGCTCGAGTTGGCAGACCAGCTTGCCATGAGCAAGACGCCGGTGCGGGAAGCGCTCGGTCGATTGGTGGCGGAAGGATTGATCGAAGCCTTTCCAAGGCGGGGCTACAGGGTAACACCCGTGACGGTGAAGGACATCAACGATCTCTTTGCGATCCGTGCGATGACCGAGGGTACGGCCGCCGCCATGGCCGCGCTCAATCTATCAGCTGCAGACCTCGATCGTCTCGAAGCCCTGGCGGAAGCCCGCTACGATCCGCAACAGGGCGAGAGCGTGCAGTCCTTCGTCAAGGCCAACCGCGATTTTCATCTGGCGATCGCCGAGGGAGCGAACAATCCCCGGCTCCTGGCCTTGGTTGCAGCACATCTCGACGAGTGTACGCGTCTCTTCTATCTCGGCGCCGTCAGCCGCGACGTCAATCCAGAGACCAGTGCCGACCATCGACGTATCGTCGATGTGCTACGTCTTCGCGATCCTGATATTGCGCGAGCGGCGATGGTCGAGCACAGCGACCACACGCAGAAGGGGATTTTGAAGGCGTTGATTTCCAGCGACACTACGTCGTTGACGCTGTGATGTGTGCGGGGATGTCGTGCTTCCTCGAGGTTGCGTCTTGCGCAATGCGCGCTGACTAAGTGCTCAAGAGGTGCCATGTCGTACAAGTCTCGGTGCAATCAGGCCCCCGCAACCAATGACATCCGACACCAATCCTCAACCGCCTCCACGATGTGGGGGCGGTTTTTGCGTTTGTCTTAAGCGTAAATCCCGAGGAGCTTTTGCTTTTTAGCCTCTGTGTAGATCTCTCGTCATCATGTCGTTCTGGGCGGCCGCGATGAACCGCTGCATGACATCGATCACCTCCATCGAAGCCATGATGCTGGCGATGTCGCCATGAACCTCCAGGCTTGCGGACTCGTGGCCGGGTGTGTTGCCGATGCCGACAGTCTGAATGAGGTCGCGCATGATCGGCTCAGCCGCTGTCACGCATCTTGCCGCGATCAATTTCGTGCTGAAAGCCATCCCCGTCGATCGGCGCCGGCATCGTGATCGCAAGACGCGGTTGCTGGCGATATCAAGTCCGCTGACGATCGCCTCAGAGGCCGGGCTCAAGGAGCATGACCGGCTAGTGCTGGTGCGGCGACAGATGATGATGCGCAAACTGGAGAAGCGGCGGACGTCATTCAGCCTGCCAGGACTCGTGAAGCTCGTCATGGCGCGGCCGTTAATCTCTGCTGGCATGGTGGCGAAGACGCCTGAGGTCACGCGTCAAGGGGCAAGGTGGATCGTTCGGGCGCTGGGGTTGAGGGAGATGACGGGCAGGGGGTGCGCGCCTGGGGTATTATCTGAGTGCTGACCCACTTTGGCGGTTGTCTCACCAGGTTTGGTGCGCTGAGAACCCGAGCCGATCTGCTCGTTTACGGCTTCACCTCTTGCGCCCCCATACGACGGTACGAAGCTCTGATCGTATAAGTCAAAATAGCGACAACGACCCAGATCCGCAGATAGGAGAAGAGGACGATGAAGCCGACGAGCACATATGTTCCTACCGTTCCAAGCTTCCCATCATCCAGAACACTACCCAGCATGAATGCAAGTTTGGACTGTGCAAACGTGATGATCATCAGGAAGAGTCCCAGATATACCCAGGAGACACACAGGCTACGCTTGTGGGTTCTTAGCTGTCTGGCAACGCCAATGAACCTCGGCGCATTTCCTGTACCTTTCTCAAGGACAAAGATGAAGGTGACTGTCGCAATGAATGCGATCCATATCTGCAGCGCCCCCTGACGCCAAGGAAACGCCAGCCCATCGAAGCCAACCCACAGTGTTGCAGCCGCATGTTTGTCCACCCCTGTCGTGATAGCCAACACAACCGCAACCAGGAAGGCAATAAGCAGCCTCCAGATCACCTGCCAGGCAAAGCGAGCACGTTGTCCCATCGTCAGCCTATCCAACGATGTCCAGCCGCCTGAGAGCTTGATCATTTTCTCGCATGCGACCAGAAAGGCTATGAACACGCTGAGTTGGACCAAAACGAACAGCAAAAGCACAACAGCATTTGGCGCGGTCTTCATGTACAACCGCAGGACAGTCGCGAGAAGAAGCCAGGGCAGTGTTTGCAAGGCAAGATAGGGAGCGAACTGGGTGATGTGCCCCTTCGCTCTAACGGCTTTTGACGCAGCAATCTCTTGAAGCATCGCGTTGAACTAGCGGAGATAGTTGAAGGGCAGCTTAAAGAGACTCTTAAAGTTGCAGGTGTTGCGGTTCCCTCTGTTTCCGCGACTGAGTCGCCAGCAATCACCGGTTTATCGATATCCTCACTAGCTGGTCATTTCTGCTAAGAGTTGTATCTACTCACCCGTCGCAGGTTAGCTCACAATCGAAAGCAAGCAACCGGGATGAAGAGTACTCTTTGCTCCGTTTGATCACGATACGTGAGTAGCCGGTTCTGCCTTGAGAAAATGACGCGAAGTTCAGCGACGACGCCTCTGTCATCACAGCCAAACCTAAACTGGGTGTATATGTCATCTCGGGGACCGGATAGGCGGCCTGCGTCTCGGTGGCAACGCCAAACCAAATCCCTGGTCTGCGGATTAAGACTCGTTCCTTACAGTCTCGCAATGGGATCATGACTCCCCGAGCCGAGGCATGTCGATTGCCAGGCTCGGGGAGCAGTTCGCAGCGACGCGACCGAAGCGCTTTCTGAGCTAGACGAGCCCGGTCCGGTTGCCTAGCGCGGAGCGTGGGACGCAGTCCTTTGATCACGGCGCTGGGCCAGGATGCTGAGGCCGAGGGCGGCCAGCGGGAAGATCGCGGCCACCAGCGGCAGGGCGGCAAGACCCGGGCCGCGATCGATCGTGATGCCGCCGATCCACGCGCCCAGGGCATTGCCGAGGTTGAACGCCGCAATGTTGAAGCTGGATGCCAGTGCCTGCCCAGCGCCCTCTGCTTTCGCCATGATACGCATCTGCAGTGGTGCGACCGTTGAAAAACCGGCTGCCCCGACGAGGCCGACGAGTGCCACGGTGAGTGTCTTGTCGTTCAGCAGCAGGAACATCAGGAGCAACGACGGGCCGAGTGCCAAAAGGGTGATCAGGATCGAACGATCGAGATTGTGGTCGGCCAGTCTCCCGCCCACGAGATTGCCAAGGATCAAGCCGCCACCGAAGACCAGCAGGATGGGCGAGACCGCAGCGTCGGAAAAGCCGGTCACCTCGGTCAGCACCGGCGCGATATAGGTGAAGACCGTGAAGACGCCCGCACATCCAAGAACGGTGACAGCGAGACCGAAAAGCACCTGCGGGCGTGTCATGGTGGCAAAGTCGGATCGCCAGTCCAGCGGCTCGGCATCCTGTTTATCCTTGGGCAGGCAGATCGTGAGCACAGCAAGAGCAACGAGACCGACTATGGACACAGCCCAGAAAGTCATTCGCCAGCCGTATTCCTGGCCGAGCCAGGTGCCGAAGGGAACGCCTGCGATGTTGGCGACGGTCAGACCGGTAAACATGACTGCAATTGCCGATGCACGTCGTTCAGGCGCGACGAGACTTGTCGCGACGACCGAGCCGACGCCGAAGAAGGTGCCGTGGGCGAGCGCCGCAACGAGGCGTGCGAGCATCAGGGTCTCATAGTTGGGCGCCAGCGCGCAGGCCGCATTACCGATAGTGAAGATGACCATCAGCGCGATCAGCACGCTCTTGCGTCGCCATCGGCTGGAAATGGCCGTCAGGATCGGAGCGCCGAATACGACACCCAGCGCATAGCCGGAAATCAAGAGGCCGGCGGCTGCGATCGAGACACCCAAATCTGCGCCGACTTCGATGAGCAGTCCCATGATAACGAACTCGGTGACGCCGATGCCGAATGCACCGACGGTAAGAGCATAGAGAGCTAGAGGCATGGAGATGCGTCCCTGTTGAGGTTTGCGTCTCACATAGACGGCGCGTGCTTGGTGAAATAGTATGCGCATCAGCACAGCATTTATGAATTGAGTTCACAATGGCCAGAGCAGATATCAACAGATCGGGCGAGATGGAGGTCTTCGTACAGGTGGTCGAACGCGGCGGGTTTTCCGTCGCCGCACGACACTTGCGTATGACACCCTCAGCCATCAGCAAGCTTGTCTCACGCTTGGAAGCCCGGCTTGGCACGCGGCTTGTGAACCGAACCACACGGCAACTGCTCCTGACGCCGGAGGGGCAGGTGTTCTATGAGCGTTCGGCGCGCATTCTCGCCGACATGGACGAGGCCGAACGCATTGCCTCTTCTCAGGATGATCCACGCGGGCTGATCCGTATCAACACGAGCGCTGCCTACGGCACCCATGTTCTAGCTCCGATCCTTGGCCGGCTGCTTGAAACCTATCCCGGTTTATCGATCGAGGTGACCCAGACGGACGTTGTGGTCGATCTGCTTGTGGAGAAGGCCGATATCGCGGTTCGGGCGGGAGCCATGCGCAGTTCGAGCTTGCGGGCGCGCAAGCTCGGCGAGACGCCGCTCGTCATCGTCGCCTCGCCCGCTTATTTGGAACGCCACGGCACGCCGAAGACGGCCGCCGATCTGGAGCGCCACAGCCTTTTGGACTACGGTGATGTCCGCGTCATCCGAGAGTGGCAGGTTGCCGAGGGGGACGCGATCATTGATGTCCCGGTTGCAGGGAGGCTCAGGGCCAGCGATGGCGAGGCCGCCAGGCAATTTGCGATCGGCGGTGCCGGGCTTGTAAAGCTGGCCCAGTTTACGGTGGCAGAAGATCTCAAAGCGGGCCGGCTCGTCACCGTTCTCGATGACCCGCGTACCCGACAAATCGCACCCTTCTATGCCGTCTACATCGGTCAGGGCGGACACCTCCCTGCTCGTATACGCACAGTGCTAGATTATCTGGCCGAGCATGGAAGGCTCTTATGAGGGGCTTGTCGCACTGAGCCGTGTGTTGACCAAAGGGGTTGAGAACGAGGAAACGGCGCGGCTGTTGGAGACTATGGGCTGCGAGAAGATTCAAGGCTATTGGCTGGCTCGGCCACTCCAGGCTGAGGATATCCAATATTTCATCCAATAGTGTTTAAATGGAGAAATCAAAACGCTGCGCCACGGATTCTTATTAAATAACCATGCTCTTTTATTTGATATGCATAAATATATCTTCAAGTATGTTTGATTTTATCTGAATTTTAAGGGGCTGGCGAAGGAGTTAATTCGATAGTCGTCCGCCGCTTTATAGGAGGATACGTCGGCTGAATTGAGAAATAATATCGCCTACAAGAAATTCGCAAATATAACCGGATAGAGTCGGTCGCCTGATGGGGCGCAAAAGCGCCGCCTATAAAAGCCCTGCGATGGCGCGGGATCGAAGTGCGGCTCTGCGGATGCACAGCGAGTTGAGTTCGGCCTCAGGCGCTATGTTGCCACAGACATTGCGCTGCTCTCCGAAGTCTGGAGTGGCAGAATAACGCGCCTGCGGCCTAGATAAGTTATCGACCACCTGGAAGGTCATCAACGAGCATTGTTGAAGCCATTGCCCGCGCGAACCTCGCTCCCGCGGAATCGATTTGCTGCGTCGCAAAATACTTTCTTACTTTACAAATAAACTAGAAACTGTGAAGTGAGAAGAAATAGCTTTTTGGGATGTGATGTTGACCGAGCCTCGTTTCGCCACCCGTTTAAACTCATTCGCTTCTGCCGCGCACATCGCGTGGCCGGGTATCAAAGGCAAGCCCACTGTCTTGCAAATGGCGGAGCGCGCATCGCGCGTTAAGGGCCTCACCGATCTTGATCTCAACTATCCTGACCACCTCGGCGAAGATCCTCGCGAGATTGCGGGCAAACTCGGCGATCTTGGGCTGGCAATCAACGGGTTTGCCATGCGCTATTACACCAACCCGGCTTTCAAGCTCGGCGCGTTCACCCATCCGGATGTTGCTGTCCGGCGGGAGGCCATCGATCTGACCAAGAAGGGCATCGACGCTGCCCGCGAGGTGGGTTCCAGTCTGATGACGCTGTGGCTCGGCCAGGACGGCTTCGACTATGCGTTCCAAGCAGACTATGCTCGTATGTGGCAACACGAAATTGACGGAATTCGTGAAGTTTGTGAGCATGATCCCGATTGCATGATCAGCATCGAGTATAAGCCGAACGAGCCGCGCTCCTACAGCCTGATGCCCGATGCGGCAACGACGCTTTTGGCGATCCGCGATGTCGGGGCCAACAATCTTGGTGTCACGCTCGACTTTGCCCATGTTCTTTATGCCGACGAGCAACCGGCCTTTGCTGCATCCCTGATTGCCAGACACAGCAAGCTTCTCGGCGTCCATCTGAACGATGGTTATGCCAAGCGGGACGATGGTCTCATGGTTGGCGCCGTACACACGGTCCAGACAATTGAACTGCTGCGGCAGATCCGTCGTGATGGCTACGGCGGTGCGATCTATTTCGACACATTCCCAGACATGACCGGACTTGACCCGGTTCACGAATGCGAGGTGAACATCGCGACAGTCAAGCGGATGCTGAATGTCGTTGATCGCCTCGAGCAGGACAATCGCCTCACTGGTGCGATTGACCGCCAGGATGCCGTGGCGGCCCAGGCCATTTTGCAGGAGCTGATGCTCGGGGCCAACACGTAACGCCATTATCATGAAACTCGGGAGGAACCGATGAATAGACTTTTGACGCTTGCCGTAGCGGCGAGCCTCTGGGCCGGCGCAGCCTTTGCCCAAGATCTTGCCCCGCTCAATTCTGACTCTGAGCCAGATCGGATGGACTGGTCTGAACTGGAAGCGAAGTTCGGCGCATTTCCGGCAATCCCCGCCGGTACCAAAGCCGGTGGCGTTTCCAAGACCCTGACGAACGAATACTGGCGTTCGCTCGGCGAGGGCTACAAGGCCTTTGCCGATAGGGTCGGCGTCGAGAGTGTCTATCAGGCCGCGCAAAGCGAGGGAGACCAGCTCGGCCAGCTGACGATTGCCGAAGGCATGGTCACGCAGGGCTTCAATGTTCTGCTTCTTTCGCCGCAGACCGACGCCAACCTGCAGCCGATCATGGAGCAGGCCAAGGCGGCTGGTGTGCCGGTTGTCAACGTCAACGACGCGGTTATTCCGCAAGCCGAGCACTACGTCGGCAATGTTCAGCGCGACAACGGTGTGCGCGTTGCCAAGTGGTTCATCGACAATCGTCCGGATGGAGGCAAGGTTGCGATCGTCGAGGGACAGGCCGGTGTCTACGCTGCGGTCCAGCGCACCGACGGGTTCAGGAAGACGATCGAGGAATCTGGCAAGTTCCAGGTCGTAGCGAGCGTGCCCGGCAACTGGGATCGCCAGATGTCCTATGATGCGGCGACCACAATCCTGCAGCAGCATCCGGATCTCGTTGGCTTCTACGCCAACAATGACGGCATGGCGCTCGGTATCGTCGAAGCGGTAAAGGCCGCCGGACTGCTTGAAAAGGTTGCCGTCTTCGGCACAGACGGTATTTCCGATGCCTATGCCTCGATCAAAGCAGGTGAGCTGACAGGCACCGTCGATAGCTTCCCGGTTCTGACCGGTGAAGTTGGTATGGAAGTCGCTTTGCGTCTCGTCGCCGGCCAGGATCTGCCGCGTGTCGTCGCGACACCCCAGGCGCTGATCACCAAGGACAATGTCGCCGAGTTCCAGGGCGAAGGCGTCGATCTTCGTGCCGTGCTGATGAAGGCTGCCGGCAAGTAAGACCTCCCAAGGCAGGCGGTCGGTCCGCTCTGGACCGGCCGCCGATCCTCACGAACGGCACAGAGATCATGACCACTGCAAGACTAGCTTTCGAAGGCATGACGAAGGTGTTTCCCAGCGTGCGTGCCCTGTCCGATGTCTCCTTTCAGATTGCACCCGGCGAAATCCATGCGCTGCTTGGTGAAAACGGGGCAGGTAAGTCGACCCTGCTGCGTATCTTGTCCGGGGTCTTCAAGCCGACGAGCGGGCAGCTTTTGATCGATGGCGTCGCTCAGGCCTTCAGGGCACCTGAAAGCGCTCGCCTTGCCGGTGTTGCGATGATTCACCAGGAACTGCAGCAAGTGCCGCACCTGACCGTCGCCCAGAACATGTTCCTCGGGCACCCGATTACCTGGGCAGGTGGGCTCCTGGTAAACCGGCGCGAGCAGGAAAGGCGGGCTGCCGAAGCGCTGGCGATGATCGATGCTTCGATTGATCCCGCAGCGCCGATATCGTCACTGAAAGTGGCGCAGCGGCAGGTGGTCGAAATCGCCCGCGCTTTGCTCGACAAGGCCAAGATTATTGCCATGGACGAGCCAACTTCAAGCCTCACGCCGAGCGAATTTGAGAGCCTTGCGGAGGTCATCAAGCGGTTAGCCGCGAGCGGCGTAACAATCATCTATGTTTCCCACAAGATGGACGAGGTGTTCGGAATCTGCGAGCGCGCAAGCGTGATGCGGGACGGCCGGCTGGTTGGTGTCGTTGACCTCAAGCAGACTGAGCCGGCCGACGTCATCTCGATGATGGTCGGCAGGGAACTGCAGGCAGAAGAGCATGTGTCCTACGCGACCCGGGATGTCCGTATCGAAGCGCGCAATCTCTCCTCTGCCAAGGTCCGGGATGTTTCCTTTGACCTACACAAGGGGGAAGTGCTCGGCATTGCCGGTTTGGTTGGTTCTGGCCGCACGGAACTGCTTCGTCTCATCGCGGGTGCCGATAGGGCGACTGGCGGAACCATCCGGATCGACGGGTCGACCCTGACACTTTCCAATCCGCGTGCTGCCATTGCGGCGGGTATTGGCCTTCTGCCTGAGGAACGCAAGCGTGAAGGCATAATTCCCGGCCGTTCGGTTACCAACAATGTCGCGCTGCCATCGATGAAACGTTTCGCGCCCGCTGGCATCATCCGGCATGGGGCCTTGAGGCGTACAGCGGCCGAATTGTTGACCCGCGTCAACCTTCGCCCGTTTCTGCTCGATCGACCAATTCGCCTGTTCAGTGGTGGCAATCAGCAGAAGGCAATCATTGCCCGATGGCTGGCCGCGGGATCCAAGGTTTTGCTGTTCGACGAGCCGACACGAGGCATCGATGTCGGCGCCAAGTCCGAAATCTACAATCTCATCGAGGAACTCGCCTGCGAAGGTCATTCCGTGGTGGTCGTTTCATCTGAACTCCCCGAAGTCATGCGTGTGTCCGACAGGGTCCTCGTCATGCGCGAGGGGACTGTGGTGGCCGGACTGCAGCGCGAAGAACTCACAGAGGAAGCGATTGTTTCTCATGCGGTCGGCAAGGGACTTCGTGCCCCCGCCCGGCAAAGCCAACAGGGATAAATGTCATGTCCGATACAACGCTCGATACGGCCGCAACACAGTCGAAAATGCTTGGATCATTGTCTCTTCGCGATGCCGGCACTTTGATCGGACTGATTATCATCATCGCTATATTCGGCCTGCTCGTTCCCGATTTCCTCTCGCAAAGGAACCTCGTCAACATCCTGCAGCAATCGAGCATCAATGCCTGCCTGGCGCTCGGTATGACGCTGGTCATCAT
This sequence comes from Rhizobium sp. TH135, assembly GCF_002855515.1. Classification (GTDB taxonomy): domain Bacteria; phylum Pseudomonadota; class Alphaproteobacteria; order Rhizobiales; family Rhizobiaceae; genus Allorhizobium. The sequence continues at coordinate 1,061,599 of NZ_PKRP01000001.1, read as the reverse complement.
CTCCGGAGGCATTGATCTTTCGGTCGGCCCTACGGCTGCCATCGCCGCCGTCATTACGGCAGCCCTTTTGGTCTCTGGTACGCCGATCCCGCTCGCTATTCTTGCCGGCCTTGGCATTGGCGTCATCTGTGGCTTGGTCAACGGTGTTCTCGTTGCCTATATCGGACTTCAGCCCTTCATCGTGACGCTTGGAACGCTCAGCACCTATCGCGCTATTGCCCTGATCTATACCGGTGGCAATCCGGTCTTTGGACTGCCACCGGAGTTCCGCTCCCTGTTTAATGGATCGGTCGCCGGCATTCCCAACTCGGTCCTCATGGTTGCAGTTGTGGCCATCCTTGCCTGGGTCCTTCTCAAGAAGACACCACTTGGCGAGTATCTGCTGGCCGTCGGCGGTAATGAAGAGGCCGCTTATGTGGCCGGCGTGCCGATCGCGATCACCAAGATCACGGCCTATGTGATCTCCGGTGCGTTGGCAGCCCTTGCTTCGATGATCCTGATCGGACGCCTGGGTGCTGCCGAACCTATCCTTGGCAACCTTTGGGAACTGGACGCGATCGCCGCTGCAGCCATCGGCGGCGCCTCCTTGATGGGTGGCAAGGGCAGTGTCGTCGGTACGCTTCTTGGTGCGATCATTCTCGGCAGCATGCGCAATGGTCTCACGTTGATGAACGTTCAGGCCTTCTATCAACTGCTGGCGACCGGCCTTATAATTCTCGTGGCGATGATGATCGATCGCGTAACGAGAGGCCGTGGATGAATTCCTTGAATGACTTGAAGGCGGTAGGCCCGCGCATCCGAATGATGATGCCTCATCTCACGCCCCTGGAGGCGCGGGTCGTTGAAACTGTGTTTGCGCTGCGCAATTTCACAGACGAAACGGCGCTGAAGGACATCGCGGCAGAAGCGGGGGTATCCGAAGCGATGGTGGTCAAGATCACCAAGAAGCTCGGTTTTTCCGGCTACCGAGACTTCAGGTCTGCCGTCACACAGTACAATCAGCTGCCGACCGCTGAGATGCACCAGGAACTGTCGATCGAGGATACCTCTCGCGAGATCATCCAAAAGGTGTTCCGGACCTCGATCAACGCGCTCGAAGAGACGCTCGCGATCATAGACATGGACGCCTTCGATCGTGCGGCGGATCTGGTCAATCAGTCTGGGCAGCGTGATTTCTACGGTGTTGGCGGATCGGCCCAGATTGCCCGCGATGTCGCCCACAAGTTCTTGCGCATTGGCATTCGTGCCAACGTACAGGACGATTCGCATATGATGCTGATGTCAGCCGCGCTGCTCGGTCCCCAAGACATCGCTATTGGCTTTTCCCATTCCGGCAACACGACGGCGGTCATCGACGCGATCCAACTGGCGCGCAAAAACGGCGCCCGCACAATCGCGATCACGAACTACAATTCATCTGCGCTGGCGCAGGTGGCCGACATCGTTCTTTGCTCCACCGCTCAGGGGTCACCCCTGATGGGCGAGAATGCCGCCGCTCGCATAGCTCAGCTCAATATTCTCGACGCCCTTTTCGTTGCCGTCGCGCAACGGAACTACGGTGTTGCGGAAAAGAACCTGCAAAAGACCATGGCTGCGGTCATGTCGAAACGCAAAGACAAGATCGTGTAAGAAGCCATGTCCCAGGTCATCGTTTTCGGAAGCCTTCATTACGACATCATGGTCTACGGGCCAGGGCGTCCGCGCAAGGGCGAAACCGTGACAGGCGAGCGCTGGTTGCCGAAATGCGGTGGCAAGGGCGGCAACCAGGCCATCGCGGCGGCAAAGACCGGCGTTACTACAGCCATGATCGGAGCTGTCGCGGATGATGACTTTGGACATGTTCTTGTCGCCAACCTCGCGAAGGGGCATGTCGACCACCGGTTCGTTCGACGGGTCCAGGGTATCAGAACCGGGATGAGCGTCGCCATCTTCGATGCTGAAGGCGACTACGGCGCGGTGATCGTGTCAGGCAGCAATCTTGAATTGGGGCAGGTGGATGTTGATGCCGCCGAAGAGCTCTTGGCACGGGGCGGCGTACTTGTCCTGCAAAACGAGGTGCCGGATGCGGCCAATGTGGCTGCTGCTCAGGCGACCCGGTTGGCCGGAGGCCGTATTGTTCTCAATGCGGCGCCTGCGCGCGAACTTTCGACCGAGCTCACTGGGCTCGTGGATGTGATTGTGGTCAACCAGATTGAAGCCGAGCAACTCACTCAGGGTCCCGTCGTCGATACGCTTGATGGCGCACTCGATGCGGCCCGTCGTCTGGCGCAGGTTTACCCTATTGCGGTGGTGACGGCAGGGGGCGAAGGTGTCGCTTGCGCAACATGCGAGGGGCTGGAGTTGGCCGTGCCCGCGCTTAAGGTTGAGCTTGTCAGTACGCATGGTGCAGGCGACGAGTTTACAGGTGTACTTGCCGCCGAGCTTGCAAAGGGGAACAAAATCGCCGACGCGATCAACGCTGCCAACCGTGCTGCTGCAGTCCTTGTCAGTGCGCAGCAAGCCGACTAGCAAGCACTCAGGGCGTGCTGCAGAAGTCGTCCTCCTGAGTAGCCCGTTCGTGACAAAATCTTTAAGTGCAGTCTTAAGCGACATACATCTTCAGATGCTCAGCATCTTCTCCTCCTCCCCATGACCAACTGGCGCATTCGGACGACAACGCCAGTTCGATCTGCTAGTCAAACATGTCTAACTACTGGGCAGCAGGACTTGGGGTTTTTTCTTCTTGAAGATCGATCAGCGTATGACCCGAGCCATGAACCGGCGGCTCATCTTGAACCTTCTTCGGCGCGAAGGTCCGGCCAGCAGAGCTGATATCGCGACCGTAACCGGATTGAGCCCGGCGGCCGTTACCTTTGTCGTCGCAGACCTGATTGCCGAGGGCTATTTGCGTGAAGGTGAAACACAACCTGGCGCAAGTGGCAGGCGGCCAATTCCCCTCGAAATCAATTATGGGGGGCACTACGCAATCGGCATCAAGATGAATGTCGGGACGCTCGGTTGCGTTTTGACAGATTTGTCGACCTCAGTCCTGTCGAGCCTGACAGTGGAGTATAAGTCCTCCAGTCCACAGGATGTGCTCGATGCCGCAGAACAAGCCGTTATTCGCTTGCGCCGCACTGCTCCAGATCTTCAAGGCAAACTGATTGGCATCGGTTTTTCAATGCCGGCGACTGTCGACATTGAACAGGCAATATGCGTCCAGAGCCGACGTTTCCAGTGGGACAACGTCCCTTTTGGCAGGATGTTGCAACAGCGTGTCAATGCACCTGTTTGGATGGAAGACGATACGCTTGCGTTTACCTTGGCCCAGCATCTCTTCGGTCTCGGCAGGCATCACAGGGTCTTCACGGCGCTTGCTCTTGGGGTGGGTATTGCCTGTGCAACGGTCAATGACGGCCTTATTCACCGTGGCGCCCACGGTCGGGCAGGAAAACTGGGACACGTGACGCATGATCCAGACGGCCCACTGTGTGAATGCGGCCGCCGAGGTTGTCTGCAAGCCTTCTACTCCGAGCCTGCCATGGTGGAAGCCTGGCGGTCAGAGCGTAAGCTTGCTGCAGGTGTCGATCGATATGCCATGAAGGAGGCTGCCATTCAGGGAGATCCCGTCGCCCGGCGTATCTTGCGGGAGGCAGGCACGGCGATTGGTTTTCATCTGGCCGACGCAGTCAATATCATCGATCCGGAGGTCGTGATCGTGGGCGCAGAGGCAGTGAGCTTCGGAGATCTGCTCTTTGGGCCGATGCGTGAGAGTCTGGCGTCGCGATGCCATGATGAACCGCCTGCGATCGTGCCGGATGAGAGAGATGACTTCTGGAGTTCGGGGGCTGCTGCTCTCGCAACACAGGCTTTGTTCAACTTCCAAGCCAGTGGCAGTGGGGCAATTGGGCACGAATGAGAAAAAAGGCGGCGGAACCGAAGTTCAGCCGCCAGTTTGTTTGGGAGGTTATTTGCTGATTTCAGTCGAGATTGATCACCAGGCAGCCGTAGCCTTCCAGTGCCTCTTCTCCGGACACGGCCCGTCCAGATAGAAGGTCGCTCCCCGCTGGCAGGCCACGAACAGTGGTTGGCGTCTCCAGCGTGTTGAGAACGAATAGCAGCTTGTGATCTTCGGAACTGCGCAGACTGACCTCAACGCCCGTCGGAAGCTGCTCAACAAGCGGGTCAATGCTGCGCGGTGTCAGAACTTCCTCATCCAGGGTCTGGACCAGTTCTGGCGTCAGATAGGTCGCCAGATAGATCACTTCCCCCTTGCCGACCTTCCGGCGTGTGATGGCCGCCTCGCCGCTCAGGAAGCGATTTGACCAGCGGGCGAGAATTTCGACATCTGGCTCCGTCTCGATCTGCTCGTAAAGGTGTTCTGCATCAAGTTTTCGCCCTGCGAAGTCGAGGGTGTATATGCGTTGAGCCGAAGATGGCGCTGAGCGGTTCGGATTGTCGTAAAAGCCCGCCTGAGGTGCGACCCTCTGGAAGAGGCCGTCTCCTTTTTTGGCGGTCAAGCGCCCGAATTCGACAATCCTCACGCCGCAAAGTTTTGCCAGTGCTCCCCCGGGAGCCTGTTCCCGAATGATATGGTTGTTGATGTCACGCGTTCCCGTCATCGCCCCGACGATCAGCGTGCCGCCCGCTTCCACGAAGGCTTCCAGTCTTGGAGTCCATTCCGGTTTCCACATTACCCAATGGGGGACGTAGAAGACCTTGAGGCGCGACAAGTCGTCTTCAGGATGGACAAAACCACAGGCAATGCCGCGCCGATAGCAATGAACATGCAGGAGCGTGCCGTCATCCTGTGGGGAGGGGAGGCCAATCGGATAGGTCTTGTGCGCTTCCTGGTTGTCGAAATCAGCCCCTGCAATGCCCACATCGATATGCACGGAAGTGCCAAGCAGGTGGTCCTTGATTTTGTGGATGTCGGACGCGAACTGTTTGGCTTCCTCGTAGCGACGGCGTGGAATGTCATCGTGATCGATGATGCCCATCCAGTAGATCTCCGCGCCGAAATGGGCAGGGCGCCAGCGGAAGAACATGAGGCCATCGGCGCCGCGCGCCACCGACGATAGCGCCATACGCCGCATCTCGCCGGGTTCGGGGTTCATCGTCGTAAACAAGGGCTGGCTGCCCAGTCCCGAGGCCTGTTCCGGTACAAGGAAGTTGCCGCTGTAACTGCGGCATAGGTCTAGCTGCAGGGCTTGTGTTGCGGCATGGCCATTGGTTCGTCTGAACTCGTCGTAGAGCATCGGATAGATGTCGAAACCGATGAAATCGAGGTCCTGGCCGAATTCTGCGCGGAAATCGATGTCCTGCAGGTTGCCGAGATTGTGGAAGACGAACCAGTCTGGATTGGTCGCGCGCAGGATCTCGACCTGGTCGCGCTGGAATGCTGCTGTCGCCCAAGCAAGGAAACGATGATAATCCTGCACATGGCCTGGGCTGAGGTAGGATGGCGCCATCGGAAATGGCAGAACGACCTGATCAAAATTGTCGTAGGAGGTCGCCCAAAAATGGCCTCCCCAGGCAAAGTTCAGGTCTTCGATCGTCTGGTAGCGGTGCCGCAGATAATTGCGGAACGCCAGCGCAGCGGAGTCTGAAAAGGATTCCGAGACCGTTGTGTTCAGCTCATTGTCCGTCTGCCAGCCGATGACATGCGGATTATCCTTATAGTGTTGCGCCATCGCCGTGGTGATGCGGCGGCTGTGCTGGCGCAGAACAGGACTTGTCGTGTCACAGTGCTGGCGTGAACCGTGGCTTGCGCGGCGACCATTGTGATCGACGCGCAGAACCTCGGGGTAGTTCATTGTCAGCCAGCGCGGCGGGGTTGCTGTCGGCGTACACAGGATCGTCTTGATGCCAACCTTTCCGAGCACCTCTATCGCCCGGTCGAACAGGTCGAAGTCGAACTTGCCCTCGAAGGGTTCCCATATGTGCCACGCGAATTCCCCCATGCGGACCGCGTTGAAGCCGGCTTCCTTCATCCGTTCTGCGTCACGCTGCCAGTAGCTTTCGTCGACATGTTCCGGATAATGCGGGACGCCGAGCAGGAAGTCATTGAGGTTGATCGGTCGCCAGGCAGAGAGTGGCTTGGGTTGGGTCCGTTTCATTTTGAATGCTCCTGGTACTCAGACGGTTTGCAGCGGCTTGCGCGCGGTCATGGTCCGGCCATCAGGGCCGAAGAGATATGCATCGGCTATGTCGAAGCCGAGAGAGACCGTCGCATTGCTGCTGAACGGCACGATTTGTGGTACCTGCACCGTGATGTTTTGCGTGCCTGTATCGGAGCCTGAGGTCTTCAGTGGCGATGCGTCGGCATGGAGTACAGTTTCACGTCCCAAATGCTCGATGAGCCCAATCCGTGCTGGAAAACTCACGGACGATGTGCCGCCCACGACCAGCTTCTCAGGCCTAATACCCAGTGTGATCGCGTCATTGACGGAAATCGTAGAGGGATCCCAAACTTCCACGGTGACAGGCGGGAGCCCATCAATGGCGCAGGTAACGCCAGCATCAGTGATGCTCGCGACGCGACCTTCGAAGAAGTTCATTCGTGGGGCGCCGAGAAAGCCGGCGACAAACAGATTTTTCGGGTTGTTGTAGAGTTCGAGCGGGGAGCCGACCTGCTCGATTTCGCCCTTGTTCAGAACGACGATGCGGGTCGCCATGGTCATCGCCTCGACCTGATCGTGGGTCACATAGATCATGGTTGAGCCGAGGCGAGCATGGAGCGTCGACAATTCCACGCGCATTTGCGTGCGAAGTGCTGCGTCAAGGTTCGAGAGCGGCTCGTCAAAGAGAAAAACTTCTGGAGAGCGTGTGATCGCACGACCAATGGCGACACGCTGTCTCTGGCCACCTGAGAGCTGCTTTGGACGCTTGTCGAGTTGCTCTGTAATCCTGAGGATCTCCGCAGCGCGCTTGACTGCCGCGTCGATTTCCGCCTGCGGCCGTTTGGCCATTCTGAGGCCAAAGCCCATGTTTTCGGCCACCGTCATGTGCGGGTAGAGCGCATATGACTGGAACACCATTGCGATGCCGCGGTCGCCTGGCTCTTCGTGGGTCACGTCGCGCCCGCCGATCGAAAGCGTGCCAGAAGTGACCGTCTCAAGGCCAGCAATCGTCTTCAGAAGTGTCGACTTCCCACAGCCGGAGGGACCGACCATGACGATGAACTCACCCTTGTCGATCGAAAGATTGATATCCTTCAGCGCCTGAAATGTTGCGTAGTGCTTCTGAAGGTTTTCAAGTTTGACGCTGCTCATCGGTCAGCCCCTTGCAAGTTGGTCAGTGAAAAGCGGGGGAAGGTCGGTCATCCCTTGACCGCGCCCATGGTCAGGCCCGAGACGAAGTGCTTCTGCATCAGGAAGAACATCAGGACCGGTGGAATGGCGACAAAGATCGTGGCAGCGGACACAATGTTCCATTGCGACACCCACTCACCCTTCAGATTGGCGAGACCTGCGGTCACAGGCTTCACCGCGTCGCTTTGTGTCAGCACGATCGCCCAGAAGTAGTCATTCCAGATGAAGGTGAAGATCAGGATCGCGAGTGCTGCCAGCGCGGGCCGTACCAGAGGCAAAACGATATGGATCAGAATCTGCCAGGGCGAGGCGCCCTCCGCCCGTGCTGCCTGGAAGAGTTCTGCCGGCAGTGCAGCGATAAAGTTGCGCATGAAGAGTGTGGCGAACCCGGTCTGGAAGGCAACGTGAAACGCCATCAGCGCAAAGAATGTGTCATAGAGGCCAAGCGAGACCATCAAGTCGCGGATTGGGATCATCATGATCTGTTGCGGCAGGAAATTTCCGCCGACAAAGATCACGAACACAAGCATCGCTCCGGGAAACGGATATCGCGACAGCACGAAGCCCGTCATCGTGGATAACACCAGGACCATGATGACCGATGGCACAGTGATGATCAGGCTGTTGATGAAGTATTGCAGCATCTTCGTCTGCTGGAAGACGGCAGCATAATTTTCGACAAGATTGAACTCGGTCGGCCATCCCCAGTAATTGCCGGCCATCACGTCTTCGAACGAACGAAAGGATGTGAGGATAATGGCAAAGAGAGGAAGCAGCCAAAGCACTAGAATGACGCAGACCATCGTCATGTAGAGCACGCGCGATGCGGTTTGCGTCTCGGGAATTGGGCGGGGATACATGGCTTTATGTCCCTTTCTCAGCCTTGATCAGGCCGCGGAGGTACCAGGCGATGAACACCGACATGATCAGGAACAGGACGGTCGCGATCGCTGCGCCATATCCGAAGCGGTAGGAGAAGATCGACTGTTCGTACATCTGATAGGCGAGGACCGTGGACGAACCGAACGGGCCGCCTGCCGTCATGACCGAGATGAGATCGAAGGAGCGCAAGGCGCCTACCAAGGTGATCGCAACTGCAATGAAAGCCACTTGTGTCAACTGTGGCAGCACCACGTGTCGCAGCATGTTCCAGCCGCGCGCGCCGTCGACGCGTCCGGCCCCGATCAGTTCTTCATCCAGGTTGTTGAGGCCTGCGAGGAAGAGAACCAGGCAAAAGGCAATCTGCGGCCACAGAGCAGCGATGATGACAGCGAAGGTCACGAGATGCTCGTCGGAAAGAAGGGCAGGTGCAGTTGCGCCGAATGCGCTGTAAATGATGGCAAGCAGACCAAAGGTCGGGTCGTAGAACCAGTTGAAAATGACGCCAACCGTAACGGCCGCAAGAACAAGCGGCATAAAGAACAAAGACTTGGCCAGCCGCATTCCGGCAATCTTCTGATTGACGAGAAGCGCGATCGCCAGCCCCGCTGGAGGGGCGAGCAGGAACATCAGCAACCAGATCACGTTGTTTTTCAGCGACGTGTAGAACTGCGGGTCGTCTAGCAGCTCGACATAGTTGCCAAGCCCGATCCACGTCTTCTGACCGATGCCGTCCCATTCAAAGAACGAAACCCAGAAGGTTTCGATCGAGGATGCCACGATGATGACCAGGAACAGCAGGAGCCCCGGTGCAAGAAGGAGAGCGGGCGTGAGCCAGCTTCGGTGTCGTCGCCACCAAATTGTCATGAGTTTATTACCGGTGTTGAGGCGGGCGAACCGTGTCCGCCCGCACTGACGAGGGTCAACCGTGGATGCGTGCGCGGGTGCGTTCGATCTGGGCCAGGATGGTGTCACGCCGTTCCGGCGCTACCATGAATTCCTGCAGCCCCTTCAGTCCTGCCTGGGCAAGATCCGGATCGCTGTCACGGTCATAGAACTGCGCTGTTCCCTTAACGCTCTTCAAAGCGTCAACCGACATCTTCAGGATCGGGTCGTCACCAATCGCGCAGTCGCTTCGGGCCGGCACATTGCCTTCCGGCAGCAAATAGGCCGACAGGTTTTCAGGACGGTAGAAGTAGGCGAGAAACTCACGTGCCACGTCCTTGTTCTTTGCGCCTGATGGCATGTGGATAGAGTCCACCGAGAAGTCTTCTAACTGTTCCATCCCTGCCTTGATTTCGGGGAAGGGCGCAAACCGCACCTGCGACAGGTCTTCAGCCGGGAAGGCATATTTGATGAAGTTGCCGAGATCCATCATCGCGGCCTTCTTTTGTACAAGTGCCGCCGCTGCCGGATCCCAAGCGAACGAGGTGTGATTAGGCGTAAAGAGATCAGCCTTGATCAGCGCTTCCCAGCGATCAAAGATCTCCTTGAGCGAAGCGTCGGTGTATTTGATCTTGCCGGCCATCAGGTCCATGTGATGCTCAAGACCATTGATGCGGAGGTTCATGTGGTCGAACCAGCCGCCGCAGGGCCATTGATCCTTGGTGCCGATGCTCATTGGAACCAGGCCGGAGGACTTCGACTTCTCGGCAAGCGTGAAAAAGTCGTCGAATGTCTTCGGCACGGTGAGGCCAAATTCGTCGAACGTGTCCTGGCGGTAGAACAGGCCCCAGAGGATGCCTCCGGTCGGCAGGCCATATTGCTTACCGTCAACGGTGACCGAGCCCAGCGTATTGCCGATGACATCGGCATAGTTCTCGCGCGCAACGAGATCGGAGATATCTTCAAAAAGTCCGCGAGTGACAAATGAGCGCATCCGGCTGCCCGAGAACCAGAAGCAGATATCCGGCGGGCTGGTGACGAGATAGTTGCGAATGGCAGTCTTGTGCGCCTCGTGGTCCATGTTGTTGACCGAAACGGTCACGCCAGCTTCCTTGCCGAATGCAGCTGCAATGGTTTCTACCGCTTTGCGCTGGTCAGCATTTCCACGGTTGGAAATGATGGTCAGTTCGCGGGTTTGGCCAATGGCCGGCGTCGACAGGGCTGAGGCAGCAATGGCCGAGCCCGTGGTCGCTAGAAAGTGACGACGCGACATTTCGAAACTTTTGTTCAGAAACTTCATGATTTTGCTCCTCCGTCGGGTTTTCCCAGGGCCGACGTTGGCAAAAAGCCATAGCTCTCATCCGGCGTCAACAATTAATTTAATAAATAAATTAATTGGATTTCGCTTTGCCCGCAACCGCCAGGCTCAACGCAAAGCGCGAATGCTAGGACGCGATCGCCCTTACTATGTTTCCGCGCTCGTCAAAACGGCTGCGCCTTTGTTCCGTGCCGGCTGAGGCGCAGTCATTTTAAGGTCAAACTCTTCGTACGGACAATTTTCAGGGTGCTTTCTGCTTTATTGCCTTGCGGACAAGAAGCGGCTTCGCAACAACCCAGGAATTGCTGTCATGGGGGAGTATCGACTTGAATTATCCCGTCAGACTTGTCTGGTGTTGGCAGAAAGCAGCATTACCTCCGCGGAGGCCGCTTCCAGAATACAGTTGGCTAGAGCCTCGTCGGTTACGATGCGCGCCAAGGTCACGGCGCCAACCATCATGGACAGCATCGCCATCGCCTTCTGCGCGGTGGCAGCCTGTTCCTCTCCTTGTGCAAGAAGCCCTTCAAGTACCTCAAGGTGTGCGTTGATGCCGTCTTGGAAGGGTTTCCTAACCTCTTCGCTTTGCCGAGCCGCATCCGCCCCCAGGGCGACAAGCGGGCAACCATCCCCTGTCTCCCCTCGGTGTGCGGCCGAAAGATAGAGATCAACAATGGCTTGAAGCGGGTTGGTACTGGAAGATGCAGCTGCGGACCATCTTGTAATCGCGCCTTCCATCGCCCGCCTTGATGCCTGCACCTCCAAATCCTCCTTGGATTCGAATTGCTTGTAAAAGCCACCCTGCGTCAGGCCTGCGCCCTGCATCAGCTCTTTAAGGCCGATCCCGTCGAAACCGCGCTGGCGAAACAGGCGACTAGCGACGTTGATGACGGTTTCTCGGTTGGCTTCTGCCTGGGCTCGACTGACACGCATGAGTGCCTCCAATTAGATTGTGATTGACATCTATATTGATTTTAGAGTTAGAGTGCAATCTAAGTAATCCGCACTCATCGTCAAGAAGGCTCGCTTCATGAAGCGCACGTTAGTCCTGTCAGCCGCCGCCGCAATCCTCATCGCCGCTGGTGGTGGTGGTGTTTTTCTCATCCCGTCCTTCAAGAGCGAGGTAGGGGCTGGTGACCCGCGCAGTTTGCCGCCTCTTGTTCGATTGGCGATCGTGCAGCCAGCCGATCCTCTCAATCGAAGCTTTACAGGCACCATTGCGGCAAGGGTGCAGAGCGATCTCGGTTTCAGGGTGCCGGGCAAGATCACGGAGCGTCTCGTGGGCGTTGGCGAACAGGTGAAGGCCGGTCAGCCGTTGCTGCGTATCGACAATACTGACCTTAATCTGTCCTTAACGGCACGGCGCAACGCGGTCGTGGCTGCTGAGGCCGTCTTCTTTCAGGCAGAGGCTGATGAGAAGCGCTTTGCACAGCTTGTCAAATCGAACGCAGCCTCGACCCAGCAGTATGAACGATCGAAGGCGGCGCTTGATACGGCAAGGGCTCAGCTGGCGGCTGCAAAAGCTGATGCTACAGTGGCTGAAAACGAGGTAAATTATGCCTTTCTCGTCGCTGATGTTGATGGGACGGTTGTCTCGACACTGGCTGAGCCTGGACAGGTAGTCTCGGCTGGTCAGCCAGTGATCCGGCTGGCAAAAGCCGGTCCGCGAGAGGCGCTGATCTCGATGCCGGAGACCATGCGCCCGGCACTGGGTTCTGTAGCGAGCGCTATCGTCTACGGTCAAAGGGGAGAAGAGGATGCTGTTCTTCGGCAGATCTCTGATGCTGCAGATCAGCAAACGCGAACCTATGAGACACGATGGGTACTGCAAGGATCGGCTGCGCTGGCTCCGTTGGGCGCGACCGTGACCGTGACGGTGCAGGACCGCGCCAGCAGCGGTCTCTCCGCAGTTCCGCTTGGGGCAATTCTTGATGATGGGAGCCGAACCGGCGTTTGGGTCCTGGATGTGCTGAGCTCCAGGGTGAGATTTCGCGACGTCGAGGTTCAGAACCTGGGCCAGGAAACCGCAATCGTCGGCAACTTGAAACCCGGCGAAACGATCGTTGCCCTTGGAGCACATCTGCTTCGGGATGGTGCCACCGTGCGTACAGAAGTCGAGACGGCAGAGGTGGCAAACTGATGACTTTCAACCTTTCTGCGCTCGCTGTCAGAGAGCGGGCAGTCACGCTGTTCTTCATTGTCCTGTTGGCGGCGGCCGGCGTCTATGCGTTCCTAAAGCTGGGGCGGGCGGAAGATCCATCCTTCACGATCAAGACGCTGACCGTCACCACCGTGTGGCCTGGCGCTACCGCCAGAGAGATGCAGGATCTCGTCGCTGAACCGCTCGAGAAGCGTATTCAGGAGCTCACCTGGTACGATCGCGTGGAGACAACGACCCGTCCAGGCTATGCCTACATGACGGTGACACTGCAGGATAACACGCCGCCTGCCCTCGTTGAGGATGAGTTCTATCAGGCGCGAAAGAAGCTCAGCGACGAGGCGCGCAATCTGCCGCAGGGCGTTTTCGGGCCGTTCGTGAATGACGAATACTCCGATGTGAGTTTTGCGCTCTATGCTTTGAAAGCACAGGGCATGCCCAAGCGCGAACTCGTTCGTCAGGCCGAGACGATCCGCCAGGATTTGCTGCATGTGCCCGGCGTCAAGAAGATCAATATTCTCGGCGAACAGCCGGAGCAGATCTTCGTTGAATTCTCATATCCCAAACTCGCAACGCTCGGCATTTCACCGCAGGACGTGGCCGCGGCGCTCCAGCGTCGCAATACGGTAACGCCCGCCGGGACCATCGATACCCGCGGTCCCCAGGTTTTCATGCGCTTTGATGGCGCCTATGACAGCGTCCAGGCCGTTGCAGATACGCCGATCGTGGCAAATGGCCGGACCATCAGACTCTCTGACTTTGCCGAAGTCCAACGCGGCTACCAGGATCCTGAAACCTTCATCATCAGGCACAATGGCGAACAGGCGATCATGCTGGGTGCCGTCATGCAGAAGGGTTGGAATGGTCTAGAATTGGGCAAGGCACTCGAAGAGCGATCGTCCCAGATAGCGCAGTCGCTTCCCCTCGGAATGACCATTGAGAAGGTGAGTGATCAGGCTGTCAATATCCAGGAAGCCGTCGGCGAGTTCATGTTGAAATTCGCCATGGCGCTTGGCGTCGTCCTCTTCGTTAGCCTCGTCAGCCTTGGCTGGCGTGTTGGGATTGTCGTGGCGCTCGCCGTCCCGCTTACCCTCGGCGTGGTGTTCATCATCATGCTCGACACGGGCAGGTTCTTCGACCGTATCACGCTTGGTGCGCTCATCTTGTCGCTGGGTCTTCTTGTCGATGACGCCATCATTGCGATCGAGGTCATGGTCGTGAAGATGGAAGAGGGAATGGACCGTGTGGCAGCAGCGGCTTACGCTTGGAGCCACACCGCTGCACCGATGCTGTCTGGGACGGTAGTGACCATTATCGGCCTCATGCCGGTTGGTTTTGCCCAGTCTTCGGCGGGCGAATATGCGGGCAACATTTTTTGGATCGTCGGTTTCTCGTTGATCGTGTCCTGGCTGGTCGCTGTAATCTTTACCCCCTACCTGGGCGTGAAGATGCTGCCCAATATCAAGCCAGTGGAGGGTGGTCATCACGCCATCTACGATACGCCGAATTATCGGCGGCTTCGCAGCACGATTGAGTATGTGGTGCGACACAAGTTCCTGACCTGTGGTGTTGTGGTCGTGTTGATGCTCGCCTCCGTGGTTGGAATGGGTTCGGTCAAGCAGCAGTTCTTTCCGACATCCGATCGTCCCGAGGTGCTTGTCGAGGTGCGTCTTCCCGAGGGGACAAGCATCAAGACGACGACGCAGACCGTCGCCAAACTTGAGGAATGGCTGCGTATTCAGCCGGAAACAAAGATCGTCACCAGTTATGTGGGACAGGGCGCGCCGCGCTTCTTCTTCGCAATGTCTCCGGAACTGCCCGACCCGGCGTTTGCGAAGATCGTGGTTTTGACTGAAAATGCCGAGGCACGCGAAGTATTGAAGGCGCGGCTGCGCGAAGCCGTCGCTCAAGGGCTCGCGCCGGAGGCCTTTGTTCGCGTAACACAGCTCGTCTTCGGACCTTACACCCCGTTTCCAGTCGAGTTCCGCATCATTGGACCCGATCCGGAAAAGCTTTATCAGATATCTGAAGAGGCACTTGCAATCATGCGAAAGGTGCCGGACGTGCGAGATGCAAACCGTGATTGGGGAAATCGCACCCCCATCCTACGATTCGTGCCGGATCAGGAACGCCTGAATCTGATTGGATTGTCTCCGGCTGAGGCCGGGCAGCAGCTCCAGCTCCTACTGTCAGGTATTCAGATCACGCAGATTCGTGAAGACATTCGCAATGTCGCCGTTGTAGCGCGTAGCGGCGGAGATACGCGTCTTGATCCCTCCAAGATATCGAACTTCTCCCTCATCGGGAGAGAGGGGAGGGCGGTTCCCCTCGACCAGATTGGGCAAGCCGAGGTTCGTTTCGAAGAACCCGTCATGAAACGTCGAGACCGCACGCCCGTTATAACTGTCCGCTCCGATATCAACGAAGCGAGCCAGCCACCTGAAGTCTCCATGCAGGTTCGCGAGGCGCTTCAGCCGCTGATCGCATCTTTGCCCGTCGGCTACCGTATCGAGATGGGCGGCAATATCGAGGAATCGCTTAAGGCGAATACGGCGCTCGCCGCAGTCTTCCCTCTGATGATCGCTGCCATGCTAATCGTGATCATTCTGCAAGTCAGAAGCCTTTCAACGATGACCATGGTAATGCTGACGGCGCCTTTGGGGCTCGCCGGCGTTGTTCCGGTGCTTCTGCTCTTTAACCAACCCTTCGGCTTTAATGCTATTCTCGGACTGATCGGTCTTGCGGGCATCCTTATGCGCAACACACTGATCTTGACCGAGCAGATCAAGGAAAACCAAGCTGCAGGGCTGGATGACTATCACGCGGTGATCGAGGCGACCGTCCAGCGAACAAGGCCGGTCATCCTGACGGCGCTCGCTGCGGTTCTTGCCTTCATTCCGCTGACGCACTCGGTCTTTTGGGGATCCATGGCCTACACTCTCATCGGTGGAACGGCTGTCGGTACTGTGATGATCCTGCTGTTTCTGCCAGCACTCTATGCCGCATGGTTTCGGATCAAGCCGCCGACACGCGAGGCGGATGAAATCGAAACGACCACCTCCCACCAGCTTTCTCTTGCTGCGGAGTAGTGGACATTGACAAACTCAAAAATCTCCAATGATCCGCTATTCGGTTCGTCTGCCATGATCTGGGATGCACTGGCGTTCAAGCAGAGAAAGCGACCCAGTCCCCTGGATGCAGAGACGAGCTCTGTTGCTGGCAGGATTTCCGCTGCCCGTGCGCACAAACAGCAAGGTATTCTTGACGCAGCGGAGAAGCTCATTCGCCGTTATGGTCATGCAAAAACCTCCATCGAAGACATCTCACGTGTGATCGGCACGAGTCGCGCAGACATCTATCGATTCTTCCCGACGAAGGAGGCCTTAGATCAGAGGGTTTTCGCCCGGCATGCGCATTTCATTCTTGAACGGGCACGCGATGCGGCCAGATGCGAGACTGACGGCAGCGCGCCGCTCCTGGCCGCGATCATTTCACTGGTGGAGCAGACGGCGTCAATGATTGAGTGCGAGCCTCACATTCAACAGCTCTTTGCAACAGCATTCGCTAAAGACTGGGAGGCCGCGCACATCTACATCTCGCAGGTGTTAGCTTTGATAGAGGCCATTATCAGTGATGGGATGAAAACCGGCCACTTCGCAGTCTCCGATCCAGCCGTGGCTGCGCAGCGCGTTCTAACGTCTGTGATCGTGTTCATCCATCCAACTTTGGTGACCGAGGCTGCCTTAAAGTTTCCAAGCCTTATCCCTGGTCCCCTCACTCAGATAGAGCCCGTTTTAGCCTACCTTAGTGCAAGTGGCCGCAAATGAGGCGTAGGGCTTATACGCAAATGCTGTGCAGCCGTCTCGTCACGGTAAGCGCAGCTCATGGCAACGGCTTCCGTCTATTAGCAACGGATATGAATTCTATCACCATTCGACGGCTTATGGTCGCAAAGGTTCTCGCATATCTACCTCCTCGATCTTTGCGAAGAAGACTGAATACCCTCATCGATACGGCGGCTGCAAAGGCGATGAAGGGTGATTTTCATGCGCATTGTGCAGCATGGCTTCTGATTGATCGGCATCCAGCGTAGCGGGGAGAAGGCGGCTTGCTGCTCCCTATTGGCTTGGCCTTGCATTGGAGTAATGGATGATGAAAAACTCTAAGCCATCTGGTGATCCCCTGTTTGGTTCCTCTGAGATGATTTGGGATGCGCTTGCCTATGCGCAAACAAAGCGCCGGCCAGGTCTGGAGGCGCATCAGATCAGTCATCTGATCCGTAGAGTCACGGAAGACCACGCGCGCAGAAAGGAAGATGTTCCTGACGCGGCACAACAGCTCATTTAGCTGGGTGGCATGCCAAAACCTAAACGATACCGGTCTTGCCGCAGATCGTTTGGTTTGGGTTTTGTGAACTCTAGGCGTTCGTGACGTGCCTGAGAATCGGACCCCCAAGGTATGAGCCAGAGACATAAGCTTAAGCGCGTGGCGGTGATTGAGAAGTCGCTTCCCTGCCTGTTCATGATGACCCGCCTTTCCGTTATCGGCTCCGACGCAGCGTTTTGTCGTATTTGAGACCTGCCGCGACAATTGTCGGCTGCGTTCATTCGTGCTCGCTCTTAACGGACACCATTCTGGAACAATTCAACATGTCGGCACCGTTGAAGCATCACCAGTCCTGGAGCGCGTGCCCGGAGTCGGTTGCCTCGTCACATTTCTCGCCGAAAGAGAAAGACAAGACGGTGACCTAGTACAGACGACGCAATTTATAAGCCTGAAGTATTAATCCTATCGCGCTTCAGTGCCTTATCGGATTGAATGTCATCGCTTACTTTTCTGCTCGGAATTATTCAGAAGGGAAGAACGATGAAAAGAGATGTTATCGTCATCATTGGATCGGGCGGGATCGGGATGGCTATTGCCCGTCGTCTTGGTATTGGTAAGACCGTGCTTCTTGCAGATTTCAATGAGGCTGTTCTCAAGACTGCGGCCGAAGAGCTCCGTTCAGCAAGTTACGCCGTCGAAGCAAAGACCGTCGATGTGGCCTCGCGTGATAGCGTCAGGGAACTTGCGGCTTACGCTGCGTCTCTTGGTAACGTCATGCAGGTCGTCAACACGGCAGGCCTTTCGCCCAACATGGCGCCAGTCGCCAAAATCCTGGAGGTGGACCTCTATGGCGTGGCTGTGGTCTTTGACGAGTTCGAGCACGTGATTGCATCCGGCGGTTCAGGACTGGTGATTTCTTCCATGGCCGGACACATGATGCCGTCCTTGCCTCCGGAGCAGGATAAGGCGCTTGCTTTCACGCCAACCGAGGAACTTCTTGAGCTACCGTTCCTGAAGGGCGAGGCAATTCCCAACACGCTCGTTGCCTACATGATGGCCAAACGTGCCAACCACCTTAGGGTTCAGGCATCTGCCATGAGCTGGGGCGCAAAAGGCGCGCGCGTGAATTCGATCAGTCCTGGCATCATCGTTACGCCTCTCGCTCGGCACGAGCTGGATTCGCCGATCGGTGACATCTATCGGGGCATGGTGGAGGCTTCCCCCTCCAAACGCATGGCGCCGCCGGATGAGATCGCGCTGGCTGCAGCTTATCTCCTCGGACCGGAAGCCGGTTTCATTACCGGTAGCGACCTGTTGATCGACGGTGGCGTCATCGCCGCAATGCGTGCTGGCAAGCTGCCCACCCCAGGCTGATGCTTGCATATCCGCGTTTGAGCACAATTTGGCGATCATAGGATTTGATCATGAAGCCATGCACACTCGGCGGGCTGCAGATGTCCGAGATTGGTTTCGGTATCATGAGCTTCGCCTCGATTTACGGAGCATCACCCAGCCAAAAGACGGTCGCTGAAGCAGAGGCCATGACATTCTCCTGCTTTCCCTGACAGCTGCAATTTTTTCCAACAGATGAAACCATCGGGCCGGCCACTCGCCGGCCCACATAGGATCCAGTTCCCATGACGAGAATTCTCATCCTCGGTGCCAATGGCCAAATTGCCCGTGTCGCAACGAAGCTGCTGCTTGAGCGGACAGACGCTCATCTCACGCTCTATCTTCGCAACGCCAAACGTCTTCAAGTGACTTCAGACCGTGTCGCTGTCGTCGATGGCGACGTGACGGACCGGGAGAGGCTGGAGGCTATTATGGCCGGTCAAGACGTCGTGTACGCGAATCTTTCGGGAGACATGGAAACACAGGCGCGTGTCATCGTGAGCGCAATGAAGGTCAGCGGCATCAAGCGCCTGATCTTCATAAGTTCGATGGGCATCTACGATGAAGTGCCTGGCGAACGGCATGGTTCAGTCCTCGATCCCTACCGGAACTCCGTAAATGTAATCGAGGCTTCGGATCTCGATTACACGATCATTCGTCCTGCATGGCTCAACAATCGCGACGAGATCGCCTATGGGACCACGGCTAAAGGTCAGCCTTTCGTTAACAAGGATCAGACGGTTTCCCGCAAGAGCGTAGCTGATCTTGTTGTGCTGCTCGCAACGAACGCAGGTCTTGCCAGTCGGGAGAGCCTCGGTGTGCACGCTGCGTGATGCGAGCTGATCCGCGCTGCGGGACCGTCGCATCTATTAGCAGCAGATATCACCTCATGAAGCTCGCGGCGGGTTATCGGCTGTGAGCCCGCCCCTTAACATGCTTGTATCCAAGGCCACTTTAATCGGAGACAGCAATGGCAGCCGCAAGTCTGGAAGATCGCATCCGGTATCTGGAAGATATCGCCGAACTCAAGAGACTGGTTGATACATTTTCGAATCTTGCCGACGACCGGAAGGTTCGTGAACAGACGTTTCTGTTCACCGAAGATGGGATTGTGGAAACCTGGTTCGGAGAAACGCCCCTTCCACCTTTGAAGGGTCGCAAGCAAATCGAAGAGAGCTGGACGCCTTTTCTCGCCGGCTTCGAGGCAATCTACCATATGAACGGCCAGTTCGTGGCGGACATCAAGGGCGACGAAGCGACGGCCGTTCACTATTGCACGGTCGAGCTGATTTCCAGCCAAGGTGGAAGCAAGGTGCGCAACTCGAACGGGGTCATCTACAACGACAGCTATGTTCGCCAAGACGGCAAATGGCTGATCGCAAAGCGCGTTGCACGCTTTACGTGGCGCGATATGCACCCGTTCACGCCGGCCTGAGTCGACAATCGAAAAAAGGTCCTGATCGACGCTGGGCAGCCGATCTTGCCCGGCAACCTGTGCATTCAAAGGACGGCGTCAGCCGCGCTATGTTGGGTTCGTAACGAGAATGGCTACAACCTGGCAGGGCTCGGGACGATGAAGCTCGAACGTTGACTCGGTTGGCGGGCAGGTCCTTTGACCGCAGATGGGGCGTTGCATGCTGATCTTTGAAACACTTCTGGCGATGATGCTTGGGGCAGTACTGCTCTCCATGCTGGCACAGCGGGCTGGGCTACCGTATCCGACGCTTCTTGCAGCAGCAGGGGCAGGGCTTGCCTTGATGCCGGATTTGCCGTCGATCAGCTTACCGCCGGATCTGATCCTTGCTCTTTTCGTGGCACCGATCCTACTCGATGCAGCCCATGACATGTCGTTGCGGGATCTGCGTCGTAACTGGCGGCCGGTGTTTTCACTTGTCGTGGTGGCCGTCGGCTTGACCACCATAACCGTTGCGGCAACCGCCAAGTGGTTCATCCCGGACATGCCCTGGGCTGCCGCCGTTGCCCTTGGCGCCTTGCTTGCGCCACCGGATGCAGTTGCCGCCTTGGCGGTCATGCGGCAGGTGCAACCTCCGCGGCGTATTCGAACCGTCATTGAGGGCGAAAGTCTCCTCAACGATGCCTCGTCCCTGCTGATTTACCGGCTGGCTGTCGCCTCAGTTGCTGCGGGTGGCTTTGACGTCACAGACGCAGTCCCTGCTTTCGTCCTTGTGGCTTTTGGCAGCGCTCTTGCCGGCTGGTTCCTTGCAAAACTTATCGGAAGTGTTCTTCGCAGTGTCGAGGATGTCGCCAGTGCCACTATCCTGCAATTCGTCTCTACCTTCGGGGTCTGGTTGCTGGCTGAACGGCTGCACCTTTCAGGTGTCATCACTGTCGTTACATTTGGATTGACGACCGCGAGGGCGTCGAGCGCAGCGATACCGGCGATCGTTCGGGTGAGCTCATTCGCGACCTGGGAAACCGTGACATTTGTTTTGAACGTCCTCGCATTCCTGCTGGTCGGATTGCAGTTGCGGTCCGTTCTAAACTCGATCGAGCCGGGCGGATTGACCTCTATGATCGGCCCCGCCCTTGCCATTCTTGCCGTAGTCATAGTGGTGCGGCTCGTTTGGGTCCTCACCTACCGTGCCTTTCCCCAAGTGTCCTCGAGCTTCGCAACGCCTGCGGAGAGCCTCAAAGCAGCTATTGTGGTGGGCTGGTCAGGAATGCGGGGTATTGTAACTCTCGCGGCAGCGCTTGCGCTGCCGGAAGGCTTCCCATACCGGGACTTCATCTTGCTCACGGCCTTTGTCGTCGTTCTCGGGACGCTGGTCGTCCAGGGGCTGACGTTAAAGCCGCTCTTGACGTGGTTGAACATGCGTCGGGATGGCGATGGTCAAGACGAAATTGATCTGGCCCGGAGTGTGGCAAAACGCGCGGCAATGGATGGCCTCAAGCGTTTTCAAGGCCCGGCAGTTGCTGCCCTGAAGCACAAGTATGATGCGATCTACGTCTCGCATGGATCAGATCCCGACGATACGGATGGCGACATGAAGTCCATGCGCCAGGCCATGGTTCAGGCTGCGCGTGGGGCGATCGACGCTTTGCGTGACAGCGGCACAATTGGGGATGAAGCCTACCGTCAGATCGAAGAAGAACTTGACTGGTTCGAACTGAGTGGTGGCCGCTAGAATGCATGGCCAATCGCTAGACGTTTGGTCTGTGCCTCAGGGTTTTCAGCAAGACTTCGAACGCGGGGGATTGCTGCCTGCGGCTTGGGTAGTAGATGTGGTACCCGGAAAAAGGCGGGCACCAGTCGTCAAGCACCCGCTTAAGGCTCCCCTCTTCGAGTTGGCGCCGAACGAGATCTTCCATGGTAATGGCCATCCCGATCCCGGCCTCGGCCGCTCGCACATTGGTATACATGTCGTTCACCAGAAACTGCCCATCGACCCTGACATTGACCTCATGGCCATCCTTCTCGAACTCCCAAACATAGAGCCCGCCGGCACTTGGAAGCCTGATATTGATGCATGAATGCTGCGTCAGGTCATTGGGTGTCTCAGGACGGCCGTGCGCTTCAAGATATGCCGGTGTCGCAACCACCGCCATCCGCATGTCTGGCCCAACCCGCACGGCGATCATATCCTTCGCCAATTGCTCACCGAGCCGTATTCCTGCATCAAACCGCTCTTCAACGATATTGGTCAGTGCGCTATCGATCGACAGCTCGATCTTGATATCGGGATAAAGGGGCAGAATGCGCTCGACAGCCGGCCATAAGATTGTATCGGCGGCATGCTGACCGGCCGTGATCCTGACCAAGCCAGCCGGTTTTTCTCTAAACCGAGACAAGGCTGCCAATTGTGCGTCAATATCGGCGATTGCAGGACGAAGGGTCGCAACCAGCTCCTCTCCCGCTTCGCTGGGGCTCACATTACGAGTGCTTCTATTGAGAAGGCGAATGCCAAGTCGTTCCTCCAAGCGCCTGACTGTCTGGCTCAAGGCTGATTGCGACGTATTCAACCGAGCGGCTGCGCGGGTAAAGCTCCGCTCTTCCGCAACGGTCAAGAACACAATCAGATCGCCAAGCTCGTCGTGTCTCATTTATTATCTGCTCATATCTATCTGATCACCATTTAGCAGATAATCGTCTTGAACGAAATCGGCTATCTCTTCCGTGATGCCGGACCAACCGGTGAAATGAGGATTTCGCAAACACGTCGGTGGGATTTGATATGGATAGCGTGCAGACGCGCGAAGTAGAGCAGGCATTTGCTCGTTTTAAGGATGCGATGCTGACGGGAGATGCTGAGCAGCTTCGGTCCCTCACTGCACCGAACTTCACGCTAAGACACATCACGGGTTACGTGCAAAGTCTCGGCGACTGGCTCCAGGAAATGAGCCTCGGCCAGTTCATCTACTACGGCATTGATGTGAAGTCTGTTTCGGTGACGGTTGGCGACGGGCATGCAGCGCTTGTTGCGCGCACTTTGACCGATGCTCAGGTCTATGGGAGCCGCAACGTGTGGCGGCTCCAGCTTGAAATGAACTATGTGCTCGAACAGGGACGTTGGATTGCCGAAAGCGCCGTCGCTTCTATCTGGTGAGGGGCCCCGATCCCACGATTGCGGCTCTTCTTGCCTGATCGCTGTTAGCGTAACCTCCCGTCAAGCGGATGGCTGCGTGTCCACCAGCTGAGACCCCGGCCATTCGTTACTCTGGTTGCAAATCTCCGTAGAAGTAGGACGCGGTAACGCCGCCATCAATCAGAAAATCGCTACCGGTGATGAAGGCACCTTCTGGCCCCATCAAGAGAGCAGCGAGAGCTGCAATCTCGTCGGGGGTTCCCGCGCGACCTGCTGGCGAAAGATCAAGCATCCGGCGATAGCCTTTGCCCCGGGGGCCCGTCAGTTCGTCCTTCGCAAGAGGGGTGATCACGATGCCGGGGCTGATGGTGTTGACCCGTGCGCCACGCTTGCCCCATCGAACCGCTTCCGCTTTGACCCGCAGAGCATTGCCGCGCTTGGAGATCTGATAGGCATTCAGCGGATCGGTTACGACATCTGGCTGCAGCATCGGCAATGATAGAAGGTCTTCGGCTGGTGTGGTCGCCAAAAGCCTGTCCTGGTCGGCGGTAAGGGCTGGGAGCCGGTGGCCAGACATGGATGCGATGACCACGCAGGAGCCAGCGTCGGCGATGACATTGCCGAATTCCTCCAGAACGACCGCCGTACCGTAGAGATCAACATGCAAGATCACCGAAGGTGGAGCCTGGGATGGCGAGACACCTGCGGCATGAACAACCCCAGTGACGTCGCCGATTGCCGTCGCCTTGCTGACGAGGGCGCGCACCGACGCTCGTGAAGAGATGTCCACCACTGTCGTACTGACCTCGAAGCCAGCCTCGCTGAAGATCTTGGCTGCGGCGTCCGCGTTTTCCTGTTTGAGGTCGGCCAGCAGCACATGTTTGCCCGAGCTCACCCGGCGTGCGATTGCTTGGCCGATCGAGCCAGCACCGATGACGACAGTGACACTAGTCATGATGATATCCTTCTTCTGACAAAAAAATCTTCTAAACAGCGTTCGACGAAAGCGGCATGGGAACGGACCCACGGGCATGACACTGCGCTTCAGCGACCCGTCATTTTCAGAGCTGCTTCCGGCAGTCTGTCGCCAACGATCCTGATGGAACCCAAAACGGTGTTGATGACATTCATGTCAGTTTCACAGAGTTCCACGTCGACGCTGCCGACATTTTCCTCAAGGCGATGCTGCTTCGTCGTTCCAGGGATCGGCACGATCCAGGGCTTGCAAGCCAATAGCCATGCAAGCGCAACTTGCGCCGGCGTCGCGTTTTTTGTCTCCGCGATCTTCTTCAATTCGTCGACCAGGAGAAAGTTCGCTTTGCGCGCCTCTGGCGTGAAGCGTGGAACAGTGTTGCGGAAGTCCGTCGCATCGAACCTGGTGTTCTCGTCGATCTTGCCGGTGAGGAAGCCGGCACCCAGCGGACTGAACGGGACGAAGCCAATGCCGAGATCCTCGAGGGCGGGAAGGAGCTCGACTTCCGGCCCGCGCCAGAACAGCGAATACTCGCTCTGTACGGCGGTCAGGGGTTGGACGGCATGGGCTTTGCGGATTGTCGTGACACTCGCCTCGGACAGGCCGAAATGCTTGACCTTTCCCGCTGCAATCAGATCCTTGACGGCCCCCGCAACGTCCTCGATCGGAACTGCGGTGTCGACACGATGCTGGTAAAGCATATCGATCCGGTCTGTCCTCAGGCGCTTGAGCATGCCCTCCACGGCGGTTTTGATGTGGTCCGGTCGGCTGTTGGTTCCGCCTCGGCGCTCGCCCGTTTCAGGGTCAATGTCGAAACCGAACTTGGTTGCTATGACGACGCGATCACGGATCGGGGCGACCGCCTCACCGAGGAGCCCCTCGTTCAAGAATGGACCGTAAGCCTCTGCCGTATCAAATAAGGTCACGCCCTTGTCATGTGCGAAGCGGATCAGCTTGATCATCTCTGCCTTGTCAGCAGGTGGGCCGTAGAGCGCACTCATGCTCATGCAACCAAGGCCAAGAGCAGAGACTTCAAGGTCAGCGAGTTTCCTCACCTTCATGGATCTCTCCTGTGGTTAGCGACCGACACGGGACTGCAGGTGGGCTGGGTAGCGGTCACCGATGATGTCGATGTGCGCCAAAGCGTCAGTAATTTCCGCTGCATCCTCGTCGGACAGTGCGATACGCGCTGCGCCGAGATTTTCCTCCAGGCGGTGAAGCTTGGTCGTCCCCGGGATAGGCGTGATCCATGGTCTTTGGGCCAGCAGCCAAGCCAAGGCGATCTGGGCTGGGGTATGACCCTTCGCTTCGGCAATCTTCGTCAAGGCTGAAACCAGTCCCTGATTGGCCTTGATGTTCTCGGCCTGGAAGCGTGGAACCACGTTGCGGAAGTCGCCTTTACCGAAGGTTGTTGTCTCGTCGATCTTTCCGGTCAGGAACCCTTTGCCGAGTGGGCTGAACGGCACGAATCCGATGCCAAGTTCCTCAAGCGTCGGGATGATTTCTTTCTCCGGATCGCGCCAGAATAGCGAATACTCGCTTTGGAGCGCGGTTAATGGCTGAACGGCATGGGCCCTGCGGATTGTTTTCGCTCCGGCTTCAGACAAACCGAAGTGCTTGACCTTACCCTCGGTGATCAGATCTTTCACCGTTCCTGCCACGTCTTCGATTGGAACGTTGGGATCGACGCGATGTTGATAGAGAAGATCGATCACGTCGGTTCGCAGTCGCTTCAGTGATGCCTCTACGGATTGCCGGATATAGTCCGGACGGCTGTTCAGGTGCTGGTTACCATCCGGGCTTGGCAGCTCGAAGCCGAACTTCGTAGCGACGACGACTTTATCCCTTATCGGCTGAAGCGCTTCGCCGACGACTTCCTCGTTGATAAAGGGACCATAGAGCTGCGCGGTGTCGAAGAAGGTCACGCCACGCTCGAAGGCCGCTCGTATAAGGGCAATGGCGTCTGTGGTTTCTGTTGCTGGGCCGTAACCGAAGCTGAGCCCCATACAACCCAGGCCGAGCGATGATACCTCTAGGTTTCCAATCCTGCGCTGTTCCACGGTCTTCACTCCTCTTGTTGGCAACACCTGTCCGCAACGCGGTACATCCTTTGCGTTCTCTGTAGATAGTTCTTGGTGATAATGCTGTTTAGGCGCATTGATCCGCATGCGGCTATAAGGAGATCTAATGAATGCGTCCGGAAAACTTTAACGATATCCTCGCTTTCGTCATGGTTGCGCGAGAGGAAAGTTTTACCCGTGCTGCGATCAAGCTTGGTGTCTCCCAGTCTGCGCTGAGCCAGACGGTTCGGGCGCTTGAGGCGCGTCTCGGGCTGCGGTTGCTGACGCGTACGACCCGACGCGTCTCACCGACGGCTGCTGGAGAGCGTCTCCTTGCGTCAGCTGCGCCTCGGTTCGACGAAATCCAGAGCGAACTTGTCGCGCTGAGTGAAATGCGCGACAGGCCTGCAGGGACTGTGAGGATCACAACCGGTGAACACGCTGCGATCACCATTCTGGCGCCAGCGCTTGAGAAAATTCTTCCTGATTATCCTGAGGTAAAGGTCGAGGTTACGGTCGATTATGGCCTCACCGATATCGTCGCTGATCGCTATGATGCAGGTGTGCGTCTGGGAGAGCAGATCGCAAAGGACATGATTGCGATCAAGATTGGTCCCGAGATGCGCATGGCGGTTGTGGGGGCACCTTCCTACTTCCAGGGGCACCCTCGTCCCACCACGCCAGAAGATCTCACGAGACACAACTGTATCCAGATGCGCATGCCGACATATGGAAACATGCAATCCTGGGAGTTCGAGAAGGAAGGGCATGAAGTTAAGGTCCGGGTCGATGGCCAGATAATATTCAACAACAGCACCATGCGACTAGATGCCGTGAAGCGCGGCCTTGGGCTGACTTACCTCCCGGAAGATCTCGTGGCTGAATCGATCGTCAGAGGAGAACTTGTTCGTGTCCTCGAAGATTGGTGCGAACCATTCGACGGATACCACCTCTACTACCCAAACCGCCGTCATCCGTCTCCAGCCTTTGCCCTGGTGGTCGATGCTTTGCGATACGTCGAGCGCAAGCCCCGCTGATAACTGCTGCTCGATTGTGAAGCCAGGCTAATGTCTTCAATCGCGCAGGTCCGCCTAATAAGGCCGCCGTAACTGGTCTATCTCCAGTGGACAAACATGCTGAAAGCTTCTCAGGCCTAATTCACGCGCCTTTCGCTCTGCCGCATTCCCTGTCGACGCTGTCTTGGGGTCAGTGAGCGTTTGCTATCCTGAATCTGAAACGGACCCACATGTCTCAAGATTTCACAGATCCTGGCTTCGATGCCGGCCAGCGTCTCCAAACAGCCCACGGGAGCGGACAGTTGCGCGTCCTCGCCGTCCTAAGTGCCCTGATGGGTTTTGCGTCTATCTCGACGGATCTCTATCTGCCGGCAATGCCAGCCATGGCTAATGATCTTCGTGCCGATACCGGAGCCATGGAGCTCACAGTTTCAGGGTTCTTGATTGGTTTCAGCCTTGGGCAACTGCTGTGGGGTCCACTTGGCGATCGCTATGGACGGCGACTTCCGGTCGCTATCGGCATCATGCTGTTTGTGTCGGGCTCGGCTGGCTGCGCCCTGGCGGACAGCGCCACTCATCTGATCTTCTGGCGTGTTGTGCAGGCGGTAGGCGCCTGTTCAGGTGTTGTGCTATCGCGTGCCATGGTCCGCGACCTTTACGAGGGACCTCGTGCAGCGCAGATGCTGTCGACGCTTATCACCGTGATGGCTGTCGCACCTCTGCTGGGACCTCTCGTGGGCGGTCAGGTTCTGTCTCTTGCGGGATGGCGCGCGATCTTCTGGCTGCTCGTCCTGCTCGGGCTTCTGACGCTCGCCGCGCTGTTTACGATACCGGAGACGCTGGCCAGAGATAAACGTCGACAGGATAGTGTAGTCGCCGCTATCAGCGGATATGGCAAATTGCTGCTTGACCGCCGGCTTGTTGGCTTTGCAGCAGTGGGTGGCTTCTTCTACATCGGCGTATACGCCTATATCGCTGGGACGCCTTTCGCTTTCATCGAGTACTATCAAGTACCGCCCCAGCTCTACGGCATTCTATTTGCGCTCGGTATCCTTGGCATCATGTCTGCCAACATGATCAATGCCAGAGCCGTCACCCGCTACGGCAGCCGTCGTCTTTTACAGTTTGGAGCGTTTGGCGCAGCCTGTTCCGGAGCAGCCGTCGCGGTGATCGGGCTTGCCGGCTGGGGCGGTCTTCTCGGCCTTGCTATTCCCTTGTTCTTCTTTGTCTCGTGGTCCGGCTTGATTGTCGCGAACTCGATCGGCGGCGCCATGCAAAGTTTTCCAGAACGGGCAGGGGCCGCTTCCGCGCTGGTGGGAGCCTTGCATTACGGATCAGGAATTCTGGGGTCGGCCGCGGTCAGTTGGCTTGCCGACGGCACGCCACGTTCGCTCGTGATCGTCGTTGCCATCAGCGGACTTGGAACCGTTGCGTGCCTCGCGCTGCTGCCAGCCCGGCAAGCTTGACTGTTGCCAATCGGTTCTCTGGCACACTGAAACCGGTCCCATCGGACGATCGCTCAAACGCTCCGGAGCGCTAGGCTCGGCCGTTCATCATGGCGCGAAATCGGAGTGTTGCCGCATTTCCGGACAAGGCCCATGTGCTCACGGCTTTACGCATTTTGCCTTAAGCCTGGACGGTCCTCGATATGTGCCCGGGCAGACGAAAGAATGTCTTCGGCCAGATCTGGACTGTCAACGATACGGGCTAGCATCATCGCGCCGATCATCGTCGCCCATGTGCCGATCGCCTCTATCCGCTTTCTTTCAGGATCGCCAGCGCCCGCCTTGTGCGTAAAGTCCTCGATCTGATCGGCAATCGCCTGCGTCAGCATGTTCCGCGTGGGCGCAGATGAACGCGCCATTTCTGTTCCAAGTGCGGCGAAAACACATCCACTGCCGGGGGCGTTGCGATGGCTGCTGCTCAGATAAGCCTTCGCCAGGGTTTGCAAATCTTTTGCCGGTAAAAAGGGAGCGCGAGCGTTGGCTTCGAATACATCGGCCAGCGCTTCCTTCACCAACTCATCTTTGCTGCTGAAATGGCGTGGAAAACCCCCATGGGTGAGGCCGGCACCCTCCATGATTTCGGCAACCGTTACCCCATCAATACCGCGTTCTCGAAAGAGTTTCGCTGCAGAGCGAATGATGGCCTCGCGGCTCTGTGCCTTCTGCTTCTGACTTCTCGGCATAAGAAATTTCTCCTGTTTTGAAAATTATAGATGACAGACATCATCTTTTCAATTAGATGATGATCGTCATCTTAAGTCTGGGCTGAAATCCAGGCGTTACGGAGAATGGAAATGCCTACAGCTCTCATCACAGGTGCCTCCGCCGGGATTGGTGCCGTTTATGCCCGTCGCTTCGCCAGTCGCGGCTACAAGCTCGTGCTCGTTGCACGTTCCTTGGAGAAGCTTGAAGATCTTGCCGCAGAACTCGGTGCCGCGTATGCGGTATCGGTCGAGTACATTGTCGCTGATCTGACCAATTCAGATCAGCTGCAGACCGTTTCACAGCGGCTCTCCGAGGGCGATATCGACGTTCTCGTCAACAATGCCGGAGCAGCCCTGCTCGGGACGTTTGAAGAGGCAGATGCCACCTCGATGGAACGTCTTGTTGCGCTTAACGTCACAGCGCCCACGCTTCTCGCATCGGCCGTTCTTCCCAGCATGGTCAAGCGTGGCAGTGGTGCGATCGTCAATCTTGGTTCGGTCGTTTCCCTTATGCCGCAATACTTCCCCGGCATTTATTCGGCGACGAAGTCCTACATGCTGACCTTCTCCCAGGGGCTTTCCGCCGAAGTGGCGGGCAAGGGGGTCTATGTCCAGGCAGTTCTGCCTGCGGCGACCCGGACCGAGATCTGGGAAAAGGCCGGCGCCGACCTGTCGCAGATCCCCAATGTCATGGAGGTGGACGATCTGGTGGACGCAGCGCTCGTTGGGTTCGATCGTCGTGAAGCCGTGACAATTCCGCCGCTCGCCGACGTCGGTCTCTGGGACACCCTCGAGCAGGCGCGTGCGGTCTTCCCGTCTGGCCTCGGTGGCTCACCGGCGGCCCGTTACATCAACCACTCCTGAAGCGTCCTGATCTTCAAACCTGAAAGGATCATTCTATGATAGCTCAGTCTCGTCGTGATGTTCTCATGAGCGCTGCTGCAAGTGCAGCCGTTCTCTCCCTGCCGACCTCAGCAAAAGCCGCCGGAGACGCGCTGACAACGCAGACAAAGTATGTTGAATCCAAGGGACGGCGCTTAGCTTACCGCAGCGTTGGTGCCGGCAAGCCGCTTGTGCTCTGCAATCGCTTCCGCGGTGTTCTTGATCTTTGGGATCCAGCTTTCATCGACGGTGTGGCCGCCCAAGGCTTCCAGGTCATCACCTTTGACTATTCCGGTCTCGGCCTCTCGACAGGCGAGAAGTCATACAATCCAATGTCGCTCGCTCAGGATGCCGTTGACCTCATCGAGGGGCTCAAGCTTGAGGATTTTGCAATTGGCGGCTGGTCGATCGGCGGCATTACCGCGCAGATCGTTCTGGCGATGACGGGTGACAAGGCAAGCCATGTTGTGCTTCTTGCGACCACCCCGCCTGGCCAACTCGTTAAATCCGGAGAACAGCTTTTCTATGATACCGCCGCCAAGCCGGGTACGGATCTCGATCAGTTCACCACTGTCTTCTTCGAGCCAGATGACGCTGGAAGTCGGGAAGCATCCAGGCGCTCCTTCGAGCGAATGATGGCTCGCAAGCAAGACCGCAGCCCGGATGTGCCGGCTGACTGGGCGATATCGCAGATCGGCAACACGCCTCGCAATCCGCTTTTTCCCGCCGAGCAGATCCTTGATCTGCTGAGGGTGACCAAGACACCAATCCTCCACATCGGCGGCGATCATGACATCGTGATGCCAATCGAGAACTGGTACGCGCTGAACAACCAGCTTCCCACGCTCCAGTTGATCACTTATCCGCGCGCTGGCCATGGTCCGCACCACCAGTATCCGGAAATGGCTGCCGTCCAGATCGCGGCCTTCGTTCAAAACACCCGCAAGGCTTGAGCATCCGCAGTCGGCTCCCGGATGGGTGAGCCGACTGCCTCTTAATGGGTCAAGGGGCGCCGATGGTGAAGTCGGCAGATTATTGGATTATCGCTATGAGACATGAAACTCCAGTTGCGCTCGTCACGGGCGCGTCCAGTGGCATCGGACTTGAGACTGCAAAGGCGCTTCATCGTGCCGGTTACAAGGTTTTCGGTACAAGTCGACGAGCGCTCGAAGGCGCAAGCATTGATGGCATCAGCTTGTTGGCCTGCGACGTGACAGATGATGCCTCGGTGACGGCACTGGTCTCGCAGGTCATGGAGAAGGCAGGGCGCGTTGATGTCCTTGTCAACAATGCCGGTGGAGCGCTGATCGCCGCCGCCGAGGAATCATCGGTTGATCAGGCCAAGGCGCTTTTCGATTTGAATGTCTTCGGGGTCATCCGCATGACCAATGCGGTTCTCCCCATCATGCGGTTGCAGCGCCGCGGTCGGATCATCAATATCGGATCGGTCGTCGGTTTTGTGCCGAGTCCGTTTTCAGCGCTCTATGCAGCCACCAAACATGCCGTCGAGGGCTATTCGCAGTCACTCGACCATGAGGTCCGCAATCTCGGGATCCGGGTTCTGGTCATCGAGCCTGCCTTCACGCGCACGTCACTGGATCATAATGCGACCGGCCCGGATCGGAAGCTTGCCATCTACGACGCGCAGCGCAGCGCGATGGTCGAAGTTTGGAAACAAGCGATCGAGGCCGGCGACCCGCCTCAGCTGGTCGCGGCGTCCGTGGTTGCTGCCGTGAGCGACAAGAAACCTAAACTGCAGAACCCAGCAAGCAAGATAGCACGCCAGCTTTTCTTGCTTCGCCGCTTTGTGCCGGCTGGAGCCTTCGACAAGAGCCTTCGAAAGCAGATGAAGCTTCAAGACTGACCTCCGGCATCATTCAGGTTGCCGCGAGGCAGAATTGCAAGTTAAACATCACGAATAAATGTCACAAAGAGACAAATGGCAGTTGTTGACATTTTTGAAGGGCGCCCCTAAGTTCCAAGGCAGTAGCCCTGGTAGATCCGGGGCGCCAGGTCTGAAAGGAGACTTAAATGTCCGCTGCCAATGCTGTTGCCTCCGGGGAATTCAAGATCGGGGGCGAAATCGCCATCAACCGACTGGGCTACGGGACCATGCGTCTGACGGGTCCGGGCTTTTACGGAGAACCCGAAGATCGCGATGAGGCGATCCGGGTGTTGAAGCGTGTGCCGGAACTCGGCATCAACTTCGTTGATACAGCCGATTGCTATGGTCCCTACGTTGCTGAGGAGCTGATCGCCGAAGCCCTTCATCCCTATGCCAAGGATATGCTGATCGCCACGAAAGGTGGCCTGCTGCGCCCGGGGATCACTGAAGGGCAGTGGCCCATCCTCAACCATCCGGACTACCTCGGTCAGGCGGTACGCATGAGCCTCAGGCGCCTGAAGGTCGAGCGGATTGATCTCTGGCAACTGCATCGCATCGATCCGAACTATACGCTCGAAGACCAGTTCAGCGTGGTCAAGGACCTGATCGATCAGGGGCTCATCCGTTATGCTGGTCTGAGCCAGGTGACCGTCGAGCAGATCGAGGCAGCGCGCAAGATCTTCCCGGTCGTCACTGTCCAGAACATGTACAATCTTGCCAACCGTGCCGATGAAGACGTCCTCGACTATTGCGAGAAGCACAATATCGGCTTCATTCCGTGGTTCCCGCTTGCCTCCGGCGAGCTCTCTAAGCCAGGCGGCATTGTCGACACACTCGCAAAGGCTAAGGGTGCAACGCCAAGCCAGATCGCCTTGGCATGGATGCTGAAGCGCAGCCCTGTCATGTTGCCAATCCCAGGCACGAGCAAGGTCAAGCATTTGGAGGAAAACGTCGCCGGCGCCAGCGTGATCCTGACCGACGAAGAGTTCGCTCAGCTTGATGCGGCTTCTCCACGCGGCTGAGCAGATCGGGAGCGGCATACCTTGAAACGGTATGCCGCCAGCACTTTAAAACACGGCTTTATCCGCAAGAGCGAGCAGGTATCTAAGCTCTCGCGGAAAGGCCCTGTCGGCGTGGTTTCTTAAGGGCGCTCGATCGCAATCGCGGTCGCTTCGCCGCCGCCGATACACAGGGATGCCACACCTTTCTTCAGTCCCTGCCGTTCAAGTGCGTGGAGAAGCGTCACGATCAGCCTCGCTCCCGTCGCACCGATCGGGTGGCCCAGCGCACAAGCCCCGCCATTCACGTTCAGCTTGTCGCGCACAATCCCCAAGTCCTTGGCCGCGGCCATGGCGACAATGGCGAAGGCTTCATTGATTTCGAAGAGATCAACGTCTTCAACACGCCAGCCGGTCTTGTCCAGGAGCTTGCGAATGGCCGGAATGGGCGCGGTCGTATACCAGGCTGGATCCTGACTATGGGCTGCATGTCCCTTGATTTCGGCCAGAATTGGCAGTCCTTCTTGTTCTGCAATCGACCGCCTAGTTAGGATTAGTGCCGCGGCACCATCTGCGTTGGCGGACGCACTTGCGGCGGTGATTGTGCCGTTGGCGCGAAAAGCAGGTTTCAAGGTGCGGATTTTATCGGGGGAGACCTTTAGGGGATGCTCGTCCGTATCGATCAGCACCTCTCCCGCTTTGCTCGACACAGTGACTGCGGCGATTTCTTTTGCAAAAGCGTTATTTTCGATTGCGGTGCGGGCGCGCAAAAGCGTTTCGGTGGCAAAGTCATCTTGGTCTGCACGTGTAAACCCATAGGCTTCTGCGGCAGCTTCTCCGAAGTCGCCCATGGCCCGGCCACGCTCATAGGCATCTTCAAGGCCGTCCAACATCATGTGGTCGAATATCTTGTCATGTCCGACGCGATACCCCGTTCGCGCCCCTGAAAGCAGGTACGGGGCGTTCGACATTGATTCCATGCCACCTGCCACAACAATATCAGCCGATCCTGCAAGGATGATATCATGCGCGAGCATCGTGGCTTTCATACCGGACCCGCACACCTTGTTGATAGTCGACGCGCCTACCGCATCGGGGAGGCCTGCACGCCTTGCTGCCTGACGGGCAGGTGCCTGCCCTTGCCCTGCGGGCAAAACGCATCCGAGCAGCACTTCGTCCACCCGTTCGGGCGATAATTGCGCTCTTTCCAAAGTCGCCTTTATGGCGTGGGCTCCGAGCTCGTTCGCCTTCATGGATGAGAGGTTGCCCATGAATCGACCAAGAGGTGTGCGTGCGGCGGATACAATGACGACGGGATCGTAAGACATGACCTGTCCTTAGTTGCAAGAGGCGGGAGGGGGCGAGCTCTGACCGGTCAGACTGCCATGACGACGCAGGTCGAAGTGCCGTGGGCCAGCAGCTTGCCGTTTTGATCCTGAACCTGCCCGTCGAGGGTAATCAGCGAACGCCCACGCGAGATAACCCTTCCTGTTATCGTCACCGGTCCAGCGTTGCTCCGGACTGGTTTGACGAATTTGGCCGAGGTCTCGTGCGACATGCAGGCCTCACCTGCAGCCAGCGTTGTCTGGGCGGCCAAGGCCATTGCCGTATCAAGCATGGTCATGATCCAGCCACCGTGAACGGTTCCGACCAAGTTATGGAAGTCGTCTGTCGGGCTTGCGGTAAGCGTTATCTGCCCGAGTATCGGAGGCTGCAGTTCGAAGGGCAGGAGGTCGGCCATCGGCGGCCGCTGGACGGTGCCCTCATGAAGTGCTTGCACCAGTTCCATACCGGTATGCTGTGTATGTTCCATGAGGTCGTGCTCCCTGGCTGCGGCTAGCTGTTTGGTGGCCTCGCAGTCAGACGCGAAGCCATATAGAGTTCGAGCGAAATCTATATGGCTTTTGCCGAAACGCAACTTGAATTGTGAGACACTCTCGCAGGCGAAACTCAGGTCGTGGTGGCCGCGAGCCGTCAAACGTCTTCCGTGTCGACCATGTCGTCGTCGGTCAATGGCACGATCCTTGTCACCTTATCAAACACCGACAAAAGATCTGCCTTGCCGTCCGTTGCCAGCCAGCGCCGTATTGAAACTCGGATCATGGAAAATACGATGGCCGTCAGCACTTCGGTCCTCAGGCTGTCGAAATCGCTACCGGCTCTAGCTTGAAGATGCTTTTCAACTCTCTCTGCAAGCGCTGCCGACATCTCCTGTTTTCTGGCGCTGACAGAGGGAGATGAAGCGATCGTCTTCTCGATCACGAGGTAGAACTCCGAACGCTGCTGGTAAGCTTCCAGCATTGCTCGAGATGCCGCCATCAATGACTGTTGAGCGGCCTCGTCCTGTGGCCTTGCCGTCAGAGTATCAATGAAGATCGTGATGGTGTCGTCGACCCAACTGACGATCACATCCTCCTTGGTCGGGAAGTATCGCAGCAGGGTTCGTGGCGAAACATCGACTGCGGCAGCGATTTGACTTATGGTTGTGTCAGCAAAACCCTGCCGACCGATGAGTTCCAGAGCTGCCTCGAGGAGCTGCGTTCTTGTCTTGTCTTTCTTGCGTTCTCTCAGGCTCAATACCGTATCCTCTGATGCCAGAGGTCGACCATAGTCTGAATGGCAGTCGATGACAAATGTCACTGACGGGTCTCATGGGCGTGAAAGAATTGCTTCACCAGTCCAACGTTATTGCCTCAGTTGTTCAATGAGGCCAGGTATTCCACGATGGCCTTGCGCTGCTGCGGGTTTGTAACAGCGACGGCCATACGCGTTCCCGGGATCAGTTTGGCGGGTGCAGAAAGATATTGATCGAGGGTGCCTGCGTCCCATCTCAGGCCGGCATTTTTCATTGCCGCCGAATATCTGAAATCGGTGGAGCCGCTTGCTCGGCCGATGACGCCGATAAGGTTGGGGCCTGCTGGGCTGTTCTTGCTTGGTGTCACCGAGTGGCAACTCTGACAGCGCTGTTTGAACAGCCTCTGTCCCTCTTCGGTCCCTTGTGCAATGGATACCTGTACCGCAAGCGTAGCATAGGTCGCGACCGCTGCCGCCGTTAACGTGAAGCGCATCTGGAAAATTCCAATCATAGAGGTGACCACAGTCAGCAATTCAACTTGCTGTGGATTGAACGAATTTGGACGATGGTTAGGGGAAAGCATACCCGGCCACTTGAGCCGGGTATGCGCAGACCGTTATGCCGAGGGCAGATTGAAGGGTAGCGTACGGATACGCTGGCCGCGTGCCTTGTACAGTGCGTTTGCGACTGCCGGACCGATCGGTGGAACCCCAGGTTCACCGATGCCTGACGGCGGATTGGCTGAAGGAAGAATATGGACTTCGACCTTCGGCATCGCGTCTATCCTCAGCGGTGTGTAGGAATCGTAGTTGCTCTGGTCCACCTCACCAGCCGTCAATGTGATCTTTTCTGCCGAGATCGCACCGAGGCCGAAGCCGATGCCGCCCTCAATCTGGGCGCGGACCTGACCCGGATTGATGGCGAGCCCGCAGTCCACGGCGGCGACGACACGCTCCACCTTGAAGCCGCCGTCCGGCTTCAGTGAGACATCTGCGATTTCAGCGACCACGGTTCCGAAGCTCTCGGCAACCGCCACGCCTCTGAAGATCCCTTCCGGTACTGGCTTGCCCCACTCTGCCTTTTCTGCTGCCAGCTTGAGGACCGCGGCATGGCGCGAAGCGGGTTCCAGCAACGAAAGACGGAATTCGACGGGGTCTTGTCCTGCAGCCTCTGCAAGCTCGTCCATCATGGTCTCTGCAGCGAACGCTGTGTGGGTATGCCCAACGGAGCGCCACCATAAGACAGGCACGCCGACGTCGACCGTTGTCAGCCCGATTTTCTGGTTCGGTATGCCATAGGGAATGTTGCTGATCCCCTCGACGGAGGTCGGGTCGACGCCATCCTTGACCATTCCCTCGAACATGGTTTTGGCCATGATAGACTGGCCGACAACATGATCTTCAAATGCAACAAGCTTGCCGTCAGCATCCAAAGCTGCCTTGAGCTGGTGGACATACATCGGCCGGTAACGACCGGCGCGCATGTCATCTTCGCGGGTCCACTGGACCTTGACCGGTGCGCGGTAGCCAATGGCTTTCGCCACATAGACCGCTTCCACGACCACGTCGCCATCGAACACGGCACGCCGCCCGAAACTGCCGCCCGTCTTCATCACGTGAAGCTTGATCTTATCGGGCGTGACCTCTGCAATCTGTGCTGCCAGGCCTTGATAGACATCCGGGAATTGATGCCCGCCCCAGATTTCGACGGTCCCATCCTCATTTCGCCGGGCAACCGCGTTCAAAGGCTCCATGGCTGCATGGGAGAGATAAGGGAATTTCAGAGTGGCTTCGATCACCTTCACTGCCGTCTTGAACGACGCGTCAACGTCGCCGTCCTTGCGTGCAAGGGCAGGAGCTGGTTTGCTGGCCAAATCCTTGTAGAGCGCCAAAAGCTCGGTTGTCCCGCGCTTTTCCGCTGCAATGTCATCCCACTCGACGGTTACCGCGTCGCGTCCCTTCATCGCTGCCCACATGTGCTGCCCGACAACCGCAACGCCTCGTGGCGTCTCGACGACGTCGACGACACCTGGAACTTCGCGCGCTGCGGTGGCGTCAAACGACTTCACTTTCGCGCCGAACAGAGGCGGATGAATCATCACTGCCGTCAGCATTCCCGGAAGCTTTACGTCGAGCGTGTAGCTTTCAGTCCCATTCGTCTTGCGGGCGCTATCGAACCGCTTCAGATCTTCCTTGCCTATCAGCTTCCAGTCAGCCGGGCTCTTCAAGCTGACATTTGCCGGGACCGGCATCTTTGCAGCGGTTGCTGCAAACTCGCCGAAACCCCCCTGTTTTCCGGAGGCGTGTGACAAAATTCCGTTTTCGACTTTGATTTCAGACGCTGGAATACCCCATTGTTCGGCTGCGGCAGAAACCAGCATTGCACGCGTTGCAGCACCGGCCTGGCGGTAGCGGTCCCAGGAGGTGAACATCGAGGTGGAGCCACCGGTTGCCTGAAGCGCGCCCCCGAAAGCAAGGTTGCCAAGTGATTTCACATCGCCTGCAGCTCCGACCACTTCAATTGTCGACCAGTCGGCGTCAAGCTCTTCCGCGACCAGTGTCGCGATGCCGTTATAGGAGCCTTGTCCCATCTCAAACTGGGACGACAAGACCGTGACCTTGCCCGACGGCTCGATCAGAACATAGGGGGTGAACTGGCTTACAGTCTGGTCGGCGGCCGTGGCGGCCTGCGCCTCCGATACGGGCAGGAGACGAAATCCGACGGCCAATCCACCACCAGTTGCCAAAGCGCCGATGAGGACCCCTCTTCTCGATACCGAAGGCTGTGCTGCGCGGAAACGGGCATAGTTTGTAGGTTTGGTGAACATGGCTCAAGCCTCCAGACGTTTTGCGGCTTCATGGATCCCGGCACGGATCCGGTGATAGGTCGCGCAACGACAGAGGTTCCCGGCCATGGCGCCATCGATGTCGTCGTCAGTCGGCTTAGGATTGTTCGTCAGAAGATCAGTCGCGGACATGATCTGGCCGGACTGGCAATAGCCGCACTGGGGGACGTCAAGTTCTGTCCAAACCGCTTGCACTGTCTCAGCGACCTTGCCCGTCAATCCTTCGATTGTCGTGATCTTTGCCTCGCCGACATCGCCGACAAAGGTCTGACAAGATCTAACTGGTGAACCGTCCAGATGGACCGTGCATGCGCCGCATTGGGCCATGCCACAGCCAAACTTCGTTCCCGTTAACCCAACAAGGTCTCGGATCGCCCAGAGAAGTGGCATATCGGGCTCGGCGTCGATTTCATGCGCCGTACCGTTTATCGTAAGCGTCACCATCGTGATGTCCCATGGTTCGAGTTTCAGCAGCGCCCAGCGGAACGCACCCTGTGTCAGAGTATTCGAATGGGACTTCCCTTCGTAGGGAACATTCTCTTGAATTCTTGCCTAATCCTCTTGGTACCAAGATTGTGAGAGTTTCCGCTGCGGTGGACTTCACGGTGTACTCACCTATCGATTCGCTCTGGTTCTCTTGAGGATTTCTGAAGGTGAATGCCCAAAGAGCCGGCGAAATTCCCGACTGAACTGTGACTGGCTTTCGTAACCGACCGACAGGGCCACACTGGCAATATCGCGTTCGCTGGAGAGCAGTTTCGCTCTTGCGTGGTGCAGCCGGATCTGTTGTTGCAGCTGGCCTGGGCTCATCCCGGTTAGCGTCTTGAAATGATTGTGGAACGTGGAGACCCCCATGCGCGATAGGTCGGCGAGTTGCTTGACACTTAGGGTCGAGGAATAGTTGTCTCTAATGAAGTTCACCGCAGTTGTGATGCGGTGGCTTGTGGTATCCGCGAGGGCAAAATCGCGAAGCTGACGGCCTTGTGGGGTAACAAGCAGACGATAGAAGATTTCTGTTTGGATATGTCGATGCATGAACTGAAATTCTGGGTTGTCCGGATCCAGAAGAATCAATTCATGAAGAAGCCCCACAAGACGCTCCGACAGATGGCCAACCATCGGGCCAGACGCCGGTGCGACTGCATGATCCATGTCATATTCCACGATCAGGCGACGTATCAGCTCCAGATCGAGACGCAGCAACATGGCGATGTAAGGATCTGTGGCACTGGCGGAACGCGCCCAGCCGCTCATCGGCATTCCGATCGCCGTGATCAGGTAGGAGTTCTCTGCATACTGAATAACATCGCCACCGGTGCTCACCAATTTGCTGCCGTTGAGGATAAAACAGACACTAGGCTCGTAAACGCCACAGAAATCTGTCGAACTCTCTGTGAGCCTGTAGATCGACAGGCCAGGCACCGGATTTGGTATGGAAATGTCCTCGGCCGACATCTGCGATATGACATCGACGAGATGCCGGCGCCTGGATTGCGGATCTGTTGGCGCCTGCGGATCAATTGGTGCATTCACTGGCACAAATCTCTTTGACCCTAGCTAGGGAAATCTTGGCGGTGGTTTGTGGATCTTAGCCGATCCGCACGATGACAGCTAGGATACGTAATGCGCCTACCACAAGTCTTGCTGCAATCAGGCCCCTCATTGCCGCACTCTTCATTTCGGCATGATCACTCTTCACGCTGCAACAACAGGAAGCGCCATCCGGTTCGGCCGGGCCAGGCATGAAGAAGTAGTCGAGCCGGGGCGCAGGAACCAGTTCAAGCAACCAAATTCGATCGGCAAGCTATATATGTTGAAGGTCAAAGATAACCGCAGAGCCGCCGCAATTCACTCAAGCGCCGCCAAACCTGAAAGTCTGGTCCCAAACCCGAAATTACACCAGCTTGACGGACGCTATCCATGATCTGGCTCTTTTTTCTGCCGGCATGCATCCGACGGCATGGCGGTTCGAACCCCTTAAAGGGCGTCAAGCCAAAGGTGAGGCTAGCGTTTCGCGGACAGCTTCATTTGTGTAGCCATAGCCGTCTGCTGCGAGTGAGCTTTTGAAACAAGGTTGCCCCGCGGGTAATGGGTC
Organism: Rhizobium sp. TH135; assembly: GCF_002855515.1. Lineage (GTDB taxonomy): Bacteria > Pseudomonadota > Alphaproteobacteria > Rhizobiales > Rhizobiaceae > Allorhizobium. The sequence continues at coordinate 1,021,270 of NZ_PKRP01000001.1, read as the reverse complement.
GACACATTGTCCATTCGCCACAGTCATATGCTGCGGCGAAGCACGACCTTTGGCGGAAAGAGAACATGCTGCGCGTCTTCACGGCCTTCGATGCGACTAAGCAGCAATTCGCTTGCCCGGGCGCCGAGTTCCAGCGGATCCTGGTTGACGCTGGAGAGGCTGACGGCCGGCTGTCCGGCGAGCGAACAGTCGTCGTAGCCGATGACGGCGAGTGAGCCGGGGACGTCGATGCCCAATTCGTGACAGGCCGCCAGCAGCGGAACGGCATCGAGATCGGACCAGACGAAGATCGCCCGCGGCCTGTCTTCCGAAGAGAGCAAGGCCGCTAGTTCCTTCTTCCTAGATTCGCTCGGATGGGGATGGCGGATTATCCGTGCCTTGTCTTTCAATCCGATCGCAGCCATGGCCGCCTTGTATCCCGCCTCACGCTGCACCGCGACGACCGAACTGGGGCTGTCCGACCGGTCATAGCTCAGCATGGCGATATCGCTGTAGCCCCGTGATGCCAGCGCTTCGACGGCCATCTGCGCCCCCGCGAAATCGTCCGAATTGACCGTGTCGTACAAGGTCGCCTGAGGTTCGTGGTGGGCAATCGCGACGATGGGGATCTGTTTCGCATAGTGCGCAACCACGCTTCCCGAGATCTGCGGCCCGATCAGGACCAGGCCATCCATCCTGGTGTCGATCATCGACTCGATCATCGATGTCTCGAGCTTGGAGGCCGCGCGGCCGACGCCGACCATCGCTTTATAATTCGCCTCTGCCAGACCTGCGTCGATCCCTTCGAGCAGAACCGGGACGAACGGGTTGGTCAGTTCCACGACCAAAATGCCAACGGTGTAAGTCCGGCCGCGCATGGCCCGTGCCGCCGTCGACGGACGATACTTCAGAAGGTCGATGGCGTTTTCGACCTTGGTCCGCAGTGCCTCTGACACACCGTAGGCATTGCGCAGAACCTTGGACACGGCGGCCACCGAAACGCCCGCATGCTCGGCGACATGGCGGATCGTCACGCGATCCGTCGGTGGGCCAAGCTTCTGTTTTTCCATAGGTAATCCCGTCTACGCATCATCCTTGCATCTACTATATGCAAAAAGCGCTTGCGCGGCAAACGAGTTTGTAGAATGATATACATAGAACGATACACAAAATGACCGGCGTGGCCTTATGGGTATGCACCGGCGGGAGTAGAGACACCATGGACAGGCCCTCTCTGGCAGGCTCGATTTTGGCATCCGGCAGTCAGCCCTTTGCGCGGGCTGAGATGATTGCGCCCGAGATTGACAAGGGGCAGGGCGCAGCCGGCACCTTCGTGCAGAGGTCCTGGCAGGTGGATAGCCTCCCCTCGACGGCAACCTTGAGGATTTCTGCGCTCGGTCTCTACCGCGCCTTCATCAATGGCAAGCGCGTCGGTGAGGATCTGCTGACGCCCGGCTGGACCTGCTATGACGACCGGATCGCCTATCAAGCCTATGAGGTATCCGAGCTTCTTCAGGTCGGAGAAAACCGGATCGAGATCTGGCTTGGTGATGGCTGGTATCGCAGCCAGTTGCTTTGGGCCTCCAATCCCATCTTCAATTGCTGGGGTGACCGTGTTGCGGCGATCGCCGAAATCGAGGCTGACGGCGCAGCACTGCTGGTCACCGATGCGAGCTGGAAGAGCGGTCTATCCCCGGTAACGCGCAACGGGATCTATTTCGGCGAAGACTACGATGCCCGGATTACGCCTCGCGCCGAATCCGGCATGGACCTGCTCGATTTCGACAAGGGCCTGCTCGTGCCGCACGAGGCGGACGCGGTGAGGGAGCTCGCACCGCTCGCGCCGATCGAGCAGTGGCAGGATGCCGAAAACCGGACACTCTATGATTTCGGCCAGAACGCCGGTGCATACATTCGGCTCCGTGTCAGCGGAAAGCCGGGCGCGTCAGTCCGCGTCGAGCACTCCGAGATCCTTGGGCCGGACAAGGCCTTCGACAACCGGAATTATCGTAGCGCCCGCGCCGAGCTGCGCTACACCCTGTCTGGCGAAGGCGAGGAAACCTATGCCCCGCTCTTCACCTTCATGGGCTTTCGCTATGCACGGGTGACGCTCGAAGGAGACGTCAGCCTCCTTTCCATCGAGATGGTGCCGATCAGCTCGGTTCCGGTCTCCACTGGCGGCATCACCACAGGTGTTGCCGCGGTCAATCGGCTCGTCGAAAACACCATCTGGTCACAGCGTTCGAACTTCATCGAGATCCCGACGGACTGCCCGCAACGCGATGAGCGCCTCGGCTGGACGGGAGACGCACAGGTCTTCGCAGGCACCGCCTGCTGGCTTGCAGACAGCGAACGTTTCCTGATCAAGTATCTGCGCGACGTCATGCATGACCAGCGCGAGAATGGTGCGGTTCCGCACTTCTCTCCCGACCCGACTCGACTGCATCCGATCGATGCGCGCGGCGACTGGGCCGGCTCGACCGGTTGGGGCGATGCCATCGTCATCATCCCGTGGCAGCTCTACCTGCATTACGGCAATAGGGAGGTCCTGGCGGAATGCTTCCCGGCCATGATCAAATGGCTCGACTATCTCTGGGGCATTTCCAACGGCCCGATCATCCGCCCGCCGGCCGAGTGGGGCGATCACGGCTTCACTTTTGGCGACTGGCTCCAGCCCGTCGGCGATAACCGTAAGCCGCGACCGACCGTCGCTGACGATTGTGCCGCCACGCTCTACCATTTCATCTCCACACAACTCGCGGCGCGTATCGGTCGCATCCTCGGCCGTGACGACGAGGCGCGCCGACTGGACGAGCGTGTAGATGCAATCCGCGCCGCCTTCCGCACAGAGTTCTTTTCGCCCTCCGGTCGGATTGCGCATAACGACCAGACGTCCTGGGCGCTTGCCTTCCTGCATGGTCTCGTTCCCGATGACTACAAGGAGGCGGGCAAGGCCTATTTCCGCCGCGTGGTCGAGGAAACCGATGGCGTCATCGGTACAGGGTTTATCGGCACGCCCGCGTTGCTGCCAGCGCTCACTGAACTCGGCATGCTCGATCTTGCGGAAAAGGTTTTTCTCAATCGCAAGGTGCCGGGCTGGCTCTATCAGGTCGAGCGTGGCGCGACCTCCATCTGGGAGCGCTGGGACGCGGTGGCCGAGGACGGCTCGATCTACGATCCGGATATGAACAGCTACAACCATTATGCCTATGGCGCCGTCTGCCAGTGGTTGTTCGAGGATGTGGCTGGCCTGAAGCTGACGGCTGAAGGTGCGGGTTTTTCAAACCTGGAGCTGGACCCGGCTATTTTGCCCGCGCTGTCGCCCGTCAAAGCCTGGCACGATGTGAGGCAAGGGAGGATCGAAGCCGAGTGGAGCCTGGTGGGGGATCAGGTGACCTATCGCGTCGTACTTCCGCAAGGTCTCTCAGCATCGTTGAAGGCATCGAGCATCCGCAGCAACGTCTCGGTCAATGGACAGTCCGTCGAAAGCCAGATGGATATAAGTCTCACGGCGGGCGAGCACATCATCACGTTCAGCATCTGATATGGCCGCGGGCGCTGCCCGCAGCCAGTGAATGATCAAGTGGTCAATAGAGGAGGAAACGACCATGAGAATGACTGCAAGAACAATCCTGGCCGCATCGCTTGCCAGTCTTCTGGCGAGTGCCGCCCATGCCGACGTAACGCTCACCATCCTGGCAGATACCAATCCTGAAACAATTAGTTTTCTGGATGTTTTGACCAAGGCCTACAGCGAGAAGCGACCTGACATCAGTTTCGACATCGAGAACCGCGCAGGGGGGGCTGAGGGGGACAACATCGTCAAGACGCGACTGGCAACCGGCGAGATGGCCGACATCTTCCAGTACAACACCGGTTCGCTCTTTCAGGCGCTGAAGCCGGAGAATACGCTCGCTGATCTCTCCGGTCTGCCGAATGCCGGCAATATCTCCGAGAACTTCAAGCCGGTCGTCAGCGCGGCGGATGGCAGCGTTCGCGGCGTTCCCTTCGGCCCTGCCATGGGCGGTGGCATCTTCTACAACAGAAAGATCTACGCAGAACTCGGGCTGGAAGTGCCAAAGACCTGGGCCGATTTCATCGCCAACAGCGAGAAGGTCAAGGCGGCCGGTAAAGTCGGCATCGCCCAGACCTATGGCGACACCTGGACGTCCCAGCTCTTCGTGCTGGCCGACTACTACAACGTCAACGCGGCAGCCCCGAGTTTTGCCAAGGACTTTACCGACAACAAGGCAAAATTCGCAACGACACCCGCGGCTGCCAAGGGTTTCGAACGCCTTGAGCAGACCGGCAAGGCCGGACTGTTCAACGCCGATTTCGGAGCTGCCAAGTTCGATGACGGCATGCGTATGGTGGCAACGGGGGAGGCGGCTCATTATCCGATGCTGACCTTCGGTATCGGCAACGTCGCACAAAACTATCCTGACAACTTGGCTGATCTGGGTTTCTTCGCGCAGCCGGGCGATGATGCCGCAAAGAATGGCCTGACGGTCTGGATGCCATCTGCGCTTTACAGTCCGTCCAGTGCCGAGAATGGCGAAGAAGCCAAACAATTCCTCGATTGGGTTGCCTCCAAGGAAGCCTGCGAATTGATGGCGAAGGCTGTTCCTTCGGGTCCCTATCTGATCAAGGACTGCCAGCTTCCCGCAGACGTGCCGCAGGCCGTCAAGGACATGTTGCCCTACTTCGAAGCTGAGGGTGGCACTGCGCCTGCGCTCGAATTCCTGTCTCCGGTCAAAGGCCCGGCACTCGAGCAGATTACGGTAGAAGTCGGGTCCGGCATCCGACCGGCTGCCGAAGCAGTTGCTCTTTATGACCAGGATGTCGAAAAGCAGGCCAAGCAACTCGGCCTGCCGAACTGGTAACCTCCCGCCAGTCGAACCCCGTCCGGTCTCCCAGGTCCGGGCGGGGTCTGCATCGGAGAAGAGACATGGTCACGCAGAAATCCCCCTATCCCTATTGGTTCGTGCTGCCGGCTGCCGTCGTGTTTTCGGTGCTGTTCCTGGCGCCGACATTCGCGTCCTTCTGGTTCAGCCTGACACGCTGGGACCTATTCTCGGCTGAGTTCATCGGCTTGGAGAACTACCGGCAATTCCTGCGTGAGCCTTTCCTGATCCAGGGCACGGTCAACACGCTGATTTATGCGGTTGCAACGTCGGCCACCAAGTCCGTCCTCGGTTTGCTGCTCGCCGTGCTTTTGACATCGGGAATATGGGCTCAGGGGTTTCTGAGAACCGTCGTCTTCTTTCCCGTCCTCGTGTCGACCATCGGAATTGGCATCACCTTCGCGGTGCTCATGCATCCGACGAATGGCATGATCAATGTGGCGTTGAATGCTCTCGGGCTTCCCGGTCCCGGGTGGCTGACCGATCCTTCGCTGGCGCTCTATTCGGTCATCCTGGTCGATCTCTGGAAGGGTGTTGGCCTAGCAACCTTGATCTATATTGCTGGTCTCGCAACGATCAGCCAAGACTACTACGAGGCTGCGCGGATCGACGGCGCCACCCGCACACAGATGTTCTTTCGCGTCACGGTGCCCCTGGTGCGCCCGGCAACGGTCACCGTCGTGACGCTGTCTCTCATCGGCGGCCTTCGCAGCTTCGACCTGATCTGGGCCATGACCCGGGGCGGTCCGGGCTTTTCCTCGGATGTGCTCGCAAGCGTCATCTATAAGCAATACCAGGCCGGCTTCTATGGTCTCTCAACGGCGGGTAACGTCATTCTCTTCCTGTTGATTGCGCTGATCATCCTGCCGCTCACAGCATGGTTCAATCGTCGGGAGGTGGATCTATGACCCGTCGTCAGCTTTCCACGGGGATCGTCTCGCTCGCCCTTGCGTCCATCATATTCATCCTGCCCTTCGTCTTCATTTTCCTGACGGCAGCGAAAACCCGTCAGGACGCCTCGCGGCTGACATTCACCTGGCCTGTCGAATGGCAATTGTGGGAGAATTTCCTGCAAGTGCTGGAGACGCGCAACTATCTGCTGCTGCTCGCTTACTTCAATTCGACCGTCATCACGGTCTTTGCGGTGACACTGCTCGTGCTGTTTGGCGCCATGGTGGGCTATGTCCTGCAGCGCCGTCCCTCGCGCTGGAACAAGGTGATCTATGGTTTCGTGCTCGCCGGTCTGATGATCCCACCGGCAGTGGTGCCGACAATCTGGGTGCTGCAGTCGATCGGTCTCTTCAAGACGATCACCGGCATGATCTTCATCCAGGTCGCCTATGGCCTCGCCTTCTCGGTGCTGCTGTTCCGAAGCTTCATCGCGACGATCCCCCGCGACCTCGATGAGGCGGCGCTGATCGACGGGGCAACGCCCTTGCAGATCTTCTTCCGTGTGATCCTGCCGCTGCTGAAGCCTGTCACGGTGACCGTCATCGTCGTGCAGTCGATCACCATCTTCAACGACTTCACCAACCCGCTCTATTACCTCCCCGGTCGGGAAAACGTGACGGTGCAGCTCACGCTCTATAACTTCCAGGGCCAGTTCCAGACCCAGTTCAACCTGCTGTTCATGAACATCCTGCTGGTCACCATCCCACCGCTTATCGTCTACATCTTCTTCAACCGACAGATCGTGGCCGGCATGACCGCCGGTGCCGTCAAAGGATAGTCGCATGACCAGTGTCGTTCTCAAGGACATCCGCAAGAGCTTCGGCAGCCTGGAGGTCATCAAGGGCATCGATCTGACGGTGGAGACGGGCGAGTTCTGCGTCTTTGTCGGCCCTTCCGGCTGCGGCAAGTCCACGCTGCTCCGGATGATTGCGGGGCTGGAGACCTCGAGTTCGGGCCAGATCGTCATCGACGGTGAGGACGTAACCCACGCCGAACCGTCGAAGCGCGGGATCGCCATGGTCTTCCAGTCCTATGCGCTCTATCCGCATTTGACGGTGCGGGAGAACATCGGCTTCGGTCTGTCGCTCGCTGGCCGTCCGAAGACCGAGATCGCTGATAAGGTCGATAAGACGGCGGAAAGCCTGCAGCTCACCCATCTACTCGATCGCAAGCCGAAGGCTCTGTCGGGCGGGCAGCGCCAGCGCGTTGCGATCGGGCGTGCGATCATCCGCAATCCCAAGGTTTTCCTGTTCGACGAGCCTCTTTCCAACCTCGATGCAGCGCTTCGCTCACAGATGCGCATGGAACTGACCGACCTGCATGCCAAACTCGGCGCCACCATGATCTACGTCACCCACGACCAAGTCGAGGCGATGACCATGGCCGACAAGATCGTCGTCCTGAATGCTGGACGCATCGAGCAGGTTGGCTCCCCGATGGACCTCTATAACAATCCTGTCAGTCCCTTCGTCGCCGGTTTCATCGGATCGCCCAAAATGAACCTCTACGATGGCGAGGTGGCCGCCGCAGAAGGTTGCACCACCTACGGCATCCGCCCCGAGCATCTTGCGTTGTCAAAGAGCGAAGGCAAATGGCAGGGTCAGGTCCGCCACATCGAACGGCTGGGTGCAGACACAGTCGTCTATCTCGACCACCCGTCGATGAAGCAGATCGTTGCCCGTGTGCCGGGCGACTTCGAAATCGCTTCTGGGGAAGTGGTCTATGCGTCCCCGATGAGCGGCAAGGAACATAGGTTCGCGTAGATGTCAGTGTTTATGCAAGTCTCTGTGCAAACAGGCCCCGCAACCAACAAAACATCCAAAACAAACCTTCAACCGCCTCCAACAAATGGGGCGGTTTTTGTGTTTGTGTTAGCGGTCGAATTTTTACTAGCTCGCCAAGCTTGGCACTTAACGAGCTCCATCTCTGCGACCAATAACATGTGTTGACGACTCAAGTTTTATGTTGCATTGGATGCGGATTAAGATTGCGACGATGGGATGGACCTCTTGGTGCTCCTGTCTGTGTTTTCCTTAAACGATCGGCCCCGAGCTGGAATAGATATTGAGTGCCAAATGCCAGCACGCGTTTCCGATTGGCGACAGGTATTCCATTCTGCAGATGATCTCAGTGTCTCTAATACGACACGGTGGACATGCATGAGGCGGTGCTCTTGCCTGCCTTTCTGAACGCGATTTTTGCCGCCCACCGCCGCTCCCTCTTGTGGACCGTCATGCGCATCGTGCGCGATCCCCAGACAGCGGAAGACCTCGCGCAGGAAACCTATCTGCGTGCTCGCAAGGCGGTTGAAGGTGGACGGGTCGAGCATCTGGAGGGCTTTCTCCACCAGACGGCTCGCAATCTCGCGCTCGATCATCTGCGGCGCCGAAAGACGCGTGCAGGAGCGGAGCTGGAGGGCTTGGAGGAGACCTTTCTTGCGGCCATCTCGGCTGACATCCCCTCGATTGAGCAGGCTTTGATCGAGAAGCAGACATTCGGCGTGTTTCAACAGGCGCTTGCTACCTTGCCGAAGCGCGCACAAGCCGTGCTGGTGCTCAGCCGGATTGAGGAGTGGTCGAATATTCGCATCGCGGAGCATCTCGGCGTCTCTGAACGGACCGTCTTCAACGATTTGAAGCTCGCAATGGCTCATTGCCGGGATGCCATCGCGCGTCTGGACGGGAAATGATGAATACGAAGCCGCTTATTGCAGTCGTCTCGATCGAAGATGCTCTCCTGAAGGTAGCCCTGCTATCCATTCCCGCAACGAATTTTGCTGGGTTTGACGTGCTCATGCGTCAAGGTATCAGGAACTCGCAAACACGCTTCGATGGGATCGGCTAAGTGGGACATCAGGACGCGCAGGACCGGGACCGAATGGCCGGCGACTTCATCCATGCCGATCCTGTGGCGGATCAGGCTCTGGACTGGTTCGTGCGGCTGCGTGACGGCAAGCAGGATGCAGCGACACGCGCCGAATTTCTTGCTTGGCTGTCGAGGGATCCTCGACATGAGGAAGAATTTCGTGGGCTGGAGATCCTGTGGAATGAGAAACCGTTTCACGATGCGGTGAAAGCGCTGCCTGTCGACCGGTCCGAGCTGATGCGGACGAGGAGCCGCCGCTGGCCGCTGCGGGCCTCAGCACTGGCTGCTTCGGTTCTCCTTGCCACCGGGATCTGGCAATACCCGTCGCTAACGGTTGCACTCCAGGCAGATTACGTCACAGCGACCGGATCCCAGACGCGGGTTCCCTTGCCGGATGGCTCGACGATGCTGCTGAATACCGACACGGCCGTCGCGCTCGATTTCGATGCGGGCAGGCGTCACATTCGCCTGCTGCGCGGCGAAGCCTTCTTCGATGTCGTGCACGATCCTGCCCATCCCTTTACCGTCAGCGGCCAATATGGCGAGGTCGAAGTACTGGGCACCGCATTCGCCGTCAGGACCATAGATGGTGAAGATGAGGTCGTGCTGGAGCGGGGGCGCGTGCAGGTTCTCTGTCTGTGCGATGGGCGGGACAAAACCGTGCTTGCTCCCGGCGAAACGGTTAGCGTTACCGCGTCCGCGGTGTCTCCCGTTCATGCGGCAGACCCATCCGCGACGCTCGCCTGGCGCGAAGGCCGGATCATCTTTGAGAACGCGGCTCTCGGAGATGTTCTCGAAGAACTACGCCGCTATCATCGAGGAGCCATCTTCGTGGCGGATGAGCGGGTGAACCAGATGAAGGTCACCGGCAATTATCGCCTCGATGATGTCGAAGGTGCGGTTCAGACCCTTGCCGATGCGGCGGGCCTCGGTTTCTACCGCGTTCCGGGCGGGCTTATAATCCTTCAATAGAGCGTCAACTTTTTTTGCCGGTTTTGAAACCCTGCTGCGTCCTTGCTGACAGAAGGGTTGGAAAACGCCTGGCGCGCGGCCAACCCCATGTTTTGAATGAGGGTAGGACGAGTATGACACGCGGCAAAAATTCCAGCGTTGAGATCATGATCGGCGAGCGTCGCCGCCGGAGGACGCGAGTGCTTCTCGCATCCAGTATGCTCGCCTGTATGGTCGGCTTTGTACCTGTCGCAGCTTTTGCGCAGGCGCGGACTATCCCCGGCGCCACGGAAACCGTCAGCTTCCAGATCCCCGCCCAACCGCTGTCTGCCGCCATCAACGTCTTCATCCGCCAGAGCGGCTGGCAGATCAGCTATTCTTCGTCGCTTGCCGCCGGCAAGACCTCAACCGCCGTTTCCGGCAGCATGACGCCAGCGGCGGCTTTGCAGCAGATGGTGGAGGGTACCGGCGTCACGGTGCGGATCAGCGGGCCGGGCTCAGCCGCTCTTGTCGCTCCGCAGGCGGCAGATGCAGCCGGCGCCGCAGTCGACGGATCGACCGTGCTGGAGACGATTACGGTTCAGGGGCAGGGCGGTGGCACCACGGAAGGATCCGGGTCGTATACCACGGGTCAGATGAACACGGCGACGGGGCTTCCGCTTTCCATCCGGGAGACCCCGCAGTCTGTCACCGTGGTCACCCGCCAGCGCATGGAGGATCAGGCCAGTAGTTCCCTGCAGGATGTTCTGGAAACTTCAAGCGGCATGTCTATCCAGAAGTACGACAGCGATCGTACCGAATATCTCGCACGCGGTTTTACCGTGGGCGAGTTCCAGTATGACGGTGTGGTGATCCAGAATGAGGGCGTCTACGACTACGGTCTCACCAATCCTGATACGGCGATCTATGACCGGGTTGAGATCGTGAAGGGGGCAAATGGCCTTTTGCAGGGCGCAGGCAGCCCCGGTGCTGCCGTCAACCTTGTGCGTAAGCGGCCGACCGACACCTTCCAGGCTTCCATCACCGGAACGGCCGGCTCCTGGAATGCCTACAGGACGGAGGCCGATGTATCGGGGCCTCTCAATCTCGATGGCTCCTTGCGCGGTCGCCTGGTCGGCTCGTTCGAGGATGCAGAATCCTATCTCGACCACTACGAGAAGAGGTCCTTCAATCTCTATGGCATTCTGGAAGCTGATATCACCGACAACACAACCTTGTCGCTTGGTGCCGACTATCAGCAAAACAGGCCGCGCGGCTCGAGCTGGACGGGTCTTCCCATGTTTTTCAGCGACGGCAGCCGCACAGACTTTGACGTGTCGACCAATCCGGCGGCGGACTGGAGCCGCCGTGACACCTTCACGAACAACTTCTTCGTCACGCTCGATCATGAGTTCGACAATGGCTGGAAGACCGACGTCACCTACAATCATCGTCGCAATGGGCATGACAGCGTTCTGGCATCCGCAGGCAGCGGCTATCCTGATCCGGTGACCGGCGCAGGGGTCTACCAGTATGTCGGCAAGTATTCCGGTCGGCTGGTCCAGGATACGCTCGATGCCAAGCTTTCCGGTCCCGTCGAGCTGTTCGGCCGCGAGCACGATCTGATGTTCGGTGCGACAGCATCGCACAAGACAACCAAAGGGCCGCTCTACGAATATGGCGGTATCAATTACGATTCAGCGGTTCCCAATTTCTTCACCTGGGATGGCAACACCGACGAACCCGATTTTAAACTGACGGGCCGATACGAAAACAGCCTCACTCAGTACGGTGCCTATGCCGCGACACGACTTCGGCCGACGGATGATCTGTCTTTCATCCTGGGCAGCCGTTTCAGTTGGTATGGCTACGATGACCAAGGGAATTACGACAATGCTACGGCCACCTGGAGTGGCGCCAGCCAATATTCGGCGAATGGCAAAGTCACCCCTTATCTCGGTGTGGTTTACGACCTGAACCAGGACTGGTCGGTCTATGCGAGCTATACCGGGATATTCAAACCGCAAGGAAATCAGGACGTAAACGGCGCCTATCTCGATCCGGAGGAAGGCCATAGCTACGAAGCCGGCGTAAAGGCCGAACTGTTTGACGGCAGGATGAATACAAGTGCTGCTGTCTTCATGATCAAGCAGGATAACGTTGCGGAGCGTGCGGGAACTGATCCCAATACGGGGGAAGACTACTACACGGCGGCCGATGGCGTCACGACGAAGGGCTTCGAACTTGAAGCATCCGGCGAGATCACGACGGACTGGAATGTCTATGCGAGCTACACCTATTCCCACGCTCGCAAGGCCGATGGAGATAGGGTCTATTCCTTCATCCAGACAACGGCCCCGGAGAATGTCGTCAAGCTCTACACGACCTACACGCTCTCAGGCGAATGGGACAAGCTGACCATCGGTGGCGGTGTGCGCTGGCAAGACAAGATCTATGGCTATGTCTGGAGCCCAGCGAATGTCTATGAGGATATCTCTCAGAAGAACGTGTTCCTGATCGATCTGATGGCGAAGTACAAGCTGAACGAAAAGGTGGACATCACGTTCAACGTCAAGAACCTCTTAAACGAGAAGTATTACGCCGGGCTCGGCAACTTCGATACCGGCTATTACGGCGAGCCGCGCAGCTTCAGCGTTTCGACCAAGTTCAAGTTCTGATCGTGCGACTGGTCACGCGACGCGCCTTGACGATGGCTGCGGCGGCAATGTTCTTGCCGTCGTCGTTCGCGTGCGCGACTACCGGCACCTATCCGCGGCGTATTCATCACGCCTTCGGGCGCACCGAACTGCGCTCGGCGCCGCGACGACTGGTCACGATGGGATATGGCGACGAGGCCGCCTTTCTTGCACTCGGGTACAGGCCGAGCGCCATCGTTTATTCCGGGATGTTTGCAAGCGGCATGACCCCCTGGTGCGAACAGCGCTTTGGCGCGATGAAGCCGGTGCTTCTCGATGGCAGCATCATCGATTTCGAAGAGATCGCGCGCCTTGAGCCTGGTGCGATTGTCGGCGTTTTTTCGCAGATCGATGCCGAGTCCTATGGCAGGTTGAGCCGGATTGCGCCGACGATTGCCTACCGCTCCGGTCCCTATAGGGCGGGCTGGAAGGAACAGACGGAAATCGCAGGTGCGGTTCTGGGCCTGGACGAGAAGGCGAGGCAGCTCGTTGTGGAGACCGAGCGCCTTTTGGGCAGCTATGGCGATGTCTATCCCGGTCTCAAGGGCAGGAGCTTCACGTTCGGTTCTTACTTCGTCGGCAGCAGCCGGATCGTGGTTTATCTCCCCGGCGAGACGCGCGTCGATTGGATGATCGGGATCGGCATGCAGCCGTCCCCGGGTGTTCAGCGCCTGGCTGCGGCATCTGGCGAGCGAGTCTCGGCTGATGCCAGTCTCGAAGATCTGGAGAGCGTTGCTGGCGATCTGCTTGTCATGTGGTACGAGCCCGGAGCCCGTGCCGCTCTGGAAGGGCAGCGGCTGTTCCAGATGTTCTCAGCTGTCCGCGAAGGTCGATATGTCGGGCTCGATGATCCCGCGGAGATCTGGGCGGCTTCGTGGCCGAACGTTCTGGCTATCCCCTATGCATTCCCCAGAATCCTTCGCCGTATGGAAGCCGCCGTAAAGGGAGAGGTAAACTGACAATGCACGCCAACGCGCAGGCTCTTTCAGGCGTCGAGGATCACGACCACGAGGCCTATGTGGAGGACAATTTCCTGGCCTCGGTGGTCTCGATCGGGCACCTGACGCCGTCGATGATCCGGGTGGTTTTGAAGCTCGATGGTGGCGAACGGTTACTAGCCAGCGGACATCCGGATGAGTGGGTGCGTCTGGCCGTGCCGGCGGATGCCGCAACTCCGGTGGTGCTGCCGGTGCTTAAGGAGAACGGTCGGTGGGAGATGCCGGAGGGGGCGCATTATGCGCCGAACCGGCCCTATACGGTGCGCCGCTGGAATGCCCGGACCTCAGAGATGGTGCTCGACATGGTGGTGCATGAGGGCGGCGTGGCCGCCAGCTGGGCGATCAAGGCCGAGGTGGGGGATATCGTCGGCATCTGCAATCCGGAAGGGCGGTTCTGGCTGCCGAAAGGCAGCCGGTGGCTGTTGATGCTGACGGATATCACCGGCTTGCCTGCAGTCGGCCGTGTGCTGGAGGAGCTGCCTGAAGGGTTCCGGGCGGTGGTGCATGTGGAGATCCCTTCCGATGCCGATCGTCAGGAGATCGGAGAGATGATCCGGACACTGGCCGATGTGGAGGTGACCTGGCACGGCTGCCATGGACTGCGCCCGGAGCGGCCGGGCTATACGGAACTCCCGCGCATCGCACGCGAGATTACCGCGCTGCCGGAAGGGCCTGGCTATATCTATATTGCCGGCGAGGCCAAGGCAGCAGCCGAGTGCCGCAAGCATTTCCGTGATGCGCTCGGTTTCGACAAGCACCGCATTGATGCTGTCGGCTACTGGATCGAAGGGCAGGCCCGGGTGTGAGCGTGGTTGTTTCCATCAAGGCCGGTGAGAAAGTGCGAGCCGTGAGGTCTGGGCATGCGGCGCGGATGGCCGTGGTGCTCGTCGGTCTTGGCCTTCTGATGACCCTGTCTATCACCAGCCTTTTGCTCGGGGTTCGACCTGTCCCGCTCTCGACTGCGCTTGTCGCCCTGTCTGCTTTTGACGGGAATTCGATCGATCATATCGTGATTGTTGATTACCGCCTGCCGCGCACGCTGCTGGCGCTCATGGGGGGCGCAGCTTTTGGTGTGTCGGGGGCGCTGATCCAGGCGGCGACGCGCAATCCGCTCGCCGATCCGGGAACTCTGGGCGTTAATGCTGGCTCGGCATTCTGCGTTACGCTCGCCGTTGGCCTGTTCGGCTTCCAGTCGATCCATGCTCTGCTGTGGTTCGCCTTTCTCGGCGCCATTATCGTCACGCTCGCCGTCTATAGCTTGGGCGCAACGAGCCGTGATGGCGCGGCACCAGTACGCCTCGTCTTGGCGGGGGTGGCGCTATCGGCCTTGCTCGGCGGTATCGGATCGTCGATCACGCTTTTGAGCCCGCAGGCCTTCGATGCCCTTCGCCAGTGGGCGATCGGTTCGGTGGCCGGACGCGATATGGCGGTGGTTTCAGCGGTTGCGCCCTTCATCGGCATCGGTCTTCTCATCGCAATGGTGTGTGCTCCTTCCCTCAACGCCGTGGCGCTGGGGGATGATCTTGCCCGGTCGCTCGGGAGCAGTCTTGTTCGCACCAGGGTTCTGACGCTCATTGCCGTCACGCTTCTCGCCGGAGCCGGCACGGCCGCCTGCGGCCCGATCGGCTTTGTCGGGCTGATGGTGCCGCATGCGGTGCGCTGGTTTATCGGGCCGGACCAGCGTTCCATCATGCCCATGACGATGATTTGCGCTCCGGTCCTGCTGCTCGCGGCGGACATTGCCGGACGGCTGGTGCTCTATCCGGGTGAACTGGAGGCGGGCATCGTCACCGCCTTTCTCGGCGCGCCGGTGCTGATCCTGCTGGCGCGGCGCAGACAAGCGAGCGGGCTATGACGGTGCCATCCTCTCGCTCTCCTCAGTCCGCAAAACTCGACTTCGGTCGCACTTTCCTCGCCGTTCGTCTTGCGGGTGACCGCCTGTCGTTCCGGCTCGATGGCCGTGCGTTCCTCCTGGCACTGGTGCTGCTCTTGCTGATGGCCTCGCTGGCCGCCCTGTCGCTGCTCAGCGGCAAATATCCCATCTCCCTGCCGCAGGTGCTGGCGGCCCTCGCCGGGCGTGGTGAGGACATGATGCGCATGATCGTGGTGGAATGGCGTCTGCCGCGCGTGACGCTCGCCGTGCTGCTGGGGGCGGCACTCGGCACAAGCGGTGCGATATTCCAGAGCCTGACGCGCAATCCGCTGGGAAGCCCCGATATCATCGGCTTTTCCGCAGGCTCCTATACCGGCGCGCTCATTGTGATCCTCATCTTGTCCGGCGGCGCCTACCAAACGGCGCTTGGCGCGCTGGCGGGCGGGGTGCTGACGGCCATCGCCGTCTGTCTGCTCGCCTGGCGGCAGGGCATTGAGGGCTTCCGCCTGATCATTGTCGGCATCGGCGTTGCCGCCATGCTGTCGGCCTTCAATGCCTGGATGATCCGCGAGGCCGATCTTCAGGTGGCGATGGCTGCCGCCATCTGGGGGGCGGGCTCGCTGAACGGGCTTGGCGTCGAGCAGCTTGTGCCGGTGGCGCTGGTGCTTGGCGTGCTATTTCCGCTTACGCTTCTGCTGTCGCGCCCCATGCGCCAGCTGGAACTGGGCGAGGACGTGGCCCGCGCCTCAGGCATCGATGCGGGCCGCACCCGCGGCCTCCTGATGCTCTGCGGCGTGGCGCTGACGGCCATCGTCACGGCATCTGCGGGCCCGATCGCCTTCATTGCGCTGTGCGCACCGCAGATCGCAAGGCGCATCACCCGCTCCGCCGGCGTCACGCTGATGGCATCAGCACTGACGGGCGCGTTGCTGCTGCTTGCTGCTGACTGGGTTGCCCAGCATGCCTTTGCCGTGCAGCTTCCCGTCGGCGTGATGACGGTGAGCATCGGCGGGCTCTATTTTCTCTTTCTTCTCATGCGCGAGGGTCGCAAATGACCACCGCAAATCCCGATCCGATGGGCGGCAGGCTGCATGCCGACACAGTGACGCTGCGCTACGACGCCCGCACGATCTCGACGGACCTGTCGGTCTCAATTCCGGACGGCGCCTTCACCGTTATCGTCGGGCCGAATGCTTGCGGCAAGTCCACTCTGCTCAGAGCTCTGTCGCGGCTGCTCATGCCATCTGCTGGACAGGTGATCCTCGACGGACGCAGCATTGCCGATATACCGGCAAAGAAGGTTGCGCGTCGCCTCGGCCTCTTGCCACAAAGCTCGATTGCGCCTGGCGGCATTACGGTCGCGGATCTGGTGGCGCGCGGGCGCTATCCGCACCAGTCCTTCCTGCGGCAGTGGTCGAAGGCAGATGAGGAAGCGGTCGTTTCGGCGATGGAGGCGACCCGGATCATGGATCTCTCCGCTCGGCTCGTGGACGAGCTGTCCGGTGGCCAGCGCCAGCGGGTGTGGATCGCCATGGTGCTGGCGCAGCAAACGCCGCTCCTGCTGCTCGACGAACCCACCACCTTCCTCGATATTGCCCACCAGATCGAGCTGATGGATCTGCTCGCCGATCTGAACGCGGGCGGCCGTACGATCGTCGCCGTATTGCATGACCTAAACCAGGCCTGCCGCTATGGCACGCATCTGATCGCGATGAAGGACGGCAGGATCCTCGCCGAAGGCAAACCCTCGGCCATCGTTACCGAAGACCTTGTCGATGCGGTGTTCGGCCTGCCTTGTGTCATCATGGCTGATCCTGTTTCCAATACACCGTTGATCGTGCCAAAAGGGCGGCAAAGACATGCTCGTCCTGGTTGACGCCAACAGTGCCGGCTCAAGGCCGCTGGTTCGTCATGGCCGATGAGCGGACGACAATGAAGGAAACGGGACCGTGACTGATCTCATCAAGCGTTTTGCCGTCTATTACCGTCCGCATCGCGGCCTGTTCATGCTGGATTTCTCCAGCGCGGTGGCGGCGGGGCTGATGGAACTGGCCTTTCCCATTGCAGTCACGCTGTTCATCGACCGGCTGCTGCCGACCAATCAGCTCGGCATGATTGCGCTTGCCTCTCTCGGTCTGTTCCTCATCTATCTGGTCAATGCCGGTCTTCAGGTCATCGTGACCTATTGGGGGCATATGCTCGGTATCAAGATTGAGACCGAGATGCGCCGCAAGGCCTTCGACCATCTGCAAAAGCTGTCCTTTGGCTTCTTCGACAACCAGAGGACCGGCCATCTGGTGGCACGTTTGACCAAGGATCTGGAAGAGATTGGCGAGATGGCCCATCATGGTCCCGAAGATCTGTTCATCGCCATCATGACGCTGATCGGGGCGCTTGCCCTGATGCTGTGGGTGCATGTGCCGCTGGCGCTGATTACTGCAATCATCGTGCCGGTCACTGCGGTCCTGACGACCGTCTACGGCCAGCGCATGACGGCAACCTGGCATGCGCTGTATGGCCGGGTGGGAGAGTTTAACGCCCGCATCGAGGAGAACGTCGGCGGTATCCGCGTCGTGCAGGCCTTTGCCAATGAGGACCACGAGCGGGCGCTGTTTGCTGAGAACAACGGCAATTATCTCGCCACGAAGCTTGAGGCCTACAAGGTGATGGCGGCCTCCATGTCGCTCTCCTACCTGTCGATGCGTTTCGTGCAGGTGGTGGTGATGCTGGCCGGCGCCTGGTTCGTGGTGCGGGGGGAGCTGAGTGCTGGGGGCTTCGTCGGCTTCCTGCTGCTGGTCAATGTGTTCTTCCGCCCGATCGAGAAGATCAACTCAATCATCGAGACCTATCCGAAGGGTCTCGCCGGGTTCCAGCGCTATTGCCAGTTCCTCGATACCAGGCCCGATATTGCCGATCGGGATGACGCAAAAGCCGTCGCGCAGCTGAAGGGGGATATCGAATACCGCGATGTGGGTTTCGGCTACGGCTCGCAAAAGCCGGTATTCGATGGGTTGAACCTTTCTATCAAGGCCGGCGAGACCGTCGCTTTTGTCGGCCCCTCGGGGGCTGGCAAAACGACGATCTGCTCGCTTCTGCCTCGCTTTTACGAGGTGACGGCTGGGGCAATTGCGATCGATGGCATCGATATCAGGGACATGACGCTGAAGTCGCTGCGCTCTCATATCGGTATTGTCGCTCAGGACGTGTTTCTGTTTGCCGGCACTATTCGCGACAACATCGCCTATGGCCGCTTGGGTGCCACGGAAAGTGAGATCGAGGAGGCGGCGCGGCGCGCAAGGTTGGACGACGTGATTGCGGCACTTCCGGCGGGTTTCGACACCGTCATCGGAGAGCGCGGTGTCAAGCTCTCCGGTGGCCAGAAGCAGCGGTTGGCCATCGCCCGAATCTTCCTTAAGAACCCGCCGATTCTTATCTTGGATGAGGCCACCTCCGCGCTCGACACGGAGACGGAGCGCGCGATCCAGGAGTCGCTGGCGGAGCTTGCACTAGGGCGCACGACGCTGATCATCGCTCACCGCCTTGCGACCATTGCCCATGCCGATCGCATCGTCGTGATCGAGGAGGGGCGGATCGCGGAGCAGGGACGCCATGCGGAGCTGATCGCCCGCAAAAACGGCCACTACCGAAGGCTTCACAATACGCAGGATGCGTATGGTCTGACTGCCCTTAGCTAAATGAGCCTGCCACGGGAGTGGGTTCCGGGAGAATTCAGTCCACCCAAGGCAGTGTTCCCGATGGCAATCTTCGGCTTGCCAGTGTGGTGATGATCGCCAACAGCAGTACCAGCATTGTTGATAGGACAGCCACAGCTGCCGCAGCGGTGGAATTGCCCTCGTACTGCAGGGCAAAGATCATGACCCCGATCGTCTCGTTGCCGGACGACCAAAGCAGGGCCGAAAGTGTCAGTTCATTCAGGGCGGTCATCACCACCAGAATCGCTCCAGCTGTCGCCGCCGGCAGCATACCGGGCAGGAAGATCGACAGGATCCGTCGGACGAGCCCGGCGCCGGCCACACGCGCTGCCTCGTCCAGCGAGGGATCGGCCGATTGCGCGGCGGCGGCCACCGGGCGGAGCACCAGCGGCAGGAACCGCGAAAGATAGGCGATGATAAGGATCGCCATGGTTCCATAGATCGAGACGCCGACCAGCGGTAGGGGCTTCAGAAAGGCGAGGATCATACCGAGCGCCACGACTGTGCCGGGAGCCACCCAGGGCGCCTCGATGGCGATGTCGAGAAGCCGCAGCGCGATATTTCGCCTGCGCACGGACAGAAAGGCGAGGGGGACCGCAACCAGCACGCAGATCCCCGCCGTTGCGCTCGCAAGCAGCAGTGAATTGACGAAGGCCCGGCGTACGGTCTGGTTATCGATCACGGCGCGGAACTGATCGAGGCTCACTGTCTCGGCTCCGAAGGCAACCCCGATGGCCGGCAGGAGTGCTGTCATCGTCAGCGCTGCCAGCGGCACCAGCGACAGGATCAGAACGACCAGCCAGAGAAGGATCTCGGTAGCGGGTGCTGCCCGCCGGAGCACGAAGGGAGCGCCTGAGGCCAGTGGTACGGCAATGCGGGTCGTCACCAGATTGCGCGCCAGGATGGCAAGCGCTGCGATCAAGGCCAGAAGCAGCGCTAGCGTCGCGACCTGTCCGGCGGCAGCCGGTCCAAAGCCGTTCAGCCGCTGATAGATCAGTGTCGTCAGAACCGAGATACGGCCGGGAATACCCAGCAGCGCGGGCACGCCGAAATTGCCGATCGCGGCAGTGAAGGCGATCAGGCTGCCTGCCAGAACGGATGGCATGACGATCGGCAGCACGATCCCGCGTCCGATCCTGCCTGGAGGAATGCCGAGGATACGGGCCGCCTCAACGAGGTCGGCCGGCAGCGCCCGCAGCGCGGCACGGACGGCGAGGAAGACCAGCGGCATGTGTTCGATGCCCATGACGAGCGCGATGCCACCGATCGAATATAGCGGATTTGTCGAACCCGGTGCCGGTGCCAACCCCAGTGGTTTGAGGATCGGTGACTGCGCCCCGAAAAGTTCAATCCAGGCGAGCGCCATGGTTTGCGACGGTACGATCAGCGGCATGAGTATCAGAAAGGTCAGCGCTGCCCGCGTCCGAAGCTTCAGCAGGCTGACTGCAAATGCAAGCAAGACGCCGAGAAGCGTCGAGATGATTACCGATAGCAGCGCGGTCTGCAGTGTGCCGGCGAGTGCTCGAAGCGTTGAACGACTGGAAAGCGTGGACACTATCAGTCCGAGTGGCGCACCATCTTCGCCGGCCTGGAAGGCGCTGGCAAACAGCCGGGCAAGCGGCCACAGTGTCGTTACGGCGACATAAAGAACGAGAAGGGAGACGAGCACATGCTCGCCTCCCGATGAACCCGGCTTGCGCATGATGCAATTAGCCGCCGAAGAGCTCGGCAAACTTTTCCTTGTTTTCTGTGTCGGCCTTGAGCATGGCGCTGCTGTCGGCCGGCAAGATCTTCAGCGTGGTCAGCGCCGGATAGCCTTCCGGTTGGGCAACGCCCGGCAGGATCGGGAAATAGCCCTGCGCGGTTGCCTGTG
Source organism: Rhizobium sp. TH135 (assembly GCF_002855515.1). GTDB lineage: Bacteria > Pseudomonadota > Alphaproteobacteria > Rhizobiales > Rhizobiaceae > Allorhizobium. The sequence goes on along the minus strand of NZ_PKRP01000001.1, from coordinate 1,000,488 downwards.
CCTGGGCGGCCTTGGAGAGCTGCCAGGCAACGAAGGTCTTGGCCGCTTCGACCGAATCCGAGCCCTTGAGCACCGCGACCGGTTGGGTAATCGAGCTTACGCCTTCCTTCGGGAAGACGAAGTCGACGGGCGATCCCTTCTTTTTGGCGTTGAGCGCCATGTATTCGATGATGATGCCATAAGCCTTCTCACCACGCGCGACGGCTTCGATGACCGTGCCATTGCCCTGGCCTGCGACCGCACCGGCTTCAGTCAGCTTTTCGTAATAGGCCCAGCCAAAATCTGGCTGCTGGGTCATCGTGCCCACATGGATGACGGCAGCGCCGGAATAGAGCGGGCTTGGCATGATCAGGCTTTTGGCCGCGTCGGTTGCAAGGAGGTCGTTCCAGCTGGTCGGCGCGGTCTTTACCAGATCGGTATTGTAGACAATGCCGGTGGTGATGACCTTGGTGCCGAAGAAGGTCTTGTCGGCGTCGATGAAGGCTGCGTCAATGCCCTCGACCGGGGCCTCGGTGAACGCGAGCAGGCGATCGTCGTTCTTAAGCTGAGTCATCGCGACTGTGTCAGCGATCAGGATCACGTCGGCCGGGCTGTTGCCGGCAGTATACTCGGCCTGCAGCTTGGCCATGACTTCGGTCGTGCCGGAGCGGAACAGCTCGACCTTGATCTCCGGATGGTCGGCGTTGAAGGCCTCGATCACCTGGGTCATCTGATCCTGCGGCTGCGAGGTGTAGACGGTGATCGTGTCCTCGGCCTGTGCGGTAAAGGCGAGACCGGCAAGGACGGTGGTGGCGAGGAGTGTACGGATGAACATGGGAACCTCGTTGAAAGGGCAGGGCGCAGCGAAGGCGGTCCGACCCGGACGATGGGGGAACACCCGTCAGAGCCGACGGGCGAGGAGTTTCGCCTAGCGCAGGCAGATGACGGCAGCACAACGGTTCGATGATCTTCCCGTGACAGCGTGACGCCATATCCGCTTGCCCCCTGCAGGCAGCTGCTGAAAGGGGTGCAGGTAAGTGGCTGGACAGCTGGCTAGCCAAGTGGCGCGTTTGGTCGGATGGCCTCAGGCCGTCTCGGCCCGGCGGGTCACGGTGGCGCCGGCGGACGCGTGCCCGTCTGCGATGACCCAGCCGCCCCGCAAGGCAAGCTCGATCGGCGTGCCGGGCGAAAGTCGCTCAGTGAGTGGTAGGCTGACGACATCACCGTCGATCTCGGTGGGCATGCAATGGCTGAGAAAGGCGCCGTTCTGGAATACTTGCCCGACGAGCTCGGTTTTGAGGTGCCCGCCCTCACCAACGCGCTGCAGATCCGAGGCATGGAAACAGAGCCAGCCATGGCCGACAGGGGCGTGGCCCGGCATATCGAGGAGCTGCTGGCCGAGCATGACCCGGGTCCGGCCGCTTTCAGATTTCACCACACGGACTGGCAATGTCCTTCCCCGCCCGATGAACCGCGCGACCATCGGCGAGGCAGGCTGGCGATAGAGCGCCTCCGGCGTGCCGACCTGCTGCAGCCGGCCCCTGTCTATGACGGCGACATGGGTTGCGACCGCCATGGCTTCGTCTTGGTCATGCGTGACAAGCACGAAGGTTGCGCCGGTGATGCTGTGAATGCGGCGGAATTCTGCAAGCATGGCCTCGCGCAAATGGGCGTCAAGATTGGCGAGCGGCTCGTCGAGCAAGATGAGCTTTGGCCGTGTGGCGAGTGAGCGGGCAAGCGCCACCCTCTGTCTTTGCCCGCCGGACAGTTCATGGGGGCGCCGGTCGCCAAGTCCACGCAGGCCGACGACCTCGAGGACCTCGTCGATCCGCGCTGCGCGCTCTCTTGCTGTAAGCTTTGAGATCTTCAGGCCAAATTCGATATTGCCGCGCACGCTCATCGTGGGCCACAGCGCATAGGATTGGAATACCATGCCGACCCGGCGCTTCTCCGGTGGCACAAAGGCAGTTTTGCCGGCGACCACCTGTTCATCCAAAAGGACATCCCCCTGATCCGGAACTTCGAGCCCGGCGATCAGCCGCAGGAGCGTCGTCTTTCCGCAACCGGATGGTCCGAGCAGAGCGAGAAAGGCACCATCGGGGATGTCCAGCGAAACGGTGTCGAGCGCCTGGAAGTTGTCGAAGCGTTTGGAAACGGCTCTGAGGGTCAATCGGGGCAAGTTCTGTTCTCCAAGACCATGATTGTCCCGTGCCATAGGCGGATGACGCAGAGATGACGCCATCTGCCTTGATCAGACCCGTCGGTACCTGCTTCCCGCTCACGAACTCTCAGGGCGAAATGGAACAATTCCGACTGTCGATCTTTCAAGTGGATTATGGAGCCGTTTGATCCAGACAACTGCCTGCCATCGAAATCCGGACTTTGCGGTAAGTGGCAGATCTGCCTTGTCGAGGATTGGGGGGCATAGTGACTGAGTTGCGGAGCGCGCCAAGCCGATCTCCGCATCTGCAAAGAGGGGGCGGCTTATGAATTTCATCACCAGCTTTTTTGGACTGATCGAGGATTTGACCTGGGGATGGGCACTAATCCCAATCCTGGTCGTCTTTGGCGTGTTCATCACGGTTATGAGCGGTTTCGTCCAGTTCGAGTTTTTTACGAGGATGTTCCGCGTGCTGTCCTCGAAAAACCAGAGCGGAGATCCAAACGCGATCAGCGCCCGTGAGGCCCTTTTGGTTTCCGTCGGCGGGCGCGTCGGTGGCGGCAATATTGCCGGGGTGGCGGTCGCAATCACGCTCGGAGGTCCAGGCGCTGTATTCTGGATGTGGGCGATCGCACTGATTGGTATGGCTACGAGCCTCGTGGAGTCGACCCTCGCACAGCTCTACAAGCGCTCTAACGGCGATGGAACCTATCGAGGCGGGCCGGCGAGCTATATCACTCATGGCCTGGGTGCCAAACACCGATGGCTTGCCATCATTTATGCCGTCTGCCTGATGCTTGCTTTCGCGTTCGGCTTCAACGCCTTCCAAGGCAATACGTTTGCTGGCGCCGTGAATGACAGCCTTGGCGTTGATCGGCTGTGGAGCGGTATCGGGCTTGCGATCATCACTGGTTTTATCGTCTATGGCGGCATCAGACGGATCGCCAAGGTCGCCGACGTCATCATACCGATCATGGCTTTCATCTACATCGGTCTTGCTCTGCTCGTGATCGTCTCGAACATCACCGCACTACCTGATGTCATCTGGTCGATCGTTGCCAACGCTTTTGGGCTGGAGGAAGCGGTCAGCGGCGGCTTCGGCGCGGCTTTGGCCCAGGGGCTTCGACGCGGTCTGTTTTCCAACGAGGCAGGGCTTGGTTCGGCCCCAAATGTCGCAGCGACTGCGGATGTTCGCCATCCTGTCAGTCAGGGCATTACCCAGTCGTTTTCGGTTTTTGTTGACACGATCATCATCTGCTCCTGCACCGCCTTCATAATCCTTCTAAGCCCCGTCTATCAGCCGGGTGTCGAAGGTATTGACGGGGTAGTTCTCACCCAGCAGTCCTTGGTCAGTCAGGTTGGTGGCTGGTCACAGTATTTTCTGACTTTCGCAATCCTGCTCTTTGCCTTCAGTTCGATCATCTACAATTACTATCTTGGTGAAACGGCCCTCAAAGTGATGACGTCACGTCCGGGCGCACTGCACGCATTGCGACTGGCTATCGTGCTAGTCGTATTTCTGGGGGCGATAGCGCCCGGCGCGACAGCGGTCTTTTTCTTCTCCGACCCGTTGATGGGCGTGTTGGCAGTCGTCAATCTGATGGCGATCATCATGTTGTTCCCGGTCGCTCTGCGTATTCTCGATGATTTTCGCTTCCAGCTGCGATCAGGCGTTGCCCGACCGGTGTTTCAGCCTGCAGCCTTTCCAGACCTCGATCTGGATCACGCCGCCTGGCCTCATGCGCAAAACCTCTCGCCATCCAGGGATAGCCAAGTGGGCACGATCTGAGGGAGCACCGCGTTCGCAGCCTCAAGGGGGCCGAAATGGGCAACAGTGCGCTCGACCGGCCCGCCTGGTCTGATGGGATGGTCGTGATCGAGCGTTACCTGCAAGGTTTGCCGCTACACCAGGGACAGACATATGTTAGACGAAATCTCAGCGACACTCGCCAGTGAGTTTTCCGACCTGCCGGATGCGTCCACCATTGTTCGCATCACGGTTCGGCTTGCGATTGCAGCGGTGCTCGGCGGCATTCTAGGCTATGAGCGTGAACGCAAGGGGCGAAGTGCCGGCTTCAGGACACATATGCTTGTCGCAGTTGGTGCTGCGCTCTTCGTGATCGGTCCGCAACAGGCTGGCATGCAGATCGGCGACCTTTCACGTGTCTTGCAGGGCGTCGTTCAAGGTATCGGCTTTCTCGGTGCTGGCGCGATCATGGTCCGGTCCGCGCAGCGGCAGGTCGAAGGCTTGACCACTGCCGCCAATATCTGGGCGACAGCGGGGATTGGTGTCATCGCAGGACTTGGTCTGGAAGCAACGGCAGTCCTGTCGACACTCGTCGTCTTTTTGATCCTTGCGGCGGTTCCTTTCCTTTTGCCGAAGCAAGTTGAGGACTGCCCACAGGCGGCTAGCAAGACGGAATAGCGCCAAATCCGGCGTCGCGACGGGTGACTTGCAGCCTATGCGCTTTACACACGGCTGTGTTGCGGCGCAGCATTTGGCGCTTGTATGAGATAACTCTCAGGTTCCTACTACGGCATGGGTATTCTTACGTTCGTGCGATCTTTGAAATCTTGCTTGCTATCTCCGGCTACAAATGCTGTAGCCGCTGGCGAGACCTCCGCCGTTTCACGATCGACCGGCGCCGTTTGGATGACCACCCCCTTAGTGGTCGCCGGACTGGGATAGCCATAGGCGATGGCTGCGGCCGGGGCGGCTGTCGTCGGGCCTTTCAGCGACAGGCCGGTGAGGAGATCTGCGAGCACTTCCGGTCCGAGCGACGAATGGCAGTATCGGAGGCTGACCTCTGCCGGTTGATTGCGACCGAGGTCAACGTCACGCTTGATGATCTGCCAGGCGTAGACACAGCCGCCCTTGTCGTCCAGCTTGCCGGTCGCTGCGCCATAGGCGCCGTAGGCGTTTTGGCGGATCACCGGATCGATGGTCATCGCGACACCCGGGAACTCGCTTCGCAAGGTTCGGGTGATCTCGGCACGGCCAGGCCCTTTTCGGAGCATGGATCTTGAGGCGGCTGCGGTCGATATCGTCAGCGCGTTCTCGCCGGGAAGCGTGGTCGTGTTCGCCCAGACCAGAGTTTGCCGGGTCACGCCATCCGTGGATGTTTGGCGAAGACCGATCGGCATCTCGCCTAGCCCGGTCAGGGAAGCCCAGGCGAGATGAATGGGCAGTTCGCGGTTGCCCGTCGCGACGGGCATGTTGCCGGTCATGCCATCGAGGAAGGGATCTTCGACGGTATTGCAGCCGTGCAGGCCAAGCAGCGCGAGGATCGCAAGGATGTTTGGCTTCACTGGTTGATCCCCATGCGTTCGTTGATGGCTGCGATGCCTCTGGTGTTTGCCGGGTCTGCCATGACCTGATTGAGCTGGGCGAAGATCGCGCGCGACTGGGCGAGATTCCCGAGGTGATAATGGCTCCAGGCGCGCATCTGGCTGACGCCGACGGGCTCCGGCATGATCTGCAGGCGGGCGTTCAGCGCTTCGAGTGTGATGCGGTACTGCTTGCGATCGAAGGCGGCGCGGGCCCGCTGCCAGAGAATTTCGGCGCGCAGTTCGCGGTCGCGCAGCGGCGTCAGACCATGCTGCATCAGCAGGGCTTCCGTGTCATCGGTCAGATTGGCGCGGAGCAGGGTGAGGCCAAGGCCGTAGGCAGCGTCGTCCGCCTTGCCGCCACCGCCTGTAAGGCCGGCTGTAAAGGCCTGGCGCGCCTCGGCGAGATGGTTGAGGCCGAGAAGGCACCAGCCTTTGGCGACCTGGGCATCGGGGCGCAAGGCGCTGCTGGCTTCAAGCCGCCGCAGTTCGGAAACGCAGCCGCCGTAGTCCTTCTTTTGCAGCCGTGACAGATAGCCTGCCTGGACGCTTGCGGGGGCCGAGACCGATTTTCCGGTTCGCTGGCGCGGTTCGGCTGCCGATTTCAACTCGGCGAATACCGACTGATAGGCTTCGCCATGCTTTGCGCGCAGGTCTGCCAGGGCCTTCTTCTCGCCCAACCTCGTCAGGGTGAGCGCCAGCCCCTTCAGGCTGTCTGCCTCGGCCTTCCATTCGAAGGCCTTTGCGAACCAGGCGCGCGCCGGCTCGAACTGGCGTGAATTATAGGCATACCAGCCGATGAGGCGGGCGTGATCGGGGGATTCCGTCTTCTGGATCGCCTCCGAATAACGGGTTACGACCCGCTCATCGACGTCGGTCTTGCCCTCGCCCTTGAAAGGGAAGGACAGCTGATCGAGGAGGAAAGTGTCCTCCGCGGCAAGGACGTCGAGGTGCGCGGTGATAAAGGCATAGGCTTCCTCGCCCCTCGACTGGTGGGCGAGACTGAGCGCCTTGCCGCGGACGGCTTCCGGCGTCGCCTTGTTCTGCAGCATGCGCTGGAAGAAGTTTTCTGCCTGGTCCGGCTGCTCGGTCTTCAGCATGTACCAGCCCATCAGGGCGAGGTCTTCAGGTGCGTTCTTGCTCTCGGCAGCCGTCCTGACGGCTGCGATCACCTCTGGACCTGGTTGCGGTGCGCCCGCAATGCCGGAGGCGAAGTCTCCCACTTCGCGGCGCATGAGATCGAGGCTGAGCGATCGCATCGCGAGGGCGAGTTCGGGATCCGCAGAGAGCACACGCATCGCCTCGCGCAAATCGGCTGCCGGAATGTCCTCCATCGCCTTTTGCAGGGTTGTGAGAACAAGCTCATCTGAAAACGCCTTTTCCGGTGCCCGGAAGAGGATGCCGCGATAGACCGCCGTCAGCCCCTCCTGCATGTCGTTTGCCCTGTACGCGTCGAGCATCATCCAGAGGAGATCGATCTCGGCTTCCTGGGCAGGGTCGAGCTTTGCGCCGAGGCGAATGACGGTCACGAAGTCCTTCGCCTCGTTTGCCTGCGTCATGGCAAATCTTAACTTGCGCCGATCGAGTTTGCTGCGGAAATCCTCCGATGGCTCCCAGCCCGGATGGCTTGCGGCGATCCGGCTGATCTCCTGCTCGATGCCGGCATAGTCGTCGCGCTCGTAAAGTTGCCAGAGCGTGGTCTCATCGACGTGGTCGCCGGCATCCGGAGCATAGAGGTCCGCCGGGGGCATGAAGCCCGGGAATTTCAGTTCCAGGCGACGGGTCTCGGCGTCGACGCGTTCTGCCTCGCCATTACGAGCATAGTAATAGAGTGCGGCAAGATCGACCGTGTCCGGCGCCGGCGTCTTCTGGGCGTTCGCTTCGCCGGTTTCTGTGCCGTTGGAAGGCTCTGCCATGGCGGTGGTCGCTTGCGGGATCAGAAGCGACGTTGCACCAGCGGGCAGGGTGACGAGCAGTGTTGCGAGGATGGTGCCGGCCGAGAGCCGTGTCTTGATCGTCTTCTTCATTCGACTGTCCTCACGCCCTTGCGCGGCACGACATAACCAACCCACCAGCCGAAGCCGCCCATCAGTGCGAGCACAAGGCCGACATAGATGATGAAATTGTCAGAGAGCCAGGCCGCCGCGAGGCGTCTGAGATTGGCGGGGCTCGTGTCGGTGATCGGAAAGAAGCTGTAGCTTTCGGGATAGCGGTTCACGAGTTCGAGGTCCGAGCGGCGGATCACCGCTTCGCCCCCTTCTAGGGCCGTCCAGGTTGCCGGCTTCGTGAGCTCTGCAACGCCCTGCTGAAGCATGGTTTCATCAGCCGCGTTGACATAGGTCCAGACTGCGGCGCTTTCCGCGGAGGCCACCTGCCGTACGCTGATCAGGCGGTCGCGCGGATCGATCTTGACGTCCTCACGACCGATGTCCTTGTAGGCCAGCCAGCGGTTGACGGTTGTCGAGACCCGGGCAACCCAGTCCGAGGCGCGGCTCTTCAAGGACAGCTGGTCGTGCTCGAGGCGCGTTTCGACCTGGAAAGCGTCGAGAAGAGCCTGCGAGTCCGACAACTGGTCGCCTGCCGTCACCGAAGCCGTGATCAGATCATCGGTCGCCGACGGCTGCAGGCGATCGCCCTTTTGGCCGGCAAGGGCGGCAAGCTCCAGCGGCTCACCGCCGGCGCCGACAATGAGGGCATTTGTCGTCTGGCGCGGGTCCGGGCGGCCGATCTTGAGTTCGGCCGGCAGCGGATGACCTGCCGACATGGCGAGCCGGGTCAGAAGGGTCAGTGCCGAGCCCAGCCGTGCGGGTGTCGCCGTATCGACATAGAGATCGAAGGCAGCAGAGCCCTTGAGGGGGAAGGAAGTGCCGGCAAAGGCTGCAAGGTCGGGAAGACGACCGGCGCGGGCCAGGGGCGGTATCGTCACCGTGGTTTCTTCGAGCAGCAGGAAACGAGACCGCGCTTCATCGCGCGCGGCCGGATCGCAGGTGAGATCCGAGGCGAGCGGCACTTCGGCCAGGACGCGAACATGGTTCACGCCGGGATGGAAGGCACGCAGCGGAAGTTCCAGCGGCTTGTCCTTCAGCGTCGCGCCCTCGGGATCGTAGAGCACCAGGCTTGCCACGGCCCGTTCATTGACCCGGACCAGCAACTGCGTTCCAGGTGCGAGCCCCGGCGCGGTGGCGGCATTCAAATTGAGATCGACCGTCGCATAGTCGCCCGGATAAAAATCAGCGGGCATCACGACATCGAAGCTCGTCTGAAACAGACGACCGGCGAAAGGGGTCGTCTGGTAACCGACGCTCGAGAGCGGGTGTGTGCCCGGGCTCTCGCCATCAATCCGCGTCTCGGTCATGGCGAGCTTGTTTGCGCGGATGAGCGGAAGCAGGGGGCCGTTGACGGCGGAAAGTAGAAGCGACTGAAGTTCGCTCTTGTTCGAACCGCGCATGGTGACAATGTGGCGACCGTTTTCGCCCTGACTGACGAAAAGGCCACGCGGCGCAGTAGTGAGCGCGTCGCGGGCGGGCTGCGGCAGCTTCGTGTTCGAGGGGTCGCCGAGATAGAGATCGATGCCGGGTCCGCTGCCACCGACGTCGCCAACAGTGACGCTCAAATCCTCACGGCCGAGCACGACTGCCAGGGTCTGCACGATGGACAGGCTGTCACGAAGTGTCGTTTGAGGCGCATCGTTTCCGGCAATCACGCGGATTTCCGTGGCACCCTCGCCATTTCGGCCAACCGAAAGAAGACTTGCGAGATCGCCGTCCTTCGGACGTGCGCTGGTCAGGAAGCCGCTGACCAGCGGATCGACCTGCGTCCACAATTCGTAGGTCGCCTGAACGCTGCAGTCGATGCGGTGGTGCTGTTTCGCCCGCAGACGAACCTGGTTCCAGCCAACGGTCAGATCTTTGGCAGAGACCGGAATGTCATGGGTGGCCGGTCCATTGGGTGAGCGGATCGGGAAAGCTGCAAGAGGTTTGCCGTTCAATTCGACATCGAGCACTGCGTCATCGGGCATGACCGAGACGGCATTGGTGTAGCTCAGTCTCAGGATGCCGGCCGTCGTCACCTGATCCGCCGAGAGATAGAAGGTGAGTTCTTTCGCTGCGTCTTCGCCTTCGAGACGCATGGCTGTTGCCGTCTGCCGAAAGGCGATCATCTGGCGCGGAACATCCAAGTTGGGTTGCGAGCTGGACTGACTCGTGCTTTGCACGCTTGCCGTGCCAAGGTCTGCGGGCACGAAGTCGCCAGCGCGGGAGGCGTTTGCCGACAGGCAGATGAGGATGGCTGCCGCAGAGAGTGGGCGCAGGATGTCCAAGTTACGCATAGGCCGGTCCTCTCACGGCTGCCGGATAGGTCGCGCCGGGGTCCGACGCGCTGCTTACAGGCTTGATGATCAGCGGCGCATCGGGATGCGAGATTTCCGTCGTTTCGCGGACCAGACGCAAGGCGTAGGTGATGCCACGCAATGTCTCGGTGATCGTCCAGAGGGCAAAGCGGAAGGTTCCGGTGAAGAAACCCTTGTGCTTCTGAACGCGGTTCCAGCGATCCTGCAGCGGCTGCTGTTCGCAATACATCATCTCGGCAATCGCGATGAAGGTTTCGGGCGTGCGCTCGGCAAAGGCAAAGCCGAAGCTCGTCTCCTCCTGTCGGCGCAGCATGCTGCGGCAGACGAGCGGGACACGCATGCCACGGCCGTGGCGGCGGATCTCGATGATGGCCTCTTCGCCCTTCTCCAGGCCGTTTACCGGCTGTCCGTCGATGAACTGCAGAGCCAGACCACCACTCGAGACATCCGCGATGATGACGGCATGGCTTGTGCCGCCGGCATGCAGGATCGCGTGACGCCGAACGCTGAGGCGCTGGTTGCGGCGACGTTCGCGCCGTTCCGAGACGGAGCCGAGGGCGGCGCCGGCAATACCCATGTTGATGATGTTCCAGCCGGCGACGATCAGCAGCAGTTCGGAGGGCATGGCTTCCGTCGTGTAGCGCCAGATCGCGTAGCAGGTGGCGGCGAAGAGCAGGAAGAAGATCAGGAAGTAGGGGCGCGCGAGCGGCGAGAGCTTGCTCTCATCCAGCGTCTGGCCCTTCGACGTGACGTTGAAGGTCGGCTTGCGCGGGTTCTTAACGACGCTCAGGATCGCGCCGAAGAGCATCACCGACTGCACATATTCATAGAGCTCCGAGACCCACGGCCAGCGCACGCGACCGAAGAGGTAGCTCTGCATGGCGAAGGACGAGATGAGATAGGTCACCGAGTAGCAGATAAATTCGGTGATGTTGGCTTCGAAGATCTGCAGCGAGAAGAAGATGTAGAGGAGCGGCGAGAACATGAAGGTCAGCCGCGTCAGCGGGAAGAGCCAGAACAGGTTGGTGCCGGCGTAGCAGATGCGCTGTGCCGTCGAGAGGCCTCGCTGCAGGAAGGGGCGGTTCAGCGTCAGGATCTGCAGCATGCCCTGGGCCCAGCGAACGCGCTGACCGATGAAGGAAACGAGCGTTTCCGGCTGGAGGCCGGCGATCAGCGGCTTGTCGACGTAGAGGCTGTGCCAGCCGCGGCAATGAAGCGCCAGCGCGCTTTCGCAGTCTTCGGTAATCGACTGACCCGAGAAGCCGCCGGTTTCCTTGAGAGCCTTGCGGCGCAGAACGGCAGCAGAACCGCAGAAGAAGGATGCATTCCACTTGTCGAGGCCGCGTTGAACGACGGAATAGAACATCTCGTTTTCCGACGGCATCTTGCCGAAGGTCTGGAGGTTCTTCTCCACTGGGTCCGGATTGAGGAAATAGTGCGGGGTCTGAACGAGGAAAAGCTTCTCGTCGTCCTTGAAGTGGCCAACCGTCTCGTTGAGGAATTCGCGGACAGGCGCATGGTCGGCATCGAAGACGACGACCAGTTCGCTTTTCGAGATAGAGAGGCCCGCGTTCAGATTGCCGGCCTTGGCATGGCTGTTTTCAGCACGGGCGTGATAGCGGACGCCGAGCGCTGCAGAAAGCGCCTGCAATTCTTCACGGCGACGACGGGCAGCGATCGCGGCGCGTGGATCGGACTGGCTGCATTTGGCATCGGTGCCGCCATCGTCGAGCAGATAGACCGTCAGCTTGTCGGCCGGATAGTTCATCGACTTGGCAGCGGCCAGCGTCAGCGCCAGGAGGTCGGCCGACTCGTTGTAGGACGGGACGAAGACGTCGACGGTCGGCTTGTCGTCATCGGCCAGCTGCGGCGCCGGCTTGCGCTTAAGCGGATCCGCGACGATGAAGAAATTGATTGCCAGCATGATCAGGCAATACATTTCCGCCGCATAGAGGATGATGCCCGGGATGAAGTTCCAGGGCTCGTTGACGTTCGGAAGCGTCTCGGTCGTACGCCAGAACGCGTAGCGCAGGGCGAGTACGGCAGAGAACACGAATGTCATCAGGCGGAATGTCTTGTTCTGCGGACGCATCATGAACAGGAGCATCAGGGCCAGAACGGCCAGGCTGAGCACCAGTTGCGCCTGGAGGCTGATCGGCAGCCACAGCAGAAACACACCAAAAAGGCCCGCAATGATTGCAGGCAACGCAGCGCACATCATGTGCAGAACCCCATTTTTCACCCACCCGCAGCTTCATCTGCGGTGATCCCCCAATAGGAATGCCCTGAAAATAGGGGGTGATTTCTTAGCAAATTGCTAAGAGATGAAGAGGGACAGAGGGCCTGAAACCGGTCGTCGCTGATTTTCAGGTTTACTTAAGTGTCGGTAATAAAACACATTTTTAGTCAGCGAACTTCGTTTATTCGGCATATGCCAATGATCGAGTTCCTAAGCCTGATCTAATCGACATGGTTACCATCTCGTGAAGTTGCGCATGAAGGGGCGTAAAACCGTGTCATTCAGGAGCGCTTGGTGAGGGAGCGGCCTATTCCTGGCCTGACGATGCGTAGCGGGCGTGCTTATCCCGACTCACCAAACGCTAGACTGACCCAAATCGCCACATTGCTTCAGAACGGGCTCACTCCCAGCGTTCGGGCAGTGCGCTGTTGGCCACAAATGGCAGAGCCGGGAATTCTGTCGGGTCTCGCACTTGGGCTAGCCGCTCCGCGAGTTGAGGTGATCTGACCAGGAATTGCCGAAAAGAGCCGATCTGTTGCGCCTGCAGGCTTGAATCGGCGAGCCATCCAACGCGGATGGCAAGATCCATGTTGTCGGCAATCAGGTGGACCGCTTTGGAACGTTCACGGAAGGCCTAAGACGGCGAGCTTTGCCCATCTCTACGAGTTCAGGAACCTGGGAGGGCTCTATCGAGGACGGTGTTGCCAATGGTGAGACCAATATCGATCAGGTCGACGGCCTCCTCGGAGCCAGGCTGCGCAGTCCTCAGAGCGGCAGTCGCTGCCCTGCGGCCCATCTCCAGAAGTGGCACCTCTATGGTTGTCAAGCGTGTCGCTAGGGAGTGGGTCAGTGCGGTACCGTTGAAACCATTGACAGAGATTGTCTCGGGGACGGCAATTGCCGCTTCGAGCAGGAAGCGTAGGCCGCCAATTGCCATGGCATCGTTGAGATAGTGAATGGCTTGCGGGATTTCCGCCTGCTCGATGAGCCTTTTGGTCAGGATGTACCCCGTTTCCGCCGTGCGTGGCAGGGTCAGATCCGTCCATAGCTGCATGGTCGCACCCTTTTCAGTCAGTGCCCGTGAGTACCCGTCCAGCCGCAAAGCCGCACACAGATCTCGGGTCATTTGAGATCCGACATAGGCGCAGCGGGTGAGGCCGGCCTCGAGGAATATCTCGGCTGCCAACCGACCCGCTCTCAGATGTGAGAGGCCAACGGTGGCATCAAGATCCGGATGGTCCCCATCCCACAAATGTATTGCCCGGACGCCGGACTGTCGCAGAAGCCGCGTCGTGCGGTCGTCGCGCGCCAACCCTCCCGTTAGGATCAACGCCGCCGGTTTCATCGTCAGCATCATGTGCGCGATGCGAAGCTCGTTCTCCGGATCGAAGAAGCTTTCACCGATGAAGGCCGTGTAGCCCTGGCCGTTCAAAACCTCGTTTATTCCCGCTAGCACGCCGGCATAGACCTGGTCGCCGATGGAGGGGATGACGATGCCGATCAGCGAGCTCGTTTGTGAAGAGAGAGCTCCTGCCAGCCGATTGGGGACATAGCCCAGTTCCTCGGCGATTTGCGTCACGCGAGCCCGCGTGTCGGGCGCGATTCTGCCTGTGCCGCGCAAGACTTTCGAGACTGTCATGCTGCTGACGCCGGCGGCCTTGGCCACGTCGGCGATCGTGATCGTGCGGGGGAAATGCGGGACTTGACTCATAGCAATGTTATCGATACCAATTTGGGTTAACGATAACCCATTGTCGGGTTTGACGCAACGAGTCTTCGGGGAGGAGGATCTCATGCGACGTCTGTTTCAGGCGATATGGTCGATGATCGACATCCTTATGGCGGTCATTCTGGCAGCCATGATCGCTCTTGTCTTTGCGAATGTGGTTCTGCGCTACGGCTTTTCGTCGGGCATACGACAGTCGGTCGAGTTGGCCCGATTGTGGTTCGTCTGGATCGTCATGCTGGGTGCTGCCGTCGTCTTGCGCCGTGGTGAGCATCTCGCCGTGGCCGAATTTTCCGAAGCGATGATGCCGAGGGCCGTTCCCATCCTTCGCCGGCTTTGTTGGGTCGTGGTCATGGTTGCTGTCGGCATGCTGTTCATCGGCGCGCTTAACCAGACCATGGCGAACTGGAATAACCTGTCGCCTCTGACGGGGCTGCCGTCCGGTCTCTTTTATCTCGCGGGCGTCGTCTCGTCTGTTTTGATGGCCTCGATCGCCATCGTCCGCTTCATCGATCCGATGAGCGTAGATGCTCGCATTCCGGAGGACACCAAGGAATGACTCTTATCCTGTTCCTCGGCGTTCTGTTCGTCGCGATCCTTGCTGGGCTTCCCGTCGCCTTTGCTCTCCTGCTTTCTGCCATGGCGCTCATGCTGCATCTGGGCACGTTCAGCCCCGATATCCTGGCGCAAGGGCTCATCAATGGCGTGGACAGCTTTCCGCTGCTCGCCATCCCATTCTTCCTCGTGGCCGGCGAAGTCATGTCCAAGGGTGGCCTTTCGGAGCGCATCGTCCGGCTCGCGATGACGCTTGTCGGGCACAAGCGCGGTGGCCTCGGTTACGTTGCCATTCTGACGGCGATCGTTCTGGCCGGACTATCCGGATCAGCCGTTGCCGATGCGGCAGCCCTGGTGGCGATCCTTTATCCCATGATGCGCAAGGCCGGTTATCCGGAAGGTCGAAGCCTCGGCCTGCTCGCCTCTGGCGGCATCATCGCGCCGATCATTCCTCCGTCTCTGCCGCTGATCCTGATCGGTGTTGCCGGCAATATCTCGATTGCCAAACTGTTCATGGCCGGCATTGCGCCGGGCCTGATGATGGGCGTGACGCTCATGGTCGTCTGGTCCTACATCATGCGCAACGAACAGATCGATACCCTTCCAAAGGCGAGTGGCAAGGAAAGACTGGCAGCCCTGAAGGATGGTATCTGGGCGCTGCTCTTGCCGGTGATCATCATCGGCGGCATTCGCTCCGGTGCCTTCACGCCGACGGAAGCTGCCGTGGTGGCCGCAGTCTATGCGATCATCGTGTCCACGGTCGTCTATCGCGCCCTGACCTGGAAGATCCTGCTTGAAGTGCTGGTCACGGCTGGTCGTTCGACGGCCATGGTGATGTTCCTCGTCGGTGCAGCCATGGTCGCAGCCTGGCTGATCACCGTCGCCCAACTGCCGCAACAGCTGGCAGAAATGCTCCAGCCCCTCATCGACAGCCCACGGCTGCTGATGTTCGTCATCATGCTGATTGTGCTGGCCGTCGGCATGGTCATGGACCTGTCTCCGACCGTTCTGATCCTGGTGCCGCTGTTCATGCCGGTGGTGAAGATGGCGGGTATCGATCCGGTCTATTTCGGGCTGATGTTCATCCTCAACTGCTCGATCGGCCTTCTGACGCCTCCGGTGGGCACCGTTCTCAACGTCATCTGCGGGGTCGGACGCGTTCCGATGAGCGTGGCTGTGCGCGGCGTGATGCCGTTTCTCTTCGCCTATGCCGCGCTGCTCGGCCTTTTCATCATCTTTCCGCAACTCATCACCATACCCGCCAAATTCCTTGGCGGGTGAGACTTCACAACAGGGAGGAGCCTGACATGAAAATCTTGAAAGTGCTTGGACTGGCAACCGCAATCGCCTTCACCGGCGTTTCGGCTCATGCCGAAACAGAGCTGAAACTCGCCCATGCCGCCCCCGATACGGATCTGCAACAGACACTCTCCGTGTTCTTCAAGGAGCAGGTCGAAGCGCGCACGAACGGCTCGGTCAAGGTCACCATCTTCCCCCAGGGGCAGCTCGGCAACGATCAGGCGATGATCGACGGAGCCCGTTCCGGGATCATCGATATCGTGATGACGGGCCTCAACAACCTGACCGGGCTGGTGCCGGATGCCGGTGCCTTTGAACTGCCCTTCATGTTCCCCAACCGGGAACTTGCCTACAAGGTCCTCGACGGTGAGGTCGGGCAGGGTGTATCCGCTCAGTTTACCCAGCATGGTCTGAAGATGCTGGGCTATCCGGAAAACGGCTACCGCAACATGACCAACAATCGTGGTCCGATCCGCGTGCCTGCTGATGTCTCCGGGCTCAACATGCGCGTCAACAATTCCAAGGCCCTGAACGACATGTTCGCGGCACTCGGCGCCAATCCGACGCAGTTGCCGGTCGCCGAACTCTACACGGCGCTTGAGACGGGTGTGGTCGATGCCCAGGATCATCCGATCGGCATCGTCCTGTCCTTCAAGTTCAATGAAGTGCAGAAGTATCTCAGCATGACGCAGCATGCCTATTCGGCGCTGGCGCTCGCTATTAACGACGCCAAGTTCAACGGCCTGACCGCCGATGAGCAGAAGGTGATCCTCGACGTGGCCGCCGAAGCCATCACCATGCAGCGCAAGCTGGCACAGGAAAAAGAGGCTTCGATGATCGCCGAGCTGAAGGCTGCCGGCATGGAGGTTAACACGGACGTGGATGCCGCTGCCTTCCAGGCCGCCGTCAAGCCGGTCTGGGATGGCTATACTGCGGCAAATGGCGACGCGGTCGTCAATGCAGTGCTGGCCTCCCAGAAGTAACAGACTGAAAACTGACGAAGAGAAAGGGCGCATAATCAGCGCCCTTTTTTCATGCCATTACGGGCTCGATTGGCGACGCATCAAGATGGGTTCAAGAGCAATGGTCGCGGGGCCTGCCTGCGTGCCATCGAGAACATCAAGGATGAGCTCGGCCGCGCGTTTGCCGATCTCATGGGGCAGCGGGTTTATCGTGGTGAGCGACGGTACGCAGATCCCGGCGATCTCGTAGTCGCCGAAGCCGGCGACAGCGATCTGACCGGGGACATTCACACTGCGCCTCTGGCATTCCGTCAGGGCGCCAAAGGCTGACAGGTCAGACACGCAGATGACGGCCTGTGTATCCGGCAGCGTGTCGAGCAGCCGCCCCATGGCGTCTGCGCCTTCTCTCATGGAAATGGGCGGTGTGCCGGCCGCGATCAGTCGATCGGGATCCAGACCGTGTGCCTGCATGGCCGCGATGAAGCCGGCCCGGCGATCCGTGCCACGGGTGTCGCGATCGGCATCGCCGCCGATGAAGGCAATTCGGGTGATCCCCACTGACACGAAGTGGTCGACCATGGAACGAACCGCTGCCGCGTTGGAGAAGCCGACGACATGGCCGACGGGATTGTCTGGCAGATCCCACGTCTCGATGACAGGTATGCCTGCATTTTCCAGCAGACGCCGCGTCCGTGGGGTGTGACGCCCGCCCGTCACGACAATCGCTTCCGGGCGGCGGCGCAGCAGTTGTTCGACCAGCCGCTCTTCTTCCTGGATGTCATAATCCGTATAGCCGAGCAGGATCTGCAGGCCGCGCTCCTTGAGCCCCTCCGACAGGCCGCGCACGGTATCGGCGAAGTTGGCGTTGTTGATCGAGGGGATCGTCACGGCAACGAAATCCGTGCGCTGCGAGCGCAGGTTCGAGGCGGTGCTGTCGAAGACGTATCCGAGCGTATCGGCGGCTTCGAGGATGGCGCTGCGCGTCGCATCGCTTACGGAGGCGTCGCGCTTGAACGCCCGGCTCACCGTCATGGGTGAGACGCCCGCAAGGCGGGCGACGTCGGCCATGGTCGGTGCTTTGCGGGGCGTGCTCATACCATTTTGTTATCGTTATCTCTGGCGAAAATCCAGTGTCTGCAGGGTTAGCTCACAGGGGCGCGTATTCATGCGCCGTTGTGACGTGATGATGGATCGAGCCAGTGAAAAAGCGCGCCAGGACGGACTCGGTCGCTGCTCTCGCCTCGGTGCGAACGGGGCTAGCAAGCGCTGCGTCCACGCTCGGTAGATCAGGATAGCTGATGGCGAGAATCATCGGATATTCCGGTGCGCCCTCATCGCGGCTTTCGGCAAACGTGACGCGGACGGAGAGGGCGCCGGGGAACTGGCGCCACTTTGGCAGGATTTCGGCGAGGACAGCGGCGCGGAAAGCCTCGGTCTGTCCTTCATGGATCTTGCCATCGAAAAGTGCGTATCGGGTGATCATGGGGCAATCTCCTTGTTGGGTCCCTTGAAATATTCCATCAGTGCGGCCTGGTCCTCGCCGCCGAGGCCGGCTGCCGTCAGCATGCGGTGGACCTCAGCGCAGATTGCCGTGAGCGGCATCGAGGTGTTGCTCAGCCTTGCTAGGTCCTGGGCGGCGTTCAGATCCTTGACCATGTTGTCGATCCGGCCGGTGCGGCGATAATCCCTGCTGGCAAAGCGCGGCATGTATTCCTGCAGCAGCGCGCTGTCGGCGCGGCCACCCTTGAGCGCCTGCGGGATCTTCTCGACATCGACGCCTGCTGCTTCGGCGAGGGCGGTTGCCTCTGCGACAGCTAGGAAACCGAGACCGCAAAGCACCTGGTTTATCATCTTGGTGGTCTGCCCCGCACCCGGGCCACCCATATGGGTCTGGTTGCCGGCAAGCTTTGACAGGATGTTTTGCGTTTCCTGCACATCGGTCTGTGCACCGCCCTGCATCAGGGTTAGCTGGCCGATCGCGGCCTTCGGAATGCCGCCAGACAGCGGGCTGTCCACCCAGCGCAAGCCACGGGCCGCGCCCTCGGTCGCAAGCGCCTTGGTCGTCTCCGGATCGATCGAGGACATGTCGATGATCAGCGTGCCGGGCTTGGCGCCCTCCGCCACACCCTCAGGCCCAAAGACTGCGGCGCGAACGATGGCGGCGGAATTGAGTGAAAGGATCACGGCCTTCGCCTGGCTTGCCGCATCCGCTGCCGACGAAGCCGCAGCGGCACCCTTGGCAACAAGAACTGCGATCTTCTCCGGGTCGCGATCGTAGACGATGAGATCCGTTCCGGTCTCCGTGAGGCGGGCGCCGATGGCGCCGCCCATGGCGCCGGCCCCAATCAGGGCGATCTTGTCTGTCATTGTGGGTTTCCTCCAAGATGGGACAGGACCTGTCCGACGATGGCGTCCATCGGTTGGTCGATTGTCACTTCGATGGCCTCGTCCGACCCCGGCCTCTCCAGGGTCGCGAACTGGCTGTCGAGCAGTGACAGGGGCATGTAGTGGCCGGAGCGGGAGGCCATGCGGGATGCGATGAGATCCCGGTCTCCTGCGAGGTGAACGAATGTCACTGGGCCGCCAGTTCCTGCGCGGATGCGGTCTCGGTAGGTGCGGCGCAGTGCCGAGCATCCGATGATCAGCGGCGCGTCGCTCTTGAGTGCATCGGCAATCCGATCGAGCCAAGGCCAGCGATCGTCATCATCAAGCGGTATGCCCGCCCGCATCTTCTCGACCGCCGCGGCGCTGTGGAGGTCGTCGCCGTCCTGGTAGGGAATCTTAAGCTGTTCGGACAAAGCGGCGCCGACGGTCGACTTGCCGCAGCCCGCCACGCCCATGATGACCAGACGCACGCTCATAGCGATGCCGTGATCCCGCCGTCGACATAGAGAATATGTCCGTTGACGAAGCTTGATGCATCGGAAGCGAGGAAGATGCAGGCGCCCTGAAGCTCTTCGACTTTCCCCCAGCGGCCTGCCGGCGTTCTTTTTTCGAGCCATGCGGAGAAGGTCGGATCGGCAACCAGGGCTGCATTGAGCGGGGTGTCGAAATAGCCCGGCGCAATCGCGTTGCAGTTAAGGCCGTGCATGGCCCAGTCGGTGGCCATGCCCTTGGTGAGGTTGCCGACCGCGCCCTTGGTCGCTGTGTAGGGGGCAATCGAGGGGCGGGCGAGGGCAGTCTGCACGCTGGCGATATTGATGATCTTGCCGCGACCACGGGTGATCATGTGGCGGGCCACCGCCTGGCCGACATGGAAGACGCTGGCGATGTTGGTCTGCAACAGGCGTTCGAAGGCGTCTGCGGGGAAATCTTCGAGCGGCGCGCGATGCTGCATGCCGGCATTGTTGACAAGGATGTCGATTGCCTTGCCAGAGGCCTCGTAGGCGTCGACGGCCGCGCGTACGGCATTGTGGTCGGTCGCGTCGAAGGCGAGCTGGTCGGCACCCTCGATCCGTGCGGCCGCATCCTTGAGTTTCGTCGCGTCTCGACCGTTGAGGACGATCTCAGCGCCGGCGGCCTTCAGACCCTCTGCCAGCGCAAAGCCGATCCCTTGCGAGGATCCCGTGATCAGGGCGCGCTTGCCCTTCAGGTCGAACAGGTTCAGTGCCACGCTTTACTCCCTTCAGTTTCGCTCTCGACAAGCGTCAGATGATTTGTATATGTTATCGATAACAATCGAAAGTCAAGCATCCCTGGGGAGAGACATCATGACCAAGCCCGACATCCTGCAGATGGGCCCTTATCCGGACTGGGATCAGGTGCCACTGGAGCAGAGCTTCCATATGCATCGCTACTTCGAGGCCGCCGACAAGGCTGCCTTCCTTGCTGACGTCGGGCTGAAAATCCGGGGTATCGCCACTCGTGGCGAGCTCGGAGCGAATGCTTCTGTCATCGCGGCCTGCCCCAATCTCGAAGTAATCGCGGTCTATGGCGTCGGCTTCGATGCGGTTGATCTTGGCGCCTGCCGGGAGCGCGGCATCCGGGTCACCAACACGCCCGACGTGCTGACGAACGATGTGGCCGATCTCGGGGTCGCCATGATGCTGGTCCAGTCACGCGGGATGATTGGTGCTGAAACCTGGGTGAAGGACGGGTCCTGGGCTGCCAAGGGTCTCTATCCGTTGAAGCGTCGTGTCTGGGGCCGCAAAGCAGGCGTGCTTGGCCTCGGGCGGATCGGTTTCGAGGTCGCCAAACGCCTTGCCGGCTTCGATATGGAGATCGCCTACAGCGATGTCTCGGCCAAGGATTTCGCCAAGGATTGGGAATTCATCGCCGATCCCGTGGTGCTCGCCCAGCGTTCGGACTTCCTCTTTGTCACGCTGGCTGCTTCCGCTGCGACCCGGCATATCGTCGGTGCCAAGGTGATCGAGGCTCTGGGCCCCGAGGGCATGCTGATCAATATCAGCCGCGCCTCCAACATCGATGAGGAAGCCCTGCTGGAAGCGCTTGAGACGGGCAAGCTTGGTTCGGCAGCCCTCGATGTCTTCGAAGGTGAGCCCAATCTCAATCCGCGATTTCTGACCCTGCCGAACGTGCTCCTGCAGCCGCATCATGCCAGTGGCACCATCGAGACCCGCAAGGCGATGGGCAAGCTCGTCCGTGACAATCTCACCGCGCATTTCGCCGGTGAAGCCCTCCTCACTCCGGTGCTCTGATGAAAGCCATCGTCATTCATGCCGCCCGTGATCTGCGGATCGAAGACCGCCCGGTGGAAGAGCCGCAAGCCGGCCAGCTGCGACTAAGCCTTGCGACCGGCGGGATCTGCGGGTCGGACCTGCACTATTACAATCACGGCGGCTTCGGCGCGGTGCGACTGAAGGAACCCATGATCCTTGGCCATGAGGTCTCGGCCCGTGTCGAGGCGATCGGGCCTGGTGTCTCCGGCTTCGAGATCGGGCAGCTTGTGGCCGTTTCGCCCTCTCGGCCCTGCGGCCAGTGCCGCTACTGCGGCGAGGGACTGCAGAACCAGTGCCTCAACATGCGCTTCTACGGCAGTGCCATGCCATTCCCGCATATTCAGGGGGCTTTCCGCGAAAGCCTGGTGGCGGAAGCCTATCAATGCGTCGATGCGACGGGTCTGTCTGCCGGCGAGGCGGCGATGGCCGAACCACTGGCGGTAACCCTGCATGCCACGACGCGGGCGGGCAGCCTGTTCGGCAAGCGTGTGCTGGTCACCGGCTGTGGACCGATCGGCGTTCTATCGATCTTGTCGGCCCGCCGGGCCGGGGCAGCCGAGATCGTTGCCACCGATCTCTCCGATTTCACGCTGGCGCTGGCCGCAAAGGTCGGTGCTGACAGGGTGATCAACACGGCGAAGGAGCCGGACGCGCTGGCTGCCTATGCCGGCGACAAGGGGACTTTCGATGTGCTCTACGAATGCACGGGTGTTGCCGCAGCATTGGCCGGCGCCATTCCGGCGCTCAGGCCTCGGGGCATCATCCTGCAGCTCGGTCTGGGCGGCGATATGACGCTGCCCATGATGGCGATCACGGCCAAGGAACTGGAACTGCGCGGTTCCTTCCGCTTCCATCAGGAATTTGCCATCGGGGTCGAATTGATGCGCAAGGGGCTGATCGACGTAAAGCCGCTGATCACGCATACGGTGTCGCTGGCCGAAGCAGAGAAGGGTTTTCTACTCGCTTCGGACCGAAGTCAGGCAATGAAAGCGCAGATCGCGTTTTCAGCCTGAATGGCACTACGGTTTTGGGAGGAGCCTCAAGCATGTCGTTTTTCGAAGTCATCGATCCGGTCTTTGCCACCTATGTGCTTGGCAATGCGCCGGTAAAACGGCTCGCGACCGGGTTTGACTGGACGGAAGGGCCGGTATGGTTCGGCGATGCCGGCTGCCTGCTGTTTTCCGACATTCCCAACAACCGCATCGTCCGCTGGAGCGAGGATGGCGTGACCACCTATCGTCAACCTTCGAACTATGCGAATGGCCACACCCGGGACCGGCAGGGCCGTCTCGTCAGCTGCGAGCATGGAACGCGCCGGGTGACGCGGACTGAATGGGACGGGTCGATCACGGTCATCGCCGACAGTTATCAAGGCAAGCGTCTCAATAGTCCGAACGATGTGATTGTCGCTCCCGACGGTGCGATCTGGTTCAGTGATCCGCATTACGGGATCATGACGGATTACGAGGGCGCAAAGGCGGAGCAGGAACTGCCCTGCACGGTGTATCGGGTGTCTCCGGATGGCGGGATCGATGCTGTGATCACCGACATGCAGGGGCCGAACGGTCTCGCTTTCAGCCCTGATGGCAGTCGCCTCTATGTCGCTGATACAGGGCGGATGTTTTCCGCCGATCCGCAGCACATCCGGGTGCTCGACATAGTCGATGGGCGGCCGGTGAATGGGCGTATCTTCCACGTGATCACGCCCGGCTGCGCTGACGGCATGCGGGTTGATACGGACGGAAACCTGTGGTCCTCCGCAGCCGATGGCGTGCATTGCATCGCGCCGGATGGGCATCTGATGGGCAAGATCCTGGTGCCGGAAATGGTGTCGAACCTCTGCTTTGGCGGTCATTCGAAGCACCGGCTGTTCATCACGGCGACCACGAGTGTCTACTCGGTGGTGCTCAACCGGCGCGGCATCCAAGCTCCTTGAACCCGGCTTGGCAATTCAGGCGGTTTCGCCTGGCACAAGGCGTGTCGGAACAAAGGTGACGGTCTGCGCGGGCTCGCCCTTCAATTTGGCAACCAGGGCTTCGGCGGCTGCCTTGCCGATACTGGTCGTCGGCACGACGGTGGTGGTCAAGCGCTTCTGCAGGATGGACGCCGCCTCCATCCCGCCCCATCCGGCGATGCCGATATCCTCGGGCACGCTCAAGCCGCGGGACTGACAGAAGGCAAGACCGCCGATCGCCATCTCGTCATTGTGGAAATAGACGACATCGAAGTCGTTCTTGCGGCTGAGCAGGGTCTCGAGGCCATAATAGCCCGCGTAGAAGCCCGGCGCATCGTGGAGCATCTCGGCATCGACGAGCGGATGTCCGGCACGGGCGAGCGCGTCGCGGAACCCTTCGAAACGAGCCTGCCCCATCACATCAGAGCGGGCGAGTGCGCCGACATAGCCGGCCTTGCGGCGGCCGCGCGCAAGAAGATGCCGGGCCATTTCGGCACCGCAGTCGGCATGGGAAAAGCCGACGGCCATGTCTATCGGGCTCGTGGTCAGATCCCAGATTTCGACGACCGGGACGGCCGCACTCCTGAGCAGCTCAATCGTGCCCTGTGTGTGGTGGCGACCTGAGAGAATGAGGCCTGCCGGACGCCAGCTGACCACCTGCCGGATCCAGGCTTCTTCCTCGATCATCGAATGATCGTTGGCGCCGATGATCAGCTGATAGCCGAGACGTCCAAGCGCCCGGTCGACGCCATCCAGCACATGGCCGAACAGGCCCGATGTCAGGCGCGGGACACACATGCCGACCAGCGTTTCTGCCTGATCCGAGCCGAAGGCGGCGGCCAGCCGGTTCGGGACATAGCCCAGTTGTGCGGCGATCTCCATGACCTTACGGCGCGTCTGGTCGGAGAAGCCGGACCCGTCGCGCAGGACGCGGCTGACCGTCATTTTCGATACGCCAGCGGCACGGGCGATGTCTTCGAGATTGGCCTTCATAGGGGGCTTTGCCTCGACGGGACGAGGCAGTGAACATGCTGCATGTTATCGATAACTTTTTTCTTGACTCGGCAAATGATGCAAGTACGTTAGTTACGTTACCGGTAAACCTGACGCAAGATCTGGATCCGGCATGGGAGGAGACATAGTATGCAACCGTCCGCAGACGGCCTGCTTTTCGATCGAATCGTGAAGTCCTTTGGTGGCACGCAAGCCCTCAAAGGTGTTTCACTGAAGGTCGAGCGTGGCGAAATCGTCGCCCTGCTCGGCGAGAACGGAGCCGGCAAATCGACGCTTATCAAGGTCCTCGGCGGCATCCACCGCCCCGACGAGGGCGGCGTCTTCATCGATGGCATTCCTTACGCCCATGAGGCCGGCAAGGCCGGCGGCCAGAAGGTCGCCTTCATCCATCAGGACCTCGGTCTAATCGAGTGGATGAGTGTTGCCGAAAACATTGCCCTGTCGCTTGGCTATGTGAAGAAGGGCCGTCGGATCGACTGGTCCGCGACCGAGGCTCTGGCCGACAAGGCGCTGTCGCTCGTCGAAGCCGATTTTTCGGCGACCGCGCGGGTTTCCAGTCTCACCCGCACGCAAAAATCTCTGGTCGCCATTGCCCGGGCGCTGGCCGCCGATTGCGACTATCTCGTGCTGGACGAGCCAACCGCCAGTTTGCCCGCCGACGAAGTCGAGCGCCTGTTTGCAGCGCTTCGCCCGCTGAAGGCGCGTGGCGTCGGCATGATCTATGTCAGCCACCGGCTGGATGAGATTTTCCGTATCGCCGATCGGGTTGCCGTCCTGCGCGACGGTCAGATGGTCGGTATGCGCGCAATCGAACACACGACGCCAGAGGAGTTGGTCGGTCTGATCGTGGGTCGGAAGGCGCGCGAAATTGCCCGGCCTGCCATTCTCGAGGGACCGGCGATCCTGAAAGTTTCAGGTCTCGCAACGGGTGCTGTCGGCCCTGTCAGCTTCGAGATCAAGCGCGGCGAGTTGCTCGGTCTTGCGGGTCTTCGTGGGGCCGGTCACGAGGATGTCGGCCGAGCCCTCTTTGGTCTCATCCCGCATGCCGGCAAGATTGCGCTGAATGGCGTCACGCCGGACTTGAAAGACGCCGGAGCCGCAATGCGGTCGGGCATCGGTCTTGTGGCACGCGATCGGGTCGCCGAAAGTGTTGCGCCCGGACTCTCCATCCGCGAAAACGCGTTTCTCAATCCGTCGGCCACGGGGCGCCGTCTGCTGAGCCTGCTGTCGCCGAAGGCAGAGGATGAACTCGCTCATGAACTCGGCCGTCGCGTGGGCTTGTCCCCCAATGACCCAACGCTTGCCATCGAGGCGCTCTCGGGCGGCAACCAGCAGAAGGTCGTTGTTGGTCGTTGGCTCGATTCCGGCCGCCGGCTGCTGATTGCGGAAGATCCGACTGCCGGCGTCGACGTTGGTGCCAAGGCCGAGATCTATCACCTTCTCTACCAGGCTCTCGCAAGCGGCATGGGCGTCCTCGTGGTGTCCACCGATTTCGAAGAGACTGCCAATATCTGCCATCGCGCCATCGTCTTCAGTCGCGGCCTGCCCGTGGCCGAGCTGAGTGGCGTCGAACTTTCAACCGAATCCCTGATCCAGGCCGCATCGGCCGGTGAAGCCGCCTGAGGACCGCCATGCCCGGTATCCAATCCAACGCCGTCGAACCCACAAAGGACGAATTGCGGGGTCTGTCGCCCGGTCGCAAGATCGTGCGCCTCGCGCCGACCTATGGGCTCGTCATCCTGATGTTCGGCCTGATTCTGCTGTTCTCGATCCTGCTGCCGACCACATTCCCGACCATGCTGAATGTCAGGGCCATCCTGTCCGACAAGGCGATCATCGCGCTTCTGTCGCTGGCGGCGATGATCCCAATGGTCGCCGGCCGTATCGATCTGACGGTCGGCTACGGCATCGTGCTCTGGCATATTCTGGCGATCAGCCTGCAGACGCTCTACGGCTTCCCCTGGCCGGTGGCCGTTGCCATCGTGCTGGTGCTCGGTGTCGTGATCGGCGCGCTCAATGGTCTCCTTGTTGAGGTCGCCCGCATCGACAGCTTCATCGCAACCCTTGGCACCGGCACGATCCTGTACGCCCTCGCGCTCTGGCATACCGGCGGTCGCCAGATGGTCGGCGCGCTTCCAGATGCGTTCTATGCGATCAACGGCACCTTCGTTTTCGGACTGCCGATCACCGCGATCTACGTGCTTGTCATCACGGTCGTGCTCTGGGTCGCGCTCGAATACACCCCGATCGGCCGGTATCTCTATGCGATCGGCGCCAATCAGCGGGCGGCCGAACTCAACGGTATCCCGACGCGGAAGTTCGTCATCGGTGCCTTCGTTACATCGGGTCTGATGACTGCGCTTGCCGGCGTGTTGCTCGCCTCGAAGCTGCGCATCGGTCAGGCCTCGGTCGGTCTGGAATTCCTGCTGCCGGCGCTAGTCGGCGCCTTCCTCGGCTCCACCACCATCAAACCCGGACGCGTCAATGTCTGGGGTACCATCGTCGGCGTGATGATCCTCGCCGTCGGTATTTCCGGCATCCAGCAATTCGGCGGCAGCTTCTGGGTCGAGCCTCTGTTCAACGGCACGACCTTGCTGATCGCCATCGGGATCGCCGGTTACGCGCAAAGAAAGAAAGGCGCGAAGTCCAAATAAGTCCATTCAGCTACTTTGGGAGGAAACCATGCTGAAGAGAGCCCTAGCCGTATCGATCCTGGCGCTGACGGCCGCCATGCCTGCCCATGCCGACGCGATTTCGGACGCGATGGCAGAAGTCCAGAAATATGCCGGTGAAAAGACCACCTGGGATGGTCCGACGAGCGGCCCGACCGCAGCGGCGGCGAAGAAGATCGTCGTGCTTGCCGCCGACATGAAGAATGGCGGTATTCTCGGCGTCACCAACGGCATCCAGGAAGCTGCCGCCAAGATCGGTTGGGAGGTTACCGTTCTTGATGGCGCTGGTTCCGTGCAGAGCCGCGCCGGCGCCTTTGGGCAGACGCTTGCGCTGAAGCCCGATGGTATCATCATCAATGGCTTCGATGCCGTCGAGCAGCAGGCAGCCCTGAAGCAGGCCTGCGATGCAGGGATCCCGATGGTGAGCTGGCATGCTGGCCCGGTCATCGGCCCTGATCCGGCCAATTGCCTCTTCGCCAATGTCTCGACCGATGCGATGGAAGTCTCGGCCGCTGCCGGCAAATGGGCCTTCGCGGATGCCGGTGGCAAGCCGGGCGTCGTGATCTTCACGGACTCGACCTATGCAATCGCGATTGCCAAGGCTGACAAGATCAAGGAGACGATCGAGAAGCTTGGCGGTACCGTCCTCGAATATGTCGACACCCCGATCGCCGACACCTCCAACCGCATGCCGACGCTGACGACCTCGCTTCTGCAGAAGTATGGTGCAAGCTGGACGCATGCCCTTGCGATCAACGACATCTACTTCGACTTCATGGGGCCGAGCCTGGCTGCTGCCGGCATCCCCGGTGACGGTGCGCCGAAGGCTGTTGCTGCCGGCGACGGGTCCGAGTCCGCTTATCAGCGCATCCGTTCCGGTCAGTATCAGGCGGTGACGGTCGCGGAGCCCCTCAACCTGCAGGGTTGGCAGTTGATCGACGAACTGAACCGCGCCGTGAGCAAGGTCGAATGGTCGGGCTACACCTCGCCGCTGCATGTCGTCACCAAGGCGAACATCAGCTCCGACGGTGGTGACAAGAACATTTTCGATCCGGGCAATGGTTATCGCGACCAGTATGCTAAGATCTGGGGCAAATAAGACTTGCTCCTTCGCGGCCGGTGCAAACTCCTCCGCGTCGGCCGCGATTACTTCACAATGAGATAGGGAATGAGCCCATGAGCAGCTTCTTTGAGCCTTCGGCGCAACTGACGGACAAGGGGGTGCTTGCCATGCTACAGGCGTCGATCGATACGGCCTCGGCGATGGGCCAGCCGCAATGCATCGTTGTCGTCGACCAGAGCGGCGTCGTGCTCGGCTCCTTTCGGATGAAGGGGGCGCGCTTTCTTTCCTTGAAGAGTGCTCTTGCCAAAGCTCGGACCGCTGCCTCCATCAATGCGCCTTCGACGGCCATTCCAGAACAGGCACGTCTTCTGATTTCGGGTGCGACCCAGGGCGAGGTGACAGGACTGAAGGGTGGTCTACCCATCCGCTTTGGCGGGGTACTCGTCGGCGGTATTGGCGTCGGGTCCGGAAGTGGCGATCAGGACGAGGATGTGGCACGTGCAGCGCTCAAAGCTATCGGTGCTGATGCAAACACGCCGTGATTTGGCTTCGCGATCGAGGGCCAAATGCAATGCCGCTTCTCCGCCTTCGCCCTGCCCAACAGCACATTCAGGTTCTCCTTAAACTCCGATACCGGCTCCTCAGTGACGATGTGAATTGTCGATGGCTTGAAGCCTTTTCCAATGCGTTCTAGGGTCCGGCCCGCCTGAGACAGCAATGTAGCAGGGGGTGCCAGGAGGGGCGTGGTCGAGATGAAATGTTTATGGCGGACGGCCATGGTTGCACTGTTGCTGACTGGGCAGGCGGTTGAGAGTGTTTCCGCAGCAGAGGGAAGTTGCCTTCGGGGCGTAAACCTTGCGGGAGCCGAGTTCGGCACACTGCCTGGGGAATTCGGGAAAGATTACATCTATCCATCTGGCGAAACGGTCGATTATTTCGCTGCAAAGGGTTTCAACACCGTCCGGCTTCCTTTCCTTTGGGAGCGTCTTCAGCCGGCGCTTTTCGGCGACTTTTCTGCGGATGAGCTGACGCGGCTGAAGGATATGGTGGTGTCCATGCGGAACAAGGATATCGTCGTCATCCTCGATCCGCACAACTATGCCCGTTATCAAGGTCAGCTGATCGGTTCACCCGATGTTCCGCCGGGGGCTTTCACAGATCTGTGGCGGCGGCTCGCGCAGGAGTTCGGACAGGATCCCGGTGTCATCTTTGCGCTGATGAACGAACCTTATGATATCTCCGCAGTCAGCTGGCTCTCCGTCGCGAACGAGGCGATTGCCGGTATACGCACCATCTCGAACCGCAATCTCGTAATGGTACCCGGCACCGCCTGGACCGGTGCACACAGCTGGGGTGCAGACTGGTATGGTGGCTCGAACGCCTCTGTGATGGCGGGTGTGCGAGACCCCGCCAACCATTTTGTCTATGAGTTCCACCAGTATTTCGATGAGGACTTCTCCGGAAAGAAGGACAGCTGTCTACGCGCCCAAGAGGCGATCGCGTCCGTCGGCGAAGTTGCCAACTGGTTGCGAAGCACCGGAGCAAAAGGGTTTCTCGGCGAGTTCGGCGTCACACGAGAACCATCCTGCATTGCGGCGGCTGCCGCCATGACGGACGCCGTTGATGCCAATCGGGATGTGTTTATTGGCTGGGCCTATTGGGCAGGCGGCGACTGGTGGCCAAAGGAAGAGGCACTCAACATCCAGCCGGTCGATGGCGTGGATCGGCCTCAGATGGCCGGGCTCGTCGCGGCGCTGGCGAGACCGATGCCGAGCGGTCAGTGCAGCTTTCTGGATCGATGAAGCTATAACGCCCTGGTCGCGGTCAACGACAGGCGGCCAGTTGTGGTTTAGCGACTGCAGTTGCCCCAGTTTCTCGCAGCGCCTCACCAGAGCACAGGCTCATGCAACATCTGTCTCTGACCTCACGCCGTCGGTAAACACCGGGTTCCTCCGGCTCAGATCTCTTCCAACATCGCCCGCTCGACGTTGGTCTGGCGATATTGCGACGGCGGTCGCCCATAGCGATTGATGAACAGCTGACGCATGTTCGTCTGACTTCCGAGCCCGGCCAGACGGGCGATGTCCTTTATCTTTCGCTCCCCGGCCACCAGCATTTCACAGGCATAGCGCAGCCTGACCGACAACACGAATTCGCCGATCGTCTGTCCGGTCTTCTGCTTGAATGCGCGCGAGAGGGTTTTCTCGCTCATTGCGACCATGTCTGCGAGCTTGCCGACACTGAGATCCGCGGACGGGTTGGCCGTGACCCATTCCTGCAGGCGTTCGATGGGACTTCCGGTGTCGAGGCTGGGTAGGCGTCTCGCGCTTGCTCCGTAGCGCATATCCGCGTCCGCGAGGCGGGAGCCAAAGCGACGGGCGACTTCTTTCGCGATATCGCGCCCCAGATCTTCCTCGATCAGGGCAAGTGCAAGCGCCAGCCCGGCGGTTGCGCCTCGCGCGCTCCAGATCTTGCCGCTCTTGTGCAGGTCGGAATGCGGTTCGACGATCGTCTGTGAGCAAAGGGTGGCGAGCCGCTGCTGGACGTCGCCACTGGCGACAACCGTATGCCCACGCGTCATTCCGGCCGCGGCTGCAAACAACACTCCATTGCCGAAGGTGGCGAGCCGCCGCACCTTGGGCGTGCTCTTTGTAAGGAATTCGATGATGCGGAGATCATGATCCTGAAGCGTGACAGGAGATCCATCCGGCACGATGAGTGTATCAACCTCCGGTGGTGTGTTCGCCAAGTTGTGTACAGCACTCAGGTGGATCCATTGTTCATCCGGCTGGAGCGTCTGATAGCCTGCGGCACATGTTGTCAGAGCGTAGGAGCGGTTTCCGGACAGCTCGCTGGCATAGCGGAAGCTCTCTACGACAGAAGCAATTTCCAACATTCCGCAATTGCTGCGTAGCACAATCATGATAACGCGTGTCATTCGAACCAACCTCAGATTCTGCAGATCCTGGTAAAGGAAATTGAGCAACCAAGCTTAGTTATGCATAAAAAACGAGCATCTCATGTTCATAAAACAGTCATAGTGTCTCAGAATCGGGTATGGAGAAAACATTACATCTGCAATGTTCGATAGTCTCGATAGTAATCAGTAGGACGCAATACTAATCGAATTTTTTACAGCTAATAGGACAATACAAAATAAAAATCCCATCCTTTTTTGGGTATTTATTTGGCCATTTTGACTAAAATTTTATGTTGCAGCGCAACTATCTCGACATTCTCCGACAGGATTCGGACAACCCACCGCCAGAGCGGAATGGAGCACTTCACATTCTCATCGAGCCGCTCCTAAGGTTAAACAGAGATTAACTTCAGGTGTCCCCCGACCTGTCTGGTGCCGTACCTTTCGTGCAATCCCAAGATGCATGAGCATGTGCGCCTATACTCAGGGGTACCCGATAGGCAATCGACGATCGAACTCATGAGGAGTCCAAAATCGTGCGAGATATCATTCGCTATGCTGCCTGGCTGGCCATCGTTGTGGCGATGTTCCTGCTGATCGCGCAGCCCGTCGGGCATTCCGCCCGTTTCAACCTTTCGGTCATCGTCATCTCGATCCTGGCGGTCATCATGCTCCTGAAGCTCGATGGCTTCTGGCGCCACGTCTTCCTTGCCTTGGCGAGTGTCGTGATCCTGCAATATGCCTATTGGCGCACGACGAGCACGCTCCCGCCGCTTGAGGATCTGTATTCCTTCATCCCCGGCATCATCCTCTATGCGGCCGAGATGTATTGCATCCTGATGCTCGGCATCAGCCTCTTCGTCGTTGCCGATCCCATCGAGCGCCCACGGGCTCCGGAACTCGACGAGGATGAGAGCCCGACCGTCGACGTGTTTATCCCGACATACAACGAAGACAGGGAGATCCTGGCGCTGACGGTCGCGGCGGCCAAGGCCATGGATTATCCATCGGACAAATTTACCGTCTATCTGCTGGATGACGGCGGTACCGACCAGAAGCGTAACAGCGATGACCCGGTGTCGGCGGCCAAGGCCAGGGAGCGCGCAGCGATCCTCAAGGACCTCTGCAGCGATCTCGGCGCTGTCTACATGACCCGCGCGGAGAACGTGCACGCCAAGGCCGGCAACCTGAACGCCGCCCTCTGGCGCACTCAGGCGGATCTCGTCGTGGTGTTCGACGCCGACCATGCGCCGGAGCGCAACTTCCTGCGCGAAACCGTCGGCTACTTCTCGGAAGACGAACGTCTCTTCCTCGTGCAGACCCCCCACTTCTTCTCGAATCCGGATCCGATCGAGCGCAACCTCGGGACCTTCGGCCGCATGCCGTCGGAAAACGAGATGTTTTATGGCAAGATCCAGAAGGGTCTGGACCGTTGGAACGCCTCCTTCTTCTGCGGCTCGGCGGCCGTCCTGCGGCGTGAGGCGCTCGAAGAGGTCGGCGGCTTCTCTGGGATCACGATCACCGAGGACTGCGAAACGGCGCTCGAGCTCCATGCCCGCGGCTGGAACAGCCTTTACATCGACAAGCCGCTGATCTCCGGCCTCCAGCCGGAAACCTTTGCCAGCTTCGTCGGTCAGCGTTCGCGCTGGTGCCAGGGCATGGTCCAGATCCTGATGCTGAAGAACCCGCTGTTCAAGCGCGGCCTCTCGCTGCCGCAGCGCCTCAGCTACATCTCCAGCTCGCTCTTCTGGTTCTTCCCCTTCGTTCGCTCGGTCTTCTTCGTGGCTCCGCTGCTCTTCATCCTGTTCGACATGAAGATCTTCGTGGCGTCGTTCGAGGACTTCTTCGCCTACACGGTCATGTATCTGATCGTCGGCGAGATGGTGCGCACCTATCTCTATGGCAGCGTACGCTGGCCTTGGATCTCCGAGCTCTACGAATATGTGCAGTCGGTCTATCTGTTCCAGGCCATCGTCAGCGTGCTGCTCAAGCCCAAGAGCCCGACTTTCAAGGTGACCGACAAGGGTGTCTCGCTGAAGCAGGACCGGCTCTCGGAGCTCTCGCTGCCTTACTTCATCATCTTCGGCATACTCTGCTTCACTCTGTTCGTTGCAGCATACCGCTACAACACCGAACCCGAGATCTCGAGCCTTCTCCTGATCGTCGGTGCCTGGAACTGGATGAACCTGATGATCGCTGGCTGCGCCCTCGGCGTCGTCACCGAACGCAGCCAGGACCTTGCCGGCGTCGAACTGCCGCTTCGCACCACCGTCGAACTGCAATTCGGTGAAACCGTCCTGCGGGGCGCCGTCACCGAAGCCTCGGCCAGAGGTGCCAAGCTGATCCCCGCGCAGGGTTCGTCCCGCATGCTCCGAAAGGGCGAGTATGGCCGGCTTCAGCTGCTGAGTGTGTCCTCCAACCTTCTCGTGACATCGCTTCCGGTCAGCATCGTCGGTGGCTCTCCTGATGAAGATGGCGCGATTGCGCTGCGCTTCGATGCAGAGCCACACCACTTCCCGATCATCGCAGAACTGCTGATGCACGACATGTCGGTGGTCCGTGAACAGCGTGCGCTCCGTCAGCGGCCGAAAAGCATCATTGCTGGCAGCCTGCGCATCCTGCGCTGGGCGTTCACCTGCCCACTCGCAGCAATCGGCGTCGCCCTTGGCGGCAAGCCGGATGACAAGGCTGAGCCGCAAAGACTGAAACCCCTTGCCGGCGCGGCACTGGCTGCTGCCCCGGTCCGCCACAGGGAGGCCGGAGAATGATCAGACAGCACCTCTCCTTGCTCGCTGCCGCAGGCCTGCTTCTCGCAGCCTCGCCATCGGCCGCCGCTACCTCGACCGGTTTCGTCCTCGCGCCGCAGGCGAAAGCCCAGACCGAGACCAAGGAATATTTCCAGGAAGAGAACCAGATCCGTCGTCTCATTGCAGACAAGCGCGACCTGTTCTTCCCCGGAGAAGCCGCGAACC
This sequence comes from Rhizobium sp. TH135, assembly GCF_002855515.1. GTDB lineage: Bacteria > Pseudomonadota > Alphaproteobacteria > Rhizobiales > Rhizobiaceae > Allorhizobium. Next base: position 966,618 of record NZ_PKRP01000001.1, on the reverse strand, counting down.
GGGAATATCCCTTCGTCGTTCTTCCCTCGGAAATGACGGGATCGGCGAAGCTCATCCTGACGATGCAGACGGCGATCTCGGTGGCGCCTGAACGCTCTGCCATGCGCATCTTCGTCAACGACCGGGACATTGGCGCCGTCAATCTGAAGTCCGGCGATGCGCATCAGGTCGAGTTGGAACTGCCGAAAGGCCTGCTCCAGCCGGGTTACAATGCCGTGACCATTCTGCTCGACCAGTCGCATCGCGTCGATTGCACCGTCGAGGCGACATATGAACTCTGGACCCAGATCGACCCGGCCCTGACCGGTTTCGTTTTCACCCGCAATGCCAAGGACGATCCGAGCGACGTCTCGACGCTCCTGGCCTATAGCCGTGATGTCAACGGTCATGCCGCGATCAATGGACTGATCCCGCGCGGAGCCGCAGGCGAGGACGTCGACCGCACTTTCTCGGTCGTCCAGGCCCTGTCGATCCTCGGTCATTTCGATCGCCCTGTCGTGACTGTCGGCAATGAGATCGGATCCGGTCCCGGGATCGACCTGGTGGTCGGCACTTTCGGCACCGTCCGCGACCTTATCGGCGTGACACCGGAGCAGTCCGGCGTTCAGTTCGACATCGATCCTTCGAGCGGCAGAAGCCGAATGGTCGTTGCGGCACGCTCGGCGGATGAACTGGCAACCACGATCCGCGACTTCACCCTGCGCGCGCAGACCGAAGTCACCGATGGCTCACCACAGGGCAGGCGTGCGCTTGGCAACCGCCGAGGTCGCCTGCTGGAATCCGGCAGTTCAAACTCGCTTGCCGAACTGGGCTTCGTCTCGCGCCCCTTCGCCGGTCGTCATTTCGAGCAATCGATCTCGTTCAGCCTGCCGGCTGACTTTTACCCCGGAGACTATGGCGCGGCGAACCTGAAGCTAAACGCCGAATACGCAGCCGGCCTCTCGCCGACATCGCAGATGGTCGTGCGGGCAAATGGTGAGACCGTTGCCAATATCCGGCTGGGCGAAGCGCGCTCCGGCCGCATCGACGGTCAGGTGCTCCCGATCCCGCTCGACAAGCTGAGACCCGGCTACAATGTCATCGAGTTCGAGGCGGAATTATCCACGGCGTCCGATGCAGTCTGTGATCCGGCAACGCTTGGCAATTCCACGGCGCGCTTCTTCATCAAGGGTGACAGCACGCTGAACATTCCGGCCTTTGCCCAGATTGGTCACGCGCCCGATCTCGCGGTCGTCTCGGCTGGCAAGGCCGGGTTCGGCAACGGTCGCGCTACGCCTTTGTATGTCGAAGGCATGGATGAAACCATGCTTGGAGCCGCTGCCAGCTTCCTGGCAAAGATGGCCTATGCCTCTCGCGAAGTAAGCCCGGTTTCGGTGAGCTCCGGCTGGCCGCTGGACCGTCAGGGTCCTCTTCTGGCCTTCGGGACCTTCTCGGGCTTCTCCGGACAACTGAGATCCGATCTCGGCATCGACCTCAATCCTGTCGCCAGCGATATGGCCCTGTCTCTGGACGCGAACCAGATCCAACAGCCGGGCGCCCCGGTCGAAGAGGCCGCTCCGGCCCTCTCGGTCGATGGGTCGGCTGCGCCGGCACAGGGCGAACGTCCGACATCGGTCGTCGCGCGTCTGCGGGAGGGCGTCCATAACCTCTATGAGAGCCTTACGGTGCGCGTCCGCATCCAGGCTGCGCAATTGGGACTGGTTGATGACCCTAATGTCCTGTCCGCCGATGGCGTCTATCAGGTGAGCGGCGAGGCCGACATGCTGGTGGCCCAACGCCTGGTCAACGAACGGGATGCATGGACGGTCGTGGCCGTTCGTGATCCTGCCATCCTCGACGAGGGTATGCGCAGCCTTGCTCAGACCGATGTCTGGGGTCGTCTCGCAGGGTCCGTGAACGCCCTGAAACGCGACGGCACTCTGGTCGAGCGCAAGATGGCCGGCCATGAGCGCCTGTATGAAACCAAGCCACTTAGCTTGCAGAATGGCCGTCTCATCGTGGCGGGCTGGTTCTCGAACAATGCCCGGGAGTTCACCATCGCCCAGATCGTGGTGGCGATCCTTCTCGGTGCGGCAACCTTCGTGGTGCTGAGGCAGGGACGCAAATCGTGAGGACCCGTCTTCTCATCCTGACATCTCTGCTGAGTGGCGCCCTGATCGCGGGCGCCACGACGGCGACACTGTCACAGCAGGAGGACAATGTCGCGGCCGACATCACGGCCGGCGCATGGCTGGTCTACCGCCATAACTTCGTTACCGACGAAGGACGGGTGGTCGATAACAGGGCAGGCGGCATCAGCCACAGCGAAAGCCAGGGTTATGGCATGCTGATGGCGGAAGCGGCTGATGACCGCGACAGCTTCGATCGGATCTGGGCCTGGACGAAGGGCAATCTTTTCGTCAGGGACGATGGGCTTGCAGCCTGGCGATGGGATCCAACCCAGACGCCGCCGATCACCGACCGCAACAATGCGACCGACGGCGACCTCTTGATCGCCTGGGCTCTGATGCGTGCCGGTCAGCGCTGGGACGAACCGGAACTTCAGCGTGAGGCCAGACGAATCTCTGACGCCATCGTCGAGCGCGCAACCATCAAGACGGATCACGGCCTGGTCCTCCTGCCGGGTGTCCACGGTTTCGGTCCGAATGAGCAAGCGGACGGGCCCGTCGTGAACATGGCCTACTGGATCTTCCCGGCCATTGTTGACCTCGGTCGTCTGTCGACCCGCTTTCCGTCAAAGGCCTTGATGGACAGCGGAGTGACACTGCTTCGCGACGCGCGCTTCGGACCTGCCCGGCTTCCCTCGGACTGGCTGTCCCTTTCCGGCGACATGCCCCGACCGGCGAGCGGATACCCATCGCAATTCGGTTATGACGCCATTCGTGTTCCGCTTTATCTCGCCTGGTATTCCCGGGACTATCCCGACATTCTCGAGATCTTCGCATCGCATTGGAAACAGTTCGGGACAGCATCGATGTCCGTCGTCGAACTTGCGACGGCGACGCGGATCGCTCCCATGCCCGACCCCGGCTATCAGGCGGTTGCGGCACTCGTCGAATGCAGTCTGGGCAGGCGTCCCGACGTCGCTCTTCTCTCTGACTTCAGCTCCCAAGACTATTACCCCGCCACTCTCCATGTGCTGAGCCTCATGGCGATCGCTGAAAGGTACCCCACATGTTTGACCGACTTCCCCTGAAGAAAGCTCTCCTCCTCGGCGCCTGCATCATCGTTCCGATCAGCCAGGCGACAGGTGACGGCGTGAACAATTACCCCGCGATGGGTGTCGTGATCCCAGGTGGAGCCCAGATGACGAATGTCTCGGCTCCGGCCACCGTGCAGCCTGCCATGCCGAACTTCGCGCCCTTCTCGGCAACCGCCGTCGCGCCCACACTTCCGCCGGTCGTCCCGGCAACCGCGGCTGTGCCGCAGGCTGTCGTGCCAAGCATGCCGGCACCGGCGCAGGTCGTCCTGCCCGCGCCCATGCCGGAGGCCGTGAGCCCGGTCATGGCCGTTGCGCCTCAACCGGCCGCCCCGGTCATCCGGGACGTGGCCCCCGGGGAGAACCCCTTCGGTCCGACCACGACCACGTCCGCGCGGAGGCCGGCTGAGCAGCCTGCCGCAGCCAGCACACTGCAGCCCACGGCAAGCCCGGCACCCGTCGCTACCCGTGACAGCGTCGAGATGCAGATCGCCAAACTCAGCCAGCAGACCGAAGAACCGAAGGCCTCCACCCTGTCGGAAGTCGATGAAACCGCGCTACGCTATTATGCGCAGACGCGCGACCTGAAGCGTCTTGGTGCCGAGTTGCGGCGCCTGAAGACGCTTTATCCCGACTGGGATGCGCCGGAGGATCTCTTCGATGCCCCGACGAACATCTCCGAACAGCCGCTCTGGGACATTTTCGGCAGCGGAGACTACGTGCGTGTTCGCACCGAAATTGCCAAGCTGCAGAGTGAAAACCCGAACTGGAAGCCGAGCCAGGAACTGCTCGACAAGCTGGCTCTCGGCGAAACCCGCAAGTTGATGGAGCGCTCGCATGCTCAGCGTAACTGGGGCCAGGTCGTAACACTGGCCGAGGGCTCGCCGCAGCTGATGGTCTGCGCCGAGATGAACACCATGTGGATCACGGCCGAGGCTCTTGCGCAGTCCAGGGACTTTGCCCGGGCTTTCGATCTCTACAAATACATCGTCACGACCTGCGAAGACCCGAACGAACGCCTGTCAACGGTCCAGAAGGCGAGCCTCCTGCTTCCGGAGGCTGGAACCCGGTCTCTGGTGGCACTCGGCAACATCCTCCCGGACGGCACGGGCGAATTCGACAATGTGTCCTTCGATCTGGTTCGGCGAAAGATGGGCATGGTCGCGCAAGGTCAGGGACCTGCAAGCGCGCTGACGATGGATGAGTTGCAGCGCTTCAGCGACTACGTGCAACGCTCGTTCTCCGCTGTCGATGCGGAACTGTTTGGCTGGTTCTACTACGGTCAGCAGAGCTGGGAGGCGTCTTACCACTGGTTCGTCAGCGCTACGCGCATGACGACCAGCCTGAAGAGCGTCGAGGGCGTTATCCTGACTCTTCGCAACATGGAGCACCGCGACGAAGCGCTGCAGATTGCCCGCCAATACGCAGCGCAGACCCCTGAGCTGAAGAAGATCTACATTGAACTGGTCGCGGCCGGTCTCACCAATCAGGAGGCGCCCTTGTCGCCGGCTGAGGACGAACTCCAAACCTTCGAGGCGTATGTTTTCGAACTGAAGTCCGCCCTCGGCGCCCAGGCACTCGGCTGGTACCGGCTGGACAACAAGGAGACCAAGGAAGCATCGCGCCTCTTCGAGCAATCGGTTGAATGGGAGCCCACGGAAGGCGGTGTCGTTGGCCTTGCGGTGCTTGCGTCGCGCGCGAAGAGCTGGGGCCGGGTCGCATCGATCAAGAAGGAGTATGGCGAGAAATTTGCCGCCCTCGATGACATCAAGGTCTATCGCCCCAAAGTCATCGTGAAAAAGACGAAGGAAACTCCGAAGAAAAAACAGGATCTGCTGACCTGGCTTCTGCAGAAGAAGAAGGACAAAGACGAAAAGAAGGGGCGCGTCGAGATCGAGTGAGAGTTTGGCGTGTGATCCCCCCACTGTTTTGGTCAGTGGGGGGATCGGCCTCCGGCACAGTAGCAGAAGCCTAACCTCGCCCGAGTTAGATCGGTGAGCACGACCTAGGGTCGCGAGCGTTTGAACTGGGCTAAGGTCATGCGGGAACCATTGAAGCATTGGGCGGTTGGACACCTGATACTTCACCAAATTTGAATGGATTCCCCAATGGCTACCGAAAAGACGTTGTCCGACCTGTTCCTTGATACGCTCAAGGACATCTATTTTGCCGAGAAGCAGATCCTGAAGGCTCTTCCGAAGATGGCGCGTGCAGCGCAGTCGGAAGAGGGCAAAGCTGGCTTCCTGCAGCACCGCGAGGAAACCCAGGGCCAAATCGAACGTCTGGAACAGGTGTTTGAACTGCTCGGCAAGTCGCCTCGCGGCAAGACCTGCGAAGCCATCCAGGGCATCCTCGCCGAAGGCGAAGAGATCATGGAAGACTACAAGGGCACAGCCGCCCTTGACGCGGGTCTCATCTCATCTGCACAGGCCGTCGAGCATTATGAAATCGCCCGTTACGGCACTCTCAAGTCCTGGGCGAAGCAGCTCGGTCTGAAGGATGCCATCCCGTTGCTGGATGCCAATCTCCAGGAAGAGATTGCAACCGACCAGAAGCTCACGGCACTCGGCGAGGCCTCGGCAAACACCAAGGGCATGAAGAAGGCCAGCTAAGCTGCCTCAACCCCTGCGAGACCGCCCGATTGTGGCGGTCTTTTGCTTTTCAAGCACGTTCCTCCCCACCATCAGAGCGCATGCTCCAGGAGTTCTCCATGGCCAAGACACCAACCCGTGGGTCCGTTTCGCCCAAAACTTCGACTGCCAAGATCCATGACCAGACGATGCAGCGCGGCGAAGGGGGCGAATTGCATCAGATCGCCGAGGGCGACGCGCCCCTTCTGACGACGGCCCAGGGCGGCCCTGTCTCCGACGATCAGAATTCACTGCGTGTCGGGCCGCGTGGTCCGCTTGTGGTGGACGACTTTCATTTCCGCGAGAAGATGTTTCACTTCGACCACGAGCGCATTCCCGAGCGCGTGGTCCATGCCCGCGGCTATGGCGCGCACGGCTATTTCGAGACTTATGAATCGCTCGCCAAGTATACCAAGGCCGACCTCTTCCAGCGCCCGGGCGAAAGGACCGAAGCCTTCGTTCGCTTCTCGACGGTCGCCGGCAACAAGGGCTCCGCCGACCTTGCCCGCGATGTCCGCGGCTTCGCGGTTAAGCTCTATACCCAAGAGGGCAACTGGGATCTCGTCGGCAACAACATCCCGGTCTTCTTCATCCAGGATGCCATCAAGTTCCCGGATCTGATCCATGCCGCCAAGCAGGAGCCTGATCGGGCCTTCCCGCAGGCGCAGACTGCCCATGACACCTTTTGGGACTTCATCAGCCTGACGCCTGAGAGCATGAATATGGTCATGTGGATCATGTCTGATCGGACGATCCCGCGCTCCTTCCGCTTCATGGAAGGTTTCGGCGTCCACACGTTCCGCTTTGTCAACGACAAGGACGAATCCACCTTCGTCAAATTCCACTGGAAGCCGAAGCTGGGTCTCCAGTCGGTCGCATGGAACGAGGCCGTCAAGATCAATGGCGCGGATCCCGACTTCCATCGCCGCGATCTCTGGCAATCCATCCAGTCCGGTAATTTCCCGGAATGGGAATTGCAGGTTCAGCTGTTCGATCAGGAATTCGCTGACAGCTTCGACTTCGACGTGCTCGACCCGACGAAGATCATCCCCGAGGAGATCCTGGCCCCTGTCGCTATCGGCAGGCTCGTCCTCGACCGCATGCCCGACAACTTCTTTGCGGAGACTGAACAAGTCGCCTTCATGACACAGAACGTGCCACCGGGTATCGACTTCAGCAATGATCCGCTGCTGCAGGGCCGCAATTTCTCCTATCTCGATACGCAGTTGAAGCGTCTGGGCGGGCCGAACTTCACCCATCTGCCGATCAATGCGCCCAAATGTCCCTTTGCGACCTTCCAGCAGGATGGTCACATGGCGATGCGTAATCCGGTCGGAAGGGCGAACTACCAGCCGAACTCCTTCGGTGAAGGCCCGCGGGAATCGCCGACGCGTGGCTATCGCCATTTTCCGTCAGAAGAGCAGGGCACCAAGGCGCGTCTCCGTCCTGAAAGCTTTGCCGACCACTATAGCCAGGCCCGGCAGTTCTACATTAGCCAAACGGCCCCGGAGCAGCGCCACATCGCGGCTGCCCTGACCTTCGAGCTGAGCAAGGTGGAAACCGCCGTGATCCGCGAGCGCATGGTCTCCCATCTCCTCAACATCGATGAGACGCTGGCGAACACCGTGGCGCAGAAGCTCGGCTTCCAGTCGATGCCAAAGGAGGCAGATGCCGCGATGCCGACGCGTCAAGATCTGGAGCCTGCCCCCTCGCTCAGCATCGTGGAACGCGGGCCGAAACGCTTCGAAGGGCGTAAGCTTGGCATCCTCGTCACGGATGGCGTCGATGCGAAACTGCTGAAAGATCTGACGGCGGCGATTACCAAGGAAAAAGCTGTCTTCGAGCTGATTGCGCCGAAGGTCGGCGGCGTCAAGGCGTCGGACGGGAGCTGGATCGAGGTCCAACACATGATCGACGGCGGGCCGTCGGTTCTGTTCGATGCCGTCGCGCTGCTGACATCGGCAGAGGCCATGGACGATCTCGTCAAGGAAGCAACCGCCCGGGATTTCGTGGCGGATGCCTTCCAGCACTGCAAGTATATTGGCTACGATCAGTCGGCCATGCCGCTTCTGGAAAAGGCGGGTATTGCAGAGGCTCTCGATGAGGGGGTGATCGCCTTGCCTGGCGACGAAGGGCTGGACGAGTTCGTGACATCGCTTGCCAAGCTCCGTGTCTGGGGCCGGGAACCGTCCGTGAAACTGGGTAAGGCTTCGGCACCCAAATAACGCGTCTGGCCCCCAGTCGATGGGGGCCAGTTCACGCCTTTGGCTTCAGAGCGAGGTGGCCTTCGGGTTCTCGCTGGCAAGCAGGCGTTCCATCGCCTCGGTGATGGTCAAGTCGTCATAGGGCTTGGGGAAGAAGCGGCTTCCGGCCGGCAGCATGCTTTCTTCGACGATGGCTGCACCGGATGCGACGATCAGCTTCACGGGCGGCCATCGATCGCGGATGTAGTGGGACAGCTTGATGCCGTCCATCGTGCCTGGCATCTGGACATCGGTGAACACCAGATCGATGTCATCCCGTGCTTCCAGAATGCGGATCGCCTCGTCTGCGTCACCAGCTTCGAGCGCTTCATAACCCGCCGAGAGGACGAGATCGATTGCACTCATTCGTATTATTGCACTGTCTTCCACGACTAGGACGACCGGTTTGCCGTTCTTCATTGTTCACTCGCATCATGAGTTTGGCTGCCACATGGCAGCCCTTGGCGCTTCAGAGACCAATCCTGGCCTAGGCAGCCGGCGAAAAATCGGTTCGGAGTCCTGGCGTTTCCCGATGGCTGATCGTCACCACCGTGCCAGGGTCAGCGTCGCTCAGCGTGATCTCGCCTTCGAGGTTTTTGCCGAGCGCTTCCACGATGCCAGTCCCTAACCCCGCCCTGGGCGCATCGTTCCCGATCGACATGCCAATCCCGTTGTCGGAGATCGATAGCGTCCAATCCTTGTCCGAGGATTGGTAGTCGATCTCGATCGTGCCGCTACGCTCGTCGGTGAATGCATGCTTGAGAGCATTGATCACGAGTTCGGTGACGATCAGACCCAGACTGATGGAGATGTCAGCAGGGACGCTACTGTCGTCCACAGTCACCTTGATCGACAGCCGCTCGGGATCCGCGATCATGGATGCGCCGAGACTCTGGCAGAGCTGTGTAAAATAGGCACGCAGCTCGACGCTGCCGCCTGCCGAGGTGGAGAGCTGCCTCTGCAGCGCGGCGATCGACATGATGCGATGGCGGGCGTCATGGAGATGGCCACGCGCCTCTTCCGACTGAACGCGGCGAGCACTCTGCATCAGGACACTGGCAATGATCTGCAGGCTGTTGGCCACCCTGTGCTGGACCTCCTGCAAGAGGATGGCCTTGTCGCGCACGAGGTCATCCTTCAGCCGGGCCTCGGCGCGCATGTCGGTGACGTCGGTTATGGCGACAAGCAGCCGAATGTGTTCGAGGTCGCCGTCGTCGAGGGTTCGCGCATTGACGACCAATTGCCGCGTTTTCTGGTTCGGTCGCTTCAGGTCGATCTCATAGGCGTCGATCTGCGCACTGCCGGACGCGGTTGCCATCAACAGCGATTGCAGCCTGGGCATTGCCCACTCTCCCTGTCCGAGTTCGGCGAGTTGCCTGCCGGCGACCGATGCGGGGTCGATCTCGAACGCGCGGCAGAAGGATGTGCTCGCCGCGATGATCCTGAGGTCGTCGGACAGGAACAACAGCGGTTCGTGGGAGGACATGACTACGGCAAGTGTGCTTGCCGCTTCGAAATGCACGGTCGGTGTTTGTGGCATAGGCGGGCCCTCAAGGGCCGAAGACTCACGGCGCAAGTCATGACTCGGCAGGAGTGTCTAAAAATCGACAAAGCCAATTCCGACATCATCACCGTAGCACACCAGTTGCCTGGGCCTTGCATCATTTGTCTGCGGTATTCGCAAAAATGAGCCCTGCAGCGACTCAATCTTGATGATTATCAAGCAGATGATGAAATCGTGTCGCTGTAAGTCTCAAAGTCGGGGGCGTTTGTCCTGCGTGGACGATCCAAGAGGCAGAGCACTGCCCGCGAAAAGTTGCAGCTGAAAACGATTGGCCAGCAAAGCGAGCTAATTGCGGAACTTTAATCACGCCGTCGTGTTCTTGCTCCGAGACCTAGCAACCAGGTCTGCAAAGAGGAAAACCCATGAAAAAGATGATTTTCGCGGCGGCGCTCGTGTGCGCCTCGGCAGTGTCTGCCTATGCCCAGACCACCACTGTTCCTGCGACGGACGGCGACACGCCAGCCGTAGCGACCCCGGAAACACCTGACGCTGCAGCCCCTGTCGAGGGCGCAAATTCCTTCACCGAAGAACAGGCGCGTGAGCGCATCGAAGCAGCCGGCTTCACCGGCATTGCCGACCTCAAGCTCGACGACCAGGGCGTCTGGCAGGCCACGGCGATGAAGGACGGCAAGTCCATGCCGGTGGCCATGGATTACCAGGGCAACGTCGTCTCCAAATAATTTTGCGGAAACGCAGAGAAAGGTCATTCCCATGAAAACCGTTACCGGACTTTTTGACAACTACAATGATGCAAGCGCAGCCGTGAGCGCACTGGAAGCGCGTGGCGTCCCGTCTGACGACATCAGCATCGTTTCCAACAATGCCGACAACCGCCACAAGCACGAAGATAACGACAACGGTGCCGCAGAAGGCGCTGGCACCGGTGCTGGCATCGGCGCTGTGGTCGGTGGCGCAGGCGGTCTCCTGACTGGCCTCGGCATCATGGCCATTCCCGGCGTCGGCCCGGTTGTTGCAGCCGGCTGGCTTGCCGCCACCGCTGCTGGCGCCATTGCCGGTGCGGTTGCCGGTGGCGCGGCTGGTGGTCTCATCGGCGCACTGACGGATTCCGGCGTCTCCGAAGATGAGGCCCATGTCTATGCTGAAGGCGTTCGCCGCGGCGGCACGCTGGTCACCGCTCGTGTGGATGACGGCATGGAAACCGAAGCTGACATGATCCTCAAGCAGTCCAACCGCGTCGATCCGATGGCGCGCCGCCAGGCCTATTCGGAGCAGGGTTGGACGAAGTTCGATCATTCCGCTGATCCTTACGGCCCAGCCGAAGTCGAGCAGGAGCGCGAGCGCTATCGGGTTCGCACTCTCTAAAGCATGATAATTGAGGACCGGCTCACGCCGGTCCTCAACGTTTTTGAGGCACATCATCTATCAACAGGGATGTCGGTTGGCTTTCCGGAACCCCAGAAGGTCACCCCATGCGAAGCATTTCCGATACCATCGAGCGGCTCGCTCGCGCCCGAGCGCAGGCGCCTGGCGCCACTGGTCAGCCAAACAAGCTCACCAAACTGGACGCTGCTGCGCAAAACCCTGGCCAGTTGACGGGCTGGTATCAGTGCCCGGAGAATTCGACTTCTCCTCCCGCCCTCGTGGTCGTTTTGCATGGCTGCACACAGACCGCCGCCGCCTATGATCACGGCTCCGGCTGGTCGCAACTTGCCGATGACTATGGATTTGCGGTGCTCTTCCCTGAGCAATCGCGCCAAAACAACGCCAATCTCTGTTTCAACTGGTTTCAGAGCGATGACGTCACCCGCGACAGCGGCGAGACCCTTTCGATCCGCGCGATGATTTCCAGCATGATCGAGCTCCACGGTGTCGATCCCCGTCGTGTGTTCGTCACCGGCTTGTCGGCAGGTGGAGCCATGGCCAATGCGCTTCTCGCTTCCTACCCGGAGGTCTTCACCGGCGGTGCGATCATCGCTGGCCTTCCCTTTGGCGTTGCCTCCTCGGTGCCTGAAGCATTCGACCGCATGCGCGGGCACGGAATTCCATCGTCGACGACACTCGATGCCAAGCTGAGGAACGCCTCCGCCCACCAGGGGCCCTGGCCAACGATCTCTGTCTGGCATGGGACGACCGACAACACGGTCTCCGATGCAAACTCCCGTGCGATCATCGATCAGTGGCGCGGTGTCCACGGCGCGGATGCTGGATCGGGTGAGGCTCAGCTTCTTGACGGCGGCCATCTGCTCGAAACCTGGCAAGATGCATCCGGCCGCGATGCCATCGAGCACTACCGGATCGTCGGAATGGGCCACGGAACGCCCGTCGATGGGGCGTCCGGATATGGTCGACCTGCCGCACATATGCTCGACGCCGGCATTTCATCAACCGTGCATATCGCACGTGCCTGGGGGCTCACACCCTCCTTCGAGCGACGAGAAACGGCGGTCGAGCCCGATATCGCGCGCGTTGCTCCGCAGCAGAGCGAAGCTTTGAAGCCTGACAGTATTCAGGAGGTCATCGAGAGTGCCTTGCGGGCCGCAGGCCTTATGAGATGAGGTCACGCGCTGCGCGTGACTGGCTATCGAGACCCTACGCAAGGCCCGATTGGATTCGCAACCTCGTGAAAGCCCCCGCGGCCTTAATCACTATGTTCCCGGAACCTATTGGCCCCCTGCAGGTTGGCTAACATAACTTCATGCGAGATCTGCCCGCGTCATACGCCGGTCGTCCGCGATTGAAAGACAAGTCCATGATGAGATTTTCTGCCTGGTCGATGGCGGCCGCTACGGTGCTCGTCTTCGCGTCTGGAAGCTTTGCCTATGCCGACGAAAGCGCCTTCTTGAAGTCGATGGCCGGAAGCTGGAACGGCAAAGGCACGGTCAAGGTTCGGGCAAATTCCCCGACGCTCAACGTCACCTGCCAGTTCACGTCGGATACCACGCCGCAGTCGCTGTCTCTGGACGGTAAATGCACGAGCCTTGCAATCTTCTCGCGGGTCATCAGTGCCGACCTAAAGGCCACTGGATCGCAATATGCCGGCTCCTATGTCGGTGCTGGCACCGGCACAGCAGGTCTGGGCGGACAGCGCGCCGGCGACACGATCAACCTTGGCATCACCTGGGCCAAAGAGGTCAATGGCGACCGCCGCGCGCAAATGACGATCGAAAAGGTTGGCGATACCGGCATGCGCCTCACCACGGTCGATACAGATCCCAAGACGGGCAAATCAGTCGTGACCAGCCGCATAGATCTGCGTCGCAGCTGAGGTCTTTTGATCTCACTCCTGGCCGAGAATGCGCCTATCTGGCGCATGCTGCCCGTCGGCAAGGCTTAAATGGCGGGGCGTGGTCAACACGCCCCGCTCACAAACGCCGGTCATAGTGCGTGACGCGCTTCACGCCGCGTACCCCCGCTTATCGATCACGTCGTTCGGAGGCCTCGCGTAGCCAAGCGCCGCGGGCATAGCCGCCGACCAAAAGTCACACTGGCGACAGCCGACGCTCTTTCACTCCTCTCGGAATGCTCTGGTGATCTGATCGGTGAATGGTTTTGCAAGGAACGAGATGACGGTTCGTTCTTCGGTTTCGATATAGACCTCGACCGGCATTCCGGGCGTAAGCTTGGTTGCGAGTTCGCCGAGGTCGTCCGGAGAGAAGGTGACGCTGGTCTTGTAGAAGGGCAGGTTTGTCGCCTTGTCGATGACGGTTGCGGCCGGGATGATGTCGACGGCGCCGACGATTTCCGGTGTGGTCTGGCGGTTGAAGGCTGTGAAGCGCATGCGGGCGGTCTGGCCGACGAAGATGCGGTCGATATCGGTCGGTGCGACCTTCACATGCACGTCGAGTTCGGTGTCGTCGGGCACGATCGCCATGATCACCTGTCCGGGCGCGACGACGCCGCCGATCGTGTGGGCCTGCAGGTCGTAGACCGTGCCGCTTTCCGGCGCCTTCACGATGGTGCGTTCCAGCCGGTGGGTGAGCTGCAGCGCGCGCTGCTCGAGTTCGGTGAGCCGCGCCTCGACCGAAACGATCTCCTTTTGCAACTCAGTGCGGCTGGTCTGGTCGACCGACATCAGGCGGACATTTAGCTCGCTGATCTGGCCTTCTGCCTCCGCGACACGGGCGAGGAGATCACCGATGGTGCCTTCGATCCGGACCATCTGACGGCGAAGGCCGCGCAGTTCAGACGCCTTGGCGAGCCCCTTCTGTACCAGACCCTCCTGCATGGCGAGCTCTTCTGCGATCAGTTCGTTCTCGGAAAGGTTCGCCTTTTCCTGCTCCTTGAGGCCGTCGATCTGGTTGCGCAGCTGGGAGATCTGCATCTCGATCTGCTGTTTCTGGTTTGCCCGCATGTCGCGGTTCTCGTCGAACAACTTGCGCTCTTCGCGGGTGACCTCGGGCGCAAGATCGAGACCCTCGAAGGAGAGGGCGTCCGCCCCATCACGCTCGGCCACGAGGCGGGCCATCATTGCCTTCAGCTGGGCCACTTGCGACTGGACGATGCCGAGTTCGATGCTGATCTGGGTGTCATCCAGGCGCAACACGACCTCGCCCTTCTTGACGGAGGAGCCGATCTTCACGGGGATCGCGACAATCGTGCCGCCATCGACATGCTGGACCTGCTTGGTCTCGCCGGTGACGACGAGTTCGCCCTGCGAGATCACGGCGCCGGCAAGTTTCGCCTGCGCGGCCCATCCGCCGATCCCGACGGTGAGCGCAAGGCCCAGCGCCGTTGCCGCAAGCATGCGCCCTCTCAGGCCCTTGCCGGCCAGCGAGACATTCGTGTCGGTATCGTTTGGACGCTGTGTCATGTCGTTTCCCCATACGCAGGTTACAATGTGAGCCGAAGAGGGGCTCGTTTACCGTGTTCAGATCAGGCAACGAGCCCTTCGACCTGACCCGGCAGATGGAATGCCGTCAGGATCAGGTCGTCGGCATCGAGGTCCTGGGCGCTGATGATGACGATCTCGTAGTCCTCGTCACCATCGATATCGGTGATCAGCTGCAGGACATGATGGTCTGCATCGTCGTCGTCGATCATCTTCTTGTAGAGTTTGACCAGGGTCTTGTGCTCGTGGTCGTCGAGTTCGAGCGAGCTCCCGCCATCTTCGAAGTAGAGTCGTCCGAGTTCGCCTTCGAGCTTCGACAGGTCGACCTTGTCGCCAACGTTGAAATCGCGGATCTCGTCATGGCCCATGCCGCCATTGGCGATCGAAGCGACGGAAGCGAAGACGAAGGTATCGTGTCCGCCATTGCCATAGAGAATGTTGACGGAAGAACTGGCAGCAATCATGTCATTGCCGGTCCCGCCGGCGGCATTTTCGATCGAGGTCAGCCGGTCGCTGCCGATCTCGTCGCCGTCTGCGGAGCCGGCCGCGAGATCGATATCGACCGCCATCCTTGCGAAGGAGGCGTCATAGGTATCGCTGCCGTCGCCGCCATGGATCACGTCGTCGCCGTCATCGACGACGGCCGTCGCGGACGCAGGATCGGCTAGCGGCAGTTCGATTGCGATCCGTGCAAGGCTCTTGAGCTCCAGCACCGGCTGGACGCCGGCTACGAATATGTCGTCGCCATCATTGCCGACCATGACATCTTCACCCGCGCCACCGCCGAGCGTATCGTGACCGGCACCGCCTTCCAGCACGTCTTGGCCTGCATCGCCGGAGAGCACGTCGTTGCCGTGTTCACCGAACAGCCGGTCGTCGCCGTCGCCACCAGACAGGACATCGTCGCCATTCCCGCCGATCAGGCTATCGCGCCCGGCTTCGCCGAAGAGCATGTCATTACCGGCCTCGCCGAAGAGCACGTCATCGCCGTCACCGCCGAAGATGCGGTCGTTGCCTTCACCGCCATGGATCACGTCGCGGCCGTCGCCACCAATCAGCAGGTCATCGCCAGCACCACCGAGGATCAGGTCATCGCCTTCGCGGCCATAGACGATGTCGTTGCCGAGGCCGGCATAGATGAGGTCCCTGGCCGGCGTGCCGAGAAGCACGTCATCTGCATCGGTTCCCTCGATCTCTGTCTCCGGATGCGGACGCATGTCGAGGAAGGCCTGCCCTTGGATCGTCGCTTTGCCGTCGCTGAGCGTGAAGTTCAGTGTGACCAGACCCTGTTTGTCGCGCTCGGGTACATAGATCCAAGCGTCGCTGCCATAGCTTCTGATCTCGCCAGAAGTTGCCTGGATCGCGGAAATCGTGAGCTTGTCCCCGTCGGGATCGATGCCTGCGCGAGCCAGGTCGGCCCACATTAGAAGCATCGAGAGATTGACCAGTCCCGTCCCGAGATAGACAGGGCCGCGCGACACCGGCGCGCGATTGACCGGCTGACTGTTGCCGCCGGTCGAGCCGCCCCCAGGAGGAGGCTCGGTACCTCCGCCGGCATTGCCACTGCCTTGGCTTGCAGAACCTGGCAGTCCGCCAGACGCATCATTGTTGGCCTTTGGAAGTGTGAGATCACTGAACCGCGGCCGGGCGACGGTCGGAGAGACGAAGCGGAAGCCGTTGGCAGCGACGTCGATCGACACGCCCTGGAAGGGCCGGTCGGTATAGCCGCCCTCCAGCATGAAGTCCTGGGCGTTGTAGCGGATCGAGGAATAGAGCCGGCGTGGCTGTTCGATCTGCTCCACGACGTCTTCATAGCGCCGCTGGATCTCCTGCCAGAAGGCGGCAATGTCGATGCCGCTCTCCGCGTCGTCCTCGACCGGCGCGGCCGTGTCGTCGTTAAGGGCCACCGTCTTCTTGTCCTCAGGCACTTGCGTATTGGGCGCCGGATTGACCATGTCACGCAGCCGCCCGAGATAGGCGCCGAGCCCCATGGAGAGCACGGCGAAGATGCCCGGCGACCAAAGGGTGCGATCCTGGATCTCGGCGAGCGCGAACTTTTTGGCCGGTGCCTTGGCCGCCTGCGCATCGCCATGACCGAGCTTCAGGCTATCGTCATGATCGATCGTGGACATGGTCATGTGTCTCACTCCGCTGCGACTGATAGCGTCCGGGCCGGGCGCAAGGACTTCTTCTCGGACGTGTTGGCAGGCACCTTGATGATGTCTTCCTTCGGCCCGAACGAGACGAGCTTGCCGGCCTGGACGACACCCACCATGTCCACCGCCTGCAGGACGCTTGGACGATGCGCCACGATGACGACGATGCCGCCACGTTCGCGGACCTTCACGATCGCCTTCATCAGGGCCTCTTCGCCCTCGGCATCGAGGTTCGAATTCGGCTCGTCGAGAACGACTAGGAAGGGATCGCCGTAAAGCGCACGAGCCAGCGCGACGCGCTGCCTCTGGCCGGCCGAGAGCGACTGGCCGCTTGGCCCGATCTGCGTCTGGTAGCCATTGGGAAGTCGCACGATCAGGTCATGAATGCCGGCAGCGCGTGCCGCCCGGAAGATCATCTTTGAATCGGCGTCCGGATCGAAGCGGGCGATATTATCGGCGACCGTCCCGTCGAGGAGAGCCACTTCCTGTGGCAGATAGCCGACATTCTGCGTGAAGAAGCTGGTCGGCCACTGCTTGAGATCTGCGCCGTCGACGCGAACCGAGCCGCGCAGCAGGGGCCAGATGCCGAGGAGCGAGCGGGCGAGTGTCGTCTTGCCGCCACCCGACGGGCCGATCAGCGCGAGTGCCTGACCGGCTGTCAGCTCGAACGATACCTCGCTGAGGAGCACGGTACCCGTGGTCGGGGCGACCGTGGTCACGCCTTCGACGACGAGGCCTTCGCTCGGCGTCGGAAGATCGAACTGCGTGCTGGGACGATCGAGGACAGCGAGCGTATCCTTGATGCGCGACCAGGAGCGGCGGGCGGAAATCACGCCCTTCCACTGGGCGATCGCCTGGTCGACCGGGGCAAGGGCACGGCCCGTGACGATCGATGAGGCGATGATGGCGCCGGCCGACATCTCGCCCTGGATGGTGAGATAGGCGCCAAGACCGAGTGTTGCCGACTGCAGCATCATGCGCAAGACCTTGGAGATGCCGGCAAAGGTGCCGGCGATGTCGGAGGTCGCAGTCTGCGTGTCGAGGTGACGGCGGTTGGCGCTTTCGAAGCGGTCGATCGCGCGATCCGTCATGCCCATCGAATAGAGGATGTCGCCGTTGCGAACATGGTTGTCCGAGATGTTGTTGCGCTGGATGGCAGCTCTCGTCATCTCCTTGGCGTGGCGGCGGGACAGGAGTTCGGCTGCGATCGTCAGGCAGGCGAGGAACAGCGCACCACCCAGTGTCAGCATGCCGAGCATCGGATGCAGCAGCCAGACGAAGACGAGATAGACTGGGATCCAGGGAAGGTCGAACAGCGCTACCGGTCCCGCGCCCGACAGGAAGCTGCGGACGGTATCGACGTCGCGTCCGCGCTCGGAGGCTTCCGCCGACGAATAGCCGAAGCGCGGCATATCGATCACCACCCGATGCACGAGCGGTGCGATCTGCCGGTCGACGTTCGACCCGAAGCGAACCAGCATCTGCGACCTCAGGATGTCGAACAGGCCCTGGAACAGGTAAAGCCCGACCGCGATCACCGAGAGCCAGATCAAGGTCGGGATGCTGCCACTGGTCAGCGCCCGGTCATAGATCTGCAGCATGTAGAAGGCGCCAGTCAGCGCCAGGATGTTGATGATCCCCGACAGACCGAAGACGAATCCGGTCACCAGGCCGATGCCTGAGAGTTTGTAGCTCGACTGCTTGCTCATGAGTTCCCCCACTCAAAGTTGCCTGTCCGGCCCCGCCCGGGCCGGACAGTCTGTTCATGCAGTCCTCAGGAAACGCCGAGGAAGTCGTTGATCGTCAGGTTGTGACGGCCATGCAGCGAGAGTTCGAAGTCCGCGGCATTGTCCCCTTGCGTGTTGCCACGGATGACCGTGAACTCCTCGCCGTCGCGGATCTCGTGGGTGATGGTCACGTCGCCGATCGCATCGATCATCTGGCCCGCCTCCAGCTTCATCGTCCCGTTGGGATTCATGCCGGTGAAGTCGATCCGGTCGCCGGTCTGGAAGCCGAAGATCGTGTCGCCGTTCGCAGACGCTGCCGAGGTGAACTTGAAGACGTCGTCACCAAGTCCGCCATCGATGATGTTGACCGCCGTCGAGGCCGTGATCTTGTCGTGGCCGGCACCGCCGACGAAGTTCTCGAAACCGTAGAAGGTGTCGGAACCCGTTGTGCCGCCCGCGACCGATCCGCGATCGTTGAAACCATTGCCAAGATCGACCGTCAGGTTTGCGCTGCTTGCGGCGTAGTCGAGCGTATCGATGCCCGCTTCGCCGTAGTAGGTGTCATTGCCGTCGTTGAGCGTGGCGATGACGGTATCGTCGCCGTCGCCACCCCAGATACGGTCGTCTCCGGCACCGCCTTCGACGACATCATTGCCAGCACCGGCAAAGATCTGGTCAGACCCAGCCCCGCCGAAGACGATGTCCTTGCCCTCTCCGGCATGCACTTCGTCGTCGCCCAGACCCGCATTGATGAAGTCGTCACCGTCACCGCCGGTTACGACGTCGTCACCGTCCTCGCCGCGCAGGATGTCCGAGCCGGCCTGTCCGACAAGGATATCGGTGCCTGCACCGCCGAGGATCGTGTCGTTGCCTGCTGCACCCATAAGGGCGTCCGCAGCCGCCGTTCCGATCAGCGTCAGCGCTGCGACCGGGACAGGGGTTGGTGTCGTTCCGCCACCCGTACCGGATCCCGAGCCAGAGCCAGAGCCAGAACCGGAGCCCGAACCAGATCCGGCACCATCGCCGTCGTCGCTGCCTTCGCCTTCACCGTCACCATCCGACGAACCGTCGCCGTCGTCTTCACCATCGTCTTCGTCGTCCTCGCCGTCGCCGTCGTCACCGCCGGTATTTCCACCGCCGTTGTCGTCGTCGCCACCGGTCTGACCATCGCCATCGCCATCACCATCACCATTGCCGTTCCCGTCACCTTCACCCTCGCCGCCGCCATTTGCGCCGTCTTCGAGGTCGGAGGAGAAGATGTCTTCCGGCAGGCCGGTGAGCCCGGTGTTACGGGCGACAATGTCCGAGAAGCCCTGGCCATCAATGAAGTTTTCATAGAGGTCGAAATTGTCGAAACGCTCCAGATAGTAGAAGCGGTCGGCTTCCTGCAGGCGATCGAACTGCTCGTGCAGAACGACCCAGAAGGTGTCGCCGGCCATGCCGCCATTGAAGTGCTTCTCGGCGAGACCTCCAACCCAGAGATCGACGCGATCGATACCCTTCACGAGACCGGTGCCATCTGGGCGAACCGTGACAATGTTGCCATTGATCGCCTTGAACGCATCGATCTGGTTGGCCTGCAGGACGAGGTCCGGATAGGCCTGCATGAACTGCGCCAAGACGACGTCAGTAATACCATTGCGCTGCTGGAAGTCCTGCCAGCTAGAATAGGGGTTCATCGAACCACCATTGGCTTCGAGGAATTCGACTGCGAACTTGATGTAAGGATCGGTTGAGGCCTGCAGATCGGCCTTGACCTGGTTGAGCGTGCCGAGACCTACGTCGCGACCGCGCGCCACGTTGAAGGCGAAGAGGTCGGCGCGGATGCGAACGAGGTCGTTGCGAACCGCATCGACGACGTTGAAGTCGACATCTTCTGCCGGCTGCTCGACGATGCCGGACAAGATTGCCCCCGTGCCGAGCTGCTCGTAGCCGGGCTTAGGATCGTAACCCATGGCCTGCAGCTGGGCGATTTCCGACGGCGAGAATACATCATTGGTCGGGTTCAGGAAGGCGTCGAACAGGTTGACCGAGACGTTCTGGCCATCCGGTCCCTTGACCGTGATCGTGTCACCGATCAGCGAGTGGCCGATGCGGTAGACGGCCGCGGCAAACTCGTGGCTGATGCTGGCAGTCGCCTGGTTGTTATAGGCTTCGAAGCCATGGCTGCCATTCCCCTGGATGCCGCCGATGAGTGCATCGGCGAACTCCGTGAAGACGACACGCTGGTACTCGGCTTCGTTGACCATCTTGGCCGCCTGGAAGAGCTGTTCCGGCGTTCCTTCAAAGCCAGCGGCCTGCAACTTCTCGACATGGAAGTTGTGGTTGCGGGCCCAGATGGTGTGCATCGACGTCAGCGTGAAGTTCTCGTTCGCACGGCCGTCACCACCGATATAGTGATCAAGCGGGCTGATGATCGGATTGGCGTCGAGAAGCAGGGCATGGCTCGAGCCCATGAAGTCCCCGGCAAGCTGCCGCACGACGGTCATGTTGTAGCCACCGGCCTCTGTCCAAAGGGTCGGATAGTATTCGAGCAGGGTCTGGCCGGCACCGAGGCCGGGTCCTTCGAACACGGTTCCGGCCATCCGGTGATGGTCGAGCAGCTCGCGCAAGGTCGACATCAGATGGAAGCCAGGCGCCGACGGATCTTCCGGACCCATCAGGATGTGCGAGCCTACGCTGCCATTGCCATCGCTTTCGCGCAGGAACTGGCCGACGATTACGTTCGAGCCATAGACCTGGTTCTGGTCGACAAATGGCGACGTCTTGTTCAGGTGCTCCGGTGTGTCGGTCGCCGTCTCGAGCGGATTGGCCAGCGAACCGCGGGTCAGATCCGTGAAGTTGGCAGCCGTCGGTCCGGGAATGTCCGCACCGTCGATGATCACCTTACCGGCCCCGCCCTTCGGCAGGAAGTCCAGACCGTGGTCGAAGTACTGACCAAAGGCCATGAAGAAGATGTTGGCGTCATTCGGGGCCTTCGGCAGGTTAGCCTCCTGCGCACCGATGACATTGGAGATCTGCCGCGCATCGAGCCCGTCGAAGATCGGATTGAGAGCCCGGTTGATGATGTTGCCTTGGGCGTCCAGCTCGACACCGGTCCCATAACGCGCTTCGGTCAGGCGAATGAAGGGTTCATCCGCTGCGCCGAAGGCGGGGTTGTCGATGTTGTTGCCGTTGCCGGAGAGATCGCGGACGCCGACGGCACCTTGCGTATCATCGTCATCGGCAAAGGCTGGCAGGCCGTTGACCAGGTTGGTGATGCCCTGGATGTCGCGTGCCGTGTATTCGAAGGCTCCGGTGGGGCCGGTGACTGGATCAGGATTGTTGCCGTCACCTTCAGCGACCATCGTGATGGTCTGGGTACCCTTGGCGTAAGAGACAGAGCCATCCGGATTGACGGTACGGGTAAACGTCGACAGTTCCGAGCCATCCGCACCGAGCACGACATCCTGCGGACGCAGTGTGCCGACAATCGTGTCGTTGCCGCCGTTCGAGCGGAAGACAATGCGGTGCGCCGAGCTCAACTGTGAGATGTCCACGGTGTCATCGCCACCGGTGCCCTCGATCGTGATTGTGTTGAGCGCGAGGCTGGTCTGGGTGAAGTCGCCGAAGACCTGGACCTGGTCACCACCGATCGTGGTCCCGACCGGGCCGCCCGGAGGCGACGCAGTGCCACCGTTGATCACGATTTCCTCGACGTTGTCGAGTTCTGCCATGATCGAAGTACCGAAGAACGAACTTCTGACGATCACAATCTCGGTCGATGGATTGATGCTGGCCAGACTGTTACCGGCCGCTTCGTATGCGGCACGGGTATAGATGCGGAACGTGTCCGTAAGGATGGGGATACCGGAGAGGCGAATGGTATCAGCGCCTTCGCCGCCATCAACGAAATCACGGCCATCACCCGCACCGATCGTGATCACGTCATCACCACCGCCGGCGAGAATGATGTCATCGCCGCCCGCGCCGTTGAACGTGCTGGCTGCCGCATTGCCTATCAGGATGTTGGCGGCACCGGTACCATCAACTGTACCCGTGGTATCAGTGGCAATGCTGATGCTTGCGTTTGCCGTCCCCGCGGTCGGTGTCGCACCGTCAGTCACGGTGTAGGACAACGTACCTCCATTGACTGTCTTGTTGATCGAAATCCCCTGACCGGCAGAGACCGATGCTGCGAGACCGTTGACGCTGTTGACAGCGCTGATCGACAGTGACGGACCATCCGCATCCGCATCGTTGCGCAGGAGTGTCCACTGCGGAATGAAGACTGTGCCAGAACCTATGTTGGTAATGACGTTATCGTTTCCTGCAGTCGGCGCGTCGTTCACAGACACGACCGTCACAGTATTGCGGGCAACCGTACTGTTAAAGTTCCCGTCGTTGACGGTCACCTCGATCACGCGCGGTGTTGTATCCGGCGCGTTGGAGTTGTTCGCAAACGTCACGGCCTGGATTGCCGCTTGATAAGCTGCAATGGACGCTACGCCAGTCAGCGTTACCGTGATTGTGCCGTTGGCATTCGCGGTGTTGACGTTGATACCATTTGGAACGCCCTGCGCGTTCAGCTGATCTCCAGGCCGCGCATTCGTCAGAACGATACGAGCAGAGGCAAGCGTTGCCCCGTCGTCAGTAATCCTCGGCTCTGAAGCCACGGAAATCGCTGGCGCATTTTCCGTGAATGTCGTGGCGATATCAACGGATGGGGCTGCGGCCGGACGCGTGACCGAGACGTTGACGTCATCAACGAAGAAGAATTCGCCGGCATTGGCCGCCGTCGTCGTAAAACGGATCACGGCGTTTGCCTCGTACGGCGCTGGGAGCGCCACAGTCTGCAGACCCGAGGTTTGCCCGTTAAACTCGCGCAGCAGCGTAAACGTTTCGCCGCCGTCCGTAGAGTATTCGAGCCGCAGCCGCTCAGAGTCACCGTTTCCGATGTTAGAGTCGGACAAGTTGAATGTCAGCTGTGCAGAGGTCGCGCCGGTCAGACTAAGGCCGCGGCTGATTGATGCGCCATCGCCCCCATTCTCACCGAAGCGCAATGCGCCTCCGTTGATCTGAATGGCGCCCGTTGCAACCGCGTTCGCTGCCGGATCACTGGCTTCCGTCCAGCTCGTGGACCACGCAGCCGTACCATTGTTATTGGCGTAGCTCGGCTGTTGCCCCTGCGGCGTCGTAAACGTATCGCGATAGGCCTGCGGTGCCGTATCGAAGCCGTTGAGCTCAATGCGCGGCGACTGGATCCGAAGGTCTCCGTCCGCAAACCGCAGCACTTCGATGTTCTTCACCCGGTCGACGCCATCAGAGGTGACCAGCCCCAATGCTCCGGTCGGATCGACCTGAACATGAGTGACCGTGAAGCTACCATCGGCATTTTGCTCGATCGTGTAATTCGCCCGGATATCCGAGTAGACGGCAATGTCGACATCGCCCGTCCTACCGCCATCAACGATCTCGCGCACGATTTCCATCTGGCCGGGTGTAATGGTCCGCTCGAGAAGCAGGTCGGACAGGGCCTTGCCGCCAAAAGCAGCAGCGGCGGAGGCCGGAATCTCACCATTGACGAGCTGAGACTGAAGATAGACCGGGCCTGCCAGACTATCCGCCGTGTAGACGCCGGATGGTGTGTTAATCCGGATACGGACATTAAGCCAGGAGTCGCCGTCGATGACGTCGTCGCCGCCGCGACCCTCGATCAGGTCGCTGCCACCGCCGCCAAGCAGGATATTGCCATCGTCGAAGGCGATCTGGGCTTCGCGGGCCGCTTCACCTACAGCTGTCGTGTTCTGGACGAGGTTGCCAAGGAGCTCCCGCAAGCCGGCAATACGGTCGATACCGGCCTGGCTCAGGTGGTGCTTGACCATGGTGTTTTCGGCACCGGCAAGGTTTGCACCTGGCTCGGCCTCCGGATCCGGCGTCGATGGGAAGGCCGTCGCACGATTGTCGCCCAGCAGTACGTCGTTCTGCTTGTAGCCTGACAGACCTTCGACAGCGTCGAAGCGGTTGCGCAGGATGTCCTGCTGGTCGGTGGTGAAGATCGGCTTGGTCAGATCTGCATCGGCGTTTTCGGTATTGCCCTTGTAGATCGCCCAGTCATAGCCCCACATGCCTTCGTTGCGCATGACGCTTTCGCCCTGCACCATGATGTCGTCGCCGGACTCGGCGTCGAAGTCATGCTCGTTCTCGCCCGCAAACATGACGTCGTGGCCAAGAATGGTGGAGTTGAAGAAGAGTTCGGAATTGTCGCCGGCTGTCGTATCGAAGCCGTTGCCGCCTTCGATCCAGTCGTCGCCTTCATTGCCGAGCAGGAAGTCGCCGCCTTCGCCGCCGAGCATGAAATCGTCGCCTTCGCCGCCGAACATTTCCTTGCCGTCGGGGCCTGCGATCAGGACGTCAGAGCCCTGATTGCCGAAGACGAGTGCCAGACCCGAGCCGCCATGAACGACGTCGTCACCTTCCTCACCCATGAGGAAGTCTGTTTCGCCGATGTCGGTCCCGGCATTGGTGATGATGTCGTTGCCTTCACCGCCGTGAATCTTGTCGACGCCGTAGCCGGCTTCGATCCGGTCATTGCCGCCGCGGCCCCAGACGGTGTCGTCACCGCCGCCGGAAATGATCGTGTCTGCCTCGTTGGTGCCCTGGATCAGCACGTGGTCGTTGCCATTGTACTTGATCGAGTTGGTGCCGCGTTCAACGACGGGTGCCAGAGCATTCTGGAAGGGATCTGTGCCGACAGGATCGGTATAACCCCACCTCGTCTGCTCGGCGCGGTCAACGTAGAGAACGTGATCCGGCACGGAGAAGATGTCGCCCGGCACGGCATAGCCGGTCTGGCCGATGTCGGTGTTGCGGATGACCATTTCCGCGAACGAGTTGGCTTCCAGCTCGTTGAGGAGGTTCATGCCCTGCGTACGCGACAGGTAGTAGAAGCGGTCGCCGTTCTGCAGGTTTTCGAGCTGGAGCTCGAAGACGAAGGAGAAGGTCGAGCCGAGCATGCCGCCGAAGGCCATCTTCTTTTCGGCAAGGCCGCCGATCCAAAGATCGACATCGTTCAGGCCGCCGAGATTGGTGTAGGCGCCGGTGCCGTTGAGGAAAGCCATCCGGTCTGCATCAAAGTTGGTTTTGGCTTCGCCCGTGAGGCTTGAATCACCAAAGACGAGCTTCATCGCGGCGTCGCGCTTTTCCTCGCCAGTCTTCTCCCGGAAGCCTGTAGGGAATTGCTGTGTGATCGGAACCGCAACGAGACTCGTCAACGAGGAATGCGTGCCATAGGCAGCGATGAAGTTGACGATCGAGGCCGGGTTCTTGAGGTTCATGCCGAAATCGACCCAGTTCTTGTACGGGTCGAGCTGTGTGTCGCCATTGGCGATCGTCTTGAACTGTGCACGGGCGGCGTTGAGGCTTGGAATGCCGGATTCACGGCCGCGCGCGATGTTGAGGGCGGCAAGGTCAAGCGGAATGCCGACGAGGTGGTTGCGCAGAACGTCGGTGACGAATTCGTCGATCTCGTTGCCGACCTGGCCGGTCATGCCGCGAATGACGGCACCGGCGCCCTGATCCGCCGTGATCTGGCCCGGCGCATAGGCCGTCGGGTTCAGGAAGGCCGTGAACAGGTCCATCGACGTCTTGGCGCCCGTTGCGCTGACGCTGTCGACGGTTTCGTTCAGCATCGAATGGCCGAAACGATAGACCACATGGGCGAACTCGGCGAAGATCGCGGGGTTGATGTCCATCGACGGGTTGAAGACGAAGGCGTCGACATCCGGCTGGATCTTGCGGGCGAACTCCTCGAAGACGAGGTGCTGATACTGCATTTCAGTGGTGAAACGGGCCGCCTGAAACAGACGTTCGCCATCCCAATTCAGGGTCAACAGGTTTGTCGGTAGTGCGTCGACATCGGTGGCCAGCCACTCGTTCAGGAAAGCGAAGTTGCCACTCTGAGCGGCGGCAATCGCCTGCTCCTTGACCTGCTCGACGATGCGGTTGTGCTCGGAATGGAAGATGTGGTGGACTGCGGTCAGGCCGATGTTTTCGTTGCCGCGACCGTCACCGGTGACGAAATGCGCATCGAGCAGTTCGTCGTCATAGGTTGTCGCCTGACCGGAAGTGTTCAGCGGGATTGCATTGTTGGCCACGTCGTCTTCGTCGGCGGTCTTCATGATGTCTGGCGTTGCCGGGTTCCGATCGTCATCGATCAGACCGGGTACCGCGTTGTGTGCGATATCATCCAGGAAGGCATGATTGGTCAGAACCGCATTTGCGAGGCTAATCGGGGTTGTCAGATTGCCTTCGACCCAGACGATGTTGTTTGCGGTACCGGTTGCGACCATCGGTAGGCCATTCGGGCCGCGCACAAACTCACCATAGGCATCCATCCGGAACAGCGGCACAGTTCCGACGAACTCGTCCGTCAGGTTGATGCCGAGCATTTCGCGGGCCTGCTCTTTGACTTCCGCCCAGGTGGCGATCCCCTTCGAGCCTTCCAGAAGATGACCGGTCGATACGGGCTTGCCGTCGACCATCTTGTATTCGCGGAGGAACAACTGCTTTGACGCGACCGAGGAATAGGTCTGGTTCTGGTCAACAAACGGCGTAGTCAGGTTGAGCGGCGTCTGCGGCGAGCGCGTCAGGACCATGTAGTTGGTACGGCTGCCTTCCACATAAAGCGGATCATCCGGAGCAAGCGGGATGTAGATCTTCTCGTTGCCGCCCTTCTGGACGAGATCGAGACCGTGGTCGAAGAACTGGCCGAACAGCGTGAACCATGAATTGTAAGGAGCAGAGAGACCTTCGTCCGGAGCCACGTTTTCGATCAGGATCGAAGGGCCGTTGAAGGTGATGCCATAGGTGTTTTCAAGCGACGTCGCGAGCGTCGTGGTCACATTGGCGATGAGGACCGCGTCGGTCTTTTGCTGGGCGGCCGGCAAGGCATCATTTGCGGTCCTTGCGGTGAGCATGGCTGCATCGAACTGCGTCTTGATCGAGGTTACTGCACTCAGGACATTGCCCGTGTAGCCGGCCTGCATCAGCGCGGTGTAGATCGCTGCAGGGTTCGAGAGTGTCTGGTCGACGATCAGGTTTGAAATCAGTCGCGGATCGGCGTCTGCAACTGCACCCGTCGGGTTATAGGCGCCACCGATCGTCGTGAACGTGTTCTGGCCGGTCCGGATCTGGAAGGTATCGCCATCGGTCACACGCCATTCGTCGCCGAGCAGATCGAGGAACGGCTGATCCACCGCACCCCAGTTCTCGCGGCCGGCACCCAGATTGTTGAAACTGCCGTCGACGGTCCTGAGTCCGTAGGGAACATGCTCTGCGCTGATGGCGAGTGTCGCGCCTTCTGTGCCTTCCGGCACAACGTTGCCAAGCTCGTCGACCCAGATATTGGTGAGGGCTTTCGCATCGTTGCCCGAGTGAGCGACCGAGTTCGCTTCTGCGATCTTGATCTGGCGAAGAATGAATTCGAGATCGTGCTGATTGATCTGGACCATAACGCTACAGGGGTGCCCCCGCCTCCGATGTTCATCCCCATGACGTGCTGTCAGGGATTTGTCAGGAAAGCAGCGTGGCACATGCGGCAAAAACAGGAAGGGA
The DNA here is from genome assembly GCF_002855515.1 of Rhizobium sp. TH135. Taxonomy (GTDB): domain Bacteria; phylum Pseudomonadota; class Alphaproteobacteria; order Rhizobiales; family Rhizobiaceae; genus Allorhizobium. The sequence continues at coordinate 938,716 of NZ_PKRP01000001.1, read as the reverse complement.
ACTTGGTCCCGCCTATTGTAGGATCAAAGTCCAATCCCGATTCAGACCTTGGTCTGAGCTTTCTAAAGGCGTAGTCGACAACAAGCTTATAAGCGTGCATGAATATAGGGCAAAGAGGGGTGGCGGAAACTGCAGAAACAATACTGCAGGTCTGCGCAAAGTCGGGGGAATGGCATGCTGCAGGTCTGGACAGAACTCGGCTTCGTTTGATGCACACCAATTCGATGAAAGACGAAAGCGCCAGACCGGTGCCGTCATTGGTGCAACGTGTGTGGCTCAGGCTGGGGTCACTTTCGTTGTCGGCGCAGTTCCTGATTGCCGCGTCGCTGATCGTCTTCGGTTTGATGGCTGGTGTCAGTTTCTTTGTGGCTGCTCAGGTGGAAAAGGCGGCCCGCAATGCCGCAGGCGCTGCCGGCGCTGTCAGGATGCAGGCCCTCGTTGCCCCGCTGATCGAGCGCGCGGAGAACGGCGAGTTTCGGTTTGATGATGTGTTTCAAGGCAAGATCAACAACCTGATCGGCCAGGGGCCGCCCGGGCAGCGGGTCATCAACATCAAGATCTGGACGGCCGATGGCCGGCAGATCTATCCGCCGGGGACATCTGCCGAAGAGCCCGGCATGTTCGAAGAACTCCAGCAGGCGCTTGCCGGCCAGACCGTGGTGTCGCGGACGACGGTCGCCAAACATCAGTATAGTGACGAAGAAACATCGCAGTCTCTTCTGGAGATCTATGGTCCGCTTGTGAGATCCGCGGACGGCGAGGTCTTGCTGGCGGGCGAAATCTACGAGGAGTCCGAAGTCCTCGAACGCCAGATCGCCGAGACCCGGAGCACTTCAATGGCGGGGGTGCTCCTGCTGTCAGTCCCGATGTTGTCGCTGCTTTATCTCGTCGTCAGAAAGGGCGCGCGGCTGATCGAACAGCAGCGGCGCACGCTGCGGGAAAGCCTTCGCAACGCCATCGAACTCTCCGTCGAAAACAACCGCCTGCGTTTGCTCGCCGACAATGCCCGGGTCGAGGCCGGCAAGCTCAATGAACGCATACTGGATCAGATCGGGGCGGACCTGCATGATGGATCGGTGCAACTGCTTACGCTGGTGAAACTGCGTTTGAGCGACCTGGTCACGCCGCGCTCCGATGTTTCCCAGGCAACGCGCGATGCCCTGAACAAGATCCTGGATCTGGTGGGCAATGTTCTGGACGAGGTCCGCAACCTCTCGGCCGGGCTCGTGCTGCCTGAACTCGAACACGCAACGATCGATGAAGCTCTGCAGCTTGCGACCAAGCGCTATCTCGAGATCACCGGACGGGAGACGACCTTGATTGGGAGTGCCGGCATAGACTTGCGCATTCCGGATCTGTCGATCTGTCTTTACCGGTTCGTGCTGGAAGGGCTGATGAATAGCTATCGCCATGCCAGCAGCAATTCCCACATGGTCCGCTGCAGCTTCAAGCGCGGGCGGCTCTTTGTCGCCGTGGTGGATATCGGCCAGCGTCCGGTTCTGTCGTCGAAACGGGAAGTGCAGAGGGTGCGCCTGGGCAAGGTCAGCCAGAAACGGCGAATCCGCAGTTTTGGTGGGCGGATGCGGTATTTCCCGCGCCGAAATGGGTCATTTGCGATCGCAAGTTTGCCGATCGGCAACGAATAGCGAGATCATCAGCTTGCGATGCGATCGCGTGGGGATGTCCTGTTCTTGACCGCGATGACGAGTTCGACGCGGTTGCGGACATTGAGCTTGCTCATCAGTGACGTCATGTAGTGTTTGACGGTTTTTTCGCTGATGTTCAGGGTGACGCCGATTTCGCGGTTCGTCAGGCCCTTCAGCAGTCCGCTGACGATCTGTTCTTCGCGATGATGGAGGCGCTCGGCCGGCTGTGCCCTGCGCCGCAGCTCTGCCGTCTTCATCGACACGATGACCTTGGTAGCAAAGCCGGGGGTGATGTAGGTCTCGCCGCCATAGGCGCTGATGATCGCGTGATGCAGATCCGAGGACGATGCCCCCTTGAGGACATAACCGCTGATCCCTGCCTCGATAAGCTCTACCGCCGGCTGGATGGCGCTTGAGGCCGTGAAGACGATGACCTTCGTGTCAGGATAGGAGGCGAGCATGACATCTATCGCCGCGAAGGAGTCTCCCGGCATGCTCAGGTCCATCACGATGACATCAGGATGGTGGGTTTCAACAATATTCAGCGCGTCGACGGTGGTGTGACCCATCGCCACGACATCAAGATCGGTCTTGGTCCTGTATAGGCTGACCAATCCCTCCAACAGAATCGGATGATCGTCTACAAACGCGACACGTACAAGCATTACTCCCACCCTCTCAGGGAGTAGTTCTAGCATATGCGGTATGTTTCAGGAAGCGCTTGATTAATTTTCGGTTAATACTGCCGTGTTCATTTTTGGTGATAGTCGGGGTTTCCCGTTAAAGCAGTCTAAGTGAATAGCCTCGCGCAGGTTTCCTGCTGCTTAGTCAATTCGTTGGTAACATCAACCGTTTCTGATGTGTTATGACTGTTATTTTAGAATATCTTGATTTAATAGGGCGCATCATTATCCGGTGCTGCTGCAGCACCTTAGAGCTCACGGCGCCGCGGTCCGGCAAAAGGGCAGGGGTGAGACTGCGACAATCGGCGAGTTGATTTTATCGCTGATCAGCCGGGCGCAATTCTCCTGGGAAGGACGGATTGCTCTTTCGTCACCCTTAAACGGATAGATCCCGCCGCAAGTGCGTGCGGGATCATCAAGTCACGAGCGGCAAAGAGCCACGGCTAAGTTCGAACCAGCACGAAGTCGTGCTTCACCTCCCAGAACTCCTCGGTGAAGCCATAGTCTGCGGCGCGTCTCGGATCGTTCCTGCGGACAAATTCTGCCAGAAGGCTTTCCTTCACACCGAAGACCGCGTCCGAATGGATATAGGGATCATCGGGATCGAAGATGTGGGTGACGAGCGTCTCGTAACCGTCTGCCTTGATGATGTAGTGCAGGTGAGCCGGGCGATAGGGATGGCGACCAAGCTTGCCGAGGAGTTGGCCGACCGGGCCGTCGTCGGGGATCGGGTAGAATTTCGGCTTTACCGCGCGAAACCAGTAGTGCCCGTCCGGGCCGGTGCGGAAGATGCCGCGGAGGTTGAAGTCGGGCTGGATGCCCTTTTGCTGGACATCGTAGAAGCCCTCGTCATTCGCCTGCCACACATCAATCACGGCATTGGCGATCGGCTTGCCCTCGGTGTCGAGGATCCGGCCTTCGATCACCATGTCCTCGCCCTTCGAGTCCAGGCAGATATTGGCGCCCATCGGCAGTTCGGGGGCGTCGGCCACATGGAAGGGGCCGAGCACCGTGCTTTCCGAGGCGCCGGAGGGTTTGCGGTTGTTGACCGCATCGACCAGCATCGAGACGCCGAGCACGTCTGACAGGAGGATGAATTCCTGCCGCCACTCGTTACACATCTGGCCGGTGCGGGTGAGGAAGAGGATCGCCTCCATCCACTCGTCCTGGGTCGGCTCCAGTTCCTTGACCGCCTCATGCAGCTTGCGGGTGATGACCTCCATCACCTGCTTGAGACGCTCGTCCTTGGCGTTGGCATTGCGACCTGTGACGACCTCGACGGAGGTTTCCTCAGTGAAGTAGCCCTTTTCATGCGCTTCCATGATCGCTCCTCACCGGTCCAAAATGGTTTTCAGGACGCGCCGCAGCTCGCCTTCGGGGTCCTTGACGGCGGCTTCCGCGCGCCAAGCGACGTGATGGTCCGGGCGAACAAGGAGTGCACCGGAATCGCGGATTTCGCGGGCGCGGGCCCAGTCGCCGGAGAAGTCCTGCCAGGTCTGGCGGGGGCCGATCTTGTGGACCGTAATCGGCAGGCCGAATTCCTTCGACAGGGACTTTGCGGCGGCCACCCAGCCATCGCCGCCGATGCCGGTCAGAACGGTGAAGACGCCATGGCCGGTTAGGTCGAGGCTTGAGACCTTCTCGCCTTCTGGCCCGAAGAGCCAGGCATGGGGCAGCCTTGCGCCGGGCCAGCTAGTCGGCTGGTGATGCAGCTCGGCATCCTTTTCGAAAGCCGGTTCCGGCTGGCCGTCGGTCACGACAGCGCCGGACTTGTAGCGCTGGTTCATCTCCACGCCGTGCGCGTCGAACTCGTAGACCTTGTGGGCAATCGCCTGGCGGATCGCCTCACGCTGTTTTTCCGCATCCGCCGTGTCGTTGCAGCGGGCGTCCATGTTTTCCTGCATCTTCACCGGGTCGACGGAATCGAGCAGGCCGAGCGCCTTGAAGATCGGGCCGAATTCCTCGATCGACTTGTTGGCGCGGGTGACGATCTGCTTGGCGACGGGCGCGCGTTCTGCCTGGTAGCTGTCGAGCAGGCCCATGCCGGCCTGGCCGCGGATGACGGCGGCGAGCTTCCAGGCGAGGTTGAAGGCATCCTGGATCGAGGTGTTCGAGCCGAGCCCATTCGACGGCGGATGGCGGTGGGTGGCATCCCCCATGCAGAAGACGCGGCCATTCGACATCGTGGTTGCGTACATGTTGTTGACGGTCCAGGTGGAGACCGACTTGATCTTCGGCTGCAGGTCCTGGACGCCGACGAGATCGCGCACGACCTTGGTGGCGAAGGCATCATCGACGGCGGGTGCCGGCTGGTTGATGTCGTAACCCCAGACAATGAGCCACTCGTTCCACGGGCGGACCATGCGGACGAGGCCCATGCCGATGCCGCCGACATCGGCGCCCGGCTGCAGCACCCAGTAGAGCACCGAGGGGCGGTGGGCGACGTAGCGCGAGAGGTCGCACTCGAAGAGGATATTCATCGAACCGGCGACGCCCATCTTGCCTTCGAAGGTGAGGCCGGCATGTTCGGCAACCTTGGAGTTGCCGCCATCGGCCCCGACCAGGAACTTTGACCGGATGGTGATATCCTTGCCCGTCAACCGGTCGCGGCAGGTGGTGGTGACGCCGTCCGCATCCTGCACATGGCTCACATATTCCGTCGACATGCGTGACTGCGCACCGCGCGAACAGGCGGTCTTGAAGAGCAGGGGCTCCATATAGGTCTGTGGCAGGTCGTTCATCCGGCCGGGCGAAGAGAGGAGATGTTCGGCGCGCGAGAGCGGATGGTTGCCCCAGCTCTGCATGCGGCCGATTTCTTCGCCGGCGACCGCCGTGCAGAAGACGTTCTGGCCCATCAGGTCCTGTTCGGTCGCGAACATGTAGGCTTCGTCCTCGACGTCGCGGCCGAGATCGCGCAGAACCTCCATGGTGCGCTGGTTGGTGATGTGGGCGCGCGGCGTGTTGGCGAGCCAGCGGTAGCGGTTGATGACCATGGGCTCGAGGCCGTAGCTTGCGAGCAATGCGGCCGTTGCCGAGCCGGCCGGCCCGGTGCCGATGATCAGGACGTCGGTTGTAATGTCAGCCATTTGGCCCTCCCTTTGTCGTTTGTTCCAGCGATCCACCCCTCAAGGTGCGGCGGACCGGAAAGAGTTCGATGCCGGTACGGTCGGTGATCAGGCCCCAGATCCCGCGCGGCGCAAAAAGCATGGTGACGATGGCGAGTGCGCCAAGCAGCAGCAGGTACCAGGACCCGTAGCTTGAGAGCGCATTCTGCATCAGGAAGAAGATGATCACGCCGAGGATCGGCCCTTCGATGGTGCCGATCCCGCCGATCACGACGATGAAGATCACATAGGCCGTCCAGTCGGTGAGCGAGAAGGCGGCGTCGGGTGAGATGCGTGCCTTCTGCAGATAGATAAGTGCGCCAACGACGCCGGTGATGAAGGCGGTGGAGAGGTAGATCACGAGCTTCAGCTTCTGGGCGTCCACCCCGAGCGCCCGGGCGGCCGTCTCGTTGTCGCGCACGGCGGCAAGGCCCAAGCCCTGCTTTGAGCGCAGCAGCCGGTAGACGAACCAGATCGTCAGCACGAGCACGAGCAGCGCCAGCCAGAAGGCGACTGCATCGGCGGCAGCTGCAGCCCGCATGCCGAACATGTCTTCCAGGAACGAGACACCGAACATCTCGCGCGTGGCATCACGGGGTAGCGATGTGCCGGTGCCACCGCCAAGCGCCTTCCATTGAGCAAATAGCAGGCGGCCGACCTCTGCGATGACCCAGGTGCCGATGGCGAAATAGGGGCCGTAGAGGCGGAAGGCGAAAAAGGCCGTCGGGATGGAGACGAGGACGGCGAAGAGGCCGGCGAGCGGGATGGCGAGGATCGGATCGACACCGAGAAGGATGACGAAGCCGAAGAGCGCATAGGCGCCAAAGCCGACGAAAAGCTGCTGGCCGACAGAGATCAGGCCTGCGTATCCAGCGAGCAGGTTCCAGCTCTGGGCGAGCGCCAGCATAGTGAGGATGAAGAAGAGGTCCTGCACCACGCCGCGCGAGACGACGAACGGGGCGGCTGCCAGAAGCAGCACGAAGAGGATCGCTGCGATCGAAAAAAGCGTGGAGAGGCGGGTGCGGGTTTCGACCCGCCAGGTGGGGCGAGGGCGCATGACGTTCGATAGGATTTCTCGGTTGGCGTTCATCGTCACCTCAATCGACAGCGCGCGGGAAAAGACCCCGCGGACGGAACAGCAGGACGAGCAGGAAGGCGATATGGCCCGAGAGGATCTGCCATTCCGGGTTGATCGCGGCTCCCAGCGTTTGTGCGACGCCCAGAATGATGCCGCCTGCAAGTGTGCCCCAGAGTGAGCCCAGGCCGCCGATGATGACGGCTTCGAAAGCATAGATCAGACGCGCCGGGCCGGCAGTCGGGTCGAAATTGGCGCGGGTGCCAAGATAAAGCGCTGCGATGGTGACGATCACCATGGCAAGGCCGGTTGCGATGGCGAAGATCTGGTTCGGGCGGATGCCCATCAGGCCTGCGGTGACGACATCGTCGGAGGTGGCACGGAAGGCACGTCCGAGGGCGGTCTTGTAGATCAGCTGGTTGAGGCCGACGATGACCAGGATGGCAGAGGCGAAGGTCAGGAGCGGCATGACGCCGGCATTGATACCGCCGAGCGAGAGCGATGCCTGCTCCAGTGCGCCTGCGGGGATGCGCTGGCTGTCGGCGGTGAAGGCTTCGAGCAGGCCGTTCTGGATGACGATCGACAATCCGAAGGTGACGAGCAGCGGCGGTAGGATGTCCTTGCCCAGTGTCCGGTTCAGCAGGTGATATTGCAGCAGGTATCCGATCCCGAACATCAACGGGCCGGCGATCAGTGCCGCCACGAAGGGATTGAGCCCCAGCGTGGAGACCAGCAACAGGATCAGGAAGGCCGAGAAGACGATCAGGTCGCCATGGGCGAGATTGACGAGCCGCATGATGCCGAAGACGAGCGACAGGCCCGCCGCAAAGAGGGCGTAGAGCCCGCCGAGCAGAATGCCCTGGAGAATGGTATCAAGCCAGTTCATGGGGTTCCGCTCCGAAATAGGCCGCGTGGATGTCGGCACGGTCGAGCTCTGCCGGGCGCCCTTCGAGGGTGACCCTGCCCTCCATCATGCAATAGACCCGGTCCGCGACCTTCAGTGCCTGGGCGATGTCCTGCTCGACGATGACGATCGCCGCACCCGTTTCCCGGATGCGCGGGAAGGCGGCGTAGATGTCCTTGATGACGACAGGGGCGAGGCCGAGGCTGAGCTCGTCGCAGAGCAGCACTTCCGGATTGGACATCAGCGCCCGGCCGATCGCGACCATCTGCTGCTGTCCGCCGGAGAGTGCCGTCGAGGGGTTGCGGCGCCGCTCTTTCAGGATCGGGAAAAGTTCGTAGATCGTTTCGAGCGACCAGGGACCATTCACCTTTCGGCCGTGGCGACCGACGAGAAGATTTTCCTCGACCGTGAGTGAGGGGAATAGCCTACGCCCTTCGGGCACGAGCGCGATGCCGCGGGCCATGACATCGGGTGATGCAAGCGAGCCGATCGGCTGGCCACGATGCAGGACGGCCGCTGGATCATTGCGTAGCACGCCTGCTATCGAGCGCATCAATGTCGATTTGCCCGCACCATTGGCACCGATGACCGCGATCGTCTCGCCCGGATCGAGAACGAGATCGACGCCGAACAGGGCCTGGAAATCGCCGTAGAAGGCGGTGAGGTTCTTCGTTTCGATGAGGCTCATCTGTCAGACCTCCATGCCTAAATAGATTTCGCGCACCTCGCGCGAGTTCATGATGGTCTGCGGATCGCCATGACCGATCATCCGTCCGAAGTTGAGGACGAGGATCGTTTCCGCCACCGCGTTCAAGGCATGCAGAACGTGCTCGATCCAGATGATCGCCATGCCGCGCTGGTGGACGCGCTTGATCGTCGCGACCAACTGCCGGCACTCGCCTTCGGTCAGCCCACCAGCGATTTCGTCAAGCAGGAGAAGCTTGGGCTTGGTGGCCAGAGCCCGGGCGAGCTCCAGCCGCTTGCGCTCAAGCAAGGTGAGGCTGCCGGCCGGGCGGTTCGCCTTGGAGATGAGGCCGGTCTCGACGAGGATCTCGGCACAGAAATCGGAGACCTCGGCTTCGCTGCTTTCGCTGCCGAAGGCACCGGCCACGAGCAGGTTTTCATAGACCGTCAGCCGCTCGAAAGGCTGCGGGATCTGGAAGGTGCGGCCCATGCCCGCAAAGCAGCGTTGCATCGGCGGGACATTCGTCACGTCACGACCATCGAAATGAACAGTGCCTTTGGCGACGGAGAGGTTGCCGGTGATCAGATTGAACAACGTCGACTTGCCGGCGCCGTTCGGTCCGATGACGCCAAGCGCCTCGCCTGCTTCGACGGAAAAGGAGATATCCTCGGCGACCACAAGGGCCCCGAAGGACTTCGACACACCATTCAGTTCCAAGATCGGCATGGACACTCCTCCGTCAGGCTTGCGGTGCCCCGACGATCGGGGCACCGCAGCCACACGCTTCACAGGGCTCAGCTGAGCGCTTCCATCTTGCCGCCGAGCGGGATGTTCGGTGCCTGGCCGTTCTCGACGACAACGAGGTCGTAACCGCCGCCGGTTTTGAGGCGCCACTGGCCGCCGACAAGCGGCGTCTTGGCGACGTTTTTCTGTGCGAAGGGCGGCAGGTTGGCGTTGTTCCAGGCGATCGGGCCGACCAGCGTGTCGAGCTTGGTCTCGCCGATCGCCTTGGCCACCGCATCGCCATCCGTCACGTCTTCGGCGCGCTTCATCACGTCGACTGCGAGTTCGAAGAGCGCATGGGCAAAGCCGATCGGCTGTGTCCAGGGGCGACCGGTCGCTGTTGTGAAGGCAGTTGCCACATCGGCAGCGGTCTCGCCTGTCAGCGAGGACTTGAACGGATGAGACGGCGTCCACCAGACTTCGGTCGAGAGGTTGTGGCCGGCATCACCCAAGGCTTCCACGGTTTGGGGGAAGAGCAGCGCCTTGCCGATCGAGGCGATCTTGGGTTTGAGGCCTTGCTGCTTGGCCTGGTTCCAGAAGGTGGTGAGGTCAGGCGGAATCATCACGCCGGTCAGGATCTCGGTCTCGGCTTGCTTGAAGGCGTTGATCTGGGCGGAGAAATCATCCGTCAGGTTCTGGTAGCGGCCGGTGTCGGTCAGGCCATAGCCGAGCTTCTCCAGCACCGGCGGGAAGCCGACGACCTTGTCGCCCCAGGCATTGCCGTCGCCGTCGTTCGGGAAGAGGCCAGCCACCTTCTTGTTGGTCTCGATCTGGCCCCACATGCCGGTGAAGACCGCGATGATGTCCTCTAGGCCCCAGAAGAAGTGGTAGGCATAGTTGAACGGCTTCCAGCTGGCCGGATCGCCTGGATTGCCCTGCTGTCCGATGAACCAGGGCTGCCAGGGCGCGACCGTCGACAGGCAGGGGATCTGCTCGGCTTCGCAGGTGGTAGAAACCGGATTGGTGGTTTCCGGCGTCGAAGAAACCAGCATCAGGTTGATCTCGTCGTCGACAATCAGTTCCTTTGCGACCTCGGCCGCGCGGTTCGGGTTGGACTGGCTGTCCTTGACGATGACCTCGTAGTTCAGCCCCATCTTCTTCGTGGTTGCGAGGAAGCTGTCGATGACGAACTTGTCGGCTTCACCGAAGCCCGCGAGTGGCCCGGTCTGCGGGCTGACATAGCCGAGCTTCACGGCTGCCGACTGCGCAATCGCAGGGGCCGCGAGGCCCGAGGTTGCGAGCACGGCGCCACCGGCTGCCGTCGTCTGCAGGAATTTGCGTCTCGTGAACATGTTTCCTCCCATCATCGTCTCTCCTCCCAAAGAGTGCGCCAAGCGCGAGATGTCGTCTCGGTCAGTCGGGCCTTACGCCCTCCCAGGCCTTTTGCAGAAGTGTGCGGATCGACGTCCGGTCGATCGGACGCGGGTTCCAATAGGGGTTTTCGGTGGCGATATCGGCAGCGCGATCGAGATCAGCTTCAGTGAGCCCGAATTCCTTGAGTGACAGCGGCGCGCTGATAGACTTGGCAAAGTCCCAGAGTCGCCCGCCGATCGAGCCGCCGAAGAGTTCGGCGGCTGCCGCGAGTTCGTCACGGGCGGCCTCCGCATTGAAGGCAGCTGTGTGCGGCAGCATGACCGCATGGGTTTCTGCATGCGGCGTGTCGAAGGAGCCGCCCAGCGTGTGGCAGATCTTGTGGTGCAGCGCCATGCCGACGGTGCCGAGCACCGTGCCGCAGAGCCAGGCGCCATAGAGCGCTTCCGCCCGCGCATCGGTGTCTTCAGGGCTTTTCACCAGAACCGGAAGGCTGTCCTTGAAGGCGCGCAATCCGTCGAGCGCCATCAGCGTCGAGACCGGGTTGCGATCTTGGGCGTAGAGGCCCTCGACTGCATGGGCCATGGCATTCAGGCCACTCGTGACGCTCATGCCGACGGGAAGACCAAGGGTCAGATCCGGATCGTAAATCACCACTTCCGGCAGGATGCTGGCATTCCTGACTGTCGTCTTTCGACCGCTTTCGGTCTGGCCGAGGATGGGGGTGACTTCGGAGCCAGCATAGGTCGTTGGGATGACGACCTGTGGCAGATCGGTGCGATAGGCAATCGCCTTGCCGAGGCCTGTGGTGGAACCGCCGCCGAGCGAGACGACGCAGTCGGCGCGGCTATCCTGGACGAGTTTGAGCGCGGTTTCAGTGACATCGACCGGCGTGTGCATCACGGCGCCGGCAAATACGCCGACAGACACGGCGCCAAGCCTCTCGGAGAGAGCTTCGGCATCAGCCTTTTGATGCGGCGTTGCAAGCACCAGTGCGCGGTGGCAGCCGAGTGCTTCCACGTGTGCGGCAATGTCCGCGCTGCGGCCGGAGCCAAAGACGATACGGGCCGGGCTCCCGATATAGGTAAAGGTCTTCATTTGCTCTTCCCCGGTCGCGCACGGATCATGACGAACTTGACGCTGACCTTTGTGCCTGAGCGACCATCGGTTTCGAAGGGTCGAACGAGTTCCGGACGCACGCCGAACAAGGCGTCCTCCCCGAGCCGCGGGTCGCTGTCGTCATAGATATGCGTGGTAATCGTCTCGAAGCCCGGCGCGCGCAGGACGAAATGCAGATGTGCGGGGCGATGCAGAGGGTAACCTGCCTGCGCGAGCAGCCGTCCGACCGGACCGTCACCGGGTACGCCATAGCCTGCGGGTCTGACGGTCCGGTAGTGGAAGCGTCCATCCTGGTCGGCGCGGAACAGGCCTCTGAGGTTGAATTCCGGCTGCAGATCCGGCTGCTGATTTTCATAATAGCCCTCGGCGTTCGCCTGCCAGGTGATGATCTCGGCAGTCGGGATCGGCAGGCCATCCAGATCTTCGACCCGGCCTTCGACCTCAAGCGGCTCACCAATGCCATCCAGGGAAATCGAGCTGCCGAGCGCGCGCTCCGGCGTATCGGTCCGGAAGAAGGGGCCGCGGATCGTATTGGGCGTGGCGCCAGCGGGGCGACGCGAGTTGATCTCTTCCACAAGCGCCGAAGCGCCGACGAGATCCGAAAACAGCACCCATTCCTGGCGGCGTTCGTCCGAAGCGTGGCCGACTTCGGTCAGGAAGTCGAGGACCTTGCGCCACTGCTCCTGGGTAGGGCGGAACTCCTTGATGAGTTCATGCACATGACAGACCACGGCGGAGAGCAGGCGAGCGGTTGCATCATCGGGCGCGCCGAAGCGGCTCGTGAACGCCTCTGATGACGTCGCTTCATCGAAGGTGATGAGTTCGGCGGCCCGCGACATGCATCTCCTCCTAAATCCGCATTGCTGGTCGGGAGGAAGCTAGCAGGGCTTGCATGCAGGATTGATGATTTGTTTGGGTGGCAATATAACAATCCGTTATGAAGTTCGACGAGCGACATCTGATCCAGCTGGCTGCCGTGGTCAAAACGGGCGGCGTGACCGAAGGTGCGGCCCTCCTGGGCCTCGCGCAGCCGGCGGTGTCGCGCACTCTGTCGATGCTAGAAAAGAGGATCGGCGAACCGCTCTTCATCCGGGGACGGCGCCCCTTGCAGCCGACCCCGCTTGGGATTGCGCTTGCCGAACATGGCCTTGCGATGCTGGCCGCCTCCCGCAAGGCCTCCGACCTCATGGAGAGCTTTCGCGTCGGCAAAAGCGGCGTCGTCCGGGTGGGCGGTAGTCCCTTCTTCATGGATTCCCTGATTGCCGGCATGTGTGCGGAGTTTCAGGCGACACATCCGGATGTGCGGATCGACCAGTCCTATGGCTATTTCCCGGATCTTCGCGCGGCGCTGAAGGCCGATCAGATCGATCTGGCCATCTGCCCCATCGATATTCTCGACGAAGGCTCCGGGCTTGCCTTCCAGCAGATCCTGCCTGGCCGCAATGTCATTGCCTGCCGGGTCACGCATCCGCTGCTCCTGAAACGCCGCCTTCAGCCGGCCCATCTTCTCGATTATGCTTGGGTGGCCCCGCCGCCCGGCAGTCCGCTGCTGGCAGACTTGAGAGCCCTGCTGCTCTCGTTTGGCGCGACCGAGATCCGCATCCGCTACTCGGGCGGATCGCTTGCGAGTGTGGTCAATTATCTGAAAGCGGCGGATGCGTTGACTGTCATGCCGCACAGCGTTGTCTTTGCGCAGCGCAAGGAAAAGACGATCACGGCCCTGCCGATCAACATTCCGCATCCGGAGCGTGCGCTTGCGATCCTCCGGCGCGTCGATGCGCCGCGGTCTCCGGCGGTCGAGCAGTTTTCATCCTTCGTGCGGTCGAGCTTCGAGAACCTCCGCCACCTGATCAAACGCCATGAAGAGGCAGTCGTCTGGGGAAGCTGACGGGCCCGCTCGAGCGGGCCCGCCTCTGTCGTGTCCTCAGGCCAAGGCTTCCATCTTGCCGGCGGTCGGAATGTTCGGTGCCGTCTTGTTGTCGACGATGACGAGATCGAAGGTGCCCTCGTCCTTGCGCCGCCATTGGCCGCCGACGAGCGGGGTCTTGGTGACGTTCTTCGCCGCAAAGGGCGGCACGCCCTGGCCGTTCCACTCGACGCGGCCGACGATGGTGTCGACCTTGGAGGCGGCGATGGCCGCAGCGACCGCCTCGGGGTCCGTCACGTCGTCGACGCGTCCCATCACATCGGTCGCCATCTCGAAAAGCGAGTGGATGAAGCCGATGGGCTGTGTCCAGGGGCGACCGGTCTTGGCGGTGAAGTCGGCGGCGAGTTCGCCGGCACTCTGGCCCGTCAGCGATGACTTGAAGGGATGCTGCGCCGACCACCAGACCTCCGAGGAGAGGTTGTGGCCTGCGGGGCCCAGGGTCTCGACCGATTGCGGGAAGAGGATCGCCTTGGCGACGGTGACAGCCTTCGGATTGAAACCCTGCTGCTTGGCCTGGTTCCAGAAGGTGGTGAAGTCAGGCGGAATGACGACGCCGGTGATGATGTCGCACTGGCCGTCCTTGAAGGCATTGACCTGTGCGGTGAAGTCATCTGTGAGGTTCTGGTAGCGGCCCGGATCGAGGAGCTCGAAGCCGGCCTGGGCCAGGCCCGGCTTCAGGCCGACATTCGGATCGCCCCAGGCGTTGCCGTCGGCATCGTTGGGGAAGAGGCCGCCGACCTTCTTGTTGGTATCAAGCTGGGCCCACATGTTGGTGAAGACGGCAATGACGTCTTCCAGGCCCCAGAAGTAATGGTAAGCGAAGTCGAACGGTTTCCAGCTCTCAGGATCGCCGGGATTGCCCTGCTGGCCGATGAACCAAGGCTGCCAGGGCGCCTTGGTGGAAATGCAGGGAATGCCCTCTGCCTCGCAGGTTGTCGCCACGGGATTGGTGTTTTCTGGGGTCGAGGCGACGAGCATCAGGTTGATCTCGTCCGACAGGATGAGTTCCTTCGCCACGTCCGCTGCCCGGTTCGGGTTGGACTGGCTGTCCTTGACGATGATCTCGAAGTTCTTGCCTGCCTCGGTCGCGAGGAACGAGGCGATGTTGTAGGCGTCGCTCTCGCCGAAGCTTGCCAGCGGCCCGGTCTGCGGGCTGACATAGCCGAGCTTGATCTTTGCTCCTTGAGCAATTGCCGGCGCGGCGAGGCCGCCGAGCCCATAGGCGAGACCGGTCGCGGCGCCCGCCTTCAGCAGTTTTCTGCGCGTAATCATGCTGTCCTCCTCCCTTGTTGTCCTGACCTAGGCCGCGACGCGGCGAAATGGTCGGCTGCCCTCCGCAAGATCCCGAAGCATGGCTTCGAGCGCTTTGACCTCCATGTCGGAGGCCTGATGTGTCCGACCCGGAAACAGCTCGCAGCGAAGCCTCGCCCGCGCCCTCCCAAGCGCTTCCGAGGCTTCCGCGAAAGCCGAGACCGGGATCCACGGATCCTGATCGGATCCGGTGAGGTAGACGGGCATTCCGTCGAGATCGCGCGACGGGCGCTCATCGCGCGCCTGCCCGACACGGCAGCCCGTGAGATTGACCATGGCCCCATTCCAGGGGCCGAAGGCCATGGCATATTCAAGCGACAGGCAGGCGCCCTGGCTGAAGCCGCCGATGAGGAGGGGCTTTTGCGCGCCGCCCGCCTGTCGCAGGGCCCCCGCCAGCCCGTTGATATAGTCGAGTGATGCCGTCAATTCGTTGCGTGTCGGGTCCGTCAGTGCGTCCGTGGCGCGCGCTGCATACCAGGAGTTGCCCGTTGCTCGCGGAAGGCAATAGGCGACGCCCGGAACGGCCAGCCGGCCGACGACCTGCTCGATCATGTCCTCGGGCGACTGGGTTCGCCCGTGGATGAACACGCAAAGAACATCGGCTTCCGCCGGTGCGACACCTGCGGTGAGCGGTTCGCCATGAATGGCCATGATCGCCCCCGGATCAGAAGTTCGCGGGTTCGAGGCCAGCGATCAGCTCCTCGCGGCGATCCTCGAACCATGGCGGGAAGACCAGAGTGGTGCCGATGGCGTCTGCTGGCTCGTCCAACGCCCAGCCGCCTTCGACCGACCAGGCGATCTCGAATAGCGCGCCGCCCGGCGAGCGGACATAGCAGGACTTGAAGTAGTTCCGATCCTTCTGGTCGGAAACGTCGGTGAAGCCGAGGCCTTCGATATGCGCCTTCAGCTTCAGCTGGTTCTCTTCGTTGACCGTGTTGAGGGCGAGGTGATGGATGGTGCCACCCGAAAGCGTCCAGGTGCCCTGCGGTCCGCTCGGCTGGTGCAGCACCTCGACCATGCTCGACGGGCCACCATTGTTCGGCACCGAGAACATCAACCCCTCGTCGCTGTCGGCTTCCTTCTTCATGCCCATGCCGACCGTCAGGAAGTCGTCCATCGAAGTGCGGTCGAAGACGGCGATCGCGGCGCCATAAATGCCCCGGATGCCGTGTGCCTCGCTTATGCCCTGAGCTTGATTGGAAATCGGTGGGCGCGTGTCTGCAGGGCTCTCGACCAGTTCGTGATCGATGCCGCAAGGGTGGGCGAGCGCCACGCGGGTGATGCCAAAGCGGCTGGTCTTGGTCGCGGGGATGCCGCGTGCGTTCAGGCTGTTGACCCAGAAGTCGGCCGAGCCGACCGGGATCGAAAGCTGGATGATCTTCGACTGGTTGGTGCCGCGCTTGCCGTAAATGCCGGGCTTCTTGAAGGGAAAGGTGGTGACGATCGTCGAAGGATCGCCGCTCTTTGCACCGTAGTAGAGGTGGTAGACCGGGATGGTGCCGTCGAAGAGAACTGTGCGCTTGATTGAATGCAGGCCAAGTGTCTTTGTGTAAAAGTCATAGTCCTCCTGAGCACCGTCGGTGCTCAGCGTGAGGTGATGGTAACCCGAGATGAACGACATGCTTCTTCTCCTCCAGATTTTCAAATGCAGGGGATGTGCCGCTTCCTGACGAACAGGTCCTCCAGCGGTTTGAATTGCCGCTCCCGTTCTTTTCGCGTCAGACCGGATCCTTCCCAATGATCAGACTATATAGGTGCCCGGGCCATCTGTTGATAAAATTGCTTATGTCCCATATAGCATATTGCTATGAAGATAGATGAGCGCCATCTGGTTCAGCTTGCTGCCGTCGCCGAAACCGGAGGCGTGACGGAAGGTGCCGCCATGCTCGGCATGACCCAGCCGGCGGTATCACGCACCCTCTCGATGCTGGAGCGACGGGTGGGGGAGCCGCTGTTCATTCCGGGCAAGCGGCCCCTGCAGTTGACGCCACTGGGACAGCAGCTTGCCATCCAGGGGCGCTCGATCCTCGGCGCCTCGCGCAAGGCGGTCGAGATCGTCAGAAGTTTTCAGTCGGGGACTGCCGGGCGGATCAAGGTGGGCGGCGTTCCCTTCTTCATGGATGCGGTGATCTCGCAGATGATCGCCTCCTTCCAGCTTCGTGAGCGCGACATCATGGTCGAGCAATCCTACGGCAATCTGCCGGATCTGCTCACCGAGCTTGATTCCAGCCAGATCGACTTGGCGATCACGCCGATCGGCAGCACGGATCTCAAGACCGACTTCGAGTTCCAGCCGATCTTGCCGGGCCGCAATGTCCTCACCTGTGCTGTTGGTCACCCGCTCTTGCGCAAGCGACGCCTGAGCATCGAGGATATTCTCGCCTATCCCTGGGTCGCGCCGCTGCCGGGCTCGCCGCTGGTACTCGACCTGCACAACATCCTGATCACGCTCGGGATCAGCGAGCTGTCCGTCCGCTATTCCGGCGGATCGCTGCTTTCCGTGGTGAACTACATCGCGTCGACCGATGCGCTGGCGATCCTGCCGCATTCGGTGGTCTTCTCCTTCAAAGGCGAGAACAAGATCTCGATCGTGCCCGTCGATATCCCGCAGCCCGAACGTACGCTGGGCATCATCACCAAGCGGAAGACCTTTCCCAATCCGGCCCGCCGGAAGTTTCAGGACCACATCGTCCGTGAATTTACCGATCTGAAGAAGGTCATCGAGCGACACGAGAAGTCAATCATGTGGGGTCAGGGGCCGTTTCTGCCGGAGCGGGACCGCTGAAGGTCGGGCAGGTGCGGTAAAACGAGTTCCTCCGATCTATCTGTCGCACCAAAAAGGCCCCACACACCGGAGTGTGCAGGGCAGGCCAGGGAGGCCTTGGGGGAGTTTTATCTCCGATCAGATGTCGGCGAGCAGATCGTTGATGCGGCTTTCTGCCGATGTCAGCGCTTCGTCGACTGGCTTGTCGCCATTGACGGCCGCGCCGACTTCCTCGCCGATGATGTCCTGGATGGCGAACTGACGCTGGACTTCAGCCGGCAGCGAGCGACCGGTCTGGGCGATTTCTGCGATGTTGTCGCGATGCGGCAGGGACTTGAACTCGGCCATGTCGAAGACAGCCTTGGCCGCCGGCAGGTGACCCGTGCGGGCCCACTGAAAGTCGTTCTCGGCCAGGAACTTGAAGAGCTTGCCGATGGCTTCCACCTGTTCCGGTGTGCGGTCCTTCTTCGGCATGACCCAGCTGTGGCCATCCGCATAGGTGCTGTCCTGCGCCGGGAAGAGTTGCGGGACCGGGTAGACCGTGTAGCCGTTCGACAGGGCCGTGCCTTCCTTTTCGGACTGGGCGACATAATCGCCGATCAGCCAGGTGCCGTTGACGGCAATGCCGCCCTCGCCATTGGCGAAGCCCGAAACGGCTGCGGCGTAGTCGAGACCGGTCGTCGAGATACCTTCGTCCTTCGTTGCCTTCATCAGTTCGACCGCCGCCTTGGCTTCCGGCGTGTTCAGCTTGATCGATGTCGGATCGGCGAAGAAATCGGCATTCTGCTGCTGCAGCAGCGTGTAGAGGATGCGCGTGTAGGACGCCGTCTCATTGGCCATGATCTGGATGAGGTAGGGCTTGCCGGTCTTTTCGGTGAACTGCTTGCCCTGCGCGATCAGCTCCTCGCCGGAGGTCGGCAGGATCGGCGTGCCATCCGCGTTGACCAGACCGGCTTCCTTCATCAGGTTCAGGTTGACGTGGAAGAGCATGGTCCAGTTGTCGAAGGGCAGGCCGAAGAGCTGTCCTTCCTTGGTCACGCCGTTGCGGCCTGCATCGGTGAAGCTGTCGGGTGCGATGCCCTGAGCGGCGAGCACTTCGTCGATCGGCTCGATCAGGCCACGGCTCTGGTAGTCCGAGATCGCGGAGTAATGCATCGAGACGACGTCGGGTGCAGCACCTGAGGCGAGCTGGGCGTTCAGCTGGTCATAACCCGGCCATTCGACCGTGGTCACGTTGACGTCGATATCCGGATTGTCGGCTTCGAACTTGTTGACGAGCGCGGTGATGATGCCGCATTCGCCAACCGCGGCTGAGACATCCGTGACGTTGCCATATTCCGCTTCGCAAGCGCCGAAGAAGCGCTGCAACTCGATCTTCGTCTGCTCTTGTGCCGATGCGCCCTGGCTCAGCGCGATCATGGCGACAGTCGTCAGTAGAATGCGTTTCATGATGTCTCACTCCCTTATGTCGGGCTGATTGCCCTGTTGAACAAAGCCGGCCGGCTCCTCTCCGGCCGGGTAGGCTTCACTTCACCGCGCCACCAGAAACGGCGGTTACGATGTGTTTCTGGAAGATCACGTAGACGATGAGCGCGGGTACGCTGGCAAACACAGCCTGCGCGGCGAGAAAGCCCAGACCCTCGCTCTGGGCAAAGTTCGACTGAGACGAGGCAAGGCCGACCGTCAGCGTGTACATTTCTTTCCGGGTCGCCGAGATCAGCGGCCACCAGTAGTCGTTCCAGCCATGCAGGAAGGTGAAAATGCCGAGGGTCGCCTGGGCGGGCAGTGTCTGCGGCAGCATGACCTTCCAGAAGATCCGCCATTGTGAGGCGTTGTCGAGCAGCGCTGCTTCGTCGATCTCCTTGGGGATTGCCCGAAAGAACTGCGTCATCAGGAAGACCCCGAAGGCGCCCGATAGACCCGGCAGCATCAGGCCGAGATAGGTGTTGTGCAGACCGAACCAGTTGAACATCTGGTGGCGGGCGATGATGACCGCCTGTTCGGGTACTGCGAGACCGAACAGCACGATGATGAACAGAGTGCGGCGGAATGGAAACTCGAGGCGCGCAAAGCCATAGCCTGCGAGGGAAGACAGGATCAGCACCAGCAGCGTCTGGCCGGTTGCGACGACGAGGCTGTTGAAGAACCAGCCAAAGACCTGGGATGAGTGCCAGATGTTCAGGTAGTTCGCGATCGTATAGGGCGCGCGGAAAACCGAATCCGTGCCGATCATCAAATCCTGGTTGCTCTTGATCGAGAGGCCGACCAGCCAGGCCACCGGCGCCATCATGACGACGGACAAGAGGGCGGCTCCCCAGAGCAGCGAGCGGTTGGCGGTCAGGACTTCCGGCTTGTAGGTGTCGTTCGACCGGTTCATGCGCCGTCCTCCGTCTTGCGCGAGGACACGACATATTGCGCCATGGCCGCGACGAGGATGATGAGGAAGAGATACTGCGAGGCGGCTGCCGCACGGCCGACGTCCCAGCGGACGAAGCCGACTTCGTAGATGTACATCACGAGCGGACGCGAGGATCCGTTCGGGCCGCCATTGGTCATCAGCTGCGCCTGGCCGAAGAGCTGGAACTGGAAGACAGTCTGGATGATCGTCACCAGCATAATGGTGCGGGCGATCGAGGGCAGGGTGATGCGGGTGAGCACGCGCCAGCGGCTGGCATTGTCGAGCGCCGCTGCTTCGTAGAGGTCCTGCGGCACTTGCTGGAGGGCGGCAAGGAAGAGCATCATCGGCAGGCCGATGCACCACCAGACGGTCGCGACGCCAACGGCAAAGAGTGACCAGCCTTTGGTCGAGATGAAGTTGATCTGGTCGATCCCTGCCTGCGCAAAGAGCACGGACAGGAGGCCGTCACTGGGAATGAAGACGAAGCGCCAGATCAAGGTGACGATGGTGACCGACAGCACCGACGAGGAAAAGAACAGGCCGCGGAAGAAACTCGTGGTGCGTGTCGTGCGGTTGAGCGCCAGCGCCAGGAACAAGCCCAAGGCGACCAGCGTGGGCACGCTTACCACCACAAACAGGATGGTGTTGCGAAGCGCCTGCAGGAATACGGCATCACCGGCGACCCTGATGTAGTTGGTCAGGCCGACGAAGCGACCGGGGCCGAACAGGTCGACCTTGTGCAGGCTCAGCCACATGCCCCAGATCAGCGGAAACACGAGCAGGGCGATGAAGACCAGCAGATAAGGCAGGATGAAGAGCCCATTGCTCCACTGGCTGCGGCGATAACTCTCGGCCATGTCAGTCCGCCTCCTTGAAGAAGGCACGGCCGTCGGCACCGAAGAGATGAAAAGCCTTGGGGTCGAGAGAGAGCATCAGCCGATCACCGGCCTTGATCAGCGAGCGGCCGTCGGCTTCCACGACGAACTTGCTGCCATCATCGAGCACGCCATAGACGAGCGAGCGATCGCCGAGCCGCTCGACGACTTCTGCAGTTAGCGGCACACCGGCGCCGCCATCGGTGAGGACCGTGATGTCTTCTGCGCGAATGCCGATCGTCGCCCCTTCCGATGGCGTGCCGGCGGGGACTTGGAAGCCCGTTTCGACGGGTCCCAGACCAGCCGTGCTTACCGCCAGGCCGGTGCTGCCCTGCATCCAGCCGGTGACGGGCAGGAAGTTCATGGCCGGTGAGCCGATAAAGCTCGCGACGAATTTGCTGGCGGGCCGCTGATAGACATCCATCGGCGTGCCGATCTGTTCGATCTTGCGCGCGTTCATGATGACGATCCGGTCGGCCAACGTCATCGCCTCCACCTGGTCGTGGGTGACGAAGATCATCGTCGAGCCGAGACGGTGGTGGAGTTGTGCCAGTTCGAGGCGTGTGCGGCCACGTAGCGCCGCATCGAGGTTCGACAGCGGTTCATCGAACAGGAAAGCCTTGGGCTCCTTGACGATGGCACGACCGATCGCCACGCGCTGGCGCTGTCCGCCGGAGAGCTTCTGCGGCTTGCGGTCGAGCAGGTGCCCGATCTCGAGCGTTTCTGCGGCGGCAAGCACGCGGGCCTCGATCTCGTCCTTTCGCATCCCTATGTTTTCGAGACCGAAGGACATGTTCTGTTTCACCGTCATATGCGGATAAAGCGCATAAGACTGGAAGACCATGGCGACACCACGCTTGCCGGGTGGCAATGTGTCTACGCGGCTGCCGCTCACCGAAATGGTGCCGGAGGTCACATCCTCCAGACCGGCGATCATACGGAGCAGGGTGGACTTCCCGCAGCCCGAAGGCCCCAGGAAGACCACGAATTCCCCCGCCTCGATGGACAGTGAAATGTCCTCGAGTACTGTCAATGCGCCGTAGCGCTTGGTGACGTTGTCAATTTCAATCGAAGCCGACATGGTTTCTCCTCCCCGTCGTCGATTGGGTTACTGGCCGAGCCGGATCATCCGGTAGCTGAGCGGGGCGATCTCTGCCGTGAGGCGACCGCCCTCGACGGCAACTCCGCTGCCATCGACCGGCGCAACCGTCTGTTTGTCCGGGTCGTTCACATCCTTCAGCGCATGGCCGGTGAGGACTTTGTCCATGATCACCTTTCGATCGCCGAAGCCTTCGAGCGCGACATCAAGAGCGATGGCGTCAGTCTCGTGGCGGTTGACGATGAAGAGAGTGAGCGCGCCGTCGGTGTCACTCTCGACGGCAGAGACGTCGAGATAGGGAACGGCGTCTGCAAATTCGGTCGAATAACCAGGGCAGTCGATCGGCAGCTGGTAGGAGGTGCCGCGGCCATAACGCGAGGCGAAGAGGTAAGGGTAGTAGGTCGTCTGGCGCCAGGCCGGGCCGCCGGGCACGGTCATGATCGGCGCGATGACGTTGACGAGCTGCGCGAGGCAGCCGACCTTCACGACATCGGCACGTCGGATGAAGGTGTTGAGGATGCAGCCGACCTGCAGCACGTCCTCAAAATTGTAGATGTCTTCCAAGAGTTCCGGCGCATGCGGCCAGCCATCACGGCCTTCCAGAACCTTCCGGTCGGCTTCGTTGGAATGGTACCAGACGTTCCACTCGTCGAAGCTGATATAGACGTCCTTCTTCGAGCGCTTCTTCGCCTTGGTGACGCGGATGACGGATGCGATGGTCTCGATGTAGTCGTCCAGGCGGGCGTTCTGCGCCAGATAGGCTGCGGTGTCGCCAGCGTGGTTCTCGAAATACATGTGCAGGCTGATGTAATCGACGCTGTCATAGGTGTAGTCGAGAACGGTCGCTTCCCAAGCCGGGTAGGTCGGCATCTTGGGAGAGGAGGAGCCGCAAACGACGAGTTCGATCGACTTGTCGAAGGCGCGCATGGCCTTGGCGGTCTCGAAGGCGACCCGGCCATATTCCTCGGCGGTCTTCTGGCCGATTTGCCAGGGACCGTCCATCTCGTTGCCGAGGCACCAGAGCTTGACGTCCCAGGGCTCTTCGCGTCCGTTCTTGCGGCGCAGATCCGACCAGTAGCTGCCGCCCGGATGATTGACGTATTCGAGGAAGGCGCGGGCTTCATCCAGACCACGTGAGCCGAGGTTCACGGCCAGCATCATTTCCGTGTTGGCGGCCTTGGCCCAGTCGGCGAATTCGTGGATGCCTACCTGGTTGGATTCCGAGGTGTGCCAGGCGAGGTCGAGGCGGACCGGGCGGTCTTCCTTCGGGCCGATGCCGTCTTCCCAGTTGTAGGCCGAAACGAAGTTGCCGCCGGGATAGCGCACGACGGGAACATCGAGTTCGCGCACGAGATCGATGACGTCCTGGCGCATGCCGTTTGCGTCGGCAGTCGGGTGATCGGGCTCATAGATGCCGGTGTAGACCGCGCGGCCGAGATGCTCGACGAAGGATCCATAGAGGCGCGGATCGATCGTGCTGATTTTATAGTCGCGGTGAACGGTGCCGACAGCCCGCATGTTTATTTCCTCCGTATATATCCGTTTATCGGATATCTATCATAATTGGCGATATGATACACGGGATCGTCCGGAGGTCAATCCGGCAATATGCAGGGAAAAATCGAGGGTCGTTCAGGTCTTGATGCGCAGGACGATGTCCTGGTCATAGTTGCCGAAGCCGCGGCCGAAGATGTTGATTCCGCCGGGATGTTCTGCCTTTTCCGGCACCTCGATCCTGACGCGGATCGAGCGGTGGTCGAGCAATTCCAGGTCTTCAAGCGTGGCATCGGAAACCCGCATGCCGTCGATGAAGGTGCCGCCTTCCGTGACACGGAAACTTTTCAGCACCCCATATTGGCTGCCCCGAAGCTTCCACCAATCGGGCGTGAACTTGCCGCGCCGGTCGCCGAAATCGCCGGGCGATGTCCAGGTCGCCACCGCCTTGCCATTGATCGAAATGGTGATGTCCGAGGGCCAGTTGTCGGAGGTGCCGGGGACCTCGGAGGAGAGCTCCATGAGCAGTTCCAGTTCGCGGATCGGCGCGCCTTTAATCCTGGCGTTGTTGGGGAACTGATAGTCCACGTAGCCCCTGGTAAACCAGAGAAGTCCGGCTTTCATGCGGTCCGGTGAGAGGAAAGTGTCGGGGTTGTCTAGGTAGCCGATAATGGCGTCCGGCCCGCACATGCCGCAGGGGGCGTAGACCTCGTAGCCGCTGTAAAGGCCGACCGGCATCGCGACTTCGATCGCCTCGTCCGTTGCCTCGTTGGGGCGGGTAAAGGTCAGCACGATCTCGTCATGCACCGCGTGGCAAATCTTCTGGCTTCCCTTGCGCGCCTTCTGGACCTCGGTGCGAATGAGGCCGGCCTCTTCCATCTGGTTGAGATGGGTGGAGGTCGTCGACTGTGGCAGTTCCAGGACTTCGGCGATTTCGTTGACGTTGAGCGCGCCTCTAGCATGAAGCAGTTCCAGGATCGCAAGTCGCGCCGGCGCAGCCAGGCACTTGAGGACATCCTTGCCGTCTTCCGGCGTGATCATCAGAAAACGGCTGCTCAATTCGGTCCTCCCTGGATAGGTAATACGTATCAGATTTTCTGATTAAGACAAGTCTTTCGCTGCTGAGTTCAGGTGTCGGATCGTTCAGGGGGTCGGGTGACGACGGCGCTGCGCGCTGAATGCCATGTATACATTCGGTGAGATGGCGGCAGGCTCCGGCGCTCGATTTCGCGTATTTCGTGCAGATGATTGACATCCTGTATACAGTATGGCTCTCTGATCGCGATAGAGGAGGAGCTGTCATGTCCAAACCCACCTTTCCGCTGAATGCCTGGTATGCTGCAGCCTATGACGTGGAGCTGAAGCGCCAGCTGCTGCCGCGGACCATCTGCAACAAGCCAGTCGTGCTGTATCGCAAGGAGAATGGGACGCCGGTCGCACTCGCCGATGCCTGTTGGCACAGACTGGTGCCGCTGTCGCTCGGGCGCCTCGAAGGCGACAATGTGATCTGTGGCTATCACGGGCTCGAATATGACGAGACGGGCCGCTGTGTATACATGCCATCCCAGGACACCATCAATCCGTCGGCTTGCGTGAAGTCCTATCCGATTGCCGAGAAGCACCGCTTCATCTGGATCTGGCCCGGCGATCCGGCGCTTGCTGATCCGGCGCTCGTGCCCGACATGCATTGGAATCAGGATCCCGACTGGGCAGCCGATGGCAAGCTGATCGAGGTGAAGTGTGACTATCGCCTCGTCGTCGATAATCTGATGGACCTGACGCACGAAACCTTCGTGCATGGCTCTTCGATCGGCAATCGCGCTGTTGCCGAGGCGCCGTTCGAGGCGAGCCACTCAGACCGCTTCGCCTATATCACCCGCTGGATGGAAGACATCGACCCGCCGCCGTTCTGGCGCAAGCAGTTCGGTCGCCCGGGCAAAGTCGATCGCTGGCAGATCATCCGCTTCGAGGCGCCCTGCACCGTCACAATTGACGTAGGTGTTGCCGAAGCTGGAACCGGCGCCAAGCAGGGTGACCGCTCCAAGGGTGTAAACGGCTACGTTCTGAACACGATAACCCCGGCGACGGACAAGACCTGTCTCTATTTCTGGGCCTTTGCCCGCAACTATGACCTCGGCAACCAGGCGCGCACCCATGAGCTTCGCGAAGGGGTCGCCGGTGTGTTCCGTGAGGATGAAGAGGTGCTGGAGGCACAGCAGCGGGCGATCGAGGCCAATCCCGATCACCAGTTCTACAACCTCAACATCGATGCCGGCTCGATGTGGGCGCGCAAGTTGATCGATCGGATGATCGATGCCGAGTTGAAGCCCCAGGCTGGGCCACATGCGGTGGCGGCGGAGTAGTGTGGCATGAGTGCTGATCCGGACCGCGCTCCCAAACAACAAACGGCAAAGGCGCTGCTCGGCCTTCGCGATCTCATCCTGACGGGTGAGATCGAGCCTGGCGAGCGGTTGTCGGAGGTAGCGCTCGCGGAGCGTCTGTCCGTTTCGCGCACGCCGCTTCGCGCCGCGTTACAGCGGCTGGAGCAGGAGGGGCTGGTGACGCTCATCCCGTCCGGTGGTTATGCCGTGCGTTCGTTCAGCCGGCAGGAAGTGATCGACGCCATCGAGTTACGTGGCGTGCTTGAGGGCACCGCTGCGCGGCTTGCTGCCGAGCGGGGCGTGACGCCTGCGCGGATGAAGGCCATTCGCGAGGTTGTCGCGCAGCTTGATGAGGTGCTCGCGACCGAAGCCCATGCCATGGATTTCGAGCGCTACGAGACGCTGAATGGCAAATTCCATCGGCTGCTTTGGGATCTGGCTGGAAGCGAGGTCTTGCGGCGAGAGGTCGAGCGCATGACCAGCCTGCCTTTCGCCAGTCCGAATGCGTTCGTGAACACGGAAGCGGATGCGCCGGCCTTTTACCGCACGCTGGTCGTCGCGCAGGCGCAGCATAAGGCGATCGTTGCGGCGATCGAATTGCGCGAGGGCGCACGGGCGGAAGCGTTGGCACGCGAACATGCGCGGCTTGCGCGACAAAATCTCGATTTCGTGCTGGAGGAGCAGCCCGATCTGCGCCGGAAGGTTCTGGCGCTCGCCCTCATGGCGGGCTGATCGGGTCACCAAACATAGACTGGGAGGACTTCATGCGTTCCAAGCTGGAATGGCGTGCAGCGCGCGTCATATCGATCGAAAACCCGGCGGAGGATGTCCGGGCCGTGACCTTTGCGGTTGAGGGTCTCCGCTCTGCCTTCGATCCCGGGTCGCACACCAATATCAAGGTCGTCATCCGTGGTGAGCCGGCGATCCGTACCTATACGGTTCTGCCGAGTGCTCCCGGCACACTGAAGA
Organism: Rhizobium sp. TH135; assembly: GCF_002855515.1. Taxonomy (GTDB): domain Bacteria; phylum Pseudomonadota; class Alphaproteobacteria; order Rhizobiales; family Rhizobiaceae; genus Allorhizobium. The sequence continues at coordinate 912,188 of NZ_PKRP01000001.1, read as the reverse complement.
TCGCCGTCAAGCTGCACCCGAACAGCCGGGGTGGTTCGGCCTTTGTCTGGAGCCTCGCCATCGGCGACGAGACGGAAATGACAGAGCCGGAAAACCGCTTCGAGCTCTCCTGGCGGGCGTCGCGCTATCTGCTGATCGCCGGCGGCATCGGGATCACGCCGATCTACGGGATGGCGAAGGCGCTTGTCGCGCGCGGTCAGTCCGTGCGGCTGATCTATGGGGCCAAAAGTCGGGCGCAGATGGCTTTTGCTGAGGAGTTGCAGTCCCTGCTGGGCGAGGGCCTCGCAAGCTTCGTCCAGGATGAGGGGCAGGCCTTCGATCTCGAAGCCGAATTTGCCGCCCTGCCTGTCGATGGCGAGGCCTATATCTGCGGTCCTCATGGGCTTCTGGAGGCTGCGCGCAATACCTGGCGGGAAAGCGGCCGCTCGATGAGCCGCTTGCGCTTCGAAGTCTTCGGCGATAGCGGCCGGTTTGCCGAGCAGCCGTTCTCGGTCACTGTGCCGCAATATGGCCGGACCGTCGATGTCCGCGCCGACCAGACGATGCTGGATGCGCTGATGGAGGCGGGGATCGACATGGTCTACGACTGTCGTCGTGGCGAATGCGGTCTCTGCGCCGTCAACATCGTAAACGCCTCGACGCCGATCGATCATCGCGATGTGTTCTTCTCCCCCGAAGAGCGGCATGAAGGCGAGAAGATGTGCGCCTGCGTTTCGCGCGCGGTGGGCGGAACGGTCACGATCGATACGGGTTACCGTCAGGAAGCGCTGCGGGCCTGAGTGTTCAGCCCGCGCCGCTCCTCAACCGCTTTCCCCTTCGATAAGGGTCATCGGCCAAAGCCGACGGCGAACGGCCTCGGGATAATGCTGGGCAAGATCCGGCATGGTCGCCAGCAGGCTTTCTGCCAAGGCAACGCCGAGTGCCCTCAGATCCGGGCGGAAGCAGGTGAGGACCGGGTTCAGAAACTGCGCCTGGGGACTGTATTGGCCGATGACGGCAATGTCCTTGCCCGGCTTCAAGCCCACCTCCTGCAAGCCGCGATAGAAGCCGACCACGGTCGCCTCGTTCAACAGAATAATCGCGGAGGGACGTTCGCGTGATTTCATCACCTGCTGGGCGACATGATAGCCGCCCGGTTCGTTTGGCCCAGAGCGATAGATATGGGCGGCATCGAGCTCGAGCCCGTGCCGGGCAAGAACCACCCGGCAATGGTTTTCGAAGACGTGGCCAAGGTTGATGTCGCCATGCGGCCTGCTGATCGCAATCCGACGATGCCCCTTGGCGATCAGGCGTTCCAGCGCATCCTCGGCCATGCCTTCGAAGTCCAAATCGTACCAGGGTTGGCCGACATCGGTCTGGCTTCGCCCGAGTGTGATAAAGGGGATCTTTGTCTTGTGTAGAAGCTCGAAGCGAGGATCCTGGAAGCGCGTCGCAGACAGGATGATGCCGTCGACAAAGCCCCGGGCGACGATGCGCTTCAGATAGGCGTCCGGATCTTCTTCCGATGAACAGAGCAGCGCGACGAGGTCAAGCTGATGGCGCGCGAGCACGGTCTGAACGCCATCGAAGACGCGCATGAAGAAGGTGTCCCCTTGGCCGGTGATGTCGTGGCCCGTCTGCATCATGAAGCCGATGATGCCGGTTGCTCCCTTGCGCAGGGAGCGGCCCGCCTGGTTTGCCACATAGCCCAGTTGTTCAGCAGCTTCGAGCACGCGCCTGCGCGTCTCTTCGTTGACATCGGGCTTGCCGTTCAGCGCGCGAGACACCGTCCCGATCGATATGTCGAGATGTTCGGCCAGTTGCCGGATGCCCTTCATCAACCCCTCCGCTGAAACGCACGCCGTAATCGTTTACGAAATCTCTATTGACACATGGGCCGCCTCGTTCATAGTGTCGTAAACGTTTACGGGATGTGCGGGAGAGGAGTTCCGCTCATTCTTTGGGAGGATATCAGTGACTTCAAGGGCCGTTTTGTGCGGGTGCGGAGCTATGGCCAAAGGCTGGCTCCGAGCGCTTCAGTCTGCTTCTGACCTCAGCCGCGATGTCGAGATCGTAGGTCTCGTCGACCTCGATCTTTCGGTGGCGAAAGCGCTTGCAGCCGAATTTGGTCTCGAGAGCGTGGTGATCGATACGGATCTCGGATCCGTCATCGAGGCAACGCAGGCCGACATGCTGTTCGACGTGGTCGTGCCTGCGGCGCGCTTCGCTGTCGTTTCGACCGCGCTCAAGCTTGGCTGCCATGTCCTCTCCGAAAAGCCGCTTGCCACCTCCATGGATGAGGCGAAGGCATTGCTTACGCTCTCGGCAGAAACGGGACGGGTGCATGCCGTCGTCCAGAACCGCCGCTTCATTGCGGGCATCCGGCGCTTGCGCCGCGCCGTGGATGACGGACTGATCGGCGACGTCTCGGGCATCCACTGCGACTTCTTCATCGCCCCGCATTTCGGCGGGTTTCGTGAAGCCATGGACAATGTCCTGCTGCTCGACATGGCGATCCATACCTTTGACGCCGCTCGCTTCGTGTCCGGCAAGCAGCCGCTTTCGGTCTATTGCGTCGAGAGCAATCCGTCCGGCTCCTGGTATGCCCATGGCGCGTCGGCGAATGCCATTTTCAAGCTGTCGGGTGATGCCGTCTTCACCTATCGCGGCTCGTGGTGCGCCGAAGGGCGTCGCACCAGTTGGGAGAGCGCCTGGAGGCTGGTCGGCTCGAAGGGCATGATCACCTGGGACGGCGAGGAGACTTTCGAGGCGACGGTCGCCGGCAATGAGCCGGGCCTGCTGCGCGGTCAGCAAATCTTGCCCGTGCCGTTGGCGCCTGACGAGGACGAGACGCACGGACATCGGAGCGTGCTCGCCGAATTCATCGACGCGGTGAAGTCCGGGCGGAAGCCCGAGACTGTGAGCGACGACAATATCAAGAGCCTGTCCATGGTGTTCGGCGCAATCGAAAGCGCTCGAACCGGACTTCCCGTCAGCATTTCAGTCGAAGGACATTGAGCCCGTGAGCAATCCTGCAAAATCCATTCGTATCGGCACCATGGTCAGCGCCAGCAGCGGCAAGGCGGCCGAGCGGATCGGACAGATCGCCGATATGGGCTTCGAGAGCTTCGAGCCCTTCTTCTGGCAGACCACCAACGGTCAAAATCTCGCCGATCTCGGCAAGCGTTGCGTCGAGGCGATCGGTGATCGCGACATTACCATCTCGACACTCGGCATGTTCGGCAATCCGCTGGAAGAGACCGACATGGATATGCAGACCCTTCAGGGCTGGAAGGACTGTATCGACAACGCGCATCATTTCGGCGCGACCTGCGTCGCTGGGTTCACGGGGCGCATTCGTAACCGTCCACTGACGGAGAGCCTGCCGCGCTATCGCGAAATCTGGAGCGAGCTTGCCAAGCGGGCGGCGGACAAGGGCGTCAAGATCGCCTTCGAAAACTGCGCCATGGACGGCAACTGGCAGACCGGTGACTGGAACATCGCCCACAATCCTGACGCCTGGGAGCTGATCTTCAACGAGACGCCGGACGATCACATGGGGCTTGAGTGGGAACCGTGCCATCAGATGGTCTATCTGATCGACCCGATCCCGCAGATTCGCAAATGGGCGCACAAGTTTTTCCACGTGCATGGCAAGGACGCGACTATCCGCTGGGACGTGATCCGGGAGCATGGGGTTTTCGGAAAACACCCCTTCGTCTTCATGCGCACGCCTGGCTTCGGCGATACCAACTGGACCGATGTCATCTCGGAGCTTCGGCTCGCGGGCTGGTCCGGCTCGATCGATATCGAGGGCTGGCACGATCCCGTCTATCGCGACGCGCTGGAAATGACCGGCCAGGTGCATGGCCTCAACTATCTGAAGAATTGCCGGGGCGGGGATTTCGTCACCGATCCGCAATGAGACTGCCCGTCGGCTTGGAGGAAGCCGGCGAGACGACAAGGTCAAACCCTAAGGAGGAGAGCATGTCTATCAAGAATTGCCTGATGGCCGGCGCGCTGGCGCTGGCCTCCGTGTCCGGGCTCGCTGTGGCAGCCCATGCACAGGAAGAGGTCACCATCACCATCTGGAGCCTCGACAAGCCAGAGCAGCCGGCCTGGAATCTGGCCCGCGAATTCGACGAGAAGGAGCCGGGCATCAAGGTCGAGTATCGTCTCGTGCAGTTCGACGATGTCGTCAGCGAAGCGATGCGCGCCTATTCGACCGGTCAGGCGCCCGACATTATCGCCGTCGACAATCCGGAGCATGCGCTCTTTGCCTCGCGCGGCGCCTTCCTCGACCTGACGGACCGCATCGCCAAGTCCGAGGTCATCAAGCCGGCCAACTATTTCCCGGGCCCGCTCAATTCCGTCACCTGGGACGGCAAGCTGTTCGGCGTGCCGAAGGCGACCAATACGATTGCGCTCTACTACAATGCCGACATGTTCAAGGAGAAGGGGCTGGATCCCGACAAGCCGCCGCAGACCTGGGCAGAACTCATCGATGCTGCGCGCAAGCTGACAGATCCCGCGAAGAATGTTTACGGCCTCGCCTTCTCTGCCAAGGCCAGCGAAGAAGGTACATTCCAGTTCCTGCCCTGGGCGCAGATGGGCGGCGGTGGCTACGAGAAGATCAATGCCGATGGTGCGGTGAAGGCACTCGAAGCCTGGAAGACGATCATGGACGAGAAGCTCGCCTCGCCTGACAGCCTGACGCGCGGACAGTGGGATTCGACCGGCACCTTCAATTCCGGCAATGCAGCCATGGCGATCTCCGGTCCCTGGGAGCTGAACCGCATGTCGGATGAAGCAAAGTTCGACTGGCGTGTGACGCTTCTGCCGGTGCCGGAAGCCGGTGCCGAGCGCTCGTCCGCCATGGGCGATTTCAACTATGCGATCTTCTCGAACAGCAAACATCCCGAGGAAGCCTTCAAGGCCCTCGAATACTTTGCCTCGCAGGACAATGTGATGTTCGAGAAATACGGCCAGTTGCCGGCCCGCTCCGACATCACGCTGCCGGCAACCGGCAACGAAAGGAAGGACGCAGCGCTGAAGGTCTTCCAGGAGCAGCTGCAGTTCGCCAAGGCCCGTGGTCCACATCCGGAATGGCCGAAGATCTCCAAGGCGATCCAGGATGCCATCCAGAGTGCTCTCACCGGCCAGATGACGCCGAAGGAAGCGCTTGATCAGGCAGCTGAAACCATCGCTGCAGTCACCGGCTGACCAATCGGTAGGGATACTCTGCCCACGCCCCATGTGGGAAGAGGATCGCCTTACCTCGTCAACCTCCCGGAGGGCCGTCCTCGTTCCCCTAGTCGCGGGGGCGGCCCGACCGGAGATTTCCATCGCGATGCGGAGACCCTCATGCGCAAGATCCTGTCCAGCCTGACTGATGGCCGTGGTTTCGACATCGGCCTGGTCGGACTGCCGCTCGCCTTCCTCTTCGTCCTGTCTGGCCTGCCGCTGCTCTACAACGTGCTGATGAGCTTCCAGGAAGTCGATATGTTCTCTCTGGGCACCTTCTTTCGCCCCTTTGTCGGCTTCAAGAACTATGTCTCGCTGTTTGCCCAGCGGGAAACCTGGCCGATCTTCATCAATACCGCCATCTTTGTTGGCGCCTCGATTGCCGGCCAGTTTTTGATCGGGTTTTCCCTCGCGCTATTCTTCTGGACGAATTTTCCCGGCGCTTCCTGGCTGCGCGGGCTCTTCCTCGTCTCCTGGGTCATGCCAGGGCTTGTCGTCGGTGCGATCTGGAACCTGGTGCTGTCGGGCGATTTCGGGGTCCTGAACTTCTTCCTCCGGGAAACGGGCTTCATCTCGGAGAACATCTTCTGGCGCTCGGATCCGAATTATTCGCTCTGGGCCGTGATCATCGCCAATATCTGGCTCGGGACGTCCTTCAACATGATCCTGCTCTCGGTCGGTCTCTCCGGCATTCCAAAAGATCTTTACGAGGCGGCTGAACTCGACGGTGCCAATGTCTGGCAGCGCTTCTGGACGATTACGCTGCCGATGATGCGCTCCACGATCGGCGCGATCATCTCGCTCGGTCTGATCTTCACCCTGCAGCAGTTCGACCTCTTTGCCGCCATTACCTCCGGTGGGCCGAACAATGCGTCGAATGTCGCGCAGTACTGGGCCTGGGACCAGTCCTTCCGACAATATGATTTCGCCCGAGGTGCGACCATCTCCGTCATCATGATCGTCTTCGTGATGCTGGCGTCCGTCGTCTATGTACGCTCGACCCGGCAGGAGGTGCGAGGATGACCGAGACCTGGCGCAACCGGCTGATGCTGACGATCGCGATTGCGCTCGCAGCCATCTATCTTTTCCCGCTCTACTGGATGTACGTCACGGCGCTGAAGACCGGTTCGGCGATGTTTGCGACGCCGCCGAGCTTTTGGCCGAGCGATCCGCAATGGGGCACTTACGTGTATGTCTGGGAGAGCCGAAACCTCGCCCGCTATATGTGGAATTCGCTGATCATCGCCTTCGGCGCCGTGGCGCTGATCACGGTGCTCGGCACGGGCTGCGCCTATGTGCTTGCCCGTTATCGCAATGGCTGGATCGATGTTGGGCTTTTCCTCATCCTTATGCTGCAGGTTCTGCCAGCCTCGCTGATGATCACGCCGATCTTCGTTGGCTTCTCGCAATTCGGCATGCTGGAATATCCGCGGCTTGCCGTCATCATCGCGATTGCGGCGAAAAGCATGCCGTTCTTCGTCGTGCTGGTGCGCGCCACTTTCATGAGCGTGCCGATCGAGCTTGAGGAGGCAGCCCTTGTCGATGGCAATTCGCGGGTCGGCGCTTTCTTTCACATCGTGCTGCCGCTTGCCCGCAACGGCATCCTGGTGGCGGCCATCCTGATCTTCATGCAGGCCTTTGGCGAGTTCGTCTATTCGAAGTCGATCATTCAGGATGCCGAGTTCCAGCCGGCCAGCGTCGGGCTCAATTCCTTCATGGGGCCGAATACCAACGAGTGGAACAACATCATGGCGTTTGCCTCGATCTATGTGACGCCAATCCTCGCGGCCTTCGTTCTTCTGCAGCGCCGGATCGTCTCCGGGCTCACGTCTGGAGCTCTCAAATGACCCATCAGATCGAACTATCCGGCGTCAACAAACACTACGGTGCCTATCATGCGCTTCGCGACATCGACCTGAAGATCAAGAAGGGGTCGTTCGTGGCCCTGGTCGGTCCGTCCGGCTGTGGCAAGTCCACGCTTCTGCGGTCGCTTGCCGGTCTCGAAAGCATTTCGGCCGGTGACCTGGTGATCGCCGGCGAGCGAATGAACGGCGTCCCGCCGCGCAAGCGTGACCTTGCCATGGTCTTCCAGTCCTATGCGCTCTATCCGCACATGACGGTGGAAGAAAACCTCACCTATTCGCTGCGCATTCGCGGTGTGAAGAAGGCAGAGGCGAAGAAGGCGGCGGAAGAAGTTGCAGCAACGACGGGCTTGTCCAATCTCCTGCATCGTTATCCGCGCGAACTCTCCGGTGGCCAGCGCCAGCGGGTTGCGATGAGCCGGGCGATCATTCGGCATCCCAAGGCCTTCCTGTTCGACGAACCGCTCTCCAATCTCGACGCTGCGCTTCGTGTGCATATGCGCAAGGAGATCCGCTCGCTGCATGACCGGCTCGGTGCGACTTCCGTCTATGTCACTCATGACCAGATCGAGGCGATGACCATGGCGGATCGTGTCGTGGTCATGCGGCAAGGTGTTATCGAGCAGCAGGGCGCACCGCTGGAGCTCTATGACCGTCCGGTCAACAAATTCGTCGCCGGCTTCATCGGCTCGCCGGCAATGAACTTTATCCCGGCAACGGTGGGTGCTGACGGCAAGTCGCTGGTGCTCGATCTGGGTACGCCGCAGGTGATCGCTCTCGATCGCCCCGTTCCCACGGCTTCGAACCTGACCGTTGGCCTCAGACCCGAACATCTGCGGCTGGTGCCCGATGCCGAGGCGCAGCTCCGGCTTCCTGTCGGCATTGTCGAGAGCACGGGCTCGATGACCTATATCAGTTCCGCCAGCAAGCCGGAGATCAACGTCGTGGTCTCCGAGCGCCAGTCACTGAAGCATGGGGACATGATGTCGCTTGGCTTCGATCCGGCTCATCTGCACCTGTTCGACGCAGACAGCGAAAGGCGGATCGAGATCGTGGCGTGATGCTGGCGCGGTCCTTCAGATGTCCAGAGTCGTCTGCCGCTCCCAGGCGGTGAAATGCCCGCAATAGCTGTTCCACTCGTCATGCTTGAGCTTGAGATAGGCGTCTGAGAATTCAGACCCAAGCGCTGATTTCAGCACGTCATCCTGCTCCAAGGCGCGCAGCGCGTCGAGAAGGTTGAGCGGCAGTCTGGGCGCATCCTTCACTGTGTGGCCGTCGCGGTACATGTCGATATCGTAATGCGGGCCGGGATCGGCATTGCTCTTCAGGCCGCTCAACCCTGCCGCGATGATGATAGACTGCAGAAGGTAGGGGTTCACGGCGCCATCGGGCAGGCGGAGTTCGAAGCGTCCGGGACCGGGGACGCGGACCATATGCGTGCGGTTATTGCCGGTCCAGGTGACGGTGTTCGGCGCCCAGGTGGCGCCGGAGACAGTGCGCGGTGCGTTGATGCGCTTGTAGGAATTGACCGTCGGATTGGTGATCGCGGCGAGTGCGGATGCATGTTTCATGATGCCGCCGAGGAAGGTCTTCCCCTTGGCCGAGAGGCCGAAGGGCATGTCCTTGTCGGCGAAAGCGTTGACCTTGCCGTCGCGATCCCAGACCGAGATATGCGCATGGCAGCCATTGCCGGTCAGGCCCTTGAAGGGTTTCGGCATGAAGGTGGCGCGAAGGCCATGCTTTTCGGCGACTGACTTGACCATGAACTTGAAGAAGGAATGCTTGTCGGCTGTCTTCAGGGCGTCGTCGTATTCCCAGTTCATCTCGAACTGGCCGTTCGCGTCCTCATGGTCGTTCTGGTAAGGCTTCCAGCCAAGCGCCAGCATGTGGTCGCAGATCTCAGCGATGACGTCGTAGCGGCGCATCAGCGCCTGCTGGTCGTAGCATGGCTTCTCGGCGGTATCGTACTGATCAGAGATTGTGTCGCCGTCAGCCGAGATCAGGAAGAATTCTGCCTCGACCCCGGTCTTGACGCGAAGCCCCATATCCGCAGCTTCTGCGACCAGCTTTTTCAATACCACGCGCGGCGCCTGAGCGACGGGCTGGTCGTCCATCATGCAGTCGGCAGCGACCCAGGCGACCTCAGGCTTCCAAGGCAGCTGGATGACGGATGAGGCGTCAGGGATGGCAAAAAGGTCGGGATGGGCGGGTGTCAGATCGAGCCAGGTGGCAAAGCCGGCAAAGCCTGCGCCTTCCTTCTGCATATCGGCGATGGCCTGAGCGGGGACCAGCTTGGCGCGCTGGGCGCCAAAGAGGTCGGTGTAGCTGATCATGAAGTATTTGATGCCTCGCTCCTTGGCGAAGCCTGCCAGATCCTGTGTCACGTCGTTCCCCTGTTTTTATGGATTGAGACACATCGGTTGAAAGAAGAATGGCCACATCCGTGGGAGTCGGATGCGGCCATTCAGGTGGTTAGAAACCTCCCTTTCCGGGATACCAGCTGGTGCCGGCAAGGGGCACTTGGGCCATGGCGGCGGCCTCCATCGTGAGTGCGCAGAGGTCCTCCGGCTCCAGGTTGTGCAGCTTGTTTTTGCCGCAGGCGCGGGCAATGGTCTGGGCCTCCAGCGTCATGACCTTCAGATAGTTGGCAAGCCTGCGGCCGGCAGCGACCGGATCGAGGCGGGCGGCGAGTTCCGGATCCTGCGTGGTGATGCCGGCCGGGTCCTTGCCTTCGTGCCAGTCGTCATAAGCGCCGGCCGTGGTGCCAAGTTTTTGGTACTCCTCTTCCCATTTCGGGTCATTGTCGCCGATTGCAACGAGCGCTGCCGTGCCGATTGAGACGACGTCTGCACCGAGCGCCAGGGCCTTGGCGACATCGGCTCCCGACCGGATGCCGCCGGAGATCACCAGTTGGACTTTGCGATGCATGCCGAGGTCCTGCAGTGCCTGGACGGCCGGGCGGATGCAGGCGAGGGTGGGCATGCCGACATTCTCGATAAAGACGTCCTGGGTGGCGGCCGTTCCGCCCTGCATGCCGTCGAGCACGACGACATCGGCGCCAGCCTTCACGGCAAGAGCGGTGTCGTAATAGGGGCGAGCGCCCCCGACTTTCACATAGATCGGCTTTTCCCAATCGGTGATTTCGCGCAGTTCAAGGATCTTGATTTCGAGATCATCGGGGCCTGTCCAGTCCGGGTGGCGGCAGGCGGAGCGCTGGTCGATGCCCATGGGCAGATTGCGCATCTGGGCGACGCGGTCGGAGATCTTCTGGCCAAGCAGCATGCCGCCGCCGCCGGGCTTCGCCCCTTGGCCGACCACCACTTCGATCGCGTCGGCGCGGCGAAGATCTCTCGGGTTCATGCCGTAACGAGAGGGGAGATACTGGTAGACCAGCTTTTCGGAATGGCCGCGCTCCTCGTCGGTCATGCCGCCGTCGCCTGTCGTGGTCGAGGTGCCCGCGAGAGTCGCGCCACGCCCGAGCGCTTCCTTGGCGTTGCCGGAAAGCGCGCCGAACGACATGCCGGCAATGGTGATCGGGATCTTCAGCTCGATCGGCTTTTTGGCAAAGCGGGTGCCGAGCACGACGGAGGTCTCGCATTTCTCGCGATAGCCTTCGAGTGGATAGCGGGAGATCGAGGCGCCGAGGAAGAGGAGGTCGTCGAAATGCGGCACCTTGCGCTTCGTGCCACCACCCCGGATGTCATAAATGCCGGTTGCGGCCGCGCGGCGAATTTCGGCGAGTGTGTGGTCATCGAAGGTGGCGGACTTACGCGGCGGGGTGAAGGGGTTGTGGTAGCTCATGCGCTTTTCCTCGCCTCAATACGCGTCGGCATTGTCGATGTTGAAATTGTAAAGCTTGCGAGCCGAACCGTAGCGCTTGAATTCTTCCGGCTTCGCGTCAGTAATCCCTGCCTTACTCAACAACTCCGCGAGCTTTTCGAGGTGTTCCGGGCGCATTTCTTTTTCGATGCAGTCGGCGCCAAGGCTCTTCACCGAGCCGCGCACGAAGAGCTTTGCTTCGTAGATGCTGTCGCCCAAAGCTTCGCCCGCGTCGCCGCAGACGACGAGGTGGCCCGACTGGCCCATGAAGGCCGACATGTGGCCGATCGAGCCGTGCACGACGATGTCGATGCCCTTCATCGAAATGCCGCAGCGGGAGGCGGCATTGCCCTTGATGATGAGCAGGCCGCCGCGACCGGTGGCTCCGGCATATTGCGAGGCGTCGCCCTCGATCACCACGGTGCCGGACATCATGTTTTCAGCCACGCCCGGACCGGCAGAGCCATGGATGGTAACGGTGCCGCCGTCATTCATGCCTGCGCAGTAATAGCCGACCGATCCCTTCACCTCGACGGTGACAGGCGCATCGATGCCGACGGCGACAGCATGATGGCCACGCGGGTTTACCACTTCGAAAAGGGTGTCGTTCGAGCCTTCGCCGAGATTGTGGAGCGCGCTGTTCAGCTCGCGAAGCGGGGTATGGGATAGGTCGAAGATTGGCATTGGGCAAGCTTTCTCGGTATCGCGGATCAGGCGGCCTTTTCATGGTCCCAGAAATAGACGGTTGCCGGCTCCGGCTCCCAGACGCGGGCGGTCTCGATGCCTGGCAGGTTGACCAGGGCGCGGTATTCGGAGCCGAAGGCGACATACTGGTCGGTCTCGGCCATGACGGCCGGCTTGCAAGCGATCGGGTCGCGCACCACACCGAAGCCAGTCTTGGTGCCGACGACGAAGGTGAAGAAGCCATCGAGATCGTCGAGCGCGCCGGTGAGTGCTTGCCCTAAATCCTTGCCCTTGGCCATTTCTGCCGTGAGGTAGGCGGCGGCCACTTCCGAGTCGTTCTGGGTCTCGAAGGACATGCCTTCGCGGATCAGCTCGCGGCGCAGGTTGTTGTGGTTCGACAGGGAGCCATTGTGCACGAGGCACTGGTCGGCACCTGTCGAAAATGGGTGCGCGCCAAGCGTCGTGACCGCACTTTCGGTCGCCATGCGGGTATGGCCGATTCCGTGGGTGCCGCCCATGGCGCGGACGCCGAAACGCTGCACGACATCCTTGGGAAGGCCGACTTCCTTGAAGATCTCGACGCTTTCCCCGGAGCCCATGATGCGGACATTGGGGCGGATTTCGGCCAGGGCAGAACGGATTTCGGTCAGTTGGCTTGCGGCGATCGAGATGACGGCATGGGTACTTTTCAATTCGATTTCCGCGGGGATGCCTGCCTTGGCCAGATCTTCGGCGAGGCACGGAAAATCACTTTCGGGGGCGGCAGACTGGATGGTGACCTTGGCGGTCTTGCCATCGACGCCGCCATAGATGGCGATGCCGGCCGAGTCCGGTCCTCGGTCGGTCATGGTGATCAGCATGTCCGAGAGGAGATCGCCGAGCCGGGGCTCCAGCGCCTTGTCCTTGAGAAACAGACCTACAATGCCGCACATGGCCACGCCCTCCAAAGTCTCTAGATAAAGGGCTAGCAGCGGCATCCGAGAAAATCAATCGAAAGGAATAAAGTTTTCTTGGTGGGCAACTACCGGCGTTGCGGATAGGAGATGATCGAAAGGTAGCGTGCCGGCAGGCTTACGAGTTCTTCCGGGCCGTGCGGTGCATCGGCGTCGAAGAATAGGCTGTCGCCTGCCTGCATGCGGTAGAGGCTATCCCCGTGGCGATAGACCACTTCGCCTTCGAGCATGTAGAGGAACTCCATGCCCTCGTGCTGGAAGGTCGGAAAGACGTCTGATTCCGCGTTCAGCGTGATCAGATAGGGTTCGACGACGACGCCCGAGGTGTTGTTTTCGATGTGGCCGAGCAGACTATAATGATGGCCGGCCCGGGTTCCACGGCGCTCCAGGTTCACGCCTTCGCCGGCCTTAACAAAGCTTGCCGACTTCGGCTCCTCGAAGCCCTTGAAAAAGGCAGTGATCGGCATTCCCAGCGCCTGCGACAGCGCCTGAAGCGTTGTCAGAGAGGGCGATATGTTGCCGTTTTCGATCTTCGATAGCATGCCGACCGACATGCCCGTGGCTGCGGCGAGATCGGCGACCGTGATGCCGAGCTTCTTGCGATAGGTCCGGACTTCATGTCCGATCGCCATTTCGAGATTGTTGGCGCGGGGCTCGCGGACGGCATGGGGATCCTGCGTCAGCGCCGGCTTCTGGGCGCTTTTCGCTGTCTTGGATGTCTTTGCCATGGATCCTCCTCATGCTTCGCCGGCATGCCGGGTCATGATCCTCTAGCGGATTTTCAGCGCCTGCCCAATGGTCCCGGTCGTTTCCGTTAAAGCCCAACGAAAACGAGGACTGCCAGCACGATCAGTGCAAGGAAGACGGTATCGGCGACCAGCACGCCGATCGCGCGTCCGCCGATCTTGAAGACTTCCGGCAGCGAGGTCTTTACGCCGACGGCGGCAATGGCGACCAGGAGGGCCCAGCGCGAGACGATGCCTGCCCAATCGGCCACCATGGGGGGGATGGTCATAAGCGAGTTCAGGGCTGCCAGCAACAGGAAGGCAACCACGAAGCCCGGCAGCAGCGGCGGGCGCTTCACATCGCCGGAGATCGTGCTTCGAAAGGCGAGAGCTGCCACGAGGACCACCGGCGCCAGCATGGTGACCCGGATGAGCTTGACGAAGACGGCCGTTTCGCCGGCAGGGACGGAAACCGAGAACCCGGCGCCAGCGACCTGGGCGACATCATGGATTGTCGCGCCGAGGAAGATGCCAGTCTGGTGGTCGTCCAAACCTGCGAGACTTGCGAGGATCGGGTAGAAGATCATGGCAAGCGTAGACAGCATGGTCACACCGATGACGGTGAAGACCATCTGCTGGTCGGCTTCCTTGCTGCGGTTTCCAAGTGTCGCGGAAATCGCAAGGGCTGCCGAAGCCCCGCAGATCGCGACAGCACCACCGGTCAGGACGCCGAAGGCCGTGCCCTGTCCAGAGAGGCGCGAGGCGAGGATGCCGAAGACGATGGTGAGCAAAACCGCGCCGACGATCATCGCGATCACAGCAGCACCCAGTTCGGCGAACATGGCGACGCTGACCCTCAGGCCAAGCAGGGCAATACCGATGCGAAGAACCGCGCGCGAGGCGAAGTCGAGGCCTGCAGCGGTCTTCGGGTCTTCGGCCAGGAAGTGCAGCGCAAGTCCGATCAAGATCGCGAGCAGCATCGCGGGTGCGCCGTAGTGTTCCGACAGGAAGGCTGACGCCAGCGCGATCAACACGGTCACGGACAGGCCGGGGAAAAGCTTCTGCCATCGCTCGCTCAAGGTCGCAGAGTGGCGTTCTCGCTCCGGATCGGGCGAGGCGGTCGACGGTTCTGGCATGGATCACCTCTGGTGGCTCGCCCTGGGTTTTATCTCGCGCGATGCGCAGGGCGGTTGGGATGGGATGCGCGGTCTCGCCGCGCATCCCGCGTTCATCAGTTCAGGTCGGCCGCGCGTTCTGCGTCAACCTTCTTCTGGGCATCGGCAACGGCTGCCGTGAACTGGTCAAACACTTCGGCACCACCGGTGACGTTCGTCTTGAACCAGTCGAAGACCGGTGAGACGGCAGTCTTGAAGGCTTCCTTCTCGGCAGGCGTCGGCACGTAGATCTCGCCACCAGCCTTGGCGAAGTCCTGATAGGCAGCGATTTCCTTGCGCTTCGGCGAGGCGAAGGTCGCCTGCTGGAGGGCGGCAAAGCCATCGACGACGATCTGCTTCTGCTCTGGCGTCAGAGCCTGGAAGCGGTCGTTCGACATCCACCAGAAGGCGCCCATGTAGCTGTGGCCGTCGAGCGTCAGATACTTGAGGCCTGCATCCGGGAACTTCATCGACATGATGTCGGTGATGCCGTTTGCCGTGCCTTCGACAACGCCCGTCTGCAGCGAGGTGAAGAGTTCCGGCCACGGGATCGGGGTCGGGGCTGCACCCACTGCGGTCGCAACCTGCTGCGGCAGGTCTGCAGGCACCGTGCGCATCTTGAGGCCCTTCAGATCCTCGGGCGACTTCACAGGCTGCTTGGTGTTGGCGTAGTTGCGCCAGCCGCCGGTGTTGCCGATGGTCATCAGGCGGATCTTGTTGTCGCTGTCGGCGAGCGCCTTTTCACGCAGCTTGCGGGTGAAGTCGCCGGTCAGCACTTCCTCGGCAATCCGGTCGTCGCTCATCAGGTAGGGCAGGTCGAGAACCTGGATATAGGGGAAGAGGCCGGCAGCACCGCCAGAGGTCGAGATGTAGACGTCGAGCGAACCATCGGCGATGCCCTGGAGGCATTCTTCGCCCGTGGCGCAGAGCTGCGTGCCCATGAAGATCTCGACGGCGATCGTGCCGTTCGAGGCGTTCTCGATATAGTTCTTAAACACGACGAGGCCGTCATAGTCCTCGTCGTTTTCGTTGGAATTGGCGGTGGCGCGCAGTGTGATATCGGCTGCCTGCGCCACTCCCGTGATCGTCAATGCGCTGGCGAGCAGCAGGGTCTTGAACATGGACTTGAGCATTCTGGTTCCTCCCGTTTTCTCAAGTTAGTCGACGAAGCCCGCAAGGCGCGGGACCGTTAGTGTCAAGGCGGGGAAATAGGTGATGAGGAAAATCACCACGATTTCCGCCAAGAGAAATGGCATGACGGCCTTTGCCACTGTCTCGACCTTCAATCCGGAGACGGAAGACGTGACGAAGAGAACAAGGCCCATCGGCGGGGTCAACAAGCCGACGGTCAGGTTTACGACCATGATGATCGCGAAATGCACCGGATCGACGCCGAGCGAGGTGAAGATCGGCCCGAGGATCGGTCCCAGCACGATGATTGCCGGACCCGCGTCCAGGAACATGCCAACCACGAACAACAGAATGTTGACAAGGAAGAGCAGGACGAGCGGGTTGTCGCTGAGGCTGAGGAAAAGATCGGCCAGCAGTTCCGGCGTGTGTGCAAGCGATGCCACCGTCTTGAAGGCCATCGCGGCCCCGATCAGCAGAAGCACCACGGCGGACGTCATCGCGGCGCGCATCAGGATGCCCGGGATATCCTTGAACTTCAGTGTGCCGATGACGAACAGGCCGAGGAAGAAGGCGTAGCCCGCGGCAATCGCTGCGGCTTCCGTCGGTGTGAAGACGCCGCCGAGGATGCCGCCCATGATGATGACGGGAGTCAATAGCGGCCAGAACGCGCCGATCATCGCCCGTCCACGGTCGCGCCAGGAGGCGCGCTTGGTGGCGGCCGGCAGATCATAGTGATTGGCCAGCAGCCGGATCATCACCATCAGGCTGACGCCGATCAGAATGCCGGGCACGATGCCGGCGAGGAAGAGGGCCGCGACGCTTTCACCCATCACATAGGCATAGATGATCATGATGCCGGAGGGCGGAATGATCGGGCCGATGATGGCAGATGCCGCCGTGATGCCGGCCGCGAAACGGCGGGTATAGCCTTCCTTCTCCATGGCCGGGATCAGCATGGCGCCGAGGGCGGAAACGTCGGCGACAGCCGAGCCGGAAATGCCGGCGAACATCATGGAATCCACCACGTTGACCTGGGCGAGGCCGCCCCGCATGTGGCCGACCATGGACTGGGCAAAGCGCACGATGCGGACGGTTATACCCGCCCGGTTCATCAGTTCCCCTGTCAGCATGAAGAAGGGGATGGCCATCAGCGGGAAGCTGTCCATGCCCGCATAGATGTTGCGGTAGAGAAGCACGATGTCGCGCTCCTGACCGTTCCACCAGAGGATGAGAGCAGGTGCTGCGATCAGGCCGAAAACGATCGGCAGGCCGAAGAGCAGGAAGACGATGAAAAGGGGAAGGAAAAGGCTCAGCATCATTCTGCTCCCAGCTGTCCGGCGATGCGGATCGGCACCAGCTCCCTGTCATGGCCTGTCAGCTTCAGGAGTGTTCTGAGAACGAGTTCTATGTTGACCACAAACATCAGGGTGATGCCGACCGCGAGCGACGCCATCATCCAGCCGCGTGGCACCTTCATCCAGGTGGACAGGTCGAATGATGTGGGAACGGCGATCGCCGCCATCGCGAAACGGCCACCGATACCGGTGACTTCGCTCCAGCCGATGCGCATGCCGAAATAGAGCACGGTTCCGATCAGCAGGAGAAACATCAAGCTGATCAAGGCGGACAGAAGCCGCGGTAGGTTGTCGAGGATAAGGCCAATGGCGACGAAACCGCCTTGGCGGAAGGCAGTCGGTACAAGTAGCCCCGTCATCCAGAGCATCAGGAAGCGCGACGCTTCCTCACTCCAGGGCAGTGCGTTGCCGAGAAAGTAGCGGAAGAAGACCTGCATCAGCATGAAAAACAGCATGATGCCGAGAGCGCCTGCGCCCAGCCAGAGTCCGACCATCAGCACGGCGGCGTTGAGCCGGCCGAGCAGGTTGGTCAGGTTCGATAATGCTGTCATGTCTCCACCCGTTTTCATCATCGGTCAATTTGCGAGACTATCGAAGACTATACCTCGCCGCGCAAACACGGCTGTTCCAGTTTCAGGCCGCGGCGGAGTAAAATCCTCCTTGCGGCACTTGTTCCGGATCGTCCTCAATCACCTCGCCGCGCATGCCATGCATGCACCGACGACCTCCTCCCAAACTCCCAGCTCAGACCGCGAAGCGTCCGAACCGTCCTCCCGAGAAGCACAGCGGTTCTCCCTGCCGATGTGCGACCCTTAACACCCTGCCGATGATGATCGTATGATCCCCGGCGTCATGCTGCGCCTGCTCGGCGCATTCGAAACGCGCGAGGGTGCCCGGCAGAACCGGGACGCCTTCGTCGTTGAACCTGACCTCGATCCCGTCGAAGCCATTGCCGCCGCGTGTAAAGGCGGCGCTCAGGTGGTCCTGATCCGCGCCGAGCACGTGGATCGCGAAATGACGGGCGCCCGTAAAGGCGCCGTATCGCGACGAGCTCTTGGCCGGCGACCAGAGCACCAGAGGCGGATCGAGCGACACGGATGCAAAGCTGTTCACCGTCATGCCGATCGGACCGTCTGAGGTCATTGCGGTCACCACGGTCACACCCGTGGTGAAGCTGCCCAGCGCGTTGCGAAAGGCACGATGGTTGTCGGCGCCTGGAACGAAGACGGCCTCCAACGCATGGATGTCATTGGCTGCCATCATCAGGCCACCTCCCGTCCGATCGCAAGCGTGTAAAGCTCGAACCAGGTCTGGCGATCCATCTCAAGCTTGGTCGCGTCTGCAATCCTGGCAATGCGATCGAGCGAATTGGTGCCCATGACCGGCATGATGGCGGCCGGATGGCGCAGGAGCCAAGCAACGGCGACTGCCGTTTCGTCGACGCCGTGTTCTGCGCCGATCCGCTTGAGGGCAGCGAGAAGTTCAGGCTTCGATCCGTCCATCAGGCGCCCACCGCCGAGCGGGGACCAGGCCATCGGCGGAACCATGCGCTCCTGGAGATAGGCCAGATCGCCGTTAACGAAGGTATCCGTCGCAAGCAGGCTCATCTCGATCTGGTTGGTGACGAGATTGTTCTCCATCGACGACTGAAGAAGCGAGAAATCCCAAGGCCGGAAGTTGGAAACGCCGACGGCACGCACCTTGCCTGAGGCGACCAGCGCATCGAGAGCCGGGCCCGTTTCGTCAGGATCAATCAGTGGATCGGGGCGGTGGATCAGCAGCAGATCGACATGATCGGTGCCCATGTCGGTGAGCGAGGCTTCAACCGACGCCGTGATGTGAGCCGCCGAGGTGTCGTAATACTTGACGCGGGCTGCCGCATGGCGGCCGACAGGGGCGACGATATCGCATTTGGTGACGATTTCGAGCTTATCGCGCAGGCCAGGTGAGGCCTTGATCGCGTTGCCGAGCACGGCTTCGGCTGTGTAGCCGCCATAGATGTCCGCCTGGTCCATAGTGGTGATGCCCTGGGCGAGGCAGGCCTCGATCTTGGCCTGCACGTGTTTGGGCGAGGTGTCGGCATCGTCGCCGATGCGCCACATGCCGTAGACGAGGCGGCTGAAGGTGAGGTCTGGGGTGAGATTGACGCGCTGCATCAGCGGCGAACTCCATTTCCGAGAGGGGTGGCCGGCGTTTCCGAGGGGACGCGGCCGTAAGCGTGAGGGAGCGAGACGGTCTTGAGTTCCGGCAGCACCTTGGTGCCGAAGTGAACCGCCTCGTCGATATGCGGATATCCTGACAGGATGAAGGCGCGGATACCCATTTTTCTGTAGGCTTCGAGTTCCGAGAGAATCTGGTCCGTGGAGCCGACAAGGGCTGCACCACAGCCGGAGCGGGCTCGGCCGATACCGGTCCACATGTGCGGCTCGATATAGCCGAACTGATCGGCGAGTTCCCGGGCGCGGGCCTGATGCGCGACGCCGAGCGAGATGGAGTCATGCGCACGGTCGCGGATCAGCTTGCCGTATTCGTCATCGAGCTTGGAGACGATATATTCGGCATAGTCGCGGGCTTCCTTCTCGGTGTCGCGGACGATCATGTGGACGCGCAGACCGTAATCCAGCGTGCGACCATGGGCTTCGGCGCGGGCATGCACGGCCTTCATCCGTTCGGCGAGCTGGTCCTTCTTCTCCGGCCACATCAGATAGACGTCGCATTGCGCGCCGCAGAGCTCAAGCGCATCGGGGGAGTAACCGCCGAAATAGAGCAGGGGGCCGCCGTTCTGCTGGTAGGGACGGGCGGGTTCGGTCGAGACGCCCTTGAACTGGTAGACCTCGCCCTCGTGGTCGATCGTGTCGCGGGTCCAGGCCTGGCGCAGGATCTCGACCACCTCATGGCTGCGCTTGTAGCGGAAGGCGCTGTCGGCGACTTCGCCGGGGAAGTCCGAGCTGATGACGTTGAGTGTCAGGCGACCCTTCAGCATGTGGTCGAGGGTCGCGACCGTACGCGCCAGCATGATCGGCTGCATCTCGCCGCAGCGGATTGCGGCCAGCATGTTGATCCTGGAGGTGATCGGTGCGCAGCCGGCCACGAAGCTCAGCGTGTCCTGGCCGACCTGATAGGAGGACGGGCAGAGGATGTTGCGAAAACCCAGCTGCTCGGCCTTCTGTACGATGTCGGAGCAATGCTCCCAGCTCGAGCGCAGGGCTCCATCCGGCACGCCGAGAAGCTGATAATCGTCAGAGCAGAGGGCGGCGAACCACGACACTTCTGCGCCATCGAGATCGGCCGATGTGACGGGTACGACAGTCATTGAGGTCTCCTCCAAGGCTCCAACTTTCCTCTTGCCTAACACCCGATTTGATGTAGATCAATAGTGTATCAATTTTTTCTCGGCGATACCGAAGTGCCACAGAACCCCGCAACGCAGCCGCCCGGCAGCCTTCCGATCTATGTCCAGATCACCGAACTCCTGGTGCGTGACATCGCGGCAGGGCGGTTGATCGACGGCGAAAAGCTGCCGCCGGAACGGGATATGGCCGAAGAGCTCGGGATTGCCGTCGGCACGCTGCGCAAGGCTTTGGCAGAGCTACAGAATCGCGGGCTTCTGGAGCGCATCCAGGGCTCCGGCAATTACGTGCGGGCGATCTCCGATCCGAAGTCGGTTTACGCCATGTTCCGCCTGGAACTCCTCGGCGGGGGCGGTTTGCCGACGGCCGAGATCCTCTCGATCGACCGCCTTCCGAAGCCGTCTGAACTGCCCAGTTTCGGCAGTTCCACAGAGGTGCATCGCATCCGGCGTCTGCGCCGTCTTTCCGGCAGACCGGCCGCACTTGAGGAGATCTGGCTCGACGGCTCCTATGTCGAGAGGATCGATCTCGAGGCGGTGTCGGAATCCCTTTATCTCTTCTACCGCACCAAGCTGTCGCTCTGGATCGCCCGGGCGGAAGACCAGATCGGCCTCGACGTCGTGCCGGATTGGGCGCCCCCGACCTTCGGGCAGGCGCTCGGTGCGCCGGTCACACACATTCAACGCATCAGCCAGGACCAGGAGGGCGTCCGTGCGGAAGTCTCGCGGACCTGGCTCGATCACACCGTCGCCCGCTACGTCGCGCGGCTGAAATGACAGGGCCGCGGGGAGCGGTCCAATCCAGGAGGAAAGAGTGACAGGACTTCAATACGGGATCATCGGTTGCGGCATGATGGGGCAGGAGCATTTGCGCAATATCGCGCTTTTGCCGGATGCGTCGGTGGCGGCAATCTTCGAACCGGATGCCGCCATGCGCGCGCTGTCCGCTGAGGCGGTCCCGAATGCGAAGATGGTCGGGTCGATCGAAGAACTGCTCGGCGTCGAGGCGGTGAACTGCCTGCTGATTGCCAGCCCCAACTATCTGCACCTGGAGCAGCTGGAAAAGATCGCCGCGATCCGCCCACTGCCGGTTCTGGTCGAAAAGCCGCTCTTCACCGATCCGGCCGATGCGCCGCGCCTTGCAGCGCTTCGAGCCGCCTATCCGGCGCCGATCTGGGTCGCCATGGAATATCGCTACATGCCGCCCGTTGCCCGGATGATCGAGCAGGCAGACGAGGCGACCGGCGGCATCCGCATGCTGACCATCCGCGAGCATCGTTTCCCATTCCTGGAAAAGGTCGGCGACTGGAACCGCTTCAACCGCAATACTGGCGGAACGCTGGTGGAGAAATGCTGCCACTTCTTCGACCTGATGCGGCATATCCTGAAATCCGATCCCGTGCGTGTCATGGCTTCCGGTGGGCAGTCGGTGAACCATCTCGACGAGGTCTATGATGGCAAGCCTTCCGACATCTGGGACAATGCCTATGTCATCGTCGACTTTGCCTCGGGCGCCAGGGCCATGCTGGAGCTCTGCATGTTCGCCGAAGGGGCCCGTTATCAGGAAGAGATCTCGGCGGTTGGGCCGAAGGGCAAGATCGAGTGCCTGGTTCCCGGCCCAGGTCGCTTCTGGCCGGAGCATCTCGGCGAGCCGCCGATCGCTCAGGTGATCGTCTCGCCACGCGATCCGAAAGGGCCGCATGTGGTCGAGATCCCGGTCGACCCGCAACTACTGGAAGCCGGTGACCATAATGGTTCGACCTTCTACCAGCATCAGCGCTTCCAGAAGGCTGCCAAGGGCGAACGTCCGGTCGAGGTTGCGATCGAGGATGGCTGGTGGGCCGTGGCCATGGGGCTTGCCGCGCAACAATCGGCACAGACCGGCCAGGTCGTGACTTTTCCCCTCGCATTTTCGCCGAACGCCGTCTGAGAGAACGGCGGGTTGCAAACCCGCCGCAGCATCATCTCAAAGCCGAACATTTCCCGTGTTGCTGCGTTTGCTCTCCTTGTGCGAGTGCGAGGAGAAGCCGCGTGAATGAATATACTTTCGGCCCCGTGATCGAGGATGACGGGGTGCTGTTTCGGCTCTGGGCGCCGCATTGCGAAGCGGTCACACTCGAAGTCGACGGGCACCCTGCACAGCCGATGGAGCAGCGGGACGAAGGTTGGTTTCACCTCAAGGTCGCGGGGGCTTTTCCAGGTGCGCGATATAGGTTCCGCCTGCCTGATGGTCTCGTCGTCCCGGACCCGGTAAGCCGTCATCAACCCGAGGACGTTTTCGGCCCGAGCGAAGTCGCCGATCTCTCACGTCACCGATCACGGGATCTGCCGTGGCGCGGACGGCCATGGGAGGACATGGTCCTTTATGAGTTGCATGTCGGTGCCTTTACCGAGGATGGGACTTTCCGCGCCGTGATCGAGCGGCTCGATCACCTTTCCACCCTCGGTATCACAGCCATTCAGCTGATGCCGATCGCAGACTTTCCGGGGAAGTGGAACTGGGGTTACGACGGGGTGATGCATTACGCGCCCGACAGTTCCTACGGGCGCCCCGAAGATCTGGTGCTCCTTGTGGATGAAGCACATCGGCGGGGGATCTCGGTCTTCCTCGATGTCGTCTACAATCACTTCGGTCCGTCAGGCAATTTCATGCCGGCCTATGCGCCCTTGTTTACGTCCAGCCATCAGACACCATGGGGTGACGGTATCAATTTCGATGCCGAACAAAGCCTCATGGTCCGGGAGTTTCTGATCGAGAACGCCCTCTACTGGATCGGCGAATATCGCATCGACGGACTAAGGTTGGATGCCGTTCACGCGATCCGCGATGACAGCGAACCGCATTTCGTCGAAGATCTCGCCGCTCGCGTCAGGGAGCAGTTTCCTGATCGTCACGTTCATCTGATCGTGGAAAACGAGGAGAATGATGCGGGGCTGCTCGAGCGCGAGACGGGGGCAAGACCGGCTCTCTTCGAAGCGCAATGGAATGATGATGTGCATCATGCTTTGCATGTGGCGACCACCGGCGAGACGTTTGGCTATTATGGCGACTACGAGGACGCGATTTCGGCGCTAGCGAGGGCCATGGCGGAAGGGTTCGTCTACCAAGGCGAGGTCATGCCCTATCGTGGCGAAACACGCGGCCAGCCGAGCGCCCATCTGCCGCCATCGGCATTCGTCTCTTTTCTTCATAATCACGACCAGATCGGCAACCGCGCAAACGGCGACCGGGTCATGGCTTCGCTGCCGGAGCCGGCGCTCGCTTTCGCAGCCTCGCTGGTGCTCCTCTCGCCGCAGGTCCCCATGGTCTTCATGGGAGAGGAATGGTGCTCGGCCAGTCCGTTTCCCTATTTCTGCGATTTCGACGAGGAGCTGAACGAAGCGGTGCGTAAGGGAAGGCGAACGGAGCTTTCCAAGCTGCCGGGCTTCGATGGAGATAACGTCCTTGATCCGACAGCGGAAACGACGTTCCATTCGGCGAAGCTCGATTGGGCGACGGCGAAATCTGCGCGAGGTCTTGTCTGGACCGAGCGTTATCGTCAGCTCATCGCATTGCGTCGGGAACGCGTGGTGCCGCTCTTGTCACAGATGCGGAGCGGCGGATCTCATGCACTGGACGGCAAGGTGATCCGGGTCGAATGGCCGCTTGCGGATGGGCGCCGGTATGTCCTCGTGGCCAATCCAACGGCGCTGGCCGTCACTACCGAGATGGAGCGTGATATTGTCGACGTTATCTATGCTCTCGGCGAGCATCGTCCAGATGGTTTGGGACCTTGGTCCCTGGTCTTCGGGGTCAAGGAGTGACGGGTGTGGCGCCCCCTCCCGGATCGGCTCTGCAGTCAGGCCATCCTGTCCGCAAGATGCATGACCTCGAGAGCAGACCTCGCTACCATGTCTGCTCCGATGCTGCCAAAGGCGCGTGGGTTCTTCATGACAGCCGGTCCGCCCACGGCGATCTTCATCGTACTTGTGCTACGGCTTGACTGGACGCGGCGAATAGCTGCCGCACATTGATCCACTTCGTCGACCCGCCCGACGGATATGCCGAGAAGGCTGTAAGACGAGTTTGACAGGCGCAGGTAAAGACTGTCGTCAAGTTCGAGATCGGCACCGCCGTCGACATCCCAGCCCATGTCGCGGAAACAGGAAGCCACGATCGATACGCCGATTGTGTGGAGCGCGCCCTGCGTCCGGGCCAGCAGCACGCGGCGCACCTTCTGGCGGTCACGGATCGCCTGACTGCGGTTCTGGGACAGATGGTTGACGATCATGCCGAGACGCGTGGATGCGACAGCCACCTGGATAAAATCGGTCTCGTCGTTGCACCACAAGCGGCCCAATTGGGCTGCCACCGGCGAGAAGAGCTGGATAGCGAGCGTGTGCATCGGCAGGTCGCTGCGCTGCAGTTCCTCGATCATCTCTCGATGCCCGCGCGGATCTGCGTTGATGAGGGCCTCGGTCAGAGCCGCACGATAGCTGATTGCCTTTTCGGTCCCCGGCAGCTCGCGCGCCTTGGGATCTAGTTCCGGATGGAGATGGAAATCGATGTCCGACGGCATTTCCCCGTTCTGAGAATCCATCGACAATTCGCTATGGCCCGCGCTGACGATCCGCGGCACAGAGTCCCGTATCGCGCTCTCGAGAATACGCTGATCAAGGCTTGTCAGCCTGGTGTCACTTTTGGAAAGCCCAGATCTGGCTTCGCCACCGTACGGAGGATCCCCCGTCGTCCCAGACGGTCCCCCCTTTTTATCACCCGCCATATCACCCTCCCGGTCATCGGCCTGGGCTCATCCGCTCATCCCGACCGGATGCTACTGCATTCCTTGGCCAACGCCAAACCTCTTGTGGTCGAATACGCGATTCAACGTCTTGTGGTTTAGTTAGCGATCCTCCGCGCGGTGCAGGCGCGTCGGCAGTTCTTGTTGGCCGGCCCGTGTTGAGCGGCGAATATCGGCATGTGGTCGCGCCACGCCCAGTGCGTTGCGCGCCGTGGCGGCGATGTGTCGCGCCGTCAGTCTTGCCTCCTCGTACATGTCATCGGGGCTCGCCTGAGCGATGAATGTGTCCGGCAACGTCAGCGTTCGAACCGCGCAATGTCCATCGAGCATTCCATGATTGGCCAGGTGGTGGAGAACCAGCGCGCCAAAGCCGCCGGTCGCGCCCTCTTCGACCGTAATCAGCATGGCGTGGTTGTCGACGAGATCCGCCAGCAGCGCCGTGTCGAGCGGCTTGGCGAAACGTGCATCAGCCACGGTCACTGAGATGCCTTCCAGCGCCAGGAGACGCCTTGCCTTCAGACAGTCTGCCAGCCTTGTTCCAAAGGACAGAAGCGCCACCTGACTGCCGTGTTCGACGATACGACCCCGCCCGATCGGCAATAGGTCTCCGCGGGTCGGCAAGGGGACGCCTGTGCCTTCGCCGCGCGGATAGCGAAACGCGATCGGACCGTCGTCGTATGCTGCGGCAGTCGCCACCATATGCACCAATTCCGCTTCGTCGCTTGCAGCCATCACGGTGAAGCCCGGCAGGTTGGCCAGATAAAGAATGTCGAAAGACCCGGCATGGGTGGGTCCATCTGCTCCGACGAGGCCTGCTCGGTCGATGGCGAAGCGCACCGGCAGCTGCTGCAGCGCGACGTCGTGGACAATCTGGTCGAAGGCACGTTGGAGGAAGGTCGAGTAGATGGCGCAGAAGGGCTTCATTCCGCTGGCGGCAAGGCCGGCTGCGAACGTGACCGCGTGTTGTTCGGCAATGCCGACATCGAATCCGCGATCGGGAAATGCCGCTTGGAAACGATCGACGCCGGTACCGGCGGCCATGGCGGCGGTGATCGCGACGATGCGATCGTCGTGTCGTGCTTCTTCAATCAGTGCGTCGGCGAAGACCCGGGTATAGCTCGGCGCCTTGGCTTGGACCTTGGTCTGGACGCCCGTTTCGACATCGAAGGGGTTCACGCCATGATACTTGTCGGCAGCCCGTTCAGCCGGGGCGTAGCCCGCACCCTTTTGCGTCACGACATGCAGAAGGATCGGCCCGTGCTCACTGTCGCGCAGTTCAGCAAGCAGCGGCAACAAGAGGTCCAGATCATGGCCGTCCACGGGGCCGCGATAGTCGAAGCCGAAGTTTTGGAAGAGATTGCCGGTATTTTCACCCGGGCCCTTTCGGACAGCGGCAAGGTGGTGCGACAGCGCGCCCGTCGATTCTGAAATCGACATATCGTTGTCGTTCAGGATGACGATCATGGGCCGGCCGGAGCTGCCGGCATTGTTCATCGCCTCGAAGGCCATGCCCGCAGACATAGCGCCGTCTCCGATGACGCAGACCACATGGCCGTCGTCACCTTTCAGGTCGCGTGCGGTCGCAAAACCCAGGCCTGCAGAGATCGAGGTTGAGGAATGGGCGGCGCCGAACGGATCAAAGGCGCTTTCACCGCGGCGGGTGAAACCGGATAGGCCGTTTTTCTTGCGCAAGCTGCGCATGCGGTCGCGCCGTCCCGTCAGGATCTTGTGGGGATAACACTGGTGGCTGACGTCCCAGATAATGGTGTCGCGGGGAGCTGCGAAGATTGCATGAATGGCAACGGTGAGTTCGATCACGCCCAGGCTCGAACCCAGATGACCGCCGGTTTCGGATACCACCCGGAGGGTTTCCGCACGCAGTTCCTGTGCCAGGCGACAGAGTGTGTCGCGATCCATTTCCTTCAAGTCGTCCGGGGATCTCACCTGGTCGAGCAAAGGGGTGGCGATGCTATTCGCACTAGACAAGCCCACTGCGCTTTCCTCCCACGCACGAGCCCATTTCTCTGAGGTCTGCCGAGGCTCAAGGTGCCGGACTGGCGCGATAAACGACGGATGCCTGAAAATGGTGCAACATCTGCATAGTCGGAGAAGACGAGCGATATGTAAACTTTTTTTTACACTTTTTGCCGAATTTTCCGCCGGAACGCTTGTTCCGGCGGAAATGCGAGCGCCGATTACGGGGCCGGAGTGAAGGTTTTGAGGTAGGCAATCACATCGGTGATTTCCTTCGGCTCCTTCAGGCCCGCAAAGGCCATTCGGGTTCCCTTGACCACGCCACGGGGATTGGCGAGGTAAGCGGTCAGCTGTGCATCATCCCAGACCTTGCCGGCGCCGAAGTCGACCATGGCCTTGGAATACTTGAAGCCTTCGGCGACGCCGGGCTGCCGACCGATCACGCCCTGTAGAGAAGGGCCGACCTTGTGCTTGGCGCTGTCGACGTTGTGACAGGCGCTGCACTTCTTAAACACCGCCTCGCCGGCCGCAACATCGCCTTCCTGGGCGAAGGCGTTTGAAGACAGCAAGAGTGCTGCGGCTGTGCATGCGGCTGCAATTATCCTCGACATGTGTATCCTCCCATGGCATCGCGGATGAAATTAAGATGTAATGCTGGCATGAAATTCGACCAGCCGGTCCATTTACCGACGGGTTCGCCTCGCTTCGTGGTGCCATCATCGGAACCGAGATGCAGGCTGTAGGCTTTTCATACTACGCAAACGAACCCGGAGCCGGATCATGGCCGCAGTCGTCTTTATTGTCATCGTCTTCGCGGCGGCCTCGAGCGGTGCGATTTTCAAACCTGGTGAATGGTACGAACGACTCGACAAGCCAAGCTGGACCCCGCCAAAATGGGCCTTTCCGGTGGTTTGGACAATACTCTATCTGTTCATAGGTTACGCTGGCTGGCTCGTCTGGACGACGGCCGGGTGGTCGCTGCCAATGGCCATCTGGACACTGCAGATAATCGTCAACGCGCTCTGGTCGTATTTCTTCTTCGGCATGCGGCGCATGGACTTGGCGCTCGTGGATGTGGCGGTCCTTTGGCTGTCGGTCGCATTTTTTATTCTCGCGGCCTGGCCCGTGGCGCCGCTCGCATCGCTTCTTTTCGTTCCCTATCTCGTGTGGGTTTCGGCGGCCGCAGCCTTGAACTATTCCGTTCGGCGTCTCAATCCCGAAGCCTGATCCGCAGATCGATCAGGAAGGCGACGAGCGAAGCAGTCAGCAGAAGTGCGAGCCATGGGACAGGTCCCTGGCGCATCGCGAGGCCAAAGGCCGCAAGAAGGCAGCTTCCCGAGACAGCGTTGGGGACTAGGCCTGCCAGAGTGGACTTGGGCCTTGGCGTGCGCCCTGCTGCTAGCAGGGTGACGGCCCAGAGCACCACAATCGCCACGACGCTGATCCAGCCCGAGGTGAAGATTTCCGTCACCCATGCGATCATCGCTGCCCCGCAGGCATGCCGAAGAGCTGGGCGAGATCCTTGGCAAAGACGCGCAGATGCGCGAGCGGATCGCGGCGAACGAGCTTCTTGTTGAGATAGGACTCCCAGGTCAGGCGCTGGACATCCGGATCGGCGCACATCGCGACGAATTTCTCGCGCAGCCTGTCATTGCGATACCAGATCTTCTGCATGATGCCGAGGATCAGGAAGACACGGCCATGGGCCCGCATGAAGGTTTTCCGCGCCCCCGCCAAAGCTCGTCCGTTTCCTGCGAGCAGCGACTGGTGTGCCGCTTCTGCCGAAAGGCGACCACAGAGCATCGCATAGTAGATGCCCTCGCCGGATGAGGGGGCAACCGTTCCCGCGGCGTCACCAGCCAGCAGAATGTTGCGACCATTATCCCAGCGACGCATGGGTTTGAGGGGAAGGGGGGCGCCTTCGCGCCTGATGACCCGACAGTCGCCGAGGCCTGCCGCCAGCTTCAGTGCGGTGGTCGCCTCTCGGATGTTGTGGCCCTTGACGGCCGTGCCCGTGCCGATGCTGGTCTGGCCGCCATGGGGGAAGACCCAGCCGTAGAAATCGGGTGAGATCCGTCCGTCGTAGATGACATCGCAGCGATCGGCCCGAAAGATTTCCGGGTTGGCGCCTTCGGGACTTTCGACGATCTCATGATAGGCGAAAACGTAAGGTGGTTTCTTGGATGCGGGAAACATCATCCGGCGGACCGCAGAATTGGCGCCATCGGCCCCGATCACCCGGCGTGCTCTGAACTGGACGTTGCCTGCATCCTCCGTGGTTCGCGCGATCGTCAGATCGAGCAATCCATCGGTGGCCTCCCGGATGTCATCGAGTTTTCCCGTCAGTCGCTCGGCGCCGGCATCGGCTGCACGTTGGCGGAGGTACGGGTCGAAATGGGCGCGATCGACCATGCCGACATAGCCGATATCGCCAATCGTCATGTCGACCGTTCTGCCGGAGGGCGCGATGATGCGTGCAGCATTGGCGCGCGCCACAAGCTGTGTCTCCGGGATTGCGAAGTCTGCAAGGGCCCTCGATGGAATGGCGCCGCCGCAGGGTTTGATCTTGTTGTCGGGATCAACCAGAACAACGCTGTGGCCCTTCTGCGCCAGTTCTTCGGCGGCCATCGCGCCGCAGGGGCCTCCGCCGATCACGGCGACATCATAGATCTTCGGCATGCTCTTCTCCCTGCCGGTGGTCCGGCCTGAGGGTTCATTCTCCGGGCATGATGGCGGCGTCAGGCAGTGTGTTCGAGCTTGTCAGTGCTGGTCGGCCGATGCGGGTTGCCACGATGGTGGACACGAGAAAGAGGCTTGCTTCGATCGTGAAGACGGCCGCGAAGGCCAGTGCATCGCTTGCTGTCAGCCATCGTCCCAGATCGAGCGCCACGGTTCCCAGCACGCCGCCAAGCCCGAAGGCGATGGCCTGTGCCGCGCCCCAGACGCCCATGCGCATGCCGTAGTTGGATTTTCGGCCTTGTCCGGCGAGGATCATCATCGTGCCGACGGCGGCGACCGCAAACGCGCCGTTTGTGGCGCCGAGCAGGAAGATGTTGATTTCGAGAGGCCAGAGCGGCGCCGACTGGGTCGAAAGCGCAAGGGCCGCGAGTGCCACAGCAGACCCAAAGCAGCCTCCCATGATGAAGTGGCGCGGCAGATGGGGGTAACGCTTTCCGAAGAAGGCCCCCGATATGCCGACAAGGATCATGCCGAGCAGAACGCCGGCATGCTGGGTCCCTGAAAGGCCTGTCGTTTCTCCCGGTGTCATGCCGAAAAGAAGGCCCGCATAGGGCTCAAGGATGAGGTCCTGCGTTGCAAAGGCGAGCATCGACAGGAAGATGAACAGGGTGAAAAGCCGCGCTTCGCGATCCTCCAGGACATCCTGCAGGCTTTCGCGAAAGCTTGTCGTGGCCGCGCGCTCTTCCTGTCTGTCGACGGATGGCTTCTTCTCCATGCCGGCAACGCCGAGAAGCCCGATCCCGAAAGCCACCACACCCGTTGCCGCCGTGACCGCGATCAGTCGTTCATGCGAATAGGGATCGAGCTGAGCGCCGACGACGATCGAGGTGACGATGATGCCGGATATCATCAGCATCCAGGTGATCGTGGCTGCGGCCGCACGGCGTTCGACGGCGGTCTTCATGGCGATCAAGGCGAGCAAGGAGGTGCCGGACGCTCCGATGCCAATGCCGATCAGGAGATAGGCGAGGATTGCTGCGAGGATGCCGGCGAGAAAGGATTGCTCGAACAGAAGTGTCGTGGCAGCAGCGCCGGTTCCGGCGATTGCTAGTAGTGCGAGGCCGCCCAGGATCCAGTGTGTGCGCGATCGTCCGGTGTCTGATTTATGCCCCCAGACCGGTCGCGTGATCTGCACGCCGTAATGCAGTCCCACGAGCAGGCCTGGAATGACGGCGGCGAGGCCCAGTTCGACGATCATGACACGGTTGAGCGTGGAAGTGGTCAGCACGACAATGGCGCCGAGCGCTGCCTGGACCAGTCCGAGCCGGACGATCGATAGCCAGCTCAGTCCCGGGGCGAGGGGCAGGGTCGTTGTGGGATTTCCGAATGCCTGGCTCATGATCGCCGCCTCCTATCCCGCAGATGTTGCCGCTAGAGGCAGCGAACCCAGGGCCACCGCTGCCGCCATCATGCCGCTGACATAAAGCCCGACGCCCACGGCCGAGTACCACACGGCCTTGCCTTCGGGATCGCGCAGGAAGCGGATCATGCAGATGAGCTGCAAGGCAAGCACGGTCGCGACCAGTGCCGCCCCCGTCGAGAGACCGGCGTTCGCGAGCAGGAGGATCACGCCGGCCTGGGACGCGGCCATCACCAGACAGGCGATGCGGGCTGCATTGGCCGCTCCATGCAGCACCGGCAGCGTGTTGACGCCCATCTGGCGGTCGCCCTTGATCGCCTTGAAGTCGTTGAGGGTCAGGATGCCGTGCGCGCCCAATCCATAGAGCAGGGCGACCAGCATTGTGAGCCTCGAAGGGCTAGCCCCGAGGGCGGCCGTCGCGGCTGTGATCCAGGGAAGAGTCTCATAGCTCAGGCCGACGACCCCATTGCCGATCCAGCCATTCTGCTTGAACCGGAAAGGCGGGGCGCTGTAGCCCCAGGCGAGCGCCAGGCCGACGAGGGCGGCGACAAAGACCAGCGGACCGAGCAGGGCTGCTACAGCCATCGATATCACAGACATGGCGATGGCGATCATCAGTCCCCATCGTCCCGGCATGCGTCCGGACGGGATGACACGGTCGGGCTCGTTGATGGCATCGACATGCCGATCGAACCAATCGTTTACCGCCTGGCTGGTGCCGCAGAGAAGTGGTCCTGCCAGCAGCACTCCGAGTGCGACCGGGAACCATCGGTCAGTGAGGCCGGCGCCGGAGGCAATCGCACCGCAGGTGAAGGCCCACATCGGCGGGAACCAGGTGATCGGCTTCAATAATTGCACGACCGCGGAGGCGGTCGGGTAAAGGGCTGCCGGAACATGTGAAGGGATCTGGGCCATGGGAGAAGGCTAAGCCGCACCCATGAATGTGTCAACTCAAATTGACAGTTTCGGCGTCGATCAGCCTTGACGAACGCTGCCTGGACGGTAGTCTTCCAGTCCGTGGCGGCGCAGCTTGATGTAAAGGCTCTGGCGCGACAGGCCGAGGATCTCGGCTGCGTAAGCGCGATTGTTGTTGGTCTGGTCAAGTGCTGCCTCGATGCAGATCTTTTCGATCACGTCGAGGGATTCGCGGATCAGATCCTTCAGCGGAACCTTGCCGACAAGGGCGGAGAACCCTTCCGCCTGCTCGGGGACGCCGGGCGAGGGGATGGTCAGCCGATCGCTGCCCGTGGGCTGCGGCACGACGATCAACTGGATCGTGTTGTTCGACGCATTGAGGCGGGCAGAAATGCTGACGGCACTCTCGCCGGAAAGGTTGTCAGTCAGCGTCGAGGTAAAGCCGCGGATCGAAGGTTCGTCCAGCAGGCGCGCGTAGAGGACCCGGATATCGATGGCCGCCGTGGTAAACCAGGAGCCGATATTGCGGCCGAGAACCTGTGTCAGCGACGGGGCGTGGATCAGGTCTAGAAAGAGCGTATTGGCGGCCAGGACAAGGCCTTCTGCATCGGTCTGTACGACCGCTTCAGGAAGGTCGGCAATCTCCAGCGCCGTGCCGCCTGAAGGCTTCTCCGTCCGCTGCCGGCTTGTTTCATGATCCTGATCGGCGGGCCAGATCGCGAGCAGCACATTGGTGATGCCGTTTTCCCGGTAGGACCGGATCGTCAGCGAAACCGGCTCGCCTTTTGCAATGGTGACGCCGTCCAGGTTGACGGGGCCCGGGCTGTGGCGCGCTTCGCTGATGGCGTCACCCACCCGATCGCGATCCTCCTTCGCGAAAAGATCGCGAATGGATTTTCCGGACAGCGGCGCCCCGGTCGAGGACATGAGGGTGCTTGCGGCCGGATTGGCGTCGAGAATCGTTCGCCGTTCACCGTCCAGCATCACGTAGGCGACTGTCGCGACCTTGAAGGCAGTGCGGTAGCGGGTTTCGGCTTCCTTCAGCTCGCGGTAATCCGCCTCGAGCTCCATCTGCGTCTGGACCAGGCGCTGCTGGTCGAGCATCTGCTGGCGCATTTCGCGGCCAACGACGATGGTATAGGGGAAGTCCTTGGCTCGGTAAGCGGAATAGACAACCGGCAGATCCGGCTTGCCGCTGCATTTGTGGTTGACCTGATAGCCCCGCACCGGATGGTGGCTGGTCTCGGCCGACAGCATGGAGACAATCTTGGGCACCGATTCGATGGTCACGCAGTCCTGAAGTCGCTTGCCAACGGTCTTCGACAGCCCATAATCCGCAAGGTCCTTGCCTGCGAGGAATATCTGGGAGACTATATCGCTGCGGTCGACGAGGATCACGACGTCGGCGCCGAGGCTTACCAGCGAACCGATTGAATTCAGGTCGAGGGTCTTCAGCAGGCTGTCAGCAACTGCGAAGCCATCCGTACCGCTTTGACCGTTCAGTGGCTTCATGGAGTGAGCCAATCAATTCCGCTTGGTGAAACCACTGCCGTTAGGCCTGCGGCGCGGGCCTGCTGGCTGATTCTCTCGAGTTCGTAATAATTGTCGCAGATCCTGACGGCGGAGTAAACGCTGTCACAGATGCAGTCAATCCCCAAACTGACAAGAAAATCAATGGAATCCAGTGCGGCTGCGCCGCCGACGATGAGAGGCAGCCGGGGGCCTTTTCGAAGCTTCCGCACGTCCTGGACGAGTGTCTTGAATTCTGTCGCCAGTCTCGCGTTGCTCCAGCCGATGCAGGCGACGTCTGCCCCTTCGACAGCCCGTTCCAGGGCCCGTGTTCTTGTTGCCGCAGGCTCCAGTACTTCGCTTGTCCAGCCGAGGCTGTCGAAAAGCAGGCCAATCAGATGCGGCATCAGCGTGTGCTGCTCGCCAAAAGGCGTCAAAACCAGGGCGCCCGGTGTATCCCCGCCTTGCACGGTTCCCCGAAGCTCCACCGAAAGCGAGATGGCCATTTCCTGCAAGCGTGCCGTTGCGATCGTGACATCGATGAAATCACATTCGTCGGCAACCCAGTCCTTGCCCAGGAGGCGCGCCACGGTTTCGAGGAAGAGGACCTTTACATAATGGGGGCGGCCCGGCGGTAACTCATGTTCGAGAAAGGCCTTGAGCGATGCCACGCGCGTGCGCGGATTGACGATGAGAAAACGAAACTCTGCGAGCGCCCTATCATAAAGGCGATCGTGCTCCAGACCCCGGTCGTATCGCGTTGACAGCTTTTCGGCGGTCATCGAAGCTACCGTTCCCTCAATCAGGCGTCGGAGTTTGTCTCCTTCGCTCTGGGTTAGGTATGCGCTCTTGCTCCCCGCAACAAGCCCCCTGAGTGGCTTAACACCCTCGGATCCCGAAGGTTTGCCGGTATTTTGCGGGTCATTCCCGCCGTGAAGCGAACCGTCCAACATCTCGCGCCGTGCTCCCCGCCCGCGAAAACCTCCCTGTGCGGCGTCGGGCGGAGACGTACGAGGTTCCGTCGGACGAGCAAGAGTAGAATGGACCGAGATTTCATTTCTGTAAATCAAAATATACGTCAATCTAAGTTGACACTTTGATTGTCTGAGAGGTAGTCTTCTTGCAATCCGGTCGCCTTTGGGAGGGGATGGGAGAAGGGATGACTGCCATGCGCATATCCAAACCATCGGCATCAAGCCGCGCGCTTTACACACCGGATGAGCGTCGCAGACGCGACGAAAGTGTGTGGACCCTGGTGCAGGGCATTCTCGCTCCCGTGCAATTTCTCGTCTTTCTCGTCAGTCTTGGATTGATCCTGCGCTTTCTGGCCACCGGCCAGGGGCTTTTTGCGGCGCAGATCTCCATCGTCGTGAAGACGCTGACCCTCTACGCCATCATGATCACCGGCTCGATCTGGGAGAAGAAGGTCTTTGACCGCTATCTCTTCGCCGGTCCGTTCTTCTGGGAAGACGTCTTCTCGATTCTGGTTCTGGCGCTCCACACGGCTTATCTCGTCGCGCTGTTCACCGGTGCGCTGACAGCCGACCAGTTGATGGCGCTCGCGCTCGCTGCCTATGTCACTTACGTCATCAATGCCGGACAGTTTCTCTGGAAGCTGCGTCTGGCCCGTCTCGACCAGGCCGGCAGCGCCGGTCCTGCCGGGGCGCTTGGAGATGGCTCTTCGCTGTCGGGGAGCGCGTCATGAACCAGCCCCTCGTTTCTTGCGCGCCGACCGCCACGATCCGCCAGCGCGGGCAGCATGAAGTTTTCTGCGGCTTGACCTCGATCATCTGGCTGCATCGCAAGGTTCAGGATGCCTTCTTCCTCGTGGTCGGATCCCGGACTTGCGCGCATCTGATCCAGTCTGCTGCCGGTGTGATGATCTTTTCCGAGCCGCGTTTTGCAACAGCGATCATGGAAGAGCGCGATCTGGCCGGCATGGTCGACATGCATGACGAACTCGACCGCGAAGTGGCCCGGCTGCTCGAGCGTCGCCCGGATATCCGTATGCTGGTGTTGGTCGGCTCCTGTCCGTCGGAGGTGATCAAGTTCGATCTCAATCGCGCTGCAGAACGTCTCGACAAGCGCTTCGGCTCCAGGCCGCGCGTGCTCTGCTATTCCGGCAGCGGTATTGAGACGACCTTCACCCAAGGCGAAGACAATTTCCTCGCTGCTCTTGTTCGCGATCAGGCCGTCCATGGGGCAAGCGAAAAGGTCGCCAAGCTCGTGGTGGCCGGTTCCGTCGCCGATGTGGTTGAGGACCAGTTTGCCCGGCTGCTCGATGAGATGGGTCTCGAAGATGTCGTGTTTCTGCCCGGCCGCAGCAGCGAGCGCCTGCCGAAGATCGGTCCCGAGACGCGCTTCATTCTGGCGCAACCCTATCTCGGTGCCACGGCAGCAGCGCTTGAAAGTCTCGGTGCTCGCCGGATCAACGCGCTTTTCCCGCTCGGCGAAGAAGGCACCACTGCCTGGCTGAAGGCGATTGCCGATACGTTCGGTGTCGCGCCTGCCCGCTTTGCGGCTATCACGGAGGCACCGCGCCGCCGCGCGCTCGAAGCCACGGCGCATTACCGCAGTGCCCTTGCCGGCAAGCGAATTTTCCTCTTCCCCGACAGCCAGATGGAACCGTCGCTCGCCCGCTATCTCAGCCGCGAGCTGGACGCCGAGATCATCGAGGTCGGCAGCCCCTATCTGCACCGCGAACATGTGGCGGGCGAGCTTGCCATGCTGCCGCCGGGTGTCTCCATTTCCGAGGGCCAGGACGTCGAAATCCAGATCGACCGTTGCCGCGCCGCCAAGCCGGACCTCGTGGTCTGCGGCATGGGGCTTGCCAATCCCTTCGAGGCCGAAGGGATTGTGACCAAGTGGTCGATCGAATTCGCCTTCACCCCGATCCAGGGCTATGAGCAGGCCGGTGATCTCGCCGAGCTCTTCGCTCGTCCGCTGACGCGCAAGGCCATGATCGCGGGCGACCGCTCCGGCAACCGGAGGGCCGCATCATGAAACTCACCATGTGGACCTATGAAGGACCGCCGCATGTTGGTGCCATGCGGATCGCCGCCTCGATGAAGGGCGTGCATTATGTGTTGCACGCGCCGCAGGGCGACACCTATGCCGACCTGCTTTTCACCATGATCGAGCGGCGCCCTTCCAGGCCGCCCGTTACCTACACGACATTTCAGGCGCGTGATCTCGCCGGCTCGACGGCCGATGTGTTCAAGAACGCCTGCCGCGATGCCGTCGAGCGCTTCCAGCCGGATGCGCTTCTGGTCGGTGCTTCCTGCACCGCAGAGCTCCTGCAGGACGATCCGGCAGGTCTTGCCAAGACGCTCGACGTGGCAATTCCGGTCGTACCCCTGGAGCTTCCTTCCTATCAGAAGAAGGAGAACTGGGGCGCTGCCGAGACCTTCTATCGGCTGGTGCGGACCTTTACCGGTGGCCGTGAGCGCCCGGCGGATATCGCGCCGAACAGTTGCAATATTCTCGGGCCATCGGCGCTCGGGTTTCGCAACCGTGACGACGTCACGGAAATTTCGCGGCTGCTTGCAGCCAACGGCATCGATGTCCGGGTCGTGGCTCCGCTCGGGGCGACGGTTGAGGATCTCGCCCGCCTGCCGGAGGCTGCCTTCAACATCGTTCTTTATCCGGAGATCGGCGATAGCGCCGCGCGTTATCTCAAGAAGACCTTCGGGATGCCCATTGTCTCGACCATCCCGATCGGCGTCGGTGCCACGCGTGCCTTCCTCGCGGAAGTGCGGGCATTGGCCGGGCTTCCGAACGATGAACTCGTTGGCGAGGCCGAGGATCGGGCAACCTGGTATGCACGCTCGGTCGACAGCAATTATCTCACCAACAAGCGTGTCTTCGTTTTCGGTGACGCGACCCATGCGATTGCCGCGGCCCGCATCGCCAGCCGCGAGCTCGGCTTCAAGGTCTGCGGCCTTGGCACCTATATGCGCGAATTTGCCCGCGAAGTGCGGGAAGCAGCCGAAGAGTTTGGCATCGAGGCGCTGATCAGCGACGATCATCTCGATGTCGAGCAGGCGATCATCGACGCCCGCCCGGAACTCGTGCTCGGGACACAGATGGAACGGCATATCGCCAAGCGTCTTCGGGTTCCCTGTGCCGTCATCTCGTCCCCTGTGCATGTCCAGGATTTCCCGGCCCGCTACTCGCCGCAGATGGGCTTCGAAGGCGCGAACGTGATCTTCGACAGCTGGGTTCATCCGCTGATGATGGGGCTCGAAGAGCACCTGTTGCAGATGTTCCGCGACGATTTCGAATTCAACGACGGGGCGACCGCGTCCCATCTGCATGAAACTCATGCTGCGGTTCCTGCGCCCGCCGCCCCGGTTGAAGTTGCGGCTCCTGCCGCTGCTGCCGTTGTTGAAGGACCTGTCGGCTGGACGGCTGAAGCCGAGACTGAACTGAAGAAAATACCCTTCTTCGTGCGCGGCAAGGCACGCCGCAACACAGAGCTCTTCGCCGCCGGCAAGGGCATTCAACCCATTACCGTGGAGACGCTGTATGACGCGAAAGCTCATTTCGCCCGCTGACAGCACCCCGGTCAGGGTTGTGCTGGTGACGCTGGACAATCACATGGGGGCAGCCGTCGACGACGCCCGTCGCAAACTTGCCGTCGATCTGCCGGGTCTGTCCCTCTCAGTGCATGCTGCGACTGACTGGAACGACGATCCGGCAAGCCTTGAGGACTGTCGCGCGGCAATCCTGGCCGGCGACATCGTCATCGTCTCGATGATCTTCGTCGAGGAGCATGTGCGGGCAATTGCCGATGTGCTCGAAGCGCGGCACCGCGAATGCGATGCCATGGTCTGCTGCATGTCGGCTGGCACGATCATGAAATACACCTCCATGGGCCGCTTCCGCATGAGCGAGGAGCAAAAGGGTCCCTTGGCCTTGTTGAAGAAGCTCCGGGGAAAAAGCTCGCGCGGTGGTAAGGACAGCGGTCGCACCGCCGGCGAGCGTCAGCTCGCCATGCTGCGTCGCCTGCCGCAATTGCTGCGCTTCATCCCGGGCACTGCCCAGGACGTGCGCAACTATTTCCTCACGCTGCAGTATCGCATCGCCGCCTCGGACGAGAACATCGCCAATATGGTGCGGCTCCTGGTCAACAAATATGCCAAGGGCGAGCGCAAGGCGCTTGCCGGTCGGCTGAGTGCCGGCGATCCGGTCGAATATCCGGAGGTCGGCCTTTATCATCCGCGGATCAAGCCGCGCGTGACGACGCGTCTTTCCGATCTGCCGTCGGTCTCGGGTGGTCGCGGCACGATCGGCGTGCTCCTGATGCGGACCTATATCCTGTCGGGTGATACCGGCCACTACGACCGCGTGATCCGCGAGCTGGAGACCCGCGGCTATAATGTTGTGCCGGTCTTTTGCAGCGGGCTCGACATGCGCGGCGCCATCGAGCGCTACATGCTGCCGGCCAATGGCGGCGTAACGATCGATGCGCTCTGCTCGCTCACCGGCTTCTCCCTGGTCGGTGGCCCCGCCTATAGCGATGCGGCTGCTGCCGCCCAGACGCTCGAAGCGCTCGACGTTCCCTATATCTCTGCCTTCGTCACCGAGTTCCAGACGAAAGAGGCTTGGCTGTCTTCGTCTCAGGGCCTGACCCCGATCGAAACCACGCTGATGGTCGCCATTCCCGAACTGGATGGTGCGATCGGCTCGATGGTCTTCGGTGGCCGGTCCGATGGTGGCGGCAAGCCGAAACCCTGCATCTGCTCGCGCGAACTGAGCGCCTGCCCGTCGGGTCGCTCCTGCATGCAGCCGGATTCCGAGCGGGTAACCCTCCTTGCCGACCGGCTCACCGCCATGGTCGATCTGCGTCGCAAGGCGCGCTTCGAGCGCCGCGTTGCGATCACCATGTTCAACTACCCACCGAACAGCGGCAGCATCGGCACGGCTGCCTATCTCTCGGTTTTCGAAAGCCTCTTTGAAACCATGCGCCGCCTGAAGGCGGAGGGTTATGACGTCGAATTGCCAGCGGATGCCGAGGCCTTGAAGGTCTCCATCCTCGAAGGCAATGCGCCACTCTACGGCACAGAGGCGAATGTCCATGTGGTCATTCCCGCCGACCAGCATGTACGCGGCGAAGTGCATCTGGCGGACATCGAAAAGCAATGGGGCCCAGCACCCGGACGTGTGCTCAGCAATGGTCGCGGCCTCTTCGTGCTCGGCCGTCAGTTCGGCAAGCTGCTGCTCGGGATCCAGCCTCCCTTCGGCTACGAAGGCGACCCGATGCGCTTGCTGTTCGAGGGCGGTTTTGCGCCGAACCACGCCTTTGCCGCTTACTACCGCTACCTGCGCGAGACCTACCAGGCCGATGCCGTGCTGCATTTCGGCACCCATGGTGCGCTCGAATTCATGCCGGGCAAGCAGGTTGGTTTGGCAGGCGATTGCTGGCCGGACCGTTTGCTCGGCGCCTTGCCGAATTTCTATCTCTATGCGGCCAACAATCCGTCGGAAGGCACGATCGCCAAGCGCCGGTCTGCGGCCACGCTCGTTTCTTATCTGACGCCACCGATCACCCATTCTGGTCTTTACAAGGGATTGAGCGACCTTAAGGGCAGCCTTGATCGCCACCGTGCTGCGGCTCCCGAAGCTCTGGTTGAGCGTGAGCGGCTGTTCCAGCTGATCCAGGTTCAGGCCGGACAGCTCGAACTTGGCAAGGACACGCTGGGGCTCGCCGAGGCCGATGTCATCCAGAAGCTGGTCGCCGAGGTGGCCGAGGTTGAATATGCGCTGATCCCACACGGCCTGCACATTGCCGGCCGCGGCATGGACGAAGCCGAACGGCTGGAAATGCTGGAGCACGTCGCGACCAACATGCCGTCGATCAGCCGTCACGGGCGGCAGGTTGAATTGCTGGGTGCCATCGCGAAGAGCGACCTCGTCTCCGTCGCGCGGATGACGAAGGATGCGGATGCCGAGCTCAAAGAGAGTGTCGACAAGCTGGTCACGATGAACCGTGAGCTTGCGGACAACGGCGAAATCGACGGCCTGATCCGGGCTCTCGATGGTCGTTATGTACTTCCCTCGCCATCCGGTGACCTGCTGCGCACGCCCGAACTCCTGCCGACCGGTCGCAACATCCATGGTTTCGATCCCTTCGGCATCCCGAGCGCCTTCGCTGTCCAGGACGGCGAGCGCCAGGCGGCGAAGATCCTCGAACGCTACCTCGCCACGGATGGGCGCCTGCCCGAAACGGTGGCTGTGGTTCTCTGGGGCACCGACAATCTGAAGACCGGTGGCGCGCCGCTGGCACAGGCCATGGCGCTGATGGGCGCCCGCCCGAAACTCGACGCCTACAATCGCGTCTGCGGCGCTGTTCTGGTGCCGCTCGAGGAACTGCAGCGCCCGCGCATCGATGCTGTCATGACCTTGTCGGGCATCTTCCGGGATCTCCTGCCCATCCAGGCCAGCATGCTGGCCGAGGCCAGCTATCTCGCCGCTATGGCCGACGAGCCGGTCGAGATGAACTTCATTCGCAAACATGCGCTCGCCTATTGCGAAAGCCATGGCTGCGATATCGAGGCTGCGGCCTACCGGGTCTTTTCAAATGCCGATGGTGCCTATGGCTCCAACGTCAACATGCTGGTCGCGTCGTCGTCCTGGAGCGACGATGACGAGATCGCCCAGACCTACAGCAATCGCAAGAGCTTCGCGATCAACCGTCGCGGCAAGACCAGTCACCAGGCCGAAGTGTTCGATGCGATGATCGGTCAGGTCGACATGGCCTATCAAAACCTCGATTCCGTCGAGATCGGCGTGACCACCATCGAGAACTATTTCGACACGCTGGGCGGCCTGACCAAGGCGGTCACGCGGGCCAAGGGTGGTGCGACGCTGCCGGTCTTCATCTCCGACCAGACGCAGGGAGAGGGACGTGTTCGTACCCTCGGTGAGCAGGTGGCGCTAGAGACACGCACACGCACGCTGAACCCGAAGTGGTTCGAAGGCATGCTGAAGCATGGCTACGAGGGTGTGCGCAACATCGAGACGCAGGTCACCAATACCTTCGGGTGGTCAGCCACGACAGGCGATGTGGACCCCTGGGTCTATCAGCAGATCACCGAAACCTTCGTGCTCGACGCTGCCATGCGCGAACGACTAGCCACACTCAATCCGGCCTCGGCCGCCCGTGTCGCCAACCGGCTGATCGAGGCGCATGAGCGCAACTATTGGCAGCCGGATGCAGAAACGCTCGCCGCCCTGAAACAGGCCGGTGAAGAATTGGAAGACCGTCTCGAGGGGCTGGTCAGGGAGGCTGCCCAATGAACATCTACACCCATGGCAAGATCGCCGAACGCGAGGCCCGCATCGCCGAGAAGCTCCGGGAGCGTGCCGATGGCGAAGGCAGCGTTCAGGTGCATCTCGACCCGACGATGGAGATCGACGGCGCCAAGGTCTTTGCTGTCTATGGCAAGGGCGGGATCGGCAAGTCGACGACGTCGTCGAACCTCTCGGTCGCCTTCTCCATGCTCGGCAAGCGCGTGCTGCAGATCGGCTGTGACCCGAAGCATGATTCCACCTTCACGCTGACCAAGAGCCTGATCCCGACTGTCATCGACGTTCTCGAAAAGGTCGATTTCCATTCGGAAGAACTCCGTCCGGAAGACTACATGGTCGAAGGATATAATGGCGTTCAGTGCATCGAGGCGGGCGGCCCGCCGGCCGGTACCGGCTGCGGCGGTTATGTCGTCGGCCAGACGGTCAAGCTCCTGAAGGAGCACCACCTGCTCGACGACACCGATGTCGTGATCTTCGACGTTCTCGGCGACGTGGTCTGTGGCGGCTTTGCCTCGCCGCTCCAACATGCCGAGCGCGCGGTCATCGTCGCTGCCAACGACTTCGATTCCATCTTCGCAATGAACCGGATCGTCGCTGCCATCAAGGCGAAGTCGAAGAACTACGATGTGCGCCTCGGCGGCGTGATCGCCAACCGGTCACGCGAGACGGACCAGATCGACCGCTACAACGCGGCGATCGGGCTGACCCGCCTCGCTCATGTGCCGGACAGTGACCATGTGCGCCTCAGCCGGCTGAAGAAGAGCACGCTGTTCGAGATGGGCGACAGCCCAGAGATCCTCGGCATCCAGAAGGAATACATGCAACTGGCCGAGCGCCTCTGGGCGGGTACGCCAGCACTTGAGGCCGAACCGATGAAGGACCGGGAAATCTTCGAATTTCTCGGTTTCGAGTGAGGTTGTCATGAGCCAGGCCGATTACATCAGACGCACCGGCGAGATCGAACACTACTTCGACCGCACCGCGCTCGATGCCTGGAAGCGGCTGACCGGCGACCAGCCGGTGAGCGGCATCCGCGCCACCGTACGCAAAGGTCGCGATGAGATGCGCGGTACGCTCGCTTCCTGGCTTCCGGCGGATCTGACGGGCTGGCGCATCCTCGATGCAGGCTGCGGTTCCGGTGTTCTTTCGTTCGAGCTCATCGCACGTGGTGCCGAAGTCGTTGGCATCGATCTCTCCGCGCAGATGATTGCCCATGCCCGCCAGCGGGCGCATGACATCGAAGCATCGCAGGGCCGCTTCAAAGGCTCGGTCACCTTCCATAGCGGCGACATGCTCGATCCGCGCCACGGTCGCTTCGATGCGGTGGTGGCAATGGATGTACTGATCCACTACCGCCCTGCCGACGCCGTTCGTGTGCTGCACACGCTGGCCGAACGCACCTCGCGTCAGATGATCTTTACGCTCGCTCCGGGCTCGCGCCTGCTGCGGGCCATGCTGGCTGCGGGCAAGGTGTTCCCGCGCGGCAACCGGGCGCCCGCGATCTATCCGGTCGATCCGGCGCGGCTTGTCGGACAAATGGTCAACCATCCTGACTTTGCCGACTGGCAGGCCGGTCGCAGCCACAAGGTCGCCGTCGGGTTCTATACCTCGCAAGCTATGGAGGTGATCCGGTCATGACGATCGCTGCCGCCAACCGCAAAATGATCTCGTTCTGGCAGAAGCTCGGAACGCGCTTCATGCCGTTTGCGGATGCGGCGTCGGCCGAGATGCCGCTGTCGAGGCTGCTGCGTCTTTCGTTGTTCCAGGTTTCCGCCGGTTGCGTGCTCGTTCTCCTGACCGGGACATTGAACCGCGTGTTGATCGTCGAGCTCGGTGTTTCCGTTGCGCTCGTCTCGGCGGTCGTCGCCATTCCGGTTCTCGCTGCTCCGCTGCGGCTGCTCTTCGGCTTCCGCTCGGATACCTATAAATCAGTGCTTGGCTGGCGGCGTGTTCCCTATGTCTGGCTCGGCAGCCTGCTGCAATTCGGCGGCCTGGCGATCATGCCCTTTGCCCTACTTCTTCTTCAATCGCAGACGCTTGGCCCCGATTGGGCTGGCGCCGCAGGTGCAAGCCTTGCCTTCATCTTGACCGGCTTCGGCATGCATATGTCGCAGACCGCAGGGCTCGCACTTGCCAGTGATCTTGTGCCCGAGGAAAAGCGCCCGCGGGTCGTGGCGCTCCTCTATTTTATGCTGCTCGCCGGCATGATCGGGGCCTCCAGCTTCTACAGCGTGTTCCTGGTCGATTTCTCGCCGAAGGTGCTGATTCAGGTCATCCAGGGCACGGCGCTGCTCACCATCATCATCAATGTCATCGCCATCTGGAAGCAGGA
Source organism: Rhizobium sp. TH135 (assembly GCF_002855515.1). GTDB lineage: Bacteria > Pseudomonadota > Alphaproteobacteria > Rhizobiales > Rhizobiaceae > Allorhizobium. Next base: position 868,010 of record NZ_PKRP01000001.1, on the reverse strand, counting down.
GGCGCGCGATGTGCGCCGCACGGCGGTCGACCGGGATCTGTCGAGCTTCTTCGACGCGCTTGAAGACTATCGCAGCGCGCCCGGCGTCATGCGGCTTCTGCTGGCGGTCGCCATCGGATCAGCGGCCTTTTCGATGCAGGACATCCTGCTCGAGCCCTATGGTGGCGAAATCCTCGGCCTGTCCGTTGGCGAAACAACGCGCCTGACGGGTCTCTGGGCCTTCGGAACCATGATCGGCTTTGCCTGGGCAGCCCACAGCCTGCAGCATGGCGCGCAAATGTACCGGGTTGCGGCGCGGGGCCTGCTCATCGGTCTTGGCGCCTTCCTGGCTGTCATCTTCGCCTCGCCGCTCGGTTTCAACGCGCTCTTCCATCTCGGTGCCTTCGGTATCGGTCTGGGCGGCGGGTTATTCGCCGTCGGCACGATGCTGGCTGCCATGGGCATTGCCGAGCGCTCGGACAGTGGCCTTGTCGTCGGCGCCTGGGGTGCCGTGCAGGCGACCGCGATCGGCGCCAGCATGCTGGCCGGCGGCGTGATCAAGAACACGATCAATGCGCTGGCGCTCAACGGCTCGCTGGGCGAGGCCATGATGACCCCGGCTGCTGGGTATCTGGTCGTCTACACCTTTGAAATCATTCTCCTCTTCCTGTGCCTGGCGGTCCTGGGTCCGCTCACCGGCCGGCGCTATCAGAGGGACTATCTGCAAGACATGCGTTTTGGACTGGCGGAGCTGCCCGGCTGACCGCCGGCGGATGCGCTTTACACGGGAGGGTCTGATATGACCGGGTCGTTGGTTGGGAATATCGATGTTGCACAAGTGGTGCTTTATGCGTTCTGGCTCTTCTTTGCGGGGCTGATCTGGTATCTGCGTCAGGAAGACCGTCGCGAGGGCTATCCGCTCGAAGAGGATGTCACGGGCCGCTACAACAAGAGCCCCTGGCTCTTCGTGCCGCCGAAGAAGACCTTCCTCCTGCCGCATGGCCAGGGCATCCGGCATGCTCCAGATTTCAAGCGCGACGAGCGCACGTTCTCCAGCCGCCGCATTGCACCGGCACCGGGCTATCCGATCGAGCCAGTCGGCAATCCGCTGCTCGCAGGCATCGGTCCTGGCTCCTGGGCCGAACGTTCCGACAAGCCTGACGTAACGGCTCATGGCGACGCCCGTATCGTGCCGATGCGTGTGGCTGAGGGTTTCGGTCTCGCACAAGGTGCCGCCGACCCCCGCGGGCTTTCCGTCCTCGGCTGTGACCGTCAGGTGGCCGGAACCGTCAAGGACATCTGGGTTGACCGGGCCGAACATCTTATCCGCTACTACGAAGTCGAACTCGGGGAAGGCGGGCGTACCGTGCTTCTGCCCAACAACTTCGTCGTCTTCGGCACGGGCCGCGGCAATGTCCGCTACCTCTATGTGCATGCGGTGATGGCAGCACAGTTCGCTGATGTGCCCGCGACCGCCCGCCCCGAACTCGTGACCCTGCTCGAGGAAGACAAGATCGCCGCCTATTTCGGCGCTGGTCTCCTCTATGCGGATCGCTTTCGCCAGGAGCCACTGCTGTGAAACAGTTCGTCACCCGTGAGCATGAAATCGAGCCGCTGCCGGGTCTTCCCGGCATGCCTCCGGTCGGCGAGGTCATCCTGTGGCAAGGGCGGCCATCATCTGCCCTGGTCGCTCGCCATCTGCTGAAAGTCCGCTGGATCGTCGGCTATTTCCTGATCCTTGCCAGCTGGGCGATTGCGGCCGGTTTTTCGGATGGCCACCCGGCGGGCGGCATCCTCTTCTCGGTCGCCGTTCTGACGGCACTCGCCGGTCTGCTGATCGGCATGATCGAGCTGTTTTCCTGGGCGGTGGAGAAGACGACCCTCTACACGATCACCACGGAGCGCATCGTGATGCGCTTCGGTGTTGCGATCTCCATGACCCTCAATCTCCCCTTCCGCCAGATCGACAGCGTGTCGCTCGCCCGGATCGGTGAGAAGGCCGGCTTGATCGCGATCGCGCTTGTACCTGAACAGCGCCTTTCCTGGCTCATCCAGTGGCCGCATGTGCGCGGCTTCCGCTTCCCCAAGCCCGAGCCGAGCCTGATCTACCTGCCCGACGCGACAAAGGTGGCCAATGTGTTGTCGGTTGCGATCGGCCAGTATCGCGGTGCGCGGGCCGAGCAGCCGCGGATCATCGTGCAAGAGACAGCCGGAAGCGCCATGCCGCCTTCCGTTGTCGCCGCCGAATAGGAGCGCGTCATGGGATCGGCTTCGCATCTCGGCTACTGGGCAGACCGCAAGGGCAAGACGCCAAATCGCGTGCCCCGTGGCTTGTTTTTCGGTCTTGTCGGTCTTCTCGCCTTCACAGCGGGCGCAATTCTCTTCGGCAAGACGACGGGGCTTGGCCTCGTCACGCAGCAGCAGGGTGCGCCGGTCGGCATTCGCGATCTCATGATCACGCGCAGTTCGTCCGATTTCGTCGTCGTCACCGACGCGGCGACCGGCCAGGAGATTGCCAGCTACGGCCCCCAGGCGGGCGGCTTCGTTCGCGGCTCGCTCCGGGCGTTCGAGCGCATGCGCCAGGTGGCCAAGGTGCCGTTCGACACACCTTACCGGCTGATCAAGTGGGAAGCCGGTTCCGTCAGCCTGTCCGACACGGGCACCGGCGAGCGGATTTATCTCGATGCCTTTGGCCGCGACAACGTGGCCGCATTCGAAGCCCTTCTGGGCTCACAGGGAGGAGAAAGCCAATGAACCCGGTCTTTGCCTTGATGCGACGGAAGGAGACGGTCGATTGTACCGTCGAAATCAACAACACCTTCGAGGCGCTCGGTGCGCATCTGAGGTTCGACAACGGGGTGGTCGTCCATCCGGGTGATGAAGTGCTCGTGCACGGCGCACCGGTCCAGATCCCCTATGGCTCCAGCCAGAATTTCCGCCGCAAGGCAACAATCACCCGGGCCGGCGCGCTGGAGCGGGCCTGGATCCGCGCCACCGGCGACCTGGATATGATGGAATTGTGCGAATTCAGCTTCACGGAGAGGGCACTGTCATGAACAACCATGTTTCGCCAAGCGATCTTTCCGATCACGAGCCGACCGTCGAGGAGCGCATGGCCGGGGTCAGCGACACGACCCGCAGCGCGCTCGTCTCCACGATGCTCACTCCCCGCTTCTACACCACCGATTTCGAAGAGATGGACAAGATCAATGTCGAGCCGGTGCGTGCCGAATGGGACGTGTTGATCGCCCAGATGAAGAGCGATCCGAACCGTGGCCACTTCAAGCGCAACGAGCAGTGGGACGATATCGACATCGACGGCCTGCCGGACGATCTGCGCGAGGAATTCATCGACTTCCTCGTCTCGTCGCTCACCTCCGAATTCTCTGGCTGCGTGCTCTACAAGGAGATGAAGCGGCGCGGCAAGAACCAGGAGATCTGCGAACTCTTCGGCTATATGAGCCGCGACGAGTCCCGCCATGCCGGTTTCATCAATGATGCGCTGAAGGAATTCGGCATCGGCGTGAACATGGGCTTCCTGGCAAAGGCCAAGAAATACACCTTCTTCAAGCCGAAATTCATCTACTACGCGACCTATCTGTCCGAGAAGATCGGCTATGCCCGCTACATCACCATCTTCCGGCATCTCGAAAAGCATCCGGACAAGCGCTTCCACCCGATCTTCAAGTGGTTCCGCGAATGGTGCAATGACGAGTTCTCCCATGGTGAGGCCTTCTCGCTGATCATCCGCTCCGACAAGCGGCTGATGGAGGGCATGAACAAGTACTGGATCAAGTTCTTCCTGCTCGCCGTCTTTGCGACCATGTATGTGCGCGACCACATGCGGCCGGCCTTCCACAAGGGTCTCGGCGTCGACATCGACGATTACGACATGAAGGTTTTCCGGCTGACGAGCGAGATCTCGCGCCAGTGCTTCCCACTCGTGCTCGATCTCGACAATCCGGCCCTGCATGAAGGCTTCCGCCGGATGGAGCGGATCAACCGCCGGGTCATGGCTGCCGATGCCAAGGGCGGGATTTCCGGCCGTATCGCCAAGGGCTTCTGGTCGGCGGCGGCAGCGGTCAATTTTATCAGGATGTATGTCATTCCGACGAAGTCGAACGCCATCCCTGCCACGTCCCGCCTTCAGCCGGTCTGGTAAGGAGATTGCCATGACCTTCACGCACCCGCTCGCTGTCGTTCTGGTCGCCATCTCCGTATGGTGGCTTTCGACCGGGCTGGTGCTGGCCATGGTCAACCGTTCGGACGGCCCGCGGGGCAGGGGCCTTGTTCTGATGGGCCTGATGACCATCGTCGGAGCATTCGGCTTTGTCTTGATGCTCTACGGCGCCCGCGAGCCGACGGTCCTTGGATCCTATGCCGGTTTCTTTGGCGCACTGCTCGTCTGGGCCTGGCACGAAGCTGCCTTCCTGACAGGGATCCTGACAGGTCGGCGCACGGGTGAATGCCCTCCGGATCTCACCGGCTTTCGCCGTTTCCGGGCTGCCTGGGAGGCGGTGAGTGATCATGAGATCGCCATTCTCGTCACCGCAGTCGCACTTTGGCTGTCGCTCCAAGGATCGGTCAATCTCTTCGGGCTTGCCGCCTTCGGACTGCTCTGGGGCATGCGGATCTCGGCCAAGCTCGTCATTTTCCTAGGCGCGCCACATGCCGTCAGCGAGTTGATGCCGAAAGGCATCCGGCACCTGAAGAGCTACTTCAAGACAGACCGGATGACGCCTCTGTTTCCCGTCTTCCTGGCGATCGCTGCAGGCCTGTTCGCCGTCCTCGTCGTGGGGGCAAACCGCGCGACCCAGGCGCATTCCGTCGTCGGCCACACGCTGCTGGCGACGTTCATGGCACTTGCCATCATCGAACACCTTGTTCTCGTGCTTCCCGTTTCCGACACGGCGCTGTGGCGCTGGGCGATGGCAAGGCAGGAACGGGCAAACCTCGTCATTCGCCCTTCGGCGGACGGCGTTTCCGCACTCAAGGAGGCTGGGCCTGTGTCTGTGCCGCACCCCTCCTGGACAGCAATTGGACAAGACACGATCGGGAAGAGGAAAGACTGATGACTGTTTTCCAGCACATGGAAGAGGCGCTCGCCGGCCTGCACACTGCCGGCAACTACCGCGTATTCGCGGATCTGGAGCGTCAGTGCTCGGCCTTTCCGAAAGCCGCGTTTCACAATGGTGACGGAACGGCCCGCGAGGTCACCGTCTGGTGCTCGAACGATTATCTCGGCATGGGCCAGAACCCGCTCGTGACTGAAAGAATGATCGAGGTTGTGCGCAAGTGCGGCGCCGGTGCCGGCGGCACGCGTAACATCTCCGGTACCAACCACTATCACGTCCTGCTCGAGCACGAGCTTGCGGACCTGCATGGCAAGGAAGGCGCGCTGATCTTCACATCGGGTTACGTGTCCAACTGGGCAGCGCTCGGAACGCTTCTCTCGAAGATCCCCGGCATCATCTGCTATTCGGACTCGCTCAATCACGCTTCGATGATCGAAGGCATTCGTCATTCCCGCTGCATCAAGCGACAGTTCCGCCACAATGACTACAAGCATCTGCGTGAGCTGATGGCGGCCGACGATCCGGCAGCGCCGAAGCTGGTCGCGTTCGAGAGCGTTTATTCGATGGATGGCGACATCTCGCCGATCAAGGAGATCTGCGATGTCGCCGACCAGTTCGGCGCGATCACCTATCTCGACGAAGTGCATGCGGTCGGCATGTACGGCCCGCGCGGTGGCGGTGTCGCCGAGCGCGAAGGCCTGATGGACCGTCTGACGGTCATCGAGGGCACACTCGGCAAGGCTTTCGGTGTCATGGGCGGTTACATCACCGGTCCGGCCGTGCTCGTGGACTTCGTGCGCTCGTTTGCCTCTGGCTTCATCTTCACGACCGCGATCCCGCCAGCGCTTGCTGCAGGTGCCACTGCGTCGATCCGTCATCTGAAGGAAAGCAGCTTCGAGCGCCACATGCATCAGGCGACCGTTGCCAAGGTGCGGCGGGCGCTCGACGTCCGTGGAATTCCGCATATGCCCAATCCGAGCCACATCGTGCCGGTCATGGTCGGCAATGCGGCGAAGTGCAAATGGATCTCGGACGTATTGCTCGACGATTTCGGCATCTACGTGCAGCCGATCAACTATCCGACGGTCGCTGTCGGCAAGGAGCGGCTGAGGATCACGCCAACCCCGCTGCACAGCGATGCCGACATCGACCATCTGGCCGAGGCGCTCTGTTCGCTATGGTCGAAATGCGCGCTGGCGCGGGCGGTTGCCTAAACGGGGTAAAACCCGTATCGGCAGGCTCAGGATCTCTGTGGAACCGGACAGGATGACCGAAAGCATTTACATCCCGGCGATTGCCGGTGACGGATCGCTTTTTCCGATCGAGAAGATGCAGGCCCATCTCGATGGGCAGTTGCATCTTGCCGTCTCAGTTTTCGTCTTCGACGGCGATCTGCTGCTGATCCAGAAGCGGGCCGCAAGCAAGTATCACTGCGCCGGTCTCTGGGCCAACACGTGCTGTACACATCCCCATTGGGACGAGACCGTCGAGCACTGCGCCGAGCGTCGCCTCACCGAGGAGCTCGGCTTTACCCTGCCGCTGACCCGGCATCAGACCGTCGAATATGCGGCTGATGTGGGCGAGGGTTTGAAGGAGCACGAACGGGTCACCCTGTTCAGCGCACAAGTCGACAGCCAGACGCTGCAGGTCGAGCCCGTCGCCGACGAGGTGGATGAAGTGCGCTGGATCACTCCTGGCGAGTTGCTTCGGGAGGTGCGTGAGCGTCCTCAGGATTTCACGCCCTGGTTCCGCATCTATCTGCAACGCTTTCCCGGGCTCAGCTTCGCCGAAGCGGCCTGATAGAGACCTATCCCCCTCATTCTCCGCATATGAAACAAGTCCGCATCGGTAGCCTGGAGGTTACCGATGCGGATTGCGTTTGCTGTGGGTAGAAGCACCTGCAACAATAAAAGAAGCGCAAAAAGAAAGGGAGCCCGAGAGCTCCCCTTCCTCTTGCGGCCCGCCTTGGGAGGCCGTCAATCGCTGGCAGTCGGCGGGGACGATGGCGGCAGCAGGACGGCCGCTGTCTCGGACTTTGGTGCTGCGAGCGGCAGAGTGCTGCTCTGTTCAGCCGGTGCCATCCGTTGCGTCACGCCCGGCTGATAGGTGGTGAAGTCCGGCACCGTGATCGGGCCCTTCTTGGCGAGGGAGTCGACATAGTCCTGCAGCATCGAGGTTCCATAGAGCGGCTTCTGCACGCCGGCATGGCAGGTGCCGCAGCCGACCTTGAAGACATCACCCTCGGGGCCCTTGCGGGTGTCCGGGAAGACGGGCGTCAGGCCGACCATGTAGTTGGCATTGACGTCGCGCACCATGCGGATCCCGTGCCAGGCGGTCACACGCTGCGGAGGGCTTTCGTCCCAGGCGTTGAAGGCACGAGAGTTGTGGCAGGTCGTGCAGTTCACGCCGAGAGACTCGGACATGTGCATCATCAGCGACCAGGTGGCCTCCGTCTCCTTGGTGCCAGCCGGATTGGTGCCGGTCGGCAGGGCGGTGTTGGAGTGCACCCGGATCGGCTTGGCATCCAGCAGATAGTCTTTCAGAACATTCTGCGGCAGCGACGAGTTGCCGCCGAACTTGGCGACGACGTTCTGGCCCGCGCGGTTCTGGGTCATGCCGCCGGCCGGCTTGGGTTCCAGATCCTCGTACCAATAGTTGACCGGGATCGCCTGGCCGCGGTGACAGGTGTAGCAGGTGGCGCCGACCTGGCCGACATGGCTCTGCCAGTCGACATTGATGGCCTGCGTCATCTGGATCATCCGGCGCGCAACGACCTTCTGATAGACTTCGTCGGAAGCGAGGTTTTCCGGGTTGTGGCAGTAGTTACAGCCGGCTTCCGGCGCGATCCATTCCGTGATCGAGGCCATGAACTGGTTGAACTGGTCGTCGGAGAGATCGCCGAGGATCTGCACGTTTTCATAGAGATCGCGTGCCTTGTCGCCTGCGGGATCTGCTTCCCAGGGCGCGGGAGGCACGACGTTTGCGAGCTTCAGCGCTTCCTGCTTCTCGACATCGCGGTGGACATACATGCCGGTGCCGCGAAAACCGATCTGTTCGCTTTCGACAGGCGGTGCGTCCCAGCCGGCGCCGACGAAGCTTGCGATCGTCAGCAGTGAACCGGCGGAGACGGCGAAGGGGATCCAGAGTTTCATCGTCGTTCTCCTCAAAGCGCCGGGTCAACGACGCCGGGATAGCCCGGCAGCGGGGACACGATCCCGTGGTTGATGCCCCAGAGGTACCAGTTGTCGACAACCGTGCCTGTCAGCAGGATGCCGATGCCGCCGGTAATCGGGGTCAGAATGGCAAACCACCAGGCCCAGCGGTGGACGGATTCCATGGTGGCGTTGAAGCCCATGGTCCATCTCCAGAAGAGGGCTGCGCGTTCGGAGGCCGTGCCGCGATCGGTGATCTGCTCGAGCTCGCGTTCACCGCCGTATTTGCCGACGGCGAGGATCGTTGCGCCATGCATGGCGAACAGCAGGACCGAGCCATAGAGGAAGACGATCGAGAGGCAGTGGAACGGATTGTAGTAGAGATTGCCGTAACGGATCGAGAAAGCGGCCGTCCAGTCGAGATGCGGGAAGATGCCGAAGGGCACGGCTTCCGAGAAATTGCCCATCAGGAGCGGACGGATGAAGCCGAGCACGAGGAAGAGCCAGATCGCGGCGGCGAAAGCCCAGGCGACATGCGTGCCCATTTCCAGCTGGCGTGCCCGGCGATAAACGCGCACCCACCACAGAAGGATCGATGTCGTCAGGAAGAAGCCGGCAATCAGCCACCAGCCACCTTCCGCCAGTGGCGGCAGGACCTTGAGGCCATACTTTGCCGGTGGTGGTTCAAGCCCCAGCCAGAAGAGCTGGCGAACGAACTGGATGGGGTCCCAGCCGACCGAGGCCAGCATGTTGAGGCCGATGATCTCGAAGGCGATGAAGCCGAAGACCAGCGAGAGCGTGCCGAGATAGCCGAGATAGATCGGTCCGATCTGGGCGTTGCCGATCATGCCGAACAGCTGCACCAGCATTGGCTTGCCTGCGCGCGGGCTGTCGCCGGCGGGAAGGGGCATGCCCTCTTCCAGCGGACCGCTGACCTGGATCGGCGTAATGATGTTTTGATACTGCGCTAATAAGAACATGGTCCGGTCCCCCTCAGTTCCAGATCGGCAGCGTCAGCCACCAGTTCCACCATTGCGGCCAGCCTTGGTTCCAGAACGGTCCGCTGATGACGATGCAGACGGCGCTCCAGAAGCCCGCGTTGAGCGCCAGGATCAGGCCGAGGCGGTGGATGCCCAGCGTTCCGATCGAGTAGCCAATGATGTCGCGGAAGAATGTGTCTTCGTATTCCGGCGTCTTCACCTCGGCCTGCTTGCCGGCTTCGGTGATCGATGCACCTGGATTGGCAGCCGACAGGATAAGGCCGCCATGCAGGGAGAGCGCTAGCGTCGTGGTGAAGAAGAAGGTCACCGCGATCATATGCGCCGGATTATAGTGGAAATGCAGGTACTGGTAGCCGACGTTCGACACCCAATCCAGATGGCTGAAGATGCCGTAGGGAAAGCCATGACCCCAGGCGCCGAGCAGCAGCGGACGGAAGACGACGAGCGTCGCGTAGGCGAAGATCGCGAAAGAGAATGCGAAGGGTACGTGGTAACCCATGCCGAGCTTGCGGCAGATTTCCACTTCGCGCAGTGCCCAGGATATGAAGGCACCGAGCGCGCAGACGGTGACGATCTGCCAGAGGCCGCCTTCCTTCAGCGGCGCAAGTGCCAGGCCGTAGGACAGGTCCGGTGGTGCAATCGAGATTTGCCAGATGTTCCATGTCGGGCCAAGGGCCGCGCCATAGATCAAGAGTGCCGTCCCGAGTGTGGCAAAGAAGGCCGTCGTGACGCCGAAGAAGCCCACATAAAACGGGCCTACCCAGAAATCGAAGAGATCGCCTCCGAGCAGCGTCCCGCCTCGTACGCGATATTTGCGTTCAAAACTCAGCAGCGCCATGTTCGTTTCCTCCAGAGGTGATCAGCCAGGCGGCGTTGTCGGGTCATGCCGTTTGGCGGCGGGCGAGACCGAGGTGCCGCCCGCTGCCGTCTTGGTTCTTCAGCCAATGAGCCGGAGATCCACGCCTTCAGAGAGGGAATGCTCCAGGGAACTGGTCGTGAGGGGCTTGCCCTCCAGCCAGTTGAAGCGTTCCGTGCTCAGCAGGATGAAGTGGATCAGGATCGCAAGCGTGAACAGGAATACAGACAGTGCAACCAGCGCTTTGCGCGGGTCGAACATAAGCCAGACTCTCCACATATCGCGTCCTCCTCAGGTCAACATCGGCAGAAGCGTGAGAGCCGTCTGGTTAATGCCCTCGAGAGAGCTGTAACCTTCCGGACCCGGGATCCAGGGACGCCACATCCAGACCAAGATATGCGCGACGATGGCAATCGCCGTGAATATCATGAAGCCTTGGATGAAGAATCCATGGACCTCGCGCGCTTCGCTTTCGGTCAGACCCGAAAGCGAAACATTTGATGTTTCAGCCATCAAATTCACCTCCTAGTCTCGAACACCGCGGCGCCCCCGCGGCGGGGTTTCGGCAGGGTCTCAATGAACCTGCCGGGTTTCTGCCAGTGTCGAGAACACCGGCAAACGGATCGGGTCACGCGTGGAAGGCGTAACCGGCAGCTGCGTAGGCCGAGGAGCGAGCCTCGGCGAAAATCGATTGGTCGGGGCGCTCGGCCGCGTCCTCGGCATGCCCGGCAAGCCTCGACGTCAAGGCGGCGCACAGGCACAGCGGATAAAGGAGCAGGTAGAGACGCCGCATGTTCTGGCGCTCGGACTGGCGGTCGCGATGTCGACGCAGGTCCTGATCGGATCGGGTTGCAGTGATCATGGCTTCACCTCCAGTTGTCCCGTTGATGGGTGTCGTTCCCTCGCTCATGCATAGGCTCCCTCAAGGCGGGCGGCCGTCTCGACATGATGGCGGGTCACTTCGTGGTCTTCGGCCCGGCGCGCCTCACGCTCCGCCGCTTCCCTCAGCCGCTTGGCGGCCGAGATGCGCACGAGCACAGGCTCGTTGCCGATGAATGTTTCGAGCGATGCCTGGGCATCGGACTGCCAGGCCATCTCGCTGCGCGGACGGGCTGTTGTCGCTTCGATCGCGTCGAGTTCTCCGGCGCGCGGCAGGATGTCGAACAGCATGTCGAAGAGCGCGTTGCAGACTTCCTGGATCAGCCAGGCCGCGCCCGAATAGCCCATGACAGGCGTACCGGGATGGCGACGAACGATGGCGCCGGGATAGGAGAGCTGCACGAACTTGCCGCGGGCACCGCGCTCGGCCATGTACATGCGCTCGTTGAACGAGCCGAACATGATCATCGGCGGCTTCTTGGCTGTCAGCTCCGCGACCTCGATGTTGTCGGTCTTCGATCCGGCCTTGCGGGGGATCGCGAAGTTGCAGGGCAGGCCCATTTCCTCCTCGAGGAAATTCCGGATGCCGCGCACATAGGTCTCGTTTGCGACGATCGCGAAGCTTGCGGTGGCGAAAAAGTCCTGGGTGACGGAGCGCCAGAGATCCCAGAGCGGCTTCAACGTCGTGTGCTTTTCCTTCAGAATGAAGGGTTCGGGGTCGAGCCCGAGCATGTCGCCGAGTTCGCGCAAGAAGGCCGTCGTCGAATGAATGCCGATCGGGGCCTGCAGATAAGGGCGGTCGAGCGTCTCGCAGAGCAGACGGCCGAACTCGCGGTAGAGGCAGATATTGGCATCGGCATCGGCAAGCTTGCGCACGTCTTCGAGGTGGCTGCCCAGCGGGAAGACCATGTTGATCTCTGCACCCATCCCCTCGACGAGGCGGCGGATCTCGGCGAGATCCGATGGCATGTTGTAGGTGCCGTAGATTGGGCCGATGATGTTGACGCGGGGCTTGGCGCCGTCCGGGCGCCGGCGCGGAGCCGGCACCTTGCCACCCTTCGGGCCGAATTCGGTCCAGAGCCATTTCAGCGCGCGGTCGGCGCTCTGCCACTGGTCTTCGTCGATGGTGCGCGGCAGGAAGCGGACGATGTTGGAGCCTTCAGGGGTCACGCCGCCACCGATCATTTCGGCGATCGAGCCGGTAACGACGACAGCTGGCAGGTCGGGGTCGAGCGCGAGACGCGCCCGCTTCATGGCCCCTTCAGTGCCGTGCTGACCAAGCTCGTCTTCCGACAGGCCGGATACGACGATCGGCAGCTCATGCGGTGGCAGGGCGTCCGTATAGTGAAGGACGGAGGTGACGGGCAGGTTCTCGCAGCCAACAGGGCCGTCGATAATCACCTGCAGGCCCTTGATCGCGGTGAAGGCATAGACGCTGCCCCAGTAACCGCCAGCTCTGTCGTGGTCGAGGATCAACATCCGACGCTCTCCCCATTGTCGACGGCGTTGCGGGACTGCTTGACCTTGGCGGCGAACTTTTTGCGATAGGCGCTGCGGTCTTCGGGCACGTTTTCCCAGATGCCGGCACCCTCACCTTTGCCGACGCCCTCGAAGAAGGCGTTCATGGCGAGGAAGCGGTCCTTGTTGCCGATGGCGGCATTGATGACCGCTGGCAGCGAGGCAACGCCGGCCGGACCCATGAGCGGGCGGGCGGAAATCAGGTTGGTGAAGTAGAGGGCAGGGGTCGCTGCCTCCTTCGCCTTCTGCACGACGGGGGTCGTGCCGATGGCGAGGTCCGGCTTGAATTCATGGAAGGCGGCGAGGTCCTGCTCCAGCGAGGCGCGGAAGCGCAGCTCCACACCATGCGCGGAAAGCCACTCGGCATCCTCGCTGTTGTAGGGGGTCTTCGGACAGGCTGTCCCGACATAGCGGAGGTCGGCGCCAAGTTCCACGAGCAGTCGGGCAACCAAGAGTTCGGAGCCTTCATAGCCGGAGAGCGTGATGCGACCGTTGATCCTGTGTTCGGCAAGGGCCGCCTTGATCGCGCCGCGCATCGCGTTGCGGCTGATATTGGTCTTCGCCTCTGGAACGTTGCAGCTGTCGCCTATCGCCTTCAGCCAGGCATCGGTGCCGTCGACGCCGACAGGTGCCGAGCCGACGATCGGGCGGCCGGCCGCCTGGAATTCGCGGATGCTCGCCGTGTAGAAGGGATGGATTGCGGCCACAGCGGCGCAGTCGAGAGCGGAATAGAGCTCGCGCCATTCGCGGATGGGAACGGTCGGGCCAGCGGCCAGGCCCATCGGCTCCAGCATGCCGCCGATGACGACGGGATCGACCGGGAACATTTCGCCGAGCAGGGTGACGGTGGGTCTGTCTTTCAGCCCGCCGCGCGGGCGCTGGACCGGGCCTTCGCCGATTTCCTGGCGGGCATAGGCGAGCATCGCGCCTGAAAGAACGTCTTTCGCTTCCGCATGGGTCGGAACGCCGAAGCCGGGGACGTCGATGCCGACGATGCGCACACCATCGATTTCGCGCGGCAGCATGCGGAGCGGGACGCCAGAGGCCGAGGGGACGCAGAGATTGGTGACGACGACGGCATCGAACTTGGCCGGATCCGCCATTTGGTGCACGGCCTCGACGATGTCCTCATAGAGCTTGCCGGTGACCAGGGTCTCCGAGCTGAAAGGCACATAGCCGACGGAGCGCTTGGCGCCGTAGAAATGCGAGGTAAAGGTCAGGCCGTAGACGCAGCAGGCAGAACCCGAGAGGATCGTGCCGACGCGGCGCATGCGAAGGCCGACGCGCAGAGAGCCGAAGGCCGGGCACATGGATTGCGGCTGATCGTGTGGACCCTTCGGGTAGTCGGCTTCGAAGCGATCCACCAACTCGCCCTGACCGGCCGCACGGGCAGCCGCTTTGGAAAGTTCCACGCCGCCATGGCAGCCGATGCCGGATGGCTCACCCGTCATGCCGTCTGCAAGGACGGCGGCATCGTTGCCGACGGGAGAGATCCCGTTGGCGTCGTCCGGCTCGATTTCCTTGCGAAGGTCATCCATAATGGTCACCTGATCTCACACGTTGTCGTAGACGACTTCCAGCGACGGCCGTTTCAGCGCGCCTGTGGCGCACATGTCTTCCGGCAGGGCTGGTTGGAGCTTGTAATCGGCGCCCGTTTCGCTGGCGTCGAAGAGACCGAGCAGGCCATCCTGATCGAGCGGTTTGGGGAGGATCGGCGGCGCTTCGGCCAGGTTGATGGACAGCGCTTCGAAAAGCGGTCCCCAATGGCTCTCATGCGTGCCGATGATCTGGTAGTTGGCGCTCTTGCGGCGGATGTCGTCGTCCTGCGGGATCGAGGCGAGCACCGGGATGCCAACTGCGTCCGCAAAGGCCTGGGCTTCACCCGTGCCATCGTCCTTGTTGATGACGAGGCCGGCCACGCCGACATTGCCGCCGAGATTGCGGAAGTATTTCACGGCCGAACAGACATTGTTGGCGACATAGAGCGATTGCAAATCGTTCGAGCCGACGACGACGACCTTCTGGCACATGTCACGGGCTATGGGCAGGCCGAAGCCGCCGCAGACCACGTCGCCGAGGAAGTCGAGCAGGATGAAGTCGAAGTCCCATTCATGGAAGCCGAGCTTTTCCAGTGTCTCGAAGCCGTGGATGATGCCGCGACCACCGCAGCCGCGACCAACTTCCGGTCCGCCGAGTTCCATGGCGAAGACGCCGTCACGCTTGAAGCAGACGTCGGAGATCGAGACTTCCTGGCCGGCTTCCTTGCGGCGTGAGGCCGTCTGGATGATGGTCGGGCAGGCGCGGCCGCCGAAGAGCAGCGAGGTGGTGTCGCTCTTGGGGTCGCAGCCGATCAGCAGGACTTTCTTGCCGAGCTGGGCCAGCATGTAGGAGAGATTGGCGAGCGTGAAGCTCTTGCCGATGCCGCCCTTGCCGTAGATCGCGATGATCTGCGTGTCCTTGGTGACTTTGCCGGTGGCCGGGGCATCGGGTTCGATGGCGGCTTCTTCGCGGAGGTTTTCCTGCAGGCGCTCCAGTCCGTCCTGTGCGAGGTCGAGGCTCATGCGGCTTTCCTCCAGTCGATAATCATTTTCAGGCAGTCGGGGTCGTTGAATGCAGTCCGGTAGGCCGAAGCCGCATCGGACGGGGCAGAATGATGGGTGATGAGACCGCCCAGCGAGAGGCTGCCAGCATCGACCAGAGCGAGAACCGCCTCGACGTCGGTCGAGTTGAATTCGGCGGCGATGGCGATCGAGGCTTCCTTCATGAAGGCGGCCGGGAAGGCAAAGTCGATGCGGCTCCCGTAAAAGCCTGCCAGGACAAGTTCGCCGCGGCGATTGAGTTTCGCGATAGCCTTGTCGATCACTGCAGCGTCGCCGCTTGCATCGATGATCACGTCGTGGCGCTGATCGCTGTCGCTCCCAGGCGCGGCAACAACGTAGCCGTTAGCACCGGTGCGGCGGGCTGCCCGTGTTTCCCAGACGATCGGTGCGGGCTGTCCGGTGGCGACAATGATGCGGGCGATCAGACGTCCTAGGACGCCGTGGCCGATGACGAGTGATGCGGGGCGTGTCGAGCGACAGACGGCATGGTGCGCCGTTGCAGCGAGTGCCAGAAGTGCCGCTTCTTCAGCCTGTTCAAAATTCGTCCGGACCGTACGGGCACCCGGCACGACGAGCCGTGCGGCGCTGGCGCCAAAAAGTCCTGCGGCATCCGCATAGCAATTTGCGCCCGGTACGAAGACCTGGTCGCCGACAGCGCGCCCCGATGTTTCACCGGCTTCGATGATGGTGCCGACAGTTTCATAGCCTGGGACCAGCGGATAACGCATGCCGGGGAATGCGGGCATCGTGCCTTCGTACAGCATCTTCTCAGTCCCGCTGGAGACGCCGCTGAACCGGGACTCCACAACCACGTCCAACGCTTCGGGCGCATTCAGCGCCAATCGCCTGACGGCGAGCGTTCCTGGTTTTTCGAAGACGATGGCTGCGCTGTGCATTGTCGCGCCCTCCCCGGACACGGGATGCCTTCTGCTCCCAAATGTCATATTAAGATTACGCTTCTGAGTGTCAATCTAAATTTACACAAAGCGATAGTGAGATCACCGATCATTCACCGTTGTGCAATGACAATCGTTGCCAGCAGGGGATTTCCGGTCGTGACCGCCTTGGCGTTCCGGAACCCGCAGCGGGCCAGGAGCGCGCTGATTTCCACGGACGACCGGCAGCGTCCGGAGCCCATGGCGGCGAAGTAGGTCCCGAAATAGATGGCCGCGAGATTCGCGCCTTCGCTGTCTCCCGCCATAGCTTCCGCCACGACCAGGCGCGTTCCAGGCGAAAGGTGCCGGTGGAGATTGGTCAGGATCTTGATGACCCGATCATCGTCGTGGTCGCAGAGAATGCGGACCAGCGTCACGCAATCATGGTCGCCAGGTAGCGGATCCGAAGTGAAATCGCCGGGAGACAGCGTGCAGCGCTCAAGTATGCCGCGTTCGCGCAGATGACGCAGGGCGAGGTCGGTGACTGCGGGCAAATCGAAGAGCGCCAGCCTCAGCTGCGGATGACGTTCGCCGAGCGCGCCGAGAAAGGCCCCTTCACCGCCACCGACGTCGAGCACCGATCGGTATTGGCCGAAGTCGTGCGCCGCCAGGATGCAGTCTGCCAGCATGGCCTGGCTTTCGCGCATCAGCGCCGAGTAGGGTGCGACGAGTTCGTTGTCGATCTCTGCGGGATTGCTCCCCCGGACATAAGCCCAGTAGCGGCGGAGTTCGGTGTCGCGCAGATCGCCGCGCCAGAAGGCGGCGGCATCGGTGAGATCCCGATACAGCATATTGTGGTGCTTGATCATCTCGCGCAGCCCACGATCGGTGGCAAGGACGGTGCCGGCGTCGGAGAGCATCCACAGATCGGGCCCGGCGCTGATCACAAGATCGAGCCGTTTTGCCTGGTCGAGCAAGCGCCGCATGGCATCTGGCGCCATGTTGCAGCGTGTCGCCATCTGAACGGTGGTAAGAGCCTTGCCGTCGAGAGCCTCGAAGAGGCCGAGCTGCACGCAGGCGGACAGGATTTGTGTGTGTACAAAACCGCTTGTCAGCCGGAAAAGCTGGTTCGCCTTCGCGTTCGCGACCATCCGCAGAAGAGGCAGTCGGGAGACCAGTGCACGAAATCGGGGTGAGCCGATCTGACTGTTTCGCCATAGCCGCATCCTGATCGATAGCGACCGGAGAATACCTGGCATCTGGCGTGGGCTATCCACGGCGTTGCCGATCGGCGGGCTGGCCTTCAAGCCTCTTCCGCCGCCGGTGTCCATGGCGTCACGCAGCGCTGGTTGCGAGCGTCTTCGGCATCAGCCGGGTCGCTTCGTTGCGGATCATCGAGCGGAACGCATCGGCACCCGGGCAGTCCGGCACGCTGTCGACCGCCTCTGCCACCAGACGCTTCAGGCGGGCGAGTGCTGCCTCCAGGCCTATGCTGGCGACGATATTGGGCTTGCCGTTACGGCTGTCCTGACCCGCTGGCTTGCCGGCCTCCGATTGTCCGACGGCATCATAGAGGTCGTCTGCCACCTGATAGGCGGCGCCGAGTGCATCTGCCAGCACCAGCCATTCGCGTGGATTGCCGCCCGAGGCGATCGCGCCGGTCGATACGGCGCCGCTGAAGAGCGATGCCGTCTTGGCACGGTGATAGGCGGTGATGTTGATTTCCGGTTCGCTCTCCCAGGCCTGACCGGCGACGAGGCCATAAGGGCTGCCCACCGCATTGGCGATGGTTGCGATCAAGGGCGCGGTCAGAAGTGGGGACTGCTGCGTCTCCCGTGCCACCGTCTCGAAGGCGGCGATGATCAGGCCATCCCCGACGAGCAGAGCGATTTCCTCGCCAAACTGGGCATGCACGCTGGGCGAGCCACGCCTTGTCATCGCGTTGTCGAAGCATGGCATGTCGTCATGCACCAGTGACGCGCAATGCAGCAGCTCAATGGCCACGGCAGCACTGTCGGCGGCATTCGGCTCGCGGTCACCGCAGGCGGCCGCGACTGCAAGGCAGAGCCGGGGCCGGATGCGTGCGCCTCCGGGAAATACCGCATGTTTCAGGGCTTTCGCCAGGATCGGCGGACATCCGTTGGCGGTCGCGTAGCGCAGGCTGCGCTGCATGCCGGCTTCGATGCGCTCGGGAAAATCCATCAGGCTCACCTCCAGGGAATGCGCAGTTGTAAATTTTGAACAACTGAATAATGTGTAAATCAAGATTGACACATGTGGACTGTATGTCAACCGGGCAAAGGGAGGAACTTGTCCATGGCAACCGATGATACCGTTGCGGTAATCGGGGCGGGCATGGCCGGCCTTGCTGCCGCCGTGCGGCTGGCGGCTGCCGGATATCGTGTTGTTGTCCTTGAGGCTCAAGCTGAACCGGGCGGCAAGATGCGCCGCGTCGAGGTTGCTGGACATGGTTTCGATGCGGGGCCGACGGTGCTGACCATGAAATGGGTGTTCGACGCACTGTTCGCTGCCGCCGGTCGCTCGATCGACCAGGAGCTCTCGCTCGTTCCGTCCACGGTGATTGCCAGGCACTATTGGCGGGGCGGGGCAGCGCTTGATCTCCATGCCGATCAGCAGGAAACCATTCGCGCCATTGCCGACTTTGCCGGTCGGCGGGAGGCCGAAGGCTATCGGCGGTTCGCGGCGGACAGCCGCCGGACTTTCGAGGTGTTGAAAGATAGCTTCATTGATGCGTCGAGACCCAACCCCGTCTCGCTCTCGCGCCGCATTGGTCTTGCCCGTCCTGGTGCGCTCCTTGCGATCAAGCCCTTCGCGACACTCTGGTCTGCCCTGGGAGGCTATTTTGCCGATGCCCGGCTTCGCCAGCTTTTCGGGCGGTACGCAACCTATTGCGGCTCGTCGCCCTATCTTTCTCCGGCCACGCTGATGCTGGTTGCGCATGTCGAGCAGGAGGGTGTCTGGACGGTGCAGGGTGGTATCCGGGCACTCGCGCAACGGCTCGCAGCTCTGGCCGTCGAGCTTGGCGTGGAGTTCCGATATGGCGATGCCGTCAGCGAGATCGTCATCGATCCATCCAGACGTGCGGTATCAGGCGTCGTGACCCGGACGGGGCGCAAGCTCGATGCGCGGCAGATCATCTACAATGGCGATGTTGCAGCGCTTCCCAGATTGATCGGTGTCCCGCCTCCCGATCCAGTCCGCGCTCAGGCGCAGCGGTCGTTGTCCGCCCTCGTGTCTTGCAGTCTCGCAGAACCTTCCGGCGTGCCGATCGCGCATCATACGGTCTTCTTTTCCGATGATTACGAGCGCGAATTCGAGGCGATCTTCAAACGTCGCGAAGCCCCGTCCGATCCGACTGTCTATCTGTGTGCCCAGGATCGCGATGCCGCAGGTCGGCTCTCAGCGGGGCATGCGGGTACTGAACGTATCTACGCCCTGATGAACCTGCCGGCGGACGGCGATCGCCGTCGTTTCCATGAAAGCGAGGTCAGCACATGTCTGAAGACCATGGAACACCGTCTGGAGCTGAACGGGCTGACGCTCTCCATGAACCCGACGGCGGCGGACATCACGACGCCGGACCGCTTCGCGACCCTCTATCCGGGAACGGGCGGGGCGCTTTACGGGATGGCCTCTCACGGCTGGATGGCGTCCTTCGCGCGACCGGGCTCGGAGGGGCCTGTGCCGGGTCTCTATCTGGCAGGGGGCAGCGTCCATCCGGGGCCGGGCCTGCCGATGGCGGCCCTGTCGGGGAAACTCGCGGCCGAACGGTTGATGGCGGACCGGCCTTTGACCAGGCGGTCCCTGCCGGCGGCTATCACTGGTGGTATGTCGACGGAACGAGTGAATGCGGGCGCTTCGCCTTCACGGTAATCGCCTTCATTGGCTCGGTTTTTTCGCCCTACTATTACTGGGCCGGTCGGAAAACTCCGGAGAACCATGTGGCCTTCAATGTCGCGCTCTATGGGCCGGACGGGCATGCATGGGCGATGACGGAGCGCGCTCAGCGTCACCTTCATCGCGGCAGATCCTTCCTGCAGATCGGCGGGAGTTCCCTGCGTTTCGAAGGATCTGATTTCGTCATCGCCTTCGATGAGGTCTTCCTGCCCTGGCCGGGGCAACGGTGGTTGCCGAAACGCATGCGCGGCGAAATCCGGCTTGCGCCAGCATTCCTGGCGGATCAGACATATCTGCTCGATGCCGCCGGCCGGCATGCCTGGAAGCCTGTTGCGCCATGCGGCCGTGTCACCGTCGCCTGCGACGCCATGAAGGATGGCGGCTGGTCTGGGGACGGCTATCACGACATGAACCATGGCAACCGTCCCCTGGAGGAGGATTTCCAGGGGTGGGACTGGGCACGCGGGACAACGGCCGACGGTCGGACGGTGCTGCTCTACGATTCAGTGCTGGCGAGCGGGGATAATAGACGGTCTGGCCTCGTCTACACCGACAGTGGCGCTGTAAGCCACTTCGAACCACCGGCGCGGCGGCTGTTGAAGCGTGGCTTCTGGGGTGTCGGTGGGGGTGTGGCCTGCGACGAGGGTAGGACGCCTGAATTGCTCGGCGCCTATGAGGACACGCCTTTTTACCGGCGCTCGCTTGTGGAGACGATCATCGCTGGCGACCGGGTCGGGATGATGCATGAGACGCTGGACTGTCGGCGGCTTGCCATGCCCCTGGTCAAGTTGATGTTGCCGTTCCGCATGCCGCGTCGGGGTTAGTCCTTTGCGGCTTCTCCATGGACCTCTCGCTCGGCCTCACGGGCGCGGGCCTCGGCCTTCAGCTTTTCCTTCTTCAGGTCGCGCATCTGCCAGACGTAGAAGGCAATCGCCAGGCTGAAGACAAAGATCGCTTCGATGATTCCGAAATAGTTTTCAAGCAAGGGTCGCCACCTTTTCCCGCGCGGCGCGCCGGCGTTCGCGGGCTTCTGCCCGGGCATCCGCGTGAAGACGCAGAAGTATGTCGGTCACCCGCCCGATCGTATTGTCCTTCGGTGCTTGCAGGGCGGCTGCTGGCTGCTCGGGCTCTGCTTCCCGCGTGGCCCCGCTCAAGGTGACCAGATCCCGTGCGACGATTTCTGTCGAGGCATGCAGATCGCGCACCGCCGTTGCCGTCCATCTGCTGTCCTCGCCTCTTGCTTTGATCATGAGGCCGATCTTCTTGCCAAGGCCAGTGGTCGCGCGCCTCGAGACGCTGTCGTAGTCGTTGGCTGCGATATCCTCGCCGATTGCCTCGTAGACGAGGGCAGCCGTGCGGATCGCGTGTCGGCAGGGCTTCGGCAGGCAGCGAATGCCGGCATGGCCGAGCCGATAGTGGCGGGCTGCCTCGTCGAGCAGACGCTGAACTACCACTCCCAATGCTTCGCTGTGTTGCGGGTTGCGCAAAAAGGCTGCTCCATCGATCCCGTGTTCGTCGAGCCATTCGAGCGGCAGATAGAGCCTGCCGTTTCTCGCATCTTCGCCCACGTCACGAGCAATATTGGTCAGCTGCATGGCGATTCCTAGGTCTGCGGCGCGGGCAAGAGCAGCCCTGTCGCGCACGCCCATCACGCAGGCCATCATCAACCCGACGCTCGAGGCGACGCAGGTTGCGTAGGCCTTCACGTCCTCGATGGTTTCGTGGCGGTGGCCTTCGAGATCCATGGCGAAGCCATCGAGCAGGGCCTCGACCACCGGCTTGGGGATCGCGTGTTCGTGAACCACACGGGCAAAGGCCCGATCGCAGGCAAAGGGGGCGGGCTCGCCGGCATAGATCAGGTCGAGGCGCTGTCGCAGCCGGAGAAGGGCCGGCATGCCGCTTTTGGGGTCATCGATCAGATCGTCGGAATGGCGGCAGAACGCATAGAGTGCGCGTGCCGCCTGACGGGTGGAGGCGGGCAGCAGCAGGGACGCCAGATGAAAGGATTTCGAGCCGCGCCGGATCGCGGCGGAACACGCCTTTTCATCCTCGTAGTCGCCGGAAAAGCCGTAGTTGAGCGATATCGGGCGGCGGGCGAGGGGACGGGCGAGCATCGGCTCCTGGGCGGTGTCGGACGCGATCATGGGCTTTTCCTCCTTGCCTGGGCTTCCCAGGTTTCGGCCATGATGGTGGCCGGGTCGGGCACGAGATCGGCGACGATGCGTGCCGAGGAGACGACGCCTGGCAGGCCTGCTCCCGGATGGGTGCCCGCGCCGCAGAGGAAGAGGTTGTCGAGTTCTTCGCTCCTGTTGTGCGGACGGAACCAGGCGCTCTGGAAGAGCTTCGGCTCAAGCGCAAACGCGGCCCCCTGCCAGGACAGGAGACGATCCCGGAAATCCAGCGGCGTTGCGATGCGGGAGGTGACGATGTGGCGCGACAGATCGGGCAGAACCGTCTCTTCCAGCCGCTTTTCGATCTTGCGCCGGTAATGTTCGGCCGTCTCTGTCCAGTCTGTCCCACTTGCGAGGTTCGGGACCGGGCTCAAGACGTAGAAGGCATCACAGCCCGCCGGTGCCAGCGATGGGTCGCTCGCTGTCGGGCGATGCAGGTAGAGACTGAAGTCTTCGGCGAGGCGGTGCTTCCTGAAGATGTCGTCGAGCAGCCCCTTGTAACGGGGGCCGAAAAGCATGGTGTGATGCAAGACATCGTCATACCGGCGGCTGGTGCCGAAATACCAGACGAAGAGGCTCATCGAATAGTCGCCGCGGGCGAGCTTTGCGTCGGTCCAGCGGCGGCGGGGGTGGGCCTTCAACAATTCCCCGTAGGTGGTGGCAGGATCGGCATTGGACACCACGATGTCTGCGGCGATCCGCTCGCCGGACGCCAATCTGACGCCGGTTGCCCGGCTGCCTTCGGTTTCAATCTCGACGACTGTCTCCTGGAGCCGGATGCGGCCGCCATTGCGGGTCACCAGCGATGCGATGCCGCGCACGAGGGCATTGGTGCCCCCGAGCGCGTAATGCACGCCGTATTTCCCCTCGAGATGGGCAATCAGGCAATAAAAGGAGGTGGCGGAAAACGGGTTGCCGCCGATCAGCAGCGGATGAAACGAAAAGAGCGTGCGCAGCTTGTCGCTGCGAAAGTGTTTTGAGACCACCGAATAGACCGAGCGATAGCCGCCCAAGCGGACGAGGCGGGCCAGCGTCTTTGCGGTGAAGAGCAGGCTGTGGAAGGGCTTGTGCGCGAGCTGCTCAAAGGCGACCTCGTAAATGCGGCGGCTCTCGTCAAGGAAGCTGCGGTAGCCGGCGACATCCTTTGGCTCGATTTTTGCGATCTGGGCTTCCATCGCCTCGCGGTCGCCGGAATAGTCGAAGACTGTGCCGTCATCGTAACGCACGCGATAAAAGGGCGTGTTGGGGTGGAGGTCCACATCGTCGCTCAGCCTGCCGCCGCAGTCGCGCCAGAGGTTTTCGAAGAGCCAGGGAGCCGTGATGATTGTGGGGCCGGCGTCGAAGGTGAAGCCGTCCTGCCGATGCGCATAGGCGCGTCCGCCGGGCTCATCGAGCGGATCGAGGATCGTGACGCGATAGCCCCTGGCACCCAGCAGTGCGCCTGTGGTGAGCCCGCCGACGCCGGCGCCGATGATGACGGCGTGCGGCCTGTTGTCGGCGGGTGGGGTTTTCGGTTTGGGAAAGCGGCCTGCGATGTTCATGCTGCATCCGCTCCGTTGGATTTCTGTTCGCTCATCACCTCGTCGAGCCACTTGGCGACCTCTGCTGCACGGCATTCGTGCAAGAGGTGGCCGCCCCGCTCGGTGAGGATCAGCCGACTGCCCGAGGCTTGTCGCGCTGCATGGCTGGAATTGGCGATCGGCACCATCGGGTCATCGCGGGCGGCGATCAGCGTCATGGGGAAGGCAAGGCGGCGCAACGTTGCGTCGAACCGGGTCAGGTCCCAGGCGGCCATCATGCCGAGTGCGCCCCGCACATGGGCGGGCGAGGCGAGCAGCATGCGATAGATCGCCTTGCCCTCTTCGTCGATCGCTGAGCCTGTCGCCGTCAGCAGATTGCCGCCGAGAGGGGTTGCGCGCGCCAGCATCGAAAACATCGATGCTGAAAAGGGATTGGCAAAAAGCGCCTTGGCGAGCGGTGAAAACAAGGCGTTTCCGCGGATCGGCAGGAAGGCGCCGTTGATGCCAATGACGTGGCGCGGGACGGCCGAGGCCTGATCGGCTGCCAGTGTGACCGCGATCGCAGCGCCTGCGGAGTGTCCGAGAATGACGGCCGGGCATCGTTCGAACGTTCCGAGGAGTTCGCTGAGCGCCCTGACCATGCCCGGGAGCGAAAGGTCGGCGGATCCGCGAGGCCGGGTAAAGCCATGGCCAGGCAGGTCTGGGGCAACAATTCGAAAGCGGCTCGAGAGAAGGGGGATGATGTTGCGCCAGGAATGCGAGGCGGCGCCCGTCCCATGCAGAAGCAGGATGATGGGTGCGTTATCAGGTCCGGCGATCTGCACGTGCCAGTCGAAGGATGCCGTCTGCACGAAGCGGCTCGCGCTGCGATGGGGCCAGTTGCGACCATCCGTTTGCCAGTCCAACCGCTCGCGCCCGCTCATCATGTGCGACCCTCCCGCATGGAAAGATCGACCAGGTGCGACACGCGGCCGGCATCGGCCTGCCGCAGTACATGCAGGTCGGCGCCCAGCATCCGGGCGAGGTTCGTTACGCTTTCGCGGGGTCGCCGTGCGATGTCGATGCAGATGGTGCGCGTCTGCCGGCTCTTGCATGTCGCGGCAAGGCGCGTGAGTTCTTCTGCGGCAAGCGTGCGGTCCGCTGTGCCATCGAGTGCGATGTTGCCGCTGCCGTCCGTCAAGAGGACCAAGACTGGACTACCACCTCGGCGCTCGACCAAAAGGGCCAGTTCCAGTCCTGCCTTAAGGCCGGCTGCCAGTGGTGTCGGGCCGCCGCCGGGAAGCCCGGCGAGCTTGCGCTTGGCGGCGGTCAAGGAGCGTGTCGGGGGGAGAAGCAGGTCCGCACCGGTGCCCCTGAACGCAATCAGGGCGACTTCGTCGCGGCGGACGTAGCAGCGGGCTAGCAATTGTTCGATGGCGCCCTTGGTTTCTCCGAGACGTTCGAGCGCGGTCGAGCCGGAGGCATCGACGACAAAGATCGCCGTCGATGGTGCCGCGTGGCGCAGACGCACATAGCGGAAATCGTCGCGTGTGACGAAGGCGCGTGGGGTCGTCGTTTGCCCTGATGGCGTCGTGCCAGGCACGCTGAGGGCGCGGCGTTGTGCAGCCCTGATCTTCTGGAAAGGCGCTGCCGCGCGCAGGGTTGCGACAATGTCCGGCCGGGCCTCCGCATGGGGTGGAGCAAGGCCGATGCCGAAGGGCCGCCCGCGCCTTGCATTCTTGCGAACACCACCGGATTTGCCTGCAAGACCAGAACTGCGCGTCGGACGCAGGCAGATCGATAGCCAAGGGTCGGCCGAAAGCGTGCCGGCCTGAACTGCTGCCAGCATTTCGGTCAGGTCGTCCAGATGCGACGGTGTAGTGGTATCGGCTTCCGGCTGCGACTCCACCGCGTCTGTCGTGGGCGTAGTTTCTGCGGGTGCTTGGTCGCACTGCTCGGGCGGCGAAGCTTCTGCTTCTTCCGGTGGCTGTTCGCTCACCGGAGAAAGACGTATGCCGAGGCAGAGGCGAAGGGCTGTCAGCACATCGCTTTCCGCGACTGCTGCCCGATCATCACGGCAGGCAAGCAGCCGGGCGGTGCGCACAAGGTGGCCGAGGATCCGCGGCGAGCGGTGGCCTGTGCTCAAGGAGAGGGCAGCAAGCCCCTTCAGCAATCGGTCGTCGATCGTGACGTTGCGCCAGGCCCCACGCGGTTGGGGCAGGGCTGCGCCTTCTGGCAGATTGCTTTCTACGTGGTGCCAACCGATGCCATCGAGATCGACGCGAAGGGCGAGGCGGTCGCCGATGAGGCCGGACAAGGGCGCCTCGTCATCAAGGGATTCGTCCAGCGCAATCACCAGATGGCCGGATGCCGCGGGTTCGTCCATGCCTCGGGCGACCAGCGCTGCTATCGCGGGATCCAGGCGCTCGGCCATGGGGATCAGGAGAACGCCGCCTTCGGCTCGCGCCAGAAGGCCAGGCTGGCGCACCAGATGTCCCAGTTTTGCGGTTGCTGCGAGATCGACACCGCCAATCAGGTTGGCGATCGAGGTTCCCGGCGGCAGTCGTGTCCAGGACGGCCCGCTGCCCAGCTGCTGTTGCAGTCTTTCGAGGAACAGGTCACGCACGCCGCCTGCACGTCCCTTTAGCCAAAGACCTCCGATGCCGGACCGGCCGATACAGAGCAGCTCGATTGTCAGAAGGGCGTCGGCCCAAAGCTCCGAACCTCTGATGTCGAGTGCCTGTTCGAAGGCTTCGTGGGGGCCGAGTTCAGCCATGGGCGTTGTTGTCGGTGATGGTTGCGAGCGCGCGTTCCACCCTTGGGCTGGACCCGGCGTCGTCGAGCGGGTCGCGGCGCAGGCGATGGCAGAGCACCATCGGCGCAATTTCCGCGACATCGTCCCAGGTCACGAGCTTGCGGCCTGCAAGGGCGGCTGCCGCGCGGCTTGCCCGCATCAGCGTCAGCTCGCCTCGCATGCCATCGATCCCGAGCCTCAGACAGAGCTGCGACATGCGCATGACCACATGATCGGGGATCTCGATCTGGCGAATGATCTTGCGGGCTGCAACGACGCGGCGGCCGATCGTGGCGTCGCGCTTGGCCCAGAGCCTGACAAAGGCCGCTGGGTCTGTCTCATAGGCGTCGCGGCGGCGGATGACTTCAATGCGTTGGTCAAGGTCATCGATGGTGCGGACATCGACTGACAGACCGAAGCGATCGAGCAATTGCGGTCTAAGATCGCCTTCTTCCGGATTGCCGCTGCCGACGAGGACGAAGCGTGCGGCATGGCGGATGCTCAGGCCCTCACGTTCAACGACATTGACACCGGAGGCAGCTGCATCGAGCAGGAGGTCAACAAGATGATCCTCCAGCAGGTTGATCTCGTCAATGTAGAGGAAACCCCTGTTGGCGGCGGCGAGCAGGCCTGGCTCGAAGTGCTTTTCGCCTGCCACGAGTGCCTTTTCGATGTCGAGCGAGCCGCAGACACGGTCTTCTGTCGCGCCGAGTGGCAGGTCGATCATCGGTGCCCGATGTTTGACGATCGGCGGGGCTTTCAAACCTGATGCCGGATTGCAGACGGTGCAGGCGGATTGGGGTTCGGCGGGCAGGCAGTTGTAGCGGCAGCCGGTGCGCGTTTCGATGGGCGGTAGCAGTTCGGTCAGGGCCCGGACCGCTGTCGATTTTCCCGTGCCGCGATCGCCGAAAATGAGGACCCCGCCCAACAGAGGTTCGACCGCTGCCATCAGGAGAGCCTTCTTCATGTCCTCCTGTGCCACGATGGCAGCGAATGGGAAGGGTTGGGCCATAGGTCTGCCTCAGTTCAAGTGTAAAATTTAGTTTACACTTTTTGATGTCTCTTTGAAGAGGGTTTGTCGAGAATCTTGTGCCCCAACGCAAATGGCCGCGCTTGCGGGCGCGGCCATGCGTTTCCGATCCTGTTCTGCTTTCAGGTCCGCAGCACCCGGTAGATCGCCGGAATGACTAGCACCGTCAGCAGCGTCGAGGAGATCAGGCCGAAGAGTAGCGAGATCGCCAGGCCCTGGAAGATGGGGTCTGTCAGGATGACTGCGGCACCGATGATAGCGGCGAGCGCCGTCAGCAGGATCGGCTTGAAGCGGATCGAGCCTGCCTCGATCAGCACGTCCGTCAGCGTCTTGCCGGTGTGATCGGCATGGCGGATGAAATCCACCAGCAGGATCGAATTGCGGACGATGATGCCGGCAAGCGCAATGAAGCCGATCATCGAGGTGGCCGAGAAGGGCGCGCCGAAGAGCCAGTGACCTCCGAGGATGCCGATGAAGGTCAGCGGCACGGGTGTGAGGATCACCAGCGGCACCTTGAACGACCCGAACTGAGCGACCACGAGGATGTAGATGCCCAGCAGCGCGATCATGAAGGCGGCGCCCATGTCGCGGAAGGTCACCCAGGTCACTTCCCATTCGCCATCCCAGAGAAGCGTTGCCTCGTCCTCGTTGGTCGGCTGGCCGTTGAGGGAGATCACCGGCTTGGGAAGGCCCGACCAGTCCTGCGCATCGATCGCTTCCTGCACGGCGAGCATGCCGTAGAGGGGGGCCTCGAAATCGCCAGCCAGTTCGGCGGTTACCAATTCGGCATTGATGCCGTTGTGGCGGAAGATGGGGAGTGTCGTCTTTTCGTCGATGACCCGCACGACATCGCCGAGTTCGACCACGCCCTTGTCGCCGGGTAAGACATTGGCTGGCATCGGGGTCGAGAGGAAGCGCTCGTCGATGACCTTGTCACCCTTTGCCCGCTCCAGGCGGATCGGGATCGGCGGGCGGCCATCACCGCGATGCGAGTAGCCGATGGTTTTGCCATTCGACAGGATCGCGATCGTGTCGAAGACATCCCCTTCCTCGACCCGGTAGAATTCCGCGTCGTCGGTGGAGATCACCAGCCGCTTGCGCGGAGCTTCAACACCATAGGAATTGTCGACATCGACGATGAAGGGCACCGAGCGGAAGGCTGCCTCGACCTTGGCTGCCACAGCGCGGCGGATTTCCGGCGTCGGGCCATAGATTTCCGCGAGCAGGGTCGCCATGACCGGCGGGCCCGGTGGAGGTTCGACGACCTTGAGGCTTGTGCCTTCGGGCGTCGGGATCGCTGCAATCTTCTGGCGGATGTCCAAGGCGATAGCGTGGCTCGAGCGGTCGCGTTCCGACTTCGGCGTCAGGTTGATCGCGACGTCTCCCTGATAGGAGGCTGCGCGCATATAGGCGTGCCGCACGAGGCCGTTAAAGTTGAAGGGGGCGGCCGTGCCAGCATGGGTCTGCACGGAGACCACCTCCGGCATGCCGAGGACTGTGCGGCCGACGGCCTGGGCAATGGCATCGGTCGCCTCGACGGACGAGCCTTCCGGCAGGTCTATCGTCACCTGCAGTTCCGACTTGTTGTCGAAGGGCAGGAGCTTCACCGTGACATGCTTGGTGTAGAACAGGCTGAGCGAACCGAGCGTCAGCAACCCGACCAGAGCCAGGAAGATCCAGCTGCGGGTCTTGGTGGCCAGGATGAGGCGGGCGGTCGCGGCATAGAGCCGTCCGAGTTTGCCACCCGTCTCGTGATCCTCATGGGCGTGGACGGGCGCATTGCCCGCGACCTTCAACATGAGCCAGGGGGTAACCATGACCGCGACGAAAAAGGAGAAGATCATCGCGGCCGAGGCATTGGCCGGGATCGGGCTCATATAGGGGCCCATCATGCCGGAGACGAAGAGCATCGGCAGGAGGGCGGCGACGACGGTCAGGGTCGCGACGATGGTCGGATTGCCGACTTCGGCAACGGCCTCGATGGCGCTGCGGCGGCGCGAGCGCTTGTCGCCCATGCCCCAGTGGCGGGCAATGTTCTCGATGACGACGATCGCGTCATCGACGAGAATGCCGATCGAGAAGATGAGGGCAAAGAGCGAGACGCGGTTCAGCGTGTAGCCCATCAGCCACGAGGCAAACAGGGTGAGCAGGATCGTCACGGGTATGACGATCGCAACGACCAGGGCTTCGCGGCGACCGATGGCCAACCAGACGAGCGCGATGATCGACACGGTCGCGAGGGCGAGGTGGTAGAGTAGTTCGTTCGCCTTTTCGTCCGCGGTTTCCCCGTAGTTGCGGGTCACCTGGACATGGATGTCTTCGGGGATCAGCTTGCCTTCCAGGGCTTCGACCCGCGCAAGGATGGTCTCGGCAACCACCACGGCATTGGATCCGGCGCGCTTGGCGATGGCCAGCGTCACCGATGGCACGCGCTCGACAGTCTCCCCGTCCTTGCGCAGGGTTGAAACCAGGGCTTCGCTGGTGTCGGTGGCAAAGTCGATCGTGGCGACATCGCGGACATAGACCGGGCGACCATCGCGGGCGGTCAGCAGCAGGTTGCCGATCTCGGCCGGTGTGGACAGGGTCTCGCCGGCGATCACGTCAATCTGGCGGCTGCTCTCACGGACCTGCGAGGCGGGCATGGCGGTATTGGCGCCGCCGACCTTTCCGGCGAGCTGTTGAAGGGTGATGCCATAGAGCGCCAGCTTTTCGGGCTGTGGCGATATGCGGATGATCTCATTGGTCTCGCCAACAACATAGGTCAGGCCGACATCCTCGACCTTGGCGACCTCGTTGCGAACCTCACGCACGATCCGGGTCAGGTCGTTGGGACCGATATGGCCGCTGGCATCCTTCGTCGGGGAGAAGGTGAGGGTGACGATCGCGACGTCATCGATGCCACGACCGACGACCTTGGGTTCGGCGATGCCGACCGGAATGCGGTCGATATTGGCGCGGACCTTTTCATGAACGCGCAGTACGGCGGTGTCCGATGACGTGCCGACCAGGAAGCGAGCGGTCACCATGACCATGTTGTCCATGGACTGGGAATAGATATGCTCGACGCCGTTGATGCTCTTGACGATGGTTTCCAGCGGCTCGGAGATCAGCTTCTGGGCATCATCAGCGCGCAGGCCGGGTGCCTGGACGATGATGTCGACCATGGGCACGGAGATCTGTGGTTCTTCCTCGCGGGGCAGGGTGAGTAGCGCCACGAGGCCGAAGGCGAAAGCGGCGATCAGGAAGAGCGGTGTGAGCGGCGACTTGATGAAGGCGCGTGTCAGATTGCCGGCAATGCCCAGATTTTTCATCGGGGTATCGTCGTCGGGCTCGCCAGCCCCCGGGGTGTTGTGATTGGGGTTTGTCATTTCGTCACCACGACATCACCGGCGGAAAGGCCGGTCAGGATCTCGGTTTTTGGGGCGCCCTCGAAGGCGATGGTCTCACCGGCGACCACGGCGCGTTCCACGATGGTTTCGCCTTCACGGACTGCAACGAAGTCGATCCCTGCGCGGTTGGTGAGGCTCGCGGTCGGCACCAGCAGCGCCTGGCGCTCGCCGACCGGCAGTTCGACCGGAACGCGGGCTGCAACGAAATCGGTATCGAGACCCTCGACCTCGACATCGGCGGTGACGCGGCCACCTTCGATCTGCGGATAGATTTTCACGAGTTCGCCTTCGAGTGTTTCGCCGCCGGCCTCGATGCGGATCGGCGCGCCCTGGGATAGTTCGTGGGCATGGCGTTCCGGGATCGCGAGCCGGAGGAAGAAGCCGCCACCGGCGATGGTGGCGACGGTCTCGCCGGCCATCACGACAGCGTCGCTGGTCACCGGAACCGAGATGACGCGGCCATCGGAGGGGGCGAGAACCGCTCCTTCCGAGGTCTGCTGCACGAGCAGGGAGCGCTGGGCTTCGGCCTGGCGGACCTGATTGGTGATGACGTCGAGCTGGGTTCTCAACTGGTCGAGGCGCTGAGTGCTGGTGGCACCGCTGCGGACCAGTCTGTCCGCACGGTCGAGTTCGACCTGTGCATCGTTCA
The DNA here is from genome assembly GCF_002855515.1 of Rhizobium sp. TH135. GTDB lineage: Bacteria > Pseudomonadota > Alphaproteobacteria > Rhizobiales > Rhizobiaceae > Allorhizobium. The sequence goes on along the minus strand of NZ_PKRP01000001.1, from coordinate 836,625 downwards.
TCGATGCGTTCAGACCCTGAAGCTGCGCGTCGACCGCCTTGATCTGGAAGTCGATCTTGTCGTCCTTGATATCGGCGATCACGTCGCCGGCCTTGACGAGGTCGCCTTCGGTGACATTCAGCTTCACGACCGTGCCGCCAAGCCTTGCGCGCGCAAGGACGCTGTTGCGCGGCTGGATCTGGCCATAGACCGCCTTCATCTCAGGTATGCTCACGGTCTCAAGCTTGAGATCCGCCGCTTGCGCGGCTGTCAGTCCTGCTGCCGTCACGGCGGCGAAGAGAGCGATGAAGGCGGTATTTTGCATGATCGGATCCTTAGAATGCGGTGCCGGGGCGAAGGCCCAGCTTGCGGAAAATCATGGCGGCCGGACAAAAGCCGGTGAAGGCGGACTGTAGCATGTTCACGCCGATGAAAGCGGTGAACCAGACGAAGCCTGGATGAACAAAGTGGGTCAGCAGCAGAGAACCCAGAACCATGATGCCGGCAAAGGCCAGAACGGCGCGTTCAATCGACATAATTTTCTCCCTTAAGATACATATCTACGACAGTACGTATATATTGGGTGAACGGATGTCAAGTTGCAGTCGGTGTGGTTGTTTACGCCAAGGCCAATGCCTTCAGACGGCGCAATCGTCCGTTTTGCAGAAACTATTGTAGAGAGTGCCGATCACGGCGCGTGCCGGTTCGCTCTCGATCCGGTACCAGATCGTCTGTCCGTCCCGCCGACCGGCGATGATCTTTTCGCGCCTCAGAAGCGCCAGATGCTGGGAGACGGTGCTGTCGCGAATGCCCAGAAATTCGGCCAGTTGACCGACCGAATGCTCGCCATCGGCAAGCCGGCACAGGATCAGCAGTCGATATCGGTTGGATAGCGACTTCAGGAGTTCGCTGGCCATGTCAGCGCCAGCTTTCATCTGCTCAGGATCAATCTTCATAGATACGAATATATCTTAGAAAAGAAGGTTGGCAAGGGTTGACTCAAGAGCTGGCTCTACAAATATATAAAAAACACTATCTCTAAAGTCTCGCCGTCATGGGCATTCAGCCGGCAAAGGAGCCGTCAATGAGCATCCGCAGTATCGATCCGAGTTTTCATGTGACCGGGCAGATCAGTCCATCGCAGCTGAATGAGATCGCGGGCCTGGGCTTCAAGACCGTCATCTGCATGCGACCTGACAACGAAGGTTTCCGGCAGCCGTCGTTTGACGAGGTGGCCCATGCTGCGCAGGAAGCCGGACTGGAGGCGCATTATCTGCCGGTCGTCCCAGGCTCCATGCCACTAGATCAGGCGGAAAAGCTCAAGAGCATTCTCGGAAAACAGACCGGCCCCATTCTCGCCTACTGCGCATCTGGCCAGCGCTGCGCCGCCGTCTATGACATGGCGAAGCGCGCTCCCTGAGGTTGCCGTGTCTGGCTCCCGCCAGGATCAGGCGCTCCTCCATTAGAGACGACTACAAGATTTGCCAATCGACGCGACTGGTGAAATGGCCTTGAATGGGCATCTCTCGTTTGGAGTGTGCTCATGGATCAACTGCGTGGCGACCTTGACCGGGATCGGCTGCCGACCGTTCATCCCGGCATCGAGCAGCACATCGGGGAACCCGTCTGGCTGATGGCGAGCGCCCTGCTCGCCAATCCGGCCTTTGACGGGGCTATGCTCGCCTATTGCCGAAGAATGGTCGAGCCGAGCGCTTTCCGATGGCCTTCCAACAAGATCTTCGCCCAGAAGATGCGCTACATCACCTGCTACATGCTGATCGGGCTTGCTGCGCGTTTTGAAGATGGCACCGGTCCCGCGCCGACCATGACTTTGTTGCAGACAATGGTTCCCGGCAGCTCTCGTCAGGTCAGCGACCTCATCGCGGGATTGAGGGCCGGAGGGTATGTCGTCGCCCATCAGAATGCTCGGGACAGGCGCGAAATCCGACTGGTGCCCACCCCGTCACTCGTGCTTGAAATTGCCCGCTCGCCTCTCGCCTTTCTCGCGTCGCAGGCCATGCTGGAGCATCACACGCTGTTCGAGGCCTTGAGTGCCGACACGGCTCGTCTTTCCAGGCTGATCGCCAGATCGACAGAGGCTTTCCAGTCGAAGGATGTGCTGTTTGCACCATTCGAGACGGTCGTCGAATTCACCGGCCGCGACAGCGGCTACCTGATGCTGTGCGCGGTCATGGGCGCTCACCTGGCCCGGCAGGCTGGGGAGGCGTGGGATCTCGCTCTCACCTATGATGCACTTTCGCAGCGGTTTCAGGTCTCACGCCAACACGTGGGCAATGTTCTTGCTCTTGCTACGAAACGCGGCCTGCTGACGCTGCACGGCGGAAAGATCGGCGATGTGGATGACCGGTTGCTGACCGAGTTTCGTTGGTGGACTGCTGGCCAGATGGCCCATTTCCGAACGCTGGCTGCCTGACTGTGGACGCCTCGACAGGGAGCAGCGCATTCTCCGCTCTGATTTAGATATTCTTTAATTACTGGTGGTCTAAATTGCTCACAGATTGCAGAATCAGTTTCTGCGCGCCGGGATGCCCGGTCGATCAACATCGTGACAAAGTGCCAGCAGGCACGGGCTTGCAGCAGGAGGAATTGCAGATGAATACGACGTCGAATGCCGCTGATGCCCTCGAAATCATCGCCTTTCGGCTTCATCATCAGGAATTCTGTGTGAAGACAACATCCATCCGCGAAATCCGTGGTTGGGCCCCTGTGACGCCGATTCCGCATTCGCCCTACGAAGTCCTCGGCGTGATGAACCTGCGCGGCACGGTCATTCCGATCGTCGATCTCGCCGTCAAGCTCGGCATGCCGGCCGCACAGGCGACAGAACGCAGCGCCGTGGTCGTTACCGAAGTCAACGGCATGACGGTTGGCCTTCTCGTCGATGGTGTTTCGGATATCCTGACCGTCGCTGGCAGCACGCTGCAGCCGCTTCCGGCCGCGACCGGCCCGAGTGCCGCCTTCTCCGACGGCATCATCGCGCATGACAAGAGCATGATCTGCTTCCTCAGCCTCGAGCGCATGTTCGGCGAGGACGATCCGTCCGCATGGGGCATGGCGGCCTGATCAAGAATGTCGGTCGGGCAGGGTGGCTCAGCCTCTCTGCCCCATCATTCTGCGATCCTGATATCGTCACACTTTGTTTGCCATGGCTCGCGAAAGAGTTGTGCCACCGGGGCGAGCTCACGGAGAATTGCGACTTTTTTAAGTGTTTGAGCCCAGCTTGAGTGGCGAACGACTTCCCCAGTTCCCATCTTTGTAGCAGGATGTCGTCAGAGGAGCACCGAGGTGACGCAGTCCCCGAACAACCTGACCGAAGACCTGCTGGGCCGTCTCAGCGACGCGCTTGCTGGCACCCATGGGCGCGAGTTGTCGCTAGATGCCGTGAAGTCGCTAGTCCAGCTCGAAGTCCAGGATTGGAACATCGACCGCTGTCCGGATGACAGCCGGGCAGGCACTGCCCGCGTCGAGCAGCCCCTGATCCCTCATCGCATCCGTCTATCGTCCGACTGAGACGTATCAGTTCTGTGCCGAAATCGTGCAGCTGACCCTTCGGCCGTCATAGAGCTTGGTCAGATTGCCGCCAAGCTTGGTGTTCGACATCGGACGCAGCGCTTCGAATTCCGCCTTCATCTCAAGATCGTTGCTCAAGGCCACATAGGGCTCAAGCCAGGCTATGGCCGATAGGTTGTTCTTCAGGCCTGGCTTCACGGTCTGGCTCTTGCCGTTGATCTTCTGGACAATCTTCGGATCTTTCACGGCTGCCACCGAGAACCGGGCCATGGTCTGGAGCTTCCCCAAGTCTGCGCCGCCCTTTCCGTAACCGGCATCGCAGATCCGCGCGACCGACGTGACCAGCGGCGCCATGGCATGCAGCTGATAATGCAGAGCATAGCGCTGACGGTTCATCTCAAGCGGCAGGCTGCCATCAGGTGACGCGTTGACGATCATCGTGTTGTTGCTGAGGATCGCCCATTCGATCATGCCGCGATCGCGATTGAGCACGCCCACCTCGCCCACGGCCAGGCTCGCCCAGGCGCGCAGGTTGTTGCGGGCTGCTCCCTTGGTGGCCTCGTTTTCGAAGAAGTAGACGATCTCCTGGCCACGCTTTTGCAGCCATTTCTCGACGATGCGTTCCCGGTCGTGCAGACCGGGCACCTGGTCGCGGCTTTCGGCGAAGAGGATGGCGAGCCCGCCGATGCGGGCCGGGATCGAGAGTTTGGCATTGAAGGTGCGCATGTCGTTGAGCGCGTCGGCCTTCGCCCAGGCATAGATGGAATCCACCACGCAGCGCTGATACTGCCTGCGGGTCGCGACGTCCTTTTCGGTTTCCGCCTTCGACACGACCTTGGCGAGGTTCTGGATAAACTGGTCGATAGGCTTCAATGCCTTGGTGACGGCGGCGTCCGAATCCTCGTCAATGTCGGACCTCGTCTTCGATGCGGCTTCATAGCGGCTGCCGAAGCCCAGGCTCATCACCGGTGTCGGTGTCTTGAAGCAGGTCTCCTCGGCTGCTTCTGCTTTCGGTATCATCGCCGTGGCTGCGGTTATGGCGAGCAGCGAGACTGCGATGTGGCGGTTCAGTGTCCATCTTTTGAGATCGGCCATTGATTAGCCCTCCGTTCCTGCGTTGTTGAGCTTCAGGACCTGGGCGGCTTCTGGGTATCCGGCTTCTGCGGCTTTCACCATCCAGGTTTGTGCGGCGTCGAGTGCCGGGCGGGTGCCCAGTCCGTAGGCGTAGGATTGCGACAGGAGGAACATGGCCTCGCCGTCGCCGGCTTCCGCCGCCTTCTTCAGCCAGGTGAAGGAGGCGAGGATCGATTTGCTGTCCTTGGCGTCGTCGCGCATCAGCTTGGCCACTTCCCGCATGGCGACGGGCTGCCCGGCCTCCGCGGACTTCTGGTAAAGGCCGCGCACATCGACGCGCTGTGACACCTGACGCCGGATTTCCGGCTTCATGTTGGCCAGCATGAGGAGTTTTTCAGGCACAGACTGCAGATCGGAGCTCTCAACGAGATCGACGAAGATGTCGCTCGCCTGCTTCGGATCGTAGCTCTCGCCGGCATCGTTGGCGTAGTGCTTGACGAGGCGATAGTAAGCGGCAGGTTCGCCGCCGAGCCGCGCCTCCTGATAAAGCCCGAGCGCGCGCTGCTGCATGTCCGAGCGATTGAAGGCCATGTAGACATCGGCGATCTTCACCTTCCTCCAGGCATCATCGCCGGCAATGTGCTCGGCGATCGACAGCCAGCGCTTGGCATCCTCCCGCTGATGTCTGATGGCGAATTCCGCAAGCGCCATTGTGTCATCGTAGTCGCAACGCTGGGTGCTGATGGCCTGATGGTAGAGGCGAAGCTTGTCTTCCTCGGAGGCTGCGTTTTCGGCCAACAGCAATTGGGCCGACATGTCGCCGCGATCGCGCATCACCTCGCCGAAACGAATGAGGGGCGAGGACAAGGGATCCATGTCCGGGCCTTCGAGCTCCTGGAGGAGGCGCACCGCGCGCCCGGCGCCACTTGCGGCGAGCGGGTGCAGGATTTCCTTGGCCAGTGCCACGCTCTCCGGATCAGTCGCGTAGTTGTTGACGAGGAAGCGGGCAAAGCTCAGGCCGGCATCGACAGTCATACCTTCGCCGGTCATCTGGATGCTGCGCTTGGCGTCGTTGATGCGACCCTTTTCGAGGTTCTGCTTGAACTCCAGCAGAGCGGCTTCAACCGTCGCGCCGCGCCGAATTTCGGCACGCTCGGCCCAGAAGCGCAGAACCTGGTCGGAATAGCCTGCGCCCTTCAGATAGCGCTGATACAGCGCCAGTGCGCTGGCGCGACCATAGAGTGCCTGGGTCTGGATCGCGGCGATCACCATCGGATCCTTAAGCGCGGGCAATTGGTCGATCTGTTCGGGCGCGAGATCGAGTGTCTTGTTGCCGGCGCCGGCTTCGACGTTCGACCAGTAGTCTGCCGCTGAAAGGTCAGGTCCCGTGGGATCGACGCAGAGGTAGACGCGCTGGAGCTTGGCGATCGCGTTGATCTCGCCGTTGATGTGGATGGCGCCCGAGAGAAGGTCGGTGGAGCGGGCGATGGTCTTGGGCGAGAGGTCTTCGCGCATCAGGAGTTCGGCGAGATCGATACCGCCCTCGATATCGCCACGTCGCACGGCTTCTTCGAGCAGCGGTTTCACTTCGGCCGCTGATTTCCAGAGACCGTCGCGGGCCTGGATGACGCGGGCGAGACGGGTGAGTGCCCATGGCGGCGGATCGTTGCGGGCGATCAGGCGGCGAAGCAGGTCTTCATAGGCTGCCGCATCGGCCGGCGATGTGTCCTTGGTTTGCTCAAGGAGCTGCGCCTGCTTGATAACGCCCGCCTGGTTGCCCGCTGCTTCTGCCTGCTTGAAGTAGGCAAAGGCCTTTTCCTTGTCCTGCGGCACCAGCGCACCTTCGGCATAGAGACGTCCCATTTCGAGGATGGCGGCCATGTTGCCGCCGTCGGCGGCCTTCTTCAGGTATTTCAGGAGGACATCGTTGTCCTTGACCACTTTTTCACTGAGCAGATTGAGCTCGGCGACTTCCCAGGCGGCAGCCGTGTCGCCCAGATCGGCGGCAAAGCGGTACCAGGCCTGGCTCAGATCCGGATCCTTCACGACGACTTCGCCATCATCATATTCGCGCGCGACACGGCTGATGCGGTCGCAGATGCCTTCGTCGAGCACGCCGACCAGGGAGCCGAAGGCCATGTTGACCGCAAGCTCCGGTTCGATTGCCCAACCGTCGACACTCTCGCCGTCTTCGGTAAGCCGCGCGAGATCGAGAATGGCATCGGCATTGCCGCCATAGGCAGCCTGGACCTTGAGCTTCAGGCCCGCCTCTCTGTCCTGGTCGATGCCTTCACCGGCGATCAGGTAGTCGGCGAGCGTGTTCAGCGAGCCTGCAGGATGTCCGCCGATGTCGAGCAGTTTCTGAACAAGGCCGTCCGCGCGAACCTTATCCGCCTCGCCCTTGGCCAGCATCAACTTGACCGTGTCGAACAGGGCATCCGTCTGGTCGTAGCCCTTCTTCACCGTCGGCATCAGTTCCTGGATGCGGGTGATGATCGGCTCGAAGCGACGGGCATCGAGATCCCGCATGCGGTTCATGTCACGGGTGATGGCAAATGTTGCACGCTTGGGCAGGGCCTTTTTATTCCACGCGGTCCATTCGGCGATCATGTCCTCGTCGCGGACCCGCGGGGTGCAGACTGCCGTCTTCGGCAGTTCGACGTCCGGTGGCGCGAACCGGACGTCTATCGCGGCTGTTCGCCCGGGTGTTCCGGCGGCCATCGTCATCACGCCTGCCATCAGCAGCGACTTCGCCATTCTTGCAATCGTCATGATAAACCTCCGGAACTCTCTGTGATTTAGCGGGCAATGGTGCTGGGAACGGCGACGGCGTCGACCTGGTCGCCTTCTCCGGTCACCACGATGGTCACACCGGCAAGGCGCTTGAATTCGACCTTGTCGAGCTTGGCGAGATCCTTGTCGCCTTCGCGGACGACGAGATCGACGGCGAGCGGCGCCCGCAGCGCGACCGACTTGGAGCCGCCGCTGTCGACGTCCGAGACGGCTTCTGCGCCAGCCTGCGGCACGAAGAGGTCGATCGCGGCCTTTCCGGTCAGATTGTAGAGCGACAGCGTCGCCTTGGACGGGTTCTTGGTCATGTCGTCTTCGACCGTCGTTGCACCGTCCTTGGTGACGACCACCGAGTAGAACTTGCCGGCGCTTGCCTTGACGCTGCTCTGACCCAACGAGGAGGAGACCGGAATGTCACCCGGTGCTACCGCCACGTAAGGCGAGACGCCGTCGTTCAGCTTGTTGAAGGCACTGTTCTGAACGGAGGCGCTGGTCGCCCCCGGAGCGATGACGCGGACAAAGGCCGAGTTCGGATCCAGTGGCTTTTCATAGAGGCCACCGTCATCGGCCCGGACATTTGTAGACAGGGCAAGAGCAGCCGCAAGCGAGATGGTGGCGATACGGATCGGGTTGATGGTCATCATGACTGTTCTCCAGTTTTGGATTTGCAGATGGAAAGGGTGGTGGTGTCGTCGACAGGCGCGTCAAAGCTGACGGCCACCTTATCGATCGAGCCATCGGGGAAGCCGCCGAGCGAGAAGAAGTAGCGGCCGGTCGAGCGCAGGCGGTCGCCGCGCTCGATGGAGCGGGTGCGAACGGTTCCGTCGGCGCCCGTCAGGGTGAAGATGGCCTTGCGGCTGGTGTCGCTGCCGATGTCGGCGAGGATGACATCATCGCGGGTGAGCTTGATCGTCGAGAGATCGGCTTCAACCGCATTTTCGCCGCTCGCGGTCGCAGCCATAGCCGGGCTGCATTCGCCAAGCGATGCCGCCACGATCTCGGCCCAGGGGGCGTCTCCGTATTGACCGAGATTGTTGTAGATCGGGTTTTCCCAGATCAGGAAGCGCGGGCGTTGCTCCTGGAATTCGCGCGACGTGATGTAGGAGAGGATCGAGCCGAACTGGTTGCCGCCGGAGATCGAGTAGTTGTCGAGGGGCACGCCTGTCCAATGCTCGATATAGCCGGCGAAATTGCTGATCGGCTTGTCGGAGTAACTGGTTCCGATGAGGGCGATCGTCGCCTGGTCTCCGCTGCCGAAAATGTCCATGGATCCGGACTCGGCTGTCTCGTCTTCGCTGCGCACTGCCTCATAGGTGTGGGCGGTGACCTTCGGGACATGGTTGACGCAGTGCTTCTGCAGAAGCTCGCGCATGCTGGAGAATTCCTGCGGCGGCGGGACTTCCTTCATGTCGAAGCGGACGGGTTCGACATCCTGGTAAGCGGGTAGCGTCTTCACGCGGTCGGCGATTGCTTTTGCGGCAACGTCCGCACCGTGCGCCGTCCAGTGGAAGTCGGCCTGGAAAAAGGAGTGTTCGCCGAAGGAGTTGCGATTGTTTTCGCGCATCGGCGTCGCGATATCGACGGCTGTCACGCCCCTCTGGTTGAGGCGGCGGACCACATCGTCGTAAATCTCGGTCGCGATGCCGGCATCGAAGCCGTAGAGCGAGGCGCGGGCAGGCACGAGTTCCGGCAGAACTTGCGACTTGGTGGGAAGCGGCACGTAGATCAGCGTCGTACCGTTCTTCTCTAGCGCCTTGGCCATGGTCGCCAGATGGTCGACGGTCTGGTCCGTGAATGCATGCTGCAGACGAAGGTCGGCGAGGATACGGAAGAACATTCCGTCCTTGCCTTCGATCATCTGCAGTTCGGCGATCTCCTCGAGGCTGCTGCAGCCATAGGAGGAGGGCGCCTCGCCGCCTGCGGTTTCGGCCCGGGCCTGGTTGCCGGCCGCCATCAGAATGGCGGCAAGTGCCGTGCCGGCGAGAATGCGTGTATGGCGAACTCGGGTCATTGCTGAACCTCCGCGGTTGTTTCACTGGACTTGGTCTGGAGCTGCGCCAGGATATTGGTCGCGGCTGCCTTCATGCCGATGCTGCCGCTCTCCTCGGCGATGGCGAGGAACCGGGTTGCCTGTTCAGTCTGCTCGGGCGTGCGGTCTTGATCGGACAGCAGAAGCACGGCGAGCTTGAAGGCTGTGTCGCCGTTCTTCTTGCCGATACCGGAGGCGAGCAGGGCTTCCAGCTCGTCCCGCTTGTCACCGAAGCGCCGGCCCTCGCTGTAGAGCCGGATCAGACCCTCGACCGCTTTGTCGTTCCCCTTGCGGGCCTGCAGCCGGAGGGCCGCTTCGGCGCTCTTCAGATGCGATGGCGAGAGCTCAAGGCTGTCATTGCCGAGGATCTCCATCATGCGGCCGACGGCGTAGCCGCGGTCCTCATAGGCAGCGATCGCGAAATAGTGGAGTGCATCGGTCGCGAGCTTCGGATCACCCTGTTTCTGAATGCGCTCGGCAAGCTTGAAGGCGCCGATCCCGTCCTTGGCATCGGCGAGCGCCTGAAGCTCGCCATAGGAGACGCGCTTGCCGGCGAGCAGGCGCTTGCGCGCTTCCTGCAAAGCGATCGGCAGATGCGAAGCGGGTCCCATGGTCTTACGCTTTGCCGGTTTGGCCGGCTCGACGGTTTCCGGCGGATTGCGCGGAAAGAAGGGCTTCACCGCCGCATGAGCGGGTGTGAGGCCCAGCAGCGGCAATGTCAGCATGGTGGCGCAGCACAGGCGGACGAGGCGATCAGACATTGCCGCCTCCTGCCTTGGCATCACCGTCGCGCTGCCACAGCGTCTTGGTGCCGAGATAGCGGATGGGGAATTCCCAGACGACGACGGTTGGCGTGGTCTCGTCGAGGGCGACGCCTGCGAGCAGGTCCATCATCGGTACGCCCGGCCCGAGGCCCTCTTTCGCCACGTTCACGACATCGGCTCGGAGCGACTGGCGCAGGAAGTCGGCGAAGGACCAGTTCTCGTTGGCGCTGTAGCTGGTGCCCACCAGCATGACCGGGACTGCCGTATCGTCGCCGAAGATATCGGCGCCTTCAGCGGCGGCGTTTACGGTCGTGCGATAGATCGGCACGCTTTCCTGTGTCAGTCCGACGGTTGGGGCATAATCGGGGGAGGTGACAAACTTGGTCAGGTCCCCCCAGAGTGAAACCGGCGTCTGCCATTGTGCTGTCACGCTCTCGGACGGCAGCGCGATGCCGGCCACCTGGAGACTGGTCTGGACGGCTTCCGCCGTCGCCTTTGCCCCTGATGGAGACCAGTGTGTGTCGGACTTGAGGAAGACTTCGCCGAAGGGCTTCGCGGCAAGGAGTGCCTGACGCGTATCCGCCGTGACGATGCCTTTGTCCTTCAGAGCTGCGGCGAAGGCGTTGTAGGTTTCGGCCATGGCAGGGCCGCGAACTAGTGAGGGGACCTCTTCCGAATAGATGTCCGACTTTGCCGGAAGCGGAGCCAGCACCAGCCTTATGCCCCGGGCGTCGAGATCACGCTGGACGTCGGCAATCCGATCGACGGCGGCATCGATATCCGCCCTCGAGACGTTTTTGAACTCTTCAGCCGAGAAGAACCAACCATCTTCACCGACGATCACACCCTTTCGGCCAGCGCCGAGGAGCGCATAGCGGGCGTTTCCAAAGAGGCCGACGGATGCGGCGCGGTGCGGAAGCTCGTTCTTGTAGAGCGTGTCGAGGTCGCGGGTTGCTTCCCCATCGATGACATAGGAGAGCGACAGATCCTTCGCCTCGGAGGCTTGCGCTTCAGGGGAGGCCGCATTCATCAGCAGGGCAGAATTCGCATAAAGCGCATAACCGAAGAAGGTGGTCGGTAACAGCAGCAGGGATGTGTACTGGCGCAGACTGGGCATGGGATTGCTCCTGTCAGAACTGGAAGTAGAGGAAGGGTGAGGCGGACTGCTCGGCGAGCCGGGCAATCGTCACGGCGAGCAGGGCTGTCATGGCGAGCGGGTAAGCGATCGACGGTGACGCGATGAGCGTGCCGTCTGGCGCCACCCGCGGTGCGCCGGCGAGCGGCACACGATCCGGATCGGTCATGTGTTTGAAGCGCGGCTCGAGGACAACAGCGACGATGGCGAGCAGGATGAAGACGAGGTGCTCCTGGTTGACGCTTGCCAGGAATTCCAGGCTCGGCGCCATGCCGTTCAGGCCAAGCATGCCGGCATAGACCGAGAAGGCTTCACCAACGCTCGTGGCGCGGAACATGACCCAGCCGATGACGACGAGCAGCAGCGTTGCGGGAACCGTGACTGCCTTGCTGAGACCGGCGCGGGCATAACCCGTGTAGCGCTCGACCGCCAACCAAGCCCCGTGCCACGCGCCCCAGAGGACGAAGGTCCAGGCGGCACCGTGCCAGAGGCCGCCGAGCAGCATGACCAGGAAGAGGTTGAGATAGGTGCGCAGCGGGCCTTTGCGGTTGCCGCCGAGCGGGATGTAGAGATAGTCGCGCAGCCAGGTCGACAGGCTGATGTGCCAACGCTGCCAGAATTCGGTGATCGAGGCGCTGACATAGGGCGTGTCGAAGTTGCGGATGAACTTGAAGCCCATCATCAGGCCAAGCCCGATGGCCATGTCGGAATAGCCGGAGAAGTCGAAATAGAGCTGCAGGGTGTATGCGGCGGCGCCGAGCCAGCCTTCGACGAAGGTGATGTTGCCTGATGCGAAGGCGGCATCCGCGACCGGGGCGATCGAGTCCGCCAGCAGCACTTTCTTCGCAAGGCCGATCGTGAAGATGCCGAGCCCGGTCGAAAACAGTGCGAGGCTGTGGGTGCGCTCATGGAACTGGTCGGCCAGATCCTTGAAGCGCAGGATAGGGCCGGCGATCAGCTGCGGGAAAAGCGCGATGAAGGCGGCGAAGTCGACGAAGTTGCGGGTGGCAGGCGTATCCTTGCGGTAGACGTCGATGACATAACCGACGGCCTGGAAGACGTAGAAGGAGATGCCGATCGGCAGGATCAGGCGCCAGTGTACGCCCAGCTCATCGGGTGTCGTGCCGAGCAAAGCCGCAAAGCTGTCGATGAAGAAGTTCAGATACTTGAACACGCCGAGCACGGACAGGCAGCCGACGACGCCGAGTACGAGCGGGATCTTGGCGCGAGCCTGTCCTTCCCACCGCTCGATGAGCAGGCCGCAGCCATAGGCCCAGGCGGTCACTCCGACGAACAGAATAAGGAAGTCCGGCCGCCACCAGCAATAGAAGATGTAAGAGCCGATCAGGATGGTCCACGACTTCAGCCGGTCTGGCGTCAGGTAGTAGGCGACCAGGAAAAGGGGCAGGAAGAGAAACAGGAAAGTCTCTGACGAAAAGACCATGGTCAGCTCCCGGTCTTGCAGTCCACCGGAGCGGCAGACGACGTGTTGGCGTGAATGGTGAGTGCAGCCGCCGATGCTCCCTGCGAGGCGGAGGTCTGCAGCAACTGCGGCACGTAAGGGGCGAATTCGCCGTCGAGTAGGATCGGCGACTGGCCGGCAAAGTCGTTGGCGAGAAGCGACACTTCGCTCGCCGCTCCGCCATGGATCCCGGACTTGTTGGCCGAGAAAGCATTGCCGTCGATGGTGACGTGGGCCTCCGCCTCCTGGTCGATGATCGAGATGCCTGCACCGGCATTTGCGATGAGATCATTGTGCGAGAGGAAGAGCCCGTTGCTCGTGCGCAGCTTGATCCCGACCTGGCTGTTGGACAGCACGAGGTTCTCCGAAATCGCCACGCAGCTGCTACGCACGACGGAGACTCCGCCGCGGCCGTTGCCGGACATCAGATTGCCCGTGACCGTCACATCGCGGGCGTCGTTGGCAATGAAGATGCCGCTGCCGCGGTTGCCGAGCAGGATATTGCCGGCGACCCGGATGGACGAACTCGTGTTCTGGATATCGATCGCCTGGGTTTCGGTCGTGCCCGTGATGACGTTGTCGCTGATATCGGCGCCGGTGACGCCCTTGATGGCGACCGCCGGGCCCGTGCCACCCGAGAAGCGGTTGCCGGCGACAGTCACACGATGGATGTTTTCCAGATTGACGCCGGAGACGTTGTCGAAGCTGCTGTCGACGATATGCGAGCCGATTTTGGAGGGGAACAGCGCCGCCCCGAGGATCGAAAGCCCACTGGTCGAGCCGGCATCAGCATAGCCGAGACGGCTAAAGCGCGCGCCCGTCGCCTGGAATGCGCCGGTCATTGCCGTTGCGACAAAGGGCCGAAAGCCCTTCAGTCCGGGGTTCTCACCCTCGGAGGCTTTCAGTTCGCCCTGATCCACAGTGAGCAGACCGGAATTGAGCAGGAAGGCGCCATCGATTGTCGAGAGTTCAAGCGATTGCCCAGGCTCGATGACGAGTGCCGAGTCCGACCAGATGACGATCGGCCAGCGGGAGAGGATGGTCTTGCCCCTCCGCTCCAAAGCGCCGGGATAGAGCTTGTCCGCCTCGGCTGCGACCTGATCGAGCGTCATGGAACCGCCGCGGACGAAGAGGGCTGGGGCTGCGCGGTTGACGAGCGCTTTCTCGATCTCCGCATCGAACTGCCGCGCGGTCTGCAGGCGCAGCTGGGCCAGCATGAAATCGATCGGCACAGTCTGGAGTTTGCCGACAGTCGTCAGACGGTCGAGGGCAGGGCGCGGGGCGGCCTCGGTCCTGTCGATCATCGCCAGGCGACCGGTCAGGAGTGCGCGGGCATCATCCTTGCGGGTATCGACAGCTTCGAGCCGCGTTCCGATCTCGGCCACGGTCCGGGTCAACCTGGCCAGTTCCGCCCGGTCTAGGCTCTCGGCACGAAGGCCGGGAGCTGTCGACGCGAGAAGGAGTGCCAGAAGGAGGGGGAGGCCCTTGCGCATCACCATTCCTCAGCTGTGCACGAGTTGCAGGGTGGCGATGGCATCGGCTTTCTCGATGACGACTTCGCAGACGACCTCGACCAGTTGCATCTCGTTTTCGGGACCGCAATAGATGGCTGCCGTTTCGCCCGCCGGGACCTCGAAATTGTCACCGATCCGAAGCGGCCGGGTGACGGCTCCGGTTTTCAGGAGGCCGGCCCCGGAGGTCACCGTCACCATTCGATGGGACGCCGTGTCCTCGGCAATCGGCAGCATGGTGCCGGGCCGGAGCGTCATCATCCGCAGTTCGTAACCCGGACCGCTCTGGACGCGGCGCACCTCGCCCCAGGCCATCTGGTTGCGCATGTGCTGGGCAAGTTCGCGGCGCTTGATGCTCTCCAGCTTCTTGACGATCTGCTTGACCTGCTGGGCCTGGTCGCGAGTCGTGATCAGCAGCGCATCGTCCGTGTCGACGACGACCACGTCATCCATGCCGACGACGGCGATCAGTTTGCCGGAGGCGCGGACATAGGAGTTGCGGGTGTCGATGCTGATGACGTCGCCGCTCAGGACGTTGCCGTCCTCGTCCTTCTCGGCGATGTGGTGCAGGGCATTCCACGCGCCGACATCGCTCCATGCGACGAGGAGGGGGGCAATGACCGTACGTGGCGAGTGTTCGAAGACGATGGATTCCGTCGGCAGATTGGCCGCCGGCTGCAGGGCCTCGGCATTCAGGTAGAAGGCGTGCTCGGTTTCGAAACCGTGATCGAGGGCCTTGGTGACCGCGTCGAAGGTCTTCGGGTCGAGGCGCTTAAATTCCGCGATCAGGACATCGGCGCGGAAGAGGCTAAGGCCGGATGCCCAGTACGCGCCACCGGCCTCGATAAGGGCCGTTGCCACTTCGACGGGCGGCTTTTCAATGAAGCTCGAGACCTTGCGAGCGCAGGTCAGGCCATCGAGCGCGCCACCGTCGACAATATAGCCATAACCGGTCTCGGGATATTCCGGCGGAACGCCGAAGAGAACGATGTGGCCCTGTTCAGCCGCCTTGCGGGCAGCCAGCACATTGGCGGGAAGATCGCCCTTCACGACATGGTCGGAGGGGATGACGCAGATGAGCGAGGCCGGATCGGTCTTCGCCAGCGTCAGCGCAGCGGCGAGCACGGCTGGGCCGGTGTTTCTGGAGATCGGTTCTGCCAGAACCCGCGCCGGGCACTTGATGTCGCTCAGTTGATGCAGAACGGTTGCGACGTGGGCGCTGCTGACGGCGACGATCGGATCGGCGAAGCCCGGAGCGCGATGGCGCTCCACGGTGGCGTGGAAGAATGTGGTCTCCGAGCTTCCGTCGATGCGCTGGAACTGCTTGGGGTGTTCCGTGCGCGACAGTGGCCAAAGCCGAGTGCCGATGCCTCCGCAGAGGATGAGGGGGTGGACGTCTTGCATGGCTGCTCCTGTGAATCCGTTGGAGTGATTACGCGGGATAAACTGCCTGGACTTCAGGTTGCGGCGCCCTCCCTGAACCACTCGCCAAGCTTCTGGCGCAGGGCGAAGATGCGTTGGCTGATGATGCGGACGGAGACGGGGGAGCCGGTCGCCTCACTCTCGAGTTCGGTGGTCGGCTCAATCAGGGCGCGCATCTCTCCCTCGTTGCCGATCGCCGTCAGTGCTTCCGCATCACGCGACAGGCTGCCGAAGACGACCTTGCCGTCGGAGAAGCGGAGTTCGGCGATATCGCCGGAGACGAGCTGCTTGGCCTGTTCGGCAGAGACGACGGCCTGAACGACCGGGGTCGCGGTCTCGTCGACAACTTCGACGATCGGATCGCCGGCCATCACGGTCGAGCCTTCGCCGGCGCGGGTCGGAAGGATCCGGCAGTCGCAGGGCATGTTGACGCTGAGCGTGGTGCCGGACACGGATTGCAGGGTGTAGAGAACCTCGCCGCGGGTGGCGCCGAGATCGAGGTAGGAGATCTGGCCGCTGGCGATGGCCCGCAGCGGTTGGCCGCCGGCGGAGAGCACGGCGAGCTGCTTCACCTCTTTCGAGAAGACGCGTTCATAGACGAGATTGGCAGCGATCCCGGCAAGGGCGAGGCTGGCGGCCACGGTTGCGGCGGTCTTCAGGCTGCGACCGACCATGTTGCCGATACCCGCCTGGGTTCCGGGCTTCTTGCCGCCCGAGACGGCTGCGCGTTCCCGCAGGCTGATGATGCCGTCGACTGAGGTGATGTCACCGGCGATGTAGCTGTTGAGAAGATAGCGCAGCGTCGGCAGGTGCTCGCCCGTCGGTTCGAGGAAGTCGAGCCGCACTTCACCGGTCTCGGCATGGGTCCGGCTGATGCGAACATTGACCTGCAGCGAAATCGTGTAGCCGTCGAAATCGAAACGCAGGACGGCGATGCGCTCCTTGGCTTCGAGTTCGGGGCCGGCAAGGCCCGATACGGAGGCCGAGACCAGGGACAGGCTGCGGCCACTGAACTGGCGGCCGTCGATGACGGCGATGAAGGGGATATTGGTCTTCGGATGCTCCGTGCCCGTGTCGAGCAGCATCGGGAAGCTTTCGGCCTGTCCGGTGTAGCCTTGGGAAGCGGTGTCGCGTGCGGCCTTCGTTTCGATATCCATGGTTACGGTCCTTCGGGAGTTAGATAATGTTGCCGACATAGGCCACGCCGAGGATGAGCCATCCAAGCGCGAGGCAGTGCATGTAGGTGGAGCTCATGGCCCGCCAGCGCTGGCCGAGCGGGATCGCCCGGGCCGATCCGGAGCCCGACTGGCGGGTCCATCTCTGGCGGTCGAGGCGGAAGAGAATGAAGCTTTTGACGACCGCGCCGCCGACCTGGCTGAAATACAGGAGGAAGGGATAGGTGATCGGGAAGCTCTGGCCCCTGAAGGTCATGATGACCGTGCAGAAGAGGTAGCGGGTGAACATGACCCAGGCGACGTAGATCGGCAGGATCCAGGGGCTGACAAAGAAGGCAGCCAGGAGGATGCTCGCTGGGCCGGCCAAAGTCGTCCAGATCGACAGCGCCTGATCGAGGATCGACCACCAGGTGAAGTAGCCGATGCGGGAGGCGGGGAGCGCCAGTGCCCGTGCATTGGTGCGCAGCATGTTGCCGAACCAGCGGGTCATCAGCGTGGTCGCGGATTCGAAGAAGCCGTCCTTGGGCTGGGTTTCGATCGACAGCGTGCAGAGATCCGGCAGGTAGAGCATCTTGTAGCCACGCTGCAGCAGCCAGTACCAGGTGGACTTGTCGTCGCCGGTCAGGAAGTGGACGCGGCCGAGGCGCCAGTGGTCGATGAAGTCGTTACGGACGAGATCGACGAAGCCGGGATCGGTTGCGAGGCTTGCCCGGAAGATCGACATGCGCCCGGTCAAAGTCAGCACGCGTCCGCCCAGCGACATCGACGACATCATGACGTGGCGCTGCGAGAAGCGGAGGTCAAACCAGTCGCGAAACAGACGGCCACCTTGGGTGTCGCTCAGTTCGTCCGTCGTCACCGCGCCGATGGTCGGATCGGTGAAGAAGGGGATGCTGCGGTCGACGACATCATGGGGCACGCAGCTGTCACCATCGACGAAGATGACGATATCGTTGCGGCCGGGATTGAGTCTGGCGATCGAGCGCAGCGAGGTGGCGAGCGCGTCACGCTTGCCGGTGCCCTCGATCTTGTCGATCTTCAGGCCGACAGTCGCTTCGCGGCCCGGATGGTTGAGGGCAACCGATGCCATGACCCGACGGATGAGGCGCGCATCGGCCTCGTCGACGATGGAGGCGACAATGGTGGCGCCACCGGCCGCCCGGAAGGCGGCCTCGAAGATCGAGCGATAGACGCGGGTCGAGATCTCCGGGGCGATCTTGTAGGTGGTGACCAGGAAATAGGCGTGATCCTTCAGGCCCCGGGCTGTATAGGCCTCGGCGGCCTGACGGCGCCGCCAAGGATAGGCGAAGTTGAGGAAATAGGCGGCCCGCGCCAGGTTGATCCCGGCCCAGGCATAACGCCAGGCGCCAATCAGACCGACAGTGATCAGAGTGCCGGAGACCGCCGAGACGGTCGGGTGTGGCACGCTGAGCGCCAGGATCGTCATGGAAAGGATGTAGATGACGTGGGCCAGCATCTTTCCGCTCCTTACCAGCAAATGCCCTGGTAGGTGCCGGACGAGCGGATGTCCGGCCGGATGCGCAGAAGATCGACCATCGGGATCTTGTCGCTCGACTGATCGAGAACCGGCATGGCTTCGGCATAGTGGTTGCCGACCAGGATGACATCCGAGGTGTCGATCAGATCGTCGAGTTCGCCGACAAGCCGGTTCTTCAGATCGATAGCGGTGTCATTGCCGCGACCGGCACCGCTCATGCCCTCCGCATAGGCCTGCTGAACGAAGGGGTCGTAGATCTTCAGGTCGTAACCCTTGGCGATCAGGCGCGAGGCAAGGCTTGCGAGCGGGCTTTCGCGCAGGTCGTCGGTGCCGGTCTTGAAGCTGATGCCGACCATGCCGATGGTCTGGCCACCCATCTGGGAGACCATGGTTTCGGCGCGGTCGATCTGGGCTTCATTGGCTTCGAGAACCGCATCGAGCAGGGCGCTCTGGACGTGGGCTTCCTTCGCGAGATGGCGAAGTGCGCGCACATCCTTGGGCAGGCAGGAGCCGCCGAAGGCAAAGCCGGGACGCATAAAGTAGGGCGAGATGTTGACCTTGAGATCCGAGCACAGGATCTTCATCACCTGCTGGCCGTCGACGCCGCAGGCCTTGGCGATGTTGCCGATCTCGTTGGCGAAGGTGACCTTGACGGCACGCCAGGAGTTGCTGGTGTACTTGATCATTTCGGCGGTCGCGAGCGGTACGGAATGGCAGACGCAAGGCAGTCCGGCGTTGATTTCGTGCAGGATCTTGTCGGTGGTTTCATCGATCGCGCCGAAGACGATGAGACCCGGATCGTAATAGTCCTCGATTGCCGTGCTTTCGCGCAGGAATTCGGGATAGTAGCCGACGCCGAAGTCCTGGCCGGCGATCAGGCCGGAGGCGGCTTCTAGTGCCGGAATGCAGACCTTGTCCATGGTGCCCGGCACGATGGTCGAGCGGACGACGACGGAGTGGAAGGCCTTCTTGCGGGCAATCGCTTCGGCGATCGCCTCGCAGGCCTTCACCACATAGGTGAGGCCAACGGAGCCATCCGGTGCGCTCGGCGTGCCGACGCAGACGAAGGATAGGTCGGTTGCGGCAATCGCCTCATCGATATCAAGCGTCGCCCGCAGGCTGCCATTGGCCACCGTCATCTCGATCAGCGGCTCAAGGCCTTTCTCAACGATGGGTGTCTTGCCTCTGTTGATCGTGTCGACCTTGGCGGGGTCGATGTCGACGGCCACCACTTCGTGTCCGTCCTTTGCGAGGCATGCCGCAGCGACTACGCCGACATAACCAATCCCAAATACGCTGATCCTAGCCATTTGCTGCCCTCTACCTGGCGGCGCGACCCGCTTGGGGCCAGCCGTTCGTTAACATCTGTTAATCTCGGCTGTAGGATTGGCAGCATTGCCCTGACGATCAAAGTCAGGAAAATACGATACTTGTCAGGAAAATCCTGACCAATGACAAGTTTATTTATGAATATGTTCATAAATTTCGGATGCGCGCGAAAAAAGCCGCAATCCATAGGATGCGGCCTTCGGAAGTTATATTGTATTATATCTAGTGCTGCAGCCAGCCAACGCTTATTGCGTAGTTGACTATATCTGAGCGTGTTCTCAAGTCGAGCTTTTTAATTGCTCTATACTTGTATGTCTCGACTGTCTTTGCGCTGAGCTGTATGTCGGCGGCGATTTCCTTCATCGCCTTTCCGAGAGCGACGTGACGAAGGACAAATTCCTCCTTTGTCGACAGTTTTTGCCGGTCCAGCTCGCAGGATTGCAGTGAGCGATCGGACAGGGCGAGCACCGTCTCATCGATGACGACGTCGCCGGCATGAACGCTCTTGATGGCGCGCAAAAGGCGCGGGCTTGCCACCGTCTTCGTCACCACGCCGCTATAGCCGCGATTGATGTAAGTCTCGCCCGACAGGGTTTCCCGCGCATCGCAATAGGCAATCAGTTTTGCTCCGGCGCGCAGGTCCTGTAGCTGCAGCCCGCATTCCGCAAGCGTCCGATCCAGAAAGTTCGGATCTGCCACGATCACGTCTGGCTCAAGCCGCTTCACTGCTTCGCACAACTCCTGATCGCGTTGCGCCAGGATGATCGCATGCAGTTGACGGGTTGAGTTGATCAGGAAGTTCAGCCCGTCCACCAAGACGGGATTATCGTCGAGAACAAGCACCCTGATCTTGCTAGTGTAATCCATTGCAGCTCCAATCTTTCGACAACGCCACAAAACTCCTCTCCGGTCACAACCGGTTGAATAAGTTTCATTCACCGAGCCAGCACCGGAATGGTCCGGGAGAACGGGCAAGGTGTCAAGATGTTGCAGTGCCGCGAAAATTCTAGACAAATTGTTGGCCTGCAAAATCAAGGTTTAGAGGCGTGCATCACTTTCCGGAAAAATTATCGTTTTGTAACAGTGTTATAAGCCAATTTACTGGTGGGAATCCGATGGTTGCGATTGGTACCGTTGCAATTTTGCGATGCGAAAAACTGTCAGTTTTTGGGTCACCAAGGATCCTTTCGATAGCCGCTTTATAAGGAATGACGGATGAGAATTTCGTTGTGGGATGAGCCGCGACCCTCGCCAAATCAGGCAGGATTGTGGCGGCGCAGGGCGCTCACCTGCGATCTATCGTCATCCCCGCAATGCTACTCTCTGTCGTCCCCGTCACGATACCTGACGGAATCGTGATTTGGCGGAGGCTAAAGAAGCTATCAGGCGAAAATGCAGCAGCGACATGATTGTCGCAAAAGGATAAACGGCGAAGGGGCCAGACTGCGTCTCTACAGTCGGCCCCCCGAGCGGTGGATTGCTTCTAATGGTTGTGTTCTCTGGTGGCTTAGGCCGCAGTTTCCAGAGCCTGGAAGTCTCGTTGTGTGCCATAAGCCGGTGGTTGAGTGGCGCTGGTGCTGGTCAGCCTCAGAACTTCGTCGGCAAAGGCTTGCGCATTCATGACCGCCTTCTCTCCGCCCGTGGACAGAGCGCCGTCGAGTTTGCGAAGCGGGCGATGCATGTCGAACATCTCGCGAAATGCAGCGCGTTCCGCGATCGGCGTTTCCATTACATTGATCTGCTGCTCGGACAACAGTCGCTTCACCGCCTGCATCGAGCGGGTGGTGATCGCCGGGTTGACGCGGGAGAGGACGACGGAGTGGGGGATGCGGATTCCGGCCTTGCGGTCGAGATAACGCAGAAGGTCCAGAACCTGCGCGCCACCCTGGGCGTCCATGCTTGAGCCCTGGATGGGCACGAGGACATGATCCGACAGTCCGACTGCGGATGCGAGAAGCGGGGACTGGATCCCCGGAAGATCGACAATGACAAAATCCCACTGGCTGCGCCGCTCATGCACGATCTTCTGGATCGTCGGGGCGGAGACATAGGTCTCGACCGACAGCCTCGGCATCAATGCTGCACCTTCGTACCACTTGGAGAACCAGCGCTGGGGGTCGGCGTCGATCACGCAGACGCGGTAATTGCGATGGAGAAGTTCGGTGGTCAGGAGGAGGGCCGCAGTTGTCTTGCCTGCGCCACCCTTTGTATTCGCAAAGGTGATCACTGCCATCGGGTATTCCTGTTTCGTGAAGCGGGAGCCGGAATCGCTCATGCGGAGGCACAGGACATCGTGCATCTGGAAATATAAAGAAAACTGGTTAACAGAAAATTACGAGATTTAGGGAGGCTGCGCCGTTCGCCCCGGTTTTCAGGCGTTTTGCCATTGATGCGGATTCTATACTCGGCGGGTGCTAGCTTTCCATGTTAACCTTTGCCTCGCCCGGACATTGGGAAGGTGAGGCGAAAAATAGAAAATACTTATGCTGCAGTGCACAACATATAATAGTACTTTTGGTCTTTACAGGTTGTGTCGCTTTGCCTATGCATAATGACAGACACCGTGGAGGCGGTGTCTTTTCAAGGGAGGACATCATGACATTTCTTCGCAAGCTTGCGCTCAGCGCAAGCGTGATCGCACTCGGCTGCTCTTCGGCTCTCGCTGCAGACCTGACCGTCGGCTTCTCGCAGATCGGTTCCGAATCCGGCTGGCGTGCAGCTGAAACATCCGTCACCAAGCTGGAAGCTGAAAAGCGCGGCATCGAACTGAAGTTCGCCGACGCACAGCAGAAGCAGGAAAACCAGATCAAGGCCATCCGCGGCTTCATCGCCCAGGGCGTTGACGCCATTCTCGTTGCTCCCGTCGTCGCAACCGGCTGGGAAGACGTTCTGACGGAAGCCAAGGAAGCCGAAATTCCGGTCATCCTGCTCGACCGCGGCGTTGACGCTCCGCAGGATCTCTACCTGACCTCGGTCGCTTCCGACCAGGTGAAGGAAGGCCGCGTTGCCGGCGAATGGCTGGCCACCACTGTCGGCGACAAGCCGTGCAAGGTCGTTGAGCTGCAGGGCACCGTCGGTTCGACGCCTGCGATCAACCGCAAGAAGGGCTTCGAAGAAGCCATTGCCGGCAAGGCGAACATCACCATTGCCCGCAGCCAGACCGGTGACTTCACCCGCGCAAAGGGCAAGGAAGTCATGGAAGGCTTCTTGAAGGCTGAAAATGGCGGTAAGGACATCTGCGCGATGTACGCCCACAATGACGACATGGCTGTCGGCGCCATCCAGGCGATCAAGGATGCCGGCCTGAAGCCGGGTACCGACATTCTCGTCGTCTCGATCGACGCTGTTCCGGATATCTTCGCCGCCATGGTTGCCGGCGAAGCCAATGCGACCGTGGAACTGACCCCGAACATGGCAGGTCCGGCCTTCGATGCGCTCGACGCATTCCTGAAGGACGGCAAGCAGCCGGAGAAGTTCATCATCACGGAATCCAAGCTCTACACGCCTGCGGACAACCCGCAGGGCGAGTATGACAACCGCAAGGGCCTCGGTTACTAAGGTAACCCTCCCGGCAGGACCCCGCCCTACCCTGGTGGCGGGGTCTCTGTCGCTTTCTCCCGGCTTTAATCGGGGATAGCTTCATGGGAGAGGGGGAAGAGGCAATGACCG
The DNA here is from genome assembly GCF_002855515.1 of Rhizobium sp. TH135. GTDB lineage: Bacteria > Pseudomonadota > Alphaproteobacteria > Rhizobiales > Rhizobiaceae > Allorhizobium. The sequence continues at coordinate 813,257 of NZ_PKRP01000001.1, read as the reverse complement.
AGCATCCATCGATCGTGCTTGCGGCGGCGGGCATCACCAAGACATTCGGTAATCACACGGCGCTCGACGGCGTCGATATCGCGTTTCATCGGGGCGAAGTGCATGCACTTCTCGGCGAAAACGGTGCCGGCAAATCCACGCTGATCAAGATCCTGACGGGCGCCTATATTCCGGACGGCGGAACGATCACCCTTGACGGCGAGGTCGTGAATTTCACCACGCCGCAGCAGGCCCAGACGCTCGGCATCGGCACGGTCTATCAGGAGGTCAATCTCCTGCCGAACATGACCGTGATCGACAATCTCTTCATTGGCAGGCAGCCTGCCAACCGCTTCGGTCTGGTCGACAAGCGTCGGATGGAGCGCGAATCCCGCGAAATTCTCAATACCTACGGTCTCGACATCGACGTCAAGGCGGAGCTTTCGACTTTCTCCGTCGCCGTGCAGCAGATCATTGCGATCGCGCGGGCGGTGGAACTGTCCGGCAAGGTGCTGATCCTCGACGAGCCGACCGCCAGCCTTGACCGTTCCGAAGTCGAGAAACTCTTCGGCATCGTTCGCCAGTTGCGCGACCGGGGTCTCGCGATCGTTTTCATTACCCACTTCCTCGATCAGGTCTTCGAACTGTCGGACCGCGTCACGGTCCTGCGCAACGGACGCCTTGTCGGCACTCAGGCGATTGCCTCGCTCGACCGCACCAGTCTGGTGCGGATGATGCTCGGCAAGGATCTCGCCTTCCATCATCCCGATGTTCTCGGCGAAGAGGGCGAAGTCGGCGAGACGCTGATGGAGTTTGAAGGTTTCGGGCTTTCAAACAGCGTGCAGCCCTTCGATCTCAAGATCCATCGCGGCGAAGTCGTCGGTGTTGCGGGCCTGCTTGGCTCCGGGCGTACCGAGATGGCGCGGCTGATGTTCGGCATCGACCAGGCCGATAGCGGCTCGATCAAGATCGATGGTTCCAGCCGGCAGGTTCGCAATCCGCGTGAAGCGGTCGAACTCGGCTTCGGCTTCTGCCCGGAAGACCGCAAGATCGACGGCATTTTCGGCGACCTCTCCGTGCGCGAAAATATCGTGATTGCCATGCAGGCACGGCTCGGCTGGTTCAAGGCCTTGAACCGCGACGAACAGCTCGAGATCGCCGGCAATTTCATCGAGGCGCTCGACATCCGCACGGCTTCTGCCGAGCTTCCCGTCAAGCTGCTTTCCGGCGGCAACCAGCAGAAGGTAATCCTTGCCCGCTGGCTCGCCACCGATCCGCGTTTCCTCATCCTCGACGAGCCGACGCGCGGCATCGATGTCGGCGCCCACGCCGAAATCGTGCGCATGATCAGCCGGTTGCGTGAAGATGGGCTGGCACTCGTCGTCATCTCGTCCGAACTCGACGAAATCGTCAGCTATTCCTCGCGTGTCGTCGTCATGCGCGATCGCAAGATGGTCGCCGAGTTGCATGGCGCCGACATCACCCCCGGCTTCATCGTCCAGACCATTGCCGCCCAGCCGGCGGAGGTCGAGGCATGAAAAGGCTTTCCATGTTCCGCATCATTTCCCCGCAGCTGCTGGCACTTGCCGGCGTGCTGTTCTTCAACTGGCTGGTCTTTCCCGGCTTCTTCAACATCACCTGGCAGGATGGTCGACTGTTCGGCAGCCTGATCGACGTCATCAATCGCGGTGCGCCGGTCGCTATCCTCGCAATTGGCATGACGGCGATTATCGCGACCAAGGGCGTTGATCTCTCCGTCGGTGCCGTGATGGCAGTCGCTGGAGCGGTTGCCGCGACCTGTGCGGTTGCCGGTCAGCCCCTGATCGTGACGCTGGTCGCAGCCTTGGCCATCGGCATCCTCTGTGGTCTGTGGAACGGCATTCTGGTCGCGTATCTCGGCATTCAGCCCTTCGTTGCGACGCTGGTGCTGATGGTTGCAGGGCGAGGGGTGGCGCAGTTGATCACCGAGGGGTCGATCGTGACCTTCTCCGATCCCGCGCTCATCTTCGTCGGCACGGGCAATCTGTTCGGCCTGCCCATGCCGGCTGTGATCGCGATCGTGCTGATGATCACGGCGCATCTCTTCATGCGCCGCACGGCGATCGGGTTGTTCATCGAGGCGATCGGCATCAACCTTTCGGCCGCCAACTACACCGGTCTGCGCAGCAAGCTCGTGATTTTGTGCATCTATGCCTTCGGTGGCTTCTGCGCCGCGACCGCCGGTATCATTGCCGCCGCCGATATCCGCGGAGCGGACGCCAACAATGCCGGTCTCTGGCTTGAGCTCGACGCGATCCTCGCGGTCGTCATCGGTGGCACCTCGCTGCTCGGCGGACGCTTCTCGATCCCGATGTCGGTGCTTGGCGCCATCATCATTCAGGCCATGAATACGGGCGTGCTAGTCTCGGGCTTCCCGCCGGAATTCAACCTGATCGTCAAGGCGGGCATGATCATCATCATCCTGGTGCTGCAATCGGCCCGGATCGCCCAGGTGCTCGGCCGCAAGTTCGGCCCGCGCCAGGCACCCGCCACGACCCCGCCCCAGACCAAGACCCAAACTTCGGGACAGGCACGATGAATCCGCGTTATCGCCCTCTCGCCGCGACCACCCTCATCTTCGTGATCGCCTATGCCATCTGCATCTCCCAGTATCCGGGCATGTGGTCGACGCGCGTCTTCGGAAACTTCCTGACCGACAACGCCTTCCTCGGCATTGCTGCCGTCGGCGCGACGTTCGTGATCATTTCCGGTGGCATCGATCTCTCGGTCGGCGCGGTGATCGGCCTGACCGGCGTCATCACGGCCATCCTCATTTCCTGGGTCGGTATCCATCCGCTGGCGGTGTTTGCAATCGTGCTGGCGCTTGCCGCCACCTTCGGTGCGTCTATGGGGGCCGTGATCCATTTCCTGCAGGTTCCGCCGTTCATCGTGACGCTGGCCGGCATGTTCCTGGCGCGCGGTTTTGCCTCTGTGCTGAGCCAGGATTCCATTCCGATCGACCACGAGTTCTACCGGACGATCTCGAGCCTTTATTACCGGCTTCCGGGTGGCGGGCGTCTGAGCGCCATTGGCCTCCTGATGCTTGCAACCTTCCTGGTGTGCGGCTTCATCGCCCACAAGACGCGCTTCGGTTCCTATGTCTATGCAATCGGCGGCAATGCCACATCCGCCTCGCTGATGGGCGTTCCGACAGGCCGGGTGACGATCGGCATCTATGCGCTCTCGTCTTTCCTCGGCGGGCTCGCCGGCATCGTCTATTCGCTCTACACCTCGGCCGGCTACCCGCTGGCGGCGGTTGGCATCGAACTTGACTCGATTGCAGCCGTGGTGATAGGCGGAACGCTGTTGACAGGCGGTTACGGTTTCATCTTCGGAACCCTGATCGGGGTCATGCTGCAGGGCCTTGTCCAGACTTACATCGTCTTCGATGGGACGCTCTCCAGCTGGTGGACTAAAATCGCCATCGGGTTCCTGCTGTTCATGTTCATCTTGCTTCAGAAGCTGGTGTTTACCGCGCAGACCGGGCGTACGCGCCTGAAGAAGGCCCCTGCATGAGTGAGCCGGGGAGCCTTCTTCGCTCCCTGTCCGGGCGGTCGACGGCACGTAACTACCATTCGCATGTGATCAACGAGATCGGGGCCGGGGTCATCTCCGGCCGCTATGCGATTGGCACCACGCTGCCGAACGACGCGGAACTGATGGAAGAGTTTGAGGTGTCACGCACAGTGTTGCGCGAGGCCTTGAAGACGCTGGAAGCGAAAGGCTTGCTCGAGGCTCGGCCAAAGGTCGGCACCAAGGTCGCCAAGAAAAGCCGCTGGAGCCTTTATGATCCGCAGGTGCTCGCCTGGCACCTGGAAGCCCCTGTTGATGCAGAGTTTCTGTCCGGGCTGCATGAGGTGCGCCGTTCGCTGGAGCCGCAGGCGGCGGCCGAGGTTGCGCGGCGCCGTACCGCTGACCAGATCCGCCTGATGCTCTACTGGATCCACCAGATGGAGACCTCGCTCGGTTCGCTGCAGAACTTCGCGCTTGCCGATTTCGAACTGCATCGCATCATCGCAGACGCCGCGCACAATCCGTTCGTGCGCGCCCTCTACGGGCTGATCGAACTGGCGCATGCCTTTGCCTACAAGACCCAGATCGATGAACGCGATCCCTGTGTGCTCGACAAAATCCTCGAGAGCCACAAGTTGCTGGTCAACCGCATCGAATATGGCGACGAGGCGGGGGCTCGCCAGGCTATGCTGGATACGATCGAGCAGGACAGGGTGATCGCGGCTGCCGTGCGGTAATGGCGGCTCAGCCTTCCGGCGACGGGGCTTAGAGCGCTAGGGCGTCCTTCAGGGTCCGGGCTTCCGCGACCGACAGATCGAGATCCGCCTCGATGTGATCGATGTGATGCAGCATCAGATGGGTCGCCTTTTTGACATCGCCCTTTTCCAGCGCATTCAGAATTTCGTCGTGCTCGTCATGCCCGCAACTGGAAATCCCGGTCCGACCATAAAGTGCGATCACGAGGGACGAGCGGGCGACGAGCTCGTCCATGAATTTTTCCAGCACCTGGTTGCCGGCCACCTTGGCCAGCATCAGATGGAAATCGCCCGACGCCTTGATCTCGGCGCGTCTTGCGTTCGCACCGCGTTCGTTGCGGTACCGCGCCTCTTCCTTCAGGTGTTCGCGGAGGGCGGCGATATCGGATGGCGTGATGCGCTCGGCCGCGGCAGCAATGATGCCGGCCTCAATCAGGCGGCGCGATGAGAAGACCTGGCGTGCCTCCTCCGTGCTCGGATTAGAGACGAAGGCTCCGCGATTGCGCTCCGTCTTCACCAGCCCCTCGAAAGCGAGCATCTGCAGGGAGTCCCGTACGACCGTGCGGCTCACATCGAAGAGGGTGCCGACTTCGGCTTCGGAGAGCTTGGTGCCGGGGGCAAGCCGGCGGTCGACGATCGCATCGCGCAAGGCATCGCGGATCGCGCGGGCGCGATCTTCAAGGTTGGGGTCGAGTTGCCTGCGGAGCGAGCTCTTGGCGTTCATCAGTCCATCCGGTGTTCGTCTGTGTTGTAACTCGCCATGAGCCATTGGGGAAGATCGTGAGAGAACCAAATGCCATCTAGATTGCATACAATCTGATCTATCCAATGACGACAATCGATTAATTGCTGTGCATGCAGTCTCTCCATGTGCTCAATCCTTTTGCGGCGCAGCAATGCGTCCCATGGGAATCAAGCACTTAGCGAGATGGCCGCAAACTGGCACGGCTTATGCATCGTCTTGAGCGACACCAAGGAGCCGCCATGACGAAAGCCGCCGACATCGAACTTGCCGCCGTTACCAAGACCTACGGGACGTCGACTGCGGTTCATGCCATCAGCCTGAAGATCCCGGCCGGTACCTATTGCTGCCTGCTCGGACCGTCCGGTTGCGGCAAGACATCGACGCTCAGAATGGTCGCCGGGCATGAAAGTGTCTCCTCCGGCGACGTCGTGTTCGGCAATACCAATGTCACCACGCTGCCGCCTGCGCAGCGGGGTACGGCCATGATGTTCCAGTCCTATGCGCTCTTCCCGCATCTCGATCTTGTCGACAATGTTGCCTTCAGTTTGAAGATGAAGGGTGTCGACAAGGAGACCCGTCGCGGACAGGCCATGGAGATGCTCAAGCTCATGCAGCTCGAGCCTTACGCCAGTCGTCGTCCGGCTCAATTGTCCGGCGGACAGCAGCAGCGCGTGGCGCTGGCGCGGGCGCTGATCACCAAGCCCGAGGCCCTGTTGCTCGACGAGCCCCTTTCGGCGCTCGACCCGTTTCTCAAGATCCGCATGCGCGCCGAGCTGAAGAAGCTGCAGACCTCGCTCGGCATTACCTTCGTGCATGTGACCCACAGCCAGGAAGAGGCGATGGCGCTTGCCGATCTCATCGTCGTCATGAATGAGGGGCGCATCGAGCAAGCGGCGACGCCGCGGGCTGTCTTCGAGCGGCCGGCGACAGCCTTCGTTGCCCGCTTCATGGGGGATCACAATGTGCTCTCCGGGCGCATCGTCGAGCGCACGGCTGAGGGCTTGTTCATCGAGGTTGTCGGTGGCGGCCGCTTCTTCGCGCTCGGTACGGCACCTGTCGAGGATGAAACGGCCGATATCGCCATCCGCACGGACCATGTGCGCATTGGCGCAATGCCGGCCGATGGTCTCGGCTTCGACGGTATCGTCTCGAATGTCGAATATCTCGGCGCCAAGGTGAAGCTGACCGTCACCACCGCCTTTACCGATGAATTCACCGCCGTTCTTTCGGACGCGGCCTTCTTTGCCTCCCCGGTTCGCGTCGGGGAAGGCGTCACCCTGTCATGGGATCAGCCGGATTCGATCGTCCTCGGACGCATCGTGAAGTGAAGCCAAACCAATAAAACCAGGAGAACAGCGCAATGTCAGACAGCAGCAAGACAAAGAAGGGCGTATCCCGCCGCACATTCCTGAAGACCGCATCGGCCGCTGCCGGCCTCGCCGCCGGTTCGGGCGCGATCACCGGCTTCCCGACGATCTGGGCGCAGAACCCGATCACGCTGCGCCAGTTCGGCACCGGCGTGTCGAACATCAATGCCATCGCCGAGAAGTGCAAAGCCGACCTCGGCATCACGCTCGAGATGACGGCAACCGATTCTGACGCCGCAGCCCAGCGCGCCGTCACCCAGCCGATGTCCTACGATATCGCCGACATCGAATACTGGATCCTGAAGAAGGTCTATCCGACCGGCGTCATCCAGCCGATGGAAACCTCGAAGCTCAAGTTCTACGACAAGGTCGTGCCGCTGTTCAAAACCGGCAAGCTGCTGCCCGACAGCGTGATCGCACAAGGCACTGCGCCGCACACTGTCGGCTATGTCGAGAGCAAGGATGCGAAGACCTTTGCATCGGGCGAGACCGAACTCTTCACGATGATGCCGACGATCTACAATGCCGACACGCTCGGCATCCGTCCGGATCTCGTCGGTCGTGAGATCTCCTCCTGGGCCGACATCATGGACCCGGCTTTCAAGGGCAAGACCTCGATCCTCAATATCCCATCGATCGGCATCATGGATGCCGCGATGATCTGCGAAGCCATGGGCATCATCAAATATGCCGACAAGGGCAACATGACGAAGGCCGAGATCGACACGACGATCGACTTCCTGATCAAGGCCAAGCAGGACGGCCAGTTCCGCGCCTTCTGGAAGTCCTTCGACGAAAGCGTCAACCTGATGGCGTCTGGTGAAGTCGTCATCCAGTCGATGTGGTCGCCGGCAGTTGCCGCCGTTCGCTCCAAGGGCATCGCCTGCAAGTATCAGCCGCTCAAGGAAGGTTATCGCTCGTGGGGCGGCGGTCTCGGACTTGCCGCACATCTCACCGGCGCGCAGCTCGATGCGGCCTATGAATACATCAACTGGTACACGTCCGGCTGGGTCGGTGGCTATCTCAACCGCCAGGGCTACTACTCCGCCTGCATGGAAACCGCGAAGGAATTCATGTCTGCCGACGAGTGGGGCTACTGGATCGAAGGCAAGGCCGCGACCGGTGACATCATGTCTCCGGAAGGTGCGGTCATGGAAAAGGCCGGAGCGGTTCGCGACGGCGGCTCCTTCGAAGAACGCATGGGCAAGGTCGCCTGCTGGAACTCCGTCATGGACGAAGACCGCTACATGGTCCGCCGCTGGAACGAGTTCATCGCGGCTTGATGCCTTACCCTCCCCTTGAGGGGGAGGGGCGGTGCGAAGCTCCGGGGTGGGGTGAAAGTCTGCAATGGATGACCCCCCACCCGCGGCTTCGCCGCGACCTCCCCCTGAGCGGGGAGGTGGGCCACAGGTGCCTTCTCCCCGCTTGCGGGGGGAAGGTGGCGGCAGCCGGGTGAGGGGCAACCTTCCCGGTCCGCTCTTTTCGAAGCGACAGGAGACCTAACATCATGGTGGAAGTGCGATTTCTGGGTGTTGGCGAGCCGAAGCCGAAACGCGTCATCCGTGTGCCGCTTGTGCTCGTCTCCTATCTGCAGGCGACGCCGCTCATGGTCATTCTCGGCTGCTTCCTGCTGCTGCCGATCCTGATGATCGGGACGGTCTCGTTCTGGGACTACGACTTTGCCCAGATGTATCCCGACTTCGTCACCTTCAACTACACCGAGACGCTCGGCTCCTGGGTTACCTGGAAGATCTATTTCAACACGTTGAAATTCGCCTTCATCGTCTGGGCGATTACCCTCTTTGTCGGCTTCTGGGTCGCCTATTTCCTGGCCTTCCACGTGCGCACCTCCGCCATGCAGAGTGTCCTTTTCCTCGTCTGCACCGTGCCGTTTCTCACCTCCAACATCATCCGCATGATCTCCTGGATCCCGGTGCTCGGCCGCAACGGGTTGATCAACACGGCGCTGGTCAATGCCGGGATCGTGCCGCAGCCGATCGAATGGCTGCTTTACTCCGATTTCGCTGTCGTGCTCGCCATGGTGCATCTCTACACGCTGTTCATGGTGACCCCGATCTTCAACACGATGATGCGCATCGACCGCTCGCTACTCGAAGCGGCGCGTGATGCCGGTGCCAGCGGCTGGCAGATCCTGACCAATGTCATCATCCCCCTGTCGAAACCCGGCATGGCGATCGGTACGATCTTCGTGGTGACGCTTGTGATGGCCGATTTCTCCACCGTGCAGGTCATGTCCGGCGGGCAGAGCGCGTCCGTTGCTTTGATGATGAAGAACCAGATGTCGTTGCTGCAATATCCGGCCGCTGCCGCCAATGCCGTGGTGCTCTTGGCGCTGGTTCTCCTGATGGTCGCCGCGATCCTGCGCGTCGTCGATATCCGGAAGGAGCTCTAACGATGAATTCCGACAAGCGCCCGCGCGAGTTCTACGTTCTCGCCGCCTTCTTCGCCCTGTTCGTCCTCTTCCTTTACGGCCCACTCTCAGCGATCCTGATCCTCTCCTTCCAGGGGCCGAACGGTGGTCTGACCTTCCCGCTCAATGGCGTCTCGCTGCACTGGTTCGGCAATCTCTTCGAACAGCAGGCGGTGGGCGATTTCGGCGGCTCGTTCCGGCGTTCCTTCGCGCTCGGCTTCATGGTCATGGTGGTGACAGTGGTCGTTTCGCTGCTGGCGGGCCTCGCCTTCCGGCGCAAGTTTGTCGGCTCGACGGCGCTCTTCTACCTGTCGGTCGCAAGCCTCGTTGTGCCCTCGATCATCATTTCGCTCGGCATCGGCGTCTTGTTCAGCCAGCTCGGGCTGCAGCCGGCCTGGTATTCCTCGGGCTTCGGCGCGCATCTGACCTGGACGCTTCCCTTCGGCGTGCTGATCATGTTTGCGATCTTCAATCGTTTCTCGCCGGCCTATGAGGAAGCCGCGCGCGACCTTGGTGCCACTTCCTGGCAGACGTTCCGGCATGTGGTGCTGCCGATGATCGCGCCGCCCTTGATCGGGGTCGGGCTCTTCGGCTTCACACTCTCCTATGACGAGTTCGCGCGCACGCTGATGACCTCGGGTACCTACAACACGCTGCCGCTCGAGATCTACGGCATGACGACCAATGTCACCACGCCGGTGCTTTATGCGCTCGGCACGGTGACGACGCTCTTCTCCTTCCTGGTGATTGCGGGAACGCTTGGCATTATCATGGCCATGAACCGCCGTCGGGGGCGGGCATAATCGTATGAAAATTGCCGTCATCAATCCGAATACCACCGCTAGCATGACCGCGACCATTGCGGACGCCGCGCGGCGGGTGGCCCATACCGGAACCGAAATCCTGGCGATTACCTCGTCGATGGGTCCGGTCTCGATCGAGGGCTATTATGACGAGGTCTTCGCTGTGCCCGGCCTGCTGATGGAAATCGCCAAGGCCGAACGCGAAGGGGCAGATGCAATCGTGATTGCCTGTTTCGACGATACGGGGCTGGATGCTGCACGCGCGCTGGCGGGCATCCCGGTCATCGGTATCTGTGAGGCGGCGCTTTCGGCCACATCCTTTATCGCCCAACGCTTTTCGGTCGTGACGACCATGGAACGCTCCCGGCTCCCGGTCGAACATCTCGTGCATCGCTATGGCATGGGCAGCCGCTGCAAGGTACGGGCGGCGGATGTGCCGGTGCTGTCGCTGGAGGATCCGAATTCCAACGCCCGAGACCGGCTGCGCAGCGAGATATCGGCAGCGCTCAAGGACGACAGGGCCGAAGCGATCGTGCTCGGCTGTGCCGGCATGGCGGATCTGACGGCATCGCTCCGGCAGGAGTTCGGCGTACCCGTGATCGACGGCGTGGCTGCTGCCGTGAAACAGGCGGAGAGCCTGATTGCGCAGGGCCTGTCGACCGCCAAGCGCGGCGCCTATGCGACACCCGTTTCCAAGACCTATCACGGTGACCTCGCCCGTTTCTCTCCCGCTGCCATGGGCGTGTGAGCGTGGCGGAGGATCTAGAGATCAGGGTCCTGGCGGCTGGCGAGGTCGAGGACCTCATCGGCTGGGCGGCGCTTGAAGGCTGGAACCCGGGGCATGGCGATGCAGCAGCCTTCCGTTTCGCCGATCCCGAGGGCTTTCTGGGATGCTTCGTCGACGGGCGGCTGGCTGCCGGCATTTCGGCCGTGCGATATGGGGACGGCTTCGGCTTTATCGGGCTCTATATCTGCCATCCGGACTTTCGGGGCCAAGGGCTCGGACGGCAGGTGTGGGATGCCGGAATGGCGCATCTCAGGGATCGTGTCATCGGCCTCGACGGTGTCGTTGAGCAGCAGGCGAATTATGGCCGCATGGGGTTCGCGCCCGCCTATGACACCGTGCGTTGGAGCATCGAGCGCATGCCGGCTCTGCCTGCGAGCTTCACCTGCTGTGAGGCGATCGCCGAGGGCGATCTCGCCGAGATCCTTTCGCTCGATCGGGCGTTCTTTCCCGCGCCCAGAGAAGACTTCCTCTCGGAATGGCTGAAGCCGCCGCGTCGTGCCTTCCTCTGCCGTCGGCAGGGTGTCGTGGCCGGCTATGTTGTGATGCGACCTTGCCTTGGTGGCTACAAGATAGGGCCGCTGTTTGCCATGGATGGTCGGACCGCCGAGGATCTGCTGAAGGTCTGTCTCGCAAACCTCAAGGGCGAGGAAGTGCATCTGGATGTGCCGGAATACCAGGAAGGCTTTCGCTACCTGCTCGGCCGTCTCGGCTTCAAACGGGGGTTCCAGACCTCGCGCATGTATCGAGGCGAACCGCCTCAAATGCAGAAGACAGGCGTCTATGCGATCACCACACTGGAGCTGGGCTGAGGTCTCTCAGTCTGCCATGCCTGACGGGGCGGCAAGCGGCAGCATGCCCTTGTGGATGCCGGGCGAGGAACCCGGAATGGCGATGGCACCGACGCTTTTCTCATAAAAGCCCATGGGGCCGGCGCCGCCTATGATCGCATAGCCGTAGCCTTGGTCGCGCATGTCGAGGAGTGTGCGGATCAGCAGCGCATGGCCGATGCCGCGGCCACGGGCGCTTTCATCGACGCCGGTCGGGCCGAAAAAGCCCTTCATCGTCGCTTCGTGGCAGGCAAAACCAAGCAGCGTTTCGCCTTCATGGGCAATCCAGCAGGTCACGGGCTGGCGCATGATTGCCGCCGTCGCCTCCGATGCCCAGCCAGCGCCGAAACGGGGCTCGATCCAGGCGCAGATCCCCGAAAGCTCAGGAACAAGCGCGCGCCGGATCGTCACGCCTTCGGCCTGCATGCGCCGATCAAGGTCGGGATTTGGCTGCAGATCGTAGAGCTTTACCAGCATGTCCGCTGCCATCTCAGCCTCCTTGATGCTCTCTAGCGTAGTCGAGGCCGAGGATCGCGGCTCCGATCAGGCCCGGCTCGACGCCGCAGGCTGCGGGCACAACGATCGGGTTCTTGAACTTGCGCAGGATGCGGGCGCGCAGGGCCGTGTCGATCCGAGAGAGAAGCGCCGGCACGTTTGAAAGGCCGCCGCCGACGGGCAATATTGTGGTGCCGGTGACGTTGACCACCATCGAAAGCGCATCGGTCAGGATGTCGACATAGACATCGATGGTGCGTTCCGCCTTTGCATCACCGTTCTGCCAATCAGCGATGATTTCTTCGCTGGTCAGTTGTTCAGCGTGAATATGCTTATGCAGCTTTTCGAGGCCTCGCGCGCTGCAGATTGCGTCGATGCAGCCGATTTGGCCGCAGCCGCATTGGAAGCGTGGCACGTGCACCGGCGGATTGCCGGCTTCCGTTGGCTGGATCGGCCCATGGCCCCATTCGCCGGCAAAGCCGCTCTCGTTGATCAGCTTGCCGTCGATGACGAGGCCGCCGCCAACGCCGGTGCCGAGGATGACGCCGAAGACGACCCGGTGCCCGCGGGCAGCACCTATGCCGGCTTCGGCCAGCACGAAACAGTCGGCATCATTGGCGACTATGACAGGCAGGCCGAGGGCAGCTTCGAGATCTGCCTGCAGCGGTCGACCGTGGATGCAGGGAATGTTGGCAACAACGGCGTTCGCCGTGTCGGGATCGATGACGCCGGCGATCGAGATCGCGATGCAGGCAGCGCGCTCACCGGCGATGGCTTCGGCTTCCGCGATGACGGAGGCGAGTGTGGCGACGAAGGCGTCGAAATCGTGGATCGGGGTCGGTTGGCGCGGGAAGGGCCGGATGTCTTCCGGGCTCGTTGCGAGCGCACCCTTGATGGCGGTGCCGCCGATGTCGAAGCAGACGATCATGCGAAGGCCCTGCTCGGCGCCGTGGCGGTACCATGGACGCAGGCGCCTGAAATCCAGGTCGAGTGGATGGTGAGATCAGGGCTCAGGACAATGAAGTCGGCATCCTGGCCTGCGGCCAAGCTTCCCTTGGTCTTGGCACCAATGGCCTCTGCGGGATAGAGCGATGCCATACGCAGCGCTTCCTCCAGCGGCTGTCCCAGCTTTTCGTGCACGTAGCGAACGCAGGAAAGCATGTCGATGTCGGCGCCGGCAAGCGTTCCATCGGCGAGTGTCAACCGGCCATCGCGGCGGTAGACGGTCCGGCCGTTCAGGTCGAAGCTTGTCTCATCAGAGCCGATGGTCGACATGGCATCGGTCACGAGAAAGATGTGGGCGGGGCCGGTCTTGGCGGCGAGCGCGATCTTCATGGTGACCGGATCGACATGGAAGCCGTCGGCGATCAGTCCGCAATGGAGGATCGGCGAGGTGAGGGCAGCGCCCACGAGGCCCGGTTCGCGATTGCCGAGCGGGCTCATGGCGTTGAAGAGATGGGTGACGAGTGTGGCGCCTGCTTCTACGTAGGCCGCGACGCTGGCGCAGCTCGTATCGGTGTGGCCGAGGCTCACGCGGTAGCCGGCCTGGACCAGGCGCTTGACCTGATCCGGTGTGACGCTTTCAGGCGCGACCGTGATCATCGGGATGCCGAAACGCGATGCCTGTTCGACGAGATAGTCGAGATCGGCTTGCGCCATCGGGCGGATCAGGGCTGGATCATGGGTGCCCTTGCGGGCGATCGAGAGATGCGGACCTTCGAGATGCAGGCCGAGATAGCCCGGCTCGCCTGCCTTGGCGGCGGCCTCGCCGGCGATGATAGCTTCTCTCTTCAGTTCGGGGGCATCGGTGATCAGAGTGACCATCAGAGCAGTCGTGCCAAAGCGGGCATGGGCGTCGCAGATCGTGCGGATCCCTGAAATCGTCGGATCGTTGTTGAACAGCACGCCGCCGCCGCCATTCACCTGCAGGTCGATGAAGCCGGGGGCAATCAGCGCATCGCCCATATCCTGCTTGGCAATGCCCGCGGGCAAGTCGGCTCTGGCGAGAACAGCCTTTATCCGGCCGTTGTCGACCAGGAGGGCTGCATCTTCGTAGAACGTGTGCCCATCGAAAATGCGGCTTGCTGTGATGGCGAAGGCTTGGCTCATTGGGTCTCGGTAACTTTCTTCAGTGCGACCGGCTTGTCGGGATTGAAGCCGCGGGCACGGGAGAGGGATTCGATAAAGCCATAATAGGGAACGATGAGGGCCAGCGCATCCGTGATCGGATGTCCTGTTGCGATGAAAGGCAGCTTGTGGCCGGCCGTCGCCTGATCCGAGGTGATGAAGCAGGTGGCATTGCTGGCGGCGAGCTTCGAGACGGTGCCGGCAATCGAGGCTTCGGCCTTGTCGCGGGCCGCAAAGGCGACGACGGGGAAATCGCGGCCGACGATCGAGACCGGGCCGTGCAGCACTTCGGCGGAGGAATAGGCCTCGGCGTGCAGTTCGCAGGTTTCCTTGCATTTGAGTGCGGCTTCAGCTGCGATGGCGAGCGCCGGACCGCGGCCGAGCATGTAGAGGGAGTCTGCCGATTTCAGCGGCTCGAGCAGTGCGCTCCAGTCGAGAGCGAGCGCCTTGTCGAAGTGCGCGGGCAGCGCATCGACGGCGCGGGTCAGCGCTTCGTCTCTGCTCCAGCTTGCAAGGATAGCAAGGCCGCCTACGATCGAATTGACGAAGGACTTGGTGGCGGCGACCGCGATTTCAGGACCCGCCTTGATGTCTATGGCGAAGGTTGCGGCATCGGCGAGTGGCGAAGGCAGGGTGTTCACCAGGCTCACCGTGGTCGCGCCACCATCGTGGGCACCTCTCGCCATGGCGACGATGTCAGGGCTTGCCCCGGACTGCGATACGGCAAAGGCGGCGGCCTTGGCGAGTTTCATCGGCGTCTCGTAGATCGAGGCGAGCGAGGGGCCGAGCGAGGCGACCGGTAGGCCCATCTGCAGCTCGATCGCATATTTCAGGAAGTGAGCCGCGTGATCGGACGAGCCGCGGGCGATCGTGACCACGACGCCTGGGTCCTTGTCGCGCAGCGCGTTCGCCGCCTCTGATATCACGGTCCTGGAGCTGTCCAGCAATCGGGCAGCGGCTGCGGGGATCTCGTCGATCTCCTCACGCATCTTGGTGATCATGGTACGCGCTTTCAGTCTTGAGGCTTCATGGGCGAGCCGATGCCGAGTTCGGCAACCAGGTCATAGGCGTCGCTGCGATAAAGCGCGCGCGACATTTCCATCACGCGGCCGGTTTCGAGATAGGCAATCCGCTGCACCGAGAGTGCTGCCGAGCCGGGCGGGACGCCAAGCAGCTTGGTTTCCTCATCCGTCAGCAGAACGGCCGAGATGCGCTGGTTGGCCCGCACAGGACGGATGCCGGCGTCCAGCAGGCAGAGGTAGAGAGAGTCCTCTATTCTGTCCGGATCCGGCAGCAGGTCGTCCGGCAGGCTGGTGCGTTCCAGCGCGATCGGCATGTCGTTGGCGGTTCTGAGACGATCGATGCGGGCGACACGTGCGCCGCTGACGAGGCCGAGCATCATGGTTTCTTCGGCCGTCGGATAAAACAGGCCGCGTCCCAGCCAACGAGAGCCGGCAACCATGCCGCGCCGGCGCATGTCCTCGGTGAAGGAGGTCAGCTGGCTCAGAGGCTGTTGCATGCGCGGCACGGGCTTCACGACAAAGGTGCCGGACCCACGACGGCGGACAAGCAGGCCTTCCTCCACCAGTTCATCGATCGCCTTGCGGACCGTCACGCGGCTGATCTCGGCCGCTTCTGCGATGTCGCGCTCGGCCGGCAGGGCGTCGCCGTGCTTGAGGCGACCCGAGGCGACGGCGTCTTCGATCATCTTTCGCAGCTTCACGTAAAGCGGTCCGCCGCGGACGGACTGAAGTTGTTCCAGGGGAAGGGGCGTGCTCATGCGGTTCCTCTGCCCCAGTGGTGGAGAGACCGCAAGCGGAGGGCAATTGCGCATTCCGTCTTCGGTGTCTGCATGCTTCCATCCCCTCGGTGGTCTTTCTCAAAACAATACCAACCAGAAACCTATTTCGCAAATGGTTTTGAAAAGGATGTGCGCATGAATGTTGATATGAAGAAATTTCGCCGGAAAAACAGCAATTTGGATGTTTTAAAGCTGATTTTGACATAACCCGCTTTACGATTGGACTAGTTTTGGTATCTTAAATTAACGATTGGAGAGGAGCCCAATCCAAAGCCTCTGCGCCTTCTTCCGAGATGGGATGAGTTGCGACTGCAGGCCCCGGCATTTCGGCTCTTCATCCAATATCGTAGGCAGTTATGAAAACCATTTTCATCAACGGTGGGATTTTCGCTTCCCGTGTTGACGATCTTGGAAAATTGACGCAGTCTGCGAAAAATAATTACGAAAGCAGGGGAATGCATCATGAAGGTCGCGATTATCGGACTCGGATTCCGTCTTGGATATCTGGGTCGGGTGTTCAAGGAGATTGATCCGAGCTTCGAGATCGTCGGCTATGTCGATCCGGCGCCAGCCGGGATGGTAACGCTCGATGAGCATGGTATCTCTGCCGGCAAGGTCTACGAGACGCCTGAAGCTCTGATCGCCGGTGAGACTTTCGATCTTCTGATGATCGGTTCGCCGAACCACCTGCATCTCGACCATATCCGGCTCGGCCTTGAGGCTGGCCTGACTGTCTTCACCGAAAAGCCGATCGTCACCAGCATCGAGGAAAGCTATACGCTCGCGTCGCTGCTGAATACCTATGGCCACGATCGTCTGCTGGTCGGTCTGGTCCTGCGTTACTCCCCGCTCTACCGCGATCTGCGCAAGGCGCAGGAAGAGGGGCGTCTCGGCAATGTCGTCTCGATCGAGGCGTCCGAGCATATTCAGCCCTATCACGGCGCTTTCTTCATGCGCGACTGGCGCCGTTATGGCCGTTATGCCGGTGGCTTCATGCTGGAAAAGTGCTGTCACGACCTCGATCTTTACAACGGCGTGGTCGGTGCCCGTCCGCGTTTCGTCGCGAGCTTCGGCGGCCGCAAGAGCTTCGTGCCGGAAAATGCGCCTGAGGCAGAAGGTATCAACGACCTCAACGTCTATCACCGCAAGCCGAGCGGCTGGCAGGGCTCCGACAAGGTGTTCGACAGCGACGGCGACATCATCGATTTCCAGACCGCGATCGTCGAATACGAGAACGGTGTGTCGATGACCTTCCACACCAATCTCAATGTCCCTGACGAGTTCCGTCGCTTCTGCGTCATCGGCTCGAAGGGCATGGCGGAAGGTGACTTCGTGCGCGGGTTCATGGATGTCCATGACGCCCGCACCAATGAGAAGGTCATTGCAAACACATACAAGGCCCCGTCCTCTCTGTCGCAGCACTACGGTGCCGACGAGCAGATGGCAGAAGACGTGATTGCCTTTGTGCAGACGGGTGCCAAGCAGCCCGTGTCCGCCATCGATGCGCTCGAAGCCGGCATTCTGGCGCTTGCCATGGATGAAGCGCGGCTCGCCCGCAAGGTCGTCGATCTGAAGCCGGTCTGGGAGAAGTTCGATGGCTGCCTGCACGGCACGTCGGACGCTTCCGCCCGTGTTCGGTCGGCGTAAAGGAGCGGTCGGATGCAAGCTCGCCGAAGTGCTATCATCTTTGCCTGGCTGCTGATTGCGCCGGCCCTTCTCTATATCGCCGTCATCGTCGCCTATCCGCTGGTGCAGACCTTCATTCTCTCGTTCACCGACGCGTCGCTCAAGAAGACGACAAATTGGGTGGGCTGGGTGAACTACGAGAAGATCTTCAACGATACCTTCGCCACCGTCATCATCAGGACCTTCATCTGGACCTTCTTCTCGGTGTCGATCAAGATGATCATCGGCACATTCGGTGCCGCGATGCTGAACACGGCGGTGCCTGGCCGCACACTTTTCCGGGTGCTCACCATGCCGCCCTGGATCGTGCCCATGGCGATCGGCATTTTCATGTGGGGCTGGATGTATAACGGCCAGTTCGGGATGATTTCCGGCGTGCTGCAGCGCATGGGCGTGGTCGACGGACCCGTCGCCTTCCTGGCCTATGGTTCGACCGCCTTCTGGGCAACGATCTTCACCGATGTGTGGATCGGTGTGCCGATGGTCACGCTCTACATGCTGGCTGCCATGCAGGCGATCCCCCAGGATCTCTACGAGGCCGCATGGACGGATGGTGCAGGCCGCTTCTATCGCTTCCGCCGCATCACCCTGCCGCTGATCCTGCCGGCCATGATCACCATGTCGATGCTGTCCCTGATCGCGACCTTCAACTCCTTCGACATCATCTGGATCCTGACGCGCGGCGGGCCGAGCGGCGAGACCACCACGATGATCATCGATACCTATCACACCGCGATCGGCTCGAAGAAATACGGGGAGGGTGCCGCCCGTGCAGTCCTGATCTGCATCTTCCTCTCGATCTTCTGCGTCGCCTATTTCCGCGTGACCAGCCGTCTCTCGCAGGAGCATGCCCGATGAGCTACGACAAGACAGCCCTGATCAACCGCTATCGCTGGTATGAATTGGTCGGCATCTATGCGGGTATCGCGCTCTTCCTGACATTCGTGCTCGCGCCCTTCGTCGAAGGCTTCCTGGTGTCGCTCAAGCCGCTCAGCCAGCTGTTTTCCTCGCCCTATCGTTTCTGGCCGGAAAACGGTTCGTTCGATGCTTACATCACCATGTGGGACAGCGTGCCGGGCTTTGCGCGCTATATCTTCAACTCCTTCTTCATCTCGACGATCGCAACCATGGTCGTGCTCCTGCTCGTGGTGCCGGCATCCTACGCCTTTGCCCGCTTCGAGTTCCGCGGTCGTGGCCAGCTGCTTGCAGCCTTCCTCGCGGTCAACATGTTCTCGGGCGCCGTGCTGCTCATCCCGCTCTTCCGGCTGATGCGGTCGATGGGCGTGCTGAACACCTACTTTGCGATGATAGTGCCGGGTGTCGCCTTTCTCATCCCGTCGGCCATCTGGCTGTTGCGCACCTACATGATGCGCATCCCACGGGAGCTGGAAGAAGCAGCCTATGTCGATGGCGCCGGCTATTTCTACACCTTCCGCCGGGTCATCCTGCCGCTCGCCACACCTGGCATCGCTGTCGTCGCCATCACCACCTTCATTGGCGCCTATGCCCAGCAGTTCATCTTTGCCCTCACCTTCAATTCCAAGACCGAATACATGCCGCTTCCGATCGGGCTGTTTGCCTATTTCGGTCGCCAGGAGGTCATCTGGAACGAGCTGATGGCGGCGAGCTTCGTCGGGATCGCACCCGCCATGATCGTGATCTTTTTCCTGCAGCGCTACCTCGTCAGCGGACTGACCGCTGGTGCCGTGAAATAAAGGCTGCCAATCAAAATTCGGGCCAACCGGACGCTTTCAATCTGTCAACAAAGGGGAACTACCGATGACAAGAAAACTGACCATGCTCGCAGGCTCGTTCGCCCTGCTCGCAAGCTCGGCGCTCACCACGCTAGCGGCCGACCAGGAGATCAGCTGGATCTATTGCGGCGACAAGATCGACCCGATCCACGAGAAGTACATCGCCGAATGGGAAGGCAAGAATGCCGGCTGGAAGGTCAAGCCTGAAGTCGTCGGCTGGGAGCAGTGCCAGGACAAGGCAACGACGCTTGCCGTTGCGGGCACACCCGTTGCCATGGCCTATGTCGGCTCGCGTACGCTGAAGGAATTTGCGCAGAACGAACTCATCGTTCCGGTTCCGATGACGGATGAGGAGAAAGCCTCGTACTACCCGAACATCGTCGACACCGTGACCTTCGAAGACACGCAGTGGGGCGTTCCGGTCGCCTTCTCGACCAAGGCGCTGTACTGGAACAAGGACCTGTTCAAGGCCGCCGGCCTCGACCCGGAAACTCCGCCGAAGACCTGGGCTGAAGAAATCGAATTCGCCAAGCAGATCAAGGAAAAGACTGGCACTGCCGGTTACGGTCTGCCGGCCAAGACCTTTGACAACACCATGCACCAGTTCATGCACTGGGTTTACACCAACAACGGCAAGGTAATCGACGGCGACGCCATTGTCATCGACAGCCCGGAAGTTCTGGCCGCCCTCCAGGCCTACAAGGACATCACGCCTTACTCCGTCGAAGGTGCAACCGCCTACGAGCAGAACGAAATCCGCGCCATCTTCCTCGACGGCAAGGTCGGCATGATCCAGGCCGGTTCGGGCGCCGCCTATCGCCTGAAAGACACCAAGGTCAACTGGGGCGTTGCTCCGCTGCCGCTCGGTCCGTCCGCCAAGGGTGAAGGCACGCTGCTGATCACCGACAGCCTTGCCATTTTCAAGGGCTCGGGCGTTGAGGAAAAGGCGACCGAATTCGCCAAGTACATCACCTCGACCGACATCCAGCACGAATACGAACTGCAGGGCGGCGCTGGCCTTACCCCGCTTCGTCCGGGCGCCGTGGTCGACCAGTTCGTTGCCAACGAGCCCTTCTGGAAGCCGTTCATCGACGGCATCGCCTATGGTGGTCCGGAGCCCCTCTTCACCGACTACAAGGGCTTCCAGAACGTCATGATCGAGATGGTCCAGTCTGTCGTCACCGGCAAGGCCGAGCCGGCCGATGCCCTGAAGAAGGCTGCCGGCGAACTCGAGCAGTACAAGTAATCTCGGGCAACCGAGGCTCCACGGGCCGGTTTTCGGCCCGTGGAATTCATCAAGCGGGTTTGGCTGGTCGCTACAGGACCGGCAATGGAGACTGAGGGTCGTGGGTCAGCTATTTCTGAAAAAGGTGCGCAAGTCGTACGGACATTTCGAGGTCATCAAGGGTGTCGATCTCGAGGTGAAGGACGGCGAGTTCGTCGTTTTCGTCGGACCCTCGGGCTGCGGCAAGTCCACACTGTTGCGCATGATCGCAGGCCTCGATGACACGACCGACGGTGACATCGTCATCGATGGCGAACGGGTCAACGACAAGCCGCCGGTCGAACGCGGCATCGCCATGGTCTTCCAGTCCTACGCGCTTTATCCGCATATGTCCGTTTTCGAGAACATTGCCTTCCCACTGCGCGTCGAGAAGCTCTCAGAAGAGCAGATCCGCGAGAAGGTGGGAGGCGTTGCCAAGATCCTGCAGCTCGATCAACGCCTGCAGCAGCGCCCAGGCCAGCTTTCCGGCGGCCAGCGCCAGCGTGTTGCCATCGGCCGCGCGATCGTGCGCGAACCGAAGATCTTCCTCTTCGACGAGCCGCTGTCCAACCTCGACGCGGCCCTGCGCGCCGACATGCGCATCGAGCTTACAAAGCTGCATCGCGACCTCGAAGCGACGATGATCTACGTTACCCATGACCAGATCGAGGCCATGACCATGGCCGACCGGATCGTCGTGTTGAATGCCGGCCATATCGCCCAGGTGGGTGCGCCGCTCGAGCTCTATCACAAGCCGCAAAACACCTTCGTGGCCGGCTTCATCGGCAACCCGAAGATGAACTTCGTGCCGGTCACCTGTGTCGGCGTCGATGCGATCGGCGTGACGATTTCCTATGAGGGCCAGACGGCGCTGATCCCGGTCGATGCGCGTCCCGATCTCGTCGGTCAGTCGCTGACGCTCGGTATCCGGCCTGAGCACACGCGTCTCAGCGAAGGCGATATCAACATCATGGTGACGCCCAGCGTCATCGAGCGGCTCGGCATCAACACCATCGCCTATGCCGCACTGCCGAACGGCGAACCCTATTGTGCACTCTTGCCCGGTTCGGCGCCGATCCGTGTCGAGCAGCCGATGGTCACCGGCATCATGGCGGCAGACTGCCACCTCTTCGACGCCAATGGCGAGGCGCTGGAACGGCGCATCGACTGGCGCACGCTCGACTTGCCCGCCTCCGTCACGGCGGCTGAATAAAGCTCCTCCCGGCCATGCCAAAGGCCAATCCCCTGGTCCGCCTTCGGGCGGACCTTTTTTCGTTTAGGGGAAGGGGCGGCTTGTGGTCAGCCCGGAAATTCGTCGAACTGCGGCAGGTCATCGAGGATCTCGTACCATGGCGCCTTTGAGCCGACGAAGATGTGCATGGTGGGCTTCATCGAGGGCGGGTCGATAAGGGTGCCCATGGGCACATGGACTTTCACACTGACATTCTCGGCGATCCAGGAGTAGACGAGGGAGCCGCAGGTGCGGCAGTGCATGTCATGGATGCCTTCAGGGTCTCCGTGGCGGAACATCGCGTCCGCACCTGCCGTCACCGTGAATTCGTCAGTTGTGACGCCGGCGATGGGCTTGAAGGCCGCGCCCGTGGTGCGGCGGCATTTCGAGCAGTGACAGTTGATCGCGTAGAGGAAGCGATCCGTAACCTCGTAGGTAACGGCGCCGCACATGCAGCCGCCGCGTAGCCGGCCTATTCCCGAGTTTGTGGTCTTCCTGCCCATGATCGTCCTCCTGGGGCCAAACTAGGCGTACAGGACAGCGAGGTGCAAGCCGTTACCAGACGAGCCCTCGGGCTGCGACCTCTTCCACACGGGTGACGATGCCGTCGCGGTGGAAGGTCATGATATCGAAGAGGTTCGAGACCACGCAGGTGTGGTTGGGGATGATCCTGACCTTTTCGCCGATCTCCGGTCGCCGGCCCTCAACCTTCGACAGGTCGACCGTGCCGTGCTCCTCGGAAAGACCTGTAATGACCGCGTCTGGATACTCGACGATCATGCCGTAGTCGGAGAAGCCGAGCAGGTCCGAAGTCAGCGCCTTGGAGCCGGCGTCTAGGATGGCGCGATCCTCTATCGGACGGGAGACGACGGTCGCCAGGATGTGCATGGCGCAGTCGTCGAGGCTGCAATGGCCAGATCTTGCCATCGCGCGATCGTTATAGACATAGGTGCCGGCCCGGTGCTCGGTCGCCGAGGTCACCTTATGCGCCGAGAAGAGACTGGGCGTGCCGCCATTGGAGACGATGGGGCAGGCAATGCCACTGGCCGCGAGGCCGGCGAGTGTCGCAGCGAAGAATGCTTCGACGGCCTCTTCTGTGTCTGCTTTGGGATAGGTCAGGATGCCGCCGAAGGTGAGGCCGGGGGCAGCAGCGATTGTCTCGGCAAGTGCTACGGCCTCATCCGGGCTCTGGACGCCACAGCGTCCGCCGCCGGTGTCGCATTCAACGAGAACGGTCAGCGGGCGGGTCTGTGAGAAAGCGCAGGAAAGTCCGCGTACGGTGGTTTCGCTGTCCGCTACGACCTTCAGGCCGGAAATGCGGGCGTTAAGGGCGACGAGGCGCTTGTGTTTCTCGCTGCCCAGAATGTTGAATGTGATCAGCAGGTCTTCGAAGCCGGCATCGGCGAAGATCTCGGCTTCGGTGATTTTCTGGCAGTTGATGCCCTTCGCGCCCGCCTTGACCTGTTCGGCTGCGATCGCCGGGATCTTGTGGGTCTTGATGTGCGGACGGAAGGCGAGGCCGTGGCTGTCCATGTAGGCCTGCACACGCTCGATATTGGTGGCAAGCTTCCGCTCGTCGATCAGCGGTAGCGGCGTGGAGAGTTCTGATATCGGCTGGCCGGGCTTGGGGCGGGGGAGTTCCATCATGCGGCCTCGCTGCCTTCGGGCGTCTCGTGCGGATTGGCCATGATCGGCCAGATATCGCGGCGCACATGCCGATAGGCTGTTTTGGCCGGATCGTTCGGATAGGGTGTACCTGCGGCGCAGTAGAGAATTTCCGAGGCGATCTGCGAGAAGGCGGCATAGAAGTGGTTGGTCGACTTGATGACCAGCAGGTGCTTCGTCGTCGGGTCGATGCCGAGCGCGGTGAACAGCGAGGGATCGTAGCTCTGGACGCGGACCGAGCTCAGGATGATGTCGATACCCTCAAGCCGGATATGGGCGGCATCGCCGAAGGGGGCGATGCTGTCGCCGAAACGCATTTCGGCAGAAGGCACGACCTTGACCACCTTCACCAATGCGTCGACCGGGTGGCCGGTGCCGGGGGCCGATTTTGCGCCGAAACGCAGCGGGATTTCAGCGCCTTCGCCGGCGGCCATGCAGATCTGCACGGCAATCGGATCCCAGATCATGCCGACAGCGGCATTCGTCACGCCTCGCGCCAGCATTTCCTCAAGGATCACGGTCGCGTCACCCGCCGTGCCGCCACCCGGATTGTCCCACATGTCGGCAATGACGACGGGGCCTTCCGGATAGGCAAGAGCCTTGTCGAGAGCGGTCTTCTCATCAATCTGCGGCATCATGAAGGTGCCGCGCTTGGCAAACAGCTCAAGGCCGAGGTCGCGGGCGAGCATTGCGCCCTTGTCAGCATTGCCGTTGGTCACAGCAATTGTCTTGGTGCCCATCTCAGGCACGTCACCGGCCATGAAGCCGTGGATAACAGAGAGTGACAGAACGTCTACATCGACCTTTTCAATGGCCATAAGTCTGTCAACAAAGCTGCGCATCGGCTCGCGCGACGTCGGGAAGATATCGATCATCCGGCAGTCGAAAACCGACATGACCGGCTTCACCCGACCTTCCAGCGTGTCGACTGCGATCCGCCAGAGATCTTCGGCGCGGTCGACGAAATCGGTGTGCGGGAACTCCTTGAAGACGACGAAGAAATCGGCGGCGGCCACGCGCTTTGCCGTCAGGTGGCTATGCGGATCGAGCTCTGCGCAGAGAAGGATATCAGGGCCGATGATCTCGCGTATGCGGGTCAAGAGATCGCCTTCCGGGTCGAGATAACCGTCTGCGACCATGGCGCCATGCAGGCCGAGCACCACGGCATCGACGGGCATGGCTCCGCGCAGCTGGCCGAGGATCTCGTCGCGCAGGCTCTCGAATGTCTGCCGGTTGACGAGACCTGCAGGATCCGCCCAGGTCGCTGTGCCTTCGATCAGGGTCCAGCCCTTGTCAGCGCAGACCTTGCGGCCAACCGTGATCGGCGCGGTGCAGAGCGTGGGTGTCGCGGGATGTTGTCCCGGAGGTGCATAGAGCGAATCCTCGAAGGCGCGCCGGTCGATGCAGATCGGGGAGAAGGTGTTCGTTTCCGTTGCAAGCGCGGCGGTGAAGATGCGCAAAGGCTGACCTCCGGGGTCTTGAGGGTTTGAGGGCGGTTCAGCGCTTGCCCATCGGATTGGGCAGATAACCGGTAAAGCCGGAGATTTTCCAGCGGCCTTCATGCAGGCGGCAATAGTAGAGCGTCTGCCAGCGCATGACGTCGAATGTGCCGTCTACCTTCTTGATGCCGCCGTCGAACTTCTTGCGCACCAGTGCCGTCTCGCCTGAGATCTCGATCTCTTCCAACGTCGTCGTCGTGAAGATTGCGCTACGCGGATCCTCGCCATAGGTCTGGGCGGCGAAGTCCTTGGCCTGCGTCAGCCACTCGTCGCGATAAGCGGGCAGATTGGGGAATGCCAGCGTCCACTTGTCCGGATCCTCCTCGCGATTGCCACTGATGCCGATGAAGCCGTCCTCAACGAAGTCATGGGCGACCATGCCCCAGTCGGCGGCGAGGAAGGCATCGATATCGCGGGGGACGAGCATCTCCCATATGGCATGGCGGGCTTCGTCTGTTGCCGGAAACGGATTGTGGAATGGGTCGCGCATATCTCCCCCGCTTTTAAATTCTTTTCATGAATGTCGATTTTGTCTGGTCAAAATCCGTTTTTTGTGGTCGCTTGTCAACGATAGAAGAAAATAATTTGCATGAGGGGTGTCCATGACGATCAAGCGTTACGGGGCCGAGAAGGCGGGTGCGGGTGGGCAGCGGCTGCCGTTTGCCCGCGCTGTCGAGGCCGATGGCTGGCTTTATGTTTCCGGCCAGGTAGCCATGGAAGACGGGGAGATCATCCCGGGTGGCATCATCGAGCAGACCCACAAGACGATCGCCAATGTCATCGCCATTCTGGACGAGGCCGGCTATGGGCTGGAGCATGTGGTGCGCTGTGGCGTGTGGCTGGATGACCCCCGCGACTTCTGGACCTTCAACAAGATCTACCAGCAGTATTTCGGCGAACACCCACCGGCGCGCGCCTGCGTCCAGGCCTCGATGATGGTTGATTGCAAGGTCGAGATCGACTGCGTAGCCTTCAAGCCTTCGAAATAAGAGAGAGGGCAGGGCATTGGATATCTTCGCGCGCATTCAGGAAGAGGCAGGGCAGTTTTCGGCCTCCGAGCAACGCATCGCGGATATCCTGCTCAATTCCTTCGACTTCGCCGTCAATGCCTCGATCATCGAACTGGCCGAGAAGGCAGAGGTCTCGCCGCCGACGGTGACGCGCTTCTGCCGTCGTCTCGGCTGCCAGAACTTCGCCGATTTCAAGGTGAGCCTGGCGCGCACGGCCTATGTTGGCGTGCGCTATCTCAACCCGGAGGCGCAGAGCACTGAGCCTGCCGATGTGGCCACCGATGTCATCACCAAGGCGCAGAACGCCATGTTCATGGTGCACCGGGCGCTCGATCCTGCAGTTCTCGACAAGGTAGCGGACCGGTTGGCGCGGGCAGAGATGGTTTATGCCTTCGGCTCGGGCGGCAATTCGTCGATGATCTCGGGCGAGATTCAGAACCGCCTGTTTCGTCTGGGCTCGCGGGTCACGGCCTCTGCCGATCACAATATGCAACTGATGCTGACGGCTGCTGCTCGCTCCAATGACGTTTTGATCGGCTCGTCGTTTTCGGGTCGCAACGCCGAGCTGGTGAAATGCTTCAAGCTCGCCCGCGAGAACGGCATCACCACGATCGCGCTCACCCAAAGCAACAGCCTGGTGGCCGAGGCGTCCGAACTCGTCATCGGCATCGATCTGCCGGAGGGTGAAAACATCTTCCGGCCGACCTCGACGCGCTTTGCCTATCTCGCCGTCGTCGACGTGATCGCGAGCCTGGTCGCCTATCGCAATCGCAAGCAGTCGCAGGTGACGCTGCGCCATATCAAGCAACAGCTGGTCGAACACCGCGATGGCGGAGACGACCGGCAACTTCTCGGAGACTGAGCCCATGCCAGTATCGATAGCGGAGACCTGCCGTGACGCATAAGGTTGCTGTCGTAACCGGTGCTGCCGGAGATATCGGGCGGGCGATCGCCAAGCGTCTGGCGGACAGCCACGACATCGTGGTGTTGCTGGATCTGGATTCTGCTGCCTTGGACAAGGCAATCGTGGAGCTCGGAAGCGATCCGCGTTTCGTGCCGCTCACGTGCGATGTGACGGACGAGGTGTCTCTCGCCGATACCGCTGCTCGCGTGGCCGGCCATGGCCTCGTGCATACGCTGGTCAACAATGCCGGCGCAGCGCGGGCGGTGAGCCTCGGCGATACCGATGGTGAGATCTGGCGCAAGGATAATGCGCTCAATCTCGAAGCGCCCTTTCTCTGCTTCCGCGCTTTTGAGGACGCGCTGAAGGCGTCCAAGGGCGCGCTCGTCAACATTTCCTCGGTCAATGGCATGGCCGTCTTCGGTCATCCCGCCTACAGCGCGGCAAAGGCCGGGCTTATTCATCTCACCAAGTTGATTGCCGTCGAATACGGCAAATACGGCATCCGCTCCAATGCGGTCGCCCCCGGCACGGTGCGCACCCAAGCCTGGGAGGCGCGGGCTGCCGCCAATCCTCAGGTCTTCGAGGAAGCCAAGCGCTGGTATGCGCTGCGCCGCATTGCGACGGCTGAGGACATTGCCAATGCGGTCTTCTTCCTTTCGAGCGATCAGGCGGCTGCCATCACGGGCGTGTGCCTTCCGGTCGATTGCGGGCTGACAGCGGGCCAGGCCGAACTCGCGCGAACCTTCTCGCAATCCGACAATTATTGAAATCGACAAGCCAGGAGCATTCCCCATGGCAACAGAAGTTCAGTTCCGCCTCGAAAACGCGTGGCATCCGGTGGAGGGCGACGACTGCGGCGCCTTCGTCTTCACGCTGGTCAATCTCTCCGACGTGGCGCTTTCCGATTTCAAGCTCGCCTATACGTCGCTCACCCGCGTGAAGGATCTGGAAGAGCCGCTCCTCGAGAACGCCATCTTCCTGAAGCGCAATGCCAACTTCCATCAGTTCGCGCCGCCGGCAGGCTTCGTGCTGCAACCGGGTGCTTCCTGGACCTTCCGGGTCGGTGGCCTCTGGCGCCCAGCCAAACACAGGACGGATGGGGCGAAGTCCGCCTACATCACCCTCTCCACCGGTCAGCATGCCGCCGTCGCAGTTGCCGACCTGATTCTCGGCGGTGGTCATAGTGCACCACCTCCAGCGCTCCTGCCCGAGGGCAAGGTTTCCCAGCCCTTTGCAATGTTGCCTTGGCCGGCATCGGCCGACCTGATCGCCGGAGAAGGCTTCCCCGTCGCGCTTTATCCGGCAGAAGGCGCCTCGCTGGTCGAACTGCGCGCTGTCGAGAATGTGCTGCGCCTCTTCTGCCGGCTGTTCCCGGTCGGCCATGCGCCGCTTTCGCTGGCGCCGGTGCATCAGGGGCGGGCACTCTTCCTCAAGTCCGACGAGGCGCTTGGTGCCTCTGCCTTTCGGCTAGACTTCGCCGCTGATGGCATCACGCTCACCTATGGCGATGTCGCGGGCCTGCAATATGCACTGACCCTGCTCTCCCAGATGCTGCACGGTGCGCGCTCCCAGCCGGAGACCTTCCGTTTTCCCGCATCAGGCACGGTCGCCGACAAGCCGCGCTACGACTGGCGCGGTTGCCATCTCGATGTCTCCCGCCAGTTCTTCCCCGTTGCGGACGTTAAACGCCTGATCGACATCCTCGCCTGGTTCCGGATGAACACCTTCCACTGGCATCTGTCCGATGACGAAGCCTGGCGGCTCGAGATCAAGGCTTTCCCGCAGCTGACGACGCTTGGCGTGTTGCGCGGTCCGGACGAGCCGCTCCTGCCGCAGCTCGGTAATGGCGCCGAGCCGGTCGGCGGTTTCTACGCCCAGGACGAGGTGCGTGACATCGTTGCCCATGCCGCAGCTCTACAGGTCGAAGTGGTGCCGGAGATCGACATCCCCGGCCACAGCACGGCGATGCTGGTGGCGCTGCCGGAACTGGTCGACGGACAGGAAGCACCGGACAGCTATCGCTCGGTGCAGGGCTATCCAAACAATGCGCTTAACCCGGCGATCGAATACACCTACGAGGTGCTGGGCAAGGTGTTCGACGAAATGGTCGAGCTCTTCCCGTCGACGCTTATTCATATTGGCGGCGATGAAGTGGCGGCCAATACCTGGATGGCCTCTCCGCTTGCCCGCAAGCTGATGGAGCAGGAAGGCATCGAAGGCACCTTCGGGCTGCAGAGCTATTTCATGAAGCGTATCCAGAAGATGCTGGCCGAGCGCGGCCGCAAGCTCGCCGGTTGGGACGAAGTCAGCCATGGCGGCGGCGTCGATCCCGAGGGCACATTGCTGATGGCCTGGCAGAAGCCGGAGGTCGGGCTGGAACTGGCAAAACAGGGCTACGACGTCGTCATGACACCGGGCCAGGCCTATTATCTCGACATGGTGCAGGACGAGGCCTTCCAGGAGCCGGGTGCAAGCTGGGCCGGCACTGTTCCACCCAAGCATACCTACACGTATGAGGCGGTCGCCGAGTTTCCGGCCGAGCTTGCGGCCCGCATGCGCGGCGTTCAAGCCTGCATCTGGTGCGAACACTTCCTGACCCGCGACTACTTCAATCACCTCGTCTTCCCGCGTCTTCCGGCCATCGCCGAGGCGGCCTGGACGCCGAAGGACAACAAGGACTGGCTGCGCTTTGCCGCCATCGTTCGTTTGAGCCCCCGCTACTGAGGAATTGAGGCCTATGACCTTCCGCATCGCCGTTGGCGGTATCCATACCGAATGCTCGACCTCGTCTCCCGTCTTGATGCAGCCGGAGGATTTTCGCGTGCTGCGCGGGCCGGACCTGTTGGCGCACGAGTATTTCGATTTCCTCGAAGCGGAAGGCGTGGAGCATCTGCCACTGCTGCATGCCCGCGCAGTTCCCGGGGGTCCCTTGGCGCGCGCGACTTATGAGGGCTTCAAGGCTGAGTTCCTCGAGCGGCTGAAAGCTGCACTGCCGATCGACGGGCTTTATCTCGCCATGCATGGCGCGATGAATGTCGAGGGCATGGATGATGCCGAGGGTGACTGGATTTCGGCGGCGCGCGCAGTCGTCGGGCCCGATGTCCCGGTTGCGGCGAGCTATGACCTGCACGGCAATGTCACACAGAAGATTGTCGATCAGCTGGATATCTTCGCCGGTTATCGCACAGCGCCGCATATCGATGTGCGGGAGACCATGGCGCGGGCCTGGTCGATGCTGGTTCGGACGCTCACCACCGGCGAGAAGCCGGGCGTCGCCTGGGCGCCGGTGCCGGTTCTCCTGCCCGGCGAGCGCACCTCGACCGAGGACGAGCCGGCGAAGAGCCTCTATCTGAAGCTGCCGGAGCATGATGCCGTGCCAGGCATCTGGGACGCCAACCTGATGGTCGGCTATGTCTGGGCCGACGAGCCACGCGGGACGGCCTGTGCCGTCGTCACGGCTGTCGACAAGGCTGCGGCGGAAAAGGTTACGGCTGCCATTGCTCAGTCCTACTGGGATGCGCGCGAAGACTTCCGCTTTGGACCGGTTACGGGTCCTCTCGCGGAGATGCTGGATATCGCTGAAAGCACCGAGACACGGCCTGTTATCCTCGCTGATTCCGGCGACAACCCGACCGGGGGTGGCGTGGGCGACCGGGCGGATGTGTTGAAGGCGCTTCTGGCGCGGTCGATCGATGATGTCCTGATTGCTGGCATAACCGACCGTCCCGCCGTCGAACGCTGTTTCGAAGCCGGTGCCGGCGCGCGGGTGTCGCTGACGGTCGGTGGTTCGCTCGATCCGGCAAGCCCTTCTGTCGAGGTGGAGGCGGATGTCGTCTTTCTCGATGATCCCGGCTCGGCTGCCGAGCAACAGGCGGTCGTCAAGATTGGTGGCATCACGCTGGTGCTCGCGGCAAGGCGCAGGCCCTATCACAACATCGCGGATTTCACCCGGCTTGGTCTCGATCCGACCAAGGTTCGGCTGCTCGTCGTCAAGTCGGGCTATCTCTCGCCGGAGCTTGCGCCGATCGCCAATCCGAACCTGATGGCGCTGACGGATGGCGTGATCAACCAGGATATCGAGAACCTGCCCAGTCACCGACGCCATCAGCCGAGCTATCCCTTCGTCAAGGATTTCAGTTATATGCCGAAGGTCTTCTTCTCGACGCGATTCCCTTGAGACATTGATGTCGGTGCCGCCCCTTCGGCGGCACGATCCCCAACCCGATTGTACCCTTGATGTTGTCCTCCTTTTCGGTGGTCTATCGCCACAAGCCGATCCGGGTCAGTGCGGCCGCGATCTTCTTCTTCGGCTTCTCGGGCGCTGCGACGTCGCCCTACATGTCGTTGATCGGCATCCGCGAACTCGGACTGTCCGACGCCGTCTACTCAGTGCTGATCTTCCTAGCCGCCGTGGTGAATGTTACGGCCAGCGTGACGGCTGGCATCATCGCCGATCGGCTCGGCCATTTCCGGTCGCCGATGATCCTGGCAGCGCTTTTCGGCATCGGCGGTTTCGGGTTGGTCTATGTGGTGCCGACACCTGTCATGTTCGCCATCGCGACGCTGGTCTTGATCCCGGTCTTCGGCACGATCAATTCGCTGATCTTCGCCAATATCCGGGCGGTCTCCTCGGGCATGGCCGTGCGCGAGCTGATGGCGGTGAATTCTGCCGTCCGGGCTGTACTGTCTGCTTCGTGGGTGCTCGTTCCCGGCATCGTCGGGGCGCTGCTTGCCGGCCAGCCCAGCATGCTGCCGGCTTTCCTGCTCGCGAGCCTCGCCTGCCTTGTGTGTCTTCTTCTGTTCGTCTTCGGGCTCGATCGCTTGCCGCCTGTGCAGGAGGGGGAACGGCAGCACTATTCCTTCTTCCGTTCCATCCGGCAGATCGGCTCGGCAAGCGTGTTGCCAAGGCTTCTGGCGATCTCGCTGATCTCGGCCATGCTGCATGCCAATGGCACCGTGCTTCCGCTGATCGTCACCGGCAAGGCCGGCGGAACACCGGCTGACGTCGGCGTGATCGTCGGTATCGTAGCCTTCCTCGAGATCATCTTCATCCTCTTCTGGGGATGGGTCGAAGCCCGAACCTCCATCCTCTTCGCGATGGTGACGGCTGCGCTGATCTATTGCAGCTATCTCGTCTTCCTCGGCCTCGCTGACCGACCGATGGACGTCTATCTGTTGACTGTCGTTGCAGGCCTTGGAGCGGCAGGCATCATCGCAATCCCGATTACCTATCTGCAGAACCTGATCGCGGACCGGGCCGGCCTCGGTAGCTCGCTGATTGCGGTCAACATCTTCCTCAGCGGTGGCATGGCCTCGCTGATGTTTGCGCTCGGCACCAGCATCAGCGACTATGCAGGGACTGCGATCATTGCCTCGATCGCGGGGTTCATCGGCGTCTGCCTGCTGTGGTTGCTCGATCGGGTGCCACGCGTGAAGACAGAGGGTTGAGGGAGGAGCATGGTGACATCTCGGGAGAAAGCCGCAGGACCGCTGCTCGAAATCTGCGTCGATGACGTCGCCGGGCTGGACGCGGCCGTCGCCGGTGGCGCTGACCGGATCGAACTCTGCTCAGCGCTTGGTTCCGGCGGGCTTACGCCCTCTCGTGGTTTCATGGTGGTCGCGGCCAAAGCACCGATCCCCGTCCATGCGCTGATCCGTCCGCGCGCCGGTGGCTTCATCTTTAGCGAGGCCGAAGTCGCGCTGATGGAGGCCGACATTGTGGCTGCGCGCGAGGCCGGCTTGGCCGGAGTTGTGATCGGCGTGACCACGCCCGCTGGTGCGCTGGATAAAGACGTCATCCGTCGGCTCATCGATGCGGCACAGGGGCTGGACCTCACTTTGCATCGGGCGATCGATGTCGTTGAAGACATGGATGCAGCCCTTGATCTTGCGATCGAACTCGGTTTCTCCCGTGTGCTGACATCGGGCGGTGCGCGGCATGCCGAAGAGGGCATTGATGTGATTGCCCGACTGGCGAAGCGGGGTTCCGGCCGCGTTTCGATCATGCCCGGGGGTGGCGTGCGGCCAGAGAATGCGGGTCGTTTTCTCGCGATTGCCGGGGTGAGGGAACTGCATGCGTCCTGCAGCCGGGCGGGTATCGGCGAGCCACGACTGACCGAACTCGGTTTCTCGACCGAGGCACCCCGGTACACGGATGCCGATATCGTCCGTCTTCTGAAGGCGCAGTTGCGGCCGGGGCGGGACTGACCCTTAAGACGCCATCGCCTGGGCAGGTTTTGCCGCCAGGAACTTGACGGTCTCGGCCGCCAGCATCGGCTTGCTGAAGTAGTAGCCCTGCACCGCCCGGACACCGAGATTTTCAAGGATCCGCAGTTCCTCTTCAGTCTCGACGCCTTCGACAATCGCTTCCAGCTCCATCTCCGCGCAAAGCGCCAGCACGGATTTGACGATGTTGAAGCTCGTCCGGCGCGTGTGAATGTTGCGCACGAAGCTGCCGTCGATCTTGATCTTGGTGAGCGGTAGCTTGTGCACATGGCTCAAGCTGGAATAGCCGGTGCCGAAATCGTCGAGCGAAATGCCGGCCCCCATTTCGCGCAGCATCTGGATCGAGGCGCTCGCCTGCTCGAAGTCGTGCATGACGGCGGTTTCGGTGATCTCGAAGTTGATGCGGCGCGGGTCGAAGCCGCTCTTCAGCACGATCGAGACGATCTTCAACGTGTTTTCCGGCGAGCTGAGATCGTGTGGTGAGAGGTTGAAGGAGAGATAGACGTCATCCGGCCACAGATGTGCGACGCTCAGAGCGCGTTCCAACAGGAGGCGCGTGATCAGTGTGATGCGACCATTGTGTTCGGCAACGGGAATGAACTCTGCGGGCGAGACCTGGCCGATGCGCGGGCTTTCCCAGCGCGCAAGAGCCTCGAAGCCGATGCAGATACGGCGGTTGACGCAGGTGATCGGCTGGAAGACGAGCGAGAGTTCCTTATCCAGGTCGGCTGCGACGAGGGCCTCTTCGACGATTTTCTGGCGGTTCAGTTCGTTGGCCTGATCTGCATTGAAAATCACCGTGCCTGCGCGGTGATGGCGCTTGGCGGTGTAGAGCGCATAGTCGGCAAGCTCATAGATTTCCTGGCCTGTCTCACCGACGTTCGGATAGAGGGCAAAACCGACGGAGCCGGTGACCTGAACCATGCCGCTGCCGATATTGATGCGTTCGGCAATCAGTTCGCAGACCTTCTGGCCAAGCGCCATGACCTCGTTGTCGCCGCATTCACCCTCGAGCAAGAGGCCGAACTCGTCGCCGCCGAGACGATAGACCGACAGTCCTTTGTCATGGATGGCCGACAGGCGGGCACCGATTTCGATCAGCACCTTGTCGCCTGCGGAGTGACCATAGAGATCGTTGACCGGCTTGAATCCATCAAGGTCGATGACGCCGACCGCAAGCTTGTCACCCGCGACGCTCGCCCGCGCAAAGGCCGTCTCCAGCATGTGAAAGAAGCTGCGGCGGTTGGCGAGAAGCGTCAGGCTGTCTAGATTGGCAAGGCGCAGGTTCTCGTCCGAGAGCGCCTGCATGGCCTTGTTCTGCTCCTGCAGCGCCTGTTGTTGCAGCATCAGGACATTGCGGGATTCGTGCAGCTGGCGAAAGTCTCGGTAGTGCGAGACGAGGATCATGATCATCGCCATCGTCACCAGAATTACGTTCACGCCGGTGGCAATGAAGGTCGGCTCGCCCGACAGGCACATGACGACGAAGAAAGGCAGGTTGACCGTCACCGTCACTATCAGGGCTGCGGAGCGCAGGTGCATCAGGCAGAAGATGCATCCGATGACGGTGATCGCCATGAAGAAGGCGACATGCGCTTTCTGATAGGCGTCACCATAGGGAAGCAGCGAAATCGACCAGGCGGTGCAGAAAACGGCGATCGGAAAGCTGAGAATGTTGGTGGCGCGGAGCTGCCTGTAGGCTTGCTCCGGTGTTCTCTCGCGGTTCCGGCCCCTGAGCCAGATCAGGGAGCGCAGGGCGAAGAGGGCCGTCAGGACAGTCGGCAGGTAGACGACGAGATAAGCCGGTGCTGCACCCTGATGCGTCCAGGCGAGCGAGATCAGGTTTGTGGCAAGAATAAAGTAGAGCAGGGGGACCTGCTTGGAGAAAGCCTCGAACTGGGCTGCCGTCAGCGCCGGATTGCCGTTGGGAACCTTTAGCAGGCCGAACCACTCTCCCATCCGGCTTCGGATGTCTTGCATCGTCCCTTTTTCAGCCACGCCTGTCCGCTCTCCCCGTCGCTTCAAGCTTGTTTTTTTATATGAGAATCCGTTAAAATTGCGGAAAGCGCGGACTACCAGATTCAAGCACCATCGCAGGCTGCCTTCAGATGGTCATTGCGGTTGGCTAAGTCGGCCGGTATCAGGATGCCTGATCCTAGGAGCCGCCTCACCGTGAATTCGATCTCTCGTCTGCTCGCCGTCCTCATCGCCTCACTCGCCGCAGCATTGCCAGCCGCCGCTCAGGAATGGCAGGCGACCGAAAAGGTGGAGCATTACAAGGTCAATGGCATCGCGCCGATGGAGCTCTACCAGTCGATCGGCGAGCGTGGACCGAAGCTCAGCCTCGGGCGGGTGATTGCCCACACGACCTTCAAGCTCACCTGGCAGCGCGACTATCAGCAGCAGGGGCAGGCCTGCGTGCTAGCGACGGCCAAGCCGAGACTTGTTATCACTTACACGCTGCCGAAGCCCGCTCAGAAGCTTCCACCGGAGGTGGCGGCGAAGTGGCAGACTTTCTACGACGGGATCGTCGAGCATGAGAAGCTGCATGGGCAGTTCATGAAGGACCTCACGCAGGCGATCCAGGATGTGTCGATCGGCCTGCGTGATGAAAACGATCCGGGCTGCAAGAAGGTGCGTGCGGCGCTGCAGGCGCAGTTGAAACCGATTTCCGACGCGCACGGTGCGCGCCATAGCGAATACGACCAGATCGAGATGTCGCCCGGCGGGGCGGTGCATCAGTTGATCCTGGCTTTTCTCAATCCGTGACGAAGACGTGCACGCCGGTCTGGCGTGCACTGGTATTCTGATCAGACACGCTCCAGAGCGATCGCGATGCCCTGGCCGACGCCGATGCACATGGTGGAAAGCGCATAGCGCCCGCCTGTCACCTTCAGTTCCAGCGCTGCCGTTCCGGCGATGCGGGCGCCCGACATGCCAAGCGGATGGCCAAGAGCGATCGCGCCGCCGTTGCGGTTTACGCGCGGGGCGTCGTCGGCAATGCCGAGATCGCGCAGCGTGGCGATGCCCTGGGATGCAAAGGCCTCGTTCAGTTCGATGACATCTATCTGTTGCTGCGTGAGCCCGAGGCTGGCAAGCAGCTTCTTCGAGGCCGGTGCCGGGCCGAATCCCATGATGCGCGGCGGGACGCCAGCCGTCGCGCCACCCAGGATGCGGGCGATGGGGTTAAGGCCGTATTTCTTCACGGCAGCTTCAGACGCGATGATCAGGGCGGCAGCGCCGTCATTGACGCCCGACGCATTGCCGGCGGTGACGGTAGCCCCCTCCATCTTGTTGACCGGCTTCAGCTTGGCCAGCGCCTCGACCGAGGTCGCGCGCGGATGTTCGTCGCGGTCGACGATCACGGGATCGCCCTTGCGCTGAGGTACTGTGACGGCTGTGATTTCCTTCGCCAGTCGGCCATTGGCCTGCGCTTCCGCTGCCTTGGCCTGGCTGCGGACTGCAAAGGCGTCCTGGTCTTCACGCGAGACCTTGAAATCGATCGCGACGTTGTCGCCGGTTTCCGGCATGGAATCGACGCCATATTGCTTCTTCATCAGTGGATTGACGAAGCGCCAGCCGATCGTGGTGTCGTAGATCTCGGCATTGCGAGAAAAGGCTGTGTCGGCCTTTGGCATGACGAAGGGCGCGCGGCTCATGCTTTCGACGCCGCCTGCAATCATCAGCTCGGCCTCGCCTGACTTGATGGCGCGGGCCGCCGTGATCACGGCATCCATGCCGGACCCGCAGAGACGGTTGATCGTGGTGCCGGTCACCGAAACGGGGAGGCCCGCCAGCAGCAGCGACATCCGGGCGACGTTGCGGTTGTCTTCGCCAGCCTGGTTGGCGCAGCCGAAGATCACGTCCTCGACGGCTTCCCAGTCGACGGAGGCATTCCGCTCCATCAGTGCCTTGAGCGGCACGGCGCCAAGATCATCGGCGCGGACGGAGGAGAGCGAACCGCCGAAACGGCCGATGGGCGTGCGGATGTAATCGCAGATAAAGGCTTCGGTCATTGGATTTTCCTCACAGGGCCGGGACGACGAGGTCGGCGACCGGACCGTCGGTGTGGAGCTTGCCACCGGTCATGGCCTGTAGCTCGTCCATGGTCATGGCGGCGAGCTTTTCGCGCACGACGAACTTGCCGTCGACGATGTCGATGACGGCGTGGCTCGTATAGACGCGGGTGATGCAGCCGACGCCGGTCAACGGGAAGGTGCAGCGCTCAACGAGTTTCGGCTTGCCATCCTTGGTGACGTGTTCGGTGATGACGACGACCTGCTTGGCACCGTGCACGAGGTCCATGGCGCCGCCGACGGCGGGAACGCCCTTGGAGCCGACACGCCAGTTGGCGAGGTCACCGTTTTCGGCCACCTGGTACGCGCCGAGGATCGCGACGTCGAGATGGCCGCCGCGGACCATGGCGAAACTGTCGGCGTGATGGAAGAAGGCCGCACCCGGCTTCAGCGTGATCGCCTTCTTGCCGGCATTGATCAGGTCCCAGTCTTCCTCGCCCGCCGGTGGGGCTTCGCCGAAGTTCAGCACGCCGTTTTCCGTGTGGAAGATCGCTTCGCGTCCCTCAGGCTGGAACTTGGCGACCATTTCCGGAAAGCCGATGCCGAGATTCACATAGGCGCCGTCCTCAATGTCCTGGGCGGCGCGCCAGGCGATCTGGGCGTTGGAGAGCTTGATGTCTTCGCGGGTGTCGATTGCAGCTGCGTCGCTCATGCGTAAACCACTCCGGCGCGGATCAGCGCTTCTTCCTGTTGCGGGTTGGCGACTTCAACGACGCCATCGACAAAGATGCCGGGTGTAATCACCTGCTCGGGATCGATGCCGCCGGGGGCGACGATCTTCGAGACCTGGGCGATGGTCTTGGCGGCGGCCATGCACATCAGCGGATTGAAGTTGCGGCCTGCCATCCGGTAGGTCAGGTTGCCCATGGTATCGCCGAGATGCGCCTTGACGATGGCGAAGTCGGCCTTCAGCCAGCGCTCCTGCACGTATTTGCGGCCATCGAACTCAGCGATCACCTTGCCGTTGGCCAGTTCCGTGCCGAAGCTCGTGGGCGTGTAGAAGGCCGGGATGCCGGCGCCACCGGCACGGATGCGCTCGGCGAGCGTGCCCTGCGGCACCAATTCCAGCTCGATCTCACCGGCAAGGTAACGGTCGGTAAAGGCGCGCGGGTCGGAGGAGCGCGGGAAGGAGCAGATCATCTTCTTGACCAGGCCGGCATCGATCATGGCGGCGATGCCGATGCGACCGTTGCCGGCATTGTTGTTGATGACCGTCAGGTTCTTCGGGCCCTTGTCGATAAGCGCGTGAATGAGCTCGATCGGCGCGCCGGAGCCGCCGAAGCCGCCGATCATCACCGTTGCGCCGTCGCCGATTTCGGCCACGGCGTCTGCCAGGCTCGCAATTGTCTTGTCCATGGGAACTCCCGTTTCCTCGGGCAGCGGTCCAGCCGCTGTCTTCTGTCCACAAATATGTCCCTCACGGCATCGACAGCAAGAAATTTGTGCGATATTTGATATTTGTTCGATAATCGCACAAACGGGAGCGTCGATGACCGTCGGAGAGCGCGACCTGATGGGTGGCTTCGCCAAGGGACTGCGGGTGATTGAGGCCTTTGGCCCGGAGCGCCAGCGGCTGAGCATCGCAGAGGCTGCCGAAATCAGCGGGCTCGACCGGGCGACGGCCCGGCGCTGCCTGCTGACGCTGGCCCAGCTCGGTTACGCCGATTATGACGGGAAATTCTTTGCGCTCACGCCGAAGATCCTGCGGCTCGGCCATGCCTGGCTGTCGGCGACGCCGCTGCCGACGATCGTGCAACCTTTCCTCGACCGGCTGTCGGAGCGGCTGGGGCATAGCGCCTCGGCTTCCGTGCTGGATGGCACGGAGATCGTCTACATTGCACGCGCCGCTCAGAAGCGGGTGATGTCGATCAACCTGATGCCCGGTTCGCGGCTGCCTGCCTATAGCGCCTCGATGGGGCGCGTTCTCCTGGCCACGCTCAGCGATGCAGAGGTAGCAACCATCCTCGCTGCCTCCCAGATCAAGGCGCATACGCCTCTGACTCGCACCGACCCGCAGGACCTGATCGCCGAAATCGGCCGGGTGCGGGCGCAGGGTTATGCCGTGATCGATCAGGAGTTGGAGATGGGGCTATGCTCGATCGCCGTTCCGGTCAGCAATGCGCGCGGCAAGGTGGTCGCGGCGATCAATGTCGGCGCACCGGCGGCCATGTTATCGGCCGAGGCCCTGCCGGGGCATTGTCTCGATGCGCTGCGTGAGGTGCAGGTGGGCTTGCGGCCCCTTCTGCCGTAACCCGATCAGCCGGGCGTGATGCCGGCTGCCACGTCTCTGATGGTACGCATCAGAAGAGCCAGCGGCATGGAGGGTACGGAATCGGCGCGGACCGTGAGGCCGACCGGTCCCTTGGTTTCGCTGGTGTCGATTGGCAGAGCCGCCAGCGTACCGTCCGCCAAGTCGGTTGCCACGACACCAGCCGAGATAATCCAGATTGCATCGGTCGAGCGAACAAAGGCGCGGCCGAAGCTGTCGGAGACGGTCTCGATCTGGGTCGGCAGCGCGGAAATACCGTTGGCGATCAGGTAGCGCTCGACGAAGGGTCTGATGATCGAGGCGCGGGTCGGCATCAGGACCGGATAGCGCTCCAGTTCGGCAAAGACGCCCGGTCCCTGCTGGAGTAGCGGATGGCCGGCGCGCACGCAGAAAATCACCTGCTCCGAATAGAGATGTTCGAAGGAAAAGCCCGTCATCTGTTCGGGTGCCGCCAAACGGCCGACGACGAGATCGAGGTCACCGACTCGCAATTGTTCGAGCAGCACGGCATTCTCGCCGGTGACGATCTTGATGCGGGCGGGAATGTCTTCCGAGAGGAACTGGGTCATGGCCTGCGGCATGATGCGGGTCGAGACGGTCGGCAGGGCGCCCACCCGGATCGGCGGGGCATCGGCGTGAAGCGCATGTGAAACGGAATCGAAGCCTTGGCGGAGCGCCGTCAGGGCAGCACCTGCATGTTTCAGGAAGGCCTCTCCATAGCGGGTGATGCGGATGCCGCGGCCGTCGCGCTCGAAGACGGCAACGCCGAGGACCTCTTCCAACTCGCGGATGGTCTTGGTCACGGCCGGCTGGCTGACATGCAAGATTTCCGCCGCTTTCATCACGCTCTTCTGGCGTGCTACCTCGACGAAGGTCTGCAGATGGCGAAACTTGATCCTGTTGTCGATCATGGTGGAATCATAACTCTGCAGTTAAGGGTGGCGGCGAAAACATCATTTTACCTAACCAAACTGCGCAAGCAATATGCTGGCAGTGGAGGACACATTCGTGCAATTCGTTCAGGTCAACGATGCGGCGCTGCACTACCAGGTCATCGGCGGACCGGCGCAGCGTCCCGTCATCGTGTTCATCAATTCGCTTGGAACCGATTTCCGGATCTGGCGTGACGTGCTGGTGCGCTTGGCAGGCGACTATCCGCTGCTCACCTATGACAAGCGCGGCCATGGTCTGTCGGATGTCGGCGAGGCGCCCTATTCGATTGATGACCATGTCGACGACCTGATCGGCATTCTGGAGCATCTGAATGTCCGGCAGGCGGTGATCTGCGGTCTTTCGGTCGGCGGGCTGATCGCCCAGGGCCTCTATGCGCGCCGGCCGGATCTCGTGCGGGCGCTCATCCTCTGCGATACAGCCCACAAGATCGGCACGTCGGAGATGTGGGCTGCCCGGATCAAGGCGATCGAGGAGAATGGCCTTTCCGGCATTGTCGATGGCGTGATGGAACGCTGGTTTACGGCCCCGTTCCGCGATGCTTCCAATCCTGCCTTTCCCGGTTATCGCAACATGATGCTTCGCCAACCCGTCGAGGGTTATATCGGCACCTGTGCCGCCATCCGCGATGCCGATTTCACCGTGGCCGCCACCAAGATCGCTGTGCCGACCCTTTGTGTCGTCGGCGATCAGGACGGGGCGACCCCGCCGGATCTGGTCCTGTCGCTGGCACGTCTCATTCCTTCGGCCCGCTACGAAGTCATTTCCGGTGCCGGCCATATCCCTTGCGTGGAACAGCCGGAGGCGCTGACCGCCGTTATTGAGGCCTTTCTTGCGCCTCTCGTTTCAGGAGATATATCCCATGGCTGACGCCCGCAGCCCCTCTGACCGCTATCGACAGGGCATGGCGACACGCCGCCGTGTCCTGGGCGATGCCCATGTCGACCGAGCTTCGGCTTTGGCCACTCCCTTCGATCAGCCGTTTCAGGAAATGATCACCGAGGGCGCCTGGGGTACCGTCTGGTCGCGTCCAACCATCAGCTCGCGCGAGCGCTCGATGATCACCATCGCACTGCTCGCGGCCCTCGGACATGACGAAGAAGTGGCGATGCATGTGCGTGCCACCGCCAATACCGGGGCGAGCCGCGAGGACATCACCGAAGCGCTGATGCATGTTGCCATCTATGCCGGCGTTCCCGCCGCCAACAGGGCTTTCAAGATCGCCAAACACGTGTTTGAACAGATGGATGCGGGCGAGACTGCGGGAGGGAGCCATGACTGATCTGCCGAACAAGAAGCCGGAGACGGGTGCCTTCTTCCCGCGTGACCGCAACTGGCATCCGCCGGCCTATACGCCAACCTATAAGACCTCCGTCTTGCGCTCGCCGCAGAAGGCGCTGCTGTCGCTCGACGGCACGAAGTCCGAGATAACAGGTCCAGTGTTTGGTCACTCGATCCTGGGTGAGCTCGACAACGACCTGATCCACAATTTCGCCAAGCCGGGCGAGAGCGCGATCGGCGAGCGGATCATCGTGCATGGCCGTGTGCTCGACGAGCGCGGACGGCCGGTTCCGGGCGCGCTCCTCGAGTTCTGGCAGGCCAATGCCGGCGGTCGTTATCGCCACAAGAAGGAAAGCTATCTCGCACCGCTCGATCCGAACTTCGGCGGCTGCGGGCGCACGATCACCGACGAGAACGGCTATTATGCCTTCCGCACGATCAAGCCCGGTCCTTATCCCTGGCCGAATGGTGTCAACGACTGGCGGCCGGCGCATATCCATTTCTCGATCTTCGGCCATGGCTTCTCGCAGCGTCTGATCACCCAGATGTATTTCGAGGGCGATCCGATGATCTGGAAGTGTCCGATCGTGCTGACGATCCCGGATCGTGCGGCGATCGAGCAGCTTGTCGCAGCCCTCGACTGGTCGGCAACCATCCCGATGGATGCGCGGGCCTACAAGTTCGATATGGTGTTGCGCGGACGGCGTTCGACCTTGTTCGAAAACCGGATGGAGGGAAATTGATGGTCCAGGATCTCGGTTACCTCAAGGAAAGCGCCTCGCAGACGGCGGGCCCTTACGTCCACATCGGCCTCACGCCGAATTTCGCCGATATCAAGGGCGTTTATCCGGTTGATCTTGGCACTACCATGGTCAACGACAAGACGCGCGGTGAGCG
This sequence comes from Rhizobium sp. TH135, assembly GCF_002855515.1. Lineage (GTDB taxonomy): Bacteria > Pseudomonadota > Alphaproteobacteria > Rhizobiales > Rhizobiaceae > Allorhizobium. The sequence goes on along the minus strand of NZ_PKRP01000001.1, from coordinate 770,876 downwards.
CATCACTGTGACCGGTCGCGTCATCGATGGCTCGGGCACGCCGCTCAAGGACGCGCTGATCGAAATCTGGCAGGCGGATGCCGAGGGTCTCTACAACAGTCCGTCCGAGACGCGCGGCAGCGCCGATCCGAACTTCACTGGCTGGGGACGCTGCCCTTGTGACCTCTCGACCGGCGAATATCGCTTCGAGACGATCAAGCCGGGCCGGGTACCCTTCCGGGACGGACGACTTATGGCGCCGCATATCTCGTTTTGGATCGTCGCGCGCGGCATCAATCTCGGCCTCAACACGCGCCTCTATTTCGGTGACGAAGAGGCGGCCAATGCCGAGGATCCGATCCTCGCGCGCATCGAGCACCGCGTGCGCGTGCCGACGCTGATTGCACAGCGGGACGGTTCGACCTATCACTTCGACATCCACCTGCAGGGTGAGAAGGAGACGGTCTTCTTCGACATCTGAGAAGGGCCTTAAGATCAGTATGACCGCATCCGTCTTCGACCATCCGATCCTGTCCGGCCTTCTGGGCGATGACGAAATCGGAGCTCAGTTCTCGGCCGCAGCCGAGCTTTCGGCCATGCTGCGTTTCGAGGTGGCACTTGCCGAGGCGGAGGCTGCCGAAGGGCTTATTCCGCGCGCATCCGCTGAAGAGATTGCGGCGCTGCCGGAGGCGTTCGTTGCCGATCTCGACGCTCTGAAGCAGGCGATTGGACGCGACGGTGTTGTTATCCCCGATCTCGTGCGGCAGTGGCGTGCAGGACTGGGCGACGCCGGAAAACATCTCCATTTCGGCGCGACCAGCCAGGATGCCATCGATACCGGTCTGATGCTGCGGCTGGGTGCTGTGCTTTCAATCCTCGATCAGCGTCTGGCGGCGATTATCTCGTCGCTTGACGGTTTGGAGACGCGCTTCGGCACCCAGTCCCTGATGGGGCGCACGCGCATGCAGGCGGCGATTCCGATCACGGTTGCCGATCGACTTGCCACGTGGAAGGGGCCGGTCGTCGCGCATCGGGCTGCTGTTCAGGACATGCTGAAAGCCGGTCTGCCGCTTCAGTTCGGCGGCGCTGCCGGCACGCTCGAAAAGCTTGGAGACAAGGCGTCGTTCGTTCGTACAAGGCTCGCCACACTCCTTCAACTCTCAGACCGGCCCCAATGGCACAGCCAGCGGGCCGTAATTGCCGAGATAGGCGGTCTCCTCTCCCTCATCACTGGCAGCCTCGGCAAGATCGGCCAGGATCTGGCGCTGATGGCGGACAATGGCACGGCAGTGATCGGCGGCGGCGGTGCTTCGTCCGCCATGCCGCACAAGAGAAACCCGGTGAAGGCCGAAGTTCTCGTCACGCTCGCCCGGTTCAATGCCGTGCAAATCTCAGGCCTGCATCAGGCCCTGGTGCATGAGCAGGAGCGATCGGGCGCCGCCTGGACGCTCGAATGGATGATCTTGCCGCAAATGGCAATCGCCACGGGGGCCGCCACGCGGCTTGGCACTGAAGTCCTGCAGTCGATCGAACAGCTCGGCGAGCGTTGATCAGCCCTCGTTCGGATCGGATGCATCGGTCGCGACGTAGCGGCGGGTGACCTTGCGCATCATCTGGATTTGCCGGACGAAGCCCGAACATGCGCCGCATTTGAAGAGATGCAGACGCAGGCCGACTGTTTCCCCAAGCGACAGACGTCGGTCGAGTTCGTCCGAGGCGAGCTTCGTTGCGTTTTCGCACATCATGACAATGTCGCCTCCGGCGCGAACCAGTGTCCTTGCAGGCAGTTGCGCAGACGAAGCCGCGCGCGGTGCATCAGGACATGCATGTTGGTGGTGGTGATGCCGATCTCGGCGCAGATTTCTTCCGTGTCCATCTCGACGAATTCCCGCATCATGAAAACGCGGCCCTGGTCGGGGGGCAAATGATCGAGGCAGGCCTCGAAAACGCGCCAGAAGTCCTTGCCGAGTAGTTCGACTTCCGGATTGCCCCAGTCGCTCGGGCGGTTTTCCGGAACCCAGTGACCCTTGACATCGAAGTAGCGCGGCTCATCCTCATCCGGAAAATGTCCGAGCGGCATGGCGATCATCTGCGACTGCTTGCGCTTGAAGCGGATCTGGTCGGCGATCTTGTTGCGCAGGATGGCGAAGACCCAGGTGCGAAAGGCAGACCGTCCCGCAAAGGCCTTGGCATTGCGAAGTGCGCCGGCGAGCGCTTCCTGGACGGCATCTTCGGCAAGGCCGGGATCGGCAAGCTGGAGGCTTGCGAAACTCAACATGCGTTGACGCAGCTCCGCCATATACATCGCATCGGCCAGAAACGGCGCGGCTGCACCGTTTCCGCCGTTCAATTCCTGCTCGCCCGCATTTACCATCGTGATCCCCCGGACATTGCCCGCGCCTGCCAAGACCCGGCGCGCAACACAGCACGCCTTCATTTGGTCGCGGCTTTCAGCGCCATCTTACAGGTCGCGCAGAAAAAATCTCATGTCAGGATCATCGCCACGGCATAGGCGGCAATTACCAGCAGCGTGACGTTGCGCCGGAGCGCCAGATACCAGGCGGGTTGGTCGCCTTTGCGGTGGATGCCGAGATCGGCGGCAAGCAGGACCAGAAATACCCCCACATGCAGCGCCATCGTCAAAGCCGGGATGTAAGGATAGGCCAGAACCCCGCCAATGGCAGCGAGGGCCGCGACATTGCTCACGATCAGCATGAGCCGTGGATCCTGAGCGCGGATCTGAGCCTGGCTCCAGAGCGTGCCGGCCATGAAGCAGGCTATGCCGGTTCCGTAGGCGATGAAGGCTTGCGCGGCGAGTGCGGGCTGGTAGCCGAGCACCTGGGCCAGCCCCACCGCCCAAAAGGGCAGGGCGCCGGCATAGGTCAGGAGTTTGGTGAGCGCGGGATCGCGATACATCGGTCAGGCTCCATGCAGGCGTGTGATCAGTCGTTCCGACAGGGCCGTCGCACTTTCGACCGCTGCCTCGACGCGGTTGCCGAGGCACCAGTCGCCGCAGGCGCCGAGGCCGAGGGCTTCATCGAAGAGATACGGTTGGTCAGCGGCTTGGTCCACATTGGCGTAGCGCCAGCGGTGCATATCCAGCCAGGCGGCGTTCGAGAAGTCCCGTCCAAGCAGGCGCTTCAGTGAGGCGAGCATTTCCGATTTCACCTCGTCGCGGTCGCGTTCCAGGTTTGACTCGGCCCAATCATTGCGGCTGTGGATGGTGAGCGCCTCTTTCTCTCCGCGGCCGGGCTTGCTGCCCTCGATGGCGATCCAGCTCAAGACGTCATCCTCGATGCGGGCGGCATCGAAGCCGAGATGCAGGGGCTCGTCGAGGCCGATCATCAGGGTGAAGCAGCCGCTCATGCGGACACGGGCCAGCGCTTCGCAGTCTGAAAATGCCTCGGGCAACAGGCGGATGGTTTGTGGTGCCGGGGCGGTGGAAAGTACAAGATCGAAACTACCGAGATCCTGGCCTTCGCTATCGGTGAGTGACCAACCATGTTCGGCAGGCTTGAGGGCGGCAACCGTCGCTTCCTTGCGGATCTGAAGGCCCTCGGCCAATCCGTTCGCAAACCCGCTCATGCCAGGCAGCCCGATATAGCGCGGCTCCGGTGGGCGGCTGTCGGCCACCAATCCGTCGGCCCTGAGCGTGTGCACCGCCTTCGGCCAGATGCCGGCATGACCCGTCTTGATGGCACGTTCCGCAACCGACCGGAATGCCGGCGAGCGGGCGGTGAAATACTGGGCGCCATGGTCGAAGGCAAAGCCCTCCCGGCGGCGGTTTGCCATCCGGCCGCCGAGGCCTCGGCTCTTTTCGAAAACGGTGACGTCGGCTGACGGGGTTAGCGCCCGCGCGAGCGTTATGCCGGCGATCCCGGCTCCGATGATGGCAATGGACGTCTTCACGCAATCCCTCTCTCAAGCGCTTGGCGCGCCTCTGCTTTACGCGGTTCAGGCGGTGGTGGATTTGCCGTCTTCGCTCGCTTCCAGCAGTGGCCGGATGAGCGGGTTCGGAAAGCGACGCTTCACGGTCACGGCATAGAAGGATTCGATCATGCCGGGCAGGGCGTCGAATTCGACCAGCGTGCCGGCTTCAAGCTCGCCCTTGACAACGATCGGCGGCAGAACGGCAAGGCCCGCACCTTCGCGGGCGAGAAGACGCATCATCGCCATGTCGTCCACTTCGGCGGCGATCTGCGGCGTGATGCCGAGGCGCGCGACGAGTGCTTCGAACTGCGAGCGCACGCCGCTTTCCAGCGTCGGCAGGATGACGGGATGCTCGCCCAGCAGGTCGGCAAGCTTGGCGCCCGGTTTGCCGTAGGACGGTCTGCCGATGAGACTGACCCGCTGCTGGTAGACGTGTTGGGCGATGAAGGGTGTCACCGAGTCGGCCATCGGCGCCTGGTTGAGCAGAACGATGTCGAGGTTGAGGGCTTCGAGCGCGCCCAACAACTCGCTGGTGCTGCCCGAGCGCAGGATCATGTCGACGTCGGAGCGTCCGAGGATCGGACGCAGGAACTCCATCTGGAAGTTGCGGGAGAGCGTTGCAAGCGCGCCGATACGGATGGCGCGGCGTGTCCTCCCGGTTTCCTTCAGCGTCTCGACCAGTTCCTCGCCGGCCGAGAAGATCGTGTCGGCATGGTCGAGCGCGATGCGGCCGGCTTCTGTCAGATAGAGCTGTCGGCCGCGACGCTCGAAGAGAGAATGGCCCAACCGCTCCTCCAGTTGCTTGATCTGGATCGAGAGCGCCGATTGCGACAGGTTCAGCCGCTCGGCCGTGCGGGTCAGGTTCCCGTCATGGGCGACGGCGCGGAAATAGCGGAGGTGATGATAGTTCAGCTCGGACATAGTTCTATTTTATAGAACGAATTTAGAGAAACAATGAATTTTTATTGCGATCACGCCGCTGATAACAGGTCTGTGAGATCGCCGCTGCCTCCTCCCAAGCAGCGGCCCAGACCGGAGACATCTAGTGATCCATATGTTGCCGCTTCTCGCGCCGCTGCTGCTTGCCGGTGCTTCGCTCTGTGCCTTCCAGGCACCCGGGCTTCGCCCGCGTCAGGCGATCCGCATTGCCGAATTCGCTGCCCTCGGTTCGATCCTCGTCGCAGGGCTTTCCGCTGTTGTCTTGGTGCTGCAGGGGCCGGGAACCAGTCCTGCCATCGGCTATAGCTACTTCGCACTTGCCTCGCGGCTTGATCTTGTCAGCCTGGTAATGCTGCTGCTCGTGTCCTTCATCGGCTGGGTGGTGCTGCGCTATGCCGGCACATTCCTCGACGGGGAAGAGCGGCAGGGTCCGTTCACCGGCTGGATGACGGCGACCCTCGCTGCCGTCCTGCTCCTCGTACAGTCGGGCACGCTGCTCCAGCTCGTTGTCGGCTGGGTCGCGACCAGCCTGCTCCTGCATCAGCTGCTGCTCTTCTATCCCGAGCGGATTGCTGCCCAGCGGGCCGCGCGCAAGAAATTCATCGTCTCGCGCACCGGTGATGCCGCCCTGATCGGCGCTGTCATCCTGCTCGCCATCTCCTTCGGCACCGGCGATATCGCCACCATTCTCGCCGCGGCCCGCGAGGGCGAGGGGCTGCCGCTGACGATTGCCGCCGCAGCCCTGCTGGCGATCGCGGCACTTCTGAAGTCCGCCCAGTTCCCGACCCATGGCTGGCTCACCGAAGTCATGGAAACGCCGACCCCGGTTTCCGCCCTGTTGCATGCTGGCGTCGTCAATGCCGGCGGTTTCCTGCTGATCCGCTTTGCCGATGTCATGCTGCAGGCGCCGGTGGTGCTTGCGGTGCTGGTCATGGTCGGTGGCTTCACGGCCCTTTTCGGCAGCCTCGTGATGCTCACGCAGTCGGCGGTGAAGACCTCGCTCGCCTGGTCCACGGTCGCGCAGATGGGCTTCATGATCCTGCAGTGTGGTCTGGCACTGTTCCCGATCGCGCTTCTGCACATCGTCGCCCATTCGCTTTACAAGGCTCATGCCTTCCTCGCCTCCGGCTCCGCCATCGAGACGGTCGCCTCGATCAAGCGTCCCGGTCCGGTCGCGATACCGAATGCCAAGGCGGTCGGGCGTGCCTTCCTGCTGGCGCTGGCCATCTATGCCGTCATCGGTGTGCTCTTCGGCTTTGCCGACAAGCCGCCGCAGGCGCTGGCACTCGGTGCGATCCTGATCTTCGGCGTCGCCTATCTCATTGCACAAGGGTTGGCGGATGCGGCTCCCCGGGCGCTCACCTGGCGGACCTCGCTCTACGCGATCTCGGCGGCCACGGCCTACTTCGCCCTGCAGCGTATTTCCGACAAGCTGATGCTTGGCACGCTGCCCGCGACCCCACAGCCCGGGCCGCTCGAATGGACACTGATGCTGCTCGCCGTCGTCACCTTCGGCGTGGTGGCGGTCGCTCAGTCGCTCTTCCCGCTCTGGGCCTATCATCCGGCAGCGGCGGGCCTGCGCGTCCATCTCGCCAACGGCCTCTACGTCAATGCCCTCTTCGATCGCCTGCTCGGTGGCTGGACGCTTCCGCGCACCACCTCCGCAACGCCTGCTTCCGTGAAGGAGTGAACCGATGACCGAGATGACCACGATTGACACCTTGCATGGCGAAGCCCTTGCCCGGGCGGCAGATCAGGCCGTGCGGGCGATCCCGCCGGCCTGGCCGCTGACGGCGACCGTCGCCGTCAATCCCTTCCTCGGCCAGATCAGCGAAACGCTGGACAACACCGCAGCCCGGCTCGCCCGGATCGGTGGCGTCAGGCTTGCTCTCCCGCGCAAGTATTATGCCGACCAGATCGCCAAGGGCGAGATCATCGATGAAGATCTGGTCGCCGCACTTCAGTCGAGCACGCTCTTCAACCGCATCGACTTGCAGGCGCTGAAAGCTGCCGTCGCCGAGGAGCCGCAGCCGGTGGCAGCACTCCCAACGATCGCGGAACTTGCCGCGCGGGCCACGGGCAAGGATTGGCCGGGGCTCGTCTCCGAGCGGATCGGCACCTTTGCAGCCGGTTTCTTCGATCAGGGCCAGGCGCTTTGGGCCGCTTCCCGGCGCAACGGTCTCTACGCTGCCTGGCGTGCCTTTGCGACCCATGACCTGACGCCTGAGATCTTGGGGCTGAAGGGCTTCAGCATCCATGTCGATGAAACGCCGGAGACGCCGCATGGGGCGATTGAGCGGGCGGCCGTTTCGCTCGGCCTCGGTGCTGAGCCCGGCACCTATTTCCACCAACTGCTGCTGACCGTCGGCGGCTGGGCGCAGTATGCGCGCCACATCCAGTTCAAGGCCGAGGTCGAGGGACGCACGGACACCACGGCGCTTGAGCTGCTGGCGATCAGGCTGGTCTTCGAAGAGGCGCTCTATGCGCGTCACAAGGCCGCCATCGAGAGTGAGTGGCAGCAGGTGCGGCGGAGCCATGTCGAGCCGGTCAGCCCTGACTTCGACACCGTCATCGACGGGTTGCTGCAGGTCGCTGCCGAGCGGGCGGCGCAGCGGAAGCTTGCGGCTACGCTTGCTGCACCCGCGCCGATCAAGGTTGCCGAGTTGCGGCCAGTGCTGCAGGCGGCCTTCTGCATCGACGTGCGCTCGGAAGTCTTCCGCCGCGCGATCGAAAGCGTTGATCCTGCTGTTCGCACACTCGGCTTTGCCGGTTTCTTCGGTCTGGGTGCCAGCCACAAAGGCTTTGCCTCCGACGTATCAGAGCATCGTCTGCCGGTTCTCCTGAAGCCCTCCGTGTTCAGCTGCAGTGCTGTCGATCATGACGAGGATGCCGATCAGCAGGCGCGGTTCAGCGCGCGCGCGACCCGTGCCTGGGGCCGGTTCAAGCTGGCCGCCGTGTCCTCCTTCGCCTTCGTCGAGGCAATGGGGCCTGTTTATGCCGGCAAGCTGCTGCGTGATGGTCTCGGCTTCGGCAAGGGCAAGGGTCCTGACGCCGCAAAGCCCCGCTTTGCGCCGAGCCTTGATCTGGATACCCGCGCCGTGGTCGCCGAAACGGTGCTGAAAGCGATGTCGCTGACGGAAGGGTTCGGCCGCTTTGTGCTGATCTCCGGCCATGGGGCGAATGTGGTCAACAACCCCTATGCCAGTGCGCTTCACTGCGGTGCCTGTGGCGGGTATGCGGGTGACGTCAACGCGCGGCTGCTGGCCGATCTCTTGAACGACCGCGCCGTGCGGGAAAAGCTGGCGGGGAACGGGATCAGCATCCCGGCCGATACTGTCTTCCTCGGTGGCCTGCATGACACGACGACTGATAGCGTGACGCTGTTTGAGGACGACCTTGAGAACGATATTCTGCCTGAAGACATCGTTCGGATCCGCCAGTGGCTCGCCCAGGCCGGCAGCCTGACGCGGGCAGAGCGGGCGCGGCGTCTGCCGCGGGCGACCGCTGACCGTGTCATCGAGCGCAGCAAGGACTGGTCAGAAGTTCGCCCAGAACTCGGGCTTGCCGGTTGCCGCGCCTTTATCGCGGCACCGCGCTCACGGACGGCTGGTCGCTCACTGGAAGGCCAGGCCTTCCTGCACGACTATGTGTGGAAGAAGGACGAGGGCTTCAAGATCCTCGAACTCATCCTGACGGCTCCCGTGGTCGTCGCGAGTTGGATCAGCCTGCAATACTTCGGCTCGTCGGTTGCGCCCTCGCTCTTCGGAGCTGGCAACAAGCTGTTGCACAATGTCGTCGGCGGTATCGGGGTCGTCGAGGGCAATGGCGGGAACCTGCGCGCCGGGCTTCCCTGGCAGTCGGTGCATGACGGGGAGAATTTCGTCCACGAGCCGCTTCGACTGACGGTCGCCGTCGATGCGCCGAAGGAGGCGATTTCAGACATCCTGAAGCGGCATGCCCAGGTGCGCGCCCTCTTCGACAATGGCTGGCTGCATCTCTTCACGCTCGACGAGCAGGGGCAGATGGCCTGGCGCTATGCCGGCAATCTCGGCTGGACGGATACCCGTCCGAGTGCGGCATCTGACGTCGAGCAAAAGGCCGCGAGCTGAAATGGGAAAAGTGGAAGCCGCCGGCCTTTTGCGTCGGCGGTGACCAGTTGCCTGTCAGACAGCGCTGGCGGTCTGGAGCCGCGACGCCTCCGACACATGCGATGCGGTCTTGCCGCTCGCAAGCAGACGCTCGGCCTCAGCCATCATCAGCGGACCGACACCCTTGATGTCATCCGGCCGGATGGCTTCGGTGAGATAGTATGCGATGCTTCCGTCGCGATAGATGCCCTGGAAAGGGCCGAGACCCGCGACGCAGCAGATGTTCTGCAACTGACGCCGTCCGCCCTCGACGGGTCGAACCTCATGATCGGCAAGCGCCTGCAGCGCGGATCGCCCGAGGGACGCATGGCGGTCGACCCCCAACCGTTCGGACTTTTGCAGGGCGTAGGCGAACATGGCCGTTGCCGAGCTTTCAGGGTAGTTGTTGCTGGCGTCCGGTGCATCGATCACCTGCAACCAGCGATGATCTTTGGTCACCAGCGCGGCAAGCCGATCGTTGAGCGCTGCCAGCCGGGCCGAGAGGTCGCGGCGGTTATTGCCCTCCGGCAGATGCTCGATCACGTCAACGAAGGCCATGGCGAGCCAACCGATGGAGCGCGCCCAACGGGCGGGCGAGAGACCGGTGTCGGGATCGGCCCAGTCCTGCAGGCGCGACTCGTCGTAGCCGTGGCGATAGAGGCCGGAGGCTGTGTCGAATGTCAGGTCGAGCGCCGTGTTGAACTGGGCGATCGCGTCGTCCACGAGGCGCTGGTCACCGAGTGCCAGGCCAAGCTCGACCTTGAAAGGCATGGCCATGTATAGGCCATCCAGCCAGACCTGATGCGGGTAGCGCAGCTTGTGCCAATAGGGGCCGCTTCCGATGCGGGGGTGATGGGTGAGTTGCCGGCCAAGCAGCTTGGCGGCCTCCAGATAACGGACCTGTCCCGTCAGGCGATGGAGGTAGAACAATGCCCGGCCTGGCAGAATGTTGTCGATGTTGAATTCAGTAATCCGGTAGTCGGCAAGACCGCCGTCGGCATCCACCTGCGCATCGATCAGACGGGTCAGATGGTCGAGCCAGCGCCGGTCTCCCGTCGCCTCATGCAGCGTGATCAGGCCGCGATAGAGGCATCCATCCTCATAACACCAGGCACCGGCCTTGTAGGGTTCGTAGTCGCGAGCGTAGTCGTCGAAATAGGAGATCAGCATCGGTCTTCATGGGTCCGGGTGAATGGAAGCGGGTGAGAGGCGCGTCAGACGACTGAACCTCGTGTTTTCGGCAATGATGCCGGCGTGGCGCAGTTCCGGCAGATGGCAGGCCATTTCCGGCACGGCGGGTTTCGCATCTGCGCTGTAGGCAATGTGCATGCCGTCGATCGACACAGCGTCGATGGTCGATTCCGGAAGACCGTAGAAGACGGCAGCCGCCGTCTCGGCGCCTGAAACCTCGAGATTGCGGATGTCGATGCCCTCGATCTTCGGCGTGGTCACGGAGACGGGCAGGGCGATCCGGGACTGGACATAATCGGAGCGTCCATCGGCATCGCAGAAATAGAAGGCGTTGACGGCGATCGGGGTCGCGACGTGCTCCATGCGGCAGTCATGGACGCTGATGTTGGACACGGTGCCGCCACGGCCACGCCGGGTCTTGATGCGCAGGCCTCGGTCCGTGCCGATGAAATGGCAGCGACTGATGGTGACGTCGCTGATCCCCTGGCTCATCTCGCTGCCCATGACCACGGCGCCATGGCCGCGTTGCATCAGGCAGTTGCGGATCTCGACATTGCGGGTCGGCCGATCCGGACCGCCGCGCGGATCGCGCTTGCCGGCCTTGACCGCCACGCAGTCGTCGCCAACCGAAATGTCGAGGCCAACAAGGCGAATGTTCTGGCTGGATTCGGGGTTCAGCCCGTCGGTGTTCGGGCTGTCAGGGTGGTTGCGGATCGTCAGTCCTGCCGCGAGAACATCCTCGCAGAGCACTGGATGGACGGTCCAGGAGGGGGAATTCTGCACCGTGATGCCGGCCATGGTCAGATGACGGCAGCCGGGCAGGAAGATCGTGCGTGGGCGCCGGGCTCCGTCGCGGGTTTCCTTTGGCCAGGTCCACCAGTCGCCACGGTCGCCGCCGCCATCAACGATACCCTTGCCGCAGATCGTCAGGTTGTCGCAATCGATTGCGTTGAGCAGGCTGGCGAAACAGGCTTCCGCGACCCCTTCCCAGGTGCCGAGCACGCGTCCGTCCGGATGCCGGGCGGATAGGATCGGGCGCCGCTCGCGGGTGCCGATGTCTTGCAGAGCCGCGCCGTCTTCGATCAGCAGCGTCATGTCACTCTTCAGGAAAAGCGGGCCTGAAGTCCAGGAGCCGGCGGGCAGCCGGAGTGTTCCACCCGCCGGCACCGCGGCGATCGCGGACTGGATCGCCTTGGTATTGTCCTTGCTGTCTGGTCGCGCGCCGTGGTCGCGGATATCGACCAGGGCCGTCTCGTCGCGTGTTCGAAAGGTGATGCCACCGATCGCGGTCGAGAACCGGTACTCGTTGTCCGGTTCGAGACCGTCGATGCACAGCACGACCGAGGTCGCGCTGCCGGTCTTGACCGTCGTGCCGTCATCCAGCTGCAGCACCCAGGGCAACGCCCGGTCGAGGGCGAACAGATGTGCGTCCGCCTCGATCGTGAGTGCTGCCGTCCTCGACGACAGGTGCAGCAGCTGGATGGGGCCGTCGGTCAAGATCGTCCTCCTCAGATGCCGGTCAGCGCGCTGTTGATGCCGTCGATGATCTCGGCGGCCGCGTCTTCGGCGGAGACCTGGCCATAGGCGAAGGCTTCGAAGGTGCTGTCGAAGGCTTCCGTCACGCGGGGATGCTCGTTGAGCGGTGAGACGCCGACGCCGTTGCTTTCCAGCACGATCTTGTTCGCCTCGACCTGCACCGGCTTGATCGAGCCTGCCTTGGTCAGTTCGTCGAGCGCCACCTTGCTGGAGGGCACGCCACGGGTTGCGCCGAGGATCTTGATCGCTTCCGGATCGTTCAGCAGGCAGTTGACGATCTCGGCGGCCGCCTTCGGCTCCTTGCTGTTCTTGGAGATGGCGAGCAGCATCGAGGGCTTGCGGTAGACGCCTTCGGTCGTTGCGCCCTCGATCTGCAGGAGCTTCACGGGCACGAGTTGCTGGCCCTCTTCCATCGGACCGGAGATCTTGCCGTAGGTGCTGTCCCACTGATAGGTCCCGGCGATCTTGCCGCTGGCCCAGGCCGGGTTCTCATGCAGCGGCGCATTGCCGCCGGCGGCTACGTCCTTCCAGGACTTGATGACGCCGTTGTCGACCATCGTCTGGTAGAACTTCAGGCCATCGGCCAGTTCCTCCACGGTCCAGGCAACCTGGTTGGTCGCCGGATCGATCAGGTCCTTGCCGGTCTTCTGCGTGGTGCGCAGGATCACGACGAGGCGGGCGTCGAGAGCTGTGCCTTCGAAGGGATAGTAATCCTGGCCGAGCTTTTCCTTCATGACCGGGGCTGCGGCGAGCAGTTCGTCCCAGGTGGTCGGGATTGCGAGGCCTGCCTTGTCATAGGTGGTCTTGTTGAACATGAAGACGCGGCCGGTGGTCGAAACGGGCAGGCCGTTCAGCTTGCCCTCGACTGTGCCGCCCTTTAGGTCCGTCTCCGACCACTGGCTGAGGTCGATCACGTCCTTGAACTCGTTGAGATCGACAAAGCCGTCGCCGTTCTTCGAGAAGATCGGCAGCCATGGCCAGTTGATCTGCATGATGTCGGCTTCGGTGCGGCCGGCGAGCTGCGTCGTGATCTTCTCCTGGTGACCGGTCCAGCCGGTAAACTCGGGCGCAACAGTGTGACCGAACTTGCCGCCGCAGAGCTTCAAGGCTTCCTGCGTGGCGATATGGCGGTCGTCGCTGCCCCACCAGGACATGCGCAAATCGGCGGCATAGGCAGTGCTCAGGCTGGTTGCCGCAAGAAGTGCGGCGGTCATGATCAAGGTTCTCATTCTAGCTCCTCCCAAGTTTGAACGATGACGGCTTTCAGTCGGCGAGCGAGATGTTCTCGCCCGTCATGCGGTTGAAGATGTGCGTGGACCGGATGTCCGGGCTCAGCCAGACGCGGTTGTCGCGGATCGCGGACCGGTCGTACTGGCTGGAGGGGACGACGGCGATGACGCGCTCGCCGCCGATATCCACATAGAGATAGACTTCGTGGCCCATGAACTCGACATGGCTGATGCGCCCGGACAGCGTGCCCGGCGTTTCAGGCGGCGCGATCTTCAGATGCTGTGGGCGTATGCCGATGGTGACCTCACGCGCGGCATCGCGATGCAGCCGCTGGGCGAGGCCATCCATGATCGAGAGCGTCTGGCCGGCAGTGACGAGTTCTCCGTTTCCGGTGAGCTCTGCCGCAATCAGGTTCATTTCCGGACTACCGATGAAGCCGGCCACGAAGGCATTGGCCGGGCGGTTGTAGAGCGTCACCGGATCGGCTACCTGCATGATGTGCCCGTCCTTCATGACGCAGATCCGGTCGCCCATGGTCATGGCTTCCGTCTGGTCGTGGGTGACGTAGATGACGGTCGCCGCCATGCCGTCGGCCTTCAGCTGCTTGTGCAGGTCGGTGATGCGCACGCGCATCGAGGCGCGCAGCTTGGCGTCGAGGTTCGACAGCGGCTCGTCGAAGAGAAAGACCTGCGGCTTCTTGATCAGCGCGCGGCCAACAGCGACGCGCTGGGCCTGGCCACCGGAGAGTTGCTTCGGCAACCGGTCGAGCAGGGCGCCGATCTCCAACGTGCCCGCCACCTTGTCGGTCGCTTCGTCGATTTCAGCCTGGGGGCGGCGCTTGAGGCGCATGGAGAAGGAGAGGTTCTTCTTCACCTTCATGTGCGGATAGAGCGCGTAATTCTGAAAGACCATGGAGATGCCGCGATCGCCGGGGGCGCGGTCGTTGACGAGCTCGCCGCCGATGCGGATCTCGCCGCCGGTGATCCTTTCCAGGCCGGCGATCATGCGCAGTGTCGTCGATTTCGCGCAGCCGGAAGGGCCGACCAGAACCATGAACTCGCCGTCTTCGACATCGAGGTTGATGCCGTGCACGGCACGGAAGGCGCCATAGTCTTTTTCGAGGTTTTTCAGTTGCAACCGGGCCATTGTTTTATCCCTTGATGCCGCCGGCGGAGATGCCGTCGATGAAGTATTTCTGGGCGAGGAAGAAGACGGTGAGGGCTGGCAACAGCGTCAGCACCGACATCGCGAGCACCCGGTTCCATTCAAAGGCCTCCGTCGTATCGATCGAGAGTTTCAGCGCCAGGGAGACGGGAAACTTGTCGACGGAGGAGATGTAGATGAGCGGTCCCAAGAAATCGTTCATCGTCCACATGAACTGGAAGAGGCAGACCGAGATCAGGGCCGGCATCAGGAGCGGGATGACGATGAAAACCAGCACCTGCCAGGTATTGGCCCCGTCGACGCGGGCGGCTTCCTCCATGTCACGTGGGATGGCGCGCAGGAACTGCACCAGCATGAAGACGAAGAAGGCGTCGCCGGCAAAGGCTGAGGGGACCCAGAGCGGCAGATAGGTATCGAGCCAGCCGAGATCGCGGAAGAGCAGGTATTGGGGAATGCGGGTGACGACATTCGGCAGCAGTAGCGTCGCGATCAACGTCGCGAAGAGCAGCTTCTTGAAGGGGAAGTCGAAGCGGGCGAAGCCATAGGCGACGGCCGTGCAGGAAATCGCCGTGCCAATGATCTTCGGCAGAACGATCCACAGCGTGTTCAGGAAGAAGGTGCCGAAGGAATAGGGCGTCGAGGTCTGCCAGCCGCGGATATAGCCGTCCGCGGTCGGGTTTTCCGGCCAGAAGCCCGGATTGGCGAAGATCTCGGAGTTGGTCTTGAACGACGCGCCGATCAGCCAGACCAGCGGATAGATCATGATCAGGCCGACCAGCGTCAGCACGGCGTAGCGGAAGACAGTGGTGATCTTCTGACGGCGCAGATCGCGGCGATGGGCCTTGTCGACTTCGTCGAAGCCTGTGGCATAGGGGGTGAGGGCGTGGTCGGTCATGTGATCAGCTCCGCTTGTCGCCGGCGTAGTAGACCCAGTGGCGCGAAGACCAGAAGGCGATGAGGGTGAGCGCCATGATGATGACGAAGAGCACCCAGGCGATGGCCGAGGCATAGCCCATGTCGAAGCGCTTGAAGGCTTCGTCATAGATGTAGATCGGCAGGAAATAGGTGGCCTTCAACGGGCCGCCCTGCGTGATGATGTAGGGGCCGTTGAACTCCTGGAAGGCCTGGACCATCTGCATGATCAGGTTGAAGAAGATGACAGGCGTGATCAGCGGCAGGGTGATGTGGACGAAGCTCTTCCACTTGCCGGCGCCATCGATGGCGGCTGCCTCATAGAGGCTTTTGTCGATGCTCTGGAGGGCGGCGAGGAAGATCACCATGGCGGAGCCGAACTGCCAGAGACGCAGTAGCGTGATGGTGAAGAGCGCATTGGTCGGATCGCCGAACCAGTTGACGGGTTCGAGGCCAATCATCGCCAGCCCCATATTGACCAGGCCAACATCGGCGAACATGTAGCGCCAGAGAACCGCGATCGCTATCGAGCCGCCGAGGATCGAGGGCACGTAGAAGGCCGTGCGGTAAACGTTGATGAACTTCAGCTTGTAGTTCAGGATCACCGCGACGAAGAGCGCGAAAATCAGCTTCAGTGGCACCGTCGTGAAGACGTAGATGAGGGTCACCCAGAGCGACTTGCGGAAGGTCCTATCGCCGGTGAAGAGCCTGACATAGTTGTCGAAGCCGGTGAAGATCGGCGCGCTCATGAGATTGTAGTCGGTGAAGCTCAGATAGAGCGAGACGACGAAGGGCAGCGCCGTGAAGATCAGCAGCCCGATGATGTAAGGCGCCAGGTAGAGGAGCCCGAGGTAACGGCTGTCTCCGCTCATGCGGCACCTCCGGCTCTGCTCAGCGTTTCGGGCAGGCGATGCTGGGTTGCTGTCACCATCTCGCGGAAGAGGCGCTTCGCCTTGTCCTGGGGCAGGGCGGCGACGAGCGGGTCCGAGATAAAGAGTGGCAGAAGAGCGTCGACGTCATCGGAAAGGACCGCTGCGACGAGGGCGTTCTGCCGGTCAGCATGGGGCCGGGCGAGCAGCTCAATCGCCTGCGGCAATCGCCCTGCGACGACGGGCTGTACGCCGAGTGGGCTGAAGCGGGCATTGGTTTCGACGATGGTGCCTTCCGCGAACCCAGCAAGTTGCCCCCGGTTCGGCAGATTGACGTTGCTCACATGCTCGGGCCCACCGAGGAGCGCCTTGATCTGCTCGACGATGGCCTCGTCGGAGGCCAGGGCCGGCGGCAGGGCGGCTCCCTTGTCGAGCGCCTCCGCGTGATCGACTTTCTGCTTTCGCTCGCGCATCCGGAACTCCACGGGGGTGAGGCCGAATTTCCATGCGGCATGATCATCGAGATACCACGCCTGGGGCAGGAACTCGACGAGATGGCGATCACCGGCGGCCGCGGCGATGCCGAAGCGGAGCGAGAGATCGAACTTCACGCGGAAACTGTCTGTGAAGTAGCGGTCGTGCTCGTTGGCCTGATCGAGCGGGGATTCCCGCCAGCCCGTGGCGAGATGCTCGCGGGCGAAATCGAGATAGGCCGGCATCATGTCGACGCCGCCGACGGCAGCTCGATCGACGAAGGTGAAGTGGTTGATGCCGAGAACATTCACTTGGGCGTCGCGATAGCCGTAGAGAACCTCGCCAGCCCGACGGTTGGCCAGATAGGCCATGATCTTGCGGGTCTTGATGACCTCGTGGCAGGAGCCCCATGCACGAATTTCCGGGAAGACGGCATAGAGCGTGCCCGTCAGCACCGACATGGGATTTGTCAGGTTGCAGACGTAAGCCTCAGGGCAATGGCGGGCGATGGCGCGGCCGATCTCGGCGATCATCGGTATTGCCCGCATGGCGCGGACAAAACCGCCGGGTCCGACGGTGTCGCCGACCGACTGACGGATGCCGTAGCGCTCGGGGATCGCGATGTCGTTCGCCATGTCCTCGAAGGAGCCTGGCAGGATCGAGATTATCACGATGTCGGCACCGGCAAGGGCGGCCTCGAGCGTCCGCTCGGCTGAGTAGGTGACGCGTGCGCGTGCGTCGCTGCGGGTGGCATAGCGGTTGCCGATGCGGGCATTGCGCTCGGCGGCGGCATGGTCGAGATCGTAGAGCCGGACGGTTGCCGGAACGGTGCCGTCCTGGGCCAGGTCGCCCATCAGTTTCGTCGCCCAGTTGAGCGAGCCGCCGCCGATATAGGCGATGGTGACCGAGCGCGTGTATTCCGTTTTCTGCATCGCAACATTCAAGGGCTGCGGCTTTGCGGCGGCCCACAAGGCTGCCCGTCTGGCCGACGTCCCTTCTCCTCCTGATATCCTCCCGGCCTTCCCAAAAGGGCCGCTCCTGTGGCTAATATCCCCCCAATTGGTCTCGCGCGGAAATCGACAAATAGGGGAAAAATGATGGACGAAACTGAAGGTAGCGTTCTCACCGGCATTCCAATGCAGGCACTCGCGCTGAACCTGACCCGCTCGACCATCCGGATGCAGCATTCGCAGACCTGGTCGATCGACAAGTCGAACCGGGTGCATGATCTCGTGATCTGCCTCAGCGGTCGCGGAATCTATGAGGTCGAGGGACAGACGGTAGAGCTTGAGCCGGGCTCTGCCATGCTTCTACCAGCCGGCACGCGGTTTGTCGGGCGGTCGGCTTCTGTCGAGGCCTATACGGGCATCGCGCAGCATTTCACGCTCGATCTCTTCGGTCGCCTCGACCTGATTGCGCAAATGGATCTGGCGCTTTCGGTGAAGCTTGCCCGTTGGGACATGCTGGAAAAGGTGGTCCGGCATTTCCGCGAGACGGCGCCGCCCTATTCGACGACGCTGCAGCAGCATCATGTCTTCATGTTCCTGCTCATCGAATTCATCGAGCAGGCTTTCGTCCGGTGGCGCGAGCAATCCGTCGGTACGGTTGCCAATCCGGATCAGCTCTCGCTTGCGATCATGGTGGCCGCCAGCCAGATCGCAGCCGACCCGCTGAACGAGGCAATCAGCGAACAGGTGCTGGCCGCAGCGCCGTACAATCCGGATTATTTCAAGCGTGAATTCCGCAAGCGCGTCGGTTGGACCATGGACAAGTTTCAGGAGTTCAAGCGCATGGAGCGCGCCATGGGGTTGCTGGCCGGCGGATGCACGGTGAAGCGGGCAGCTGCCATTTCTGGCTATACGGACGCCTATTATTTTTCCCGGATGTTCAAGCGCTATATCGGCATCAGCCCGCAGGGCTATCGCGAAGCGGAACGCCGCAACCGGGAAGGGGCCTTTCCGCGTGGTGAAGAAGACGGGCAGGTCGTGTATCCGCTGCTGCGCCCCTAAAACCTGTCTTATGAGTTACAGCGAAGCAGATCCTAGAGGCGGCTTTTCGGCCAGCGCACTGAGATTTTCTCCTTGCTGTGCAATTTCCAACATGTATGATAAGTTGAAATAACATGTATGGGAGGAATGATGTCGCACACCGACTTCACCAATCGCTTCGCCGTGGACCCCTTGACCGCTGCCGGCTTCGGCACGGACGAATTGCGGTCGAATTTCCTGCTGCCGCCGCTCTTCGTGCCTGGACGCATCCAGCTGCACTACACCAATTATGACCGCATGATCGTCGGTGGCGCCGTGCCCGTCACGTCGGAGTTGTCGCTTGAAACGATCAAGCCGGCCGGCACGCCGGAGCTTCTGGCGCGCCGTGAGATGATTGCGGTCAATATCGGTGGCGCAGGGGTCGTGACGGTTGATGGCGAAAGGTTCGAGGCCGGCAACCGCGACATGGTCTATGCCGGCATGGGCTCCTCGGTCAGCTTCTCATCTGTGTCGTCCGAGCAGCCGGCGAAGTTCTACCTCTTGAGTGCGCCTGCCCATACCCGCCATCCGGCCCGCCATATCGGTATCGGCGATGCCAAGCGGCTCGATCTTGGAGCGCAGGAAACCAGCAACGAGCGCTCGATCTTCCAGTTCGTGCACCCGGAGGGCGTGAAAACTTGCCAGCTCGTGGTCGGCATGACCAGCCTCGCCAAGGGTTCCGTCTGGAACACCATGCCGTGTCACATCCATGACCGGCGCATGGAGGCCTATCTCTATTTCGACATGGCGGAAAAGACGCGCGTCTTCCACCTGCTCGGCGAGCCGGACGAGACGCGCCACATCATCATGAAGAACGAGGAAGCGGTGCTGTCGCCCGGCTGGTCGATCCATTCGGGTGCGGGAACGGCGAATTATTCCTTCATCTGGGCCATGGCCGGCGACAATGTCGACTATACCGACGTGGATCCGGTGGCCATCGAAGACATGCGCTGAGCTCGACCAGTTCATCATACCGGTCATACACATTCTTGTGGCATGCGGGATCGTCCATCTCGCGTGCCGTCTTGCGTTGCGATTTTCGATTTAAAGTTGCGCATTCCGTTGAGGTTCCGGTGTCGCTGATACCGCTTCCCGGACGTCAATCTGACCTGTCTCATTAAGGTCATATTAGTCTTCCTTGCCCATTCTCCATACGATTCAGGCATGGACCTCGATGACCGCAGTTTAGCCGGTTGCCGATGTCGGAGGAGACCAAACCGTGTTCATCGACCGTATATTGTCGCGCTTCAATATTCAGACGAAGGTGCTGATTTTCATTCTGCCTTTCGTCATCAGCATTTCCGCCGTCGGCTTTACCGGCCTTTACGCGTCGGGCCTGCTGCAGGGGCGCATCGAGATTTCGAACAGTGTGCTGCAGTCGCTGAGCGGTTTCCGTGATGTTTCCGCTTCGATGACCAGCTTCCTTGCGAACACGACGGAAGAGGCAAGGGCTGATCTGACGGGGCGCCTCGAGCAGCAGAAGCGGGATCTCGAGACGACGCTTTCGCAACTCGCCCCCGATGCCGATGGCCGCCCCGAACTTGAAGAAGCCGGCAAACTGATCGACCAGGTGTTCGTCCATATCGGCGATCTCTGGACGCTGCATGATGCCGAGTCCAAGCTTGTGGATACGCTGCAGCAGGGCACCAAGCAGATCGTTGTCGCCCAAGGCCGCGTGACCGCCGCCATGGCCACCCTTGAACGCGCCGTCCAGGGGGATGATGCCGCCGCCAAGACCATGCTGCGCGATGCTGAGAGCATTCGCAGCACCGGGACCTTCCTGACCGAAACCAATTCCGCCTTCACCAAGGCCAAGACGCCGGACGAGAAGTTTGCCGTGATCACGGCCCGCGTCGACGAAATCATTGCGCGCCAGCAGGTGCTGGCTGCCGTCCTGCCCAAGGCCAACCAGTCTGCCGCAAAGACGCTCGACAAGATCGGCGGCGAATTGAAGGCTGCCGTGGCTGCCAACGACAAGTCCGAAGCCGTCATCACCGATCTCGCCGGCAAGCTGCGCAACTTCACCCAGCTCAACGCCTATCTCGGTCTTGCCGCCCAGCAGAAGATGAAGGAAGCCACCATCAAGTTCGGTGAGCTCGATGCGCCGCTCGCGAAGGCCCAGGCCGTCATCGCCGACGGTCGCCAGGTCATGGCTGCCGGCTATGCCTTGCAGATCATGATGGCTCGCTTCCTGCTGGAGCCGACCGAGCAGAACCGGATGCTCCTGGAGCAACAGTTCAATGCCGTGAAGAAGTTCCTGGCCGCACTCGACAAGACTGCTGCCGATCAGCCGATCATGATGCAGGTGAAGAAGGAGCTCGGGCCGGCCGTCGATTCCATGATCGGGGCAAGCGCTGAACTCGTGAAGGTCAGCCAGGAGCGCAAGTCAAGCTTCGAGCAGGCCGCCTCCGATCTCAATGTCATCTGGAAGCAGTTGACCACCTTTGCCGAAATGCAGAAGGTCTCGGCGGGCGAGGAGCGCCAGGAGGCGAACTCCATCTCCATCGGCGCGACAGGCCTCGGCATCCTCATCTCGATCTTTGCAGGCATCGGCCTCGTGCTGACCTTCAAGGGCCCGATCGGCCAGATCACCGGCGCCATGCGTCGTCTGGCCGAAGGCGTGCTCGACACCAAGATCAATGGCGAAGCCCGCGTCGACGAAATCGGCGAGATGGCCCGTGCGCTTGGCGTGTTCAAGCAGAACGCGCTGTCGAAGATCGAGATCGAAAGCCGCAGCGAGGCCGAACGGGTCCAGGCCGAGGAAGAGCGTCGTCGCAACGATCTCGAAAAGCAGGAGATCGACCGTCAGATCGACTTCGCGGTCAATGCGCTTGCCACCGGTCTTGGCCGCCTTGCAAAGGGCGACATTTCGGAGACCATCGAGACGCCGTTCCACGGTCGTCTCGAGCAGTTGCGCAACGACTTCAACCAGTCGCTGGAGCATCTGCAGGATACGATGACGCAGATCCGTTCGAACACCTACATGATCCAGCGCAACGCCGCCGAGATGAGCAGTGCGGCCGACCAGCTGGCCAAGCGCACCGAACAGCAGGCGGCCTCGCTCGAGCAAACGGCGGCTGCCGTCGACGAGATCACGGTGACCGTGAAGTCGTCCGCAGAGCGCGCTGAGGAAGTGAACAACATCGTTGCCGATACTAAGGGCCGCGCTGACACATCGTCGACGGTTGTCGGAAATGCCATCGACGCCATGGGTCGTATCGAGGACGCCTCGGGCCAGATCGTGCAGATCATCGATGTCATCGACGAGATCGCCTTCCAGACGAACCTGCTGGCACTGAACGCCGGCATCGAAGCGGCACGTGCGGGCGAGGCCGGCAAGGGCTTCGCCGTCGTTGCCCAGGAAGTGCGTGAACTGGCGCAACGCTCGGCGGGTGCCGCCCAGCAGATCAAGGACCTCATTCACAAGTCGAGCACGGAAGTCTCGGCCGGATCCAAGCTGGTGCAGCAGACTGGTGCGGTACTCGCCGAGATCTCGGCCAATATCATCACGGTTGCCGACCGCGTTTCGGTCATCGCCATGGCGAGCCGTGATCAGTCGAACGGGCTGGCGGAAGTGAATTCCTCCGTCAACGAGATGGACCAGATGACCCAGCGCAACGCTGCCATGGTCGAAGAGACGAATGCCGCCACCCGCCAGCTAGCCGACGAGGCGGATGCGCTGATGCAGCTCGTCAACCAGTTCAAGCTCGCGCCGGAAGGTCGTCGTGCCTCTGCGCATTCACACAGCCGCGCGGCCTGATTGCCTCCAGGCCCGCCACGTTTTCGAGCCGCCGGATCCGCAAAGGTCTGGCGGCTTTTTCGTGAGCCGAGGCCGCGTTCGCAAGCCGGCTTGGAAAGCGACGGTCAGGTCGCTATCCTTGTGCTCGGAGGAGACAGCCCGTGACGACAGCAACGACACCACCGGCGCGACGACTGGCCGTGGCGCGGCGCATGATCCTGGCGCTCGTGCTGATCCTCATCGCTGCAAGCCTTGCACTCGCCACCATCGGCAACCGGCTCCTCACCCGCAATGTCATGGCGGAAGCGTCGCTGCAGGCCAACAGCGCCTTGCGTCTGGCGACTTCGGCGCTCTCAGGCCATCTCAGCCGCTATGAGACCTTGCCGGCGCTGATCGCCGACCATGAGGACATGAAGGAACTCATCCTTGATCCTGACAATCCGGCGCTACGGCGGGCTGCCAATCTCTATCTCAAGGAAATCAACACGCTGCTCGAGTCCTCCGACATCTATGTGATGACGATGGACGGCAACACGATCGCCGCGAGCAATTTCGATGGTGTCGCGAGCTTTGTCGGCGAGAACTTCATCTACCGTCCCTATTTCTACGAAGCGGCTGCCGGCAAGCAGGCGCGTTTCTACGCACTCGGTACGACCTCGGCCAAGCGCGGCTACTATTTCTCGGCGCCGATCGAGGTGGATGGGACGGTCCGTGGTGTCATCGCCTTCAAGGTCGATATCGAGGGCATCGAAACCTCCTGGCGGGGTGGGGAGTACAAGATCCTCGTGCATGATCCCGAGGGGATCATCTTCATGACCGGGAATCCCGAATGGCTCTACGCCTCCGTGCTGCCGCTCACGCCGGAGAGACTGGAACGGACCACCGCCTCGCGGCGCTATTCCGATGCGGTCTTGCGGGAGTTGCCGATCAAGCGAAGTGCGCTTGATGATCATGTGCTGATGACCGTCAACCAGGGGGCGGGATCTCGGGAGTATCTGGTTCTTGAGCAGTACATGCCGGACGCCGACTGGACGGTGAAGGTGCTCTTCGACACCGGCACCATCCATGCCCAGGCGCGGACCATGCTGGTCGCCATTTTGCTCTTCCTGTGCCTGTTCGGGCTGGGGCTGGCTGTCGTCATCCAGCGTCGTGCCCGGTTGCAGGAGCGCATGCATATGCAGATCGAGGCTCAGGCTGAACTGGAGCGGCGGGTCGAGGAGCGTACCGCCGATCTCGCCCGGGTCAACCTGCAGCTCCGCCAGACGCAGGCCGACCTGATCCAGGCCGGCAAGCTTGCAGGCCTCGGCCAGATGTCGGCTGCCCTTTCACACGAATTCAACCAGCCGCTCGCTGCTGCCAAGACCTATGCCGACAGCGCGACCATGCTGATCGATCGCGACCGGATCTCCGAGGCGCGGGACAATCTGGGGCGTATTTCCAATCTCATCGACCGGATGGCTTCGATCTCTAGGCACCTGCGCAATTTCGCGCGCAAGCCGAACGAGAAGCTGAGCGCCATCTCGATCGAAGAGGTGGTGGAAGAGACACTCGAAATCGTCTCCGCGCGTCTTGGCACGGCGGATGCGACGTTGTCGCTGAATTTCGAGCCGGGGCTGCCGCCTGTGCAGGGCGGATCCGTTCGCCTGCAACAGGTGCTCGTCAATATTCTGACCAATGCCTGCGATGCTGTCGAAGGGCTCGATGATCGCGCGATCGAACTTTCGGCGCGTCGGGATAATGGTCGTGTGGTGATCGAGATCGTGGATCGGGGACCGGGTGTGCCGCCGGCGATCATGGAGCGCATCTTTGATCCGTTCTTCACCACAAAGGGCGTCGGCAAGGGCCTTGGGCTTGGCCTTTCGATTTCCTACAATATCATCAAGGATTTCGGCGGAAGCCTGACGGTTCGGGAACGTGAGGGTGGCGGTGCCCTGTTCCGGATCGATCTCCTGGAAGCGGAAGCATTGCACGAGGCGGCGGAATGAATTCAGGTCTGGTGTTGCTCGTCGATGACGAGGAGGAGCTGCGCTTCTCCACCAGTCAGGCGCTGGAACTGCATGGTCTGCAAGTTAAGGCCTTTGCCTCGGGCGACGAGATCCTTTCGCGGGTGGGCTTCGGCTTTGATGGCGTGGTCGTCAGCGACATCCGGATGCCGGGCATGGACGGAATGACGCTTCTGCACCGGATCCGCGAACTGGATCACGAAATCCCCGTCATTCTGGTGACGGGCCATGGCGAAGTGCAGCTCGCGGTGAAGGCCATGCGCGAGGGCGCCTATGACTTCATAGAGAAGCCTTTTGCAAGTCAGGCGTTGGCGGGCGTCGTGCGCCATGCGCTGGACCGCCGTTCGCTCGTTCTCGAAAACCGGCGCCTGAGGGCCGTTGCCGGCAAGCGCGACGATATCGAGACGCGGCTTCCCGGCCGCACGCCTGTCATGGTCGACCTGCGCTATCGGGTACGGGCGATCGGTGCGACGGAGGCTGACGCGCTGATTATCGGCGATACGGGGGCCGGCAAGGAGGTCGTTGCGCGCAGCCTGCATGATATCAGCGCCCGGGCGAAGGCCCCCTTCCTCGCGATCAACTGTGCTTCTCTGCCTGAGACCCTGATCGAAAGCGAGCTCTTCGGCCACGAAGCCGGTGCCTTCCCGGGTGCGCTTCGGGCACGCTACGGCAAGTTCGAACACGGACGCGGCGGAACCATTCTCCTAGATGAAATCGGCTCAATGCCCTTCGACCTGCAGGCGAAGTTCCTGCGGGTGCTGCAGGAGCGGACAATCACGCGTCTGGGGTCGAACGAAACGGTGCCGCTCGACGTGCGCTTCCTCGCCACGAGCAAGGTGGATCTCGAGAGCGAGGTGGCGGCGGGGCGTTTCCGCGCGGACCTCTTCTACCGGCTGAATGTCGTGACACTCCGCGTGCCCTCGCTTGCGCAGCGGCGGGCCGACATTCCGCTGCTCTTCCTGCATCTCGTGCGCGAAGCGTGTGCACGCTACGGCCGCGATGACATGGAGGTGGAGCCGGAGATCCTCTCCGAGATCGCCGAGCGTGACTGGCCGGGCAATGTTCGCGAGTTGCGGAATGCGGCCGATCGGCTGGTGCTCGGGCTGGAAACCGGGCTCGACAGTGCGGCAGCACTCGAAACGGCGAATACGCGTCTGGCCGACAAGGTGGCGGCCTATGAAAAGCAGCTGATCGCCAATGCCATTACCGCCCATGGCGGATCGCTGCGGCCGGTCTACGAGCAGCTCGGAATCTCCCGCAAGACACTTTACGAGAAGATGCAGAAGCATGGGCTCGACAAGAGCCTCGCCTTCGATGGCAGGGACTAGGGGCCCTCCTGACCGCACCCTCCTTAAGTAATGGGTGGAATTCCACACATCATCTGAGCCGCTTGGGAGGAAACCCACCCATGTTGCACTGCGATGCCTCACAAAAGCTCGGCTGATACCTGACCGGGCGATTGTGACGCGGTCTCGCCTGAAGAAGATCGGGCCATCCAATGCCGGGCGGGAGGAGCCGAACCGGCAGGATCAATTGAACCGGGAGGCTTTCATGACTTTCTTCAAGTCGCTCTTCAGCGCGACTGCCATTGCGGCAACCTTCATCGCAGCATCCGCATCGGCCCAGACCTATCCCGAGCGTTCGATCACCATGGTGGTCCCGTTCGCAGCAGGCGGCCCGACGGATACCGTCGCGCGTCTCGTCGCTGAATCCATGTCCAAGGATCTCGGCCAGCAGGTTCTCGTCGAGAATGTCGGCGGCGCCGGTGGCACGCTGGGTGCCGGCCGCGTCGCAAGCTCGGAGCCGGATGGCTACACCATTCTGCTTCACCACATCGGCATGGCGACCAGCGCAAGCCTTTATCGCAAGCTCGCCTATGATCCGCTGAACGCCTTTGATTATGTCGGTCTCGTCACCGACGTTCCGATGACGATCGTCGCTCGCAAGGATTTCGAGCCCAGCGATCTCAAGGGTCTCGTTGAATATGTGAAGGCCAACAAGGATACCGTCACCGTGGCCAATGCCGGCATCGGCGCAGCCTCGCATCTCTGCGGCATGCTGTTCATGAGCCAGATCGAGACCCCGCTCGTCACCGTTCCCTACAAGGGCACGGGTCCGGCCATGACCGATCTGCTCGGCGGCCAGGTCGATATCATGTGCGACCAGACCACCAATACGACAAAGCAGATCCAGGGTGGCACGATCAAGGCCTATGCTGTGACCTCTGCCGAGCGCCTGCCGGTCCTGCCTGACGTGCCGACGGCTGCCGAAGGTGGCTTGAACGACTTCCAGGTCGGTATCTGGCATGGCGTATACACGCCGAAGGGCACGCCGGCTGAAGCGATCGAGAAGCTCAACGCCTCGCTCAAGAAGGCTCTCAAGGACGAAAACGTCGTCGCTCGCTTCGCCGAACTCGGCACCGCACCGTCGCCGGACAGCGATGTGACGTCTGCGGCCCTCAAGGCCAAGCTCGAAGGCGAAATCGCCCGGTGGAAGCCGGTGATCGAAGCTGCCGGCCAGTACGCCGACTGATCCATCCACATCTGCGCGGGCCCGGTTGGCCGGGTCCGCGACTTGTCGTGCCGGTCGGCCAAGTCCAAGGCCGTCCGCGCCTTTTGTCGGGGGACAACATGAAATCCTTACGCTTCGACACGGCCAACCTGCTTTGCGGTTTGCTGTTCATCGGGCTTGGCCTCTTCTTCGTCATTCAATCCTTGTCGCTGGAACTCGGAACCGCGTTTCGCATGGGGCCGGGCTACTTCCCGCTCGTGCTTGCCGGTGTACTGACGCTGCTCGGCGTCGTCATCCTTGTGCAGTCCGTGAAGGTCACCGGCGAGGTGATCGGCGCAATCGCCTGGCGCGGCATGCTCTTCATTCTGCCGGCACCGATCGTCTTCGGTCTCCTGGTGCGCGGCGCCGGTTTCGTGCCGGCCCTTTTCGTTGCCGCCTTCATCGCAAGCTTCGCCTCTGAGCGGCTCCGGGTTCCGGCGGCTCTCGCGCTTGCGACGGGCATCACCTTCTTCTCGGTCCTCGTGTTCAGCTACGGCCTAGGCCTGCCGTTCGAACGCTTCGGCCCCTGGTTCCGTTGAGGCGACGAACATGGATTTCATCAGCAATCTTGCCCTCGGTTTCGCGACCGCCGGTTCCATCGAGAACCTGTTCTTCTGCCTGATCGGTGTCATCCTGGGCACGCTGATTGGCGTGCTTCCCGGCATCGGTGCGACAGCCACGATCGCCATGCTCTTGCCGATCACCTTCCAGCTTGAGCCCGTCTCGTCGCTGATCATGCTCGCCGGCATCTATTACGGCGCGCAGTATGGCGGTTCGACCACGGCCATCCTGATCAACATGCCGGGCGAATCCTCATCCGCCGTCACCGCGATCGACGGCTACCAGATGGCCCGCAATGGCAGGGCAGGGGCGGCACTCGCGATTGCCGCAATCGGCTCCTTCTTCGCCGGCACCGTCTCGACCTTCCTCGTCGCGATCTTCGCGCCGCCGCTCACCGCCATCGCGCTCGAATTCGGGGCTGCCGAGTACTTCTCCCTAATGATCGTCGGTCTCGTCTCGTCGATCGCGCTCGCCCATGGGTCGATCATCAAGGCGCTAGCCATGGTCGCACTCGGCCTGTTGCTCGGCCTTGTCGGCACGGACATTTATTCCGGCACGCCGCGTTTCACGATGGGGATCACCGAATATGCGGATGGTCTGAATTTCGTCGCTGTCGCCGTCGGTGTCTTCGGTGTCGCTGAAATCCTTCGCAATCTCGAAAGCGATCGTAACCGGACAGTCCTGATCACTAAGGTCAGCGGCCTGATGCCGACGCGTGACGACTTCAAGCGGATGGTCGGCCCGGTGCTGCGCGGCACAGGCATTGGCTCGGCGCTCGGCATCCTGCCGGGTGGCGGCGCGATCTTGGCGTCCTTCGCGTCCTACACGGTCGAAAAGCGCATGTCGAAGAACCCGCAGGAGTTCGGGCATGGTGCTATCGAAGGGGTAGCAGGTCCGGAATCGGCCAACAATGCCGGCGCGCAGACCTCGTTCATCCCGCTGCTCACCCTCGGTATTCCGGCAAACCCGGTCATGGCGCTGATGGTCGGTGCGATGATCATCCAGGGCATCGTGCCCGGTCCGAATGTCGCCAGCGAACAGCCGGCCCTGTTCTGGGGCATTATTGCCTCGATGTGGATCGGTAACCTGATGCTGCTGGTTTTGAACCTGCCGCTGATCGGGCTCTGGGTGAAGCTTCTGACGATCCCCTATTACGTGCTCTTCCCGATCATCATGGCCTTCTGCTCGATCGGGGTCTACAGCGTCAACGGCAACATCTACGACCTCTATGCCGTCGCCTTCTTCGGGCTCATCGGCTACGTGCTGGTCAAGCTGCGCTGCGAGCCGGCACCCTTGTTGCTCGGCTTCGTTTTGGGACCGTTGCTCGAGGAGAACTTGCGGCGAGCGATGATCCTGTCGCGCGGCGATCCGTCGACCTTCGTCACCCGGCCGATCAGCCTCACCCTGCTGCTGCTCGCGCTTGCGGTTCTGATCGTGGTCTTCCTTCCGAGCGTCAAGAAGAAGCGCGAGGAGGTCTTCCAGGAAGAGGACTGAGGTCTTTGATCCTGGTACTTTGCAAAGGCCGGCGGAGACGCCGGCCTTTTTTCATCAGGGCGCACCGGGCGCGAGAAGCGATGTCCAATTGCGGATGAATTCCTCGCGCGTCGCCCTGTCCTGGGCGGCAAGGAGCGCCGGGCCGACACGGATCGGGCGGCCGATGCCGGATTCGATCAGCGAGATCGGCCCATCAACGCCGGGTGGCAAAGGTGCGTTTTCGGCAAAGTAGAAGGCCTTTTCCCGCGCGACCTTCTGGCCGCGCTCCGAGACCAGATAATCGACGAAGCGAGCGGCGAGGTCGGGCTGTGGCGAATGGGTCGGGATCATCGCGCCGCGGGTGAGGATCAGCGTATAATCGCGCGGCACGACCACCCGCATGTCATTGTTGCGCAGATAGCGCGCATAGGCATAGGAGCCGAGGATGTTGTAGGCGATCTTCAACCTGCCGGTCTCGATCAGGTCGAGCACTTCCTTGTTGCAACAGCTGGTCACAACCTGCGCGCGGCTGAAGCTCTCCAGCAGACGGCCGTAGCTTGTCGGCGCCTGTTGCGCGTCATGGAAGGCTAGCAGATAGCCCACGCCTGACAGTTTGACGTTGTAGGTGCCGATCCGTGTCCAGTATTCGTCCGGCTTGCGGCGCAGGAGTTCGGCGATCTCGACATGCGAGCGGGGCACATCCTCCGGCGGCACCTGCGCGGCGTGATAGACGATGACGGCGGGCTCGAAGGCAAAGCCGAAGATTTCGTCGCGCCAGTTTGCCCAGGCCGAAACACGCTCCGTTTCCTCCGACTGGTGGGACCTGGCGCAGCCGTCATTGGCGAGCTTGACGAGATGGTCGACCGACGAGGAAATCCAGAGGTCGCCGTGGCTCCGCCGCTGGCGACAGGCCAGTTCCGCCTCGCGGAAGAGATCGTTGCTGACATAGTCGTTGAATTCGACCGTCACGTCGCGCGCCGTTTCCTGGAAGTCCCGGATCAGCGGCGCAATGACGTCGGCGTCCGTCACCCCGTTGATGACAAGTCTTGTCCGCTCCTGTTCAGGTGCGGGGAAGACGGAGCGCTCGCCCTCAATCGCGAGAGCCGAGGTCGAGGCCAGGGCCGCCGTTACACATCCCGACACCACGGCGCGGAACATCGTCGACAGGTTCATGCGTTTGGCCTCGCATCGATCAGGGGAAGTTCAAGAAAGGTGGTGAAGCCTGTCCCGGGCGTCCGTTCGCGGAAGGCCAGCGCACCGTTCAGCGTTGTGGCCACCTCAGAGGCGATGGCGAAGCCGAGGCCGGAGCTGCCTTCGCCTGACTTCGAAGAGACGAAGCGTCGGGTCACTTGCGCCCAGTCCTGGGCCGGGATGCCTGGGCCATCGTCTTCAACCTCGACCAGAACGAAATCGCCGCGCCGGATCACCCGCACCGCAAGGCTCGACACCACACCATGGCGCAGCGAATTGTCGATGACGTTGACGATCGCCTCGCGCAGGCTCAAGCCATCACCGAGCACCATCAGCGGCTCCGGCGGCGCCTCGAATGAAACGACGATGTCGGGGTCGATGGTGATCGGGACGGCGGCGCGGAAGGCTTTACGCGCGACATCGACGACGTCGATCGGCGAGAGTTGCACGGAATCGAAACGGTGGATGACCATGGCATGGTTGAGCAATTGCGTGGTGAACCGCGCAAGCTCCGATGCCCGGTTCTTCACCCGGTCGAGGTGACGGCGGTCATTCTCCGAAAGTGCTTCTTCGTTGATCAGGCTGACCTGGGCCGATAATGCCGTCAGTGGGGTGCGGATCTGATGGGCGCTGTCGGCGATGAAGCGCTGCAACAGCTGCAATCGGTCATCCAGTCGGCCCATGAAGTGGTTGATGGATTCCACGAAGGGGGAGAGCTCGCGAGGCACGTCGACGGCGAGCGGTGTCAGGTCCTGGCTGTCGCGGCGGCGAAGCGTGTCGCCGAGTGCATCGAGCGGCCGTAGCGAATAACGCACGGCAAGAATTGTCCCTCCGAGCGCAAGCAGGCTCATGACCCCGACCAGCGCTAGGGCACGGGTCGTCAATTCGGTCGTCAGTTCCTGGCGGGCCCCGATGGTCTGGGCGATCAGGACCTTGGCCCAACCACCGAGCAAGGGATCGGCAATCGCGCGGCTCGCTGCCACCATGCGCACCGGCTGATCGCGGAAGCGTGAGGTCTGGAACAGAGTGTCGGTGCGGGCATTGGCGGTGTCGGTCGGAAACTCAAGGTCTTCGTAGCCGGTCAGCGTCGTGCCATCGGGGGCGACGACGCGGTAGAAGATCTTGTCGCGCGGCGCCAATCCGAGGAGCTCGAAGGCGCTCGGCGGCAGGTCGACAGCAATGCGGCCCTCTTCGACCACAAGGCTGTCGAGGATCTGGATCGCGGCGCCCTGAAGCAGCCGATCATAGGCCTCGTCGGCGGCCGCGCGGGCATAAAGCCAGGCCGCCGTCATCAGGATCGCGGCGCCGCCGGCGAGAACCACGGCAACCCGGATGACCAGTCGGGCAAAAAGTGAGCGCCTAGTCCTCTGCATCAGACACCAGTTGATAGCCCACGCCGCGAACGGTCACGATCCGGGCCTTTGCCCCCTCGAGCTTCTTTCGGAGGCGCCCGACATAGAGCTCAATGGCATTGGGGCCAGCCGGTTCATCGAAGCCGAAGAGCTGGTCGAGCAACTGGTCCTTGCTGAACACGCGACCCGGTCGGCTGGCGAGAATTTCAAGCAATGTCATTTCACGACGTTTCAGCGGCACTTCGCGATTGCCGACCTTGACCGAGCGCTGGGAGCGGTCGAGCAAAACGTCGCCGCAGACGATCACATTGGTTGCCTCGCCTCCGGCGCGGCGACGCATCAATACGCGGGCGCGGGCTTCGAGTTCGCGGAAGTCAAAGGGCTTCACCAGGTAGTCGTCGGCGCCGAGATCGAGCGCGCCTACGCGATCGTCGATCTCGGAGCGCGCCGTCAGGACGAGCACCGGCACGGCGCTTCCGTTGTCCCGCAGCCTCTTCAGGATCGAAAACCCGTCCATGCCGGGCAGCATGACGTCGAGGATGACGAGGTCGTATTCGGTGAAATCGAGGATATCGGCTGCAGCACGGCCGTCCGTCTGCCAGTCGACCGTATGGCCGATGGTTTCAAAGCGGCGGGAGATTGCCTCTCCGACGTCAAGCGTGTCTTCCACAAGCAGAATGCGCATGGCCGGACGCTCGCATGTCTGACGTCTGCGATCAAGCTGGCGGAAAGGCTGTATTCAGGGCTTCCGGTTAACTCGACGATAAACCGGGACCACTAAAGTTCGCCAGCAACGGGAAACGGAGACGCGGTCTTGGCAGAAGAACAGAAGGAAAGCTTCATCCGGGCGGGTTACGACCAAAGCTCGTTGCTCTATCTCATGAAGCGCATCTTCTGGCGCCTGATCGGGCCTTTGCCGGACAAGCTTTACATCCAGCTGAAGTTCTGGAGCATCAAGGGCGAATGGCCCGATGTCGACAACCCGAAGACCTTCTCGGAGAAGGTTCAGTATCGCAAAATCCATGACCGCAATCCGCTCTATGGAAAGCTGGTCGACAAGCTGGCGGTGAAGGACTACGTCGCAGAGAAGGTTGGCGCCGAGCACACGATCCCCACCTATTGGGCAGGCACCCACCTATCGGAGGTGGACTGGTCGACCATTCCGTTGCCGGCTGTGATCAAGCCCAACCATGCGAGCGGGCTTGGCGAGTTCCTTTACACGACTGAAGATGTCGAAACCCTCAAGCGCAATGACCCCTGTGCCGAATGGCTGTCGATCGACCATGCCCGGTACAACAGGGAATGGGCCTATTCGCAGGTCGCGCGGAAGGTTGTCATCGAGAAGATGCTCAGCAAGGATGGTGGCATCCCCTGGGATTATCGCTGTTTCGTCTTCAACGGACGGCTGTCGCACATCATCATCGATACGCGCACCGACGATCAGGGCTATTCCGCGACCTATTCGCGTTCATGGGAACGCCTGCCGTTCTACGACCCGGACTACTATCCGCCCTATCCGAACGAGATCCCGCGCCCGGAGCAGCTGGACCTGATGGTGTCGCTGTCGGAAACCTTGGGGCGTGATCTGGATTTCGTCCGCGTCGACCTGTTCGATACGGGCGACAATCTCTTCGTCGGTGAGCTCACGCTTTATCCGGGCGGCGGCTTCGAAGCCTTCGAGCCGCCGGAATATGATCGCCTTGTCGGAGACAAATGGCAGATCGCCGGATCGCGGATGTAATGTCAGGCCTGGTGCAGGCCAGCCGGCGTCTGCATGGCGGCCAGTACATCTGCCGGGGGTGCCTGTAGCGCTTCGATCAGCGATGCCATGATCGCCGTTCTCAGTGCATAAGTGTTGGCTGTGGTTTTCTTGTGGTCCAATCTCTGAGCGGCGACGACCAGATTGGCACCCTGCTGCATTACAATCTCATGAGCCCTGACCATTGCCCAGGTCTCGATATCGATCTGTTCCCGCATGTCCGCATCCCCAGCTAAGTCATTTAGCCCGCGAGGCTTTCTCGAATCAGCCTCATATTTCAAGGATATTCGATTATCTCGATTGGTTAAATCAGCAATCCAAAAAAGGTCATGAATTGCGAAACAAGGCGGTTGCTTCCTCGGAAACTGGTTGCGTAGCAGCTTTCAAGCTTCCTTAAGACGGTTGTGTTTTTGTTGTGATGCATAATTTAGGAGCCGTGATGACCTGCCAGGGTTGCAAGAATGGGACCGCCTTCGAGTCACGATTTTCGATGGCATTTCAGCCCATCATAGATACCCGGCGTCGCGAGGTTTTCGCCCATGAGGCGCTCGTCCGTGGCCGTGATGGCAGCGGCGCCGTGTCGGTGCTTTCACTTGTCGATCCCGACAATCGCTACGCCTTCGACCAGCAATGCAGAGTACGTGCAATCGAATTGGCTGCGAACCTCTTTCCTCGCAACGCGATGCCGCATCTGTCGATCAATTTCATGCCGAATGCCGTCTACGAACCGCGCGCCTGCATTCGCCAGACGCTCGAGACCGCACGGCGAACCGACTTCCCGCTCGACCGCATCATTTTCGAGTTTACCGAAGTCGAGAAGCTCGACACCGCGCATCTCCTCAACATTCTGAAGAGCTATCGCGAGATCGGCTTCAAGACGGCGATCGACGATTTCGGTGCCGGTTATTCAGGCCTCAACCTTCTCACGCGCTTCCAGCCTGACCTCGTGAAGCTCGACATGGATCTCATCCGGGGCATCGATACCGATACGGTGAAGCAGATCGTCGTCAGCCGGACGCTCGACATGCTGCGCGATCTCGGCGTGACCGCGGTTTGCGAAGGTGTGGAGACGGCGGGTGAGCTTCAGCTGCTGACGGAACTCGGCGTGGATCTGATCCAGGGCTACTATATCGCCCGGCCGACCTTCGAGGGGCTCAGCCCCATTCCGACTGCGCTTGCCGCCTGAAAATTCCCAATCCCCGTATAAAAGAAGGGCCGCTCTCATGAGCGGCCCTTCCTCGTTCGGAACTGTTTCAGACCTTAGAAGTCCATTCCACCGGCCGGCATTGCCGGGGCGGCTTCCTTCTTCGGTTTCTCGGCGATCATCGCTTCGGTGGTGATCAGCAGGCCTGCCACCGATGCTGCATCCTGAAGCGCCGTGCGGACGACCTTGGCCGGATCGATGACGCCCTGGGTAAAGAGGTCGCCATACTCGCCAGTCTGGGCGTTCCAGCCATAAGCGAATTCCGACGTCTCGCGCAGCTTGCCGACGATGATCGAGCCCTCTGCACCTGCGTTTTCGGCGATCTGGCGCACCGGGGCTTCGATTGCGCGGCGAATGATCTCGATGCCGACGCGCTGGTCGTCATTGGCGGTCTTCAGGTTGTCGAGTGCCTTGACCGAACGCAGGAGGGCAACGCCACCACCGGGCAGGATTCCCTCCTCGACGGCCGCGCGGGTCGCATGCAGGGCGTCGTCCACGCGGTCCTTCTTTTCCTTGACTTCCACTTCGGTCGAGCCGCCGACGCGGATGACGGCAACGCCACCGGCGAGCTTGGCCAGACGCTCCTGCAGCTTTTCGCGGTCGTAGTCGGAGGAGGTCTCCTCGATCTGCGCCTTGATTTGGGCCACCCGGCCGTCGATCTCGGCCTTGGAGCCGGCGCCGTTGATGATGGTGGTGTTTTCCTTCTCGATCGACACCTTCTTCGAACGTCCCAGCATGTTGAGGGTGACGTTTTCGAGCTTGATGCCGAGGTCTTCGGAGATGACCGTACCACCCGTCAGGATGGCGATGTCCTCGAGCATGGCCTTGCGGCGGTCGCCGAAGCCCGGTGCCTTGACGGCCGCCACCTTCAGGCCACCGCGCAGCTTGTTGACGACGAGGGTCGCGAGCGCTTCGCCTTCGACGTCTTCCGCGATGATGACAAGCGGCTTGCCGGACTGGACGACGGCTTCGAGGACTGGCAGCAGGGCCTGCAGGTTCGACAGCTT
Source organism: Rhizobium sp. TH135 (assembly GCF_002855515.1). Classification (GTDB taxonomy): domain Bacteria; phylum Pseudomonadota; class Alphaproteobacteria; order Rhizobiales; family Rhizobiaceae; genus Allorhizobium. The sequence goes on along the minus strand of NZ_PKRP01000001.1, from coordinate 735,659 downwards.
CTTCTCGTGGATCAGGATGTAGGGATCGTCGAGTTCGACGCGCATCTTCTCCTGGTTGGTCACGAAGTAGGGCGAGAGATAGCCGCGGTCGAACTGCATGCCTTCCACGACTTCGAGTTCGGTGTCGGCCGTCTTGGCTTCCTCGACGGTGATCACGCCGTCATTGCCGACCTTCTCCATCGCTTCGGCGAGGTAACGGCCGATCTCGGTGTCGCCATTGGCGGAGATGGTGCCGACCTGGGCGATCTCGGCATTGTTGGAGATCTTCCGGGCATTGGCTTTCAGTTCGGCCACGACAGCTTCGACGGCGAGGTCGACGCCGCGCTTGAGGTCCATCGGGTTGAGGCCGGAGGCGACGGCCTTCGCACCTTCCTTGACGATGGCCTGGGCGAGCACGGTTGCCGTGGTGGTGCCGTCGCCGGCGAGATCATTCGTCTTGGACGCCACTTCGCGCAGCATCTGCGCGCCCATGTTCTCGAACTTGTCCTCAAGCTCGATTTCCTTGGCGACCGAGACGCCATCCTTGGTGATACGGGGTGCACCGAAGGACTTGTCGATGACGACATTTCGGCCCTTGGGACCGAGCGTCACCTTCACGGCATTGGCGAGGATGTCGACGCCACGCAGCATCTTTTCGCGGGCATCGGTGTGGAATTTCACTTCTTTTGCAGCCATGGTTCACTCCTCAAAGGCAAATGATGACTGATGGTTCTCAGGCGGCTTTCTTTTCGGCGGCCTGGGCTTCGATGATGCCCATGACGTCGGCTTCCTTCATGATCAGCAGCTCTTCGCCGTCGATCTTTATCTCGGTGCCGGACCATTTGCCGAAGAGAACGCGGTCGCCGACCTTCACGTCGAGGGCGACGATCTGGCCCTGGTCGTTGCGAGCGCCGGGGCCAACGGCGATGACTTCGCCTTCCTGCGGCTTTTCCTTGGCAGTGTCGGGAATGATGATGCCGCCCTTGGTCTTCTCCTCGGACGAAACGCGGCGGACGACGATGCGGTCGTGCAGCGGACGGAACTTCATGTTTTCCTCCTGGACAAACAAAATGGAACGTCCCCAAAGGCCGGACCGGATTGGGTCCGGGCGGGTCGCCGGACCCTTCAATGGCATCCGGCGCGCGAAGATTTGGTTTTTCCGATTTTGCGTTTCAAGAGGCGTCCACGAAAAAATCAGCACTCATTTACTCTGCTGCTAACAGTATGAATTTGCTATAAAATTCAAGAACTCTATTGTTTTTCCGCAATTTTTTGGCAGACTTTTTATCGCCAACTAACAAGAGGGAAACCGCATGAATTCATCGCATGACTTCACCCTCCAGATGGAGGGGTATGGCCTCACCACTGCGCATATCCTCTATCGGATGCCGGACTTTCGTTCCGTGTTGCAGACCTTCCTCTGGCAGCATTACGACTTGGCGCCAAACTTTCCGGAAATGACCAAATTTCTCGAATTCTGGCGGACCAATCTCGACGGTGATCTGCATTCGGTGCGCTTCAGTCACCAGCGGCTGATCGGCCCCAATGAGTGGCGCAAGCTGGATGGAGAATTCGACTTCCACTGATGCTGCAGCATGCACCGGCCGAGGTTGGAACAAGGGGGGCAGGAGGGCGTTAGCTGGCGTCGGATACCGCCAGCCGCAAGGATGCCAGCATGCCTTTTCCCGTTTCAACCTACCGCCTTCAATTTCGCGGTGGCATGGATTTCAACCGTGCCATCGGCCTCTTGCCTTATCTGAAGCGGCTCGGGATCACGCATCTCTACGCGTCCCCCGTTTTCGCCGCCACGGCCGGATCGACCCATGGTTATGACGTCACCGATGCGAACCTGATCGATCCGGTGCTCGGCGGTCGTGCGGGGCTTGAGCAGCTTGCAGCCGCGTTGAAGGCGCAAGGACTGCGTCTCATCCTCGACATCGTACCGAACCATATGGCGGCGAGCCTGGAGAATCCCTGGTGGCGCAGCGTCATCGAGTGGGGAGAAGCCAGCCGCTACGGGCATTACTTCGACATCGACTGGAGCCAGCGTCTCACCCTGCCGTTTCTTGGAAAACCCTTCGAGCAGGCGGTGGTGGACGGCGAGATATCGCTGACGCTCGACCGTAATGAGGGTGCGCTCGCCTTCAAGTACTTCGACAGCCTCTATCCGCTGAACCCCTCCACCTATCCGGCGGTCCTCAACAGTTGCAGTGATCCAATGGCCGCTCAGCTTGGCGAACTCGGACGGCAGGTCAAGCCCGGCGATGAGCAGGCGTTTCACAATTCGGTGCTGGCGCTTTGCGGTGAGCACGGCTGTGAACGGCTGCTGCAGGAATTGAACGCCAAGGCACAGGCAGGGGAATTCCTGCTCTTCCTGCATGATCTTCAACCATGGCGCCTGATGCATTGGAGCGAAGCGGCGAGAGGCCTGAGCTATCGACGGTTCTTCGAAATCGCCGGACTCGTGGGGCTGCGCGTGGAGGCAGTGGATGTTTTCGAGGCGGCTCACCGGACGGTGCTGGAACTGGTGCGTGCCGGCCAGGTGGACGGGCTGCGCATCGACCACGTGGACGGGCTTGCCGATCCGACCGGTTATCTGGAGCAGTTGCGGGCCGCCGTTGGGCCGGAGATCCCGATCTACGTCGAGAAAATCCTGGCGTCCGGCGAAGAGTTGCCGAAGGCCTGGCCCGTGCAGGGCTCGACCGGCTACGAATTCATCGCAGCCCAAGTGCCTGTCATTCTTGATTCCGCAGGCTTCCTTGCCATGCGAGAGGCCTATGCCGATGTCGCCGGGCCCCAGGCTCCCGTCGCGGATAAGATGCGGGACGCGAAACTGCAGATGGTCCGGGTGAATTTTGCCGGTGAGGTGAAGGCGCTGGTTGACCTGGGTTCGCGCCTGCTCGGGCAAACGACGGACCTGGTTCGGAGAGCTCTCGAGGAGTTGCTGCTCGCCTTCCCACGCTACCGGACCTATGGCACCGATCAGGGCATGCCGGCTGCAGATCGTGCCCTACTCGATGAAGTGCTGTCGTCTGTCACAGACCGGCTCGGGGGCGATGCTCAGGCGGTGGCAGAGGATCTGGTCACCCTGCTCAAGGGTGACGGCGTGGCGGCAGAGAACCGCCCATCGGCAGCGATCTTCCGTCGTCGCTTCCAGCAGTTGACCGGTCCGCTGATGGCCAAGTCTCTCGAAGACACGCTGTTCTTTCGCCATGTGGAGTTCCTGGCTCTCAACGAGGTGGGCGGCGAACTCGAGCCGGAAGACGGCGGCTTGCAGCACTTCCACGCCGAGATGCAGCGGCGGGCAGAGCATCAACCGCTTGGGCTTTCGGCCTCTTCCACCCATGACACCAAGCGCGGCGAGGATGCCCGCGCCCGCCTCTTTGCGCTCGCCGAAGATGCGCCGCGGTTTGCTCGCCTGATCGAAAGGTGGCGCAAGGCGCATGAGAGTGCCGTCATCGACATCGACGGACGGATGGCGCCGGAGCCGGAAGTTCAGTGGATGATCTTCCAGGCCCTTATCGGTCACTGGCCGGTCGATCTTAGTGCGGATGACCGGGAAGGCCTGTCGGATTTTTCCGAGCGTGTCACGGCCTTCGTTGAAAAATCCCTGCGGGAGGCGAAGCTTCGGACCGACTGGAACAAGGTGAATGCGGAGTATGAGGCCGCTGCCGCAGATTATGTGCGCGCACTGCTGGGCGATCACGACTTCGTCGCCGAGTTGGTGCGGGAGATCCAGCCTTTGATCCGGGCAGGACTGATCAACGGACTGACGCAGACCGTAATCAAACTCACGGCGCCCGGTATCCCGGATATCTATCAGGGGAGCGAGGCGATCGATCTGAGCTTTGTCGATCCTGACAATCGACGTCTGCCACTGTTCGATACGCTCTGTGAGTTCGATCCTGAGGCACCACTTGCCTTTGCGGACGAGCGTGCGCTGAAGGAGGGATGGCTGAAGCAGGCCGTGATCAGTCGCGGTCTTGCGCTGCGAAATCGCTATTCGTCGCTTTTCCTGGAGGGGCGCTATTTGCCGCTGACGGTCACTGGGCCGCGCCAGGCCCACGCTGTGGCTTTCGCCCGGGAGAGGGCGGGCATCTGTGCTGTGACGGTTGCCTGCCGTCTGCCGGTCGCGATGCTCGGGGAAGGCGAAGGACTGGCTTCTGCCGCGTTCTGGGGCGACACGGTCGTCGACTTGCCGGGGGAGATCGCCGGGCGGACTTTCACCGATGTGCTGACGGGGCGCAGATTTGCGAGTGGCAAGCCGCTTGCGCTGCGCGACCTCTTGGATGGTCAGACGGTGGTCATGCTGATGTCAGAGGTGGAGTGAGATAGGCGCGGGTGCGGATGCGCCTTAGGGCGCATCGCATCCTCCGGCGCCGCCCTCAGGCGGCGGATCGGGCTCGCGGCAGGAAGCTCACGAGTTTCTGCGGGTTTGAACACTGGGGCATGCCGGCTTCATAGGCGGCCGCGATAAAGGCGCTTCGGGCAAGTTCTGTGGCCCGCGAACCCCACAAGGCGTTCTGACACAGGCGCAGAGCCCGCTGATAGGCCTCGCCGCGCCGGGTCGGCCATTCCGCGTCAAGAAAATCGAGCGCGTCATAGGCATTCAGGAAACGCCGCGTCAGGCCACAGGGCAGTTCGAGCTCGACGGGGATGTTCCAGGTAAAATCGGCTTCAGTCATGCCTTCCTCCATTTCGCAGCGGTGAACTCGCAAGCGGCTCACCGGTTCCCGGAAGGCGATCAAATAAAAATGTTAGGATATTGATTTTGCAGGTTCGGTTCGGTTTTCCGCCTCGCGGCGCTCCAGCCAGACTGTCGTGTCATTCCCTGCGATCCGGCTCGCTGCGACGACGTCGGCCCCGCTGAGCAGGGCGTTGATCAAGGCGCCGCTGAAGCTGTCGCCAGCGCCGATGGTGTCGGGAACAGAGACGGTGCGGTCGAGGGTTACGGTGTGCTCGATGCGCCCGTCGAAGATCGAGATGGCGGCCGGGCCATCGGTCATCACGAGGTGGGTGAGGCGTTCTGACGCGAGCCGTTGTGCCCGGCGCCACGCATCGGCCATTGAGACACCGGGTAAGTCCGCTTTGGAGCCGACCATGATGTCGGCGGCGCGGAGTTCGCCTTCACGCAGCGGAAATTGCGACACGACGAGTGGTGCGCTTTCGAGCGAGGCAAGGATCGTTTGCGGCAGCTTCGGTGCATTCACATAGAAGGCGTCGGCATGGACAGGCTCGTCGAGCAGAAAGGTGCGCGACAGACGCCGTTCACTCGACAGGATCGTGCGCTCGCCTGTGGGGTCAAGCAGGATGTCGGCGAACTCGGTCTCGCCGTCACGGCGGGCAATCAGGCGCGTGTCGAAGCCTGCAGCGTCGAGGTCGGCGAGCGCTGCCTCGCCATGGGCATCGCTCATCAGGTTCGAAAGCAGGGCCACATCGTGGCCAAGGTCGAGAAGGCGCCTGGCGGTAAAATATCCGCCGCCGCCGAGGCGGGTTTCCCGCGACGACCAGGCGATACGTCCTCCGGCACGAAGTGGCTCGGTCAGGCGCCAGATGCGGTCGTGATTGATGTGGCCGATGACGACGACCCGCTTGTTGCCGGACTTGGTCATTCGGCTTTTTCCTTTGGTGCCGGTCGGCTGGTCTCGCGCAGGATCAGTTCGATCGGCCAGAGCTCCCTGATGTCTGAAGGCTCGCGGCCTGCAAGCATTTCCAGCGCCAGGTCGGCAATGCGGGTGCCGGCAGCGCGGATCGAGGAACGGGTGGTCGACAGAGCGGGCACCATGTTCTCGGCTGTGAGATAGGGGAAGACATCGTCATGGGCGATCACCGAGATGTCCTGGCCGATGACCAGGTTTCTCGAACGGGCAGCACGGTAGACACCGAGCGCCGTCATCATCGAACCCGCAACAAAAGCCGTAGGCCGCGGACGCTCGTCCAGCATGGAGCAGGCGAAGCGGAAGCCGATCTCGTCGGTGAAGTCGCCATGGGTCACAAGCTTGGGGTCGAAGTCCAATCCGGAAGATGCGAGCGCCGCCTTGTAGCCAGCAAGCCGATGCAGCGTGAAGGTCAGGCCCTCCCGGCCATTCAGCAGCGCGATGCGCCGGTGGCCGAGATCCAACAAATGCTCTGTGCTGCGGCGGATCGCGCCTTCGTTGTCGATGTCCAGCCAGGCATGCGGCACATCGGTTTCCGAGCGACCATGCACGATGAAGGGCAGTTTCAGATGGTGGAGAAGGGCGATGCGCGGATCTCTGGGTCGCGGCGAATGGATGACAACGGCGTCGACCCGACGGCTCTCCGCCAGGCGCCGGTAGAGCTGGAGTTCATCTGATGTGTCGTGTTCGGTCATCGGCGTGATCAGGATGTCGATATCCTCGCCGCTCAGGCGCTCTGCCATGCCGCTCATGAATTCGGAGAACTGGTAGTCGCTGGCCCTGGTCATCACCACGCCGATTGCGCCCGCCCGTCCGGTCGCAAGACGCACTGCATTGATATTGGGCCGGTAGCCGAGGCGGGCGGCCTCTTCCATCACGCGCGCACGCGTCGCCTCGTTCACCTCGGGATAACCGCTGAGCGCGCGGCTCACCGTTGTCGGTGACAGTCCGATATGCTGGGCGAATTCCTTGAGCTTCATTCCTGTCGTCGAACCCCGGCGGGAACATCTCCGCTTTTGTCGGCTTATGTCATGCCATAGCGCATTCTGGCAATTGTTGGGAGGCAATGTCAAAGCGCTTCCAACCCGTTCGCGAAACGAAATCTCGTCTCTCGCCATTCGCTCTGAAAGGCGACTGGCAATCTCTGAGAAATCTGTTTGACCCTCCGCTGGGTAGCTGCAAAAGTGTCGGCCAAACCGCTTTCAAATTTTTCTTTTCATGCCCTAGTTTCGTTCCTATTCATTCCTATGTCTGACGGAACGATGGGCCTCGTCGAGGCTTTTCTTATCGCCGGTTGACTGGCGCTAACCAAGGAGAATTCAGATGACGATCAGAACGGTTGTCTGGGGTGAGAACATCCACGAACGCGAAAACGCGATTGTCCGGGACATCTATCCTGACGGTATGCATGCGACGATCGCCAGCGCCTTGAACAAGGATCCCGAGATCGAAGCCACGACTGCGACGCTGCAGGAGCCGGAGCACGGCCTTCCCGTCGATCGGTTGGCGGAGACCGACGTGCTCGTCTGGTGGGGACACAAGGCGCATGGCGAGGTCTCCGACGAGATCGTCGAGCGGGTTGCGAAGCGGGTCTGGGAAGGCATGGGGCTGCTCGTCCTGCATTCCGGCCATTTCGCGAAGCCCTTCAAGCGGCTTATGGGCACGCCCTGTGCCTTGAAGTGGCGTGAGGCGGGCGAGCGCGAGCGGATCTGGACGGTCAATCCCGGCCATCCGATCGCTGCCGGTATCCCTGAGAATTTCGTGCTGGAAAACGAAGAAATGTATGGCGAGTTCTTCTCCGTGCCGGAGCCGCTGGAGACCGTGTTCATCTCGTGGTTTGCCGGTGGCGAGGTATTTCGCTCAGGGCTGACCTGGCGCCGTGGAGCGGGCAATATCTTCTATTTCCGCCCTGGCCACGAGACCTATCCGACCTACCACGATGCCAATGTCCAGCAGGTCATCCGCAACGGGGTGAAGTGGGCCTATAATCCGATACCGCGTTACGCTGCTGTCCATGATGCGCCGAATGTCCCGGTCGAAGAGGCTCTGGAGCCGATCACCGAGCGCGGTCCACGTCTCCACCAGGCCGGTGAGGAAGGCTACAAATGAGCACTGCCCCCATTCGTCTTCTGGTGCTCGGCACCGGCGGCATGGCCAATACCCATGCGATGAATTTCTCGACGATATCTGACGTACAGCTTGTTGCTGCCGTCGATCTCGATATGGCCACCGTGCGCGCCTTTGCTGCCCGGCACAACATTCCCAATACCTTCACTTCCTTGGATGAGGCGATCGCCTGGGGTGAATTCGATGCCGTCACCAATGTCACGCCGGACAAGGTGCATTATCCGACGACGCTGAAGCTGCTTGCTGCCGGCAAGCATGTGATGTGCGAGAAGCCTCTGGCCGAAAACTATGCCAAGGCCGACGAGATGGCGACGGCGGCGGAAATGGCCGGCCTCGTCAACATGGTCAACCTCACCTATCGCAATGTCGCGCAGGTGCAGAAGGCGCGGCAGATGGTGCTGGGCGGCGAGATCGGCAAGGTGCGCCATATCGAGGCCTCCTACCTTCAGAGCTGGCTCGTTTCCAAGGCCTGGGGTGACTGGTCGACCGAGAGCCAGTGGCTCTGGCGGCTGTCGACCAAACACGGCTCGAACGGTGTGCTGGGCGATGTCGGCATCCATATCCTCGACTTCGTCGGATACGGCGCGGTAACCGAGATCGATCACGTCTTTGCCAGGATGAAGGCCTTCGAAAAGGCGCCGGGCAACAAGATCGGCGAATACGACCTCGATGCCAATGACAGCTTCACCATGACGGCCGAATTCACCAACGGGGCCATGGGCGTCATCCATGCGAGTCGTTGGGCGACCGGTCACTTGAATGAGCTGCGGCTCAGGGTGCATGGCGACAAGGGCGCGCTCGAAGTCATCCACGGCCTGGATGGTTCCAGCCTCCGGGCCTGCCTGCAGGAGGATGTCGAGAAGGCCGTTTGGCGGGAAATCGAGGTCGAGCCGGTTGAGACGAACTATCAGAAGTTCATTACCGCGATCCGCTCCGGCTACATGCAGGAGCCGAGCTTCCGGCATGCTGCGAACCTGCAGAAGATTCTCGATCTTGCCATGCTGACGGAAGTCGAGCGGCGCGAACTCGTCGTCTGATCCTTGTCTGCCCACAAACGAAAGCGCCGCCCGAGGAGGTTCGGGCGGCGCTTCCATTCTGCGTGACCTTGCGGCCACGCGGGAGCAGTTGATCGTCAGTAGGTGACGGTGACAGCAGACTTGTCCTTGGCCGACTTGACCGCGGCATCTGCGAGCGCAAGCGCGATCAGGCCGTCTTCGGCGGACGGCGCCATCGGCGTGCCGTTGTCGAGCGCGTCGATGAAAGCAGAGATTTCAGCGGCATAGGCTGCCGTGTAACGGGTCATGAAGAAGTCGTGCAGCGGCGGGCGGGTATAGCCGTCCTTGTTGGCGACTTCGATCGAGACAGGGCGCTGGTTTTCAGCCGAGACCGAGCCGAGCGAGCCGTGGACTTCGATGCGCTGGTCGTAGCCGTAGGATGCGCGGCGCGAGTTGGAGATGATCGCCTGGCGGCCGCTCTTCGTCGTCAGGATCAAGGACGCGCTGTCGTAGTCGCCGAGTTCGCCTATCTTGGGATCGACGAGAACGGAGGCCGAGGCCTGCACTGTTTCGATCTCTTCGCCGAGCAGGAAGCGGGCCATGTCGAAGTCGTGGATGGTCATGTCGCGGAAGATGCCGCCGGAGACCTTGATGTATTCGGCCGGCGGTGCGCCCGGATCGCGGCTGGTGATCGTCACCATCTCGACCTTGCCGATCGAGCCCTTGTCGATCTCCTTGCGCACGGCCTGGAAATGCGGGTCGAAGCGGCGGTTGAAGCCGAGCATGACCTTGCCGCCGACGGCGCGCACCGTCTCAAGGCAGGCTTTGGCGCGTGCGACATCCAGATCAATCGGCTTTTCGCAGAAGATTGCCTTGCCGGCCTTGGCGAAGCGCTCGATCAGGTCGGCATGGGTGTTGGTCGGCGTGCAGATGATGACGGCGTCGATGTCCTTGTCGGCCTCGATCTCCTCGATCGTCTTCACCGCGCAGCCGGTCTGGGCGGCGATGGCGTTTGCGGCGTCCGCAAAGGCATCGGCGACTGCGACGAGCTTCGCGCGCTTGTCTTCGGCAATGGCTTTCGCGTGGACCTTGCCGATGCGGCCGGCGCCCAGAAGTGCCAGTCTCGTGACCATGTTCATTTCCTCCCTGTCGCGCCTTGGTCTCTCGTCAAGAGGAGGCGATTGTGATGTCGTTGGGCGCTCCTGATGGAGGCGCCGGATGGATGTTCCATTTCACACTGGCAAATGCCATGTTTTGGAATATATGTTCTATTTTGCTAGATCGTGACACGGTTTCTGTCAAGCGTGACGATGTGTCCGGATGAGGGTAGGGGACGGCATGAGCGAGAACGGCGGACCGCAGACGATCAAGGAGTTCGAGGACCGGTTGCTGGAAGTCTCTGGCAGCCTGCCCAAGCGGCTGAAGCAATGCGCGGACTATGTTGCCGCCAACAAGGATCGCATTGCAGTCTCTACCGTCGCCGAGATGGCGGAAGGTGCGGGCGTGCAGCCATCGGCTTTCATGCGCTTTTGCCAGATCATGGGTTTTTCCGGCTTTTCGGAGATGCAGAAGCTGTTTCGTGAGAGCTTCGTCGGCGGCTGGCCGGACTATTCCACGCGTCTGCAGCACCTAAGAGAAAAGGCTGAAGGATCGCCCTCGGCGCTTCTTGCGGAATTTGTCGAGGCCGGGCGGCTTTCGCTCGAAAACCTGGTGAAAACCGTTGATCCTCAGGCCATGGAAGTGGCAGTCAAGCAGCTTTCCGAGGCGCGCATGATCCACATCATTGGCCTGCGCCGCTCCTTTCCTGTCGCAAGTTATATGGCCTATGCCTTCGAGAAGATGGGTGTGCCGGCCATGCTGCACAGCGTCGTCGGGCGGCTCGATAATCACCATGCGATCCAGGTCGGTGATGCTCTGCTTGCCGTGACATTCTCGCCCTATTCCGCCGAGACACTTGATCTGGTCGAGCAAGTGCGGGCGCGGGGCGTTCCGGTCGTGGCCGTCACCGATACCGTCGTCAGTCCGCTGCGGCGGATGGGTGCTACGCTTCTGTCGGTCTCCGAGGTCGATTTCGGTGCATTCCGCTCGCTATCTGCCACGCTCTGTCTCGCCATCACGCTCTCCGTTGCCGTCGGGACGGCGCGACAGGATGGCTGAACGTCCGTGTTGAAATTCTGAAAAATAGAATTTATAGTCCATTTCTAGATAGCGCCGTTCCAAATCGTGGAATGGTTTCGAGGCGGGGCGAAAGATCCCGCATCAAAGGGAGGACATCGCTTGGCTTTGCTCGATCTGATCACGATCGGTCGCTCGTCCGTGGACCTTTACGGGGCCCAGGTTGGCGGTCGGCTGGAGGATATGGCCTCCTTCAACAAATATATCGGTGGTTCGCCGACCAATATCGCGGCGGGCACTGCGCGGCTCGGTCTCAAGTCGGCGCTGATCACCCGCGTTGGTGACGAGCACATGGGTCGCTTCATTCGTGAGCAGCTGGTCCGCGAGGGCGTCGATGTCCGTGGCGTCAAGACGGACAAGGAGCGGCTGACGGCGCTCGTGCTGCTTGGCATTCGCGACGAACACCAGTTTCCACTGATCTTCTACCGCGAGAACTGCGCCGACATGGCGCTGTCGGAAGAAGATATCGATCCCGATTTCATTGCCCAGGCACGCTGCGTCTGCGCCACGGGCACGCATCTGTCGCATCCGCGCACGGAAGCTGCCGTCTTGAAGGGGCTGAAGATCGCCCGTGAGAAGGGCGGCCTCACGGCGCTCGACATCGACTATCGCCCGAACCTCTGGGGTCTTGCCGGTCACGGCGACGGCGAAAGCCGCTTCGTGGAGTCGGCGAAGGTGACTGAAAAGCTGCAGTCGACGCTGCATCTCTTCAACCTGATCGTCGGCACGGAAGAGGAATTCCACATTGCGGGCGGCTCGACCGATACGATCGAGGCGCTGAAGGCGGTTCGCAAGCTCTCGTCCGCGACGCTGGTCTGCAAGCGCGGGCCCATGGGCGCCGTCGTCTTTGACGGTGCGATCCCCGACAGTCTCGATGCCGGCCAGACCGGCCAGGGTTTTCCGATCGAAGTGTTCAACGTGCTCGGCGCTGGCGACGGCTTCATGTCGGGGCTGCTCAAAGGCTGGCTCACCGGCCAGGATTGGCCGACCAGCCTGAAGTTCGCCAATGCCTGCGGCGCCTTCGCCGTCTCCCGCCACGGCTGCACGCCGGCCTATCCGAGCTGGGAAGAGCTGCAGTATTTCTTCAAGACCGGCATCAAGAACAAGGCGCTGCGCAAGGATGAAGCGCTGGAGCAGGTCCACTGGTCGACCAACCGCAAGAATGACTGGTCGACCATGCGGGTCTTTGCCTTCGACCATCGCATGCAGCTTGAAGCCATGGCCAAGGATGCCGGTGTTGCGGACGACAAGATCGGTGCCTTCAAGAACCTCTGCCTTGATGCGGCGCTGAAGGTTTCCGGCGGCAATGCCGGGTACGGCCTGCTCTGCGACAGCCGTCTTGGTCGCGAGGCGCTCTATCGCGCTGCCGGCACCGGGCTCTGGATCGGTCGCCCGGTTGAATGGCCGGGCTCACGCCCGCTGACGCTGGAGCCGGAAATCGGCCCCGATTTCGGGGGCCTCGTCGAATGGCCGGTTGAGCATGTGGTCAAGGTGCTCTGCTTCTATCACCCCGATGATAGCGCAGAGATGAAGGCCGAGCAGGAAAAGACCGTGCAGCGGCTCTTCCATTCGGCCCGCCGCAACCGGCTGGAATTCCTGCTGGAGGTCATCCCCTCCAAGGTCGGCGCCTGCGATGACGAGACGACCGCCAAGATCATCGAGCGCTTCTACGAAATCGGCGTCTATCCCGACTGGTGGAAACTGGAGCCGATGAAGACCACGGCGTCCTGGGCCAATGCCTGCAATGCGATCGAGCGCAACGACCCGAACACGCGCGGCATCGTGGTCCTCGGCCTGGATGCGCCGCAGGCGGAGCTTGAGGAGAGCTTCCAGCTTGCTGCCGGCTTCGATCTGGTCAAAGGTTTCGCCGTCGGCCGCACCATCTTTGGGGACGCGGCCCGCAAGTGGCTCGCCGGCAGCATCAATGACGCCCAGGCCGTGGAGGACATGGCGGCCCGTTACCAGAGCCTCTGCGCGATCTGGGATGAGGCACGCCAAAAGGCGGTTTCCGCCAAGGGAGGAAAAGCATGAAGACGATCCGGCTGACCGCTGCCCAAGCGATGGTGCGTTACCTCGCCAACCAGCTTAACGAGGATGGCGTTCCCTATATCGCAGGCGTTTGGGCGATCTTCGGTCACGGCAATGTCGCCGGCATCGGCGAGGCGCTCTACGGCATCCGCGAGGAACTGCCGACCTATCGTGGCCAGAACGAGCAGTCGATGGCGCATGCCGCGATCGCCTATGCCAAGCAGCTCGGTCGTCGCCGCGCCATGGCGGTGACCTCGTCCATCGGCCCCGGCGCGCTCAACATGGTGACGGCTGCGGCCCTCGCGCATGTCAATCGTCTGCCGGTGCTCTTCGTGCCCGGCGATGTTTTTGCCAATCGCGGACCGGATCCGGTCCTGCAGCAGATCGAGGATTTCGGCGACGGCACGATGTCGGCGAATGAGTGCTTCCGCCCTGTCTCGCGCTATTTCGACCGCATCATGCGGCCGGAGCAGCTTCTGACCGCTTTGCCGCGCGCCATGCGCACGCTGACCGATCCCGCCGATTGCGGCCCCGTCACGCTTGCCTTTTGCCAGGATGTCCAGGCCGAGGCCTATGACTATCCGGAGAGCTTCTTTGCCAAAAAGACATGGCGCTTCCGTCGTCCGGAGCCCGATGTCGTGGAATTCGAAGCGGCGGTCGCGGCACTCAAGGCTGCGAAACACCCTGTGATCGTCGCCGGTGGTGGCGTGCATTTCTCCGGTGCCACGGACACGCTGAAGGCCTTCGTCGAGAAACACCAGATCCCCGTCGTCGAGACGCAGGCCGGCAAGTCGGCACTGGCTTGGGACCATGGCCTGAATTTCGGCCCTGTCGGCGTCACCGGTGCCGAAAGCGCCAATGTCGTTTCGGAAAAGGCCGATCTCGTGATCGGCGTCGGCACGCGTTTCCAGGATTTCACGACTGGCTCCTGGGCGCTGTTCAAGAATCCGAACCGGAAGATCCTGGCGCTGAACGTCCAGCCATACGACAGCGCCAAGCATGATGCGATCCCGCTGGTGGCGGATGCCAAGATCGGCCTTGAAAAGCTCTCGGCGGCGCTGGGCGATCACAAGTTCGCCGCACCGGATGGCGGCCTCAAGGCCTCGTGGTTCGCCAAGGCGGATGCCGTCACGGCAGCGCCTGTCGACAGCAATGCGCTGCCGACGGACATGCAGGTGATTGGCGCTGTGCAGCGCGCCTCGCGCGACAATACCGTCGTCATGTGCGCCGCCGGCACCATGCCGGGCGAGCTGCATCAGCTTTGGAAGTCGAAGCTGCCGCTCTCCTATCACATGGAATACGGCTTCTCCTGCATGGGTTATGAGATCGCCGGCGGTCTCGGCATCAAGATGGCCGAACCGGATCGTGACGTTATCGTTATGGTCGGCGACGGCTCCTACATGATGATGAATTCGGAGCTTGCAACGGCTGTCGGCATGGGCGTGAAGATCACGCTCGTGATCACCGATAACCGCGGTTACGGCTGCATCAACCGGCTGCAGATGGGCACCGGCGGGGCGCAGTTCAACAATCTCTATGCCCATACGAATGTCAGCCCGATGGCGATCGATTTCGCGGCACATGCGGCGTCGATGGGTGCGCGGTCGCACAAGGTATCGTCCATTGCAGAGCTGGAAACAGCGCTCGACGCCGCCCGGGAGGCGACCGAAACGACTGTCATCGTCATCGATACCGATCCTTATCCGACCACCGGGGCCGGCGGCTACTGGTGGGATGTCGCGGTGCCGGAAGTCTCGGCCCGCGCCGAAGTCAATCAAGCCCGCGTTGCCTATGAAGCGGCTCTGAAGGAAAGAACCTGATCATGATCCTTTTCGGAACCAACCCGATCGCCTGGTCGAACGATGACGACCGCCGCCTCGGCGCCCATATCAGCCTCGAACAGTGCCTGGACGAGACCGCCAAGATCGGTTTCGACGGCATCGAGAAGGGCCACAAGCTGCCGACCGATCCGGCCGGATTGAAGTCGGTGCTGGAGCCGCGCGGCCTGAAATTCGTGTCCGGCTGGCATTCGCTCAACCTGCTCACCAACTCGATCGAGGAAGAAAAGGCCGCCATGCAGCCCTTCCTCGATGTGCTCAAAGCCATGGACTGCAAGGTCATCATCGTCTGCGAAACCTCGAACGCCATCCATGGCGCCGATGACACGGCACTTGCCGATCGTCCGGTTCTGTCCGATGCCGATTGGGCAAAGTTCGGCGCCGGCGTTGAGGCGCTGGCCGAATTCTCCGCTTCGCAGGGCATCTCGCTCGTCTACCACCATCACATGGGCACGGTTGTCGAAACCGAAGCCGAGATCGACAAGCTGATGGAGCATACCGGCCCGCATGCCAAGTTGCTGCTCGATACCGGCCATTGCTATTTCGGCGGCGGCAATCCGGAAGCGGTCGCGAAGAAATACATGGCGCGCGTCGGCCATATCCACGCAAAGAATGTTCGTCCCGTGATCGCTGATCAGGTGCGCATGCAAAAGCTTTCCTTCCTCGAAGGCGTGCGTCGTGGCGTGTTCACCGTACCCGGTGATGCCGAAGGCGGCGTGAATTTTACGCCGGTGCTGAAGATCGCGGCCGAGCATGGTTATGAGGGCTGGATCGTCATCGAAGCCGAGCAGGATCCGGACGTGCGCAATCCCTTCGAGTATCAGAGCCTCGGCCTGAAATCGCTCAAGGGTTTTGCCAAGGAAGCCGGCCTTATCTGATATTGAAGCCGGGGCGGGGGCTTAATCTCCGCCCCGTGTTTTGACAGCACACGGATTTGGGCTCTATTGCAGGCGACCCATTCACAAGACTCCCGGGAGCAAAGCCTTGAAGTTCCAGATCCTTGATCCGACCCATCCCTTCTTCAAACCGCTGTGGCGCCGCATTCTCTGTGTGGTGCTGCCGCTGGCCTGGGCGGGGGTGGAGTATGGGAACGGCGCCACCGGCTGGGCGATGGTCTTCATCGTCTCCGGTCTCTATGCGGGCTACGAGCTGCTGTTCATGTACGACCACACGATGAAAAAGGCCGAAGCCAAGGCTGAGGCCGAGCGGGCGAGGATTGCGGCAGAGGCCGAACGCTCCGACGCCGACTGAGCATACAAACACGGGAGACGAGGAATGGCCGATCTGTTGCGCAAGCCTACGGGCACATCCGGCAAGGTGCACGACATTACCCCCGCCAGCGCCGGCTGGGGTTATGTCGGTTTTGGGCTTTACCGCCTGAAGGCCGGCGAGAGCGCCGCAGAGCCAACGGGTGAGACGGAGGTCATTCTCGTTCTCGTCGAGGGCAAGGCCGATATCTCCGGTGGTGGCAAGGAGTTTGGCGAACTCGGCGACCGGATGTCCGTGTTCGAGAAAACGCCGCCGCATTGCGTCTATGTGCCGGCGGGCGCCGACTGGTCAGCGGTCGCCACGACTGACTGCGTGCTCGCCATCTGCACCGCACCCGCGATGCCGGGTCGCGAGGCACAGCAGATCGGGCCGGAGGGCATTTCGCTTGTCGAGCGCGGCAAGCGCGCCAATACACGGCACATCTATCCGATCGCCATGGAAGACCGGGATGTCGCCGACAGCTTGCTGGTGACGGAAGTCTTCACGCCTTCGGGCAACTGGTCGTCCTATCCGCCGCACCGGCATGACGAGGACAATTTCCCCGAGATGACCTATCTAGAGGAGACCTATTACCACCGCCTCAATCCGGCCCAGGGCTTCGGCTTCCAGCGTGTTTTCACCGAAGACGGCTCGCTCGACGAGACCATGGCAGTGTCGGATGGCGACGTGGTGCTGGTACCGAAGGGGCATCACCCCTGCGGCGTGCCGCATGGCTACGAGATGTATTATCTCAACGTGATGGCTGGCCCCTTGCGCAAATGGCGCTTCCAGAACCATCCGGATCACGACTGGATCTATCAGCGCGACAACGGCTGAGTTTGCTTGAGGCGGTACTTGCGCCGCCTTCACGAATATGTTTGCCAGGCCGGGAAAAATCCGGCCGTCCATCCGGTGCGTAGTGGTTTGCACAATGCCAATGATGGAGACGCCAATCATGCCGAAGCTCACTTTCGCCCTTGTCGGGCTCGCCATGAGCCTGCTGCCGACCGCCGGTCAGGCGGCGGACAAGTTCACGTTCGAAGACTATTTCAACGGTCGCACGGAAGCGGTCGGCTCGTTCAGTGCCATTAACGGCGTGAAGCGGACCTTTACGGTCGATCTGACCGGAAACTGGGATGGTAAGACGCTGACGCTGCGGGAGGACTTTGTCTTCGACGACGGCACCAAGGATCGCAAGACCTGGCGCTTCACCAAGACGGGGCCGACCACCTATAGCGGTACCCGCGAGGATGTGATCGGCGAAACGACCGTGCGGCTGAATGGTGCCGTCGCCCGCTTCAACTATCTCGTCTATCTCAGCCCGGAAACGCAGGGCAACAAGGTCCGCTTCTGGGACAAGATGGTGCTGCGTGAAGATGGGACGGTGCTGAATACGGCTCTTGTCACCAAGTTCGGCATCCCGGTTGCCAAGACCACCGTCGAGTTCCGCAAGCCGGGCTATTCGCACAAAACGGCGAGCCGCTAAGGCTCACGCCCTTGGTGTCTCCAGCCAGCGGTCGATGCCGCTGGCGGCGGCGATGCCGGTCGCAAAGCAGGCGGTCAGCAGATAGCCGCCCGTTGGCGCTTCCCAATCGAGCATTTCGCCTGCCACGAAGGTGCCCGGGCGCGATGTCAGCATGAATCTCTCGTCAATCGCGTCGAGTGCCACGCCGCCTGCCGTCGAGATCGCCTCGGCGATGGGACGGGCCCTCCGAACGAGGAGGGGCAGGGCCTTGATCAGGCTTGCCAGCCCGACTGCATTAAGCTGGTTGGCATCGGGGTTCACTTCCCGCAGGAGAGCAATCTTCGCGCCGTCGAGATTGGCGGCCTTTTTCAATCGTGTCGAAAAACTTGCTTTGCGATCCTGACGCGCGAGGTCTGCGACGAGCTTTTCCTCCGTCCGGCCCGGTGTGAGATCCAGAGTGAGTGCTGCATGGCCATCCCGGTTAAGCGCATCTCGAAGCGCTGCCGAGTGCGCGTAGATCAGACTGCCTTCAACGCCGCCCTTGCTGATGACGAATTCACCCTGAGTGGTGCCGGCTCCCGAGGTGGCCTTCACTGATTTGATCGGCTGACCGGAGAAGCGGGTGTCGAAACTTTCGGAAAAATCGCAATCAAAGCCGCAATTGGCCGGGCGGAGCGGTGTGACATCGACGCCTTCGGCTTCCAGCACTGGCACCCAAGCGGCATCTGACCCGAGCTTCGGCCAGCTTGCGCCGCCGAGTGCGAGGAGCGTTGCGTTGGCGGTGACGTGCTTCTGACCCTCCGGAGTTTCGAAAAGCAGGGTCTTTCCGTCAAATCCCGTCCAGCGATGGCGGGTGAGGATGGTCACGCCCATGCCTTCCAGCCGTTTCAGCCAGGCGCGCAGCAGCGGCGACGCTTTCATCACCTTTGGGAAGACACGGCCGGAAGAGCCGACGAAGGTTTCCGTGCCGAGCCCGGCTGCCCAGACCAGTATGGCCTCCGGCGTCGTCAGGTCAAGCACGGGGCGCAACCGGTCGTTCGCCGCGCCATAGCGGGTGACGAAGCGCGCATAGTCCTCGGCATGGGTGATGTTGAGGCCGGACTTCCCGGCGAGCAGGAACTTGCGGCCCACCGTCGGCATGGCGTCGTAGACGGTCACAGCATGGCCTTTGCCGGCGAGATGTTCCGCCGCCATCAGGCCCGCCGGGCCGCCGCCGATGATCGCCACGCTCTTCATCATCCGTGATCAGTCCAGCTTGAAGGTCGAGAGACGATCGACCAGACCTTCGATCGTCGCGCTGTAGGCATTGGCGAATGCGAAGCGCAGGTAGTTCTGGCAGTCGTCGCCGAAATAGGCGCCGGGAATGCAGAGCACGCCCGCCTTCTTTGCCAGTCTTTCTGCAACATGGGCGGAGTCCTGGCCTGCAAAGGGATGGCGGATGAAGGCGAAATAGGCGCCGAGCGAATCCATCTTCCAGGCGGGGAGTTTGGCCATCACGCCTTTCAGGGTTTCGGCTCGGTGCAAGATCTCGATGCGGTTGTCCTCGCGCCACGCTTTCAGCGCCGGAATCGCCTTGGCGACGGCTGCCTGCGGTGCGCGGGGGGCGCAGATCTGCAGGTTGTCCATGACCTTGGCGATTTCCGAGACGGCGCGCGGGCCGGCCGTGATTGCGCCGAGGCGATGGCCGGGGATGCAGAACGACTTGGAGAAGGAGTAGAGCAGGATGAGGTTCTCTTCCCAGCCTTCGACTGAGAGCAGATCATGCGGGCGGCCTTCGCCGGAGAGAAAGTCGCGATAGGTTTCATCGAGGATAAGGAAAGCGCCGGCCTTGCGGCAGGCGTCGAAGGCCTGGCGCAGCAGGTCCGCCGGATAGATGGCGCCGGTCGGGTTGTTGGGCGAGACCAGCGCCACGGCCTTGACGCCCTTCGCCAGAGCCGCCTCGATGCCTTCGATAGTGGGCACAAATCCGGTGGCCGGATCAAGCGGGATCAACTCGCGGCGAATGCCCATCATCGCCAGCGTGGTTTCCTGGTTGAAGTAGAAGGGATCCGTCAGCGCCACCGCATCGCCGCTCCCCGCAATCGCTGAGACTGTTGCCATGAAGGCCTGATTACAGCCGGCGGTGATGTGAATGTTCTCGGCCGTAACCGGCGCGCCATAAACGGCAGAAACCTCCGCCGCATAGGCCTCGCGCAGCGGTGCTTCGCCTTCGATCGGCCCGTAGCCGGCATTCGCCCGAGCGGAAGCGGCTTCCGCCAGCCAGGCGAAGAGATCGGGATGCGGCGGATAGCCGGGCACGGCCTGGCTCAAGTCGATCATCGGGCCCGCCGCTCCGTCATAGGCGCGCGCCCAGGCAAAGACGGAAGGCACGGGTGGAGCCGAGAGATCTGCAACGAGCGGATTGAAGGGGGCGGCGGGCATGGCAGGTTCCTCGGTCTGTTGTCAGCTCTCTTCCAAGAGCTGGGCAGCGGTGTTTGAATTGCGCTTGCGGGTCGATGGCAGGCCTCGTCCCGAAGGGCGGCTTGCCGGGCGCGGCTGGGCGGCGCGCTCGGTTTCGATCATGTCGAAGATCCAGTCGATGAAGACCTTAGCGATCGGGGCCGCGCGCACGTCGTTACGGGCGGCAACATAAAAGGCGTCAGGTGCTGGCACTGCGAGATCGAAGGGGATCACGAGTTCGCCGGCGGCAATCAGGCTGGACGCCGTGATGCTGTCACCGAGCGCCACGCCCTGGCCGAAACGGGCAGCTTCGGTCGAGAGCCTGGCATCACCCATGAAGTGTTCGCGCGCCTTCGGCATGTCCAACTGATCAGCTGCAGCAAGCCAGCTGCGCCATTCGCGGCCGTCGTCGCCATGCAGCAGCACGTGGTCGTGGAGATCGCGAACCGAGCGCAGGGGGCGCGTATTAAGCAGCGTTGGGCTGACAACGGGGAAGAGGTCGAAGGTGCTCCAGAGCCGTGTCCAGCAATCCTTCCAGCCGCCCGCACCATAGAGGATCGCAATGTCGATGTCGGGGGAGTAGATGAGGTTCGGATCGTTGCTTGAGGTCAACGTCAGGCAGATCTCGGGATAGCGATCGACGAAGGAGCCGAGGCGGGGCACGAGCCAAAGCGAGAGTAGCGCTGGCACGCAGGAGATGCGCAGGCTGCCGCTGGTCGAAGGGCGGTTCATCAGCGCGGTTGCCGCAGCAATCCCATCAAAGGCCTGGGTGACGGCCGGCAGGAGAAGCGCGCCCTGCGGCGTCAGTTTCAGCCGCTTGCCCCCGCGCTCGAAAAGCGCCGTCTTCAGCGTTTCTTCAAGGCTGCGGATCTGATGCGATATCGCGCCATGGGTCACGCTCAATTCCCGCGCGGCAGCCGAGATCGATCCACGGCGAGCGGCGGCCTCGAAGGCGCGAAGGGGGTTGAGCGGGGGCAGGCGGCTTGCCATTGATGGTTCAGGATCCGTGAATTTTTCTCACATCGAATGCTATAACATCGTGAATTGATTTTCCAAGTCCGTTGCGGGTTAATGCTCACAATAAAGGCAGGCACGGATCGTGCCGCAAAAATGGACGATGGCTTGATCATCGTTCACAAACAGGGAACGAGACATGACCTTCGACGAAAAGCGTCTGGCGGCACTGCGCGAGAAATACGGAGCCGACAAGGCCGGCGAGATCTTCGATCCGAAGTTTGCCAAGGTCGGCGAGAAGATCTTCTCGAACGGTACGCGCGCTGCCCCCTACGCTGGCGTGCCGACTTTCGTGTCCGCGCCCTATCGCCAGGTTGATCAGCGCAACCCTGAAGTCAGCGATCTTGATGTCGCGATTGTCGGCGTTCCCATGGATCTCGGCGTCACCAATCGCCCCGGCTCGCGCTTCGGGCCTCGCGCCTTGCGGGCGATCGATCGCATCGGTCCTTACAACCATGTTCTCGAATGCGCCCCGGTCTTCGATCTCAAGGTCGCCGATATCGGGGATGTGCCGTTTTCCAGCCGCTACCGGCTGGAGATGAGCCATGACGACATCGAGGCCTATCATACGAAGCTGGTCGCTCAAGGCGTTCTGCCGCTTTCCGTTGGCGGTGACCATTCGATCACCCATCCGATCATGAAGGCGATTGCCAAGAAGCATGGCCCTGTCGGCATGATCCATATCGACGCCCATTGCGACACCGGCGGCGCTTTCGACCAGACGAAGTTCCACCATGGCGGCCCGTTCCGGAATGCCGTACTCGACGGCGTGCTCGACCCGGTCCGGACGATCCAGATCGGCATTCGCGGGCCGGCCGAATATCTCTGGGAGTTCTCATACGAGTCCGGCATGACCGTCATTCACGCTGAGGAGATCAATGGTCTCGGCATTGCGGCAATCATCGAAAAGGCCAAGGCCGTGATCGGTGACGGTCCGACCTATCTCTCCTTCGACATCGACAGTCTCGATCCGAGCGTAGCGCCCGGTACCGGCACACCAGAGGTGGGTGGTCTCACGTCGCGCGAGGCGCTGGAACTGATCCGCGGCTTCAAGGGCATCAATCTGATCGGCGGCGATGTGGTCGAAGTCGCGCCGCAATATGACGCGAACCACAATACCGCACATGTCGGCGCACAAATCCTCTTCGAAATCCTTAGCCTGATGGTCTACAGTCCGGCCATCAAGGCCCGCTGAGGGCTGATATCCCGGACGGCCCATGTCGTCCGGCAACCGATGCAGACGAACGGGCGAAAACGCCTCAACCACAACAAGGGAACAGGACCATGAAAGACATTCTCTCCACTTCCGTCAGCCGCCGCGGCGTGCTCGCCGGCTCGGCCGCCGTTGCCGGCGCTCTTGCCATGCCGTCGATCCTGCGCGCCCAGGACAAGTCGATCAAGATCGGCGTCTATGGCGGCTACTTCAAGGATTCGTTCGACAAGAACATCTTCCCTGAGTTCACCAAGGCAACCGGCATTGCCGTCGAATCCATCGCCGAGCCGACCGGTGAAGCCTGGCTCGTGCAGCTGGAACAGGCCGCCAAGGCCGGCCAGGCACCGGCTGACCTTTCGATGATGTCGCAGGTCGCGATGCTTAAAGGTCAGGCGACCGAGCTCTGGGCGCCGATCGACATGGCGAAGATCACGAACGCCTCGGGCCTGATCGACCGCTTCGTCAACAAGTATCCTGACAGACGCGTCGCCGGCGTCGGTGCAGTTGCCTGGTACATCACGCTCGTCACCAACACCGATGTCTACAAGGACGCTCCGACCTCCTGGGAAGCGCTGTGGGATCCGGCAAATGCCGACAAGCTCGGCCTGCTCGCGCTCGTGTCCAATTCCTTCCTGCTGGAAGTGACTGCCAAGACCTATATGGGGGGCACCAATGCGCTCGATACGGAAGAGGGTATCCTGAAGGCACTGGAGAAGCTTGCGGAAGTGAAGCCGAACGTGCGCCTCTGGTATCGTGACGAAGCCCAGTTCGAGCAGTCGCTGAAGTCGGGCGAAATTCCGATGGGCCAGTATTACCACGACGTCACGGGCCTTGCCGCTGCCGACGGCCAGCCGGTTCGCTCGACCTTCCCGAAGGAAGGCGGCATTCAGGACTCGGGTTGCTGGGCTCTGTCACGCGCTTCTGCTAAGACCGAGGAAGCACATGTCTTCATCGACTACATGTGCCAACCGTCGATCCAGGCGACCCTGTCGCGCAAGGTCGGCACGGCCCCGACGGTCAAGCGCGAACTGCTCGACCTGACGGATGCCGAATTCGCCTCGGTTTCCTCCGATATCGAGCCTATCACGCCGCGTTATGATCTCTACCAGACCAAGTCGGACTGGCTGAACCAGAAGTGGACCGAGCTGATCGTCGGTTGATTTTACTGGGCATTTCTTGCCCCTCATCCGCCTGCCGGCACCTTTTCCCCGCAGGCGGGGAGAAGGAGACACGCGGCTAACTCTGTGCCAACTTCTCCTCTCCTCGCTTGCGGGGAGAGGGTAGGGTGAGGGGCAAAGCCCCAACCTCAAACGCGTGCCGCGCCTCATGGGGCTGCTCAGCGCTTGCAAGACAATTCGGGCGTGAGATGCTATTGCCGCGCCAAAGGGCTTTGAGCCTACACCATTTGATTTCGGAGACATGATGTCCGGCCTCGCCCTCAATTCCATCACCAAGCAGTTCGGTCCGTTCACGGCGGTCGACAATGTCGAGCTTTCCGTGCCGCACGGCACCTTTGTCTGCCTGCTCGGTCCCTCCGGCTGCGGCAAGACCACGCTGCTTCGGATGATTGCCGGGCTCGACAGCCCGACCGGGGGCGCGATCGTGCTGGATGACAAGGACATCACCCAGGTGCCGACGCATAAGCGGGATCTCGGCATGGTCTTCCAGTCGCTGGCGCTTTTCCCCCATCTGACTGTCGGCGAAAACATCGCCTATCCCTTGCGTATCCGCGGTATCGGTCGCGAGGAGCAGGTGAAGCGCGTCGACGAGCTGCTCGCGATGATCCACCTCAACGGTTACGCCGACCGACCGGTGCATAAGCTCTCCGGCGGCCAGCGGCAGCGTGTGGCGATTGCCCGGGCGCTCGCCATCTCGCCGAAGCTTTTCCTGCTCGACGAGCCGCTGTCTGCGCTCGATGCCAAGCTGCGCGAGGCGATGCAGGTGGAGCTGCGGAAGCTGCAGCAGCAGCTCGGCATCACCACCATCGTCGTAACCCATGACCAGCGCGAGGCGATGACCATGGCCGATACGGTTGTCGTCATGAATGGCGGCAAGATCCGCCAGGCGGCGAGCCCGATCGAGATCTATCGCAAGCCGGCCGATCGTTTTGTTGCCGACTTCATCGGATCGACCAACCTCCTGCCGCTGACAGGGCAGGGCGGTTCCACGCTGGTTCTCGGCCAGACCGTCGCCGGCATTTCAGCGCCGTCTGGGCAGGCCACGGCCAGCGTGTCTGTACGCCCCGAAGACCTAAAGCTCGCGGCCCCCGGCGAAGGCCGCATTACCGGCAAGGTCACCTTCATCCGCGATCTCGGCGGTACGATCGAGACCTTCCTCGATGTCGCCGGAACCGAAGTCGTTGCCGTCTCGACGCCGCGTGAGAGACCTGTCGTCACCGTCGGTCAGGATGTCGGTATCGTCATCGATCCTGACACTGCCGTGGTGCTGTCAGCATGAGACGCGAGCCCCCGAAAACGGCGCTCGACTATGCGCCGCTTGCCTTTCCCGCGGGCATGCTGATCCTGTTCTTCGTCGTGCCCTTTGCGACGATGATCGCCGTCTCCTTCTTCAAGCGCGACCCGACAGGCTTCTATTCGCCGGATTTCGTCTTCGAAAATTACGCCCGCTTCCTCTCGTTCTTCTTCGGGGGCGTGCTCGGCTTCTCTCTGATGCTGGCGATTGCAGTCGCGGTGGTCTGCGTGACTCTGGCGCTGCCCTTCACCTATCTGCTTGCGCGCATGTCGCGCAAAGCGCAGGTGCTGTGGCTGGTCGCGCTCCTCTCCATCCTGTCGCTCTCGGAAGTCATCATCGGCTTTGCCTGGTCGACGCTGTTTTCGCGCACCGCCGGCATCACCAACCTGCTTGTGATGATCGGCTTGATGGAAAAGCCTGTCGCGCTGATGCCTAATTTCGGCGCGGTGCTGACCGGCATGGCCTATCAGGCGCTGCCCTATACCGTGCTTGTGCTCTATCCCGCTCTCGTTAGGCTCGACCCGACTCTCACGGAAGCCGCGCGCACGCTCGGAGCCTCGCCGATCAAGGCTTTCTTCACGGTGGTCGTGCCGGCGCTGCGCAACACGCTGATCGCCACGCTGATCATGGTCTTCATCTTCGCGCTCGGTTCTTATCTGCTGCCGCAGATCCTCGGTCGTCCCTCGCACTGGACGCTGTCGGTGCTGATTACCGACCAGGCGATCTACCAGTCCAACATGCCGTTCGCGGCCGCCATGGCCGTGTTCCTCGTGCTGGTCACGCTCGGCATGGTGGCGCTGACGCTGCTGATCGGTCGTAAGGGAGAGACGGCATGAACAAGGCTCTGACCCGTCTCTACTTCACCCTCATCGGCATCTTTCTCTCCGCGCCCATCGTCGTGGTCGCCGGCGTCTCGGTGAACGCCAAGCAGAGCCTCAACTTCCCGCCGCAGGGCTTTTCGTTGTCGTGGTACGGCGCGATCTTCACCGATCCCGGCTGGCGTGCGGCCTTGTTTGCCTCCGTTATCCTCGCGCTCTGTGCAGCTGCTCTTGCGGTTGCCATCGCGCTGCCGCTTGCCTGGTTCCTCTGGCGGCGTCTTGCCCCCTGGGCGCAAGTGTTCCAGTTGCTGGGCATTGCGCCGTTCACGCTGCCGCCCGTCATTACGGCGCTCGGACTTCTCACCTTCTGGGCAGCGACCGGCTTCTATGGTCAGCCATGGACGGCGGTCATCAGCCACGCGATCTTCTTCGTGACGCTGCCGCTGGTGACGCTGTCGCTCGGTTTTTCGGCGATTGACCGTTCGCTGGTCGAAGCGGCTGCCACCATGGGGGCCGATGACCGGACGATCTTCCGCACGGTCGTGCTGCCGCTGATCGCGCCCTATCTCGTGTCGGGCTATGCCTTCGCGTTCGTGCTCTCGCTCAACGAATACATCGTCGCCTATATGACGGTCGGTTTCGTGATGGAGACGCTGCCGATCAAGATCTTCAATGCGCTGCGCTACGGCTATACGCCGGTCATGGCTTCTGTGACGATCCTGTTCGTGGCGATCGCGGCCATCATCTTTGGCCTCGTTGCCCGCTTCGGCGATCTGCCGAAGCTGCTCGGGGCGAATGCCGACGACCGCAGCTGATGAATGGCGTCAGCGGTGATCTTCGAGGATCATCGCGGCCGCCTTTTCGGCAATCATCAGGGTCGGGGAATTGGTGTTGCCCGAGGTGATCGTCGGCATCACCGAGGCATCGGCGATACGCAGGCCCTTTAAGACCCGCAGCCTCAGTCGTGGATCAACGACGCTGTCCGCATCCGCCCCCATGCGGCAGGTGCCGACGGGATGGAAGATCGTCGTGCCGATATCGCCGGCGGCCTTTTCCAATTCGGCATCGCTTTCGAGCGCTGAGCTGGGGCGATACTCCTCCGGCTGATAGCGGGCAAACGCAGGCTGCGCGGCAATCTGGCGGGTCAGCCGGATCGAGCGGACGGCAACGTCGCGGTCGCCAGGCGTCGAGAGATAGTTCGGCGCGATCTTCGGCTGAGCGGCGAAGTCCGGTCCGGATATGTGCACCGAGCCCCGGCTTTCGGGTCGCAGATTGCAGACACTCGCCGTCATCGCCGGGAAGGGGTGAACGGGGTCGCCGAACTTGTCGAGCGAGACCGGCTGGACATGATATTCGAGGTCGGCGGTTTCCTTGTCCGGGCCGGAGCGGGTGAAGATGCCGAGCTGGCTCGGCGCCATGGACATCGGCCCCGAGCGGCGCCAAGCATATTCCAGCCCGATCATCGCCTTGCCGAGGAGGCTCGACGCGCGCTCGTTGAGGGTCGGCACGCCCTTGACCTTGAAGATGAGGCGGAGCTGCAGGTGATCCTGCAGGTTTTCTCCGACGGCGGGCACCTCGCAGACGGTCTTAATCCCTGCATTTTGCAAGACATCGCCGCGGCCGATGCCGGAGAGCTCAAGGATTTGCGGCGAGCCGATGGCCCCGGCAGACAGCACCACCTCGCGGCGGGCGGTAAAGCGCTTCAATTCGCCGTCGTGATGCACCTCGGCGCCGGTCACGCGGTCCCCCTCTATCGTCAACCGCTTCACATGGGCGCGGGTGAGGATGGTCAGGTTCTTGCGATGCCGGATCGGCTTCAGAAAGGCTTTCGCCGTGTTCCAGCGGATGCCGGAACGCTGGTTGACCTCGAAGAAGCCGGAGCCTTCGTTGTCGCCGCGATTGAAGTCGTCGGTTTCCGGAATGCCAGCCTGTTTGGCCGCCTCGCGAAAGGCTTCCAGCACGTCCCAGCGAAGCCTCGCCTTTTCCACCCGCCATTCGCCGCCGGCGCCATGCTTGTCGTCGGCTCCCCGGTGGAAGTCTTCCGTCTTTTTGAAGAGGGGCAGCACATCATCCCAGCCCCAGCCCTCGCAGCCCATCTGGCGCCACTGGTCGTAGTCACGCGCCTGGCCGCGCATGTAGATCATGCCGTTGATCGAGGAGCAGCCGCCGAGCACCTTGCCGCGCGGATAACCGATCGCGCGGCCGTTCAGGCCCGACTCGGCTTCCGTCTTGAAGCACCAGTCGGTGCGCGGGTTGTTGATGCAGTAGAGATAGCCGACCGGGATATGGATCCAGTGATAGTTGTCGCTGCCGCCGGCTTCCAGAAGCAGCACACGGCGTGACGGATCGGCGGAGAGCCGGTTGGCCAGCAGGCAGCCGGCGGTGCCGGCGCCGATGACGATGTAATCGTAGGTCTCCATGCTCCTCCCCGAGCCGTCAGCCTCAACTGTTTCGCAGGCGACCCTCAAGCAGGTCAAGCACGGAGCGGGCGGCATCCATGACATTGGTGCCCGGACCGAAGACGGCGGAGACGCCGCTTTCGAGCAGGAAGTCGTAATCCTGGCGCGGGATGACACCGCCGACGACCACGATCACATCGTTTGCGCCCTTGGCCTTCAGCGCTTCGACCAGCTGCGGGGCGAGCGTCTTGTGGCCGGCGGCGAGCGAGGACAAACCGACGACCTGGACCTTGTTGATGACGGCGAGATCCGCGGCCTCGTCCGGTGTCTGGAAGAGGGGCCCGGCGACGACATCGAAGCCGATATCGCCAAAGGCC
Organism: Rhizobium sp. TH135; assembly: GCF_002855515.1. Taxonomy (GTDB): domain Bacteria; phylum Pseudomonadota; class Alphaproteobacteria; order Rhizobiales; family Rhizobiaceae; genus Allorhizobium. Next base: position 707,415 of record NZ_PKRP01000001.1, on the reverse strand, counting down.
GACGCAATCACCTTGGCGCCACGGTCATGGCCATCCTGGCCGAGCTTGGCGATCAGGATGCGCGGCTTGGACGCCGCCTTGCCGTAGTCCTTGAGGCGGGTCGAAAGCGTCTCCATTTCCGGATCGCCTTCATAGGCCTTGCCATAGATGTCATGCACGACCTCGGGCACAGCGACATGATCGCCGAAGACGGCGCGCATGGCATCCGAGATTTCGCCGACTGTGGCCCGGGCGCGGGCGGCATCGACAGCGGCTTCGAGGATGTTGCCTTGGCCTGTCTTGGCGACTTCGGTCAGCCTCGCAAGCGTTTCGCTGACCCGCTTCGAGTCGCGCAGGCGGCGCGTCTGCTCGATACGCTTGATCTGCGACAGGCGGACGGCTGTGTTGTCGATCTGGAGGATGTCGATCGGCTCCTCGTTTTCGAGGCGGTACTTGTTGACGCCGACGATCACTTCCTCGGCGCGGTCGACGGCGGCCTGGCGACGGGTCGCGGCCTCCTCGATGAGGCGCTTCGGCAGGCCGTCATCGACCGCTTTGGTCATGCCGCCCAGCCGTTCGATCTCCTCGATCAGGGCCCAAGCCTTTTCTGCCATGTCATTGGTCAGGCTCTCGATATAATAGGAGCCGGCGAGCGGATCGACGACCTTGGTCACGCCGGTTTCGTGCTGCAGGATCAGCTGCGTGTTGCGGGCAATGCGGGCGGAAAATTCCGTCGGCAGCGCAATTGCCTCGTCGAAGGAATTGGTGTGCAGCGACTGCGTGCCGCCAAGCACCGCCGACATCGCCTCAAACGCAGTGCGGACGATGTTGTTGTAGGGGTCCTGTTCGGCCAGCGACACGCCCGAGGTCTGGCAATGGGTGCGCAGCATCAGGGAGGACGCCTTCTTCGGCTCGAATTCCTGCATGATGCGGGTCCACAGCAGGCGGGCGGCGCGCAGTTTCGCGGCCTCCATGAAGAAGTTCATCCCGATCGCAAAGAAGAAGGACAGGCGGCCGGCAAACTCGTCGACGTTCAGGCCCTTGGCGATGGCGGCACGGACATATTCGCGACCATCGGCCAGCGTGAATGCCAGCTCCTGCACCAGCGTCGCGCCCGCCTCCTGCATGTGATAGCCGGAGATCGAGATCGAGTTGAACTTCGGCATCTCTTTCGCCGTGTATTCGATGATGTCGGCGATGATCCGCATCGAGGGTTCGGGCGGGTAGATATAGGTGTTACGGACCATGAACTCCTTGAGGATGTCGTTCTGGATGGTCCCAGACAGTTTTTCGCGCGATACGCCTTGCTCCTCACCCGTAACAATAAAGTTCGCCAGGATCGGGATGACGGCGCCATTCATGGTCATCGATACCGAGATGTCCTGCAACGGAATGCCGTCGAACAGGATCTTCATATCCTCAACGCTGTCGATCGCCACACCCGCCTTGCCGACATCGCCCTCGACGCGGGGATGATCCGAGTCATAGCCGCGGTGGGTTGCAAGGTCGAAGGCGACGGAGACGCCCTGCTGGCCGGCCAGAAGCGCCTTGCGGTAGAAGGCATTGCTCTCTTCCGCCGTCGAGAAGCCGGCATATTGCCGGATCGTCCAGGGCCGGCCGGCATACATGGTGGCACGCGGTCCGCGCACGAAAGGGGCGAAGCCCGGCAGGCTATCGAGATGGTCGATGCCAGCGATATCGTTGGCCGTATAGAGCGGCTTTACCGGAATGCCCTCCGGGGTCTCCCAGACGAGGCTATCCGCCGGACGCTTCAGTTCCTTCTCGGCAAGCGACTGCCAGTCGGCGATGGTTTTCTTGGTCATCCGGTCTTCTCCCTGCCCCGCATGGACTGCGGGCCGACAATTGGTCTTGCGATTTGCCCCTCACCCTGCCCTCTCCCCGCAGGCGGGGAGAGGGAGGTGCCATGCGGTGCCATCTCGGCCTTCTCCCCGTTCACGGGGAGAAGGTGCCGGCAGGCGGATGAGGGGCTTTCCCTTCAAAGGAAAACGCTAGCCCTCGAACTCCATGATCAACTCATCGACCGCGAGGCTCTGGCCCGGCTTGACGACGATCTTCTTCACGGTGCCCCGGCGTTCGGCTTTCAGGATGTTCTCCATCTTCATCGCCTCAACGGTCGCCAGCGCCTGGCCAGCCTCGACGGTCTCACCCTCCTTCACCGCAACCCCGGTGATGACGCCCGGCATCGGGCAGAGCAGCATCTTGGAGGTATCCGGCGGCAGCTTTTCGGGCATGAGTTTGGCGAGGGCTGCGACACGCGGCGAGCGTACGCGCGCGGTCACATCCATGCCGCGCCAGCGGAGGCGGATGGCGGGGCCCGTGAGGTCGACCTTCACCGCGAGCGTTTCGCCGCCGATGTCGACATGGGCGAGTGTCTGACCTGGCTTCCAGTCGGTGGCGATTACAAGCTCGTTGCCGCCGTCGAATGCAACGCGAGTGTTGCCCGTGCCTTCGGTGACGGCCAGGGCATGGTCGCTACCGGCCAGATTGACGACCCAGTCCTTGCCGAGCTTGCGCGGGTGGTTGCCGATTGTGCCGGAGATCTGGATAGCGCGCGCCTGCAGACGGTGGTTGATGATGGCGGCGATCGCGGCGAGCTTTTCGGCCGAGGCCGCATCCGGTGTCACCCCGGTGAAGCCGTCCTTGAACTCCTCGGCGATATAGGCCGTGGTGATCTTGCCGGAGCGGAAGCGATCCTGGTTCATCACGGCCGAGAGGAAGGGCAGGTTGTGGCCGATGCCTTCGACCTCGAAGCTGTCGAGCGCCGCACTCATCGCGTCTATGGCGGTCAGGCGGTCAGGCGCCCAGGTGCAGAGCTTGGCGATCATCGGGTCGTAATACATCGAGATCTCGCCGCCCTCGAAGACGCCTGTATCGTTGCGAACAACCGTGCCGTCTGCCGTCGTGCCCTCTGCCGGCGGGCGGTAGCGGGTAAGGCGGCCGATCGAGGGCAGGAAGTTGCGATAGGGGTCTTCGGCGTAGAGACGGCTCTCGATGGCCCAGCCGTTGAGCTTCACGTCGTCCTGGGCAAGGCTAAGCTTTTCGCCTGCCGCGACGCGGATCATCTGCTCGACGAGGTCAAGGCCGGTCACCAACTCGGTCACGGGATGTTCGACCTGCAGGCGGGTGTTCATCTCGAGGAAGTAGAACTTGTTCTGCTTGCCATCAACGATGAACTCGACGGTGCCGGCGGAGTGATAACCGACGGCTTTTGCCAGTGCCACGGCCTGTTCGCCCATGGCCTTGCGGGTGGCGGCATCCAGGAAGGGCGAGGGTGCCTCTTCGATGACCTTCTGGTTACGTCGCTGGATCGAGCATTCGCGCTCGCCGAGATAAAGCACGGTGCCGTGTTTGTCGCCCAGCACCTGGATTTCGATATGGCGCGGTTCGGTGACGAATTTCTCGATGAAGATGCGGTCGTCGCCAAACGAGTTCTTCGCCTCGTTCTTCGAAGACTGGAAACCCTCGCGGGCCTCCTCGGCATTCCAGGCAATGCGCATGCCCTTGCCGCCGCCGCCGGCCGAGGCCTTGATCATCACGGGATAGCCGATCTGGTCGGAGATCTTCACCGCCTCGTCGGCATCCGCGATCAGGCCCATATGGCCGGGCACGGTGGAGACACCGGCTTCAGCCGCGAGCTTCTTCGAGGTGATCTTGTCCCCCATGGCCTGGATCGCGTTCACCGGCGGGCCGATGAAGGTGACGCCCGCCTTTTCCAGCGCTTCGGCGAAGGCGGCGTTTTCCGAGAGGAAGCCATAGCCGGGATGGACCGCGTCGGCGCCGGTCTGCCTGATCGCGTCGAGGATCTTGTCGATGACGATATAGGACTGGTTGGATGGCGCCGGGCCGATATGCACCGCCTCATCGGCCATCTCGACATGCAGCGCATTTCGGTCGGCATCGGAATAGACGGCGACCGTCTTGATGCCGAGCTTCTTCGCGGTCTTGATGACCCGGCAGGCGATTTCGCCCCGGTTGGCAATGAGGATTTTCTGGATCATTGGCAAGTGCCTCCCGCGGCCGGGGCTTCGATGATGGTGAGATATACGGCTGGTACGTGGTTGGTCAGCCACACGCCGTTGTCTGCCTGGAAGAAGGTGTGCCCGCCCTCGGCCATTCGGCTGGCATTCACGGAGAGCACGACGGGTTTGCCGTGGCGGGCGCCGACCTGTGTCGCCGTCTCCCGATCTGCAGACAAATGTACCTGTTGGCGGCTTCCGGGTTGAAGGCCCTCGGCGAGAATCGCCTCCAGGAAGCGGGTCGCCGTGCCATGAAACAGTTGCGCTGGTGGTTGCGACGGAGCATGACCGAGATCGACCTTGATCGAATGTCCCTGGGCTGCGCGAATACGAGCCCCGTCCTCGGACAGGGTGAGACGCTTCTTCTCGCTGTCGCGTACAGTGAGCAGGAGCATTTCCTGATCGATGGCTTGCCCAGCCGCGTTCGCCTTGGCTATCAGGGTATCGATATCTGTCCAGCCTTCACTGTCCAGCTCAAGCCCGATGCTCTCTGGCGCATGACGCAGGATATAGCTGAGGAATTTGCTGGTTTCCGCACTCATCGACGAGCCAATTCCCTGGGCATCGACAGCCCGACTTGTAAAACGATCATTTCCGTGACCTCCCCAGCCATCCGTTCATTGCCGCCCGCTATTCCCGCACCTTCTTCTTCAAGCCCTTGGCCACGCTCTGCTCGTCCTTCACGTCGCCGAAGGCTTCCGGGAAGTTCTTGCGGGCCAGTGGCTCGTTGATCTTCAGCTTGGCGAAGTAGGATTGCGGATCAAAGCCGCGCTCTGCGGCGATGACTTCGCGGCCGAAGAGGCGGCAGAGGCGTTCGCCGTCGAGATTGCCGCGCTCGAAGGTTTCGGTGCCGAAAAACTGCCAGAGCGCCTGCATGAAGCCGAGGTCGGCCAGCGCCACGGTCGGGTCCATGGTGCGGTGGCGCGGCCAGTTGGTGAGCGGCGTCACCTTCGGGTTCGGCCGGCGGATCGTGAATTGCCACTGGGTTCCGGGCAATCCGAGCGGAAAGCCCTGATGTTTCGGCATCAGCGGATCTTTTGCCATGGCGTTACACCTCGAACACGTCTTCGAAGGATTCGGGGAAGCTCTTGCGCGCCACCTTCTCGTCGATGACGAGCATGGCTTCATAGGAGAGCGGATCGAAATCCTTGGTGGCTGCTATCACTTCGCGGCCGAAGAGAAGGCTCAACCGCGCGGCATCGAGATTGCCACGCTCGAAGGGTTCCGCGCCGAAATGGTGCCAGAGCGCGTGCAGGAAGGCCGCGTCGATGCGGTGTTCCTTTGTGCCGGGGCGCGCCTTGCGCGGGAAGGCCTTGATGGGGGTCACGCCGCGCGGATTGGCGCGGCGGATGGTGAATTGCACACCGGTCCCCGGCATGCCGCCGGGGAAACCGCGATGTTTGGTCATGTCGGGGAGGCTTGGCATGGTCTCTCCTTACGCCGAAGCGATCTTGTCCTGCGTTTTCGTCAAGAAGTCGGAGGCATCGTGACGTTCATGCAGCTGTTCGGAGAGCGGGCCGTTGGTCTTGTTGACCATCACGCCGCGCTGCAGGGCGGGGCGTTCGGCAAGCTGCTTTGCCCAGCGCAGGACGTGGACATATTCATGGGTCTGCAGGAAGGTGCCGGCGTCCGGATAGGACTGGTCGAGCGCCAGGCGGCCATACCAGGGCCAGATGGCCATGTCGGCGATGGTGTAGTCGCTGCCGGCCACGAATTCATTGTCGGCGAGCTGGCGGTCGAGAACGTCCATCTGGCGCTTGGCCTCCATGGCGTAACGATCGATCGCGTATTGGATCTTCATCGGCGCATAGGAGAAGAAGTGCCCGAAACCGCCGCCGACGAAGGGGGCGGAGCCCATCTGCCAGAACAGCCAGTTCAGGGCTTCGGCGCGGGCGCGGGTTTCCGACGGCAGGAATGCGCCGAACTTTTCCGCGAGATAAGTCATGATCGAAGCCGACTCGAACAGGCGGACCGGCTTGCCGCCGTCTTTCGGTGCGTGGTCAGCGAGCGCCGGGATCTTCGAATTCGGGTTGATGTCGACAAAGCCGGAGCCGAACTGGTCGCCCTTGCCGATATTGATCAGCCAGGCATCGTATTCAGCGCCAGAATGGCCGGCTGCGAGCAGTTCTTCCAGAAGAATCGTCACCTTCTGGCCGTTCGGCGTTGCCAGCGAATAGAGCTGCAGCGGATGTTTGCCCACCTGAAGCTCGATCTCTGTCTGCGCACCAGCCGTCGGACGGTTGATGCTGGCGAACTGGCCGCCATTGCCGGCTTCCCAGGTCCAGACCTTGGGTGGCTGATAGCCTGCGGGCAGGTTCTTTTCGGGCGGGAATTTTTCGTCGCTCATGAAATCGGATCCTTTCTCGGTCAAGCGCCTCGGGCGCGCCGAGAGTTATATAGGCCTTCCGTGATGTCCTTGCCCACTCTCAATGCATGATCACAAGGGGATCGTGTCGTGCTTTTTCCAATGCGTGCCGACCTGCTTGTTCCTGAGGCTCGCAAAAGCCTTAGCAATGCGGCGGCGGGAGGAATGCGGCATGATCACCTCGTCGATGAAGCCGCGTTCGGCGGCCTTGAAGGGGTTGGCGAAGTTGACTTCGTATTCGCGTGTACGCGCAGCGATCTTCTCGGCATCGCCGAGTTCCGAGCGGTAGAGGATTTCGGTGGCGCCCTTGGCGCCCATCACGGCGATTTCGGCGGTCGGCCAGGCAAAGTTGACGTCGGCGCCGATATGCTTGGAGGCCATGACGTCATAGGCGCCGCCATAGGCCTTGCGGGTGATGAGCGTGACCATCGGCACGGTCGCCTGGCTGTAGGCGAAGAGGAGTTTTGCGCCATGCTTGATGACGCCGCCATATTCCTGGGCGGTGCCGGGCAGGAAGCCGGGCACATCGACCAGCGTCAGGATCGGGATCGAGAAGGCATCGCAGAAGCGCACGAAGCGGGCGGCCTTGCGTGAGCTGTCGATATCGAGGCAGCCGGCGAGCACCATCGGCTGGTTGGCGACGACGCCGACCGTCTGGCCCTCCATGCGGATAAAGCCGGTGATGATGTTCTTGGCAAAGGCTTCCTGGATTTCGAAGAAATCGCCCTCGTCGGCGAGCGCGTAGATCAGTTCCTTCATGTCATAGGGCTTGTTGGAACTGTCCGGGATCAGCGTGTCCAGCCGCATCTCGATGCGGGCCGGATCGTCATGGAAAGGGCGAACCGGCGGCTTTTCGCGGTTGTTCAAGGGCAGGAAGTCGAAGAGCAGACGGACCTGTTCCAGCGCTTCGATGTCGTTCTCATAGGCGCCGTCGGCGACGGAGGACTTTTTCGTGTGCGTCGATGCGCCGCCCAGTTCTTCCGCCGTGACGATCTCGTTGGTCACGGTTTTCACCACATCGGGGCCGGTGACGAACATGTAGGAGCTATCGCGCACCATGAAGATGAAATCGGTCATGGCGGGCGAATAGACCGCACCGCCGGCGCAGGGGCCCATGATCACGGAGATCTGCGGGATGACGCCTGACGCATCGACATTGCGCTTGAAGACGTCGGCATAACCGGCAAGCGAGGCGACACCTTCCTGGATGCGGGCGCCGCCACTATCATTCAGGCCGATCACGGGCGCGCCGACCTTCATCGCCATGTCCATGATCTTGCAGATCTTCTGGGCATGGGTTTCCGACAGCGAGCCGCCGAGCACGGTGAAATCCTGGGAGAAGACATAGACCTGGCGGCCGTTGATCGTGCCCCAGCCGGTGACCACGCCATCGCCCGGCACCTTCTGTTCGGCCATGCCGAAATCGGTGCACCGATGCGTGACATACATGTCGTATTCTTCGAAGGAGCCTTCGTCGAGCAGGACTTCGATGCGCTCGCGGGCGGTCAGCTTGCCCTTGCCATGCTGGGCGGCGATGCGCTTTTCGCCACCGCCGAGGCGGGCCTCGTCGCGACGGGCTTCGAGCTGGTCCAGGATCGTCGACATGCTTCCTCCGGAATGATCTGTTTGGCTTTGAGCCTTGTGTGATACCTATTCCACAGTGCCGCAGAAGAAAACGGTTGAACAGGTGCATCTGTGGATTTATGAATTTGCAAAGTGAAAATTGCGAATTTGCGAAATGGCCATCGGGAAACTCTTCATCGGCCGCAAGGTCCGCGACATCCGCCAGGCGAATGGGGCCACCCAGGCGCAGTTTGCCGATATGGTCGGCATTTCCACCAGCTATCTGAACCAGATTGAGAATAACCAGCGCCCGGTCTCGGCCTCGGTGCTGCTGTCACTGGCCGAAAAATTCGGCATCGATATCACCGAGCTCTCCTCTGGCCAGAACGACCGGCTGATGTCGGCGCTGACGGAGGCGCTCTCCGATCCCTTGTTCGAGACCTATTCGCCGAGCCTGCAGGAGCTGAAGCTTGTTACCCAGAACGCGCCCGGCTTTGCCCATGCGCTGATTGCCGCCCACCAGGCCTACAGACGCGGCAACGAGCAGCTGGCGAGCCTCGACGACCGGCTGGGGGCCGCCCCCAGCCAGGAGGTGACGCCTTACGACGAGGTGCGCGACTTCTTCCATTTCGTCGACAATTACATCCACGATCTCGACCTCGCCGCCGAGCAGCTGGCGACGGAGTTGAAGCTCGGGGAGGGGGAGAATTATGCAGCCCTTTCAAGCCATCTCGAAGCGCGCCACGGCGTGCGTGTGGTACGCGGCGAGGCGAGCGACGAGGCGATCCGCCGCTTCGATCCGGTGGGGCGGATCCTGACCGTCAGCCGTTATGCCTCGGCCCCCACCCGCGATTTCCAGATCGCCATCCAGATCGCCCAGCTGGCCGCTGCCACCAAGATCGACCAGGTGCTGAAACAGGCGAATTTCCGCAGCGAAGAGGCGGTCGAGATCTGTCGCATGGGGCTCTACAACTACTTTGCCGGCGCGCTGATCCTGCCCTATCGCAGCTTCCTCACCGCCGCGCGGGATCTGCGCCACGACATCGAGCTGCTCGCTGCCCGTTTCGAGGCCTCGCTCGAACAGGTCTGCCACCGTCTCTCGACGCTGCAGCGGCCGGGTCTCAAGGGCGTGCCGATCTTCTTTGCCCGCATCGACCGGGCCGGCAATATCACCAAGCGGCACAGTGCCGCCCGCCTGCAATTCGCCCGTTTCGGAGCGGCCTGTCCGCTCTGGAATGCCCATCAGGCCTTCGAGACGCCGGGCCGGATCATCCGTCAGACGGCGGAGACGCCCGACGGCGTGCGCTATCTCTGCATCGCGACGCAAGTGTCAAAAGGCTCAGCCGGCTTCCGCGCCGCCAACCCGCGCTATGCCTTGGCGCTCGGCTGCGAGATCTCCTATGCCGGCGCCTTCGTCTATGCCGACGACCTCGACCTCTCCAACCGCGGCGCGTTTGACCCCATCGGCATTTCCTGCCGCATCTGCGAGCGCGTCAAATGCACCAGCCGCGCCGTGCCGCCGCTGAAGCGCAAGCTGGTGGTGGATCACCGGGTGCGGAACCCGATGCCGTATGAGATCGAGTGATCAGTCGAACAACCGCTCATCCCGCGCCGCAAAGAACGCCTCGACACTCTCCGGCGCCACCCCCTCCAGCGTCGCCGGGGACCATTTCGGGTTCCTGTCCTTGTCGATGATCGCCGCGCGGATGCCTTCGTAGAAATCGGGGACTTTCACCACCTGGAGGGTGCCGGCAAATTCGCGTTCGAGGCAGGTTTCGAGGTCCGTGGAGCGGCGGGCCTCGCGCAGCATTCTGAGCGTCACCTTCAGGCTGGTCGGAGACTTGGCGCGCATGGCGGTGAGGGTGCGCGTCGCGAGTTCGCACTTTTCCATTTCGAGGGCTGCGATGATCTCCTCCACCGTGTCGAAGGCGAAGCAGCGGTCGATCATGTCTCGGCCTTCGGAGAAGATGCCCTTCGGGCCGTCCACCGTGTAATCGCGGATCGTCGAGGCGATCGATTGGCCCAGCGCCGGGGCGGGGAGGGCGGCGATCCGCTCCAGGAGTTCGGCTACACGGTCCTGCGGAACGTACCAGTCGGCAAAGCCGGCGGTGATGGCATCCGCGCCGTTCACCGCCTCGCCTGATAGCCCCATCCAGGTGCCGAGTTCGCCGGATGCGCGGGAGAGCAGCCAGGTGGCGCCGATATCGGGGAAGAAGCCGATGCCGGTTTCGGGCATGGCGAGTTTCGTGGTTTCGGTGACGATGCGGTGGCTGCCATGGCTGGAGACTCCAACGCCGCCGCCCATGGTGATGCCGTCCATCACGACGACATAGGGTTTCTTCAAGCCGGCGATGCGGGCATTCAGGCGGTATTCGGCCTTGAGGAATGCGGATGCCTTGCCGTCGCCGGCCTTCCCGCTTTCGTAGAACATCCTGATGTCGCCGCCGGCGCACAGCCCGCGTTCGCCCTCGCCGGTGACGAGCACGGCGGCGATTTGCGGATCGGCCTCGAAGGCATCGAGAGCCTTGCCGAAATCCAGGATCATGTCGTGGGAGAGGCTGTTCAGCACGCGGGGGCGATTGAGGGCGATCAGGCCGATTGCGCCCTTTTTCGCCGTCAGGATTTCTCCGCCCTGATAGTCCGCCTCAAGATACCGCATGCCGTCCTCCCTGTCTTTTGAGAGAGTTAGATATGCGTCGCGGCTAAAGGGCAAGGGCTGCGATGGTTGGATCAGGTCACGAGATTGCGGGGCTTACCCGCCAAAAACAGCTCGATGTTCTCGATCAGCTGGTCGGCCAGCGCCTGGATTGCCTCGCGGCTTGCCCAGGCGACATGCGGGGTGAGGATGACATTTTCGCGTGACGCGATCCGCATCATCAGGCTGTCTGCGGCGGGCGGTTCGCCATCGGTGACATCGAAGCCGGCGCCTGAAATCTGGCCTGCATCAAGGGCTTTTTCCAACGCCAGTTCATCGACGAGGCCGCCGCGTCCGGTGTTGATGAGCAAGGGCTTGCGTTCCATCAGAGTGAATTCGCGGGTGCCGATCACGCCGCGCGTTTCCGGTGTCAGCGGGCAGTGCAGGGTGATTACGTCAGAGCGTTTGAGGACCTCGTTGAAGGCCGTCTGGCCGGGCTTGAGCTCGGTTGCGCCGCGACGACCGGCGGCGAGCACCGTCATGCCGAAGCCCTCGGCGATGCGCCCGACGGACTGGCCGAGCGTGCCATGGCCGATGATGCCGAGCGTCGAGCCGCCGAGATCGGCGATGGGATAATCGAAATAGCAGAATTGCGCCGCCTGCTGCCAGCGTCCTTCGATCACCGACTGGCGATAGGGCAGCATCGAGCGGCGCAGCGCCAGCATCAGCGCGAAGGTGTGTTCGGGCACCGTGTGCTTGGCGTAGTTCCTGATATTGCAGACGGCGATGCCGCGCGCCCTTGCTTCCGCGAGATCGACGATATCGGTGCCGGTGGCAGAGACGGCGATCAGCTTCAGCTTCGTGGCGCCGGCGAGCGCCTCGGCGCGGACAGGGGCCTTGTTGGTGATCACCACATCGGCGTCGCGGATGCGCTCCGCGACCTCATGCGGGGCGGACCTGGCATGGACCATCATCTCATGCGGCACGGAGGGCGCGCGGACCACGGTTTCCGGCGACAGCGTGTCCCGGTCGAGAAAGACGATGCGGATCATGGCGGACCTCCCTGCTTGTCCTCCGACCTAGCCGAGCGGCTTTCGGCCAGCAAGGCAGGTCAGTGGTAATCCGGTACGCCGGGCATGGTGATGAAGCCCGGAAGCGCCCGGAAACGGCGCAGCCAGCGGCGAAGGGCCGGGTATTCGTCATGATCGATGCCGCAATCGCGTGACAGGGCGAAGCTCGGCAGGAGTGCCAGATCGGCCAGCGTCGGGTTGGCGCCGACGAACCACTCCAAGCCTTCGATCTGCCTCAGCGTCATATGGTCGTTCATGATGCGGAAGGCTTTGCGGGCGGCCTTCAGATCGCTGTCGCTGGCGCCCTCGGAGGTGAAGAGTGCTGCCTCGCGGGCGTCTACGGCGGATTTCAGCTCGCGGGTGGAGAAGCCCAGCCATTGCTCAACCCGCCCGAAGTCTGCGGCATCGGCAGGCAGCCAGGCACTGTCAGGCGCATAGGCGCGGACCAGATAAGCGAGGATCGCAGCGGTGCCGAAGAGCCTAACGTCGCCGTCTTCAAGGATCGGCAGCGTGCCGGTCGGATTGAGCGCCAGCATATGCGGCTTTTCCTGCTCGCGACCGGGTGCCTTGTCGATAGCGATGGTCTCGAAGGAGATGCTAAGCATGGAGAGGAGAAGGCGAACGCGAAAGCCGTTTTCGTCGAGGTGGTAGTCGTAAAGCCTGATCATCACGCGGCCTCCATCGAGCGGACTTCGAGGCGATTGCGGAGGTCGGTGGCCCAGAGCGCGAGGCTGTGGCGGATGGCTGCGTAGGTGTTTCCGGTCACCGTGATGTGCAAGGCCGTCCGGCCGGCCTCGCGGGGTTGGGCTGCGATCAGGACGGCCACGTCGCTACCTTGGAAGGTAACCACGCCAGTCTCACTCTCGACCGGACGATACCCCTCGGGTGGAGCTGCCGTCACCGCCAGCAGAGCCGCATTCGTCGACAGGTCGAGAAACAGGCTGCGAACAGGTTCGGCCGTCTCGGGAAGTGTCCAGAGGTCCGCTGCATCCGCCCCTTCCGGTGCCATCCAGACGATGCCTGCGCGTTCGGTTGCGGCAAAGGTCGGGACCTTGATGGTCTGGGGTACCTCAAGATCCGGATGGGCCGGAATGTAGCGACACTGGCCACCGGTGTCGTAGCGCCAGCCGTGATAGAGGCAGGCGATGTGGTCGCCGCGCACGAAGCCGAAGCTCATGCGCATGCCGCGATGCGGACAGCGATCCTCCCAGACATGGATTTCACCCTTGTCGTCACGCCAGACGACGCGCTCCTCGCCATTGACGAGCGTTCCGGCGGAGGTGCCGGCTTCGATGTCGGCGGAAAGGGCAACGGGGATCCAGGGGGAGGCTGATGTCATGATGCGGCCTTTAAGGGCAGGTCTTCGTCGGTTTGAAATCTCGTCACGTCGAGCACGATGCTGTCATAGGGGCCGAGGCTGACCGCCATCTCGAAGGCGTCGATCAGGGCCTCCGGGCCCGACAGCGTCAAGCGACAGCGGTCGCTGTCACAGGAAGCAATGTTCAGGCCGAGCGACAGGCGCGCTGCACGATGTTCGGCAAACGCAATGAAGCCCTGCGGCTCCAGCCTTCCGGAAAAGGTGAAGCCGACGGTCCTATGGTCGGCCTTTGCCGTCATCGGATGGGGATCAGTGTTGCCTTGCAATTGTGCGCGCTCTAATTTTTGGGCAATCTAGCGGGCGACGAGATGGGGGTTCAAGTGGTTTCTCCCGTGCTCCAGAGGAAAGACGGATTATGCAGAACGGTATCGACAAGGCGTCGCTTGATCAGTGGTATGTGCTCGATACCGAGGCTGTGATCCCCGTCGGAAGATCGCAGAACCGGCTGCTCGGGACGGATCTCACCGTCGTCAAGCAGACGGATGGGGCGATCGAGGTCTTTGCCGAAGGACGCGTCGAGCCGCTGCCGCTGCGCCATCGCTTCGGGTTTCTTTGGGCGACGCCGGGTGAGCCCCAGCGCGAGATCTTTCCGCTGCCGGAAGCCGATGAGCGGGACCGGCGCTATGTGCCCTGCGGTGTCGTCACCGTGAAGGCGTCAGGGCTTCGCATCGTCGAGAATTTCCTCGACATGGCACATTTTCCCTTTGTCCATACCGATGTTCTGGGTGCCGAGCCGCATACGGAAGTGCAGAGTTACGATGTCGAGATCAGGCGCGAGGAAGACGAGGTCTGGGCGACGAACTGCACATTCTTCCAGCCGCAGGCCGCTCTGTCTGCGTCTGACGGTATCACCACGCAATACATGTACCGGGTGATGACGCCGTTCACGACGATCCTCTATAAGACATGTCCCAACGCCACCAATCGCTGGGATGTCATCGGCCTCTTCGTCCAGCCGCTCGATCCGGGCCGCTGCCGGGCGCATCCGATCATGTATCTGATCGACGATGTCTCGACGACGACGGAGCTCATTCATTTCCAGCAGATGATTTTCCTGCAGGACCGGATCATCCTCGAAAACCAGCGGCCAGTGCTCCTGCCGCTTGAGCCCCGCAAGGAAGTCCCGACGCGGGCGGATGCCTCGTCGATAGCTTATCGTCGGTGGCTCAAGGAAAAGGGCGTGATCTACGGCGCGACGACGACGGCTGCCTGACTTCAGGCAAAAGAAAACCCGGAAGCGGGTGCTTCCGGGTTTGGGTAGCTTCTAGACCTGACGGTCTTAGCCTCGGGTCATCCAGTCGTCGATCTCGCGATCGGCTTCTTCCTGGGTCTTGCCATAGGCTGCCTGGATCTTGCCGGAGAGTTCCTTGCGCTTGCCGGCGATGACGTCGAGATCGTCACCGGTCAGCTTGCCCCACTGGGTCTGGGCCTTGCCCTTGAACTGTTCCCAGTTGCCTTCGATCTGATTCCAATTCATCGGTGTTCTCCCGTGTCTGGTGTTGGTCGAGGCTCCGTGTCCTCGGATCCGAAAACGCCGTTTTGTCGCAGAAGTTCCGTCCTCGTTGTTTGACGGCAATGGCCTGGTAGGGCCGTAGCGGCGGCGGTTGAGAATATATCGGGACCGGTGGAACACTCGGTCTTGCCCGACGTTCTCTAGGCGAAACGCAATCGAAGAACGAGTGAAGGAGATCCCCATGGCCCAGGTACCGAGCGCCTCCAAGAATGACATCGAGGACAAGGCGAACGAGCTTGCCGACCGGATCGAGGCGAAGACCGATTCTGTCGGTGGTGCCACCGGAAGCGACGTGCAGGCCGATCTCGAAGCGCTTCGCAGGGATATCGCGGCACTGACGCAGACGGTTGCGTCGTTCGGCAGTAGCAAGATCCGCCAAGCAGGCGAGACTTCGCAACAGTACGTCGACAGCGCGCGTGAAAGCATTGCGAATGTCGAAGACGAGCTGGAGGCCTATGTTCATCAGCGGCCGTTCCAGTCGCTCGCCATCGCAGCTGGCGTCGGTTACGTGCTCGCACTGCTTACGCGGCGTTGATCATGCTGCCGCTCTTTAGACAACTTGGCATTCTCGCCTTCGGTCGAGTGCAGCCGACCGCCACTCGCATCACGCGCTCCCTCATCGGGGGCGCGATTGTCGGTGTTCTGGCGGTTACGGCCTATGTGGCATTGCTTCTGGCATTGGGCTTCTATCTGTCCAGCGAGTTCGGCGCGATCTATGCCGCCCTCATCGTCGCGGGCGTCACCGCCCTCTGCGGACTCATCGTCATTCTCGTCGTCCAGTCGATGAACAAGGCGACCGAGCGGCGCATGGAGGCACGACGTCGTGCGGCGAGGTCGCAGTTGCCGGATCCCATGACCCTGCAATTGCTGGCCGGTGTTCCCGCGCTGATGAAGGGGCGATCCTTGCTTGCCACTGCCGCAATCGCCGCGCTCGTCTTCGGTGTTGCGAAGATGCAGGGCGTCGGGCGGGATGGACGGGACGATTGATATCACGCGAATGTCGAAATCCAGTGCCTCGTGCTCTGGCCTTCAGCGAAAGCGCGCCTATTTCTTCGCTTTGGTTTCTGCGTCTTGCAGCCGCTCGAGGAGGTCCAGAAAATGAGGAGGGGTGCCTTCTTCGATAATGCTGTCGTAGTAGCCACGGAGTTTGGTGGCGATCAGCGCATTGTCGTTCTGGCGTCGCGCTGCGGGGAGCTTTTTCGGTTTAGCCGGTTTGTCCGCGGGGCCTTCAGCCATTTTGTTCCAGTTCCATCGTTTCCCTAGGCGAAATGAGAATTACTCCTATAAGATTTCGGATGCAAAAAAGTTCCTGGGGAGATGGAACTTTTTTGTAAGCCCCGCGTTCTCAGCCGAGTCCGCACCGAATTCCATACTGATTGGAGAACTGCATGTCCCTTACTGCCCGCGTTGCCGTCCATCTTCCTTATCTGAGGCGATATGCACGCGCCGTCACTGGTTCGCAGACATCAGGAGATGCCTATGTCGCTGCGGTCCTTGAGGCTCTGATCGCCGATATCTCGATTTTTCCGGCCACCGGCGATGATCGCGTCGCGCTCTACAAGCTGTTTGTCGTCATTTATGATTCCACCAAGGTGGAGCTGCCGCAGATCACCTCGCCCTTCGCCTGGGAAAAGCGTGCTGCCGCCAATCTCGCAGCCGTTCCGACACGCGCCCGCCATGCTTTCCTCCTGATCACCGTTGAAGGCTTCACCACGGCAGAGGCCGCCAACGTGCTCAGCGTCAGCGAGGCAGAATTCAACGCGCTCTTCAATGAAGCCTCGATGGAGATCTCCCGCCAGGTGGCAACGGACATCATGATCATCGAGGACGAGCCGCTGATCGCGCTCGACATCGAACAGATGGTCGAAGATCTGGGGCACCGCGTTACCGGTATTGCGCGCACGCATGCCGAAGCCGTTGATCTCTACAAGCGCACGAGCCCGAAGATGGTTCTGGCCGACATCCAGCTTGCGGATGGCAGCTCGGGCATCGACGCGGTGAACGACATTCTGAAGGTGGATACCATCCCGGTTATCTTCATCACTGCCTTCCCGGAACGTCTGCTGACCGGCGAACGTCCGGAGCCGGCCTTCCTGGTGACCAAGCCGTTCAACCCCGACATGGTCAAGGCTCTGATCAGCCAGGCGCTCTTCTTCAACGAGCGCGTGGCAGAGCAAGTCTAATCCCGCTCAGATGGGCATAGGTTAAAGTGAGAAATGGGGCCGGCCGCGAGTGCCGGTCCGGGGTGCCGATCAACGGCGGAGCAGGACAATTGGTACATCGGTTGACATGGTTTGAACCTCAGCGCGGCGATGAGCAGCTGCGGGAGTTCTTCATAACCGCGCTCATTGACATGGGCGCCAGCCTGATTCTTCAGGACAAGGATGGTACCTATGTCTGCATCACCTCGCTTCCGGCGCGGTGGCGTCTGCCGGCAGGTAGCAAGCCGTCCGACGATACGATTTTCGGGCCAGAGATCGGACAGAAGCTGGCGGAGCTGAAGTCGGGTCTCGTAGATGCCGGTGATCGGGTAGAGCTGGAGATCGAGGCGGGCGACGATACCTTCTTCGAATTCCGATGCCGCATGGTGGAAATGGCAGATAATGATCTGCACATGATCACCGTGGTGATCGACCGGACCGAGGATCGCCGGCGTGAGCGTCTGTTGAGGGCGCTGCTGCGCGAAGTGAGCCACCGCTCGAAGAACCTGCTTGCGATCATCCAAAGCATTGCTTCCCAGACTGCGCGTTACTCCGGCACGCTGGACATGTTCCTCGGAAAATTCCGAGGCCGGCTTCATGCGCTGTCGCAGTCGCAAGACCTGATCACCGACTCGAGCTGGCGCGGCGCTTATTTCCGCGACCTCTTGAAACAGCAGGTCGATCGCTATGTGCAGGAGAATGCCGATCTGGTTCACGTCTCCGGCGACGATGTGCTTTTGACACCGAACGCTTCGCTGCATATTGGCCTGGCATTGCACGAACTGGTCGTGAATGCCGTCAGCCACGGCGATTTCTTGCAGCGGCGTCTGCCGATCGAGGTCTCATGCCGCAAGATCGATACACCGGATGGTCCCGTTGTCGAGATTGGCTGGAACGAGCCATTCACTGCGCAGGTTGGCGAGGAAACGAAAGCGGCCCGTTTCGGCAGCACCGTGCTTGAGCGTGTCGTTCCCTCTTCGGTCAACGGCGAGGCCACCCACAAACTCGAGAATGGGCAAGTGCGCTACATGCTTCGGTTCCCGCTCGAGATCTTCGACTGACCCCTCCGACACTCCGGTGTCGCCCCCATAGAAAGACGAGATCATGCGCCTGTTCAGTTGCAGCAACTGTACGAATGTCGTGCATTTCGAAAACGACGGCTGCGTCACTTGCGGCGCGCGGCTGGCGTTCCGGGCAACCAGCCTCGACATGGTCGCGCTCGATGCTTCGGGCACCCATATTCTCGATCATGGCCAGACGGAACCGGTCCCGGTCAACCCGTGTGCCAACGCGGCAATGGGCGGCTGCAACTGGCTTGCCGATGATGGCGACGACAGCGGCTTCTGTGTTGCGTGCCGGCATAATGTAACTATCCCCGATCTCTCCGTGCCGGAAAACCTGCACAACTGGCAGCGGATCGAGCTTGCCAAGCGCGGCCTTTTCTATTCGCTGCTGAGGTTCCGTCTGCCGCTCGTCAGCCGCACTGCAGATCCGGAACGGGGGCTTGGTTTTGAATTTCTGGCTGACGACCCAGCTGCTCCCGATGGGGAGGCACCGGTGCTGACCGGCCATGCCGAGGGCCTGATCACGCTCAACATCGCCGAGGGCTCCGACGCAGAGCGGGAGGCCCGTCGTGTGGCGCTGGGCGAGCCCTTCCGCACTTTGCTTGGCCATTTCCGCCACGAGGTTGCCCATTATTACTGGAACGTCCTGGTACGTGACCGAGGTGCTTTCGAGGAATTCCGTGCCGTCTTCGGTGACGAGCGGATTGACTATTCCGAAGCTCTCAAGCGGCATTACGCCGAAGGTCCTGTTCCCGGCTGGGAGAATACTTTCATTTCCGCCTATGCCGCCAGTCACCCTTGGGAAGACTTCGCAGAAACGTTTGCGCATTACTTCCATATGGTGGATGCGCTTGATACTGCCGATGCCTTCGGCCTCAGAACGAGCCCTGATGTCGAGGCCGATGTGCCTGCGATCGAGTTGAAGCGGACCTTCGACAGTTACACTGCCGGCAGCGCAGGGGCGCTTATCCGTGCCTGGGTTCCGCTGACGCTTGCCATCAACAGCATTAACCGCAGCATGGGGCAGCAGGACCTTTACCCCTTCGTCCTGTCAGAGCCCGTCATTGCCAAACTTCACTATATTCATGAGCTGATACGCTCCTGATCTTGCGCTCCGCCTAGCAGGCGCCGAATTCCCGGAACATCGATCAAGTCTCCGCGTTAACCTTCCAGTAACACGGAGACTGATCATGAACAGTATGGCTGCCTTATTGGTCATCGTGGCCTGCCATCCCCAAGACACCACCTGTCTTCAGGATCCGGTCGCCGTGATTTCTTACGAAACGGATCAGGCTTGCTATCAGGCTTTGCCGGAAGAACTGCGTCGCGCCCGGGCGATGGCGGACATCATTTATGGTGATTGCTTCCCCGTCAGTGCGGATTTGGTTGCAGGTCGTGATATTCGCCAGACGATCGACCCCGGCAAGCTTGCTGCTCTCGACGCCCCGGTCGTCACTGCCGGTCCGGCTGAGGCGCAGGCGCTGATCGCACCGGTCCCTGCTGATCGCTACGGAGCAGTCGAATGAGCCCGTCCACTCACGACCGCCAACCGTCTTCCGAAATCGATGCGCAGAACCGGCATGTGGCACAAGAAGCTGGCCTCGATCAGGATCTCGAATCGCAGGTCCCTCCACGCTATGGTTCCTTCACGGTCACCACTCTCTTGATCATGCTGGGCCTGCTGATCGCGGTCATGGTCTGGATCATTCTCTGACATTTCTTTGTCCGACTATTCCAAACGAAAAAAGGCTGCGCCTCTCAGCGCAGCCTTTTTTGTATCCGCTTCCGGTCTCCCGTTACGCCCGACGGAACAGACGCATCGCGAGGGAGATGATGAAGAGAATGATGAAGATTGCGAACAGGATCTTGGCAATGCCGGCAGAGGCGCCAGCGATGCCGCCGAAGCCGAGAACGCCAGCGATCAGGGCGACGACGAGGAAGACGAGAGCGTAATAAAGCATGTTGGTTCTCCGAGTTTCGATGGCTGGAAAACGTCGATTTCGTGACTTTGTTCCATGCCGATCACGGCTTCGAGAGCACCTTCGACAGCCGTCGAAAAGCAAGCTAAAAAATGCTCTGGCGCGTGGAACCTTATCGGGATTGCGGCGTTGTCAGGCGACACTCTTTCAAACCCGTTGGACCCAATGACAGAACATTCAAAGAAAGCGCCGGTTTCGAACGGGCTGCCTGGAACGGGCGCCTTTCATCCTGGCGTCTCGGCGCAACTGCGGGAATATTATCAGTCGGTGCAGGAAGAGGGGATACCGGAACGGTTTCTCCAGCTTCTCGAACGGCTGGATATGGCAGAGCGCCAGGCCGGCGATGACACTCGCATGAAGGACACTGCTCGATGACCGTTGCCGACAAGTCGATCGACGGAGCATTCAAGCGCGATCTTCTGGCCGCGCTCCCAAACCTGCGCGCCTTTGCCGTGTCGCTCACAGGTCGCCACCATGTAGCGGACGATCTGGTTCAGGACACGATCATGAAGGCTTGGGCCAAGCAGGATCATTTCGAACCCGGCACCAATATGAAGGCCTGGCTTTTCACCATCCTGCGTAACGAGTTCTATTCGCAGATGCGCAAACGCGGCCGTGAAGTGTCCGATACGGACGGCATCTTCACGTCGCAGTTGTCAACGCATCCGCAGCAATATGGTTCACTTGACCTGCAGGATTTCAAGCGCGCACTCGACCAGTTGCCGAGTGACCAGCGCGAAGCGATCATTCTCGTTGGCGCGTCGGGCTTTGCCTATGAAGAGGCTGCCGAGATCTGCGGCTGCGCTGTGGGCACGATTAAGAGCCGCATCAACCGCGCGCGCAACAAGCTGCAGGAAATCCTCGGTGTAAGTGGCGAAGGTGACTACGGCCCGGACGCGCACAGCTCAGCGGTCATCAAGAAGGCCTTCGCTGTTTAACCACTTGCGACGCATTGCGTCGATGACCGCCGCGGCCAGCTCGTCTGCCTGCGGCGGTTTCGATAGGATGGGGTAGGACGAAACGATCGTGCCGGCATCGGGGAAATGATCATAGGACGACAGGAAGACCGGCAGGGCACCGGCCGACAGCACAAGTGTCGCCCGCTCCACATTGAGTGGTTCGGAAGACGCAGCGTCGATGATGACGATATCGAACTCTCCGGCAGAGAGTTCGTTCGCAAGCCCGGAAACTGGCGTGATTTTTACATCGCAAACCAGGCTCTCCTGCAGGATCCGCTCCACCTCCATCGCGATCAAATATTGGTTTTCAGCGATGAGGACGCGCGGCGGCGATGTGTTCATGGGACTTCCTTCTGTCAGGCGCGCTTTATGGGTCCACCCCAGATGGCCGTCATTTAAATAAGACATGTCGATGCCATGGTTGTTCCACGCGGGAACATGATGGCAGCCAAACGAGGTGATCGCATGGCACCGGAGCCGCGCCACAATCCAGTTCGCGTCAGTTGCTACGAATGTCCGCTTCGGCGGATGAAGCAGTTTCGGCCCTTCACGGAAGCAGAGTTGGAGTTCGTCTCCAACTTCAAGCGGGGCGAGTTGCAGGCCGATCCCGGCACGACAGTGTTGGTGGAGGGTGCGCAGAGCGCTCATCTCTACACCGTTCTTGGTGGCTGGGGCTTCCGCTACAAGATCCTCGAAGACGGTCGCAGGCAGATCCTCAACTA
Source organism: Rhizobium sp. TH135 (assembly GCF_002855515.1). GTDB lineage: Bacteria > Pseudomonadota > Alphaproteobacteria > Rhizobiales > Rhizobiaceae > Allorhizobium. The sequence continues at coordinate 685,950 of NZ_PKRP01000001.1, read as the reverse complement.
TGTGGTGCCAGGAGACATGATCGGGCTGCAGGGCGCCGTGATGGCGGAAATGCAGCATTCGGTCGAAGCCCTGACGCCGATGACGCTTTGCGTCTTCGAACGTAGCCGGCTGTTTTCTCTCTTCGAGCGCCATCCCGGCCTCGGCTTCGATCTGACCTGGCTCGCCGCGCGGGAAGAGACGATCCTTGATGAACACCTGCTGAGTGTCGGCCGACGTTCGGCGCTGGAGCGTGCTTCCTATCTATTGGCTTTCCTCTTCGAGCGTGGGCGCGTGGCCGGCGTTGTGGACGAGAGGCAGCGGCATGTGCCGATCACGCAGACGCACCTTGCCGATACGCTGGGCCTCTCGATCGTGCACACGAACAAGACCCTGAAGAAGCTCTCCGATCGAGGCCTGATCCTGTGGCGTGACCGCGGGTGCGAGATCCTCGATGCGCGCGGGCTTGAGGACATCGCCGGCTGGACTCCCGGAGAGCCGCGGATCCGGCCATTTATCTAGCATTTGCCGCCCGGCTAGGGGCTGCCAGACAAAAGAATAGCCCGCCGTGAACACTTCGCGGCGGGCTTTTTCGTCTGGTCTCGCGGATGTCAGGCGACGATCAGGACGCCTGTGAAGAGCGCAATGATCATGACGATCAGGACGATGAAGATCAGGATCTTGGCGATGCCGGCAGAGGCGCCGGCCACGCCGCGAAAACCGAGAAGGCTCGCCACGGCGGCGATGAGAAGAAGGATGAGGATCCATTGTAGCATGCGTGTCTCCCTTGCAATGTTCCATGGGGAAACAGTGACTTGCCGCAATTGTTCCCTCCCGGGGACAAAGGTCTTGTTTTGTGCGGTGCAACAAAAATCGGTTTAAGCCGACGCGCCATTGCCTAAAACCGTCACTTGTCCTGAAAGCTGGACTAGACAGGCGACCTCGCTTCTGCTCGTGTCCGCCATTGGAGTGTCCTTCGACTTTAGGCGAGGGACTGAGGTTTGCCCCGTTCGAACGGAGTTAGGGAGATGGGATTGAAGATCGGATCGCCAAGGGAGATTTACGCCGGCGAGGCCCGCGTTGCGATGACGCCGGACAGCGCCGCGCAACTGCAGAAACTCGGCTATGAGTGTGTCATCGAAAGCGGCGCGGGCAAGGCCGCAGGCTTGTCGGACGACGCCTATCGCGCCGCTGGCGTGACCGTCGTCGAGACGGCTGCCGCGCTCTTCGAGACGGCCGACATCATTGCCAAGGTGCGGCCGCCGGAGACATCCGAAGTCGATCGTCTCGGCCCCGGCAAGACGCTGATCTCCTTCTTCTATCCGGCCCAGAACTCGGCCCTATTGGAGCAGGCCAAGGCCAAGGGCGCGACCGTCGTTGCCATGGATATGGTGCCGCGCATTTCGCGCGCCCAGAAGATGGATGCGCTGTCGTCGATGGCCAACATCGCCGGCTATCGCGCCGTGATCGAGGCCGGCAACAATTTCGGTCGATTCTTCACCGGTCAGGTGACGGCTGCCGGCAAGGTGCCGCCGGCCAAGGTACTGGTCATCGGTGCTGGCGTTGCCGGTCTCGCCGCTATCGGGACGGCTACCTCGCTCGGCGCAATCACCTACGCCTTCGACGTTCGTCCTGAGGTGGCCGAGCAGATCGAGAGCATGGGCGCGCAGTTCGTCTATCTCGAATTTGAAGCGACGCAGGATGGTGCGGCAACCGGCGGCTATGCTGCCCCGTCGTCGCCGGAATTCCGCGAAAAGCAGCTCGCCAAGTTCCGCGAACTGGCACCGGAGATCGACATCGTCATCACCACGGCGCTGATCCCGGGCCGGGATGCGCCGAAGCTATGGCTTGCCGACATGGTGGCCGCGATGAAGCCCGGTTCCGTTGTCGTCGACCTCGCTGCCGAGCGTGGCGGCAACTGCGACCTGACCGTCGCGGACCAGAAGATCGTCTCCGAGAACGGCGTCACCATCGTCGGCTATACCGACTTCCCGAGCCGCATGGCCGCGCAGTCGTCGACGCTCTATTCGACCAACATCCGCCACATGATGACGGACCTGACGCCGGCCAAGGATGGCGTGGTCGTGCACAATATGGAAGACGATGTCATCCGGGGTGCCACCGTCACCAAGGACGGCGAGATTACTTATCCCCCACCGCCGCCGAAGATCCAGGCGATCGCTGCTGCCAAGCCGAAGGAAAAGGTGAAGGAGCTGACGCCCGAAGAAAAGCGGGCCCAGGAAATCGCCGCCTTCAAGACCCAGACCCGCAACCAGGTGGGCATGCTTGCCGGTGGCGGCGCGCTCATCCTGCTCGCCGGTCTTTACGCGCCGGCCAGCTTTATGAGCCATTTCATCGTCTTCGTGCTCGCCTGCTTCGTCGGCTTCCAGGTCATCTGGAATGTCAGCCATTCGCTGCACACGCCGCTGATGGCGATCACCAATGCCATCTCCTCGATCATCATTCTGGGTGCCCTGATGCAGATCGGATCAGGCAACTTCCTGGTGATCATCCTCGGTGCGCTGTCGGTCCTGATGGCCGGCATCAACATCTTCGGTGGCTTCATGGTGACACGGCGCATGCTCGCCATGTTCCAGAAGTCTTGAGTTAGGGGAGGGGACACACTCATGGAATACGGATTCACCACAGCGGCCTATGTTGTCGCCGCCGTTCTCTTCATCCTGTCGCTCGGCGGGCTCTCCGGCCAGGAAAGCGCCAAGCGCGCCGTCTGGTATGGCATCGTCGGCATGGGGCTCGCGGTGGTCGCGACGCTTTACGGCCCTGGTGCCGGTAACTGGTTCGTCTCGGTCGTCATGATCGCCATCGGTGGCGGTATCGGCTGGGTCGTTGCCCAGCGCGTGCAGATGACGGAAATGCCACAGCTTGTGGCCGCCATGCATTCGCTGGTTGGTCTGGCTGCCGTCTTCATCGGCTTCAATGCCGAAATCGAGATGTGGCGCATCGCCAGCACGCTTGCCGACGCCGGCCTCAACACTTGCGATCCGCTAAGCGCCGTGGCGTGCGCGGCTCAGGCCGGTCAGGCGAACCTGTTTGCCGACTTTGCCGGCTTCGCGCTCAAGATCGCTCAAAAGACTGGAGCCGAAATCGCCGTGTTGAAGATCGAGGTCTTCCTCGGCGTCTTCATCGGCGCGGTGACCTTCACCGGCTCGGTTGTCGCCTATGGCAAGCTGGCGGGCAAGGTTGATGGCAAGGCGAAGAAACTGCCGGGCGGCCATATGCTGAATGCCGGTGCTGCCCTCGGCTCGCTGATCCTGCTGGTGCTCTATTTCAACGGCGCCGGTAGCTGGACGCTGATCCTGATGACGCTTCTGGCGCTCTTCATCGGTTACCATCTGATCATGGGCATCGGCGGTGCCGACATGCCGGTCGTCGTCTCAATGCTCAACAGCTATTCCGGTTGGGCAGCTGCGGCCATCGGCTTCTCGCTGTCGAACGATCTGCTGATCGTCGTCGGCGCGCTGGTCGGTTCGTCCGGTGCGATCCTCTCCTACATCATGTGCAAGGCGATGAACCGTAGCTTCGTCTCGGTCATCCTTGGCGGCTTCGGCGGCACGACCGGACCGCAGATGGAAGTCGTGGGCGAGCAGATCGCGATCGACGGCGACGGTGTTGCCAATGCGCTGAACGATGCAGACAGCGTCATCATCGTTCCAGGCTACGGCATGGCGGTTGCCCAGGCGCAGCAGTCGGTGTCGGAGCTGACCCGCAAGCTGCGTGCTGCCGGCAAGACGGTGCGCTTCGCGATCCATCCGGTCGCCGGTCGTCTGCCAGGCCACATGAACGTGCTGCTTGCCGAAGCCAAGGTGCCCTACGATATCGTTCTGGAAATGGACGAGATCAACGAGGACTTCCCCGAGACGGATGTCGTCATCGTGATCGGCTCGAACGACATCGTCAACCCGGCCGCCCAGGAAGACCCGAACTCGCCGATCGCCGGCATGCCTGTTCTGGAAGTGTGGAAGGCGAAGCAGGTCTTCGTCTCCAAGCGCGGCCAAGGCACAGGTTATTCCGGCATCGAGAACCCGCTGTTCTACAAGGAGAATACGCGGATGTTCTACGGTGATGCGAAGAAGTCGATCGACAGTATTTTGCCGTTGATCAAGTAAGCTTCGGATCAGACCAAATCTTTAAAGCCGGGTGGTGACGCCCGGCTTTTTTCTTCCATGGGTTGCCATGAAAACCGGACGTTAACCATAAGCCACTTAGATGGTGGCCAGTGTGACCGCAGGAGTTTTCGTGAGCATCAGGGTGTTTCTTGCCGGCATTTCCGCCGGGCTTATCGCAACGGCAGCGACGGCAGCCGACCTTAATTCATCCGATGCACCACTACCGCTGCCGCCGCAGGGCGCTGTCGCTGATATCATTCACGACTGGGGCGGCGGCTATGTCGGTGTTGTCGGCGGTGGTGCCGTCGGCGAAGTGGAAACGCAGACCGGCTCGGGCACGCTGTTTTCCGAAACGCCCTTGCGCGGTGGCCTCGCCGGTGTGACGGCGGGCTATAACATCCAGAACGGCAACATGGTCTATGGCGTCGAAGCCGACGTTTCCTGGGCGAAGATCAAGGGCGACAAGGCCTGCGCGGGCTTTCCCTCGCAGAACTGCAGTTTCGAACTCGGCTGGCAGGGCACGGCGCGCGCTCGCGTCGGCGTCGCTTTCGACCGGACGCTGCTCTACGTGACCGGTGGTCTGGCGGTCGCCGGTGGCAAGGGTGGTGTTGACCCGGTCCTTGGTGCGATTGTGGGCGAAGACCAGCAGACATATTTCGGCTACGTCGCTGGTGTCGGTGCAGAATATGCCATGACCGAAGCGCTGAGCTTCAAGGCTGAGTATCTCTACACCGATTACAAGTCGCGCACCTCGCCGGTCGGGACGGTCAGCCCGACTGACAGCTACAAGTCCGACCCTTCAAGCCACCTGTTCCGGGTTGGCGTGAATTACAGTTTCTGATCTGAACGACCAGGGTTGTCAGGCAGCGATCTAAAGTAGAAGCCGGGTGGCGACGCCCGGTTTTTTGTTGGTAGCACTGTACCCGTTTTGATACATTAGCTGCATGAAGCTGATCCAGTGGCTTGGAAGTAGCAAAGCGGATGTTCGTGCGTTTCCCGAGGACGCCCGGATCGATGCCGGCTGGCAACTGGAACTCGTTCAGCGAGGATTGGATCCAGATGACTGGAAACCGATGCCGACAATCGGAGCCGGTGGTCCGGGAAATCAGAATCCGTGAAGCTTTCGGGGCTTTCCGGATCGTCTACCTGGCGACATTGGAGGACAGGGTTCTGGTGTTGCATGCCTTCCAGAAGAAGACACAGGCTACACCTAAGAAAGATATCGATCTTGCCATTCAGAGGCTGAAGCGATGGAAGCAGGAAATATGAGCGAAGAGATTGATATTAGCGTCTGGGACGCCCTCTCTGACACCGAGCAGGAAGCGGCCAATCTCAAGGCGCGTTCAGCTCTGCTTTTCGAAATCCGCAATGCTGTTTTCGGATGGGGTCTCTCGCAGGATGAGGCAGCCAGGCGACTCGGGCTGACCCGTCCGCGTACCAATGATCTCTTGCGCGGGAAGCTCTCGAAATTTTCACTTGATGCACTGTTTAACATCGCATCAGCGGCTCGAGATCGAGATCCGTGTGAAGGACGTAGCTTAGCGCGTTCATCGAGACTGGCTGAATTCTTGACCGCTTCTGGGCGCAATTGAAAACCCCGCCACGAGGGCGGGGTCCAATGCGGTACTAAAAGTTCAACTCAGACATCCGCCTTGAACGTCTGCTTCTGCGTGCCGAGGCCCTCGATGCCGAGCTCGACCACATCGCCGGCCTTGAGGAACTGCGGCGGCTTCATGCCGAGGCCGACGCCTGGAGGCGTACCGGTGGAGATGACGTCGCCGGGATGCAGGCTCATGAACTGCGAGAGGTAGGAGACGAGGTGGGCGACGCCGTAGACCATGGTCTTGGACGAGCCGTCCTGCATCATCTTGCCGTTGACCGAAAGCCACATCTTGAGGTTCTGCGGATCGGAAATCTCGTCCTTGGTGACGAGCCAGGGGCCGATCGGGCCGAAGGTGTCGCAGGACTTGCCCTTGGTCCACTGGCCAGCGCGCTCCGTCTGGAAGGCGCGTTCGGAGACGTCGTGGGAGACGCAGTAGCCGGCGACGTAATCCATGGCGTCGGCTTCCGAGACATATTTCGCTGTCTTGCCGATGACGACGCCGAGTTCGACTTCCCAGTCGGTCTTTTCCGAAGTGCGCGGGATCAGGACGTCGTCGTTGGGGCCGCAGATGGCCGAGGTCGCTTTCATGAAGATGACCGGCTCCGGCGGGACGGCCGCGCCGGTTTCGGCGGCGTGGTCGGAATAGTTGAGGCCGATGCAGATGAACTTGCCGGTGCCGGAGACGCAGGCGCCGATGCGGTCGGCAGCAATTTCCGGCAGCGAGGAGAGGTCGAGAGCCGTGATCTTCGCCAGGCCCTCCGGCGAGATGGCGGCGCCGCCGATATCGGTCACGTGGGCGGAAAGGTCACGAACCTTGCCATCCTTGTCGAGGATCGCAGGCTTTTCCTGGCCGAGCGGGCCGACGCGCATGAGTTTCATGGTCTTGTTCCTTCCTGAATATTAGATCGTCCAGCCGCCGTCGATGGCATAGGCTTGGCCCGAAGTGTAGGTGGCGCCGGCGAGATAGACGGCAAGGTCGGCGATTTCTTCCGGGGTACCCAGGCGCCCCATGGGCTGGCGGGCGATGAAGGCGGCGCGGGCGGCGTCGTAGTCCCCTTGAGCGCGCATGCGGTCCTGCAGCGAGGGGCTTTCGACAGTGCCCGGGCAGATGGCATTGCAGCGGATGCCCTGCGTGACATAGTCGGCGGCGACCGACTTGGTGAGGCCGATCACGGCTGCCTTGGTGACCGTGTAGGCGAAGCGGTTCGGTACGCCTTTGATGGCGCTCGCGACCGAGGCCATGTTGATGATCGAGCCGTCGCCGCGTTCCAGCATGGCCGGCAGAACTGCGCGGATGGTGCGGATCATGGCGCGGACATTGAGGTCGAGGGCAAAGTCCAGATCCTTGTCGTTCATGTCCAGGACCGTTCCGCCATGCACGACACCGGCGCAATTGAACAGAACATCGAAGGGTCCGGTCTCGGCGACCACGGCCTTGACTGCATCGTCGTTCAAGACGTCGAGCTGGCGCGTGGTGATGCCTGTCTCGCCCTCCAGGCTTGCCAGCGCTTCGGTGTTGATGTCGGTCGCGACAACGGTGGCGCCTGCGCGGGCGAAGGCGATGGCGCTGGCGCGGCCGATGCCCTGGCCGGCTGCGGTTACCAGCGCATGCTTCTTTTCAAGGTTCATCTTCTTGGCTCCTCCAGCCGATCCCTCGTCAGTCGACCCTTGCATATTCCCACGGTCGATGCGAGCATCATTCATATGCAAAACATTTATTCATGAACGTCAAGGTCAGTCATTGGACTTCAGGGAGAGAAAAACGTGAATGACCTCGATCAGGACCGCTACCGGGCGCCGGCGCTCGACAAGGGGCTCGACATTCTGGAGCTTCTGGCGGGCGTCGATGGGGGCTTGAGCCAGGCGGAGATCGCCAAGAAACTCGACCGCAGCCCGAATGAATTCTACCGTATGCTCGATCGACTGGTGAAGCGCGGCTATGTCGCGCGGCTCGACGGTGACCGGTACGTGCTGACGCTGAAGCTCTTTGGTCTCGCACAACTGCACGCGCCGACGCGGCGGCTGGCCTCGCTTGCCATGCCGTTGATGCGGGAACTGGCTGAGATCACCCGGCAGGAAAACCACATCGTCGTCTATGACCGTGGCCATCCCGTCGTCATCGCGCAGCTGGAGGCGCCGGGCTATTGGGGGATCTCGATCCGCGTCGGCTCGCGCATGGGGCTGTTCGACACCGGTTCCGGCCATATCCTTCTCGCCTTCCGCAGTCCGGAGGTGCGGGCGATGATGGTCGCCGAGCATGTGGCGAGCGGTGGTCCCGAAGGGCGGATGACGGAGGCCTTCATCAGCAGGCTCGACCAGATTCGGGCTCGCGGCTACGAGATGATGCCGAGCGCCCAGACGGCTGGGGTCGTCAACCTCTCGGCGCCGATCGTCAGTGCCGATGGCGAGGCCTTGGGCGCGCTCACTGTGCCTTACATCACCATCATCAACGCGCCCGAGGCGCCCGATATCACTCGCACGATCGAGGCGCTGACGGAGACGGCGCGGCGGATCTCGGAGCTTGCGGGTGCCGGTCTCGGCGCTGAGATGGCCGACACGAATTGAGTTTCAACGGCCTTGGGAGGGGCCTGCCATGATTATAGATACCCATCTCCATCTTATTTATCGCGACCGGCTGAGCTATCCTTGGCTGAAGGATGTGCCGGCGCTGGATGCCGACTTCACGTGGGAGACCTATTCGCGGGAGGCGCGTCGGCTCGGGATCTCCTCGGTGCTGCATATGGAGGTAGACGTCGCGCCCGAGGATATTCCCCGGGAAACCGCGATAGTTCAGGACCTGTCGCGGAGGCCTGATAGCCTGATCCGAGGCGTGATTGCCTCGTGCCGGCCGGAAGAGCCTGGCTTTGCCTCCTATCTGGAGACCCAGCGCGCCACCCCCTTCGTCAAAGGCTTTCGCCGCGTGCTGCATGTCGTGCCGGATGATGTGTCGGAAGGCGCTCTGTTTCGCGAAAATGTGAAACGGCTCTCAGGCACGGGTCTCACCTTCGATCTCTGCATGCTGCCGCATCAGATCGACAAGGCGAAGGCACTGCTTGATCTTGCGCCCGACGTCACCTTCATCCTCGATCATTGCGGTGTGCCCGACATCAAGGGGCATGGCTATGACACGTGGAAGACCGGGATCACCGACATTGCCAGCCGCGAAAACGTGCGGGTGAAGATCTCCGGCATCCCGGCCTATGGCGATCTGGAGAACTGGACGCTCGAAGACCTCAAGCCCTATTTTGAGCACACGATCGCATCCTTTGGTTTCGATCGCGCGATCTGGGGCTCGGACTGGCCGGTCTGCACGCTGGGCGGCGGGCTCTCGACCTGGGTCGCGACGACGCAGGCGCTGCTGCATGGATGCACGATTGAAGAGAAGGAAAAGCTCTTCTCTGGCAATGCCCGAGGGATCTGGCAGCTCGGCTAACGCGCCTTGCCATGCTCTGCCAGGAGACGGCGGAGATAGCCGCGCATGGCAATGATGAGGGCTTCGATGTCCTCATTCGAGGCGGAGAGATCTTCGAGGGCGTAGCTCTGCAGGATGATGCCGTCGATGCCGATCAGCATCTGGCGGGCGACGGCTCGTCCAATGCGGCGGAGCTCCTCGTCGCTGTCGTCCTCGAAGACGAGGTGTCCGTAAAAGTCGATATAGGCGTTGTACTGACGGGCCGCGAGCCATTCAGAGCCCTTGGTCCGAAGGGCGTAGAGCGTCAGCTCCGTCTGGGCGATCTGCTTGCCCCTTGTGCGTTGGATGTAGCGCCAGCTGGCCCGGATCAGGGCTTCCACCCGGTCCTCCGGGTCTTTCGGCAAGGCGACATCCTGCCGGTAGGCCTCATCCATTTCTGCAATAAGGTCTTCGAGCACGGCAAGCAGGAGGCTTTCCTTGCTGTCGAAATAATAGTGCAGTGTCGCGAGCTTGACGCCAGCGGAGGCGGCGATGCGGCGCGTCGTCAGCGCCTCCATGCCGCCTTCCTCCAGCGCTTCGCGGGCACCCTTGATGATGCGGACACGGGTTTCCAGCCCCTTGCGGGTGGCGCCTGTGGGGCGGCCACGTCCCGGGGCGTTCACCGGTTTCTCCTGCGTCGCGTCCGCTGCCTCGCTCATCGGCCTCCTCCGGCTTCGAAGGTGACGCGGCCGTCGCAGATGGTCAGCACGGGAGACAGCGCGGTGATGCTTGCCGGGTCGGTCGCCTCGATGTCGCCAGAGAGAAGTACGACATCTGCGAGATATCCCGGTTTCAACACGCCCTTGCGGTCTTCCATATATTCGACCCAGGCGCTGGTTCGGGTGTAGGCGGCGAGCGTTTCCTGAAGGCTCAGGCGCTGGTCCGGCATATCATCCGCCCAGGGGTGGCGCGTCATGGCGTCGCCGATGCAGCTCAAAGGCGGAAGCGGGGAGACCGGCCAGTCGGTCGCGAAGACGATCGTGGCTCCGGCATCGACCAGCGTCTTCCAAGCGAAAGCGAGAGGCCAGCGCTCGCGGCCGATATAGGTGAGATAGGGTTCGAGCGGCAGGCCTGCCGAACCCGGCGGATGCGTCGGCTGCATGGACGCGACGGTGCCAGTTTCGGCAAAGCGCTTGATGTCGTCGGGATGAACGACCTCGATATGCTCGACGCGATTGCGCATGTCCTTTCGGCCATTGGCGTTGATCGAGGCCTCGTAGCCATCGAGCACCATGCGGACCGCGCCGTCACCGATCGCGTGCACGGCAACCGGCAGGCCGAGGCGATTGGCTTCCGTCGCGACGGCATTGAAGGCGTCGCTCGAGAATAGCGGCTCGCCCCTCCAGCCGGGCTTATGGGCGTAGTCGTCGACGAAGACGGCCGTTTCGCCCTCGGTGACACCATCCATGAACAGCTTAACAAAGTTGCAGCGGAGCTTGTCCGTGTCGAAGCGCGCCTTCCAGGCGGCGGCCTTCTCTTCGAGATCTGAGAGGGGCATGAAGTTCTTCATGTGGTAAGGCATGCGCACGCGAACGGCCAAGCCCTCGGTCTTCTCGATCTCGTCCAGCATTTCCAGCTGATAGAGATTGCCGTCCATGTTCTGGAACGAGGTAATGCCGAGTGAGGCGCAATAGGCCAGCCCCTTCTTCAGCACCGCGATGTCGCCGGCGCGCTCTTGCGGGGTGACATGTTCGGGATCACCGCCGGTGCCGACGCCCAGACCTTCGCGTCCGCCGGTCACGCTCATCGACGCGACAGGACGCATCGCGTTGCTCTCGCGCAGCTCGCCATTGGCGAGGCCGTCCTCGCCCATCACGATCTCGTTGCCGACGCCGACATCGCGACCCTGAAGGATGCCGGCCTTTTCCAGCGCGATGGTATTGGCCCAGGCCGTGTGCCGGTCGGGAGCGACCATCATGAAGGGGCGATCCGGGATAATGCGGTCGAGATGGTGGCGAGTGACGCGCTCAGTCTCTGACAGAATGGTGTAATCTGCCGTCTGGGCCACAAGCAGTGGCAGGTCCGGGTTGGCGGTCGCATAGTCCCGTACGGCCTTGGACAGGGCGTCGAATCCACTAACACCGAAGAGCGAGAGTTCGCCGAGCGAGACCGAGCCGCCGAAGATGTGCATATGCGCTTCGTTGAAGCCCGGCAGCACCGTTGCGCCACCGGCATCGACGACGCGGGTCTGCGGTCCCGCGAGCTTAAGGATCTCGGCACTGCTACCCACGGCAGTGATGCGGTTGCCGGTGAGCGCGATCGCTTCCGCGCGGGGATGCTCGTCATCCATGGTGAGGATGCGAGCATTGTGAATGACGAGATCGGCGCTCATGGTACGGTCTTTCTTCAAGCCTGGAAGGTGATGTGGCCGTCGCAGATCGTGACGGCAGGACGAACGCTGTCCATGATCTCTTCGGGCGCGACAGCCTCGATATCTCTGGTGAGGATCACGACATCGGCGAGATAACCGGGCTTCAGCATGCCCTTGCGGTCTTCCATGAACTCCACCCAGGCGCCGATCGAAGTGTAGGCTTCGAGCGCCTCCATCAGCGAAAAGCGCTGGTCCTTCAGGCCCTCCTTCCAGGGTTTCCGGGTCAATGCATCCTGGATGCACTGGAAGGGCGATACGGGCGAGACGGGCCAGTCGGAGGCGAAGACGACGGGGGCGCCGGCTTCTTTCATCGTGCGCCAGGCATAGGCGTAGTCCCAGCGATCCTCGCCGATCTTCGCCGTCGTCGGTTCCGCCGGGAAACAGGTGCCCCCGGGGTAATGGACAGGCTGCATGGAGGCGACGATGGCGAGCTCGGCAAAGCGCGGGATATCATCCGGATGGATGATCTCGATATGCTCGATGCGGTGGCGGTTGTTCCGCTTGCCGTTCGCCTTCACAGCAGCCTCGTAGCCGTCGAGTGTCTGACGGATCGCGGCACTGCCGATCGCGTGGACTGCGACCTGCAGGCCGAGTGCATCGGCCTTCGTGGCGATGGCGTTGAAGGCTTCCGGCGTGAAGAGCGGCTCGTAGGTATAGCCCGGCCGGTCGCCATATCCGTCCAGCATATAGGCCGTCTGGCTGTCCAGTACGCCGTCCATGAAGACCTTGACGAAATCGCCGCGCAGCATGTCGGTGGCGAATTCTTTCTTCCAGGCTGCCGCCTTGTCGAGGTCCTCCAGCGCCATGAAATTCTTCATGTGATAGGGGATGCGGATGCGGCAGGAGAGCTCGCCCGAAAGCTCCAGATCGCGCATCAGGCGCAGCTGGTAGTGGTTGCCATCGAAATTTTGGATCGAGGTGACGCCCCAGGAGGCGCAATAGTCGAGGCCGGCTTTCAATATGGCGCGGTCGAGGGCAAACTGTTCCGGCGTGACGTTTTCCGGATCCATGCCTGTGACCATGCCGAGTTCCTCGCGCCCGCCTGTGGAGGCGAGCGCCGAGACCGGGCCGAAGGCATTGCCCTCGCGCAACTCGCCATTCGCGAGACCGTCCGGTCCCATGACAATCTCATTGCCGATGCCGACATCCTTGCCCTGCAGAATGCCTGCCTTCTCCAGTGCTGCGGTGTTGGCCCAAGCGGTGTGATGGTCGGGCGCGAACATCATGAAGGGACGGTCCGGAAGGATCGCATCCAGGTGATGGCGGGTGCAGGGTTCGGTCAGCGAGATGATCGAATAGTCGGCGGAGAAACCCATCAGCAGCGGCTCGTCGGGGTTCTTCGCCGCATAGTCGAGGATTGCGGCCTTCAATGGCTCGAAGCCCTGAATGCCGTGCAGGTTCAACTGGCGCAGCGAGACGGAGCCAGGGAAGATATGCATATGGGCTTCGTTGAAGCCCGGCATGACGGTCGCGCCCTTGGCGTCAATTAGCTTCGTGTTCGTGCCGGCCAGAGCCTTCACCTCGGCTTCGCTCCCGACCGCAAGAATGCGGTTGCTGGCGATCGCGACCGCTTCGGCGCGCGGGGCGGCGCTGTCCATGGTGAGGACGCGGCCATTGGTGATGATAATGTTTGCCGTGGTTGCCATGGCGGTTTCCTCTAATGTCATGCGGTCCAGGCGCAAAGCGCGCGGAAGAAGGCGAAATTGTCGTGCTTCAGTTCGTCGTCCAGCGGGTTCGGCTGGGAGGAGAGCTTGACGATCACGGTGTCCGTCGATGGGTCGACATAGAGCCATTGGCCGTGGATGCCGATGGCGCAGAAGGCTCCATCCTGTTCACCCGACTGGTACCACTGGCTGCGATAACGCCCCTTGGGGAAGAAGTTGGATTTGCCATCCACCCAGGCCTGGTGGTCGCCTGCCGTCAGCATGTCGGCGAGCCAGGTTTCGGAAATGAGGCGTTTGCCGTCGACCGTGCCGCCGATGCGCAACATCTCGCCCACACGGGCGAGATCGCGGGCGGTGACCGATATGCCACCTGCGGCACGCGCCGTGCCCTCGGCATCAACGGTGACGCTGGCATGGTTCTTTGCGCCGAGCGGCTTCCAGAGGCGGGTCGAGAGAACATCGGCGTAGCGTTCGCCGGTAGCGCGCTCGATCAGGATGCCGAGCAGGTCGGAATTGGGCGAGGCATAGAAATGGGCGCCGCCATGCGGATGGGCGTCTTTCTTCAGCGTCAGCAGGAAGGCGAGCAAGGTTTCATCCGGCTGGGACGGATCGGCCGGGTTCCAGAGCGTGGCGCGGCGATAGCGGGCATAGGCGCCATCGGTGTTGAGATAGGCCTCGTCGAAGGCGAGGCTGACGCGCATGTCGAGCACGTCGCGAATGGTGCAGTCGCCATAGGCGGAACCCGCCGCTTCGGGCAGGAGACTGCTGACGAGGGCGTCCGGGTTGATCAGGCCATCGGCTTCCAATGTGGCGATGACGAGCGCGGTCAGCGACTTGCTGATCGAGAAGATAATGTGGAGCTGGTTGATACTAGCATGCGGGGCATAGTGTTCGGCGACGATCCGGCCCGCCTTCATCAGCACGAAGGCGTCGGTATGCGCGTAGTCGAGATATGCGCCGACATTCGGCTGGCCGGCAAGACCCTCAGGGAGTGACTGGCGCATGAGGTCGGAGACCACCGGCGAGCCCTCAGGCTCTTCGGCGCCTGCTGAGATCCTGGCGCTCGGCACCACCTCCTCGGCATGGCCGAAGCTGAAGCGGCTGAAAGGGGCCGTGCGCCAGTTGGCAAGCGTCACGTCCCGTCTTTCGAAGCCATAGGCCTCGGCAAACTGCGTCGTCATCAGGGTGTGCTCCTCCTGCGGGAGGGCCATTGGCCCTCCCGTTTCTGTATTTTGTTTTGGGTCGAGGTTACTTCTGAACTTCGGTCCAGATCCGGGTGTAAAGCTGCTGCACGTCGGGTTCGCAGCTCAGCAGAAATTCGCCGGCACTCTCCAGTTCTGCGGGGATCACCAGTTCGGGCGCGCCCTGCATCTCCTTGTCCATGAAAGCTTCCGAACCCTTGATGCCGTTGGCATACTTGGCGAAGTTCGACAGCATGGCCGCATTTTCCGGGGCCATGATGAAGTTCATGAAGGCCTTGGCGTTGTCGACGTTCTTGGCATCCTTGAGGATGACGACGCTGTCCATGAAGACAGGATAGCCTTCCTTCGGATAGCCGAACTTGACCTCCGGATTCTGCAGGCGCGAGCGCATGATGGCGCCGTTCCAGTAGTAGACGCCCGCGTAGTCGCCGGTCGGCAGCTTGTCGGTGACGCTATAGTCCATGGCGAGCCACTTGGCCTTGGCTTCGACCAGCTTGTCGCGGACCTTCATCAGTACTTCCTTGTCGGTCGTGCACCAAGCGCCGCCAAAATACTTGATGGTGGCGAAGAGAACGTCGTTCATTTCGGGCGTGACGTTCAGCTTGCCGACCAGTTCTTCCGGCGGATCGAGGAAGATGGCGGAGGTGTTGATGTCACCCTTGTAGAACTTGGTGTTGACGCCGATGCCGGTCACGCCCCACTGCCACGGAACCGAGTAGCGGCGGCCCGGATCCCATTCGACATCCGCCCAGCGCGGGTCGACATTCTTGAAGTTTTCCATCTGGTCAGGACGGGCTTCGAGCAGCAGGCCTTCGTTGATCCAGATCGGCATGTAGTTGGCCGAGGGCACGACGATGTCGAAGCCATGGCCGCCGGCGCGAACCTTGGCGAGCGCGGTGTCGTTGGAGTCATAGTCGGTGATCGTCACCTTGACGTCGAACTGTTCCTCGAACTTCTTGATCAACTCGGGGCTGGTATAGTCACCCCAGTTATAGATGTTGAGCTCGCCAGCGGCCGAGGCCGCGCCTGCGAAGCCCAGCACCGAGATGGCGGCAATTGCCGTGGTCGTCATCCATTTCATTGTCATTCTCCGTTCCTCTCTTTTGGTTGTCGTTATGCTTGCGGCTTACGCCGGTTGATGAAGAAGAAGATCACGATCAGCACCGTCGAGGCGGCCAGGAAGATTGTGGCGATGGCGTTGATTTCGGGTGTCGTCTCGCGCCGGATCTGGCCGAGCATGTAGGTGGGCAGCGTGTCCTGCCCGCCGGATTTGACGAATTCCGTGATGACGACGTCATCGAGCGAAATCACGAAGGCGAGCATGAAGCCGGCGATGATGGCAGGTCGCAGCAGGGGAAAAGTCACGAAGCGGAAGGCCTGCCAGGGCGTGGCGTAGAGATCGGCTGCCGCCCGCTCCAGCGTCAGGTCCATGCTTTCCAGACGTGCCCGAATGGGCAGATAGGCGAAGGGAATGCAAAAGGCCGTATGCGCCATGATCAGGTAGCCGAGGCCGGAATAGCCGGTCCAGACCTTGATGCGCGAGAAGACGATGAGGAGCGCCACGGCGGTGACGATTTCCGGGATCATCAGCGGCTGGTTGATGACGGCATATTTGGCCGTTAGGCCGCGATAGGGCTCGGTGCGGGTCGTGGCCAGCGCCGCCATGGTCGCGGCGACCGTTGCGAGCCCCGCTGCCCAGAGGGCGATTATGACCGAACGAAGCGCCGCCTCCTGGGCTGCGCCATTTTCCAAGGCGGATGCAAACCAGCGCAGGGAAAAACCGCCCCAGCTCGAGAGGGAGTCATTGGCGTTGAAGGAATAGGCAACGAGGGTTGCAATCGGCAGATAGAGCGCGAAGAAGGTAAAAAGCGCGATCAATCCGAAGCCCGGCTGCGAGCGGATGTCGAAGCGACGTTCAGCCATGACGCACCCCCGATTTCGCGGCGTTGCGGACATAGAAGAGCAGGGCGATCATCACGAGGGCCATCAGCGTGATCGACATGGCGGCCCCGAGCGGCCAGTTGCGACCAGAGCCGAACTGCAGTTCGATCAGGTTGCCCAGCATCAGGTTCTTACCGCCGCCCAGCACGCGCGGAATGACATAGGCGCCGAGCGAGGGGATGAAGACCAGGATGGAGCCTGCGATCAGCCCCGGCTTCACCAGCGGGATGACGATCCGCCAGAGCACCTGCAGGCGGTTGGCGTACAGATCATATCCGGCCTCGACGAGGCGGAAATCAAGCTTCTCGATCGAGGCATAGAGCGGCAGCACCATCAGCGGCAGGTAGACATAGGTCATGCCAAGTAGGGTCGCTGTATCGGTGTAGATGATCTGCAGGGGGGTATCGATGATGCCGAGCCAGATCAGCAGGTTGTTGAGGATGCCTTCGTTGCGGATAACCTGCTGCATGGCAAAGGTGCGGATCAGCAGGTTGGTCCAGAAGGGGATCGTGATCAGGAAAACCCAGATTTCGCGGGTCCGGGCCGGTCGGGTCGCGATGAAATAGGCGGTCGGAAAGCCCAGGATCAGGGTAAAGAGGGTCGTGTAGAGCGAGAGCTTGATGGACCGCCAGAAGATTGCCAGATGCGCGTCGGCGATGCCGAGCGTGTCATCGAAGATATCGCGCTGCATGAAGACTGAGGTCCAGCCTTCGAGCGAGAAGACGCCAAACTTGACGTCGCCATAGTCGCCCTTCTCCAGGAAGGAATAGAGCACCATGACGAAGAGCGGACCAAGTGCTGCGACGAAGATGATCGCAAGGGCCGGGAGGCTGAGCAACCAACGGTTTTTGACATCGCGCGATCTGGCAGTTTCGGGGGCCGTTTTCATCGCGCTCATGGTCAATCCCTCAGGATCTGCGCGACATCGTCGCTGACGAGGATGCCGACCGTTTGGCCTTCCGTCACCCCACAGCTGCCACTGCGGCTGTTCTGCTGGCGGACAGTGAACAGCGAGCCGCCGTCAAGGCGGACGTTGATGTTCGTGTCTGTGCCGAGATAGACGACGCTTTCGACGGTGCCCTTCAGTGTTGCCGCATCCGTCGGTTCGACGACCTCTGCATGCTCCGGACGGATCACAATGGTGACCTTGCCGGATGGCGTGGTGTTTTCCGGGAAGGTCGCGGGGATCTCGCGGCCCGAACGTAGCCGGACGCTCGCCCGATCACCGGTGACGGAGGCGACCTCTACCTCAAGGAAGTTGGTCTCGCCGATGAAGTCGGCGACGAAGCGCTCGGCCGGACGATCATAGATGTCCCAAGGGGAACCCACCTGGCGGAGGCTGCCTGTCGACATGACCGCAATGCGGTCCGACATGGTCAGCGCCTCTTCCTGGTCATGGGTAACGAAGATGAAGGTGATGCCGGTTTCGGCCTGCACGCGCTTCAGCTCGATCTGCATTTCCTTGCGCAGCTTGTAGTCCAGCGCCGACAGCGGCTCGTCGAGAAGCAAGACTTTCGGCTTCGGGGCGAGTGCGCGGGCAAGCGCCACGCGCTGCTGCTGGCCGCCGGAGATCTGGCTCACCTGGCGGTCGCGCATCTTGGTCATGTGCACGAGTTCCAACATCTCGGCGACGCGCGCTTCGATCTCGGCCTTCGGCTTGCCGAGCATCTTCAGACCGAAGCCGATGTTTTCGGCGACCGACATGTGCGGGAACAGGGCGTAGGACTGGAAAACGGTGTTGACCGGCCGCCTGAAGGGCGGCAGCGGTGCGATGTCTTCGCCGTGCAGCAGGATTTCGCCCGTGGTGGGAAAATCGAAGCCGGCGATCAGACGGAGAAGGGTCGTCTTGCCGCAGCCGGATGGCCCCAGCAGCGTGAAGAACTCGTTTTCCTTGATCTTGAGAAAGATCCCGTCGAGTGCTGTGACCTTGTCGGGTCCGGTTCCATAGACGCGGCTGACGCCGCGGATTTCGATGGCTGCCTTGTCTGATGCGGAACTCAAGCCGTGCCCCCTGGCGTTCGGGTTATGCGCGATGTGCTTTGGTCGACCCGTCGGTCGGCAGAGGTTGCCGCTCACGGGGTGGCGCAGATGATGTCACGCAAGTCACGTGCCAGCTTTTCGGCATGCTGAGCTCTCCCCTTCGGCTTGGCCTGCAACATGATCCCGGAACAGGGTATTTGCCGGCTTTTGCCTTGTTTCGTCGAGGTTTCCGTGTTTCGGAGATGCAGCTCGACGGCCTCCGCATCATCCTCTTTTATGGCATGTTGCCTCTAATTTGGTCGTTTGACCATTTTTATTTTCGGCAGGTCCCAAGAATTCCGGATGTGCATGGCAGGCCTGCGTGAGGCGCTCGGCCCAGCGCTTGACAGAGCTCAGGCGGGGGCTCCATCGTTGGAAACTGCCCGGCCCGAGCGGCCCATCCCTCAGGAGCCATGCGTGTCCGATCCGATCTCCCTGTCCCTCACCGAACTCCTCGCCGCGCTCGAAACGCAGCGCGTCACCTGCGAAGAGCTCATGGTGTCCTGCCTCAACAGGATCGAACGGCTCAATCCAAAGATCAATGCACTTGTGAGCGTCCGACCGCGCGAGGTTCTCATTGCCGAAGCGAGGGCCAGGGATGCTGAACGGAAGCAGGGCGCTGCTCTTGGCGCGCTGCATGGCGTGCCGATTGCGATCAAGGATCTGAGCGAGGCGAAGGGCATTCTCTGCACCTATGGCTCGCCGCTCTTCCACGACTATGTGCCCGATTTCGACGATATTCAGGTCGAGCGCATCCGCGCCGCTGGCGCCATAATCATCGGCAAGACCAATACGCCGGAATGGGGTTTCGGCTCGCATAGCTACAATCCCGTCTTCGGTGTGACGCGCAATCCCTGGGACCTGAGCCGTTCGGCTGGTGGCTCCAGCGGCGGGGCAGGGGCGGCGCTTGCCGCGCGGCTCGTCCCGATCGCCGATGGCAGCGACATGATGGGCTCCCTGCGCAACCCGGCAGCCTTCAACAACGTGGTCGGGTTCCGCCCGAGCTTCGGTCGCATCCCGGCTCTGCCTGGTCGCGATGCCTATCTCAATCAGCTTGCGACGCTGGGACCCATGGGGCGCTCCATCGAGGATGTTGTGACGCTCCTCAACGTGCAATCCGGTTTCGATGCGCGCGATCCCAGCTCCTTTGAGAGTGGACCGCTTGCCCTCGACCGGGAGATGGCGGCCAAGGGCGGGCGGATCGGCTGGCTCGGCGATTTCGGCGCGCATCTTCCCTTCGAACCGGGTGTGCTTGATCTCAACGAGAAGGCGTTGGGTGTCTTCGAGGGGCTGGGCTACGCCGTCGAGCCTGTTCGCATCAACTTCGATATGAACAGGCTCTGGTGGGCCTGGACAACGCTGCGCAGCTTCTTCACCGCCGGCAGCATGCGTGACTATTACGAGGATCCCGGCCGGCGCGGCTCGCTGAAGCCGGAGATCCTCTACGAGGTCCGATCGGGCCTCAGGATCAATGCTGCGGATGTCTACGAGGCGTCAGCGGTGCGGACGGCATGGTATCAGGCGCTGTCGAAGGTCTTCGAGATCCATGACTACCTGATTGCGCCCGCCGCCCAGGTCTTCCCCTTTGATGCCGATATCCCTTGGCCGCGCGAGATCGCGGGTAAACACATGGATACCTATCATCGCTGGATGGAGGTGGTGATTGGTCCCAGCATGGCGGGTCTGCCGGTTGCCGCCCTTCCGGCCGGCTTTTCCCCGCAGGGCCTGCCGACCGGTTTCCAGCTGATTGGTCAACCTCGCGCGGATGCGCAGGTTCTGTCTGTTGCCGCCGCTTACGAGGACGCCACCGACTGGCTCACCCAGATACCGTCGCTCTCTTGAACTCTTCTTCCCGGTTAATCGTCGGCCGACTTGAAGCGCGACATGATTTCGTCCAACGATTCCGAAACAGTTTTGCTTCGACGCCCAGCCATCCCCTCCCGTCCGGGTCCACACCTGGATGCCATTTTCTGGATCTGCCTGCATGAACCTCGTTTTCGACGGCCACAATGATGTTCTCCTCCGCCTCTGGCGCAGCGGAACGGAAGGTCGCAACCCCGTGGCCGAATTCCGCAACGGAACCAGCGCCGGGCATATCGATGCACCCCGGGCCAAGCGGGGTGGTCTCGCCGGTGGTCTTTGTGCCATCTACATCCCGTCGCCGCATGATTTCACGCTGCGCGAGCCGGATGCGAACGGGCACTATGCGACTCCGCTCGATCCGCCGCTCGATCGCCAGGCGTCGCTCGATATCGCGATGGAAATGGCAGCCATCGCCCATCGGCTCGATCAGGACGGAAGCTGGCGGCTCTGCCGCTCGACCCGTGACATCCGGCAAGCCATGGATGATGGCGTGTTTGCTGCGGTGATGCATATGGAAGGCTGCGAGGCCATCGATGCCGATCTCGATGCGCTCGAGGTTTTCTACGCTGCTGGCCTTCGTTCGCTCGGGCCCGTCTGGAGCCGCCACAACATTTTCGGCCATGGTGTACCCTTCGCCTATCCGAGTTCGCCCGATACAGGACCCGGCCTGACGCGCGCCGGCGAAGATCTGATCCGGGCCTGCAACCGGCTCGGCATTCTGATCGATCTTGCGCACATTACCGAGAAGGGCTTCTGGGACGTCGAGCGCCTGAGCGACCAGCCGCTGATCGCCAGCCATTCCAACGTGCATGCATTGACGCCGGTTGCCCGCAACCTGACGGACCGGCAGATGGACGCGATCAAGGCAAGCCACGGGCTGGTGGGGCTCAACTATGCCGTCACTATGCTGCGGCCCGATGGGCGCGACGATGCCGAAACCTCGCTTGCCACTATGGTCAGCCACATCGACTATCTCGTCGACCGCATGGGGATCGACTGCGTGGCGCTGGGGTCTGACTTTGACGGGGCGACGATCCCGAACGTGATCGGCGATGCCTCCGGCAACCAACGGCTTGTGACCGCGCTGAAGGAGCGCGGCTATCGTCCTGCCGATCTCGACAAGATCTGCCGGGAAAACTGGCTGCGGGTGCTGGCGTCTGCCTGGCACGAGTAAACGCGGGGAGGGCGCTTCCGCTCAGGCGACGCGGTGACCGGAGCGCCACACCGACTTGGCGAAGGGATGGCCGTCCTGCAGGTCGACACGGATCAGGTCGGCCTTTAAGCCGGTTTCGATTGCGCCGCGATCCGTCAAGCCGCCGGCGAGCGCCGGGCTGCGGGTGACCATGGCAACAGCGCTCGGCAGATCGTAGTCGAGGCCCGGATCGGCTGAGATCATGAAGGCTGCATCGAGCATGGAGCGCGGGACGTAGTCTGAAGCCAGGATATCGACGAGCCTTGCTGCTAGCAGGTCGCGCACGGCGATGTTGCCGGATTGTGAACCGCCACGCACGAGATTAGGCGCACCGGCAACGATGCGCATGCCAGCGGCGCGTGCTGCTTCCGCCGCCTCCATCGAGCAGGGGAATTCCGAAATCGACACACCCTCCGCTACGCCATCCTCGATATGGGCGATATCCGTGTCGTCGTGGCTCATGAGCGGCATGGAGCGCGTGCGGGCAAGGGCGACGATATCAGGCCGCGTCGTGGCGGCGATATGGCTCTTTTCCGCGACCAGCACCTTGATCCTCTCGCGCACCAGTTCGGGGCTCTCGCCGGTCGATTTGCATGCTCTTGCGACATAGGCCTCAATGTCGCGGCTCTGGCGGATGCCGGGCAGGTGTTCCATGATGGAGATGACGCGCACGATCTCGCGGTCGATATTGTCGGCTGTCAGTTGCGGCGTTACCGGGTCCGTCAGTTCGCAGCGCAGGTGAACGAGATGTTCGGCGCGCAGCATGCCGGAGCTCTGCGCCTGCTCCAGCGCCTCGATCATCGGTTTCAGGATCTCGGCCCGTTCCGGATTGTCGGTGGTCGCTCCGACGCAGAGGCTGTCGAAAACGGTGGTGACGCCGCCGCCGATGATCTGGGCATCGTGGGCCAGGGCCGCGCGCATGAAATCCCAGCGCACATGCGCGCGGGGATAGAGGTGTTTCTCGAAATGGTCGGTGTGGATATCGACAAGGCCGGGCAGCAGGTAGTCGCCGGCAAAATCGAGCGCATCGGCATGGCGCGACGGGCCTTCATGGATCTCCGCGATCTTCCCGTTTTCAATCACTAGCGAGCCATGGAGTACATGGTTTGGTGTGACAACGCGGGCATTGGAAAGCACCAGTGCCTCGCCGCGCGCTGATTCATGGGTTTCACCCGTGGCATTCGTCTGTCTCAGCATGACCGCATCTCCATCCGCTCTCGTCGAGGCGTCTCTAGGCGCGTTTCATGACGCTTTGGTGTCAGTGCTGGCGGATCTTCTCAGCCGAGAAGCCTCAGGCAATCGTCGGCGATCACCTGTTCCTCGTCGGTTGCGATCACGCGGATCTTCACGCGGCTCTCCTCGCGCGAAATGACCGCTTCGTTGCGGTCGTTCGCCTCGCCATCCAGCAGCAGACCGAGGAAGCGCAGGCGCTCGACCACCGATCGGCGGATTGCCGGCTGGTTCTCGCCGATGCCGGCGGTGAAGACCAGCGTGTCCAGGCCGCCGAGCGTGGCCGAGAGCCGCGCCACTTCACCTGCGATACGGAAGGTAAAGACGTCGATCGCCTCGCGGGCCTCCTTCGACGGGGTCTCCAGCAATATGCGGCTATCGGCGCTGATACCTGAGAGACCGAGCAGGCCCGACTGCTTGTAGATCAGGTCCTCGACTTGCCGGATGCTCAGCCCATGGGCCTCGATCAGATGGAACAGCACGCCCGGATCGATTGCGCCGGAACGGGTCGCCATGGGTACGCCGTCGATGGTGGAAAAGCCCATGGAGGTATCGCGGCTCACGCCATTCTCCAGCGCGCAGAGGCTGGCACCGGAGCCGAGATGGGCAACGACAGCGCGGCCGCCGGCCGTTTCCGGTTCGAGCGCCTTCAGGGCGCCCGCGACATAGGCATAGGAGAGGCCGTGAAAGCCATAGCGTTTGACGCCCTTGTCGAACCACTCGCGCGGTATGGCGAAGCGCCTGATGACATCGGATTGCGTGCGGTGGAAGGCGGTGTCGAAGGACGCGGTCTGGGGCAGGCCGGATTTCAACTCGGCGATGGCGCGGATCAGACGCAGGTTCTGCGGTTGGTGGAGCGGGGCGAGGGCTACAAGGCTCTTGATGCCGGCGAGGCTGGTGTCGTCGACCTTCACGGCATCCGTAAAGAGATCGCCGCCATGCACCACGCGGTGGCCGACGGCCGAGACGGCGTCGAGGTCGTAGTGCTCGGACAGCCAGTCGAAGACCTCTTCAAGAACGTCGTGCAGCAGGTCGTCGGTCTTTGCCACCAGGGGCACGTCGAAGACGGCGGGTCCTTCGACCAGATGGAAGGTGAGCGGTTCGGCGCGGAAGTCTATGACGCCCTTGCCGATGCGTCTGGCGCCTGCTTGTTCGCGGGCGAAAATGCCGATCTTCACCGTCGAAGAGCCGGCATTGAAGGTTAGCAGCAGTTTCTGGCTCATGCCTTGCCACCAAGCGCTGCCGCGCGCTTTGCGGCGACGAGTTTCGCGAGCGCGGCCGAGGCGATGCGGACGCGGAGGCTATCCGAGCGGCTGGTCAGAATGATCGGTACCCGCGCACCGAGCACCAGGCCGGCGGCATCGGCATTCGCGAAGTATAGGAGCTGCTTGGCGAGCATGTTGCCCGCTTCGAGGTCCGGCACGAGCAGGATGTCGGCATCGCCGGCGACGGGCGAAATGATGCCCTTGGTGCGGGCGGCTTCGATGCTGATTGCATTGTCGAAGGCAAGCGGGCCGTCGACCTTGGCCCCCTTGATCTGGCCGCGTGCGGCCATGACGGTGAGGGCTGCCGCCTCGAGCGTTGCCGGCATCTTGTCGTTGACCGTCTCGACGGCGGCGAGCACGGCGACCTTGGGCTCGGGAACACCGAGCATATGCATGAGATCGACCGCGTTCTGGCAGATGTCGCGCTTGTGCTCCAGCGTTGGGGCGATGTTGATCGCCGCATCCGTGACGATCAGCAGTTTGGAATAGGCGGGCACATCCATGACATAGACATGGCTGACGCGGCGTTCGGTTCTGAGGCCCGCGCCGCTGCCCACGACCGCGCCGAGCAGCTCGTCGGAATGCAGGCTGCCCTTCATCACGGAGCCGACCTTGCCGGCAACCGCAAGCTTGACAGCAAGGGCTGCTGCCGCATGGCTATGTTCGGTGTGCAGGATTTCGAAGCCGTCGATCGAGATACCCGCCTGTTCAGCCGCTGCGCGGATCTTCGCCTCCGGACCGATCAGGATCGGCTCCAGCAGACCCTCATCACGGATCTCGACGGCCGCCTCGATCGCCTCCGGTGAGCACGGGTGGACGAGGGCCGTCTTGACCATCGGCAGGCTCCGGGCCTCAGCGACGATGGCATCGAAGCGGTCGTGGCGTTGCAGGGAGACATCCGGCGGAAGGTTTTCCGACCAGCTGATGCGCTCGGTTGGCGCACGCACGCGGGCCTTGCCGGCGAGCACCGGCTCGCCATGCTGGTTCACGGCGCGGGTGTCGAAGATCAGCGTCCGGCCATCGCTTTCCTTGGTCATCAGCGTGACTGTCGCGGTGATCCGGTCTCCGGTCGCGATGTCCCTCCAGAACTCCAGATCCTGGCCGAGATACACTGTTCCTGGGCCGGGGAGGCGGGTGTCGAACACAGCCGAGATCATGCCGGCCGGGATCAGCGACTGACCGAGCGGCACGGGATTGTTGTCGCCGGAGAGGGCTGCAAAGAGTTCGATATCATCGGGGCCAATCACGCGGGTGATGCTGGCGGCATCGCCGAGCTTCAGCTCGTCGAACATGCGGTTGGTGAGGACTGGTCTTTCCATGTCGCTTTCGTCTTCCATTGTCGAACCGTCCTCCCCCGATCCGTTTATCCTGCAGCCGGTCTGCTTCGTCAGCATGGCCAACCCTGAGGGGCAATCTCTGTGGTGTAGGGTGGGCTGTCCTTGACTTGGGTCAAGGGGCGGTGGGACGAAAGTCTTGGGGGTGCAGGAGAGGCTGCAAGCGCTGTTGGCTCAACGCCCTCATGCTGAGGTGCCCGCGCACGGCGCGGGCCTCGAAGCATCGAGCGGCTTCTCATTTTGACAGGCGTATGCGGAGGTGCTGGGTCTGTTTGTGGCCTCGCCCTTCGAGGCCCGACGTTGTCGGGCACCTCAGGGTGAGGGGGAGAAGAAGTCAAGCCCACCTGTCACGCCATGCCGGCTGCGCACCGGCATACGGCAAGGCAACGGCCTCATAAACCCCGCGTGCAATGGCGCGCGTGGTCACCAGCGTTGCCAGATGGCAGAGTTCCATGAGGTCTGCCGTGCCATTGCTCTCACGCTTGCCTGTCGAGGCTGCAAACATCGTGTCGCCATCCAGCGGCAGATGGGCGGGGAGCACCGCGCGTGCCAGACCGTCATGGGCAGACAGAGACAGGCGGTGGAGCTCGGGTTTTGACAGGGTGCAATCGGTCACGACAGCGCCGATGGTGGTTGCCGTCAGTCGCAAGCCCTTGATTTGCATGGCGCGGTCGTCGGCGCTGACATGGGCAGGCTGGCCGAGCCCGCCGAACTCCTGTCCCTCTTCAAAGGGGGCGGCCCAGAAATGCGGTCCGTCGCCGATCACCACCGAGCCCATGGCATTGACGGCAACGAGTGCTGCGATCGTATGGCCTGAGGAAGAGACGGCGCTGGCCGAGCCTAGGCCGCCCTTGAAGTTCGCCGTCGTGGCACCGGTTCCCGCGCCGATGGTGCCGAGCGGGAAGGCGCCCTTGGCGGCGTTTCGATAGGCCTCATAGCCGAGGTCGCGATAGGGCGCATGCAGGCCCCAATCCTTATCGCCACCATTCAAGAGATCCATGAGGATCGCCTGCGGTACGATCGGCACCCGCACCGTTCCGACGGCAAAGCCGCGACCGGCCGCGCGTAGGCCCGATTGCACCCCGCCTGCAGCGTCGAGCCCAAAGGCCGAGCCGCCTGACAGTACGAAGGCATCGACTTGTTGCATCGTCATCGACGGATCAAGGAGCGTGACGTCCCGCCCACCCGGCGCTCCGCCGACTACGGTGCCGGATGCGGTCGCGGGTTCATCGAAGACGATTACGGTTACCCCGGAGCCGAGGCCAAGGTCGGTTGCATGGCCGACAGAGAGGCCAGCGATGTCGGTCAGCAGGTTGAGAAGGCCTTGGGGCATGGGAGGGTCTCCGGATGAGTGGGCGGAGAGTGGCTGGGGCGGGGGAGAAGATCAAGGTCGTTGGGCGTCATATGGCTTTGTCCCCCTCACCGCTGCCCGCTCCACCCTTGCCCCCTCATCCGGCTCCTGAGCCTGTCGAAGGGCGGCACCCTCTCCCCGCCTGCGTGGAGAGGGTAGGGTGAGGGGCAAAACCTGCAGTCGGCCCAAGCGGTGTGCCATCTACTCCCGTCGGACCGAAGAAGAAGGGTCAACGAGTTGATGGAACAACCGCGACCCGCCCACATTTGCCTCCCGCGTCCCGGTTGACGCACGCGCCTTGCGACGCGATGTACCTTCAACGCCACGGATCAGGAACCAGCCCATGCATCGCATCAAGCTCCATCTCACTCGAATCGCCTCGGCGGCAGAACGGCGTGTCTGGCTGACCGCGCTGGTGGCGGCACTGGTCGCCTACTTCCTGTTCGAGCTGACGGGCGAGGTGCTGGAGGGTGAGACGCGCGCCTTTGATGAGGGCGTGCTCCTGATGTTGCGCGACCCTGCCGATCCGGCCATGCCACGGGGGCCTGCCTGGCTCACCAAGATGATGGTGGACATTACCGCACTCGGCGGCGTCACCGTGCTGACGCTGCTGGTGACCCTTGTTGTGGTCTATCTGGCGCTCCGCCAGAAATACCGGACGGCCCTCTTCGTCACCGCGTCCATCCTCGGTGGCTGGGCTTTGAGCAGCGCCATGAAACTCGGCATCGCAAGGCCGCGGCCGGAGGTGGTCCAGCATCTGGTCGAGGTCACCGATATGAGCTTTCCGAGCGGCCATGCCATGCTGTCCGCCATCACCTATCTGACGCTCGGCGCCATGCTGTCGCGGCTCGAGGAGCGCGCATCGCTGCGCTACTTCTTCCCGCTGGTCGCGGTGGTGCTAACGCTGATCATCGGCCTCAGCCGCATCTATCTCGGCGTGCATTATCCGACGGACGTGCTCGGCGGCTGGGCCGCGGGGACCGTATGGGCGTGTGGGAGCTGGTTTGTGGCAAGGCGGGTGTTGGGGCGGTGAAGAAGCCACCTTCGAAGCAGTACCATTAGCCACCGTCTAATTGCTTGGTCGTCTCAGAAAGGTGCTCGGTAACGGCATCATCAAGGCCTTTCACGATTTTCTGTATCAAGCTATTTGTCTGATCGTCCCACCCAAGTTTGTACCAGCGCCTTACTATTTCACGTCCTTGTTTTGAAAAATGATCCCAATCCGTTCTGGGGTGTACTGTTGTTAACTCAAAAACATAGCAATGATGCAGGCTGGGTGCGCAGGTTAGAATCAAATTGATTTTTTGTAGCGAACTGTAAGTTGGGGTCAATTCGATCTTTAGCTGCACACGTGGCAGTGTGCAGTTTAACTCCAGATCGTAGTGCTCTTCCCATTCGTCATATAAGGAAGCAATAAGTCCAGCCATTCTATCAAAAGGCAATGGATTTTTCTTCGATTTCTTTAGTTCTGCAGTGACAAGTCGATCTGGCCTCTCCTCCTTAGAGAGTACTCTGATCATCAATTCTTTGGGGCCTTCCTCTGCGAAGGAATTATAGCTACGTTTCTCCAATTTGAAAAATTCAGAGAAGCCGTGATTTTCTACTTCTTTCTCAACCCCATCAAATATGCTTCCTATTAAGGTTTCTGCCTTATCTGGCTCCGCTGCTTTGTTTTCAAGTTTTTCAAGAATTAATCTTATTCTGCCGACCCCAGAAACGCCTTCGGCAGAAATTTCGTCTCCATCTTCTAGAACGTTTCCGTCCGTTGGCATCCAATCCTTTCTATAGTGTTCCCTAAATTTTTCGAGTTTTGAGGCATCGTCGACAAAAAGATCTCGCCCGGTGCCTTGGTCTACAAAGAACGGCGTTTGGCTTTCGTTGCCAATGAAGTTATCTCGGATTGTGTTGCGAATATCGCTGTAGTAGATGGGGCCTTCGGTCTTGCGCATGCTTGCGTCAACGAACGCCTTTGTGAATTCGCTTAGCTTCTCTCCGCCTAACGATGTCTGGTTGTCGAGGGACGAAGAAAACTGAATTACGCTTCTTAGCCCTTCTTTTTGTATAACTGGAATTGGCGAGGCGCTTTTTATAAGAGAAGCGCCAGCAAAGCAGGCGTCGAGCACAAGGACCAATAAATTTGGCCTAACTGCCCTGAATAGATCGGTTATCTCCTCGTGAGATATTCCTGTCTCATGTGGCCTGCTGCTGTCGAAATTGGATCCACACAGAAATAATTCTGATCCAAAATTGTATCCATGGCCCGAAAAGTAGAAGAATATATTGCTGTTTACTCCGTCTGTCGGCGCGTTCTCTCGGATCAATTCTCTAATTTCGTCTGCATTTGCATTTTTCTTGCTGATGATTCTGTCGAAGTTACCGGTCGCTTCGATTAGGCTTGTAAAGACTTGTAGGTCGTTCTCGCAAAACGGTAAATCGTTCTCACGTTCATAGACGGCATTGCCGATTAAGATCGCTGTTGATGTCAAGTCACCCTCCCATTCGAAAGGAGTGCCATTCTAGGTTGTTTGCCACCTTGAGCAACTATAATCATGATCAGTCAGCGACAGCGAAAATTCAATGAGGGATCTTAAAGCACCCCTCAATGCTTCAATGCCTTCGGATCGAGCGCATCGCGGATGGCGTCGCCGATATAGTTGACGCTCAACACTGTCAGCGAGATCGCCAGACCCGGCCAGAGAACGCGGGACGGGTTGATCTGCAGGAAGTTGGCGCCGTCGAAAAGCAGGCGGCCCCAGGTGGGGAAGTCGGGCGGGAAGCCGAGGCCGAGGAATGAGAGCGCGGATTCGGTGATGATGGCGGTGGCGATGCCGAGCGTCGCCGAGACCATGATCGAGGACATGACGTTCGGCAGGATGTGCTTGATGATGATGCGGTATTCGCGCATGCCGCTCGACTTGGCCGCCAGGATGAATTCCTGGCTCTTGATCGCAAGCACGTCGCCGCGAACGATGCGGGCCGTGTGCATCCAGCTGGTGATGCCGATGATGAAAACGATCAGGATGAAGATGCCGGTTTCCGGCCCGAAGGCTGCCCGCAGCGTGTCGCGGAAGAGCATGATGATGACCAGGAGCAGCGGCAAAAGCGGCAGCGCGAGGAAGAGGTCGGTCATGCGCATCAGCGGACCGTCGAGCTTGCGGGAATAGCCCGAAAGCACGCCGATCAGCGTGCCGACGACCAGCGCCAGCAACATCGCGGTCATGCCGACGGCAAGCGAGATCTGCCCGCCGGCCAGCACCTGGGCCAGCATGTCCTTGCCGAGATTGTCCGTGCCAAAGGGATGTTCCCAGGAGGGGCCCTGGTTCTTGGCGCGGATGTCGATCTTGTTCGGGTCTATCGTGTGGATATAGGGGCCGATGAACACGGCCAGCACGATGAAGGTGAAGACAATCAGGCCGGCGACGCCGCCCTTGTGGGCGCGGAACTGGCGCCAAAGCATGGGCCAGAAGCCGCCGCTCTGGGGCCTTGTCTGCGGTGCTGTTGCGGTCACAATGGCGGCGTCACTCATAGCGGATCCTCGGATCGAGTATGCCGTAGAGAACGTCGGCAATCAGGTTGAAGAGCACGATCAGGATCGCGAAGATGAAGGTCAGCGTCTGCACGAGCGGGATGTCTGCGCCCTGGATCGCGGTGATCAGCAGCTGGCCGAGGCCATTCACGCGGAAGACCTGTTCGGTGATGATGGCGCCGGAGAAGATCGTCGGCACGCCAAGCGCAATGACGGTGACGACCGGGATCAGGCTGTTGCGCAGGACATGCACGAGCAGCACGACCTTTTCCTTGACGCCCTTGGCGCGCGCCGTGCGAACATAATCCATGTTCAGGTTGTCGAGCATGGAGGCGCGAACGAAGCGGCTGATCTGCGAAACGTTGAAGAGCGTCAGCACCAGCACGGGCAGGAACATCTGCTTCACCTGGAGCACGAAGCTGTCCCAGCTGTTGACCACCAGCGTGGTGTCGTAGATCGACGGGAACCACTGCAGATAGGACGAGAAGACGACGATCAGTAGAACGCCGGTAAAGAAGGTCGGCACGGAATAGCCGACCATCGAGATGAAGGTGCCGATCTGGTCGAACCAGGAATACTGGCGATAGGCCGAGATGACGCCGATCGGGATCGCGATCAAGACGCCGAAGAGGTAGGACAGGCCAACGACCCAGAGCGTCTGCGGCAGGCGCTGGACGATCAGGTCGACCACGGGGCTGCGTGTCGCCCAGGAGAGCACGCGCATGCGCTCGCCGGAACCGACGGTAATGCCGGTAATCTGTTCGAAGATATTCAGCGGTTCATTGATGAAGAACTGCTGGAGCCATTTGAAATAGCGGATGAGGAAGGGCTGATCGAGACCCATGGCGGCGCGGATCTGCTCACGCACATCAGGCGGAATGGTCAGCGGCAGGTCGCTTAAGGGATCTCCTGGGGAGAGGTCGAGCAGGGCAAAGATAATGAAACTGATGGCCAGTAGCGTCGGGACTGCGAACAGCAGCCGCCGGACGGTGAAGGTAAACATCGGCTGGTCTCCAGACTGTCACAGAAAATGCTGGTGCCGGGCCTGCCGACAGGGCAGGCCCGGCACCTATGGCATTACTTAGCGCGCGACCAGTCGGCGACGTTCCAGAGTTCCGAGTCCCAGGCGTTCATCTTGACGCCCAGCAGCGTGTTGTTGACAGCCGAAGGCTGGCCACGATGGATGAGCGGGATCTGGGCGACATCGTTGGAGAGCATGTCGTTCAGCTTCTTGGCAATTTCGGCGCGCTTTTCGAGTTCGCCGGTTTTGCCGAGTTCCTTCACGAGTGCATCGTATTCCGGGTTGCAATAGCGGACGATGTTCTCACCCTGCCAGCCGGTGGCCGGGCTCGGGATCTTGTCGCACATCCAGCCGGCCATGTACTTCTCGGGGTCGGTGCCGTCGAAGTTGTTGGTGTACATCTGGATGTCGGCCATGAACTTCTGGAAGGTGTCCGGAGAGGCCGGGTCACCGCCGAAGAAGACGGAAGCCGAGATGTTGCGCAGTTCGACGGAAACGCCGATCTGGCTCCACATGTCCTTGACCAGCGCCTGGGTGCCCTGGCGGACGGAGTTGGTCGAGGTCTGGTAGAGGAAGGAGAGCTTGACGCCGTCCTTTTCGCGGATGCCATCCGAGCCCATCTTCCAGCCGGCATCTTCCAGCAGCTTGTTGGCGCCTTCTACGTCCTGCTTCAGGCACCAGTCGACGGCGGTCGAGACATAGATGTCCGGAGCGGGCAGGATGTTGCAGGTTGGCTGACCGTTCGGGCCGTAGCCGGCTTCGTCGATGATCTCGCGGTCGATGGCGATCGAGAGCGCGCGACGGACGGCCGGGTCGGACAGTGCCGGATGCGGGCCGGCTTCCTTGGTCGAGCGCTTGTCGCCGAGCGAGGCGTCCACGCCATAGGGGTTGATGTCGATACGTTCGACCTGGGTGCCGAAGGCAACTTCGATCTTGCCCTTGCCGGCAGCCATCATCTGCTCGAGGATTTCAGGCTCGACCTGCATGTTCCAAGCGTAGTCGAATTCGCCTGTTTCGAGAACAGAGCGGGCTGCGGAAGCGGCGTCACCGCCACCCTTCAGGGTGACCGAGGCGAAGGCCGGCTTGGCGGCATCGCGGTAATTGCTGTTGGCTTCGAAGGTCACCACGTCGTTCGGCTTGAACTCCTTGACGACGAAGGGGCCGGTGCCGATCGGGCCAAAGTTGGCCGAGGTGCATTCCGGTGCCTTGGCGCCGAGGCAATCCTTGAACTGGGCAGCCTGGATGATCGGGGCCTGCGCGCCGACGAAGGCGCTGTAGGGGTAAGGCTTGGCATCCGCGAAGGAGACCTTGATGGTGGAGGCGTCGATCGCCTCGACATTGGTCACGCCTTCGAAATAGGCGCCCTGGGCGCAGCCGCCGTCCGGTGCCGTGCAGTATTTCCAGGTGAAGATGGCGTCTTCGGCCGTCACAGCCGTGCCGTCCGACCACTTCAGGTCAGGCTTCAGCTTCCAGGTGATGCTCTTGAAATCGGCCGCGACGCCGCCGTTTTCTACCGTTGGGATTTCCGTGGCGAGCATCGGCACCAGCGCGCCGGTCTCGTCGTAACGGGCCAGTGGCTCGATGACCATCGAGGCTGCGTAGACTTCCTTGGTGCCGCCCGACAGATACGGGTTCATCGTCGAAACGGCCTGCCAGAAGATGATCTTCAGGTCGCCGTCGGTGCCGCGTTCGGCCATTGCCGGCGCTGCCG
This sequence comes from Rhizobium sp. TH135, assembly GCF_002855515.1. GTDB lineage: Bacteria > Pseudomonadota > Alphaproteobacteria > Rhizobiales > Rhizobiaceae > Allorhizobium. The sequence goes on along the minus strand of NZ_PKRP01000001.1, from coordinate 653,102 downwards.
TCAGCGCAAAAGCGGCAGCAGACGCTGCCAGCATCAGTTTGCGAGTGTTCATGTGCTCATTCCCCATTATTTTTTGTTAGCAGGCATGATGGTAACCCGATCTGCCGACCCGGGATGTGGCCAGCGCATTCAAGAAATGTCAACCACCTATCTTTTTGGTATTTCAGGAAAATTTGGGCGCATCCGGCAAATATCGGAGTCGCGACAGGCGTTCCCGGACAGCTCAGCAACTGTCGGGTTGGCTAAAATTTAGGCCATGTAAACACAAGCCTATTTTCCATGCAAGATGGAATTTTGCGGCTTGCCAAAGCTGCGCATCGCAGCACAGTATGCGCGAAATCCTGCGGGGAACAACGACAAAAAGAGGTCCTTTCATGCCAGTGCTCAACCGCGCCAGCGAACTTCAGCCCGAAGTCGCGGAGTGGCGCCGCCATCTGCACCAAAATCCGGAGCTTCTCTTCGATGTGCACGGCACGGCCGCCTTCGTGACGGAGAAGCTCAAGGAATTTGGCTGTGACGTGGTGAAGACGGGGATCGGTCGCACCGGCGTGGTCGGCATCATCAAGGGCAATCGCGGCGATGGCCCGGTCGTCGGTTTCCGTGCCGACATGGATGCCCTGCCGATTCACGAGATGTCGGGCAAGGCCTGGGCTTCCAAGACGCCTGGCAAGATGCATGCCTGCGGCCATGACGGGCATACCGCCATGCTGCTGGGGGCCGCCAAATACCTTGCCGAAACCCGCAATTTCCGCGGCTCGATCGCCGTCATCTTCCAGCCGGCCGAAGAGGGTGGCGGCGGTGCGCGCGAAATGGTCGCCGATGGCTTGATGGAGAACTTCGGTATCAAGGAAGTCTACGGCATGCACAATCATCCCGGCATGGCGGTCGGCACCTTTGCCACCCGCAAGGGTTCGGTGATGGCTGCTGCCGACCAGTTCGACATCGTCGTCGAAGGCCGCAGCGGCCATGCCGCCCAGCCGCATAAAAGCGTCGATCCAGTCCTGGCGGCTTCACAGGTGGTGGTGGCGCTGCAGTCGATTGCGTCGCGCGAAACCGATCCGCTGGGCTCCGTCGTGGTCACCGTTACCAAGATCCACGGCGGCGATGCCTATAATGTCATTCCCGACGCCGTTACCCTGTCGGGCACCGTGCGCACGCTGCTGCCGGAGATGCGCGACATGGCGGAAACCCGGATCGGCGAGATCGCCTCAGGCGTTGCCATGGCCATGGGTGCCAAGGCGACGCTGCGCTATCATCGCGGTTACCCCGTGACCATGAACCATGAGTCGGAAACCGAGTTCGCGCTCGAGATCATGCGCAAGGTGGCCGGCGATCACGCCGTCAGCGATGCTTTTCCGCCGGCCATGGGGGCGGAGGATTTCTCCTATATGCTCGAGGCGCGGCCGGGCTCCTTCGTCTTCATCGGCAATGGCAATACCGCCAACCTTCACAACTCGGCCTACGACTTCAACGACGAGGTTATTCCCTATGGCATCAGCTACTGGGTGACGCTCGCCGAGACGGCGCTCGCCGCCTGATCAAACGACCACATCTCGACACAGATAAAAACAGGGGAACGGGATATGGCCGCGGTGGAACAGGGAAAAGAGACGAGTGGGGCACCGGTCCTTTCCGTGCGAGGTCTGACGACCTCGTTCAGGATCGGCACCGAGTGGCGCTCAGTTGTGCGCAACATGAACCTCGATATCGCGGCCGGTGAAACGGTCGCGATCGTCGGCGAATCGGGGTCGGGCAAAAGCGTTACCTCGCTTTCGATCATGCGGCTTCTGCCGCAGATCACCAGCCGCATCGAAGGCAGCGTCAAGCTGGAGGGGCGCGAGCTTCTGACGCTCGATGCCGAGCAGATGCGCCAGGTGCGCGGCAACCAGATCTCGATGATCTTTCAGGAGCCGATGACCTCGCTCAATCCGATCTTTCCGATCGGCAAGCAGATCGCCGAAGCCATCACCTGCCATCGTGATATCTCGAACGCCGAGGCGAAGACGGAGGTGCTGCGACTGCTCGATCGTGTGCGGATCCCGAATGCGAAGAACCGTTTCGACGAATATCCGCATCAGTTTTCCGGCGGCATGCGCCAGCGCGTGATGATCGCCATGGCGCTTGCGTCCAGGCCTAAGCTGCTGATCGCCGACGAGCCGACGACGGCGCTCGACGTCACCATCCAGGGCCAGATCCTCGACCTGATCAAGACGCTGCAGGACGAAGAGGGCATGGCGGTGCTCTTCATCACCCATGACATGGGCGTGGTCGCGGAGGTGTCGGACCGCACCATCGTCATGTTCCGCGGTGAAGCTGTGGAGACCGGCACGACGGATGATATTTTTAACCGCGGCCAGCATCCTTATACGCGGGCGTTGCTCTCGGCGGTGCCGAAGCTCGGCTCGATGGGTGGGCGCGAGCGGCCGATGCGCTTCCCGGTGATCGACATCAAGACCGGCGATACGCTTGTGCCGGAGGCGGAGGCCGGGATCCCGGAAACCGGGAGCCGCCCGCTTCTGCAGGTGAAGAACCTGACAACCCGCTTCGACATCCGGTCCGGTCTTTTCGGTCGCAAGAGTGGGGCCGTGCATGCCGTGGAGAACGTCTCCTTCGATCTGAGGCCCGGCGAGACCCTGTCGCTGGTCGGCGAATCCGGTTGCGGCAAGTCGACCACGGGCCGTTCGATCACACGGCTTGTCGAACCGACTTCCGGCCACATTGCCGTAGACGGGTATGATGTTGCGCGGCTCGACCAGGCGGCGCTCAGAACCATGCGTCGCAGCATCCAGATGGTTTTCCAGGATCCCTTTGCCAGCCTCGACCCACGCATGAGCGTCGGGCATGCCGTCATGGAGCCCTATGTCGAGCACAAGCTGGGCTCGAAGGCGCAGGCGCGTGACAAGGCCGCCGATCTTCTCGAACGCGTCGGTCTCTCAGCCGAAATGATGCCGCGCTATCCGCACGAGTTCTCAGGCGGCCAGCGCCAGCGCATCGCGATTGCCCGTTCGCTGATGCTCGATCCGAAGATCATCGTGGCCGACGAGGCGGTGTCGGCACTCGACGTCTCGATCAAGGCGCAGGTCTGCAATCTTCTGCTCGATCTGCAGCAGAGCTTCAATCTGGCATATCTCTTCATCAGCCACGACATGGCGGTCGTCGAGCGGGTGAGCCACCGGGTGGCAGTCATGTATCTCGGGGAGATCGTCGAGATCGGTCCGCGCCAGGCGGTCTTCGACAATCCGCAGCATCCTTATACCAAAAAGCTGATGGCGGCGGTGCCGGTGCCGGATCCGGCGCGTCGCAAGCTGAAGCGCAATCTGTCGACCGACGAGATCAAAAGCCCGATCCGTCCCGTTGGTTTCCAGCCGCCGGTGCGCCAGTACCGGGAAGTGAGCGAAGGTCACCTCGTGCAGATGTGAAGCATGGTGCCAGTCCCGATACGGGGGCTGGTTTCGCCTATTGCTCGACGGGTGCGTTGCCGAAACCGACCAGCGAGACATGCGCCGTCCATTGATACTTCGTGGCGTCGATGATCTGCGGGCGCGGATGTGAAAAGCCGTGATAAAGCAGGGCGTAGCATCGGGTGAGCGTTTCGCCGGGAGCCAATGCGCGATCGTGGCGCAGGGTGCCGCGATAGGCGATCGCCGTTCGGCCTTCCTCCCGCCCGACAAGGTCGAACAACAGACGGTTCACCATCGCATCCGAATTGTTGGCCAAGGTCGCGGAAATCGGAAGGGCCGGGTCAACGCAAACGGATGCGTCGGCCGCCACCGTCACGGTGACCGCCGACACGGCGTTTTGTTGCTGGCGGGATTGGCCATCGCTGAAGAGCCAGACGATGGTGGCGATGACGGCGATCGCAGCGGTCAGCGCAATCGCCCAGGGACGACGCCTGAGGAAAAGCTCGATCAGCATCAGGGCGACGGCGGCGGTGACGACAAATGCCATCACGTCAGATTGGCTTCGATTTCATGATCCATCTCTTGAAGATAAGGGCGGCGACCGGAAAGGCAACCACAGATGCCTGCCTTGGAGTTGCCGCTTGTCTGCGCTAGGCATGCAGCACTAACCTCCGAATTCAACCTCCGACGCAGACAGGTGCATCATGCTGATTTCGCTCTATCAAATGCAGCCGCTTTCCGGCGACGTCCCGGGCAATATCGGCAAGATCGCGCAAGCGGCGATGGCGGCGGCGGAAATGGGGGCGGAACTGCTGGTAACGCCGGAGCTTGGCACGAGCGGTTATGCGCTCGGTGCCGAGTTCAAGGAGGTCGCGGAAGGCCGTGACGGGTCGATCATCGGAGCGCTGACGGAGATCGCTGCGGATTGCGGCCTTGCCATCTGTGCGGGCTTTCCCGAGCGGGACGGCAATCAGGTGTTCAATTCCTCGGTGCTCATCCGGCCTGACGGCAGCACGGAATTCTATCGCAAGAGCCATCTTTACGGCGACGGTGAGCGGGCAGCTTTCGTGCCGGGCGCCGAGCCGCCGCATATCTTCGATCTCAACGGCATCAAGACGGGCATGCTGATCTGCTATGATGTGGAGTTTCCGGAAAATGTCCGCACGCTTGCGCTTGCCGGTGCGGAACTGATCCTGGTGCCGACAGCGCTGCCCGAAGGCATCATCAGCCGGCGGGTCGCCGATACGGTGGTGCCGACACGCGCCTTCGAAAACGGGGTGTTCCTGGTATATGCCGATCTCTGCGGCAAGGAGAACGACCTCTCCTACGGCGGTCGTTCGGTGATCCTCGGTCCTGACGGTGACGAACTGGCGCGGGCTGGCATGCGCGAAACCTTGCTGGTCGCGGAGATTGATCCCAAGGCTTATGACGACGCGAAGGCGCAGAACCCCTATCTGATCGATCGCAGGCCCGGCCTCTATCGTCTGGGCTGACGCTCCGCATTGCAGCGGGCGCCCAGGTCTCCTACATCTCAGCGACAGATGAAGGAGACCCCGATGATTTTTGACGCTGCCGCGTTGTCGCTGCGCAACCTGTTCGCTCCCGAGACGCGGACCGTCTTCTGGAAGACGCTTGGTCTGACGATCCTCGTGCTCATCGGCCTGTGGTTCGGATTGCGCGAGAGCTTCATGGCCTTCATCATGCCGCTGCTGCAGGGTTTCATTCCCGAGCTTCCGGACTGGGCGGGGTGGCTGACCTTCATCTTCGGCATTCTCGCCAGCATCGGGCTGGCGCTTGGGCTGGCACTGCTGTTGTCGCCCGTTACTGCAATCATCGCCGGTCTCTTCCTCGACGACGTCGCCGAGGTGGTCGAGAAGCGGGACTATCCCAATGATCCGCCCGGCACGGCGATGCCGATGGGTCAGGCAATCATCGCCTCGATCAAGTTCTTCGGTGTGGTTATCGTCGGCAATCTCTTCGCGCTGATGCTGCTTTTCATCCCGGGCATCAACATCATCGCCTTCTTCCTGGTGAACGGCTATCTGCTCGGACGCGAATTCTTCGAGTTCGCTGCCATGCGCTTCCGCAGTGTCGAAGAGGCAAAGCTGCTGAGGTCCAGGCATTCCGGCACCGTCTTCATGGCGGGCCTGGTGATTGCGCTGTTCCTGGCGGTGCCGATCGTCAACCTTCTCACCCCGCTCTTTGCCGCAGGCCTGATGGTGCACCTGCACAAGGCGCTGACGGCTCGGGACGTGGCGCTCGCGCGCTAAGCGTCACTCGACCTCGCCGATCACTTGCTGCGGCAATTCGACGAGCGGGGCCGGGACATCCACCGTCTTTTCCGGTGACTTGCAGATGTCGGCGATGACGCAGCGCTCGCATTCGGGGCGCCGCGCCTTGCAACAGTAGCGCCCATGCAGGATCAGCCAGTGATGGGCGTGGAAGAGATACTGTTCAGGGATGATCCGCATCAGGATGTCCTCGATCTCGTCGGGCGTCTTGCCGGGCGCGAGCTTGATGCGGTTGCCGATCCGGAGGATATGCGTGTCGACCGCCATGGTCGGAATTCCGAAGGCCATGGACATCACGACATTGGCAGTCTTGCGGCCCACACCCGGCAGCGTCACCAGTTCTTCGCGGGTACGCGGCACGACGCTGCCGAAGTCGTCGACCAGCTTCTGGGACAGCGCGATGACGTTCTTCGCCTTGTTGCGGTAGAGCCCGATCGTCTTGATGTAGTCGCGGACCTTTTCCTCGCCGAGTTCAAGCATCTTTTCCGGCGTATCGGCCACCTTGAAGAGGGCGCGCGTCGCTTTATTTACGCCTGCGTCGGTTGCCTGGGCGGAGAGCGCCACGGCCACGACAAGCGTGAACGGGTTGACGTGTTCCAGCTCGCCCTTGGGCTCCGGCCTCTGGATCGAGAAACGGCGGAAGATTTCTTCCAATTCGGCCTTTGAATAAGCCGTGCGACGGCGTGTCGCCGGCTTGCGACGGGTCGCAGGATTTGACTTTTTCAAAGTTTGGGTGCTGGATTTCGGCTTCGCTACAGTCATGAAAAACCTATAATCGGGCGCGGTGATGGAAGGCAATCTCGAGCAGGCGGCGGACCAGCCGATTTTCGCAGCGGAACTGACACCCTACCGGTCGCTCGGTCGCAAGGGGTATCGCATTCTCTTTGCCATCACCGGGACCGTGTGTCTCGTCCATGCGATCTTCTTCATGGCGACCGGTGCCTGGCCGATCGGTCTGTTCTTCGGGCTCGACTTTCTGCTGCTCTACGGCGCGTTCTGGCTGAACTATCGCTCTGCGCGGGCGCGTGAAGAGGTGACGGTGTCGCGCACCGAGCTTTCGATCCGCAAGTTCACGCCGGCCGGGCGGATGACCGAGTATCAGTTCAAGACGCTCTGGGCGCGCTTCTTCGTCCAGCGGCACGAGGAGTTCGGCATCACGTCGATGATGGTTAGCGGCGAGGGCCGCGGTACCGAAGTCGGCTCCTTCCTTAACCCCGATGATCGCGAGAGTTTCGCCAAGGCCCTCACAGGTGCACTCGCTACGGCGAAGCAGCGGATCTGAGTCATCAGACATCAGCGCAAGAAACGGGTGGCGCCGAGGGCTTGCCCGTGGTGAAGTCCTGTTGAGATTGAGGATTTCGCCATGACGCTTGCGCAACAGATCGACCTTTCCCGCACCACCGACATCACACCCGATGGCTCCGACTATGAGACCGTGCGGCAGGTGATCGAGATGCTGACGCTGGACTATCAGAGCCAGCCGTCGCTGGAGGTCATCGCCGAGCGGCTGGGCCAGTCGCCGACACAGTTGCAGAAGACGTTCACGTGCTGGGCGGGCCTTTCACCGAAGGCCTTCCTTCAGGCTGTCACGCTTGACCATGCCAAGCGGCTGCTGGGACGCGAGGAACTGCCGCTGCTCGAGACGTCGCTGGAACTGGGGCTTTCCGGCCCCGGTCGGCTGCATGACCTCTTCGTCACGCATGAAGCCATGAGCCCCGGAGAGTGGAAGGCGCGCGGCGCAGGGCTGACAATTCGCTATGGCTACCACTCTTCGCCGTTCGGGCTAGCGCTCGTCATGATCACCGAGCGCGGGCTGGCGGGACTTGCTTTTGCCGATGTGGGCGGCGAGGTCGCCTGTTTCGACGACATGGCGCAGCGATGGCCGAATGCGCATTACGTCGAGGATGTTGGTGCGACAGAGCCTTATGCGGCACGCGTCTTCCACCCGGAGCGCTGGTCGGCGGAGGAGCCCTTGCGTGTCGTTTTGATCGGCTCGGACTTCCAGATCCGTGTCTGGGAGAGCCTCCTTCAGATCCCTCTCGGGAAGGCAGTCACCTATTCCGACATTGCTCGGAAGATCGGGCAGCCGACCGCCAGCCGTGCCGTGGGTGCCGCTGTCGGCCGCAATCCGATCTCGTTTGTCGTGCCGTGCCACCGGGCGCTCGGAAAGAGCGGCGCGCTGACCGGCTATCACTGGGGGTTGACCCGCAAGCGTGCCATGCTCGGCTGGGAGGCGGGGAAGGGGTGAGAACTAGTGCGGAAGCCCGCTCAGCGGGCCTGTCGTGTCGCCTCGATGCGCAGGATATTCTCTGGCGTGTCCTTTTCACTGCGCCGCCACGGCAGTTCCGCTTCGTCTGAAGGGCGAAGAAGTGCCGTCACGGTCTCGTTGCAGCTCAGCACTTCATAGCCAGCGCGGGCCGCGAGTGCACGCAGGGTGCCCTCAGAGAAATCACAGACATGGGCGAGGTGGAAATAGGACTTCAGGTCGTTCTTGTAGTCGCCTTCCGCCACCATGTTTATGCCCGGCACTTCGATGAAGAGATAATCCTGCGCCGACATCAGCGACTTGATCTGCTTGAGAGATACCAGCGGATCATGGGTGTGCTCGAGTACATGTGACAGGAGGAACAGGCGTGGCCCATCCGGCAGATGCGTGGGAAATTCCGAGACCTCAAGGTCGAGGCCGAGCGTCTCCTTGCCGTAGCGGATCGCCTCGACATCTAGGTCACAACCTTGGACGCTGCGGCAATGCGGCTTGAAGGTGTCGAGAATGCCTCCGGATGAGCAACCCATTTCGATGACCGCGAGATCGGCCAGTTGGCCCGCGGCTTCTGTCGACTTGAGAAACTGCAGAAAACGTCTGCCCTTGTCGTGCTGCTCGTCCACGAGGCGCGCGTGGTCGACCTCCATTCGTTTCGTGTAGAGACGGCGATAGTGATCGCGGTAAAAGGTGTTGAGGAAATCCTTCTTCACCGCGGGGCTCGTCTGCACCAGGCCGCAGCGGTCGCAAATCTGTTTGTCCAGATCGAAGCCGTAGCGGTCACCTTCGCAAATCAGCGTGAATTCGCTTCCGCCGCACAGGACACAAGGCCGGTTGTCGAGCCCCTGTTCGAGATAGAGGCTGCGCACGGCGTTGATGCTTTTCGAGCGGCTACTGGTCAGGCGCCGCAGGAAGGCGAAGGTTTTGCCGTAACGGAAGTGGCGAAGAAGACGCTGAGCCAAGATTCTTATCCCGAGCAGTGAAGATGTATTCTCCTAGTGGGCGGATTTGCCACCGTCAAACGCTCTTCACTCCGCCAGCCCCAGCAACTCCCGCGCCGCCGCCTCATCGGTGATCAACGTGTTGCACCCGATCCGCCGGATCGTCGCCCGGATCGCCTTGGCACGATGGGCCCCGCCTGAAGACAGGACGATGTGCTTGGCCTTCTTCAGCGTATCCAAATCGACCGACATCACGCGCTCGTTGATCGGGTGGGCGACGGTGTTTCCGTCGGCATCCAGGAAGTTGAACATTGTGTCGCAGACGCAGCCGGCGTCAACGAGTTCGGTCAATGTCTGGTGGGTGATGAAGCCTTCGGAGAGCGAGGTGGAATGCGGGCCTATGTCGCCGCAGGAGACGATGGCTAGGTCGAGGTTTTCGGCGAGGTCGTAGATCGCCTTCAACCCGCATTCCTCGATCAGCGCCCTTTTGGTGGCGACGGAATCGACCAGCAGTGGTGCCAGAAACATGTAGCATTCGGCGCCGAGCTGGCTTGCCAGCCGCCAGGTGTAGTCGATCGGGTTGGTCTGGCGCACGGCGACGATGCCACCGAGCAGCGAGACGACCTTGCAGTTTTCCCGGCCAGGTGACCGGAAACCGGCAAGCGACGCCGTCATGGTGCGGCCCCAGCCGACACCGATGGTCATGTCGTTGGTGATGACTTCGGTCAGGAACTGGCCGAGTGCCAGACCGACGGCCTTGGCGATCGAGGCGGCATCGTTGCTGTCCGGTGAGGGGACAACCACGGCTTCGTCAAGGCCATAGGCTTTTTCCAGCCACACGGCGAGATCAACGCAGTCGGCGACGCCGTCACTGATCCAGATCTGCACTTCAGCCCGTTTTCGCGCTTCCTCCAGCATGCGGATGACGGTCGAGCGGCTTATGCCGAGACGGTCCGCCACGTCCTTCTGCGTCAGGCCCTCGTTATAATACAGCCAGGCGGCGCGGATGCGCAGCGCGGCTGCGTCCGAAAGGGTGGTGTGGGTCTCGCGTCGGAGCTTGGTCAAGATCTCTCTCGAATGGGGAACTTCCAGCGGGCACTATCCGTTCTTGTGGTACTTATGTCAAATTCAAAGGACATATGTCTTGACTTTGCCGTCTTCTGACGGTGATAGTCCAGGCAACGAGACCGGCGTGCAAATGCCGGTCGCCAACCCTTTTCGCGCAGCCGAAGGATGATCTGATGACCTCGAAACTCGAACAGCTTCGTTCCATGACGACCGTGGTCGCCGATACCGGTGACATCGAGGCCGTACGCCGCCTGAAGCCTGTCGATTGCACCACCAATCCGTCGATCGTTCTGAAGGCACTCGGCACCGATGCGTTCAAGGATGCCTTCCAGGAAGCGATCACCTGGGGCAAGGCCAAGGGCGGCCAGGATGATGCCGTGATCGGTGCGATCGCCGACCGTATGGCGATCTCCGTTGGTGCTGCCTTGGCTGAACTCGTTCCGGGTCGCGTGTCGACCGAAGTCGATGCCGACCTCTCCTTCGACACTAAGGCGTCGATCGAGAAGGCACACCAGATCATCGCCGGCTACAAGGAGCGCGGCATCGAGAAGGATCGCATCCTGATCAAGCTCGCCTCGACCTGGGAAGGCATCCGCGCTGCCGAAGTGCTGCAGAAGGAAGGCATCGACTGCAATCTGACGCTGCTCTTCTCCAAGGCCCAGGCGATTGCCTGCGCCGAAGCCAAGGTCTTCCTCATCTCGCCCTTCGTCGGCCGCATCCTGGACTGGTACAAGAAGTCGACCGGTGAGGATTACACGTCCGAAACCGATCCGGGCGTGGTCTCCGTCCGCTCGATCTACAACTATTACAAGGCGAATGGCGTCAACACGATCGTCATGGGCGCCTCGTTCCGCAATGCCGGCGAAATCGAAGCGCTGGCCGGCTGCGACCGCCTGACGATCAGCCCGCAGCTGCTCGACGAGCTGAATGCGGACCAAGGCACGCTTGCCCGCGCGCTGTCGCCGGACACGGTCAAGGCTGAGCCGCATGTCTCGCTCGACGAAAAGGCCTTCCGTTGGGCGATGAACCAGGATGCCATGGCGACCGAAAAGCTTGCCGAAGGCATTCGCGGATTTGCCAAGGATATGGATACGCTGCGCGGCCAGATCGCCAAGGCACTGGCTGCCTGATCGGGCAACCAATTCTCCAATATCGAGTTCGAGGATGGCCGTGGCGAAAGCTGCGGCCATTTTTCATTCGTGCCAGGCTGCTGGTGTTGTTGAAGGGAGAGTTGACATGGCCATCATCACGGGCGGTTGCGTCTGCGGCAAGGTGCGGTTCGAGGCGGAGGGGGAGCCGGATCGTGTCGGCATCTGCCATTGCCTCGATTGCCGCAAATTTCATGGCGCGCTGTTCTACGCCGCAGCCATCTATCCAGACACGCAGGTGAGCATTACCGGCGCGGCGCAGATGTACGAGGGTCGCTATTTCTGCCTGACCTGCGGCTCGCGGGTCTTCAATCGCAGCGGCGGCGAGGTCGAGCTTCATATGGGCTCTCTCGACGACATCAATGTGTTTCAGCCGAGCTACGAACTCTGGACGATCCGGCGGGAGGGCTGGCTGCCGGAGTTTCCGGTGGGGGAGCGCCACAAGCGGGATCGACCGGGTGAGGCGGAGTGAGGCGGCGGGGTCGGCCGGATTCTGCAGTTTTCCGCTGTGGCGCCATCGCATCAATTGCGGGCAATGTCGTTCTGACCCGACTCAGGGCTGCAGGAAGTGCTGCCTTAAAGATTGACGAAGGGTTAATTTCTGCGTCATATCGCATAAATGACGAGCCTTCGAATCCGCATGGGATTCGCGCAGGCGAGCGGCGGGATTTTCCGCCTTGCGTCATTGTGATGGCGGGGGAAGCAGAGACCATCTCTGCTGCATGATGCCCGATCCAACGCCAGGCTCTCAAGAGCCATGTTTCCACTGAAAATTGCGTCCGCAGCCGCACTGCCAGATGTCGCCCGTTGTTCAACGTGCGCCTTGCAGCAGCCGCCGGGCTAGCGCGTCAACCCGGGGGAGACGCGCGCCTAGTGTGGGGTCGCAATGCATATTTGATCCACATTTCTTTAGGGCGGGCGTTGATGGCTACGATCATTCCTTCGATGAGCATCACTCAGATCAGGACGCTGGCGACATCGACGATCGCGGCTTTCTCCAGCGAAGACGTCAATGCGCTGAGCTCCGCTCAGATCGGCGCCATGTCGTCGAAGCAGATCTCGGCCTTCCAGACAGATGATTTCGACAGTCTGTCATCCAGCCAGTTGCGCGCCGTTTCGGCTGCTGCGGTGCGCGGATTGACGATGGATCAGCTCGCCGTCATCGACAGTGCCAAGATGATTGGGCTGCAGAGCGGTCAGCTCGGCGCGCTTTCTTCTATCCAGATCGCAGCGCTGTCGGCCGATCAGTTCAATGCCCTGACGACGTCCCAACTGAGCGCGCTCACCAGTGTGGCGCTTGCCGGTCTCGGCACGGACGATATTGCGACGCTGACCGCAGCCGAGCTCTCCGCTCTGTCTACACGGGCGCTTTCCGGTCTGTCCGCCACCAATTTTGCCGCACTGACCAGCAGTCAGCTTGCTGGTCTCACCACGGCCCAGATTGCCTCTCTGTCCACCGCTGTCATCGCTGGCCTTACGAGCAGCCAGATCGATGGTCTCTCTGCGCTGCAGGTCTCAGGCCTGACCTCGCGCCAGATAACGGTGCTCAACGCCGATAAATTTGCTTCCTTTGGGACTGATCAGATCGCAGCCCTGCGGAGCGGTACGGTGGCTGCCCTGTCTTCGACACAGCTGGCGGCACTCTCGACCGAGCAGATCGATGTGATGACGACCGGCCAGCTTGCGGCGCTCAGCTCCGCGGCGATCAAGGGCCTCGGGTCCGATGATATCGATGTGCTGTCCGCAGAGGATGTGGCCGCCATTTCGACGCGCGCCCTGGCCGGTATTTCGGTCGACGTCTTTGCCTCGCTCGGGTCCGCACAGCTGACGAGCCTGACTTCGGCCAAGATCGCCGCCTTGACCACGGCGCAGATCGCTTCACTGACATCGGATCAGGTCGACGGCCTCGCGTCAGCCCAGCTTGCTGGTCTGACGAGCGCTCAAGTCAACGCGCTCAACTCCGGCACGCTGCTCTCGCTTAGCACCCTGCAGATCAGCGGTCTCACCACCCGCGTGATCGCGATGCTCGGGTCGGCCAAGATCGCCGCGCTCGATAGTGCGCAGGTCGCGGCCCTCTCGACCGCGCAGCTTGCCGCCCTGTCCTCGTCGGGCGTGGCCGGGCTCGGGACCGACGATCTTGCGAACTTCACGTCCACCGAGCTTGCGGCCCTGAATTCCCGTGCACTGCAGGCGCTGACGACAGTCCAGATCGCCAGCCTGCTCTCGGCTCAGCTGACGGCGCTCTCCAGCGGCCAGATTGCGAGCCTGACGACAGCCCAGGTGGCAGCACTCAACAGCAGTCAGATCGACGGTTTGAGCACGGCCCAGATTGCGGCGCTCGGATCTGCCCAGATTGTTGCGCTCGGCAACGTCAACATCACCACGCTTTCCACCGAGCAGATCGCCGCACTGAACAGCCGTGCCATCGGCGCGCTCACCAGCGCCCAACTCGATGCGATGACCAGCGACCAGATCGCGGCGCTGACATCGGCCCAGATCGCCGCGCTCTCGTCGAGCGACGTCGCAGCACTCTTGGCCAGCGACCTGGAGACATTCTCCACGAACGAGTTCGCCGCGCTCACCTCCGCTGCCATCCGTGGCATCTCCACTTCTGTGATCGGCACCCTGTCGACCACGCTGATCGCCGCGATGAACACGCGGGCCGTGGCGGCTCTCGCCTCAGGGCAGGTTGCGGCCATGACGTCGGCGCAAATCGCCAGTCTGTCGAGCGCCCAGATTGCGGCCCTGTCGTCGACCTCGGTCGCAGCACTCGGGTCCGATGATCTCTCCACCTTCGATTCCGCCGACATTGCCGCGCTGCAATCTCGTTCGCTGGCCGGCCTGACGACCGGTGCATTCTCCAGCCTGACCTCGAGCCAGCTGGTCGCTCTTACCTCTGCTCAGATCACAGCTCTCTCGACCGCCGTGATTGGTTCGCTGCAGAGCACTCAGCTGAATGCCCTGACCACGGGCCAGATCGCGACACTGTCGTCGAGCCAGATCGCGGCGCTTTCCAGCACCGCACTTGGATTGCTCGACACGGCGCAGATCAGGGCGATCAGCACGCGTGGCATCGCGGCTCTGACGTCCCAACAGATTTCTGCCCTGAGCACGGCGACCTTCGATGCGCTGACGAGCACGCAACTGGGTGCGCTGAGTTCGTCGGCTATTCGCGCATTGACTACCGGTGCCATCGGTACCCTGACATCTTCCGAGATCGCCACTCTGCCGTCTCGTGTCATTGGCGCGCTTTCCAGCAGCGGCATCGCGGCGCTGACATCCGACCAGATTTCGAGCCTGACCGCCTCTCAGGTCGCAGCACTGACATCAGCGCAAATCGACGCCCTGACCAGCACTCAGATCGATGCACTCTCCACAGCCGCGGTCGCCGGGCTCACAAGTGCCCAGGTTCGCTCGCTGACGCCAGAGCAGTTCGGATCTCTGTCGAGCGAACAGATGCAATCCTTGAGCACGCGTGCGCTTGCTGATCTTGGCAGCACTCTATGGGCTGCGGTCGGAAGCGCGGAATTTGCTGCTCTTTCGACGTCGCAACTGGCGGCGCTTGGAAGTGCGCCGCTCGCCTCTACCCAGCTCGATACGCTGACCTCGTCGGAACTTGCCGTATTGAGCAGCCGAACGATTGCTTCCATCGCCCCATCTGCCTTCGCCACTCTCGACACCACCCAGTTGGCCGGCCTCACGTCCGGGCAGGCCTCCGCGCTGACCACGGCGCAGATTGCTGCTCTCAACAGCACGCAATTCGACGGGCTGACATCGGCCGCGATCGGTGCCTTGACCAGCGCGCAGTTGCGGGCTCTGACGTCCGATACGTTTGCCTCGCTCTCCACCAGCCAGATTACCGCAATCAACACCCGTGCTTTTGCCGGTCTCGCTTCTGCCCAGATCGCCGCCCTGTCTTCCGAGCAGATCGGCTCTCTGACGACGGCCCTCTTGGCCTTGCTCTCGAGCGCTGCGGTTGCCGGTCTCACGACCGAAGACTTGGGTGCGCTGGAATCGAGCGATATCGCCGCCATCAGTTCGCGGGCGATCGTCGGATTGTCGACGGCCAATATCGCCGCCCTCGGCAGCGCTCAGCTCGCCGGCTTGACGACATCGCAGATGAGTGCGCTGACGACGTCCCAGATCCGGGCATTGACGTCGGCGCAGGTCGCTGGCCTGACGAGCAGTCAGTTCTCTGCTCTGACATCGACACAGATCCGCAGCCTGTCGACCAGCAGCATCGTCGCTCTCAACACCGCTCAGGTCGCAGCGCTCAGTTCGCGGGTCATCGGGTCGCTATCGACTGAGCAAGTGGTTGCCATGACCACGGGGCAGATCGAGGCTTTGACCGCAGCGCAGGTCGCCGCTCTCGGATCGGCCGCGATCCGTGCCCTGGAGGATGGTGACCTGCAGCTCTTCGCCACTGAAGACATAGCCGCCATTGCCACGTCCGCGATTGCCGGTCTTTCGACCCAGGACATCGATGATCTGAGCTCTGCGCAACTCTTCGCCCTGACGACCCCGCAGGTGCAGGCCATGAACGACGTCCAGCTCGCGGCGGTTATCGCAGCCTATCAGGAAATCTGATCCGCCAGACCACGCATCGCCCTCAGGGCCTTCTGGGCCTTGGGAAGGGATCGATGATGATCTCCGGCTCGAACGATGGATTGCGCACGTCATCCGGCGGCGCAAAGCCTGTCTCCTCAAGCAGGAAGCGTCCATCGACCCAGCCTGAAATGCGGGGGCGATCCACAGTCGCGATGCGGCACCAGTAGCCGCCGCGGCTATCCTGGCAGGAGAGGCGCTCGATCGGTTGACCCTCATCGAGTGCGTGGATGACGCGGAAATTCGGGCCTGCGCCGGAGTGGACCGCGAGGCGCTTCCCAGGCGGCAGGCCGCGGACATGCCAGAGATAGGTGTCCATCAAAGTGCTGTCATCGATGTCGGGGGCGGGGATGACTTTCGGCTCTTGAGCATGCGCCGCAAGGCTCGTACCTGCGATGCAGGCGAGGGCGGTCAGGATGATCATGGTAGCGCGGTGCTGCATGCGAGGCTCCCTGAGAGGTGCTTCGCATCATACCGGCGGCTGCGGGATGCCGCCACCGCTTTGCTGCGTCAGGGTAAATGCCAACAGCCAAAAGGGAAGGGGCCACCGAGGTGACCCCTTCCCCTTATCGCCCGCAGGCCCCTGCTGAACTTAATGCGCGATCATCACGTGGCGGACGGTCGTGTAGTCTTCCAGCGCATAGATCGACATGTCCTTGCCATAGCCCGACTGCTTCATGCCGCCATGGGGCATTTCGTTGCAGAGCATGAAGTGGGTGTTGATCCAGGTGCAGCCGTAGCGAAGCTTGGCGGCGCTCTGCATGGCGCGGGAAATGTCCTTGGTCCAGACGGAGGAGGCAAGGCCGTAGTCGCTGTCATTGGCCCAGGCGACGGCCTGTTCGGCATCGGTGAAACGGGTGACGGAAACGACG
Organism: Rhizobium sp. TH135; assembly: GCF_002855515.1. GTDB lineage: Bacteria > Pseudomonadota > Alphaproteobacteria > Rhizobiales > Rhizobiaceae > Allorhizobium. Next base: position 636,516 of record NZ_PKRP01000001.1, on the reverse strand, counting down.
GGGCCGAAGACTTCGCGGCGGACGATTTCGTCGTCTTGCGTTGCGCCGGCAATGACTGTTGGCGTGTAGAAGAAGCCCTTGTCGGAGCCGAGCTTGCCGCCGGCGACCACTTCCATGTGCTTGTGTTCGGCAGCCCGCGTCACGAAGCTTTCAACGCGGTCGCGCTGGCGTTTGGAGATCAGCGGGCCGATCTCGTTTTCGGCATCGTCGGCCTGGTTGAACTTGATCGTGGACACGGCGGCCGCGAGATCCGCGACGAAGCGGTCGTAGATCTTGTCGCTCGCATAGATGCGGCAGGCGGCGGTGCAGTCCTGGCCGGCATTGTAGTAGCCGAAGGTGCGGATGGCGGCGACGGCGGCGTCGATATCGGCATCGTCATGGATGATGACCGGGGCCTTGCCGCCGAGCTCCAGATGGGTGCGCTTCACCGTCTTGGCGGCTGCCGTCATGATCTTCTTGCCGGTGGCGATATCGCCGGTGATCGACAGCATCTGAATTTTCGGGTTGTTGATCAGCGCGTTGCCAACGCTTTCGCCGCGGCCGAGAACCACGTTCACCACGCCCTCGGGCAGGATATCGGCCATGACCTTGGCGAGCTTCAGCGCCGTCAGCGGCGTCTGCTCGGAGGGCTTGAAGACCACGGTGTTGCCGCCGGCTAGCGCTGGTGCAAGCTTCCAGGCCATCATCATCAGCGGGTAGTTCCACGGCGCAATCGAGCCGATGACGCCGACGGCATCGCGGCGGATCATTGAGGTGAAGCCTGGCAGATATTCGCCAGAGACCGGTGCCTGCAGCGTGCGGATCGCGCCGGCGAAGAAGCGGTAGCAGTCGACGATCGCCGGGATTTCATCGTTGAGCACGGCGTTGATCGGCTTGCCGCAATTGAGGCTTTCGAGCGCGGCGAAAGCAGCTGCGTCCTTTTCGATCGCGTCGGCGATTGCGAGAAGGTAGCCGGCGCGCTGGCCGGGTGTCGTCTGCGACCAGGAGACGAAGGCGCCCTCGGCAGCGTCGACGGCCGCCTCGACCTGGGCGAGTGAGGCTTCCGGGAGATCGACGATGAGTTCGCCGGTCTTGGGGTTCAGGATCTTTTCGTCCGTCTCTGTGCCGGCTTCGAACTTGGCGCCGATCAACATCTGGGTGTCCATGTCGTTCTCCCTTTTATCAGACTTCATTTGCGACAGCGCCCCTGAAGACGAGGCGTCGCCGGTGGTTCATTTGCCGCTGCCTGCGATCTGGTCGGTATCGCGGGTCAGGTAATAGGCCGCCAGGATCGGCAGGAAAGTGACGATGACCACGACCATGGCGACGACGTTGGTGACCGGGCGCTGGCGGGGGCGGATCAGTTCTTCCAGCATCCAGATCGGCAGCGTCGACTGCTGGCCGGCGGTAAACGTGGTGACGATGACCTCGTCGAAGGACAGCGCGAAGGCGAGCATGCCGCCGGCGAGAAGGGCTGTGGCGATGTTCGGCAGGATCACATGGCGGAAGGTCTGGAAGCCGTCTGCGCCGAGATCCATCGAGGCCTCGATGAGCGAGCCGGAGGTGCGGCGGAAGCGGGCGACGGCGTTGTTGTAGACCACGACCACGCAGAAGGTGGCATGGCCGAGGATAATCGTCCAGAAGGAGAAGGGGATATCCGCGAGCGAAAAGGCCGAGCGCAGCGCAATGCCGGTGATGATGCCGGGGAGCGCGATCGGCAGGATGACGAGCAGCGAGATCACTTCCCGGCCGAAGAACTTTGTGCGGGCGACAGCTGCGGCTGCTAGCGTTCCGAGTACCATGGCAATGACGGTTGCGATGCTCGCGACCTTGACCGAGAGCCAGAGCGCTTCCCAGATGTCCGGACGGTTCCAGGCAACTGCGAACCACTTGGTGGTGAAGCCCGGTGGTGGCCACTGGAAGCTCTTTTCCTCCGTGGTGAAGGCATAGACGAATATCAGCAGGATCGGCAGATGCAGGAAGGCCAGGCCGGCGCCAGCGGCGATCTTGAGCGCAAGGCCTGATGACTGGGAGCGGTCAGAGCGCATCGAAGGCCCCCATGCGTTTGGCGATGGTCAGATAAATGCCCATGATCACGATCGGCACGACCGAGAAGGCGGCGGCAAGCGGGATGTTGCCGGCGGTGCCCTGCTGGGCATAGACGGCCTGGCCGATGAAGAGGCGCGAGGTGCCGACGATCTGCGGGATGATGTAATCGCCCATGGTCAGCGAGAAGGTGAAGATCGAGCCGGCGACAATGCCGGGCAGCGCCAGGGGAAAGAGCACATGGCGGAAGGTCTGGCGGCTATCGGCGCCGAGATCGCCCGAGGCTTCGATCAGGTTGCCGGGCACGCGTTCAAGGGCCGCCTGAGTGGGCAGGATCATGAAGGGTAGCCAGACATAGACGAAGACAATGAAGGTGCCGAGATAGCTGATCGACAGCGAATTGCCGCCGATGACGGGAATGGCAAGCAGCCCATCGAGCAGCCAGGTCAGATGGAGCTTGGCGAAGATCCAGGTGAGGATGCCTTCCTTAGCGAGGATCAGCTTCCAGGCATAGACCTTGACAAGATAGCTCGACCAGAGCGGCAGCATGATGCCGAGATAGAAGACGGCCTTCCAGCGGCCTTTGGCATAACGTGCGGCGTAGTAGGCGATCGGGAAGGCGATGACGGCAGAGGCCAGCGTGACGGCAGCCGACATCAGCAGCGTGCGTAGGATGATGTCGAAATTGGCCGGGCGGAGCAGTTCGCCATAGGTTGCCAGCGTGAACTCGTAATTGATCAGCCCGGAGAACTCGTCGATGGAAAAGAAGCTCTGCAGGAGCAGCGCCACCAGCGAGCCGACGTAGATGATGCCGAGCCAGAGCAGGGGCGGCACCAGCATCAGAACCAGCAGCAGGTTGGGCCTCCGCCAGAACAGATCCGAGAGCCGCCCCATCAGGCCCTGACGGCCAGGGGTGATGGCAGATGTGGAGATCGCCGTCATGCGGCCTCCTCCATGTAATGCAGGTCGGAAGCCGACCAGGTGATGCGGATGCTTTCGCCGGCCTGCGGTGCGGCTTGGCCGGCTGGCAGCGAGAGCGTGAGAGCGGCCACCGCCGTCTCGACGAAGAGCTTGGTCGAGGCGCCAAGGAAGCTGGTCGAGCGCACGGTCGCCTCGACACCGCCTTCCGATACGATGCGGATCGCTTCGGGGCGCAGGCTCGTCCAGCGGGCTTCTCCGCCCAGCGCCTTCATGGCTTCAGGTGCAACTACATTGGACGAGCCGACGAAATCGGCGACGAAGCGGGTGCGGGGCTTGTTGTAGATCTCGTGCGGTGTTCCGGCCTGGACGATCTTGCCGTCATTGAAGACAGCGACGCGGTCGGCCATGGAGAGTGCCTCGCCCTGATCGTGGGTGACGAAGACAAAGGTGATGCCGAGCGAGCGCTGCAGGCTCTTCAGCTCCTCTTGCATCTGTTCGCGCAGCTTCAGGTCCAGCGCGCCGAGCGGTTCGTCGAGAAGGAGGACCTTCGGCTTGTTCACGAGAGCGCGGGCAAGCGCCACGCGCTGCCGCTGACCGCCGGAAAGCTGACCGGGCTTGCGGGTGCCGTAGCCAGGAAGCTTGACCATTTCCAGCGCCTTCTCGGCCTCGCGGTGGCGCTCGGCCTTGGCCACGCCCTTGACCATCAGGCCATAGGCGACGTTGTCGAGAATGTTCAAATGCGGGAAGAGGGCATAGTCCTGGAAGACCGTGTTGACGTTGCGGCGATAGGGCGGCACGCCCTCGGCGGTTTCACCGAAGATCTCGATATGGCCAGACGTCGGCTGTTCGAAGCCGGCGATCAGGCGCAGGCAGGTCGTCTTGCCGGAGCCGGAGGGGCCGAGCATGGCGAAGAATTCACCTGGCTCGACCGTCAGGTCGACGGCATCGACGGCTTTCACGCTGCCGAAATGGCGCGAGACCTTCGAGAAGGAGACGGCTGCGGTCATGGGGGCTCCAGAGTTGCTTTATAGCCCCTCATCCGCCTGCCGGCACCTTCTCCCCGCAGGCGGGGAGAAGGACGTGCTTCCGCCGGCCTCGCAAAGCGTCGGCTGGCAGCAATCAGAGCGGTGGCTTCGGGGCAAGTCCCCTCTCCCCGTTCACGGGGAGAGGGTTAGGGTGAGGGGCAAGTGCCCCGGTTTGCGAGATCAACGTCCGCCGATCACACCGATGTAGTCGGAGACCCAGCGGTGGTAGGGGACGCATTCGCCCTGGCTTTCGCACTTGGAAACCGGCGTCTTCCAGAACTTGATCTTCTCGAAGTTGTCGAAGCCGTTGTTGGTGCAGCCAGCGTCGGTCAGGAGCGCGTTGCCCTTGCAGGCGGCGGGAACGGAGGGAACCGTGCCGAACCAGGCGGAGACGTCGCCCTGGACCTTGGGGGACAGCGAATGCTCCATCCACATATAGGCGCAGTTCGGGTGCTCGCTTTCGGCATGCAGCATGGTCGTGTCGGCCCAGCCGGTGACGCCTTCCTTCGGGAAGACCGATGCCACGGGCTGGTCGGCCTTCAAGAGGTTGACCTGGAAGGGCCAGGAGCCGGAGGCGACTACGCCTTCGTTCTTGAAGTCGTCGATCTGGATGAAGGCATCATGCCAGTAGCGGCTGACGAGCTGTCGCTGGCCGCGCAGGAGGTCAAGCGCTGCCTTGTACTGATCTTCGTTGAGTTCGAAGGGGTCCTTGATGCCGAGTTCCGGCTTGTGGAACATCAGGTAGTTGGCGGCGTCGGCGACATGGATCGGGCCGTCATAGGCCTGAACGCGGCCCTTGTTGGACTTGCCGTCGGCAAGCGTCATCTCTTCGAAGACGACGTTCCAGCTGTCGGGAGCTTTATCGCCAAAAGCCTTGGTGTTGTACATCAGGACGTTCGGGCCCCAGACGTAAGGCGTGCCGTAATGGACGCCGTCCTTGGTATGCCAAGGTGCGTTCTGCAGGCGCTCGTCGATGGTGCTCCAGGAGGGGATCAGCGCCGTGTTGATCGGCTGAACGCGCTTGCCGGCCACGAGGCGCAGCGAAGCGTCGCCCGAGGCGGTGACGAGATCGAAGCCGCCTTCGTTCATCAGGGCGACCATTTCATCGGAGGTGGCGGCGGTCTTTACCGAGACCATGCAGCCGGTCTTCTTCTCGAATTCGGTGACCCAGTCGAAATTCTTGTCGGTTTCGCCGCGTTCGATATAGCCAGCCCAGGCCACGATGGAGAGGGCGCCTTCGCCGGCTCCGAGTGCCTGCAACGGCTCCTGGGCAACAGCGGCGGTGGTCATACTCAATACAGAGGCAAGGACAGTGCAAGACTTCAGAAGAGATTTCATCGCGGGGTCTCCCGTTTTTGAGGCCGCGTTTTTGCGGCCATATGTTCCCGGCGAGAAAGTTGCCGCGAATTAACCGCATTCGCAAATTCATTCGTCAGAATGGTGGTATCGGTTTTTCCGATGGCGTGTTGGTTGAGGTAATTGTTCTTAAGTGCCCCTCATCCCCATGCCGGGATCTTCTCCCCGCAGGCGGGGAGAAGGCGGCGGTAGCCGGATGAGGGGCAATCGCTGCGGGTCTTTACCTGACCCTTCCACTCCGGCTCGCCTCAGCGATGCCGACGAAGTCGCGGGCTGCCTGCGGCAGGCTCGAGCCCTTGCGCCAGACCATGCCGACCTGCACCACCGGAAGCGCGCCCGACACATCGCGGCTTTCGATGCGGTCGCCTTCCAGCGACCAGGGGCGGTAGACGAGGTCGGGCAGGAGCGCCACGCCGGCGCCGGTGGCGACCAGGCTGCGGACCGCTTCGACCGAGCGGGTGCGGAAAGCGACATGCGGGCGGGCGCCCAGCGCCGACAAGAGCTTGCCGGTGTTCTCCTCGATTTCGTCCACCGTCAGCATGATCAGCGGTTCCTTGGTGATATCGGCAATCGAGATGATGTCGGCCGAGACCAGCGGATGGCCGATCGGGAGCCAGAGGCGATAGGGCGAGGTTTCCAGGATTTCGGCCTGTAGCGCCATGCGGTCGCGCAGGTTGGAGATGACCATGACCGCGACATCCAGTTCGCCGCCGATCAGCAGGTGTTCGAGATAGGAGCCGTTGTCCTCGATCGCCGAGACCTCGACGCCCGGGCAGGCCCGGCGATAGCGGGCGAGCAGGTCTGACAGAACGTAGCCGGCGACGAGCGAGGTGACGCCGATGTTGAGCGTGCCGCCGGTGCTGTTCTGGGTTTCGGTGAAGACGTTGCGGGCGTCCGACACATCCGCGAGGATCTTCGTCGCGTGGCGGAGAAACTGGTGGCCGTTATAGGTGATGGTCAGGCCGCGCGGGTGGCGCTCGAAAAGTTCGACGCCGAGATCGCCCTCCAGCTCCTTGATCGCCTCGGTCACTGAGGACTGGGAGATCGAGAGGTTCTGGGCGGCGCGCGTGACGGAACCCTGCTCGGCGACGGCGACGAAATACTGCAACTGACGGAGGGTGAAGGCCATGGCTCTTTCAAGCATGGCGCCCGCCGTGAGGCAAGGCGGTCGTCATGACAGGCGAGGGGTTGTCAGGTTGCAGGGCAGGTTTGCAAAACTGCACTGGTCAAGACCCGCTCAGGGTGTAGGATCGTTATGCCCGCGCCGTTGGTTCGTCCACGGATCCCTCCTCGTGCAAAGCTCCCATTGCCCCATGAAATCGACGCCGCTCGGCTATCTCTTCACCTTCCTCGCCTTTTCCGTCTTCGCCATTCAGGACGGCCTTTCCAAGCATCTCGGCGAAACCCACTCGCCGGTGCAGGTGGCGATGGTGCGCTACTGGGCCTTCGTCGCCTTCGCGCTGTTTCTGGCGATGCGGTCGTCCGGCGGCCTGAGCGTCGCGGTCAACACGAAGCGGCCGTTTCTGCAAATCCTCAGGGGCCTCATCCTCTTCTTGCAGATCCTTATCTCGATCGTGGCCTTCACGCAGGTGGGACTTGCCCAGAGCCAGGCGATCTTCGCGGCCGGGCCGATCTTTGTCGCGCTCCTGTCCATGCCGATCCTCGGGGAAAAAGTCGGCTGGCGGCGCTGGACGGCGATCCTTTTCGGCCTCGTCGGCGTCGTGATCATGCTGGCGCCCAGCGGCGACGGCTTCAATTCCTATATCTGGCTGCCGCTGATCTGCGCAGTGCTCGGCGCGATCTACGGGATCGCCACACGTCTTGTCAGCCGCGACGACCAGCCATCGACCAGCTTCTTCTATCTGGCAATCGTCGGCTTCATCGGCTCGAACCTGCTCGGTCCCTTCTTCTGGACACCGTTCACACCGGCCGGCTGGAGCCTGATGATCGGCCTCTGCTGCACCGGCATCGTGGGGCATCTGGCGTTGATCAAGGCCTATGAGAACCTCGATGCCGTGATCGTCCAGCCGATCTCCTACTGGCAGCTGGTGCTCGGGGCGATGATTGCGGTCACCGTCTTTGGCGAAGTGTTGCGCTGGAACACGGTGGTGGGTGCCGTCATCGTCGTCGGTGCGGGTCTCTTCACCGTTTGGCGGGAATGGGTGGTGTCACGCCGCGCCAAGCGTGCCGAGGAAGAGGCTCGGGTCTAAAACGCTCCGCAGGTCTTATTCCTCTTCCGCAATGCGTTTCAATTCTTCCAGCCCCACCGGAGCAATCGGGCGGGAGTCCAGGCCGTATAACCGCTCGGCATAATCGCGTTTCACCCTTTCGATCTGCGCCTTTTCGCCCCGGATGCGGGCGCGCAGGAGCGGATCGCGGGTGCCTGTGATCGCCATGGACTTGTTTACCACCCAGCCATAGGGCGCGATGCCAGCGCGGCGCAGGTCGTCCTGCAGGGCGGATGCTTCCGAGACCGGTGTCGTCTCCGGCAGCGTCACCAGCAGGACGCGCGTATAGGCGGGGTCCTGCAGGCGCATCAGCGGCGTGACCATGCGGCCGGGAGCGTTGTCGTCCATGTGGCGGGTCATCTGGCGGTGATAGGCGCCTGTCGCATCGAGGAGCAGCAGCGTGTGGCCTGTCGGGGCCGTATCGATGACGACGAAGCTCGATCGGGCTTCGCCGACGACGCGCGAAAAGGCGTGGAAGACGGCCACTTCCTCGGTGCAGGGAGAGGCAAGATCCTCGCGCAACAAGGCCTTCCCGGCTTCATCGAGATCCCGGCCCTTGGTCGCCATGATCTTGTCGATGTAGCGGGTGGTCTCGGCCTCTGGATCGATGCGGTCGACGGTCAGGCCGGGCATGGCGGCGGCGCCGACGACGAAGGACAGATGGGCCGCCGGGTCTGTCGTGGTGAGGTGGACCGTGTGGCCACGGGCGGCGAGCCCGACGGCGACGGCTGCCGCAACCGTGGTCTTGCCGACGCCGCCCTTGCCCATGACCATCACGAGGCCCTTGCCGCTTGCCGCGATTTCATCGACCAGCGTCGAGAGACGGGGGAGGTCGGGGCTTTCGAAGGTGTCGTCTGCGGTATCGCCGGGAGGTGGGAGCGGCGTATCGGACAGCAGTCCGCGCAGCGCTTCGAGTCCCACCATGTCGAAGGGTTTGAGGGCGACCTCGTCGCGAGGCAGCGATGCCAGTACGGTTGGCAGGTCAGTCAGTGCCTTCTTCTGTTCTGCCGCGAAGGCCGCGGCCACCGGGTCGTTCGGATCTGTCGGCGTGAAGCGGCCGTTGACGGCGAGCATCTGGTTGGAGAGGCCGAGTTCGGAAAGTTCTCCGGCGGTGCGGGCAGCCTCGCGGATCGCGCCGCGATCGGCGCGTGTCACCAGCACGATGGTGGTTCGGGCGGGATCGCCGAGGCATTCCAGCGCCGTGCGGAAGCGGTCCTCCTGCATTTTCAGCCCGGAATGGGGGCCAAGGCAGGAGGCGCCGCGTTCGTTGGTCTCCAGAAAACCTGTCCAGGCCTTGGGCAGGCTGAGCAGCCGCAGGGTGTGGCCGGTCGGGGCTGTGTCGAAGATTATGTGGTCGAAGCGTGGATTGTCATCGGCCAGCAGGCCGACGAATTCGTCGAAGGCGGCAATCTCGGTGGTGCAGGCGCCTGACAGTTGTTCGCGCACGGTGGTGCGGTCCTTTTCGGTCACATCAGGTGCCATCTGGCCGAGCACGCGCTGGCGATAGTCTTCTGCTGCGCTCTCGGGATCGATGTTCATCGCCGACAGGCCTGGCACGCCCGGCACAGGTGTCGGATCGCTGCCGAGGATCAGCCCCAGCATTTCATCGAGATTGGAGGCGGGATCGGTGCTGACGAGCAGGATCTTCAGTCCCTGGTCGGCGAGCGCGATGGCCGTCGCACAGCTGAGCGAGGTCTTGCCGACGCCACCCTTGCCGGTGAAAAACAGATGGCGGGTGGGTTTTTGAAGCAGTTTCATCGTCGACATGGGCGTCCATCCTCGCTTTGATGAGGAGACCCTAGCCCGCCCTTGCCTTTGCACACTTGATCCATGCCAAGTGGCAGGGCGATCAGATGTTTTCTGCTGCGGCGATGCGGTTGACGCTGCGGGCCTGCCAAAGCGTGCGGAAGAAGGCGAGGATGAAGATGCCGCTCATGATCAAGACGATCGTCGGGGCGGGGGCACTGTCGATGAAGAAGCTTAGATAGATGCCCGCGAGTGAAGACGAGACAGCAACGATCACGGCCGTCACCAGCATCGTTGCATAGCGCTTGGTGAGCAGGAAGGCGATGGCGCCGGGGGCGACCAGCATGGCAATCGATAGGATGATGCCAACGGCCTTCAAGGCACCGACGACGACGAGCGAGAGCACGGCGAGCTGGCCGTAATGCAGCAGACGGACCGAGAGGCCGATGGCGCGGGCGTGCTGCGGATCGAAGGCGTGGGCCAGAAGATCCTTGCGCAATACAACGAGGAATGCGGTGGCGAAGAGGGCGATCAGGCCGGTCTCGATGAGATCCGAGGGCAGCAGACCCAGCATGTCGCCGAAGAGGATGTGGTCAAGGTGAACGGAGCTCTGGACCTGGACATAGAGGACCAAGCCCAGACCGAACATGCCCGAAAAGACGATGCCGAGCACGGTGTCTTCCTTGATGCGGCTGTTCTCCTTGATGAAGCCGGTCAGAAGCGCACAGACGAGACCGGCGATAAAGGCCCCGATCGCCAGCGGAATACCGACGATGTAGGCGATGACCACGCCCGGAAGCACGGCATGGGAGACGGCGTCGCCCATCAGCGACCAGCCTTTTAGCACCAGCAAGCAGGAGAGGAGTGCCATGGGGATGGCGATCATCAGCGTCACCACGAAGGCCGACTGCATGAAAGGAAGCTGGAAGGGCAGGATCGCGAGTTCGAGGGTTTCGCTCATGCCGGCCGCTCCTCGGGCAAGCGGTGCGGTTCTGCCGTGGCTGCGGAAGGCATGGGTTCCAGCGCTTCGCGGGCGCGACTGCGGGCGGCCAGCAAGCCGTGCTTGGGGGCGAAGAGGAAGGCTGCGAGGAAGATCAGGGTCTGCAGCACGACGATAATCCCGCCCGTGGCGCCGTCGAGGAAGTAGCTGGCATAAGCGCCGACGAAGCTCGTGCCGGCACCGATGCCGAGTGCCATGAGGATCAGCCGCTGGAAGCGGTCGGTCAGCAGATAGGCTGTGGCGCCTGGCGTCACGACCATGGCGATGACCAGGAAGGCGCCGACGGTCTGCATGGCGGCAACCGTTGAGGCCGCTAGCAGGGTGAAGAAGATTACCTTGAGACGCTCGGGTTTGAGGCCGATCGAACGGGCATGGTTCTCGTCGAAGAAGGTGACCATCAGGTCCTTCCACTTCAGCGTCAGCACGAGGAGGCTTACGCCGCCGATCAGCACGAGCTGCAGCGTGTCGGCCGGCGTGATCGCGAGGATATTGCCGAGCACGATGGTCTTGATGTCGATCGAGACGGGCGAGATCGACACCATGAACAGGCCAAGGCCGAAGAAGGAGGTGAAGATCAAACCGATGATCGCGTCTTCCTTCAGCTTGGTCCGCTGGTTGAGGAAGAGGATGGCAAGCGCTGCGAGCCCGCCGGACATGAAAGCTCCGAATGCAAAAGGCAGGCCGAGCATGTAGGCGCCGGCAACGCCCGGCACGATGGCATGGGAGAGCGCGTCGCCGATCAGCGACCAGCCCTTCAGCATCAGATAGGCGGAGAGGAAGCCGCAGACGCCGCCAACCAATGCGCTCACCAGGATGGCGTTGCGCATGTAATCATAGGTGAAGGGCTCAACCAGGGTCGCGAGCATCTGATGCTCCTGGTTTCGGCTGGCCATAGATGACGAAGGGGCGCTCGTCATCGGTGATGACGGTGACCTCGCGGCCATCGTCGTCGTCGTGCAGGTCGCGGCCGGCGAGCACGAAGTGGCGTAGCGCCCCTCCGAAGGCGGTTTTCAGGTTTGCCTCGGTGAAGGTGTCCTCGGTCTTGCCCGAGGCGATGACCGTGCCCTTGACGAAGATGGTGCGATCGCAGAAGTCGGGCACGCTGCCGAGATTATGGGTGGAGACCAGCATGACGCGGCCTTCGGCGCGCAGATCCTTCATCAGGCCGATGATCTGTTCCTCGGTGGTGACATCGACGCCGGTGAAGGGTTCGTCGAGTAGGATCACCTGGCCTTCCTGGGCGAGTGCACGGGCAAGGAAGACGCGCTTGCGCTGTCCGCCGGAGAGCTCGCCGATCTGGCGCTTGCGGTAATCGCCCATGCCGACGCGGGCGAGCGCTTCGTCAACGAGCTGATGATCGCGCTTGGAGGGGATGCGCAGGAAATTCATGTGGCCGTAACGGCCCATCATCACGACATCTTCGACGAGCACGGGGAAGTTCCAGTCGACTTCTTCGGCCTGAGGGACGTAGGCGACGAGGTTTTGCTTGAGTGCCTGCTTGACGCTCATGCCGAGCACGCGGATCTCACCTGACGCTACCGGCACGAAGCCCATGATCGCCTTGAAGAGGGTGGACTTGCCGGCGCCGTTGACGCCGACAAGGGCCGTGATGGTTCCGGGCGGGATCGCAAAACTCGCATGGCGCAAGGCCGTGTGGCCGTTGCGATAGGTGACCGTCACATCCTCTGCGGCGATCCCTTCGCGATTGCGTCTTGCGCCCGATCCCATGATCATCCGGCAAATCCCTTCACGATGGTCGATACCGTCACCTTCAAGAGATCCAGATAGGTCGGGACCGGGCCATCAGGCTCGCTGAGGGAGTCCACATAAAGTATGCCCCCGTAGCGTGCCCCGGTTTCGGCTGCGACCTGTTTGGCCGGCTTGTCGGATACAGTGCTCTCAGAGAATACGACGGGGATCTTGTTTTCGATCACCTGGTCAACGACCGCCTTGACCTGCTGCGGCGTGCCCTGGCTGTCGGCATTGATCGGCCAGAGGTAGAGTTCCTTCATGCCGAGATCTCGGGCGAGGTAGGAGAAGGCGCCTTCGCTCGTCACGAGGAAGCGCTCGTTTTCCGGGATCCTGGCGATTTCCGCCTTCATCGGCTCGATCTCGGCGCTGATCTTCTGCGAATAGGTCCTCGCATTGGCCTCGTAGATCGCGGCGTTTGCGGGGTCGAGATCGGTCAGGGCCTTGCGGATGTTTTCGACATAGACGAGGGCGTTTTCCGGCGACATCCATGCATGCGGGTTGGGCTTGCCGTCATAGGCACCGCCGGCAATGCCGATCGGCTCGATGCCATCACTGACGGTTACGGTCGGCACGTCGTCGAGATTGGCGAGGAATTTTTCAAACCAGGCTTCGAGGTTGAGGCCATTGCGCAGCACCAGATTGGCATCGCGTGCCTTCAGGATGTCGCGCGGCGTGGGCTGGTAGCCGTGGATTTCCGCGCCGGGCTTGGTGATGCTTTCGACGATTGCGGCATCGCCTGCAACATTCTGGGCAATATCGGCAATCACGGTGAAAGTCGTGACGACCTTCAGCTTGTCGTCTGCAAAGGCTGTCCCCGGCAGCAGGAGCGCCAGGGCGAAAAGACGGCAGGCAAGCTTTGAGACCATGGTCTATTCCTGTTCTTGCAAGTCATTCTCATTAAAATCTATCGCGCTTCGCGCTGATGTCAACGCTTTTGCAAATCATTTGCAAAAAGCTTTCCGTGATCTGTGCCGGAACTGGAAAGCCGGGGTTAAAGGTTCCGCAAGGAGAAGGGGGCTATAGTCGACCTCAGTATTGCGTAAACAGTCGGGACGGTGTCATGGCGGAGTTCCAAGCGTGAAGGTGCCGAAGATCCACCTTTCACGAAAGCTCATGCTGATTTTGGGCGGGGTGCTGGTCACCCTTGGCGGCACGGGTGCCGCTGCCGTCTATATCGGCGCGGACAAACTGCTCGGCCCCTCCTATGCCGAATTGAACGGGCTTGAATGCACGGAAGTGAAGACGGTCGAGATCCACAAAAAGGATCGCTTCTGGGTGCGCAAGTTCATCACCACCAATGAGCCGGGCGATGGCTTGACGCGCGTCAAGACGGCCTTGCGCGTGGCAAAGACCCTGCAGGAAACGAAGAAGGCCGACCTGGTGCAGGTCGTGGTACTCGATGCCAGCGGTCCCAAGGATCGCTCGGGCATGCGCGGTCGTGCGGTCGGGGCTGACGTTATCTACGTTCCGGACCCGAGCCATGTGCCTCAGGATATGTCGGCGCGTGTCCTGACGGCCCGTTATGCTGATGGTCTTGCTGCGCCGAATGGCGAGTTTTTCGGCGAGCGTGTCGACATGCTCGAGGCCGATATTCAGGCGCTTGTCGCCAAGCTCAACGATCAGACGGATTGTGTGAAGCCTGAAGGCCTGGTGCCGGAAGGTGAGGGCCATGGCGAGAAGGCCGCCGATGGTCACGGAGAGGCGCCGGCTCATGGTGCCGAGGATGCCCATGGCGAGAAGCCGGCCGATGGGCATGGCGAGACGGATGCCAAGGGTGAGGCCGAAGGGCATGGCGATGCGCCGGCCGGCGAACACGGTGAGGAAACTCCGGTCGCCGAGCACGGTGCCGAAGAAGGAAAGGGCTGGATGGCCTCGCTGATGGGCATGGTCGGTCTTGGCGGTGATGAAGCGCCAGCAGAAGGACATGCCGTACCGGCGGACGGCCATGCGGCACCCGCCGATGGCCATGGTGCCGTGGCCGAGGGGCACGAGGCGCCGGCCGAGGATCATGCGGAACCGGCTGCTGTCGCCCATGGAGACGCAGGCTCTGGCGAGACGCACGGAGACGCCACGACCGAACATGCTGCCGCGGATCCTGCCGCACATGCTGAAGACCCGGCTGCCGATGCGGCGCATGTGGCTGCGCCCGAGCATGGGGCTGAACAGGTCGCGCATACCGAAGAGAAGCCCGCTGTTGTCGATGAGGCTGCGGCCCATAGCGCGGATGAAAGCAGCCACGACGGTGCGGTCGAACAAGCCGCTGGCCATGACGTTGCTGCCGGTGAGACGCCTGTTGCCGAAGAGGCACCCGCCGAAGGCGACGGCTGGTTCTCATCGCTAAAGAGCATGGTTGGGCTTGGCGGCTCCGAGGAAGAGGCACCCGTCGCGGATGTTGCCGCTGAAGCCAAGCCCGCCGAGGGTTCGGATGGTGCCAAGAGTGCCGACCACGGGGCTGCCTGGCTCGAGAAGATGCGGGCACAGCCGATCGCACCACAGGGTGCGGGAGCTGCCGCGCCGGCACCCAAGCCGGAAGAGCATGGCGCTGCGACCGAGGCCCATCCACCCGCGGAAGACGAAGCAATCCTGCCGCCCAAGGCCAAGCCCAAAGCCGACGAGCATGCCAAGGCCGATCACTGATCGCTGAGATTGCCTGAGCACCACGCGCTGCAACTCACGGCCAAGAAACACAAAAGTCCCGGTCCTTAGAGGCCGGGGCTTTTGCATGTGATGGTTATATTCGCTCAGTCGTTGCGGTTGCGGCGCGCCGGGAAGAGGATGACGTCGCGGATCGACGGGGCGTTGGTCAACAGCATGATCAGGCGGTCGACGCCGATGCCGAGGCCGCCGGCGGGCGGCATGCCCTGGTCGATCGCATCGAGGAACTCGTCGTCGAGCTGCTTGTCCTTTTCGCCGCGCGAATGGGCCTGTTCGAGCTGCTCGACCATGCGCTTGCGCTGCTCTTCCGGGTCGTTCAGTTCAGAGAAGGCGTTGCCGACTTCCCAGGCGTTGCAATAGGTCTCGAAACGCTCGACGAGGCGCGGTTCGCCCGGCACTTCCTTGGCAAAGGGCGAGATGTCCTTGGGGAAATGCGTAACGTGCGACGGCTGGATCAGCGTGCCCTCGACCTTTTCCTCGAAGATGAAGGCGAGGCATTCGCCCCATGTCCAGTCCTTCTCGACGGCAAAACCTGCGGCCTTCGCGGCGATGCGGGCTTCCTCGTCGGTTTTCATGGCCAGGAAGTCGATGCCTGTTGCTTCCTTGACGGCGTCGGGCATGGGCACGCGCTTGAACGGGCCCTTGAAGGAAAGCTGCTTGTCACCGAAGGTAAGGTCGGTCGTGCCGTGGATGCCGATCGCGAGCGTCTCGAACATGCGCTCGACGAGGCCCATCATGTCCTCGTAATCGGCATAGGCCCAGTAGCATTCCATCATGGTGAATTCGGGATTGTGGCGGGTCGACACACCTTCGTTGCGGAAGTTGCGGTTGACCTCGAACACCTTGTCGGCAAGGCCCGATACCAGCGTACGCTTGAGGAACAGTTCCGGCGCGATGCGCAGATACATGTCCATCTTCAGCGTGTTGTGGTGCGTCTTGAACGGCTCGGCGGTCGCGCCGCCATAGACGGTCTGCAGCATCGGCGTCTCGACTTCGAGGAAGCCTTCGCCCTCGAGGAAGCGGCGGATGCCGGAGACGATCTTCGAGCGCTGCTGGAAGCGGAGCTTGGATTCCTCATTGGTGAGGATGTCGAGGTGGCGCTTGCGGTAGCGCAGCTCGATGTCGGCGAGGCCATGATACTTCTCCGGCATGGGGAGAAGCGTCTTGGTCAGCATGGTGATTTCATGGGCGTTGATGGTCAGTTCGCCGCGCTTGGTGCGACGGACCTGGCCCTTGACGCCGATGATGTCGCCGAGGTCGATCATCGGCAGCAGCGCGCGGGCTTGTTCCGGCGTCGTGTCCTTGTGGGAGAAGATCTGGATCTTGCCCGAGGCGTCATGGATGTCCATGAACATGCCGGAATTGCGCGATGAATAAACGCGGCCGGCTACAGTGATGATGTCGTCAGACGTCTCGTCCAGTTCCAACCCTGCGTATTTCTCGGCAAATTCCGCATTGGTCATCGTGCGGTGGAAATGCGCCGGATAGACGTCGCCGACCTGTTCGCGCAGCAGCGCGAGCTTCTGGCGGCGGACTTCCGTCGGGTCGGAGGAGAGGGCGGTTTCGGTGGTCTGTTCGGTCATCGCGTGGTTCCTGTGGCGGCCTCTGCCGTAAGTCTTCGCCCCTCACCCTACCCTCTCCCCGCAAGCGGGTAGAGGAGACGTTGTGCCAAGTTTGGCCGTCGTGGCCTTCGCCCGTTCACGGGGAGAAGGTGCCCGAAGGGCGGATGAGGGGCACTCTTTCAAATCAATTCTGCGCACCCGCCATCGCGGTCAGCACCTGGATCGCAACCTTCAGACGCTGGCGCACGACCGAGCGGCCGAGTAGCGCCATCGAGTCAAACAGCGGCAGCGAACGCTGGCTGCCCGAGACGGCGACGAAGAGGGGCGGGGTGACGACGCGGAGCTTCTTTTCCATGCGCTCGGAGATCGCGCGCAACTCTTCCTCGATGGTCGTGACATTCCATTCGAGGATCTTTTCGAGGTCCGCCTGAACGGTGGTGACGATTTCGAGTGTTTCGGCCGGGCTGGTCTTCAGGCCGCCAAAGGAGGCTGGCGTCAGGCCGACGTCGTTTGCCAGCAGGAAGCCGGCGAGCGGCGGGACTTCGCCGAGCTTGGTGACGCGGCTCTGGGCAAGCTTCAGACCTTCGACGAGACGGTCGTTTTCCATCGACCAGTCGAGCACGCGTGCGACGAAGTCTTCCGGCGACAGTTTTTCGCGCAGCCAGCGGCCGTTCAGCCAGTCGAGCTTCTGGATGTCGAAGATCGCGCCGGCCTTCGACAGGTTGTCGGGATCGAACTTGGCGATCAGCTCTTCCATCGACAGCAGCTCTTCGCCTTCTGCGATCTGGATGAAGAACAGGCCGAGGAAGTTCATCAGGGCTTCCGGCAGGTAGCCGAGGGCCGAGTAATAGGAGATCGAAGTCGGGTTTTTGCGCTTCGAGAGCTTCGATTTGTCGTGATTGCGCATCAGCGACAGGTGCATGAAGACTGGCGGCTCAAGACCGAGATGCTTGTAGATCAGGATGTGCTTCGGCACTGATGCCAGCCACTCCTCGCCGCGGGCGACGTGGGTGATCTTCATCATGTGGTCGTCGACGACGTTGGCCATGTGATAGGTCGGCATGCCGTCGCCCTTGAGCAAGACCTGCATGTCGACGCTTTCCCACGGGATCGAGACATCGCCATAGACGCCGTCGTGGAAATCGCAGGAGCCTTCGCTCGGCACTTTCAGGCGGATGACATGTGGTTCGCCGGCAGCAACGCGGGCAGTCACTTCTTCGGCCTTCAGGTGCAGGCAGTGGCCGTCATAACCCGGCGGCTTGCCAGCGGCGCGCTGGGCTTCGCGCATGCTCTCAAGCCGTTCCGGTGTGCAGAAGCAATGGAATGCGCCGCCATTGTCGAGCATCTTGTCGACGTAAGGGCGGTAGAGGTCCTTGCGCTCGGACTGGCGATAGGGGCCGTAAGGGCCGCCGACATCGGGGCCTTCCGACCAGGTGAGGCCGGTCCACTTCAGGGCGTCCAGAACCTTCTGTTCGAATTCCGCGGTCGAGCGGGTCGCGTCGGTGTCCTCGATGCGCAGGATGAACTCGCCGTCGAATTTCTTCGCGAAGAGGTAGTTGAACAGCGCGATATAGGCGGTGCCGACATGGGGCTCGCCGGTCGGGGAGGGTGCAATGCGGACGCGGACGCCGGACTTGGTCATGGGTAAAGCTCGTGGTGCGTGCGGATGATCGGCAGTTTAGTGCCGGATCTTGAAATTGTGAGGCTGCCGGTAAGGGCCGGTGAGAACGGAGTTCGGCACCTTGGCGCCGCCTGTTCCACAGCGTGGCCTTAGGCCATATTCAGGGCCTTGCGTCAAGAAAAACCACGGAAACCGGCCTTTCAAGCGGCGCTGAAAAAATCGTCAAAAATTTTTTGGGAAAGCCGGAACCTGGGGCCGGATCCGGCGTTCTTAAGGCAGAGCGCAGGCCGTGCCAACCGGACGCGACGGGATATGGGGAACACGGGAGTTTTTCCGGTTTCTATCCGTGGCCAACGAAATGGCAGGCGAGCCCCTTAACCGTCCGGCCTGCGCTCTCCCCAAGTCCCCGCCCCCAAGGAAAACCTGCGTCCGCCGACGCAGGTTTTTCTTTGTGCGCATTCTTCCGCGCCCTGGCCGGATCAGTTGACCGGCCAGACCATCAGCAGGGCCGGGACCGAGACCAGGACGATGAGGATGGAGAGGGGAAGCCCAAGCCTCGGATAGTCCGAAAAGCGGTAGCCGCCGGGGCCCATGACCAGCGTATTGCACTGGTGGCCGATGGGGGTAAGGAAATCGCAGCCTGCACCAATGGCAACGGCCATCAGGAAGGCCTCCGGCTTGTAGCCGAGGCCGGTCGCGAAGCTTGCAGCGATCGGGGCCATGACAAGAACCGTCGCTGCATTGTTGAGGAAGGGCGTGACGGCCATGGCGGTCAGCAGGATCATTGCCACAGCACCCCAGGCGGGCATTCCTCCAGCCACTGCGTTGAGCCAGCCGGCAATGACGTCGCTGCCACCTGACGTGCGCAGCGTATCGGCAACGGGGATCAGGGCGGCCAGCATGACCAGGATCGGCCCGTCGACGGCACGGTAGACCTCGCTCACAGGGATGACGCCGAAGGCAACCATGGCAAGGGCTGCGGCGAAGAAGGCGATGGCCACAGGCGCCAGGCCGAGCGCGGTTGCGCCCATGGCGATGACGAGGATTGCCAGCGGGATGAAGATGTTGCGGCTGGTGCCGAGCAGGATTTCGCGTTCGGCCAGCGGCAGGCAGCCAAGCTCGGTCAGGATGGACGGCATCTGCTGGCGCAGGCCTTGTAACACGACGACGTCGCCCGAGCGCAAGGTCAACTGGCCGAGGCGCTCGCGGATGCGCTTGCCCTGGCGGCTGACGGCCAGGAGGTTGACGCCGTAGGTGTGGACCAGTGACAGCTCGCTGGTTGTCTGACCGATCAGCGGCGAACCGCGTCCGATGACGGCCTCGACGGAGGAGATGTCGCCACGCCGCTTGCGGTCGCCATCCGTGTTCCCGGACAGGCTGAGATTGCCTTGCGAGACGATACGGTCCAAAGCCTCGGACGGTCCTTCCAGGAGAAGCGTGTCCTCCTCGTGCAGCAGGACATCCGGGAAGGGCGACAGACGGGTCTGGCCACGCAGGATGGCCGAGGCCGTCACCTCGCCGTGGGACGTTTGCAGCAGGTGATGCAGCGTCTTGCCGACGAAGGGAGACTGGCGGGTGATCATGGCTTCCGTCGCGAAGCTCGAGGCTTCGAGTGCCTCCTGCAGCGACGGATTCTGGTTCTCGCGGCGCGGCACGAGCCAGTAGAAAAAGATCAGGAAGACGATACCGGCTGCCGCGAGCGTTGCGCCGACCGGCGTGAAGTCGAACATGGTGAAGGGCTGACCCGTCAGCTCCTCCCGCAGGCGGGAGACGGCGATGTTCGGCGAGGTGCCGATCTGCGTCATCAAGCCGCCAAGCAGTGCGGAGAAGGCCATGGGCATGAGGAAGACAGATGGCGGGACGCTCGATCTGCGGGCGAACTGGAAGGCGACCGGCATCATGATGGCGAGCGCGCCGATATTCTTGATGAAGGCCGAGAGCACGGTCACGGTGACCAGCAGGAGCAGCATCTGACCGTGCAGCGATGTCAGGGCCGGGAAGAAGCGCTTGATGGCGAGATCCACCACGCCGGAGCGGGCGACACCCGCACTGACCACCAATGCGCTGCCGACGATTATGACGAGGTCGTCAGAGAAGCCGGAAAAGGCATCGGCTGCCGGCAGCAGCCCGAGAACGACCGCGGCGACGAGCGCCACGCAGGCCACGACGTCGTAGCGAAACTTCTCCCAGAGAAAGGCGGCCATCATCACCGCGATGAGGCCGAAGGCGAGGATTTGCTCGTATGTCATTGGGCTCCGGCCAAATGCGGATGGTCGATGAAGGCGTAAGCGCTGACAGCAATTCCGGCAAGAGCCAATCGGTTCCGGCGCGATCGCTGCAGATAAAAAAGGCCCATCTCGCGACAGGCCTTCTTTTCAATTCAGCTGGAGCTCAATGAACCGCGGTCTTGGCCACGCGGTCTCGCTCGCGCTTGCGGCGGGCGAACATGTTGAGCACCTCGACCAAGGCCGAGAAGGCCATCGCGGCGTAGACATAACCCTTCGGCACATGGAAGCCCATGCCTTCGGCGATGAGCGTCGTGCCGATCATCATGAGGAAGGCCAGCGCCAGCATGACGATGGTCGGGTTCTTCTCGATGAAGTTGGCAAGCGGGGTGGCTGCCACCAGCATGACGGTGACGGCTGCGACCACGGCGACGACCATGATCGGGACATGCGGGGTCATGCCGACGGCGGTGATGATGCTGTCGATCGAGAAGACGAGGTCGAGCAGCAGGATCTGGCCGATGGCGCTGGCAAAGGTCGTCGATGCGGTCGAGGCGATGAAGTCCTCTTCCTTGTCGACCGGGTCCACGGCATGGTGGATTTCCTTCGTTGCCTTCCAGACGAGGAAGAGACCGCCGGCGATCAGGATCATGTCCTTCCACGAGAAGCCTTGGCCGAAGAGCTCGAAGACGGGCGTTGTCAGCTGGACAATCCAGGCGACGGTGCCAAGCAGGGCCAGACGCATGACCAGTGCAAGGCCGATGCCGATGCGACGGGCCTTTTCGCGCATCTCTGCGGGCAGCTTGTTGGTCAGGATCGAGATGAAGATGAGGTTGTCAATGCCGAGCACGATTTCCATGACGACGAGCGTCACGAGTGCGACCCAGGCGGCGGGGTCCTGGAGGAGAACGCTGATATTTTCCATGATGTCTTCCGTGCTGATCAAACGGATGGGGGACCTAGGACATGAGACATATCCCGGGGAATGGCAAGCAGCGATTTAAAGTCCGAGATCGGAACAAAGTTCCGTCGATGATCAGCCTCGGGCTTCGGTGTTTTTCGGGCCGTAGAAGTTCATGAACATGCGAACTCCTGAATCCACCACGCGTGCAATCTCCTTGTCATCAGGACGCACCGGGATGTCGTTGAACAGACGCTTCTTGAAATATCCGGCCGTCGACAGGTCGATGAACTGGCGTGCGGCGAGATCCGTGTCCTCGACTTCGAGTTCACCTTTGTCGGCGGCAGCCGCAATATAGTCCTGCAGCAGGACCTTGATGTTCGTCGGTGACGACGCGAAGAAGCGCTGACAGAGCGTTGGCATGCGGTCCAGCACACCCATCAGGATGCGCATTGTCGGGATCATTTCGGTGTCGAGAATGAAATGGGCATAGGCATGAGAATAGCCACGCAGGCCGTCCTCGACGGTGGCGCTCTCGTCAAGGATTTGTCGGATAGTGGCATCGAAGGCGCTCTTTTCCCGTTCTACGAGCGCGCCGAACAAATCTTCCTTGCTCTGGAAATAGACGTAGATGGTGCCCTTGGAAACGCCGGCTTCGCGGGTCACGTCATTCATGCTTGCGGCGTCATAGCCGAGCTTCATGAAGACGCGCTTCGCGCCGTCCAGGATCTGGCCTCGCTTCACAGGGTCTGCGCCCGCTGCGAAACGGCCGACCCCACCGCAACCCTCGGGGGCTGCTATTGTGATCTCTTCCTGTTTCATCCTCTGCCTCGGCATTCTGCCTTCAAGACTATTAACCCAATCGGATCTTCACTGAAAATCCGCGTTTCTATGCCTTGATATGCGTTAGCAAAGGCTATATGTCAATCGAACCGAACGGTTCAGTTCGAACAAATTCAACCAATCCCCGGTCCGTATCATGTCAGCGACGCAAAGATCCACCGCCCTTCGTTCCAATTCTACTCCAGTCGACCGGAATGAGGCCGCGCCCGCAACTGAAACGGATACCGGGGTCCCTACACCGTCCATCTCCGACGCCCCGAAGGCGAAGAAGCGCAGCCCGGTTCTCCCGGTGATCCTTGCAGTACTCCTCGGCGGCGCGGCCTGGTATGGTTACGGCTGGTGGACCGAGGGTCGGTTCATGGTGTCGACGGAGGATGCCTATATCGAGGGTGATATCGCTATCATCTCGCCGAAGGTGTCCGGCTATGTCGAGAAGGTCAATGTGACCAGCGACCAGATCGTCCATGCCGGCGATCCGCTCGTAACGCTCGATGGCGGCGACTATCAGATTGCCTATGAGCAGGCGCTCGCCAACAAGGAAAGCGCGGAACTGTCGGTGAAGCGCATGGATGCGCAGATCATCGGCGGCGAGGCGAGCGTGGCGCAGTACGAAGCCCAGCTCGGTGCGCTCGAAGCGGCCGCGCGCGGTGCTGAAATCACCGCAAATCGGGCGAGCGACCTTGCCTCCAAGTCTGTCGGCACCACTGCTGATCTCGACAACGCAAAGGTGTCGCTCGACCAGGCACGCGCCAATCTCGTGGCCGGGCAGGCGGCTGTTTCTTCCGCGAAAGCCAATCTGGCGCTCCTGAAGGCGCAGCGCGAAGAGGCCTTGAGCACGGTTCGCCTGCAGCAGCTGGCGATCGACAAGGCCAAGCGCGACCTCGATTTCACGGTTCTCAAGGCACCTTATGACGGCGTGATCGGCAATCTCGCCGTTCAGGCTGGTGACCTAGTTTCCGCCGGCAAGCGTCTCGCGGCTCTCGTTCCGACCAGCGAGCTCTATATCGAGGCCAATTTCAAGGAGACGCAGATCGCCGATCTGGTGCCCGGCTCCAAGGTTTCGATCCATGTGGACGCCTATGGTGATCAGCCGCTCGAAGGCACGGTGACCTCCATCGCGCCGGCCTCCGGCGCCATCTTCTCGATGCTACCGGCCGAAAACGCCACGGGCAATTTCACCAAGGTTGTGCAGCGCGTGCCTGTTCGTATCGCCCTTCCCGAAGACGCCCTCGCCGGCGGCCATCTGCGCGCCGGCCTCAGTGTCATCGTCGACGTCGACACCCGCACGGCCCCTGAGGGCCGGGCGCTTGCCGCGAAGTAAACCACCGGCAGTCGTTATCGAAAGGGCCGTGTCATGGCCGCAACCACCACACATGACCTCGCTGCCTCGGCTCCTACCGAGGAGCGGATGGATCCCAGACGCGTCTTTGCCTTCCTGGCAATGGTCTTCGGCATGTTCATGTCGATCCTCGACATCCAGATCGTCTCGGCATCACTGGCCGAAATCCAGGCGGGCCTCGGGTCCGGTTCTGACGAAATCGCCTGGGTGCAGACTTCCTACCTGATCGCCGAAGTCATCATGATCCCCTTGTCGGGTGTGCTCGCACGGATCGTATCGACCCGTGTGCTGTTTACCTTCTGCGCGGCCGGCTTCACGCTTGCCAGCGCCCTGTGTGCAACGGCCACCAATATCGAGCAGATGATCGTCTACCGGGCGATCCAGGGCTTTATTGGTGGTGGCATGATCCCATCGGTGTTTGCTGCTGCCTTCACCATCTTCCCGCCGTCCAAGCGCAACATCGTCTCGCCGATGGTCGGTCTTGTTGCCACACTGGCGCCGACAATCGGTCCGACGATCGGTGGCTACATCAGCCATGCGATGTCCTGGCACTGGCTGTTCCTGATCAATGTCATTCCCGGCATGCTGGTGGCTGCGGCCGCCTGGAGCCTGATCGATTTCGACAAGCCGGATCTCAAGCTCCTCAAGAAGTTCGACTGGTGGGGGCTTGCCTCCATGGCGGTCTTCCTCGGTACGATGGAGTTCGTGCTGGAGGAGGGCAACAACAAGGACTGGTTCAACGACCACCACATCGTCATGGGCACGGTCGCCATGGTTATCGGCGGGGCCATCTTCTTCTGGCGGGTGTTCAAGGTCGAACTGCCCGTCGTTGATCTCAGGGCCTTCTCGAATGCCAACTTCGCCTTCGGTTCGCTCTTCTCCTTCGTCATGGGGGTGGGGCTTTACGGGCTCACCTATCTCTATCCGCTCTATCTCGGTCGCATCCGGGGCTATGACTCGCTGATGATCGGCGAGACCATGTTCGTGTCGGGGGCTGCGATGTTCCTGACGGCGCCGGTCGCCGGTGTGCTTTCCAACAAGCTCGATCCGCGCGTGATGATGATGATCGGCTTTTCGGGCTTCGCGCTCGGCACCTACATGATGACGGGCATCACGGCGGACTGGGATTTCTATGAGCTGCTCGCGCCGCAGATCCTGCGCGGCTGCTCGCTGATGATCTGCATGGTGCCGATCAACAATCTGGCGCTCGGCACGCTGCCGCCTGACCGGATGAAGAACGCCTCTGGCCTGTTCAATCTGACCCGCAACCTCGGCGGGGCGGTCGGGCTCGCGATCATCAACACCATGCTGACGCAGAGAACTGACGACCACTATGCACGGCTCTCCGAGCAGCTTTCCTGGAGCAACCAGGCAGCGCTCGACTGGCTGGCAAGCGTGGGTGCAAACTACGACAGCTACGGCCTCGACGGGACAGCGGTTGCGATCAAGAAGCTGTCCGGCGTGGTGACGCAGCAGGCCTGGCTCCTGTCCTTCATGGACGTGTTCATGGGGCTGACCGTTCTCTTCATTGCTCTTGTGTTCCTGGTCTTGCTGCTGAAGAAGCCGCAGGGTGCCGCACCCGCAGGCGCCGGGCACTGACATCTCCATGCCCGCATAAGCTTCGCGGTCCAGTCTTCACATCGATCTCCAGATCTCGGCCGTCCCAAGTTGGGGCGGCCTCTTTTTTGCCTGTGAAAGAGGTACGTACATCAATTTCTGATTTACGTACCTCATGAGGTGGTGTAGGAACGGCGCCGGAGGAGAGAATGAAGCCGACAGTCCACGACATCGCGAGCCATGCAGGCGTGAGCCTCGCCACCGTCGACCGGGTGTTGAACCGGCGGCCGGGAGTGAGTGCGCGGACCCGTGAGAAGGTGGACAAGGCGGTGCACGAACTTGGCTTCGTGCGCGACGTGGCGGCGGCCAATCTTGCCAAGGGGCGGACCTATCCGCTGACTTTCCTCATTCCTTCAAACGACAATTCCTTCATGCGGGGCCTGCGGCTCGCGCTCGACGAGGCGCGGGACCGCGCGGGCGTCGAGCGGATCGCGATCCGCCTGGTTGATGTGCCGGCCTTTGACGCAGCAGCGCTCGCCGGTGCGCTGAGAGATGCTGCGGCCGAGCAGCCGGCCGGCATCGCGTTTGTGGCCGTGGATGCGCCTGAAGTGGCGGTCGCTGCATCCGAGGTCATCGCGGCCGGCATTCCGCTGGTCACGCTGGTGTCGGATCTCTCCGGCACGGAGCGCGATCATTATGCCGGCATCGACAATGCGGCGGCCGGGCGCACGGCTGCAAGTTTGCTTGGTCGGTTTGCAGGGGGGCGTCAGGGCAAGGTTGCAGTGCTTGCCGGATCGATGCTGGTGCGCGACCATCGTGAACGCTGCGAGGCCTTCGCCTCCGTCATGGCGCGGGACTTCCCGACACTTGAGCTTTTGCCGGTGCTTGAGGGCCGTGACGATCCTGCAGTCGTCGAGCGGCTGGTTGCGGCACTCTTCTCGGGGCTTGACGATATCGTCGCCCTCTACAGCCTGGGGGCTGGCAATCGCGGCCTCGTCAAGGCGTTGGAATGCGTGCCGGCCGAGCGGCGTCCGGTCGTCATCGCGCATGAATTGACCGAGACGACGCGCGGTGCGCTGCAATCGGGGCTGATCGACGCCGTGCTCAACCAGGATGCGGGACATGAGGTGCGCAGTGCGATCCGTGTCCTGAAGGCCAAGGCCGATGGGCTGCCGGTCGTGGCCGACCAGGAGCGCATTCGTATCGACATATTCTTGAAGGACAATCTGCCCTGAAGGCAGAGGAATGGAGGACACCCATGTATCTCGGATTGGATCTCGGCACGTCCGGCATCAAGGCGATGCTGATCAACGACGCCCAGCAGGTGATTGGCGTTGGCCATGCTGGTCTCACCGTGCAGCGACCGCATCCCGGCTGGTCGGAACAGGCGCCGGGCGACTGGCTGCATGCGACGGAAGAGGCGATTGCGGCGCTCAAAGCAGCGCATCCCAAGGAGCTGGCAGCCGTGCGGGGCATCGGCCTTTCCGGCCACATGCATGGCGCGACGCTTGTCGATGCCAAGGGTCGGGTGCTGCGGCCTTGCATCCTCTGGAATGATACGCGCAGCCATGCGGAAGCGGCAGCCCTCGATGCCGACCCGCGCTTCCGGGCGCTCACCGGCAACATCGTCTTTCCCGGCTTCACCGCACCGAAGCTCGCCTGGGTGAAAAACAACGAGCCCGAGACCTTTGCCAAGGTCGCCAAGGTGTTGCTGCCCAAGGATTACCTGCGCTTCTGGCTGACGGGGGAATATCTCTCTGACATGTCCGACTCGGCCGGCACCAGCTGGCTCGATACGGGCAAGCGGGCCTGGTCGACGGAACTGCTCGACGCCACGGGGCTGACGATCGAGCAGATGCCCGGTCTCGTCGAGGGGACCGATCGCGCCGGTACGCTGCGTGCCGAACTGGCCGAGAAGTGGGGCCTCGGGTCCAATGTCGTGATTGCCGGCGGGGCAGGGGACAATGCGGCCTCGGCCTGCGGCATGGGTACGGTTGCCGAAGGTCAGGCCTTCGTCTCGCTCGGAACTTCGGGCGTGCTGTTTGCCGCCAATGCTTCCTATCTGCCGAAGCCGGAAAGCGCCGTGCATGCGTTTTGCCATGCGCTGCCCAATACCTGGCACCAGATGGGTGTCATCCTATCGGCCACCGATGCGCTGAACTGGCATTCGAGCGTGACCGGTAAATCGGCGGGCGAGCTGACCGGCGAACTCGGCGATGCCCTGAAGGCTCCCACAGGAGTGACGTTCCTTCCCTATCTCTCGGGCGAGCGCACACCGCACAACGATGCGAAGATCCGCGGTGCTTTCATCGGGCTTGGCCATGAGAGCGACCGCGCGGTGTTGACGCAGGCGGTTCTGGAAGGCGTCACCTTCGCGATCCGCGATAGCCTTGAGGCGCTGAAGTCTGCTGGCACCTCGATCAGCCGCGTCACGGCGATCGGCGGCGGTTCTCGCTCGCGCTACTGGCTGTCCTCGATTGCGACGGCGCTCGATATGCCGGTCGACATTCCCGCCGACGGCGACTTCGGGGCTGCCTTCGGGGCGGCCCGCCTCGGGCTGATTGCGGCAAGCGGGGCGGATCCGCTGTCGGTCTGCACGGCGCCTCAAACGGCGGAGACGGTGGAGCCGGTCAAGGATCTGACCTCTGCCTATGAGGCTGCTTACCGGCGTTACAGGGCGCTGTATCCGGCGATCCGTTCCCTCGGCAGCTGATGCTCCCTCATCCCCGGCGCAATACGTTGCGCCTGACCTGCCGGCACCTTCTCCCGGCTGGGAGAAGAGACAAGCGGCACGCGCCGACATTCTCCTCTCCCCAGCGGGGAGAGGGCAGGGTGAGGGGGAACCCCACCCAGTGCCATCACAATTCAACGAACACACACCAAGGAGTACTACCCATGAGCACAGGTTTCTTCGGCAATATCCAGAAGATCAAATATGAAGGCGAAGGCAGCACCAATCCGCTGGCCTTCCGCCATTACAATCCGGACGAAGTCGTCCTCGGCAAGCGCATGGAAGACCATCTGCGCTTTGCGATTGCCTATTGGCACACCTTCGTCTGGCCGGGCACCGACCCGTTCGGCGGCAACACGTTTGAGCGTCCGTGGTTCAAGGACACGATGGATGCTGCGAAGCTGAAGGCCGATGTCGCCTTCGAATTCTTCCAGTTGCTCGGCACACCCTATTACTGCTTCCACGACGCCGACGTTCGCCCTGAGGGCAACAGCTTTGCCGAGAACACCAAGAACCTGAACGAGATCGTCGACTACTTCGCCAAGAAGCAGGAAGAGACCGGCGTCAAGCTGCTCTGGGGTACGGCGAACATGTTCTCGCATCGCCGCTACATGTCGGGTGCAGCCACCAATCCGGATCCTGATGTCTTCGCCTTTGCTGCCGCAACCGTGAAGACCTGCCTCGACGCGACCCAGCGTCTCGGCGGCGAGAACTACGTGCTGTGGGGTGGCCGTGAAGGCTATGAGACGCTGCTCAACACCGATCTTTCCCGCGAACTTGACCAGATGGGCCGCTTCCTCAACCTCGTCGTCGAATACAAGCACAAGATCGGCTTCAAGGGCGCAATCCTGATCGAGCCTAAGCCGCAGGAGCCGTCGAAGCATCAGTATGACTACGACGTTGCCACCGTCTACGGCTTCCTGAAGCGTTACGGTCTCGAGAACGAAGTGAAGGTGAACATCGAGCAGGGCCATGCGATCCTCGCCGGCCACTCCTTCGAGCACGAGCTGGCGCTTGCCAATGCGCTCGGCATCTTCGGTTCGATCGACATGAACCGCAACGACTACCAGTCGGGCTGGGATACCGACCAGTTCCCGAACAATGTTCCGGAAATGGCGCTGGCCTATTACCAGGTCCTGCAGGCCGGCGGATTCACCACCGGTGGCACCAACTTCGACGCCAAGCTGCGCCGACAGTCGCTCGACGCCGAAGACCTGCTGATCGGCCATATCGGCGGCATGGATTGCTGCGCCCGCGGCCTGAAGGCTGCTGCCAAGATGGTCGAGGACAAGGCGCTGTCGGCTCCGCTCAATAGCCGTTACGCCGGCTGGGACAAGGCCGAGAACCAGAAGATGCTGCGCGGCGAAGAAAGCCTCGACGCCATCGCTGCCCGCGTTGAAGCCAAGAACGTCAACCCGCAGCCGGTTTCCGGCAAGCAGGAACTGCTGGAGAACGTGGTCAACCGTTACGTTTGATTTCGCGGTTCTCGATGAGACAGGGGCCGGGGCGCGGAAGCGTCCCGGCCTTTGACGTTTCTGGGGCGGATCAGCCGGGCCGGCTGGTCTTGATGTAGTCGACGAAGGCGCGCAGCGGCGTCGGCATGAGACGGCGCTCCGGGTAGTAGAGGAAGGGGCCGGAAAAGCTAAGCCACCATGGTTGAAGCACCGGCAGCAACTCCCCGCTGTCGAAATGCGGTTTCAGCCAGTCTTCGAACAGGGCAAAGATACCAGCGCCTGAAATGGCGGTGCGGATGCCGAGGTCACTTGCATCGCCGGCCTGCACGATCAGCTGCCCATTGGGCTCCACGACCAGCGTCTTATCATCCTTCTCGAACTCCCAGGCCATCACGGGACGCCCCGCGAAGCGGCTGCGGATGCAGTTATGCGTCAGCAGGTCGCGGGGATGCTGCGGATGACCGTGTGCTTCAAGATAGGCGGGAGATGCGCCAAGGGCGTAGCGCTGCTGGCGTGGGCCGATCGGCACCGCGATCATGTCCCGTGCCAAGCGTTCGTCATAGCGGATGCCGGCATCGTAACCGGCGGCGACGACATCAATCAGGCTCTCGTCGGTGTCGATTTCCAGCCGGATGTCCGGATAGGCGGCGAGGAAGCCGGGGACGATCGCCGGTAGCACCATTCTTGCGGCGCTAGCGGGTACATTGAGCCTGAGCGTGCCGGCGGCGCGGCCATCGAAGCTTCTGATATGTTCGAGCGCGGCCCCGATTTCCCCGAAGGCGGGGCCGATGCGTTCCATCAGCCCGCGACCGGCATCAGTCGGCACGACGGCGCGTGTAGTGCGGTTGAGAAGCCGGACGCCGAGTTTTGCCTCCAGCCGGCGCACCGCATCGCTCAAAGCGGAGGCGCTTGTATCGCCCAGGCGTGCCGCCTCGCGAAACCCGCCGGCGCGGGCGACAGCGAGAAAAGCGCTGACATCGCTCATCTCGGGTGTATCGACCATTGCCGCTCCTGATCATTGTTCTGTTTTCCGGACGGCCCGTCCGGATTGCCTCCCATTATCCTCAAAGTGCGGGTGCAGTACATAGCTGTTCACCACACCAAGGAGAAATCGACATGGCCAATCTGAAAAATGCCGGCAGCTTCAAGCTGGGCAATCTCACCGTCAAACGTCTGGGTTACGGCGCCATGCAATTGGCCGGCCCCGGGGTCTTCGGTCCGCCGAAGGACCGGGCAGAGGCTGTCGCCGTTCTTCGTGAGGCGGTCGAAAGCGGTGTCGATCACATCGATACCAGCGACTTCTACGGCCCACACGTTACCAACCAGATCATCCTCGAGGCCCTGCATCCTTACGCCGACGATCTCGTTATCGTCACCAAGATCGGTGCCGTGCGCGGCGACGATGGCTCATGGAACCCAGCCTTTTCTAAGGAGGCTTTGACGCAGGCCGTGCATGACAACCTGAAGAACCTCGGGCTCGACGCGCTCGACGTCGTCAACCTGCGGGCGATGTTCGATGTGCATGGCCCTGCCGAAGGTGATCTCGAGGAACCCCTCACCGTGCTGGCAGAATTGCAGCAGCAGGGGCTGGTCAAGCACGTCGGCCTTTCCAACGTAACGCCCAAGCAGGTGGCGGATGGCCGCAAGATTACCGAGATCGTCTGCGTGCAGAACATGTACAATCTGGCGCACAGGGCCGACGACGCATTGATTGACCAGTTGGCTGCCGAGGGGACAGCGTATGTGCCGTTCTTCCCGCTGGGCGGCTTCTCGCCGCTACAGTCGTCAACTCTGTCCGACGTGGCCGCACGGCTGAACCTCACGCCAATGCAGGTGGCGCTCGCCTGGCTTCTGAAACGGTCGCCGAACATCCTGCTCATTCCAGGCACTTCGTCGCGGGCGCATCTCAGGCAGAATCTTGCCGTTGCCGATATGGATCTGCCTGTGGATGTCATGACGGAACTGGACGGAATTGGCGCAGCGGGCTGAGGACGTCCCAGAGAGATGACGGCGGTGAAGGCGTCGCTGGACGACCGGCCCTCAAGCTATGGCCGTAATCTCCAGCTCCTGGTCGCCGACCGTCACCACATCGCCGACTGCCTTGCCCATTAGGCGGGCTGCAACAGGCGAAACGAATGAAATCGAGCCGGTCTTCGGATCGGCTTCATCCTCGCCGACGATGCGGTAGGTCTGGACGCGGCCGTCGTCCCGCTCGAAGGTGACCTTGCTGCCGAAAGCGACGACGGCATTGGTTTCGGGCTCTGGGATCACCTGCGCGGTGCGCAGGCGCTCCGTCAGGTATTTGAGGTCACGATAGGGGACCGCCGACTGGCGACGACGCTCGTTCACATCCTCGACCGACTGCGCCGCGAGATAGGCGACGCGGGCCTCTTCCGCCTCGGCCTCAAGCCGTGCGAGCCCTTGCGCCGTCACCAGGTTTGGGTGCTGCGAGATCGGACGATCCGGCAGATGGAGTTCCGCTGCTGTTTCCGAACTCTCTTCTTTGGTAAAGGCGACACTCATGGGGTATTCCGATCATAAATCGTGGGCTGGCAACATAGGGGCAGCTGGCGGGTATGCCAAGAAGTGCTGGCGCCGGAAGAGGTGCAGTTACAGCTGCAGTTGCATTCAGTCGGGCGTTCCCTCAGTCTCCTAACAGTTTCAGCACCTAAGTGTTTCCATGGCGAAAATCGCGACCCGGATTATTCTATTCATTCTGCTTACAGCGCTGACACAGCTCGGAGGGCTCGCCTACATTGCGACACTCGGTGTTGCCAGGGTTTTGCGCCTTGGTAGCATGCTTGCAAGGCTCAGCCTTTTCTTTGCCTTCTACATAGGCGTGACCTCCGCCGCGACGTTCATCGCACCGCATTTCGGCCGCGTAGCGCTCTCCTGCCTTGCCAAGCCAGCGGATCATCTCGTTGTGCGATCGCCCCTCTACTGTGCCCTCAACCGGAACTATGTCACGCCCGGCCTGTTGCGGATGGCCGAGGGGCTGGCAGACCACATAGACGCGCGTTTCCCTGGCACGGTCACTGTCGCCCTGGATGCCAACTTTCCGTTCGTCGACGGGTTTCCGCTGCTGCCGCATCTTTCCCATGCCGATGGCCGGAAGCTGGATCTTGCGTTCTACTATCGTGATGGCGAGGATCGTTTCCTCAATGGCGTCACGCGGTCGCCGATCGGCTATTTTGCCTTCGAGCAACCGAATTCAACGGACAAGCAGCCTTGTGCCGGGCGTGATGACTGGCTGACGATGCGCTGGGATCTCGCATGGCTACAGCCGTTTTTTCCTGTCTACAGGATTGAGCCCGAGCGAATGCGGGCGGCCGTTTCCTGGCTCGCGGAGACAGGTGCTGCCGAGTATGGGATCGAGAAAGTCTTCCTTGAGCCGCATCTCACGGATGCGCTGGGCGTTGCGGCTCCGGCGGTCCGCTTCCAGGGATGCCGCGCGGCGCGTCACGACGACCACATCCACGTGCAGATCCAATAGCGCTGCTGTATCGCCCTATCGCCGCGCAGGCCCCGTCACAGACCCCCGCACAATCAGATCCGGCATCAGCAGGATTTCCTGGCGCTCCATCGTGCGGTCACCCAGCGACTTGATCAGCAGTGACATGGCCTGGCGGCCAATCGCCGTGCGGGGCTGGCGGATGGTGGTGAGTGCGGGGTTTACATAGGTCGCCTGGGGCACGTCGTCGAAGCCGATGACGGAGAAGTCGTGTGGCAGGTCGTAGCCGCGGGCGGTGAGGCCGTTCAGCACGCCGACGGCCGTGGCATCGTTGACGCACATGAAGGCCGAGGGCAGTTGGTCGCGCATGAAAAGCTGCTCGACGGCGAGGCGCCCGCTTTCGATGGTGCCTTCGCCTTCCAGCACGAAGCGTTGATTGGGCGGAATGCGGGCGGCGTCCAGTGCGATGTCGAAGCCCTGGCGGCGGCGCTGGTGGCCGAGCCGCGTCTTGCTGTCGCCGATGAAGGCGATGGAGCGGTGGCCAGCCGAGAGCAGGTGTTCGGCGGCCTTCCGGGCGCCTGCCACATCATCGACGCCGACATAGGAAATCTTCGAGCCGAAGACCGGTTCGAAGACGGCCACCGACGGCGGCAGGCGCTGGCCGAGCACCTGATGGCCGAAGGGCTCGTGGCCGGTGAACAACACCAGGCCTGTTGCCTGGCCGGAGCTCAAGAATTTCAAGTATTCGAGGCCGCGCTCCGGATCGTTTTGGGTATGGCCTATGAGCACGCCATAGCCATGGGCACGCGCTTCGTTTTCGAGGCCGATCAGGGTCGATGAGAAGTTGGGATCGCCGATGTCGGGAGCAAGGATCAGGATCATGTTCGACCTGCCCATGCGCAACGAGCGCGCCATGGCATTGGTCGTGTAGCCGGTGATGGCGATGGCCTGGTTCACCCGCTGCCGGGTGGATTTCGCCACCTTATCGGGCGTGTGGATCGCGCGGCTCACAGTCGCGATCGACACTTCCGCGATGCGCGCCACATCCTCGATCGTTGCTGGTGCTGAATTCGGCACGCGGCTCCATCCCCCTATCCGCATGGAATCGTTGGAGACCTTACCGTTCCTGTTCCGGCTGCGAAAGCCGGCAGGGCTCAAATTGTCCCCATGAGCGATTGATGTAAACCTTTACATCGGCCATGTAAAGGTTTACACAAATGGCATAGCGGTTGAGGAGCCGCCGGGAGGATTGCATGACATTGGCTGGGGGCGAAGCACGGAAACCCGTGCTCGTGGCGGAGCGTATCGCCAAATCATTTGGCGACGTGCAGGTGCTGTTCAGCGTCGATTTTGACGTGTTGCCGGGCGAGGTTCATGCGCTCATGGGCGAGAACGGCGCGGGCAAATCGACGCTCGTGAAGATACTCTCAGGCTTCGAGCAGGCGACGGCGGGACGCATCCTGCTCGACGGCGAGCCGGTGATCCTGCCGGCGAATGGCTCGGCCGAGGCGCTTGGCATCGTGCTCATCCACCAAGAATTCAATCTTGCCGATCATCTGACGGTCACCGAGAGCCTGTTTCTCGGCCGCGAGGTGACGCGCTTCGGCGTTCTCGACCGCAAGGTGATGCGGGCCGAAGCGCGGCGCGTGCTCGACCAGTTGGGGTCGAGGATCGACGAGAATGCGCTGATCAGCTCGCTGGCTGTCGCCGACAAGCAGATGGTCGAGATCGCCAAGGCAATCAGCCGCAAGGCGCGGATCGTCTTTATGGACGAGCCGACGGCTGTCTTGTCCCGGGACGAAACGGAAGTGCTGTTCGATCAGGTGCGCAAGCTGCGCGCGCGGGGCACGAGTTTCGTCTTCGTCAGCCACAAGCTTGATGAGGTGATGGAGCTCACCGACCGGGTCACGGTGCTGCGGGATGGCCAATGGGTGAAGACGGCGCCGACCTCGGCGCTCGATGGCGAGGCGATCGCGCAGCTGATGGTCGGCCGTGAATTGTCGAGCCTCTATCCTGCCAAGCATGAACCCAATGTTGACGAAGAGATCGTGCTGTCGGTCAGGGAACTGACGACGGGCTTCGTCAAAAATGCCAGTTTCGAGCTGAAACGCGGCGAAGTGCTCGGCTTTTCCGGCCTGATCGGCTCAGGGCGGACCGAGCTGATGGAGGCGGTGGCGGGTTTAAGGCCCCGGCTTTCGGGCGAGGTGCGGCTCAAGGGCAGTGTTCTCGATGCCGGCGACTTCCGCGAGGCGAACCGGCGCGGGCTCGCCTACATGACAAAGGATCGCAAGGGCAAGGGGCTGCTGCTCGGCGAGGGCATGACCGCAAACCTGACCTTGCAGTCGATGGACAATCACGTCCGCCATGGTTACCTCGACCCCGCCAGCGAGGCGAAGGCCATGGCGCGCGCCAAGCGCCGTTTCGACATTCGTGTGCGCGACGAGAAGGTGCGGGTCGGTCGCATGTCGGGTGGCAACCAGCAGAAGCTGCTGCTCGCCAAGATCATGGAAGTCGAGCCCCAGATCATCATCATCGATGAGCCGACGCGCGGCATCGATGTCGGCACCAAGCAGCAGATCTATCATTTTATCGCAGCGCTCGCCCGCGAGGGCCGCTCGATCATCGTCATCTCCTCGGAAATGCCCGAGGTGATCGGGCTTTGCACAAGGGTCGCCGTCATGCGCGAAGGCCGCATGGTAGGCATGCTCGAGGGCGATGACATCAACGAGCAGACGATCATGCGTTACGCCGCCGGCCTGAAACGGCAGATGGCGAGCTGAGCGATTGGCGCAGCCCGGCGACAAGACCGGGCTTGAACGAAGACTTCAGGGTGCGCGACCTCCAGTCGAGGTGCGCGGGAGGAGACGGGACAACATGACTGCCGAGACTGAAACGACCACACCTGGCCGTGCCGGCCGAACGTGGCGCGATGTGGATATGCGCGCCGTGGCGCCCTTTGCCGCGCTTCTGATCCTGCTGATCGTTGGCGCCCTGGTGAACCCGAACTTCATCGGCCTCACCAATCTTGCGAATGTCGCGACACGCTCTGCCTTCATCGCGATCATAGCCGTCGGTGCGACCTTCGTCATTTCCTCGGGGGATCTCGATCTCTCGGTCGGTTCGATGGTGGCCTTTGTCGCCAGCCTGATGATCCTGTTTATGAATTCCGGCGCGATTGCCGATCCCGGCCTGATGATTGCGGCCGCCATGGCGCTCGCCGTCATCATCGGTTCGCTCTGCGGTCTGGCCAATGGTCTGATCACCACTGTCGGCAAGATCGAACCGTTCATTGCCACACTCGGCACGATGGGCATATATCGTGGCCTCACCACCTGGCTCTCCCAGGGCGGTGCGATCACGTTGCGCGATGCCGAACAGCAGGCCCTCTATCGCCCGGTCTATTTTGGTTCGATCCTCGGGGTGCCGGTGCCGATCGTCATCATTCTGGTGGTGACCGCGATTGCCGCCTTCGTGCTTTACCGCACCCGCTATGGCCGCCATGTCGTCGCCGTCGGCTCGAACCGCGATGTCGCGCGCTATTCCGGCATTGCCGTTGACCGGGTGCGCACCATTGCATTCGTCATCCAGGGGCTCTGTGTGGCGATTGCCGTGCTGCTCTATGTGCCGCGTCTCGGCTCGACGTCTGCCACGACAGGCATCCTTTGGGAGCTGCAGGCGATTACGGCCGTCGTCGTGGGTGGCACGGCCCTCAAGGGTGGGGCGGGTCGCGTTTGGGGTACCATCTGCGGTGCCTTCATCCTCGAGCTGGTCGGCAACATCATGCTGCTATCGAATTTCATCTCCGAATATCTGATCGGCGCCATCCAGGGCACGATCATCATCATCGCGATGCTCGTCCAGCGGTCGCTGGCGCGCAAGGCGTGAAGAAACGACCGGGCAGGAGGGTCGCCCGGTTCGTTCACACTCGACCCTCGTCACTTTGGGAGGAAACCAATGCACAAGAAACTTATGGGTATGGCTGTCGCCATGACCGCGCTGGTGTCGATCTTCGGCGCAGCGCAGGCCCAGGACGCCAAGACGATCGGCGTTTCGATCCCGGCTGCGACGCATGGCTGGACATCGGGCGTCATCTATCACGCCGAGCGTATTGCCAAGCAGCTCATGGAGCGTCATCCGGGCCTCAACGTGGTCGTCAAGACCTCCGCTGATCCGTCCAGCCAGGCGAATGCCGTGCAGGATCTTGCCACGCAAGGCATCGATGCACTCGTGATCCTGCCGACGGATCCGGATCCGCTTGTCAACGCCATCCGCCAGATCAAGGACAGCGGCAAGTTCGTCGCTCTCGTCGACCGCGCACCGTCGGTCAACGACAACACCGTCCGTGACCTCTATGTGGCCGGTAACAACCCGGCTCTCGGTGAAGTCGCTGGCAAGTACATCGCCGCGACGACCCCGGACGCTGAAGTTGTCGTCATCCGCGGCATGCCGATCCCGATCGATCAGCAGCGCCAGGATGGTTTCGACAAGGGCATCGCCGGCTCGAACGTGAAGATCCTTGATCGCCAGTTCGGCAACTGGAACCGCGACGACGCCTTCAAGGTCATGCAGGACTACCTGACCAAGTATCCGAAGATCGATGTGGTCTGGTGCCAGGACGACGACATGGCTGTCGGCGTGCTGCAGGCGATCGAACAGGCGGGCCGTACCGATATCCAGTACATCATCGGTGGTGCCGGTTCGAAGGACATGATCAAGAAGGTCATGGACGGCGACAAGATGGTTCCGGTCAACGTTCTCTATCCGCCGTCGATGGTTGGCACGGCGATGGAGATGACGGCTGCTGCCCTCTACGACAGCGTTCCGGTGCATGGCACCTACACGCTCGACGCGACGCTGATCACACCTGACAACGCGAAGAACTACTACTTCCCGGATTCGCCGTTCTGATCCGCAGGACTTCAACGCCATGGTCTGCCCGGGTTTTTCCCGGGCAGATTTCCGCTGTGAACATCATTGCGGTTGTGTCGAAATTCCATCTCCTGTAATCGTTCACGGAAACGTTGCAGGAATACTCAGGGAGGAGAATTCATGAAGACGATCAAGGGACCGGCGATCTTTCTCGGCCAGTTTGCGGGTGATGCCGCACCGTTCAATACCTGGGATGGGATTACGAAGTGGGCAGCCGAAAAGGGCTATGTCGGCGTGCAGGTCCCGACCTGGGCCGGCCAGCTGATGGACCTAAAAAAGGCGGCTGAATCCAAAGATTATTGCGACGAACTCGCCGGTGTGGCGCGCCAGAACGGCGTTGAGATCACCGAGCTTTCCACGCACCTTCAGGGCCAGCTGGTTGCGGTTCATCCGGCCTATGACGAGGCTTTCGACGGCTTTGCGGCGCCGGAAGTGCGCGGCAATCCGAAGGCCCGCCAGGAATGGGCCGTGCAGCAGGTCAAGTACGCGCTGAAAGCTTCTCGCAATCTCGGCATCAAGGCGCATGCGACCTTCTCGGGCGCGCTGGCCTGGCCCTATATCTATCCCTGGCCGCAGCGCCCGGCCGGTCTGGTCGAGACCGCCTTTGACGAACTTGCGCGCCGCTGGCTGCCGATCCTCGATTATGCCGAGGAGCAGGGTGTTGACGTCTGCTACGAGATCCATCCGGGCGAAGACCTGCATGACGGCGTGACCTTCGAGATGTTCCTCGAGCGCGTGAAGAACCATTCCCGCGCCAACATGCTCTACGACCCGTCGCATTATGTGCTGCAGTGCCTCGACTATCTCGACAACATCGACATCTACAAAGACCGGATCAAGATGTTCCACGTCAAGGACGCGGAATTCAATCCGACCGGCCGGCAGGGCGTCTATGGCGGCTATCAGGGTTGGGTCAATCGCGCCGGGCGCTTCCGCTCGCTGGGCGATGGACAGGTCGATTTCGGCGCGATTTTTTCTAAGATGGCAGCGAACGATTTCGACGGCTGGGCCGTTGTCGAATGGGAGTGCGCGCTGAAGCACCCGGAAGATGGCGCCCGCGAAGGAGCCGATTTCGTCCGGGCGCATATCATTCGGGTGACGGAGAAGGCGTTTGACGACTTCGCGTCCGGCGGCACGGATGATGCCGCGAACCGCCGGATGCTGGGGCTCTGATCGTCAGACCTGCTTGAGGGCGGCGATGTCGCCGCTCTCAAGGTGGGGCAGGGCCCGTTCTAACCTGTCGAGCGGCCAGTCCCACCAGGCAAGCGCCAGCAGGTCGGCAATCTCCTCGTCCGTGAAACGCTTTCGGA
Source organism: Rhizobium sp. TH135 (assembly GCF_002855515.1). Taxonomy (GTDB): domain Bacteria; phylum Pseudomonadota; class Alphaproteobacteria; order Rhizobiales; family Rhizobiaceae; genus Allorhizobium. Next base: position 597,885 of record NZ_PKRP01000001.1, on the reverse strand, counting down.
TGACGGTTGCCGGGTTGCCGCCGACAATGGTGTAGGCCGGCACATCATGGGTCACCACGGCGCGGGCGGCGATGATGGCGCCGGAGCCGATCGTGACCCCCGGCATGATCGTTGCGCCATGACCGATCCAGACGTCGTGGCCGATGATGGTATCCAGGAAAGGCAGGTCCTGATAGCCGTCGATGGTATCAGGGCTGAAGACGCGGAAGGGATAGGTCGTCACTCCCGACATGGCATGATTGGCCGAACTGGTGATGAAGATCGCCTCGCGGGCAATCTGCACGAAACGGCCGATCACCAGCCGTTCCTGGCTGAAGGGGTAGAGATAGGGCGCGAGTGCTGCTGCCGTTTCTTCTGCCGTGCCGGAATGGGTGAAGTAGCTGAACTCGCCGATCTCCATGCGGGGATGATCGATGACGGCAGCAAGCTGAACGGTCTCGCGATGGGGCGTGCCATCGGCGAGCGTGATTGGATAGGGTTGTCTCGGATCGAGAAAAGGCATGGTTGAGATCCTTGCAAAAGCTTCCATTCAGCGTCGCGGTGATCGCTGACGCGGGCTTGTTCGCTTTGCCTCAGAAGAGGCGGATCTCAGATGTTCACTGTCAGGGCATCCTTCTTCTCGGATGCCAGTCTAACGGATCTGGAGCGTGAACTCCAGACGAAGCTCATAGAAGGAGGACGCATCATGGCGATCGAAGCAAGCAAATCGGGCGAACGGACACCGAAGATCCGGCTGGGCATGGTCGGCGGCGGCGCTGGCGCGTTTATCGGCGCGGTGCATCGCATGGCAGCGCGTCTCGACGACCAGTACGACCTCGTTGCCGGCGCATTGTCGTCGACGCCGGAAAAGTCCGTGGCGTCAGGCCGTGAGCTCGGGCTCGACCCCGAGCGCTGCTACGGCTCTTACGAAGAGATGGCGGAGAAGGAAGCGGCGCGCCCCGATGGCATCGAGGCTGTGTCGATCGTCACGCCGAACCATGTGCACTTCCCGGCGGCCAAGGCTTTCCTGGAGCGCGGCATCCATGTCATCTGCGACAAGCCGCTGACCTCAAACCTTGAAGATGCCAAGGCGCTGAAGGCCGTTGCCGACAAGGCGAAGGCGCTGTTCATCCTGACCCACAACTACACCGGCTATCCGATGGTGCGGCATGCGCGCGAGCTTGTGTACTCCGGCGAACTCGGCGATCTGCGTCTCGTACAGATGGAGTATCCGCAGGATTGGCTGGCCGAGCCGATCGAGCAGACCGGCCAGAAGCAGGCCGCCTGGCGCACGGATCCGAAGCAGTCGGGTGCGGGTGGTTCGACCGGCGATATCGGCACGCATGCCTATAATCTTGGCTCGTTCATCTCGGGTCTGGAACTCGATGAGCTGGCCGCCGATGTGCACACCTTCGTTGAAGGGCGCCGCCTCGATGATAATGCCCATGTGATGCTGCGCTTCAAAGGCGGCGCCAAGGGGCTGCTCTGGTGCAGCCAGGTGGCTACCGGCAACGAGAACGGTCTGAAGGTTCGCATCTACGGCACCAAGGCCGGGATCGAGTGGACGCAGGCCGATCCGAACTATCTGTGGTTCACCCGCCTTGGCGAGCCGAAGCAGCTGATCACGCGCGGCGGGGCAGGGGCGAATGCGGCCGCTGGCCGTGTCACCCGCATTCCGTCCGGCCATCCGGAGGGCTATCTCGAAGCTTTCGCGACGATCTATACGGAAGCGGCTCACGCCATCAATGCGGCGAAGGCCGGGACTGCGGTCGATGCGGCGGTGGTCTATCCGACGGTGGATGATGGTGTGAAGGGTGTGGCGTTTGTCGAGGCCTGCATCGAGTCGGGCAAGAAGAATGGTGGCTGGGTGAAGGTGTAAGGTTCACCTTCCCTCTTTTTAGCGCGGGGTGGTGGAGGCGTTGGCGGGTTTCTCCCTCTTCTCCCCAGCGGGGAGAAGGTGGCGCAAAGCGCCGGATGAGGGGGAGCGAAGCACAAGGCCATCAGGCAAAGGCAAATGCTTCGCCGAACCGCCCCCTCACCCCGCCTCCGCTTCGCTCGGCGACCCTCTCCCCGAGGGGAGAGGAGGTGACGCAGGCGCTCTATGTTGAAGCTATCCACACCGAAGCTGCGCTCCGACCTGGCCCCTCAAAGTTAGGATGGATTTCCTGCAACGTTGCAGTTTTTTGGTCCGGCCGTCTTCACCGCGTCGCGCCTTTGCTCTAAATCGCTTGTCACTGACATCGGGCGCCCCCTGTTCGCCCTGATATGACGAAGGACATGTTTGATGATCGATCCCAAGGCGCTCGCCTCGCGTTTTCCCGGTGACTTCCTGTTTGGTGTGGCCACCGCATCCTTCCAGATCGAAGGAGCGTCGAAGGCGGATGGGCGCAAGCCCTCGATCTGGGATGCCTTCTCCAATATGCCGGGCCGGGTCTTCGGGCGGCATAATGGCGATATGGCCTGCGACCACTACAACAGGTGGGAAAGCGATCTCGACCTTATCAAGGACATGGGGGTGACCGGCTATCGCTTCTCGATCGCCTGGCCGCGCGTGCTGCCCGAGGGGACTGGACCGATCAACGAGAAGGGCCTCGATTTCTACGACAACCTCGTGGACGGATTGAAGGCCCGCGGCATCAAGGCCTACGCGACGCTTTACCATTGGGATCTGCCTCTGGCGCTGATGGGCGAGGGTGGATGGACGGCGCGGTCCACGGCGCAGGCCTTCCAGCGCTACACCAAGGTGGTGATGGAGCGGCTCGGCGATCGGCTCGATGCGGTTGCGACCTTCAACGAGCCGTGGTGTTCGGTCTGGCTCAGCCATCTCTACGGTGTGCATGCGCCGGGCGAGCGCAGCATGGATGCAGCCCTGCATGCCCTGCATTACACCAATCTGGCGCATGGCCTTTCCGTGCAAGCGATCCGCGATGTGTCGCCGAAGGTGCCGGTCGGGCTGGTTTTGAATGCGCACGAGACGTTGCCGGGCTCGGACAGTGCTACCGATCTCGCTGCCGCCGAGCGCGCGCATCAGTTCCACAATGGCGTCTTCTTCGATCCGGTCTTCAAGGGCGAGTATCCCGCCGAGTTCCTGTCGGCGCTGGGGCATCGCATGCCCAAGATCGAAGACGGTGATCTTGCCATCATCAACCAGCCTCTCGACTGGTGGGGTCTCAACTACTATACGCCAATGCGCGTCGCTGACGATCCGACGCCCGGTGCCGAATTCCCGGCGACCGTCAACGCGGCGCCTGTATCGGACGTGAAGACGGATATCGGCTGGGAGGTCTATGCACCTGCTTTGAAGTCGCTCGTCGAGCGGCTCTATGCCCGCTATGACCTGCCGGTCTGCTACATCACCGAGAACGGCGCCTGCTACAACATGGAGGTCGAGGGTGGCGAGGTCGAAGACCAGCCGCGGCTCGATTATTACGCCGAACATCTCGACAAGGTCGCCGACCTGATTGCCGAGGGCTATCCGATGCAGGGCTACTTCGCCTGGTCGCTGATGGACAATTTCGAATGGGCGGAAGGCTACAAGATGCGCTTCGGCCTCGTGCATGTCGATTACGACACGCAGGTCCGGACCATCAAGAAGAGCGGGAAGTGGTATCGCGATCTGGCACTCGAATTTCCGAAGGGGAATTTCACGGCGGATTGAGGTGGCGGGGCTTCATGCCCCGTTTGCCACCTTCAGCCCAGCTTGATCAGCTTGTTGCCGGCATCGATCTCGGTGCGCCGGTCGAATTCGGCGCGGGCCGTCTGGATGCGGTCGTGATGGGTGAAGACCCAGCCACCCAGCGCCCGGATCGGCTCGCCGAAGGAACGACCGAGATCGGTTAGCGCATACTCCACCTTGGGCGGCACGGTCGGATGCACCGTGCGCTCGACGATGCCGTCCCGCTCCAGTGAACGCAGTGTCAATGTCAGCATACGCTGCGAGATTCCGACCACCGATCGCTTGAGATCCGAGAAGCGCTGGGGGCCGTCTCCGAGCATCATGATGACCAAAACCGTCCATTTATCGCCCAAACGGGCCAGCATTTCGCTGACGGTCTGGCACTTGCTCGGATCATAATTGTCGCACATGGCGGGTCCAATCGTTCCATCGGTGTAACCTGGTATCAAAAATGTGCCTTCTTGCACAAAATTCCCGGTTACATATCTAGGCCTGGTTACGAATTGATACCAGACCTCGTTCGCGATGCCAACTCTTAACGGCGCGCTACCGGGTCCAACCAGGATCGACACCATGTCCGCACTGATCGAAAAGCTGAACTGGCGCTACGCCACCAAGAAAATGGACCCGGCCAAGACCGTCTCCGAAGACAAGGTCGAGCGCATTCTCGAAGCGGCCCGCCTCGCGCCTACCTCCAGCGGGCTGCAGCCCTTCGAAGTGATCGTGGTGACGAACAAGGACGTTCGCGCCAAGATCCAGGAAATCGCCTGGAACCAGGCGCAGGTCACCGAAGGCTCGCATCTGCTCGTCTTCGCCGCCTGGGACAACTACACGGTCGAGCGCATCAATCATATGTTCGACCTCACCAATGAAGAGCGCGGCTTCACGAACGAAGGCTTCGAAAATTATCGCCAGATGCTGCTCGGCATGTATCCGGGCCGCGACGCGGACGTGAACTTCGAGCACGCCGCCCGCCAGGCCTATATCGGCTTCGGCATGGCTGTTGCGGCTGCCGCATTCGAAGGTGTCGATGCGACCCCGATGGAAGGTTTCGACGCTGCCAAGCTCGACGAGATCCTGGGCTTGCGCGAAAAGGGCCTGCGCTCGGTCACCATCCTGCCGATCGGCTATCGTGCGGCCGAGGGCGACTGGCTTGCCGGCCTGAAGAAGGTGCGCCGTCCGAAGGACGAATTCGTATCCGTCGTCGCCTGATCAACACATGAGCTGCCGGTGCCTCCAGGCCGGCCTGCCAAGGGCTCCGGGCAACCGGAGCCCTTCTTCGTCGTCCGAATATTCGTTTAACCGGATCATTCGTTATTCTGCATGCTGTTCAGTATGTTAAGTCAAATTGAACACATTCTGCCGCAAGGTGGCGCCTCAGCCTTGGGTAATGTGTATGCGGCTTCAGCATTTGGACAGACGGCTCCGGCCTCTTGCGACCCGCCGCGTGGCGGTTGCGGTGTTGCTCGTGGTGTTCGCGACCATGGCAATGATGGTCGCCTCGATTGTGATGACGGCGCTCGACCGTGTCGCCAGCTATGCCAATCATCTCGACGAAGAACGCTCCCGCGAGACGCTGGTCGGTGCGGTCCAGACTTTTGAGCATCAGCTCGGCGCGACACTCCTCGACTACACCGCCTGGGATGATGCGGCCGCCAATGCTTACGACCATCCCGACATGGCGTGGATGATCAGCAATTTCGGCGACATGACCTTCGACAGCGATCTGTTCGACGTGGCGATCGTGCTCGATGCCAAGGGGCGTCCGCAGATGGCTTATTCCGACGGTCAGCCGCTCGAAGGGCGCGTGACAGGATATCTGACGCCGGCACTGATGGGGCTGTTCGACACGGTCCAGAGTGGCAAGAGTGGCCTCGTCCCGCAGGCGCTCGGCTTCATCCGGACGCAAAAGGGGATCGGTTCGGCAGGGGTGGCGCTGATCCGCCCGAAATCCGGGGAGATTAGCCAGCCGCGCGAAAACTACGTTTATCTCGCCTTCATCCGGCATCTGTCTTCATCGACGGTCGAGCGGCTGTCGGAGGCCTATGTGTTGCCGGGTCTCGTTCTCGTGCCGCCATCGACGAACAAAACCTCCGTCACCATTTCCGCGCCCTCAGGAGAGGCGATCGCGTCGCTTGCCTGGACACCGCGCGCGCCGGGCGACCAGAGCCGCGAACAGGTGAAGCCGCTGATCAAGGCTGCCCTCGTGATCGTCACGATCTATGCTCTCCTGCTCGTGGTTATCGGCAATGCCGAGATGCGCCGCGTCCGGAGAGATGAGGCGAATGCGGTCAAGCTCGCGCAGACCGATCGTCTGAGCGGCCTTCTCAATCGTGCGGGATTGAACCAGCTGCTCGAGGATACGGTTCGCCATGGGCGTGATGTGGGCGAGGACGTGGTCCTGCTCTATCTCGATCTCGATGGCTTCAAGGAGATCAATGACGCCTATGGCCATGCCACCGGTGACCGGCTTATCCGGGCCGTGGCCGCTGGTCTTGCGGTTCTGGTGGGCGAGGGGGCTGGTCTTGCCCGTATCGGCGGAGACGAATTTGGCATCGTGCTGACGGGCCAGGATGCACAGGCGCGCGCCTATACGCTTGCCACCTCGATCATCGCCTTTTTCGACGAGCCCGTGCTTCTTGGCGAACGCACCGTTGTCGTCGGCTGCAGCATCGGCATCTGCGTTTCCGAGGGCGGCCAGGTGGACGGCAGCGAACTGACGCGTCGGGCCGACATGGCCATGTATTCGTCCAAGGACGGTGGTCGGGGGCGGTGGACACTCTACGATCCGCGCATGGACGAGGAGCGTGAAACCCGCAACCAGATGGAAATCGATCTCCGGAGCGCGATCGCCCGTGGCGAGATCACCGTCGTCTATCAGCCGGTCGTTGATGCGAAGACCTTCTCGCTTGTCAGCGTCGAGGCGCTGGCGCGCTGGACCCGCAAGGGTCATGGACCTGTTTCGCCCGATGTCTTCATTCCGATCGCCGAAGCGAGCGGGCTGATCGACCAGCTTGGGCTTTGCGTTCTGAGCCAGGCACTGCGTCAGCTTTCGCACTGGCCCGACCTGAAGCTGTCGGTGAATGTTTCCCCCGGACAGTTCCGCGACCCCGCCTTCGTCGATCGCGTTGCAGATCTCTTCGAGGAGGCGAACATCGAGCCGGGCCGGGTCGTTTTGGAAATGACCGAGACCTATTTCATCCAGAGCCCGGACCGAGCTCGCCTCGCGCTGGAACGGCTGAAGGCGCTTGGGCTGCGCATTGCGCTCGATGATTTCGGTGCCGGTTTCTCCAGCGTCGGTTATCTCAGGCAGTTCGGCTTCGACCGCATGAAGATCGATCGCTCACTGGTCCAGTCGCTCGACCGGGGGCATCGCGCCGTCGAGATGCTGCAGGCGACGGTGGCGCTTGCGCGGTCGCTTGGTATCCCTGTTACCGCTGAGGGCGTTGAGACCGAACAGCAGGCCGTTATTCTGCGACTGGCCGGATGCGACCAGTTGCAGGGTTACCTCTTTGGCCGTCCGCAAACACCCCGCGAAATCGGCGAACTGATGCTGCGGCCAATGGAGCTGCGCGCCAAGGCAGCCGAACTTGCCTTTGCCGCCAGCCGCGATGGTGGTGTGCTGGTGTGAGGTCCTGAGGGAGGCCGGCAGTAATGCTCGGGGCTTCTCCTGTGGTCAGTGTTCAGCTGCCGATGTGCCTTTCGCCGCGCTTCTTTGCGAGCGCGATCTGCAGCTGGCGCTGGCGATAACGGTCGCGGTCGGCTTCGGTGCGGCTCTCGTAGCAATGGCTGCAGGAGACACCTTCCTCGTAGTGGGGATGTGTCAGTTCTTCGGCGGTGATCGGGTTGCGGCAGGCGTGGCAGAGCTTGTGATCGCCTTCTTTCAGGCCATGGGTGACAGACACGCGCTCGTCGAAGACGAAGCATGCGCCATCCCAGAGGCTCTGCTCTTCCGGCACTTCCTCCAGATATTTCAGGATGCCGCCCTTGAGGTGGTAGACCTCCTCAAAACCCTGCTGCTTCATGAAAGCCGTCGCCTTCTCGCAGCGGATGCCGCCTGTGCAATACATCGCGATCTTCGGCTTGTTGTGCAGGCCGGGATTGTTCTTCACCCAGTCGGGAAACTCGCGAAACGTCTTGGTGTTCGGATCGACGGCGCCGCGGAAGATGCCGATGGCGGTTTCGTAGTCGTTGCGGGTGTCGATGACGATGGTCTCGGGATCTGAGATCAGATCGTTCCAGTCCTTCGGGTCGACATAGGTGCCGACGATCTCGTTGGGGTCGATATCCTCGACGCCCATCGTCACGATTTCCTTCTTCAGCCTGACCTTCATGCGCAGGAAGGGCATCTTCGAAGCCCGGCTTTCCTTGTGCTCCAGCGCACTGAATTCCGGCTGGCTGCGCAGGAATGCCAGAACCTTGGCAATCGCGGTATCGGTGCCGGCGATCGTGCCGTTGATGCCCTCATGGGCAATGAGCAGCGTGCCCTTGACGCCTTCAGCCTTGCAGAGTGCCTCGAGCGGTTCCTGAAAGCTCTCGAAACGCGGAAACTTGGCAAAGTTATAGAGGGCGGCGACGCAAAAGGCGCCGCTTGTCTCGGGGCGGGGGGCTGTCGAATGTTCTGTCATGGCCTGCGAAATACCGCCTCGGACCCTGCCGTGCAACGGATTTCCGCTTTCCGGGTCAAGTTTGAAAATCGTCAAGTGAGGTGAGGGTTGTGGGCGAGTGCGTTGCAGCACTGGACAGCGCGGATCGGTTTGGCTAGACGGATGTAACTTTATAACATTAAAGGTGATGCTAATGTTCAAGAATATCATCGCTGTCGCGCTCATGACGCTGCTGGCCGGTTCGGCGCCCACCATGGCGACGGACGGTGTCGTCGATATCGTCGCGCCCTTCGAGATCACCGGTCTCGATCCCGCTAAATCCGGAGACATTTTCCTGCGCATGGGGATCGTCGAAACGCTTGTCGAAGCTGATATGGACGGCAATCCGGTGCCGGCGCTCGCGAAGAGCTGGACGGTGAGCGAAGACGGCCTGACCTGGCGCTTTGAACTGCAGACAGGCGTGAAATTCCAGGACGGCACGGGGCTGACGGCCGAGGCGGTTGCCTCTGCGCTTAACATCGCAAGGGCGAAGGCCGGGCTTCTCAGCAAGGCACCAATCACCGAGATCAAGGCTGACGCGGAAGGGGCGGTTGTCGTCTCGCTGTCGAAGCCTTTTGTGCCGCTGCTGGCCTTCCTTGCCGAAAACCGCGCCCAGATCCTGGCGCCGGCTGCCTATGAAAGTGCGGACGTCAAGGCGATCATCGGTACGGGGCCGTTCAAGCTCACCAAGCTCGAGGCGCCGCAGAGCCTCGCCGTTGAACGTTTCGCCGATTATAGGGGCGAGAAGCCGCAGATCGAGAAGGCGACCTATCTCTCCGTCAGCCGCGCCGAGACCCGCGCGCTGATGGCCGAGAGCGGCGACGCCGACTATGTCTTCAATCTTGATCCCGCGAGCCGCACGCGTCTCGCCAAGAGCGACAAGGTCGTGCTGCAGTCGGTGTCGATCCCGCGCAGCGTGCTCTTGAAGGTCAATGCCGGCCATGCCTTCCTCGCCGACGTCAAGGCACGCGAGGCCTTGAGCCTGGCCATCGACCGCGAAGGGCTTGCCGTTGCGATCCTGCGTTATCCGGCAGCGGCCACGCAACTCTTCCCGCCGAGCCTGAAGATCTGGCATGATGCTGCTCTCGCACCGCTTGGCTATGATCCTGAGAAGGCAAAGGCGCTGCTTGCCGAACTCGGCTGGACGCCGGGTGCCGACGGCATCCTGGAGAAGGACGGCAAGCCCTTCGCGCTGACGCTGACAACCTATCCTGACCGCCCGGAACTGCCACTGATCGCCGCTGTCCTGCAGGACCAGCTCAAGGAAATCGGGGTGGCGCTGACGATCAACTCGACCAATTCCTCGGAGATCCCGGCCAAGCATCAGGACGGTTCGCTGGAGCTTGCACTGATGGCGCGCAACTTCGCGCTGGTTCCCGATCCGATCGGCACCATGCTTTCCGATTACGGCCCTGGTGGTGGTGACTGGGGTGCGATGAACTGGACGAATGCCGGCTTCGAAAAGGCACTGGATGATCTCACGCGCGTCACGGATTCCGCTGAGGGCGAGACGCTTCGCCATCAGGCCGTGGCGGCGATCCAGGCCGATCTGCCCGTTATCCCGATCGCCTGGTACCAGCAGACGGTGGCTTTCTCGCCGAAGCTGGAGGGCGCCACGATCGATCCCTTCGAGCGTTCCTTCGGGCTTGAAACCATGCGGTGGGCGAAATGAGCAAGGCCATCCTGAACCGCCTCATTCAGGCGGCTCTGGTCGCGTTCATGGTGGGGCTCATCTGCTTCGTGATGACGAGGTCGCTTCCGGGCGACCTCGCCTACCGGATCGCTGCCGGCCGCTATGGCTTTGACGTCGTCGACAGTGCGGCAGCTGCCAAGGTTGCCGCCGAACTCGACCTCGGCAAGCCAGCCATCGTCGCCCTCTTCGACTGGATGACCGACCTCCTTCGCTTCGATCTCGGAACGTCGCTGGTCACCGGCAAGCCGGTCATCGAGGAAATCGGCATGCAGCTCGGTCATACGATCGAGCTGGCACTGGCCGCGATCGTGCTGTCGCTGTTCATCGGTCCGCCGCTCGGCATTCTCGCGGGGCTCAGGCCCGGTGGCGTGCTCGACCGGACGCTGATGCTGGTGTCGACGGGTTTGCGGGCGTTGCCGCAATTCGTGGTGGGCCTCATCCTGATCATTGTCTTCGGGATCACGCTCAATGTGCTGCCGGCGGCGGGGCACACCCATGGGGCGCATCTCGTGTTGCCTGCGCTGACGCTGGCGCTCGGACTGGCCGCAGTGTCGAACCGGGTGACACGCGATGCCATGGTCGCCGTATCGCGCTCGCCCTACTACGCCTTCGGGCGAACCAAGGGCCTCTCCGAATGGCAGGTCTTTACGCGGCACGGATTTCGCAATGTCGCGGTCCCTATCGTCACCTATCTCGGCGTGCAGTTCGTCTATCTCGTTGAAGGCGTCGTGGTCGTCGAGACGCTGTTTGCCTGGCCGGGCATCGGCCATGCGCTGGTGCATGCGATCTTCGGGCGGGACGTGCCGATGATCCAGGGGACCGCGCTCGTCATGGGACTGATGTTCGTCGCGCTCAACGCGCTGGTCGATCTCTTCTGCCATGGCGTGGATCCGAGGAGGCGCAGCGCATGACGACGTTTGATTATGTAGCGCCGCGCCCCGCGCGCTGGCCGCTGCGCCGGCTTGTGGGTGTGGCAATCCTCGGCGGTTTGCTCGCCTTTGCCTTCCTGCCGCTCATTTTCGGTGGAGCCGATCCGCTCAAGCAGACCCTGCGTCTGACGCTGCAGGGGCCGAGCGTCGCCGACTGGTTCGGCTATGACCATCTCGGGCGCTCGATGCAGGCGCGGCTGGCCGCAGCTCTTCGCCTCTCGCTCGGGCTGGCACTGCTCTCCGTCTTTACCGCAATGATCCCCGGCGTGCTGCTCGGGGTTCTCGCTGCCCGGCGCGGTGGGTTTGCCGACCGTGCCGTGGGTGCGGTATCCGAGGCCTTCCTCGCGCTGCCGGGGCTGCTGCTGGTGTTGATGCTGACGGCGATCGTGCCCGACAATCCGGCGATGCTTTATATCGGCATCTCGCTGGTGTTGTGGGTCGAGTATTTCCGCCTGACGCGGGCCATGGCACGGCCTCTGTTGCTGTCACCGGCGGTGGAAGCCTCGCGGCTGCTCGGTTTTGGCCCGGCCTATATCCTGCGCCGGCATCTCTGGCCGGAGCTTGCGCCGATGCTGCTGACGGTTGCCGCCTATGGTGCGGCGTCCGCGATCATGGCGATTGCGGCCCTCGGCTTCGTCAGCGTCGGGGTTCGGCCGCCGACACCGGAGCTCGGTTCGATGATGATCGAGCTTCTGCCCTATTACCAGGAAGCGCCGCATGCGCTGTTGCAGCCGATTGCCGTGATCTTCCTGATGGTGCTTGCGCTGCAGCTGATCGGCGGAAAGGACAAGCCATGACCATTCTTCTTTCCGTCGAAGCGGCCTCTGTTTCTGCCGTGACCGGCGAGATCGTTGCCCCGGTCTCGTTTTCCCTGAAAGCCGGACGGCCCTTTACCATCCTCGGCGAAACCGGCTCGGGAAAGAGCCTGCTCGCCCAGGCGATCATCGGCATTCTCCCGGAGGGGCTGACCGCGACTGGATCTGTGGCGATCGAAGGGCAGACGCTCTCGCTTGCCGAGCCGAAGCTGTTTCGACCGCTCTGGGGCCGCAAGGTCGGCGTGCTGCCGCAGGAGCCGTGGCTGGCGCTTGACCCGACCATGGTTGCGCTCGAGCAGGTGGCCGAGGGGCATCGCTATCTCGGTCGTCTCGGGGAAGACGAGTCCATCTCCGCCGCCCGCACCGATCTCGAAGCGCTGGGCGTGCTCGATGCTGAAGCCAAGTTGCCGGGACAGCTCTCGGGTGGCATGGCGCAACGCGTTGCCTTTGCCGCCGCGCGTGCCGGCGGTGCCCGCATCATTATTGCCGACGAGCCGACCAAGGGTCTCGATGTCAGCAGACGCGACGAGGTGATCGCGCTTCTGATGCAGGAGGTGGCGGCCGGCGGTACGGTGCTTGTCATCACCCATGATCTGGCGCTCGCGCGGCAGATGGGCGGCGACCTCGCTGTCATGCTGGAGGGCAAAATCATCGAGACGGGCGAGGCAGCGGATGTGCTTAGGGCTCCCTCGCATGACTATACCCGTCGCCTGATCGCGGCCGAGCCGGAAAACTGGCCTTCGAGGACCTCAGCTGCACCTGAGGATATTGATCCGATCCTGATCGCCTCGGGCCTCGCCAAGACGCGGGGTGGCAAGATGCTCTTTTCCGGGCAGGACCTGTCGCTTCGTCCCGGCGAGATCGTCGGGATCACCGGCCCGAGCGGATCGGGCAAAAGTTCGCTCGGTGACGTTCTGCTGGGATTGTTGAAGGCCGACGCCGGGCAGGTGACCCGCCTGCCGCAGGCCAAGGCCGTTCGCTATCAGAAGCTCTACCAGGATCCACCCTCGGCCTTCCCGCAGAAGATCACGCTGGGCGAGGCGATTGCCGATCTCGTTCGCCTGCATCGGCTTGACGCATCCCGCGTTCAGCCGCTGATGGAGCGTCTCAGGCTTTCGCCGGTGCTCTTGACGCGCCTGCCGACGGAAGTTTCCGGTGGCGAGTTGCAGCGGTTCGCACTCTTGCGGGTGCTGTTGCTCGATCCGGTCTTCCTGTTCGCCGATGAGCCGACCTCGCGTCTCGACCTGATCACCCAGCAGGAGACTATCGATCTGCTGACCGAACTGGCAAGGGAGCGAAACTGCGCGGTGCTTCTCGTCAGCCATGATGCTGTAATGATCGAGAAAACCTGCGACCGGCAGGTGCAGATCGGCGGCCTCTAGGTCGCCGCGCGCATCCACAATGCCTCGATGATGCCGGCCTCGCTCTTCGCGGGGTCGGCGAAAACTTGGTCGGCCAGATCAAGTGCCTCCCGGCGCAGGTCCTGCTGGCGGCGGATGATGATGGCGAGGAGGAAGGACAGACCCTCGCCATCCCCGAACGTCTCGGGTTCATGATCGATCAGCGTGGTGAGCACGGTCAGATCGTGCTCGTGGCCGAGAAGGTCGACGAGTTGTTTGGTGTCCTGGCGTTTGGCATCGAAGGCGCTTGGCCAAAGGTCGCGCAGGAGGGAAAGGTTCATCCAGTAGGCCTGGGCTGCCTTGCGCAGGTCGTGAAAGGCCTCGCCGTGGCTTTCGCCCTTGCAGATTTCGAGTGACTTGCGGGCTTCGTCGAGGCCCTTGCGCCAGCCTTTGGCCATGAGGCGGGCGGCGTGACCCGTCTTGGACGGGAGAGACAGGCCCTCAAGAGCCTCGATCCCCGACCGGCATTCGGCGACCGCGTTGGCCACCTTCGCCTCGAGATCGCTTTCCGTCTCAGCGATTTCGTCCCGGCGGAGAGCCAGCACTGCGCGGGCGGACGACAGCGTTTCGGCCTCATCCTCGGTCAGCGTATGATTGCTCAGGTGCTGGACGGTTTCGATCAGGGCCGTGGCGTCGCGCATGCGTGACAGGCTGCGGGCCGCATCGCGCAACCTTGCGTTCTCCGCCTTCTGGAACGGCTTGTCGCCGCTCGCGACCAGCCGATAGAGATTGCGCAGGCGTTTGAATTTCTTGCGGGCGGCGTGGATGGCTTCGTGCAGACCGTCCGGTCTCGCCTCCAGCGTTTCGATCGCCTTGTCCAGCTCCTGGCGGGCAACAAGCCGGACCTCGGCAAGAAGAGGCCGGTCCGGCCTAATGCGATATGGCATGCACCAGCTCCGGCCGCATGCGCTCGGTGGCAAGGGCCTGGTTGGAATAGCGCTTGTCGCCTGTCACTTCACGGCCGAGCCATGCCGGGAGGGCTGGGGCGTCGTCTTCCGAGCCCATCTCGACCTCTGCGGTGATGAGCCCGCGATAGACACCTTCGAAGACATCGATCTCCCAGGTGAAGCCTTCGAAGTCGACCGTGTAGCGGGTCTTCTCGATGACGTTGCCAATCGAAAAGGCCAGCATTTCCAGCGCATCGTCATGGGCTATCGGATATTCGAATTCGTCGCGGATGAGATGGCCTTTGCCGAACTTGATGGTCAGCTGGGCGGTCTGGTCGTTGCGTGTGCGGACGCGGACGGAGCGATCCGTTTCGGCTGCAATATAGGCCTGCCGGATTTTCGTCTCGGAAGTGACGGCACTTTTCCAGCCATCGGTCCGGACGAGAAACTTGCGCTCGATTTCCTTCGCCATACACTCACGCTCCGAAATATTACGCCATGTGACCATAGCGGAGGCGGAGGTGTTAGGAAACCCGAAAGATTCCGTGCTACCTGTCGGTCTCGACATCGCGGTCGGCGCGGGTTAGTGAATTGCCGATCTAATCGTTTTAAAAGAGGGTCCTGCCATGGGCGACAAAACCGAAAAGCTCCTCTCCACCCTGAAGCTGCAGCCGGTCGTGCCGGTCCTGATCATCGAAGATGCCAAGACCGCCGTGCCCCTGGCGCGCGCACTTGTCGCAGGCGGTTTGAAGGCAATCGAGATCACGCTGCGCACCGAGGCAGCCCTGGAAGCGGTGCGCCTCGTTGCTCAGGAAGTCGAAGGTGCCGTGGTCGGCGCCGGCACCATCCTCAATGCCGCTCATTATGCCGCAGCTGTCGATGCCGGCTCGCAGTTCATCGTCAGCCCCGGCACGACGCAGGAACTGCTCGACGTCGCGCGTCAGTCCGACATTCCGCTTCTGCCCGGTGCGGCGACCGCATCCGAAGTCATGGCGCTGCGCGAAGAAGGCTACAAGGTTTTGAAGTTCTTCCCCGCCGAACAGGCCGGTGGCGCCGCTTACCTCAAGGCCCTGTCTTCGCCGCTTGCCGGCACGCTGTTCTGCCCGACCGGCGGCATCTCTTTGAAGAACGCCATGGATTACCTGTCGCTACCGAACGTCGTCTGCGTCGGCGGCTCCTGGGTCGCGCCGAAGGAACTGGTGTCTGCCGGCGACTGGGCTGGTATCACCAAGCTTGCCAGCGAAGCTGCAGCCCTCAAGGGGTGACATTTAAGCCAGCTTCATCGCCATCCTCTTTGTAATGTCGAAGTCGCTTCCTATCTAGGGAGCGACAGAGACAACAAGGAGACCGTGATGTTCGACGCCAAGAAGCTGCTGGATCAATTTCTGGGATCGCAGATGCCGGGAGCATCAGGGTCGCTCGGCCAGAAGGGGAACGATCTCCTGGGCATGGCGAAGGCCAATCCCTGGAAGAGCGGGGCTCTTGCGGCTGTGCTGCTCGGCACGAAGACCGGACGCTCGCTCGGCGGCAATGCCCTGAAGCTCGGCGGTCTCGCCGTCATCGCCGGTCTCGGCTACCAGGCCTACAAGAATTACCAGGCTGGTCAGAAGCCCGAACCGACCCAGTCATTGCCTGAACTCCTGCCGCCGCCGAAGGATTCGCCCTTCAGCACCGAGCCCCAGGCTGTCTCCGATGATTTTGCCCTGTCGCTGGTGCGCGCGATGATCGCCGCCGCCAAGGCCGACGGCCATATCGATGCGAGCGAACGGGCGCGGATCATGGACAAGGTTCATCTGTCTGGCCTCGGCGCCGAGGCGGAAGCCTTCATCGAGGCCGAGCTTGCCAAGCCGATCGATCTGGACACGCTGGTTGCCTCGGCCAAGACCGAAGAGCAGCGCGTCGAGATCTACACTGCCTCGCGCCTGACGATCGAGCCGGATACCCGCACGGAGCGTGGCTATCTCGACATGCTTGCCGGCCGCCTTGGGCTTCCGGATGCGCTGGTCGACCATATCGAGGCGACCGTCGCCTCTGCCAAGATCAGCCTTTGACGCCACGCGTCTGCGGCATCCGGTCCACCCGGGTGTCCGCGACGGCGGTTGCCTTTGCCGCCTGCGTGACTTAAGCCTCGGGCAATTGTTTGACCCCGAGACTTTGCCATGCGTGACCTATCCAGCTTCAAGGGATGTCCGGCTCCCCAGCCCGTCAGGCTGGAGGGTCGTTTTGTCGTGGTCGAGCCTTATGGGCGTGCTGTTCATCTCGAGGCCCTCTGGGATGGGCTGGGCGGCATGGCGATCAACCCGCTTCTGACTTATTTCGCGCAGCCGGACTTCAAGGGCATCGAGGATTTCGATGCCTGGCTGAGCGCCGTCCAGAAGGGCGGATGGGTCACGGAAGTGTTTCGGGACAAGGCGACCGGCAAGGTCGTTGGCATGGCCAACTATATGCGGCCGGATCCGGCAAATGGCGTGGTCGAGGTCGGTGGCGTGGCGCATGGTCCCGCAATGAGCCGTTCGCCGCTTGCGACGGAAGCGCACTATCTGCTCGCCCGGCATGTCTTCGATGATCTCGGCTATCGCCGCTACGAGTGGAAGTGCCACAACGAGAATGAGCCCAGCAAGGTGACGGCCAAGCGCTATGGCTTTAGCTTCGAAGGCATCTTCCGCCAGCATATGCTGTCCAAGGGCAAAAATCGTGACACGGCCTGGTTCTCGATGATCGACGGCGAATGGCCACTCATCCGGGCTGCCTTCGAGGCCTGGCTCGATCCTCAAAATTTCGACGATGCCGGACGCCAGATGCGTCGGCTGGAAGAGCTGCGGGCCGAAATCGCAGCCTCCGCGACCTGATAGGAAATGACACCGTGAAGCCGAACATCTTCAGCATCATTCTCAATGTCGGCACGGCTGTGGTTGTCGCCGCACTCGCCTATGCGAGCTACAAGAGCGCGACCGTTGCCTGGTCGGTCGGCCTTTGCGTGGCGATCGGTCTCGTCGTCTATGCCTTCCGTTTCCTGCCGGAGCCGAGGAAGGCTATGCGGAAAGACGGTGCTGAACTGTCCCCGCGTTCGCAGACGAAACAGGCCGCTGTCGTTGTCGCCGTAATCTTCGGACTGATGCTTGTGGTGCCGACGGTCGTACTCTGGCTCGGCCGTTATTCGCCGGAACTCGGCGCATTGGTTGGTGCCGTCGCCTTGATGGCGATCTTCCTCATCCTCTGGCTGCGCTCGCGTCATCAGCGCAGCCATGAGGCTGACGAGGGCTGATCGCCTCAGGCGGTCAGACTTGCGGCAAGAAGCAGGCTCCCGAGCAGTATCACCAGCAGAGCAGCGCCCACTTCGATTGCGCTTGCGACAATGCCGGCTCTACGGGAGCCGGGGCCGGAGAGCCTGAGAGCGACGCTCTTGGCGCCGACGGCGAGGCTTGCCAGCACTGAGACGGTGATGGCCGTGCCAAGCGCCATGGCGAGCACGGACAGGATGCCGCCGAGCAGCAGGCCGTTCAGCAGCGAAAAGGTCATGACCAGCAGCGCACCGGAGCAGGGGCGCATTCCGACCGCAATCACCGCCGACCAAGCATCCCGCAGGCTGAATGTGCTGCCGCTGACCAGGCCCGGATCCGGCACATGGGCGATCCCGCATTCATGGCAGACGGAGCCGGGGGCCAGCGCGTCATGATCATGGGCGACTGCCATGGCGCGGAAGCGGGAGGCACCCGTTTCGCGGGGCGTCGCTGTTGTCGCCGGTTCGGCAAAGAGCGAGGCGGTGACGCTGCTGGTGGTGGGTGTTTCCGGGGTGCCGAACAGCGCGCCGGTGCCCGCGGTCTGCACCGAGGTGGCGAAGGATGCTCTCAGCTTGCGGATCAGGAGCCAGATGCCAAAGGCCACGATCATCGCGTAGCTTGCGATTTCGAGCGTCCGCGTTGCGTCGGTCATGCTGATCGATGTGCCGCGCAGAGCCAAGTAGGTGACGCCGACGACCGTGATCGCGACGACCGCCTGCAGGAAGGCCGAGACGAAGGAGACGAGGATGCCGCGGCGAAGCTCGATCTCGTTGGCAAGCAGGTAAGACGAGATGACAGCCTTGCCATGGCCGGGGCCTGCGGCATGGAAAACACCGTATGCAAAGGAGAGGCCGACGAGAGTCACAAGGCTCCAGGGATCCTCGCGCATGGCCTTGAGGGCATTCGTCAAGGATCGGTAGAAGGCCTGTTGATGCGTATTGATCCAGACAAGCAGCTCGGCGAAGGGGCCACCTGTCGGCCGGTAGCTCGGTTCGGCCGTGCCGATGCCGAGCGGGGAGGCGGCGTGCGCGAAGCCGGCGAGCAGGAGGCACAGAAGGACGGCGAGGACGAAGCGTGCGAGGGACGGATGCCCGGCAATCTTCAGCATGTCACCTCCAGCCGCGTGGCGAAGAGCTTGCCCATGTCGGTGCCGGCCGGATCGTTGAAGAAGGCTTCGGTCAGATTGGACTGGTTCTGGGCGATCACCTGGTCGGGATCGGGGCGGACGACCTTGTGGGTGCAGGCCTCGAAAGGCTTGCCCTCGACCACCATGTCCTCGTCCTTGGCAAAGTCGATCGCCGTGTAGAGGGTGGGATCATAGACGCCGAAGGTCATGCGGCCGCCGATCTTCAGTGGTGTCTTGGGCTTGGCGACGAAAAAGACGAGAAGCTGGTTGTCCTTGAAGTCGACATTGAAGATCTCGGGCTTTGCGATCTCGCTCGATGCCCCGTCCTTCGAGATGAAGGTGAAATAGCTGTAGTCGCCGAGAGAATCGCGGATCGTGTTGCCGATCTCGTTCAACTCACTGTGGTCCAGCTTCAGGTCGCTGTTCTTGTCGAAATCCATGAGGACGCTGGAGGAGAAGATATCGTCGAAGCGCCAGACATTGCGCAGTTCCTTCAGCATGCCGTCATCCGTCGCGACGATCTCCACGCGGGCCTCGGCAAAGATGTGCGGATGGGAGAGGGCCGGCGATGCAAACGCCATGACCGCTCCGGCCGCGCAGTAACCGAGCCTCTTCCGCATGCTTTGAATACCCTTCCCGAATTCCAGCTGTTGGTCTCTCCCTGTCCGATGATTGGGACAAAAGTGGGACCCTGTGCCGGCTCTATGGCTCAGGAATAGCGCTTGAACCATGCGTGAAGGTAGTCAACGAAGGCGCGGACCTTGGCCGGCAGATAGCGGCGATGGGGATAGACGGCGCAGATGCCGCGATCCTTGGCGATGAAATCGTCGAAGAGCGAGACGAGTTCGCCGGAGGCCAGATAGGGGCGGGCGATGAAGTCGGGGATCATCGCGATGCCCATGCCGGCGCGGGCAGCCCTGAGGGTTGCGAGAGGGCTATTCACCTCGATCGGGCCTGTGACGCTGACCGAGATCATGTCGCCATCGGTATCGAGAAAGCGCAGGCTGTTGTGGGACCGGGAGTTGGTGTCGATGAGGAACGGGATGCGAGAGAGTTCGCTCGGATGCGTCAGCGGTCCATTTTCGGCGATGAAGGCTGGCGTGGCGCAGGCGTAGACCCGGAAGTCGGAGAGCTTGCGGGCAATCATGCCGGAATCGTCGAGCTTCGTGATTCGGATGCCCAGGTCGAAACCCTCTTCGATCAGGTCGACGAATCGATCTTCCGCGACGATCTCGAGCGAGATCTGCGGGTTCTCCTTGGCGAAATCGATGAGCGACTGGCCGACATCGGCATCGATGAAGGTGCGGGGGACCGTCACTTTAAGCTTGCCCTTGAGGTCGGCATTGTTCTCGCGCACGAGATCCGCGAGGTTGTCGATCTCCTTCAGGATGTCGGCAGCCGTCCGGAAATAGGTGTGGCCGGCCTCGGTCAGCGAGAATTGCCGTGTGGTGCGGTTGAGCAGCAAAGCGCCGAGCTCATCCTCCAACTCTCTGACATATTTGGACAAAAGCGCCTTGGAGCGGCCTGTCTTGCGGGCGGCTGCGGAAAAGCCCTCGGCTTCGACCACATCGATGAAGGCACGAATACGAGTGAGCGTGTCCATCCCAATCCCCCAAAATTTACCGCTATTTGTGAACGTATGGAGGAAATTGTTCAAAGAAAAGTGTCCAAGTCGGCAAAATTAACCAGGGGCGAAAAAACCTCTTGATTATGATCGACACATTTCTTATCTCGTGTTCAGCCCAAAGTCGCACGTGCCCGTGTGTGTCCGCCGACCCTCGAATGGGGATTAATCCCTAAGGTGAGGTCATCGGTAAGGTACCTGGAACTAACCCCTCCAGTCGCTATTCCGGCCAACCGGAAAATGCGAGGACATACGAAGCAACGACGGTGCGGGCCTTTCTAGTCTCTTCCGGCTTTCCATCAGCTGGAGTTACTTCAGAGGCACACCATCATTGCCGGAAGTGCGGTAGGGTCTCCCTCCAATCCATGGCAGACAAAGCGGATTATTGTACTCGTTTCCAGAGTGCGTTGATCCATCGTTTCGCGCGTCGAGCGTTCGTACGGTACCGGTGTCTCCACCGACTGGTTTCGAGCGATGTCTCGCCGTCCTTTGTCCATCCGAAGCTTGGCAGCTTCGGGTATCGCTGGAATATGGAAGGTTACATCGATGACCACTGCTCGCATCCTCGACTTCATCAACACCCGACGTCCCGAAGGTCCCTGCCTCGTGGTCGACCTCGACGTCGTGCGCGACAATTTCGGTGCCTTCCGTCATGCCCTGCCGGACAGCGCCATCTACTACGCAGTCAAGGCGAACCCGGCGCCGGAGATCCTCCAGCTCCTGGCCTCGCTGGGCTCGAACTTCGACTGCGCTTCCGTTGCCGAGATCCAGATGGCGCTCGATGCCGGTGCAGATGCTTCGCGCATCTCGTTCGGCAACACCATCAAGAAGGAGCGTGACATCGCGCGTGCCTTCGCACTCGGCGTCAACCTCTATGCCGTCGACAGCCACGAGGAAGTCGAGAAGATCGCCCGTGCTGCTCCTGGCGCTCGTGTGTTCTGCCGCGTCCTGACGGACGGCGAAGGCGCCGAATGGCCGCTTTCCCGCAAGTTCGGCTGCGTGCCGCAGATGGCCGTCGACGTTCTCGTCTACGCACACCAGCTCGGACTCGAATCCTTCGGCGTCTCGTTCCATGTTGGTTCGCAGATGACCAAGGTCGATGCCTGGGACGGCGCTCTTGCCGATGCCAAGCGCGTGTTCAACTCGCTGGCCAAGCAGGGCATCGTCCTCCAGATGGTCAACATGGGTGGTGGTTTCCCGACCAAGTACCTGCGCGACATCCCGTCGGCAGAAGCTTATGGCCTGGCAATCAAGGCGTCGCTGAAGAAGCACTTCGGCAACAACATCCCGCAGACCATCATCGAGCCGGGCCGCGGCATGGTCGGCAATGCCGGCGTGATCAAGGCCGAGGTCGTGCTGATCTCGAAGAAGTCTGACAACGATGAGCACCGCTGGGTGTTCCTCGACATCGGCAAGTTCGGCGGTCTCGCCGAAACCATGGACGAAGCGATCCGTTACCCGATCCGCACCGCCCATGACGCCGACGCGATGGAGCCCTGCGTTCTCGCCGGTCCGACCTGCGATTCGGCCGACGTGATGTACGAGAAGAACATGTATCCGCTGCCGATCTCGCTTTCGATCGGCGACGAGGTTCTGATCGAGGGCACCGGCGCCTACACCACCACCTATTCGGCGGTGGCGTTCAATGGCTTCGACCCGCTGAAGTCCTACGTCATCTGACGTCTCCCGTGCCGGCCAGCCGGCACGGACCTTCACAATCATCGTCATCGCTTGGGATAGGAGGCCAGAATGGCCGCTGTTCTGACCAGCATGCGCGCGCTTTTCGCGCCGGCGCCTGCATTCGTCATTGATCATGAAACGCCGGCCGACGTCGTGGCACGCGAGGCTTTGCTCGACCGCGCCATGGGTAAGGATCGCCGCAAGAAGTCGTCGGAGAAGATCCGCAGCGGCCGGATTCCGGCCGAGGGCCTGGCCCTCGTAGCCCGTGACGCTGCCGGCCATGTCATCGGCACAGTCCGCCTGTGGAACGTCGAAGCCGGCATCAGCCGTGAGGGCAGGGCGATCGACGCCCTTCTGCTCGGCCCGCTCGCGGTCGACGAGGCACATGCCGGCAAGGGCATCGGTGGCGCCTTGATGCGGGCAGCGCTTCTTGAGGCCCGCAAGCGCGGACATGGCGCCGTGCTTCTCGTTGGTGACGCCCCTTACTATGAGCGCTTCGGCTTCTTTGCCGACAAGACGCAGCATCTGGTGATGCCGGGTCCGTTTGCGCGCGACCGCTTCCTGGCGCTGGAACTCGTGCATGGCTGGCTCGAAGGAGCTGCCGGCATGGTGGTCCCGTCCGGTCGCAAGCTGTCGCAGCCGACGGGCCTGCGCCGCGCAGCCTGAACAAGGCTCCCGGATGCTCGCTGAAGGGCCCGGCCGCGATTCGTCGCGCCGGGCCCTTTCCTTTGCGCTCTGTTTTGCACAGCGCTTCTGCGGTGTTTTTCAATCGTCAACTCTGGCTGTGTCGCGCCGGTCACAGTCACACGGGCGATGGTTGTTTTATATAATTAAGATCTAACCTATTGATCTGGCTCAAGATGCTCGTCTCTCCCGGGCTGCTAGCTGGCATTGGCTCAACGCCATTAGTTGTTTCAAGGAGAGAATGATGACCACCGTCCGGACTGCCCCGACCCGCGCTCTTGCCGCGACCGCCACACTGTTGCTGCTCGCTCCGGCTGCCTTTGCGGCGGACATAGCGCCGCTCATGGAACCGGCACCGGAAGCGGCGATCGAGACGGTGGCTGCGTCCAGCCCCTGGCAGATCCGCGTACGCGGCCTCGGCGTCGTCACGCATGATTCGGGTTTCGTCGATGGCGCTGCCGGTTCGGGCCTGTCCTATAGCGACAGCGTGATCCCCGAGCTGGATATCAGCTACTACCTCACCGACAATATCGCGGCCGAACTGATCCTTGGTACGACCTATGCCAATATCTACGGTGAAGGCAGTCTGGCCAGCCTTGGCAAGGTCGGCAAGACCTGGGTGCTGCCGCCGACGCTGACGCTGCAATACCACTTCACCGATTTCGGTGCCTTCAAGCCCTATGTCGGCGCGGGCGTCAACTACACGATGTTCTACAGCCAGAAGGGCGATGCGGCGAGCAGCCTCGACGTCAAGAACACCTTCGGCACGGCACTTCAGGTCGGAGCGGACTATATGGTCAATGAGCACTGGGGCGTGAACTTCGACGTCAAGAAGCTCTTCCTGAAAGCCGACTTCGACGCGACCGTGAACGGTTCTGCGGTCTCGGGGAAGGCGAAGCTCGATCCGTGGCTGATCGGTGCGGGTATCACCTACCGGTTCTAATTGCCTTCCGAGCCAAGTTTTCTTTGAGGGGCGGTGGCCGATGGCGGCCGCCCCTTGCCGTTTGCTCTAGCGGGAAGCCTTTCGCCAAAATCTGTTGCTACACCAATCACTTGGCCATCTGGTATTCGGTTCTCAGCTTCCGTATCTCAACGGCTAGTGTTGCAAATCTCACGCACTCCTCACGCCTTCCTGAAACAGCGCATCTTTTTTCCGCCATACCAAGGAACCATTTTCCTGCTTGGAGCTTCTTGCTGCGGGGTCCGGCGCGAGAATTTCGCACGGGCGGGAACAAATGCGCCGGTTAGGTTTAGATGGTTATGTTGTATAATCATCACATACTTTAACCAGAGATGGCGTTATAAGTGGCCTTGTAACACAGGAGTTAAAAACATGATGAAGAGCATCCTTCTCGGATCTGCCGCCGCTCTGGCGATTTCGACCTCGGCTTTTGCGGCTGACGCAATCTACGAAGCTCCGGCAGAACCGCCGGTAGCCGTCGAAACCGTGCCGCAGTTTTCCTGGGCAGGTGGCTATGCAGGTATTCTGACCGGCTATGGTTGGGGTGACGGCGAAGTTGAAGGCGTCGCAGGCACCGAAAGCTTCGACGGTGCACGTCTCGGCGGTTTCGTCGGCTACAACTTCGACCTCGGCAACCAGCTGGTCGTCGGTCTCGAAGGCGACCTGAACTACGACTGGAATGACGAGACTGTTGCTGGCGTTGGCGACTTCGAGTCCGGCATGAACTGGTCGGCTCGCGCCCGCGTCGGCTATGCCATGGATCGCGCTCTGCTGTACGTTGCCGGTGGTTACGCTGGCACCAACATCGAAGGCGACACCGCAGTTGGCAGCTTCGACGACACGCTGCATGGCTGGACCATCGGCGGTGGCGTTGATTACGCCCTGACCGACCGCATGTTCACCCGCGTCGAATATCGTTACAACGACTTCGGCAGCGGCGACCTCGGCGGCACTGACGTCGACTTCGACCAGCACACGGTCAATGTCGGCCTCGCAGTCAAGTTCTGATCCGATCGATCTGACATAGAAAAGCCCGGCTTCCGCGAGGAGGCCGGGCTTTTTCGTTTTTGGACAGTGGTCAGGCCGCGCGGTGGTCGATCTCGCGGGTGCCTTCTGCCCTGATGTCGCTGCGCCGGTTCAACTGGAAGCGGTTGACCAGCGAGGTCAACTGCACGGCGCCCTCCGCCAGAGTGTGGCTGATCGCTGTCGTTTCCTCGACCATGGCGGCATTCTGCTGCGTCATCTGATCGATGCTGTTGATGGCGGTGCTGATTTCCTGCAGGCCAACCGCCTGTTCGCGGGCAGCGGTTGCGATCGCATCGACATTGGTGTCGATCCGGCTGACGAACTCGCCGATCTGGTCGAGCGCGCTGCCCGTCTCGCCGACGAGCTGCACGCCGGACGAGACTTCGATGCTGGACTTCTGGATCAGCCCCTTGATGTCCCGTGCAGCGGTGGCCGAGCGCTGGGCGAGTTCCCGCACTTCCTGGGCAACGACCGCAAAGCCCTTACCGGCTTCCCCGGCACGAGCCGCCTCGACGCCGGCGTTGAGCGCGAGCAGGTTCGTCTGGAAGGCGATCTCATCGATGACGCCGATGATCTGGCCGATCTCGGAGGAGGCCGTTTCGATCCGCTCCATGGCTGACACGGCCGATCGCACAACACCGCCTGAGGCGACGGCACAGTTCTTGGCCTCGCGCACCAGTTCACGTGTATCGCTGGTGCGCTGCGCAGAAGCACGCACCGTTGCCGTCACCTGTTCGAGTGCGGCCGACGTCTGCTCGAGCGCTGCGGCCTGCTGTTCGGTGCGGTTTGCCAGATTGCTGGAAGCTTCGCGCATCTCCTGGCTGTTTTCCAGCAGACGGCGGGTTTCCTCCATGACCTTTTCCAGCGTCGCCTGGAAGGTGGCGATCGAGTGGTTGAAGTCCTGCCGCAAGGGTTCGAAGCGGGCATCGAAGGCGTCGTCCAGGGTCATGCGGATGTTGCATTCCGCAAGACGGTGAAGGCCGGCACCGAGCGCCTCGATGACGAAGCGCAGCGCTTCGGCCTCGATCAAGCGGTCCTTGTCACGCAAGTTGCGTTCCCGGTCGACTTCCGCGCGGGCGGCCTCCGTTTCGGCCTGCAGACGCTGATTTTCGAGACCTGACTGACGAAAGACCTCGACGGCTGCAGCGATGTGGCCAATTTCGTCACGGCGGTTGGCGTGCGGGACGGTGGCGGTGAAGTCGCCCGATGCCATGTTGGTCATGAAGTCGGTGATTTCTCCGAGCGGTTTCAACGCGCGGCGGTGGATGAAGAAGACACTGCCGAGTGCTGTCGCAATCAGGAGCAGGCCGAGGGTCAGGACAAGAGCCTCGCGGCTGGCGGATTCGGCTGCCGCAAACCCTTCTCGATCAACCAGATACTCGCTCGCCATCGTGACGAGTTCGTTCACCGAGGTCTCGTGGTCATGGAATTGGAGCTTGAGCTTCGAGAGAATCGGAGTGATAGCGCTGGCATCGCCGGCAACAAGCGCGGGCTTGAGGTCGTTCTGCAACGTGGCCCAATAGAGATCACCCTTTGCGATGACTTCATTATAAAGCTTGGCGCGCAGATTTTCGGGCAGCGTCGAGTTCTTCCAGTATTCCCGGCGCTCATCATAGAGCTTGTTGAGCAGATCGAAGCGCGGCAGGTTTACCCCTGCTGTGTCCGGATGGACGAAGACCTCATTGGCCAGCGCATAGGATTCGATCAGGTAGAGCGGCGGCGGCAGGATGTCGGCGATCAGATCTTTTCCGTCCACGATCTGCTTGTAGATCGGGCCGTTGACCTTGAGCGTCTGCAGCGTCTGGGCACCAACACCCGCGACGGCGACTATCCCGGCTGCAAGGCAAAGACCTGCTGCCGTCACCACAATTTTCAGGTTGAGATTCATGTTGCGTCCGTTCGCAGTCCGCCCGTCGGCGCGGCGCATGGATAAGCGCCCGCGGCCAGGCAGCCATGGTTGAAGAAGAATTGAATAGGCTATGTTGGAATGATTCCCAGTCCCGACGAGACGCGGCTGTTTTGTCTCTCGCTCGTCCTCCCTCAAATTAGGGAGGTAATTACTACCACATGGTTAAGGTGAGTAATTGATGAACGAGACAGTGCAAATTTTTATACTATTTGACCTTAGGCGCGATTTTTCACGCGTTTACACGCAACTAAAACGCTTTGAGGCGTGATTTTCAGCAATCAGCCGGTGATGTCGACGACGCCGCAGTCGCCCGCTTCGGAGGCGAAGGCGAGCAGTTTGCCGGTGCTGCTCCAGGCAATCGAGGTGATCGCACCCTTACCCGGGCGGCGCAGTAGCGCCTCCTTATTGTCGGCGATGCGGACCGCGAGGATCATGCCGTCTATGAAACCGATCGCCAGCACCTCTTCGATCGGATGGAAAGCGACCTGGGTGACAAGGATGTTGGCGCGGGTGCCGAGCTCTAGGGGCGCCTTGCCCATCGGGCCGTCCTTGCCGGAAAACGGCCAGACGATAGCGGCGGGTGCGCCTGAAGAGGCAAGCCATTTGCCCTTGGGTGACCAGGAGAGGGATTTGACCTTGGCGGGGTAGCCGGTCATGCGCATATGGCGGGTGTCGGCGGCCTTGCCGTCGAGCTTCCAGCCGTGCAGCGCCGATTCCTGCATCATGGTCACGACGAAGCGGCCATCGGGCGAGAAGGTGACGCCGGTATGGGCGCCCTTCCAGTCGAGATCGACCGGAGCACCTGCCGTGCCAACCCAGTGGAGCGTCACGCCATTGTAGCGGGCGACGGCGATGCGCAGGCCCTTGGGCGCAAAATCGACTGCCTCGACCGTGCGCTCCTCGGTGAATTCCTTTGTAGTCCCATCAGCGAGGCGGACAAATGTCGACTTGCCATGGGCATACGCCACGGCCCCTTGAGGGCCCGGCGCCACAACCGAGATCCACTTGCGCGGCACGTGGGCAAGTTCGCTCACGGTGCCGTCATGCGCAATGCGCAACACGCGACCGTCTTCGCCGCCAGTCAGCAGCGTCTGGCTGGCGGCATCCTTGACGCAGGTGAGGAGGCCGGCATTGGCCTCCGTTACCTTTTCGCCGCCGTCCAGCCGATGGATGGCACCCGTCGCGGCAGCAAAGACCGGGATGTCTCCCAGGAAATGGGTCGAGACAACGTGACCTTCGATATCGAGAGGGGCGACTGTCGGCATATTACAAGGCTTTCTTTCAGGCAGAGGTCAGGCGGAGAAGGGCGCAAACGCGCCCCGCTCGTTCGATTCAGGCAGAGGCTTCGCAGGCCTTGAAGCTTGCTTCCAGCTTCTCGCGGTCGAGCTCGCGGCCAATAAAGACAAGCCGGCTTTCGCGCTTCTCGCCATCCTTCCACGGGCGCTGGTGGTCACCCTCGACGATCATGTGTACGCCCTGGACGACATAGCGCTCCTCATCGCCCTTGAAGGCGATAATGCCCTTCAAGCGCAGGATGTTCGGGCCTTGTGTCTGGGTCACCTTCTGGATCCAGGGGAAGAAGCGATCCGGGTTCATCTCGCCGCCGCGAAGCGAGACAGAGGTCACGGTCACGTCGTGGATGGCAGACGGGGCGTGGTCGTGATGGTGGTGGCCGTGTCCGTGGTCATGATGATGGTGATCATGCCCGTGATCATGGTCATGATGGTCATGGCCGTGGTGGTGGTGATCTTGATCGCAATCCGGGCCGCAGACGTGGTCCGGGTCGTCGTGATCGAGGAAATGCGGATCGTTTTCCAGCGCGCGCTCGAGATTGAAGGCACCCTGGTCGAGGACCTTCGACAAATCAACGCCGGAACGGGTGGTCGAGTAGATGCGGGCCGAAGGATTGATCGCGCGCACGATGTGCTCGATCTGGTGCAGCTCATCATGGCTGACGAGATCGGCCTTGTTGATGACGACGACATCGGCAAAGGCGATCTGGTCTTCGGCTTCGCGGCTGTCCTTCAGACGCAGCGGCAGGTGCTTGGCATCGACCAGCGCGACGACGGCGTCGAGCTCGGTCTTGGAGCGAACGTCGTCGTCCATGAAGAATGTCTGGGCGACCGGTACCGGGTCGGCGAGGCCCGTGGTCTCGACGATGATACCGTCGAAGCGGCCCGGGCGGCGCATCAAACCTTCCACGACGCGGATCAGGTCGCCGCGCACGGTGCAGCAGACGCAGCCGTTGTTCATCTCGTAGATTTCTTCGTCCGACTCGACGATCAGGTCGTTGTCGATGCCGATCTCGCCGAACTCATTGACGATGACAGCGTATTTCTTGCCGTGGTTCTCGGAGAGAATGCGGTTCAACAGCGTCGTCTTGCCGGCGCCGAGGTAGCCGGTGAGCACGGTGACGGGTGTCGGTTTCGCGGATGCTTCGGTCATGAAAGCCTCTGATGTCAGGGGGCGCCGGGCGATGCGGCTGTAATGGTGTTACCCCCATATAGGCGTTCCGCTTTGCCAGTTCAAAGGCTTTCGTGTGGGGTCAGGCGGCGGACAGGGCCGAGCGGATATCGGTGCGGGCGAAATCGTCACCGACATAGAGGAGGGGGCAGTCAAACTCTTTGGCCGTGGCGTAGGAAAAGCAGTCGCCGAAATTGAGGGCTGCGGGGTGAAAGCCCTTGCCGAAGCGCTTATAGGCTGCGGCGGCGAGTTCAGCGCGTGATGACGTCAGAGGGATGATTTCAATGACCGATGCCGTAATGAGCATCTTCATTTCTGCGAGCCGCTGATTGCGCGCAGCGACGATGTGGGCTTCAGTCAAGATGGCAGCAGACATTAGAAGGCGCCGAGATCCATCCGACAGAATGGCCTCGCATTCAACGGCTGCAGTCTCTGTCTTGAGGATCGCCATCAGCGCCGAGGTGTCGACCACGATCACTTAGGTAGACCATTTTCGTCATATAGAAAGTCCTGGCTTCTCGCTGCCGTTTCATCTGGAAAGGGGTCTGGTATCTCTGCAACGCGTTGCTGTAGCTGCTTGAAGAGCTGCCGCCGTTCCTCTTGCGAGAGAGTTGGCCGCCTTTCTGAAGCTTCAACCGGTCGCAGCACGACAGCATCCTGCCCGTCGCGGGTGATGATGACGGGCTCTCCGCGTTCGGCTCGTTCTACGAGTTCTTCCACCCGTGCGGCTGCCTGCTCCATGGAAACACGCATGCTTCTTCCTCACGATCTCTCGCAATGAATATGCGCCTTACCTCTCGAGCCTGCAAGCTCACGTCAATGTTGCCACATCAAACCCACGCACGTCATCCAGCAGTTCCAAAATGCCCCTCACGGCATGCGCAATCAGTTGCTCCCCCCGTTCCGCGGTTGCCGCCGCCGCGTTGCCGGCGACGCCATCGGGGTTGAGGTCCGACATCTTCCAGCCGAAGGCGTGTGGACCATAGGCGCGCAGGTGTCTGTACCTGGCGGAAAACTCGGATTGGCGCGAGGGAAAGGCGGCGGCCTCCGTCATGTCGACCTTCTCAGGCGCCAGCGCCAGCATCACCGAGGTCTCTATGTCTCCGCCGTGGATGTCGATAGCCTTGTCTTCCGGGCTCATCCAGCCCTCCGGCTGGCCGAAGCGGGTCCAGCTGGTGGCGACCACCAGCATGTCGAAACGAACCCGGGCTTCCGTCGCGACAATTGTCAGGAGCGGGGAATTGCCGCCATGGGCATTGAGCAGGACGAGCTTGCGGATGCCCTGGCGATGGAGGTCCTCGGCGATGCCCAGCCAGCGATTGACGGCTTCGTCAAAGGCGAGGCTGCGGGTGCCCTCGACGTCCATGTGTTCGATGGAATAGCCGACAGGTTCGACCGGTAGCATGGTGACAGGCAGGTGTTCGGGAAGTGCTGCGACCACACGCCCAGTTATGCCGGTCGCGATGATCGTGTCGGTTTCGAAGGGCAGGTGGGGGCCGTGCTGCTCATGGGCGCCGAGCGGCAGGACGGCGATCCAGTCGTGCCGATCTGCGGCAGTCAGTTCCGGATCGTTATCCTTGAACCACGGGGCTGGTTTCGCCATCTGGTCTAAGCTCCTGATCTTCGTTATGCATTGCAGCCATCGCTGCGTGTATGAAGTGGCGACCGCAGCGTGTGTCGACCGGGGAGAGTCATGGCGAAAAAGGACAAGGCCGACAAGGACCGCGGCGAAAAGAAGAAGAGCAAGAAGAAGGAGCCACCACGCTCCGGCGTTCTGTGTGCCAGCGTTACCCAAGTTGCGCGTTCGATGCGCACCCATCTTTCCCATGGTCTTGCCGCAAGCGGTCTTTACCCCGGCCAGGACGGCGTCGTGCAACTGCTCGCCCAGGAAGACGGGCAGACGCCCGGGGCGCTCGCCCATCAGCTTGGCGTAAAGGCTCCGACCATGACCCGCACGATCGGGCGTATGGAGGCGCAGGGTTTTGTCCTGCGTCGCACCGATGATCGCGACGGCCGGCTTACCAAGGTCTATCTGACCGATGAAGGTCGCGGCAGCGTTGCCCGCATCGCAGGCGCCATGGAAGCCTGTGAGACGCAGGCGGTTCAGGGTTTGTCGGGCAAGGAGCTGAAGACGCTGGTGAAGCTCTTGTCTCTTATCGAGGGCAATCTCTCCGGCAATGTGGTCATACGACCTTCGAACGAGGCCGAGGAAGACGATTGAAACGGCTCCTTAAATTGTTTAATTAAAACTTTTAAGGGCGATGAAATGCCCGCCGATCTGCTGCGAGGGAGGAAACGTGGCACAAAAGGTAAAGCTTTCGACCATTGCGGAGTCGCTGGGTCTTTCGACCGCCACCATCTCGCTTGCGCTTCGTGACAGCCCGCTTGTCGCCGCCGATACCCGCGAGAAGATCAAGGAACAGGCGCGCGCCCTCGGCTATATCTACAACCGTCGTGCCGCCAGCCTGCGCACCTCGCGCTCCGGGATCATCGGCGTCGTGGTGCATGACATCATGAACCCGTTCTACGGCGAAATCCTGAAAGCCATCGAGACCGAGCTCGACCGCAGCCGCCACACCTTCATTCTTTCCAACCATTACGACAGCGTCGACAAACAGCGGATGTTCGTGGAGACTTTGCTGCAGCTCGGTGGTGACGGCGTCATCATGTCGCCAGCGATCGGCACGCCGCCGGAGGATGTGCTGCTGGCGGAAAACAACGGCATGCCAGCCATCTTCATCGCGCGTTCGATGGAGGGCCTCGACGTTCCGATCTATCGCGGTGACGACACCTATGGCATTTCGCTCGCCACCAATCATCTGATCGGTCTTGGCCATCGCTCGATAGCCATGATCGGGGGCACGGATCAGACTTCGACTGGGCGCGACCGCTACCAAGGTTACGTCAACGCGCTGCGCAAGGCCGGCATCGAGGTTGATCCCGGTCTGCGCATTCCGGGTCCCCGCACCAAGCAGGGTGGCTTCGAGGCCGCGGTGAATTTCCTCTCGCTCC
This sequence comes from Rhizobium sp. TH135, assembly GCF_002855515.1. Taxonomy (GTDB): domain Bacteria; phylum Pseudomonadota; class Alphaproteobacteria; order Rhizobiales; family Rhizobiaceae; genus Allorhizobium. The sequence goes on along the minus strand of NZ_PKRP01000001.1, from coordinate 566,094 downwards.
CCCAGAAGCCGACGGCGGCGGTGTGCTGGAACGATCTGGTCGCGATCGGGTTGATGAACGGTATTGCGCGTGCGGGGCTCATTCCCGGCCAGGACATTTCCGTCACGGGTTATGACGACCTCGAGGAAGCCTCGATTGCCACGCCGTCGCTGACCACCGTCTGGAACGGTCAGGCTGAGGTCGGGCGGCTTGCGGCCCGCGCGCTTCTCGACAAGCTTGCCGGCAGCCATGAGCCTGACGGCATACACCTGATCAAGCCCGAGATGCGCATCCGCCAGTCGACGGGTCCGATCCGCCGCTGAGCGTCGGCCGGTTGTTCAATCCGGCCGCTCCCCATCCTTGCCTGCCAGGAGACAGTTATGTCCGATCGCCCCCTCGTCTTGATCCCCGGTCGCATTCATTCGCGGGTGCGTGCCCGTCTTGCCGAAACGTTTGAACTGCTGGAGGTCGCTGACGCGTCGGCGACCGAGGCGACGCCGGAGCAATTGTCGCGCGTGCGCGGAGCTACTGTGTCGGGTCGTTTCCCGGCCTCGCTCATCGATCGCCTGCCCAAACTCGAAGTGATCGGCAGCTTTGGTGTCGGTTATGACGGTGTCGATGTGAAGGCTGCGGCCGCGCACGGCATCGTGGTCACCAACACGCCTGATGTCCTGAACGATGAAGTGGCCGATACGACGATCGCGCTGCTCCTCAATACCCTGCGCCAGTTCTTCTTCGCAGAGCGCTACCTGCGTGAGGGGCGTTGGGAGAAGGAAGGTGCGTTTCCGTTGTCGCCCCTGTCACTCAAGGGGCGGAAGGTCGGGATTCATGGTCTCGGTCGTATCGGCATGGAGATCGCCTCGCGGCTTGCGCCATTCAAAGTCGAGATCGCCTACCACACGCGACGACCGCGCACGGATGTGCCCTATGCCTATCACGACAGCCTCGTCGGACTGGCCGCGGCCGTCGATATCATGATTTCGATCGTGCCCTCCACACCTCAGACCAATGGGGCGATCAATGCCGCGGTGCTGGAAGCCCTTGGCTCGAATGGCGTGCTCATCAATGTCGGTCGTGGCTCGACTGTGGATGAGCCAGCTTTGATCGCGGCGCTCCAGAAGGGGACGATTGCTGCAGCCGGCCTCGATGTCTTTGCGGATGAGCCTCGCGTGCCTCAGGCGCTGATCGACTTGCCCAATTTATCCCTGCTTCCGCATGTTGCGTCTGCTTCCGTGCCGACGCGCGATGCGATGGCCGACCTCGTTGTCGACAATCTCATTGCCTGGTTTCAGACCGGCAAACCGCTGACGCCAGTGCCGGAGACGCCACACAAACCTGCCTGATTCGGCAGTTCAGCCTTCCGCAAGCTTGAGGGAGCATCCTGTTCGGACATGGGGTTTCGAGCGGAAGGATGCTCCGATGAACGCCTCTCTCGTCATCGTGACGACGGCACTGGTGTGTGCAGGTGTTTCGGCTGTCGGGCTCAGCTTCTGGGCCATGCCGCAGCCCTCCGAGCCCTTAGTGGCAGATCCGATCGTCCTTGGAACGATCCCGACGCCAGGTGCTTCGCCGTCTGGACTATCCGCCTCGCTGCAGGCGGGTACCGTTTCCCCGCCGGCCATCTTCTCGGTCTCCAACTTTAAAAGTCGGACGGTCTGTCTCGTCGAACGCGGAGCGGCCTTGACCAGCCGAAGCCGAGATTTCTTTGCGCCACCCGACTGCGAGCAAGTCTGGCCCGGCCTGACGCGCGCCAGCAACTGGACGCAGAACGAGGACGGCAGCGTGACGATCAGCGATGCCGCCGGGGCGACCGTGTTGACGCTCGTGCGCGGACAACACTTTTCCTATGAGGCAACAGACGCGCCGGATGCTGATCTGGCGCTCCTCATGCTGCCCTGAGCGCGCCTGTCACCGGCCGAAAATGTCCTTGTAAAAATGGCTTGCACATCGCCCTGGTTGTAGGTCTCTGGGAAGTAAATGCGTGTTCGCGCTAACATCGCGGTTGATAAAAATTGGCACGCGCAAGTGAAAGCTCTCATCCAAAAGAATAGCTCCCAAGCGCTTGAAAGGCTTTGGACAAAATGGTTAGCTCGCGCATCGCTGCCGGGAGGGGCCGACGATGCCCGCCGGTGGGGCAACAACTGGGAGGTAGTTCATGGATCGTCGTTCATTCATCAAGAAGGCTGGCGTGGCCAGTGCAGGCGCTGCTGCGTCTGCCGTCTTGGCAGCACCCGCCATCGCGCAGGAAAATCCGAAAATCACCTGGCGCCTGACCTCGTCTTTCCCGAAGGCGCTCGACACCATTTTCGGTGCTGCCAACGACGTCGCGGAACGCGTCAAGGCCGCCAGCAACGGCAACTTCGAAATCCAGGTCTTTTCTGCGGGTGAAATCGTGCCCGGACTTCAGGCCAATGACGCCGTGGCCGCAGGCACGGTCGAGATGTCGCACACCGCCAACTACTATTACTGGGGCAAGGACCCCACCTACGCCCTTGCGACAGCCGTCCCGTTCGGTCTCAATGCCCGCCTTCAGAACGCCTGGTTCTATCAGGCGAACGGCAACGAACTGCTGAACGAATTCTTCGCCACCCAGGGCCTCTACGGCCTGCCGGCCGGCAATACCGGTGCGCAGATGGGTGGTTGGTTCCGTAAAGAGATCAATACGCTCGATGACCTCAAGGGTCTGAAGATGCGCATCGGCGGTTTCGCCGGCAAGGTCATCGAAAAGCTCGGCGTCGTGCCGCAGCAGATCGCTGGTGGCGATATCTATCCGGCGCTGGAAAAGGGCACGATCGATGCCACCGAGTGGGTCGGTCCTTATGACGACCAGAAGCTCGGCTTCTTCAAGGTCGCGCAGTACTACTACTATCCTGGCTGGTGGGAAGGTGGCGCTACGCTGCATGCCATGGTCAACCTCGAAAAGTGGAACAGCCTTCCGGCCCATTATCAGGCAATCCTGCATGACGCCTGCGCCTTCGCAAACGCCAACATGCTGGCGAAGTACGACGTCAAGAACCCGGTCGCGGTCAAGGAACTCGTTGGCTCCGGCGCCGTGCTGCGTCCGTTCAGCCAGGAAATCCTGACCGCCTGCTACGAAGCCTCGCTTGCGACGTATGAAGAGATCAATGCCTCCAACGCGGCCTTCAAGAAGATCTACGACAGCCAGCTGGCGTTCAAGAAGGACGCCTATCTCTGGATGCAGCTGCCGGATTACACCTTCGACACCTTCATGATGATGCAGCAGCGCGCCAACAAGCTCTGATCAACAATTGCATCTCGACAGTCAGCAGCCCCGGTCCTCGCGACCGGGGCTTTTTTCTTGCGCCTTCGGGCAAAACAAAACCCCGGCGCGAGGCCGGGGTTCTGCGGATCTGTCGTCGTGCTGTGGACTTTAGCCGCCGTTACTGAATGACAGGCGGCTGGCTCAGGTCCATCGAAGGTGCCGGTGCTGGGGCAGGTGCGGCTGGTGCCGCGCCTGCTGGCGGCTGGATGGCCGGAGGCTGGCCGAGATCGAGGGGCGGCAGGCCGAGTGCCGGCTGCTGGCCTGCACCGCCAGCCGGTGCCTCGCTGCCGAGCGGTGGCAGGCCGAAGGACGGCATGGTAATGCCGCCGCCGTCGGTCGGCTGCGGGATGGTGATCTGGATCGTGCTCGGATCCTGGACAACTGCATCGCCCTTGTAATGCATCACCAGACCCGGGAAGGCGATGACCGTGATGATCGCCAGGAACTGGATGATGATGAAGGGCAGCACACCCTTGTAGATGTCCAGCGTCTTGATGCCGTCCTGCATCTGGCCGGTGACCTTGTCCCTCCATCTGCCCTCCGGCGCGACCGAGCGCAGGTAGAAGAGCGAGAAGCCGAAGGGTGGCGTGAGGAAGGAGGTCTGCAGGTTGATGCCCAGAATGATGCCGAACCAGACGAGGTCGATCCCCAGGCTCTGGGCGACCGGGACCAGAAGCGGCACCATGATGAAGGCGATCTCGAAGAAGTCGAGGAAGCAGCCAAGGATGAAGACGATGATCGTGACAACGATCAGGAAGCCATACTCCCCGCCCGGAAGCGCCAGCATCAGGTCTTCGACCCAGACATTGCCGTTGATGCCGTAGAAGGTCAGACCGAAGACACGGGCGCCGATCAGGATCATCATGACGAAGGCCGAGAGACGCGTGGTGGCGTCGAGAGCGTTCTTCAGGATGGCGAGGTTCAGGCGTCCCTTGGCTGCGGCGATGATCAGAGCGCCGGTCGCGCCCATGGCGCCGCCTTCTGTCGGCGTTGCGATGCCGAGGAAGATCGTGCCGAGAACCAGGAAGATCAGCGCCAGCGGCGGCACCATGACGATGATGACTTCCTGGGCGAGACGCGAGATCACGTTCAACTGCATACCGCGATTGACGAGCGCGAAGACGTAGACGGAGATGACGCCGAAGGCGAGTGCCGCCACCAACTGCCACTCGGCGCTTGCGATGCCGGTGAACAGGATGTGATAGCCGAGGAAGTAAAGGCCCGTGCCGATGGCGATCATCACCAGAAGCGAGGTTACGCCATCACCGAGAGTGCGAGCTTCCTTGGGAAGGGCAGGTGCCCATTCCGGCTTGATGATGGTGACCGCGAAGATGTAGGCGCAGTAAGCCGCGATGATCATCAGGGCCGGGTAGAGCGCGCCGACATACATGTCGCCGACCGAGCGGCCGAGCTGGTCGGCCATGACGATCAGAACGAGCGAAGGCGGAACGATCTGGGCAAGCGTACCGGAGGCCGCTATCGTGCCCGAGACCAGCGGGCCATTATACTTGTAGCGCAGCATGATCGGCAGCGAGATCAGGCCCATGGCCATAACCGAGGCTGCGACGACGCCGGTGGTTGCGCCAAGCAGCGCGCCGACGAGGATGACGGCATAGGCAAGACCGCCACGGATCGGGCCGAACAGCTGGCCGATCGTGTCGAGCAGGTCTTCCGCCATGCGCGATCGTTCCAGAATGATGCCCATGAGCGTGAAGAACGGGATCGACAGCAGAGTGTCGTTATACATGATCCCGTAGATGCGCTCCGGATGCGACTGGAGCAGCGGCCAGAAGAGGCGGATCTCCGACGAGAAGATCGACAGTTCGACGCCGAGCACGAAGTAGATCAAACCACCGGCTGCAAGCGTGAAGGCGACCGGATAGCCAAGCAGCAGCATGGCCATGACGGTCGTGAACATGATCGGCGCGAGATTGTGGGCGATAAGGTCGATCATCTCAGGCCTCCCTGCCTTCGGTCTCAGTTTCTGGCTCAGGCGTGACTGCGTTCGGCTCCTCGATCCGGCCCATCAGCACGGCGGCGCGCTTGATGATTTCGGAGAAGGCCTGAGCCGTCAGCATCATGAAGCCAAGCAGGACCATCGCCTTGGCGGGCCAGATGATCAGGCCACCGGCGCTGGAGGACACTTCGCCGGACCGGAAGGACAGCCAGAACCAGGGCCAGGCGAGATAGGCCATCAGGGCAGCGAAAGGCACTAGAAAAATGGTGTGGAGGATCAGGTCGATCCAGTCGCGCGTCCGCTTCTTCCAGCCGCTCGACAGGATGTCGATGCGGATATGTTCGTTGCGGAGCAGAGCATAGGCGGCGGCGAGCATGAACACGGTGCCGAAAAGGTACCATTGCAGCTCGAGCCAGGCATTGGATGAAATGTCGAAGACTTTGCGGATGACGGCATTGCCGGCGCTGATCAGAACGGCGGCCAGGAGCAGCCAGGAAACCCAGCGCCCGATGGCCCCGTTGATCGCGTCGATCACCCGGGAAACAGCCAACAGGATTGTCATTGTGTTTTTTCTCCCCTTGTCTTTTTGTGCTTAGAGCAATGGTAAACGGCGCGCAACTGGACAGCACCTGTCCTCCCGTGACGCATACCAAAGTCGAAGGTTTTTGGTTCGGCGCGGTCGGCCCCGGACGAAATCGTCATGCTTTGCCGTTTCGTCATTTGGTCGCATTTTACCGGTTTCCCTATGCCGGCCTTAACAGGTTCTCACTTACTTGTTTGCGTCCCGCTTCGAAGCAGTGCATTTTAGCATTTGCTTCGCTTTGCGCATTACTGTGACGTTTTAGAACATGCTTTTTGCCCCCGGAAACGGGAATAAGGATTGGAAGAGACATCATTTGACATCTGAGGTTTCGAGTCCAACCTCGCCGGGAGGGCAAACTATGAGGGCCGACAAGGGGCATGACCACAATGTGCCCACGGATGTATATCTGTCGTTCGTGAGCTCTCTCTTTGACAACCGCTTCACGCTGTTCACCGGCATGGTTGTCCACATCCTGACCTTCGTCACCGTCTATGTGCAGACGGGTGCCTCCTTCTACCTTCTGCTCTGCGCCTGCTTCGTGCTGGTCTTCTCGTTCCGGCTTCACTCCTTCTTCCTGTTCGATCGCGAGGACAAGGCGAAGCTCACGCGCGAGCAGATTGCAGCCTGGGAACGGCGTTATGTTCTCGGCGGCGCATTGACCACGGCCATTCTGGGCATTGGCAGCGGCTATGCGATGCTGGCCTTCCAGGACACGTTTGCCGAACTCGCCTGCATTTCGGTCGCCATGGCCACGATGGTTTCGATCGTCGGCCGTAACTATGGCTCGCGTCTGGCGGTGGATTTGCAGACACTCGCCTGTTGCGCGCCCATGGTGATCGGCAGCCTTCTGGCGCAGGACATCTTCAAGTCGCTGCTGTCGCTGATGCTGATCCCATTCTGGCTGACGACCCGCGCGATGGCCAATGGTGTGCGCGACTTCCTCTACGAAAACGTCATCGCCTCGCGCGAGATGGCCAAGATTGCCGACCGCTTCGATACCGCGCTCAGCAACATGACCCATGGTCTCCTGATGCTCGATCCGAACAACCGGATCGAGGTGGTCAATCGCAAGGCCTGCGAACTCTTGAGCCTCGGCGACAGACGGCGCCTGACGGGCTGCGATCTGGACGTGGTGCTGCGCTATGGCGTGCGCCACACCTTCATCGACGGATCGATGCCCAGTCTCTTGCAGAAGCAACTCTCGCAGCTGACGCAGGGTCTTTCCAATCGCGCCGTCATGCATTTCTCCGAGGATCTGGTGCTGGAATTCTCCGCCAAGCGGCGGGATGAAGGCGGCGTGGTTCTGATCTTCGAAGATGTGACCGCACGTGTGCGCGCCGACCGCAAGATCCTTCACATGGCGCGGTACGACAGTCTGACGGGGCTTCCGCAGCGCGGCTATTTTACCGAGCTGGTGCGCGAGCGCCTGGAGCGTCCGGGGGAGTTCGGGCCCGTGGTCGGTCTGATGATCCTCGATGTGACCGACTTCAAGCATGTCAACGACCTCAAGGGTCACCTGACCGGCGACAAACTGCTTGTCGCGATCGCTGCCCGGCTGACCGAGCTTGCGGTCGGCAAGGCCGTCGTCGGCCGCCAGGTCGGGGATCACTTCATCTGCTTCTTCCCCAATGTCGAGGGGCGGGAGGATCTGGATGAGGAGATGCGCAGCCTGCACGCGGCCGCCTGCAGCAACTTCGAGGTTGACGGTGCCGTCATCACCGTCAGTTTCTCCGCCGGCGCGGTGCTGCTTGAGAGCGCAGACGTCAAGATGGACGAGTGGCCCGTCAAGCTTGACATTGCGCTGTTTGAATCGAAGGCGCGCAGCCGTGGACAGTTCACGCTCTTTGCCAAGGAAATGGATGCCCGCTATCTGGAGCGCCAGCGGCTGAAGGCAGACCTCAGGGCAACTGTGGACGATCACGGCATCACCGTCGTCTATCAGCCCATGTTCACACCCGATGGCCGGGTGCTCGCCTGTTGCGAGGCGCTTGCGCGGTGGCATCATCCGGAGAAGGGGCCGATTGCGCCCAATATCTTCATCCAGATTGCCGAAGAGATGGGGATCGTTACTGACATCACGCATCAGGTCTTGCGCAAGGCCTGTGCCGATTGCCGGGCCTGGCCGGAGCCGATCGGCGTCTCCGTCAATCTCTCCGTTCACGACCTCCGTCACGGGGACCTTGCGGCAACGGTCGCAGAGATCCTCAATGAGACCGGACTTTCGGCCAAACGTCTGCACCTTGAAGTGACGGAAAGCAGCCTGATCGAGGAGCTTTCTGCCGCGCGTGCCGTGCTCGACCGCCTCAGAGCCCTCGGCATTACCATCTCGATCGATGACTTCGGCACCGGCTTTTCCAGCCTGAGCTACCTCGATACGCTGCCGGTCGATATTGTGAAGATCGACCGCTCCTTCGTGCGCAATATTGGCGAGGATCCCCGTCGCCTCAAGCTGCTTCGGGGTATCGTCAGCCTCACACGCGGTCTGGACATTGGCATCGTCGTCGAGGGCGTGGAAACGCGGGAGCAGCTGTCACTCATCAAGAAGCACAACTGCGCAGACCTCATCCAGGGCTATGTCTTCTCTATGCCGATCGCCGCGCATGCGATCGAAGCGCTCGCGGAAGAAGCGGCGGCGACCGGACTGGCTGAACGGATCGGCGTTGCCTGACGCTGCGGCGTAAATTTCGAGCTGATGCCCGTATCCCAAAGCTCTATTGAGCAGCCCGTTTTGGGCCCAACGGTCTCAAACGATACTGTTAACCTTAACTTATGGAGTGTTAATCTATCCTTAATATTGGGGGGCGCGAGGGGGAACAATGCGTGATACCCGTTCACATGGTGTTAACCATGATGGGCGGCAAAAATATGGAACTGGAAGGCTTCTCGGAGCGCTTGATGCGTCATCTCGACTTTATCGAGTATCGTCGAATTGAGACACAGGAGGACTTCGAGGATATCGAACAACTCCGCTACAAGACCTACAAGGCTGCCGACATGATACCTCGCTCGGCTCCGAGCATGATCGACGAGGCTGACTTCGATCCGCACGCCTATGTCTTTGGAATCTATTATTTCGAGGAGTTGGTCAGCACCATCAGGCTTCACCACGTGACGCCTGATCATCGGCTGTCGCAGTCGGCTCAGGTGTTCCCTGACATCATGCAAGCCTATCTGGATGCCGGCCTGACGATCATTGATCCCGCGCGTTTCGCTGTGGATCCAGCCTTTGCAGCCGAAGTCCCGGTTCTTCCCTATATCACGCTTCGGCCGAGCATCGTGGCAGCGGCCTATTTCAAGGCCGACAGGGTCCTCCAGCCGGTACGTCCCGCACATGCTGCCTTCTACAAGCGGGTCTTCTATGCCGAGACAGTGGTCGACCGCCGGATGACGGAGATCTATGGGCGGGAGCTCACCCTGATGGCGACCAATACCCACACGACCGGGACCAAGCTCCTCAAGCGCTATCCCTTCTTCGATTCGGGTGTGCACGAGCGGCGGCTGATGTTCGGGCGCGGAGTCGGGCCCTTGCCGACAACGCCGCTGACCATCCTGCCCTCGGCGCGGCTGGTGGCGGATGGCAAGATCACGGGCGCGATTGCCGGTCGGGATTATTGACCACGAACCCCGGAGGCGATTGCACTCGGGCTGGCGTTTGTGTATGCGGGAAAAAGACAAAATTTTGCCCACGGCTGCGTCCCGCGTGATTCTGCAGTGGTGCCGCCAGTCCTACGATTTGGGAGATCGAACATGAGCGAACATCATTCCGGTCCGGTCGAAACCGGTGCTTCGATGGACTACAAGGAACACGAGAAGACCTACGACCTGTTCATCGCGGGTACCAAGTACGGCACCGCACTGCTGGTCGCCCTGATGATCGCCATGGCTGCCGGCTTCTTTGCCGGTGCAGGCCTGCTCGGTGGCTTCTTCATCTGGATCGTTCTGTCGGTCGCCGGCGTCTTCATGATGCGCTAAGCCGCGACACAGTTTTCATGCACAAAAGGCGGTCCGGAAACGGGCCGCCTTTTTCATTTGCTCCTGTCGTCAACCGGAGTGTTGACCGAGCATAAAAAAACGGCGGGTTGCCCCGCCGTTCTGGTCTGCTTGCCTGAGGTGAATTTCAGGTCGTGCCGCGTGTGCGGGCAAGGCCCTGCTTGGCGGGTTCGTATTTGGGGTCGAGCCGCAGCGCATGGCTGTAGGACTTTGCCGCGCGTGCCTTGTCGCCGCGACGCTCGTAGACGAGCGCCTGGTTGGCCCAGCTCTCGGCGATGTTGCCGTTGAGCTCAATGGCGAGGTTGAAGTCGGCAAACGCGTTTTCGTCGTCGTTCAGCGCGATGTAGGAGACGCCGCGACCGTTATAGGGTTCCGGTGCGCGCGAGGACAGCGAGATGGCCTTCGAGAAGTCATCGATCGCTTTCGCGTGGTCACCGCGCAGCTGATAGATCAGGCCACGATTGTGGAACGCGCGACCATCCGTCGTGTCGAGCTGGATGGCGCGGTTGAAGTCGCCGAAGGCTTCGTCGACACGGCCGGCCTGGCGGTAGATATTGCCACGGCCGATATAGGCGACGTCGTAATTCGGGTTGATCTTCAGCGCCATATTGTAGTCGGCTGCGGCTTCGACCGGCTTGCCCATGTTGCGATAGACGAGGGCGCGGTTGGCATAAGCCTGGAAGAACTGCGGATTGAGCTGCAGCGCCGTGTTGAAATCGTCAAGCGCCTGCTTGAACTGGCCGGAACGGCCATAGGCGGAGCCGCGCACGTTGTAACCCTCGGGGTCACGCGGATTGGCCTGAATGACGGCGGTCAGCGATGCAATGTTTTCGTCGGATCCCTGGGCGCGATCGATGCGGATGACGTCTGTCGTCTCCGTGGTCGTGGCGCATCCTGCCAGTGTCATGGCTGCGAGCAGAACCACGGCTGATGCCAGGCGATGCTTGCGGTCGGAATGGGAGGCAGTCGTCAGCACGGAGGTTTTCGTCATGAGGCGCATCGTCCGGCCGCTGTCTGCGCCGCATCAGGCTTCAGACAGCGCAAGTTGGTGTTTCATATCAAAAGAGCGGCGGCGATTCGTCTCGCCCCCGCCCTCATTTCATAGGAAAACGTCTAAATCTAGGCTGATCAGCGAGCGCGAGCAGGAGCCGGCAGAAGGCCTTCGCGCTGCATCTTCTTGCGTGCGAGCTTGCGGACGCGACGAACGGCTTCAGCCTTTTCGCGTGCACGCTTCTCGGACGGCTTTTCGAAGAAGTCGCGCATCTTCATTTCACGGAAGATGCCTTCGCGCTGCATTTTCTTCTTGAGAGCGCGGAGCGCCTGGTCAACGTTGTTGTCGCGGACTAGTACCTGCACGTTTATCCCGTTCCTTTGGTTCTTTGAGTTGGTCCTTCCGTCGATGGAGGTCACATCAACGGAAACAGCATAAAAGTTCGCCCGGCCAAGTGAGTCCGGCGATTGGGGTGCGAATTACCAGAACAAAGGGGCGAAGTCCATATGGCGCAAGGCTTCTGGCCAAGAATTTTGCGTCGATGAGTGCCCTTCTGACAGGGTGTCGAAAGACGGATGATAATGCGTCGCAAAACGGACGTCACGACGTGGGTTGATCTGCGAGGTGTATCGTCCTACCCCAGTGCCTGAACCACAGGAGTTTAAGGCGAATGCGCAAATATTCGGTCTTTGCCGTTGTCCGTGAGGCCATGCGTGCCCACAAGGGATGGGAGGCTCAGTGGGTCTCTCCCGAGCCGCGGCAGTCCTATGACGTCATCATCATCGGCGCCGGCGGCCATGGTCTCGGCGCGGCCTATTATCTGGCCAAGGAGCACGGCATCACCAATGTCGCGGTGATTGAAAAAGGCTGGCTCGGCGGTGGCAATACCGGCCGTAACACGACGATCATCCGGTCCAACTATCTCTATGAAGAGAGCATGGACATCTACGAGCATTCCCTGAAGCTCTGGGAGGGCCTCAGCCAGGACCTCAATTACAATGTCATGTATTCACCGCGCGGCGTGATGATGCTGTCGCACAATGTGCATGACCAGCAGTCGTTCAAGCGCCATGTGAATGCCAATAATCTCTATGGCATTGACAATGAGTGGCTGACGCCGGAGCAGGCCAAGACCTTCTGCCCGCCGCTCGATATCTCGAAGACCGCCCGCTACCCGATCAATGGTGCAGCGCTCCAGCGTCGTGGCGGCACGGCCCGTCACGATGCTGTCGCCTGGGGTTATGCGCGCGCGGCGTCCGATCGCGGCGTGCACATCATCCAGAACTGTGAAGTGACCGGCATCCGCCGTGGTCCGAGCGGTGAAGTCACCGGCGTCGACACGACCAAGGGCTTCATCGGCGCAAAGAAGGTAGGCGTTTCCGCGGCCGGCCATTCCTCTGTCGTCATGGGCATGGCAGGCGTTCGTCTTCCGGTTCACTCGACGCCGCTGCAGGCGCTCGTCTCCGAGCCCTTGAAGCCGATCTTCCCTTGCGTGGTCATGTCGAACACCGTGCATGCCTATATCTCGCAGTCGGACAAGGGCGAGCTGGTCATCGGTGCCGGCACCGACCAGTACAACTCCTACAGCCAGACCGGCGGCATGCAGATCATCACGCATACGCTCGATGCGATCTGCGAGCTGTTCCCGATGTTCCGTCGTGTGAAGATGATGCGCCAGTGGGGCGGGATCACCGACAACACCGCCGACCGTTCGCCGATCCAGAGTGTGACGCCGGTTCCGAACCTCTTCGTCAATGCCGGCTGGGGGACGGGCGGTTTCAAGGCAACGCCGGGTTCGGCCAACCTGTTCGCTCATCTCATCGCCAAGGGCGAGCCGCACCGGCTGGCCCAGGGTCTGACGCTCGACCGGTTCCGTACCGGCCGCCTCATCGACGAGGCAGCCGCCGCTGCCGTGGCGCACTGAATTAGGGATCGTCCATCATGCTGGTCATCAAATGCCCCTATTGCGAAGAAGAGCGTGCAGAGCTTGAGTTTCGCGCCGCCGGTGAAGCGCATATCGCGCGCCCGGAAAACATCGCCTCGATCACCGACGAGGAATTCGCGGATTACTTTTTCCTGCGTGACAATCCGAAGGGCCTGATCTTCGAACGCTGGCGCCATATCCATGGTTGCGGTCGCTTCTTCAACGCGGCCCGCGACACCATCTCCGACAAGATCCTGCTGACCTACAAGGCCGGTGAACCCATGCCCGATCCTGCAACTCTGGTTGCCCCGTCTGCATCGAAGGGAGAAAAGGCATGAGTGCTGCCAACCGTATTCCCGGCAAGGGCCGCCTGACGCCGGCGCTGACTGCCCGCTTCACCATCGATGGCCGCACGCTGACGGCCTACGAAGGCGACACCGTCGCGTCTGCCATGATCGCCAACGGCATGCATCTTGCCGGCCGCTCGTTCAAGTATCACCGTCCGCGCGGCATCCTGACCGCCGGTCCGGAAGAGCCGAATGCGCTGCTCGACGTTTCGCGTGATGCTGCCCGCCGCCAGCCGAATGTGCGGGCGACCGTGCAGGAAGTCTTCGACGGCATGAAGATACAGACGCAGAACCGCTGGCCGTCGCTGTCGCTCGACATCGGCGAGGTCAACAATCTGCTGTCGCCCTTCTTCGCCGCCGGCTTCTACTACAAGACCTTCATGTGGCCGAAGGCTGCCTGGCACCAGATCTATGAGCCCTTCATCCGTCGTGCCGCCGGTCTCGGCCATGCGCCGAAGGAAGCGGATCCGGATCATTACGCCAACCGCTATGCGCATTGCGACGTGCTTGTCATCGGGGGCGGTGCCGCCGGTCTCGCGTCAGCACTGGCCGCCGCCCAGACGGGCGTGCGCGTCATGATCGTTGACGAACAGCCGGAAATGGGCGGTGCCTTTCATTTCGATACGGGCGCTACCGTTGACGGCCAGAGCGGCTGGGACTGGGCGCAAGGTGTCGTCACGAAGCTTAAGGGCATGTCGAACGTCACCGTGCTCTCCCGCACCACGGCGTTTGGCTATCACAACCACAATTACGTGGCGCTGGTTGAGCGTGTTACCGATCATGTCGCCAAGCCGTCGAAGAACCAGCCGCGCGAGCGGCTGTGGCAGGTGCGTGCAAAGCGCGTAGTGATCGCCAGCGGTTCGATCGAACGCCATATGGTGTTTGCCAACAACGACCGTCCGGGCATCATGCTGGCCTCTGCCGGCCGCACCTATCTCAACCACTTCGGCGTTGCCGTCGGTGCCAAGGTCGGCGTCTACACGGCACATGACTCGGCTTATGAAGCGGCGATCGATCTGAAGAAGGCAGGCGTCTCGGTGCCTGTCATCGTCGACGCCCGCGAAAAGCCGGGCGAGGGCGTTCTGGCTCAGGCGCGGGCGCTCGGCATCGAAGTGTTGACCGGCCATGGTGTGGTCGACACGTCAGGTCGCCTCCGCGTCCGCTCGATCACCGTTCGCCGCAATGGTGGCGGCTCCACCCGCAAGATCGAGGTCGATGCACTCCTGATGTCCGCCGGCTGGACGCCATCGGTGCATATGTTCTCGCAGTCGCGCGGCAAACTGAAATATGACGCCGCAAACGACCGTTTCCTGCCTGACGTCTATGTGCAGGATTGCGTCTCCGTCGGTGGCTGCAACGGCACCGATGATCTACAGGCGCTGCTCGATGAGGCGACCGCCGCCGGTCTCTCCTCGGCCAAGGCTGGGGGTGCGACCGAAACGCCTGCCGTCTCGCTGGCGGGAGCCAATGCGCATGCCTGGACCGGCGGCATGATCGGCGCTGCCGAAGGCGCTGGCCGCGAGGACAACGTCAAGGCCTTCGTCGACTTCCAGCACGACGTCTGCGCCAAGGATATCAGGCTCGCCGTGCGCGAGGGCATGCATTCGATCGAGCATATCAAGCGGTTCACGACGAACGGTATGGCGTCGGACCAGGGCAAGCTTTCCAACATGCACGGCCTCGCCATTGCGGCGGAAGTGCTAGGCAAGGAGATCCCGCAGGTCGGCCTCACCACCTTCCGGGCGCCCTATACGCCCGTCACCTTCGGCACGCTGATCAACCATTCGCGCGACGCCCTGTTTGACCCCGTGCGCAAGACGCCGATGCATGCCTACGAAGTCTCTCAAGGTGCCGTCTATGAAGATGTCGGCAACTGGAAGCGCGCCTGGTATTACCCGAAGGCCGGCGAGGACATGCATGCCGCCGTCAACCGCGAAGGCAAGACGGTGCGCGAGGCGGCCGGCGTGTTCAACGCCTCGACGCTCGGCAAGATCGAGGTCGTCGGCCCAGATGCCGCCGAGTTCCTGAACCTCATGTATACCAATGCCTGGGACACGCTGAAGCCCGGCAAGGCGCGTTATGGCATCATGACGCGTGAAGACGGCTTCATCTATGACGATGGCGTTGTCGGTCGCCTCGCTGAGGATCGCTTCCACGTGACGACCACGACGGGCGGTGCGCCGCGTGTCATGCACCACATGGAAGACTATCTGCAGACGGAATTCCCGCATCTGAAGGTCTGGCTCACCTCGACCACCGAACAATGGGCGGTCATCGCTGTCCAGGGTCCGAAGGCGCGCGACATCATCGCGCCGTTCGTCGAGGGCATCGACATCTCGAACGAGGCCTTCCCGCATATGAGCGTGGCCGAAGGCAAGTTCTGCGGCGTGCCGACGCGTCTCTTCCGCGTGTCGTTCACCGGTGAACTCGGCTTCGAAGTCAACGTGCCCGCCGATTTCGGTGGGGATGTCTTCCGCCAGATCTGGGAACGCGCCCAGTCGCTCGGCGCCTGCCTCTACGGCACCGAGACCATGCACGTGCTGCGCGCCGAGAAGGGCTATATCATTGTCGGCCAGGATACGGACGGCACGCTGACGGCTGACGACGCCGGCCTCTCCTGGGCGGTGTCGAAGAAGAAGACCGACTTTGTCGGCATTCGCGGCATGAAGCGTCCGGATCTCGTAAAGGAAGGCCGCAAGCAGCTTGTCGGCATCTTCACAAAGGATCCGAACGAAGTGCTGGAAGAGGGCGCGCAGATCGTCGCCAACCCGAACCAGCCAAAGCCGATGACCATGCTTGGGCATGTCACCTCGTCCTACTGGTCGGAAAACCTCGGTCGCTCGATTGCGATCGCCATGGTGGCCGGTGGCCGCGCCCGCATGGGCGAGACGCTTTACGTGCCGATGAAGGACAAGACCATCGCGGTGGAAGTCACCGACATGGTGTTCGTTGACAAGGAAGGAGGCCGCATCCATGGCTGATATGTCTGTTGCAGAGCGCAAGACCGTTCTTGCCGGCTTCCATGGCGGCAGCGCCAAGGTGCGTCTCACCCCGGCGCTTCCCGCGACCCGCGTCTCGCTGCGCGCTGGCGGTGATGCCGTGGCGGGCCTCTCCAAGACGCTTGGTCTCAAGCTTCCGACGAAGCCGAAGACGTCTGCCTCCGCCAAGGGCCGCACGGCCTTCTGGATCGGTCCGGACGAATGGTTCCTGATCGACGAAAAGGGTGATGCTCTGATGGCCGACTGCGCCGCCTCCGGCGTGGTTCATTCGGCGACCGACATCTCCCACCGCAACACCGCAATTATCGTCTCGGGGCCTGCGGCCGCCGATACGCTGAACGCGGCCTGCCCGCTCGATCTGTCGCTCGCGGCCTTCCCGGTCGGCGCAGTCACGCGCACGGTCTTCGGCAAGATCGAGATCATCCTTTATCGCGCCGAGGAAGACACGTTCCGCGTCGAATGCTGGCGATCGTTCGCGGAGTATGCGTTCGGCATGCTGTCCGAAGGCGCTGAGGATGCCTCGCTCTGAGGGGCGGGTGCTTGACGGGATTTGGGGAGGCCGGGGTGACCCGGCCTTTTTTGCTGCAACCAATGAGGCCGTTTCGGATATTGGGGCCTCCTGCTTCTTGGTGCTAGACCCCAAGGTTGCAGAACTGAAACCTGGCGGTAATAGCCACGTCATGATCGAGGGACATATTGTCCCGGAAGCGCAGGCTTCACTCCCTCAATCGTGAGTGTTTTTCATGACCCAAACCAGTTTCATTGCCGGTGTGCTCAGCGTTCTGCTGTCGACCTCCGCACTCGCCCTCGATGCCGGTACTCCCTTTGAGACCGCTTGCCCATTCGGCGATTGCGAGGCTGGAATCAGCCTCTCCTATATCGGTGAATTTTCCCTCCCGACCGGCCAGATGTTCGACGGCGTCGAGTTTGGCGGCATTTCCGGACTGGACTACGATCCGTCAAGTGGTCATTTTCTGGCTCTCAGCGATGATCGATCCGAAAAAGGGCCAGCGCGCTTCTACGAACTCGCCATCGATGTCGATGCCACCGCGCTTCATTCTGTTTCTGTTCTCAAGACTGTGACCCTGAAGGATACGAATGGCCAGCCATTCGCTGCCAAATCGGTCGATCCGGAATCTCTGCGCCTCGGGGCGGATGGCCTTTTCTGGTCGAGTGAAGGCGACGCGAAAGCCGGTCTTGCGCCTTTCGTCCGTGCGGCCGGACGTGATGGCGGTTTCGTCCGTGAACTTCCGGCCCTGGCGATGGTTGCGCCGAGTGCCGACAAGACGACGGGCATTCGCAACAACAATGCCTTTGAGGCGATGACCTTTCTCCCTTCTGGCGACCTCCTCGTTGCCTTGGAAGCTGCGCTCTATCAGGATGGTCCGGCTGCATCTCTGGTCAACGGAAGCCTTGCTCGGATGTTCCGCTACGACGCCAAGAGCGGGGCTGTGACAGCACAGTATGTCTATCCGATCGAACCGATCCCGCAGGCCCCGGAAAGGGCTGATGGATGGAACGACAATGGGCTTCCGGAAATCCTGGCTCTCGACGACCACAGGGTCTTGGCGATCGAACGTTCCTTCGCGCAGGATTTCGGCAGCAGCATCAAGCTGTTCATGATCGATTTGCAGGGGGGCACCGATGTGTCGCAGATCGCATCGCTCGTCGCCGGGGACGCGCGCGTAGTGCCGGTCCGCAAGAGCCAGATCCTTGACTTGCGCGCCATGGGTCTGGTGCCTGACAATATCGAAGCGATGACCTTCGCGAAGGCCAAGGATGGGAGCGAGCTGCTGGTGCTGGCCTCCGACAATAACTTCAACGGTGAGCAGAAGACCCAGTTCGTCGCCTTCAAGGTCGTAAAGCGCCCGCATTGACGGGCAACCGCCGACCGATCAGACGTATGGCATTACAGATCCGCGTCCGATCGGTCGGCTTTTATGGGGACGCGGCTTGCCACCCCACCCATTTCACCCAGCGCCCATGAAAATCCGCCCGTCCAATCTCGCGCGTCTCCCCTGTCGGCCACAGCGTGAGCAGGAGTGCGGCCCCCTCCGGCTTGCCGTCGGCCTCAAGCTGCAGGCGGGCCAGCGGTGCGGCTTCCGTCGCGCGGGCGCCGGCTTCGGCGATCAGCGCTTCACCTTCGGCCCTCAGCGCGGGTGGCAGATATTGCCAGGCGATGGTGTGGTAAATCACATGGGCCATGCCCGGACGCGGCGTTGTCAGACGCTTGCGTAGCCAGTCGATGGCATCGGCCTTTTCCACCTTCAGGCTGCTTTCGGTCGCCATTTCAAGGGCTGCTGCTGTGCGGTCGAGGCGATCCTGCTGGTCGGCCCAGATATAGGAGAAGAGCCGCAGGCGGTCGTCTTCTGAAGATGGGTCGAGCGGGTTCAAGTCGCAGCCGGCGCGTTCGGTGATCTCGATTGGGGCTTGCGGCGGCAGCGGACCGCCCCACCGCGGGGCGAGTTCGACAGCGGAGGCTTGGCCCCAGCGGAAGTCTCCCAGCTGGTAGCTGTAGCGATCCCATTGCAGGTTGAGGCCAGCACTGGCACCGACTTCCGAGAGGATAAGCGGCTTGCCGGTCTGCGCCGCAATGGTGAGGAAACCGGGGAGCAGGGCGGAGGAGCGGCGCACCTCGTTGGTCTGCGGCGCTGATTTCAGGCGCTCCAGCATGAAGGCTTCGTCCCGGCGCATCGCGGCCTCGATCGCGGCCCAGAGCGTGTCGTCATCGACGCCATGGGGCGGGTAGACGGCTGCTAGGGCGGAGTCCTGGCCGGATCTGACCAAGGCGTGAAGCGTGCCGGCGAGACGCAGCGCGAGTGCATCGCCGGTACCGTCAGGATTTCCCGGCCAGCCGAGGATCATAGTGCCGATCCTCGTCTCATCCGTCAGCCGCTCTGCGGCGAGCGTGCACAGGCGCGCGGTGAACGGCGAGCCGAGATCGGCGCAGGCCTTCGCCTGACGGAGGAAACTCTGGCGGATCAGTTGACTGCGTTCGTCACCCATCGTTGCAGTGCCTTTCGTGTCAGACGTTTTCCGGACGGTCTTTGGGATCGAACTGCGAGATGGTGATCCAGTCGGCGGTCAGCGCCGGCTTGCGCTCGTCCTCGATCTCAACCGTCACCTCATAGGTGTTCATCAGCATGCCGGCGCCGCGGAAGCGGGCTTCCGCGAGCTTGAACGAGCCTCGGATCCGCTTGCCAGTCTTCACCGGGGACATGAAGCGCAGCTTGTCGAAGCCGTAGTTGATGCCAAGCGTCTGTTCACGGATCTTGGGGAGACAATTGTAGTTCATGGCCGACAGAAGCGAAACGGTCAGAAAACCGTGGGCGATGGTGCCGCCAAAAGGTGTCTCGGCCGCGGCCCGCACCGGGTCGGTGTGGATGAACTGGTGGTCCATGGTGGCGCCGGCGAAGGCGTTGATCATCGGCTGGTCGACGGTAATCCAGTCGGATACGCCGACGATGGTTCCAACGAGGCCCGGCACGTCCTTGAGCGAAATCTCTTGCGGCATGAAAAGAACCTGATCCTTCAATAATTCCCGCAGGCTACAGCCGCTTGATGTCCTGAGGAAGAGGCTAACGTCACTGGTGGGGAAAAACTCAGGTTTCGATCCAGAAATCGACACTACGCCCCTTCACCGTCAGCTTAGCGGCACTACGGCCTGTCTCGAGGCGGCGCCATTTGCGCTTGTCGTGTGCGGGGAGCGCGAAGTCCCTCGGCTCAGGTGATCGATTGAAGAGCACGGCAACGCGGCACTCCTTACCCGTTTCGCGGTCGATGCCGGCGAGCACCATGGCAAACGCGCCGAGATCGGGCGTTTCCCAGTCGGCGACTGTCATGGGCAGACCGTCAGTGTTCAGCCAGCTGACATCGCCGTCGCCGGTCAGGACACTGGTGTCCATGAAGCAGGAGAAACGCTGGCGCATGGCGGCCAGACGGGCGGTGGTTTCGATCAGCTCCTCGTCGGCCTTCGACCAGTCGAGCCAGGTGAGCGCATTGTCCTGGCAATATGCATTGTTGTTGCCGCTTTGCGTCCGGCCGAACTCGTCGCCCGCCGTCAGCATCACCGCGCCGCGGCTGGCAAAGAGCGTGGACAGAAGTGCCTCGACATCCTGCCGACGCTTTTTCAGGATCACCTTGTCGGAGGTTGCTCCTTCGACGCCGTTGTTCCACGAATGGTTCTCGTTGTGGCCGTCCCTGTTTTGCTCGCCATTCGCCTCGTTGTGTTTGTGTTCATAAGATACGAGGTCGTAGAGCGAGAAACCGTCATGGGCGGCGATGAAATTGACGCTGCGGGTCTGGCCGTGGCCGTCATGGGCGAAGAGATCGGCGGAGCCGGCAAGCGCCGTTGCAAGATCTCCTGTCGTGCCCGTATCGCCCCGCCAATGGCGGCGGAAGGTGTCGCGGGCGCGGTCGTTCCATTCGAGGAGGGCGGGCGGGAAACGGCCGAGCTGGTAGCCGCCCAGCCCGATATCCCAGGGTTCGGCAATCAGGATGCGATCTTCCAGCACCTCGTCCTCAAGGATGGCCTTCAGCGTCGGGGCATCCTTATGGAAGCCGTCCCAATGGCGGCCCATGATCGGAGCGAGGTCGAAGCGGAACCCGTCAACGCCGGCCGAGAGGACGAAGTGACGGAGCGTGTCGACGATGAGTTGCCGCACAAACGGATGATCGCAGGCGAGCGTGTTGCCGCAGCCGGTGTCATTGACCAGTGAGCCCGGATCATCGGCGACATGGCGGAAGAGGGAGCGGTTGTCGATGCCGCGCAGGGAAAGCGTGGTGCCGTGTATATCGCTCTCGCCGGTATGGTTGAAAACGAGGTCGAGGATGACGCCAATGCCTTCGGCATGCAGAGCGGCAACCGTCTCGCGCAATTCTTTCACACCGCCGGGCACGAGGCGCGGATCGAGCGCCATCATGGCGACGGGGTTGTAACCCCAGCTGTTGGTGAGGCCGAGCGGAGGTAAATGCCGTTCATCAATCCAGGCGGTGATCGGCATCAGTTCGACCATATCGACGCCGATGCGGCGCAGATGGGCGAGGATGGCGGGATGGGCGAGGGCGGATAGTGTGCCGCATTGAGTCTCGGGCACCTCGGGATGCAGCATGGTCAGCGCCTTGACGTTGACCTCGTAGATGAAGCCTGTGCGCTCGCCGAGCGGCATCATCGCTTTTAGCGGCTTGTGCGCCTTCAGGATGGCTTTCGGCATCAGGTCGGCGGTATCGACGCCGAACTGACCGAGGCGCGCGTCGTAAACGAAGGGTCGGTCCAGCTCGGTGGCGTAAGGGTCGACCAGCAGCTTGGATGAATCGTACCAGTGCCCTTGCGCCGGGTCATAGGGGCCGTGGATGCGGAAGCCGTAGCGGGCGCCTTCCTTCAAACCCTCGACGAGAACATGGTGCACATCGCCTTCGCCGCGGTTCATCGAGAGGCGGGTGAGCTCGGTCTCGCCCCGCTCATCGAAGAGACAGAGCTCTACGAGATCCGCATGATGCGACCAGAGGCGGAAATCGGCACCGGTCTTGCCGATGATAGCTCCGAGCATCGCATCCGTCATGTCTCGCCTCGTGGTCGGGTTGATTCGCTCGCCTGATGGAACAATAGCAGGCGAGCGATCTTCGGCCAGAGCGGTTGCGCTTACATGGCCTTAAGGTTCACTGCTTTCACGGCCTCTTCCTTGCGCTCGCTGTAGCGATCGGTGAGGTAGTCCGAGATGTCGCGGGTGAGGAGCGTGAACTTCACCAGTTCCTCGCAGACGTCGACGACGCGCTCGTAATAGGACGATGGCTTCATCCGCCCTTCGCCGTCGAATTCCTGATATGCCTTGGCCACCGAGGACTGGTTGGGGATGGTGATCATCCGCATCCATCGACCGAGCAGGCGCATGGCGTTGACGGCATTGAACGACTGCGAGCCGCCGGAGACCTGCATGACGGCAAGCGTTTTTCCCTGGGTCGGACGGACAGCGCCGACGGACAGGGGAATCCAGTCGATCTGTGCCTTCATGATGCCGGTCAGCGTGCCGTGGCGCTCGGGGCTCACCCAGACCTGGCCTTCAGACCAGGCGGAGAGGTCGCGCAGTTCCTGGACCTTGGGGTGGCCGACTGGCGCATCGTCAGGCAGAGGCAGCCCGGAGGGGTCGAAAACCCTAACCTCGGCGCCGAAATGCTCGAGCAGGCGCTTGGCCTCCATCGCCAGCAGGCGGCTGAAGGACACCTGACGCAGTGAGCCATAGAGGATCAGGATACGCGGCTTGTGGGTTGAGAAGGGGCGGCGCAGTGCCTCAAGATCCGGCAGGCGCAGGTGATCGAGATCGGCTGCGGGCAGGTCTATCTTTGCATCAGACAATGCGCTTGCCCTCCGCATCGAGCACGGCTTCGCCGTCTTCCTTGACGAAGGCGGAGGTGAAGGCGTCTGATGGCAGAATGTCGAGGACGACTTCCGACGGACGGCAGAGGCGCGTGCCCATGTCAGTGACGACGAGCGGACGGTTGATCAGGATCGGCGTCGCGATCATGGCGTCGAGCAGCTGGTCGTCCGAGAGCGCGGGATCGGCAAGACCAAGCTCCTCATAGGGCGTGCCCTTTTCGCGGATCGCCTGACGCACGGAGAGGCCGGAGTCGGCGATCATCTTTGCCAGATCTTCCTTGCTCGGCGGGGTCTTCAAGTATTCGATGACCACTGGTTCGATGCCCGCATGGCGGATGAGGTCGAGCGTGTTGCGCGAGGTGCCGCAGGCAGGATTGTGATAGATGGTGACGGTCATGGACGTTCCGTTCCTTCGGGTATGATCGGGGGGATTTGGTTGCGGCTCTCGGCGAAGAGCCAGGCGGCGATGGCGGCCGCGATCAGCGCGCCGGCAATCTGTGCGAGAATGAAGCCGGTGAGGTCGATCGGGCGGATGCCGGCAAAGGTATTGGTCAGGCTGCGGGCGATCGCGACGGCCGGATTGGCGAAAGAGGTCGATGCGGTGAACCAGTAGGCCGCCGTGATGTAGAGGCTGACCAGCATCGGGATAGCGTCCGCCTTGAAGCGCAACCCGCCGAGGATGGTGAGGAGCAGGCCGAAGGTTGCTACCGCCTCCGCCGTCCATTGCGCCGATCCCGTACGGACCGTTTCCGAGACCTGGAAGATCGGTAGCTCGAACATCGCATGGGCGACAAGCGTCCCGGCAATGCCGCCGAGGATCTGGGCGAGAACGTATGGCAGGATGGCGGAGGCCTCCAACTCCTTGTGCAGGGCAAAGACCATAGTGACGACTGGGTTGAAATGGGCGCCGGAGATCGGCCCCAGGATCGTGATCAGCACAAAGAGTATCGCGCCGGTCGGGATCGTGTTGCCGAGCAAAGAGATTGCCACGTCATCGGAAAGGCGGTCCGCCATGATGCCGGAACCGACAACGGTTGCGACCAGCATGGCTGTGCCAAGCGCCTCGGCTGCGAGGCGGCGGGAAAGATCGGCCATGGTCTTCAGCCGGCCGTCTGTGTGCTGCTGCCGATATCGTTCAGCCGCTTCTGCAGAGAGAGCTTGTCGAGGCTCATCATCGGCAGGCTGACAAAGATCGAGATGCGGTTGTTGAGCATGCGATAGGCCTCGGCGAAGGCGAAGTGCTTTTCGCTATCCGTGCCTTCGGCAGCCGCCGGATCGGGTACACCCCAATGGGCAGTCATCGGCTGGCCGGGCCAGACGGGGCAGGCTTCGGCGGCGGCGTTGTCGCAGACGGTGAAGACGAAATCGAGCTCAGGGGCGCCGGGGACTGCAAACTCGTCCCAGTTCTTCGAACGCGCGAAGCTCGTGTCGTAGTTCATGCCCTTCAGAAGCTGCAGCGTGTAGGGGTGGACTTCGCCTTTCGGCTGAGAGCCGGCTGAATAGGCCTTGAACTTGCCCTGGCCAAGACGGTTGAGGAGCGCTTCTGCGATAATCGAGCGGGCTGAATTGCCGGTGCAGAGGAAGAGCACGTTGTAGATCTTGTCGGACATGGCCGGTCTCTCAGTTGGGGCGGGTGACTTCGAGGGTGGGTGAACAGCAGGCGAGATCGTCGATCAGCGGCTGGCAAAGGCTGGCATTGCCGCCGCAGCAATCCTTAAGCAGGTAAAGGGCAACGGCGCGGAAGCGGTCGAGGTCGGCGCGGTAGATGATCGAGCGGCTCTGGCGCTCGCCGGTGACGAGGCCTGCCTGGGAAAGCGTCGACAGATGCGCCGACATGGTGTTCTGCGGCACGCCGATCAGGCGCGCGAGTTCGCCGGCGGGAACGCCATCGGGTTCATGCGCCACCAGCAGACGAAATGTCTGCAGGCGGGTCGGTTGAGCCAGGGCGGCGAGGGCCGCGATTGTCAATTTTTCATCCATATATCCAGAATAGTGGATATGAGTGCGGAGTCAATTGGGGTCATGCTGCTGGCAAAGAAAAACCCCGGTGTCGAAGACGCCGGGGTTCCGATGTGTGCGCGAAGGCCTTGATGTGGTCAGGTGATGACCGTCGGCTCGTTCATGCCGGTGTAGCGCTTGATCTCGGCCACTTCCTCGGCTGCCGCGATCAGGTCGGCCAAGGCCGCCTGCGTTTCGATGCCGTGGCGGCTGGCGTCGGGCTCATAGCGCTCGACATAGAGGCGAAGCGTCGCGCCTGATGTGCCGGTGCCGGAGAGGCGGAAGACGATGCGGCTGCCACCTTCGAAGAGGATGCGGATGCCCTGGTTTTTCGAGACGGAGTGGTCGATCGGGTCGTGATAGGCGAAGTCGTCGGCGGCGCTGACAGTCAGACCGTTGATTGCTGTCCCAGGCAGGCTGTCGAGCTTGGCGCGGAGTGCTGTGACGAGGGAGTTGGCATTGTCCGTATCGACGCCTTCATAGTCGTGGCGGGAATAGTAGTTGCGGCCGTATTCGGCCCAATGGGCCTCGACGATCTCTTTGACGCTCTGCTTCCGGGCAGCGACAATGTTGAGCCAGAACAGCACGGCCCAGAGGCCGTCCTTCTCGCGAACATGGTCAGAGCCGGTGCCGAAGCTTTCTTCGCCGCAGACGGTGACCTTACCGGCATCCATCAGGTTGCCGAAGAATTTCCAGCCTGTCGGGGTCTCGTACATGCTGATGCCGAGCTTTTCCGCGACGCGGTCGGCGGCAGCACTCGTTGGCATGGATCGGGCGATGCCGGCGATGCCGTTCTTGTAGCCGGGGGCGCAGGTGGCGTTGGCGGCGATCATCGCCAAGCTGTCGGAGGGCGTGACGAACATGCCCTTGCCGACCACCATGTTGCGGTCGCCATCGCCATCGGAGGCGGCACCGAAGTCCGGGCCATCAGCGCTCATGACGTCGTCATAGAGTTCCTTGGCATGGACGAGGTTCGGGTCCGGATGGTGATGGCCGAAATCGGGCAGGGGAACTTCGTTGCGGACGGACCCTGAAGGTGCGCCCAGGCGCTTTTCGAGGATCTCGACGGCATAGGGGCCGGTGACGGCGCTCATCGAATCGATCACCACGCGGAAGCCGCCCGAGATCAGCGCGCGGATCGCCGGGAAGTCGAAGAGGGTTTCCATCAGGTCGGCATAGTCAGTGACCGGGTCGATGACCTCGACGGTCATGCCAGCGAGATCGAAGCTGCCGACTGTGTCGAGGTCGATGTCGGTGACATCGGCGATCTTGTAGCTGTCGATGACCTTGGTGCGGGCGAAGATCGCGTCGGTGATCTTCTCCGGTGCCGGGCCGCCATTGCCGATATTGTACTTGATGCCGAAGTCTTCGGTCGGGCCGCCGGGATTGTGGCTGGCTGAGAGCACGATGCCGCCGAAGGCATGGTATTTGCGGATGACATGGGAGGCTGCCGGCGTGGACAAGATGCCGCCCTTGCCGACCATGACCTTGCCGAAGCCATTGGCAGCGGCCATTTTCAGCGCAACCTGGATGACTTCGCGGTTGTAAAAGCGGCCGTCGCCGCCAATCACCAGCGTTTGGCCTTCGAAGCCCTCAAGGCTGTCGAAGATCGCCTGGATGAAGTTCTCCGCATAGTTTTCCTGCTGGAAGACCGGAACCTTCTTGCGCAGGCCGGATGTGCCCGGTTTCTGATCCGCATAGGGTTTCGTGGAGACGGTCGAGATCATCGATTACTGGCCTTTCGAGACGAGGCGTTGATAAAGATCGGCATAGGTCGCGCCACTCCTATCCCAGGAGACGTCGGACTTCATGCCCTGCTTCTGCAGTTGCGACCAGAGACGCTGGTCACTGTAGAGCCGAAGTGTGCGGCGGATCGCCCGGCGCAGAGCTTCTGATGTCACCGGGGCAAACTGGATACCGGTTGCGACACCCGCGGCAAGGGCCGCTTCATTGGCGTCAATGATGGTATCGGCGAGGCCGCCGGTGCGGGCGACGAGCGGCACGCAACCATACCGCAGGGCGTAGAGCTGGGTCAGGCCGCACGGCTCGAAGCGCGAGGGGACGAGAATGATATCCGATCCGGCCTGCATTAAGTGGGAGAGTTTCTCGTCATATCCCAGCACCATGCCGATCCGGCCGCGGTTGTGGGCCGCCGCCCCCTGCAATGTCGCTTCGATGCCGCTTTCGCCGGACCCGAGTATCGCCAGTCTGCCGCCTGCTGCGAGAATTTCGTCGATCACCTCAGGGAGGAGGTCGAGGCCCTTTTGCCAGGTGAGGCGGGAGATCACGCAGAAGATCGGGCCGTCGTCACCATCGAGGCCAAAGCGCTCTACGAGGGCCGCGCGGTTGCCGGCACGCTTCTTGAGCGTCGTGGCCGAATAGCCCGAAGGCAGGAGCGGATCGCTGGCCGGGTTCCAGACATCGGCATCGATGCCGTTGACGATGCCATAGAGGTCGGCGGCCCGGCTGGCGATGACGCCATCGAGGCCCATGCCGAATTCGGGTGTCAGGATTTCCTCGGCATACGAGGGGCTGACCGTGGACAGCGCATGGGACGTCAGAAGCCCGCTCTTCAGGTAGCTGATGGTGCCGTAGTATTCGAGCGCTTCGTGCCATGCGTGTGTGGGCAGGCCGAGATAGGGAAAGAGCGTTGCGCCGAATTGACCCTGGAAGGCGATGTTGTGGATGGTGATGAGGCTTGGGACCTCCGGCGCCTCGGAGTACCGCATATAAACGGGCACCAGAGCTGCCTGCCAGTCATGCACATGGACGAGATCCGGCTTGAAACCCGCAACAGCCCCGGCCGCGATCTCTGCGCCGACCTTGGACAGCACCGCGAAACGCTTCCAGTTGTCCGGATAGTCGCGGCCCTGGGTGTCGAGATAGGGACCGCCGGAGCGCTCGTAGAGCGCCGGGCAGTCGAGGATCAGGAGGTCGAGGCCTTCGTGTTTCACCTCAAGGAGTGTTGCCCGCTCGTCGAGGATATCCTCGAATTCGTGGACCTTTTTCGGCTTCTTGATCGCCTTCATCACGGCGGGATAGCCGGGAATGAGCGTCTTCGTCTCGACGCCATGGGCGGCGAGCGCGATCGGCAGCGCGCCCGCGACATCGGCGAGGCCTCCGGTCTTGATCAGCGGATAAAGTTCGGAGGCGACCGAAAGGACCTTCATCGAATTGGCTAACCCAGTTTGTCGATCATCGCCTGTGTGATGAGGCAGATCCCGTTTTCGCTGCGGCGGAAGCGCTTGGCATCCATTTCCGGATCCTCCCCGACGATCAGTCCTTCGGGGATCACCACGCCATGGTCTATCACGACATTCGTGAGACGCGCATGACGGCCAACCTGGACCTTCGGCAAGACCACTGCGCCCTCTAGGCGGGAATAGGAGTTGGCGCGGACGCCGGTGAAGAGCAGACTCTTGTAGAGCGACGATCCGGAGATGATGCAGTCGCCCGAGACGAGCGAAGAGATGGCCGAGCCACGGCGCCCTTCGTCGTCATGGACGAACTTGGCGGGCGGGGTGATCTCTGAATAGGTCCAGATCGGCCAGGTCTTGTCGTAAAGGTCGAGTTCCGGAACGATGTCGGTCAGGTCGATATTGGCCTGCCAGTAGGCGTCGATCGTGCCCACGTCGCGCCAGTAGGGTTCGCGCTCGAAGTCTGAGCGGACGCAGGACTGGGCGAAGCGGTGGGCGACGGCCTTGCCGCTCTTCACCACGTAAGGGATGATGTCCTTGCCGAAGTCGCGGCTGGATTCTGGATCGGCGGCGTCTCGGCGCAGAAGTTCCATCAGGAACTTGGTGTGGAAGACGTAGATGCCCATGGAGGCGAGCGCGAGATCCGGATTGCCCGGAATGCCCGGCGGGTCGGCGGGCTTTTCGACGAAGTCGATGATGCGGTCGGTCGCGTCGACATGCATGACGCCAAAACCGGTCGCTTCCATGCGCGGCACTTCCAGGCAGCCGATCGTGACGTCTGCCCCCGAGGTGACGTGCTGCTGCAGCATCAGCTCGTAGTCCATCTTGTAGATGTGGTCGCCCGCAAGGATGACCATGTATTCCGGCGCGTAGGATTCGATGATGTCGGCGTTTTGGTAGACGGCATCTGCCGTGCCCTCGTACCACTGGGTCTCGGAGACACGCTGAGAGGCGGGGAGGATGTCGAAGCTCTCGTTGCGCTCTGGCCTAAAGAAGTTCCAGCCGAGCTGCAGGTGGCGGATCAGCGAGTGTGCCTTGTACTGGGTGGCAACGCCGATACGGCGAATGCCGGAATTGAGCGCGTTGGAGAGGGCGAAGTCGATAATGCGTGCCTTGCCACCGAAATAGACGGCGGGCTTTGCCCGGCGGTCCGTCAATTCCTTCAGGCGGCTGCCGCGCCCGCCGGCCAAAACATAGGCCATGGCGTCGCGTGACAGGCTTCTTGCCGTTTTCTCGGTCATGTAATTCCTCCCCTTACTGTTCCAATTCCAACATGATCACGGCGAGCGGCGGAAGGGTCAGGCCCGCCTTTGCCCATCCGCTTCCTGTGGCATGCGCCTCCACGCGTCCACCATTACCCTTGCCGCTGCCGCCATAAATCTCGGCATCGGTATTTAGTATCTCACGCCAACGACCGGCGGCAGGCAAGCTCAATTCGTACCTGTCGTGATAGGCCGGCGTCAGGTTGCAGATTACGGCGATCGGCTTCTCGCCGGGTGCCTTGCGCAGCCAAGCGAAAACGGAGTTTTCCTGGTCGTCGCCGACGATCCACTCGAAGCCCTCGCCCTCACAATCACGGGCATGCAGCGCTGCCTTCGAGCGATAGGTGAAATTGAGATCGCGCACGAGGCGGCGCATGCCTTCATGCGGGGCGTAGTCGAGCAGGTTCCAGTCGAGGGAACGCTCCTCGGACCATTCACCCCACTGGGCGAATTCCTGGCCCATGAAGAGCAGCTTCTTGCCGGGATGGCCCCACATCATGCCGTAATAGGCGCGGAGATTGGCGAATTTCTGCCAATCGTCGCCTGGCATCTTGGCGATCATCGAACCCTTGCCATGCACGACTTCATCATGGCTGATCGGCAGAACGAAGTTCTCCGAGAAGGCGTAGAGCAGGCCGAAGGTCAGCTCCTGATGATGGTACTTCCGGTAGATCGGATCCCTGGCGAAATAGCTCAGGGTGTCGTGCATGAAGCCCATGTTCCACTTGAAGCCGAAGCCCAGGCCGCCTTCGTGGACGGGCTGCGATACCTTGGGCCACGAAGTGCTTTCCTCGGCGATGGTCATGATGCCGGGATGGCTGCCATAGACATGGTGGTTCATCTGCTGGAGGAAGCGCACCGCCTCCAGGTTCTCGCGACCGCCATATTCGTTGGGGATCCACTCGCCTTCCTTGCGGGAATAGTCGAGGTACAGCATCGAGGCGACGGCATCGACGCGCAGGCCGTCGAGATGGAATTTCTCGGCCCAGTAAAGCGCGTTGTTGATCAGATAGGACAGGACTTCCTGACGGCCGAAATTGTAGATCGCCGTGTTCCAGTCTGGGTGGAAGCCCTGGCGGGGGTCGGCGTGTTCGTAAAGCGCCGTGCCGTCGAAGTTGCGCAGCCCATGGGCATCGGTCGGGAAGTGTGCGGGCACCCAGTCGAGGATGACGCCGAGGCCGACCTTGTGGCAACCGTTGACGAAGCGGGCAAAGCCCTCCGGCTCGCCAAAGCGGGCGCTCGGGGCGTAGAGGCCCGTCGTCTGGTAGCCCCAGGATGGGTCATAGGGATGCTCGGTCACCGGCATGAATTCGATATGGGTAAAGCCCATGTCGACACAGTAGGGGATCAGGCGCGCTGCCATTTCATCCCAGGTTAGCATGGAGCCGTCGTCGCGACGCTGCCATGAACCGGCATGGACCTCGTAGATGGAGATCGGCTGGCGGCGCTGGTCGATGCTCGACCAATGCTTGCGATGCGCTTCGTCGTCCCAGACCTGCTCCAGTTCCGGCGTGGTCATGGAGGCGTTCTTGGGGCGCAGTTCGGCACGGCGTGCGTAGGGGTCGGCCTTTAACGGTTGAACGTCACCATGCGATCCGACAATCTCGAATTTGTAGGTCGCACCGGCGCGAACATCAGGCGCGAAGATTTCCCAGATGCCGGTGTCGCGGCGCAGCCGCATGACGTGGCGGCGGCTGTCCCAATCGTTGAAATCTCCGACGACGGAGACGCGGCGGGCGTTCGGTGCCCAGACGGCAAAGTGGAAGCCGTCGACGCCCTGGTGCTTGATCGGATGGGCGCCCATCTTGTCGAAGAGGCGCAGGTGCGACCCTTCCTTGATGAAGTAATCGTCCATCGGCCCGAGGATCGGCCAGAAGCTGTAGGGGTCGGTCACCGTCCATTCGGCGTCGCCCCGGGTGGCGCGGTAACGCACGGGCAGGACACCGTCGAGTTTGACCGAACCGGAAAAAAAGCCGGCATCGTGCAGACGTGTCAGTTCGCCGAGCTGTTCGCCCGCGAGATTATAGGCAATGACGGTTTCGGCGCCCGGGATGAAGCAACGGGCGACGTGGCCTGCGCCTGCCTCGTGGACCCCCAGAAAGGCAAAGGGATCGCCATGGGTGCCGTGAATGATCGCTTCGATTTCTGCTGCCGACGGTGTGTCCGGCTTCGCTACGTCACCGCTCCTCTTCGGTGATTTTGCCATCAAGCTCTCCAGATGTCCGCGTTGTACTGCCGGATCGTGCGGTCCGACGAGAACCAGCCCATGCGGGCCGTGTTGCGGATGGTCTTGGAATACCAGGCCGAAGTGTCGGTCCAGATGTCATCCACCTGACGCTGCGCCTTGGCATAGGCGTCAAAATCGGCGGCGACCATGAACCAGTCATGCTGGTAGATGCCCTGCATCAGATCGGCATAGCGGTCGCGATCATCTGGCGAGAAGACGCCAGATGCGATCGACGACAGGGCCTGCTGCAGTTCGCGCGAGGCGTCGATTGCGGCGCGGGGATTATGTCCATCCGCTCGCACGCGTCCGACCTCGTCTGCGGTCATTCCAAAAATCACAATGTTCTCCTCGCCCACATGATCGCGCATTTCGACATTGGCGCCATCAAGCGTTCCAATGGTTAGTGCACCGTTCAACGCGAACTTCATGTTTCCGGTTCCGGAGGCTTCCATGCCTGCGGTCGAAATCTGTTCGGAGAGGTCGGCCGCCGGCACCATCACTTCGGCCAGCGAGACATTGTAGTTCGGGATGAAGACGACCTTCAGCAGGCCACGGACAGAGGGATCCGTATTGACGACGCGGGCGACGTCATTGGCCAGTTTGATGATCAGCTTGGCGTTGTGGTAGCTCGGCGCTGCCTTGCCGGCGAAGAGCTTGACGCGCGGCACCCAGTCGCGTTCGGGATGGGAGCGGATCTGGTCGAAGAGGGCGACAGTTTCGATGATGTTCAGAAGCTGGCGCTTGTATTCATGGATGCGCTTGATCTGGATGTCGAACATCGCATGCGGATCGAGCTTGATGCCCATGCGGCTGGCGACGAGGCTCGCGAGCTTCTGCTTGTTGCCGAACTTCACCGCCGCGAATTTCTGCTGGAAGGCCGCGTCGTCGGCAAATGCGTCGAGGTTCTTGAGCTTCGTAGCGTCGTCGAGGAATTCCGGGCCGATCGCTTCCTTGATCAGGTTGGTGAGATCCGGATTGCACTGCATCAGCCAACGGCGCGGGGTGATGCCGTTGGTCTTGTTGTTGATGCGCGTCGGGTAGAGCTTGTGGAGATCGGAGAAGACCGTTTCCTTCATCAGCTCGGTGTGCAGTGCAGAGACGCCGTTGATCGAGTGGGAGCCCATGAAGGCAAGGTTGCCCATGCGCACGCGCCGGTCGCCGCTTTCGTCGATCAGCGAGATCTGGCGGATTTCATGGTCGTTGAAGCCGCGCTTCTTGCGGGCATCAAGCAGGACCTTGGCATTGATCGCGTAAACGAGCTGCATGTGGCGCGGCAGGAGGCGTTCGAAGAGCGGCACGGGCCAGCTTTCCAGCGCTTCGGGAAGCAGGGTGTGGTTGGTGTAGGAGAAGGTCTTGGAAGAGATCTCCCATGCCTCGTCGAAGGCGACGCCGTGCACGTCGACCAGAAGGCGCATGAGCTCGACGACCGAGACAGCCGGGTGGGTGTCGTTCAGCTGGATCGCGACCTTTTCCGGCATTTGTGCGAGCGTGTTGCCCTGCTGCAGGTGGCGGCGGACGATGTCCTGCAGGGATGCCGAACAGAAGAAGAATTCCTGGCGCAGACGAAGTTCCTGGCCGGCCGGCGTTGCATCGGCCGGATAGAGGACGCGGGTCAGCGATTCGGCTTTGTTGCTCTCGCGGAGCGCGCCGATGTGATCACCGGCGTTGAAAGCGTCGAGCAGGATCGGGTCGATCGGCTGGGCTGACCAGAGGCGCAGCGTATTGACGCGCTCACCACGCCAACCGACAGCCGGGGTGTCATAGGCGGTGGCGATGACGCGCTCGCCCTGTTTCCAGACATAACGTGGTTCGCCGTCCGGGCCGTCGACGGTTTCGACAGTGCCGCCGTAGCCGACTTCATAGGAGCTTTCGCGGCGTTCGAATTCCCAGGGGTTGCCGTGGGCAAGCCAGCTTTCCGGCAATTCGACCTGCCAGCCGTCTGCCATCTGCTGGCGGAAGAGGCCGTGCACATAGCGGATGCCGTAGCCATAGGCCGGGATGTTAACGGTCGCCATACTCTCCATGAAGCAGGCGGCGAGACGGCCAAGGCCACCATTGCCCAGCGCTGCGTCCGGCTCCAGGCCAGCGATCACGTCGAATTCGACTGACAGAGAGGACAGCGCCTCGCGGATGTCGTCGATCAGGCCGAGGTTCGACATGGCGTCGCGCAGCAATCGACCGATCAGGAACTCGAGCGATAGGTAATAAACCCGCTTGCCGTTGTTCATGTAGGTGGTGCGGGTGGATTCCATCCATGTGTCGATGATGCGGTCGCGGACCACGAGGATGGTCGCCGTCAACCAGTCATGCGGGGTCGCGACCTTGGCATCCTTGCCGATGCTGTAGGTCAGCTTGTCCATGATCTCGGCGGCCAGGGCGTCCGGATCGGAAACACCGCGCTTGGGAAGGGGAAGGTCGACTTTGTGGGGAGTCTTGATCATCGGTCCGCCTGGCGTTGTTCGTGTCTCCGGGCGGCGCCGATGCGATGACGGTGCCGCTTCCGTGAATGCCAGTTTACGCATCGAAATGAGACAGTTGCAACAGGCGGGACGCGGCGTGCGGAAAATTGTTCCCAGTCCGGGAGGCGGAAATAAGTGTCTGTTCTGACTATCTTATCTTGACATGAGCAGAAACGATAAGACCGCAGCCAGGGAGGCTGCGGTCAAATTGCGTGGAAAATCCAAAACGTTTTGGATGTTTCAGTTGGTCAGGAGCGTCGAGGCCTTGGCGGCAGCCTTACCGATATCCTCGAAGGCCTTGACGAGATCGCTCATGGTCTGAGGTTCGTAATAATTGCTCAGAGACGAGGCGCATGCCGAAAGAAGCGATTTACCCCTTGTCGGCGCCATGAAGGCAACGGTGAAAATCTTGATGCCGTCATTCTTGGCTTCGGTGCACCGTGTGCGCACCAGATTGTCGATGGTCGAGTTCCAGTTTGAGCTGTTGCCAGTCATTTCGCCGTCTGTCATCAGCACGATGTAGCGCTCGAACCCGGTGTTGCCCTTGGCTGCATGAGCAGTCTTTTCAGTCGCCACGGAAGACTTCAGCGCGTCGAAGGCCGCCTTCATTCCGCCAGAGGCATCTGTGCCGCCGGTGGGTACGGTCGGAAGTGCGCTGATGTAGGTGCTCGCCGTCGATACCCCCCAGGCCATGCCTGATGCCGCCTGAGTGCTGTCATTGTAGGAGACAGCCCCGACGCGCGAGCGCTCGCTCTTTGGATCAGCGGTTACGAGCTGCTGCAACAAGGTTGCGGATGCCGCCTTCAACGCTGCCATTTTCTTGACATAGCAGGGGTTGGACGGATTGATGTAGTTGTTCCTGCCGGGCAGTACGTCCTTGTAGGCCCAGTTGGCGGCGCTGTAGTTCACACAACTTGAGACGGCCGTGTCGACCGAATCCGTTGTGAAGGCCATCGAGCCCGAGCGATCGAGGACCAGGTACATCGATAGTGCGGCCTTGCTCTCTGGCGTGGACTGGGCAGTCGCGGTCACGGAGACGGTCGCTTCCTTCCAGCCCAAGAGCGAGGTCATGCCGTTTGTCGGCATCGTGTATTCCGTCGTCAGCGTCACTTCGACAGTTTTGCCGGTCACGCCTAGTTCTCGCTCGACGTTGCCGACCGCGCCAGCCAGCGGATCTTCCTCTGCTGGAACATCGGCTTCGTCATTTCCCGCCTGGGGGACGGCGTTGTTGAACTGCGCTTTCATGAACTTGCGGGCGAAGTCGAGGACTTCTTCGTCCGACATGCTGTTGTTCTTCGCGAGAGCATTGGCCGCCGAAAGAACCGCAGAGTCGGCCGAATCCTGCAGAGCAAGCCGGACCTGAACCATCTGATTGAAGTCGAGCGCGACACCGGCTGTGGCTGCGGCCACCGGCAGGATGATTGCTGTAATCACGCCGAAGTTGCCGGCGCGGTCGTGCCAGAGGCGGGAAATCAAAGATTTCTTGGGGCTGTGAGGCGTAGTCATCATGTCCATCCAAAAGCAGCGTTTGGACGGTTGTAGATCAAGCGTATTGCGATCCGTTTAATGTGGTCGCTAAAATTCGATGGAAACCGGATCTACTGCTTGACCGGGATGACATCGACCGCTTGTGCTGTCTGATGACTGCCGTAACTCTTCAGGACACCGATCACAGGGGCCACATCTGCATAGTCACGGCCATAGCCGACGACGATATGGTCGGTGCCGGCGGCGATGTCGTTGGTCGGGTCAAGTTCCAGCCAGCCGCTCAGCTTGCCGCACCAGACCCGGACCCAGGCATGCATGGCATCTGCG
This sequence comes from Rhizobium sp. TH135, assembly GCF_002855515.1. Taxonomy (GTDB): domain Bacteria; phylum Pseudomonadota; class Alphaproteobacteria; order Rhizobiales; family Rhizobiaceae; genus Allorhizobium. The sequence continues at coordinate 530,710 of NZ_PKRP01000001.1, read as the reverse complement.
CCTTCCAGGCGTTCCCTGCCCGGCGGCGGGATGGTGCGCAGGAAGCCGCTGACATAGCCCGCAGGAATGCCGAGGCTTCGCAAGGCGACGATCATCACATGGCTGAAGTCCTGGCAAACGCCGCGCTTCTTGGCAAAGGCTTCTGCCGGCGTCGAATCCACGGTGGTCGCCTTGGCGTCGTATTTGAAGTCCTTGTGGATGCGGCTGCAGAGCGTCTCGGCGATCTGGCGCACGGTCATGCTCGGCTTCAGCATGCTGCGCACATAGGCGGCAATTTCCTTGTCGCTGGGCAGGCGTGGACTGGTGCCGAGGAAATGATGCGGTGACTCGGCGTCCAGTGACCAGGTTTCGCCGATCTCCTGCGGCAGGCGGTCGAGCAGGGGCGAGAAGTCGGCGGTCATCGGCTGGGCCTGCACCATGACGCGGGCCTGCATGCGGATATCGAGTTTCTCGTGGGGGCCGCGGAGGATCGCATGGCTTGCGGGATGGTGGAAGAAATCGCTGAAGGTCGAAATCTCGTCCGGCTCCGGCGACACGGTGATGGCACCGGCGACGAGGCGCTGGCGATCGGGCAGGGAGAGCGGCAGAAGGCGCAGCATATGATGCGCACCAGATGCCGGGACTTCGTAACGATAGCCGATATGAAGCGAGAGGTCGTAGAGCATGGCGTCAGCTCAGATAGGACTGGGCGAGGATGTCGGAGAGTTTCTCCAGTTCCCGTTCCAGATTGGTGTAGACCTCGGCCGACATGGTTTCCGGCGTCATCACGGCCAGGCCCGAATGCAGGCGCATGGCCTCGCGGAAGAGGCTGGACATCTGGCCGTTGACCATGGCGTTCGGCAGTTGCTCGACTTCGATCCGGATCTCGTTGAGCTGGAAGAGGATCGAGCGCGGATTGAGCGGATCGAGGGCGAGCAGGTCGGTGACCGTCAGACGCGCCGTCGAGACGTTGTAGCGCCTGCGGTGGGTCATGACGTTGTCGCCAATCTCCAGAAGCATGTCGAGCGCGCCGTCGGGGGCGTCGGGGCCGGTCATGTGGCCGAGCAGGCGGGTCATGTGCAGGCCACGTTCCAGCAAGCGACCAATGGTGAGGAAGCGCCAGCCGGTGAAGCGATACATGTTTTCATGCACGAGACCGGCAAAGCCCGCGAGCTTGCGCAACAGGATGGTCATGGCATGCGCTGCGTCGTCGCCGGGCTTGACCTTCTCGTGGAAGCGCTTGGCGGTTTTCGACAGGTCGTTCAGCGCCAGCCAGCCGTCGGGTGAGAAGCGATCGCGAATGTTGCTGGCCGAATAGACGGCGCTGTCGATGTTGCGGAGCAGGCTTTCCGGCACGCCGGATTTCGTATCGACGTCGATGTCGGAGAGGTATTCGCTGACAAAGGCGAGCAGCGGCTGGTCCGGATTGGCGCTTTCGGCATAGCGGGCATGCCATGCGCGCAGGATGCGCAACACGCCTTCGGCGCGCTCGATGTAACGACCCAGCCAGAAGAGATTGTCGGCGGCGCGGCTCGGCAGGCTGCCGGGCATGTTACGGGTGAAGGTCTCCTCGGCGGGCAGCAGCGAGGTGCGGTCGACCGGCTTGTCGGAGACGATCCAGACATCGGCGGCGCTGCCGCCTGCCTGCATGGCGATCGCGGAGACGTCGGAGCCGCTGCCGATGCGGGCGAAGCCGCCCGGCATGATCTGCCAACCGTTCTTCGTGCGGGCGGCGAAGACGCGCAACGACATCGGGCGTGGCGTCAGCTTGCCGTCCACGATCGCCGGTGTCGTCGACAGGGTGACGACTTCCTGGCCAACCAGATTTCCGGCTTCCGTTTCCAGCCATTCGGCGGTGGTCCGGCCCTGCGGGTCCTTGTAGCGAGAGCCCATGACCGAGCGCCCACCATCGTCGAAGAAGGGCAGGCGTGAGAATGCGGAGCCGATGACCATGCGGTCGAGATGGTTTGCCACATGCTCACGCTCGGCCTTCTGGCCGCACCACCAGGTGGCGATCGAGGGCAGCTTCAGTTCCTCGCCCAGCAGGTGACGCGAGAGTGTGGGCATGAAGGCGAGAAGCGCGCGAGTTTCCAGGATGCCCGAGCCGAGCGCATTGACGAAGGTGACCGCACCGTTACGCAGCGCCTGCACCATGCCGGGCGTGCCGATATAGGAGTTCTGGTCGAGTTCCAGCGGGTCCGCGAAGGCTGCATCCAGGCGGCGCCAGAGGACGCTCACGGGCTTCAGGCCAGCGACCGTGCGGACCATGACCTTGCCGTTGACGATGGTGAGATCCTCACCTTCGAGCAACATGATGCCGAGATAGCGGGCGATATAGGCGTGTTCGAAATAGGTCTCGTTGGCGGGGCCGGGCGACAAGACAGCGATGCGCTCATCGCTGCTGCGGGTGCTCGCCTGCAGTGCCTTGCGGAAGGCACCGAAGAAGGAGGCGAGCCGATGAACATGCGTCTCGGCATAGATGTCGGAGAAGGCACGTGCGGTCGCGACGCGGTTTTCCAGCGCAAAGCCGGCGCCAGAGGGCGCTTGCGTGCGGTCGGCCAGAACCCACCAGTTGCCATCAGGGCCACGGCCGATTTCGAACGAACAGAAATGCAGGTAGTTGCCGCCGGCGGGCTTGATCCCAACCAAAGGGCGCAGGAACTCGGGATTGGAGGCGATCAGCTGTGGCGGCAAGAAACCTTCCTGCACCAACTTGTTTTCAGAGTAGATGTCGGCAACGACGGCCTCTAGCAGGTCGGCGCGCTGGACCAGTCCGTCGGCGAGCACCTGCCATTCGGCTTCGGAGATCATCACCGGGATATGCGAGAAGGGCCAGGCCCGCTCGCTCGATCCGCCGGAACCGTAAGCCCGGTAGAAGACGCCGGCATCGCGCAGATAACGGTCGGCCCTCGCGAAACGCTCGTGCAGCTCGTTCTCCGGCATCGTGTCGATGGCCGAGACCAGGGCCTGCCAGACGGGGCGGACATTGCCCTTGTTGTCGAGCATCTCGTCGGCGGCGCCCGCCAGCGCGCGATAGCCGGCCGTGCGGGCCTCGCTCATCGGCGCTTCTGGCGGGGATAGCTCCGCTGCCGTCTTCTGTGCCATCAGATCAGATACCTTGCGGTCGTCTCAGGTCCAAAGTGTGCGGGAATTCCGGCGACACGGTTTCGGGCCATAGGGGATAGGAGCCGGCTGTATGGCCCCAAGGCTCGAAACGTGCAAGCCGACGGGCTTCCGCTTCATTCCCATTCACAGGGAAAGTGTCGTAGGTCCGGCCGCCGGGATGGGCAACATGATAAACGCAGCCCCCGATCGACCGGGAAGACCATGTATCATAGATATCGAATGTTAGCGGTGTGTTGACGGGCAGGACCGGATGCAGGCCCGATGCCGGCTGCCACGCCTTGTAGCGAACGCCACCCACCGCGACACCATTCACGTCCGACTTGCGCAGCGGCACCTGGCGTCCGTTGCATGCCACGACGAAGCGCTCGGGATTGGCTGTCTCCAGCTGGACCTGCAGGCGCTCGACGGAGGAGTCCACATAACGGACGGTGCCGCCGATAGCCCCTTCTTCACCCATGACATGCCAGGGTTCCAGCGCCTGGCGCAGTTCCAGCTTCGATCCTTCGTAGGTGACTTCGCCGACAAAGGGGAAGCGGAATTCGAGCTGGGCGGCAAACCATTCCGGCTTGAAGTCGAAGCCGTTTTCGCGGAGATCCGCCAGCACTTCGAGGAAGTCGAGCCAGAGGTAATGCGGCAGCATGAATCGGTCGTGCAGGCTCGTGCCCCAGCGGACGAAGCGGCCGCCGATCGGGTTCTTCCAGAAGCGGGCAATCAGTGCGCGGACCAGCAATTGCTGGGCAAGCGACATGCGGGCGTTCGGCGGCATCTCGAAACCGCGGAACTCGACAAGGCCGAGACGGCCGGTCGGACCGTCCGGCGAAAACAGCTTGTCGATGCAGATTTCCGAGCGGTGGGTGTTGCCGGTGACGTCGATCAAGAGATTGCGGAACAGGCGGTCGACGAGCCAGGGTAGGGGGGCTGCCGCACCACTGGCCGGCATCGGCACCTGGGCCATGGCGATTTCCAGCTCATAGAGACTGTCGTGGCGGGCTTCGTCGAAACGCGGCGCCTGGCTGGTCGGGCCAATGAACATGCCGGAGAACATGTAGGAGAGCGCTGGATGACGCTGCCAGTGCAGGATCAGGCTCTTCAACAGGTCTGGACGGCGCAGGAAGGGGCTGTCGGCGGGATTGGCGCCACCGACCACGACGTGATTGCCACCGCCGGTGCCGGTGTGGCGGCCGTCGATCATGAACTTGTCGGCGCCGAGGCGGGTCTGGCGCGCTTCCTCGTAGATGGCGTTCGTCGTCGCGACGCAGTCATCCCAGCCGGAGGCCGGGTGGATGTTGACCTCGATGACGCCCGGATCAGGGGCGACGCGGATGACATTGATGCGCTCGTCCTGAGGCGGGGCGTAGCCTTCGATATGGACCGGCAGACCAAGGCCACGAGCGGCAGTTTCTGCGGCAGCGACCAGTTCGAGATAGTCCTCGACGGCTTCGACCGGTGGCATGAACACGCAGAGGCGGCCGTCGCGGGGCTCGACGCTCATGGCTGTGCGCACGGCACCCCTGATGTCGCCGGCGGAGCCTGTGATGTTCTGCTCGTTGCGATCCTGATGGGCTTCACCGCTCTTGCGGGAGGCCTCGGGCATGGCGCGGCCCTCACGGACCTGCGGGCCAAAATCGGACAGGGGTGCGCGCGGGATCGAGGGATCGGTGGTGTGGATATATGGATATTGCGACGGCGGCACGTAAGGCAGGGTGCCGAGCGGCATGCGGAAACCGATCGGGCTGTCGCCGGGGATGAGGAAGATCTTGCCGCGGCGGGTGCGCCATTTCTCGCTGACCCAGCGCCGGCCGCCGGCCTTGGCGTTCCAGGCCTGGACCGGCAGAATGTAGCCGGTCGGGATCGTCAGGCCACGTTCGAAGACCTTGGCGATGCGGGCGCGCTCTTCCGCGCTTTCGAGCTTGGAATTCGACGGGTCGACGTTTTCCGGCAGGCTGCCTTCCTTGATGATCCACTCGGCCGGATCCTCGAAGGCCGGGATGATCATGTCGGTTTCGATATCGAGCTCGGCCGCGATGCCGGCCATCAGCGCTTCGGCTTGTTGGTGGGTGACGCCGGTGTCCTTGTGTTCGGCGGCAATCAACTCTGGATCGTGCCAGATCGGCTTGCCGTCTTTCCGCCAATAGAGCGAGAAGGTCCAGCGCGGCAGGCTTTCGCCCGGATACCACTTGCCCTGGCCGTAATGCAGGAAGCCGCCGGGGGCGAAGCGCTCGCGCAGGCGCCGGATGAGCTTGTCGGCGAGATCGCGTTTGGTCGGGCCGACGGCATCGGTGTTCCATTCGGCGGACTGGAAGTCGTCGATCGACACGAAGGTCGGTTCGCCGCCCATGGTGAGCCGCACGTCATGGGCTTTCAGGTCGGCATCGACTTTCTGTCCGAGGGCGTTCAGGGCATCCCAGCTGTCGTCCGAGAAAGGCTTAGTGATGCGCGGGTGCTCGGCGACGCGCTTCACCTGCATGTCGAAGGCGAATTCGGTATTGGCCTGGCCGACATAGCCGCCGGAGATTGGAGCGGCATTCTTGTAGTGGGGGGTGGCGGCGAGCGGTATGTGGCTCTCGCCGGTCAAGAGGCCCGAGGTCGGGTCAAGGCCGATCCAGCCGGCGCCGGGGATGTAAACTTCCGTCCAGGCATGCAGGTCGGTGAAATCGACTTCGGTGCCGGAGGGGCCATCGAGCGCCTTCAGGTCCGGTGCGAGCTGAATAAGATAACCGGAGACGAAGCGGGCGGCAAAACCAAGGCGGCGCAGAATCTGGACGAGCAACCAGCTCGAATCGCGGCAAGAGCCCCGCGCGGAGGTGAGCGTCTCCTCTGGCGTCTGGACGCCCGGCTCCATGCGGATCACGTAGCCCACGTCGTGCTGCAGGCGGGCGTTCAGGCCCACCACCATGTCGACTGTGCCCTGGCCTGGCGTCGTATCGACGGTTCCCATGAAGGCATCGAGTGCCGGGGACGAGGGTTCCGGCGTCATGTAGATCTTGAGGTCGTCGCGCAGATCTTCCGGATAGTCGAAGGGCCATTTGACCGCGACTTCCTCGGTGAAGAAGTCGAAGGGATTGTAGACCGTCATGTCGGCGACGAGGTCGACCTCGATCTTGAATTCTGTCACCGGGTCCGGGAAGACGAAGCGGGCCAGGTAGTTGCCGTAGGGGTCCTGCTGCAGATTGACGAAGTGGTTCTCGGGCGTGACCTTCAGCGAATGGGAGAGAACCTTGGTGCGGGAATGGGCGGCAGGCTTCAGCCGGATGATCTGCGGTCCGAGCTGGACCGGGTTGTCATACTTGTAGTGGGTGAGATGATAGATGCTTGCCTTGATCGCCATTCTTTACCGCTTCGCTGTTCGCCCTGCCGCTTTTTCCGGCTTGCTTCGATCTTGTGCAATGCAGCGCCATAAAGCAAGCGGCCCGGACGGTGGAAGCCGCCGGGCCGCGCGTGTGCAGTGGATGACGCTGTATTAGCTGCGGCCGAATTCGTCGACCAAGCGGATGATGTCGTCTTCGCCGAGATAGGAGCCAGTCTGGACCTCAATCACCTCAAGGCGGATCTTGCCGGGATTGGCGAGGCGGTGGACGGAGCCTTGCGGGATGTAGATCGACTGGTTCTCGTGCAGCACGGTCACCTTGTCGTCGATCGTCACTTCCGCCGTGCCGCGCACGCAGACCCAGTGTTCGGCACGGTGGTGATGCTTCTGCAGAGAGAGCTTCTTTTCCGGATGGACGAAGAGGCGTTTCACCTGGAAGCGGTCGCCGTTGAGGATCGAAGTGTAGCCACCCCATGGGCGCAGCGCCGTCGGGTGGTTTTCGGTGAGATGCGCCGTTTCCTTCTTGGCGGCGAGCATCTTCACCAGATTGCCGACGTCCTGGCTGCGGTCGAGGCGACCGACATAGACGGCGTCTTCCGAGGCGATGACGGCGACGCCCTCCATGCCCTGGACGGCGAGATGAGCGTTGCGGGACATGATCAGCGAATTGGTGGTGTCGGAGACGGTCGCATTGCCATTGACCACATTGCCATGCTCATCGCCTTCGGCGAGCTTCCAGATGGCATCCCAGCTGCCGAGGTCGGACCAGGTGATGGGGGATGGGACGACGGCTGCGTTCGGCGTCTTTTCCATGACCGCGTAGTCGATCGAGATGCTGGGGCTTTGGCCGAAGCTTTCCGCGTCGAGGCGGGTGAAGTCGAGGTCGCCCTTGGCGTTTTCGACCGACTGTTCGACGGCTGCGAGCACTTCAGGCGCCAGGCTCTGGAGCTCAGCAATCATCTGGCCGGCGGAGAAGACGAACATGCCGGAGTTCCAGGCATAGTTGCCGCTTGCCAGCATTTTTTCCGCGACATCGGCATTCGGCTTTTCGACAAAACGCGCGACCTTGTTCACGCCATTGCCGAGATCTTCACCGATCTCGATATAGCCGTAACCGGTGGCGGGTTCGGTGGGTGTGATGCCGAAGGTGACGATCTTGCCATTGCGGGCCGCATCGGCGGCCTTGGCGACACAGGCGCGGTAGGTATCGTCGACGGTGATTTCGTGGTCGGAGGGCAGGATCTGGATCAGGGCGTCGCGGCCATGGCGCTGGCTGACGATGACGGCGGCAGCGGCGACGGCGGCTGCGGTGTTGCGCGCCTCCGGCTCCAGGATGATGCCGTCGAGCTTGACGCCCAGTTCTCGGGCCTGTTCTGCGACCAGGAAGCGGAAGTCTTCATTGGTGACGACGATCGGTGCGTCATAGATCGCGTCGTCGGAGACGCGGGCGAGGGTCTTCTGCAGCAGCGTCTCGTCGCCGAGGAAGCGGATGAACTGCTTGGCGGCGGCTGCGCGTGACAGCGGCCAGAGCCGGGTTCCCTTGCCGCCGGCCATGATGACCGGCACGATCTTGATGCTCATAATTCTTGCCTTTCGATGTCTTGCCGGGACGATAAACCTTCTGCCTTCGCCCTGTTCGACGGATCTTCTTCACGCTTTATGCAACGCGGTCGCGGCGGTTTTGTTACATGTTTGGGCCGATGTTCCAAGCCCGCTCAGCGGATCGCTTTCCGCCAACATTGCACCATTATCAATGATGCGTAACGATCTGGCGGGCGTTATGCTGGCTGTGTCGCAGCGTCCTGCTGCGATCCTTGCGTGTCCCATCCGAAGAGAGTGTGCCTTGTCCGCATCCCGTCCGCTGTTTCCCGTACCATCAGCCCCACTCGTTCCGATCCTCGGGCTCGATGAAGGCTTTCCGATCCACCGCATCTTCTGTGTGGGACGCAATTACGCGGCGCATGCTGCAGAGCTCGGCAATACGGTCGACCGCGTCGCGCCCTTCTACTTTACCAAGCCGCCGACCGGCCTCGTTCTGGAAGGTGGCACGATCGCCTATCCGCCGGGAACGCAGGACTATCACCATGAGATCGAGCTGGTGATCGCAATCGGCGCGCCGGCCTTCCGCGTTTCTGCCGATGAAGCGATGGGGGCGGTCTATGGCTATGCCGTCGGCCTCGATATGACCCGTCGTGACCTGCAGAACGCGATGAAGGAAAAACAGCGGCCCTGGGATGTCGCCAAGGCCTTCGAAGACTCGGCCGTGATCGGCGCGATCACGCCGGCTGCAGCCTTCGAGCCCGGGGCGCAGCGGATATCGCTTCTCGTCAATGACGGGCTGCGTCAGGAAGGGCATCTCTCCGACATGATCTGGTCGGCACCCGAGATGATCAGCCACCTCTCGCGCTACTATCACTTGACGCCCGGCGACCTGATCTTCACCGGCACGCCGTCTGGCGTCGGCGCGCTCCAACCGGGCGACCGGCTTGAAGGCGCCGTTGAAGGGCTTTCGCCGATCACGGTTACCATCGGCCCGGCGGCCTGACATGGCTCTCTCGGGAAAAGGGCAGGGCCCGGCGCTGGTGCCGGGCCGCGATTGCGGCAGCTGTTCGCTCTGTTGCATCCTTCCCGATATCGCAGAATTCGACAAACCGGCGAATGAGCCGTGTCGCCACTGTCTGCCTGGCGGCGGCTGCGACGCCTACGATGTCAGGCCGTCGACCTGCCGCGACTTCTACTGCCTCTGGCGCACCGATCCGACGCTCGGGGATGAATGGGCGCCTAGGCTGAGCCGGATGATGATGTACGGGCAGGGGCCGCAATTGACCGTGCTGGTGGAGTCCGATGCGGGCGCGATCTGGCGAGAGGCGCCGTATCTGGACTGGCTTGAGGCGCGAGCGCGGCTGCTGAAGCCAATGGGCGGCTATGTGGTCGTTTATGCGGGGGAAGAGGTTTCGGTGGTGAAGGGGTGAGTTGCGGTGATTCGCGCGTAAGCGCCGCCGCCCCGGCCGAAACCAAAAAGGGCTCGCCGTTTCCGGCAAGCCCTTGAAAGAATTCGAATGGTGGGCGTGACAGGGATTGAACCTGTGACCCCTACGATGTCAACGTAGTGCTCTCCCGCTGAGCTACACGCCCATCCGATGAGCGGCTTAAGACCACAAAACCTGTTCGCCCGTCAATAGGCATTTTGCAGTTTTGTGAAGAGATTTTTTCAACCCCTTCGGCAGGCCTTACGCAGCAAGGAGTTTGTTCACTTCGTCGACGAGATCACGGAGGTGGAAAGGCTTGGACAAGACCTTTGCATCCTTCGGCGCCTTCGAATCGGCGTTCAGGGCAACGGCTGCAAAGCCGGTGATGAACATGACCTTGAGGTCCGGATCGAGCTCGGTGGCGCGGCGCGCCAGTTCGATGCCGTCCATTTCCGGCATCACGATGTCGGTCAACAGAAGGGAGAAGGGTTCTTCCCGAAGGCGGTCATAGGCGCTGGCGCCGTTGTCGAAGGAGGAAACTTTATACCCCGCCTTTTCCAGCGCCTTCACCAGGAACCGGCGCATGTCGTTGTCGTCTTCGGCGAGAAGGATTTTCTGAGTCATTTAGGGACCGCTGTACTCGATTGCATAGGGAAGCTCGCAGTCGCTCACTTTAGGGTCGGCGCAGTAAAGAACCGGTGAACAACGAAAAAGTGAGCCTGCTCCGCCATTTCCGGCAGTATGGACTTCCCGGCGGCCAACTGGCAACATGGCGAACACAACAAGTTTGTGACTTGGTAAAGAAGAGGCCCTGGGAAGCGGATGACCAACGAATTCGAGCTGTTCGAGGTTCGAGAGCCCGCGATCCAGACCATTCCCTTCGTCTATAATTCCCCGCATAGCGGCCGTCGCTACCCGTCATCCTTCCTGGATGAGTCGCGACTCGACGACGTCTCGATTCGCCGATCGGAAGACCATTACGTGGATGAGCTGTTCTCGGCGGCACCTGGCTTCGGTGCGCCGCTGCTCGTTGCGCATTTCCCGCGCGCCTATGTCGACGTCAACAGAGAGCCATATGAGCTCGATCCCCGGATGTTTTCCGATCCGCTGCCGCCCTTTGCCAACAGCAATTCGGCGCGTGTGGCCGGCGGCCTTGGCACCATTCCGCGCATCGTTGCCGAAAACATGGAGATCTATCAGCGCCGCATGCCGCTGTCCGTCGCCATGGATCGGATCGAGAGCTGCTACAAGCCCTATCATGCCTGCCTCAGGAGGCTGATTGCCCGCACCCATGCGATGTTCGGCTTCGGCGTGTTGATCGATTGCCATTCGATGCCCGGCAATATTCGCGTCGCCGGCAGTGGGCTGAAGCCCGATTTCATCGTCGGTGATCGTTATGGCACCAGCGCGTCGGCGGATCTCAGCCAGGCGGCGCTGCAGTTCCTCGAAGAGCTTGGCTACACGGCTGTGCGTAACAAGCCCTATGCAGGCGGTTTCATCACCGAGCATTATGGTCGTCCGGCGCGTGGGCTGCATGCGCTGCAGATCGAGGTCAATCGTTCGATCTATATCGACGAGACGACGCTGGAGAAGCGGGCCGATTTCGATGCCCTTGCCGGCTCGATTGCCGTCTTCATGCAGCAAATGGCGGATTTCGTCGCGGATTACGCGATCGATCAGGCGCTCGCGGCCGAGTAAGGCTTTTCAACCCACATTATCCCTAAAACCCTTTGCATTGCAGCGGGCAAAAAAAACCGCGCTCGTGGCGCGGCTAAGTCTAGGGAGGAAACACCCAAGGAGGGTATTTACAGTCAGAAGACTGTAGGTGAGACGTTAGATGTTGCGGTGCACCATTGTCAAGTCGATTTTTGGTGCTTTTTTGAGCAAGGCCAAAATTTGCGCAGTTTCGCTCCTGGCGGTCGCCTGAAGGGCCTGCGGGCAGCGATCTGTCGCGTTCGGATGTTTTCTTTCCGCGCAACTGGCTTTAAGACGTGGTCTCCCTCCAGACGACGGACTTTCCCATGCGCCCTGACCGTGAATTCTTCTTCCGCCTTGCCGATGCCGCCAAGGCCGAGACCCTTCCGCGCTTTCGTTCAGGACTTTCCGTCGTCAACAAGGAGAAGGCCGGTTTCGATCCGGTCACCGAGGGTGATCAGGCCGCCGAGATCGCCATCCGTCAGCTGATTGAGGCCGAGTTTCCGACCCATGGCATTCTCGGCGAGGAGCATGAGAACATCCGCATGGATAGCGACCAGCTCTGGGTCATCGATCCGATCGATGGCACACGCGCATTCATTTCCGGCGTGCCCGTCTGGGGCACGCTGATTGGTTTCCAGGAGCATGGCAAGTCGGTCATGGGCCTGATGGAGCAGCCGTTCACCGGCGAGCGCTACTATGCCGATGGCGAGCGCTCCTGGTACTCAGGTCCCGATGGCGAGCGCCAGAACCAGGTGCGCGATTGCGGCAGTCTCGAAAACGCGATCCTCTTCACCACGTCGCCGCATCTCTTCAAGGATTGGGAAGTCGAGCGCTTCCAGGCCGTGCAGGACAAGGTCAAGCTCTTCCGCTACGGCGTTGACTGCTACGCCTATTGCCTGCTGGCTGCCGGCCATGTCGATCTCGTCATCGAGACGGTGCTGAAGCCCTATGACGTTGGCGCTCTGATCCCGATCATCGAACAGGCGGGTGGCATCATCACCACCTGGGACGGCGGACGTCCGGAAGCCGGTGGTTCGATCATTGCGGCCGGTTCAAAGGCGGTGCATGCTGAGGCCATGGATATGCTGAAGCGCCGCTAAGGCGTTCGCTCAACTGACAGCTCAGGCCTCTAGCGCCGAATCGGTCAGCTCCCCGACAGGATCCGCCTCGTCGGGCTCGCCGCCGGGCATGAAGGCGAAGATGGCTGCCATCGCCTGTTTACGATAGCGGTCCTGCTCCTGCAGGATCTCGTGGCGGGCGCCGGGCACGGGCACGAGTTGTCCGGCCCGGAAATACTGCGCCAGCGATTCCTGAAAATGATAGGGTACGATCGGATCGTTGCCGGGGGCGATGATGACGGTCGGAACCGTGATCGAGGCCAGATGGCCCGGCCGTCTGATGGCGTCGATCGCCTTCTGGCTCTCGTAGAGCCAGCGTGCCGTCGGTGGCCCAAGCGCCAGTTCCGGATGCTCGATGAGGATCTTTTGGTTGCGGGCGAAGCGGAATTCGTCCGTCGTCAGGGGATTGCCCTCGAAAGGCTTCAGCGGTTCGTCCTTGTTGAGGTTGATCTTGCCGAAGCCGGTGAAGGAGGCGAGCGTCGCCAGCCGCCTTATGTTTTCCGGCGAGGTCTTCTGGCCGCCGAGGCCGACGAAGGGCGCCGTCAGCACCATGCGCTCGATGCGGTTGGCAAGCCGGGGTGCGGCCTTCAGGGCGATCAGCCCGCCGGTGGAATGGGCGAGCAGGAAGAAGGGCAGACGGGTGTCGGGCAGGACGATCTGCTTAAGGAAGATCTCTAGATCGCGGACATAGTGGTCGAAGCGGCCGACATGGCCCTTCCGCGGGTCCTTGAGCAGGCGCTCGGAGCCGCCCTGACCGCGGAAATCATAGGTCGCTACCCAGAAGCCCTGGTCGTTCAGATCGCGGATCGTCTCGAAATATTTCTCGATGGCCTCGTTGCGCCCGTGCACCAAAACGATGGTGCCCTTGGTCCTGGCAGCACTGGAGCGGAAGACTGCGTAACGCAGCTTCACGCCGCGATGTCCCTCGAAGAAGCCGACAAGCGGGTTCCCTGGAATGGGGTTGCCGGGGGTGGCGTGAAGAATGGCATCCATGCCTGCAACTGCCTGTCGATTGAGAGCGCCTCGGGTTTCTCCGGGATAGAATGCGGCCCCCGCAGAAGTCAAAGAAAAAAGCCGGAACCGCATACGGAGGGAGGCGGTTCCGGCGAAGCCTGGCCGAAGTGGAAGGGACGATATCTCCGGCCTGGTCGGTCGAGACAACCGATGGAGAGACACTAGGATAGATCGCTTGAATGCGGCTTGAACCTGATGTTCACGGACTATTCATCGGGGCGGTCAGGCGGCGAAACGGACGATCTTGAATTCGCATCGGGCATTTCCCACATCGTGCACGCGGATGCCAAACGGGTCCGCGAACCGCCGCCAGCATCGCCCCAAGCGGGATGCGCGCGGCTTCAAAAACGCCAACGTCGCTTCAAGGAGGACATCATGCGTCACGTCGATTTTTCCCCGCTCTACCGTTCCACCGTCGGTTTCGATCGCCTGTTCACCATGCTGGACAGCCTCGGTCAGCCGGAACAGGCCCAGAGCTATCCGCCCTACAATATCGAGCGCACCGGTGAGAACCTTTACCGGATCACCATGGCCGTAGCCGGCTTCGGCGAAAGCGAGCTTTCGATCGAGGCGCATGCGCATGTGCTGACCGTCAAGGGTGAGAAGGCCGAAGACGAAAAGGCCGAGCAGAGCGAATTCCTCTATCGCGGCATCGCCAAGCGCGCCTTCGAGCGCCGCTTCCAGCTTGCTGACCATGTGGAAGTCACCGCCGCTTCGCTGAAGAACGGCCTGCTGCACATTGATCTTCTGCGCAACATTCCGGAAGCCATGAAGCCCCGCCGGATCTCGATTGCCGCGGAACCCGTCGGCACGGCACCGAAGGCTATCGAGGCGCATGTGAACTGATCACAGTCGCTGTTACAAGCTCCCAGTCAGGCGGTCGGCGCAAGCCGGCCGCCTTTTTCGTGGGCGCTCATGCGGCGCGTCCACACGGTGCAGAGCAGCTTGTCGAGCGAGACGAGGCCAGCCCCTTTCACCACGAGATAGACGAGCGGGAAGATCCAGAGCAAGCGCTGGTCGAGGATGACGCTATCGGGGAAGCGATCGAAGAGCGCGCCGATCGTCGTTGCGTCGACATTGTGCACGAGGATGTCGGTGAGGGTCTGCACTATGATGAAGCCGATCATGCAAAGGGCGGCGATTCGCGTGAAGAGGCCTGCGACCACGAGCAGCGGCAGGATCACCTCACCGTAGGAGCCGAGAAACACCATCAGGCCCCAGGGGAAGAAGGAGACGGCGGACACATCCCCGCCTGCCGCATCCACGGCTGGTAGCGCGATCTGGTAGTAGGCGCTGTCGGCAATCGAGAAGGGGCCGTCGAACTTGGTCAGTGCGGAATTCAGGTAGTAGGGCACAAGCACGGCGAGGAAGACGATGCGCGCGAGGAGCCCGAGGAACCAGCGATCGAGCGCGGTTTCCAGCCCGCGGACGGCCCGGCGATAGAGTTCGATGAGCGAGACAGCAGGGGTCATGGGGTCGGACTTTCGTGATGGATGTCGATTGCGTTGAAGGCGCCGCTGGACAATGCGAGGCCAAGCAATCCGGCGATATCAATGTCTTCCTCGTCTGCGGCGGCGGCAAAGGCTTCGCCGAGCGTTAGCCCGGCGATGAGTGCCTCGAAGAAGGTCGCGCCGCCTGACGGCAGCGGTTCGACCGCCACGTCGCAGTCCGGTCGTGTGATGAGCACACCTTCCGGTGCCACGGGGTCCACGCCTTCGAGCGATATGCCAGCCCGGTCTCGGCGGGTGATGGTGCCTCCGGCGTACCTTAAGCGCGCGATGCGCATGGCGGGATGCGGGCGAAAGCGGATGCCGGCCAGGTCTTCCGCCGGCACCTTTGCAAGGGTGGACGGATCGAGCGGTGTGGCATCTGCCTCGTGATATGCGTCGAGCCAGAGGCGCTCGACGCGCGCAACGTCGGCGAGGAAGGGAAGGTCTGCCGCGGGTGGGAAGTTCTCCAGGAAAGCGGGAAAGCTCCCTCCATAGGTAAAGAGCAGGGGCGAGGTCGGTGGATGGGCGGTCACATAGAGCCGCGCCATCGCCCGGAAGAAGTCTTCGCCGACAAGGTTCTTCACGGTCGGAAAGATCGAAGCCAGGGCGTCGATCAGCGAAACCGTGACATTGTTGCGGTAGACGGCAAAACGGCGCTCCGGTCGCACTTGATCGCGCCCCGCCAGCCCGTCGGGTGCCGGGAGGTCTGACGTTAAAAGGGCCTTGGCAAAGGTGCCGCTCTGGATCGGATCAGGATGCATGGCGACGTCCCAGCTCGACAATCGCGTGGCGGTCGAGAATGGCATCGGCGCGCTGCGCCTCGCGCTTCAGCACCGGCCAGTCCGGCACTTCGTTGTCCCATTCGACGAGCGTTGGCAGCGGGCCGAGCTTTGCGATGACATGGTCGTAGAGATCCCAGACCAGATCGTCGATCGGGCGGTCATGGCTATCGATGAGGAGCGGCAGGCCGGCATCGTCTACATCTTCGGCATGGCCGGCCAGATGGATCTCCTCGACGCAGAGGAGCGGGAAATCGGCGAGATAGTCGCGAGCGCCATAGCCGTGATTGGTGGCGGAGACATGGACATTGTTGATGTCGAGCAGCAGGCCGCAGCCGGTGCGACGGGCGATCGCCCGGATGAAATCCGTCTCCGACATGGTCGAGGCTTCGAAGCCGAGATAGGTCGAGGGATTCTCCAGGAGCATCCGGCGGCCAAGCGCCTCCTGGACCTGATCGATGTGGTCGCAGACCCTGTCGAGGGTTGCCTGGTCATAAGGGACGGGGAGCAGGTCGTTGAGAAAATGGCTGTCATGGGTCGACCACGCCAAATGTTCGGACACCTGTTCCGGCTGGTAGCGGTCGACGACCGTCTTCAGACGGAGGAGATGCTCGGGGTCGAGGCCGGTCGGGCTGCCGATGGAAAGACCGACGCCGTGGATCGAGAGCGGGAAGTCCTCGCGCATCCGGGTCAGGATGCGGTGCGGATGGCCACCGGCACCCATGTAATTCTCGGCATGGACTTCGAGAAAGCCGATGCGGAAGTCGTCTTTCAGGATTGCGTCGGCATGCTGAGGCTTGAAGCCGGCGCCGGCGCGGGCGGGGAGGCGGGCGGCAGTGCCCTGGCGGCTTCTGTCGGAACGGGTGATCTCAAAAGCGGGATGGACAGACACGGCCGGCTCCTCAAGCATTCATCTCGGAAAGAAAAGCGGGACGGCACCTGCGGACTTGCCGCAGATGCCGTATCGGTTCAGGCCTTGGGGAGGTCGCGGTCGAGGGCTTCAAGCGAACCCATGCGACCATCGGGAGCGGCCATGGTCATGCAGGTGCCCTTGGCGACGTATTTCCAGGCATTGCCCTGGAAGTCGACCTTGGAGGTGCCAGCGCAGGTGGTGCCGGGGCCGGCTGCGCAGTCATTCTTGCCGGCCATGGAGACGCCGAAGCACTTTTCCTTTTCCTGGGCTACGGCCGGGCCGGACAGGAGGGCGGCGCTGCCGATCGCCATGGTGACGGCGGCGGCGAGGGCGGCGGTGTTGAGGGTGGTCTTGGTCATAAAAATTCTCCTCGGATCGTGATGCGCGTTGTTGGTCCAGCCCTCGTCGGGGCTGGCAAACACATCATGTCGAGGAGTTGCGACTTTGAAAAATCAAGGTTTTTTGTAGCAGAAGTGCGCGTTTCGACTGTAAGAAACGGTTCCGTCAAACGACTTCTATGAATTGATCGACTTCATCCGTCGTCGTCGCAAAGCTCGTTACCAGGCGAACTAGTGTTTCATTCTCGGCCGGCAAGGGGAGCCAGCCCTGTGGCGGCTGCCAGTCGTAGAATTTCGCGCCTTTGTCTCTTGCCCGTTCGGCTGCCGACTTTTCGATCACGGCGAAGACTTCGTTGGCCGAAGTATCCCAGGCGAGGCGCGCAGTATTCTTGGCCGAAAGGCCAGCGCGCAGGCGATCCGCCATTGCATTCGAGTGGCTTGCCAGTTCAAGCCAGAGCCCGTCATCCAGATAGGCTTCGAGCTGCGCCGAGATGAAGCGGCTCTTGGAGAAGAGCTGAGCCGAGCGCTTGCGAATAAAGGGCATGTCGGCTGCCATGTCGGGATTGAAGAAGACGATCGCCTCGGCGCACCAGCAGCCATTCTTCGTGCCGCCGAAGGAGAGGATGTCTACGCCGCGCTTCCAGGTCATTTCAGCCGGCGTCACGCCCAGCGATACAAGCGCATTGGCAAAGCGCGCGCCGTCCATGTGGAGCGGTAGGTTGCGCGACTTGGCGACGGCTGCAATTTCGTCGAGTTCGGCGAGGGAGTAGACGGTGCCGACTTCGGTCGCCTGGGTCACGGTCACTGCCATGGCGCGGCCGTGATGCGGGGAGACCGGTTCGAAGCGGGCAATAGCGGCGTCCAGCGCCCGTGGGTCGATCCTGCCTTCCGCGCCTTCGACGGGAAAGAGCCGCGTCGCGCCTGTCAGGAATTCCGGCGCGCCGCCTTCGTCCGCGTTGACGTGGGCATCGGCGTGGCAGAAACTCACCCCACCCGCCTTGGCGAGGCTTGCGAGCGCCAGAGAATTGGCAGCCGTGCCGGTGGCAACGAAGAAGACAGCGACGTCGCGTTCGAAGATGGCGCTGAACCTGTCTTCCACAGCCTTGTCCAGATCGCTTGTGCCATAGGCGGAGGCGAAGCCGGCAGCATGGCGGGTGAGGCTCTCGGCGATCCTGGGGTGGGCGCCGGACCAGTTGTCTGAAGCGAAGTGCATGGGCATCTTTCCTGAGGCGAAGGTGGGTGTGAGGACTTTAGCCACTTCCGCCTCGCTATCAATCCGGCCCGGTGGACAAGAGACCCGCGGAGATCAAGTCCGCAAGAAGCCGAAAGAATGATGCGGGTGTGCGTAATTAAATTTCGCATCGGCGAGGGTCGCCGTAATTTCGCGTCCTTTGCCCGGTTAATTTTCCTGGCCGCGTCTTGCATGAGCGTTTACTTTCTGTCATAGGAAAAGCAGAAATTAGGTCAGACTAGTTGACCTAATTCCGATTTCGAAGGCGACATGTTTTCGGGCGTCATGGGGTGGTCAAGCAATCCGTATCGGGATGGCGAGGCTGTCGCTGGCGCCCATCGGCGCCTGAAATGGGTCCAATCAGTCCGGCCAGTCCGGCTTCAACGGAGGTAAAGGTCATGACGAAGGTTCCGTCATCCGAAGAGATCATGCGGTCCGCCAGTGCGGAAGCAGTCGCCGAGACGGCGATCGCGCGCACCGGTCTGCCTCCGAAACAGGGTCTCTACGACCCTCGCAACGAACACGATGCCTGCGGCGTCGGCTTCATCGCCCATATGAAGGGGCAGAAGTCGCATCAGATCGTCAAGGACGGCTTGTTCATCCTCGAGAACCTGACGCATCGCGGTGCCGTCGGTGCCGATCCGCTGATGGGCGATGGCGCCGGTATCCTGGTGCAGATCCCCGATCGTTTCTTCCGCGAAGAGATGGCGGCTCAGGGTGTGACCCTGCCGAAGGCAGGCGAATATGCCGTCGGTCACTTCTTCTTTCCGCAGGACGAACAGCAGATCGCCCATTTCAAGCAGGTCATCGCAGAAGTCTGTCAGTCCGAAGGCCAGACGCTGATCGGCTATCGTGATGTGCCGGTCGACAATTCCTCGCTGTCGAAGGCTCCCGAGATTGCCGCGACCGAGCCGCGCCAGATCCAGGTCTTCATCGGCGCTGGCCGTGATGCAGCCACCCAGGACCAGTTCGAACGTCGCCTGTTCCTGCTGCGCAAGGTTATCTCCAACCGCATCTACGACCAGTATGGCGGTCAGGAAACCGGATTCTATCCCGTGTCGCTGTCGTCCTCGACCATCGTCTACAAGGGCATGTTCCTCGCCTATCAGGTCGGCGCCTATTACAAGGACCTCGCCGATCCGCGCTTCGAGTCGGCGGTTGCCCTCGTTCACCAGCGTTTTTCGACCAACACCTTCCCGTCGTGGAAGCTGGCGCACCCGTACCGCATGGTCGCCCATAACGGCGAAATCAACACGCTGCGCGGCAACGTCAACTGGATGGCGGCTCGTCAGGCGTCGGTGTCTTCGCCGCTCTTCGGCGACGACATCTCCAAGCTCTGGCCGATCTCCTATGAAGGCCAGTCGGACACTGCCTGCTTCGACAACGCGCTAGAATTCCTGCAGCGCGGCGGCTATTCGCTGGCGCATGCCGTGATGATGCTGATCCCCGAGGCATGGTCGGGCAACCAGCTGATGTCGCCAGAGCGCAAGGCGTTCTACGAATATCATGCCGCGATGATGGAGCCGTGGGATGGCCCGGCCGCCGTCTGCTTTACCGATGGCAAGCAGATCGGTGCCACGCTCGACCGCAACGGTCTGCGTCCGGCCCGTTATCTCGTGACCGACGACGACCGTGTGATCCTCGCATCCGAAGCTGGCACGCTGCCGGTTCCGGAAGAGCGCATCGTCAAGAAGTGGCGCCTGCAGCCGGGCAAGATGCTGCTCATCGACATGGCCGAAGGCCGCATCATTTCCGACCAGGAAGTGAAGTCGCAGCTTGCCGGCAGTCATCCGTATCGCGAATGGCTAGACCGCACGCAGCTGATCCTCGAAGACCTGAAGCCGGTGGAGCCGCGTGCTCTTCGCCGCGACGTGTCGCTGCTCGATCGCCAGCAGGCTTTCGGCTACACCACGGAAGACACCAAGATCCTGATGTCGCCGATGGCGACCACGGGCCAGGAAGCCATCGGCTCCATGGGCACCGATACGCCGATCTCGGCAATGTCGACCAAGTCGAAGCTGCTCTACACCTACTTCAAGCAGAACTTCGCCCAGGTCACCAACCCGCCGATCGACCCGATCCGTGAAGAGCTCGTCATGAGCCTCGTCTCCTTCATCGGTCCGCGTCCGAACATCCTCGACCATGAAGGCATGGCGAACGCCAAGCGCATGGAAGTGCGCCAGCCGATCCTGACCAATGGCGATCTCGAAAAGATCCGCTCCATCGGTCACATGGAAGACCGTTTCGACACCAAGACGCTCGATTTCACCTATGACGTGGAGCGCGGTGCCGAAGGCATGCCGGAAATGCTCGACCGCCTCTGCGAGCGGGCGGAAGCGGCCGTGCGCGGCGGCTACAACATCATCGTGCTCTCTGACCGCCAGATCGGTCCCGATCGCATCGCTATCCCGGCGCTGCTCGCGACCGCTGCCGTGCATCACCACCTGATCCGCAAGGGCCTGCGCACTTCGGTGGGTCTCGTTGTGGAATCGGGCGAGCCGCGCGAAGTGCACCACTTCTGCTGTCTCGCCGGCTACGGCGCCGAGGCGATCAACCCCTATCTCGCCTTCGACACGCTGCTCGACATGCACAAGCATGGCGAATTCCCGAAGGAAGTGTCGGAAGACGAAGTCGTTTACCGCTACATCAAGGCCGTGGGTAAGGGCATCCTCAAGGTCATGTCCAAGATGGGCATCTCGACCTATCAGTCCTATTGCGGCGCGCAGATCTTCGACGCAATCGGCCTGTCCTCCGAGCTGGTCGACAAGTATTTCTTCGGCACCGCGACGACGATCGAGGGCATCGGCCTTTCCGAAATCGCCGAGGAGACCGTCACCCGTCACTCTTCGGCCTTCGGCAAGGATCCGGTTCTCGCCAACACGCTCGATATCGGCGGCGAATATGCCTACCGCATGCGTGGTGAAAACCACGCCTGGAGCCCTGACTCCATCGCGTCCCTGCAGCATGCCGTGCGCGGCAACAGCCAGGACCGCTACCGCGAATTCGCCGAGATGGTGAACGGCAGCAATCTGCGGATGAACACCATTCGCGGCCTGTTCAAGATCAAGTCGGCGGAAGCACTGGGCCGCAAGCCGATCTCAATCGACGAGGTTGAGCCTGCCGTCGACATCGTCAAGCGCTTCTCCACCGGTGCCATGTCCTTCGGCTCGATCAGCCGAGAGGCGCATACGACGCTTGCCGTTGCCATGAACCGGATCGGCGGCAAGTCGAACACGGGCGAGGGCGGCGAGGAAAGCGATCGTTACCTGCCGCTGGCGGACGGCTCGGCCAACCCCGAGCGTTCGGCGATCAAGCAGATCGCGTCCGGCCGCTTCGGCGTGACGACGGAGTATCTGGTCAATGCAGACGTGCTGCAGATCAAGGTCGCCCAGGGTGCGAAGCCCGGCGAGGGTGGCCAGCTGCCCGGCCACAAGGTCGATGCGACGGTGGCCAAGACCCGTCACTCGACGCCCGGCGTTGGCCTGATCTCGCCGCCGCCGCATCACGACATCTATTCGATCGAAGATCTGGCACAGCTGATCTACGACCTGAAGAACGTCAACCCGGAAGCCGATGTCTCCGTGAAGCTCGTTTCGGAAGTCGGCGTCGGCACGGTTGCCGCCGGTGTTGCCAAGGCCCGCGCCGACCATATCACTGTCTCCGGCTTCGATGGCGGCACAGGTGCGTCCCCGCTCACCTCGCTGAAGCATGCGGGCTCGCCTTGGGAAATCGGCCTTGCCGAAACCCAGCAGACGCTGGTGTTGAACGGTCTGCGTTCACGCATCGCGCTGCAGGTCGACGGTGGTCTGAAGACCGGCCGTGACGTCATCATTGGCGCGCTGCTCGGCGCTGACGAGTTCGGCTTTGCGACCGCTCCGCTGATTGCGGCCGGTTGCATCATGATGCGCAAGTGCCATCTCAACACCTGCCCGGTTGGCGTTGCCACCCAGGATCCGGTGCTGCGTAAGCGCTTCAAGGGCACGCCCGAGCATGTCATCAACTACTTCTTCTTCGTCGCCGAAGAAGTGCGCGAGATCCTTGCTTCGCTGGGTGTTACCCGGCTGGATGAGATCATCGGCGCTTCCGAGCTGCTGGAGAAGGACGAGATGCTCGCTCACTGGAAGGCCAAGGGGCTCGATTTCTCGAAGATCTTCCACAAGGTCGATGCGCCTAAGTCCGCCACCTACTGGACCGAGCGCCAGAACCACCCGATCATCGACATTCTCGATCGCAAGCTGATCGAAAAGGCGATGCCTTCGCTCGAAGCCAAGCAGCCTGTCGTCTTCGACGTCGACATCAAGAACGTCGACCGGTCGGCCGGGGCCATGCTCTCTGGCGAAGTCGCCAAGCGCTACGGCCACAAGGGTCTGAAGGACGACACGATCCATGTCACGCTGAACGGCACCGCCGGTCAGTCCTTCGGCGCCTTCCTGGCGCGTGGCATCACCTTCGACCTCGTCGGCGACGGCAATGACTATGTCGGCAAGGGCCTCTCGGGTGGCCGCATCATCGTGCGTCCGCCGGAAAATGCCCGCATCGTCGCGGAAAACTCGATCATCGTCGGCAACACCGTGCTTTACGGCGCGATCTCCGGTGAGTGCTATTTCCGTGGCGTGGCCGGCGAGCGTTTTGCCGTCCGTAACTCGGGTGCGATCGCCGTCGTCGAGGGCGTGGGTGACCATGGCTGCGAATACATGACGGGCGGCGTGGTTGTCGTGCTCGGTGAAACCGGCCGCAACTTCGCAGCCGGCATGTCGGGCGGTGTGGCTTACGTGCTCGACGAGAGCGGCGATTTCGCCAAGCGCTGCAACATGGCCATGGTCGAACTCGAGCCGGTTCCGGAAGAGGACGACATGCTGGAGAAGCTGCACCACCACGGCGGCGATCTCATGCATAAGGGCCTGGTCGACGTGTCCGGCGATATGACCCGCCACGACGAGGAGCGACTCTATCAGCTGATCTCGAACCATCTGCATTACACGGGCTCGAACCGCGCCAAGCAGATCCTCGACAGCTGGGCCGAGTATCGTCCGAAGTTCCGCAAGGTCATGCCGGTGGAATACCGCCGTGCGCTTGAGGAAATGGAACGCATGCGCATGGGCGTTGCCGCCGAATGATTGCCACCTCGACATCCCGGATGGGCCGGGATGTCGCCGCCCACGGCTCGGCCGTGCAGTTGAAGCTCAGATTAGCAGGACTTTAAAATGGGCAAGGTTACAGGTTTCATGGAAATCGACCGGCAGGTGGCGAAGTATCAGCCGGCCTCCGATCGCATCCGCCATTTCCGCGAATTCACTATTCCCATGTCGGATGCCGAGGTGACCAAGCAGGCGGCGCGCTGCATGGATTGCGGCATTCCTTATTGCCATGGTCCGACCGGCTGTCCTGTTCATAACCAGATCCCGGACTGGAACGACCTCGTATACAACAACAAGTGGGAGGAGGCGATCCGCAACCTCCACTCGACGAACAACTTCCCGGAATTCACCGGTCGCGTTTGCCCGGCGCCTTGCGAGGAAGCCTGCACGCTGAACCTCGAGGATACGCCGGTCGCGATCAAGACCGTCGAGCAGGCGATCGCGGACAAGGCCTATGAGCTTGGCTTCATCGTGCCGCAGCCGGCCACCATCCATACCGGCAAGAAGGTCGCGATCATCGGATCGGGTCCGTCGGGTCTGGCGGCTGCCCAGCAGCTCGGCCGCGCCGGCCATGAAGTGCATGTCTATGAGCGCGAGTCCAAGCCCGGCGGGCTGCTGCGCTACGGCATCCCGGACTTCAAGATGGAGAAGAACTTCATCGATCGCCGCGTAGAGCAGATGAAGGGCGAAAATGTCACCTTCCATTGCGGCGTGAATGTCGGCGTCGACGTGACCGTCGAGAAGCTGCGCGCGGACTACGATGCCGTGCTTTATTGCGGCGGTTCGGAAACCCCGCGCGAAGCCGGCATTCCAGGCGTCGAGTTCCATGGCGTGCATGATGCCATGCCTTATCTTGTCCAGCAGAACCGCCGTGTGGGCCGCGAAAACATCGACAGCGTCGGCTGGCCGGCCGATCCGATCCTCGCCGGCGGCAAGCATGTCGTCGTCGTCGGTGGTGGTGATACGGCGTCCGACTGCGTCGGCACCGCCTTCCGCCAGGGCGCCGTCAAGGTAACGCAGCTCGACATCCGCCCGCGTCCCCCGCAGACGGAAGACAAGCTCGCCATCTGGCCCTTCTGGGCGACCAAGATGCGCACCTCGTCGAGCCAAGCCGAAGGTGCCAACCGCGAGTTCCAGGTGGCAACCCTCGAATTCGTCGGCGAAGACGGCGTTTTGACGGGCGTGAAGTGCTGCCAGGTCGACGAACGCCGCAAGCCGATCCCGGGCACCGAGTTCATCATCAAGGCCGATCTCGCCTTCATCGCGATCGGCTTCTCCGGTCCGTTCACCGACAGCGTGCTGAAGGATCTCGACGGCAAGCTGGAGCTCAACACCGACCGTCGTGGCTCGACCAATGTCGTTGCCAACGACAAGGACTATCGTTCGTCGGTCGACAAGGTCTGGGTCGCCGGTGACGCCCGTCGCGGCCAGTCGCTGGTCGTCTGGGCGATCCGCGAGGGCCGTCAGGCCGCGCGTGCCATCGATGAGGCACTGATGGGCGAGAGCGTGCTGCCGCGCTGATAAGGCGCACATCGAGAAACGATAAAGGGGTCGCTTTCGAGCGGCCCCTTTTAATTTTGGATGGTGTTCACGCGAGCTTAAGGCGTGGCCGTTGCCGGCGTTGTTGTCGTCGCTGCGGTGGCCGGCACACGCTTCACGTAATCCACTCGGCCGACCGGCGGATCCGGCAGGCGACCGTTCTGAACGAGCTGGTCGCGGGGTGTGGGGAAGCTGGAGGAGGGCGGGAGCGTGCCACCCAGCAACTCGTCTGCGCCATCGAGTTCCGGATCGAAGAGGTCGATCGGCGGGGTGGTGACGATGGCTTTGCTTTCCGAGGGTGGCAGGCTCAGCAGTTCCGGCAGGTTGCTGCCATCGAGGCGCACGAGATCCGGGCTCGTCATGTCGCCGAGATAGCGGCGCGCGGACTTCTCGACATAGAAGGCGAGCTTGCGCTTGCCGGGGCCTGTGAAGTTGATGCCGTCATTGCCGCGCAGGCGCACCGGCTGGCCGTTGATGTCGGAGCCGGTCACGATGAAGCGGCCCTCCTGGTCGACGAAGCCTTCCCAGACGTCAACGAACTCGCCACTGACCTTCTCGATGCTCGATCGATAGATGGTGTTGAGACGGAGCGCGTCCGCCGTCATGTTTTGCGGGCGAAACGCCGGTAGGCCGACCCAGATCACTGGCACGCGCGTTTCCGCAGCCACCGTCGCCAGCCGGGCCACACGTTCCCCATAGGCGGTGAACCAGGGATCGGTACGGAAATCGAGGCGGCCTTCTGCGGTCACCAGTTGCTGGCGGTCGTTTGCGCCGATCTGGATGACCAGCACGCTGGGCTTGATCTCGGAGACAAGAGAAGGCAGTGCTGCCGGCCAGTCGTAGAAATCGTCGCGCACCAAGCCGGACGAGCCATTGGCCCGGCTCTCGACGATGACGCCGGGCGAATCCTCGAAGGCCGCTTTCAAGCCGTCTCCAAGCGCATTGGCGACGAAATCGCCGACCACGAGCACCTTCTTGGCCGTGTCGAGCTTTGGCGGTGGCGGCGGAGCGGCCGCGGTGCGTGTCGTTGGGGTGCGGGTCTTGATGGTGGTGACGCTGCCACTGTTTTTCTTGCGGGTCTTGCCTTCCCTCGGCGGCTGAACGTCCTGCGGCGGCACGTAGGCCGGCTGTCGCTGGCCGAAGAGCATGTCCAAGAGGGTGCGCCGCCGCTCTGGTTGCTGCGCTTCTGCGGTCGAACCAAGGAAGGTCGTTGCGGCGAGCATCACGGCCAGGCCGAGGCACAGCAAACGGGCAAGGGTTCCGCGGGGGCTCTTCACGTCAAACTCCTTCGGCGTCGTCGCGGCAGCGTTCAAAAGCAATCCGCCGCGATCCCATGTTTCTGGATCGCGGCGGAGGGCAAGTCAATCGTTCCGTCGTGTGGAGCGGTTGCGATCAGTTGCGAAGCGCGTCGAGCAGGACGCGCGACGGCTGGCCGTCTGCAGCCATGCCGAGGCGCTGCTGGATGGCGGTGATGGCCGCCTTCGAGCCTGAGCCGAAATTGCCGTCGATCTTGCCGTCGTAATAGCCGAGCGCCTGCATGCGGCTCTGCAGCTCGAACTTCTCCTTGATGTCGAGCGATCCATCGGGACGGGGCCAACGCTGCTTCATGCCGCCGTAACCGGCGATTTCATCGGCGAGCAGTCCAACGCCAAGCGCATAGCTGTCGGCCGCGTTGTAGCGCTTGAGAACAAAGAAGTTCTTGGTCATCAGGAAGCCCGGTCCGTTTGCGCCGCCCAGCATCTTGAGTTCGGCCCGTTCGGCACCGTTCTTGAAGCCCTTGCCGGTCGGACGGGCAAAGCCGAGCGCCTGCCACTGGGCGAGCGTCTTGGTCTGGCCGGCAAACTTGTTGCCACCACGCGGGACGACGATTTCGTAGCCCCAGGTGCGGCCGGTCTGCCAGTCGTTCTTAGCAAGCAGATTTGCGGCCGTTGCAAGAGCGTCCGGGATCGAGTGCCAGATGTCCTTGCTGCCATTGCCGTCGGCGTCGATGCCGTAAAGCAGGTAGCTCGACGGAATGAACTGGGTGTGACCCATGGCGCCGGCCCAGGAGCCCATCAGATTGTCATTGGACACATCGCCGTTCTGCAGCATCTTGAGCGCCGAGATCAGCTGGGTGCGCGCGTATTTCGCCCGCTTCTTGTCGGCATAGGCGAGGGTTGCCAGCGAACGCGGCACATTGTGCAGGCGGTCCGGACGCTCAAGTGCTGCGCCGTAGTTGGATTCCATCGACCAGATGGCAAGCAGGACGTGCTTGTCGACGCCGAAATGGTTCTCCAGTGCCGTCAGCAGGCGGCCATGCGTGGAGAGCATCTCCTGGCCGATCTTGACGGTATAGGGGTTCACGCGGCTGTCGAGGTAGTCCCAGATCTGGGACTTGAATTCAGGCTGGTAGGCCGCTTTCTCGAGCACGAACTGGTCTGGCTCGCTCACACCCTTGAAGGCCTGGCGATAGGTTCGCTCGGTGATGCCGGCCTTGGCGGCCGTTGGATAAAAATCTCGGATCCACTTCTGGAAACCGGCGTCTGCAAAGGCATCCAGCGGGATGAGCGCCGTCGATAGCGTCAAGGCGATCGCGCCGAGCAGGCTGGGGCGGTGTCTTTTCATGGGCATCTCCCGTGCATTCTCGTGTTGGCAGCCGGAACAAGGCTGTTCACCACAGGTTAATGCTGTTCAGTCAACAAACCCTTTACCACGTTGTCTGCCCAAGCTTAGTCTTTGCCAATTTGAAGCAATTGTATGTTACTGGCCGTGACCGCGTTATGAAGGCGTTAATCGATTATATCCTCGAGGAGGGATGAGTGGTTCAGTCTAAAAAGCTCCGGAAAGCCGTGTTTCCCGTTGCCGGTCTCGGCACCCGTTTTCTGCCCGCCACCAAGGCCGTGCCGAAGGAAATGCTCACAGTCGTCGACAAGCCGGTCATCCAGTATGTGGTTGACGAGGCCATCGAGGCTGGCATCGAGCATTTCGTATTCGTTACAGGCCGCGGCAAAGCGGTCATCGAGGATTATTTCGACATCCAGTTCGAGCTTGAGCAGACGCTGAAAGCCCGCAACAAGAATGCCGAACTGTCGCTGCTCGATTCGTTGCAGCCGACTGCAGGTCAGACCAGCTTCACGCGCCAACAGGAGCCGCTGGGTCTCGGACACGCCGTCTGGTGCGCCCGTGACATCGTGGGGCACGAACCCTTCGCCCTTCTTCTGCCTGACATGATTATGCGCGGAGAAAAGGCCTGCCTCAAGGGCATGGTCGAACTTTATGAAAAGACCGGTGGCAATATCGTGGCCGTCGAGGAATGTGCGCCCGAACAGGCCCACAAGTATGGCATCGTCGGTGTCGGCGAGACGCTCGAAGGTGGCTTCAAGATCACCCAGATGGTTGAGAAGCCCGCCAAGGGAACTGCGCCCTCCAACTTCTTCATCAACGGTCGCTATATCCTGCAGCCTGAGATCTTCGAGATCCTGTCGACCCAGGAACGCGGTGCCGGCAACGAGATCCAGCTCACCGACGGCATGCTGAAGCTCGCGCAGGCCCAGGATTTCGCCGGTTACCACTTCAAGGGCGAGACCTTCGATTGCGGCGCCAAGGATGGCTTCATCCTCGCCAATGTCGCCTTCGCCATCGAGCGTGCCGACATCCGTCCGGCCATCGAAGATCAGCTCAAAGCGCTGCTTGCAGCGTTGAAGTGATTTTGCATTCCTGACCGCCGGGCTCAGCGCTTGGCGGTCAGGCCTACCAGCGCCGTCAGGCTGTCGTTGTCGCTGCCGGTCTTGTAGTTCGTCCGCTCGTAGTTCAGATCTGCCGTCGCATCGAGATAGCGGTTGACCTTCCAGGTCAGGCCCGCGCCGGCGAGATAGGCGGTCGTATCGCTCGATGCGGCATCCCCATCATAATTCGTGAAGGTCGTGCCACCGGTCAGGCGGGCGACAAGGTTCGTGCGCAGGTCATGCGCAAGCTGCGCCGTCACGCGATGGATGGTGGCGCCGTTGACGCCTGCCGTTGTCGATGGGTCAATGCTTGTGTCGAGGGTCACGTCGATGCTGGTGCCCTCGCGCGGTGACCAGAAGATGTTGCCGTCCACGGTCAGTGCCGAGAGGTCTTCCAGGCGCGTGTCGTCGTATTTCTGATGTTTGTAGCCGACCGCAATTTCGCCGCGCAGCTTTTCGCCGAGATCCACGGCGACACCGGTTTTCGCACCATAGAGATCGGCAGAGCGGCGGTATCCAGCCGAATCCTCGGCGTCGTCATAGTCGATCTTGCCGATCGTGCCTTCGACGAAGGGAATGAGGGCCGGTGAGAGTTCATAGCCGAGGCGGGTGCTCAAGGCGTAGCGGTTGCGGTTTCGATCGCTGCGCTCCAGCGTCGAGCCGTCCGAGAGTTCGGCATCGGAGTACTGGTAGCGGGTGATGTCGGCGGCGATGGAGCCGCGGATCAGGCCGAAGTCGCGTTCGATGGAAGCTCCGGCGCCATATTCATTCACGCCGGACTGGACGCGCGCGCCCGATACCGCGTTCGGATCATCCGTGTCTTCGCGGCTGAAGCTGTAGGAGCCGGACAAGGTGGCGATGGTGTCGTCGGCGAGGTCGAGGCGCAGGCGTGCGTCGATGTCTGCGCGCGGCTTATCGGTGCCGTCGCCCGATAGCGTTTCTTGCCATGCGCCCTCGGCACCCACGGACAGTTCATGGCGCGACCAGTCGGAGGTAATCGTGCCCTTGAGGCCGGTTTCCGAGAAGATCCTGTCTTCCTTCACGCCGCCGCTTTTTTCCGTCTCGCTGCCCAGCTTCTGGCTGATCGAGGGACGCAGGATGAGGGTGCCGAGGCGGATGCCGCTGTCGTCTTCGGAATCGAGTTCGCGATTGATGCGGTCGGCTGTAGGGTTGTCCAGGCGAGTCTCGCGGACGTTCTGGCGCCCCAGGCTTTCGTCGACCGGGACGGCGTCGGTGTCGGCGAGCGGTTCGAGGGTCTGTGTGGCGGGATCGACAGAGCCGGTCGCCAATGGATCGGCTGCCGCCGAGGGGGAGGCGGCGACGTCCGTCAATGTTGATGCGCCGTTGCCAGCGATGGTTCCAGCTGTGGTTCCAGTTGTGGTCTGTCCTGCCGTCGGCAGGAGAGAAACGGAAGAGGCGGTCGCTGTCGTCGGTTGGGTCTGTTGTGCTGCCAGCAGGGACGGATGCGCGAGCACGGACAATGCCAGCACGCTTGCAAAAGCGCGCAGCCCGAGGCGGCCTGTGCCGCGCGTGTCCCGATTTTCGATTGAATTCATCCCTGCGCCCGGCAATCTGCAATGCTTACCCAAACGTAAAGCCTGATGGTTAATGTTTGGTTTCGACGCCATCGGGCGGACGCGCCCCTGCGCCTCCGCAGCCCGCCGCATCGCACGAGAATTTACACCAGCCCTCAAACGCAGTATGGGACGGCATGATCAAGCGCGCAGTCAATCTCGTCGAAGCCAGTGCCACCGAATCCGCCCTCCGGGTCATCTCGACCGAGCGCGAAGGATTGCGGGTGCTCGAGGAAGCGCTGGCGGGTCCGCTCGCCGCGCCCTTCTGCCATGCCGTGAAGACTATCGGCGACATCGGCGGCCGGGTCATCGTCACCGGCGTCGGCAAGAGTGGCCATATCGGCTCGAAGATCGCGGCGACTTTCGCCTCGACCGGCACGCCTGCTTTCTTCGTGCATCCCTCGGAAGCCAATCATGGCGATCTCGGAATGATTGCGCAGGACGATGCGATCCTTGCCATCTCCTGGGGGGGCGAAACCGCGGAGTTGCAGGGCATTCTTGCCTTTTCCCGTCGCTTCTCGATCCCGCTGATCGCAATCACCGCCGGTGAAAATTCGACGCTGGCGCGCAATGCCGATGTCGTGCTGTTGATGCCGAAGGTTCAGGAAGCCTGCCCGCATGGGCTGGCACCGACAACGTCTGCCGTGCTGCAGCTGGCGATCGGCGATGCCATTGCGATCGCCCTTCTCGAAGCGCGGGGTTTCTCGCCCTCGGATTTCCGCACCTTCCATCCGGGCGGCAAGCTGGGTGCGGCACTCACCCATGTGCGAGATATCATGCATACCGGCGACCGCGTTCCGCTCGTTCCGCTCGGCACGCCAATGCCCGAGGCCGTGAAGACGCTGTCGCACAAGCATTTCGGCTGTGTTGGCATTACGGATGACGCTGGCCAACTCTGCGGTATCGTCACCGAAGGTGATATGGCACGCAATCTCGCCCGCGATCTCTCGATCCTCAACGTCGAGGACGTGATGACCCGCAATCCCAAGGTGATCAAGGGCGACGCGCTGGCGACGACTGCTGCCGCCATGATCAACAAGCATGGGATCGGCGCGCTGATTGTGGTCGATGAAGACAATACGCCCATCGGGCTCATTCACTTCCACGACCTGCTTAGGATCGGCGTGGCCTGAAGCTCAAGGGAAGTTGTCCGGCCACTCCCGTGCCCCGTGGATGACGCTCAGGATCTCGACGCCGGCTTTGATGCGATAGACCACAATGTACCGCGTGCGGGTGATGACGAGTTCGTGCGTCCCTGCCAGCCGGCCGGTGCGTCCGATTTCCGGGTTTTTGGACAGCAATCTGTCTGTCTGAGTGAAGATCCTGCTTATCAAACGATGGGCGGACGCGGGACGCTTTTGAGCGATGTAGTCCTGTATCTCTTCCAGATCCTGGATCGCGGGAAGAGACCACGAGACCTTCATCAGCCAGGCCGATATTTGTTGAGGACCCGGTCCACATCCGAATGTGACGCGAATTCCCCGCGGTCGGCCGCTTCGATGGCCATCTCCACCTTCTGGACAAACCGTTCTTGCCACTCGATGGAGTGGCCCTTTTCCAATGCGTCCTGGATGATTTGC
Source organism: Rhizobium sp. TH135 (assembly GCF_002855515.1). GTDB lineage: Bacteria > Pseudomonadota > Alphaproteobacteria > Rhizobiales > Rhizobiaceae > Allorhizobium. The sequence goes on along the minus strand of NZ_PKRP01000001.1, from coordinate 499,213 downwards.
GAGCGAGAGCCACCGGATCGGGCTGCAAGAGCGTCGATCCGGGCTGCGAGGTCCGGTGCAATATCGAGTTCTACCGTCATATGCTCACTATGCCACGGATTGCTAGAGGTTCAACCTCTCCCGCTCGTTACGCCTCTTCGACCATCAGATCGCGTCCGTTGCTGGAGACGATGCGCACGCGGGCGCCACCCGGCAGGTCGGGGCCTGATACCAGCCAGAAGGTGTCATCCAGGCGGATCCGGCCGCGGCCCTCGCGGATCGGTTCGGCGAGCACCGCCGTGCGACCCACAAGGCTTGCGCCCCGCTGGTTGAGGAGTGGCTCGTCGCTTTCGGTTTCGAGGCTGGAGAAGTAGCGGCGGCCCGCCAGGGTGAAGACCACGGCACTGGCGGCGAAGACGAGTGACTGCACCTGCCATGTCCAGAAGCCGGCATCCCAGAGCAGCAGCGATACTGCTCCGGTCAGGATTGCGCCGAGCCCGATCCAGACGAGGAAGACGCCGGGCATCACGAGTTCGGCCGCCAGAAGCAGCATGCCGAGCACCCACCAGCTCCAGGGGCCGAGTTCTGCGATGATGCGGCCGATCATGGCCATCACTCGCCGTTCGGGTTGAAGGAGGAGATCGGCGGTGTGGTGCGGACTGGCGTTGCCGGACGCGGCGGGGCAGGGCGCTTGTCCTCGCCGAAGACCTCGCGGGCAATGGCACCGATGCCGCCGAGCGAGCCGATCAACGCGGTTGCTTCCATCGGCATCAGGACGATCTTGGAATTGTTGGCCGTGCCGATCGCAGTCATTGCTTCGGTGTATTTCTGGGCGACGAAGTAGTTTATGGCGTTGACGTCACCGGCGGCGATCGCTTCAGACACCAGGCGCGTTGCCTTGGCTTCGGCTTCGGCCAGACGTTCGCGGGCCTCTGCCTCGCGATAGGCGGCCTCGCGCTGGCCTTCAGCCTCAAGGATGGCAGACTGCTTGGCACCCTCTGCGCGCAAGATCTGCGCGTTGCGGAAGCCCTCGGCTTCGAGAACCTGGGCGCGCTTCTCGCGCTCTGCCTTCATCTGGCGCCCCATGGCATCGACCAGATCGGCGGGTGGCTGGATGTCCTTGATCTCGACGCGCGTAACTTTAATGCCCCACGGACGGACGGCCTCGTCGACGACGCGCAGTAGGCGATCGTTGATCACCTCGCGGTTAGAGAGAAGTTCGTCGAGATCCATCGAGCCCATGACCGAACGGATATTGGTCATGGTGAGGTTCAGGATCGCGTTTTCGAGATTGGCCACTTGGTAGGCGGCTTCAGCGGCGTTCAGCACCTGGTAGAAGGCCACGGCATCGGCTGACACCGAGGCGTTGTCCTTGGTGATCACCTCTTGGGTGGGCACGTCGAGGACCTGCTCCATGACGTTCATCTTGGCGCCGATGCGCTCTACGAAAGGGATGACTAGGTTGAGGCCCGGTTCGAGCGTTCGCGTGTAACGGCCGAACAACTCTGTTGTGTACCGGAAGCCCTGGGGAACGGTCTTGATACTCGCGAAGAGCACCATAACAACCAGAAGCACGAGAGCAATGACGACGATGTCCGGACCAGTAATGGGCATGAATTCCTCCAGCAATGGCGCGAGAAACGATCGCGCCCCCATGGGCTAACATCGTGGGGTGACAGGGGAATTGCAAGGGTGAGAGATCACAGCCGGGGGAGGCAGAGGTCGATCATCACAGGATGAGGGCGGGCCCAAAAGCAGAAGGGCGGCGGGATTGATCCCGCCGCCCTTTCGTTCCTGTTGGATATCGCCTGGTCTCAGAACTCTTCCCAGTTGTCCTGAGCGACTGCCGCATTGCCGTGGCTGCGTGGGGCAGGGGCGGCGTGGCGGGCGGGTTCGGCTGCACGCGGTGCCGGAGCACGATGGGCAGAAGGCTGCGCCATGGTGCGGGCGGTTTCGCGCAGTGCCGATGCCTGCGTTTGCTGCACGCCGTCGATGGTGAAGTGCGAGATCAGGTCACGCAGCTTGGCGGCTTCTGTCGCCAGAGCACCGGAGGCAGCGTTGGATTCTTCCACCATTGCAGCGTTCTGCTGGGTCGTCTGGTCCATCGAGTTGACGGCGTGGTTGACTTCCGAAAGGCCGGTTGCCTGCTCCTTGGCGGAGATAGCGATGGCATCCATGTGGGTGTTCATCTCGGTGATGAAGCCGCCGATGGTGCGAAGCGCCTCGCCGGTCTTGCGAACCAGGTCCACACCGCCTGCAACTTCTGTCGAGGAGTTCTGGATGAGTGCCTTGATCTCCTTCGCCGCATTCGCAGACCGCTGGGCAAGTTCGCGGACTTCCTGTGCGACGACTGCAAAACCCTTGCCGGCTTCACCGGCGCGAGCCGCCTCGACGCCTGCATTGAGCGCGAGCAGGTTGGTCTGGAAGGCGATCTCGTCGATCACGCCGATGATATTGGAGATCTGCTGCGAGGAACCTTCAATGCGGCGCATCGCGTCTTCTGCCTTGGCAACAACGTCGGACGACTGGGTCGCGGAAGTGTTGGCCTGAGCCGCGACGGATCGGGCTTCTTCGGTGCGCTTGGTCGAGTTGACGACGTTTGCGGTGATTTCCTCGACGGCGGCTGCCGTCTGCTCCAGGGCTGCGGCCTGCTGTTCGGTGCGCTTGGAGAGGTGATCGGTGCCGGAGGCGATCTCGCGGGTGCCGGTCTCCATGGTCGCAACGCTGTTGGTGATGCCGGCCATGGTCTGGTTCAGCTGGCGGACCGACTGGTTGAAGTCGTGGCGCAGGGCCTCGAAATCAGGGGCAAAGGCTTCATTGATCTGGAAGGCGAGGTCACCGGCTGCGAGGCGCTTCAGGCCGGTCGCAAGGCCAGAGGTCGCGATCCGCAGACGCTCGGCTGCGTCCGCTTCGGCGCGCTGCTGGGTCGCGATGCGCTCGGCCTCTGCCCGCTGGCGGTTGCCTTCAGCTTCCGATTCCAGACGCTTGTTGGCGATCGCGGCCTCGCGGAAGATCTGCATGGACGCTGCCATCTGGCCGATCTCGTCCTTGCCGCCCGACACGATCTCGACATTGAGGTCGCCGTTGGCGAGCCGGTCGGTCGCCGTGGCGAGCCTGGTCAAGGGGCGCGAGACGAGTCGGTAGTTCAGGAAGCCAAGGAGTGCTGCCGCAGCAGCGACGATGATAGAGGCAAGCAGGCTGACAGTCTCGACGATTTCGAGCGCTTCATTCTGGCCGGCCGTCGCAGTTGCTGCGCGGGTAGCCATTGCGCTCTTCACTTCGGTCAACTTGGTCTGGAATGCGGCTGCAAGAGCCTCACCTTCGCCCGTGACTTCGATTGCGCGGGCGAGCTCAACGGTCGCGGGGTCGCGCATGAGCAGGATCTGGCGATCAACGAAATTGGTCTTCCAAGCATCCAGTGAGGCAAAAGCTTCGTTCAGCTTCGGCAGTTCCGACGGGGCAGCTTCGGTGAAGAGCTTTTCGAGTGTCGCCTTTTCCTTCGACATTTCGGCGACGACGTCCTGCGCTGAGGCAGCGTAGTCACGATTGCCTGTCAGCAGGAATGTCTTCAGCTGCAGGTTTGCCACAGACAGGTCGGTGCTGAATTCTTCAATCGCCGCCGCGACCTCGTTAACGGTTGCTGCCTCGGAGACCTGCTCATGGGCGACAATCGATCTGTTGTAAATGAATGTGGAAGACGCAATGGCGATGGTGGCCAATATCCCGAAAGCGATAAAGCCTTTTGCGCTCACGGATAAGTTGTTGAGCATGACGCTGGTCCAGTCTCAGTCAGAGAGGGAAGAGTTGACATTCTTTCATCGACACCGGCGCGTTCATGCACCAGCCACTAGACCGTTCAGGACGCGGCCAGCAGTCGTCTTTCAAGCTCGGTCAGATTGATTTCCATGGTCACTGCGCCAATCTTCTTCTTGGAAGCGTCAAGCAGCGTGAAGCTGACCTGGTTGCGCCAGATCTTCGCCTCGTCGTCCCATTCGGGGGCGTCGACGAACATCGCGTCGTCTGCCACGTCGAAGGTTTTCTGGAACTTGTCTTCGTCACCCTGCCAGAAGTCGCTGGTCACAGAGCTCTGGCCGACGTTCAGGCCGTTTTGGTCCATGACGAAGATTTCGGCATAGAGACCGAGCGACTTGCCCTGGATGCGGGCGAGGTAAACGGACAAGGGGCTGGAGAGGGTTGCTGCGATCAGCGGCTTGTCTGTCGCCTCGCGCTCCGCCTTCCACTGGTTGTCGAGCGCATCGATCTGTTCCTGCGCCATGTTGGACAGACGCTTGTTCTGGGCGTCGACCGATACCTGGACGATTTCGGCGTTGATGATGCCGCGCATCTCTTCGATCAGTGCCGGCGAAATGAGCTTGTTGACGTCCGGCTCCGGCGTTTGCGCATGGGCCGGCATGAACGACATCGCGACAAGGGCGGATGCCAGGGTCATACGGAAGTGATGCATGGGTGCTCTCCTTTGATGCCCTAATTCTAGGCATCATTATTAAACGGACCGTTAATATAAGAAATCGTTCCCGTAAAATTATATTTAAATCCAATGATTTATGCGGTTTCCCGCAATCTTTGAGGTGGAGACCCGACAGCCCGAGGTTGCCTCGGGAACGCGCAAGCAGGAGCGGATTGCCGCACTAACCAGATGAAAAAGAATGGCAAAACTTGCGCGGGCCGCGCTGCAACCTGGTACCCGCTTCATTTTATCGTGAGAGGGAAGACGTTCTGGTTGCATACATGCAGCCGCGCTGAAATGAGACGGACTGTGGGTGAAATATGAGGACCTGCTGAAACGAAAACGGCCGCCTCGCGGCGACCGTCTCTCAAAGTCCATGGGTCAGGCTGGTTCAGGCCCAGCCCTGCAATTCCCGCCGAACGACGTTTTCAATCACCCGCATGCCGTCCTCGCTGTCGTTGAGACAGGGGATGTGCGTGAATTTTTCGCCGCCGTTATGCAGGAAGTCCTCGCCTGCTTCGCCGGCGATTTCTTCCAGCGTTTCCAGGCAGTCCGAAACGAATCCCGGGTTCAGGATGGCGATGCGCTTTACGCCTTCCTTGGCGAGCTTCTCGACCGTCTTGTCGGTGTAGGGCTGCAGCCATTCCTCCGGCCCGAAACGGGACTGGAAGGTGACCATCAGCTTCTCCTTCTCCCAGCCGAGATGCTCGCGCAGCAGGCGCGTCGTCTTGTAACACTGGCAGTGATAGGGATCGCCCTTCATGAAGTAGGACTTCGGAATGCCGTGATAGGAGGTGATCACCAGTTCTGGCTCCCAGTCGAGGGAGGCGAGGTGGTTGTTGATCGAGTTGGCAAGTCCCGCGATATAGACCGGGTCGTCGGCATATTGTGGAACGGTGCGAAGTGCCGGCTGCCAGCGCATCTTGAGCAGCGCCTTGAAGGCCTCGTCATTGACCGTCGCCGTCGTTGCGGCTGCGTATTGCGGGTAGAGCGGATATACGAGGATGCGTTCGCAGCCTGCCTTCTGCATTTCGTTCATCTTGGCTTGGATCGCCGGCTGGCCGTAACGCATGGCCCAATCGACATGCACGTTCGGCAGGTCCTTCAGGGCGACCGCGAGCTTTTCCGCCTGGCTGCGGGTGTAGGTGCGCAGGTAGCTCTCGTCGAGCTCCTTGTTCCAGATCTCCTCATAGGCCTTGCCGACCTTCTGCGGACGCTTGTTGAGGACGATGCCGTAGAGGATCGGATACCAGAACCAGCGCGACCATTCGATGACGCGCTTGTCCGTCAGGAACTCCTCGAGATAGCGGCGCATGGACTTGTAGTCCGTGCCGTCAGGTGTGCCGAGGTTGACGAGCAAGACGCCGACCTTGCCGAAATTCACGGGCGGATGGTCGGAAGGCCAATGGGCGGGAAGTGCATTCATCTTGATATCCTGGTGATGAGATCTCGACCGATACGTCATGGAGGCTTGTTGAGATCATCTGATAAAAGCAAAAGCCGGCCCGGGGAAGCCCGGACCGGCTTTTGCCGTGCGTCAAACGGTCTTACTTCGCCGGCAGCTGCAATTCGCGGCCGATGGAGATCACGTTCGGATTCCGCAGCGTGTTGGCTTCGGCAATCTTGCTCCACATCAGACCGTCGCCATAGGTGGCCTCGGCGATCTTCCAGAGGCTGTCGCCAGCAACCACCTTGTAAACGGTGGCGGCGGTCGCGACTGCCGCTTCCGTGGCGGTCGCTGCTGGGGCCGGAGCCTCGGCAGCAGGCGCTGCGGGTGCCGTCGCGACAGCTGCGGGTTCCGTTGTTTCGCCCGCCGGCGGCGCCGTTGCGGCGATCACCGTGATGCGGCCGTCGGTGTAGGGCTTGTAGGGGCTGTTCTTGGAAATGTAGTCGGCAAGCACAGCTTCAAGGCCGGGGCCGAAGTCGTAGGCGTTCTGGCCACCGGTTGCGAAGACCTTGTAGCCGTCACCGCCGGAGCGCATGTAGTTGTTGGTCGCAACGCCGTAGACCTTGTTCGGGTCGATTGCGACGAAAGCATCGCCTTCCTTGACCTCGACCGAGTTGATCCGGCTGCCAGCCGGCTTGGTGAGGTCGGCGGTGTATTTCAGGCCGGAGACCTGGGGGAAGCGGCCAGCGGCCTCTTCAACCTGGCTTACGCCGTTTTCCAGTGCCGCCACGACGTCCGAGCCCTTCAGCTGGAACGAAGCGAGCGTGTTCTGGAAGGGCAGTACGGTCAGGACTTCGCCCATGGTGACGGTACCCGCATCGATCGATGCGCGCAGGCCGCCACCGTTCTGGATGGCGATGGTGATGCCCTGGTCGCTGAGGCGATCGACCATGGCGTCGGCGACGAGGTTACCCATCGTGCATTCCATGGCGCGGCAGGTCTCGCGCGAGCCATCGACGGCTTCGGCCGTCGCGCCGATTTCCTTCTGCTTCAGCTCTTCGATCGGGCCTGCAAGTTCTGCGACCTTGGCGACGAAGCCAGCGTCCGGGGTGACGGATGCATCCAGCAGCTTCGGCTCGCCGGTTGCCGTCTTGACGACGCCGGCATCGTCGAAGACGACGGTCAGATCGCCGAGATACTTGGAATAGGCATAGGCCTGGACGATGGGCACGTCCTTGCCGGCCGGGTTCTTCACCATGGTCGGATAGGGGCCGGCCGCCTTTTCGTCGGTGTTGGAGAGCAGCGTGTGGCTATGGCCGCCAACGATGACGTCGATTCCGTCGACAGCTGCTGCGATTTCCTGGTCCTTGACATAGCCAACATGCGAGAGAAGGACGATCTTGTCGATGCCCTGGCCCTCGATCTCCTTCACGGCTTCCTTGAGGTAGCCGATCTCGTCGGCGAACAGGACTGCATCGCCCGGAGAGGAGGTTTCATCGGTATCGGTCGCGAGCACGGAGACGATCGCGACCTTCTCTTCGCCGAATTCCTTGACGATGTATGGCTTGAACTTGTCGGCCACCGGTGAGTTGAGGCCGGCCAGCGTATTGCCCGAGATCATCGGAAACTTCAGCGCGTCGATGAATTTCGCCAGCTCTTCGGGGCCGTCGTCGAATTCGTGGTTGCCGATCGCCATGGCGTCGAAGCCGATGCCGTTCATGAAATCGGCGATCGGGGCGCTCTTGTAGGTGGTGTAGAAAAGCGAACCCTGGAACTGGTCGCCGGCATCAAGCGTCAGCACGTTCTTGCCGGAGAGTTCTGCGCGGCGGGCGTCGATCGCGGTCTTCACACGGGCAATGCCGCCGAAGCACTCATTGGCGGCCGCATCTTCTGCCGAGCAGGTGGAGTCGGACTTGCTGATTGCCTCGATGCGTGAATGCAGATCGTTGATGTGCAGGATGTTGAGTTCGAAATCGGCCAGAGCGGTTCCGGCCGTGAGGGCCAGCACCGAGGCGCTGAATAGGCCAATCTTCAAGTGTTTGAACATCTTGTATCTCTCCTGTTCCAATCCATCACACCCATCTGGCACGCAATCATGACAGCCGCATGCCAGAATTCGGATGGCGGATGTTTTCATCAAGGCCGGGGCAGGGCAAGTAAAAATCCGTCGCCGCCCGTATGTTAGTGGTTGTAGAACGACAAAAGCGGCCCGTGGGGGCCGCTTTCGAAATCACCGTCAAATCGGGTCTGATCAGACGCTGCTGCGAGCGAGCGAGAACTGCGCGCCGCTGTCAGAGGTGCAGTTGAGCTGCGTCGGGGTGACGAGCGCGCAATTGACTTTCTGCCGGGTGTTGCGAACCAGCGAGGTCATGTTGATCTCGACGAGGCGGTCGTTGACCAGAAGATATGTGCCAGAAGCAAGGATCTGGTTCGAGTCGGTGGTGCGGGTGGTGAAGGTGCCACCCTGGAACGTGGATGTGATCCCGTTCGGGTCAACCCATGCACCCTCGATGGAGGGACCCTGCTGGACGGCCGGCAACTGGCGCGGCGGGCTCGAATAGCAGGAGGTGAGCGCGAGGCTCGCTGCTGCGACGGCGACCAGGGACTTGGTTTTCATTCTTGTCTCCCACCAACTCGGCGGTTCGGCTGCGCCGCCCGCCTTCTGCATTGTCATCAAAACATGCCGCGAAGCCTTGGTCAAAGCAAGGCGATTGCCCTGCGTTGTCGGGGTTATCCCGGGCTTGCTCTGCATTGCAAAAGGCCCGCCGCGAGCGACGGGCCTCCATTGCGTGCCTAAATCGCTCAGCGGACCAGAATGTTCCGGAACTGCCAGGGATCCTTTTCGTCGAGGTCTTCCGGGAAGAGGCCCGGGCGGCCGTCGAGCGGGGTCCAGTCGGTGTAGTGACCTTCGACCGGGCCGAGATAAGGCGACTGCACTTCAAGGCAGCGCTTGTAGTCCATCTCGTCGGCTTCGACGATGCCGGCCTTCGGGTTCTCGATCGCCCAGACCATGCCGGCGAGCACGGCAGAGGTGACCTGCAGGCCGGTTGCGTTCTGGTAAGGGGCGATCTCGCGGGTTTCTTCCAGCGAGAGGCGCGAACCGTACCAGTAGGCGTTCTTGTCGTGGCCGTAGAGCAGCACGCCGAGTTCGTCGACGCCGTCGACCAGCTCATCCTCGTTGAGGACGTGCAGGACCGGCTGCTGCGTGCCGCCATTGCCGAACATCTCGTGCAGCGAAAGTACGGCATCGTTGGCCGGATGATAGGCATAGTGGCAGGTCGGGCGGTAGGTGACTTCGCCATCCTTTTCGACGGTGAAGTAGTCGGCGATCGAGATCGACTCGTTGTGGGTGACCAGGAAGCCGTATTGCGGACCCGGCGTCGGGCACCAGGTGCGCACGCGGGTATTTGCGCCCGGCTGCTCCAGATAGATCGCGGCCTTGCAGCCCTTCTTGTGCTTCTTGGCGTTCTTCGGCATCCAGTTCTCATGGGTGCCCCAGCCGAGTTCGGCAGGCTGCAGACCTTCCGAGATGAAGCCTTCGACCGACCAAGTGTTCCAGAAGACGTTGAGCGGCTTCGGGTTCTTGGTGCGCTGGGTGTCGCGTTCGGCGATGTGCACGCCCTTCACGCCGACCTTCTTCATCAGCTTGGCCCAGCCTTCGCGGTCGTTCTGATCCGGCTCGTCGAACTTGATGCCGAGTTCGTTGGCGACGTTGACCAGAGCCTGCTTGACGAACCAGGAGACCATGCCCGGGTTTGCACCGCAGGTGGAGACGGCCGTCGTGCCGCCCGGGTTCTTCGCCTTTTCCTGGCGGACCGTTTCGCGCAGCGCATAGTTGGTGCGCTCGGAATTCTTCATGTTCTTGTCGAAGTAGAAGCCGAGCCAGGGCTCGACGACCGTGTCGATATAGAGAACGTCGAGCTTGCGGCAGAACTTCATCAGGTCGAGCGAGCCGGTGTCGACCGAGAGGTTGACGCAGAAGCCCTGGCCTTCACCTTCGGTCAGAAGCGGCTTCAGAAGCTTCTTGTAGTTGTCCTTGGTGACATGGGCCTGGATGTGCTTGATCCCGTGCTTGGCAAGCAGTTCCGCTTCGTCGTTGCGGGGATCGATGACGACCATCCGGCTCTTATCGAACTTGAAGTGGCGTTCGATCAGCGGCAGGGTGCCGCGGCCGATCGATCCGAAGCCGATCATCACGATCGGGCCGGTGATCTCGCCATAAACCGGGTAGGTCTTTTCGCTCATTCTTGTCTCCTTGGAGGCCCGGTTCTTTTGCCCGAGCCATGTTTCCGGCCTGTGTTTTACGGCCAGAGCGATACTGGCGGTTCTAGATCACAAAACTCTGACACAATAAAGAGTGCGGGCGAGAGGCGAGGGGCTCTCAGATGCTATTTTCCGACGCTGCATCTTGCCGCAGCCGCGCCACGAGCCTTGATCGTTGTTGGTCAAGGCCCTTGTAGCGAAGCTGGGCCTCGCTCAGAGCCTCCAGCTGGTCGGCGAGTGCCACGGCGAGCCGCCTGCCATCCGCATGTCTTTCGAACAGAGTGACGGGGTCGAGATAGATGCGGATCGTGAAGACGATGGCGCCGGTCGCCGGCAGTTTCGTCAAGGTCTGTCGCTCGACCCGCACGACGGCCTCGTCCGGCTCAGCGGTGTCGTTGCGACCGGTTTCGGGGTGAAAAAGCTTTTGCTTCCAGTTGATCGACCAGTTGAAGCGTTCGGTCGGCATGCCGGGCGCCAGATTGTCGAAAATGCGGTTGATCATCGCGGCATTGCGCGTGCCGCCTTCGAAGCCAGGCACATGCTCGTGGACCTCCTCCATCGGCCGGTTGAACTTTTCTGCAAGCAACCAGGAAGAGGGGAAGGAAAGATGGGCCGCTGCGATGTACCAGCCCGCCTCGCGCCTCATCATGATGACGAGGTCGTCCTGAACCAGCATGCCAGCGCGGAGTAGCGGGGGGATGGTCTCGTCGGAAAGGTCGAGGGTATGGCCAACGACATGTATGAGGTCGCCGTCGCGACGGTAAAGCTCCTGATGCTGGGTTTCCAGATGCGAGACAAGTTCGGTCAGACATTCCTGCTGAGCGACAAGGCTGTCGTCTGTCGCGCGGAAGATCTCGGGGAGGCGGGTCGCGGCGAGGTCCCGCTTCTCGGCGAGATAGCGGGTCAGATCGCTGTCCGGTTCGATCCAGCGGTTTGGATCGAGCGCCGAGAGGCCGATGGTGAAGGGGCTGGTTGGGCCGGCATAGGGGGTGTGGGTGAGTGATGAGGACATGGAGAAGTCAGCCTTGTTTGCTGTCAGCCTGCCGCCTTGCTATCATGATGACAAGATGTCTCGGTGTGTTCCACGCCGTTTGAATCCGGGAGTTTCATCAATGTCAGGACAGTTGGAGCGAATTGCCCTCTCGCATGAGACGATCTCGCGGTTAAGGTCGTCTGCGGCCCAGAGCCAACGCGACGAACGCGAATTGCTGGAGGAAGCTGTCGTCGAGTATCTCGATAGACACGAGATGGAGCTGGCTGCTGTCGAAAAAGGCATGGCTCTGGCCAGCGCGGACGGGTTGATTTCCCACGATGCCATGAAAGGCTGGCTTCAGAGCTGGGGGACGACAGAAGAAGTCCAAGCCCCAGATGCTGATCTCAGCCGGTAAGCCAGATGAAAGTCGTCTGGTCCACGACTGCACGCCACGACCTCGTTCATATCCGAGCCTATATTGCCCGGTTTCATCCCCAGGCCGCGCGCAAAGTGGGTAGCCACATCGTTGAAGCGGTCGACAGCATTTCCAGACATCCGGAACTGGGCACCAGAACAAGACTGGTGGATGTGCGCAGACTGGTCGTGCCAGGTGGACCTTACGTAATCTACTATCGGTTGGCAGCTACCAGCATCGAGGTCCTTGAGGTCTTCGATGGACGGCGCGCAGCGCCTAGAACCATCGGTCCGGAAGACGAAGTCTGAGGTTTTATCCCTTCAACCCTTCCAGCCCGGCTGCCGTTCGCGTCACAGCCACTTCCGTCACCTCATACACGGCGACACCCTCTGCCGCGAAGGGGTCGGCCGCGACATAAGCCTCGATCTCGGCTCGATCGCCCCGGGCGAGGATCACTCCACCGGTGCGTGGGTTCTTGCGGCCGGAGGCGAGGAACAGACCGCTGTCATAGCCGGCATTCACCCAGTCCATATGCGGCTGCATCAGGCGATCGGCTTCTTCGGTGGGCTTCACATAGGTGAGGGAGAGAATGAACATCTGACTATTTCCATTGGGCCGCGGTCGCGGCGTCACGGCGCTGTCGCGCCAGAACGAGGAGGCAGGTTGCTGCCGCGATCAGCGGCAGGATGCGGTGGTGGTAGCGGTCGGGTGGGCCGGAGACCACTGCGAACAGGCTGTCATTGGCGAGGCAGATCAACAGCAGGATGAAAAGCCAGCGCCCGTTTTCGTCGCTGGTCCCGCGCCAGCCGACCATCAAGGCTACAGCAAGGCTTGCATAGAGGCCCCACCGCAGTCCGGTCAGACCTGCGAGGTTGGCATCCGATTGCCAGATGCCTTGTGCCTGCCAAGAATTCGGGAATGCCTCTGGCATCGGCTCGTTCAGGCGCGCAATAAAATCGAGGCGCGTTCCCGTGCCGTAGAAGCTTAGGAAATCCCGGAGGATGATGTCAGCCGTTTCGAGCGGCATCTGCGTGATCGCGGCCCGGATGATCGGCCAGGCATGATCGCGTTCGAAGGCGGCGAGTTCGAAACGGTCGGGAAACGCGCGCATCAGGTCCCAGAAGAAATCGCGCCGGCCGGCATTCTCGGGACGTTCCCGGATCCTTTCGATTAGACTGGCGGCGTCACACAGGACGACTGCATCGCTGCGCTCGCACTCTTCCCGCAGCAGAACGGGTTGGACGGAGAAGAGGCGGGCCGCGAGGAACGTGCGTCCGAGAGACGGGGTCTCGGGGAAGTATTTGGCATCCAGAAAGCTGCTGACGCCGATGGTGGTGGCGATGGCCAGAACCGGCATCATCATTGCCTTTCGGAAGCCGAAGAGCAGCGCCACCAGCATGGCCAGCACGCTTGCCAGGATCAGGCCGCTGGCGTGGCCGGAGAAGAGGATGCCGGCGGACAAAGCGAGAAACGGGCTCTTGTTTCTGATCGAGACGATCAGAAAGACGACGGCGGCGAAGAACCAGGAATCCACGAGCACGGCACTTGTGTACAGCGGTTGCAGCGCGAGCACGGCGAGCGGCAGGATCAGCCAGTAGCCCCGCAGGTCAAAGCTGCGGATCAGAAGCAGCCAGGCTGCCGCATTCACGACGGCATTGAAGACGGGAAGGGCCCAATAGCCGATCAGGCCATGCAGCGGGGCAACCAAGACCGCGGCCGTCTTGGCCCGCATCCAGTTCACGCCCTGTCCGGAATAGGCGATCGAGTCGTCCATCACCCATGGGAAGCCGTTGAGCCATGCGGGCAGAAGGAAGAGCGCGACCAAGGACAGGCCCATGAGGGCGGTGGCGGCATTTGATGGTCCGGGAACGGCGGCGTTCGGGGGCAGTAGGTCTGCCATTGCGGTGCCTATTCCACCAGTTCGGCGGGGATCAGGCCGCGCAGGGAATTGCCGACGAAGAGTTTCCGGTGGCGCAGGTCATCGAGTTTCAGCACCTCGCCGCGCGCCTTTCGCTCGCGGATCAGTTCGGCGCGCAAAACGCCTGGCAGCAGCCCGCTGGTGAGCGGCGGTGTGAGCAGCATGCCGTCGGCAGCTTCGGCGAAGATGTTGGTGATCGTGCCCTCGCAGACCTCGCCGCGCTCGTTGAACAGGATCACCTCGTCGGCCTCGTCCTTCGAGAATTCGGCGCGCGCGGCTTCATAGGGTTCGCGGCGGGTGGTCTTGTGGCGGAAGAGGCTGTCTTCGGATTGCAGCCGCGTCTTGGCGATCTTCAGCCGCCAGACGCTTTCTTCCGGCACCGGCTCGAATGGCGTGGCACTCACGTCCATCTTGCCGCGATAGGTCATGACCAGGCGGACGCGCAGAGGTTCGCTGCCGGAGACTTCCTTCTCAAGCTTGCCTTTCGCGTCCTGCGGCTGTCGAAAGCCGAGCGCATCAGCCGAGCGGGAAAGGCGACGCAAATGCTGGTCGAGCCGCAGGAAACCCGCGTCCGGCTGCCACCGCAAAGTCTCGATCAGCGAGAAATCCATTCGTCTCCCACGGCAAAGCGCGCCTTCAACAGGCATTCCTCGTATTCGGCCTCGGCCTTCGAATCGAAGACGATGCCGCCGCCGACATTGAAGACGGCGCGGCCGCCGTTGAAAAGGGAGATCGTACGGATCGCAACCGAAAATCGCATCGGGCCGGCTGGATCGCACCAGCCGATCGCGCCGCAATAGATATCGCGCGGACCGGCTTCCAGTTCATGCAGGATGCGCATCGCCCACATTTTCGGCGCCCCCGTCACGGATCCGCATGGGAAAAGGGCGGCCATGATCTCGGCCAGGCCGATGCCGGGCGAGAGTTTTGCCCTGACATAGCTCACCATCTGGTGGACGGTCGGATAGGTCTCGATGGCGAAGAGCTTGGGGACCGACAATGTGCCGACCTCGCTGATGACCGAGACGTCGTTGCGCAGGAGATCGACGATCATGCGGTTTTCGGCTTGCGTTTTCTCGTCGCCGAGCATGGCCGCGATAATCGCCTCGTCTTCCTCCGGGGTAGCACCCCGGGCGGCTGTGCCCTTCATCGGGCGGGTTTCGAGCCAGCCGTCGTCATCCACGGAGAAGAAGAGTTCGGGCGAGCGGGACAGGATGACCGGATCGCCGAAATCGATCAGTGCGCCGTAATGCACCGGCTGGCGCCCGACGAGCGACCAGAAGGCGGCACGGGGATCGCTGGACCAGCGGGCCTCGACCGGCATGGTCAGGTTTGCCTGGTAGCAGTCGCCCTTGCGCAGGTGATGATGCAGCCGATCGAAGCGGGTGCGATAGGTGTCGAAATCCCAGCCCGCTCTGGGATCGGTGAGCAAGGGGGCATTCGGGATGTTCGAGGGCGCTTCAGCCAGCGGGTGTTCGGCCGGTGCGGGGGCGGCGAAGACCCCCATGGCGATGAGCGGGGTTTCCCGCCCGTCTTCTACCAGAGGACGGAGCTTCGGCTCAAAGACGAAGCCCGCTTCATAGGACAGATAACCCGCCAGCCATTTGCCGGCTTTCCGGTGCGCTTCCAATGTGGCGAGCGCAGGCTCGACCTCGTCCGCCGTCCGGGCGACGACGAGCGTCTCCGGTTCGGCAAAGACGAGGCTCGTCCCCGCGCGGTCGTCGCGGAAGAGCGCATAGGGCGCGTGGTCACGCATGGGATATCGGCGGCTCCGGTTCAGGCTGCCTTATCTAGCGCTTCCAATTCGTCGATCAGCCCCTCGATCATCGACAGTCCCTTGGCCCAGAACGACGGATCGGTCGCATCGAGCCCGAACGGAGCGAGAAGCTCCGAATGATGCTTGGTGCCGCCGGCCTTCAGGAGCTCGAAATACTTGTCCTGGAAGCCCTGATCGGCGTTCTGGTAGACGGCGTAGAGCGAGTTCACCAGGCAGTCGCCGAAGGCATAAGCATAGACATAGAAGGGCGAGTGGATGAAGTGGGGGATATAGGCCCACCAGGTCTCATAGCCTTCCGAGATCTTGATCGCCGGCCCCAGGCTTTCCTGCTGCACGGATAGCCACAATTCGCCGATCTTCTCGGCCGTCAGTTCGCCTTCCTTGCGGGCCGTGTGGATCTTGCGCTCGAACTGATAGAAGGCGATCTGGCGCACGACCGTGTTGATCATGTCCTCGACCTTCTGGGCAAGCATGGCCTTGCGCTCGCGCTTGTCCGTGGTCTTGTCGAGGAGCGCGCGGAAGGTCAGCATTTCGCCAAAGACGGATGCGGTTTCGGCAAGCGTCAGCGGCGTCTGGCACATCATCGCGCCCTGGCCGCCGGCCAGCACCTGATGCACGCCATGGCCCAGCTCATGGGCCAGCGTCATGACATCGCGCGGCTTGCCGAGATAGTTGACCAGCACATAGGGGTGGGCGGACGGGACCGTCGGATGGGCGAAGGCACCAGGCGCCTTGCCCGGGCGAGCGGGCGCGTCGATCCAGCCGCCGTCAAAGAAGCGGCCGGCGATCTCGGCCATTTCAGGCGCAAAGCCACCATAGGCCGAGAGCACCATGTCCTTGGCCTCGTCCCAGGAGATGAGACGGTCCGGTGTTTCGGCCAGCGGCGCATTGCGGTCCCAGAAGTTCATCTGGTCCATGCCAAGCCACTTCGCCTTCATCTTGTAGTAGCGATGCGACAGGCGCGGATAGGCCTCGCGTACGGCCTCTGCCAGGGCATCGACCACTTCCCGCTCGACGCGGTTGGCCAGATGGCGGCTATCGGCGATGTCCTCGAAGCCGCGCCAGCGGTCGCAGATGTCCTTGTCCTTGGCGAGCGTGTTGGTCACCAGGGTGAAGATTCTGATATTTTCCTTGAAGGTCTTCGACAGGGCTTCGGCTGCCTCGCGGCGCTTTTCCGGATTGGCGTCCTGCAAAAGCGTCAGTGTTGGCTCAAGCGGCATTTCCTCGTCGCCGACCTTGAGGCGCAGCGAAGCCAGCGTCTCGTCGAAGAGGCGATTGAAGGCGGCGGCACCAGTTTGCGACTTCTCAAGGAAAAGCTGCTCGATCCGGTCGTCGAGCTGGAAGGGCTTGTCCTTGCGCAGATCGACGATCCAGGGGCGGAAATGGCCGAGTGCGGGGTCGCGGTCCATGGCGGCGTCGACGGCATCGTCGGCAAGACGGTTCATCTCCAGCGGGAAGAAGAGGAGGCGGGCCGACATGTCGGTGAGCTTGGCCTGGATGTCGCCGAAGAACTTGCCGTTCGCCGGATTGGTCATGTCGGAATAATAGGTGAGGCCGGCATAGGAGGCGATGCGGCCAAGCAAGTCTTCGAGCGCATCCATCTCGCGCAGGGCCTGGGCCAGCGAGTTTTCACCGACGGTTTCGAGCGCGATCGAAAGCTTGCCCTTCCATTTGGTCTCGAAGGCAAGCGCATAGGATCCCGCCTTCTCGACGGCACCGAGGAATTCGCTCGAGGTCTGACCCGGATAAAGATCGTCCAGCTTCCAGACGGGCAGGTCGCCGAGGTTCTGATTTCCGCTGGCGGAAGCCGGGTGGGCGGGGCTCAGGGTGGGGCGGCGGTCGATCGTCATGGCGATGTCCTTTCTTCTCTTCGTTCCGGAGATGTAGTCAGTCGCCTGCGGATCGGCAAGCAGCGGGGTGTGCCGCCATGGTGCGACATCCGTGTTCGCACGCACCGAGACACCTGTGGATTGTGCCAGAAACGGTTAAGGACCGTTAAAATGCGAGGCTTTCTCCCAAGAACATCTTCAGGCCTTTCTGGCAGTCTCCCCGCGATAACCCAGGAGCGCGAATGCGCCGAAACAGCCCCGGGGAGCGCAAGTTGACCGCACAGATTCTACTCATCGATGAAGATGCTACCGAGCGCCGCAGCATGAAGGCTGCGATTGAGGCGCACGGCCACGCCGTCCATGTCGCTGATACGGCGCATGCCGGCATCGATCTTTTCCGCCGCCATCGCGACGCCATAGGTGTCGTTGTGATCGACGCGGCATCCGCCGAGGGCCTGAACCCCAACATCATACCCATGCTGGCCGAGATCAATGCGGCCGTGCCTGTGATTGTCGGGACTGCCGAAGGTGCGACGGAGACGGCACTCAATGCAGTCCGTGCCGGCGCTTTCGACTTTCTGGTCAAGCCGATCGCCCAGGAGCGGCTGATCGGTGCCATCGAATCCGCGCTCAAGATCCATCGCACCAGCCTGCAGGGCAGGGCGCCACGCCGGGCCCGCACTGGGTCCGTCAGTTTCGTCGATGTGATTGCTGCAAGTGCCGCCATGTCTCGCGTGGTTGAACTCGGCCGCCGGGCAGCGCAATCGACCATCCCCGTCATGCTTGAAGGGGAGGCGGGTGTTGGCAAGGAACTGGTGGCGCGTGCTATTCATGCCGCAAGCGATCGCTCGTCGCGTCCGTTCGTCGGGTTCAACTGCAATTCCATTTCTCCGGCCCAGATGGAAGAGGTGCTGTTCGGCAGCGAAAGCCAGATCGGCAAGCTTTCCGAGGCCGAAGGCGGCACGCTTTTCATTGAGGAAATTAGTGAGTTGCCGCCCGGCGGCCAGATGCGGCTGCTGGAGCTTGTGCAGACGGGCGAAGTCCATGGTGGCGGTCAGCAGCGTTCGGTGAAGGCCAATGTCCGACTGATCCTTGCGACCAACAAGGACCTGATCGAAGAGGTCAAGGCTGCGCGTTTCCGCGAGGACCTCTATTACCGTCTCAACGTGTTTCCCATCACCATCGCGTCGCTGCGCCGACGCAAGGAAGACATCCCCCATCTGATCCGGGCCTTCGTCGAGCGTTTCTCGCTGGAGCAACGCCTGCCGAGGACGCTTCAGGTGGAATCGTCGGCGCTTGCGCTGCTCACCTCATTCGACTGGCCGGGCAATACGCGGCAACTCGAAAACGCGATCTTCCGCGCCGTCGTGCTGGCTGATGGTGTAAGCCTTCGCGAGGCGGATTTCCCGCAGATCTCGGCCCAGATGAAAGACCATCGCAGTGGAGCCGCCGGTCCGGATGCACAGCCATCCGTTCCGGAGCAGAGCCCGATTGCCAAGGTGCAGGCCGCTCTTGCCGAGCGGGCGGCGGGTCTTGTGGCTCCATCCACAGGTTTCAGTGGCGGCGCATCCGGCAATGTCATCGTCAGCACGGACGAGGCTGGCAATGTGCGCAAGCTTGCTGAAATCGAGGAGGAACTGATCCGTTTCGCGCTGAAATTCTACCGCGGCCAGATGAGCCAGGTGGCGCGAAAGCTGGGCATCGGGCGCTCAACGCTCTACCGCAAGCTCAAGGATTACGGAATCGATCCCGACGATCCGCAGAAGGATGCCGCTTGATTTGCCTCAACCGTTCGATGTTAACTCTGGGGTAAGCTTAATCGCCTACCAAAGGTCTAAGCACTTGTTAGGCAAGCGTTCACTATAAATGGACAGCTTGTGCGGATGTGGCAAATTTGCCATGGTATGACCGCATTTGACGTTCATTTCGGTTGGCGTGGGACGTAGTCTTTCGGACGGGGATTGCATTGCAGGCATCGCAGGACATCAGCGCGCTCCATATGCAAAGCGGGCGCAAAACCCGGCTTGCGTCCGCGCAGTTGGCAGCGAGGCTGCTTTTTTCGCTGTCTGCCGTCCTTCTGATGGCTTTCGGTGGACTTCTGGGTAGCGTTGGTTCGGCACATGCTGAAAGCCGCACGCTCAATATCGAATTCGTTCACACCGGCGAACGCGCATCGATCACCTTCAAGCGCAATGGCCGCTATGACCCCAAGGGTCTGAAACAGCTCAACTATATCCTCCGTGACTGGCGCCGCAACGAGCCGACGAAGATGGACCCGCGCCTCTTCGACCTCGTCTGGGAAGTCTATCGTCAGTCGCGCGCCAAGGGTTACATCAAGGTCGTCTCCGCCTATCGCTCTCCGGCCACCAACTCGATGCTGCGTTCGCGCTCGAAGGGTGTTGCCAAGGAAAGCCAGCACATGCGCGGCACGGCGATGGACTTCTACATCCCCGGTGTTCCGCTGAAGACGCTGCGCGAACTCGGCGTGAAGATGCAGGCCGGTGGCGTTGGTTACTACCCCAATTCCGGTTCGCCCTTCGTGCACATGGACGTCGCAGGCGTCCGCGCTTGGCCGCGCATGAACCGCCAGGATCTCGTCCGCCTCTTCCCGGACGGCAAGACCGTGCATATTCCCGCCGACGGCAAGCCGCTGCCGGGCTATCAGCAGGCGCTCGCCGAGTACAAGCGCCGCGTTGCCTCCGGCAATACTGTCATGATCGCTGAGGAAAAGTCCTCGTCGCGTCCGCGCAATTTCCTCGCCATGCTGTTCGGCGGTGGCGACGAGGATGAAGTCGAGGATGTTCCGGAACCCGCCGCTCGTCCTTCCGTGGCACAGCCGCAGCAGGCTCCCGTCGCACCGCGCGAGCAGCCTGTCGTAACCGCTTCCGAGCCGGTGATGGTCGCCAATGCGCTTCCGGGTGTGGATGCGGCCGACGCGCCTGTTCCGCAGGCACGGCCTTCACTGCGCCCGGCTGACAACAGCCTCGCCGTGGCGCTTTACCAGCCGCCGCGCAATGCGGCTGAGGATGCCCTCCAGCAGGTCGCAAGTGGTGTTCCTGTCCCGGCCTCTGCGCCAGCGGATGAATTCGCCGATCTTGCTTCTCTGACCACCGTGCCAGTGCCGACCCTTCTCAATCCGCGGCCGCAGGCTGGCGGTGCCGAGCAGGGCGTTATGACCGCCTCGATCGACCCGAGTTCCGAAGCCATGCTTTTGGCCGAGGGCATGGCTGTTCCGGTACCCGCGGCGCGTCCGCAGGTGGCCGAGGCGCTCCTTGCTTCCTCGCAGGCTGAAGCCGAAGCCGAGGTGGACGAAGTCGAGCAGGCGATCCTGTCGCCGGAAGCGGCCGCCGCACTGGAAGACAGCACCATTCCGGAAATGGCAGCCCCGATCCCGTCGAGCGCGCCTGTCCAGGCTGAGCTGACGGCTGCCCCTGAGCAGGCCCCGGCTCCCGCCCAGAAGCCCGTCGAGGTCGCATCGATCCCGCAGGAAACGGCGGCTGTCGAAACCACGACGCAGTTCGGTGACATGTTTGACGCTCCGTCCGACGCCGTGCCGAATGCCGATGCGGCCCTGCCCAAGAAGGGTGGTCGCCCGGGCCAGGAAGATGCAGAACGGGCGCATATGGCCATGTATGGTGGCACCAAGCTCACCAAGGGCATGATCGAGCAGTGGGCCCTGAACCAAGGCAAGTTCGACGCCGTCTCCAAGCCGGTCAAGGCGCCCCGCGTCGTGTCGCGCTCGCTGGTCGCTCCTGCTACGGCAGTTCCGGATGGCTTCCGCCTCGATGCCACGACGATCGACCCGAGCCGCTTCGGCGCTCCCTGATCGTCAAATCAGCCAGTTGATAGACAATAAAAAACCCGCCGGATTGGCGGGTTTTTTATTGGCTTTCGAGATGTCGCTCAGCCTTCCGGCGGGCTCTCGATCATGCCGAGCGCGTGCAAGTAGGTGTCGAGGATCAGATCCTCTTCCATGCGCTCCTGGTCGTCCTTCTTGCGCAGCGCAATGACCTTCTTCAGGATCTTGGTGTCGAAGCCCATCGACTTGGCTTCGCCGTAAACGTCCTTGATGTCATCGGCGATGGTCTTCTTTTCTTCTTCCAGGCGCTCGATGCGTTCGACAAAGGCACGGAGCTGGTCGCGGGCGACGCCGTGAGCGGCATCAGACATGGGCAATCTCCTTCATTGCAGGGATGGCATTCTTGAGGTGGGTTTTCGTGGCGATCACGTGCCGCGAAGCGGCGTCCGCGTCAAGCCCCAAAGCTCGGGGACGTGATCATTCCTTCGGGCGGTTCTTCTCGAACGCCTGCTGTTGGTCGGTGCTTGCCTCGCGCTGGTGCAGTGCCTTCCACTCTTCATAGGGCATGCCGTAGACGATCTCGCGGCTCTCGTCCTTGGTGAGGTCGAGCCCGGTTTCCTTCGCGGCGTCCAGATACCAGTTCGACAGGCAGTTTCGGCAAAAGCCGGCGAGGTTCATCAGGTCGATGTTCTGGACTTCGGGTCGATTGCGCAGATGGGAAACGAGCCTACGGAAGGCGGCCGCTTCGAGTTCGGTTTGTTGGTCCTTGGTGGGGAGCGTCATGCAGTCCTCCTTCAGGGCGCGATTGGCTGGATAGGGTAAGGGCCGGTGCGCGATGCATGGACTTGATACTCGTGCAGCTTCGGGTCGGCATTGAGGCGCTCGAAGATTGGTGCGAGGCGATCAGCCCAGGCGGTGACGTCTGCCTCGTCGGCGATCAGATCCTGCCGGACCTCCAGCAGCGCATGCGGGATGCCTGTTATCATGCAGTGCCGATACATGGTGTCGCCCTTCAAGGCGCCATCATAGGGTTCGTTGTCGCCGACGAGTATGTCTCCCGATGCTTCAAGGCCATCGATCAGTGGGCGCACCGCCCGCTCGTCGGTATCCCAGAGAACGGCTGCGTGCCAGGGCCGCGGCACGCCTTTCCAGGCCGGCGTGTAGGAATGCAGCGACAGCACCAGCGGTGCCTTGCCCGAAGCTTCGGCGACGCTGGCGATCACCTCGGAGACGGCCTGGTGATAAGGGCGGTGGTAGGTCGCGATGCGGTGCTGCCATTCCTCCGGCGTGATCGGATGGTTGCCGGGAATGATGGCGCCATCCGAAATGCGCATGATGATGGTCGGGTCATCCTCGCCGCGATTCGGATCGATCAGCAGGCGGGAGAAGCGCGACATAACCGCCGGCACACCGAGGCGTGCCGCAAGCTGCCGGGTGAGCGGCTCGATGCCGATGTCATAGGCGATGTGACGGCCAAAAGCGTTGTCCGGCAGGCCGAGGCGGCCATAGGGCTCGGGAACAATGTTGGTGGCGTGGTCGGCGAGAAGCACGAGGCCGGCATCGAGGCGGCCTTCTAAAATCTCAAAAACGGGGGAAACATTCATCAGTTTGAAGCCATCGTCTGCTACACCCGCTTGATCGCATGGGGAATGGGGGAGCGCAAGCTTTCATGGCTGTCACGTTTGTGCCAAGATCGGACATATAGGTTCCAGTACTGACCAAAGACAGAAAATATAATCGATTAGAGTTGCGTTGACATTCTCTGGTCAGCATCGCAAGAAGGCATCCCATGCGCATTTTTGGAGTTCCGGCGGCAATCGTGCATCACTCGATCAGACAGACTTTTGACCGTGCCAAGGCGCGTTTTCTGAAGCCCCTCCTGATCGCGGGTGCGCTGTTTTCGCCACTGCTGGCAGCCGATGCCGCCCATGCCGAGTTCCGTGTCTGCAACGGCACACCGAACCTTGTCGGCGTCGCCGTCGGCTACCGGGCGGAAGAGGGCTGGATTACGGAAGGCTGGTGGCAGGTTCCGGCCGGCACCTGCGCCACACTGATCGAGGGCGAACTCCAATCGCGTTACTATTATCTCTATGCTGAGGATGCCGCCCGCGGTGGTCGCTGGACTGGTGACATCAACATGTGTGTCGCCGAAAACGAGTTCAAGATCGTTGGCGTGAAGGACTGCTTCGCACGCGGTTATCAGCAGATGGGATTCAAGGAATACGACACCGGCAGGCAGGGGAGCTGGATGGTCCAGCTGTCCGATACGTCGGGCACCCAGGAAAGCCAGAACTGATGAAGCGAAACCGCAAAGTAAAGATCCTCGCCACGCTTGGTCCCGCATCTTCCGACGAAGCGATGATCCGGAAGCTCCACGAAGCCGGGGCTGATCTTTTCCGCATCAATATGAGCCATTCGAGCCATGAGATGCTGCGGACGCTCATCCAGCGCATTCGCAGTGTCGAGGCAGCTTGTGGGCGCCCGATTGGCATCCTCGCCGACCTGCAGGGACCGAAGCTGCGTGTGGGCAAGTTTGCCGAAACCACCGTCGAGCTGAAGGCCGGCCAGACCTTTACCCTCGACAGCAACGAAGCGCCCGGGGATGCGACCCGCGTCTACCTGCCGCATCCGGAAATTCTCGAATCGGTGAAGCCGGGTGACCGCCTGCTGATCGATGACGGCAAGCTCCACCTGAAGGCCGTCAAATGCGATGGCAAGACGATCGTGACCGAAGTCGTCTCCGGCACCAAGATCTCCGACCGCAAGGGCGTGAGCCTTCCCGACACCATCCTTGCCACCGGCGTTCTGACCGACAAGGACCGCGCCGACCTCGACGCCGTGCTCGCGACCAATGACGTCGACTGGGTGGCGCTGTCCTTCATCCAGCGTCCGGAAGATCTGGCGGAAGTCCGCAAGATCGCCAAGGGCCGCGTGGGCCTGATGTCGAAGATCGAAAAGCCGCAGGCCATCGAGCGCATCGACGAGATCATCGCACTGTCCGACGCCCTGATGGTTGCCCGTGGCGACCTTGGCGTTGAAATGCCGCTCGAGCGCGTGCCCGGCATCCAGAAGCAGCTGATCCGCGCCTGCCGCCGCGAAGGCAAGCCTGTTGTCGTCGCGACCCAGATGCTGGAATCGATGATCACGGCACCTGTGCCGACGCGTGCAGAAGTCTCCGACGTCGCGACCGCCGTCTTCGAAGGCGCCGACGCCATCATGCTGTCTGCAGAGTCGGCTTCCGGCCAGTATCCGGTCGAAGCCGTTGCGACCATGGCGTCCATCGCCCACACGGTCGAGCGCGAGCCGCACTATCCGGGCATCATCTACGCCCAGCGCGCCCAGCCGGAAGCGACCGGTGCAGATGCCATTTCGCTGGCTGCCCGTCAGATAGCCGAAACACTGCGCCTGCAGGCGATCGTCTGTTACACGTCTTCGGGCAATACCGGTCTGCGCGCCTCGCGCGAGCGTCCGGAAGTGCCGATCATTGCGCTGTCGCCGGTCATCCAGACCGCGCGTCGCCTCTCGGTGGTCTGGGGCCTGCATTGCGTCGTGTCTTCGGAGCCGACCGATCTCGACGAGATGGTCAATGGTGCTTGCCGGATCGTCGTGGACGAGGGCTTCGGCAAGCCTGGCGATCGGATCATCATCTCCGCCGGTGTGCCGCTCGGCACGCCTGGCTCAACGAACATGCTGCGCATTGCCTATATCGGCTCGGATGGTCAGACGGGGATCTGATCCCACTCTGAATATTAGAATTGGAAAAGCCGCCCTCGGGCGGCTTTTTTCGTGGCGGTTACTGTCCAGCCTGAAGGGAAGGGGAGGTTCCTGTCGGTTCCACGCGTGTCGCAGCGAGCCGCGGCTCCACCGCGCGCGCCATGGCCTGCAGATCGCGTGTTTGGCCGGCGATCTTCTCCAGGGCAGCGATAACGATATCCGTCACGATGTAATCCGGCTTGTGGCCAAGACCTTCGATCCAGACCAGTTCGGAGCCTGCGATGTCGCGAGCGAGGCCCTTCGAATGGATTTCCTCCAGCACGATTTCGTCTGCGTCGCCGGTGATGACCACCGTCGGCTTGGCGATCTCGCGGTAGCGGGGGGCGAAGGTGCTCACATAGGCATGCAGGCCGGCGACATCCTTTGCATTGGAGCGGAAGGTCGAGGGGCGCAGGACGAGGGCCGGGCCTGTGTCTTCGAGATAGGTGTCGGGACGTGGATTCGGTGCGAAGACATGATCCGTCGCCGGCCCGATGCGCATCATGCCCGCATGCAAAGCGAGCGTATGGCAGAAGATCGGGCCGATGACCGGCGCGGAAGCGAGATGGTAATACCAATCGACGCCGCCCGGCCAAGGATGGGTGGCTGCGGCGAGGAAGACTAGGCCTTCGACCTTGTCCGGATGCAGCACACCGAAGCTTGCTGTGATCGCGCCGCCGAAGGAGTGGCCGACGACGATCGCGCGTTCGATGCCCTTCTTTTCCATCAGGCGCGCAATCGCGTTCGCCTGGCCGTCCGGCGTGTCGTTCTCCGGCCCGCCGCGCTCGGAATAGCCGTGCCCGGGCCTGTCGACGAAGAGAAGCTCGGCACGACCTCGCAGAGGCTCCAGGAAGGCGCCTGCCTGGTCTCTGAGGTTCCCGGAGGCGCCGTGGATGAAGATGATGGGTGGCAGGTCTGCGTCGGGGCCTGCTGGCACGTGGAGGGCGTTCAGGCTGAAGCCGCCGACATCTGTCAGCTCGCCGACATTCGGCGTCTCGGTCTCGATGGCGCGCGCGCGGAGTTGTGTGGCGATGGCAAGGGCCGCGAGCACGGCGATGAGGATGAGGAGGATGACGAGCAAGGCGAGACCGATACGGGGGAGGAGCAAGAGCGAAGCTTCCGAGCTGGACGATATGGCAACAAGATCGTGCTGCAGGGCCGTTCGTCAAGTGAGGTCGATGCTGCCTTACGTCCGCTGGCCGGCCAGCTCTTCGGAGAGCTTCGAGACGATCTCCTGGGCCTCACGGTCGGCGGGGAAGATGTCCAGGTAGCGTTCCCAGGCCTTCAGTGCCGCATCCTTGCTGCCGCGCTCCGTGAGGATGCCCGCAAGGCCGGCAATTGCGCCGAAATGGCGAGGCTCGAGTTCCAGGACTTTCTCGATGTCCGAGACGGACTTCTGGTAATTGCCCATGGTGAAGTGAAGCGTCGCGCGCTGGTTCCAGGCGCCGACAAAATCGGGTTTGAGTATGATGGCCTGATCGATGAAGTCGAGGGCCGCAGCATTGCGCTTTTCGCCGGCGGCTTTGGCAGACCATTGCATGAGCAGATTGATCGTCGGGCTCGACGATTCGCTCCAGGTCGCCATCGTGGAATTGGCGATCTGGCGTGCGGCCTGGGGATTGCGCTCCCGTTTTAGCTCGGCCAGCAGGTCATCGACAGTCTTGGGCTTGGCCGGCGGCTTCAGCGGGATCTGTTCGACAGGGGCCTGGGTCGCTTGCGCGCCGCCCTGTTCTTCGGGTGCCTGCGCGGAGACGGTACCTGCGGTCAGCAGGGCGGGAACGAGCAGGTGGCTGAGGGCGAGTCGCAAAGAAAAACGGCGCATACAGGGAAGGTAGTCCCTCAGCGCCGTCTTTCAAACTCAAATTTCCGATATCAACACGCTGCAGATGAAGCGGGCAGTCCGTCCGGCTCATGGGATCCTGAGATCCCGGGGCATCAGCCCTGGCGAGCCTTGAAGCGCGGGTTCTGCTTGTTGATGATGTAGATGCGGCCCTTGCGGCGAACCAGACGGTTGTCGCGATGACGGGCCTTAAGCGCTTTCAGCGAGTTCTTGATCTTCATTTTTCTGGTCCACAACGATTGTCGGGGAATGTGTCATTCACCCACTGTGTTCAAACAATCAAAAGCGCGCCGCTGGGCGCGCCCTTGAAGAGTTGGCGGCAATTAGCCCGAGGGAGGCCTTGATGTCAACATGCCCGGCGGAAAATGCGGGACAGATCAGGCTAAAAAACCGGGAAAATCAGTCGCGAAACGGCAGGATTTCGGTGACATGGCCCATCTTGCGGCCGGGTCTGGCTTCCGTCTTGCCATAGAGATGAACAAGCACGTTGGGCTTTGAGAGCCAGGCCGGGACAGAATCGATATCGTCGCCGATCAGATTCGTCATCACGCAATCGGAGTGGCGGACAGTGTCGCCGAGCGGCAGAGAGGCGACCGCGCGGATGTGCTGCTCGAACTGCGAGACGATGCAGGCGGCCTCCGTCCAGTGGCCGGAATTGTGAACGCGCGGCGCGATCTCGTTGGCGATCAGGCTCCCGTCCTCCAGCACGAAGAACTCCATGCCGACCACGCCGACATAGCCGAGGCCCTCGAGAAGCTTGGTCGCAGCCTCGCGGGCAGCCTTGGCCGTCTCAGGCGTGATGGCTGCGGGCTGGGTCGAGGTGTGCAGGATGCCGCCCCGATGAACGTTCTCGGTCGGGTCGTAGCAGCGGACTTCGCCATCGGTGCCCCGGGCGGCGATGATCGAGATCTCGCGGATGAAGGGCACGAAGCTTTCAAGAATCAGCGGGACGGCGCCCAGCACTTCATAACCGCCGTCGGCGGCTTCACCCTTGCGGTAGACCTTCTGGCCCTTGCCGTCGTAACCGAGGCGGCGGGTCTTCAAGACACCTTCACCGCCGAAGTCGGCGAGCGCTGCCTCAAGGTCGGCCTGGCTGTCCACGGCGTGGAAACGGGCCGTCTCGATGCCCGACGCGTTGAGGAAGCGCTTTTCCGTCACGCGGTCCTGAGCAACCTCAAGCGCCTTCGGTGGCGGATAGACGGGCACGCTTGCGGCAAGCGTCTCGGCTGCGGTTACCGGCACGTTTTCGAATTCGTAAGTGACGACGTCGCAAAGGCGGGCGAGCTCGGCGAGTGCTGCCGGATCGTCATAGGCAGCGGTGATCTGCTGGTTCGCCACCTGCGCGGCCGGGCTGTCGGCCTGAGGCTCGAGGATAACCGTGCGGAAGTTCAGACGGGCGGCAGACATGGCCAGCATGCGGCCGAGCTGGCCGCCACCGATGATGCCGATGGTGCGGATGGTCATGGGGCCTCGTCCACGGGATATTCGGCGACGGATGCCGTCTGGCGCTCGACCCATTCGTCGAGGCGGTCAGCGAGTTCGTCGTCGTAGACGGCCAGAACACGGGCGGCGAGCAGGGCGGCATTGACGGCGCCTGCGCGGCCGATGGCCAATGTGCCGACGGGAATGCCAGCCGGCATCTGGACGATAGAGTAGAGACTGTCGAGGCCGGACATCGATTTCGACTGAACGGGGACGCCAAAGACGGGAAGGGTGGTCAGAGACGCGACCATGCCGGGCAGATGCGCTGCGCCGCCGGCCCCTGCGATCACCACTTTGAAGCCCTCGTCGCGGGCTCCCTTGGCGAAAGCATACATGCGGTCGGGCGTGCGATGTGCCGAAACGATCCGGGCTTCATAGGAGACGCCGAGTGCGTCGAGCGTGTCTGCGGCGTTCTTCATGGTCTCCCAGTCTGACTGGCTTCCCATGATGATGGCGACGGGCGGGCACTCAGCGGTCATCTCGGATCCTTCTGTGTCACGCAATGATGTCGGGGATTATCTGGTCTTCAAGCGCCGTGATCTTGTCCTTGATGGACAGTTTCTTCTTCTTCATGCGCTGAATTCGCAGGGCGTCGCAGCCGACGGTGATCATGGCGTTGATCGCGGCATCGTAGTCTTCATGCTCCTGGCGGAGCCGCGCCAACGAGAGCCTGACGTCAGCCTGTTCCTGATCGGCCATGCTTATTCCCCATATCGCCGTTTTGCCCATCCTTTAAGGATGCCCGGAAGATTCGCGCAAGCTCCTATCATCAAATACCGGTAACGGGAAGTTATCCCTGTCTTGGTTTTTGATGGTCGTTTTTGCCCAGTTCGCCTTCGACAAACCGCATTTCTCGTGTCACATTATCTTCGCAAAGCCTGAAACTCCAGCGGATGAGGGTTGGAGGTAGGCGAGAAGGAAGGACGCATCAAATGACCATACAGGCTCATCTTGAATCGCTGCAGAAGAAGCACGGAGCCCTGGAGGACAAACTCCATGACGCACTTGCATCTCCCTCCGTTGATGACCGGCACATTGCCGAGCTGAAGCGCCTGAAACTGCGCCTCAAGGATGAAATGGAACGCCTGAGGGCTTCCACACGCCACTGATACCACCCTTCCGGCTGCGCCGGGATCAGGCGGACCCAAAGACCGATCCCGATGTATTCATGAAGCAGCCAATATCCCACCCTTGGCCCCGGAGTTCACACAACTTCGGGGCTTTTATTCTGCCTGTTCGGTGGAGGGCAGAGAGGGCTCAGGACCAGAACTGGTCGAGCCACATGTTCATCCGGTCAAAGCCCGGGCGATTGATGAAGTAGATGCGGCGCGTGCCTTCGGAACGCACATGCACCAGACCGCTGTCGAGCAGAGCTTTCAGGTGCTGGGAGACGGCCGGGCGACTGATCGGCAGTTGGCCCGCCAGTTCGTTGACGGTCTTTTCCCCCCGCCGCAGATCCTCGAGGATATGTCGCCGGTTCGGGTCTGCGATCGCCATGAACGGGTCTGCGTTCGTCATGGCTGAAAGGTTATGTCAAAGGTCCCTCGGCGGCAAGCGCAGATGTGCGGCGCAGCATAGGCTTTCGCGGCAGGTATGCGGGTGTCAGATGCCCGTCAGTCCGCGCGTGCCATCCCAGAGCAATTTGCTGCCGGCGATCAGCACCATGCCGTACATCAAAGGGTAGAAAATGTGTGGCTTCAGGTAATGCACAAGGCGTGCGCCGGCGAGCGTCGAGATAAGGGCGACCGGCAGGAGCGCGCCTGACAGGCTGAGATTGGTTGCATCCAGTTCCCCAAGCGCGAAATAGGGGATGACCTTGATCGCATTGAGGATGGCGAAGAAGCGCGTCGAGGTGCCGGTATAGGTGAGTGGGTCGAGCTTCAGCGGCAAGACATAGATCTGGAAGGGCGGGCCACCGGCATGGGCAACGAAACTCGCATAGCCGGCGAGCGAACCCCAGAAGGAACCTGCCACAGGCCGTTCGCCGACCGGTTCGGTTTCTTTTCCCTTGTAGGCCAGCCAACTTTCAAGGAAGTATTTCAGCGCAAAGACGACCGATATGGCGCCAAGCACGAGGCGCATGGCATCCGCCGAGACATAGGTGGACGTGGCCCAGCCGAGCCCGATGCCGATCACGGCGCCCGGCAGCATGGCAATCAGGGTTGCGCGGTTGTTGTGATGGCGCCAGGCCCAGAGTGCCACGGCGTCCATGACCAGAAGGATCGGCAGGAAGATCGCAGCGGCCTGCATCGGCGGTACGGCAAAGGCCAGCAGCGGCACGCCGATCAGCGCAAAAGCGCCACCGAGACCACCTTTCGACAGGCCGACAAGGGCAACAGCGGGAATGGCGACGGCATAGAAGTTCGGGTCTGTCAGCATTGCGCGGTTGATCCTTTCGGAAGAGCGGTCTATCGGATTTGTCTAGAGAAAACGAGGACGAAATCCGCGAGATACGGACCCGTCCCGCACACGGAAACACCGCGCATGACCGAAGACCGCTGCCGCCTCGTCCTCATCGTTCCCGATATCGCTGATCCTGCCGAGCGCACAGAGGTGCTGCGCAACGCCTTGCGTGGCGGCGATGTGGCATCGGTCATCATCCCGCAATACGAACTCGATGACACCGTGTTCCAGAAACATGCGGAAATGCTGGTGCCCGTCATCCAGGAAGCGGGAGCGGCGGCGCTGATCGTCGACAACAGCCGTGTGGCCGGGCGCGTCAAAGCCGATGGCCTGCACATCTCCGGCAATGCCGCGGCACTCGCAGAGGCGGTCGAGAAGCATGTGCCGAAGCTGATCGTCGGTGGCGGAAATGCCATGGACCGTCACCACGCGCTGGAGATGGGAGAAATCCAGGCCGACTACATCTTCTTCGGCAAGATCGACGGTGACATCAAGCCGGAAGCCCACTCGAAAAACATCGCGCTTGGCGAATGGTGGTCGTCGATGATCGAGCTTCCGGCGATCGTCATGGGCGGTAGCGATCCTTCCTCGGCGGTCGTCGTTGCCGAGAGCGGTGTGGAATTTGTGGCGCTCGGAAAGGCCGTGTTTGCCGATCCTGCTCAGGCTGCCGCAATCGTGACCCGTGTGAATGCAGAGCTTGACGAAAAAGCGCCACGGTTTGAGGCTTGAACCGCCTCATGCGTTCAAACTCGTCCCTCCACCGTCTGATTCTCGCCGCACTCGCCGGGGCATGCCTTGCGGTGGGCACACCTGCGAGCGCACAGGAGAGCGAGGATGGTATCGCGATTGGTGAGCAGCCGGCGATCCTGCCGGCGGATCCATCCGATGCGGGCGAGATCGAGCGCGGCGCGCGCGACAGCAGCAGTACCGGGGATGCCAACAAGCTCGATCGTGGCGATCTGGATTCCACCTTGCCGGTGACGAAGGGTGCCAAGCCGACCGCGGGCGATAAGCCCGATGAGTTGCAGGGCATCAACATCTATCTGCGCATGGGCGCCCCCTTGCCGGACGTGCCGGCGGAAAAGGCCTATGAAGGCAAGCCTGACGACGCTTACGGCGCCTTCCAGCGCGGGTTGTTTCTCACGGCCGTCGACAAGGCCTTGCCGCGTGCGCAGCTCGGGGATCCCGCAGCGCAGACACTGCTGGCGGAGATCATGTCCCGCGGTCTCGGCGTCAAGCGTGACCTGAAGGGCGCTGCCTTCTGGTATGGCCAGGCGGCCCAGGGCGGTGATCCGGCTGCAATGTTCAAATATGCCCTTCTCCTGATGGAGGGCCGCGAAGTCCCGCAGGACAAGGCGAAGGCGGATGACTACATGCGCCGCGCGGCGGACGCCGGCAATGCATCTGCCCAATTCAATTGGGCGCAGATCCTTGTTGCCGGCACACCCGGCGTGCGCGGGCTGACGGCTGCCATGCCCTATTATGAAAAGGCGGCCGAGCAGGGCGTTGCCGACGCGCAATATGCGCTGGCGCAGGTCTATTCAGCGTTGAAGGACGTGCCGGACGAGAAGAAGTCGCGGGCGCGGGAATGGATGATGCGCGCCGCACGGGCGGGGTTTGATACCGCTCAGCTCGATATCGGGCTGTGGTTGGTCAACGGCTACAATGGCCCGCGGGACTATGAGGCCGGCTACCGCTGGCTGAGCATCGCGGCTGCGCGCGGCAATGTGGTGGCGCAGAACCGTATCGCCCATCTCTACATCAATGCGCTCGGGACAAAGCCCGATCCGGTTGAGGCGGCGAAGTGGTATGTGCTGTCGCGCCGTGCAGGTCTGAAGGATCCGGGGCTCGAGGATTTCTATCTCGGTCTCAACGAAGAGCAGCAGAAACAGGCGATCGATCTCGCCAACAGGTTCCGGCGAACCTGACGCAGCCCGCTCTGCCGCTGTATACCTAGTCTCTATGATATGAACGTATAAGCCGCCTCCGGTTGAGCCGATCCTATCGGTGGCTATCATCGAGATTTGGGAACACGGGGAGGGCGGCGGTCATGGATCTCATCGATATCTTCCAACGCCTCGGTCTGGCACTCGCCATCGGTGCTGCCGTCGGCGTCGAACGGCACTGGCGCGAGCGTGACGAGCCGGAAGGTGCGCGCATCGCCGGCATCCGCACCTTCACCCTGATCGGCATGACGGGCGGGATTGCCGGGCTGCTGGATCAGGGCCTGACCCCGGATGGCCTGTCCGGTCTTGTTGTCGCGAGCTTCCTGCTCGCAGTCGCCATGGTCATGCTGCGTTTCGGC
This sequence comes from Rhizobium sp. TH135, assembly GCF_002855515.1. GTDB lineage: Bacteria > Pseudomonadota > Alphaproteobacteria > Rhizobiales > Rhizobiaceae > Allorhizobium. Next base: position 466,622 of record NZ_PKRP01000001.1, on the reverse strand, counting down.
CTCATGGAGGCCCGGGCCGAGGGCTCGTTCAGCGCAACGACCGTCATCGCTGGCATCACCACTTTCGGCCTTGGAGCGCTTGCTGTGCTCGGCGATATGGCAGCGGCGTCGGCTGCGGGTGCCGCCATGGTCACGGTGCTTGCCAGCCGCGAGTTCCTGCATGGCGCGATCCGGCGGCTCACCTGGGTGGAATTGCGCTCGGCCGTCGTGCTCCTGGCCATGGGTTTCGTGCTTTTGCCGCTCATTCCGGCCACCCCTTACGGACCCTTTGGCGGTGTGTTGCCGCGCAGCCTGGTGATCCTGGTCATCATGCTCGCTTCGATCTCCTTCGTCGGCTATGTCGCGGTGCGCCTTATCGGTGGTGGACGCGGTGATCTCGTGGCCGGCGCCGTGGGTGGTCTAGTCTCTTCGACGGCCAGTACGCTTGCCATGGCGCGGCAAAGCCTAGCGGTCGCAGACGGCTCTGCAGGGCCAGCCGCCGGAGCGATTGCGGCTGGCAGCGTGTCGCTGGTGCGCACTGGGTTGCTTCTGCTTGCGCTGGCACCAGCCATTGCGGAGCGGCTTCTCTGGGGGCTTCTGGTTGCCGGTGCGCTGATGATGGTCGTGGCCGTCTCACTCGTCGCACGCAAAGGCGCGACTTCGGAGGCTGCGCTGCCGACCAATCCTTTCGAACTGCTCCAGGTGCTCAAGATGGCGCTGATGATCACCGTCATCGCCTTTCTCGCGCGGGCGGCCAGCCAGGTTTTCGGAGATGCCGGCCTTTATGCGGTATCAGGTCTGACGGCACTGGCCGATGTGGATGCGGCGACGGTGACGGTTGCCGGCATGCTGCCGACGCTGTCGGTCGAGGTTGCGACCATTGCCGTCAGCATTGCTATCGTCTCGAACATGGTGGCCAAGGTCGTCTATGCGGCTGCGATCGGCACCAAGGGCTTTGCTGCCCGACTGGCGGTCGCGACTTTGGTCGCCATAGGTTCGGGCGTGATCGTCACGCTGGCTGCAGGGCTCATCTGACGCTGGTGCATAGGCGGGAATAGCCATCCCCCTTGAATTCCGGCGGCATTTGTGGTCTTGAACCCGCCAAATGCCGCCGCCATCGCGTGCTGCTCCGGTCGCCGCCCTCCGGCGCCTCCCAGTTTCAAGGATTTCGATCAATGGCCCGCTCCGCCCTTCTCAATGTCATGGTCCAGGCTGCCCTCAAGGCCGGCAAGTCGCTTTCGCGCGATTTCGGCGAAGTGCAGAACCTGCAGGTTTCGGTGAAGGGCCCAGGCGACTTCGTCTCGCAGGCCGATTTCCGGGCCGAGAAGATCGTGCGTGAAGAGCTGCTGAAGTCGCGTCCGACCTATGGCTTCCTCGGCGAGGAAGGCGAAGAGATCAAGGGTACCGACGGCGCGCATCGCTGGATCGTCGATCCGCTCGACGGCACGACCAACTTCCTGCACGGCATCCCGCAGTTTGCCGTCTCGATCGCGCTGGAGCGCAATGGCGAGATCGTCGCCGGCGTCATCTTCAACCCGGCGACCGACGAACTCTATACGACGGAAAAGGGCGGCGGCGCCTTCCTCAACGATCGCCGCATCCGCGTCGGCGCCCGCAAGGTGCTGTCTGACTGCGTCATCGGTTGTGGTGTGCCACATCTCGGTCGTGGCCAGCACGGCAAGTTCCTCGTTGAACTACGCCATGTCATGGGTGAAGTCTCGGGCGTTCGCCGCATGGGTGCTGCTGCTCTCGACCTCGCCTATGTCGCTGCCGGCCGTCACGACGGCTTCTGGGAAGCACAGTTGAATTCCTGGGACATCGCAGCCGGCATTCTCCTGATCAAGGAAGCCGGTGGCTTTGTTTCCGACATGAAGGGCGGCCAGGAGATGTTCGAAAACGGCACCGTACTTGCCGGCAACGAATACATCCGCAAGGCGCTGGAAGAGGTCGTCAACCGACCGGTGCCGCAGTCCTGATTACTGTATAGGGAAAATTTTCCCAACCTCCGCGGCTTCAATTCGTCTCAATTTTGCACTAGCCTCCGGGTCCAAGATTCCCCGGAGGTTGAGCGTATCATGGCGAAAGTGAAGTTGGAGGATCTCGAGGTGGGAGAAACCCGTCCGGGAGCATACGGCCAGAAACTCTCCAGCCCGATGCCCTTCTTCACGACGATGGTGATCTTCCTGATCATCGTCTGTTTCATCGCCGCTATCCTCTATCGCCAGGCGCATGCTGCCTTCATCACCAATCCGGGCCTGAACGGCCTGATACTGGGCGTTCTCGCCGTCGGCATCATTCTTGTCTTTGCCCAGGTGCTGGCGCTTCGACCGGAAGTCCGCTGGTTCAATTCCTTCCGTGCCGCTGGTGACAATGCGACGCTTGTCGGCCGCGACCCGAAGCTTTTGGCGCCGATGCGCGCGCTGATCGGCGGCCGCCGATCGATGGCGATTTCGACGACTGCGCTCCGCTCAATCCTCGATTCGATCGGCACACGCCTCGACGAATCGCGCGACACCAGCCGCTATCTGATCGGCCTCCTCGTCTTTCTCGGTCTTCTCGGCACCTTCTGGGGTCTGCTTGGCACGATCGGTTCGATCAATGAGGTTATCGCGTCGCTCGATCCGGCCTCCGGTGATAGCAATGATGTGCTGCAGTCGTTGAAGTCAGGCCTTAGCGCGCCGCTTGCCGGCATGGGCACGGCCTTCTCGTCCTCGCTGCTCGGTCTTTCCGGCTCGCTGATCCTCGGCTTCCTCGACCTGCAGGCAGGGCGTGCGCAGAACCGTTTCTACATTGAACTGGAAAACTGGCTGTCCTCCGTCACCGATGTGGATTCGGAGCGTGGCACGGTATCCGATGCGTCTGCCGCCGTTGCGAGTGACGACATTCGTCTCCTGGTCGAGGAAATCCAGAAGCTTTCGAACCGGGATGGCAATGACCGCTCTGTCGCTGCGATTGCAGGTCTGGCCGAGGGTATTCAGGGGCTGGTCAAGAACATGCGCAACGAACAGCAGATGCTGCGTGACTGGATCGAGGCGCAGCAGGAGGATGCTCGCGCCATGCGCAAGACGCTCGACCGGCTGAACGACAAGATCAGCGGGAGCAACAAGTAAATGGCGCTCGGGCGCAACCGTCGCCGCGAGCGCGGGATCGACTATTGGCCGGGTTTCGTCGACGCCCTGTCGACCCTTCTGCTTGCGATCATGTTCCTGCTCACGGTCTTCGTGGTCGCGCAGTTCATTCTGGGCCGGGAGATCTCCGGCAAGGATGAGGTGCTCAACCGGCTGAACAGCCAGATCGCCGAACTGACCCAGCTTCTGGCACTCGAAAAGAGCGGCAAGCAGGATCTCGAGGACATGCTGGCGTCGCTGCAATCGTCGCTTGCCTCGTCGGAGACCGAACGGTCGCGTCTGCAGGAACTGCTCGACAGTGGTGCGGGATCGGCGGACGTCGCCAATGCCAAGATGGGCCGGCTCACCGAAGAACTCGATGCGGAAAAGCAGGTGAGCGCTCGAGCGATGAGCCAGATCGAGCTGCTCAACCAGCAGATCGCGGCGCTCAGGTCGCAGATCGCGGCCATTGAAGAGGCGCTGCAGGCGTCTGAGGCCAAGGATCAGGCATCGCAGACGCGCATTGCCGATCTCGGGCGGCGTCTCAACGTGGCGCTTGCGCAGCGTGTCCAGGAACTCAACCGCTATCGCTCCGACTTCTTCGGCCGTCTACGTGAAATCCTGTCGGATCGCGAGAACATCCGGATCGTCGGCGACCGCTTCGTCTTCCAGTCGGAGGTGCTCTTCCCCGTTGGTGGCGCCGATCTCGATGGTGCCGGTCAGGCGGAGATGGACAAGCTGGCGGCGGCCGTGCTCGAACTGGCGCAGGAAATTCCAGCCGAGATCAACTGGGTGCTCCGCGTCGACGGACATACCGATGCCTCGCCGCTGACCGGCACTGGACGGTACCGGGACAACTGGGAGCTTTCGTCGGCGCGTGCCACCTCGGTCGTCAAATACCTGATCTCGAGGGGCGTGCCTGCGAACCGCCTGGTTGCTGCCGGCTTCGGAGAGTTCCAGCCGATTGCCGAAGGCGAAACGCCCGACGTCCTTTCCCAGAACCGACGTATCGAACTCAAGCTCACCGAGCGCTAAGTTCATCCGTAATTGTTTGTCCTCCAGACAACTTGCGTGCTGTATTACGTGCGCGTAAAGGTAAGACTATGCGCTTTGGGAGGGTGGCATGCAGGAATTCGACGTCATCGTCATCGGAGGAGGGCTGGCCGGTCTCGTTGCGGCCACGGAGGCTGTCGATCGCGGTCTCAAGGTCGGCCTAATCGACCAGGAAGGCGAACAGAACCTTGGAGGCCAGGCCTTCTGGTCGCTGGGTGGCCTGTTCTTGATCGACAGTCCGGAGCAGCGTCGTATGGGGATCCGCGACAGCATCGAGCTGGCGCGCCAGGACTGGCTGGGCTCGGCCGCCTTCGATCGCACGGAAGACTTCTGGCCACGGCAATGGGCTGAAGCCTATCTGCAGTTTGCTGCCGGCGAAAAGCGCAGCTGGTTGAAAGCCCAAGGTGTCAGCTGGTTCCCAGTGGTCGGCTGGGCCGAGCGCGGCGGTGGCCATGCCGATGGCCACGGAAACTCCGTGCCGCGCTTCCATGTCACCTGGGGGACTGGTCCCGGAGTACTGGCACCCTTCGTCCGGCGCGCCAAGGCGGCGGCCGACGCTGGCAAACTGAGCCTTCTCTTTCGCCATCAGGTGGACCGGCTTGTCGTAACGAATGGCGCCGTCACGGGTGTCACTGGCCGACTTCTGGCTGGGGACGCGACGCCGCGCGGCGGCACCAGCTCGCGCAATGTCGTCGGAGATTTCGAGGTAAAGTCCGGCTCCGTCATCATCGCCTCCGGGGGCATCGGCGGCAATCACGATCTTGTCCGCAAGAGCTGGCCCGTCGATCGCCTGGGGCCTGCGCCGAAGCACATGGTGGCCGGTGTGCCCGCGCATGTCGATGGACGCATGCTGGGCATCGCCCAGGCCGCTGGTGGCGAGGTCATCAATGGCGACCGGATGTGGCACTATACCGAGGGCCTCAAGAACTGGGATCCGATCTGGCCGAACCACGGCATCCGCATTCTGCCGGGCCCGTCTTCCTTCTGGTGCGATGCCGATGGCAACCGTTTTCCAGCCCCCGCCATGCCGGGCTTCGATACGCTTGGGACGCTGAAAGCCATCCGCGCACGCGGTCATGACTATTCCTGGTTCATTCTCAACAAGGCGATCATCAAGAAGGAGTTTGCCCTGTCAGGCTCCGAGCAGAACCCTGATCTCACCGACAAGAACATCCCGCTCTTGATGAAACGTCTCGGCAAGAACCCGCCGGGTCCGGTGCAGGCCTTCATGGGCAAGGGCGAGGATTTCGTCGTGCGTGATACGCTTGAGGATCTCGTGGCTGGCATGAACGAGCTGACTGGGGAACACCGTCTGGGCGTCCATCATGTCCGTGCGCAGATCGAGGCGCGCGACCGGCAGATGACCAACAGCTTCTCAAAGGATGCGCAGGTCGTGGCCATCCGGGGTGCTCGCAACTATCTCGGTGACAAGCTGATGCGCACAGCAAAGCCGCACCGGCTGCTTGATCCGGCCGCTGGGCCGCTGATCGGTGTCAGGCTGCATATCCTCACCCGCAAGACGCTGGGCGGGCTGCACACGGATCTCGAAGGCCGGGTGCTCAATCGTGAGAACAAGCCGGTGCCGGGGCTTTATGCGGCGGGCGAGGTCTCCGGCTTCGGCGGCGGCGGCATGCATGGCTACAACGCGCTCGAGGGGACCTTCCTCGGTGGCTGCTTGTTCTCTGGTCGGGTGGCTGGGCGTAGCGTCGGGCGCTGATTGAGCCGATAGCGGCATTGAAAAAGGGTGGTGGTGACACCGCCCTTAGTTATTTGTGGAATGGTTGGTTTAGTCCATCTGGACGTTCGCGTCCTTCACGACCGGTGTCCATTTCGCGACTTCGGCCTTCACATGCGTGGCAAGCTCATCGGGGCTCGAGGCCACGATCGTGGCAGAGAATTCCTTCATCCGCTCTGCGACCCCAGGATCTGCCATGGCCTTGACGGCTGCGGCATTCAGCCGGTCGACCACATCCTCCGGCGTGTCCTTCGGGGCAAAGAGGGCATTCCAGGTATAGGTCTCGTAACCAGGCAAACCGGCTTCCGCCATCGTCGGGATATCCGGGAAGGATGGCGCACGCTCAGCGGTGGTGACAGCGAGAGCCTTCAAGGTGCCGGCTTTGATATGGGCGGATGACGAGGGGAGGTTGTCGAACATGATCGACACCTGGTTGCCGAGCACATCGTTGAGTGCCGGGCCGGATCCCTTGTAGGGAATGTGCTCCATGGTCACACCTGCCATCGACTTGAACAGTTCGCCAGATAGATGCAGCGGTGTGCCATTGCCGGAAGAGGCGTAGCTCCATTTGTCTGGCTCGGCCTTCAGCAGGGCCAGAAGCTCCTCGACAGATTCTGCCGGCAGTTCGGGGTTGACGACCAGCACGTTGGGAACGAGCACCAGCAGCGAGACGGGTGTGAAGTCTGCCTCGGCATCATAGGGCTTGCTTTTCAGGATCAGCGGATTGAGCGCGTGGGTGGCGACCGTGCCCATCAGGATCGTATAGCCGTCCGGCTCGGCCCGGGCGACGTTGCCAGCGCCGAGGCTGCCGCCGGCACCTGCCACGTTCTGAACGATGACCTGCTGACCGAGATCCGCGGACATCTTCTCGGCGATCACGCGGGCGACGACATCGGTCGAGCCGCCAGCGGCAAAGGGCACAACTAGCGTCACGGGACGCTCGGGAAAGGCAGCCTGCGCCTGGGCGGCGACAAGCAATCCGGCGGCCAGACCACCGGCAAAAAGGGATTTATAGAACGACATGAGTACTCCTCCATCCAATGTCGAATGTCCGAAGCGGCTGCTCCTCCAGCCTCCCGGACATGGCGAGTGTGGCAGGCGCGCGACGCCGTTCAACGGCAGGCTGCATGCCGGTGTCCAAGGAGGCGTAATCGGGGAAGGGAATGGGTGAGAATTCACCCAATCGGCGCTTTTGATGGGTGGAGGTCCACCCATCAAGCGTTAATTGCGGCGCTTATTGCGCAGCGGCCGTGAAATCACGGCCACCCGTCTCGAACTGCAGACGGGCAAGCTTGGCATAGAGGCCCCCCTGCTGGATGAGGCTCAGGTGCGTGCCTTCCTCGACAATGCGGCCATCATCGAGAACCAGGATGCGATCGGCCTTCAGAACGGTAGCCAGCCGGTGGGCGATGACGATCGTGGTGCGGTCGCGCATCAGGCCATCCAGTGCCTTCTGGACGAGGGTCTCGCTTTCCGCATCGAGAGCAGACGTTGCCTCGTCGAGCAGCAGGAGAGGGGCGTCGCGCAGGAGGGCGCGGGCGATCGCGATGCGCTGGCGCTGGCCGCCCGAAAGCGTGACGCCGCGTTCGCCGACAATGGTGTCGAAGCCATTCTCCAGGCGGCCGATGAATTCGCTCGCCTGGGCAGCTTCTGCGGCCGCCTCCACCATGCCACGGCAGGCGTCCGGCGTGCCGAAGGCGATGTTGTCGTGGATCGAGGAGGCGAAGATCGTCGTATCCTGTGGGACGATGGCAATGCGTTCGCGTACGGCCTGCGGATCGGCTTCGCGAATGTCGACACCGTCGAGCCGGATGGTGCCGGAGGACGGATCGTAGAAGCGCAGGATGAGCGAGAAGATCGTGCTTTTGCCAGCACCCGATGGGCCAACGATCGCAACCGTTTCGCCATGTGCAACGGAGAAGGAGAGCCCGTTCAGCGCTGATTTCGTCTTGGCAGAGGGATAAATGAACTGGACGTCGTCGAAGGTGATGCTGCCCTGGGCAGGTTCGGGCAGAGCCTTGGGGTTGGCTGGTGCTGCGATCGCCGGGTGTTCGGCCAGGAGCTCATGCAGGCGCTCCGCTGCACCGGCGGCTTGCGAGAGCTCGCCCCAGACTTCCGAGAGCGTGCCGAGCGAGCCGGCCGCGATCAGCGAGTAAAGAAGGAACTGGCTGAGCGTGCCGCCGCTCATGGTGCCGGCCAGCACACTCTGGGCGCCATACCAGAGAACGCCGACGACGCTGCCGAAGACGAGAGCGATGGCCACACCGGTCAGAAGCGAGCGGGAGCGGATCGCTGAGCGAGCGGCCTCAAAGGCGCTCTCGACGGAGGAGAAATATCGACCACGTGCGGCCTCTTCGGCGTTGAAGGCCTGCAGGGTGCGGGCAGCCCCAATGACTTCGCCGGCATAGGACGAGGCTTCCGCGAGTGTGTCCTGGGCGGCGCGGGAGCGCTGGCGCACGGAACGGCCGAAGCCGACCAGGGGGAAGACTATGACGGGGATCGCTGCCAGCACCATGATCGACAGCTTCGGGCTCGTTGCGATCATCATGCCGACGGCGCCGAGACAGAGGATCGTATTGCGGAGCGCAAGCGAGGCGGTCGCGCCGACGGCAGATTTCAGCTGAGTCGTGTCGGCCGTCAGCCGCGAGACGATCTCGCCCGACTGGTTGATGTCGAAGAAGGAGGGAGAGAGCCGCGTGACATGGGCAAACACGTCGCGTCGCAGGTCTGCCACCACGCGTTCGCCGATGGTGATGACGTAATAGTATCGAAGGGCGCTGGCGACCGCGAGAACGATGGCCATGACGATCATCATGGCGAAGTATTTGTTGATGAACGCGCTGTCGGATGCCTGGAAACCGTGGTCCAGCATGCGACGGATGGCGATCGGCAGGGCGAGCGTTGTGGCGGCCGCCAGGCACAAGAAGATCAGCGCACCAGCGACCAGACCCCGATAGCGCCCGAGATAGGGAAAGAGGCTTGTCAGGGGCTTCAGAGAGCGGCGTTTCTTGTCTGTGTTTTCAGCTTCCGAGGTCACTCTGTCATGCTCCTTCAGTGCACATGGGCTTTCGCGCCTTGGCACTTGTTATCCCTGCGTCCTTCATGTATAGGCACGGCATCGAATTGGGAAGCCGTAGCCCAGACGGACTGCGGCTTCATCTATTGAATAGGTTCTGCCGAGGCAATTGCGGCAAATGGACCGCTCGGCACAGCAGGAATAGAGCGATGAAGGCTAACATCCATCCCGACTACCACGTCATCAAGGTCGTCATGACCGATGGTACCGAATACGAGACCCGTTCGACCTGGGGTTCGGAAGGCGCCGTAATGAACCTCGAAATCGATCCGAGCTCGCACCCGGCATGGACCGGCGGCAACCAGCAGCTGCTGGACCGCGGCGGCCGCGTTTCGAAGTTCAACAAGCGCTTCGGTGGCCTCGGCCTCTGATCGTTTGAAGGATCCGAATTCAACAAAAAGCCCGGCCTTCGTGCCGGGCTTTTTGTTGTCCCTGGTTCCAAAGTCTTGGCGCATCCGGCCATGAAAAAACCCGGCGCAGCTTTCGCTGGCCGGGTTGAAGGTGGTGCTTGCGAATTGATCAGCCTGCGTTGAAGGCGGTGCGCAGAAGGTTCAGCTGGGCCTGGACGCTGTTTTCATTGTCCGGCTGGAATTCTTCTTCGCTGGCTGGGCGATAAATTTCGCGGTCGAGCAGGGCGATGCGGTTCTGCAGGCGCAGCGAACGCTCCACGAGGTCGCGGAAGGCTTCCGGAAGGTCGTTCCAGCCCGGTGCAGCACGGTCGACATTGAAGCCGTCGAGGCGAACCTTGCTCTTCTCGGAGAGAACCTGGTCGCGGCTCATCTCACCATTGTTCACGGCGCGCTGCAGGAGAAGCCAAGAGGCCATCTGCATCAGGCGGGTGGTCAGGCGCATCGACTCAGCCGCATACAATACCGAAGCCTGCCGCGGCAGAACCTTGGCGGCTGCGCGGCCGGGGCCGTCGAGGTAAGCGGCAGTTTCTTCAACCAGTCCCATGCCTTCGGCATAGGTCGACTTGAACTGGCTGGACGCTGCCACACGACCGGCAAAGCTAACCGTATTCACACCGAGTTCAGACATGGATGTTTCCCTGTAAACGCATCACTTAGGCATGTAACGACAGCGCTACGAACTTGTTCCTGTCGCATTTTGTGAGGCTACGATGCTACCAATAGCCCAAATCCGCAAGGCGAAACTTAAGGAAGGGTTAATTCCCACAATTTCGTGAAACCTTTGCCCCATTGGACAAAAAAAGAGCCGCAAATGCGGCTCTCAAGGTAAAACAGGGAGAAAATCAAGCCACCCCAAATAAAGGAAAATGCCTGAACCCAGGAGCTCTGGATGGCCACAGTTTCGGATAAAAGGCTTAACGTGAAGTAAACGGAAAATTGAAAAGTGGTTCTTTCGGAGGCGGGTCTGTAGATCGCAGCTCTATACTTTGGGGCCGAACAGGCTGTCGGCAGCCTTGCGTCCCGCCTCCTTGCGGTCGATCTCACCCTTCAGACGCTCGATCTCGCCTTCCAGCAAGGTGATTCGATGCCGCAACTCGTCTGCCGATATGGCGGATATGTCGCAGCCCAGCTCGTGGGCGGTGCCACGCTTGCGGGGTTCTTCGTCGATGATCATTCGCGTGAGTCCCTCTGGTCCTGTTCGTCATAGGGTTCCTGATCCGGCAATGGGGCCGCACGCGGGTCGAGACTCAGGCCTTCCGGCGTGCTGCTCATCGGCGACGCCGAGATCGGCAGGTTCGGTACGTTCTCGCGATCGGCAGCCGGGATCGCGGCGCGGGTGCGGCTTCGGTAGATGGCATAGGCCGAAATCAGCAGGTGCGAGACCGCGGTGACTGCGAAGAGCGCGTAAGGTCCAGCGGCCGTCATGACAGGGCCGCCGAGGGTCGGGCCGATGATCGTGCCGATGCCGAAGAGCAGGAGCAGGCCGCCCGATACCTTCACGAACTCATCCGGCTTGGCGAAGTCGTTCGCATGGGCAACGGCAATCGGGTAGAGCGCGTTGGCGGCCGCACCATAGATGCCGACGAAAATGAAGATCCAGAGCGGATCTGTGGGCGTGAGGAAGACGAGGCCAAGGGCTGCGAAGGCGGCAAGCGCCGAAAGCGCAGCCAGCACGTAGCGACGGTCGATCCGGTCGGATAGCTTGCCGGCGGGAAACTGCATGACCGCGCCGAGGAAGATCGTCACCGAGAGAAGCAGCGCGATGGTCGAGGCATCAAGGCCGGTGCGCGCGCCGAAGACGGCGCCGAGCGTGCCGTAGGCGCCGTTTGCGATGCCGATCATCAGGATGCCGACGAAGGAGACGGGCGAGTTGCGGTAGAGCAGCGGCAGATCGAGTTTGATCGACCTGAGCGGCTGGGGCGTGGCTGCGGTCGACATCAGCGTCGGCAGCACGGCGAAGCCATAAACGATGCCGCAGATCATGAAGAGGATGGTGGTGGCTGGGTCGAAGACGCCGACCAGCAGCTGGCCGCCGACCACGCCTATCAGGGTGATCGAGATGTAGAACGAGAAGATCATGCCGCGGCTCTCATTCGTCGCGCGCTCGTTCAGCCAGCTTTCGATGATCATCGAGGTGCCTGCCGTGCAAAAGCCGGTGATGACGCGCAGTGCCACCCACCAGGTGGCATCGACGACGATGCCGGTCAGCAGGGCGTTGACGGAGATCAGCGAGACGAAGGTGGAGAAGGCGCGGACATGGCCGACGCGCATGACCAGCTTCGGCGCCACGAAACAGCCGAGCACGAAGCCCGCCGCCCATGTCGTGCCGAGCAGGCCGAGCACTTCGTTCGAATAGCCTTCTGCGGCGCCACGGACCGGTAGCAACAGACCGTGCAGACCGTTTCCGAGGAACAGGAAGAGCGTGCCCAGAAGCAGGGCCATTACCGGCAGAAGATTACGTCTCATGGCATTCTTGTCGATTGGTGTGGATGGCACCCGAGGGCGGGCGGTACGACGCGGTTACAGTAGACGGATGTTCCTACCGTTGTCTGAATGCGACCTTGGCGCTTGCAGGAAAAGTTTCTGGCGGGCAAAAGTGACAGCGATGTGGCTGCGCACCGCATCGCATGCCGCCAGCGCGGCATCCCGCGCGGGTTCCACAAGGAGATTCGATGACCAAGGCCATCTCCGCCTTTTTGATTCTTGCCATGATCGTTCAGGTGATCAAGCCGATCGGCATTCCGGGCCTGAGACGACGCAGCGATTTCTGGAAGCTCGCGGTCGTCGCCTTTGTCACCTGGTCGATCACGCTGCTGATCCGGCCCTGACCCGATTGCGGATCAGTTCGCGGCGGCAGCCTTTTCCGTCTGCCATTCCGGCAGCGGGAAGAGGCGGTCATAGGCCCAGTTGAAGATGAAGGCATAGACCAGGTAGAAAAGTGCAAACGCCACGTCCATGACGAAGGCCTGCCACAGGCTGATGCCGAGATACCAGGCAATGAACGGCATCAGGACCATCAGCAGTCCGGCCTCGAACAGGATGGCGTGGATGATGCGCATCGGCACGGTCTTCAGCGTCGTGCCGGCATAGCGGCGCAGAAGGTGGTCGAAGCCGAGATTGTAGAGATAGTTCCAGGCCGTCGCGAGCGTCGCGCTGACGACGCCGACGATGCCGATGTCTGTCACCGGTACTGAAAAGGCCCAGCTGCCCAGCGGTATGATCAAGGCGAGGCCAATGACCTCGAAGCTGATGGCGTGGCGGATGCGGTCTGCGGCAGTGCGCATGTTCTTCCCTCCGGGAAAACAGGCGGGTCGTCCCGCAGTGCTATCGGTCCCAAAATGGGGAGGTCGTCCTCGAACCGTGATATAGGCCCGGAGGCCTGAAGCGGCAAGGATTGTTTGCCGAGATTTTCAGCAAAAGCACAAGGATTGAGCGTTATCGGTAGGCTGGTTGCCCTTCCGTCACAGGTAAAGTTCGCCGCGCGTGACGAGAACAGAGCTGCCACTGATCTCGACCTGGTCGAACTTCCCGTCGTTTGTCGTCACACGCAAGCGGATGAGGCTACGCCGGCCCATTTCCACGCCCTGTTCGATCAGCAAGTGTCGCTCCGGCAGAGCGGAGCCGAGAGTGGTGAGGAATGCACCGAGTGCCGCCGAGGCGCTTCCGGTCGCGGGATCTTCTGCGACGTTGTCGAAGGGGGCGAACATGCGGGCGCGGATATGGTCCGGACCGACCCAGGTGTAGAGGAAGGTGGCGCAGTCGCAGTCTTCGTCGGCAAAGGTTGCGCGAAGCGCGGTGAGCGACTCAAGCTGCGAGGCCGCCTTGGCGAGGGCTTCCAGGTTCTTCACTTCGACCAGGATGAATTTGAGGCCGACGGAGGCGAAAACCGGTTCATGCCGGCTCACCTCGATGTCGGCTTCGGCAAGGCCGATACAGGAAGCCATGACGCCTGCTGATATCCGGGCTCCGGTTGTGAGGGGCCCTGGAGCGCGGATCGTGGTTCCCGTCACCTTGCCGTCCGGATCGCGTTGCACTGAAACTTCGACAAGGCCCGCCTTTTCCTCGAAGCGAAGGTGCTCGCCGACCGGTCTTCCGAAGTTGGTCCCTTCGGTTGCGAGCACATGCGCAGTGCCGACATTCGGGTGGCCGGCGAAGGGGACTTCCGTCACGGGCGTGAAGATGCGGACTTCAGCCGTATTGGCTGGGTCACTCGCAGGCAGGATGAAGGTCGTTTCCGAATATCCAAACTCCGCCGCGACCTGCTGCATCTCAGTGTCGGTCAGGCCTCGCGCATCCGTGACGACGGCGAGCGGATTGCCGGCGAACCGGATTTCGGTGAAGACATCGACGGTGACGAAGGGGACGGTTTTCATGCGGGCTCCGGATGTTCCATTCCCCTCCCATAACGCAGAAAACCCGGCGCGTGGCCGGGCTTTCGTGTCCTGATGACAAGTTTGACGTTCGTGGTCACGTCTTACTTTTAGGAGGCGTGGAGCCGATTACTCGGCCGCGATAGCGCCCACCTTGGCGACGCTTGCGGCGTAGATCTGCTCGATCGTCCCTGCGATGCTGCTGTTGAATTCCGCGTCGCTCATGGTGACACGCAGCTTCTCGGCCAGCGCGCGCGAGAAGCTTGCGATCATGCCGTGGTTTTGTCGCAGCTTTTCGCAGGCGTCGACCGTCGAATAGCCACCGGAGAGGGCTACGACACGCACGACCGAGGCGTGGTTCATCAGCGGAGCGTAGAAGTCGGCAACGGTCGGAATGGTCAGCTTGAGCATGACCTTGTCACCTGATGGCAGCTTGTCGAGCTCGGCGGCGATTGCATCGCGCAGGATGGCTTCGGCTTCTGTCTTGCTCGGGCTCTTGATCGAGACTTCCGGTTCGACGATCGGCACAAGGCCCTGGGCGATGATCTGGCGGGCAACTTCGAATTGCTGGCGAACAACGGCGGTGATGCCGGCCTTGTCGGCATGGGCGATGACCGAGCGCATCTTGGTGCCGAAAATACCCTTCTCGCGGCCACGGATGAGAAGCGCGTCGAGGTCCGGCATGGGCTTCATTAGTTGAACGCCGTTTTCTTCCTCCATCAGACCCTTGTCGATCTTGAGGAACGGGACAACGCCCCGCTTTTCCCAGAGGAAGGAGGGGACGGGCTCGCCGTCGACATCACCGTCCATGGTCCGCTCAAAGAGGATGGCGCCGATGACCTTGTCGCCGGTGAAGGCAGGCGCCTTCATGATGCGCACGCGCATGGCGTGGATCAGGCGGTACATTTCGTCGTCGCCCTGGTAGTCGCTCTCGGAGATGCCATAGAGACGGAGTGCGCCCGGTGTCGAACCGCCACTCTGGTCCAGCGCGGCGATGAAGCCGGGTGCCGAGGTCATTTTGTCCAACATCTTCGCGTCCACCATATCTCACTCCTATCCCTGAACATGGCGCCGTCGCGCCGGACTATTCTCTTGCTCTTTCGACGGACCGATGTGGTCGTCCGGGTCATTCCCTCGAGCCTTTCGGCCTTTAAAGACCGAGATGAGTTCGGCGATAACAGAACTTCTCCAAAGGGAAAATGGGCAGCTAACCTATTGAAACGATTGAAATCATTTCAATCGTTTGAAAATTCAAAGATTTTTAAATGCGTTTCAATCGGCACGGAAATTGCTGTTGTTTCGCCGCTTGACTGCACATCTGGCGTCGAGGGGAACAACCCGCCGGGCGGACCGAGGTTCCCGTCGCATCATGCTAGCACCGAAGACCCGGCAGCCAAATGACAAGGCGCACGAAAAAACCGCGTGCCCTGGGACACGCGGTTCACTGTTATTCTGATCGGTGGGTCGGCGTGATCAGCCCTTGGTCAGGACCGCGACGCCCGGCAATTCCTTGCCTTCCATCCATTCGAGGAAGGCGCCGCCTGCCGTCGAGACATAGGAGAAGTCATCGGCAACGCCAGCGTGGTTGAGTGCCGAGACGGTATCGCCGCCGCCGGCAACGGAAACGAGCTTGCCGGCCTTGGTCTGTTCAGCGGCATGCTCAGCGGCCGATACGGTCGCCTTGTCGAAGGGAGCGATTTCAAAGGCACCGAGCGGGCCGTTCCAGACCAGCGTTGCTGCTTTACCGATCCAGGAGTTGATCAGCTCGACCGATTTCGGGCCGACGTCCAGCATCATGGCATCCGCGGGGATTGCGTTGATGTCGACGGTCTCGTTGGCGGCATTGGCCTTGAACTCGCGGGCAACGACGCCGTCGACGGGCAGCACGATGGCGCAGCCCGCGGTCTTCGCCGTTTCCATGATCGAACGGGCGGTGTCGGCGAGGTCATGCTCGCAGAGCGACTTGCCGACATCGATTCCCTGGGCGGCGATGAAGGTGTTCGCCATGCCGCCGCCGATGACGAGGGCGTCGACCTTGGTCACGAGGTTGGAAAGCAGATCGATCTTGGTCGAGACCTTGGCGCCGCCGACGATGGCAACGACCGGCCGTGTGGGCTGACCCAGACCCTTTTCCAGCGCTTCCAGCTCAGCCTGCATGGTGCGGCCGGCATAGGCGGGCAGGTGATGGGCGAGGCCTTCGGTTGAGGCATGCGCGCGGTGTGCGGCCGAGAAGGCGTCGTTGACGTAGATGTCGCCGTTCTTGGCGAGTTCGGCGGTAAACTCCGGGGTGTTCTTCTCTTCTCCCTTGTGGAAGCGGGTGTTTTCCAGAAGCATGATGTCGCCGTTCTCCATCTTGGCGATGGCATCGGCAGCCGGGGCGCCGATGCAGTCGGAGGCGAAGGCGACGCGCTGGTCGAGCACTTCCTCTACGGCAGGCGCGATCAGAGACAGCGACTGGTCTGCGACCGGCTCGCCCTTCGGACGACCGAAATGAGCGAGCAGGATGACCTTGGCGCCCTTTTCCGAGAGTTCCAGGATCGTCGGCGCAACGCGCTCGATGCGGGTCGTGTCGGAGACCTTGCCGTTGGTCACGGGGACGTTGAGGTCAACGCGGACAAGCACGCGCTTGCCTGCGATGTCGGTGAGATCGTCGAGTGTCTTGAAAGCCGGCATGGGTCTACCCGTCTTGAATGCTGTTGGAATTGGGCTTGCGGGCCGGACCTTACACCGCTCATGTGACGGCGCAAGGCGCGCCGGCTCATTTTTCGGCGCTGCGATCGACGGCCGCCGCGCCGCGTTTGCGACGCAGGTAATCGCGCGTCGCATGGGCGAGTTCGCGGATATTGAGGAAGATCGGCCAGGTGGTTGCCGGCTCGACCGGTTCCATCGAGACGCCGACGGAGGCGATGTGGCCGTGCTCGTCGATGTCGCGCACGATGAGAACAATCGTGCCGAGGCGGACGCGGTCGGCATAGTCTGGGCGGCCCCCGACGCGCTGGGTGATCAGTTCCGCGACCGTCTTGCCGCGCTCGCTGTCGGAGATCGACAGCGGCCCATAAGCCTCGTCGATATCGCGCACATGGCTGGCGGGAGCGATGGCGAAGGTGCCGAAGAATTCGCCGTCGTCCTCGGCCACCGGGGCTTCGGTCGCGAAGAGCCGGTCGAGCAGCTTGGAATAGCTCGGCGCGATGAAGAGGTAGACCTGGTCATTCTCGCGCAGACGGCCCGCATATTGATAACGCATCGACTTGCCATCGCGGATGACAAGCGAGGGCATGGCCCAGCGCGGGATGCGCTCGCCGCGGAGCACGGGGCTGCCGGCGACGACGCGGTAGGCCAGCAGCTCGTGGTTGGCGGTGCCCGGCAGGTCGAGTTCGACCTTGTCGATAGCCCCGATCCGCGGCGGGATGATGAGGCCGAGACGCTTGGCAAGCGGCTTGATGGTCCAGCCTTGCAGCACCAGCGAGATCATCACGACGATGAAGGCCGTGTTGAAGAAGAGCTGGCCGTTTTCCATGCTGCCGATGACCGGGACGATCCCGAGCAGGATCGAAACGGCGCCGCGTAGACCGACCCAGGCGATGAAGCCCGTTTCACGCTGGGTGAAGTCGAACGGCAGGAGGCAGAGCCAGACGGCGAGCGGACGCGCGATGAAGACGAGGAAGAGAGCGAGAAGGACCGCAGGCAGCAGGATCTGCGGGAATTGCGAGGGGGTCGCGAGCAGGCCCAGCACCAGGAACATGATGATCTGGGAGAGCCAAGTCATCCCATCCTGGAAGCGCTTGATCGATACCGTGGAGGGCAGCTTGCGCGACCCCGCATAGATGCCAGCGACATACACGGCCAGGAAGCCGCTGCCGCCGATCAGGCCGGTAAAGGCGAAGATCATCAGGGCCATGGCGAGCATGAAGATCGGTGCCAGTCCCTGCTCGATCTGCAACTTGCGCAGGATGAAGGCGATCGACGCACCACCGACAAGACCGAGGATGAGCCCGATACCCATCTGCTCGACGAAGAGCCTGAGTAGATCCAGCGAAAGACCATCCGCGCCGCTGCCGTTCGAGATCAACTCGACGAGGGCGATGGCGAGGAAGATCGCCATGGGATCGTTGGTGCCGGATTCGACTTCCAGGGCCGAACGGACGCGGTCACGGATGTTGATGCCGCCGATGCGCAGGAGGAAGAAGACGGCGGCCGCATCCGTGGACGCGAGGATGGCGCCGAGCAGCAGACCCTCGAGATAGCTGAAGCCGAAGAGGAAATGGGCTGCCACGCCTAGCAGGACAGTCGTCAGTAGCACGCCGAAGGTCGCGAGCGTCAGGGCGGGGGCCGCTGACAGGCGGAAGGATTGCAGTGATGTGCCGAAGCCCGAATCAAAAAGCACGACTGCCAGGGCAAGCGAGCCAACCACATAAGCGAGGGGGAAGTTGGAGAAGTCGATGCCGAGGCCATCGACACCCGCGCCAAGGCCAATGGTCAGAAAGAGAAGAAGGAGCGGCGCGCCGAAGCGGAAAGCGATGAGGCTCGAAAAGGCGGCCAGGAAAACCAGAGCCGTCGCAACCAACGTTACCGCGTAAAACTCACTCAATCCTCTTCCCCTTTCTCGATGCCGGCCGACCGGCGGCGCCCATCACTGTCCGGTCCCTCTCTCCGGCTGTCAAACCGAAAGATGGTGGTTTCCCGTCGTCATGACGGGCAATCCTTGCAAACCGGAAATTTAGATGCGTGCCGAACGGCTCGCGCAAAATGGAACAAGATCATGATCATAGTAGGGCGGATTTAAATTCTTTAATCCGCCCTACGAAATTTTATCGGGGTTCGGAGAGCAGTCCGCGGATCAAAGCGTAGCTTGCTCCCAGAAGCACGATGGCAAAGGGCAGGCCGGTAGAAACGGCCATTGCCTGGAGGGCCACAAGTCCGCCGCCAAGCAGCAGCGCGATGGCGACGAGGCCCTCGAAGGTTGCCCAGAACACCCGCTGCGGCACGGGCGCATTGACCTTGCCGCCGGCCGAGATCGTGTCGATCACCAGCGAGCCGGAGTCGGATGAGGTGACGAAGAAGACCACCACGAGCACGATGCCGATGAAGGATGTGACGGCCGTGAGCGGCAGGTGGGCCAGCATCTCGAACAGCTGCAGTTCAAGTGCTGCATCCTGGACGCTGGTCAGGCCGTCATTGACGACCTGGCTGATTGCCGTGCCGCCAAGTGCTGTCATCCAGAGGACGGAGACCAGCGAGGGAATGAGCAGCACAGCCGTCAGGAGACCGCGGACCGTGCGGCCACGGCTTACGCGGGCGATGAACATGCCGACAAAGGGCGACCAGCTGATCCACCAGGCCCAGTAGAAGGCCGTCCAGCCCTGAGCGAAGTTGGTGTCTTCACGCCCGAAGGGATTGGACAAGGCCGGCAGATAGGTCGCATAGGCCTTGAGGTTCAGGAAGAAGCCTTGGACGATCTGCATGGTCGGGCCGACCGCGATGATGAAGACGAGCAGCAAGGCAGCGAGGCCGAGATTGACCTCGGAGAGCAGTTTGACGCCCTTGTCCATACCCGCCACGACGGATGCGATGGCGATACAGGTGATCGCGAGCACAAGCAGGATCATCGTCGTCTGGGTCGAGGGAATGCCGAAGAGGAATTCGAGGCCAGCACTCGCTTGCTGGGCACCGATGCCGAGCGAGGTCGACAGGCCGAAGATGGTGGCGAAGACCGCAAGGATATCGATGACATGGCCTGGCCAGCCCCAGACGCGTTCGCCGAAGATCGGGTAGAAGATCGAGCGCAGGGTAAGAGGCAGGCCCTTGTTGAAGGAGAAGAGTGCGAGCGAAAGCGCCACGACCGCATAGATCGCCCAAGGGTGCAGACCCCAGTGGAAGATGGTCGCGGCCATGGCGAGGCGACGAGCAGTTTCCGGGTCACCGACCGCACCGTTGAGCGGTGCCCAGTCAGTCCGCACGCCATCTTCGAAGACCGGGCCGCCAAGGGCGGCGGTGAAGTGCCCCATGGGCTCGGAGACGCCGTAGAACATCAGGCCGATGCCCATGCCGGCGGCAAAGAGCATCGAGAACCAGGAGAGGTTGCTGTAGTCTGGACGCGCATCCGGGCCACCGAGGCGGATCCGTCCGAGCGGCGAGACGATCAGGCCGATGCAGACCAGAACGAAGACGTTGCCGGTCAACAGGAAGAACCAGTCGAGATTGCCGGTGAGGAAGTCGCGGAGGCCAGTGAAGGCTGGCTCGAGCGTGGTCTGAAAGGCCAGCGTCAGGAAGGTGAAGACGACGATTGCGAGGGCCGAGACGCTGAAGACGACGTTGTGGATGTCGAGTTCGAAGACGAAACGGCGGCGGAAATTGATGTTGTCCTGACCGATCTCATAGGTCGTGTCGATGATCTCGGTGCGCCCTTCTGGCGCCGGGATCGCCTCTTCGGCGACAGCGGTATTGGGATCGGTGGTTGTTATGGCCAATGGTCCGGTATCCTTTCGAATGGGTGGGGCCAAGGCCCCGAAGACGGCGCGGAACGCGCGCCAGAAAGGGGCGCAGGTCTGCCGGAGCAGCCGTATTTGCGCCACAATTCGAAGGGGCAACCATTGACGTGCCGCATTGTTCCCGCGCAGCGCAGCTTTTTTTCCGACCGACTTTCTGATCTCCGAAACGAAAGAAGGCGGGCCATTGCTGGCCCGCCTTCCTCAGAGATGAAGTCCTGATGATCAGATGAGCTTGGCGAGCGCCACAGCCGTGTCCGACATGCGGTTGGAGAAGCCCCACTCGTTGTCGTACCAGGTCAGGATGCGGACGAAGTTGCCTTCGAGAACCTTGGTCTGGTCGAGCGCGAAGATCGAGGAGTGGCTGTCGTGGTTGAAGTCACGGCTGACCAGCGGCTCGTCGGTGTAACTGAGGATGCCCTTCAGCGCGCCGTTGGAGGCGGCGATGATGGCGTCGTTGATTTCCTGCGCGGTGGTGTTCTTCTTGGCGACGAACTTGAAGTCGACGACCGAGACGTTCGGGGTCGGCACGCGGATCGAGGTGCCGTCGAGACGGCCCTTGAGGTGCGGGAGCACGAGGCCAACGGCCTTGGCTGCACCCGTCGAGGTCGGGATCATGGACAGGGCTGCGGCGCGAGCGCGGTACAGGTCCTTGTGCATGGTGTCGAGCGTCGGCTGGTCGCCCGTGTAGGAGTGGATCGTGGTCATGAAGCCGTGGTCGATGCCGACGGCGTCATCCAGCGTCTTGACGACCGGAACCAGGCAGTTCGTCGTGCAGGATGCGTTGGAGATGACCAGGTGGTCCTTGGTCAGCTGGTCGTGGTTTACGCCGAAGACGACCGTCAGGTCGGCGCCATCGGCCGGAGCCGAGACGATGACGCGCTTGGCGCCAGCCTGAAGGTGAAGGGCAGCCTTGTCACGCGAGGTGAAGATGCCCGTGCATTCCATGGCGATGTCGACGCCGAGTTCCTTGTGGGGAAGCGTGGCCGGATCCTTGATCGCGGTGACCTTGATCGGCTTGCCGCCGTCGATGATGATCGTGTCGCCTTCGACCTTGACCGTGGCCGGGAACTTGCCGTGGATCGAGTCGTAACGCAGCAGATGCGCGTTCGTCTCGACCGGGCCGAGATCGTTGATGGCGACGACTTCGATGTCGGTGCGGCCGGATTCGACGATGGCGCGGAGAACGTTACGTCCGATACGGCCGAAGCCGTTGATGGCAACTTTCACAGTCATTGGTGCACTCCCGATTGAATATTGAGCTCTTGGGCAATGTCAGGGCGCCTTGGGGGACGCCCTGGCGGGATTGTGTCAGGCAAGCTTGGCTTCGGCGGCGGCCACGACGGCGTCCGCCGTGATGCCGAAGTGCTTGTAGAGTTCCTTGGCAGGACCGGAGGCGCCGAAGGACTTCATGCCGATGAAGGTGCCGGTGGAGCCGATGATCGCGTCCCAGCCCTGGCGAATGCCGGCTTCGACGGCGATCTTGACCGGCGCGTTGCCGATGATCGCTTCCTGGTAGTCAGCGTCCTGCTCGAAGAAAAGTTCGAAGCAGGGAACGGAAACGACGCGGGCGGAGATGCCCTTGGCTTCCAGCTGCTGCTGGGCCTTCATCGCGATCTCGACTTCCGAACCGGAGGCGAAGATCGAGACCTTGGCGTCGCTGGCCGAGATCAGCTCATAGGCGCCCTGGGCGCAGAGGTTGCGCTCTTCGTATTCGGTGCGGGCCGGGATCAGGTTCTGACGCGTGAGCGCGATGCCCGACGGACGATCCTTTGTTTCGAGCGCAACCTGCCAGCATTCCACCGTTTCCGTGGCGTCAGCCGGGCGGAACATCATCAGGTTCGGAATGGCGCGGAGCGCTGCCATGTGCTCTACCGGCTGGTGGGTCGGACCGTCTTCGCCAAGACCGATGGAATCATGGGTCAGGACGTGGATGACGCGGATGCCCATGAGGGCCGCCAGACGGATCGACGGACGGCAATAGTCGGAGAAGATCAGGAAGCCGCCGGAATAGGGGATCAGGCCGCCATGCAGCGCAATCCCGTTCATGGCAGCTGCCATGCCGTGCTCGCGGATACCGTAATGGATGTAACGGCCGGAGAAGTCGGTCGGCGTGATCGACTTGGTCTGGCTGGTCTTGGTGTTGTTCGAGCCGGTCAGGTCGGCGGAGCCGCCGAGCGTTTCGGTGACGACACCGTTGATGACTTCGAGCGCATCCTCGGAAGCCTTGCGGGTTGCGACCGTCGGCTTGGTTTCAGCGAGCTTCTTCTTGTAAGCGTCGACGGCGCCGGCGAGCGTGCCGGGCAGTTCGCCGGCGAAGCGGCGGTTGAATTCGGCGCGCTTCTCGGCGTCGGCACCAGCGAGGCGGGCTTCCCAGTCCTTGCGGGTCTTGGTCGAGCGCAGGCCGGCGAGGCGCCAGGCGTCGAGCACGTCAGCGGGGATCGAGAAGGCTTCCTCGTTCCAGCCGAGCGCCTTGCGGGTCGCTGCAATTTCGTCGGCGCCGAGCGGCGAACCGTGAACCTTGTGGGTGCCGGCCTTGTTCGGCGCGCCGAAGCCGATCACGGTCTTCGCCGCGATCATGGTCGGCTTGTCGGACTTCTTGGCGGTCTCGATGGCAGCGGCGATTGCTTCCGGATCGTGGCCGTCGATGGCGATCGTGTTCCAGTTGGCCGCGCGGAAGCGGGCATGCTGGTCGGTCGAGTCGGCGAGCGAGATCGCGCCGTCGATCGAGATGCCGTTATCGTCCCAGAAGACGATCAGCTTGTTGAGCTTCAGGTGGCCGGCGAGCGTGATCGCTTCCTGGCTGATGCCTTCCATGAGGCAGCCGTCACCGGCAAGCACATAAGTGTAGTGGTTCTGCAGCTCAGAGCCGAACTCGTCTTCGAGCTTCTTCTCCGCGAGTGCCATACCGACGGCGGTCGCAATGCCCTGGCCGAGCGGACCGGTGGTCGTTTCGATCCCGGAGGCGTGGCCATATTCCGGGTGACCGGCGGTCTTTGCACCGAGCTGACGGAAGGACTTGATGTCCTCGATCGTCATGTCCTCATAGCCGGTTAGATAGAGGAGCGAGTAGATCAGCATGGAGCCGTGGCCGGCTGACAGCACGAAGCGGTCGCGGTCGGGCCAGAGCGGGTTCTTCGGGTCGAAGCTCAGGTAGCGGGTGAAAAGAACGGTTGCGACATCGGCGCAGCCCATGGGCATGCCGGGATGGCCGGAATTGGCCTTTTCCACTGCATCCATGGCGAGGAAACGGATCGCATTCGCCATCCGCTGATGTTTTTCGGGAGAAATCATGGCTTATCCGCTTGTTCCGGGGCTTCGAGATACGGCCCGCCGGGGTGGGCCGCCTGAACGGGGGTGATCCTTAGCAGGTGCATCGCGCAAGTCAACAAATGGGCCGGCTTCGGGCGTTTCTGGGATCAAGAAAACATCTCTTTGCCTCTTTCCTGTGCGAGTTCGGAAGATGACTTCGGGAGCAGCAAATGGGGACAGTCTTCCACAGAATTGGCTTCTTCCAAGGGCCCGCGCTTTATTGACGCGCGGCAAGCCCGGGGCTTACTGTCCCGGCACACATGGTCGGGGCGGCCACGACGATTCGTGTAGCGAACAGACATCACTGAGGCAGGGGCGAACGAATGCCGGCGGAAAATTCGGTTGATGCCGCACTCGCAGCGCTACGGCAGGCTGTCGCCGGGCTGGAGAACGCCGTCGACATGCGTTTCGAAGCAGAGCGCGAGAGCACGGAGATCGACGGCGAGGTTCGGCGCGTTCATGCCGACCGGGCGCGTCTCGCCCAGGATCTCGATCAGTCGGAGTTTCGGGCGAACCGCCTCGAAGAAGTCAACCGCGAGGTTTCCCGCCGTCTCGTAACGGCGATGGAAACGATCCGGGCGGTGCTCGACCGCTGAACGGTCGACAAAAGCGTTAGTTGCTTCCGGCGCCAGAACGCCGCGTGTGAGAAAGAGTTGGAAGGCCGATGTCGCAGGTGACAGTCACGATCGACGGAAAAGCCTATCGCATGGCTTGCGAGGAGGGCCAGGAGGCCCATCTCACCGAGCTTGCGAGCCAGTTCGATCGCTATGTCGGCCATCTCAAGGGACAGTTCGGCGAAATCGGCGATCTCCGGATCACCGTCATGGCCGGGATCATGGTCATGGACGAGATGGCGGAGATCAATCGCCGTCTGGCGGCCGCCGAAGCCGAGCTTGCCGGTTTCCGCGACGGGCGCGATACCGTCCTTTTAGGCGTGCATCACCGCGAAGAAGCCGTCGCGCATGCTATATCAGACCTTGCAGAGCGTCTGAACGGCATTACCCGCAAACTCACCCAACGGCCCGCTCCCCAGCCTCAGGCCTGAGGACTATTTGCCAAGGCCACTGGCGCATTGCCCGCGAAGCGCCTATATCTGAGTTGCGGTCTGCGCCTCACGACAGGAACCACAATCCCTGGGGCCATACTCGATCCAAAGGGAGCTGTCCCTGGCCGGGCCCGTGGGCTCGGACATATGGCGCCCACCTACGTTTGTAGGCACCCAGGATCGTAAATCTCCATCGGTTGCCGTGGATCGCACCTTTTCATCTCATCGAGATCATACAAAAAAGCCGCCGCGATCGCTCGCGACGGCTTTTTGTTGGTTGGGCGGCTGGGATCAGAATTCTTCCCAGTTGTCCTGCGATGCGGCTGCGGCCGTGTTGCCGCCGCCGAATGCCTTGGCGAGGTTGCCGACCATCTTGCGGGCCGGGGAGGCAACGGGCCGGGTTTCGGCTGCAGCAGCAGCTGGGCGTGCGGCCGGGCGGTAGGCAGGTGCCGATGCGGAGTAGGTCGGTGCAGCAGACGAGCGGGCGGCAGAGGTTGCCGCGCCGGCCATGCGGAACTGCGAGACGAGGCCTGCGAGGTTGCGGGCGCTGTCGGCAAGGCGGTGCGTGACGGCTGTTGCCTCTTCCACCATGGCGGCGTTCTTCTGGGTGAACTGGTCCATGTGGTTGACCGAGCCGTTGATCTCGTTGAGCGCAGTCGACTGTTCACGTGCGGCTGACGCAATGGACGTGATGTGGTCGTTGATGACGGCCACTTGGGTGGAGATCTCACCCAGAGCGTTGCCGGTCTGCTGGACCAGCGAGACGCCACCGGCGACGGCTTCGCCCGACTTGTTGATCAGCGCCTTGATATCCTTGGCAGCATTCGCAGAGCGCTGAGCCAGTTCACGGACTTCCTGAGCGACGACGGCAAAGCCCTTGCCGGCTTCACCGGCACGTGCGGCCTCAACACCGGCGTTCAGCGCCAGCAGGTTGGTCTGGAAGGCGATTTCGTCGATCACGTTGATGATCTTCGAGATTTCGCTGGATGCCTGCTCGATGCGGCTCATTGCCTCGATCGCGTTGGAGACGACCTTGCTGGAATTCTCGGTGCTCTGGCGCGCCTTGGTTGCCATGGCCGCCGCTTCGTCGGCCTTGGAAGACGAGCCACGCACGGTCGAGGTGATCTGTTCGAGGGCGGCGGAGGTTTCTTCCAGCGAGGCAGCCTGCTGTTCGGTACGCTTCGAGAGATCGTCGGTGGCAGAGCGCATTTCGGCAGAGCTTGCCTCGATGCCGCTGGTTTCCACGCGAATTTCAGCAAGCGTGCTGCTGAGTTTCTCGACGGACGCGTTGAAGTCGACGCGCAGGCGATCAAGGTTGCCAGTGAAGGTGCGATCGATGCGGACCGTGAGGTCACCGTCGCTCAGTCGGTTCAGACAGTCGGCCAGAACGTCGACGGCTTCCTGGACGATGCGCGAGTCTTCAGCCTTCGCCTTCTCGTTCTCTGCGCGGTCCCGTTCGCCCTGGGCGGCTGCTTCTGCAGCGCGGCGCTCGATTTCGATCTTCTGGATGGCGCTTTCACGGAAAACGTTGATCGAGCGGGCGAGGGCGCCGATCTCGTTGTGCAGGTGCTGATCCGGAACGGAGGTCTCGAGCTGGCCGGAGGCGAGGCGGTCGGCAACGGCGGTCAGGCGGGGCAGCGAGCCGACGATACGGCGAACGAGCAGTCCCACGAGCGTGGCTGCGATCAGAAGCACGATCAGGGCTGTCGTGCCGATGGCATAGGTCATCTCGGTGGCGATGCTGTTGATGTCGGCCTTGCGAACGCCGGCATAGAGGATGCCGAGCACGTCGCCGGCCGGCGAGAAGATCGGCTGGTAGATCGTGTAGTAGGGCGTTTCCAGGATGACGGCTTCGCCGCGATAGACCTGACCCTTGACCGAGAAGGGATAGACGGCGCCGGTCTGGCCGAGTGCCGTACCGACGGCACGGTTGCCATCAGGCTTGATGATGTTGGTGGTGCGGCGCCAGAAGTCCTTGCTCTCGGCGTCCCAGGCGAAGATCGTCGCCGTCTGGCCAGTCATGCGGCCGATCGTGTCGATCATCGTGTGTTCGGTGAATTCCTTCGGGATCCCTTCCATCACGATCCGCTCGACATTGCCGTCTTTCGCCCAGGTCACCTTGGTGCCCGGCAGGTCGCGCTCAATGATGGTGGCGGCGGTACGAAGGCTTGCGTCCTGGCCGGCAATCGCCTGCTGCTGGATGCGCGTCTCGATGCTGCCGGAGATGACCCACGCCACGGCTCCGAGTGCCGCGATCAAGATCATGACCGTCGTCGCGGTGATTGTTTTCGTGATGCCGAAGCGCGAAAAGAACTGCATAGAAATGCCCCTTGAACGTTGTCTTGATCCTTAGTCTAAGCGCTTTGAGTTAATCCTTGGTTTTTTAGGGTAATTTCAAACCAAGTTGACGAAGGGCAAAAACACGATTTTCTGGTGTCTTGCCTCCCCATATTTGGCGAGGTTGCGAAGAAAGAGGCTGCAGGTGGTGGAAAAGCGGGAATTGAAGGCCGACATCCGCAAGGCGCGACTGGCGGTCCGGGATGCGATCCCGGCGGAGCTGAGGCTGGAGCACAGCCTTGCGATGGCAGAGCATGCCGGCGACGCTCTGGAGATGGAGCCGGGGATCGTGGTCTCGGGCTTTTTCCCGATCCGCTCCGAGGCGGATATCCGCCCGCTGATGGCGCGGCTCAAGGGACGGGGCGCGCGCCTCTGCCTGCCCGTCGTTATGGACAAGGAGACGATCGTCTTTCGCGAACTCGTGGCCGGTGCAGAACTCGTCAATACTGGCTTCGGCACCCGTGGCCCGGGGCCGGAGGCTGCCGTTCTCGACCCGGATCTGCTCCTGGTTCCGCTCTCCGCCTTTGATGCTGGCGGCAACCGGATCGGCTATGGTGCAGGCCATTATGACCGCGCGATCGCTCGTCTGCGGGAAAAAGGCCGGCATCCGCGGCTGATCGGCATTGCATTCGACTGTCAGGAGGTGGCAGAAGTGCCCTTCGAGGCCCATGATGTCCGGCTAGAGGCCGTGCTGACCGAAAGCGGCCTCAAAAGATTCATGGAGTGATTGGACGAAAATGCGACTTCTGTTCCTCGGAGACATGGTGGGCAAGACCGGACGTACGGCTGTATGGGAGCGGTTGCCGGGCCTGATCTCCGACCTGAAGCTCGATTTCGTCATCGTCAACGGCGAGAACGCTGCCGGCGGCTTCGGCATCACCGAGGACATCTATCTCGAGACGATCAATGCCGGGGCCGACGTCGTTACCACCGGCAACCATGTCTGGGACCAGAAGGAGGCCGTTTCCTTCTGCACGCGGCATGACCAGTTCCTGCGCCCGGCAAACTATCCGGCCGGCACGCCGGGCAAGGGCTCCGGCCTGTTTTATGCCCGCAACGGCGCGCGCGTGCTCGTCGCTAACATCATGGGCCGCGTCTTCATGCATCCCGAACTCGATGATCCCTTCAAGTCGGCCGAGACGATCCTTGCCGCCTGTCCGCTCAAGGAGCAGGCCGACGTCATCGTGTTCGACTTCCACGCGGAAGCGACCAGCGAGAAGCAGTGCTTCGGTCATTTCGTCGATGGCCGAGCAAGCTTTGTTGTTGGCACCCATACGCATGTGCCGACCGCCGACCACCAGATCCTGAATGGTGGCACGGCCTATATGTCGGATGCCGGCATGTGTGGCGATTATGACTCGTCACTCGGGATGGAGAAGGAAGAGCCGCTCAACCGTTTCATCTCGAAGATGCCGAAGGGGCGTTTCGAGGCGGCGAGCGGTCCGGCGACGATCTGCGGCGTCGGGGTCGAGATTTCCGATGCAACGGGACTGGCCGAGAAGATCGCGCCGCTCCGGCTCGGGCCACGCCTCGCCGAGACGATCCCGCCGTTCTGGGCCTGAGCGTCCCGCGATAACGCCATTGTGACGCTCGCAGACGGGGAGGCCGCTTTACGCTTTCCCGACGCTCCCGCATTCTGAGCCGCAGGGAAGACGGTGCAGGGAGCGGCATGATGCTGAGACTGGTGTTGTCCACGATGGCGCTCACGGCTTTGGCCGGCAGCGTGTTTGCACAGGAAGCCAATCGGCCACAGGTCAGCCAGTGTCAGCTGATCGCCGAGAAGATCCCGAACGTCCAATATGCGAATTTCACCCCGCCTGCCTCAGGGGCTCCGGCGCTGACTCTCGCGCAGGTGCAGGAAGACGTTGTCATTACCTTCGTGGGGCATTCCACCTTCCAGATCGATACGCCCGGCGGCATTTCGATTGCCACTGACTTCAACGGATGGCTGAGGACATCGCGCACGCCTGATGTCGTGACGATGAACAAGGCGCATTCGAGCCACTACACGCTCAATCCGGATCCGGGGATCGGCGCTGTGCTGCAGGGCTGGAACGAGA
The DNA here is from genome assembly GCF_002855515.1 of Rhizobium sp. TH135. Lineage (GTDB taxonomy): Bacteria > Pseudomonadota > Alphaproteobacteria > Rhizobiales > Rhizobiaceae > Allorhizobium. The sequence continues at coordinate 437,653 of NZ_PKRP01000001.1, read as the reverse complement.
CGCAGCCGGGACAGCCCGTAGAGCATCGCCTGGTGGTGGGTGACGCCTATATCCGCAATGTGCCGACAGATATCCGCGACTGGGGCGGATCGATGGAGGCAAACGGCAATTCGATCTTCATCTTTGAAGTGGCGGGTCTGTGCATCGGGCATCTCGGCCATCTGCATCATGAACTCACCGATACGCATTATGGCGAGATCGGCCGCCTGGATATTCTGATGGTGCCTGTCGACGGTGGATTGACGCTCGGCGCCGACAGCATGAGCCGGATCGTCAAACGGTTACGCTCCGCCGTGATCCTGCCCATGCATCGCCGGGGTCCGCCGATCGAAACCTTTCTGTCGATGTTCGACGACAGTTTCGACACGCAGATCTCGGATAACCGCGGCTTCACCGTGTCCATGCGGACATTGCCGAAGAAGCCGCTGATCCTCGTGCTTCAGGGGGTCTGACCCGACCCCTTCGCCTCAGGCGAAGCGGACGTGACGGTGAACGCCGACGTCAGGCATCTTTTCCGGGTTGAGGTTCGCCTTGGCGATTTCCCAGCCGAACTTGATGGTGTTGCCGGTCGAGGCCCAGATCTCGCCTTCGTCGAGGGAAAGCGCCAGCATGGTGAGGAGGGGATCGGACTTGCCGCCCTCGTACCAGGCTGCCACGACCGAGTTCCAGTATTCATCGATCTTTGCCTGATCCTTGACCACCGTCAGGCTGCCGGTCAGCGAGGCATGATAGTCGTGGTTCTTGCCGACGAGACAGAACTGGCCGCGGCTGCCTTGACGAATTGCCTTCACAAGGTCGGTGTCGGTCTTGGTGTAGAACCAGATGATATGTGTCGAGCGATCGGCCTGCGGTGCCATGGGCCGCATGAGAAGATCGGAGCCGACCAGACCGAGCATACCGGCATGCACGTCGTCGATTTCCTCCCAAAGCTGTTCTACGGGATTTTCCTTGGCTTCAGTGAAGCTTGCCATCTTTTGTCTCCTTGGGTTTTGCCGTGGAGGCAACGAAGATCAAGGTCAGATGTTCCTTAGCCGGAGGCGCTTTGCAGAGGGTTGATGACCCTTGAACCGGGCGGATTTCGCCCGTATAAGGCGCCCATTCCCAACATACAGACCTGATCAGGGGTGCCATGGCTGGCCATTCACAGTTTAAAAACATCATGCACCGCAAGGGGAAGCAGGACGGTATCCGTTCCAAGATGTTCTCCAAGCTCGCGCGCGAAATCACGGTGGCTGCAAAGACCGGTCTGCCTGACCCAGCGATGAATGCGGCACTTCGCCTCGCTGTGCAGAACGCCAAGGCACAGTCGATGCCGAAGGACAACATCGAGCGCGCCATCAAGAAGGCCTCCGGTGCCGATGCCGAGACCTATGACGCGATCCGTTACGAGGGTTATGGTCCGGGCGGCGTTGCAGTCATCGTCGAGACGCTGACCGACAACCGCAACCGCACGGCCTCGGTCGTCCGCTCGACCTTCTCGAAGGCCGGTGGTGCACTCGGCGAAACCGGTTCGGTATCCTTCTCCTTCGACCATGTCGGCGAGATCACCTACAAGGCTGCGGTCGGCGATGCCGACAAGGTCATGGAAGCGGCGATCGAAGCCGGTGCCGAAGACGTCGTGTCCGATGAAGATGGTCATACGATCTACTGCGCCTTCGAAGACATGAACGAAGTGTCCAAGGCGCTCGAAGCCGTGCTCGGTGGCGCGGAATCGGTCAAGGCCATCTGGAAGCCGCAGAACACGATCGAAGTCGACGAAGAAAAGGCGACCTCGCTGATGAAGCTCATCGACACGCTGGAAGACGATGACGACGTACAGAACGTCTACTCGAACTTCGAAGTGTCCGACGAAGTCATGGCGAAACTTTCGGCCTGATTTTCTGGGCCGATCTAGACAAACAATAAGCCCGGCTGCATCGCAGCCGGGCTTATTGCTTTTCAGGGATTTGGCGACGGCTCAGGCGGCGGCGCTGCGCACGCTGCCGATGACATCAACCAATTCGTTGACGATACGCTCGACCTGCTCGCGGTCGTCGCCTTCCGCCATGACGCGGATCAGGGGCTCGGTGCCGGAGGGGCGGATGACCAGACGGCCGGACTTTGCGAGTTCGGCTTCGGCATCGGCGATCGCCTGCTTGACCACGGCGTCTTCCAGCGGCTTGCCGCCAGAGAAGCGGACATTGCGCAGGAGCTGCGGCACGGGCTCGAAGCGATGGCAGAGCTCGCTGACCGTCCGGCCGGTACGCTTGACGGCGGCCAGGATCTGCAGAGCGGCCACGAGGCCGTCGCCGGTGGTGCCGTGATCAGAGAGCACGATATGGCCGGACTGCTCGCCGCCGACGTTGAAGTCGTGGCTGCGCATGTGTTCGACGACATAGCGGTCGCCGACCTTGGTGCGGGCGAGCGTCAGGCCCTTGTCGCTGAGGAAGCGTTCCAGGCCGAGGTTCGACATGACGGTCGCGACAATGCCATTGCCGCGCAGCAGTCCGTCCTGCGCCCAGGTTTCGGCAACGACCGCCATCAGCTGATCGCCGTCGATCACGGTGCCGTTCTCGTCGACGATGATGACGCGGTCGGCGTCGCCATCGAGCGCGATGCCGATGTCGGCGCGGGTTTCATGCACCTTCTTCTGCAGCGTTTCCGGGTGGGTCGAGCCGCATTCGAGGTTGATGTTGGTGCCGTTCGGCTCGTTGCCGATGGTGACGACTTCGGCGCCGAGTTCCCAGAGGGCTGCGGGGGCCACCTTGTAGGCGGCGCCGTTGGCGCAGTCGATCGCGACGCGCAGGCCATGCAGGGTAACGTCGCGGGGCAGGGTGCGCTTGGCGAACTCGACGTAGCGGTCATGCACGCCGTCGATACGCTTGGCGCGGCCGATGTCGTTCGGCGCTGCGAGCTGGCCGTAGATGTCCTTTTCCAGCATGTCCTCGATCTGCAGCTCCAGCTCGTCCGAGAGCTTGTAGCCATCGGGGCCGAAAAGCTTGATGCCGTTGTCGGCGAAGGGATTGTGCGAGGCCGAGATCATCACGCCGAGGTCGCAGCGCAGCGAGCGTGTCAGCATGGCCACGGCGGGTGTCGGGATCGGGCCAAGAACGAAGGCGTCGAGGCCTGCTGCGGTAAAGCCGGCGACCATGGCGTTTTCCAGCATGTAGCCGGACAGGCGCGTATCCTTGCCGATCACGACACGGTGGCGATGGCCGCCGCGGCGGAAGATCGTACCGGCGGCGATGCCGACCCGCATGGCGAGATCCGGTGTCATGGGGAAGCGATTGGAGAGGCCGCGAATGCCGTCCGTGCCGAAGTAACGACGTGTCATCAAGTGTTCCTTCAAGTCCTATGGATCTCGGCCGCTGCAGAACGTCATCATTCGTGAGCGATCGTGCGGGGATCCCTTGTTGGCTGCTCATGCCACAGAACGCAGTAAAGGACACGTAAAATAGCGCTAAAAACGATTACACGGCGTTACCGAGCATCCGGTCGTCCACTAAATTCTGCTGATAGGATCATCTGAAACGAAAAAGGCCACCCGCTGGGGTGGCCTTGATCTTGAAGCGTTGTGGCGCTCAGTGCGGCTGGGGTTCCAGACCGCCTTCGGCTTCGCCACCCTTCGGAGCGTCCTTGCGGCCGGTCGAGGGCACGGCCGAACCGCGGCTCGGGGTGCTGTCGTCGCCGCTGTCGCGCGACGGCTTCTCGCCACGGATCAGCGCCTTGATCTCTTCGCCCGAAAGCGTTTCGTATTCGAGCAGGCCTTCCGCGATCGCGACGAAAGCATCGTGGTGGTCGGTCAGGATGCGGCGGGCCTCGGTATAGGCCTCGTCGATGAGGCGACGGACTTCCATGTCGATCTTCTGGGCGGTCGATTCCGAGACGTTCTTCGACTGCGACACGGAGTGGCCGAGGAAAACTTCCTGCTGGTTTTCGCCGTAAGCGACCTGGCCGAGGACGTCGGAGAAGCCCCACTGGGTGACCATGGCGCGGGCAAGCTTGGTGGCCTGCTCGATGTCGGAGGATGCACCCGAGGTGATGTTCTCCTTGCCGAAGGTCAGCTCTTCAGCCACGCGGCCGCCCATCATGATGACGAGGCGCGAGACCATCCACTTGTAGCTCATCGAGTAGCGGTCGCCCTCGGGGAGCTGCATGACCATGCCGAGTGCACGGCCGCGCGGAATGATGGTTGCCTTGTGCAGTGGGTCGGCTGCCGGCACCTGCAGAGCGGTGATGGCGTGACCGGCTTCGTGATAGGCGGTCAGCTTCTTCTCGGCTTCGGTCATGGCGGAGGAGCGGCGTTCCGCACCCATCATGATCTTGTCCTTGGCATCTTCGAATTCGGCCATGGTGACGACGCGCTTGTTGCGGCGGGCGGCCATTAGGGCTGCTTCGTTGACGAGGTTCATCAGGTCCGCACCGGAGAAGCCGGGCGTGCCACGAGCGAGGACCTTGAGGTCAACATTCGGGGCGAGCGGTACGTTGCGGGCATGGACCTTGAGGATGCGCTCGCGGCCGATGATGTCAGGGTTCGGCACGACGACCTGGCGGTCAAAACGGCCCGGACGCAGAAGGGCAGGGTCGAGAACGTCGGGACGGTTGGTCGCGGCAATCAGGATGATGCCTTCGTTCGCTTCGAAGCCGTCCATTTCGACGAGCAGCTGGTTCAGCGTCTGCTCGCGTTCATCGTTACCGCCGCCGAGGCCGGCACCACGATGGCGACCGACGGCGTCGATTTCGTCGATGAAAATGATGCAAGGCGCGTTCTTCTTCGCCTGCTCGAACATGTCACGGACACGGCTTGCACCGACGCCGACGAACATTTCGACGAAGTCAGAACCGGAGATGGTGAAGAAGGGGACGTTGGCTTCGCCAGCAACCGAGCGGGCGAGCAGCGTCTTACCCGTACCCGGAGGGCCGACAAGCAGAACGCCGCGCGGGATCTTGCCGCCGAGGCGCTGGAACTTCTGCGGGTCGCGCAGGAATTCGACGATTTCTTCGAGGTCCTGCTTGGCTTCATCGACGCCTGCAACGTCGTCAAACGTGACGCGGCCATGCGCTTCGGTGAGCAGCTTGGCCTTCGACTTGCCGAAGCCCATGGCGCCGCGGGAGCCTCCCTGCATCTGGCGCATGAAGAACAGCCAGACGCCGAGGATCAGCAGCATGGGGAGGAGCGTGCCGATATAGCTCAGGAAGCCCGAGGAGCCGTCGGTTTCCGGACGCGCGACGATCATGACGTTTTCCGCTTCCAGCTTGGAGAGCAGGTTGTCGTCAACGACGGGCGCATAGGTCTGGAAGGCGGTGCCGGATTCGGCATATTTGCCGAGAACGCGGTTGCCTGTGACCGTCACCTCACGAACGCGCCCAGCGTCCACTTCGCGCAGGAACTGCGAATAGGGGATCTCGCTCGAGGCCGTCTGCGACGGCGACGTCTGGAACATGCTGAACAGCGCGATCAGCAAAAGGGCGATGATCGCCCAGAGCGCGAAATTGCGAAAATTTGGGTTCATTGAACTCCCCGAACCTGTGGTGCGGGACGGAGCCCCGCAGAATTATCTCCTAACATAGGATCGTGGCGCATCCTTGCCAAGGCAAACGCACCCTCGCAGATCGTTTTCCGTCAATAAGTCTTAAATGGGTGAGGGCGGGGCCGGTTCCGCGCCCAGAATGCGGGCGATAGCATCGGCGAGTGGCTGGTCGAAGCCGGGCATGAAGTCTGCGAAGAGCGAGAGGCGTGGCGCGATGGTGATCCTGTCGCCGATCTTTCCCGAAAGCTCTTTATCCACAATGACTTGCGGGCAGTTTGCGGCGAGCGCAGAGCGCACTGCTCCGGGAAGTTCTGATGCGATTTCGGTGGCCGGTCCGGCAGTGACGGTCACTTCTCCCGCGCTGCGGTTCTCGATCAGGTAGCGCCCGTCCCAAACCATTCTGGCGGATGGTGGCATGGACAGCGGCAAAAAACCGCGCCTTTCGCGCAGCAGAAAAAGGTCCTTGCCCCGACGCAGCACCAGGCAGCCCGACAATGTGAGCCGGAAATCGTTGCCAGCGTCGAGTGCATCGGCCAGACGCGCAAGGCTCGTGGCCGCCGGCCGGTGCGGTTTGCCCCCGAGAATGGCAGTCAGTGTCGAGAGTGCGTGATCGCGGACTTCGGCTGATGGTGTCGCATCACTCGAAAGCTCGATCTTCACAACGGGACCGGTGAAGACCTGCGCCGCAGCCTCAAGCCACTGCGCTGCACCGCGGGAGAGGGCCTCCCGTTTGCGACCGGCCTCGTCGATTGCTGAGGCTGAGATTGTCGGACTCGATTGGCGAATGCGGATGCGTTCATAACGGGGATCCTCATTGCTGGGGTCGTCGATCCAGCGTTGGCCGAGACCAGCCAGATAGGTGCGGATCGCGCTGCGGCGTGTGCGCAGAAAAGGGCGGAGGATCCAGAGGCGACCGGCGTAAAGCGTAGCGGGTGCCATGCCGGCGAGGCCGAGGGCGCCTTCTGTCGAGCGATCGGCACGCATGGCTACGGTTTCGATCTGGTCGTCGAGCGTATGGCCAGTCACCATCGCATCGGCACCGAGCGCTTCAACTACGTTCGCGAGCAGCCGGTAACGCGCCTGGCGGGCGGCGGCGGGTATACCGTGCTCAGGTTTCGCGTCTGACCATCGCGCAATGCGGTGGGGAATGCCAAGGGTTTCGCAAAGGGTGGCGACCGCGCCCGCTTCGTCGGCCGAACCGGGGCGCAGAGCATGGTCGACGGTTGCGGCCGTCAGGGTGTGTTGATGGGGAAAGCGCTGCGTCTCGATCGCGCGCTGCAGGGAAAGCAGAAGGCCGGTCGAATCACTGCCACCGGAAATGGCGACCAGCAGGCGCGTCGGGCGGCGGAGGGCATGGAGGAAATCTTCGATCGCCGCTTCGGGCGAGAGGTCGGGCACAGGCGAACCTGCCGCGCGGCGCGCGGCCATCAGCAGCCGAGGCGCTTCTGTTCGCTCGCGACCTTGGAAACGACGGCGCGGGAAGCCTTGGGGTAGCGCTTGGAGACTTCGCGCAGTGTGGCGCAGGCGGTCTCTGTGTTGTCGAGGGCAGCCAGCGACATGCCGAGCTTCAGCAGCATTTCAGGCGCCTTGGGAGAGGTGTTGTAAGTCTGGTGCGCGTTGAGGAAGGTCTTGGCCGCCTCGTTATAATTGCCCTGGGAGTAGAGGGCCTCGCCGAGCCAGAAGTTGGCGTCTGCGATCTTGGCACTGCTAGGATAGGCGGCGATGAAATCGCGGAACTCGCTCTCGGCCAGCGAATAGTCGCCGGAGAGAACATGGGCATAGGCCACCTGGTAGACGTCGCTTTCGGAATTCAGCGAAGCAGTCTGCTGGGGGGCGGCCTGACCGGTGGTCGAGGGTGCGGTCACGCCGGGCAGGGCGGTTGAGCCATTGTCGAGCGCGTCCTGATTGAGCGTAGCCGTAACCGGCATGCCGCTTTCGTCGAGGGCGATCGAACCGAGGGTCTGTTCGGCGGGCGCGGTGCCCGGCGCTCGGCCGGCCGAGGAAGCGTCGGCGGTTGCGCCGACGTCCGGTGTTTCGGTGATGATCTCGGCAACGGAATCCTGTTGCTGGCCGCCCTGGACGGGGCGGGTCAGAGATCCACTCTTCTTTTCGAGATCCTGGAAGCGGAACTCGTTGTCTTCCTGCTGCTTGCGGATGGTTTCCTGCATCTGGAGAAGCTGGAAGCTCATTTCCTCGATCCGACCGTTCAAGGCGCGAATCTCTTCCTCAAGCTGCTGAACACGCAGGGTCGGGTCTGTTGCCTGGGCGAGATGCACCTCGGCCTTCGGCGAATGCTCGGGCGCAGTCTTCTGGCCGAACTGGACGTTTGGAAACAGCTGGAACGCGTTCGCGTTGCCATGCAGTCCCATGAGCGAGGCCGTCGCAAGCAGAGCGGCCATCACAAGTTTGTTCATGTTCCTTTTTCCTGTTTTCGCGGCGAATTGCGCCGAACCAGCGCCGACAGGAGTTTTCCCAATTGCCTGCAAAAAGCAACCAAGTTCGGCCAAAGTATGGAGAAAAGTAAAAGGCGGCCCAGGGGCCGCCTTCACGTGCTGGTGATTGCCGGGTGGACCGGATCACATGCCGGCGCCACCGAGAACGGTGACGGCGCGGCGGTTCTGCGACCAGCAGGAAATGTCGTCGCAGACGGCGACCGGACGTTCCTTGCCGTAGGAAATGGTCTTCAGGCGCTGAGCCGGAACACCGCGCTGTGCGAGGTAATCGCGGGTGGCGGCAGCACGGCGTGCGCCGAGGGCCAGGTTGTACTCGCGGGTGCCGCGTTCGTCGGCATGGCCTTCGATCGTAATCGCGTAGTTCGGGTAACGCTGTAGCCACTGGGCCTGACGGTCAAGCGTCTGGGCTGCGTCGGCGCGGATCGACGTCGAGTCGGTGTCGAAGAAGATGCGGTCGCCGACGTTGACGGTGAAGTCCTGGGCTGAGCCCGGGGTTGCGGCACCAGCGCCACCGGCGCCGAGGCCGAGTTCGCCAGCGCTGTTGGGCAGGTTCTTCTTGTTGGCGCAGCCTGCGAGGGCAAGAGCCACGGCAAATGCGATCATGGCCGGGTTGGTTGCCATTTTCTGCAGACGGCTCGTGGCCGGGGAATGAATGCGGCTCATCGCCGGTCTCCTTGAATTCTCTGTTAGGGTTGCCGGACCTTAACCAATCGCGGTTAACCGGCTTCAAACAATCATGGTTAACAAACTGTCAAATCACGCGTCGAAGATGGCGATTGCAGGCCGTTTGCGGCGAGAAAGAGGCGCAAATGCGCCTCTTTCCGATCACTATTCCATCAGCGGCGACCAGGCCGGGTCAGACGCGAAGGACGGCGTCTTGACCAGCTGCTCGTTGTAACCGGTGAGGTCGATCGAGTAGAGCTGCGGACCGCCGGCGCCGGCGTTCTGACGGAAGAACATCAGCACGCGGCCGTTTGGTGCCCAGGTCGGGCCTTCATTGTGGAAGCCCGTCGTCAGGATGCGTTCGCCCGAACCGTCCGTCTTCATCACGCCGATCGAGAACTTGCCGCCCGACTGCTTGGTGAAGGCGATCAGATCGCCGCGGGGAGACCAGACCGGGGTCGAGTAGGAACCGTCGCCGAAGGAGATGCGGCGCTGGCCGGAACCGTCCGCACCCATGATGTAGAGCTGCTGGCGGCCGCCACGGTCGCTTTCGAAGACGATCTGGCTGCCATCAGGCGAGTAGGATGGCGAGGTATCGATGGCCGCCGTCGAGGTCAGGCGGGTCGTGGTGCGCGAGCGCAGGTCCATCGTGTAGATGTTGGCATTGCCTTCCTGCTGCAGGCTCATGATGACCCGCTGGCCATCCGGCGAGAAGCGCGGCGCAAACGTCATGCCGGGGAAGTTGCCGACAACCTCACGAGAACCGGTTTCCAGCTGCAGCAGATAGACGCGCGGCTGGTCGCCCTCGAAGGACATGTAGGTGATTTCCTGGCGGTTCGGCGAGAAGCGCGGGGTCAGCACGAGGTCCTTCGAGCTCGTCAGCGGACGCATGTTTTCGCCGTCCTGGTCCATTATCGCGAGCTGGCGCTTGCGGTCGGTCTTCGGACCGCTTTCGGAGACGAAGACGATGCGGGTGTCGAAATAGCCCTTTTCGCCGGTGATACGCTCATAGATGGCGTCGGCGATCATGTGGGCGACGCGGCGCCAGTTCTTCGGGTCGGTGAAGAACTGCTGGCCCGTCATCTGCTGGCCACCAAAGGTGTCCCAGAGGCGGAATTCGGCGCGCAGGCGGCCGTCGGGCTCGCGGACGATGCGGCCGACGACGAGGGCTTCTGCCTTCAGGACCTTCCAGTCCTCGAAACGCGGAGGCTGGTCGGGATTGGAGATCTTCTCGATGAAGGCGGCGCGGCTGACCGGGGCGAAGAGGCCCGAACGCTTCAGGTCGGCTTCGACCACGGCGGAGATCTGGGCACCGATGCCATCGGCGGAGATGAAGTCGGTGATCGCGATCGGCAGCGGCTGAACGTTGCCGCGGTTGATGTTGATTTCAACGGCTGCGTTTGCAGGTGCCACGAAGGCGCCTGCCATGCCGGCACAGACCAGCAGAATGCGGAGGAGGAGAGTTTTCATGCTTACCAAGCCTTTCAGCTCTTACATCAGTTCGCTGGGGTCGAAATTGACGACAACTTCAGACCAAGCGTCGTATTTGTCCGGGGGAAGATTGGTGAACGGGGCGGACTTTCGAACGGCGCGCACGGCACCGCTCATGAGAACCTGTTGAGCCGACGGTGAACCGCCGGTCGCGGTCGCCTCGGGCTCGCCGACGAGCTCGCCATTCTGGTCGAGGCGGAAAGTGACGCGAACGCGGACGTCGGCGGCATCGGCCATGCCGGGCGTGATCAGCCAGTTGTTCTGGATGATGCCGCGCAACGCGTCGAGTTCGCTCTGGCTCAGCGTCGAGCCGCCGGTGTTTGTGCTGCCGCCGAGCGCTTCAGGGGCTGTCGAGCGTTTCGCGCCGCCGCCGGCTGCGTCTGTCTTGTTGAGGAGGGCCGCCACGTCATCGGCGTTGAAGTCGCTTTCCATCTGCGGCTTCGACTTTGCCGTTTCCTGGGCCTTGGTGTCCTTCTTGGCGTCAGGCTTCGGCGGCTTCTTTTCAGCCGGCTTGGCGATCTCTGGCTGCGGGCGGGCAGCCGGGATCGGCGCCTTCTCGGGCAGGGGGATCTCTTCGGCAACCGTCTCTTCGGGCACGGCCTCTTCGGTCGGCTTCGGTTCCGGCTCCGGCGGAGGAGCCGTCTCTTCGGGCACGACTTCCTTGACCTCGTTCATTTCCGGATCAGGCGTCGGTGCCGGCGTTTCCACCTTCTTCGGTGCAGCCGCGACTTCCTGCTCGACCGGACGCTGCGAGGGCGTCGGCGGGGATTTCAGGTCGACTTCATTGTCGCCGAAGTTTTCAGCCGGTTCGGCGATCGGCGGCTTTTTTGTCGGCACGGGGGCGGATGTCTCCGCCATCGGTGCCGTCTTGGAGCCCTGCTGGATCTGGGTGAATTCCGAGATCGGCACGATGTCGACGGGGAGTGTTTCCATCGGGGCGATCTCAAGCTTTTCAGGCGAGCCGAGGCTCACCAGGGCTGCAGAGAGCGCCAGTGTGTGCAGAAACGAGGATGTGAAGAGGCTGCCCTTCATGTCCGTCCGATCAATTCTGCTGTTCCTGCAAGGTCACAAGACCGATATTGGTGAAGCCGGCCGACGAAATCCGCGCCATGACCTGCATGACAATGCCATAGGTGGCGGCGGTATCGGCGCGGACGAAAATACGTTCATTGTAGCCGGTGGTGGCGATCGCCTGCAGCTTCGGCACGACTTCCTCGATCGGGATCGCCGTTTCCTGCAGGTAGATCTCGCCGGCGGGATTGACCGAGACGGTGATCGGCTGGTTTTCGCTGCTCATCGCCTTGGCCTGGGTCTGCGGCAGGTCGATCGGCACGCCAACCGTCATCATCGGTGCGGCAACCATGAAGATGATCAGCAGCACGAGTACGACGTCGACGAAGGGCGTGACGTTAATTTCGCTGACGAGGGCTTTCTTGCCACCGCGACGTCCGCGGCGTCCGCCACCCTTGCTACCCGATCCGACCGACATACCCATGATGCGTCTCCTGCCTTCCGGGCCTTACTGTGCCGCCTGGCGCGGCTGCAGCTTCTCGTCAATCTGACGCGACAGGATGGCCGAGAATTCGTCTGCGAAGCCTTCCATGCGCGAAGAGAGCTTGCCCGCTTCGCCGGAGAACTTGTTGTAAGCGATAACCGCGGGGATAGCGGCGATCAAGCCGATTGCGGTTGCGAGCAGCGCCTCGGCGATACCCGGTGCGACGACCGCGAGGCTGGCATTGTTCGAGCCGGCGATGGCCTGGAACGAGGTCATGATACCGATGACGGTGCCGAAGAGACCGATGAAGGGACCGGCGGAACCGATCGTGGCGAGCGACGACAGGCGCGATTCGAGCGCTTCGGACTCGCGTGCCATGGTCACGTCCATGGCGCGGTCGATACGCATCTGAAGGCCGATCGGCGAGCGGGCGCCGCGCTCGAAGCTCTTCTTCCACTCGCGCATGGCGGCGACGAAGATGGCGGCGAGGCCGGTGTTGTTGCGCTCGGCGAGGGTGCGATAGAGCTCTTCCAGCGACTGGCCGGACCAGAAGACCTGCTCGAACTGATCAAACTGGCGGCGGGCGCGGGCGTAGCTCAAGTATTTGTCGATGACGATCGCCCAGGTCCAGACGGAGGCAGCCATCAGGCCGATCATGACGAGCTTGACGATCAGGCCCGCCTGCATGAAGAGGCCCCAAAGGCTCACGTCATGGGTCGCAGCAGCCATTCCAACTTGTTCCATCGCCTTCAATTCCCCGAATATCCAAACGCCCGGTGGGTTGGACCGGGCGGCGACATGAGCTTTACTGGTGGAAAACTTGTGCGGTCGCAGCCGCCGAAACCCTTTTCCCGCCTTAGCTCCCGGAGTGCTTCTGGGATGAAAATTTGGTCAAAGGAAGGCGTGCGCTGCACAAACTTCCAAGCGCCGAGTAAGACCCGATTAAGGTTAAAAAGGGGTTACCAAAGGCCTCGATCAGGGCTTTGTGAATTCAGGCGAGGAACTGTTTGGCGAGAGCATCCGGCAGGCGTCTGGGGCGGCCGGCTCGGTTGACGACGGCGATCACAACCTTGGCTGCGATCAGGATCTGCTCCCCCCGACGGATCTCCTGCTGCAGGATCATCTTCGCGCCGCCGGCCTTTTCGGTCACCGTCACGACCGTGATGATGTCGTCCATGCGGGCAGGGGCCTTGAAGTCGATCTCCATGCGATGGACCATGAAGGCGAGGCCTTCGTCCGAGGTCTGGAACAGCGTGGACTGTTCGACGCCGAGGCAGCGGAGATAATCCGTGCGGGCGCGTTCCATGAAATGCAGGTAGCGGGCGTGATAGACGGCGCCGGAGAAGTCGGTGTCTTCATAGTAGACGCGCTGGGTCAGGTGATGACCATCTGCAGTCAGCCTGCCGGAGAGCGATATTTCCATCGAAGACATTGCCGTCCCTGGTCCTGCATGGGTGGGCACTGCCTGATGCCTGGCCCGGTGGTATTGTCTTCAGGCGCATAGCAGAAAGTGGCGGAGTTTCGCAAACCGGGATCGCGTTTCAGGCATTCGCTCGGCTGGGTAGAAGGCCGGCTCTTACGCGCCGGCCTTCCGTTTCAGTCTTGATCAGGCAAGCCCCATGACCGGTTCCGACCGATCGCGCAGGCTGGAGGGCAGCTCAGAGCGCCGGTCGTCTCCAAGTGCCAGAAAGAGGAGCTGCGTTGCCAGCAAGGCAAGAGTCAGCAGCAGGGCATAGGCAAGCAGGATCGTCGTCATCGGGACGACGAAATTGAGCTGCGGCATCGCGCCGAGAAGCAGAGGGACGTACCAGGAGGTGGCCGACAGGGCGCCCGAGGCAAAAAACAGGCTGCGCTGTCCGGTCGACATGCCGTCGAGCAGCGAGCGTCCGATCTGAGCCTTCACCTTGGGGAGCACGACCATGTGCAGGAAGATCCCATTGATCGTCAGGATGAGGACGATCGTCATCTTGGCCCAGACCTTTTCATTGCCGAGCCGGATCGGATCGAAGGCGCTGTAATAGGCGAGAAAGCCAAGCCCTGTGATCCACAGGAGGATCAAGCCGGCATTGACGATCCGGGAGCCGAAATGGAAGACATTCCACTGGTCGGACGTCACCTTGCTCCTGAGGAAGAACTTCAGGATCATCAGGTCGAGAACTGTTGCCGCCCCGAGTCCTAAGGCAAGGCCTATGAAGTGGACGATACGCAACCCCGTCTTGATGGATGCGACGGGATCGAGGCGTAATGTATCGATAAGGTACATGAGACCCATAACGGGAATCCTTCAGGTTGTGCGAGGCCCCCACTTCCTCCTTCTGTCCAGTTTTACAGACGCGCGGAACCATTTCCGCAAACGCCGGGCGTATGCTGACTGTGAAATCAGGAATTACTCATTGCGTCGACTTAAGGGGCCGCACTTAACCTTAGGTCCGCCGCCTCATTACTAGCGTATCTGGACGGAAAAGGGGCTGGCATGTGGCGTCATTATGATATGCAGATTGTCTGATGCACGCGCTCGGCAGATGCGGCGCGACCGGCTTTTCAGGCTTCGCCCAGGCTCATGACCTGGGCTTCCGTCATCCCGAGCCGCTGAAGAACATCCGAACGACTTGCCGCGTCATCGGCCACAATGAACTCGTCGATCTGTGGTGGCTTGATTGTGGTGCCAGCCAGCATGGCATGCGCCTGGCCGCGATGATGGGTCTGGTGCTGGAAGAGGTGGGAGAGCACGTCGTCGCAGCGCTCCACCTGGATGCGGCCTGTGCGATGGATCCTCACAGGGCGGTCGAGGTTTTCGTCGTTTAGAGCCAGGCAAAAGGCGAGCAGGCGTCGGTCGGATGCCAATTGCGCTGCGCGAAGGTCGGCGTGGTCGGGAAAGGGGATCTGATTGGCCCAGGCCTTCGGGCCAAGATCACCGCCTTCGATGGCGTCGACGTAGAACCAGTCGATGATCAGGATATGATTAAGTGTGGCGACGAGCGAAGGGAAAAAGCTCGTGCGGGGTGCCTTGAATTCTCCGGGCTCCAGCTGCGAGACGGCCTCGTGCAGGCGGTCGTTGGCCAGCATATTGGCATAGGCGAGCTTGCGGATGAACCGTGTGGCCTCTGTCATGGCGTGTCGAGGTCCCCATCGTGCCAGACCACGTGTTTCGGCGAGGCCGGCAGGTTTTCGATTTCTTCGGCGATGAAATAGGGTGGGATATCCAAGGCCTTCAGCGCTTCCCGCGTCGCCGGCACCCATTTGAATTCCAGAGAATTCTTGCCGTCCTCATTGCGGTGGATGATGTCGGTCGGGTGGAAGGGGAAGCTGTTCGGGATCTCCATCCGATAATAGAGACCCAGTTCGTGCCAGGTCTTGCCTTCGTAATCGAAGAAGTTCTCGGCGATCCAGAGCAGGGGGCCGACGACGGCCTCCACGCCCAGTTCTTCCTGCATTTCGCGGACCAGCGTTTCCGTCGAGGTCTCGCCGATCTCGGCGCGGCCACCGGGGAAAGTCCAGAAGGTCTCGTGGGTCGCGCGGTGGACCAGCACATGACCGTCGCGGAAGGCGAGGCCGGCGATACGGTGGTTGAAGCGCCGCTTGCCGTCCTTGATGGTGATCAGGGTGCGCTTAGACACGGGTTAATCATCCTCGAGCGTGAGCCGGAATTGCGCCGCTTCGAGATCCTTGGGCGGTGTCATGCCGAGGTGTTTCCAGGCGGTGGCCGTCAAAACACGGCCACGCGGGGTGCGCTGGATGAAGCCCTGCTGGATCATGTAGGGCTCGATGATATCCTCGATGGCGTCGCGCGGTTCTGACAGGCCCGCGGCGATGGTCTCGATGCCCACAGGGCCGCCGCCAAAATTGACGGCGATCATCGAGAGGTAGCGCATATCGAGCTGGTCGAGGCCCATATTGTCGACGTTGAGCCGCGTCAGGGCTTCGTCGGCGATCTGGCGAGTGACGGTCTCGGCACGGGCGACTTCGGCGAAGTCGCGGACACGGCGCAGCAGACGGCCGGCGATGCGGGGCGTGCCGCGCGCGCGGCGGGCAACTTCACGGGCGCCGTCTTCGGTCATCGGCAAGTTCAAGAGGCGGGCACCACGGCGGACGATCGATTCCAGTTCCTCGACGGTGTAGAAATTCAGCCGCACCGGGATGCCGAAACGGTCGCGCAGCGGCGTCGTCAGAAGGCCCAGACGGGTGGTGGCGGCGACAAGGGTGAACTTCGACAAGTCGATCTTCACCGAGCGGGCGGCGGGGCCTTCGCCGATGATCAGGTCGAGCTGGAAGTCCTCCATGGCCGGATAGAGGATTTCCTCGACGGCGGGGCTCAAGCGATGGATCTCGTCGATGAAAAGCACGTCGCGCTCTTCGAGATTGGTCAAAAGGGCCGCCAGATCGCCTGCCTTGGCGATCACAGGGCCTGACGTCGATCGAAAGTTGACGCCGAGCTCCTTGGCCATGATCTGGGCAAGCGTCGTCTTGCCGAGGCCGGGTGGGCCGACGAAGAGCACGTGGTCGAGCGCCTCGCCCCGGTTCTTGGCCGCTTCGATGAAGATCTTCAGATTGGCGCGGGCCTCGGCCTGACCGGTGAAGTCGTCGAGCGTCTGCGGGCGCAGCGCTGCATCGAGGTCTTCGCCACGCTTTTCCGGGGTCAGGATCGGGTTGTTGGTCATCATGCGAGAAGTTCCATGCCGGGTATCGCCTCAGCCGAGGTTCTGTCGAAAGTTACGGCCGCCTTGCAGCCGGCACGCTTGGCCGACCAGGCAATCAGGTAGTCGGCGATATCTGATTGTGGCGTATTTTGAGAAAGGAGTGCGTCCAGTTCCTCGGTAAATTCCACCACGAGGCGATCCGCTGCCACCAAATTTTGAATGAGGTCGCACACGGTTGCCAAGGGCAGCTTCAAATTCCGACGTAAAACCCAAACAGTTTCTGCAAGAACAATCGCGCTGACAAAAGCCGGGTCTTCCGCGCTTCGTTCGGAGAAGAAATCTCGCGCAAGTGCGTTTTGCTTTGGATCGTCCTCGACAAGAAATCGGACGAGCACGTTGGTATCGACGCCGATCATTTCAATCGCTCTGCCGTTTCGCGCAGGATGCGGTTATCGTCTTCCGCTGCGGCGTCGGCCACCGACTCCTCCATGTCTTCCAGACTCAAGCTTAACCCCGGTGGCAGTTTTACGATGCCGGCGAGATCCATCAGGTTCTTGTTTTTCGGGATCGCCACCACCTGGCCATTGCGAGCAGCGACATAGAACCTCGTGCCTGGTTCCAGCTTCAGCGCATCTCGCACTTCACTCGGAATCGTAATCTGACCTTTGGAGGTCATGGTGGTAAATGCACCCATGTCTTACGTCCTCATGGAATTCTTACGAGAAGCATATCAGTATTTCGTTCTTGCACCAATTCCTACCGCGACAGCTCCTTCAGCCCCAGACGGATTAACTTGGCGCTATCAGCCCCTTCTCCGCCGTTCTTCAGGGCCGCTGCGATGGCATTGGCGGCCTGGTCGCGGGAATAGCCGAGGTTGGTCAAAGCAGAGACAGCATCGGCTACCGGCACGGAGGCTACGCCCTCGCCGAGTTCCTGCTTGAGGCCGATATTGGCGGAGGCTTCGCCGGCGAAGGCGGGAGCCTTGTTCTTCAGTTCGGTGACGAGGCGAAGCGCCACCTTCGGTCCGACGCCAGGGGCGCGGGAGATCGCTGCCTTGTCTTGCAGCGCGATGGCATTGGCGAGTTCCGACGGGGTGAGGGTGGATAGCACGGCAAGCGCCACCTTCGCGCCGACACCCTGGACGCTTTGCAAGAGGTTGAACCACTCGCGCTCCAGCGCACTCATGAAGCCGAAGAGCTTCAACTGGTCCTCGCGGACATAGGTCTCGATGAACAGGACAACCGCTTCGCCGGCAGAGCCGATCCGCCCCAGAGTGCGCGAGGAGCAGTGGGCGACGTAGCAGACGCCGTGGACGTCGACGAGGACGTAGTCGTCGCCGATCTCGTCGATGGTGCCTTTGAGTTTGCCGATCATGGGAGCGTCCGTCGCGTTACAGGGGATGGGTTTCGGGGGAGATGATGTCGAGGTCTGGGAAGTAGCTGCGATAGCGCGCAGCATCCCGCGTCAGCAGGCGATGCGACCGAACTGCTGCGTGAGCGCCGATAAAGAAGTCCGGCAGGGTGCGTTCGCGCTGGCCACCGTTTCTTCGGTAGAGCAGGTGCGCCTTGCCCGCGCGGAAGGCCACGTCATAGGACAAGGGTTCTTTCTTCAGGTCGAGCCAATCGAGCGCCTGGCTGAGCTGTTGCTCGGTAAGTAGCGAGGCTGCGAGTTCGGACCAGATGACCGGATTGATCACCAACGGCCCCTCCTCGAAGCAGCGGCGCATTGCGTCCACTGACCACGCCCGCGTCGCGCTATTCGGCCCGAGCACATCGATCAGTGCATTGGTGTCAATGATGGTCGAGGTCATCACGCGGCCCTCGAAGCCAATCGACATATTCATCTGAGGTCATGCCATTGGTGTCGAAAGTCCCCTCGACACTTCTCGCCCAGGCGTCAAAATCCTTGAATGCATCGCTGGCATCGCCGTTCTTGACCAGCATGACGCCCGTCTCGGCAACAACGAAATCGACGTCCGATCCCGGCTTGATGTCGAGCCGATCGCGGATGTCCTTGGGGATTGTGACCTGGCCTTTTTCAGTGACGCGCATTGTAATACCTCTTGAGTATTACTTACTGAGGCGATCGGAACAAGTCAAGAACAAATCAGGCTGAGGCCAGCACCTTGCGCATGCGGTCGCCGCCCCTGTTATGGGCGTGGCAAATGGCGATGGCGAGCGCATCGGCGGCGTCGTTGCCCTTGAATTCGGCCTTGGGCATCAGGATCTTCAGCATCATGTGGATCTGCGCCTTTTCGCCGTGGCCGACGCCGATGACGGCCTTTTTCACGGCGTTCGGCGCATATTCCGCCACCGGCAACCCTGCGCGGGCAGGGACCAGCATGGCGATGCCGCGGGCCTGGCCGAGCTTGAGGGTCGCGACCGCATCCTTGTTGACGAAGGTCTGTTCGACGGCTGCCTCATCGGGCTTGTAGGCGTGCACCACTTCGGCCAGACCATCATGCAGCTGGCACAGGCGTGAGGCGAGATCCATGTCGCCGTCGGAGGTGACAGTGCCCGATCCGACGAAGCGCAGCGAGTTGCCGAGCGTCTCGATGACGCCCCAACCGCAGCGGCGGAGGCCCGGATCTATACCGATGATGCGAATCGTGGATGTCATGCGAAACCCTAATGCAGATGTGGGTTGGTGTGCCAGTCAAATGTGAACAAACAGAAAACAAGCGAAGTGATTATAATTTATGATCGTCACCTCTTGGGACTTCGGCAGCGCCTGACTACATGAGGGAGGTACATAGAACAGAGCCACCGCCATGATACCGTTTTCCATTCTCGATCTTTCTCCCATCTCCGAGGGACATTCGGTTCGCGAGGCGCTGGATGCGTCGCGAAAGCTTGCGCAGATGGCGGAAAAGAACGGATATCGCCGCTTCTGGCTGGCCGAGCATCATGGTATGCCGGGCATTGCAAGTGCGGCCACGGCACTGGTGATCTCCCATGTGGCGGCAGGCACAGAGACAATACGTGTCGGCTCCGGCGGCATCATGTTGCCCAATCACTCGCCGCTCGTGATTGCCGAGCAGTTCGGAACGCTGGAAGCGCTCTACCCTGGGCGCATTGAACTCGGTCTTGGCCGTGCGCCGGGAACCGACATGCGCACCGCGCGTGCCCTCAGGCGCAATATGGATGCCGGTGCCGAGAGCTTCCCGCACGACATTCTCGAACTGCAGCGCCTGATGGGTGAGCCGGATGAAGAAGGCGGGCTGATCGCCGTTCCCGGCATGAACAGCCACGTGCCGATCTGGCTTCTCGGGTCGAGCCTCTACAGCGCGCATCTCGCTGCCGCGCTTGGGCTACCTTACGCGTTTGCTTCGCATTTTGCGCCCGATCAGCTCCTCGATGCGGTCGAGATCTATCGCGAGCGCTTCCAGCCGTCAGCTTCCTTACAGAAGCCCTATGTGATGGTCGGCACCATGGCGGCGATCGCGGAGACGGATCGGGAGGCCGAACGCCTGTTCACGTCTGCCCAGCAGCAGTTCGTCAACCTTCGCCGCAACGTCCGTCGGCCGTTCCCGCGTCCTGTCGATACGATGGAAGGCTTCTGGTCGGATATTGAGCGCATCGGTGTGGAGCACACCCTGCGCTATGCGATCGTGGGATCGCCGGAGACGGCTGCGGACAAGCTTGGCCGCTTTGTCGCCGAGGTCAGGCCCGATGAAGTTATCGTCTCGACGCCGGTCCACGATCTGAACGCCCGTCTGCGTTCCGTCGAGCTCTTTGCGGGCCTCCGGCAGCGCGTGGCGCAGCCCGTCTGAACCCCTTGGTATTACGGGGTTTCGCCTAATATCTTTACGGCCAATTAAGGGCGGAGAGTGATTGTTCCTGGATAAAAGGGGAATCTGCTGTGTTTCGCAGCAGATCGAAATTCTGGCCGCGACCGGACTTGTCCGGCCGGCCAGCGGGAACAAAAACCATGACAGCTCGCATCCATTCGCTTTCGTTCAAAGTCATTGCCGTCTTTCTGCTGCTGACACTCATTACCATCGCTCTACTCAACGTCTTCGCCTATCGCAGCTCCAGCCAGCTGTTCGGCGAGCAGACGGAAAAGGCGATGACCAGCACGCTGACCTTCCGCGGAGACCTTCTCACGGAGAAGCTGCAGGCGCTGGAGAATCAGGCCGCTTCGATCGCCAAGATCGAGACATTGCAGCAGTCGCTGACGGGCCTGAAGAGCGGTTGGAACACGATCGCCAAGAGCACCGGCGACGCCAAGGCGGAGCTGCAGCGCGTCTTCGTCACCGAAAACCCGCATCCGGCCGGTGAGCGCGAGAAGCTGATCAAGCCGGAGGGGCCGAGCGGCTTCTACTATTCCACCCATGAGACGACCCAGGCCCAGGTTGCTGCCTATCTTGCAGGCACGAACTTCAGCGACATGCTGATCGCGGACCAGAACGGCAATGTCATCTATTCCTTCGAGAAGGGCCCAGCCTTCGGTGAGAACCTGAAGGAGGGCAGCTTCGCAGCGACCGGGCTCGGACGCGTTTACCAGCAGTCCGCCGAGGCTGCGGCGAAGGCCGTAGACGATGTCGTCGGCGTGAATTTCTCAGGCCTTTCCGTCGGTGGCGATGCGGGTGCGCCGGATATCTATTTCGCCGTTCCCCTCGTGAAGCTCGGCGGCTTCAAGGGCAGCCTTATGTTCCAGGTGAAGGCGGAGGTCTTCGTCAATCTGTTGTCCAAGGGCATCATTGCCGGCAGCAGCCAGACGGCGGCCATTCTTTCGGGCAATGGGGCCGGCATTGCGCTCGACGCTTCGGGCAAGCTGACCGATGTCCGTGCCGACTTCTCTATCTCGGGCGATGGTATCGCCGTTCAGGACGGTCAGCGTCCGGAAGGTGCCGCGGTGATCTATGGCCGCCGGATCAGCTTTGCCGGTCAGGACTTCGTGGTGACCGAGAGCCTGACCAAGGCCGAACTGGAAGCCGGCTCTATCCGCATCGCGACGATCCTGATCATCACGGGTCTGATCGCTCTTGCCATTCTCGCTGCTGCCACCTGGGTCTTCACCCGCCGTCTTTTTGCGCCGCTCGACCGTCTCGTTGCCTTCACCGGTGCCGTTGCCGACGGTGCGATCGAGCAGCCGGTCGAAAACCAGGACCGTCGTGACGAGATCGGCAGCATGGCGCGGGCGCTCGAACGCTTCCGCCAGGCGCTCATCGAGCAACAGAGGCAGTCTGCGGAGCGTCGGGACGAACGGGCCCGCGCCGAGGAGGAGCGTCGGCAGCGTATGGAAGAGCGGGACCTTGAAGCCCGGACCCTGCAGGAGGTCGTCGAGACCCTCGATACGGGGCTGGACAGGCTGGCTGCCGGCGATCTCGCCTTCCGGATCGAGCGCCGCTTCCCGGCTGATCTCGAAGGACTACGCTCCAATTTCAACAAGGCAATCGAGACGCTGAGCGCGACGCTTGGCGGGATCGGCGGCAATTCTGTCGCGGTCCGCGAGGGATCCGAGGAGATGCGCGCGGGCGCCGACCAGCTCGCTGAGCGGACCGAGCGCCAGGCGGCTGCCATCTCGCAGGCTGCAACAGCGATCCAGGAGATCACCAGCGCCGTCAAGACGCAGATCGCGCGTGCCGAAGAAGCCGAGCGGATTGCGCGTGCCGCGAAGGACGATACCGCGATGTCGGGTCTCATCATGCGCGATACGATCGCTGCCATGGAGGCGATCCAGGGGTCGTCGCAGTCGATATCCAACATCATCGGTGTGATCGATGAGATCGCTTTCCAGACCAACCTTCTGGCGCTCAATGCCGGTGTCGAGGCGGCACGGGCGGGCGAGAGTGGCAAGGGCTTTGCCGTGGTGGCACAGGAGGTGCGTGAGCTTGCTCAGCGCTCGTCGAATGCCGCCAAGGAGATCGCCAACCTGCTGTCGAAGTCACGCGGCGAAGTGGACCACGGCGTCAAGCTGGTGGAGAAAGCCGGGAATGCGCTGGATGGCATCGGTTCCCACGTGCTGTCGATCAACAGCCATATCGGCGAGATCATGGAATCCACCCGGGAAGAGGCGCAGACGCTTGTCGATATCAACACATCGGTGAACCAGCTCGATGCCATGACCCAGCAGAATGCCGCGATGGTCGAGGAAACGACCGCCGCCATTCACCGGCTTGCCGGTGAGGCTGCCGAGATGGATCAGCGGCTGGGCTTATTCAATCTCGGTGCCATGCGCACCAGCCAGGGTCGCCACGCCGCCTGAGCGGCGCCAAGGCGAGCCTATTCGATGCAGGTCAGGGCGCGGTTCTCCAGGGAGCCGCTCCCTTTCTTTTTGCTCTCCATGTGGTTGCAAGTATCAAGGTTAGCAAATGGATAAGGGTTAGAGTTAAGATCTGTAGTTAATCGCAACTTAACCTTTCCACTCCATTATCCGTCCCAATTCAGGATGTCTGGCTTGGGACGCCCTGACGCGACAACGCTGGGATTTGGAGTATCCTGTCATGACGAAAACCATTTTTGCCGCGGTCACGGCTGCCCTGCTTGCCAGCTCGGCCGCCTATGCCGCTGATGTCTATCAGGCCGAACCGCAGCCGGCCTATGTCGATGCACCGGAAGTTGCGGTTGCGGAAGCGTCTGGCTGGTACCTGCGCGGTGATCTCGGCTACAATTTCAACAAGCTGCGTGGCGCCAAGTTTTTCCAGGGCTCCAATGCTGACGAAGCCAGCTTCACGACGTCCTCCATCAAGGACAGCTTCTGGGTCGGCGGCGGTGTCGGTTACCAGGTCAACAGCTATCTGCGCACAGACCTGACGTTCGACTACATGTTCAAGTCTGACTTCAAGGGCTCAACGACGGGTTCCTGCGGTGTTGCCGTAGCGTGCACGTCGACCGATCTGGCTGCCCTCAAGGCTTACACCTTGATGGCCAACGCTTACGTTGACCTCGGCACTTACGCCTATTTCACGCCATACATCGGTGGCGGTATCGGTGGCTCCTACGTCAAGTGGGACAAGCTGCGGAACACGTCCTGCGAAACCGGTGATCCGTCGAACTGCGATCCTACCGTCGAACATGGCGGCAAGGGCAGCTGGCGTTTCGCCTATCAGCTCATGGCTGGTGCCTCGATCGACGTGACATGCAACGTCAAGGCCGATCTCGGCTACCGCTTCCGCCACACCATGGGTGGCGACATGTTCGGTTACGCCTCGAACGGCGGTCCGGGCTACGACAAGGGCTTCTACAGCCACAGCGTCCATGCTGGCGCCCGTTATGTCTTCGGTGGTTGCGAAACCCCCGTCGCCTATGAGCCGCCGCCGGAATTGCCGGTCTACAAGTAATCCGGATACGGACGTCTAGCGTCACAGATCAGAAAGGGCCCACTTCGGGCCCTTTCGCGCGTCTGGGGTCAGAGAATTCCGGTTCTGCGCAGGATCCACCAGGACAGCATCACCGAGATCAGGATGAAACCGAAGGCATAGGCCGTGCCGTGCAAACCTTCCGCAAAGGGGAGGGCGGTGGTGTTCATGCCGAAGAAGCCTGTGACCAGTGACGGCGGCAGGAGCAGCGCCGTCATCAGCGACAGAATGTAGAGATGCCGGTTCGTCTCGGCGCTCTGTTTGGAATCCAGTTCCTCATGCAGGAGCCTTGCCCGGTCGGCCAGCGCATAGACATCCTGATCGACGGCTTCGAGCCTTGCTGCGAGACGCGCGAGGCTGTCTTCCATCTCCTCCGGCAAGTCCTCGTCATCGGCGGCTGCGGCCCGCCGCATGACCAGCAGCATGGTGCGCAAGTGCCTGTGCAGCCTGACGATCAACCGCCGCACCGGTGTCAGTCGCCGCCGCTCGTCGCGCATTTCCGTGCCGTAGACATGGTCTTCGATCTGGTTCAGTTCTTCCGTCAGTTCCAGAACTACGGCGATCAGCCCGCGTTGAAACTCGGCCACGAGCAGTTCGAAGATCTGAAGCGGCGAGATGTAGCGTGCGGCGTTCTTTTCGACCGCCGCGCGAACCTTGTCGACCGAACGGATCGGTTGCAGCCTCGTCGTGATGATGAAATTTCCAGACAGGGCGACATGCAGCCAGCCGATGTCCCTTGTGGTCGAATCGAATTCGCGTTGGAAATCGATCAGCGTGCCGAACAGCAGGCCCTCGTCCACCGAAAGTGCTGCATGCGTGTCATGGGTGGTCAGCGCTGCGATCGCCGGGGGTGTCAGGGCCTGGAACTGTTCGAGAAACGCTGGCACACGTCCGTCCGCCAGGTTGAGGTGGAGCCAGATGAAGCCATCCCCCGGCTGTGCCTGCTCGATGGAACATTCCGCCGGCAGTCGTTCGCTTCGCAGGCCGGGGGTGATCCGGTAGGCCCAGACGAGGCCCGGAATTGCGCTGCTCAGGGGAAACATCGATGCGGGCTCCGTGGTGGCGGGACTGGAGGCGGTGGGTCTTGAGGCAGATGCGCCCGATGGATGACGGATTGATGACAGTCATTGCTGCCGGGCTGCGTCACCTCTGGCGCGGACGGAACAAAAATTTTGCTCATCGCGACGCAACCCCGCTTGACTGATATGGGCGACAGGAGTAGTTCCGACGGCGGGACACCTCTCCCCAACGAGAGGCTAATTACCTGGAAGGGTATCTATATGGCTGATGTGATCGCCCCCGCCGCGCGTCCGGCAAACTCTCATTTTTCGTCTGGCCCCTGCTCGAAGCGTCCCGGTTGGTCGCTCGATGCGCTCTCCGATGCCCCGCTCGGTCGTTCGCACCGCGCCAAGGTCGGCAAGGAAAAGCTGAAGCTGGCCATCGACCTTACCCGCGAAATTCTCAACGTTCCCGCTGACTACCGCATCGGCATCGTTCCGGCCTCCGACACGGGCGCCGTTGAAATGGCGATGTGGTCGCTGCTCGGCGAACGCGGCGTCGACATGCTCTCCTGGGAAAGCTTCGGCGCCGGCTGGGTCACCGATGTGGTGAAGCAGTTGAAGCTTGCTGATGTCCGCAAGTTCAACGCTGATTACGGCCTGCTGCCGGATCTCGCCGCCGTCGATTTCGACCGCGACGTCGTCTTCACCTGGAACGGCACGACCTCGGGCGTTCGCGTTCCGAATGCCGATTTCATCCCGGCTGACCGCAAGGGCCTGACCATCTGCGACGCCACCTCGGCAGCATTCGCGCAGGACCTAGACTTCTCCAAGCTCGATGTCACCACTTTCTCCTGGCAGAAGGTTCTGGGCGGCGAGGGCGGTCATGGCGTGATCATCCTGTCCCCGCGCGCTGTCGAGCGTCTGACGACCTATGTGCCGGCCTGGCCGCTGCCGAAGATCTTCCGCATGACCTCGGGCGGCAAGCTGATCGAGGGCATCTTCGTCGGCGAGACGATCAACACGCCGTCGATGCTCTGCGTCGAGGACTATATCGATGCGCTGAAGTGGGCAAAGTCGATCGGTGGCCTTGAAGCCCTGATCGCTCGTGCCGATGCCAATGCCAAGGTGATCTTCGACTTCATCGAAAAGAACGACTGGATCGCCAATCTCGCCGTTGACGATGCGACGCGCTCGAACACCTCGGTCTGCGTCAAGATCGTCGACCCCGAAGTCACGGCGCTCGATGCCGACGCTCAGGCTGCGTTTGCCAAGGGTATTGCCAGCATCTTGGAAAAGCAGGGTGTCGCCTTCGACATCGGTGCTTACCGCGATGCGCCGGCCGGCCTTCGCATCTGGGCGGGTGCCACAATCGAGACTGCCGACATGGCGGCTCTCATGCCGTGGCTCTCCTTCGCCTATGAGACGCAGAAGGCGTCTCTGGCCAAGGCTGCCGCCTGATCCTTGATCAATTCGGCTCCGCCACAGCGGCGGAGCCCCGAAATTTCCTCATCTCATTCAAACGAACTCTCTGAAGGAGGCCTCGTCATGGCACCTCGCGTTCTCGTATCCGACGAATTGTCTGAAACCGCCGTCCAGATCTTCCGTGATCGCGGCGTTGAAGTGGATTTCCAGCCGAAGCTCGGCAAGGACAAGGAAAAGCTCGCCGAAATCATCGGCAATTATGATGGTCTCGCCATCCGTTCGGCCACCAAGGCGACGGAAAAGCTGATTGCCGCTGCGACCAACCTCAAGGTCATCGGCCGCGCCGGCATCGGTGTCGACAATGTCGACATCCCGGCTGCGTCGAAGCGCGGTATCATCGTGATGAACACGCCGTTCGGCAACTCGATCACGACGGCAGAGCACGCGATTGCCCTGATGTTTGCCGTTGCCCGCCAGCTGCCGCAGGCCGATGCCTCGACCCAGGCCGGCAAGTGGGAAAAGTCGAAATTCATGGGTGTCGAAATCACCGGCAAGACGCTCGGCGTCATCGGCGCCGGCAATATCGGCGGCATCGTCTGCAAGAAGGCGATCGGCCTTGGAATGTCCGTCATCGCCTATGACCCCTTCCTCTCGGCTGAACGTGCCCAGGAAATGGGTGTCGAAAAGGTCGAGCTCGACGAGCTCCTGCCGCGCGCAGACTTCATCACGCTGCATGTGCCGATGACCGACAAGACGCGCGGCATTCTCGGCAAGGACAACATTGCCAAGACGAAGCCCGGCGTGCGCATCATCAACTGCGCCCGTGGTGGTCTCGTGGATGAGGCAGCCCTTGCCGACGCCATCAAGTCCGGCCATGTCGCCGGTGCAGGCTTTGACGTCTTTGAAGTCGAGCCCGCCACCGAAAGCCCGCTTTTCGGCCTGCCAAACGTTGTCTGCACGCCGCATCTCGGCGCCTCGACCACGGAAGCCCAGGAAAACGTTGCTCTGCAGGTCGCTGAGCAGATGTCCGACTATCTCATGAAGGGTGCCGTCTCGAACGCCATCAACATGCCGTCGATCACGGCTGAGGAAGCGCCGATCCTGAAGCCGTTCATCCGTCTCGCTGACGTGCTCGGTTCGTTTGCCGGCCAGATGACCGAGAACCCGATCAAGGAGATCGAGATCCTCTATGACGGCGTGACCTCCGGCATGAACACCAAGGCGCTGACGTCTGCGCTGCTGGCCGGCCTCATCCGCCCGCAGGTTGCCGACGTCAACATGGTTTCGGCGCCGATCATGATCAAGGAAAAGGGCGTCATCGTCTCGGAAGTGAAGCGCGACAAGACCGGCGTCTATGACGGTTACATCAAGCTCACCGTCACCACCGAGAAGCAGACCCGCTCGGTTGCCGGCACCGTCTTCTCCGATGGCAAGCCGCGCTTCATCCAGATCAAGGGCATCAACATGGATGCCGATGTCGGTCCGAACATGATCTACATCTCCAACACCGACGTTCCCGGCATGATCGGCTTCATGGGCACCACGCTCGGCAATGCCAAGGTCAACATCGCGAACTTCCAGCTCGGTCGCGACAAGGAAGGCGGCGATGCCATCGCGCTTCTCTACGTCGATGGCCCGGTGGAGCAGGCGGTTCTCGACCAGCTCACCGCCAACCCGGCGGTCAAGCAGGCCAAGCCGCTGGTGTTCAACGTCGACTGATCGACGTTCTAGATATCATCGACAAAGACGGCGCGGGATCAAACCCGCGCCGTTTGCGTTTGTCGCCGGAAGCGGCGGTAGATTAGAAACATATGAAAAATATTATGCGTTGAACTGACGCATGGCGGGTTGTCGCATTGCCTTGTCGGTGCAAGGGTATAGTTGATGTTTATCATCTCCGGGAGGAGAGAAGGAAAGGACATCCCATGTTCGAGCACTTCGACGCGCAACTCCTGGCACGCATACAGTTTGCCTTTACCGTATCGTTCCACATCATATTCCCCGCCTTTTCCATCGGGCTTGCGAGCTATCTCGCGGTGCTCGAGGGCCTATATCTCTGGAAGAAGGACAAGGTCTATCTGGAGCTCTTCGACTTCTGGAAGACGATCTTTGCGGTCGCCTTCGGCATGGGGGTCGTGTCGGGCATCGTCATGTCCTACCAGTTCGGCACCAACTGGTCGGTGTTCTCCGACAAGGCGGGGCCGGTCATTGGTCCTCTGATGGGCTACGAGGTGCTGACCGCCTTCTTCCTGGAAGCGGGCTTCCTGGGCGTCATGCTCTTCGGTCGCAACCGCGTCGGCCCGGGGCTACATTTCTTTGCCACGCTGATGGTCGCCTTCGGCACGCTGATCTCGGCCACCTGGATCCTGTCGGTCAATTCCTGGATGCAGACGCCTGCAGGCTTCGCCATGAACGATGTGGGCCAGTTCGTGCCTGTTGATTGGTGGAAGATCGTCTTCAATCCGTCCTTCCCCTATCGCCTCGTTCATATGGTCATCGCCGCCTATCTCACCACCGCCTTTGTCGTCGGTGCCGTCGGCGCCTGGCATCTACTGAAAGGGACTGCACCACGCCGCGCTGGCGTGATGTTCTCGATGGCCATGTGGATGGCGGCGATCGTCGCGCCGATCCAGATTGCTGCCGGCGACGCGCATGGCCTCAACACGCTGGAGCACCAGCCGGTCAAGGTCATGGCCATGGAAGGCCATTTCGACAGCCATCCGGAGGGCGCGCCGCTGATCCTGTTCGGCATCCCGAACACGGAAGAGAAGAGGATCGACTACGCGCTTGAAATCCCCAAGCTTTCGAGCCTCATCCTCAAGCATGACCTGAACGCACCGCTTGCCGGTCTTGATACGATCCCGGACGACAAGGAGCCGCCGGTCGCGATCGTCTTCTGGTCCTTCCGCGTGATGGTGGCGATCGGCTTTGCCATGCTCGGCGTCGGCGTGTTCTCGCTCTGGTGTCGCTGGAAGGGGACGCTGCATTCCAATCACTGGCTGCACCGGGCTGCCCTCGTCATGGGTCCTTCCGGCTTCGTCGCAGTGCTGGCCGGCTGGATCACCACCGAGGTCGGGCGCCAGCCCTACACGGTCTACGGCCATCTTCTCACGGCCGACTCGATTTCGCCGATCGCGGCACCCGCGGTTGCGGCCTCGCTGATCGCCTTCATCGTGGTTTATTTCATCGTCTTCGGGGCCGGCACCTTCTACATCCTGCGCCTGATGGGCCGCCTGCCGCGTGACCCGATGCCGGATCTCGACGATGGCCCGATCCGCACCTCCGGCATCACGCCGGCTGCCCAGCCCGGTCACCATGGAGGCAAACATGCCCATTGATCTCCCCTTCATCTGGGCCGGCATCATCGCCTTTGCCGTGCTTGCCTATGTCATCCTCGACGGCTTCGATCTGGGCGTCGGGATCCTCTTTCCCTTCTTTCCGGAGAAGCACGAGAAGGACCTGATGATGAACTCGGTGGCGCCCGTCTGGGACGGCAACGAGACCTGGCTGGTGCTCGGCGGGGGAGGGCTGCTGGCCGTCTTCCCGCTCGCCTATGCGACCATCCTGCCGGCGCTCTATGCCCCGATCATCCTGATGCTCCTGGGTCTGATCTTCCGTGGCGTCGCCTTCGAATACCGCTGGCGGACGCAAAGGGCGGAGCATCTGTGGAACTGGGCCTTTACCGGCGGCTCGGTGGTTGCGGCCTTCTTCCAGGGCGTGGCGCTCGGGGCACTGGTTCAAGGCATCCCGGTCACCGACCGCGCCTATGCCGGCGGCTGGTGGGACTGGCTTACACCGTTTTCGGTGGCGACGGGCGTGGCACTGGTCATTGGCTATGCCCTGCTCGGGGCGACATGGATCGTCATGAAGACGGAGGGTGACATATGCAGGCGCGCCCGCTCTCTCGCGCTTCCCCTGTCCTTTGCGACCGTCGGGGCCATGGGGATTTTCAGCCTCTGGACGCCGTTCCTGGAAGCGCCCTATTTCGAGCGCTGGTTCGGCTATCCAACGATGATCTTCTCCGTCATCGTGCCGGCCCTGGTGCTTGGCTGCCTCTACCTGATCGTCTCGGGGTTGAAGGTGGGACATGACGCGCGGCCATTCATCGCGGCGCTCGGGCTCTTCGTGCTCGGTTATGCCGGGATCGGCATCAGCTTCTATCCCTATATCGTGCCGTCCTCGCTGACGATCTGGGAAGCTGCCGCACCTGATGAGAGCCTTGCCTTCCTGCTCTACGGTGCGGTCATCCTGGTGCCGATGATCCTGGGCTACACGGCCTATGCCTATTGGGTCTTCCGCGGCAAGCTCAATCCGGACGAGGGCTATCACTGATGGACAAGCGCCTGATTGCGAGCCGTCTTTTGTGGTTTGTCGGCCTCTGGGCCGGCGGGGTCCTTGCGATCACGATCGTCGGCCTGATCATCAAGTTCTGGCTCAACGGCTGATCCCGATCACTTGAAATTCAATGGAAATTGCGGGGCTCACTCTTCAAAAGAGGGTGAGCTCTCTCCATATGGGAGCCAAGCCCACCAAAGGGCATCGAGACTGTTTCGAGGAGGACAGGAAACACCCATGCGGCACAACGCAAAGATATTAGCGACGCTCGCGCTCGGCATGATGGTCACGCTTGTGGCCGTCGATTTCGCTGAAGCCCGTCGCGCTTCAGGCGGCTTCGGCAGCCGTGGCACGCGCACCTTCAATCAGCCGGCGATCACCCGCACGGCGCCGGCACCGGCTGCTCCGATCGAGCGGACGATGACGCCGCGCACCAATGCGACCCAGCCGGGTGCGGCCCAGTCGACGGCCGCCAACCAGGCAGCGCGTCCGGGTGGCCTGTTCGGCGGTCTCGCCGGTGGCCTCATGGGCGGCCTGCTGCTCGGTGGTCTGTTCGGCATGCTGATGGGCACGGGCTTTGGCGGTGGCTTCGGCTTCCTCGGCCTGCTCCTGCAGGGCTTGCTGATCTTCTTCCTGATCCGCTTTGCCATGCGCATGTTCGCCAACCGCCAGGCGCCGGCATCAGGCCCCAGCGGCGGCCCCGGTTTCGGCGGCTTTGGCGGGATGGCGCGCGACAATCAGAGCGGTGACCAGCCGCGTCCGAGCTTCCAGATTCCGAAGCTGGGTGGCGGTGCTGCGGCCAGCGCCTCTGCCGCCCGTTCGGGACCGGCCGATGAACTCGGCATCACGCCGAAGGATCTTGAGCGTTTCGAACAGCTCCTGCAGGAAATGCAGCGGGCCTATGCCGAGGAAGACTATGGTGCACTCCGCCGCATCACCACGCCGGAAGCCATGTCCTATCTCGCCGAAGAGCTTAGCGAGAACGCGACCAAGGGTGTGAAGAACACGGTGCGTGACATTAATCTCGTCCAGGGCGATGTCTCTGAAAGCTGGGCCGAGGACAAGATGGAATACGCGACGGTGGCGATGCGCTACGAAGCGATCGACTATGTCGTCGACCGCCAGAGCGGCGACGTTGTCGAAGGTGATCCGAACACGCCGGTCGAATCGGTAGAGATCTGGACCTTCGCCCGCCGCCCGAACACCCAGTGGCAGATTTCCGCGATCCAGAGCGCCAACTGATCTCCAGCGGTACTGATTGCAAGAAGCCTCCCCATCGGTCACGATGGGGAGGCTTTTTCGTTTCAGTGCGGTACTCTGATCGCGTGCCCCAGCTTCAGCCCGGGCACTGCTGCAGCTGCTTGGCGTAAGTATAGGTAATCTCGGTAAACCGCTTAGCACCGCGCAGAGCCTCCGGGCGCTTGTTGTAGGCGCCGCGGAGATAGCCGGTGTGGCCGGAGTGATAGGCGAGATAGAGCTTGTAGGGGTCGTTCAAGGGGATGTTGACCTTCGTCGCGCTCTCGCGGTGATACCAGCCGATGAAGCGAATGGCGTCGGCGAAATCGGTGCGGCGGGCGCCCCAGCGGCCTGTTTCGCGCTGGTAGCGTTCCCAGGTGCCGTCGAGGGCCTGGGAGTAGCCATAGGCCGAAGAGGCGCGCTTGCCGGGGATGAAACCCAGGATCATCTTGCGCGGCGGCTTGGCGTTATGGCGGAAACTCGATTCCGTATAGATCGTCGCCATCAGGATCGGGACCGGCACGCCGTATTCGCGTTCGGCGTCGACGGCGGCGCGGCGCCAGTTGTTGAACAGCCCGTCGCGCTGCTCGAAAATCGCGCAGGCATTGCGGGTCTGGGATGGCGGCTTGGCACAGGCCGTCAGCATCAGCATGACGCCGAGGGTGGAAATAAGAGCGGTACGCATGACAAAACCTCGCTACAGGCCGGCCATTCTATTCATTAAAATTTAACGAAAGGTTTTCTTAACCGCCCCCGGATCTAGCACCCCCCGATCGGGGGTGGGGAACTCTTGGCGCCTCGCTCTGTTTCAATTGCATCACCAATCGCAAACAGGAGGCGAGAACCATGTCCATTCGAGCCATGATCGAGACCCACCCGATGACGAACGGAGAGGCGAATGATGCGCTGATCGCCTGTATCAAGGCCTGCTTCGACTGCGCGCAGACCTGCATCTCCTGTGCGGATGCCTGCCTCGGGGAAGACATGGTGGACGAACTTCGCCAATGCATCCGACTGAACGAGGATTGCGCCGACATCTGCCTTGCCACGGGCCGGGCCTCCATCCGACGCACCGGACGCAACGCGCAGGTGCTGCAGGGGCTTGTCGAAGCCTGTGCCCGCGCTTGTGCAGCCTGTGCCGAAGAATGCGGCCGCCATGCCGAGATGCACCCGCATTGCCGCATCTGCGCCGAGGCCTGCCGGGCCTGTGAAGATGCCTGTCGACAGACGGTCAACCCCATACAATGAGGCGTTGACCTCAGTCGCATTTGCACCCAGTCTGCCTGGCGATCGCAAGGCAGCGAGGAGGAACGGTTGCGTTCTTGCCCGGCGATCGCAGGTGGACATTCGTCCGGGAGCGAGGATCTTCAAGACATGCAGCAGGTCGGCATCGGCATCATCGGATGCGGTAATATTTCAGGCGCTTATCTCAAGGCGCTCCAGCATTTTCCTATCCTGAAAGTCTGCGGCATCGCCGATCTGAACAGTGATCTGGCCACAGCGCGGGCTGCGGAATTCGGTGTGCCGGCGCGCACGATCGACGAGCTTCATGCCGATCCCGAGGTTGCGATCATCGTCAACCTGACGATCCCCAAGGCGCACGTCGAGGTGGGGCTGAAGGCGCTTGCCGCCGGCAAACATGTCTACTCGGAGAAGCCGCTCGGCGTAACCTTCGCCGAGGGCAAGCGGCTCGTCGAGGCGGCCAGATCCCTCAACCTCAGGGTCGGCTCTGCCCCCGACACCTTTCTCGGCGGCGCGCATCAGACGGCGCGCGGGCTGATCGACCAGGGCGTGATCGGCCAGCCGATCGGCGGCACGGCCTATTTCATGTGCCCCGGCCATGAGCGATGGCATCCCAATCCGGACTTCTACTACGAAGCCGGTGGCGGGCCGATGCTCGACATGGGGCCCTATTACATCACCGATCTCGTCAATCTCTTCGGTCCGGTCGAAAAGGTGGCGGGCTTTGCCACCAAGGTACGTGACAACAGAAAGATCGGCAGCGAGCCGCGTCGGGGCGAGACGATCCCGGTGCATGTGCCGACGCATGTCGCAGGGTTGATGTCCTTCGCCAATGGCGCGGTGGTGCAGATCTCCATGAGCTTCGATGTCGCCGCGCACTGGCACAAGCCGCTCGAGGTCTATGGCACCGAGGGCACCCTGATCGTGCCGGATCCCAATCATTTCGGCGGCGACGTCTTTGTCCTGCCGCTGACCGGCGAGGCGCAAGGGCGCCCGGTGACGCTGCCTTATACCGAAGGCAATTGGCGCTCGCTCGGCGTCGCCGACATGGCGCATGCCATCCTGTCCAACCGGCCGCATCGGGCAAATGGCGATCTCGCGCTGCATGTGCTTGAGGTCATGGAAGCCTTTCAGACGGCTTCCGACCGGGGCGAAACCGTCAAGATCACCACCAGCGTCGAGCGGCCGGCGCCGCTCGAACAGTCGCTCATCGATGGCCTGATCGGCCGCTGAAGACAACAACAGGGAAATTCACATGCGTCAGGTTCTGATTTGCTGGGGCGGCTGGGATGGACACCAGCCCGAACAATGCGCCGCCGTCATCTCCGACATGCTGCAGGCGGAGGGGTTTTCCGTCCGCGTCGAAGCCGGCACGGAAGCCTTTGCCGATCCTGCGATCCGCGACTACAGCCTCATCGTGCCGATGCTGACGATGACCAAGATCGAAAAGCCCGAAATCGAGAACCTCGAACTCGCCATCCGTGGCGGCGTCGGCCTCGGCGGCTTTCACGGCCAGGCCGGCGACAGCTTTCGCGATTGCGTGCAGTATCAATACATGATCGGCGGCCAGTGGGTCGCCCATCCCGGCAATATCTATGATTACACGGTCGAG
Source organism: Rhizobium sp. TH135 (assembly GCF_002855515.1). Lineage (GTDB taxonomy): Bacteria > Pseudomonadota > Alphaproteobacteria > Rhizobiales > Rhizobiaceae > Allorhizobium. The sequence goes on along the minus strand of NZ_PKRP01000001.1, from coordinate 403,253 downwards.
ATCACCAAGCCGGATGACCCGCTGGTCTCCGGCATCGGCGATTTTCCCTATCGCTCCGAGCAGTATTACATGCATGTCGACCCGAACAACGAAGTGCTGGCGACGACCACCTTCACCGGCGAGCACGATGAGTGGATCGACGGGCATGTGATGCCGGTCGTCTGGAAGCGCCGCCACGGGCAGGGCAGGGTGTTCTACTCCTCGCTCGGCCACCAGGCGGCGGAGTTCGAGGTGCCGCAGATGCGGGAGATTGTGCGGAGAGGGTTGGTTTGGGCGGCGCGATGAGGGCGGGTTAACCGACGAGCCAGGAACGTACGGCCGTCCAGTTGTTCAGGATGACGATGACAGCAGTTGCGATCGACAGCATCGCGGCTGCCTTGCCCATGGTCGGCAGGCTATTGACGCGGCCTTTCAGCTCGCCGAACTCGATCGCAGACGGGGCGCCGCGCAGCATGCCCTTGATCTCGGCGGTATCCTGCACGATCCGCTTCATGTCGTCTTCGAGAGCTTTGACGCGCTGTTCCATGGCTTCAAATGTGCCACCGCTATTGCACTCTTTCAAGGCGATTGCCGGTAGGCCCGCTTGGCGCGAAATGTGACAAGCTGTTACAACCATCTCGAAGCCCTAAGTTTAAGATGGGTTCAAGGGAGGGGTGGTAGTGACGTCTATCAAAAAATTACCACAGAGGCTGCGTCGCTATACAGATCTTGCATCGGGCTTACACACGCTTCGGGCAAAGAAAATTACGCTGTTGGACCCGTCCCGTTGGGACGACGGGAATGACCGCGTATGTATGGAGCGATACAAAGAAGCACTAAAGCTCCGAACGCTTCTCGCGATATGCTTTGCCGACTGCAAAGAAACTTACCATCATTGGCGTGTTTTCACCGTCGGGGCATCCGGCGTGTGCTTTGAGTTCGATCGGGATAAGCTGTGCAAAAGCTTAAGCGGCTTAGAGGGCATCAGATGGCAAAATGTTGAATACCGCAAACTCGACATGCTTCGTCCGTCTCCGAAGCAATGGCTTGTCAGTGAGCTGCCATTTTTGAAGCGGGCGCCCTACGAGCCCGAGCAGGAATTGCGGATAATCTACTCCTCCGCAACTGAAGAAGTTGAGACGTTTGATGTCCCAATCGAAATCAGTTGGATCAAACGGGTGATACTGAGCCCATGGATGCCGGTCGCGTTGAGGCAATCGGTGATAGAAACGATCAGGGATATTCCTGGATGCCGGAATATCACCGTCCAGGGCACATCACTCGTCGGCAGTCAGTTCTGGCGAAAAAAGGTTCTTGGGGCCGTGTTAGATGGCTCCAGAAAGCGTTGAAACCCTTTCGCTGGTCACTTTCCAATACGAGCTAAAAGTATGGCCGGATGCCAGAGGAGGACGTGGGGCTCGGCTAAACGCTGATTTAGCAGTTCGATCCGCGTTCTTCGTTGTAGGTACTTGGAAAGTTAAAGATTTTTGGTAGCGGGAGGCGGACTTGAACCGCCGACCTTGGGGTTATGAATCCCACGCTCTAACCACCTGAGCTATCCCGCCACACATTCGGAAACCTTGTGGGCCGTGGCAGCCCGTCCGAAGCGATGGGCGGCTTATAAGGCGAGGCTCCGATCAAAGTCAAGCGCGGTTTGGCCAAAAACAGTGTGGCTTTCCACCGGCTTGAGCCAAGACCTTGGACGCGGCCCGAAAGCTCAGGCTTCAGGCCGCGACGGGGCTTGCCAGAAGCGCCTTCAGCGAGGCTTCTGCGGTGCCTGAACGTTCCGAGCGCTCGATGAAGCCGCCGCCATAGACGCGGGCGTCGGCGCCGGTTGCCGAATAGAGCACGCAAGCCTGACCGGGGGCGACGCCGGCTTCGCCGATTTCAAGATCGACATAGACGCCGCGCTCGTCGGCATGCAGCACGGCCGGGGTCGGCGGGCGGGTGGAACGCACCTTGGCGAAGCAGGGCATGCCGTCGGCTGCATCTTCTGCCAGCGTGCGGTCGCCCAGCCAGTTGATGTCGCGCAGGTAGACGCGGTGTGTCTCCAGCGCTTCCTTCGGGCCGACGATGACGCGGCGCGAGCGGGCGTCGAGATAGATGACGTAAAGCGGCTCGCCGGTGGCGACGCCCAGACCCTTCCGCTGGCCGATCGTGTAATGCAGGATGCCTTCGTGATTGCCCAGTACGCGGCCATCGAGATGGACGATGTCACCGGCCAGTGCCGCATTCGGCTTCAGCTTGTTTATGACATCGGCATATTTGCCCTGGGGCACGAAACAGATGTCCTGGCTGTCGGCCTTCTGGGCGACGACGAGGCCCATGTCTTCGGCGAGCACGCGGACTTCCGCCTTCGACATGGCGCCGAGCGGGAAGCGCAGATAGTCGATCTGCTCCTGGGTGGTGGCAAAGAGGAAATAGCTTTGGTCGCGTTCGCTGTCGATCGGGCGGAAGAGGGCGCGGTGGCCGGGATCATTGGCGAGCGGCACCGACTTCGAGCGGATGTAATGGCCGGTCGCCAGCGCATCGGCGCCGAGCTCCTTGGCGGTCGCAAGCAGATCGGCAAACTTGACCGTCTGGTTGCAGGCCACGCAGGGGATCGGCGTTTCGCCGGCGACATAGCTTTCCATGAACGGGTTGATCACGGTGTCGCGGAAACGCTGTTCGTAGTCGAGCACGTAATGGGGAATGCCAAGGGTTTCGCAGACGCGGCGGGCATCGTCGATGTCCTGGCCGGCGCAGCAGGAGCCGGCGCGATGGACGGCGGCGCCATGGTCGTAAAGCTGCAGCGTGATGCCGAGGACGTCATAGCCCTCGCGCTTCAGGATGCCGGCGACGACGGACGAATCCACGCCGCCCGACATGGCGACGACAACGCGCGTATCTTCCGGTCTCTTGTCAAAATCCAGCGTGTTCACGGGCTTCGTCTCTGTGCTTCATGCGACCGTTCATCCCGCCCATTGCGGGGATCTGAGGCAGGCTTTGCAGGGTTTTTGGCCCGCTGCCGGTACCGGTCCTTTAGTTGACGGATATAGAAAGGATTGCATCTTCGTGCAAGAGCAGCGATTCGCGGGGATTGTCCGCGGTAGGAGATTCCCCATGCCCGTCCAGATGACCGTCACGCCGGAGAGCTTTCCGATCGCTGGCAGCTTCACGATTTCGCGCGGGTCAAAGACCGAGGCGAAGGTGGTCACCGTGCGGCTGACGGATGGCGTTCATGTGGGCCAGGGCGAATGCGTGCCCTATGCGCGTTACGGCGAGACGGCAGAGAGCGTCGTCGAGGTGCTGTCCGCGCTTGTGCCTGAGGTGGCCCAGGGGCTGGACCGCAAGGGGTTGCAGAGCCGGCTGAAGCCGGGGGCTGCGCGCAATGCGCTCGACTGTGCATTCTGGGATCTGGAGGCCAAGCGTGCGGGGCAACCGGTCTGGCAACTTCTCAAGTTACAAGAGCCGAAGCCGTTGTCGGTCACCTACACACTGTCGCTGGGCACACCAGAGAGCATGCAGGCTGCGGCGGAGAAGGAGGCTCACCGGCCGCTTCTGAAGGTCAAGCTCGGCGGCGAGGGTGATGTCGAGCGTATCCGGGCAGTGAGGGCGGGTGCGCCGAGCTCTGCCATTATCGTCGATGCCAATGAGGGATGGAGCCTCGATCAATACAAGGCGCTGGCGCCCGTCTTGCTCGATCTCGGGGTGAAGCTCGTCGAGCAGCCGTTTCCGGCGGGTTCTGATGATGCGCTGCTTGGGTTGGACCGCGTTCTGCCTGTCTGTGCTGACGAGAGCTGCCATGACACAGCATCGCTGGCTGGCCTGAAGGGCAAGTATGATGCCGTCAACATCAAGCTCGACAAGACGGGCGGGCTGACGGAAGCGCTGCTGATGCGCGATGCGGCGGTCGAAGCCGGCTTCGAGATCATGGTCGGCTGCATGGTCGGCACATCGCTTGCCATGGCTCCGGCATTTCTGATCGGGCAAGGGGCGGCGTTTGTCGATCTCGACGGGCCGCTGCTTCTGGCGCGCGATCGCGAGCCGGCGATTGCCTATGACGGTGCCATCATGCCCCTGCCGCCACGTGGGTTGTGGGGCTAAAGTCACCCCTTCTGAGGCAACGGCCCGTTCTTCGCCATCCAGATCACATGCTTCTTGCCGCGCCCGGTTTTTCCGGCGCGGACGGGAATCTCTTCTGCGCCATAGCCGCAGTCCTTCAAGCGGCGCGTGAAGTAGGGATCTGGACCCTGCGACCAGACGCCGAGCACGCCGCCGCAGGTCAGCGCTGCCTTGGATTTGCGTAACCCGTCATGGGAATAGAGGCTGTCGTTCGCTTCGCGAGTGAGCCCGTCTGGCCCGTTGTCGACGTCGAGCAGGATGGCGTCGAACTGGCCCTTGGACTTCGCAATCAGTGCGCCCACATCGCCGACGTGAATAGCCACGCGCGGCTCGTCGAGGCTGCCGGCATAGATCTCGGCCATCGGGCCGCGTGCCCAGTCGACGACGGCGGGCACGAGCTCGGCGACGGTCACCTTCGCATCCTGAGGCAGGACGGCCAACGCGGCGCGGAGCGTAAAGCCCATGCCGAGGCCGCCGATCAGGATATGCGGGCGCTTGTGGGTGCCGATACGTTCGAAGGCGAGGGTGGCGAGCGCTTCTTCGGAGCCGCTGAGGCGGCTATTCATCAGCTCGTTGGTGCCGAGCATGATGGAGAATTCCGTGCCGCGTTGCTTCAGGCGCAATTCGCCGCCGCCGGGTATCTTGGCCGTGTCGAGCTGGATCCAGGGGAGCATGGTTCAATTCCTGCGCGTGGGTTTGTGGCTGCCCCGTATCACGGCGACGCCCTCAGGTTCAATGTCGCGGGCGTACCGGAGACAGAGAACGAGACTTGCGGTCTCCATCGCTTCCGGGGATAGCTTGTGGTCTCCGGCCAGATGGTCGGTTGGTGATTGCCTGAGGAGAAGCGCATGCCCGCCCCCGTGAACCCCTTCAAGAAAGCCCTCCGCGAAGACACCGGTCTCCTGACCGGCCTCTGGGTGGCGCTCGCCAATCCGCATTCGGCGGAGATCTGCGCCGGGGCCGGCTTCGACTGGATCCTCATCGATGCCGAACACGGGCCGAACGACATTCCGCTGATCGCAGCACAGCTTGCGGCCGTCACGCGCCATGCCGCCCATCCTGTGGTGCGGCTTCCGGTCGGCGAGCCCTGGATGATCAAGCAGGCGCTCGATATCGGCGCGCAGACGCTGATGATCCCGATGGTCGAGACGCCTGAACAGGCCACGATGCTGGCCAAGGCGCTGCGTTATCCGCCTTTCGGCATTCGCGGCATGGGCGCAAGCCTCGGACGCGCTTCCGATTTCGGCCGGGTGAGCGACTATGCCGATACGGCCAATGATCAGGTCTGCCTGATCGCGCAGATCGAGAGCCGGCTGGGCGTCGAGAACGCCGGAGCGATTCTGGCTGTCGACGGCGTGGATGCCGTGTTGATCGGGCCTGCCGATCTCTCCGCCGACATGGGCTATCGCGGCAAGGCGACGGTGCCGGAGGTGATGGAGACGGTCGAGGTGCTGATCGGCAAGATCAAGGCCGCGGGCAAGCCGGCGGGCATCATGACGGGCGACGCGGAGATGATCGCGCTCGCGCGCCGCGCCGGCGTGCGCTTCATGGCCAACGGCACGGATACGGGGCTGCTTGCGCGCGCTGCCGCCTCCATGGCGGCCGAGATGCGGAATACAGGCGGCGCCGCATCTGCCCCTGCCAAGGGTGCTGGCGGCTATTCGTAATCGGCGCGGTTGATGCCGTGGCGCTGGAGCTTGTCGTAGAAGGTCTTGCGCGGAATGCCGAGGGCCTCGATCGTCGAGCGGACGTCGCCTTTGTTGGCGGTCAGCGCCTCGCGGATAAGGTTCGCTTCGTGGCTCTCCATCTGCGCCGGGAGGCTAAGGCTTGGTCCCGCAGCTTGTGAGGCCTGCTTCGGCGGCGGGGTGATGCCAAGCACGACGCGTTCGGCGAAATGCGAGAGCTCGCGGACATTGCCCGGCCAGTCGTGGCTTTCGAGATGGCGTCGCACCTCGGTGGTCATGCTGGGGATTTCGCGACGGAAGCGCTCGGCGGCGCGGGTGGCGAAATGGGCAAAGAGCACAGGGATGTCGGCGCGCCGTTCCCTGAGCGGCGGGATCGAGATCGTCACGACGTTCAGGCGATAATAGAGGTCCTCGCGGAATTCGCCGCGTTCGGCCGGATTACCGAGATCGAGTTTGGCAGCGGCGACGACGCGCAGGTCCACGGGCCTCACCTCGTTGGTGCCAAGCGGGCTGACTTCCCGCATTTCCAGAACCCGCAGCATCTTCACCTGGGTGGAAAGCGGCATGCTCTCGATCTCATCGAGGAACAGCGTGCCGCCGCTGGCATGTTCTATGCGGCCGACGCGCTTCTTCTGGGCGCCGGTGAAGGCGCCCGGTTCGTGGCCGAAGAGTTCGCTTTCGATCACTGTCTCAGGAAGCGCGCCGCAATTCAGTGCGACGAAATTGCCCCTTGAGCGTCGACTCCAGCGATGCAGGAGTGTCGCCACCACTTCCTTGCCGCTTCCGGTCTCACCGGCGATCAACACGTCGACATCAGTATCCGCGATCTGCCGCAGCGTCTGGCGCAGATGCTCCATGGCCGGCGTCTGGCCGATGAGGGGCAGATCGTCCGGCGTCGTGGTGGCTGCCTCTCGCAGGCGGCGGTTTTCGAGGACCAGTCGGCGCTTCTCGGTGGCGCGGGCGACGCTCTGGACGAGGCGGTCGGCGGGGAAGGGTTTGGCGATGAAGTCGTAGGCGCCGTCGTGGAGAGCCCGGACCGCCATGTCGATATCGCCATGACCGGTGATGAGCAGCACCGGCAGATCGGGGTCGAGGCTGCGGAGGCGGGCGAAGAGTTCCAGCCCGTCCATGCCTGCCATCCGGATGTCGGTGACGACCACTGCCTCGCTTTCCCGCGACAGCTGCGCGAGGGCCTGCGGGGCGGCACCGAAATCGCGCACGGCATAACCGGCAAGCTCCAGCGTCTGGCGGGTGGCGCGGCGCAGCGCCTGATCGTCGTCAACGAGGATGATGTCGATGCTCATGCGCTGGCCCTCTTCAGGGTGATGGTGAAGGTCGTTCCGTCCTTGCTCGTATCCATGGAGAGCCGGCCGCCATATTCGGTGACAATGTCACGGGCGATCACGAGGCCAAGGCCCAAGCCTCCCTCCTTGGAGGTGGTGAAGGGGATGAAGAGGTTTTCCCTGACGTGATCCGGCAGGCCAGGACCGGTGTCGCTGACCGAGAGATCCACTTCGTCGTCCGTCAGGCGGGAAAGCCCGATGGTGATGGTGGCATTCGCTTTGTCGTCAATGGCTTCGAGCGCGTTTTGCAGGAGATTGATCAGCACCTGTTCGAGGCGGATACGCTGGCCGAGAACAGCGAGGCCTGAGGGTATGTCGGCGATATCAAGCCGGTCGAAGCTGCCGGCAAAGCGGCTCTTCAAGAGGAACAGCGCGCCGTCGATTGCGGCCTTGAGGTCAACGGGCTCGGCGGCCTGGCGACCCTTTCGGGCAAGGCCCTTCAGCTCGCCGGTGATCGCGCCGATGCGGTCGGTGAGCTCGGCGATCAGGCCAAGGTTCTCCTTTGCAGTCTCGCCATCGCCGCGATCCAGGAACGCTTTGGCATTGTCGGCATAGGCCCGGATGGTGGCGACCGGCTGGTTGATCTCATGTGCTACGCCGGCTGCGACCTGACCAAGGATCGCCAGGCGATTGGCCTGGACGAGATCCTGCTGCACGCCCTGCAGGCGGCTGTCGGTTGCCCGGTGTTCGGTGATTTCGGCCTGAAGGCGGTCGCGTGCCTCGGTCAGTTCGATGGTGCGGAGTGTAACCTGCCGCTCTAGCTCGGCTTGGGCGGCTTTCGCTTCGGCCTCGCGACGGGCGGCGCGACCGAAGCGATGGAGCAGCAGGCCGGCTGCGGCGAGCAGGGGCAGGGCGATGGCTACGAATGCAAGCCGCTCCTGCAGGATGCCGGCATCCATGGCGGCGGCGGCGGGGGTCAGGATGTGCAGCGTCCACGGTGTGCCTGGCAGAGGCAGCGCCTGGGCAAAATGCGGCTGGCGCGGGACCGTGCCGGATGTGTCGGTCGCCACCATCTTATGCCCGGCGAGATCTTCCAGCGACCAGATGGGAATGGGCAAAAGCGGCGCTTCGCCGAACTGCAGGCTCTCCCGAATCGCGATCCGCTCCTCTTGGGGGATGTCCGTCACGGTCAGGAAGCGCCATTCGGGACGGCTGGTGATCAGCACGATACCTTTGGGATCTGTCACATAGGTGATGCGGCCGGAGCGCTGCCAGTTCTGCTCAAGTGCCTCGAACTCGACCTTGACGACCACCACGCCCAACGCTCGCCCGGTCTCGTCGTTGACGCGACGCGACAGGTAGAGCCCGGGCCGACGGCTGACATTGCCCAGGGCATAATGTTCGGCGGTGCCTCGTGTCAGGGCGCCCGTAAAATATTCCCGGAAGGCGTAGTTGCTGCCGACGAAGCTGTCGGTCTGGCGAAAGTTGCTCGCGGCAATCGCGGTGCCGTCGAGGCCGACGACGTAGATCACCGAAGCGCCGGTGCCGGGTATGAGAGCCTCGAGCTTTTCGTTGAGTTGAGTGATGGTGCCTGGTGAGGGTGCACCAAGCGCTTCCGCAAGGTCCGCGTCGCTTGCCAGCACCAGCGGCAAGGTGCGCGATCGGTCTAGCGCGGTGAGCAGCAGAGCCTGCTTCAAGGCGGCATCCGAGCCCGCGTCTTCCGCCAGGGCGTCGAGTGCCGAGGCCTGTCCGCGCTCGCCGGCATAGAAGAGGCCGGCCACCAGCACGGTGATCGCAAAGGCCGCGTAGGCCAGCCAGAGAATGCGTCCGTTGCGGCGGGATTTCAGCATGGGTGGATGCCTCGGTCGGGTCGGCGATTGTGCGTGAAATCGCACTATAGCACAGAACATCTGTGCGGATAATCACACTGGTTCACGTGATGAATCAAGTGTGTTCGCCGAGAGAGTCTTGGAGATTCAATGGTTTGAACGATTCTTCTCGAACTGGCACGCGCCTTGCTGACCTTTTCTCCAAGCGGCCGCGCCGCTCCCCATTCAGATCAGCAACCGCCCGGGAGGCCGGAACTCGTTCCGTCAGGGCGATCATGGAGGAAAGCATGCATATCGATACCGCAGGGCCCGCGCCCGAGGGCCGGCAGCCCTTCTACAAGCATCTCTATGTCCAGGTTCTGGCGGCCATCATTGCCGGCATCCTGCTCGGTCACTTCTATCCCGAGATCGGCGCGCAGTTGAAGCCGCTGGGCGATGCCTTCATTAAGCTCGTCAAGATGATCATCGCGCCGGTGATCTTCCTGACCGTCGCGACCGGCATTGCCGGCATGAGCGACATGAAGAAAGTCGGCCGTGTTGCCGGCAAGGCGATGCTCTACTTCTTCACCTTCTCGACCCTGGCACTTATCGTCGGCCTCGTGGTCGCCAATGTCGTGCAGCCGGGTGCGGGCATGCATATCGATCCGGCGACGCTCGATGCCGCGGCTGTCGCGACCTATACCGAAAAGGCGCATGACTCATCGATCGTGGGCTTCCTGATGAACATCATCCCGACGACGATCGTCGGGGCGTTCGCGGATGGCGACATCCTGCAAGTGCTGTTCTTCTCGATCCTGTTCGGCATCTCGCTGGCGCTGGTCGGCGAGCGCGGCAAGCCGGTCACCGACTTCCTGCAGGCGGTCATCGCGCCGGTGTTCAAACTCGTCGCCATCCTGATGAAGGCCGCACCCATCGGTGCCTTTGGTGCCATGGCGTTCACGATCGGCAAATACGGCATCGGCTCGGTCACCAACCTCGCCATGCTGATCGGCACCTTCTACCTCACGTCCTTCCTGTTCGTGGCGGTCATCCTCGGTGCCGTCTGCCGTTACAACGGCTTCTCGATCCTGGCCCTCATCCGCTACATCAAGGAAGAGCTTCTACTGGTTCTCGGTACGTCGTCTTCGGAAGCAGCGCTTCCGGGCCTGATGAACAAGATGGAAAAGGCCGGCTGCAAGCGTTCGGTCGTCGGCCTGGTCATCCCGACCGGCTATTCCTTCAATCTCGACGGCACGAATATCTACATGACGCTGGCGGCACTCTTCATCGCCCAGGCGACGGATATCCAGCTGCCGCTCGGCGACCAGATCCTGCTGCTGGCCGTTGCCATGCTGAGCTCGAAGGGGGCTGCCGGCATCACCGGTGCTGGCTTCATCACGCTGGCTGCGACCCTTTCGGTCGTGCCCTCGGTGCCGGTTGCCGGCATGGCGCTGATCCTCGGCATCGACCGCTTCATGTCGGAATGCCGGGCGCTCACCAACTTCATCGGCAATGCGGTGGCAACCGTGGTCGTCGCGCGCTGGGAAGGTGAACTCGACCAGACGCTCTTCCATGCCGCACTCGGTGGCAAGGTTCTCGAAGAGGACGACATCCAGCCGGAACTGCAGCCGGCGGAGTAATACTTCCGCGCCGACCCAAGACGGCGATCGGAACTGAAGCGCGGCCCGGCATTTGTCGGGCCGCGCTTTTTGTTTGGCGTTACTCGGCGGCGATGATGTGGAATTCCTGGGCTGTGCCCGGATTCTGGGCCTTGCTCATCAGATAGATGAGACAGCTCGTTCTCAGCAGCGATGCGAAGTTCGACACCGAGCCGTTGATCTCAAGGGCTTCGTCGTAGAGCGTCGACAGGAAGCGGGATGTCGAGAAATTCTGGCTGGCTGCGATCTCGTCGATCAGCACCCAGAAGGCGGCCTCGAGCTGGATGCTTGTTGAATGACCACCGATGCGGACGGAGCGGTTGACCGCGCGATAGCGGCCCGGATCCTGTCCTGCGAAGACTTCACACATGGCATGCTCCTCCCTGATTTTAAGTTTTTTCGGTCTGCAGTCTTTTGAGGCATTATGTTGCGCGCCGTGGCTTCGGTCAATTTCCGTCTTTTCTAAACTGCCTCGCCCGGGTGCGAAGAATGGACACATCTGTCGGCGAAAAAAATCGCCTGCGGTAATGGGCTGCTACCAGCCTTCCAGCAAATCGCGACATCCTCTCTTCATGACATCTGTCAGCATGCGAGGAGCAGCCCATTGGCGAAAATGATCCATTCGATGATCCGCGTCCTGGAGGAGAAGCGCTCGCTCTCCTTCTACACCGAGGCCTTCGGGCTGGAGATTGCGGAACGTCTCGATTTCGAAACCTTCACCCTGATCTATCTCAGCAATTCGAAGAGCGAATTCGAGCTGGAGCTGACGGTCAACAAGGGCCGTGAAGAGGCTTACGACCTCGGTAATGGCTATGGCCATCTGGCCTTGAGCGTTTCGGATCTCGATGCCGAGCACAAGCGGCTGACCGATCTGGGCTTGAACCCGAACAAGATCGTCGAGTTCAACCGGGATGGAGCGCTTCTCGCCCGCTTCTTCTTCATCACCGATCCCGATGGCTACAAGATCGAGGTCTTGCAGCGGCACGGCCGGTACAAATGATCGGGAGGCCGGGAAGAGGAGTCCCCGGCCTTTCCTGTTTCGCAGACGGTCGGCGCGATCATCGCGCCTGCCTGGGGTGGCGGCCAAAGCCGTCGCACTTCATCTCATGGGAGGAGAATGACGTGGTTACGATACTCGACAAGACCGGGGGCATGTCCCGTCGCCAGCTTCTGAAGACGGGTGCGGCAAGTGCCGTGCTGATGGTCACCGGGACTGCGGTGATCTGTCCCGACCAGGCCTGGGGCCTGGAGGCGACTGCCCTGAAGCCGGACACGCTCGCGACGCTCATCAAGATGGCGCGCGACATCTACCCGCATGACCAGCTCGCCGAGCGCTTTTATGCTGCAGCCGTCAAGGGGCAGGACACGATGGCTGCCAAGGACGAGAAGCACAAGGCGCTGATTGAGGACGGCATCGCCGATCTCGACGAGCGCGCCGGTGCCGGCGGTTATCGCGGCCTCGGCTGGGAGGACGATCGCGTGGCAATCCTGCGCGATATCGAAACGACTCCCTTCTTCCAGGCGGTGCGCGGCGACCTCGTGGTCAGCCTCTATAACCAGAAGGAGATTTGGCCGATCTTCGGCTACGAGGGCGAGTCCTATTCCAAGGGCGGCTATATCGAGCGCGGGTTCGACGACATCACCTGGCTCTGAGCTACCCCAGACACGCATTCATCGTCGCCGGAAGGAGGCCCATCGCGGATGGGAACGGCGGCGCTTACCCAAATTGACCGATTTCCCGGGAGGAAAACATGGCAGCGCCCTATGATCTCAACGACGACAGCGTGGTCGTCATCATCGGTTCCGGTGCAGGTGGCGGCACGCTCGCCAACGAGCTTGCCCAGAAGGGCATCGACGTGGTCGTGCTCGAAGCCGGTGCCCGCATCGAACACGAGGAATTCATCAACGACGAGTGGGACAGTTTCGCCCAGCTCGCCTGGCTCGATCATCGCACGACCGGCGGTGGCTGGCGGGTGTCGAAAGACTTCCCCAACCTGCCGGCCTGGATCGTCAAGGCGGTCGGCGGCACCACGACCCACTGGGCGGGCGCGTCGCTGCGCTTCCAGGAGCACGAGTTCAAGACGCTGACCCATTACGGCAAGGTCGAGGGTGCGAACCTTCTCGATTGGCCGATCACGCTCGCCGATCTCGAGCCTTACTATGCCAAGGCCGAAGACAAGATGGGCGTGACCCGTACCAACGGCATCGAAGGGCTGCCTGGCAACAACAACTTCAAGATCCTGAAAGCCGGTGCCGACAAGCTCGGCTACAAGGAATGTCATACCGGCAACATGGCGATCAACTCGGCCGATCGCGATGATCGCATGAGCTGTCAGCAGACCGGCTTCTGCTTCCAGGGCTGTAAATGGGGCGCCAAGTGGTCGACGCTCTACACGGAAATCCCGAAGGGCGAAGCGACCGGTAAACTGGAAGTACGTCCGCAGTCGCATGTCATCAAGATCGAGCATGACGCCAATGGCAAGGTAAATGCCGTCGTCTATGCCGACAAGGACGGCAACATGAAGAGCCAGAAGGCGCGCATCGTCTGCGTTGCAGGCAACTCGATCGAAAGCCCGCGCCTGCTTCTGAACTCCGCCTCGTCGAAGTTCCCGGATGGTCTTGCCAATTCCTCCGGCCAGGTCGGCAAGAACTACATGCGCCATACCACGGGTTCGGTCTATGCCGTCTTCGACAAGCCGGTGCACTTCTACCGCGGCACGACCATGGCCGGCATTATCCGCGACGAAGCCCGTCACGATCCGTCGCGCGGTTTCGTCGGTGGCTACGAGCTGGAAACGCTCGCACTTGGTCTGCCCTTCATGGCGGCCTTCCTCGACCCAGGCGGCTGGGGCCGTTCGTTTACCTCGGCGCTCGACAACTACGCGAATATGGCCGGTCTCTGGATCGTCGGTGAAGACATGCCGCAGGAGCAGAATGCGGTGAAGCTGCATGCCGAGCTGAAGGACAAATACGGGATGCCGATCCCGGATGTCTGGTTCACCGACCACCCGAACGACGAGGCGATGCGCAACCATGCCTACAAGCAGGGTGTGGCAATCTACGAGGCGGTCGGGGCAACCCGCGCCTTCCCGACGCCGCCTTATCCGTCGACCCACAATCTTGGCACCAACCGCATGAGCGAGAAGGCGCAGGATGGTGTGGTCAACAAGTGGGGCCAGACCCACGACATCAGCAACCTCTTCGTCTCCGATGGCAGCCAGTTCACCACCGGAGCAGCCGAGAATCCGACCCTGACGATCGTTTCTCTTGCGATCCGCCAGGCGGATTACATCGCCGAACAGATGGGCCAAGGCACGATCTGAGCGGCAAGACTACCTCCCTCCTGCGGGCAGCGATCGCGACGAGCGGTCCTGCCCGCTTTTTCGTGGGAAGGCGAGGTTCAGTGGCTCCGGGCGGCGACGAGCGCGCGCGCCTTGTCGCGGGTGCGGGCCACAGCCTGGCGCAGACGGGCGGTGCGGCCATTGTCGTTGTCCGCAACCGTCATCGCATTGCCGCGCCATTCGAAGCCACTGCCGAACCAGGCGGCGATGAAGAGGACCGGCAACAGCAGATCGCGGGTGACCATGGTCGGCAGCATGCGCCAGCCGCCTGGCCAGCCATAGGCCCGGGCGAGTACGAGTTCGCCGGCATACCAGAGAGCAAGATAGGCAAGCGGAGCGAGCGGCGGCAGAAGGCCGATTGCGGAAAGCGCGATCGTCGCGGCTGCGGGCAGGGCGGCACCGGTGAAGATCTCCGGCAGGAAGTAAAGCGGGAAAGAGGCACGGCGCAGGCGTGCCCAGCGCAGCTGCCGCTTCCAGACGGGCGTGATCTTGCGGGCGCCCAGCGGCTGCGGGAAGGGCTCATGCACGAGCCGGACCTTGAGACCCGCACTGCGGATCAGAAGCGTGGCAGCGGCGTCTTCGGCGACCTCGTCGCCGAGGCGCTCAAAGCCTCCGAGCTTGGTGATCAGCTGACGATTGAAGAGCATCGACTTGCCTTGCGCAAAGCCGAAGCCGAGGGCATCGGCAAAGAGCTGCCAGCGGGCCTGGAAACTGTCGAGCCAGGCGCTTTCGAGGCAGGCGCCGAAGTTTTCCGGCTCGGTACCGGCCGGTGGCGAGCAGACGAGGCCGGTCTGGCCGTCCCAGCGCGCCATCATCTTCTCGAAAATGTCTGATGGCATCAGCACGTTGCTGTCGGTCATGACGATCCAGTCATGGCGGGCGGAGCGCCAGCCCTTGACCACGTTGTTCAGCTTCGGATTAGCGCTGAACAGGTCTTCGCCGACCAGGAGCCGCGCCTGCGTCTGCGGATGTTCGGCCATCAGGCGGCGCACAAGCGACGCCGCGGGATCATCCGCCTTGGCGACGCAGAAGAGGATTTCGTATGTGGGCCAGTCGAGGCGAAAGGATGAGGCGAGGCAGCGCTCGAGATTGTTTTCCAGGCCACAGACCGGGCGGATCAGCGTGACCGGCGGACGGGGTGACGGCGTCTTCTCGCTATTGCGGTGGCGCTGCTTGACGGAGATGACGAAGGCGATGCTTGCAAGTTGAACCAGAAGCGCGATCGCTGCGAACCAGATCAGAAATGTCATGGCGAGTCTCCGGATTTTCCGTTCCGGATAGCACCGCTGTGTGACAGTTCGGCGAAGCCCAGTATTCGGACGCCGCGGGATCGTCAGTCCTTGGCTCTCACGGCCTGCAGCAGCTTGTAGCCGAGGATCGCGGCGACCGCGCCGGCCGCCAGAAAGCCGCTGATGCTGCCGCTGATCTCGGCGATCTGGGTGACGCTGTCGCTGAAGGTGGCGCCGAGGCCAGTATAGAGGCCGACCCAGACGGCTTCTCCGAGGATGCTGGCCAGCGTGAAGCGCACCCACGAAAAACCGGAGGCCCCCGCCATCAGGTTGAGATAGGGGCCGAGCGGCGACAGAAGCCAGCGCGTGAGAAAGACCGCGACATTGCCGCGCTCGTCCATTTCCCGTTCCGCCCGCTCGATCGCCTTTCGGCGCGCAGGATTGCGGGCGACGATCGGCACCAGTCGCCGCCCGGCTGTGCGGCCGAGGATATAGCCGAGCTGGTCGCCGCCGACAGCGCAGGCCAGTGCCACGGCGATGACGATCCAAAGGGTGAAGTCGCCGGCGGCGGCAAGCGCGCCCATGAGCATCATGACGATCGAGGCGGGCAGTGGCGCGCCGAGGCAGCTCACGCAGACGACAATGCCGAGCAGCGAGAGCCCATAGGATGGAAGCGACGCGAGCAGCGTCTCCGTCAGGGTCATTTCGGCGGACCCAGACGGCGGAGCTCTGCAAGGGAGGCCTCGATCTCCGCCTTGAACTCGTCGAAGTCCTGGCCACGGTCTTCGGCCAGCCGCTCCAGTGAGGGGCGCGGGCCATCCTTTGGCGGTGGCGGCAGGTCGAGGTCGCGGGCGAGCTTCTCGACGGGCACATGCCAGGAATGGGCGACATAGCCGATCGTCATCCAGGGTTCGGGCGGCAGGTCCTGGCGGGCCGGATCGCTCCAGTAGGCGACAAAGAAGATCGTCCGTCCGGCGAAGAAGAGCGCAAGCGCCATGGCCAGCAGGAAGGCGGAGGTGAGGATGCGGTGACGGCGCCACAGTCTGAGGAAGGGCTTCACGGTTCTCTTGTGTGCTCCGTTTGTCTCAAGGTTGACAGATCCCGGCCTGCAGCTTCTATCGTCCGCATCCATGTAAGCGAGAACGCGGAGCAGCGGCAATGGCGGATGCGGAAGTCAGGCTCGAAGACAGCTGGAAAGCGGTGCTGGGTGCGGAGTTCAGCCGTCCTTATATGGGCGAGCTCAAGGCCTTCCTGCAGCGGGAGAAGGCTGACGGCAAGCAGATCTTTCCGAAAGGGTCTGAGTATTTTCGCGCACTCGATCTAACGCCCCTCGATGAGGTGAAGGTCGTCATCCTCGGTCAGGATCCCTATCACGGGGCAGGGCAGGCGCATGGCTTGTGCTTCAGCGTGCAGCCCGGCGTGCGCATTCCGCCCTCGCTGGTGAACATCTACAAGGAGATGCAGACCGATCTGGGCATTCCGCCGGCCCGGCATGGCTTTCTCGAACATTGGGCAAGGCAGGGCGTACTGCTGCTCAACAGCGTGCTGACGGTTGAAGAAGCGCGAGCCGCCTCGCATCAGGGGCAAGGCTGGGAGCAGTTCACCGATGCGGTGATCCGCGCGGTCAACGAGGAGTGCGAGCATGTCGTCTTCATGCTCTGGGGATCCTACGCGCAGAAGAAGGCGGCCTTTGTCGACCGGTCGCGGCATCTGGTGCTCAAGGCGCCACATCCTTCGCCTCTGTCAGCGCATAACGGCTTCTTCGGTTCCCGGCATTTCTCCCAGGCGAACGAATATCTCGTTTCACAGGGCAGAAACGCCATTGATTGGCAATTGCCCGAAACACCCTAGCGTCTCTTCATAAAGTCTTATTCTTGTTCTTCTTAAGTAAGGAGATCATCATTCTACCGTTGCGCCAAAATACAGCCTGACGTTTATTGTCTATTTCGGTGACGCCATGCAGATTGCGTGCCGATCTTTTTAATCGCGACGCAGGTCTAAGCTTCATGCAGTCCCCCGTAACGGTCTCGCCTGTGTGGCGACGACCCGTTTCACCGATCGTCTGTCGGTTTGCCGATGATGCCGTCGACCTCGTGGTCGTCGGTGCGGGTTATCAGGGGCTGTCGACCGCATTTCATGCTGCACGGGCGGGCTTGTCGGTGCAGGTGATCGAGGCCGGAGACATCGGCGCCGGCGCATCGGGTGTCAATGGCGGTCAGGTGATCCCGGGGCTGAAGCAGGATCCCGAGACGCTTATCTCCCTGTTCGGTGAGGCGGCGGGGCAGAAGCTGACGCGGTTCGCGGCAAAGACCGCCGATACCGTCTTCGACCTAATTGCGCGGGAAGGGCTCGATGTCGACCACATGCGCTGCGGCTGGATCCAGGCAGCTCATACCGAGACCGCCATGCAGGCGGCCATGCAGCGCAATCGCCAATGGCGCGCGCAAGGGGCCGATGTCGCGCTGCTCAATCCGGCGGAGATCGCGCTGCTGACCGGTGCCGAAGGCTATCGTGGTGGCTTCCTCGATCGACGGGCAGGCGTCGTCAATCCGCTTGCTCTCGTGCATGAGCTGGCGAGGATCGCGACGGAGGCCGGCGCGGGGCTCGTCACACATGATCCGGTGACAGAGCTTGTCCGTGACGGGACCGTCTGGCGCGTGGTGACCGCGAGCGGACGTATGCTTCGGGCCAAAAAGGTGCTCGTCGCGACGAATGCCTATTCCGGTCGGCTCGTCCCCAAGCTTGCCCAAAGTCTCGTCTGGCTTCACTCTTTCCAGATCGCCACCGAGCCGCTGCCGGCGGAGTTCGACCTCGTTCTGCCGAGTGGCCAGGCGGTTTCGGATAGCCGCCGGATACTCGTCTATTATCGCCGCAGTCCGGATGGGCGTCTGGTGCTGGGCGGTCGCGGTCCGATGCGCCAGCCCCGCTCGGAGGAAGACTGGGCGCATTTGGAGCGGGCGCTGCACCGGGTCTATCCGATGCTTTCAGGCGTCCGGATTTCGCATCGCTGGTTCGGTCGGGTCGCCATGACGTCGGATCATCTGCCGCATCTGCACGAGCCGGAGCCCGGCCTCGTCATCGCCGCTGGTTGCCAGGGGCGCGGCATCGGGCTGATGGTATCGCTCGGCGAGCCGCTTGCGCGATACCTTGCGGGTGGCGATCCCTCCGTCCTTCCGCTGCCGATCACCCCCATTCATGCCATACCGTTGCACCCATTCAGGCGATTGGGCGTTGCTGCCCATGTTGCCTGGTACAGGTTGCTCGATGGCCTGGAACGCTGATCTCCCCATTCTGGTTGGGGAAAGGCGGTCCGCATCCCCTTGCGTGCTTGCCGAGTTCCTGCATGTGGCGAATAGTGCCGAAGCATCACCCCTTTCTCCGTCGGAGCCCGCATGTCCAAGTATCTTAAGTTCTTCATCGACGGTGCGTGGGTCGACCCGGTGGAGCCGGCGCTTCTCGATGTGATCGATCCCTCCACCGAAGAAGCCTTCACGACGATCTCGATCGGCAGCCGGGCCGATGTCGATCGCGCCGTCGCTGCCGCCAAACGGGCCTTTGCGACTTTCTCCGTCACCGATCGGGCCGAGCGGCTGGCTCTACTTGAGCGCATCCTTGCTGCCTACAACGAGCGTTTTGAGGATATTGCCCAGGCGGTGAGCCGGGAAATGGGCGCGCCGCTTGCCTTCGCCCGGGAATCGCAGGCCTGGGCCGGGCGGGCGCATCTCGAAACGACCATCGCCGCGTTCAAATCCTTCGAATTCTCCCAGCAGCGCGGCACGACCCGCATCGTCCGGGAGCCGATCGGGGTTTGTGCCCTGATCACGCCGTGGAACTGGCCGCTGAACCAGATCGTCTGCAAGGTTGCGCCGGCAATTGCTGCCGGCTGCACCGTGGTTCTGAAGCCCTCCGAAATCGCACCGATTTCCGGCCTTATCTTTGCGGAGGTCATGGAAGCAGCGGGCACACCGGAGGGCGTCTTCAACCTCGTCAATGGACGGGGTCCGGAGGTGGGCCAGGTGATGGCGGGGCATCCCGATGTCGACATGGTCTCCTTCACCGGCTCGACGCGCGCCGGCATCGTGGTTGCCAAGACGGCGGCGGATACGGTCAAACGCGTGGCCCAAGAACTCGGCGGCAAGTCCGCCAACATCATCCTGCCGGATGCGGATCTCGTCACGGCTGTCAGCAAAGGTGTCGAGGGCTGTTTCGGCAATTCCGGTCAGTCCTGCGATGCGCCGACGCGCATGCTGGTGCCCGCTGATCGCCATGACGAGGCCTTGCAGATCGCAAGGCAGGCGGCAGAGACCCACAAGGTGGGCGACCCGCAGGCCGAGGATACCGTGCTCGGTCCTGTGGTCAGCGAGGTCCAGTACAACAAGATCCAGCGGCTGATCGAAATGGGCATCGAGGAGGGCGCGCTGCTGGTCACCGGTGGGCCTGGCAGACCTGAGGGGCTTAACCGTGGCTACTATGTTCGCCCGACCGTGTTCGGCCATGTGACGCCCGACATGACGATTGCGCGGGAAGAGATCTTCGGACCTGTGTTGTCCATAATGCCCTACGAGACGGAAGAGCAGGCGATCGAGATCGCCAACGACACCGTCTATGGCCTGGCGGCATACGTGCAGTCGGAGGATGTCGAGCATGCGCGGCGGGTGGCGGCACGCATGCGGGCGGGCTCGGTCTATCTCAACTACCCGGACTGGGATACCGCGGCACCCTTTGGTGGCTACAAGCAGTCAGGCAATGGTCGGGAATATGCCGATTGGGCCATTCACGATTTCCTCGAAATCAAGGGCATCGTCGGCTGGGGTTGATGACCACCAGCCGGCCGTGTGGATCTGCGCCTGTAGGAGCAAGACGAGCGCTGACGTTGAGACTTGAATTCTCGTCCGCTTTACAAGTCTTCGTCTGCAGCTTGAAGTAAAGCGTAGGCCATAAATTGCACGCCTGCCTCAATTTTGTCTATTTTTCCAGTCGCTTGCAACACAGGCGCTATAGGCACTCGTGGAACAATTTCCTGTGATGCCCGTTCTTTCCGTCACTGGCAGACAACGGAAAGGATCCAGCCATGAAGACGAAGATCATTGCTCTTGGAGCCATTGTCATTGGTGCGGTGGCCTCGCCTGTTGTGGCGCAGGAAGGCACTGTTACGGGCGCTGCAGGTGGTGCCGTCACGGGTGCCATTGTCGGTGGTCCGGTTGGTGCTGCCGTGGGTGGTGTTGTCGGCGCGATTGCCGGCACCGCGATTGATCCGCCGCCGCAGAAAGTCGTCACATATGTTCAGCAGCAGCCGGTTCCGGCGCAGACTGTCGTGATCGAACGCCAGGTGGTTGTCGGTGAGCCTCTTCCGCAGGAAGTCGTTCTGACGACGATCCCTGAAGATCCGACCTATGCCTATGCGGTGGTCAACAACCAGCGCGTGATCGTCGATCCGAAGACCTATGTGGTTGTCGGCATCGTTCAGTAAGCGATCCACAAACGGATTACCCAAGACTTGCATGAAAACATGAACTAGCGGCCAGCCGCATAGCGGTTGGCGGCCCATCCAGGAGGAAATACCATGGACCAACGTCCCGATCCACGCATTGACCAGCGTCCGAATGTAACGCAGCAGACCACGTCGAGTGGCGCAACCTGGGGCATCGCAGTCCTGCTGGTTGTCGTCATCGCTGCCGGTGCCTTCTTCGTCTTCGGCGGAGGCGCAGACACCGATACCGCGACGACGCCGGCGACCAGCACGACGGCGCCTGCAGAGCCCGCGACGCCGCCTGCCGCTCCGGTAACGCCGCCTGCGACCGATACGGCTCCGGCTGCCCCGGCTGCTCCGGCAACACCGCCGGCCACCGATACGGCTCCGACCACGCCGCCGGCTACGGACACTGCTCCGGCCGCTCCGGCTCCGGCTACGCCGCCGACGACCACGCCTTAATCCAATAGGGCATACTTAAAGAGGCCAGCTCCCGTTGGGGGCTGGCCTTTTTCGTTTGGCTGGGCTTTGCTCTGAGTTATGGGCACCGAGGGGATGGATCATGATGGAAGAGCTCAGTTCCGCTGACGGCGTGCGGGCTTCACGCCTCATGGCGGAGCCGTCGGACTATGCGGCAATCTATGCCATCGGCGATGTGCATGGCTGTCTCGATGCCCTGCTCGAACTCGAGAAGCGGATTGTCGAAGATGCCGACGCCATCGATGGGCGCAAGCTGATCGTGATGTTGGGCGATTATGTCGATCGCGGACCGCAGTCAGCTACCGTCCTTTATCACCTGATCGCTGCACCCCCGGCCGGGTTTGAGCGGGTCTGCCTGCGTGGCAACCATGATGACGCGTTCCTCGCCTTCCTCGAAGGAGATCCGGCAGGTGATTGGGTCCTCGATCATGGCGCGGTGGAGACGTTTCAATCTTACGGCGTTGAGATCGACAGCGATGGCCCTCGCGCCATTCATCCGCTGCGCACCGCGATCCGGGCCGCCGTTCCGGATAGCCATTTGACGTTTCTTCGGACGCTGCCGGTCTTGCTGACCGTTGGAACGGATGTTTTCGCCCATGCCGGCATCCGGCCAGGGCGTCCACTTTCAGAGCAGAGCGACGATGATCTGATGTGGATCCGGCGATCTTTCCTGGAGCTCGGGCCAGGGCTGCCTGTCCGGGTCTTCCATGGCCACACGCCGATGCGGCTCCCGCATGTCGGGCCGGATCGGGTGAGCCTCGACACCCATTGCTATCGCACGGGCCTCTTGACCGCAGCGCGGTTGATGTCCGGCGAGGTCACGATCCTGTCGGTTGGAGGCGAGGCAGAGGCGGACGATTGATCCGGTCAGTTGGCTGGTTTGTCGGCTGCAGGCTTGTCAGCTGGCGGCTTGCCCCATTCGGCGATCGCGATGCCGCCGAGGACCAGAACGAGTGCCACGATGTGGAAGACTTCCAGGGTCTCTCCGAGGATGGTGATCGAGAGCAGAGTGCCAAAGACCGGCACCAGGTTGATGAAGAGGCCAGCGCGGTTGGCGCCAATGCCTTCGACGCCCTTGATGTAGAGGATCTGCGAGATCAGCGAGGGGAACAGGCCGGCATAGAGAATGATCAGCCAGCCGCGCGTGTCGGGCAGGATGAGTTCGCCGCGGCCAGCTTCCCACCAGAGAAGAGGCAGACAGGTGAGGGCGGCGGCGAGTGCCGGCACGGCCATCAGGCTCTTCCAGTGCACCGGCGGCTTCCAGCGCAACGAGACCGTGTAGATCGCATAGGAAATGCCGGCAAAGAGCATCAACAGGTCGCCGTAGTTCAGGGTCAGCGTCAGCAGCGTCTGCAGGTCGCCATGCGAGGCGGTGACGGCCGCGCCGACGAAGCTGATCAGGAAGCCGAGGATCTGGATCGCCGAGACCTGGATGCGGAACAGCAGGAAGTTGATGACGAAGATCAGGACGGGGATGGCGCCCTGTTCGATCGCGCCGTTGACGGCGCTCGTGTATTTCAGCGCTGTGTAGAGGAAACCGTTGAAGGCGGCATAGCCGACGGCGCCGTAGAAAATCAGCAGCTTCCAGTTGGCTTTTAGGACATCCCAGTCCTTGCGGATCTGCGGGATCGCGATCGACGCGATGACGAGGGTCGCGAGCGCCCAGCGTCCGAAGCTCAGCACCATGGGGCTGACATGGCCGAGCGCCAGCTTGCCGGCGATGGTATTGCCGCCCCAAAGCAATGTGGTGATGACGAGAAAGCTGTATGCGCGAATGGGCAAAGGCGTCTCTTCCCTGCGGGCTGGCACCGGTCGTCGAACCCGTTTCCTCCCGGTCCGGCTCAGCGCGAATTGCCTCCGAAATAGGCGAGGGGGCATGCTTTGTCACGCAAAAAGCCAAATCGCCCGTCAAGACGGGTCGATTTCCCAAAAACAACACAGTATAGATGCGCGGGTTTGGGTAGGGCGCAGACGCTGCGCGATATACAGGATTATGTGATGACGAATGTCGTGGTGATTGGTTCGCAATGGGGTGACGAGGGCAAGGGCAAGATTGTCGACTGGCTCTCCGAACGTGCGGACATCGTGGTTCGCTTCCAGGGCGGACACAATGCCGGCCATACGCTCGTCATCGACGGCGTTTCCTACAAGCTCTCGCTTCTGCCTTCGGGCGTTGTGCGTCCCGGCAAGAAGGCTGTCATCGGCAATGGCGTCGTCGTCGATCCGCATGCGTTGATTGCTGAAATCGGCCGGCTGAAGGATCAGGGCGTTGAAGTGACGCCGGACAATCTGCGTATCGCCGAGAACGCCACGCTGATTCTCTCCCTGCACCGTGAACTGGACGGCATGCGCGAAGACGCAGCCTCCAACAGCGGCACCAAGATCGGCACGACTCGCCGCGGCATCGGCCCGGCCTATGAGGACAAGGTCGGTCGTCGCGCGATCCGCGTGATGGACCTGGCCGATCTCGACGCGCTGGAAGGCAAGGTCGAGCGAATCCTCACCCACCACAACGCGCTGCGTCGCGGTTTCGGCGTTGCCGAAATCGAGCACAAGACGATCATGGAAGAGCTGACCTCGATCGCCGATCGCGTGTTGCCCTTCATGGATTCGGTCTGGGTTCTGCTCGACAAGGAGCGCCGCAAGGGCTCGCGCATCCTGTTCGAAGGCGCGCAGGGCTCGCTGCTCGACATCGACCACGGCACCTATCCCTTCGTCACCTCGTCGAACACGGTAGCCGGTCAGGCCGCTGCCGGTTCCGGCATGGGCCCGGGTTCGCTCGGTTATATCCTTGGGATCACCAAGGCCTACACGACCCGCGTCGGCGAAGGCCCGTTCCCGACCGAGCTGCATGACGAAATCGGCCAGTTCCTCGGCGAGAAGGGCCATGAGTTCGGCACGGTCACGGGCCGCAAGCGCCGTTGTGGCTGGTTTGACGCCGCCCTTGTGCGCCAGTCGGTGGCAACCAATGGAATCACCGGCATTGCTTTGACCAAACTCGACGTTCTCGACGGTCTGGAAGAGCTGAAGATCTGCGTCGGCTACAAGCTCGACGGCCAGGAAATCGATTATCTGCCGGCGGCTCAGGCTGCCCAGGCGCGAGTCGAGCCTGTTTACATCACGCTCGAAGGCTGGAAGGAGTCGACTGTCGGCGCCCGTAAATGGGCGGATTTGCCGGCTCAGGCGATCAAGTATGTCCGCCAGGTGGAAGAACTGATCGGTGCGCCGGTCGCCCTCTTGTCGACAAGTCCCGAACGCGACGACACAATACTTGTGACGGACCCCTTCGAGGACTAATCTCGGAATTTAATAAATTTCTGCCGGCCCTCAGCGGGCCGGCGCCTTAGAGAAAGTGCTGATGGCTGACTTTATCGCAGTGATTCGACGGGCCGTTGACGGGCTCTCGAACAATACCCCGGAGATGCGTGCGCGGGTCTATGAAAAGGCTCGCGCCGCTGTCGTTCGGCAGCTCGAGAACATGTCACCGCGCCCGCCCGAGCACATGCTTCAGCGCCAGCTGGACAAGCTCGATCAGGCTATCCTGGAGGTCGAGGCAGAGCATGCGGAAGCCTTGGCGCCGCTCGACGATGCGCCGCCGGTCGCCATGCCGACTGCAGTTGCTGCGACCACTGTAGCTGCTGCTGCCGCCGCACCCGCATGGGCCGAGCCCGCGCCGGAGCCCGAAGCACCTGTAGAGGCCGCTCCTCACGACGAAGTCCAGGCTGCCGAGATGGATTCGGTCGAGGCCGCACCTGCCGTAACAGGGGACGACTGGGCCGATGCGCATATGTCGGAGCCTGCCGCGCCTGCGCCTGAGGCTGAGACGATCGACGCGTATCAGGAGGAGCCTGCGTCCGAGGCTCCCTACGCTGCCGAACAGGTAGATGAGGTCGACGCAGCACCGCAGGAAGATCTTGAGCCGATCGTGCCGGCCGCATCGGAGGAGACCTCCTGGCGGACCGAGCCGACCTTCGGCCATGACGCTCCTGAAGCTGATTTCGCCCGTATCTACGAAACGCGGACCGAGCCGGAGATGGCTGAGCCCCCGCAGGTCGAGCCTGAGATCGTCGAGGAGCCGACCCCGCAGTCCGCGGATGCGTTTGAACCGGGCGTCGAACATGCGACATTCAGCAATGCGCCGACGGCCGAGGAAAACTGGTCCCGGGCCGAAGAGCCCGAGCCTGCTCAGCCTGCATGGGATATCGCGCCCGCAGTTGAAGTCGCGCCGATGGTTTTCGAGCCTGAAGCCGTCGAGGAGCCGAAGGTCGAGGCCCATCTTGAACCGGAAGCACCGGCGCTCGGCATCCGGGTCGATTCGGTCGAAGACTGGCTGCAAAGCCGTGCGCTCGATCCGGCACCCAGCATTCCCCAGGCAAGCTGGGACATGCCGGTCGCCACGGAAACTGCCGCGAACCGCGTGCCGGAACTGCCGGAAATCGAACCGGGCCCGACTGCCATTTCCTATACGCCGACGGACGAGTTCCCGGCCTATGAAGAACCGGTTCATGTCGAAGCCAGCCGCGACTATGTCGCGCCGCAGGGCCTTGAGTTGCCACCCGCAGATCCGGTGGTGCTTGGCGCACTTGCGGCCACTCCGGCTGCCGCATCAGTCGATGCCGACGACTTCAGCCAGTGGTTCCAGGAGCATGCGGACGGGACGCCGGCACGCGATGCCGAAGCTGGATCTGCCGCAGGCGCGTCAATCCCTTCGACCGAATGGGACGACCACATCAACAGCTTTGCGCCGAGTGCCAAGGGCGCACAGGTCGACCTGGCCAACCAGGCCGACGGCATGGAAGCCCTGGTTGGCGGCTACGGCCAGCAGCCGGCCTATCGTCTTGAGCCTAAGAAGCGTCGCAATTTCGCGCCGTTGATCGTCGGCGCTCTGGTCCTCGTCGTGCTCGCCGGTGGTGGGTATCTGGCCTGGAGCATGCGGGATGATATCGGCAGCATGGTCGCCAATCTGACCGGCGAAGTCGCGCCTGCCGAAGAAGCGACTGCCCCGCCGGCTACGACGCCTGCCGATCCGCAGCCGTCGACCGAGGCACCGGCAGCCGAAACGGCGGCCGCTCCTGCCGCTGCCAATGGCGAGGCCGAACAGAAGTTTACCCAGCGGCTGCGCGCCGATGGCACGGAGATCGATGAAGGTGCGGGTTCCGCCCCGATCACCGGTGCACCCGCCGAAGGACGCTCGGTCTCGGCCCAGACGGTTGCCTCGACGGTTGAACCCACTGATGCTCCGGCGGCTGCCAGCGGCACTGCTACAACACAGACGCCGGGTACTGCTGCCAATACGGCGCCGGTTGCCGGTGGCGAGAAGCTCTTCCTCTATGAAGAGCGCATCGGCCAGGCGACGCCGGTTGCCGTCCCCGGTTCGATCAGCTGGAGTGCCGTGCGCGAGAACGGTGCTGATGGCCGGCCTGACCCGCAAATCCAGGGACGCATCAACGTGCCGGAGCGTGGCATCTCCGCGCTGCTGACGATCAAGCGCAACACCGACAACTCGCTGCCGGCGAGCCACATCATCGAAGTGGTCTTCTCCGTGCCCGCTGATTTCGAAGGCGGTGCCATCGAGAACCTTCAGCGGATCGCCATGAAGCGCACCGAGCAGGACCGTGGCGACCCGCTCGTGGCCGTCACGGCCAAGGTGACGGACGACACCTACCTCGTGGCGCTCAACGACTTCGAGGATGTTGTGAAGCGCAACATGGAGCTTCTCTCGACCCGCGGCTGGATCGACATTCCCGTCACCTATCGCAACGGTCGTCGCGCTCTGATCACGTTGGACAAGGGCACGACGGGCGGAAACGTCTTCGAGCAGGTGCTGCGCGAATGGGCGGCTCTGACGCCCGCCGCACCGGCGAACTGAGGCTCGTTCCTATCGCTTTTCCAAGGATCCGTCGGGTATCTCCCGGCGGATTTTTCTTTTCGAGTTGAGGGGTGTGCGTCGGCAGTATCATCCGCCGGCGACCCATGCAGGATCAAGGGCAGGGAAGACGTCATGTCAGCGCAGGCGCAGCGAGTTTCGACCATCCCCTCTGCCGGTCCGGGCGGGGATTCGGCCATTGCCTTTCTCTCCGTCAGCAAGGGGTTCGGTCGCGGCAGCGTGGCCGTCCAGGCGCTCGATGGCTTGAGCCTCTCCATCCCCCGAGGCGTGGTCTACGGCCTGCTCGGGCCGAACGGGGCGGGCAAGAGCACGCTTCTGCGCATTCTTGCCGGATTGTTACGCCCCGATCGCGGCGAGATCAGGATCTTCGGCGAGGCTGCAGGCCCGGCCCAGCGTAGCCGGCTCGGCATGCTGATCGAATCGCCGAGCTTCTATCCCTTTCTGACGGCCCGCGAGCATCTGCAGATGCTGGCGCGCGCTACCGGCACCCTGGCGCTGGTGGAGCCTGTCCTGCAGCGTATCGGGCTTGAGAAGGCGGCGGACAAGGCCGTGTCGGGCTTCTCGCTCGGCATGAAGCAACGGCTCGGTATCGGCTGTGCGCTGATCGGGCAGCCGGAGGCGCTCGTCCTCGACGAACCGACCAATGGCCTCGATCCCGACGGCATTCTGGAAATGCGTGCCCTCATCCACGATCTGGCGCATCGCGATGGCCTGACGGTGCTTCTGTCCAGTCATCTGCTGGACGAGGTGGAAAGGGTCTGCGACCGGGTGGCGATCCTCCAGCGGGGGAGGCTGGTGGCTGAAGGGGCAGTTGCCGATCTGCTCGATCGTGACGGACGCTTCTGGCTGAAGGTGGACGCGCCGGACGCGCTTGTTTCTCGTCTCGGAGATGCGGCCGAGGAAGCGGATGGTGGCGTCTATGTGCGGGTCGAGCGGACGGAGGTGCCCAACCTCATCCTGTCGCTCGCCAATGCAGGCGTTCGCATTCACGAAGCCAAATGGATCAAGCCGGATCTCGAAACCGTCTTCCTGTCGGAGACGCGGGAGGTACGCTCATGAGGCCGCTTCTCTCTGCCGAAATGCTCAAGCTCGTCCGTCAACCGGGCATACTGTTCTGGGGTTTCATGGCCGTCCCGCTGGCAGCACTTCTGGTCAAGCTAGTCATCGCGGGCTTCGTCTATCTGCGTCTAGGGCGGCAGTCCGGTGATGTCGATGTTTTCCTGTCGGCGGCCAAGAGCCTCAGTCTCTCGGGGAATTCGCTGGGGCACCTGCTGTTCGCGCTCGGGATCGCTACCGTCTTCTTTCTTGAATATCGCTATGCGACCTGGAGGCTGCTGGTGCCGAGGCACGCGCGCGTGCAGCTCTTCGCCGCCAAGCTGCTCGTGTGCCTGGCGTGGCTCGCACTGGCCCTGCTGCTGGCCGCGGTCGGGGACATACTGCTCAGTGTGCTGTTTGGTGTTTTGCAGGGGCAAGGTCTCGACCTCTCCGCATCCTCGCTGATTACGCTGGTAGCGGCGTTCGGCATCGCATTCCTTGAACTCGCGGTGCTGGCGGCGCTCGCTGGTCTGCTCGTCGTTGCCTTCCGGTCGATGATCGCAGCCGTCATCCCGGCCTTTCTGCTGGCGATCGGTTCGACACTGCTGCAGCTCTATCTGGGAGCGGATGCGGACAGGCTGCCCTTGCCGAGTTATGCGGCCCAGGCGCTGCGGGACTGGTTGCTGGCGGGAGGGGCGCCGATTGCGGCGTTGGTCGGTGTTGCCGTGCTTCTCGGCTGGTTCTGCGTCCTGACCGGACTTGGACTTGCGGTCTTCTCGCGGCAGCAACTGGCAGCCGAATAACGCGCGGCACGACCTCAAAGGAAAAGCCGCCCGGTTGCCCGGACGGCTTGAACAATTGTCACCAGGGTCGACGGCCCTTAAGCCTCGACTACCCGCAGTGCCTTGGCCCGTTCGAGCGCGTCCTTCTGGACGGCCTCCTGGACCTTTTCAAAGGCGCGAACCTCGATCTGGCGCACGCGTTCGCGGCTGATGTCGAATTCGGCGGACAGCTCTTCGAGTGTCACCGGATCTTCTGCCAGACGGCGGGCCTCGAAGATGCGCTGCTCGCGTTCGTTCAGCACGCTCATGGCGCGCTTCAGCATGCTGCGGCGGGTCTCAAGCTCGTCCTGCTCGATCAGCACGGCTTCCTGGCTCTCGTGGTCGTCGACCAGCCAATCCTGCCACTGACCGCTTTCGCCTTCGGAGGCGCGCAGCGGTGCGTTGAGCGAGGCGTCGCCGGAGAGGCGACGGTTCATGGAGATAACCTCTTCCTCGGACACCTTGAGCTTGGTTGCGATCTCGGTGACCTGGTCGGGCTTCAAGTCGCCTTCTTCTATCGCCTGGATCTTGCCCTTGAGGCGACGCAGGTTGAAGAACAGGCGCTTCTGATTGGCGGTCGTGCCCATCTTGACCAGCGACCAGGAGCGCAGGATGTATTCCTGGATCGAGGCCTTGATCCACCACATGGCATAAGTCGCCAGGCGGAAGCCGCGCTCGGGATCGAATTTCTTCACGGCCTGCATCAGGCCGACATTGCCTTCCGAGACGACTTCGCCGATCGGCAGGCCATAGCCACGATAACCCATGGCAATCTTCGCCACGAGGCGCAAATGGCTGGTTACGAGACGGTGTGCGGCGTCGCGGTCACCATGCTCGGCGTAACGCTTCGCGAGCATGTATTCTTCCTGCGGCTCCAGCATCGGGAACTTGCGGATTTCGTCGAGATAGCGATTGAGGCCGGCTTCGCCGGCTGTGATCGATGGCAAACTACTGCGGGCCATAAAGCACCCCCTTTTTCCTACTGGGCTCCCAAAGCAACGGCGAACCCGATCTCCGTGGATCTCACTTCCCCACGGAAATCCATATGACAGATAAGTATGGCAAAACGGCGATACAAGCCTTGTGTTCCCTCACGAGGCCGTGACGGAGTGTTCGCGATTCAATGACACCACTCGGGCGTCAGGCCTTGTCGGCTGCTGACGATATGGTGTCAGTTGCGGAATGTTATAAGGGTCTATCGTCTGCTCTTCGAAAGTTCTCCCATGTCCCTGTCTGCCTATTCGCGCGGGCTCGTTGCTGTCAGTGCCGCCACCGTGGCGTTGTCCACGGCAGGGCTCATGACCCGGCTGGTGTCGATCGATGGGCCCACGCTTCTTTTCCTGCGCGGTACGATCGCCGGGGTCTTCCTGCTTGCCGTGCTGGCGGTTACCGCACGACGCCGGATCATCGCCGATTTCGTCCGCCTCGGGTGGCCGGGCCTTCTGATATGCGCGACATCGGCTGCCTGCGCCGTCCTGTTCATTGGCGCGCTCTACACAACGTCCGTCGCGCATGTGGCGATCATCTTTGCAACATGCCCGTTTCTCGCAGCCGGCCTTGGTTTCCTGCTGCTTGGCGAACGTCCGGGCAGAGTGGCGCTGATTGCCAGCGGTGTGGCGATGGCTGGCGTGGCGGTGATGATCGGCAGTGGCGAGGAAGGCACGCTGTTCGGTGATCTGCTGGCCTTTGCCATGACCGCCATGGTCGCACTCTGGACCGTGCTTGTGCGCCGTTATCCGGACAAGCCGGCGCTGCCCTGCACCGTTGTGTCCTGCTTCCTGAGCGCGACCGTGGCACTGCCCTTCGCGACGCCGTTGGCCACCTCGTCGCACGATCTCCTGGTCGTTCTCGGTTTCGGGGTGCTGGCCTTCTCGCTGGGCTTTCTGCTGCTGACCATTGGTGCCCGAGACGTTCCGCCCGTGGAATCGGCACTCATCGGAGCGCTGGATGCGCCGCTTGCACCGTTCTGGGTGTGGCTGTTCCTCGGCGACGTGCCGGCATTGACGACGTTGATCGGCGGCATAGTCGTGCTTGCGGCCGTCGTCGGCCACGTCCTGCTGGCGCGCAATGCGCCAGTGGTCGTGGCCGTGCCGTCCATCGACCGTTAGCGCCTGATAGAGGTTTCGTTACATCACCTTCAGCGCATCGATGACCTTCTGAAGATCCGCCGGGATGGGAGCCTCGAAACGCATGGTCTTGCCCGTGGTCGGATGTTCGAACGCCAAGAGATAGGCATGGAGCGCCTGGCGGTGGAACTTGTTCACCGCCCGCTTGGCGTCCTCGGGCAGGAGGTTCGACTTGGTCTTGAAGGCGGCGCCATATTCCTGGTCGCCGATCAGCGGATTGCCGATATGGGCCATGTGGACGCGGATCTGATGGGTGCGACCCGTCTCCAGGCGGCACTCGACCAACGAGGCAAGGCAGGTGGCGTCGGGCTTTTCGCCGTAGCGCTCCAGCACGGTGTAATGCGTGATCGCCTCGCGGGCGTCGTCGGTGTCTTCGCGCTTGACCGTGCGCTTGGTGCGGTCGGCGCCGGAGCGGCCCAGCGCCGCATCGATCGTGCCGGCAAGCGCGCGCGGGCGGCCCCAGACCACGGCTCGGTAGGCGCGCTCCAGCGGGCCGGTGCGGCCATGGTCGGAGAACTGGTCGGAGAGATGGCGGTGGGCGATATCGTTCTTGGCGACAACCATCACGCCCGACGTATCCTTGTCGAGGCGATGCACGATGCCGGGGCGCTTGACGCCGCCGATGCCCGAAAGGCTGTCGCCGCAGTGATAGATCAGCGCATTGACCAGCGTGCCGTTCCAGTTGCCGGCCCCGGGATGGACCACGAGGCCCGGAGGCTTGGCAATCACGATCAGGTCAGAATCCTCATAGAGAACCTCCAGCGGGATATCCTCGCCCTTCGGCTGCGGATCTTCGGGCGCCGGCAGGTCAATGACTACGGTGTCGCCCGGCTTGATCTTGCGGTTGGGGGAATCCAGCGGCGCGCCGTTCAGCTGCACCGCGCCCTGTTCGATCAGCGCCTTGACGCGATTGCGCGAGAACTCGGCCCCGAGTGCTGCCGTCAGCCAGGCGTCGATGCGGCCTGAGGCATCGTCCTCGGCAATCAGCTCTTTCCTTGATGCGGCGGCTTCGTTAAAGGGGTCGGTCATCATGTCATCCCGTCTTACGGCGGCCGATGCTGCGGCCTTTGTCGCTGCCATTTGGCACAGACCGGGGGCTTCGACAATCGACAGCCGGTTCGCCCGGCGATTTTCTCCGGTTCGTTCGCCCCGGGGAAAGCGTCGGGATCAGGGCGAACACGATGGGAAACGGCAGCAGCGATGGCGCATATCGACGACGAGAACCAGGAAGACAAGCCGCTCGATCCGGTCATGGAAGGCGTTCGCCGTAAGATGGTCAAGCTGCAGCTGATCTCCGGCGGCATCATGGCGGTGCTCTTCCTCGCCGTGCTGGTGTCGATCTTCTACAAGCTGACCCGCGATGAGGGTGGCGCCGAACCTGTGGCTGCAACGTCGTCGTCGACCTTCGCCGTTCCGTCCGACCAGCCGCTCAGCCTGACCGCCAATCTGCCGGCCGGCTTCCGTGTCGCCCAAACCTCGCTCTCGGGCAGCCAGATGCTGATCTACGGCGAAACGGCTGCGGGTGAACGCAAAGCCTTCGTCTTCGATCTCGCGCTCGGCCGCATCATCGCCGACGT
The DNA here is from genome assembly GCF_002855515.1 of Rhizobium sp. TH135. Taxonomy (GTDB): domain Bacteria; phylum Pseudomonadota; class Alphaproteobacteria; order Rhizobiales; family Rhizobiaceae; genus Allorhizobium. The sequence continues at coordinate 370,770 of NZ_PKRP01000001.1, read as the reverse complement.
GACGCTTGCCGGCGATTGAGGACGGCGTGGGGCCGGATCGCTTCATCGAGATTACCGATCCCGGCGATTTGAGGATCGCCGAGTTCACGGCGATCCGCGAGCGCGACCTGACGGGTCGCCAGGGCAAGTTCATTGCCGAAGGCACGGTTGTGTTGTCGATGCTCGCCAAGGCGCATGGCGGGTCCGGCCCAGTGCGGGCGGAAAAGCTCCTGCTCCTGAAGAACCGCGTGGCGGGGCTTTCCGATCTGATCGGGCAGTTTCCGGATGATCTGCCCATCTACGTCGCGGAGGCCTCTGTGCTGGATGCGATTGCCGGCTTTCATCTGCATCGCGGGGTGCTTGCGCTTGGTAGCCGTGCTGCGCCGCCTGATCTCGGGCACCTGATCGCCGAGTTGCCGGAAAGCGCGCTCGTGCTGGTCGGCTGTGGCATTTCCAATCACGACAATATCGGCGCGCTGTTTCGCAATGCGGCTGGCTTCACGGCCGATGCCGTCCTGCTCGACGAGACGTGCTGCGACCCGCTCTATCGCAAGGCACTGCGCGTCTCCGTCGGTGCGGTGCTGGCTGTACCCTATGCGCGTCAGGGCAGCGCAGAGGAGGTTCTCGGCACTCTCGCGGAGGCTGGTTTCGAGATCTGGGCGCTGTCGCCTTCGGGCACTGTCGAGATCGGCGCCATCGCTCCCGGGCGGCGCGTGGCTCTGGTCATGGGCACGGAAGGCGAGGGACTGCCGGCGACGATCCTCGATCGCTTCCGGTCTGCGCGCATCGCGCAAGCGCCGGGGCTGGATAGTCTCAATGTCGGCACCGCAAGCGGGATCGCGCTCTACGCCATCGCGCGCGCCATGGGGCGGCTTGGCTGACGCACTGCGCTACACGCAGTTTCAAATTCTCGGAAGATGATGGGTGGCCTTACTCGGCAGGCGTTGCCATGCCGGAGGCGCGGCCGATCGACGGGTCCATGGCGAGAACCCGGTCGACAAGGCTCTTCTGCTTGTCGCCGCCCTTCGGCTGCGCGCCGATCAGGTCGGTGATGACAGACCGCTCGTCCTCGCGGGCTGCGGTCAAGACGATCATCTTGGCGGCAATGTCGCCTAGTTCCTCGCGCAGCGCATCGTCTTCGGTCGATGCCTTGGCTTTGAGCAAGCGTTCGGTTAGGACCGTCTGGCTGCGACGGATGTCGTTTTCGAGGACGACCGGATCGGCAGCGAGGTTGGAATTCGCGATCTCGTCTTCGACCATGGACGGCTCTTTCGTGTCGGGCAGGGCGATACCGGCTTCCCGCAGCGCGCGTTGCGCATTGCGCAGCTGGGCATTGGAGGTCTTCAACTTGGCACGCAGATCGGTCAGTTCCCGCGTGCGGCGTTCAACGAGCGAGCTTGCATCGGCCCGCTCGGCGGCGTCGCGGGCGAGGATATCCTCAAGTCGCAGAACCTTGTGCTCTTCCTGAGCCAGGCGCAGCTCGGCGTCCTTGGCGCGCTTGGCGAGCAGCTTGGTCTCACGGCGCAGTTCTTCGCGCTCGTCACGCATGCCCTGGATGCGGGTCTTCAGCGTGTCGATCTCGGTGTCGCGGCTCATCGCCTCGATGCGCATCGTATCCATGTCACTGATGAGGCGGGCAATCCGATGGGCGCGTTCCTCGAGTTCGACATCCTTGGCGGCTGCGGCGATCTCGACGCGCTTCAGCGTTTCGCGGATGGAACCCATCTCCACATCGCCGCGGCGCAGCCTGGAGCGAAGATCAGCGGCTTCCGTGCTCATCTCTTCGATCTGAACCTTGAGGTCCTTGCTGTCGGACAGAAGTCTGGCGGCGTCCGCACTCAGCGTCTCATTCTGCAGCTTGAGGCCGATCGACTTCTCCCGTTCGCGGGTGAGCTCGTGCTGGGTCCTGGCATTTTCCGCGGCATAGAGGGCGCGCACCATGTCCTTCTGGGCGCGGATCTCCTGCGGGCTCAGCGGCATGGTCGCCTTCAGCCGATTCTCCGTGTAGAGCACGACGCGTTGATGGATTGCCGGGGCGACAAGCATCACCAGCAGCGCCGCCGCCATAAATCCCATTCCGAAAATCAGGGCATATTCAATCACGGTCGCGCCACGGAACTCTTGAAGATTAGCAGTTAGTTAAGCATGGCCGCCGTCAGGCGGCAAGCGGAACGACGGACCCGGCCGGTACCTTCCACGAATAAGCCTAACGACAGACCAGATCGAGCTTGCGTGAGCCTGAGCCACGCAACCTGTGGGCTCAGAAGGGGTTCCAGGTGGGCGCGCGGGTCAGCTTGAGATAGCCAACGTTCACGCCGAGACGTGCACCGAGGCCGGTGCGAATCGGCACCAGAATCACATCGCGGCTTTTGAGGACCGTCATGCCGACGCCAGCGACGATATAGGCCGAGCCGCTGACGCCGCCGTAGCGGGCATAGAGCGTGTCGACATCAGGCAGGTCATAGACGAGCATCATCGCGCGCGTGCCGTTGCCACCGTAATCGATGCCGAGGGATGGGCCCTGCCAGAACACGTCGTGCTGGCCGACATTCTTGGTGTAGAGCGTGCCTTCGCCATAGGTGAGGCCGGCGATCAGGGCGCCGGAGCCTTCCTGGCCCAGGATGTAGCCGTTCGGCAGGCCATACTGTTCGAAGGCCTGTTCAATCACCTTTGCCAGGGCGCCGCTCGTTTCGCCGAAGAAGCCGTGACCGGCATCGACCACTTCCTGGATCGTGTATTCTCCGGCAGCCGCGGCTGGCCGTTCGCTGATCGCAATGCCGATGATAGCCATGGTGGCCAGGAACAGCGATCGCAGAACCGGCAGGGAGCGAATGGACGAGGGAATCATGGTGCCTCCTGAATGCGAAGCCGACGGATTCGGCGTCTTCCTTGGGGGTAATTAAACCTAGCGGGCATCGTCTTAATAATCGGTTTACCAAATATGGTGTCATTATGGCCGAACGGCATCCGACCAAGTCGCGGCCTGCGGACGCGTGTCCGCCTGTTGCGCTCAGGGTCCACATCTTCTGGAGACGACCATGGCGAAGAACCCCAACCTCACGCTTGCAGGTCCCGACCTCGCGGCGCTGCTTTGCAGCCGCGTCTGCCACGACGTCATCTCGCCGGTCGGCGCGATCAACAACGGCCTCGAACTGCTCGACGAGGGCGGTGCCGACGCCGATGCGATGGATCTGATCCGCACCAGCGCGCTGAATGCCTCGGTTCGTCTGAAGTTTGCCCGTCTTGCCTTCGGGGCTTCCGGCTCTGTCGGCGCCTCGATCGACACCGGTGAGGCCGAGAAGGCTGCCAAGGATTTCGCTCAGGCCGAGAAGAAGACCGAGGTGACCTGGAGCGGCCCGCGCGCCATCATCGCCAAGAACCGCGTCAAGCTGCTGCTCAACCTCTTCCTCGTCGCCTATGGCGCCATCCCGCGTGGCGGCTCGCTCGATATCTCGCTCGAGAACCCGGAGACGGACGCCAAGTTCAAGATCGTCGCCAAGGGCCGCATGCTGCGCGTGCCGCCGAAGTATCAGGAAATCCTGTCCGGCCACCTGGAAGAGGCGGTCGATGCCCATACCATCCAGCCCTATTACACGGTGCTGCTCGCGGATGAATGCGGCATGGAACTGAAATGTGTGCCGAGCGAAGGCGAGATCGCTTTCACCGCAGAACTGACCGCGTGAACTGTCCCAATCCGGGACTATGGGCTGTTACAACCGGTAACCTTTCCTTAGGTCAGGCCCGGTATCATGGCGGTTAAAATTGTATTCCCCGGTTTGAGGGGAGGGGAGTTGACCATGAAGCGCTTGATGATCGCAGACGGCTCGGACATCGTTCGCAAGGTCGGCAAGAAGATCCTGTCGGAGCTTGGCTACCAGGTGACGGAAGCTGGTTCCGGGCGTGAGGGTCTGACGCGTTGCGAACGGGAGCTTCCCGATGTCATGATTGTGGATGCCGGCATGGACGACGCGCTCGATCTGATTTCCAACGTACGCGCACTTCCCGACGGCAAGGCCGTAAAGATCTACTATTGCGTCGTCGAGGCCGAGCTGAAGGTGATGATGGCCGGCAAGCGTGCGGGTGCCAACGACTTCCTGCTCAAGCCCTTCGATCGCGAAATCCTGACCAAGACGTTCGGCGACAAGGCGATCGCTGCCTGATCTGCCAGGAACTGAAGCCAATATCAAAAAGGCGGTGCCATCGGTGCCGCCTTTTTTCGTGGCCGCAATCCGGGACGCCCGCGTGGGGCGGGTAAAGTCTAGAACGCAAAAGGCCCGCGTCATGAACGCGGGCCTCCGGCAAGGGGATTGGGAAAAGGCTTATGCCGTTTCCATGTATTCAGCGCCATCCGGCTCGCGCAGCACGTAGCCGCGGCCCCAGACGGTTTCGATGTAGTTTGCGCCACCGGCGGCATTTGCGAGCTTCTTGCGCAGCTTGCAGATGAAGACGTCGATGATCTTCAGTTCTGGCTCGTCCATGCCACCATAGAGATGGTTCAGGAACATTTCCTTGGTCAGTGTCGTACCCTTGCGGAGCGAGAGAAGCTCCAGCATCTGGTATTCCTTGCCCGTCAGGTGAACGCGCTGGCCACCGACTTCGACCGTCTTGGCATCCAGGTTCACGATCAGCTCGCCCGTGATGATGATTGACTGGGCGTGGCCCTTGGAACGGCGGACGATCGCATGGATGCGGGCAACCAGCTCGTCCTTGTGGAACGGCTTGGTCATGTAGTCGTCGGCGCCGAAGCCGAGGCCCCGCACCTTGTCTTCAATGCCTGCCATGCCGGACAGGATCAAGATCGGCGTCTTCACCTTGGACAGGCGAAGGGTACGCAGCACCTCGTAACCGGACATGTCGGGCAGGTTCAGGTCGAGCAGAATGATGTCGTAGTCGTAGAGCTTACCGAGGTCGACACCTTCTTCGCCGAGATCGGTGGTGTAGACGTTGAAGCTCTCGGACTTGAGCATCAGTTCGATGCTCTGCGCCGTCGCGCTATCGTCTTCAATGAGTAGAACCCGCATATTTATCCCCTTTACCGCCGCCGAAAGGTCAAGATGGCCCCCTACGCGATACGGATCCAGTCGTTGCCTGATTTGAAGGCTGCCACCAATTGGTTAACAAATTCTGATTCCCTCTGGCAAGGTGTATCGAATTTATTAAGCAAAGATTTCAGCCTCCTGATTCTTCATGTGTTTCGGTCATCGCCACACCTGAATCTGCGCCTCAGGAAAACCCTGTAACCGATTCATTTGACTCATCATTGTCGGGAGCTCTTTTCGGGCTCTGGCATTTACTGACCCTTAAGTGATCGGCCTTATCATTAACGATGCCCGTAAACGAAAGGTTACCAAAGGTAGCTTTTTGTTAACGCCGCGGACTTTTTTTGGACGAATCGGTGGCGGGCGTGTTGAGTAGCAAGTGTGGCGGGGGATCTCGCATCACGGGAGTATTGCGTATGAAGTCGCGTGAGAGCCTGGTACGCCTGAAGGGTTTTCAGGTTACCGAAAAGCGTCGGCAATTGCAGCAGTTGCAGTCGATGATGTCCGAGTTCGAACGGATGGCGAAGGAGCTCGAAGCTCAGATCGGCATCGAGGAAAAGAAGTCGGGTATCTCTGATCCCAATCATTTCGCCTATCCCACCTTCGCCAAGGCAGCTCGCCAGCGCGCGGATAATCTTCAGGTCTCCATTCGGGAACTGAAGGTCCAGCAGGAAGCAGCAGAACTGGCGTTGGAAGAGGCAGAAGCGGAATACCAGAAGGCGGCGGCTCTCGAAGAGCGCGATGGCCAGATGCGTGTCCGGGCCTGAATAACGCTATTCAGTCTGGTTGAGATTTCGAAAAGGAAGGCGGTCGCGGGTTACTCTCGCGTCCGCCTTTGTTCGTTTATAGCCTAGGGATCACCCCTGTCGAACGTCATTCCAGTCCGGGTGGCGGTCCATCTGCGCCTTCATGAAGGGACAGAGCGGGATGATCTTCCAGCCGCCCTTGCGCGCCTCTGCGACCGCATGCTCGGCAAGCGTCTGACCGGCGCCGGTTCCGCGCATCTCGCCCGGCACCTCGGTATGATCGATGATGATCAGAGTGGGGGAGGCGCGGGAGAAGGTCATGAGCGCGGGTTCTGCTATGCCATCGACGCGGCCCATATAGCGTCCGCCGGACCCTGCTTCCTCACTGGTGATGTGCATCCTGGCCTCCTGTTGCCGTCGTTTCGTGCTTCTGCTTAACATCGGCGCTTGCGAACCGGCAACGATAGAGCCGGACACGCAGTGTTCGATATCGCAAGGGGAACCTCGTTGCTGGTCTGGTTGAAGGCGCTTCTCCTTGTCGGTGCCCCGGCATTTTTCGCCCTTGGGGTGACGCTTCCGCTCATGCGGTTCGAGAGCTTTTACGTTTTTTCCACCGATGCCTCCCTGGCCGAGGTCATTGTGTCTCTGTGGACGGGCGGGGATGCGGCGCTTGCCGTGCTCGTCGGCCTGGTTTCCATCGTCTTTCCGCTCGCCAAGCTTCTGCTTGTCGCTGCCGAACAGGTGGCAGAGGATAGCCTTCAGCAGACCGGGTTTCTCGATCGTCTGGTGCCGGTGCTATCGAAGTGGTCGATGATGGATGTGCTGCTTGTTGCCATCGTCATCTTTGCGACGAAAACGAGCGGGCTGGCGCAGGCGTTTACCCAGCCGGGACTCTGGTTTTATGCGGGATCGAGCTTGGCGGTAGTTGCCTTGAGTGCTCTTGGCCGAAGGGCTGTGCCCCAGAAAGCATGAAACCGGCAGGCTGGGCCGTGCCGGTTCAGGATGGGTCTTGTCAAAAAACTTAGTGTGCCGGCGAACCGGCACCAAAGGTACTAATGGCGATACTGCTGGATTCGGGTGGTGCGCAGGCCCGGCAGGCCATGGTCGCTGATCGAAGACTGCCAGGAGAGGAACTCCTCGACCGTCAGCGTGTAACGTTCACAGGCCTCTTCCAGGCTCAACAGGCCGCCACGCACTGCCGCGACAACCTCAGCCTTGCGGCGGATCACCCAGCGGCGTGTATTGGCCGGCGGAAGATCGGCAATCGTCAGGGGGCTGCCATCGGGGCCGATGACATATTTCACTCGTGGGCGGATCATTTCGGTCATTGGACTCTCTATACAAACTCAAGACCACACACCCGCATACTAGGACCGATGCTTTAAAATTTGCCTAAGCCCATTGTAAGCATTTGATAATAATTTTAGCGACGAAGCCGCGCCGGGATTCGCCCTTTTTGCTGCAACTTGAGTAAACTTGCGGCAATTGCATAGGAGTTATGCGAACGGCGCGACTGGTGCGCGTCGCGCATCTGTGGCATTGGGCGCTCATCAATATCCATGCCGAGGACGATCCGTCGTCCAGAAGGGCAGATGTCGCGCAAGTCGGCTCTCTTTTTGAGCCGCAAGATCGGCGACAGGCCCAGCTGATACCCGTTCCTTCATGGAACGACTCAATGTCCATAAATATTCAGATCCCGATCGGACGGAATGTTCGGTCGAAAGGAGTTGTATGTTCAGGCCAACCGATGTGACGCACAGTCACAATCTTGGTGACGGCGCTGCCGTTTTTCAGAGCGAAGCGCTCTCCACGGGGTCGTGGGGGCGTGACCTCTTTTCGCTGGGTCGTGCTCACGGGTTTCGGCACTGTCTTCTTGCCAGGTTTCCGAAGGCTGACAGCCCGGAATTTGCGGCCAATCTGATCGTCTGCACCTGGCCAGACGAGCTGCGATTGGCTTATGAGGCAGCCGAAGTCTACGCCGGAAGCCAGCTCGTTGCGCGCATCAAGCAGTCGATCCTGCCGATCTACACAGAGGACAACCTCTTTCTCGGCACGCCAGGCTCGGAAGCGCGGCAGCCTGTGGCGCCGGTGTTCCAGCAGTTCGAGCTTGGCGCTCTCCTGGTCTACAGCCTGCATGACCGGAACCAGACCCAGTATGTTTTGGTGCTTTCCGGACGTGCCAGCGCGCCCGACCGCAGAGAGATTGCAGAACTGCAGTTGAGCTTGATGGAGCTGCTCGATGCCGGCGTCGAGGCGCTCGTTCCACGGCTCGGCCCGAAGGAAAAGCTTTCCGCGCGCGAAATCGAATGTCTGCGCTGGTCGGCGGCGGGCAAGAGCAGCGACGAGATCGCAATCATTCTCGACATTTCTAGCCATACCGTCGTCAGCTACCTCAAGAGCGCCATGCGCAAGCTCGAAGCGGTCAACCGGATGCAGGCGGTGGCCCGTGCCTGTCGTTACAGGCTGCTCTGAGAGCGGATCTCTGTATTTGACAAAAGGCGCCACACGAGCTGTGGCGCCTTTTATCGTTTATGGTCTCAAAGCAAGGTCAGGCTGAGCTCTGTCTTCCCGTAGCCGAAGTCATACTGGATCGTGCCGAGGTGGCGCAGCGCCAGGGTGTCGCCTGCGTCGAGCCAGACCAGAGCCACCGTGCTTGATACTCCAGCGCCGCCGATATGGCTTGCAACATCGATCGAGCCATTGCGGCTGACATGGACGGTGTGAGTGCCGGTGCTGTTGGCGTCTACGGTCAGCGACAGAACATAGAGACCAGACGCGGATACCACGAGGGGACGCCCATTGCCGGAGGCAAGCGGAGAGCCGAGCGCCACATCGCCGCCCGAGAGATGCAGGACATCGAAGCCGGTGAAGCTGCCGGCAGCCGGGGTGAGTGTTGCTGTATTGAGCGAGGCGCGGGCGTGAGGGCGCTGGTCGTGGCGGACATAACCCTCCGGCGTGATGCTGACGGCCTGACGCCAGCCGGTCACGTCGCCGTTCACCTTGAGCGAGAAGCGGTCTTCCCCCGCAAGCCCCATTTCGGCACGCCCCTGCCAGTTCGACTGGAAGATCAGGCTCGCGGTCTCAGCCGTGCCTGATTTGTTGATCGTCAGCCGGTGGCTGTCGCCGGCATGGTTGAAGAGGCTGGCAGGCGAGGAGAGGGAGAGCCGGTTATAGCTGTCCGGCATGGCGGCGATGCCCAGCCGCTCGAACTGAGCCCCAGAGGGGAGGGGCAGCTCGATCCAGTCGGTGCCGTCGAAGAGTTTCAGTCTCTCTTCATCCAGGAAGACGGCGGTCCAGCCCGCACGCGGTGTGATGAAAACCCAGATGCCATCCTGGAAAAGGGCCAGTGTGCCTTCGTGGCCGCTCCAGGCACCAGTCCCGGGAGTGATGACCGAATGGATCTGGCCGTCGAGGGGATCTGTCGGCGGACTTGAGAGGCCGCTGGTGATGACGAGCTGCACGAGCGCGTCGAGGCGCAGCAGCGCTTCATTGTGGGTCACATGCTTCTGCGCCTGTGCAGGCATGATGAAGGGCAAAGCGAGCTTGGTGGTCGTATCGGGCATGGTCTCTCCTTCTCGTTTGGCTGCCAGGTGCAGCGCGGGTTCGAAGGGAGAAGTCTCGGACATGCCTGAAGGCGGGGGATGAAAATCGCAGGCCCCCGTTGAATTTGCTCCCTCTTTCTTGGAAGTCATCCCCGCTCTTGCGGGCGTCCTGTTGCGATGAAGGCCGGATTCTCGAAGGGGCGCAGGCCCATCAGGCGCTTGCCATAGGTGAGCGGTGCGCCGTCCTCGGTCGCCACCATGCCGCCTGCAGCCCGCAACACGGCATCACCGGCTGCCGTATCCCATTCCATGGTGGGGCTGAAGCGGGGATAGATGTCGGCCACGCCTTCGGCGACGAGGCAGAACTTGAGCGAAGAGCCGACCGCCTTGCGCTCCAGGATCTCTGCCTTCTTGATATAGGCGTCGGTCGCATCGCAATTGTGGGAGCGGGAGACGAGTGCCGAGGGCGAGGCGTGCTTTTGCCTCACCGCAATGGGATAGCGGGCGGAGACGCGGTCCTCATCGTCTATCACCAGTTTCTCGGCCTTGCCGTCACCGCCGAGATAGAGCGTGGAGAGCGCGGGCGCATGGACCACGCCGAGGGTGGGGGTGCCGTTTTCGATCAGCGCGATGTTGACCGTGAAGTCGTCATGGCCGCCGATGAATTCACGGGTGCCGTCGAGCGGATCGACCAGGATGAAGCGCCCGCCGCTGACATCGGGGATACGGCCGGCGGCGACTTCTTCCTCTGCGACCACGGGCACATCAGGCAAATCGCGGGCGAGCGCTTCGAGGATCAGCCATTCGGCGGCCTCGTCGGCTTCCGTCACCGGTGACTTGTCACCCTTGATGCGCACCTTTGCGCCGGCGCGGTAGATGTCGAGAATGACGCGGCCAGCGGCAATCGCGCTTTCCTCGAACAGTCTCAGAATGTCTGTCGTCTGATGCACCTGAACCGGGCTCCCGATCATGTCACACTCCGGTTTACTGCCATGGCCCGCCGTTTGGAAGTGCGCCTTGCCGCAGCATGGGAATGCCGGCTGATGTTTCTGTGCTGCACTGCGATCAAACCTGTGTTGCATGTCTCAAACAGCATAGATTTTGTCCTGATCGCGCTTGCTCTTTGTGACGCCTATGCGAATGTGACGCGACATTTGCAGAGGTTGTTCGATGCGTTATTCCGCCCTTTCGATCTTCCGCCAGGCGCTTTCCGGCAACCGGAACTGGGCGCCGATGTGGCGTGAGCCGCAGCCGAAACCGCATTACGACGTTGTTATCGTCGGGGGCGGCGGGCATGGTCTTTCCACTGCCTATTACCTCGCCAAGGAATTCGGCATCACCAATGTCGCCGTGATTGAGAAGGGCTATCTCGGCGGTGGCAACGTCGGGCGCAACACCACGATCATCCGCTCGAATTACATGCTGGAGGGCAACGAGCCCTTCTACGAGCTGTCGATGAAGCTGTGGGAAGGCCTCGAGCAGGACTTCAACTACAATGCCATGGTTTCGCAGCGTGGCATCGTCAATCTCTTCCACACCGACGGCCAGCGCGATGCCTATGCACGGCGTGGCAATGCGATGATGATGCATGGGGTGGCTGCCGAACTGCTCGACCGCGAGCAGGTGCGCACGATGATGCCCTATCTCAACTTCGACCACGCGCGCTTCCCGATCCTCGGTGGCCTCTTGCAGAAGCGCGGCGGCACGGCCCGCCATGATGCGGTTGCCTGGGGTTATGGGCGCGGTGCGGACGAGCGCGGCGTCGATCTCATCCAGCATTGCGAAGTGACCGGCATCCGCCGCGACGAACTCGGCCAGGTGACCGGCGTCGAAACGACCAAGGGCTTCATCGGCTGCAACAAGCTGGCGCTGGCGACCGCCGGCCACACCTCCGTCACCGGCAAGATGGCGGGGCTTGATCTGCCGATCGAGACGCATGTGCTGCAGGCCTTTGTGTCGGAAGGCATCAAGCCCGTGATCGACAATGTCATCACCTATGGCGCGGGGCACTTCTATATCTCGCAGTCCGACAAGGGTGGCTTGGTCTTCGGTGCCGACATCGACTACTATTCGTCCTATGCCCAGCGGGGCAATCTCGCGACAGTCGAGCATACGATCGAGGAGGGCGTGTCGCTGATCCCCGGTCTCTCGCGCGTCCGGGTGCTGCGGTCCTGGGGTGGCGCCATGGACATGTCGATGGACGGCTCGCCGATCATCGACCGCACCCCGATCGACAATCTCTACCTGAACTGCGGCTGGTGTTACGGCGGCTTTAAGGCGACGCCGGCGTCCGGCTTCTGTTTTGCCCATCTGATCGCCAAGAACGAGGCCCATCCCGTGGCTCGCCTCTTGCGCCTTGATCGCTTCGAACGCGGCTTCGCCGTCGACGAAGGCGGCAAGGGTCCCCAACCGAACCTGCATTGAGACATCGCCATGGCAAGCCTGATCACCTGTCCGCATTGCGGCGTTCGCCCCAAGGAAGAGTTCAGCATTCGCGGTGATGCCAGCCCGGTCCGCCCGGCCGCCGGCGCGCCTGACGATGCGTGGTATCGTTACGTTTTCATCCGCGACAATCCGAAGGGCCGGATTACCGAGCACTGGCACCATTCGGCTGGCTGCCGTCGCTGGCTGGTCGTCGAGCGCGACAATGCCGCGAGCCACGAGGTCTATAGCGTGACGGATGCCAGCGATTACGCGAAGGAGGCCGCACGATGAGTGGCTTCAGGCTGTCTTCCGGCGGGCTCGTCAACCGCGCGCGCACCATCTCCTTCTCGTTCGATGGCGAGACCTATACGGGCTATGAAGGCGATACGCTGGCGTCTGCGCTGATCGCCAACGACCAACTGCTGGTCGGGCGCTCGTTCAAATATCACCGCCCGCGCGGTATCGTTACGGCAGGTGCGGCCGAGCCGAATGCGCTTGTCACGATCGGCAGCGAAGGCCGCACCGAGCCGAATACGCGCGCCACCGTCGCCGAGCTCTATCAGGGGCTTCAAGCCAATAGCCAGAACCGCTGGCCGTCGCTGAAATACGATATCGGCGCGGTCAACAGCTTGTTGTCGCCGTTCCTCTCGGCCGGCTTCTACTACAAGACTTTCATGTGGCCGAAGGCCTTCTGGGAAAAGCTCTATGAGCCGATCATCCGGAAAGCCGCCGGCCTCGGCAAGACACCGTTCATCGCCGATCCCGATCGCTACGAAAAGGCCTGGGCGCATTGTGACCTGCTGGTCATCGGCTCTGGCCCTGCCGGCCTGATGGCGGCGCGGGCTGCGGCGCGCGCCGGGCTCCGCGTCATTCTGGCGGATGAAGGTTTCCGGCTTGGCGGATCGCTGCTGTCCGAGCGCGTCACCGTTGGCGGTGTGTCGGCAGCCGAGTATGCCGCCTCCGTCGTCGAGGAGCTGAAGAGCCTTTCCAATGTCACGCTGATGCCGCGCACCACCGTGTTCGGCTGGTATGACGACAATGTCTTCGGTGCCGTCGAAAAGGTGCAGAAGCATGTCGCGCAGCCGTCGGGCGAGCTGCCGGTCGAACGCGTCTGGCGCATCGTCGCAAGGCGGGCGATCCTAGCTTCGGGTGCGGAAGAGCGGCCGCTGGTGTTCGGCGGCAATGACAAGCCGGGTGTGATGACCTCAGGCGCTGTCAGGACCTATGTCAATCGCTACGGTGTGGCCGCCGGCCAGAACGTCGCGATTTTCACCAATGGCGGTGCGGGTTATCGCACGGCGGCCGATCTGGTCGCTGCCGGGGTTGGCGTTGCGGCCATCATCGACGGGCGGACACAGTCTTCGGATGTTGCTCCATCAGGCGTGCGGGTCATTCGTGGCGGCTCCGTCATCGACACCAAGGGGTATTTCCGGATCAAGGGGCTGATCGCCGAACGCGTCGGCCACCAGGAGGAGATTGCCTGCGATGCGCTGGCGATGAGCGGCGGCTATAGCCCGATCGTGCATCTCGCCTGCCAGCGCGGCGCCAAGCCATATTGGTCGGAGGAGTATCAGGCTTTCCTGGCGCCCGATGTGGGGCAGGGGCTGCGGATTGCCGGCTCTGCTGCCGGTCATGCCGCGCTTGCTGCTGTTCTGCGTGACGGCGCCGACAAGGCGCATGAGGCGATCGGCGATCTCGGTCGGCTCGTCGGCACGGTCGACGTGCCGGAAGTCGAAGGTGAATTCGACGCGAGCTTTGCGCCGCTTTGGTATGTGCCGGGCGCCAAGTCCAAGGCCTTTGTCGACTTCCAGAACGACGTGCATGTGAAGGACCTGAGCCTTGCCCAGCGCGAGGCCATGGGCCATGTCGAGCATACCAAGCGCTACACGACCGGCGGCATGGCAACCGACCAGGGCAAGCTCGGCAATGTCGCCACCATCGGCATTATGGCCGGCATGCGCGGCGTGTCGCCCGCCGAAATCGGCACGACGACCTTCCGACCGTTCTACACGCCCGTCTCCTTCGGGGCGATGGCGGGCACTTCGCGGGGCGAACATTCTCGGCCCGTGCGCACCTCGCCGCTGCATGGCTGGGCGAAGAAGAACGGTGCGGTCTTCGTCGAATCCGGCCTCTGGTATCGCTCCTCCTGGTTCCCGCGCGATGGCGAGAAGACCTGGCGCGAAGCGGTCGACCGGGAAGTGCTGAACGTCAGGGCCAATGCCGGTCTCTGCGATGTCTCGACGCTCGGCAAGATCGAGATTTTTGGCAAGGATGCCGCGGAATTCCTCAACCGGGTCTATTCCAACGCCTTCCTCAAGCTTCCTGTCGGCAAGGCGCGTTATGGCTTGATGCTGCGCGAAGACGGGATGATCTACGATGACGGCACGACGAGCCGGCTGTCGGACGAGCATTTCTTCATGACCACCACGACGGCCTATGCCGGCGAGGTGATGACGCATCTGGAATTCTGCTCCCAGGTTCTCTGGCCGGATCTCGATGTGCGCTTCGTCTCCTCCAGCGATCAGTGGGCGCAGATGTCGGTCGCGGGACCCAAGGCGCGGATCATCCTCGAGCAGATCATCGAAGACGATATCTCCGACGAGGCCTTCCCCTTCCTGTCGGCGCGCGAAGTGCTGCTCAAGGGTGGCTTGAAGGCGCGGCTCTTCCGCATTTCCTTCTCCGGCGAACTCGCCTTCGAAGTCGCAGTGCCCGCCAACTATGGCGAAGCGGTCGCCGATGCGATCATGGCGGCCGGCAAGCCGCATGGCATCTGCGCTTACGGCGTCGAGGCGCTCAACGTGCTGCGCATCGAAAAGGGCTTCATCACCCATAGCGAAATCGACGGCCGCACGACGCCCGACGATGTGGGCCTCGGCAAAATGTTCTCGACCCAGAAGCCCGACTTCATCGGCAAGCGGCTGTCGAGTCGCTTCGGCCTGACCGCTGCCGACCGTCCGCAGCTTGTCGGCCTAAAGCCTGTCGACCGCGACAAGAGTTTCGCTGCCGGTGCGCATCTTCTGAAGGAAAACATCAAGCCGTCGACGCTGAACGACCAGGGCTGGGTGTCCTCTGTCTGCCACTCGCCGACGCTCGGGCATATGATCGGGCTTGCCTTCCTCAAATCCGGCCGCGAGCGGCTGGGCGAGAAGATCGTCGTCTGGGACGGCTTGCGCGGTTCGGAAGTGCTGGCGGAAGTCGTCAGCCCCGTCTTCTACGACCCCGACAACAAGAAACTGAACCTGTGAGGATCCTGCCATGCCGGTGACCTATGCCGCCCGTCACGTGCTCGAGGACCACATTTCCGGTTTCGAAGCGACGCCCAATCCGCATCATCTCGCCATTCTGCGGGCAGTGTCTGTCTTCTCCGTGCTTGCCCATCCGGGGCACGAGGCTGATATCGATGAGGCGCTGACCAATCTCGAAGATGTGCATGTTCGCGTCTGCGGGCCCGGCGAGTGGCTCCTGCTCAGCGAGACGGTCGCAACTGACACGATTGCTCGGCAGCTGGCAGACCTCGGGGCGACCTGCGCGTCGTTCGTCGACCAGAGCGACGGTCGCGTGGTGCTGCGTATTCAGGGACCAAAGGTGCGGGCGATCCTTGCCAAATGCACGGCGCTCGACCTGTATGCCGACCTGTTCGAAATCGGCCAATCTACCAACTGCCAGATCTGCCATGTCGCCGCCAACCTTGCCCGCACTGGGCAGGACACGTTCGAGATCATCGTCATGCGCAGTTTCGCGGGCTTCCTGTTCGACGAGATCCGCGAGATGGGGCGGGAGTTTGCGCTGACGGCGGGGTTTGCCTGACCTTCTCCGTGCAGTGATCGCTTTAGATGTGAACCGGCAGGGACTTTTTGGCGTTATCGAAGCAAAGGATCCCCCGCCCGCATGTTTCATCTGATGTTTTCCCTGCCATGGCTCATCGTGGCAACCCGCTTCATCGCCCCTTTGCCATGGCCTTGGATGGTAAAGCTGTTGCTTGCCGCCTTCCTGCTGTTGGCCTCGCAATATCATCTGTTCAGCCGGTTCACGTCCGGGTCGGTCTTTGCGCCGGAGTTCCCGCGTCCGCTGGTGATCGGGTTCAACCTGTTCTTCGGGGCGATCGTGCTCTTGGCCGCAATGCAGGTGGTGCTGGATCTCGTCAGCATCCTGATTCTCGCCGTCAAATGGTCGTTTCCGGCGGTGCCGGCCGAAGTGCGATATACGATGGGAGTTGCGGCGCTGGTCCTCGCCGCTTTCGGCATCAGCCAGGCAATCCGCGTGCCGCCGATCAAGAGGATTGAGGTGGCGATCCCCGGGCTCGCACCTGAATTCGACGGCTACCGAATGGTGCAGCTGACCGACCTGCATATCAGCCGTCTGTTCACCGGACGATGGGCGAGTGCCGTCGTCGAGAAAGCCAATGCGCTCGATGCAGACCTCATTGTCATCACCGGTGACCTGATCGACGGCAGTCTCGATATCCGACGGGAGGACGTCGCGCCGCTTGCGGGTCTGAGCGCCCGTGACGGCGTGCTGACCGTGCCTGGCAATCACGAATACTTCTTCGAGGTCGATCGGTGGCTTAAGCACTTCCCCGTACTCAACATGCGCATCCTCGCCAATGAGCATGCGGTGATCGAGCGCGGCGAGGGCCGGCTGGTTATTGCAGGTGTCACCGATCTTTCGGCGCGCTCGACGGGTTCGCTCGAGCCGGATCTCGGGGCTGCCCTGCGCAACGCGCCTGCGGGCGCGCCGATCATCCTTCTCGATCACCAGCCGCGGCTTGCGCAGCGGGCTGCCGAAAAGGGTGTGGCGCTCCAGCTCTCCGGCCACACTCATGGTGGTATGGTGCGCGGCCTCGACCAGATCGTCGCCCGGGCGAACAATGGCTATGTCTCCGGCTTCTACCAGGTCGGTGACATGAAGCTCTATGTCAACAATGGCACGGGCCTCTGGCCGGGCTTTGCGCTCAGGATAGGGGTGCCGGCGGAGCTGACGGAATTCACGCTCAGGCCGATGTAGGCCATCCACAATTACAACGAAAAAGCATCAGCCGCCGGCTTTTGACTGGCGGCTGATGCTTTTCGGAGGTCGTGTCAGACAGCTGCCGCCGCTTTGGTCACGTTGGACGGGCCGAAGGTGACGATGGCGATCGCGGCTGTTGCCACGGCGCAGGCAGCCATGACGCCAATCATGGGAAGGGCTGTCCCATCATCGAGCACGCCGATTGCGAAGCTGCCGAGCGCGCCGGCGCCGAAGCCGAGGGCACCCATCAAGGCCGCTGCCGTGCCCGAGATCGCGCCATGGGATTCCATTGCTAGGATGTTGCAGGTTGGCATGATGCCGCCGA
This sequence comes from Rhizobium sp. TH135, assembly GCF_002855515.1. Lineage (GTDB taxonomy): Bacteria > Pseudomonadota > Alphaproteobacteria > Rhizobiales > Rhizobiaceae > Allorhizobium. The sequence goes on along the minus strand of NZ_PKRP01000001.1, from coordinate 353,708 downwards.
CGCCCATGACCATGATGAACAGCAGGATGCAGACCGGGACCAGCGAGGCGATGCCGGCCAGCTGCAGGCCGAGCAGAATGAGGCCGGCGGCCGCGTAGATGGTGGCGCTCAGCTTGACCACGCCACGTACGCCGATCCGCTCTGCCAGGCGCGGGGCGAGCTGCGCGCCGATGCCGATGCCGATGGCGTTCAGGCTGAAGATGACCGAATAGGCGAGCGGCGAGAGGCCATAGACATTGATCAGCACGAAGGACGAGCCGGCGATATAGGCGAAGAAGCCGCCCTGGGCGAGCGCGAGTGCGCCGGCATAGGGAATGAAGCTGCGGGTGAAGAGCAGGCGACCATACCAGTGCAGGGCGTCGCCTGGGCGGCTCATGGCGCGCAGTTCGGGCATGCGGGTTTCCGGCAGCATGGTGACGGTGATGACCGCGACGATTACGCCGAGGCTCCCGAGGAGCGCGAAGATCATGCGCCAGTCGCCCATCTGCAGCACGAGGCTGCCGAGCAGGGGCGCCAGCACCGGGGCGATGCCGAGCACAAGCACGACCATGGACATCAGACGGGCGGCAGCCTGTCCGGTATGCACGTCACGGATCGAGGCGGTGGCGATGACCATGCCGATCGAGCCGCCGATGCCCTGGAGGAAGCGGAAGATAAGCAGTTCCGTGGCGCCGGTGGAGAGCACGCAGCCGATCGAGGCGAGAACGAAGATCACCAGCGCCAGATAGATCATCGGCTTGCGACCGGTCTTGTCGGAGACGGGACCGTAGAACAGCTGGCCGAGCGTGAAGCCAGTGAAATAGGTCATCATGCTCAGCTGGATGTTGGCATCCGTTGTGGCGAGGTCTTCTGCCATGCGGGGCATGGCGGCGACATACATGTCGGTGGCGAAAGGGCCGAGAGCACAGACGGCTCCCAGCGCGATCGCAAGTGTGGTGTTCTTGTTCTGCATGGTCCTTGTCTCTTCAGCGGCGAGGGGTTGAAACGCGGAATTGGAAACGCTATCGTTTCCTTGAGGAGATAGGAAACGCAATCGTTTCTTATTGTCAACCGGAATCTTTTGGGATGGCAGGCATGACGACGGCTTCAGCAACGGTGGGACGGCCCCCAAGCCTCGCGGACGATGATCGCAAGGCCTTGATATTGCAGGCGGCGGAAACCGTTTTCGACAGTCTCGGCTACGGCGATGCAACCATGGAAGAGGTGGCGCGCGCCTGCGGCATGGCTAAGAAGACGGTTTACAAGTTCTTCCCGGACAAGGCCTCGCTCTTCGGCGCGCTGGTCGACAGCCATGATGTGGCCGTCATCGACAGCCGCGCTGCGACTGGTGAAGAGCAGTCGGAGGTGCGTCTGATCCGGCTCCTGGAGGATGTCGCGGCGGCGATCCTGTCGCCCCGGCAGATCACGCTGACACGGCTGGTGATCGCGGAGTCGATAAAATATCCGGAGCTTGCGCAGCGCTTCTATCGGGATTGCGTCGAGAAGACGATGAGCCATGTTGCACAGGCTCTGGCCAGCGATCCGTCACTCCGCCTGCCGCCTGGCCTCGATAACAAGACTTTCGCCGACATGCTCGTCTCGACGCTGCTCGGCTCGATCCATCTGCGCGCTCTGATGCTCAACCTGTCCCGTGAAGCCCTGGAGGAGGAATTGCGCGGGCGGGTGCCGCTGGTGATGGATCTGATTGTCCGGAGCTTGCCGGCGCGCTGAGCCGCGGGCAGGGGAGATGAGAACCGCCCGCACTGGGAAGCGCGGGCGATTTGGAGTTTCAACGGAGGCGTTTTCCGTGGCGAAGGCTTTGCGCTGCAGGCGTCAGGATGCGGCGCGGTAGGGCATGCGCAGACGGGCTGCCCTCTCGGCCGGCGTCCAGACCTCCTTGCCATCCTCGCGGATACCGTTGCGCCGGTTGAGCTTGAAGCGGTTTACGAGATCAGCGAGTACGGTTGCTCCATCGGAGACCGCCCGGCTGATTTCGGTCGACTGGGCGACCATGGCGGCGTTCGCCTTGGTCATGCCATCGACATCGGTCACGGCACCGTTGATTGCTTCCAACGCTGCCGTCTCTTCAGCGGCGGAGGTCGCAATGCGGTCGACATTTTTGTCGATGGCCGAGACGAATTTCTCGATCTCTTCCAGCACGCGGCCCGTCTCACCAACGAGGCGTACGCCTTCCTGCACCTCATTAGCAGAGGTGCTCACCAATGCCTTGATTTCCTTCGCCGCATTGGCCGAGCGCTGGGCAAGCTCGCGCACTTCCTGGGCAACGACGGCAAAGCCCTTGCCGGCCTCGCCGGCACGTGCTGCCTCGACACCAGCATTCAGCGCGAGCAGGTTGGTCTGGAAGGCAATCTCATCGATCACGCCAATGATCTTGCCGATTTCGTTGGAGGCACCCTCGATGCGCTCCATGGCGCTGACCGTGTCGCGGACGACGGCGACAGAGGAGGTTGCGGCGGCACGGGCATCCGTTGCCATCTGGCGGGTTTCGCGCGTTCGCTCGGTTGCCGCCCGAAGCTTGGTGGTTGCTTCCGACAAGGCCGCTGCCGTCTGCTCAAGTGCGACGACCTGCTGATGGGTTCTGTCGGACAGTTCTTCGGCAGAATTCTTCATCGCGCTGCCATTGCGTGCCAGTTCATGCGTCTGGTCGAGGACGCCGGACAGGGTCTGCTGAAAGGCGCCGATCGAGGCGTTGAAGTCCCGCCGCAGCGGTTCGAACTCCGCGCCGAAGGGCTCGTCGAGCGTGATGCGGATATTGCTGTCCGCAAGGCGGCCGAGGCCTGCGCCGAGTTCTTCGATGACCCGGAAGCGTTCGGTGACGTCGCTTGCGAACTTGACGACCTTCAGCACCTTGCCGTCTGCATCCATGATCGGGTTGTAGGAGGCCTGGATGTGGATCTTCTTGCCGCCCTTGCCGAAGCGGGTGAACTGGTCGGAGACGAAACGGCCCTGTCCCAGTTCGCGCCAGAAGTCGCGATACTCTGCCGATGAAGCGTAGTCCGCGTCGCAGAAGATCTGATGGTGGCGCCCGACGATCTCGGACAGCGCGTAGCCCATGGCGCCGAGGAAGTTCTCGTTGGCATGCAGAATCTCGCCGGTGGGCGAAAACTCGATGATGGCCTGTGCCCGGTCGAGAGCCGTGAGTTTGCCCTCGGCGTCCAAAGACTTCAGCTTCATCGCCGTAATGTCGGTCGCGAACTTGACGACCTTATAGGGGCGATCGCCCTTGCAGACGGGATTGTAGGTCGCTTCGATCCAGATCTCGCGGCCGCCCTTGGCGATGCGCTTGTACTGGCGCTGGTCGAAGTTTCCGGCGGCCAGATGGCGCCAGAACTGCTGGTACTCGGGAGAGTTGGCTTCGGTCTGGGTGACGAACATGCGGTGATGCCGGCCGACGATTTCGCTCAGCTGATATCCGATGGCTTTCAGAAAGTTGTCGTTGGCATGAAGGATGCGGCCCTCGAGGTCGAACTCGATGATGGCCTGGGATTTTTCGAGGGCGTTCAGAATAGAGCGGGCATCGCTGCCGAAGGCGAAAAATGACATGCGGATCTCTGATTTGGGGCGGCGGCGGGGGAAATGGGCCGATATGATATGATTATATTTGCTAACTTACTGAACTCTTAAAATGACAGCCGCGTGTCGTGTTTGATTGACACAAAAGTCGCAACCGCGACGCCGCCGAGAGAACACTGCCTGTCACTCATGCGACATGTTTCGTCGCAGCATGGTCTTCTGGCTTTCATGCGGGCAATCTAGCTTTGTCGGATCAATCTTTGCCGCCAAGGGAGCGTTTTCCATGAAGAGCCATGCGCGTGTCGTCGTCATCGGCGGGGGTGTCGTCGGGTGTTCGGTCCTCTATCACCTGACCAAGTTCGGCTGGACCGATGTGGTGCTTCTGGAGCGTTCGGAGCTGACCTCCGGCTCCACCTGGCATGCGGCCGGCGGCATGCACACGATCAATGGCGATCCGAATGTTGCCAAGCTGCAGAAATACACGGTCGAGCTCTACAAGGAGATCGAGGAGTATTCCGGCCAGGACATCGGCTTGCATATGACATCGGGCCTGATGCTGGCTGCCACCAAGGAGCGCTTCGACTGGATGAAGTCGCTGCTGGCCAAGGGCAAGTATGCAGGCGGCGAGGCGACGCTCATTTCGGCGCAGGAAGCCTATGAGATGATGCCGCTGCTTGATCCCAAGCAGTTCGTAGGTGCGGTCTTCGATCCGCATGAGGGGCATCTCGACCCTTACGGCACGACCCACGCCTATGCGAAATCAGCCAAGAAGAATGGCGCCGAGATCTATCTGCACACCAAGGTCGAGGATCTGGTGCAGCTGGAAGACGGCACCTGGCGGGTGATCACCGACAAGGGCGAAATCCGGGCTGAGCATGTGGTCAACGCCGCCGGCCTCTGGGCGCGCGAAGTCGGGCGCATGGTCGGGCTGGAGCTGCCCGTGCTTGCCATGGAGCACATGTATCTGATCACCGAGGACATGCCCGAGGTCATCGAGTTCAATAAGACGACCGGCAAGGAACTCATGCATTGCGTCGACTTCGACGGCGAGATCTATATCCGCCAGGAGCGCAACGGCATGCTGATGGGTACCTATGAAAAGGATTGCCGTCCCTGGTCGCCGATCGAGACGCCCTGGACCTTCGGCCATGAACTGCTGGCGGAAGATTTGGAGCGCATCACCAACGAGCTTGAAATCGGCTTCCGACATTTCCCGGCCTTCAACAATGCCGGCATCAAGAAGATCATCAACGGCCCCTTCACCTTCTCGCCTGACGGCAATCCGCTGGTCGGTCCCGTGCGCGGCATGACCAATTACTGGTCGGCCTGCGCGGTCATGGCCGGCTTCTCTCAGGGCGGTGGCGTGGGTCTGGCGCTTGCCAACTGGATCATCGAGGGCGATCCGGGCTTCGATGTCTTCGCCATGGATGTCTGCCGTTACGGCGACTATGCGACGCTCGCCTATACCAATGCCAAGGTGCGCGAGAACTATTCCCGCCGCTTCTCGATCCGCTATCCAAACGAAGAGCTTCCGGGCGCACGTCCGCTGCTGACCACGCCTGTCTATGATAAGCTAAAGGCGGCCGGTGCCGTCTTCGGTGCATCCTATGGTCTGGAAACGCCGCTCTGGTTTGCGCCTGAAGGTGTCGAAGACGCCTTTTCCTGGCGCCGGTCAACGGATTTCGAGGCGGTCGGCCGTGAGGCCAAGGCCGTGCGCGAGAGCGTCGGCCTGATGGAGACCTCGGGCTTTGCCAAATACATGGTGAGCGGGGAGGGGGCTCGGGCCTGGCTCGACCGGATGCTTGCCTGCAAGCTGCCTGAAGTCGGGCGCATGGCGCTGGCACCCATGCTGAACGAGGCCGGCAAGCTGATCGGCGACTTCACCGTTGCCAATCTCGACGACGAGGATTTCCTGATCATCGGTTCCGGCATTGCCGAGGACTATCACATGCGCTGGTTCGAGAGCCATCTGCCGGAGGATGGTTCGGTCGATGTCGAGGCCCTCAACCTCAGCCTCGTCGGCTTGTCGATTGCCGGGCCGAAGTCGCGCGAGGTGCTCGCCAAGCTCACCCATCTCGATGTCTCGGACGAGGCTCTGCCTTTCATGGCGATCCGCGAGATGGATCTCGGCATGGCGCCTGTCATGCTCGGCCGCGTGAGCTATACCGGTGATCTCGGTTATGAGATCTGGATGCGGCCCGAATATCAGCGCTATGTGTTCGATACGCTGATGGAGGCGGGTGCCGAATTCAACATCTCGCTGTTCGGTCTGCGAGCCCTCAATGCGCTCCGACTGGAGAAAAGCTTCGGCAGCTGGTCGCGCGAATATCGCCCGCTCTACGGGCCGCTCGAAGCCGGGCTGTCGCGTTTCGTGGCGCTCAAGAAAGAAGCGAGCTTCATCGGCAAGCAGGCGGCTCTGGAAGAGAAGCTTTCGGGCGGCACGCTTCGGCTCCGCACCTTCATCGTCGAGGCCAAGGATGCCGACGTCATCGGCGACGAACCGATCTCGTTCAACGGCGAGGTGCGCGGCTGGGTCACCTCGGGCGGCTTTGCCCATCCGAGCGGCGTGTCGGTCGCCATCGGCTATGTTCCGAAGGAGATTGCCGACGAAATCGATGGCTGGGGCGTGGAAATTCTTGGGGAAATCCTGCCCGCCCGTCTGCAGCCTCAGTCGCTTTTTGACGCGAACGGGTCGCGAATGAGAAACTGAACCGTTTTCCACAAAAGTGGGCTTGCATTAGTTCCCGAGAATGAACGGCGGGTCGCCTCGCGCGACCTGCTGATTTCCTAAGCTTTTTCTGCTTCTTTTTTGTGTGACCTGTCATTTCCCGGGTCAAAGCGCCTGTTAACAGTAACATTTTGTCTGACGGATGCCTTTTTGGCTTCACATTTTCGGACAAAGCGATATGGAATCCTCCGACGCCTATGCCCGAAAGGGACAACAAAATGAGACGCATCAATCAGGCGCGTCCGGGGGATAATATATGGAGTACTTCATCCAGCAGCTCATTAACGGGCTGACTCTTGGATCCATCTATGGCCTCGTGGCTATCGGCTATACGATGGTCTACGGCATCATCGGCATGATCAACTTCGCCCACGGCGATATCTTCATGCTTGGCGGCTTCGCCGCTCTTATCGTCTTCCTCATCCTGACATCCTTCTTTGCCGGCATTCCAGTGGCGCTCGCGCTGCTGATCATGCTGATCATTGCCATGCTGATGACGGGTCTGTGGAACTGGACGATCGAGCGTGTGGCCTATCGGCCGTTGCGCGGTTCGTTCCGCCTCGCGCCGCTGATCACCGCGATCGGCATGTCGATCGTTCTGTCCAACTTCATCCAGATCTCGCAGGGTCCGCGCAACAAGCCGATCCCGCCGCTGGTCAGCGACGTCCTGCATTTCGGCAATGTCACCATCGCCGTGAAGCAGGTCATCATCGTCGTCATCACCGCCATCCTGCTTGCCGCCTTCTGGTACCTCGTCAACAAGACGCCGCTCGGACGTGCCCAGCGCGCGACCGAACAGGACCGCAAGATGGCAGCTTTGCTCGGCGTCGACGTCGACCGCACCATCTCCATCACCTTCGTGATGGGTGCAGCACTCGCCGCCGTCGCCGGTACGATGTACCTGATGTATTATGGTGTTGCCTCGTTCCACGACGGCTTCATCCCGGGCGTCAAGGCTTTCACGGCCGCGGTTCTCGGTGGTATCGGCTCGCTCCCGGGCGCTGTTCTCGGTGGCCTGTTGATCGGCCTCATCGAGTCGCTCTGGTCCGCTTATTTCAGCATCGCCTACAAGGACGTCGCGACTTTCGGCATCCTGGCCTTCGTGCTGATCTTCAAGCCCACCGGCATCCTCGGACGTCCGGAAGTCGAGAAGGTTTGATCCCATGACCACTTCTGCAAACGTAAACGGTGCCGCTTCGTCCGGCACGCTCGCGCGCGCCATCAAGGAAGGCATCTTCGCAGGTGTCATCTCGCTCGGTCTCTTCGTCCTCTACATCGGCATCAAGACCGATCAGAACATGGCGAACGAGCTGGTCTGGTACACGCGTCCCGGCCTGCTGGCGATTTTCGTCCTTATCGCCGCCTTCGGTCGCTTCGCCATGGTCGCCTTCATTGCGCCGTGGTTCGCCGCCCGCAAGGAGAAGAAGTCGGCGGCGGTGCCGGTGCACGACATCGATGCCAAGCCGTCCTTCTTCAAGACGCATTTCCTGAAGATCGCGCTCTTGGCGCTCATTCTCTACCCGCCGGTGATTCTCGCTCTCACAGGCGTTCAGGGTTCGCTGAAATATGTCGACAACTTCGGCATCCAGATCCTGATCTACGTCATGCTGGCCTGGGGTCTGAACATCGTCGTCGGTCTCGCCGGCCTGCTCGACCTCGGTTACGTCGCCTTCTACGCGGTCGGTGCCTATTCCTACGCGCTGCTCGCACAGAACTTCGGCCTGTCCTTCTGGCTGCTTCTGCCGCTCGCCGGCATTCTGGCTGCCTTCTGGGGCATCATCCTTGGCTTCCCGGTTCTGAGGCTCAGGGGTGACTATCTTGCCATCGTGACGCTCGCCTTCGGGGAAATCATCCGATTGGTGCTGATCAACTGGCAGGACGTCACCAAGGGTACCTTCGGTATCTCGAGCATTCCGAAGGCCACCTTCTTCGGCATCGAGTTCAATGCCTCGGCTGACGGCTTTGCCAAGACATTCGGCCTGCCGATGTCGTCCGCCTACTACAAGATCTACCTCTTCTACGTGATCCTGGCGCTGTGCTGCCTGACGGCCTATGTCACGATCAAGCTTCGCCGCATGCCGATCGGCCGTGCGTGGGAAGCGCTGCGTGAAGACGAGATCGCCTGCCGTTCGCTTGGCATCAACACCGTGACGACCAAGCTGACCGCCTTTGCGATCGGTGCGATGTTCGGTGGTTTTGCCGGCTCGTTCTTCGCTGCCCGCCAGGGCTTCGTCTCGCCGGAAAGCTTCGTCTTCCTCGAATCCGCGGTTATCCTCGCCATCGTCGTTCTCGGCGGCATGGGTTCGCTGACGGGTATCGCGATTGCGGCGATTGTCATGATCGGCGGCACGGAAGCGCTGCGCGAAATGGAGTTCCTCAAGCACATCTTCGGCCCCGACTTCACGCCTGAACTGTACCGCATGATCCTCTTCGGCCTCGCCATGGTCGTCGTCATGCTGTTCAAGCCGCGCGGCTTCGTCGGCAGCAGAGAGCCGACGGCCTTCCTCAAGGAGCGCAAGGCCGTCTCGGGCAGCTTTACCAAGGAAGGTCACGGCTGATGACTTCCGGGAACACGACAATGAGCAATGACACCATCCTGAAGGTCGAGCATCTGTCGATGCGATTTGGTGGTCTGATGGCCATCAACGACTTCTCTTTCGAAGCCAAGCGCGGCGAGATCACCGCGCTGATCGGCCCCAACGGTGCCGGCAAAACCACCGTCTTCAACTGCATCACCGGCTTCTATCGGCCGACGATGGGTATGATCACGCTGACCCAGAAGTCCGGCGACCAGTTCCTGCTGGAACGCCTGCCGGATTTCGAAATCCCGAAGAAGGCAAAGGTGGCGCGTACCTTCCAGAACATCCGGCTCTTCTCGGGTCTGACCGTTCTCGAAAACCTGCTGGTTGCTCAGCACAATGCGCTGATGAAGGCGTCGGGCTACACCGTTCTCGGTCTCCTCGGCCTGCCGGCCTACAAGAAGGCGGCAAACGATGCGATCGAGAAGGCTCGCTACTGGCTCGACAAGGCGGATCTCACCGATCGTGCCGATGACCCGGCAGGCGACCTGCCTTACGGCGCACAGCGTCGTCTGGAAATCTGCCGCGCCATGTGCACGGGGCCGGAACTCCTGTGCCTCGACGAACCGGCAGCCGGTCTGAACCCGAAGGAATCCCTGGCGCTCAACACGCTGTTGCGCAGCATTCGCGATGAAGGCACGTCGCTGCTCCTGATCGAGCACGACATGTCCGTCGTCATGCAGATTTCCGACCACGTCGTGGTTCTGGAATATGGCCAGAAGATCTCTGATGGCACGCCTGATCACGTGAAGAACGACCCGAAGGTCATCGCGGCCTATCTGGGTGTCGAGGATGAAGAATTGGAAGAAGTGATCCACGAAGTCGAAGCGATTGCCGGAGGGGAAGCCTGATGTCCTCTGAACCGCTTCTCAAGGTTTCCAATGTCGAAACCTACTACGGCAATATCCGTGCGCTCGCCGGTGTCGACGTCGAGGTCCACAAGGGCGAGATCGTATCGCTTATCGGTGCCAACGGTGCCGGCAAGTCGACGCTGATGATGACCATCTGCGGCAGCCCACAGGCGCGCTCCGGACAAGTCATCTTCGACGGTGAAGACATCACCAAGATCCCAACCCATCTGATCGCCCGTCGCCGCATCGCTCAGTCGCCGGAAGGTCGCCGCATCTTCCCCCGCATGACGGTGCTCGAAAACCTGCAGATGGGTGCCGGCCTTGATGACCTGAAATACTTCAAGGAAGACGTGGAGAAGATCTTCACGATGTTCCCACGCTTGAAGGAGCGCCAGAGCCAGCGCGGCGGCACACTGTCGGGTGGCGAGCAGCAGATGCTCTCCATCGGTCGTGCGCTAATGTCGCGCCCGAAGCTGCTTCTCCTCGACGAGCCTTCGCTCGGCCTTGCGCCGCTGATCGTCAAAGGCATCTTCGAACAGATCAAGCGGCTCAACCAGGAAGAGGGGCTGACCGTCTTCCTCGTCGAGCAGAACGCTTTCGCCGCACTGAAACTGTCGGACCGTGCCTATGTCATGGTCAACGGCAAGGTGACGATGAGTGGCACGGGTAAGGAACTGCTGGCCGATCCGTCGGTCCGCGCGGCTTATCTCGAAGGCGGCCATCACTGAGCGCGGGGAGAATTTGACATGCAAGGTTTGTTTTTCGAAAGCGACACCACCGTTCGGCTCGTGCTGCGGTTCCTCGTGATGCTGCTGGGTTTCTGGACCGCATGGCGGACCGGCAAGGCCGCAGCCGAGGGCTGGAACGGCTATGGCACGGTGTTCGTCTACGTGCTGGGCTTGGGGTTCGCGATGCGTTTCCTGCATTATTCGCTGTTTGCAGGACCGTTCGTCAGCCCCTTCTTCTACGTCCTCGACGTGGTCATCCTGATGGTGTTTGCCGTGGCTGGTTTCCAGTCCCGCCGCACCACGCAGATGGTCGACAACTACTACTGGCTCTATGAGAGAACCTCGTATTTCTCGTGGAAGAACAAAGATTGACAAGCTGTTGTTTTCTGTCGCAGATTGACGACAGAGGGCGTCGACTTGCAATAAGACAAGGCCTCGGCCGTATACAAAGAGTGGAACAGTTTTCCGGCGCAGTCACAGCGGGTATTGCGCAGGGTTTTCAATCCTAACCCGCATAAAAAACTTGGGAGTCACAATATGAAGAAGTCTCTTCTTTCGGCAGTTGCGCTGACGGCCATGGTTGCCTTCAGCGGCAACGCTTACGCCGAAATCCTCGTTGGCGTTGCCGGCCCGCTGACTGGCCCGAACGCTGCGTTCGGCGCTCAGCTCCAGAAGGGTGCCGAGCAGGCTGCTGCCGACATCAATGCCGCCGGCGGCATCAACGGCGAGCCGATCAAGATCGTTCTCGGCGACGACGTCTCGGACGCCAAGCAGGGCGTTTCGGTCGCCAACAAGTTCGTCGCTGACGGCGTCAAGTTCGTCGTCGGTCACTTCAACTCGGGCGTTTCGATCCCGGCTTCTGAAGTCTATGCCGAAAACGGCATCCTGCAGATCACGCCTGCTTCGACCAACCCGAACTTCACCGAGCGCGGCCTGTGGAACACCTTCCGCACCTGCGGTCGTGACGACCAGCAGGGTGCAGTTGCCGGCAAGTACATTTCCGACAACTTCAAGGACGCCAAGGTTGCTGTCGTTCATGACAAGACACCTTACGGCCAGGGTCTTGCCGACGAAACCAAGAAGGCAATGAACGAACTCGGCGTTACCGAAGTCATCTACGAAGGCATCACTGCCGGCGAAAAGGACTACTCGGCCCTCATCGCCAAGATGAAGGAAGCTGGCGTATCGGTCGTCTACTTCGGCGGTCTGCACACCGAAGCTGGCCTGATCATGCGTCAGATGGACAGCCAGGGTCTGGAAGCAACCCTGATGTCCGGCGACGGCATCACCTCGAACGAACTTGCTTCGATCGCCGGTGACGCAGTTGACGGCACGCTGATGACCTTCCCGCCGGATCCGCGCCAGAACCCGAACGCTGCCGACGCCGTGAAGAAGTTCCGCGACGCTGGCTTCGAGCCGGAAGCTTACACGCTGTACTCCTACGCTGCTCTGCAGGTTATCGCAGAAGCTGCCAAGGCTGCTGCTTCTTCCGACCCGGAAACCGTTGCTACGGCTCTGAAGGAAAAGGGTCCGTACACGACCGTAATCGGCGAACTCGGCTTCGACGCCAAGGGCGACATCACCCGTCCGGACTACGTGATGTACACCTGGAAGAAGGGCGAGGACGGCAAGTACTCGTACTTCCAGAACTAATCGATCCAGTCCTGGAACGACGGAAAGCCCGGCCTTGCGCCGGGTTTTCTGCGTTTTGGGCGATCAAGTCGACAAAACCTGCAGGATGAAGTCGACGCGTGCATCAACCGGTAACTTGGGCACAATGATCCACTCATAGCCAAGCCTTGGATAGAGACTGGCCAGGCGATCGTATTCTTCCATTGCTTGCTCGATGCCATGCCGACGCTCTGCGTTCTGAACGTAGATCTCGGGCCATGGTTCGAGAGCAAAGATACGCGGATGATATCGGTGTTTCTTGATCAGGCGATCAAGCGGTCCCTCATCCCCGGCCGCGACTGCGTAGGCGGATGCGGCATCGTTCAGGCCGCGGTCGAAGAAGACCCACTCCTGCTTGGCGGCCATCCGCTCAAGATCTTCGGTCGCGAGTTTGATTGCCTCTTCGGCGAAAGCGGCGAGGTCGATCCACGGCAGAGCTCTGCCGCCGTCGGGCAACTGCTGCGCCACTATTCTGCGCCCCGGCTCTTCTACGATGTTGAAGCCTCGGCGCTGCAGTTCCCCGACGAGCGTGGACTTGCCGCTACCAGAACAACCGGTGATGACAACGAAGTTGTCCATGGTCATGCCTCCTCTGGTTTCCAAGTTTTGTGATTGGCCGAAAGCGGCCTTCATCAGCGTCTCGCCGTTTGCTCACCCGTCGGCGGAGCGACGGTGTCAGGTCGAGTTCTGTGGTGAAGGTATGGGCGCGTCAGTGCTTTGGACGGTTACGTCTCGCGCAGCACATTCGCTGCCTTTACGGCGGCAGAGGCGCGGTTTTCCACGCCGAGCTTGGAGTAGATCTGCTCCAGATGCTTGTTCACCGTACGTGACGACAAGCCCAGGATTTCGCCGATGTCGCGGTTGGCCTTGCCCTTGGCGATCCACAAGAGGACCTCGCTTTCGCGATGGGTGAGGCCGAAGCGTTCGCGCAGCATCTCGTCCTCGCTCTGCCGGTTGGCGGAGGTGAGGCGGAAGAGATATTCGTCGGCGCCGATCGTGCCAAGCAGGGAGAGCGTCAGCGGCAGGCCGGTGGCGCCTGCGAAGGCGAAGCTCGACTCGCCCTGAGCAGGGCTGCCGGCACGGCGGACGGAGAGCCATGCGGCGGCGGCCTTCGCGACATCCCCGATACCGTCTGCGTGGCCCGTCGCGGTCTCGATCAGCCGGTTTGCCTGGGGCGTGGTCCAATGCACCTGGCCGTCGCCACGGATGGCGAGCAGGTGGCGACCCGCAGCATCAAGCGCCACGCGGGCGCTTTGGGCCGAGCGGGCATTGGACAGATGAACGCGGATGCGGGCGCGCAGCTCGTCGATATTGATCGGCTTGGTGAGATAATCGACGCCGCCGGATTCCAGTGCTTTGACGACGTGTTCGGTTTCCGTCAGGCCCGTCATGAAGATGACTGGCACCTGGGCGACGATCGGATCGGCCTTCAATGTACGGCAGGTCTCAAAGCCGTCCATGCCGGGCATGACGGCATCGAGCAGGATGAGATCCGGGCTGATGCGGGCGACGATCGAGAGGGCACCGTGGCCGGAGGTCGCAATCAGCACGGAATAGCCTGATGCTTCCAAGGCTTCGGTGAGAAAGCCGAGCGCATCGGGACTGTCGTCCACGAGAAGCACGATATCGCGGCGGTTCGCCTCAGCCATGGATCGGCTCCCTGCCGGTTTCAAAGGAGGTCAGGAAACCGCGAAGGCCTGCAAGATCGAAGGCCTGCACATGAGCGCGGGCCGCGTCGACGAAGGCCGTGTTGTTTCCCAGCCCGCCGAGTTCGGCGAGTTTTGCCTCGATCCCGCGCACATAGCCGATATCGCAAAGGCTGATCAACTCCTCGATATGCCCGGCGCCCGGAGATACCGGCTTGTCGGGCAGCGTTGCCGGCATCAGCAGGCGCGGATCGTCGGCATAGATCCAGTCCAGCCCGAGGAAGCGGGCGAGCTTGTCGCGCAGCCGGGTGATGTCGACGGGTTTGGTGATTGCGTCATCATGACCTTCGCCGCCTGGGGCAGGGGCATCGCCGACATTGGCGGACAGCATCAGGATCGGTGCCTTCTGGCCGGCATCGCGGAGCTTCTCGACCAGTTGCCAGCCGTTCATCCCCGGCATCGAGATATCGACGAGGAAGAGGTCTGCCTTCACACCTTCGATGAGGGTCAGGCATTCCGGGCCGCCAGCGGCGGTCAGCACGACGAAATCCAGTGGGGCCAAAACCTCCCGCATCAGTTCGCGGTGGTCCTCGTTGTCGTCGACGACCATGATGGTGCGCCGCGGGCCGGTATAGGAGACGATCTTTCGCTCCGGGGCCGGCGCCGTGTTCGGACGGTCGATGGTCGAGAGCATCAGACGGATCTTGAAAGTCGAGCCCTTGTCGCGCTCGCTGGTGACCGAGATCTCGCCGCCAAGCGTGTTGGTCAAGAGCTTGGTGATCGTGAGACCTAGGCCCAGCCCCGGCATCGGGCGAACATTGTCGGCCTCGCCGCGCTGGAAGGGTTCGTAGATGCGGTTCAGGTCCTTTTCCGAAATGCCGCGACCGGTGTCGCTGACCGTGAAGGTTGCGACCTGGCTGCGATAGTCGACGCCGAAGCGGATCGTGCCTTCATCGGTGAACTTGATCGCATTGGAGAGCAGGTTGACGAGGATCTGTCGCAGCCGGCGTTCGTCGGTCCGGACATAAAGCGGCAAGTTCCGGGAGCGCTGGTGCTCGAACAGAATGCCCTTGGCCGCGGCCTGGGGGGCGAACATGTCGATCAGCTGGTCGAGGAAATCCTGGATGTTGACCTCGTTGGAAAAGACCTGCAGGCGGCCGGCCTCGATCTTGGAGATATCAAGGAGCCCGTCGATGAGACCCGACAAGTGGTCGGCGGAGCGGCGGATAACCTTGATCGCCGACTGGCGTGGCACGGGGATCGTCTCGTCGCGCTCGAGGATCTGGGCGTAACCGAGCACGGCATTGAGCGGTGTGCGCAGCTCGTGGCTCAAGCCGACGACATAGCGGCTCTTTGCGCGGTTGGCGGCCTCGGCGGTCTCCTTGGCGTTCTGCAGTGCTGCGTCGGTCTTGCGATGGGCAGCGATTTCCTTGAGCAGCAGCGTGTTCTGACGGGAGGATTCCTCTTCGGCCACGACGCGGCTGTCATGGGCGAGCACGTAGAACCAGGAGACGATGCCGGCGATGATGGCGAAGATGAAAAAGACGACGGTGACCGTGCGGTTGACCACGTCGGTCATGTCGGGCGTCGCGGCATTCACCTGATGGGCGATCAGCGCCAGGATGCCGCCGATGACGGAGATCGAGACCATGGCGGTCAGCGCGTAGCGTCCGAGACGGGTCGAGAAGGTTTCGAGCATCGCCTCGGGCAGGAAGGCGCGCGCCACGGTCGCGGCCTGTGCGTTGATCTTTGCATGCGGCTTGCACATGTCGTGGCAGCGGCTGTCGAGCGTGCAGCAGAGCGAACAGATCGGTGCTGCATAGGCGGGGCACCAGGCCATGTCCTCCGGCTCGAAAGGATGTTCGCAGATCGAGCAGGTGATGCCGGTCTGGTTCTTCCAGCTGTGGCGCGGTTTGCGGGCGAGGTAGAACTTGCCTTCCGTCCACCAGGCGATGAGCGGTGAAATGAGGAAGGCGACCAGGGTCACATAGGTCGAGAGCGACGCCATGAGGTCGCCGAAGGCGCCGAAATGGGCGGCGAGCGCAAGGCCAGCCGAAAGCGCCATGGTGCCGCAGCCGACCGGGTTGATGTCGTAAAGATGGGCCCGCTTGAACTCGATGCCCGGTGGTGAAAGGCCAAGCTTCTTATTGATAAAGAGATCGGCCGAGATGGCGCAGAGCCAGCTCATGGCGATGATCGAGAAGATGCCAAGCGTCTCTTCGAGCAGGCCGTAGATGCCGAGTTCCATCAACAGAAGGGCGATCGCCACATTGAAGACGAGCCAGACAACGCGGCCCGGATGGCTGTGGGTCAGGCGCGAGAAGAAGTTCGACCAGGCGAGCGACCCCGCATAGGCGTTCATCACGTTGATCTTGAGCTGCGAGATGACCACGAAGCCGGCCATCAGCAGCATGGCCGCGGTCTCGTTCGGCAGCATGTAGCCGAATGCGGCCACATACATGTGTGCTGGGTCGGCTGCCTCGCTGATGGGCACGCCGGTCGAGAGCGTGAGGACCGCGAGGAAGGAACCGGCGAGCAGTTTCGGCACGCCGAGCACTACCCAGCCCGAGCCGGCGAGGAAGATCGCGATGCGGTGGTGCAGCTTGCGCGCACCCTCGGGCGGCAGGAAGCGCAGGAAGTCGACCTGCTCGCCGATCTGCGGCATGAGCGCCAGGATCACGGCGGAGGCGGCGCCGAATTCCAGGAGGTCGAAGGGAGCCGCCTGACCAAGATGGGCGTTGGAATGGTTGATGCCGGCAAAGGCGCGCCAGAGATCGATCTTTTCCCAGTCCAGGAAGGCGATGAAGACGAAAGGCAGGATGTTCAGCACGATCCAGAAGGGCTGGGTGAGCAGCTGGAACTTCGAGATCATCCGGATGCCGTAGGTGACTAGCGGCAGGACGACGATCGCCGAGATGATGTAGCCAAGCCAGAGCGGAATGCCGAAGGCGAGCTCCAGCGCCTTGGTCATGATCGATGCCTCGATGGCAAAGAGCATGAAGGTGAAGGCGGCATAGATCAGCGAAGTAATGGTCGAGCCGATATAGCCGAAGCCGGCGCCGCGGGTCAGAAGGTCGATGTCGACGCCGTGGCGGATCGCGTATTTGCTGATCGGGATCCCGACCAGCAGCATCAGGATGGCGGCGACGATGATGGCGAAGAAGGCGTTGGTCGTGCCATAGGCAATGGTGATCGTGCCGCCGATCGCCTCCAGCGCGAGAAACGAGATGGCGCCGATCGCGGTCTGGGAGATCCGGCTTGAGGAAAACTTGCGGGCGCTCTTGGCGGTAAAGCGCAGCGCATAGTCTTCCAGCGTCTGGTTCGCAACCCAGCGATTGTATTCGCGACGGACGGGGATGATGCGTTGGCGTGCCGGCATGCCTAAAATCTAGCGCCTTTGTTGGATTGGCTTTCCTTTAGGCATTTTCACGGGATTGTCCAGAATAGCAAGGGCCGTCAGGGCTTGATCAGGCCTCCCTGATAGTCGAGCTGATAGACGACCCGGTCGTTGACCAGAATGCGCTCGACACCGAGGAAACTGCTGTAGTCGCCCACGGATTGATCGACATATTCCCCGAGAGCATGCTGGTAGGCGAAGCCGCCGAGGAAGCGCTTTTCCTGATAAAGGGCGCTGAGCGCCTGCTTTATAACGGTGCCGGCGCGTTCGCCATCGAAGTTTTGCGGATCGAGGATGCGGCCGTAACAGTTCATAGCCCAGACCGGGGTCGCGTCTTCCCAAATGACTTCCTGGCCGAGAAAGTCCGTTCCGCCGAAATAGCTGTCGAGATAGCGAAACCGGCCCCGCTCATAGGCGATGTCGCAGGCACCGGGACGGGTGGATACGGAGGCCTGATGCTTGCCGCTCACATAGGTGACGGCCTTGGCCTCGACGATGAAGATCTCCAACGCCTCCATGTTTCCCTCCTGTTCTGGAACGTAAAGAGAACGTAGGGTTTATGTTGGTTGGTGACAACCCTGTCAATCCAAGGGTTTGACGTCGAGTTCGTGCCTTCAGTGCGCGGGGTCTGTTGCCGCCAGGCGGTCCGACAGCGCCTTGACGAGGGCGTTTGCGTCATAGGGCTTGCGCACGACCGGGATCGACAAAAGCTCGTCGGGCACCACCGACCGGTCATCGTAACCGGTGGCAAAGACGAAGGGGATTCCGCGTCGCTGCAGTTCCTCGGCCACCGGGACTGAGGTGTCGCGTCCGAGATTGATGTCGAGAATGGCAATCGAGGGCGTGAAGGTCTTCAGGCGGTTCAGCGCGTCGGTGCTCGAACTTGCCGTCACGATGACGTCGATGCCAGCGTCGGCAAGCATCATCTCCGCGTCCATGGCGATCAGCACCTGATCCTCCACGAGCAGGACCGGCAGACCTGCAATGCTGACGGGTTCAACCGCTGCCTGGCTATCCATGGCCTGACCCTTCCCCGAACGCGTTGGTTCGTTTTCCCAAGTCAAAAACCGGCCGGGCAGACGAAACTCTGCATAGAGGCCTTCCGGTCGGTAGTCGAGACTGCTCGTGCCGCCAAGATCGTAAGGGATGCTTCTCTCGATCAGTGCCGTTCCGAAACCCTTGCGTCCAATCGGCCCAACCGTTGGACCGCCATTTTCGCGCCAGCGCAAGATGCAATCGCCATCCTCGAGCTCTTCCCAAGTCACATCGAGGGCCCCGCCATCGCGCGAAAGCGCACCGTACTTGGCAGCATTGGTGCAGAGTTCGTGGATCACGAGCGCTGCCACAGCATGGGCGCGGGCATCCAGCGTGGCCGCAGGGCCGCCAATGTTGATCGAGCTTCGACCGGCGCGATAGGGCAGGAGTTCCGCCTCGAGCAGGTCACCGAGCGTGCCGCCACCGCCACCGCGGGTCAACTGGTCATGGGCATGCGAGAGTGCATGAATGCGACCACGCAGCGAGCCGATATAGTCGTCGATCGGAACCTGATCCTGTGACGGCCAGGTGACGAGCGACTTGATGACCGCCAGAATGTTCTTCACGCGGTGGTTCAGTTCCTCGTTCAGCATGCGCTGACGCACGTCCGACTTGCTGCGTTCTTCTTCCATCAGCTCGTTGTGGCGCAGCACGATCTCGACGGTTGCCGACCGGATCGCTTCGGCGATCTCAAGGTCGGAATCGCGCCATGGTGTCGCCTGCCGCTGAACGGTTTCCTTCCACAGGGCGAAGCTCTTGCGTGGCGTCAATCGATCGCCGAGAGGGCCTGTCTCATAGGTCTTTTCCGGATTGCCCGCCCAGTTCAGCGTTTGCAGGCGTTCCTTGCGGAAGAAGAAGAGGTAATCGCGCGGGATCTGCGACAGCGGAACCGCCATGACGCCGGATACGTCTTCGAAATAGTCGGCTGCCGGCGGATAATCATGCGAGAGTGTCTTCGTCGACCAGATCCGGCCGTCGGCGACATCTCGTATGAAGTGTGCAAGATCCACTTCGCGCCCCGGCGGTGGGGCAGCGCCGATCGCAGTCCAGCGCCCGTTCATCCACATGCCCACGCCATCGCAGGCAAAGAGTGTCTGGAACTCGGGCAGGGCTGCCATCAGGATGTCATCGAGGTCAACGTGGTGCGACGCGGCCTGCAGGAAGCGGTCCAGCGATCGACGCGCTTCATTTGCGATGTCGAGCTTGCGCTTCTGCTTCAGCGCCAGAAGATGCAGCGAAAAGAACTCGCCGAACATTTCGGCCGCGATCCGCTCCGACATGGTCAGTGTCTTCGGCGCGTAGTGATGGCAGGCGATCAAGCCCCACAAGCGGTCGTCGACAATCACCGAGATCGACATGGAGGCGGAAACACCCATGTTGCGCAGGTATTCGCAATGGATGGGCGAGACGCTGCGCAGGTGGGCAAAGGAGAGGTCGAGCGGTGAGGCTTGCTCTTCTGCCTCGGGCACCAGGTTCACCCGCAGTCCGCGCGCGTCCGAAATGACGCGGATCGGGTTCTGCATGTAGAGGATCCGGGCCTGACGCGGGATGTCGGTCGCGGGAAAGTACTGGCCGAGGAAGCTCTCAAGGTCGTGGCGCTTGGCCTCGCTTGCGACCTTGCCAGAACCATCGTCCTCGAAGCGGTAGATCATGACGCGGTCGTAGCCGAGCACGGTGCGAACGAGTTTCGCGGATGCAGTGATCAGGAGGTCGATGTCATTGATGTCCTTGATCCGACCGATCATCTCACGTGCGAGCTGAAGAGGCTGGGTCCGTCTCAGGGACGGCTCGAATTCCAGGATGGCGCCCTGCTTCTGGCGATGCACGGCGACATCGAAATATCGGCCGTTCGGCAAAAGCAGGTGGGCAATGACAGCCGGGCGGCTCGCATCCGGTGCCGCTGCGATCGCATTGCGGATGTCATGCGTGACGTCTTCGCCCAGAAGTTCGACAACCGAAATTCCATCGAGGCGGCGGGGCCCGCCCAGCATCTCTGACGCATTGGCCGAGTGGCGACGGATCGTCGTGATCGGTAAATCGCAGGCGAGAAGACAGCCGTGCGGCTGAATGGATCCGGGAATATGGATCGGCTCGCGATCGCAATTAGTTAGATCGACGGCAGGCGTGGTCAACATTCATAGCGCTTTCGAAAGCATCACGGGCATAGTCGAAAGCGGTGTTTGCCCAGTGCGCGGCTGCGCGGGCGTCGTATCCACGCACGTTCTCCATACGCTCCGAAAACGCACGCCAGTTCGAAAAGTTCCGTGCCTGAGAAAAAAGATGTCGGGCGCCGAAATCGGCGGAGAAACCAAGCGCCTCGGCCCGCTTCGCGAGAAGTCGGGCGCCGAGCGATGAGCCTTCCAGCACATAGAGGAGGCCGATTACGCCTTCGCCCTCCGGCGGAGAAAACGGGCGGTCAACCAGAGGTTCCGGCGTGTCGAGGTCGGACAGGTCGGCCTTCAGTTCCTCGTGGACGAGGCCGGGTTGCCAGTCGGAAAAAGCTTGAGGCAACGCGTTTGTGGAAAGCCAGGCCTCCACGGGCAACCGAAAGGCGGCGATACCCTGAAGGTAGCGGCGGTAGTCGGCGACCGTTGCGAAGCCGCCCACCATCTCATCAAGTGCGGCATGGGCACTTGATGTCGCCTGTTTCAGGGCGTCTCGACGGGGTGGCAACAGCATGGCAATTCCTTTGTTCGGTCGTCCCTTATATACGATGTCGCCACGGCGCCGAACAAGCCGTCATCGTATCGGGCAAAGACGATGGAGGGCCGAACGTGCCCGGACGCCGTCCTGTTCCCACTTTTACCCCCCGACCTACGTCAAACGACGTATACGGTTTTGCACTGCGGCATCGGATAGTCCCCTTCAGCAACGGTTAACACTCATTAACCGACCGGTTGCGACCAAGAAGAGGGGATCACAACAATGTCCATGAAGATGAAACTGACAGGCGCGCTGCTCGGCGCCATGCTGTCGACGACGGCCTTCCACGGCGCCTTCGCCCAGGAAGACACGATCAAGATCGGCGTTCTGCATTCGCTGTCCGGCACGATGGCGATCTCTGAAACGACGCTGAAAGACGCCATGCTGATGCTAGTCGAAGAGCAGAACAAGAAGGGTGGCGTTCTCGGCAAGAAGCTCGAAGCCGTCGTCGTTGACCCGGCCTCCGACTGGCCGCTGTTTGCCGAAAAGGCGCGCGAGCTGATCGAGAAGGACAAGGTTGCGGCCGTCTTCGGTTGCTGGACCTCGTCCTCGCGCAAGTCCGTTCTGCCCGTTTTCGAAGAGCTGAACTCGATCCTCTTCTACCCGGTCCAGTACGAGGGTGAAGAATCCTCGCGCAACATCTTCTACACCGGTGCTGCTCCGAACCAGCAGGCCATCCCGGCCGTCGATTACCTGGCCGAAAACGAAGGCGTCGAGCGTTGGGTTCTTGCCGGCACCGACTACGTCTATCCGCAGACGACCAACAAGATCCTCAAAGCCTATCTGATGTCGAAGGGCGTTGCCGAAGAAGACATCATGATCAACTACACGCCGTTCGGTCATTCCGACTGGCAGACCATCGTCTCCGACATCAAGAAGTTCGGCTCGGAAGGCAAGAAGACCGCCGTTGTCTCCACCATCAACGGTGACGCGAACGTTCCCTTCTACAAGGAACTGGGCAACCAGGGCATCAAGGCCGAAGACATTCCGGTCGTCGCCTTCTCCGTCGGTGAAGAAGAGCTCGCCGGCCTCGACACGGCTCCGCTGGTCGGCCATCTGGCTGCCTGGAACTACTTCCAGTCCGTAGACGCACCCGTCAATGCCGAGTTCATCAAGACCTGGCATGCCTTCACCAAGAACGACAAGCGCGTGACCAACGACCCGATGGAAGCGGCCTATATCGGCTTCCAGGCCTGGGTTGCTGCCGTCGAAGCTGCCGGCACGACCGAGACCGACGCGGTTCTCGATAGCATCATCGGCGTTGCCGTTCCGAACCTGTCTGGCGGCACCTCGACCGTCATGCCGAACCACCACATCACCAAGCCGGTGCTGATCGGTGAAATCCAGGCCGACGGCCAGTTCGAAATCGTCCAGCAGACCCCGTCTGTCGTCGGTGACGAATGGTCGGATTACCTGCCCGACTCCAAGGATCTGATCTCCGATTGGCGCAAGCCGATGGAGTGCGGCAACTTCAACGTCGCCACCGGCAAGTGCGGGGGCAAGGGTAGCTGATCAGCTTTCTCCTACCTCCCCCTTCAGGGGGAGGTCATCGCTCAGCGATGGGTGGGGCTTGTCGTTGGTATCACCCCACCCCGAACCTTCGGTTCGACCCTCCCCCTCAAGGGGAGGGTGTTCGCAAACCGCCCATAGCGGAACTACCCCTTCTGCCCGTTCGCGGGGAGGAGGTGCCGGCAGGCGGATGAGGGGCTTTTCGAGCTCCGCCGCCCCGCCAACCGGGGGACAACAGAATGCTTATCCGTTTCATCACACTCGCCTTCCTATTCCTTTCCTTCGCCGCGCCTTCCTTCGCGCAGAGCGATCCCAAAGATCTCATCAACGCTCTCGGAAAAGCCAATTTCAAGCAGGCCGAAGAATTGCTCGGGCAGATCGCGGCCACCGCCGATCCCCGGGTCGTGCCGGCGCTCGAAGCTTTTGCAGAGGGTGATCTCTATGTCCGCAAGTCGGACAGTCAGGTGTTCATCACCAAGCCTGCCGGCAGCAACCTTGCGGCCATCGATCCGCTGACGGGCGAGACTGTTGGGGAGGAGCCGAAGGGCGCCTTCACCAAGGTCAAGGTCAACAATAGCCTGCGCCGCGCCATCCGCTCGGCGCTGGGCGGCTTGACGCTGCTCAGCCCGGATCGCAGTGTCCGGCTCGCGGCCGCACAGGCGGTGCTCCAATCGCCGAGCGCCGAGAACCTCGACCTTGTCGAGGCTGCCCTCGCCACCGAACAAGACCGGGAAGTCAAGGCGCGCATGGAAGAAGCACGCGCCGTTTCGGTGCTTGCGTCCGACCGTTCCGCCGACGAAAAGCGTGCCGCCATCGACACCGTCGCCTCACTCGGCGGGCGGGAGGCGATCGGCATCCTGATGTCGGTTTCCTCCACCATCGACGAAAGCCTGAAACCCGATCTCGACGCGGCGATTACCGGCCTTGAGGGGCAGTTGCTGTTCTGGGATGGCGCGCAGAATGTCTGGTACGGCATTTCGCTCGGCTCTGTACTGCTGCTGGCGGCCATCGGTCTTGCCATCACCTTCGGCGTCATGGGCATCATCAACATGGCGCATGGCGAGATGGTGATGATCGGCGCCTATTCCACCTTCATGGCGCAGCAGGTCATCCGCACCAGCTATCCCGATCTCTTCGACTGGTCGCTGGCCATCGCGCTTCCGGTTGCCTTCCTGGTCACGGCCGCGATCGGCCTCGTGATCGAGCGCGGCGTCATTCGCTTCCTCTATGGCCGGCCGCTTGAGACGCTGCTCGCCACCTGGGGCATTTCCCTCATCCTCCAGCAGACGATCCGCACGATCTTCGGACCCACCAACCAGGAAGTCGGCAACCCGTCCTGGATGTCCGGCTCGTTTGCGCTGGGCGGCATGACGATCACCTGGAACCGCATGTGGATCGTGCTCTTCTCGCTCACCATCTTCTTTGCGCTGCTCGCGCTGATGAAGAAGTCCGCCTTCGGCCTGCAGATGCGTGCCGTCACCCAAAACCGCCGCATGGCCTCGTCCATGGGCATCCGCACCCCCTGGGTCGATGCCTTCACCTTTGCGCTCGGCTCGGGCATTGCCGGCATTGCCGGGGTGGCACTCAGCCAGATCGACAACGTCTCTCCGAACCTCGGCCAGGCCTATATCATCGACAGTTTCATGGTCGTGGTCTTCGGTGGCGTCGGCAATCTCTGGGGCACTCTGGTTGGCGCCTTGTCGCTCGGCATCCTCAACAAGTTCCTCGAACCCTCGGTCGGCGCCGTGCTCGGCAAGATCCTCGTGCTCGTCCTGATCATCCTCTTCATCCAGAAACGACCGCGCGGCCTGTTCGCGCTCAAGGGAAGGGCGGTGGAAGCATGATTACCGGCTTCATTCTGCGCGCACTCGAAGGCAAGATCCTCATTGCCGCTGGCATCCTCATCGCCTTCGCATTGCTCATTCCGGCGCTCAACCTGCTCACCCCGCCCGATAGCGCTCTGCATGTACCGACCTATGTCATGTCGCTGCTCGGCAAGTATCTCTGCTATGCGCTGCTGGCGCTCGCACTCGATCTCGTCTGGGGGTACTGCGGCATCCTCTCGCTCGGCCACGGCGCCTTCTTCGCGCTCGGCGGCTATGCGATGGGCATGTATCTGATGCGCCAGATCGGCTCCCGTGGCGTCTATGGCGATCCAATCCTGCCGGACTTCATGGTCTTCCTGAACTGGAAGGAACTGCCGTGGTTCTGGCATGGCATGGACATGTTCCCCGTCGCCATGGCGATGGTGCTGATCGTGCCCGGCCTGCTGGCTTTCGTCTTCGGCTGGTTTGCTTTCCGGTCCCGCGTCAACGGCGTTTATCTCTCGATCATCACCCAGGCGATGACCTATGCGCTGATGCTCGCCTTCTTCCGCAATGACATGGGCTTCGGCGGCAATAATGGTCTCACCGACTACAAGGAGATCCTCGGCTTCTCCGTCCAGGCGGATGGCACACGCGCCGTGCTCTTTGCGCTCTCGGCGATCTTCCTGGCGCTCTGCCTGATCATCGCGTCCGGCATCACCCGGTCGAAATTCGGCAAGGTGCTGGTCGGCGTCCGCGATGCTGAAAGCCGCGTGCGCTTCCTCGGCTACCGGGTCGAGAACATCAAGCTTTTCACCTTCGTCGTCTCGGCGATGATGGCGGGCATTGCCGGCGCGCTCTTCGTGCCGCAGGTCGGCATCATCAATCCGGGTGAGTTCGCGCCTGCGAACTCCATCGAAGTGGTCGTCTGGACGGCCGTCGGCGGGCGCGGCACGCTGATCGGGCCGATCATCGGCGCGATCCTCGTCAATGTCGGCAAGAGCTATTTCACCGGTGCCTTCCCCGATCTCTGGCTGTTTGCGCTGGGCGGTCTCTTCATCTTCGTCACGCTGTTCCTGCCCAAGGGCATCGTCGGCACCGTCCAGGCCTATCTTGCCAAGCGTAAGGACTATGCCCGTGAAGCGGACAAGGATGCGGCCAATAGCGACGTGAAACCCCAATCGGCCCCCGTGGCTGCGGAGTGATGTGATGAGCGACCAAACCACTTCAAGCCTGCTCTATCTCAACGGCGTCTCCGTTTCCTTCGACGGCTTCAAGGCTCTCAATTCCTTGTCCTTCATTGTCGAGCCTGGCGAGCTTCGGGCGATCATCGGCCCGAACGGCGCCGGCAAGACGACGATGATGGACATCATCACCGGCAAGACCCGGCCCGACAGCGGCGAGGTGTTCTTCGACGGCGGCAAGATCGACCTCACCAAGAAGGACGAGGCCGAGATCGCCCAGCTTGGGATCGGCCGAAAATTCCAGAAGCCGACGGTGTTCGAAAGCCATACGGTCTGGAACAATCTGGAACTGGCGCTGAACCGCAAGCGCGGTGTCTTTGCCACGCTGTTCTACAGCCTGTCGTCCGAAGACAAGGCGCGCATCGAGGAGATCCTCGAGACAGTTCGTCTGACCCATCGCAAGGACGAGCTGGCCGCCAATCTCTCCCACGGCCAGAAGCAGTGGCTGGAAATCGGCATGCTGCTCGCTCAGGAGCCGAAGCTTCTGCTCGTCGACGAGCCGGTCGCCGGTATGACCGATGCGGAGACGGCGGAGACCGCCATTCTGCTCAAGGAAATCGCCAAGACCCGCTCTGTCGTCGTCGTCGAACACGACATGGGCTTCATCCGCGATCTCGGCGTCAAGGTGACGTGTCTGGCGGAAGGGTCAGTGCTAGCCGAGGGCTCGATCGATTTCGTCTCGAACGACCAGAAGGTCATCGAGAATTATCTGGGGCGGTGAGGATGGGTGCTCGGGCGCTTTTGCCCCTCACCCTTCCCCTCTCCCCGCAAGCGGGGAGAGGGGACCTGCCCGCCGAGACCTCAGCGGCTCGGAGGGCAGCGGCACGGGATCTTCTCCCCCGCTTGCGGGGAGAAGGTGGCGGCAGCCGGATGAGGGGCGACTTAGAGATGAAAAGAGAATTGCCATGCTGACAGTCGAAAACGTCAATCTCCACTACGGTGCCGCCCAGGCGCTGCGCGGCGTGTCCATCAATGCCGAGATGGGCAAGATAACCTGCGTGCTAGGGCGCAACGGGGTCGGCAAGTCCTCGCTTCTGCGGGCGATTACCGGCCAGCATGCGGTGTCGGCGGGCACGATCACCTTCAACGGCCAAAAGCTCAACGGCATGGCGCCGTTCAACCGGGCGCGGACCGGCGTCGGCTATGTGCCGCAGGGCCGCGAGATCTTTCCGCTTTTGACCGTCCGGGAAAACCTCGAGACCGGCTATGCGCCGCTCGACCGCAAGGACCGCTTCATCCCGGATGATATCTTCGCGCTCTTCCCGGTCTTGGACACGATGCTGTCGCGGCGCGGCGGCGACTTGTCCGGTGGGCAGCAGCAGCAACTGGCGATCGGGCGGGCCATGGTGACGCGGCCGAAGATCCTGGTGCTGGATGAGCCGACCGAGGGCATCCAGCCGTCGATCATCAAGGATATCGGCCGGGCGATCCGTTATCTGCGCGACACGACCGGCATGGCGATCCTGCTCGTCGAGCAATATCTCGATTTTTGCCGGGAGCTCGCCGATCACGTTTACATCATGGATCGCGGCGAGATCGTGCATCAGGGGGCGGCCGAGACGCTCGATACGCCGGAAGCGCGGCGTCATCTGACCGTGTGATTTTGCAAGACAGGGTTGATGATTTATTAGCGAAGTCGGGTTGATGCTGGGGACACGCGTGGTATTAAACGCGCATCTGCGAACAGAAGGCACATCCATGACGACCAGCACGGTATTCCCACACGTGCGGGCACGCGGCGTACTGCGCGTGGTCGCGGGGCTCTTTCTCTTTGGTATCTCGACCGCTGCCGCACAGGCTGCCACTTGCGGCAGCCCGATCGAGCCCGGCCAATATCGCCTCACTTTCCAGTCCGGTGGCGTGGAGCGCGAGGCGGTCTATGTCATTCCGTCGAGCTATACGGGCAAGAAGAAGGTTCCGCTGGTTCTCGATTTCCATGGATCGAACAGCAATCCCAAGGTTCAGCTCGGCCGCAGCCACTGGAACGAGGTTGCCGAGCGCGAGGGCTTCGTGGTCATGGCGCTCGCTGGCAGCCTGAAGGGCGAATTGCCGAACACCCATGCCTGGAACGTGCCCGGTGTCACCGCGGGTGAGGGAGCAGATGAATCCGCCGCCATTCGTGAGCTTCTGAAGCTTGCCAAGGATAAGCTCTGCATCGACGCCACCAAGGTTTACGCCTCCGGCTATTCCGGCGGCGGGCGGATGCTGTCGCAATACATCTGCAACGGCTTCGGCGATTTTGCCGCCGCCGGCTTTGTCATGGGCCTGCGCGCCGGTACTCCGGTCGAGGAAAACGGTGTCTGGCAGCCGCGGCGGGAAAGCTGCCAGCCGAGTCGTCCGGTGTCGATCATCGCGTTTTCCGGCAAGAAGGATCACGTCAATCCGTTCGAAGGCGGTGGCCGGGCCTATTGGCGCTACGGCGGCGAAGTGGCGCTCAACCGCTGGGCCGAGCTGAATGGCTGCGAGACACGAGCCTCGCTTGAGACAGGCGAAAATGCCGACGTGGCGACCTACGCCGGTTGCCGTGCGGGCACCAGTGTCGTCTCCTATGTGATTGCCAGCGCCGACCACGCCTGGCCAGCCCGCACGGTCCGCTTCCGCCTTGCCTCCAATGGCGACAAGGCGATCCGCGAGGTTGATGCGACCGACAGAATGTGGGAATTCTTCAAGGCCTCGGGCGGCGAGATGATTGCGACAGTCGCGGTCGACGCTGCCTGCAGCGACAAACAGAAAACCGCCGCGATCAGCGATGGCGGGCAGGGGACAAGGTGCAGCCCATCCAGCAAACCAGACAGCAACGCGCCGTTGGTGTCGGACGACTTGTGACGAAGTCGCTCGGCGGGCGCACGCGCATCGCCGAACTTTATCAGGAAGGGGCGGCGAAGATCCGCCTGCCCGAGACCTTCAGCGACGAGCTTGAGGCCGTTATTATCAACACCGCCGGCGGTATCACCGGTGGTGACCAGTTTGACTGGAGTTTCAGGGCCGGTCCCGGTTGCTTCCTAACCGCAACCACGCAGGCCTGCGAAAAGATCTACAAGGCTTCTGCCGGCACTGGCCAAATCACCACACGCATCGAGGTGGGCGAGGGCGCCCGCATGCACTGGCTGCCGCAGGAAAGCATTCTCTTCGACAACGCATCGCTCACGCGCCGGTTGGAGGCCGACCTCGCCGAGGACGCCGAATTTTTGGCCGTCGAGGCAATCCTGCTCGGCCGCAAGGCCATGGGCGAGGCGATGAATGCCGGTTTGGTTCGCGACCGCTGGCGGATCCGCCGTGGAGGCCAGCTTCTTCATGCCGAAGAGCTGAAGCTCGGTGGGGATGTCGCCGGCCTCGTGGCATCTCCGGCGGTGTTGGCCGGGCGTGTTGCCTTTGCCACGGTGATCCTCGTCAGCCCGCGTGCCGAAGCGCTGATCCGCCCAATTCGTGAGCAGATCGGTGAAGAAATGGGCGGCGTAAGTCATTGGCAAGGCAAGCTTGTTGCCCGTGTGGCCGCCCCTGACGGCTTTGCCTTGAGAAAAATCCTGTTGCCCGTCATTTCGGCCTTGCGCGGGGGCGCGTCTGTGCCAAAAGTCTGGAATCTCTGACGATCACGCCATTGGAGCACGCATGAATCTGACGCCGCGGGAAAAGGACAAACTGCTGATCGCGATGGCCGCCATGGTCGCCCGTCGTCGGCTGGAACGGGGCGTGAAGCTCAACTATCCAGAAGCGATTGCGCTGATCACCGACTTCGTCGTCGAAGGTGCGCGTGACGGCCGAATGGTGGCGGATCTGATGGAGGCGGGCGCCCATGTCATCACCCGCGACCAGGTAATGGAGGGCATTGCCGAGATGATCCACGACGTACAGATCGAAGCGACCTTCCCCGATGGCACGAAGCTCGTGACCGTGCACGAACCCATCCGCTGAGGACCTGGACATGGCGCTGGAACTTCGACCCAATTGCGAGTGCTGCGACAAGGATCTGCCGCCGGAAAGCCTGGCGATGATCTGCAGCTTCGAATGCACCTATTGCGCCGATTGCGCCGAAACCACGCTTGCCGGCATCTGCCCGAATTGCGGCGGTGAACTGGTGCGTCGGCCGATCCGGCCTGCCGGAAAGCTCGCCAATAATCCGGCTTCTACCAAACGCATCCTCAAGGCCGAGGGCTGCCAGCCTTCGCGCGCTGCCTGAACCTGCTCAAGGAGAGATCGATGATCCCCGGTGAAATCATTGCCGCGCCTGGCGAAATCGAACTGAATGCCGGCCATCCGACCGTGACGATCGAAGTCTCCAACAGCGGCGACCGGCCGGTGCAGGTCGGCAGCCACTATCATTTCTACGAGACCAATGCCGGGCTGATCTTCGAGCGCGAACAGGCGCGTGGCATGCGCCTGGACATTCCGGCAGGGACTGCCGTGCGCTTCGAGCCGGGGCAGACACGGCAGGTCACGCTGATCCCTCTCTCCGGCAAGCGCGAAGTCTATGGTTTCCGCCAGCAGGTCATGGGTGGCCTCTGACATGCAGCGATCAGGGGCGTGGCCATGGGGCGAGCGATGAACTGGAGCATGATCCTGATGCTCTGTGGCTGCGTCTTGCTCAAGGACGCGCCGGCATCGAGCGAGGACGTGCGCCCCGTCGACTGCAGCAATGCCCAGACCCAGGCCGACATGAACCAGTGCGCGGCTGATGACTACCGAAAAGCCGATGCCGCGATGAATGCGCAATGGGCGGAGACGCGTGCAGCCATGCTCGCCTGGGACAAGGCGTCGCCAGCCTCCGACAATAACGGGGCTGCCAAGCGGCTGCTTGCTTCCCAACGTGCCTGGCTCGCCTATCGAGACGCGGCCTGCGACGTCGAGGGCTATTCGGTCGAGGGCGGTTCGATGCAGCCGCTGATCGTCTCGTCCTGCCTCGCCGAGTTGACGACGCGCCGTACGGAAGAACTGAAGAGCCTGGGGTCGGTCTATGCCAACTGACTGTTTGAACCGAGACGCAAACCTGCGAGACCGAGTCGGCATCGATCGTGCCAGCATGACGCGGTCTCTCATCCGCGCCCTTCCAAAGACAACCGCCCTCTCCCAAGGAGCCTGAGACCCATGTCCTTCAAGATGTCCCGCGCCGCCTATGCCTCGATGTTCGGCCCGACCACAGGCGACAAGGTGCGTCTTGCCGATACGGAACTGTTCATCGAGGTGGAGAAGGATTTCACCACCTATGGCGAAGAGGTGAAGTTCGGTGGCGGCAAGGTCATCCGCGACGGCATGGGCCAGAGCCAGGTGACGCGGGCGAACGGCGCCGTCGATACCGTCATCACCAATGCGCTGATCCTCGATCACTGGGGTATCGTGAAGGCCGATATCGGCCTCAAGGACGGTCGCATCGTTGCGATCGGCAAGGCCGGCAATCCGGATACGCAGCCCGGCGTCAACATCATCGTCGGTCCCGGCACCGAAGCGATTGCGGGCGAAGGCAAGATCGTCACTGCCGGCGGCATGGATGCGCATATTCACTTCATCTGCCCGCAGCAGATTGAGGAGGCGCTGATGTCGGGCCTCACCTGCATGCTGGGCGGCGGCACGGGGCCGGCGCATGGTACGCTTGCCACGACCTGCACACCGGGTCCCTGGCATATCGCCCGCATGATCGAGGCCGCCGATGCCTTCCCGATGAACCTCGCCTTTGCCGGCAAGGGCAATGCTTCGCTGCCCGGCGCGCTCGAGGAAATGGTGCTCGGCGGCGCTACCTCGCTCAAGCTGCATGAGGACTGGGGCACGACGCCTGCTGCCATCGACTGCTGCCTGTCGGTTGCCGATCAATACGATGTGCAGGTGATGATCCATACGGATACGCTGAACGAAAGCGGCTTCGTCGAGGACACCGTCAACGCCATCCGTGGCCGCACCATCCATGCCTTCCATACGGAAGGGGCGGGCGGCGGCCATGCACCAGATATCATCAAGATCTGCGGCCAGATGAACGTCATCCCGTCGTCGACCAATCCGACGCGGCCCTATACCGTGAACACGATTGCCGAGCATCTCGATATGCTGATGGTCTGCCATCACCTGTCGTCGTCGATCCCTGAGGATATCGCCTTTGCCGAAAGCCGCATCCGCAAGGAAACGATCGCGGCGGAAGATATCCTGCACGATATCGGTGCTTTCTCGATCATCTCGTCCGACAGCCAGGCCATGGGCCGCGTCGGCGAAGTGATCATCCGCACCTGGCAGACGGCTGACAAGATGAAGCGCCAGCGCGGTGCCCTGCCGTCGGAGACCGGCGACAATGACAATATGCGCGCCAAGCGCTATATCGCGAAATACACGATCAACCCGGCGATCGCGCATGGGGTGTCCCATGAGATCGGATCGGTCGAAGTCGGCAAGCGCGCCGATCTCGTCATCTGGAACCCGGCCTTCTTTGGCGTAAAGCCTGATATGATCCTGATGGGGGGCATGATTGCCGCCGCCCCGATGGGCGATCCGAACGCCTCGATCCCGACGCCGCAGCCGGTGCATTACCGCCCGATGTTCGGTGCCTATGGCAAGGCGCGCACCAATACGTCGGTGACCTTCGTCAGCCAGGCCGCGCTCGATGCCGGCCTCGGCAACCGTCTCGGCGTCGCGAAGCAGCTCGTGGCGGTCAAGAACACCCGTGGCGGCATTTCGAAGAAGTCGATGATCCACAACGACTTGACGCCGCATGTGGAAGTGGATCCGGAGACTTATGAAGTGCGCGCCGATGGCGAATTGCTGACCTGCGAGCCGGCGACGAAGCTCCCGATGGCGCAACGATATTTCCTGTTCTGATGGGCAGAGCTGCTCGACTGGCGAAATGGCTGGGCGGCCTCCTGGCCGCTTTGCTTGTTTCACTGGCTCTCGGCACTCTCGTGCCTCGCCCGCTGACGTCGCCGGCTGCGGCCTCCTTTGGTTCCGGCAGTCAGATCCTGCTTCTCGCCAATCCGATCCATACGGATATCGCGCTGCCGCTCGATGACGAGGTACGGGCGGCTTTCGCCGATCTCATTCCGGCGGGGCTGCCGATCGATATGCCCGGCATCGAGTATCTGATCATCGGCTGGGGCGGTCGATCCTTCTATATCGAGACGCCGACCTGGGGTGATATTCGACCGCTGCCGGTGTTGCGGGCGCTGACGATAGATCGTTCGGTGCTGCATGCCTCGGTTGCAGGCGCGATCGATCGGTCGCATCCGGCGGTTCGTCCTCTTGATGTCACGGGTGAGGGCCGCAGCCGGATGATTGCTGCGATCCGCGCAAGCTTCGTTCGGGAGAATGGGGAACCTGTGCCGATCCCTGGGGCGGTTTACGGGTTTGACGATGCCTTTTTCGAGGCGGAAGGATCATTCAACGCGTTTGTCGGCTGCAACACCTGGACGGCGTCCATGCTGCGCAGCTCCGGGGTCCGGACCGGCTGGTGGACGCCTTTGCCGCAAATGCTGGACCTTTCCATCGATCTGCATCACGGCGCCTGAGGGTGCGGAGTGGCCTTCGTTGGCCGTTGCGGTTGAGCTCCCAATTCCGTGATTGGGTTTCGCTCGTCCTTTTTAGGTGGTTCCTCCTTCAATCCCGAGATCGATCGCATTTGAGTGATTCTATTAGGATTAGGCCAACCGACGCAGCCTAAGCCATGAGCATGTTCATGAAGGAGCAGGCGGTGATTCTCATCGGCAAACGGCCGTGGCAGCAGATCGATCTCAAGGGCTTTGACAGGCCTGGTGGGATCTGGAGCTTTGCTCTCCGGGTCAGCTTCCGCTCCGTCATCATCAGCTGTCTTGCCGGGCTGGCCGCCTTGCCGTTCCTCTATGCGCTTGATCTCGTGGCGATCCCGTTTGAGGAGACGGTCAGGCTGATGGTGGCCTTCTCCTGGCTGTTTGGTGGCGTCTTGTCGGGCGCTCTCGCCTTCGTCGCTGGGCATGTCATCCGTGACCTCATGCTGTCGCGCACAGAGTTCGAACGCTTGAGCCGGACAGACACGCTGTCGGGGCTTGCGAACCGGCGGGCGTTCAACGAAGCCCTGGCTGCCGTGGAGGAGGATGCTTCGCTCGCAATCATCGATATCGACCGGTTCAAGTCGATCAATGATCGCTTCGGACACCAGGCCGGCGACCGGGTGATCCAGGCGATCTCATCAGTGTTGAAAGAGGTGTTTTGCGATCGGCACCTCGTCGCCCGTCTGGGCGGGGAGGAATTTGGGGTGATCCTGAAAGGTGGCACGTTTGCGGAGCGTCTGGCGCTGGTCGAGCAGGCACGCCTGAGGGTGGCCGAGATAAGCGCGAGTTACCATCAGGCTCAACTCTGTGTGACCATCTCGGCTGGTGTCGCAGAATTTGAACCCGGCAAGCGGCCGGAAATCGTCTATGCCTGGGCGGATAAGGCGCTTTACCTTGCCAAGGATAGCGGTCGCAACAGGGTTTTCCACGAGCAATCGCTGTCGGTCGGCGATCCCGTGCTGGCCGAGCATGCTCCTGATGATGCTCGACTTTTCGCCGCGATCGGACGGCGAGGCTGAAGAACGATCTTGCCGTATGCCTCATTCCTGTGCATGGTTCAAAAAACAGTCATGCCGGGAGTTTTCATGCAGCGCGCGACATCCTTCAAACCTGCCGGTTCGGTCGCCGATGCGCCGGAAGGCACCGTTGTGCTTCCCCATGACGGGCGACATCTGCGACGCAAGCTCCTGCATCTCGACAATGGTGATATGGTCATGCTCGACCTCAAGGAGCCGGTCCTTTTCCACCACGGCGACAGGCTTGTGCTTGATGATGGCACGACGATCGAGATCCAGGCGGCCGAGGAGCGGCTGTTCGAGATCCGTCCACGTGACGAACAGCACCTGATCGAGCTCGCCTGGCATCTCGGCAACCGGCATCTCGCTGCTCAGATCGAAACCGGCCGCATCCTGATCCAGCGCGATCACGTCATCCGCGAGATGCTGATCGGTCTCGGCGCCGAGGTCACTGATGTCGTCGAGCCGTTCCAGCCGGTGCGCGGGGCCTACCATGCGCATGGCGGTCACGGTGGCCATCACGAGGCCGGACATGGCCATGGCTGAGATGGCGGCAGACGGTCTTGCCGCCCGCCAGGCGCTGCTCCGGCTGATGGCCTGGCTTTCGCCGGCTTTCCCCATCGGCGGGTTTTCCTATTCTGCCGGCCTGGAGAGTGCCGTCGTCGAAGGTCATGTGGCGGGTGGTGCTGACCTCGAGGCCTGGCTTTTGGTGCTGCTTGGCGATGGCGGGATGCGCAATGATGCAGTCCTGCTTGGCGAGGCGCATCGGCTGCAGAGTGAGGGCCAGGCGCTAGATGAGATCGTGTCGCTCGCGACGGCACTTGCCGGATCGGCAGAGCGATATGCAGAGATTACCCGCCTCGGCGAGGCCTTCGTTCAGGCTGCTTCTGCCTGGCCGCATCCGGTGATCGATGCGCTGTCCGGGGCTGTGCCCTATAGTGTCGCCGTCGGTGCCGTGGCGGCGGCGCATGGCGTCGACAGGGTCGATGCGATCGCAGCCTTTCTGCATGCGCAGGTCTCGCACTATGTCTCGGTCGCTATCCGCCTCGGCGTGATCGGCCAGACCCGCGGTGTCTCGATCCTGGCCGTATCGGAGGCGCCGATCCTCAATGCGGCTTCCTCCTATGCGCGGCTCGGTCTCGACGATCTTGGATCGGCGACGATCATTGCGGATACGCTCAGCATGCGCCACGAGATCCAGTATTCCCGACTTTTCCAATCCTAAGCGAAAGCGCTCACACAGGACGAACATCATGAAATCGAAGAATGGTCCCCTTCGCGTCGGTATCGGCGGACCGGTTGGATCCGGCAAGACGGCGCTGACGGAGAAGCTCTGCAAGGCAATGCGCGACGACTATTCCGTCGCGGTCGTCACCAATGACATCTACACGCGCGAGGATGCCGATGCGTTGATCCGCATGCAGGCTCTGACTTCGGATCGCGTAGTGGGCGTGGAGACGGGTGGCTGTCCGCATACGGCGATCCGCGAGGATGCCTCGATCAACCTCAAGGCCATTGCCGATCTCAATGCCCGGATCCCGGACCTCGACATCGTCTTCATCGAGTCGGGTGGCGACAATCTGGCAGCGACTTTCTCGCCTGACCTCGCCGATATCACCCTTTATGTGATTTCGGTCTGCCAGGGCGAGGAAATCCCGCGCAAAGGCGGGCCGGGGATCACGCGGTCGGATCTGCTTGTCATCAACAAGACCGATCTTGCGCCGCATGTCGGTGTCGATCTCGACGTCATGGAGCGGGATGCGGGCCGCATGCGCTCCGAGCGGCCCTTCGTTTTCACGGACTTGAAACGTGGTGCTGGCGTCGACCGGATCGTCAGCTTCCTGCAGGAGAGTGGGGGGCTCTGAGCAGGAGGCGGCAGACAGATCTGGGACGAGACGCGCTCAGATCTGCTTGAGCGCGCTCACGTCGCTGATATGGATCGTCCGTCCACGGACGATGACGCCGACGCGGCGTAGCGTCGAGAAGGCACGCGAGAGCGCCTCGGGTGCCAGGCCGAGCTTGCCGGCCAGCAGGCTCTTTTGGAAGGGCAGGCGGATCGCGGCCGGGCCGCCCTCGGTTTCGCAATGGGTCAGAAGATAATGAGCCACGCGCTGGGGGGCGGTCTGCAGACGGTCATTGGCGATGCAATCCATCGTCGCGCGCAGATGGTCAGACAGGCAGCGGATGATCGATTTCGCCACATCTTTTTCGTGTTCGGCGAGCGCTCGGACACGCTGCAGATCGAAGCGGGCAAGCGTCGCCGTCTCAGCGGCCTGGGCGTTGTAGAGATACTTGTCGCCGAGAGCGAGCAGGCATTCGGCGAAGGTGTCTCCCGGACCGCAGATGCGGATGTCGGCCTCGCGGCCGTCCTTGTTCAGGCGGTAGAGCCGCACATAGCCGCTGAGTACGCTGTAAAAGCAATCGGCGGGCTCTCCCTCGCGGAACAGCACGTCTCGGGCTTCGAAGTTGGAGATATTGGCGATCTCCATCATCGAGGCCATGGCCGTTGGGCCGAGTTGTGACAAGAAGGACGTCCGCAGGAGCGTATTCTTGTCTCGCGAGTTCAGTCTCAGCATCTTGTTCACGGTTTTCACGGCTCCCCATCCATCACGGTGTCCAGGCATGCAGCGCTGCAATCGTCGCATCTGCTTTCACCCGAATTGGGTTAAGGCCCCGCATCGGACCGGCGCATCTCCTGCAGGTCCCGATATCTTTGCCCTTCCCAGTCGATTCACATTATCGCGGTGGCAGCAAGTTCGGATTGATTTCGATCAAAGCCCCATGGGCATATGACGATTGTCGAATGCAGTTCGACGACGTGACTGCGGGCACTCCGTTGCCGAAGCGCCCGCTTATGGAGAGCCGTTGTTTTGTGGCTGGGGATTAGAACTTCACGCCGAGACCGAATCTGACGGTGTGCTGGGTGAGGTCGGCACCGATCGAGGCTGCGCCGAAGTCCAGTTCGCCGGTACCGAAGTCGTTGTAGCGATAATCGATACGGCCGAAGATCCGGTCCGTGACTGCATGGTCCATGCCGGCGCCGAGCGTGTATCCGTGGAAGCTCGCGGTCGTGGTGGACACGCCGATATACTCCGCTTCCAGATGCGTGGCCGCCCAGCCGGCGGTCGTATAGATAAGCAGGCGATCGAAGGCATAGCCGAGGCGCAGGCGGGCGGAGCCCTGCCAGTCCGCGCCGCCGGTGAAGGTGCCGAACTGCGCCGTCACAGTCACATCCTGAATGTTGTATTCGACGTCGCCATCGATGCCGAGAACCAGGTTGTTGTCGAACTGCGCGCTGACGCCGGCAAAGGCCCCGAGGACCGTGCCGTTGAGCGGGTCTTCAGTCGGCGGGTATCCCGCCGGAGGCTCGAAGTAGCCGTCCATCCAGCCGTAGCCGCCGGCAATGCCTGCGTAACGACCGCTCCAGTCATAGGGCGCGGTTTCGACGTGAGCGGCGACGGGATAGGCCGCCGGCGTGCTGATGGCACCGCCAGCCGATGCTGTGCCGGCGAGCAGGGAAAAGGTGATCGTGATGAAAGGTCTCAAGGCAATCCTCATAATCCGCAATAATAATAATGCTTAGAGGTTGCATCATCGGGCTTGTGCGTGACTTGAGGATGTGCGGTGCCTAGGGCACTCAAGACCGGCCGCCGATCTGCGGCGGCCGGTCTTGTCTGATCATTCCGCTGCGAGCGGCGGAAGGTTGATGACGTTGCCGTTGCCGTCGTTCTTGCGGCTTACCGGCTGGCTGCGTTCGACAGCGGAGATCCGCTTTTCAACGGCTTCAAGCGCGGCCACGTTCTTGCGGGCGAGGAAGGACAGAACCTCCGGTGTGAGCGGCTCTTCCTCTTCTTCCTTCTTGCCGACGAAGCGGCTGAAGATCCAGCCGAGCAGGCGGGAGACGTCGTCGAGGATCAGGAAGAAGGCCGGCACGACCACAAGGCTCAGCACCGTCGAGACGATGATGCCGCCGATGACGGCGATTGCCATCGGTGCGCGGAACGAGCCGCCTTCGCCAACGCCCAGCGCCGAGGGCAACATGCCCGCCGACATGGCGATCGAGGTCATGATGATCGGACGGGCGCGCTTGCGGCCGGCCTCCACCATGGCTTCGAGGCGATGCATGCCCTGACGCCGCATTTCGATGGCGAAGTCGACCAGAAGGATGGCGTTCTTCGTCACGATGCCCATCAGCATCAGGATGCCGATCAGTACGGGCATGGAGAGCGCGTTGTTCGTCAGGATCAGCGCGACTGCCACGCCGCCGATCGCGAGCGGCAGCGAGAACAGGATGGTGAAGGGCTGGATCACGTCCTTGAAGAGCAGGATCAGCACCGTCAGCACCAGGAGCAGGCCGAGGATCATGGCGTTGACGAAGCTTTGCTGCATCTCGGCCTGGATCTTGGCGTCACCGCTTTCAGCCAGTCGCACGCTTTCCGGGATCTCGGCGCTTGCCACGGTATCGCGGAAGGCGTTGGTCGCGGTGTCGAGTGCGACGCCCTGCGGCAGGCCGGCACCGATCGAAACGACGCGGTTGCGGTCGTTGCGCTTGATGGACGAGACGCCTTCCGCGTAGTCGATATCGGCGACGCTCGAGAGCGGAACCGTCGCACCACTTGCGGTGCGCACCTTAAGGGAGCGAATGGCAGCCAGATCGGTGCGCAAATCGGTCGACGCCTGGACGCGGATCGGGATCTGCCGGTTATCGAGCGAGATCTTCGGTAGCGCGGCATCGACGTCACCGATGGTGG
The DNA here is from genome assembly GCF_002855515.1 of Rhizobium sp. TH135. Lineage (GTDB taxonomy): Bacteria > Pseudomonadota > Alphaproteobacteria > Rhizobiales > Rhizobiaceae > Allorhizobium. The sequence continues at coordinate 315,036 of NZ_PKRP01000001.1, read as the reverse complement.
CAACGCGAACCGTCTGGGCAATCTGCTGAGCGGTGATCCCAAGGCGGGCTGCTTCATCCGCACGCGGGCGGATCTGCAGTTCCGGACGGGGCAGGGCGCCGTCGGCGCTGACATTGGCGAGTTCCGGCACCTGGCGCAGCTTGGCCTCGAGGATGCCGACTGCCTGGTTCAGCTCTTCCTCGTTCTTCGACAGGAAGTTGAAGGTGATGTCGCGTTCGCCACGGTCATTGAGCTTGGTGATGCGGATGTCTGGGATCGAGGCGAGCTTGGCGAAAACCTCTTCCTCGACGTCCCACTGAGGGCGCACACGACCGTTTTCGGGCAGCTTCGGCAGGTATTCGCCGATCAAAGGCAGGCCGCCTAGACCCTTGTTGACGAGGGTCTTGGCCAGCGAATGATCGATGCGATCGAGGTTCATCGTGACGCTGGCGCGGCGCAGTTCCAAATCGCCGCGCGGCGAGGAACCGCCGAGGATGAAGATGCTGGCGACGTCTGGCACATCCTGGATCGCAGCATAGATCGCATCCGTCTTGCGCTCGGTTTCTTCGAGAGTGGCGTTTGGTGGCAGCTCGACGGAGAGCACGATACGGCCTGCATCTTCCGGCGGAATGAAGCTGCCGGGAACGCCCGACAGGAGGACGATCGAGCCGATCAGGAAAAGGATGGCGGCGGCAAGCGTCAGCAGACGGGATACCCAGCCAAAGCCGACGCGGGCGAACATGAAATGCACGAACTTGCCGGCCGGGGTTTCCGACTTTTCGCTCTGGCGCTCGACCCGCTCACCCCAGTTCCGCAGGAACTGCGGTGCCCAGCCGCCGGTCGTTGCCCGGACGATGCGGGTGTACATCTTGAGCGGCAGGCTGTCGTTGTCGTGATGGTCGTCCATCGCGTCTTCTGCCCGCATCAGGTAGGCGGCCATCATCGGCGTGATGAGACGCGCTACAAGCAGCGAGAAGAAGACGGAGAAGGCCACCGTCAGGCCGAACTGGATGAAGTACTGGCCCGGAATGCCGGGCATGAAGGACACCGGCACGAAGACCGCGATGATCGTGAAGGTCGTCGCGATGACGGCCAGACCGATTTCGTCGGCGGCTTCGATCGCTGCCCGGTAGGGTGTCTTGCCCATCTTGATGTGTCGGGCGATGTTTTCCACCTCGACGATCGCGTCGTCGACGAGAATACCGGTCGCCAGCGTCAGCGCCAGGAACGAGACGAGGTTCAGCGAGAAGCCCATCAGGTCCATGACCCAGAAGGTCGGGATCGCCGAAAGCGGCAAGGCGACTGCCGAGATCAGCGTCGCGCGCCAGTTGCGCAGGAAGAGAAGCACCACGATGACCGCGAGGATCGCGCCCTCGACGAGGGTGTGCATTGCCGCTTCGTAGTTGCCGTAGGTGAAGTAGACCGAGTCGTCGATCATCTCGATCTGGACGTCGGGGTTCTCGGCACGCACCGTGGCAAGGCTTTCCGCGACGGTTTCGGCAACCGTCACTTCGCTCGCACCCTTGGCGCGGAAGACGGCGAAGGAGACGACGGGCTTACCGTCGTGGCGCGCGAAGGACTTGGGCTCTTCATAGGTGTCGGTGACACGACCGATTTCGGACAGCTTGACGAAGCGTCCGCCGGGGAGGGCGATCGTCGAATTGGCGAGGCTTTCGACATCGCGGTTGTCGCCCAGGGTGCGGATCGACTGCTCAGCACCCGCCACCTGACCACGACCGGAGCCGAGGTCGACATTGGTGCCCTTGAGCTGGCTCGAAATGTCGGATGCCGTGACGCCCAGTGCATCGAGACGGTTGGGATCGAGCTCGACGCGAACTTCGCGATCAGCGCCGCCGTAACGGTCGACACGGCCGATGCCGGGCTGGCCCTGGAGGGCGCGCTTGACGGTGTCGTCGACGAACCAGGACAGCTCGGCGAGATTCATGTTGGGCGAGGAGACGGCGAAGCTCTGGATCGCCTGACCTTCGACGTCGACCTTGGTGACGATGGGTTCATCGACGGAGGCCGGCAGGTCGCCGCGGATCTGGTCGATCGCGTCCTTGACGTCCTGCACCGCCTGTTCGGTCGGGACTTCCATGCGGAACATGACGACAGTCTGGGACTGGCCGTCCGTGACGGTCGAATTGATTTCGTCCACGCCGGTGATCGAGGCCACCGCGTCTTCGACTTCCTTCGTCACCTGGCTTTCGAGTTCAGCCGGGGAGGCGCCGCTCTGGCCGACGGTGATCGCCACCAGGGGAACGTCGATGTTCGGAAACCGGGTGATCGGCAACGCATAAAACGACTGGATGCCGACGACCATCAGGAGGAAGAAGGCCAGGATCGGCGCAATCGGATTGCGGATGGACCATGCAGAGAAATTCATGGCGTCGTCGCCCTTCAGTTGGAAACGCTGCTGGTGTCTTCCACGGGGTTGATCTTGTCCCCGTCGCGGACAAACACGCCCGCCTTTGCGACGACCTTGTCGCCTTCATCGAGGCCTTCGGTCACCTGAATGTAGGACCCGTCCTGGATGCCCGTCTTGATCTCGACCATCTGCACGGTTCCGTCTAGAACCTTGCGCACCGTCGTCTTGCCGCCTTCGGTGGTGATCGCAGACAGCGGCAAGGCGATCCCCTTTGCTTCGCTGACAATGATCGCGGCGCTGCCATACATGCCCGACCGGGCGGCCAGATCGTCGTCGAGTGCGATATGAACCGCGCCCAGACGGGTGACCGGATCGACGACCGGGGAGATGAGGCGCACAGACCCTGTGAGGGGTTGCGTGCTGCCAGCAATCGTCACGGCTGCCTTCTGGCCCTGCTTGAGGCGCAGGATATCATTTTCCGGGACATCCGCCACCAGTTCGATCTGCCCGTCGCGGATGACCGTGAAGAGCGGCTGGCCGGCGCCGGTTGCGATGGCGCCGATCCGGGCGTTGCGCACCGAAATGGTGCCTGTGACCGGCGACTTGATGTCGGTGCGGGCAAGGCGGAGATCGGTATCGGCAATCTGCGTGTCGACGACCTTGATGTCGGCTTCAGCGACGGTGATCGCCTGGCGGGCGGTCTCGACCCGGGCGGTCGCGCTGGCGAGCGACGTTTCGGCCTGCTCTTTTTGTGAGGTGGAGACGGAACCTGATGAGACCAGACGCGTTGCACGTTCAAACTGACGCTGGGCGTCGTTGAGGCTCGCTTCGGCTTCCACCAACTGCGCCTGATACTGGGCAAGGGCGGCTTCCGCCTTTGCGCGGTTGGCGAGATACTGGCTGCGCTGAAGCAGGAGTGTGTCTTCGCTCAGCTTCGCGACCACCGCGTCGGCCTGCACGGTGTCGCCGACATCGGCGTTCAGGGACTGGATCTGCAGACCCTCGACCTGAGGCTGGATCTGCACCTCTTCCTCGGCGCGCAATGTGCCGGTGGAGACGACCCTGTCGACGAGGTCACGGCTCTCAGCCGCTGTGACGATAATGGCCGGGAGGTTCTGCGCTGGTGCCGCCGGCTGTTCCTGGGCAATTGCGACCGAGGCCGCCAGCGACAGAGTGGCAACCATCAGCACGGACTTCGCGCTCGCGTTTCGAAACATGAGACCCTTCCCAGAGAATGATAAGACCAGTTTTGAAAGCATTACGTCTTGTCAGCCGGATCGGCTCACAGCGTCGTTAACGACACTCATACGCTGTTTTCAACTTTTCGGCATCTGAACCCAGATGAAGAGGTGGGGGATCGCAAAACCCCTTGCAAGAGGCTTAACGGCCATTTGCGATGCGCTTGTGAAAATAGTTCAATATAGAACGATGGTGTTGCCGATTTGCCAGTCCCGGCGACAGAAAATGATCAGTAAAACCTACAAATAGACACGGGGATTGTTCCCCGTGTCCTTTATTCGCTGTGGTCCGCCAAGACTATTTCAGGGCCGCGTCAGTGATCTCGGTCGTGAAGGCACCGGCCGGCTCCTTGGTGATCACCGGATCCGAACCGCCGCCGAGCAGGGTCTTGACCGTGCGGTCATAGTCGGCCTTGTCGAGCGTGCCGTTAGAGCCAGCAGTCAGCTTGGCGACTTCGCTCATCATGCGCTTCTGATGGGCTTCGGTCTGGGCGCCGGAGGCGTCGTTCTCGAGCACGATTTCAGCAGCTTCGTCCGAATTGGCTTCGGCATATTTCCAACCCTTCATCGAAGCGCGGACGAACTTGACCATCTTTTCCTTGAAGGCCGGGTCGGCGAGCTTGTCTTCGAGGACGTAGAGACCGTCTTCGAGGGTCGCCACACCTTCGTCTTCATACTTGAAGGTCACGAGGTCTTCCGCCTTGATGCCGGCATCGATGACCTGCCAGTACTCGTTGTAGGTCATGGTCGAGATGCAGGCTGCCTGCTTCTGGAGAAGCGGGTCGACGTTGAAGCCCTGCTTGAGAACAGTCACGCCGCCTTCCGAACCGTCGGTCTTGATACCGAGCGTGCTCATCCAGGACAGGAAGGGATATTCGTTGCCGAAGAACCAGACGCCGAGCGTCTTGCCCTTGAAGTCTTCCGGCTTGGTGATGCCGGTTTCCTTGAGGCAGGTCAGCATCATGCCCGAGGACTTGAAGGGCTGGGCGATGTTGACCAGCGGAACGCCCTTTTCGCGGGTGGCCAGAGCCGACGGCATCCAGTCGACGATGACATCTGCGCCGCCACCGGCCAGAACCTGCGGAGGTGCGATGTCTGGGCCGCCCGGCTTGATTTCAACGTCGAGGCCTTCTTCTTCGTAGAAGCCCTTGTCTTTCGCGACGTAATAGCCCGCGAACTGGGCCTGGGTTACCCACTTCAGCTGCAGCGTCACCTTGTCGGCAGCGGCGGCCTGCATGGCGGTCAAGGAGACCGCGGCAGCCAGCAGCAGGGATGCGAGTTTGATTGTCATTTCAGTTCCCTCTTTTTTTGTTGGTTCAGTTCACGACCGTCCACCACGGACGGACGGATGCCAGAAGGTGACCCGGCGTTCTGCCAGTGCCACCAATCCGTAGAAGACCGAGCCGGCGAGTGCGGCAACCGCAATCTCGGCCCAGACCATGTCGACATTCGAGCGTCCAACCTCGGTCGAGATACGGAAGCCCATGCCGACAATCGGGGTGCCGAAGAACTCTGCCACGATCGCACCGATGAGCGCGAGGGTGGAATTGATCTTCAGCGCATTGAAGATGAAAGGCCAGGCGGCGGGAAGTCTGAGCCGCACCAGCGTCTGCCACCAGGAAGCGGCATAGGTGTGCATCAGGTCGCGCTCCATGTGACTGGCGGCGGCCAAGCCCTGGACCGTGTTCACCAGCATCGGGAAGAAGGTCATGATGACGACGACCGCGACCTTGGACTGCCAGTCGAAGCCGAACCACATGACCATGATCGGCGCGATGCCGACGACGGGCAGCGCCGAGACGAAGTTGCCGATCGGCAGCAGGCCCTTTTGCAGGAAGGGCGAGCGGTCGATCAGGATGGCAACGAGGAAGCCGAGGCCGCAGCCGGCGACATAACCGGTGATGACAGACTTCAGGAAGGTCTGCTGGAAATCCGCCCAGAGGATATGGGTGGAGGTGAGGATCCGCGCCCAGATCATCGAGGGTGCCGGCAAAAGGATCGAGGGGATCTCGAAGCCGCGCACCATGCATTCCCAGATCACGAGCAGGGTTACGCCGAAGATCAGCGGCACGGCAAGGCCGATGGCGCGCTTGGTCGAGACATCCTTGGGGCGCTGTGCCACCAGCCACTGGTTCAGACCCCAGGCGCCGAGCCAGAAGACGAGGGCGAAGACGAGGTAACCGTTCATGGCTTGACCCCCATGCGTGCGAGCACCCGTGTATGGGCCATGCCGACGATTGATACTAGGAGGGCAGCCAGCCCCGCCGCCATGAAGAGGGCGGCCCAGATCTGGATGGTCTGGCCATAGTAGGAGCCCGAGAGCAGGCGGGCGCCGAGACCGGCGACGGCGCCTGTCGGCAATTCACCGACGATCGCACCGACGAGCGAGATCGCGATCGCGACCTTCAACGAGGTGAAGAGATAAGGCATCGAGGCCGGCCAGCGCAGCTTCCAGAAGGTCTGGGAGGGGCTGGCATTATAGGTATGCATCAGGTCAAGCAGCAGGATATCGGGGCTGCGCAGGCCCTTCACCATGCCGACGACGATCGGGAAGAAGGAAAGATAGGTCGATATCAGGGCCTTGGGCATCAATCCGGAGATGCCGATCGAGTTCAGGACCACGATGATCATCGGCGCAATGGCAAGGATCGGGATCGTCTGGGAGGCGATGACCCAGGGCATCAGCGACTTGTCCATGGCCCTGTTATGGACGATGGCGATGGCGAGCACGATGCCAAGCACGGTGCCCATGGCAAAGCCGGCCAGCGTCGCCGAGAGCGTGATCCAGGCATGGTAGACAAGGCTGCGCTTGGAGGTGATGGCCTTGTTGAACACGGTCTCCCAGAGTTCGGCGACGATCTGGTGCGGGGCCGGCAGGATCGGCCGTTCCTGGGCGAAGGTCCGCTCGACGACCTGGGAGAAGGTGATCTCTTCATTGGCGCGGGCGGCCTGATCGCGGACGAAGGGCGCATTCAGATAGACGACGAAGACATGCCATATGACGAGGATCGCCAAGAGGACCGTCAGGACCGGCAGGACGCGGTCACGGAAGGGGGAAGGGGCCGCCTTCATCAGGCACCTCCTTTTGCGGGATAGAGCATGAGGGCCATGGAGACGACACCAAGGGCGACGCCCGCCGACTGGATGGCGCTCAGTCGTTCGCCAAACAGGAAGAAGGCGATCACGTTGATCAGGACCAGTTGGGCGATGGCCGAGGCGGATATGGCCAGCCCCAAGCCCCCCTCGCGCATCAGCTTCACCATCATCAGATTGCCGAGGCAGTAGAGGGCGAGCGATGCGAGCAGCACCCAGAGCTTGCCGTTGTCGACATAGGCGCGGGAGACGGTTGCGGCACCGAGGAAGGTCGCCATGGCAGCCCCGAGCCAGAGGAGGAAGGTGGGGTTCATGGGGTAATCCCCTTAATCACGGAACTATTCCTCATAGCTATGCCCCGCCTTCAGACCCTCGCGCACCCGATGCGCGATTTCCAGGAATTCCGGCGTCTCGCGGATGTCGAGCGGGCGTTCCTTGGGCAGCGTCGACTCGATGATGTCAGTCACCCGGCCCGGGCGCGGGCTCATGACGACGATCTTGGTCGAGAGGTAGACAGCCTCGGGGATTGAATGGGTAACGAAGCAGATCGTCTTATTGGTGCGATCCCAGAGCTTCAGAAGCTCCGAATTCAGGTGATCGCGGACGATTTCGTCGAGCGCGCCGAAGGGCTCGTCCATCAGCAGAAGATCGGCGTCGAAGGCGAGCGCGCGGGCGATCGAGGCGCGTTGCTGCATGCCGCCTGACAGCTGCCAGGGATATTTCTTGGCAAAGCCCGAGAGGTTGACCAACTCCAGCGTCTGCTCGATGCGCTTCTTCTTCTCGTCGGCACTGTAGCCCATGATTTCGAGCGGCAGTGCGATGTTGTTCTCGATCGTGCGCCAGGGATAGAGGGCGGCGGCCTGGAAGACATAGCCGTAGGAGCGCGCCTTGCGGGCCTCTTCCGGTGTCATGCCGTTGACGGTGATCTCGCCGGCGGTGTGCTTTTCAAGGTCGGCAATGACGCGCAGGAAGGTGGTCTTGCCGCAGCCGGAGGGTCCGATGAAGGAGACGAAATCGCCCTTCTTCACCTCGAGATCGACATTCGACAGGGCGTGGACGGGGCCGTCATTGGTCTCGAAGGTGAGGCTCAGGTTCCTGGCCGAGACGACGGAGTAGGGTGCATTCATGCGCTAGGACCAATCGGGTTTGTTGCAAAGGCAGTCTGCCTCTTGCATTCTTTTGACATGCGGCCGCTCGGGAGCAGCGAGCCGGGAGAGGCGGGCCTGCCGCCGGTGAAAAGAGGACGGGACAATGGACGCATCAGCAAAGCCCACCTGCCGGATCGTGAAGCCCGGCCACACCTATGAGGGCAAGCAGGGACTGAGTTATTTCGAGGGCATTGCCGCCGAGACCGTGGGCGCCAAGGGTATCTGCATGCATGTGCTGACCATGCCGCCCGGTGCACGCGCCAAGGCGCATCTGCACGAGAGCCACGAGACCGCGATCTACATGCTCTCCGGCCAGGCGCATACCTGGTACGGCGACCGGCTGGAGAACCATGTGATCGTGCATGCTGGCGAGCTGTTCTACATCCCGGCCGGCGTACCGCATCTGCCGGCGAACCTGTCGAACGCGCCCTGCACGGCGATCATAGCGCGCACCGATCCGAACGAGCAGGAGAGCGTCGTGTTGCTGCCGGAACTGGATGGGCTGGTTGAGGTGTGACGTCGGGTTCATCTGGCCAGGCTCTCCATTCTCGGGAAAGCGATCAGCCAGTAGATGATCGCGCAAATCATGCCAGTCGGGACTAGCGACATGGCCAACGAGGCTTCGTTCTGGTTAAAGAAGCGGCCCCAGGTTGCCAGTTGCAAAAGGGCGATGCCGGAGAGGGGGCAGGCGGCACCCGCGATAGCGAAATGCCACCAGCGGTTCCAACGCATTCGCAGCAGCACCCAGGTCGCCAGCAAGGTGAAGGGGGCAGCAAGCAACAAGGCAACCGGCAGGATCTCCAGGGTCAGCCGAAGTACCGGCAGGATCGAACCCGGAAAGAGCATGAAGCGCGGCAGGCGGCCGTAAGTGAACGCATCTGTCACTTCAAATGTTGCCCAGATGCCCATGACGCCGACAAACACGGCCGCCGCATAGCCAGCGCCGAAGCGGGCACTCCTCAGCAGCCATGCCTTCTTCGCTGGCCTCACGCTCACACCCCCGTCGCCGGAATGCCCGTGCGTTCCACCTTGCGCGGGGCGACCAGTTCCTTCCAGGTCGACAGCGCCTTGGAAACGGCGGGGAAGGGCTCGCGCTTGACGAACTTGCCGTGGCCCTCGCGGGTCTTCACCGCGCCTTCCTCGATCGCGACATAGCCGCGGGTCAGCGTGTAGCGCGGCAGGCCGGTCACTTCCTTGCCCTCGAAGACATTGTAGTCGATCGACGATTGCTGGGTCTTGGCGGAGATGGTCTTGGAGCGCTTGGGATCCCAGACCACAAGGTCGGCATCGGCGCCGACGAGGACGGCGCCCTTCTTCGGGTAGATGTTGAGGATCTTGGCGATGTTGGTTGAGGTCACTGCGACGAATTCGTTCATCGTCAGGCGACCGGTCGCCACGCCATAGGTCCAGAGCATCGGCATGCGGTCTTCAAGCCCGCCGGTGCCGTTCGGGATCTTGGCGAAGTTGCCGACGCCGAAGCGCTTCTGCTCGCTGGTGAAGGCGCAGTGGTCGGTGGCGACGACCGAGAGCGAACCCGACTGCAGGCCGGCCCAGAGTGAGTCCTGATGCTGCTTGTTGCGGAAGGGGGGCGACATGACGCGGCGGGCGGCGTGGTCCCAGTCCTTGTTGAAATATTCGCTTTCGTCGAGCGTCAGATGCTGGATCAGCGGCTCGCCATAGACGCGCATGCCCTTTTGGCGTGCGCGGCGGATGGCTTCATGTGCCTGTTCGCAGGAGGTGTGCACGACATAGAGCGGAACGCCGGCCATGTCGGCCAGCATGATTGCACGGTTGGTCGCTTCGCCTTCGACTTCAGGCGGACGGGAATAGGCATGGGCCTCCGGACCGTTATTGCCCTCGGCGAGCAGTTTCGCGGTCATCGAAGCGACGACGTCGCCGTTCTCGGCATGCACCATCGGCAGCGCGCCGAGTTCGGCGCAGCGCTGGAAGGAGGCGAACATCTCGTCATCGTTCACCATCAGCGCGCCCTTGTAGGCCATGAAGTGCTTGAAGGTGTTGATGCCGCGATCCTGCACGACAATCTTCATTTCGTCGAAGACGCGCTCGTTCCAGCCGGTGATCGCCATGTGGAAGGAATAGTCAGCCGTGGCGCGGGAGGTCTTGTTGTCCCACATCTGCAAGGCTTCGAGCAGCGACTGATCCGGGCCCGGCAGACAAAAATCGACAACCATGGTCGTGCCGCCGGAGAGGCCGGCGCGGGTGCCGCTTTCGAAGTCGTCGGCGGAATACGTGCCCATGAAGGGCATTTCGAGATGCACATGCGGGTCGATGCCGCCGGGCATGACGTAACAGCCGGCTGCGTCGAGCACGGTGTCGCCTGAGAGGTTCGGCCCGATCTCGACGATCACGCCGCCCTCGATCTTGACGTCGGCCTTGTAGGTCAGATCGGCGGTGACGATCGTGCCGCCCTTGATGACTGTGGTGGTCATATGCTCTCTCCCCGTGTCGTTTTTTTGATGTTCGTGCTCACGAACTCTCGGGCAGGCTTGTCTGCCCAGTGCGCTGCGTTCGCCTCCGGCGCCCCCTCATCCGGCGCTACGCGCCACCTTCTCCCCGCTGGGGAGAAGAGGTCACGCTGGCGTTGCGCGTCCCCAACGGTGAGTGCTGCGGCTCGGAAAATGATGAGGCCAGACTTCTGCTGCGAGGTCTCCGCACGCTCCTTCTTCTCCCCAGCGGGGAGAAGGTGGTCCGAAGGACCGGATGAGGGGGCGCGAAGCGAAGGCTGAAATAGCATGACGGTCACCGGTCTGCCCTTGTCGCTGGCGAGAAACGGATCGCGTCGCAGCGCTCGACAATCCGGCCCTGCAGAACGGCGAGAATTGTATCGAGGACGGCGCTGCGCTCCTGCAGGACCTCGGCGTTCCAGAACCTCAGGACCGAATACCCCTGTCGATTGAGCCATTCGGTTCGACGTTCGTCTTGCGCGTTCTCGGCATGCTGGCTGCCGTCCAGTTCGACGACAAGGCGCTGTTCGCGGCAGATGAAGTCGATGATATAGACACCGATGGGGATCTGGCGGCTGAACTTGTATCCATTCAGCTGACGATTGCGGATGTCTCCCCAGAGACGGTATTCGGCTTCAGTGTCGTTGCTGCGCAGGCTGCGGGCCTGGACTGTTTTTCCGGGCAGCCGTTTTGTCGGATCTTGCGGGTGTGTCATGGCCGTTCGGCCCCCCTCATCCGGCGCTACGCGCCACCTTCTCCCCGCTGGGGAGAAGAGGTCACGCTGTCGTCTTGCGTTCAATGCGTTCCATGATGCGACCCGGCGGGGCATGAGGTCAATGGTCAGCTCAGACGTGGCAACGCGCTCCCTTTTATCCCCAGCGGGGAGAAGGTGGTCCGAAGGACCGGATGAGGGGGCGCGAAGCGAGCGTGTCACCCGACAATCTCCGCCGTCTCCAGCACAGCCCGCAGCAGCACGTCGCAGCCCGCAGACGCCCATTCCTTGGAAATCTCCTCCGCCTCGTTGTGGCTCAAGCCGCCGACGCAGGGGCACATGATCATGGTTGCGGGCGCCACCTTGGCGGCCCAACAGGCGTCGTGGCCGGCGCCGGAGATGATGTTCATGTGGGAATAACCTAAGTCTTCGGCGGCCTTGCGGACGGAGGCGACGAGTTTTTCGTCGAAGGTCACCGGATCGAAATGGCCGACGGCCTCCACCGCACAGCCGACGCCGAGCGCTGAACAGATCTCGGCGGCCTTGGCTTCGATCGTGGCCCGCATGCGGTCAAGCTTTGCCTGCTCGGGCGTGCGGATGTCGACGGTGAAGACAACAGTGCCCGGCAGGACGTTGCGGGAATTGGGCGAGAACTTGACCTGGCCGACACCGCCGACGGCGCCGGGCTGTTCGCTCATCGCCACTTCCTGGACCATTTCCATGATTCGGGCCATTGCAAGGCCGGCATTGACGCGCAGGTTCATCGGGGTCGAGCCGGTATGGGCTTCTCGCCCGGTGAGCGTGAATTCAAGCCACCACAGGCCCTGACAGTGTGTGACCACGCCGATCTGCTTTTCCTCGGCTTCGAGGATCGGGCCCTGCTCGATGTGGTATTCGAAATAGGCATGCATCTTTCGGGCGCCGACCTTTTCGTCGCCGACCCAGCCGATGCGCTTCAGCTCATCGCCAAAGGTCTTGCCGTCCATGTCCTTGCGGCCATAGGCGTAATCCTGGGTCAGTATGCCGGCAAAGACGCCGGAGGCGAGCATGGCAGGCGCAAAGCGGGCGCCTTCCTCATTGGTCCAGTTGGTGACGACGATGGGGTGTTTGGTCTTGATGTTGAGGTCGTTCATTGAGCGCACGACTTCCAGACCGGCGAGCACGCCGAGCACGCCGTCATATTTGCCGCCGGTCGGCTGGGTGTCGAGGTGGCTGCCGATATAGACGGGCAGCGCATCCGGATCGGTGCCGGCGCGGGTCATGAACATGTTGCCCATGGTGTCGACGCCCATGGTGAGCCCCGCATCCTCGCACCAGCGCTGGAAGAGGCGGCGGCCTTCGGCATCCTCGTCGGTCAGGGTCTGACGATTGTTGCCACCCGCCACGCCGGGGCCAATCTTCGCCATGTCCATGAGCATGTCCCACAGCCGATCGCCGTTCACGCGAAGGTTCGTGCCGGGTTGCGCCGTCATTGCAGATCCTCACCTGTTTTTCGGGGATCCGGATCTTCCGCCCGTTCCCCATGTTCCCGGGGTCAGCGACAGCGGCTTGTCTTTGTCTTTTCCGCTGTCGTATCGGCAGTTGCCTTTATTTGACATCTGTCCAATAATTTGACCGACTGGTAAAACATTACAACTTCCATCACGGCACTCAAGACGAAATCGGCAAAATTCTGCGACAAAAATTAAAGCAGATGCCCAGATTTTGGGCTTCAATATTGCTGAGTGAGTTCAGTATCTTAGGCAGGGAACAACTCTAAGATGGCGATACCGAGAGCGGCGCAAACCCAGAGGCGGACGCGGATCCAGGAGGAGAAGGAGGAGCTCATCCTGGAGGCGGCGCTGGAGGTGTTCTCGCAGCGGGGATTTCATGGCTCGACGATCGACCAGATCGCCGAGGTCGCAGGCATGTCGAAGCCGAACCTGCTCTATTATTTCCGCACGAAGGAGGCCATGCACCGGGCGCTGATCGACCGGGTGCTGGAGAACTGGCTCGAGCCCTTGCAGGCATTCGATGCCGATGGTGATCCGGAGGAGGAGATCCGCTCCTATATCCGGCGCAAGCTGGAGATGGCGCGGGAGTTTCCGCGCGAAAGTCGGCTCTTTGCCAACGAGATCCTGCAGGGGGCGCCGCATATCGCGGGCGTGCTTGATGGCCCGCTCAAGGAACTTGTCGACGAGAAGGCTGAGGTCATCCGGGCCTGGATCGCTTCTGGCAAGGTGCGCGATTGCGATCCACATCACATGATCTTCTCGATCTGGTCGACCACCCAGCACTATGCGGATTTCGACGTACAGGTGAAGGCTGTGCTCGGAAGCGGCCGCGACGGGGCGGACCGCTTCGAAGAGGCGGCGCGTTTCCTCGAAGGTCTCTTCGTCAGCGGCCTGATCGTCAAGCCGGCAAGCAGTTCTGTCGTCAGTCCCTGAGCAGGCCCATTACCAGCAGCCCGGCCGCCGTGACCAGAGCGCCGATAAAGACGGCGGGGCTTGCCCAGCCGTGGCCGAGCAGGCCTTCCAGCAGGATGATGAATGTCGGCGTCAGGTAGCCGTAGCCGAGCACCTTGGGAGCCGGCAGGCGCATGGATGCGTATTGCAGCAGCATGAAGGTGATCGCGGTCGTCACGATCGAGAGATAGGCGATGGTTGCCCAGACGGTGCCGGGCAGGTTGACGAAGTCCGTTTCGGCAAGCGGGATCGCGCCGGTCGGCAGTAGCCAGGGGATGGTAAAGACCACAACCCAGAAGCCGAAGGCGACCGGGTTTTCGCCCAGGCCGAATCGCCGGATGAGCGGCACATAAGCGCCGTGGCAGATCACGCCGACGAAATAGATGAGTTCTCCGCGACCGACATCGAAGGAGAGGATGGCGCCGATATCGGCACGAAAGATCACCCAGATCGCGCCAAGGGCGGCGATCACCAGGGCAGCCAGCACGTCGGGACGCGTCTTCTGACCGATGAAGATGAGCGCAAATCCGGCTGATATCAGCGGCATCAGGGTAAAGACCGCGCCCGTCTGTACCGGGCTCGTGAATTCGAGCGCTGCAAACATGGTCAGCATGTAGATGGCGATCAGGCCGCCCAGCAGCGCGTAGCGCCAGACGCGGCGGGGCTTGGTGAAGGGGATGCGCAGGATGCCGAAGGTCATGATGCCCATGACCACCATTGTCATCAGGTAGCGCCAGAGGGTGAGGGGGCCAGCCTCCAGATGCTGGGCCGCCATGCCGCCGAAGGAGAAGGATCCCGCGATCAGGGCGGCAAAGAGCAGCATGGCCGCATGCGCCTTCAGCTTCTCGCGCCCCGTGGCGTGGATCGTGTGGCGATTGACGGGGGACGCGGCGGGCTCTGCTTGGTCTGTCATGATCTGCCTTATGAGGACCGACCTCGACCGTCCTTAGGGGGCGAGACTTGACCGGGCCGGTATTCTCCTTCATCTGCGGCGGGTGGTCGTGCCGCTCGGCATGGCCCTTCACAGATCTTGCCACGGCAGTTAATCGAAAGCGGACCTGATGACAACGATGATCGGCTTCACCGACACGGACAAGAGCACAAGTGCTGTGCTGGAGGACGTGATCCGTTCCATGGACGCGGAGCATATCACGCTCCGCCAGATCCTTGAGAAGATGGGCGAAAGCGGGCTTTTGCTGCTCTGCGGTCTCCTGTCCCTGCCGTTTCTCGTGCCGGTTTCCATCCCGGGTGTCTCGACCGTGTTCGGCGCCGGGATCGTGTTGATCGGCATTGCCGTCACATTCAATCGATTCCCCTGGCTGCCGTCCAAGCTTGCGGATCGCAAGCTCGAGCGCAGCAAGCTCGTGCCGGTGCTGGAGCGTGGACTGACGATCCTGCGCAAGGTCGACCGCTATGTGCGTCCACGTCTGCTGGCTTTGACGACGGGCGGTGTTGTCAGCCGGATCAACGGCCTCGTGCTGACTTTTGCCGGCGTGCTGTTGATGATGCCCTTGAGCTTCATTCCGTTTTCCAACACGCTACCCGGTGTCGCGATCCTCCTGCTCTCAACGGGCATTTCGCAGCGCGACGGTGGCGTGGTGCTGGCAGGGCATCTGCTGGTGGTGCTGACGCTTCTCTATTTCGGCGGTCTTGCCTGGGCGGCTTACGCTGCCGGAAACAGCCTACTGGGCTGACGCTCTTCAGGCCGTCCGCTGCCAGAGGGTTTCGCGTTCGCCTGCGTGTTTGCGCGCGAAATCCATCAATGCGTCGGCGCTCATCGGCCGGGCAAGGGCGTAGCCCTGCAGCGTATGGCAGCCGAGATCCCGCAGGATCGCGGCATGTTCCATGGTCTCGACGCCTTCCGCGACAATGCCGACGCCGAAGGACCGGCCGATATCGACGATCGAGCTGATCAGGCGGCGCTGGGCGGGGTTGTTGACGATCGGAGCCACCAGCTGCCTGTCGATCTTCAGGCGGCTTGGCGAGAGCTTGATCAAGGAGAGGATCGAGGCATAGCCGGTGCCGAAGTCGTCGATTTCGACGGAGATGCCATGGGCGCGGATGCGCTCCAGGCTTTCAGCGACGGCGTCCACCTTGTCATCGAAGGAAATCGATTCGAGCAGTTCGAAGGACAGGCTGCCCGGCTTCAGCGACAGCGTGTCCAGATGGCCGATGAGGCGATCGTCGAACAGGCGCTGGGCGGAAATGTTGACCGAAACATGCTCGATATCGAGATTTGCGGCGCGCCAGCGGGCCAGCTGAAACAGTGCCTGGTCGAGGATGCTCGCATCGATCTGGGCGACGACGTTCAGGCTTTCGGCAATTTCGAGGAAGGCAGCGGGCGGCAGAATGCCCTTCTTGGGGTGACGCCAACGGGCCAGCGCTTCCACACCGTTGATTGCGAGCGTGCGGGCATCGAATTGCGGCTGGTACCAGGCAATGAAGTCGTCATCTCCGAGCGAGCGCAGAATGGCGTCGGCCGTATGCTTGATGTTGATGGTGCGGGCGCGAAGCTGGTCGTTGAAGCGTTCAACGCGATTGCGGCCGCGTCGCTTGGCCTCGTAGAGGGCGATGTCGGCATTCACCAGCAATTGCTCTGACGACACACCGCGCTCGGTCTTGTCGGCGATGCCGATGGAGGCTCCCACGCGGCACTCATGGCCCTCGTAGACAATCGGCGTGTTGACAGCGGTGATGAGTTTGCGCCCGACGACATCATGATCCTCTTGCAGGATGCAGCCTTTGCAGGCGATCAGGAATTCGTCGCCGCCGATGCGGGCGACGAAATCTCCGGGCTTGACCAGGTTTCGCAGTTCGTGTGCCACATGGCGCAGGATGGCGTCGCCGGCACCATGGCCGAGCGTGTCGTTGATTTCCTTGAAGCGGTCGAGGTCCATGTGGAGCACAGTCAGGCGCTCACCGGACGCGTTGCTTTCCTGGACGAGTTCTTCGAGACGCTGGTCAAGATAGCGGCGGTTGGGCAGTCCGGTCAGGGCGTCATGCAGGGAGTTGTACTCCATCCGCTGCCGCGCCGATTCCAGCTCCTCGTTCCGCTGTGCGGTCTCTTTCTGGGCGCGGCCCAGTTGCTCCTGCAGGGTTACGTCAGCGCTGACATCCCAGTTGACGCCAAGCACGCTGATCTTCCCGTCCGGATCCCGGAAAATCGTACCGACAGCGCGTATATGGCGGATTTCGCCATTGTCGCGGAAAATGCGGAACTGGGTCTCGTAGGTCTTGTCTGAGGCAATCGCATCATCAAGCGCTTCGTCCGAAGGGCCGATATCATCGGGATGGACACGCGATTTCCAGACCTCGTAGCAGGCGTCGACGTCGGGCGGGAGCCCGTAGAGTTGATACATGCGCTCGTCCCACCGGATATTTCCGGTGGCAAAGTCGAGTTCCCAGATGCCGATGTTCGAGGCCTCCAGTGCGAGGCCCAAGCGGTTCGACATTGCGGACAATTGTTCTTCGCGCTGGCGCAAGGCGGCATAATTGCGCTGCCGTTCGCGCATGAGTTTGGCTACCCAGATGACGATTCCCGCCATCAAAGCGGCCATCGCGAAGATCATGGAGCGAATGGGGACGTTCTGACTGCTGACGCCGTGCCAGCCCTCCTTCGGGATCGCCGAGAGAAGCCATTGCTGGGTCCCGAAATTAACCACCATCGAGACGGGATCGTCTTTCAGAATATGGCCATCGCCGTAGATCACCGAGGATGTGGTTTCGTTCTGATTGGTGATGGCGATCGAAAGAGGCAGGTCCGGTGAGCGCAGTCCGCTGTCGTCATAAAGGCGGGCGACATCAACGATGCCTGCAAGGCCACCCCAGAAGACGCTCTGGCCGACGTCGTTGGTCATGGTGACCGGGAGCGTAATGATCAACCCCATGTCGCCGTTGTTGAGGGGGCGCGGACCCCGAATGATGGTCTTGCCCTCTTCGCGCAATTGCCGGGCGGCGGCCTCGCCGTTCGGAGGTGGCAGCACCCAGCGGCCAATGATGCCCTTGTTCTCCTCATAGGGGTACACGAAGGTGGTTATGAGGTTGGGTGCGGCTGCAATGTTGGTGATCTGTGAAGGGATTGCCATCAGTTTCGTCGCCAGCGATTCAAATCGCGGCTGCGTCACGTGGGGTTCGGTGCCGATGACGGCTACCATGCCCTGCAGAAGTTTGATGTTGGCATTGATGTTGGCTTCGAGCTTCGTGCGGATCAGGCCGAGGCTCTCTTCGACCGTGTTGCGGGCTGCTTCGCGGCTCAGGCGCTGCTGCTGCAGGTCTGCATAGAACGCCGATAATGCGATGCCTGTCAGGACGATCACGCTGGGAATCAGAATCTGAAGGCGCGACCTCAGAGAAGAAACGCCATCTGTACTCTTTTTCTTGCTAGCCATGGTCTCCTTGCCTGGTCTGCCTGGCTCTCGGCCGACGGAGGCGATCGTGGAGTATAGCGCTGAACAATTTCTGAATCGATTGACGATATGTTGGAGATTTATTGGGCGCCAAGGTATCCGGCCCGTTTCCGGGCCGGATTTGCTTGCCAGACGTTATTCTGCTGCCTGAACGGCCATCGGATTGTTCGGATGGGTCGTCCAGTTGGCGTAGTTCGGATCGACAGGACGGCCGGTGCGCTGGTCGAGGGCGCCGGTCGGCAGTTCGACCATGGTGATGCAGTTCTCGACGGGACAGACGTTGACGCAGAGATTGCAGCCGACGCATTCGTCTTCCATCACCTCGAAATGCCTGACGCCATCGACCATGCTGGTGATCGCCTGGTGGGACGTATCCTCGCAGGCGATGTGGCAGCGACCGCATTTGATGCAGGCGTCCTGATCGATATGCGCCTTGGCGATGTAGTTGAGGTTGAGATACTGCCAGTCGGTGACGTTGGGCACCGCGCGGCCGCAGATGTCGTCGAGGCTGCGATGACCCTTGGCATCCATCCAGTCATTGAGGCCCGAAATCATTTCCTGGACGATCTTGAAGCCATAGGTCATGGCGGCCGTGCAGACCTGAACGTTGCCGGCACCGAGCACCAGGAACTCGGCTGCATCGCGCCAAGTGGTGACGCCGCCGATGCCGGAGATCGGCAGGCCGTAGGTTTCCGGATCACGGGCGATCTCGGCGACCATGTTGAGCGCGATCGGCTTCACTGCCGGGCCGCAATAGCCGCCGTGGGTGCCCTTGCCGCCGACGGTGGGCGAGGGGGCAAAGTTGTCGAGATCAACAGAGACGATCGAGTTGATCGTGTTGATCAGCGAGACGGCATCGGTGCCGCCGGCCTTGGCCGCACGCGCCGGCTTGCGGATGTCGGCGATGTTCGGCGTGAGCTTGGTGATTACGGGCATGCGGGTGTATTGCTTGCACCAGCGCACGACCATTTCGATGTATTCCGGCACCTGGCCGACGGCGGCGCCCATGCCGCGCTCGGACATGCCGTGCGGACAGCCGAAGTTGAGCTCGATGCCGTCAGCGCCGGTTTCTTCGACCAGCGGCAGGATCGCCTTCCACTCCTCCTCGACGCAAGGGACCATGATCGAGGCGACGAGCGCCCGGTCCGGCCAGTTCATCTTGACCTGCTTCATCTCCTGCAGGTTGATCTGGAGCGGACGGTCGGTGATCAACTCGATGTTGTTCAAGCCGAGGAGGCGGCGGTCAGCGCCCCAGATCGCGCCGTAGCGCGGTCCATTGACGTTGACGACCGGTGGGCCCTCCGAGCCGAGCGTCTTCCAGACGACGCCGCCCCAGCCCGCCTTGAAGGCGCGCTCGACGTTGTAGGCCTTGTCTGTCGGCGGGGCCGAGGCCAGCCAGAAGGGGTTGGGCGACTTGATGCCGACGAAGTTATTGCGAAGATCAGCCATGTTTCAAATCCTCTCGAGAGCGGTGCGTCATGCGACTGCGGATGCGCCCGCCGTCATGACGGCGAGAGAGCGGTTGATGCTTTCGGCCGCATCGCGGCCCATGGCGACGGCAGAAACCGTCAGGTCCTGGCCTCCGAAGGCGCAGTCGCCGCCGGCCCAGACGCCGGGAAGCGAGGTCCGGCCTTCGGCGTCGATGGCGATCTTGCCACCTTCGATCTTGAGGCCGTCGAGACCCTGGGCGTCGAGCTTCTGGCCGATGGCCACGAGGATCTGGTCAGCCTTGATCTCGGTCGTGTGACCGGTACCTTTCATTATGCCGTTTTCGAGGTGGGTGTATTCGAACGTGATCGCCGAACAGTGGCCACTGTGATGGGCCACTTCCTTCGGCTGCAGCCAGTGGCGGATGTGCACGCCCTTGGAGGTCGCCAGATCCTGCTCGAATTCTGAGGCGTTCATGTGCTCCTTGCCGCGGCGATAGCAGATGGTTACGTTCTCGGCGCCGAGCAGCTTGGCTTGCACGGCAGCGTCAATCGCGGTCATGCCGCCGCCGATGACGACGACGTCGCGACCGACCGGCACGTCGGCCTTGTCATCCGCCTGGCGCAGCCTTTCGATGAAGTCTACGGCATCCGTCACGCCATTGATCTGGGCGCCTGGGATGTTGAGGCCGTTGACGTTGCCGAGGCCGGCGCCGATGAAGACGGCGTCGTGCTTGGCCTGGAGATCGGCAAGCTTGAAGTCCATGCCCATTTCCTGGCCGTCCAGCACGTCGATATTGCCGAGCGAGAGGATGTAGTCGACTTCCTTCTGGGCGAAGTCGTTGGGGGTCTTGTAGGCGGCGATGCCGTATTCGTTTAGGCCTCCGGCCTTTTCGCGGGCTTCGTAGATCGTCACCTGGTGGCCGTGCATGGCCAGCCGATGGGCTGCTGCAAGACCGGCAGGACCTGCGCCAACGATACCGACCGTTTTGCCAGTAGAGGCGGCCGGGGAATAGAACTGGCGGCCTTCTTCGATCGCGATGTCGGTGGCGTAGCGTTGCAGGCGGCCGATTTCGACCGGACGCTCCTCGGCCGTGTTGCGCACACAGGCCTCCTCGCAGAGCGTTTCGGTCGGACAGACGCGGGCGCACATGCCGCCGAGGATGTTCTGGTCGAAGATGGTCTTGGCGGCGCCGAGCGGATTGCCAGTCGATATCTGCCGGATGAACATCGGGATATCGATGGCGGTGGGACAGGCCGTCATGCAGGGCGCGTCGTGACAGAAGTAACATCTGTCGGAGGCGACAAGGGCCTCATGGCCGCCGAGGCGGGGATGCAGGTCGGAGAAATTCTTCGCATAATCGGCAGCGTCAAGCCGCCCGGCCTTGAGGCCTGGTTCCAGTCTTCGCATCGCAGTTCCCTCTTTTATGTTCGAAGCGATGCAGGGAAGCGTAACGCAGGTTCAAACTTTTATCAAACGGTAAAAAATTGGATTTTGGGCGCCGCAGCCCCTGAGAATGCTGGATAGTTGACCTTCGTCAATCCCTGGTCCTGCCGACATACGCCGCGGAATGAACGGTGAAAAAAACATGAGTGCGAGCTTCAACTATATACTTTACTCGAATTGTCATGTTTTGTATGGCTTCACCTCAGGCGGCGTGACCATCGCGGCCTCCGATCGATTTTCTGGGAGACGGGACAGCATGGCGAAGAAGAAAAAGCAGGCGGGCAAGAAGCCGGGAGGGGAGGCTTCCTCGGTTGTAACGACGCCGAAGGCGCAAGCAGAAGTGCGCAGCTTTCTCTATGTCGGCGGGAGGGATTGCCAGGTCGCGCATCTGCGGCAGATCGCCAGCAATTTTGGTGCGGAACTTATTCACCACGATGGGGGTTTACGGGAAGCGGTATCGCGAATCGACACGGTGCTACCCTCCGTCGACTGCGTCTTCTGCCCTATCGACTGTATCAGTCACGATGCGTGTCTGCGCGTGAAGAGCGGTTGTAAGAAGTTCGGTAAGACTTTCATTCCGCTGCGAAATGGCTCGAAATCCAGTCTCGAGCGCGCACTGCAGACGCTGAATGAAAGGAATACGGACGGATGAGCAGAGACGGTTTCGAAACGGGTGGCATGAGTGCTTTTCACGAGCTTGCACGACAGCGCGGCGAGGGGCTCCTTCCGGAGCTTGCCGAGGCAATCTTGCAACGCTCGCAGGAAAGTGAAGTGACGAATTGCGAAATCGTCACTTTGCCGGGCTTGCACGAACGCAAATCGGCTACCATGTACGCAGCAGTGAACCGGGCCCCCGCCCTCATCATCGAATTTCCCGCGCCAAGGTGGCAGCGGAACGCCAACGCTAGGTCGTAGTCGTTTCGTCAGCCATTCTCATTCGGGAAGCAGAGGAACTTTCCGCATGAACGCTCAGCAACCGGTTGCGAAGACGATCCTCAACGCCGTGCCTATTCTGCCTTCACTCAACTTTTCAGAAACCCGCAACTTCTATGTCGAATATCTCGGCTTTGAAGAAATCGGTCTCGACTGCCTCGACTATCTGGTCGTTCGGCGTGGCGGGATGGAGCTGCATTTCTGGCTGAGCGACGACCCGATGCAGTGCCAGAACAGCTCGGTGTTCTTCCGGGCTGATACGCCGACCGAGATCTATCGCGATTTCTGTGACCGTGGGATCGAGGCGATCCGCCCGTCCGACGCCCAGGGTGAAGACATCCGCTTCCACGTGCGTGACCCGCACGGCAATCTGCTGATGTTCTCAGGCATGGGCTCCGCCGCCCTCGCTCACTGAGTCTTTTCGCTGACTTAGCGAGGCCCGCTGGACTTCCAGTGGAGCCTCAGCTTCGCGGCGGCACGACCGCACCGACAGCGAGCACGAGCCATGATGCGATGAGCGTCATGCCACCTGTCGGGGCTGCCATCGGAAACAGTCCGGTGCCGAGGAAGTGCCGGGCGACGAGATCGCCGGCAAACAGCAACGTTCCCACCGACATTCCCAACGCAACGAGACCCGCGAACCGGATCCTGTCGCCCGCAAGCGCCAACGCTACCAGAGCCGGCGCATGGGCCAGGCAGATGGTCGAGGCCGGGCGCAGCAATGCTTCGCCGCCGGCATGACTTGCTGCAGCCGCAAGGCCGACGCCTGCTGCTCCGATCAGTCCGGCCGCTACGGCTGCCCATCTGTTGTCGCGCATGATGGCCATCCGGCTCACTCCTTGTTCTGCATGTGGTGGGCGAGCTTCTCGATCGGGGGCCAGATGATCTCCCGAAGTTTGGGATGCTCGACCGTCTCGTCCAGCGCGCGGCGGAAGCAAAGCAACCATTCGTCCCGCTCCACAGGCCCGATCTCGGCGACGAAATGGCGACGCCGGAGCATCGGATGTCCGCGCTTCTGCATGTAGATAGGCGGGCCGCCCAGATAACCCGTCAGGTAGTCGTAGAACTTCTCTTCGCTGCCGGTGAGATCCGGTGGATGGACAGCACGGCAGTGGGCCGCCTCGGGCAGCGTATCCATCAGTTCGTAGAAGCGGCGCGTCAGCGCCTTCACGGTTGCATCGCCACCGATCGCTTCATAAAGGGTAATCGTCTCATCGCTCATGCTGTCGTCCTCGAGTGAGGTCTTTTCGCGCTTTCGACGGCGTGTTGCAACGGGGCAGCGCCTTGCGTGGCAATCCGGCGCAGTCGCGATGCCGCCTTGCAACAAAAGCAGGGGACATGTGGCCCTGACCATGCCATAAGGGCGCCGATTTCCAGCAGGCGCTCCATCCATGATCCGCATCGAAAACATCTCCAAGCAGCTCAGCCACCGCATCCTCTTCATCGAGGCGTCGGCCGCCCTCAATCGTGGTGAGAAGATCGGCCTTGTCGGGCCGAATGGTGCTGGCAAGACCTCGCTCTTCCGCATGATCATCGGCCACGAGCTGCCGGATGAGGGCCAGGTCTCCGTCGATAAAGGCGTGTCCATCGGCTATTTCAGCCAGGATGTCGGCGAGATGTCCGGTCGCTCGGCCGTGGCCGAGGTCATGGACGGGGCAGGGCCGGTCAGCGAAGTTGCCGCCGAACTGCGCGAACTCGAGGCGGCCATGGTCGATCCGGATCGTATGGACGAGATGGACGCGATCATCGAGCGCTACGGCGAGGTGCAGGCGCGTTACGAGGAGCTCGACGGCTATGCCTTGGATGGCCGCGCCCGCGAGGTGCTGGCCGGTCTCTCCTTCTCGGAAGCCATGATGGACGGCGATGTCGGCGCGCTCTCCGGTGGTTGGAAGATGCGCGTGGCGCTCGCCCGCATCCTGCTGATGCGCCCTGACGTGATGCTGCTCGACGAACCGTCGAACCATCTCGATCTCGAAAGCCTGATCTGGCTCGAGCAGTTCCTGAAAGGCTACGAGGGCGCGCTGCTGATGACCTCGCATGACCGTGAGTTCATGAACCGCATCGTCAACAAGATCATCGAGATCGATGCTGGCCAGCTGAACAGCTATTCCGGCGACTATGTCTTCTATGAGGGGCAGCGTGCCTTGAACGAGAAGCACCAGCAGTCGCAGTTCGAGCGTCAGCAGGCGATGCTCGCCAAGGAAATCAAGTTCATCGAGCGTTTCAAGGCGCGCGCATCCCATGCTTCCCAGGTGCAGAGCCGGGTGAAGAAGCTGGAAAAGATCGACCGGGTCGAGCCGCCGAAGCGCCGCCAGGTCGTCGCCTTCGAATTCCAGCCGGCGCCGCGCTCGGGCGAGGATGTCGTCAGCGTCAAGAACATCTCCAAGCGCTACGGCGACAAGGTCATCTATGATGGCTTCGACTTCATGGTCCGCCGCCGCGAGCGCTGGTGCATTATGGGCATCAACGGGGCCGGCAAATCGACGCTTCTGAAGCTGGTCGCCGGCGATTCGAAGCCGGACGAGGGCACGGTGTCGATCGGCGCCAGCGTCAAGATGGGCTATTTCGCCCAGCATGCAATGGACGTGCTCGATGGCGAGATGACCATCTTTGAAATGCTGGAAACGACATTCCCGCGCGCCGGTCAGGCGCCGCTTAGGGCGCTTGCCGGGTGCTTCGGCTTCTCGGGCGACGACATCGACAAGCGCGTGCGCGTGCTCTCAGGCGGCGAGAAGGCGCGTCTGGTCATGGCGATCATGCTATTTGATCCGCCGAACCTCTTGGTCCTCGACGAGCCCACCAACCACCTCGACCTCGACACCAAGGAAATGCTGATCAAGGCGCTGTCGCAGTTCGAAGGCACCATGCTCTTCGTCAGCCACGATCGCCACTTCCTTGCAGCCCTGTCGAACCGCGTGCTTGAGATCACGCCTGAAGGCGTCTTCCAGTATGGCGGCGGCTACACGGAATATGTCGAGCGTACCGGCCACGAGGCGCCAGGCCTGAGGAGCTAAGGCTCAACAGCTATGAACACGTAAAAAGCCCGAGGTTCGATTTCGACCCTCGGGCTTTTTGATGTTTGGAAACGGAGTTTGCTCAGGTCGAGTGGCCGTTGAAGGTCGAGTGCCACTTCCAGGCGGAGCGGATGATGTCGTCGATGCCGTGCTTGGGATCCCAGCCCAGCACCTCGCGGGCAAGCGTGTTGCTTGCGACGAGGCCCGGTGGGTCGCCGGGGCGGCGCTCGGTCCGCTTGATCGGCATGGGGCGGCCCGACACGGTCTCAATGGCCGTGATCAATTCCTTGACGGTTGTGCCGTTGCCGGTGCCGAGATTTATGGCGATGGTCTCGCCGCCTTTCAGCAGATAGTCGACGGCCCGCACATGGGCATCGGCGAGATCGTTGACGTGGATGTAGTCGCGGATGCACGTGCCGTCGCGGGTGTCGTAGTCTTCGCCGAAGATCGAGAAGAATTCGCGGCGTCCAAGGGCCGTTTCGATCGCAAGCGGGATGGCATGGGTTTCGGGCGAGTGCCACTCGCCGATCCGGCCCTCGAAATCCGCACCTGCAGCGTTGAAGTAGCGCAGCATGACGGAGCGCATGCGGCCGCAGAGGTTCAAGTCGCCGAGCGCCTGCTCAACGATATGCTTGGTGCGGCCGTAGGGGTTGATCGGCTTCTGGTCGTGCTTTTCGTCGAGCGGCAGATATTCCGGCGCGCCGTAGGTGGCGCAGGTCGAGGAGAAGACGAAGTTGCGGATATCGGCTTCACTGAGGGCCTGCAGGAGGCTGAGCGTGCCCGAGACGTTCACGTCGTAGAATTGCTCCGGCTCCTTGAAGGACTGGCCGACCTCGATCAGGCCGGCGAAATGCATCGCCGCCTTCGGCTGGTATTTGGCGAGCACTTGCCTGAGGCGCGCCTTGTCTCTGATGTCGCCCTGTTCGGCCGGACCCCATTTGACGAATTCCGGATGGCCCGAGGTGAAGTTGTCGTAGACCACGGGCAGATAGCCGCGCTCGGAGAGCGCGAGGCAGGTGTGCGAGCCGATATAGCCGGCACCGCCGACGACGAGGATGGGGGTGGCAGTCATGGTCATTCTCGCGTCAGAGCGGGGCATGCACGAAGGCCGGCATTGCTGCCTGTTCCTTCGACTTGGCCAGGAAGAGGCGCGCGGTGTCGAGTGCCTCGCGGATCGTCACATCCATGTCGAGATAACGATAGGTCGCCAGGCGTCCGACGAAGGTGACGGATTTTTCCTCATTGGCACGAGCGACGTAGTCGGCGAGCTGCGCCTTCTCCTCGACCAGACGGATCGGGTAGTAGGGGATGTCGTTCTCGCCGCAGGCGCGGGAGAATTCCCGGTAGCAGACCGAACCCTGGTGGCTTTCCCAGGGCGAGAAATGCTTGTGTTCGGTGATGCGCGTGTAGGGCACTGATGCATCGCCATAGTTCATGACGGCGCAGCCCTGATAGTCGCCCTGATAGCTGAAGCGTTCGAAGTCGAGCGTGCGATAGCCGAGGCGGCCGAATTCATAGCCGAAGTAACCGTCGAGCGGGCCGGAATAGAAGAGATGGGCATAGTCATGCGGCGCGCGTGCGTCGAAATGCTGGCCGAGCGTCACCTTGATCTTCGGATGATCGAAGATCTTCTCGATCATGTCGGTATAGCCGCTTTCCGGCATGCCCTGGAATTTGTGGAAGAAGTAGTTGTCGTCGTAGTTGAAGCGTACGGGCAGGCGTTTCAGGATCGAGGCCGGCAGGGCGGTCGGCGAGCAGCCCCACTGCTTTTCGGTATAGCCCTTGAAGAAGGCCTCGTAGAGGTCGCGGCCGACGAAGCGCAGCGCCTGCTCCTCGAAAGTCTGCGGGTCGGTGATGGTCTTCTCGGCCTGTTCCTCGATGAAGGCGCGCGCCTCTTCCGGGCGGAAGGTCTTGCCGAAGAACTGGTTGATCGTGTGCAGGTTGACCGGCAGGGAATAGACCTGGCCCTGGCTCGTGGTTTTCACCCGGTTCTTGTAGGGCAGAAAGGTCTGGTAGCTGTTGACGTAGTCCCAGACCTCAGCGTCATCGGTGTGGAAGATGTGCGGGCCATAGATATGGACCATGACGCCGGTGTCAGCGTCCCGCTCGGTGTGGCAGTTGCCGCCGATATGCGGGCGCGTGTCGAAGACTTCGACCTCGAAGCCTGCTTCTGCCAGTTCGCGTGCGATGACGGCGCCGGACAGACCTGCGCCGACAATTCCGATTTTCTGACCCTGTGCCATCCGGTGGGTGTTCCTCGATTTTTCCCGGGCGGTGCGGTTCCAGCTTTCAAGCCTGCCGCGTCTCGCCCTGTTGTTGAAGACCGGCGGTCACCCGCCGGTCGATTCATGGTGAGGCTAGGCCGCCCGTTCCGGCGGCCCCTTATTCACCAGGTCAGGCAGGCTTTGCAGGCCAGAGGCGCGTGTCGTGCGGGACCGGATGGAAGGCATGCCAATCGGCGATCCGGTCCTTGTAGCGCTTGCGATAGGCGGCCTCGTCCTCGAACTCGACTTCCGCCAACACGACATCCGTGCCGATCTCGTAATACATCTCCATGTTGGAGAGGTCCGGAACCGGGGTCTCGCCGCGTTCGCGCTCACCCTGCATCTGCCAGTAAAGCTCTTCGAGGCGACGCACGAGGCGTGGAATGTCACGCAGGGCGCAGGTCTCGCGCTGGGCCTGGATGGAATTGCGGATATGAGCGAGAGCTGCCGGGTCCCTGGCGAGCGCCACGGCCTTGCGGACATATTCGTCCGGGGTGGCGCAGATGAGTTCCGGAACGCCGGCCGACTTCACGATGCTGCTGCAGAAACGCGATGCAAAGCTCTTGCCCGGAACGGTGAGGACGGGGAGACCCATGGTCAAGGCATCCGATGCCGTCGAATGGGCGCCATAGGGGAAGGTGTCGAGGAACAGATCGGCGATCGCAATCCGCGCCAGATGGTTCGGGTTTGCCGCCTTCGGGGCGAAATAGATGCGGGCAGGATCGACGCCGGCAGAGGTCGCCAGTTCGCGCAGGCGCTGGTTCACCACATCCGATCCGCCAAGCAGCCAGAGCACGCTGCCAGGCGTCGCCGTCAGGATTGCCATCCAGCGGGTGAAGACGCCGGCGGTGATCTTCTGCATGCCGTTGAAGCAGGCGAAGACGAAGGCGTCTTCAGGCAGACCGGCTTCCGTGCGCGTCGGGCGTGGGCCGATCAGACGCTTGCGGTCGACCGGCTGGTTGCACGGAATGTGGAGGACCTTTTCGGTGTAGTAGAGCTCGTTGCCCGGCGGAATGATCTGCTCGTCGGCGATAATGTACTGGTGCACGGGGCTCGCCATGGTGCCCGGATAGCCGCAGAAGTTCACGATCACAGGGGCCGGGCGGTAGGAGAAGATCTTCGTGCGGGCGAGCTTGGTGTAGCCGTTGACGTCGATCAGGACATCGATCTCATCAGCCATGATCAGCTTGGCGGCCTCAAGGTCCGACATGGCGGTGACATCACGCCAGACGTCGATCACAGCCTTCATCCGGTTCTGTGTCGCGTCATTGGTGCGGGCATCGCCGATGTAATAGGCGTAGACTTCGACCGACGACTTGTCGTGCAGTTCCAGAACTTCGCTCAATGCGAAGCCTACGGCATGATCACGCAGGTCGGACGAAACGTAACCGATGCGCAGCCGCTGTCCGGTGCCGACCTTCTTGCGTGGTTCCGGCCTGTTGAGATGAGCAGGATCCGGGCGTCCGGCAAGCATCTTAAAGTAACGAGCGGCCTTGGCCATCTGGTAGAGCGGATCGTCGGAATAACAGGCGAGGGGAAGCGGCGAGATCGAGTCCAGCATCTGCTTCTTGGTCACGTATTCGGATGCCTGGACGACGGGCCACTTGCATTGATGCTGGCGGACCGAAATCCAGTGCTGGCCTGCCTCCGGCTTGTCGGGGCGCAGCTCGATTGCTTGCCAGAGGGCCGTCTCCGCATCCGCATAGAGGCTGGCGCCTTCCATCACGCGGCCGATATGCTGCAGGGCCATCAGTCGATGCACCGACTTGTCCGGGGTGATTTCCGATGTCTGCTCGACGTAGCTGCGCCATTGCTGGATCGCCAGTGCGCCGAGCCCGCAATCCTCGTAGGTACGGCCAAGATTAATGTGAGCCTGGCCCATCATCGGGGCCGCCCTCAAGGCTGCCTTCAAAGCATTGATGGCGCCGGCCGTATCCCCGAGTGCCTTCAGGACGACGGAATAATTGAAGAAGGCAAGATGAAGCAGAGGGCTCTGGTCGTTGAACGCGGTCCACGTCTTGTAGAGTTCTGCCGCCAGAGCAGACTGCCCTGAGGCGCCCCAGTGTTCTGCGAGCTGCAGCAACTCAATCAGGGAGAGCTTTTGGCTTCTGGCCTTGTCCATTGCGGCAGCGAGCTGGGCGTTCTGCTCCGGGGCGAATGCTGTATGTATCACCATCGACATCACATCTGTTGTCGGCCATGGGGCTGGCCAGGTTACGTTCCCGCGCGGAGGCGTCTAGGGAACACCTATTCGGCCTAGCTTGCTTTGGGCTTGCGTTCTGCCGCCCGCTCACATCTTGAAGCTTGCCAAATCACTTCGTCTTGTTGATAGCATCCAAGGAAAGTTGCATGTACGTAACTGGCCAACAAGAATAGATGGGTGACTTCCCGCATAGGCTGTTAATAGAAAATTAGAGTGTGCGGCCTAATCATTTGGGCAAGACTCGTCTCACCACATTCGTTTGTACACGAATCGGTGAGGCAAGGTGCGTGTCCGGATCGGGATGCGGACCTAGGTGGTGTGGGAAGCAGAGATCAGCTCTGCTGCATGATGCCCTCTCCAACGCCAGGCTCGGTCGAGCCATGTTTTCCAAAGACTTTCGTCCGTGAGGACACCGTTGTAGGGCGTCAACAGACAAACGCTTGAAGACGGATATCAGCCACTTAGGGCGCATTATGCTCCCGGGGTCGAGACGGTGATGCACAGGCTGTGCTCCCCCGATCGGTGGCAAGGAATGCAACGGCCAACCGCAAACGTTGAAGGCGCGCGTCACATGACTTCGATTATCTCTTCTTTGAGCATCAACCAGATCAAAACGCTGTCTACCGCGACGATCGCCAACTTCACGAGCTCCGACATTGCCGCACTGAGCACAGCTCAGGTTGCGGCTCTTTCCTCGACTCAGATCGGCGCGTTGCAGACCGACGACTTCGACGGCCTCAGCTCCAGCCAGCTCGGTGCGATCTCGAGCGTCGCTGCTCGTGGACTCACAGTTGACCAGCTCGCAGTCATCGATAGCGCCAAGATGTCCGGCCTCAACAGCCGCCAGCTCGGAGCACTGACGTCCACGCAGGTCGCTGCACTGACCTCTGACCAGTTCGAAGCGCTCTCCACCTCGCAGCTCAACGCCATCAGCAGCCTGGGTCTGGCCGGCCTCCAGACCGATGACATCGCGACGCTGACCTCCGCTGAACTCTCGGTCCTCAGCACGCGCGCACTGGCTGGCCTCTCGACCGGCAGCTTTGCAGCCCTCACAAGCGGCCAGCTCTCCGGGCTGACCAGCGGTCAGATCGCCTCTCTCTCGACAGCCGTCATCGCCAATCTGACCTCCACGCAGATTGACGGCCTGACCTCGACCCAGATCTCGGCGCTCACCTCGCGCCAGATTTCGGCTCTGTCGTCTGACAATCTTGCGACCTTCTCCACGGAACAGGTCGTTGCGCTGAACAGCCGCGCTGTTGCAGCTCTCTCTTCCGCACAGGTTTCTGCTCTCTCCAGCACCCAGGTTGGTGTTCTGACCACGAGCCAGCTCGCTGTCCTCACCTCTTCGGCCGTCCGAGGCCTCGGCGCCGACGATATCGACAGCCTGTCCTCCGACAAGATCGCGGCTCTCGCATCGAAAAGCCTCGCTGCTCTGTCGACCGACGCATTTGCTTCTCTCGACTCGACCCAGCTGGCTGCATTGACCTCTGCAAAGGTCGGCACTCTGACCACCACGCAGATTGCTTTGCTGACCTCCGCGCAGGCTGATGGCCTGACGTCGACCCAGTTAGCCGGCCTCACCAGCGCTCAGATGAGCGCCATGTCCTCCGATACGCTGGCGTCGCTGACGACCGATCAGATCGCAGGCCTCAGCAGCCGCGTTATCGGTTCGCTGACCTCTGCCAAGGTCGCCGCACTCAGCAGCGCTCAGATTGATGGTCTCTCGACCTTGCAGCTTGCTGCCCTCAGCTCCACCGCGATCCGCGGTCTGGAAACCGCTGATATCGCGACCTTCACATCGACCGAGCTTGCAGCACTTAACTCCCGTGCCCTTGCTGCACTCTCGACTGACAACATTGCAGTTCTCACCTCGGGTCAGCTGACCGCTCTGTCCAGCGGACAGGTTGCTTCGCTGACCACGCAGCAGGTTGCCGCTCTCGGTAGCGCGCAGCTGACCGGCCTCAGCACAAACCAGGTTGCCGCTCTGAGCTCTGCACAGGTGATAGCGCTCGGAACCGCCAATGTGGCATCCCTGTCGACCGGGCAGGTAGCTGCGTTGAGCAGCCGCGCTGTCGGCGCGCTGACGACGGCTCAGCTCGATGCCATGACAACTGGCCAGATCGAGGCCCTCAGCTCTGCCCAGATCGCAGCTCTGTCCTCCAGTGACCTCGCTGCTCTCTCGTCCGACGATCTGAACACCTTCACGACCGCCGAGTTTGCGAGCCTGAGCTCCGCTGCCATCCGCGGCATCACCTCCGCAGTCATCGGCAGCCTGACGACCGACCGAATCGCTGCCCTCAACTCCAAGGCTGTGGCCGCTCTGGAAAGCAGCCAGGTTGTCGCGCTGACGTCCGCTCAGGTCGCTGCATTGAGCACCAGCCAGATCGGCGCCTTGAGCTCCGCTGCAGTCCGCGCACTCGAAACTGCAGATCTCGCGACCTTCGACTCGGCCGACATCGCTGCCCTGCAGTCTCGTTCGCTCGCAGCACTCACCACCGACAAGTTCGCAACGCTGACGTCGACCCAGCTCGTGGGCCTGACCTCCGGCCAGATCGCGGCCCTGTCGACAGCCATCATCGGTACGCTCGACAGCACTCAGCTCGACGGCTTCACCACCAGCCAGATTGCTTCTCTGTCCTCGGTCCAGCTCGCTGCACTGACGACCGCTGCAATCGCCTCTCTCGACACCGCTCAGCTGGCCGCAATCACCACGCGTGCCATCAGTGCGCTGAAGTCCGATCAGCTTGGTGCGCTCACTTCCGCCCAGTTCGATGCTCTTTCCACCGGACAGCTGTCACAGCTGACTTCCACGGCCATCCGCGGCCTTGACTCCTCTGCAGTCGGAACTCTTACCTCTTCCGAGATCGCAGTCCTGAGCAGCCGCGCAATTGCCGCCCTGTCGACCCAGAACGTTGCCCTGCTCGACTCGGCACAGATCTCTGGTCTCACCTCTGCACAGGTTACGGCGCTGACGACCGCTCAGGTTGGCATTCTCGATAGCGATCAGCTGGATGGTCTTGCCAGCGGTCTCGTCGGCCTGATGTCCAGCGCTCAGGTCAGCGTTCTGACGACTGACGCAGTGGCCTCGCTCTCGACCGATCAGGTCGCTGCCATCAGCAGCCGCGCATTCGGTGCTCTGAGCTCTGCCCAGATTGCTGCAATGACCACCGGCCAGATCGCCGCACTCACGACGAACCAGATCGCTGCGCTCTCGAGTGCTGCCGTTGCCGGCCTCGGCACCGACGACCTCGATACCTTCGCTTCCAGCGACCTTGCTGCTCTGAACTCCAGAGCTCTTGCAGCCCTGTCGACGACGAACATCGCTTCACTCGACTCGACGCAGCTTGCGGGCCTGACCACCGGCCAGATGTCTGCAATGACCACTGCCCAGGTCGCGACCCTGGTCAGCACCCAGATCGACGGATTGACGACGGCCATCGTGGCCATGCTGTCGAGCTCGCAGATCCGGGCACTGACGACCGATGCTCTGGCCTCGCTGTCCACCGAACAGATCGCTGCGGTGAACACCCGCGCAATCGCTGCCCTCGGCTCTGACGCAGTGGCTGCCCTCAGCTCTACCCAGATCGGTGTTCTCACCACTGGGCAGCTGGCATCGCTGACCAGCGCTGCGGTCGCCGGTTTGACGAGCGAAGACCTCGACGGTCTGGACTCGGCGGATCTCGCAGTCATGAACTCCCGAGCCATCGCTGCCCTCTCGACGCAGAACATCGCTTCGCTGGACAGCACGCAGCTGAGCGGTCTGACGACGGCGCAGGTTGCTTCTCTGACCACGGCTCAGCTCGCGGCCCTCGGCTCCGCTCAGATCGACGGACTGACATCGACACAGGTCGCAGTCCTCAGCTCTGTACAGATCCAGGCCCTGTCCACCGACAACATCGCCTCGCTCTCCACCGAGCAGGTTGCGGCCCTGAATTCCCGGGCGGTTGGCGCACTCTCCTCTGGCCAGCTCGATGCACTGAGCACGGCACAGGTGGCAGCGCTGGTGTCTGGTCAGATTGCAGCCCTGAGCTCTGCCGATCTGGCAGCGCTCTCCTCCGCTGACATCGCGACATTCACCACCGACGAAATCGCAGTGATCTCCTCTGCGGCGATCAGCGGCTTGTCGACGGATGCCATTGCCGGACTGGGAACTGGTCAGGTTGCTGCCATCTCGAGCCGCGCTCTTGGCTCGCTGACCTCGGCGCAGGTCGGTGCACTCACGACCGCCCAGTTTGCCGCCCTCTCTACCGCCCAGCTCTCGCAGCTGAGCTCGGCAGCAGTGGCCGGCATCGAGACTGGAGACCTTGCAACGCTCGACTCCGCTGAACTTGCAGTCCTGCAGACCCGCACGATTGCGGCTCTCAGCTCCGACAAGTTCGCAACTCTGGGCTCTGCACAGCTGAGTGGCCTGACGACCGGCCAGGTGGCCGCGCTGACGACTGCCCAGCTTGCGACGCTCAACAGCGGAACGATCGCAGGTCTGAACTCGACCCAGATCGCTGCCCTGAAGTCCAACCAGATCGCGGCCCTGTCGACCGACAGTCTCGCGGCTCTGACTTCGGCCCAGCTGCCTGGATTGGCAACGAGCGGTATTGCAAGCCTGTCTTCGGACAAGATCGCGGCACTGACATCCGCCCAGTTCGACTATCTCTCGACGGCTCAGCTCGGAGCGATCAGCTCCGCCGGTATCGCCGGTCTGACGACTGAGGACATTGCGACCTTCGCTCCGACGGATCTCGCAGCCCTCAGCCCGAAGGCTCTGGCCGCCATGTCGACCACGAACTTTGCGGCTCTCGGGTCTGCACAGCTCGCCGGCATGACCACAAGCCAGATGGCCGCACTGACAACGGCCCAGATCGCGGTCCTGTCCACCGATGATATCGGCGGCCTGACCCCCGGCCAAATTGGCGCCATGACCAGCGCGCAGCTCGGGGCACTGTCGACACAGAACCTGGCAACCTTCTCGACCAGCCAGATTGGAGCGATCGGTACCCGCGTCCTGTCCAGCTTGAACTCGGCCCAGGTGACGGCACTGACGTCCGCTCAGGTCGAGGCTCTCTCGAGCGGTCAGCTGACAGCCTTGAGCTCGGCAGCGATTGCCGGTCTTGAGACCGAGGACATGGCGACCTTCACGTCGACTGAACTCGGTTTGCTGAACACGAAGACGATTGCCGCACTTTCGACCGGCAACTTCGCCCAACTCACCTCGACGCAGCTTGCAGGCTTGACCCCGGGCCAGGTCGCAGGTCTTACCTCGAGCCAGATCGGTGGTCTGACATCGACGCAGATCGACGGTCTCTCGACGACCCAGATCGCGGCCCTGACGACTGCCCAGGCGGCGAGCCTTTCGACCGCTGGCCTGGTGTCCTTCTCGACCGAACAGGTAGCGGCGCTGAGCTCTAAGGTTGTCGGCTCGCTGTCGACCGATCAGCTGGTGGCCATGACCACGGGTCAGATCGAAGCTCTCAGCTCGACGCAGGTCGCAGCCCTGAGCTCGGCAGCGATCAGCGCCCTGGAAAGCGCGGATCTGGCTCTGTTCTCGACGGACGACATCGCAGCGATCAAGACCTCTGCCATCGCCGGTCTCTCGACCGACGACATCGGCAACCTGACCACTGCCCAGTTGCAGGCTGTTACCACGGCTCAGGTCCAGGCGATGAACACCGACCAGGTTGCGGCCATCGTCGCTGCCTACCAGTCGATCTGATAGGAAGGGGCGCGCCTCGCGCCCCAACCACAGGCACGCTGAAGAGCCCCGCCCTTGCCGGCGGGGCTTTTCGTTTGAGCTAAGCTTGCAACGATGTGCTTCCGGGCCATGCCAGCCGCCGTCCATGAGGTTTGCAATGCTGAGGTAGCACTCGCAATGCAGAGCTATGCTGCAACAAGAAAACGCCGACCCAGATCTTGGGTCGGCGTCTTCAATTGCGTCGCTGGATTGCTGTTGCGGACTATCCTTGCTTCAGGCGCGAACCTTCGCCGCATCTCGTGCCAGGGCCTCTTCTGTCGCGGTACGTCGATACCAGACGGTGATGATCGAGGAGGTGATGACGATGAAGAGGCTGTAGAGGATCGGAATGAACAGCACTTCCTGCTGCTGAATGCCGGTGAATGAGAGCGTCACGATCAGGGCGGCCAGCGGCCCGTTCTGGATGCCGGTTTCGAGGCTAATGGTGCGGGCGCGGTTGCTGTCCTGGCGCAGGCCGCGGGCAAGCCAGTAGCCGAGCAGCATGCCGGTCAGGCCGATCCCGATCGCGGCGACATAGACGGGGAAGGGGGTGTCGAGCAGCATCTGATAATTGCGCGGCACCCAGGAGCCGATCAGGAACAGGATGACGACAACGCCGAGCAGCGATCCGATCATCTCGATCGTGGCTCCGACATTTGCATTCATCTTGCGCAGGAACATGCCGAGCACGGTCGGTACGAGCAGGACCACCAGAACTTGCGCGACATTGCCGGCCGGGATCACATAGTCGCCGCCAAGGCCTGCCAGTCCGCTGTAAAAGCTGAGGAGGAAGGGCACCGTGACGACGGCAACCAGGGTCGAGACCGTCGTCATCATGATCGACAGCGCCAGCACGCCCTTGGAGAAATAGGCGAAGATGTTGCTGGTTGTGCCTCCCGGCATGCAGGCGATCAGGATCAGGCCGGCCGCCATTCCAGCGGGAAGGCCGAGGATGACCGCCAGGGCATAGCCGAGAAATGGCATGATCATGTACTGGCTCAAAAGGCCAACCAGAATGCCCTTCGGCTTGCGGAAGGCGATGAAGAAGTCGCGCCAGGTCATCGAGGCGCCCATGCCGAGCATGATCACCATCATCATGATGCCGAGCAGGGTGGTTTCAAGTTCCGTCAACATGTGGTTTTGCCCTCGCTCACTTCTTGAATTCGACCAGCACTTCGGCCTTCAGATCCTTGCGCAGGATCTTGCCGATAGGCGTCTTCGGCAGGGCGTCTCGGAAGACGATGGATTTGGGAACCTTGTAGTCGCTGAGAACAGTCCGGCAGTGGGCGCGGATCGCCTCTTCGGTCAGGTCTCCTTCGTGGTCAGGGTTCTTCACCACATAGGCGCGCACCGCTTCACCGGTCTTGGCGTCGGGGATGGCGACAACAGCTGCTTCCAGCACTGCGTCCATCTTGGCGAGCGCGTCTTCCACTTCGTTGGGATAGACGTTGAAGCCTGAGACCAGGACGAGGTCCTTCTTGCGGTCGACGATCTTGAGGAAGCCTTGATCGTCCATCACGGCGATGTCGCCTGTCGCGAACCAGCCGTTCTGCAAGGCGGTTGCGCTCTCCTCGGGGCGTTGCCAGTAGCCGAGCATGACCTGGCGGCCGCGGACCAGGAGTTCGCCCGGTTCGCCTGAGGCGACCTGTTTGCCGTCGCCGTCCACCAGGATGACGTCACAGCCGGGCACCGGAATGCCGATGCTGCCGGCCTTTGCCCTGTCGTCGAGTGGATTGAAGCTGACGAGCGGGGATGTTTCGCTGAGGCCATACCCTTCGGCGATCGGCGTTCCCGTCATCACCCGCCAGCGTGTGGCGACCGCCTCATGCAGGGCCGTGCCGCCGGCGATCGCTGCGCGCAACTTCCTGGGCGGATAGGCCGCGAACCATTCCTCGTTCATCAGCCCGTTGAACAGCGTGTTGACCCCGGTAATCCAGGTGATCGGATAGTTCTCGATCGCACGCTGCAGATTTTGCACGGGGCGCGGCGAGGGGATCAGAATGTTGCGCGCGCCGAGTTCGAAGAAGGTCATCAGGTTCGCCGTGAAGGCGAAGATGTGGTAGAGCGGCAGCGCCGTCAGCACCTGATCCTCACAGGCCATGACGCCTCCTGATACGGCGCGCACCTGGTCGAGATTGGTGAGGATATTGCCATGGGTCAGCATGGCGCCCTTGGCGACGCCGGTCGTTCCGCCCGTGTATTGCAGCAGCGCGAGGTCATCGGGACCGGATGCTGCCCACATCGCCTTCACATCCGCGCCATGCGCGCGGCCCTTGGCAAGCGCTTCCTTGATCCGAAGCACGGGAACGCCCAGCGATGGGATAGGCGGCAGAACCTTGCTCCAGAGCTTCTGGACGCCTCTGATGATCACTTCCGGCAGCTTGGGGAAGAATTCAGGCACGCCTGCCAGCACCACGGTCTGGATGCCGGTCTTCGGCACGACCTCGGCCAGCTTGTCGGCGAACATGTCGACGATCACGAGCGCCTTGGCGCCGGAATCGTTGAACTGATGGATCATCTCGCTCGGTGTGTAGAGGGGGTTGGTATTGACCAGGATGCAGCCTGCCTTGAAGACGCCGAAGGCGACAACGGGGTAGGGCAGGCCGTTCGGCAGTTGCACCGCGACCCGGTCGCCGGCGCGCAGGCCGCAGTCATGATGCAGGAAAGCCGCGAAGGCATCCGACATTTCGCCGACCTCGGAATAGGTCAGGCTGCCGTTCATGCCGTTCGGCACGACGCAGGTGAAGGCCTTGCGAGGGCCGTTTGCAGCACAGGACTGATCGACCAGATCGGCGATGCTTCTGTAGCGCAGTTCTCCCAGTTCCTGCGGAATGCTTGCGCCATAAGCCGCCAGCCACGGCCGTGGCGGCGTGAAGATGTGTTCCATGTTTCCTCCCCCAGAGCGCTCTTCGGCGCTTCACCGTTCCGTTCCCCTGGCGCAATTGCGAGTCCGGGAGCCGTTGAACGAGGAAAGGATGGAGTTGTCTTTGGTCAAAGTCCAGCGATTTCGGGGGCTTGCGAGGCCTCGAAGGCGTCCGGGGTGGGGTTGCCGGGGCGAAATCCCATCACGTCCGCGTTATTGGATGAGGCGTGGTCGGAGATGCAGTTACGCGACCGCATGGTGCGTGTTGAAGCGCAAGAGAGATTTGAGAGAATGGCGCACCCGACAGGATTCGAACCTGTGACCTTTGGAATCGGAATCCAACACTCTATCCAGCTGAGCTACGGGTGCTTCCGACGGCGGGTTGACTCGCCGTTCCAGAAGCGGTCATAGCGCAGTCGCTCGCGCGCTTCAATCCGAAAAGATCGGACGCCCCTCTGTAATTCTGCCGCGCGCACGGGATGCGGGCAGAATGGTGAAATGGAGGTCAATTGCCCGGAATTGCTTGCGGTGAGATAAACCAATCCTGGGGGAAATGAACGGCGAGCGTTCAAAAACGTCGTTTGGTGCTGGAACGGTTGCTGTTGCGCCCTTGTGACATCGGTTTAAACAGATAGTATCGTTACAGGTAGGCGTTCGCGCAAGCGGGCGACCTTTTGAGGGGTCTGTATTGGCTATGGCGGGGATATGCCGGAACTTATAATGGATGAATTCGTACCCAATGCGTCGAAACTCGACTTTTCAGTCATGGACGATGCTGTGGGTTATCGTTTGAGACGGGCACAGCTTGCCGTGTTTCAGCATTTCAATGAGGCATTTTCATCGAAGGGCCTTCGGCCGACCGATTTCGCGGTCTTGCTGCTTCTGACCTATAATCAGGGTGCCAAGCAGAGCGAGGTGGCCGAGGCGCTGGGCATCCAGCGTGCGAATTTCGTCGCCATCGTGGACGGGCTGGAAAATAAGGGCTTTATCGAGCGCCGCAAGTCGGAGACCGATCGCCGCGTCCAGTCGCTCTACATGACGCCGGCCGGTGAAGCCTATCTGGAAGAGCTGATGCCGATCTGGATCGATCATGAGAAATGGGTTCTGGATCAGCTGGGCGGTGTGGCGGAACGCGACACGGTCAACCAGTTGCTCAAGCGGCTCTACGACTGATCCTCATAGCCCAATGCCCAAATCATAGCGGCTGATCGCTTCGTCGATCAGCCCATTGGCGATTTTCATCCGCATGGTTGCAGCGTGGCGATAGTCCGCCGCGACGCGATCCGGGTGGTTTTCCCTTGCAAAGTGGCGCCGGCGCTCCTGCAGCCGATCACGATCGTCGGATGCCTCGATACCGAGATCCTCGGCGACTTCGCCGGGGGAGAGGCGCTCCAGCCAGGCCGGCGGTGGGTGCGGGTTTTCGGGCTCTGGTTCCGGCTGCTCGACCTCTTCAGGCATCATGAACAGGTAGGCGTCTAGGCGCTGGTCCATGGCCTCGGGCGAAGCTTCATTAGAAAATGCGGGATGTTCAGGGACGAAGCTTGCGGGAAGCCCGTTGATGCGGAAGGCCGGCTCCTCGGCCGGGCTCTGCTCTTCCGCCTCTTCGTTTAGCCTGTCGACGACCGACTGGAAGACGGACTTTCCAAACAGCATGCGTATACAGACCTCCGCTGCGGCCGTGCCGCGCCTTGGCGCACAACATCACGCCGAGGTGGTGCGGAGCTTGTGCCGCGCCACCTCTCGTTCTGCTCCAATGGTCTAGCGGTTCAGCTCTGCGACTGGCTCTGGCTTTGGGACGGTTCGACCACCAGCTTGACGGTCAGGTCCTCGCCGGCGATCCCGATCCGCATGCCTGAAACAGGGGCGGCATCGGGGTAGCACAGACCGGTTGCGATCCGGACGTAACGGGCGTCGGGGCAGTGGTTGTTGGCGGCGTCGAAACCCACCCAGCCGAGCCCTTGCAGGTGAACCTCGGCCCAGGCATGGGTCGCGACCTGTTCGATGCGGTCGTCCATCAACAGGTAGCCTGAGACGTAACGGGCCGGCAGGGCGAGCAGGCGGGCGGCGGCGATGAAGGCGTGGGCATGGTCCTGGCAGACGCCGCGACCTGCTTCGAGAGCCTGTTCGGCGGTGGTTTCCGTGCCGGTCGTTCCGGTTTCATAAGCGATCTGGGTGTTCAGCTTGCCCATCAGGTCGTGCATCTTCGCCAGTTCGTTGTCGCCCGAGAGGCTGCGCGAGAGCTCGCGGATCAGCTTGCCCGGCTTGGTGAGCGGCGTGTCACGTAGATAAAGCCAGAGCGGCACATAGCCCTGATGCGGACCGAAGACGCCGGAGCGATCCTCGGTCTCGACCTCGCCCGAGGCGACGATGTGGACGCTGTGGCTGTCGCCCTCGGTCGAGACCAGATGGGTGTGGTTGCCAAACTGGTCGTTGAAGCCGGCTTCCACATTGGCGCCGTCAACCGCGATGTTCCAGGAGACGATCTTCTGGCCGGGGCTGTCGAGCGGGCAGAGCCGCAGCCGTTGCAGCGAATACTGGACCGGGTCGTCATAGCGATATTCGGTGGTATGGCTTATCCGCAGACGCATGCGCTCAATCCTGCTCAGCTGTAGAACCGGTAACCCTCAGTGATCTCATTGCCCAGCTTGTTGTTGCTGGCGATGAAATCGTCGAGGAATTCGTGCAGTCCCTGGTCCATGATGGTGCCGATGGTGGTCGACTTCAGCGTCTTGGCGACACTGTCGGCGGTCTCGTGGGCCGGCAGCCGGTGCGCATAATCCTTGGCGAGATAGCCGAGGTTCGATGTGATCTTCTCGTAGCAATAGGCCAGCGACCGAGGCATCTGGCCGTTGAGAATCAGGAAGTCGGCGATGTTGGCCGCCTTGTATTCCCCGTCATAGACCCAGCGATAGGAGCGATGGGCCGAGACCGAGCGCAGGATCGATTCCCACTGCATGTTATCGAGCGAAGAGCCGACATGGGTGATCGCCGGCAGGAGCACGTAGTACTTCACGTCGAGAATGCGGCTCGTATTGTCGGCACGCTCGATGAAGGTGCCGATGCGGGCGAAGTTGTAGATCTCGTTTCGCAGCATCGAGCCATGGAAGGCGCCGCGGATCAGGCCTGCCCGGCGCTTCACTGTATCGATGACTTCAGGCAGATCAGCCGACTTCAGCTTGCGGGCGAGCATCTGCTTGAGTTCGATCCAGCATTCGTTGGTGGCTTCCCAGGTCTCGCGTGTCAGCGCGGTTCGCACCATGCGGGCGTTATTGCGGCCAGCGTCGATGCAGGACATGACGCTCGACGGGTTGGCAGTGTCGCGCAGCATGAAGTCGATGGCATCAGAGGCGGTCACCTTGCCGTGGCGTTCGGCAAACAGTGGGCGCACATCGGCACTTTTCAGGACGGCGTCCCAATCCTCGTCCGAAGCGCCGGAGCGGGTGAGCGACATGCGCAGGCCCGCATCGACGAGACGGGCGATGTTTTCGGCTCTCTCGATGTAGCGGAACATCCAAAAGAGGCCGTTGGCAGTTCTTCCGAGCATGACCATGTCAGTCCTCCAGTACCCAGGTGTCCTTGGTGCCGCCGCCCTGGCTGGAATTGACCACGAGCGAACCCTGCTTCAGGGCAACGCGGGTCAAGCCGCCGGGAATGATCTGCACCTTGTCGGAGACGAGGACATAAGGACGTAGGTCGACGTGGCGGGGCGCGATCCCCTTGTTGACGAGGATCGGCACCGTCGAGAGCGACAGCGTCGGCTGGGCGATATAGTTCGAGGGGCGTGCCTTGAGCTTGTCGGCGAAGTCAGCGCGTTCTTTCTTCGTGGCCGTCGGGCCGACCAGCATGCCGTAGCCGCCGGAACCGTGGACTTCCTTGACGACGAGTTCTTCCAGATGTTCGAGCACGTATTTCAGGCTGTCGGCTTCCGAACAGCGCCAGGTCGGCACGTTTTCGAGAAGCGCCTTGCGACCGGTGTAGAATTCGACGATCTCCGGCATGTAGCTGTAGATCGCCTTGTCGTCGGAAATGCCGGTACCCGGTGCATTGGCAATCGTGATGTTGCCGGCGCGGTAGACGTCCATGATGCCGGGAATGCCGAGTGCCGAATCGGGGCGGAAGGTGAGGGGATCGAGGAAGTCGTCATCGACGCGGCGGTAAAGCACATCGATTGCCTCGTAGCCTCGCGTCGTGCGCATCTTCACCTTGCCGTCGATGACGCGCAGGTCCGAACCTTCGACCAGTTCCACGCCCATCATGTCGGCGAGGAAGGAGTGCTCGTAATAAGCGGAATTGTAGATGCCGGGGGTCAGGACCGCGACGCGGGGCTTGCCCTTGCAGCCCGGAGGAGCAAGCGAAGCGAGCGACTGCCGCAGCAGATAGGGGTAATCCTCGACGCGCTGCACCTTGTTGAGCTGAAAGAGCTCCGGGAACATCTGCATCATGGTTTCCCGGTTCTCCAGCATGTAGGAGACCCCGGAGGGCGTGCGGGCATTGTCTTCCAGCACGTAGAACTGGTCTTCGCCCGTGCGCACGATGTCGGTGCCGACGATGTGGGTATAGACGCCACCCGGCGGGCGGAAGCCGATCATCTCGGGCAGGAAGGCGACGTTCTTCTCGATCAGCTCGCGGGGAATACGGCCGGCCTTGATGATTTCCTGCTTGTGGTAGATGTCGTCGAGAAAGGCGTTGAGTGCCAGCACGCGCTGTTCGATGCCCTGGGCGAGCTTGCGCCATTCGCGGCCGGAAATGATGCGCGGAATGATGTCGAAGGGGATCAGCTTCTCGGCGCTGTCAGCATGGCCGTAGACGGCGAAGGTGATGCCGGTCTTGCGGAATATGTTCTCCGCATCTCTCGACTTGGCCAGAAGCCTTGCCGGGTCCTGGCTGGAATACCAATCGAAATAGTTCTGATAAGGTCCGCGCGGAGCACCGTCCGCACCAATCATTTCATCAAATGCCAATGGCGCCATCCCCTTTTTTGGTCATTTGAATACAAGCATTTGGGCAATGCAAGCTGCATCGCAGGCTGTACGCGTAGAATTAGAAATATCTGCTTTTGCCTGTATGGACGGCATTGGCGCAAAGTTTGTGCAATTCAGCCTTTGTCTTTCGCCGGTTCTGCGGTTCTGTCGGGCGGTGGTTTCGCATTTGTCAGGCGCAGCGCATATGAGGCATGAGTTTCTGCTGAAGATTTAGGCAGGTGCTTCGCAATGTTTTTTGTCGTGAGGCCTGATGTGAGCGGAATTCAACGGCAGTTGCAGGAAAACTCTTTTGACCGCGGGCCGGGTGGCCTTTATCGAGACGGGCAGCCGGCGGCTTGCGATCCGGTCCTCGAAAGACGAATCCGCTTATGACCCTTGCCCGTCTCGCTCCCGTGCTCTTCGTATTGTTGTGGTCGACCGGATGGGTCTCGGCCAAATACGCGACCTTCTTTGCCGATCCGCTGACCTTTCTCGTCGTGCGCTACGGGACGGCAGTCGTGCTGTTCTACATCGTCTGTCGCATCGGCGGTGTCTCCTGGCCAAAAGATCGGGCCGGATGGCTGCATGCGATCGTGTCAGGCGTGTTTCTGCACGGGCTTTATCTCGGGATGGTCTGGTGGGCGATCGGGCAGGGGGTGCCGGCGGCCCTGTCCGGGATCATCGCAGGACTACAGCCGCTGATGACCGGGATCGCTGCCGCCTATCTGATCGGCGAGAACCTCAACACCGGTCAGCGGGTGGGCCTCGTCGTCGGCTTTGTCGGTGTGGCGATTGCCGTGCTGCCGAAAGTGCTTGTCATCGATGCCTCGACAATTCCGGCCTATGCCGTGGCGGTCAATGTGCTTGCCATGGCGTGCGTTACCACGGGCACGCTCTATCAGAAGAGGCTGGTGAAGGATGGCGATCTGCGGGCGGTCGCGACACTGCAGTATATCGGCGCCCTGATCGTTACCATCCCGGCTGCTCTCCTGCTGGAGGATCTCCACGTCGAGTGGAGCCTCGGCTTCTTCGCAACGCTCGCCTGGTCGGTGGTCGGGATTTCCATGGGCGCGATTGCGCTCCTGCTCTACCTCATCCGTCGCGGCGACGTGTCGAAGGCAGCGTCCCTGATTTATCTCGTGCCGCCGCTTGCAGCACTTGAGGCAGCAATTGCGTTCGGGGAGGAGCTTACCGTGCCGATGATGATCGGCACCTGCGTCGTCATGGTCGGCGTCTATCTGATCAACCGGAAGAGCGCGGTCGAGC
Source organism: Rhizobium sp. TH135 (assembly GCF_002855515.1). GTDB lineage: Bacteria > Pseudomonadota > Alphaproteobacteria > Rhizobiales > Rhizobiaceae > Allorhizobium. The sequence continues at coordinate 271,080 of NZ_PKRP01000001.1, read as the reverse complement.
CCATCATCCTGAAAGACTGACGATACGAAAAATGGCGCGGTGGGGACCGCGCCATTTGATATGTCAGCTCGTTATTCAGCGCGAAACTCAGGCTTCGCGGCGACGTCCGCCCGCTGTGCCAGAGCGGGCCGGACGGCCCTGGCCGCCGTTGGCGCTGCGGTTCTGACCGCCGCCATTGCCACCCTTGCGGTGACCGGACTTGGCCGGACGACCGTCAGCCTTGGCGCCGCCTTCGGACTTGCCACGACCCTGGCCCTGGTGATTGCGGTTGTTGCCGCCAGCACCTGCACCGCCGCCGCCGCGACGCTGCGGACGTGCCGGGCGTGCGAGGTTTGCCGGCGGTTCGCCAGAGGCGACCGGGATGTCGATGCCCATCAGCTTTTCGACGTCGCGCAGCAGGCGACCTTCATCGGGACCGCAGAATGCGATCGCAATGCCGTCACGGCCAGCACGGGCCGTACGGCCGATGCGGTGGACGTAAGCGTCCGGAACTTCCGGCAGGTCGTAGTTGAAGACGTGGGAAACGGCCGGGATGTCGATGCCGCGGGCGGCAACGTCGGTGGCGATCAGCGTCTTGATCTCGCCGTCACGGAAACCCTTCAGTGCCCGCTCGCGCTGGCCCTGGCTCTTGTTTCCGTGGATCGAGGCGACCGAGTAACCGGTGGCGTCGAGGTGCTTCATCAGCTTTTCCGCGCCGTGCTTGGTGCGCAGGAAGACGATTGAGCGTCCATCCGGATTGTCGTTGAGGATCTTCTTGAGCATTTCCGTCTTGGCGTTCTGGCCGGCGACGAAATGCACATGCTGCTCGACCTTGTCGGCGGCCTTGCCCGGAGGGGACACGGCGACCTTGAGCGGATCGGTCAGGAAGCTTGCGGCGAGGTCAGCGATCGACGGCGGCATGGTGGCCGAGAAGAGCAGCGTCTGGCGCTTCGGCGGGACCATCTTCGAGATCTTGCGCAGGTCATGGATGAAGCCGAGGTCCAGCATCTGGTCGGCTTCGTCGAGAACGAGGTAACGGACGGCGCGCAGCGAGATCGCGTTGCGGGCGATCAGGTCGAGCAGGCGGCCCGGGGTCGCGACGAGGATGTCGGTGCCCTTTTCGAGCTGCAGCTGCTGCTTGCCGATGGAGGCTCCACCGACGACCTGGTTGATCTTCAGCGGCAGGCGGCGCAGGTAGCTGCGCAGGTTGTCGCCGATCTGGTTTACCAGTTCGCGGGTCGGGGCGAGAATGAGAGCGCGGGTGGTGCGGTTGTCGGGGCGCTTCTCATCCTTGAGAAGCATCTCGATCATCGGCAGGCCGAAGGCAGCGGTCTTGCCGGTGCCGGTCTGTGCGAGGCCGATCAGGTCACGTCCACCGAGAACGACGGGGATGCCCTTCTCCTGGATCGGGGTCGGGGTCGTGAAGCCGAGCGTCGTCAGCGTCGCGACGATATTCTTGGAGAGGCCAAGATCATCGAAAGTTGTCAAAGTCATACCTTTCGGGGCGCCAAATGCACAAATCCCGGAACGCGATCTTCGCGAGCCGGTTGGCATTGGCGTCAAGAACCCCGCGTGATTTGGGAACTTGTAAGTTGGAAAAAAGCTTTCCAAGCGCATCGGCGGAATGTCCGCCCGGATGTCATGCGCCTTATCCTTCGTCGCGTCTCAGATGTCGCTGGGCACGCTCACGCGGCGGCCGGAAGGTAAAAGCTGGACTGCAAATGAGCCTATTCGGCGGAGAAGTCAAGTGCAATGCACAAATCTGCGCCCGGGGCTTGTGGCACAACAGGCATTTGGTGAGGCGGCTTGTTCAACCGGATGCCGGGTTTGTGAGGTGAACAAAAGCGACAAGTGCGGGGTTTCGCCCATGACGGTGCCCGATCCGGGCCGGCTTCTGCAGCAGAGAAATCTGCCCGGCGGGGCTGCGTCGAATGATCAATGATATACGGAGACAGCCATGAAGACCCTACTTGCAGCCTCAGCCCTCATCCTCGCCGCCTCGATCGGATCGGTTCGGGCCGATGACGATCCGGCATGCCGGGATGTGACGGTCGAGGCGCGCATGTCGCTTGGTGACATGGAAAAGCGGGCTTTGACCGAGAATGTCACGGCCCAGGAGATCGTGGTCGATGACGGCTGCTACGAGGTGAAAGGCATGCGCGACGGGCGTCGTGTCGAGGCGACCTTTCATCCCGTCTCGGGCGAATTGCTGAAGATTGAAAACGACGATTGAGCCTGACCACTTTATGACCTGTTCGAGGCCCGCTTGCCGCGGGCCTCTTGCGTTTCAATCGCTCATGCCGGTGATGCTCGCTGGCCTTGATCGTCGCGGCCTTCAGAGGCGCCGAGATCGAAATCCGCGCCTGTCTGCACAACCCCATTCAGCATGATCTCAAGCCTGTGGCGACCGGGATAATAGACGCGTGTGGTGATCGGTCGAAAGGCATGGCGCTTCACGATGGTCACGCTTTCACCTGGCTTCAGCGGAAGGCTCTTGCCCTTGAAGACCTTCGGAGAGAGCGATCCGTCCTTCTTCTGGTGGTGGATGGCGTAGTCGACCAGCACCGTACGCATGTCCTTATCAGTATTAGAGAGAAGGACCTCGAAGGCCAGTTCGCCGGGGAAGTCGATCTGCTGGGTCTCCAGCGTGAGGGTCACTGACACGTCGTCCAGTGGCGCGAAGCCGAAATTGGCGAGTGCCTTGCCATGGCCCTTCTTGATCAGCGTGCGCGAGGCGTGTTTGAGCAGCCAGAGCCGATCTTTCGAAGCGCCTTGAGCGTGGCGCTCGACGAAGTCAGCGACGAGATCCGGGTGATCCTTCGCGATGTCGTTCAGGCTGTTGGCGACCGAGCGGCGGACATAGTCCTCGGGGTCATCGATCAGGGATTCGAGGATCGGCAGGAGGGGTGTGGGGTCCTTCACCAGAGCGGGCAGGCGCATGGCCCAGGGCAGGCGGGGGCGGGTGCCTTCGCTCGCAAGGCGTCTCACATGGTGGTTCGGGTCGGTCACCCAGCCGGCGATGATCGCAAGTGCTGCATCCTGTTCCTCGGCGAGGAAGGGGCGGATACCGAATTCCGCGGTGAAATGCGGCGTTAGCGCCTTCAGGAGGTCGAGGGCCGTTTCAAGATGGCCGCGGCCGTGGGCGGCAACATACTGGTTGAAGGAGAGGAGGGCCCAACCGCTGAGGCCCGCCCGATCCGGTGCCGGCAGACAACCGTGCAGGATCCTGCCCGCCTGCTCGAAATCGGCAGGCAGATGTCGGTGCAGCGCATCCGCGATAGATTGCCCGCGCTGCATCAGCTCCAGCCCTTCGATGACGGGCAGGATGTCGGCGATGAAGGCGGCGTGATCGAAGGGGCCCCAAGCCCGCGCCACGGCATCAGCTGTATCGCGGGCGGTGTGTGGGCCGATCAGGTGTTTCAGCGGCTCGGCCATGATCGCTCAGATCGTTCCCTTGGTTTCGAAATGCTGCATCAGGGTAACACCCGTGATCGCTGCCATGTAAGGGGCGAAGGCCGGGTCTGCCTGAACTTTCGCGGCTGCCGCATCGGCGCTTTCCTTGTCGGCCCATTCGACGAGATCGACGATCATGTCGCGCTGGTCGAGGGAGTTGAGCGCCCGCCAACTGACGAAGCCGGGATAGGTGTTGACCGCCGCCATGGCGGCACGTCGTGCCTCATCTGCCGCCGGCCTGTCGGCGACTGTGCAGACGGCGATTTCGAGGATGGTATTAGTGGTCATCTGGCTCTCCCGTGGTTGATCACGGCTTGACCTAGCACGACCCAACTGACAACCTTCTGGCCATTACCTTTCGAAGGAGGCACGCATGCGCCCCGCCGACCGCCTGTTCCGGATCATCCAGCTGATGCGCTCGACCGGCCGCGCCATGACGGCCGCCGAGATTGCGGAGAAGATGGAGGTCGCGCCACGCACCATCTACCGCGACATGGATCATCTGATCGCCTCGGGCGCCCCGATCGAGGGTGAGCGCGGAGTGGGCTACATGTTGCGCGAGGCCTTCGATGCCCCGCCGCTCACCTTCACCTTCGAGCAGCTGGAGGCACTCGCCTTCGGCCTTCGCGCCGTCGAGATGCTCGGCGATCCAAGGCTTGGCCAGGCGGCACGGGAGGCGAAGGACAAGATGCTGGCAATGCTGCCGAAGGATCATGCCGAACGGCTGATCTCCGCCCCGATCCATGCCTTCCGGTCATCAGCCCAACCGGTGGTGCCGGATTGTCTGGGCGATGTGCGCTCGGCACTGTCGGCCAAACGCAAGGTCTGGATTGCCTATCACTCGCTGCCCGGCGAGCGCAGCCAACGCGTCGTCTGGCCGCTGGGCTTGGCCGCCTTCGGCGCGATCTGGGTAATGACCGCCTGGTGCGAGATGCGCCAGGGCTTCCGAGACTTCCGCCTCGACCGGGTGGAGGACTGGAAGGTGATGCAGGATCGCTTCGAGCCTCAGCCGCATCAGACCTATCAGGCGTATCTGAAGCAGCTATCGTAGCGCCTCAGAAGTCGGTCGCAACCCCGCCTTCGGCCTTGCGTTTCGCCACGAAGGCATCGAGCTCTTCCTCGATACCAGGGTCGATAGGCGGGCGCTCATAGGTGGCGAGCTTTTCCTTGAAGACGCGATTGGCGTGATCGTAAGTTGTCGGCCGGCCGGCGTCGGTCCAGGTCTCGAAATTGCGCCAGTCCGAAAGGATCGGCGAATAGAAGGCCGTCTCGTAGCGGGCCAGCGTGTGGGCGGTGCCGAAGAAGTGGCCGCCCGGGCCGACTTCGCGGACGGCATCCAGCGCCAGCGCATCCTGGCTGACATCGAGGGGTGTCAGGAATTCGGCCACCATCTGCAGCATGTCGACGTCGAGGATGAACTTCTCGAACGAGGCCGTCAGGCCGCCTTCGGTCCAGCCGGCCGAATGCATGATGAAATTGCCGCCACCTTGGGTCAGGGCCCAGAGCGAAAAGGCGCTTTCATAGGCCGCCTGGGCGTCCAGCGTGTTGGCGGCATTGGTGTTCGAGGTGCGATAGGGGATGCCATAGCGGCGCGCGAGCTGGCCGCCGACGATCACCGCCTTCATGTATTCCGGCGTGCCGAAGGCAGGTGCGCCCGTCTTCATGTCGACATTCGAGGTGAAGCCACCATAGACGACGGGCGCGCTGCGCTTGACCATCTGGGTGAAGGCGATGCCGCAGAGCGCCTCCGCATTCTGCTGCACGACGGCCCCGGCGATGGTGACGGGTGCCATGGCGCCGGCCAGCGTGAAGGGTGTCATCACGACGACCTGGCCGCGCGATGACATTTCGATGATGCCCTGAAGCATCGGGCCGTCGAGGCGGAGCGGTGACGACGAATTGATGATGGTGAAGAGCGAGGGCTCGTTTTCCATCTGCTCCATCGAAATGCCACGGCCGATGCGGGCGATCTCGATGGCATCCAGATTGCGCTGCTTGCCGAGCGAGTAGCAGTGGAAGACCTTGTCGGTCAGCTTCACCATGTCGGAGAGGCAGTCGAGGTGGCGCACCGAAGCGTGGATGTCGATCGGTTCGACCGGATAACCGCCCGTCGTGTGGATCACGTCGTAGCACTGGGCGAGCTTGACCAGCTTGCGGAAGTCTTCCTGATTGCCGGCGCGGCGGCCGCCCTCGCGGTCGGCGACGAAGGGGGCGGAGGCGATCTGGGCGAAGACCAGGTTGTTGCCGCCCATCTTGACGTTGCGCTCGGGATTGCGGGCGAACATCTGGAATTCGCGCGGGGCGGACGCGATCATGTCCATGATCAGGCCGCGGTCGAAGCGGACGCGGTCCGAGCCCTCCGTCACGTGGGCGCCATGCGCCTTCATGATGGCGCGGGCCTCGGGCAGCATGATGTCCATGCCGATCTCTTCCAGAATGGTCAGCGACGCCTCGTGCATGTCGTCGAGGGCTGCGGGATCCAGAAGCTCGGTCTTGGTCAGGCGATTGACGAGATTGCGATACTTGCCCGCGACGCCTGTGCGGCTACGATCACCGCCGCGGCCACCGGTGCGCCTGCGGCGCTCGCCACCACCGGATTGGGGTTCAGTCTCGGACAAGGCGGTGTTGATAATGTCGCTCATGGTCGATCCATTGTGTCAATCTCGACATCAAGTCTCGCAGGTTCGCGGACCAAAAGGCATTGCCGTTTGCGACGAAAAACCGGCTCATCTGGAACAGTGGAAGAACCGAGAAGTTTTCATACGTCAGGCATTCATCAACATTTGCTTTTAAAGCGTCTCATGGCGCTTTGCTTACCCCCTGTTTACCAAAACCAGTCATTGATCGAAGTGTGAACAAAGATTTGATCCGGGGAAGCGACTTGCTCGAGCTAGTCCGCGACAAGATTGCCGCGCTTGACCTGCCTTCGTATGTCAAGGACAGCGAACTGCGTTACGTCGCGGTCAATGCACCCTTCGCCCGGCTCCATAATCTCGCTCCTGAAAGCTTCATCGGACGCAGTGACCGAGAGATCCTGGGTGTCGATCCGGACGGAATTCGCGACGACCGCGAGCGCCGCGTCCTGGTTTTCGGCGAAGAGGAGCAGTTGCACCTGCGCCCCGTGTCCGGCGGGCCCATGAACATCCTGCATATCGAGCGCTTCTTCGATGATGACGACCGGATGTATCTCTTCTGTTTCATGGAAGAGCGGGCGGCATCGGCCATGCCTGAAATGGCCGTCCCCGCAGCGTCACCATCCGCTCAGGTCTATCAGGCCGTTCTCGAGCAATATCCGATTGCCACCTATTTCCGCGGGGCTGACCATCGGCTGCTGTTTGCCAATCGCGCCTATGCCGAGATGGTCGGGCGGCCGATCGAAGAGCTGCTGGGCCGCACCGAGCAGGAGATTTTCCCCGAACTCGGGCAGTCCTATTACGAAGGCAACCGACGGGTTCTGGAACGCGGTGTCACTGAAGAGGTCCAAGATACCTTCATCCGCGCTGACGGCACTTCCGTCCCGGCGCTCAGCCGCACTGGCGCCGTCACGGGACCCGATGGCGATCGCTACATCGTCGGGTCCATCACCGATCTTTCGCCGCTCAGGCTGGAGCAGGAGAGGCTTAAGGCCGCGCGGCAGGAATCGGAAGCGCTGCAATTGCAGCTCCAAAGCCTGATGTCGTCGCTCCCCGTTGGTATCTTCGTGCTTGATCAGGACATGCGGATATCCTTTGCCAATCCGGCAGCGGTCGAGATGTCGGAACTTGATCCGCCGGTGCCGATCGAAGGGATGGGCTACCGAGAATTTCTCAGGCGGACGATGGCACGCAGTTTCGCGCGCATGCGGCCCGAAGAAATCGAGGAGCGCATTTCCTATCGCATTGAGCAGCTCACTGCCCTTGCCGAAGGGCCGCTGATCGACGTCAAGACTCCCTCCGGTCGTGCCTTGGCCGGCGGCAGCCGAAAGATCGAGGGTGGCCGCATCCTGATCACCTTCACCGATGTCTCCGACATGGTCCAGCGCGAGGAGGAGACGCTCCTCTACCGCGCGACGCTTGAGCAGATGCCGGTGCCGGTCTTCATTCGCGACATCAACCGGCGGATGATCTATGTGAATACCGCCTATGAGGAGCTGCACGGCCAGCGGCGGGAAGATATCTATGGCCTCACCGAAGAGGAGCTGTGGCCAGAGAACGGCCAGATCATGAAGGCGGAGAACCTCCACATCTTCGCCACGGGTGAAATGCTTGAAAAGAACCGTGATATCGTCGTCCGTGACGGCCGGGAAATCTCGGTCATCACGCGGCTGAGCCGGATCACCACCGCCGAGCAGAAGCATTACATCGTCGGCTCGGTGAACGATATCTCGAACCTCAAGAAGGGCCAGCAGGCGCTCGTCGAAGCGCAGGCGCGCGCGGAATCGCTCTACGACGATATCGTCTCGATGCTGCAGGTCATGCCTGTCGGCGTGGTCATCATCGATGCTGACTTCATGGTAGAATTCGCCAACGAGAAGTGCCGGGAAATCTGGCACTGGCCTGATGACGTGCCCCTGAGCGGCCAGAGCTTCCGTTCCTATTGCGAGCAGAATCACAAGCTCGGCTATGCATGGCCCGGCATCGAGTTCGAGGAAGGCTTCCGGCGGCGCATCGCCCAGTTCGAAGCGCTCGAAGGCTCGCATGTCAACGAACTTGCCTATGACGACGGCAAGTTCGTGCTGGCGACGATCACCCGCCTGCATGACCGCAAGATCCTGCTGACCTATTCAGACCTCACGGAGATGCGCCAGCGCGAGCGGGAAATCACGGCGGCGCAGCAGCAACTGGAGCGGCTTGGCCTCTTCGTCCAGGAATCCATGCGGATGATGTCCCAGGGTCTGTTGATGGTCGAACAGGGGCGGGTCGCCGAGGTCAATCCCTCGTTCAGCCGCATCCTCGATCTGCCCGAGGGCCTTCTGGTCGAGGGTGAAAGCTGGCGGCCGGTTTTCGAATATTGTGCGGCACGCGGCGATTTCGGCGCCGACGCGCAGGCGGTCCTGCAGCAGTGGCAATCGGCACTGCAAAGCGCAAACTCGGTTTCGACAAATTTCCTTGTTGCGGGCAAGACCTGGGTCAAGCTGGAAGCAACCTTCGGGCGTGATCGCAGCTGCGTGGTCGTGCTCACCGATTTCACCGAACTCAAGGCCCGTGAAGCCGAGCTTGAAGTGCTGCTTGCGCGCAGCGAAGCCGCCGACAAGGCGAAGTCCGACTTCCTCGCCAATATGAGCCACGAAATCCGCACCCCGATGAATGGCGTGCTCGGCATGGCTGAACTCCTGTCCAAATCCGAGCTCGACAGCCGGCAGAAGACCTTCGTCGACATCATGGTGAAATCGGGCAATGCGCTGCTCACCATCATCAATGATATCCTCGACTTCTCGAAGATCGATGCCGGCCAGTTGAAGCTCCGGAAGTCGCCTTTCGATCCGGTCGAGGCGATCGAGGATGTCGCAACGCTTCTGTCTGCCGCTGCCGCCGAGAAGGATATCGAACTGGTCGTCTCGGGCGACCAGAAGGTGCGCCACACCTTCATGGGTGATCCGGGGCGCTTCCGGCAGATCGTCACGAACCTCCTCGGCAATGCCATCAAATTCACCGAGAAGGGCCATGTGCATGTCGAGGTCTCCGCCGAGACTGTCATGGATGGTCAGGCGATCTTGAAACTGCGTATCGAAGACACCGGCATCGGCATTCCGGCGGAGATGCAGGCGAAGATCTTCGAGAAATTCTCCCAGGTCGACACGTCGTCGACCCGCCGCCATGAAGGAACCGGTCTCGGTCTCGCGATCACCGCTGGTCTTGTGCGTCTGTTCGGCGGCAAGCTGGATGTGGAATCAGAAGTTGGCCGGGGTTCGGCATTTACGGTCGAACTGCCGCTTGCGATCGTCGCGGAACGTCGGGGCCAAAAGGAGCTGCCGGCGACGGTCAAGGATGCGCGGGTGCTCGTCATCGACGACAATGCCGTCAATCGCCGGATCATCACCGAGCAGTTGAGCATGTGGGGCTTTGATGGACTTGCGGTGCCCGACGGGCCGACCGGGCTTGAAATTCTGAAAGCCGCTCATGCCGAAGGACTGTCGATCGACGTCGTCGTCATCGACTACCAGATGCCGGACATCAACGGCATCGATGTGGCCAAGGCGATCCGCAGCGACAGACGCTATGACGATATCGCACTGGTGTTCCTGACATCGATGGACATGGTCGGTGACGACCGGCTGTTCGAGAGCCTGAAGATCCAGGCGCATCTGATGAAGCCAGCGCGGGCGAATGTATTGCGCGGCGCGATCATCGATGTGGTGCGCACAGCGCGGGTGCACGGCGTGAATTCGGCTCGTTTGCGCCCCATGTCGCCTTCGGCTTCTCTTGCTGCTGTTCGGCCGGCCTTGCCGGTTGAACCCGTTCCCGCTGCCCCAGTCTTTCATGATGACAGCGCCCTCAGGGTCCTGATCGCCGAGGACAATCCTGTCAATCAGATTGTCTTCCGACAGATCCTGACCGGCAGCGGCATCGCCTATCGAATCGTTGGCAATGGCGAGGAGGCCGTTGAGGCCTGGCGCAGCGAGCCGCCGGACCTGATCTTGATGGATGTCTCGATGCCAGTCATGAACGGCCATCAGGCGACGGGTCTGATCCGAAGCGAAGAGGCCCGTCGCGGCGGTTATCGCATCCCCATCATCGGCGTTACCGCCCATGCGCTTGAAAGCGACCGTGAGGCCTGCCTTGCGGCGGGCATGGATGACTATCTCTCCAAGCCGATTTCGCCGGAGCTGTTGATGCGCAAGATCGAGCAGTGGAGCGGCAGGCCGGTCGCGGCTGCGGCCAGCGCCGAAGGCTGATCAGGTCGGACGCCTGATCCCACAAAGCATTTCACGCTTTCCCGCAAAGCCTGGGCGCCGATCGACATCAAAGCCGGTGGCGGTCAGATTGCGCCGTACGAAGCCGGCAGCGGCATAGGTCGCGAAGCTGCCGCCCTCTCTCGTCGTGTCGTGGACCCGCTGCATCAATTCCGCCGACCACATGGCACTGTTGCGCGAGGGCGCAAAGCCATCGAGGAACCAGGCATCAAAGGTCAGCGTGCTCGCCGTCAGGTTCTCGAATGCATCGCCGCAGACGACGGACAGTCGGGTCTGTGCGTCGAGGTCGACTGTGACCACGCCGGACGGATCCGAGGGCCAGAGCGAGACCAGCACCTCCCGCTCGGCATCGATCTCCGGCCAGCGGGAGAGGGCGCGGTCGATCTCTTCCGCCTGCATGGGGAATAGTTCGAAGGAAACGAAATGGAGGTGTGCGCCGGGACGACGATGCTCCTTCCATTGGCGCCAGGTCTCGCAGGCATTCAGTCCGGTGCCGAAGCCGAGTTCGCCGATGGTGAAGCTCTCTGCCGTCTGCCATCGGTCCGGCAGACCGTTGCCGGCGAGGAAGACATGGCCGCATTCCAGTCGACCGTCCGTCTGGCAATAAAAATGATCGCCAAAGGCGGTGGAAAAGGGCATATCGCCGTCGTGCCAGGCGAGCGGTGCCTGGGTGTCGCCGGTGCCTGGCGGATAATTTGAATGGGTCATGGTGATGTCCGATAAAACGGCTGCGATGTCAGGTCAATTGCAGGCGGATCTCGTGATCGTTGGTGGCGGCATCATGGGCCTCTGGGCGGCGCTGAAAGCCGAGTGTCGGGGTATCGATACGATCCTCATCGACGGCGACAGAACCGGAAGCGGGGCCAGCGGTGGGCTGCTCGGCGCGCTGATGGCGCATATGCCGGATCGCTGGAACGAGAAGAAGCAGTTGCAGTTCGATGGACTCTTGTCTCTGGAGGCAGAGATCGCCGAGCTTGAAGCCGAGACCGGCCTTTCAGCCGGCTATCGCCGCTGCGGGCGGTTGATTCCGCTGCCGAAGCCGCATTTGCGGCCGATCGCCGAGCGGCATTCGCAGGAGGCCAAAACCAACTGGAGCCAGCAGGGCAGGCGCTTCGAGTGGTCCGTCATCGAGGAAAGCCCGTTTGACGATTGGCCATCGCAGCGGTTCACCGACGCGGGTCTTGTCTATGACCGGTTCGCGGGGAGGGTCTCGCCACGGGCGCTGATCGCGGCGATCCGGGCGCGGCTGGAGCGCACGGGTCGTGTGCGTATCCTCGAAGGGGTTGCCGTTAAGTCGATCGACGCCAGCGCGCGGCAGGTGGTGACAGCCGATGGCGCGTCTGTCGGTTTCGGTGATCTGCTGGTCGCGGCGGGCGTTGGCTCCTTCCCGCTGCTTGAAACGATCGGTCCGTCCATCCGCAAGCCGCTTGGCCGAGGCGTTAAGGGGCAGGCGGCCTTGCTCAAGGCAGATCTGCCGGCCGATCTTCCCCTGGTTTACCTCGACGGTCTCTATGTCGTGCCACATGAGGGCGGGCATGTTGCGATCGGGAGCACCAGCGAAAACAGTTTCGATGACCCGTTCTCAACGGATGCACAGCTGGATGCCCTGATCGCCGAGGCGAGGGAGCTTGCACCGGTCTTGCAGGGAGCTGAGGTGGTCGAGCGCTGGGCTGGCCTGCGCCCAAAGGCGGTCGACCGGGATCCGATGGTCGGTCCGCACCCGGATCATCCGCATATCCATGCGTTGACCGGCGGCTTCAAGGTGAGTTTCGGCATTGCGCATCTTCTGGCCGATGCTGCCCTTGATGCGATTGCCGGGCAGGCCTTGCCGGTGCCTCACAGCTTCTCGCTTTCTCATCACGTTTCGGTGGCTGTTGGCCGACCAGTCGATGAGGGATTTACCGAAACACCCTGAAATCACGCGGATTCCTGCGGTGCGAAGGGTGAAAATCCTTTTGCCCGCTTCGTGATACTGTCATGCAAATCACCTATCCACCGGGTTGTAACGGAAACTGCTAAAGTTCCGAAGCGAGCCAGTGTGAGGTGCTCGACATGCGCTATGCCATCTGCTTTACGCCGCCTGCCCGTGATCCGCTTGCCGATGCAGCGGCACGTTGGCTCGGTCGCAACGTGTTTTCCGGCGAGGCAGAAGAGCATCCGGGGCTGAAAGGTCTCGGCGTGCACGAGATTGCCTTTCACACCGCGCTGCCCCGTCGTTTCGGTTTTCATGCCACCTTCAAGGCGCCGTTCCGCTTGAGTGAGGGATCCACTGAACCGGCCTTGCTGCGCGAGTTGATGCATTTTGCCGGGCGCATGGAGCCGGTGATGCTCCAGGGGCTGACGGTCGGTCGCATCGGCGACGTCTACGGCCTCATTCTGGAGCGACCTTGCCCGTCGGTCGACTATCTCGCAGCCTCGATCGTTCAGGCCTTTGACGGTTTTCGCGCGCCGCTTTCCGAAGTCGAGATCGAGCGGCGCAATCCCGAGCGGCTGTCGGCACCGCAATTTTCCAACCTCAGCCGCTGGGGCCATCCTTACGTGATGGACGAGTTTCGCTTTCACATGACGCTGACGGGGCCGCTTCTGGCACGGGATTTCCCCCGGATCGAGCAGGGGCTAAAGGCCCATTTCGATCCTGTTTTGGCCGAGCCCGTGGTTGTGACCAATCTTGCGCTGTTCGTGGAAACGGAGCGGGGCGCACCGTTTACCGTGCATTCGCTGCACCCGCTGGGGCGGGTTTCCAGCCGGAAGATTGCCTGACCGGTTTGCGCTGCAGCAAATTCCGCTTTTTCCATCTCGACAGCTGCCATCGTCGCCAATAGCCTCGCGTGAAAACACGAGAGGTGAACCGATGACGACTGCTCCCTACCCCCGCGACCTGATTGGCTATGGCCGCGACATTCCCGATCCGAAATGGCCCGGTGATGCGCGGATCGCGGTGCAGTTCGTGGTGAATTACGAGGAGGGCGGCGAAAGCTGCATTCTCGATGGTGACCCGGCGTCCGAGTGCCTTCTGTCGGAAATCGTCGGTGCACAGCCCTGGGCCGGCCAGCGCAATCTCAATATGGAATCGATCTACGAATATGGCTCTCGCGCCGGCTTCTGGCGGCTCTGGCGGATGTTCACAGAGCGCAAGGTTCCGGTCACCGTCTACGGTGTGACGCTCGCCATGGCACGCAATCCCGAAGCCGTCGCCGCCATGAAGGAAGCCGACTGGGAGATCGCCAGCCACGGCTATCGCTGGCTGGAGTACAAGGATTTCCCTGAGGACGTCGAGCGCGAGCATATCCGCGAAGCCGTGCGGTTGCACAAGGAGCTGACCGGCTCTCATCCGCTTGGCATGTATCAGGGCAAGCCGTCGGACAACACGCTGCGCCTCGTGATGGAGGAGGGCGGGTTTATGTACTCTTCCGACAGTTATTCCGACGACCTGCCGTTCTGGGTGCCGGATCTCGAGGGCAAGCCCTTCCTGATCATTCCCTATACGCTTGAGACCAACGACATGCGTTTCGCCACACCGCAGGGCTTCAACACCGGCGACCAGTTCTTCACCTATCTGAAGGACGCCTTCGACGTACTCTACGAGGAGGGGAAAAACGGCAGCCCGAAGATGATGTCCGTCGGCCTCCACTGCCGCCTCGTTGGGCGTCCCGGACGCGCGGCCGCACTGGCGCGGTTTATCGATTATGTGACGAGCCATGAGAAGGTCTGGGTGCCGAAGCGCATCGAGATCGCGGAGCACTGGCACAAGCATCACAAGCCGGCTTGGTGAGGGCCTGATGACAACACTCGGCGACCTCAAATCCAAGCTCATGGAATCCTCGGCATTCCGTGCCGAGTATGAGAAGGCCTGCGTCGAGTATCAGGCGCTCGAAGCCGAACTCGCGGCCTCCGCCAGCAACCAGTCCCGTAAGATCGTGGCCGGCCCGGACAACTCCGCGCCTGACAGCAGCCAATAGGCCTTGTCCTCGTCGGCGGCTTCATCGAACAGCACTTTCAGCGTTCCCGCTGCTAGTTGGTCCGCGATCAGGGCGGTCGGGCAGAGGCCTATGCCGAGGCCAGAGAGGACCGAGCTGACCAGCAGGTTGAAATCGGCATAGAGCGGTCCAGAGGGTGTCGGACCTTTAACGCCTCGCGCGGCCAGCCAGGATTGCCAGGCGGCCTCGGTCGCGTCGTGCAACAGGTCATGGGCGAGCAAGTCGGTTGGGCTGGTGATGGGGCCATGTCGATCCAGATAGCTCGGCGCACAGGTCGGGCGGGTCGCGGCTGGTAGAATGCGCTCGGCGCGACCCGGCGGGCGGGTGCCATGACAGATCAGCAGATCCGCGCCCGCTTCGTCCGGAGTGAGTGCCCCCAACGGGTAGACGATCGAGACCTGGATATCGGGATGCGCTGCGCGGAAGCGGGGCAGGCGGGGGCCGAGCCAGTGGGTGACCACGGAGGGCATGCAGGCGAGGCTGGCGCGGGCCAAGGATTTGCGGGCGGTCAGCCGCTCTGCGGCGCGGGCGATGTGGCCGAGGCCTTCCGAGCAGGCGGCGCCGAATTCGCGTCCGTCGGCGGTCAGGCGCACGCCACGCGGCCGGCGTTCGAAGAGGGCAAGACCTAGCCAATCCTCCAGCGCCTTCACATGCTGGCTCACGGCCGCTGCCGTCATGCCGAGTTCGGTTGCGGCCTGCAGGAAGCTTTCGCGACGGGCGGCGGCCTCGAAGGCGCGCAGTGTTGGGAGCGGCGGCAGTTTCATTGCTCTATGACTAAGCCAGACTTGGCCATCGGGCAAGAAGAGGGGCGGTTGTCTTGAGGGGGTAGGTGGGGCACCTTGCGGCAAACCTCTTTTATCCCCGGAGCCGCCCATGCGATCTTTCAACGCCAACATTCCCGTTCCTGCCGATGCGGCTGCCCGCCGCGCCGTGAAGCCTGTCGTCTGCTATCCGGTCGAGTCGCTTGTTGCTCCTGACATGAGCATTCTGGATCGGGCGCGGGCAACGATGGAAAAGGTCGGCGAGGTGATCGTGCCGCCGCGTGAGGGCAATACGTTTGAGGTGCCGAAGGGGCATTTCTTCCGCATCGTCAGTGTCGAGGGGCCGCAGGTCGGCGACCTGAACCTCTGGAACGCCAACGATCTCTCCGAGCGCTTCTTCTCCGGCAAGACGCGGGCGCTGCATGCGACCCATGTCACCACAGGCAACCGTCTCTGGAGCAATCTGCCGTCGCTTCGCCCCATGGCAACGATCAGCCATGATACGCTCGGCTGGTACGGCTTCGACGAGTTCGGCGGTGGCGTGCATGACGTGATCGGCACGCGCTGCGACCCTTATACCAACGGTTTGCTCTCAGGCGGCGACTACCATCATTGCTGCCATTCCAACCTCTGCCGGGCGCTGGCCCATCATACCGGATCCGACATCAAGGCAGTCGAGCCGCATGTGCATGACGTGCTGAACGTCTTCATGTGCACCGGTTTCACCCGCGATACGCAGCAGTATTTCATGAAGGCGAGCCCGGTGCGTCCCGGCGATTTCCTCGAGATGTTTGCGGAGATTGATCTGCTCGGCGCCCTCTCGGCCTGCCCGGGTGGCGATTGCAGCACCAGCCATTCGAGCGATGTGGCCAAGTGCTATCCGCTGAAGGTGGAGATTTACCGACCGGACATGGCATTGCTGGCGGACTGGCCCTTTCCGGAGCGGAATGGCTACGAGCTTCAGGTCTGAAACGACAAAGGGCCCGGCAGCGATGCCGGGCCCTTCTCATTCCGTCTTCGCAGCTCAGCCCTTGTCGAGGGTCGCCATATCGATGACGAAGCGGTAGCGGACATCGCTCTTGATGACACGCTCATAGGCTTCGTTCACCTGGGCGATGTCGATGATCTCGATCTCCGGGGTGATGTCGTGCTTGCCGCAGAAATCCAGCATTTCCTGGGTTTCCTTGATCGAGCCGATCATTGAACCGGCGAGCGAGCGACGGCCGGCGATGAGCGCGAAGGCATGCACGGGCACCGGGTTTTCCGGCACGCCGAGCAATACCATCGTGCCGTCGACCTTCAAAAGGTTCAGGTAGGCGTTCCAGTCGATCTCGGCGCTGACGGTGCAGAGGATCAGGTCGAAGGAGCCGGCGAGTTTCTTGAAGGTCTCCGGATCCGAGGTGGCGTAATATTCCTTGGCGCCGAAGGCGAGGCCGTCTTCCTTTTTCGACAGGCTCTGGCTGAGCACCGTGACGTCGGCACCCATGGCCGCGCCGATCTTGACGCCCATGTGGCCGAGACCGCCCATGCCGATGACGGCGACCTTCTTGCCGGGGCCGGCCATCCAGTGGCTGAGCGGCGAATAGAGCGTGATGCCGGCGCAAAGCAGCGGCGCTGCCTTGTCGAGCGGCAGGTTGTCCGGGATGGAGAGGACATAATCTTCCTGGACGACGATGGAGTTGGCATAGCCGCCCTGCGTCGGGGTCACGCCGTCGACTTCCGTGGAGTTATAGGTGCCGACGAGACCAGGCATATACTGTTCGCGGTAGAGATCGCGTTCGCAATGCAGGCAGGAATTGACGAAGCAGCCGACGCCGACGCGGTCGCCGACCTTGTATTTCGAAACGCTTGAGCCGACTGCTGTCACGATGCCGGCGATCTCGTGGCCGGGGACCATGGGGAAGGTCGAGTTGCCCCATTCGTTGCGGGCCTGATGGATGTCGGAATGGCAGATGCCGGAGAACTTGATCTCGATCACCACGTCGTCCGCGTTCGGTTCGCGACGCTCGAAGGTGAAGGGAACCAATGGCTTGGAGGCATCCGTTGCGGCATAGCCTTTGGCAATCGGCATGGGGTATCCTTTCAAAAGTCATGGGAGAAGCGACCTGTAGATAGGTCGATCCGGGTCTGCTGCAAGCGAAGGACCATGGCGTTTGTGTTGAAAGTGCCTGTCGTCCTCGGAAACTCGACAAGACCAGGGGGCTCGGCTAATCCTTGTCTTCAACTGCTTCGCGGCATGCGCGGGCGGCCCCTCCTTGCCGCGGCTCTCGCAGCTGCGGCCTCACATGATACTGGATTGACGGCATGGACAGAGCGGACTTCGTTCAGCGTTTCGGCGGGGTGTTCGAACATTCGCCCTTCATTGCGGAACGGGCCTTTGATGCCGGCATGATCGAGGAGCCGCTGACAGCACTCGACGTACATGATGCCATGGCGGCGATGTTTCGCACTGCAAGCCAGGATGAGCGTCTGGGCGTCTTGCGTGCGCATCCTGATCTTGCGGGCAAGCTCGCGATTGCGGGCGAACTGACCGAAGACAGCAAACGTGAGCAGGCCGGCGCCGGGCTCGATCGCCTGAGTGCCGACGAGCACGCCCGCTTCACCGAACTGAATACGGCCTATGTCGAGAAGTTCGGCTTTCCCTTCATCATTGCGGTCAAGGGGCTGACGAAGGACGACATTCTCGCCGCCTTCGAGATGCGGATCGCCAATGGCCGCGATCAGGAATTCGACACCGCCTGCCAGCAGGTGGAAAAAATCGCCAGGCTTCGCCTCGAAAGCCTGCTTCCGGAGACACACTGAAATGCTTGAGACCTCGACCGTCGTTCTGCCGGATTTCGCTGCCGGTGCTGTCAATCTCGCCTCGGCCCGCCTTGGTGCCGTGGGCATCTTCTCGACTGACGAGTTCTTCGCGCCGGTGTCGCGCATGCTGAACGATGATCCCGCGACCTTCGATCCTGATCTCTACGACGACAACGGCAAATACATGGATGGCTGGGAAAGCCGTCGCAAGCGTGTGCCGGGCCATGACTATGCGATCATCCGTCTTGCCATGCCGGGCCGCATCTTCGGCTTCGATGTCGATACGCGCTTCTTTACCGGCAACTACCCGCCGCATGGCTCGATCGAGGCGGCTTTCGTCGAAAGCGGCGATCCGACGGAGGCGACGGTCTGGACCGAACTGGTTGCCAAGTCGCCGCTTGGCGCCTCGGCGCAGCACTTTTTCGCCAATGCCGATACGTCGAAGGTCTGGACGCATCTGCGCCTGCACATCTATCCGGATGGTGGCGTGGCGCGTTTGCGTGTCTATGGGGCTGCCCATTTCGACTGGTCGAAGGTCGGCGCGGCCGAAGAAATCGATCTCGCCTATATCTTCCATGGCGCCAAGTCGCTTGCCTGGTCGGATGCCCATTACGGCCATCCCGACAAGATCCTGTCGCCCGGGCGTGGCACCAATATGGGCGATGGCTGGGAAACCAAGCGCCGACGTGGCCCCGGTCATGACTGGGCGATCATCCGGCTTGGCCATGCAGGTGTGATCAACCGGGTGCTGATCGATACTCATTTCTACAAGGGCAATTATCCGGATACCTGCGAGCTGCTAGGCGCCTATCTGCCTGACGCAGGCGACACCTTCAGCGACGCGGAGATTGCCGCATCCGAACAGTGGCAGCCAATCCTGACGCGGCAGAAGATGCAGATGGATGCCGAACATTTCTATGAAGGCGACCAGCTCCGGAAGATTGGTCCGGTTACGCATGTGCGGATCGGCGTGCATCCGGATGGCGGCGTGATGCGCCTGCGCCTGTTCGGCACCAAGGCTTGAGCTGTTTGTTGTGACGCAATTCCGGACGCAAAACCGGTTTCCACTTTTGCTGAAATTGCGCTGAAAACGAAAAGAGCGGGCAAAGGCCCGCTCGTCGCATGCTTTTCGCCGTCCGCAATGCGGGCGGCTTTTTTTTTCGGCTTTCGCCCTTACTGCTTCGGCGCCCGTTCGGCTTCGCGGATCGCTTCCTCGTGATACCAGCTTGCCGAACCGCTCTCATAGATCACGGGTTTCGGCGTCTGGCGCTCACGCATGGCGTTCAGCCGGGCCAGGTCACGCACCGGGAATTCGTAGATCTTCGCCGATTCCCGAACCATGTTCGTTGTCATGCTACTACCTCTCGTTTCACCGAGTGTTGTCTCGATGGTTCCTGCTTACCACGTCTGAAACTGAAATGCACATGAAAAGTGCAATATGCCTATTTTATGGGCAATATAGAAGCAGAAAAAGTGATGAATTTAAAATCATCACAGCGCTTTCGTGATCTTTGGTGGGCTGACAACACCCGATACGCGCCTCTGGTTCCATGAGTATGCGCTCAATCTGTTAAAGAAAGGCCTGCATTGCCCGCGATTTGGCGGATCGCCTGCGACAAAATGGTCGCTTTTCGTAGTCCGTCTGCAAACTGGCACGCTTCCTGCTTTTTCTTCTCCGACTCCCGGGCGAACCGGAGAATCACCCCTCTGTTGCGCATGAATGGCGCGAGACTGAAGAGAGAGCACCATGACCAAGTTTAAGCTCGAGTATATCTGGCTCGATGGCTACAAGCCGGTAGCGAACCTGCGTGGCAAGACGCAGATCAAGGAATTCGACAGCTTCCCGACCCTGGAACAGCTGCCGCTCTGGGGCTTCGACGGCTCCTCCACGATGCAGGCCGAAGGGCACTCGTCGGATTGCGTGCTGAAGCCGGTCGCCATTTATCCCGACCCGGCTCGCACCAACGGCGCTCTCGTCATGTGCGAAGTCATGATGCCTGACGGCGTCACCCCGCATCCGTCGAACAGCCGCGCCACGATCCTCGACGACGAAGGCGCCTGGTTCGGTTTCGAACAGGAATACTTCTTCTACGAAAACGGCCGCCCGCTCGGCTTCCCGGAGCAGGGCTACCCGGCTCCACAGGGCCCGTACTACACCGGCGTCGGCTACAAGAACGTCGGCTCGATCGCCCGCGAAATCGTTGAAGAGCATCTCGACCTCTGCCTTGAAGCCGGCATCAACCACGAAGGCATCAATGCTGAAGTGGCCAAGGGCCAGTGGGAATTCCAGGTGTTCGGCAAGGGCTCCAAGAAGGCTGCCGACCAGATCTGGATCGCGCGCTACTTGCTGCTCCGCCTCTGCGAGAAGTACGGCATCGACGTCGAATTCCACTGCAAGCCGCTCGGCGATACCGACTGGAACGGCTCGGGCATGCACTGCAACTTCTCGACCACCTTCATGCGTGAAGTGGGCGGCAAGGAATACTTCGAAGCCCTCATGGCCGCCTTTGCCAAGAACTGGCAGGAGCATATCGACGTCTATGGTCCGGACAACCACCTGCGCCTGACCGGCAAGCACGAGACGGCTCCGTGGAACAAGTTCTCCTACGGCGTTGCCGACCGTGGTGCCTCGATCCGCGTTCCGCACTCCTTCGTCAACAACGGCTACAAGGGTTACCTGGAAGATCGTCGCCCGAACTCCCAGGGCTGCCCCTACCAGATCGCTTCCGTCGTCCTGAAGACGATCGCCGAAGTGCCGACGGCCGATTACGCCAAGAACGCCGCCTGATTTCAGGTTGAGCGACAATGATTGCAGCGCCGGTGGTAACACCGGCGCTGTTTTCGTTTGGGGGGCTAGGCAAAAGCCGGGCGTCTTTTGTTTGCGGCCGCTGTGACATATATTGTCGTCAAGGAGCCCGGTGATGCGACCGTCAGATGTGCTGGAACGAAAAAGAGCTTTGATCCGCGAGGTGACAGCACGTCACAACGCGACGAATCCTCGTGTCTTCGGTTCCGTTGCGCGCGGAGAAGACCGCTCAGACAGTGATCTCGATATTCTCGTCGATGCGCTTCCGGGTTCTTCCCTGATGACGCTTGGCGGGTTGCAGTCTGCCCTCGAAGATCTTGCAGAGGGAGTGCCGGTGCATCTGGTGACGACCAGCGAGATACCTCAGAAGCATCGGGGACGTATCCTGGCGGAAGCGCTGCCAATATGAAGCGTGAACATCGTATTCGCTCGCTTCTCGAACGGATCCGTAGCGCATCCTTGGATGCCCATGAGCTGTTGGGCGCGCTCGGTCTGCAAGAGTTCCGCACGAATCTTCTTGTTCAACGCGGCGTCGGGATGAGCCTTTTGATGGCAAGCGAGAGCGTTGTCCAACTCGAAGCGTTTTCGCCGGACTTCGTTGCAGAGCATCCTGAAATCGATTGGGTGACGATCCGTGGCATGCGTAACCGGATGGCGCACGGGTATTTCGACATAAATCTCGATTATGTGTACCAGACTGCGAAACATGAAGCGCTTGATCTGGTTCGGATCGTCGACTCCCTAATCCACATTTATCCCGAGGGAGAATAACCCCTTTGCCCATCGAACTCTCCATCCGTCCCCTGACGGCCCAAGCATTTGCGCCCTTTGGCGAGGTCATCGGAGCCGAACCGTCCACCATGCGGCTGATCAATGGCGGCACGACCGAGCGTTTCCATGCGCTGTTTTCGCCTGAAATTGCGGGAGAGGGTGCAAGGGTGATCGTCAATATCTTTCGCGGTCAGCCGCGCGCCTTTCCCTATGAGATCGGCATGATGGAGCGCCATCCCTTCGGCAGCCAGAGTTTCTCGCCCCTGTCGGGCCGGCCGTTCCTGGTTGCCGTTTCGCCCGATGAAGACGGCAAGCCTGGCGAACCTCAGGTGTTTCTCGCCGCGCCGCATCAGGGCGTGAATTATCGGCGCAACACGTGGCACCATCCCTTGATGGCGATCGGTGAGGTGAGTGATTTCCTGGTTGTGGATCGTGACGGACCCGGCAACAATCTCGAGGAATTCTTCTTCGATACCCCCTTCATGATTCGGGAGCCAAGCCTATGACCGGTCTCACCACCCATGTCCTCGATACCGCTCTCGGCAAGCCCGCCCAGGGGCTTCGCATCCAGCTGATGAGGATGAATGGCGAGGAGGCGGAGTTGATCAAGACCGTCTTCACCAATGATGACGGCCGGGTCGATGGCGGGCCGATGTTGATCGGCGACACGTTTCAGGTCGGGCAATATGAACTGCTCTTCCATGCCGGCGATTATTTGAAGGCCAAGGGTTTTGCGCTGACCGAGCCGCCCTTTCTCGACGTGATCCCGATCCGCTTCGGGATCTCCGACACCACGGCGCATTACCATGTGCCGCTGTTGCTCTCGCCCTATGGCTATTCGACTTATCGGGGAAGCTGAGCATGCGTTTTGCCGCGATTGCTGACATCCATGGGAACCATCTGGCGCTTGAGGCGGTCATTGCCGATATCCGCGCACAGGGGATTGATCAGATCGTCAATCTCGGCGACAGTTTTTCGGGGCCGCTCGAGGCGGGTCTGACGGCGGATCTGCTGATGCCGCTCGACGCCCTGACCGTGCGGGGCAATCACGATCGGGCTCTGATTGATCGACCTTTCGAGGATATGGGCGATTGGGAGAAGCCGAGCTATCCGCAATTGTCGCCTTCCCAGCTCGACTGGATCCGCGGCCTTCCGGAAACGGCCCGGATCGGCGACGAGGTGTTCCTCTGCCACGCGACGCCTGAGGACGACAATACCTACTGGACCGAGACGCTTTCGGCAGACGGTATCTTTCATCTGAAGCCGCTCGCCGAGATCGAGGCGCTGGCGGCAGGGATCGACACGCCGCTCATCCTCTGCGGGCACAGCCATATTCCGCGTGCCGTGCAACTTTCTGACGGCCGACTGATCGTCAATCCAGGCAGCGTTGGCTGCCCCGGTTTCGATTATGACGTGCCCGTCTACCACAAGGCCCAGGCGGGCACGCCGTTTGCGAGCTATGCGATCCTCGAAAAGAGCCCGCGTGGCTGGCAGCCGAGCTTCCGGCAGGTGCGCTACGACAATCATGCCATGGCAGAGCTTGCGCGCCGCCATGGCATGATGGATTGGGTCAGCGCGCTCTCAAGCGGCTGGATTATCTGAGATCGCTCAGAACGGGTTTTCTGCGATGATCGACTTGTCCACATCAGCGAGCTGTCGCTTGCCGCAGAGCGCCATCGTCACGTCCATCTCCTTGGCGATGATCTCCAGCGCCTTGGTCACGCCCTGCTGGCCCATGGCGCCGAGGCCATAGAGGAAGGGGCGGCCGATATAGGTGCCCTTGGCGCCGAGTGCGATCGCCTTCAGCACATCCTGGCCGGAGCGGATACCGCCGTCGAGATGGACTTCGATCTTGTCGCCGACGGCGTCGACAATTCTCGGCAGCATGGCAATCGAGGAATGAGCGCCGTCAAGCTGTCGGCCGCCATGGTTGGAGACGATGATCGCGTCGGCGCCGGTTTCCGCAGCCATCCTGGCGTCCTCGACGTCGAGAATGCCCTTGATGATCAGCTTGCCGCCCCACTGCTTCTTGATCCAGGCGACGTCATCCCAGGAGAGCTTCGGATCGAACTGCTCGTTGGTCCAGGCGCCGAGCGAGGCGAGATCGGAGACATTCTTGGCATGGCCGTGGATGTTGCGGAAGGTGCGGCGCTGGGTGTGCAGCATGTTCCAGCACCAGCGCGGACGCATGGCCATCTGGAAGAGGTGTTTCGGAGTCAGGCGCGGCGGGGCAGAGAGGCTATTGCGGATATCCTTGTGGCGCTGGCCGAGCAGCTGCAGGTCGGCCGTCAGCACCAGCGCCGAGCACTTGGCGGCGCGGGCGCGCTCGATCAGGTTCACGACGAAATCGCGGTCGCGCATCACGTAAAGCTGGAACCAGAAGGGGCGCTTGGTGACCGAGGCGACATCCTCGATCGAGCAGATGCTCATGGTCGATAGCGTGAAGGGTACGCCGAATGCTTCCGCTGCCTTCGCCGCCAGCATTTCACCATCGGCATGCTGCATGCCGGTGAGGCCGGTCGGCGAGAGCGCCACCGGCATCTTCACCTTTTCGCCGATCATGGTGGTTTCCAGCGTGCGACCGCTCATGTCGACGAGCACGCGCTGGCGCAGCTTGATCTTGGAGAAATCGCTCTCGTTCGCCCGGTAGGTGCTCTCGGTATAGGAGCCGCTGTCGGCATAGTCGAAGAAGAGTTTTGGCACGCGTTTGCGTGCGAGCTTCTTCAGATCGGAAATTTCAAGGATCGGCCCCATTGTCTCTCTCTCCGCCAATGTCTTTGTCTCGGCATATCATGCCACTCGGTCGACTGTGAACAGGGGGAGCGCGAAAGAGGTAAGATAATTTTACCTCTTGGGTCCTTCAGAAGTGTTCTCCCGATTTGAACGGACCGACTCGCATGCCGGCGGCGATCAGATAGGCGGTCGACCAGCCGATCAGGAGGAAGCCGTTGACCCCTTCGAGCGCTGCCAGCATTCGCCATTCCGAATGGGGCACGACATCGCCATAGCCGACGGTGGAGAAGGTGATGGTCGAGAAATAAAGGGCAGTTTCGAAATCATCGACGACGCCGATCAGTGTGAAGCTCGCCGCCCAGAGCCAGACTTCGGCGGTCAGCACCGCAAAGACCCCGATGACCACCGTGTTCATGGCCAGCATCCGGCTGCGATGGCCATGCAGGCGGATGCGATCGGTGACAAAGCTCATGACATGGGTCACGCCCATCAGCCCGAAGGTGTGGATGACTACCGTCAGCGAGATCATCAGGGTGCCCAGCGCAAGATTGGTGGCCAGCATGGTGCATCCTCCTCCGGATGACTCTGTTTTAGCGAAGGTCCTTGCGGATCATGAATTTGAGGCCGGACCAGATCTCGGTGACGGCGCAGACTTTGACATCGACGAGGCCGGTGGGCAGGAAGACGGTGCGCAGAACATCCTCGGTGATCGTGGTCGGGACCTTTGACGCCTTCTTGGGCCAGGATATCCAGAGCATGCCCGATGGTTTCAGCATGGCTTTCAAGCGCTGGGCGTGATCTTCGAGGCGAGCACGATCCGTCTCGAAGACATGGAGGTAGTCGAGGTTGGCGCCCTTTGCGATTTCGAGGCTCGGTGCCTGTGATGCCTTGGGCAGATCAGCAGTCAGATGGTCAAGGTCTGGCGGCAGAGCGATGAAGAGAGCGGCAAATTCCGGCTTCAATCCGAGTTTCTTCGGAAGAGGGGTGCCGGAATAGCCGCTTTCGCTCATGACCGTCTTATGCCTCCGCTCCCGGCTTGGAGGCCTTGCCTGCCACATAAGTCTCGACCACAGCGCGATCGTCGCCCAGCGTCTGCAAGAGGAAGAGCTCTTCGGACAGAGACGTCACGGTTTCCATGCGCAGTCGCATGGCCGGGGTCGCAGCAGCGTTGAGAACGACGATATCGGCGTCCGTGCCTTCGTCCAGCGTGCCGATCCGGTCTGCAAGATCGAGCGCCACGGCATTGCCGAGCGTCATGTGATAGAAGCTTTCAAGCGGGTTCATCCGCTCGCCGAGCAGCTGCTGGATCTTGTAGGCCTCGTCCATGGTCTTGAACATGGAATAGCTGGAGCCGCCGCCGATGTCGGTTGCGACCGCCACGGTCACAGGCTTTTCGCGGCGCTGGATCGCCTTCAGCGGGAAGAGGCCGGAGCCAAGGAAGAGGTTCGAGGTCGGGCAATGCACCGCGACCGCACCGCTTTCTGCCATGGCATCTGCCTCCCGGTCCGACAGATGGATCGCATGGCCGAAGAGCGCCTTTTTCCGCAGCAGGCCGTAGCGAGCGTAGATATCCGTGTAGTCCTTGGCATCCGGATAGAGTTCGCAGGTGTAGCGGATCTCGTCGTGGTTCTCCGACAGATGCGTCTGGATATGCAGGTCGGGGAATTCTTCCGCCAGCGTCTGCGTCATCGCCATCTGTTCGGGCGTCGAGGTGATGGCAAAGCGGGGTGTGATGGCGACGTAATTGCGGCCTTTGCCGTGCCATTGTTCGATCACGGCGCGCGTCTCGTCATAACCCAGCTGCGGCGTGTCGAGCAGGCCCTGCGGGGCGTTGCGGTCCATCATCACCTTGCCGCCGATCATCAGCGTGCCGCGTTTCAGGCTCTCGGCGAAGAAAGCGTCGGCCGAGGCCTTGTGTACCGAGCAATAGGCCACCGCCGTCGTCGTGCCCTGACGCAGGAATTCGTCGAAGAACTGCGTGGCGATCCGCTGCGCATGCGCGCTTTCGACGAAGCGGCATTCCTCTGGGAAGGTGTAGGTGTTTAGCCATTCCAGCAGGTTGGCGGCATAGGAGGCGATCACCTGCATTTGCGGGAAATGTACGTGGCAGTCGATCAGGCCAGGAAGGATCAGATGCGGGCGGTGGTCGATCTCTGATGTCTCTGCACCGGCCTTCTGCTTCACATCCGAATAGCTGCCAGCGGCTGCAATCTTGCCGTCCCGTACCAGCAGCGCGCCGTCTTCCTCATAGAGATAGCTCTCGCGGTCGCCGGCGTGCTCAGGTGAACGTCGAAAGGAAAGGAGGCGGCCGCGGATCAG
The DNA here is from genome assembly GCF_002855515.1 of Rhizobium sp. TH135. Classification (GTDB taxonomy): domain Bacteria; phylum Pseudomonadota; class Alphaproteobacteria; order Rhizobiales; family Rhizobiaceae; genus Allorhizobium. The sequence goes on along the minus strand of NZ_PKRP01000001.1, from coordinate 244,587 downwards.
GGTGTCTGTCATTCTTATCTGCCTTGAACCGTCGTCTCGTACCAGGCGACGAGCAACTGGCGCTCTTCGGGCGAGAGATCGGTGATGTTTCCGGGCGGCATGGCATGGCTGCGGCCGGCCTGGAGGTAGATTTCACGGGCATGGGCGGCGATCTCGCCGTCCGTTTCCAGCTTCACGTTCTTCGGTGCGCGCGCAATGCCTTCCCAGACGGGCTCGGCAGCGTGGCACATCGAACAGCGGCCCTGTACGACATCGCGCACGGCTTCGAAATGGCCGTTTGCAACAAAGGTCTGTTCACGGGTCGAAAGGCTCACCTGTTCTTCCTCGCCGGTCAGCACCTTGGGCACGGTCGAGAGCCACATGATGACGATGAAGATGAGCACCGTCACCAGCCAGGTCCAGGTCGGCTTGCCCTTGCGGGCATGCGTCGTGTTGAACCAGTGACGGATGGTGACGCCCATGAGGAAGACGAGCGCCGCGATGATCCAGTTAAACTCCGTGGCGAAGGCCAGCGGATAGTGGTTCGACAGCATGAAGAAGATGACGGGCAGCGTCAGATAGTTGTTGTGCAGCGAGCGCTGCTTGGCGATCACGCCGTATTTCGGATCGGGGGTGCGGCCCGCGATCAGGTCGGCGACGACGATCTTCTGGTTGGGAATGATGATGAAGAAGACGTTTGCCGACATGATGGTGGCGGTAAACGCCCCCAGATGGAGGAAGGCGGCGCGGCCAGTGAACACTTGCGTATAGCCCCAGGCCATGGCGATCAGCACGACATAGAGGAAGGCCATCAGGCCCCAGGTGTTCTTGCCGAACGGCGACTTGCACAAGAGATCATAGAGGATCCAGCCGACAGCCAGCGACGCCAGTGACAGACAGATGGCCTGCCAGGGCTCGATGTCGAGCACCGTGCGGTCGATGAGGAAGAGGTCGGCGCCGCCATAGTAAACCACGGCGAGAAGGGCAAAGCCCGAGAGCCACGTGGCGTAGCTTTCCCATTTGAACCAGGTCAGATGCTCCGGCATCGAGGCGGGGGCGACCAGATATTTCTGGATATGATAGAAGCCGCCGCCATGGACCTGCCATTCCTCGCCATAGGCGCCTACGGGAAGCCCCGGGCGCTTCACGAGGCCGAGATCGAGCGCGATGAAGTAGAAGGACGAGCCGATCCAGGCGATGGCCGTGATCACATGCAGCCAACGGACTGCGAAGTTCAGCCATTCCCAGGCGATCGCATATTCATACATTCGAGAATTCCCCTTTCGTCCTCCCGGCCGGACAGTGTGGAAAATATTGCGCTGCAAGGGAAGCCCTCAGCGGTGCGGCGAGGGCTCCTGATGTCGATTTATGCAGAGATTCTTTTCTTCCACAGAAGTCGGTGAAATCAGGGCGCTTTTTCGGCTTCGAGCGTGGCGGTGATCCAGGCTTGGAATGCCTTGATCTTCGGCGCGTTACGTCTGGAGTGGGAATAGACAAGCTGGATCGGCGCATTGGCCGGGCAGGCGAGCGGGAAGGGGCGGATCAGGCGCCCAGAGGCCAGCTCTTCCTTGAAGAAGAAGGGGCTGATGATGGCAGCGCCATAGCCGGCGATGGCGGCATTGGCTTCCAGATCCTGTGCCTCGTAGCTGTGCAGCTTGGTGTCGATCAGGGTGGGATTGTGGATGCCGACGGCGGCAAACCATTGCGGCCACCACGGGTCGCCGGGGCTAATGATCGGTAGCTTCAACAGATCGGCCGGCTCATGCACGCCGCCGATGGTTTCCGCCAGCTTCGGGCTCAGCATCGGCGTGAAGTCCAGCCGGATTAGCGGATGGGCGATGGTGCCCGGCCAGGGCCCTTCACCCCAGGGGATCGCAACATCGGCACTCTTGGTTGCCAGGTCCTCGAACTTGCTGACACGCAGCAGCCGAACCGCAATATCAGGATGGGCGAGCTGAAAGCTGCCGAGATGGCGGGCCAGCCAGTTCGAGGCGAAGGTCGGCACCGAGTGGATCTCAAGTGTCTCGACGGCACTGCGCTTTGCCTGCTGCACGGCATCGACCAGAAGATCGAAGCCTTCGGCGACTTTCGGATGCAGGCGCTCCCCCGTTTCCGTCAGCCCGATCTGGCGTGGGCGGCGCCAGAAGAGCGGCTCGCCGACATGCTCTTCCAGAAGCTTGATCTGGTAGCTGACGGCCGTCTGGGTCATGCCCAGCTCCTCGCCGGCACGCGTGAAACTGTTGAGGCGCCCGACCGCCTCGAAGACGCGCAGGGCATTGAGCGGAAATTGTCGCGACAGTTTCATGGATTAGCTCTCTTTATCCATGAGAAGCGTAATTGAATTGGATCGGGCTCGCAACCACGGCCATAAAAGCCTCATCAAACCAGAACGATAACAGACGCGTGGAGGCAGAGATGATATCCGCGACAGAACGACTGAACGCCAAATCCTGGGGCATTCTGCAATGGCTCCGGGACGCCTTCCAGTGGGGTAGAGGCCCTCGGCGGCTGCGCCTGCAAGACCTGCCGGCGGACCTGCGCCGTGACATAGGTCTAGAAATGGAAGACGACGCGTTGCGTGGTCGGGAGCTTGCCGGCCAGCGGCTGCTTGATCTCACGCGGCCAGGGGTGATGTGAGGAAAGCGTATTTACAACAGAAACTTAGAGGAGACCTTTTCCAGGTTGATTCCGCGCCCTCGCATGCCGCTTCAGCTGATCAAGACGCCCAATAATTCTGCAGTGACCAGCGCGGCGATCACCGCCGGTCGCTTGTCTTTGACCGTGCTGCCGCCGATCGGCAGGATCAGCCTGTCGATCGCTGCCCGGCCAATACCTTCGCGGTCCAGAAAGGATGCGAAGGTCGCGCGCTTGGTCTTCGAGCCGATCATGCCGACATAGGCAAGGTCGGTTCGGGCGAGCGCTTCCTTTCCGATCAGGAAATCCAATGCATGGTCATGGGTGAGGATGACGGCGGCACCGCCGGTCTTCAACCTCGCGACCTCCGCTTCGGGCATGGCGACGCGGCGGAAGGCGATGCCATCCGGTACGGCGCCGTCGATATCAGGGCGCGAGTCGATCAGCGTGACGGCGAGCGGGAGGGGGCTAAGCGCTTGAGCCAGCGCCAGCCCGACATGCCCGGCGCCGAAAAGCATCACTTCGGGGAAGGTGGCGCGCTCGTCCGCGAGACGTTGCAAAAGTGCGTTCTGGACGGATTGATCGATCCGGCGGAGCGATAGACGGACCCGTCCGCCACAGCACTGACCGATTTCCGGACCGAGTGGCACATCGAGTTCGGGTTGCACACTTTCGCCTCCGAGCAGCCTGCGGGCGCGGTCGATCGCCATGAACTCCAGAGATCCGCCACCGATCGTGCCCCAGAGTGCTGCTTCAGCCACCAGCATCAGCGTGCCGGCCTCGCGCGGCGTCGAGCCTTTGGCCTCGACGACTTCGACGAGGATGGCGCCAGGATGGGCGGCGAGGAAGGCGGGGAGGGTGGCGATGGTCATGATGGGCTGATCCTAACACTAGCCAGTGGGAACTGGACAGCGGGGCTTCGGGTTTAATCCACCAAGGTTTCACCGCGCCTGTAAGACGTCTGACGTGTTATGGTTCGGCATGAGAGGCTCGGGAGCGGGAATGACCAGAACCAAAGGCTTGATCGTCTGGCTGCTCGTGGCAGCTTTCGCCGCGGCTCTATTCCTCTTCAATCCGCTGGCGGATATCGCAGCTAAGTTCAGCCGAGACGTCACGCTCGGCAGCGGCGCGCTCTACACGACCTTGCGGGTGGCAAATTCAGTGATGAGCGTGGCGCGCGATGCCGATATCACCGGCGGGGTGGGCGTCGCCTCGGTTACCGCCAGCCCCGGCCAATTGCTGCAGCCTGTGATCAACACGATCGAGCGCATGGTCGATCTGCTGTTCGGGCTTGCCATCGTATCCGGCATCCTGTCGCTGATCCTGGTGCCGGTGGCGAAGGTTGCCTCCATCGGGCTTGCGGCCTGCGCGCTGTTTTGCGCCGGCATGACGCTGACCGCCCGGCGGGTGCCGCCGATGCTGGAGCGCCTGACGCGGTCGGTCATCGTGCTGGGTGTCCTCGGCGCCGTTCTGTTGCCGGCATCCTATACCATCGCCTTCTACGCTGGAGATGCGATCACCGATCGGGCCTGGACACATGCGACTGAGGTTTTCGATCGCATGCGGGGCCAGCATGCGTTTGCCGGTGTAGACGAGGCCGCAGCAACGGCAGGGGCGCTTTCCCCCACCGACCGGATCCCGCCAGCAGAGGACGGCATGTTTGACCGGCTCGGCACGGCATTCACGGGCACCTTGCAGGCTGCCTCCGACATGGCGGAAACTGCCGCTGCCAATGCGCAGATCATCCGCGATGGTGTCGCGATCTCCACGGACCTGTTTGCCGCCTCGATCGGCATTGCCACGGCCTATCTGGTCAAGCTGCTGGTGCTGCCGATCCTGATTTTGGCAGCCATGCTCTACCTGATGCGATCCGCCTTGCGCTGAGCCTTTCAGCCCCGCTTCAGCCTCTCCACCGCCATCAGCACCCGCTCCGGCGTTGCCGGTGCATCGAGCCTCGGGCAGAGGCGGTAATCGGCAACCGAAGCCACAGCCATGGACAGCGCTTCCAGCACCGAGATCGCCAGCATAAAGGGCGGCTCGCCCACGGCCTTGGAGCGGCCGATGGTGGGCTCTGAGTTTTCCGACCAGGGAACGAGCCGCGTGTTGAAGATCTTCGGTCGATCAGAGGCGAGCGGGATCTTGTAGGTGGAGGGGGCGTGGGTGCGCAGCCGTCCCTTGCCGTCCCACCACAACTCTTCCGTCGTCAGCCAACCCATGCCCTGAACAAAGCCGCCCTCGATCTGGCCGATGTCGATGACCGGGTTCAGCGACTTGCCGACATCATGCAGGATGTCGGTGCGCTCCATCAGATATTCGCCCGTCAGCGTGTCGATCGAGACTTCCGTGCAGGCGGCGCCATAGGCGTAATAATAGAAGGGCGTGCCGCGACCGGCGGCGCGGTCCCAGTGGATCTTCGGTGTCTTGTAAAAGCCGGCAGCCGAGAGCTGAACGCGGCCGAAATAGGCCTGTTTGACGAAGTCGCCGAAGGTGAAGATCTCACCGCCGACGCGCACGCGGTTCGGCAGGAAGGCCACCTCAGCGGGGGATACGCCGTATTTCTCGGCGGCAAAGGCGACCAGCCGTTCCTTGATCTGGCGGGCGGCATCATAGGCGGCCATGCCGTTCAGGTCGGAGCCGGAGGAGGCGGCGGTGGCCGAGGTGTTCGGCACCTTGGCGGTCGTCGTGGCCGTGATCTTCACCGTGTCGACATCGACCTGGAAACAGTCGGCGACGACCTGGGCGACCTTGGTGTAGAGGCCCTGGCCCATTTCGGTGCCGCCATGGTTCAGATGGATCGAGCCGTCCTGATAGATATGGACGAGCGCGCCCGCCTGGTTGAAGGCGGTCATGGTGAAGGAGATGCCGAATTTGACCGGCGTCAGCGCGATGCCCTTCTTGATGACCGGGCTCGTCTTGTTGAAGTCGATGATCGCCTTGCGGCGCGCCTGGTAGTCGCAGGAGGTTTCGAGTTCCTCGACGACCTTCAGGATGATGTTGTCCTCCACCTGCTGGTGGTAGGGGGTCACGTCTCGGCCGGAGCCCTTCTCGCCGTAGAAATTGGCCTTGCGGACCTCGAGCGGGTCCTTGCCCAACGCATAAGCGATCTCCTCGATCACCCGCTCGGCCCCAAGCATGCCCTGCGGCCCGCCGAAGCCGCGATAGGCGGTGTTGGAAACGGTGTGGGTTTTCAGCGGCTGCGAGGTCAGCTTTACATGCGGATAGAAATAGCTGGAATCGGCATGGAAAAGGGCGCGGTCGGTGACTGGGCCGGAGAGGTCCGACGAGTAACCGCAGCGGGCGGCGAAATTGGCCTCGATAGCGTGGATCTTTCCATCGTCATCGAAGGCGACGTCGAAATCCATCTTGAAGTCGTGGCGCTTGCCGGTGACACCCATGTCCTCGTCGCGGTCGGGGCGGAATTTCACCGCGCGCTTCAGCTTCTTGGCGGCAAGGGCTGCGAGTGCCGCGAACTGGTTGCCTTGCGTCTCCTTCCCGCCGAAGCCGCCGCCCATGCGCCGCGTGTTGACCGTGATGGCGTTGGACGGAATGTCGAGCACATGGCCGACGATGTGCTGGATTTCCGAGGGATGCTGGGTGGAGGACCAGACGGTCACATCGTCGTCCTCGCCGGGGATGGCAAGCGCAATATGGCTTTCGAGATAGAAATGCTCCTGGCCGCCGATCCGCATCGAGCTCTGGATGCGGTGCGCCGCCTTGTCGAGTTCGGTCTCCGGCGTGCCGCGCTTCAGTGTCATGCCGGGCGTCACGAGCGGGCTGCCATTCTCCAGCGCACCGTCGATATCGGTCCAGAAGGGTATGTCGCGATACTCGACCTTGGCGAGGCGGGCGGCCTTGCGAGCCGCATCGCGGGTCTCGGCGATGACGGCGAAGATCGTCTGGCCGTGGAATTCGATTTTGTTGGTCGCGATCAGGGGCTCGTCGTGGCGGCCGCCGGAGGAGACGTCGTTGACGCCTGTGATGTCGTCGGCGGTTAGCACGCAGACGACGCCGGGGTGAGCCTTCACCGCCGAAAGATCGATCGACAGGATCTCAGCATGGGCTCGATCTGCCATGCCGAGTGCGCCATGCAGGAGGCCTGCGGGTTCGGGAATATCGTCGATATATTCGGCACTTCCAGCGACATGTTTGTGCGCTGAATCATGCCGCAGCGACTGGTGCATCGGCCCCTTGATGTATTTCGTCGTCTCGTAGGTCGCCTTATCCATAATCACGCCTCCTCCGTCGCGAAGCGCTGCAGTTCCTGCGGAGTACCGGACACCTCCAGGAAGAACCGTGTCAGCAGGTTCTTCGCCGTCAGCTGGCGGTATTCCGCTGTGGCGCGCCAGTCGGTGAGCGGCTTGTAATCGAGGTCGAAGGCGTCGCGCGCGGCTTCCATGGTCGCCTGGGTGAAGGGCTTTCCGTAGAGCGCCGCCTCGACCGACCGCGCCCGCTTCGGGGTGCCCGCCATGCCGCCGAAGGCGATGCGGATATGGGTGACGACGCCGCTTGCGTCCTGCTCCAGGTGGAAGGCGCCGCAGAGCGCCGAGATATCCTCGTCGCGGCGCTTGGTGATCTTGTAGACGGCCACGTGGCTGTCCGCCTTGGGGCGGGGCACAAACATGCTTTCGACGAATTCACCCGGCTGGCGGTCCTGCTTGCCGTAGTCGATGAAATAGTCCTCGAGCGGCAGGGTGCGTGTGCCCGAGGCGGAGCGCAGGGTGACGGTGGCGGAGAGCGCGATGAGCGCCGGTGGGCTATCGCCGATCGGTGAGCCGTTGGCGATATTGCCGCCGATGGTGCCCATGTTGCGGACCTGTTGGCCGCCGATGCGTTCGATCAGGCGACCGAAGGTGGGGATTTCCTGGCGTAGCACCTCGAAGGCGCCGTTGTAGCTGACGCCGGCGCCCATGGTGATGCCTTCAGGCGTGACGGTGATCTCCTGCAACTCTGCCAGTTGATTGATGAAGACGACCGGGTCCAGCACGCGCATCTGCTTGGTGACCCAAAGCCCGACATCGGTTGCGCCGGCAACTACGGTTGCCTTGGGATGGGCGGCCAAGGTTTCGGCCAGTCCATCGACGCTGCCGGGGACGACGAGGCGACGGCCATCCGGGCCTGTGATGGCGATGGTTTCGCGGGTCGAGATTTCTTCCAGCCGCGCGATGATATCGGCGCGCTCGCGCTCCAGCGGGTCGAACAGAGCAGACGGCCTGATGTGGCCGACCTGTTCGGCGGCCTTCACGATCGGCTCGTAACCTGTGCAACGACAGAGATTGCCCTGAAGTGCGCGTTCGATCTCGGCACGGCTGGGGTTCTCCGAGGTCAGCCACAGCCCGTAAAGCGACATGACGAAGCCCGGCGTGCAGAAGCCGCATTGCGAGCCATGACAGTCGACCATGGCCTGCTGCACGGGGTGTAGCGTGCCGTCCTTGGCTGCGAGGTGTTCGACCGTGACCACGTGCGTGGCATTCAGCGAGCCGACAAAGCGAATGCAGGCATTGACCGTTTCATAACTCAGCTTGCCGCCGACCAGTCGCCCGACCAGCACCGTGCAGGCGCCGCAGTCGCCTTCCGCGCAGCCTTCCTTGGAGCCCGTCAACCGGCGCTTCAGGCGCAGGAAATCGAGCAGCGTCTCGGTCGGATCGAGGCTGGAAAGGGCGATGTCCTCGCCGTTCAGGATGAAACGGATGCTGTCTGCCATTAAAACGTCTTGTCCCCTCGATCTTTGGCTGCGGCGTCGCCCGACTTGTGATGGTGGGCGGCGCAGCTTTATCTTTCAAGCTTATTGTGCAGTCCAGCCGCCATCAATGGAGATCGAGGTGCCGGTCACCTGGGCTGCCGCATCCGATGCAAGATAGATGGCAAGTGCCGCCACCTGATCGACCTCTACGAATTCCTTGGTCGCCTGGAGATGCAGCATCACATCGTTCTTCACCTGGTCCTCCGAGATGCCGCGCGCCTTGGCGGTGTCGGGGATCTGCTTCTCGACCAGAGGTGTCAGGACGTAACCTGGGCAAATCGCATTGACCGTGATGCCGTCCTTGGCGGTTTCCAACGCCACCGTCTTGGTCAGGCCGAGCACGCCGTGCTTGGCCGTCACATAGGCCGATTTGAAGGGCGAGGCGACGAGGCCGTGGGCGGAGGCAATGTTGATGATGCGGCCCTTCTTCTTTGCCTTCATGCCGGGAATGGCGGCGCGAATCGTGTGGAAAGCGCTCGACATGTTGATCGCGATGATCAGGTCCCATTTCTCGATCGGGAAATCCTCGACCGGCGCGACATGCTGGATGCCGGCATTGTTGACGAGCACGTCGATGCCACCGAACTCGCGCTCGGCGGTGGCGATCAGGTCGGCGATCTCGGCTGGCTTTGACATGTCGGCCGCGTGATAGAGCGCCTTGCCACCGGATGTTTCCAGCGACTGGCGGACCTTTTCGATTTCGGCTGCATCGCCAAAGCCATTGATCACGACATTGGCGCCTTCCGCCGCGAATGCCTTGGCAATGCCAAGGCCAATGCCGCTGGTGGAGCCGGTGACGACAACTGTTCTTTTCATCTGAATTTTCCTTCTCGACGGATGCCGATGGATGACGGGTGTTTTGTTGCACCCGCGAAATCAAAGGTTAGTCTCAAATGAAGTTCCGAAGCAACGGCGTTTTGCCGCAGCCAACCCTCAAGCGAACTGTTGCCATGTGCAGAGCGTGACACACTGTTTCATCCTCGGCTCTTTTGTCTGCAGCTCTCAATCTCTATGTCAGGAGCAACACACGTGATCAGGAGTCTTGCCATGGAACTCGGCCTCTACACCTTTGCCGATGTCGATCCCAATGCCGCCAACAAGGGCGCGGATGCGAAGCGTCGCGTCGACGAGTTGCTGGCCGAGATCAAGCTTGCCGACGAGGTCGGCCTCGATGTCTTCGGTCTCGGCGAGCATCACCGCCCTGACTATATGGCATCCTCGCCGGCGACGATCCTGGCTGCCGCTGCGGTGCAGACGAAGAATATCCGGCTGACCAGCGCCGTCTCCGTGCTCTCCTCCGATGATCCTGTGCGCGTCTTCCAGCAATACGCGACGGTCGACCTGCTCTCCAGCGGTCGTGTCGAGCTGATGGTTGGTCGCGGCTCGTTCATCGAGAGCTTCCCGCTCTTTGGATATGACCTCGAAGATTACGACCTGCTGTTTGCCGAGAAGCTGCAGCTGCTCATGGAGATCCGCGAAAACGAAGTGGTGACTTGGGAAGGCCAGACCCGCAAGCCGATCCAGGGTCGTGGCGTCTATCCGCGTCCGCTGCAGGATCTGCTGCCGCTGTGGATCGCAATCGGCGGCACACCGCAGTCTGCGGCACGTGCCGGTTATCTCGGGCTGCCGCTGGCGCTTGCCATCATCGGCGGCGAGCCACATCGCTTTGCGCCCTTCTTCGATCTCTATCGCCAGAGTGCGGCCAAGGCCGGTGTTGATCCCGCGCTGCTGAAGACGAGCATCAACGTGCATGGCTTCATCCATGACACGACGCAATCGGCGGCCGACATCTTCTATGCACCGCAGGCGGTGGTGATGGACCGGATTGGCCGTGAGCGTGGATGGGGGCCGACCAACCGGGCGCAGTTCGATGCCTCGCGCGGTCCGCGCGGTGCGCTCTTCGTCGGTGATCCAGAAGCCGTGGCCGAAAAGATCGTCGCCATGCATGGCATCTTCAAGAATGATCGCTTCCTGATGCAGATGGCGATCGGGCCGATGCCGCATATCGAGATCATGCGCGGGATCGAGCTTTACGGTACGAAAGTGGCTCCCCTGGTCCGCCAGGCATTGACGGAGAAGGCGTCGGCTGCGTAAGCAGCGGCCTTGCCCCCGAGGGCTGCTGCCCTGAGGGCGTGCGCCCCGAAGACTGCGAGGACCCCTGATGATCGTTGAAACTGAAGAGGACCTCGTCCGTCTCAAGGATATCGGCCGCATCTGTGCGACCGCCGTCAAGGCGATGGCGGCAGCGCTGGAGCCGGGGATCACGACGCGCGAACTCGATCTGATCGGCCGCAAGCTGCTGGAAGACAATGGGGCGCAATCGGCACCTGAGCTTTGCTACCAGTTTCCGGGCGCCACCTGCATCTCCGTCAACGAGGAGATTGCGCATGGCATTCCCGGCGACCGGGTGATCAAGGCGGGTGATCTCGTCAATATCGATGTGTCTGCGGAGAAGCTCGGCTATTTCGGCGATACCGGCTCGTCGTTCATCGTGCCGCCGGGCACGGCCAAGCAGGAACGACTGCTGCGCGACGGCAAACGCGCGCTCTGGGTCGGGCTGAACCAGGTGAAAACCGGCCGGCCGCTGGCCGATATCGGCAATTCGATCGGCGCCTTTGCCCGCAAGAACCGCTATACGCTGATCACCAATCTCGCCAGCCACGGCGTTGGCCGCTCGTTGCACGAGGAGCCGACCGAGCTTTCGACCTGGCCGGATCCTGATGAGACGCGGATCATGGAGGAGGGGCTTGTCTTCACCGTCGAGCCGTTTCTTTCGCTCGGTGGCCAATGGGCCGAGGATGGCGACAAGGACAACTGGACGCTGTACAGCGAACCGCGCGCGCCGACCGTCCAGTTCGAACACACGATCGTGGTGACGAAGAACGGTCCGCTGGTATTGACGCTCGCCGATTGAGGCGAGCGCCTTGGTTTCCGCTGTGTTAGTCGGCCTTCGAAAAGGCGACGACGACGCCCTTCTTCTTGAAATAGGACTGCATGATCTTGCGGCCCTGGCGGTTCGACTGGGCGAGCTTTGACGTCTCGAACACGGCTTCCTTCACGCCTTCTTTCGCCATCGCGGCCTTCAGGGCTGCAATGTGCGTGTCGATCTCTTCGTTGTCGTTGTTGATCGAGGTGTAGATGTTGTCGATGGCCTGCTGAAGGCTGAGGTCGCTCATGGGGCACTCCTGAAAAAGCTTTGGGGACTTCCCTAGCGATTTTTGGGCGTGAGGCAAGCGAAGCGTAAATCTCCAGGCTCCGCCTAATCTTACAAACCCTTAATTTTCGCGGGGGTAATTCTGCCACAATTTGGCGATGCCATTGCTGGATGGAACCTTCTGTCCTAGGTTCCGCCAGGTTCTACAGGACTTCTCCTTCACGAAGGTTTCCCCCGTGTTTCATTCCTTCTTCCCGCGGCCCAAGCTCTTCTTCACCTCCGCCGCGCTCTGGACCCTCGTCTGCATCATCGTCTGGTATACCGTGGGTCCGCAGATCGGTGCTGCCCTCGGCATGCCGCCGCTGGCTGAAGGGCAGACGCCGCCAGTCGGGCTTGCCTTCTTCTTCACGCCCGACAATCTTTGGTTCTACCTCTACTTCACGATCTTCGTGCTGATCTTCGGAGGCGTCTGGCAGGTGATCGCCAAGGATCATCCCTGGACCAACTGGTCGATCTGGGGCTCGGCCTTCATCATCTTCATCGCCTATTTCAGCGTGCAGATTTCAGTGGCGGTCAACAACTGGCGTGGCCCCTTCTTCGACCTCTTCCAGAAGGCTCTGAACGGGGATGGCACGGTGACCGCTGGCCAGCTCTACGAGCTGCAGCTGCGCTTCCTCGAAATCGGCATGGTCGGCGTCACCCTCTCGGTGCTGACTGCCTTCTTCACCAACCACTACGTCTTCCGCTGGCGCAATGCGATGAACGACTTCTACATGTCGAAGTGGGACAAGCTTCGCCATATCGAAGGTGCTTCGCAGCGTGTGCAGGAAGACACGATGCGCTTTGCCAATATCCTCGAAGGCCTCGGCGTTGCGCTGATCAACTCGGTGATGACGCTGGTCGTCTTCCTGCCGATCCTGTTCCGCATGTCGGAAAATGTCAGCGAGTTGCCGATCATCGGGGCCGTACCGCATGCGCTGTTCTGGCTGGCGATCTTCTGGTCCGCCTTCGGCACCATCCTGCTGATGGTCGCCGGCATCAAGCTGCCGGGGCTGCAGTTCCGCAACCAGCGTGTCGAGGCCGCCTTCCGTAAGGAACTCGTCTACGGCGAAGACAATGCGGATCGTGCAGAGCCGGTCACCGTGCGGGAGCTCTTCTCGAACGTTCGCCGCAACTATTTCCGCATGTACTGGCACTACACCTACTTCAACGTCGCCCGGTACACCTATGGCCAGCTCGACGCGATCTTCCTGACCTTCATCCTGATCCCGACGATCGTTGCCGGCAAGATCACCATGGGCCTCTGGCAGCAGATCGCCACCGCCTTCGGCCAGGTCACGGACAGCTTCCAATATCTCGTCAGCTACTGGTCGACCATCATCGAGCTTCTGTCGATCCACAAGCGTCTTGCTGCCTTCGAGGCTGCGATCGATGGCGAGCCGCTGCCGGCGATTGACCAGCGTTATCTGGAGCGTGAAGCTGCCGAAGGAGAGATTGCTGCCGACCGTCCGTACTGAGGACTACAGGCTGCAACAAGAAATGAGGCCGCGCCGGGAAACCAGCGCGGCCTTTCTCATTGATCTCTGGCGGTGTCTTCAGGCGAGATCAGTGACGATCAGCCCCGACAAGCCAACGCTGACCGGCATCGCCGCGTAGGCCTCCGGCTGGGTGAAGAGCGACAGGCCGATTGCAACGGCGCCGATGGTTGCGGCGATCACGCAGGCGCAGGCGAGGAGGAAAAGGATCTTCATGGATTACCTCGAGGTTTTGTCCGTCCATATCGGGTGTCGCGACTTCCAAGTAAATGCGTCATGCGATCACATCGCGCCGGGCGTTCCGGCAGATGCATCAGCTCGGTCTTCCAGCATGTCGAGCGCTTCCGAATAGGTGACGCAGGCGACATCGGGGCGGGGGCAGACTTCCGCCACCAGCCGCTCCATTGCTGCCCAATAGGCGCCGCCGTTCATGGTGACGAAGTGCAGGCCGATCTGCAGAGGGATGCGGTCGCCGTTGTATTGTGCCTCGAAGGCTGACTTGAATGCCTTGTAGCTGCGCTCGGCGAATTCATCGCCCTTCGACGGATGGTCGATGCCGGCCGAATGGCGGATGAAGAGATTGTAGTCCATGGCGATGATGCGTCGTGCCTTCGGCCCCTCCGGGATCAGCGGCAGGCCGAAGCGGGCAAGTCCGCCTTTTCTCACCGGCAGGGCCGGGTCATGGGTCACCACGCTCGCATCGTAGCGGAAGCCATGCTCGCGCTCCGCCTGGAACAGGCTGTCGGGGGCGGAAAGATAGGGCGCACGAAAGCCTGTGATGTCGTTCTTGACGAAGTTCGCCCAGTCTCTCGGCTCGCGATCGCTAAGGCCATTGTCCTTCCAGGCGTTCAGGAGGACCCGATCAAAGGTCTGAAATTCCGTCAGCCACTCGGCCTTCGTCCAGTCCTTGCCGTCGAAGTGGCCACAGGTGTGGCTGGCGATTTCGTGCCCTTCGTTTCTGGCGTTCCAGATGTGGTCGAGCCTGACCGCCACCTCATTGGCATCCGTTGCAAAACCGATATTCGAGCGACCGGCCTTAATGCCCGGCGCCTTGTAGTCACCGGCGCGGGCACGCGGGATCAGGGTGGTGCAGGATAGGAAATAGGTGAAATGCGCGTCTGCACGCTCGGCAATGGCGCGGCTTCGCGCCCAAAGCCTCACATCATGCGCACCATCGAAGGAGATCATCAGGATCTGGCTCGGCTTTGTGCCGTCAGCGCCTTTTGCCGCAGGGGCGGGCTGTTGTGCGATCGCAGTCGTGGCGCAAAGGGCAAGGGAAACGGCAATCAAAGAACGAAACATCAGCAAACACCCGGCAATCAATTCGGTGTGTTGCCTCCCATCCAAATGCGGCGAAGCTTTGAACAGGCTGGATATTCGAACGTCAGACCAGTAAGGCTTTGGGCAACTCGACCCGAAAGGTTCTCACTCATGACACTTCTCATTCTCGGCATCATCCTGTTTCTGGCCACCCATCTGATCCGCGTCGTCGCGCCCGGTTTTCGGGTCTCGATGATCGGTCGCTTCGGCGAGACCGGCTGGCGGGTCATCAATTCGGTGATGAGCCTTGTGTCGCTGGTGGTCCTGATCTGGGGCTATGCGACAGCACCCGTCATCAATCTCTGGTTCCCGCCGATGGGCATGAACCATCTGACGACGACGCTGATGCTGTTTGCCATGATCTGTCTGGTCGCCGGCTTCCTGCCGGCCGGGCATATCGCCACCAAGACCAAGCATCCGATCGTGCTGTCGATCAAGATCTGGGCTGCCGCCCATCTGCTCGCCAATGGCGACCTCGCCTCGGTTCTGCTGTTCGTGGCGCTTCTGGCCTGGGGTGTGGTCCTGCGCATCAGCTACAAGCGCCGTGTGCGGGCGGGCGAGCTTGTGCTCAAGCCCTTCGTGTCGGCACGCTGGGATGCGATTGCGGTGATCGGCGGTATCGTCGTTTGGGCCGTCATCACCATGTGGCTGCACAAACTGTTGATCGGGGTTGCACCACTTGCCATGTGACGGCTTAAGCCTGTTGGCGGTTTTCCCCTTACAAGCGGGCAAAAATCGGCTAGAAGGCCGCTCACGCATGAGACTGCATCGAAAGGCCGGCATTGTCCGGGGATATGAATGGTTGATCAGAACGACAGCTTTATCCGCGAAGTGAACGAGGAGCTCCGCTCCGACCAGGTGCGCAATGCCTGGAAGCGCTACAGCCGCATCATCATAGGTGCTGCCGTGGTCATCGTCCTCGGCACGGCTGGCCATCGCCTCTGGACCCATTGGGACTCCACCCAGGCCTCGGATGCCGGCGACAAGTTCCTTGCAGCGCTGACGCTGGCCGATCAGGGCAAGCGCGATGAGGCGGAAGCCGCGTTGCAGGCGCTCGAACAGGACGGCTACGGCGCCTATGGCATTCTCGCCCGGTTCCGTGCCGCCTCGGTTCTCGCCGAAAAGGGTGATCCGGCTGGTGCCGTTGCCTCGTTCAAGACGATCGGCGATGATGCCTCGATCCCGGAAGCCGTGCGCAACACAGCCAAGGTGCGCGCCGCATGGCTGCTGGTTGATACCGGCACCTATGAGGAAGTTTCTGCCATGGTCGAGGCCATGGCGACGCCGACCAATGCCATGCGCCATGCTGCCCGCGAAGCGCTCGGTCTCGCCGCCTACAAGGCCGGCGACATGGCCCGCGCCCGTGAGTGGTTCGAGCAGATCGTCGAAGACGCGGAAGCACCGCGCAATGTTGCCAACCGTGCCCAGATGCTGCTCGACAACATCAAGGCCTCCGGCAAGGCTCCGTAACAACAAGGCCATCAAGGCCGGAAAGCTAGCGTTCCCATGAGTTTCAAAGTCGCCATCGTCGGGCGCCCGAATGTCGGCAAGTCCACGCTTTTCAACCGTCTGGTCGGAAAGAAGCTGGCGCTCGTCGACGATACCCCGGGGGTTACCCGCGACCGTCGGCCGGGCGATGCCAAGCTCGTGGACCTGCGCTTCACCATCATCGATACGGCCGGTCTCGAAGAGGCAGGGCCGGAGACGTTGCAAGGCCGCATGCGCGCCCAGACGGAGATGGCGATCGACGAGGCGGATCTGACGCTCTTCGTTGTCGATGCCAAGTTCGGCCTGACGCCCGTCGATCAGACCCTTGCCGAAATGCTGCGCCGTCGTGGCCGGCCCGTGGTGCTGGTCGCCAACAAGTCGGAAGCACGCGGCTCGGATGCCGGCTTCTACGATGCCTATACGCTGGGTCTTGGCGAGCCGGTGCCGATCTCGGCTGAACACGGCCAGGGCATGATCGATCTGCGCGACGCGATCGTCGAGGCCATCGGCGAGGATCGCGCCTTCCCTGAGGAAGAGGACGTTGCCGAGACGGATGTCCTGCTTCCTGAGGACAGCGACCTCGAAGGCGAGGAAGACGAGGCCGAACCGGAATATGACGAGACCAAGCCGCTGCGTGTTGCGATCGTCGGTCGCCCGAATGCCGGCAAGTCGACGCTGATCAACCGTTTCCTTGGCGAAGACCGTCTGCTGACCGGCCCGGAGGCCGGCATCACGCGCGATTCGATCTCCGTCGAGTGGGACTGGCGCGGCCGCACCATCAAGATGTTCGACACCGCCGGCATGCGCAAGAAGGCGCGCGTGCAGGAGAAGCTCGAAAAGCTCTCTGTCGCCGATGCGCTGCGCGCCATCCGCTTTGCCGAAACGGTGGTCATCGTCTTCGATGCGACGATCCCGTTCGAAAAGCAGGATCTACAGATTGTCGACCTCTGCCTGCGCGAAGGCCGCGCTGCGGTGCTTGCCTTCAACAAGTGGGATCTGGTCGACGATCCGCAGGCCTTGTTGACGGAACTGCGCGAGAAGACCGAACGGCTGCTGCCGCAGGCACGCGGTATTCGCGCTGTGCCGATGTCGGGCCAGACGGGCTATGGGCTGGAAAAGCTCATGCAGAACATTATCGACACCGACAAGGTGTGGAACAAGCGCATCTCGACCGCCAAGCTCAATCGCTGGCTCGATGCGGTCACGACCCAGCATCCGCCACCGGCCGTGTCGGGCCGTCGCCTGAAGCTGAAATATATGACGCAGGTCAAGGCCCGCCCGCCGGCCTTCATGATTTCCTGCACTCGCCCCGATGCGCTGCCCGAAAGCTATGTGCGTTATCTGACCAATGGTCTGCGCGCCGATTTCGACATGCCGGGCGTGCCGATCCGCATCCATTTCAAGGCAGGCGAAAACCCGTTCGAGGGTCGCAAGAGACGCCGCTGATTTCAGCGGCTCATTCGGTGGCAGGACGTCCGTGGGCGTCCAGCTCTGCCGGGCGAGTTCCGAAGCGCTGCCGCAGGCCCCGCTTGCGGCGCTGCTCCTTGGCTTCCACGACATTGTCGAAGAACTGCTCGGTCGCCGCTTCCCAGGAATAGGTTTCTGCAAGCCTGCGGGCGGACGCCGGCGATGCCTGAAGCGCTGCGATGCAGGCGATCTGCAGGTCGTGATCGAGTGCTCCGGCATTGGAGCCTGCCGGAATGATGTCGATCGGGCCGGTCACAGGATAGCCGGCGACGGGAACGCCCGAGGCCAGCGCTTCCAGGATCGTGTTGCCGAAGGTGTCCGTCTTTGACGGGAAGACGAAGACATCGGCTTCTGCATAGGCGCGGGCGAGGTCCTCGCCATGCTTCACACCGGTGAACAGCACATCCGGATAGCGCGCCTGAAGGTCGGCACGGGCCGGGCCATCCCCGACCACCACTTTTGATCCGGGAAGATCAAGATCGAGAAAGGCCGGCAGGTTCTTTTCGACCGCCACACGGCCGACCGTCATGAAGATCGGGCGGGCAAGGCCGAAGGGTTTTTCCGATTTTTCGCGCGGGTGGAAATGGGCGGTGTCGATGCCGCGGCTCCAGAGGCAGAGATTGTTTATGCCACGCGCTGAAAGCTCCCGGCGCAGGCTCTCGGTCGCCACCATGCAGGCGCCGCCGCGATTGTGGAACCAGCGGACAAATGCATAGAGCCAGGAGAGCGGTACGGGCAGGCGGGCAGCCACATATTCCGGAAAGCGCGTGTGATAGGTCGTGGAGAAGGGGCGCTTGTTGCGGATGCACCAGTGGCGCGCCATCAGGCCGAGCGGGCCTTCTGTCGCGATATGCACATAGTCCGGCTGTTGGGCTTCGATCATGCGGCCGATGCGGCCGGGCGAGGCCAGCGACAGCCGGATCTCCGGATAGGTGGGCATCGGAATGCTGCGGAAGGGCTCGGGCGTGATCATCGAGACCTCGACACCCAGCTTCTTCAGCTCGCGATTGGTGGTCTCTATGGATCGGACGACCCCGTTCACCTGCGGGTGCCAGGCATCGGTCACGATGGTCAGTCTCGGCATGGCGCGTCCGCCCTCATCCGAACGGCCGCCGGAGCGGCGATTCTGCTTCACAAGCTCTGCACGCCTTATCGGAGCGGAACATTACAGCTTGATGTCAGTCCGGGGACGGCGCCCGTTTGACATTGCCGGCACAAGTCGGTTGCCTAGGGGCTGACGCCCATCGAGATCGATTCCCGCCGAAGGACCCGCCCCATGACCAAAGCTCCCGCCAAGGCCGCCCACGCAGCAACCGCCGACTGGTGGCGGGGCGCCGTGATCTACCAGGTCTATCCGCGCTCCTTCCAGGATACGGATGGCGACGGCATCGGCGACATCAAGGGCATCATCCAGCGGCTGCCTTACATCGCAGCGCTTGGGGTGGACGCGATCTGGCTTTCGCCCTTCTTCACCTCGCCGCAGGCCGATATGGGCTATGACGTCTCGGACTATTGCGATGTCGACCCGATGTTCGGCTCGCTTGCCGATTTTGATGCGATGATGGCGGAGGCCAAGCGTCTCGGCCTCAAGGTGATCATCGACCAGGTGATCTCGCACACCTCGGATCAACATCCGTGGTTCAAGGAGAGCCGGGCGAGCCGCGACAATGCCAAGGCCGACTGGTTTGTCTGGGCTGCCGCCAAGCCCGATGGTACGGCGCCGAACAACTGGCTCTCCGTCTTCGGTGGCCCCGCCTGGGAGTGGGACGGGGTGCGCAAGCAGTATTACATGCACAACTTCCTCGCCTCGCAGCCGGATCTCAACTTCCACAATCGCGAGGTTCAGGACGCCGTGCTCGATGCCGTGAAGTTCTGGCTCGACCGCGGCGTCGACGGCTTCCGTCTCGATACGGTCAACTACTATTTCCACGACAAGGAGCTGCGGGACAATCCGCCCCATGCGCCCGACAGCGACGATGCCGGCCTCGATGCGCCCGACGTCAATCCTTACGGCATGCAGAGCCATCTCTTCGACAAGACACAGCCGGAGAATATCGAGTTTCTCAAGCGTTTCCGTGCACTGCTTGACCAGTATCCGGATCGCACGACGGTGGGCGAAGTCGGTGACGGAGCCCGCTCGCTGAAGACGGTGGCAGCCTATACGTCCGGCGGCGACAAGCTGCACATGTGCTACACCTTCGACCTGCTTGGGCCGGACTTCACGCCGAGCCATATCCGCCATTGCGTCGAGAGTTTTCAAAAACAGGTGAAGGACGGCTGGGTCTGCTGGGCCTTCTCCAACCATGATGTGACGCGGCATGTGAGCCGCTTCGTGCAGCAGCCGCAGGAACGCGAAGCCGTTGCCCGGCTGGCGATCTCGGTGCTCTCGACCCTGCGCGGCTCGATCTGCCTCTATCAGGGCGAGGAACTGGGCTTGCCAGAGGCGGAGCTTTCCTTCGAGGATCTGCGCGACCCCTATGGCATTCGCTTCTGGCCAGCCTTCAAGGGTCGCGACGGGTGCCGCACACCAATGGTCTGGGACAAGAGCAAGGACCAAGCCGGCTTCTCGACGGCGAAGCCCTGGCTGCCGGTGTCGGCTGAGCATCAGGCGCTGGCCGTGGATGCGCAGGAAGCCGATGCGGCTTCGGTGCTTGCCCACTACCGGGCGACACTTGCCTTCCGCAAGGCGCATCCGGCCCTTGCTGACGGCGACATGGAGTTCCTGGCGACCAATGAGGACGTGCTGGCCTTCACCCGTTCCAAGGGTGAGGAGCGGCTGCTTTTCGTCTTCAATCTCCGCCGCGGCCCGCAGGAGATCTCGGTTCCGGCAGGGCTGAAGGTCAAGGAAAGCATCGTGATGCCGGGTCTTTTCGGACGGAAGGTGGAGAGCGAAATCCATCTCGGGCCGCTCGACGGCTTCTGCGCGCGGCTGTGACGCGATGACGGCGCTGGCTGCGAGGGTTGCAACGGCGGACGATCTCGGCGCTTGGGCGGGGCTGCGCCACCAACTCTGGCCCCATCTGTCGCTGGAAGCGCACGAGGCAGAGATCGTCGACGCGCTGTCGCTGCCTGAGAGGCTCATCGCCTTCTTGTGTATGTCACCCGATGGGACTGCGGTCGGGCTTGCGGAGGCGAGTGTCCGCTCCGACTATGTCAATGGCTGCGAAACCTCGCCGGTCGCCTTTCTCGAAGGCATCGTGGTCGATCCCGCAATGCGGCGGCGGGGCGTCGCAGCTCTGCTGGTCGCTGCCGTCAGCGACTGGGCTCGTAGCAAGGGCCTGAGCGAACTCGCTTCCGATGCTGAACTGCACAATACCGCCTCCCATGCCATGCATGGTGCTCTCGGTTTCGAGGAGACGCAGCGCGTGGTCTATTTCCGCAAAGCGCTCTGAGTTAAAGCCCGTCGTCGGGGATGTTGAGAGTGTGGCCACAGGCCTTGCAGTGGACGGCATCCGCGTCATGCCGCTGCAAGCCGCATTCGGGGCAGGGGAAGCTCACCTTGTAGGGCCGGACGATCGCCTGGGCGAGCCGCACGAAGAGTGAGATGCCGATGATCATCGTCACGATCGAGGTGAGCTTGCCGGCCGTGCCCGGCAGCGTGATGTCGCCGAAGCCCGTCGTGGTGACCGTGGCAACGGTGAAATAGAGCGCATCGATGAACCCGGTGCCGGCATCTTCGGCATAGAAGAAGAAGGTGTAGACGAAGCCCGTCACCAGGAAGAGAAAAACGAAGAGGTTAATGAAGGCGGTGACGACATCCGTCTGCTCTTTCAGGCCGAGCCGGTTCAGCATCAGCTTGAAGACCGGGCGCTGCGCCACCGCCCAGATGCGCGCAACGCGCAGGAAGGCGAAGTTGAACAGGAGATGCGGGAAGAGCAGCGTGCCGAGCACGAAGAGGTCGACCCAGGTCATCGGTCGCGTCAGAAATCCGCGCGTGGTGCGCGACGCGCCCCACTGGGCCAGCATCTCGACCGCAATCCATGCGGCGATGGCG
The DNA here is from genome assembly GCF_002855515.1 of Rhizobium sp. TH135. Taxonomy (GTDB): domain Bacteria; phylum Pseudomonadota; class Alphaproteobacteria; order Rhizobiales; family Rhizobiaceae; genus Allorhizobium. The sequence continues at coordinate 223,276 of NZ_PKRP01000001.1, read as the reverse complement.
TAATCCAGAATGAGATAGCTCGGCCGATCTCGGATGTACGGTCCCGCGAGAAAGAAGCCGATGATCGAGAGATCGATCACCATCAGCGCGAACTGGAAACGGATGGCGGGGGTGTCGCGGCCGTAGTAGAGCCGCGCCAGATGCTGGCGGATCGTTTTGGATGGAGTGCTTTCAGTCTGGGATGCCATAGAGCCTCGTCAGTCGTGGTGGCGGCATTGCGGGATGACCAGTGTCTGGTCCTCGTCCTTGCCGACAACGGCTTAGACGATCCGGTGTTCCTGGGTGATGCGGCAGGACTACATGCCCTTGAGCGTGTCTTTTAATGGCTCCGTCTTGCCGATGCCCGCTGCCAATCCTCACCCGATCAGGCAGAACTTGTCCACGTCGACCATGCCCTTGTCGGAAATCTTCAAGTGCGGGATGACCGGCAGAGGCAGGAAGGCGACTTGCAGGAAGGGTTCTTCGAGAGTCGTTCCAAGGGCATAGGCCGCTTTTCTCAAGTGATGCAGCGTGTCGCGCACGCTTTCATAGGGTTCGAGGCTCATCAGGCCGGCGACGGGCAGCGGGATCTCGCCGGTGACCTTGCCGTCTTCGACCACGACGAAACCGCCCTTGATCTCGCCGAGCCGGTTGGCGGCGAGAGCCATGTCCTCTTCGGAGACGCCGACGACGCAGATGTTGTGGCTGTCGTGGCCGACGGTCGAGGCGATCGCACCCTTCTTCAGGCCGAAACCCTGGACGAAGCCGTTGGCGTGGTTGCCGTTCTTGCCGTGCCGCTCGATGACGGCGACCTTGATCACGTCGTTGGCGAGATCGACGGAGGTCTGGTTCCCGGAGGTCGGCAGGCGGTAGCGACGATGCTCGGTGATGATCTTGCCGGGCATGACGCCGATCACGGGCGTTTCGCCTTCGGCAACCGGCACGCCGAAATCGGCAGCCTTCACGATGCGCGCCTTGACGCTGTCGAGGCCGACGGGGGCGATCGGCTTGCGGGTGGCGAAGAGGGCGTCGGTCACGCGACGGCCGGCAGAGAAGACCATCTCGGCCTTGCAGTTTTCCAGGCTGTCGATGACGACGAGATCCGCCCGCCAGCCGGGGGCGACGAGGCCGCGATCTCTCAGCCCGAAGGCGCGGGCGGCCGAGATCGAGGCGGCGCGATAGACGGCGAGCGGCTCGACGCCGTTCCGGATCGCTTCGCGGATCAGATAGTCGAGATGGCCCTGTTCGGCGATGTCGAGCGGGTTGCGGTCATCGGTGCAGAGCGCCAGGAAGGGCGAGAGCCGCTCGGTCAGGATCGGCATCAGCGCATGCAGGTCCTTCGACACCGAGCCTTCGCGTACCAGGATGTGCATGCCCTTGCGGATCTTCTCCATCGCTTCCGCGGCCGTTGTGCATTCATGCTCGGTGCGGATGCGGGCGGAGAGATAGCCGTTCAGATCCCGGCCCGACAGAAGCGGCGAATGGCCGTCGATATGGCCGTCCTGGAAGGCCTCGAGCTTCGCCATACAGATCGGATCCTTGTAGATCACGCCCGGAAAATTCATGAATTCGGCAAGGCCGATGACCTTGGGATGGTTGCGGAAGGGCAGCAACCGCTCGATCGGCAGATCCGCACCCGAGGTTTCCAGATGCGTCGCCGGCACGCAGGAGGACAGCTGAACACGAATGTCCATGATCGTTTCCTCGGCACTGTCGAGGAAGAACTGGATGCCTTCGGTGCCGAGCACATTGGCGATCTCGTGCGGATCGCAGATCACGGTCGTGACCCCATAGGGCAGCACGCAGCGGTCGAATTCATGGGGCGTGACCAGCGAACTCTCGATATGCAGATGGGTGTCGATGAAGCCGGGCACGACGATCTTGCCGGTGATGTCGATGACCTCGCGGCCCTCGTAATTCTCCACGGTGCCGATAATCGTTTCGCCACAGATCGCGATGTCGGAAGCCACAAGCTCGCCGGTGACCAGATCGAAGAAGCGCCCACCTTTCAGCACGATATCCGCCGGCTCGCGGCCGGTCCCCTGATCGATGCGGCGTTCGAGGTCGGTCATGCAGCGTCTCCGATTCTGTTGTTCCGAGCGTATTCTATCGATTGGCGGAGCCGAAGGGAAACGGAGTGAAATGATCGTGTGCGCTACTGCCCTTTCGCCTGCACCTCTGCCTCGAAGCGTTCATCGACAGGCACACCGAGTGCCATCGCCAGCGCATTGGTGCGGCTCGCCATGGCGACGACCTGCAAGAGCTCGGCATGCATCTCGGGCGTCATGCCCTTCGCCTTGGCGGAGGCGGTGTGGGAGTGGACGCAGTAGGCGCAGCCGTTCGTCGCCGAGACCGCGATGTAGATCAGCTCCTTCACCAGCGGATCGAGGGCTCCTGGCGCCATCACCGTCTGCAGCCGGTTCCAGACGGAGTTCAGCTCGTCTGGATCATGGGCGAGCGCTCGCCAGAAGTTGTTGACGTAATTCGTGCCGCGTTTCTTGCGGATGTCGTCGAAGACGGCAAGCGCTTCCGCGCTCGCCTCCTCATCGTTCAACAGGGGAAGAACTGCCATCGTAACGCCCGCCCTCAGACCAGCGCCAGGATGCGGGCAGGCCCGCCGGTGCCGCGCTTGTGCTTGGGTGCGCCGACGATGATCGTCGCGCCCGTGACCGGCAGCTCCTCCAGGTTGTTGAGGCATTCGATGCCGTAGCGACCGCCCGGCAGCCAGCTGTTGTGTACGGCGAAATCGGCCGAATTGCCGGGGTCGAGCGAGAGGCTGTCCACGCCGATCGCCGCGACGTCGAGGGTCGCCAGCAGGTCTGTCGCTGACTTGGCAAAGCCCGGGAAGGCGAACTTGCCTTCGCCGTCATTGCGGAAGGAGGGATCGGTCACCTTCTTTGCCCAGCCGGAGCGCAGCGCCACAACAGCGCCCTTCGGGATCTCGCCATTGGCGCTGATCCAGGCTTCGACATCGGCAGCCTCAACCGTCGCGTTCGCGTCGTCTTTGGCGCGATCGGTGATGTCGATGATGGCGAGCGGCGCGACCAGTTGCTGCGGTTCGATCTGGTCGACGCTCTTGCCATCGGCGCTGAAGTGGAAGGGCGCGTCGATATGCGTGCCCGTATGTTCGAAGATCGTCAGCTTGTGCAGCTGATAGCCGTTGCCGGCAAATTCCACGGCCCATTCGTACTCAATGCCCGGTTTGCCGTCGAAGGTCGGGAAGGTCTCGTCATAGGCGTGGGTCAGGTCGACCACCTTGCTCGCGCTTTGTTGCGCCAGCACCGGCTTGGCCATACCGCCGGCGGCCACGGCTGCGCCCGCAAACGCCATGCCCTTGAACAGCGAGCGCCGCGACAGCATGTTCTGCTTCACATTCTCGATCACGCAATGATTGCACATGTTTCTACCCTCTCCACGTGGACATCCACCTGAGGAGAGTAGCCGAAGGGCAGGTATCGGCAAGGGGCGCACTTGGCGGGCTTCCTAGTCGGCGGAGAATTGTTTTCTATCAAAGTGGTAGAGTATGTTTTGGCATGGTTATCCACCGGCCATGTCGAGCGTTACTTCACGCAGCGGATTGCCGCCGTCGATGAGGAGCAACGCCTTTGAGGTAAGCGCCGCGCGAACACGTGGTAGTGCCAGCCGGCCGGCCTCGGGGTGGCGCCCATCGAAAGCTCCGACACGGATGGCGATGGCGAGATCGAATGGGGCTTCATCATCCGCAAGCGTGAAGTGCTCGGCTTCGGACTGCCGGAAGGCAAGGGCGGTGGGATAAGGCGCCTGCGGGACAGATGCGGTCGCCATGGCGATCGCGCTCGCCGACCGGTCGATGCCAAGCACGAAGGCCTCGCCTTGCATGCGCTCGACGAGGAGCCTTGCGAGTACGCCTGGCCCGCAGCCGATTTCCAGCACGCGCATGCCGGGATGAAGCGGCAGGGCCTCCGCAATCTCAGTCAGACGCCTGGATGCCTTGACCGGCATGGCCCTTTCCTTATCCCTTGACTTCCACGTTGAAGCCGAAGCGCATGGTGTCGCCAGCCGGCAGCGCCACCGTATAGGGCCGCTCCACCAGCTCTGCCGTGCCGCCGGCATGCGCCGCCATCCCGTGCCAGGGCTCGACGCAGAGGAAGGGCGCGCCGGGCTTCTGCCAGAGCGCGATATTGGGCAGGTTCTCGAATGTGAAATGGAGCGAGGGGCCGCCGTCTGCACCGAAGGTGAGCGCGTTGCCGGCGCCTTCCGGGAAGATCAGCGCGTCGTTGTCGAACAGGTTGTGGGCGAGCTCCAGTCGTCCCACCTTGAAGGGTGAGGTGGGCAGCGTCTCGCCGATCAGGCCGGCTTCGAGCTGGATGACGCCGGGTTCGGCGCCGTTGTCGAGGGTAACGTGGTGAGCCTTGCCGTCTGCGCCGGGCAACGGCCAGAGGAAGGCCGGGTGGAAGCCAAGGCCGAAGGGCAGCAGATTGTCGCCGGTGTTTTCCACCGCGGCCGTTACCGAGAGGCGGCTTTGGTCGAGGCGATGCTCCAGCGTCAGGCGGAAGTCGAAGGGATAGACCTCGCGGGTCTCGTCGGTGGAGACCAGTTCGTGACGGCATAAGGCTGTCGTTTGCTCGACGATTGCAAATTCGCGCCGGCGGGCAATGCCGTGCTGGGCCATCGGATAGGTCGTGCCGTTGATTGCCAATCGGTCCCCCGGTGCCTTGCCGACGATCGGAAAGAGGATCGGCGAGCGACCCGTCCACCATGTGGTATTACCATTCCATAGCCAGTCGCGGCCATCCGCCGTCTTCAGCGACTGCATCTCGGCGCCCAGCGTCGAGACTTCGACGGCAAGCTCTGCGTTGGCGATGCGAATCGTCTGGGGCATGGGTCATCCTCGTCTGTTTGCGGCAGTCTAGAGTGATTGCCGGCAAAGTGCGACGCAGATGTGTCGAGGTGCAGGTTCACCGCGCATGCGGATGGCCGCTTCAGACGATCAGGGTGCGGTCGCCGAAGGGTGTGTCCTCGTCAAAGTTCTGGGTGCCGATGCGCTCGCTTTCGCCCGAGAGGCGTGGTTCTTCAGCGCCGCTTTCAGCTGTCTCATCCGTGCCTGAGGTCTCCACGCTTGGATCCGATGGTGGTCCGTGCATGTTGCCGGCTTGCTCGTCGTCGAGCGTGCCGTGCTCCGCCTTCTCCTCCAACATCGTCCTGCGTCGCTCCTCGATGTCGTGGTTGATCTGCGACTGGCGCGCTGCGACCCAGGCATTGTCGGCGTCCGAGCCTATGTTCAGGGTGTGACTGACGTCTGTCGGGGAGGTGGCGTCACTGCGGGAAATGCGGCTGATCCGTTCGACCATGAATGTCTCCTGACGAGACCGGTCCGGGGTCCGGTGTCGACGACTTGATGTCATCGACACGGCACCGGCGGACTGTTGCACTTCATCGACCTCACCGGGTGGGCATCATGCTCAGCGGTTGAAGTCGTGCGACTGTCACAGCTTACATGGGGTGTTTTCCCCTGGGTTCAAGCGATTGCCGCCGGGACCGCCCGCCGGAGGGGTAATGCTCACCCCTTCGCCTTCACCACTACCGGTTCCACATGCAGCCCTTGATCCCGCCAGGCGGTGAAGCCGCCTTCGAGATGGCAGACATTTTCAAGCCCCATCTCCAGGGCGGTTTTCGTGGCGAGTGCCGAGCGCCAGCCGCTGGCGCAGTAGAAGAGGAAGAGCTTGTCTTCGGCGAAAACAGGCTTGTGATAGGGGCTTTCCGGATCGATCCAGAATTCCAGCATACCGCGCGGGCAGGAAAAGGCCTCTGCGATCGTGCCTTCCCGCTCTCGCTCGCGTGGGTCGCGCAGATCGACGAAGACGACATTATCGCGGCCGTGCAGGCGGGCGGCCTCGGTTATATCCACCGCCTCGACCATCGCCTCGGCTTCCGCCAGCAAGTCCTTGTAACCCTTCTTCATCATCGATCCTCGCTTCGGCTCTGCAAGCTTCTCCATCCTATTCCTTCAATTCGGTCTGTCACGACCTGCCTTGGTCGAAAGGACGCTTTGTCCCATTGAAGCGATGGGTCCGAAAGCCTAGCTTTAAACCATGGACGCCAAGCCCGACACCGCCGGCCCGATCATTCTTTTTGACGCCGAATGCATCCTCTGCTCGGCCAATGCGCAATTCGTTCTGTTAAACGACCGCAAGAAGCGCTTTCGTCTCGCATCGATGCAGGGTGAGGTTGGCTCTGCCCTCTATCGCCGCTTCGGCATCGATCCCACCAATCCGGACAGCATCATCGTGGTTGATGGCGAGCATATGCTGCGCGACAGCGATGCGGTTCTCTCGATCTATGGCGGCCTCGGCTGGCCATGGAAGGCGCTCACCGTCTTCCGGCTGATACCGCGTGCAATCCGCGATCCGCTCTATCTGCTGATCGCGCGCAATCGTTACCGGATTTTCGGCAGGCGCGAGAGCTGCTGGTTGCCCGCGCCGGAATATCGCGATCGGCTGCTGTAGGGCTTGGCTGAAACTTTCCCCGTCCGCCGCCGTTGAGGGCTCATGAAACACGCAATCGTCACAGGTGGCGCCGGCCTCATCGGCGCAGAACTCTGCACCGCCCTTCAGATGGCCGATTACGAGGTCGCTTGCTTCGATATCCGGCAGGCGCCGGCTGGCATACGCTCTTTTCTCTGCGATGTCTCGGACGAGGCCGCCGTTGCAGCAGGGTTCGCCGAACTCGGCTGGGAGAGCCTCGATCTTCTCGTCAACAATGCCGGCATCGCCAGCCCCGATTTCGGGCCGATCACCGATCTCTCGCTGGACCAGTGGCGGATGGTGACCGACAGTCACCTGACCGCCGCATTTCTGATGACACGCGCTGCCGTGCCGCTGATGGGCGAGGGGGCCTCGATCGTCAACGTGCTCTCCACCCGTGCCTTCATGTCGGAAAAGAACACGGAAGCCTATGCGGCGTCGAAAGGCGGTCTCTTCGGGTTGACTCATGCGCTCGCTGTCAGTCTCGGCCCGAAGATCCGGGTGAACGGCATTGCGCCCGGCTGGATCACCCGCGATACGGATCTCAGACCGGAAGACCACGCCCAGCACCCGGTCGGCCGCGTCGGCAGGCCTGAGGATGTCGCCAAGGCCGTGCTCTATCTGGCGAGCGCAGGCTTCGTGACCGGAGAGGTGCTGACGCTTGATGGCGGCATGTCGCGGAAGATGATCTATGCGGAGTGAATGGCGCCGTGGTGTCCCCTCATCCTGAGGTGCCTGCGTAGCAGGCCTCGAAGGATCTAGGCCCAGGCCCCGCCACCGGCCCTCGTCCTTCGAGGGTCACTTTGCTCCCACCTCAGGATGAGGGCTGATCATCCAAACCTTCCGCACAAACAAAAAAGGCGACCCTTGTGGGCCGCCTTTTGCATTTCAGCGATTGCCAAGCCTTACTCAGCCGAAACCGTCTTGCCGGCTTCCCACTTGTAGACGGCGAAGCTCTGCGAGGTCAGATCGCCGGTTTCGCCATAGGTCAGCTTGCCGATGGCGGTCGGGATTTCCGAGCCGTCCTTGAGAGCTGCGGCTACGGCTTCGGCGTCGTCAGTGCTTCCGGCCTTGGTGATGCCGGCGGCGATGACTTCGACGGCGGCATAGGTGTTCAGCGTGAAGGCTTCTGCCGGGATGTTCTTGGCGGCGAGCGCGTCGACGGCGGCCTTGCTGTCGGCATTCTTCAGGGCGTCGGCCGCATTGGTAAAGATCGTGCCTTCGGCAGCGTCGCCACCGATCGTGACGTATTCGTTGTTTGAAAGGCCGTCACCGGCGATCAGCTGGGCAGAAAGACCTGCATCCTTCATTTGGCGGACCATGAGGCCGGCTTCCGGGTGGTAGCCACCGAAATAGATGACTTCGACGCCTTCCGACTTCAGACGGGTGATGAGCGCGCCGAAATCCTTTTCGCCGGCGGTCAGCGAATCCTTGAAGACTTCGGTGACGCCACCGGCGTTCAGGGCTGCCTTGAAGGCATCGGCGAGACCCTTGCCGTACTGGCCCTTGTCGTCGAGGATCGCGATCTTCTTGTCCTTGTAAGCGCCCAGCACGAACTTGGCGGCAACATCGGCCTGCTGGTCGTCGCGGCCACAGGTGCGCAGAACCGTCGTCAGGCCACGGGCAGTGAGATCAGGTGCGGTTGCGGTCGGGGTGACCATCAACACGCCGTTTTCGGCGAGAACGCTGGAGGCGGGGACGGCGACGCCCGAGGTGACTGGGCCGACGACGAAGCGCACGCCTTCACCGACGAGCTGGTTAGCAGCGGAAACGCCCTGCTTCGGTTCGCCGGCGTCATCGGCGATCTTCAGGCTTACCTGTTCGCCGTTGATGCCACCCTTCTTGTTGATTTCTTCAACGGCGGTTTCGGCGCCATTCTTGATCTGCGCGCCGACGGCTGCCAGCGGGCCGGTCAGCGGAGCCATCAGGCCGAGCACGATTTCGGCACGGGCAGCGGGGGCGGTGGCGATCAGTGCTGCAAGCGCCGCACTGGCGAGAAGTTGAAATTTCATGTCCTGCTCCTTGGGTCGGCGCGATCGATCTCAGTCGATTTGAACGCCATTCGGGTTCTTTTGTTGCTCCCCGGCATGGCTTTAGCCAAAAACGAAGGGCAGCAAAAGACCCGATGCTGTGGTGTGCGAAGACGCCACAGCTTTGTAAGAGCGGTTTGATAGATGTTCAGGCGATAAGGTCAGACGGTCAGCACGCGTCCGCCGACGCCGTCTTCCGCCTCGAAGCCTGCCTTGGCAGCAGCGGCATCCTGCTCGCGGCGCAAGGCGAGCTCGGCCATGGCGATCTGCTGCAGTTCGAAGAGATCATTGCTGATCTGGGCGCGGCGGGCAGCGAGACGCGCTTCGTCAGCGCGGGCGGCTGCATGGACTGCCGGTTCGACAGGAGCCGGCGTGGCTGACATTTGGGGGGACGCTTCTTTACCGAACATGCGCTTGAAGAGGTCGACCACGGATTTCCTCCCGGGACCTGATCCGCTTGCGGCCTTCGCGACGTGATGTCGGTGATGACGGTTGCGGATGTGCCTGTGTCGTCGGTCGGGCCTTTCGCGGTCATCTGCGCCAGGATCGAACGTGCGATTCCCTCGACAATAAGCGATGCCTAATCGGTCGACAAGCGAGGCCGGCGCGCATGGTCAGCTTCGCGCAAGCTACGAAAAAAAGGCGGCCGGTGAGGGCCGCCTTTCTCTGTGAGCGGAGGCTCGGTTCAGATGTTGCGCTCGAGCACCTTGCGCAGCTTGTCGAAGAGCTCGTCGATCTGCTCCGTGGTGATGATCAGCGGCGGCGAGAGCGCGATGATGTCGCCGGTGGTGCGGATCAAGAGGCCGTCGTTATAGGCTTCGAGGAAGGCGTTGAAGGCGCGCTTCGTCGGTTCGCCGTCGATCGGCTTCAGCTCGATCGCGCCGATCAGGCCGAGGTTGCGGATGTCGATGACGTTGGGGCAATCGCGCAGGGAATGCAGCTTCTCTTCCCAGTAGGGCGCGATTTCAGCCGCACGGGTCAAGAGGTTCTCGTCGCGATAGGTGTCGAGCGTGCCGAGAGCCGCGGCAGATGCGATCGGGTTGCCGGAATAGGTGTAGCCATGGAAGAACTCGATCATGTGATCGGGGCCCTGCATGAAGGCGTCGTGGATTTCGGCGGTGACAAAGACCGCACCCATCGGAATGACGCCGTTGGTCAGGCCCTTGGCGGTGACCATGATGTCGGGCTTCACGTCGAAATACTGCGAAGCGAACGGTGCGCCGAGGCGGCCGAAACCGGTGATGACTTCATCGAAGATCAACAGGATGCCGTGCTTCGTGCAGATCTCGCGCAGGCGCTGGAGATAACCCTTCGGCGGGATCAGGACGCCGGTGGAGCCGGAGACCGGCTCGACGATGACGGCCGCGATGGTCGAGGCGTCATGCAGGGTGACGATGCGCTCCAGCTCGTCGGCAAGGTCCCCGCCATGCTCGGGCATGCCCTTGGTGAAGGCGTTCTTGGCCGGCAGATGGGTGTGCGGCATGTGGTCGACGCCTGTCAGCAGCGTGCCGAACATCTTGCGGTTGGAGACGATGCCGCCGACCGAGATGCCGCCGAAATTCACGCCGTGATAGCCGCGTTCGCGGCCGATCAGGCGGGTGCGCGAGCCCTGTCCCTTCACGCGCTGATAGGCGAGCGCGACCTTGAGGGCCGTCTCGACCGATTCCGAGCCGGAATTGGTGTACAGCACATGCGCCATGTTGTCGGGGGCTATGTCGATCAGGCGGTTTGCGAGTTCGAAGGCCTTGGGATGGCCGAGCTGGAAGGCCGGGGCGTAATCGAGCTCACCCGCCTGTTCGCGGATCGCTTCGGTGATCAGCGGACGGCAGTGACCGGCGTTCACACACCAGAGGCCGGCAGTGCCGTCGAGCACCTTGCGTCCGTCATGGGTGGTGTAATGCATGTCCTTGGCGCCGACGAAGAGGCGCGGCTCCTTCTTGTACTGGCGGTTCGCAGTGAACGGCATCCAGAAGGCGCGCAGGTCGTTCGGCGTGGAATTCAGGCGGTTAGACATCGTGTTCTCCATGGCCCTTTGGTCGCGGGCGGCCATTCTCCCGGCTGTCGGCGCAGGCGCCGAGATCTGTTGAATGCGCCGTCACGTTAGCAGGGACCAAAGCACGGTCAAGCCATGGCCGGGGCCGCATCAACAAAGGTCATGGATTGCTGAATTCCGGTGATGGGAGGGGAGGCGGGATCGTGCGGCAGGGCCGATACGGCTTCTTCCGCAGGTCACGAAAAAGCCCCGGCGGCGTTTGCCATCCGGGGCTTTGAAAATCGTCGTGCATCAAAGGCTCCACGCGCTGTTGCGAGTGTTCGCCGATCGCTCCCCACCCTCGATCGTCACGCCTTTGGGAGCGCTGTCATCAGGCGGCGGATTTGCTCGCTGCCGGGGGGCAATAGATGCTTTCCAGCGTGGAGAGGATCTTGATCACCGACTCGGAGGTCGAGGAATAGTAGATGGTCTGGGCGTCACGACGCGTCTTGACAAGCTTCTGGGCACGAAGCTTGGACAGATGCTGCGACAGAGCCGACTGGCTCAGGCCCACTTGGGTCGCCAGAACGCCGACAGGAACCTCTCCCTCAACGAGGCTGCAGAGGATCATCAGTCGCTTCGGGTTTGCCATGGCGGAGAGCAAACCGGCTGCGACAGTCGATTGTTCGGACAATGCTTTTGTTTTCATCTCACTTCAACTTTCCTTGGTCGAGTGCCGTGGGGGAGTGGCAGTCGTTGAAAAATCCATGACTTAACTGGAAATCAAACTCTACCAGCATCATCAAAATTGTATATGCCTAAATTTAAGGTACTGCGTATACTCATTTAGGTAACTCTAATAGCAGGTCTTCTGTTTTTGTGATGGGCGTCACAAATTCGTGCCGAATGAGCAAGTCTTTGAAAACAATGTCCAATCCATGCGAATCAATGGCGGAAATGCGCCAGCCACCCTCTGTCGCCCCATAAATTTTCATAGCGATGTGTGATGCGAGATCGGGATGGCGACCCCCTAAATCTCGCAGTCGCGCTTCCTCGTCCCCGAGCAAATCATCGTCCATTTTCGGTATGAAAAAGTCGGCGCTGCTCAAATGGTAGGCACGCCCGAAGCCGCCATTCAGGCTCGCCCGTTCTGGGTTCAATCGGAAGAAGCGGAAGTCCGGAAAATCGATATAGAGCTGCGACTTGGGGTGGCGGGCAAGGAAGCGGGCCCTCAGTCTCGCATGGGTCGGCGAGTCCCGCTCGACGCTTTCGGCCGTGCACTGCAGCGTCAGTCTTGGATGGGCAAGCGGGTCGCCCTTGGCCGGTTCGCCGGTCAACAGCGAAGCGCGCGGATCGGCCAGAAGGGCGGTCGTATGGGCCGACAGGCCGGAGACGAGGATCACGGCTGCGCCGTCAGTGTCCGTGCCCAGCAGGACGCGGCTGACGAAGGGAAAGCCCGTCTCGGGCTCGATCACCCCGATCGCTGCAAAGCGCGCACCGCGCAGCAAAATGCGCGCCTGTCGGCGCGCATCGTCGTCCGTGTCCCTCATAACCTGGGGCTTGTCGTTCATGTCCGTCTCCCGCATGCGTCTGTCTTCGATGCGGGGCCTGGGCCGTCACGCCTTGCGGCGGTGCTTCGTCAGTCCGCTCACCACATCCTGAGCGTCGATGGTGCCGATGACGACGCCATTGTCAACGACGCCGATCGTCCCGGGCTGTCGTGCCAGCGCATCCAGCACGTCGACCAGCGGCGTGCGCGGAGCCGTCGTGCCGGTCACTTGGCCCTGTTCGCCGCTGACGCCGGGGCGCATGACGTCGGAGGCGATCAGCATGTTGATCGGGTTCATGTTCTGAACGAAATCCGCGACATACTGGTTCGTCGGGTTCTGGACGATCTCCTGTGGGGTGCCGCACTGGATGATGCGCCCGCCTTCCATGATGGCGATGCGGTTTCCGATGCGGAAGGCTTCGTCGAGATCGTGGCTGACGAAGAGAATGGTCTTCTTCAGCCGCGCCTGGAATTCGAGCAACTCGTCCTGCAGGCGTGTGCGGATCAGCGGGTCGAGCGCCGAGAAGGGCTCGTCCATCAGAAGGATCGGGGCGCCGGTCGCAAAGGCGCGGGCAAGGCCGACGCGCTGCTGCATGCCGCCCGAGAGCTCGTTGACCCGGCGCTCGGCCCATTTCGACAGGTTGACGAGCTCGAGCTGGGCAGCCACCCGTTCCTTGCGCTCGGGTTCCGGAACGCCTGCGAGCTCGAGGCCGAAGCCGACATTGTCGGCAACCGTCCGCCAGGGCAGGAGGCCGAACTGCTGGAAGACCATGGAGACCGTGTGCATGCGCAGATCGCGCAGGACCTGGGCGGACGCCTTGTAGGGATCGACATAGCCGCTTTCGGTGCGAACGCTGACATTGCCGCGAACCACAGGGGCGAGCGCATTGACGGCGCGCAGGAGCGTCGACTTGCCGGAGCCCGAAAGGCCCATGAGGACGAGGATCTCGCCTTCCTTGACCGCAAGCGATGCCTTGGCCACGCCGAGGACGAGGCCGGTTTCAGCGCCGATCTCATCGCGGGTCTTGCCCTGGTCGACCATATCAAGCGCGCGTTGCGGGTTGTCGCCGAAGACGATGTCGACATTGTCGAAGATGACGGCGTCGGTCATGTGTCTTCTCCGGGAATGCGGAAGATCCGGTCAAGGATGATGGCGAGGATGACGATGCAGAGACCTGCCTCGAAGCCCCGGGCGATGTTGACGGTATTCAATGCACGCACGACCGGCACACCGAGGCCGCTTGCGCCGACCAGTGCCGCGATGACGACCATCGACAGCGAGAGCATGATCGTCTGGGTGAGGCCTGCCATGATCTGCGGCGTGGCAAAGGGCAGCTCAACCTTGCGCAGCACCTGCATCGGTGTTGCCCCGAAGGCGACGGCGGCTTCCACCAGGGAAGGCGGGGTGGAGATGATGCCGAGGCGGGTCAGGCGGATCGGGGCTGCGATCGCAAAGATCACGGTCGCGATCAGGCCAGGCACCATGCCGAGACCGAAGAGGATGAGCGCCGGAATGAGGTAGACGAATGTCGGGATCGTCTGCATCAGATCGAGCACGGGCCGCACGGCTGCATAGAGCCAGGGACGGCGGGCGCAGGCAATGCCGATCGGCACGCCGATGACCATGCAGACCCCTGTCGCGGCGAGCACAAGTGCCAGCGTCTCCATCGTTTCCTTCCAGTAGCCCTGGTTATAGATCAGGAGTAGGCCGAGGAAGGTGAAGACGGTGACGCCGAGAGAGCGGCGCATCACCCAGGCGATCAGCGAGAACACCAGGATCATGAACAGCGGATAGAAGGCTTCCACTGCCGTTCCCTTGAGAAAGGGCGCCTGCAGCACGAAGAGCATGGCGTTGATGGAAGCGCTCAATATGGTCGCGATGAAATCGAATACAAAATCGACATTGGCCGTCAGCCAATCGACGAAACTTTTCGACAAGGGCCCGATGGGCAGCTTGTTGTCGGTCAGAAAATCCATTGAAGTCCCCGATTGGCCACAGGTTTAATGCCTGGGAGGCCGCGCGACCGGATCCCCCTTCCGGTCGCGCGGTTCCACGATCGATGGACAGGGATCAGAGGCCGAGGGCCGTCTTCACCGCTGCGAGGCCGTCGCCGCCATCCTTGGTGGTGACGCCGGCGAGCCAGGGCTCGACAGCAGCCGGATTGGCCTTCAGCCAGTCGCTTGCTGCCACTTCGGCATCTTGGCCGTCATTGAGGATCTTGCCCATGATCTCGTTTTCCATCTGGAGCGAGAACTTGAGGTTGGTGACGAACTTGCCGACATTCGGGCATTCGGTCGTGTAGCCGGCGCGGGTGTTGGTGAAGATGGTCGCGCCACCGAAGTTCGCGCCGAAGACATCGTCGCCGCCGGACAGATAGGTCAGCTTGAAGTTGGCGTTCATCGGATGCGGTTCCCAGCCGAGGAAGACGACCGGCGTGCCATCCTTTTCGGCGCGGGCGACCTGAGCGAGCATGCCCTGTTCGGAGGATTCGACGACTTCGAAGTCGCCGAGCTCGAACTTGTTGCCGTCGATCATGTCGAGGATCAGGCGGTTGCCGTCATTGCCCGGCTCGATGCCGTAGATCTTGCCTTCGAGCGCATCCTTGTTCTTGGCGATGTCCGCGAAGTCCTTGATGCCGAGTTCGGCGCCCTTGGCATTGGTGGCGAGCGTATATTTCGCGCCTTCCAGGTTCGGTCCGAAGATTTCGACCGACTTTTCTTCGCGGTAAGGGGCGATGTCGGCTTCCATGGTCGGCATCCAGTTGCCGAGGAAGACGTCGATGTCCTTGTTCTTCAGCGAAGAATAGGTGACCGGGACGGAGAGGACCGTGGTCGTCGGCTCGTAGCCGAGAGCCTTCAGGATGACGGTGGCAGTGGCGGTGGTCGCCGTGATGTCGGTCCAGCCGACGTCGGAGAAGCGCACGGTCGAGCAGCTCTCGGCTTCCTGGGCGGCGAGAGGCACCGCGCTGATCGCGATCAGCGAAACGGCGGCTACGAGTGTTCGGCGACAAGAGGTACGATACGTCATTTGCAGGCTCCCGGTTTTTTATGATGTTCCCAAGTCAACATTCAATACCGGAGAAATGCAAGGATGCCCGCGCGTTTGCGTCGCAGGAACGGCCCTGTTTGCGACCTGAGGCCCTTTCTGCGCAGGGGGCAGCCGCATTTCAAAAAAAGTTCGGGATCTTGATGGCCGTCAAAGTGTTGGATTGCGTGCCATGCGAATTGGTGATGCGATGAATGCGGCGCCTCCGCGCCCGTTGTTTGGATACAGGAGTTCCGATGAAGACGTCATCTCTGGTTATGCTGCTCGCGCTTGCCGCAGCACCGTTTCCCGCCTTTGCCGATGGTGATCCGGTTGCCGGTGCCAAGGCCTTCAAGGCCTGTCAGGCCTGTCACATCGCGACCGAAGCCAAGAACAAGGTCGGCCCGACGCTGCAGGGCGTCGTCGGTCGCCCGGTCGCTTCGATCGCCGACTACAAGTATTCGCCTGCCATGACCGAGTTCGGTGCCGGCAAGGTCTGGGATGAGGCGCTGCTTTCCGAATATCTGAAGGCGCCCAAGGCCGTCGTGAAAGGCACCAAGATGGCCTATGCCGGCGTCAAGAAGGACGATGATCTCGCCAACATCATCGCCTATCTCAAGGACCCCGCTGCCGGCGGCCAGTGATCTCGACACAACTCCCCGATGCGGCAGCCGTTTCGCGGCTGTCGCATTTCTCTGATAGCGCCTCTTGTGTGGGGGCTGCGACCATCCATATCGGATGAAGGCGATTGCTCCTGTGCGCTGCGATACTTTCCCGCAACGGGAAACGCGCTATGGTGGTAGGCAACGAGTCCGGCGCGCCGCCGGCATGAGGGACAGGGAGACAACATGGCGACTTTGCAATCCTTCGACAGCGAGATCGAGAAGACGCGCAAGATCGTGTCGGAGATGCGCGGCAAGATCGAACAGTCCGGTGTGGTGCTGGATACGCTCGCCAAGAGCGATTCCAAGCTCGTCGGCCAGGACTTCGATATCGAGAATGCCCGGATCTCGGATGTGCTCAACCAGCAGAAGGTGATGGAGGCGAACATCGCTGACCTGATCATCGGGCTGGAAGACGCGACCAATGTCTTCGGTGCCGAGTTCGAAAGCATGAAGAGCCTGACCGGCATGGAAAAATTCATCGGGATCTTTTCCAAGCAGAAGGCGCAGAGCATGCGCACCGAGCGCGTCCGCAACATGTCGCTTGCCGGCAATCTGCAGGAACTGCTCGCCAAGTCCGACAGCATTGTCGGCATTCTCAAGGAACAGAAGACGGTTCTCGAAGAGCGCTACAAGACCTCCGAGGCCAGCCTCGTGCAGGTGATCGAGCGGCGCAAGCAAACGATCGCCAATCTGGAAGAGACCCAGAAGCGCATTGAAACGCTCAATCCGGCGCTGCTCGATATCGAAAACAAGATCGCCGCTTCGACAGACACCTCGGAACGCACGGATCTGGAAGCCGAACGCTCGAAGCTTGCGACCGATTACAATCAGGCGCAGGCCCGCGAGCAGGAGCTTCTTGCCGAGAGCCAGACGCTGGAACGCTACACCTCGATGTTCCAGACCTTCGTCGACAGCTTGAACAACCAGATCGCTGCCCAGAACACGCTGATCAACAAGCTGACGATCGATACTGAGCAGCGCATCGTGCTCTACAAGGCGCTGGAAGATTCGTTGAAGACCGCTGCCCAGCAGGAAGTCGCCCACCGGATCAACACGCTGGGTTCGCAGGTCGATACGGCGGCCGAAGAAACGATGGCCGGCATTGGTGCCGCCGCCCAGCGGCATATCGGCGATCTCTTGGAACTGCACGAGAAGAACATGCTCTCGACGCAGGACATCCAGCGCCGCAAGAAGCTTGCCGACGACGCTTTTGCGCGTCGCTTCCAGTCGGTTCTCGACAAGCACAATGCGGCCAACTACGTGAAGCCTTGATCGTGCCCATGACGTGGACGCGGCCATCAGGCCGCGTGCCGCTCTTGCGGTGCGCGGTCCTGTCGATGGGGGGAGGGGCATGAACGTCGTCGATCGCAACAGTGCCGTGACGCACTATTTCAGCACCATGGCCTCGGCGCTCGCGGGCCTCGAGCAGTTCTTCGGCCAGTCCGATCGCCGCTTCGGCGAGAAGGGGCCGCCGACACTGCATCTGCTGCCTTATCTCGATCGCCTGCGGAACTCCTTCAACTCCTGGCAGAACCGCATCGGCTTTACTGGTCAGTTCAAGATCGCCCAGGCGGAGAGCGGCTTTCCGATCTTCCAGAACGTGCTGGAGCTGGAAAACGATCGCGCGGGAGCCGCCTCCAGACTTTCCACCATCCCTGATGTCGGCAAGCTGCGCGCCGAGATGGTCGATTTCATCCTGCGGCAGAAGGAGTTTCCGGCGGCGCTGCAGCAGCAGATTGCCGAGCGGCTTTATCTGGAGCAGGTTCAGGCCGGGGAGATCTTCTCGCCCTTCGTGCTGCCGACCACAGTTGCCGTCAGCGTCAATCCGCAGTCACGCCGACCGTCCTATCTCGTCAGCTGGGCTGCCTTCGATGGCGTGAGCACGCTGCCGATGATCTATCTGGCGACGATCGAGGATTCCGCCGAAAACGTCACGAAGATCCTGGTGACCGAGGACGGCAAGCTCAACGAGGAGGTCGAGATCCCGTTGCCGGTCGGCGGTCTGCTCAATCCGGAGCTTGCCCGCACATTCGACGATTTCTGCGCCAAGAACTCGGCTTACTCACTGACGCCGGCCACCATCGCGACCAATATGGACCGCGATTTCCCGACCCTGCATCCGAAGTCGATCCGGCGCGTGGTGCTCGGGCCGCTCTATTCGACGGGGCTTACCCAGAATTCCGGCCGGGTGACCGAGATCCTCGACCGGGTGCGCAAGCCTGAGAACGCCTGGGTGATGACCTGGACGGTGCAGGAGGTGTTTTCCAAGCGCGAGCAGCCGGCGGTGAAGGGCTTCTTTTCGTCCACGCCGGCCACCCAGGAGTTCCACATCGAGACGCATGATCTTGAGGCCGCGCGCATGGGTGTGTCGACCTACGAGAAGCACGCGCTGGTGCCGCATGACGCCTATCAGGCGCTCTATGCTGCCGGCGAGATCAAGCCGATCTTCGGCAATTTCAAGGTGCATGTGATTTCGGGCAACCAGGTCGTGAGTGAGGTCTGAGCATGAGTGAATTGACGGCAGGGCTGACGACGCTGCGTGAAGAAGACATTGCGAAGCATATGGCTGTCGCCCAGGGACTGGTGACGCGCGTCGTGGTTCTCGACCAGGGCGAGGGCGCATCCGGTGCTCCGATCGCCGGCACGGGACGCCGGTTCGTCTCGACGGTCTCGACCGGATCGGTGCGGCGCACCCGCGAGATCGAGCTTTCCAAGACCATCCAGGCGACCGGGACTGCCGATCCGCTGTTGACGCCTGCTCAGCATACCGTGCTCTACCGCGTGCGGCGCGGTGCGCAGGTGGCGCTTGCGATATCGGATGTCTTTGCCCGGCAGAGCGAGCTTGAGCCCTTGCAGGCGCGTAACATCAGCGCGCCGCTGCAAGGCGAGGAGGCCGCCCGTTTTAAGGCGCTTCTCGCCTCGCAGGCCTATCTCGCGGCCTTTGCCTTTGCCGCTTATCTGAAGTCCACCGTCGCAGGCGAGGGCGAGCAACTCGACGGCATCCGCGAGCCGGACTTCCTGTTCGACACCGCGCAGGACGCGCTCAAGAGCATGGTCGCCGGCATCGATACGGCAGTGAAGGGGGCGGGTGACGATGCGACCCTGATCGGCCGGGTCCGCGGCCTTGCCGATCTCGCGCTCGACGGGCTGCTCACTCGCAAGGCCCGCTTCGAGCATCTTGGCGTCTTCGAAAACGCCCATATCCGCGTCGATCAGGATGATTTCACCCTCGACGGTTTCGATGGCGTACCGGGCGTCAAATCGAAGCCGCTTTCGATGAGTTTCAAGAAGCCCGAAGAGATCATCGGCAACCACATCGCCAAGTATCAAGCGCTGAAGCTCGCCAAGATGCTGATGGCCTATGATTTCGACCGGCAGATGAACCCCTTCGTCGATCTCGGCGGCTTCCTTTTCACCTTCATCGGTGATGGCATGCCGGGGACGGGCAAGACGATCCTGATCCAGATGCTGGCGGGGCTGCTCAACGACTACTGCAAGATGGCGGGTTATGCCTTCCATTACGAGAATTTCGGCGTCGACCAGATCTCGTCCTATCAGGGCAAGTCCGGCCAGAATTGCAAAAGCTTCGTCAACAACGTGCTCAACCCGCGCGTCATTGGCTTTGGCACGATCGACGATGTCGACCAGGTTACGGCCAAGCGCTCCGACGACCGGGCCTCGGCCGGCCAGCACGAGGTGACGGCTGTGCTGATGGAGAGTTTCGCCGGCGCCTCGACCGTCGTGCGGGGCAACGCCACCTTCGGCATGTTCTCCAACTACCCTGAGAATGTCGACGATGCCCTGCGCCAGCGCGCCGGCGCCCGCTGGCTCGTCGACGGGCCGCAGACCCGCGAGGACTATATCGATATCTTCTCGCTGCTGGTCGGCAAGAACCACCAGATCCCGCTTGGTGAACACCAGCTGTTTGCCGGCCAGGAGATCCAGAAGGCCGTCAGCCGCTCCTATGGAGAGCATGACCGCCCCAAGGAAGACGGGCTTGTTGCTGTTTGGGAACGCTACGAGAAGGCAGAGGGCAGAATAGAGACGCTGGCCGATGTCGGCGCCTATCTGCATGCCATCAAGCTCGCCGAACCGCGCTTTACCGGCCGCGCCATCAAGAACATCACCGATGCGATCAAGATGCGGGCGATGGATGTCGAGCTGCCCGACGCCTGGTTCGAAAAGCCTGACGCTTTCGTTCACAAGAGCTACGACGAGAAGAAGGCGATGATTGCGGAGCTTCGCGGCCCGGTGACGATGGAGATGATCTGCCAAGAGATCAACCGCTACGCTGACAGCGAATTCCGCTATGCTGAAAAGTCGGATGATGCTGCTGTAACGGAGATCATCCGCCGCGAGCGCCAGCGCGAGCGGGCGATCGGCGAGATCGAGAGGATGAAGGGGGAGGGGAAATGGTAAAGCCATGAACCGCCTCCTCGAAGCCGAACTCATCTATGGCCGCCTGCTGCCCATTCGCGAGCCGCATCTGATTGCCCGCTACAACAAGGCGCTGGTCGCCTTTGGTCTGCCGGCGACCAAGCTCACCGAATTCAACATCGACATCACCGGTTTCTCGCCGCAGGTGGCGGCTGAGCTCGGCGATCCCGACTATCTTGATCCGCTGAAGGTCAACCGTCGCTTCATCATCCTGACCCCGGAGCAGGACAGCCTGCCGGTGGTGCATACGAGCTTTTCCAACACCGCCGGGCTGATGCACGAGTTCTTCGCCGCCAATGCCCGCGCCATCCATGCGATCACGCTCAAGGACACGCTCTATGGCGAGATCGAGGATAGCGTCTCCGAGGTGAAGACGCTCGACGATCTGCTGTCGATCAACGAGGTGAAGTTTAAGGTCCTCTCGGCGGAAGACCTGCTCGGCAAGGCGGGGCAGCTCCGGCAGCTTTGCGATGCGCTGGTCACAAGCCCGGATGCCTGGCGTGACGACGCGATGCTGGAGCGCATGGTGTCGCTGGCGAAAGAGACCGGCGACATTCGGCAAAATACGCTGGTGCCGGATAAACTCGTCTTCCGCCACGACGCTTTCTGGGCCGATCATTTCGGCGGTGTCTTCGTCTTTGTCGACGAGAAGATCACCACCGTCATCTGCGATCCAAGCGCGCCCGGTTTTCGCCGGTCGCGGCCCTGGCAGGTGAGCTATATCTCGATCCATGACGGGGCACAGGTCGGCGACTTCCTGGCGCGCACGAACCGGCTCGAGCTGCCGCGGGCGAGCTGGGTCGAGAGTTCGGGTCTGTTTGCCCATCGGTTGGAAATGGCGCTGCTGTCGGTGGCGGCCACGCTCGATCCGGTGCCGGACCTCACCCGCATCGATGCGGTCTGGATGCAGACCTTCCTGCATCGCAATGCCAAGGCGATCAACGAGCGCGGGGTCTATCCGCTGCTCCAGGAAGCGCTCAGGACCCTGGCGCGCACTGGTAATCTCCGGATGGCGGATATCGATCCGAAGCTCAGGCTCTGGCTCGTGCGCGCCGAGCCCGGCCATCCCGACCAGTGGCTGACCAACAGGCTGATCGCGCATCTGACGGCAGACGATTTCGTCTCGCGCTTCGTCTTCGACAAGCAGGGCTTCTACCGGGCCTATGACCAGTATCCGGAAGCCTATCGCGATTATGTTGTATCCCGCCTGTCCGACACTTATCTGAAGGACAAGGCAGCCTTCCGCAAACGCCTCTATGGACTAGGAGATGACCATGCTTGACCCGATCATCGCGTTCTTCCAGCGCGTCTTTGCCGCCATCGGGCGCGGCATCGGCATGGTGGTCGCGTGGTTCCTCTGGCCGTTCCTCGCCGCTCACGGCTGGTATCGCGACCGCAGCTGGATCATCAAGGGGCCGATCCTCGCCGTGCTCGTGCTGCTGGTGATCTTCTATGGCCAGTTCATCTATCGCACCCAGGTCTGGTATGCCTTCGATCCGGCCTTCGTCCAGGCCTACAAGTTCGAGGAACGCACGGTGCCGGCGGGAACTGCGCTGCCCGGCGAGGCCAACCGCTGCCAGGATTCGGCGGTGGTGATGATCAGTGCCGCGCTCACCGACCAGAACGTCAACCAGAACGTCTGGATCTCCTCGACGCTGCTCTACAAGCTGGGTCTCTTCGGGATCGATTGGGACAACACGCCCTACATGGACAACAAGGCGTCCTTCCAGCGCGGCGTGAACCAGGTGGTGCGCCGTACCGGCATCCAGCTCGCCGACAATCTTGGTCGCGTGCGCGGCACATCGGGCATCAACAATGACCTGCAGGATGCGCGTGGCAACATTCAGTTCGACGAAAGCACCTGGTATTTCGGCACCGACCCCTTTGGCTTCAAGACGCCGACCCCGAGCTACTACCGGGCGGCGGTCGAAAGCTGGAACCGCTTCAACACATCGCTTGCCAGCTGTGATGCAATCTTCGACACCCGCTCCGACAACCTGCTGCAGCTCCTGGACGGCATGGCGAGCGATCTCGGCAATACCTCCGATATCCTGCGTCGCCGCTCGGAAGAGTTCAATGCCGGCTGGTTCGACACGCGTGCCGACGACCGTTTCTGGTTCGCCTATGGCCAGCTCTACGCCCAGTATGCCTTGCTGCAGGCAACGCGCGCCGACTTCAGCGGCGTCATCCGCGAGCGTAACCTGACTGCCATCTGGACCGAGATGGAACGCCAGCTGCAGGGCGCGCTCCGCATCCAGCCGGCGATCATCTCGAACGGCAGCGAGGACGGCTGGATCATGCCGACGCATCTCGCGACCATGGGTTTCTACATCCTGCGGGTGCGCTCCAACATGGTGGAGATACAGTCCATCCTGGATCGCTGATACCTTCCTGATCGCTCGCCCGCTGCTCCGGCTGCCGGGCGAGCGAAGGTTGTCGCTGCTGTTTCACGCTCAACTATCTCGTTCAAATCCGCTTGCTGCCACTCGCTAAGTGCGCTAAAGATCTCCTGAGGTACGTACCTCATTGCGCATTCGCAAGGCTGACGATCGCCGGTGCGGACCAGCTGTGATGAGGTGTGTCAACGCTGCGTGGGAGGCGCCGTGATGTCGACATTTGAACTACAGCCGGATTTTCTGATCAAGGACGCGGGTTCGCTCCGCAGTCTTTACGAGCCGACCCATGCCCTAGCGTTGCAAAAGCAACGCCACACGCTGGGTCCGAACGCTCAGGCCTTCATCCGCCGTTCGCCCTTTCTGTGCATCGGCACGCAGGGGAACGAGGGCAGGGCGGATGTCAGTCCGCGGGGTGATGCGGCGGGCTTTGTCCGTATTCTCGATGACAGTACACTGGCCATTCCTGACCGACCGGGCAACAACAGGCTCGATACGCTCGACAATATCATCGCCAATCCATCGGTCGGGCTGCTGTTTCTGATCCCGGGATATGACGAGACATTGCGGGTCAATGGGCGGGCGCGTCTAACGACGCAGCGGGATCTGCTGGAAGAGATGGCGGTCGGGGAGAGGCTTCCGAAACTCGCCATCGTGGTCGAGGTGGACGAAGTTTTCCTGCACTGCGCGAAGGCATTCCGGCGCTCGCATCTCTGGGATCCGGGAAGCAGGCAGGATCGCAGCGAGATGCCGTCCTTGATGCAGATGATCCTCGACGATACCACGGGTGCGCCTGATGACCCCGAGGCGATGACGCGGATGGACGAAAATCTCGAGGTCGCTTACCGCCAGACGATGTACTGAGGCGTCGTCCGCCTCAGCTGATTATCTTCATCCGGATGGCCTTGGCCACGAGCTGGGTGCGGTTGACGCAGTCCAGCTTGCGGATGGCATTGGTCATGTAGGCGTTGACCGTATGGTCTGAGAGCGACAGGATCTGGCCGATCTCCAGCGAGGTCTTGCCCTGGGCGGTCCAGCGGACCACTTCCAGTTCGCGCGCCGAGAGGACGTTGGTGTTGGTCGCCGTGCGGCGCAGGCGATCGAAGACATCAAACGCCTGGATGCTCAGCATCGACAGTTCGTTGATCTCCGCCATGTTCAGCATGCCGCGGTCGCCGTCATAACGCACCACGAAACGGCTGCCATCGACGGAATTCATCGAGAAGAGAATGCCCGAAATCAGCCGGAACTTGCGCATCAGCGCGGCAAATTCGGGTGGGCAATCGAAGCTCGGCGTCTGGCCGTCGGAGCCGATCGTCCACTGGTTGTGCATGATCGACTTGCTGATGTGCGGGACTGTCGGGCACTGCCGCAGAAATTCCAGCCGGTCGAACTCACGGCAATACTCGGTCGGCAGGGTCGTTTCCCGCACCAATGGCCCGAGGAGCCTGTCGTGCGAGGTCGGTGCCGCCGCCAAGGTCACATAGTCGAGGCCGTATTCACGCGTCGCCCGTGACCAGCAATCCATCAAATCGGCGCGGTTCTGACAGCCCCCGATGTCCTGGCTCAAGAGCGTCTGTCGTTCTGACAACATTTTATCAATTTCGAAAGTTGACAACAAATCGGAAGTTTATGACCAATATATCAGTGCGGTCGAAAAGCTAGCAGTTTTTCGGGGGTTGTCACTATTAATATGACTAATGTCTGACCGCTGCCGATCAAAATGGCATTTGCCTATTATCGTGATCTTCATACGGGCAAAGCCGACACAGCCTTCACTTCTTCCATCACGGCATAGGTGTGGGTTTCGCGCACGCCGGGCAGGGGCAGAATCACTTCCGAGAGGAATTGCCGGTAGGCTTCCATGCCGGCCACGCGCGCCTTGACTAGATAATCGAAGCCGCCCGCCACCATATGGCATTCCATCACATCGTCCGAACGCTTTACGGCCGCGGCGAAGGTGTCGAAGACATCCGCCGTCGTGCGGTCCAGCTTCACTTCGATGAATACCAGGAGGTTGCGACCGAGCTTCTGCGGTGAGAGCATGGCCATGTAGCCGGTGATGTAGCCCTCCCGAGTCAGCCGACGAACCCGCTCGGCGGTCGCGGTGGCCGAGAGATTCACGCGTTCTGCAAGCTCGATGTTGGTCAGCCGGCCCTCCGCCTGCAAGGCGCGCAGGATCTTGCGGTCGAGGCGGTCGATTTCCTTGCTCATTCTCTACCAGACTCCAGTTCTGTAGTGAATATGCCAGAAAAATGAATGAAGAATAGCGAGAAAATCGGTAAACGCGAAGATATGTTGCGGATACCACGGAGGTGACAATGATCAAGCCAGCCACGACAGATTTTCCGCGTTTCGAAGCCCCCTATGCCGGCGACGACGACCAGTTCATGCGCCACTTTGCGTCACGTCTGACGCTGTCGGAGAGCCAAAACGGCGCCATCGACCGTCGCGCCACGACCTATATCGATGCCATCAGGAATAATTCCGGCTCGATCGGCGGCGTCGAGGATTTTCTGCGCGAATATGGTCTCTCCACCCGTGAAGGTCTGGCGCTTATGGTGCTGGCGGAAGCGCTGCTGCGCGTGCCTGATGCGCTGACCCAGGACCGGCTGATCGAGGACAAGCTGAAAGAGGGCGGCTGGAGCGAACACGAGGCGCATGGCGACAGCTGGTTCGTCTCGGCCTCGGCCTGGGCGCTTGGTCTGTCGGCCCGCGTCATTCGTCCTGGCGAAACGCCTGAGGGCGTCATGCGTGGTCTCGTGAAGCGCCTGGGCCTGCCCACCGTGCGCTCCGCCACCAAGCAGGCAATGCGCTTCCTTGGCCACCACTTCGTGCTCGGCGAAACCATCAAGGACGCCCTGTCGCGTGCGGCAAAGAGCGAAGAACGCGGCTATCGCCACTCCTTCGACATGCTGGGCGAAGGCGCCCGCACGGCTGAAGACGCCAAGCGCTACTTCCAGTCCTATGCCAGCGCCATCGAGGCGATCGGCGCGCATATGGCCAAGCATGGCAAGAGCCAGCAGCTGCCAAACCGCATGGGCATCTCGGTCAAGCTCTCGGCGCTGCATCCGCGTTATCTCGCAACCCATCGCGATCGTGTCATGCGCGAGCTGGTGCCGGATCTCCTGAAGCTCGCGCAGATGGCCAAGGCGCATCAGCTCGACTTCACCGTCGACGCCGAAGAGGCCGATCGTCTTGAACTTTCGCTCGACGTGATCGCTGCCGTCTTTGCCGATCCCTCGCTATCAGGCTGGGACGGCTTCGGTCTTGCCATCCAGGCCTATCAGAAGCGCGCGCCGCAGGTGATCGACTACATCGACACCCTCTGCCAGCAATATGGTCGACGGATGATGGTGCGTCTGGTCAAGGGCGCCTATTGGGATACAGAAGTGAAGCGCGCCCAGGAGCGTGGTCTCGACGACTACCCGGTCTGGACCCGCAAGCCTGCGACCGATCTTTCCTATCTGCATTGCGCTGCCAAGCTGATGGAAAAGCGGGCGCGCATCTTCCCGCAATTTGCGACCCACAATGCGCTCACCGTCTCGACCATCATCGAACTGGCCGGCACTGACCGCACCGGCTTCGAATTCCAGCGCCTGCATGGCATGGGTGAGGCGCTCTACGACACGCTTCTCTCCGGCAATGATCGCATTGCCTGCCGCATCTACGCGCCTGTCGGCGGCTACCGCGATCTGCTCGCCTATCTCGTCCGTCGTCTGCTTGAGAATGGCGCGAACTCGTCCTTCGTCGCCGTTGCCGGCGACAAGAATATTCCGGTTTCGGCGCTGCTCGAACGCCCGACGGAAAAGCTCGGCCTCGGCAACGGTCACAGCGCCCGCCACAGCCAGATCCCGATGCCCTTGGGGCTCTACGGCGACCGCAAGAACAGCGCCGGCTTCGAATTCGGCCATCGCGACAATCTGGAACGGCTGATGGCCCGCATCGGCCAGCCGCTGGCCGAGATCGCGGCTCATCCGCTGGTACCCGGCGCGACCGGCGCGACGAGCGACGAGCCGGTGCTCTCGCCCGCCGACCGCTCCCGCAAGGTGGGCACCGTGCGCAACGCGACACCCGCCGATGTCGACCGGGCCTTTGCCGCCGGCCGAAAGGGCTTTGCCGGCTGGTCGCGATTGCCCATCGAGGAGCGTGCTGCCACCCTCGACAAGATGGCCGACCTGATGGAGGCCGATCGTGACCGGCTGCTGTCGCTGCTAGCACACGAAGCAGGCAAGACGCTGGATGATGGCGTCGCCGAAATCCGCGAGGCGGTCGATTTCTGCCGCTATTATGCCGATCAGGCGCGCCGCCAGTTCGGCGACGCCGAAGTGATGCCGGGCCCGACGGGCGAACTCAACCGTCTGTCCTGGCGCGGCCGTGGTGTCTTCGCCTGCATCTCACCATGGAATTTCCCACTCGCCATCTTCCTCGGTCAGATCTCTGCCGCCCTCGTTGCCGGCAATGCGGTTGTCGCCAAGCCGGCACCGCAGACGCCGCTGATCGCGTTTGAGGCTGTGAAGCTCTTCCACAAGGCCGGTGTGCCCGAGGATGTGCTTATGCTGCTGCCCGGTGCCGGTGATGTCGGGGCTGCCATCGCTGCCCATCCGAAGCTCGCCGGCATTGCCTTTACCGGATCGACGGCAACCGCCCAGGCGATCAACCGGACGCTCGCTGCCAAGGACGGCCCGATCGTGCCGTTGATTGCCGAAACCGGTGGTCTCAACGCCATGATCGTCGATGCGACGGCGCTTGCCGAACAGGTGGCCGACGATGTCGTGCTTTCCGCCTTCCGATCGGCCGGCCAGCGCTGCTCGGCGCTTCGCATCCTTTATCTGCAGGAAGATATTGCCGATGGCATGCTGGAGATGATCGAGGGCGCTGCCCGCGAACTGAATCTCGGCAATCCGCTCGAGATCACCACTGATATCGGCCCTGTCATCGACGAGAAGCAGAAGGCGATGCTGGAGGCTCATATCGCCGAGATGAAGCGGAGCCAGAAGGTGCGCTATGCCGGAAAGGTGCCCGCGACCGGCAATTTCTTCGCCCCGCATATCGTCGAGCTCGACCGCCCCGAGGCGCTGACCAAGGAGATCTTCGGCCCCGTTCTGCATGTCGTGCGCTGGAAGGCCAAGGCTCTCGACCAGGTCATCGCCTCGATCGACGCTACAGGCTATGGCCTGACGCTCGGTGTGCATAGCCGCATCGAGGCGACGATCCGCACCGTGACGGAAGCGCTCGACACCGGCAATATCTACGTCAACCGCAACATGATCGGCGCTGTCGTCGGTACCCAGCCATTCGGTGGTTCGGGCATGTCCGGCACCGGCTTCAAGGCCGGTGGTCCGGCTTACCTCAGCCGGTTTGCAGTCGAGCAGGTGATCTCGGTGAATACGGCCGCTGCCGGCGGCAATGCCAGCCTGATCGCGATCGGCGAGGGCTGATCGTCAATAGACAACCCGCCTGCAAAGGCGGGTTTGTCCTGTGTCTCGAGAGAGGGCAGCCAGCGAGGAGATCTCAGATCTTGTCTGCGTCGCTGCCCTTCTTCTTGCCGTTCATCATCACTTCCAGATAGCCCAGCATCACCGCCGAGACGACGAAGGCGAGGTGGATCAGAGTCAGCCACATCAGCTTGCCATCGGTATACTGGTTGGCGTTGAGGAAGACCTGCAGCAGGTGGATCGAGGAGATGGCGACGATCGAGGAGGCGACCTTGATCTTCAGGCTGCCGGCGTCGAGCTTGCCGAGGAAGGAAACCTGATCATCGGCCTCGTCGAAACGGCTGACGAAGTTCTCATAGCCGGAGATCATCACCATGACGATCAGGCTCGCCACCAGGGCGGCGTCGATCAGCGCGAGCATGGCAAGGATCATCTCGAAGTCTTCGTAGACGAAGACATTCTGGGCGATCTTCAGGAATTTGTAGCCGAAGGAGACGGCATAGACGGCCAGCGCTGCGACCAGGCCGAGATAGAAGACCACCAGGATCCAGCGGCTCGACAGGATGATTTTCTCGATCAGCAGTTCCAGCGATTTCATCAAGGCGTCCTCTTAAGGGCAATTGTTGCGGCGCAAATATTACATCGTTGCCTTCTCAGGCAAGAGGGCGATTTCGGCGGCATGTCGGTTTTGGGCAAATCTGTTTCGTTGTGAATAAAGTCGGCCTAACTGCTTGCTAGTTGGGCCGCGCCGTCCGATCCTCCGGCCAACAGAAGGCAGGGGGGAACCATGACCGTAGCATCCGACATCGATATCGCCCGTGCGGCGTCCAAGCGGCCGATCCAGGAGATCGGCTGCAAGCTCGGCATTCCCTCCGAAAGCCTCATTCCCTATGGCCATGACAAGGCAAAGATCTCGGCTGCGTTCATTCAGTCGCTCGCTGAGAGGCCGGACGGAAAGCTGATCCTCGTCACCGCCATCAACCCGACACCGGCAGGCGAGGGCAAGACGACAACCACGGTCGGGCTCGGCGATGGCTTGAACCGGATCGGCAAGAAGGCCGTGATCTGCATTCGCGAACCCTCGCTCGGGCCCTGTTTCGGGGTGAAGGGCGGGGCGGCTGGCGGCGGTTATGCGCAGGTCGTGCCAATGGAGGACATCAACCTCCACTTCACCGGCGATTTCCACGCCATCACTTCGGCGCATAATCTGCTCTCGGCGCTTATCGACAATCACATCTACTGGGGCAATGACCTCGAGATCGACACGCGCCGCATCAGCTGGCGGCGGGTGATGGATATGAACGACCGGGCGCTGCGCCAGATCGTCACCTCGCTCGGCGGCGCCTCGAACGGTTTCCCGCGCGAGGCCGGCTTCGACATCACTGTGGCTTCGGAAGTCATGGCGATCCTTTGTCTCGCGACCGATCTCGACGATCTGGAGCGGCGGTTGGGCGCGATCATCGTCGGCTATCGGCGCGACAAGACGCCGGTCTTTGCCCGGGATCTAAAGGCTGACGGCGCCATGGCTGTGCTGCTCAAGGAGGCGCTTCAGCCAAACCTCGTGCAGACGCTCGAAAACAATCCGGCGCTCGTGCATGGCGGTCCCTTCGCCAATATCGCGCATGGCTGCAATTCGGTGATCGCGACGAAGACGGCGCTGAAGCTCGGCGATTATGTTGTGACCGAAGCCGGTTTCGGTGCAGATCTCGGCGCGGAAAAGTTCTTCGACATCAAATGCCGTAAGGCAGGCCTCAAACCCTCCGCCGTCGTCATCGTCGCGACGGTCAGGGCGCTGAAGATGAATGGCGGTGTCGCCAAGGAGGATCTTTCCCACGAGGATGTCGCTGCCGTCGAGCGTGGCGCCGTGAACCTCGCGCGGCATCTGGAAAACCTCGCCAAGTTCGGCGTACCGGCGGTCGTTGCGATCAACCATTTCACCAGCGATACAAACGCCGAGATTGCCGCTGTCAAGGCGATTGCCAAGGGGTTCGGCGCCGAGGCTGTGCTCTGCCGACACTGGGCGGATGGCTCCGCCGGCATCACGGATCTTGCCGAGGCCGTGGTGCGGATCGCCGACAGCCCGTCCAGCTTCCATCCGCTGTATCCGGATGCCATGCCGCTCCTTTCCAAGATCGAGCGGGTTGCCGCCGAGATCTATCGGGCTGGCGAGGTGACGGCCGACAAGGCGGTGCGTGAGCAACTCGCCGACTGGGAACGCCAGGGATATGGTGATCTCCCGGTTTGCATTGCGAAGACGCAGTATTCCTTCTCCACCGATCCCACCCTGCGCGGCGCACCTGAGGGCCATGCCGTGCATGTGCGGGAAGTCCGTCTTTCCGCTGGTGCCGGGTTCATCGTGGCGATCACCGGCGAGATCATGACCATGCCGGGTCTGCCGCGCGTACCGTCCTCCGAGCGTATCCGCCTCGATGCGCAAGGGGCGATCGAGGGACTGTTCTAGCCTCCGGAAACTAACGGGTATTTGTGATATTTCCGCCACGGTGACGCAGATCACAATTCATGATTAAAAGAATCATGTTTTATATGTTGACTCAGATAATCATGTTTTATACGGCGTGATTACGGCGGAAATTTCAGCTCCGCCCCGATTTTGACGCAATCACGTTCGGCCAGCCTGCACCCCAACCCCGGGTGCGGGATCAGTTTCTGCTGGCCTTTTGAAAGGACATTCGCATGGGCTCCCGGTCTCTCCGCCCCCTCCTGCTTGCCTGCACGGCTCTTATGGCCAGCTCTGCCATCCTTCCCGCCTATGCCCAGGACGCCACGACGGCGACCACGGGCGACGAGACGCAGCTGCAGACGATTGTGGTCAAGGGCAAACGCGTGCCGGCAGGCTCGGTGGTCGATACACCGCTGGCGACGGAAACGACGGCTGAGGAGATCAGGCAGAAGGAGATCACTGATCCGCGTCAGTTGTCGAATGAGGATCCGTCGGTCGACTATGTCCGCACCCGACCAGGGGCTTCGGGAGGGCTCTATATTCGCGGCCTGACCGGCGCTCGCATCTCGACGCTGATCGACGGCGTGCCGATACCGTATATCGAGAACACCGCACGTTCAGGCACGCAATCACCGACGACCACAACCGGTGACAGTTCGGACAGCTACGACTTCTCCTCACTGTCGTCGATTGACATTGTAAAGGGTGCCGATTCCAGCCGTCTTGGTGGCGGAAGTCTTGCGGGTGGCGTCATCTTGCGCACGCTGGAACCCGAAGACCTCATCGGCGAAAGCAAGGATTGGGGTGTCGTCAGCAAGACCAACTATGACAGCGCCGACAGCAGTTTTGGCAGTTCGGTGGCTGCCGCAAAGAAGGTCGAAAACACGTCCGTGCTCTTTCAGGCTGGATACAAAAAGGGGCATGAACTGCAAGGCCAGGGCGATGTTGGTGGCACGGGTGTGATGCGCACAGAGGTCAATCCGGCTGATTACACGCAATACAACATGCTGCTCAAACTCCGTCAGGATCTCGAAGGTGGCCATCGCATTGGCCTGACCGCGGAGCGTTTCCATCGCGATACGGACACCACGCTTAACACCATCCAGGGCACCGGCTCGGCGAGTACCGGCGTCTACCAGCGCGACTATGTGGGTTTCGACACGACGGCCCGTGACCGGGTCTCGGTTGACTATACCTATGAAGCGATCGCTGCCGACTCGTTGATCGACAGTGCTTCGTTGGTCGCTTACTGGCAGCGGCTTGAGAAGGTGGCTGGCTCGTCGGGAACGCGCCTCAGAACGACCACCAACGTCTCCTATCTTTACGAACGCGAAAACAGCCTCTCGGAAAATGACTATGGTCTGACGGGCCAGGTCAATGCGAGCGTCGAGGCAGGAGGTCTGGCGCATGAAATCACCGTTGGTGGTGATGTCGCTCTCTTCGGCGCTGAAAGTTTCCTCAGTGCCGTTCCCACGACGACAGTATCTCAGTCCGACATCCCGGATGTCGACGGCGTGCGCTTCGGTGCCTACCTCCAGGACAAGATCACCTTCAACGGAGGGCCTTTCTCCCTGACGCCCGGGTTTCGCTTCGACCTATATAACTATAACACCGAGCCATCGGACGGCTATTCCAATAATACCGGCTCCGGTTATTTCGGGCTCCCCGATGATGCAAATGGTTCCGCCTTCTCGCCGAAGCTTCTGGCAAGCTACGACCTGACACCCAATCTGCAGCTTTTTGCCCAATGGTCTATGGCTTATCGTGCCCCAACGGTGAACGAACTCTACCTAAACTTCACTAATGCATCGAGCGGTTATGCAACGGTCGGCAATGCAGACCTTGAGGCCGAAACCGGACAAGGCTTCGAGATCGGGGCGAATTTCGAAGATGGGGCGAATGCTGCCCGTGTTGTGGGCTTCTACAACAAGTACCGCAACTTCATCGAACAGTACGAAACGACGACGGATGCTTTCTCGAACCCGTTCACGGGTGGAGATGGAACGCTCTATACCTATCGCAATCTCGACCGGGTCCGGATTGCAGGGGTTGAGGCGTCTGCCAGCAAACGGTTCGACAGCGGCTTCTTGGTGCATGCGTCGCTCGCCTATACCTATGGCGAAGACGAAAGCACAGGCGAGTACCTGCGCTCCGTCGCACCGTTCAAGTCTGTCATCGGCGTCGGCTACGAGACGGCAACCTGGGGCGCTGATTTCTCTGGTGTCTTCTCGGCGGGCATGCGTGACGATGGCACGCAATACACAAGCACGGCCACAGCATACGAGACCTTTGACGCACCCGGATATGGAGTTTTCAATCTTTCTGGATGGTGGGCGCCCGAGCAGTTCCAGGGGCTGCGCATTCAGGCCGGGGTCTACAACATCTTTGACAAGACTTACTGGAATGCAGTCGCTACGCGGGACGTCCAGACCACCGGCACCTCATAT
Source organism: Rhizobium sp. TH135 (assembly GCF_002855515.1). Taxonomy (GTDB): domain Bacteria; phylum Pseudomonadota; class Alphaproteobacteria; order Rhizobiales; family Rhizobiaceae; genus Allorhizobium. Next base: position 190,377 of record NZ_PKRP01000001.1, on the reverse strand, counting down.
CAGCCAGCTGACTACTACTCCGAGCCAGGCCGTACCTTCAAAATCTCGCTCACCCAGAAGTTCTAACCCACCCTTCGTTTCCACCGCCTGCGGCGGCGTCCCATCCGGGCGCCGCCGTTTTTCGTTTACCGGCAATACCGAAACCCGCTCTTTCGCTCGATCACATCCAGATGCATGTGATCCTGATGTGTCGCGTCGCTGCCGGGTGAGAGCACCGTCGTGAAATACAGGCAGGCGAGGGCGTTGAAGGCGCGTTGGAAAGCCGCTTCCGCCGTGCCGTCGTCTTGTCTCGCGATCATCACCGGCATCTTTTCATCGCCGAAGCTCAAGCCTGCGATGTCCACGGCGTTGCCATAGGCGTGCTCTGAAATCTTGCCGTCGTCCGCGCTGTTGCGGTTTCGGCAGACATAGCCAGAGGCCTGGCCGACGCCCGAGAGCTTTGGCTTGTCCGGAAAGGCGCGGGCCGCTGCCGGGATCAGCATGTCGCGGGTCATGCGGGCAAGGCTCAGCGCCGTGTCGCAGCGAAGCGTGGCCTCCGGCTCCAGGGCCACCTCGGGCAGGATGCGGCGAACGGTGACCGGGTTAGCGATGCCACAGCCGAATTCTCCGTCGATTGTCTGTTCCTGGCTGAAATCAGCGCCAATCGCCTTCAGGTCTTTCAGGCAGAGCGCCAGGTCTTCCGGAGTTTCCGCGACTGGAGCGGGGTCGGGAGGGGGCGGCGGTGCAGCGGCCTCGGGCTTTGCCGGCCTTTCCTTCACGTCGGCTTCGTGATCACGGCTGGGTGTCTCAGGTTTCGCTTCGGGTTTCTCCGCGTCCGCTGGCGCCGGATCGGCCTCGTCGCGAGGGTCGGCCAAGGGTTTGGGAGCGTTGCCGGAGGGCAGGGCGGGTTGCTCGCCGGGATCTGCTGCCGTTGTCCCGTCCTCCGGCTTGGTCACGGTCTCGGATCCGCTTTCGACCGTCGGCTCACCGGGTTTCGGCACGGGCGCTGGACCGGTTTGCGGCAGGGTCACGCCGGTTGCTGCCAGCCATATCAGTGTCAGGCGCGTTACAGTCCTCATCGCCGCTCCCATGCTTGGCCCCGTGGCGACAACGGCGCGAGCCGCAAAAGGTTCGATTTTTCTCCGCTGAAATCCCGCTTGCGCGCGGCTGCGCCTCGGGTTATCAAATCGCCCATGAAGATCGTATCGAAGACCTTTGCATGGTGGTGGGCACGCTAACGCGGCCTTGACCAGTCATGTCTTCAGACGATTGACCCCAAAGCCGCCCGGACACACTCCTGAGGCGGCTTTTTTGTATTCAAGGCGCCGGGAGAGGGCCTCGAAGAACGGAAAAGGACTGACATGTCGACGATTTTGCAGGAAGACGGTGCGGAAGCCTATCAGACGCGCGGCGGTGTCACCGTTTCGCGCAAGCGCCGCCCGACGCCCTATGCCGATGCCGTTTCCAGCTATGTCGACAAGCTCGACGAGCGGCGTGGTGCTGTCTTTTCCTCGAACTACGAATATCCCGGTCGCTATACCCGCTGGGATACGGCGATCGTCGATCCGCCGCTCGGCATTTCCTCCTTCGGCCGCAAGGTCTGGATCGAAGCCTATAACGGCCGCGGCGAAGCGCTGCTCACCATGATCGCCGAGGCTCTTGCCTCCGTCGAAGACCTGGCGCTGGGCGAGCGTACCGCCACGCGTCTCGATCTTGACGTGAAGCTGCCGTCGCGCGTCTTCACCGAAGAAGAGCGCTCGAAGATGCCGACGGTCTTTACCGTGCTGCGCGCCATTACCGCACTCTTCTATTCGGAAGAAGACGCCGCCATCGGCCTGTTCGGCGCCTTCGGCTACGATCTCGCATTCCAGTTCGACGCTATCGACCTAAAGCTCATCCGTCCCGACGACCAGCGCGACATGGTGCTCTTCCTCCCCGACGAGATCCTCGTCGTCGACCACTATTCCGCCAAGGCCTGGATCGATCGCTACGATTTCACCAAGGGCGATGTGACCACCGTCGGCCAGTCGGAAGAGATCGCGCCTGAGCCATTCAAGCATACGGACACGATCCCGCCGCGCGGTGATCATCGTCCGGGCGAATATGCCGAACTGGTCACCAAGGCGAAGGAGAGCTTCCGCAAGGGCGACCTGTTTGAGGTCGTTCCCGGCCAGAAGTTCATGGAACGCTGCGATTCAAAGCCATCGCAGATCTCCAAGCGGCTTAAGGAAATCAATCCGTCGCCCTATTCCTTCTTCATCAATCTCGGAAACCAGGAATATCTCGTCGGCGCCTCGCCGGAGATGTTCGTGCGGGTGAACGGCCGCCGCATCGAGACCTGCCCGATCTCCGGCACGATCAAGCGCGGTGCCGACCCGATCGAGGATTCGGCACAGATCCTGAAGCTCCTCAACTCCAAGAAGGACGAGAGCGAGCTGACCATGTGCTCCGACGTCGACCGCAACGACAAGTCTCGCGTCTGCGAGCCGGGCTCGGTCAAGGTCATCGGTCGCCGGCAGATCGAGATGTATTCGCGCCTCATCCACACCGTCGACCACATCGAGGGGCGGCTCCGCGACGGCATGGATGCCTTCGACGGCTTCCTCTCCCATGCCTGGGCCGTCACCGTCACCGGTGCGCCGAAGCTCTGGGCCATGCGCTTCATCGAAAAGCACGAGAAGAGCCCGCGCGCCTGGTATGGCGGCGCGATCGGCATGGTCGGCTTCAACGGCGACATGAACACGGGGCTGACGCTGCGCACCGTGCGCATCAAGGACGGCATTGCCGAGGTGCGCGCTGGTGCCACATTGCTCAATGACAGCGACCCGCAGGAAGAAGAAGCCGAAACCGAATTGAAGGCCTCCGCCATGATCGCCGCCATCCGTGACGCCAAGTCCGATCCGAAGTCCAAGCGCGGCGTGGCCCGCGTGGGCGAGGGCGTCAACATCCTGCTCGTCGACCACGAGGATAGCTTCGTCCACACGCTCGCCAATTATTTCCGCCAGACGGGGGCAACGGTGAACACCGTGCGCACGCCGGTGCCGGAGGAGATCTTCGACCGTCTCAATCCGGATCTCGTGGTGCTGTCGCCCGGTCCGGGGTCACCGACGGATTTCGATTGCAAGGCGACGATCAAGAAGGCGCGCGCCCGCGAGCTGCCGATCTTCGGCGTCTGCCTCGGCCTGCAGGCGCTGGCCGAAGCCTATGGCGGCGACCTGCGCCAGTTGGCGGTTCCCATGCACGGTAAGCCGTCGCGCATCCGCGTGCTCGAACCCGGCCTCGTCTTCGAAGGTCTGGGCAAGGAAGTGACCGTCGGCCGCTACCACTCGATCTTTGCCGATCCGGCAACGCTGCACCGTGATTTCGTGATCACCGCGGAAAGCGAGGACGGCACGATCATGGGCATCGAACACGCGAAGGAACCGGTGGCCGCCGTCCAGTTTCATCCGGAATCGATCATGACGCTCGGCGGCGACGCCGGCATGCGGATGATTGAAAACGTCGTGGAGAAGCTCGCAAAGCGGAAGAAGGTCAAGGCGGCCTGAGGAGGCGAGGGCGGGGCGCGGCTTGAAAAGGCCGCGCTGAGACAGCTTCTCTACGGGTCTGACTGCCAGTCTTCCCGGCCATGGCGAAGGCGTACAATGAGGATGTCGTCGCCTTCCACTAGATAGAGAACCAGATGCGCCCTGTAGCGCTGGACCCGAACTGGCGGAGCTAGTTCGTTTCGCTCTCTCGCCATGCGCGGTGAGGAGGCAATCCGGTCAAAGAGTGCATAGAGCCCATCTATATACTCCTCCGCCAGTGCTCGGCCCCATTTGGACAGGCCCACTTCCGCAATGGCGATGATGTCAAGTTCGGCTTTTGATGTTAGCCGATACACCATGTTATCCTTCGCGCCTCGCCCGGACGTTGGTGAGGGCGGCTTCGAGCAACTCTTGCTTGGATCGGTGGCCAATGCCGCTGGCTAGGCCTTCGTCCACCAATGTCTGCATTGATGTGATCTTGTTGGCGCGCTCTTGCTCCCGCCTGATGAGATCAACGACATAGTCAGCCGGACCTTGGAAGTCACCGCTCTGCGCCTTCGCGTCGATCCACTCCTTCATGGCGTCGGTAATCGCGATGGTGATCGTCGACATGGCCGTCTCCGCTTGTTGATATCGGTAGTATCTCAAAATCACCGTATTGCAGCAAGGACCTGCTCAATTCTCGTCACACATCCCCCTGTGCACACCCGCCCTTTCGCCTTGACCTCGCCTTAACCCTTCGCCATTACACTGCCGACATTCAAACGAACCGCCCGCTTTGCCGGGCGGTTTTGTCGTTTTTGGAATTGCTGCTGCAATTCACTCGCATCTGCAGGGAAGATGGCCATGGCGGCTGAGGACAGTAATCTGGTGCGGCGCATCGCCTTCTGGGGCATTCCGCTTGCCTTCGGGGTCATGGGGCTGAAGCTTCTCGCCTGGTGGGTGACGGGCTCGGTCGCGCTGCTCTCCGATGGTCTGGAATCGACCGTCAATGTGATTGCCGCCTTCATCGCCTATTTCGTCATTCGCTATGCGCAGAAGCCGGCTGATGACGATCACCCTTATGGTCACCACAAGGCGGAATATCTCTCGGCGGTGCTCGAGGGGGTGCTGATCGTTGTCGCAGCTTTGCTGATCATCCGCGAGGCGATCCCGGCCTTGCAGAACCCCACTTTGCCCGAAGCGCCGTTCCTTGGCTTGGCGATCAACGGCCTTGCTGCCATCATCAATGCAGCTTGGGCAACGCTGCTGATCCGGGTCGGCGGCAGCCATCGCTCGCCGGCGTTGTCGGCCGATGGCCAGCACATCATGTCCGACGTGGTGACCTCGATCGGCGTCATCATCGGCCTTCTTCTGGTACTAGCGACCGGCTATGCCATTCTGGATCCGGTTCTCGCGATCCTGGTTGCCCTCAACATCATCTGGCAGGGCTGGAAGGTGATTGCGCAGTCGGTGGCAGGCCTGATGGACATCGCCGTGTCACCGGACGAGGCTGAGGCCATTCGTCAGGCGATCAAGGAGAATTCCGAAGGCTCGCTCGGCGTGCATTACCTGCGCTCGCGCCGGGCAGGGGCCGCGACCTTCGTCGCCTTCGATCTGGTCGTGCCATCGAAGATGACCGTGCGCGACGCGCATGTGATCTGCGACCGGCTGGAAATGGCGGTGCACAAGGCGGTGCCGGGCACGCGCGTCACCATTCATGTAGAGCCTGAAAACGAAGTGGCGCATGGCGCCGGCATCGAATTCGGGCGTTTAGAATAAAAGGATATCCCATGAGCAAGACCGATACGTCCGGGTTGACCCAGCTCGGCCAGAGCGTGGAAGCACCCACCAGCCCGGAAACCGCCGTTCTCGAGCGCGTGCCGAATGGCAATGCCGGCACGGATTATGTCGTCCGCTTCACAGCACCCGAGTTCACGTCCCTCTGCCCGATGACCGGCCAGCCGGATTTTGCCCATATCGTCATCGATTACATCCCCGGCGACTGGCTGGTGGAATCGAAGTCGCTGAAGCTCTTCCTCTTTGCCTTTCGCAATCACGGTGCCTTCCACGAGGATTGCTCGGTCTATATCGCCAAGCGCATCGTCGAGCTTCTCGATCCGAAGTGGCTGCGGATTGGCGCTTACTGGTATCCGCGCGGTGGCATCCCGATCGACGTCTTCTGGCAGACCGGCGAGGCGCCCAAGGGCGTCTGGCTGCCGGAGCAGGGTGTCGCCACCTATCGCGGTCGCGGCTAATCGCCAATGCTTCGGGTGACTTCGGTCCCCCGAAGCGCTAGCCTCCGGCATGTCCTTAACCGACCCGGAGCCGCTGACATGCCGAAATTTCTCGCCGTCTACACAATGAAGCACGAGGATTTCACGCGCTTTCGCAACCTGCCCAAGGCTGAGCAGGATGCCATCGATGCCGCCGGCATTCCGCAATGGATCGATTGGGAAGAGCGCAATGCGGCAGCCATCGTCAATCGAGGCGGCATGGTTGGCAAGACGACGCGGGTCACGCTGGCTGGCGTCTCGCCGGCGGCGAATGCCATTTGCGGCTATCTGATCGTCGAGGCCGAGACGGCGGAGGCCGCCGCCCGGCTCTTCGTCGACCATCCACACATCACCGTGTTTCCCGGAGATGGGGTCGATATCATGCCTTTCGTGACCGACCCACCGGTGTGATATCCAGAGGGCGAGTGCTGCTCCGGACACAACCGAAGGCGCCGGGTCTAACCATTTGTTCACGATATCTCGATATTCGTTCGTTCGACAGATGGTTGCGGATGACAGCATCTTCCGGACAGTCCTTGTTCTCCGCGGTTGACCTCCGACGGACATGCCGGTCGTGACGGGTTTTCACTTCTGAGATCCTGTCGGGCAGTGTGCTTCCGGTCACCGCAGGTCTCGTTCTTTGGCCCAATGAATGGGCTTCCCAACTTTTTTTGATTTGTGGTTCAGGGGCGTCAAAAGCGCAGCCTTACCTGCGAATGGTGTCCGATCGGTGCCGCAGTCGCATGCGGCGGCGGCGCGACGTCCTGCGCCCTGGCTCCACGTTATTCGTGCCCGAAAGGAACACTTCATGTTGGAAAAGCTCACGATCCGAAGCAAGGTGCTGTGCGCCCTGCTCGTTCTGGCAATCATGTCTACCGCCACCTCCGCCTGGCTGGCGGTCGCCCTCAACTCCACAAACCAGAGCTATCAGAGCCTGCTCACCCGCGAGACCGATCTGACGATCCTCGGTGCACGCGCCTCCGCTGCCATCTGGACCTCCGTCTCGATGTCGCTGCGCATGGCCGACATGGATCCGAAGTCCGAAGCGTACAAGGCTCTGGGCGAGCGCTACGAGAAGAACTTCAAGACGGCCTATGAGCGTTACGGCCGGGTCAGCAATGAACTGCCGAGCCGGGCGGATGCCATGAAGGAGCTGGTCGGATTTGTCGGCGAGTTGAAGGACAATCTCGACCAGATGCTGGCCGCTGCCGCAGCCGGTGATACTGCGAAGGTCACCGAACTGCAGAGCCAGCATGAAGAGCTGTTCGGCCAGCTCTCTACCCTCAGCGGCAATCACAATCAGGCCATGCAGGCTCTGCTGACCGATGGCACGGCAGCACTCGGCGCTTCCGTTCAGTCGACCACCTGGTCCAGCGTGGCTGGTGTCGCCATCGGCCTCGTCATCGCCTTTGCCGTCGCGCTCTATATCTCCCAGGTCGGGATCACGGGGCCGATGCTTCGCCTGCGCGCCCGCCTTGCCGGTCTCGCTGCCGGCAATGTCGAGGAGGATATTCCAGGCCTCGACCGGTCGGACGAAATCGGCCAGATCGCCCAGGCCGCGGAAATCTTCCGCGCCAATGCCAAGGATCGCGTTCGCCTCGAGCGGGAGGCCGAGGCCAATCGCAGCATGAGCGAACAGGAGCGCCTGGTCCGCCACGAGCAGTCGCTGCGGGAAACCGAGGACGTGAAGTTTGCGGTCGACAATCTGGCGCTCGCCTTGTCGAAGCTTGCCGAGGGGGACCTTTCCTTCCGCATCCAGCAGCCCTTCGTCGCCTCGCTCGACGGCGTGCGCACGGACTTCAACAACTCGGCCTCGAAGCTTGAGGATACGCTGTCGCGGGTCGCGGCCAATGCCCGTGGCATCGATGCGGGCTCGAACGAGATCAAGTCTGCCGCAGACGATCTCTCCAAGCGCACCGAACAGCAGGCCGCTGCCGTCGAAGAGACGGCTGCAGCACTTGAGGAAATCACCACCACGGTCAAGGATTCGACCAAGCGCGCCCAGGAAGCGGGCCAGCTCGTCTCGCGCGCCAAGTCTGGTGCCGAGGAATCGGGCGATATCGTCCGCCGCGCCGTCATTGCGATGGAGAAGATCGAGCAGTCCTCACAGTCGATCTCCAATATCATCGGCGTAATCGACGAAATCGCCTTCCAGACGAACCTGCTGGCGCTGAATGCCGGCGTGGAGGCTGCCCGCGCTGGCGAAGCTGGCAAGGGCTTTGCGGTTGTTGCTCAGGAAGTGCGTGAACTTGCTCAGCGCTCTGCCACCGCTGCGAAGGAGATCAAGTCGCTGATCACGACCTCCAACGAGCAGGTTCAGGAAGGCGTGCAGTTGGTTGGCCATACCGGCAAGGCGCTGGAAACGATCGTTGCTGAAGTCCAGGAAATCAACCGCCATGTGCTTGCCATCGTCGAATCTGCCCAGGAGCAGTCGTCGGGCCTGCAGCAGATCAACACGGCTGTGAACCAGATGGACCAGGACACGCAGAAGAACGCCGCCATGGTCGAAGAGACGACGGCTGCGAGCTACGGTCTGGCGCAGGAAGTCGTGGCCCTGAACGGTCTTCTCGCCCAGTTCCGCGTGGTCGACCACGGCACGCCCGTTGCGTCGCGTCCCCGTGCGCCCACTGCTGCAGAGACCCATCGGCCGTCGCCGGCCAAGGCGCTGGGGCGCAAGCTGGCCACTGCCTTCCACGGCAATGCCGCGGTCAATGGTGATTGGCAGGAGTTCTGATCCATCGGATCAGCTCCGATCGAACACATGAGAAGGGCGGCGCGATCCCTCGCGCCGCCCTTCCTCGTATTTCTTTGTCGTCGGCTGCGGCGCGTCGAGCGCCCTCGATCAGAGGGCCTGGGCGGCGCTGATCGAGGAGACGAAGCGCTTCGTGCGCTCGCGCTCAGGATTGCGGAAGATCTGCTCGCCGGTCCCGGTTTCGACCACGACGCCCGCCTCCAGAAACACCACCTGGCTTGCGATCTTCGAGGCAAGGCGAAGGTCGTGGGTGGCGATGACCATGGTCGTGCCCTCGGCCGCCAGCTGGCTCAACACGTCGACCACCTCGCCGGCCAGTTCCGGATCAAGCGCTGAGGTCGGCTCGTCGCAAAGCAGGACTTTCGGGGAAGGCGCCAGGGCACGTGCGATCGCCACGCGCTGCTGCTGGCCGCCTGACAGTTCCGACGGCCAGGCATCAGCCTTGTGGGCCATGCCGACCTTTTGCAGAAGCTCTGTGGCGCGGGCATGGGCCTTGTCGCGCGGCCATTTCTGCACCGTGATCAGGCCCTCCATGACATTCTCGATCGCGGTCCGATGCGGGAAAAGCTGGAAGTTCTGGAAGACCATGCCGGTCTCGCAACGGATCTTCTGGAGTTCCGCAAAGGCAACCTTGCGCCCCGGCGTGAAGTCGATCCCGTGCGCGCCGATCTGCACCCTGCCGGATGTCGGCTGCTCGAGAAGATTGATGGAGCGCAACAGCGTGCTCTTGCCGCCGCCGGAGGGGCCGACGAGCGCGGTCACGCTGCCCTCGGGGATCGAGAGCGAGATATCGTTGAGGATGGTCGCGTCGCCGAAGCGCTTGACGATATGGGAGAGCGTGATCATCGGTTAGCCTCCAGCATCCCGCCATAACGGGCGAAGCGGGTTTCGAGCCGCGCCTGCAGCGCCGACAGAACGGAGCTGAGCGCCAGGTAGATGAGGGCCGCCTCGATATAGAGGATCAGCGGCTCGTAGGTCGTGGCGACGATGCGCTGGGCCGACTGGAAGAGCTCCGGCACGGTGATGGCCGCGGCAAGCGAGGTATCCTTCACCAGCGAGATGAAGGTGTTGGACAGCGGCGGCACGGCGACGCGGCCGGCCTGCGGCAGGATGGTGCGGCGCATGGCCTGACCCCAGGTCATGCCGGTCGAATAGGCCGCCTCCCACTGTCCCTTGGGCACGGAAGAGATGGCGGCGCGGATGATCTCTGAGGTATAGGCACCGACATTCAGCGTGAAGCCGATCAGGGCGGCGGAAAAGGCATCGAGCAGGATGCCGACGCTTGGCAGGCCGTAGAAGATGACGAAGAGCTGCACCAGAAGCGGCGTGCCACGGATCACCCACACATAGAAGCGCGCGACCAGCACCAGAGGCTTTGCCGCAAACAGCCGCGTCACTGCTGTAATCAGGCCGAGGGTGATGCCGAATGCAAACGACAGCAGCGTCAGGGGAATGGTGAACTTCACACCGGCCCATAAGAGGGTCGGCAGCGAGGTCAGCATCAGGTCGAGCCAGTGCGGCATTGGGGGTATCCTTGAGAACGGGAACCGAAACGATTTTGCGGCAGGGACGAGAAGCGCCCCTGCCGCATTGGACAACAAAGATGCTTTTGCCCCGACCGAGAGGCAAAGCCGCTGCGACCGGTGGCGTTCTCCCACCTCCCCCTCGAGGGGAGGGTAGAGATTACTTCGAGACGTCCTGGCCGAAATAGGTGTCGGCGATCTTCTGATAGGTGCCGTCGGCCTTGATGTCTGCCAGCGCCTGGTTGATCGCGGCGACCAGTTCCGGATCACCCTTCCGAACGATGATGCCGGAGGCATCTGCTTCAGCCTTTTCGGCGGCGATCTTCACCGGCGCGTCGGGCTTCTGCTTCTTGAAGTCGAGGAAGGAGAGGCTGTCATTGATCGTGGCGTCGGCGCGACCGGTCAACACAAGCTGGATCGACTGGTCGAAACCATCGGTGCCGACGAGTTCGGCGCCGGCCGCTTCGGCGATCTTGCCGAAATTGCTCGACAGCGACTGGGCAGACGTCTTGCCATCAAGATCCTCGAAGCTCTTGATCTCGTCGTTGTCGTTCTTGACGACCAGTACGGCCTTGGAAACGATATAGGGATCGGAGAAGTCGTACTTTTCTTTGCGGGCCTCGGTGATGCCGACCTGGTTGATGACGGCGTCATAGCGGTTGGCGTCGAGGCCGGCGATCAGGCCATCCCACTTGCCTTCGACGAACTCAGCCTTGACGCCAAGCTTGGCGGCGACGGCTTCGCCGATTTCGACATCAAAACCAACAAGCTTGTTGTCGGCATTGTGGAAGGTGAAGGGCGCATAGGTGCCCTCGGTGCCAATCTTGATGACGCCTGCCGCCTTGATCTGGTCGAGGTTCTCGCCAGCGAAGGCCTGCGGGAAAATGAGAGTCTGCAGGGTTGCAGCCACTGCGATCGTCTTGAGCCAACGCATCGGAAGGTCCTTTCATTGCATAATTCGGTATCGCCGTCTTCGCAGATCGCAGCCCGTGAGGGATGAGAGAAAAGAGCAAATAAAATGGGCAAATGAGAATATTTTGCTCATTCTCTGCCGTCGTCGCTTGGCCGGGCGCGGTCTGTCGGCGGACCGAAACGCAAAACCGCCGCGAAGGTTCCGGCATGGAACCGGGCTTCGCGGCGGTCGAATGAAAGAGCCGTTAGGCGGCCCGAAGGGTGGTGTCAGCCGAAGGCGATCGCGGCACCGCCGATAGCGGTTGCGAGGCCGAGGATCCGGGCGACAGCCGGGCCGAAGCGGGTGACGCCAAGGCCGAGCGCGACGCCGGCGCCATGCAGGGCGGCGGTTGCGATCAGGAAGCCGAGGCCGAAGGACAGAGCGCCCGCGGCACCCAGTTCACCACCATGGGCATGGCCATGGAAGAGGGCGAAGATGCCGACGACTGCGGCGGACGCTGCGACCGGCAGGCGCACGGCGGCGGCGACCAGCAGGCCAAGGCCGATGACCGAAGCGAGGATCGCCGGCTCCACGAAGGGCAGGCCGACGCCCGCGACGGCGAGGCCGAAGCCAACGGCCATCATCGAGACGAAGGCAGCTGGGACGGCCCAGAGTGCGCGACCACCGATCTGGCTTGCCCAGACACCCACAGCGACCATTGCCAGGATGTGATCGGCGCCGAAGAGCGGGTGCGAGATGCCTGCCATCAGCGAACCATGGGCTGCCGGATCCAGGTGCGCGAAGGCTGGGCTTGCTGCCAGCGAGAGCAGGGCGGCGGTGAATGAAAGGCGCTTCAACATGTCTTTTTCGTCCCTCTAATTGGTCGACTCAAGGCGGCCGGAATTCGGTCCCGCCGATCGTCCCCTTAAACCATCCCTAAGCCTAGCGTAACCCGTCCGCGGATGTCCACGGCAAAGGCTCAGACAAGCCTACGTCGAATGCCGGGGGTGGGCGATGGCGTCTGCGGCGGAGCCTTGTGCAGGACCGACAGTAGAACAGACGGATACTTCGCGACCGCGCCGCACGCATGGTCGCGCAGCCCTCGACGCGCTCGTTTTGCACGCCGAAACCACGCTAATTTTGGGGTGTTTTGGCGGAACATTCAGTCGCTCGTGCAACTAAAGATATTCAAGCGGCTGATTCGAAAACGAAATAAACCGGCAATCCAGTGTCATTTATCGTCATTAATTTTGTGTTAATACAGTATTGACGCAAGCAAAGAAGGCGTGCTTGTATCTTATTGGCAGAAGTCTGTTTCGCCACTAGTATTGTTACGCAACCATTGAAATATCGCTATGTTTGAGTGCTGTATTGAGTGGCTGCGTCATTGCTGCGAGTGCGAACGTTCTTGTTCTGTAATCAGAAAAGCCGCGTATCTTCTGTATGGCTGAAAAATATCGTTGAATTTATTTGATATTCTCCAGAATGACTCTGGGGGAGTGAGAAGCTCTGTTGTCTGGTACGACCTATTCTCTGTCTGAGGTGGTTGAGTACGGATTGAAATCGGGGCGATAGGTGAAGCAGAGGAGAGAGACCATGAAAAGTGTAATCGCAGCTTCAGTATTGGCGCTGATGGCGTCGACGTCGGCGTTTGCGACGGACGTGGATGCCGATATCAGCCAGTTTGCGATCGGCATTCAGGAAGCCCTGAATGACATCGAAGATGTGACCAAGGTGAAAGTAGGGGTGCAGGAAGCCGTAAACGCGGCAAACCTTGTTTCCAAGGCGAGCGCTGGCAACCTGGATACGATCCTGCAGAAATCCGCCGTCGAGCAGGATGCTGAGAACAGCATTGAATCGGGCTATAGCTGGGACTGGAATTGGAAAAAGCACAAGTGGGAAATGGAGCGTGACTACGTCACTATTGACGATGTGACCCAGAGCGCGACCAACGTTGCCAACTCCGTATCGCTCGGCGACGACGATATTCCGGGAACAGCCAACGTGCTCGACTGGATCAAGCAGGGTGCATTTGTTGACCAGTACGCCACGAACGACATCGCTGTCGCGGACACCGTCCTCGATGTGAGTCAGACTGCTGTGAATGCGTCCAATCTGATTACGGTCGATCTGGATGCGCCGGACCTCGACAAGATCGAACAGGTTGCTGTCGGAGATCAGGATGCCCTGAACACGATCCAGTTCAAGAAGTGGATTGATGGGAATGCTACGGTCGACGGCGAGGTCGTTCCGTCCACGCAGGATGCGACGAACGTCATCAACAGCGTCTCGGTCAAGAGCGTGAACTACACACTCGCGCAGTTCTCCGCGGTCGATCAGAAGGCTCGCAACGTGGCCGATTCCGTCGGCAGCAATTCGAATATCTGGGACTTTGAGCAGACGGCAGTCAACGCAACCAACCTCGTTTCGATCGATGAAATCGATGTTGGCCTTGGCATCAGCCAGGTCGCGTTCGTCTCTCAGAATGCTTCGAACCTGATCGATGCCAATGGCACCGTCGAGGCCGTCGTTCAGAGCGCAACCAACGTTGCCAACTCGATCGGCGACATGAACTGATTGAAGCTTTGGCCAGGCTGATCCGTCAGCCTGGCCTTTTCATTTCTGTCGATGAATGTGTGGGGGCCTGGCTCATGATGAGCCAAGGTGTTTGTTCCGATGTCCCGGAGATATCGAGTTTCCTTAGTCGTGACATGCGCGGTTCTGGTTGCCTGGCCCGGTCTTCCGGTCGCTGAGCCGCTTGCGCTCATTCCGGCGCAGGAACTTGTTCGGTCGGCGCAGATCGTCCAGAGCTTTGAGGGGCAGCAGGATGCAAGTCAGGCGCTCGGCTGGACCAATGTGTCCCTTGCGAAGTCGGCGCGCCAGACTGCGGCCAATGCTGGTAACATCATCGATGTCAGCGATCGGCCGCTCGATAGCGTCCGCCAGGATTTCGAGGGCAGGCAGCTCTCTGTCAATGACATCATCCTGAATGCGGTCTCCGCGCTTGAAACGCTCGAACAGGAGGCGTCCAACACCGGCAACGCCGTCGTCGGCGGTGATATCGGCAATGTCGAGCAGTATTTCGCCGATGGTTCGGTGCAGCACGCGAAGAACAGCCTTGTTCTGCCGGACCTTCCGGGCACGCTGCGCCAGTCGGGCACCAACACCATGAACCTGGTCTATTCCGAGCAGTCGGTGGCGCTCAGCTCCCAGAATTTCACCAAGCAGGCGGAGCAGCGTGTCGACAACCAGATTGATGTCACGGGTGCGGGTGGTGCGGGTGCGATCGTTCAGGAGGGGAGCAATCTCGGCAATATTATCGTTGCGCGCAACGTCGATGAAGTGATCCGCGACTTTTCCGGCGATCAGATCATCAACAATGTCGTGCGGCTTGAAGATGGCGCGCGCTGGGGTTCGATCAGCCAGAACGGCACCAATATCGCCAATTACATCGAGGCGGAGAACATCGGCTATCTGGAGCAGACCTCCAGCAATGGCGAGCAGGTTGTGAACAACCGCGTCGAGGTGATGACCCTTCAGGGGCTTACGCAGATCACCTCGCCGAACATCACGCAGAACTCCAACAACTACGTCAACATGATTGTCCTGAAAGCGACGGCTGAAGATGGGTCTTCGCAGACCGTCGACGTGTTGCAGTCGGCAGAATACAGCCAGTCCGTCCAGGGTGCCAACGCGGGCGCCGTGTCCCAGACCGGCAATGCGGTCGTAATCGAACGCTGAGGAATTTCCTTCTGACGAGGCGCGAACTTCGTCTGAGTGCAGCTCGGAAACCGGATGTCAGTATTCCGCGCAGGCCGGGTCCTGACACCACTGCGGGAAGTCGATCCAGGGCGCATCCGGCCATTCCGCCGGCTTGTTGTCCATGTAACTCGCAGCAGCGCTGATGTAATTGTTCTGCGCTTTCACAAGTTTCGTCGAGCAAATGTAAGCCGCATGCTGCTTGATCAATTTGCCGATGCTGTCCCTGGTCCGCTCGTCCACGGTGTTGGGGACGGGCTGTTTCAACGCAACAAAATAGGCGTCGATGCCAGCCATGAGACTGAGCGGAGAGCCTTGCACATAGGGCTCACAAGTCGCCCCAGCGCGCTTCAACTCTACCATGGCGCGGACAAAATTTTCCACCGTATTCGTCTCAGCCGCCACCGGAGAGGCAGCTAGACCGATAGCAAGTGTCATAGATATAAATATACGCATGGAGTTGACCTATACGTTCGCTCGACGTCGTATGATTGTTGCGTCATCAATCTTCTATTGTCCAGTGTCATCAGTGGTTTGTGCGTTGTTGTTAAATGGTGTTGTCTTTCGGCAACGAGTTTCCGGTGTCTTCTCGGCTTATCTATTTTTGCAGTAGATTTTCGCTGTCTCCGGCTGTCTTTAGTGCTATCCCATCCTTAGATTACAGGTAGGAAGAGACGAGTAAGCTGTAGAATTTTAGGGGGGTGTTATGGACGTTTCTAGATATTCTGCGGGGCTGTTGGTGCTCGCTGTCATGGCGCCCTCGGCGGCGGTCGCGAATGGTCTTGGCGAAGATCGGCCCTATCAGTTCCGCTCGGCCAATGAGCGCCAGGTGCTTCTCAATCTCGAACGCACACGTCTGGAATTGCAGGGCAAATTCCCCGCGACGGGCGTCGGTTCGGCGGCGGGATTGGGCACGCAGCAGACCGGGAATGCCACGACCATCACGATCAACGGATCCGGCAACACGATCACGACCACCCAGACCAATTCGGGTGCCCAGACGATCACCCAGACCGACAGCAACAATTCGATCCTGAACAATTGAGGCCCGAGGCATGACTTCTGGTATATTGCGTGGCCTCCTGCTTGCTCCGGTCATTTTTCTCGCCGCCTGCCAATCGCAAACGGCGGAGCAAGCCCCTAAGGAACCCTTCCTCGGCCCTGTTCCGATTGCGACACGCACGCCTGTTGATGCAGCTCTGGAATGCCTGAGCAAGACACCCGAAGTTCAGCGCTACCCGCGCATCTTTGCCGTGCATGTGATCACGGATCAAACCGGGCGTTATTCGTCTGAAGAAACCGGCAATTATCTGCCGCGCGACAGTGCTGGCATGATGGTGTCCCTGCTGCAAAAGGCGGGCGTGAAGCAGGTCAATCGGTCGAATACGGCCGTCTCCGAATGGGAAATCGCCCGTGCTCGCGAGCAGATCCTGGGGGATGGCGGCAATGTTGTGGTCGGTGATGAGAGCCTGCCCTTCCGGCCGCTGGTCAAGGGTGCGCTGCGTGGCTCCGATTATGTCATCGACGGGGTGATCACCCAGCTTGACTTCAACACCTATTCCGGTGGCCTCGAGGCAAGCGTCGGAGGTGCCGGTGCCGGTGCCCGACGTTTTGCCGTGACAGCCGCCGTCGACATTCGGGTCACGGACACCAAGTCCACCCGCATCATCAAGGCCAATTCCTACTCGAAGCAGGCGGTCGGTCGCGAAGTCTTCGCCTCGGTCTTCCGCTTCTTCTCCGACGAGTTGTTCGACATCAAGATCGGCAGCAAGTCGCAGGAAGGGTTGCAGGCTGCCGTCCGTTGGACGCTCGCCGACGCGACCTATGATCTCGTCAAGGAATTGACCGGCCACAAGGGCGCCTGCGACGCGCTTCTGCCCAAGGCCTCACAGGATGACCGCGCGATGGCCGCAGAGGTCGCATCGATCAACTGATGCATCCTTAGCGCCCGGTTGGTCGCGTTGAATCCTGGCTCAAAACAGACATCGTCTGATCGTTCGTTCAAGCGATGTATTGCTTCTAATCTTAATTCCGCAGTTGTTGCTTTCAGAATTACTTCAAAGTCATCACTTCCCGACGCCCAGGACTTCCGCGCAGCGGGAGAGGCTGAAGCCGTTGCCGGTGGTGTCGTTGCTGGCGCGGATCGTCGAAATCACGCCTGATGCGTCGGTGTTGATCTGCAATTCGCAGAAGAGCTGCTCGTAGCGACCGGGCGTGATCACTTCCGGCTCCCAGAAGGGGTCGCGGGTGATCACCCGGGTCTGGGTCACCGTCTGGCCCGAGCCGTCTTGGCGGGTTTCGGTGCGCACGATGGTGCGCGCCGGTTCGGGACGCGAGTAGACCGGTGGGATGTAGCGTGTCTTGTCGCCACCCCGCCAGGTGTAGATCTTGCCCGAGGATAGCGGATATTCGTCGATCGGTGGGCCATAGGCTGCGAAGAAGCGCTCGGCCGGCTGGCCGATCCAGCGGGATTGCAGCGCGCGATTGGCGTCTTCGGTCGTCGTGCAGGCGGCAAGCGCTGCAAGAGGGAGCATCAGGGCGGCAATCAGCTGTCGGGCAGGGCGCATTGGGGTCTCGCAGGCATTGGCCAGAGAGGCCGCATGGCCTTCCGGGACTTCATCGCCGATCGTAGCGCGTCCGGTCATTTGCCCGCAAGGGATCGGTACTGCGCGATGGCTTCGACCAACAGCCAAATCCGGGCATGCGCGGCAGAAGGCTGGACCACCTTGCGGTTCCGTGGCTTCCTGTGGATCGGTTGTGTGAGGCGGCATGTGCTGCCCGTGTCCAGACGAGGCGGGAGGACTATCATGAAGCTGCACTACAGTCGCAATCCCAATCCACGCCTTGCCGTGGCCGTCGCCCGGCATCTGGGCTCGCCGGTGGACTTTGTCTTTGCATCGCCCTTTTCGCCCGGACAGGCTGAGAAATACAGGGCGCTCAATCCAGGTCTTTCGATCCCGATCCTGGAGGAGGAGGGCCGGCGCAGCCTCTGGGAGGCGGATGCCATCGCCTGCCGGCTTTCGCGGCTCTCCGGCGAGGGGTTTTGGCGTAACGACGACGAAGAACCCGAGATGATCCGGTGGCTGAGCTGGGGCAAGGCCAATTTCGTCCATGCCTGCGACATGGTGCATTTCGAATTCGGCACCAAGCAGCGTTATGGCATCGGCCCTGTCGATCCGGCATCGGTGGAGGAAGGGCTTGCCGCTTTCCACCGCTCCGCCGGTCTTCTCGCGGCGGAGTTGGCTGAACGCCCCTTCCTGCTCGACAGTGGCCTCTCCTATGCCGACTTCCGCATGGCGTCCTTCCTGCCGTTCAATGATGTGGCCGGCCTGCCGCTTGGCGATTATCCGGCCATTGAGGCGTGGTATGGGCGCTTGGAGGCCTTGCCCGCCTGGGCTGATCCCTTTGTCGGTCTCGACGCGCCTCCGCTGCCGCCCGCTCCGCTCGCCGCCGAACGCAAAGCTTTGCCTTAGGCCGAAACCCGGTCATGCCCTGCGGTTTTGCTTGTCTCGCCGCCGCGTGATCCCATATCTGGATGATGCCCATGACATTGTCCGGCCTGCTGCCGGACCAGGAGTGCCCTTTGTTTTCCTTCGACAACACTTACGCCCGCCTGCCGCAGCGCTTCCACCGACCGGCGAAACCTGCCGCCGCCCGCGCACCGCAGCTGATCCGCTTCAATCAGGCGCTGGCGGAGGAGTTGGGGCTCGATGTTGCGGATGTCGATAGCGCGCGTCTCGCCCAGCTGTTCGGCGGGCAGGTGATCCCCGTTGGCGCCGAGCCGCTGGCGCAGGCCTATGCGGGCCACCAGTTCGGCCATTTCAACCCGCAGCTCGGTGATGGGCGGGCGCTGCTTCTCGGCGAGGTCGTCGATCGCGCGGGGCGCCGCCACGATATTCAGCTCAAGGGATCGGGGCCAACAGCGTTTTCGCGCAATGGCGATGGCATGGCGGCCCTTGGCCCGGTTCTGCGCGAATACATCGTGTCGGAGGCGTTTGCCGCGCTTGGCGTGCCTGCAACACGGGCGCTTGCGGCGGTTGCGACCGGTGAAACCGTGATGCGCGAGACCATGCTGCCGGGCGCCGTCTTCACCCGGGTCGCTGCCAGCCACATCCGCGTCGGCACCTTCCAGTTCTTCGCCGCACAAGGCGATGAAGAAGCCGTCCAGATGCTCGCCGACCACGTCATCGACCGACACTATCCGGAAGCGCGGGGGGCCGAGAGCCCGTATCTCGCCATGCTGACCTTGGTTGCGGAACGGCAGGCGCGGCTCATTGCCCGTTGGCTGTCGATCGGCTTCATCCATGGCGTGATGAACACCGACAACATGGCGATCTCGGGCGAAACCATCGATTTCGGCCCTTGCGCCTTCCTCGACGAATATGATCCGCGCAAGGTCTTCTCCTCGATCGACCAGCGCGGCCGGTATGCCTATGCCAACCAGCCCGGTATCGGCCAATGGAACATCGCGCGGCTCGCCGAATGCCTGCTGCCGCTCCTTGATGCAGACGAAGAAAAAGCGCTGGAGGCGGCTAACGGCGTGCTCAAGGCCTTCGGCGATGTCTTCCAGGCTGAATGGCTGGCGCTGTTTGCGGCAAAGCTCGGTGTGACGGGCGAGGGTGAAGACGACCGCCAGCTTGTCACCGACTTCCTCGAGCTGATGCATCAGGGCGAGGCGGATTTTACACTGACCTTCCGCGCACTCTCCAAAGTCGTCGGCGGGGCAGCCGTGGAAACGCTGACCGATCTCTTCACGGTCCCTCAGCCGGGTCTCTCCGACTGGCTCGCCCGCTGGCATGCCCGCATCGACGACAACAGGTCAGCGCCCGAGCGACAGGCCGCGATGGAGGCGGTCAATCCGGCACTGATCGCCCGCAACCATCGCATCGAAGAGGCGATCGCCGCTGCTGTTTATGGCGACTTCTCCTTCTTCCATCGTCTCGTCGAGGCGCTTGCCAATCCCTATGCAGAGGATCCCAGTACCGCCGATCTGCGGGTGCCGCCCAGACCGGACGAGCGGGTAACGCGGACGTTCTGCGGGACGTGAGGCGATCAGGGCTTCGCGCGTCAGGTTTCGCGTGGCATGGCCCTGATGTCGTCTAGGAGGCCGGGACCGGTTGGTTTCCAGCCCAGTGCTGCCTGTGTCAGCACTGATGACGCCGGCATGTCGAAGGTCGCAAAGCCTGACATGGCACCGAGATAATCCGGGGCCTGTTCTGCCGTCACGGATTGCACCGGAAGGTCGAACCGCACACCGATCGCGTGAGCGATGTTGCGAAGACTGATGCCTTCCTCTTCGACGGCGTGGTAGCGCGCACCGCGTTCACCCTTTTCCAGGGCCAGCCGGTACAGCAGGGCGGTGTCGCTCACATGGCAGGCCGACCAGCGGCCGGCGCCATCCCCGACGTAGGCTGCCGTGTTTCGCGCCCGTGCCGCGTCGATGAGATAGCTGACCAGGCCCTGGCGCCTGATATCGTGAATTTGCGAGAGGCGGATGGTGATGAGGTTGACGCCCGCCTGAAGCAGGCCTTGTCCCGCCTTTTCGGACGCGATGCGCGGGTTCCCATGCTGGAGGTCGAGTACGGTTTCCTTGGCCAATTCGCCTGGGGTTGCGATGCCCATGCCAATTGCCGAGGTGATCAGCATCGGGCGGTCGGAGCCGACAAGCGGCTTACCAAGCGCTGCAATCGCGTCGGCATCCTTCCGGCAATTGGCCTCGTAGTTTAAGAAATCATGGTCGAAGGCGAGATGGATGACGGCATCCGACCTCTCGGCCCCGCGGGAGAGGCTGTCCAAGTCCTCAAGTGCGCCCAGATGCGCCTCCGCGCCAACCTTCCGCAGCATATCGGCGCCTCGTTGCGATCGGGTTAGCCCCACAACATGGTGTCCGGCGCTGAGCAGTTCGGGAATGACGGCCGAGCCGATAAAGCCGGTGGCTCCTGTGATGAAGATTTGCATGCCTGTATCCTTTCCAGTGAACGGGACAAGCAATGGCAGATCTGTTATCCTGTTAAAGTAGTGATCTTATCATGGTATAATAACTCTCAGGATAGGCAGTCCTTCATGGCCGCGACGACATTGGCAAGTTTTCTTCGCGACCGCAGGACGCGTCTGGACCCGGCCACCTTTGGCCTGTCCGGACGTCGACGCACGCCGGGTCTGCGGCGCGAGGAAATTGCCCAGCGCGCCAATATCAGTCCGACATGGTATACTTGGCTCGAACAGGGGCGCGGTGGTGCGCCTTCCGCCGATGTGCTCAACCGCATCGCACGGGCCATGCTGCTGACGGAAGCGGAGCGCGAGCACCTGTTCATGTTAGGGCTGGGGCGTCCGCCTGAGGCGCGCTACACGTCCGTGGACGGCGTCAGCCCGCGCTTGCAGCGCTTCATCGACCGGCTCGACACCTGCCCCGCCGTGGTGAAGACTGCAACCTGGGATGTGGTCGCGTGGAACCGGGCGGCCACCATCGTTCTCTCCGATTACGGAAAGCTGCCGCCGGGCGAGCGCAATATGCTGCGCTATCTGTTTCGCAATCCCGAGGTCCGCGCCAAGCAGCATGACTGGGAGGCGATTGCGCGCTTTTCGATCGCCGCTTTTCGAGCCGATGCCGCCAGAGCCGGCGCGGTGTCGCAGATCGGCGACCTTGTCGATGAGCTTTCCGAAGTGAGCGCCGACTTTCGCAGGATCTGGGCCGAGAACGAGATCAGCGTTCCCGGGGAAGGGGCCAAGCGGTTGGCGCATCCTGTCCTCGGCACCATCGATCTCGAATACTCCGCCTTCGCCGTCGACGGACGGGTCGATCTCAACCTGATGGTCTACACGCCGATCGACCCCGAGGTCGCAGATCGAATCCGTGCCTTGGTGGGCGATGAGCGAGCGGGGCCGGTCTGAGACGGTCTGAGCGCCGTCGCGAAATTGTCCCATTGCCAGCGTGGAGTGCTAGGAGTTGTCGTCCAGTGCTCGCTTGAGTCTCCCGCCTGCACTGCCCCGCCGCCTCCCATTTTCAGAGACAATTTCATGCTCCGCTATTTCGAGACCATTATCGTTCCCACCGCCCGCGAGACGCCGGGGGATCCGCCGGAAGGACTTCTGAATTTCTACTGGTTCTTCGTGCGCCAGGCGAAGGGCCTGTTCATCGCACTTCTGCTCGCGAGCTTGCTCGTCGCCATTGCCGATGCTGCGATCCCGGTGTTGATGGGGCGGCTTGTGGAGGTGCTGACCTCAACGCCGAAAGAACAGGTGTTTTCCGAAGCTTCCGGGCTGATCTTCGGGTTGATTGTCCTGGTCCTCGTCATCCGCCCGCTGGTGACGACGCTGCAGGGGCTGGTGCTCAACCAGTCTATTGCGCCGGGTGTGACCAACATGGTCCGTTGGCAGAGCCACTGGCATGTCATCCGCCAGAACATTTCCTTCTTCCAGAATGATTTTGCCGGTCGCATCGGCTCGCGCATCCTGGAAATCGGCCACACGCTTCGAAGCTCGGTTGTCTCGATCATCTCGGTCGTCTGGTATCTCGCAGCTCTTGGCGTCATCACGTCGGCCTTTCTGGCTGCCGCCAGCTGGTGGCTGGTGCTGCCGGTGGCGCTGTGGACGATTGCCTATATCGGCTTTCTCATCCTGATCGTGCCGCAGATCCGCCGCGGCTCGAAGGCGATTGCCTATGCGCGCTCGGAAATGGTCGGTCGCATCGTCGACAGCTACACCAATATCATGACGGTGAAGCTCTTCGCCCGGCCCGAGGAGGAGGATGCCTTCGTGCGCGAAAGCGTAGACAAGCATACCGGCCGGATGATCACCCAGCATCGCTGGCTGTCGCTCTTCTCCATCGGCCTCACCATCCTCTCCGGCCTCTTGATCGCCGGAACGACCTGGGTTGCCGTCCGGCTCTGGGTCGATGGCGCCATCGGCATCGATGTGGTCGCCATGGTCTTGCCGATGACGCTGCAGATCTCTGGCACATCCGCCCGCGTGGCGCAGGAGATCACCCAGATCTCCGATCAGGTCGGCACGGTGCATGAGGCGATGGAAACGATCGCCAAGCCGATCGGGCTCACCGACACGCCAGCCGCCCGACCGCTGGTGGTTACCCAGGGCGCAATCCGCTTCGACGACGTCTCGTTCCACTATGGCCGCAAGGGCGGGATCATCGAGAACCTCTCGCTCGACATGAAACCCGGCGAACGGATCGGTCTCGTTGGCCGCTCAGGTGCGGGCAAGTCGACGCTGATGAACCTGCTGCTCCGCTTCTACGATCTCGAATCTGGCCGTATCACCATCGACGGACAGGACGTGGCGCACACGACGCAGGCGAGCATCCGTCAGAATATTTCGGTCGTCACGCAGGACACCTCGCTGCTGCATCGCTCGATCCACGACAACATCGCCTATGGCCGCCGCTCGGCCACGCGCGCGGAGGTGATCGAAGCAGCGCGCCAGGCGCATGCGGTCGAGTTCATCGAACGGCTGTCCGACTGGAACGGTCGCACCGGCTTTGATGCCCATGTCGGCGAACGCGGGGTGAAACTCTCCGGCGGCCAGCGCCAGCGCATCGCGATTGCCCGGGTGATCCTGAAGAACGCGCCGATCCTGATCCTCGACGAGGCTACCTCTGCACTGGATTCGGAGGTCGAGCAGGCGATCCAGACCAGTCTCGAAGGCCTGATGCAGGATCGCACGGTCATCGCGATCGCTCACCGTCTCTCGACTATCGCCGCCATGGATCGACTCGTGATCCTCGACAAGGGCCGCATCGTCGAGCAGGGCACGCATGCCGAGCTTCTCGCGCTCGGCGGCCATTATGCCGGTCTCTGGGCGCGGCAGTCGGGTGGGTTTCTGGAGGCGGAGGGCTAACACCGACGTCAGCCGTCATACTCCAGGACATCAAAAAAGGCGCCCCTTGCGAGGCGCCTTTCTCATGATCTGACTGATGCTGCCGATCAGATAGCAGACGGCTGCAGCGTCATAGAGGTGCCGGTGGCGGCGATGTTCAGGCCGATCTGGCCGGAGACGCTGACCGGCTGCAGATGGATCGAGCCGGAGGTGCCGCCGAAGAGGACGTTGGCGCCAATGCCGGCGCCGACGGTCGCTTCTGCGGTCGCACCGCCATATAGACCACCGAGCGAGCCCTTGTGATAACCGGCGGTCGGAGCAAAGACGGCCCAGATCACGCGGCTCTTGGTGGTGAAGCCGAGATCTACGCCGAACTTCTTGATCGAGCCGGTGTAGGTGTCGAGCGGTTCGCCGTCGATGACGGAGGTAAAGGCGCAGTCTGCGGTCTTGGCAGAGCCGAGCACGTAGCCGAGGCCACCACCGATCTGGCAATCCAGGTAACCGATGCGCACACCACCGACGCGGTCGCTCTCGATGACGGCGGGAGCCGGGGCGCCAGCCGTCATGTCGGCCGCTGCGGTGATGCCGGCGCTCGTGAAGACGGGCAGGGTGGCGAGGCTCAGGATGAGCATTTTCTTCATGGCAATTCTCCTTCCATGTTCGGCTGCCGGGGAGGGGTGGCCGTTTTCGGCTTCTCAGGCAGCGTGGAACAACGCCTATCGGCAAAGATTGATCCAACTGAGGCTGAAGATAGGCCGCAAAATGGCGATCCACCGGCTTATCGGCCTATCCCGACGATCGCGGGCTGCGCCTTTCACTCCGGAACAAATGGTCGCCTTCGGGCTTGTCCCGGACATCAGAAGCCGGAGGCACCCATGACACTCACTCTCCCCGAACTTGCCAAGAAGATGCAGAAGATCGATTTCTGCATGATGCTCACCCGGGCGGAAGACGGCGCCATCGCCGGTCGGCCGATGAGCAACAATGGCGACGTCGAATATGATGGCGACAGCTATTTCTTTTCCTATACCGACACCGCCAAGATCCGCGAGCTGACGGCCGATTCCACCGTGACTCTCAGCTTCACCGCGCCGCCCAGCCTGCTCGGCAAGCCGGGCATCTTCATCACTGCCGAGGGCCGCGCCAGCCTGATCGCCGACCAGGCCGTCTTCGAAGGCCACTGGAATTCCGATCTCGACCGCTGGTTTCCCGAGGGCACCGCGACGCCCGGCCTGGTGCTGATCAAGGTCCATGCCGATACGGTTCAGTATTGGGATGGCGAGGACAACGGCACCATCCGCCTCTGACGGATCGCAACATCGCCGCGTGACGCAAAAGCGCCATGCGGCAACGGAGAAGACGGGCGTCGGTGATAACCGACGCCCTTTTTTGTCCTCTCTGCGGTATGCAAAGCCACCCTCTCGCCGCGATCCGGCGGATCAGGGCGTGGACAAGTGGTCGTGGGTCTCTTGCAGAATGTCGCAGACAGGCTGCAAATGCCCCGCCCGGGCTTTTAAGATCGGTGCCACATCATTCACTCCCAGACATCAGGGTTCACAAGGCTATGGCAGAGTTTCCGACCAAGGCGAAAGTCGTCATCATCGGTCTAGGCGGCATCGTCGGCGCATCGATCGCGCATCATCTCATCGAGCGCGGCTGGGACGACATCGTCGGTATCGACAAGTCGGGTATTCCGACCGACATCGGCTCGACCGCCCATGCCTCGGACTTCTGCTACACCACGAGCCACGACTATCTCTCGGTCTGGACCACGCAGTATTCGATCGATTTCTTCGAGAAGATGGGCCACTACGCCCGTATCGGCGGTCTCGAAGTCGCCCGCACCGGCGACGACACCTGGATGGAAGAGATCAAGCGCAAGCTCTCCTCTGCCAAGGCTTTCGGCACCCGCGCTCACTATGTCTCGCCCGCCGAAATCAAGAAACTCTTCCCGCTGATCGAGGAAGACCAGGTCATGGGCGGCATGTTCGATCCCGATGCCGGCCTCGTCATCCCGCGCTCCCAGACTGTTGCCGGCAAGCTTGTCGATGCGGCGGAAAAGTCCGGCAAGCTCCAAATGTTCGGCAATACGCCGGCCCAGTCTCTCATCGTCGAGGGTGGTCGCATCAAGGGCGTCGTCACCCATCGCGGCACGATCATGGCCGACCACGTCGTGGTCTGCGCCGGCCTCTGGGGCCGCCTGATTGCGGAAATGGTCGGCGAAGACCTGCCGGTCATGCCGGTCGACCATCCGCTCACCTTCTTCGGTCCGTACAACGAGTTCGAAGGCACCGGCAAGGACATCGGCTACCCGCTGCTGCGCGACCAGGGCAATTCGGCCTATATGCGCGACACCGGCGACCCGAAGACCTCGGAAGGCGGCCAGATCGAATGGGGCTATTACGAGCAGCACAATCCGCGCATGTGCCATCCGCGCGAACTCTTGGAAAAGCACGAGGCACGCCTCTCGCCCTCGCAGCGCGACCTCGAAATGGAGCAGATCCTTGAGCCGCTCGAGCGCGCCATGGAACTCACCCCGATCCTTGGCGAGCTCGGCTATAACGAGAGCCATTCGTTCAACGGCCTGCTGCAGGTCTCGGCTGCTGGCGGCCCGTCCTGCGGCGAAAGCCAGAAGGTGCGTGGCCTCTGGTATTGCGTCGCCATCTGGGTCAAGGACGGCCCCGGTTACGGCAAGCTGATCGCCGACTGGATGACCGATGGCCGCACCGAGATCGACCACAACTCGATCGATTACGCCCGCTTCTACCCGCACCAGCTCACCGAAGACTTCATCGCCGGCCGCTGCTACGAGGCCGCCCAGAAGATCTACTTCCCCGCCGTTCACACCCGCGAACCCTATGCCAGCGGTCGCGGCGCCAAGCGCTCGCCGATGTATGAGCGCGAAGTCGAACTCGGCGGTCACTTCATGGAACTCGGCGGCTGGGAGCGTGCGCATGGCTACGCCGCCAACGAGCACCTCCTGGAGAAATACGGCGATCGCGTTCCTGTTCGTGAAAACGAGTGGGATAACAGACACTTCTGGCGCGTTTCGAATGCCGAACATCTGGCGATGAGCGAGGATTGCGGCATCGTCAATCTTAGCCATTTCCATATGGTCGACATCGAAGGTCCTGACCATGTCGAGCTCTTGGAATGGCTCTGCGCTGCCAAGATCGGTGGTGATGCGAATATCGGCAAGGGCATCTACACCCACTTCCTCGACGACGAGGGCATGGTCCGCGCCGACTTCACCGTCTTCCGGCTCGCCGACCGCTGCCGCCTGGTCAATGGTGCCGACGCCGGACCGCGCGACTTCCACTACATGAAGCGCGTCGCCCAGGATCGCGGCCTCGATGTCACCATCACCGACACGTCGGAAAAATACATCACCATCGGCATCTGGGGCCCGAACGCCCGCGATACGCTGAAAAAGGCCGTCGCGGACCCCGCCGGTCTCGACCCCGAAAACTTCCCCTTCGCCGCGATCAAGCAGATCGAAATCGCCGGCAAATCGGTCACCGCCTTCCGCATTTCCTATGTCGGCGAGCAGGGCTGGGAACTGCATATGAAGTACGAAGACGGCCTTGCCGTCTGGGATGCTCTGCGCGCCACCGGCGTCATGGCCTTCGGTGTCGAGACCTATGCCAATTCCCGCCGCATGGAAAAGAGCCTGCGCCTGCAGAACGCCGATCTTCTGACCCAGTACAACCTGATCGAA
The DNA here is from genome assembly GCF_002855515.1 of Rhizobium sp. TH135. Lineage (GTDB taxonomy): Bacteria > Pseudomonadota > Alphaproteobacteria > Rhizobiales > Rhizobiaceae > Allorhizobium. Next base: position 163,146 of record NZ_PKRP01000001.1, on the reverse strand, counting down.
GCCGATCTCGCCCGTCCGAAGGTCAAAGAAGCCGATTTCCGCGGCAAGGCCAAGCATCTCGAATACAAGGCCCGCGACAAGCAGCCGGCCATGCTCTGCACGCTCGTGATGACCGACAATGTCGACAAGTCGGGTGTCGCCCGCTACCCGGTCGGCTCCATGCCGGTCATGGATCCTGATACCGGCGAAGTCCTGATCGACAGCCTTGGACGTCGCTCCTACACGACGTCGGTGGCCTATGGCCCGACGATCGGCAAGAACATCGCGCTCGCCTATCTGCCGGCGGAATATTGCGAGGTGGGTCGGAAGCTGAACGTGGAATACTTCGCCGAGAGCTTCCCGGTCGAGGTCGCAGCGGTGGGTTACAAGCCGCTGTATGATCCTGAGAACTTGAAGCCGCGCAGCTGAGGGCAGGGCGGTTCGCTCTGAGAGTTATGGACCCGTCGGTTGTATGGCCGGCGGGTTTTTTGTGCGCGCCTGAAGCTGATAGTTGTTCTTGTGGGGTGTTACAGCTTATTTTAGTGTTTTGGCGGTGGTGGGGCAGTTTGTATGCTGGCAGGACAATGGTTCGGTGAACTTCTTGGTTACGCAAAGGGATTGTGCGTCATCGAAATCGATGACCTTCCAAGTGGATATCAAGGTCGTGCTACCTTCTTTCAGGAGGGGCTTGAGAACGATCTCGTGTTCATCACTAAATTTTCGATAGCTGGCCGTGCTGAATCTGCATCGTTCGTCGCTAGGGTCGAGTACGAAATGGTCGGTGAGGCGATTCCGGCTTCTACAAGCGATCTGGCCAAAGCTTCACAGGGGTTTGTTCTGCCAAATGAAGTCTTGGTCTCCCTTAGTGTAAAGGCTGATCGAATGGATGTAGCCTTGACAACACTGGATCGGGCTACTGATGGATCGAGTAAGACAGTAGGCACATTGTCAGGCGTCGCGCACAGACCGGGTGTGCCGAACTCCAGCATCGTTCTCGCTGACGAGACAATTAAAGACTGGGACTCGTTCCGGGATTATGTTCTTTCCCAAAGGGAGCATCAATCGGTGTTCAGGGGGCAAATGAAGCCTTATCCCCTTCGAACGTCATTTCATCGTACCTCTCGCAAAGATCTTTACCGGTTTGCGGTTGATGATGTTCGCAGGGCTCTAAGTTCAGCCATCAATGTGCTGGATCGCCGGTTTGACCTGAAGGATCCTGACGATCGAGCATCGTTTTGGTATCTGCTTCAGCACCATGGTTTCCCTACTCCGCTTCTTGATTGGAGCGCCTCTCCATTTGTTGCAGCCTACTTTGCCTTCTCGGGTGTCACCAACGAAACGGAGGGTTCAGTAAGGATCTTTGAGTTCGAACTCGAGAGATGGCATCAGGATCAGGCTCCTAGCCTTTCGACCTTAAATGTTCGTCCACATGTAACATTCTTCCAGCCCTATCCTTTGTCGAATCCGAGAGCGGTCGCTCAACAAGCATGGTGCAGCATATGTACAGTCGACAACGTCGAGCAGTTCGTGAAGCTCCACGAAGACGCTAGGGGGTGTCGCTACCTTAAAGCGTTCGATCTACCTAAGTCGGCTCGCGCCAAGGTGATGCAAGAATTGCGTTTGATGGGCATAACTGCAGCATCGTTGATGCCGGGGCTCGATGGAGTATTTGCAGATTTAAAAGAACGTTTGTTTCCGACCGTGTTTGATCGCTGACGCGTTCGGCGATGCCGACCATGGCGCGCACGGGTAGCATCGACGCTACTTCCCCCCTTGCGGGGGAGGAAGGAAAATCGAAGGCTTAGGCGAGCGTAAGCCGCCTAAACTTCAGATTTTCCAGGAGAGGGGCACGGTTCAGTTGGTACTCACCTCACCGAGCCCCCCTCTTGCGAAATCTGAGGTTTGGCCCTGATCGGGCCAATTCCTCTCACAGCCTTCGCGCGGCGTCGCGCTCAGGCCTCCGTTCGCTGAAATCGATTCACTGGATCGATTTCTGGCCTTCGGCCATCGCTCCGAAGTCTCCCCCGCAAGGGGGGAGATAGGCCCCGTGAGCCGCAAATCGGCAAAAGAAGGGGGACGCTCCGCAGCGATTTCCCAACAAAATCAAACCCCGACATGTTTTTTCATCCCCCACCATTTCCACCCCCTTAGACTCATCCCCGTCCCGCCCTCGGATACACCTGACGATGCGATGTCAGGCGAGGCGGGGCCGGCGCCGGGGGCGAGTACTCTCGCAGGTACAGACCCCCGGCCCGCTGCAACGGTCTCCCTCCGGACGAAGGGGTGGAAGTGATGGCGGACGGTCGGATGCCTGACGCCTGAAACCCCTGATTGGAAGGACGTGCCTCAGAGGCACACAGACAAGGCGCCAGCGCTGTCGCGAACATCCAGACAGCGGGGCGAAACAAACGGCGGGGATGAGCGCCGGGCCGCCAATGGCCAGACGATCATCCCCCGGGCGAGGGTCCCGGTCGGATTGGTGCACCATCCGGCGGGAACCTCCCGGGCCACCGGCCAGGCTGAAGCGTCATCTCATGGTGACGTCGCAGCCGGACCCGCGCCCGGTCATTCCTCGGGACGAAGGTCCCGAAGACCGTCGCCGCCTTGCCAGAGAGACGCATGCAGCGGGAAAAAAACGCCGAACGGGGCGCCGGAAGGAGCCACATAGACTACTTAGACAGGTTGCTTCTGGCGCCTCGTCCGAGACAAATTTCAGCCCACCCGGAGGGAGCAATCCCGACCGGCGGCGAAGCATGCGGCGGCCAATCTCCCCCCTTGCGGGGGAGAAAGCGAAATCGAGGAATTGGCCCGATCAGGGCCAAACCTCAGATTTCGCAAGAGGGGGGCTCGGTAAGCTGAGCACCAACAGAACGCTGCCCCTCTCTTGGAAAATCTGAAGTTTAGGCGGCTTGCGCTCGCCTAAGCCTTCGATTTTCCGTTCTCCCCCGCAAGGGGGGAGATGAGCCGCACCAAAAATCATTTGTTCTCCCTTGAACAAACAGGCGTAAACTGCCCACATTGGACAAGAAGAAAAAACGAGAGGAAACCGCCATGGACGGACAGGTATCGCCGAAAGCAGAGGCTGCAGATCCCGCCGCGCGCATCGCCGCCCTGCTTGCCGCGCAAAAGGCGGCCTGGGCGAAGGACGTCACGCCTGCTCATGCCACCCGCGACGATCGCCTGGTGCGGCTCGATCGGATGGTGGAGGCCTGGCAGGAGCGCTTTGCCGCAGCGATCTCGCAGGATTTCGGCAATCGGCCGGCTGTGGTCACTGAGCTCACCGATGTTGTGCCGGTGCGCGCCGCGATCCGCCATGCGCGCAGGCAGCTGAAGCGCTGGATGCGGCCGCGAAGCGTGTCGCTCGCCTGGACCGGCAAGCCCGCATCGGCCGTCATCCTTCGCCAGCCGCTTGGCGTGGTCGGGATCGTCGCTCCCTGGAATTATCCGCTGAACCTGATGCTCTCGCCGCTGACAGGCGGTCTTGCTGCCGGCAACCGGGCGATGCTGAAACCCTCCGAGCTGACGCCCGCCTTTTCCGAGGTGCTGGCCAAGGCCGTCGCCGAGACGTTTTCCGAGGACGAGGTGGTCGTTGTCACCGGCGGGCCCGACGTGGCGACTGCCTTTAGCGCTGCCCCCTTCGACCACCTCGTCTTCACCGGCTCGACTGCTGTCGGCCGCAAGGTGGCAGAAGCGGCGGCGAAGAACCTGACGCCTGTTACCCTCGAACTCGGCGGCAAGTCGCCCGCCATCCTCGATGCCTCCGTGCAGTTCGACAAGGCCGTGCCGCGCCTCGTCTGGGGTAAGCTTTTGAATTCCGGCCAGACCTGTGTCGCGCCCGATTACGCGCTGGTGCCACGCGGGCGGGTTCAGGATTTCCTTGCCGCCGTGAAGGCGGAGGTCGTCCGGCAATATCCCGGCCTGCCTGCCAATGCCGACTACACCTCGATCATCAGCCCACGCCACTACGCGCGGCTCACCCGGCTCGTCGAGGAAGCCCGCGACAAGGGCGCCGAGGTGGTCGAGCTTGGCGGTCCGCATGATCCCGACGCCCGCGTGTTTTCACCGGTTGCCGTGATCGGCGCGCCCGACGACACCACCGTGATGCAGGAAGAGATCTTCGGGCCGATCCTGCCGATCGTGCCCTATGACACGCTGGACGAGGCGATTGCCTATGTCAACCATCGCGACCGGCCGCTGGCGCTCTACTGGTTCGGCGACGACAAGCAGGCGCAGGAGCGGGTGCTTTCGGGCACGATTGCCGGTGGCGTCACGGTCAACGACACGATCCTGCATCTCGCCCAGGACGATCTGCCCTTCGGCGGCGTTGGTGCTTCCGGCTACGGCGCCTATCACGGCGAGGCGGGGTTCCTGGCGCTCAGCAAGGAGAAGCCGGTTCTCAAACAGTCGGCGATCTCGGGCGTGAAGTTCCTCTACCCGCCCTATGGGCGCATGGCGAGTTTCATGCTGAAGATGCTCGGGCGGTTCGGCTGACGATGTGCGTTGCCGCCGCTCAGCCGGCGGCGAGGCGCGGGGAGGGGCGCTGCGATGCCGTGGCTTGCGGCTGAGGCGCGACGACGGACAGTTCGAAATCGGCCAGCGGCATCGGCCGGCCGAAGAGATAGCCCTGGAAGATCCGACAGCCGGTTGCTTCGAGGAAGGCGAGCTGGGCTGGGGTTTCCACGCCTTCCGCCACGGTTTCGAGGCCAAGATCGGTGGCGATTGCCCGGATCGAGCGGACGAGGGCTGCATCGCGATCGTTATCGGCGACCGTGGCGACGAAGCTGCGGTCGATCTTGAGCTCGCTTACTGGCAGGCGGCGCAGATAGGCGAGTGAGGAGAAGCCGGTTCCGAAATCGTCGAGCGAGAAGGTCAGACCGAGCGCTTTCAGGGCCGCCATCTTTTCCGCGACCGGTTCAAGGCCGGCGATCAGCACGCTTTCGGTAAGCTCCAGCCTCAGTCGTGTCGGGTCGATGTTGTAGCGGGTGATGAGGTCGCGCAGAGTCGTCTCGAAATCATCCTCGTTGAACTGGCTGGCGCTGACGTTGACCGAGAGCCTGAGGGCGCTGAGCTGCGGGTCGGCCTGCCAGCGGACGAGAGTTTCCAGGGCCTGTTCGAGAACATAGGTGCCGACGATCGGCATCAGGCCCATTTCCTCGGCAGCTGGAATGAAAGTGGCGGGAGAGATGGGGCCGCGGGTCGGGTGGTTCCAGCGCAGCAGGGCTTCGGCGCCCAGAACCTTGCCCTGCCGATCGGTCTGGGGCTGGTAGGCGAGGGTGAGTTCACCGTGCCGAAGCGCAGCCAGCAGATCGCGGGCGATGCCGCGCGGGGCGGAGAGACGCCGCTGCAGCATATAGATCGCGCCGCAGAAGATCAGGGCTGCCATCGCCGGGTTGAGCCACATGCCGTAGCGATGCAGTTCCGGCGGGATCGGCTGGGCGAAGGGCAGGCGCAGATCTGCCGCATGGAGGACGACGAAGGCCACGAGGCTCGCGGCAATGACTGACAGCTGCAGGCGCGAGGGGCGACGCAGGTGGTTGATATAGGCGAGCATGCCGAGCACCGGCAGGAAGAGATGGGTGACGCGCGGTGCGCCATTTTGCGGCACGTCAAACATCAGGCAGAAGGCGATGACGAAGATCAGGAAGCTGAATTGTGCAACGAGCAGGAAGAGATCAAGCCGGCCGCGGGTGACCAGGGCAAAGCAGATGAGGGCGGCTACGACGGGGAAGAGTTCGGCCAGCGCCATCATCGGGCGGCCATTGACGAAGAAGATGACGGTCCAGAAAAGGGCGAAGGCAGCCACTGCGAGCGACACGGCCTGATAGACGCGGATCACCCGAGCGACCTTGTGCTCCTGACTGCCCTTTCCGATCATGTCCCGCCCAATCGTGCCAAAAGGCTCTGGATCGAACCTCTGCGCCGCGCTGCTTCAGGAGATCCAAGAATGAGGATATCCTAACTTAGGTGGCTAAAGAAACAGTGTATCTCGATGATCAACTTGTTTCGACGGTAGTGGGTGGCGGATGCCGTGCCGGGAACGCGATAGGGGCGGTCCGCCGTCAGACGAACCGCCCCTCGAGGACCTTCCGGTCCTGCCTCCCCCCGGAGAATTCTTAGCTCGCCTTGGCGACCTTCATCACCTCGGGGTCATATACCCGGCCGAAGCGGTTCGCAAGGAAGGCTTCGAGGCCGATTTCTTCCTGGCGCACGAAACCGGCCTGCGGCAGCGTGCCGTCGGCGAGCAGATCGAGAACCGTGCAGATGCCGGCGGCCGTGGTGATCTGGATGGCGCTCATCTTCTTGGCAGCGACCACACCGGCATAGACCTTGTTGGCATAGGTTTCCTGCAGGTAACGACCGTCCTTCCAGCCGCAGACGGTGACGAAGATGACGACGACATCCTGCATGGTGGCGGGCAGCGCGTTTTCGAACAGGTCCTTCAGCACGTCGCGGCGGTTCTTCAGGTTGAAGTCGTTCAGAAGAGCCTTGATGATCGCCTGGTGGCCCGGATAACGGATGGTACGGTAGTTCATCGTGCGCACGCGGCCTTCCAGCGTCTTGGCCAGGGTGCCAAGGCCACCCGAGGTGTTGAAGGCCTCGTAGGTCACGCCGTCGAGGGAGAATTCCTCGCGCTCTTCCATGGCCGGCACGACAGACAGCTTGCCTTCGACGATCGCCTCGCAGGGCTCGATGTATTCGTTGATCAGCCCGTCGGTCGACCAGGTCAGATTGTAGTTGAGCGCATTCGACGGGTATTGCGGCAGCGCGCCGACGCGCATGCGGACCGTATCCAGTGTCTCGAAATGTTTGGTGAGGTCATGCGCGACGATCGAGATGAAGCCGGGCGCAAGGCCGCATTGCGGGATGAAGGCGGAACGGCCGCCGCGGGCGAGGTCTTCGACATGGCGGGTGGTGGCGACATCCTCGGTCAGGTCGAGATAGTGGGTCGCGGTGCGGGCTGCACTTTCGGCAATCGCGCCGGTCAGGTGGAAGGGGGCGGCGGAGAGCACGGCGAATTGGCCGGAGAGCAGGCTGTCGAGGGCGGCGGCATCGGCGATATCGATTTCAGCGGTCTTGACCGCCGGATGGGCGTCGAGCTTGGACAGCTGTTCGGCGCTGCGATCGGCGACGGTAACCTGATAGTCTCCGGTCTCAGCCAGCATGCGCGCAATCGCTCCGCCAATCTTGCCGGCGCCGATGATGGTGACGTGTTTCATGGATTTGCCCCTCGCATGCATGAGAGCCCGTGTGACACGAGCCTGTTTTCACTGATCCCACCAGTGTGGCTGCGGTGCATGTCGATTCCAAGTGACGATATGTCCAATATGCAGTATCCATATGAACAGATCGACGTAAGGAATGGGCGAAATGCAGATCAGTGACAAGGATCGGGAGCTACTGTCCCTGCTTTCGGAAAACGCCCGCATGCCGGTGGCCGAACTTGCCCGGCGGCTCGATCTGTCGCGCACGACCGTCCAGGCGCGGCTTGAGCGCCTGGAGGGGCAGGGGGTCATTGCCGGCTATCAGGTGCGGCTGTCGGATGCCTATCAGAGCGGGCTGATCCGGGCACATGTGATGATCACGATCGCGCCCAAGGCGCTGTCCGCTGTCACTGCGGAGCTCAACGCGATCCGCGAGGTGTCTGCGCTCTATTCCGTCAACGGCCCTTACGACCTGATCGCCATTGTCGCTGCGCCGTCGATCTCGGAACTCGATCGCCTGATCGACCGGATCGGCGAGCTCTCGGGTGTCGAGCGGACGCTGTCGTCGATCATCCTCTCGACGCGCATCGCCCGGTGACAGCCCGAGGAAACGCGACCGATTCATCGCTATATCCATAAATTCTTAATCAACCATGTGTTGATATTGATTCGCGGATACTTCGGGAGGGTTGGCATGACAGTGGTTGCATTGTTGTTTGCATCGGTTCTCTGGCCGACCGTCTTGCTGGCGGCGCCGCGCGGCGAGGGGCGCTTGCCTCTCGATATCGCCGCGGGTACCTCCACCTGGGTCAACAGGCACGGCTCGGTGATGGTGCTGGATCGCGGGCGCGACGGGTTGCTGCAGGGCTATTTCGTTAACAACGCACCCGGCAAGGGCTGTCGCGGCATTCCCTATGAGCTCAGCGGGCGGATGGTGGACGAGACGATCGCCTTTCAGGTGAGCTGGCGCAACGGCGTCGCCGACTGTCCCATGGAGACGCAGTGGCGTGGGCATATCCAGCCGTCGCGCGAAGGTGGTCTGGAAATCGTTGCCGAGTGGCAGCAGTCTTCGACGGTTCTCTCGATCGGGCTTGGTGATGACGAGCCGCAAAAGGGCACTGATCACTTTACCCTGCAGGTGACCACCGGTCTGCACTCCCAGATCACACCTCCAGGAATATCGGAAATTCCCTAATTGGTTTCGGCACTTTCACGCTGCCTTGAGTTCTGCCCGGGCAAGCGCCCGTTCCAGGGCGGCGATGCAGGTCTCGTCATGGTGACGGCCCGCCCCCTCCCAGAGGATGGCAAGCGCTTTTGCGACCGGCATAGCCGCACGATAGGGGCGGTCGGCGGTTAGTGCATCGAAGACGTCAGCGGTTGCGACGATGCGGGTCTCGAAGGAGATCTGGTCGCCTTTGAGGCCTCGCGGATAGCCGGAACCATCGAGCTTTTCGTGATGGGCGCCGCCGATCAAGGCGAGATCGGCGAATGCTGCGATGCGCGAGAGGATGGTCTCGGAGAATTCCGCGTGGCGCTTCATCTGCTCCCACTCCTCGCCCTCGAGCCGGCCCGGCTTGTCGAGCACGCTGTTGGAGACGCCGAGCTTGCCGATGTCATGCAGGAGGGCGGCACGCTTCAGGCGGCGGCGCTCTGCCGAGGGCATGCCGAGCTCCTCGGCGATCAGGTCGGTGAAGAGGGCGACGCGGTCGCTATGGCCTGACGTATAGGGGCTCTTGGCATCGATGACGCGGGCAAAGCCGGCGGCGATGTCGTCGAGATAGTCCTCGTCTGCGAGGATGGCCTGACGGCCGGGTTCGAGCGCCAGCACATAGGCTTCCAGATTGTCCGCGCCGAGTTCGGCGAAGAAGACGGGCGTGGCGAGCGTTTCGAAGACCGTGACGATCTCGGGATCGAACCAGCCGCCGGCGCGCTTGCGGATTTCGGTAAGGGCGGCCTCCGGCCCCTGGTGGACGAAGAAGACGTCGATGACCTGCGCCATCAGGGCGATGCGGGCAAAGAGGTGGATTTCCGTGCCCTTCAGCCCCTGTGGCTGGCCGCCGCCATCGACATGTTCGTCGAGATCGAGAATGCCCTTTGCCACTTCTTCGGAGAAGCGCATCTGGCGGGCAATCTCGGCGCCGCGCTGGCAGCGTGTCTGGATCAGGCTGGTCGTGATCTCGCCGCCATTCTTGAAAATGTTGAGAATGCCGCGGAAGCGTTCGGCGAGGCCCGCTTCCATGCCGGTGTGCGAGAGCACGAATTTGAGGATCTGCGGGAAGGAGCCATCGACCAGCTTGAAGTCGTGTTTGAACTTCAGATCATCGGCCAGATAGAGTTCGCAGATGCGGGCTGCGTTGGATGAGCAGCCGAGATCCTTCAAGAGCAGCGTGTAATAAAGATCGCGCAGCGCCTCTTCACCGAGGCCCAGCGCCTGGCCGATCCGCGTGCCGATGAAGCAGCAGCGGACGCAATGGCCGGCGGGCTGGCCTTCCGTCATGTCGAGCGCGTGGCTGAGTGCCTCGATCAATTCGGCAAGACGGATGGTGTTCGTCATGGGGGCTCCTTCGTCAGCGGCAGATTATCCCGCTAATATTAAGAACGGGTGTTGAACACCGGGTGGCGAAGCATGTGTGTCAACCTCCTGTTCATCGCTTCCATGCTTGTCTTTTTCCCGCATTGTCTTAAGCCTGCAGACGCACTATGTGCGGATAAGCCAAACCAACGAGGACTGTCCCCTGTGATGAACGAAGACGAAGACGACAAGAGCAAGGAACTGCCGATCGGCAAGGAAACGGAAGCGAACCTCTTCAAGTCGCGTTCGATCTTCATCTATGGCGGGATCACCATGGAGCTGGCGCAGAAGGTCTGCACGCAGCTCGTCGCGCTCGCTGCCGCTTCCGATGAAGACATCCGCGTGTTCGTCTGCTCGCCGGGCGGCCATGTGGAAGCCGGCGACGCGATCCATGACATGATCCGCTTCATCAAGCCGAAGGTCTTCATCATCGCGACCGGCTGGGCGGCATCTGCCGGCTCGCTGATCTTCGTCGCGGTTCCGAAGGAACGCCGTCTGGCCCTGCCGAACACCCGCTTCCTGATGCACCAGCCGTCTGGCGGCACCCGCGGCATGGCCTCGGATATCGAGATCCAGGCCCGCGAAATCATCAAGATGAACGAGCGCCTGATCAAGATCTACGCGAAGGCCACCGGCCAGAGCCAGGAGAAGATCGCCAAGGATATCGACCGCGACTACTGGCTTTCCGCCGAAGACGCCGTCACCTATGGCCTGGTCGGCCGTATCATCGAGAGCCACGCCGACATCGGTTGAGGCTTTCGCCTGACAACAAACAAAAAAGCCGCCGGAGCGATCCGGCGGCTTTTTTCATGTCTTGGACTTCAGAGGCTGCGATCAGATGATCGGGCAGCCACGGCGATTGGCAAAGCGGATCTGCTCGGGGCCACGGCGGGTAAAGCCGCGCACGGTCACGCTGCGATCGGTGACGCGCACCACTTCGGCGCGGCGAAGGCCTTCTTCGGCAGCCGCGGCACGGGCTTCGCGCGGGCTGCAGCCACGGTTGCGATCGCGGCGGTCGACGTCACGCTCGCGGATGATCGGGCGAACGCCATCCGGGCCGATGCGAAACTCGACGCCCTGCGCCGACGCGGTGGCTGCAAAGGGCGCGGCGAGCGGAAGGCCGGCGAGGGCAAGCGTGGTGACCAGGGCTGCGCGCAGGAACTTGGCGGACATGGGGAAACTCCTTCGTTGTCGTGGCGGAGAAAGCCCGTGGACGCCCAAAAGTTCCCTTGTCTCAGGCAAAGAGGGATTGATTCAGCGCCATTCGTGCAGGCGCTCGCCCATCAAAGGCCGAGTCCTGACCAGCGGCAGTGCATCGCCTGAACGCTCGGCATGGCCAAGCGCCTCTGCCTCGTCGTTGAAGCCGATGAAGATCATCGACAGCGATCTCGCCTTCGGGGCGCCCTTCTTGCGATAGGAGAGCTTCACCGCGCAGTGGGGGTAGGCCGCGTCGAGCACTGCACCTTCGGGCAGCGCATCCGACAGAGCGAGATGGGCGCCGAGGCCGAGAAAACGGTCGATGGCGGCAAAGGCGGTCGCCTCGGGCAACTGCTTGTTCTCCGAGGATCCCGGCGCCCGGCCCCAGAACAGGCTGTCGACCAGCCCCTTCGCCCGCTTCGACTTCACCACCACAAGACCGCCGGCCGCGACAAGCTCCAGATGGGCATCCCAGGTCTGGAAGAGGTCGGGGGACTGGTGGAGTTCGGTGAGGAGGGGACGCAGCGTGGCGGTGAGGTCGGTTTGGAGGGCAGGGGGCATGGGCGGGTGTCTCGGCGGGTGTGGGTGGTGTGTGGCGGCCTCGTACCATGGTGGGGGCGGGGTGGATATGCTCAGTTCGCTTCTGTTGTCAGATCGACACGGCTTTCCTTGCCATCTGGCGCCTTCAGCACGAGTTCGACGCCGCCGCCGATCGAGCGCATGTAGCGGACGACGGAGGAGAGGAGCACGTCGTCGGCGCGTTCGAGTTTCGACACGGTGTTCTGCGTCATACCGGCCCGGGCTGCGACATCCTGTTGGGTGGCCTGCATGGCCTTGCGGACCTCGGCCAGCGCCTTGCCCAGCCGTCGCTCATTGCGCTTGGCATCGAGCCGTGCGCGGACGTCGTCGGGCAGTTCTGCGCGCAGTGTTTTCCAGTCAGTGTCCATTGCGTTTCTGCTTGAGCCAGGCTGAAAACCGGGTATCGGCCTTGCGGATCACGGTCTTGTAAAACAGCGTCTGACTCATGCCCTGCTTGTCGCCGCCGCAGAGGATGATGGCGCTGTGGGACGGATCAAAGGCGAAGGCGAAACGCCAGACCTGTTTCCCGAACCGCACCCGAATTTCCTTCATGTTGGCATGGGTGGAGCCTACTATCTCCGCGCCGCCAAATATTTGATATTTGCAATCATAAGGCGATTTGGGCATGTTTGAAATATATAGATGGCTGTGGAGGGGCGATGCCAGTCTTCGACCAGAAAATACTAATCCTTTGCAAGACATATCCGTCGCCTAGCGGCAAGTACGCAGAAACATCCTGCGTCGCGGGGATGCTTGAAAGTGGCGCCCTGATTAGACTATTCCCAGTTCCTTTTCGCCATATTGCGGAAGAGCATCAGTTTCGGAAATGGCAGTGGATAGACGCGAAGGTTGAAAAGGCCCGAGGTGATCATCGTCCTGAGAGCTATTCGATCAAAGTAGATACCATTTTGCCGGGTGCGACAGTACCGACCAAAAAGGAATGGATGGCAAGGCGCGGTCTGCTGTCTAAGCTGAAGTTGTTTGGTTCTTTCGATGATATCGTTTCCCATCAGGCTGAGACGCAAAGCTCATTGGCTCTTTTGAAGCCGACCCGTGTTTTAGGTCTCGACATCGAGCCGGTTTCCAACCCGGACTGGACGGACGATGAGATTGCCAAGCTTGCACAAGAGCAGAAGCAAGGCGGGTTATTCGATGAAGATAAGCATTCGATTCGGCGGCTGCGAAAGCTGCCATTTGACTTCTACTATCGATATGAATGCGCTTCAGAAACCGGAAACGTCTCTTTCCGTCACAAGTTGGTCGACTGGGAAGTGGGTGCGCTTTTTTGGAACTGCAAAAGCAACTACGGGAGCATGTGGGAAGATAAATTCCGCGCTAAGCTGGAAGTCGCTATTCCCTCAAATGACCTTATGTTTCTTATGGGTAACCAGCATCGCTTTCAGGATCAGTGGCTTTTAATTAGCCTCATATACCCGCCTCATGCAAAGCAAGGCCTTCTGCTCTAACCGTAAGTCGCTCTCTGTTTCGAACGTACCGATTTGGATCATCGGCATAGAGATGCATCATCTGATATCCAAACATCGCCATTTTCTCACCCACTATAAGGCGGTGGCATGTCTTAGGATCACGCTCGAAGCAAAGTAGGCAGGTACTACTGTCTTCGGCTTTGTCGGCCAAATCTGCAACTACGGGAACGACGTTGGATTGCTCTATATAGGCCGTGTAGATTTTCCGGAATAGCTCGTAGTTGCCCGCCTTTGCCGCTTCTCTCCCTGCCTTCGGATCTCCCAGATCTTGCATTGGCAAGTACCGAATACCTTCTTGTGCAAGCCGATCTCGAAGGACGTTTTTGGAAAAACCTTTCTTCCTAGAAAGAGGGACAGCGCGAACGTCCGCAACGGATTGAACGCCGACCGCTTTAAGCGTCTGAACGAAGCGATCAATGTCGGTACCCTCATAGCCGATGGTATACACGGTCTTCATGTTGATCTCTCCCATTTTGCATCACAGCATAACATGTGTGATCTGGCGTGACGCTTGCTATTTTGACGCCACTAAACCCATTGTGTAACTGCAGAAACTTGTAACCCCGCCAGATCGCTCCGGCGGGGTCCGCATTCCCTCAATCCTCAAGCGCTTAGCCCGCGCTCTCAGAACTCCACAGCCCGGTCGCCATCCTCGTCCTGAATACGGGTCGGCAGGCCGATCTTGTTCAGGAGGTTGATGAAGGGCTTGGGCGGCAGTTCTTCGACGTTGGCCATCTTCTTCACGTCCCATTCGCCGGTGGCCACCAGCATTGCAGCTGCGACCGGGGGGACGCCGGCGGTGTAGGAGATGCCCTGGCTGCCCACTTCGTTATAGGCTTCCTTGTGGTCGGCGACGTTGTAGAGGAAGACGGTCTTTTCCTTGCCGTCCTTGAAGCCCTTCACGTAGTCGCCGATGCAGGTCTTGCCTTCGTAGTTGGGGGCAAGCGAGGCAGGATCCGGCAGGCAGGCCTTGACGACCTTGAGCGGGACCACTTCGGAACCGTCGGCGAGCTTGACCGGCTGTTCGGACAGGAGGCCGATCGACTTCAGGACGGTGAAGACGTTGATGTAGTGATCGCCGAAGCCCATCCAGAAGCGCACGTCGGCGCCGTCCATGTTCTTGGCCAGCGAATGCACTTCGTCATGGCCGCAGAGATAGGCGCGGCGGGTGCCGACGACCGGCAGGTCGTAGTCCTTGCCGATCTCGAACATCTTGTTGACCTTCCATTCGCCGCCCTGCCAGGAATAGACGACGCCGGTGAATTCGCGGAAGTTGATTTCCGGGTCGAAGTTCGTGGCGAAGTATTTGCCATGGCTGCCGGCATTGATGTCGACGATGTCGACGTCGGTCACCTTGTCGAGATATTCGTCCTTGGCGAGACGGGCATAGGCATTGACGACGCCTGGATCGAAGCCGGCGCCGAGGATGGCGGTGATGCCCTTTTCAGCGCATTCTTCCGCGCGCTTCCACTCGTAGTTTCCGTACCACGGCGGGGTTTCGCAGATCTTGTTCGGCTCTTCATGGATGGCGGTGTCGATGTAGGCGACGCCGGTGTCCATGCAGGCGCGGAGCACCGACATGTTGAGGAAGGCGGTGCCGACATTGATGACGATCTCGGTGCCGAGCTTCTTGATCAGGGCCTTGGTGGCTTCGATGTCGAGAGCGTCGAGCGCATGGGCTTCGAGAACGCCTTCCTGCTTCATCGCCTTCTTCTCGTGAACCGAAGCGATGATGGCGTCGCACTTCGCCTTGGTGCGCGAGGCGATGTGGATGTCGCCGAGCACGTCGTTGTTCTGCGCACACTTGTGGGCAACCACCTGCGCGACGCCGCCGGCGCCGATGATGAGCACGTTCTTCTTCATAATGGGACCAACTCCTATGTCCAATCGTCAGAACCTGGGCTTGAAGGATTTCAAGACAGGCTTTGTTCGTAGTCCGTGTAGTCGAACTCACGGACCGTCCTGAGGCTGCCATCCAGTTCGCGGATGGCGATTGCCGGCATTTGCACGCCGTTAAACCAGTTTTTCTTGACCATCGTGTAGCCGGCGGTGTCCTGCAGCGAGATGCGGTCGCCGATGTTCAATTCCTGTTCGAAATTGAACTCGCCGAAGATATCGCCAGCAAGGCAGGACTTGCCGCAGACCTGGTACCGGTGCGGTCCCTGGTTGGGGTGGACCTTCGCGCTTTCCCGGTAGATCAGGAGATCGAGGAGATGCGCTTCGATGGATGAATCCACCACGACAAGATCCTTGCCGTTGTAAAGCTTGTCGAGCACGGTGACTTCGAGCGTGGTCGACTTGGTGATCGAGGCTTCGCCGGGCTCCAGATAGACCTGGACGCCGAACTCGCCGGAGAAGCGCTTGAGGCGCTCCGCGAACTTCTCCAGCGGGTAGTTCTCGCCGGTGAAATGAATGCCGCCGCCGAGTGAGACCCATTCGGCCTTCTTCAGCAGGGGACCGAACTTCTGTTCGATGTCGCCGAGCATCTGATCGAAAAGGTCGAAGTCGCCGTTTTCGCAGTTGTTGTGGATCATGAAGCCTGAGATCAGCTCCATGACCGGCTCGACCTTTTTCAGATCCCATTCGCCCAGGCGAGAGAAGGGGCGGGCGGGATCAGCCAGATCAAAGCTGGAAGAGGATACGCCTGGGTTCAGGCGCAGGCCGCGGATGATGCCGGAGGACTGGCTCTCGAAGCGGGTCAGCTGGCCGATCGAATTGAAGATGATCTTGTCGGCATGGGAGACGACTTCGTCGATTTCGTAGTCGGCATAGGCCACGGAATAGGCGTGAGTTTCCTTGCCGAAGCGCTCGTGGCCGAGGCGGACTTCGTTGAGCGACGAGGAGGTCGTGCCGTCCATGTAATCGCGCAGGAAGTCGAAGACCGACCAGGTGGCGAAACATTTGAGCGCCAGCAGGGCTTTCGCGCCGGAGAGTTCGCGCAGTGTCGCGATCTTCTCCATGTTCTGGAGCAGCTTGGACTTGTCGATCAGGTAATAGGGAGTCTGGATCAAGGCTCTATCCTTCGTGAACCCAGCCATATCTGGCGGAAGTGAACGGGACGCCCCGAATGCGTCGGAGGGGTCCCATAGGCAAAAGGGGGTAAAAAGGCAAGCGGAAGCTCAGGGTTTCGGCACAGAGATTGCCTGCCCGATTTTCATGAAGGGCAGATGACGCAGCGGGTTAGACGACTCGCGACCTGCCGCCTTGCATTCCTGCGAGTGCAGCCATGCGTTGGGCGCCGGGCAGTCTTCAGCAATCGGAAATCTCTGCGCTGTTACTTGCAGAGGTAACGGTTACGTCCTGGACAACTCATGCATCTCGACCTCGCGACCATTCTGATCCTGCATCCTCTGTCTCTGACGGTGGGCGCGTTGTGCTTCCTTTATCTGCGCTACCGGTCGCGTCGAAACCGGGGGCTTGGCAAGATGGCGGTCGCCTTTCTCATTCTGGCGCTGGGATCTCTGATTGCCGGGGCTGGCGAGCAGGAGGTGGTCGATTACGCGACGTGGACCTTCGTATCCTTCACCACAGGGCCCGTGGCCTACACGCTGTTCTTCATTGGCCTTGCCAATCTTTTGACAGAGCGGCCGGCCGGGCGCTGGTGGTGGCTGATGCTGGCGCCTGCCGTGCTCACCGTCGTGGCCCTCGTCACGCAGTTTCACCTGGTCAATCTCTACCGCGCTTCGGCATTCCTGACCGCCATGGCGCTCTATGCCCTTGGCAGCGCCGCCTTCGCCTTGTCCGATCCACAGCAGGAACGGCTTGGCAGCCGGTACGGGCTTGCGGCTGCGCTGGCGTTCAAGGCGCTGATCGCCTTGACGACGATTGCAGGGATCGTGACCCCTGAGCTCTTTCGCTTTCCGCCGGCTGCGACCTTTCTGGTGCTGATCCTGTGCCAGTTTGCGATCGCCATGTTCGTTCTCATCCTTGTCCAGGAGCGGGCAGAGCAGCGGCTCATCGCGCTGACGGAGACGGACAGCCTGACACGCATTCACAATCGCTACTGGCTGATGGATCGGCTGCCGAAGCTCGCACCTAAAGGCGGCGGCTTCATGGTCATAGATCTCGACCACTTCAAACGGGTGAACGACCTCTACGGCCATCTGGCCGGGGATCTGGTGCTGAAGAGTGCGGCCCAGGCGATGGCGGCGCGGCTGGGCGAAGGCGCCTATTTTGCCAGGACGGGTGGCGAGGAATTCGGCCTCTATCTGCCCCGCGCCTCCGAAGACGAAATGCTGGCGATCGGCGAGATGCTTCGCCAGGCGGTGGAAGCCCTTACCGTCGTCTATGAAGGCGTGACGATCCCCGTGACGCTGAGCGCCGGTGCCTCGGTGGCAACGGAGGAGATGTCAACCAAGCGGCTCGCCGCGCGCGCGGACCATGCGCTCTATGTCGCCAAACGGGCGGGGCGAAACCGCGTGCGGCTCTACGAGGAGCCAGACCCGGTAGAGCAAGCCTCGTGGGACGGCGCCATAATGACCGCGACCGGCGCCTGAACACCGGCTGCAGGTCTTGCGGTGGCCGCGCCTGCCTTGCCAGATGGACGTAAATTTGGTTCGGCTGTCGTCTATCGAGACCGGTGCTGTGAGTCCTGCCATGCTGAAAGACTTCTCCCCCCAGGCTGCCTTCATGGGCGTGCTCGTCGCCTTTGTCGGCTTTGCCAGTTCCTTTGCCGTCGTCCTGCAGGGGCTGAAGGGGGTGGGTGCGACGGATTACGAGGCGGCTTCCGGGCTGATGGCGCTGTCGGTCGCCATGGGGATCTGCGGGATCGTTTTGAGTGTCTGGACGAAGCTGCCGGTCTCGGTTGCCTGGTCGACGCCGGGGGCGGCGCTCATGGCGACGGCGGGCATTCCGCTGGGTGGCTTTCCGGCAGCGGTGGGCGCGTTCCTCGTCTGTGCGGCGCTGATCATTCTTGCGGGCCTGATACGACCTTTCGGGCGCGCGGTGGCTGCGATCCCGGCGCCGATTGCGAATGCGATGCTGGCCGGCGTCATCCTCAATCTCTGCTTTGCGCCGTTCAAGGCGGTGGCCTTCGATGCGGCTCTCGGTCTGCCGATCCTCGTCGTCTGGGCTGTCGTCGCGGCCTTCAAGCGGCTTTATGCGGTGCCGGCTGCGTTGCTGACCTTCGTCGTTGTCATCGTCTTCGGCGTCGACCTGCCGGATGGCGCCATGGCGAGCTGGGCGGCGTCGCTCGCGCCGCCGGTAGAATTCGTTGCGCCGCAATTCACGCTGCCGGCGCTGATCTCGATCGCGCTGCCGCTCTTCATCGTCACCATGGCCTCACAGAACATTCCGGGTATCGCGATCCTCAAGGTCAACAAATACGAGCCTAAGCCGGGGCCGATGTTTGCCGTGACGGGTCTGTTTTCGGCCCTGTCAGCGCCGTTTGGCGGGCATGCGGTCAATCTTGCAGCGATCACGGCGGCAATGTGCGCGGGCGAGGATGCCCATGCGGATCCAAAGCGGCGCTATTGGGCGGCAATCATTGCCGGCATCGGTTATGTGCTGCTGGGCTTGGCGGCCGGTGCCGTGACCGGCTTCGTGTCGCTGGCGCCGCCGATCCTCATTCAATCGGTCGCGGGTCTGGCGCTGATCGGGGCGTTTTCGGGGTCTTCGGTTGCGGCGTTCCAGGTGCCGGAGACGCGTGAGGCGGCGGCCGTGACGTTCCTGGTTACGGCGTCGGGGATTTCGATCCTAGGGATCTCGGGGGCGTTTTGGGGGCTGATTGCCGGGGTGGCGATGCTCGGGCTGGTGAAGCTCGCCAAGGCAAGGGGATGAGACGGATACGCATCCGCGCGATTTTCCTGGGCTTTGCGGCAGGTTTTTTCGGCTTCGTGTTCCACACCCGCTACTGGATCTGGCGCGATTGTATCGCGGCATCGCAGTCGAGTTGTGTGACGTCTGATGGCAGCAATGTCACCGATGGCGGCATGGTCTGGGGTGTGATTGCGTTTGGCTTCCTGGTTGCGGCCTTGATCGCACAGTTCGGGCGGCGGTGATGTGAGTGTGCTCGATCTGGTGCAATCGTAAGGGTTGCGCTAGG
The DNA here is from genome assembly GCF_002855515.1 of Rhizobium sp. TH135. GTDB lineage: Bacteria > Pseudomonadota > Alphaproteobacteria > Rhizobiales > Rhizobiaceae > Allorhizobium. The sequence goes on along the minus strand of NZ_PKRP01000001.1, from coordinate 144,087 downwards.
TTTTGCGCATGGAGTTTGAATTCGATCCGGCCAAGAGTGAGGCGAACAAGGCGAAGCACGGAATCGATTTCGTGGCGGCGCAGGAGTTGTGGCGCCCGGGGCTTGGGCTAACCGTCGACGCCCGCTCGCAGGATGAAGTTCGTTATGGTATTATCGGTCTTATCGATGACAAGTTCTGGGTGGGATACTTCACGCTCCGGTACAACAAAATCCGGATCATTTCTGTTCGCAGGGCCAGAAAGGCGGAGATAAAGTATTATGAAGACCATAACAGCGGCTGAACTGGACCAAAAATTCGACGACGGAGAAGATGTCAGCGAGTATTTCGATTGGGCCAATGCACGACGTGTCAATTGGGAGCACGCGGTCATCGAACTCGAGTTGCTGAAGGAGGAGCTGTCCGCGCTCGACGCTGAGGCCGCGCGTTTGAATACCTCGCGACATAAGCTGGTCTCACTATGGATACGCGAGCGCCTCAAGCAGCCCCCGAAATCCGCCGCCGAATAACACCCTTGCGCGATTCAATTCATCGCGTTATTCCTGATCACATGAAGACCAACGGCACAACCTTTGCTGCGACAGAAATGACGGCCCGCGCTGCGGCCTGCTTAGTCGCGTCGGTGCCAAACTCGCTTCTTCTTCTCGGCCTTATCCGCGGTTGCCGGGTCCATTGAGGAGCGCCCGGCGGCCGGGTTAGCCGTTTGGCGATTGCTCCTCGAAAATCCCCTATCGACATCAGTAATTCCCTGAGAAGGGTTCGTTCGGACGTGTCAAACTTGTGCTGATTTGCTATCAGCCGTTCACGCCGACGAGGACGAGAAGAGACGAAGACCATGATTTTGAAGACCCATACCGTGAAGCAGGGCATGCCGGACGCTTCGCAGAAGTACCGCCCTTATCCACAGATCGCCATTCCGGACCGCACCTGGCCGTCGAAGGTGATCGACAAGGCGCCGATCTGGTGCTCGGTCGATCTGCGCGATGGCAATCAGTCGCTGGTCAACCCGATGGGCCATGACCGCAAGGCCCGCATGTTCCAGCTCTTGCTCGACATGGGTTTCAAGGAAATCGAGATCGGTTTCCCGTCTGCGTCCCAGACCGATTTCGACTTTGCCCGGTGGTGCGTGGAAGAGGGCGGTGTGCCGGCCGATGTGTCGCTGCAGGTGCTGGTGCAGTGCCGGCCCGAGCTGATCACGCGGACCTTCGAGGCGCTGGAGGGGGCCACCAAGCCGATCATCCATTTCTACAACTCGACCTCGGAACTGCAGCGTCGCGTGGTGTTCGGCAAGGATGTCGCCGGCATCAAGCAGATTGCCGTCGATGCCGCCAAGATGATCATGGACATGGCGGCCAAGGCCGCCAATCGGGACAATGGCGGCTATCGTTTCGAATATTCGCCGGAGAGCTTTACCGGCACCGAGCTCGAGGTGGCGCTGGAAATCTGCAACGCCGTCATCGCCGAGGTGAAGCCGACGGCGGAAAACAAGCTGATCCTCAACCTGCCGTCGACCGTCGAGATGGCGACGCCGAACATCTATGCCGACCAGATCGAATGGATGTGCCGCAACATCGACAACCGCGAGAACGTGCTGATCTCGCTGCATCCGCACAATGACCGCGGCACGGGCATTGCGGCTACCGAGCTCGGGTTGATGGCCGGCGCTGACCGCGTCGAGGGCACGCTGTTCGGCAATGGCGAGCGCACCGGCAATGTCGACATCGTGACGCTGGCGCTCAACATGTTCACGCAAGGCGTTGATCCCGAGCTCGACTGCTCCGACATCGAGCGGATCAAGGCGGTCTATGAATATTCCAACGAGATGGTCATTCCCGAGCGCCACCCTTATGTCGGCGAGCTGGTCTATACCGCCTTTTCCGGCTCGCACCAGGATGCGATCAACAAGGGCATGAAGGCGATCAAGACCGCCAATCACCCGGTCTGGGAAGTGCCCTATCTGCCGATCGATCCGCAGGATGTCGGCCGCACCTATGAGGCGATCATCCGCATCAATTCGCAGTCGGGCAAGGGCGGCATCGCCTATATCCTGCAGGAAGACTACGGCATCAACCTGCCGCGCAATCTGCAGATCGAGTTCCGCGAGGACATCCAGCGGATCACCGACGAGGAAGGCAAGGAACTGCCGTCGAAGAAGATCTACGAGCGCTTCATCGAGCGTTATGTCGACCAGACCGGCGCGCGGCTGAAATTCGTTGACCACCATACCTATCCGGCGGGTACGGATCAGAAGGGCATTCGAGTCGTTGCGGCCGAAATCACCGACAATGGCGAGACAAAGCGGATCGAGGGCAAGGGGACGGGCCCGATTGACGGCTTCGTCAATGCGCTCTCGACCTATCTCGGCATCGATCTCTCGGTACAGGACTATTCCGAGCATTCGCTGCAGCATGGCTCGAACGCAGCGGCCATCGCCTATGTCGAGATGGCACATGCGGGCGGCAAACTGTTTGGTGCCGGCATCAACACCAACATCGTGACAGCCTCGCTGGAGGCGATCGTCTCGGCCGCCAACCGCGTGCTCGACGAGCAGAAGAAGGCGTGAAGCCATGACGCTCTTCGCCGAGGTTCGACATATGTCCTCGGCGAAGCCCCCGCTTGTGCTGCTGCATGGCTTTGGCGGGATTGGGGCAGCATGGGAGCCGGTTTTGCGCCGGCTCGACGCAGACCTATCGCTTGTCGTTTATGATCTACCGGGGCATGGCCGCTCGCTCGATGCTGACGGTATTGGACATGCCGGTGTGATGGCCAGAGCCATTCTCGGCGATATCGATCGTCGCGGGATATCCAGCTTTCATATCTGCGGACATTCGATGGGCGGGGCGATTGCTAGCCTGATTGCGCTGAAAGCCTCCGATCGTGTGTGCTCCCTGACGCTGCTGGCGCCGGGTGGTTTCGGCCCCGAGATCAATCATGAGGCGCTGAGGCGTTATGGTTCGGCGGTTGGGCTTGAAGACTTGGCACTGGGCTTGGTGGAGATGTCTGCCCCGGGGAGCATGATAGATGCGGCGGGTCTTGAGCGGCTTGCTGATGCTCGTCGTCTTCCCGGAGCCACTCAGCGGCTGATGGAGATCTTGAATTCCTTCCTCGTGTACACCGACGGGCGGATCGGGCAGGGCACGCTGCCTGTTTCCTCGTTCGAGGGGCTTAGCGTGGAAACACGGCTACTCTGGGGGACGGAAGATCCAATCCTGCCGGTCAGGCAAGCCGAGTCCATATGGGCGACTACTGAGGTGACCCTGATCGAAGCTGTCGGTCACATGCTGATCGATGAGGCGCCGGAGGCGGTGGCTTTAGCGATCGCAGCTGCCGTGGAGGCAGGCTGAACTTAGCCGCCGAGCAGGCGCTCGCTGTGGTCGAGCTTCAGGGGGGCGTCTTCGCTTTCGATCTTGTAGCGCTGCCAGTCGAGCTGCCATTTGCCCGCTTCACCATCCACCGAAAACAGATTGTAACCGGCGGCGGGCTTCTTGGCGCCGGGGCCCTGGCTTGCCGAGGCTATGCCGACGACGGGGACTTTCTTTTCACGATCGGCCAGCCAGTAGAGCGTGTTGAGATGGGTGTGACCGTGCAGCACGAGTTCCGCGCCGCCGGTGCGGATGGCGGCCGCAAAACGGCGGATGCCGATCATACGCTTGTGCTGAGGCGCGGCTCCGCGGATCGGCGGGTGGTGGATCATGACGACGCGGAAGAGACCCTCTTCACCGGCAGCCTTCAGAAGCGCTGCCGTTTCGCGAGCCTGGCGGCCGCTGAAATAGCCCTGGGCGGAGAAGGGCGGGGTGGCGATCGAGGTCGAGCAGCCGATCAGAGCGACGGGCCCACGGCGTCGGATATAGGGGAACAGCTTGTGGTCGTCCTGGAAGATCAGCGGATCGTCGTCGCCACGCATGTAGTCGTACCAGGCGTGGACTGCACGTTCATGGGCACCGGGCACATAGGCGTCGTGGTTGCCGGGGACGACTGACGTGTCGAGCGGCGCGCCTGCCTCCTTCAGCCATTCGGCCACGAGTTTGACCTCAAGCTTGGAGGCGAGGTTGACGAGGTCGCCGGTGATCGCGAGGTGATCGGGGTTTTCGGCGCGCAATGCCTTCAGGGTCATTTCCAGCGCATTGGGGAAAAGGTGCTTGCGGCGGTTGCGATGCCAGTTCACATAGCCCGTAATCCGCTTCGAGGCCAATTCCCGGATCGTCAGGTTCGGCAGCGGGCCGAGATGCACGTCGGAGATGTGGGCGAGCTTGAACATGGCGCTTCTCTTAACGACGCTGAAACCGAGGGGCAAGGAAAATGACGCCAGCGGGTGGTGCCGGGACCGGCACCGATAGCGAAAGGCTCGGATGGCCGAAGAGGTTCCTTGTTCGTCTTCTGCATGTGTATTTCGCCTTGAGCCGCGGCATGACGCTCGGGGTGCGGGCTGCCTGTTTCGACGAGGCGGGCCGGATCTTTCTCGTCCGCCACACCTATGTGCCGGGCTGGCATCTGCCCGGTGGTGGGGTGGAGCGCGGCGAGACGGCGATTGAGGCGCTTTTCAAGGAAATGCGAGAGGAGGGGAACTTGGAGGCTGTCAGCGACCCCGAACTCTTTCATGTCTATTTCAATGCCAAGGTAAGCGGCCGCGACCACGTGTTGCTCTATCGGGCCGATGTCCGGCAGACCGCCGAACGGCCGGCAGATCGGGAAATTGCGGAATGCGGGTTTTTCCCTCTCGACGCACTGCCGGACGCCACGACCGAAGCGACCCGCCGGCGGATCGCGGAGCTGCGCGGGGAGATCTCCCCCGCGCATTATTGGTAGGTTCAGGCGCCGAGCTTTTCCCGGCCATGCGGAGCCATCAGGTCCTCCGCCGGACCGACGGGAACGACGCCTGTCGGATTGATCATGGTGTGGCTGCGATAATAGTGGTGCTTGATGTGGCGCATCTCGACCGTCTCGGCGATCCCAGGCGTCTGGTAGAGGTCGCGGAGATAGCCTGACAGGGCCGGATAATCGGCGATGCGGCGGATGTTGCACTTGAAGTGACCGACATAGACGGGGTCGAAGCGGACGAGCGTGGTGAAGAGACGCCAGTCGGCCTCTGTCATGCGGTTGCCGAAGAGATAGCGCTGATCGGTCAGTCGCTTCTCCAGCCAGTCGAGTGTCTCGAACAGCGGATAGACGGCGCTTTCATAGGCTTCCTGGGTGGTGGCGAAGCCGGCCTTGTAGACGCCGTTGTTGACGGTGTCGTAGATGCGCTTGTTGACGTCGTCGATCTCGGCATGCAGGTCTTGCGGGTGCATGTCGAGGGTCGAGCCGGTCAGGTGATCGAAGGCCGAGTTGAACATTCGGATGATCTCCGAACTTTCGTTCGAGACGATCGTGCCTTCCTTCTTGTCCCAGAGGACCGGGACCGTCACGCGGCCCGAGAAGGTCGGATCGGCTTTCACATAAACCTGCCAGAGGTAATCCGAGCCGAAGAGATGGTCGGGCGTGGCGCCCTCGCGATCGTGGAATTCCCAGCCGTTCGACAGCATCAGCGGATCGACGACAGAAACCGAGATCAGGTCTTCGAGGCCTCTCAGGGCACGGAATATTAGGGTGCGGTGCGCCCAGGGGCAGGCATAGGAGACGTAGAGGTGGTAGCGACCGGCCTCGGCCTTGAAGCCGCCATTGCCCGAAGGACCGGCGGAGCCGTCTGCGGTCACCCAGTTGCGGAAGCTCGAATCCGCCCGCTTGAAGTGCCCGGAGGTCGATTTCGTGTCGTACCAGACGTCCTGCCAGACGCCATCCACCAGTCTGCCCATGGTCGCTTCCTTCTCGTTTGAACTTGATCCGGAAAATACGGTTGTTGGCTGGGATTGCGAGGGGCTGACGATTGAACAGTGCGTTTTCCGTTGGACGAGCGGAAAATTTGCTGCTATCGGAACAAAACTCAAGATCTGAAGGCCCCGATGACCACAGCACGGAACCCACGACGACGCTGAAGCTCTCAAACGCACGAGATCCGTGCGCGTGAACCCTATTGCTGTCTGTCTTCTGGTTTCGGTCATCCATGTTTCACTCTGGCCTTGTCTACCTCACCGAGGATGCGTCGCACGACGCTGTCATCGAACTCATCAATGAAGAAGCTTTCGGTCCTGGCCGGCACACCCGTGCGGCAGCCCGCATTCGCGAGCAGGGGCCGCATGACCGCTCGCTTTCCTTCATCTGCGCCGACAATGGCGAAACGATCGCTTCCGTTCGCATGACGCCAGTGCTGGCCGGCGGCGTTCAAGGGCATCTGCTCGGGCCGCTTGCCGTGCGTCCTTCCCACAAGAACCGGGGCATCGGCCGCGAACTCGTCCGCATCGCCATCGAGGCTGCCCGGCGCAAGGGTTCGGAAGGCGTCATCCTGATCGGTGATCCGCCATACTATATGCCGCTCGGTTTCGAGAAGGTGGCCTACAAGGCGCTCGATTTTCCAGGACCTGTTGATCCGAACCGGGTGCTGATCGTGCCGCTCGGCCACGATGTGCATGACCGGCTGAAGGGCGTGATTGCCTGGCGGGTGTGCGGGGCGGAAAATGCCGAAACATCGCCTGTTGATGATTTCGCGTTGAGCAAGGCCTATGCATCCGCCTGAGTGCCGCTGTCGATTGTCTAAGGAACCAAGTGGGCTTCGATCGGTTTTCCCTGTCCAATTCGCATTCGAATGAAACAGGAGACTGACATGCTGAAATTCATCGGTGGCACGATCGGCGCTATTTTCCTCATCGGCCTGATCGTGGTGGTCCTGTTGTTCAAGCTGATTTTCTAAGTTGGATGAGGGCCGCAGGATACGCGGCCCTTTTCACGACTGGTCCTTCTGTCCCGATTCAAGATCGATATCGAACCGCTTGATCAGCCAGCAGATATCCTGGTCCTGACTGAAATTCTCAATCCTTCCGAAGACAGTGTATCCGGCGCGCTCATAGGCACGGCAGGCCACGGGATTGATCGTGTCGATATAGGCACCGATGCAGCCGCGCGCCTTCGCCTCTTCTTCGGCGCTTGCCAGCAATCGGCCGGCCATGCCCTGACCGCGCAGCCGCTCAGGGACCGAGAGCAATTCCACGTAGAGCCAACCGCGACCGGTATAGCCGACGAGCCCACCGTCGACGGCGCCGTCGTCTGTCGTGATAGGAATGAAGAGATCACGTCGGTCTGTCGGGCCGAGCAGGGTGTCATTGTGCGCCTTGATGCTGGCGAGGATCGCGTCGCGGGCGGCTTCGGGGACGGTGTCGGAAATGGGCAGATGCGTCGTCATGGCAGGCAGCATCGCCAATTGTCCGGTGCTTGTCGAGAGTATGCGCGAACTTCGGGAACCGTTCGGCGCAGGGCTTGTTGTGCTGGCATCGATCTGAACAAAGTAACGAGGAAGACCCGATGCGCGCACTGGTTTGGCACGGCAAGGAGGACATCCGGTGTGATCGGGTGTCCGATCCAGAGATCGAAGATCCGCGCGATGCGATCATCAAGGTGACGAGTTGCGCGATCTGCGGCTCGGACCTGCATCTCTTCCACAACATGATCCCGGCGATGATGCCCGGTGACATCATGGGCCACGAGACCATGGGCGAAGTGGTCGAGGTCGGGTCGGGCCTCAACGGCTCCTTGAAGAAGGGAGACCGGGTGGTCATTCCCTTCACGATCTCCTGCGGTCAATGCGAACAGTGCCTACGCGGCAACTTCTCCGTCTGCGAAACGAGCAATCGCAAAAAGGAACTGGCGGAAAAGGCGTTCGGCCACGCGACGGGTGGCCTGTTCGGCTACACGCACCTGACCGGCGGCTATCCGGGCGGGCAGGCCGAGTATCTGCGGGTGCCCTATGCCGACAGTACGCATATCAAGGTGCCGGACAGCATGAGCGACGAGCAGGCGCTGTTCCTGAGCGACATCCTTCCGACCGGCTGGCAGGCTGCGGTGCAGTGCGAGATCGAACCAACGGACACCGTCGTCGTCTGGGGCTGCGGCCCGGTCGGCCAGATGGCGATCCGCAGCGCGGTGTTGCTGGGAGCAGCCCAGGTGGTTGCGATCGATTATCTGCCCGAGCGGCTGTCAATGGCAGAAGCTGGCGGGGCAATCCCAGTCAATTTCAAGGAAGAGAGTGTCATCGAGCGGCTCAACGAACTGACCAAGGGCAAGGGGCCTGAGAAGTGCATCGATGCCGTCGGTATGGAAAGCCACGTCTCGATGAGCCATCCGGACAGTCTGGTCGATCGCGCCCTGCAGATGGTCATGCTCGAGAATGACCGGCCGCATGTCCTGCGCGAAATGATCTATGTCTGCCGGCCCGGCGGCATCATCTCCATCCCCGGCGTTTATAGCGGGCTCGTCGACAAGATCCCGATGGGTATGGCGATGAACAAGGGGCTGACCTTCCGCATGGGCCAGACCCATGTGAAGCGCTGGACCGATGATCTCATTCGCCGCATCGAGAAGGGGCAGATCGACCCCTCCTTCGTCATCACCCACACCGTCGGGCTCGAAGAGGGGCCTGAGATGTACAAGGTGTTCCGCGACAAACAGGACAGCTGCATCAAGGTTGTCCTGAAGCCGTAACCGGAGGTACTGCCGTGAATCTATTCAGCACTCTCAAGCGCTCCAAGAGTGATCCAAAGGTTCTCGAAAAGGGACCAAGTTCGCTTTCGTCTTCCGACCGGCTTGCCCGCAATCTCGGCTGGTTCAGCATCGGCCTCGGGCTTGTCGAGCTCTTCGGGGCACATCGTATCACCCGTACGCTCGGCCTAGACGGGCAGGAGACCATGGTCAGAGCCTACGGCCTTCGCGAGATCGGGGCCGGCATGATGACGCTCTCGGTCGACAAGGAGGTGGGGCTTGCAAGTCGCATCGCCGGTGACGGGATCGATATCGTCACGCTGGGTTCCGCCCTGCATTCGGACAATCCGAAGCGGGATAATGTGGCGATCGCGCTGGTGATAGTCGCCGGCGTGACACTGCTCGATCTGCTCGCCGTGGGCGCCACGACCGGGCGTCATATGCGTCACCGCGGCGAGATCAGGGACTTTGGCGATCGCAGCGGGTTTCCAAAGGGCATCCCTGCGTCGCGTGGCCTGGCGCGGGATAAGGCCAAGGCGCTGGCGGGGTGAGGTCTGGCCGGGTTTTGTCGGTAGCATCGAGGGGAAGATCTTTGTAGGCTTGCGAGCGTCACTGAAATGACCTGAGCGCAAATCTTCGATGCACCCGATACCGACATTCAGCACCTCTCGTCTTATCCTGCGTGCCATGCGGTCCGACGACTGGCCCGCTTATCGGCAACTGATGGCTTCGGAACGAGCGCAATTTATGGGTGGCCCGTTCCCCGACTCTGTAGCCTGGGGCATGTTCTGCAGTGACCATGCCCAATGGGAACTGTTCGGCTGTGGTGCTTTGATGATTGATGATTTGGCGACGGGTGCCTGTATCGGTCAGGTTGTGATCAATGCCGGTCCACTGTTTCCGGAATTTGAACTGGGCTGGTTCGTGTATTCGGAGTTCGAAGGATTGGGATATGTAAAGGAAGCCGCCGCTGCGATGCTTCATTGGGCAATAGAAGTCCGGCGGCTCCCAAGCCTCGTGAGTTATGTCGATGCTGAGAACGTGAGATCGGCACGTCTTGCCATGCGGCTCGGTGCTGTTCTGGATCGCGCTGCCGCGCGGCCTGCGCCGGATGATCTCGTCTATCGCCACTATCCCAAAGCGTCTGCCTAGGTAGCCTCGTCAACTCGCAGATCTCACAACAGTTGAGGTATGAGGGCTACCGCCCCTCGCGCCACCACATGGCCGAGACAGCTAGCAACAAGATCCCCAAGCCAGCAAATCCCGCAAACAGCGGCAGAGTGTTCACGCCCTTCAGCACAGTCTCGTCGGTCAACCTGATCAGCATGCGGCGGTCGTCGGCGACGCGGACTTCGCCGCGCACCGGCAGGATGTCGGGGATGCGGACGGAGGCGTCGCCGTCGTCGAGGCGGGCGGTGAGTCCACGGGTTTCATCGCTGATCGGGGACAGCGTGTCCGTGGTCGAGATCATCGCGCGGAATTCGGGGGCGTCGACGGCGCCGACATGGACGAGGGTGGAGAAGTCGCCATTGGTGATGGTGAAGAGGCCTGTTTCGGTCATGCGGCGTTCGCCGCGATAGAGGCCGGGCTGGATTTCCGAGAGATTGAGCGCGATCGTCTCGCCCGACGGCGTGGTGATCGTCGCCGGGCCGGGGGCGTCACCGATGGTCTGGCGGGTGACTTCCAGCGTGCGGCCGGTGGCGCGGGCCTTCAGCGCCTCTTCCTCGAGTTCCGGCTCCTTCATCAGCCAGTGGGCGATGCGGCGATAGAGCGAGACATGCGGGCCGCCGCCTTCGAAGCCACGTGCCCAGAGCCAGCCCTGGTCGGAGAGCAGCATGGCGACCCGGCCTTCATTGGCGCGGTTGAGGACGAGCAGGGGGCGATCGCCGTCGCCGGTCATGACCGTTTCGCCGTCGGTCCGGCCGACATCGACGCTGCGGAACCAGCGGCCCCATTGCGGCGGCTCGACGGCAGAGCCATCGAGGCCACGGGTCACCGGGTGGCGTTTGCCCTGATCGGAGAGGCGCGGATAGAAGCCGGCCTGGTGCACGTCGCCGGTCGGAGTGGCGGGCAGGACCGAGGAGAGCGGAGTGAGCGCGATCGAATCCTGGCCTGCATGTTCGGGGCCGGCGGCGATCAGAAGCGCACCGCCGTTTCGGACATATTCGGCGATGTAGTCGTAATAGAGGATCGGGAGGACGCCGCGATGCTGGTAGCGGTCGAAGATGATCAGGTCGAAATCATTGATCTTTTCGACGAAGAGTTCGCGGGTCGGGAAGGCGATTAGCGATAGCTCGTTGATCGGCGTGCCGTCCTGCTTTTCCGGCGGGCGCAGGATGGTGAAGTGCACGAGGTCGACCGAGGCGTCCGATTTCAAGAGGTTGCGCCAGGCGCGCTCTCCAGCATGGGGTTCGCCAGACACGAGCAGCACGCGCAGGTTCTGGCGGATTCCTTCGATCAGATGGATCGCCCGGTTGTTCACGTCGGTGACTTCGCCCGGTGTCGCGGCGACCGAGAATTCCAGCACATTGTTGCCGCCACGAGGCACGCGGAAGGCAAACGAGGTCTCGGCGCCGGGTACGGCCGGGACGATGCCGAGGTCTTCGCCGTTCATCTTGACCGAGACGTCGGCGGGCTGGTTCGAGGCTTCACCGTCATCGAAGACGCGGAAGGTGAGTTCCTGTTCTTCATCGACGATGCCGAAGCGCGGGGCGCGCAGGATTTCGATGCGGCGGTCGAATTCGTCGGCCTTGCCGGTGATTAGGGAGTGGACGGGAGCATCGAAGGGGAGCGCCTGATTTTCACCGGGGATGTCATGCACCTGGCCGTCGGTGACGAAGATGGCCCCGCCGACTCGGGTCGGCGGAACGTCGGTGGTCGCGGCAGCCAAGGCTTCAAAGAGCTTGGTGGAGGGGGCGTCGCTGTCGCCGGGATCGGTGACCTCGATGATGCGCGGCTCGATATTCGGGAAGCGGCCAAGGCGGTCGCGGATGCCCTGGAGCGCCTGGTCGGTCTGTTCGACGCGGCCTGCGATCTGCTGGCTCTGGCTGCGGTCGACGATGACGGGCACGACTGTTGTCAGCGGATCGCGCTCTTCCTGGAGAAGGAGCGGGTTGGCAAGGGCCGCGAGCACGGCGATCGAGGCGGCTAGGCGGATGGCCGTGCCGCGCACGTTGCGCAGGAAGCCAAGGACGGAAAGCACCACGGCCAGCACTGAGAGTGAGGCGATGGCGATCCAGGGAATGAAGGGGGCGAATTCGAGCGTCATGGTCTCACTGCCCCAGTCGTTCGAGCAGCGCAGGCACGTGGACCTGGTCTGCCTTGTAGTTGCCGGTCAGCATGTACATCATGATGTTGACGCCGGAGCGGAAGGACATTTCGCGTTGCATCTCGTCGGCTGGCACGACGGGCAGGACGCTTGCGCCATTCGCGTCGATCGCCCAGGCGCCGAGCAGGTCGTTGCCGGTAATCATGATCGGCGTCACGCCATCGCCGGAGGAAGCGACCGCGCTGTTGCTCGACTGGGCTTCCTGGCGGGATTCCACCCAGAGGGGGCTGCCGCTGTAGCGGCCGGGGAATCCCTGCAGCAGGTAGAAGGCGCGGGTCAGCACGTGGTCTGAGGGGACCGGCTCCAGCGGCGGGATGTCGATATTGGCGAGGATTGCCTGCAGGCGTTCGCCGTTTGGCGATGCGCCAGAGTCTGCGCCCAGCATCGAGCCCTGGTCACGGGTGTCGAACAGCACGGTGCCGCCGGCGCGCATATAGGCGTCGATGCGGCTGATGGCAGCCGCCGACGGCATGGGTGCGCTGGCCGAGATCGGCCAGAAGATGATCGGGTAGAAGGAGAGTTCGTCCTTCGAGATATCAACGCCAACAGGTGGCTCGGGTTCGAGCGTCGTGCGGTAGGTAAGGAAATCGGTGAGGCCAGCCAAGCCCTGTTCGGAGATGCGATCAACATCCTGTTCGCCGGTGATGACATAGGCAAGGTGGGTGTTGTCGAGGCGTTCGAGGATCTGTTCGTCGCCGGGCTTGGCATCGGCCGACTGCGCCAGCGCCTGACCCGCGGGAGCGACGGCGGCGAGCGCTACGGCAAGCGCGAGGATCGAAGCTGCGGCAGCGGGCGCACGCTTCGGCATGCGCGAGAAGGCGCCGCCCATGAAGAGCACGATCAGGCTGTCGATCACCAGAAGCAGGAAGGCGAGGGTCAAGAGGCTGGGCTTCAGCGGTGTTGCGGCGGTTCCGGCCATGGGGTCGCGGGTCACGGTGAGCCCTGTCGGCGAGGGGAGCGGGCGGAGCGTCGCATCTGCGGGCAACAGGTTGAGTGCGGTGAAGCCGTCTTCCGTGCCGTAGAGGCCGGGCGGGTTGTCGAAGGTCGCGGCTTCCGGGCGGTCGGGGCCGAGCGAGAGGGGCTTTGCCGTGCCGGCCTCGGCAGTCAGCGCGCCGCGTTCCGTGAGCAGGCGGAAGGGCGGAAGCGAAGGGGCGGTCGCCTGGCTGCCTTCCGCTTCGGCAGCGCCGACGCGGGTGAGCTGGACGATGCGGCGGAGCATCTCGACGAAGGTGCCCGAGATCGGCAGGTCGGACCAGGTGGCCTCGGCGCTGACGTGGAAGAGCACGATGCGGCCGGCGCCGTTGTCCTCGACGGTCACAAGCGGGGTGCCATCGGCAAGGCTTGCCCAGGTGCGGGCGGCGAGGTCAGGCGTCGGTTCGGCCAGTACCTGGCGCTTGACGAGGATGCCTTCGGGGCGCGGCATGCCGGCAAAGGGGCCGAAGGTCGGGAAATCGGCAAGCGGCTGCGGCTCGGCCCAGGAGAGGGCGCCGCCGAGTGCACGTTCACCCTGACGCAGGATGACGGGCACGAGTGGGTCGTCTGACGGTGCTGCGGCTAGACGGGGGCCAGCAAAGCGGATCAGCGTGCCGCCGCGGTTGATCCAGGCTTGCAGCGGATCATAGACGTCGGCGGGCAAGCGGCCGACATCGGCAAGCACGAGGGCGGACGGGTTCTGGTTGAGGATCTCAGGGATGGCGACGGCGAGATCCGTCTGGCCGGGCTTGACCACATCGGCATAGGGCCCGAGGGCGCGCTCGATGTAGTAAAGCGGCGAGAGAAGCGGCTGGAAGCCATCACCGCTGTCGCCCGACACGAGGGCGACCTTGCGGCGGCGGAAGCCGTCATCGAGAAGGTGGGTCGCGCCAGCCGAGGCGATGCCTGCGATCGAGAGGCGGGCGAAATCGTTGCGCAGTTCGAAGGGCGCGGCGATCTCGCCGGAGGCTTCTGACGTGCCCGCTGCGAAATCGACCTGGCCGGAGGCAATGACGCGGCCCTGGCGGTCCTGGGCATCGACAATAAGGCTGCGAGGTTCCGAGGCGTTCAGGCGCGAGAGCGTCACGGTCAGGGCATCCGAGCCATTGTTGGCACCGGTGATTGCCACGCTTGCTGCGCCGTCTCCTTCGACGATGCGGAATTCGGCGGGTGAGAGGCTCGCCAGATCCGAGAGGAAGGGGTCTTCCGCATCGCGGGCAATGCCGTCGGAGACATAGGCGAGCGTGCCGGGGCGTTCCGAGGAAAAGGTCGTGCGCAGGGCCTCGATCGTTCGCACACGATCAGGGCGAAGCGGATGGGGCGTTGCGGCGGCGAGCTTTTCCAGCGCCACGGCAGGCGTGCCGGGGATCGCGTCATGGGTTGCGTCCGCTGTGAAGACGATCGAGACGGGCAGGCTGCGGTCGGCGGCATCGCTGATCAGCGCTGTTGCAGTCTCCACGCGACGCTCCCAGTCGCCGACGGTTGCCCACCCGTTGTCGACGACGAGCAGCAGCGGGCCGTCACCCGACAGGGTCGAGTTGCGCGGATTGAGCACGGGGTCGGCCAACGCGAAGATGACGATGGCGGCCATCAACATGCGCAGGAGCGTCAGCCACCACGGGCTTTTCGAAGGCGTTTCCTCGCGCTTCAACACGCCGGCCAGGATCTTAAGCGGCGGGAAGATTTCCGCCTTGGGGCGCGGCGGGGTGAGCTTCAGCAGCCACCAGATCAGCGGCAGCGCGAGCAGGGCACCGAGAATGGCGGGAGCGCCGAAGGCTAGCGGCAATCCGAACATCAGCCCGCACTCCTGATGGCAGCGGGCGGCATGCCCGACAGGTGCATGTGCACGGCGACGAGGGCCTCGGAAGCGAGGCGATCGGTGCGGTTGTGGGTAAAGCTCCAGCCCATGCGACGGAGCTGGTCCGACATCGAGTCGCGGCGGGCGAGATAGGCCTGCTGGTAGTCGTCGCGCAGCGTCTCGGCGCGACCGGAGGTCAGCTTTTCACCAGTCTCGGGATCGGTAAATTCCGTGCGGCCGGTATAGGGGAAGGTCTCTTCCGCGGGATCGGCGACCTCGACCACATGGCCGCGCAGACCGCGGCGGGCGAGCGGCGTAATGCGTTCCATGACCCGGTCTGCATCATCAAGGAAATCGCCGATCAGCACGATGTCGCTCGATCCCCGGATCATGCGGGTGTCGGGCAGGCCTTCGGTGATAGGGGCATGCATGATCGCCGTTGCCAGGCGTTCGGCGGCGTTGCGGGCCGAGATCGGCTCCATGATGCCGGGGCAGCCGATGCGTTCGCCGGAGCGGGCGAGGATTTCGGCAAGGGCCAGCATCAGCACGAGCGCGCGGCTTTCCTTGGAGACAGAGGCGAACGTCGATTTGTACATCATCGACGGCGACATGTCGGCCCAGAGCCAGACGGTGTGGGCGGCCTCCCATTCGCGATCCCGGATATACATATGGTCGTCGCGTGCCGAGCGGCGCCAGTCGATGCGCGAGAAGCTCTCGCCATCGGCATAGGGGCGGAACTGCCAGAAATTCTCGCCGATGCCGCGCTTGCGGCGGCCATGCCAGCCGGCAATCACGGTGTTGGCGATGCGCTTTGCCTCGACCATGCAGTCGGGCACCAGCACAGCGCGCTGGCGGGCGCGCTTCAGCACTTCGCTTCCTGGGGTCTGCTCGACGATCTGGCCGATCAATGCCACGCGGTTAAGGCCTCCCTTACTTGCGCAGGTCGGAAACGAGGCTCGCGATGACGTCGCGAACGGTCATGCCCTCGGCGCGGGCCGGGAAGGTCAGCGCCATGCGGTGTTCGAGCACAGGCTCGGCGAGCGAGTAGACGTCATCGATCGAGGGCGCGAGGCGGCCTTCATAGAGGGCTCGGGCACGGGCGCAAAGCATGAGCGCCTGACCGGCGCGCGGGCCGGGACCCCAGGCGACATTCTTGTCGGTGGACGCGTTGCCATGGCCGGGGCGGGCGGAGCGGACGAGCGTGAGGATCGCGTCGACGACGGTGTCGGAAACGGGCATCTGGCGGATCAGCTTCTGGATTTCCAGGAGGCGCTCGCTGGAAATCACGGCGCTTGCGCGGCGGTCGCTGACACCCGTCGTTTCGAGCAGGATCTGACGTTCGGCAGCCAGTTCCGGATAGAGCACGTCGACCTGCAGTAGGAAGCGGTCGAGCTGTGCTTCGGGCAGCGGATATGTGCCTTCCTGCTCCAGCGGGTTCTGGGTCGCGAGCACGTGGAAGGGGGCGGGCAGCTGGTAAGGCTGGCCGGCGATGGTGACGTGATATTCCTGCATCGACTGCAGAAGCGCCGACTGGGTGCGCGGGCTGGCGCGGTTGATTTCGTCGGCCATCAGCAGCTGGGCGAAGACGGGACCCTTGACGAAGCGGAAGGAGCGGCGCCCCGTGTCGTCCTGGTCCATGACTTCGGTGCCGAGAATATCCGATGGCATGAGGTCGGGGGTAAACTGGATGCGGTTCGCGTCGAGGCCGAGAACGGTGCCGAGCGTGGTGACGAGCTTGGTCTTGGCAAGACCGGGCACGCCGACGAGGAGGGCGTGGCCACCGGAGAGGATTGCGAGCAGGGTGTTTTCGACGACCTTTTCCTGGCCGAAGATGACCTTCGCCACCTCCTGGCGGATCGTGGCAATGTCGGCGAGGGCCTTTTCGGCCTCCACGACGATCGCCTTCTCATCCAGTGCGACATCAGGATTTGGCATCATGCCCATGGTCTGCTCCAATTGGTTTGGCCTGGTCCGGAGAATCGAACGGACGCGCGAAGGTGCATGTTACTGAAACTAACTTATTGGCGAGAGGACGGCTGACAAGGACGTTTTGAATGACTATCTCGTGACTGTTATAGGCTAAAGACAAAACCGGGACGCAAAAATGGCAAGCGATACGCTGAAGGCGACGACGGATGCGGCAGGCCTTGCTGCGCTGATTTCGCGCGCGTCAGCGCAAACATCGGGCGGAAAGGCATCACTACCGCCGGTGGAACGCTGGGAACCGCCGTTCTGCGGGGATCTCGACATGGAAATCAGGGCCGACGGCACCTGGTTCTACATGGGGACCCCGATCGGTCGGGAGCCTCTGGTGCGCCTGTTTTCGACCGTTTTGCGCAAGGATGAGGACGGGAAAACCTACCTCGTCACGCCTGTGGAAAAGGTCGGCATCCGCGTTCAGGATGCGCATTTTGTCGCCGTCGAGATGAGTGTGACGGAAGAGGCGGGTGAGTCGGTGCTGACCTTTCGCACCAATGTCGGCGATGTGGTCGAGGCGGGGCCGGAGCATACGCTCCGCTTCGAGGTTGTCGGCGAGATCCACGAACTGAAGCCTTATCTCGCTGTGCGCGGCCGGCTGGAGGCATTGGTGTCACGCGCGGTCATGTATGATCTCGTCGAGCGCGGGGAAGTTCTCGATGTCGAGGGCAGGGCGATGTTCGTGATCCGCTCGCGCGGTGCCGTCTTCCCCGTCATGCCGGCCGACGAACTCGATCGACTGTCCCGGTGAGCCTGATGACTTTTACCGCCGAGGATTTCCGCCGCCGGGCGCTCGAACAGGTGGGAGCGCCGCTTGAGCATGCCTGGCGCGATCATGGCGACCATGTGCTGAACCCCGACACCATCCTCCAATATGAACAGCTAAAGCTGAAGGATGCGGCGGTGCTGATCGGCGTTGTCGACGATTGCGACGAAGCGCGGATCATTCTCACGCAACGCACCGACAAGCTGCGCAAGCATGCGGGCCAGATCGCCTTTCCCGGCGGCGGCATCGATGCGACGGATGCCTCTCCGGAAGAGGCGGCGCTGCGCGAGGCTGAGGAGGAGATCGGCCTCGACCGCCGTTTCGTCGAGACGGTGGGGCGCCTGCCACAGTATCTCTCCGGGACTGGGTTCCGCATCCAGCCGGTGCTGGCCGTGGTGCAGCCGGGCTTTGCGCTGACGCTCAATCCCGATGAAGTGGACAGCGTCTTCGAGGTGCCGTTGTCGTTCCTCATGGATCCGGCCAATCATCGGCAGGACAGCCGGATGTGGCAGGGGGCCGTCCGGCATTTCTATGTGATGCCCTATCGGGAACGGCATATCTGGGGCATTACGGCGGGGATCATCCGCACGCTCTACGAAAGGCTCTATGCATGACCAATCTTGCCGATCGCGACTGGTTCCAGGAGCCTGGATTGCAGAAGCTGATGACGCTGCTCAACAGTGGCGGCGCGGAGACGCGCGTGGTCGGTGGGGCGGTGCGCAACAGCCTGATGGGGCTTGCCGTCGGCGATATCGATCTGGCCACCACGCTTTTGCCGGAAGAGGTGAGCGGAAGGGCGGCTGCCAAGGGCATCAAGGCGGTGCCGACGGGCATCGAGCACGGCACGGTGACGCTTGTGATCGACGGCAAGGGTTACGAGGTGACGACGCTGAGGCGCGACGTCGAGACGAACGGACGGCATGCACAGGTGGCCTTCGGGGCGACGTGGCAGGAGGATGCCGACCGGCGCGACCTGACCATCAATGCGCTTTATGTCGGCGCCGACGGCGAGGTGGTTGATCTCGTCGGGGGGCTGAAGGATATCGAGACGAAGACGGTGCGCTTCATCGGCGATGCCGAGCAGCGGATTGCCGAGGACTATCTGCGCGTCCTGCGCTTCTTCCGCTTCTTTGCCCATTATGGCAGCGGCCGTCCCGATACGGATGGCCTGAAGGCATGCGCTCGGGCGCGGGCACAGCTCAAGACGCTGTCGGCGGAGCGGGTGTGGAGCGAGATCAAGAAGCTCTTGTCCGCGCGTGATCCGGGCCGGGCGCTGCTCTGGATGCGGCAGTCGGGAGTTCTGACCGAAATCCTACCGGAGACAGAGAAGTGGGGCATCGACGCGATCCCTGGTTTGATCGCGGCCGAACAGGCACTCGGTTGGGAGCCTGATGCACTGCTCAGGCTCTGCGCCATGGTGCCGAAGGATGCAGCAAGGCTGGTGACGCTGTCTGAGCGGCTCAAGCTTTCCAATGCCGAGGCGCTGGCACTTGATCGCTTCGCACGGGCGCCGAAGCCGCAGGAGACGGTGACGGATGTCGCCTTCGACCGCGATCTCTATCGCTTCGGCAAGGATGGCATGATCTCTGTGCTGAAGCTGGAGCTAGCTTCTGTCCGTGCGCGGGCCGAGGGCGACCAGAAGGCGATGGCCCGCAGTGCGCGGCTGTTTGCGCTTCTCAAGCGGGCCGAGGGCTTCGTGCGGCCGGTGCTGCCGATCAAGGGTGCCGATGTGCTCGCAGCCGGGATCGCGGCCGGCCCCAAGGTGGGCGAGATCCTAGGCAAACTAGAGGAGGGGTGGATTGCTTCGCAGTTCAACCTCAGCCGTGAAGATCTGCTGGCGCGGATCGAGACGCTCGCCAAGTCCTGACGTTTCATGAAAACGGAATGAGCCAATACGTTCAATTTCGCCATCGGATTTGCGGGCGGCCCTCAACAAAGAGTGTCTGAAGCTGCGCGATCCAAGGGCGAGGTGGGGCGCGTATCCCTGTCGGCTTCAGATGATCGACATGACGTCGGTCTGGCCCATCAAAGGAGGGACTTCCATGAAACGCATCGCATTTGCAATTGTCGCCGCAGGCATGACGGTCGCCGCTTCCTCGGCGCAGTCCGCCAACATCGTCGAGACTGCCCAGCAGGCCGGCAGCTTCAAGACGCTTCTCGCCGCGGCACAGGCTGCAGGCCTGGTCGACGCGCTCTCCGGCGGCGGCCCGCTCACCGTCTTTGCACCGACCGACGAAGCCTTTGCCGCGCTTCCGGCCGGGACCGTCGAGAACCTGCTCAAGCCTGAAAACAAGGATCAGCTGGCCGCCATCCTGAGCTATCACGTGGTGGGTCGCGAACTGACCTCGACCATGCTGCCGGGCCGGACCATCCATGTCCGCACCATCAAGGGCGGTGGTGACCGGACACTTGCCGTCTCCAAGTCGGGCGCGGGCGTGACCGTGGATGGCGCAAACGTCGTGTCCGCCGATATCCGCACGGATAACGGCGTCATTCACGTCATCGACAAAGTCATGCTGCCGAGCAGCTGAGCCTGACGTTGGCGGAGCCTGTTCTTCGGGCTCCGCATCTTGCCGGGCCAGATCAGTCTTGATTGGCTGCTGCCGCCTGTTGGTCGTCGAGGATGCGTTCCTTGATGTGTTCCACCATCTTGGGATGAATGACCTCTTCTCCATGGGTGCCGCGCATGTGCTCCACGGCTCGCCGCACCACTTCTGCCTCGTCTTCGGCACGCGTGTGCCATTCGCAGCCGGGGACCAGGGTGCCACATTCGAAGCGTTTCATGATCGTTTCCTCCCGTGTCATGATGCAGGATCAAACACGGGCTGCCTGCTTTTGTTCGGCTTCAGGCGCAAAAAAATGCCCGCACCAGGTGCGGGCAGAGGCAACCGACGCGGTGGATAGGAATATTCAGTCGGGCATGGCCCAGGCGTGGAAAACGGAGCGGGCTGGCTGGCGCTTGCCACGGTGGGCTCCGCTTTCGATGTCGTTGGCGGCAAGCCGGTCGGCCAGGTCCTTGCCGGCTAAACCGAGGCGCACCTGCTCGACGAAATAGGAATGGGGCAGGTCGATATCGCTCGACTGGCGCATCTGTTCGGCCAGACGATCGATGAGTTCGGGCGCCTGAAGCGCGCGGTCTGCGGGTTCACTGACGCGGGACACGGATACTGAGCTGGATGGGGTCATCGCAATCTCCTCCTCGATACTGCGTGAGGCCGCAGAATGGGCCGGGCGCGGGCGGAGCGCAATGCAAACTGTCAAGTTAACGACACACATTGTCGTAAGCGGCGGGAATCACCGCTCATTCTTTTTCGTGAGCAAGCTGTGCATAACCTATGTCAGCGGTAACCCCTGGGATCAGGGATAACGGACCAGCGGAGGCAGCGAGGAGAGGATTGATTCGACATTGCCACCGGTCTTCAGACCGAAGATCGTGCCGCGGTCGTAGAGCAGGTTGAACTCGACATACCGGCCTCGACGAACGAGTTGTTCCTCACGGTCTTCGTCCGTCCAGGGATTGTTGAAATTGGCGCGCACGATCTTCGGATAGACGAGATTGAAGGCGCGACCGACGTCCTGAACGAAGGCGAAATTGGCGTCGAAGCCGCCCTTTTCCTCGTCTGCCGTCAGCCAGTCGAAGAAGATGCCGCCGATGCCGCGGGCTTCGTTGCGGTGAGGCAGGAAGAAGTATTCGTCGCACCACTTCTTGTAGGCGGTGTAGTCGGCGACGGCGGGATGGCGTTCGCAGGTGACTTCCATCGCGCGGTGGAAGAGGCGGGTGTCCGGATCGTCCTGGGTGCGCCGGCGGTCGAGCACCGGCGTCAGGTCTGCACCGCCGCCGAACCACTGGCTGGAGGTGACCACCATGCGGGTGTTCATGTGCACGGTGGGCACATGCGGATTGACCGGGTGGGCGATCAGCGAGATGCCCGAGGCCCAGAAGCGCGGATCCTCTTCGGCGCCCGGCATCTGCTTGCGGAATTCCGGCGAGAACTCCCCGTGGACGGTGGACGTGTGCACGCCGACCTTTTCGAAGACGCGGCCATACATCATCGACATGCGGCCGCCGCCGCCCTTGCCTTCCTCCCGCTGCCAGTCCTTGGCAGTGAAGCGGCCAGGCTCGCGATCGGCCATGGGCCCGGACAGTTCGTCTTCCAGGGTTTCGAACGAGGCGCAGATCGTGTCGCGCAGGCTTTCGAACCAGGCACGCGCAGCCGTCTTCTTTTCCTCGATGTCCTCGGGCAGGCCTTTCGCCAGTACCGGTCGCTCCATGTCGTCCCCCTCCACGTCCTCACGCAACTCTCTCAGGACAAACGAATATCAGGTGAAATCGCAGGCGACCATATCGGGGCGGGGGTGTCCCCGGAAATTCGACTCGCCTTCCGGTTTCAGCTGCATTAATCTTGGGCCATGCGAGGGATTTCATGATGAAGATGCCTGGCCCGCCATCGTTCAACGGCCTCAAGAAGCGCATCGCCGACCACAGAGCCGGGACCGCCGGACGCGTGGGCGGGCAGTATGTGCGTGAGACCTATTGCCTGACGCGCGAAGAGGCGCGGGCCAAGGCGCGCGAATGGTTCGATACCTTCCCCAAGGCCGCCTACTGGACAGAAGTCGAAAGCTGGCGGCAGCTCGACGGCGACCAGATCGAGTTCACCATGCGGCGGCTGCCTTCAGCGGACTGAGCGGCGCGGGCGCTTGAGGCGTTTAAAACGCCAATCGCTAAAATCCTAACTTTGGCAGAAAGCCAATTGCAAAACCTGATCTCTAATGTGGTCGCCATACAGCCGGAATGATGCCGGCTTTGGATCGACATGACATGCGACACAAGGTTTTCTCATGAGTTCAGTCTGGCTCAACCCGTCCGTTGCCGGTGGCGCTTCGATGGCGGGGGCATCCGTGTCCGCGCTCGACCGGGTGACGACGCAGCCCGCTGCCAAGCCAGCCGTCGAAACTGATCCGAGTTCCTCCAACTATTGGTCGATTTCCACCACGATGCGTGCGGGCAGCCTGTCCATGGGCAGCGTGCAGGAGGCGAATGAGATTGCAGCCGCGGTCACGGATACCGCCGCTTTCGGGCTTGAGCAGGCAACCGATATCGTCGCTCGTATTCAGCAGAAGCTCGTGCTCGCCAAGACCGTTGGCGCCGATCGCGATGCGATCAATGCCGATATCTCCCAGATGAAGACGGATCTCGCCGCGGTTGTCGAGGACAGCACGTTCAACGGTGACAACTGGCTGGCAGTCGAGGCCGGCGGACGGCCCAAGGTCGCTTCGCTGCTCGCGTCCGTTACGACGGACAAGGATGGCAGCCTGTCGATCAACATGGTGGATTTCGACACGGCCAAGTCGACGCTGGTCTCGCGCCAAGAGGCGAAGGACGGCACGCTGACGCGGGCTTATGCCGGTACGAGCCTTGGTGGCGTTCCCTACAACTACTACCTCATGGACGCTCAGTCGCGCGAACCGAACGAGCCGGGTGCTCGCGAGATCAAGATCGACAGCCAGACGACCGGTGACGAGATCGACGGCATGATTTCATCGCTCAACCGGGTGATGATCGACATGGTCGGGGCGAGTGCCGAAGTGAGTGCGACCCGCAACCAAGTGACGGGTGACAGCGTGCTTGCGCAAGGGCTGCAGGGAGCGACGGAACTCGGCGTCAGCCGCCTGGTGGACACGGAACTCAACGAACAGAGCGTGCGGCTGACGGCCGAGAAGGTGCAGGATCAGTTGCAATCCTCGTCGCTCAACATGGCCAATGTCTCGATGACGTCGTGGTTGAGGCTCTAAGCGTATCTCTCTGATGCGGAATCGAAAAGGCCCGCTTTGCGCGGGCCTTTTGCTGTCGGTCCTGTGTTCAGGTCTTGGTCCGCGGGCGCTTGGTCTTGCCGCGTGGGAGCGGGACCATGATCGGGGTCGCCGCCTTCTGGGCTTTTGGCGTCGGCGCGGCTTTCGCGGTCGGCGGAGGTTCCGCTTCGGCCTCCTCTGATGCCGCTGTGGCGATCGCGGGCTCTGCCCGCAGCGTTTCCGTTTCGGTTAGCACTGACGGTTCGGGTTTGATGACGGCCGGTAGCGGGGCGTCCTCGACCATTGCAGGGAGGGGCGCTGCTTCGATCGGCTCGGCCTGTGATGCTACCTGTTCGGCGACAACCTCTTCCACAATGGCTGCGACGACGGGTTCGGCCACGATAGGCTCGGGCACGATGGTTTCTGGCAGTGCTGTCGAAACCGGCGCTTCGCCCCTCAGGATCTCGCTGAGGATCTTGGTCACGGAGAGCGCCGTCGGCAAGTCGGTGTTCGTCGAGTGGCCGCAGAGGGGGACCTTGATGTCGGTCGCGATTTTCGGGCGCGAATTCATCTCGCCGAACCAATCCAGTTCGCCGACGACGTCGATCACCTCGGTGAACGCTTCCGGCATCTTGATGCGGCCGCCGAAGGTGATAACGCGGGCGGTGTTCACAAGGGTTTCAAGCCGGCCCGGATCGCTGGCCTTGATCGCGTGGAGGGCATCCGCGATGACGCGGTTTCCGCGGGAATGCCCGGCAATCAGGGTAAAGGAAAGGCTCGGATCGGCGAGCAGGGTTGCCACCGTATCGGTATCGAGCCCGGTCTTGCGGTCCGTATCGGTGTCTTCGTCGCGCTTGCCATAGGCGCCGAGCTTGGGGCGACCGACAACGTCGTCGATCACTTCGAGATTGCTTCTGATATGGCCGAGCCAGCCGAAGAGGAAGGCGCCGCCGATCGCCTCGTTGACGATGTCGCCGAGGCCGTAGCCGGAGACGACGGCTGCCACCGGTGCGTCGATTGCGTCCGCCACGTTGCGGGCAAAGGCGGCCGCCCCGATGGCCGAGCCGCCGATGCCGGCAACTGCCATGGCACGGACGTTGCGGCCACCGCGCAGGCGGAATTCCTCGACACTGTCACACAGGGTCAGCATGCCGCCGCCTGTGGGCGGGACGATCATGATCAGGCCTTCGGAGGCGATGCTGTCACTGATATAGAAGGTTTCGTCGGCCGTCAGCGCCTTCACGTCATAGTAGAGGGCGTCGATGCCGGTGTTGCGGAGCCGCCAGGGTTCGAGCGCTGCATTGCGCATCGTGCGATGCCGGACGCGCTCGGGGAAGCTCAAGGATCGGGCGAACTGGGTAAGGCCCAGGGCGAATGCTGTCTCAAACATGACTCCATCTCCCATTTTGCTGCAATGCAACATAACGGTTTTCGGATAAATAGGCAATGCGCGAATGGCCTCTGGCGCACGCGTTTCGAGAGAAGACCAAAAGCTCTTGACCTCAACTGCGGTTGAGGTTGCACGGTACCTCTGTTCTAAAGAGGAGGTGCTGATGACGTGGAGATTTCGAGGTTCAGGCCGGGAAGCCGGTCTGGCGCAGTGCTTCGCCGGCGATCATCGCCGCCGACATCGCAACATTGATCGAGCGCTGGCCTTCGACCATTGGAATGATCACACGATGGTCGGCCCGATCGTGCACATGGTCGGGGACGCCTGCACTCTCTCGACCGAAGAGGAGAATGTCGTTCCGGGCGTAGTCGAAGGTGGTGTAGGGCAGGGCTGCCTTGGTCGAGGCGAGCACAAGGCGGCGGCCTTCCTCAAGGCGCCAGGCGTCGAAGCGCTCCCAGTTGATGTGGCGTGTCATGGCGACACTCGCCAGATAGTCCATGCCGGATCGCTTGAGGTTCTTGTCGGAGAGGACGAAGCCTGCGGGCTCGATGATGTCGACTTTCAGCCCGAGACAGGCGGCAAGCCTCAGGATGGTGCCGGTATTGCCGGGGATGTCGGGCTGGTAAAGGGCGATGCGAAGGTCGGACATGCAAGGCTCATAGGCGATCCCCGGCGGACGCTCAAGCATGGCGAGATACCACGGGTTTGCTCTGTGATCGGTCTGCAACAGTTGGCGCCGAATGTCGCGCTCGCGGGAAAAGCCGGCTGGCGAAAAGCGCGCGCGCCCGCTAGAACGAGGCTCTTGTTCCACACGCACCAGGGAGGGCCATCGATGGATCTATTCGGTATCTCGCGCCAGCCCCGATTTATGGCTGCTGCCGCCTGACGGCGTAACCCTCGCGTCTTTTTCCAAACTGATTCATCCTGCGGCCATAAGTGGCCTCAATCATTGAATATTCGCGTGTCCGCGTCACCTTTTTCCGGTGTCGCCTGCGCGCCATTTCTGGAGATTTTCCATGTTCTCGTGGTTCGAAAGCCGCCTGAATCCCTACCCGGTCGATGAACCGAGCCTGCCGCCGAAGGGGCTGATCGCCTTTTGCTGGCACTACACCAAACCTGCGGGCTGGTGGCTGGTTCTGCTCGGGCTGTGCTCGGGTCTCATCGCAGTCGCGGAAGTGTTTCTGTACCAGTTCCTCGGCAACATCGTCGACTGGCTGTCGACGGCCGAACGTTCCACCTTCCTTCAGACGGAGGGCGGTACCCTCGCCTGGATGGCCGCTCTGTTGCTGATCGGTCTGCCGGTGATCGGAGCCATCCACAGCATCACCATGCACCAGGTGCTGGCGGGTAATTTCCCGATGATTGCACGCTGGCAGATGCACCGCTTCCTGCTGCGTCATTCGATGACCTTCTTCGCCAACGAGTTCGCGGGCCGTGTCTCCACCAAGGTGATGCAGACGGCGCTCTCCATCCGCGAAAGCGTGATGAAGATCATCGACGTCTTCATCTATGCCACGACCTTCTTCGTCTCGATGCTGGCGCTGGTCGCCTCCGTCGACTGGCGGCTCGGCGTGCCGCTGGTGCTCTGGCTGATCGTCTATGCGCTGATCCTGCGCTACTTCATTCCGAAGCTGCGCAAGCTTTCGAGCGAGCAGGCGGATGCCCGTTCGATGATGACTGGCCGGATTGTCGACAGCTATACCAACATCGCGACGGTGAAGCTGTTCTCGCACGCGGGCCGCGAAGAGGTCTATGCGCGGGAGGGCATGGATGCGTTTCTTGGCACGGTGCACCGGCAGATGCGGCAGATCTCGCTGCTCAACATCTGCGTCGACATCAACAATGCCATCGTGCAGTTCTTCGTTGCAGCGCTCGGCATCTGGTTCTGGCTGAACGGCACGGTCACGGTCGGCGCAATCGCGGTTGCCATCGGTCTGTCCATGCGTATCAACGGCATGTCGCAGTGGATCATGTGGGAAGTGGCAGCCCTGTTCGAAAACATCGGCACTGTCTACGACGGCATGGGCATGATGACGAAGGGTCACGACATCGTCGACAAGCCGGAGGCAAAGGCACTTGCCGCGCCGAAGGGCGAGATCGTCTATGACGCCGTGCGCTTCCATTATGGCAAGCAGAAGGGCGTGATCGAAGACTTCTCCCTGACCATCAAGGCAGGCGAAAAGGTCGGTCTGGTCGGACGCTCGGGTGCGGGCAAGACGACGCTCATGAACCTGCTCCTGCGCTTCTACGATCTGGAAAAGGGCAAGATCCTTGTCGATGGCCAGG
Source organism: Rhizobium sp. TH135 (assembly GCF_002855515.1). Classification (GTDB taxonomy): domain Bacteria; phylum Pseudomonadota; class Alphaproteobacteria; order Rhizobiales; family Rhizobiaceae; genus Allorhizobium. The sequence continues at coordinate 117,217 of NZ_PKRP01000001.1, read as the reverse complement.
ATATCTCGGCGGTCAGCCAGGACAGCCTGCGGGCGCTCGTTGGCGTGGTCACACAGGATACCTCGCTGTTGCACCGGTCGATCCGCGACAACATCGCTTATGGTCGCCCCGATGCCACCGATGCCGAAATCATCGAGGCGGCGAAGCGGGCCAATGCCTGGGACTTCATCCAGGGCCTGTCGGACATGCAGGGGCGCAACGGTCTCGAGGCGCATGTCGGTGAGCGCGGCGTGAAGCTCTCCGGTGGCCAGCGGCAGCGTATCGCGATCGCTCGCGTGTTCCTCAAGGACGCACCGATCCTCATCCTCGACGAAGCGACATCGGCGCTCGACTCGGAAGTGGAGGCGGCGATCCAGGAAAGCCTGTTCAAGTTGATCGAGGACAAGACGGTCATCGCGATTGCGCACCGGCTGTCGACGCTGACGCAGATGGACCGGTTGATCGTGCTCGACAAGGGCCGGATCGTCGAAGAAGGCACGCATCAGGAACTGGTCCAGACCCGCGGCATCTATGCTGATCTGTGGAACCGCCAGTCGGGTGGTTTCCTGCCGGACCAGACAGATCCGGAGCAGGAGCTGGAGAAGACGCGCCGTGCGGACGCCGAGGCGAAGGCGCTCGGCGATGCCGCCGATGAGGCGGCCGAGTAACACGAGGCACACCTGCTCGTTGGATCATTTGAGACTTGGCGGCGGCGGAGCAATCCGCCGCCGCCCTTTTTTCGGCGATGCCATTTCGCGACCGGCTCACCCGTCTGCGCCGCCATCAAAGGTTGCGTGCAGTTTAAGTAATTTATTCATTGTTGATTCTTTAGAACGGTTTCATCCCGACCTATTGGACGATGTCTTGTCCTTACATCCTGGCGACCTCCCACGTCGGGTTGGGAATGCTTTTTCCTCTCCGGAGATCAATCATGTCCAATCTCAAGATCAAAGTCGTCTTGCCGCTGCTGTTTGCTGTCGTGCTGGCATTCGGCATCGGCCAGGGCATCCTCGCCGTCACCTTCATCGAAAACGTCAAGGAACAGGTGGATATCATTGGCCGCGAGCGCCTGCCGAGAACGCTGGCGGTGGCGCGGATGAATGCGACTTTCGCCGAAGTGCGCCGTGACTACTCCATGCTTCTCAGTGCTGCACCCGACGAGCTGGACGCCATTTCTGCGGCCACCAAGACAGCGCTGTCAGATCGCGATGCCGCGTTTGCTGCCTATGAGCCGATGATCACCATGCCGGCGACGCGCGCACGCTTCGACCGGATGAAGGTGGCGCTTGCCGAATATGACCGTCTTGCCTCGCAGATGGTCGAACTGAAGCGGACGGGCAACGAGTCTGCGGCCAAGGCGCTGTTTACCGGCTCAATGGCTGCCAGTGCTCGCGAACTCGTAAGCGTGATGGATGAAACGATCAAGGCCAATGTCGAACTGAGCGATGCCGCCATTGCGGAGGCGGACCAGGTTTCGTCATCCGCGATCAGCATCACCATCCTCGCCGTTATCATCAGCGGCGTGATTGCAGCCGGTGCTGCCTTCTTCAGCTTTGCCCGTGTCGTGCGTCCGATTTCGGCCATCACCGACTCGATGCGCGGGCTTGCCGCCGGCGACACCAAGACGGAGATCCCATTTGCCGGCCGTCATGACGAAATCGGCGATATGGCCGCTGCCGTCGCCGTCTTCCGCGACAATGCGATCGAACGTGCTGCCCTGGAGCGCCAGGCAGAAGAAAATCGCTCGTTGAGCGAAACCGAGCGTCAGGCACGCGAGGCACAGAAGGCTCGCGAAGCCGCCGAGGTTCAGTTTGCAGTCGACCAGCTGGCCTCCGGTCTGCAGCGCCTGTCGGACGGTGACCTCGTCGCCCAGATCAACGAACGGTTTGCCGATCACCTCGACCCGTTGCGTCTCAACTTCAACCAGTCGGTTGCCCGCCTGAAGGAGGCCATGCGCGCCGTCAGCGAAAACGCCCGCTCGATCGATGCCGGTGCCAACGAGATGCTGGCGGCAGCCGACGATCTGTCCAAGCGCACCGAACAGCAGGCGGCGTCCGTCGAGGAAACGGCCGCAGCACTCGAGCAGGTGACGACGGCCGTCAAGGACAGCGCAATCCGCGCCGACGAGGCAGGCCAGCTGGTCAGCCGCACGCGGGAAGGGGCCGAGCATTCCGGTGAGGTCGTCCGCCGCGCCGTTTCTGCGATGCAGGCGATCGAGAAGTCGTCTTCGGAAATCTCCAACATCATCGGCGTGATCGATGACATTGCCTTCCAGACGAACCTGCTGGCGCTGAACGCCGGCGTCGAGGCTGCACGTGCAGGTGAAGCCGGCAAGGGTTTTGCCGTTGTCGCCCAGGAAGTGCGCGAGCTTGCCCAGCGGTCTGCCAATGCGGCGAAGGAGATCAAGGCGCTGATCACCACGTCGGGCGAGCAGGTTCGCAACGGCGTGAGCCTGGTCGACGAAACCGGCCGGGCGCTCGAGACCATCGTCCGTGAAGTGCAGGAGATCAACCAGAACGTTCTGGCCATTGTCACCTCGACCCGCGAACAGTCGACCGGCCTGCAGGAAATCAGCATGGCGGTCAACCAGATGGACCAGGGGACGCAGAAGAACGCTGCTATGGTCGAGCAGTCTACGGCTGCAAGCCATGGGCTGGCGCAGCAGGCGGGCCAGCTGATGCAGCTGATGTCGCAGTTCAAGACGGACGAGGGCGGCTATCAGGCATCGTCGCGCCTCGCGCCGGCGACGTCTTCTGCCCAGCCGCAGCCGTCACCCGCCCGGGCGCTCGGCCGCAAGATCGCCAATGCCTTCAAGGGCAATACGGCTGTCGCGGCCGAGTGGTCTGAATTCTGATCATTCGCATTCGACAATGAGAGAGGGAGGGGCAGCGATGCCCCTCCTTTTTTGTTTGGCCGTCGCACCGGGTGCCTGTGGACGAGGCGAGAATTGCCCTTCGGACCGTAAGGCTTTGTTAGAATTAGGATTGGCATGGAGGCTGTGGGTATTTTTCCGATCGCCTACTTCCATTTCAATTCAGGATTTCAGTGGTGCAAAATCTCAAGATCAAACTTCTCCTGCCGCTCCTTTTCGGCCTGATGGTAATTGTGTCGCTCGGCCAGGGCGCCATCGCCGTCCACTCGGTCTCGGATATGGACGGCCAGATGGAAGCGCTGGGCGGACGCCTCGATCGGTCCATCATGATTGCGGATATCGATTCCGTTCTCGGCGAGGTTCGCCGTCTCAACCTGATGATCCTGACGGCCGCCACCTCGGCGGAGAAGAAGGCGCTGATCGACACGCTCGCAGGCGCTCGCGAGCGGCTGAATGCGGCGATCGCGCAGTTCGATGCGGTGATCGTCCTCCCAGAGGTGCGCGAGCGGTTTGATGCTTTCAAAACCACCGTCGCCGACTATGGGACGCTGGGCGAAAGCTTCGTCGAGCAGGCGCTGGCTTCCAAGATCTATCAGGCAAAGGAAACCATCGCCCAGATGGTACCGCTCGGCAACGCCGCCGGAGAGAGCCTGCAGGAGATCACCGAGATCAACCGCGCAACCGGTGTCCAGGTTCGCCAAGAGGCCGATGCCTCGGCCACGCTCGCGATGCGTCTGTCGCTGGCCGCCGTTATCCTTGCGGCATTGATGGCGCTCGGTGCGGCCATTGTCTCGGTGGTGCGCGTTGCCCGTCCGATCTCGACGATCACCGGTTCGATGCGCACACTGGCTGCTGGGAACACGGAAACGGCGATCCCGTTTGCCGATCGCCGTGACGAGATCGGCGAGATGGCGGCAGCCGTCTCCGTCTTCCGCGACAATGCGATCGAACGCGCCACTCTGGAGCGCCAGGCGGAGGAAAGCCGCAGCCTCAGCGAAACCGAGCGCATGCGTCGGGAAGAGCAGAAGGCGCGCGAGGCTGCCGAGGTGCAGTTTGCCGTCGAGCGGCTGGCCGGCGGTCTGCAGAAGCTTTCGGACGGAGACCTCGCCGTGGAGATCGGCGAGCGCTTTGCCGAACATCTCGATCCGTTGCGGGTCAACTTCAACCATTCTGTTGAGCGGCTGCGTGACGCCATGCAGGCGGTGGGCGACAATGCCCGGGCGATCGACGCAGGTGCCAGCGAAATGCTGGCGGCGGCGGACGATCTTTCCAAGCGCACTGAACAGCAGGCAGCTTCCGTCGAGGAGACTGCTGCGGCGCTCGAGCAGGTGACAACGGCGGTCAAGGACAGCGCGGTGCGCGCCGAAGAGGCCGGTGCGCTGGTCGGGCGGACGCGGGTCGGCGCCGAGCGCTCCGGCGAAGTGGTGCGCCGTGCCGTGGATGCCATGCATGCGATCGAGAAGTCGTCTTCGGAAATCTCCAACATCATCGGCGTGATCGACGAAATCGCCTTCCAGACCAATCTTCTGGCACTGAATGCCGGTGTCGAGGCGGCCCGTGCGGGCGAGGCCGGCAAGGGTTTTGCCGTGGTCGCCCAGGAGGTTCGCGAACTGGCGCAGCGTTCGGCGAGTGCCGCCAAGGAGATCAAGGGGCTGATCAACACATCCGGCGAGCAGGTGCGCAACGGTGTTGCGCTTGTCGGCGAGACCGGCAAGGCGCTGGAAGCCATCGTGCGCGAGGTTCAGGAGATCAACCAGAACGTCACGGCGATCGTTACCTCGGCGCGCGAGCAGTCCACGGGGCTTGCGGAGATCAACATGGCCGTGAACCAGATGGATCAGGGTACGCAGAAAAATGCGGCGATGGTCGAGCAGTCGACGGCTGCAAGCCATGGTCTGGCGCAGCAGGCAACCGCCCTGATGCAGCTGCTCGGTCAGTTCCGCCTTGGCGAGGAGACGCAGCGCATGGTCGCGCCGCGGATGGCCCAGCCTGACAGCCGGCCGCAGGCTTCGCCTGCGCGGGCGCTCGGCCGCAAGATCGCCGGTGCCTTCAAGGGCAATGCGGCGGTTGCCTCGGAGTGGTCGGAATTCTGATTGCCGCAGGCGGCAAGCTTCTCACATTGAAACGGGGCAGGGATGCCCCGTTTTGCGTTTTTCGATCGGCTCTCCATTCACGGGGCTGATCGTTTCATTTGCCGAATTGGCTTGTCGCCGGGACGGGGTCGCGGCTATGCGGTGCCTTCGGCCATCCGGGTCGATTTGATCGATCGCGGTCCCGGAGGCCCGGTCAGGAGCGTCATGCTGAAATACATCGACTGGACATGGGCTGTGCTTGCCGGCGCCTTGCTGGCGGTCATGGTGACCATCAACAGCGGGCTTGCCGCGCTGACGACGCCGTTTACGGCGTCCTGGGTGGTGCATGGCGTGGGTGGCGTCGCGGCATTCTTCCTGCTGATCGCAAACGGCGCTGTCGCGAGGCGGGCTGGCCGGATGCCGGCTAGTGGCAAGGCACCGCTCTGGTCTTATCTCGGTGGCGCGCCGGGTGCCTTCGCGGTGGCCTTGAGCTCGATTGCCGTCAATTCCGAGCTGGCGCTGGCCGGCGGGCTGTCATTGCTTCTCGTCGGGCAGATCCTGTTCGGGCTTCTTTCCGACCAGTTCGGCCTTTTCGGGACGCCGAAGCGCGTGTTGAACCGCTTCGATTTTCTCGCCACGATCTGCGTGATCGGCGGCAGCGCGCTGCTCATCTTCTCGAAGGGGGCCTGAGATGCTCGGAGCTGTCTTCATCGCGCTCATCGGCGGTGCTGCTGTTGGCATGAGCCGCTCGATCAACGGGCGCCTGACCATGGACCGCGGGGCGTTTACGGCGTCGGCCTGGAACCACTGGATCGGCTTCCTGTTGCTCTCAGTCTATATCCTTCTCTTCCATCGGGTCGGCCTGCCGCTGCTTGCCGACGTGCCGTTTTTCTATCTGGTCGGCGGCGTCATCGGGGCCTGCTTCGTGGTGATCAGCTCCTATGTCTTTCCCCGGATCGGAGCGGCGCGCTCTGGCCTGCTGATCATCGGCGGCCAGATGATCACCGGGCTGCTGATCGACCTTGCCCGGGGCACGGCGCATTTCCATCCCGGCCAGGTGGCGGGCGTGGGGCTGATCCTGACGGGCATCTATCTCACGCGCTATACGCGGTGAGTTTAGCGGTGACGGCCGAGGTTTCTGGCCCGTTGCATTTTAGCGATCTCCGAAACGATCGGTTTCGATTTGGGGCGTAGCCTGTTTTGACCGGAACACCCGACGGAGGTGCATCCCATGTCAAACTTCGCTTATCGCACAGCCCCGCATGCCAGAGAGGCCGAGATCATCGGCCGCAAGGCGCTGGAATTCCTGAGCAAGAACCGGCTCGATCTCACGCCGCGCAATTTCGAGCTGATCTATGAGGTTTTGACGGGCCGGGACAAAGCACTTCGCGAGGCCTTCGTCGCGTTGCCCAAACCGGTCAGCCAGGCTGCGCTGTCGATGGTTGCGCAGCAGTTTCTGCCGGAGCGGCCTTTATTTGCGACGCTCAAGAGCGTCAGCGAAGAGGCGCTTGGCGCGCTGGACAGTTTCCGCAAGGCGCTGGAAGGCGGAACGGTGAGCGTTGCCGAGGCGCATCAAGGGGCGACCGAGCAGCTGGCGGCGCTTGATGGGCAGATCGGCCATTGCATCGAGGCCTTGCAGGCTGTCTCGCGGCTGGTGACGCCGGAGCCGCAGGATGCTGCAGGCCAGGAGCATCTGGCGGTGCAACTTACCTTTGGCCTTCCGGGTTATGCGGCGCTCGAAGAGCGGCTTGCATCGATATTCGGCGAGGGCGTACCGGAGGATGGCGTGAGCCTGATGCTGTGTCGTATCGACGGGCTTGAGCCGATGAACCGCAGCGGGCTTGCCCAGGTCGGCGACTACATGAAGAATACGCTGGCGCGCTTCACGCACCGTCTGATCGACAAGAGCGATACGGCCTACTGGACCGGTCCGGACGAACTCAGCCTGCTCGTCGGGGCCAGCAGCGAGACCTATCTTTCCCAACTCGGCGAGAAGATCGCGCGGGTGGTCACGGATGCCGAAACCATTGCGCGGCGGTCGATTAAGTCGATGCCCAAGCTCGCCTGCCATTTCGGGTGTGCGCGAACCCATCGCCCGGTGCTGGCGGCGCAGCTCTATGGTGCCGCGCGCCAGTCGCTGCAGCGGGCAGAGCTGACGGAGAGCCTCGTGCCGGTCTTTGCGGAAGTCTCGGCCGATGCCGCCACGCTCCGCCGTTACGAGGCGCTCTACGGTCGCCGGATGCGCTGAGCCACAGAGGCGCGGTCGACGCGTTTCGCCGATGCTGACCAAAATGTAATCTGGTCTGCAGCGCAAAAGCTTTGCCGTCCCGGGCAAACCGCCTATATCGCTTGTCATGTTTCAAGCTGTCGCCCGCCTTTTCGAAAACTGGCTCGATCCTTTCGCCCGGACGGACAATCTGCGTCCGCCGGAAAAGACCTGGGCTTTCGTGTGGTTCTATGTCCGGCAGGCCAAGCTTGCCTTCTTCCTGATGGCAATCTTCGGTGGGGCGGTCGCCATGCTGGAGGCGGGGCTGTTCTGGTTCGTCGGACGGCTTGTCGACCTTCTCGATACGGTGCCGAAGGAGGCCGGCTGGGACGGATTGATCGCGGCGCATGGCGGCGAGCTCCTGGCCATGGCGCTGATCATCCTCATCGGGCGCTTCCTGGTGGTGACGGTTGGGGCGCTGGTCGAAGAGCAGGTCATCGTCCTCAACTTCTTCAATCTCGTTCGCTGGCAGGCGCATGCGCATGTGGCGCGACAATCGCTCTCCTTCTTCCAGAACGACTTTGCCGGACGCATCGTCACCAAGGTCTGGTCGGCAGGACAATCGACTGGGGATCTGCTGACGTCATTGCTGCAGGTCGTGTGGTTCATGGTGATCTACACCATTTCGACCATGGCGCTGGTCGCGCAGCTCGACTGGCGACTGGCGGCGATCATCGGCGCCTGGGTAGCGATCTTCCTCGTGCTCGCCCGCTATTTCGTCCCGAAGATCCGCCATCATGCACGCGAGACGGCGGAGGCGTCGTCGATGCTGAATGGCCGGCTTGTCGACAGCTATTCCAACATCCAGACTCTGAAGCTTTTCGCCCGCGAGCGGCAGAACGACCATTACATCCGGGCCGGCTTCGACCGGTTCCAGGACACGCTGCGCCCGTTTGCGCGGCTGCTCACCGGCGTGCGGGCTTCGCTTGCCATCCTGTCCGGCTTCATGATCCTGATGGTGGCACTTCTGTCCGTCGATCTCTGGTTTGCCGGTGCAGTGACAGCGGGTGGCGTCGCCTTCACGCTCGGCCTAGTCCTGCGCCTCAATATGCTTCTCGGCCGGATGATGACGCAGCTCAACGGCATCATGCGCAATATCGGTACTATCCAGAATTCGGCGGAGCTGGTCGCCAAGCCGATCGGTCTTACCGATAAGCCGGATGCGGCCAAGCTTCAGGTAAAGTCTCCCGAAATCCGCTTCGAGGACGTGAGCTTCCACTATGGCCGCAAGAAGGGCGCGATCGATCACCTGACGCTGACGATCGAGCCCGGCGAGAAGGTCGGTATTGTCGGGCGTTCCGGCGCGGGCAAGTCGACGCTCGTCAACCTGCTGCTACGCTTCTACGATCTGGAGGGGGGGCGGATCCTGATCGACGGGCAGGATATCTCGACCGTGACGCAGGAGAGCCTGCGGTCGCAGATCGGCATGGTCACGCAGGACACGGCGCTTTTGCACCGCTCGATCCGCGACAACATTCTGTTCGGTCGAGAGGATGCGAGCGAGGACCTGCTCTTGAAGGCGGCGGAGCGGGCGGAGGCGCTCGACTTCATTCAGCGGCTCGAGGATCAGCGTGGCCGCAAGGGCTTCGACGCCCATGTCGGCGAGCGGGGCGTGAAGCTTTCCGGCGGGCAGCGTCAGCGCATCGCGATTGCGCGGGTGATGCTCAAGGATGCGCCGATCCTGGTGCTGGACGAGGCGACATCCGCGCTTGACTCAGAAGTGGAAGCGGCGATCCAGTCCAATCTCGACCGGCTGATGCAGGGCAAGACCGTGCTTGCCATCGCACACCGTTTGTCGACCATCGCGGCGCTCGATCGCCTGGTGGTCATGGACAAGGGCCGGATCATCGAGCAGGGCACCCACCAGGAGCTGGTGGCGCAGGGCGGGCTCTATTCGGAGCTCTGGGCGCGCCAATCCGGCGGTTTCCTCGATACGCGCACCGAGCTTGCCACGGCCTGACCGTTTCGCCCTCTTGGGCGGAACCCGCAACCATTTGCATCGCTTGATGAACTGCCGCTCACACTTGCGATAAATCAAGCAATTGGGGATGGTATCCATGAAATCCGCGACATCGTGGCTCCTTGCCTGCGGAAGACTGGACAGAATAGATTATCGGGCTTAGAACGCGCCAATCTGGCGGGGAATCTGTGGCTGCACAGTGGCCGAACTGTGATTCCCGCTGCGGGGGCAAATGCGGTATGTCGCAGGATTGCGAGAGGAAAAAGTGACCGTGAGCGAACACGAGACAACGACAGAACATGCGGCCGAGCCTACGCGCCGCGACTTTCTCTATATGGTGACCGGTATTGCCGGCGCGGTCGGTGCGGCCTCGTTCGCCTGGCCGTTCATCGACCAGATGCGTCCGGATGCATCGACGCTCGCGCTCGCTTCGATCGAAGTGGACGTATCGGCGCTCGAGCCGGGCATGTCGCTGACCGTCAAGTGGCGCGGCAAGCCGGTGTTCATCCGCAACCGCACCGACAAGGAAGTGGAAGAGGCAAACGCCGTTCAGCTGGCCGATCTCAAGGATCCGGTCGCGCGTAACGCCAATGTCGAGGCCACTGCCGATGCGACGGACCTCGCGCGTTCGGCCGGTGAAGGCAAGGAAAACTGGATCGTCATGATCGGCTCCTGCACCCATCTGGGTTGCGTGCCGCTTGGCCAGTCCGGTGATTTCGGCGGGTGGTTCTGTCCCTGCCACGGCTCGCACTACGATACGGCGGGCCGTATCCGCAAGGGTCCCGCGCCGACGAACCTGCCGGTGCCGACCTTCGCATTCACATCCGACACTGTCATCACGATCGGCTGAGGGGATAAGATACAATGAGTGGCCATTCGAGTTACCAGCCGTCCACCGGCGTCGAGAAGTGGATCGATGCGCGCCTTCCGCTGCCGCGTCTGATGTATGACAGCTTCGTTTCCTATCCGGTTCCCCGCAACCTGAATTATGCCTACACTTTCGGTGGCATGCTGACCGTCATGCTGCTGGTGCAGATCCTGACCGGCGTCGTGCTCGCCATGCACTATGCCGCTGAAACGACCGTCGCCTTCAACTCGGTTGAGAAGATCATGCGCGACGTCAACAACGGCTGGCTGCTGCGCTACATGCATGCCAACGGCGCGTCGTTCTTCTTCATTGCCGTCTACCTGCATATTGCCCGTGGTCTCTACTACGGTTCCTACAAGGCACCGCGCGAAATCCTTTGGATCCTCGGCGTTGTGATCTTCCTCCTGATGATGGCAACCGCCTTCATGGGCTATGTTCTGCCCTGGGGTCAGATGTCCTTCTGGGGTGCGACGGTTATCACCGGCTTCTTCACCGCCTTCCCATTCGTCGGTGAGGGCATCCAGCAGTTCCTGCTCGGCGGCTTTGCGGTCGACAATCCGACGCTGAACCGCTTCTTCGCGCTGCACTACCTGCTGCCGTTCATGATCGCCGGTGTGGTTATCCTGCACGTCTGGGCGTTGCACGTCACTGGTCAGACCAACCCGACCGGCGTCGAAGTGAAGTCCAAGACCGATACCGTTCCCTTCACGCCCTATGCGACGCTGAAGGATGCACTTGGCCTCTCGGTCTTCCTGCTGGTCTTCGCGTATTTCGTCTTCTACATGCCTAACTATCTCGGCCATCCGGACAACTACATCCCGGCTGACTCGCTGAAGACGCCTGCTCACATCGTTCCGGAATGGTACTTCCTGCCGTTCTACGCGATGCTGCGTGCGATCACCTTCAACGTTGGCCCGATCGACTCCAAGCTCGGTGGCGTTCTGGTGATGTTCGGTGCGATCATCGTGCTGTTCTTCCTGCCCTGGCTGGATACGTCCAAGGTTCGTTCGGCCGTCTACCGTCCGTGGTACAAGCTGTTCTTCTGGATCTTCGTTGCCAACTCCATCCTGCTGGGCTGGCTCGGCGCGATGCCGGCAGAAGGCATCTACGTCGTCCTGTCGCAGGCCGGCACTGCCTACTACTTCGGCTTCTTCCTTGTGATCATGCCGTTGCTGGGCCTGTTCGAGACGCCAAGGCGCATCCCGAACTCGATCACCGAAGCGGTTCTCGAAAAGAGCGGCAAGTCCGCTGCTGCCCAAGCCTGAGCACGTGAGAGGAAGATAACAATGAAAAAGCTTGTCACGAGCATCGCGCTGATCGCCGCCTTGGCCGGGTTCTCCGGCCAGGCGATGGCAGCGGAAGGTGGCGATCTGGCCGAGATGACGCATCATGCTGCGCAGACCGGTCACTACCCGATCCTGAAGCCCGAGCAGATGGACTGGTCGTTTGCCGGCCCGTTCGGAAAATATGACAAGGGCCAGCTGCAGCGTGGCCTCAAGGTCTACTCTGAAGTCTGTGCAGCCTGTCACTCGATGAGCCTGGTTGCGTTCCGCACGCTGGAAGACCTGGGCTACTCTGAAGCGCAGGTGAAGGCTTTTGCGGCCAACTACGAAGTGACCGACGGCCCGAACGCCGATGGCGAGATGTTCACCCGTGCGGCTGTCGCATCCGACCATTTCCCGGCACCGTTCCCGAACAAGGAAGCGGCTGCTGCGGCCAACAACGGTGCGGCTCCGCCGGACTTTTCGCTGATCGCAAAGGCACGCGGCGTCACCCGCGGCTTCCCGACCTTCGTCTTCGACATCTTCACCCAGTACCAGCAGGGCGGCCCGGACTATATCCACGCGCTGCTCACCGGTTACCAGGATCCGCCGGAAGGCGTTGAAGTTGCCGAAGGCACCTACTTCAACCCGTACTTCATCGCCGGTCAGTCGCTTGCCATGGCACAGCCGATCTCCGACGGTCAGGTCACCTATGACGACGGTTCGCCGGAAACGCTTGAGCAGTATTCGCGTGACGTTTCCGCCTTCCTGATGTGGGCTGCAGAGCCGCATCTCGAAGACCGCAAGCGCATGGGCTTCATGGTCATGGTGTTCCTCGCGATCTTCACCGCGCTGATCTACCTGACGAAGAAGTCGGTCTACGCGAACAAGGAACACTGATCCGAAGGGATCACGTTCATGGAAAAAGGCGGTCTTCGGGCCGCCTTTTTTATTGGGAGCCCACACCATTCTTGGTAAGGTCCCGCGCAAGACCTCCCCGACACAATCCGGAAGCCTCATGAACCCCGACACGCAGAACTATCTCACGAGCTCGATCCGCTCCATTCCCGACTATCCGAAGCCCGGGATCATCTTCCGCGACATCACCACACTGCTCGGTGACGCGCGGGCGTTTCGGCGCGCGGTTGATGAGCTGGTGCAGCCTTATGCCGGTCTGAAGGTCGACAAGATCGCGGGCATGGAGGCGCGCGGCTTTATCCTGGGTGGCGCTGTTGCCCACCAGCTTTCGGCGGGCTTCGTGCCGATCCGCAAGAAGGGCAAGCTGCCACACGAGACCGTGCGGATCGCCTACAGCCTGGAATATGGCGTGGACGAGATGGAGATCCACATGGACGCCGTGAAGCCCGGCGAGAAGGTGATCCTGGTCGACGACCTGATCGCGACCGGCGGCACGGCCGTCGGTGCCGTCCAGCTGCTGCGCCAGATCGGCGCTGACGTCGTGTCTGCCTGCTTCGTCATCGACCTGCCGGAACTCGGCGGCCGCAAGAAGCTCGAGGCACTCGGCGTCGAGGTTCGCACACTCGTGGAATTCGAGGGGCACTGAGCCTTTTATGACGACCGGGCGCTCTCGCCCGGTCGACCTCCTGCTGGTGTCTCAGCGTTGCGCCAGCGCCAATTTCCCCGCCATCAGCACGAAGCCACCTGCGAGTAGCCGGTTGACGATCCGCATCCGGTGCGGGCGCGCAACGAGGCCATGGCGCATTGCGGCTGCGGCAAGGCCGTAGAGTGCGAAGACCACTGATGTCACTGCCATGAAGACGAGGCTGAGACCGGCCATTGTGGCCAGGGGTGCCGGATCGGCCTGATCGACGAATTGCGGAAGGAAGGCCAGGAAGAAGAGCGACAGCTTCGGATTGAGCAGGTTGATGAGCACTGCCTTGCGGATGATCCGCCAGGCCGCGCGGTGCGGATCGGCTGCCTGCTCCTGGACGATGCCACTTTTCCAGAGACCGATCGCCATCCAGATCAGATAGGCGATGCCGGCATAGCGTATCAGTTCGAAGAGACGTGGTTCTGCGGCAACGAGGGCTGCGAGCCCCAGCGCTGCCGCCAGCATATGCGGGACGATGCCGAGCGTGCAGCCGAAGGCGGCGATGAGTGCGTTTCGCCGTCCGCCGCCGAGGGCTGCTGCCAGCGTGTAGAGCGCGCCCGTGCCGGGCGTTGCGACAATGATGAGGGTCGTCAGTAGGAAATCGAGGGTCATGCTGGTCTCCTGCGTTGGTGGAGCGAGCATGCCGGTGTCAGGCGCTGTGGTCTTGTACAGGATTGCAGCCGAGCTGGGCGCTGCGATATACGCCGGGCGTCAGCCCGAAGCGGCGGCGGAATTCGCGGTGCATATGGCTCTGATCGACGTAACCGCAGGCGGCTGCGACCTCAGCGGGGGCGAGACCGTCCATGAGCAGTCGGCGGCTGAGGTTGGCGCGGCTCTGCATGCGGTAGGCATGGGGCGTGAGGCCGGTGTACTGCCGAAAGGTGCGGATCAGCTGAAAGCGGCTGAGGCCGGCTTCGCGAGCAAGGTCCGAGAGATCGGCAAGTGTTGTCGGATCCTCGTCCAGGCGTTGGCGAACACGGGCAAGGCTGGCGGGCAGGGCAGGCGCTGTCTCCCGGCTACGGAGCAGCGTCTTTCCGACGATGAGGACAAGCACTTCGCGCAGGGCGTCCGCGGGCAGGTCTTCCGGTCCATTGTCAAACCGGCGATGCAAGGCGGTGAGATGATGGTGAACATCTTGGTCAGCGAAGACGGGCAGCTCGAATTCCAGATCCGAAGTCGAGGAGACCAGATCGGATACGCTGTCGGTGAGCAGTGCTGGCGTCAGGTAAAGCATGTGCCAGCTGCGCGGCGTCCGGCCGATCGGGGAGCCGTCATGGACTTCGCCCGGATTGACCGTGATCAGCTGGCCGGCTCCGGCTTCCACCTGACCCCGGCCCGACGCCGAGATCTGGCCGCCGGCGGAGAGAAAGCCGATGCCATAGGTGTCATGGGTGTGTTTTGGAAAGACATGCGCGCTTGTGGCCGAGACCGCTTCCAGGCCGCTGAGAGATGTCGGATGGAAGCGGAAGCCGGCCATGGCGGATCAGAGGGCGAGCGCTTTGGCGATGTCGTCGGCAAGATCCGACGGAGCCGTGCGCGGGGAGTAGCGAGCGATGGGCTGGCCGTCGCGGCCAATAAGGAATTTCGCGAAATTCCAGCCGATCTCCTGGCCCTGTTCTGCGCCCGGTGTTTCCGCCTTCAGCCAGGCGTAGAGCGGGTGGGTGCCCGCGCCGTTCACTTCGATCTTGGCGAAGAGGGGGAAGGTGACGGCGAACTGTGTCTCACAGAAGAGGGCGATTTCCTTCTCCGTGCCGGGTTCCTGGGCACCGAACTGGTTGCAGGGGAAGCCAAGCACGACGAGGTTGGGATTGTCCTTGTGGAGTGCTTCCAGGCCCTCGTACTGGGGCGTGAGGCCGCAGGCGCTTGCCGTGTTGACGATGAGCAGCACCTTGCCTGCGTAGTCTTTCAGGCTGCGCTCGGTGCCATCGATGGCGGTCATGGTGAAATCGTAGACGCTCATGGGGCTTGTTCCTCGTCGGGAAAGAATTCGATCAGGTTGCTCTTGAAGCGCAACACGGTTTCGCCGTGCTGGTTGACGCCTTCGGAGAGGGCCGAGTTCAGGATGTAGCGGTTTCGGCCCTGAACGGTGCGGCTTTCCAGCGGGATCATGAAGAAGGTGATGGTGTCGCCGGCGAAGACGGGTTTCAGCCATTGCAACTCGGCAAAGCCAGGCGAGGGGCCGAGCTTCGGCGGCGCGATGCCTTCGGCTTTCAGGCGCTCGATTTCGCGGCCGATAAAGCCGATGAAGCTCTTCATCCAGTTGGCGCAGGTGTGCCAGCCGGAGGCGCAGAGCGCGCCGAAGACGTAGGTCTTTGCGGCTTCCGCATCGATGTGGAAAGGCTGCGGATCAAACTTCTCGGCAAAGCGGACGATGTCTTCGGCGGTAAAGGTGACGCTGCCGAGTTCGAGGCGGGTGCCGGCGGGATAGAGGTCGAGCATTCTCATGCGGTCACCTCCGACGTCTCGCGACGGCGCACCATGACGGCATTGCGGGCCTTCAGCACCGTTTCACCACGCTGGTTGTGCAATTCATGGCCGAAGGTGACGATGCCGAGATGGGGGCGCGAGCGCATCACCCGGACCTCTTCGACGACCGACTGGCCAGAGAGTGTGTCGCCGGCAAGCACCGGTTTGCGCCATTGCATGAACTCGATGCCGGGCGCGCCTTCGGATGCAGCTTTGAGCACGTAGGCATCGATCATCAGGCGCATGAAGAGGCTGGACGTGTGCCAGCCGGAGGCCGACAGGCCACCGAGGATGCTGGCCTTGCCGGCTTCTTCCGAGAGATGCATGGGCTGCGGATCGAACTCGGTCGCGAATTCGATGATCTCTTCTGATGTCACCAGACGCGGCCCGAGCACAAAGCTTCGGCCCTCCGTGAAGTCCTCGTAGTGAAGCCTGTCTTCCTGCATACGTCGTGTTCTCCAATGCCTTGCCAGTCGCTATGGTCATAAGCGGGAATCGAGAGGTGGTCCATGGCGGGTTGGGCAGATCAGGCCGGCTTTCTGGCAGGCATCGATGCAGAGGCACGGCAGGCGCTGGAGGCGCTGACGCCTATGCATGTGCCTCACCGCACGACGCTGTTTCGACCCGGTGATGCCGCGCAGAGTTTCGTCATTCTGCTATCTGGCCGGATCGGCGTTTACCTCACCGGGCGAAACGGGCGGGAGTTGCTCCTCTATTCCGTGACGCCTGGCGAGACCTGTGTGCAGACGACGCTCGGTGTGCTGGGCGGTGCGCCCTATTCGGGCGAGGCGGTGGCCGAGAGCGACCTCGTGGCCGTGATGGTTCCGCCCGCCGTCTTCGAGCGGCTGATGGCGGATTCGATGGCCTTCCGCAATTTCGTCTTCCGAGCCTTCGCCGACCGGCTGGGCGACCTGATGTTCGTGCTGGAGCAGGTGGCCTTCGTGAAGGTGGAGCAGCGGCTGGCGCATGCGCTTCTCGAGCGGGCGGACGAGGAGCGGCATGTCGCCCTCACCCATCATGACCTTGCCGTGATCATCGGCACGGCACGCGAGGTGGTGTCGCGGCGGCTGGAGGCGCTCGTCTCGAAGGGTGTGGTTGCCAATGAACGCGGGCAAATCCGCATCATCAACCGCGCCGAGCTTGCCCGCATGGCGCGGGCTTCAGACGGTTAAGACTTTGCAAAGCCCGTGACTAAGTCACCGACGCGGCGGCAAGGCGGCGCTAGTGTTATCCCATCGTTAAAACAACGGAGGGAAATCACCATGTTTGCCAAGAATGTCGGCGGTCTCGACCGCATCCTGCGCATCGTTGCCGGTCTCGCGCTTCTGTCGCTGTTCTTCATCTATCCGGGCGCCTGGTGGCGCTACTTCACGCTTATCGGGATCGTGCCACTTGCAACCGGCCTGATGTCGAGCTGCCCGCTCTATTCGATCATGGGTCTCTCGACCTGCCCGGTGAAGCGGGCCTGAGGCTCACAGAGCTCTGAAATGCAAAAAAAAGGCCGCGAGGGGATCGCGGCCTTTCTTCGTTCTGATCGGTACACTTACGTGTTGAAGCGGAAGTGGATGACGTCGCCGTCCTGCACGACATATTCCTTGCCTTCGTCGCGGCCCTTGCCGGCTTCCTTGGCGCCGACTTCGCCCTTGAAGGCGATGTAGTCGTCATAGGAAATGGTGAAGGCGCGGATGAAGCCGCGTTCGAAATCGGTGTGGATGACGCCGGCTGCGGCAGGCGCCTTGGTGCCGCGGACGATGGTCCAGGCACGGCATTCCTTCGGGCCTACGGTAAAGTAAGTGATCAGGTCAAGCAGGTGGTAACCGGCGCGGATCAGGCGGTCGAGGCCTGCTTCGTCGAGGCCAAGGGCCGAGAGGAATTCGGTTGCCTCCTCTTCCGGCAGCTGGGCCACTTCGGCTTCGATGGCTGCCGAGATGATGACGCATTCGGCGCCCTGTTCCGTTGCCATTTTGGCGACGGCTTCGGTGTGCTTGTTGCCGGTTGCGGCGTCACCTTCGGCGACGTTGCAGACGTAGAGGACCGGATGCGAGGTGAGGAGGTTGAGGCCCTTGAGGATCTCGATCTCGTCGGGGGCAAGCGTCTTCAGGAGAAGACGGGCGGGCTTGCCTTCGTTGAGGAGCTTCACCACCTGCTCCATGATCGGCAGCTGGGCGGTCGATTCCTTGTCCTTGGAGGCGGCGCGCTTGCGGGTCTGCTCGACGCGGCGTTCCAGGCTTTCGAGGTCGGCGAGCATCAACTCGGTCTCGATCGTGTCGGCGTCGCCGACCGGGTCGATCTTGCCTTCCACATGGGTGATGTCGTCATCTTCGAAGCAGCGCAGCACGTGGACCACGGCATCGACTTCGCGGATGTTGGCGAGGAACTTGTTGCCGAGACCTTCGCCCTTCGAGGCGCCGCGCACGAGGCCGGCGATGTCGACGAAGGAGATGCGGGTCGGGATGATTTCCTTGGAGCCGGCGATATCGGCCAGCTTCTTCATGCGCGGATCGGGAACTGCCACTTCACCGGTGTTCGGCTCGATCGTGCAGAAGGGATAGTTGGCTGCCTGGGCTGCCGCCGTCTTGGTCAGCGCGTTGAAAAGAGTGGACTTGCCGACATTCGGCAGCCCGACGATACCGCATTTGAAGCCCATGGCTCTATATACCTGCTCGGGATGGATTTTCGTTGCCCACGCCTATGGGGTATAGGAAGGGCATGGTCAAGTGTTGCGGGCCTGATGCGGCCTCTAGATCCGGAAGGAACCTATGGCGAAAGATACGGTACTGACGCCGAAGACGGTGACCAAGCCCAAGGTGGAGAAGCCACGGCTCTACAAGGTGCTCCTGCACAATGACGACTATACGCCGCGCGAATTCGTTACGATCGTCCTGAAGGTGGTGTTCCGGATGAGCGAGGAGACGGGCTACCGGGTGATGATGACGGCGCACAAGTTCGGCTCGGCGGTGGTCGTGGTCTGCACGCGGGAGATCGCCGAGACGAAGGTGACGGAAGCCATGGATCTCGCCAAGGAGGCGGGCATGCCGCTGTTGTTTACGGCCGAACCGGAGGAGTGAGGACGCGTTGCTCGCGTCCTCTTCATTTGCAAGCGAGTACCTGCGCCTGCTCATCGCGCCTGTGGAATGCGGGCGATGACCTTGATCTCGAAAGCGAAACCGGCGAGCCAGGTCACGCCGACCGCCGTCCAGTTCGGATAGGGCGGAGCGGGGAAGACTTCCGCCTTGACCTTCATGATGGTTGCGAACTGGTTTTCCGGGTCGGTGTGGAAACTTGTGACATCGACCAGATCGGCGAAGCTGCAGCCGGCGGCGGCCAGTGTTGCCTCGAGATTGGCGAAGGCGCGGCGGACCTGGGCCTCGAAGTCTGGCTCGGGCGTGCCGTCATCGCGGCTGCCGACCTGGCCGGAGACGAAGAGCAGGTCGCCGGTGCGGATCGCGGCGGAATAGCCGTGCTCTTCGTAAAGGGCGTGGCGGTTTGCGGGGAAAACGGGTTCAGGCTTGGTCATGGGTATCCTTTCGGGCATGCGGCATCCTTCCGCCCGTGGGTGGGTCGGTGAAATGCCGCTTGGCTGCAGGCTGAAGATTTCATATACGTTGCGTATGTAGATTTATCCGCATACGGGTCGTATGTCAAATTCATATACGCAATGTATGTGAAGTCAGGAGATTGGCGTGAAGCGCACACGGTCAGAAAGCATGGCGGAAAATCGCGGCAAGCTGATCGCGGCTGCGCGCAAAGCCTTTGCGGAGAAGGGCTATGCGGATGCGTCCATGGATGCGCTGACCGCAGATGTGGGGCTGACACGCGGCGCGCTCTACCACAATTTCGGCGACAAACGCGGGCTGTTCGCCGCTGTCGTAAACCAGATCGACAGCGACATGGCCGAACGGGCCAAGGCGCGCGGTGCTGCGGCCGCGGAGGGATGGGATGCACTGCTGGCGGAAGGGGCAGCCTATATCGAGATGGCGCTCGATCCCGAGGTGCAGCGGATCGTGCTGCTTGACGGTCCGGCGGTGCTGGGTGACCCTTCGCAGTGGCCGAGCCAGAATTCCTGCCTCCAGGTGACACGTCAGGCCGTCGAGGACCTGATATCGGAAGGGATCCTCAAACCGGTCGATGCGGAAGCCGCGGCGCGGCTGATCAGCGGGGCAGCGCTCAATGCTGCGATGTGGATTGCCGCCAGCGCGGAGCCCGAGAGCGTGCTGCCGCGGGCGCAGGAGGCGTTTCGGGCACTTGTTGAAGGGTTGCTTGCGAAGCCGGTGCAGACTTAAGGCCAGAAACCAAATCATTACGTCTGCTGGCTAGACTTGCCCCATGACGCCCGATCCGCAGACACTCGCCGAAGCAGCCACCTGGCACTATGTCGTGGCGCTGGCTGTGTTTGCCCTGTTGGGTGCGCTGGGGCATGTTTCGCGCGCCGTTTTCAACCTCTTGCCGGACCGCCTGTCGGATCGACCTGTCATGGATCTCGTGATCAGCGACGGTTACAGCTGGACCGACATGATTTTCAAGACCGAGTATGACGATGCGGGCTATTACCGCCTCGACAGCCTGCATAACTTACGGCTCGCGGTGTGCTGGGCCATGCTGAGCGGGTTTGTCGTGCTGCTGCTCGTTCCCGATGTCTCGAAAGTCATTGCCTACTGGATCGACTGGAGCCTCGCAGCGCTCGTCGATCTCTTCTGGTACCGGATCGAAACCTTCACTTGGTGATACGCTAACCTCACTTGCCCTTCTTCGTCTTCACCCCCAATGCTTCCGCGCTGATCCAGAACACCGCGTCTTCCTCTTCCGTCGTCTCGACCCAGAGGAAGTCCAGGTCGGGGAATTCGGCTTCGAGGATATCGCGGCCGCGGCCGATTTCGCAGAGCATGCCGCCGCCCGGGTTCAGATGCTTGGGGGCCTCAGTGAGCAGCGTGCGGACGAGATCGAGGCCGTCTTCGCCGCCGTCATGGGCCATGGCGGGCTCGGCGCGGTATTCGGCCGGGAAGGTCTCCATCGCTTCGTGGTCAACATAGGGCGGGTTGGTGATGATGAGGTCGAACTTGCGGCCTGATAGCGGCGTGAAGAGGTCGCCCTGATGCAGCATCAGCTGGTCTTCGAGGCCATAGGCCTGGCGGTTCTTTTCGGCAACTTCCAGCGCATCCGCGGAGAGATCGACGGCGTCGACGGCAGCGAGCGGGAAGAAACGCGTGGCGAGTATGGCGAGGCAGCCGGAGCCGGTGCAGATGTCGACCACGCTTTCCACCGCGAAGGGATCGGGCAGGAAGGTCGAGCCGAATTCGCCGCCATATTCGTTGAACAGGATCTCGCCGATATGCGAGCGGGGTACGATCACGCGCTCGTCGACGAAGAAGCGCAGACCCTGAATGTAGGAACGGCCGGTCAGATAGGCCGAGGGCTTGCGGGTCGCGACACGCTTCTCGATGCGGTCTGCCAGTAGGCGGCGTTCCGAGGGCAGCAGTTTCGCGTCGAGGAAGGGGTCGAGTGTGTCGATCGGAAGGTCGAGGCTGTCAAGGATGAGGAAGGCTGCGTCGTCGACGGCGGTGTGGGTGCCGTGGCCGTAGCTGAGTTCGGCGGCATTGAAGCGGGAGATGGCATAACGCCAGTAGTCGCGCAGGGTGACGAGGTCGGTGGTGATGTCGTGGCTCATGGTCGTCTTCCGGTCGTTTGCGCGGCTGTTGTTTTAGGGCGGGGCAGGGCGCGCCCGTTAGGGTGTGGTCAGTCGCCCTTGGGGCCGAACATCTTCTTCAGCATCTCGGCCATGGGGCCGCTCTCGGGAAGCTTCTTCGGCTGGTTGAAGTTGCGGGCCTGGTGGATGTGGGACTGAGCCGGTTTCGGAGCCTTTGGGGCCTTGGCTGGTTTCTCGTCCTCGGCCTTGCCGCCGGTTGCGAGCGCGAGCTTGTTCATCAGCTGCGAATCCTCACCGCGCACCAGCATCTCGGCATTGTCGGCGAGCGCCTCGAGCAGCGGATCGAGCCATTCGGCGTCCAGCTTGGCAAAGTCCCCGAGCACGTGGTTGTGGACTTTTGACTTGTCGCCGGGATGACCGATGCCGAGGCGCAGGCGCCGGTAGTTCAGGCCGCAATGGGCGTCGAGCGACTTGATGCCGTTGTGGCCGCCATGACCGCCGCCGGTCTTGATGCGGGCCTTGCCGGGCAGGAGGTCGAGTTCGTCATAGATCGCGACGATGTCTTCGGGGCCGAGCTTGTAGAAGCGCATGGCCTCGCCGACGCTCTCGCCCGAGAGGTTCATGAAGGTCTGCGGCTTGATCAGCATGACCTTCTCGCCGGCGAGCGTGCCTTCGGCGATCTCGGCCTTGAACTTCTTCGCCCATGGCGAGAAGCCGTGGCGACGCTGGATCGCGTCGACCGCCATGAAGCCGATATTGTGCCGGTTCTTCGCGTACTGCGCACCGGGATTGCCGAGGCCGGCCAGGATGATCATTGCCCGAGATCCGTCTTGAGGTTCTTTGCCTTTCCCGACAGCGAAACGGCTTGAATGTCAAGACGGATGTCGGATCGTCACGGTTTGGCGGCAACCATTCCGAAGTTCGAATAGCGCAGATTATAGGTCTCAAAGATCTCGGCCTGGGTGCCGTCGGCGATCAGCTTGTCGAGCGCGCCCTGCATTCGGGCAAGCAGATCTTCCGGGAAATTTGCGTTGCAGGCGATGGCGAATTTCTGCTCCGAGAAGACGAACTGAGCCTCGAGCTCCTCACCCTTTTCCTGCAGCTCGATATAATGCTGCTCGGAAATCGGCATCAGGTCGATGCGCTTGCTCTGCAGTTTCTTCAGCGTCAGCTTCAGGTCGGTGGCGAGGTCGATCTTGGGGAAGCCTTCGTTTTCCAGAAGCGTCTGGGTGTAGTCGTTGCGCTGGGTGCCAACGATGTAGCGCTTGGCCTCTTCGATATTGGCGACCTTGATGCCCGAACTCTTGTCGGAGACCATGAAGTTGCGGCCGACGGCGATGGGCTCCACCCATTTGAACTTCTTGTCACGTTCCGGAATATGGGCGGTCGTGAAGACGCAATGCATTGGCTCGGTTTCAGCCAGGGCGATGGCGCGCGCCCAGGGCATCATCTCGAGCGTGTAGGGGACTTTGATCTCTTCCATCATCAGGAGGACCTGATCGTAGCCTGCGCCACGGATCTCCGCTCCGACGCGGAAGTTGTAGGGTGGGTAGTCTTCCGTCGTGAAGTGGACGATGTCTGCGGCGGCGACCGGGGCCGCCGCAAGTGAAAGTAGAAGGCCAAGGACTTTCATTGCGGTTCCCTCTTGCGTTTGGTGTCAGCCGGCGGAGGCCATTTGCAGGCGGGCCGGTGTGGCGGTGGCTTGTTCGATCAGTTTGGCCAGCGGCTGTGGCCGGGCGAAGAGATAGCCCTGGCCGTAGTCGACGCCGAATTCTTCCAGGATCTGCCGTTGTTCATCGGTCTCGATGCCCTCTGCGACCACGGCGCATTCCATCTTGTGGGAGATTGCGGTGATGCCTTCCACGAGCATGCGGCTCTTGTGGCGCAGTTCCGCTTCATCCTCTGTCAGCGAGCGGATGAAGGACTGGTCGATCTTAACGATGTCGACGGGGAAGCGGTTCAGGTAGCTGAGCGAGGAGTAGCCCGTGCCGAAGTCGTCGAGCGCGAGGCGATAGCCGTAGCGGTTGAATTCATCGAGGATCGTGCGGATCTGCGGATTGTCATGCAGCAGCGTCGCTTCGGTGATTTCGATGACGATGCGGTGCGGGGCGATGTCGAAATGGGTGGTCAGCGCGGCGAGGCGGACGGGCAGTGACTGATCGAACTGCAGCGGCGAGAAGTTGACGGCGAGATAGGCGTCGTGATCGCCGGTCGCGGCACTCAGGCGGGCAAGGTTCGAGAGCGCCTTTTCCAGCACTTGGCCGCCGAGGCGGCTGATCGCGCCGGTCTCTTCCGCCACGCAGATGAGTTCGGCCGGCGGGATGACGCCACGTTCTGGATGAACGAGACGCATCAGGGCCTCGTAACCGACGGTGCGACCGGTGCCGACTTCGACGATCGGCTGGAAGAAGGCGTCGAACCAGTCTTCCGCCAAGCCTTCTTCGATGTCGTGCTCGATTTCGGCGCGGCGGCGGGTGTGGTCCTGGATCTCCGAATTGTAGAGCATCGCGCCGTTCTTGCCGTCGCGCTTCTTGCTGTACATCGCCATGTCCGACTTCTGCAGCAGCTCGGCGGCATTGGCGGCGTGGCGGGGATAAAGCGCGATGCCGATGCTGGCGCTGAGGCGCACCGTCGAGCCTTCGATCGTCAAGGGGTCGACGAAGATCTCGCAGAGGGCGCGGCTGATTTCGGTTGCGACAGGCTCGATCGCATGACCGCGCAAGAGAACGGCGAATTCGTCGCCGCCGAGACGGGCGGCAATCGCACCCTTTGGCAGGCGATCATTCATGCGCTCGACAAAACGGCAGAGCACGATGTCACCGGCCTGATGGCCGAGATTGTCGTTTATCCACTTGAAGCGGTCGAGATCGACGAAGATGCAGGCCAGTTCCTCGCCTGCGGCATCGGTTGCGATAATCTCGCTGTCGAGGGCGGTCTCGAAGCCCTGGCGGTTGCGCAGGCCGGTCAGATGGTCGGTGATCGCCTGGCGATGGTTGCGCTCTTCGGACTGCTTAAGCGCGGTGACATCGGTCATGACCGACAGGGACAAGTCTTCCTGTGCACCCTCGATCGTGCGGTTTGCTTCCGCAATTAGCACATCCATCACGGATCCATCGGCGCAGACGAACTGGGTGGTGGCCTCCAGCACGTCGGCGATGGAGCGGGTTTTCTTGCGCTCCAGGTAGCCGGAGCGGGCCTCAGCAGGCACGAGTTCGATGAAGCGACGGCCGACGATCTGGTGGCGCTGATAGCCTGTGGCGACGAGCCAGTAGTCGCTGACGCCGGTGATACGGTCTTCCTCGTCGAGGGAAAACAGCATGGCGGGGGTGGTGTTGTAGATATCGGTCGAGCGCCGGTGGGCGAGGCGAAGTTCGGCCTCTTCTTGCTCCAGCTTGATCTGCATGGCGTTGAAGCTGCGCGCCAGCCGCCCGATCTCGTCGTTGGACTGCCAGTCGACATGGTGGCGGGAGCCGAGCCGGCGGGTCGCCTCAATTGCTGCTGTGAGCTTCAGGAGCGGCTTCATGACCATCAGCCGGTTACCGACGATGGCTGCGCCGACCACGCCCACGACCGCGAGCATGAAGATGCCGATCAGCATGACCTCTGCCTGGCGCAGCGAGGAAAACATGTCGATGCGGCTATAATAGATGGTGATGGTGCCGACCGACTTGGGGCCTTCGACGGCGCGGTAGAAAATTTCGCGGGTGATCGATTCCAGGCCGTTCTTCGGCCATTTTGGCAGCGCTGGCATGGAGACCGAGATGCCGCCGGAGATATCCTTGACGTTGACGCGGCTGACGGGGCCGTTGGAGACGATGGTGGCGGTGATTTGCTCGACGCTTTCCTCGTCGAAGTCCCAGAGCGGTTTTGCCAGGGCCTGAGCGTTGGCCGCCAGCAGGATGTCCAGGTTTTGCTGCAGTTCGTTGGAAGCGCGTTCCGTCGCCAGAGACAGGAACAGCGCAAAGAGCGGCACGACCAGAATAAAGATCGTGATCCCCACAATGGCGAGAAATCGGCTCTCGACCGAACGTGTCATCAGCAGTCCGCCTCGGGAGGCGCGGGATGATGCAGCATGATGCTCAAAACTCCCCTCACGCAATAATTGCGAGGCGAAGGCTTTCACGAAATACTTTAAATCTAACTAAAGAGAAATGGTCGGAATCGAGTCTATCGGACAGCAAAAAGCCCATCCCCGCGAAGGGATGGGCTCAATTGTTACAACCGAGCTGAAGATCAGGCTTCGGTCGTTTCTTCTTCTTCGGAAACGCCGCCTGCCGGAGCTACGATCGTGGCGATCGTGAAGTCGCGGTCAGCGATGACCGGGGTCACACCCTTCGGCAGCTTGACGGCCGAAATGTGGATCGCATCACCAACCTTCAGGCCGGCGAGGTCAACAGTGATCGCTTCCGGAATGTCGGAAGCCGGGCAGTGCAGTTCAACTTCGTGACGAACGATGTTGAGAACGGCGCCGGTCTTGATGGCCGACTTCTCTTCGTTGACGAAGTGAACCGGAACCTGAACCGAAACCTGGCTGTCTGCCGAGACGCGCAGGAAGTCGATGTGCATCGTGAAATCACGAACGACGTCGAGCTGGTAGTCCTTGGGCAGAACGCGGATCTTCTGGCCATCGAGATCGATGGTTGCAACCGTGGTCATGAAACCGCCGGCGTGGATGCGCTTGGTGACCTCGTTCGTATTGATCGAGATCGCAATCGGGGCCTGCTTGTCACCATAGATGACAGCCGGGATGAGACCGTTGCGGCGAAGTTCGCGGGAGGACCCCTTACCTACCCGTTCGCGTGCTACGGCCTTGAGCTCGTAAGAAGCGTGGCTCATGGCTTTTACCTTTCAAGTTACTGGAGAGCCCTGGCGGCTTAGATGCCATGCCAGAACCGGAGACCGTTGCCGGTCCCATCCACATTGCCTCCAAGGGTGTCTGTGCGGATCGGGCGCCTATAGACCAGATGATGCGCAATAGCAAGGTTCTGCGGGCTGCCGGTGCCGATTACACATTTGTGATCGCGTTAAGTGCATTCGGTGCGGCGAAGTCGATTTGGTAACCATTCCGCTCAAGCACTTCGAAATTGACCAATGCTAAATCAGGCTCTGGTTTTTCACGTGGTCCCATTTCATGCTCGAAGTTCTCACTTGTATCGTTGTTGAACATGACCCGCTGTCGCTGATTGCGGCTGTCTCAATCTGCGTCTTCGGTTCGCTGCTGACCATGCGGCTCTTCGGCAGGGTGAGAAACACGCGGGGTGTGGCACGGGCGAGCTGGATCTCGCTGACCAGCGTGATCGGTGGCGCCGCGATCTGGACAACCCATTTCGTGGCGATGATGGGCTATGAGGCAGACGTCTTGGCCGGTTACGAGCCAAAGGCGACGCTGGCGTCGCTTGTTCTTGCCATCACCGTTACCGGGATCGGCTTTGCGATTGCAGCGGCGACCCAGCGCAGCCTGCTGATCGAGGCGGGCGGTGCGGTGGTGGGCGCCGGCATCGCCGCCATGCATTACGTCGGCATGGCGGGCTATCAGGTGCAGGGGCATCTCGAATGGAACGGCACTTATGTTGCCGTTTCGCTCGTGGCCGGTGCGCTTTTCGGAGCGATTGCGACGAGTCGCGTGGCGCGGCCCGTGACCCGGTTCTGCCGTTATGGCGGCGGTGTGGCGCTTGTGCTGGCGATTGCCTCCACTCATTTCATCGGCATGACCGGCGTCACCGTCGTGCCGGATGCATCCGCGGCCCTGCCGGCCGACATGCTACCCGAAAGCGTGCTGACCGTCGTCTTGATGCTGGTCACGGTCCTTATCCTCTCCATCGGTTCGATGACCTATGTGATCGACCGGCAGTCCACCAAGTCGGCCGTCGAGCGCTACCGCCAGCTTTCGCTGC
This sequence comes from Rhizobium sp. TH135, assembly GCF_002855515.1. Lineage (GTDB taxonomy): Bacteria > Pseudomonadota > Alphaproteobacteria > Rhizobiales > Rhizobiaceae > Allorhizobium. Next base: position 90,322 of record NZ_PKRP01000001.1, on the reverse strand, counting down.
ATGACGCGCTGACAGGCCTCCCGAACCGGAGCGCCTTTGTCGAGCGACTGAGCGACATGCTGGAGCGGCCGGCGGCAGGGGGCGACCGGGTCTATCTCCTGTCCTTCGATCTCGACCGCTTCAAGGAAATCAACGACGTGCATGGGCACGCGGCTGGCGATCACGTTCTGAGGATTGCTGCCGAGAGACTGGGGCGCCGCCTTCGCGAGGGTGAGTTCGTTGCCCGCATCGGCGGGGACGAATTCGTCGCCGTGACGTCCCGGTTGTTTACGCATTCGGAAGCCGAGCAGATGGCGGCACGGATCGTCAGGGATCTCGGTGAGCCGATCGAGTGGGAGAACATGACACTCTCCATCGGCACCAGCATCGGTATTTCCGTCTCGCCTGACGGCGCCGAGACGATCGATGACCTCTTGGCGCAGGCGGATACGGCGATGTACCGCGCCAAGTCCATCGGTTCCAACCAGATCTGTTTTTACGACCGGTCGATGGACCAGGCAGCCCGCGAACGCAGCGCCCTTGCCATGGACATGCGGGCCGGTCTCGAACGCGGCGAGTTCATGCTCTACTTCCAGCAGCAGAACAACACGGTGACGGGCGAAGTCGTCGGTTTCGAGGTTTTGCTGCGCTGGCTGCATCCGAAGCGCGGCATGGTATCGCCCGTCGAGTTCATCCCGATCGCAGAGCGGACCGGCTTCATCATGGAGCTCGGCGACTGGGTGTTGAGGCAGTCCTGCCTGGCTGCGATCAAGTGGAACAATCCCTTGCGGATCGCCGTCAATGTCGCGCCGAAGCAGCTCGCCAACAGCAATTTCCCGCAGCGTGTGCGGGATATTCTCAAGGAAACCGGCCTTGCCGCCGACCGCCTTGAGCTCGAAATCACCGAATCCGGCATTATCGCCGACCAGCAGAACGCGCTCTCGATCATTCGGCAGCTGAAGACGATCGGCGTGAAGATCGCGATGGATGACTATGGCACCGGTTACTCGTCGCTCTCGACGCTGAAGCTCTTCCCCTTCGACAAGATCAAGATCGATCGGGGCTTCATCGACAACGTTGCCGATAACCGGCAGTCGGCGGCGATCGTGCGCTCGACGCTGATCCTGGCGCAGAGCCTCGATATCCCGGTTCTGGCCGAGGGCGTGGAGAATGCCGAGCATCTGCGGTTCCTGCAGGACGAAGGCTGCGCGCAGGTGCAGGGCTATTTCTACGGTCGCCCGGTGCCGCTTTCCGAACTCCAGGCCATCGTCAATCCGGCAGCGCCCGCTGATGCAGATGAGCGGATTGTGGCCGATGATACGAAGGACGGGCTTGCGGCTTAAGCGCTTTGGTCTTTGTCTGGGTGAACTGTCGCAGATTTGCGCCACTTTGCGGACGGCCGTGAGGGGTGGTCATTTGACGCTCACATGAGCGATTGCCTCTTCAGGCGGATGGCGCATACTGATGCCAGTGCTTTGGGAGGAGCCGATGCGTCAGGATATCAGTCATTCCGATCTCGTCTACTCGACGGCGCAGAAGGCATCCGCGGCGGTGACCTCACCGGTCGCCGCCTCGTGGAGCCGGTGTCTCAACCTTTATCGCCTGCAGCCGGAAGAGGCGCGAAAGCCAGTCCAGGTGGACGAGGCGACGTTTCGCGAGGCGCGGGAGCGCATGGAGCGCTTGATCGGCAGTTCCGCCGATGAGGTCGATCGGCTTTACCAGATGGTCGGGCGATCCGGTTGCTGCATCGTCCTTGCGGATCATAGTGGGATCGTGGTCGACAGGCGTGGTGCGCCGGGTGATGATGTCGAGTTCCGGGCGCTTGGGCTCTGGCAGCAGACGCTGTGGAGCGAGGCGAGTGTCGGCACCAACGGGATCGGCACCGCACTCGCTGACGAGCGGACCGTCGTCATCCATCGCGATCAGCATTTCATGAGCGCGAATATCGAACTCTCCTGCGCGACGGCGCCGATCCGAGACCATCTCGGCCGTGTTACAGCGGCACTCGATGTATCCACCTGCCGCAACGATGTTTCCGACATGACGCTCGCTGTCCTGTCTCAGGCGGTGCGCGATGCGGCGGCAAGGGTGGAAAGCAATCTGTTTCGGCAGGCCTTTGCCGGCGCACGCATCGTCGTGGTGCCGCAGGCCCAGTCGCTTTCAGCCTTGATCGCCGTCGATGGCGACGACCTGATCCTCGGTGCGACCAAGGCTGCACGGGTGGCGCTGAAGCTCGATGACGGGTTGATTGCGCAAGGGTTGCCGGCCGCCGATGCGCTTCGCGAAACCCATAATGGCCGCACCAGCGATCTCGACGATGCCGAGCGGGCGGCGCTCCGCCGGGTGCTGTCGCGTGCCAATGGCAATGTTTCGCAGGCAGCCCAGATGCTCGGCATCAGCCGCGCGACGCTGCACCGGAAGATGAAGCGCTTCCAGCTGCACTGATCTCCAATATGTGTCGCAAGACTGAAACACTGTGCGCTGCAGCACTGTTTCGCGGCACTATTCCTGAAGAGAGAAGGCGGCAATCATCCTGCCATCGGGACCCGAGGAGGGGTCCTTTCACAGGGAGGATGACAGATGAACATTCAGGTCCAGACAATTGCGGCTTCGCCGTTCAAGCTGAAATACGGCAACTTTATTGGCGGCGAATTCCGCGAGCCGGTGAATGGGCGCTACTTTGAGAACACGACGCCGGTCACCGGTGGAAAGCTCTGCGACATCGCCCGTTCCGATGAGCATGACATCAACCTCGCCCTCGATGCAGCCCATGCCGCAAAGGACAAGTGGGGCCGGACCTCGACCACCGAGCGCTCCAACATCCTGATGAAGATCGCCCAGCGGATGGAGGACAACCTCGAACTGCTCGCCCGGGCCGAGACCTGGGACAATGGCAAGCCGTTGCGCGAGACCATGGCCGCCGACATTCCGCTCGCCATCGACCATTTCCGTTATTTCGCCTCCTGCATCCGCGCCCAGGAAGGGACGATCGGCGAGGTGGATCACGACACGATCGCCTATCACTTTCATGAGCCGCTCGGCGTTGTCGGGCAGATCATTCCCTGGAACTTCCCGATCCTGATGGCGGCCTGGAAGATGGCACCGGCGCTTGCCGCCGGAAACTGCGTTGTGCTGAAGCCTGCCGAACAGACGCCAGCCTCGATCCTCGTCTGGATCGAACTGGTCGGCGATCTCCTGCCGCCGGGCGTGCTGAACATCGTCAACGGCTTCGGCCTCGAAGCCGGCAAGCCGCTTGCGACGAGCCCGCGCATAGCCAAGATCGCCTTTACCGGCGAGACCTCGACCGGCCGCCTGATCATGCAATATGCCAGCCAGAACCTCATTCCGGTGACGCTGGAGTTGGGCGGCAAGTCGCCGAACATCTTCTTTGAAGACGTGATGCGCGAGGATGACGACTATCTCGACAAGGCGCTTGAAGGCTTTGCTATGTTCGCCCTCAATCAGGGTGAAGTCTGCACCTGCCCGAGCCGTGCCCTGGTGCATGAGAAGATCTACGACCGCTTCATGGAAAAGGCACTGAAGCGTGTGGCCGCCATCAAACAGGGTGACCCGCTCGACATGTCGACCATGATCGGCGCGCAGGCATCCTCCGAGCAGCTGGAAAAGATCCTGTCCTATATGGATATCGGTCGCCAGGAGGGCGCGGAAGTGCTGATCGGCGGCGAGCGCAACAGCCTTTCAGGCGAGCTGGCCGGCGGCTATTACGTCAAGCCGACGGTGTTCAAGGGCCATAACAAGATGCGCGTCTTCCAGGAGGAGATCTTCGGGCCCGTCGTATCCGTCACGACCTTCAAGGACGAAGTAGAGGCGCTCGAAATTGCCAACGACACGCTTTATGGCCTGGGGGCCGGCGTGTGGAGCCGTGATGCCAATACCTGCTACAACTTCGGCCGCAACATCCAGGCCGGTCGTGTGTGGACCAACTGCTACCACGCCTATCCGGCGCATGCCGCCTTCGGTGGCTACAAGCAGTCGGGCATTGGTCGCGAGACGCACAAGATGATGCTCGACCACTACCAGCAGACCAAGAACATGCTGGTGTCGTACAGCCCGAAGGCACTCGGCTTCTTCTGAGGCCCTCCCCAGGGGCGGTGTTCCGCCAATACCGCCCCGATACCCCTCTTCCTGTTCCTATTCAGGGGGAGGGGTTCTTTCGTTCTGAAACCAGGAGGGCAGACAGTGACCAGCGAAATTCAGCCGCGTGTGGTGGCAACGGACGCCGCACTCGCGTTTCTCGCCGAAATCCAGAGGGATCATCCCGAGATCCTCTTCCACCAGTCCGGCGGATGCTGCGACGGGTCTTCGCCGATGTGTTATCCGGCGAGCGACTACCGGGTCGGCGAGACCGACGTGAAGCTCGGCGAGATCGGTGGCGTGCCCTTCTACATCAGCGGCAGCCAGTATGCCGTCTGGGCGCATACGCAGCTGATCATCGATGTCGTGCCGGGGCGAGGGGGTATGTTCTCGCTCGACAATGGCCGCGAGCGGCGCTTCCTCACACGGTCACGTTTGTTTTCCGGAGATGAGGCCTGTCCGCTGCCGCTACAGCGGGGCTGAGATCGGGGCAGGCTTCAGCGCAGGCCGATCTTTTCGCAGGCGGCATCGATGATCGCGAGCTTGTAGGCCTGCGTCGTGTGATATTCGAGCAGGAATTCCCTTGAGATCCACATCACGGAGCGGCCGCGATTACCCTCCCAGCCGATGCTGCCGATTGCTTCTGCCTCGCGCAGCTTGCGGGTGAGGTGGGTGCGCGACAGGCGGAAGTTTTCGGCCAGTTCAGGTACCGAGCGGAGTTGGGTCGGAATGCGCTTGACCGACGGATCGACCGGCTCCACGCCTACCATCAGCCAGTCCATGACAATGCCGCCGTTGTTGAGCCAGGTGAACAGCGACCAGGTCTGGGTGGGGCTGCGCAGTTCCGGCGAGATCATGGCGCGGGTCGTGATTTCCGGGTGCAGGCGCGACAGGATCCTGTCGTCCGTCTCCAGGCCATCGAGCCTCCTGCCACCGTCGAGGCGATCGAGGGTGGCCAAGTGAATGGAGACCCAGCGGCGGGTGGCGGCGATGGTCTGCGGGGCCGGCACGAAGGGGCGGTTGCGGCGGTCAGGCGTCTGACCGTGCTGCGCGATGCCGTAGACCAGCATTTCCTTGATGAAGGCGTCTGCGGTGTTGACCGAGGAGATGCCGAGCGTTTTCACCTGCTCGAGGTAGCGGGCCATCAGGATGACGGGTTCTGGATTACCGCGTGCGACTTCCGAGAAATACTGTCCCATGGCGAGATGGCCGAGCAGCCAGCGCTGCTGTGTGCCGAAGACGGCTGCCAGGCGAGGGGTTTCGTCATTGACTTGCAGGAGTGCCCGTGACTGGTCTCTCACCGCCTCATGCAGGTCCAGATTGGCAAGCAGCTGTTCAACGGTCAGTGACATCAAATCACGCGTAAGGGTGTCGTCGTCCGAAATGCCCCGTTCCAAGATGGAACAATGCGCGGCAAGCTGTATGCAAAGCGTAGACGCAGTGCAAGAGGCCGTGACACCGCTGACACTGCATTTCGTTGCTTAGAGTTAACTTGCGAGGCCGCGTTTTCCTCAGTCGAAGAGGCTGGAAACCGACTCTTCCTGACTGGTGCGGTTAATTGCCTCACCGAGCAGCGTGGCGGTCGAGAGTACGCGGATATTGTGTGCCGACTGGACGGCCGTGGTCGGCTGGATCGAGTCGGTGATCACAAGCTCGCGGAGCTTCGACGAGGCCACGCGGGTGACGGCGCCGCCGGAGAGCACGCCATGCGTGATATAAGCGGTCACGCTGGTCGCACCGTTCTTCAGCAGCGCTTCCGCCGCATTGCAGAGCGTGCCACCGGAATCGACGATATCGTCGATCAGGATGCAATCCTTGCCGGATACTTCGCCGATGACGTTCATGACTTCGGATTCACCCGGACGGTCACGACGCTTGTCGACGATGGCGAGCAGACAGTCGAGGCGCTTGGCCAGCGAACGGGCACGCACAACGCCGCCGACGTCGGGCGACACAACCATGACATTGTTCGTGTCGTAGTGTTCCTTGATGTCGCGGGCGAGAAGCGGCACGGCATAAAGGTTGTCGGTGGGGATATCGAAGAAACCCTGGATCTGACCGGCATGCAGGTCGAGCGTGAGAACACGGTCGGCACCGGCTTCGGTGATCAGGTTGGCAACGAGCTTTGCCGAGATCGGCGTGCGCGGGCCGGGTTTACGGTCCTGACGAGCATAGCCGAAATAGGGAAGAACGGCCGTGATGCGGCGTGCCGAGGATCGACGGAAGGCGTCGATCATGATCAGCAGTTCCATCAGGTGGTCATTCGTCGGGAAGGACGTCGATTGAACGACGAAGACGTCCTCGCCGCGCACGTTTTCCTGGATCTCTACGAAGATTTCCTGGTCTGCGAAACGGCGGACGCTGGCCTTGCCGAGTGGTACGTTGAGATAGGAGCAGATCGCTTCGGCAAGTTGCCGGTTCGAATTACCTGCGAAAACCTTCATCTTGGCCCGCCTGTTACCATGCTGAGATGCGGGCTTTTTAGCGCCCTTCCCCCTGAATGCAAGAGGTTTGGACGGTAAGGCCCATATTTTCGGTTGATGCGCCAAATGGGGCGCATGATTTGCGGTTTTACAGGACGGATATCGCTCGGTTCTCAGCCGGCGCGACTGTTCCGCCATGATACATATTCTGCCATGCTCTTCGTGGCGATCTGCTGCATGACCGAGGCGGGAACGGCAGCCCAGGGGTCCTGTGCGCCGGAGGGGACGATCTCCTGGCCCTGGATCCGGTGCAGGCGACCGCCACTGGCATCGAGGATATCCCAGACATAGGTGATCGTCACATTGCCGCTGTCGGCGAAGGCGGAGAAGTAGCCTTTGAGGATGTGCTCGCTCGAAGCGTCGCTCGCGCTCTTGATGGTGAGGCCGCGGGCACGAGCCTCGGCACCAAGCTGGCGGGAGAGCGGCGTGACGGCCTGAACCGGCGCGCCGATGATCGGCAGAAAGCGGATGCTGCCGGTCGCCTGAGCGGCAGGGGGTAGGGCGGCCTGCTGGCTTTGTGCCTGTTGCGGGGCGGGTTGTGACTGGCTTGCGGGCTGCTGGGCCGCCGTTTGTTGCGGGGCGGCTGGGAAGGCCTGGGTGTCGGCACCTTCGAGGGGGGCGGAGGCGACGGGGTTGCGACCGCCTTGCGCCAGAGCCGCAGCCTGGGCTTCCAGCGAGTTCTGCGGGCCGCGGACAGGTTCTGCATAGCCGCCCGGCTGGCCGAGCGGTGCGCTTTGCACCGGCTGGGTGCCGACTGCCGGTGAGGCGAGCTGCTGGGAATAGGTGGCAGGCTGGCTGCCGTCACCGACCTCCGCAGGCGGTGTCAGCACTTCGGTGCTGTTGCAGCCGGCAAGCATGAGGAGAAGGCCGAAGGCTCCGGCCAGTCTCGTGGTCATTCTACGGGAACGTCTCACCACTGCGGGTCCTTCCCCTTCACTCTGTCACAATTAATGTGACTAGCATTCTCAGCCTGTCAATTCCCTGAACAAGCGGGCAATGCCTCTTTACCTCACGCTTTCCGGCTCATCGGCCTCACAAGTTGATCAGGTCGAGTGAATGACGCGAGAGCGCCCGCGGCGCGGTCTCGGTCGTCAGGTAGGTGTGGCCGAGCGTCATGGCGGTTTCCCGATCACTGTCCATGATGATCATATGGACGAAGAGGCTCATGTCGGCGGAGATTTCCTGCGGATTGCCGGCATGGAACATTTGGTGCTCCATCCAGGAGGGCGCGAAACGGGCGCCGACCGAATAGCCGCACGCATTGAAGCGATGGCGGGTGAGGCCGCGATCATCCATCACCTTGGCATGCGCGTCGAAGACCTCGCCGAAGGTGTGGCCGGGGCGCAGGACATGCTCTATTGCCCGCATGCCTTCGAGGGCGGCGGCATAAAGCTCGCGGTGGCGGGGCGAGGGGTCGCCGACCAAGACGGTGCGCAGCATCGGCGCGTGGTAGTGCGAGGAGACGCCCGCCCATTCCAGCGTCACCTGATCCGAGGCCGACAGCTTGCGCCGCCCGGACTTGTAGCGGCAGAGAAGTGCGTCTGCGGCCGAGCCGATGACAAAGGGATTGGCGGGATAGTCACCCCCGCCGGCCAGGATTGCAGACTGCATGGCGGCTAGGATCTCTGCTTCGTCGGCATCCTCGCCGATCAATGGCAGCGCCGCATCAAACGCGAGGTCGGCAAGCTCTGCCGCATGGGTTACCTTGGCAATCTCGGCTGCGGATTTCACCAGCCTCAAGTTGCTGACGATGTAGGAGGCATCAATCGCCTCGCAAAAATTGGTCAGCTGATTGTCGACGAGGCGCGCGACGCGGCCCGTCATGCCATGAGTGTCGTATTCGACGCCGACGCGCATGCCGAGGAGATCGAGGTCGCTCAGCAGGTTGCGCAGGTCGACGGCGGGGTCGGCATTCGGCCTGTCGACCCAGACAACGATGTTGTCGATGGTCGAGGTGTGCTTAGCCTGGCGCAAGTCGGGCGTGCGGGTTAGCAGCGTGAGGCTGCCGTCTGCCCGGACGATCAGGGTCTGGAAGAAGCAGTAGCCGAAGCTATCGAAGCCGGTCAGCCAGTACATGCTTTCCTGCGCGAAGAGCAGCAGGGCATCGAGCTTTTCCTCGGCCATGCGGGCCATCAGGCGGGCGCGGCGGGCGGAAAATTCGCTCTCGGGGAAGTGCAGGGCCATCTCAGTCCTCCTTGATCGCTATCGCCGAAATCTGCCGCCCATAATCGGGTTCGCCCGCATGGGTGGTCCGGCGATAGGAAAAGAACGTTTCAGGGGCGGCATAGGTGCAGAGGCCGACGCTGTCGGCGGTGACACCGGCTTGTGTCAGGCGCCGGACGGTGAGGCCCGGCAGGTCGAACATTGCGTGGCCGGGTTTAGGCGACGGCGTGAAGAAGGCTTCGAAGTCGCGGTTGGATGCGAGGAAGCGATCGACGAATTCGGGGCCGACTTCGTAGCTGGCCTGGGAGATCGACGGGCCGAGCGTGGCGCGGATGTTGTCGCGCTTTGCGCCAAGGCCGATCATCGCCTCGATCGTATTCTCCAGCACACCGCCAAGGGCGCCTTTCCAACCGGCATGGGCAGCACCGATGACCCGGTTTTCAGGATCGGCGAAGAGGATAGGGCCGCAATCGGCCGTGAGTACGCCGAGGATGATGCCGCGGCTTGCGGTGACCTGCGCATCGGCCTGGGGACGGTTGCCATCGTAATCGCCTGTCACCACCACGACGTCGGGCGAATGCACCTGATGGGCGGTGGCAAGGCGTTCCAGTGGCAGGCCGAACCAGGCACTGACGCGGCGACGGTTCTCCCGCACCTTGTCGGGATCGTCGTTGGAACCGAGGCCGACATTGAGGCCGCGATAGATGCCCTCGGAGACGCCGCCGTCGCGGGTGAAGAAACCGTGGCGGATGCCGGCTGTGCCAAGATTTTCGAGGCTGTTGGCTGTGACGGGGCGCGGCTGGTCGGCTGTGCTCATGATCGGTCTCCTGAGCCTTGGCAAATCACGCGTATGCTATGCGGATGCGGCGAAAGTGTTGAATTCAATTGGCTTTTGTCGATTTTAGCCGTTCGGAGCAGGCGCGATCGTGCAGATCGCACCCGCCCCTGTCAATGCTTCGGCTTGAATGGCAGCAATTGTACGGCAGGCATGGAGACGGCGAGCACCTTGAACAATTCGCCCATGTAGCCGTTGCCGGAACCGGCCAGACGATGCAGCGCATCGACGATTTCGGCCTGTTTCGCGTCGTCCTTGTCGCGGCCGAGAGAGGCGGCACGTTGCTCGATGCCGAGGCCGACGAGGAAGTCGCCCTGGTGCATGCAGCCGTTGAGATGCACCCCGGCTGCGAGCGCTGTGCGGGCGAGGTTCTCGAAGTCGACATGGCTGGTCAAGTCGGCGAGGCCGGGATGGGCGAGCGGCGGATCGTATTCATGGGCGCGCACGGCCTGGAGCGTGTCGCCGAAATTGCTGACCATGTGGCCATAGTCGATGATCAAGGCGCTGCCGTGATGTGCGATCAGACGCTCGCAGATCGTCAGCATCACCGACTGGCGGGCAGGGGCCACCTCGAAGATTTCTCCGTCGGGCGGCTGGCTGATGCCCTGGGGCAGCATGGCAGGATCCAGCGTCGCGACGCCGAGCGTGAAGCAGAGCTCGTCGTTTTCGTCCAGCCCGACCATGCGCTCGCGAAAGCCATTCGGCGTCTTGACGAACTGGCGGATCGGGATCGCGTCAAAGAGTTCGTTGGCGGCGAGCAGGGTGAAACCGTCGGGCACGCCGTCAAAGCTCTCGTGCCAGGAAACCTTGTCGCCATGCGAGGAGAGGGTTTCCATCTGGGTGAGCTTCAGGAGCGCGCTGGTTTCGACCAGATGCACGGTCGCTGTCTCATAGAGATTGGGGGCCGCACGCGCGATGACCCTCAGCATGTCTGCCATCATCGTGCCGCGGCCGGGGCCGATCTCGACGAGGCGCACGTCCCGGGGTTCGCCGTGGCGCTGCCAGGCGTTGATCATGAAGATGCCGAGCATCTCGCCGAAGAGCTGGCTGATCTCAGGGGCGGTTACGAAATCACCGGCGCGGCCGAAGGGGTGGCGCGTGCGATAGTAGCCATGCTCGGGGTCGGCTAGGCAAAGGGCGAAATAGTCGGTGACGCTGATCGGCCCATTGGCTGCGATCAGCGACTTGATCTTCTCGGAGAGCGGTGTGGCCATCGGCGCTCCTCAGCCTTGCGTCGCGGGGGCGCGTCGGCCCGATCGCACGAAAATCCAAATCCCGATCAACACCATGGGTAGTGAGAGCACCATGCCCATGGTGAGCCAGCCGCCGAAGAGGTAGCCGATCTGTACGTCCGGCTCGCGGAAGAATTCGACGAAGATGCGGGCGGCGGCGTAGCCGGCGACAAAAATGCCGGTGATGCGTCCGGGTGCGGCCAAGGCTCCGAAGGCGCGCGCAAGGATCTGCAATACGATCAGAAGCACGATGCCTTCGAGGGCTGCTTCATAGAGCTGGCTCGGATGGCGGGGGAAGGGGCCTCCGGTCGGGAAGGCCATGGCCCATGGCACATCGGCGGGGCGGCCCCAGAGCTCGCCATTGATGAAGTTGGCAATGCGGCCGAAGAACAGGCCGAGCGGGACGACACTCGCCACGAGATCGAAGAGGCTCCAGAGCCGGATCTGATGCTTGCGGGCAAAGAAGACCATGGCCAGCGTGGCGCCGATGAAGCCGCCATGGAAGGACATGCCACCGTTCCAGACCTCGATGGCGCGCATCGGATTGGCAGCCACCGAGGCGAAATCGTAGAAGAAGATGTAGCCGATCCGACCGCCGGCGACGACACCGATTGCGGCCCACAGGACGAAGTCGTCGATCTGCTGCAGGGTGGCCGGAGCCTGGCCGTTCGGCCACAGATGCGGGCGTTTCAGCAAGTCGCGGGCGATCATCCAGCCGAGAAGGATGCCGGCGACATAGGCCAGCCCATACCAATGGACCGCCAGCGGGCCGATCGAGAAGGCGACCGGGTCGATCGCGGGAAAGGATACGGCGGCGAAAAGGTCCAGGACTGACAACAATGGAGTACTTTCGTTAATGCTGCTGGAAAATGGCGTTGCGGATAGGCAGGGTCAAGATGGAATCGGGCCGTCTGCGACACCGTCAACCACCTTTATCTGCTGCTGCCGTCTTGCATGCCGACGGATCTGGTCCTACCTCCTTTTCCAAGGGTTCAATCCCAGTCCGTTGTCTGCTTGAGAGGAGTTTTCCATGTCGACCGGCCCCAACCGTATTCTCGATGATTTCGCCAAGTTGATGACCGATGCCGCGGGTGCGGCGCAGGGCGTTCGCAAAGAGGTGGAAACCGCCTTCCACGCCCAGGCCGAGCGCTGGCTGAACAGCATGGACCTCGTCAAGCGCGAGGAGTTCGATGTGGTCAGGGAACTGGCACTGAAGGCGCTTGAGGAGAACGAGGCACTGAAAACGCGCCTCGAGGCCCTGGAAGCACAGCTTTCGGCCCAGGCCAAGTAAGGCCGCTGTTCCGTTTCGAAACGCTTAGCGCTTCGCTGTCATGTGTGTCGAAGACCCATTGCCTGTGGCTTTGGGTCTTTTTGTCTTTTCAGAGCCTTGACCGGCGACGCCAAGGTGTTTTCTCACGAAAAAATTGCAGCTTGTGGACATCTCCCAAAAAGCCAATCGGCAGAGTCGCTTATGGGGTGATGCAAAGGCGATTCTGAAAGCGCCATCCACAGGCGTCTGAGCCAAATGTGGCTGAGGGGGCTGGTGCTGGCCCCCCACGATTATACACTGATTTTCAACGATGATTCTGAGCGGGGGCCGCGTAAGTTTCGGGCAGGGTGCGTGTTCTACCCTGGGGTCCTTCGGAATCGTTTTCAGTAGTTTCCGGTTCAGGTGTCCGAGTGGCCCGGCGGTTCGCCGGGTGCCCGTATTCATTCCGGTCAAGAAGGTGATGCATGAGCCTCATGGAAATCGAAATCGAACGCCAGTCAAACCCGGTCGACATGATCGAGTTTGTTGCGGCGACCAATGACTGGTCGTTCGAACGTTCGGGCGAAGACGAAATCGCGATGACAGTCGAAGGCCGTTGGGCCGACTATCACGTCTCCTTCTCCTGGATGGAGGAGTTCGAGGCACTGCATCTCGCCTCTGCCTTCGATCTGAAAATCCCTGAGAACCGGCTCAACGAAGTCATCAAGCTTCTCTCCTACGTCAATGGCCAGGTGCTGATGGGGCATTTCGACCTGTGGCGGAACGAGGACGTGGTAATCTTTCGCCAGTCTCTGCTGCTGGCCGGTGGTGCCGAGCCGACCAATCGACAGGTCGAGGTCTTGCTTTCGTCAGCCGTCGATGCCTGCGAAGCCTATTACCAGGCGTTCCAGTTCGTCGTCTGGTCCGGCATGGACGCCAAGAGCGCCATGGATGCGGTCCTTTTCGAGACCGTCGGAGAAGCCTGAGCATGACGAATGCCGCATTCGGACGCATCGTCCTCGTCGGGGCCGGCAATATGGGCGGCGCGATGCTGGCCGGCTGGCTGAAGAGTGGCGTGCCGGGGGCGTCGGTCACGGTGCTCGATCCCGGTCCTTCTGATAAAATGATGGCCGCGATCCGCGAGGCGGGTGCAAGCCACTCTATTGCGCCGCCGGATGGCTTGGTCGCGGACATTCTCTTCCTTGCCTTGAAGCCGCAGGTGATGGACGCCGTTCTTCCGGGACTGGCATCCGTCGTTGGCCCGCCGACAACGGTCGTCTCCGTCGCAGCCGGCAAGACCATCGCCTCGATGGAAGCCCATCTCGGCAAGGCGGCCATGGTGCGCGCCATGCCGAATACGCCAGCCATGGTCGGCCGTGGCGTCACTGGTGCCTATGCCAATGCGGCTGTTTCCGCCACTCAGCGTGATATCGTTCACCGTCTGCTCCAGGTTTCGGGGCCCGTCGAATGGGTCGACAGCGAAGCAGACATCAATGCCGTGACTGCGCTTTCAGGCAGTGGTCCGGCCTATGTATTCTACCTCGTCGAATGCATGGCAGAGGCAGGCCGGAAAGCGGGCCTGCCGGCGGACCTCGCCATGCGTCTCGCACGAGAAACGGTCGCGGGGGCTGGTGAATTGTTGCACCAGTCCCCCGACCCTGCCTCTCAATTGCGCAAGAACGTGACATCGCCCGGTGGCACGACGGCGGCAGCACTCTCCGTGTTGATGGCCGAGGATGGCATGCAGCCGCTGTTCGATGTGGCGATCGAGGCTGCGCGCAAGCGAGCAGAGGAACTCGCCCAGTGAGCGGCACCGAGATCACCTTTGCCGATTTCGAAAAGGTCGACATCCGTGTCGGCACGATCGTCGAGGTCGAGGCATTTCCGGAGGCGCGCAAGCCTGCCTTCAAGCTCAAGATCGATTTCGGTCCCGAGATCGGCATCAAGAAGTCCTCTGCGCAGATCACCGTGCATTACACGCCGGAGACGCTGGTCGGCCGTCAGGTTTTGGGTGTGGTCAACTTTCCGCCACGCCAGATCGGACCGTTTCGCTCCGAGGTGTTGACCCTCGGCTTCGAGGATGAGCATGGCGCGATCGTCCTGGCGGCAGTCGAACAGCCGGTGCCCAACGGCAAGAAGCTGATGTGATCTGCGGGGCCTTCGGGCCCTTTCTTTTTCTCAAGCCCTCAAACGGGCACGCGGATCACGGCGCGCAAGCCGCCGAGCGGGCTGTCTTCGAGCGTGACGTTGCCGCCATGGCTGCGCGCGATGTCGCGGGCGATGGCAAGGCCGAGGCCCGTGCCCGATGCGTCGAGGTTGCGCGCTTCATCGAGGCGGTAGAAGGGCTTGAAGACGTCGTCGCGGGCTTCCTTGGGGATGCCCGGTCCATCGTCGTCGAATATGATCACCAGCCATTTCGCGGTGTGTCTCGCATCGATGTCGAGCCGGTTCGCATAGCGGCGGGCATTCGACGCGAGGTTGGTGACGAGGCGCGTAAAGGCGGTCGGACGCACGAAGACCAGCGGATCGCCCTCGAGCTTCCAGGTGAGCGCGCGCTCATGCAGCGCAAAGTCTGCTTCGACCCGCTCGAACAGTTCGCTGAGGTCGAGCCTGCCGACATCTTCTTCGACCTCTCCCTTGGCGAAATCCAGGTAGCCTTCGAGCATGCTCTGCATGTCGTCGATATCTTGGTTCAGGCTGTCGAGTTCCGGCCCGTCGCCGGCGAGCGCCAGTTGCAGGCGAAAGCGTGTGAGGATGGTGCGCAGGTCGTGACTGACGCCGGCGAGCATGGCCGTGCGCTGTTCCATCTGACGCTCGATGCGCTCGCGCATGAGGATGAAAGCGAGGCCGGCGCGGCGGACTTCGTCGGCGCCGCGGGGGGAGAAGCCTTCCGGCGGGCGCTGGCCCTTGCCGAAGCTCTCGGCTGCGTTTGCGAGCGCCGTGATCGGCCGGATCTGGCCGCGCAGGAAGAGGATCGAGATGACGATCAGCACGAGCGCCGTCGAGACCATCCAGACAAGGAAGATGTGAGTGTTGGACGCATAGGCGGAGTTACGCGAGGCGAAGATGCGCAGCGTCTGGTCTTCGAGCACGATGCGGATCTCGACCAGCCGCGACATGCCGACGGTGTCGATCCAGAAGGGGCGGCGGATCTGTTCGGCGATCTCGTCGGACAGGATCTGGTCAAGAATGGAGAAGAAGGGCCGCTGGCGGGGTGAGGGGAGTTCGGTGCCGGGTTCCAGAGAGACGATGAGGTTCAGGCGGCTGGCTGCGACGTTGACGATTTTGTCGAAGTCTTCCCGCTCCGGATAGAGCTCGATGAGTTCGATCACCGCGGAAATGTCACGGGTGACGGCTTCGGAGAGGCGTTCGGTCACCAGCTGCCAGTGGCGTTCCATGAAAACGAAGGCGACTACGGTCTGCAGGATCAGCATCGGCAGGATGATGATGAGCAGCGAGCGGGCATAGAGGCCGGTCGGCAGACGGTGCCGCAGCCAGCGCAGCATGCCGGAGATGCCGGTCGCCGGGCTGCGGTCCTGATCGCGGCGGATCTGATCGAACAGCGTCATGTCACTTTCCTCGACGCATTCTGCGCCGTTGCCGAGGGCTTCAATCCATGCTCAGGCGGTAGCCGATGCCACGGACTGTCTGCAGCCAGACGGGGTTGGCCGGGTCGTCTTCGATCTTGCGCCGCAAGCGGTTGATCTGCACATCGATCGTGCGCTCGCCCACCTCGGCATCGTTGCCGACGAGTTCGTGGCGCGGAATCGTGTCGCCCGCGCGGGTGGCGAAGAGATACATGATATCCTGCTCGCGGTCGGTGAGGCGGATCACCTCGGCGCCCTTGCGCAATTCCTTGCGCAGCACCGAGAAGGTGTAGGGGCCGAACATGACCTGCTCGATCTTTGGCGCGTCCGGGTTCATGTTGCGCTTCAGGATGTTGTTGATCCGGAGCACGAGTTCGCGCGGGTCGAAGGGCTTGGCGAGATAATCGTCGGCGCCGGCTTCAAGGCCTGCGATGCGGCTGTCGGCTTCCGAGCGGGCGGTGAGGAGAATGATCGGCACCCGCTTCTCATCGGAGAGGCTCTGGGTGAGCGACAGGCCAGATTCGCCGGGCATCATCACGTCGAGGACGAGGAGATCGAAGCTCAGCCCCTCCAGCTTGCGGCGAGCCTCTGCGGCGTCGGCGGCGACCGAGACGCGAAATCCCTTTTCCGTCAGGAAGCGGTGTAGCAGGTCGCGGATGCGGGTGTCGTCGTCGACCACGAGAAGGTGCGGGGCGTCGTCAGTGAGCTCAATCTTCTTCGACACGTCAGTCGGCTCCATCCGTCTCGAGGGGCTGGGTCACGGTCTGTTTCTGCATGCCTTCAAGGAAGCGACGCACGGTCGCGCGCTCGTCTGATGTCATGCCGTCCATGGCGTGGGCAATGCGGCGGGACTGCGGCTCGGAGAGCGCCAGCGACAGCTCGCGGCCGGCAAGCGTCGGATAGAGGCGGCGCTGGCGGCGATCGGCGGGACCAGCCATCTGGCGGATATAGCCGCTGTCGATCAGCTCCTTCAGAACCCTGGCGAGGCTCTGCTTGGTGATCTGCAGGATGCCCAGGAGGTCTGCGACCGTCATGCCCGGCCGGCGGCTGACGAAATGTACAACGCGGTGATGGGCGCGGCCATAGCCGAGCTTGGCCAGGATGGCATCCGGATCAGACACGAAATCGCGATAGGCGAAAAACAGGCTTTCGATGGTTTCGAAGTCAATCGTCTTGTCATCGACCACCGGCAGGTCCGGCAGGGTCTTCTTGGCAGTCTTCGTCGCAGACTGTCGGGCCACGCTCGTCATTCCTTTCCTCCGGCGCAAGCGACTGTCAGATCGCCCACGCCGGTTCATCCACTCATCGCTCAGGGCCGATGCTTCCCCCGTGGCCGGTCCGTTTTCTGGGCGGCCATTGATCCACGTCTCACTGACGGTGATTGCCGGCAAAACTATGCGCAAGTGTAGCAAATTTCCAACAAATTTACGCTGATCGCACAGCTTACGAGCGGGATGCGAAACCTATCGCCACCAGCCTCGTTACTACAGCACTGATCAAGCGCAAGCCCGGGACAAGCCATTTGGGCGAAGCTTGGCGAAGGAGAGAGGACTTTCACCATGACGGATCGTGAGCAGACCACCGAGACATCCAGCCTGCGCCCTGTGGCCATGCTGGTCTTTACCGCAAAGATCATGGTTGCGAGCTTCCTGGTGGCCCAGGCCTCAATTCTGCCGGCATCTCCGGTGTCGCAGGTCTACGGCCTGTCGCGCTGATCTCTGCGCCGCTTCGCTTGCGGTTTCTCTCGTTTCCAAGGCGTGTTAATGCGCTTCACCGAACCGATGGAAGGACCGCCAGCCGATGGGACAGATTCAAGCGGGCATCATCCCCGTCACCCCTTTTCAGCAGAACTGCACCATCCTGTTCGATGACGAGACGCGCGAAGGCGTGATCGTCGATCCGGGCGGCGATGTCGACGTCATCCTGCAGGTGATCACGGAGAATGCGATCACGCTCAAGGCGATCTGGCTGACGCATGGTCACCTCGATCACGCGGGCGGTGCGGCCGAACTCAAGGAAAAGACCGGCCTCACCATCATCGGGCCGCACAAGGACGACCTGCCGCTTCTGCAGCGGATCGAAACCCAGGCGGCGACCTATGGCATCGACGGTTTGCGCAGCGTCGTTCCGGACCAGTGGCTGGAAGACGGCGAAACGGTTTCGTTCGGCGACCACATATTCGAGGTCTATCATTGCCCGGGCCACGCCCCCGGGCATGTCATCTATTTCAACCGGTCGCAGAAGTTCGCCCATCTCGGTGACGTGCTGTTCAGTGGCTCCGTCGGACGCACGGACCTTCCGGGCGGCGATCATCAGACGTTGATGAACTCGATCCGCGACAAGGTCCTGCCGCTCGGCGATGACGTCGGCTTCATCTGCGGCCACGGCCCTGGCAGCCGGATTGGGGACGAGCGTCGCTCCAATCCCTTCATCCAGGGTCTCTGAACGACAAAAGCGCCGGATGACCGGCGCTTTTTCATTTGTGCGGCACTGCTTGGCTCAGCCGGCCGTGCAGAAATGGGTGCGGCCGTCATAGCCGACGAAGGTGCCGGTGCGCGGATTGAAGCTGCGGTAACGCTGCGAGCAGTAGTCATACCAGGCGCCGGTCCAGGGCTCGACACCGTAGGACTGAACAACAGGGCGCGGCTGCTGATAGACCGGGCGCGGGCGATAGGTGTGACGCGGCGGCGGCGGCGGATAATCGTCGACATAGTAGTCGCGGTCGTCATAAACGGAGACCGGACGGTCGATATAGACGCGGCGCTGCGGTGCCGGATTTGCGAGTGCGGAGCCGACGATCACGCCGGTCGCCAGACCGATCACGCCGAGGGCGAGTGCATCATCGCCACGGTGATGGCGATAGTAGCGGTCACCGGCCTCGGCCTGTGTTGTAGCGGCGATCGGCGTCAGGGTGACTGCGGCCGCGAGAAGAGCGTTTTGCGCGAATTTCATCATGACGTCTGTTCCTCAAGCCTTGGCTAACCAGGGGCCGGTGCGGGCTGTTCGGGCCACCGGCGATGATTGCAATCTATGAGGCGCCGCCTGAACGCAAACTGAACGAAAAAACCCGGCAAAAATGCCGGGCCGCAATTCGTCGAAAACCGGATGATATCAGCCGGAGATCTGCAGGTTTACGGCCTTAGGGCCCTTGCCACGGCGATCGGGTTCGGTGTCGAAGCTGACCTTCTGGTTTTCGGTCAGACCCGACAGGCCCGATGCCTGAACAGCGGAGATGTGGACGAAGATGTCCGCGCCGCCATTGTCGGGCTTGATGAAGCCAAAGCCCTTGTCGGTATTGAAGAATTTTACAGTGCCAGTCTCGGCCATGCGTCAGGTCCTTTTCTCTCTGCCCGTATTCGGCGGGGCAGCATTGCAATGTACCCGCAAGCGGGTGAGCGACAGGCATTTGTCGATATTGGAGGAAAGGGGCCCTGTTACCGCAGACTAACTCCAGTCAATGTTTCCATCTTCTCAAGTTCGACTGCCCGGGGTTGTTATAGCGTCCCCGGCGCGCATTACTTTATAGGTCTTCCCATGCTCGCAAAATTGCCCGAACTCACGAAGAGTGCTTGGTTTGGCGGAAATTGGCAAGTGAAAGTTTTAACCCTTCCGAAGGGGAGAGTCCTTTGTTTTCAGTGCGAACAGGGTGATTCGAATTGGCGGCAAGCCCGCTTTGCGTCGTTTTGGCGAAAATTTGCATCGCTTGCGATGGAGATCGCGGGAAAAGCCTGCGCAAACACGGAAAATTGCGGATGAAAATTTTCCGTGTTCGCTTCTGCGCAGCGTGGAAACGAGCGGCGCTAGAGCCGCAAATTAGCCCCTAAAAGGGACGATTGACGGCTTTGAGAGGGCGCTGAGCCGGTACTCAGCTCTCGCCGCTGCGGGTAATCCGCAGGAGCTGACCATCTTCGTCGTCGGTCACGAGCAGGATCGAGCCATCAGGGGCGACCTTGACGTCGCGGATGCGGCCATACTCGCCCTGCAGCATTCGCTCCTCTGCGCCAATCGAGCCATCGGCGCTGCGATCGATACGGGCAACAAGCTGGTACTTGAGGGCCGCAACGAGGAAGTCACCCTCCCATTCCGGGAACATCGCGCCGCGATAGATGGCAAGCGCCCCCGGAGCAATAGAGGGATCCCAGTAGTGGAGGGGTTGTTCGTAGCCGTCGGCGGACTGACCGATACCGATTTCGGCGCCCGAATAGTGCTTGCCGTAGGAGATGACCGGCCAGCCGTAATTGTTGCCGGCATCCGGAGCGTTGATCTCGTCGCCGCCGCGCGCACCATGCTCGACGGTGTAGAGCTTGTTGTCGGCGGGATCGATGGTGAGGCCTTGCGGATTGCGATGACCGCTCGACCAGACTTCGGCCAAGGGCTGGCCCTTGGGGTTGGCTGCGGACGGACTTCCGTCGGCATTGATGCGCATGATCTTGCCGGCGTGATCGGCGGGATCCTGCGCGCGATCTTCCTCACCGCGGTCGCCGATGCCGAAGAACAGGCTGCCATCTGCAGCGATCGCGATGCGTGAGCCGAAATGTTGGCCGGCGCGGGTCAGCTTGTTCATCAGGAAGATACGGCGCACGTCTTCAAGGCGCCTCTCATTCTGGCTGAGGCGGGCAGAAAAGACGCCAGTGCCCTGGCCGCCCGGGCCGGGAGTGGCTGCGGTGAAGAAGAGGCGCCGCGTTTCGGCAAAATCGGGGGCGAGGGCGATGTCGAGTAGGCCGCCCTGGCCGACGGCAGCGATCCTCGGCAAGCCGCCCAAGGGCTGGCCGACCTCGCCGTCACGGATGATGCGGATGCGGCCGGGGCGCTCGGTCACGATATAGGCACCATCAGGCACGACCTCGACCGACCAGGGGTGCTCCAGGCCGCCGGCGATGCTGGTGACCTCGATCTTGACGGTGCCGACAGCATGCTCGCGGGTTTCTTGCGCCGAGAGTGGTAGAGCCATGGACAGAGCGAGAAGCGGCGCGACCATCCACGCAGTCTGGTTCAAGCGGTTTGGCATCGTCATCTCCTTGTCCGGCGGCTAACCCGCTCAGAATGTGGGAACAGCGGTGCCGGCGACAAGGCAGCGCGATGACGGAGGGCGCCTCCTGACCGAAAAGTGAAGAGGCGCCGACGTGGCGTCAGGTGTCGAAGCTCACCGCTTTCAGCTTGTCGATGCCAAGCGCCTGAAGCGCCAGCTTCTCGTAGAAGGGCTCCGACTTTCCGAGCTTCACCTTGTAGAGGAAGTATTTCTCGAAGCCGATCTTGGCTGCGTGAACCCATTTGCCCTGGGACGACCAGTTGACGTTGCGCGGTGGCAGCTGCGGCTGCGCGACGAAGGCTATACCCCCATCGCCGAAATCGGCGAGGCAGACGGCGTTCCAGGTTCCTTGAGCATTGGCTTCCTCGCCAGCGATCAAGTTGGCGATGTTGTGGGCTGTGGCCGTTACCATGGATTCGATCATGAAGCCGGTTTTCGGCACGCCGACGGGCACGGGTGTTTTGCCCATCGGCGGGATCGCGACGCAGACGCCGACAGAGAAGACGTTTTTGAAGGTCGGGTTCTGCTGGTGCTTGTCGGCCAGCACGAAGCCGCGCGGGTTCGTCAGGCCTTCTATGCCCTTGATGGCCTCGACGCCACGGAATGCCGGCAGCATCATCGTGTACAGCGACGGGATCTCGTGGGTCGCCTTGATGCTGCCGTCGTCATTGATCTCCTCGGCAACGACCTTGTCACTCTCGAAACGGTTCACACGCGCGTTGGTGACCCACTTGATGTGCTTGGAGCGCATCGCACTTTCGAGCAGCCCCTTGGTATCTCCGACGCCGTCGAGGCCGAGATGGCCGATATAGGGCTCCGAGGTGACGAAGGTCATCGGCACACGGTCGCGAACCTTGGCGTCCCGCAGGGCCTTGTCGAGGATGAAGGCGAATTCATAGGCCGGGCCGAAGCACGAGGCACCCTGCACGGCACCGATCACCACCGGTCCGGGATTGGCGACCAGCCTGTCGAAGGCCTGCTTGGCAGCCAGTGCGTGGTCGATGTGGCAGACGGATTGGGTGTGCTGATGCGGGCCGAAGCCTTCGATCTCGTCGAAGGCGAGATCGGGGCCGGTGGCGATCACCAGATAATCATAGTCGAGAGAGCTGCCATCGAGCATTTCGATCCGGTTCTCGGCGGGGTGGACGCGTGTCGCCCCCTGGCTGTGCAGGGTGATATTGCGTTTGGCACAGGCGGGGCGGAGGTCGACTTCGATTTCCTCGCGTCCTCGCCAGCCGACCGCGACCCAAGGGTTGGAGGGGACGAAGGAATAGGTCGCTCCCTTGCTCAGCAGATGGATCTCGACCTCTTTGCCGAGGCGATCTCTCAATTCATAGGCCATGATCGTGCCGCCGAGACCGGCACCCAGGACTGCAATGCGTTTCATGACGGTTCCTCCCATTTGATAAGAGGAAGTATCTACGAAACTACATAGATAACAAGTAGACTATTTTATAGGTTCTGGTGCCCACGCGCTCGCTGGACCAGGTCCTGCCAGCCACGCTTCCACAGGGCAAAACCACCGATCGCCATCACTGTGAAGCAGGCGAAGATCAGAAGGATCAGCAAATGGCGCTCGTTCTGGGGCAGGGGCGTCTGGTGGTTGCGATCAACCATGGCGGCCGACACATTTAGCGGCGTGGTGGATGCGGCGATGCTCGAGGTGGTTATTGCGTCTGGGCGGGTGTGAGAAATCTCTGTGCTCGCGGCGAAAGACCTAGAACCGGGTGCCAGGGTCGCAGGCGTGCTGGCGAGCGCCAAAGTGACCAAAGCAACGCCGCTGATCGCTGCGAGCCAAGCGAGGGGGCGGCTGCGGCGGGAGGGCCGTCGAAATGTCTCCAGTTCGAAATCCATGGCGAGAACCTCCGTCTCGTTGCGTTGACCGCATGAAACAGCGTGATCGCGTCGGTAGAGCGACGGAAATGTGGCGGTCCCCGTGCCGAATTGTGATTTCGGCGGTGGCGCGAAATCGTGGCGAATTCCGCCATTGCCATGGTGACGCAAATCTCTTCGGCACGCGGTGCTTTCCGCTTGAAAGCCAGGGGCTCTTTCGCCATAGAGCTTGAACCTGAGGCCCCGGACAGCGGGGTCGATGTTCAATCAGCTCAGGACACGCAAAAATGGCTTTCCTTGCCGACGCCCTTTCCCGCATCAAGCCCTCCGCGACCATCGCCGTCACGCAGATGGCCCGGGAGCTCAAAGCGCAGGGGAAAGACGTCATTTCGCTCTCCGTCGGCGAGCCCGACTTCGATACGCCCCAGAACATCAAGGACGCGGCTGTCGCTGCGATCGCCCGTGGCGAGACGAAGTACACGCCGGTTGCCGGCATTCCGGAACTGCGCAAGGCGATCGCTGACAAGTTCAAGCGCGAGAACGGGCTCGACTACAAGCCCGAGCAGGTGATCGTCGGTACCGGCGGAAAGCAGATTCTTTTCAACGCCTTCATGGCAACGATCAATCCGGGAGATGAAGTCGTCATCCCGGCACCGTTCTGGGTGTCCTACCCGGAAATGATCGCGCTGTGCGGCGGCACGCCGGTCTTCGTCGAAACGACGATCGAGAACAATTTCAAGCTGACGGCCGAGCAGCTGGACAAGGCGATCACGCCGAAGACCAAGTGGTTCATGTTCAACTCGCCGTCGAACCCGTCGGGTGCGGCCTACAGCAAGGACGAGCTGAAGGCGCTGACCGACGTGCTGATGAAGCACAGCCATGTCTGGGTGCTGACCGACGACATGTACGAGCATCTCGTGTTCGGCGACTTCGTCTACTACACGCCGGCCCAGGTCGAGCCCGCGCTCTATGAGCGCACGCTGACGATGAACGGCGTTTCAAAGGCCTATGCGATGACCGGCTGGCGTATCGGCTATGCAGCCGGTCCGCTGCCGCTGATCAAAGCGATGGACATGATCCAGGGTCAGCAGACTTCCGGCGCCTGCTCGGTTGCCCAGTGGGCGGCTGTCGAGGCGCTGAATGGTCCGCAAGACTTCATCACGGAATCGAAGAAGGCCTTCGAGGAGCGCCGTGACCTCGTTGTCTCGATGCTCAACCAGGCGTCCGGCATCGTTTGCCCGAAGCCGGAGGGCGCCTTCTATGTCTATCCGTCCTGCGCAGCCCTGATCGGCAAGACCGCCCCGTCGGGCAAGGTCATCGAGACGGACGAGGACTTTGTCATGGAACTGCTGGCGACCGAAGGTGTAGCGACCGTTCACGGCTCGTCCTTCGGCCTTGGCCCGAACTTCCGCGTCTCTTACGCGACCTCGAATGCTAAGCTGGAAGAGGCCTGCAGCCGCATCCAGCGCTTCTGCGCTTCGCTGAAGTAAGCACTGAGCTTTATCGGTTTTGGGAAGGGCTCGCCGAACGGCGGGCCGTTTTCGCATTTTCCGGGTTTGTTGAGGGGGCCGAGTGCTTGTGGTATTCTCGGTTGCATGAAGACGGTCAGCCTGCAGGAAGCCACACGTGATCTGGATGCGCTCGCCCGTGCGGTCGAGCAGGGCGAGGTCGTGACTGTGACGCGGGACGGCAAGCCGGTGGTGGATCTGGTGCCGCATGTGGGGGCGGGATCGGCGCAGGAGAAGAAGGGCGGTTTGGATTTTGAAGCTGGGCAGGCGTATTTGCGGTCAATAGGCGTAACGAAAGCCTTCGATTATATCGCGGAGGATTTTGACGAGCCACTGCCCGAAGACTTCTTGCTCAGGCCGCTTCCCTAACCATGCGCTGCCTGCTCGACACCCACATCGTAATTTCGATGTTGCAGGATGAGCTGATCGAGCGTTTTCCGGGGCCCGCTCGGGTAGTCCAAGCTCCAGGTTTCTTCGGGTTTGTCAGTGTGGCGAGTGTCTGGGAAATTGCTCTCAAGTCTAGGCTTGGCAAGCTTTACCCCTTAACGGATCTGGACAGAATTCCCATAGCACTTGAGAAAATTGGCGCGACGATCCTGCCCGTTTCTATGCCTCACGTTCTTCACACACTCGATCCCGAGCCGCCCACCCGGGATCCCTTCGACCGGCTGTTGCTCGCCCAATGTCATGTGGAAGGGCGCAAATTGATCACGGTTGATCGTGCCCTCGTCAATCACCCCTTGGCGTTCCGCCCCTGATCGTTTCAGACCAGGGGCGGAAAACTCGCTTAACCCTTGGTCAGCTTGACGATGGTCGAGTTGCCGCCGCCTCGCTGTTCTGTGACGGCGTAGACCGCGCCATCGGGCCCGACCTTCACATCGCGGATACGAGCATCAAGATTGACGCGCTCCTCGAATTTCACGCGGTCGTTCTCCATGTGCAGGACGACGACGCCCTGGCTGACGAGGCCGCCGACCAGGAAGGCGCCTTTCCATTCCGGGATGGCGTCGGCGTCATAATAGGCCATGCCCGAGGGCGCGATGACCGGATCCCAGTAGTAGACGGGCTGTTCCGTGTCGGCCATCTGAGTGACGCCGTCGCCGACCTTGGCGCCGCTGTATTCGACGCCGTAGGTGACTTCCGGCCAGCCATAGTTCTTGCCGGGTTCAGGCAGGTTCAGCTCATCGCCGCCCTTGGGGCCGTGCTCGACGGTCCAGAGGCGACCCTGGCCGTCGACCGTGGCAGACTGGAGATTGCGGTGGCCGAGCGACCAGATTTCCGGCTGGGCATTTTCCTGGCCGACAAAGGGGTTGTCGGGCAGGGCTTCACCGGTCTGACTGATGCGGAAGATCTTGCCCAGTCCACTCTGCAGATCCTGCGCTTGGACACGCGGTTCGGCGTCGGAACGCTCGCCGACGGTCACGTAGAGTTGGCCTTCAGGGCCAAATGCCAGGCGCGAGCCGAAATGCTTGTTGCCGTCATAGCCCGGTGTCTGGCGGAAGATGACGCTCACGTCTTCCAGCGAACCGCCGCCCTGATCATCGGGGACGAGGCGGGCGGAGGCGACCGAGGTGCCGTTGCCGTCATCGCGCGGTTCGGCAAACGAGAAGAAAATCTTGCCTGAGGTTTCGTGGTCGGGTGCAAGCGCGACATCGAGCAGGCCGCCCTGACCGTCAGCCAGGACTTCTGGCACGTTTGCGATCTCGGGGCCGGGTTTGCCGTCTTCACCGATTATGTGCATTGCGCCCTGCTTGGCGGTCACCAGCATCCGGCCATCGGGCAGGAACTCCATTGCCCACAGATGCGGCAGTCCTTCGGCTACGACTTCCTGCTTGATCTCGACCGCCTGAGCGGGTTGGGGCGCGCGGGTCTGGCCGGTGAAAGCCGGCTGCTGGTCCGGCGCGTTGGGTGCCTGTGTCTCCGCCGGAGTGCCGGCCTGCTGGGCGATAGCGGGGATTGTCGCGACACCAAGGCTCAGCATGGTTCCGGCGAAAATGTGCGGCAGTCGTTTCATCAGTTCCTCCTGGTCGAATGATTGGACCCGTTCAACGCCTCAAGTGGTCACAAAGCTCCCGACCGGTAGGGCAGGTGAGATCAAGTTCGCTTTATCTGTTGGTGAGGAGAGGCGTGGTCTCAAACGAAAGAGCGGGCCCCGACGGCCCGTTTTGATGGTTTCTCGTCATGCCGGGGATTTGATCCAGCTGCCAAGGTATGGCGCATTTGCGAAGATCTTCTCACGGTCTCGCCACAAGGCCGGAAGCGCAAGAATGCCAAGCGCGGCGATGGTGATGAAGGTTTTGGTCAGCTGCGACAGTTCCGGGGTGCGGGCGTCGAGGTAATAGACCGCATAGACAATCAGCACGTGCCAGACATAGATCTGCAGCGAGTGGCGACCCAGCAGCTGAAGGAAGTTCAGCGTGAAGAGGCTGGTCAGTGCCGAGGCGATCTTCTGGATGACCGGGCTTTCGTGGCGCGGGCCGGCGATAAGGATCCAGGCGAGGCCATAGGCGACGGCGGCGAAGTTGATCAGATAGACCGGGCCGAAGTCGGCACGCACTTCCATGAGGCCGAATTTTTCCAACACGAAGCCCGGCATGAAGCCATGGGCGGTCGCGACGCGGAGCGGCAGGAAGAAGAGGGTGATGGCAAGCGCCGTCCAGGCGAGCGTGGTGCGGTTGGGATCAAAGACCTTCTGCCACTCGATCTTTTTCATCGAGGTCAGCGTGCCTGCGATGATGCCCGCGAAGAAGACGATCTGCCAGCCGAGCAGGTTGAAGGAGACGCGCAACCCTTCCTCATCCGGTGCGCCGGCCAGCCACGTGTCGAGAGGGTAGGTGACAATGCGGTGCAGGCCCAGCTGGGCAGCGAGCCAGACGAGCAGGGAGCCGACGGCGACGCCAAGCCAATGGCCGCGCAGGCAGAGCCAGATCACGACCGGCGCGAAGACCATGTAGGCAATGTACTGGGGCAGGATGTCCATGAAGGTCGGCTGGACCAGGAAGGTCGCGATCGGTGCGAGCGAGCTCGGGTTGAGCAGACTTGCGTCGCCCAGCCAGTTTTCCCAGGCGGACACCGCGCCCGGCAGGATCAGCTGCAGGGCAAGGACGATCAGGATGATCGCCATGGCATAACGATAGAGCTCGAGAGCCCGGGACCAGATCTTGTCGCGGCCGACGGTATAGCCATCCTTCATCATCTTGCGGCTGTAGACCATGCCGGTCAGCAGGCCCGACAGGAAAACGAAGCCCTGCGCATCTTCGACGAAGGCAAGGTTGCGGTGGTTGATTTCAACGAGCCAAAGGCCCCCCGTGAACACCAGGTGGTTGATCAGCATGAAGACGAGGAAGTAACCCCGCATGCCGTCGATCACGTCCAATCTCTTCACGTTCGACTCCCGAGTTGGCCCCCCGGTAACCCGCGGCGGCGATCATCATCCGCATCATGTTGAGAATGCGGCGGGAGGCCCAATGGGGGCCGATCCGTGCGGGGGGAACGGCAGCTTTCCCCAAAAGTTCCGCGCAAAAGTACTCACGGATCCGTGCCCAGATGTCGCAGAGGCGAGCGAATCAGTGGTGTTCAGAGGCCGAGAAAGGCGAGCATGATGAAGGTGGCGAAGAGGACGAAATGGGTCATGCCCTCAATCGCATTGGTCTCGCCGTCGTTGAGATTGATAGCTGCTGCGACCAGGGTTATCGCAACCATGGTGGTCTGCACCGGGGTCATGGCCATGACGAAGGGCTGGCCTGTGTAGAGGGCAATCGCCTCCATCACCGGGACCGTCAGAATGACTGTCGAAAGCGATGCGCCCATCGCGATGTTGACGACCGCCTGCATCCGGTTTCGCAAGGCGGCGCGCAGCGCGGTTAGGATTTCAGGCGCAGCCGAAATGCCGGCAACCAGGATAGCGGTCAGGGCAACCGGCGCACCGGTGCCTTCGAGGCCGGCATCCATGAGGACCGACATGACTTCCGCGAGAACACCGATCAGAACGACGCCGAACAGGATGACGCCGATCGACCAGAGGGTTGATCCCTCATGCTCGTCTTTCACGGCATGGGGCGCGCTGTCCGCCGGTGTCTCGTCCTGCCGATCCCAGGGCCGGCCGGCCTGGCGACCCGGATAGCTGTAGGAGAAGAAATAGCTATGCGTGCCCACCTGCATGCGCAGGAAGAGTGCATAGAGCGCAATCATCGCGCCGATCGTGAAGACGGAATAATACTGCCAGCGGTCGCGCGGGATGAATTCGGGCACGATCATCGAGATGCCCATGGCGGTCAGGATCATCACCCCATAGGTCTTGCCGCTGTCGTCGTTATAGGCCTGCTCGCCGTGCTTCAGGCCGCCGAGGAGGGCGGCGAGGCCGAGGATACCGTTGATATCCAGCATGACCGCCGAATAGATCGTGTCGCGCACCAGCGTGGGTGACGAGCCGTTGCTCATCATGATCGCGAGGATCAACACCTCTACGGCGACGGCCGAAAGGGTGAGGATCATTGTGCCATAGGGATCGCCGACCTTGTGGGCGAGGATCTCGGCATGATGGGCAACGCGCATGGAGCCTACGACGATGGCGGCGATCAGGGCTGCAGCCCCGAGCAGCGATGCCACCTGGCCTGCACCGAGGATGGCATGTTCCAATGCAAGGGCGAGGATCGCCGCAAAAATCGGGATCAGAAGAAGTCTTTCCTGCCTGATGCGCGACACGTGCTTCTCCTTCTGCCGATCGACGTCCGGTAACGGTGCCGACGGGTATGCTGTTCCCGCCCGGCCGATCATGTTTGCGCCTCGGGACTTTTGATGGAATACTCCTCGCAGCCTAGGAGGAGAAGGCCATGGTGAAGATCATCTATGAGATCGTTCCTCATGATGGCGGTTGGGCCTACCGGCTCGGCGGCGTCTATTCGGAGGCGTTTCCGACCCATGACCAGGCCCTGGAAGCCGCACGCATCGTGATGGAAGAGCAGCAGGTCGGCGATGAGCCGGTGACCATCAGCTATCAGGATGAGAGTGGTCGCTGGCGTGAGGAATACAGCGACGGCGGCGATCGACCGGAGGTCGAGATCATCGACAGTTTCGTCGGCGAGCAGCCTCCATCCGCGTGATTTTTGGCAGAGAATAGGCCGTCATTACAGAGGTTTGTGGCCTCTTGTTCGCATCATGATTCCGGTTGACTGGCGCTCGGCGAAAGCTGCTTTGGCAGGCGTATCCAGTCGTCCAGCCCCTGGACCAAGGCGTCGAAGGTCGCGCGGAAGCGTGGCACCGTCTTCAGGTTTTCATGCATCACGACAAAGGTCTCGAGCGCGATCTCCAGCGTTCCAGGCAGCACTTCGACCAGCTCTGGGTCTCTGGCTGCAAAGGCGTGCTGGCACATGCCGATGCCGAGACCCGCGCGGATAGCGGCAAGCTGGACCAGATTGCTGTCGGCACGGAAGTCGAAGCCGATGCCTGCCAGATCCGGCCGCTGCTTCAGGATGTCCCTGATATAGGCGAGTTGCCGGTCAAAGCCGATCAAGCGATGATTGGGCAGTTCGGCAAGCCTGGAGGGTATGCCGTGCCGGTCGAGATAGCTTCGGTGCGCATGAAATCCGAGCGTAATCTTGCCGATGCGCCGGCTTAGCAGTGCCGACTGGCTGGGGCGCACCATGCGGATTGCGATATCCGCTTCCTGCTGTAGCAGGTCCTCGACCGCGTCAGATGCGGAGAGTTCTATCTCGAGAGCCGGGTTCGCATCTTGTAGCCTCGCCAGGATTGCGGGAAGCGTCTCGGCGGCAATCACCTCGCTGGCGCTGATGCGCACCGTACCGCGGACCTCCTCCATATCGCCGGATGCGATGCGTGCCAGCGCCGCTGACATGGCGGACATGCTGCGGGCGTGGCCCCTCATGGCGAGCGCCTTTTCTGTCGGCAGCAGACCTTGTGGCGTGCGCAGGAAGAGTGGGGCGCCAAAGGCTTCCTCCAGCGCTTCGACATGGCGTCCGGCCGTCGGTTGGGTGAGCCCAAGAGAGCGGGCGGCGCCAGACAGGGAGCCGGTTTCGAGAACGGCGAGAAAGGTGCGATAGTGGTCCCAGCTGATCTGATCTATTGACATACATTTTTGTATATCAACTCGACATTCTTTGGCAATTCTGAATATCTGAGATCAGTGGCAGTGTCTCCGCAGTTCAAACACAGGAGACGACCATGACCGATCTTTCCAATGCAGCTCTTGCAAAGCCCATTGCTCTCGTTCTCGGGGCAACCGGCGGGGTGGGCGGCGCGCTCGCCGAGGCACTGCTGCAGCGCGGCTACCGGGTGCGGGCGATGCACCGGCGAGCCGATCAGCAGATCGCCGCGCGCCCGCGCTTCGAATGGGTTTCAGGCGATGCGATGAATGCTGGCGACGTGCTGCATGCCGCCGAGGGTGCGAGCGTCATCGTGCACGGCGTCAATCCGCGCGGCTATCAGAACTGGGGCGAGCTGGTCCTGCCGATGATCGACAACACGATCGCGGCCGCTCGTGCGGTTGGCGCGCGCATTCTGATGCCGGGCACGATCTACAATTTCGGCCCCGATGCGTTTCCTTTGCTTGTCGAGGAAAGCAACCAGCAGCCGCAGACGGTCAAAGGGCGAATCCGGGTGACGCTGGAGCAACGCCTCGAGCGGGCAGCGGGTGAGGGGGTGCCGGTGATCCTCGTGCGCGCTGGCGACTTCTTCGGGCCTGACGCCGGCAACAACTGGTTCGCGCAGGGGCTGGTCCAGCCGGGCAAGCCCGTTCGCTTTGTCATCAATCCCGGTCGGAAGGGGGCGGGGCATGCCTGGGCCTATCTGCCTGACGTGGCGGAAACCTTTATGCGGCTGCTGGACAGAGCCGATGCCCTGCCCAACTTTGCCCGCTTCCATATGGCCGGCTTCTACGATCATGACGGGACGCAGATGGCGAAGGCGATCGGCCGTACCGTTGGGCGGCCTCGCATCTTCACGCTTGGTTTTCCTTGGCGGTTGGCGGGGCTTGCTCGGCGCTTCGTGCCGCTGCTGAAGGAATTGCATGAGATGCGCTATCTTTGGCGGGAGACGATCCGGCTCGACAACAGTGCACTCGTGGTATTCCTGGGCGAGGAACCGCGCACGCCGATCGATGTCGCGGTGAAGGCAACGCTGCGGAGCCTCGGCTGTCTTCCGGAGATCGCCTCTCCAGCGGTCCGCAATCATGCAACTCTGGTCGCTGGAGGCGGACAATGAGTGCCGTGACATCAATCTCGCCCACGGCTTCGCGGATTTTCCGGGCTTTCGCCGTGCTCACCCTTGGCGGCATCGCCGCTCAATTCTTCCTCGCGGGCATGACGGTCTTCGGGGCAGGGACTGGATGGGAGGCCCATGCGGCAACAGGAGGAGCGGTGGGGCTGCCGATCCTCGGGCTCTTCCTGATGTCGTTCCGCACGAGTTTACGGGCCCATCGGACCCAGGCGAGCCTGCTCTTCGGTCTCTATCTGCTGCAGGTGACGCTCGCGGCTCTCGGCGAAGCTTTGCCATTGATCGGGGCGCTGCATCCGGTCAATGGGCTGCTGATGGGATTGCTCGCATCAAGTCTGACTGTGCGCCTTCTGTCTCGCATGTAGGCTGCGCTCGGCGAAGGCCTGATGCGAAAAGGGCTCCCGGAGTTTGCCGGGAGCCCTTCTTTCTTAGGCCAGTGCAGGATAGGTCGTGTAACCTTCCGCGCCACCGCCATACAGCGTGGCCTGGTCGAGCGGATTAAGCTCTGCGTCTTCCTTCAGGCGACGGACGAGGTCCGGATTGGCGATGAAGGGACGGCCGAAGGCGACGAGATCGGCGTAGCCGCTTTCGACGGCTTCGATGGCCGAAGCACGGTCATAGCCGTTGTTAACGATCCAGGCACCCCTGCCGCCGGCATTACGATAGGCGGCCTTGAGCGCCTTCCAGTCGAAGGGCAGGACGTCGCGCGGGCCGCCGGTCGCGCCTTCGATGACATGCACGAAGGACAGATCGAACTTCGCCAGTGCCTCGACCAGCGCGGTGTAGACGGCCTTCGGATCCGGATCCGAGACGTCGTTGGCCGGGGTGGTGGGCGAAATGCGGATGCCGGTCTTGTCGGCGCCGATTTCCTTGGTCACGGCCTCAACGACTTCGAGCGTCAGGCGAATGCGGTTCTCGATCGAGCCGCCGTATTGGTCCGTGCGCTGATTGCTGTTCGAACGCATGAACTGTTCGAGCAGATAGCCATTGGCTGCGTGGATCTCGACACCGTCGAAGCCTGCATCCATGGCAGCACGGGCGGCCTTGCGGTAGTCCTCGATCACGCCGGGCAGTTCGGCGGTTTCAAGGGCGCGGGGTTCGGAAGTTTCGACGAAAGCGCCGGAGCCATCGGCATTCAAGACATAGGTCTTGGATTTGGCGGCGATGGGCGAGGGGGCAACGGGCTTGCCATCGCCTGGCTGCAGGCTCGTGTGCGAGATGCGGCCGACATGCCAGATCTGGGTGACGATCTTGCCACCCGCGGCATGCACGGCGTCGGTCACCTTCTTCCAGCCTTCGATCGCTTCGGACTTGTAGAGGCCCGGAACGTCCGCGTAACCCTGGGCCTGATGGGTGATCGCCGTGCCTTCGCTGATAATCAGGCCGGCTGTCGCGCGCTGACGATAGTATTCGACGTTCAGTTCGTTCGGCACGGCGCCCGGGGAGCGGTTGCGCGTCAGCGGCGCCATGGCGATACGGTTGGAAACGGCGGTCGTGCCGACGGATGTCGGTTCAAAAAGCTTGGACATAAAACCTCTCGGAAGCTTCCAATGATGGGAGGATTGGTCATTGGGAGACCCGATGTGGGGCGTTAGAGGGTTCCGTTCAAGGTCTTGACGAACTCAGCGATGGCATCTTCGTTGCGACGATAAAGAACACGCTGGCCAACCCGCTTGGAGCTGATCAGGCCGGCTCGCTGCAGCGTTGCAAGATGAGCTGACACAGCCGATTGCGACAGGCCGGATCGCTCGAACTGCCCGGCGCTTATGCCGTCGACAGCCTCTTCCTTAGGCACGCCGAAGTATTCCTTCGGGTCCTTCAGCCAGATCAGCATTTCCATGCGTGCCGGATGTGCCAGCGCTTTCATCACGTCCTCAAGGAACATGTCCCCTCCAATTCGTACAGTCATTCGAGTTTAGGGCTGACCGAACGCTTCTCGCGCTTCGTTTACGGAGGGCGCCAGTTATGCCTGACGCGTAAACGCAAAATGGAACATATCGTTCCATCGAGAAAACAAAAAAAGAGGGCCACCGGAAAAACCAGGGCCCTTTGAATTGTGAAGGTCAAAAACCTCCAGAGGGGAACAGCTGCTGCGGTGGAACTGGGAGGAAAAAGCCACCATGTGCATCAGCTGTGTGCGATATGGTGGTTTTTTGTGCAGTGAACAATGGTTTTTTATGCATGTCAGGCATGCGTGACTTGCAAGTCTGTTTGATGGACAACAAAAAAGGCAGCTAAAAAGCTGCCTTCAGAAGTTCCAGTTGCGGGCCTTGGCGACGATGAAGTCCCTGAAAGCCTTGAGCTTTGCGGCGTTCTTGATCTCGTCCGGATAGCAGAAATAGGTATCAAAGGAGGGGACGTCTGCGCTGGTGACTAGCTGCAGCAGGCCCGGGTCGCGACCGACAATATAGTCCGGCAGCATCGCGATGCCGATGCCGAGCAGGCAGGCGCGCTTGATCGACGTCAGACTGTTGATCTGCAGATGCGGCAGGCGCGGATTGTCAGAAGAGCGACCGGCGACTTCCAGCCAGTTGACGTCGAGCAGATAGTTGGGGGCGGGCTCGCCGAACGTGATGATGCGGTGGTTGTCGAGATCCTCGATCGACTGCGGCTCACCATAGCGGTTGATATAGGAGGGGGCCGCATAAACGTGCATGTGCACGGTGAACAGCTTGCGCTGGATCAGGTCCGACTGTTGCGGCTGGCGCAGACGAATGGCGCAGTCTGCGTGGCGCATGTTCACATCCAGCTCCTCGTTGTCGAGGATCAGCTGGATCGACATGTCGGGATAGAGCTGGAGGAATTCCTGCACCTTGTCGGTGAGCCAACCCTGACCGAGGCCGACGGTCGTCGTGACGCGCAGCTTGCCGGACGGCTTTTCCGTCGTCTCGGTCAGCTGCATCTTGACGGTCTGCAGCTTCAGGAGAACGTCATGGGCGGTGCGATACAGCAGTTCGCCCTGTTCGGTGAGGATCAGGCCGCGGGCGTGGCGGTGGAAGAGCTTGACGCCGATGTCCTGCTCCAGCGACGAGACCTGGCGGCTGATCGCCGACTGGGACAGATGCAGCTTGTCGGCGGCATGGGTGAAGGACCCGGCTTCCGCAGCCGCATGAAAAATGCGCAGTTTGTCCCAGTCCAGCGGCATGCCGCCCCCTCTCATGGCGGTTATTCCGCCGCTTGTTGTGTCTCGAGGGGCAAGGCCGAGAGGAAGCGTTCGGCTTCAAGAGCCGCCATGCATCCCATGCCGGCCGCAGTAATGGCCTGGCGATAGACATCGTCGGTGACGTCACCGGCGGCGAAGATGCCGGCCACGTCGGTTGCGGTCGAATCTGGAGCGGTCCAGAGATAGCCGTTGGACTTGATCTTCAGCTTGCCCTTGAAGAGTTCCACGGCGGGCGCATGGCCGATCGCGACGAAGACACCGTCAATCGGCATGTCGGTTACGGCGCCGGTCAGGGCATCCTTCAGCTTCACGCCCGAGACGGAGGGCGGCATCGGCGGCTTGGCCGGGGCGCCGGTGATTTCCTCGACGGTCGTGTTCCAGAGAACGCGGATGTTCTCCTTTGCGAAGAGGCGCTCCTGCAGGATCTTCTCGGAGCGGAAACTGTCGCGGCGATGGACGACGGTGACCGACTTGCAGATATGCGAGAGATAGAGCGCTTCTTCGACGGCGGAGTTACCGCCACCAACGACGATCACATCCTTGTTGCGATAGAAGAAGCCGTCGCAGGTGGCGCAGGCGGAGACGCCGAAGCCCTGGAAGTGCTGTTCGCTTTCGATGCCGAGCCACTTGGCCTTGGCGCCGGTGCAGATGATCAGCGTATCGGCCGTCCAGACCTGGCCGCTGTCGGTCTTCACCGTGAAGGGACGATGGCTTGTGTCGACTTCAGTGACGAGATCGCTGACGATTTCGGTGCCGACGTGGATGGCCTGATTGAGCATCTGCTCCATCAGCCAGGGACCCTGGATCGGGTCCGCGAAGCCCGGATAGTTCTCCACATCTGTGGTGATCATCAACTGGCCGCCCTGTTCCATGCCGGCGATCAGGACCGGCTTCAGCATGGCGCGGGCAGCATAGATGGCGGCGGTGTAGCCGGCAGGGCCGGAGCCGATGATCAGCACCTTGGTGTGGCGGGCAGTCATGTCGCTTCCTTTCAACGCGCGGTCCGTCTTTTCGACCGGGGCCTCGATATGGGGCTCACCCAGTCATCGCGCAACTGTCGCCCATTTAGGATCGAAGCGAAGCGCAGATCAAGGCGTAGCGCTGCATTAGCAACAGAGCTTTGCGCTGGCGCGCAATAATTGTGCGTGAGTGCGGAGGATTCTTGCCAATTCCCATCGTTGGAGTAGATAACGGACACATCTTTAAAAGGAGCGGCTGTGCTCAAGGTAGAACTCGACGCCATCGACCTGCGAATTCTGAAAGAATTGCAGCGGGACGGGCGGATGACGAATGTGGAACTGTCAGAGCGTGTCGGCATCTCCGCGCCGCCCTGCCTGCGCCGGGTGCGCAAGCTGGAAGAGGCGGGCGTGATCGAAAGCTATCACGCAGACTTGAACGCCAGCCGGCTGGGCTACGATCTCGTCGCCTTCTGCATGGTGGGGCTCAAACACCAGTCGGAGGCCAATCTCAAGGCCTTTGCCGCTGCCACCGACAGCTGGCCGATCGTGCGCCAGGCCTGGATGGTGAACGGCGACAGTGACTTCCTGCTGCATTGCGTGGCCGAAAACCTGACGCGCTTTCAGGACTTCGTCATCGAAGTGCTGACCGCGAACGAACACGTCGACACGGTCAGGACGATGCTGACGATCCGGCAGGTGAAGAAGCTGGGTATGGTGGAGATCTGAGGAAGGCGGGGACGAGAATGCTGAAAGCAGCTGGCGGCTGAAAGGGTGACCTTCGTGGTACGAAAAAAGACTTCTTTTGAGCGGTTCTTTTCTCTGAATTGGCATCGAAAGCGTTTGGGTGGCGCAAAGCATATTCAATCCTTTGCTGACTTTGCCGCGATGAAGATGGCGGTAGTTGATGGCGACGTTCCTGTGCAGACACGTGGCTCGTCGAAGTCACTCGATGCGCATCTGGAGGATCTCAGGCGCGAATTCGTGGGACAGCCGGAATTGCTCTGGCATCATGCGAAACTGATCGTTCTCCTCCGCCGCGGAGTCGAGACTGACAAGGTGTTTGCTCAGTTCGAGAGTCTCTGGGAGCGGGAGGGGGCGTTCCTCGCAGCAGCGCTCAATTTGCGCTGGCTGGTCTCGGCCACGGATACCTTTGCCGACCATTCCCGGGATGCGGAGACCGCGACACTTGCTACCTTGGTGTCTTTGCTTGTCAACACCGTCAAGATCTATGAGACAGAGAGAGCGCTCGCTGAAGGGGGGGCTCTGCCGCTTTCGCAGGCGAAAATAGAGCGGGTGCAGGACGAGCTAGTGCCACTGTTTTCAGGGCTTTCCTGTTTCACTGTTGGTACAGACGATACCTTGCGCAACATGCGCTGGCGCCTTGATCCGCTGATGGAGAAGGGGCCTGTCGGGCTCATTCTCAAGACCGTTTTTGACCGTCTACAGGTGGAAGACACAGCCTACGCGCGGCTCAAGGCGCATCATCGCCGTGAGAGGACCGGGTGGTGGTCGGAGTGATCGCCTGTAGTCGGTTAAGGTGATTGAAATCCTCGGGACGGACCGAAAGCAGCACTCGTTCTGCGCGGTTCCAGACTTGCAGTTGACGCAGGCCCATTCTCGCCTGCGCTGTCAAACGCCGGAGGCGCTGATGCCATGTCCGGTTCTTACACACCACCGCTCCGTGCGTGATGGAGGAATTTGTCTGGAGGGGGACTTTTACCTGTTCCGCTGAGGCTCTGTCGCTCTGAAATGCGAGGGGCGGGACTGCCTGGAATGCCTTAAGGCTGTAGCAGGCGCAGATTATGGCATCAGCTAGGCCACAGCTAGTCTCGCTCGCTGCTAGGAGTTTGCGCGCGCCGGTGGGCCAGAGGATGTAAGCGGCAGCTCCAGTTCGATCCTGGTAGAGCCTTTTTAACGGCAGATCGTTGGCAGGCACCCGGGAGAGCAGTTTTTTGCGGCCACGTGTCTCCAAGGTGATGAAGTCGATCCCGGCTGCCCCCTCGAGACGGACAAGCAAAGCGGGGAGCGTCTGCGATAGGATGGCGTCATCCTCCAAGATCAGCACAGGTTTGTCCTGAGCTGCCACGACTTGCCAGGCTTGTTGATGGCTAAGGAGGCAGGCGCGTTCGGCCCGCCCGAGCGGACGTTCCCAGGTGTCCCAATAGGGAAGATCCGCAACTTCATCCGCGCTTTTGTCAACCGCCGGCAGGCGATCAAACGCAATGCCGAGATGCGACAGCTGTAAATTCTGGAAAACTAGCCGCTCCGCCGCCGTTTCGAGGTTGATCACTAATGCCTTCATTTTCTTCTCAATACGAGGAAAGGGCGACTTTATCGTGAAGCTGATTGCAGTGATCAAGCGTCAGGCTGCGCCTCTTTTGTATAATACTCCCAGAGTCTCCGCTTCGCCCTCAAGAGCAAACAGTGTTTTCGTGCGTTCCCGCGCCGTCATCGCATGATCCTGCAGGGCGTCCACATCACCCATCATCACTCCGGCCGCAAGTACCATGCGGGACAGATCGTTTGCCGGAATCAACTTTCCTGTCTCTCCTTCGACAATCAGCTCCGAGAATGCCCCGACATCGGTGGCCACCACTGGCACGGCGGTCGCCATGGCCTCCAGGGGCGTCAGGCCGAAGCCTTCCCAGCGTTGAGGGGCGACGAACAGGTCGAGGGTCCGGTACCAGTCGGCGATGTTGGTGTGTTCTCCGACAAAAAGGATGCGGTCGGCGAGGCCTGCCTGCTTGACCTTCGCCTTCAGTCCGTTTTCGAAGTCGATATGCTTTGCGGTG
Source organism: Rhizobium sp. TH135 (assembly GCF_002855515.1). Classification (GTDB taxonomy): domain Bacteria; phylum Pseudomonadota; class Alphaproteobacteria; order Rhizobiales; family Rhizobiaceae; genus Allorhizobium. The sequence continues at coordinate 52,185 of NZ_PKRP01000001.1, read as the reverse complement.
GCGCGACCGGCGATGATGGCGGCCCAGCCGGGATGCGACGGCAGGAGCTCGATCATTGCGTCGACGAAGAGGTCGGTACCCTTCTGGTGGCGGACGCGACCGAAGCAGCCGATGTAATTCAGGTCAGGATCGAGGCCGCAGGCGCGTTTCGCCTGATCCTTATCATCGGCTGGCCTAAAAATCTCGCAGTCGATGCCGTGCATGACGACGGTGCTGGGAACTTCCAGATAGCCGGCCGTCTTGGCGCTCGTCGCGATCACGGCGTCCATCTGGCGGATCAGGAATTTCGTCCAGCCGGAATGCTTGCGTTGCGAAGCGGAGGTGAAGACAAGCTTCAGGGGCATGCGCAGGATGTCGCGCAGCAATATGCCCGGCAGCATTTCGATGTTGCGGCGCGCGTGCCAGACACGGTTCCTCCTGCCCTCCGGTGCGCGCCAGAGCTTCCAAAGGTCGCGGAAACGTAAGTGCGGGAGATGGGGCGGGAGACCCGGTCCGAGAACCGCGACCTTCTGGCCGAGGCGGTTCTGGACAGGTACGAGCTGGATAATTGTCGAGGTGACGCCGGAGAGGCGTTGCTTGAAGTTCGGTGCGATGACGTGGACCCCTGCTGGGTCCACGTAAATCTTACGCTTCGGCATCACAGGGACCGGTCCATCAGCCCCACTTGACCGCGAGAATCTCGTAGGCCTTAGAGCCGCCGGGGGCGACGACTTCGATGTTGTCGCCGACTTCCTTGCCGATCAGGGCGCGGGCGATCGGGGAAGAGATCGAGATGCGGCCGGCCTTCACGTCGGCTTCCTGGTCGCCGACGATCTGGTAGGTCTTCTCTTCGTCGGTGTCTTCGTCGATCAGCTTGACGGTCGCGCCGAACTTGATCGTGGAGCCGGACATCTTCGAGAGGTCGATGACTTCTGCGCGGGCGATCAGGTCCTCGAGTTCGCCGACACGGCCCTCGTTGTGGCTCTGGGCTTCCTTGGCTGCGTGATATTCCGCATTTTCGGAAAGGTCGCCATGGGCGCGCGCCTCTGCGATCGCCTCGATGATGCGCGGACGCTCTTCCTGCTGGCGCCAGCGCAACTCTTCGTTGAGCTTGGCGAAGCCGTTCTGCGTCATCGGTACCTTTTCTACCATTTCTTTATCCTTCGTCTTCATGGCCGCAGGCGCGGGCACAAAAGAAAACAGGTTCCGAAGCAAAGCTGCGGAACCGTGTCACAAATCAGGTTGACCAACACTATAGCAGAATGCCCGCCGCAATTTCCAGAGTTTTCGACATGCCATCCCCGACCGCTCATTTCTGCGCCAAAAACCGAGCAATATCAGAGGGTAAATTCGTGGACGGACGGAATGCCGCAGGGGAGTTTCTTGACGAAAGTCATGAGAACGTTTAGAGAACGAGCTTATGAAGAAGTCGCTCAAAGAACGCCTCGCCATTCTCTCCGACGCCGCAAAATACGATGCATCCTGCGCGTCCAGCGGTACGACGAAACGCGACTCCTCGGCCTCGGGTGGTCTCGGTTCGACAGAAGGGTCGGGCATATGCCATGCCTACGCCCCTGACGGGCGTTGCATCTCGCTGTTGAAAATTCTGCTCACGAACTTCTGCATCTACGATTGCGCCTATTGCATCAACCGGTCCTCGAGCAATGTGGAGCGCGCGCGCTTTACGCCTGATGAAGTGGTGTGGCTGACGATCGAGTTCTATCGGCGGAATTACATCGAGGGCCTGTTCCTCTCGTCCGGCATCATCCGATCGTCTGATGACACGATGGCCGAGATGGTCAAGGTCGCCCGGGATCTCCGGACGAAGCATGACTTCCGTGGCTATATCCATCTGAAGACGATCCCGGAGGCCTCTGCGCATCTGGTCGAAGAGGCCGGCCTCTATGCCGATCGCCTGTCGATCAATATCGAGCTTCCGACCGATCACGGGCTGGAGCGCTACGCGCCGGAGAAGCGGCCGGTGAACATTCGTCGCTCCATGGCCGACTTGCGGCTCAAGATCGACGAAGCTCGCGAGCCGACACATACAGGCCGTCGCAAGAAGTTCGTGCCCGGCGGGCAGAGCACGCAGATGATCGTCGGGGCTGATGGCGCCGATGATGCAACCATTCTCGGATCGAGTGCTCGGCTCTACAGCAGCTATGGTCTGAAACGTGTCTACTATTCCGCGTTCAGTCCGATCCCCGATAGTTCCCGCAATCTGCCGCTGATCAAGCCGCCGCTGATGCGTGAGCACAGACTATACCAGGCGGACTGGCTCTATCGCTTCTATGGATTCTCCGTCGAGGAGATCGCCTCGATCGGGCAGGGCGGTATGCTCGATCTGGAGCTTGATCCGAAACTCGCCTGGGCGCTCGCCAATCGCGACCGGTTTCCTGTCGACGTGAACAAGGCGGACCGCGAGACGCTTTTGCGGGTGCCGGGCTTCGGCACGAAGACGGTGAATGGGCTTTTGTCGGCGCGGCGCCATAGGCGTGTGCGTCTGGAAGATCTGTCACGGCTGGGTGTGTCCTTGAAGAAGGTGCGGTCCTTCATCGTGGCTGAAGGCTGGTCGCCGCATAACAGCCTCGACCGCTCCGATCTGCGCGCCGTGTTCGCGCCACCCGCCGAACAGCTATCGCTTTTCTGATGCGCACGGTCACGCTCGAGGGACAGGGCGATTTCGGCGAGTGGCGGGATGCGGCTCGGCGGTTGCTTGTCGATGCAGTCACGCCCGATCAGGTGCGGTGGCAGCTATCGGGGCAGGGCGGTGATCTCTTCGGATCCATGGCGGAAGCGACGACCAACGAAGGCGGGACGTCTGATATTGTCGTGCCGAAGGGCTTCATCGAGGCCGCAGAAGCGGCGATCTGCCATTCCGATCCGGATCGTTTTGCACTTCTCTATCGTATTCTCTGGCGGCTGCAGGAGGAGCGCAGCCTCTTGCAGGTTTCCTCCGATGTCGACATTTCTCAGCTGACGCGACTGATCAAGAATGTCAGGCGCGACAGCCACAAAATGAAGGCCTTCGTGCGGTTCCGCGAGGTGGAAGGCTTGCAGGCGGCGCGTCGGCGTTTCGTCGCCTGGTTCGAGCCGGAGCATTTCATCGTCTCGCGCACGGCTGGCTTCTTTCAGCGGCGATTCACCGACATGGACTGGCTGATCGCAACGCCCAAGGGTTCTGCGGCCTGGAACGGCGAGGAGTTGAAGACCTCGCGTGAGCCGGCTGCCCGGCCTGAGGCCGAGGATGAGACGGACGAACTCTGGCGCACCTATTTTGCCAACATCTTCAACCCGGCACGATTGAAGATCCGGGCCATGCAGTCGGAGATGCCGAAGAAATACTGGAAGAACATGCCGGAGGCGTCGCTTATTCCGGACCTGATCGCGGGCGCGGAACGTCGGGTGGCCGAAATGGCTGCGCGACAGGCAAGCCAGCCGCCGGCCTTTCACGAGCGGTTGCAGGCGCAATGGCGTGGGCGGGAAGACGAGGGCGGGGACGCTGATCTCTCACCACTGGCGCGGCTGCGCGAAGAGGCGGCCGGGTGCACGCGCTGTCCCCTGCATTGCCATGCAACGCAGACGGTGTTCGGCGAGGGGCCTGACCAAGCGGATATCATGTTTGTGGGCGAACAGCCCGGGGATACCGAGGATCTGGCGGGCAGGCCCTTTATCGGCCCGGCGGGCCAGGTGTTTGACGAGGCGGTGGGGGCGGCTGAGATCGAGCGGGGCGAGGTCTACGTCACCAATGCCGTCAAGCATTTCAAATACGAGCGGCGCGGCAAGCGCCGCATCCACATGCCTCCCGATGCCGGAGAGGTCGCCCATTGTCGATGGTGGGTGGCCAGGGAGATCGAGGTGATCAAGCCGCGCATCGTGGTGGCCCTGGGGGCGACGGCCTATCTTTCCCTCACCGGAGAAAGCCGACCGATCGCCGAAGTGCGCGGCATGCCGATCCCGATGCAGGATGACCGGATGCTGCTCGTCACCACGCACCCCGCTGCAATCTTGCGCATGCCGGATGCGGATCTGAAGGCACGCAGCCTCGCAGCGTTCCGCTCCGACCTACAGGGCGTGAAGCGTCTCTATGAGACGCTGCCTGCAGTTTGACCACGGTCTTCAATGCCCACCGATGCGGCTCTCATCCAGCTCCGTGCGTGCATAGACACGTGCGGCGATCACCGCGAGCAGGAGCAGGGTGACGGTCGCCAGCGCGCAGCAGAGCGCGAAGCCTCCGGCATAGCTTTCTCGTGCCACCACGATCCAGGGGGCAGCTTCGTTGCCGGTCGTGCGCGCCACTTCGAGCGCCGTGCCAAGCGCTGATGTGACCGCCGTCTGGTTCGCCGCGGAAAGGCCGCTGAGGTCCGCCGTCTGCATCCCGAAGCGATAGAAGAGCGTGCCGAGGCTGCCGAGGACTGCGACGCCCAGCGCTCCGCCGAATTCCGCACTGGTTTCCGAGATAGCGGAGGCCGAACCGGCTCGCGCGGGCGGTGCCGTGCCGACGATCAGGCCTGTTGTCGTGAGGATGACAGGCACGAAGCCGAGGCCCATGATCATGCTGGCGCCGAGCACGCCGACGAGGCTCGAATTCCAGGCCGCGACTGCCATCAATCCGGTGCCGAGCGCATTGACGACGAGGCCCAGCAGGACGGTTTTGACCGGCCCCAGCAGGTTGGTCACACGCCACGCCTGGAAGGACATGACGGTGAAGACCAGCGAGGAGGGGATGGACCAGAGGGCAGCTTCGAGTGGAGTCAGCCCGATCACGAGCTGCAGGAAGAGGTTCTGGAACAGGAAGATGCCGAAGATGAAGAAGACGCCCGCGAGATTGACCATCAGCGAGGCGGTGAAGGCCGGGATCCGAAACAACGCGAGGTCGATCATCGGGTGCTCCAGCACCTTCTGGCGCTTCACGAAGACCACACCGATGGCAAGGCCGAAGAGAATAGGCAGGAGCTGGAGCAGCTCGAAGCCTTCGGCGGCCATCTTCTTGAACCCGTAGACGACAGGCAGCACGGTCAGGAGCGATAGCGCAACGCTCAAGAGGTCCAGGCGGCCGGCATTTTCGTCCTTGTATTCCGGCAGCAGGAAGGGGGCACTTGCCAGAAGTGCTGCCATGATCGGGACGTTGATCAGGAAGACCGATCCCCAATGGAAATACTGCAGAAGCACGCCGCCGATCAGCGGGCCAATCAGGCCACCCAGCGCAAAGGCCGTGCCCCAGATGCTGATCGCGCGGTTGCGCTCCTGCTCGTCGCGGAAGAGATTGACGACAAGCGACAGCGTGGAGGGGGCGATGGTGGCGCCGGCAATGCCAAGCAGGGCACGGGCGATGATCAGCATCGAGGCGGTGTTGGCGAAGGCCGCAAAGACCGAGGCCGCGCCGAAGAAGAAGGCGCCGATCAGGAGCACCTTGCGGCGGCCGATGCGATCGCCGAGCGTGCCCATCGTGACCAGGAAGCCGGCGACCATGAAGCCGTAGATGTCGTTGATCCAGAGGAGCTGGGTGGCCGATGGATCCAGGTCGGCCACGATCGCCGGCATGGCGAGGAACAGGACCGAGAGGTCCATCGAATAGATCAGGCAGGCGATGGACAGGATCAGAAGGCCGATCCACTCCCGCCGCGTCGCCCTTTCGGCGGGGCCGTCAATCGTAACGGACATACGAATATCTCGAGTTTCAAACTGCGGCAGAGTGCCGTAGCGGCAGGCTTTCGACAAACGTCAAATTTTGATGGAACGCTTGAGCTGCTTTTATGTGTTGGCCGGATCCCATCCTGCTCACATCCTGGCAAATGCGGCGCGAGACGAGACGTGCAGGCCTCGGCGATCATTCCACAAAGACGACACCCGCGGGAAGATTTGGCGGGTTGTAGGACGTCGCGGCCTGACGAAGGCGGACGGAACCGTGGATGAGGGCCTCCTGTGGAATAAGGCGGTAATCCTGGCGTGGAAGGTAGATGCCCCCGGCAGGCCTGCCGCGGTTTCGCCAGGAGGTGGACGGGATCCTTCTTGGTACCCATTCGACTAGGGGCCAAAGCTTCTTCATGGAGTCGTGGAGCGGCACGGTGGCATCCGGCTGGACATATTTCGTATTGCCTTTTCCCTCCACCAATTGCTCCACCATGCGTGGTCGATAGATGAGGCCGGTGGTCTGTGTTTCCTTGATCATCCATTGCAGCGGGATCTTGATCTGCGCGCTTTCCTTCTCGGGCTCTCCGCCGCCGACATCACCGTGGACGCCCGCAAACCAGACTTCCTTCACGTCCTGCGGCCGGATCGCTTCCGGATTTCTCGGCTGAAACGGCCCACCCCAATAGGGCTGATCAGATGGCCAGAGTTCGGGCTGAAACATCGTGCGCCGTTCATCGATCGCGACAGCATGGCGGACCATTTCGACGCTGGCATTGCGATGCGTGAAGGGATGGGTCTTCAGTTGGGGGCCCCATTTGCCGGGTTCGATCACCGAGGCGACGGTGTCGAACAGGCCCAGCAGGCGGATCGGCGGGCGGTCGTTGCGGAGAGTTCGCTCATAGAGGCGCATGCTGTCGAACGCGGAAGGGGCGTCCCCTGTCGCCTGTTTCTGTCCCTTTTGTTCGTGCTCGGAGATGCCCTTGTACGTGCGGTAGGCGTAGTCGAGCAAGTTGAGGTGGATCTTATTCGTCAGGCCGAAGGCATGGATGAAGCCGGCGAGAACCCGCGCGGTATAGGCACCGCGGCTGAAGCCGAAGATATAGATGCGGTCTCGGTCGGTGTGGCGGCCGTCGCTGTCGACTGGGCCTGCATCGTAATGGTCGACGAGCACGCGGTAGGCTTCCTTGACGTTCTCATCCAGTCCCCAGCCTGTGGCCAGACCCCAGACTTCGGAGGCTCCGCGATGCATCTTTGACCAGGCATTGGCGGCGCCGAAGGTTCCGACCCCAGGATCGTAATAGACGATCTGCTCCTCGGAGCGCTTCAGGCAACCGAACAGGCGCAGGATGTTGGTGCGGTCTGCAGAAATCTCGTTGGAGGTCCCGTCGAACAGAATGACGATGTTCTTCGACATTTCATTTCTCCCGTTGTGCCCGTGGTCGTGCGATGGGTCATTTTGGTTGCGTTTGTGAAATTGTGCAACTTTATTTAGCAGGGCGCCCGGCGGGCTAAGGACGTGGGAGTTTGGGGACGAAGTCCTTGATCTCGCTTGCCGGATGGCAGCTTTTTCGCAGTCCTGGCTTGTAATGCCCGGGGAGCTCACGTTTAACAGGCGCACGGCGCGCCTTAACAGGTCAGTGCCGGGCATGGCGTGGAGGAGAGCCTCGTTGCAATCGACATTCGTTCTGACCGCGGTGGCCATGCTCGCCTTTGCCGCCAACTCGTTGCTTGCGCGCGAGGCGCTGGGCACCGTGTCGATCGAGGCCGCCGGTTATACGGCGGTCCGGATCGTCTCCGGTGCCATTGTGCTTTACGCCCTGATGCGGCGTGGTGGAACTGCGTTACGCTCGGACAGGCAGGCTGCGTTGCCTGGCGACTGGTGGGCAGCGGCCGCACTCTTTGTCTATGCCATCGCGTTTTCGGCCGCCTATCTTTCTCTGGGTGCCGCGACCGGTGCGCTCATTCTTTTCTCGTCCGTCCAGGCCAGCATGCTCGCCTTCGGCCTGCTGCGCGGGGACCGGCCCAGCCTTCGCGAAGCGATTGGTTTTGCAGTTGCTTTTGCAGCCTTCGTCTACCTGATCCTGCCGGGTGTCGGGCGTCCGGATCTTGGCGGGAGCCTTCTGATGATTGCCTCCGGCATTGCCTGGGCGGTTTATACCCTTCGCGGGCGTGGCTCCCGGGATCCGATCGGCGAGACTGCCGGCAATTTTGTGCGTGCCTCGGCATTCTGTGTGCCGCTCGCGGTATTTGCTGTCCTCTACGAGACCACGACGATGACCGGCCTAGCGCTTGCGCTTGGCTCGGGCATCGTCGCGTCCGGGCTCGGCTACTCCATCTGGTACCGGGCGCTGCGGGGTCTGACGACATTCCGGGCGGCGCTGATCCAGCTTTCGGTGCCGGTCATCGCCTCGCTCGGCGCGATCCTGTTTCTCGACGAGCAATTGACGCTGCACTTCGTGGTCGCCGGGGCCTTCGTCATCGGCGGCATCGCCTTTGCCATTCTCGCAAAGCAGCAGCGTCAAACCTGAAGCCAGTCTGCCGAGAGGGCGCCTCAGCTTAAGGCTTTAATATCCCGGGCGTAGGCGTCGAGGCGGGCCAGCGTCTGTTTGCCGCCCTCGACCGCTCCGAATTTCAACGTCGCATCGCGCGCTTCAGGCGTTGCGAAGATCAGGGTGAGGGTGACGCGGGTCTGGTCGCCTTCGGTTTTGAGCGTGATCACGCCGTGGAAATGTGCGGCCTCGCCCATCTCGCCACCGTGTTCATAGGCGATGCGTGTGGGTGGCGTGATCTCCTGATAGCGGATCCAGTTGGGCCAGTCCTTACCGTCGGGACCATGCATGGTGTAGCGCCAGAGCCCGCCGACGGAGAATTCCATCTCGTGCGTCTCGTTGCGGAAGCCGTCCGGCCCCCACCAGGCATCCAGATGGCGCGCATCGGTGAACATCTCGAAGACGAGATCGATCGGCGCGCCGACCAGACGCTCGACCTGAAGAATACGGGCAGGATCCAGTTCCGTAGCCATCTCAGCCTTCCGCTTCCAGAAGCACCTGTTCGAGGCGCTCGAAATTCTGCTCGTTTGCTGCGTGGATGAACTTTTGCAGTTCCCGGTTCTCATCCGTCGGTTCGAACAGCATGCGCCATGTGAGGCGCGTGCCTGCTTCGGCTTCCTCGAATGTCATCTCCAGTGTGAAGACATGCATCGGTTCATGGTGGTGGGCGACCAGCCGTCTTGCGGGTTCGATCTCGTGAAAGGTCCAGCGGTTGGCAAAATCGGTGCCGTCCGAGGAGGTCATCGTCACGCGCCAGTCACCGCCGACGCGGAAATCGAATTCGTCGATACGATTGGTGAAGCCATGCGGTCCCCACCAGAGCGCCAGTGTCTCGGGATCGGCGACTGCATTGAACACGGCAGTGGGTTCTGCGGACAGCAGGCGCTCGTTTACGATTTCCAGCTTTTCGGTCATGTCTCGTCTTCCTTCACGTCTTCGCGTTCTTTCTGGATCGCCGCCAGATACTCCTCCAGGCGATCGAAACGCTGCTCCCAGAGCTTGCGGTAGTCGCCCAGCCAGCCATCGACGGCCTTCAAGGGTTCAGGTTCAAGCCGGCAGGGGCGCCATTGGGCGCTGCGGCCGCGCGAAATCAGCTTGGCGCGCTCCAGCACCTTCAAATGCTTGGAGACGGCCGGCAGGCTCATAGCGAAAGGCTCTGCCAACTCGTTCACCGTTGCCTCGCCCGTTGACAGGCGCGCAAGGATGGCACGGCGCGTCGGGTCCGCCAGGGCGGCCAATGTCAGGGACAGGGGATCGCTGCTCATGATTAGCCACCAGGTTAATTAACTGCTTGGTTTATTAACCTGTCCGGCGCAGGGCGTCAAGCGCTGGTAGAGGTGTGCGCTGGCTCGCGTGGTCGATCACTGACGCCGGCGGGCCAGGGGGCCCACAATCAGCCGAACAATTCCAGAAGTGCCGAGATGACCGTCGCGCCGCCGATCGGGGCAACGAACAGCAGGAAGATGTTGAAGCCGACGATCACCATCAGCGTCTTCTGCTGGCGGGGTGTCAGGGAGGGGCGGTCCGGTTCTCCCGGCGGGTCCGGTGGCGGCGTGTAGTTGTTGAGGTCGAGAAACATGGCTGTGGACCTGTCTCGTCTGCCGGTCAGGAGGAGCGATCACTCTTACATAGGCGGCGGAGATGGATTTCCAGCTGGGGCGATCAGGAGTTTAGCCGCAGCCTCAATACACATTGCCTACAAACAAAAATCGCCGCATCCGAGGATGCGGCGACAATGTCTTCTCAGCGCTTGCTCAAGCCACCCTTGGAGCGGCCAAGACGCTGGCGCCTCAGAAATAGCTCTGCAGCGGGCGAACCTCGAGCTGGCCGCCCTTCAGTGCACGGATGGCTTCGGCGGCGGCAAGGGCGCCTGCCATGGTCGTGTAGTAGGGCACCTTCTGCATCAGGGCGGCGCGGCGCAGCGACTTCGAATCCGAGATCGCCTTGTTGCCGTCGGTCGTGTTGATGACCAGCTGAACCTGACGGTTGCGGATGGCGTCCTCAATGTGCGGACGACCTTCGAGCACCTTGTTGATCTTGATCGCCGGAATGTCGTTTTCGGCGAGGAAGCGCTGGGTGCCGCCGGTTGCCAGAACCTTGAAGCCGATCTGAGTCAGGATCAGGATTGCTGGCAGGACGCGTGCCTTGTCCTCGTCGCGGACGGAGACGAAGACCGTGCCGTCGCGCGGTAGCTCAACCGATGCGCCGAGCTGGCTCTTGGCAAAGGCCAGAGCGAAATCGGTGTCGAGGCCGATGACTTCACCCGTCGAGCGCATTTCCGGGCCGAGCAACGTGTCGACGCCGGGGAAGCGGGCGAACGGGAAGACGGCTTCCTTGACCGCGATGTGCTTGAGGTTGCGCGGATCGGGCTTCTTGCCATAGGCGGCGATCGCATCGTCGAGCTTTTCGCCGGTCATGATGCGGGCAGCGATCTTGGCGATCGGGGCGCCGATGGTCTTCGCCACGAAGGGCACCGTGCGCGAGGCGCGCGGGTTGACTTCGAGAACGTAGATCACGTCATCCTTGATGGCGTACTGGACGTTCATCAGGCCGCCGACATTGAGCGCCTTGGCCATGGCGGCCGTCTGGCGTTCCAGTTCATCGAGCGTTGCCTTGGAGAGCGAACGCGAGGGCAGCGAGCAGGCGCTATCACCCGAATGGATGCCGGCTTCCTCGATATGCTCCATGATGCCGGAGACGAAGACATTCTCGCCGTCGCAGAGGGCGTCGACGTCGACTTCGATGGCGTTGGTCAGGTAGCTATCGAAGAGCAGCGGGTTCTTGCCGAGCAGCGTGTTGATCTGGCCGGTCTTGTCGTTCGGGTAGCGCTGCTTGATGTCCTCGGGGACCAGACCCGGAACCGTGTCGAGCAGGTAGGACTGCAGCATCGATTCCGAATGGATGATCTGCATGGCGCGGCCGCCAAGCACGTAGGACGGGCGCACGACCAGCGGGAAGCCGATCTCGGACGCGACGAGGCGGGCCTGCTCGACGGAGTAGGCAATGCCATTGTTCGGCTGGTTGAGGTCAAGCTTCATAAGGAGCTTCTGGAAGCGGTCACGATCTTCGGCGAGGTCGATCATGTCGGGCGCCGTGCCGAGGATCGGGATGCCATTCTTTTCGAGCGCTTCGGCGAGCTTCAGCGGGGTCTGGCCGCCGAACTGGACGATGACGCCGACGACTTCACCCTTTTCCTGCTCAGCGCGCAGGATTTCGATCACGTCTTCGGCCGTCAGCGGCTCGAAATAGAGGCGGTCGGAGGTGTCGTAGTCGGTCGACACGGTTTCCGGGTTGCAGTTGATCATGATCGCTTCAAAGCCGGCATCCTTCAGGGCGAAGGCGGCGTGGCAGCAGCAATAGTCAAACTCGATGCCCTGGCCGATACGGTTCGGGCCGCCGCCGAGGATGACGACCTTCTTGCGATCAGAGACTTCAGCCTCGGAGCGCAGCGCGCCGACGAAGGGGGTCTCGTAGGTCGAGTACATGTAGGCGGTGGGCGATGCGAATTCGGCAGCGCAGGTGTCGATGCGCTTGAAGACCGGGCGGACGTTGAGGCCGTTGCGGAGCTCGGCGACTTCCTTCGGGCGCTTGCCGGAGAGCGAGGCGAGGCGGGCGTCGGAGAAGCCCATGGCCTTCAGCATGCGCAGGTTTTCGGCGTCTTCCGGCAGGCCGTGCTCGCGCACGCGTGCTTCCATGTCGGTGATCGCCTTGAACTGGGCGATGAACCACGGGTCGATCTTGCAGCCTTCGTGCACCTCTTCCGGCGACATGCCGAGGCGAAGCGCCTGGGCGACCATGCGCAGACGGTCGGGCGTCGGGGTGCCGATGGCAGCCCGGATGGCGTTCTTGTCGTCGCCCTGGCCAAGGCCGGGGATTTCGATCTCGTCGAGACCGGTGAGGCCGGTCTCAAGCCCGCGCAGTGCCTTCTGAAGCGATTCCGAGAAGGTACGGCCGATCGCCATGACTTCACCGACCGACTTCATGGCGGTGGTCAGCGTCGGTTCTGCGCCCGGGAATTTTTCGAAGGCGAAGCGCGGGATCTTGGTGACGACGTAGTCGATCGACGGTTCGAACGAGGCCGGCGTTGCGCCGCCAGTGATGTCGTTTTCCAGTTCGTCGAGTGTGTAGCCGATCGCGAGCTTGGCGGCGATCTTGGCGATCGGGAAGCCGGTTGCCTTCGAAGCGAGCGCGGACGAGCGCGAGACGCGCGGGTTCATTTCGATGACGACCAGACGCCCATCGGCCGGGTTGACGGCGAACTGCACGTTCGAGCCGCCGGTTTCAACGCCGATCTCGCGGAGAACCGCGATCGAGGCGTTGCGCATGATCTGGTATTCCTTGTCCGTCAGCGTCAGTGCCGGAGCAACGGTGATCGAGTCGCCGGTGTGAACGCCCATCGGATCGATGTTTTCGATCGAGCAGACGATGATGCAGTTGTCCGCCTTGTCGCGGACGACCTCCATTTCATACTCCTTCCAGCCGAGCACCGATTCTTCGATCAGGACTTCGGTGGTGGGAGAGGCGTCGAGGCCGGAATTGATGATCTCGTAGAATTCCGAGCGGTTGTAGGCAATGCCGCCGCCGGTGCCGCCCATGGTGAAGGACGGACGGATGATGGCGGGCAGGCCGACAACGTCGAGTGCCTGGGCAGCGATTGCCATGGCATGCGCCATGTAACGCTGCTTGCGGTCCGTCTCGCCGAGGTTCCACTGGTTTTCGAGTTCGTCGAGAGCCTTGTCGAGTTCGGCGCCTGACAGTTTCGCCTTCAGCTCGTTGCGGGCGACTTCATGCGTCTTGCGGTCGGCGTCCTTGATCTCGGTCGCATTGGCCAGCATCGACTTCGGCGTTTCAAGCCCGATGCGGGTCATGGCTTCGCGGAAGAGGGCGCGGTCTTCGGCCATGTCGATGGCGGCGGGCTTGGCGCCGATCATTTCGACATTGTAGCGGTCGAGCACGCCCATGCGCTTCAGCGAAAGCGCGGTGTTGAGTGCCGTCTGGCCGCCCATGGTGGGGAGCAGCGCGTCCGGGCGTTCCTTGGCGATGATCTTGGCGACGACTTCAGGCGTGATCGGCTCAACGTAAGTTGCGTCGGCAAGGCCCGGGTCAGTCATGATCGTGGCCGGGTTGGAATTCACCAGGATGACCCGGTAGCCTTCTTCCTTCAACGCCTTCACAGCCTGGGTGCCGGAATAGTCGAACTCGCATGCCTGGCCGATGACAATCGGCCCCGCGCCGATGATGAGGATGGACTTAATGTCTTGGCGCTTGGGCATGGATCTATCCGTTCTTTGACCTGCGCGAAAAACCGGCCTGGGTGAGGGAGGTCACCGGCCGGGCGCAGAGAGATGGTCTTTTCAGGCTAGAAGCGGCTTATAGGGAAATGTTGGCCGGGAAGGAACCCCATATTTGCAGCCTCCGACAGGAAAGTTGGGGAGGGACTTTGGCGCTCTCCCGGGGTGGCCGTCATACGCGCTTCGTGCAGGACGATTACCGCAAGCGGATCAGACCCGAAGGAACTGCACATGACCATTCCAGAACTCCCCGACCATCTTCGTTTCTCCTCCCGCAGCCTCAATCCCGGGCCAATCCCGCATCTCGGGATCCGCTACGATACCACCGGCAGGTTTTTGACCGAGCGCGGCAATACCGTGGTCTGCCATCTGGTCGAGGGTTCGGAGTCAGCTGCTGCGATTCTCGAGGCTCGGACCCGTTACACGTCGATGCCGCGTGCGGATAAACTCGCCTTCACGGCACCGTCCAGCCTGCATATGACTCTCTTCCAGGGGATCATCGAGACGCGACGGGCGCTGCCCTACTGGCCGGGCGATGTGCCGGTCGAAACGCCGGTCGACGACATGACGGGGATCTTCATGGACCGTCTGGCGCATTTCCGTTCAGGGCAAGCCTTTGCCGTCGAGGTGAAACACGCGACGCCGCTCGGGCTGGTCGTTGATGGGGTAACCGACGATGATCGGGCCGTCCTCAAGGACTGGCGCGACCGGCTCGCGGATCTCCTGGGCTATCGGCATCCGGACCACGAGACCTATGCCTTCCACATCACTTTCGCCTACATGATCGAGCGTTTCGACGATGCGACGCTGTCGGCCTGGATCCCGTTTCTTGAGGAGGTCGCCGCGGATATACGCCGCCGCGCTCCCGTCATCGAACTCAGGGCGCCGGCCTTCTGCGCCTTCGATGACATGAACCATTTCGAAGAGCTTTTGGTTTTCGAGCCGGCTTGAGGCCGTCGCCAACGAAAAATGGCGGGCCGAGGCCCGCCACATTAGGCATGCGTCTTTCAGACGATCTCAGAATTCTTCCCATTCCGCGCCGCTCGGGGCGGGCTTGGCGCCCATGGCGGAGGCGATCTTGCCGGCAAGGGCGCGGGCCGGGGAGGCGACCGGGCGCGCCGTTTCTGCGACCGTTGCAGGACGAGACGGGGCGACCGGACGGGCTGCCGTTTGTGTGGGCGCGGTAAAGCTGCGAGCGGCAGGCGCCGATGATGCCTGCTGTCGCGGACCGGAGCCGAGATTGAACTGGGCAAGGCGGGCCGAGAGCGACTGCACTTCCGAGACCAGCGTGTGGGAGGCCGCATTGGTCTCCTCGACCATGGCGGCGTTCTTCTGGGTGCCCTGATCCATGATGTTCACAGCCGCATTGATTTCGTGGAGGCCTGTCGACTGTTCGCGGGCGGCATCGACGATCGCATGAACATTGGTGTTGATCTGCTGCACTTCGGCGACGATGGCCGAGAGGGCCTCTCCCGTCTCGTCGACGAGCGACACGCCGTGCTTGACCTGTTCGCCCGAGGCGGTGATCAGGGCCTTGATTTCCTTTGCCGCATTGGCCGAACGCTGGGCAAGTTCGCGGACTTCCTGGGCGACGACGGCAAAGCCCTTGCCGGCCTCGCCAGCGCGGGCAGCCTCGACGCCGGCATTGAGCGCCAGAAGGTTCGTCTGGAAGGCGATTTCATCGATTACGCCGATAATGTTGGAGATCGACTGCGAGGACTGTTCGATCGCGCTCATGGCATCGATTGCCGAACGGACCACTTCGCCCGAACGTTCAGCGCTTTCTTTGGTGCGGCTGACCTGCTGGCCGGCCTCTTCCGCGCGCTGGGTCGATTCCTTGACCGAGCGGGTGATCTGGGAGAGGGCCGCCGAGGTTTCTTCGACCGAGGCTGCCTGCTGTTCGGTGCGGCGGGCGAGATCGTCGGCGGCCGAGCGGATCTCGTTCGAGCCGTTCTCGATGGTGGTGGCATTGTCGCGGAAGGAGATCATCGCGGCGCGCAGCTTCTCGATCGAGTCGTTGAAGTTGCCGCGGATCTCGTCGAGTGCCGGAGAGAAGGGCTTTTCCAGACGCACGGTCATATCGCCGTCCGACAGGCGAGCAAGGCCGGAGCGCAGTTCGTCGACGACGAAGCGGATCTCTTCCTCACGCGCCTTGTGGCCCTTGGAGCGTTCGACGCGTTCGACTTCTTCCTGCTCATAACGGGCTTCGGCGGCTTTTTCGAGCTCGACCTTCTTGCGATTGCTTTCCAGAAGCACGGCCAGCGAACGCGAGAGGTCGCCCAGTTCGTCGGCGCGGTCCTTGTCCGTCAGTTCGACGTCGAGGCGGCCGGCGGCGATATCGGTCGTCTGGCCGATGACGCGGTTGATGCGGCCGATGAAGCGGCGGGCGAGCAACCAGCCGACGACAATCAGGATCAGGGTCGCACCGGCGATGACGAGGGCCGAGGTCCAGACGGTCTCAGAGACTGCGCCGAGAACCGTTGCGCTCGGGACGGCCACGACGACGTTCCAGACGGCGCCGGGGAAAGGCTCGATCGGAACCGCGATTGCCATGCGCTCCACACCGTCCTTGTCGACCATGGTGCCAACAGATCCTGGGGACTTCAGCAGGCTTTCCCAGGCGGTGGCGTCAAGGCCGCTATCCTTCAGCGCCTTGCCCATGGCCGCCTTGTCCGGATGGCTGACGAAGGCGTTGGCAGAGGACAGGAGTGCCACATAGCCGTCGCCCAGGGGGCGTTTGGCGGCGAGATCGGCGGCTGTCTTGTCGAGGTCGATATCGGCGCCGACATAGCCGAGGGCCTTGCCGTTTTCCATCACCGGGATGGAGATGGTGGTCATCAGGACGTCTTTGCCGTCCACGGGATAGACATAGGGCTCGAGCAGAACCGTTTTCCCGGTCGTGACCGGCAGTTGGTAATAGTCGCCCGTCCCCGGCTTGTCGTAGTCAACAAGCACATCCGTCTTGATGGTCCCGCCCGCGCGATAGATGTATGGCACGAAGCGGCCCGTCTGATCGTGAGCGGGTTTGCCAACGAAGTCTGCATCCTTGCCATCGAAGGCATTGGGCTCCCAGCCCGTGGAGAGGCCGATGGCGCCCGGAAAGCCTTCGAGCGTTTTCGTCAGAACGGCCATCACCACGTCGCGATCGACTATTCCCTTCTCTCGCAGTGCGGAGACGGAATAGTCGAGACCAGCCACCATTTCGTGGGCGACGCTCAGGGTTCGATTGACCTCAGCTGCCGCGTCGGATGCGGCTGTCTGCATCTTGTCGATACCGGCCCCCCGGATCGTCCCGTAGCTCAGCCCGACCAGCGTCGCTGCGACGCCGATCGTGGTGACGACGCCCAATCCGACGGTCGAGAAGATGTTCCGGCTGGTGGCGGATTTGAATAACATGGGCCGTTCCCTCATGAGCCTATGACTGCAAGGCAGCGGACAACCGCCGCCGCGCCGGATTTGCGCCGGCCTTTGAAGCAGACTTTAGCTGCCCATGGTTAAGTAGATATTTATATTCGACGAAGCCGTTATGCGCTGCGCTGCTTGATTGGCAGACCGATTGACCGGAAGGTGGCCGGGATTTCGCGAGTCGATCTGGGGGGAGTGCCGATGTTCACGGAGTATGCGGATCATGACGGGTTAGGGCTGGCCGATCTGATCCGGCGCGGACAGGTCTCTGCCTCGGAGGTCCTCGAAGCGGCGATCGCGCGTATTGAGGCGGTCAATCCGCAGCTCAACGCCGTCGTTCGTCCGCTGTTCGACCGGGCGCGCCAGAAAGTGGCGTCCGGCGTGCCGGAGGGTGCTCTTTCTGGCGTGCCGTTCCTGGTCAAGGATTTGCTGGCACAGATCGACGGCGTGCCGACGGGGAATGGCAACCGGCTTTGGGCGACGCGGGTGGCAAGCGGCAGCAGCGAGCTCGTCGAGCGATGGGAGCGGTCCGGCCTTGTGATTGCCGGGCGCACCAATACACCGGAATTCGGCCTCACGCCCTATACCGAACCCGGCGCCAATGGACCGACGCGCAATCCCTGGGATCTGACCCGGACACCCGGCGGCTCGTCCGGCGGTTCCGGCGCTGCGGTCGCCGCGGGCATGGTGCCGATCGCATCCGGTGGCGATGGGGGCGGGTCGATCCGCATTCCGGCCTCGGCCTGTGGTGTCTTCGGGATGAAGCCGACCCGTGGGCGGACACCGGCCGGTCCCTTTATCGGCGAGGCGTGGTCGGGCTTTGCGGTCGAACATGTGCTCACACGATCGGTGCGCGACAGCGCGGCCGTACTCGATTTGACACATGGGCCGGATCGCGGCTCGCCGCATCCGCTGCCGGTGCAGGAGGGCACGTTCCTCGCCGCGTCGCAGCGCCAGCCGGGGAAGCTGAAGATTGCGGTGTCACGGCAACCGATGCTCGGCAAGGCGGTGGCCCCTGAGGTGATCGCTGCCTTCGACGACACGGTGAAGCTGCTCGTCGATCTCGGCCACGAGGTGATCGAGGCTGCGCCGCCCGTCGAGCGAGAGGCCTTCTCCATGGCCTTCCTGACGGCGCTGGCCGGGGAGCTGCGCGCCGATATCGAATTCACGGCAAAGACCTTCGGGGTGAAGATCCGTCCCGGCGATTACGATGCCTCATCCTTCGGCATGGGCCTTCTGGGCGAGGGGTTCACGGCCTCCGACCTCATCACCGCCCATCGCTATCTCACGCTCTCGGCACGCTCGATCCTTGGGTTTTTCGAGGATGTCGACGTCTTAATGACGCCGGTGCTTTCAACGCTACCGGTCAAGATCGGCGCGCTGCAGCCGAGTGCAATCGAGAAGAAGCTCCTGACGGTGCTTGGTTATGTCGGCGGTGGGCGGCTCTTGAAGAAACTCGGGATCGCCGAGCAGTTGGCCGCCCAGACATTCGAATTCATCCCGTGGACGCCGGTTTTCAACGTTACCGGCCAGCCGGCCATGTCGGTGCCGACAGGGTGGTCGCCCGAAGGCCTGCCGATCGGGATGCAGTTCGTTGGCCGCTTTGCCGACGAGAACACGCTCTTCTCGCTCGCCGGTCAGTTGGAGCATGCGCGGCCTTGGAAGGACAAGCGCCCGCTGCTGTGACGTTGCCGATCAGAGGCCGGGGACGACGAGGACCTTGACCTCGCCGGGCTGTGGCGGGTTGCTGACCACCGCCGGTGCCTCGTCGAGCGAGACCTTGCGCGAGATGAGCTTGTTGACCTCGATCTTGCCCGAAGCGATCAGGTCGGCTGCGCGGCGATGGGTGAAGGGGTTGAGGAAGGATGTGACCAGCTTCACTTCCCTGAAGAGCAAGTCGAAGGGCTCGATTGCGATCTTTTCGCCTTGCGGCATTACGCCGAGGATGACGGCGGTACCACCCGGACGCACGAGCTTCGTCGCCTGGATCACGGTTTCGCCGACGCCGGCACATTCCATGACGACATCGACGCCCCCAGGGACAAGGCCCGTCTCACCCGCAATCTGGGCGATGATGTAGCCTGCTGTGGGATCGACGCTGGCCGTGGCGCCCAGGTCTTCCGCGAGCTTGCGGCGGGTAGCCTGGCGGGTGACGAGGATCACCGTGGTTGCGCCTGCCAGCCTTGCGAGCTGTACCGTGAGCAGGCCGATGACCCCGCCACCGAGAACGACGACGGAGGCCCCGGCCTTGATCTCGGCAAGGTCGATGCCGTGGAGGCAGCAGGCTAGCGGCTCGCAAAAGGCGCCATGCATGGGATCGAGGTCTGCTGGCAGGAGAAAGGCCTGTTTGTGGGGAACCACGACATAATCGGCGAAGCCGCCGTCGCGGTGGATGCCGATGGCTTTCAGGTTCCGGCAAAGATTGATGCGACCGTTCACGCAGTGGCTGCAGCGGCCGCAGGCGATATTGGGGTCGCCGGTGATCCGGTCTCCGACCGCAAAGCCTGTGACTGCGCTTCCCACGGCCTCCACGAGGCCGCTGAATTCATGGCCGAGGGTCACCGGTGGGGTGCAGGGAAATTCACCGTGGAAGAGATGTCGGTCGGTGCCACAGACGCCACAGGCCTCGACCCGGACCAGAAGGTCATCCGGCCCGGCCTCAGGCTTCTCCACCTCACGCGTGAAAAGCTGGCCCGTCGCCTCCAGTCGCATTGCCTTCATGTGCTACTCCTCCCAAAGCGCTTGATGGGGCCGAGACTTGCATGCGGGAGGTGGGCTGCCAAGCGGTCCTGACGTGTGATCGGTTCGTCGGCGCCTGAGAAAGTTGCGACCTGCGCCTCGACGGGGCGGTCATCAGCTTCTAGATAGTTCAATCAACGACAATCGAAGGGCACTTTCTGATGATCACCGTTCACTACCTGGACAACTCGCGTGCCCACCGGATCCTCTGGCTGCTGGAAGAGCTCGGGCTCGACTATCAGGTCAAGGTCTATCATCGGACAAAGGAATACCTGGCGCCTAGGGAGCTCAAGGCGGTGCATCCGCTGGGCAAGTCGCCCGTCATCGAAGATAACGGCCGGATTGTCGCCGAGAGCGGCGCGATCATGGAATATCTGATCGAGACCTATGGCGGGGAGGGGCTGCGTCCCGCTGCCGGTACCGACGAGCGCCTGCGCTACCGCTACTGGATGCATTATGTGGAAGGGTCAGCCATGCCGCTTCTGGTGATGAAACTGATCTTCTCGCGCATCCCGGGGCAAGTGCCCTTCTTCATTCGGCCGGTGGCGAAGATGATCAGCCAGGGCGTCTCGCGCAAGCTGCTCGATCCGCAACTTTCCGACCATCTGGACCTTTGGATGGCCGAAGTTGCTAGAGATGGCTGGTTTGCGGGAAAGGATTTTTCCGCAGCCGATATCGCCATGAGTTTCCCGGTCGAGGCGGGGCTGACCCGGATTTCTCAGGGAAAGGACACGAGCGCGTTGCGCGGCTGGATCGAGCGGATCCGGGCGCGACCGGCCTATCAGCGCGCGCTGGCGCGGGGTGGGGAATACGGTTATGCCAAAGCCTGACGCGGACGCTCTTCCTCCAGCGTTCTAGCTCCCGCCAGCGTTCTGGTTGACGCATTGACGGCGCAAACGTCATGCCGTCACTGGTGTTAGGGAACAGTTCGGCTATCTTTTCATTGTGAGGGCTAGAGCGCAGAGGGGAAGCATCATGGAATGGAAGGGCCGTCGTCAGTCGGACAATATCGAGGACCGGCGTGGGCAATCCTCCGGCGGAGGCTTGGGCCGCAGCCCCTTTGGTCGATCCGGCATCCAGATCCCGATGGGTGGGCGCCGTGGCGGTGGCTTGAGCTTGGGGACGATCATCTTTCTGGTGATCATCTATTTCGTGCTCAAGGCCATGGGCATCGACATGCTGCAGGTCCTGGGCGAAGGCAATGTCGGAGGTGCGGGGTCCGGTTACGAGCAATCGATCGGCCAGCGTCCGGCGGGGCAGTCCAGCGACGATACGACAGCGTTCGTCCGCACGGTTCTGGCGGAGACGGAAACGACCTGGAATGCCATCTTCTCGGCGTCGGGGGAGCAGTATCGCGAGCCGACGCTGGTTCTCTTCAGCGGCGGCACGGTTTCTGCCTGCGGCCAGGCCTCCTCGGCCACCGGTCCCTTCTATTGCCCGGCTGACAGCAAGGTCTATCTCGACACCCAGTTCTTCGATCAGCTTGAGCAGCAGTTTGACGCGGCCGGTGACTTTGCCCAGGCCTATGTCATTGCCCATGAGGTCGGTCACCACGTGCAGAATCTGACGGGCGTGCTACCGGAATTCAACCGCCAGCGCCGCTCCATGGGCGAGCGCGAGGCGAACCAGATGTCCGTGCGCGTCGAGCTGCAGGCCGATTGTTATGCCGGCATCTGGGCCAAGTCCGCAGACAAGGAGGGCATCCTGTCCGACGGCGACCTTGAGGAGGCTTTGAATGCCGCCCAGCAGATTGGCGACGACACATTGCAGAAGCGCAGTCAGGGTTATGTCGTGCCAGACGCGTTCAACCATGGCACCTCCGCACAGCGGATGAAGTGGTTCAAGCGGGGCTATGATAGCGGCAATGTCGGTGCCTGCGACACCTTCTCCGGCGCGATCTAACGCGCCGGCCCCTTCAACGGATCAGCAGGGCCGTCAGCCAGAGGCCAAGACCGAAAACGGTGTGGGCCAAAAGATTGAGGGTGCGGACCTTGGTCGGGTTCGGGGTCTTCGAGGCGGCCCATCCGATGCCGAGGCCAGGCTGCAGCAGAAACCAGCCAGCGGCAACCGTCAGGATCCCCCAGATCCAGGCTGGCAGAAAGGTCGGCTCCGCGAACCAGATCGGCCCGACGAAGAGAGCGAGCATCATGCCGTAGGCGATGCCGACGGCGTAGTGCGAAATCCAGCCAAGGGCCAGTTCGTGGCGGTAGGGTTCTGCAGTCGCGATGGTGTCGTGAAAGATGCGGCCGGACTTCAGGTGGTAGAACCAGCGCCCGACAGGCGCCCAGTTTGGCTTCGGCTGCTTGAAGACAGTGGCGAGAAGGATCGCCCAGATATCCATGGCGACGGTTGCTCCGAGGCCGATGATCACGCCGCGCCAAACCAGTTCCAACATGTCTCGATCAATCTCTTGTTGCTTTCAGGAGCGGCGACCATAAGCGGGTTCCGATCAGGCAGAAAAGGGCGGTTTGGCCCGCTTCCGTTCGGGCCCTGCATTTTCCGCTGATGTCGAAGAGGCCGCCTGCAGGCGCCGGCGAATTTTCCATCAATATCTCTGATGTATCGCGCAAAAATTCTGCAGCCTCGTGATTCCATCTTGCTGGAATGCGCGATGGCGCTTATCCCGTTGCGACATGCCGCTCGCCAGTATCCTGGAAGCGGCTTTTTTCGTTGAGATTATTGCCATGCACACCGACATCGCCTCGCTCGAAACCCATAGCCCTGCGCCAATCGGTGCCGGCAGCTGGATGTCTCACATCCGTGCGACGCTCTCGCTCGGCATTCCCCTGATCGGGGCGCAGCTGGCACAGCTCGGGATCCATACGACGGATGTCGTGATTGTCGGTCAGCTCGGGGCCGTGCCGCTGGCCGCGATGGTGCTTGCAGGGCAGTTCTTCTTCACCATCTTCATCTTCGGCTCGGGCTTCTCCATGGCCGTCATGCCGATGGTGGCGCAGGCCTATGGCCGCGGCGATGTGGTGTCCGTTCGGCGCTCCATCCGCATGGGCATGTGGGTGTCGATCCTCTATGTGCTGCTCACGATGCCGCTCTTCTTCAATGCGGAGGCTATCCTGCTTGCGCTTGGGCAGAAGCCTGAAGTGGCCGCTCTTGCGGCGGGCTATGTCTTCATCATCCAGCTTGGTCTTTTGCCCGCGCTTCTCTTTGCGGTTCTGCGTGCATTGGTCAGCGCGACGGGACGGGCACGGATCGTGCTTTGGGTCACGCTCGGCATCCTCGTGCTCAACGCCATCCTCGCCTATGCGCTTGTACTCGGCCATTTCGGCCTGCCGGCGCTCGGCATGACCGGGGCGGCGATCGTTGCCGTTATCGTGCAATGGGTGAGCTTCGTGGCGATGGTCATCTATATCCAGACCCGCGAGGAGACGAAGCGCTATGAGCTCTTCATCCGTTTTTGGCGACCCGACTGGCAGGCCTTTCGCGAAGTGCTGCATCTCGGCATGCCGATCAGCGTCACTGTACTTGCTGAAGTGAGCCTGTTCAGCGCGGCTTCCCTGCTGATGGGCAGGATCGGGACGATCGAACTCGCGGCGCATGGCATCGCGCTGCAGCTCGCATCGATCGCCTTCATGCTGCCGCTCGGATTGGCGCAAGCAGCAACCGTTCGGGTCGGCCTTGCCCATGGACGGGGCAATTATCCGGAACTGGTGCGGGCGTCGATCACGGTGCTTGCCATTGCCGGACTGCTGTCGCTGTCGGGCGGGATCCTGTTCCTGATCGTGCCGGAGCAGCTGTCGGCTGCGTTCATCAACGAAAATGCCCCGGCCGCTGCCGAGGTGCTCGCCTATGCGGGGCCGCTTGTCATGGTGGCGGGGCTGTTCCAGCTGGTCGATGGCCTCCAGGCGATCGCGGCCGGGCTCTTGCGCGGACTGAAGGATGCGCGCGTGCCGATGATCCTCGCGCTCGTATCCTATTGGCCGATCGGCTTTTTCCTCGCCTGGCTGATGGCCTTTCCGCTTGGGATCGGAGGCATCGGCATCTGGTACGGCTTCTGCCTCGGGCTTGCGAGTGCCGCAGTCATGCTCAGCCTGCGCTTCTATCTGAAGGTCCGGCATGAAATGCAAACGGCCCGGGGATGAACCCGGGCCGCCAATTTCCACTCTGATTGAATAGGCTCAGCGTTCGGCGAGTGCCGGTTCGCCCTTCGTCTCGCGCACCATGTTGATGAAGCGGCGGAAGAGGTAGTGGCTGTCCTGGGGGCCGGGCGACGCTTCCGGGTGATGCTGCACGGAGAAGACCGGCTTGCCCTTCAAACGCAGGCCGCAATTCGTGCCGTCGAACAGGGAAACATGAGTCTCTTCAACGCTTTCCGGCAGCGACTTCGAGTCGACTGCAAAGCCGTGGTTCATCGAGACGATCTCGACCTTGCCCGTGGTGAAGTCCTTGACCGGGTGGTTTGCGCCGTGATGGCCCTGGTGCATCTTCTCGGTCGTGCCGCCGAGTGCCAAGCCCAGCATCTGATGGCCGAGGCAGATGCCGAAGAGCGGCTTGTCGCTTTTGACCAGGTTCTGGATGACCGGCACGGCATATTCGCCGGTGGCAGCCGGGTCGCCCGGGCCGTTCGACAGGAAGACGCCGTCCGGGTTCAGGGCGAGGATGTCTTCGGCTGATGTCGTGGCGGGGACTACTGTGACCTTGCAGTCGAGGCCGGCAAAGAGGCGCAGGATGTTGCGCTTCACGCCGAAGTCGACGCAGACGATGTGATACTTGGCGTCAGCGGCGCCGAGCGTTGTGTGGCCTTCGGTCCAGGACCATGCCTTTTCGTCCCAGACGGAAGACTGGCCCGAGGTCGCGACCTTGGCAAGGTCGAGGCCCACGAGGCCACCCCAGGCCTTGGCTTCTGCCTTCAGAGCTTCCACGTCGAAGACGCCGTTCGGATCATGGGCGATGACGGCGTTCGGCGCGCCGTTCTCGCGGATCCAGGCGGTCAGCGCACGGGTATCGACGCCCGACAGGCCGATGATGCCGCGGCTCTTCAGCCAGGCATCGAGATGGCTTGCGGAACGATAATTTGAAGGCTCCGTGATGTCGGCCTTGAAGATGGTGCCGACCGCGCCGTGGCGGGCAGCCGGCGTCAGGTCTTCGATGTCTTCGTCATTGGTGCCAACATTGCCGATATGCGGGAAGGTGAAGGTGACGATCTGGCCGAGATAGGAGGGATCTGTAAGGATTTCCTCGTATCCTGTCAGTGCCGTGTTGAAGCAGACTTCTGCCTGGACCTTGCCCGTTGCGCCGATACCGTGGCCTTCGATGACGGTGCCGTCGGCGAGAACGAGGAGGGCGGTCGGCTTGCGGGTCGTCCAGGGGGCTGTCGCGGTCATGGTCGTTCCTTGTTCGCCCGCGTCCCGGCCCCTTGTCGGAGCGGTGTCGCAGGACCATTTATGTTGCAGATCGAGGGCGCGCGAGGTCGCGCGTTTTCAGCCCTGATGACAATTTGCGTGCAGGTGCCGAGCAATAGACATATCGCGTGGCGAGGTCAATTCCGGAGTTGCTTGGGGGCCTGATTTCCACCAAGCCATTTCAATGGTTTGTTCAATTCGTTTGCACTGCAGCACGCGTCTGGCTATGAGAACCACTCAACGAACACGGAAAAGCCACAATCACCGACGGTGAAACGGCGCTTCCCCGGAGAAAAAAATGATACGCGACACGCTCGCCAACTCGCTGAAAGACTCCCTGAAAGCCAAGGATGTCCGCCGGACCTCGACCGTTCGTCTGATCCAGACGGCGATCAAGGATCGCGACATTGCCAACCGCGGAACCGGCAAGGATCCCGTCACGGACGACGAGATCATGCAGATCCTGATGAAGATGATCAAACAGCGGGATGAATCGGCCAAGATCTATTCCGACAACGACCGGCCGGAACTCGCAGCGCAGGAGCGTGAGGAAATCGTCATCATCAAGTCCTTCATGCCTGAGCAGTTGCCTGAGGAGAAAGTGCGCGAGCTCTGCGCGGCCGTTATCTCCGAAACGGGCGCTCAGGGCCTCCGCGACATGGGGAAGTGCATCAGTACGCTGAAGGAGCGCTATTCCGGTCAGATGGACTTCGGCAAGGCTTCGGGCGTGGTCAAGGACCTTTTGAAGTAGGTTCGACTTGCGCCTTGTCCGATCTTTGGCGCCGCCTTCGGGCGGCGTCTTGCGTTTCAGGGCTTGGAGCGCTTCTGTTCGTCGACGAAATGGCGCAAGACCGCGTTGATCCGCGTCTGGTATCCCTTGCCGGTCGCCTGGAAGAAATCGATGATATCGGGGTCGAGGCGGATGGAGATCGCCTTCTTCCTATCCGGGATGACCATTCTCGCCTTGGACCAGTCTATGTCCATGTGGTCCTTCCAGTCGGGATCGTCGCGCATGGCGCGCTCGATATCCTCGTCCGTCATGGCATCGACGCGGGCCCAATCGGTCTGACGCTTTTCCCCGCGCGCTCGCTTTTCCTGAATTTCAGCGATGGTAGTGCGCGTGATATTCTCTTCGCTCATTTTTTCTCGCAACGCGGGCGGAGATGATCCGGCAGGCGTTTCCTCTCATGGTGTAGACTGCTGTAATCAATCGGCCGCTTTCCGGGCATGTCGCAAGGATATGATGCTCTCCGTTGGTAACAGTCATCGTCTCAAGGCGAGGTCCGGCAAAGTCTGAAGGCGCGATTGTATATACAGACGTCATGACAATCAACCTCTGTGAATAACGGGTATGCCGCGCGAAAGCCTTGGCGCTCTGCGCGCGGGGCGCCTATATGGAGGATCAGCTTCCCAGGGATACAGATGCGTTTTTCCAGCGACTTCCTCGACGAGATCCGTGACCGCGTGCCTATTTCGGCCGTCGTTGGTCGCCGCGTGACGTGGGATCGAAAGAAAACCAATGTGTCGCGCCAGGACTATTGGGCCTGCTGCCCCTTTCACGGCGAGAAGAGCCCAAGCTTTCACTGTGAAGATCGCAAGGGTCGGTATCACTGCTTCGGCTGCGGTGTGTCCGGCGACCATTTCCGCTTTTTGACTGATCTCGAAGGCTTGAGCTTCGTCGAGGCGGTGCAGCAGGTCGCCGATATGGCCGGCATTTCCATGCCGCAGCCCGATCCGCAGGCGGAACGCCGCGAGCGGGAACGCACGACGCTGCAAGACGTCATGGAGATGGCGACGCAGTTCTTCCAAGATCAGTTGCAGACGGCGAGTGGGGCGAGGGCGCGGGCCTATCTGCGCGAACGCGGGCTGTCTGGCCGCACGATCGAGACGTTTCGGCTTGGTTATGCGCCGGAGAGCCGCAATGCGCTGAAAGAGTATCTGGCGTCGAAGGGCGTACCGAAGGAGCAGATCGAGGCCTGCGGGCTCGTCGTGCACGGACCGGACATTCCCGTCTCCTACGACCGCTTCCGCGATCGCATCATGTTTCCGATCCTGTCGTCCCGCGACAAGGTCATCGCCTTCGGTGGTCGCGCCATGGCGGCGGATGCCATGGCGAAGTATCTCAACTCCAACGAGACCGAGCTCTTCCACAAGGGCAACGTTCTCTACAACTTCTCGCGCGCCCGCCGGGCGATGCAAGGAGCGGACGGTGCCGATACGCTGATTGCCGTCGAAGGCTATATGGATGTGATCGCGCTTTATCAGGCGGGGATCGAGAATGCCGTGGCGCCGCTCGGCACGGCACTCACCGAAAACCAGCTGCAGCTGATGTGGAAGACGACGCCGGTGCCGGTGCTCTGCTTCGATGGCGATGGTGCTGGCCAGCGGGCGGCTTTCAGGGCCGTCGATCTGGCGCTGCCGCATATCAAGCCCGGCCAGTCGCTGCGCTTTGCCATGCTGCCTGATGGCAAGGATCCGGACGATCTCGTCACGCGTGATGGACGCCAGCCCTTCGATCGTGTGCTGTCAGAGGCGCGGCCGCTGGCCGAGATGGTCTGGATGCGCGAGACGCAGGGCGGCGGTTTCGATACGCCGGAGAAGCGGGCAGAACTCGAAGCCAAACTCAAGCAGATCGTCAACGTCATCGGCGACGAAAACGTACGGCGTCATTACCAGCAGGATGTGCGCGACAGGCTCTACGGCTTCTTCCAGAGCGCCCAGCCTGGGCGTGGCGAGCGCGGCAATTTCCAGGGTGGCGGCCGTGGGCAGGGGCAGGGGCAGGGTGCGCGCAATGGCGGACGGCCTCCAGGGCCGGTTGCGTCGAGCCGTGGAGCGATATCAGATCGGTTGGCGCGTTCCGGGCTTGTGCGTGGTGCGCTCGACCAGCCGACCCTGCGCGAGAGCGTGCTGGCACTGACCATCGTCAACCATCCGCAATTGCTCGAAGACGAGTATGACGAGATCGCTGCCATCGACTATGAACATGTCGGCTTGCAGAAGCTGTGGTCGTCGCTTTTGACGGCGGTTGCTGAAGCCGGCGCTTCACTGACGCGTGAGGTTCTGATCCAGAAGCTGGAGGCGCATGGCCACGGCACGCTGCTGCGCGGTCTCGATCAGCAGATCCGCAATGCAAGGCTCTGGATCGCAACCGAGATTGCGGCTTCCGAAGATGCGCGGGAGGGCTATGGCCAGGCTCTCGCCCTCTACAAGCGGGCGCGAGCTCTGAAGCGGCAGCGCATGGAACTCGAGCGCGAAATCGCCGAGGCGACCGAGACAGACGATGCCGGCCGCATCGAGCAGGTGATCAGCGCGCTGCACGAGGTTCAGCTCGAGGTTGCGCGAATGGAAAACCAGGAGGCGATCATCGATGGCTTCGGCGTGATGTCCGGTCGCGTGAAGGGGCCGGCGACGGGACACGGCTAATGTAATCGTTTGCATAAATCTGTTGCACTGCGGCGGCAAATAGGGGATTCAGGACCTGTTCCATGGCTGCCGGAAGCAAGAGTGTCGCAGGACGAGTTCGATTTCATAGCCCGCAACGGGCGAAAATTCCGATCGTTCTGGCGATTGCCGAATGCGGTCTGGTGGGTGGCGCGGATCGGCACGTCAGGTTACCCACCGCGCGTGCGCCGCAGGCTTGCGGTGACCAATGTGATCTCGGCCATGGTCAGCCTGATGACCATTCCCTACATCCTGATCTACGCCTTCTACGACTGGTATGGTCTTCTGCCGGCGATCATCGCGTTTTCGCCGCAGATCGTGCTCTATGCGGTCACGCCCTTTTTCCATCGCTTCGGTCCCACCTCTGCTGCACTTTACCTCTGCAGTATCTGGCTGATCTTCGGCATCGGCTACTGCATGTTTTTCGGGCGGGAATCCGGCCTGCATTTCTATTTTCTGCCGGGGGCTGCGGCCTCGATGCTGGTTTTCGGACCGGAGCGCCTCGTCCTCTCCGCCTGCGTGACGATCGCTGCGATCATTGCCTTCCTGGTGACGGAGGTGGTGTTCGTTGCGCCGCTTGACTTCATTCAGGTCGAACCGCTGTTTCTGGATGCGCTCTACTACCTGACGGTTCCCTTTGCCTTTCTCTTGATCTTCACGACGTCTTATTTCGCTTTCAAGGAGGCCTCCCAGGCGGAGATGGCGCTCGAATCGGAGCATGAGTTTTCCGAGCGGCTGCTTCAGAATATTCTTCCGCATGCGGTCGCCATGCGCCTTCGGGATCATGGCACGCAACTGGTGGCGGACCAGATCCCTTCTGCAACGATCCTGTTTGCAGATATTGTCGACTTCACGCCCCGGGCCGCGCGCTGGGAGCCGCAGCAGGTCATCGCATTCTTGAGCCGCGTGTTCAGCCAGTTCGATGCGATCGCCAGCGCGCATGGGCTCGAAAAGATCAAGACGATCGGCGATGCCTATATGGTGGCGGGCGGGTTGCCTGAACCGCAGCCAGACCACGAGGCGGCGGTGGCGCTGATGGCGCTCGATCTTCTCGACTGTTGTCGGAGGATCTCGGAACAGGTGGGCGAGCCGGTCGAGGTGCGGATCGGGCTCGACACGGGTCCGGTAGTTGCCGGTGTGATCGGGCCGAACAAGCTGCTTTACGACGTCTGGGGTGATACGGTGAACACGGCCGCACATATGGAATCACATGGCGTGGCCAGCCGGATCCAGGTTGCCGACTGTCTGAAGACGAGGCTCGAGGACCGTTTCGATTTCGAGTTGCGGGGCAATATCGAGGTCAAGGGCAAGGGAGCGATGCGAGTCTGGTTTTTGACCGGCGTAAAGGCCGAGGTCGCTGCCTCTCTCTGAAGGCGGGCTTGCGGGTGGTTACCCCTTGTTTCTGGTGCGTCACGTCCTACATCTGCGAAGATCGGTGATAAAGGCGCCGTAATACGGCTTGTTTTGTTGATTTTCCCGATCCAGCCTGCGGAAAGGCTTGACGTCAGGAAAAATTGTGGGAATCACCAATCCAAGCACACAAGGGTGAAGTGGGTTCGGACGGATCTCTGGTATGATGACCGGTCATGCAGACAATCAAGGTTTCGGGGCTGTGACCGCAATGCCCATAGTTAATCAGGAATTAAGCAACACTCCGTTAGGTCAGTGACAGCTATCCGCCCGGGTGAGTGGTCCGTCTCCCATTCCTCAGGCGACCAGCAGCATGATCAGACGTCAGGGAAAGCGACAAGATAAATGGCATCGAAAGTCAAAGAAAACGAAGAAGCCGACGGCGAACGCGACGGCGCGACGGACGGTCCGCTTCTCGATCTTTCCGATGACGCGGTCAAAAAGATGATCAAAGCCGCGAAGAAGCGCGGCTATGTCACCATGGATGAACTGAATTCGGTTCTGCCGTCTGAGGAAGTGACCTCGGAGCAGATCGAAGACACCATGGCCATGCTTTCTGATATGGGCATCAACGTCATCGAAGACGAAGACGTTGATGAGCCGGCTGCTGCCGAAGAGAGCGATGACGAAGACGGCGAAAGCGAGGGCGGCGAACTCGCGCCATCCGCCGGTACTGCCGTTGCCACTGCCAAGAAGAAAGAGCCGACCGATCGTACCGACGATCCGGTGCGCATGTATCTGCGCGAAATGGGTTCCGTGGAGCTTCTGTCGCGCGAGGGCGAAATCGCCATCGCCAAGCGCATCGAGGCCGGCCGCGAGACGATGATCTCGGGCCTCTGCGAGAGCCCGCTGACCTTCCAGGCGCTGATCATCTGGCGCGACGAATTGAACGAAGGCACGACGCTGCTGCGCGAGATCATCGATCTCGAAACCACCTATTCCGGTCCGGAAGCCAAGGCTGCTCCGCAGTTCCAGTCTCCTGAAAAGATCGAGGCGGACCGCAAGGCTGCCGAAGAGAAGGAAAAGGAGCGCGCCAAGCGCCGTCCGCAGGCTGCCTCCGGTGACGACGACGACATCACCGCGATCGGCGGCGAAGGCATGCCGCCGGAAGAAGAGGAAGAAGACGAGGACGAATCGAACCTGTCGCTGGCCGCGATGGAATCGGAGCTGCGTCCGCAGGTCATGGAGACCCTCGACCTCATTGCCGACACCTACAAGAAGCTGCGCAAGCTGCAGGACCAGCAGGTGGAGGCACGTCTTGCCTGCGCCGGCACGCTGTCGTCTGGCCAGGAGCGCCGCTACAAGGAGCTCAAGGATCAGCTGATCACGGCCGTCAAGTCGCTGTCGCTGAACCAGAACCGCATCGACAGCCTTGTCGAGCAGCTCTACGACATCTCCAAGCGTCTGATGCAGAACGAAGGTCGCCTGCTGCGTCTCGCCGAGAGCTACGGCGTCAAGCGCGAAGCCTTCCTCGAGCAGTATCAGGGTGCCGAACTTGATCCGAACTGGATGAAGTCTGTTGCCAACCTGTCTGGCCGTGGCTGGAAGGAATTCGCCAAGGAAGAATACCAGACGATCCGCGACATCCGGGGTGAGATCCAGAACCTCGCCACCGAAACCGGCATCTCGATCGCCGAATTCCGTCGTATCGTGTCGATGGTCCAGAAGGGCGAGCGCGAGGCGCGTATCGCCAAGAAGGAAATGGTCGAGGCGAACCTGCGTCTCGTCATCTCGATCGCCAAGAAGTACACGAACCGCGGCCTGCAGTTCCTCGACCTCATTCAGGAAGGCAATATCGGCCTGATGAAGGCGGTCGACAAGTTCGAGTATCGCCGCGGCTACAAGTTCTCGACCTATGCGACCTGGTGGATTCGTCAGGCGATCACCCGCTCGATCGCCGACCAGGCCCGCACGATCCGTATTCCGGTGCACATGATCGAGACGATCAACAAGATCGTCCGCACATCGCGCCAGATGCTGCACGAAATCGGCCGCGAACCGACGCCGGAAGAACTGGCCGAAAAGCTCGCCATGCCGCTCGAAAAGGTCCGCAAGGTCCTGAAGATCGCCAAGGAGCCGATCTCGCTCGAAACCCCCGTGGGTGACGAAGAGGATTCGCATCTCGGTGACTTCATCGAGGACAAGAACGCGCTTCTGCCGATCGATGCCGCCATCCAGGCGAACCTGCGCGAGACGACGACCCGCGTTCTCGCCTCGCTCACGCCGCGTGAAGAGCGCGTCCTGCGCATGCGCTTCGGCATCGGCATGAACACCGACCATACGCTCGAAGAAGTCGGCCAGCAGTTCTCGGTTACTCGCGAACGTATCCGTCAGATCGAGGCGAAGGCGCTGCGCAAGCTGAAGCACCCGAGCCGTAGCCGCAAGCTGCGGAGCTTCCTGGACAGCTAAGCTGGACATTGAGGTTTGTAATCAGAGCCCGTCGGAGCAATCCGGCGGGTTTTTTGCTTGCGTTAGATTGGCAGGATAGGATGGGCGATCGTGCTGCAGGCTCCGGCCATGACCTTGTCAAGCGTTGCCACCGGGAGACCGTTGCTAACGGCGATCGCAATATGGAGACTGTCGCCGGCCCGCAGGCCCAGTTCGGTCCGATCGCAGAGCCGGGCGGCGGCGTGGTAGTCGGACGGTGAAACAGGCAAGGTTACCAGCGAACGCGTAACGAGGTGATTGAAGGCGGCGAGAGCGCTTGTCTTCTGTGACACGTCGAGTTGGCCAGTGCGCAGTTTCAGGGAAAGGGCTGAGGAGAATTCCGCGATGGTCCAACCGCTGATGTGGAGCGATGCCGATCCCTGCTGCCTCAGCCATGCAGACACGCATTCTGCTGCTGGTTCACGCGTCAGAAGAGCGACAAGGACCGATGTATCCAGATAGATCATCAGTAGCGGTCTTCATCGCGGAGGCGGCGGGTGCCGTCCGCCTCTGTTTTCTGCATCTGATTGATCACACTGTCGAGCCAGGCGAAGTCTATAGGCTCGCGCGGATGTTCCGCAGGCATGAGCCTGGCGACCGGCTTGCCGTGCCGCTCGATCTCGATGGTTTCGCCCTGTTCCGCCTTGCTGACCAGTTCGCTGAGATGCGCCTTGGCGGTCGCGATGTTGACAGTGGTCATTGACGCTGCACCCGTTTGAACTAGATGACTAGAATTATGGTCATAGTAGCATCAGGTGCTGTGCGTTAAAAGGCCGGTGGTACAGTGTTTAATTCAGCAAACTCGCTTTCTCCTCCCTTTTCGCCGCAATCGTCGTTATGGATCACGCCATGACGGAAACGAGGAAGACAGGCTGGCGGCGTCTCGGCGGCGGGATGACGATTTCCCTGCTGCTGCACGCGCTTGCAGTGGAAGTCTTTCTGTTGAGTTTCGACAGCCCCGTCGAGCTTGCCGAAGAGGAGCCGGCGATCGAGGTGACGCTGGTTGCGCCGCCGGAGGAGCCGGCGCCAGAGCCGCCGGCGCCGGAACCGGAACCGGAGCAAACGGAAGAGGCCGCCGCACCCGAACCTGAGGCGCCGCCACCTGCGCCGGAGCCTGACGTCGAGCCGCAGCCAGAACCAGAACCGCAACAGCCTGTCCCGGCGCCCGAAGTGCCGGAGCCGGAGGTGCCGGATGCAGCGCAGGTGCCCATTCCCGTTTTGAGGCCGGTGGTCCGATTCGGTGAGCAGGACCAAGGGCCGGAACTCTCGCGCGGCACTGAGGCTGAACCCGAGGCAGCGGCGGAGGCGACCGCCCCAGACGAAGCGGAGACCGAAGAAGCTGCACCTACCGTCGCGCAGCCGGAGATCACCTTGCCGGAAGCACCGCCGGTCGAGACGGAGGTTGCCGAAGCGGCTGACGTGACGAGTGAGACCAGCGGCGAAGCGGAAACCTCGGCTACCCCGCAGCCGTCGGATCTACCGTCGGAGGCTGCGCTCCAGGAGGCGCAACTTGAGCCGCGCGAGGTGACTGAGCTGTTTTCTTCTGCCATCTCCGGCGACCAGGCTGCAATGACCGCAATGGCAGGGCTGACGCGGCAGGAGCGCGGCGATCAGCTTTGCGGTACCGAACTCAGCCAGCAGCTTCGCAACGGCAGCCCGGCATATGTTCCCTATCTCCTACCGATCCTGCGTCTGAAGGACGGCAATGTTGTGGATGTGCCGCTCGCGGCTTTCCGTGACATAAACGGCGCCTGGATCAATATCTCCGTGCGCTGTGAAGTCGATGACGATGCCACACAGGTGGTGCGCTTCTCGCTCTCCATTGGAAAGACCGTGCCGCGCACCGAATGGGCCGAGCGAGGCTTTCCCGATACGTGACGGCGGTGTCGCTTAGTCCAAGGCCTTGCGGATCACTGCCATGAAGACCCGGGCGCCGATAGCGGTCAGGTCATCGGGATAGTCGTAGTCGGGATTGTGCAGGGCAGGGTGTTTCTCGCCCGCGCCGAGGAAGAACATCGCCGAGGGGCAGATGGCGCGCAGGCGGCCAAAGTCTTCCGAGGCGCGCATCGGCAGGGTCCCTTCGTCGAATCGTACACCCTCCGACGTCAATGCCTCTTCAAGATGGGCAACGGCCTCCGGTGCGTTTTCGCAGTGGAAGAAGATGTCGTGGTAGCTGATGGCGTGCTCAAGGCTGGCTTCCCGTGCCGCCTCGACCACCAGCTGTTCCGCGTTCTCGCAAAGCTCGGCCATCCGATCGTCGATGAGAGTGCGCAGCGTCACCCAGATTTCGGCATCGCCCGGGGCAATACCGAAGGCCTGTTCGCCGAGCGAGGCGTGGGTAACGGTTGCGAGCGTGAAGTCTGTCGCAGGTGGCGCGCCGTTCGAGAGCGCCGTCAGTGCCGGCATCAGTCTCGACATCGCGGCCATGGGCGAGAGGCCGGTTTCCGGCTGGGAGGCATGGGCCGTCTTGCCAGAGAGCCGGATTTTCATGCCGCGGGAGGCGCAGTTCACCGGTCCGCTCTTCAGCGCGACGGTACCGAAGGCAAGACCCGGCATGTTGTGCAGCGAATAGGCGAAGTCCGGGCAGATCTCGGCGAATCGCGGGTCTTGAAGCACAGCTGCGGCGCCGCTGCCGTCCTCCTCGGCCGGCTGCCAGAGCAGCACGACACGGCCGCGGGCAAACGGCTGTCGCGACAGGCCTGTCGCCAGTGCCAGAAGGATGGTCGAGTGACCATCATGGCCGCACAAATGCCCTTTGCCAGCGACGGTCGAGCGGTGGTCCGCTTGCGATTTTTCCTCGATCGGCAGCGCGTCAAGCTCGGCGCGGAAGAGGAGGGTGGGGCCTGGCTCATTGCTTTCGAAGACCGCCGCCACGCCGTGACCGCCAAGCTCGGTCAGGACTTTCGACGGTGCGAGCGGACGCAGCGCTTCCACAACCCGACGCGCCGTTTCGCGCTCTTCGCCCGAGACTTCCGGGTGTCGGTGCAGGTCATGCCTAAAGGCTTGAAGCTCCACCACGTCACGGTTGGTCAGGAACATGCGCATCGTCTCCCCTTGTTCGACCCGGTATTTACATCAATCAGCCAGGTCACCCAAGGGGAGCTGCGGGCCTCAGAGCAGGAGCTTGACCGCAATCGAAGCCATCACCAGCGCAATCACCCCATCGAGCACACGCCACGCCACGGGCCTTTCAAACAGTGGGGCGAGGAGGCGGGCACCGTAACCGAGGCTGAAGAAGAAGCAGAAGGATGCCGTCATGGCGCCCAGGGCGAATGCCACCTCGTGGCCGGCATAGCGGGTCGAGATCGAGCCGAGCAGGACGACGGTGTCGAGATAGACATGCGGGTTGAGCCAGGTGAAGGCGAGGCAGGTCAAGAGCGCGGTGCGCAGACCCGTTGCCGTGGTGTCGCCGGCGCGCATGCTGTTGCCACCCGTCCAGGCAGAATGGGCGCTGCGCAGCGCATAGGCGAAGAGGAAGGCCGAACCGCCATAGCGGAGCGCCGGCTCGAGCCAATCGAGGCGTGACAGCACGGTTGCGAAGCCCGCAACACCGGCCGCGATCAGGATGGCGTCCGAGATGGCGCAGGTCAGCACCAGCGGCAGCACATGCTCGCGGCGTAGCCCCTGGCGCAGGATGAAGGCATTCTGGGCACCGATCGCGACGATCAGGCTGAGCCCGAGGAAAAAACCGGCAGTGGCTGCAAGCACCATGTTAAACTCTCCTGAGATGCCGCTTTGACTAGCCAGGGCCTTTTCATTAGGAAAGATAATAATCCTAATCCTGCATAAGCGTTGCTAATGTTTGACCCGGCCCAGCTCTCTGCTCTGTCTGCGGTGCTCCGAACCGGCAGCTTTGAGCGTGCGGCCCAGACGCTGCATGTCACGCAGTCGGCGATTTCCCAGCGGGTACGCCAACTGGAGGAACAGGTCGGCACGTCGCTGATCATCCGGTCGCAGCCCTGCCGGGCGACGGAGGCCGGGGAAAGGCTGTTCCGCCATGCCGAGGAGCTGCGCCTGCTGGAGCAGGGCGTGCGCCGGGATCTCGGTCTTTCATCGAAAACGGGCGGGGAGACGGGCGCTTGGCCGACACTGCGGCTTGCGGTGAATGCCGACAGTCTCGCCACATGGTTCATCCCGGCGATGGCGGCGGTGGACGACATGCTGTTCGATCTCGTCATCGACGATCAGGATCACAGCGCCGAATGGCTGCAGCGCGGGGATGTGCGGGCGGCGATCAGCGGGTCGCCGAAACCGGTGCAGGGCTGCGATTGCCGGCCACTGGGATCGCTGCGCTATCTGGCGACGGCAAGCCCCGCCTTTGTCGAGCGCTGGTTCGGACAGGAGGAAGTCACCGCGGCCAGGTTGAAGGATGCGCCCGTGATAACCTTCAATGCCAAGGATCGGCTCCAGACCCGCTGGGCCGAGAAGGCGCTCGGGGTGGGCGTTACCGGACCGTCCCACTGGCTGCCGTCAAGCCATGCCTTTGTCGATGCCGCAATTGCCGGTCTTGGCTGGGGCATGAACCCGGAGCCGCTGGCCGCTGACGCCTTGTCCGACGGGAGGCTGCGGGAGTTGATACCCGGAAACCCGCTCGACGTGCCGCTCTACTGGCATGTGAGCCGCACTGTAGCCCCGGCTATGAAACCTGTCACGGACGCCGTGCTGCAGGCCGCGAGCGGCGTGCTGCGCCCCCTTGGATGAGGCACTCTGGCGGCTTGTCCAGACTTGCCACGGCAAATGCCGGGCCTATGTTCAAGACAAAGAAGGAGAGGCCCATGTCATTGGAAGACCAGACACTTGCCGTCATTGATGCCCTCAACCGGCACGACTTCGACGCGCTTCTCCCGATGTTCGCGGAGGAGGCGGTGCTCGATCTTCCCGACGGTATCAGGGTGATCGGGCACGCGTCTTTTCGGGATACGCTGGCGGCCTATGTGCTGCGCCACGGCATCACGCTCTCGGACCATGTCGTCATGACCGACCGGGCCGGTTTCCGGGTTGCGGTCGAGTGTACGCTTAATGGCTCTGATCGCCGCGATGCGGAAGGCGGTCCCTCCGGAGACCAGGGGCCCTACGCCTTGCCGGCAGTCCTGGTGCTAGAGCGCGAGAATGATCTCTTCTCGCGCCTCAGTCTGTTTGCCGGCGCCCGTCCCTAAGGCCGAGACTGCTCAGCTTTCGCCGAGATAGGCTTCGAGGACGGTCACGATCATCGCGTGGTCTTCCTCGGACTTGAGGCCGGAGACGGTGATCGCCGCAACAACGCCGGTGCCGGCGACCCGGACGGGGAAGCTGCCGCCATGGTCTGCGTATTCCATAGGATCGAGGCCGATTTCTGCAGACACGCTACGCCCGCGGGCTCGATTCATTTCGCCGACGCGCAGTGAGGCCTTGTGCATGCGCAGCGTCACATTGCTCTTGCGGCGTGCCCAATGGTCGTTATCCGGTGAGGCGCCGGGCAGGGCGGCATGAAACAGGGTGCGGTCCGGGGTGCGGATGTCGATGACCACGGGCGCCTTTTCTGACAGCGCGAGATCCACCAGACGGCGGCCGACCTCGAAGGCCACCAACTCGTCGAAGCTCTTGAAAACGAGCTGGGTTTCCTGTCTTTCGATGGTTTCGATCAGGCTCATCGGTGCGTCGTCCTCCGTTTTTCAGCGGGAGACTACAGAGGTCGGCCGGGGCTGACTAGGGGCGGCGGCGCAGCTTTCCCCGGAGCAGGAGAAGGGTGTTACACATGGCGATGATGCGACTGGCAATCTCCACCCGCGGACAAGGCCTCTACGAGTTTACCCAGTCTGTCCGGGAGTTTTTGCGAGAGAGCGCAGCGGAGGAGGAGGGCGTGATGACGGTCTTCGTGCGCCACACCTCGTGCTCGCTGCTGATCCAGGAAAATGCCGATCCTTTGGTGCAGACCGATCTCAAGGCGTTTTTCCGCCGCCTCGTGCCGCCGACGACGGATCCGGCGATGGATTTCATCACGCATCGCGACGAGGGGCCTGACGACATGCCGGCCCATATCAAGGCAGCCCTCTTGCCGGTCTCGCTCTCGGTCCCCTTTGCCGATCGGCGCCTGCTGCTCGGCACATGGCAGGGGATCTACCTCTTCGAGCACCGCGACAGCCCCCATCGCCGCGAAGTCGTCCTGCATGTCTGACGCCTCGAACCGGCTTGTGGTAACTAGGTGAACACTTGCTGAATACGGGATTCGGACTGCATTCAGGCGACCGATTCTACTCTCACATCAATCGCTTTCAACGGCGGGATGGAAACGACGGCGCAAGGATGCGCCTTTCAAGGAGAGAGAACATGTTCGGCATGCTTCGCAAAATCGGTCTTGCTGCCCTCGTCTCGGTCATGGCGACCACGGGCGTCGCTTCCACCGCATCTGCCGACAGCTTCGGCTGGGGCGTCTATATCGAAGGCCCGCGCCATGGCGGTCCCGGCTGGGATCGTCCCGGCCGTGGCCCGGGCTGGGATGGCCCCGGTCGTGACCGTCCGCACCGCGGCGAGTGCCGTCCGCACCATGCCGTAGAAAAGGCCCGCTGGAACGGCCTGCGTCGTGCCTTCGTTGCCGATGTGACGCCGCGTCGCGTGGTGGTTGCCGGTGTTCGCCACGGCGGCCGCGACCGGATGGTCTTCGCCAATGTCCGCGGCTGCCCGGTCATCCGCTACTGATGAGGAATGGCTGCGGAGCCGGACGGCTTTCGCCCTGAGGCTCGAGCCTTGATCGCCCGCCGCCCGGGCCATGCAGAATGGGGCCAGACAAGACCCCGGCTGCATGGCCCGACTTTTCCATATCGTCATGTGCCGATGCCTTGAAGACGCCCGAATCGCTCCCCATATGGCGATCAACCCGCTGGTCCGGGCCCCTCTGGTAAGAGCTCCCGGCGCTCTTGCGATGTCGGACCTTTTCGACACCGCTGCCGGTCCAAGGACCAGTTCATGAGACGCCACCACTCCATCTTGATTTCACCCGGCCGTTTTCCGTCGGCCGACGGGGCATACGCGCGCCCCGGTGAGCCGAAGCCACGCCTGCAGACGCAGCGTCAGTTCGGCCCCTCGTCCTCGCTTCAGAGGACTGCCCGATGATCGCCGAGTGGATTGCATCGATTTTCGCCATGCTTGTCGTCGATCCGATCGAGGCCGACATCCGTCAGCGCCTCGAAGAGATGAAGGCCCCGGTCGAGGTTGTCAGCCAGGCCGGTGACTGCCTGCGCACCACAGGCCCGCAGCTTATCGATCGCGCGACCGGTGATCTCTGGTGGGCCGGCACGACCGTGGTTTCGGTCGTCAGCGGCCTGACAAGCCCGGCTGAATTGCTCGATGCCGCAAACCCGGCCTGTGCGCCGCTTGCCAGCTATCTCGTTTCCGCTGAAGCTGAAGCCTGATCCATGACCGAGGAGGAGAATCGCGCCATGCCCCTATCCGCTGTTACGACCACCGCCCATTCCGTCCATCCGCACGAAGAGGACGGTCTCGGCAGCATTCGCGCCCGTCGTAATCTGCTCGCCGGCTACTGGGCCGGATCGTTGATCGGCTTTGCCGGTGATGACCTCGGGCGCTATGCCCGCGACCTGCACATGGTCGACCATGTGGTGAGCGGTGACGGCGATGTAATTGCACGCCTGTCGCGTGACCTCGCGACTGCCGGCCACAGCTTTACCAAGGCCGATATCGAAGCAGCACTGCGCCGCTTCCATGCCCAGGCTCTAAAGGATACCGGCTGCACGGAGTGAGCCTCCTGGCTTCTCCTAAAGTTCGGCGACCGGCGGCAGTTTCTGCGTCGAATTGATCCGACCAAGCACTGGCGCGTTGTATCCCGCGCCAGACGCGCTACACTCGACCGTGTCACCATGAACACGCTCGGGGAGGAGCAATTCTATGAGACGCATGTGGCCGGAGGAACTCAGCTCTATTCTCGACGGGGCGGAGGAAGTGACGCTCGAAAGTGCGGCGCGTCAGCGAGAAGATGGTTCGCATAGCGAGGCCATTCGCCGCCAGGCGCTGAAAGTCCGGGTAACGCAAGCCGATTTCGAACGCATCTGGCCGCTCGCTGAAGCGCGCTACCGTTTGCAGGGAGCCTTCGCCGGCAAGGCGATCACGCTCATCGTCAACAATCCTCATTACAGCCAGTGGCACCCGGCAGACGGCGGCACGGTCGAGAGCGTCTCCGACAGCGGGCGGACCTATTCGACACGCTATGTGGTGGTGCATTTCCTGCTCGATGACGTCCGCGAGACTGTCGAGGCGTAATGTCCCTGGCTGGCCGCCCGGAAGGCGGTCAGCCGCTCATACTGCTTCCCATCATAACCTGCAGCGCTGACCGGTATTGAACCTGTGCCTCCGGGTTGCGAAGGTAATCGCTGTCGGCATTTTCCGGTCTCATTCCTGAAAAGCTTCGGGAACAATCTGCCGTCGTCTGCCTTTCCCAGCCATTGGGAGGCGCATGATCATGGCCAGCGATATTCAGACAGAAGACGTATCGGACCTTGCGTCCCGGCTTGAGGCGATGACCGATGATGAGGTCTTCGCTGCCATGAAATCCCTGGAAATGCGCAGTGAAGATTCGACCAGTGACCGGGATGAGATCCTGGCCAGGATCGCGCTTGTCGAGGACGAGATCGAACGCCGCTTTCCAGGGCAGCTTCTGGCACCCTATCGACAGTGGAGGTCTGGTAACCGCTGACGGACCGCGAGACGATCGGTTTTCCACCGACCGGCATCCTCTCCAGCGTTCCCCCTTTGAAGCCACATTCCACGAAAATCCCCCCTTACCATCACCGCCAAAAGTCCCGCCTGCGGGTCGGCGATGCAGAGACCAGGACATTCGATGAGCCACAGCACCACGCTTTCCCTGACGGTCAATGACCAGCCACACCAACTCGATGTCGACAACAGGACGAGCCTTCTCGACCTTCTGCGCGAGCATCTCCACTTGACCGGCACCAAGAAGGGCTGTGATCACGGGCAGTGCGGCGCTTGCACCGTCATGATCGACGGGCGTCGGGTGAATGCCTGTCTGACGCTGGCCGTCATGCATGACGGAGCCAGCGTGAAAACGATCGAAGGCTTCGGCCAGCCGGGCGACCTCCACCCGATACAGGCCGCCTTCGTGAAACATGACGGCTTCCAATGCGGCTACTGCACCCCGGGCCAGATCTGTTCCTCCATTGCCGTGCTGGAGGAGATCGCGGCCAATATCCCGAGCCATGTCACTGAAGATCTCACCGCCAAGGCCGAGATCACCGCCGACGAACTTCGCGAGCGGATGAGTGGCAATATCTGTCGGTGCGGGGCTTATTCCAACATCATCGATGCCATCACCGAAGTGGCGGGAACACGCGCATGAGAGCCTTTACCTATGAACGTGCCTCCTCGATCGAGGCGGCCGCAAGCTCGGCTGCGAGCAATCCAGACGCGAAATTCATCGCTGGCGGCACCAACCTGCTGGATCTGATGAAGCTTGAGATCGAAACGCCGACCCATCTGATCGACGTCAACGGGCTTGGCCTTGATGAGATCGAGGTGACCGAGGACGGTGGGCTGCGCATCGGCGCCATGGTGCGCAACACGGATCTCGCGGCTCACGAGACGGTACGCCGCGACTATCCGCTTCTGACGCGCGCCCTGCTGTCCGGCGCGTCCGGCCAGCTGCGCAACAAGGCAACGACATCAGGCAATCTCTTGCAGCGGACGCGCTGTCCGTATTTCTACGACACCAACCAGCCTTGCAACAAGCGTCAGCCCGGCAGCGGCTGTTCCGCCATTGGTGGCTTCAGCCGCCAGCACGCGGTGGTGGGCGTCAGCGATGCCTGTATCGCGACGCATCCGAGCGACATGGCGGTTGCTATGCGTGCTCTGGATGCAGTGGTCGAGACCGTCCAGCCTGACGGTAGCAAGCGCATGATCGCCATGGAAGACTTCCACCGTCTTCCGGGCGATACGCCTCACGTCGAGACGGTGCTGGAGCAGGGCGAGATCATCACGGCTGTGGTTCTCCCACCGCCGGTCGGTGGACGGCAGATTTACCGCAAGGTCCGCGACCGTGCGTCCTATGCTTTTGCCCTCGTTTCCGTCGGCGCCGTGATCCATCCGGACGGGACGGGCAGGGTCGCCCTTGGCGGGGTTGCGCACAAACCCTGGCGGAAGGCCGAAGCCGAGGCGGAATTGCCCAAGGGCGCGGCTGCGGTTGCGT
The DNA here is from genome assembly GCF_002855515.1 of Rhizobium sp. TH135. Classification (GTDB taxonomy): domain Bacteria; phylum Pseudomonadota; class Alphaproteobacteria; order Rhizobiales; family Rhizobiaceae; genus Allorhizobium. The sequence goes on along the minus strand of NZ_PKRP01000001.1, from coordinate 9,758 downwards.
TTGTACTGTTCTCCGGCGCTCGTCCCACCGAGCAGAACCGGTTCAAGCTTGATCTGGTGGAGCGCGTCTTGAGCGCCGTGATCTTGGAAGCGAGGGGTTGAGGCAATGAAATTCGATAGACCCGCCACGACGAACCCCATCGACAATTTGACGGTTGTCGGGCGTCCAATCCACCGCATCGACGGTGCGCTGAAGGTCACCGGCCAGGCGACCTACGCTTATGAGGGACACGAGCCCGATCTCGACTATGCCTATGGCTACCCTCTGGGAGCCGCCATCGCAAAAGGGCGGATACTGGCTATGGACGTCGAGGCGGCGAAGAGCGCGCCCGGCGTGTTGTCCATTGTGACGACGCTTGATGTCGGCGACCGCGAGAAGGGTGAGTATAACACCGCGACCCTCTTCGGCGGCAGCAAGGTGCAGCACTATCACCAGGCCGTGGCGCTGGTGATTGCCGAAACTTTTGAACAGGCACGTGCCGCCGCGTCGCTGATCAAGGTGGAATACGAAGAGGAGGCGGGCTCTTACGACCTCGATGAAGCGATGAAGACGGCGGTCAAGCCGGACGAAGAGGAAGAGCCCGACACCGAATTTGGCGATTTCGACACAGCCTTCCCTCGGTCCCCCGTGACGCTCGATGCGCATTACCGGACGCCCGACCAGTCGCATGCCGCGATGGAGCCGCATGCCTCGATCGCGGCCTGGGCTGGCGATGCGCTGCGCGTCTGGACATCCAGCCAGATGATCGACTGGTGGCGGCAGGATCTGGCGACCTTCCTCGACATGGACAAGGAGAAGATCCAGCTGATGTCGCCATTCATCGGCGGTGGCTTCGGCGGCAAGCTGTTCCTCCGGGCCGATGCCGTGCTCGCAGCATTGGGCGCGAAAGCCGCCGGGCGTGCGGTCAAGGTGACCTTGCCGCGGCCTATGATCATGAACAATACCACCCACCGACCGGCTACTGTCCAGCGCATCCGGATCGGCGCTGCGGCCGATGGCAAGATCGAGGCGATCGCGCATGAGAGCTGGTCCGGCGACCTGCCGGGCGGCAAACCCGAGACGGCGGTCAACCAGACGCGGCTTCTCTATGCCGGGGCGAACCGCATGACCGCTATGCGCCTTGCAACGCTCGATCTCGCCGAAGGCAACGCCATGCGCGCGCCCGGCGAAGCGCCGGGCCTGATGGCGCTGGAAATTGCCATGGACGAGATGGCGGATAAGCTGGGCATCGATCCGGTCGAGTTCCGGATCATCAATGATACCCAGGTCGACCCGGAGCATCCTGAGCGGCCGTTCTCGCACCGCGACCTCATTGGCTGCCTGCGCCTCGGCGCCGAGCGCTTCGGCTGGCAAGGGCGCCAGACGCCAGGCTCCCGCCGCGAGGGCAACTGGCTCATCGGCACTGGCGTCGCTGCGGCACTCCGCAACAACCTCCTCGTTCCCTCGGGCGCCCGTGTCCGGCTTACACGGGAGGGCCGCGTGACCGTTGAGACCGACATGACGGATATCGGCACCGGCAGCTATACGATCATCGCGCAGACGGCGGCCGAGATGATGGGGGTCACGGTCGAGGAGGTCGATGTACGCCTCGGCGATTCCCGCTTTCCGGTCTCTGCCGGCTCCGGCGGGCAGTTCGGGGCCAATTGCTCGACCGCGGGCGTCTATGCGGCCTGCGTGAAGCTGCGCGATGCTGTCGTCAAGACGATCGGTCTCAACACTGAAGACGTGGTCTTCGAGGGTGGCCAGGTTCGCTCCGGAAATCGCGCCGTCCCGCTCGCGGAGGTCGCCGGGCCCGAAGGTTTGGTGGCGGAGGACACGATGGAATGGGGCGATCTTTCCAAGACTCACCAGCAATCGACCTTCGGTGCGCATTTCGTCGAAGTTGCCGTCGACATGGCAAGCGGCGAGTGCCGTGTGCGACGCATGCTGGCCGTCTGTGCCGCCGGGCGCATCTTGAACCCGATCACGGCGCGCAGCCAGGTGATTGGTGCCATGACCATGGGCGTGGGTGCGGCCCTCTCGGAGGAGCTGGCGGTCGACACGCGCCGCGGCTTCTTCGTCAACCATGATCTCGCCGGCTATGAGGTGGCTGTGCATGCGGACATCCCGCATCAGGAGGTGATCTTCCTCGACGAGACCGATCCGATGTCGTCGCCGATGAAGGCCAAGGGTGTCGGCGAACTCGGCCTCTGCGGCGTCTCCGCCGCGATCTCGAATGCTGTCTACAATGCGACCGGAGTGCGGGTGCGCGAATATCCTGTGACGCTCGATAAGCTGATTGGCGGCTTGCCGGAGGTGGCGTGAGGTGAGGGGGGGAGGGCTGCGGAGTCCGCGTACGGAGTCCGTTCAACTTCAAGGAAGTGGTTCGACAATCTCCACCATCCCAGATCGGCGGAATCGACTATCTCGGGTTCCGGATCTTTGGCTTTGATTTGCCAACGCGTTTGGACAGGTCGATGTTCACCGGGGCTCTACAGTCGCTCTCATCGGCGATCCTTGACGCGCCTCTTCTGCGACTCGTGAGTAACGATATGGCGTTGAACTGACGGCCGGGATCTCTGAAGGAAGCAGCGCGCGGGGGAGGGCGCCGCTGTTTCTGCAGAAGAGTGGAAAAAGCGTCATATCGCTCTTGCGTGGGGGGTGAGTTGCCGCTATGAGACAGCCCGCGCCAACAAGCGCCGACCAATGTGACCGGAGAGGTGGCTGAGTGGTCGAAAGCACCGCACTCGAAATGCGGCATACTCGCAAGGGTATCGTGGGTTCGAATCCCACCCTCTCCGCCATAACGATCCTAACGCCCTGATATCGCTCAAGACCCCTTGAAAATCCGGCGTTTAGCATCCAAAGCTCGCTACAAAATCAACTACAAAAGCGACCGCTGACGATGCCTAAGAAACTCATGGTCAATGTCCCGTGGATCAAGAATCAATGGGTGGCTTGAAAGGCCGTTCCGGAAGAGTTACGGGTAATCGTTGGGAAGCGAGAACTTCTGCGACCCCTCGGCCCCGATACGATCAAAGCTCGCCGGCAGGCCGCAAAAATCCTCGAAGAGTTTGAGCAGATCCTAAATGCCGCGCGTATGTCGTTAGCCAATCCGGCTAGCGCATTCGATGCTCGCAAGATGGCGCGCGAATTCTTCGAACGTGAAAAAAACGGCGATCCTGGCCGAACAGCTATCGGCCCTTCCGTCGCAGAATGAAGAGTTCTTCAAGCTCAGTGCCGGCGTCCTGGCGAACAAGCTTCGGGCCGTGGCGAATGGTTCGCTTCCCGACGATGAGGCCGAAGCACTCTTAGGCTACGCGATCGACGAGGACCTACAATCGCAGCACATGACCACACAAGACCGTTCGGCCTTGCTTCCCGCCTTGGCAGAGGTTCGATTAGACACGTTGCAGATAGAAGCTTCGCGCCGATCGGGGCAGGCTCACGATCCCGAACCCCGCGCGGCGATCTTAGCGACAGCCCCGGAAGAGGCAGGGCCGGCATCCCCCACAAAGGCAATGGGCGCCAGGAACCGCATAAGGCTCTCTGGACTAGTGGAGCGCTTCGAGAAGGAGAACGATGACCTGGCAGCACGAACCGTTAGAGAGCATTCGGTTGCTATCCGCATGTTTAGCGAGTTTCTCGGCGGTGACTTCTATCTAGACCAGATCACGGATGATCATGTGATTGCCTACAAGAATGCTCTTGTCGAGTTGCCATCAAGTTACACGAAGCGGTTTAAAGGGGCGACGCTCCCTCAAGCGATCGAATTGAACAAGGCCCTTGCGCGACCGTATGCGCCGCTCGACAAGAAAACCATAAATGACAAGTGGTTAATGCACCTATCAACTATCCTCGGATGGGCGGTGCGTCAAAAATTCATGCCCGCGAATCCGGCCCAGGGGGTGAAGGTGAAGGCTAAGAAGGTCGATGGTGACACCACTAGAGCGATCTTCACACCGGACCAGCTAGCCAAGATATTCGAAAGTGATCTGTTCTCGGAACCGACTTGGGGAACCCGGCAATGGGCAATCCTACTCACCCTTTTGACGGCGGCGCGCCCCTCTAGTGAGTTGCGTCTGGCTACGGCTGATCGGGTCTATAAGGAAAATGGACATTGGGTGATCGACCTAAACACCGCCACAAAAAACAGGCGTTCGAAGCGGTTGGTTCCGTTGCACGATGACCTGATCAATCTCGGCTTTCTAAAACACGTCGAAGCCGCGAACCGGCGAAGTGATAAGAGGTTGCTACCTGATTGGGTGACGGATGATAACATCAACAGATGGATCAACAGGACATTCCTCCCAGGCCTCGGCGTGAAGACGGAAGACAATGATTTCTACACCTTCAGGCACACGATGAAAGCGACGATGACGCGCGGCGGCGCGCCTGAAGCCGCGATGAGGCTGATCATGGGGCATGAAGATCAGTCATCGGCGGGACGGTATCTGATCGACCAGACCGGTTCGATGATTGGACAGATGCACGACGCTATCAATCGGGCACACTTCCCGGCAGTAAGGTGTAATGCCCGCGTAAGGACCGCTGAAGCAACGCTTGGGCAGTCGTTCAATATAAATCGACACGCGGCGTCACTTTTTCGCAAATATCGCTGATCGGCTTGCTATAATAGTTGCTGAAAAAGAAACAGCCGGAAGGGGCGCAATCCTTCCGGCTTCGGTTTTCTTAACGCAATCCTTGTGCTGAAGGATCACTAAGTGCATTATAGCAATGACCGCGACGATTTTGCAGAAAAAACACGTCGCCTTGAAAATTTCTTCGATGGCGAACAGGTCGCCGCTTCCCCCGAATTCATCGTCACGAAGAATTGCGGCGTTGCGCAATCCATCTTGGATGAGATCGCCGCGCTCGATTTTTCGGAAGATGAGAGTTGCGAAACAGTGCAACTTTTTGAAGCTCAGGAAGAGCCGGAACCCTATTTTCCGCAGCCTGAAGAACCGGCTTCGAAAGGTGAAGGTGTAGTTAGCCCTTCACCCCTCTCTCTTCCCCTTCCTACCACAACCCTTACACCTGAAGCTTCCGACCTCGCCGCGATCTTCACCGACCTGGACAAGCCGACGACTTCGCCACGTGCGCCGATCGTTCGCCCGCCGTCTCTTCTCGACACCATCCGGAAGGCTGAAGAGAATAGGAAGACCCGCCAACGCGAAGCCGACGACAAGCGTGCAGCCCAGGTGATGCCTATCCGCCGGCAATGGTGCAGCCTCACCCCGGAACAGCGCCTTCTTCTCACCTTCAGGTTCGCAGCCCAACGTGACGGCCTCGCGCTCACCCTTCAATTCTCCAAGGCCAACGAAGCCCGCTTGCGGAAGTCTGACGATCCGGCGCGCGCTTTGTCGCGTTCGCTAAATCGCGCTCTGAAGAAGCACCTCGGCCACGCGCTCGAATATGCCTTCGCCTTCGAATTCTCACCGCTCACCGGCAAGCTTCACGCTCACGGCGTCATCATTCCCGGCGCTCATGATCCGGACCAGATCAGGGCCGCGCTCTACAGCACGACCGGGAAGGCGGAATCGAAGTATGGACAGGGCCGCATGGTGGAACTGGTTCCTATTTCAGACTCGACCGGCTGGCATGGCTACACCCTGAAGGACTTCGCGAAGACCGGCGAACGGCTCGCTGGCAAGCCCTACTTCATCACCGAAAGCTTCCGGCGTGAAGCTGAAGCCTGGCACGGCTCCAAAAAGGCCACAGCAGCCCGCCCGCGCGTTTCTAAGGCCTCGCCGGCCAATGACAGCGCGAAGCCCAGGCGCTTGCCAGCGGCCCGCTATGAGTCAAAGAAACCCACCCGCTCACAAGCCCCGGTGCGCCGTGATTGCAGCGCTCGAATTGTCACGCTAGGTTGTCGAAAGAACAACCTTAAGCGGATTCCATATGAAGCGGCTCGCTCTTACCCTGGCACTGATCGGCGCATTTGGCGCGGCACAGGCTGAAGGCGTTACCGGCAACTACCTTTGCCTCGCAGACGCGGCCGGCGGGATGGCTTACAACAAAGAAACGAAACAATGGATTGCCGGCGCATTCGATACCACACGGATTAGATCGATCCTTAAGATACGTCCGGGTAGCGGCCCCGACTCCTACAAGGTCACATTCACTGACACCGATCTTAAGAACGACGTCACTTGTATGAATATCCCTACGACTGAAGCGCTGATCTCCGACGAATTGATTTGCAGCACATACCTAGGCTCGCTTCGATTCAGCTTCGAAACCCGCAAATTCATAAGCGCCTATCTCTTCTCCCACTACAACGACAGCACAGATACCCTCTTTGTGGCGGTAGGCAGTTGCAGCAAACTAGACTGATAAGTCACTACTTACTTATCCTAAGTATCTGAAATTATTTATTAATATCTCTTTATAAGTTTCGCGACTTGAATCAGAATCGGTGCATCAACCAGCCAATGGAGCGCCGAACATGAACGCCATCTATCTTGAGAAGACCGCATATGATCGCCTGATCGATCAGCTTTGCAGCGCCATCAATTCGGGGGATCTGGTTTGCCCTGTCACCGGCGACCTGGACGAAACCCGCGTGAAGGAAGCGATCGGCGTCTTCGGTGACATTTGGCCCGAGACGATCAAGGCCGACGCTGAACAGAACGGCCATGCCTAGCAGCTAGAGTAGGGCAGGGGCGGAAATCCACAGTTTTCCGCCCCCAAACCTAGCTACAAAATGGACTGCAAACACAGTGATGGGCTGCAGCTAAGTATTTGAATTTAATTGCCTATCCGGCGTGGATTAGTGTCCCACCCTCTCCGCCATCGTGAACCCTTGGGGTGCAAGGGTTTCCCCACCAGTATCTAGTGTGTTGGGGTGCCTTGCAAAAGTATCGAGGATGGTAGAGCCTCGCTTGAGGCACGCAAAGTCTGCCTTTGCTCAAGCGATTGCCAGTTCTGGCAACTCTTTGATCTTTCAAATGCTACGGCGTATCAGAATTTGAGGCATGCTTCTGAATGGCTGCCTCAATGGCAGCGTCCTGGATCCGCTTCTTCTCCCTTCGCCGCTTCTCGATTGTTTTGGATGAGGCGTTACCTACGTAAATCCCTATTCCTAAGGCCGCTGAGAGCACTGCTGCACCGGCTGCCCAACGGTTCAGGTTATTCATAAGTTCGTTAGCCCCAGGCTTCATCGCAAACGCGGACAATTGCGAACTTGCGAACCACCACATGCCGCTCACCAGGGCAGTAAGTAGCATGTAGAGCTGTAGTTGCTTAGCCAGGTGCCTAAACCATTCGAGCGATACGACTGAGATAGTTACACACAAAAATAAGATGGAAGCCACTGAATATAGAATAACCACAATACATCTCCGCATTTCCATCGGAGGTAGCACGCATACTTGAATCTGGGATGGAAAATTTCGTTCGAATTTTAACTGCTCATTGCTTCCATTGAGGATAGCGATCGGCCCATATGGATGGATGGTTCAGGTCATCGATGTTCTGCCTCCGTCCACGGTTTACAAGCTCGCGGCAAGACGTCTATCGCCAGATCAGGGAAATGAGCGCCGACCCGCTGCCGGTCGAAATGGTCCGCCCGCATATGTGGCTGCAAATGACGACCGCGCGCGAAAACGGCAAAGAGGTCGATCTGCCTCGTTATGAGCGCCACCTGCTTTGTGATGAAAAGGGACACTTTCCGCAAGACTTCACTTCAACCTGGGAGTCAGCAGTTCTGAAAGCGGAACTGGCGCGCAATGAGGCTATCGGCTGGTATCGCAACCCAGCCCGCTCTGGTCAGGATTCACTCGGCCTCATCTATGAGGATGCCAACGAGAATCGGATATTGCGTCCGGACTTCATCTTCTTTGTGCGGTTGGAGGATGAGCAGTCCGTCCTCCAGGGAGCGGCCACAATGGCGCTGGAAGCCGGGGACTGGGATGCACATCACGATGAACGGGTCGGGGCGGCGCAGGATCGCCCGCAGCGCCTCCCATCCGCCAAGGTGTGATCCGACTGCGCGGGCAATCAGCAGAGCCACCGCGACGGGTGCTGCTTTCGTAAGCGGCAGGTGTTCACGGAGAGCAGCCCAGTGCCATGCGGCTTGGCGCTGAGAATCCGTATCTGATGCTGACGACGATACCAATGACGACGTCGACATCGGAGTTTTTCGATCGGGTGCCGTTGACGCCGGCTGAGACTGCGAGGCCTCCGCGAGGGGATCGCGGTGCTGGCCGTCATGTCCGAGCCTGCGACACAGGATCTTTTTGCCCGGAGGTCCAAGCGATAACAGATGCATCAGCTCAGCTGTCGGCACCCAGTGACTGATCCAGGTCGGACCAGCACTCCCACCAGCGTCATAAGTGCGCTCGTCAAGCAGACCTGCGACGGCTGCCTGTTGGTAGAGATCGAGTTCGGCCAGCCGTCGCGTCAAGGATGCATATTGACGAGGTTCGTTGCGCTCGACGACATCCAGCGCTGCTTTGCTCACCGGCAGACGAATGTTTTCCGTCAGCACAACGAGTTCGGGATAGAGGCCGACAATCATCTGAATGCCGCGCTCGATCAGGCGGCTCTCGGCCGCCGGCACACCGCGCAGCAGGCTGGAAACGTCAGAAAGTCCTTACTCAAGCGCGGCCATCAGAGAGGTCGAGCCAAAGCTTGATGTCAGCACCTGACGGCATAGTCCATCAAGCCTCGGATGCAGCACATCTGGATTTACAGCATGCGGATGGGTTGGTGAGGAAGCCGCACCGGAAACGGTGTTGGTCATATTATGTATCCTGTGTTGAGCGACATCAGGGCAAAGTCCATGGCCCGGCTCAGGACGTCGTCCGGCGCGCTCGACCTCAACTGATGCCAGCGATGTCATAAGAGTTCGATCAGGCTTGCGGAAGCGCAGCCGTCAAACCTGCGCCGGCGAAGGCAGAGCGCCTGGTTGCCGCCGTATGATCGAAAAGGGGATCAACAGGATCCATGTGGGGAGTGCTTCCATCACGGAAGCGAAGCGGTTAAGGGTCTTCATAGCCCAATTCCTTCTTGCCAAGGTTGCGGGTCAGGCCCTCGTTTGGTGCTCGAACACCAGCGTGGGCCGCTTAAGTTCTGGAGATCGTTATTTTTCCGGCACAGCCCAGACTTAGCCCGGAGATGGCTCGCCGACAAGGCAAATAGAACGCATCCGGAACGGACAGCTCCGATATGGTTAATGGGAGCCGCGATTTGTATATTTGAACTAAATTTCACATTGCCTCTCTAGGAGGATTCGTTATCACGACGCCTGTCGAAAACTTTACGAACTGCCATCCTCGTTCTGAGCCCGTTGATGGAGCTTCGACGTAAGGGTCCTTGAAGCCCAAGGTGTGGTTGAAAATGCGCATTGTGATGATCGGTTCGGGTTATGTCGGCCTGGTGTCGGGAGCCTGTCTGGCGGACTTCGGTCACGAGGTGATCTGTGTCGATAAGTCGACCGAGAAGGTCGAGGCGCTGGAGCGCGGCGAGGTGCCGATCTTCGAGCCGGGCCTCGAAGCGATCATTGCGCATAACCGCGCCTCCGGACGCCTGAGTTTCTCGCTCGACCTCGCAGGCCCGGTCGCCAATGCCGATGTTGTCTTCATCGCGGTGGGCACGCCGTCCCGCCGTGGTGACGGCCATGCCGACCTCACTTACGTCTACGCCGCCGCCCGCGAGATTGCCGCTGCCGTCACCGGCGTCACGGTCGTCGTCACCAAGTCCACCGTACCGGTCGGCACCGGTGACGAGATCGAGCGCATCTTCCGTGAGGAATTCCCCGAGAAGGACATCGCCGT
>NZ_PKRP01000014.1 GCF_002855515.1 Rhizobium sp. TH135 | reverse complement strand
GCCGCGATAGTGATCTCGTCCGGAACACCTTTCGCATCTTCGCAGATTGCAACGACGGGATAGTCACGTCGCAGCGCATTGAGGAGCCGACGCTGCAGATTGCCGCCAGCCACGCGGCGCAAGAGGTGCCCGAGCAGTAGAACGTAGGTTCTCCCTGGGCCTTCATCGCCGGCGATGGTCATGTCGTCATAGACATACTCCCCATCGAGCCCCTTGAGATCGCCACCGGGTACAAATCCCGGGACTTCGATCAGCCGTCGAATTGCCGATTCGAAGCCGACAATGGGCGCGTGGAGTGCGATCACCGGAGCCGGCATCGCCGCCGCGCGGACCATCGAGGCCAGGGTCACACGTGTTCTATCAATCGCCCGGGCAAGGACGATCGCAGCGATGATGTTGCTGACGAGGGGTCCTTTGCCCGCTTGGCCGATGAGGCTTAGGGCATAGGCGCGGCTTGCATGATCAGTGACAGACAGACGCTCATTCTTAGAATTGGACCTCCGCCGAGATGCCGATCGCAGACCCGCGGGCACGGAAGTGCCTTCGAACGCTCCCGCCGCTGGCAGCAGATAGTCGCCAAAGTGCCGCCGCACCCATGCCAAGTCCTTGTCCCGATCGCCGGTGAGGGACGAGGTGTCGAACACTGGCGTGTAGCGCCGGGTCATGTGACCGTCGATCTCGATGGCCTTCACGTCCAGCAAACCGTTGCGCAGGGCGTTGCGCCTCGCCTCGCGCCTGGCAAGCTGTTCGAGCCGGTGAACCAACAAACGGGCGATCTTACTCATCGATGTTACCCTCCGCAGTTTCGGCAATAATTGCCAAGTCGGATAGGCCAAGGTCTCGTGCCCGCAACGCGCGTTTCCTCAGACGGCCCGGTTCGGGCCGGGGACGCTCGCGAACCCTGCGACGCTCGCGCTGCACGGCGGCGTTGCGGCTACGCTTGGCTAGCCAATCCATGACCACTTCGCAGGCTGGATCGCCCCGCTCGATATGGACCAGCAGGTGCGCCATCACGCGAGGCGGCACGATGCCAGTCAGTCCCTCTTGCGTTCGGACGTGACCAAGTGCGAGGCTGATCGCCACGGCAGGATCATCCGTGGGCGATTGATCGGTGGGGGCACTCCGGGTGCGGAGCAAGGCATCGTGGGGACGGTGGCAGTCAAGTGTCGTAGGTCGGTTGCTCGGGGTGACAGCTTCGCAATGCATGCGCGGCAGCCCCTCCGAATGGATGTCAGAAGACATGGGAACTCCTTGGCCGGACCGCATCAGGGTCCAGCGCAAACGGGGAACGGGGAATGGTGAGAGGATCCACGGCCCGAAAGCGGTGGCGATCAACGCCCACAGCCTGACGGCAAGCGCCTGGCTGCAGTACTCAGATCATCAAACGGATCAGATCAATGCGGCGCAGGACGGCGAGCGTAGCCGACGCGGAAGAAGACCGGGCGCGGCTCGTCGTCATCTATTGAATCCAGCCGCTCGAAGCTCTCTTCCTCCCAGGGGGCGCGATCCAAATCCTCGTCGAACGATCGGGCAGCCATATCTTCCTCGAACGTCCGGTCCGGACCGTTGAGGTTGATCCGAGGTGGCTTCGGCGCGATCAGCTCAGCTTTAGTATCGGCAACCGCTTCGGCGAACCGCTCATCGACCCCAATAGCCTTGCGCGCTTCGACCTCGAGAAGCTGCTGCACCCGGATGCCGAAGCGGCGGCGCAGTTCGGCCATGCAAGATGCGGCCCCGTCGATCTCAAGCAGGTCATCGATTTCGGAGAGAGCCCAGATGCCGGTGGCGTGATCACTCGGACGGCTGGCCCCATCGACGATGGCAACTTCGACCGCGTCGACCATGAGGCGCTTCTGGTTCTTGTAAAGCCAGTCCGGCAACACCATCGCCGAAGCCATCATCTTCATCTTGAGTTCCTCGAGACGGCTGGTGTCGCCGTAAGACGCGAGCGAGCGCTTGAGGTCGAGGATGTATGCGGTGTGTCGCGCGCGGTTAACGACGATCAAGTCCGGCGTGTAGCTGCCCTTGGCCGGTGACTCGCAATCGAGTTTGATGCCGTCGAGGCTCGACCAATCATTGCCGGACACAGCTTCGAGTGCTGCTTTCACGAGCGGCAGTTTGAGCGACTGCGTTAGGACCAGGACATTCGGATTCGCCCGGGCCACCCGCTCGAACGCGTATTCAAGAAGCTTCCCCTCCCTGAACGACACTGCCCGGACCAGCGAGGCGATGTTCACATAATGGCCGAGAATTTCGTCTTCCGCCGGTTCGCCGTCCGTGATCGCGGTGATGGCGCGATTGATGAGCACATCGAGATCGGCTTCGACGTCCTCGAAGCGGACGAGGTGCGGATGGCGGCGCAGCACCGCCGGTTCGCACGCCGGTGCAGAAAGTGCGTTGCGGCCAAAGCCGAACGGACGCGGGCGGGAGCCTGAATGGGCAAAGCCGGTATCGGCGCTGCCCATAAGATTGGTGGTCGAACGGAGAACTTCCCCCTGAGGGGTTTGAGAAGTAAACGTGGTCATAGCCCGATTCCTTTTCACGAAGGCTGAGGGTCAGGCCCTCGTCGATGTTGGCGCATCGGCTTGGGCCGCTTGTCCGGTCATCCGGAACGCGCTTACCCTGGCAGGACCCGAG
>NZ_PKRP01000013.1:0-3714 GCF_002855515.1 Rhizobium sp. TH135 | reverse complement strand
CCTTTGAAGAAATAAAAGTTTGCATCACTCGAATGAGTGCTGCCTGTTCTGCATACATTGTGAAGAGAAGATTGATCTGGAGGCTTCCAGGTATGGGATTTATCCCATGTCCGAGCCCAGTTCTGATGATCCTTGTGAGGGCCTAGCCGGCCTGAACCTGGTGAAGGACTGGAGGTAGGTAGGAAGCTTGTCGCTCTGGATTGTTCGTTGTTCGTGGCCTTCGGGCCTCGTCTGATGAATGATCGGATTACCGTTGCCTGACCGCGCGGTACCGGATTTAATCTCGAGAAGCTGGTCTTAAAGACAAGCTGCAAGTGAGCTGCTCGGCGTAGCTCCAATAAAGCAGACTTGTCGAACACGTCGATGGCATCTGAATGGTCTGGTTGTAAAAGGTAGCCGGATTGCTGGATCCGACCTCAAGGTCTGGTCGAGCTATAGATGAGCATTGGCAATGAGAACGATTAAGTGTCGTAAGGGCATTTGGTGGATGCCTTGGCATGCACAGGCGAAGAAGGACGTGATACGCTGCGAAAAGCCGTGGGGAGCTGCGAATAAGCTTTGATCCATGGATATCCGAATGGGGAAACCCACCTTAAATGCTTGGAGAATCCAAACTGATCGCAAGATCGGCTTGGGTTTCCAAGCATTGTGATAAGGTATCTAACCTTCGAATACATAGGGGTTAGAAGCGAACGCAGGGAACTGAAACATCTAAGTACCTGCAGGAAAGGACATCAACCGAGACTCCGCAAGTAGTGGCGAGCGAACGCGGACCAGGCCAGTGGCAATGAGGAATAAAGCTGAACAGGTTGGAAAGCCTGGCTATAGTGGGTGATAGCCCCGTAAGCGTAGAACACTCATTGTCCTAGAGTAAGGCGGGACACGTGAAATCCTGTCTGAACATGGGGAGACCACTCTCCAAGCCTAAGTACTCGTGCATGACCGATAGCGAACAAGTACCGTGAGGGAAAGGTGAAAAGCACCCCGACAAGGGGAGTGAAATAGAACCTGAAACCGGATGCCTACAAGCAGTCGGAGGGCGCAAGCCTGACGGCGTACCTTTTGTATAATGGGTCAACGACTTAGTGTAACTAGCAAGCTTAAGCCGGTAGGTGTAGGCGCAGCGAAAGCGAGTCTGAATAGGGCGATTTAGTTAGTTGCATTAGACCCGAAACCGAGTGATCTAGCCATGAGCAGGCTGAAGGTTGGGTAACACCAACTGGAGGGCCGAACCCGCATCTGTTGCAATAGATTGGGATGACTTGTGGCTAGGGGTGAAAGGCCAATCAAACTCGGAGATAGCTGGTTCTCCGCGAAATCTATTTAGGTAGAGCGTCGACCGAATACCCCAGGGGGTAGAGCACTGGATGGGCTATGGGGACTCACCGTCTTACTGATCCTAACCAAACTCCGAATACCTGGGAGTACTAGTCGGCAGACACACGGCGGGTGCTAACGTCCGTCGTGAAGAGGGCAACAACCCTGACCTCCAGCTAAGGTCCCCAAGTCATGGCTAAGTGGGAAAGGATGTGAGGATCCCAAAACAACCAGGATGTTGGCTTAGAAGCAGCCATCATTTAAAGAAAGCGTAACAGCTCACTGGTCTAAATAAGGGTCTTTGCGCCGAAAATGTAACGGGGCTAAAGCCATGCACCGAAGCTGAGGATGTGGATTTATCCACGTGGTAGCGGAGCGTTCCGTAAGCCTGTGAAGGGGTACCCGTGAGGGGCCCTGGAGGTATCGGAAGTGCGAATGTTGACATGAGTAACGATAAAGGGGGTGAGAGACCCCCTCGCCGAAAGACCAAGGGTTCCTGCTTAAAGTTAATCTGAGCAGGGTTAGCCGGCCCCTAAGATGAGGCAGAAATGCGTAGTCGATGGGAACCACGTTAATATTCGTGGGCCTGGTGGTAGTGACGGATTGCGTAACTCGTTCAGACTTATTGGATTGTCTGGGCGGGGAAGCGGTTCCAGGAAATAGCTCCACCGTACAGACCGTACCCGAAACCGACACAGGTGGTCAGGTAGAGTATACCAAGGCGCTTGAGAGAACTATGTTGAAGGAACTCGGCAAATTGCACGCGTAACTTCGGAAGAAGCGTGACCCCTTTGTACGCAAGTATGATGGGGTGGCACAGACCAGGGGGTAGCGACTGTTTATCAAAAACACAGGGCTCTGCGAAGTCGCAAGACGACGTATAGGGTCTGACGCCTGCCCGGTGCTGGAAGGTTAAGAGGAGAGGTGCAAGCTTTGAATCGAAGCCCCAGTAAACGGCGGCCGTAACTATAACGGTCCTAAGGTAGCGAAATTCCTTGTCGGGTAAGTTCCGACCTGCACGAATGGCGTAACGACTTCCCCGCTGTCTCCAACATAGACTCAGTGAAATTGAATTCCCCGTGAAGATGCGGGGTTCCTGCGGTCAGACGGAAAGACCCCGTGCACCTTTACTATAGCTTTACACTGGCATTCGTGTCGGCATGTGTAGGATAGGTGGTAGGCTTTGAAGCAGGGACGCCAGTTTCTGTGGAGCCATCCTTGAAATACCACCCTTATCGTCATGGATGTCTAACCGCGGTCCGTCATCCGGATCCGGGACAGTGTATGGTGGGTAGTTTGACTGGGGCGGTCGCCTCCGAAAGAGTAACGGAGGCGCGCGATGGTGGGCTCAGACCGGTCGGAAATCGGTCGTCGAGTGCAATGGCATAAGCCCGCCTGACTGCGAGACTGACAAGTCGAGCAGAGACGAAAGTCGGTCATAGTGATCCGGTGGTCCCGTGTGGAAGGGCCATCGCTCAACGGATAAAAGGTACGCCGGGGATAACAGGCTGATGACCCCCAAGAGTCCATATCGACGGGGTTGTTTGGCACCTCGATGTCGGCTCATCGCATCCTGGGGCTGGAGCAGGTCCCAAGGGTTTGGCTGTTCGCCAATTAAAGCGGTACGTGAGCTGGGTTCAGAACGTCGTGAGACAGTTCGGTCCCTATCTGCCGTGGGTGTAGGAATATTGACAGGATCTGTCCCTAGTACGAGAGGACCGGGATGGACATATCTCTGGTGGACCTGTTGTCGTGCCAACGGCATAGCAGGGTAGCTATATATGGAATGGATAACCGCTGAAGGCATCTAAGCGGGAAACCAACCTGAAAACGAGTATTCCCTATCAGGGCCGTGGAAGACTACCACGTTGATAGGACGGGTGTGGAAGCTCAGTAATGAGTGAAGCTTACCGTTACTAATAGCCCGATTGGCTTGATCGTTCTCATTGACCATGCTCATCGGCCCGAACAAAACGGGCGATGATGCCAAATACGTGTTCATCAAAAAGAGGTTCGCCTCACCAGCTTCTCAAAAACATTGCCCTTAGCCGACCTGGTGGTCATGGCGGGGTGGCTGCACCCGTTCCCATTCCGAACACGGCCGTGAAACGCCCCAGCGCCAATGGTACTTCGTCTCAAGACGCGGGAGAGTAGGTCGCTGCCAGGTCTGCTAAAGGCAATGTTCTCAGCTAAAAACGCTGAAAAACAATCTTCTCAACACAACATCGGCCCAAGCCGAAATCTTAGGGCCGCATCAAGCGGTCCTTTTTGCTTGGTACAATCTCTTAAGCGTTACAACTTCAGTTGTTACGCTCTTGGCGCGGGGTGGAGCAGCCCGGTAGCTCGTCAGGCTCATAACCTGAAGGCCGCAGGTTCAAATCCTGCCCCCGCAACCAC
>NZ_PKRP01000012.1 GCF_002855515.1 Rhizobium sp. TH135 | reverse complement strand
GTTGTTACGCTCTTGGCGCGGGGTGGAGCAGCCCGGTAGCTCGTCAGGCTCATAACCTGAAGGCCGCAGGTTCAAATCCTGCCCCCGCAACCACTGAGACTTGTAAATTCTCCCATTCCGGCAATTTGCGTGACAGTTCATCGATGTAAGCGTCGATGAGCTTGTTCTTTTTGGCCTCCGTGTCGATCTCTCCCGAAGCCATACGCGTCATCAGGTCGTTCTGGGCAGCGGCGAAGAACTGCTGCTGCATGACATCGATCGCGTCCATGGAAGCCATGATGTGGGCGATGTCGCCATGCACCTGCAGGCTTGCCGGCTGGTGGCCCGGCGTCTTGCCGATCACGACGGTCTGGATGAGGTCACGCACCATCGGCATCAGCCGCTGTTTGACCGCTTCGTCGGCGTTGTTGCGCGCGAGGAAGATCAGCTTGCGGATCCCAATCTCGATGTTTGCCGGGTTGAACTGCGCCTTCAGCTTCTCGATCTTCTCCTGGAAATCCTCTGCCGGCTCCTCGACTGTCGCCAGTTCTCGGGCGAGCTCTTCGCGTTTTGCCTCGAGTTCGTCGAGCTGGTCATCGAGGATGGCAAGCCGCGGCCGGCCTTCCGCATGCCGGTCCTGGATCTGCTGCATCAGGCTCGTTTGTGCCGCTTTGATCTTTGCGAGTTCAGCCTCCACTTGCGCCTTGCGGGAAGGGGCGCTCTTCAGTTTGCTCACCTCGTGGGCGATCATCTTCTTCGAAATCCGGTCGAAGATGTCGACCGAGTAGAAGGCGACCGGAAGGCAGTTGAGGACGCGCTCTTCCAGTTCGTGGCGGGTGATCGTCTTGCTGTTGGTGCAGCATTCCCCGTCAAGCTCATCGATCGGCAGGCGCTTCTTGCGGTTGGTGCAGCTATACCGATCCTTTCCGCTGATCGCGTACGGCCCGCCGCACTCGGCACATTGGAGCATGCGGCTGAGAAGATATTCCGGACGATGCGTCGCGTTGAGACGGTTCGTCGAGTGCCGATTGTACTCTTCCCGGCTCTCCGCCTGGCGCTGCTTTGCCCGTTCCCACAGCTCATCCGAAATAATGCGCAGCTCAGGCTTGTCCCCGAACTCCCATTCGTCCCTGTCGTTCGCACGAGAGGTTCGCCGTTCTGTCGTCGGGTCCTTGCGGAACTTCTGTTTGTTCCAGACGACTTTCCCGACATAGAGGGAGTTGTTGAGGATGCCGGTCCCGTCAGTGACGCTGCCCCGGATAGTGGTGTCGCGCCAGTATTTGGTCCGTGCACCCGGGATCCCCCGGTCGTTCAGCTTCTGTGCAATCGCGGCCGGTGAGACCCCGTTGACGTAGTCCTTGAAGATCCCGCGCACGATCTCGGCCTTGACCGGATCGATCTCCCTCAACCCCTTGAGGCGATCGCCATTGGCATCGCGCTGCTGGGAGAGCTTATAGCCATAGGAGAGACAAGTGGTTGCCTTCCCCTTGCGAACGGCCGTCTTCATACCCTCGCGGGTGCGGGTCCGGCCCTGCTCGACGAGTTCATGGCTCATGGTGGAGCGCATGTGCAGCTCCATATCGGTGACCGCCCGGCCGGCTTCAACGGTCCAGATGGCGCAGTCGTGGTAATTGAGATCCTTCAGGATCTTCGACGTGTGCTCCACATCGCGCGACAGGCGGTCGACATTGACGCAGAGTACCACATCAATGTGTTCGCGCTTCACATGTGCGAGGAGTTGCTGGATGCCGGGGCGAGAGGTGAACGAGGTTCCGCTGATTGCGGAGTCGGAGTAAGTCGCGACCAGCTTCCAGTCCCTGTCGGCGACAAACTTCTTGCCGAGTTCCGTCTGGGTCTCGATCGAAACCTCATTCTGGCGGTCGGTCGAGTAGCGGGCGTAGAACAAAACTTTCTTGGTCATTGGGTGCTCATTCATAAACGGATTGCGCGTGAGAGGCATGCTTAGCCTGGCCGGGACAGCTTGGGAGCCCCGGCCAGAGCCAGGTCGTCATGACCTGGCGGTGCGCGTATCGGACGAAACGTCCGGTTTGGCTGTTGTAGTGAGGGGATCAGCAACGGTGAGGATCGTGGCAATTATTGCCGCGGTTCTGCGTGTCTGGGGACGCTATGCGCCCGTTGCTCGAACGGCGCTTCCGGCCTTCAGCGGGGAAGAAGCCTTGTTGGTGAGGATGCCGTAGCACACGTTGCGGATGGCATGAGTGCCCTCGTTGGCCGTCACGCCGGAAATCGACACGACGACGGATGGCCCTGAGAGGACCCGTTCGTCGACATCCCTTGCAACATAGTAGGGATGGCGGGTCTGAGGCGTCCAGAGGGAATGGATCTTCTGAAACGGTGTATGCACGGTACTGTCCTTCGGGTCCTGAGTGGATTTGAAGGAATGCGCTTGCCACTTAGGATCCCTCAGGCGTCCGCTCGCCCCTCGATCCGACCTTGTTGTACCTGCTAAAAAGCTCACCACACGGAGTCAGGTGATGCAGGCTGCTTCGAACTCTCAATTTAGATTGCTGCCGGTCGTTGCCCGATACCGCGGCGGCGCACATACTTGCCAAAGGTTCACCGCTACCTCACTACGGGTTGAGGAGTGGTGCCGGGAGTTCTTCTTGCAGGGTCTGTCCCAGACGGTGTCGATCATCTATGTCATTTACTCAACTTCACCCTTGCAAGTGGGTTCCATTGAGGCGCATTCCGGCTACGGCGCTTACCGTAGCTGGCGCGTTTATCGCCAGCGCAGCGATGTCGGTCAATGATGGCATTAACCTTTTGTCCGACGTAACTCGATCATGTTGAACGAAACCTAGATCGATTCCTTCAAATTTTAACATTCGAGATCCTGCTTCGGCGTGCGCGCTCCCCTCTCTGGAAATCCGATTCAGAATCAAACGCCGTTTGGTGAAGTAACGGGGGGAATGTGTCAGATCCTGCAAACGCGGTTTGTGAAAGGCGATGCGCGATAGCGCATCTGGCAGATACCGAATAAGGGCAGCCGAGAAACCTGATCAATCCTCAAGCTCGGCACCGTCTGCCCCGTCAAGGTGCAGCTTCCGACGAAAAGGCCACTCACCCGTTCGGTACTTGGCGACAAGCTCATCGAATACAGCATCCGATGCTCGCTCATCGAAGCCCTGACGAACCAGAAGCGCGACGACACGATCCTGCAACTCGTCGAGTTCTGCCTCTGCCCGGCGTGCCGCCATTGCCGAGACGATCATGAAGAGGGCGGTGCGGGCGACATCGTCGCGGTTGGGCCTCCTTGCCTTGCGATCGGCATCGCGCAGTCGCTGCTGACGCTCGCGCTGTTCGCGATTGCGGATATCCTGCGATTTGCGTGCCATGCGGTCCCTCACTCCGATACGTCGCCTGCATGGCAGACCGGAACCAGTGCAACAACCTCGGACGCCGCTGAATCGAAAATCCCGGTTTATGAATCGGAAATCCTCAACTCTGAATCAGGAATGCGCAATTTGAGACAGGTTGCGGGGAATGTGCGGCAGATTGAGATACCTCAATCCTTGCAAACAGCGTTTGTGGAAACGCCATTCCACTGTTCTGAATCGGATGTCCAGAGTTCGGAATCGCTGATGCGCAATTTGTCTCAACGCGAGATAGCAGCAGGATACCTTGTCTGCAGGTCAAGACGACTTGTGCACTCTGGTTCTACCGGCAGGATCAAGGCTGCTGCGGCGACCCCAGAAGCTGTTGCATCATCGCGCGCACTTTGACGACGTCAGGCATGGAGCTCTCACTGACATCTTGGAGCTCCACTAGACTATCAAGAAGCTGGTTCCACGGAGACGCCAGGGGCGGCCAGGCCGGGAACATGTGGCTAGGGCTTGAGGCGAGCGGATGCGGCAGCAGGATCAGGTTGTCGATCATTGTATCCAGGTGCTCGCTGGCGATCTGCAGTTGCCTCTGGATGGCTTCGGATTCGTCGTGGTCAAAGCCGACCTCTTCGAGTCGGTCGATCAAATGAATGGTGCGGGCGAGCATCTCCCGGAAGATACGAAACCCGCTGCGTGTCTTCATGACTGCCAGCTCCTCCATGCTCGCCATATCGAAGCGGAGGATTGCATGGTGTGGCTCTTGATAGGCGCGTGGTTCGACGCTCCAGGTCATCAGGATCTGCAGGTCGGCCAGAGAGATCCCGGGGTAGGTTTGAAGAGCCTGCGCGCCGCGGTCAACGTCCTGCTCCTCCCCTTCAGCCAGAGCGGCGACCACTTCCGCGGACACGCCCAAGCGTTCCAGGTTCGGGCGGTGAGGAGTAAGGACGAACTCGGCGTACAAAGCCCGCTCTATAACGGACCGTTTGATACCGGTTCGTTCTACGATAGACGACACCACCTTCGATGATGGCTTCTTGTCAAAAACTTCCGAAAGCGCAATCCCGATGTCGAGGAGCGCCATTGGAGCGGTCTGGTCGATCGCCTCGATGGTTCTGAGCGCGGACTCCAAGGCCTCGGCCCGGTCGGCGGCAACACGGCTTTTTTTACTCATCGGAACTCCTGATCCCCAAGCGGAACGAATGCGTCAATCATCACGGGTATCGGCGAGAGTTTAAGCGCTGATGAATGATGGGAGCGACCGGAGGCCAATGCTGTTGGTGTCCACAGTTTGATCACTTCGACACGTCTGGCTGAACGGGTCGCAGAGGGCAAGGCGCGCTGCGATGCCCGCATCAGTGCAAACGGCGTTTGCCGAAACGCCATTCCAGCGTTCTGAATCGGATGTCCAGAGGTTGGAATCGCTGATGCGCAATTTGTCTTGACGTGCGTGCACGTTGAGCAGACGCGCGATGACTTGTGAGGGTGGACGTGAGCCGTCCCAGCCGTCGCCGTGACCCTCGGCGGCTTTACCTTTAGCGATCGTAAAAATACTTCGAATGGCCTCTGCGTCAAAAAATGCACTCTACGTGCCCACGAGAGTTGGGTGCGGAGCGCACAATTTGAATGTCTCTTAACCGAATTGTTTCCGGATTTATTGAGATAGGTGATGTTAATTATCGACATTAAAGCATCGTATGTCGAGCTGATTGATTAGATTGGTTAACAATCCTGTATTAGTTTGGTGTCTATATTGATTTTTTGGTTGAAAATGAGTGGATTTGCTTTGTTTAGCGTTTGAGTGATTTAGGGCACAATTTGCAATGTTCGTAAATTCGGGCGATAATAGCTTCATCCGATGCCTTTGCGTGTCGGATGATTGTAACGCGTAACTGGAGTACCAGATGAACACCAAGACCAAGCCCAAGGCCCCCACCACCCCCGCCCACACATATGAAAAGCTGAAGATCGATCCTGCGCTTCAGGGCCTTCTCGAGAACAAGGCCGAGCGCATCTTCGAGCTCGGTCGCCGCTCGACGAAGCAGACCTTCCTGATCGGCGACATTCTCAATGAAGTCGCTGACGTACTGGAGGGCTCAACGTTCGCCAAATGGGTGCATAGCCGTTGCGGGATCGCTGCGCGCACTGCGACCGGCTTTATAGCCGTCTCGCGGAACCTCGAGCCGTTCCGCGATGAGATGATTGATCTTAACGTGAGCTCGACGGTGTTGTTCACGATCGCTCATGCGGAGCCGGAGAAGATCCGCGAGGTGCTGAAGCATGCCGAGGAGCATGGTCAGGTCCGGGTCTCGGATGCCAAGGCCATCCTGTCGGACGGGCAGGAGAAGCCGCGCATCAATCCATATGACCAGGGCGGTGTCGGCGGGCTTCAAGCGCTGATTGCCCTTAAATCCCGCGAGGGACAGAAGATCTTCCTTGCCCGGCTCAAGGCGATTGTCGGGGTCATGGATGCGGCTTTGAAAGCCAAGCGGCTCTATAAGGAAAAGCTGCAGGAGGCGCTGACGCTTTCGGCAGGCACCGCCCGAAACGAACTTCGCAATCTGACGCAGTTCGTGGGGTCGTCTGAGATCAGGAGCGAGCACAAAAGCCTCGTGATGTACCCCTATGGCAGTCAGTGGGCGCGGGTCGAAGCCGTGCTGACCCAACTATCCGACAAGGATCGTTGGCCGAAAATGGTCGATTTACGCAAGTGGCTCGAGACTGAAGCCGTGCCCGTCCTGTCCTGGGTGATCTCGAAAGATCGGAAGGCGAAGCTGACCGGCCCAGACGTTACGGACGCTGTCGACGACAGTGACGATGTCGCAGGCCGCCAGTTGCTCGAAGCGGTTCCGTCGCTCGACACGTCTGAACTGATCGAGGTCGGGGACGAGTTTGAGGGAGAGGCCGATGTCGAAGACGAAAACCTCGACGAGGTGACCTCGCCTGTGATGTCGATGTGACCGGCGTCGAGATCGGGAAGGCGGCAACATTGCCTTCCCCCAAACCTTCCCCAGGGCCGCTTGTCGGCCCTTTTTTTGTTTTGGTGCCTGACCGGCTGAAACCGAACAAGACCGCCAGCATTCGGGGACGGCCAGGGCGTCTCGCGGGAGGTCGTGAGCCCGGCGTTAACCTTGTACCGGCTTCGTTCTCATTTTTAAGTTCGGGGTCCTTGAGCGCGACCTCGGGTCCTGCCAGGGTAAGCGCGTTCCGGATGACCGGACAAGCGGCCCAAGCCGATGCGCCAACATCGACGAGGGCCTGACCCTCAGCCTTCGTG
>NZ_PKRP01000011.1 GCF_002855515.1 Rhizobium sp. TH135 | reverse complement strand
CACGAAGGCTGAGGGTCAGGCCCTCGTCGATGTTGGCGCATCGGCTTGGGCCGCTTGTCCGGTCATCCGGAACGCGCTTACCCTGGCAGGACCCGAGATCGGGCTCAAGGACCCCGAACTTAAAAATGAGAACGGAGCCGGTACAAGGTTAACGAGGGGCTCACGACGCTTCATGAGCCCCCCTACTCGGAAAGCCGGTGGCGTTGTTCGGTTTTAGCCGGTCAGGCACCCAAACAAAAAAAGGGCCGACAAGCGGCCCCAGGGAAGGTTTGGGGGGAAGGCAATGTTGTCGCCTTCCCGATCTCGACGCCGGTCAGGCCGACATCACTGGCGAGGTCACCTCATCGAGGTTTTCTACCCCAGCCTCGTCCTCGTCCTGATCGTCAAACTCGACCTCGCCCTCGCCCATCTCGATGGTGTCGATCGACGGAACCGCTTCGAGCATCTGCCGGCCTTCGACATCGTCATCGCGGTCGACAGCGTCCCTGACGTCGGGGCTGGTGAGCTTTGCTTTCCGATCCTTCGAGATCGCCCAGGACAGGACGGGCACGGCTTCGCCCTCGAGCCACTTGCGCAGGTCGACCATTTTCGGCCAACGCTCTTTGTCGGACAGTCGCGTTAGTACGGCCTCGACCCGCGCCCATTGGCTGCCATTCGGGAACATCACAAGGCTCTGGTGCTCGCTCCTCGCCTCAGACGAACCGACGAACTGCGCCAGATTGCGAAGTTCGCTTCGAGCGGTGCCTGCCGACAGCATAAGCACTTCCTGCAGTTTTTCCTTATAGAGCCGCTTGGCTTTCAAAGCAGCATCCATGACCCCGATGATCGCCTGGAGACGGGCAAGGAAGATCTTCTGTCCCTCGCGGGATTTAAGTGCAATCAGCGCCTGAAGTCCGCTCACGCCGCCGATGTCATAAGGATTGACGCGGGGTTTTTCCTGGCCATCAGACAGGATGGCCCTGGCATCCGAGACCCGGACCTGACCGTGCTCCTCGGCAAGCTTCAGCACCTGGCGGATTTTGTCCGGCTCCGCATGAGCGATCGTGAACAAGACGGTCGAGCTCACGTTGAGATCGATCATCTCGTCGCGGAACGCCTCAAGGTTCCGCGAGACGGCAATGAAGCCGGTCGCCGTGCGCGCAGCGATCCCGCAACGGCTATGCACCCATTTCGCGAACGTTGGGCCCTCCAGTACATCAGCGACCTCGTTGAGAATGTCGCCGATCAGGAAGGTCTGCTCCGTCGAGCGGCGACCGAGCTCGAAGATGCGCTCGGCCTTGTTCTCGAGAAGGCCCTGAAGTGCTGGATCGATCTTCAGCTTTTCATATGTGAGGGAGGGGGTGGTGGGGGCCTTGGGCTTGGTCTTGGTGGTCATCTGATACTCCGGTTACTCGCTACAATCATCCGACACGCAAAGGCATCGAATGAAGCTATTATCGTCCAGATCATTAAACGATGCAAATCGCTTCCAAAATCACCTCAAGCAACAATCATGCATCTCCATCCAAAACAGACCCAAGAGTTTCCAAAAATACTTACCAACAACGCCAACGTTAACCATACTAATCGAACGATCAAACAATCTTAGTTTCAATCTTAACATTATTACATCAGTAAATCAGCAGAGTCAGGTACATTTTCGCAGTCGGCATGCCCCAGGCTCGCTCGACGGCCACCTTCCATTGGGACGCAAAAAGCATTTTTTCCACGCAGAGGCTGCTCGAAGTATTTTCTCGATCGCCCAAGGTACAGCCGCCAAGGGCTACGGCGACGGCTGGGATGGCTCGCTTTACCCTCAGAAGTCATCACGCGTTTTCTCAAAGTGCCCGTGCATCGAGACAAATTGCGCTTATCTGATTCCGAACTCTGGACATCCGATTCTCAACGCTGGAATGGCGTTTCCGCAAACGCTGTTTGCGCTGGTTCGAGCATCGCGGCACGCCTTGCCTCCCCGACCAGTTCAGCCAGACCTGGCAAGGTGATCGATCTGTGGACACGAGGAGCATTGGCCACCGGTCGCTCCCGTCATTCATCAGCGCTTAAACTCTCGCAGATACCCGTGGCGACTGACGTATTCGTTTCGCGCAGGGTTCAGGAGTTCCGATGAGTAAAACAAGCCAAGTTGCCGCCGACCGGGCCGAGGCCTTGGAATCCGCGCTCAGAACCATCGAGGCGATCGACCAAAGCGCTCCAATGGCGCTCATCGACATCGGGATTGCTCTTTCAGAAGTTTTTGACGAGAAGCCATCATCAGAGGTGCTGTCTTCCATGGCAGAGCGCACTGGGATCAAGCGATCCGTTCTTGAACGGTCTTTGTATGCCGAGTCCGTCCTTACTCCTCATCGCCCGAACCTGGAACGCATGGGCGTGTCTGCAGAAGTGGTGGCTGCTTTGGCTGAAGGGGAAGAGCAGGACGTTGACCGCGGCGTGCAGGCGCTCCAAACCTATGAGGGGATTTCTCTGGCAGACCTGCAAATCCTGATGAACTCGGGCGTCGAACCGAGCGCCTATCAGGTCCCGCACCATGCCCTGCTCCGGTTCGATATGACGAGCATGGAGGAGCTGGCAGCGATGAAGACACGCAGCGGAGTTCGCGTCTTCCGAGAGATGGTCGGCCGCATCATTCAGTTGATCGACCGCCTTGAAGAGGTTGGCTTCAATCACGAAGGGTCCGAAGCCATCCGGAGCCAATTGCATATCGGCTGCGAGCATTTGGAGACGATGATCGGCAACCTGATCCTTCTTCCGCATCCAGTCGTCGGGAGCCGTAGCTTCATCTTTCCAGCGTGGCCGCCCCAAGCGTCTCCGTGGAACCAGCTTCTTGATGGTCTCGGACAGCTCTCTGACATTGGTGAGAACTCCCTGCCTGACCTCGTCAGGGTGCGCGCGATGATGCAGCAGCTTCTTGGGCCTGAAGCGTAAGCTTGATCGCGCCGGTGGGGCATCAGCGCGCAACCCGTTTCAATTTTCAGGCAAGTCATCCTGCCGGTATCTCACATCAAGATAAATTGCGCTCATCTGATTCCGAACTCGAGAGATCCGATTCAGCACTCTGGAAGCACGTTTCCGCAAACGCCGTTTTCGCCGTTGAAGTCATCTCGACCTGTCACGGATTGCCCGCAACCTGCCTCAAGTTGCGCATTCCTGATTCAGAGTTGAGGATTTCCGATTCATCAACCGGGATTTTCGATTCAGAAGCCAGCGAGGTTGCTGCGCTCATGCCTGTCTGGCATGCAGGCCACCTGTTGGAGTGAGGGGACCGCATGGCACGTAAATCGGACGAGATCCGCAATCGCGAACAGCGCGAGCGTCAGCAGCGACTGCGCGATGCCGACAGGAAGGCAAGGCGCCCCAATCGCGACGATGTCGCCCGCACCGCCCTCTTCATGATCGTTTCTGCGATGGCGGCACGTCGGGCGGAAGCGGAACTCGACGAGCTGCAGGATCGCGTCGTCGCTCTTCTGGTAAAACAGGGCTTCGATGAGAGAGCATCGGATGCCGTATTCGATGAGCTTGCCGCCAAATACCGCACGGGCGAGTGGCCGTTTCGTCGGAAGCTTCACCTGGACGAGGCAGACAGTGCCGAACTTGAGGATTGATCAGGTTTCTCGCCTGCCCTTATTCGGTATCTGACAGATGCGCTATCGCGCATCGCCTTTCACAAACCGCGTTTGCAAGATCTGACACGTTCCCCCCGTTACTTCATAAAACGGCGTTTGATTCTGAATCGGATTTCTAGAGGGTTTCGGCCTATCCCGGCGACCGTCGTATTGTTGCGCGCACGCAACACTGCCCCATCTAAGTCAACGGTTGCCAAGCAGTTAACAACCATAAGCTGCCGGTAAATTGCTCAAACTTCTCAGGCAAAGGCGCTGTCCCATTTTGAGAATCGACCGGATTTTGCTCAAGCTGCAGCCATCTAGCCAACAATTACAGGTACTTGCGTGATCGCAGCTCCTGTGTTCTCTGGCTGGCAGCAGTGTTCAACCCAGGCCAGTCCAAGGAACGGAAAGGAGGCGCCCATGTTCGATTACGGCCATGTCACTGGCGCCGTTATGCCGCCGTCAGGAGACCCAGAGTGTCAGACCACGCCCGAGTTCGGGGTCTGCACCGGCCGCATGCCCGAGAAGGCTCTCGGCGCAGATCACCGTCGAATACGACGGCGAAGATCTGTGCACGAAAGGAGCCACTATGCTGCATGCACCCCAATCACCAAGCGGGACGTTCAGGTTCATCTATTCCGAGGATGACAACCGGCGGATCGAGGACTACCACCGGCAAAACGAGGCGGCGGTAGACCGTTTGCTTGAGTTGATCGAGCAAACACCCGGCATTGTGCGGGACGGTTACCACGAGTTCAGGAAGGCGATCTGGGTGACCGTGACCGATCAAGGTTTCACGGCATCGCCCAAGCCGCCACGGCGCAAAGACCTCGTCGGTCCCGGAACATTTATCCAGTTCGAGATCTGCGAGCGCCGTCTGGGTGAGCGCTCTGCGGAAGCCCTGACCGTCGCACACATTGTCGGATGCATGCGCACTAGCGATCTGCTGTCGGTGAACAAGCGCTTGGCAAAGATCGATCATGACGCGGCCCGTGGGCTGTTGATGCAATTCGTATCCGCTGTCCAGCGTCAGGTCTACTTGGCCGCGCACCACATGACGAAGCCGGTCCCCCAACCATAAACACGCGAAGCGCCAGGTCATGACGACCTGGCTCTGGCCGGGGCTCCCAAGCTGTCCCGGCCAGGCTAAGCATGTCTCTCACGCGCAATCTGTTTATGTATGAGCACCAAATGACCAAGAAGGTTTTGTTCTACGCCCGCTATTCCACCGACCGCCAGAACGAGGTCTCGATCGAGACCCAGACGGAACTCGGCAAAAAGTTTGTCGCCGACAGGGACTGGAAGCTGGTCGCGACCTACTCCGACTCCGCAATCAGCGGAACCTCGTTCACCTCTCGCCCCGGCATCCAGCAGCTCTTGGCGCACGTGAAGCGGGAACAGATCGATGTGGTACTCTGCGTCAACGTCGACCGCCTGTCGCGCGATGTGGAGCACACGTCGAAGATCCTGAAGGATCTCAATTTCCAGGACTGCGCCATCTGGACTGTCGAAGCCGGCCGGGCCGTCACCGATATGGAACTGCACATGCGCTCCACGATGAGCCACGAAGTCGTCGAGCAGGGCCGCACGCGCACGCGCGAAGGCATGAAGACCGCAGTCCGTAAGGGCAAGGCCTCGACCTGCCTGGCCTATGGCTACAAGCTCTCGCAACAGCGTGACGAACTCGGCGACCGCATCAGGGGATTGCGGGATATCGATCCCGAGAAGGCTGAGATCGTTCGTCGCATCTTCGTGCTCTACGCCGATGGGATGTCCCCGCGAGACATTGCCCAGCTCCTGAACAAGGAAGGTGTCCCCGGCCCACGCGGCGCCAAGTGGCGCGATACTGCCATCCGCGGCCATGTCAGCCGTGGCACCGGCATCCTCAACAACGAGAGCTACAACGGTCGAACCGTCTGGAACCGACGCAAATATCGTAAGAGCCCACAAACCGAGAAGCGGACTGCGCGCGCCAACGACGCCAGCGAGTGGATCTTCACACCGGCACCGCGAATGCGGATTGTCTCCGATGAACTCTGGCAACGCGTCAAGGAGCGCCAGAAACAAGTTGGCGAGAAGTTCGACTACGGTCAGAGCAACCGGCTCAACACAACCCACCGTCCGGACTATCTTCTCAGCGGCATGCTCCAATGTGCCGAATGCGGCGGACCCTATGCCATCTCGGGCAAGGACCGCTATAGCTGCACAAACCGCAAGAAGCGCCTGCCGATCGACGACCTTGGCGGTGAATGTTGCGGCAACAGCAAGACGATCACACGGCATGAACTGGAAGAGCGCGTGCTCAACTGCCTCCCCGTCGCCTTCTATTCGCTCGAGATCTTCGATCGTGTTTCCAAGAAGATGATCGCCTTCGAGACCGGCAAACTGACGGCGATCCCGTCGCGGAAGGATGAGATCGCCAAGGAACTGTCTGCCATCGCACGACAGCAGAAGAACCTGGCCCAGCAGATTCAGGAACGCCTCGCCGAAGGCCGCCCGCGGCTTGCTATCCTCGATGACCAGCTCGACGAACTTGAAGCAAAACGCGAACAACTCGCCCGAGAACTTGCCACCGTCGAAGAGCCGGTACAGGATTTCAAGGGGAAGATCGAGAAGCTGAAGACGCAGTTCAACCCCGCAAACATCGGGATTGCGATTCGCAAGCTGATCTTCCTCGCCCGCAACAACGCGGATGAAGCTGCGAAGCGCCGGCTGATGCCGATCGTGCGTGACCTCATCCAGACAGTCGTCATCGGCAAGACGCCTGGCCACCAGCCGGCAAGCCTGCAGGTGCATGGCGACATCGCCAACATCATGGCGTCCATGGACGTGATCGATGTCTTGCAGCAGCAGTTCTTCACAGCCGCTCAGAACGATCTGATGACGCGTATGACTTCGGGCGAGATCGACACGGAGGCCAAAAAGAACAAGCTCATCGAGGCCTATATGGATGAGATGTCACGCAAATTGCCGGAGTGGGAGAATTTGCAAGTCTCGGTGGTTGCGGGGGCAGGATTTGAACCTGCGGCCTTCAGGTTATGAGCCTGACGAGCTACCGGGCTGCTCCACCCCGCGCCAAGAGCGTAACAACTGA
>NZ_PKRP01000010.1 GCF_002855515.1 Rhizobium sp. TH135 | reverse complement strand
GGTCATGTTGGGTACGCCCTGTCACTACCGTGCCGCCACGGTAGTGACAGGGCTGTCTTCGGCGCCCAGATGTCGCCGGCACCACACCTGCCGGCGATCGGGCGGGGGCCCTCCCGAACCCTCCCTGTGGCCTGACATGCGCCAGGCCAACGGGAGCTAGGCACTCCCGCACCCAGCCACGTGCAGGCTTAGGGTCTCCGTTCCGGATGCTCCGAGTGATGCGCGCTCCGCATCCTCCTCTCCGACCACCCAGCCTGCACGCCGTGGGCGGACAGGGCTCATCGCCCCACCTTTTTTGGTTGGTTGGCACACGCGAGTGGGCCGCCGCGTGTCCGCGTCAGGAGAGGTGAGGGCACCGTCTCCCCCGCCACTCGCGGCCTTGCTCCAGACGGTCAGACCCACCATCGTCCTATCGACGATGGTGGCACGTCCTTGCCGCTGCGTCATGGCGGTCCCGTTGACCGCTCATCCCCATCACCACCGGAAACGTCGGGGGTCTATCCCCTTGGGAGCGGACCGCAAGGCATCCAACCGTATCCCCGAGGGAGCCCTCAGCCGGACCCTCCATTGCGGTCCGCGCCCAGCGGGGCTGCACGCCGCCCGACCGGTTGCGAAGGGCGTGACCGGAAAACCAACGGGAGAACCGCACATGAAAAACCGCAACGGCAACAGCCGCCCCACCCACAACGTCTACGTGGTCGAAGGGGAGGGCGACAACGCCTTCTGGACCAAGGTCGGCGCCGCCTGGCAGCACGCGGACGGTGAAGGTCTGAACCTCACCCTGACCGCCCTGCCACTGAACGGCCGCCTGGTCATCCGAACGCCGAAGGCTGATGACCAACCCAACGGAAAGGCGGGGCGATGAGCCCCGCCCGCCCACGGGCACAGGGCGGGCACCTCGTTTTTGAGGCGCCCGCTCTGCCAAACGGCATTCTTCAGGGCGACTGCCTGAAGCTGATGCCAGAGTTACCCACCGCCTGTGTTGACCTGGTGCTGACCGACCCCCCGTATGTGTGCGGCTATCGCGACCGGTCCGGCCGGACGGTTGCCAACGATAACCGTTCCGACTGGCTGGCCCCCGCGTTCCACGAGATTGTCCGGCTGATGAAACCCGGCGCGCTGTGCATCAGCTTCTACGGCTGGACCGCTACAGACGCGTTCTTCGCTGCTTGGCGAGCCGCTGGCCTGCGACCGGTGGCGCATGTGGTGTTCTGTAAACCCTATGCGTCCCGAACCGGTGTTTTCCGCGCCATGCACGAGAACGCCTACGTGTTGGCCAGGGGCCGTCTTGTCGCACCCGGCGACGCCTTGTCGGACGTGCGCAGCTGGACCTATACCGGCAACAAGCTGCATCCCACCCAGAAGCCCGTTGAGGAGCTGGTGCCCCTCATCCGCGCGTATTGCCCGGAAGGCGGTCTGGTCTTTGACCCGTTCGCCGGGTCCGGCTCCACACTCGTGGCCGCGCGTTCCCTCGGACGCCGCTACCTCGGAATCGAGCTGGATGCTGTGCATGCTGCCACGGCGGAAAAGCGGCTGCTGTGAGCTATGGGCCGTGAGGCCCATCCTTCGCAAAAGGCGCCGCGAACGCGCTCCCCCATAGCGCCGTAGTGAGCACGCGAGGCCCGGCGCGGGCCTTCCAAATGCAAAAACGCACCGCTTGCGCGATGCGTTTGGCCGGTTTCCTACCCGGCCTTCATCCTACCACCCCCACCCTTTGGAGGAAAGCACCTCTTGACCCCGTCGGTTGGCGTCGGGTTGCGCCCTGACCATGCGTCAGTAGCTCAACGGTAGAGCGGTCGGTTTCCTACCCGACAGATGCGGGCTCGAACCCCGTCTGGCGCCCCACTTGATGGCTGCCCGTGCCGGTCTTGCCATTTTACCCGACGCGCCGAGGCGTAAAGAGACTGCTGGGATTTGTAGTACCCCGCCCACGGGTGGGTAGGATGTACGCCGCTGGCGTTGTGTTTTGCCACGCCAGCAACTAACACGGTGGCCAGCAGTGGTGAGGGAAACGCATGGGGAAGTGGATCACGCGAGGCCTGGTAGTGGCCGTTCTCGGGTACGGGGGCTATGGGCTTTGGGAATACTACCGAGGCGGCTTTTTCTCTCGGCCGGATATGCCGGAGGGTGCGTTCTCGATCTCGTACGAGAACGGTTTGCGAGCGATCCTGGTCGATGTTCCCAATCAGCAAGAAAACCGCCGCTACTTCGGATTTCCCCAGGATGTGCCTCATTATCTGCGGGACGCCTGGGCTACCTGCAGCCCTCCAACCGAGGAAGAGCGCCCGAATGCTGATAAGTTCATCGCCGACCGCAATATGCCGGGCGAGCGGTTCGAGGTGGTCTGTCGCCTTCAGGTAGACGATGACCTGGTTATCCGGGGCCTCATTACCAGCGTGCCGCGTCTTTAGTGCTCCTCGGGTCTGGTGTCTTGCAGCCCGCACCAGACGCCACTTGCCGGGACTATGGTGGGGCGAGGGGTCGGGAGCACTTCATACCGCTCACATAGTCTGCGGGTGATGCAAGCCGCTATGGCATGGCGGGCATCGTCGCGCGCGGTTGCATCAATTCCCGCCCAGGCCCTTGCCTGGGCATCCGGTACGTCCTGTAAAACCGCCTCGATGTGACGGGCGACGCGGGTGAGGATGACAGTAGCGCCATCTTTCTGGAATGTCAGTGAAACGGTGATATCGCGGGCCACAGTCGCCGCCATTGACGGGATCAGATGCAGGTCGCGGCGCCGACTTTGCCCGCACCCGGCAAAGCCCCTGACGGTCGTACGCCGGAGGCAGCCGAGGGCGATGCCGACGTGAAGTTCAAGGATTTTTGCGGGCTGGTTCTGCATGGGAACGTCTGCCTTTGCTGGCGGTGAGGGCGGAATATGTTCCTATTATGTTCTCATGCAGTGCAAGGTCAATATGCACATCCGCCACAGCGATCGCCGTGAACGCGTGCCGCCCGCTTGCTAAGGAGAAGCTGCGGGGGCACGCTTCCGCCATGTTCCGATTAGCGACCGATCTGAAAGCCAAGGGCGAGGAGGCTGAGGCCTCCTTCCGCGCGTGGCTGAACCAGTCGGGGGTAGCGTTTCTCTATGTCGAGCAGTCGCCGCTGAACGTACCGGACCGGCTGCGGGGCAGGATCAAGCGGCCGGATTACCTGGTGGGTATTCCCCATGCCGGAATGATGGCATTCGACGTCAAGGCCAAGTCCACCTATGACGACCACCTGCTGTTCGAGGTCGGCGAAGTGGACAAGCTCGCCTGCTTTGAGGCGTTCTTCCACATGACCGTGAACTTTGCCTGTCTGGATCTCGACGATCCAGAGCACTTTTATTGGGTGCCGCTGCGCGCGCTCATTGGGCGCCAGGTTGAGCGGCGGGGTAGGGCACGCGTGCTGTCGTTCCCGATTGCGGAGGCCCTACAGGTGGCCATGGGTGAGGGGTTTCTTGAGGCCTACGGCCGTTTCAGCCAGCGTTCATTGGGTATTTAACCCGAGGGCGAATGCAGTGATGCCCTTCCAACCAAGGACGCCCATATATTCGGCGCCGCCAATCAGCCAGCTATTGAATACGGTAGTTTAATCTGTGAGAAATACACGCAAAGCGCGTCAACTCGGACGGAAGAACACTCTTTTCATTGCGAAAGCCAATTCATGAAGCCTTATACCCGCTCGATTGTTGAACTGTTTGATGGCAAGAAGCGTTATCTCATCCCGCTTTATCAACGCCAGTACGCTTGGCGAGTAACGCCCCAGCTTGAACTTCTTTGGGAAGACATCGAGCGTGCGATTGATCGGCTTAACTCCGACCGCTCGGCACTAACGCCCCATTTCATGGGAGCGATGGTAATCAATCAGCTCAAGACCTTTGGCAAACAGGTTCAGGCTTACGAGATTATTGACGGGCAGCAGCGCCTGACAACTTTTCAGCTACTCCTGTCCGCAATTCGGGATGTCGCTCTAGCCCATGGGTCAAAGTATGCCAATGAGCTTCAAAAATATCTGCTCAATGATGGTGTGATGGAGCATGAGGAGGTTGAGCGCTACAAACTCTGGCCGTCGCTGACCGATCGGCGGTCGTTTGTTTCAATTGTCGATCCGGGCGTCGATGCAGATGCCATCACCGTGAAGCCAACCGACGAGGATGGGTTTGTCCGCCGATCTGTGGCGGCCCATGCCTTCTTCCGCGACAAAGTCGAACAACACGCGACCACCGATGGCGCTTTCGATGAGTTGAAGCTGGAGCTTCTCTTCGAAGCCCTCAAAGAGGGTTTGGCCGTGGTATCGATCGAGCTTGAAGGCGGTGATGATCCACAAACTATTTTCGAAACCCTGAACAGCCGTGGCGTTGATCTGACCCCGGCAGATCTTATGCGGAACTTTATCTTTCAGCGCGCCAAAGGCATGGGACAGGACCAGGGTTCTCTCAAGGTCGATCAACTGTATGAAAAGCATTGGCTCCCGCTCGATCGGGCGTTCTGGAGCCAGGCGGCTTCGCGCGGTCGCCAGACACGCCAGCGTTTGGACTGGATGCTGACAGACCATCTCTCGATGCACCTCTCCGATATCGTGTCCGTTGAAACACTTTTCGAGGGATACCGCCGCTGGGTGCTAAATGAGCGTCCGTTTGGTTCTGTCGTTGCTGAGCTTGAGGCCATCACTGCAACGGCTTCAGTAGAAAAACGGCTTTTTGACCAAGACAAGGATGATCCTCTGGGCCAATTCGGCCGCTTCGCCGATGCGTTTGACGTCTCAACAGCGATGCCTTTGGTCGTCTATCTGGCGACGGCACCAGAGGTTGGAGACGCTCTCCCTGAAGCGCTGCAGATTCTCGAAAGCTATATTTTGCGCCGTGATATCTGTGGCCTGTCTACCAAAGGGTACAATCGCTTATTTGTCGGGATCATCGAAAAATTGCGTGCCGCTGGACCGGATAAAGTCGCGGCTTTGACCGAGTATCTCTCGCAAAGGCAGTCTGATACCGAGAAGTGGCCTACCGACATTGAATGGCAGGCGGGTTGGACCGGTCGGGATCAATACCAAGGCACACGTCAACCTCGGCTCCGATACATATTGGAAGCCATCGAGCGTGCAAAGAGGTCAGCTCGGAATGAAGATATCGAGATCAAGTCTCAGTTGAGCGTCGAGCACATCATGCCACAGAAATGGCAAACCCATTGGCCCGTGCCGGGTTTCGATCATGTGGAAGATCAGAACGATAGCGAACTGAATTTGCGCAACCTTCAGCGCCAGAGCGCTGTTAACAAGCTTGGGAATCTGACCCTGCTTACGCAGTCGCTGAATACGGCTGTCTCGCATGGCCCATTCTCGGTGAAGATGCCTGCTGTTCGCTCTCATTCGAGTCTCGCACTGAATCGAGATCTAAATAATTACGACGTCTGGGATGAGGAGACGATCGAGGCCCGAGGTTTGGAACTATTCGGTGTTGCACGCCAAATCTGGGTCAGCCCCACAGCCTAAATCGTCCACCGCTAGAAATTATCAAATCCCAGGCGGATACCCCTTCCTGGGATTTGATTCCGTATCTTACCTAGACGTCTTATGCCGCCTTTATCCCGTCAAAATCGCCTGATTCCGTGGGAGATTCTGGCTGATTTGCGGGGGGCATCATGGCGAAGGTGGATGACAGTGTCATCGTGTACGAGTTTGCGGATGGCTGGTATGTGGTCGAGCTTCTGTCCCACTACGACTACCTTCGGGAAGGTGGTCTCATGGGCAACTGTGTGGCCAAATACTTCGACAGCGAGGACACGGTCTATTCGCTCCGGAGCGACCGGGATGAGCCCCATGCCAGTATGCTCTACCGTGGGAAGATGATGATTGAGATCTGCGGGCGCTTCAATTCGTCGCTCAAAGCCGAGTATCGGTTGCGCGTCGGGCAGTTCATGCGCGACTGCTATTTCCCAATGCACCCGCTGGCCTACGACATCACCGACATGCGGCGGCAAACGCAGTGGGTCACTGTATCTCGCTAGCCTTGTAGGATTCGCCCTATTGCGCAACCTGAGGGCGGCATTATGTTCCCGTTATGCGTGAAAGGAGTGCCTGATAATGCGTAAAGAGCAGATTCCCGACTTCATTGAAGAGATCATCGCCACTGGCTGCCCGATCACTGCGGTGGGGCATGATATTTACGTTTTCGCCGAGATCGATGCCCCGGAAGAGGACGTTGACCGCATCGGCGCAGAGGTCCAGGCCATCTGCGATCGCTATGGCGCGCGCGATCACCTGCAGCTTGAAATCGTGGCGCACTTGCGCAGTCTGGGGCGGTTTTACGACCTGAAGGCAGAGACGTTGCATTGAGCCGATGCTAACAAGAATTGTTAGGATTTGTGAGCCGTGCTATAAGGGTGACAAATGAAAGCTACTACCATGCGCACCCTTACCGTATCCCTCACCCCGCATCAGGCGGCAATGATGCAGGCCGCCGTTGAAACCGGCGGATATGCCTCGAACAGCGAAATCGTCCGCGACGCTCTTCGCCTGTGGGAGCAGCGCGAGGAAGTGCGGCAGCTGGAGCTAGTACGCCTGAAGCAGGCTTATGAGGAAGGCATGGCCAGCGGTGAAGGCCGCCAGCTGGACGGGAGGCAGTTGCTGGGTGAGCTGAAGGCGGAAGCCCGCAAGCGTGGCTAAGGCGGTCTTCAGTCCGCGCGCGGAATCCGACCTGCGGGACATCTGGCGAACCATCGCTCTCGATAACGAGCCCGCAGCCGACGCGCTTTTGCTTCGCATCATTGAACGTGCCGAACTGGCAGCGACCCAGCCGCACATGGGCGCCGCCCGCCCCGAACTGAGCGCCACGGCACGGGTATTGGTCGAAGGGCGCTACATCATCATCTACGAGCCCCAGGACTACGGGGTTTTTGTCGCGGCCGTCGTTTACGGTGCGCGTGATGTGTCCAACTGGTTGACGTGAATGAGGTCAGGGGCGCGTTGCCCCGTTCACACGGAACACCCGGCCGGAGGCAGTCGGTCCCGCCTCTCCCTGCGGGTCGCCATGCTGAGGCTCCTACGGCTACCTTTTAACCGGTCCTTGGCGTGTCGAGAATTCCCGCTTTCCCGCCCTGCGGTCGGCGCTATGCTGAAAGCTCCGATGTTCTTCATTGTTTGCCCCGGATCTCACACGCATGCGGTTCCGATCCGATAAGGATGCCTAAGGGGCTTTGCCCCTCGCGCGGGCAAGGGGGCGGTCTCCCGAGGCTCCGCGCAGGCTTGTGCGCCCGCCGTCTGACACCCTTGCCCTTGCTACCCCCGACCTCGCCGGTCAGGCAGGGTTGCAGGACCCGCAGCCAATAAAAAAATTGGAATTGGCACAAAAATAGTCAGACTTTCGGGGGGTCGAGACAGTTTCGCGAGTATAAATAGGTATGCATTACAAAAAGGAGAAAAACAAATGCAAGACTTACCTTATATCGTGAAAATTCCTCACTTCGGCGTTGCCTTTGAAAACAGCGATTGTGCTAAACTCATTTTGACAGGCGTATTCTACCATTATGTTCTAATCATACCATGATCGTCTGATAACCTCTTCGTCCGTTCTCAATAAGAGCGGACGAGGATCGGCGCTCGCAACGTGTGCAAAAGCGCAGAAAGAGGTTGCATTGATTGGCAAACCTGCTCATCAATGATGACTATGATTCCCATTCTTAAAACTTCCCTTGGCGAACTGTATCAAGACGACTGCCTCTCAGTCATGGCTTCAATGCCGGATGAGGTCGTGGATCTGGCGTTTGCCGATCCGCCGTTCAATCTCGGCAAGGAGTATACGTCGAAGATCGACGACTCTCGTCGCGATAGCGAGTATGTAGAGTGGTGTAAGCAGTGGCTTGATGAAATGATCCGGGTTTTGAAGCCGGGCGGCTCGTTGTTTCTTTACAACCTTCCGCGATGGAATCTGCCGCTTGGCGCTCACATTGGCGAAAAGCTGACGTTTCGCCATTGGATTACTGTCGACATGAAGTACTCTCTGCCGATAGCAAAGCGACTGTACCCTGCCCATTACTCCCTCCTTTACTTTATAAAGGGGGATAAGCCTGCGATTTTCCATCCGGACCGCCTGCCCGTACCGTGCTGCCGCCATTGTGGTGGCGAGTTACGGGACTATGGTGGCTACAAAGATAAGATGAACCCTCTCGGCGTAAGTCTTACAGACGTCTGGACGGATATTCCTCCAGTGAGGCATGCAAAGTACAAGAAGCGGGCAGCCAACGCGCTGGCGCTGAAGCTAATGGACCGGGTCGTGTCTATGGCAAGTGATCCTGGGTCGTTAGTGCTGGATCCGTTCGGCGGATCCGGCACAACGTTTGTTGCTGCTGAACTTACAGGACGACGTTGGATTGGATCCGAATTGGAATGCTCGGATATTGTTGAACGTTTCAATGCGCTCGAAGGTGACCGCGAGCATCTGGCAGATATCCAGGCGAACAAAAACACATTGTTCACGCGTGATGATCTCAAGCGCAGACAGAAGTATGGTAAGCCCCTACCCAAGGAATACCGCATACAAAGCGACCTGGTGCCTCAATGTGGCTGTGCGGATTCTGAGCAGGCTGATCTGGGGCTTTAGGTCTCGCTCGTAGATGCTTTTCTGGCGCGCGCGCGTTTCGCGTTTCCATCTTCGCCCGAAGTGAGGAACGGAACGGCGTCGTCTGTCAGCTCGTCGTGCTCGACAACAGTGATGGCTAGAACACCGCTCTCGATCGCCTCGCCAAGGCCATGCCACATCTCCAAATAGCCCGAAAGCTCGTAGATGTTTCCGACACGATCGGTGAGATGTTCGTAAAGCAAGCGGCTAGGAACGATGAGTACGCCAACGTCCACCACTTTGTTCGCCAAAGCGATGGCGAGCTTGTTCATGCTTCGGTGGGACGATGAAATGTTCCCGGTCTCCCACTCGATCGCAACCCGCAAGCCGTCGGGACCCCGGGTGACAAAGTCAAATCCGCCAAACCTCGACGCGATTGGTTCCTGATACTCTTCAAGAGACGGATAGAGTTTCAACACGGGCGGAGCATGATCCGCAGATAACTCCACACCGGCCTCTGCGTGCCATCCCTCAGTCACCGTCATATGTTGCAGGAATCGCGAACGAAGGTAGTTCACCCCGTTACGTTTCCAGTCACCATTGACCCTCTCTTTACGACGCAGCATGAGCTTTCCGGAGCCCGCCGGATTGTCGATCGAAGCAATCGAGCGCACGTAACTTTCATGCACTAGTCGCCAGTCATCGGCGCCGATAACATTACCCTTATCGAAAACAATGATTGTTCGAAGCCACTTCATAAATTGATCTCTGGAATACCAGCCGTGAGCTGCGCGATGTCGCATTGCAGTGCGATGCAGATCTGGCAAAGGACGGAAAAGGTGATGTTACGTTCGCCACGCTCGATGCCGCCCATATAAGAGCGGTCTATACCTGCGCGATCCGCCAGGGTTTCTTGAGTCCACTGGAGGCTTTTCCGCCTATCGCGGATTCTTTGGCCGAGAGTTTTCAAATCTTGAGAATCGTTCACGCCCAATCATCGGTTGAAAGATGATTATGAGTCCACGGACAAGGATCCTCATTTTGGCGACTTGGCGCGTTAATCAGCAATGTTAACAGGCAGTTCGCCGGAATGCGTTGTTTTGTAGCGCTGGTTGTGTCAGGCAAGAGCGAGCAACTAGGAGCGAAACAAAGTCATGGGGCAGCACTTAGCAAAGTGGCGCAGAAAGAAGGATGCGCGCCAGACCCTCTACGGCCTCGGTGAGAACCGGGAGCATACCCTGATCATTCATTACTCATGCGAGTCGTTCTACGACATAAAGGACGGAAGAACCCCCAGGGTGACCTCCATAGCAGTTCGACGATTTGCAAACGGCTCAACGGAATCGTTTTCCATCCACAAATCTGCAGAGCTCAACGGTGTGGCGATCAGTGATATCGAATCCAACTACGACGACCTTGAGAGGCAGATGTTGGGTGAGTTTTTCAGCTTTCTAGAGAAGCACTCAAATTACAGGTTTGTGCATTGGAACATGCGCGACATTAACTACGGTTTCCAGGCGCTTGAGTATCGTTTCAAGGTTCTTAAAGGCGATCCCGTGAAGCTCCATGAGAGCCAGAAGTTCGATCTGCCGCGTCTGCTTATCGACATCTTTGGCCCGGGATATGCGCCTCACGGGGAGAACGGACGGTTGCATTCGCTCCTTGAAATGAATGCAATCAAGACCAAAGACATCCTGACAGGTAAAGGCGAGGCAGATGCCTTTGACAACAAGGAGTATGTAAAGCTCCATCAATCCACGCTGAAGAAGGTCGATGTGATCGATAATTTGCTCGACCGCTTCATTGAAGGACGCTTGAAAACCAAAGCTCGATGGTACGAAGCCTATGGCTGGCATCCGGCCGTGTTGATCGACCTAGTAAAAGATCACTGGCTAGGGTCCGTTGTTGCCTTCCTTATTGCAACGGTATCCCTGATTGCCGTGTTTTCCCCTGACCTTCTTCCAGCAATAATCAAGAGTATATCTCATTGAGTGAAGACGCACCGATTTTATCTGTAATTCAGATAGTTAGCACCATAGGTAGCACATTATTTTTACTGATCGATATTTACCAGTCATATCGCGATAGCCGGGGCATTCGCTGGGTGTTCCCCCTGCTTTTTGCGTTTTCAGTGATCTCCTATTGCTTCTTGCCCAATAAATGGGTCGATCCTGGGAAGGCTATTGCACGGGTAAGTGCAAGCTTTCTATGCAACTCCGATATCGAGCGAGCATCCGGCGTAGGACATGCGGAAGCAGTTGGTGGAGACCCATTTATAGTTGAGAACCGGGCTCTCACTGCCATTCGACCTTGGTGCTGAAAGGGCTGGTGAACACCAACTTCTAGATACGGAAAACGACCGTTTTCCTTACACATTGCCCTGCCCTACTGTCAGCTCGCCAATTCGGCGGGCTTTTTGTAAGGAAAATATGTTAGGAAATCATTTGACAGGAAAAGGCTATCGTCACACTATCCTTACATGAAGATTGGATATGCCCGGGTGTCAACCGCCGACCAGAATCTCGACATGCAGCGGGACGCCCTCACACGTGCCGGGTGCGAGAAGATCTTCGAGGAGAAGAAGTCCGGCAAGGCTGGAAGTAAACGGCCGGAGCTGGAAGCCGCCCTCGCCTACCTTCGCCCCGAGGATGTACTCGTGGTCTGGAAGCTGGACCGGCTTGGCCGCTCCCTGGTCGAAATGATGCGGACGATCGACAAACTGCGCGCCGACGGCATCAAGTTCCGCAGCCTGACCGAGGAGCTGGACAGTGAAAGCGCGCAAGGCCGCTTCTTTCTGCAGATCCACGGCGCCATGGCGGAGTATTTCCTCGACCTGAACCGCGAGCGGACCATGGAAGGCCTCAAAGCCGCCCTCGCCCGTGGCCGCAAGGGTGGCCGTCGCCCAAAGCTCACCGAGGACGACAAGAAGGCGGCGCGGGCGATGCTCGCAGCCGGGGACATCTCGGTGGCCGAGATTGCGCGGCGGTTGGGCATCAGCCGTGTGACCTTCTACGATTATTTCCCCCAGGCCAGGACTAAAGCGCAGGAGGGCAAGCTGTGAGCGACGTCTATCTTACCCGCGTCGACGCCAGCCAGAATATGGCCCGCTACTACCGCATGACCGTTCAACCTACCCTCTTCGGGGAATGGTCGGTGGTCCGGGAATGGGGACGACTTGGTCGCGGTGGACAGGTCCGTGTGGTGCCATACCCTTCAGAAGGTGAAGCCGCCGAGGCGATGACCACGATTGAACAGCGGAAAGTTCGCCGAGGATATCAGTAGCAAGCTTGCCGGGCGGGTATGTAGCGGGTAGTTCCTGACCCTCTGCAACCTTTTGGACTAGCTGATGACAAGTGTGTGGGCGCCGTCCAAATGGGGACGCTTCTTTTCCCGATCGCCAGAGTGGACACTCACTCGGGAAGGCATCCGCTTGACCCTGGAAGTCCGGGAGGTCTCGCACATTGCGGACGTAACCGAATCCTCATCGCTCGTTGTCCGCGACGGCTTGTTCTGGTCTTCGGTAGTTGTAACGCCCGGAAGCTCTGCACCGATTAAAGTCAGCGGGCTTTCTAAACGCGCTGCAGCGTCCCTCCGATCAGCTTTCGCGGACATTCAGGAAGAGATCCGAATTCGGGAAGCGACAGACCTACTCTCCCGGGCGCATCGCACTATGACTGAATGGCTCACGAAGCGCCATAAAATCGAGGCCCGTGCGGATTCCGAACGGCGCTGGCTGACCCAGGAGATGCTGAATGTCATAGAGGGTGAACGCCCTCAATCAAACACTTCCAAGATGGTGATGCTGCTCCGTGACACCGCGCTGAGAGCCAGATTGGGCGACAAGGCGGTTGAGCTGGATCGGGACCTCCGTGAATGGATGAGCGACGTCGGAGAGGCCTGGCGCTCCTTGAACGCTCGTCACTCGGAACGGGAGCTGATCGAGTGTGCGGACATTCTCGACCGCGTCGAGAGCAGGCCTCTGACGCCGGAGCAGGCGCGAGCCGTGGTGTGCTTCGACAATCGCGTACAGGTCGTCGCATCGGCAGGCTCTGGTAAGACTTCCACAATGGTAGCCCGAGCGGCCTATGCCATGCACCGTGGTATCGCTAAGCCTGATGAAATCATCATGCTGGCCTTCAACAAGCCTGCGGCTGAAGAATTGAAAGAAAGGGCCACACGCTCGTTTCAGCGGCTGGGTATGAATGTCTCAGTTCAGGCCTCTACCTTCCATAAGTTGGGATTGGGCATCATCGGGAGGGCAACGGGGAGGAAGCCGGATATTCCCGAGTGGGCATTTGAGCCCGTAGAGGGCTTCCGAAAGCTCGCCGAATTGATCGACGGTTTGAAGGATCGGTCGATTTCTTTCCGTGCTCAGTGGGA
Organism: Rhizobium sp. TH135; assembly: GCF_002855515.1. Lineage (GTDB taxonomy): Bacteria > Pseudomonadota > Alphaproteobacteria > Rhizobiales > Rhizobiaceae > Allorhizobium. The sequence goes on along the minus strand of NZ_PKRP01000010.1, from coordinate 17,622 downwards.
TCTGTTCCGCTTTGTCTGCAGGCGCGATCTGCCAAAGTTCGGCGAGGCGGCGCGGCCGGATGCGTGGGATGAGCAAGGAAATGGCTCTGTTCTCACAGCTGACGGCACCCGTGTTCGGAGCCAGGAAGAGGCGCTGATCTCGAACTGGCTGTTCTATAATGGGGTCAATTACCGGTACGAGCAGCCCTACGTCCACGACACCGCCGATGCCTCCCACCGGCAATACAAGCCTGACTTCTACTATCCGGACATTGATCTCTACCACGAGCATTTCGCGCTCGATGCCCGAGGGAATGCCCCCGCCCACTTCGGTGACTATGTCGTCGGGGTGGAGTGGAAACGGCAGCTCCATACAGAACGCGGGACTGCGCTTATCGAGACGACCTCACATCAAGTGCGTACGGGGACCGTGCTGGACCATCTCGAAAAGGAGTTGACCGAGCGCGGCATTGTTCTTGATCCGAACCCCGACCGGCCGATCCCTGAAAATGGCCTCAGACCCATGCCCTCGGAGGAACTGATCGGACTCGTTCGCACGTTTATCAGCCACTACAAGAGTAATGGACTGACCCCTGATGAGCTGGCAGAGCGGGTGGACAAGCTCCCTGCCGACGCCTTCAAGCACCGCTACAGGATGTTCGCTTCCTTGGCTGTTCAGATCATCAAGGTATGGGACGAGGCGCTTGCGGCGGTAGGTGGTATCGACTTCGAGGACATGTTGAACATGGCCGCTGAGTATGTCGAGAACGGCACGGTTGAAGAGCCGTATCGGCTGGTGATGGCGGATGAGTTTCAGGATGCGTCACGCGCGCGGGCGCGGCTTTGCCGTGCTTTGGTACAGAAAAAGGGGCGTTTCTTCTTCGCAGTTGGTGACGACTGGCAGTCCATCAACCGGTTCGCGGGTGCGGACATTTCTGTGATGACCGGCTTCCGGGATTGGTTTGGGCACGGTCAGATCCTGAAACTGGAGCGGACCTTCCGGTGCCCGCAGGCCCTGTGCGACGTCTCTAGTCGCTTCGTTTCCAAAAACCCCTCGCAGATCTCCAAGAACGTGCATTCTACCACGTCTGCGGCAGGACCGGTTCTTGAAGCTTATCAGGTCGAGCAAAGAGAACAGCTCTCAGATGCGGTTCGGCAGTATGTGGAGCGGCTGGCCGAGGGTGTTCAGAACGGCACGATCACCCCGGGACGGAATGGGAAAGTCTCGGTCTATGTGCTCGGGCGCTACAACGCCGATCAACAGCATGTCCCGCGCCTATCCAGGGAAGCGCAGCGTGTAGTGGATGTGTCGTTTCTAACAATCCACCGGTCCAAAGGCAGCGAAGCGGACTACGTCATCCTGCCGGAATTGCTGACGGTTCTCCGGGGACGCAGTTTTCCTAGCACGCGGAATGACGACCCGGTGCTCGGTCTGGCGATGCCGCCAGGTGATGACTATCCGCAGAGTGAAGAGCGGCGGCTGTTCTATGTGGCGCTTACCCGCGCCCGGCGGACCGTGGTCATGTTCACGGTGCAGGGGAAATGCTCGACTTTCCTCAAGGAGCTGGAAGCGGAAGGCGCCGTGACCATACAGGCTTCAGATGGGCAGCCGGTTCAGGAGGACCCTTGTCCGGCCTGCAGTCAGGGGGTTTTGATCGCAAAAACAGGTCCCTACGGTCAATTTCGATCGTGTTCGAATTTCCCCGTATGTCGCTATAAGCCGAAGCAGAAGCGCCGTCTTATCAACTGAGCTCGAAAAGAAAGCCCTCCTGACTGCTTGGCGCCGCACTTGTACCATTCGCTTGGTCGGGATTCCGAATACGGAAGGAACGCGTGTGAGGAACATCAACACAGCGAAGACTGTCAACCGCGAAGATCTCTACCGCCAGGTATGGGAAACTCCCATGAGTAAGCTTGCTGCCGAGTACGGGATCTCCGGCAATGGGCTGGCAAAAGTCTGCGATCGGCTAAACGTGCCCTACCCTCCTCGCGGTTACTGGGCCAAGAAAGCTGCTGGGAAGCCTGTCGTGACGCTCCGGCTTCCAAAACAGAAGGACGGTGCGCCGACCTCTACCGTTATCTGGCGTCCGCCAACGCCTGCTCCTCCACCAGTGCTATCGCCTGAGGTAGAGCAGAAAATCGCCAAGCTCACAGCTACCAAAGATACCTTAGTGGTCAGTGATCGCCTCTTGCGACCACACAAGATTATCCAGAAGTGGCTGGATGACCGCGATGAACGACGCAAAACCGCGAAACGTCAAGCCGATCCCCGGTTGCGGGAGATTATGGACCCGGGAGAGTGGACGCCCGTTGAAAGACGCATCCATCGCTTATGTGACGCGTTGATAAAGGCCCTGGAGCGCCAGGGCGGTAAAGTCCAGGAAAACCAACGTCGGGAACTTGAGGTCACGTTTGGTGACATCAGCATCGAATTCCAGCTCCGGGAGAAGCTGAAGCAGGTACGGCGCCCCCTTACTAAGGATGAGATGAGATATCGCTCTGCTGGGGAGCGGGGCTGGCGCCAGGAGCTTGAGCCCACCGGACTGCTGGTATTCGCCTTCAAGACCTGGCTTCCAGCCGGGTTCAAGCAAGAACGGCTGGAACCAGAACCTGGTGCCATGGAGGGCATGTTGCAGGAGATTTTAATCTCCTTTCTGACGATCGCGCCGCTCCTTCAAGAGCGCAAGCGGCAGGATCAGGAAGATGCTCGTCAGTGCATGATCGCTGAGCACCAACGCTTCGAAGAGCGGCAGCGCCAAAAGGCGGATGCGAAGCGTTGGCAGACCTTCATGGATATGGCGGAAACCGTGCGTCGTGTTGAGGAAGCCAAACGCTTCGGTGAGATGCTCCGGGCCATGCCCTTCGATCCTGACGAAGTGGTGGAGGGACGAACGGTGTCTGACTGGCTGGCGTGGGTTGACGAGCATCTGCAAACTGCGGACCCTCGCGCTGGTGGCGTGGCAGCCGTGTTTGCAAGAATCGGCCGCACCAATGAATGGTCGCCGTGATGGCTGCACTGACAGCCGCGACAAGACGGGCTTCCGTCCACCTCTTGCAAAACACGAGCCTTGTCGGTGGGGTTACATTCGACCTGATGAAGGCGCCCGCCAGGGGTTTTCTTCACAAGAAGGTGGAGAACCTGACGGGTAGTTGCCTCGATGTCTAATCCGCTCTGATCTGGCATTCGACGAAGCGGTCGTTCGAGGCCACCACCGTAATCCAGGCGCCGCCAGCTTTGGCAACATCTCTGTGCCCGGCGAACTGTGCGTCGAACACCCGATCTACTGCCGGGGCGGCGAAACTGGGGTCAACGCCTCCGAGATGAGCCAGCACTATCGCACAGATGGCTTTGTGGTCCTCAAGATTCCCATTCTGGTCGGCAATGACGCTGAGATTATCGTCAAACTGATGAATACGGAGGTTACCGCTGGTGCCCACATAGCCAAGGGTGGGGCTTTCAAACATCGTCTCGAATCCCGCTGCACGAAGGACCTTTCCGGCGTTCACGATGCGCTGGTTATCAAACGCGGAGGCGGGTAGTGCGATGAGGCTAAGGAAACAAAGTGCGGCGAGAATGCGGGGCATTAGATGTCCTAAGAGGTGGAGTTCCTCGCCAGTAGGCTAAACCGGGCCGCTTTACTAGCTCCTCTCTCTGCCTGTCCGAGGCTACATCCGGCATTCATAGGTCTTGCCGTTGATGCGGGCGATGGTGCCCGCCGTAGCGGCGGTGCAAACCGGTGCTGTGGTGGCGCTCATCAGCTGGATGGTGCCGGTGACTTGAATTGAGCCGGTGACCCGTAGAGACGCGCTTACATCGATCGTGCCGGCGGGAGTGGCAACCGCCGTGGTCGTACCCGAGGTAATCCGGTCGCCACTACTGCTCCCCGTAATCGCCACCCCGTTCACAGTCAGCGCTGTGGCGCTGATGTTGACGGTCGTGAGGCGACTGGTGGCGTTATCCCATGTCAGGCCGGAAGAGGCATCAAAACTACCGCTGGTATTGTATTGAATTTGACCGGTTAAACCTGCCGGGGTGGTTGCTACGACTGTCGAACTGGTACCGCCGCCGCTCGAACCTCCTGAGCCCGTGTACTCACAGAAGATTACAGCGACGTTTTTGGGTCGCGTCTCAGTCGCGGTTCTCGCTACTGACGACGCGGTGAAGGTCACCAATCGCTTGGTCACACTCGAACTACCTTGGGAAAGATTGTTCTGGGTCGCAGTAGCCGCCCCAACCGCAAAGGCGCCTGTCCCATTATCAGCGATTTGATCGCCGGACGTGGTTGTTCGAATGTCGAAAGACCCGGTTATGTTCTGTAACGCATCTTGTTGGATACCGCCGGGAACCCGTGTGCCGCTCGGATCATTCCCAGCCCCATTGTCAATACCGCGCAGAAAGCGACCGCGAGCAGCAGTGTATTCGCTCCAGCCGGTTGGGCAGGTGGTACTGGCAAACGCCGCGATGGCCCCTGTGGGAACCCCTACTCCGCCACCAGATCCAACAGTCTGCCAACTGGTCCCGTTGCACAGCTCAAGGCTGGCAGACGCGCTGTTGTAACGCAATGACCCCATCGAGCCACTGTTGCACGTGGTTACGGTTGTGGTGCTGGCAATCTGTACAACAGTGGTGGAAATAGTGGTTACACTGACTCGGTTAGAACTGAGGTTGGGGAGGTAGGTCGCCAGACTGCCAAGATATCCCCAGGTAGTTCCGGTCGTGGTCAGGCTCACGGAATCCACCGTCAGGCCCGCAGAAGCATTGATGCGGCCCGTAGGGCTGATAGTCGGAGCATAGCTCGGGCAGCCAAGGTCCCCGCGTGAGCCTTCGCCGATGCAGATACGGCTGTCCGAAATCCCCATGGTCGCTGAGACCATCGCCATTTCGCCCCAGTTGTTGGCTTGGGCGAGAGGAGTGAGGGCCGGGAATAAGGCCAGGAGCCATGCCACCGCCACACCCTTCAGGATGCGTGCAAATATGGGCTTGGAGAGCCAGGTCATGAACGCAGCCTACCCGTTTGTGGTGCAGTTGTGCACTGAAATGCCTCCATCTTCAGCACGATGGTTGCGGTTAGCTTAGGGTGGTGTGGCTTTCCGGTGATGAGCCGGAGACGATGCGGCCCACCTACGCAAAGGGGTGAGGGGCATCCATGCCCGGCCCGCACCAACCGAGTTGGGCAGGACACCCCTCCCCTCCCCCGCGTCCTTCGTGGCGCGCTCCGGCGCATCAACCAAGGAAAGCCAAAACCATGACCCAACCCAACACCGCCCGCATTGCCGAACTGAATGACGTTCTGCGCACAACCTTCCTGACAGGTCGCGTACTGATGACCGCAGGCATCCGCGCCCTCCCCGACGATCTGCAAAGCCGCATCGTCGAGGCGGTGCAGACCTTCCAGGAGTTCACGCCAGACAACGACCCCCACGGCGAGCACGACTTCGGCGCCGTCACCATCGAGGGCGAAAAGGTCTTCTGGAAAATCGACTACTACGCACCGGACATGATGCACGGCTCGGAAGACCCTTCCGACCCCAAGCAGACCCGTCGGGTGCTGACTATCATGCTGGCAGGGGAGTACTAACTCCCCTGCCCTCTCTGGTACAATCACCGCATGAAGGATGTTCTGCTTTACCTGCTGCTGGGACTGATGATTGCCGCGACCGTCGCGGCGATGGTCGCGAACGTGATACGGCTATTCGGGTGGGGTTAAGTGTCTCCTTGTTGCCACATGACGTTGCGCGAACCGCAGCCTGTCAGTCTCGCGATCGGGAGGGCGTGATATAAGGGTTCATGCGATACCTTACCCCTCTCCTTCTAGGCGCACTTTTGGTGTTGCCAACGATTGTCAGCGCGCAAGAGCGCACGGCTGGTGGTTCCCTTGAAAATCAAATGAGCTGGACGGCCCTGAAAAGCTTGGTCGAAGCTGCTGATTTAAAGGCCAAGGGAGCGACAATACTCGCCGAAGCCATTCAGACCTGCGGCAGCAAAGGAATGCTGTACGGCCCAAGCCATGAAGCTAAGGATGCGAACGGATGCGTCGCAGTTAAGGGCATGGGATGCGATTTTGCTGCAACTGGAATCTGTAGCCCGTCAAAGTGTGAGATTCGTTACCTTGACCAGCGGAATGGCCGCCTGATCAGAGCGACCGTTCCTGACACTTGGGAGGACGGAGATGTCTACTCTTGGAGGAACAAGCAGACAGAAAACAATTTCATAGGGGCTCAATGTAGAGATGGAAAGATAATCCGGTTCGGTACTGGCACATAAAAGACTCAGTTTTTGCATCTTGAGCCATAGATCAGAAGAAGCCCGCTCTACGGTTATCCGGAGCGGGCTTCTTCAATAGGGTGAGGGATTCGAACCCTCGGAACCTTTCGGTTCGTCCGCTTATCAGACGGCTGCCTTCGACCACTCAGCCAACCCTCCAGTCGGCGCTTTCGCACCGGGACCTTATTTATTGCGCCAAGTGCGCGCGTTTTCAACCTCTACCTTTTCGCGCTCTGTTTTCCTGGCTCAATAACTCGACTGCTTTCTCAAAGGCCTCACCCAGCACCCAGCCATTAGCATCAGCAATGGCGTAGAACTGTTCAATCGTCTCCGGGCGACACTTGAGGTTGAGCTGGGCCGAGCGGCCAGTGCGACGGCGGCGCGTGGCCTTGGCGGGCGTCGGGGCTGGTAGCGCCACAGCGACCGGCGCCTTAGCTTCGCGGCTCTTGAATTGAGCTTTGGCGGCTGCCTCCTCCACCTTCTGCTTGTCGGGGCGAACGACCGTCTTCGGCTGGAAGCCGCTCAGGTCTACCGGGTCCTTCTTCGGCGGTGTAGGTGGCGCGATGACTTCTTCATCGTCATCGAACCCAAGGCTGGGGCGGTTGTTCATTTACGCCGCCCTCCCCTGCTGGGCCTGTACCGCCTTGAGCTTGGCGACTACTTCGGCAGTGAATTCCATGGCGTTCTGGACCGCCTTGTCGAGGTTGCTGACCGCTTTGGGGTCGAGGTTCGACAGCAAGCCCCCGAAGTCCAGCAGGTCGCGGTAGGCGGCGCGTTCGACGATCGAGCTGTTCATGACCTCGATACCCGCCGCATCGAGCTGGTCGCGGACGTTCTTGAGCGAACGAGACGCGACAGCCGCACTCACGCGGGTCAGCAGGACGGCATAGGGGATCTCGCGCTTGGCCAGTCGCGCCTGGTTGCGGATGAGCTTGATGGTCTTCGATGCGCCCTTGGCGTCCATGGAGGCACCCTGAGTCGGGATGACGACCAGATCGGACATGCCGATGGCGTTGGCAACCATGAGGCTGGCAGTGCCTTCGAGATCGATAATCACAAACTGGTTCTCGGTTGAGGCGTCTTCGACGACATCAACGATCGAGTCTTCGGTCACATCGCTGATGATAGTGATGTTGGCGGGCTTGCCCGGTAAGGAGCCCCACTGCGAAATCCAGCGCTCGGGGTCCGCATCGACGATGGCGACACTGGCGCCACGCGCGGCGAGTTCGCCCGCGAGCAGCAGGGCGGACGTGGTCTTACCGGCGCCACCCTTCGGGTTGGCAAATGAAATCACGGGCATCGTGTGTCTCCTAAATTCGTTGCTCCACCCTACCGCCCAAAAGCTAACAGATAGCTACCAGCTATCCAATGGTATCGGGTAGCTATCGGCTACCATATGGTACCAAATAAGCACACTGGTACCAAGTAGCTATCAGCTACTAAATAGCTACCATTTAGTAGCTTATTGGTATCACCTTCACTAAACCGCCTGAAAATCCGGGGGAAATGGGTGGAAATGCGGCATTGCGGTTGGCAGGAATCGCGGGGCGGGGTAGGGTGCAGCATGGCCGTGAAAAAACTCCACCTCAAGACCCGCGAAGCGTTTGCAGACCTGTCGCTGCATGAAAAGAACGCCTACCTCCAGGAGGTGGCGGATCAGATTGCCGACACCCGTGGCGACGCGCGGATCGAACTCGACAAGGACGCGCTATCCCGGCTCCGGCGCTATTACAGCCGCCGCAGCATGGCGGACCTGCGTCTTGAGGAGATGGGCGGCCCCATGGCGGTGAGCTTTCGCAACATTGCCGAGGCCATCCGTTCGGACGAGGTCCAGAAACTGGTGGGCCACGAGATTCCGACCGCGCGCAGCACACGACGGGTCCTGTCGAACTCGCGTCCGGCGCCGATCGATGACGCCCAGCTGATGTTCTTCGTGCCGTCGGTTCACGACGCGCCGCTGAAGGATGACTTCAACCTGATGGACATCGCACCGTTCTCGCTGTCGAAGTCGGGAGGGCAGGGGGTTATCCGCTACGAGCTGAAGGACTCCATCATCACGATCGAGGGCGGCGCCGAGGTCGGTATCGCCACGGCGTATGACTACGACATCGTCATCAACATGATCTCGCATCTTGCCGAGGCGACCCGCCGTTTCCGCATCGAGGATGCCAAGGGGTTAAAGCCGAGCATCCCGCCGCAAGTCTATCGCCCGGCGGCTGCCGAGATCCTGAAGTTCTGCCGCCGCGAGTTAGGCGGCAAGCAGTACGAGGATCTGGAGCGCGCGCTCGCGCGTCTTCAGGCAACCCATATCCGCATCACCAACCTCAAGGGCGGGGAAGGGCGCCGCGACCGCCGCGAAACTGAATCCTTCCCGCTGATTGGGCGCTACAAGGTGGTGAGCCGCACCAACCAGGATCGCATCGACCAGGTGGAAATCGAGATTCCCGGCTGGATCTACGACGGCGTGGTGCGCCCGGACGGCAAGCCCACCATCCTGACCCTGAACCCTGACTACTTCCTGCTGTCCCGGCCGTTGGCACGCTTCATCTACCGCCTCGCCCGCAAGGCAGCAGGGGAGGGGGAAGCGTTTTATTCCGTCACAGAGCTGAAAAAGCGCAGCGCGTCGATGCTGCCTATGCGCAAGTTCCGCAAGGCCATTCAGGAGATCGTCGAGAACGCCCAGGTGCTGCCGCTGCCAGACTACGACCTAGAGCTGGAGGATCGGGGCCACGACCTCATCCTGATCATGCGCAACCGGGCCAAGCGTCTTCCGGCGCCTGAGGCTGTCAAAGCCGTCTCCGCCTGATTTTGTCAAAAGACCGTACTTCACTCCGCCCTATTTTGACAAAAATAGCGCACCCCCTCGATTCGGGCGTTTTGTCAAATCACCGTACTTCGTTCCGCCTATTTTTGACAAAAATGGCTTCCCGCCTTGGAATCCGAGGGTTGCAGGGGCGCCTGTGGATAAACTGGGGATATGTCATCCCCAACCGTACTTCGGTCCGCGAAAACCGTACTTCGTTCTGTCAACGCCGTACATCATTCCGTCTTTGCCGTACTTCGTTCCGTCAAAACCGTACTTCGGTCCGAAATCGGCTTGTAAACCCTTGTGTCTAAAGGGTTTTTCGTGCCTAAAACTATAAATAAAACTATATAAAACTAGCAAAACTGATTTAAAACGCTGGCGCTGACATTTTTTCAAATTGGTTTTTGGATTTTTGTCGAGATCCGTTTTTCACCGACGACAAAATTTGCTGAGAGAAAATTACAGGGTGGCCCTAAAAGTGGTGAATGCCACCACCCAACGGCAGTAGCTTTACGGTCATAGCCGTCTAACGTCGCCAAAGGGTGGAGGTGTCACATCTGTCACCATCACAGCAGGCACTAGGAGGGCTTTGCGAGCGTTTTCGCTTGAAGGTCGTGGTGCTGGCAAGGATCGGCCACCGCGCCCCTCCTAGTCCTTTCAGAAAGGCTCTCGGGAGTGTGGAGGCATGCAGCCGTCCCATTTTTCCAAACGAAACCGACTAGGGTCCGCTGGGAGGAAAAAACCGAAATATCATCGATCCAGAAGGGTCTGGCACCCATAGCCACAAGGCGACGGCCTCTCGGATCAGGGATTGCCGTTTGTGCAGACCCCCGGCACCGTAATCATGCAGCGCTTGTTGAACTGGTTGTAGCAGTCACGCAAAGCGTTATCTTCAGCATCTGTCCCACTTTGTCCGAACGAGAATTGCCAGCTGGACGTACGATTGCCTGGGGAAACCCTTGCCACAGCAATGCAGGCATTTGAAAAGCTCCTTTTGACCTCACAGGACTTGTCCCGCGAAAACTGAAGGCAGCCCACCATAGCAGCGCTCCGTGCCTCGGCCTCGGAGGCCAGGCTTCGTTCAGTCAGAAACACGATGCCGTCACGCGAAGCTGCTATGGCTCCAAAACGGCCAGCTCCGTTCCCGGCCCTTTCCTGCAAGAGGTTCACCGTAGCCTTGTACGTGGCAAGATCACGTTCCAGCGCCGTGACCTTTGCTTGCTGTTGACCCACTTGTGCTGTCAGCTCCTCGTTCCGACGACGAAGCAAGTTTTCAGTCGAGTTGGACCCTGAAGCGGAAGGATCTGGGCGCAGAGGTGCGGCCGCCACCGCTGACAGCTGACGGCGCAACGAAATGACGAGGTTTTCCTGCCGGGAAATTTCCGCTTTCAGAGTGGCAATCGTGTTCGAGTTGGCTTCGCTCGACGCCTGACCTCCCGCCAACCTCATGTTTTCGCGCATAACGCGCGAAAGTTCTGCACGGGCATCATTCGCACTTAACCGAGCCTGCTGAAGATCACTGCGCATACGCTCCAGGCTGCCGTTGAGCGCGTCGATCTGAGTTTGTCGATTGCGGATTTCTCGGTCCTTTTCCGCCAGCTGTTCGTCGTACGTGCTGAGCGAAGCCATAGCCGCATCCGGCAAGCCAGCAAGTGAGGTTCCCACCGCTTCATAGGTCGCTGACGCAGACGCTTTCAGGGCGGTCGCTCGCTCATCGATGTTGTAATAATCGTAGATGGCAGGCGCCACGAGCGCCAGGATTCCCACGCTGACAGCTGCCAGGACGGCCGCCCGGAGATTGAAACGCGGGGATGGCAATTTGCCCATCAGGCCCGACGCAGATGCCCAAGCAGCCTGACTGCGATCCGCGAATGCGAAAGACGTGGACGCACTTGCCAGACCCGTCTTCGCAGTATCGAGTGCGGAACCGAGTTTCATAGCGGCAGTGCCCGCCAGGGCATCCACTTTGGAATGGAGGATTGCCTCTGGTGCCGTATCAGCTTCCGGTCGGTCCTTTAGAGCCTGCAAGGCCTTGATGCGTTTCTCCACATGGGGATGGGTCGAGAACCATGCGCCAAGGCGGCTGCCTCGGAACATCAGGTAGCCATACTGAGATTCCAGTTTAGTCGGCTGTGACGGCAACCCGTGTAGTCGTTCGAGTGCACCTATCATGGCAGCCGGGGAGGCGATACGGGCTCCTACGGCGTCGGCATGGAACTCGCGGGCGCGAGAAATACCCTTCACCACCAGCTCCGACCCGACGAAGACGGTTTGACGAAGGGCAACACCTGCTGCCCTGCCCAGCATCGCGTCTGAACGGTTGCGGGAGAGGGCACTGACGAGAATGACCGTTGTCGCGGTGATCACGTTCCCCAGCATGCGCTGAAAGCCTTCGGCGAACTGCATGCGGTTCATGTCGTTGTGGTAGATGTGCCCCAGCTCGTGACCGATAACGGCGTCCAGTTCCTCATCCGTGATGATATCCATCAGGGGCTGACCGAGAACCACCGTTGAGTTGTTCGGGGTGCCCATCGCGAATGCATTCATCACGTTCACGACCCCGACTGCTGGTGCTTCGGGAAGGCCGAGGGTCTCAGCATGTCGTGCCACCCGCTGAGACAGGGGATGATCCTTCGGCAGGTAGTTGATGCCAAACAGCCCGCCCATGGAGGCCTTAGCGCCAGCGACAAACCGACCGCCGAACAGCAAACCGAGAAGCGACAAGAGCAGTCCTACGAGGACCGGTATGCTGCTGCCGTTGAGGAGATATCCCAAGAAGTATTCCGGCCTACCCCCGGCCTCAATCAGCCAGCCAATCACGCAACAGGTTAGGACAACGATGAGACTTAAAAGCAATGGGGTCGAAAGCCAGCTCCCCGCTCGTCGTTGCTCAGTCTTAACCTCCTCCGGATCTTTCCCGATTAGTCGGACCATCCTCCACAGAAGCACGAGCTGTGCCAGCATAAGTGACAAAGACAAGAGTGTACCAAACGGAAGGAGAAGGCCTTCAAGGAAATAGTACAAGCTGATCTGCAACTGGTTATTGAACGGATGCAGGTATGAAACAAGGGGGCCGGGAAACCAGATAAGCGAAGCGAGCCCCCACCTTAAAAGGCAGATCAGCGCATATCGAACAACAGCTGTACGCAAAGAAAGCGGTCGGAAAAAGTCGGTAAAGCTGACCATGAACAGGCTCACGTGATGGATGGCTTCAACGGACCGGAAGTCCGGCGCGGGTTTTGCAGGTCTGGCCAATGAACCAGGGCACCAGACGAACCTTTATGGGATGTGGAATCTGGCTGATCGAGAGAATTCCCGCGCGGGTCTGGTCCGGGTTCGTCGCACTCAGCAGGCTGACAACCTCTGTGTGGGTCAGTAGCGGACGATGCGAGAAATTGACATCGGCATTGATGGAATGGCCGCGTGTCGTGGACTTCTCGAAGATATCCGTCCCTGTCGTCGAACCGCTCGCAGAGATTCCCCCAGACAGGTGGGCCACGGTAGTATCCCCGAGGATGTACTCCGACACCAGCCGACCAGTGAAGGCATCGTTGGTGCCGAAGAACATTTTGACGGCGGAATTCAGGAAGGTCTTCCAGGACGAGGGGTAGTGTTCCTCCAGCGTCGAAAGATCTTGCAGGAAGAACCAAAGGCGCACCCCTGCTCCCGCATGAGTGCGGATCGCATCCCGAAACTGCGGGAACGGTCCGAGAGACAGAAACTCGTCGAGGACGAACAGGACCGGGATATCTGGCTGGCGTTCGTTGCGGAGCATTGCATCGAGCGCCGAGGCTAAAACGACTTTCAAGAAGGAGCCGTAGGCATCCATCTTGTCGAAGGGTACGCTGATGTACACCGTTGTCGTCTGGTCTTTCAGCGTCTTAAAGTCCAGTCCTTCGCGGGTGGCGTCCGTGACGCCGGGATCGTCCCACACCGCCAGTTCGGAGTTGAACGTGTCGCGCAGTGTAGCCAGCGCCTCGCGCCGTTTTCCCAATAGTGTGGTCGCAGGGTTCGCAATCGCAGGAATACCTGAGCCTGCCATATCTTCGGCTATTTGGGTTAGACCGTGCTCTGGTCCTGCCGTAATATTGCGGATCTCCTCCATTGTCCTCCGATGCGGCGGCGCGAACTTGACCACATACATGATGAGCGCAGTAAGGAAGGCTATGGCGTCGTTGCGGAAGAAGTTTTGCGCCTTCGGGTCGGGCGGCATTAGCAAGCTGGCCAGCGCGCGGGCGTCAGAGAATGACTCGATGGTCGCGAGCGGGTTGAAGCCGTCGGTGTCACGGCCGAAGGGCGCGATACGGTAGACGGGTCCCAGAGTGCGCCGCCAGCCTGCAGTGTCGCGGTAGAGCTCACCTTTGGGATCGAGGACCACGCATGAGCCGCGATAACGCAGCAGGTTGGGCACGATCGTGGTGGTGGACTTTCCCGAGCGAGTAGGCGCTACGGTAATGAGATGGCCCTCGCCATCCCAGTGGATCTGCCCGGCGAGCCGGTCATTCAGTTCTGGGTCCGGGAACGTCCCGAGCAGAATGGAGGATGGCGTGTCGAATGCCGTCACGGGCTTGAGCACGCCCGCCTGATTGACATCGGTGGCGGTGGCCCATCTTGCTGAACCGTGAATATCCGGCGGGTTTTCCAGAGCTTCGCGGAGACGGTCCCGTTCGCGCGCAGCTTCCTCTTCCATCTTCTTGCGGGCGCGATGTCCGTTGATGGTTTTGGTAATCTCGGTTCCGATTTTCCAGCCGGTGGAAATCCCGTCCAGCGTGTTGCCGGTGGATTTTGTGCCGAACAGATCGACGCCTTTCAGCGGGTCGAACCCCTTTAGCCAGTCTGACACCCATAAGCCCCCTTCGCCGATCCAGTGCCCGCATTGGTAGCAGCGCTGATTCGGAAAAATCAAGTATTTCAGGTAGGCGGGTAAGCCGCTCTAACAGCGCACTTACGCATCGCCGAACGCGTACGCATTGGACGAAGTGGCGATGCGGGTGCTCGGTTTTCTGACCGGCGCGGGACGCGACCGGAGAAAACCGGCACGTGCGCCAGGGGCAAGCCCCTTGGGACCCCTCCGTGCGCCCTTGACTGCTGGATGCCATTCGCGAAAGTGGCGGTGAGGGTAGGGTGATGGCGATTTTCCATCTGCACGTGAAAAACATTAGTCGTGGTGACGGTCGCTCTGCGGTCGCTGCGGCCGCGTACCGGGCAGGGGAGACCCTGCCGAATGCCGTCGAGGAGCGTGACAGTGCCTTCGGCGGCCGCCGCGATGTGTTGCACGCGGAGATCTTGTGTCCCAAAGGAGCGGCGCCGTGGATGGCAGATCGGGCTGCCCTATGGAACGCCGTCGAGGCCTCCGAGCGGCGAAAAGACGCCCGGTTGGCCAAAGAGATCGAGGCCGCGCTACCACGCGAGCTTCCGCCTGCTGCCTGGTTGAAACTGTGCCACACGTTTGCGGCGCATTACGCCAAGCACGGTTTCGTGGCGGACTTTGCCATCCATGATGATGGAAGCGGGCATAACCCTCATGTTCATGTCCTGCTGACCACCCGGGTGGTGGCAGCTGAGGGCTTTGGTGGCAAGATCCGGTCCGCCGATGGGCGGCAATTCGTGGAGGAGGCCCGGGTCTTGTGGGCGAAGCTCGTCAACGAAGCGCTGGAAGGTGCTGGGTTGGGGATTTCGGTAGATCCCCGCAGCCATGCGGCCGCAGGAATTGAACGGGAACCGACGCAACATCGCGGACCAGACCCCGTCGAGCGTCAGGCAAGGAGAGAGAAAATGGCACTTTCACGTTTATTGCCCCGGAGGGTGCTTCCGGAAGCGGAGGGTACCCGAACCCTTCAGGAATGGCCTGGCAGTCAGTTTTCTCGCGTGTCATCTGAGGATGATCGGTTACCAGTACCCGGGCCGGACGGATCGCTCATTAGCCAAGGGCAGCTTGCTGATGCACAAGATCGAATGCTGGCTGAGCTTGAACGACCTATTCGACTTGGCCCAAACTCACCGGGTCGAAGATGGGAAGCTGACGAACGCCAAAGTGAAAACGCTAAACCGCATTCCCCCGTGATGGCGCGCCGCTGGGCAGACGAAGCATCTCGCAGTGTGGCGGACAGCCCAACGCCCCCCGCTCCAGCTCGGCGCTGGGCTTCGGAAACTGAGCCTGTACGTGCAGATGAGCGAGATCGCCAACATGACGATAGACACCATGAACGTGATCGCTACCAACGCTAGGAGCGTTCGCGCGGATATTTGGAGGGGAGTAGGCGGCTCAAGCTACGACGCTCACCAGGTGCTGGTTGTTTCGCAACGAGCTTGAATATGCCAAGTCTGTAGCCGAGATGACGTATCCGTATGCGGATGTATGAATTTCGGTCAAATAATTTAAACATACTTTAGGGTAGTCTAAAGTAAGCCTGGGGGCAAGCAGTGATTGATTTCGACGAGGATCAAAAGCTCGCGCGAAAACTTCAGCAGATACACAATGAGATGGACCGTCTGGAGGCTCTGGATGAGGTGTTGATGAAGAAGGCGTATCGTGATCCGGACGCGGCGCAAGACCTCATGATGGCTTACCGGGATGAGAATGGGGATGATGGACTTTTTGCCGCGCTCCGCGCCAATCCTGACTTCTTTGGAGCATATCCGGAGGAAAAGGCGCGCTTTGATGATGCTTATATGGCGCGCAAGGAGTTACCAGTAGTGTATGCCCAATATAGGCGGTTGAGGGACGAGGCGGATGTGATCCAGGCGCAGCGGAATCGTTTTGAACGAGAGAGAGACGAGCCTAGACGGTGAGTTGGCGGCCTTTTAGCAAATGATATAGCCTACCAGCTGACAATCAGCGCCTGATACGATGTGTTGTCCGGCTGAAGCCGGACTTCCCACTCGATCTTGAAGCCCTCTTTTTGAAGCTGGGTGACAGTCGCTTTCACCGTCTCTGTTTTAGTGAGATCCAAGGGTTTGATCGGAGCGATGACCGCGCGGCTGTAGCCTTGCTTTGCCGCCTCGGAAATAGCCTCCTTAACCAGGTTGAGCGTCATCAGCTTCTCCGCTTCGCGCTCACGCGCCTGCCGGGTCATCTCCTGAACCCTTTCGAGGATGGTGCTGGTGGTCTTACTCACACCGCGTGCTCTTTCTTGGCGGCAGGTGCGAAGCGACGTCCCAGATAAGTGTCTGTTACGTCGAGGCGGCCGTGGCCCAACTCGTGCGAGATCTCAAAGCGGGCCGCACAGTCACGTGCGGCTTGCGCCGAAGTCATAGCGTCCACGGTTGGACCTCCCGCCGCCGGGCAGGACCAGCCGGTGAGGACCTTGTAGCGCCATTGGGCATAGGCGTGCCGGTAGCCGTGGGCATTGCTGATGCCTGCCTTGATGATCTGGTTTTCGTAAGATTTGAGCGCCTGGTGGTAGTTGCGGCCGGTCCCAATTAAGGAGCCGTCGCCGACCACGGCGCGGACTTCGTCAAGGAGGGCGCGCTGCTTTTCGTGGGTGATAGGGATCTCGCGATAGCGCCCGCCCTTGCACCAGCTCGCCTTGAGGGCGATACGGTCGCCCCGGTCAGCAAGGACCGGGCGCAGCTTCAGCGCCTCCTCACGGCGGAGGCCGAACGCTGCCTCGAGCTTCAGCGCGAGCTGCACGCGGGGGTCCCGCACGCGCTCGAGCGCCGCACTCTCGAGGCGCTTGGCCTTGTTGCCGGAAAATCGGCCACGTTCCGCGAGGCCGTAGGTGTCATTCGTTTTCGGCAAAAGCCCGGGCTTGCCCACCTGATACGCCCACCAGCGCAGCCAGGTGAGGCGGTTGCGGATGGTCTGGTCGGAAAGCCCACCCGTTTTCCAGTGGGCGACCAGTGCGGTGACATGCTTGCCTTTCAGGCTTGCTGCGCCGGGCAGGCGGTAGCCCATGTTCTTCAAATCGGTGGCCATGGCCATCAAGCCCCGCTGCCTCAGCGCACGGGTGCCAAAACTTCCCTCACCCGAGCGGGTGCAGAGGGTTTTCAGGCTAAAGCTCAAATCGTCCATGGTCGTGTCTATCGGTAAGTTTTAATGACCTACATGAGTGCCGCGTGCGGCATCACATGCGCTTGCCAGAGGCAAGCAAAAGGCCGGATACTCCCTGTTGTTGTCTCCGTTTCTACGGTCTCGTAGTCTCCTTGTGGTTACGCCCGATCGCGGGCCGTGGTGTCGTGCGGTTCTGCATCGTGCGTTCCTTTCCTTGGGTGTCTCGTTGGACTCCCCCGTGGCGTGCCCGTAGGGCCGTACAAGTGGGCGGGGGTTTGGCGTGGTGCGTCCTTGGACGCGTCGGTTGAATAGGCATGTCAGGTTCTCCTTTCCGGGATAAAGGGGCAGCTTGGCCCGTGGGTTGTTGCAAAGATGGCTCGGTGTCAGCGCTGGCAAGGTTCGAGCAAACCTCGCCAGTCCCTTATGCTGCTGTCCTTTATCCGTTCCTGACGCGTGGCCGGTGTGCTGCCCCAAACAGTCCCGGTCATGTTGGGTACGCCCTGTCACTACCGTGCCGCCACGGTAGTGACAGGGCTGTCTTCGGCGCCCAGATGTCGCCGGCACCACACCTGCCGGCGA